>NZ_JAGGJA010000009.1 GCF_026229185.1 Fodinibius salsisoli | reverse complement strand
CGCAAAATAGCGGATCAGTTGCCGAAATTTAGCTTCAGAAATTTTTGAACGCTTATAATACTTATTATTCATTGCATAGCAATATGTTACAAACTTTTATAATATGCTATGCTTCACTAGACCCTAACTTTTTATCAGGAGAAGCTGATCTTAAAATAGTAAGAGGTTCCACCAAAGAAGAAGCTGTTGCTTTTACTATTGCTTCGATATTGCAATCTCAACCACATCAAGCTGAATCCTTAAAATCCAGAACTTTAATCCTTGAGGATAAGAACAGTTTTCGTGGTTTGAAAAAAAACAATGGAAACTTAATTCTAATAACCAATTTTGAGGAATCAAAAATTGTATATAGCGCAGTTAGCAACGGTCACCATGTAATTATACCGGCAGGTCCTGATGATTCATTTAACAACCAAAATATAATAGATTTGCCCCTCATTGATCGAGATGGTCAAGTCAATGCACTGGTTGATATGGGGATACCTAAAGATGAATCGAAGAGACTTTCAAGAGAATCAGGCAGAAATATAACGATCCTCAAAAAGCAATTAGGTTTTCCGTTAAGTAAACATAAGTGGGCACACCAAGATGAAGCTAACGAACTAATCCCAGCTTTGTTAGTTGGCAGGTGGGATGAATCAAAAGAAGGAGATCGGGAAATTCTCGAAAAAATATCTGGAGAAGATTATAAGGAATATTCAGGTAGACTAATGAAATGGCTAAAAGTTGAAGCCCCACCTTTAATGAAAATTGGTTCTACTTGGCGACTTACCTCACCTTTAGATGCCTGGACAAATCTTTCCAATTTAATTACTGATGAAGATCTAAATAAAATTCGAACTCTATTCCTTGAAGTGTTTGAAGAGATAGATCCTGTATTCGAACTCGCCCCAGAAGAAAGAAAAATGGCTTCAATAAAGGGAAAAGAATCCATTTATAGTAGTTGGTGCCGAGAAGGTTTAATACAATCAATAATATTAATTGCTTTATATGGTGAAAGTCTAAAAGTCAGAAATAATATCAATCCTCAAGAGTGGGCTGATTCAATCATTGACGATTTGTTACTTGATGCTCCTGGAAAGCTTTGGGCTTCTCGAAATCAGGAAATGCCTCTAATAGCTGAAGCATCTCCGGATAGTTTTATTAAAGCTGTTAAAGAATCCCTCTCAAAACAGAAGAAACCAATAATGACTATGTTTACTGAAGAAGAGGGTGTGCTTTCTCCTACTAGCCGACATACAGGATTATTATGGGCCTTGGAATGTTTAGCTTGGGATCCAAAATATCTTTACCAATCATCATCATTATTAGCTCAGTTAGCAAAATTGGATCCTGGAGGAAATCTTACTAATAGGCCAATCAATAGTTTAACAGAAATTTACCTGCCTTGGCATTATCAGACATTTGCATCTTTTGAAGAAAGGATGGAGACAATTGAGGAAATTATCAAAAATGAATATGAAATTGGTTGGACATTGCTTATTAACTTGTTCCCTAACATACGTGGTATTGCTCATCCAACCTACAAAATGAGATGGAGACTATTTGATAAGAGTTATGATATGAGTTACTCAAGACAAGAAATACATGATACTTATTCTTATATCACAAAATTAGCACTAAAATACCTCGATTACTCTGAAACAAAAGTTGCCACAATAATAGATAAATCAACTTCTCTTGGAGTTATTCCCAAGGATAGGAAAGCCATATTAAATACTATTGAGTCTAATCTTTCAGAGATAAATCAAGAAGATTTTTCTGTATGGTACAAATTAAGAGAAATCCTTTCAAAGCATCGAACTCATTCTGATGCTAAATGGGCATTGAGTGAAAATATTTTAGATAGTTATGAACAACTATATATAAAACTTGAGCCCCAAGATCCGGTTCAAAAATATCTCTGGTTGTTTGATGAACATTGGCCAGATCTAGTTGAGGGTAAAAAGAAAATAGGAGATTCATACGAAAAACTAGAAGAAGAAATAAACACTAAGCGGGTCGATGCACTAAGGTCCATATATCAAGAGGTAGGGATAGATGGAGTTATATTATTAAGTGATAGAGTTGGGGAACCATGGATTTTTGGGTCGACTTTAGCAGAGCTAATCACTGAAAAGAAGGAAATTAAGTCAATAATAGACCTATTGAAACTGGGAGAAAACCATATTGAATTTATCCATGGTTTCGTTAATAAAAAAAGCAATGAATTAGGATATGATTGGATATTCAAACTTTATGAAAAATTGGCTGAAGAAGATTTTCAAGATGTGCATTTGGTGCATCTTTTTATTCCTTTAAGTCAAAATAGAAAAGTTTGGAAATTCATTGAAAATACAAGTGAAGAACTTGAAATAGAATACTGGAATACTATTAGACCAGCATTTAGTAATTTACCAATTGAAGAAAGATTGATTGGAATTAATAAACTAATAATGGTAGGTCGTCATTTAAGCGCTATAAAAATTGCCTCCATTAATACTGATGATTTTCCTTCAGATAAATTAGTAAAATTACTAGAACAGGGTGCGACATCGAAGTCAGAAGAAGACATTCATTTCCAAGGATATGAAATTAACAACTTATTCGAAGTCCTTGACGAAAGAGAAGATGTCGATGAATCAACTTTTGTACATTTAGAATGGCTTTATCTACAAGTTTTGACCAGTTATGGATCTATACGAAAACCGAAACTACTTCATAAAGAACTTGCTAAAAATCCTAAATTTTTTGTTGATGTATTAAGCTGGATCTACAAATCTGATAAAGAAGACAAAGATAAAAGTCTTTCAGAAGAACAGTTAAAGAAAAGAGCAGAATATACCTATGATTTACTTTCCACTTGGAATAGGATTCCAGGTACTGATGAATCCAATAATTTAAATTATGAATTTCTGAGGGATTGGATAGAAGAATCTCGAAAAATTGCAAATGAAAGAGGATACCTAGAAATAGCCGATTTGCAGATTGGGAAAGTACTAGCTGAATATCCTGAAAATATTGAACCTTGGCCACCTGAGGAAATTTGTAAAGTTATTGATACAATAAACACTGAAAGCATGAAAGATGGTTTCTCAACTGCAACCTTTAATAAAAGAGGCTCTTCTACAAGAGGCCCCTTTGAGGGAGGCGATATAGAAAGAGAACATTCTAACTTCTTCCAAAACCAAGCAGATAGTCTTAAAAACAAATATCCTAATACTGCAGAAATTTTAGAACGACTTGCCCGTAATTATGAGCAAGATGCTAAGAGAATGGATGAAATGGCACAACGTGATAAATTAGACTATTAGTAAATAAGTTCGCCTTATAACCAGCCTTTAGATTACCTCTAAGAAAATTACTACTTACTTTGGTGGTATAACCGCTACTGGACCCCGCCGGGGTGACCTATATAACCCGCTAGCTTTCGAGCTATCATGCGTATGAGTCCCCGGCAGGGTTCCAGACCAGAAGGCACTAGTTAGAATATAAGCCCAACGAGCTTATAAAGGTAATAGTGGCTGGTCCTATCCAGTAAGCGGCCATCATTCCACTTATAAATATAGGAGAAAATCTCATGGAAGCCAGCTATTATATAGGTATTGACATCTCAAAACAGCGGTTGGACTGGCAGGTAAACGACAGCCAAAATAACTCACGTAAAAACGGCCAAGCAGCAAACACTCCAAAAGGAATCCACAAAATGATTGGCCGATGGAAACGAGGTAACATCCGCCTGCATGAGCTTATCGTTTGTTTTGAACACACCGGCCCCTATGGGCTGTTGCTGGCGACCATATTAGAAGAATCCGGGATTTGTTATGTGGTGGTTTCGGCCGTCCAGGTTCAGCTCTCTTTGGGTATCCGTCGGGGAAAGTCTGATCCCATTGATGCTCGCCGCCTGGCTGAGTACTTGTGGCGCTTCCAAGACCGGTTGTCTCCCAGTCGCCTGCCCTCGAAAATGTTACTTGAATTACGCGGTTGGCTGCTCTGGCGGGAGAAACTGGTGAAAATGCGAACGGCCCTAATTAATGGCATCAAAGCCAATACCTTAACCAGTCAGGTAGCGGATCTGACAGAGATTAATGAACAAATGCAACTCCAGCATGATGGGTTGACTAAGCAACTCAAGCTGGTTGATCGGACCATTAAATCCTTGCTTCACAAGTACAACACCACCGAAGGCCAATATGATTTGCTGGCAAGTATTCCAGGTATCGGTCCTGTAATTGCCGGTTGGTTGTTGGTCTATACTGAAGGGTTTACCCGGTTTGACAACGCCCGGCAATTGGCCTGCTTTGCGGGCAGTGCGCCGTTCCCAAAGCAATCAGGCCAGAAGAAGAGCCCCGACCGAGTCAGCCGGTGGCGGTGCCAACGGCTGAAATCCTTATTGCTCAATGGGGTACATTCGGCTATCCAATATGATCCGGAGCTGCGGGCCTACTACGAGCGTAAGTGCGGGGAAGGCAAACATCCCCAAAGCGTGAGGAATGCGGTAATATGCAAACTGCTTTATCGGGTCTTTGCGGTGATCAACCGAGGAACCCCATACGTAAAAATACATCAGCACGAGGCCATAACATGAGTTGACTTACTCTTAGAATACGCATTAAGCTGACGTGCCTCGCCCTTTCTTGCCGATTTTGAGGTTACTCAATTTCTGTAGTACATTCTATTTTTAAATAAACGTTGGCCTGCACGCAGCTTATGCGCCATGTCGTTATGTACCTAAATAAATTCATCACTTATGAGTAGTGGAGTAATTGGAGGGATAATAGGTTCAAAAATTTCCGATTTCTTTGGGAAAAAGTATGGTAAGAAAAAAGCCTACTTTTGGACCGGGCTTGTCACTGCAATTATTGGTTTATTAATAACCGGTGCTTTCCTTACCACCCCAATTGTTAGAACTTCAGATTATGAAAAAGTTGAGCTAGAATTTGATGATGTTTGGCTGCGGGATGGTTATCGATCTTTTGAAATTATCTTCGAAAAAGGGTCAAATAAATATGAACTTAATCGCTCAATGTGGAAAGATAATTACGAAGCGTCTAATCTACTACGTTACCTGAAAGATCAAAAGGAAGCTACCCTTTGGATAAAAAGAAGTGAAAGTAATTATAAAATAGTCCGTGGTTTGGAAACCGGAAATATATTTTTGAGTCCAGAACATGGAACGGAATTGGACAATGGTAACAGAAAAGCCGGTTTCCTACTAGGTGGTTTGTTCATTGTTTTGGGACTGGGTGGTATTTACTCAAGCCGAATCAAAAAGTATTAGGTACATAACCTATATATGGCCTCCAATGTCAATAGGCTATAGCATTTTCTGGCAAGAAAAATCCTTCCTCGCCTACACAATTTCGATACCTTTCCTGTGGAGGTGTAGGTGTACTACAAGCAGTATTCAACGATGGTTTGCAGGTTCATGACTGCACCAAACACATATAGAGGCTCAACGACCAACGGTCGGTCAGAAAACCGATTCGTTACTCGGTCCCGCGGTTTGTGGGACGGCCATAGAACATATTGCGTACCCTGAGCCCGGATGATCAAGCGCGGGGATATGGGAAGAATCCCCCATTCCAGTTATGGAGCACCTCGGAGCAGGGGCAGTACATGCCGATGGTTCTGGCAACCAATCCATATGCCAGGTATCGAAAAATCCAGGGGCCGCTGCCGCCTCCAATCAAGCGGTGCGAGCTGGGCGTTACGGCCTGGTCAGCCGGATAATGATCTGCGGTGCAGTCATAATGAATAGGCTGAACAAAAGGCTCTTACCATAGGTCTTAGTTATACGTCGGGCTGACGGCAGCTCCCCATTTATACGTTTGCAGTTGTTGTAGACATCATCGCATTGTTTAGAAATTTGTGTTCATTGAACGGTTCCCGCCGCTTGAGCATATAATACACCACCACGCCCAGGCGCTTGGCAATGATGGTCAAAGCCTTTCCTTTCCCGTGCCGGCTGATCAGACGATTATAGTATTTCTCGGCCTGTTTATTGCCTCGCAGGTACAGCAAAGACGCTTCCGAGAAAGCCCACCTCAAATGGGGGTTGCCAATCCCCCCCGTGGTTCCATAGTTCTTTCCAGCCGAAGACTTTTGCCGGCCACCAGCCGTGCATAGGAACAAAACTCCCTACGGGAGGGGAACCGGTTCATCTCGTGAATTTCGTAGAGCATCGTCAGGGCCAGTACATCCCCTACACCTTTAATACTTTTTAGAAGATACAGACTCGTAGGGTCGTGTCCTTTGGCTAAGGCGAGGATCTGCCGGTCCAACTCTTTAATAATCGGATCATAGAAATCGATCAGCTTCAGATCAGTTTCGACCATAAGGCGGACCACCGGATCCGGAAAGTAGCCCACGATATCTTTGTCCCGGCGATGATGGGGACGGGACAAGGTCCCCAATGGCTCCAAGTTATACTGGCTTGTCGTATTCTGGATATGCCCTAACAGTTCGGCCCGCTTGCGTACAAAATGGATGCGCCGGCGCATTAGGTCCCGCGTGGGCCGCATTTCGGGCGGACGGGCGCACGCCATCGGGAAATTGCCGCCGCGTATCAGACGGGCGATTTTCAGCGAGTCAATGCGGTCGTTCTTAGTTTTTACGCCGTGGATGGCCCGCATGTACAGGGCGTGCCCCAAGATGAAGTCAATCCCTTCCTTCTTGCATAAATCAGCTATCCAATACCAGCAGAAAATACATTCCACGCCGACGACCAGATCGGCCCGGAAAGGTTCAATAGCCTGAAGAAAACGTTCTGGTTTGCAGGGTATGTTTTTGTGATAGACCTTTTGTCCATCTTTGTCCAGGATACAGACATACATGGTTCTTGCATGCAAATCAATTCCGCAGTAATATCGGTGGGTACCGGTATATAGGTTCATGGTTTTTCCTCCTTTGGTTTCTTATGGGTAAAAACGTAATGTAGCCTTGGAGGAGGCCATGAACAATATCACGCGCATTAACGCGGACGCACCTCGCCTATTCTTTGCTCCTCTTGGTTTTATGACTCTTCTTTCGTTAGTTGCTAATTCAACATTCATTCGCGTGCAGCTTATGCGCAGGGTCGTTAGCGGTACAAATTAAGTCACCTTGAAAGACATGAATCAGTTTCCAATTCTCGATGCTCGATTGGTCAAAAAATATTTCGAGCACCTAATTTCAAAGGATCCATTATTAGGACAAATTCAAAGTCATGCAGATATCCATCTTGGTGGACATAGGTATGAGATGGATGAAGAAGAACTAATTACAGAAAAAGAAAAAATTGGTAACACCCTTGAAATAAAATTTTCAGAAATAGAAGACTATGATTTAGAAAAATTAGCAATTCAACTATTTGAGTCAGGTCAAAATCATATTCAGCAAGTCCATGAAATGATGATCAAAGATTTGCAAAAGGTTACTGACTTGACAGGTAATGTTACGAGTCTAGAAGGGAAAGAAATTACAGCGGATCATGTCATTGATACAATTGAACAAATAAAAATAGCTTTCGACGAAAAAGGAAACCCTCAATACCCTCAAATTATTGCTGGATCTGAGTTAGCAGATAAGCTAAGTAAACTTGAGGTATCTGAAGAACAAGAGAAAAGACTAGAAAACATAATCAATAAAAAACGACAGAAATACTTTGCTGAGAAACGTAATCGAAGATTATCTTTCATCGATTGAAGAGCTACAATTATTTGAACCTTTTCGACAGCTATTAGCCTTAAAGGGATATTATGATACCCACATAGTCCATAGCTCAACAGAGTTCGGAAAGGATATTATTGCCAAAAAAGAGGTAGATGGAAAGGAACACCAATTTTCTTTTCAATTAAAGGCTAAAGACGTAAAGACAAATACTTTTAGGCAGGAAGTGAGACCTCAAATTATTGAGGCGTACACCAATAAATTATCCCATCCAAATTTTAATACTAACTTAGATTATCAGGTCATATTCGTTACAAGTGGAGAGATTAAACAACCAGCTAGTATAAATTTTCAGCAGCTTAATAAGTTTCTCGAAACAAAATTAAATCAAATAAGGTGTGATACGTGGGATAAAAATTATTTAGTTGAGAAATTTTTAAAAGTAGGTATAGAACCGTTTTATTCCTTACATAAATCAACAGAAACGGCAGGTAGTTTTATATCATTTTATTCTGCTATAAAAAATCATAAAGACATTGACTTTTTGGAGATCGAGAGATATTCCAAAAAGTGGTTAGACTATGATTATGATAATCCTATTAACAGATTAGAAATCTTGTTTGAGGCTTATTTTTTCTCAAAGTTATTGATAGATGACAAGCGATATTACGAAGCATTATTAATTATATCATCTCTAGTCAGGGTTATCTTAAAAAATGATGTTTACGCCGAATACAAAGACATAATTGAAGAGTACACTGATAGCCTATTCCAAAAGGTTCTAGTGGAAATAAATGGGATATTTGAAGAAGGCAATGATTACCCTATTATTGAAAGTACTAAGGGCGGTATCTTTAAAATATTTTACTATCCAATTTTATGTCATGAATATTTAGAACTCCTCTCTTTTTGTTATTTATTTTCATCTTCAGATGAACTGAAGGAAAATGCTTTTCAACTTATTCTAAAATTATTGGATGAAAAGGGAGCTTTTAGACCAATAAGTGATAATTATGCAATTACTATTGTATTGGTTTCACTTTGTTTGTATAAGGCTGACAAAAAAGAAGAGTTGAAACGATATTTGAATAATGTTACAGTCTGGTTAGCCAACCGATATAAAGAAATCGGCATTTCAAGCTTAGGTTCAACTCGTGAAGAAGAATTTGAGCAATTACTCTCTGAATACTTGGAGGGGTACTCATATTCAAAACTAGCAACTAGTTTTACCGCAAATGCTGTACTAGATATTTCATATAAAATAGGTGATCAAAAACTTTATGAAGATATTGCAAATGATCTTAAAGCGGTCGAACTAATTCCAGAATTTTACCACATTTTAAATCAGGATGCTTTATATACCTATGATGATCCCAGTATTCTAACATCAAATGATGATAAATTTAAGCTTGCCTATGAAGATGATTACACAAAAATGATAAAACATGAGAGAGCAAATTCTTCAGTAGAACTAGATCAAAATGTGCTATTTCTGATCTTTCTATTACGAGATCGCTATTTCCCAACCAAAATTTTCAATATTATTTAGGTTGTACCGCTAACCCCTTTAAAAAGGAAAATGTCAAGCAGCCCCCGTTAGACGGGGCAGGAAGTTCTCACCCAGTTATCCGTTTTTTTCATTTCTATAAACGTTTGGTTCAAACCTGTAACTGGCAACCGGGCTCAGTGACCGTGGTCGAATTATCACCTTTGCTAAGTTTCGAAGGGTACGTCCCTATTTTGGCTTTTAATTCTCTGTTCGTTTATTTATTAATTCAACAATCATCATCCATTCGTGCACCCTTTGAGCGCCATATCGTTATAGGCACTTTACCTAAACTGAGACTTTCATCAACCTATATATTAAAAACTGTTTACCCTAATTATGAAATATCGCCTTAAAATTCTGCCAATGTTAGTTGGGTTTTTATTTCTTAATGGCTGCCACGTAAGTAATTCGGGAAATTACCAGCAACTTCATCAAGAATTTAATGGGACATGGCAACCCGTACATTCAATCACTGATCAATCCATTGATGCTGATTTAGATGGAGAATCTTCACGTTTTTTACTTGAAGAAATCACCAATTGGGACGTTGCATTTTTGTCACTTCAAATTCTTAAAGATTCGGACGGTAATGAATACCCGCATTTATTTAACTTACCGTATCCCGATCAATATTTTCCACCTGAATCAAATCTGGGAGACCAAGGCTTTTATATAAACTATAATACTGGCTTGGCTCCCAGACGTTTTAAAATTACTCGAAGCGAAGGACAATTATCAATTCAGCTTCAACCAAAATCAGGTTATCAAGACGATGACCTTCCACATTATAAATCCATTGCAATAAAAAGTGACCATCTGATATTAGAAGTTGTAATGGAGATAGAGTTACTCACTGCTGATGGTTGGCAAATGGTAGAGTTTACGACTCGATATGCAAGAATTGGTGCCGGGACATGAACTATTTAACATCAAAAGGTACCGATGACCAGTGTTTCAACGAGACATTCCTGGTTTTAAAGCTCATCTTTCGTTAGTTGCCCAGCCGGTATCAATCCGAGTGCCGATTGTCCACCGGATCGTTACAGTGATGACCTATCCGATATGCTATTGGGCTTCCTATTCCATATAGGATACCTCAGAAAACGCTCCTCCCTAAAAAGTGGATCCAATCGGGTGTCTGCAGTTCTTTCGGTGCTGTTATTTTTTGCCACCTTTCATATCATCAGTTGTTTCATTAACATTTAATTTCGTACCTGGTAAGAGCAACGGCCGGTATCCTATACAATTAGCCTAAAGTCATGGAGCAATTTTTTTATTCTGTCCTATCTATACTTTTTCTTTTTTACGGTGTTGCAGATGCTCAACCCGATACCTTGCGCATAGACACTGGCTTGGTCACTGGTGTTTCGGAAAGTGGTTCTACAGTTCATGCGTATAAAGGAATTCCCTATGCCGCTCCACCCGTAGGTGATTTGCGATGGCAACCTCCTCAGCCCCCCACAACTTGGGAAGGAGTTTATCATGCAACTGACTTTGCTTCTACTTGCATGCAAAAACATCCACCAAAGGGAAGCTTTTATCAGGTGGAGTTTTTCCAGGAGCCGGAACCCATGAGCGAAGATTGCCTCTACCTGAACGTGTGGACCGGAGCCGAGTCTGCCGAAAATCTGCGGCCCGTGATGATGTGGATCCACGGCGGGGCCTTTTCACAAGGTTCAGGCTCCATGCCAACCTTTAATGGCAATGCCTTTGCTAAAAGCGGGGTGGTACTCGTGACCCTCAATTATCGACTGGGGATATTCGGCCTGTTAGCTCATCCTCAACTTACAGCTGAATCTGAACACAACTCATCAGGGAATTATGGGTTACTGGACCAGGTAGCCGCCCTTCAATGGATTCAACAAAATATTGACGCTTTTGGCGGTAACCCCAATAATGTGACGGTATTTGGTCAATCCTCAGGAGCAGGAAGTATCAATAAACTAATGGCTTCTCCATTGACTAAAGGGCTTTTTGACCGAGCCATTTTGCAGAGCGGTTCAGCTTATACCTTTGGCAAAACACAAGCATTGGAACAGGCAGAACAAAATGGGGAAACGGTTACAAAACTATTGGGAACTTCTTCTATAGAGGGTTTACGCAGCTGGCCGGCATCAAAACTGCTGGATAAAACCAGTCAATTTTCGTTTCGTCCTTCAATTGACGGTTGGTTTCTGCCGGATGAGGTATACAGCATTTTTGAAGAAGGAAGGCAACATGATATCCCAATTTTAGCTGGATCCAATGCTGATGAGGGTACTACGCTTAGAGGCCCTAAGCTCGATGCCAAGATCTTTACAAATATCATTCATCAGACCTATGGTGAAGATGCAAAAAACTTTTTAGCGCTTTATCCTCATCAAACAGACCAACAGGCCCGGAATTCATTTAACAAAGGATGGCGGGATGAAATGGCTTGGGGCGCTCATACCTTAGCACGGATTCACACAAAACAGCATAGCCAGAAGGCCTGGCTTTATTACTTTAGCAATGTCCCTCCCGGTCGCAATAGTCAGCGCTACGGGGCCTTTCATTCGGCTGAAATTGCCTACGTATTTAATACTTTAACTGCCGTTGACCGCCCATGGCAAAAGCAGGATCATCAGTTAGCCGATTTAATGCGCTCTTATTGGGTGAACTTTGCTTCCGAAGGGAACCCTAATAGTAAGCAGTTACCCAAATGGCCACCATACGACGCTAGAGAGAGAAAAGTATTGGAGCTGGGCAACACCATTGAACCTCAGATAATTTTGCAAGGGGATGTTTTGGAGTTTTACAATAAACAGTATGTCCGGCCAAAAGAGGAATGAGGAGATAATAGCTTTGGGAGGCCTTTGCGAACCCCCTCACATCTCGTCATTCTGGCCTCCGACGGCAGTCGGGACAGGCTTTGTTTCAGAATCTTATATACTTTTGGCAGCTTTTCAAAGGAGATCCTGAACTAAATTCAGGATGACAAGCTTAGTTTTACAAAGGTCCCTTTGAAAAAATCAGGCATTTTTCTCAGCCGTTTTTGCTGGGTGATATTTTCAACTACGCTCCACTTTGTTTTTCTGCGCTCAACCTGACATCAGCCTGAGCGCAATGAAGCCGATTTTACATCGAATGAATGAAGTCAAATATTTTATATTACATTATTCAAAGTCCTCTTATACCTCAATTTTCTTGTCATTACTTGATGCTAAAGTTCATAAAGCAAATAACCTTTAACTCTTTAAGAAGACAATGCAAAAAGTCTGCATTATCGGTGCCTCCGGAAAGCTCGGAAAATATATGGTTCAACATGCCCTGGATAAAGGCTATGAAGTTGTAGGCGTTTGCCGGGAGCAGAGTGTCGAAAAGCTGGACCCATTTATAGATCAAATGACCATTGTCCCGGGAAGGACAAACGACAGGTCAATCGTTGAAAAGGCCGTATCGGGTTGTGATGGCGTGCTTACCGTATTGGTACCCTGGGGTACGGATAATTATTCATCCGGAACCGCACAGGCCGTGCTTGATTTTGCGGAGCCCCATGCCCGGCTCATCTTTTCTTGCGGCTGGCATATCAGCAGAGATGGGAAAGATGTGTACTCATGGAAAATTAAGTTCCTGGTTAATATTGCCGGCTGGATAGCCAAGAAGGTTGGTTATGTAGACCTGGATGATCAGGTGGAAGCCTGTGATCGAATATTTGCCAGCGACACTAAATGGACCGTCGTACGGGGCAGCGATCTTGAAGAAGGCGAAAGCCAGGGCCTGCCGGTATGGAGTGAACATGTTGGAGATCCCATTCTTGAAAGTAACCTGACCCGACGCATAGACTTCGCTCTTTTTATGGTTGAAGCTTTGGAAAACGATGAGCTCATCCAAAAAGCGCCGGCCATCGTAGGCTGCCAGACTCCTTCCGCCCTTGCCCATCAATAAGTCTAAAAGCAAATTTGGCGACTTTGCAATACTACCCCATCCCAACGCTTATTTTGCAGTCAGGCGGGTTAATAAGTTCTAAAAGGATCCATCGGACGACATAATGAGCTGTCTGATGTTTTTCAAAACCCTCAGTTAGACATTACAGATTTACCCACAGTGACCTATACGCAAAACTTTTTTGCCAATATTCTATATATTCAGTAATTTCAGTCAATACTGAAATAAAAGAAATACTCTTTATGCAATTATCACCAGCGCTGGAAAATCTTGTTCTTCACTGGGGAAAAATGGGTACCAGGTGGGGAATCAATAGATCCGTCGCCCAGATTTATGCCCTCCTGTTCTTCCATCCCGATCCGCTACCGGCAGATGAGATAACAGAAACGTTATCACTGTCAAGATCTAATGTCAGTACGAGTCTGCGAGAACTTCAAAACTGGGGCATCGTCACTGTTACTCAGAAATTGGGAGACTCCAGGGATCATTTTAAGGCTCTGGAAGATGTATGGGAGACGTTCCAGAATATTGCTGCTGAACGAAGGCGACGGGAATTTGAGCCTACTCTCGATAATTTGCACGAAAGCCTGGAATCGCTCGAAGGTGAGGGAAAAGGTGATAATGAGCTTTACATGGAGGAACGCTTATCCGATATGCTTGAATTTCTGGAAGCAGTAGTATCATGGCATAACCAAATTCGGAACCTCTCCCCCAGCTCAGTCCAGAAGCTTGCTAACTTGGGCACAAAGATTCAAAAGATACTGGAAATTGCTAATGGTAAATAATTAATCAAGAAAATGATGGTCAATGCACTCAACAATTTTAAAAAATACGTCCCCATTTATCTACGACTTGCTTTGGGATTCACCTTCCTCTCAGCCGTTGCCGACCGTTTCGGCTTGTGGGGTCCCCCCGGGACTGCAAATGTAGCTTGGGGAAATTTCCAAAACTTTTTGAGTTATACTGCGACCCTTAACCCTTACCTGCCTACTGATTTAATCCCTCTTCTCGGGTGGTTTGTTACAGCAGGCGAAATTGGCCTTGGCTTGGCTCTCATTTTCGGATTTCGCACACGATGGGCTGCTCTTTTAAGTGGATTTTTGCTGTTCACTTTCATATTGGGAATCACCCTTTCGAATAGTATCAAAGGAGCATTAGACTATTCCGTTTTTACCGCCTCAGCAGGGGCTTTTATGCTTGCTTTGTGGCATACGGAAGGAATAAAAACCAATAATACGGCCAATCAATAAAAATGTAACTTTACCTACATTTGAAACCATCATGAAGTCTAAAATTTCTATTCTATTATTTATTCTGTTCCAGGCTGTTTTGCCGATGAGTGCTCAAGCACAGGATAACGACGATCATAATTTAGTGATACAGGATATTTTCCTTCAAAAAACCCCCGATATCGATTATAAGAACGTGAAAGTATCTAAAATTCAATTCCCTCCCGGTGCAGAAGCGCCAAGACACATGCATGACTACGCAACATTTGTTTATGTATTGAAGGGAACCATTGAAAACCAACTTAAAGGAGAAAAGGTCAAAATATTTGAGGCAGGAGAAATGTGGTGGGAGCCCCGGGGAACAGTTCATCTAATTTCACGGAATACCCATGATCAGCAGCAAGCCGAGCTGTTGATATTCTCATTGAGACATCATCATTGACGTTTCCAACGTGTAATCCGAAGATAATTATGAATATAAACGGATGAGTTCAAAACCCATGCATTGGTGATATTTTCATTCCCCCACCGGGCATATGAATGATTTAGAACAAAGGTGTGCTCAACATAGATTCTCCAAATAAGAGAAATAGCATCGATATTTCTTTTCTATGGGTTGCTTAGGATAGCTTTTTAACAAATATTTTTGTTAATTAATAATTGAGTGCTTTTTGGGATCCAAGACTATCATCTCCAAATCCGGTTGCCCCTCTTAATGTTATTCAAAATGGAGGATAGTGATGAAACACGGACTAAAAGTGGGAATTGCAATATTACTTTTTGCGGTTCCAGTACAAGCTCAAGAACAGATGTCACACATGGATATGGATAAGGATGCAAAAATTGAAAGTGCGATGAGCGCTGCTCCCCTTTCAATAGCTCAAGATGCAACTATCCGTGATTGGCCGGCTAATCCCGGTGAAGAGATGCCTTTACTCAAAGAAGGTTCCAACGAGTTTACCTGCCTTCCAAATATGCCCGATACTCCGGGGAATGATCCGATGTGCCTGGATGAGCCGTGGATGCAATGGGCTGAAGCATGGATGAATAAAGAGGATGTCAATATAACTCAAATAGGCTTTGGCTATATGTTGCAGGGCGGAACCCCTGAAAGCAATACAGATCCATACGCCGAAGGGCCGACGGAAGACAACGAATGGATGACGGATCCCGTTCCTCATCTGATGATCATAGTACCCGATCCGGAGATGCTGGAGGGATTGCCTGAAACTCCTGATAGTGGTGGCCCCTGGGTAATGTGGCGCGACACTCCCTATGTTCATATTATGGCACCAATGCCGAAACACAACCCAACAACCATGACTCAATAATCTATGAGGATCTACTCCGGCACAAGCCGTCGGTTGTTCAGCAGACTATTTTCGACAAATTCCTGAAAAGGATAAGGGAGAGATGAATAGAATCATAACTACCCGAGGAGGATTGTCGGGAAGACTGTGACCAGGAATCGGGTCATAAATTGCATCGGCCCGGAGTCCGATTACCGAAAAATCGATCATCCTATGGTGAGAAACCTGCTGAAGCGCGGTTTGATTTGTCCGGGGACCACGCACCTTGGTATAGATTCGCTTCCAAACGGTGCTGTTATTAGTCAGAAAAAAAATTCTGGCATGCTCTACACACTGGGCCCAATTATGAAAGGGCTATTATGAGAGGTATTAGCTGTACCTGACATCCGTGTTCAGGCCGAAAAGCTGGCAAAATTGCTGCTTAAACAATGATTCATAAAGATCAGGAAGGCGAACGGGTCAGAATATAAACTATTTCAGGCCGGCCCTTTTACTCTTTTGCCATAAATCTCAAATACAGACTTAGCCACGTGGCCATTCTCAACTACTAAATTAGTCTATAGTAATTCTTGGCATTCCACTATTTACAGTACTGGCAGCAAAAGTAATATATAGCATTATTCAGTCTCTACAATGATATGTCGTATATCTCCAGGCTTCGGTTCTTTAGCTGTCCAGTAATAGAATAAACCCTGGTCACCTTGTTTCATTTTAAGATCTTCAAGTGAAATTTGCTTAGACTGACCCACTTTTATTTCATTTTCTTTTTCTGAAATTGGGGCCCAATTAATTCTTGCAGCTAAATTTCGTTCTACAGCAAAATAGTAAATAGCGCTTTCGCCTCCATTCAATACCTTTAAAGCTGTTTCAGTGGCTTCTATTTGGATGTCTCCCGGTTTTACATCTGCCGGATTATCGGAACAGCTGATCATAAAACCAGCGAGTACGAATAGTGTTAGCGGTAAAAGATATTTCATAATCAATAATGTAGTTGTTTAGTTTTTGTTGTTAAACACACTGTACCCCAACAATCTAAACCGTTTTTCTCCATTACCCGGCCAGGGTGAGAGATCCAGCGACATGCGATAGCGTTGATCTTCGGTAAATTGCAGCGGTTTTTCTACCGTAAGATGTATTTGGGACTCCAACGATTGGGCATTCAACGAATCAGATATCATAATACCGTCAGGTACAAAACACGCAGCATTATCAGGACATTTAAAGACAGCCGTTACATAAGCATTGACATCCAGGGAGTCGGGCGGTTCTACCTCGGTTTTCATTTTATAAACAGTTGATAGTTCAAAACCATAAGCCTCCGGGTAGGTGCGCCTGGTCTCATCATTGCCGTTATTGTTTTCTAATAACGAACAACTTATCAGCATCATTAAACTAATAATGGTTACAACGATTCTTTTTCCTGAATATAGGCTATTCATCATACATCATAGCTAAAGTTCTAATCCAGTGTTTTAATCAATTTTGCTATACCCCATAAACCGACGGGAAGTGTATTGGTCGTCGGTGCCTGTATATTCAATACTGAATGACATTCTGTACCGTTGTCCCTGCTGAAATTGCCGGGGATTATCGACACCAATGGGATAGTTAATATTTTCTTCACCAGGATTTTTCGTATCTGATACAAAGATGCCATCTCCGAAACACAAGGCATACGGGGCATTTGAACAATCACGTTCAAGCATAATGTCAGTGACATATACTTCTACATTCAGAGAGTCGGTTGGCTGAGTCTCAACCAAATTCTGCAAGCTGGTGACTTCAAAGTCAAATGCCCGGGGATAGGTCCGTTCCGGATCGTCATCATTAAACAGTGAACAGCTTGTTAAAAACGTTAAGATTCCAATAAAAGCTATTATGTTTGCTGGATATCGATTCATAGTAGATTCTATGTTTATAACCTGTTGTACCTTAGAATTTGTTCGTTATTTATCTTCCAGTTTCACTTCAAAACTACCCGTGAGATGATATTTTTCTCCAGCCGGCACATTGTCTAAGCTATAATACGCCCTGAGCTCAAACTCAAACGTTCCCACAACCAAATTTGAAGCCTCATCATAACTGGTAATCGTTGCCGTGCCCGTAGTGTCGGGGTTACTTCCCAATGATTTATGTCCATCACAACCGATTATTTGAGCATAAGAACTGTCAAATATTGGATAAGAGCCAGCGCCATTAAATTCAGGAATGGTAAAATAAACACTCCTCACCCAACATTCGCTGTTTTCTTTAATACCATTAATTCTAAGGTTACCATCAGATAGTTCTCCGTGTGAATACCCACTCCATTTCTCTTCTTTAATTTGAACTTCAAATTTATATTGATCCCTATTTTCCTCCTTTTCTCCATCCCCACCGGACAATAAACCACATCCTGAAATGCAGACAGAAACCAGTAAGAAGCAGCTAATAAAAACAGGTGACTGATATCGAGCTATAATTTGCATAATTATCCTTTTTCAATTTTAACTATTGAGATGGATCCTTCATCATTCCCATAAATAAAATAGTGCCACTGGTTCGTTCTCGGATCAGGTATACAAACGGGCGGTTTACAATAAATGAAGACGAAGCCGTCTCAACTATGCCCACGGAGGTAACCGCAGCAGCTTCACTTCCCTCTTCATTGACGATGATGTTGGCCTTGTGCATCACTTCGCTGATGCGCAGCGCGGCATGGGGATTAATCTTTGAAAAATCAGCTCGTCCGTCAAACGCCTCATCCATCCCCATGGCAATGAGGATGTCATTCAGCTTCTTTTTGTAGTCCGATTCAAACTTAGGAACCCCCGTCATTATATGTCTGGATTTCAGCTGACCAATCCAGCTGGTAACATTCGAGGCAGTCAGCGACTCCTGCACAAAATCCTCAATCGACGTCTCTGAATCGCCGGACATAAGGATCGTCATGGTAAAGAGGCTGTCGCTATAAGCGAGGTCAGCCATCGCTACCTTCTCTGAGGTATAGGTCGCTACCGGTATCTTCTTATTCATCATATCCACCTGTACCGTCGAACCATCTTCCAGGTGGAAGTCTTCCGGCTGGGTATCCTCCGAATCAAATTGGTACAGCCAGTCTGCTTTAAAATAGATGGCGTTAATAAGGTAGAGTACCATATTAGGTGGAATTTCTTCAATAATCTGCTCAATGCGTCCGTTCGTCTGCTCTTCCACCCAGCCATTAATGGTGTCTACGGAAGAGGGATTACTGAAATCAAGTGAATCTACCCGTGCACCAAAATAAGTTTTAAGCGTATCTTTGAAAGATTGGCTAATATCAAATCCCTTGCGTCCCCATAAGGAATTTCCGATACGCATCTTCACCTTGGGATCGGCCCCCAGCAACAACGATATGAGGGTTTGGTAGGATTGGTTGATTTCCTGTAGCTCCATTTCACTCATATCCAGTGTTTCCTTCATCCCTGCCCTGGTAGAACCGGCGGCCCCGTTAAGCGTCATCCCCAGGGCCATGGAAATGCTTAGTGGTGAAATAAAAATGTTTTTATCTGTTTCATCAGCAACTACCTTTCTAAAAATATTGAAGCTGAACGCATTCCCTGATGAAACGATTTGCTTTTCATGCGTGGTGAGCTCCCTGGGCAATTCTTTTTTCTTATCTGCTTGCTTCTCGTCGCTAAACAGTGATGAGCAACCGGCTAAACAAAAAACGATAATAAATAGCGCTAAGGCTTCTTTCTTCATGTGTCGTAATATGGCTTAAAATTTTATAGCGACATTAACCCTCCATCCATATGTATTACACATTCCTTATTATCAATAACTACCCTAAAAAGAAAAAAGCCGCCCTGAATTAACAGGACGGCTTTTCTGTCTAAATACTATTACTAATTACTTTTCATCGTCTCGAACACAATCCACCTTTGGTTCTTGGTGGCATGGTTCAACTGCTGTTGCTCCACACTTGGGACATTCGCTTCCTTTTGCCATAACTATCACCTCTGAATTAGTTATTAATGTTTTCTACACTGACAGTTTACCATAAAATTCGCTCCTAAAACAGCTGTAGAGGCAATTTATACACGATTCAAATAAAACTTAAACTCCCACTCAACACAAAATCATCAGTCCTCTACATCCAAGTACTGTTTTCAGGATCCCCTGTGCCTGTATTCTTTGCTTTAAAAATTCGCTCGCCCGTGCGGCGCTCAAACTTTGTTATAAACGACCCCTGTCCCTCTTGTCGGATAAAGCGAACTATGCGCGCTAACAGATAAAATATCAAAAATACAATGGTAGCCGCTAAAAGCGTACTTATTGGCTGCTTAACCAGGTTTTGATACACCTGCTGAAGATAGGCCAACCCGTCATTCAAATAGTCCATCACATAATTAACAGCTCCTGCCCCATATTTTTGATTGAAGTCAGCGGCCGTCAACGTATTATAATCATCCACAATGCTTCCAACTTGGGGAATACTTTTAACCCACCATATGATCTCTTGGATAGCTTCAGGCAAGGATTGAAAGCCCGCCAAAATTTTATAGAGCAATCCACCCTGAACGCCCATACTGATAAAGGCCGCAAGCGGAGCCGCTACTTTTGAACACCACTCAATGATGAATAAAATAAGTTGCTTAAGAATTCGGAACATTTACCTAAAATTAATAATGATTTACGGACCTGTAACTGTTAACTTTGGCCTTTCATTCAAACCAATATATTAAAAACAGTTAAAGCGAACGAATATGCTGGCAAAACGGATCATCCCGTGTTTAGACATTAAAGATGGCCGTACGGTCAAGGGCGTCAATTTTGTAGGGCTACGTGATGCCGGAGACCCGGTAGAGCTGGCCCAGCGGTACGCTGAAGAAGGCGCCGACGAACTGGTATTTCTGGATATCACCGCTACCAAAGAAAAACGAAAAACGCTTATTGAGCTGGTTGAAAAAATTTCACGCCACATTGATATCCCCTTCACCGTGGGTGGCGGCATTGGAAGCGTGGATGAAATAGCCGACCTGCTGCACGCCGGAGCTGACAAAGTATCCCTAAACAGCGCTATCGTTCGAAATCCCGATCTCATCAATGAAGCTTCACAACAGTTTGGCTCTCAGTGTATTGTAGCGGCTGTGGATGCGAAGCATACCGGCGATGAGTGGACTGTCTTTATTTCCGGGGGATCCAAGAATACCGGGAAAGATGCCTTGAGGTGGATTGAAGAAGTCGAAGAACGAGGAGCCGGCGAAATTTTACTTACCAGCATGGATCGCGACGGCACCAAATCTGGCTTCGATCTGGATCTTCTTGCTGCCGTTAATGACATCATCTCTATCCCGGTAATTGCCAGCGGTGGAGCCGGCACCATCCAACACTGTATCGATGCTATTGAGCAGGGCCACGCCGATGCCGTACTTGCTGCCAGCATCTTTCATTTTAGCGAGATAGAGATTGAAACGCTAAAGCAAGAACTTAACAAAGCCAACATTCCGGTGCGGCAAACAACTTAGAATAATTCGTACTGCGCATTGCGTATCTCTGCTTAACCAAATACGCAGCACGAAACACGCAATATTTTCATTATGATCGACATTGACAGTTTAGACTTTTCTAAAGGCGATGGACTCATTCCCGCTATCATTCAGGATGCGGATAACTTCCAGGTACTGATGCTTGGCTATATGAATAAAGAAGCAGTTGAAATGACGCTCAGCAAAGGGCGGGTTACCTTTTATAGTCGCAGTAAGCAACGCCTGTGGACCAAAGGCGAAACCTCCGAAAACTACTTGGAACTGGTGGATCTCCAGCAGGATTGTGATGATGATACGCTGCTGGTGCTGGCGCATCCACAAGGACCGACCTGCCACACGGGCCATCAGTCTTGTTTCTTTCAAAAAGATTTTACCCCTAAAGATAATCTCCGGTTCCTGGCAAAGTTGGAAACACTGATCCAAAGCCGAAAGCAGGAACTTCCCGAAGGCTCCTACACCACTTCGCTTTTTCAGGATGGTATCGATGAAATTGCCCAGAAGGTGGGCGAAGAGGCCGTCGAAACCATTATCGAGGCCAAAAATGATAATCCGGATGACTTCAAAGATGAAGTGTCAGACCTCCTGTATCATTTGCTGGTTCTTTTAACTGAAAAAGAGTTACCGCTGGCACAAATCATTGAGCGCCTTGAAGAACGACATAAATAAACTCTTTTCATTCGGCCAAAAAATGGGAGACTTTGCAAAACTTAACTGTCATCTCGAACGCAGTGCAGCAATCTCCTTTTACAACTTCTAATTGGAGATTACTTTCTACTGGCGCAAGCGTCTCGCTTGTGCCCAAACCACCAGTTATTATATTTCTAAGCTAGGCAGACTGCCCAATATCCCATATCTCATTTGATTTAGCTTTTGTTATCTATTAACATAATAAACCATGGATCTTATATAGAAAAAGGTGAGCTATGTTAAAATCAAGAGTTTATTATCTACTTATTCTGCTTTTCGCACTTGTTATAGGAGCAGGATGTTCTGTGATCAATGGCGATACCCAATCAAGCACATTTACCATAAAGGTTGATAGCATCAACGTTCCATCTGAAGTGGCCTCGGACGACACGCTCACTGTTCGCCCTTTCGGAACGGTCGGACCCAACGGCTGCTACTCATTTGAACGATTTGAGTCATCGAGAACGTCTTCCTCCCTTGATTTAAAATTGGTTGGTGAATTGACCGAGGGAGATGATATCGGTTGCTTTGATGCAATTGTTCAATTGGATACGGTTTTTAAGGTACCGCCTCCGCTGGAAGGATCCTTTGAAATCAATATCCAGCAACCGGATGAATCGGTACTAAGTCGTACAGTCGAAGTAAAAGATTAAGCTTTCTCTACTGGCGCAAGCGTCTCGCTTGTGCCAAATCAACTGATGACCACTATATCTTCATGCCCCTAACAGGTTTCTCTATTCATCTGTTATCATTATGTAGTATTCCAATTTGAATTATTCTAATAATTTAAACACAGTTCTCACAAATAAAGGTGATGAGCTACGAATATAAGGTTACTTTCCTGGGGCTATCTGGCTAAATTCCTGTAATGGATAAACAACTCTTCATCACAGGATATTTTCCATACCAAACCTTTATTCCCTCCCCCTATTTATGTAAGTTCAGCTTTCTAAAATTGTTATTTAATTCTGAATATTTATCCATGAAAATTACGATTGACCATCTTAAAGACAGACACATGGAAGCCGCAAATGAAGAAGGGGGGCTGACCCGAATGGATGGCTCCACCAGTATTGGGGGCCTCGAAGGCGGCTTTAGTCCCATGCAATTGTTGCTGGCCGGTGCCGGTGGCTGTAGCTCAATCGACATTATGAATATCCTCGAGAAGCAAAAACAAGATTTACAGGACCTCAAGGTAGAGATTGAAGGCGATCGCCAGAAAAAAGATACGTATTCAGAGTTTACTACCATCCACCTGCACTATATTTTCACCGGCGAGTTGGATGAAGCCAAAGTAGAACGAGCCATCAACTTGTCACTGGATAAGTATTGCTCCGTTACCAAAACACTGGGAAAGACTTCTGAGATTACCCACAGTTACGAAATCAAATCTGCATAACACTCTCTCATGAGCAAGCAAAACCCTGAAACGAAATCGATACGTACGCAAACAGAGCGGTCGGAACAGCGCGAACACTCGACTCCGCTTTTCATGACATCAAGCTTTGTTTTTGATTCTGCCGAACATGCCCGCGCACTTTTTGCAAACGAAATAGAGGGCAATGTGTATAGCCGTTATTCCAATCCCAATACGGATGAGTTTGTGGCTAAAATGTGTAGGCTGGAAGAAGCCCAGGCAGGTGTGGCGACGGCTTCGGGGATGTCGGCTATATTTTCAAGCCTGGCGGCGCTTCTTGAACAGGGTGACCATGTGTTGGCCTGTCGCTCACTGTTCGGATCTTCGCATCAAATTCTCAACGGCATCCTCCCGAAGTGGGGTATCGATTTTTCCTATGGTGATATTGACGATCCCGAAAGTTGGGAGGAGCTCATCCAGGATAACACCCGCGTGCTGTTTCTGGAAACACCCTCAAACCCTGGTCTTGATCTGATCGACCTGGAGTGGGCGGGGCAACTGGCCGATGCACATAACCTGGTTCTGATTGTTGATAACTGTTTTGCCACGCCCTATTTACAAAAACCAATGAATTCAGGTGCAGATGTGGTTCTGCATTCGGCTACCAAATTTATTGACGGACAGGGACGTGGTATTGGTGGGGTCATTGTAGGACACGAGCGATATATTGAAGAAATTAATTTCTTTTGTCGACACTCCGGTCCCGCCCTTTCACCTTTCAATGCCTGGATGTTTTCTAAAAGCCTGGAAACCCTACCTGCACGCATGGATCGTCACTGCAGCAATGCACTGGCACTGGCAGAATTTTTAGAGGACCAGCAAAATGTAGAATGGGTTAAATATCCTTTCCTTCCCAGCCACCCGCAGTACAAGCTGGCCAAAAAACAGATGAAACAAGGTGGAGGCGTCGTCGCTTTTAACATTAGCGGTGGGTATGAGGCCGCTAAATCATTTTTGGATAAGCTTGATACCATCTCTTTATCAGCTAACCTCGGCGACACCCGCACTATTGCTACCCATCCAGCTTCTACAACCCATTCTAAACTGACGGATGATGAACGGGCGGCTGTCAATATTACGCCAGGCATGATGCGTATCGCCGTTGGACTGGAATCAGTCGAAGACCTTCAGAAAGATATTGATCAAGCACTGAACTAACATTCGGAAAGCTGGAGGGTTGAAATTAGCGGCTAAAAATCAGATCCTATACAAATTTTTCTAATTTCAAATCTCTGACTTCCAGCTTCTAACCTCCAAAAACTCTCAAGCTCTGAGGGAGTTCTACTCCCGTTGCGCACTATTCACTACGGGATATTGAGAAGGTATATTTCCCTGGCACTTCCAAAGTGCCGGGGAAGTGAAAGTAGCTTTCAATTTTTAAAAGAGTTTCAAAGCCAAGTTTTACTAAAACCTCTGTCAGATAAAAACTATTCTGTGGGGTCCACTTTTTTATAGGGTAGCTGATCGGTAACACACCCTTCTGAAGCTGAGGATACCAAACAGGCGTATTTGTAGAGTGATCCCGTAGTCACTTGCAGAGGAGGTGCTTCCCAAGTCTTGCGACGCTCTTCCAGCTCTTCATCCGAAAGATCGACCTCCAGCGTCCGCTCATCGGCATCGATACTGATCATATCGCCATCTTCAATGAGAGCAATAGTTCCACCAACCTGTGCTTCCGGTGTAACATGGCCAATTACGAATCCATGGCTTCCACCCGAAAAACGTCCATCGGTGATGAGGGCCACCTCTTTGCCAAGACCCGCGCCCATAATTGCCGCAGTGATAGAAAGCATTTCGCGCATGCCGGGCCCTCCTTTCGGACCTTCATACCGAATAACTACGACATCTCCTTTGCTAACTTCACCATTCTGAATAGCTTTCAAGCTTTCTTCCTCGGAATTAAACACCTTAGCGGTGCCGGTAAACTGCGTTCCTTCTTTTCCAGTAATCTTAGCAACTGACCCTTCCGAAGCCAGGTTTCCATACAGAATCTGCAGGTGTCCGGTCTCTTTAATCGGTTCACTCAGCGGGGCTATAATCTTTTGTTCTTCAAACAGCCCCGGAACATCCGCAATATTTTCTTCCAGTGTATTACCAGTAACCGTTATGCAATCTCCGTGCAAATATCCTTCCTCCAAGAGTAATTTTTGTACTGCAGGCACGCCTCCTACATTATAAAGATCTTCCATCATGTATTTTCCACTGGGCTTCAGATCCGCCAGGTAAGGCGTACGGCTACTTATCTCCTGGAAGTCATCAATAGTAAAAGGGACTTCAGCAGATCGGGCAATAGCCAGCAGGTGCATCACAGCATTCGTTGATCCACCCAGTACTACGGTTATCGTCACTGCATTTTCCAGCGCCTTCCGGCTAATGATATCCCGGGGTTTAAGATCTTTTTCCAGCAGATTCAGAATAGCCTGCCCCGCTTTCTCGCACTCTTCTATTTTCTGTTTATGTGTAGCGGGGATCGATGAACTGAAAGGCAAACTCATTCCCATCGTTTCAATCGCAGAAGCCATCGTATTGGCCGTGTACATTCCTCCGCATGCCCCCGCGCCCGGACAAGAGTGACGAATGACATCATTTAGTTCTTCCTCATCAATCTCGTCGGATAAATATTCCCCGTATGATTCAAAAGCAGAAACAAGGTTTAAATCTTGTCCATTGAGTTTACCGGGACTAATCGTTCCTCCGTAAACCATAATGGAAGGGCGGTTAAACCGGGCCATTGCGATGATAGAACCCGGCATGTTTTTATCGCACCCCACGACAGAGATATTAGCGTCGTACCACTGGGCCCGCATCACGGTTTCAATAGAATCAGCGATTACTTCGCGCGATTGCAAAGAATATTTCATGCCTTCCGTACCCATAGAAATTCCATCGCTTACCCCAATACTATGGAATACAAGTCCCACCATTCCGGCTTGCCAAGTACTCTCAGAGACATGCTCAGCCAGTTCATTTAAATGCATATTGCATGGATTACCCTGCCAACCGGTACTGGCAATCCCGACCTGGGCTTTGTCCATATCTTCGTCGGTTAATCCGGCCCCATAAAGCATGGCTCGTGATCCGACTTGTGATTCCTGTTGTGTTAATCGAGAGCTGTATTTATTCAGTTTGTGAGCCATAAAAGCGTTTTAATCCTTCATCCAAGTTAGAAAATACCACTGCGAAGACGGTTTAACAATGGTAAAATTTGATGCCTAAAAACTAAAAGAATAAAAGAATTAAGCAAGCAAAATTAACTATTCAAAAAAAAGCACATTTAATTTGACAAGGAAGTTATCTATCTCTATAATGACAATACTTTATTAAAGAAACAGACAACCTTGTTTAATCGAACAACACATACAGTAATAACAGCTCAGCAAGTGGAAGCTTTTTTCAATAAGCGAAACACTGCTGACATGTCATTGCTGTTCGTTATATCTTTTTTAATCATAGTTGCTGTTTCTATCTCACCTGTGGTAGGTCTAATTAGTGTCCTAATTGGTCTACCTATTCTAATTTCTGGCATTATTAATCTAATTCTAATTATCCGCTAACCATAACAGCCAGAGGTTAGAGCCAAAGTCTTAAAACGATCAACTTCTTTCTGACCTCTGGTAGGAAAAGTATATCTACCAGCCATATGGCACAAACAAAAATGAAATCAATCGATAGTGCAGAAACGGATGACGCCACGCCGTCATCTGAGACCGCTTTTTTGAATGGCGCAGAAATTTTGATCCGCACCCTTAAAGATATCAACGTGGATACCATTTTTGGATATCCGGGAGGGGCGGTGTTACCGGTGTATGATGAACTATTTGATGTTCATGACCTTAACCATGTATTAATTCGACACGAACAAGCTGGCAGCCACGCCGCTGACGGCTATGCCCGTGCTACCGGAAAGCCCGGAGTGGTACTGGTAACCTCAGGACCTGGTGGTACAAATACGGTAACCGGCATTGCAACCGCAGCCATGGACTCCATTCCTATGGTTGTATTTACCGGCCAGGTTCCTACGAATATGATTGGGAATGATGCCTTCCAGGAAGCGGATATTGTAGGTATTACCCGTCCGATCACCAAACAGAACTACCTGGTGAAGGATGTAAACAACCTGGAACGGGTGATTCGGGAGGCTTTCCACGTAGCTACCAGTGGACGCCCCGGCCCGGTATTGGTAGATCTGCCCAAGGATATGATTCAGAATAAGTGTCAATACAGTGGCCAAAAGGAAGTTTCCATCCCCAGTTATAAACCCACAAGGGAAGGGCACTCAACACAGATTTCAAAAGCTGCCCATCTCCTGAGTAACGCTAAAAAGCCGCTCATTTATGCCGGTGGAGGCGTGGTTCTGGGAGAAGCCTGGAAAGAACTCACGGACATGGCCGAGCGATTGAACATTCCGGTAACCACAACCCTTATGGGGTTAGGTGGGTTTCCCGAAGGCAAACCTCAATCACTGGGGATGCTGGGAATGCACGGAACCTATTACGCCAACATGGCTACGACCGAATGTGATGTTTTGTTAGCCGTCGGCGCTCGCTTTGACGACCGCGTAACGGGCCGTCTGGATGGCTTTTCACCGAATTCCAAGAAAATTCATATCGACATCGATCCCTCGAATATTGGTAAGAATGTCCCGGTTGATGTTCCTATCGTGGGCGATGTTAAGAAAGTGTTGCCAGCTATTGATCGGCAGGCTCAGAAACCAGCTATCGATGATTGGTGGGATACCATCAACACCTGGAAGAAAGAGCACCCATTGATTATTCCTGAATCTTCGGACACTATTAAACCACAACTGATGGTCCAACGGATTTCAGAAGTAACTAATGGCGAAGCTATTGTCGTTACGGATGTCGGGCAGCACCAAATGTGGGCCGCTCAACATTATACTTTCAATCATCCACAATCATTCCTTTCTTCCGGTGGACTTGGAACCATGGGTTACGGTTTCCCCGCAGCAATGGGGGCAGCCCTGGGGTGTCCGGACCGTCCGGTTGTCTGTATTACCGGTGATGGCGGTTTCCAAATGACCATTTATGAATTAGCAACAGCCGTTGAATATGAAATCCCGATCAAGATTGCGATTATGAACAATAATTGTCTCGGGATGGTTCGGCAGTGGCAGGAGTTGTTTTACAACAAACGATATAGCCACTCGATCCTGAAGAAAGGCAATCCGGACTTTGTGAAACTGGCTGAAAGCTATGGAGCAGCTGGTTTTCGGGCCTCAAACCCGAAGGAGATGGATTCTGTCCTGGAACAGGCCATGGAGATCAATGATCGACCAGTGGTGATGGATTTTGTTGTTGAAGAATTCGAGAACTGCTATCCGATGGTCCCCTCGGGAGCGGCATTAAATGAAATGGTAGAAGGTGAAGAATAACACAATGAAAATATCTAAAAACGGAACGGCGAAAAGCACCAACGATAAGCATACCCTTTCAGTTCTTGTAAGTTATAACTTGAATGCCCTCTTACGTATCATAGGCATCTTTAGCGGAAAGGGGTTCGAAATTGACAGTATCAGTTTCGGATCGGGAAAGGAATCAAACCTGGCTCGCATTACCATAACAACCCATGGTGATGAGCAGATTATTGAGCAAATCACCAAACAGCTGCATAAAATTATTGATGTGGTGAAGGTTAATGACTTGACCTACGATAGTTTTGTAGAAAGAGAATTAGCTTTAATCAAAGTTAATGCTACGCGATCCAGTCGGTCTGAAATAATGCAAATTGCGCAGGTATTCCGGGCCAAGGTTATTGATATCAGCCCTCAAAAGCTCGCTATCGAAGTAACCGGTAACCGTGATAAAGTTAATGCCTTTATCGGCATGCTCGATCCCTTTGGAATTGATGAAATAGCCCGGACGGGCAGCGTTGCACTAAAACGCGAATTTGAAGGAACTGTATAACAAAGAATAACTCATAAATCATTAAACAACATAGACATGAATGCACAAACGTATTATAACGACGATGCCGACCTCAAGTATCTAAGCGACAAAACCGTTGCTATTATCGGCTATGGAAGTCAAGGTCATGCCCATGCCCTGAATCTTAAGGAAAGTGGCATCGATGTCGTTGTAGGACTTCGTGAAGGAAGCTCATCGCAAGAAGAAGCAGAAAAGGCCGGATTAAAAGTTGTGGATACAGCAGCAGCTGCCAAAGAAGGCGATATTGTGATGATCTTGATTCCCGATCAGTACCAAGCCCAGGTGTACGAGGAAAGTATCAAACCTAACCTGGAAGAAGGCAACGTATTGGCCTTTGCTCATGGATTTAATATCCACTTTGGACAAATACAGCCGGAAGAAGATGTGGATGTCTTTATGGTTGCGCCCAAAAGTCCCGGCCACCTTGTACGACGAGTCTACACCAAAGGATCTGGCGTTCCCTGCCTGATTGCTATTGAGCAGGACTATACCGGAACGGCCAAAGACACCGCCCTCGCTTACACTAAAGCTTTAGGTGGAACACGTGCCGGTGTGCTTGAAACGACCTTTGAAGAAGAAACAGAAACGGATCTTTTCGGCGAGCAAGCTGTATTATGCGGCGGCGCTTCCGAGCTCGTGAAACAAGGGTTCGAAGTGCTCGTTGAAGCTGGATATCAGCCTGAAATTGCATACTTCGAATGCCTCCACGAGCTCAAACTGATTGTTGACCTTATGTACGAAGGTGGCATTGAGCGGATGTACTACTCTGTAAGTGATACCGCCGAGTACGGTGGATTGACGCGCGGACCAAAGGTCGTTGATGCCTCCACGAAAGAGCGCATGAAAGAAGTACTTAAGCAGGTTCAGGATCAGACTTTTGCTGATGAATGGATCCAGGAAAATAAAGACGGAATACCCAATCTGAAGTCCTTGCGAAACGACTTAGGTGAACACAAAATTGAAAAAGTGGGTAAACAACTCCGCTCCATGATGGACTGGATTGAAAAAGACGAAGATGAAGTTGTAGAAGCTGCTGAATAATGGACACTTCCATCCAAATATTTGATACCACGCTCCGGGATGGCACCCAGGGCGAAAAGGTTGCCTTTTCCGCAGAGGATAAACTGCGTATAGCTCAACAGCTCGATGCCTTCGGAATCGATTACATCGAGGGCGGATGGCCCGGCTCCAATCCCCGTGATATGGAGTTCTTCGAGCTGGCGAGCGAGGCTACCTTCAACCATGCCAAGATCGTTGCCTTTGGCAGTACCTGCCGGGCGGGATCAGCCCCCGAGGATGATCGGAACCTGAACTTGTTGGTTGAAGCAGACACGCCAGCGGTTGCCATTTTTGGAAAAAGCTGGCTCCTGCATGTCGAAAAGGCCCTTCAAATATCCGCCGAAGAAAACCTTGGCATCATTCGAGATTCTATCCGTTTCTTAAAGGAACACGGAAAAGAGGTTATCTATGATGCTGAGCACTTCTTTGACGGCTATAAAGCCAATCCGGAATATACGCTTGCCACTATTGAGGCAGCCGCATCAGCCGGTGCCGATACCATCGCTTTATGCGATACGAATGGTGGAACGTTGCCGCATGAGGTCGCGGAAATTGTTATGGATGTCCAAGAGAAAATTGATACCCCCATAGGAATTCACGCTCATAACGACTGCGAACTGGGGGTGGCTAATGCTATTGTTGCCGTCCAAAATGGTTGTGTGCATGTTCAGGGTACGGTCAACGGCTATGGCGAGCGGTGTGGCAACACGAACCTCTGTTCGTTAATCCCGAACCTTCAGCTTAAGCAGGATTTTCGCTGCATTCCGGATGAAAATATGGAACAGCTGACGGCCCTTTCCCGCTTTGTAAGCGAAGTGGCAAACCTTAATCCGGATATACGACAGCCTTATGTGGGTCGCAGTGCTTTTGCTCACAAAGGCGGCATCCATGTGAGTGCCGTTATGAAAAATGAAGAAACTTATGAGCATATTCGTCCGCATGCGGTTGGCAACCAGCGACGAGTCTTGGTATCAGACCTTTCCGGTAAGAGCAACATCAATTATAAAGCCGAACAGCTCGGACTGGAGTTAGATCAATATGGCGAACATGCCAAAGAGATTGTCCAAAAGCTGAAGCAGCTCGAAAATAAAGGCTACCAGTTTGAAGCAGCCGAAGGATCCTTTGAGCTCTTGGTAAAGAAGATGACCGGGGACTGGGAAGAGTTTTTTACCCTGGAAGGATTCCGCATCATTGTGGAGAAGAATGTGTCCGGAAGTTGCCGTACGGAAGCTTCACTTCGCTTAAAGGTTAATGATCAATTGGAACACTGTGCTGCCGAAGGGAATGGTCCGGTACATGCGCTGGACAAGGCGTTGCGTAAAGCCTTGCACAAATTCTATCCGGAAATTAATGATATGCATCTCAATGACTATAAAGTGCGAGTGTTAAACGAAAAGGACGGGACGGGGGCCGATGTACGCGTACTTATCGACTCAGCTGAACATGGTAAAAGCTGGGGCACCGTCGGTGTTTCTCACAACATCATTGATGCCAGCTGGCAAGCCCTGACCGATAGCTTTAGTTACTACCTGGCCCGGCAGCAAAAAGAAGTTCACCAAAAAGAAGCGATATAGATTATGCTTATTCAATATCATCAAACCCATTATCTACGCAGTTTGTAACTGCGATCATACATCTTAATATCTGAACAGATAAAACTATAGCATAATTACAAAATAACTTACAATACCTTTAACTCTATCATTATGGAAGACCAAATTAAAATTTTTGACACGACTCTTCGAGATGGGGAACAATCCCCCGGATTTAGCATGAACCAGGATGAGAAACTCCGGCTTGCTCTCCAACTCGAACGTCTGAAGGCGGATGTTATTGAAGCCGGTTTTCCTATAGCTTCTGAAGGTGACTTTAACACCGTACACGAAATAAGCAAGCACATTAAGGAAAGCACTGTGGCGGCGTTATGCCGTACTACACTCAAAGATATCGACCGCGCAGCTGAATCACTGGAACCAGCTGCCCATCCACGTATTCATACCTTTATTGCTACTTCCGACATCCATATGAAGTATAAGCTGAAGAAAAGTCGCGAAGAGGTGCTTGAGTCAGCTGTCAAAGCCGTTGAGCACGCCAAGAAATTTTGCGACGAAATCGAATTCTCAGCTGAAGACGCCTCCCGAAGTGATCCCGAATTTCTTTATGAAATCTTTACCGCCGTCATCGAAGCCGGTGCCCAGGTCATTAATGTGCCCGATACCGTAGGCTATGCCCTGCCCTGGGAATACGGCGAACTGATTGGCAATATCCGCAAAAACATTTCTAACATCGATCAGGCAACGATAAGCGTGCACTGCCATAACGATCTTGGGCTGGCCGTGGCAAACTCGCTGATGGCTATCCGAAATGGAGCTGAACAGATCGAATGTACGATCAATGGTATCGGCGAACGCGCAGGAAATGCTTCTCTGGAAGAGATTGCGATGGCTATTGCTACCCGCAACAATAATATGGCGAAGAAAACGAATATTGTTACCGAAGAACTGGTACCGGCCAGTAAGCTCCTCACCGAAATTACCGGCAACCAGGTACAGCCCAATAAAGCGATTGTTGGCGAAAATGCCTTTGCTCATGAAGCGGGTATCCACCAGCATGGGGTCTTGAATAATCCAATGACGTATGAAATTATGACCCCCAAGTCGGTGGGTTTAACCGGGAATAAAATTGTATTGGGTAAACACTCCGGACGATTTGCACTCAATAAAAAGTTACAGGAATTGGGTTATTCACTGGGCAAGAAAGAATTAAACCAAGTATATCTGCAATTTACGAATCTGGCCGACGAGAAAAAATCGGTCGAAGAAAAAGAACTGGTTGCCTTGATAAGTAAAACATTGCCACAGGAAGAAATGTCGGGGGATACGACCGTCGCCGGATAATCAAGCTAAAATCATTGGCTTCAGGGGGAGTTGTGCTCCCATAAGAGTCCGAGCGGACATTTGACAAGCTAAAAAGCACATTTTACTGATAAATTAATACTACTAATTTCGAAAACGTTTAGAATTATGGGAATGACTCTCACTGAAAAAATCTTAGCTAAAAACAGCGGCTCTTCCTCCGTAGAACCGGGAGAAAGTGTCTGGGTGGATGTTGATGTACTGATGACCCACGATGTTTGTGGTCCCCCATCCATCGGTATTTTTAAAAATGAGTTTGGAGAAGATGCCCGGGTCTGGGATAAAGAAAAACTGGTTATCATACCCGACCATTACATTTTTACAGAAGATAAATATGCCAATCGTAACGTAGATATCCTTCGGGGCTTTGCAGCGGATCAGGATCTGCCGTATTTTTACGACGTAGGCTCTGACGACTATAAAGGCGTCTGCCATATTGCCCTCCCCGAAGAAGGCTTTACCCGGCCGGGCGAAGTACTTTTTGGAACCGACTCTCACACCTGTACGGCCGGAGCTTTCGGTCAGTTTGCCACCGGTATCGGGAATACCGATGCGGCCTTTATCATGGGCACCGGCCAGCTGTGGGTAAAGGTACCCGAAACCATGCGTTTTGAATTTGAAGGGACTTCTATGCCCCCCTATATCATGGCTAAGGACCTCATCCTGCAGATAATTGGTGATATCGGCGTTGATGGTGCCACCTACCGAACGATGGAGTTTGGTGGAACGGGCATTAGTGCTATGACGATGGAAGACCGTATGACACTCACCAATATGGTCATCGAGGCTGGTGGTAAAAATGGGGTCGTTGAACCTGATGCCAAGACAGAAGCCTATGTCCGCGAACGTACCGACAAAGAGTTTGATCTTGTTTACAGCGATCCCGATGCTAAGTATCACAGCAAGTACCATTACAATCTGGAAGATATGGTACCTATGGTAGCCAAGCCTCACAGTCCGGATAACAAGGCCACCGCTATTGAGCTTGAGGGCACCGACCTTGACCGGGCTTATATTGGATCCTGTACCGGCGGTAAATTGTCAGACTTTGAGGCTGCTGCCGAAATCATTGACGGTCATGATCTGAAGTTGGATACTTATATTGTACCGGCCACCACTGAAATTGCCAAAGGTCTGGAAACACGCACCTTAAACGGTAAGCCACTCATCCAGATTTTCCGGGATGCGGGGTGCAACATTGGACAAGCTTCATGCGCTGCCTGCCTGGGTGGTCCGTCCGATACCTTTGGTCGTCTGAACAACCAGGAAGTCTGCATCTCCACGACCAACCGGAATTACCCCGGACGAATGGGATCCAAAGAGTCGCAAGTCTACCTGGCTTCGCCCTACACCGTTGCTGCATCAGCAGTGACCGGTAAAATTACCGATCCCCGCGTTTTCATTCAGCAAACTGTTATTTAAAACTACCAACTCGTACGACAAAATATTATGGCAACTAAGCATAAGAAAATTACAGGAAAAGCATTTGTGCTCGGTAAAAACATTGATACCGACCAAATTATTCCTGCCGAGCATCTCGTCTATAGTTTAGACGACCCGGAGGAACGTAAATTTTATGGACGTTACGCCCTCTCCGGCGTACCGGATGCCGAATCAGGACTGCCGGAAGGCAATATTCCGTTAGTAGAAGAAGATGAGTTCGAAAGCGATTTTAATATCATTATCGGAGGGCCTAACTTTGGCTGTGGATCTTCTCGTGAGCATGCTCCCGCTTCCCTCGACATCGCTGGGGTAGATGCGATTATTGCACCGACATTTGCGCGTATTTTTTACCGTAACTCGGTGGATGGCGGCTTTGTGGTTCCCTATGAGAGCCTTGAAAACTTAAGCAAGGAAATCCATACCGGGGATGAAATTGAAATCAATCCCGAAGAGCGAGTAGTGAAAAATATAACGCAAGATAAAACGTATGAAATCCGTCCACTGGGCAGCGTTGCAGATATTGTTAACGCCGGTGGTATTTTTGAATTTGCACGAAAAGAAGGAATGATCTCATGTCAGTAAAAGAAATAGTTGTACTACCCGGAGATGGTATCGGGCCCGAAGTTACCAAAGAAGCCCTCAATATTTTAGAGACCGTATGTAAACGACACGGCCACCAGCTAAAAACCAAAAGCTATGCCTTTGGCGGAGCCAGTATTGACCAGTTTGGCCGCCCCTTAACCCAAGAGACTATTGATGCCTGCAAAGATGCATCAGCGGTTCTTCTTGGTGCCGTAGGTGGTGAACAGTGGAATAATGAGCCGAAAGACAAACGTCCGGAAGCAGCTCTGTTGGGTATTCGAAAAGAACTCGACCTTTATGCGAACCTCCGCCCTATCAAAACCTACGATTCGCTCATTCATGCCTCCCCGCTAAAACCAGAGATTGTCAGCGGTGTAGATATCATGATCGTTCGCGAGTTGACGGGCGGCATTTACTTTGGACGTCCGAGACTTATTGAGAAAACGGAGACCGGCGAGCGCGGCGTAGATACCAAAGTTTATACGACTGAGGAGATAGAACGGGTAACTCATACCGCTTTTGAAACCGCTGCCAAACGCAACCGCAGAGTTACTTCTGTGGATAAATCCAATGTACTGGATGCTTCCCGCCTCTGGCGACAGGTCGTTATTGAATCTGCCAGCCAATGGCCTGAAATTGAACTCAACCATATGCTGGTTGACAACTGTGCTATGCAGCTGGTGCGTGATCCCAGCCAGTTTGATGTCATCCTTACCGGTAACATGTTTGGCGATATTTTAAGTGATGAAGCTTCTATGATTACCGGCTCCATCGGCATGTTACCTTCTGCCAGCATTGGCAAGGAGTATGCTATGTACGAGCCCGTTCACGGCTCTGCACCTGATATTGCTGGTCAAAATAAAGCCAATCCATTAGCGACTATCGCTTCAGTAGCACTGATGTGTCGCCATTCGCTCGACATGCCCGATGCGGCCCAGGAAATCGAAGAAGCCATCGAGACAACGTTACAAGATGGTTTCCGCACCGGCGATATTGCTTCCGGTGATCCCGATGAGTATCTCGTGAGTACGACGGAGATGGGAAGTGCGGTCTTAAAGCATTTGAATCCCGACTTACAGCCAGGCACTTTCCTGTAAATTTCGGGTTTATTACCTCATACAGCAGTAATCTACTGGAATTGATAGTGGATTACTGCTTTTTTTATTCCCTCCCTCCTTCTATAAAAATATAGATCCTACTATAGATGTACCAGAATCAGGGCATTGTATTCAGAACCGAAATAACAGCCCGCAAACCCCGTTTTGGAATCCGGAAAAGCGTACCGATTGGGGGGTATACCTCAATTGGGATACATGCAATGATATCAGGTAAGAAATTACCCGAGTTTCGATACAGATAAAATATATTATCCATCGACATTATCTGCATTGGCGATATCTATTGAATACAGATAATATGATCATTTCTTGCTGTTACTTCCCATAGGCCCACTTCTTGAATGTTATCCATTCAAAGTGTACCATAGATATTAAATGAATAAGATTAGGTTAGGTGGCTAAATAATTCATCAATCAAAATTTAATGAGTTTACAGTCTTCACTTGAAAAAGTTCATTCAAAAGTTGTCTCCAATGCTTGGTTAAAACTGTTTACGGCAATTGTAAGAGGTTGGTTGGCCATTGGTTTTATCATTCCAGGATTGAAGAAAGTTGCAAATGTCCCCTTCGCAGCAGGAATACCTACGTCAGAACCTATTGGCTATTTCTTTGATGCATTCTTTCAAGCAACAGAGTTTTATATCTTTGTGGGAGTTGCACAAGTGATAGCTGGTATTCTTCTCCTGTTTCCAGCCACTACTGCTCTTGGAACAGTGCTTTACTTACCAATCATTGTAAACATATGTTTTATAACTGTGGCCCTAAGTTTTAAAGGAACATGGCTCATCGCTTGGCTGATGCTTTTGGCAAATATTTATCTTCTTTGTTGGGAATTTGATAAGTGGCAAGCTTTGATTCCAGGATTTGAAAATTCCAATCCAGAAATTGGAACCAAGCATTTAAGCTTTTTAAAAACCACCATTGCTAGTGGTCTTTCAGGTTTATTCGCATTGGGGCTTATCTTTACAGCATTTGGTATTTTTAACAATAGTAGCATCCTCTATCCAATTTTGCTTGCTGTAGGTTCTTTAACTGTTTCAAGTTACTTGCTCGTTAAATTTCGTTCAAAATATGTTCTAACTAACTAGCCACCTAACCGCGCATTAAGCGGACACGCCTCGCCAGAACTTGCCACTTTCTGGCTTTTTAGCTTCTCGTTCATTATTTATCAAATCAGCATTCATTCGCGTGCAGCTTATGCGCAATGTCGTTAGGCTGCAAACAACTAAAAAGGAGGTTACTATGAAAACTATTTGTTTACAGCTCTTTTCTATTCTACTTCTAATCAGTAATCCACTAGCCTTACACGGTCAGCAGCAAAATTTCTCTGAAGAGGATAAAACTGCAATCAAAAAGCTTATTCAACAAACGGAAACTTATAACAATGCTAGCGACGTTGACAAATGGGTAAACTTATTTGCTGATGACGCAGTTTATATGCCACCTGGTTCACCCGCTGTTACTACACGAAAGGAATTAATAGAAACAGCTAAGGCAGGTTTTAAACACCAAGCTTCAATTTCGATTGAGCCTATAGAAATTAATGGTAATGGCGATTGGGCATTTGCACGCACGAAAGTAACTGGTGAAGTCAATGTCTTTGATTCAAAAGAGGTTGTTACTGTAGATGTAAAGCAAATTGTCATTTATACTCGAGAACCTGACTGTCAGTGGAGAATTGCGCGACTAATTAGTAACAGTAATACTCAATAGTGAAGATTTTTTGCTGCCTAACCCCTTTAAAAAGGAAAAAGTCAAGCAGACCCCGTCGGACGGAGCAGGCCCTCTCCACCTGCATTTTAGTATTTCATTTCTATAAATCCTCGGTTCAAGCCTATAGCTGGCGACCGATACTTGACATAACCGGCACCTATACGACAAAATGGGTAGTCAGAAGGTCTGTTCATCATTGTATCGTACGAAGGGGAAAACCCTTGTTAATGCAAGGTGTATGGCGAAGTTAGACGAATTCCTATTTATAAAGGCAGCTAAAGATCATTGAGATTCAGTTCAGGCAGGGGAGTTTTTATTTCTAAATCCAGCAAATAAAAAACTCCACTCCTGATGTTATAAACAGAAGTGGAGCTCTTTGTAATAACTTAATGCTGTAATTTAATTCCAGCTTTCTACTAAAAGCTCATCTTTATCTTCCTTTTCGGCCCACTCGTCAGCGTCTTCCATCGCTTCTGTTGTTTCTCTAACGTGGTGGTCCATCCACTGCTCGGAAAGCCGATCATTTAAATCTATATAATGCTCCCACTCCAGCGGAAGTTCATCATCCGGATAAATGGCCTCTACCGGACACTCCGGCACGCAGGCATCACAATCGATGCATTCAAAAGGATCAATCGCTAAAAAGTTTGGACCCTCACGAAATGCATCTACCGGACAAACGGAGGCGCAATGGGTATATTTACAGTTAATGCATGGTTCAGCAACTACGTATGCCATCGTAAAACTCTAATAATCTGTGTTAGTATTAAACTTTGTTTTATGTGTGTCAAAAAATCGCTTTAAAGTACAATAAAATGCGGAGGAATATAACAGCTATGCGGTTACTTGTTCGGTAGGCAAGGCATCTCCAACCACCTTTTCACCTACAATTTCAGCTGTTTTGTGGTACGCTTCCTTTATTTTTCCCTGCCGAAAGAAACTTAGTACTTCAGAGTCAATCAACTTGTACCAAAGATCTTTACGGTCAGAAAATTTTTCATGATATTTTGCCATTGGTTTTCTGAGCTTCTGCATAAACTCCAGGAACTGGCCGTATTCCGGGCCAAATTCTTCTTCGAACCGTTCACGTAACCGAACGGAAAGAGCAGGAGCTGCTCCACTGGTTGAAATAGAAATAGTCAGGGGGCCACGCCGTACGATAGAACCAAATGCAAAATTAGCGTTTGGCAGATCATCCATCACATTGACGAGGATATTCCGCTCTTTGGCTTCCTGGTACACCTTTTTATTAATGTCGCCTTCATACTCGGCCACAATAGCCATAAAAGCTCCTTCCAGGTCCCCTTGTTTATAATTCCGCGGGATCCACTTAAAGCGGCTCTCCCGAACCCAACGCCACATCTTTTCTGTTAGATGTGGACTAATGACTGTTAGGTTAGCATTTCGTTCTAACAGCTGCTCTACCTTCTCCTCGGCTTCATCATCACCGCCTACCAAAACCGTTTTACGCTCATCAAGTCGGCGTAAATAGATTGGAAACATTTCCATGGTATTACTCATTTTCTTAAAACTGTTTGTCGTATTAACTCCCGTTTTTCTGGGTTGAAAGATGAATTCCACACTCCGTCTTCTCCAACCCTTGCCAGCGTCCTAATCGTTCATCTTCAGGTTCCTCGCTATCTACGGGCTGTGTACAGGGTATACAGCCAATACTTGGGTAACCTTCATCATGCAGTGGATTGTAGGGCAATCCTTTTCCACGGATATAACCCCACACCTGGTCACCGGTCCAATTGGCTAATGGATTAATCTTAATTACCTCATTTTCAGGATCCCATTCTACAAAATCAGTATCCCGACGCCGTTCTGACTGGCTCCGTCGCACCCCTGTTATCCAAGCCTTTTTATCCGAAAGATAGTTTCGCAGCGGTAAAACCTTGCGTAAATGGCAGCATCGATTGGGGTTGGTTTCCCAGAGTTTATCGCCAAACTTTTCGGCCTGGTCTTCTAACGAAAGATCTGAGCTTACACGAGTGATGTCAATATCGAATCGTTCTTCAATCCGGTCGCGTAATTCATAGGTTTCCTCAAACAGAAGAAGCGTATCCAGATAGAAGATAGGAATCTCAAGCCCCAGCTCCCAAAGACGATAAATCAAGAACATTCCCGAAGGACCAAAACCTGTACCAAGTACCATGTCGGTTCCGAACGTACGGAATCCCCACAGGAGTACCTGATCAGGTCCGGCCACTTCGAACTGCTTGTTGAGGTTATCTAGCAGTTCCTTGGAAAGTTTCTGATTTGGAATGATTTCGTCTTTAAGCTTCTGCATTCTTCTGGTTATTTAGCCGACAAATTGCGTCCTTAATCTCGAATTTGATACCGTAGTTTCTTTAGCATCCTCCGTCTGGAACCAAGCCAACTCATGGCTTTTAGCAGCCAATTCACCAATCACAATAGTTCCCGGCGAAGATATATCCGTAGCTTCATCAACAATCGTTCCCAACGTTCCAAGCGTTGTTCTTTGTGATGAGTAGCTGGCCTTTTCTACAATTCCAACCGGTGTCTGCGGATCTTTTCCATGCTTGATTAACTTTTCAGTAATTTGGGGGAGACTTCGTGTTCCCATTAATACAACTAAGGTGTCCGAATGGACTAAGTGCTCCCAGTTGGTAAATGTTTCCGTATTTTTGATGGTATGGCCGGTTACCACCGTAAATGAACGTGCAACCTTTCGATGGGTTACCGGAATGCCGGCATAAGCAGGTGCTGCTAACGAGCTGCTGATGCCGGGCACTACTTCATACGGTATCTCTTTAGACCGAAGTACTTCGCACTCTTCGCCCCCACGGCCAAAGACAAACGGATCCCCACCTTTAAGGCGGGCTATCGTTTTCCCCTCACCGGCTTTGGTGACAAGAATATGATTGATTTGTTCTTGCGAGACCGAAGGCTTATCCGGACGTTTGCCAACGTAAATATGCTCCGATTTTTCGGAAGTCATTGACAACAGCTCCGGGTTAGCCAGGCGATCATAGACGATAGTATCTGCCTCACTAAGGATTCGGGCTCCCTTCACCGTAATTAATTCGGGGTCGCCGGGGCCTGCGCCCACGAGGTAAACTTTGCCATAGTTATGGTATGCTTCGACACTCATAATATGATTCAATAGTAGTTATGCAGAGACTGCTTCTGGTTCTTCAAGGCCTACACGATTCCAATAATCGCTGAATGATTCGCTGTTGCTTCGGTCACTTTTGTACTGCTCTAACAGTGGACGTACTTCTTCCACCAAGTCCTTACGTTCAACCAGATCCTTGTATTTGGAGTTTAACCGGGTACCGGCAGCATCACCACCGATAAAGATGGTATATTTATCCAGCGAACGACCAACGAAACCGATATCGGCCACGTAGGGTCGCGTACAGCCGTTGGGGCAGCCGGTCATTCGGATCGACAGCTTTTCATCTTCCAAACCCAGCTCATTGAGCACGCCGTCGAGATCACGGACAATATCTGGTAGAGCCCGCTCCGATTCGGTAATAGCGAGACCACAGGTGGGCAGCGCCGGGCAAGCCATAGAGTATTTTATGGCATTGGATAATTCATCATCCAGGAGCACACCATACTTATCAAAAATGGCTTCAATCTTTTCTTTGTCTTCTTCAGCTACATTAGTAAGTAACACATTGTGATTGGCCGTCAAACGAACGCCTGTTCCAAACTTGGAAACTACTTCGCGGAGTGCCGTCTTGAGCTGAAATTCCTGGTTATCCTGAATTCGACCGTTTTCGATAGAAAGTCCTAAAAACCAGTTGCCATCGGACTGCTGATTCCAGCCCAGGTACAGATCCAGATCAAAATCAGGGAGCTCTTCATAAGGCTCGAGTTCAAAGCCTAGACGACTAATCAACTCTTTCTCAAACTTTTCGAGTCCCCAATCATGAATTAGATATTTCATCCGCGCCTGCTTACGATTTACTCGTTCGCCATGGTCGCGCTGAATACCAATAATACTCTTGACTACATCCACGACTTTATCTTTGGAAACATAGCCCAGATGATCGCCCAAACGGGGAAAGGTACTTTCTTTGCGATGGTTCATACCCATGCCGCCACCGACCACTACATTAAAGCCTCTGATTTCATTCTCATCATCAAAGAGTGCTACGAGGCCGATATCCTGGGTGTAGAGATCTACGCTGTTATCTTTAGGCAAGGCAATGCCCACCTTAAATTTTCGTGGCAGATAGCTGTGCCCATATAATGGCTCTTTTTCTTTGACCTCCTCCTTGCCGGAATACACCTTGTCGCCATTGAGCCAAATTTCGTGATAGGCTTTACTGGCCGGCAATAAGATATCTGAAAGGTCATCGGCGAAGTCTTGCACTTTGGACTGCCGCCCATCGATATCAGGGGCTGGCGTTGCCATTACATTTCGGACAATATCACCACATGCTCCAAGTGTCGTAATCAGCGAATTATTAATTTCCTGTAGTGTTGTTTTTAGCTCATCTTTGATTATGCCGTGCAGCTGAAAGGCCTGTCGTGTAGTTACACGCAACGTTCCGTCAGCGTATTCATCGGCAATATCATCTATTGCTAAATATTGATCGGTGGTCATCTTCCCGGCAGGAATGCGCCCGCGGATCATGAACATATAATGTCGGTTACGACCTTCTCGGAGATCACGATCATCTTGCTGGTAGGTGCCATGGAATTTGAGCACCTGGATGGCGTCCTTGCTGAAGTGGGACTCGTCATTTCCCACTTCATCAGCAAGGGGCCCGCGAAGATTATCGCTGTTCTCCTTTATGACTTCAATTTTACTTTTTGTTCGTTTTCTTCGAGAACCCATAAAGGATATTTAGATTACGTTATATTGTAAATTACTTTTCAATTGGAGCGTCGATCAGGTTACCCCACTCTGTCCAGGAGCCGTCGTAATTGCGTACGCTTGGGAATTCAAGCAGTTCATTTAAGACGAACCAAGAGTGAGCAGAACGTTCACCAATTCGGCAGTACGAGACAATGTCTTTATCAGGAGTTATTCCTTCAGCCTCATAAATAGCCTTTATTTCTTCTTCAGTCTTAAAGGTACCGTCTTCATTCACCGTCTTAGACCACGGAATGTTTGAAGCACCGGGGATGTGACCTGGTCGTTGTGAAAGTTCATTCAGTCCTGGAGGGGCCAAAATCTTACCCGTAAATTCATCCGGAGATCGTACATCTACCAAGCCAAAGTCTTCATCATTCAGACGATCAGAAATATCGGATCGGAAAGCTCTGTACTCTTTCTTCTCACCGGAAATGGTATAATCAGTGGTGCCATAGTCGGCCGCATCGGTGGTCAATTCACGATCTTCAGCGATCCATTTTTTACGTCCACCATCCAGAATTTTAACATCTTCGTGGCCATAATACTTCAACAGCCAATACGCCCAGGCGGCAAACCAATTATTGTTATCTCCGTAGAGCACAATAGTGGTATCTTCACTTACGCCGGATTCCTGCAGTAGGGTTTCAAAATCTTCTTTAGTTGAAATCGTTCTTCGCAGTTGATCCTGCAGCTGGGTTTTCCAGTTCCATCCTATAGATCCCGGAATATGTCCCGAGTCATACGATTCGGTATCAACATCTACTTCTACAAACCGCACTGCTTCATCTTCGAGATGATTGGCAGCCCAATCAGTGGTTACAAGTACTTTTTTATTTGTTATTACGTCAGGCATTATTCTATTTGTTTTGCTTTGTGTTTAGATTAGATTATTTGAATAATTCTCACAAAGCCGCTTCCTGACACAGGTTGGCAGGCATTATCAACAAAAAAAGCCCGCTTCCTGTAACAGGCAGCGGGCTTTTATGATCAAGTTTTTAAAACTTATTTTCTCATATCAGTTCCACTACCTCCCGGCATATGCATACAACAACACATACACATACAGCACATGGCAACTGGCATGACAAGGAAGTTATGGATCTGATTATGAAAATTCATTACACTAAATTTTTGTTGATTAAATGACCGTTCGTCATCAGCGCTTATACAATAATAAATTAATCGCATGGAAGTCAACTAAAATTTCAAAAAAATATTTTTTTCTTTTTGGGCTGTTCAGAAACCCATTTTCCGGGAACGCTTTTGGAGCTTTTTTCATTACATAATCAGATCAAATGGAAAAGAAAGATTTTATAATTGGATTTATCAAAATTTTCCTTAACTTTTAAATCAATTATCCGATACCCCTGATGTATCGCAACACAATTTCAAGTAATTTGACAACAGCATTTAACATATCGCTCTCCCTTCTGTGCAAGTACACCTCTTGTACGTGTTGTTGCTGTTGTTGTAGCTAAGTTACCGGACTTTAACTTTTACATTCATTTCTTACCGGTAACAGTTTGAACGTGAGTTTACTGCTCTGTTCGTCTGTTTTTCATCTATCCTTCTTAAACTCTTGCTATTACTAAATTATTATGAAAACGCTCGATATCATTTCACAACCAGAATCACCGCTTACTAAAAAAAGCACTAAACTGGACTCCTTTGTCGGGAATACCCCCCTGTATCCCATTCAGAACCTGGACATTAAAGAAGATGTAAAAGTGTTTGCCAAGCTGGAATGGCAACAATTTGGTGGAAGTGTTAAGACACGAGCTGCTTATCGGATTATCCAGGATGCTATTGAAAGAGGAGAGCTTACGGAAGGAAAACATCTGCTGGATGCCAGTAGTGGCAATACGGGCATTGCATATGCACACATCGGAGCGGCACTCGGAATCCCAGTAACGCTATGCCTCCCGGAAAATGCTTCGGAAGAGCGAAAACAAATTCTACGCTCGCTCGACGTCAACTTGAAACTGACCTCACGCGCCGGCGGTACGGATGAAGCCCAGGAAGTAGCGAAGGAAATTTATGAGCAAAATCCGAGCCAATACTACTATGCTGATCAGTACAGCAATCCAAGTAACTGGAAGGCTCATTACGACACAACAGGGCCTGAAATATTGGATCAGACCAATTATGATGTCACTCATTTTATTGCCGGCCTGGGTACAACGGGAACCTTTACCGGCACCGGACGATTTTTGAAAACATATAAACAAGAAATAGAGCTTATCGCCTTACAGCCCGACATTGCGATGCACGGGCTTGAAGGCTGGAAACACCTTGAAACGGCTCATACCCCGGCTATTTTTGATGATTCTGTAGCGGATGTCATGCAAACCGTGAGCACCGAAGAAGCCCATGAGACAATGAAATTGGCAGCTCAAAAGGAAGGATTGCTCATCAGCCCCTCTTCGGCTGCTAACCTGGCTGGAGCATTGAGATTGGCCCGTCAGCTGGAAGAAGGAACTATTGTCACGCTCTTCCCTGATGATAGCAGCAAATACGGCGAAGTTACTAACCAACTGTTTAAATAACACTATGGCGCTTACGATTAGTAAAGAGGCTTTATCAATCATAAATGAACACGCCGAAGCGGATTATCCCAATGAATGCTGCGGATTTTTTTACGGCCTTGCCGATGGTGGTCAGCGTCAGGTTCGTGTTATACAGAAGGTGAAAAATGCGAAGGAGGGCGACCAACGCAGGCGCTTCCAGATTGATCCTCAAGACTATCAAAAAGCAGAAAAGTATGCCATTGACAACGATCTGGATCTTTTAGGAGTGTACCACTCACATCCGGATCATCCGGCTAAACCATCTGAACATGATCGTAAAGTGGCTATGCCCTATTTCTCCTATATCATTGTTTCTGTGCAAGACGGGAAGGCGGTCACCGTGCGCTCCTGGCGACTCAATGAAAGCCAACAATTTGATGAAGAACCAATAGAAACACACGAATTTACACCCGAAGTTTAACCCAAATACGATAACGACCCAAAATGGCACGAATAATTATACCCACTCCGTTGCGTAAGTACACGGATCAAAACAGACAGTTTGAGACTCAGCAGGATACCCTGTCAGCTGCAATAGAGCAGTTTATTGAGAAGTATCCGGATGTAAAGCAAAATTTACTGGACGACAATGGCAACATTCGTTCGTACATCAAACTGTACATCGGCAATGAGGAAGTAAGTCCTGCTGAAAATGGCTCAATTGAGCTGAAAGAAGATACGGAAGTTAGCATTGTACCCGCTATTGCCGGCGGTTGTTGAGGTACAGAAATACCGACCTTTTCAATACATTCTCAACAGATAACTTTTGTAACCGTATAACACTATGAGTAATTGGAACGATATAGAATTTTCAAGTAAAGAGCTGGGGCACTACAGCCGGCACCTTTCGATCCCGGAATTTGGAATGGAAGGGCAAAAAAAACTGAAGGCAGCTAAAGTATTAGCTGTTGGTACCGGTGGACTCGGTGCGCCCATGCTGCAGTATTTGGCCGCTGCAGGAGTTGGTACTATTGGCATTGTTGATTTTGATAAAGTGGAAGCAAGCAACCTCCACCGTCAAGTGCTGTTTGGTGACTCTGATGTGGGCCGGCCTAAAGTTGAGGTCGCCAAAGAACGACTCTTACAAAACAACCCTTATATCAACATCAATGTGCACGAGGTTCGTCTTACCAGCGAAAATGCTCTGGATATTATCAAAGATTATGATGTTGTGGCGGATGGCACGGACAATTTTCCAACCCGCTACCTGATCAATGATGCCTGTGTCATGCTTGACAAGCCGAATGTACACGGCTCTATTTTCCAGTTTGAGGGACAAATTTCGGTATTTAATTACGAGGATGAAGAAGGGAATCGTGGCCCCAACTATCGCGATCTGTTTCCTGAACCTCCCCCACCCGGATTGGTTCCGAGCTGTGCCGAAGCGGGAGTATTAGGCGTTCTTCCCGGAATAATTGGCTCCCTGCAGGCCAGTGAAGTCATTAAAATTATTACCGGCATAGGCGATCCACTCGCCGGCCAACTGTTTCTTTTTGATGCACAGGATTTCAGCACCCGGAAAGTTAAAATCACCAAGAATGAAGATAATCCACTGACCGGCAAAAATCCTTCTATTACAGAGCTGATAGACTATGAGGCGTTCTGTGGTATTCCTTCCAATGGGGAAGCCGAAGAAGAGGAAGCATCGGAAGTACCTGAGGTTAGCGTCACGGAATATAAATCCTGGTTAGATACCGGAGAAGATGTACAGCTAATTGACGTACGGGAGCCTTATGAAGCCGAAATAGCTGAAATAGGCGGTGATCTTATCCCACTCAAAACGGTCCTCGATCATGCTGATGATATCAGCCGAAATAAAAAGGTGGTGGTTCACTGCCGCAGCGGGGCCCGCAGTGCTGATGCCATTAAGCAACTGCAGGAAAAACACGGCTTTGATAACCTGTATAACCTGAAGGGCGGTATCCTGGCGTGGTCAGAACAGATTGATGAAAGCATACCACAGTATTAGCATTACTTACTTTACCCGTCGGACGAATTAAAATCGTCCGATGGGTACATATAAGAAAGCCATCCCAAAACATATGAGTTAAATGTTTGATAGCTTATAAAGAGTTATCGACTCTTATCGCTCTATGGGTGCATCGATCAGGTTGCCCCATTCGGTCCATGAACCATCATAATTGCGCACATTCGGGTATTCCAACAGCTCATTGAGGACAAACCAAGAATGAGCGGAACGTTCACCAATGCGACAATAGGCAATGATCTCCTTATCCGGGGTGATCCCTTCCCCTTCATAGAGCTTTTTTAACTCCTCTTCGCTTTTGAATGTGCCATCGTCATTGACTGCCTTAGACCACGGTATGTTGGAAGCTCCCGGAATATGGCCGGGGCGCTGCGAAAGTTCATTCAATCCCGGAGGGGCCAGAATCTTACCCGTAAATTCGTCAGGCGACCGAACATCCACGAGACCAAAGTCAGAACTATTAAGTTTAGGTTCAATATCATCTCGGAAGGCCCGATATTTTTTATTTTCACCTGAGATGGTGTAATCGGCAGTATCGTAATCAACGACATCGGTCGTCAACTCGCGATTCTCTGTTTCCCATTTCTTGCGGCCGCCATCCAGTATTCTTACATCCTCATGACCGTAATATTTTAATAACCAATAGGCCCAGGCGGCAAACCAGTTGTTATTATCACCATAGAGCACGATAGTTGTATCGTTGGTGATGCCGGAATGCTGAAGAAGCTTTTCAAAATTCTCTTTGGAAGCGATGGTTCGCCGGAGCTGATCCTGCAGCTGGGTCTTCCAGTTCCATCCTACTGCCCCGGGAATGTGGTTCGAGTCGTAGGCATCCGTATTAACATCTACTTCCACAAACCGGACATCTTCATCATCTAAATGGTCTTCGGCCCAATCGGTGGTAACCAACACATGATGATTTGATATGATATTAGACATAGTATTTTGATTTTAGATTATGATTTGTACTTCATGGACAAATCTTGTCTGGGGAAAGGCAGAGGATATTAAAATAGCAAAACCCACCACCTTCTCAGATAGTGGGCTTCTTTTCAGGAAACTATGTTCAGAATCAACTTACAGTATTCACAACCACTATCTTTTGTTTTATCAATAATGAGGTAATGAACCTTGTAGATGTAATAGGAAGACCATCAATTCAATGATGACCTAAATATAAAAGAATATCAAAACTGACAATTAATATAGCAACTCTATAAGTACCATTTTTTTAAAACCTGAACATTGATGCTTTCTACGATTCCCCTTCTAGTAATTTTAACGAAGCCGAGTTAATACAATATCGCAAACCGGTCGGTTCTGGTCCGTCGGGGAAAACGTGCCCTAAATGAGCATCACAAATATTGCAGAGCACTTCAATGCGCCTCATCCCGAAGCTATTGTCCGTTTTATAGCGAATTACATTCTTTTGTACCGGTTCGGAAAAGCTGGGCCAGCCGGATCCGGATTCAAACTTTTCGCCCGAATCAAACAACTGGGTTCCACAGCAGACACACGCATACAACCCCGGTTGGTGAGCCTCGCAATATTCACCGGAATGTGGTTGCTCTGTACCATGCATCCGGGTAATCTGAAACTGTTCTTCGGTCAACTCCTTTTGCCATTCGTCCTCTGATTTCTCTATTCTTTGGGGAGGTTCCGGAGTTCCGTTTTGAGCATATTCTTGTACTTTTTGCCAGTTAATCATGGGTCAATAAATTCAAATCCGAAGTATCATTGCTCTGTCGATAAGTTAAATCATTTCGTGACTATTTAAAACAGCCGATAGAGCTATTTCCCAGATATTATTGAATTGCCACTACTGTTTAGGAGAGTCATCAAAATATAAAAAAAGCCAGGCACCTATTAAGCACCTGGCTTTTAATAAAAATACAACAATGATTACGCAATTTTGGTAATCAGGTCAGCGGTACGCGCCGAATATCCAGCTTCGTTATCATACCATCCTAACAATTTGACCAACTTACCGTCTGCCTTGGTAAAGCCGTGATCATAAATGCAGGAATGAGGATTCGTCAAGATATCGGTAGATACGATTTCCTCTTCTGTATATTGCAGAACTCCTTTAAGCGGACCATTGGCGGCCTCTTCAAAGGCTTTATGCACATCTTCTGCGCTAACTTCTTTGTCAAGCACAGCGGTTACATCTGTAAGTGATCCGTCTGGGACCGGTACGCGAACTGCGCTACCATCCAACTTACCGTCTAAGTGAGGCAGGACAAGACCGACGGCCTGAGCTGCACCTGTTGTCGTCGGAACGATGTTATGAGCAGCGGTACGGCCTCTGCGGACATCCGAATGAGGGCCATCCAAAATCTGCTGGCTGCTCGTATAGGCGTGAATAGTAGTCATAAATGCCTTTGTCAGCCCAAACGTATCGTCTAATACCTTAACCATCGGAGCCAGGCAGTTCGTCGTACAGCTGGCGTTAGAGTAGATCTGTGTTTCATCATCAATCTGATCATCATTTACTCCAAGAACGATCGTCTTAACTCCATCACTCTTGGCGGGAGCGGAAATAATCACTTTCTCTGCTCCTGCTTCCAGGTGCTTCGCTGCACCATCCCGAGTACGGAAAAAGCCTGTAGATTCTACGATAATATCAGCACCACGCTCATCCCAGTTCAAATTAGCCGGGTCGCGCTCAGAAGAAACACCAATTTCTTTACCGTCAATTGTGATACTGTTTTCCGTCGCACTTACCTCGCCCGGGTACGTTCCATGAACGGAATCGCGCTTAAATAGATAAGCCAGGGTATCGGCATCCATAAGATCATTAATACCCACAATATTGATCTCATCTTCATGATAAGCCAATATCGATCGCGTTACCAATCGGCCGATTCGTCCAAATCCGTTAATACCTACATTAATTTTAGCCATAAAAGTTGTTCGTTTGTGTTAACTCGTTTTGAGTGTGATTTTTTTGTTTTAATCTTAGGCGTTCAAAATACCTCAAATTCTATTAAAGCCTCTTAAAATAACAGTATATCCGTTTTTTCTAAACTCCTATACAAATTTTTCAGTGCCCATCTTCATCCAGATTAATATCTTCGGGAATTTCTTCATCAAGCGGTAGTTCGTCCATAAAATCTTCTTCCTCTTCATCATCTGTGGCCTCAGCATTCGGACCTTCTTTAGCACCGGCTTTTCTCAGTAGATTTGCCACTTCACTGTTATCATTATCACGAGCCATGGTTAAAGCCGTATTTCCATTTTTATCACGCTTGCCCACACTAGCCCCCTGCCCAATTAAATACTCTACAATCTCCACATGGCCATCCCGTGCGGCAAGCATTAATGCGGTCTGTTGCCATCGCTGGGTGGCATTGATATCGGCTCCGTGTTCGCATAAAAACGTTACGGCTTCCAAACTGGATTCCCTTGCCGCTGCGATAAGAGCCAGCTCTCCAATTTCTGCTCCATGATCCAACAGCTGCTGCATCATAACGATATTATTATTTTCTGCAGCACGGTTTAAAGCAGTCCCCCCCATAGATGTGGCTCTATTGGGGTCTGCACCTTGCTTCAGGAGGTAGTCCACAATATCAGAATGATTATGTTGAGCAGCAATGATGAGGGGAGAGGATCCGTTTTTAGCGGTACTATTTATATCCGATCCTTCATTAACCAATTCTTTTATATCATCAAGTGCTCCTTCCTGCGCAGCTTTAAGCAAAGGGGACGTCTTCATAATAAATGCATTCAATTAGGAATATTTACAGGTTTGAAAAGTATATCATCATTATGAAGCTAATTATCAACTGATAATTAATATTTTTACTCTAATTTTCCTTGGCCATGGTATCCGTTCATAAAATCTTTGCCACTCATACGCTTTTTTCCCTGCAGTTGCACTTTTTTTAGGATGACGGTTCCCCGCTTACACCCCACCAGCAGATGCTCTCCCTCCATTACCAATTTCCCCACTTCCACTGATTTATCAGGCCCTAATTGGGAACGGTAGATGTTAAATTTTTGGCCATCAAGGGTAGCCCAAGCTGTCGGAAAAGGACTCAGACCCCGGATTTTATTATGAATCTGCTCCGCCGGATGGTCAAAATCTATTTTACAATCTTCTTTAAATAACTTAGGAGCCGGTGTAGCCTCTTCATGGTTCTGCGGAGTGGTTGTATAGCTATCCTGATCAATTTCTTCTACTGCTTCTACTAAAAGGTCGCTCCCCATTTTTTTGAGACGATTATACACCTCTCCTGTTGTTTCATTTCTACCAATGGGGGTCGTCTGTTGTTTGATGATATTCCCGGTATCCACCTTTTCATCAAGAAAGAATATTGAACAACCGGTCTGCTTTTCTCCCTCTATTACCGCCCAGTGGATAGGTGCAGCACCGCGATACTTCGGCAACAATGAGGCATGTAGATTAACCGACCCTTTGGAGGGTAGTTCTAACAATCGGGGGGGCAAGATCCGGAAAGCTACGACAACAAAAAGATCCGCTTCCAGAGCTTTTAGCTCTTCATAAAAATCATCAGCTCCAAGATCTTCTACTCCTATAACCGGAAGTCCCAGTTCCAGGGCTTTGGCCTTCAATGGAGTAGGCGAAGGCTTGGCGCGCCGCCCCCTTCGCTTATCGATATTACTGACAACGGAGATAATTTCATGGTCGGATTGATGAAGTTTTTCCAGACTTGGGATAGCAAAGTCCGGCGATCCCATAAAGACAATACGCATACGACTTGTTATTTAAACTTGGGCTTTTTTGGGTACGGTGGGGTAATCGATTTCTTTGTCTCCGGAAGCAATGCTCTTCAGCTTAGAGCCAAAAAGTTTACGCTTAAAGACCGAAAGGTAATCTAAAAAGAGAATGCCATCCAGATGATCATTCTCGTGTTGAATAACGCGCGATAACCAGCCACTGGCCTCCAAACGTTGTTTGTTAAAATCCCGATCCAGGTATTCTACGACAATATCTTCAGGACGCTTAACCGGGGCATTGACATCCGGGATACTCAGGCAACCTTCATCGAGCTGTATCTCTTGCTCTCCTGCCTCTATAATCTCAGGATTAATCATAACAAGGGGCCCTTGCTTGGGTTCATCAAACTCTTTTGCCATGGGGTCGGCATCCATAACAAACAGGCGCTTAAGCTTTCCCACTTGGGGTCCAGCCAAACCTACACCATCAGAGTTATACATGGTATCGAACATATCGTCGATAAGCTGCTGGAACGACTCTGAATTTTCTTTAACCTTCTCTGCCTTCTGGCGGAGAAGATCATCATCATACGTAACGATCGGTAATACGGACATTATCTGTGTTTTGCATTTCTATATATTTCTGAAGAATGATGGCTGCAGCAGCTTGATTAACACGGTCAGACTCCCGGCGTTTCATCTTGGGGACTCCCGCTTCCACCATTGCCCGAACAGCTTCTTTGGATGTATAACGTTCATCCACCTTTTCTACTTCCATATCCGGGAAGTGTTCATCCAAGCGGGTAAGAAATTTGCGAACCATTTTAATAGCCCTGCCTTCTTCCCCCTCGGGGGTTAATGGCCAGCCGACAACGAACTTTTCTACCTGTTCATTCTCAACAAGTTCCTTCAGACCTTCCATAATTTCACTGGTATGGTAAGTTCCTACCGGGTTTGCTACGGTTCGCAACAGATCAGAGCGTGCTACTCCAATCCACTTGGTGCCAACATCAATTCCTATAAGTCTGCCATATTTTGCCACTATTAGTCATCCATTTCTTCTAATTCTTCCTCATCCAGAGGTTGTTTTAGAAATTCTTTTAAAAGTTTACTGGGTTTAAAATGTGTTTTGCGATGCGCAGGCACATAGATTTCCTCATTTGTACGTGGATTTCGGGCCCGCGGCTTCGCTTTGGTCTTCTTAACTTCAAAAACACCAAAATCGCGTAATTCAATCCGACACGTCGGATCGGCATCCATCATGGTTTCTCGCATAGCGACCAGTACCGCCTCTACCCAGGGTTCGGACTGAACCATAGGCTCATCCAGCTGGTCGGCAACACGGCGCACTAAGTCTCTTTTGGTATAGGTAATCATCGTCTGTATATGATATTAAATTATTGCTCTAATGTGATAATTGTATGAATATATAAAGATTGACCTCTGATGTCTTACCGTAAAATATAATAGATGATATTACTTTTATTACGGATATAAAAATAATGACTCTATATGCAACGAGTGGTATCCACTATTCGTACCTGAACACGCTTTTGATCCCGTCAACCTTTTGAATCTTGGTAATCACCCGATCCAAATGCTCAATATCATCTACATATACCGTTAAAAGCCCTTCAAACATACCGCTGTCGCTGTTGACGTTAATACTCTTCATGTTGGTCTCCATCGATTTAGACAGGATATCGGTAATATCGTTGATCATACCCACGCGGTCTTCGCCAATCACTTTTACAGCACCCAGGAACTTTGACTCGATATGCTTGGCCCACGATACATCAATGATGCGCTCACCATCCGTCTTAATTAAATGACGGATATTTTTACAATTAGAGCGATGGACTTTCACATCTCCCGTGCGACTGATGAAACCAATAACATCATCACCGGGAATAGGATTGCAGCAATTGGCATAGCTATACTTAATATTGGAGATCTCATCATCAATAACCAAGGCTTTTTCATCTCCAATAGATCGGGCGGTGTCAATATAGGACTGCTGAAGTTCTTCCTCACTCCGGCTTCGGGGTCGCCGGGTACCGTCTCCTTCATCCTCAGTAATCCGGCCCGTGCCGGTAAATTGTTTAACGGCCTTAAAAAGTTTATTTACATCAAAATTGCCCTGGCCAATTTCATAGAACAACTCTTGTGTAGACTCAAACTTTAGCTTGTGAGCGATCTGCATCAAATCCTGATCTGAAATCTCGACATTGCCCCGCTGAGCTCTTTTTTCCCACAGCTCCTGCCCCTCGGTTACAACCTGGCGCTCTTTCTGTTTCATATACTGCCGGATACGTGACTTCGCTTTATGCGTAACCACGTCGTTTATCCAGTCAGGATTCAGGTTTATATCATTGCCTGTAATAATCTCTACCTGATCGCCAATTTCCAACTTCTGGCGCAGAGGGGCCATCTTACCGTTAACTTTGGCTGCCATCGCCCGCTCTCCAATTTCGCTGTGAATATCAAAAGCAAAATCGATGGGTGTTGCTCCCTGGGGCAGGGTACGCAGCTCGCCCTGGGGCGTAAATACATAAATCTCATCCTGATAGAGATTTAGCTGGAAATCTTTTACGAACTCAGTGGCAGCATCCGGACGCGGATTATCCAACACGTCGCGCACCCAGTGAACGAATTTATCCAGTGTTTCCGAACCGCGTTTACCCTCTTTGTATTTCCAATGGGCAGCGAGTCCTTTTTCAGCGATATCGTCCATCTGACGCGTTCGAATCTGTACCTCTACCTTGCGGCCCTGCTTGGTAATCACCGTGGTATGCAGCGACTGATAGCCATTGGCTTTGGGTACTGAGATAAAATCACGAAACCGCTTGGGAATGGGGGTATACCAATCCGTGATGATGGAATATACCCTCCAGCAGTCTTCTTTGGAATGCGGATCTTCCAGAATTATACGGATTGCAAAAAGATCGTAAATCTCTTCAAATGGCTTCTGCTGGCGCTGCATCTTCCGGAAGATCGAATAAATATGCTTGGGACGACCTTTGATCTCAAAAGTGAACCCCTGATTCTCCAGCTCATCGCGAATGGGCTGCATAAACTCTTCAATAAAATTTTCCCGAGCCTCCCGCTTTTCACGCAGCTTTCGCGAAATAAATTTATATGAGTTGGGATCAATAACTTTGAAGCAAAGATCCTCAAGTTCACTCTTCATATTAAACAGACCAAAGCGGTGGGCCAACGGGGCATAGAGCTCCATCGTTTCGGTAGCTTTCTGAAGCTGCTTTTCGCGCGGCAGGTGCTGAATGGTACGCATATTATGCAGACGGTCGGCAAATTTAATCAGCACGACCCGAATATCTTCGGCCATGGATAGCAGCAGCTTCATAAATGTTTCGGCCTGCTTGGTATCCCGGCTTTTAAAGACGCCCGAAATTTTTGTCACTCCGTCAATCAGGTGGGCTACCGTCTCGCCAAACTTTTCTTCGATATCATCGAGTGTCACACCAGTATCTTCCACGGTATCGTGCAGCAGGGCGGCCACTACCGAAACGTCATCAATATTGATTTCTGAAGCTACAATTTCGGCCACCGACACCGGATGCAGATAAAAAGGCTCGCCTGAGGCCCGTGCTACCCCCTCGTGCGATAGGTAACACAACTTAAACGCCCGTGCTACCATCTGCTCATCCACTTCATCGAGATCTCGACGGCAGACGTCCAACAGTCGCTTAAGATCCTCCTGTTGGGCAGGATCAAGCTCATGTGTATCTAAATCTATGTTATATTTCGTTTTCGCTTCAGCCATACATAATCGCTATTTAGCTCCCCGTATAATGTTGCTTCCTTAAACAACATCTTTAACTGTGACATTCAAATAAAACAACTGGCAACTTATTTTACTAATTGCAATAAAAAAGGCGGATGCATTCAAACATCCGCCCAAAATAACGTAATTATTTAGAAAGAAAGAGAAACCCCTACGATAAATCGACCGGTACTGGTATCAAAGTCATCAGTACTTAAATCTTTGAACTCCTTATTAGACTTAACCCGATACTCTACAAACGGCTTTATAGCTGGTATAGGGCTTATTTCTGCACCCACAAATCCGTTCCAATAAAGATTGCTGTCGGATTCTCCGGGTAATGATTCTTCCTGATAGTCCAGATCTGCTGTTTCAGAACCAAGCCCAAGCCCTACATAAGGAGCCACAAGACCTACCGAGACACCACCAACCGCTGCGAGTCCATAATCGTAACTTGTTATCTCAGTAGAGATACTTTGACTATCTCTTGTAAGCTGGTTTTCATCATTGAAATAGCTGAAATGAGCACGTAACCCCAAATTAACTATCGGTAACTTTTGGAGTATATCGCGTTCCAGACGGACTCCAAAACCATTTTTAGGCTCTTCGTCCCGAATTTCATAGGATGCACCTAAACTCCACTGCGCAACACTTTTTTGGGGAACAGCACTTACTAATAAAGCGAGGGTAGCAAAACCGAGTAATAATTTTTTAATATCCATAGTAGCTTATCTTTATATAATGTTATTTAGTTAAATGAGTTTTAAGGTTTAAGGGGTAAGATATACATTATCTTAATCCAAAGACAACCTTATCTCACATGCGTTTATAACAGTGTTAGCTATGATTTTATTCCCTTTTTTAAAAAAATAAATGCACCACCCAGCTTCCGTAAGCCTGAAAAAAATATGGACATTCCGCTTGGTTACCTTTATCTTTAAGAGTTATAATTAATTCCCACCTTTGGTATAGTCCTGCAGGAGCGCTGCATAAACCCAACACTTCTATATGGATGACATCTAAGGTGCTTAAAACACTTATTAGTATACATGAGACAGCAAGGAACAGTAAAATGGTTTGACGTAGAAAAAGGATTTGGATTCATCAAACCAGAGGACGGCGGAAAAGACGTATTCGTCCACAGAAATAACGTAGAAAATTTAGACTATAATCAAGGCCTCGAAGACGGAGAGAATGTAGAATTCGACGTTGAAGAAACCCCTAAAGGGTTAAGTGCCGTTGAAGTACAGAGCCTCGATTATAAATAAATAGTAGCCTTTTTGGTAAAGCTATAGCCTATTCCGTTCATCTCGGAATAGGCTTTTTACTGCTCTTTATTACTCCAAATCTGTAAAGGGCTCTTCAATATGGATGGTTTAACCTTTCGCAGGGCAATTTCCCGATCTTCAGGATCTCTTTTCAGCTCCTTATAAATATCTGAGACACCCAAACCTGCTTCTGCAGCGGCATCGAGATCAGATGAAAAATATACTTCAGATATGCCAGCCAGATAAATAGCCGATAAGCACATAGGACAAGGATGTCCGCTGGCGTACAAAGTAGCCCCTTTTAAACTTCCCTCGCCCCTTTTTTGCGTTGCCTTTCTGATCGCCTCCATTTCAGCATGAGATGTGAGATCGCCTGTCTGGGCGGCCTTATTTACACCAGTTGCAACAACTTTGCCTCCTTTCACAATGACTGCTCCAAACGGCTTACCCCCATCCTCCACATTTTGTAAAGCTAATGTAACTGCCTGATCAATATATTTTTGATTTTCCATATGCCAAGAGTAGGTATTTATTATAGTAAGGCGTTGTGGAGTTAACCCCCACGTTATTTCCTTGTGTCATCCCAATGAGTCCGACTCTGTCGAAGGAAGAGGAGCAGTTCCGAGGTAATAATTACGGTATCTAACACATTTAACTCCTAAAGACATTATAATAATTATTCATCTCCCAACGCTTTCATCCCGAATGTCTTCAACTTTGGAGAGGTATGCTCCTCTTCCATTATCTGCCTTATCGTTTCAACCACATCCGGATACTGGTTGGCAATATCCTGCTCTTCTGTGGGGTCCTCTTCGAGATTATACAACTCAATATCTAAATTCTTTTCTTTCTTTATATCTCTCCTGACTGCTTTCCATTTACCCATGCGTACCGCCTGCTGTCCGCCGTAGGCCGGGAACTCCCAATATAAATGGTTGTGTACCTCCTGTTTCTCCGGTAGTCCCTTCAGGGTTGGAGCAAAACTTATTCCATCGATAGAGGCTGGTACATCTTGACCTGCAATTTCACTTAGTGTAGGCAGGACATCCCAAAAGGCCGAGAGATGATTGGTTTTACTTCCGGGCTTAACAACATCGGGCCAGCTGGCAATCATCGGTACCCGAATACCGCCCTCGTATACAAACCCTTTGCCTCGGCCATATTTTTCTTGAAAAGGACCGGCGCTGTTAAAAAACTCGGAATAGGTTCCACCATTATAGGTGGGACCATTATCGCTGGTAAAAATAATAAGCGTATCATCATACTCATTCTTCTCTTTAAGCTTTTGAACCAACTGTCCTACTTGCTCATCCAGGTATGAGATCATGGCGGCATAGGTTGCTTTAGGGTAACGAACCGGCAGATATCCTGCCCCACCCAGATAGGGTTCTTCGTCACCAAATTTTTCATGGTAGTACTCTATCCAACGCTGAGGTGCCTGTAAGGCGGCGTGTGGAATAGGAGTAGCATAGTAGAGAAAAAAGGGTTGGTCTTTTTGTGCAGATCGATCTACAAATGAAAGTACTTCTTCCTGCATAAGGTCAGGCGCATAGTCAGGCTGATCGTGGTATTTGGCATAACTGTTGGTATCTCTGGGGTCCAGGCTATCCGGGAGTGTGGCATGGGGCGTCTGAACAATATTATCAAGAAAAATACGCTCGTGATTTCTCCAGAGGTGATCCGGATAATAATTATGCGCCTGGCGTTGACCGATATATCCATAAAAGAAATCGAACCCCTGCTCATTGGGATGTCCCTCGGTTTTGGGGGCTCCCAATCCCCATTTGCCTATGGCTGCCGTTTGGTATCCTCCCTTTTTTAAAACCTCTGCAACGGTAACGGTTGAATCCGGGATAGGTCGCTGGCCTTCCAGCTCAGGATCATCACGCATGGCCTGTATGCTCCACACATCACCGCGTTCGCCCCACTCATCATTACCACGAATATAAGCATGCCCCGGATGCTTACCCGTCATGAGCATATAGCGGGAGGGCGCACAAACCGGAGAGCCGGCATAGTGTTGGCTAAATAGCATCCCATTTTGAGCTAATTGGTCGATATTGGGCGTTTCTATTTTTTGTTGCCCATAGGCCCCAAGCTCTCCATAGCCCAAATCGTCTGCTAAAATATAGACGATATTGGGCGGAGAATTTCTTTCTTGTTGAGATGAATCGCAAGCTACACATACTGCTATCAAAATGACTACAAATATATAAATGTTCTTCATCTCAAAGCTGAAACTTTAAGGGTTCTGCTCTAAGCTGCCGTTTAACTCAATTTCATTTTCCGGAATATAAAAAACGACGCGAGGCTCATCCGGTTGGATAACTTGCGCAGCCTCTCCGGTTGAGAGATGTGTCCCCGGATAATCCCGTTGCATGGTACGACCATTTCTGAATACATCAAACTTTCGTTGTCCTTCAAAAGCAAATTCCAGTCGACGTTCTTCCATAACTACATCCATAATGGAATCATGGTTTTTTAGATCGCCAACCGAATAAAGCTGATTACCTGATAATCCTGCCCGTTTGCGGATGGTATTTACATCATCGATGGCTTGTTGATCGTTACCCAGCTTGGCATTCGCTTCGGCCCTGTTAAGATACATCTCTGCAAGGCGTAATATGACCGGAGAACTCAGCGATACAATACCCTCCTGGTAGGAAAATTTATTGACGTAATATTTTGGATAACCATTTCGCTCTTCGAGCACCGGATCTCCATTCTCATCTTTTTGGATGCTCCCGTCTTCATTGCGTACATATTGCGGTTCTATAAAGGCGTGGCGTGCGTCTTCTTCATACCGACCTAATACATCCCGGTAAGATTTTGATGCATACATTTCGCCCCAACCTACGCCATCGTCCGACCGTAGATACATAGATCCAATATTACCAAACCCGTGGTCATTTTCCTTAGTATGCTTGATGGCAAAAATGGTTTCCGGGTTGTTTTCATTCGGAAGGGTAAAATATTCCCGATAGGTTTGCGTGTCCACCAGTTCATAACGGCCGGAGTTAATGACTCTGTTCGCATACTCAATTGCCTGCTCGTTATTTTCCATATACAAGTGCACTCGGGATAGCAACGCGTAAGCTACCTCGGTTGAAGCATAACTACTATTTTTGTCCTCATTCATCAGACTGGCAGCTTGCTCCAAATCTTTAACAATAAAGTCATACACTTCTGCAACGGTGGCACGTCCGGGGCGCTCTTGGATGTCGGTAAAGTCAACGATGGGAATGCCCAGGTTTTGTTCTGGATTTTGAGTATACGGGCGCCCAAAATTATTGACCAACTGGAAGTGGACCAAAGCGCGCAGAAAGAGGTTTTCTCCCTTAATTTGGTCCAGCTTATCCGAAGATTCCTCTCCAATGGCTTCGATCACCCTATTGGCACCCTGTATAATCGCATAACCATCGCGCCAGAGCGTTTCAACATTGCCCATATTTGGGCTATGTCCATAGTTATAGGCATAGAACAAGGGATCGGTGGTCGTACCACTGAGCGAGACATTATCGCCCGGGAACTCATTCATATAAAATAGGTGCTTGGTATAATAATAGTAGCCAGATCCACCTACAAAGATTTGATAATTTCCACGTGTGGCTGCTTCCAGTCCCTGTACGGTTTCTAACGCTTCTTCATTTGATTTTCCATCATAGGGGGTCGTGCTAATATCACACCCTGCAAGGAGCATCAACAAAAGTCCAAATACTGCAATCGGTTTTCTATCTAAAAAAGTCATTGCTTTTGTCGTTTTAAATTGGTGTTCAAATATTCTGGATGATTAAAATCCTAATTCTATGCCCAGCAAATATTTTTTGCTGATTGGATATTTAGTGCCTGCAATCCCATCCAAATCAACTTCAGGATCCATCCCTGAAAAAGAGGTGATTGTCAGAAGGTTATCTCCACTGGCAAATATTCGCGCAGAACGAATACCTAACTCAGAAATCCAGCTGCCTGGTAAGTTGTAAGACAAAGAAATATTCTGGAGACGAATATAGGATCCATCTTCTAAATAACGCGAAGAGGGTTTATTGGAATTATTGTTGCCGCCATACACCGGCTTGGGATGCGTTGCCTGGTCACCAGACTCTTGCCATCGGTTCCAGTCATCCATCAACACCATGGCATTGTAGGTTGCGTAAGCACCATCAGAATCGAACAACTCTCGGGCGCTGTGGTAAATTTTGTTTCCATACACAAAATTAAAGAAGGCATTCAACTTCCATCCTTTGTATTCCAGGGTGTTTCCAAACCCTCCACTAAAGTCAGGAGATGCTGATCCAACGGACATGAGGGAAGCTTCGCTGTAATTGCTGGTGGTTGTTTCGGAAACAACATTCCCATTTTCATCTTTTTCCTGCTTTACCCACAGCGGGTTTCCATTTTCCGGATCTACGCCGGCCCATTTGCGCATGTACCAGGTCCGCAGATCTTTTCCTTCCATAATACGCTGATTGCCATTGGGGATATCTTCGCCATTATTTAGCGACAGCACTTCATTATTGTTGAAGGCAATATTAAAATTGGTGGTCCAGTTTAGGGCCCCTTGTATGTTGGTGGATGAGATCCCCAACTCAACTCCCCGGTTCCGAACAGACCCAATATTTCGGGTGATATTATCAAACCCACTGGTGCCCGGAAGAATCACGTTTTGTAGCAAGTCGTCGTTGGTCTTCTGATAGAGATCTACCGACAAATCGACCCGATCAAACAACCCGAAATCCACTCCGATATTTGCCATTTCAGCTACCTCCCAGGTTAGATCCGGATTTTCGATGCGTTCCGGCTGACTGGCTGCTTCACCTGCATATTGCACCGAATAGGCATAAAGTCCGCTTGCCAAATAATTGCTAATATCTGCATTACCGGTAGTTCCGTAACTGGCACGCAGCTTCAGGTTGGTTACCTGAGACGCAGATTCCAGGAACTCTTCATTACTGATAATCCAGGAACCGCCTACGGAGTAAAAGTTCCCATACCGATTATTGCGCCCAAACCGGGAAGAACCATCGCGCCGGAAGGAAAGCTTGGCAAAATAGGTATTCTCATAGTCATAGGATACCTGGGAAAGGCCCGATATAAATTTGCTTTCGGATTTATAGCCTCCCAGTGAAAAAGCTTCTGCCGTTACGTCCAAAATTTCCAGTCCGGAGAAGATCCCGGTTCCGGTGCCTCCGGTCCCATCAGCGTAGTTGGTTTCATATTCAAAACCGAGTACTCCACTTACTGTATGGGGACCAAAATTATGCTCAAAATTTAGAAGATTAGACGACAGGAAAGAGCTTGACTGGGCATAATAATTATAGAGTTCACCATTATTGGTACTTCCGGCAGCCGTGCGAGAGTCAGAAAAGCTTTCGTTCCTGGAATTACTATATGTTATCCTATTGGTAGAAGTAAAATATAACCAATCGGCAAAATCATACTCGCCCCGTACATTTGCCGTTAACCTTTTGGAGTTTTTCTTGTTGAAATTATACTGCATCGGGTACAAGAAGTTTGACTGGTCACGTCCTATCCAGTTGCTTTCTTTACCGGTCCGTATTTCTCCATTCTCACCAAACGGGCGGTCCCACGGCATGTTGATATATGACTGGTATAACGCTCCTGCCGGATTATTTACTTCGTTGGCATACCGGCCGGCAATTTTGGCGCTTACGTTAAAATTATCGGTAAACTGGTGGTCCACATTTACCCGGCCGCCAAATCGTTCATATCCTGTTGAAACCAGTGTCCCTTCTTCATCGTAATAATTCCCCGAAATATAAAATGTTGTTTGCTCATCCCCACCAGAGGCCGAGGCTTCGTATTTATTGGTTAAGCCGGTACGGAAGGCCAAATCCTGCCAATTGGTATTTCTATTTTGGTAATCGGATTCAAGAATCGGACTCTCAAACCGCTCATGGTAACTATACAACTGCTGGCCATTCATGACCTCAAAGTTACCGTTCGAACGCTGATTCCAGCCAACTGTGCTACTCACGTTAAGCTGTGTTTCTCCGGCACTTCCGGACTTTGTTTGTACTACAACAACCCCATTGGCCGCGCGGGAGCCATATAAAGAAGTAGCAGAAGCATCTTTAAGTACATTTATCGATGCCACATCATTGGGATCGAAAGTTCCGCCAATAACACCATCCACTACGTACAACGGCTCAGCGCCTGCCGAAATAGATCCCGTTCCCCGTATACGAACTTTGGTATCTGATTCGGGCCCGGGCTGACCGGAAGCACTGGTAACAAATACCCCAGCTGCCTTTCCCTGCAGGGCTTCTGTTGCTGATGAGGTCGTCACATCATTTAAATCTTCACCTGAAACCTGAACGACCGAACTCGTGCTTTCCTCTTTAGACTGTGTGGTATATCCCAGTACCAATACCTCTTCTAAAGCTTCAGTAGATTCTGTAAGACTTACACTTAAGGAGGATTGCCCATTTACCGGTACTTCTTTTGTTTCAAAACCAATAAATGAAAATACAAGCGTGGCATCGTCGGGAGCTGTGATTTCAAATGCCCCATTCGTATTAGTAGTTGTACCGCTGCTTGTTCCCTTCACCGTTATATTAACTCCCGGCAAAGGCTGTTGATTAGTCGTATTTATAACTTTGCCAGTTATTGTCATATCCTGAGCCTTTACGACCGAGGAAGAGAATAACAAAGCAAAACACACACAAAGAACTTTCCGTATCTTTTTATACTTCATAAGCTATGATTAAAGTTATGGCCCTAATGAAAGGTTAATGAAAGATAACACTTGTCTTTCACAACACTTTTTAGATAAATAAAAATTTAACGAAACACAACATGTATTTTTTATTTACTTACACGCCCTTATACTTTTGTTTTATTTCGTCTATGTTCGAAAATAGATAATGAGTATAAAAGAGAAGCACATCCAGTTATGGCTCATATACGGTCTTAGAAGACCATAGATATACCACCAAACAAATAGTGAAGAATTGCAATTTTCCAACGATCTATAATGAAAGAAGAGCATAACTCAAGCTCTGTGCCTTTGATCTCAGACACCAAGCTCACTCCTGATACCTTACTAAATTGCCCCTGATGATGTTGAATAAAATGTCGTTAATTTAAATCCATCAACAATATTTTATATAACGTTCTGGTAGTTGGAGTTTCAAAAATTTTCTTGCCACCTCGGTGTATTAGTCCCCTTAGGTTCGGGCGTGCTTTTTATATCAAAAGGATTGAAATATGAGATCTGATATTTATCCAATATCTCAAGCATACCCTTTAAGCGTTGCTGAAACCCTTCATAAGATTTGCTATCTGCCGGGGTCCATGCGGCCTCAGCCATAGCCGACAGGCGGGGCCAGACCATAAAATCAAGGCGCTCTTCATTTTGAACTCTTTCGGTCCACAGATTAGCCTGAATACCCAGAATTTGATCACCAAATACTTCATCATTGATACTCAACTTTGAAGGAAACCCATACACACTCCGCAAGTCCGAAAATCCATTCCATCGGCGACCAGACTGGTGCGAATCGTGCTGTACGAAATCAAAATACATGGGAATACGTGGGCACAAAACGGTGGTATATCCCTGCTGCAGCACCTCGTCTAATATTTCGGGTTTATCATGATGCCACCACATGACGACACTGCTATCTTTGGACACACCAGCGCTTGCAACCTCATCCCATCCAACGACTTTGCTTCCCATGGCTTTAACTGAATCGGCCATTCGGCGGATAAAGTACGACTCTACAGTCTTCAGATCCTCCAAATTTTGCTCATGCATAAGCTGCTGTATCTCCTCATCAGCGGCCCACTCCTGATTACCATAATGCACTTCATCACCACCGATGTGTACATAACTGGAAGGAAACAAAGTCGCGATTTCACGTAAAATGTTGGTTAAGTAGTCATAAGTAGACTCTCTACCCGGATGAAAAGTAAATTCCGGATGATCTTCTGATCCACCGCCCGAAAATTCTGGATATGCGCGATTGGCTGCAGAGGCATGACCCGGCATGTCAATCTCGGGAATCACTTTAATAAATCGTTTCTTTGCATAATTGACAATCTCCCGAATATCTTTTTGCGTATAAAACTGAGCAGGTGTATCAGGATTGCTCCAAGTTCCCTTACCCCCTATGGTTGTCAGTTTCGGATATTCTTTAATTTCTACACGCCAACCCGGCTCATCTGTTAAATGCCAATGGAAGGTGTTAATTTTGTGGAGAGCCATCAGATCAAGCAGCTGCTTTACCTTTTCCTTGCCGAAAAAATGGCGAGATTCATCCAGCATAAACCCTCGCCATTCGAACCTTGGCGCATCCTCAATAGTACAGGACCGGATCGTCAGCGGACGATTATCCTCCGATGCGGTATAGACTAGTTGCATCAGGCTTTGGATTCCATTGAACACCCCATGGGCAGCGCCCCCGGTAATTATAATCTCATCGGACATTACCTGTAACTGGTAGGCTTCATCAGCTAAGAGACTCTCATCTACCTGAAGCACAATCGAGCGATCGACACTGCTTTCCTCAGTCAGTGAGATCCCGAAACGACCCTCGAACTCCCGGCTAAGATAGGCCGGGACTGATTTCAGCTCAGCGTCGGCTTGCAGACCTATGCGTCCATCAAAAGTAAATTGCCCATCCTGTATTGTTTGTTTCTGAGGAGCAGGAATGATCGAAAGTTGCCCATATACTTTGGGCACACCGATCAGCAATAAACCGATAACAAACAGCCTTAAAAAAAGAGTCGTTTTCATATAAAAATTTATAGATTATAGAAAGGTTAGGCATTTATGGCGATAATGCTAAAAACCGAGCGGCATAATATATAAGCTTTTTTTAAGAAACACTATAAGCTAGGTTTTTGCCTTACGATAAGTCCCTTTTGAACCATCCTTCCCGCTTACCTTCAGCTTAATGACATAAGGAGCTTCAAACATTGGTTGGGGCAGATGGATAAAAACTTCATTGGGCCCCTTTTCTGATATTTTTAATGACTCAGACTCATCCTTCAACGGATGTGCTTCTTCAATAGAAATGCCTTCGGGCGTTGCAACCGTTATCTTCTGGGTTACAGGCACATTAAAAACTAATGCATAAACCTCATTCGTCTTCTGATCGGCAATATAATAACCCCAATCTTGCTTTTCCCATCCAAGATAATCTCCCGCATAAATCGCTTCACCATTGATGTCCATCCATTGCTCGATCTCTTTCATTAACGTCTTTTCTTGCTGGCGGATGGTGCCATCAGGCTTGGGACCAATATTAACCAGCATATTTCCTCCCATGGCTACACTATGAGTAATCCATTCCAATACCTCATTTGTAGATTTTACGTGGCTCACACTCCAGTCCTGATGGTAGCCCCACTGGTTTTCGGGAACAGTCATAACGGCTTCCCAGTCGCGGGTAGTTACAATCGTATCTTCCCGGAAAGAAGGTAATCGACGCTCATAGCCTGATTCGTAATCGCCCATCAGTTTATCGTTGGAATCAAAATGGCGACTGCCGTGATCATCGGCCCGCAGCCTGCTATTCACAATCATTCCGGGCTTCAGGGACTTTAACATTTGCTGAATTTCCAGTGTCCATTTTCCATTCTTTTTAACCGACTTATCCCAAGTTCCATCGAACCAGAACCCTTTTACTTCCGGATATCGTTCTACCAGCTCCGTCAGCTGGTTATCCACATACGTTTTATAGCGTTCAAAGGCCTGCTCATCCTCTTCAGATTTAATATCGTACCGCCAGTCCGGATGGTGCCAGTCCAAGATAGAGTAATAAAAGTAAACGTCGATTCCCACCTTGGTATAAGCATCGATTAGCTCTCCCATAATGTCCGTTTTATTAGGAGCCGACGCTACATCAAAGTCGGTGTATTCACTCGGCCACAAACAAAATCCTTCATGATGTTTGGTAGTCACTGTCATATATTTGAAGCCGGCCTCTTTTGCCATATGAGCCCATTCTTGGGCATCAAATTCATCAGGATTCCACTGATTGATCAATTTCGACCATTCTTCAGGCGGCACATCAGCCCAGGATTGTAGCCATTCTGCAGCACCGGGATATATTTTGCCATCCCACTTGCCGCCGGGAATGGCATACAGCCCCCAATGGATAAATTGTCCCAGCCTGTTTTCTCTAAACTTTTGCATGGCCTCATCCTGGCGTTTGCCTTCATATTGAGACCCATATTTCAAAGATTCATTCTCTTGCCCATGTACTGTAGAAATAGTGACAAAAACAGCAATGAGAAGAGGCAATAATGTAAAGCGATAGTTCATGAACACCGATTATATTTTATCATTACATTTATATTTATTTAAGAAGCAATTGGCAAAAAACCTATTGGCCGGAGCGTTGAATGGCAAGTACTTTTGCTCATTGCAACCCCGGCCAAGATTAATTACTGTTCGCTTACGATAATGGATGAGGTCTTATCATTAAACCCTGATAAGAACCAGATACTTCCGGGACCTACTTCATAGGAATCGCCCGTAAAGTTATCTTCGGAATAGAGGGTAACTGTTTGTCCCAGGGGCACCCTGATTGAACTTATATCATTGTTAACGCCTCCCAAAGCTTCCAACTCGCTTGTAGTATAAGAACCAACCTCCAGTTCGACGCCCCAGCCATTGTAGCTGGAATGCTGGTACACACCTACGGGATTGAGTTGAAACTCACCATTTTCAAACTCAAATGCATATCCGTGACTGCTTACACTTCCATTCTCCATCAGCAGTTTTATGCGCAACGCATATGGATAATCGCCGTGAGCAGGTATTTCATCGAAAGATAAGGTTGCACTAAAGCTGCTTCCATTGGCATTTTGTCTCCATGTAGCCGAATTGTAATCCCCATCACTGTCACTTGTCTTGGGATCAAGGTAGAACAGTACATCACTCACAGCTTTGTCGCTGGTATAGGTTCCTTCAACCTCAAGGCTATTGCTGGCAGCATCATAATTGATCTGTGGACTCATGGTCGTATTAGCCGACTCATAAATATCGGGGACCGGAGTAGACTGAAAAATCTGGTTCCGGTTCAAAATAGCGGCATGTGCTTCAGTTATAAACGTAGGTTCACGTCCCCAGGTATAATTTCCAGACCCCATAAGAGCGGTACCCAATGTTCCCTCCTGGGAGCTTTTCTCTCCATTATGGGGAAGGTTGAGTCCATGCCCCAGCTCATGCAACATCCCTCCAATGAGGTTCGATTCTGTTATCTCAATTTCTTCTACTTTTATATTGGCATTATCTACTGCAAAACAATGACGTCCCCAACCATAAAATGGCTGACTTCCCCCGTCAGTGCGTTGTGGCAAAAGAATCAGGTTGTGTTGGCTGCTAAACTCCTCCGGGTGTGCATCCCGATAAGCATTAACTTCGTCAAGAATGTCAGATCCGCTTCCATAATCATAGGTGGCTTGATCATGTTGCCCTTGTATAGTGATAATATCTACCTGGTGGTTAACCGTATCTATGGGTAAGCCAAAAGTCTTTTCACCAAAGCCATTCCGATCCACCTCCGACTTCACGTAATCTTGAAAATAAATCAGGAGCTCGCTCAGCCGCTGTTTGTAATTTTCCACTTCAGGATTATCGTTGGGCACAAAATAAACCACGTTTAGGTTCTTGGGATGAGTAACAAAATCCGAGACCAACTTTTCCTGGGCCCAGGCGCTTACACATTCGCCATAATTTGCGAATCCGAGATCCGCGCACCGAGCTTTATCGGGCTTTTTTGCTTTCGTTGGATGGGAATCTGACTGCATCTGCAAATCGGTACAAGAAACGATCAAAAACAAAGTTGTTATGAACAGTGATATCTTAGTGAACAAATGAGAAGTCTTCATGATAGATAGAGTATTGTTTTTATGAGTTTACCAGACGATGCACAATCCCCTTTTTAAATGCATCCTGCTGAATAATACTTCCCGGAAGTACAGGAAGTGTCTGGATGATACAGTTGTGCTTGTTATTGTTACTATTGGTTAGTGAAACTAAAATCGTAATAATGATAACTGGTAAGAGAAATCAATTCAGATTCCTCCTACCAGTATCGATGGATCAGGGAGAATCATACCCCGGATTCTGATCTAAATTGGGATTTAACACCAGCTGCTCCGTCGGCAGTGGGAAGAGATATTGACGCTCGTCAAATTCGCGTCCATTCGGCAATGTTTCAGCATAAGGCCGAATGAAGCCTTCTTCGCTTAAGAATACATCGCTACCCGTTACTACTGAAGGAAATTGCTCTTGTACAAATTTGATACCCTCTACCGGTTTCTCCAAGAATCCTCCGGCTTTCCAGCGCATCAAATCATCCCATCGAAACCCTTCAAAAGCTAATTCCACTCGGCGCTCTCTCCTTATTTCTCGTAATAAGGGATCGGGGACATAACCTACATATTGGCTATATTGGCTATCGAGAGCGGGATCATCGGGTACATTCCCCATCATCAAGTGGGGCATATCTACGCGATCTCTAATGGCATTAATGGTGCGATCAATGTCGCTTTGCGTAATTTGACCCAGCTCGTATTTAGCCTCCGCATAATTCAATAGCACTTCGGCATATCTGAAAACCGGGGCAGCTTGAATACCGTTATATACCCGGTCCCATTCAGCCGGATCATTCATATACCATTTGGCAACTCTAAAGCCTGTTGGGCAGGTGTTACCACTTAGCCCAGGAATATTGGGGACCGGAGCATTATTGGCGCCCATTGCCCCTTCTGTCAAATTATATTCCCCGAAATTGGCAATAGTTTGTGTTAGCCTTGGATCCCTATTGGTCATTTCTTGCTGGATGGAATCTTTACCTTCAAACACCGGACTTACTGAAATTGGTTTCCCATCGCTGGCTAAATATGTCTCAACCAACGAGCGTGTTGCTCCAAATCGGTGCCGCAGGTTTTGAGCCCAGTACCGGGCAAAAGCATGGCCAAGCCCTGATTCGGTGCTGTAATCCTTCCAGAAAATTATCTCCGGATTATCACTGTAGGAATAGGTGGAAAAAAGATCATAGTAATCGCTCTGTGTATCTCCTGTGGAGTAAATAGCATAGCTCCCTTCGGTCATTAATCGTTCAGAAGCTTCTACGCTGGCCTGTAAAAACTTGGTTTCATCCAGACCTAAATCTGTATGATATTTGCGGTAGGTTCCCTCAAAAAGACCAATTCGAGATTTTAGAGCCAAGGCTACGTCTTTATGAATTCGGCCGGCCTTCTCCTCACCCTTAGCCGGAAGGTATTCAATGGATTGATCCAATATATTCAGTACCGAATCCATCACTGCTTCACGAGGATCCCGTTCTCCCATTAATTCAGGAGAGTCTACATTTAAGGGTTTGGAAAGCCAGGGGACCGCCCCAAAAATTTTGACCTTTTTGTAGTAGGCCCAGGCCTTGAAAAATAAGACTTCTCCGAGGTAAATATTTCGATCTGCCGGATCCACATTGCCTCGCTTATAATTTGCCAGGAAATAATTCAGGCTGCGTATGTCATCCCAGCTCCATCCCACACTACTGCCGCTGTTATAGCTATCATATTCATTATTTGTAATACCTAAGTATGATTCCGGGGCCGCATTATCCGAAAGGACATCGCGGTAAGCCAATCCTTCATTTACGCCATAAGGCTGAACCCGACCGGCAGCCCAGCTGTAGCCATGTCCCCGTATATAGGTTTGGTAAAAGGTGTTTGTGTAGAGCTCCATATCCTGGGCTGTTCTCCAAAAGTTTTCATCGGAAACCTCATCCAAGGGAGCTCGCGTCATAAACCCATCATTACAGCTCAAGATGGAAATGCTCATCAGCAAAATGACCGATACTATATATATTCGTTTCATCTTATTAGATCTTTAAAATTTAAAAGTGAATTGCTTTAAAATGATACCTGTAATCCAACAGCTGCTGACCGAATCATTGGATAATCCAAATCCAACAACTCAGGGTCGAAGGTTTCCGGTATTCCCGTAGCTTCCCAAATGTTGTGAGCAGAAACAGATACCCGCAGCTTCTTCATGTTAAGTTTGGAAGCAATATCATTCGGCAAGGTATAACCGATAGCCACATTTTTCAGGCGGATATATGAAGCATCCTGTAAATATCGCGTCTGAGTCCGGATGTTGGCTCCTTTTGCTTTGTAAGCCGGGTAAAAAGCATTGGTCCTATCCCGTGTCCAGGAATTGTTATAGACTTCCCAGGTACCCGGAGCGCTTGAATTGGCAATTCGTCCCCAGAAAATGCTGTCACCAATCCATACATCTCGTTTACCGATCCCCTGGAAGAAGAGGTTGAGGTCAAAAGATTTCCAATAGGCATTGAAGTCCAACCCAAACCGGTACCGGGGCGTGCTGTTACCGATCTTTTTAAGGTCGCCGTGATCTTCAAGGGTATTGGCACCATTGGTAATCTCGCCATCTCCGTTCAGATCTTTATATCGAACATCGCCCGGATACCAGGTGCCGCTATCGATATCTGATTGATCAGCGGCGGCATCAATTTCAGCCTGATCCTGGAATATGCCCTGCGTTTCATAGCCCCATATTTCACCCATCTTCTGGCCTTCATACAAGCCGCTTAACAATTTATTGGGATTTCCATCAAACTTTATGATTTCGCTCTGGTAATCAGACACGTTGATCGCAACATCATATCGGAGCTCATCCTGGATTTGATCTCTCCATCGCGCCTCAAACTCCCATCCGACACTCTCCATGGTCCCTGCATTCTTATCGGGCACAGCGGCTCCCAGCACGGCCGGTAGCTTATCCCCGGGAACGATAATATCAGACGTTCTGCGACGGTACCAGTCAAAGGAAACATCCAGCCTGTCGATCATGGTCATATTCACACCAATATTAATGGTGGTCGTAGACTCCCAGGTCAGGTTATCATCAACCAAGCCCGGAGGCGTAATACCCACTGGCCTTGTACCATTGAAGAGGTGATTGACTTGAGAAATGGTACCATAGGATGGATAGAATAGATAATTCGATACATCCTGGTTACCCAGGCTACCATATGAGGCTCTTACTTTAAGCTCATTAAACGCAGGCTTTAAGAATTCAGCAAACTTCTCGTTGCTTATACGCCAGCCCGCCGATACGGAGGGGAAAAATTGAAATCTATTTTCTTTTGGAAAACGAGATGTACCGTCATAACGCCCGTTTGACTCCAATAAATAGCGATCGTCATAATTGTACTTAACCCTGTAAAAGGCACCCCGGATGGCCCAGTGGCTTTCACTGTCATACGAAAACTCGTTTCCTAAGGTTTGACCAATTACAGGAATATTGGGGCTCAGCAGCTCTTCGCCTCGGCCTCCGATATATTCATACTTATACCATTCCTGGTTAAAACCACCGGTAAGATCAATCGCGTGATTATCAAGATCCAAGGAGTAATCTGAATAAATATTTAGCGTGTATTTATCCGAATTTTCATCCCATCGCTGCACAGAAGAAGGCGAGGTATGAACAGCCGTTGGATTATTCCAATCACTATCTATGCGTTCCAATTCAGGAACAGTCTGCTTGCGTTCAAAAGCCGTTGTCCGATAGGAAAACGACCCCTTAATGCTCCAGTTCTCCGATATATTAATAGTCGGGGCAACATCCAGCATCAGCTCCTGATCATCCTCCTTATTCTCGGATCCATAATCCATGAAGGACAGGATATTATCGGTGTACATGGTACCCACAGGCGAGTCGGCCGGAGTTTGAAGCGGCATGTTAATATTTCTGCCATACTCCTGCGACATGGCATACCACCAGCCTCCCTTACCAGCCGGACTTACAGGCTCAGAATAGGTCGACGTATTATAGGAAACGCCATAATCCATCGTTAACCAATCTGTAACCTTTGAATTAAAATTCAATAACCCGTTGTAACGGTTGAACTGGTCGGTATTGATCCTGTATAACCCTTCTTGGTTTTGAAATCCAACGGAAACATAGTAGGTATTCTGCTCATTGCCTCCGCGAAGACTTAAAGTACTTTTCTGCATGGGACTATAGGACCGCACGGCTCTATCATAAACCTGGGTGTTACCGACCCAGATAATCTGGCCTCCCGGACTTTCAAAATAGACGGGATTTTCCTGTGGATTATTCATGTAGGCCTTAATACGGTCTCTTTTTTCAAGCATATCGCTGGGTGCCGACTGATCTCTCAGTCCATATGCTTTGATAGCCGCATCCTGGATAGTGTAGGCATCCAATAAATTTGGATTACCGGATGGCCGATTCCATTGCGTAGTAGCGTTAAAGGTAATCTGGGGAGCCCCGGACTGGCTTCCTTCTTTGGTAGTTACTAAAATAACCCCATTGGATGCCCGCGCACCATAAATAGCAGCCGAAGCGGCATCTTTTAACACCGATACACTTGCAATATCCTCTGGGTTTAACATATTGATATCTCGCTCCACCCCATCGACCAATATCAAAGGACTACCTTTCTTAAATACCTGATCACCATCATCCTCAATTGTAAAAGAGGTTGCCCCACGAATATTGAATGAGGGCTCCGTATTGGGTGATCCATTGGCAAAATCGATATTTAAATTCGGTATCGTACCCTGCAGAGCTTGCCCGACGTTAGCGACCGGTTTATTCTCTATAGATTCGGATGTTACCTGGCTCACAGAACCGGTTAAATTCACTTCTTCCTGCGTTCCATAACCCACTACAACTACTTCATCACCAGCAATGGCTTGGGGCTGTAGATCGACGTCAATTTGCGTTCTGCCCTGGATAGGTAATTCAAGAGTCTTATATCCTACAAAAGAAAACAGAAGCGTATCTTGCAAGGAAGAAACATTCAGCTCGTAGGTCCCCTCCGTACCCGTTGAGGTCCCATTTGTTGTTCCTTTAACCATCACATTAACCCCAGGTAGCGTTCCGCCCGTTTGGGCATCGGTAACCGTCCCGGAAATAACTTCTAATGCTTGCCTGGTCTTTTCGCTTGCTTCAACGGAATCTGCTTTCGATAAAACAAAGGAACGATTATTAATCCGCTTGAAGGTTAAATTGTTAGGAGTTAATAAACGTTTTAGCTCCTTCCTTAAATTCTGGGAGAGCTGATCCTTAGGGCTGACATATTTTCCTTTTAACAGCTCACTTGGGTACATAAAGTCTATCTCGAAAGCCCTTTCAATACGACTAAGCTCTTTTTCGAGTGTTACTTTTTCCTGCACCAAGTCGAGCTCGTCCAGCGTACTTCGGACCACCCACTTGTTGTCTATTTTTTGTGCCTGTGCCAACGATTGCACTAATATGAATAAAACAATCGCTGCAAGTTTTGTAAATTTACCTATCATAGATCCCTTCGGTTTTGGATTATAATTGTCTACTACTGATGCGATGCTGATCAAAATGTGATCAATGTTATTTATTGCGAGAAATAGTGATATGATTGTTCGTTCGGCGTATCTCAATATCCAATGCTTCTGAAAGGCCATCGAGCAAAGTTTGCAGGTCAGGGTTATTAACTGATCCTGATATTTTTTCACTTTTCAAGCTACTCCCATCTACCTGGATATCAACTCCGTAAGTATGTTCAATATCTTTGGCAATCTTCTCTAAAGCCGTCCTGTCAAACATCATCTTGTGGTTCGTCCAGGATGTGTATAAAGCCGGATCTACAGCCTGAACTCCAATTTCTTTATTGTCTTTACTGAGCACAGCCAACTCACCGGGTCTCATGACATAGCTATCTCTGGCTTGCTGTGTTGAATCCTTCAGCTCCAGGCCTACCTTTCCTTCTTCTAATACAACATTCGTTTGCTGGTCGCGCGTACTGACATTAAACCTTGTTCCGAGCACTTCAACATTTCCTTCGGAGGTATGGACAATAAAAGAACGGCGTTGCCCCCGAGGATTGCGGGTTATAGAGAAATACCCCTCGCCATTCAGCCACACTTCTATCGTATCTGCATTAAGCTGCTCCGGGGCATACCGAAGTTTAGTATTTGAATTGAGTGTAATTTGAGAGCCATCACTTATCTCGATCGTTCCCCGCATACCATAATCAATAGATACGGTTCGATAGGCGACTTGGCTGGAAGTACGACCTTCTTCAATTGAATAAAGTATTATACTCAGCACTCCAATCAGGAGTGCAATGGTCGCAGCGGCATAAGAGTAGGCCGTTGTACTTCGCTTTTGCACAAATGGTAACCTCCAAACATTATGCTCCCTTTGATCAATAGAACGGTTTAAACGAGCCAGTTGCTGCTTTCTATCTTCCCCTGCATCATCGGCCATAGGAAGCTCATACAAGAGCTTTGCCTGCTCTTTCAACATCCGATATTCTTCTCCCTGGCTTTCCCAATACTCCCATTGCTGCTGTTCTTCCGGTGTTGCTTCATTATTGATCCACCGGACAAATGAATCATCATCTAAAAGTTTGGCTATATCAGGATTTCGTTCAGACAAATCACTTCCTTTTTTAGTGGTTATGGTAGTCGTTCACTTTTAGAAAGGAAGTCAAATCGAGGATCTACTCAATTTATTTTATAAAACTTTGAGAAAAGTACGCAGGACAGGAAAGGCCTTAACAAAATCATAAAGGAATTATTTATAATCAGCTCATCACAAGTAGCTGTTCTCGGAGGGTATCAATAGATCGGGAGATATAATTATAAACGCTCTGTTTATTCACTCCCATAATTTCAGCAATTTCATCAGAAGTGAATCCATTATAAAATTTCAAAAACACAGCTTCTTTTTGTCTCTTTGAGAGCTGCTCTATGGCCTGTTCGAGCCTATACTTTTGTTCCTCTTCCAGCTCATCCATAATCATGAGCTGCTCTTTATTGATTAATTTTTTGAAAGACTCTTCCGAATAGCGCTCATCCCTTTCTTGTCGTGTTTCTGCTACATCATGCTGCCGGATAATGGTACGACGAAGTGACGAAAAAAGATAACTTCGGATATACTCAACTTGCGATAGGTTAGATCGGTACTCCCAAATAGAAATAAATAGTTCCTGAATGCTGTCCTTAACAAGCTGTGTATTGGGGATGATCTTTAACCCATAATTCAACAGATGAGTATAGTATTTATTGAATAAAGAAGACAAGGCCGTACGATCTCCCGCCCGCAGTTCTTCCCACAACCGGATATCTTCCGAACAATTTTCTTTATCCTTGTTAAGAACTGTTGTTAAAAACATATCTCAGAATTAAAGAAATATTATATTGCTCCGTACCTATTTCTTTTTGTTAGAACATCACTATAATTAACGTTTTCGCACTACCTCTTCATCAAATTGTTAGTTTTACCTTGTTATTCCATCCTTCCAACCAACCTCTGAAAATAAAAAACCCCCATCGTGAAACGGGGGCTTTTACCGAAGAATTAGCGACACCTACCCAAGGGGAAAAGGCAGACGTTGCTTAATATTCTCCGTTTGTGTGAAAAATCGGTTCATTGCGCAGCCATTGACCGCCGGTAAAGTCCGGAAATTCAACCGGAGCTCCTCCTTTGGCAATAGAGTTTTCCGAAAGTGGGAAAATCACGCTCCAGCTGGCGGCATCATAGGCATCCATCGGCGTGTTAACTCCTCGTTTAATGGATTCTACAAACGCATTTCGTACAAAGAAGTCCATTCCGCCATGGCCAGATCCTTCAGCTTGTTTTTCCATCTTTTTCCAAAGAATGGAATCAAACTCATCCTGGTATTTGCCAAATTCTTCCCACTGATGCTGTTCGCTACGCCCACGAATATGAACGGCATCGCGCTCGAGCTCCCAGAGACCATTAGTTCCCTGGGCTCTGAATCCCAATGAATACGGGCGTGGTAAGGTGGTATCAAGCGTAACAATAATCGTTTCACCATTAGCCGTTGTGATCGTTGTAGTAATGACATCACCCGTTTGCCAGTCTACGTCTTCATTCGGATGATCTTCTCCGCCATAATACTCAATATGACTTTCGAGTCCTCTGGCTTTAGTTGCATTAGAGGTTAGCTTTACAAAACGATTCCCTCTGTTTATATCCAGCCAATGGGCTACCGGACCAATTCCATGTGTGGGATAGTGATCTCCATTTCGCTTGGTGTAGTGTTCGGTTCTCCAACTGGAGACACTTCCTGTTCCGGGGCCAAACTCAAGATCTTTATTAAAAATAAATGGAGTCAAGTCGTGCTGATAACCACAGCGGGCATGAATCATTTCTCCAAACAGTCCCTCGCGCACCATATTGAGAACCGCCAACACATCACGCCGGTAACATACATTCTCTAACATCATGCAGGGCATGCCCGTACGTTCCGAAGTGCGGACCAACTGCCAGCACTCTTCGATTGTCAAACCTGCGGGAACTTCTACGCCGGCATACTTGCCATTTTCCATTGCTGCGACGGCCTGTTGGGCGTGGAATCGCCAGGGAGATGCAATTATCACTCCATCAAGATCATCCCGTTCACAGAGGTCGATATACTCTTCTTCTTTGGAATAGCCTTCGGGACGCTCTTGGCCGGCTTCTTCCACTAAATCCAAAGCACGGTTTAAATTATCTGGATTGGGATCCAGAATGGCTTTTATTTCTACGTCATCACGGTTCAGCATGCCGTTCAGATGGCTGGTTCCTCGTGAACCGACTCCTAAAAAACCCAATGATACCGTACGATCATCCTTGCCTTCAGCTATCGAAAAAGGAGCCATCGACAAACCAAGCCCCGTTAGTGCTGATGTTTTCAAAAAATCCTTCCTGTCAATTCCTTTACTCATATCAAAAAAACGTTAATCACTTAAAATGAAACGAAACCCAAACCACTTGTTAAGTTAATACTCTATGAATGAAAAGCAAATTTTATTTCGTTGTATTTCATTTTATTAAATTAGGTTATGTTATATAGAAAATAAGGCTTTCACTCCAAAGGGTATTAAGGATATCTTCTCCTTTAATGTCGTCTTAAAAAGAAACCACTACCGGACCTTTATCAGCAGAAGTAATACCCTCATACTCTTGCCAAAGGTTCCGGTCCGGATCCCCTATCCGTATTTTATAATTTGAGCGCTCAAAAACTTTAGGCCGAAACGGCTGACCTTTTAGACGAAGCGTATAGACCAACTCATCGCGATCCTGGTTATAAATCTGCACTACGGGCTTTTCCATGCCCTCTACTTGAATTTCCGGTAAATAAGTGACTGCTCGGCGACCGTAGTTATCTTCCTGCCGAATCACAATCGGCCAGCCATCATACTGTCCCTCGGGGTTGGCTTCCGGATCCACATACCTTGGCCAGCATTCTATACGAATGGAACGTTCGGTTTTATTGAAGGTCACTATGCCATAACCGGTGGCCCGATCATAAATGATAGATGGCTCCCGATTCGTCTGCACGGGATTTGCTACCGCATAAATGGACATCTGGTTTCCAAATCCATCGGTAAAATTACCCGTATTCTTAGGGCGGCCCGGCAATGGCTGGTGATCTTCGCCAACCTGAGGCCACCAGCGTCGGGGCCAAATATTATTCAACGCAGGTCCCGCAAAGGCAAAGCCAGAGTCACCAAACTCATCAATACCATATTGTACAGTACTTGCCAGATGTTGATCCCCGGCAATATGAAAAGCAAAGCTCTTCCTGATTTTACGAAGGGCTTCATCCCGGCCTTTTTGAGGCCACCCATTTGAATCCATATCGGTGGTTGGCGCATCTCCTTCAACATACTCTCCTTTTTCCGGGGTTGGCAGGCTGGGCACTATCTCATCAATAAGCGATCCTTCCGGAAGCGTTGCAACCGTACAAAAGTTAGTCTGCGACAATACCGCCTTCATTTGGGTTTGTCCACTCCAGTCGGCTGACCATTCCTCCAAAAACTGAAGCTGACGTTCTCCCAACAACTCGGCATCCACATCGTAATGTTGAGTTATATCAAAATCCGGATTCTGGATGAAGCCATTTTTTACCTTTGCCTCCTTGGGCAGCACATTTTGGGGTGCGGATTTAAACTTCCGATCCTCCAAAACGGCAAAACTCACCCCTCCGTAACTCCAATCGGTATAGTAGACCCCGATGTCCTGCTTAACCGGTGTTGGATCATAGGGATCAGGAAGGTTTGAGGTTTGCGTACGCTGAATAACATTAACCCATTCGGGGGGCATTTTATATCCGCCCTGATCCTGTGCTGCATATCCCCATCCCTCCCCGGTAGGGGCATCTTTACCTCCTGCTCCCCACACATTACCGTGGTACACATCATGATCATCCGGGATAATAGCACAGGGAATATCACGAAAAATATCCCGGTACGACCATCCAAACATATACCATTTGCGCAGGTAATCGAGGCAGGCTTTATCTACCGGTGAGCGCTGCACGCCAAATCCACCGTGACTTTCATAAATCTGATCGCCCAGGAAGACTGCCATATCCGGTTGGTGCTTAGCCACATGTTGAACCACTTCATTATTGGGAAATCCATAATGACTGTTGCAACTAAATACAGCCGTTTTAAGCTCGTCTGAAGATATCGGGTTAGCTGCTATTGTTCCCTCATAATAAAACAATTCGTCTTCTCCCCCCATCGGCAGGTCCAGTTTGATGCGATAAGGGATATCCTTGCTGTAGTTCCAGCCTTCTATACGAAAGCGTGCGGTTCGCGCATAGGAATCGACGGTAGTGGCTTTAACGGTGATCCACCCATATCCCTGCTTAATTTGGAAGTGGACCTGGTGCCCCTCAATTGCCTCAACCGGAGCACATTGCGCCGTAAGCTTCAGCGTCTTCTTGTGCAGGGTATATTGTGCAAAACAGATGGGACCAAAGGCTCGATCGGGATAGTGATCAACTTTCTCTCCCTGAATGGTCCAGTCAGAAAAATGGGCCGATGGCGTACTGGCGTTCTCTTGTTTTGAACCAAAGTGAGAGAGCAAGGCTATATTTCCAACCAGATGCTCTGGGTCCACATCCTCAGATTCTAAACGGGCAATGGGATGTTCATCATCACTTTTGAACAAAGAAAGGACAAGTTTATACCGATTTTCTACCGGCATGGCGGTAATCTGGAGTGCTATCTGCTCATTAAGCGCCACCTGACCTGTACTTTTCTGATCTCCAATAAATAGCTTGCCTTCGGTTGTAATGCCTACATCCAGTCCTTTTCCAAAAACGGCAGCGGATCGGTAGTCCTCGAACTTTCCTTTGGCTCCCAGCCGAAACCCCAGGTAATCTTCTGCAGTATTTGTTTGGTTTTGAAGGTGAATATCAACAGTGGTCTTAAACGGTTCCAACCGGTCTGAGAGCTGATGCGTCAGGCAGTGTAATGTCCTATTATTACTGCTAACTGAACATTGAGCCTTTCCACTCCTTATTTGCCAATCCTGCAAGCGATTCCCCCAATACTCGGGCCCTACCCACTCCATATCCTGCATTCGGTGCCAGTTGCTTTTAAAGGCTTTATCTTTGGAATTAAAAAACGACTTGACCTGCGATAAAAAGCTTTCATTTTCGCCTTTCTTTATTAATAGTTGGGGACTTAAGGCACTAAATGCCATTGCTTTAATTGCATTTTTTCTCTGCATAATATTAGAATAGATCTAAAATTGTGGATGTCATTAAATTGGCTAAACAAACTGGTACAGGAATAATTGATATCTAATTTCTTATATACTTGCAAATAGCTACCATTCCCAAATAAAAAGTCGAAAAACAGCCTCATTTAGCTGGACCACTTTTCGACGAACTAAATATTAATAATTTAAGTATGGGCTATGAATTAGAACTAATACACGCCCACTTCGGCCAAGGCTGCAAATTGTTCTCCATCCCAAGCAGATTGGGCAATTAATTTGAAGTATTGAAAAGTTTCAACAGCGCCAAGCGAAACAGTCTGTTCCGATACCGTATTAGCCAATTGAAAAGTGCCCAGGCTTGTCCAATTGGTACCATTAACACTCACCTTAATTTCCAAATCTTTGATATGTCGCTGCCCATTTTGGCGTTGGATAAATGTGAAACCTGACACCTCGGTCACCCCCTTCATATCTATCGTAAGAGAATGAGGGTAATCGGGCACAGGCGATATGTTGTACCATTGCGAATGCCAAAATGTAGTAGAGTCTGAATCAATGGCATCTGTAGCACGACCGTTATTTGCTCCTTCACCGGCAGGTTCTTCGGAAGAAAAGCTTGTGACCTCCCAAAATCCTTTACCAAAAGCACCTACTTCGGCCAGTGCCGCATATTGTTCGGTATCCCATGCTGACTGGGTCGTCATCCTGAAATACCGGAATTGCTGAGCACTACTAAACGTCAGGCTTTGTGACAAAGAGGTATGGGCCAGCTCATAAGTTCCAAGCGTTTGCCAACTTTGACCATCTGAGCTAATCTCTATCTTCAGATCTTTGATATTGCGTCGTCCGTCTTGGCGCTGGACAAACTGTAGACCATCAACAGGTAGCTCTTCGCCCATATCCACGGTTAAATAGTGTGGATGAGTAGGGTCGGGATCAATATCTGACCAACGAGAATGCCAAGTTGTACCGGGATCATCATCCAGAATGGAAGAAGCTGACGACCCTTCCTGAGAACTAAAGTCAATAACCTGCCAGTTGGCACGGTCGTAAATAGGCCGCGGACCATAGTCGAATGCCAGATCCGGCACGCCATTGGTATAAGTATAGTTCTGGACACTAAAGACCTTCGTTATCCCATTTTGAAAAACCAATCGTACCTTCAATTGATAATTTTTATCCGTCGTTTCGTACAGCTCACTGGCAGGCATACTTACGCTAAAGGTGTTGTCAAGGTTGGGCTCGACAGTCCACCCAATCTGATTGTATGTTGAATTACCTTCTGGATCTTGATAAACAATCACATCAGTCACCGGGGTATCCGTCTGGAATTTACCCTCCATTGCAACATATCCGTTTTGATAACTACCCGATACCTCCTGCAGGGAAGCATTGACCTGTCCGTAGAACGACCCTGTAGTTGAACTAAACACTTGATTGGTATTGAGGATGGCTGCATCCACTGGCGTCAAAAAGGTAGGCTGATCAAAAACGTGATTGCCGTTGTCCATGAGTGCAGTACCATGCTGCTGTTCTTCGCTCTGCTTGTGCGAATTATGGGGCAGATTCAACCCGTGTCCCAATTCATGGGCCAAGCCTCCGATCCAACCGGCCTGTTCCCCGGCATCACCTCCGGCGCCAAGATTGTCAACATCCATGAGCGGTCCGGCATCCAAAGCAAAGCACCACCGGCCTATTCCATAGAAAGGAACACCCGGATTACCGACTTCATCCGACATAAGGACTAAAATATGATCGCTGGTTTTCTTAGATGGATTTGCGTTAAAATAGGCATTAACTTCATCCATCACTTCGTCGGCACCGCCATTGTAGGGATAATGATCTACCGAATGATCCGCCTCTATATGGATGATATCCACCATGGACGTATCGGGCTTCATGTTCAAACCAAATGTTTTATTGCCATATCCCCATTGCTGCATCCACTGCCCATAATAGTCCTGCAGGTAGAGCATAATTTCGCTGATACGTTCCTCATAGTTGGCATGCGGAGGATGATCGGTGGGCGAAAAGTATACTACGTTTAAGTTATAGGCGTTGGTTACAGAAGTTGCATTTACACTACCCAATGCAGTAATCGGCCCCTGCTCCCCGATTTGTTGAGGCGATGAAGATAGATTAGGCTTATCACATGAACTTGTAAAACTGGCAACTATTAAAACTATAATTAAGCCAAGGTGAATTCTGTATTGATTTGTTATGGTCTGTAACATGATAACTTGATCTGCTATTAAGATAATATTGAATAATCCCTATTCTTTTTTGAACATAGATCCTGCAACTTATTGGTTTACCTTTACCTCCTTTTTATTTTGTCCAATCCCGTTTATTGTTGCATATATTTTTTGTGTATGCTATATCCCTTAATGTATGGGTGAGGAGCTGGGCCCCATCACCCATTCGTATTACATTATTCGTCCCCTTTTAAAAAGTGCCTACTTCAGCTAAGGCTGCAAACTTTGCCTCATCCCAGGCAGAATGTGTGGTTAGCTTGAAGTATCGGAACGTCTGCTGCTGTTCAAGAATGAGACTTTGTGGAAGAGATGTGTGCGCTAACTCGTAGGATCCAAGCTCTTGCCAGGTTTGTCCGTCGGAACTTACCTCAATACTAACATCTTTAATGTTGCGCCGACCGTCTTGCCGCTGTACGAATTGGAAGCCCTCTACATTCAGCGACTCTCCCATATCAACGGTTAAATAATGCGGGTGACCTGGATCAGGATTCACATCAGCCCAGCGTGAATGCCAGATGGTATCATAATCGCCATCCAGGATCAGGCTTGCTACAGAACCCGTGGCCACCTCTTCAGAGCTAAAGTCAACGACCTCCCAGCTGTCTCGTGAATTTATTGGCCGGGGCCCATAATCAAAATCCAAATCGGGAATACCGTTGTTATAAGTATAATTCTGTATACTAAATTGTTTAGTACTTCCATTTTCAAAAACCAGTCGTACCTTTAGCTGATAGTCCTTATCGGTGGTCTCAAACAGCTCGCTTGTTGACATGCTCACACTAAATGTATTATCACTGTTCGGTTTTACCGTCCAGCCAATTTGGTTGTAGGTTGAACGTCCCTCGGGATCCAGATAGACAATAACATCCGTGACAGGCGTATCCGTCTGAAATTTTCCATCTACTACAATACTCCCATTTTGATAGGAGCCAGAAATTTCTTCAAGAGACGCGTCCACCTCCCCATAAAATGATCCGCTGTTTGGGCTAAATACTTGATTGGTATTAAGGATAGCGGCATCCACCGGGGTTAAAAAGGTGGGCTGATCAAACACATGATTTCCGTTATCCATGAGGGCGGTACCATACTGTTGTTCCTCACTCATCTTGTGGGAATTATGGGGTAAATTCAGTCCATGGCCTAATTCATGGGCTAAACCACCGATCCAGGATGCCTGATCACCTGCTTCTCCACCAACCCCGAGGTTATCTATAGTCATCTCCGGGCCGCTATCGAGGGCGAAACACCAACGTCCGATTCCATAGAACGGAACACCCGGATTCCCCACTTCATCTGGCATGATGACCAGAATATGATCACTCGTTTTTTCCTCCGGATGCTCATCAAAATAAGCATTTACCTCATCCATCACCTTGCCAGCTCCTCCGCTGTAGGGATAATCATCCACCGGATACTGTCCTTCAATATGGATAATGTCAACCATCTGGCTCGCTTGATTTACTTCCAAACCAAAGGTTTTATCTCCGTATCCCCACTGTTGCATCCAGTCGGCATAGTAATCCTGGAGGTATAACATGATTTCACTGATGCGTTTACGGTAATCCTGGTGTGGGCCCTGATCAGCCGAGGAGAAATAGACGACGTTCAAACTATATTCAGAGACAGAATCAAAGCCGCCCTTTTGTTTTTCTGAAGAATTGGCATTCGAAATATTTTTACCGGAACTTAGATTTGATGCAGGATCATTACAGCCATTTAATATTAAAGCAAAGACAACTCCTATTGATAAAATTAAAATTGACTTGAATCCCCATTTTTTTATAATAATCATAATATTAATACTAAAATGAATAATTTAACATGTAAATATATCCAGGGTATAAAAGGCAACCGATAATCCAGCCGCTCCTTGCCCCCCTTCTTTATTTCTAAATATCTTCTATAAGCTATTACACTTCAGAATTGTACCTCTGTGACAAACAGGAGCAATTTTTAAAAGAAATTTAAAAATCACGGTAACATCCCGTATTATTTTTATCTTGCGGAAGCGATCAGTCTATGTATAGACAGGCGTCTTTGCTCGTATAAACGTTCATGCTTATACCTTTTATCTACATCTATACTTGAGCTTCAAGCATGTGTACTTAACCTCTCGGGGTGATACCTATCTGAGCCTTCAGATTATATTACGGGCAATCAATATTCTTTTAAATTTAATCTCTATCAGGAAGAAGATAGAACACAATTATAGAAGCTTTCCCGGTTGTATGGATATTGATTTACCTATTATATCCCTCTTATTTAGAATAGTATATAACGTTCTCTTGATCTTCTGATACATTGACCAATGTTGTTGTGCCATCAAACCAGGTAATTTGAATTTTATCCGGCTCTCTGCTTGTACCCATCACCTGAACTTTGCTGTTTTGCGACCAATACCCCGAGCCAGCCTGTATCTCTCTACGAGGACCCTTACTCCCATCCTGATAAACAATACGGATACTCGATCCTATAGCATCGCGGTTACTTTCCGGACCAACTAACCGGATACTGATGCCTGGCTTTTTGGTTTGATTCACGTATACTTTGGTCTGTCCACTATTTTGGGATATAACCAAGTCAACCTTGCGATCTTCATTGAAATCACTAAATCCTGCGCCACGCTGTTCTCCATATATTTTAATTCCGCTTTTCGTGCCCAATACAGGCAAAAATTGCCCCTGTCCATCCCCCCGCAATAATAATCCTCTGCCTGCATCCAGTCGCGGTGTTGATTTTCGAAATGAAAAATTATTCTGACCTAAGAAAAGATCCTCATTTCCATCGTTATTGAAGTCAGCTACCCCGACATACGAAGCTGATGTAAACTGGGCTTCAGCCGGAAGCGGGTGGGCCTTAAAACCATCGCTTGTATTTAAGAATACCGTTTGTCTTAATGTCTTGATTTCCTTGTAGGGAATGTTAGCAAAATTACGGCCAAAAATTTCGCCTACAGAAGCTTTAGCATAGGCTCGGTGTGATGGCACGTTCCGCAGGATAGATGGCATCGAGTCAAAATCATATAGTTTATTTCTGGGCACATATTCGTTGCTTGCCCTATCATAATAGGCTTCCACAATATCCAGCTTGCCGTCTCCATTAAAATCTTGGTAGTACATCCGCGGCGGATGCTCTTCATCAATCTGGTACGGACTGTTTAAGCCCAGGTTGGTAGCTACAATATCCGGCCGCCCATCGTTATTAAAATCTCCGGTGGCAATGCCATTCCACCAACCTGACCATTGATCCAAACCGACTTCTTTTGTTATTTCGTTGAAAACTCCATCATCATTTTCAAATAATTTCAATGGATACCATTCCATACTTAATAAAAGATCTGGGTCGCCGTCTGAATCAAAATCCGTAAAAACAGCTCCTGTTACCAGCCCTATATCCGAAAAAAGCTGCGTATTGCGGGCATCATACTGAAACTCTCCGCCATTATTAATTACCAATCTGCTTGTTGCATTTTTGGGGTACTGTAACGGCTTAAAGCGACCACCAATAAATAAATCTATCCAGTCATCCCCATTATAATCCGCAGCTGCTATAGGCCCGGTCGTTGACAACACCCCGGGTATTTTAGCTTGACTACTTACATTACCACCAGAAGAGAAGCCATAAATATAAGCCGAAGGAACGTTTGGATCTCCTTGCTCATAATTAGCACTACCAACTACAATATTTGTTTCTTTATCGGTAGACCAGCTAATGATAGACGTTTGATCGCCCGGCGCCTCATCTGTTAATTGATCTACCTGTATCTCTTTGAAACCATTGCCTGTATTTTGAAAAACATCCGTTGCGCTTCCTTTACCAGATCCTATGATCAGGTCATCCAATCCATCCTCGTTAACATCAACCCATGCTACTCCCGGGCCCTGCCGGCTTAGTTTTTTGGGTAATAATGGATGGAATCGAAACTCATCATATTCATTTTCATGATGAGTATGGCTAATTAAATCAGACTCATCCGCAAAAATGGGAGCATGCGTTACAGTATCAATCTCGCTACTTCCTGAAGGCTCTACGGCTCCTGATTCATAAACCTCATAAATTCTATTGCCCTTTACATTTCTAATAACACTTTTCTCACCGTCTCGCCAAGTCACAACCAAAATCTGAGTAGAGTCGTCTTCTTGAGCAGCAAATACTACTTGCTTTTGAGAGTCAGATAAATAATTTCCACCGGCCGTTATCTCTTTTTTTTGGGGCACGGGACCACCTTTAAGTTGCACTTTTGCTCCTATTCCTGCAGTATTGGGAGACTGTCCTTTCAAACGAACTGCAATCCGGGGCGCACCCGCTTGGTTTTCATACACAGCAGGTGTATCATTAAACCGATTCATTATTAAATCCAAGTCCCCGTCATTATTAAGGTCTGCGAGCGCCATTCCCATAGAAACATCTTCCGTTTTAAAGCCCCATTCTGTACTTACATCAGAAAACATAAGGTCTCCATTATTTCTAAAGGCCTTATTTTTCAATTTTAGCGGCGGATAATCTAACACATCTCCCTTGCCCCGACCTAACGATTGCCCTTCGCCACTATGTTTTATCTGCGTGTCCATATCCTGGTAATCGTAAGCGAAGCCGGTAGCAATAACGACATCCTCATAGCCATCCAGATCAACATCCATAAAATAGGTAGCCCATGACCACTCACTCGCTTCCAATCCGCTGTAGTGGGCAATCTGTGCAAAGGTGGTGTCCCTACGGTTCAGATAGAGCGAGTTTCTATTATATAGTATATGTCCTTTACGCTTTTCAAGATGTTCCGCAAACTGACGCATTCTCATCCGGTGGCTCTGGCTCAACATTTCTGTGGTTATATAATCAAGATGCCCATCCTTATTGATATCCGAAAAGTCCACCCCCATAGAAGCAAAGCTAATGTTGGGATTCGCCTCTGGGTTAAGTGCTTGAAAGGTTCCATCCCCCTGATTAATCCAGAACCGATCGGGTGTCCAGAAGTCATTTGCTACATATAAATCTGGCTCTCCATTACCTGTCACATCCTGAAACTTGGCTGTCAAGCCCCAATCTCTGGGAAGCTCTGTTGGTCCCCCATCCTGGTTCAAAAAATAGTCCTTCGAATTTGTTTTTTTGAAGCTCCCCTCTCCCTGATTAATATAGAGTTCATCAGAGGTCCCAACTTCATTCATATATGGCCCACCTTCCGTTTCAATGACGGTGTAATATTCATCAAATGGTGGATTAACGATGAGCTCGCCATCTTTGATTGTTACCGTGTTATCATAGTCAAGCTCTTCGGTACTGTAGAGGTCACGAACGGTGCGCAGCTTGTAGTTTGTAATATATAAATCCAATAGTCCATCACTGTTGATATCTGCCAGCGTCATCGTTTTGGATCCTTTACTTTTCCCTAATCCACTATCCTTTTTAAGAGAAAAATGTCCCTTGCCGTCATTAATATAGAGCTCATTAGTCTTTGTCAGAGAAGTTACCAATAGATCCGGAAATCCGTCTCCGGTCACATCAGTAAGCACAACACCGGTAGAATTATACCCTTCATGAGCAACCCCGGCCTGCTCGGTGATATCCTTAAATTCAAATCCGCCTATATTCTTATAGAGTTTATTGGGACCTTCAAGACTGGCAAAATAGAGATCTACCAACCCATCGCCATCGATATCACCCGCTGCCACGCCGGAACCGTTCAAATAGTGACGATTTTTACGAATACTGTCGGTGCTTACTTCATTGGCAAATTCAATATTCGTGGTTGCAGAACTAATATATTCAAAGCCTACTGTCCCATCTTTTTCAGGCTGTAGCTCGGCCCAGCGATAGCCTTCTTCCTGCTGCCACTGCAATTCTGGTTGGGAAGGCGGTGTACAGGTCGATAATATTACCACGCATATCATCAGATACAGGCATCGGACGAATATTCTTTTATAAGTAATTAAGGCTACAAGTCCAGTTCTATCCATATAAAAACTTATTTAACAATCACCTAAGCCAACACTTACAGTCGATTCAAAGTACAAAAAATAAAATCCCCTTCTCGATTGGGAAAGGAAATATACTACTATAGAGAATCCCAATCCGCTTGAAGGCGAACCGGGATTACGGATAGTAGTTTTATAAAGATTCTCTATTACTCCTAAAAAGCTTCAATTTCAGACACAAAGGTAAAGAAATTGGGGCCTTCCAGAGCTACCAGCTTGAAATATCGGATTTTCGGATTCGACTCTATAAAATACCGTTGTGGATCATTGATCTGTTCGAAATCGAACTCTCCAAAACTGGTCCACGTTTCACCATCGGTACTCCCCTCCAACCGGATGCGCGTCATACCCCGGCTATCATTTTGACGATTAGTAATTTGGAAACCACCAATTGTTTGCATGTTCTTCATATCCACTATGATATGATGTGGGTAATCAGGTTGTGACTGCGACCATGCCGTATGCCAAAAAGTATTGACGTCTCCATCCAAAGTCGAAGCACCTTGAGAATTCACCTCTTCTGAAGAAACCTCCACAACCGACCAGCCGGAACGATCCAGGAAATCCAGCGAAGCAGTGAGTAAGAAATAGGTTGTTTCCAGGTCCGGATTCACAATATACCCTCCCTCTATACTGCTCATGCTTAAAGGAAGCAGATAAGGTTGATCCAACTCTAAGCTTCCGTAAGGATTTACCCGCAATTTAAGAGGGGCAGAAGCACGCTCTCCTGCAGGAATAACAGCGGAGCTTGCCTCCATTTCAAAAGCCTGCTCCGGAATTAACGGGTAATCGGTTCCCTGCGCTTCGTTAAAGGAGTCGGCCAGTGCCGGAGTGAATTCAAAGCTTACCTTGATATCACTGGCTGGTGCCGACGGACCGCCGTAGCCGGCTCCATAGGTAATGTTTTGAACCTCATCTTTGAGAATTAGTATTTCCTCAGCCGGCATACTATTGGCCTGCGGCATGTACACTTGCTTGTATTGTTCAGGATTTTCAATATCGGTACCGCTCCCCGCCGGATCACATGCAGTAAACATGAGTAGAACGGCAACGGATGCAAAGCTGAAATAGCGAAAAAGTTTATTCATCTGTAACATAGTTTTAACCTCTAATTTATTCTACCATCCCGGGTTTTGCGTTAATACGCCATCCGTATTATTAATTTCGGACTGCGGAATAGGGAACAGATTCATTTTTTCTGTGTAAACACGATTCTGCAGTTCAATAATATTGTAATTATAGTTGCCTTCGCCCTCCTCGGTAATACGCACCCCGCGAATAGGCCCGTCAAATGTATCAGTACCGATATCCCAGCGGCGCACATCGAAGAATCGCTGACCTTCAAAAGCAAATTCAATACGGCGTTCGTGACGGATACGCTGTCTCATTTGCTCCTGAGAAAGCCCGGTCGGAAGGTCGGGCATTCCCACCCGGCTTCGCACTGCATTCACCGCATCGTAGACCGACTGGTCCGGACCAACTGCTTCGTTCTGTGCTTCGGCATAACCGAGTAATATCTCTGCATATCGCAAAATGACCCAGTTTTTGACACTGGTCTGATTACGCAGCAGATCCAGATCAGGGTCCAGGAATTTACCCATATAGTAACCGGTCAAAGTAGCGTTCTGTACGCCTTCACCATCCTGGCCGCCTACATAGGTTTCTACAGCACGGTCTCTCCACTGTGCACCGTTATGCAGAATGGATGTATAAAAGCGGGGATCGCGGTTGGCATAAGGGTCAGCAGCGTGCGTCGGATTATCCCAGTCAAAGGATTCACCGTTGGCCATTTCATAGGCGTCCACCAGGTCCTGCGTGGGATTTATCCCTCCGCCCCCGCTTTCGTATCCCACCGGGGTATGAGCCTGTTCAATAACGTTAGTTGGACCACTGCGAAGAGAAAATATAATTTCCGGACTATCCAAATTTCGTACAAAGACACTTTTATAATCGGAATCCAGCTCATAGACCCCCAGGTCCATCACAGCTTTAGCTGCCTCAGCGGCATCCACCCACTTCTGGGTATCGCCCGAAGGATTATGCAATGGACTGGCGGCCCAGAGCAGAACCTGTGCTTTAAGAGCCATAGCCATGGGTGTCGTTGCCCGTCCCCGGTTGGCCGTATAATGATCGTAGTTCATCGGCAAAGTATTAATCGCCTGATCCAAATCATCAATGATGAACGATACCGTCTCTTCGGCAGAAGCACGGGTTGCATCAATGGACTCCCCAAGATCGAAGGTCTGGGTATATAACGGCACGCCGCCATATCGCTTCAACAGCTGAAAGTAGAAAAAAGCACGCAGGAAGTGAACCTCTCCCGTTAAACGAGACCTCAGTTGTTCGGCGGTAATAAGTCCTCCGTCCTGACCGGTTTCTTCGCCGTGACGCACGGGGTATCCTCCTTCCTCCAGCACCATCTGGTCTGAATTCTCGAAAAACAGATTGGTCTTGCGGATGCCTTCGTACATTTCATCCCAAATATCCGCGGGATTAAAGGTGGATGACCAACTGTCATTATTCATAAAATGCACAACCCCAGACTGGTTAGAGTAATAAGCATCATCCGTAGCGGATGCCAGCATCGCGGCACCTACCGGCTGGGTATATCCATCCGTACGAACGGAATATATATTATTTACGAACTCGTAGGTCAAGTTCATGTCCGTGAATACTCGTTCTTTATCCAAGTCTCCCACAATATTACGGTCCAGCGGACTCGACACATCGCAGGAAGTAGCGGTTATAGCCAACAGTACTGCAACGATTCTTAACATATTTTTCTTAATTCGCATCATTTTTATAACCCTATATTAATTCCAAGATTAAATACTCTCATCAACGGATACTGACTGATACCGGCTCTCTGGTTTTCAGGATCAACACTATCCAGATCCGTAAACGTCAACAGATTGTAACCGTTAACGTATATTCGAAGGTTATCCACCCCGAATTTAGAGGTAAACTCCACGGGAAGGCGGTAGCCAATTTCAGCATGACGCAAGCGTAGATACTGCGCATCGCGCAGCCAGAACGTAGACGCCCGGTAGTTGTTTGGACTGGAACCAGTGGTAAGCCGCGGGTAGTCTGCAGAGCCCGCTGTTTCCGGTGTCCATCGATTCATTACAAATTCAGTGGGGCGGGCGTTGACAAACCCCCGGGTGGCACCGTTCAGCATAAAAAAGTCGTGACTGCCGGTTCCCTGTAACAGCGCACTCAGGCTAAAGCCTTTATACTCGAAGCCCAACTGCGCGCCATAGTACAACTCTGGCAAACCTGAATTACCAATTGGGCGCACATCACGGTCGTTAATAATACCGTTGTCATCCAGATCACGGTATTTAATATCTCCGGGCTGCACATCTCCAAAGGTTTGCACCGGACTGTTGGCGATCTCTGCTTCATCCTGAAAGAAACCTTCAGCCACCAGGCCAAACGGTTGCCCGACCGAATGTCCCCGGCGATACTCCCAGGGGTTTTCACGGAAGGGCTCATCCTGGTACACAATTTCGTTGCGAGCAAAAGAACCCAATGCACGCACAAACCAGTTGAAATCCTCATGAGTCTGGCTCCATGTTACATCCCACTCCACACCTTTATTTTCTACAATCCCCACATTTTGTGCCGGTAAAGTGGCCCCGATTAAGTCTGGAACAGAACTGATGGATGAAAGGATATCTTCACGCCGCTCAAAGAAGCCGTCCAACGATACGTTGAGACGTTCATTAAAGGCCGTTAAATCAATGCCGATATTGGCCTGTTTGGCAGTTTCCCAGGTAGCATCAGGATTAGGCAAAGCTCCTTCTGCTATTCCCCCAACTCCCTGTTGGTCACCGAAGGTTGAACCCGAGGCATTATCATAAAGAGCCGTATAAGGATAGCGACGGCCGCCCGTATTTTCGTTACCCAATAAACCGAAGGAAGCACGGAGCTTCAGGAAGTCAATGGTCTCATTTTCACTCAAAAAGTCTTCCTTAGACATGATCCATGCTGCCGAGGCGACCGGGAAGAACCCGAATCGTTCGCCCGGGGCAAAATTCTCAGAACCGGAATAAGAGACGGCCAGTTGCCCGATGTATTTGCCGTTATGAACGTAGCGGCTGTTAAAAGACAACAGCTGCTGGGCAAAAGGATCTGGGATATATGCCGGCGCCAGCTTAGACTGATAGTATTGCAAGCCTGCTTCAAAGCTGCTGGCGTTGTCAAAACCCTTCTGGTAGTTTAAGCCCGCCCTGAAAGCAGAGCGATTATCCTGGCTCTCATTCTGTCCCCTCCCGGACAGCGGATCCTCACTGCCAAAAGAACTGACAGTTCCATCACCATTCGGCTGGTAAACGGCGAATCCAGCCCGTTGATAAATAGACTGCCGGTGGAAATAGTCAAACGAATAGCCGACCATGGCCGAAAGACCTTCCAGCAATCCGTCCAGCTCTCGGTTCACTTCTACTGTGCCCAAGAAAAAATTGGATTTATTATCTACATACCCGGTATTGGTGATCAATCCATAAGGGTTTTGGGTATATTGGGCATTACCCCCGATCAGCGTTTCCCCGTCTTCTCCTTCCAGTCTCATGGGAAATAACCCCGGCGGATAGGTCGAGATGTTATTAAAAATTGGATTAAAGAACTGAGCATTTTGGTTACCTCGCACCCCAAAATCTCCAGGTGTATTTCGTTCTTCAAGACGGGCAGCCAAATCCAAGGTTACAGAGGTGGCCTCATCTAAGTCGATATCAACATTACTACGGAAATTGTAACGCGAATAATCGCTGGCCGTGCTGAACCCATCGTTCAGATCGGCATGTTTAAACAACCCCTGCTGGTCTGTCAAACCGAGTGAAACGAAATATCGGGCCACATCATTGCCGCCGCTGATATTAAAGTTATGGCGACTTTGTGTGGTTCTGTTTTTGAGCAGCTTGTTCTGCCAGTCCACATCGGGGTACAGCAAGGGATCGCTTCCGGTTCGATAGGCTTCAATGGCCTGGCTGTCAAAGCGTTCCGGGAGGCCATCATTGCGCAGGGCCTCATTATAAAGTACCGCATAATCGTGCGAACCCAGAAAATCGGGCATACTCAACGGTTCTTGTATCCCCGCTTCCGTGGAAAATCGAATTTTCGTACCCCCACTGGCCCCGCGTTTGGTGCGCACCAGTATAGTACGGTTCGCACCCATGATGCCGTACTGGGCATTGGCGGCTGCATCTTTTAAGATGGTAATTGATTCAATTTCATTAGGATCAAGCTGGTGGAAGCTGCGTTCGTATCCATCCACAAATACCCTGCTGCTGCTATTTCCAAAAGTAGAGAGACCTCGCACCCACAGCCTGGCCGTATTGAACCCTGGCTCTGAGGTGGTCTGCTGCACGATCAAACCCGGCAGCTGTCCTGTTAGGGCATTAGTCAAGTTGGTCTGCGGGAGCCGTCCCAGCTTATCGCCACTAACTGAAGCCGTTGAGGCTGTTGAATATTTTTCCTGTACCTCATCCCACGGCAGTGCTATGGTTTGGTCCCATTGCTGCGTCGAAATGAGATCGTATCCTTGTGCTCTTAGCGAATCCAGCTTCTGGGTCTGACGGTTCAGGCTATCTCTAATAGCCTGTTCGGTCTGGGCAGCTGCCGTATTAGCCCCACCCAGTACAAGCAGCAGCAATACTGCCCCGCTTGCCCAAAGCCGAAAACTATGTACCAATCCTTTCATATACATCCTGTTATGATAATTTCGGTTACTATTCATTTTTGTAAATCCCGATTGACTTAATATATCCCTCATTGCTACCACCCCGGATTTTGTTCTAATTCAGGATTTATATTCATTTCACTCTGAGGTATGGGGTACCGGTAAAATTCAGGTGTGTCATACCGTCTGGTCTGAATCACCTGTTTTTCGTACGTAATAGAACTATCCTCATTCAGCGTCACATCATAGCCGTACATATCCCCGGCGAATTCTTCTCCCTTTTTCCAACGCATCACGTCGAACCAGCGATGTTCTTCAAAGGCCAGCTCAATGCGCCGTTCTTTATGAATACGCTCTCGCATCTTTTCCTTGGTATAAGCCCCACAGTTCAAAGGCGGGAGTTCTACAGTTTCTCTTCCCCGCACTTCATTTAAGGCTTCACAAACCTCGGAAACAGGTCCCTGAGCCTCGTTCAGCGCCTCGGCATGATTCAGGTACATTTCTCCAAGACGGAAGATGGGCCAGGTCCTGGAATTGGGCTGCAAATTTTCACGGTCGGGCTCATACAGAAACTTTTTGAGGTTAAAGCCGGTACGGGTACCATCACCGCCACCGCCTGCTTCAGAGTCACGCCCGTCTACGCCCCAAGGCTCATAGATATAACCCTGCCACTCTGTTCCCGGTACAACCACCGTTTGATATAGCCGCGGATCCCGGTTCTCCATAGGCTTATCTTCGTCAAAGCCGGACGTTGGATCCTCAATAGACTTCCCGTTGGCCATATCGTAATCTTCAATCAGGTTTACCAGCGGGTTGGTCCCGCCCCAACCCAGCCGGTTGTTTAAGTTCATCGTACCGAAAAAAGTATTCCCATAATCCGGCTTGGCAAAAATAATTTCCCGGTTAAAAGGCTCCAGGAAAAGCTGCCGGTAATCGGGGTATAACTCATAGATCCCCAGGTCGATTACCTCTTTGGCCGCATCGGCCGCTGCCTGCCACCTTCCGGTCTCATTCGACGGGTTGTGCAGCGGACTGGCCCAGTAAAGCAGCGTACGGGCTTTCAGAGCTAACGCTGCCCCTTTTGTTGCTCGTCCCAAGTCGGAAGGCCCGTATTGTTCGGGCAGGCGGTTAGACACGGTATCTACTTCTGCGGCAATAAAATCAACGACTTCCCCGGCACTGGCACGGGGGATATCCAGATCATCCTGCACATTGATCACCTTTGTGATAAGTGGTACACCACCATACCGTTTAAAGAGTGCAAAGTAATAATAAGCACGCATAAAACGAGCCTCCGCCTTCATCCGATTGATCAACGCCTGGTCACCTGGCGTCTGCTCAATATTCTGCAAAAATAGGTGAATTTTCCGCAACGAAGCATAATGTCCACTCCAGGCACTATCAAAAGTATTTGATGGACTCCAAGCCCCACTGTTTATGCTCCAAGATCCCGCCCAATTATAAGCATTTATACCCTCATCGGTAACAGATCCCAGCATACAATAATGATAAGAACCCGAACTAAGCCCACTGCGAATGCCTGAGTAGATATTGCTGAGTACCCGCTCGGCCTGTAGTATATCACTGTATACCTCTTCTTCGGTCACTACGTTTCGGCGCGGCTCCGGGTCGAGAAAATTCTCGCAACCCAGCAAACCGGTAAATAGTAACAGAGCCAGCACCGGTACCAAGATTTCGTATCGATTTATCTTTTTCATAACTAAAACCTTATCAATTAACTATTTATGATTGATCCTTGGCCGGCTAACCGTTCAGATAAGACCGTTCAGCTGACCTAAAACTCACAGACAATCTTATAACTTTATGTTTACACCAACGTTGAATACCTTCTGAAGTGGATATTGCCAGCCGCGGAAATTTCTACTACCACTATTATTTCTGATTTCCGGGTCCTGCCATTCCACATCATCCCATGTCAACAAATTAGTACCATTGAGATAAACTCTCAGCTGTTTAACTCCTGCTCGTGACAGTAATTCAACCGGCAGCGTATATCCGATTTCAAGATTTTTAAGACGCAGATAAGAAGCATCTTTCATCCAAAATTCGGAAACTTGGAAGTTGTTAGCTGAACCGCTGGAAGACGTACTGATTCGAGGATAGGTAGCTGACTCTTTGGTTTCCGGCGTCCAGCGCCCCAGGTGATGTTCCATTACTTTACCTCCATTAAAGAACTCCCACCCTGCTTCATTCTGAAAATAAGAACTCCCGTTGGTTACGCCCTGGAAGAGCGCGCTAAAATCAAGCCCTTTGTAGTCGAATCCAAGCGAGAAGCCGAATTGCACTTCCGGGAACAAAGGATACCCGATAGGAAGACGATCATCACTGTTGATGACACCATCCCCGTTCTGATCGATATACTTGATATCACCGGGCAGCGTGGTTCCATAGGTAGACTGGTCTGCCCAGTTATCAATGTCTTCCTGGCTGTCAAAGAAGCCAGCCGTTTCAAAACCGAACAGTTGTCCTCTTGGAGTTCCCTCTGCTGAGAGCCAGGGGAAGGCGGGTTCCGGGTCAGCTAAATTTTTCCGCTCGTTCCTGGCAAAGGAGTAATTTCCTTTCAACCAGTATTGGAAGTTATTGCCGACCGCATTGCGGTGAACCAGCTCTATTTCATAACCACGATTGACCATTTCTGCAATATTACCAGGCGGGAGATTACTCTGTCCTACAATAGAAGGTACATCATCCCGGGTTATCAGAATATCATTGCGGTATTCGTGGAACAGATCAGCTTCTAACGCTAAAAAGTCTTCAAACAGATTTATTTCAAAACCAATATTGGTCTTTTCGGCGGTCTCCCAGGTTACTAATGGGTTTCCGAGTTCGGTCTGACCAAGCCCGGTGCCCCACTGCGGGTTTTCCCCGAAATAGTATCCACCCTGGTCTCCATAGGTATCAGAGAAATAGAGCCATCGGCGGCCGCCAATATCATCATTTCCAACGATTCCGTAGGAACCTCGGACTTTTAGAAAGGTGATCCATCCGTCACCGGCATTAAACCAAGACTCGTTACTTACGACCCAGCCGGCTGAGAAAGCGGGAAAAAAACCAAAACGACGGCCGGGAGCAAAGTTATCAGTCCCGTTGTAACCAAGGTTGAATTCTGCCAGATATTTGTCCTTGTAGTCGTAAGTCACACGGCCTACAAACCCCATTTCAGACCGGGGCCAAGCCGAATTAATCCAGTGACGGTCGGCCCGGAACATTGCTAACCCTGATGTTGAATGCGGACCAAAGTCCCGCGCATATTCGAGGGCCACCTCGCCGCTGTACTTGCGATCGTTCCGTCCGCCCAGAGTACCAAAGTAAGAAAGCGGGGTATTTCTACCCACCGGTTCATCATATATATACTCTCCGGTATCTTCATCCTTACCTAACAAGGTTACGGTTTGATAATCCCGATTCCATCCTTCAGCATAACGATAAATGTTATCGTAGGATATCATGGCCCGGGCCTCTAATCCCTGAGTAATAAAATCAAGCTTATGATTTAAGCGAGCAGTCACCTCAAGTGTATTTAAATCTTCCTGGCTATAGCCCGTTTCTCGAGCCAATGCAACCGGGTTACCGCCCGAGGCCTGCGACCTTACCGTTCCATTGGGGTTATAAGGCGTACCCCCATTGGGAGGGATACGTGAAGCCTGGGCTAGAATTTCACCATCTACGCCGGCTCCGGGCTGGTTACGTATTTCTTTTCGACCTGACAAGTTTAACTTAGCCTTAAAGTCGGGCGTAATATCAAAATCAAGATTTGATCGAAAGTTAAAACGCTTAAAGTTAGCGTTGGCCGAATAGTTATCATGCTCGGCTGCATCAAATAAACCCTGCTGAAACAGATAACTGCCCGAGACAAAATAACGCGCAAAATCGGTCCCCCCACTTATATTCAAATTAGTTTTGGTCTGTGCAGCGGTCTTATCCAACAGCTCTCCATACCAATCAGTATCGGGATACAGATAGGGGTCGCTACCGGTTCTATACGCTTCTAACTGTTCTTCGGAAAATCTCAAATCTTCTTCCGATGTGCCTTCATTCAGCTGTGCCTCATTATACAGCATAGCATACTCATATGACCCCACGTATTCCGGAAGCTGTGTAGGCGTCTGCAACGAGTAGTTATAGGAAAAATCAATAACAGGCGCACCCTCAGAGCCACGCTTTGTTGTCACCAAAACAACCCCGTTAGCCCCGCGAACACCATATACGGCCGTTGCAGAAGCATCTTTGAGGATAGAAATAGACTCTACAGCCGCTGGATCTATCTGGTCAAAGTCTCGTTCCACTCCATCCACTAATACCAGAGGACTGGAGCTATTGATTGTCCCGATTCCCCGAATCCTAATAGTCGGCGCATCTTCTCCCGGCTGGCCGCCACGTTGCTGCACGATCAATCCCGGTAAACGCCCTCCCAGACTGTTACCCAAATTTGCAACCGGAGACTGTTTAAGCTCTTCTGTCTGCACACTGGTTATTGATCCCGTTAACGTTTCCTTCCTCTGCTCACCATAGGCCACAACCACAAGTTCTTCTCCTTCGAGTACTTGCGGCTCTATTACTACCTCAACCTCTGTCCTTCCAGCAATAGGCTCCTCCCGTGTTTGATAACCAACAAAAGAGAAGACAAGGGTATCCTGCAGCGAAGGAACTTCAAGTTGATACTGTCCCTCATTATCTGTTGAGGTACCGATGGTAGTTCCTTTAACAGAGACATTTACAGCTGGCAAGGTCTCTCCCGACGCTGCGTCAGTTACGCTGCCGGTAATTGTTTCCTGAAGAGCATCGACCTTAGTCGCCTCCTCCATTTTCATCAGTATCAGCTGCCGATTTTGAGACAGTGCAAAACGGAGTCCCGTTCCATCGAGTATCTTCCAGAGTGCATTATTAAGACTGATCTCTTGCTCATGTAATGTCACTTTCTTTGAGGATGGGAGAAGCGCCTTGCTGTACATCAATTTGAGATCCGCCTTCCTCGCTATATTCATCAAAGCCTGTTCAATACCTACATCAGTTAAATCAATTTCGATGACCTGCTGTAGCTCATTGGCAACAGCTTCATTTTGCTGCATCTTATCATGCATAGCAATAGACTGTTGCAGATGGACTTTTGCCTGCTGCCCATGAAGCAATGGGGGGGCAACCCCCAACAGACATACTAATCCTATCAACCCGAGGATTCGAAACTGGAACCCCATCCTTTGTATCACTATCATATCATCCATTATATTTATTGTTTTTGTTCTACTTAACTTTTATGACCACTAATTATTTATCCGTTTCCCCTCTTTAACTGAACGTAATGGTATCACCTTCTTTGCCTACGCTTAAACCAAGCGATAAGGCAATATTTTGTACTACCTCTCTCATGGATTGACTATAGTCTATTTCTGCCGTTAATTTTTGGGAAGCAATCTCTCTGGTTGCTGTTTTAATATCTATATCATACCAGCGCTCAAGCTTGGGAATAATCTCACTAAGTGGACGATTATTAAAAATCAGACGCCCTTGTGTCCAGCCCAAATACCAGTCCAGATCAACATTGTCATAAATGACAGGTTCTTGATCTCCCGAGAGCACGCCCTTTTGATTACGTGTAACAATAGCCTCTTCCCCGGTTGGCCTTTTTTCAGTTCCCAGTGCAACCTTTCCTTCTGAAACAACGACCTCTAATTTCTTACGAACTCCTGACCACGCCTGGACCAAAAATTTTGTTCCCAGAACTTTTGTATAGGTCTCCTCGGAATGAACGATAAAAGGCTTATCGGGATTAGCGGTTACCTCAAAATAAGCCTCCCCTTCCAGGTAAAGCTCCCGACTATCAATATTAAAGTTTGTAGGAACCTCTATCCGACTACCGGCATGCAAGACAATCTTAGAACTATCATTCAGAATGTATGTAGCACGCTCTCCCTGATTAGCAACAATTTCACGAACTCCAACAGGGGTATTTTTGCTATTTTCATAACTACCGTTATAAACGTACAATCCAACGGCCATCAGAATAACTGCAGCTGCTGCTATTATAAAACGTTTGGGGCTGCGGCTTTGAGGTTTCCTGCCATAATCATAGGGCTGAAATGACTTTCTTTGATTCCTACGATCGGCTTCTTGGTGATGCTTAATCCTCTGCTCTTGCTTCTCCAATTCGTTCATTCCCTTTTCCAGCTTTCCCCAGCCCTCATCAACATCAAGCTGATAGGGTAACGTCCCCGATTCCTGCCAAATCTCATAAAGCTTTCCTACTTGCTCTTCTCTTTGAGGATTAGCGCTAATCCAGGATTCCATTTCGCGATTTTCTTCCCTGGTTAACTCTCCGGCAAAATATTTCACCAACTGTTCCCAAGGTATCTGCTGTTTCATTTGCTTACCGTGTCTTAAATCTTTAAAAACATCTTCTATAAGCTAATACACTTGAGAATGGCACCTCTGTGACAAAAAGAATATTTTTTCAAAAAACTTTTAACTGCGGGTTATAAGCTTCTCTTGGACTGCTGTATATAGCTATTTTAAAGAAACCGCGTCGAGTGGTTAAAAGAGAGCTTTGAAATACCACCCCGTCCCAACCCTTTAACCATACTGGCGCACCTGGTATTCTACGGCTCCGAGGGAGTTACACTCCTGTTAGTTTTAATAATAATTTGTGAGTAAACTTGAGGGCAAGACAACCGGGAGTACAACTCCCTTTGAGCTCAGAAAGGATTTTAAACATATAGCAATGCTACCGAAAATTCCGTAACCATTACTATAAGAGGCAGATAATCAGCGAGATGATTTCGTAAAAATTTTAAGGCACGCGTCATTTGTGTACCAACTGTATTAACAGAAATATCTAAGAATTCAGCTATTTCAGAATAAGTTAAACCGCTTCGACGATTCAATAAAAAAATCTCTTTCCGTTTAGAAGGTAGCTGGTTGATTCCCTCCTGAATATCACTTCGGAGTTTTTCTAATTGACGTTTATTCTTTGAAACAGTCTCCGTTTTAATCTCTTTAAATATCCGGGTGACTTCATCTTCTTTTTCTTTTACAATCCTTTGATGCCGAATCACATTCAATGCTTTATTCCGTACAGCCGAAAACAGGTAATGCTTTATCGTACCCGGTGGATTCCAGTCTTCCCTCTGAGCCCAAATATTCAGAAATATACTTTGGACAATATCCTCTGCTCCCTGCTTTTGCTTTACGAAACTATAGGCATAACCATGCAAGCGTTTGTAATAGGTACTAAATATTTGTTGAAAGGCTGCTCGATCGTTTTCTTCGCGAACTCTTCTTATCAACTCTTCCTCGGAATAAGAAGACTTCTCCACCCTTTTTTTTATTTTTTCAAACTCGATCATAGATTTCAATACCTTACCCTTTTTATTGCATTACCTTTCCTAAATTAAAATAAATTTACATAAATACAACCTTAAACTTTATTTCCCTTTACTACATCATTAAAAAACTTTCGTTTCGTTTCTTTGAGGAAGTTACTATATTGTACGATACATGGTCAAAGGGGTATTGTCGAAGAAGAATGATTTATTTATTAATCTATCTGCATCTGTATTTATCATGAGCCTATTATTAAACGCTTTCGATTCTAAAGAAAAGAACATCGACTTATTTACATCTTCAGAGATTGAACGACAGCCTTCTACCTGGAAAAAAGTTTGGAAAAAGCTTCAAAATGAAGCCGGAGAGTTATTAACATTTCTGAATCCCCTTCGAGCCAATCCCGAGTTAAATATAGCTCTAACCGGTGCCGGTTCTTCAGCCTTCATCGGAGACACTGTCTCCTCTGCATGGGTTAAGGACTTTGGCTGCCCCGTTCATGCTATTCCTACTACTGATTTAGTCACTCATTTTAAAAGTAGGATTGCTACCTCAAAACCCCTGCTTTTAATTTCTTTTGCTCGCTCGGGTAACAGTCCAGAGAGTACGGCGGCTGTGGACAAAGCCAATCAATACTGCGATGAAGTGTATCATCTTATTATTACCTGTAACCCGGACGGAGCTCTTGCTCAAATGGAAACGAAGGATAATACCCATGTATTTTTGCTTCCCCCAGAGGCTGAAGATCAGAGCCTGGCCATGACCAATAGTTTCACCAGCATGGCCTTGGCTGCTACCTTAATACCCAAAATTGTTACCGATAATACCGCAAGTCTTGCACGGCAAGTTGATCTGCTATCTGAATATGGAGAAGAGGTGATCAACGAATTTTCCACCATGCTTTATGAAGCTGCCCAAACAGATTTTAACCGGATTATCTTTCTCGGCAGCGGGCCAAACTGGGGCATTGCCAAAGAATCACATTTAAAAGTACAGGAACTGACCAATGGCAACGTCGTCGGTAAGTTTGACTCATTCCTGGGCTTCCGGCATGGACCCAAAGCTATTATTAATGACGAAACACTTTTGGTCTATTTACTTTCCAATAACGAGGCAACCAACCGTTATGAAAAAGACCTTATCGAACAGGTTGCCCAGCATGATGTCGATCTGACAACCCTTGCTATCACAGAATCCGACTGTTTGGATTCTCAAATAGATTTCTGCCTGAATCTGGCTCAAGAGGGCAACATCAGGGAAGATTTCTGGGCTATACTCTGTACCCTTCCCGCCCAAATCATCGGATTGTATAAATGCCTGCTCTTGGGTTACAGTCCCGACAACCCCTCTCCGGATGGAACCATCTCAAGAGTGGTAGAAGGAGTGACGATCTATGACAATTCCGAACCTTTGGCCCAATAACAGCTATGTTTCTTACAGTCTGTGCGAATCCATCGGTGGACTCTTTTTGGTCTATTGACCAGATACAACAAGGAACAACCAATCGCTCGACACAGGAATCCTTTTTCCCGGGTGGAAAAGGGATCCATACCGCATTGGCTATAAATGAGTTAGGAGAAAATGTAAGTACACTTGGTGTTTGGGGCGGACAGACCGGCCAATGGCTGAAAAGTGAATGCCAGAATCAAGGTATTTCAACTATAGGTCCATCTGTTGAAGCCTGGACCCGCCTTTGCATCACTGTTGATTCGGACTCCCCATGGAATGAAACAGAACTTTTAGGTGGTGGACCGGAGGTTCATACTGATGATATTGCATCCTTCAGGGAAGACTACATCAAGTGTCTTCAGCATAAAGATATCAGGGCTATCCTTATAAGTGGATCAACCCCAAGAGGATTTAAAAATGACATTTATAGCGAACTTGTGCGCAAAGCTCAAAAGAAAGACATTCCGGTCTTTGTAGATGCTTCGGGCCCACTTCTGGAACATACACTGCCCAAACATCCGTATGCTATCCACCTTAATCACCATGAAGGACACGAGCTTTCAGGAAAAGAAAAGCCCGCTGCTATAGCCCGGTGGTTAAGTAAATACTGCACCCTGGCAGCTGTTACGGCGGGTGCCGATGGTTTGTACCTTGCATATGAGGGCAAGATCTATCATGCGTTTTACACCCTGGATGAGAAAGAAATTATCAGTACTATTGGTTCGGGCGATTGCTTGCTTGCCGGACTCAGCCTCGCCATCTTCCGATACGATAAACCAGGACAATGGGCCAAATATGCTGCAGCCTGTGGAAGTGCCAACTGTATTCATCCGGAACTTGGGATGCTTAAAGCAGAAGAGGTAGAACAAATTTTTGAGCAGGTAACGCTTAACATAGTCAAACTTTGATGGATAAGAAGAACGCTAAAATAGATCTGCTGGTAATTGGAGAGCTCAATATGGACCTCATCTTTAATGAGGTTGCCTCATTCCCCGAGCTGGGAAAAGAAAAGATTGCGGGCGACATGAACCTTACGCTCGGCAGCTCATCCGCTATCTTTGCCGGGAACAGTGCCAGACTGGGGCTTTCCGTCGGATTTTGCGGCATGGTCGGCGAGGATGATTTTGGAGACGCCGTCATCACTCAGCTGAAAGAATATGAAGTCGACACCTCACTGGTAACGATGTCCGAGCAATATAAAACAGGGCTTACTGCTATCATTCGTCATGCGGATGACCGAGCGATGGTTACTTATCCAGGGGCCATGCAGCATTTCTCTATCGCTGATATTCCCAAGAAGGCTTTTCAACAAGCGCGCCATCTTCATGTTTCTTCTCTTTTTCTGCAGCCCGGCATTAAAGAGCATCTGTTTGAAATTATCCAACAGGCAAAAGCTAATGGCTTAACCATTTCCATTGATCCGCAGTGGGATCCAGAGGAAAAGTGGGACGTCGATTTTAAAAAGCTGGTTTCGCAAATAGACTTTTTTCTGCCCAATGAAGATGAATTTCTACATATAGCAGACAGCTCCAATATCGAAGAAGCTATTGCTGCATTTCAGCCCCACCTAACTGATGGCACTATTGTCGTAAAACAAGGGATTAATGGCGCTACCGGTATTACTAAGGACGAAGTAACCCAAGTGCCGGGATACTTGAACCAAGATCCTGTTGATACCGTGGGTGCCGGAGACAGCTTTAACTCGGGCGTTATCTATCAATTTTTGCAGGGCAAACCCATCGATGAGTGTATCAAATTTGGAAATATTACCGGGGCCGTTTCAACTACCGCTCCGGGAGGAACCACGGCCATCAAAAGTTTAGAAGAAGTGCATAACATTGCCAAGAACAAACTTTCAATAACAAAATAAGATGACTTTACAGGAAAAATTTTCGCAACTTGATCAACAGAATGATGCGTTGCTGGCGGTCAATTTTTATAATTTCGAAACGCTCTCTGCGGTTTTAAAAGCGGCATCAGCGCAAGAAGTGCCCATTATCCTGCAGTCCACAAAAAGTACCATCAACTACCTGGGTTTAGAAGTGACCGCTAAATTAGCACGGGCGGCGATCAGCCAGTACGATGTGGAGGCGTGGCTTCACCTGGACCATGCCCAGGATGTCGATCTTATCAAACGAGCGCTCGATGCCGGCTATGACTCAGTGATGATTGACGCCAGCGAAAAGCCTATTAACGAAAATCGGGAAGTCAGCCGCAAGGTTGTTGAAATGGCCAAACCTTATGGTGCTAATGTTGAAGCCGAGCTGGGCTACATCGCCAAGCTGGGACAATCTAAAGAGGATGTAGCCTTTACCCAGCCCGATGAAGCCCAGTCTTTTGTAGAAGATACCGGAGTGAATGCCCTGGCCGTAGCTATCGGCTCTGCGCACGGATTTTATGACCAAGACCCCGAACTGGATATTGAACTTCTGAGCCGTATCCAGCAGGCAACCCCCGCCGCCCTGGTGCTGCACGGCGGTTCCGGTATCCCTGATGCCCAAATTCAAGAAGCCATCCGAAATGGTATTCGAAAGATCAATCTCGCCACGGAAGTTAAGAATGGCTTCATGAACACCCTTCGCGAAGAACTGCCCAAATCCGATGAAATTGACCTCCGAAAGGTCTTTCCGGCTGCCATCGACCACGTTCAAAGTCTGCTGGAAAATAAAATCGCGATGATCAACCAAGCGTAATTTTATGATACCTATTGACTCCTTTTCTAAAATTGATGCACATATCCACTTTAATGCGGACCGAACCAATGTGCTTCAGCTCGCCGATCAGTTTGGCTTTTCACTACTGAGCATTAATACTGAAGTACCTGAATTTCCTTCGGTTGAAAAGCAACATACGCTTGCCAATGATCATCACCGGAAATCTGAAGTCGACCTCGCTCATGCGGCTACGGTCTCTACGGAGGGGGTGTTTGAAGAGGATTGGGCTGAGAAAGCAATTGCCAATATCAAAAGACGGCTTGCGGAAGGAGCCTGTGGTGTTAAGTTCTGGAAAAATATCGGAATGTCAATCCAGCGACCGAATGGCTCCTTTCTGATGCCGGATGCTCCTGAGCTGGAACCTATTTTCTCCTTCCTGGAGGAAGAACAAATTCCTACCCTTGGTCACCAGGGCGAACCCAAAAACTGTTGGCTTCCTGTGGATAAGATGACCGTCAACAGCGACCGGGAGTATTTTTCGGCTCACCCTCAGTACCACATGTACAAGCATGATGAATACCCGGATTACTGGGACCACATTGAAGCACGCGATCGTATCCTGGACCGTCATCCTAACCTGCAGTTCGTAGGCCTACACCTGGCCAGCCTGGAATGGAACCTCGATCAGGTTGCTGACCGACTGGACTGTTATCCTAATTTGGCAGTTGACCTCGCCGAACGGCAGTCGCACCTCTACTTCCATGCGGCCCAGGATCGGCAGAAGGTGATCGATTTTTTTGAGACCTACCAGGATCGGATTATTTACGGGACGGATATCATCGATGATCCCGAACAATCACCCGAGTCCATTAATGAAGAACTGGAGCGGCGGTGGACGGAACACTGGCAATTTTTTAGCAGTGATAAAGAAATGACGTCTTCACAAATTGACTCCTCATTCAAAGGATTGGCACTGCCAAAAGAAATCCTGGAGAAAATCTATCGTACCAATGCCGAGAAGAGATATAATTTGTGAGTAGTTAGAGGTTATTAGTTATTGGTTAATAGCTCATAAAACCAACCAATAACTAATAACAAACATCCCACACTAAACTTTCACCACTTCGATGTCTCTTTTCTTGAGTCCCTGTTCAAACTCTGGAGAGATCTCGTCGTCGGTAATGACCATACCAATAGGCGATAGATCACAAATAAATGAAAAGCTGTGGCGGCCAAATTTTGATGAATCTGTTACCGCAATAACCTGGTTGGATCGCTCTACCATCAACCGGTTAAGTTGGGCCTCTTGTGGATTAAAGGTGGTTAATCCATGTTCGAAGTCCATGCCGTCGACGCCTAAAAAGAGCTTATCAAAATAGTAATTCTTCATGGTCCGTTCGGCTTCGGGACCAACAAGCGAGTAGGATTTATCTCGCAAGACACCTCCCGTCAGCATCAGCTGAATCTCGGAAACCCCGGCCAGCTCGACGGCTGTATTAATGGCATTGGTCATCAACACCATATTCTTTTTATCCTTCAGACGAAGCGCAATTTCACGGGTTGTGGTTCCCGAATCAAGGATAATGGAGTCCCCGTCATTGACCAGTCCGGCTGCATACTCCCCGATACGTCGCTTTTTATCAACGTTAATCTTTTGCTTCTCCTCCAAAGAGGGATCATTGTAAACGTTATTGCGCAACAATGCCCCACCATAGGTACGATGGATCAATCCCTTTTCTTCGAAAAAGTCCAAGTCATTTCGAATGGTTACCGTGGATACGTCAAATTCTTCGCTCAATTCATCAACCCGTACCGATCCCTCACTCTGAATCTTATGTATAATTTTATCTCTTCTATCTACTGTTGATTTCATCTACAGACTGTTTATTATTAAGAATCGTTTTAGTGTTTTCAACATATATATGCCAAATGATTATAAAACGCAATTTTATTGCTTTTTTTCAATCCCTTTTAGAGACATAGTTGCAAAGAAAGCAATTTTTCCCATTTCTACATCCAAGATTCTGTATATCTTAGACGCTGGCTGGGTTTATATCCAACTGTGCGGCCAGGTTCTCCAGCATATCGGCCACCATCTTTTCCAGTGTAAACTGAGGTTCCCACCCCCACTGTTCACGGGCCGGACTGTCGTCGATGGAATCGGGCCAGGAATTCGCAATCTTTTGGCGATAGTCTGGTTCGTACTCGATGGTAAAGTCCGGTATATGTTGTTTAATAGCTTCAGCAATTTCAGCCGGAGTGAAACTGGTCGCTGCCAAATTATAGCTTGTACGGATGTCAATTGCATCTCCAGGTGCTTCCATCAGTTGCACCGTTGCGTTCACGGCATCTTCCATGTACATCATGGGGAGCTTGCTCTCCGGGCCTAAAAAACAGCTAAATCGTTCTCCTTTTAAGGCTTTATGATAAATATCCACCGCATAGTCCGTGGTGCCGCCCCCGGGCAATGACTTGTAGCCAATGAGTCCGGGATAGCGGACGCTACGCACATCCACCCCAAACTGCTGATGGTAATAGGAACACCACTGTTCGCCAGCCACCTTACTAATACCATAAACCGTAGTCGGATTAAGCGCCGTATTCTGAGGCGTCTGCTCTTTGGGTGCATCCGGACCAAAAACCGCAATGGAACTGGGCCAGAAGATACGATCCAGAGACTGCTCCTTCGCTATATTTAGCACATTCAACAACCCATCCATATTGAGTTTCCAGCCCAGCTCTATATTTTGTTCGGCCTTGGCAGACAGTAACGCTGCCAAATGATAAACCTGCCTGATTCCATGATCCTCAACAACTTGTGCAAGCCGATCCTTATTCAGCACATCAACAGACTCAAATGGTCCATCAGCAGCCTCTCCCCCCGGCTTCCGGATGTCGGAGGCGATGACCTTACTTTTCCCATGGATCTGGCGCAACCGCGCCGTCAATTCACTGCCCAGCTGTCCACTGGCTCCGGTTATTAATATCTTAGCCATAATGTAGTTCTCCGGGTTCTAAGTCTAAATTTCTTCTTTTACTTCTTTAAATGCTTCGATGGCTTTATCCAGGTCTTCTATTTCGTGTCCGGCCGAAAGTTGTACCCGGATACGGGCTTCGCCTTTCGGAACCACCGGATAATAGAATCCAATAACGTAAATACCTTTCTCTAACAGCCGCTCGGCAAATGCCTGGGCTTTGGGGGCGTCATACAGCATGATGGGCACAATGGGATGCGTTCCCTCTTTAATATCAAAGCCGGCCTCTGCCATGCCCTTGCGGAAATAGGTGGTATTTTCTTCCAGCTTATCCCGAAGCTCAGTCGTTTCATTCAACAGATTTAGTACTTCGATAGAAGCTCCCGTTATGGATGGAGCCAGTGTATTTGAAAAGAGATAGGGACGCGACTTCTGGCGCAGTATATCCACAATTTCCTGACGGGCTGCCGTAAATCCGCCGGAGGCCCCTCCAAGGGCTTTGCCAAGCGTTCCGGTGATGATGTCAACACGTCCTATCACATCACGATACTCGTGCACTCCACGGCCTGTCTTCCCGATAAATCCTGTGGCGTGGCATTCGTCTGACATTACCAAGGCATCATATTTGTCCGCCAGGTCACAGATTTTATCCAGCTGAGCGATGGTGCCATCCATCGAAAAGACGCCGTCGGTGGCGATTACCTTAACTTCGGCATCAGCGGCTTCTTGTAACTTTTCTTCCAGTGCCTCCATGTCATTATGGGCGTACACATACCGTTGCGCCTTACAGAGGCGAACGCCATCAATAATGGATGCATGATTGAGTCGGTCCGAGATAATGGCATCTTCCGGCCCCAGCAGCGGTTCAAAAATGCCTCCATTGGCATCGAAAGCCGCGGCATAGAGAATGGTATCGTCGGTACCCAGGAAGTCCGCTAATTTCTGCTCCAGCGTTTTGTGAATGGTTTGTGTACCACAGATAAACCGTACGGATGACATGCCGTAGCCATATTCATCGACCGTTTCTTTGGCGGCTTTTAGCACCCTGGGATGTGATGAAAGTCCCAAATAGTTATTCGAACAAAAGTTTATGACTTCGTCTCCTTTCTCTGTATTGATCACGGCCCCCTGAGGAGTCGTAATAACGCGCTCTTCTTTATAGAGTCCTTCTTTTTTCAATTCTTCTAACTCACTTTGAAGGCGTCCTTTTAAGCTACTATACATCTCTTTTCCTTTTATTGAATTTCGTTTTGTTTCTTTTATGCATCAAATAGAAAGATAATGAAATTAAACAAATATTCATTATTCATTCTACTGTTTATAATATCGACAGATAATAATAACGAAAGTTTAGCAATTTTTTGGATCCCTTTGGTAATTGACGACTCCCTCCTCTGCTTTGGATGCAGATAACAAATACCTGAAAAGAATGTTGTAGTTAATGGTTGTAATCCATTATATTTAGCGTCTCATTTTAGCAATGCTTATTTTTATAGGCGTTACAGGTGATGTGCCCGAGTGGCGGAATTGGTAGACGCGTCGGACTTAAAATCCGATTGGTATTTAAATGCCAGTGCCGGTTCGAGTCCGGCCTCGGGTACTTTTTAACTGACTTGTTCAGTAGTTTCGATTTGCATTACCAGTAAAAATCGCAATTTTAGTAGCGGCTTTTTGCTAAGATGTACCATTTCTTATTGATACTGAACGATTGATGCAGCCGTGCTAATTTTAGTTCTGGCTTGCATAAACTTATCCTTTGGGCCCGTAGCTCAGTGGTTAGAGCAGTCGACTCATAATCGATTGGCCGGGGGTTCAAATCCCTCCGGGCCCACTTTATAAACGCTAAATTACTGCCTACCAACAATTTATCGTTTTTGGCATAAATAAGGGTGCAATACTCCTTTCTTCTTACTTAACTTTACTCACTTGGATAACTGATCATCATTTTGAAGCAGAAACCTGACCAGAGGTTACTATATCCTTGACTTGTATATAAGTGCTCAACTATTAAGGCCCCATCTTGGCGTGCTTTTCAGGTACTATACTTCTGTCGAAACGAAAACAACATTCTAAGCCAGATTCTATAAATGAATATTAGGCTTTGTACCCTTTACTTCTTGCCATTCTCTAACTTTTTACTACATTACAGCAAATTAAGTAAAAACGTTGGTATTTAGTATCATCAAGGCTATAAACTAACCCATAATGAGTTCAGATAATCTTACACCTGAGCAGCAGGCAAGGAGGAAAATAGATCGAAGGCTCAATCAGTCCGGATGGGATATTCAAGGCAAAGATGACATCAACTTCAACGAGTCGAAGGGCCTTGCTATACGTGAATATCAGACAGACACCGGACCTGCAGATTATATCTCTTTTATAAACAAAAGGCCGGCCGCCGTTATTGAAGCTAAACGAGCCGAAGAGGGGCACCGGTTATTGCAGGTTGAAGAACAGTCAAACCGCTATTCATCCAGCGACCTTCAATATGTTGGAGAAACATCACTACCTTTTATTTATGAAAGCAACGGTGAGATTACACGTTTCACAAATCTAAACGATCCCAAGCCGCGGTCCAGGGAAGTCTTTTCATTCCACAAGCCCGAGACCCTGGAGAAATGGTTAAATCAGGAAAGGACGATTCGGGAACGCCTTCAAGGGTTGCCGGGGTTGAATGCCGATGGATTAAGAGACTGTCAGGTCACTGCTATTCAGAATTTAGAGCAATCTTTTAAAGAAGGCCGGCCGCGTGCCCTTATACAGATGGCTACAGGTTCCGGAAAGACATTTACAGCCATTACCTCTATTTATCGGCTCCTGAAGTATGCCGATGCCAAACGCATTCTATTCTTGGTGGATACGACGAATCTGGGAGAGCAGGCTGAGCAGGAGTTTATGAAGTATACGCCCAAAGGTGAAAACCGAAAGTTTACCGAGCTCTACCCGGTGCAGCTGCTTCGCTCCAGTTACATTGCGCCTGATAGTAAGGTGTGCATTAGTACTATTCAGCGAATGTACTCTATTCTGAAAGGAGAAGAGTTGAATGAATGGTCTGAACAGGAAAATCCTAATGAACAATTTCAGCCGGATAAGCCGGTTCCGGTGGCCTATAATGAAGAGGTGCCTATAGAATTTTTTGATTTTATCGTCATTGATGAATGCCATCGCTCTATTTATAATCTTTGGCGACAGGTATTGGACTATTTTGATGCCTTCCAAGTAGGCTTAACGGCTACGCCGGACAATCGAACCTTCGGCTATTTTAAAGAAAACGTGGTTAGTGAATATTCTCATGAACGGGCGGTGGCTGACGGCGTGAACGTTGGTTATGATGTATTTACCATTGAAACGGAGATTACCCAGAACGGCAAAGAGATTAGGGCCAAAGAATATGTAGAGAAGCGAGAAAAACTAACCCGCGAAAAGCGCTGGGAGCAACTGGATGAAGATGTGGAATACTCAGCTTCGCAGTTAGATCGGGATGTTGTCAATCCCAGTCAGATCCGGAATATTATACGAACTTTTAAAGATAACTTGCCCATAATCTTTCCCAATCGGGATAAGGTACCCAAAACGCTCATCTTTGCCAAAACCGACAGCCATTGTGATGATATCATCAAGACCGTACGTGAGGAGTTCGGTGAGGGCAATGACTTCTGCAAAAAAGTAACTTACAAGACGGAAGAAGACCCCAAGTCGGTACTGCAGCAGTTTCGCAATGAATACTATCCGCGCATTGCGGTGACGGTGGACATGATTGCCACTGGGACAGATGTAAAGCCGATCGAATGCCTGCTGTTTATGCGGGATGTAAAAAGCCGCAACTATTTTGAGCAGATGAAAGGCCGCGGGACCCGAACACTGCAAAAAGAGGACCTGGAACGGGTAACACCTTCAGCCAAAACGGATAAGACTCATTTTGTTATTGTGGATGCCGTTGGGGTGACCAAAAGCGTGAAAACGGACAGCCGTCCGCTGGAGCAAAATAAATCCGTTAAAACAAAAGACCTGCTGCATCACATTATGATGGGTAGTGCTGATGAGGAATATTTTGATTCCGCGGCTAATCGTCTGGCTCGACTGAATAAGGAGTTGGATGCGGAACAGAAGTCAACCTTTGAAGCAATAGCCGGCAAATCCATTAATACGGTCGTGAATGAGCTGTTGGATGCCCATAACCCGGATAAAATCCAGGAGCTGGCCGACAAGTCTGCTGCTGAAGGTGGTACCGAGGGGGATGAAGAAAAAGCACATGAGCAGCTAAAAGAAAAGGCGTCTTCTACCTTTACCGGAGAGCTAATCGAATACATTCAGGAGGCTCGCAAACAGAAGTTTCAAATCATTGATACGACTAATCGGGATAAGGTAACGCATGTTGGCTGGGATAAAGAACAAAAACAGCTTTCTGAAACGGTGGCGGAAAACTTCAAGACCTACATCCGGGAAAACAAGGATGAGATTACCGCCTTCAAGATATTTTATGACCAGCCGCACCGCCTGAAAGAAGTAACCTACCAAATGATCAAAGAGGTGGTAGCAAAGATCAGGCAGGATAAGCCTAACCTGGCTCCCCTGCACGTATGGAAAGCCTATGCACAACTGGAGAATTACCAGGGCAAAGATCCTCAGTCAGAACTCACGGCTTTGGTAGCACTGCTGCGTAAAGTTTGTGGACTGGACAGCGAACTACGCCCCTTTGACGCCACGGTGGATAAGAACTTCCAGGATTGGGTATTCGATAAACAGGCCGGCTCGTTAAAGTTCAACGACCAACAGATGGAGTGGCTACGCATGATTAAAAACCATATCGCTACCTCCATGCACTTTTCTAAAAATGATCTGGAGTTTGCTCCATTTGATGCCAAAGGCGGCATAGGACGTATGTATAAGCTTTTTGGCAATCAGATGGATGATATTATCGAAGAGATGAATGAGGAATTAGTGGCGTAGGTCTGAACTGTGATCATGATGATATAATATGATAGCCAGGATATCATGTAGATCAAAATCATCCTGTGCATCACAGTTCTGACAATGATAAATGAAGAAAGATAATAAATTGAGTTCGAAGCAATATAAATATTCCGATATCACCGAGCTTATTATCGGCTGTGCGATGGAAGTTCACAATACGCTGGGCAATGGGTTCCAGGAAGTTATTTACCAGCGAGCACTGGCTCATGAACTCGGATACAAGGAATTAAATTTCGAGCGAGAATTTAAGATGCCAGTGATCTATAAAGATCTCCGGATTGGCACACGGCGGGTTGATTTTCTGGTGGAGGATAAGATCAGCGTTGAGCTGAAAGCAGTAGTAGAATTAGAAAAGGTACATTTGGCACAGGCGATTAATTATTTGGAGGCGTATAATCTTGAAATCGGATTGTTGATTAATTTTGGCAACACCCGGCTGCAGTTTCATCGGTTGGAGAATAAGAAATTTGAACCGACATGATGATAGGCCAAAAGTTTTGAACTGTGATTACCGTGATAATTGAGGTATACAGGATCGTAAATGATCATGCACATCATATTTTATCCCAATCATCACAGTTCTGACAATTGATCGCTTAATCAAGTCTGTTAGACTAAAAAATTTCTTAATCTAATAAAACGCCATATATTAGATTAGTAAAATCTATAATCTAATTCATTAGAATAAGGTGGATATAAAGCATCATAAACTGGAGCACTTACCTCCTTCGGAGGATATAACGCCTGATCTTAAGTCATTAACCTCTGCTCATCACGCATTGGGTGAAATAAAAGGGCGTATAACGCGGGATGTTATTAATCCAAGCCTGATCATCGCCCCTCTGTTGACCAAAGAAGCGGTCGCCAGTTCAAAAATTGAAGGCACACAAACGACCGTTGAAGAAGTATTAAAATATGAGGCGGAGGAGCCTAAAAAAGAAGATTCAGACATTCGAGAGGTGGTCAACTACCGGAAAGCTATTCAGGAGTCTATTGAGTTTCTGGAGAAAAAGCCGCTGGGCGAACACCTGATCCGTAATCTTCATGCTACGCTCATGGCCTCTGTGCGGGGCAAAGAAAAAGATCTGGGCAATTTTAGAAGGATGGCCGTTCACCTGGGACCTCCCGACAGTTCAGCGGAAGAAGCAGAGTATGTACCTCCAAAGCCTAATGAGATAACAGACCTTATGAAAAACTGGGTGGAGTTTGTTCATGATAAAGAGATGGATCCTTTAATTCAGGCCGGAATTGCCCATTACCAGTTCGAAGCCATCCACCCATTTATGGACGGTAACGGCCGTATCGGAAGATTACTTATTCCCATATTGCTATATGCCAAGGATGTCATACCCTATCCTTATCTGTATATCAGTGACTTTTTTGAACAAAACAGGAAACACTATTACGATGCTCTGCGGGGCGTGGATCGCGACCGGGATTGGGACAGCTGGATCAGCTTTTTTCTTTATGGCGTTAAAGAAACATCTGAACAGATGCAGGACAAAGTTGTAAAAATGTACCGGCTATATGGACGTTTAAAAGAAGAACTGGTGGATCTTAATTCCCAATATTCTCAGCTATTGTTGGACCTGCTATTTGAAAAACCCATTATTTCCTCTAAAGAAATTTTAAAGCAACTGGATCAGCCGAGCCGACAAACGGTCTATAACCTTGTGGACAAATTTGAGACCCAAGAGATTATTTATGAAATAACGGGAAATAAGCGGAATAAAGTTTATGCGTTTCGGGAGTTACTGGGAATCATTAAGTAAAGGGGTGACAAGAGTTGTCAATATTATCAATATTTTTGCTGTTACATATGTATAATTAGAAACTGTTATAATGACCTATAAAGCCTTAAGAGAAAAAATATCTGGCTCAGACAACTACGAGCACTTCAAGAGCTTAAATATTACAGTTAATTGTCCTCATCTTGACTTTCAAAAGCAATTTGAAGGCATTAATGATATTTATCGGTTTTTCCGACAGCAGGCGCAGGCTTGGGAAAAAGTCAATAATGAAATACCAGGGACACTGAAAAACTCCAAAAACCACTTTTCAAATCTGCGGGATAGAATTGCTAATTTTGTTGAGCAAAACCTCAACGTTAATGGTAATGCCCTCCAAAACAATTGGCGAAACCTTAGTAATCAATTAAAGCGTCGAAAGACAATGAATGGTGGAACGCCGATTTTTTTAGCAGAAGCTCCTGAAACCAGCTATTTAATTGAGATTTATAATGACTATCCAGAAGCTTTTGGTGGGCTCCATGAATTTATTGTTACACCCGATAATCAAAATATTGACCTAAGAAATGCCTCTCCGTCTAAATTAAAGGGATACATCTTGGGATATGAATTTCGGTTGCAAGATCACACTGAAATCCAGCAGAGAAGGGACAACGAAAAAATTAGTCTTGGTCATATAAGAAGTAAATATGAGGATTATCTACAGCAAGCTGAGAAAGATTTACAGGATACGATTAAAAAGACAAAAGCTAATTATGACGAATATGTTCAGGCTATAGATGAATTAGAAAAAGCAAAAGAAGAATCATTTGAAAAATGGTTTGGACAATCAAAACAAGATTTTATTTCTTTTTTCGAAAATGCTAAGGAAGATGCACAGAATCTTCGAGAGGTTTATAGAGAAAGATTACGGTTTGCTGGCCCTGTTGAATATTGGCAGGAAAGAGCATCTGATATGAAACAAAATGGTGAGTGGTGGATGAGATGGTTTGGTGGATCTATAATTTTAGCAGCCAGTTCAATATTTTTACTTTTGTGGTTGGTACCAGATAGCATGACTGCTTCATTATTCAAGGGTGATCCAGAAGCTATTAAATGGACCTTACTTTTTGTAACATTTATTTCCTTTCTTGCCTATGGTGTGAGAACATTTTCCAAACTAACTTTCAGTTCTTATCACTTGGCACGGGATGCGGAAGAGCGTGAACAACTCACCCATATTTATCTTGCTCTTAAGAAAGATTCTAATGTGGAAGAAGAGGATCGGCATTTGATTCTTCAAGCTCTGTTTAGTCGCGCTGAGACGGGTCTATTAAAAGATGATGCTGCCCCAACGATGCCAGCATCTGTATTAGAAAAATTTAGAAATATATAGCCTTATACTAATGGAACTTACTGAGCATAAGATCGTTGATTCAAAAGATTGGAAAACTGTAAAACTAGAAGATGCTTGTGAAATATTAGATAGCGATAGAATTCCAATTAATTCAACCGAACGAAATGAAAGGATAAAAGGAAAATCAGAAGAAGAACTATATCCGTATTATGGAGCTACAGGTCAAGTTGGATGGATTGATGATTATATATATGATGGTGAGTATGTTCTCCTTGGAGAAGATGGTGCACCCTTTTTAGATTCACTTAAGAACACGGCATATATAGTAAAAGGTAAAATATGGGTAAATAATCATGCTCATATTTTGAAAGCTTATGATTCTAATAAGTACCTTTGCTACTATTTAAACTACATTGACTATAGAGATTATGTCTCGGGCACAACCAGACTAAAGCTTACACAAACATCAATGAAAAAGATTGATGTATTACTCCCCCCTCCCTTCATACAACATCGCATAGTTGAAAAAATAGAAGAACTTTTCTCCGATCTCGACAATGGCATTGAGAACCTCAAAAAAGCCCGGAAACAGCTTGAAACCTATAAACAGTCCGTCCTTAAAGCCGCTTTTGAAGGCAAGCTGACAAAAGAATGGCGGGAGCAACAAAAAAATTTGCCTACTCCAGAAGAACTGAAGCGACAAATAAAAAAAGAGCATAAAAATTACCGAGAGCAACAGCTTAAGGAATGGGAGCAGGAAGTTGAGGAGTGGCAAGAACAGGGAGAGCCGAGACGGAAGCCCCGCAAGCCGAGGAAAATGCCCGCTTTCAAAGCAATAAAAAAGAATGAATTAGAAAATTTGGATAACATTCCTTCTTCTTGGTTATGGTTGAGAACACAAGAAATCGGTGAATGGAATGGAGGTGGCACTCCAAGAAGAAGTAATGCTGAATATTGGGAAGATGGATCAATACCCTGGGTATCTCCCAAAGATATGAAGCGAAAAGATATTGCTACAACCCAAGACCTGATGACAGAAAAGGCATTGTCTGAAAGTTCGTCTGCAAGAATGGTAGATAAAGGATCTGTCCTTTTTGTTACACGAAGTGGAATTCTGAGAAGAACATTGCCGGTAGCTATTGCAAAAAATGATTTGACTATTAATCAGGATTTAAAAGCCCTTACCCCTGTTGTAGATATGTCACCAGAATATATCTACTGGTATTGCAAAGCGAATGATTTCAAAATTAGAAGAGAATGCTCTAAAGATGGGACAACGGTTGAAAGTATTAAAACGCAGGCAATAAAGGATTATCCTATACCGGTATGTTCTCCAAAAGAACAAGAAAAACTAATTGATGAAATTGAATCAAAAGTTTCAATTATCCAACAAGTAGCTACCACAATTGAACAAGAATTAGTAAAAGCAGAGTCCTTACGCCAAAGCATTTTAAAGAAAGCGTTTGAGGGGCGATTGGTAAATTGAAAAGGATTATCATTTAATTGACATCGCAAAAATTATTAAATAGCAGGGGTTGACCTGCGTGCCAACCCGATAAAGTGGATTGTCCTATTCGGGGCGATCACGTGGGATCGCCCCAACGGGAACCGGGGTTATCCCAACTGGGTACGAATTCAAAAATCGTAGGGGGCGATCCACGTATCAGCCCTGAAGAAAACGATAAAAAACCAAGATATTGTCTCCGTTAGAAACGATAACCAAGGATAAAAAATACCCGAATTCGGATTATATATATTACTATTAGCAATAATTGGTTGACCAATGACCTACGACCCCAAAAAACATAACCGACGTTCCATCCGCCTGGAGGGTTATGATTATGCCTCGCCGGGGTTGTATTTTCTGACCCTGTGCCTGCAAAACCGTGCCTGCCTGTTCGGGAATGTCGAAAATGGCAAAATGATTTTAAATACCGCTGGCCTGTTAACAGATGAATGGTGGAATAAAATCCCTGAAAAATTTCCCAACGTCCGGTTAGATGTTTACCAGATCATGCCTAACCATTTTCACGCCATCGTCGAAATTATCGATTCCGATAAAACCGTAGGAGCAGGCCCGCGTCTCTGCCCTGACAAAAACGACCGCCATAATCAGGATGGACACGCGGGTCCATCCCAACCGGCATCGCCCCAACGGGATTTTGAACCGCGGCAGGCGTCTATTCCGAAAATTGTTCAATGGTTTAAAACCATGACGACCAATAAATATATTAAAGGCGTCAAAAATGGCCAGTACCCGCCATTTGATCGTAAATTATGGCAACGCAATTACCACGATCACATCATCCGGGATGAAGAATCATTAGAACGTATCCGCTATTATATCACCCACTACCCGACCCAATGGCAAAAAGACAACAATAATCCTCAGAATATCAATTTTTAGTACAGATTGACCCGTGTGTCAATCCATTAATAATAAATCTATAAATCTGAATATAAAATGACTACGAACGGTATTGTACAGAAGGTTTGGAATTTTTGCGACACCCTCAGAGATGATGGGGTTGGCTACGGGGACTACCTGGAACAGATTACCTATCTGCTTTTTCTCAAAATGGCCTGGGAATACAGCCAACCGCCTTACAACAGAGACACCCACATCCCCGAGGAACATAACTGGAAAAGTCTCACTGAGAAAAGCGGCTCAGAGCTTGAACAGCATTATGTTACGCTGCTTCGGGAGTTGGGTAAAAGAGAAGGCATGATCGGGCAAATATTCGTCAAAGCACAAAACAAGATTACCGATCCGGCCAAGCTGTATAAGCTTATCCAGATGATTGATGGCGAAGATTGGGTGATGCTTGGGGCTGATGTGAAGGGCGATATTTATGAAGGCCTGCTGGAGAAAAATGCTGAGGATACCAAGAGCGGGGCTGGACAATATTTTACACCCCGTCCGCTTATCAAGGCTATGGTGGAATGCGTACAACCGGAGCCTATGAAAACGATCGGAGATCCCGCTTGCGGGACCGGTGGATTTTTCCTGGCTTCCTATGATTTTATCCTCGACAATTACGAGCTGGATAAAGAGCAGAAAGAGTTTTTAAAATATGATACCTTCAAAGGCTGGGAGATTGTGGCCAATACCGCACGGATGTGTTTAATGAATCTCTTCCTGCATAACATTGGGGATCTAACATCCGAACCGCCCATAGAACGGGAAGACAGCCTTATCTCTGATCCCGGTGACCGCTTTGATTACGTACTGGCGAATCCGCCCTTCGGTAAGAAAAGCAGTATTACCATCACCAACGAAGACGGTACCCAAAGCAAAGAAAAACTGACCTATAACCGTCAGGATTTCTGGACGACCAGCTCCAACAAGCAGCTTAATTTTGTCCAACACATAAAGAGCATCCTTAAAAATACCGGTCAGGCTGCTGTGGTTGTTCCTGATAACGTCTTATTTGAAGGTGGTTCCGGTGAAACCGTTCGCAAAAAATTGTTACAAACAACAGATCTGCATACCATTTTAAGGTTACCGACCGGTATTTTTTATGCCAACGGTGTCAAAGCAAATGTGATATTCTTCGATGCCAAACCGGCTTCTAAAGATGCCCAAACGAAAGAAGTATGGTTTTATGATTATCGGACCAACGTCCATCATACGCTGAAGCGTAAACCGATGACTTATGAGCATTTAAAAGATTTCATTGAATGCTACAAGCCCGGTCAGCGCCATAATAGAGAAGAAACCTGGAACGAAGAAAATGAGGACGGCCGATGGCGAAAGTACACGTATGAAGAGATCATCGATCGGGATAAAACCAGCTTGGATATCACCTGGATTAAAGATGACAGTCTAACTGATCTGGAAAACTTGCCGGAGCCTGAGGTACTGGCCGGGGATATTGTTGAAAATTTGGAAGCCGGATTAGAAAGCTTTCGTCAGATTGTGGATGAATTAGACGAGTAAATAAGTATCAATGCACTATACCCAGCCAGCTTCATATCGGTTTCTGGAAGGGTATATTTACGAAAAACGGTTACAGTATCTGAAAATCGATTATTTTCGGGCATTATTTACAAATATCGATTACCAATTATATTGATACCAATATTACAAAAATTGATTACTTTTTATAAAAATCGTTTATATAAGGGGGTGTTTTTATTAAAAACGTTTATATTTTGTATGGAATATCCATTTAAGATTACACATTCAATACAAAATGCAGATAGCAGAATTCTTAACTACGATAGGCATTGTATCAAGGTTGGAGAATATCGCTACTGCACTGCATATGATGCAGTTTAGCGAGGCTATCGAAAGGTGCAGATAAGTTGCTATTATTAGCTTAGCAATTTACAGGAAAGAAGAGAATTTGTCGCGAAGCGTTTTGAGGGCTCTGCAAATCTGTGTATCAACGGTATTGACGGATATATCAAGTTTTTCAGCTATTTCTTTGTAGGTCATCCCTTCATAACGACTTAGCATAAACACCAGGCGACGCTTTTCCGGAAGATCTTCGATAGCCTGTTTCACTTCTTTCAGCATCAATTTCTTGTGGAGACGATCATCGATTTTTTTCCCCAGGATGGGAATACTATGGAGCGCTTTCTTTTCTTCTTCCCACTCCCGAACCACTTTTTGGTGACGGCTATGATCTATGGCAAGATTCCGGCCCACTTTATAAATGTAGGTCTTTATTTTTTCATTGGGATTTAAAGCATCCCTGTTTTCCCAGACTCTCACAAACACTTCCTGAACCAGGTCTTCCGCGATTTGATTGTTCTTCACATATCCCCACAAAAAACGGTGTAAGCCCGAATAATACCTGCGGAAAAGCTTTTCAAAAGCTTCCTCATCATGATTCTTTATTTGCTCAACGAGGGTATTATCTGTCGGCAAAGAATTAAATTTAGGAGCAGAATCCACAGTGGCGTTTTTCTCTTAGGATGTGTTCTTTAAATCCCGGTTTTATTCTATCAAATAATCCTTTTAACAAATTACTAATAAAAAGATAACAATCAACTTTTAAGCCATGATTTTGGCTTTTATTCCCATTTATCCTCAATTTTTCAGATAAATTAATTACCCAAGATTTCTTTCTCCGTTTCTGTTCAGGTAGCGTGCTGAATACCGCGATCTGCCCGCTCTGGAACCACTTGTGAACAGGGAGACTGACTAACGTTAACCAGACGAAAACTATTAATATTTTGCGAGTAATCATCTGTGTTAATTGCTCCAAATTCTACCCAAATGGTTGATATGCCAAACCGTTTCGCTTTCCTTAATCATAAGCGTTATTTGAAAGAGCGACCGGGTTGTTTCTACCATAATACGATCTTGATATTCAGCCCACAATGGATCTTTAATATTCAGGGCCTGGATATTATTGGGAAAATAGCCATGGTATGATTGAAATTCCTTCATCTCATAATAAAGTTGTCGTAATAACCATTTATACGGCTGCCCCGGATCCGCTTCAAACGGCACCTCGTCGTCGCCCACTGTTGCTTCTGAAAACTGTAGCAATCCCCACATTTCGGGATAGTGAATATTTATAATGCCCTGGGGCGACCATACGGAGTAATCCGGGGGATAAGGTTTGTTGGTTGTGGGATCTTGGGCAAGCTGATATTCTCCATCTGTAACTTCTAACCGTCGTTGTGCTCGCTGAAAGTTCACTTTCCACTGGTCGCCATCAGATAAAGACTGCTTGTCCGTATCCAATGCCAAAATCGACGGGATAGGGATGGCATACTCGAGCGACCAGCCTTCATCCTCTGGGCCCGGCTCGTTGATAGTTCCATCCAGATGCACGGCGGAATGATAATTCAACAGATTGTAGTCGCTTATCCCTTGTCCGCCATCCCGGTAGGGTCTGGACAGATAGAGGTCCCAGATGGTGCCCAACGCATTGATTTGAAGCTCAATATAGTTGTAGGTGTCTTTATCAGGATCGATAAATATCTCAAACGCATTGGCCAAATGTAGCGGCATATCCCGTTCATGCATCGTGCTCCACAGGTGGGGATCTTCCAGGTAAGCTCCCACATATAAATAGTCCTCATCCCAAAGTACCTTTACTTTGGTCGCATATTCTGGCATAACATTTCCTTTGCTCGCTGCTTTTACAAAGGAATCTGTCCATTTTGCCTGCTGCCACGAAGCTTCATCCATTTTCCCATCGATTGTTATTGAGTCTCGGGTCTGATAAACCACATATTCTTGGGGAGCAAAAGGTGTTTGTGGAACTGGAAAGTTACGGCTTTTTTCCTGACCGTAGATCAGGCTTGGAGCACCTAACAAAAGGCTCATCCAAATGACAAAAGCTGTTGATAGACTTGGTTTGTCCAGTGTGTGCAGGAATGTTACCATAAAATCATCACAACCCCTTTATTTGTACCGGAATACTGTAGATACCGTCTTGGGCAGTAATATACAATATTTGATTATTATTGCCTCCAAAACTCACGTTGTTCGAAGGAGTCGGTGTCTCTATGTTGCCCAGATACTTCCCCTGTGGATTAAAAATCTGTACTCCAACTCCTTTGGTCGTCGCCACATACACATTACCCTCCGTATCCACCGCCATGCCGTCAGCCCCGCTTTCTTCTTCCCCTTCAGCGAGCTTAAGTGCTCCAAAATCCCGTTTATTATGGACGGTTCCATCTTCCCTCACATCATAGGCCAGAAGATGACCGCCTTGCGTGTTCGCTACATACAGCGTCGTTCCCTCCGGTGACAGCGCCATTCCGTTGGGAAAGGGAATATCATCAATAACCCTGCTTAGTTCTCCTTCCTCATTTACATAGTAGACTGCTGGAGTTTCCTGCATCTTCTGGCCTCCTGCGATAAACTGTGAATCACTAAAATACAACCCTCCCTTTTGGTCCACGACGATATCATTCGGCCCGTCAATGCGTGTTCCGTTATATTTCGCCGCCACGGTATTGATTATTTGTCCATCGGTATCCAGCTCCACCACCTTATGACCCAGCATCTGGCAGGCATAGATGGTTCCTTTTCCGCTGGCTTGCAGGGTTGTGGTCACGCCATTATCCATGGCCAGGGTATCAATCGAGCCATCCGGATTTTGGCGCAGCGTGCGGCTGACCTCCGGCTGATCAAAATTATTATTGGTAAAATAGAGCCGCCCGTCCATAAAAAGCGGGGAGCCGGCAGTATCAAAAATATAATCGCCCGTTACCTTTGTCAGAGCAGCCCCAGGAGAGACAATAGCTTCCGGATGGTGCCCTGCCTCTGAGGCAGATACTTTTTGTTGCTCTTGGGGTTTTTGTTCCGACTTCTCACTACATCCTGTCATTATAAGCAAGACGGCCAGTATAGATAAAGAAACAAATGTGAGCTTTTTCATATTGGTATAGTATTTAAGGTTAACAAATGCTGGTCATTGACCTGTTCTTCAGCTTTAATCGGGCAGCGTAAAGGCCACATAGTAATCATCGGGCCTTGTTCCTCTGCCTCCTCCCACGGCTATCACAACGTACTGTTTGTCATTGCTCATATAGGTTGAAGGAGTTGCAAAACCTCCCGTTGGCAGTGTGGTTTCCCAGAGCAGCTCACCGCTATCCTTATCAAAAGCACGAAACTTCTTGTCTTTAGTCCCCCCGATGAAGACCAACCCACCCGCTGTAGCGATGGGCCCGCCCCAGCTTTCTAATCCTGTAGGATTTTTAGTTTCCAATTTAGGTTCCGTCCCCAGTGGAATACGCCACGCAATTTCTCCGGTATTTAAGTTGATGGCATTCAATGTTCCCCAAGGTGGAGTAACCCCCGGGAATCCATCGGGATCCTCCAAGCGGCTGTAGGCGGTTAAATTAATATATCGGCCTTCATTTTCGCTTTCAGCTACTCGCTGATGAACGCCCTCTTTATCAGCACGGGCATTTTCTCCTTGTTTGTATAAGAACGTAATAATTGCCTCTTTTTCGGCATCCGAAATATTGGTAAAAGCCGGCATCATGCCTCCGCCCTGCTCTATTACTTCTATCACTTCTTCCTCCGACCGCTGCTCTGCAATATTGGTCAATGGTGGGTAAATAGGATGCTGCCCCTCGAGGTCCCCTCCGTGGCAAGTAGCACAGTTTTGCAGGTAGAAGTTTTTACCCCGATCAAAAAGCGACTTGCCGGGTGCTGGTTCTCGTTTCACCTGCTTGACTGTAGTAATTTCGGGGGTCTCATTAGCATTGATGAAGAGAAAACCCGATTCCGGATCATATGCGGCCCCTCCCCAGTTAGCTCCTCCCCGAGTACTGGGAAACAGCACCGTTCCTTTGGGATCGGGCGGAGTAAAAAGTCCTTCGTTGCGATAGGTTTGCAGCTTAGCCTGAACAGAATCATGGGCTTCCGGCGTTCTGGTTGTAATATCTTCCTTATGGAGCCCCTGCCGAACGAAAGGCTCAGGTTTAGTTGGAATTGGTTGTGTTGGCCATGTCTGCTCAGATGCAATACTGGATGCAGGGAACGGCTTTTCTTCAATGGGAAAAAGGGGCTCGCCCGTTTCTCTATTAAATACAAATGTAAAACCCGTTTTGGTTACCTGGGCTACGGCATCGATCTCCCTGCCATCGTGTTCTACTGTTACCAGATTTGGAGGCGCCGGCAAATCATAATCCCATAAATCATGATGAACAGTCTGGTAGTGCCAAATGTATTCCCCTGATGTAGCATTCAAAGCCAACAGGGAGTTACCATACAGATTCTTTCCCTTTCGATCTCCGCCGTAAAAATCATAGACTGGCGAACCCAGCGGGATATACACAATACCTCGTTCCGTATCCAGGCTCATTCCGGCCCAGCTATTCACCCCTCCACGGTTCTGAAGCGAATCAGGGGCCCCGCCGGCCCATGTTTCCGCGCCGGGTTTTCCGGGCTGTGGGATGGTATGAAACGTCCACTTAATTTCTCCTGTCCGAACATTGTACGCGCGGATGTGTCCGGGTGCAGCATTGTATCCCTCTCCCACAGCGGACCCCATAATAAGCAGATCGTTGTGGATAATGCCGGGTGAAGACGCTTTGACGGAAATTTCATCCGGATTTCTCCCAAGCCCAACATTTAAATCCACTTTTCCCTGATTCCCAAAGTCTGTTATCAGTTCGCCGGTGGAAGCATCCAGTGCATAAAGGTTGGTGCCTGCTGAGAACAGTATCCGCTGGTCACTACCGTCTTCCCAGTACACAACCGATCGCATGTAACCACTGGCACGTTCGCCCTCAAAAGGATCAAAGCGCCACAACTCTTCTCCTGTTGCTGCATCCAAGGCAAAGACTTTCAGAAAGGGAGACGCCCCGTAAAGCACATCATCGACGACCAGGGGATTCGTTTCAATAGTCGAATAAGCCTCTTCTTCGGCATCTCCGACCTCGTATTTCCAGGCCACCTGCAGCTGGTCTACATTCTGTTTATCGATCTGCCTGAGCGCAGAATAGCTGGAACTGGCGGCATCACTTTTATATGTTGCCCAATTCCGATCCTCCCCGGATTGGCATCCGATCAGTAATAGCAGTAAAAGAACCGCAATACATCCGGGAAAAGCATAAGACTTTACGTTCCCCCGGCAGAAATCAACAATTTTCATAGACGGACAGACAACTCTATTCTGAATTTCTGTTTTGAATCATGGTTTCCAGAAGCTCCTTCGATCTCAGCAATCCTCGTACCGTATGGTAGTTCCCTTTCCAGATCGAAGCCTTGGACGCTCCCCGGACTTCGGGGTCTTCATCGATTCCGCTCCGGTACCAGCCGCCATATTCATGGTCGAGCATGTATTCCTTAATATAGGCCCACTGTTTGGCAAAGAGATCGAAATAGTTATGCGGATCATCGGGAAAATACCGGGCCATAATCAACAGGGAATGCAGGGCTTCTACCTGTGACCACCACTCTTTGGATGTTGAAGTCACCGTCAGGCTATCATCGCCCTGGAAGTAATAGCCATAATCATATATGCCTCCGTCCTCATGATCCCAAGCATGCTCAATGGTATGATCGACCATTTTCTTGGCCTTCGATAGAGTAGAATCTGCCTCAAAACCCAGGGCATGCGCGGCCTCCAGTAACAAGAAAGCTGTCTCAATATCGTGCCCAAAGGTAATATGGTCGATGTCTTGATTTTCCTGCTGCAGCGTGCGGGATGAATCTTCATACGTCACCGGCTGCCAATCAGCGCGAAAATACAGGTTCATATATCCTTGGTCCGTCACAATGGAATCGCGTACAATCCTGAACATCTCATAGAGCCGGTCTCGCACAACGCTGTCGGGCCATACCTGGTACAGCTCAGCCAACGCTTCCAGGATATGGATCCCGCTGTTGTAATCTTTGGCAAGCCCGGATTCATAAGGCTGACCTTCGCGTGTAAGACTATTAAAATAGCCTCCATGCTGCTTATCATAAGATCCTTTTTCAAGCCAGTTAAACGCCTTTTTAGCCAAGTCCAGGGCTTCTTTATTTTGAGACACTTCGTAGTACGAGGCCAATCCATAAATGGCAAACGCATTGCCATATAGCTGCTTCCGGATGTTGCCGGCCTCATCAGGCAGCACCTTGCCATCTCTACTCACAAGATCATAAAATCCGCCGTACTCCTTATCCCACATTATATTTTGCAGAAACTCAAAACCATGCTGTCCGTATTGTACGAAATCTTTGTGTGTGCTATCATGGCGGGCAACTTTAGAGCTGGACCATACATGCCGCGCCTGGGTGACAATAAATTTGTCTTGAGAACCCGAAAGCTGCCAGTCACGGCTAAACTGGCTTAGAAAACCGCCATATTCCTCGTCAACCGTCCGGGGATACCACAGCTGATATTGATCATTGAGTACGCTATCAATCTCAGCAGCAATCTTTTTTTGTTGAAAAAGCAAATTTAGGCTTGAATCAGCCTGCTTCTGTTCGCATGCTGATGATATCACCAATACCAAAAAGCCTGCTATTATCGTGTACCACTGGACGAATGACCTCATAAGTTTCAATTTTATTTTCAAGTAAATTAGGATGGAAGAATGAGTAGCTGTTTTTTAAAGTCATCCAATAACCTAACTCCATAAGCGATCCCAAGATTGCGATTCGTCCCATTCCGGGGTTGGTTCGAAAAAGCCTATCTCCTGATCCATGTGTTTCTTCACAACCTCTTCATTAAGCTCTACCCCAAGACCAGGTTTTTCGGGCACCGGCACATACCCATCCTGAACAATCGGCTTTTTTACGCCCGTAACCAGATCATCGTACCAGGGCGTATCTACGAAATGATGCTCCAACCACAGAAAGTTTTCAGTTGCTGCGGCTGCATGAACAGCGCCTAAAAAAGACACTGGTGAAGAGGCGTGGTGCAGCTGCATGGGGATGCCTTGTTTTTGAGCATAGTCCCCAATCTTTTTCGTCTCCAGCAGGCCGCCACAGCCGACCGGGTCGGGATGAATCACATTAATCGCCTGGTTATCGATCAGTTCTTTGAATCCCCCTTTGAGCATAAATATATCTTCGCCCGTTTGGGTTGGAGTTGTGGTTGAATCCGTAATTCTCTTCCACTGGTTGGTGTAGGTCCATGGAATCAGATCTTCCATATAGGCCAGGTTATAAGGCTCAGCAGCCCGGGCCAGCTTAATAGCTTCGTTAACCCCAAAATGTCCCCAGTGATCGGTGCCCATCGGAATTTCATAACCAATCTGCGACCGCATGACATCCACATACTCCATCAGCTTGTCAATCCCTTTTTCGGTAACTTGTACCCGCGTAAAGGGATGCTCCGTATTTGAGTAACTGCCCGGTATAGAATTCCAGCCGCTCATACCGCCCGGCCTGTTTTTCCAGAACTCCGCATTTACAAGTGCCCCTTCAACATCCTCAACCAAGCTGATGCCGATATCCATCTTCAGGGAAGTATAGCCGGCATCGACCCGCTCCTGCATGCGACGAGCATACTCCTGTGGATCTTTGGACATGGTGGTATCGCAGTAGATACGAACCTTATCCCGGTACTTGCCGCCCAGCATTTGATATACCGGCACGCCATACGCCTTACCGGCTAAATCCCAGAGGGCGGTCTCTACTCCCGAAACACCTCCGCCCTGGCGCCCATGGTGGCCAAACTGGCTTATAATTTTAAAGAGCTTTTCAACATTACACGGATTTTGTCCCAGGATGCGGCTCTTAAGCATCAGGGCATAGCGATAATCACCAATATCGCGGACATCCCCGTGCCCAACGATGCCCTGGTTGGTATAAATTCTGATGATTGGAGTCCGCAGGACTCTCGTCACCCGTAAATCTGTAATCTTTAGATCTGAAGGACTGGAATTCTGCTGTACATTTTGAGTGGCATAGGCTACCTGATCTTGCATTGGAGCCAATGTGAAACCGGCCAAACTTAATCCGCCTAATCCCATCTTTTTCAAAAAACTCCGGCGACCATTGCTACTACTATTTTTGTTCATAAATCCCTTTTCTCTTACTTATACTTGTTGTTAACATTTAAACTTCTCATCATTTAGACTCACTAACCGTTGGTGTGGGTTCAGCCTGAGGCGACTGTTCGGAACCCTCTTTTTTCAGGGCCTTTCGTCGCCACCAGTTAGCTAAAGTCGAGCCGGATACATTCATCCATGGACCAAAGACGGCCGGTGCCAGCCCAACGGTGGCAATTTTGCCCATTTCAGCGGCCAGCCCGGAAGCCATCCCTCCGTTCTGCATCCCTACCTCCAGGGCAATGGTACGGCACGATTTCTCGTCCATCCCCAACATTCGTCCTCCCCAATAACCCAGGAAGTAGCCCACAGCATTATGAATGATAGCTGCCAGAACCAACAGCAGTCCGATAGAGACTAATGAATCTCTTCCAGCGGCGGTAATGACGGTGATAATGACGGCAATGCCGACCATGGAGACCACCGGCATTATATCATCCAGCCATTTGGCTTTACCATGCAGAAAGTGGTTAAATATCAGTCCCAGTACGATGGGCAGAATAATCATATTGAGGATACTCCACATCATACCCAAGGCGTCAATGGGCACAAACTGGCCGGCCAAAAGCTGCATCAGCATTGGTGTTACAAAGGGCGAAACCATAGTAGCGACAGCTGTCAGGCTGATGGAGAGAGCTAAGTCTGCCTCGGCAATAAAGGCCATTACATTGGAGGCTACCCCGCCCGGACAGGATCCGATAAGTACCACACCAGCGGCTATTTCGGCTGGAAAGCCGAAGGTCAGTGCCAGACTGATACCCACCAGCGGCATAATGGTAAACTGACAGGCCATCCCGACCAACACACCACGTGGACGTTTCAGGACGCCTTTAAAATCACTCAGGCTCAACTGGGTGCCCATCCCAAACATAATGAGTTGAATAAGGGGAACAATCAGCTGGCTGGTATCGAAGCCACCGACCTCAACAATCATGGCCGGATAAAACATCGCCAGTGAGACGGAAGCAAAAATCCAGATGGAAAAAGAAAATGATTTAAATAACGTATCCGTACTCCGAACGCCCAGAGCAAGGGCTACGAACATTGCGATCGTCAGCGGACCGATTACTCCCGCTCCAAAGCCTGCCACTAAGGCAATCAATATTGCGAGGAAAAAGCATCCACTTAAATATAATAGCGCCCGATAAAACGTCTGCATAACTAAATATTTTAATACTTAACGTTATATTTTCCGATAATAAGAATAAAAGCCATGACCGAATTTCTCCTCCTCCGGCCTGACTCCATTTAATACGGCTTGTATTTCCCTGGAGACTAACTCCAGAGACGATCCCATGACCGACGCTCGTCCCATTCGGGTGTTGGCTCAAAAAAGCCTGAATCATCGGTCAGGTTCTCTTTTATTGCTTCTTCATTCAACTCAAATCCAAGGCCCGGTTTCTCCGGAACGGGCACATAGCCCTCATCAAATACAACCGTATCATCAGATATCAGGCTGTACCAAGCCTCATTTTCTACCGAATGGTGCTCCAGCCAGAGGAAGTTTTGCGTGGCTGCAGCAGCGTGGACGGACCCAAAAAATCCAATGGGCGATCCCGCGTAGTGCAGCATCATACCGATGCCTCCGTCTTCGGCATAATCACCAATACGTTTTGATTCCAGGATACCGCCCGCCGATCCAAGATCCGGATGCACTATATTTACGGCTTGCTTGTCAATCAGCTCTTTAAAACCACCCTCCAGTCCAAATATATCTTCCCCGGTAACAGTCGGGGTCGTGGTTGAAGTGGTGATTTCCTTCCACTTATCCACCCATTCCCAGGCAACCAGATCCTCCATATAGGACAGCGTGTAAGGCTCCAGCCGACGGGCCAATTTAATAGCCTCATCCGTATCGAAATGACCGGTATGATCGATACCCAGCGGAATTTCATAGCCGATGGTATCACGCATGACGCTTACAAACTCTTCAATCCTGTCGAGACCCTTCTCGGTAATCTGAATGCGGGTAAAAGGATGGTCGATCTGCCCATACTCTCCGGGGGTGCCCGAATATTGACTTTGCAGTCCCCGCTCGCCCTGCGGCGCATGGTGATGTGTATTGGTCAACGCTCCGGAAATGTCGTCCACCAGGCCAATACCGATATCCATCTTTAAGGCGGTATATCCTTTATCAACCCGCGTCTTTTTCATCCGATTGGCAAAAACATGAGGATCGTCGGCCCCTGCCGTATCCGCATAGAGGCGAACTTTGTCGCGGTATTTACCACCCAATAATTGGTAAACGGGCACGCCATAGGCTTTACCGGCTAAATCCCACAGGGCAGTTTCGACCCCGGCAACGCCTCCACCCTGGCGACCGTGGAAGCCAAACTGTCGGATCATTTTAAACAGTTTTTCCACATTACAAGGATTTTCGCCCAAAATGCGGCTTTTCAGCATTAAGGCATAGCGCGGATCACCATCGTCACGCACCTCGCCATATCCGGAAATTCCCTGGTTGGTATCAATACGGATAATCGGGATGCGGAATGGGATGCCATCCACTTCGGCAATACGCATGTCGGTTATTTCCAGCTCAGAGGGAGAGGAATTGCGGTTTACTTTTGAGGTAGCGTGCTCTATCTGATTCCGATAGGGTGCCATTATCATGGAGCCGAGTCCCAAGCCCCCCAAGCCCGCTCTTTTAAGAAAACTTCTTCGATCTTCGCCCTTACCATTCCTTCTACTATTATCCATAAATCACCAATTTATATTATTGTCATCGTTAAAATTCCCGGATTCACTTATTCTTCTACTAAATTGTCAATGGTTACCTGGCTCACCCCTACTTCTTCTTTCAGTCGCTGGCTGTTTTCTTCTACCCAATTTTTGAAATCTACTTCTATCTCTTCGGTCCATTCGGTGTCCATTTGCCCTGCGGTATAGGTTCCGCTGCGTACTTTTTCATGGGCGAACGTATCCCTGACCCGAATGACTTCTGACTCATCCACTACCTTTTGGGCCAGGTGAGCCGGAATAAAAATCACCCCTTCTTTCTTCGCAAGCACCACGTCACCCGGCATTACGGTAACCGATCCAAGACGTGTGGGGGTATTGAGTCCGATGAGCATCATCTCCTGGATAAAAGAAGGATGCCAGGCCCGAACAAAAGCATTAAATCCTTCTATTTCCGAAAGTCCTTCCCGATCACGTGAGGAGCCATGAAATACAACGCCATTCCCGGAGTTAGCATAAATGGTATTGCCTAACCGATCCCCAATTAAGGTACCATCCTTAACTTTTCCGTAGCCGTCAGCGATATAGACATCGCCCTGCTCCAGCATATCGATTGGCCAGGTGTTGGGTGGGCCCGAACGACCATCTTTTTCTCCCTGGGCTTTAATTTGTTCTTGCACTGCGGGACGTGCCGGCGTATAGGTTGCCGTTAGTGCCCGACCAACAATGGGTTCATCCGGATGAAGGACTTCCCACTTACCGCCTTCAAACTGGTTATGATATCCTTCCTCACGTATGATACCCCAGGCTTCTTCTATGGTTACATGCTCCATCCGTTCCAGAATGTTAGCTGGCACTTTGGGCCGGCCATCGTCAAACCGTTCGCCTTCCCACTCCGGGGTTAGCGCTATAAGCTTTTCCTCTGGAATAGTCTGGGCTTCCGATGAAAACTGGAAGAGTACACAAAAAGCAAAAACAAAGATTGAGTAGGATTTTAAATATCTCATATTTACTGGCTTATACTTTAATGGTCTAATTAATTTTGATAAGGTATCAGGCCTATTTTAATCGTATTCCCAAACGACGCCTAACCGCTTGCCTTAATTTTAATTAATTTGAGTCAATGGGGAAAAAATTTATGCGCTAATTTTTTACTACTATATGGGCCTTTCCTCCTATATCATCGCCTGTTTAATTTTCGGAAGTACCCAAAAGACACGCTCACAAACTGTCTCAGCAGATTAACTCAGAAAAATCAGTCATTTGAAGGGGCTAAATTCATGAGTTCAACCTAACGATTGGACTAGACGATCTACCCTCACATAAGCCGTATGTATTGCCATTTTGGAATTAAGCTTTTCTTTACACCCAACTTCTGATATAAATACGTACGAGTGGCAAAACTGCTCTACAGAAAAAGCCTACTTTTTTAAAATTTATTTCTCTTTAACCATCTTCTCACGAAAAAAGTTTTACTTCCTTTCAAAAGGATGTGACTTCATAAAAATGGTAGCAACGTAAATGCTAGATCGGTTGGCTAACTTCGTATTATCTTCTAACTCTCATCAATCCAGGCTGGCCCTTATTATTAGCGACGAGGACATATTTTCTATTTCCTATCTGAAATGAAGCTAGCGTATTGACTTGATCCGGCGCCCAAAAACCACTTCGTTGTGATGAGAGAGCCTTAAACTCCCCCTTTCCGTCCCCAAGCAACACCAAGCCATTCCCGGCATCGTTGGGGGGGACCTCCGAATTCATGCCATACATATTGCCAGCTACCACAAGGTCCAAATCCTGATCACCGTCCATATCCTCCATGATAATATCGTTAACTGAAGATATCTGGGCTTTGTGCGGCAACGCCTTTACCTTAAACCCCTCCTTTTTTTCATTGATCAGAAGGGCACTTGCAAAATAATTTGCACTTTTTTTATCCGCTGAATTAACGGCATCTTCACCAAAGATATCTGCAATACTGGATTTTGAAAAGGTCTTAAAAGACTGCACATGTTGAGTCATGCGCGGCAGCTGTTTAGCCATACTTCGCATCCCGGGAAGGGCATAATACCCGTTCTGTTTCCGGATAGTCAAAATAGCATCCCGTTGCCGGTTCCGGTCAAAATCAGCTGACAAGAGATGCAGGCCTGAATCTCCCATTATGCTATATCGATTATTCAAGCCTATATTGCCCGCTGCCAAATCCATATCTCCATCCCCGTCGATATCTCCTTTTGCAAGACTTTGCCACCAACCTTGATGCTCTTCAATCCCAAGCGTTTGTGTTACCTCCTGAAAACGACCCGATTGGTTGGCAAAAAATCGTATCGGCATCCACTCTCCCGCAATTATCAAGTCCAGCGCCCCATCTCTGTTAAAATCTATCCAGACCCCATCAGTCAAACTGCCCGGTTTAACCAGGTCCGGTGCAATATCGGCTGTTACATTGGTAAAATTTCCTCCGTCATTTCGCAGAATATAGCTTTCCGCATCCCCCCCATATTGCCCGGGCACCTGCCGGCCTGCTACGAACAGATCCTGGTCTCCATCCGCATCAAAATCTCCCTCCTTCACGGTTGATCCGCTCGTGTACATACGTGGAAGCATATCATCAGCTTTAATAAACGATCCGGAACCCGTATTGAGGTACAACCGGTCCTGCAGCTGGGCTGACGTTGGTGAAAAGCTGTTTCCCCCACTTACTACATACAAATCGCATAACTCATCTCCGTTGGCATCGAAGAAGGTAGCATCAATATCTTCGTAGGCGTCATCGTCCTGCCAGGGTTGGCCTCCCGATACTGCAAAGGTCCCATCTTCCTGTTGCAAATAGAGTTGCGCTGCGCTTCCACGGGCGCCTCCCAGGAAAATATCATCCCGGCCATCGTGGTTAACATCCCCAATCGCTACAGCTGGCCCCAGACGTGAGTGCATGTATGGAATCAGAGGCTCTTTGGCAAAGTCATTATAGTTGTTTTCAGTATGCGTATAATCTATGCCGAGGTTATGGGCTTGTCTAAAAAACGGATTACCCGAGGAGGCTCTCTCTGTTTCCCTGGGTTTGCTGGCATCCCGGTATCGAAGCGTCAAGGTTTGATTTGCCGGTATGGCTGTAAGCTGTTGCCTATATCCGTCTGGCCAAATAACGGAAAGTGAATCAACCACTGGCTGTTTTCCAAGTCCAATATGCATCTCACTGCTCATCGTTGACTGATAGCCGCGGTAAGGATTATGATACCGGTATTGTTTTTGACCATCGACACTCAACATGAGCTGTGCTCCTATGCCCCCCGGATTTAAAGAGTTGCCTTCAAATCTGACCTTCAAGTATTGGTTATTGCGCAATGTATCCGCTCGGTTGTTCAGGATAGTTGCTTTTCCATTAATATTATTGATGGCAACATCCAGATCCCCGTCATTATCCAAATCAACCTGCGCGGCACCATAAGAGAAGGTCTGTTCATCACTTCCCCATGCCTGAGACATATCCCTGAATGTCAAATCTCCATTATTTCTAAATATATAGTTGGAAAGTTTTAAGGTTGGCAGATTGTCCATCGTGTTGTACCTACGTACGGCTCGCGAGCTATCGGTCCCGAACATGGTTGAACGATTAAGCTTCATCAGATAGTCATAGTTGTTTACGGTTTTAGGATATCCATTGGTTATCATGATATCTTTCAGGCCGTCGTTGTCATAATCTCCGAACAGGCCGCTCCAGCTCCAATCCGTATGAGCGATGCCTGCCATCTGACCAATTTCACTAAATCTGGCCCTACCCTTTGGGTCAACTCCATTATTCAGCTGCAACGTATTGAGGGTAAACTGCGGCTGATACCCCTTTTCTTCCAGTTCACTCAAATATTCATAACTGGTAGCACCGCTCACCAGATGCTGGTCCTTCAATGACGGTGGCATCATATCTACTTGCAGTATATCCGGCCAGCCATCCTTATTAAAGTCCGCAATATCGGTTCCCATCCCGGCATAGCTCGTATGTTTTAAAAACGCTGCAGCCCGATCGGTAAATGTGCCGTCACCATTGTTTATGTAGAGCAGGTCATCCGTCTGGATGTCATTAGATACGAAGACATCCGGCCAGCCATCCCGGTTGACATCCGACACCGCAATTCCCAGGCTGTACCCCTCCTTCAGGATTCCCGCCTGCCGGGAAACTTCGGTAAACGTTCCATCCCCGTTGTTACGATACAAGCGATCAACACTCGGTGAACTACCGTCATTTACTTCCGGACGTACGCCTTTTTTACTGTCTAAAGAAAAAGAGCCCGTAAAATTATTCATTAAAAAAGCATCCAGATCTCCATCCTTGTCATAATCCAGGAAGGCGGTGTGGCTGGTATAACTGGTGTCGGCGAGACCATACGCCCTTGCTGATTCGGTAAAGGTGCTATCTCCATTATTGATAAACAGCCTGTTTGCCCGCTCTTTGCCGGTGGTTTGCTCTGGCCCACTCACTGAAACATAAATATCCAGGTAGCCATCCTGATTGATATCGACCATCGACACGCCCCCGGCCCAATGGGATGTACCCGTCCCTGAAGACTCGGTAATATCCTCGAACTCAAAGTTGCCTTTATTCAGATATAACCGACTCGATACCATGTTGCCCGTAAAATACAAGTCCGGCAAGCCATCATTATTGATATCACCCGCTGCTACTCCTCCCCCATTATAGATGTAAGAATAGTTGAGCACATTGAACTCTTTATCGTAACTGATATCGTTTGAGAAGTGAATGGAGGTCTCATCCGCTGATACCTTTTCAAAAAGTGTAGCGGGCTCCTCAGTTTTTAACCATTGGCATGCTCCAACCGCCAATGCAAGTGCTATCATGCTGAACGCTTGAATAAGACGTTGACTCATTAGCGAATCTTTTGTTTTCAACTTTTACCATTGGGAATATATCAGAAATATTTTTCCAGAATTCAATAATAACAATATAGAGAATGCAATGTCAGCCATACAACCAACCCAGCATTCTCTATATGCGAGCAGGAAATATTAAGTAACCCAATGACCATCTGTGGTTTAGCAGGTTTCAGCTTACTGGCAGGTAATAGTTTTAAGTCTCAAAATTTCTTTCAGCCTGTAAGTATTGAACTACAAACAACAACCACGTTCGTGTTGAAATAATTGTTACTGGGCGCGTTATATGAAAGCGCCATAGTTTAATTTTCGACATTAAAGATCAGTCTTCTATATCTCTTTAGTTTTGGATTACCATCGTCTGTAACTTCCAATACGATGTGAATATTCTCACTTGCATTTTCTGGAACTGTAAAAGACGCGTCATTCGACGATTCATGATCGATCTTAATAGGTTGATCCATACCTGACGGTATCGGAATAATGCCACCAATGATAGTAAATATTATCTCCATCTGGATCAGTAGCGGTTGCATTTAATTCCACCTGTTCACCGGGTTTTATGGACTCGGCAGAAGTTACCCTATCAATTACCGGTGCATGATTTGCTTCCTCATAGGATTGTACCGTCCAATCCATTCGCGCTGCAAAATTATTTTGCACATCAGGAATCCACCTCCAAAGTGTTTTATGGGTATTATTATCGTCGTGTGCATCCATCCAATAGTTACCATTAACGGAAATATATCGGCCTCCCCATCCGCCTAATGAATAATTTTCATAAGCTTCCAGACCATTATTTACAAAGCTTAAGAAAGCCGGTGTGTCCCCCCTCACTTATATTATCTTGAGGATACCAGGCACCTAAAGGGCCATGGTTGGTCTTTACATTTTCATAAAGCCATTTTTTACTCATTAAATTTGGGTATGGATTATGAGGTAAGGGGTTATCGATAGAGTGATAATTCCATGTCATATGAAAAGCATTGTTGCGGATTATTCTGATTTGCGGCATATTTTTTACAATCCAATCACCCGCTTCATCCTGAAAGTCTATGGTAATTAATCTTACTTTTGCTGCTTTTTTTGCATATTCTGCCGGGTAATTCTTTCTGAATTTCCATAAAGCATGTGCCACTGTATTAATGCCCCCCCAGCAATTAATATGCAACAGGTTGTCTTCAAGGTTTAGGAGTTCTTTTATAATTAAATCAGCTCCTTCTGAATCGGCATAAGGAGGAGCTCCGGTTAAATGTTCTGAATCCTCATTACCCAAGACGGTAATTGATTGCAGAAATGCAACAGTAGGATAATCGGAGTTGTGTAAAAGAAGGTTGTTCCTTACCTGACCATATAATCCATAAGCTTCATTGATCCAACCTAAGCCATGTCCATTCTTTTGCCACTTGGAATTTGTTGCTATAATACCTCGCAAATCGATATCCGGGGTATAAAGTAGAAATCTCATAAACGAACTTCGATCATCTACTTCTCCATCCTGGGTAATAATTATCCGTGGTTTTTCATTTTGGCTGTAAGCTTTTGTCCCTGCAAACAGCATGAATAAGGTGGCAACAAACAGCACCTTATTCATAATTATTGACGCAACTTTCCTAATCATTTTAAAAGGAAGACCTCTTCTTTTTTTGATTTGATTAATATATCTCACATTTATCCGGAAACTATTAGGATACAAATTTATATCTACCATTCAGATTTACTCACGTTTTTCTAACCCATTGAAAGATGTTAGAAGTCCACTTTAAGACATAAATCTATCGTTCGAAATGACAGATCATCATTAAGCCCTACAACCGTTAACTAATATCCTGGATTTTGGTCTTCCTGACTGATTTCAGTATTTGCATTGATTTCATCCTGGGGAATGGGAAATACTTCATGCTTGCCTTCCTGGAAAGTGCTTAACTCTTCTGCTGCAATGCCCCAGCGGACAAGATCGAAGAACCGTGTTTGCTCACCGGCCAATTCTAATCGACGTTCTTCAATCAAAAACTCCATAGCCTGTTGTTGAGAAGCTGAAGTGGCCCGATCAGGCAAAATGGTACCCGACGGATCAGCCCGGCGACGCACCTGGTTGATGTACTCTACGCCTTCTGCAACTTGTCCCTGCTGTATTTTAGCTTCCGCCATCATCAACAGTACGTCGGCATAGCGGATGACATCCATATTGGCATTGGATTCGCTCTGTTCGGCTTCATCCGTTTTCTGATACTTCTTCCAGGCCCATCCATCCTGCTCAAAGGGATAGGGTTCACCTTGATAAGTACTGTTGGGACCAAAATAGAAAGCTTCCAAACGAGGATCATCGGAATTGTAAGCATCGATTAAGTCGCTGGCTGGCGTGGCGTTATAAAAGGCGAAGCCATTTACGCCGTATTCTTGTGGACGAATGGAGGTTTCATTTAAGCCCGTCCCATCGGTGGACCAACCGAAACCTGTTCCAGCTGAAAACTGTACTTCAAAGACAGCTTCATCATTGTTACCCACATTGGGATCGTGGTTAGAACGCATCGCTGCTACCGGGTCGCTGCCAAACTCATCAGCCTGAATCAAGTGATAATTCCCGGACCCAATCACAGCCTGAAATTGTGTTTCAGCATCGGACCATTCTTCCTGATACAAATGTGCCTTACCCAACAGTGCCCTGGCTGCACCCGAGGTTGCCCGACCAATATCCGCCTCGCTATATTCTCCTTTAGCAGGAAGATTAGGAAAGGCAGCGGACAAGTCGTTTTCTACCTGTGTCCAAATCTCCTCAGCAGAAGAACGGGGAAGGTTAATTTCTTCCAGATTTTCTTCCGTACGCAATGGCCCGCCGCCATAAATCGCATTGATGTAAAAATATCCGAGTCCGCGCAGAAATTGAGACTCAGCTATGATACGACTCTGCAAACCTTGATCGATGTTTTCCATCTCAGAAACATTCAGGATGGTCGAATTCGCCTTGGAAATCATATCATAGATGTTACTCCAGGGCGTAGTTATATGTGTATTCCCTGAGGAGGTATAAGTGTGGTTTAACAGCTCCAGGGGAGGCCCTTGCGTGTTAGCGGTTGTTCCCACTTCTTTGCCGGCAAAGTCCAGCAGAAAAAAGATGCTCCGTCCCCACAAACCATGAGCCTGCAACATTGCATAGGCCGAGTTAACCGAAGCCAGGGCATCTTCCGGTGTTTGGTAAAAGGTGTTGGAATTTACACTGTTTTCGTTTGTCGTTTCCAAAAAACTGTCGGTACAACTTATATACAACAAAGCTGTCATACCTAACGAAAGTACTATAAGTAATAAGCGCTTCATAATAGTCTATATCTTTGAGTATTAATGGTCTTGTCTAAAATCCGAGTTGTACACCCAGCAAAAATGCTCGGGGCTGGGGATAAACGAACCGGTCTATCCCGGCATCTCGGGCGGTACCTGTAGACAATGATCCAATTTCAGGCTCTAATCCGCTGTATCCCGTCAGGGTCAACAAATTTCGTGCTTTAGCATAAATCCGAAAACGGCTGGCTCCTACCCGGTTTACCAAATCCTGGCCAAGCGTGTAGCCCAGGGTTAGCGATTTAATTCTCAAGTAAGACCCATCCTCCACATACCGGTCTGAACTTCTGGATATGTTTGAATTGGGATCGTTGGGTGTGGCCCTTGGCACATCTGTATTGGTATTCTCGGGTGTCCAGCGGTCGAGTGCAGCAGTGCCCTGATTAAAGTTTTGCCGCAGATCCTGGAGCCATTTCGTTGCTCCATTATAGATTTCGTTTCCATAATTCCCCTGCAGGAATAAATTGAAATCGAAGTTTTTGTAGGATAAATCTGCGGTAAAGCCGTAATTAAAGTCCGGTATAGGGTTCCCAATAATGGTTTTATCTGCATCATTGATAGCGCCATCACCATTAAGATCTTTAAACCGGATGTCGCCCGGAGCGGTATACTGACTGGCAGTAACCTCATCGCGACCACCGTCGGGATCTTGGTTCTGGCTGGCATGATCGTACACTTCATCCCAACTCTGGAAAAGTCCATCGGTTACATAGCCGTAAAACTGTCCAACGGGTGCTCCAACTTTGGTAATTGATACATCTTGAAGATCATCAGCGACATCAGCTTCGGGCGGAATAATTTGCAGCTGATCGTTGGCCCCCAAGCTAATCACTTCGTTGTCGATGGTCGTCAGGTTACCCGAAAGATTAACACTTAAGTCTCCAAACGTCTGCTGATAAGATGTTGCAAACTCAAATCCATTATTCTCAATCGTCCCGGCATTAATAAATGGCGGGTTCAGTCCTACGGAAGCCGGCACTTGTGCCTCCCACAACAACTGTTCAGTCCGTCGGTTATAGTAGTCCACATCCAGGGAAAACATATCATCCAAGAACCCAATTTCGACTCCTACATCGGTCTGGGCCGAAGTCTCCCAGGTAATGTTACGGTTGGCCATTGACTGCTGACCTATCCCCTGCGTGTTCTGATTTCCAAACACATAGTAATAATTGGTACTCAAATTGACCGTAGTTGGATAGTTGGAAAGCACCGACTGATTGCCTAATTCTCCATATCCTGCCCTAATCTTCAGGTTGCTGATAATGTCAGAATCTGATAAGAATGGCTCTTCGCTGACTCTCCATCCCACAGAAACGGAAGGAAATATTCCCACCGGATCGGTGCTGTTAAAGAGCTTGGATGATTCATCTCTTCGGATGTTTCCAGTAAACAAGTACTTATCATCATAGGAATAGGTGACCCGTCCAAAAAGTGACCGCAACGTATTCTTCTGGGTCTCACTGTCAACCGTCAGGGAAGATGAAGCCGCTCCCAATGACTTTACATTCGTTGGAAGATCGAGACCACTTCCGTTGACAAAATCGTAGGTAAACAACTGGGCAGAGAATCCGGCCAGGACGCTAACATCATGCTTCCCGATGGTTTTATCGTAACTTAATGTCTGCTCAATGAGTGGGTTCAAGTTTTGACTTCTTGTTCTGTTTAATGAAGATCGGACCGTAAGTCGACGAGTATTTTCGTACACATCGTTATAAGTGGTCGCATCAGAGTATCTGAAATCAAGCCCTACCTGTAACTTATAGGTGAAATTCTGCAAAAAAGTCGCTTCACCATAGACCGAGCTTACAACCGAATAGCGATTGATGGAATCTTCAATCAGGTGTGCCGTGGCAATGGGATTGGAAGCATCCTGCCCATCGGCGGTTACCGGCCAACCAAAGCCTCCTAAGAAAGATTCATCATACACAGGCACCGTAGGCGCCTGCTTCATAGCATGTTCGATCGATCGGCGGCCGCCGGCCTGATCATTTTGAGCAATATCCCCTTTACTGAGTAATACTGATCCTCCAAAATTAACATTATCATTTACTTCAAATTGATAATTACCGCGGAGCGAGTAGCGTTGGAACTCACTACCTACCATCGTTCCGGTTTCATCATAATAGCCCAAGCCAATACTGTAGGTAGAACTTTCTCCTCCGCCTGAAATATCCAGATTATAATTCTGCATGGGCGCTGCCCTAAAAAGCTCTTCTTGCCAGTCGGTATTATGAGGCGGACGCTCTCCATTTGCAAAATTCGATGGCAGCTCTCCGCTATTGGGACCTGACCGCAGGTCTCGAAGATACTGTGCATATTGATCGGCATTGAGCACATCATAAAATTCGGGCTGCGATTGCGTTCCATAAGAAGCTTCAAAATTAACCTGCACGGGTCCTCTTGTGCCTTTTTTGGTGGTTATAAGCACAACCCCGCCGGATGCCCGAGATCCATAAATGGCAGCAGCCGAAGCATCTTTTAAAATATCGATAGATTCAATGTCATTCGGATTGAGACTGCTTAACACATTCGTCCCCAGCTGTGACTCCGAGCTTCCCTGGATAGGCACGCCATCAATAACGTAAAGGGGGGATTCAGAATTAATGGTACCAATTCCACGGATATTAACGCTAACCCCACCTCCGGGCTTACCACCGCCTGTTTGAACTACCTGGACACCAGAAACACGACCCTGCAATGACTGTTCAACGGAACTTTGCCCCGAAGCGCTGATATCATCTGCTGCCAAACTGCTTACAGACCCCGTAACACTACCCCGTGCTTGGGTTCCATATCCTACAACAACCATTTCGTCCAGGGCCATCGCTGCTGGCTGCAGAACAAAATCAACGGTTATTCTTTCTTGACCTTCAGAAACAGTCACCTCCCGTGTACTTTCCTGGTAACCGATAAACGTAGCTATGAGCGTGTAGGTGCCCGGCTCTACCCCCGTTATACTAAATTGCCCGTTTTCATCGGCAGAAGCTCCCTTTGTAGTATTAGCAATAGAAACATTAGCACCCGGCAGAGATTCTCCTGTTTCACCGTCCGTAATCGTACCTGCCAAAACAGTCTGTATAGCTTGCTGCCTTTGCTTCTTCTGCTTCAAGATAATGTAACCGCCCTCAATAGGCACATAGTCGATCTCCGGCTCTTTCAGGATGATACTCAGAGCCCTGTCGAGCGACACCTTCTCCAGGTGAAAAGAATATTTGCCTGTTTTATCAAAAACCTTCTCCTGGTATGAAAAGGTAATTGACACTTGTTCTTCTATGGTAGTCAAAATCGTTTTCAACGACTTCTCTTGAGCGTTGACACTCACTTTTTGAGCCATATATGATGGCTTTTCCTCAACGGTAGCTGGAAAAACTGATTTAGCCAGCAATTCCTCTACCTCTTGTGCTTCAGCATTTGGATTAAAAAGCAAGACCACACAAAAAAACAAAAAAGCTGTGCAGAAACTTTGTCCCCTTTTTCTCATAATTTCTCTTTTTTATTTATGAATATGCTAATTATATGAAAACTATTTGCAAGATTAAGGTATCTTGAAACATCCCTTTTGGGCCTTAGTTAGGTGTTCACACTCTCAAAAGCATCTTCGAAATCGTACCCAATATAGACCCTCTATCCATAAATACGAACAAACAGAACCTCTCCATGACAAAAAATTATATTTTTTTTCTCACCGCTGGGAATATTTCATTGAGGAGCACAACTTATTTACACTCAGGAGTAAACTATTGTTGCTAATAGGACGGAACTCTCTTATTAAAGTCACATCCATTAATTTAGACACCAATCATAAACAGCCATTTAAGGGAGGGACAGAAAATTGCTATTTATTACTATAGTCGTTTTGAATACTGGGGGAATACGGCTCCAGATAAATAAGAGAATCCACCTGTTCGTATTTTACATCCATAGCTATGGAGAGGACATCCAACACTTTCGAAAGCGACTCTTTTTTAAAGGTGGCCGTGAGTTTGCGATCTAAAAGCATTGCATTTGTTACCTGAAAATCGCGATTATAATACAGCTCCAGCCGTCGAATCACCTCTTCAAGGGGAGTTGCATCGAATATAAGATTACCATCAACCCACCCCAAATGATAGTCCATTGAAGTTACGGTAACCGGCGTGGTAGGCACACTTTCTTTTCCAACAATCGTATACTCTCCTTTGGTTAAAAATACTTCATTTGGCAAGGTTGATGAAGATACTGAATCCCTATCTCCCACACTCATTGCTGACTTAACAGCTACTTTTCCTTCTGCAACGACCACTTCTACCTCTTCATCTTCAGCATAGGCATTAACATTAAACTTTGTACCCAAAACCCGAACAGTAGCTTCTCCCGTATGTACTAAAAAAGGCTTAGATTTATCCTTTGCCACACTAAAGAAGGCCTCACCATCTAACTCTATTTTCCGGGTTGAATCGCTAAACTGTGATGGATACCGCAATACGCTTGCCGAATTTAATACTACGCTCGTTCCATCATCGAGGGTAAGGTTTAACCGTTGTCCACGTTCAGCTTTTACTTCTTGCATAGTAGAAGCAAGCGATACCTCCTGGGTCTTTTTTTCCGGAGCATAATTATAAACCGCATACATAACGCCCACAAAAAGCAGACAAATAGCAGCAGCACGAAGCGCCCATACCTGGTAACTCGTATCTTTGCTACCCGAATACGTCTTGTCAGAGGCCTGCCCCTCCGTTGGGGATTGCTCTGTATTATCCAGACGATGAATTTTCAAATGGTCTGGTCGTGAAATACGCTTGGATAATTTTTGCCAGGCCTTATCTTCATTTTGTTGGAGCTCAAAGTGGTCTGCGACATCCCAGGTCTTCCGCAACTGCTCAAACCTTGCTTCGTTCTCCGGATCTTCTTTTATCCATTCCAAAACCCTTTCACGTTCCTTCCAAGAACAATCGCCAGTAATCACGTGTATTATTTCCTGTTCAGTTATGGGATGATCCATCTTAGCACTCTGTACTTAATACTTTTCATGTTCTATGCTATAACGAATAAATGCAGCGTCTCCACTACAGGCAGCTTTAATTTTCCGCTGAAATATAATAGTATATGTTATCGTAAAAATTGATGGCTATTTTCAGATTGTAAGTGTAATGCTTACCTGTCTTTTTATGGTAATGCAGAAAGAATAAGTGAACTTAACTTTCAAAAAACTGGTCCGCCTGTTTCAAGTTGATAAATAAATACTAAAAGTATGTAAATAAAAAGAAGAAACATGTGGGCTTAAAGCTTGTTTTTAATATTTTGATTTTGAGTAACTAATTTTAAGAGTTTGAAATTTATCCATTAACTGGATGTCCACGGATACAACGAGCCCAGTTATCTCAACTCCAATCTAAAACCTACTTTTGACTAATCATATGCCACAGACATCCACTTTTATCAAGACATTGTCCTTGTTGACAGTGATATCAGCCTTCGTAATTTCAGGATGTACCGGATCCAAACAAACCACAACCTCCGATACGCCCTCAACTCAGCCGGATACAGCAATGATACAAGAAGGACACGCCCTGCCTTCTGAAATGAATCGCCTGGTACCTAATCCTATAACTAACGAAATATCACCCACTTTTTTTCGTGCTGTTGACCAAGAAACACGAACCATGTCGGGCGTGCCGGGTAAAGATTACTGGCAGCAGTGGACCAACTATGATATTGATGTGGAACTAATACCTGCAGATACGCTTATCAAAGGCAGTAGTACCATCACCTATCACAACAACTCGCCCGACACCCTCAACCAGGTATTTTTAGAGCTCAGCCAAAACATGCACAAAGAAGGGGGCGTACGAAACGAGGCGACAGAAATAACCGGCGGTATCAATCTGCACAATGTATCTACAAAAGGGACCCAGCTTGGCGAGATGCAATCATCACGGGCTGCCCAGGGATATTATGTTGATGGCACGCTGATGGTCTTACGCCCCGGTTCGGTGCTGGCCCCGGGCGATTCCATCGATATCCGGATCGACTGGGATTTTAAAATCCCCCAGCAAGGCGCCAGTGGACGCATGGGCTACAGCCAAGATAACCTCTATTATATTGCTTACTGGTATCCCCAGATGCGTGTGTATGATGATGTAAACGGCTGGTTTACCGATCAATTTAAAGGGAATGCTGAATTCTACCACGGTTTTGGCAATTATAATGTGGATATCACCGTGCCCGAACAGTGGATGGTGGCCTCTACCGGTCAATTGACCAATAGTGCAGATGTGCTCAAAGAGAATATACACGAACAATTACAAAAGGGGCATAACAGTGATGAGGTAGTATCGGTCGTTACCGAAAAAGATTTTGGCAATGTTACAAAATCCACAGACAAAGAAACAACAACCTGGAATTTTAAAGCCCATAAGGTACGAGATTTTGCCTTTAGTGTTACCAAAGAATCGAAGTGGGATGCCACCCGATCCAACATTGGGGACCCGGACGGCGATGGAGAAACCAACTATGTTAACATTAATGCCATTTACCGCAGTTCTGCTCCACTCTGGACGGATGGAGCTAAATTCACGAGTCATGCGATCTCTGAACTTTCAGAAATTACGGGAATGGCTTATCCCTGGCCGCATATGACCTCGGTAGAAGGAGGCGGTATTATCGGCGGCGGTATGGAATTCCCCATGATCACTATTATCGGGGCATATAATAACCGATCGCCGCAATCATTATATGCCGTCATTGCCCACGAGCTTGCCCATATGTGGGTACCTATGCAGGTCAGCAGTAATGAACGGCGATACGCTTGGATGGACGAAGGCACCACCACTTTTAATGAAGCGCAGTCTAAAAAAGACTATTATCCGAATGGAAACTTTGAGCAGACCGACTTTCAAACCTATCTGCGCATTGTAGGCAGTGGACTTGAAGGTCCCATCATGCGGTGGTCTGACTACCATTACAACGGCTTTGCCTATGGGATCGCTTCCTACCCCAAACCTGCCTCTGTACTGGTAGCACTGCGAGGCGTGCTGGGGGAAGAAACATTCGAAAAAGCCTACCATACGTTCCTTGACCGCTGGCGCTACAAGCATCCGTATCCCTGGGATATGTTTAATACCTTCGAAGATGTGAGCGGACGTGATCTCGATTGGTTTTGGCGGAGCTGGTACTTTGAAACCTGGAAGCTCGATCAGGCCGTGGGCAGCGTGCAACTTTCTGAAGACGGGACCAAGATTGTCATCGAAGACCACGGGCAAGTGCCCATGCCGGCCACTGTTGAAATAACGTTAGCAGATGGAACCACGGTAAGCCGAGAAATCCCCGTTGAAACCTGGCTTAAGGGAGCAACACAAAAAGTGCTTTCTATTGATAATGCCAGTGAGGTAACACAAGTTGTCATCGATCCGGAGATGAAGTTCCCGGATGCTAACCGCACAAATAACAGCTGGCAGAAATAGCTTGGGTTTAAACAAGAAGAGACACGATTAATGGCGTCTCTATTTGTTAGACTATTCGCTGTGATAGTAAGCGACCACGCTTAGCACCCATTATTATTTTCTTGTTTCGAGCATCGAGGTATAAAACAGCAATTATTGGTTATTATCCAACATACAATCACTACAAATTAAAACCCTAAGTAAGGTTGCAAATATTCGAAAAAATCACTGTATTTACTAAGCATTGCTGAAAATAAATTATCAAAGTTAAACAAGAAGATATCTCGTGAAATTTACGACTTTAAAAGATGGTACGGCGACAGCTATTGTCAATGAAACCAGCATCCCACTTTCTGATTTAGGATTTGAAGGCTCTCTGCTTGATCTCATCAAGAACAACAATGGACAGCTCTCTCAGATTGAGCAACAATTAGAGCAACATTCGGGAACTGGGACTTCCGTAAGTACGAAAGACTTTGCAGCTCCGGTCCGCCGCCCATCCAAAATTGTAGCTATTGGTCTTAACTATATGGACCATGCCGATGAGTCTCAGATGGAAGTTCCTGATACCCCCCTGGTCTTTACCAAGTTTACCAGCTCTATTATTTCTGCCACCGACACCATTAAAATTCCGACTGATTTAACCCAGGAAGTCGACTATGAAGTTGAACTTGGCGTTGTCATCGGAAAAGAAGCAAAGAATGTAACACCTGAAGAAGCACTGGAGCATGTATTTGGCTACACAGTAATCAACGACGTATCGGCCCGTGACCTCCAGTTTAGTGATGAGCAATGGGTACGTGGAAAATCCCTGGATACGTTCTGCCCCATAGGACCGGTTATTGTAACCTCCGATGAGATTGCAGATCCCCAAAAGTTGGCCATCGGGTGCAGCGTAAACGGAAAGACTTTGCAAGAGGACAACACGGCCAATATGATTTTTGATGTAGCTACGCTGATATCGGAGCTCTCCCATTCCTTTACGCTCGAAGCCGGAGATATTATTGCTTCCGGGACCCCACAAGGAGTTGGATTCAGCCGAAAACCACCCGTTTACCTCACGCCCGGCGACACTGTACGCACCTGGATTGAAGGTATCGGGGAACTTGTTAATCCCGTCGAAGAAGCATAACTACCCCTTCTAATGCGGCTTGAGGTAGCATAACGATATTGAAGCTACTTCAAGCTTTCTAAAAATATCCCCATGGACTTGCACCTTAAAAATAAAGTTATCATTGTTACCGGCGGCGCGGGGCTTTCCGGCAGCATTGGAGAAGTAACTGTCCGCCATATTGCTGCGGAAGGGGGTATTCCGGTTATCGTTGATAAAAACGAACGGGGCGTAAAGTTAGCTAACGATATTCGCGAAAAGCATGGGAATGCAATGTTTGTCCCCGTTGACCTCACCACAGAAGAGGGATGCCGTGAAGCAGCCGAACAAGCTGCAGCTGAATACGGGCGTATCGATGGAATTGTAAATAATTTGGGAGTTAATGATGGAGTTGGATTTGACCACTCCTACCAGGAGTTCATGGATTCTCTTAAACTCAATCTTGCCCATTTTTTTGGTGTAACTAAGGCAGCACTTCCTCACTTGAGAAAATCATCCGGATCTGTCATTAATATTGCATCCAAAGTAGCGCTCACCGGCCAGGGTGGCACTTCCGGATATGCTGCAGCCAAAGGAGGGGTCTTGTCCTTAACGCGCGAGTGGGCGCTGGAATTAAGAGAAGACGATATCCGGGTAAACGCTATCGTCATAGCAGAATCTTTTACGCCCAGCTATAGAACATGGCTTGAAAAGTTTGATGATCCGGAAGCCAAGAAAAAAGAAATTTCCGCTAAAGTACCCCTTGGCAAAAGGATGACCGAACCCTCAGAAATTGCCGATACGATCCTCTTTCTCCTCTCTGACCGCTCCTCTCACACTACCGGTCAGTTTGTGCATGTGGATGGCGGCTATACCCACCTGGATCGAGCTATCACTTAAAAGAATTTGCCTCTTAACATGGATCTTGAATCGATTGCTTCCATTTGAGGGATCACAATAGCTCAACTATACTTTTTCGAAGAGGCTATATTTTAGTTATCCCTTCCACACCAACGAGATAACACCAACACCCTACCATCCATTAAGTTCATAAAAAACATATACTTAATATTGATTGACAGTTCCTAAAACAGTAAGTTTGTTTTACCATTCCTACAGACGTCTCACTCCATTGTGCCTATTAGGCTATAGCTGATTCAAGAGATTATAATCAGCAATTAAAACTTAAAAGTAAGTGGGTGTTATTATGATGAAGGCAAATCAAGTGAACCATATCAAAGTTGAAACGAACGAGATCTCGGAAGACCTATCCAGAACCGAAATCAATAGTACCAGACGAAGCATTGCTCTCTACTATAGGGACGGTAAATTTATGTACCAAAACTTTTTTACTCAACCGTTAACAGGCAAAATTAATGCTCTGGAAGGACTGGAAAACAAGGCAGATGTATTTTTCCGATCCATCCGAATGGTTGGAAGCAACACCTTCCACCTCCGCTTGGTAGGTAGTAAAGAAGAGGTACGGAAGATGTGTAATGATCAGGCATGCTATAAGCTCCTTCAAGGCATCGGTGAGTCTTTAGACACTGAGGTGCGTTCCAGAAGGTATCTTGAGGTATCCGATATACATGATCATTGCGATGTATTGATATCCCTTAATAAAAGAGCCTTTTATCTTGCCAATGATGTCGAAGTTGAAGGGAAAGATATGCATATCCGTAATCCTATTATTGTCGGCGATCGGATGATCGGACTTACGGAAGCAAGAGAAGTTTGTATCGGAAAGCTAACCCCGGATGTTATCGAGCAGCCTGATGTTAAGCTCGATATGGAACTCATGGAAGATGTTAATAAGCTGGGAAAAGTAGATATGCTGGAACCTGCTCCTAATTCTGAAGATCTGTTTTTGGTATCTATCCGAAATTCCGTCTATCAGTTCAATATTTGGGGTGAAATGGCGCACTTTGAAGAACTGGAAGAAGAGGTAAAACATATCCACTCCATTAATTTCAACCATACGTCGTCCATTATGGCTACCGACAATGGACTCTATGAAGTGGATGTGAAAGAATTGCCGAATATGATTAAAGCGGAAGGGTTACCCCGCCGTATCAGTAGCAAAGACCTTTCAGGGGACTTTCAAGTAGCCCATTACACAGAAGATCCCTATGTCTGTGGTATAAAACCCGCCCTTGGAGTTTTTTCCAAAACAGAGGATAATCGTGTGCTATTCTTCTAAACAAAACCTAACTCAAATATAGCCTCCGGCCGTATTTACTCTTTCACAGGGGCAGCGGCCGGGTTTATTTCTTATGATTCAAAGTGAAGGCACCAAATAACTCAAATTTTGCAATCCTCAGAATCAATTACCTTTTAACCCCCTTCTCATTCCTGAACCCATTCGGTTGCTTCCCATCCAGTGGGTTGCTGAGGGTTTGAATCATTAAAAAAGATACTATCAGAATCTTCAGCCTTAAATTCTGTATAAATTTGCTCGCCTGGTACGTCAAAATCAATATTATTGAATTGAATATTCTGGCTGTTTAATAACTCGATCAGGGAATCGGAAGCCTGTATCTCTAAGTCTTTGAGTGTTATGTTTTTCGTATCGTGAAGGCGTATGAGCTGCTTACTGTTCACTATACCATTCTCGATGACCACATTTTCAAGGGGAGATTCCGGGATACCGTACGCTTTGACAAAATGATCCCCGTCTTCAACAATAATGTCCTTTATTCTAATATTCCGGTAAACAGGCGTAATTTCTGTTACCGGACGAGGGGGTAATCGTTCGGCCAGCTCACCCACATATTTGGGCTGACCCAGCATATCCCATTTGATTACCGTGCAGTTCAAATTCATGCGAAGGCGTTCGTAGTATAAATTTTCACCGCCACCACCCCGTGGACGCCTTGTTTTAAACCGTATCCCAACACAGGTGTTATTAAATACTGAATCATGAATATACAGGTTACGAATGGTACCCGCCGTCTCGCTTCCGATGGTGATACCTCCATGTCCTTTCTTGGCGAGAGAATGCCTGACGACTACATTTTCGGTGGGCTTGTTAACGCGCAGGCCGTCTTTACCGCGACCGGCCTTCATCGTAAAACAGTCGTCCCCGGTATTTAGGGTAGAATATTCAATAAGGACATTTCTGGAGGATTCTATATCGATACCGTCTCCCCGGGCAACTCCCACCGAGTTTACAGTGATACCCCTGATAATAATATTCTCGGAGTAAACGGGGACAATATTCCAGAATATACTGTGATTCAGGGTTATGCCTTCAATCAAAATATTCTTGCTGTTCGTCGGAGATATAAAAGTAGGGGGAAAGATCCAATCCTGTTCTTCGCCGTTGTACACACGCTCTTCTACCGGCATATCGTGCGGAACCACATTTTCAATAACATCCTCGTTCATAATTTTCTTTCGTACTTCGGCACTGTCAGGAGGACCTATCAATGTACCTCCGCCCGTAATGGCAATATTTTCCTGTTCATTCGCATAAATACAGGCCCCCAATGAATACAATTCAATCCCTTCGTTCCGGGTAAATACAGCCGGCAAATAATCCTTAATCTTTCCGCTAAAATGTACTTTTGCCCCCTTTTCAATGTGTAAATTGACATTGGATTTTAACTCGATACGACCGGTGTGCCAATCCCCCGACGGTATGACCACAACCCCGCCACCCTGTTGACTTACTTCTGCTATGGCCTCATTGATTATGGTTCGAACGTTCGAGTTTTGCTCAGCCCCTTTTTCTGTGATGCGTACCGTATCATCCGGGAAAGTCGGTTTTTCTAAATTCGGAAATGCAAATGGAGCGTTTACCGGGGCAATGGTATCGGGTAAGTTTTCGGCTCCTACCTGGCTTTTGGTAGGCAGATCCAAGTTGATGTTGTCGCTTGCACTATTTTTATTCTGATTTTGGCAGGCATATAAACCAACCAACAGGAAGCCAGCTACCAATAAAAGGGACCATTTTCTTACACTATAAAAGAGAGACATATTTACTGCTGTATGGTGAGTTGAAAAATGTTCTGGATGGGCTTTTACTCATTACCAATAATCAACACATCCAATATACGGGGACCGTGAACTCCTTCAACGCGATTGAGCTCGATATCCGATGTGGCTGATGGACCGGAAATCATGGTAATCGGGGCTCCTTCCTGAGAAACTTTTTGCTCAAAATGATCAAAGGCCTCCGGTATGAGTTCAACAATTTGCTCTTCGCGGACGATACACAGATGATAGTCGGGAATAAGCGTGAGGGCTCGCCGCCCCTGTCCAGCACCGGCATCCAGGATAATCGTACCCGTTTCGGCTACCCCTAACGCACAGGTAGTAACCACTCCATCTGTCTGATCGAGCTCATGATGAGACACAAGGTCATCCGCCGAGTCCCGAATAAAAGTAAATCCTTCGGGTAGCCAATCTGATGGAAACCCTTCGGGGATTACTAATTTTTCGACTGCCCGCTGATGGCAGGCATCCCGGATACTTGCCGTTATCTTCTCTTCCCTCGGAATACGGCTCACTTTTGCCTTGTATTCGGCCACTCGCTCCGCAAACAGATCTACAACCTGTTGCCTGCCAAGTGTTCCTTCCTGGCGATAGTTTCGCTGGGTTTGGAGGTTTTCATCCTCCGGCACATCTGTGAGCGCCTCGCGAATTCGACCTAAAATTGCTTCTTTTGCGTTACTCATCACGCTGCCTCCACCATTCTCTAAATGTTTGATCAGGAATTGCTTTTAAATCACGAGTTGAAGTCCATTTGGACAGATAGCCCGGCAGACTGGAAATCATGCCATCCCTGGCAAAAAGGCCCTGGCCGGTTCGGGCTATTTTCTGAGCCCGCTCATAACGTTTGGCATTGCTAAAGGCGCGGCTCAAGATCTTCATACCCACATGCTCGGGCTCCAGCTTATCTCTCAAGCTACCCTCCTTCTTCTTTTTGTCAATCACTTTGCCCCGGAGGTGGACCAGCACTTCCGGAATATTAATCTTAACCGGGCAGACTTCATAGCAAGCCCCGCACAAACTGGATGCATAGGGTAACGAAGCCGCTCCTTCATCCTCCAGTCCTTTCAATTGAGGCGTCAAAATAGCCCCTATGGGTCCCGGATAGACCGAATGGTAAGCATGTCCCCCGGTCCGTTCATATACAGGACACACATTCAGGCAGGCACTGCAGCGGATACAGTTTAAGGTCTGTCGTCCCATTTCATCGGCCAGTACTTTCGTCCGTCCATTATCCAACAGTACCAAGTGAAAATTTTGCGGACCATCATTCTCAGTGGTGCCCGTCCAGAATGAGTTGTAGGGATTCATTCGCTCGGCGGTAGCCGAACGAGGCAGCAGCTGCATAAACACTTCCAAATCCTTCCATTTGGGCACCACCTTTTCAATGCCCATCAACGTAATTAAGGTGTCGGGCAAGGTGGTACACATGCGGCCATTGCCTTCGGATTCCACAACTGAGACCGTGCCCGTTTCGGCCACTCCAAAATTCGCTCCACTGATGCCCACTTTTGCATTTAAAAATTTCTTCCTCAGATACAGCCGGGCCGCCTCTGCCAAATCCTCCGGCCGATCGGTAAGTTCATCCGCATCCAGTTTCTCCTTAAAGAGTGCTTTAATTTCGGCCCTGTTCTTGTGGATGGCCGGTACCAGGATGTGGGAGGGTTCATCTTCGGCTAGCTGGACAATCAATTCTGCCAGATCGGTTTCCAATGCCTGGATCCCCTCGGCGGCCAGTGCTTTATTCAGGCCGATCTCGTCCGTCGTAATTGACTTAACTTTCACCGCTTCCTTAACCTGTTCTTGCTTCACCAAATCAACGATAATCCGGTTTGCCTCTTCGGCATCTCTTGCCCAATGAACGGTCCCGCCGGCCTCTTGCACAGATTCTTCCAGTTGGAGCAGATAGTCATCGAGATGTCGCATGGTTTTGGTCTTCAACGCTCGGCCGGCCTCGCGCAGGGCTTCCCAGTCCGGCATTTCCTGTACCACCCCTTTACGCTTGCCGCGTATGGTCTGAGTAGCATGACCGATGTTGCGGCGCAGCTGGGTATCATCGAGATAAGAAGCGGCCGTTTCTTGAAAGGTTGGAGTCTGTTGTTTGCTCATAATGGCTGTTCTTCCGTTGACGCTAAAATTTCAGCTAAATGAACGGCCTCGACTCCACCCCGCTGGCGATGCAGACCTCCACCGATATGCATGAGACACGAATTATCAGCAGCGGTACAAACCTCGGCATCGGTACTTTTAATATTCTTGATTTTGTCCCCCATCATCGCCACCGAAGTATCCGCATTCTTGACGGCAAAGGTCCCGCCAAATCCACAGCACTCCTCGGCATCCGGAAGCTCAACCAGATCGATGCCTTCCACATTGCGTAACAACCTAAGCGGGGCATCGCCTACTTCCAGCATACGAAGGGAATGACAGGTGGGATGATAGGTAACCCGGTGCGGGTAGTAAGCCCCCACATCTTCGACACCCAGTTCGTCAACTAAAAACTGGGACAACTCAAAAACACGAGGAAGCAAGTCATCAACTGCTTTGGCAAGCTGTGGATCCTGTGCTCGCTGTGCCACCTGCGGATAAAATTCCTTCACCATACCTACACAAGAAGCAGACGGAGCTACGACCGCTTCAGCATCTTTAAAAACATCAACAAATTTTCTAACCAGCGGAATGGTTTCTTCCTGGTAGCCCGTGTTGTAATGCATTTGTCCACAACACGTTTGCTCGAAGGGAAATATCACACTGTGCCCCAATCGTTCTAAGACCTTTACCATCGCCTTCCCTGTGTTGGGATACAGCGTGTCATTGAAGCACGTAATAAATAGCGAAATGTTCATAATCTAATTCTGATCGCAGATTGTTTATTTGACCATAAGCGATATCCCCCTAAGATATAATTTGCTTATTCTTGCTGTTGGAAGGATGATATTTCTTCATCAGAAAATCAACCGTTTTCCTTAACTATTTTTTACACGGGGGCTTTGCAAAACCGGGCTGTCATCCTGTCCGCCAGCTGGCCCTGTGGAATTGAGCTCCATTCCATGGAGCTGGCGGAGAAGGTTCCCCTTTTCCATTAGCCAACTGTTGTAAGGAGATTCTTCGAGTCCATTCTTCCGAAAGCCTTCGGAAGCATTCCCCTCAGAATGACGGAGCGTTGGTTTAGAAGGGGTATTCGCAGTGTCATTCCGAGTGAAGCGGAGCGAAACCGGGGAATCTCCCGGTAGCGACTCTCATAGCATCTGAAGGTCCCCCCCCCCCACCTTTCAGCCAGCTGCTTCCGGGAGATGGTTTTGCAAAGGTCCTTACTAAAATGAATCTCAATGATCCAAATTTGTGGCTTTCAGGTTGAACTACTATGGAGTTATGCTTAAATAGATAATCAATAAGGATGATTATGATAACCCGTTGTGCGGTTAATTATAAGAGGTCTTTGCAAAACTTGACTTGTCATCCTGAATTTAGTTCAGGATCTTCGTTTAACTGCTAACAAATACCTATGAGATTCTGTCCCGAATGCTATCGGGATCAGAATGACAAAGCCTGCCCCGATCATTTTCGGGGATGTAGTGGTTTTGCCAGACCTCTATAAAAAACAACCCGCATTGAGCATGTCAGATGTTGGTTGACCCACTTACCGACGGCGGTCGGTACAGGCTATGCCCTCTCCCTAATCCCGAATTCTCGGGAGAGAGAGGAACGTTATTGTTCTCCCGACGGCCGATGTAGGCGTCTTTTCCCCTGCTTGCAGGGGAAAAATAAAAAGGGGTCACTTAAAAGACTACAGAAGTCAGATCATCTTTAAAAATCAAAGCGGATTAACAGCATAAGGCGTTGATTATGAGGTCTAAAGAATAGCAATGAAAAAATGTATTGGCATGATTCAGCGGCATTTATTTCTGGGTATCTGGATAATCTTTGCAATGAGCCTAAGCTCCTGCTCTTCTGATACTTCCCCTTCGAAAGATACTCTTTTTGAACGCATCCCCTCTTCCTCATCAAATATTTCCTTTACCAATGAACTGACCTCTACAAATGACTTCAACATCTACACCTACGCTAATTTTTATTCAGGTGGAGGGGTCGGTCTCGGTGATTTCAATAATGACGGACGGCTCGACATATACCTGACGGCCAATCAAAAGAAAAATAAACTCTACCTTAACGAGGGAAACTTTACCTTCAATGACATAACCCAAAAAGCAGGGGTCGGCGGGGAAAAAAGCTGGTCAACCGGGGTCAGTGTTGCCGACGTGAATGGAGATGGCTGGCTGGATATCTATGTCTGCAATGCCGGTGAAATACGGGGCAGCGACCGCAAAAATGAACTATTTATCAATAATGGCGACTCGACTTTCACCGAGCGTGCCGAAGAGTACGGGCTGGCTGATAACGGTCTTTCAATCCATGCCTCTTTCTTTGACTATGACAAGGATGGCGACCTGGATATGTATCTCATGAATTATACTTTTCGCTCTATCGGCAGTTTTGACCTACGGCATAACCAGCGGGATCAAACCCACTTTATGGGCGGTGACCGGTTCTACCGGAATGAACTTATCTCTGATTCCTCATCCAGCGCGTCCCATGATGGCCCTACTTTTACGGATGTCACAGAAGAAGCCGGCATATACAGCAGCGAAATCGGGTTTGGGCTGGGAGTATCGGTTGCGGATGTTAACCGGGATGGCTGGCAGGATATGTTTATCTCTAACGATTTCTTTGAACGAGACTACTTTTACCTCAATAACCGGGATGGTACGTTTAGTGAAGTACTGGAAGAGCAAATGAATGGAATCAGCACGACCTCTATGGGCGGAGACATCGCGGATTTAAACCACGATGGCCGGCCGGAAATTTTTGTGACCGACATGCTGCCCGAAACCCAGGAAAGGCAAAAGGCCATTACCTCTTTTGCCGATTGGGAGCAGTATCAATTTGAGATTCAACACGGATACTACCACCAGTTTACCCGTAATGTCCTGCAGTTTAATAACGGCAATGGGACCTTCAGTGAAATCGGTCGATATGCCGGTGTTGAAGCTACGGATTGGAGCTGGGGTGCCCTCATCACCGATTTCGATATGGATGGGGAGCGTGACATCTTTGTACCGAATGGCATCTACAAAGATATAACCGATAAAGACCATATGCGGAAAGTGAGCAGCTCTGAAGTTCGAAAACAAGTCTTCAGGAATAATCAGGCCGATTACCTGAAACTGATTGACATGATGCCCTCTACGCCCGTTCCGAACTATCTATTTAAAAATGAGGGAGATTTACAATTTAGCAATACAGCCCGGGCATGGGGACTTGCAGAAGACGGGTTTTCCAATGGTGCCGCCTACGGCGACCTTGACAATGACGGCGACCAGGATCTGGTTGTCAATAATGTCAACATGGAATCGTTTGTCTATAAAAACAGGAGCCACGAAAAATATCCGGAAAGAAATTGGCTACAGCTGGCTTTCGATGGGAAAGCACCCAACACTTCGGCTGTTGGGGCCCAGGTAACAGTCGTTGCAAACGGCCAACGCTGGTATGCCGAGCAAATGCCCATCCGGGGATTTCAGTCAACGGTAGATCAACGGCTCTATTTTGGATTGGGTTCTGCCGATCACATTGATACGCTTTGGGTTCGGTGGCCCAATGGTGAGCTTTCCCGAGAAACTAATCTCAAGCCAAATGACCTGCTAACGCTTAAACAACCTGATGCGCGCGCCGATACCAGCTGGAACAGGCAATGGCTGCAACAGTCCTTGTCATCATCAGGGGATATATCTCCAATCATGGAAGAGATAACCGAAAGGATTGGTCTAAGTTGGGAACATACAGAAAATGACTACCTGGATTTTTCCGACCAGCCCCTGCTGTTTCAAGCGCGGTCTGCCGAAGGTCCTCCGCTGTGTACGGCCGACCTAAACGGGGATGGCCTACAGGATTTCTTTGTGGGTGGAGCTAAAGATCAACCGGGAGTACTCTTCATGCAAACAACAGATGGTCGTTTTAGGTCGTCGAATAAGGAAATTCTAAACGCTGATGCAAAAAGTGAAGACACCGATTGTGCCTTCTTCGATGCTAATGGTGATGGAGCCACCGATTTATATGTTGCAAGCGGAGGTTCAGCATTTACTACAGGAGATACGGCCCTCGCTGACCGGTTATACCTAAATGATGGGTCCGGGCAACTGAGCAAAAGCAATACCTCTCTGCCGGGGCAACACCATTTCAATAATCCAACCGGTACGGTTGCTCCCGGAGATTTTGATGGCGACGGTGATACGGATCTCTTCATCGGCATCAGGATGCAGCCGGGCGCCTATGGATTACCCGCACCAAGCTTTCTACTGAGAAACGACGGGTCAGGCTTATTTACAGATGTGACCCAAGAAAAAATGCCAAACCCTATAGGTAGCGGACTCATTACCGACGCGGCATGGGGCGATGCGGATAACGACAAGGATATGGATCTGCTCGTTGCCGGAGAATGGATGCCGGTTACCCTGCTCCAAAATGATAACGCATCCTTTACGCCCGTAAATCAGGAAGCCGGGTTAGATTCCACAAACGGCTGGTGGCAGTCGCTTATACTGACGGACCTGGATGGAGATGGCGACCTGGATTGGGTAGCCGGTAATCATGGGTTGAATTCGCGATTCAAGGCTTCCCCTCAAAGCCCCGTTGAACTGTGGGTCAATGACTTTGATGAAAATGGCGAGGTGGAGCAAATATTTACCTCTTCCAAAGGGGAAAATTCGTATCCCTGGCCACAATATCACGATTTAGTCCACCAGCTGCCCATGCTGTCCTCCCGTTCTGAAAACTACCATACCTATGGCCAGCAAACGATGCAGGATCTTTTTGACGAGCAACAACTGAGTTCCAGCACTCGATTACAAACTACGATGTTAGCCAGCAGCGTTGGGTGGAATGACGGTAACGGTCGGTTCACTGTTGAACCACTACCCATGCAAGCCCAGTGGATGCCCACCTATAGTCTGCTCGCCCAGGATCTGAATGGGGATAAAAAACAGGACCTTCTGTTGGGGGGCAATTTGCATGAAGTTAAACCCCAGGCGGGTCCTTATGATGCCGGTTATGGCACTGTATTGAAACAAGATTCAACACGGCATTTCCAAACCCTTCCTGTACAAAAAAGTGGCTTTAAAGCTGATGGTGAAATTAGAGCTATCCGTGCGCTAAAAAATGCTGCCGACGAAACACTGATTATAACTGCCCGCAATAATAAGAAACTCAAGGTGTTCAGGATAACGAACAAATAAAACGAGAGCTTTAAAAACTATCCCATCCCCGAAAGGGTCGGGGCAGGCTTTTGCAAAGGCCTCTATTATTTATTAACTGTACCGAAATTGGGGCATTGTATTCACAACCGCAATAGAGACCCGCAGCCACCCATTTCGAATTCAGAAAACCGTAGCTATTTAGGGTACCCTATTTTGAATACATGTAATGGATACCAGGTCAGCAATTACCCGGCTTCAATACAGATAAACTATTTTATTCATCGACATTATCTGTATTGTGAGCTTCTCTTGATTACAAATAATATGACTTTTAGCTGCTGTTATGTACCATAGCCCCACTTCTTGAATGTTATCCATTCGATGCGTACCATAGAAACCATATGAATAAGCTTAGGTTAGGTACCTTCATTTTTCTTGCAATAATCCCCTACCCTTTTTAGTTTCATATAGAAACCATAACGAAACCAATATGTTATGCCTAGTATCACAGTAAAAAACATCCCAGAAGAAATTTACGATCGAGTCCGTGAGCAGGCCAACGCTCATCATCGTAGTATCAACAGTGAAATCATTGCTTGTTTAGAGCAAACCGTCAAATCTCAACAGGTTTCTACTGACGATATATTACAAGAAGCACGTCGATTGCGAAAAAAAGCAAAAGGGAGCCTATCTTCCGAAGAGATTGAATCCGCGATTAATCAAGGGCGTCCATGATTGTTGTCGATACTAATATTCTTGCTCACTTTTGGCTTCCATCAGATTCAACAGAACTTTGTGACGAGCTTTATCAAAAAGATCCACAATGGGTGGCTCCTATTCTTTGGCGAAGTGAATTTCGAAATGTTGTAACGCTGTACTTAAGAAAAGAGCTGATCGATTTAGCAGAAGCTTTGTTGATTATGGAGAAGGCTGAACTTCAAATGAAAGACCAACAGTTTCAGGTGAATTCAGTCCAAGTTCTGCATCATGTCAGCCAATCGAGTTGTTCATCCTACGATTGTGAATTCGTAAGCTTAGCCAAGGATCTAGATCTCGAATTAATCACCATGGATAAACAACTTCTGCGGGAGTTTCCAGAATTAGCCAAACATCCAGAGAAAGTGCTCGAATCGTAAATTTTGGTCAGGCACCTAACCAGCGCATTAAGCGGACAGGCCTCGCCTGTTCCTTGCCAACCTCTCTTTTTATAGTTAACCTTTCATCTGTAAACACTTTAAATACCTTGGCGCCTGCAGCTTATGCGCCATGTCGTTAGCCAAAATTGAAAACCATTCACTAGTTTATGAATACTTGTCCTATTTGTTCATCAGATGCCTCCACAAAAGAAAAGGATTACGGAAGACTTCTTTTAGTTAACTGTATTCGTTGTGGTAGATTTGTCAAAGAAAATGAGTGGTCTTTTCCTAAGATGAATGAGAAAGAAAGAGCTTTAATTAGTTATTGGATTAAACATCAAGAAACTGAAAATGAAGCAGGGCCATATCTAGAGTCTAATATGATAGACAGTATTTTAAATAATAATGAATTACCCACCGTATCAGAGAAAGTTGATAATTTAATTAAATACTTATCAGATACAATTTCTAATCCTTCATCTAAGTTTAAGGTTGACTCATCAGGAAAGATCCTCTCAAATATTGGTGCCATAAATAATGAAGAGTTGATTTATCTGATCGAAGAATTAAAAAAAGAGGATCTGGTAAATAGTAATGTACCAATGAAATCTGCTGCCGGTCCGACAATAAGAGATAATGGATGGATACAATTGACAAGGTTGGGATGGGATTATGTAGAAACCATCAATTCCGAAGATAAAAATAAGACTAAATCAAATTTCGCCTTTATGGCAATGGAGTTTGGTAATCCGACTTTGGATAAAGTTTTTGAAGATTATCTTTTACCTACAGTTGAGGAGTGTGGTTATGATTTACTAAGGTTAGATAAATATCCCAAAGCTGGGTCAATTGATGACAGAATACGACGTGAAATTGAAGCATCGAAATTTATTTTAGCAGACGTTACTAATGATAATCTAGGTGCTTACTGGGAAGCAGGGTATGCTGAAGGATCAAACAAAACCGTTATTTATCTGTGTGAAAAAGATCACTTTGATAACAAGGAAACCCATTTTGATATTAATCATCATTTCACCGTTGTATATGACTTAGATGATTTGGGAAGTGCTATGAAAAGGCTCAAAGAAGTTATAAATCATTCAATAGAATAAATTTTGGCTAAATTTAAGTTAGGCTGCCTATTTAGTTCAATATGTTCAGTGATAAAGTTTTAAAAACTCTTTCAATTTCGGATAGAGAAATCGTATTTGATTTCTTTGTTTTTTATTCCCGTTTAGAATATGCACTCAAAAAAACACCCCAGTTTCGTAAAGATGAAGGCTATGTCGAAGCAGATTGGAGTGAATTCAAAAAAAGTATTAAGCCTATTTTTGATGCATCAAAGAATAAAAAATTAAAAAAAGCTGCAGATTATCTAACCGATAAACCTCCCAGAAAGATTGAAGAAACTTCCGATGGATTAGAATTTAGAGATGCTAGTTTTACTGAAGAAAATTCTCCTGAAAACTTAATTGACATAATTTGTGTAGTCAGGAATAATTTATTTCATGGTGGTAAATATGTTAAAGAGGAAGTCAGTGACTTGGCAAGAGATGAAGATCTACTAGAAAATTCTTTAATAATTTTAGAAGAGTTTGTTAACTCAGTAAAACCAGTCAAAGAAGCTTTTTATAATGTTTAACCGGCACCCTAACCCCTTTAAAAAGGAAAATGTCAAGCAGACCCCGTGGGACGGGGCAGGCAGTCCTCACGCCTTATTATTTCCATACATCCTATTTAACCTGTTACTGACGACCGCTACTTTACATAACCGCCCCTTATATAACAAATGGCTGCCAATGACACCACTGTGGCCTCTCCCCAATTAGCCGGGTAATATTAAAGCCGTGTTCAAGTGACAAGTGCAACAACACCACTTTCAACTGGTCAACACCACTGTCACTCTTATTGCTTCTCGTCATTCCATTGTGGAGCCGCTAGCCCGTTCAGGTCATAGACTACCTCTCCGGCCCGGATAGTCACTTCTGTTTCCAGTTTCTGCGTAGCTCCGGACTTCAGAAGCTCATCGGAATCCAGGAATCCAAAATCTCCCTCTCGCATAGTGAAGATGGCGATATCGGCCACTGCCCCTTCGCTTAAGTGCCCCAGCTCTTCACGCTGGATCACTTGGGCCGGCTTCCAGGTAGAAGTCAAGATCACTTCCTGCAGAGACATGCCCATATCCATCATTTTCGATACCACGTTCAGCATATTCTTCATCCCTCCGTTCATGCTTCCAGTATGCAAATCCGTACTGATGGTATTGGGTTTCAAACCCTGTTCAAAAGCCGGAATGGCCACCGGGTAGAAAAAGCTTCCCCCTCCGTGACCGATGTCAAAAATACGACCTTTCTCCTGGGCTTCCAGCATGCCATCCCGCAGTTGGCCATTTTCATCAACCACCGCCTGCCGGTTTCCCCTGCCGCCCCCATACATGTGGGTATAAATATCACCGGCCCGTAATACATCCAGCAGCAAAGTTTTGATGGAAAGCGGTGGATCCGCACTGCCAAAATCAACCATGACGGGCACGTCGGCTTCCTCTCCGGCTTCTACTGCTCGTTCGGCCGGTGTAAAATCGTGCCCGTTATAATGGGCGAGTTTTATACCGACTATCTCGGGATACTGACCAGCTACAATAGCCGTGGTCCGGGGATTCATATCCACCATATTCTGCTCTACAGCACCACCCTTCATACCGCTCCCGACGATATTTAAGAAGGCTAAAACTCTTGTTTTGGATTTATCGACAACATGCTCCTTAAAGAGCCGAAAATTTTTCCATCCGGCACTGCCTGCATCCACCACGGTGGTCACACCCGCGCGGAACGTAAAACCATCCGGCGGCAGGCTGGCAAAACTATTGGACAGATATGCATCCGGTTTCGTGCCCCAAAAGTTATGGGTATGTATATCAATGAGTCCTGGGGTTACATACAAACCTTCCGCGTCGATCACCCGCTCTGCTTCATTAGCGGGAATATCCGTCGCTACCCGGGCAATGGTATCCCCAACAACGGCAATATCCATCGGTCCGTCGATCTGATTCCTGGGGTCAATTACATGGCCGCCTTTGATGACCATATCATACGACTGCCCGAAACTAACAGAGCAGCATAGAACCAGCAGGACTACGGATAAAAGCAGGTGATACAGACCTTTGAAATGAGAGACAGATATAGAAATAAGGTTGGATCGTGAAAATATCTGAGTAGTCATCGGCTTGATAAGTATAGGTTAACAGCTATGATTCAGGCAATCAAAACAACAAATTTTTATTCATGGTACTACAGCTATAGATGACCGTCAGACAATTCATGCTGTCTGACGGCACACTCGATTTCTCAGGCTATTCTTCTACGACGGCAATACAATCAATTTCAACCAGCGATTCGCCGGGCACTCCTCCGTAGGTAGCAACCGTGGTTCGAACCGGTGGGTTTTCTCCAAACCGTCCCCGGTAGACTTCATTCATCGCATCATAATCGTTCAGGTCGGCCAGGTACACATTTACTTTAAGTACGCTTTCCATAGAACTGCCGGCTTTTTCGAGCTCTTCTTCCAATGCTTTAAGCACTTCATCGGTATGTTTTTTGATATCGCCCTCCTCGTGGTACCCTTTACCGGCCAGGTAGACGAGTCCGTCGTGGGTCACGGAGCTGGAAAACAAAGGGGCTTCCTGGCTGGCATCACTACCTTCCGGCAAGTTTCGTTTAATAGGTTTGGAGCCTTTATTCGAGGGAGCTGCCTGGGCTACTCCAAACATCCCTGCAAGACCGGCGGCCGCTCCTGCAAATAATGATTTTATAATCGAACGTCGTGATTGTTTTTTTTCTGTAAAATCCATAATGATTTATTCTGATAGTTTAGGATTATATATGATTCATTTACCGATTAATATTGGTAGCTTTATTAAAATAATTCGCAAATTCGACTTAATAATTTCAATCCTCCTGCCCTTGTAGAATCTCCCGATACTCGGGAGGCCACACAGTGGCATTCCACGGGGCCTGTCCTCCTTCGCCAAGGAGGAACTCATTAATAGATACGACTGCTTAGTATTTCTATCTGGACGATCGCTACATACTCCCTTCCCGATAGCATTCGGGACAAGCTTTGGAGCCGTAACCGCCTGCCGGCGGTAAGAGGGGCTTAGGGAGATTGAAAATCTCTTTTACAGCATTTTTGATAAACATGTTGTATTTGTTTGTGAAGATTGTAGTACAAACTAACTTCCTAAACTGTTAGTTTTTTGCATAAGCTTCCAGTTTCTTCCCGGTTGTTCTACACGAAAAAATTGAATGTTGCCCGTATCAGCCACCGTCATATAAACCGTACGTCCATCGGGTCCTCCAAATGCCAGATTCGTAATATTTTTTCCTTCAGCAGCCGGTATTTCCCGGAGTACTTCTCCCCCGGGAGATACCTTGATCACCGTACCCTTACCGTGTCGTGTAATATACAGATTCCCGTTCACATCGCAACGCATGCCATCCAGCCCATAATCAGTAAAGCTGATAAGCAGACGCTTGTTGCTAATATTGCCATCCGAATACAGATCATACGCCCATACTTTGCGCTGGACCGATTCATTTACATACAACGTTTTTTCATCCGGACTGACGGTTATGCCATTCGTTGTGCCCATATTTTTCTCAAGCAATACCGTTTGCCCATCGGGATCTATGCGCCATAACTGCCCGGTTTCTTCACTCCAATTGGGATCGCTGGCATATAGCCGGTCATCGGCTCCGATAGCTATATCATTGGGCTGATTCATCTTCGCATTGTGGGCAAAAGCGCTTATTTCTCGGCTGTCCATATCAACTTTCAGGATATTATGATTCACATAGTCGGCAATAAGCATATCCCCCTTACTGTTAAACCGGATGCCGTTACCAATACTCTCGCCGGGCAGTTCAACAAAAATTTCGGCCGTCCCATCCGGATATATTTTGCCTATCGTCTGCTGCCGCTGGTAGTTTACCGCATAGAGATTACCAACTTTATCAACGGCAGGTCCTTCCGCTCCGGAGGTGAAACTTCCCGGCTCGGTAAGATGTTGGCTCTCATAGAGATCCTGTTGGGTATGCTGACTTTGTTTCATGCCCATGTATCCTACTGCTAAGAACAAGAATAGAAATATCACCATCGTTTTATTTACCGGTTGGGCCATGATAGTATTATATTTCTGCTTATTCGTGATGTTCATTTTTTCCAGCTTTGAATAATCATTGTATCTAACACGTTTAGCGGTTAAAATTATGTTTAACCAAGCAGTAGTTTGGTTCTGCGTATGATGATATCAGGCTACCGGTAGTGCTGTCATATCCCCCTATTCACGGAAAAGCACCATGAATTTCCCCCTTCGAAGGGGGTGTACAGACAGGGGGATGATAACAGATTATCAATATGGCTCAATCAAACCGGTATGTTTGAGATTGTTTTTATTTTTTAATCCTTAAACGCGTTTCGTTGTGTTTAAACGGCCTGTTCCAGCACTTCTTTAAGCCGTTGGCCAACAATGTCTACCTGTCTAGGTTTCATCATCACCACGGTGATATACAAGCCTTTTTTATTGGATGACACCACAATTTTGGGCGAGCCTTCCTCCAGCTCTTTCACGACCTCTTCCGGCGTAATTGCCACCCTATCCTGGTCCCAGCTTAGCTGTAAATCAGGAAAATGATTGGCCGGTCCCGAGTTTACATGGCGTTCGGCTTGCACTGTTGGCACGGTCTCGGCCTGTCCGGCAATTACCTCTGTCCATCCAACCCACTCTTCCCACTGCTCATCATGGTCGCGTTCTAAATATGATTCAAGCGCCACCAGCATTCCAAATATTTCCTCCTTATTGACCTTCATGCCGCGGCCGATGGAATCAGAATGGGGATTGTTATTAAGCTTGGCAGCCTCAATCAAGTCTTTGCGACCAAACAGCAGGCCGGCACTCTGCGGTCCACGAATGGCTTTTCCGCCGGAAAAGGTGACCAGATCGAATCCCATATCCTTGTACAAAAAGAGGTTTTTGACCGGCGGCACATCTGCTGCGGCATCTATGAAGCTGGGGATATTATGTTTCTTGCTTATAGATACAAATTCCTCGTGCCCGATGGAGTGCTCAAATCCCCCGAACTGGGCTGCGGCATTAAAAAACAGGGTCATCACCGTCTGATCATTAAAGGCCTCTTCCATCTCCTCGGCACTCTCCACCTCCACCATTTTGACACCGGTATTCCGCACCGCATGATCGTAATGGTAGCGGTGCTTTTTCTGGATGATCACCTCCTTACGGGGACCCGGCAGATTGGGCAGAACTGTTATTTTCTCCTCATCCATGCCGGTAATCGTTGCAGCCGTACCCAGGGTAAGTGCTCCGGCCGCGCCGGAGGTCACCATCGCTCCTTCGCACTCCAGCAGTTCAGCAATGCGCACCCCTACCTTATCCTGTACTTCATTCAGGTTTGCGAAGGTATCCGAAGTGGATTCAATAGCTTCAACCACTTCCGGCAGCATCAGTGAACCCGAGAGCTCGGTTATGGTTCCCCGACCATTGATGAGGGGTTCAATTCCCAATTCGTTAAACAGATTTCGTTTACTTTCCGAAATTCCAGGAAAAGCACGGTCTGTTTCCAACAAACGTGACACTCCCAGCCCGCCTAAAAGGGGCATTCCGGCCAAGAGCTGTAACATCTTTCTTCTGCTAAGCATAGTGATGTAGTATTTAATTAGTGTTATTTTTGATGGTTAATTTCTTCCGAACCTCACTTACTTCTTCAGTGCTGACAGCGCTCGCACTGTTATTAAAATTTGTTCTTATAAAGGTGAGCACTTCGGCGACCTCCTCATCGCTTAAAAAACTATGCTGCGGCATGACGCTGTCATATACCTCACCCTTAACTTTAATATTTCCCTCTAATCCATTCAATATAATTTTTATCAATCGTTCCTTATCGCCTGTCACCCATTCCGTGTCTGCTATGGGTGGGAACCGGCCCGGAGCTCCCTGGCCGTCACGCTGGTGGCACGTCACACAGTAGGTATGGTAAATTTTCTCTCCCCCCGTAAATTGTCCTCGTAGCAGATTATCTTCTTCTGCATCCGGCCGACGGATGTTACTGGCTTGTCTTTTTTCTTCTTCCATCCGGGCCAACTGCCTGGACCCAAAATCATCTTTATTTCCCTTATAGGTGATACGCCATATTTTCCCTTCCCGGTCTTCGGCAATATACAGTGAGCCATTCGGTCCCAGGGCCAAACCGGAGGGACGATATTTGGCATCGCTCACATTCACGATGGGATCGACTGCTGCAAAACCATTGGCAAATACTTCCCACTCACCGGATGGCTCTCCATCCTTAAAAGGCACAAAAGCAATGAAATATCCCGCTTGTGGATACGGGTTGCGTATCGTTGATCCGTGAAAAGCAATAAAAGCCCCGTTTTGATAATGCGAGGGAAATTGGTTTCCGTTATAAAACAACAAAGCATTAGGAGCGAAGTGGCCCGGAAATCCCATTATGGGGTCATCAAATTCACTGCACCGCCCCACCTTTTTGCCATCTCCCCCATACTCTGGTGCCAGCACTTTCTTTTGCTGCAGTTGATCATAGTAACAGTAAGGCCATCCAAAATTGGATCCCTCAGTGAGTTGCATAAATTCCTCAGAAGGAAGCATTGCACTCTCCCACAGCGTAAATTTTTGTGGAAAAAGCCTTTGCAGATCATCCCGGCCGTGCATAATCGTATATAGATTTTTGTCTCTCGGATTCCAATCCATCGCTACTACACTTCGTATTCCCGTTGACCAAAGAGTTCCATCGGCCTGCAACTGATTTTTAGTATCTGCATCAAAGCGCCAAATTCCACCATGTTCTTCGAGGTTAGGGCAGGGATCCATACCCGGCACACCGGGGGTGCGTTTCGGTTCCTGGCAGGCGTTAGTAGGAGCTCCAAAAGGGATAAACATATTCCCCCGGTCATCAAATGAGATCGGTTTGGTATTGTGCTCATGATCTCCATGCTCATGATCGTCAATGACAATGGTGTCCATTTTCCCAGTGGGTACAAGTTCACCCGGCGTTAAACGGTAGCGGTAAACGCCCAGACTGGAGCTAAAATAAAGGTGACCGTCCCGAATTTTTATCCCCGTCTCCGCATAATTTCCATCATTATTGCCGAACTGTTCTATAATGTCGGCCGCTCCGTCATTGTTGGTATCACGGAGAGCAACCACTCCACCTCTTGCATCGGAGGACTTCAACTTCACATAGATATCTCCATTTTGATTTACTGCCAGATGGCGCGCTCCCGCCGGCAGGCTATCCACAACAACCGTAGCTTCAAATCCTACGGGGAGCAGCAATGGCGAATCGATGGTATCCTCCTGTGTCCTGTCGCATTGAACAAGAATCAGAATGACCAGAAATAAAGGTAAATATGTTACGGCCCGCATCGGCACATAATATTAATTGTATATTCTTGCGTATTTCGTATTCCGTTGGGCACCGTTTCCAAAAATTGCGGAGCGTACGTAATACGCAATACTTGCTAATCCCTTTTTAGATGTTAAACATGCTAAGCCGATCCATCGGCCTCACTATTAATCTTCTACCTGTACAATCATATCAATTTCTACGGGGATATTACCGGGTAAGGAGCTCATCCCTACAGCCACACGAGCATGTTTCCCTCTTTCTCCAAATACCTCTACCATTAAATCCGAAAAGCCATTAATTACTTGTGAATGATCAGTAAAATCAGGGGTTGCATTGACCATCCCGCTTACTTTTACAATTCGCTTAACTTTAATAAGATCTCCAATCTCTTTTTTTAAGGATGACAACAGAGAAACACCTGTCAACCGGGCGGCTTCCTGCCCTTGCTCAAGTGTCAGGTCTTTTCCCAGCTTCCCAATCACCTTGCCGCCACCCGGTTTATCGGGACCATGTCCCGCCAGAAACACCAAATCTTCATGCTGTACGCTCATCACATAATTGGCGGTGGGGGATGCCGGTTCGATCAGCTGGATCCCAAGCTCTTCAAGCCTTTCTTCTGGACTTATAGTTTCATCAGCCTGATCATTAATTTTTTGCTGATTTGACGTGCAGGACATCAGCAATAGCAGTAATAACAAGTATAACGCTGCATTGTTTTTCATATCGTTGCCTTTCCCTCTAAGGCTATTATAATCCCAATCATCTTTATTTTCTCTGTAACGTATAGAAGGCTTAAAAAAACAACATAATTAACCTATACTACCTGTATTGGTCATCCTCTCAGTTCATTCGCAGAGAGGATGACACTGAATTTATTATGAAGCTATTCAACCAACAACCAGGTTTTAGTTCTCTGGTTTAGCATCCCACCAGAGCTTGATTGTATTCTCATCCTCACCTCCCAGTAATTCGATGGCATTCATGACTGCCTCCCTATTATCGGCATATTCATCTTCAACAAACGTAAGCCGTTGGAAATCACCGGTAACCGGTATATCGGGATTCAGGGAGTTAATGCGGGGATACAGCTTGGGATAGCCCGTTCTTCGGAACTCCGCCCAAGCCTCCTTACTATTGGGATAGAGAGCCAACCATTTCTGGGTAATAATTTGTTCCAGCTTGCGCTCCATACTTCCCCCCGTATCGAAAGCAACGGGTATATCTGTCATGGCAGGCGTATCCCACACATCATCGGGCGAAATAGGGGTATCGTTACCGGCCACATAGGCATCGATTGCCGAAGAAGACGCATCGGTACGCTCCATTAACGACATGCGAATGCCCTGCTCATAGAGCTCTTGAGCCGAACCATTCATCGCCCATCCCAACAGAGCGCCTTCGGCCCGAAGAAAATAGGCCTCTGCCGAACTCATAATACGAATTCGTGGATTGGTTCCTCCCCGGCTGTCATTGAGCCAGTCTACGCCCATATCGGAATAGGCCGCATTGAGTGCCGACTGATCTTTTTGAGATACCGGCAACCCATTTCTCATCCCTTCGTAAGGACTTCCATCTCCATCGGCATCTCCATCCACAGCCTGACTAAAGTATTTTCCCATCCGGGGATCCTCGTACCCTTCCAGTGTACTTTCCATAGCCGAACTCATCCTAAATTCGCCCCAGTCTGTAATGGTCGTATACGGATTTCGGGAGTTAGGCGTGGTTAAGAGTGTAGCATTGTCGGCATTGCTTTGCATCACGCCGGCCGCCACTGCTTTTTCCGCTTCAGTCTGGGCCAAATCAGGTGACACATACCGAACGCGCATGGCCAGTCGCAAACGCAAAGAGTTTGCAAAAGTAAGCCATTGATCCACGCTTCCTTCGAAAACCTGGTCATTGTTACCAAAAGCATTCTGGCCGGTATTGGCTTCCAAAACCGTAACAGCGGAATCCAGAACGGCAAAGAAGTTGTTGTAGACTTCTTCTTGGGAGTCGTAGGCTACACTGGTCTCACCGTTGCCAAACTCAGAATAAATGATAGGGCCAAAGTAGTCGGTCATCCGATGGTACAGTTGAACCCGCCATACCCTGGCCACCGCATTTTCTACCTCCATGCCCTGCTCCGTCGTAAAATCTTCCACGAACTCGAGCTGTGGTGCCGCACTTCCGTAGAAATAATTCCATGCGCCATTGGTCCATCGACCGATCTCAACATATTGATCCGAATCGAAGGTGGTGGCTGTTGTTGCAAAATATTGGGCATAGATATCGGAATACAGCGATTGACTTAGCTGAAAAGCACCAGGGGCCGCACCTGGGTTTCCATACATCCCCACGAACTGGGATTGTGCAAAAGCCTGCCCCAGCTGAGAAGACTCCAGGTTGTCGGCAATCAGCTCATTATCAGGAGTATTTAGTTCCTCAAAATCGGTACATCCTACAATGGTAATCAAAGCCAAGAGGCATACACTTAGCACTCCAGACAAGTTGTATTTAGCATTATTCATAATAGAAACCTCCTTAAACAGTTAGCGTTAATTTGTTGACTAAAAATCGATATTAATATTAGCACCGAATGTTCGACTTGAAGGAGGTGTAAATGATTCGAATCCTTCAGCTGCAGCATTGGTTCCCGTCATAAGATCCGGGTCAATATTATTAGACGCCCGGTGTAGGAACAGCAAGTTTCGGCCCACCAGTGAAATTTTAAGACCCGAAATAGGCAGCCGCCCTATCATAGACTGAGGCAGGCTATAACCAATCTTCAATTCCCGAAGCCGTGTATTGGTGGCATCCTCTACAAAAGCCTCGCCTACCGGCGTGTTTCGTCCGCCAATCGAGGTCCATAGCTGCTCTGCATTAATAGAGGTTGTATTCTCACTATAGACAGGATCGTCTTCTGTTCCCCCGGTCTGGACGACAGCTGGTTCACCACCGAAGATGTTGTCTCCAAATACAAGACCGCCGTCACGCCCCTGAAGGGTTTGGGTCGTTAGTCCATTGTAATAGAGGATAGCATTGGTCAATGAAACGACACTTCCTCCCTGGCGATGATCAATCAGGAAACTGAGGCTAAGATTTTTGTACGAAAACGTGCTCCGGATGCCTCCCCGCCAGTCGGGGGTAAAGTTAGCGACCGGCACCGTAAGTCCGCTCGTGATCTCCGGAATACCATCTGAGCCCACAATAACTTTCCCAAAATGCTCAGAGTCTTCTTTGGTTACTCTCTCAAAACCCCGGGAGTAAACCTGCCCATAAGGCTCGCCTTCTTCAATACGAAAAGCACGGAGGAAATCGGTTGTGATGGTTAACCGGGGCTGATCTTCGGAAATCTCTTCCACCATGTTCTCGTTGGCTGAAAAGTTCATCTTCAGATCCCAATTGAAGTCTGGGGTCTGTACCGGTGTTGCAGACAGCAATACTTCGTATCCCTTGTTGGAAACATCGCCGCCATTGGTAAAGAAAGAACTGGCTCCGGAACCTACCGGTACGGCCACCTGAAATAACTGATCCCGGGTGTGGGTGTTGTAGTAGGTAACATCCAAGCCCAGCCGGTCGTCCAGGAATCGCAGATCAAGTCCCACCTCAAAAGATTCTGTTTCCTCTGGCTTTAGCCGTTCATTGGGAAGCGTCGTACTTAACTGTAAAAAGCCGTTATTACCGCCCGCTGACAAACTTGCCGTCCGTTGTGTCATAAACGGAGGTGCACTATTTCCTACTTTTGCCCATGACCCTCTGAGCTGGGCATAGCTGAAAAGTTCGGGAAGTTCCGGAATCAGCTCTGTCAGATCCGTCGATAATCCTACGGATGGATAAAAGTATGAACGATTATCGGCGGGGAGTGTGGAACTCCAGTCATTTCGTCCCGTGACATCCAAAAATATAGCATCTTGCCAGGCTATTTGCCCGAAAGCATACAAGGAATAAACATCCACCGGCGAGCCCACACTCTCATTGGATACCACATTCTGGGTGTTGGATATCGTAAAAAAGTTGGGGATCGTCAGCGCGTTATTGGTATTTGAATTAATGGCTGAATTGCGCTGCTGCTTAATATTCCCGCCCACATTAGCTTCCAACGACCAATCCTGGGTTAAATCCTGATCGTAGGACAACAAAAAGTCACCATTCCATTCCAGACCCGAACTTTGACCTATCTCATAATATCCATTATCGGCAATAATATAGGTATCGTTGTATCGCTTTATGTTATACTCCCCATTTTCACCATCATAAGAAGCCCGAACCATAAGACGTAGGTAGTCGGTAAAATCATACGTCAACGAAGCAAGGGCGATCACCCGGTTACGGGTATTTTCATTGAGGTTACGGTTCATGGTCCAATACGGATTAGCTCCGCCGTTCGAACCGGGATTCCAAAAATGTTGACGATTAGCCCCGCTTACATTGGTATACTCAAACACTTTGGCATCAGCGGTGCGAACATTTCGTGGCATCCGGTAGATATGGCGAATAGGATTGGCAAAGTTTTCGCCCGTTGGTAGCTCGTTATCGATGACCTGCCGCATGTACGAAAGTTTACTATCCAGCGAAAGCTTATCCGTCAATTGACTGTTGACCCGGGCGCTGATATTGTGCCGCTCGAGGGCATTATTCGGTACCACTCCTTCCGCATCGGTAAACGTGTAAGAAAAGAGGGCCTGGACATTTTCACTTCCCATACTGGCTGACAGGTTGGTCGATGAGTTGTATCCCGTCTGAAAAGCATCGCTCACATTGTTGGGCTGTGGAAGAAATTCATATTCCTGGCTGTCATTTTCGGGATTCGGCGACCAGTGCTCAACCATTTGCCCATTCATTTCAGGGCCGTAGTTAAATTCAGAACTAGCAGAATACACGCCTCCATTTCCCTGTCCATACTGATTTTGATAGTCCGTGAGTAGAATGGGATCTCTAAACATGAAATTGCTGCTCAGGCTAAAGTCAACCTCCCCCTGCTGTCCTTTTTTCGTAGTGATAACGATAGCGCCATTCTGAGCCGCACTTCCATACAGCGCAGCTGCGTTCGGCCCCTTTAAAACATTCATGCTTTGAATATTATCGGGATTGAGATCACTAACCTCTCCACGAATGGGGACCCCATCCACAACGTATAAAGGCTGACTGCTGCCCGTAATGGATCGATTACCGCGCAGTACAACCCGGGAAGATCCGCCTACCCCAGTACCAGCCTGATTAATTTGCAGACCCGCTACTTCTCCGGATAAAGAATTTACCACATTAAGTTCACGAGCTTCCGTAAGCTGTTCATTCTCAACGCTTTGTGTGCTGTAGGTCAACGATTGGGTTTCGCGTTCAAGACCAAAGGCTGTAACGACCACTTCATCACCGGCAATAGCCTGAGGCTGTAAATTTATCTCCAGCGTAGACCGACCATTAAGGGGAACTTCCTGCGTTTGGTAACCGATAAATGAAAATATCAGGGTATCCTGCAAGGAGGGAACCGTAAGTTCAAAGTTACCATCGCTTTCTGTCGAAGTCCCCGTTGTGGTTCCTTTCAACAATACATTAACACCCGGCAGTGGATCTCCGGACTGGGCATCACTAACCGTGCCCGAAATATCTTCCTGTTGGACGTTAATAGTTTGTGTCACAAGCTTGGGCACAATGATGATATATCCATTGCCTGAGACAATAAAATCGAGATTACTTTGGGATAGAGTTTGTTCAAATGCCTCTCTCAAATTGACATTCCTGAGTTCCATCGTCAATTTGTTATCATCCGTCAGAACCAAACTGTGATTAAAAAGCAGTTTCATTCGCCCTTTTTCGGCAACCTCTTGCAGTGCATCCTTAAGAGGCACTTCCTTAAAGCTAAATGAAAATGTAGGGACGGCATCAACAGGTGTTGACAATGATGCTACAGATGAAATAGCTTTGCTGTTATCCAAGCTATTAGCCCCTTTACGTACCTTCTGTCCTTCTGCTACAATGGCCAGCATTAAAAAAGAAGCCAGCAATGCAAAAAAACAGATCCAAATTTTGTTATTCGTTATGTTCATTTCCCTATCCTTTGTTTGGTATTTCAATTTAACTCCCCTTGAATAAAACATTCACACCAAGTGCGAAATGTGCCACAAAAAACACGCTATATTGCTTCCATATGTTGTATCATATTCTATTCGTTCTGGGTAATCGTTATGGTTTGGCTATTACGACGATAACTGAATTCAAGCGACTGCGAGGCTAAACGCAGCATTTCTTCGAGCGACTCGTGCCGAAACTCCCCGGTAAATGTCACTGGCAGAAGCTCTTTATCCTCAACAACAAAGTTTACATCAAACCGACGCTCCCATTCTCTCAACACATTTGAAAACGGTTCCTGGTCAAAAACGAAACTACCGCTAAGCCAGGTTAAATGATTATCTATATTAACAACTCTCGGAATGGATGGAGGCTGACCAACCTTAACAGTACTCATCTGATTCTTCGTCAATACCACCTCTTTTTCATCCGTCTGTTTAGCCACGCTGTTAGATTGCACTGCTACTTTGCCCTGTGCTACGGCCACCTCCACCTGTTCTTCTTCTGATCGCGCCTTAACGTTAAATTTTGTACCCATTACTTTTACACGGGCATCACGTGTTTGAACTATAAAAGAAACATTAGATCTGTGAGCCACCTCAAAGTAGGCTTCCCCCTCCAGATAAACTTTACGCTGTAACGAACTAAATTTTTCAGGAAACCGAATTTTACTGGCTGCACTCAAAACCACTTTAGAGCCATCGCTAAATGTTAACTGCGCCTGGTGGGCTCGCTTCGTTACTACCTCTCGCATGGCTATGTCCGCAGGAGAAGAGGCCGCTTCATTCCCTTTGAGGAAGAAAAAGGAAGTCAATAGCGCCACTACGATGATGGCCGCTACACTTAGCAATGCATATTTTCGGTAATTGGTGGATTTCTGAGCATACTTCTGTTTGGGGAGCGGAACACCTTCAACATCAGCCGATGGCTGCTCCATCTTTTGCTCCAATCGTAACCAAGCCAACTCCACATCAGAATCTACATCCTTCCGTGGGGAGACTTTCCATATTTTCCGTAATTTTGTCACGGTTTCACGATTTGATGGATTTAATTCCATCCATGCCCGGACCATCTCCTTCTCACCATCGGTACACTCACCGGACAGATAGCGATGTATTAAATCCAAATTGACTTCTTTGTTCATTGACTGATCATTTTACGGCTATTTCTACTCTAATGGCGTACGCCAAATGCAATACCCTGAATATTTTTTCAAAAAAATTATCTTCCCGATTTTTTTGGGAAGGCTGAAGGCAGTAAAAAGATACAGAATAACTATTTGATGAGTGGTGAGAGGCTATTTTCCCAGTACTCTTAAAATGCCAGAAAACTATCTACAACTGTTTAATATATAGCTATACTGTTTTAACCGGGAAATGCGTCCCAAAAATCTCTTCAAAAAAACAATAAACAAAGTATGGATAGATAAGGAGTAAGGTGTTTGCGCAAGTAATCAAGCGCCCGGCTGATATGACTTTCAACCGTTTTGGGGGATACATCCAACACTTCGGCAATTTCTTTATAAGTTAGTCCCTCGAGGCGACTTAGCTTATAAACCATACGGGGACGCTGGGGCAGCTCTTCTATTAACTCCTGAACAGCTTGAACAAAGTCTCTTTCCTCATCGTCAAGAGGGATTTCTGGAGATATAGATTGAGTACGTATTTCGGAAAATTGCTGCTGGTATTTCTCTCTTGTCCGTTCATGCCTTAAATAGTCGATAGCCTGATGCTTTACAGCCCTGAATAAGTACGTTTTAAGCTTTCCCCGGACCTCCCATCCTTGCTTATTTTCCCAAATCCAAAGAAAAACATCCTGAACGACGCCCTCAGCTACAGACCGGGAGTTCACATATCGATAAGCGAACTGTAATAATGGCGAATAATAGGTTTCAAAAAGTTTTTTAAACGATCTCTTATTCCCAGTGCGTATTTCTCTTATCCATTTGCCTTCCTCATCTTGCTGATCAGAATCAAGCATTTTTTTCGATGGATGCCGTTGTTTATCCATCATCATATCCCCATATGTCAAAAATTAGTAGCTAATGGCTCATACGTAAATGTTAGTCCTAATTAACATCAATATCTTGTAGAAATCCCAGAGATAACAATACTTGAGCCCTGAGCTTCTACCTTCCATATTAGAAAGTTAATACAATATGGAAAAGACATACCGGAAAAGAAAGCCTTTCATTCCATAATAATATACCCCTGAAATGTTAATTTAATTAATATATAAACCTACTACAGATAATTAAAGTAGGCAATATTAATTTTTTTATAAAAACCAATCCCCATCAATCTAAACCGCGCCTTTTTTCAAAGAACAACCTTTATTCTTCCGCCAATTTAAAGATCCGTTCCATGGGCTTCCATTTCTGGTCGGCAAATGAGTCTTCGTCGGCCTGTTGAAATTTTGAGACGTAAGCTTCCCATTCGGCCTGGCGCGGCTTTTGTGACAGCTTTTGCATAGCCACATCATGATCGAAGTCAGGGACCGTATCCATGATCATAAAGAGTACATTTTCATAAATATAGATTTGCATATCCAGGATGCCTACTTCTTTCATCCCCTGAGTTATCTCTGTCCACATATTTTCAGCCTTGTGGATTTTTTTGTACTCCCGGATTAACTCAGCATCATCTTTTAGCGTAAGCGTTTTACAGTATCGTTTGTAATTACCCTGGTATTCTTTTTCCATCAGTTTATCCTTCGGTCTATTTGACTATCCAATATTTAGTTTGACCTAACACCGTTATTAGGATTCTGCCAGCTGATATTTTTTACTAAGCATACCATAGAAGGCGATTATCACAAAACAGACCAGAGGTACAAAATACGAGAGATGGATGCTCCCGGTCGCATCCGATATCATGCCCTGTACAGCCGGGAGGGCTGCCCCGCCGCCGATGGCCATAATCAGCCCCGAGCTACCAATCTTGGTATCTTCTCCAAGTCCCTGTGAAGCCAGCCCAAAAATAGTGGGAAACATCAGCGACATAAATGCTGAGATAGCCACCAAGGCTATGACTCCCACATATCCACTGCCCAGGATAACGACCAGTGTGCTCAATACGCCGAGCATAGCAGATCCCATCAACAAGTTACTGGGTTTGATATATTTCATCAGGTAGGTATTGACAAACCGAAATAGTGTAAAGACAATAAGGGCTGCAATATAATAATTCGATGCCCCCGCTTCTGCCAGGCCTAACTCATCCATCACATAGCGGATAGTAAACGACCATACGCAAATCTGGGCACCTACATAGAAAAACTGGGCCACTACTCCCAGTACATAGCTCTTCTTTCGGACCAACCGTTTTATGGTAGGCCACAAGTCAATACTGGTACTTGTTGTGGATGCCTTGGGCATCTTTGTAAAAGCAATGAGCAGCCAGATTCCCAGCAGCACAAAACCCAATGTTACATAAGGACCCATAACGGCGCCCAGCTCGGCCTGTTGGATACTCTGTAGCTGCTCGGCCGACATGGCGGCCCGCTCTTGCGCTCCGCTGACATCCAGCTGGGATAGGATGTAGAACTTACTAATCACCACTCCGGATATAGATCCAATAGGATTGAACGACTGCGCCAGGTTTAAGCGCTGTGTGCCCGTCTTCTCATCCCCCATGGCGATGATGTAGGGGTTACAGGCAGTTTCCAGAATAGCTAATCCTCCGGCCAGGATGTATAAAGATCCAAGGAAAAGTCCATACTGCATAGCGATACTGGAAGGATAAAATAAAAGCGCGCCGACTACATATAAACCCAGTCCCAGGAGAACACCTGACTTATAAGTAAACTTTTTGATAAAAACCGCAGCAGGAAGTGCCAGACAAAAATAGGCCCCATAAAACGCAATCTGGATCCACGAGGTTTGAAAGTCGGACATACTCATGATGCGTTTAAATGCCGCCAATAGTGTATCTGTGAGATTGTTCGCCAATCCCCACATAAAGAACAGGCTGGTAATCAGGATAAACGGCACAATCGGGGCCTTTAGCCCAGAGCTTATTGATGAAGAAAACTGCTTTGATTCAGACATAAAATTTATACTTGTTAATCGTATTTAAATGAAGTTCCCCTTCCCCTTAAAATCCAAAAATCGCTTACAATAATGATTCCATATAGTCGAGACACCAAATGATTTATCCTTTTGTTGACTACGTGATTTCAAGTATGGCTTTAATAACCTTTGACTTTGGATTCACCCACTGGTCAAATTCATCAATCATCGTATCCATAGACGCCCGATGTGTAATCCAGGGATCGGTGCTAATTGTACCTTCTTCTATTGAGCGGATAATCTGTTTAAAATCGGCAGCCAGGGCATTTCGACTTGCCATCAGGGTCAGCTCTTTCTTATGAAAACTGGGGTCATGAAAAGTTACATTTCCCTGGAAAAGTCCGATATATACAAGGCGCCCACCATGAGCTATCAAATCAAACGCATGCTCCATCGACTGCTTGTTGCCCGTGGCGTCCAGTACTACGGAAGGTAAACTTCCGTCAAAAAGATCCTTCAGCTGTTCTTTGGCATCCTTATCAGTAGGATCAACCCCACCGGCCAAGGCAAACTGCTGCTGACAAAAGGCCAGCCGGCCAGGATCAATCTCCATAACGGCCACATCGGCTCCCGCTGCTAAGGCAAACTGAATAGCTCCAAGACCAATCGGGCCTGCTCCTATCACAAGCACATTGTCTTCTGAATTGACGGCTGCTCGATTTACCGCATGGCAGCCGATCCCTAAAGGCTCAATCAAAGCCAGTTGATCGTATGTTAATTGGTCAGAAGGGTACAAAAATTTGGCCGGGAACTTAAAATATTCTCGCATCCCGCCGTCTTCATGGACCCCAAGCACCGACATGTTTTCTGCACAATTGGGCTTACCCTGACGAACCGCCTGATCAGCGGGGTTGTACCGATAAGGCTCAACCGAACATTGGTCTCCAACCGAAACGTTTTCTACCTCCGACCCTGTTTCCACCACTTCTACGCCCAGTTCATGGCCTAAAATTCGGGGATAGCTAAAAAAGGGCTGTTCTCCGGCGTAGGCATGCAGATCAGTTCCACAAATCCCCACGCGATGCACCCTCAACAAAGCTTCATTTGGCTCTAAGTTGTTGTCAACATTTTTTTCGACTTGTTGAAAATCCCCTGGTTCTTGTAGAATGATACTTCTCATCAAATACGAGATATTGTTAAGCGATTATTTTTGTTAGATATTGGATAGATGAGGGATAGATATATTCACTAATTAATTACTTACTATCAGGTATTCAACCTGATAAATCCACCATCAATAGGGTAGTCGGTACCGGTTATAAATCCAGCCTGGTCAGAACATAGATAAAGCACCAACGCAGCAACTTCATCGGGCTGCCCCATACGACCTATGGGTTGGGTCTTTGAGAGTTCTTCAAACATTTCATCTTCGCGACCGGGATAGTTGTCTTTTAAAAAACCATCTACAAAAGGGGTATGAACACGGGCAGGAGAGATACAGTTACAGCGGATATTATCATTCACATAATCTTTGGCCACGGAACGCGTCATGGTCAATACCGCCCCCTTACTCATGGAATAGGCAAACCGGTCTTCGATGCCCACGGATGAAGCAACAGACGCCAGGTTTAGAATCACCCCGGCCCCTTGGTCGAGCATGTAGCCTATGGCGGCATGCATACAGTTATACACCCCTTTGACGTTTACGTCGTAAATACGATCGAAATCCTCTTCGCTTGTATCTTGTACATTCCCGACATGAGCGATGCCTGCATTGTTAACCAGGATATCAATGTCTCTGCCTCTGCTTGTAATCTCCGTAAACACTTCTTTCACCTGCTGTTGATCGCTCACATCACAAAAGTGAAAACTGCCGGACAGTCCTTCTGATTTAATGTTTTCAGCAACCTTCTTTCCGGCTTCCCTGTCAAAATCCAAAATACAGACATGGGCGCCGGATTCAGCAAATTGTTCAACAATAGATTTACCAATTCCACTTCCACCGCCGGTTACAATTACCGTCTGACCATCAAAACGTATATTCATAACTCTTCTTTATTTATTTCTTAGATTAACTTCTTTAACGGTTAAAAAAGGGCTTTTGGTCATCCCAGTTGAACTGGGATAACTCTTGCTGTGGTAAGCGTCCACGCTTACCACCCGTTATTTATCTATTTCAAGCGTGGACGCTTGAAATAGCCATAGTTAGTTATCAGTAAAACATCCTAACTGCAAAGACCCCAGTCTATTCAATATTTCTCCATTTAATTCCTTCAGGGTAACTATAATCCTGCAGGCTTTGAGTTTTCATTTCAATACTGTATCCCGGCTTTGCAGGCAGTTTGTAATGCCCCGCCTCAATCTGCACCGGATCCTTAAAATGCTCATGCAGATGATCTACATATTCAATCATCCGGTTTTCTTTGCTTCCACTGATGGCGATATAATCGACTGCCGAAAGATGTTGAACATATTCACATAATCCAACACCGCCGGCATGGGGACAGACCGGGATATCAAACTTGGCAGCCATTAACATAATCGCCAAGTTCTCATTTACTCCGCCGACTCTACAGCTATCGATTTGACAAATATCCAAGGCCCCGGCCTCAATCATCTGTTTGAACATTACCCGATTGTGTGCATGCTCGCCGGTAGCTACTTTAATGGGCCTGATGGCCTTTGCTATCTTTGCATGCCCCAAAATATCATCGGGGTTGGTCGGCTCTTCAATCCACCAAGGATCAAATTCTGCTAAAGCCTTCATATTTTCGATTGCCTCATCTACCTCCCATTTTTGGTTGGCATCCATCATCAGCTTAAGATCCCAGCCAATTTCTTCCCGGATGATAGCAGCCCGCCGAAGGTCATCCTGGAGGTTACTGCCCACTTTCATCTTCATGCAATCCCACCCCTCTTCCAGGGCTTCGCGGCAGAGGTGCCGAATCTTATCATCCGAATAGCCTAACCAACCGGCCGAGGTGGTATAAGCAGGGTATCCGTTTTCAGCTAAATCCTGGATACGACCTTCTTTAGAGCCGACTTGCTTTTTTAGGATTTCCAATGCTTCCTCACGACTCAGAAGATCGGTGATATAGCTAAAGTCGATACAATCCACTAACTCCTCCGGCGACATATCAGCGAGTAATTTCCAGAGCGGCTTTTCCTCAATTTTGGCATATAGGTCCCAGAGGGCATTAACCAAGGCGCCCATAGCCAGATGGATAACGCCTTTTTCAGGTCCAAGCCATCGCAATTGGCTGTCACGAGCTACGGAATGCCAAAAATTACCAAACTGATTTCGTATCTCACTGAAAGGTCGATCTACCACCTGTGCTGCTAGCTGCTGAACAGCCTCCACACAGATATCATTGCCGCGACCAATCGTAAAGGTCAGCCCATGTCCCTCAAGGGCTGTGTTTGTTTTGAGGACCAGGTAGGCCGCGGAGTAGTCCGGATCGGGATTCATGGCATCGGACCCATCCAGATGTTGGCTGGTAGGAAATCGTATATCTTTTACTTCAAATCCTTTTATAATTATATCAGTCATCTGCGCATCATGTCCGGAATTAAATAACCGGCACTTTTTAGAAGTTATTCTTTACTTGGTTTATTTACTCAAAAGAAAGCTTATGAAAAAAGGCACACTTCTCTGATTGTAGAGCTGTACCTACCTGTTCTTTTAATGACTATTAATAAGACTTTTATTGTACTCTTTTGCAAGAGCCTGACATATATTTTTACCTCTAATCCAAAAAATTATTTATAGAGGGCTTTGTTAATTCTAATCCCAAGCCTTCGAAACAGGATGACAAGTCAAGTTTTCCCAAGGCCTCTTATAATAGAAAAGGGAGCCGTTAAAGCTCCCCTTCTTTGAAAAATAACTGTACAAAGTATGCCTTAGTAATTCGGCCCTTCTCCCCAGTCCGGAGCGTTCTGATCATACCAGATGCGCTCGTCATGCAGCGTTTGGGGATTATTCGACCCAGGACTAAAGCCCTGCGCTTCAAGGGCATCCAGAATGTTTTGATAGTTGATGTTGTCCTGTGTAGGCTGTTCAACTACAAAACGACGGGGAATAGTCAGTGCCGCAGGACCATCCTCGAAAGGCACCCGTTCCAGATACTGGCTGTCAGTTTGAGGGATCCCGCTACGCAGTGATGTTACGTAGAGTTGTGTAGGCTCTGCAATAAAGTGGATGAACTGCTGAATATAAATTTTCTCCAGTTGTTCCTGTTGGCTTGAGCCTGCAAGAGAATATGCTTCCCGTGTTAACAAGTCCTGAACCTCGCCCGGCTTCAAGCTAACAGATGCGCCATACTCGGTATCGTAGGGCTCATCATAATACAGAATACCATTCTGGTTGGCTAACCAGTCGTACGTTTCGACCGACTGCCGGATACCTTCCTGTAAATAATATTGCGCGTTATTCGGAAGATTTGCCCCCAGAGCAGCAAATTCTGCTAAATAAAGGTGGGTTTCTGCAGCCGAAAACAGATTATTATGGTAAGGATGGTCTTGTTCATCAATGACGGTTCGTTCCGGGATATCAGGATAGGTTATATCCCTGTTGGTAGCATACAACTCCATTTTATAGTTTGCTTTTGGCTCGTATGTTTTGCTACCAAGCTGCCAGTTTTGGGTGCGGAAGTATTCCTCGGCAACCGTCCCGGAACGAGCGCTATCCGGAGCTACCGGAGCTCCAAAATACCGTACCCATGGTTCGCCCGGTGCTTTCCAGCCTTCAAACACCCGCTGACCATCTACGACCGAGCTTTCTATATATTGCTGGATGTAAGAAGGAATATTGTCTTCTTTACCGGCATCATAGAAGCCCTGAATGACCCGGCTGTTGAAGTCATTTTTGTCGAAAAGGAGCTTCAACCTCGGGTCTTTATTCTCCCGCAAAAAGTTTACCAGGTTACGTGCACCTGGTCCAACTGCTGCTGAGTTGACACTTGTGGGGCCATAAAACTGTACACTACCCTTCCAATTGAAGTTATCCTCTGTTAAAGTGATAGGACCGAATTGATTGCTGGTGACATTCTCAGCAATTTGCAGTGCACGACCTTGGTCCTGATGCAACAGTCTGGTAGCAATCCGAAGCTTCAACGAGTTCATAAACTTCGCCCATTTGGTCCAGTCGCCGCCATAGACGAAATCCTGTTCGCCCAAACTCACTTGGTTTACCGGCTCGCCTTCAAATTCAGGTGTGGATGCCAAAACCTCCAGCGCGCTGTTTAGCTCGCTCAACCAAGTATTGAATAATTCCTCCTGAGTATCCCACTGAGGGGTAAGCATTGGAGGATTGGTATATCGACCCTGCATAGCCTCGGTGTAAGCACGGGCGCCATACACATCCGTGACATGAATACCGTAGTAAATCTGGATCGCATAAGTGATGGCTTTGAGCTTCTCATAACTCTTTTGTTCTTGACCTGAGAGATTTTCATCTACATGATGACGAATCTCAAAAAGGGGCTCCATCAGTTCATACCATTTGCCTATTCGATTCCCAGGGGCCCCGAACTCATTCAACTGACTTCCATTACCTCCGGGACGTACGGATACCTGGCTCCAAGGCAACATATACTGGCTATTATCATAAAACCATTGAGTGTAATGGTCGGGTCCTTGCTCCATCTGCTGTAGCGCAGAGGTAAACAAATAAACTACATCAGGCTCAACAACGGTTGAGGGATCCTGATTGGTCCCTGCAAAATTGCTCCTATCGCAGGCATTAACAAATAGGCCAAGCGTGAGTAATACTAATATTAGTCGTTTCATAATACTTCTGTTTAAAACTGTTAACTATTAAAGGCTTACGTCAAGCGTAAAGAAGATAGACCGTGAGAACGGCGCCGGTGTTCGCTCGAAGTATGAGTAGTCTGAACGATTTCCGCGGAAAGTTTCGGGATTCATATTGTTAGGTGAAGAATTGTACAGATAAAGTACATTTCTGGACTTCAACCCTAACGTAAGATTACGAACTCCTAACTTTTGGGTCAGAGAAACCGGGAGCCGGTAACTTACGCCCAATTGACGTAACGACACATAACTAAGCTCATAAAACCAAGTATCGTTGATGGTTCCATTACCCCATGAATTATTGAAGTAGGTTACGGACGACGCATGTGAAGGTTCCACATATCCGGCTTCGTAGGCCTCGTTGAAGGTCATACCGCTCACATCCTGTTCGCCACCCTGAGGTGTTGTTACCACCGTACCTTCGGCAAACACTCCTTCGGGAATAACACCATCATCATAGGTTCGTCCTTGTGTATCCGAATATTCACTGGTCCAGGTCATGCCTCCATGGTCAGCGTCGAGGTTCTTTGTAGACGATTCAAGAAAACCCCAGGCCGTACCATACCGATTGGTAAACGATGCCACATGTCCACCGAAGCGTCCGTCAATAAGGAAAGAAAGACTCAGGTTTTTATATCGGAATGTGTTTGACACACTACCCAGGAAATCTGGCTGAGTGGAACCTACCTTTTGCACATCACCGCTTCTCTTGTAAAAAGCACTGCGGCTGGTATTATCGTAGTTTAGGATTTTCATTCCATTTTTGGGATCCTCAACAGGCTCACCACTTTCGTTGGTGGCCTGGTAGCGTGCAGGAGCAATGTCAGAAAGCAAGACTCCGTAATCTCCTCCTACATAAGCGGCACTACCGATACGGTAATTCCCGTAGGCAGGACTTCCTGCCAACAGCTGATATGCTCCCACATCCTCATGGAGAGAAATAATTTTATTACGGTTGCGGGTGTAGTTTACGGTCATATCCCAGTCAAAATCACTGGTTCGTACAGGTGTTGCATTTAAGCTAACCTCGACTCCCTGGTTCTGGATATTTCCTGCATTAATTTTCTGTGCCGTCACTCCACTTGTCAACGGCGCGTCAACATTGAGGATTTGATCATAGGTATTTTCTTTATACCAGGTAACATCAAGGCCCAAACGCCGATCCAAGAACTGGATATTAGCCCCCACTTCATAAGAACGCTTTTGTTCTGGAGATAAATCGGGGCTTATGAGAACCCGCTGATTAAAGTTATTGGTATAGATCAGCCCATCCTCTGTTTGTATATTACCGATACCAAAGCCTTGGTTAATGCTGTAAGGATCGGTATCGTTACCGACATGTGCCCATGATGCACGAAGCTTACCAAACGATACCCAGTCTGGTAAATTGAGGGTTTCGTTAAAAATCCAAGAGGCACTTACTGAAGGATAAAAGAATGAGTAATCACCTGCTCCATCGGCATAAACCAGAGCGGATGACCAGTCGTTACGCCCGGTTACATCCATAAATAGCTGATCTTTCCAGGAAAAGCTTAATAACGCATAAAGGGAAGAGATCTGTTTTTCCTGTCCAACCCAGGCCCAATTCGACGTAAGGTCTTTACTATTATCCAGGAAATAACGGCCGGGAACAATCAATCCACCTTCCGTATTGGAACCTGACTCACTGGTCTTGGTGTGGAAGACTTCTCCACCTACCGTTGCATCAAACCCAAAGTCTCCATAATCCTGGGTTATCTGGGTCGTAAGCTTTACGCTTTCCTGCTGCTCGTAATGATGAGACAGCTCATAGTAACCACCTTCATTACGGTAGCCTTGTCCAAGATTTTCTACCTCATTGGTATATTCAAAAACATTCATATTTCCTTCCAGCGTCATACTTAACCAATCGGTAACATCAGCAGTCACTGAAAGTATAGGTCGCCAGGTATTTTCAACTCGTCGACTATTATTTTTATAAGAACTGAACCATAACGAATTTCCCGGTACATAAGCATACTCATCATTGTAAGTAGTGCTGGGAACGCCTCCATGATCAGCTATATACACATCGGAATTTTTATACTTCTCAGTCGAATAGGCTCGATTAAAAGCATAGGCAGTAAAATCGTCCCCAAAGTTTTCGGGTGGATTTTGAGGAATACCACGCGTGTAGTTCATCGATCCCCGAACGGTAAGATAGTCTGTAAAATCGTAACTGGCCTTTAGCATTCCGGAATACTTGTTCAGCTGCTGTGCCGGATAAATACCTTTATTTACATCAATAGAGCTGTTGACATAAAAGGAAAGCTTATCGGCAGCACCGCTCAGTGTAATGTTGGTGCGCGAACTAAGACCGGTATCATAGGCATTTTTCCAGTTGTTTGGATAGGCCTGGTAGGAGGTCATTTGCTCATCGTAACCCTGCACTTGATTCTGTGAATCAAACCTTGGACCAAAATTCAACGTGCTGGCCCCGATTAACGAAGGCACTTGCTGCCCATCCATATCACGATAGTTAAACTGTCCGGTATCAAAACGATGGTAGTCACCATTAGCATCCTGTTCGCCATAGCTTACATATCCAGCGATTGTTCCCGGGCCAAATTCATTCTGCAGGTCGGGCGTGTCATACACATACTTCATGCCTGTTGTCTGGCTGACCTGGATGCCAATACCATTACCCTGCCCACCATCTTTCGTCTCAATAACGACCGCCCCGTTAATAGCACGCGATCCATAAAGAGCCGTAGCAGCCGCTCCTTTAAGAATAGAAACCGACTGAAAGTTATCTGGATTCAAATTCCGCAGCTGGTTTCCCCAGTCAGCAGGGTTCCCGGACCACTCACTACCTCCGGAAGTTTCGTTCTGGAGGATAACACCGTCAACCACAAAGATCGGCATATTATTCGGATCCAGAGTCGAAGCTCCCCGAATAGAAAACTTACTTCCACCGAACATGCCACCGTCCGTACTTGAAATATCAATACCGGCTGCTTTTCCCTGAAGCGCTTCCACCGGATTCATGGCATTGGCTTCGGCTAAATCTTCGCCTCCGACATTCGTGACCGAATATCCAAGGTGTCGCTCATTCCGGTTAATACCAAGAGCCGTTACAACAACCTCTTCGCCACTTACTGCTGCCGGCGTTAGTTGGATATCAATCTGCTCGCGGCCGCCTATTGGAATATTCTGTGTTTGATATCCAATAAAAGAGACAACCAGTGTATCATTCAAAGACGAAACAGAAAGCTCATACTTTCCATCTACATCTGTTGATGTTCCTGTTGAAGTACCCTTAACCAAAATGTTTACACCAGGCATAGTTGATGAGGTGCCCGCATCCGTTACGGTACCTGAAATCGTAGCCTGCTGTGCAAACGAATTGGTTATGATACCAAAGAGCAATGTTACCATCACCCCTATAGCAATTCTAATTTTCTGTAGCTGTTTTCCCATAAATAACTCCAACCCTTTTTGTTTTAGAATGGACTGTTTTTGTACAAATCGAACTTAGAAATAATAAGAAGTAGAAACAAGAAAAAATTTAATTGTGTGCGAGCACATTACGTTTGTGTGCGCACACACTAAATAATGGGCATTTTAGAAATTTTTGTTATTGTTCCTAAAAAAATTTTAAGCTTTTATCAGTTACACAACCTTAGCGACCGAAGGTGTCGTGGTCGAAACACCGCTTTATTCATTGGATGGACAAACCGGCCTTCAATTTCACCGGCTGATGCAACCTATGCAAGATTTATCCCCCGAACATATAGCCAAAGGCGGCGTATATACCGCTATACACACCTTGATCTTCATATTGCAAAGCCTGCGATAAGCCTCTCATTTTTTCAACATCCTCTCAAAATATCTTAACTAAAAAACTCTTGATAATAAAAAGGGGAGCTGTTAAAGCTCCCCCAAACTATAGCTGTACGAAGTATATGTTAGACTTCACTTCTGCTTTTAATTCATTACCAACCCGGATTCTGGGTCAACTGACCATCAGGGTACAAGCCAATTTCACTTGGAGGAATCGGATATAAGTAGTTTTTGTTTTCATCAAACTGCGGGCTAAAACTTAATCCTTGATAGGGCTCTATAAATCCATCCTCATTGGTGCGTGCGAAAGGCTCACCTACAGCATCCGGATATACTTCGGGATTAAACTTTGCTCCCAGCTTTTTCTGTGCTAAAAGCTGTCCTGCTTTCCATCGCATAAGGTCTTCTCGCCGCTGTCCTTCGGCCGCAAGCTCTACTCTTCGCTCTCTTCTTATCTCATCAATAAGAACGGACACCTGCGGTATTTCAGCGATACTGCCGTCAAAGTCGGAATTGGGATCTCGCTGTAACGTTCCCATCACCATATGTGGCATTCCTACTCGGTCTCTGAGCCGGTTGATCGAAATATCCAAATCATTTTGAGTGATAGTACCCAATTCTGCCTTGGCTTCAGCATAGATCAGGTAGATTTCTCCCAACCTAAACAGGTGAATCCCATCGTCTGCTGCACCGGGAACCTGCAGATCCCGGCTTGTATTGCTAAACTTTTTAATGGCATAGCCTGTAGGAAAATTCTGGTTAAAGGGAGGTACCCGCCCATTGTCTTCATTGAAGTATTGGTCGGGATCAGCAAGTCTTAGATCTCCTTTATTCCAAATACTTTGATGCATTCGGGGATCTCTGTTGGCCATTTCATCTTCTATATGATCGTAGTCTGTAGCAGGATCGAACATTGGGCTTAATGAAATTGGGAGGCCGTCAGTGCACAGAAAGTCATCCGCCAGCGACTTTGAAAAGCCCGTCATAGCCTGCAAGAGAATAAACCGCTGTGACCAGTGCGTGATACCTAAATCGGTGGAAAAATGTCTTGCCAAAATAGTTTCACTGCTGACACCGGGGCGTGGAAGCGTAAAATAGTTATAAAAGCTATTATCTGGCCCTCCATCTGTGTGCAAGGCATAGTTTCCTTCATTCATAATAACTTCTGCCGACGCCACAGCCTGGCCCAGCAAATCTTCATGGGGTTCAGACAAGTCGTGATATTTTCTGAAAGTACCTTCAAAAAGCATGGCACGAGCTTTAAAAGCATGAGCGACGAAGCGATCGATATTTTCTTTGTTGCCAACTTCTTGTGGCAAATAATCGATAGCAAAGTTCAGATCTTCAATAATCTTATCAATAACAAAGGCTCTGGGATCTCTCGGCTTATAGATGGCCTCATCTGTTTCACTCAATGCCTCGCTAAACCATGGGACGTCTCCATATTTTTGCACTTTGTCGAAGTACAGGTAGGCTCGGAAAAAACGACCCTCTGCCTCCCATCGATTTTTGGCAGACTCCGGAAGATCCGAAGCTTCTAATTTATCGAGATAGTAATTTACGGTCCTGATATTCTCGAAATCCCAACCTCCTCCATGATAGCCTGGAGGATTGTCGTTGACCGTGTTAGTGCCAAGGGCAAAAATATTGCCATTGCCCCTCGCAATCTGATTGTCGCTGTCGTTATCGTCAGTCCAGATAAAGTCAACAAAACCACGACCTTCTCTTGGGAAGAAGTCGTAAAACTGGTTCGAATAAGTCTCAAAATCACTTTCAGACTTAAAGAAGTTAACCGAAGTTACTTCACTTTCTGGACTTAAGTTTAATACATCACTGCATGATACTGTAACCGAAACTATTAGTAAGAAATAAATAAACTTTTTCATAGCAATATCCCTTTTCAATTTGAGCATTAAAATCTGTTAGAAACTTACATCTATTCCAAGTGATACTGACCGCTGGAATGGATAGCTCTTACCAGATCCCCAGCCATTAAAGCCTCCGGAACTGATTTCGGGATCAAACCCACTGAGAACATTATCCAATTCGAAGAGGTTCTGACCGGTCACATAAACACGGGCAGATTTCAGCAAGGTTTTCTCTAATAAAGAGTTAGAAAAGCTATATGCTAATGTAAGCTGCTTCATTCTGAGATAAGAGAAGTCTTGTAAATATCGATCTGAGGTTGCGTAATTAAAGCCCCCCTGGTTGCCAAGTGCTCTTGGCCAGTAGGCTCCTTTATTGTCTTCTGTCCAATAATCCAAATGATTGACCTGTGGGGTACCATTCTCATTGGGCCAGAAAAGTCCACCATTCAGTGCCAGGTCTCTTTTGGCCACGCCCTGCATAAACACATCCAAAGAAACGCCTTTCCATGCTGCGCCAAGGTTGATACCATAGGTATATCTTGGGATTGTATTTCCAATGACCGTTAAATCTCCGGAATTTCCTACCGTCTGGTTACCCTGGTCAATAATTCCATCCCCATTTTGATCGACGAACCAAACATCGCCGCCCTCAATTTGGAGCCCCGTCCGGTTAGAATAGTCCAAACCAGAGGAGAGATATTCATCTCGGGAGTCGAATAAGCCATTGGTTTTATAGCCCCAAATCTCACCAATTCTTTGGCCCTCGTAGAACGGTGCAGCCAAACTTTTGGTAGGGTTATTATACTTCGTGACCTCAGCATATGAATCTGCAATATTGAAGCCCACGTTATAATTGACCTCACCAATATTGCCTCGCCAGCTTCCTTCAAATTCCCAGCCTTTCGTTACTGACTCTACGGCATTTGATCGGGGAGCCTCGGTACCCAAGGTGGCCGGCACAGAAGAACTGGGGCCCAATTGGTCTGTTACGAGACGCTCAAAATAATCAAATGAGAAATCTAACCTGGAATCAAACATACCCACGTCGACCCCAATATTTTTGGATGTAGCCGTTTCCCACGTCAATGAGCTGCTTACCAGCAGCGGATCCATAACGGATAGTGGTCGGTCCCCTCCCAAAATGGCGCCTGGCCTAAACGCTTCTAATGTAGGCAAATAGGGAAAATTGAGCGTTGATGATGTTTCATCTATAACTGACTGATTACCTAACTGTCCCCAGGAACCTCTTATTTTCAACTTTGAAATTGTGGGTTGCAAGGGTTGCATAAATGACTCTTCAGAAATAATCCACCCTGCAGAAACCGAAGGAAAGAAACCCCAACGATCCTCCGAAGGATACCGTGAGGTCGCATCATAGCGTCCGTTGAACTCAAGCAAGTATCGATCCTTAAGAATATAGTTCAGCCGATAAAAATACCCCTGAAGGGCCCATGAAGTAATGGTTTCGCCGACCGTTGGAGTGGCTGTCGTTAAATTAATTGAAGGCAACTGGTCGGTAAGCAAACTTTGGTTGCCAGAATTTGTGAAGTGAAATTCCTTTTTCTCTTCATTAAAACCAAGAGTAACTTTTATGTTATGGTCTTCCAGGAATTGCTTTTCATACTCCCCATAGATATTAATTGCATAATAATCATTGCGGATATCATCGAGGAACAATGCCGTAGGTGTCGTGTGTGTCGTATTAGGAGTATTAAGTTCACTGGGCCCCGTGTACATCTCTATCCTTTTTCTATGCTGCTTTCTTTCGGATGTAAAGTTATTGTACGAATAGGAACCAGTAATCTGTAACCCTTCGAATGGGTTCACAACAGCATCAAGCGTTACCCATGCATCCGTTTCCGCCATCCTGTCTCTTCCGCCATCTTTTAAAAATGCGACTGTGGAAGGAGTATTTGTTCCATCAGGATTAGTCAAAGGCCTGAAAATGGACTTCCTGGTTAAATCATGCCAAACCGTTCCAATACCAGCATAGTTATAGATTTGATCCTGCTGCGTAGTTGTTAATACGGAATTAACCTTAAATGTCAGCCAATCTGTAGCATCTACATCAAACTTAGCCCTCAGGTTCGATCGATTATAGCTATCATTTCCAAACTTCAAAATACCGGCCTGATCAAGCAGTCCTCCTGAAAGATAATACGTAATATTATCAGTACTTCCACTTAAAGAAATATTGGTCTTTTTGAGCGGACTATAATTTTCAAACACCGTAGCAAACCAGTCCGTATTCCCAAAATATTGGTACTGTGTAGGATCATTGGGATTTATTCTGGCAGACGGATTATTGGCTGGGTCGTTATAATATGCCAGCAACAGAGCTTTTGTCTCTTCATTAAAGGGAGCACCCTGACCTAAATTAGCCGCCTTTTCTTCCCTGAACTGGATGTATTGTCGCGAATCAACTAAATCGGGTATTTCAGTAGGTCGATTCATCGAAAAGCTGGTACTAACATCAACTTTGGGCTTTTGTCCCTTTCTACCCTTTTTGGTTGTAATTAACACAACCCCAAATGCAGCTCGCGATCCATAAACAGCTGCCGCAGACGCATCTTTCAGCACGGAAACACTCTCAACCTCATTAGGATTAAGAAGACTGGGGTCCATTTCCACCCCATCCACGAGCACCAAAGGTTCACCGCCATTAGTAGAAGTAAATCCTCGGACATTAAAAGAAGGTTCTGTCCCCGGTGCGCCATCCGAAAAGTCAATATTAAGATTCGGTATTGCTCCTTGGAGTCCCTGCCCAAGATTCGTAATAGGTCGACTTGCCAGCTTGTCGCTGCCCTGTACCGAAGAAACTGCCCCTGTAAGGTTTTCCTCTTTCTGAGTACCATAACCGACGACGACCACTTCATCACCAGCAACAGCCTGTGACTGCATGACCACATCAATTGTTTCCTGGCCGCTAATTGGTACTTCTTTCGTTTGATAACCGACAAAAGAAAATATCAGCGTATCTTGTAATGAAGGCACATTCAATTCATAATTTCCCTCAACATTTGTTGAAGTACCTATTGATGTACCCTTAACGATTACATTAACTCCCGGCAATGTTTGTGATGCCTCAGCATCAGTAACAGTACCGTTAATACTTACTTCCTGAGCAAGGGAATTAGTAATAATACCAAAGAGCATTATCACCATCACCCCTATAACTGTTCTAACTTTTTGTAGTTGTTTTCCCATAAATAATCCCAACCCTGTTTTTTTAGAATGGACTGTCTTTGTACAAAAGCAACATAGAGATAAAAAGGAGTACAAACAAAAAAATTATTGTTTTGTGTGCGCACACACGTAAAATGTGTGCGCACACAACTCATTCAGTAACATTTATAAATTGCTGTTTTTATTCCCAAAAGATAATTAGTTTTTTATCATTCAACTGGTTAGAAGAACCAACAGTTATTAACAAAAGTCTTTTTTTCGATGGGAATGCGTCCTCTTTAAAGAAAAATTCATTGTATATTTATCAGGATTAATTATGGGAAAAAATCAAAATATCCGTATTAAAGATATCGCCAGAATGGCGGGGGTTTCGGTAGGTACCGTGGATCGTGTGATCCATGATCGGGGCAATGTATCATCCGAATCCGAACGCAAAGTTAAAGCAATTCTCAAAAAAACGAACTATTCCCCGAATCCAATTGCGCAAAGCCTGGGAGCAAAAAAGGAGTACCAAATCTCTGTTATGCTTCCGAATCCCGAGCAGGATGAATACTGGGAATTATCGAACAAGGGGGTTTTACAAGCCCAGAGAGAGTGGAAGTCCTACAATATTGATATTAACATTAACAATTTTGATTTAGAACGTTCGGAATCGTTTTCTGAAAACATCCAGAAACTCCTTGAAACCAAACCCCATGCCGTACTTACGGCTCCTATCTTTTTTGACGAATCTATCACCTTCTTTGAAAAACTGGACGAAGTTGATATTCCCTATATTCTTGTTAATACCGAACTTAATCCCCAAATAAAGAAGTACAATCCACTCTGCATCATAGGTCAGAATCACCATCAAAGTGGACGTGTTGCAGCGGAGCTAATCCACATTTCACTACACGAACCAGGCCAGCTTGCCGTAATGCACATACATGAGAATGTAGAAAACTCCATCCATCTCAAAGAAAAAGAAGAGGGGTTCAGAAATTATTTTGCAGAATTTGGGAATGATGATTTCGAAATTTCGACGTTCTCCTTTCTGGATGAGAAGCGATCATTCGAGGAGCAAATCGGAGAATGCATTGCCCAGCAAGACCTAAAAGGAATTTTTGTACCAACCTCTTCGGGAACTTACCTGACAGCCCGGGCACTGGGCAAGCACCATAAACAGCAAACAAAACTGGTTGGGTACGACCTGCTGGAAGAAAATATCCATTTTTTGAAAGCCGGGACCATTGATTTCTTGATTAATCAGGATCCGCGCCATCAGGCACTGCAGGGATTACGCTACTTGGTCAATCACCTGTTGCTAAAAATCCCACCCCCAACCGATGATCTGCTTCCACTGGATATTATTACTCGTCAAAACTATACTTCCTTTTTAAATAATCATAGCTAACGGAAGCTATCTCAATCAAATAGCTGCTTAGTTACTGTTGTCGGACTGCCACTTTGCAGCTTTATCTCAACTGTTTTTCCCTGATAATGGAGGTTATATAATCCTTCTTGATCAGCTGTCAAAACGGCCTCTTGCAACACACTATTTTTCCAGGTAATATCAACAGTAATACCTCCGCGGGCACGGAGTCCCTGCATGTTGCCAGCGCTCCAAGCTTTAGGCAAGGCCGGCAGAAATTCAATATAGCCAGCGTGAGATTGCAATAGCATTTCAGCAATACCTGCAGTACCTCCAAAATTGCCGTCAATTTGAAAAGGTGGATGGGTATCAAAAAGGTTGGGGAGCGTTGACTTTCGAAATAGAGCCAACAAGTTCTCATGTGCTCGCTCCCCATCATGCAGTCGGGCAAAGAAATTGATAATCCAGGCGCGGCTCCATCCGGTATGTCCGCCTCCATGCCTCAACCTTCGATCAATGGTTTCTCCTGCGGCCTCAAAAAGCGCGGGGGTTTCGCGGGCATTGATAGCATCTCCCGGATACAATGAGTAAAGGTGTGAAATATGACGATGACCGGGATCCACCTCTTCAAAGTCTTCATTCCACTCCATAATGGTTCCGTTTTTGCCAATCCGAACCGGTGCGAGGTTTTCTTTTAGCGTTACAAGTGTATCACGAAAGGCCCCATCCTGGTCCAGCTTCTTAGAGGCTTCAATGGTAGCAGCAAAAAGTTCATGCAAGATTTCCATATCCATCGTCGGCCCCATAGTGATACTTGCTTTCTGTCCATCTGCGGTGATGTACTGATTTTCGGGAGACATCGAGGGACCGGTCACCCAATGGCCGGTTTCCGGATCTTCGACCAGGTAATCCACAAAAAAAGTGGCTGCTTTCTTCATTTGGGGATAGGCCCGCTCTTTTAGAAAGTTTTCATCTTCTGTGAACTGGTAATGATCCCAGAAGTGCATTGCAAGCCAGGCTCCGCCCATGGGCCAAAGCCCCCAATAGGTTTGGCCAATCGGATCGGTAAAATGCCAGACATCCGTTGTATGATGCACCACCATGCCACGGCTTCCGTAGGTTTCTTCAGCCGTTCGGGCTCCTCGTTTATTCAAGTTCTCTACAAAATCGAACAGGGGTAGCGTTGTTTCCGAAAGATTGGTCACATCAGCAGGCCAATAATTCATCTGCAAGTTAATATTAGTATGGTAATCGGCATTCCAGGGCGGAGCCATACCCTGAGCCCAAATACCCTGCAGGTTAGCAGGCAGCGAACCCGGGCGTGAACTGCTAATCAACAGGTAGCGTCCATATTGGAAATACAGTTCGCTCAAATGGGGAGCAACGCCACCCTCTTTGACCCTGTGTAACCTGCGGTCGGTTGCAAGTTCGTCCACGGGATCAGGCGTAACATCTAAAGTAACCCTGTTAAATAGTTGCTGATAATCTTTGACATGCCGCTTTTTTAACTCGTTATAGGAACAGGAACTCGCTTCTTCCATGCGATTCTGCGTTATCGCATCAGGATCTCCACCCTTGTAGTCTGTTGCGGCCGTTAATAAAATTATAACCTCATCTGATTTGGTCACTTTTAAGGTTGAATCTGTGGCTGTTACTGCCCCTCCTTTGCGAGTTACCTTAAGGCGCGCCGTGTACCGGACGCCCTCACCTCCTCCGACATGCTCTTGCATTATAATTTTATTTCCGTCCACAGTTACTTTTTCTCCAGCACCGGGTCTGTTTAATTTGATACGGAATGAAAGTGCCTCCTGCTGATCAGCCGTAATTTTGATCGCCATCAGCTGATCCGGGTTACTGGAAAAAAGCTCTCGCTTGTAGGTAATACCTTCTTTTTGGTATTCCACTTTGGCCACAGATTTATTTAAATCAATTGCACGCCGGTAATGCTTAAAAGCGGTAGAGTCTCCAAAGTCCAAATATAAATTGCCCAACGTTTGATAGGTATGCGTTCCACCTTCCAGCCGTTTACCCATAAGCTTTTCTTGGGCCATTTTTTCTGCGGCAACATATTCTCCCGAAAACAGCAAAGTTCGCACTGAATCCAGATAAGTTTTGGCCTCCGGATTACCTCTCTCAATGGGATGCCCGGTCCATACACTTTCCTCGTTTAACTGAATCCGTTCATGATGAACACCGCCAAATATCATTGTTCCCAGACTGCCATTGCCAATCGGCAGGGCTTCCGTCCACTGCTGAGCGGGTTCATCGTACCAGAGACGGAGATCCTGGGATTGTGCGTTGATGTTACTTGATCCATAGAATAATATAATCAGGACCATCAAAAAACGGCGACTGGCTCTTGACATCATCTTTTCTACTGTGTTTGGATGCATAAAATTTTTAGCGATAAAAAAACAAGTCAGACCTTGTAAGCTTGCTCATTCAGCAAAACTGAGAGCCGGTACCGGCTTGCCCGTCTGTCGAGATATGGGAAGCTGTGCCCCAACCTCTTCCATCCATTCCTTCATCTTCTCCGCCAAAGACTGGGCTATATCCGGATTTTGACTAATCATATTATTAGACTCACCAATATCTGTTTCCAGGTTATAGAGCTCCCAAATTTGTCCATTATAAAAATAGATTAACTTCCATTTACCGTTACGAATAGCCGTAAAGGGGTCATATCCCGGTCCATCCGGCCCCCACTTGTGTGGATAATGCCAGAATAATTTTCTTTGCTCATCCGAGGGTACTTTATCCTGCAATAACGGTATAAAACTCTGTCCATCTGTTGAAGAATTTTCGGGTACATTAACACCGGCAAGTTCAAGAATAGATGGATAAAAATCTTCCGAGATGACTGGTGTATCGTTTCGGCTTCCGGCTTTTATCGGAAATCGGGTTTGTAGCGCCTGTTCTTTTGACGTTTTAGCCCAGGCCACGATCATGGGCACCCGGATACCACCTTCATAGGCAGATCCTTTGCCACTACGCAAAGGCTTATTATGGGTATTAGCCTCCGTACCCATCGGTGTTTCTCCACGTGCATGTGCACTCAGGCCTCCATTATCTGACATAAACAGGATGATGGTATTCTCTGCTACACCTTCTTCTTCCAGATTCTGCCATATTTTACCAAGGCTTGTATCCACTCCTTCGATGAGAGAAGCATATTGGGCTTCTGTAGAATCGATCCCCTCATCCAGATAGTCCTGAAAATATCGTTTATCTGTCATAATCGGGGTATGCACCGCGTAATGGGCCATGTTAATAAAGAAGGGCTTACCATCAGCAACAGCCTGGTCCACAGCCTTGTTGGCTTCAATAGTCAATGCTTCGCTTAAAAAGGTATCCGAATCATAATACTGCTCAAGTCCCGGTACGCCCCAAGGCGAATCGGGGCGTTCATTGCCGTACTTATCTTCCGCCAGATAACTGCCCGGAGCCCCCGCCGCATGCCCTGCAATATTTACATCAAAGCCTAACGTCTTGGGATTCGCTCCTTCAGTATCTATAGCTCCAAAATGAGCCTTTCCTGCGTGTATAGTACGGTATCCCTGCTTTTTTAGCAGCATCGGCAACAGCATGGAATCGGGCTGTACGCCCTCCACTTTCCAGTTATTCGGTGATCGCAACGGGTAGTTCCTGGATGCTGTTTCTTGCCTGGTAACATCATTTCGCAATGTCCAGTTGGTAATATTTGACCGACCCGGATTTTGACCGGTCATGATGCTGCTTCGCGTCGGTGTACACACCGGGCTTGCCGAGTATGCATTTGTGAATAGCATCCCTTGATCTGCCAACCGCTCCATATTTGGAGTATGATACTTCTTGTTAAAAAGGGTGGTGTCCCTATAAAAAGGGACCGACGTGTCTTGCCAGCCAAGATCATCTACAAAGAATAATATGATATTTGGTTTTGATGATGTATCAAACTGTTTATTTGCATGCTCTGAACACCCAACAACCATCAATACGAATACAGCAAAAAGCCAAATTTTATTTATCATAATCCTAATTTTTGAATAAAGTTTGCAGCGGTTACGGTCAAGAGGTTATTAATTTGGGTCTAGTGAAGCATAGCATATTATAAAAGTTTGTAACATATTGCTATGCAATGAATAATAAGTATTATAAGCGTTCAAAAATTTCTGAAGCTAAATTTCGGCAACTGATCCGCTATTTTGCGATG
>NZ_JAGGJA010000008.1 GCF_026229185.1 Fodinibius salsisoli | reverse complement strand
TAGCGGCCACTGACGGCCCGATGCCGCAGACCCGCGAGCACATCCTGCTGGCCCGCCAGGTAGGGGTGCCCCAGATTGTGGTCTTTATGAACAAGACCGACCTGGTTGACGACGAAGAGCTGATTGAACTGGTCGAGCTGGAAGTCCGGGAGCTACTGAGTAACTATGAATTTGACGGCGACGATATTCCCGTGATTAAAGGCTCCGCCCTGAAGGCCCTGGAAGGCGAGGAAGAGCATGAGCAAGCGATCCTGGATCTGATGGACGCGGTTGATGAAACCATTCCTACCCCCGAGCGTGATGTGGAGAAGCCCTTCCTGATGCCGGTAGAAGACATTTTCTCTATCACCGGCCGCGGAACGGTGGCGACGGGTCGTATCGAGCGTGGCGTAGTGAAGCTGAATGATGAAATTGAGATTGTAGGTATTGTAGAAGACCCGCTGGAAAGCGTAGTGACAGGTATTGAGATGTTCCGCCGCATGCTCGATGAAGGGCAGGCTGGTGATAACGCCGGTATCCTGTTGCGTGGGATCGACAAGGAAGACCTGCAGCGCGGAATGGTGCTGTGTGCTCCCGGCTCGATTACCCCGCACACGAAGTTTGCCTGCGAGGTGTATGTGCTGAGCAAAGACGAAGGCGGCCGTCATACGCCGTTCTTTAAAGGCTACCGCCCGCAGTTCTACTTCCGTACGACCGACGTAACGGGCAGCTGCCAGCTGCCGGAAGGCGTAGAGATGGTGATGCCGGGCGACAACGTAACGATGGACGTGACGTTGATCCAGCCGGTAGCCATGGAGGAAGGGTTGCGATTTGCGATCCGCGAAGGAGGCCGCACCGTCGGCGCCGGCGTGGTAACTGAAATTATTGAATAAGTACTAAAAAGTACTTAGCTCTTAAAATTGTTTGAGAGAATAGGTTCGGTTGGATCTATTCTCTTGGCATATACGGGTGTAGCTCAATTGGCAGAGCAGCGGTCTCCAAAACCGAAGGTTGTGGGTTCAAGTCCTTCCACCCGTGCAAGTATAGAACTGATTATTAACTCATGGATAAGATTAAGCAATTTTTAGAAGATGTCCGCAAAGAGATGAAGAAAGTCTCTTGGCCAGACCAAGATGAACTGGTTGACTATACCATAGTGGTGGTCATCTTTACTATCCTCCTGTCTGGATTTATTTTCGCAGTAGATCAAGTATATAGCACGATTTTAGAGACACTTTATCAATGACACAAGACGACGATCAGTATAAATGGTATGTAGTTCGTGTCTTTTCCAGTCACGAGAAGAAGGTGAAGCGGTATTTGGATCGTGAGATCGAAATGCAGGGGCTGGAAGACAAGATCAGTGAGGTGTTGATACCTACTGAGACTGTTATTGAGATTCGTTCAGGAAAAAAGCGAACACGTGAGAAAAACTTTTTTCCCGGTTATATTTTGCTGAAAACCCTGTATGATGAAGAGGTGAATAACCTCATTCAGGGGGCTCCGTCTACCATAGGTTTTCTGAAGACGGGAAAGACCCAGCATGTACCGAAGCCACTACGAAAGGCCGAAGTGAATCGAATTTTAGGCCGAGTGCAGGATAATGAAGATATGATGGAAGAGGGCGGTAAGATTGAAATTCCCTATGACGAAGGTGATATCGTAAAAGTCATAGATGGCCCATTCAAAGATTTTGACGGAACCGTGCAAGAAGTTAATACTGAAAAACTTAAGCTACGTGTTCTTGTAAGTATTTTTGGTCGAAAGACCCCGGTTGAAGTTGATGTGAACCAGGTAGAACCTGCAACTTAACCACATTTAAAATCACTTGATGCAAAAGTGAGCTATTACGCGGCAACAAACAGATAAGTATAAGCAGTAAATTCAAATGGCAAAAAAAGTAGATCAAGTACTTAAGCTCCAGATTCGGGGCGGTCAGGCAAATCCTGCGCCACCCGTCGGACCTGCTTTAGGTCAGGCTGGAATCAATATTATGGAGTTCTGTAAGGCTTTTAATGCTGCTACCCAAGAAGATGCCGGAACTATTATTCCGGTTGAAATAACGGTGTATCAGGATAAGTCTTTCACTTTCATAACAAAGACTCCACCTGCTGCAGTATTGCTAAAGAAAGCTGCTGGGATTAAATCCGGTTCCGGAGAGCCTAACCGTACGAAGGTAGGCCAGGTAACATGGACCCAGTGCAAAGAGATAGCAGAGCAGAAAATGCAGGATCTCAATGCTTTTGAGGTAGAAAACGCTGCTGAAATGATTGCAGGTACTGCCCGAAGTATGGGGCTTCGAGTGCTAAGAGATAAATAGGAAGGTTTAAACACATTATGGCACAACGAGGAAAAAAATACCAAGAGGCCGCAAAGCTCATTGATCCCGAGTTGGAATATACTCTGGAGGAAGCTTGTGATCTTGTGAAAAAAGCCTCATCAGCAAATTTTGATGAATCCGTCGATCTGGACCTTCGCCTGGGAGTTGATCCCCGGCATGCCGATCAGATGGTACGTGGATCCGTTACCTTGCCTCACGGCACCGGTAAGGAAGTTCGCGTCTTAGCTTTGGTAAGCGAAGCTAAGCAGGAGGAAGCTGAAGAGGCCGGAGCAGATCATGTAGGTCTTGAAGAGTATATCGAAAAAATTGAAGAAGGATGGACTGATGTCGATGTTATTGTTGCCACTCCGGATGTTATGGGACAAATAGGAAAGCTTGGCCGTGTTTTAGGCCCTCGTGGACTTATGCCCAATCCGAAAAGTGGAACGGTAACTAATGACGTGGCTGAGGCTGTCAAAGAAGCAAAAGCCGGAAAGATTGATTTTCGTGTAGATAAATATGGAATTCTGCACGCATCAGTTGGAAAGGCCAGTTTTGACGCCAGTGAGTTACGCGAAAACACTATGCGATTTTTACAAGAGGTTCTGCGGCTCCGACCCGCTTCTGCTAAAGGATTATATATCAGAAGTGCGTTTATGAGCAGCACGATGGGACCCAGCATAGCATTAAGTCGTTCATCCGTAATTTCTGTATAGAAGTTCTAAAACACGCAAACTGATATGGCAACATTAGCAGAAAAAAAAGCAGTTGTTGATGAAATTACAGAAAACCTGAATGAGGCTGGTGCGCTTTATATCGCCAACTATTCGGGAATGTCTGTACAGGAAGTCAACGATATGCGTGGCAAATTCTATGAAGATGATATCAAGTATAAAGTGTATAAAAACACCTTGATGAAAAGAGCCATGGAAGAAGTGGGAGGGTATGATGATTTGTATCCACACTTAGCTGAACAAAATGGTTTTGCCTTTGTAGAAGAAGAGCTCGCTGCACCCGCAAAAGTGATTAAAAAATTATTTGAAGAAACAGAGAGGCCTAAGTTTAAAGCTGCCCTCATCGATGGAGACTATTACGGTGAGGAAGAGCTGGATACCTTGGCTGCAATGAAATCCAAGAGCGAAGTTATCGGCGATATTGTCGGGCTTCTGCTTGCACCTGTTTCTAACGTGGTTAGTGCACTTGAAGCTCCCGGCCGAACGATTGCCGGAGCCGTTGAAACCATCGCCGAAGAAGGCGAATAATATCTACAATATAATTACACACGAATTTTCAATTCACAAAGATCAATCGGAGAAATAACATGGCTGACGTTAAAGATTTAGCTGAACAATTAGTCAATTTAACAGTAAAAGAAGCAAACGAACTCGCTAACGTTCTTGAAGAAGAATATGACATCAAGCCTGCGGCAGGACCTGCTGTTGTTGCTGGTGGCGGCGAAGGCGGTGGCGAAGAAGAACAAACGGAATTCGACGTTATTCTTAATGGCCCCGGCGACAAGAAGATTGCCGTTATTAAAGAAGTTCGAAGCATCACAGGACTTGGTCTCAAAGAAGCCAAAGAACTTGTTGACAATGCACCAAATCCCGTTAAGGAAGGTGTTGACAAGGCTGAAGCAGAAGACCTGAAGTCTAAGCTTGAAGATGCCGGTGCTGAAGTTGAGCTTAAGTAATTAGGTATCAACAAACACAATTTGTCATTAGCCAATATCGTATTAACGGTATTGGCTATTGGCGTCTATTTGCATGCTACCTCCACTTTGTAAAAAGTGAGTTTTAGAAGCGGCAAATTTGGCTCATCACCATCTAATTAATTTTAAAGGAGAGGTTCCTTTGAGTACACAAAGTAACATGGAGAAAATCCCTTTCACCGACCGCTTAACATTTGCCAGCACGGAACATGTACTTGACTATCCTGATTTTTTAGATATTCAGTTACAGTCATTTAATGATTTTACCCAGCTGGATATAGCTCCTGAAGACCGAAAGGTACAAGGGCTGCAAAAGATATTTAAAGACAATTTCCCAATCCAGGATTCTCGTGAGACCCATATTCTGGAATTTTTGTATTACAGCGTAGACACTCCAAAATATAGCATGAAGGAGTGCCAGGATCGTGGTCTATCCTATGCTGTCCCCCTGAAAGCCAAGATCCGCCTTTCCGCTGTTGATGACGATGATGAAACAACGGAAACCATTGAGCAGGAAGTCTTTTTAGGGGACCTTCCCTGGATGACCGAACGCGGTACATTCATTATTAATGGGGCTGAACGGGTTATCGTAAGTCAGCTGCACCGTTCACCAGGAGCTTTCTTTGGTCAGAACGTACACCCTAATGGCACACAGCTGTATAATGCGCGTGTCATTCCATTTAAAGGATCCTGGATCGAGTTTTCTACGGATATTCGCGATGTATTGTGGGCCTATATCGATCGTAAAAAGAAGGTTCCCTTTACAACCTTACTGCGTGCCCTCGGTTATTCAACGGATGAAGAGTTATACAGCCTCTTTGAACTCTCCGAGAAGGTTAAGGTTGGTTCGAAGAAAAACTATAACGACAATATCGTTGGTGAGCGCCTTGCTGTCGATATTATCGAAGAAAAAATGGAAGAAGTAGTCGATGATGAGACCGGCGAAGTAACAGAGGCTCTGAGCAGAAATGTACTGTTAGAGATTGACCATGAGCTCACAGAAGATGATTACGGTCTGTTGCAAGAAGCTGAAGTAGAAGAAGTTCGTATTCAGCAAATGTCGCCGGAAGACTCCGAGCGGGATGTGTTTATGAATACACTCCGTAAAGATCCAACGCACGATGAGGAATCTGCCTTGGGCGAAATTTATCAGCAGATTCGTACTGGTGAAATGCCTGACCCAGAAACAGCCCGTCAGGTATTAGAACGGCTGTTCTTCAGTGACAAAAAGTACGATCTCGGTGAAGTTGGTCGATATCGGCTTAACAAGCGGTTGAAGATCGATGTCGATATGGACACCCGATATCTCGTGAAAGAAGATATTGTGGCCATTATTAAAGAGGTGATTCGCCTTAAGAATATGAAGTCTCAGGTGGATGATATTGATCACCTCAGCAATCGTCGTGTGCGTACTATCGGTGAACAGTTGGGTCAGCAGTTTTCTATTGGCCTAGCGCGTATGTCGCGTACCATTAAAGAGCGAATGAACTCTCGCGATGCTGAACAGTTGACGCCACAAGATCTGGTGAATGCACGGACCATCTCATCCGTCATTAACACTTTCTTTGGTACGAATCAGCTGTCACAGTTTATGGATCAGACCAATCCGATTGCGGAACTGACCCACAAGCGTCGTATGTCGGCATTAGGGCCTGGAGGCCTGACCCGTGAACGAGCCGGTTTTGAGGTTCGTGACGTCCACTATACGCACTATGGCCGTCTCTGTCCAATTGAAACTCCTGAGGGGCCAAATATTGGTTTGATTACCTCACTCTGTGTGCATGCCAAGGTGAACGATTTCGGATTCCTCGAAACGCCTTATCGTAAAATTGAAGAAGGTAAAGCCACAGAGGAAATTGAATACCTTTCTGCCGAGCAAGAGGATGAGACCATTATTGCTCAGGCTAATGCGCCTCTTGAAAAAAGCGGTGTGTTTAAGAATGACAATATTTTCTCTCGTTTCCGTGATGGAGAAGTTGGTTTGGCCAAGCCGGAACAGGTTGAGTATATGGATGTTTCTACCAACCAGTTGACTTCGGTTGCCGCTGCTTTGATTCCGTTTATTGAGCACAACGATGCAAACCGTGCTTTGATGGGATCTAACATGCAGCGTCAGGCGGTACCACTGCTTCGACCTGAAGCCCCTGTAGTAGGAACAGGTCTTGAATATCGCGCAGCAAAAGACTCCCGTGCGATCATCACCGCAGAGAAAGATGGCGAAGTAGTTTATGTAAGTTCCAAAGAAATCCACGTACAATATGAACGTACGGAAATGGAGCAAAACTGCTACTTTGATGAAGGTGTTAAAAAGTATGACCTGACCAAATTTGAGCGGACTAACCAAAGTACCACGATCAACCAGAAGCCTATTGTAGAAGTAGGTGATAAGGTTGTTAAAGGTCAGACACTGGCTGATGGTTGTGCTACGGATCAAGGGGAACTTGCCCTTGGACGTAACCTGTTGGTTGGTTTCATGCCTTGGAGAGGTTATAACTTTGAAGATGCCATTGTGGTTAGTGAGCGGGTAGTACAGGATGATATGTACACCTCTATCCACATTGAAGAATTTGAACAGGAAGTTCGCGACACCAAGCGTGGTGAAGAAGAGCTGACCCGCGAGATTCCCAATGTAAGTGAAGATGCTACCAGAAATCTTGACGAGCATGGAATCATCCGAACGGGTGCTAAGATTAATCCGGGTGACATTCTGGTCGGTAAAATTACGCCTAAAGGCGAAACGGATCCGACGCCGGAAGAGAAACTGCTCCGTGCTATTTTCGGTGACAAAGCCGGCGATGTTAAAGATGCTTCATTGAAAGTACCACCGGGTGTTTCCGGAACGGTAATCGATACCAAGCTCTTTAGCCGTAAGCGTGATGAGCAGATTTCCCGAAAAGAGGAGAAGAAACAGGTTGAGCTGGAGAATGAGCGTCATGCCGAAAAGGTGGACGAACTAAACAGCAAAATGGTTGATAACCTTTACAGCCTGCTCCGCGATAAAACTTCGCCGGGTGTCTACGACTTTAACGGCGTGGAATTGATTCCGAAAGGAGAAAAATACCGAAAGTCTGATTTTGAAGAGCTTGATCCCGTACGAATTAATGAAAACATTCAATGGGCTACCGATGATGAATTGGTAGAACATGTACGTCTGCTCTTTAGTAATTATCGAGATCTGCGAAGAGAAATCGATACTGAAGCCAAGCGACGTAAGTATCAGATCCAGGTTGGAGACGATCTGCCACCTGGCATTATCCAGAAAGCTAAAGTCTATGTAGCCAAGAAGCGTAAGCTTCAGGTTGGTGATAAGATGGCCGGCCGACACGGTAATAAGGGTGTGATCGCCAAAGTGGTTCCGGTTGAGGATATGCCGTATATGAAAGACGGTACTCCTGTTGATATTTGCCTGAACCCACTGGGTGTACCATCACGAATGAACCTTGGCCAGATTTATGAGACCATCCTGGGATGGGCTGCGAAGAAGATGGGTGTGAAGTTTGCTTCCCCCATTTTTGATGGCGCTACTCAGGAACAGGTTCAAGAGCAGCTTGTAAAAGCTGGTCTGCCTAAAGATGGCCGGGTCAGACTTTATGATGGCCGTACTGGTGAGCAAATGGACCAAAAGACCACCGTGGGTTATATCTACATGCTGAAGCTCAACCACCTGATTGAGGATAAGATGCATGCACGATCCATTGGACCATATTCACTTATTACGCAACAGCCGCTGGGTGGTAAAGCTCAGTTCGGTGGTCAGCGTCTCGGTGAGATGGAGGTATGGGCACTGTATGCTTACGGTGCATCCAGCATCCTCAAAGAGATGCTCACTGTTAAAAGTGATGACGTTAAAGGCCGATCACGCGTGTATGAAGCCATTGTCAAAGGCGAGAACTTGCCTGAGGGCGATGTACCTGAATCATTTAAGGTACTGCTGCGCGAGATGATGGGTCTTGGCCTTGAAATACACATAGACTAATTAGAACAACAGAATTTATACTGTTAAATAAAGTCAATCCGGAGGTACTTCCTTGCCGACTACTAACACATTAACAGTTTCGAAAGACTTCGATAACATTGGAATTTCTCTTGCGTCCCCGGAGACTATTCTCTCCCGGTCGCATGGCGAAGTCTTAACGCCCGAAACAATTAACTATCGTACCTTTAAACCGGAAATGGACGGTCTTTTCTGTGAAAAGATTTTTGGTCCGGTTAAAGATTATGAATGCCATTGTGGTAAATACAAGCGAATCCGTTACAAAGGGATTATTTGTGATCGTTGTGGTGTTGAGGTAACCAGAAAAGCGGTACGCCGTGAACGTATGGGACACATTTCCCTGACGGTGCCCGTTGTTCATATCTGGTACTTTAAGTCATTACCCAATAAACTGGCATATTTGCTCGGATATTCTTCCAAAAATCTTGAGAAGATTGTTTATTACGAGACCTATGTCATTATGAATCCCGGTGTTGCCCGTGATCTTGGTTACAAGAAAGGCGACCTGATATCCGAAGAAGAGTATTACGATATCCAGGAACAGTTGCCCGAAGATCAGTGGGAGATGGATGATGAAGATGCCGATAAATTCCGTGCCAAAGAAGGGGCGGATGCTATCGAAGAACTGCTGGCTACACTGGATCTGGATTCGCTGGCTTACCGACTGCGATACGAAGCGCGCAATGAAACATCGCAGATGCGTAAGAAGAAAAAACTGAAGCGACTGCAGGTTATTGAATCTTTCCGTGCAGCAAACCAGCACACTGAGAATCGTCCCGAATGGATGGTGCAAAGTGTTATTCCGGTCATTCCACCGGAACTGCGTCCACTGGTACCACTGGAGGGTGGTCGATTTGCAACATCTGACCTTAATGACTTGTATCGTCGTGTTATCATCCGGAACAACCGGTTAAAGCGATTGATTGATATCAAGGCTCCGGATGTGATTCTCCGTAATGAAAAGCGGATGCTTCAGGAAGCGGTCGATTCGCTTTATGACAACTCACGTAAATCCAACGCTGTACGGAATAATAACCGTCCTCTGAAGTCTCTCAGCGATATGCTGAAAGGAAAGAGCGGTCGATTCCGTCAGAACTTGCTGGGTAAGCGTGTTGACTATTCCGGTCGTTCTGTAATTGTGGTAGGTCCGGAACTGAAGCTCCACGAGTGCGGCTTGCCGAAAGAAATGGCTGTGGAGCTGTACAAGCCATTTATTATCCGCCGATTGATTGAGCGTGGATATGTGAAAACGGTTAAGTCGGCAAAGAAGGTTGTTGACCGACGCGATCAGGTCGTTTGGGAAGTCCTTGAGAATGTCATTGACGGACATCCAATTATGCTGAACCGTGCTCCAACGCTTCACCGTTTGGGTATACAAGCTTACCAGCCGGTTCTTATTGAGGAAAAGGCCGTACGCCTGCACCCACTATCTTGTACAGCTTTTAACGCTGACTTTGATGGTGACCAGATGGCCGTTCACGTCCCTTTAAGTCACGATGCGGTCTTAGAGGCTTCGGTCTTAATGCTCGGATCACATAACATATTGAGCCCTGCAAATGGTGGACCTATTGCGGTACCATCACAGGATATGGTCTTGGGTATTTACTATCTGACCAAGATGGCCGGAGATCAGAAGGGCGAAGGTAAAACGTTCGCCAATGCCGATGAGGTTTTGATTGCGTACGATCGAGATCGTCTCGATATGCATGCCAAGATTAACCTCCGGATTCCAAAAGAAGATGAGGAAGGACATGAAATTATAAAGACCACTACCGGTCGGGTTATCTTTAACCGTATTCTCCCACCGGAGATGGGCTATATCAATAGAACGCTTGGCAAGAAAGAGCTGCGTTCGCTGATTAGTGATATCCATTACAAAGTGGGTACAGCCCGAACTGCCGAATTCCTTGATGAAATGAAGAAATTAGGTTTCGAGCAGGCAACTACAGGTGGGCTTTCGTTTAGCCTTGAGGATATTGTTATCCCGGATGAGAAAGAAAAACTTATCCAGAACGCCCAGAATGAAGTAGCTGAAATAACCGACCGCTACGAAATGGGTTTCATTACCGATAATGAGCGATACAATCAGGTTATTGACAAATGGACCAGCACGACCAATCGTGTTTCTGAGTCGCTTTTCAGTGCACTGACAGCCGACCGGGAAGGGTTTAACCCGGTATTTATGATGGCTGATTCCGGTGCTCGTGGTTCGAAAGAACAGATTCGCCAGCTTGGTGGTATGCGTGGACTGATGGCTAAGCCTCAAAAGAGTTCCATGCAGGAAGGTAATGAGGTTATTGAGAATCCCATTCTTTCTTCTTTTAAGGAGGGATTGACGGTTCTTGAATACTTTATTTCAACACACGGTGCTCGTAAGGGGCTGGCTGATACCGCTCTTAAAACGGCTGATGCTGGTTATTTGACGCGTCGTCTGGTAGATGTTTCTCAGGATATTATTATCAATGAGAAAGACTGTGGAACGCTTCGCGGAATTAAGATGAAAGCTCTGAAGGACAATGAAGACGTTATCGAAAGTCTGGAAGATCGTATTTTAGGTCGTGTATCACTGCACGATATTTACGATCCGCTGAATGATGAGCTAATCTGTGAAGCAAACCAGATGATCGATGAAAATGTTGCAAAAAGTATTGCAGAGACATCCATCGAGGAAGTTGAAATTCGATCGGTGCTTACTTGCGAAACCGAACGTGGTGTATGTTCTAAATGTTACGGTCGCGACTTGTCGCGTGGTACGATGGTTCAGGTTGGTGAGGCTGTGGGTGTTATTGCAGCTCAATCCATTGGTGAGCCAGGTACTCAGCTTACGCTTCGAACATTCCACGTAGGGGGTACAGCTTCTCGCATGGAGTCTGAATCGCAACACAAGGCGAAGTTCGAAGGCACAATTGAATTTGAAAATATCCGGGTCGTTGAATATGACGATGGCGAAGAGATCCACGATGTGGTATTGAGCCGTGCCGGAGAAATCAAGATTGTTGATGAAGAGGGCAAAGTACTGACGACGTACAATATCCCTTATGGATCTGAGCTGCTGGTTGAAGAAGGCGATGAAATTCCAAAAGGAGTGCCTATTTGTAGCTGGGACCCTTATAATGCGAATATTTACGCGGAAATCGACGGTACGGTTGAATACAAAGATATCCTCGAAGATATTACCTTCTCTGAAGAGACGGATTCCCAAACCGGTCACCGTGAAAAAGTTGTTATCGATTCTAAGGATCGCTCGCTGGTACCAACGCTGTTGGTTAAAGGCAGTGATGATCGTATCCGTGAGAAAACATTGCCCGTTGATACGCACATCGTTATTGAAGACGGTGAGGATGTATCGGCAGGAAAAGTGCTTGCCAAGATTCCTCGAACTACGGGGCAATCGAAAGATATTACAGCGGGTCTGCCGCGTGTAACGGAGCTTTTTGAGGCTCGTTCACCAAGTGATCCTGCTGCTGTATCCGAAATTGACGGTATCGTTAGTATGGGCGGACGTAAGCGTGGTAAGCAAGAGGTCATTGTAGAAAGTAAGGATGGTCAGACCGAGAAGACTTATCTTATCTCCTTGTCTAAGCACATTCTTGTACAGGAGAATGATTATGTGGAAGCTGGTCAGCAGCTTTCTGATGGTACTATCCCGGCTGAAGAAATCCTTAATATTCTCGGACCATTTGCGGTACAATCGTATCTCGTTAATGAAATCCAGGAGGTTTACCGACTGCAGGGTGTACAGATCAATGACAAGCACATTGAAACGATCGTACGCACTATGATGCAGAAAGTAGAAGTTACCGATTCCGGTGATACGATGTTCCTTGAAGGGGACAAAGTTGACCGATTTGAGCTCAATAACAGAAATGATGAGCTGATTGGTAAATATGTTGTCACTGAAACCGGTGGAAGTGATCTGAAGCAGGGCACCATTCTTGATCGTCGTGAAGTTCGTGATCTTAATAACGAGCTTATTAGAGCAGGCGAAGAAGAAATTGAAACACGTGAAGCAGAGCCGGCTATCTCGAAGCCGATCTTGCTCGGAATTACACGTGCGGCCTTGTCAACAGAAAGCTGGTTATCGGCTGCATCCTTCCAGGAAACCACAAAGGTACTGACACAGGCATCAATTGAAGCCAAGAAGGATCACCTGCTTGGACTGAAAGAAAATGTCATTGTTGGACATAAAGTACCTGCAGGTACCGGATTGCGTAAGTACGACGATCTTATCGTCGGCAGAAAACAAGAGCTGGATGAAGATGAGCAAGAAGTAGCAAAAGTCTTTGAACAGCTTAGTGGCGCCGGCGAGCCTACAGAAGGAGCTCAAACAGCAGAAACTGCTGAGGCAGAAGAAGATGAGTCGTAACTTTTCTCATAAATAGATATAAAGAAAAAGCGCCCGATGTTAAAGTCGGGCGCTTTTTTTATGCTGAAATTATTTATGTAATAGCGTTAATCGTCTTCGCGTTCGGTCACGTCTGCGCCCGGCACGTTTTCTTGGATGGATTCAATAGAATTTTTTAATGAACTCTTTGATGCATATCCCTGGCTGGAGAACATTGTTTCCCCATTGGGAGCAACGAAGTTAAACCGAAACTTTCCGCCTTTATCTTCATATATCTCAAATTTGTAAGCCATAATAGTATCAGGATTAGTTTAAGATTTAGGAATAATATTCCTTTAAGAAATTAAATCTGTAAAAAATTATTCATAATTGCTACGTTTTCTTCAGTATTAACAATAGTTTTATGGAAAATTAAAAATAGAAATGCATAGATGGGTAAGAAAAACAATTATACAGTAGAAGACGTCGCAAAATTAGCTGAAGTTTCGACAGCTACTGTTTCGAGAGTTTTTAATAAATCTGCCAAAGTAAATGAGCAGACTTCACAGAGGGTATTAGAGGCTGCAAAAGAACTAAATTATCGTCCCAGTAGGGTAGCCCAACGATTGCGGGGCAAGCGGAAACATTCAATGATCATCGGTTTGATCGTAACGGATCTTGAAAATCCCTTTTTTTCAGAAATTGCAAGGGGGGTTGAAGACATAGCATATCAAAATAAGAATGCCGTGATGGTATGCAATTCAAATGAAGACAAAGCCAAGGAAAAATTTTATTTGGAAGCACTTATTGCTGAGCAGGTATCAGGATTCATTTTAGTACCGACAACCCATAATAACAAACTCATAACAGAGATAATAAACGATGAATATCCCGTAGTTTGTGTAGATCGTAAACTTAATATTGGAGACATAAATGTTGATAGTGTAACTGTAAATAACAAGCAGGGAGCCTATCGTGCCGTTGAGCGACTCATAAAATTAGGTCATCAAAGAATTGCTATCATTAATGGACTTGAAGAGCTTTCTACAACAGTAGAACGCTTTGAGGGATATAAGCAGGCTCTTGAAGACTATGATATTTCATTAGTCGATGAATTAATACTCTATGCGGATTCCAGGGAGGAGGGAGGCATTAAAAGCACAAAACAGTTGCTGGAACTTAAAGAACGACCTACCGCTATTTTTTCTATCAACAACTTGATGACCCTCGGATGTCTGGAAGAATTAAACACACAGGGAATTAATATTCCCGGTGAAATTGCTCTAATCGGTTTTGATGATATGCCCTGGTCAAAAGCATTAAACCCACCTCTTACCGCCGTACGGCAGCCAGGCTATGAATTGGGTGTATCAGCAGCTGAGCTTCTATTAAAACGTCTTTCTAATCCTTCACGTAATACTTCGGATATCGTACTAAATCCGGAGCTTATAGTGAGAGCCTCCTGTGGTAATTAAGTGTTAGCGGGTGTTGAGTTTAAGCCTAAATCCCTCACTGTACCGCCACATTTCTCAAGGTTCACTACTCCAAGTGGCGATGGAAGTCGTCCCACCGCTGGAGGAAATCAGCTTGTCATCTCCCAAGCGATCATGAGGGGGCGGTACAAACAAACGCCTTCCTGGGCGAAGCCAGTACGTAATTATTCCATTTGAAGACTATATCCTTTTTGGACTCATTAACCACGCGAGGGATTAGTAGTTATTTATATCTGTCTTGTTATTTCTGGAAATAATTTTAGGTTCTTATGTAAACGTATACATTATTTGCGGAATAATATTAAATAATTTGACAATTATTTGCATAATTCGTTACATTATCGATGTAAACGATTACATAGAAATGTAAATACAGTCTCCTTGGCACGAATAAAACCTTTAAATATTTGAATGTAGTTCGAGATAACTACTATGCTTAGAGATAAATATCCGAAATGTATATCAATACAGCTGAAGAGGTTTTGGGAGATTGGCAATCTTAGGAGATAAAAGGGAAAAGCTTATGAAAAAAAATATAACACTTCTTTTCATACTTATAGTAGGGCTCATGATTAATGTGAGGGTATCGGTAGCAAAGTTTGTGCAATCCGCGCAAAGTAGTGAACAAGTAGTGCAGGGCAAGGTAACAGATGAAAAAGATGGTATGATTTTACCGGGTGTGAATATTTCGGTAAAAGGGACGACCATAGGCACCTCTACCGATGCGCAGGGGGCTTATCAACTTACGGTTCCATCAGCCAATGATACCCTCATTTTTTCATTTATTGGGTATAAAACACGAGAAGTACCAATCAACGGACGTTCGCAAATTGATGTGGCGATGGTATCGGAAGCGCTTGTCGGCGAAGAGTTGGTCGTGACGGGATATCAAACGCAGCAAAAGGCAGATCTGACTGGATCAGTTTCAGTAGCTAATGTGGATGATATCCAGTCGGCTCCTACCAGCAATGCGATGAAATCGTTACAAGGTAAGATTCCTGGCTTATCAGTGACAACAGATGGGGCTCCTAACGGAAATGCAACCATCCGGATACGTGGAGTCAACACACTGGGCAACAACGACCCGCTTTTTGTTATTGATGGGGTTCCTACCAAAACAGCAGCATATCAGCAGTTAAATCCCAATGAAATCGAGTCTATACAGGTTCTTAAGGATGCTGCGGCAAGCTCAATTTATGGAGCACGCGCTTCGAATGGAGTTATCGTTATTACTACAAAAGGAGCGGGCTCTGATGTTAAAGTGGACTTTAATAGCAATATTTCAATGCAAAACTATGTAACGAAGCTGGATGTCTTGAACACCCGGCAGCGTGGACAAGTATTGTGGCAGGCAGCTATCAATGACAATGTAGATCCCTCTGTTATTTCACTGTATGACTATGAGTGGCATGAAGAAAATGGAGAAGCAGTACTCGACGAAGTCATCGTTCCGGAATGGGTAGATCAGGAAGCCGGAATTCGATCGGCCGATACGGATTGGTATGATCAAATTTCAAGAAGGGGAATGATTTCTTCCAACAATATTTCAGTTTCATCCGGTAATGACAGGGGCGGAGTCGTCTTGTCCCTGAGCTATCATGACAATGCCGGAATTATCAAGGAAAATGATTTCAACCGTATCTCCGGGCGCATCAATTCAGACTATAACTTTTTTGACAATCGCCTGAAATTGGGAGGCAATGTACAGCTTTCTAAAACCAAAGAAACACCGGTTCCCAGCGGATTGGGCGGAACCCCGATGTGGCTGGGTTTAATAGCTCAACCCATACTGCCGGTCTATACTGAAGGTGGAGGCTGGGCCGGTCCTTCGGGCGCTGGGTTTTCTGATCGGGATAATCCAGTGCGGCTTATCCAGCACAACAGGTGGGATAAAAACCATGCGCTTATTTTATTCGGCAACGTCTTCGCCGACCTGGAAATTGTAGAAAACCTGAGGTTGCGCAGTAATTTTGGAATCGACTATGAGGATGCCTATTTCCGGAATATTACCCGGACCTACCAAAGTGGATTTTTAAGCCGAGATATCAATTCACTCAATACAGCGCAAAATCATAATATCAACTGGACGTGGTCCAATACGTTGAATTATGCGTTGAACATCAATGACCACAATATCACACTGCTGGGAGGTATAGAAGCCACTAAAAATGCATTTAGCACTTTTACTGCCTATAGCGAAGAGTTTGCCATCGAAGAGAATGACTATTTCACGCATGATGCGGCCACAGGCAGAAGAGTTAACTCGGGGAATGACACAGGCTTTAATTTATTTTCCTATTTCGGTAAGATAGATTATGCCTATTCAGATAGATACTTGGCTTCAGCTACCTTAAGATATGATGGCTCTTCCCGTTTTGGCCAGGATCAGCAATATGGATTATTTCCGGCTTTTTCTGCGGGTTGGCGATTAGCTAATGAGTCTTTTTTCAGAAAGAATATTGGATTTATTTCTCAACTAAAACTGCGGGCTGGATGGGGAAGAGTCGGTAATCAGGAGATTGCCAATTATGCCGCCTATCCGTTGTATCGCGCCAACTATGGGGATGATAAAACATGGGCGACCAGCGATGGTACCGCCTATGACATTGGCGGAAGTGATAGTGGTACGCTACCATCCGGATATGTGGCTACCCAGACCGGAAATCCTAATCTTAAGTGGGAGGAAACCGCTGAAATAAACGCTGGAGTCGATTTCGGCATACTGGAAGATAAGATCACCGGATCTTTTGATTATTTCGTACGGAATACCGAAGACATACTAATCCAGCCGGCTTTTATTGGTGTTGTCGGTGATGGTGGCAGCCGCTGGTTGAACGGGGCATCAACGGAAACATCTGGTTATGAGATCGTACTGAGCTACCGGGATAATACCGGGGACTTCAGCTATACTATTTCCGGCAATGTGGGAGCATACTCGGATAAAATAACGCACCTTCCGGAATCTGTCGTAGATTCCTATCCCGGTAATTCGGAGAAGAACATACTGGGACGATCACAGTTTTCGCTCTTCGGCTATGTGGCCGACGGACTCTTTCAAAGCGAACAAGAAGTGGAGGAGCATGCCGTGCAGCCGGGCAAAGCCACTGGAAGAATCCGCTACAAGGATTTAAACGGTGACGGCACCATCAACTCGCTGGATCAAAAATATATAGGCGTAGCAAGCCCGGATTTTGAATACGGACTAAATACCAGCCTGGGATATAAAAACATTACGCTGGATCTGTTCTTCCAGGGCGTTCAGGGCATTGAGGTGTATAACGATATGAAGTTTAGAACTGACTTTGTGGGACAATGGTCCGGGGCTAACTTCGGAGCCCGCACCCTGGATGCCTGGACTCCGCAAAATAGCGATTCAAGAATACCAGCGGTCTCACTTTCGGATAACAATTCCGAAAGCCGCCCCTCAACCTATTACATAGAGGATGGCTCTTATCTGAAATTGCGGACCGCAAAAGTTAGCTATTCCGTTCCATCCGACGCATTAGAGTCTGTAGGGTTACGCAATGTGAATGTTTATATGCAGGGGGAGAACCTTTACACCATTAAGGATAACAGCGGAGCAGATCAGTTTACAGCCACAGACCCTGAAAATCCCGCCAACGCTTATCCCCGTCCATTAACCTTAACGCTCGGCTTAAATGTGTCATTTTAACTACAAAAAGGATTTTATTATGAAACGGTTTAATTTAATTATAGTTGGATTAGCAGTTTTAGCCACACTTTCATCTTGCTCCGACAGTTTCCTGAATAGTAATCCGAAAGGAACCGTGAGTGGTGAACAACTAAATACTCCCGAACGTACAGATCAGATGGTGACGGTGGCTTATGCCTCACTGGGAAATGATCACTGGACGGCCCCGTACAGCAACTTATGGTCCTCCGGCAGTGTTCGTTCGGATGATGCTTATAAGGGGGGCGGCGGAACTGGTGATGTGGCAGAAGTCAATCAGTACGAACAGTTTTCTTTTGTGACTCCGGATATCGGCCGAGCAGACGCTATTTGGTATGAACTGTATGTTGGTATTTCTCGTACCAATGATGCTTTGTCGAGGTTAAACAACCTGGAGGAAGGTGAGTTTGCCTTGAAAACCCGCAGGCAGGCGGAGATGCGTTTTTTGCGAGGACATTTTCATTTTGTGCTAAAGAAATTGTTCAAACGTGTTCCCTATATCAATGAAACGATTCCGGAAGATAGCTTAGCTACCGTTTCCAACCGGCGATACTCAAATGACGAACTCTGGAATAAAATTGCCGAAGACTTTGCCTTTGCGGCCGAAAATTTGCCCGAAAGTCAGCAGGACGTAGGTAGGCCAAATACCTATACCGCCAAAGCTTACTTGGCTAAAGTCCGGTTATATCAGGCATATGAACAGGATGAGCAGCATAATGTGGTGAATATCAATACTGAAAGGCTGCAGGATGTGTTTGATTTAACCAGCGAAGTCATCAATTCTGGTCAATATGCGCTGCACGATGATTTCGCCAAAAACTTTCTGTGGGAGTTTGAAAATGGAGAGGAATCGGTCTTTGCGGTTCAAAATTCCATTGATGACGGCACCCCTAACGGGCGGCTGGATATGGCTAACGGACTTAATTACAACATGGCCTCCGATTATGGCTGCTGCTGGTTTCATATCCCAAGTCAAAATTTGGTTAACGCTTTCAAAACAGATGACAGCGGCTTACCCATGTTTGACAGCTTTAATAATGCTGACATGAATGAACCCGCTGAATTTCAAGAGAACTCTGTTGATCCCCGACTGGATCACACCGTGGGCATCCCGACGCACCCCTTTAAGTATGATCCCAACTTTGTGTACCAGGAAGGTTGGGCACGAACTCCATCCGTCTATGGCTATTATTCCACGATGAAGGAAACCCAACATCCGGATAGTCCCAGTCTTAAAGCAGTGGGACCATTTTTCGCGAGCTCCAAAAATACCATCATTATACGGTATGCGGATGTGCTGTTATGGAAGGCAGAAGCACTCATCGAATTGGGCCGACAGGGTGAAGCACTGCCGATCATCAATCAGATACGAGAGCGAGCCCAAAACAGCAGGGAACGACTGCGGAATGCCGACGGTGAATATGTATCCAATTATGGCATTGAAACCTATGAGCCCGGCGTTAATATCCAGTGGACCCAAGAGAATGCCCGAGAGGCTCTGCGATGGGAGCGACGCCTTGAATTTGCGATGGAAGGCTCTCGTTTTTTCGACCTGGTACGCTGGGGTATTGCAGCTGATGTTTTGAATACCTACTTCGAAGAAGAAAAAACGAAACGAAGCTATTTGCAGGATGCTCATTTCCAGGAAAACAGGGATGAGTACTGGCCGATTCCACAGCAACAAATTGATTTCAGCAATGGGTTGTATGAGCAAAATTACGGCTGGAACTAATGGTTAGCTCACAACCTAAGGTTCATAGATTGATTCCGTTGATAGGCTTATGGTTGATAGGCTTATGGTCATTTTTGACGATAAGCTGTCAACTGGGAGACCCAAACCTGTCTGATCGGGATACGGATGAGAAATCAGAGCCCCTTCAGTGCGAGACCCAAACTGAGGAGACAGGCTATACCTTATATAAAAGGAATACCGATGCAAGGATTGGGGACGTAATGCCATACTATGATTCCCAAAGTGGAACATTCTATATTTATTATTTAAAAGATATATGGAATGATGCCACTCATGAACGCCATCCCTGGTATGGTTTTACAACCGAAAATTTTTATGACTACCAGCAAATATCGGCGGGTGAAATTTTGGGTTCAAGCAGCGAGGGCTGTGATCAGGATTATGCCCTGGGAACAGGAGATATTATCCAAAAGGGAGATACGTATTATGCTTTTTATACCGGACATAATCCCAATTATCCATCCGATTGTGTTTCAAAAAAGGAAGGCGTAATGCTGGCTACATCCGGAAGTCTTGACCAGGCATTCTCAAAAGATAGTACCTTTGCTACTATTCATGCCCCCACGGGTCAGGGCTTTGACGAACAAGATAATTTCAGAGATCCATATATCTATTATGACAGCGGAAGTGAACAGTATTATATGATAGTGAGTGCACGAAAAGATGTAAATGGCACTTGGAAAGGGGTTATTGCTCAATATTCTTCTTCAGATCTGGTCACATGGGATTATGAGGGTGTCCTATACGATGGAGGTCCTGATAATTTCTTTATGCTGGAGACACCTGAAATTTTTAAGATGGGTGATACCTATTACTTGTTATTCTCGGACATCGACTCAAGACATGTTGTATATCGGAAAAGTTCGTCCATTCATGGTCCATGGCACAAACCGGATGGCAATGAGAGAATTGTTGGGAATGGAATCTATGCTGCGAAAACAGCAGCCGATGACTATGACAGATATATTTTGGGCTGGACTTATGTCAACGAGAATCATTCGGATTCGGGATCTCCTCTTTGGGGTGGAAACTTAGTGGCGCATAAATTATATCAAAAAGAAAATGGTGATCTGGCTGTCACTATCCCCCATACATTGGAATCATTTGTGGAGACTCAAGATTACACAATAGAAGAGAATAGTACATATGGCAATGTACAAAATACAGGCCAAGAGTCTCATAATTACCAGCTTATCAGTGGAAAAGAGAGTGAGATTAGCAGTGTGATATTTGAGCCTGTGGAGGCTGAACGCTATCAAATCGATGCTACTTTTTCTTATAGGCAGACATCAGGCGACTTCGGATTTTTAGTAGGAGCCTGTGATGGAACGAATGATTTTGTCAGTCTAAGACTACTGCCCGATCAAGGCGTATTTAGGGTTGATAAGAAGCCCAGAGATCAACTTGTCACAACCACAGAGCCGACTAATGATGTCCCCATACAGCTGTCACCTGATACTAATTATAATATCAGAATTGTCATTGAAAATTCCATGGTAGTGGTGTATATAGATAATCATGTGGCATTAAGTACCAGAATCTACAGTGCTCCAGGGAATCACTGGGGTATTTTTTCTGACAACAGTAAGGCCAATATATCCAATATAACAGTGACAACACCATAGAAGGGCTTTGACTATCCGCGGAAGCAAACTTTACCTATAAAAAAATAATTTTTAGATGTTATGAAATATACTCTTCTTGTTAGCACATTCTTGTTGTCTGGCTTTTTATTCGTTTCGTGTCAAAAAGTTGAGCAAGAACAGGATATAGAGGCCGAACCACAAACTGCAGCTTATGATGAGCCATACCGTCCGCAATTCCACTTCACCCCAAAAGAAAACTGGATTAATGACCCTAACGGATTAGTGTATCATGAAGGGGAGTATCACCTGTTTTACCAGTATAATCCGTTTGGCGATCAATGGGGACACATGAGCTGGGGGCATGCCGTCAGTACGGACTTGATGCACTGGGAAGAGCTGGACGTAGCCCTGCCCGAGGAGGACGGAGTCATGATTTTTTCCGGTAGCGCTGTGGTCGATAAGCAAAATACTTCTGGATTGGGATCTGAAGATAATCCGCCGATGGTAGCCATTTATACCGGCCATCACACAGATGAAGATAATCCCAAACAAGATCAGCGTATCGCTTACAGCACGGATAATGGCCGCACGTGGACCAAATACGAAGGCAACCCCGTGATTGATGAGGATATGAAAGACTTCCGGGATCCCAAAGTAATCTGGCATGACCAGACCCAGAAGTGGATAATGGTTGTGGCGCTGCCAACCGAATACAAAGTACGTTTTTACAGCTCATCCAATTTGATTGATTGGGAGCTGGAAAGCGAGTTCGGTCCGGCCGGGGGTACTGAAGGCATTTGGGAATGTCCCGACTTATTTGAATTACCGGTGGATGGCAGTGAAGAATCAAAATGGGTCCTGCAGGTAGATCTTAATCCCGGTTCGGTAGCGGGTGGTTCTGGTGGACAGTATTTTGTGGGCCACTTTGACGGATCCACATTTACCGAAAGCGAAGCGACCAAAGGCGAAACGAACTGGGTCGATTATGGCAAGGATTTCTATGCCGTTCAGTCATTCTCTAATGTTCCGGATAACCGGCGTATTTGGCTGGCCTGGATGAATAACTGGCAATATGCCGGTGATATTCCCACCAAGCCGTGGAGAGGAGCCATGACCATACCCCGTGAACTTGGATTGACAAATGACCTGCGCTTATATCAACATCCGATCCAAGAGGTTGAGAGTTTGTATAAAGATCACCGGGAGTGGAACGATCTATCGGTGTCGGCAGGCGAGCCCTTCACTCATAAAGCATTGCAGGGTAAAGCCTATAAGCTAAAAGCCGATATTTCAGTAGGTGACGCCGATCAGTTTGGGTTTAAAGTACGAAAAGACGAACAAGAAGAAACGATTATCGGCTATGATGCATCAGAAGAGCAGCTTTTCGTAGATCGCAACAAATCCGGATCGGTTAGTTTTCACGAAAAGTTTGCCAACCGGATACAAGCAGCTCCACTAAAGGCAGAAAATGAGCAAATTATCTTAGAGATTTTAGTAGACCGTTCATCGGTAGAAGTATTTGCAAATGATGGAGAAAGGGTCATTACGGACCGGATTTTCCCGGATTCATCATCCAACCGGATTGAATTTTTTAGCAACGGTGGATCTGTACAGATCAATCAGTTAGAATTTAGAAATTTAAAATCGGTTTGGAATAAAGCTAACAATTCACAATAAAAAGTTATGTTTAAAACAAGATCTATACTACTGTCAGCCATTGTTGCATCGCTGGCAGGGTTTTTATTTGGCTTCGACACCATTGTGATTTCCGGAGCGGACCGTCCTATCCAGGAGCTATGGGAAATGAGCGATCTGTTTCATGGCACCTTTATTATGTCGATGGCGCTTTGGGGGACGGTTATTGGTGCTCTTTTTGGGGGTATCCCCTGTGATCGATTTGGTCGAAGGCCAACGCTCTTTTGGATTGGAATCTTGTATTTATTATCGGCTTTGGGTTCTGCCCTGGCACCGGATCCCTATATTTTTTCCATCTCAAGATTTATCGGCGGACTGGGGGTTGGTGCTTCTTCGGTAGCGGCTCCGATTTATATTTCTGAGATTACTCCAGCGAATAGTCGGGGGCGATTAGTCGCATCTTATCAGTTCAATATTGTACTGGGCATCCTGCTGGCCTATATCTCAAATTATTTGATTGGAACCTATTTTGATGCAAATGCCTGGCGTTGGATGTTGGGTGTTGAGGCCATTCCTGCGGCAATCTATGCGTTATTGGTTTTGGGCGTTCCCGAAAGTCCCCGGTGGTTGGCACTGCGGAAAAAGGATGAGCAGTCAGCCAAGACTATTCTGAAGCAGCTGAATCCCAAAAAGAATATTGAAAAGCTGCTCCAGGAAATAAAAGTTTCTGTAGATCAGTCATCTACAAGCACGTTTTTTTCTAATAAATATCGTTTACCTATTATCTTGGCGTTCCTGATTGCTTTCTTCAATCAGTTCTCGGGTATCAATTTTGTATTATACTATGCCCCGCGGATTTTTGAGAAAGCCGGTTTGGCCGCAGGAGATGTGTTAGGAGCCTCGGTGCCTATAGGTATTTTCAACCTTGTCTTTACGTTGTTAGGCATGTACCTGATCGACAAAGTAGGTCGAAAAAAGTTAATGTATACTGGATCGGTTGGCTATATTTTATCTTTATTAGGGGTAGCCTGGACCTTTTCTACCGGAGCAGAAGGCTCATTCGTGGTGGTTTTTATCAGTGCTTTTATTGCATCGCATGCCATAGGACAAGGGGCTGTGATTTGGGTATTTATCTCCGAAATATTTCCCAACTCGGTTCGTGATTACGGCATGTCTCTGGGCTCCGGTACACACTGGGTGTGTGCTGCCATCATTACACTGGTGACCCCATCGGTATTAAGCGCATTTTCAGGTGGAACGATCTTCGTCTTTTTTGCCGGAATGATGGTATTGCAGTTGTTATTTGTCTGGAAGCTGATGCCGGAAACCAAAAATAAGACCCTTGAAGAGTTAGAAAAAGAGCTGTTGCCGGCTGATGCAGAATTTGATAAAGAATACAAAGTGAGCAGTTAGATATGGAAGATGAAACTCGAATATTATGCATTGGAGAAATTTTGTGGGATGCCTTGCCGATGGGCTTATTTCTCGGCGGTGCCCCTTTAAATGTTAGTTGTCACCTTCAGCAGTTAGGAGAAGATGTTAAGATGATAAGCCGTATTGGCAATGATCGGTTAGGCAAAGAAGCGATGCGGAGAATTACACATAAGCAGCTTGCTACCGATCTTATCCAATGGGACCAAGAGCTTGAAACCGGTTTTGTTGAAGTACAGTTAGATAAAAAAGGACACGCAGAATATCAGTTTATGGATCCTGTAGCCTGGGATCATATCGAACTGACAGAGCAAGTAGAGCAAGAGGTTGAACATGCCTGGGCACTGGTTTTTGGGAGCTTGGCGCTACGGCACAGAAAATCCCGCCAAACTATTAAAACTCTCCTTAGAAACGATCGTATTTTGAAAGTATGTGATATAAACCTGCGGGAACCTTTTTATGATCGTAAATCAATTGAATATGCGCTAAAAGCTACCGACATTCTAAAGGTGAATGAGACCGAGCTTGGGCAGCTTATCGATTGGTTTGACCTTCCACAAAAAGAACAGTTGGCAATCGAGAAGGTTGCTCAAATATTTAAATGTGAAACGGTAACCGTTACCAAAGGCTGTAAAGGGGCCTCATTATATCATCAAGGGCAATGGGCCGAACATGCTGGTTTCCAGGCTGAGGTTAAAGATACGGTAGGGGCGGGGGATGCCTTCTTGGCCACACTATTAAAAGGATTGCGGATGGGTAAGGATGTTCGGGAAGTGTTAATACTGGCAAATGCCAGCGGGGCCAGTGTGGCTTCGCAGTTTGGGGCAACACCAAAATATAGCTTTCAGGATATTATAGCTTTAGCCCAAAAGAATGAGGTTCCGGAAAAGACAAAAAGAGCAGAGAGGTAAAAGAGAAACAGATAAGTCTAAAAGGCTCCCTGTTGGAAGCCTTTTAGAACTAATTGACAAACTCTTTACTCAGAAGAGTTGGCAACATTCTTTTTGGTTTCTTCTATAGAACCCAAGAGGTCTTCTGCCTCATGAATCAGATCTTCTGCTCGTTTTCGCGCATCTTCAACAACTAAGTCTCCTTTTCGTTTAGCTTCCGAAATGGAGGCCTTTTCTTCGGATAGCTTATCGATAAGATCCGTTAATTCATCCAGGTAGGTACTTAGTCTGTAAGATAGAATATCGCGGGTATTACTTCCTTTGTCTGGTGCATAGAGCAAAGCGATGACTGATCCAACCAGTGCCCCTGATAATAATCCAAGCGTAAAATCTTTTGACTTACTCATAATATCATAATTTAAATTTTAAAAATCTCTTTTAGTATTTCGTCATAAATATACAATCTTTTTCGACAAAATCTCCATCCTGATTATATAACTTATTTACCCATGCACTTCAATAATACCGGAACGTTGAGATGGGTTTTTACTTAAAGAAGTAATATTGTATAAGTGCAAGGGAGCTATTACCTTTGGGCAACAAATTTGATTAAAGAGTTCCCTGACGCTTAGCCTCAGGGGCTCAAAATATTGTCATCCCGAACTCCAGAAGTAGTCGGTACAGGCTTTGTTTTAGATTGTTTATAGGCTATTACAAAAAATAGAGTAGATAAATCGTGAAAATAGTAAAGTATGTTTTTTCTTTAGTTGGACTGGGACTGCTGGTCGGTGCTTTCTTCTGGTATAATAGTAATACTGCTTTTCTTGAAAAAGCAATTACTGCGGAAGGGACCGTTGTTGATCTTGTTGTGAACAGGTCAAGTGATTCCCGAACCTATAGTCCAGTGGTAGAATTCTTGACTCAGGAGGGAGAATCTATCGAGTTTGTATCAAGAACAAGTAGCAATCCACCAAGCTATTCCAGAGGAGAGCGTGTAGAAGTATTATATCTTCTCGGCGAACCGAGGCAGGCCAAAATAAATGGCTTCTTTTCGCTTTGGGGTGGCATATTAATAGTAGGTGGGCTTGGACTTATATTTTTCTTAGTTGGTGCGGCCTTGGTAATTGTTCCTATCGTAAAAGGAAGAAAGGACGAACAGCTACGAAATAATGGATATCCCATTAAAACTAAATTTCAAAGGATTGAGCTTAATGAATCTTATTCAGTAAATGGCCGGCATCCGTTTCAGCTCATTACACAGTGGCAGGATCCATCTACTTCTCAAATACATGTTTTTAGAAGCAATAACCTATGGTTTGATCCAACAGACTATATTGACCGGGATCGTATTACGGTTTTCATAGAAAAGGATGATCCGGAGACATACTACATGGACATTTCTTTTCTGCCTGAACTTGCTGAGTAGATTCTTAATATGAGCAGGACTAAAAGATTAAGCAACCGCTATCAATTTAAACCTAATAAAGCGTTATGATATTTTTTTTCGGGGTAAAAGGAAAGTCAGTACATAACGAACTTCTCAAAGATCAAGAGTGCACACACTGTGGGCAGGTGAATACGACCTACTTGGATTTCACCTCGCGTTATGTTCATTGTTTTTGGATTCCGTTATTTTCTATTGGCAAAAAAGCTTTCACATACTGTAGCCATTGTAAACAGGCTCTTAGCCAAAAAGAGATGCCCGTTGTATATAAATCTGCCGTTGAACGACATAAGGATAATGCCCAAACACCCATCTGGCATTATTCAGGCCTTTTAATCTTTTGTCTGCTGGTATTTTTATTCTTTAGTGTTATTTAAACATGAATTCGGGATCAGGAATTGAAAGCAATAAATGGCTTTGTTTTCCCCTAAAAAAATCAGGAGAAGAGCTATTGTTGAGGGATTAAAACAGGTATCAAATAGGCTTTTCAAGTCCTTCCCTATTCATAGGGAAGGATTTAGGATGGGTCAAGAAGTAGTGTTGACCCTCTTTTGATTTCTCCCTACCCGGCAGGGAGAGAAACTCTTTTAAAAAAGTCTATGTGCCATTGAACCTGCTGCCCGGCACTCCCCTCGAGGGGGGGGATTTTTAAAGCTTATCTCTCTTATATAGAACTGACGTTATTTAGGTACAGATTCAGGATTTTTCTTGTTGTATTGCTTTACGCCTTGTTTTGCTTATTCCCATCACAAAGATTGGGACCACATAGAGGGTAAGAATTGAACCAAAGAAAAGCCCACCAATTACCGATCGGGCTAACGGAGCCCAAATTTCTGCTCCCGTTCCAATACCCAACGAGAGCGGAACCATAGAACAGATAGTGGTTAAGGCGGTAAGCAGTATGGGCCGCATGCGTCGTTTACAGGCTTCAATAACATTATCGAGCAGGGAAGATGATTCGCTGTTATCGGCAGTGTAAAGATGCATATAATCTACCAGAACGATACCATTATTGACAATAATGCCTACCAGCATGAACATACCGATGAAGGCAGTAGCAGTAAGAGGAGTCAGGGTCATCCAGAGGCCCACTAATGCCCCGAAGAAGGCCAATGGAATTGAGAACCAGATTACAAAAGGATCGCGGAAGTTCTCAAACAGGGAAGCCATAATCATATAGGTAAGCGCAATTGCAAAAAGGAGCGACCACATAACTTCGCTGCTCCCTTCATCTGCATCACTGGTTCCCCCTGTAAACTCATAGCGATATCCTTCCGGCAGCACGACTTCCTGCTGGATAAAATTAATGATATCCTGCCGGTACTCGTTAGCATTCCCGGCCAGTTGTATGTTTACATCGAGCACGGTTTCTCGGTCCCGTCGCTGGATTTCATTAACACCTTCTACACTTTCAAAATGGCCAAGAGCTGCTACAGGAACGCGCTGGCTGTCAACCTCTATGAGCTCAAGATCGAAGAGCTCGTCTCGACTGGTCAGCGCTGCTTTCTGAGCCTGAACCATAATAGGAACTTCACGGCCTTCCTGACGCAGATATCCTACACGCGTTCCCTGTACCTGGGTTTTGAGAGAGGTGGCTACCTCATTTAATGAGCTTCCCATCCGGTTAATCCGCTGCCGATCTACATGAAATTGCAGCTCTGGGGTAGGGTCAGTACGGCCGTTATCCACCGAAATGACATTCTCGTCACTGAGCATCTTTTGTTCAATACGGTCAGAGATGGCTTGTAACACTTCAATGTCAGGACCGACCAGACTAAGCCTTATTCCACTGCTGAAGCCACCGAATCCACCACCACCCCGGAAGTTTAACTCGACTCCCGGTTCCGAAAGTTCCCGCCTAAGCTGGGCCGAAAATTCATTAGTAGTAACATCTCGGTTACCTTGGTCAACGAGATTCACGGTAATCTCACCGATATTTGAACGGCTGTTAAAGCGTTGTCGGCCAATGGTTGTAATGACCGATGACACAGGGTCTTTTTGTTGGATTTCGTGGCCAATGCTACGAATAGCCTCTGCAGTACGAACCAGCTTGGTTCCAGAAGGCAGCTCCACTTCCATAGAAACCTGTCCAGAGTCTGATTCGGTAAAAAACTGAAACTCTAATGTGTTATAAAGTCCGTATGTACCACCCAGCAGAAAAATGACAAAAACCAAGACAATCCATTTGCGGAACATAAACCAACGAAGTGACTGCGAATACCATTCCTCTAATTTGTGGATGGCTTTGAACGAGCCGCTGTGCCGTTGGAATTCCTTTTTATCCAACAGTAACAGCGACAGCACAGGAACCAGAATGATGGAAGCGATAAAAGAAATACTGATCGCGATACTGATGGTAAGGGCAAACTGAGCAAAGAACTGTCCCTGCACTCCTGAGATCCCAACAATGGGTATAAAAACCCCCAGCGTTGTAAGGGTGGCTCCTAAGAGGGCCCCAATCACTTCGTTGGTGCCTTCCAGGGCCGCCTGCATCTTTGGGATATTTGCTTCCAGCTTCCGTGCAATACTTTCAGCAACAACGATAGCGTTATCCACAAGCAGGCCAATGGCAAGCGCTAAGGCCGTGATGGTAAGGATGTTCAGGGTAAGTCCTGCAGCATACATGCCCGCAAAGCTGGCCGTCACGGAAACAGGAATAGAGGCTGCTACGACCAGTGCAATACGCCAGCCGCCCATAAAAATGAGAAGTACGATAATAACAACAACTAAGGCTGCCAACGCCGATTGCGTTAAATTGGAAATAGAGTTTTCAATGTTCTCCCCGTCATTTGTGCGAATCTGCAGATTGACTCCGGGTGGCAGGTTATTATTAATCGTCGGGAGTTCTGCCAGCACGGCGTTAGCTACATCCAGGGTGTTGGCATCCGATTTCTTTTGGACTTCCAGCGTAACACTGTTTTTGCCATTAATTTCTACGAGCGTCGTAACTTCGGCAAAGTTATCTTCAACCTTTGCCACATCTTTAACCCGGATGGGGACACCGGAGTCCGTCATCTTAATAATGGTCTGCCGAATTTGATCCACATCCTGATACATCGATTGAGCCACCAAGCTATAGCTATTTTTATCAGCTATGATATTACCCATGGGTACCTGGACGTTATTGGAGCGTAGCGCTTGCTCAATATCACTGGGCACCATGCGGTGCTGGGCAAGAGATATCGGATCCACATGTACATAAATTTGGCGCTGAAGCCCTCCCCGAGTATCGGCGGATGCTACCCCATCGAGTCGTTCAATGCGGGGCTCAATAAACTCTACGCCAAGGCGACGCAGTTCATCCAGCCCCCGGTTTTCGGCATCGAGGCTTAGGCGCATAATGGGAAAGTTTTCCGGGTCGAACTGGAAGATGACAGGCTCAGATGCTTCTTCCGGCAATTCATTTCGTATGCGCGATATGGCTTCCCGGACTTTCAATTCAATGTTCCGGATATTTACGCCATTTTGTAGCTCCAATACAATAAAAGCGCTTCCCTTACTGATGTCTCCTTCCATTGTGTCGATACCCTCAATGGCCGAAATAGCTCCTTCTATCGGTTCTACAACCAGTTTCTGCATGTCTTCCGGAGCTACATTGCTGTAGTTGGTTTGTACCGCAAGTATGGGGATATTGAATGATGGATAAAGGGTTATTTTCAGATTTGACAACGAAAACGCACCAAAACCGATAACAACCAGGGTGATCATAATAACGGTGATCGGCCGATTTAAAATCTTGCCTGCTACGCTAAATTTTTTCATGGCACTTTCCCTCAGCTTGTTTCGGTTTCTATTAAAGGATCCACTTTGTGGACGGAGTCGAAGCCCATATTTTCAACTGTAGCATTGATCAGGTTGTAAAGACAGGGCACTACAAAAAGCATAAGCAACGTGGACATTGTGAGCCCGCCAATGACCGTTCGGGCCATAGGGCTCCAGGTTTCAGAACCAGATCCCAGCTCTAAGGCAAGTGGGACCATACAGAGAATAGTAGTAAGGGCGGTCATCAGGATGGGCCGCAGACGGCGTCCTGCTCCTTTAACAATCGCCTCACGGCGAGACATATTACGAGCCTGCAGAATCTTGATATAGTCAATCATCACAATTCCATTATTCACTACGATACCGGAGAGCAAAATAAGCCCTACCATAGATGTAACACTAATGGAGGTTCCGGTGATCCATAGCACCAGCAACACGCCGGTGAGGGCGAGAGGAATGGTAAGAATAATGATAAATGGTTCTACCAGGCTTTCGAACTGCGAGGCCATCACCATATAGGTTAGAATGCCGGCAATAATAAATGCGATCAACAGGTAGTTAAATGACTGCTGCTGATCTTCGGCCGAACCGGCGATCTGGTAGCGATAGCCCTCCGGCCAGTCAATACCGTCGAGCTGGTCACGGGTCCGGTTACTGGCTGCGCCCAGATCAATACCTGAGAGATCGGCTGTAACTTCAGTCACACGCTCTTGGTTGACGCGCAAAATATTGGTGGGCCCACTGTACCGTTCAATACGGGCCAGGTTGGATAGCGGAGCCCAGCTACCCGAAGAAAGTTGCACCTGCAGGTTGCGCAAGTCACTGACCGAGGCTTTATCAAGCTCATCCAGTTGAACACGTACTTCAAACTCAATGCCCTGGTCAACATAGGTGGTCGCAAGGTTGCCCTGCACGGCATCACTGATAGCATTAGCCACTTGAGAAGTGTTCAGCCCAATACGTGAAATACGTTCCCGATCCATGATGATACGCAGTTCGGGGCGGCCTTGGTCTGCCGTGCTCGTCACGTTTACAATGCCTTCGATGTTATTCAGACGTTCCTTCACGCCATTCGCCAGTTCTTCTTTGGTCGATGGCTCAAAGCCAAAGATTTGTACAATGAGGCCACTTTCTGTTTCAGGACTCAGCGGATCTTGCTGAACCTCCTTGATTTCTGTTCCCGCTACGGCTTCGAGGTCTTCCAGCAGGGTGCCGGTAATCTGAGACTCACTGCGCCGGCGTTCATCCTGAGGCACCAGTTCAACCCGGATAGTCCCTTGGTAACCGCCCGGATTATCAGCTCCTTCGATTCCTTCCTTGTCTCCAAAGTCTGAGACAATAAGGCGCGCTTCGGGCACATTCTTTTTGATGGTCTTTTCAACTTGCGAGATAGAACGCTCTAATTCTAATAAACTCACGCCGGGTGTTCGCTGAACATCCAGGATGAAAGCATTGTCATCCACTTTTGGGAAGAATTCGCCTCCCAGAAAATTATAGATCGGAAGAGTAATAAGAAAAAGAAGGACAGCGGCAATGACGGTAAGGCTGCTTCGGTTCAAAATTCGATCGAGAGTGGTTTCATATTTATTCTCAAGCCGATTCAAGTAATTGTTGATGGCTGGAGCCACTTTTTGGGAAAGATACCCACCGGTTTTTTGACCTATCCACTTGAAGAGCCAATACACTGGGAAAACCAACGCCCCTAAAAGAAGCAGGGGAGAGGCCATAATTCTTTTATAGATGCTGTCACGGCTCCAATCTAACAGGCGCTGCAGATAATTCCTGGAATCCTCGTTTTGTTCCTGGTCCGTATCCAGCATAAGGGAGCTCATCATGGGGATGAGGGAGAGAGCAACCAGCGAGGATACTGAGAGGGCAAAAGAGATCGTCAGTGCCAGGTCTCGGAATAGAAAGCCTGCGATGCCGGGCACAAAAAGAATAGGGAGGAAAACAACGAGCGTAGTAAGGGTGGAAATAACCACCGGAACCGCTACTTCTTGCGCTCCAAAAATAGCCGCTTTTTCACGTTCATTTCCTTCTTCTTTAAAACGGAATATGTTTTCTAACACAACCACCGCATCATCCACCACCATACCCACAGCCAGCGTGAGCCCGGAAAGGGAAATAATGTTTAAGCTTAAATCAGCCCAGTCCATAATACTAAAGGTGGAGATAATAGAAACCGGGATCGATATGGCAATAATCAGGGCGGAGCGGCCACTATGGAGGAATGCCAACAGAATGAGTACCACTAAAAGTACGGCCTGAAGCCCTGTCCACAACAGGTTATCGATTGAGCTTTCTATAAATTCTGCTTCGTTCGTCAATACATCAATTTTGATATCATCGGGGAGCACACGCTCAAGGTCACCAATGCCGCTAACCACCGAGTTGGCCGTAGTTACGACATTAGCATCACTTTGGCGATAGACATTGAGAATAACGCCTTCTTCACCATCTACATGTACATTGCCAATAGGCTGGGCTACACCATCTTCGACGGAGGCTACGTCCTCCAGCTTTAGCGGCTCGCCCTCGCGGACTGCCACAATCATATCTCTGATCTGGTCAACATTTTCAAATTCTCCCAGCGTGCGCAGCGAATAGATAGTACGTCCTTCTATCAGCTCTCCGGCCGGAACCTGGATGTTTTCCTGCTGCAGCTTGGTTGCAATATCCGAGATGTTCAGGTTGTATGCCCGCATCTGCTCGTTGCTAATATCGATATTTATTTGTCGCTCATACCCGCCGGATGTTTCGCTGGAGGCTACCCCGGAGATACGCTCCAACTGCTGCTCTACTCGTTGTTTCGCCACGGTCCTAAGCTCCCGTGGACTCCGGATGTTGGAGGTCAGCGTCAGAACAATAATCGGTTCCTGGTTAGGGTCGTAAGAATAGACAATAGGCTGTTCCGCATCGTCGGGGATGGTCCTCCGGACAAAGTCGAGCTCTTTGCGAACATCCGATTCCGCCACATACAGATCGGTTCCCCAATCGAAGTCAAGCTTGATGATAGAAGCCCCCTGATTCGATATCGAACGTACCCGTTGGACTCCACTGATACTGCCTACCTGCTCTTCGATGGGGCGGGTAATCAATGTTTCAATATCTTCCGGTGCTACTCCCTCGTAAGAAGTATAGACGGTTATCGTAGGGAAAGAGACATCCGGATACAAGTTCAGCCGAAGGTTAGAGAGCCCGAACAAACCAAAGCCAATGACAATCAGGCTGGTCATGAAAAAAGTGACCGGGCGCTCAACCGCTTTTCGTGCTAAAGCTTTCATATAATAATGTTGGTTCTAAATCTGGATTAACGTGAGGTTGAGCTCGTATCTGCGGTACTTTGCTCCGAAGCTTCAATTGGGATCTCTTCGGCTGGCTGAAAATCTTCCTGGCCGGCTACACGCACTTTGGAGCTGTCATTAAGACTATTCTGGCCGGTAATAACAACTTCATCGCCCGCGCCAATGCCTTCCAGAATTTCTATTTCATTGCCTTGCTCAATACCCAGCGTCAATTCACGGCGTAGGGCAAGCGAATCGTTCTGAACAACAAAAGCGGAGTAACTGCGCTCCAGTTGTATAGTGTTGGATTCAGGCTCAATCAAGGTTTGTACGTTTTCTACCAACGCAGATCTGGGAATCGTCACTGCATCTTGATGTGTCTCCACATTGATAATAGATTGAACGAGCACACCTTGATAAATGGAAGTTCCCCGGTCGGTAAGACTGATTACCACTTCGCCCAGTCCCGTTGTGGGATCGATGCGAGGACTAATTTGGGTAACCCGTCCTTCGCCTGTAATATCTTGCTGGTTGGAAACCCGAAAGCTTACCGGTTGACCGATCTCAATTTTCCGCCATTCCTCCAGTGGCAGGTAAACCCGTGCCTGGTAGCCCGTCAAATTTCCAACCTCGTAGGCCACCTGCCCCGTTGAAGCTAAGTCACCGGTTGAAATATTCCGGGTTAAGACCACGCCATAAACCGGAGAAGTGATTTCGGTATTTTTTAGGTCTTCACGGCTTTGGGTAAGGTTTGCTCGTGAAGCTTCGAGTTGAGCCTTACTGTTTTGAAAAGTAGCCCGGGCATCATCAAATTCTGTTGAGCTAATAAGTTCTTTCTCATGCAGTGTTTGTTGGCGATAATACTGAAGGCTATCCCGCACATAAGCTGACTTGCTTTGTTCCAGCTGAGATTTCGCCTGCTGATATTGATCGCGAAAGGGGACGTCATAGATTTTAGCCATTACCTCTCCCTGTCTTACGGTATCGCCGAGATCGGCATAAATGGCCGTTACTCTATTGGAAACCTGAGGGGTTACATTGACAATTTCAGCGGCCCTGATGTTTCCAAACGATTTAATCTGTTCGGAGATATCACTGGTTGATGCGACAATGGTCTCTACGCTGATCCCCGGGTTAGCTGCTGGATTCATCCCTCCACCCGGACCAGGATTATTGGGTCCTTCGGTATTTCCACCACATGCTTGAAAAAATATGATTGCAACGACAATGGAATAAGGTAATAATTTCTTCACTTGGATAGATTTTTAAAATAAAGTCTGGGGTTCCACATTTATAAACGTGTATAACAGCATGCCTAAATAAAGAGTAAAAGTTTGACTCTTGAACGCTCCTTGCTGTTATTTTTAGGATATTAACTGTCCCAATACGAGATCGTAACCTAAATGATACAGAGAATCTGCTAAAACTCAGTAAATAGTGGTGTTTTTAACTTTTTTAACATTTAGGAGCCTGTCTAATGGCTTTAAATCTTTTGGTTGGAGTTGAAAAAGCCTCAAATCAAACAGGAGCTCAATGTTAGCCCAAAGATAATTCAGAATATAAAGAAACAATGGCATGTTTCTGTTAAGAAAGAGAAACTTTTTTTGTATTTTAAAATCTATTACAAACCAATCAACTAAGCCTACATTAAACTATGAAGTTTTTTATAGACACCGCAGATCTTGATGAAATTCAGGAGGCCCATGATTTGGGCGTACTGGATGGAGTAACAACCAACCCCAGTTTATGTGCTAAGATAGGAGTTGCCGATTTTGAAGGACACATCGCCAAGATCTGTAACATTGTCGAAGGTGATGTTTCTGCAGAGGTAGTCTCAACCGAGTATGACGAAATTATGACGGAAGCTCGCCACCTGGCCAAAATTGCTGATAATGTAGTGGTCAAAGTTCCGCTGATTAAAGATGGCATCAAGGCTATTCGAAGCTTGTCTGATGAGGGCATTCGTACCAACTGTACCCTTTGTTTTTCCCCAACACAAGCTTTGTTAGCTGCCAAAGCCGGGGCTACTTATATATCTCCTTTTATCGGTCGTTTGGACGATATCTCTGATGATGGTATGCAGCTTATTGAAGACATCGTCACTATTTACGATAATTACGGCTTTGAAACAGAAATACTTGCTGCCAGCATTCGCCACCCAATGCACGTACTTGAGTCTGCCCGTCTCGGTGCTGATGTTGCTACAATGCCGCTCAAAGTGATTGATCAGCTGTTGCACCACCCCAAAACTGACAGTGGACTGGAGCGTTTTCTGGCTGACTGGGATAAACTGCAGGAAAAGTTAAAGGAAACGGCCGAGTAAACGTTATTGAGCTTGGTTCTTAATGACAGGTGGTCTTCGAATTTGGGTCACCTGCTCAAAGGCAAAAGCGATTTCTATAAGCTCCGGCTCACTCCAAGCCTTTCCAAAAAAGGAAATGCCCACGGGTAAGTTGTCGATAAATCCCATGGGGACCGTAATATTGGGATAGCCGGCTCTTGCTGCTGGAGAGCTTGAAGAAACGGAAAAGTTATCGCCATTTATTAAATCAGTTTTCCAGGCCGGTGCGCCGGTTGGACTGATAATAGCATCAAGGTTATGTTGGTTCATCACCCGGTCGATACCTTCATCGCGGGTATGCATTAGCATTCGGTTAAGCGCCTCGGTATACTCTTCGGATTTGAGATCCCCTTTCTTATTAGCAGTGATCAGTAAATCGTGATCGAAATAGTGCATCTCTATAGAGTCTCTAAGCGTTACATCCACCAATTCATCCAGGCTTTTAACCGGAGCATCGGCTCCGAGTGATTTGAAATAGGTATTCAGCCCATCTTTGAATTCGTATAACAAGACCTGGAAGGAGGCATTCCCGATATTTTCTCCGGATATATTCTCCAGTTCAATAATTTCGGCTCCTTGCTCTTCCAGCAAGCGGGCGGTCTGCTGCATAAGCGTATCCACCCGGTGATGTTCGCCGAGCGGTTCTTTCCAAAAGCCAAGCCGTTTGCCTTTGAGACCATCCTCATTGAGAAATTGGATATAGTCTGTTGTAAAATGATTTTTACTTGGGGTCGTCTTGGCATCCTCAGGGTCTACGCCAACCATCGTACCCAAGGCAACGGCAGCATCCGTAACAGTACGGGCCATAGGGCCGGGCGTATCCTGCGTAAAAGAAATGGGAATGATACCCGACCGGCTGAGCAACCCCACCGTAGGCTTAATGCCGACGAGTCCATTGGCCGAAGACGGACAGGTGATAGACCCATTGGTTTCAGTACCAATCCCGAAGACCGCCAGGTTAGCAGCTACAGCAGCGCCCGGACCAGAACTGGATCCACAGGGATTGCGGCTGAGATCGTAGGGATTTTTCGTTTGTCCACCAAGGCCACTCCATCCACTGGAGGAGAAGCTACTGTGGAAATTGGCCCATTCGCTTAAATTACTTTTCCCCAGGATTACAGCACCGGCTTCCCGTAGTTTGGCGGTAATGAAAGCATCATCAGGTGGTATCGATCCCTTCATAGCTCGTGCACCGGCCGTCGTTGGCATATCATGGGTGTCGATATTGTCTTTTAAGACAATGGGAATGCCATGAAGAGGCCCCCGTTTATTGCCATTAGCCCATTCTTCATCCAGTGCTGTCGCTTTATCTAAAGCATCCGGATTGGTGTAAATCATAGAATTGAGTTCCGGCCCGTTTTGATCAATCTCCTTAATGCGTTGGAGGTAGGCCCTGGTGACTTCAGCAATAGAATAGTGGCCATTCCGGTAGCCCTCTTGCAGCTCAGTAATAGTGATTTCCTCGAGCCCTAGTTGCTCATATTGAGACTGTTGTGGTTGACAGGAGGCAAGAGTCAGTATAAAAATCAGAAGGAGATAGTTATTAAATCCCATAATCCAAGGAGCTTAAGTTGAGGTAATCAATATAGCAATATACAATTGAGAAGAACTACTTCCAGCCTTGTGGTGAAAACTAATCCTTGCAAACTAGTTGTTCTATGATTTTAGCTGATGACAAAACGCCTGGAATACCCGCCCCGGGATGCGTTCCCGCGCCGGCAAAAAACAGATCTTCAACGTCTTCCGATTTATTATGCGGACGAAACCAGGCGGACTGGGAAAGGATAGGTTCCACTGAAAAAGCGGATCCCTTGTAGCTGTTTAGTGTCTGTTGAAAGTGAAGAGGGTCGATATGATGTTCCACCACAATATTTTCCTGGAGGTCGGGCAGGTAATGTTCTTCCAGAAAGTTCATAATTTTGTCACGATAGGGCTTGGCCTGTGCTTTCCAGTCGGTGCCGCTGTCTAAGTGGGGTACGGGTGAGAGAACGTAAAAGCTTTCGCAGCCTTCAGGAGCCAGCGAGGGATCGGTTTTAGTAGGCATATGCAGATAAAGGGAGAAGTCTTCAGCCAGCTTTTTATCATGGAAAATATCTGCCAATAGCTCTTCATATCGTTCGCCCAGGATGATATTGTGATGCTCTAACTTGGAATCGAGGTATCGTTTCTTCGTTCCAAAGTAGATCACAAAGAGGGACATACTATACTTCATGCGCTCAACTTTACGATCCGTATAGGTGCTGCGATGGTCCCGGGCAATCATATTGCGATAGGTAAAAGCTACATCGGCATTACTGACCACCTGATCTGCTTGATGCGTTGTTCCATCCTTCAACCGTATGCCAGTGGCTTTGCCGTTTTGGATGGTAATTTCATCAACTTCCGCATTAAGATTAATGGTACCGCCTTGCTCCTCAATAAGCTGTACCAGCGCTTCAACGATGGCTCCGGTTCCACCCATAGCATAGTGTACCCCCCATTCGCGTTCCAGGTAATGGATCATGGCATAAATGGAAGTGGTATCAAAGGGGTTGCCGCCAACCAGTAACGGATGAAAGGAAAAAACTTTTCGGAGGAAATCGTCATCGATGAATTTTGAGACGTACTGAAAAACGGTTTTGTGAGACTGCAGGCGGATTAGATCAGGAATGATTTTAATCATATCCCAAAGATTATGAAATGGTTGATCGGCTAACTCAACAAAACCTTTATTGAATATGGCTTTCGTGGTCTTTAAAAATCGAGTGTAGCCTTCTTTATCCCCTGGATTCCATTGATCAATTTCATTAAGTACAAAGTCGTGGTTCCCATTATAGTCAAACTTTTCTCCACGATCATTAAATATTCGGTAGAAGGGATCACAGGGCACGAATTCTACATAGTCTTTTCTTTTTTTTCCGGCCTCCTCGAATATTTCATCAAACAAAAACGGGGCTGTAATTACCGTAGGACCGCCATCGAAGGTGAAACCATCTTGCTCATACACATAAGCACGACCACCGGCTTTGTCACGTTTTTCAAAAATTTCTACTTCATGGCCGGCTGACAACAATCGTGAAGCCGTTGCAAGACCCCCAAAGCCACTACCAATAACGATGATCTTTTTCTTCATACAGTATAATATACATCTAAATAAGTCAGCGAATAGTCTGTTAAACCAAAAACAGGGGGGCATCCATTCCCCAATGGGATAATTAATTCTGGATCTGCTTCACGTATCCGTTAAAACCCCGATTGTTCAGTTCTTGTGCTTTTTGGCGTGCCTTATTTTTATCTACAAATGTACCATAATAAACACGGTATAATTTTTTATCGCCAAGAGTTACAGTTTCTACGCGAGCGCCTTGTACCTTCCGAGAGTGTTGAAAGGCTTTGGATCGCTTCTGGAAGGAAGCCAATTGAACAGTGTAGGTAGGTACTTTGAGATTATCTGTACGTGAACTTTGTAAGTCATGCCCCATAATCATGAGTGCAACACGGGCAGTGCCGGTGCCAATCATATTTATTTCTTGAGCAGCCTTCTTGGATAGGTCAATGATTCTGTTTTTAGCAAAAGGTCCACGATCGTTAATACGGACAAGCACATCTTCTCCGTTATCCAGATTTCTAACCTTGATAATACTGTTAAAGGGGAGCGTACGGTGGGCCGCCGTAAATTGATGCATGTCATACTCTTCGCCATTCGCTGTCAGCTTACCATTGAATTTTGGGCCATACCAGCTGGCAATGCCTTCTTCAATTTTGGTCCCGGATTTACTGGCATCCGGGAAATCAATATTGGGAGGAGCCTTTGGGCTATCCTCTTGTGTACGGGAAAGAGTGCCACAGGAAGAGATGAAAATCGCAATGGCAACAAGGATAGATGTAGAACCAAGTTTCTTAGACACGTTATATAAGGTAGCCTGGAAAGTTTGTATTAATATATTTTACCTAAGCTACAAAATCTATAGTTGAGTTTGGCGGGAGAGGCAAGCTATCAGGTTGAAGGGTGAGCCGAAGATCGGATTTGAACCGACGACCTATTCTTTACGAGAGAATCGCTCTACCCCTGAGCTACTTCGGCTTAACTTCACAACAGATAACAAACTTAAATATACGAATTGTTAGGCAGCGATAGCAAATATGTTGAGAAATTTATGAATTATATTAGCGTTCGAATCAACTCTTGGCTATTTTCAGCATTCGAAAAACTAATTTGTATATGCAAAACTTTCTGTCCAACAGTCCGGTTACCTTTTATTTAGTAGCAGCGAATGTAATTATTTCGCTGGCAGCACTTTATGGCTATCCAGCCATGCTGCAAACGGGATATCTAAAGCCGTACCGAACGGTGCGGCAAAATACGTGGTATGAATTGCTTACCTCCGGCTTTTTACACGCAAACCTGGGGCATCTTTTCGTCAATATGTTTACCCTCTACTTTTTTGGTCCGGTGATGGAACAGGTCGTAGGGCCTTTTTACTTTTTAGGGCTGTATATTACCGGCTTGATTGTTGCCGCCTTGCCTTCAGTCATAAAATTCCGGGATGATCCCAATTATGCCACCCTCGGGGCTTCGGGAGCGGTAGGATCGGTGTTATTTGCGTTTATTTTCCTATTTCCGATGGAGAATATTTACTTATTTTTAATTCCTGTTCCTATCCCGGCGTTTATATTTGCCATTTTCTATTTGATCTACAGCATGTACGAAAGCAAACAGGCCCGGGGACGCATAAATCACGAAGCCCATGTAGCAGGAGCCTTATGGGGGATCATTTATTTAGTGGTATTTGTGCCCAACACCATAGATCATATCTTGACAGTTTTCGGACTTTTATAATGAAGGCTTTGCTACCTTTGGCAGCCTTTTCGAAGGTGATCCTGATCCCGATAATTTGGGACAGGATGACAAGCCCAGTTTTGTAAAGCCCCAAAATATAAAAATAGCGGGTTAGTTTGTTTCACCAACCCGCTATAGCTATCAAGAATGTTATTCGCTCCAATGTATTAGCCGTTTTCGGCGCGGAAATCTTGCATGAAGTTTACAAGCGTTTCCACACTTTCACGGGGACATGCATTATACATGCTGGCACGAATACCGCCAACACTACGATGGCCTTTCAATGTGAAAAGATCCTGCTTTTCAGCTTCAGCCACGAACTGGGCTTCCAGCTCTTCGCTTGGCAGACGGAAGGTTGCATTCATGAGCGAACGGGAATCCTTCTCCACCGCGCCCCGGTAGAAATCATCTTTGTCGATTTCATCATAAACGAGGGCACCCTTCTCTTCATTAAACTTCTTGAAGTAATCCAGTCCGCCTTTTTCCTGTACCCATTCGAGTACCAGGTTTACCATGTACACATTAAAGACCGGGGGCGTATTGAAAATCTTTTCTGTGTGTGTTTGGTACTGAAGTATCGTTGGAACATCCGTAGTATCAGCTTTAGCCAAGAAATCTTTACGGATAATCACAATCGTTACGCCCGCAGGCCCTACATTCTTCTGAGCACCTGCATAAATAATGCCATACTTTGACACGTCGATAGGCTTGGAAAGAAAATCAGAAGAAGCATCACATACCAGTGGAACCCCGTTCGTTTCCGGTTCAGTAGCAAATTGAGTACCAGCTACAGTATTGTTGGAAGTGAAATGCACATACTGTGGATTATCACTGAAATTGAGCTCATCATCAGTAGGTACGCGATCGTAGCCTGTTTCACTGCTACTGTAAGGTCGATGCACATTACCAAAAATCTTAGCCTCTTTAATAGCCTTATTCGACCAGCGTCCGGTATCAATGTAGTCTGCGGTTTGTCCTTCCGACAGGAAGTTATAGGGCGCCATCATAAACTGTGAGCTGGCACCGCCCTGAAGGAACATAATCTCAAAATCATCACCAAGCCCTAACAGTTCTGTCAGTCGATCTTTTGCCTGCTGGTCAATAGCTTCATATTCAGCACTACGGTGACTCATCTCCATGATGGAGCGGCCTTTATTTTGATACTCGGTCAATTCAGCCTGTGCTTTTTTAAGAACCTCAGCTGGTAAAACAGCGGGTCCTGCACTAAAATTGTGAACGCGATTCATAATAGTTAAGAGTGTTTGTTGGGTTAAAAAGTGTGGACAAGAAGTCCAGATCGTAATTTGGGTTCAAACCAAGTTGATTTAGGAGGCATAAGCAGCCCCTCATCAGATACTTCAATAAGTTCTTCAATACTCGTTGGATACATGCTGATGGCCATGCCTGCTTTGCCTCCATCCACAAGGCGTTCCAGTTCTTCGGTACCCCGGATGCCTCCGACAAAAGAAATGTTGTCATCCCGCCGCGGATCATTGATATCCAGCATAGGGGAGAGGATAAATTCTTGCAGTCGATGTACATCCAGTGTTTCAACACTATTTGGATTTTCGGCCACAGGCAGGCTTATTCCATACCATTGCCCTCCAATATAAATGGAAATATCACCTTTGCTAGAAGGGCTCGGCTCGGCACTTTCCGTGAGATCAAATTTTTGCTTCAGCTGTTGTAGGAATCCGTCCGGAATGTCATAGACTACCCGATTGTAAGCCATAATATGCATGTCTGACATCGGGAAGACGACCGCCGGGAAAAAATTATATTCTTCTTCGCCCGTATGGTTCGCATTCTTTTTCTTCGCTTCCGCTGCAGCGCGCGAGGCACTCTTACATCGGTGATGCCCATCTGCGATATAGAGATTCGAAATGTTCTCGAAGGCTTCCTCAAAAGGAGCGGTATCTTCCACTTTCCAGAGCTTATGGATGACCCCATCGGAAGCCACAAAATGATAGAGCGGATCCTGTTGGACGGTTTGCTCGATAAGCGCTACCGACTTCTCATCATCTTTATAAGTAATCATGACGGGCTCGGCATGGGCCTGTTGCGTCACAATATGCCGGGTACGATCGTCCTCTTTGGTTGGGCGTGTTAGCTCATGCTTAAGAATCACTTCGTCATCATAGTCTTGCACCGAAACACAGGCAAAAATCCCGGTCTGTGTACGCCCTTCTCGGATCAGGCGGTACACATAGAGGCAGGGTTCATCTTCCTGCTGAAGTATGTCCTCTGACAAAAAACGCCTTAAATTTTCTGCTCCCTTTTCATACACAACATCATCATGTGGATCGGTGCCTGCTGGTAAATCAATCTCAGGACGTATTACATGGAGAAAGCTGTTAGGTTTGCCTTTAGCCAGTTCTTCTGCTTCGCTAACATTAATCACATCATATGGAACACAGGCTATCTCTTCAAGATCTTCAGGAGAAGGGCGCCATGCTCTGAAAGGGTGTAAGTGGGCCATTGCAATTAATAAGTGTAATAAATTGTAAGTATAATAACAGCTACGAAATGTACCCTATTGAGAGCAATAATTAAAGTTGTATATCAAAATAAAGAGGTGCTTTGCAAACCCCCAGGAATTCTAACTTGTCTTTCTCCTTACGGCTAAGGAAAGCAACCTTTCAGTTGATGTCTATATAAGGAGATCGCCACACACCATTCCGGTGACAATCAGGTTTTGCAACGCCCCAAAGCTTACTCCAGAACTTTTACCCGGAGGTTTTTCCATCGTACTTTTACTTCATTTCCTTCAGTAGCAGAATGAATTTGTAAGGCAATAGAACCCGTCGCATCTCCAATCTTTTCATCCGTTAAGTCAACCATTACTTCGTCGTTGAGCCAGGTAATGACCTGGTCGCCTTCCACGCGGATACGCAGACGATTCCATTCACCCGTTTTTAACGCCTTTTCATCCTCAGGCGCCGGTTGTTTAAGCCAGCCTCGGCCATAGGATTCATATATGCCGCCGGTATGTGATCCCGGTGGGGCCACTTCTACTTGCCAGCCGCTTACTTTAATGCCTTCTACACTTGACCGGATAAATACCCCACTGTTCCCATTGGATTCCTGCTTGAAATCAAGGGTTAGAATAAAATCTTTATAGGTTCTGTCGGTGGTAAGATAACCATATTCCATGTCGGGGCCGCTCTCGCAAACCAGTTCACCATCCTCAACATACCACTTCTCGGTGCCATGGATCGTCCATCCGGATAAATCTTTTCCATTAAATATAGGTTGAAAATCCTGGGCAACAGCAGAACTGCTGAACATAAGTGCTAAAACAAGCAGAAAATATTTCATGACTTCTTATTTATATATTTGTGATTAATTTTTAGGTTAACGGCATTCGAATACAATATCGAATGGAAAGATTAATTACAAATTAGACTGGTTGAGATTTTAAACCAGTTAACTTTTGAAGAAACATATTACTATGGACCAAATTAATTTGGACGCAGATAATCTGTCAGACGATCAACAGCAGCAACTACTGTTTATGATGCTTGTACAACAGCATCAGCAGATTGCAATGATGGGCATGGGGAAGATTGAGAATCCTAATACAGGGAAGGTCGAACGGGAGCTGAAATCAGCTAAATTTGCGATTGATACGCTGGTGATGCTGCAGAAATTTACAAAAGGAAATCTGCCAGCAGAGTTAAAAAACTATCTGACAGAGACACTGAATAATCTTCGCATGAATTATGCTGATGAGACCCAAAAGTCTGATGGAGAAGATGCCGCAGAACAAGAATAAGACTATCACTCCGGTTACAGCGGCAGGTGGGGCGGTAGTCCGCAAGGCTGAGGACCAGTCGGAACCCCAAGTGCTGTTAATTTTTCGGCGCGGAGTATGGGATCTGCCGAAAGGAAAATTGGAGGAATCCGAAACGGTTGAGGAATGTGCCGTACGCGAAGTAGCCGAAGAAGTGGGCCTTTCCGGGAAGCCTCAAATTATTTCCGCATTGCCTGAAACATACCACGAATACGAACTGGAAGAGGAGTACTTTGGAAAGACAACCTACTGGTACTTAATGATGTTAGATTCGGATACGGAAACCTTTAAACCGGAGCATGAGGAGGGCATTGAAAAAGTGCAGTGGCATCCGCTGTCTGATGCAAAGCAAAAAGTAGGATACGATAATCTTTTAGAAGTGTTGGAGGCCGTAGATTGGTAGTTTAGCCGGCCGGCTAAGATTATTCGCCGCTCTTGTACTGGGCAATGACAGAAAAATCCTACCCATAAATAAAAAAGGACCTGCCGAAAGACAGGTCCTTTTCTTTTTTAAGAATATATGGTCGTTAGTTCTGCAGACGGAAAATAATCGGCAGACTGTACTGTACTCGTACCGGCTTACCCCGCTGACGGCCAGGCTTAAATTTGGCCTGCTTAACAACACGCAGTGCTTCCTTGTCGCAGCCACCGCCAATACCACGGATTACTCTGGGATCTTCAACATTCCCCTGCTCGGTCACGATAAACTGAATGATTACACGTCCATCGATACCGGCTCGTTTTGCTCGCTCAGGATATTCGATTTTTCCCTGCAGTTCACCTAAGCCACCAATAAGTTCAGGCATTTGCTCTACCGCAACGAAGAAATCTTCTTCCTCCTCTTCTTCGGCCTCTTTGGGAGGCGGCGGCATATCCAGCGGCTCATTAAAGTTCATATCGGCATCCAGATTAATCTCCTGGTCTTCGATAATTTCATCATTGGGTACTTCTACGGGGACCTGGGGCTTGGGAGGAGGGGGTGGTGTTTTCTTTTGCTTGGTCTGAATAACTTCCTCCATCTCAACGACCTCTTGTTCTTCAACCAGGTCAACTTCCTTTTGCTCTGAAACAAATTCCATTTTCATTGCCACAATAAAGAGCAGCAATACGGCTATAATACCCAACTGAAGAAAGACTGTATAGTACTTTCTTAAATCAGATGTTGGTTTTTTTCGTTCGGAACGCATATTAGCCTCCACATTAGTTTAACGTAAAATTGTTTTATTTGCCTTAATAAAACGAATAATTATTCACAATCTCTACTTTAATAACAGAAAAATTCAAAAATTATTTTATCCCAATTGATTTGCCTTTTGCTGAAGGCTTGGAGGGATAAATAGGTTAATTCTGCAGGCGAAACAGAATCGGTATACTATATTGAACCCGTACCGGCTTACCCCGCTGGAGACCGGGCTTGAACTTTGCTTTTTTTACAACGCGAAGCGCTTCTTCGTCACAACCGCCACCGATACCACGAATGACCTTGGGATCTTCAACCGTTCCCTGTTCAGTTACAATAAACTGGATGGTCACACGTCCATCAATACCTGCCTGTTTGGCTCGTTCAGGATAGTTGATCTTTTGCTGTAGTTTGGCCAAACCACCAATAAGCTTCGGCATTTGTTCTACTGCAACAAAGAAGTTTTCTGTGACCTCCTCCTTGTTATCAGCTGGTTCCGGTATCTTGCCTGGGGTAGAAGTTGACCAGTCGGCACTGAAGTCAAGGGGTTCAGCTTCTATGGGCTCGTTATTAGGCACTTCTACCGGAGCAATTGGTTTGGGAGGCGTCGCAGGTTTTTCATCGTGGGTGGTTTGAACGATATCCTCAATTTCAGTTACCTCCTGTACGTCCGTAAAATCAATTTCACGATCTGCCGACCTGATATCAACTTTCGTGGCTACAATAAAGAGTAGTAAAACGAAGATTACGCCACTTTGAAGAAATACTGAATAATACTTGCGAAGGTTGATGCCTGGATTTTTTCTCTCAAATTTCATAATCACTGGATTTGGTTAGAATTCCCTCGGATAATTAAATACAACTTCTCTCTTTTACACTATTTAACATATTTATAGAGATAAATCAACAAAGGTGGATGGAAGCATCCAGTAGATCATATGGAAAGAAGAGATATAATAGGAGGGGCCTTTTCTCCATCCAGCAGAGAACCGGTTATTTTTCCGGGATGACTTTTTTGAGTACAACAATAGCCAACAGGCATCCGATGGCATCAAAAAGGACGTCATAAATATCGGCATGACGGTTTATCGATGGTAAGCTATACTGCAAAAATTCAATGAGTACACCGAAGCCCAGGCCTAATAAAAAGATAATCCAGAAGTTGGTATTGTTCTCCTGAGAGATGTTATGGTAGAGCCCCAAGAGCAGGGTCCAGCTCCCGAATAAAAGCAGATGTCCAACCTTGTCATAGCTCCAAATTTTATTTTGGGAAAGCATCTCTGCGGGTACCAGCGTTAGTGCAAAGGTTATAAGTGTGAGGGTGATGATGCCTGCAATCAACAGATAGTCGTTACGTTGCAGAAAAGAATAGAGAACGTTGGTTTTCATATAAAATCTTTCGGTTCTGGTAAATCGGATGAATCTTGTAAGTAAGAATCTAATTTCTGTTTGCCTTGTAACAGCGCGTTGGCACAACTTTGGTCAGGTTCCTGGCCTAATGCCACATAAGCTGCTATCTTTCCAGCCAGTACATCACCATTGCCCGCCCGTGCAAAGTAGCGGGTGTTGTAGTTAGTTAAATAGCATGGACCTGAGGATGTCCCGATTATGCCCGGCATGCCTTTGGAAAGTACTGTTATTTGTTTGTCTGATGAAAAGTTCCGCACAAATGTTAATCGATTATAATCATCTGCAACAGCTTGATCGGTGAATCGCCCCAATTCTCCGGGATGTGGCGTAAGAATCCATTGAGTATTATCGGGCTTCCTCCATCCATCTTTTTGCTGAGCAAGGGCCCATAAGGCATCGGCATCAATGATGGCATCTCTCGTATTCTGAGATAAAAATTCATTCGTAAATTGAATGGTTCCTTCCTGGCGTCCCAGGCCCGGACCAATGAGGACTGCTCCTTCTTTTTTACCGATAATCTCAAGTACGTTGGCAAGATGTTGTCTGGTAAAATGTTCGTCGCTCTTGCTGCCCACCGGTTTTTTGATGATTGAGGGAAGTGTTTGCTCATAGATGGAAAGCAGGCCCCGGGGACAAATGAGGATGATCGCCCCCAATCCCTCGGCCCAGGCGCTGCGGGCAGCTAACTGGGCGGCCCCGGTGAGCCCTTCGGAACCGGCAATGATATAAAGCACCCCGGATGCGTACTTGTGCTGGCCGGGCTGCAGGGTGGGGCGTGGAACCCAGGATTCATCCAGCAAAAAAGTGTTGGAAGAAGATTTGAATTGATTTGGAAAGGGAAGTTCACAGTAGGTTACATCACCTGTTTGAGCAGGGCCTACTTCCAGATAAAACCCTTGTTTATGCCCCCCAAAAGCAAAGGTGCGATCTGCTTGAATGCTCTCGCCCATGATTTGCCCGGTGTCGGCATGGAGGCCGGTGGGAATATCCATAGCGAAAACAGAAGTGGATTGTTCGTTGGCCCACTGAACGGCTGAGGTATAGGAGCCGCGGAGATCACTATCGAGCCCGGTACCTAGCATGCCGTCAATGATGAAGCTGTATTCAAGGTCAGTCTCCGTAAAAGCTTCCCAGCTTTTGTGATGCTGTAGCTGATCCTGATCGTCAAACTGCTGGAGCAGCTCCCAGTTTTTTTGTGCATCCGGGGAGAGGTCATCAGTGCCGCTCAGGAATACAATGGTGGCTGCGATATCGTGCTGCAGCAGGTAGCGGGCGACGACCAGCGTATCACCGCCATTATTGCCCTTGCCGCAGAGGTAAAGTCCGTGCGACCATCCTGCATGTTTGTAATCTTTGAGCAACTTTTTGGCAGCAGAAGAGCCCGCCACTTCCATCAGCGTAAATCCATCGATATCCACTTCTTCAATGGTTCGGTGGTCCACTTCTTGACTAAGTGAGGCGGTAAGCAAGTAATGTGAAGGTGGAGCTTGAAGCATAAGGTTACCACATGATGTTAAATAAATAGAGCTCAATAATGGTCAGTAGAAATCCGGAGGCGATTCCGCCCAACAGTTCGGCATAGGAATGAGCCCCCAACCGGTAGCGTGACCAGATCATCAGTGGTAAAAGTAGTAAAAGGATGGTTAAGGATAAAATAAAGGTATCAGCGGTAAATTCTGTAAGGCCGGGGAGCGTAAGGCCCAGGAAAATGGCGCCGGCCGATGAAAGCGCTGCTGTGTGAATGCTGACTTTCCATTTTAAGTTAATGAGCAGTCCAATAACAGGATTGACCAAGTAAATAAGCGCGACCATCGCAATGAGTGGATGCGTTACCGGAACAGTTGCCCCCAATCCGACAAAGGCGATAAAGCAGCTGGCGATGGAGTAGCCAAACAGCCGGGTTCGGGCACTACGCCTGGGTAAATCCGGGGAGGTAATATGGCCGTTTTTAAGGAGGTAAAAGGTGACTGCAAGCGGGATGGCCGTATGGAAAAGGAGGGAGAGCCCGGTAATCCAACTGATGGTACTTCCGGGCAGTCCCAGCTCCCAGCTTAGGATGGCCAGAACCAAGGGCGGTAGAAAAAGGGGATTCATTAGATCAGAGATCAGCCGCGCTGGGCCCCGGTACTGCAGGCGCCCGGTTAGTGGTAAGCCGCTATCAGCTGATATCCGATCCAAATGCTTGTCTTTGATATATTCAGGAGTTGTGAGGCAAGAAGTACTAAGCTTTTTATGATGCAAGGGTCATCCCCTTTGCACGGAAAATCACCGTGCGTTTCCCCCTTCGAAGGGGGGACAGGGGGATGATCATCAACTCCAAATACAGTTCAAATTTGTAAATTTGAGCTATTTTTAGTCGATTAGAGCATTAATAAGCGCGGGCAAAAAGAACTTTCTGCTTCGAGGGCTTGCCCGTCACCATGCATTCCCCTTCTTCGCCATCTTCCAGTGGAATACAGCGGATGGTCGCCTTGGTTTCGTCTTTAATTTTCTCTTCGGTCTCGGCCGTGCCGTCCCAGTGGGCATAGACAAAGCCGCCCTCATTTTCGATGATTTCCTTAAACTCCTCGTACGAATCTACGGAATGCGTGTTGTTTTGGATTCGTTCTTTAGCCGTTTCAAAGAGTTCATCCTGGATGGTATCAAGCAGCGTATCCACGCGTTCAGCCAGTCCTTCACGGTCCACAATATTCTTGTCACCGGTATCTCGGCGGGCCAATTCTACGTTGCTGTTTTCCAGGTCACGGGGACCAACAGTCAGTCGAACGGGGATGCCGGCCGCTTCGTGCTCGTTAAACTTCCAGCCCGGACTCATGTTTTCGCGGTCGTCAAGCTTCACGCGGATGCCGAGCTGCTTCAGGTCGCTGATAATATCGTTGCAGTAGTCCAGTACGGCTTCTTTCTGTTCATCATTCTTCCAGATTGTTACAATCACCACTTGGTTGGGCGCCAGTTTAGGCGGCAGTACCAAACCCTGGTCGTCGGAGTGCGTCATAATTAATCCACCGATAAGCCGCGTAGAAACGCCCCAGCTGGTAGCCCAGACGTATTCGTGCTGACCTTCGGAGCTCTGGAACTTCACGTCAAAAGCTTTGGCAAAATTTTGTCCCAGGAAGTGAGAGGTTCCGGCCTGCAGTGCTTTGTTATCCTGCAGCAGCGTTTCGATGCAGTAGGTGTCCTCAGCGCCGGCAAAGCGTTCCGACTCCGTTTTGACTCCGGTGATCACGGGCATCGCCATATATTCTTCGGCAAAGGTTCGGTAGACTTCCAGCATCTGCTTGGTTTCCGCTACCGCTTCTTCCTTGGTGGCGTGTGCGGTGTGACCTTCTTGCCAGAGGAACTCCATGGTCCGCAGGAACAGCCGCGTGCGCATCTCCCAGCGCACCACGTTGGCCCACTGGTTAATCAGGATGGGCAGGTCGCGATAGGACTGAATCCAGTTGCGGTAGGAGTCCCAGATAATGGTTTCCGAAGTGGGGCGCACAATCAGTTCTTCTTCCAGCTTCGATTCGGGATCCACTTCTACGCCACCATCCACGCTTTTGAGCCGGCTGTGAGTTACCACCGCGCACTCTTTGGCAAAGCCCTCAACGTGCTGGGCTTCTTTGGATAAAAAGGATTTCGGGATAAACAGCGGGAAGTACGCATTCTCATGGCCGGTATCCTTGAACATCTGGTCGAGCTCTTCTTTCATGTTTTCCCAGAGCGCAAAGCCATTCGGACGAATGACCATGCTGCCGCGCACCGGGGAATGGTCGGCCAGCTTGCCTTCACGAATTACATCTTGATACCATTGTGAAAAATCTTCGGATTTGGAGGTGATTTTTTTAGCCATGTGAATATGTAAGGGCTGGATTTAAATAAATTTTTAGGTGTCTCAAAATACGGAGGCTAAAAATAAGGCGAAAATGAAGACCCTCAAAAAGTTTATCAATTTCATCCGGTCCCGAATGCTCGGGATCGTCCGATGAATAAACCACCACGCAGATGACAGTCAAACACCCTTGATTATTCATCCGACTTCAAATACAGAATTCGGATGAAATTTCTGATATTTTTCACTTAACTTTTTGGAATAAAAGTTATATATTTGGCAACTCTTGATTCAAATAAATGCCGTGGTAGCTCAGTTGGTGAGAGCGTCGGATTCATAACCCGGAGGTCGGCGGTTCGATTCCGCCCCACGGTACTCGGTAAAATCCCTAAGTGGTTGATAACAACTGCTTAGGGATTTTTTGTTTTATCCTCCCTTTAATTAAATAAGGCTAAAGATTCTCAAATCTGCCCCAATTCTCCCTTTCATTTAAGTGAATCCTGTCTATATTTGTACTTGTAGTTATAGCTGACGTCATTCAATCCTTTTTAACTAACGTTTTGTGTTATGTCTGATTCCATATCCAGGAAGGATTTTCTCAAGCAGGCCGGATCCGCACTCGCTGTTACCTCGGTTGGATTTCCCTCCATTATTTTACCACGAAAAAAAGAGAAGCTAGGCGTGGCCCTGGTGGGGCTGGGCGGCTACAGCAGGGGGCGGCTGGCACCCGGACTTCAGAAGACTGAGCATTGCGAGCTTCGGGGCATCGTAACCGGGTCGCCCGAAAAGATACCGGTCTGGCAGAACAAATATAATATCCCCGACGCCAATGTCTACAGTTATGATACCATGCACGAGCTGGCTAACAACGATGACATCGACATCGTCTACATCGTAGTGCCTACCGGACTGCATGCCAAATACAGCATCCGGGCAGCTGAGGCGGGTAAGCACGTGTGGTGCGAAAAGCCCATGGCCATGGATGTGGAAGAGTGTCAGTCGATCATTGATGCCACCAACAAAAATGGAGTGCAGCTGTCTATTGGATATCGGATGCAGCACGAGCCGAATACGAAGACCATCATGAAATATGCCGAAGAGGAAACCTACGGGGCCGTGACGGGCGTCAAGACGGGGGCCGGCTATAATGGCAGTCACCCGGAAGGGGATTGGCGGCTGGATGCCGAGCTGGGCGGCGGCGCGCTCTACGATATGGGCGTGTACCCGATCAATGCGGCGCGTTATTCCACCCAAATGGAGCCCATCGCCGTGAGCGGCAAACAGAGCACCAAGCGTCCCGAAATGTTTCACGAAGTGGACGAAACTACGGTCTTTGAGCTGGAGTTTCCCGGCGGCGTGATGGCCCAGGGCGAAACCAGCTTCGGCAAGTCGATGAACTACCTGGATGTAGACTGCACGGATGGATGGTACAATTTGCGTCCTTTTCAATCCTATTCCGGGGTACAAGGGGAGACGAGCGACGGTATGCAGCTTCCACCGGATCCCAACCACCAGCAGGCCCGACAGATGGATAATGAAGCCCTGGCTATTAAAGAGGGGAGAGCTCCTATCGTGCCGGGTAGTGAAGGACTGAAGGATATCCGTATTGTCCGGGCGATCATGGAATCATCGGAAAAAGACGAGGCTCGTATTGAGCTCTAAGGGAATAACTTTTATTACCCATTAATCGATTGTGGTGAAATGATCATTGGGCATGCTTTACCCACCCCTGTCCCCTCCCAAGGAGGGGAACTCCCTTTTCTCTGGTAACTCCTTGGTTTTTCACGTCCAGCTTGTCTGGTCTCGACCCTTTGGAAGGATCAAGTCCCCGTACCGACGGACACGGCAAAAGGTGAAAAGTCACCTCTAATTTTTATTTCTATTCAAAGGGACAAGCCCCACCGGAAGAATTTCTGTTTGACGAGGTGCTGCCTCCAAGCCGTGATCAGCGGCGGTATAATTTACCAGCACCGAGGAGTTAAATTCTTCTTGGCTTTTTACGAGCCTTTTGTGCTAAGACAAAAGGCGAAGCTTACAAAATAAGCTGTTCCATCTTTTGGATGACCAAAAAACGAAACGCAAAAAAGTCACCGGCTGAATAAGTTCTTGCTGTCGTTCCCTTCGCCTCCGCTAAAATCATTTAACTCAAGTTGCCAAAAGCGGCAACTTTCAGACAGAAATGATTTCTTTACGCTTCGGCTACGGTCACATTCCCAGCAGAATTTATATTAGGCCGGAGGAGAAAGCTATGTCTATTTTTTATTTCTATTCAAAGGGACAAGCCCCACCGGAAGAATTTCTGTTTGACGAGGGGCTGCCTGCAAGCCGTGATCAGCGGTGGTATAATTTACCAGCACCGAGGAGTTAAATTCTTCTTGATCTTTTATGAGCCTTTTGGGTCAAGCCCCCGTATGGATGGGACACGGCAAAAGGCGGAAAGAAATATTAATTTAATAAAAACTACTGGTTCCATTTCTGAAATAACCTCATACTCTTATCACTTTTTTTGTATGACCTAATTCCGAAGTATCGGGATCAGGCAAGCTGTAACCCAAAACTCATCGACCCCGTGGAATCTTCCGAATTCTTGGAGGGTCACAAGATGGCATTCCACAGGGCCGGCTGAATAAATTGCTGCTGTCGTTCTCTCCACCTACGCTAAAATCATTTAAAGCCAACCGCTAAAGGGGTTTTAACCAATCCGTTCATACCGGAGCACCTTTTTCAAGTACTCAAGTCTATTGTTTCTCCGTCCTCAGGGATCCATACTTTTTTCTCCAGGTCATTGTTAGCTACTTTTTTCTGCAATTCCGCCCGGGTGGTAGGGCAGTGGTTAATTGCCTCGAGGTGGTTTGCGATGACTTTGCCCGGGGCATGGTTGAAGAACTTCAGGATATCGTCCATGGTCATAAGCAGGGGACCAAAAATATCGAACTGTGCAGAGCCGCAGGCCGCCACACTAATGTCAGGCTGAAATTCTGTTAACACTTTATGGACGGCTTCGGTGTAAATGGTATCAGAGCTTAGATAGATGGAGGGTTCTTCCGGAGGTTCGAGATAGAATCCGATGACATTGCCCATCAGTTTGGTTATAAATCCATAGCCGTGCAGGGCCGGAGTGCCCGTCACGCGAAGGCCGGCAAAATCAGTGGTTTCCCAGTAGTTGAGACTTGTTTGGACGTTCAAGCCTTCGTCGGTGAGATCCTGCTCATCTTTTGTGCTGCACAGGATGGGGATTTGCCTATCTTTGAGGAATTGTATGCCCTGCTGATCAAGGTGATCCGGGTGTTGGTGGGTGATCAGGCAGTGGGTGACTTTTTCCAACAGGCGGTCCATATTATTGGGCAGAGGGACCATCGGATTTTTTCGGGGCTTGAACCTGAATAGCGTAAGCGGCGGCAGGTTTCCTTTGGAGCCCAGCATGGGATCGACCAATAGCACCTTGCCGGCAGTTTCTATGATCATGGTCGCATTTCTGATATGGTGTATCTTCATCACTTCTGTTTTCTATTTTAGAGAGCTTTGTAAAACCGAATATTCACTCTTCGACTACATTCGCTCCGATTAAAATCGGTGTTCATTGCGCTCAGACTGACGTCATATTGAGCGCAGCGGAGTGAAGTCGAAATATGTGTCGGTATTTCAAAGGCCTTTTTTAGGTTTGGATCAAAGAACGAGAAGGATGACACCAAAGTCATTGATTTGAATCAAGAAATGCGGCTTCGGATTCGGCTCAGGGTCTCGGGCGTAATACCAAGGTAAGAGGCAATGTGGTACTGTGGAATGTTCTGCAGCCACTCGGGTTTATAGATCCGTAGTTCCTGGTACAATTCCTCAGGCGATTTGGTCATCCGGTTATATTCAAATTGCTCCCGCACTTTAAGGAGGCGTTGAAAAATTTCATCCATCATATTTTGCGCGCATTCATAGCTGTTCAACAGCCGCAGAAATGGTTCCCGATCGAGCTCAAAAAGTTCAACATCCGTTACGGTAGCTTGGTTTTTCTTGGTCCGGCTGGCATTTATGAACGAAGAAAAATCCGTAATAAAATTCGGCTGTAGATAAAAGTTGATGTTCCTCTCTTTAGTTTCACTAAGGTAGTATTCCCGGACAATCCCTTTATTTAAAAACCGCAGCTTACCATCCGTCATTGACTCGCTGAGGATGATGGTATCCTTCGGGATCTTTTTGGAGATGAACGCCGATGATAACTCATCAAGCCCGTCATGGTTATACTCCGGATAATGTTTCTCAAAGAAAGCCGTAATATTTTTCGTGATATTCATGTATGATAGACCTGGATGTATCCTAATGGATGTTGCGGAATAGGTGCAGACTACCAATTTAGCACTGGTAAGGCAATACCTCAAAAAACTGATTTTCCAAAGGCACGGCTTAGTTAGTGATTAACCGTCTCCATTTTTTGGTATCGGCTGTAGATGAACCAGGCGATCCAGAGGACGGCCGAGAGCGAGATAGCCGCGTAAATAGCCGGCATGGGGTTGTCGATAGAACTTACCGAACCCGCATAGGAAGCAATGGAAGCGTACGGAACGCTGCTTAGCAACCAGGCCCCCAGGAACCGAGAAAACTTCATCTTCGTCATTCCGGCCAGGCAGGCCGACACTTCCGGAAAAATAGGGACCGCCCGACTCATCAGGATCATAGCAAAGCCGTAGCTTTCGAAGGTTGATACTGCTTCTGCTCGTCGGTCGGTATCTTTAATCAGGAATTTGAAAACGGAGTCGCCGTATTTTCTGCTCAGGGCATAGCCCGCAAATCCGGCCAGCGTCATCCCGGTAATGGCCGTGATTGCGCCCAGGGGAAACCCCAGGAAATATCCGGATAAAATGGTGATGGTAAGCGTGGGAACAGCGATAAATAAATCACAGAAAAGTAAGAGAATGACTACCGATCCTACATAAAGGGGAGAAAGCTGATGGGCCATCTGGAGCCAGCTTTTAATTTGTTCAATGGATAGTAACCTGGTTAGGTTCGCTACGAGGAAGGTGGAGGCAAAGACGAGAGCCAGCACAACAATTATTTTGATCAGATCTTTCATAAGAGAATTCTTTGTTATGGGAGATTAATTTTCGCTGCCGTTTTTTAGCAAACGGTCGGCCAGTGCTGGACTCAGTCGCCGGAGCAGTTTGAGCCACTTAACTTTGCCGATGGCTATCTCATACCGGTTTTTTTGAAACTTTTTGATGAATTCACGGCTGAGCTGTTCAGGAGATATCTTGCCACGACCGCGTCCCTGGGTCATGCCCGTATCAACGAGGGGAGGGATCACTTCAAAAACATGGACATCGCTTTCTTCCAGCTGGTACCGCAGCGACTTTGAGAAGTTATGGATGGCCGCTTTGGATGCACAGTAAACGGGTGCTTGTTTCTTGGGAGCAAGGGCCAGACCGGATGAAATATTAACAATAGCCGGCTGCTCGTTGAGTGTTAGAATGGGCAGCAGTAAACCGGTGAGTGCAAGCGGGGCATAGAGATTGACCTCCAGCTCGTGTTTAATCCTATCGGTGATATGCTGTTCGTCGGCAAACCGATAATTATATTGAATACCGGCATTATTGATAAGGATATTCGTATCCGGATGTTTTTGCTCAATGAAGAGTACGAGTTCTTCCAGCTGCAATGAGTTAGCCAGGTCGCACTGAAAAGGAATGATGCGGTCCGAAATAGCCTGCAGACTTTTGAACTTTCTCTTATCACGTCCGACGGCAATGATGGTATTGTTATGTTTGAGGAATTCCTTGGCTATGGCTTTGCCTATGCCGGCTGTAGCTCCGGTAATTAATATCTTGTTGTTCGCTAATTCCATAAAGATGGTTTGTTGGATTTGTTTATCTCTATGGAAAGCTATGGCCGGCCTATCCAAACCTCATGTACATATGTAAATAAATTGAGCTAAGTTAACGGAAGAGCTGGGAGACTCTTCGACAAGCTCAGAGTGACAAACTTGATTGGCTTTGCAAAGCCTCCTATTGTTTCGCTCGTATTCTGCTCAATTGGGTGGGGGTAACGCCCAGGTAGGAGGCAATGTGATATTGCGGGATTTGCTGTTCCACCTCCGGATGATTTTTGCGGAAGAGCTCATAGCGCTCGGCAGCGTCGAGGGTGACCAGCTGTATCTCTCGTCGTTCTTTATGGACAAAATATTGTTCGGCCAGGATGCGCGAAAAGCGTTCTACACTGGGATAGTCGTCATATAAGGCTACAAGATCCGCATATGAGCCCTCCAGCAGCATTACGTCTGTCAGGCATTGAATGTTGATAAGATTCTTTTTTCCAGTGACCAAAGAGGAGTAGGCTCCGACAAAAGAGCCTTCGGTAAAAAAGGTTTTATTATAATACTCACCTTCCTTCGTGGTATGATATGCCCGAAGCACACCCTCAACGACAAAACCCATCCTCGTTGCATATTCACCGGTTTTTGCATAATGAAAACCTTTGTCAAAATGATTGACTTCAAATAGATTCATCAGCTCAGAGAGGCTAGGCTCATCAAAATTGATGATTTTGTTTAATCGATCAGACAACAGCTTTTCAGGCTTTGGCATGGTTTTAATAAGATTAGTGATGATAAATCATCCCCAGCATTTGCAGCATAATGTTATACATCTTGTCATGATATGCAAAGGCCAGATAAGTTCGGCTCAAAAAGGGCAAAATTTTTTTACAACATCTGAGATATCTTTTTTTGACATTTTACAGCAAATAAGCGAGACTTACGACGTTCTGCATAGAAAAGAAATTGTTAATTAAACGATAAAAATTATGGCACGTCCAGTAACATTATTTACCGGTCAATGGGCCGATATGTCGCTCGAAACGCTCGCTGAAAAAGCTTCTTCTTGGGGCTATGACGGCTTAGAGCTGGCCTGTTGGGGAGATCATTTTAACGTACAGAAAGCGCTCAGTGAAGAGGGCTACTGCGAACAGCGCAAAGAGCTGTTGGCAAAATACGATCTGAAGGTGTGGTCTATCAGTAATCACTTGGTGGGGCAGGCGGTTTGCGATCCTATCGATGAACGACACAAGGCGATTGTGCCCGAACATGTGTGGGGTGATGGTGATCCGGAAGGCGTACGTCAGCGGGCTGCTGATGAAATAAAAGATACGGCTCGCGCTGCTGCCAAGCTGGGCGTGGATGTGGTCAATGGTTTTACAGGTAGCTCTATCTGGTCCAAAATGTACTCCTTTCCACCGAACACGCCGGGACTCATTGAAGAAGGGTACCAGGATTTCGCGGATCGATGGAATCCTATTTTGGATGTGTTTGATGAAGAAGGCGTTCGTTTCGGGCTGGAAGTTCATCCCACAGAAATTGCTTTCGACATTTCATCTGCACAGCAGGCCGTTGATGCCCTGGATGGGCGAGAGGCCTTTGGCTTTAACTACGACCCCAGCCACTTTGGATATCAGGGAGTGGATTATATTGAGTTTATCCTGGAGTTTAGCGATCGTATCTATCACGCTCATATGAAAGATGTTTGGTGGTCGGATGAACGCAAGCGTGCTGGTGTCTTTGGTGGGCATCTGAACTTTGGTCACCAAGATCGCTGCTGGGATTTTGTTTCCATCGGTCGTGGACGTATCGACTTCGAACAGGTAATCCGGGCACTGAACCGTATCAATTACCAAGGACCGCTTTCCATTGAGTGGGAAGATAGCGGTATGGATCGTGAGTTCGGCGCGGAAGAATCCTGCCAATACACGAAAGATATTGATTTTCCACCCTCTGAGGCTGCCTTTGATTCTGCCTTTTCGGATGATGATTAAGCAGTCTGTTTAGCACGGATATAGAGCCTCCATGTTCAGCTGTAAATTTGAATGTGGAGGCTTCTTTATGAAGTGATATAAGGTAGATAAAAAAATAGCAGCCACCCAGTCACGGTATGGCTGCTATATATCATCTACAGACGGCTATTACCCCATTTGCAATAGATAACTTAACCTCTGGACCTACGCTGATCAATAGCGATAATTATGTAATTTTGATGGGTAATATTACGTAATTGCTTAAGTCAGGCGCACTAACTTGTGTGTAATGGCAAAGCGAACCAGGTCGGCGGTATTATGGAGATCGAGTTTTTCCATTAGGTTGGAGCGGTGGGTATCAACGGTACGGGGACTGATATAAAGTTCCTGGGCAATTTCTTTGCTGGTCATTCCCTTAACGATAAGTTCAAGAATTTCCTGCTCGCGCTTAGAGATATCTGTTTGAATATCAGGGTCTGGCGGAATTTCTTGATCCAGGAAAGAAGTAATCATCATTTCAGCAATAGGTTTGCTGAACACTTGATGGCCTCGCATAATGGCCCGGATACCATGTAGAATATCAGCCTTCTCAATATTTTTTAGCAGGTAGCCATCAATGCCCGCCTTTAAGACATCAGTCAGCTTCTGCCGATCTGTATGCATCGAGAGAATCAGAATTTTGACTTCCTGGTCGATCTTGCGAATAAGTCGGGCTGCTTCAATACCGTCTTTATGCGGCATACTAATATCGAGCAGGCATAAATCCGGCTTTGTTTTCTTGAATAAGGTTAGGCATTCATCTCCGGAGGAAGCTTCACCTACAATCGTAATATCTTCTGCTGAAGATAGATAAGTGCTGATACCATAGCGCACAATCTCGTGATCTTCAGCAATTAAAACTGAAATTGGGGTCATAGATATTCGGCTTTTATGTAGTGCCGAGGCAACGTAGCATGTATTTTGATATAACTAAGGTAAGAGAATAAGGGAAGCTGAAAAATTATATTGATCTAATATGATTAATTAAAAGAACAGGGAGCGATTGGTCATTAGAATACTTATTTTCAATGCTTCTGAAAACAGATCACCAATTCAGTAAAGATATTTTTTAGTTTATGACGTGGAAAAGAACCCACAACTGTGGAGAATTAACGGCAAAAGATACAGGCGAAGAAATTGTTTTAAACGGATGGGTCGCAACCCGTCGCGATTTGGGAGGTGTTATTTTTATTGATCTTCGCGACCGGCATGGGATTACACAAATTGTGTTTAATGAAACGGATAAAGAACTGCATAAGAAGGCCGAGCAGTTGCGCACAGAATATGTTATCGGGATAAAAGGAGTGGTCGATCGGCGTGATGAAGAAAATATCAACCCGGAAATTAAAACCGGCGATATTGAAATTGTTGTAGATGAGTTGATTATCTATTCCGAAGCAGAAACTACGCCCTTCGAGATCAAAGAAGATATTGAAACGGGGGAGGAAATCCGCCTGCGCTACCGCTATCTGGACTTGCGGCGCCCGGATCTGCAACGGAATATGATACTCCGGTCTGATTTTTACCAGACGGTTCGTTCTTTTTATCACGATAATGATTTTGTGGAAGTTGAGACGCCGGTGCTGATGAAAAGTACCCCGGAGGGGGCCCGAGACTACTTGGTGCCCAGCCGCGTAAATCCTGGCCGGTTTTTTGCCCTGCCACAAAGTCCACAGACCTATAAGCAGCTGCTGATGGTTTCCGGTTTCGATCGCTATTTCCAGATTGTGAAATGTTTTAGGGATGAAGACCTGCGGGCCGACCGCCAGCCGGAGTTTACCCAGATTGATGTGGAGATGTCGTTCGTGGACGAAGAAGCCATAATGAGCAGCACCGAGCAGCTGATGCAGAAGCTGATGAAGGAAACCGTCAATGAAGAGATTGAAGGTTCTTTCAAGCGAATGACGTATGATGAGGCTATGACCACCTACGGCACCGACAAGCCGGATACGCGTTTTGGGCTGGAATTTGCTGACTTTTCGGAGCTGGTTAAAGATTCTGAGTTTAATATTTTTTCCAGCACGGTAGAGAAAGGCGGGGCCGTCTTGGGTATTACGGTGCCGGACCAGGGAGATATGGGGCGTGGCGCTATTGACCGGCTGACCGAGCGTGTTCAGGATGAAACCGGTGCCGGTGGGTTGATCTACATTAAGCTCAATGAAGATGATGGCGTAAAATGTAGTGTTGGTAAGTTTTTAAAAGAGGAAACCGTGGAAGCAATGGTCGAGAAGGCCGAAGCCGAAATGGGCGATCTGGTGCTTATCCTGGCGGGCCCGAGCCCTGATGTCTACAAACAAATGGGCAAGTTGCGTCTTATGATGGGCGAAGACCATAACCTGATTAACAAAGATGAGTTTAACTTTCTGTGGGTTACGGACTTTCCACTGGTAGAGTGGAGCCGCGAAGACCAGCGATACCATGCGCTGCACCATCCGTTTACTTCGCCTCATGAAGAAGATGTTGATAAGCTGGATGATGATCCGACTTCCGTACGTTCCCGTGCCTACGATTTAGTACTTAATGGCTATGAAATTGGTGGGGGATCTATCCGTATTCATAATCGGGACCTTCAGAGTCGCATGTTTAAGCTGCTGGGCATTGATGAAGAAGAAGCCGAAGATCGGTTTGGCTTCCTGCTGGAAGCCTTTAAGTACGGCGCGCCTCCGCACGGCGGTATCGCTCTTGGCGTTGATCGTATCATCATGATTTTGGCCGGCGGCACCAGCCTGCGGGATGTCATTGCTTTCCCCAAGAATCAGAAAGCACAAAGTACCATGGATAACAGCCCCGACCATGTAGATCAAGAGCAGTTGGATGAGCTTCATATCCGCTTAAAAAGAGGAGTAGAAGTCGAATAGTAACTAAATAGTTGAGGACAAGAGAAGGTGAAGACATTAGGAATTGATGGCTGCCGCGCAGGATGGATTGCAATATCGCTGGATGAGGATAATGCCGGTTATTGGCTGCTGGAATCTCAGCAGGCGTTAGGCGATTATTTCGAAGAATATGATCGAATCTTTATCGATGTTCCTATTGGATTGACTGATGAGGAATATGTTCGTGAGTGTGATCAAGAGCTTCGGGATGTACTGGGCGCTGATTACCAGTCCAGTGTCTTTAGCCCACCCATCCGGCGGGCACTTCATGCTCCCACTTATGCTGAGGCTTCAATGACAAGTTTCGAAACGACCGGAAAGAAGGTGACGCTGCAATCCTGGAACATTACTCCAAATATCCGGGCGGTAGATCAATACTTGCAGGAGGATGAGTCGCTGCGGGAGAAGGTTTTTGAAAGCCATCCGGAGCTGTTATTTCAGAAGCTGAATGGAGGAAATCCCATCCTCCAGAAGAAAGCAACCAAGAAGGGGCTGCGCCACAGGCTGGAACTGCTGAAAAAAAGAAGTCCGTTTGTGGATGATTTTTTCCGGGATATCAAGGAAGAATACCGGCGAAACCAGGTTGATGAAGACGATATCGTTGATGCTATGGCCCTTGCACTGTATGCGGGCTATTCATTGGATCAGGAGATGAAGACTCTCCCCGAAGAGCCTCCAACTGATTCCACCGGACTGACAATGGCTATTCACTATGTTTAAGGCCGTCAGAAACTGATTATTCAGCCTGCTCTCCTAAAATTTTCTTGTATTTACTGCCTGTCTGATAGACTCTGTTCACACCGTTGAATGCGGCAATACGGTAAGCTTCGCTCAGGGTCGGATAATTCATGACGTGCTGGATGAAGTACCGTACATCTCCCTCCGAAGCAATGACAGCCTGGCCCAGGTGGATTAGGTTAGCGGCCTCATCACCGAGAATATGAACGCCCAGAAGTTTTAGTGAATCGGTACTGAATACCAACTTCAGCAGGCCTTCATCATGGTTGGTCATATCGGCCTTGGCAATGTTTTTGAAGTACGCCCGTCCGACCGTAATGTCAATGCCCTGTTCTTTAGCCTCCTGTTCGGTAAGGCCGATGTTCGAGATCTCCGGGATGCTGTATACTCCGTATGGGATCTGCTCGGGCACTTCGAGTGTTGGGATACCAAACATATTACACGCCGCCAGCCGCCCCTGGGTGAAGGATGCCGAGGCAAGGCGCGGAAATCCTACAAGGTCACCGGCCGCATAAATACTGTCAACATTTGTTTTGTAGGTTTCATCAACAACTACAAAGTCATTCTCATCCGTTTCAACTCCGGCCTTATCAAGGTTTAGGCCTTCAACATTGGGTCGTTTTCCATTCAGGTGGAGCACATGCTCGGTTTCGATAACCTGCAGTCGCTTGTCTCCCGTGAGTGAACGGAATTTAACTTCAGTATTATTGCGCAGTGGATTAAATTCGACTTCCTCAATGGATACGCCGCTTCTAACAGTGATATCTTTGTTTTTAAGGGATCGTTCGAGATGCTCCTTAATTTCATGATCAAGAAAGGTCATATAATTCTGCTGTTCGTGCAGAATAGTAACACGTGTCCCGAGTGCCGCAAAAGTGGTAGCATATTCAAAGGCATTCACACTCGATCCTATAACGACCAGTCGGCGTGGAACGTGCGTTAGGTCCAAAATCGATTTATAGTCCAAAACCTTGTTGTGGTCAATGTCGAAGTTGGTAGGCTCGATAGGGCTATTGCCGGTGCAGAGCAAAATATAGTTGGCCGTATATGTTTCGGTAGTGCCAAAGTGGGTTTCCACTTCAACCGTATGGCTGTCTTTAAGACGACCGACTCCCCGGGCTACATCTACTTTATTTTTGATGAGATCGTTTTTGACCTTCCGGTTTTCTTTTTCCAGAATTTCCTGCTTGTATTGCAGCAGGTCGGCCATACGAAACCGTTCGTAAGGCTTTTTGTTCTCATGGTCACCAAACTGATCATTGAATTCCAGGATAGTTTTGGCAGCTTCACGAAGGGCTTTGCTGGGAACAGTACCGGTGTTAATCCAGGTGCCCCCCAGGTAATCTTTGTGAGATTCAACAATCAACACATTTTGATCAAACTTGGAACTTTGCATGGCACACGAAAACCCTGCGGGTCCGCTGCCAATAATAACGACATCGTAATCTCGGCTCATGGTATTTTTTCAGTTGCTAAAGGTTTGCTGAAAGAAAAGTAAAATAGATGAAATTGCGAAGGAAATTTCTATTTTAAATAATTGTTTAAAAGCATTCAAAATAGGAACAAAATCATTTTCCTTTTTGATTGGGAGAATGCAAATAAGATGTTAAATTTAACCCACTGATTATTAAAGAGTTATTGCCATTTACTTTTACATTATTCTTAACTCTAAAATCTTAAAATTGTAACAATTATGGCTTACGAATTACCTGATTTACCGTATGATTACGATGCGCTGGAACCTCATATTGACGAGCGCACAATGAAGATTCACCATACCAAGCATCACCAGGGATATACAAACAAGGTGAATGCAGCGTTGGAAGGGCATGAATTTGCCGATCTGCCGATTGAAGAAGTATTGCAACGAATTAACGAAGTGCCTGATGATATCAAGCAGGCGGTTATAAATAATGGCGGCGGTTATGCCAACCACAAGCTATTCTGGACGATTCTGTCTCCCAATGGTGGTGGAGCGGCAACGGGCGATATTGCCGATGCTATTGATGATGAATTCGGCAGTTTTGCTGAATTTAAAGAACTATTTAGTAATGCCGCCGGTAGCCAGTTCGGTTCCGGATGGGGATGGTTGTGCGTGAAAGACGATGGAAGTCTCGAAGTGCTTTCTACCGCTAATCAAAACAGTCCTTATATGAACGGCCTGACTCCAATATTAGGAGTTGACGTTTGGGAACATGCTTATTACCTGCACTATCAAAATAAGCGTGGCGACTATATCAGTCATTTCTGGAACTTGGTCAACTGGGATCAAGTGAATGAAAACTATGCGGATGCTACCTAAGATCTGTTCATAGGCCGTATGTTTTACAGAAAGCGCTTCACAGATTATTGTGGAGCGCTTTCTTCTTCAATACTTCATAAAAGCTTGTTATATTCAACGTTTGTTAATAAAAGCTGTAACTAAGAACGTATAATTATGCAATTTGGATTAGGAACAGGACCTGATGTTTCATGGATGCGCGAAGAGTTAACGGATTTAGGTGTGGAAGAACTAAAGACCGTTGATGATGTAGATCGTGCAATGAAAGAATATGACAAAGGCACGATGTTAATGGTCATTAACTCCGTTTGTGGATGTGCGGCTGGTAATGCACGTCCGGGAGTAAAGATAGCTCTGGATGAATCGGAAGATAAGCCTGACCATATGGTAACCGTTTTTGCCGGTCAGGATAAAGAGGCCACGGCACGCGCCCGTGAATATTTCAGCGAATATCCGCCTTCTTCTCCCGCTTTTGCTTATTTTAAAGATGGTGAAATAAAGGCAATGATTCCGCGTCATCGTGTGGAAGGACGTACGAAGGAGCAAGTAGCCAACGATTTAAAGATGGTTTTTGAAGCCTTCAACGGAGAAGATGAGGAGGAATAGTACAAAACCTCATTTATTATCTCATTAGACAATGAAAAGCCGATGAGCAATCATCGGCTTTTTTATTTAGCCAGAGTTACTTGATTCTATGTTGTATCAGTAAATGACTTTTGGCATGCTTCCAGCCCTGTTTTGGCTCACCCCGTGGAGGAGGCAATGTTGGCCTTGTAACAAAAATTCATATCAATCGTATTTATTGGACGAGGGTTGGCAAAACCATCGAGATAATAGCAAGCTTGGGTTCAGAGATTTTACACAGCCCTCTGTACGATTGATTAACCCAAAAATAAGTAGTTCAATACGGTTATTAATTGGCAATGGATACCGCTATTATATAGCTAAAATTTTAGGACCATACGTTGGTGCTACATAATGTTGTAGAACAGTAAACTTCATCTTGATATTTTATTTATGGCTGAAACCAATTTTTCCGGCATGGAACTGCCGCCCCAACTCGAGAAGTTGAGTAAGAATATCCGGTATGTGATACTGGTCGGCTTGGTGCTTGTTATGGCATTTGCTACTTTTTTTACCGTTGATCCTGAAGAGGTGGGCATCGTTACCCGCTTTGGTGAATATACTCGGACAGCAGAGTCCGGGTTGAACCTGAAGATGCCCTTCATCGAAGAGGTGCGGTATGTACCTGTTGAACGTCAGTTAAAGCATGAGTTTGGCTATCGGACCACCCAGGCGGGAGTTAATACAAGCTATGCCAAGGCAGGATATACGGATGAGTCGTTAATGCTGACCGGCGATTTGAATCTGGCTGATGTGGAATGGGTGGTGCAGTACCGGGTATCCGATCCCTATAACTTTTTGTTTAAGATTCGTAAACCTGAGCAAACCCTGCGCGATATATCAGAATCAGCGATGCGACAAATTGCGGGCGACCGCACCGTTAACGAGGTGTTGACTGTAGGAAGGGCAGAGGTTGCCGCCGAAGCGCAGCAGTTAATTCAGAAGCTCTGTAATGAGTATGAGTCCGGACTTCAAATTGAGCAGGTAGTACTGCAGGATATCAATCCCCCCGATCCGGTGAAGCCTTCTTTCAACGCTGTGAATGAAGCTCAGCAGCAGAAAGAAACGTTGATTAACGAAGCGAAATCCGCCTACAACAAAGTCATTCCCCGAGCCCGCGGAGAGGCCCAGGAAACCATACAGAAAGCGGAAGGGTATGCCATTAATCGGACCAATAGAGCAGAGGGGGAGGCTTCGCGTTTTAATCAGCTTTATAATGAGTACGTTAAAGCTCCTGAGGTGACAAAACAACGGATATATCTTGAAACACTGGAACAGATTATACCCGAAATGGGCAATAAAATTATAACCGATCAGAATGGGAATAATGTGCTTCCGCTGCTTCAAATGCAGATGGATGGCGTAAACGTACAGCAGCCAACAAAAAATTCAACTACAGAGAATTAGTCAGATGAAGAATTTTAAAGGAATTACATTGGGCCTCGTCCTTGGCGTCGTTTTTCTTATTGCCCTGGATGGCACATACATTGTAGATGAGACCGAGCAGGTTATTATCACTCAGTTTGGCGATCCGGTGGGAGATGCTATTACGGAGCCGGGCATGAAGTTTAAGGTACCCCTGATACAGCGAGCTAACTTTTTTGACAAGCGTTACCTGGAATGGGATGGCGACCGGAATCAGGTGCCCACTAAGGACAAAAAATTCATCTTTGTGGATACCTATGCCCGATGGCAAATTACGGATCCACTGCAATTTTTTAAGCGCCTGCGAGATGAACGGGGGGCACAGTCGCGGCTGGATGACATCCTCGACGGGGAAACACGCAATGCCATAGCCTCACAAGACTTGGTAGAAGTGGTACGTTCAACAAACAGAGATCCTATTTCCGGAGCAACGATTACCGAGGTTGTAGAAGACTCTCTGGCTGATATTGCGGTAGGGCGCGATTCAATCCAGACCAATATTCAACAGCTTGCCAATGAACGAGCCACGGATCTGGGAATTGAGATCCTTGACTTCCGCTTTAAACGGATCAATTATGTAGAAGAAGTTCGCCAAACGGTGTATGATCGTATGATTAGTGAGCGAAACCGTATCGCTGATAAATTCCGTTCGGAAGGCCAGGGTGAAGCGGCGCGCATTAACGGCGAAAAAGAACGTGAGTTACAGTCTATACAGTCTAATGCTTTTCGCAAAGCCGAAGAAATCCGGGGTGAGGCTGATGCACGGGCTACGGCCATTTATGCGGAGTCGTATAATCAATCGCAGTCGGCCCGTGAGCTCTATAACTTTACGCGCACGATGGAATCGTACGGAAAAGTGTTTGATGAACAGACATCCATCATTCTTTCTACCAATAGCGAATTCTATAAGTTTTTGAATGATATTCAGAACTAAAAGAAGGGCTTTGCAGAACTACTCTATCTTGTCATTCTGATCCCGATCCTTCGGGGCAGAATCTCATGTATACTAATCAGCATTTAAACGGGAATACTGAAGAGATACTGAAACAAGTTCAGCACATGATTCAGGATGACAAGTCTGGTTTTGCTAACCCTCTTAGCGTCCATGGCTGAAATCGAGGTATTTCTGGATATCTAATAATACTGAGGCGGAGTCATTTGGTACATCATGACCGCTTCCTTGGGGATATCCAGCTCTGCTAATTTCTCATTCACTTTAGCTGCTACAGTTTCGTCCTTAACTCCTATGGATAATTTATTCTGAGACTGATGAATGCCACCGGTGTAGACGTTATCCATAGCGAGCACCTTGCTGGATACCTCTCTTTTCCACTCAAGAAGCGTGAGAAATGTATATTGGCCTTTTAATACCTCCATATTGGAAACCGATGCCGAACTATTTGATAAAGATCTTGCGATAAGTTCTGAATTTGAGAGAACCTCCCTGGCCTTCGCCTCTTGTTGGGTCGGGTTGGTGAGGTAAATACTTAACTGGTCGGAGTCATTAATAAACAACCCTCCGAACCCTGGTATTTGTTGGGCAAAGTCTGTTAAGCTATCAGCATGGACCGAAACTTTTTTAGCTTCTGCATATGGACTTTCGGATAACTCTCCATTTGTAGAAGCTGGAGACGATGAATTTGAACAGCTCCCTGTTATCGTTCCTATCAATACAAGCAGAAGTAACAGACTAACAGTTTTCATGATATCCTCTTAGTTATCTTGCATTATTTAAAATTGAAAAATATAGAAGGGAAACGAGATAATTTTGGTATAACCCTATATTATGCTACACGATTACCACTGGCGGTAACTATTGCTAGGGTATTTTAAATAAGCTAACCCGTTTAGCGGTTAAAATTTATAACATGTTATTAAAAATTTATCAACATTTGGTCAATCCTCCTGTCCTCCTTCTCCAAGGAGGAACTCATGGAGTTATTTTGAGATAATTATAAATTTTGAGGCATTTATCCCAAAGTCCCTCCCCGACATTGGTCGGGACAGGCTATGGAGAAGAGAGACTTTGGGGAGATTGAAACCTGTTCATAGGGGGGGGCTTGATTGCAATCGTTCAATGCGTTAAGCCATTTATTTGTTATTTAATTAGCCTGTTTCTTGCTCCATTTCTCCCAGCACTCGCTGCGTGATTTCTTTACTTTGTTGGGTATCAATTTGGGCCTTAAGCTTTATCAGGAAACTATAGAGCCCCATATGAACTTTGGTACTGTAAATGAAGTTTTTATCTCCCCGCGGCTCATTCATAATCGGCATCCGTTTGGCATAGTGATTAATACGCCTTTTAAATGAAGGGTCGCCAAAATTGAATGTGTCTTCCATATAGGGTAGGGCAAAGCTTTCGCCATAGTTCTTACAGAATTGAAAGAACTCTTCTTCTTTTTTGGGATTATCCGGATTTTCTTTGGTGATATCCAGCCGGAGGTAGAGTTCCCGGACGTCTTGTTCATTCCCATTAATCAGGATGGGCAGAAGCTGCATATAATTCTGCGTAAACTCCTCATCAAATTTTTTGACACAACCAAAATCGATGACGCCCAGTCGTCCATCTTCTTTAAAGAAAAAGTTGCCGGGATGAGTATCCGCGTGGATGAAGTTACGTTGTTCTACCTGATCGTGAAAGAAATCCCACAAAAGCTGGCCATAGTGATTGCGCTGCTCCTGGGAAGGATCTGTTGCTAAAAACTCCTTCAGGTGTTGGCCTTCAATAAAGGTCATTGTTAGCACTTTCGGGGAAGAAAGTTCTTTTATCCAGCGCGGGGTATCCACTTTTTGTCCGGCAAATCGTTCGTGAAAATATTCAATATATTCCCCTTCCTGCTGATAGTCCGTCTCTTCTATCAGGGTAGATTCAATCTCATCAAAATAATCATCAAGGTTGGCCCCCCTTTTCGCTAGTCGCTTTACGAGCGATTTGGCAATAGACATATCCGAATGGATGGTGTTTCGAACATTGGGATACTGGATCTTAACCGCTACTTTCTGGCCATCTTCCAGACGGGCTTCATGCACCTGTCCAATGGAAGCTGCGGCAATTGCATCGGGATTGAATTCGGCAAACAGTTTTTCGGGATAGTCACCCAGTTCTTTTTTGATGATAGATCGTGCCAGGGCCTTATTGATGGGAGGTACACTGTATTGCGCTTCACTCATCACGTCAGCAAATTCATCGGGCAGCACGCCTTCATCCATACTGAGGGACTGGGCAATCTTTAGCGCCGTGCCGCGGAGTTTGGTGAATTCGTTGAACACCTGCCGGGCATTATCGGTGTGGAACTGGCGCCCCTCTTCTTCGCTTTCTTCCTGGCCCATCGATTTCTTGAGATATCGTTTGGCATAGTTGGTTCCTACTTTAAGGCCTGTTTTGGCAAAAATTTTACCGCGCTCAAATTTTGAAGAGGGAAAGTCGTTACTCATAAATTATCGAATTTCTATTTTGGAAAATATCTGTTTGACAAACGGAATATTATTGAGGAAGGCTTTTTTGTTGGAGTATAAAAATTTGCCTAATTCAAACCCTTGGTCAACGATGGAGTTGTACATAAGTTCTTGCAAGAAGTTGGTGAGCTTATCCGTCAGCTCCATCGTTAGCTCATGGCCTTCGCTTTCGTCGGAAATCCAGAAGCGAACCAAGCCAAGGTATTTCATCCGCAGGAAGCTGTAGAAACAACCATTTTTGACCATCTCGGAACTGGCCGAAAGTCGAGGATCTTCGTCAAGAAACTGCTCAATTAGGCCTTCAATTTCTTTTTCAAAATCGGTTTTGCCATAGGAGCGCAAGATAAGACGGCCAAATGTTTGCTCTACAAACGCCCGTTTTTCATTGAGCATATCGAAGCTGGCGTAGGCAAAGTTCGAGAACTTTTCGCTGAGCGTGTAGGTATCGAATGAATCTATTTCATCGAGCATCAGCTGATAGCGGAAGACAATAGAGGCATAATAAAACTGCAGAATGGCATCTTTATTGGGAAAGTAGTTGAAGACTTCTCCGGGTTTTATATCAACGGCTTCAGCGACATCCTTAATAAGGAAATCACCATCTTCCTCTAAATAGAGGTCTGTTGCAGCATCTGCAAGCGCTAGCTTTATCTTAAGCGTTTCTGGATCGAAATCAGTCATATCAAACGTCAATCAGTATTAAATATATTTATGGATAGCATGAGAGACAACTCCCCAAACTTCAAAATCGAGCATATCCGTAATTTTGGTGGCGCCATCCAGGCTTTTTTTCTGGGATAAATAGATATCCTTACCTTGTTTAACCAGATTCCGAGCAACCATTTCACCCTCCAGGATGGCAACAATTACATGCCCGGGCGAAGCTGATATTGAACGATCTACAACCAAAATATCATCCGAAAAAATTCCAATTTTATTCAGCCCATCGCCTTTCACTCGTACAAAGAACGTGGCTGCAGGACGTTTAATTATGTATTCATCAAGAGAAAGTGGTTTCTCAAAATGATCGCGAGCCGGTGACGGAAAGCCCGTCTCTTTCCGAAATCGATTGGCATCCTGCTTTGGGGTACGATCTACGTTGCCAGAATAAATATCTGTGATGCTAAAATCTTCCATAGCTTACACCCACATCATTGTAATTGTGTATCTCTAACAAACTTTTGTTGGTATTAGGTCCCTATTTTTGATATTTATATGGGGACTGATACAATTTAAAACTTAGAGTGAACACATAGTGTCATGGCAATACTGGAATTTATAGGATGGGTTGTTTGTGGATTTGCCGGGATGGAAGTTATTTCCTATCTGGTTCACCGTTTTGTTTTTCATGGGCTGCTCTGGGAGATACACCAAACGCATCATAAGCCCACACATGGGGCTTTTGAGTTAAACGATCTGTTTTCACTCTTTTTCGGGGCCGTTTCAATATACCTGATGTATCGCGGGATGGAAGCACCTGTTGAATCGATGAGTTTTGCTATTGGGCTTGGGATTGCTATTTACGGGCTGCTGTACTTTGTGATCCACGATCTGTTTGCCCACAAACGGTTTATGCCCTTCAAGAGTGATAGCAAGATTATGCGGTTGATCAGATATGCCCACCAGCGTCATCACCAGTCTATAGACAAGGAAGGGCAGGAACCCTTTGGGTTATTTCTCTTTCCCTATTATAAATACAAGAATAAATAGTACTTCATAGAGGCCTTTTGCAAAACGATCACCTCTTGTCATTCTGGATCAGATAGCATTCGGGACAGAATCTCATACTTTTGGCAGCCTTTGAAGGGAGATCCTGAACTGAATTCAGGATGACAAGCCCAGTTTTGCAAAGGATTTCCCATAAAGAGAAGAATATCAATAAGCTACAGGCTGGCTATAATTTATCTTCCAACATTTTCAGGGTTTGTTCAGCCTGCCATTGATGCCGCCTCTGGTGAACCTCAACAATAGCAAAACATTCTGAAAGCGTCATTTTAAGGATAGAAAAGATAGGATGCTCTACCATCACGGCACCTAAGTTGGTCTGCTGTTGTTGACCTTTTTCCAGTTCAGCAATAAGACGATCCTGGAGACTGATATAGTCATTAAGTAGCTCCATCCGGTTATATCCAGAGACGGGGGCGGGTTTCATCTGCGTAAAGGTTTTAACCTTCATTTTATAAGGTGGGGCAAAGAATGAAATGACTTTCCGTGTAATCCATCGCGGCTTAAATGGTTGCTGCAGGTTATCAGTTGTTGTGTAGTTGGCCGCTAATGCCGGCTCCATATTTTGGAGGTAGAGATATCCAAACTTAATCAGATGATCATAACACTCGGCAATGGCCCATTGATCATCAGCAGGCGGACGCAGGAAATCTCGGTCATCCACTGAAAGAAGAAACGTTTCTGAGGTATCTTTGGCTTTTTTAAACTGTTGGATATACCAGCTATAACTATAAGGAAGATGCATATATACCATCCTTCAATGAATAATTTCATCTATCCCTAAATACTGTATATTTTTGCCCAAAGTAAATGCCTCTAAATAACGGACGCCCTTTGTTGTGAATTCAGATCAAACACTTTTTCAACAAGTTAAGGCCCTACTTATCGGTACCTACCAGCGTATAGGTAGTATCGATTTAGGAGTCCATAGCGCAGCTATAGCTTTTTACAGTATTTTCTCCACGGCGCCATTGATTATTCTTTTAGTTTGGCTGCTTGGTGTGGTGCTGGGTGGTGAAATGGGGCAGAATGAACTGCAGAAAATGTTGGATGCCGTTGTAGGACCAGAATTATCAGAAGCCATACAATCAATGGTAGAGGGTGCCGGTAGGAACTCTACAGGGCTTTGGTCTTCAATAATAGCAATGGTCACCTTGGTTTTTGGAGCTACCACACTGCTTACCCAGTTGAAAAAGAGTCTGAATGTAGTTTGGAACGTCCGAGAGGCAGAGTTAAGTACCGTTCGGGCTTTTTTATGGGACCGGTTGCGGGCGCTGCTTTTTATAGGTTCCATCAGCCTGCTTTTTTTTCTGAGCCTGCTTTCTGAAAGTATTATCTATGTCATGGAGCAAGCCCTGTTGCCCTTGTTCGGCAGCGAAGAGCTTTTTTTGATACAACTGGGCAGTAGTGCTGTCAATATAATGTTGGCGCTAATATTTTTTATGATGATGTTTAAAATTTTGCCCGACCTGGAGGTCCGTTTCCGTGATCTTGCCGTTGGGGCATTGGTCACAGCATTGCTATTTTTATTAGGCAAATCGTTGGTAGGCTGGTATTTGACCACCTCATCCCTTCAGCCAACCTACAAAACAGCTGGATCATTTGTGATTTTTTTAATCTGGATTTACTATAATGCCCAGATTATATTAATTGGAGCAGCTTTTAGTCGTGAGTATGCACGTCTCTACGGATCCAAAGTACAACCTCGTTGGGAAGGTACCTTAGACCAAGATGGATAATAGTATAGGTATATGATAAGGGCTACCTTGAACCCGCCAGTTTTTATATGAGATAGTTCATTAGAGATACTTGTTATTCAATTCAATTGATTTTATAATATCAAATTAAATAAGGGCTCTTTTTATGAAAGGGAATAACCGTCAATAATTGATACATGGGAAATATGGCACAAGAAATTGCTGCTCGAGAATCAGCAGCTGATACAAACACACCATTACAGTCTTCATATAATCAATTTGTACATAAATTAAATACCGTTTGGCATGAACGAGGGCTACAGTTATTCATGGCCGTTGTACTTGCCCATTGGGCCGAGCATTTGGCACAGGCTTACCAGGTATACGTGCTGGGGTGGCCCATCCCCGAATCATTAGGAGTATTGGGGCTTTATTTTCCAGCGCTCATATCCTCAGAAATTTTGCATTACGGCTATGCCATCATTATGCTTATGGCGTTATGGATTTTCCGCAAAGGCTTTACAGGTAATGCTTACACATGGTGGATGATTTCTTTTGGAATTCAGTTCTGGCACCATATTGAGCATATGATACTGCAGGGGCAGGCTCTTGTTGGAGAAAACCTATTTAACTCACCCGTGCCCATCAGTATTGTTCAGCTTTGGGTCCCCAGAGTTGAATTACACCTGATCTATAATACGCTTGTATTTATTCCGATGATCATCGGAATGTATTTGCATATGTTTCCGCCAGCCGGCGAAAAATCACATATCAAGTGTAGCTGTGTGGTACAGCCCAAATCATCTGCAGCCTAATATTTTATATCCAAAGGATTAATAGTGAACCTGGACGATGAGTAGATGTAAGTATTACCTGTACTGTGTTTCTTTGGTACAAATGTGTATCGTTATGATCGTATGTCTGGCTGCAGTTGGGTGTGCACCTTCTGATGATGCTGACCCAGACATCAACCTTCAGTGGGAAATAACCCCTAACCCTCCCAGCGCAGGCATGGCACAGCTTGATTTTACATTACGAGATAGTACCGAGCAATTAATTAAAGGGGCTGAAGTTAAACTGGAAGGTAACATGTCTCACCCGGGTATGCAGCCGGTTTTAACTACCGCTGAAGAAATTGCTCCGGGAAAATATTCGGCCAATATAAAGTTTACCATGGGGGGCGACTGGTTTATTTTGGTTAAGTCGACATTGGCTGACGGGCGTGAAGTCAGGAAGCAAATTGAGATAGCCGGGGTTCGATCAGAAAAGTAGATATAAACGTACAGCACCATGAGTTCTCAAAATAGTTTTCCGGGAACAGATTTACTGCAGTTGCCGATTATCGGTAAATTTCTGCGCTGGCAGCATTCACGGATGGCCATGCAAAGTGTGATGCTTGTTATTGCTGTTGCCATGATTTTACACGGACTCCTGGGCCCGCAGCTGGCACCCAGAAACTTGTCGACGTTATTTACTTGGGTGCATTACCGCGGGTTGCTCGTATTATTGTTATTAGTCGTTGGGAATGTTTTTTGTATGGCCTGTCCGTTTATGCTACCACGTGAACTGGCCCGACGCTTTTCTGCTCCCGTTCGTAGCTGGCCTCGATGGCTGCGCAATAAATGGCTCTCCATCGGCTTATTTGTTTTGGTACTTTTTGCTTACGAATATTTTGATCTCTGGGGATCTCCCTGGTGGACGGCTTGGATCATCATTTCCTATTTTGCGGCGGCACTTTTGGTGGATACTTTCTTTAAAAAAGCATCCTTCTGTAAATACGTTTGTCCTATTGGGCAGTTTAACTTTATCTCCTCAACCGTTTCACCTTTTGAGGTACAAGTAGCGAATCCCGATACCTGTCTGGATTGCACAACCAAAGACTGTATCAAGGGTATACGGCATCCTGATAATCATGATGAAATTGTGCAACGGGGGTGTGAGCTGGCTCTTTTTCAACCCAGGAAAACAGGCAATATGGATTGTACGTTTTGTCTGGATTGTGTTCATGCCTGTCCCCATGATAATGTAGCAATATCAACCAAAGTGCCGGGAAGCGAACTGTGGGAGAAGACCCGTCGGTCGGGTATTGGGCGTTTTACCAACCGACCGGATATCTCGGTCCTTGCACTGGTCTTTACCTTTGGAGCACTGCTAAATGCTTTTGGAATGGTTAGCCCGGTCTATGCCTTTCAGCGTTGGCTGGCAGGTATTTTAAATACGACTTCTGAGCTTCCCGTCCTGAGTACGCTCTTTTTCCTAATGCTCGTTGTCGAGCCAGTTATATTATTAGGATCAGCCGCCTACGCCACCAGTAAATGGACGAAAACAGGGGAGAAGCTGCTGCCGGTCATCATGCGCTACTCCTATGCGCTTGTTCCTTTTGGATTTGGGCTTTGGGTCGCCCACTATAGTTTTCACTTTCTAACGGGGCTTTGGACCTTTATCCCCGTCATCCAGAGCATGCTGACCAGTTGGGGAATACCCATCTTGGGAGATCCGCTGTGGCGCTTATCCGGCATGCCGCCCGGACTTGTGTATCCCCTGGAGATAGGATTTCTTGGATTGGGGCTGCTGGGCTCTCTCTTAGCAATATATCGTATTTCATTTCGCGAATATAAAGCACGACCCTGGCAGGCTTTTATACCGTGGGCTATTCTATGCCTAATTTTATGTGGGGCTGCCGTGTGGTTACTCAATCAACCGATGGAGATGCGTGGAACGTTCCTGGGAGGATAAAACAGGGTTTGGAGACTAAATGAATGCAGCATAATATGAAAATTAATGTAACGAATATAAACGACTGGAGCTGGAGATCCTTCGTGCTTGTAATGTTTCTGTTGCTGTTACCCCCGGCAGTGGAATCCCATGAAGGCCCGCCATTCCCTATCATCATAGATCAGGAAGTGGGTCCCTATTTAGTATCAGTCTGGACCGATCCGGATATCGGCATCGGTACTTTTTTTGTGGTTTTTGATCCCAGAAAGTCAGCCACCCAATCGATGGACATCAATTCAGTACAGATTGGAGTAGCACCTACTTCTGGAAGGCTCAGTGAAAAACTTTATGACGCTGAACGTCAAGTAACAAGAAGTGTACGATATAATACGGAAGTGGAATTTGATAAGGGCGAAATGTGGAAGGTGCGGGTTGTGATAAAAGGGACAGGCTGGGAAGGAGAGCTTCACTCTGAAGTTGAAGCTACACCTGACGGAAACATTGGTCCTATTGCTGTCTTAGTGTATGCTATTCCGTTCATTGGCATTGGCATCCTCTGGTTTCGAGCTATAATGGTTCGTCGACGCAAAGAAGATGAGGAATAATATGCTATTTTAGTTTCTCTTTGTCGACAACCGGCTTTTCATTTTCATGATCCGCTGATAGGAATCATCAATACGGTTGCGTGAAATCTGGCCTTCTTCAATAAGCTCTTTAATGATGTTATGAGCTTTTGGTACTATATCGGGATCATAAACAGAATTATTAGCGAAGGATAGTACATCTACACCCGCTAAAATGGCTTGATTAATGGCTGTCTTGAGTCCATATTCCTCACGAATCGCTCCCATCATCAAATCATCTGACATCACAACCCCTTCAAACCCGAGCTCCTCGCGTAGCATGCCGGTTATTACAGCCTTGGACAGCGTGGCTGGGTAGGTCGAATCCCAGCGAGCATTAAAGATATGGGCGGTCATAATCATATCCGCCGTACCTGAGTTGATAAGCTCGCGGTAAGGGATGAGTTCTTTTTGCTCCCAGGTTTCTGTGACGTCTACAACCCCCAGATGTGAGTCCTTTTTTGAGCTGCCATGTCCGGGAAAGTGCTTCAGAACACTCAGAACGTTGAACTTATGCAGCATATTAATGTAGGCCGTTGCATGTCTGACTACTGTTTGAGGATCAGCAGAAAAACTGCGCTCTAAACTTCCAATGACCGGATTTTGTGGATTGGTATTCAGATCCACCACCGGGGCCAGGTTTACATTGATACCTAAATTAGAAAGGGATTGGCTCATCTTTTGAGTATAGTAGCGGGTACTGTCAATATTATTCAGCGTACCTAAATACTGAGCTGAAACTGAATTCGGGAACCCTCGCTCGGGTTTAAGCCGAGCCACTTTGCCGCCTTCCTGATCGATAGCAATAACAAGAGGCGTTTGAGCCCGGGATTGTAAATCTTGTGTCAACTTTTTTACCTGTTGCAGGCTGCCAATGTTACGGGCAGCTGTATCGAGGGGAACATCATAATCAAAGAGTGTAACGCCGCCAAGATGATACTGACGAATATCACGTACAATATGATTGGTGTCGGCAATGGCCATTCCCCGGAATCCTATGTTAAGCATTTGGCCGATCTTTTGGTCCAGAGATGCCTTTTCAGCTTCTTGTGAGGTATTATCCTGGCTGCAGCCGATACCTGTCAGGTTTGTAATGCATACTATTAGCAGAATGATAGTGCGCTTCATAGAATAATAGTTCTTAGGGGTTCGAAGGAGTAATTAAGCTATCTAAAACCTGGGATAGGTTAAAGGAGGGACGAACATCATTATAGCGAATGATATTACCCTCTGGGCTTACCAAAACATAAAAAGGAATGCCACCTCCCCGGTAGGTTTGGAAGGTCGGCTGCTGGAAGCTCTGTCCTCCATAAAGTTGGGGCCAGGGATTATCGAACTGTTCCAGAGCCTGTCTCCATCGCAGACTATCTTCTTCAATAGAAATAGCTACGATCTCAAATTGGTCGCGAGAATAATTTTGATAGGCTTCTCTCATATATGGAAAGGCATCGAGGCAGGGAATACACCAGCTGGCCCAGAAATCGAGGAGTACATATTTACCGCGAAAATCTTTCATCTGCACGATTTTTTCATTGGCATCGGGCAAGGCAAAAGGGATGGCAGGTTGACCGGGAGATACGCTTTTAATATCCGCATAGAACGATTCGAGGAAAGAGGTGTAGCGAGGAAAATCGGAATATTCTTCTAAGTAGTTTTGATAACTTGGCGTAGCAATATCGAGCGGCATTTCGCCAACCCGTTCAGCTACAAGATGCAGTTGGGCATAAGCCCGGGCCTTTCGTCCATCTATATATTGCAGAACTGAGGTCCGCGCAGAATCGAGCGTTGGGTACCCCAATCGTTTGATGTCGTACTGCATAAGCTGCTGGTCGTATTTCTCCTGGAGACTGTCGGCAACGCCAAAAGTATTGGCAAATGCGTTTGTAAAGTCTCTGATTCCGGCACGCTGGGCATGCAGGGACTCAAAAGAGAAAAAATTAAGTTCCCGGGCCTTCTGTAGCACCTGCTGTCGTTCTTTCTGCGTGTCAAAACCAGGATTATTTCTGTTATATGTAATGTATTCGAGGCGCTTTACCAGATACTCTCCAACGGATTGAAAGTACAGCTTTTCAAAAGGAGTTTGGCTAAAATATTGACCTGCTAATTGATAGCGTTCTTCATAAAGTGGCAATACAGAGGTGGAATCGCCTTCCCTGAAAGCTGTAATTTGTTGCGCGACCCTTTGTAATAAGGCTTGTTCTTGTTCCCAAAATTCAGCATAGGTCGTTTGCCAGGGCTTTTGATAGCCTTCAATAGCTACAAATTTAGGGAATTGACCGCGATTTATGGTTATCTTCAGCGGTTTGTCTGGTTGAATATAGAGGGGGTACGACTGTTCATTAATATGAAGCTCTACGATTTCGGCAGAATCAACCGGGATCGAAAGGGAAAATGCACCATTTTGGTTAGGTTGTAAGGGATATCTTATTTTATCCGAATATTTATAATGCAGTGGCTGTTGACTAATATAAATATCCGCCGACCCAACATAATCAATCGAACCTGACAGGGATATATCCTGTTTGTTTTTACATCCTGAAATCACCATCATAAGGGTGGTTATGGATATAATTAATTTCCAATTCTTCATTCGTAGATTCGGAATGGCTTATAATGAAAGTTGTATTAGGGTCTAAAATACGTGGATTAAATGAGATTACAACAGTTATTTTGGGAGTAAATAATATTGGATGGAATGTTTTTTTAACTTTTTTGTAACAAATCCCCTTTTTGACCACTCTTGTTTAATGAAGGGATTAAATATTTCCCTGGCAATCTAAATTTGACATGATCGCAGGAAATAATTTCGTTCTTTTGGGAGTTTAAAGGAACGTTGGATGTATAAAAGTAAAAAAGATTAACACTATCAGGATCTTTTTCCGAAAAATAAATTGGAAAAATTATGATTGAGCAACTAAATAACGAAGAATTAAAACATAAAATTGATCTCTATGTAGAGGGGCAGCTTTCTGCTCGTGAAGTTGATGAGCTTTGGGCAGAGTTAATCCAGGATGAGAGGTATATGGATTATATGAAGAGCGTGGCCAACCTTAAGGGGATTGTGGATAAGCGCAAAGAAACTGCAAAGGTTACTCCATTGTCAACCTATGTGTACTATGCAGCAGCTGCTGTGGTAGCTATTTTGGTAACGGTATTTGGCGTTATTAACTTTGCTTCCCAGTCAACGCAACAACTCATTTCTCCTGTAGATGATGTTGAACTTCAGTATTATCGTTCATCAGATGGCACACTGTCATCTGAGAACGAAGAGGATGCCGTCGAAAAAGCGATTATACTTGCTAATGAAGGTAATGATACGCAGGCTATCAACTTGCTGGAAGGTAAGCTTCAGAATGCAGCATTAGCCTCAGACAAGAAGGTTGAACTGAGCTTAACACTTGGTTCTTTATATTATAACAAAGCCGAATATAGCCAAGCGATAAAAGTCTATGGCAATGTTATTGAGCAAAATGGACAGGCAGATATTGATGTGCTATCGCTGGAGAAAGCATATTGGTATCGGGGGAATGCCTATCTGCAAAAAGAGTTGATTTCAGAAGCGCGGGCAGATATGCAAAAAGCTTACGAGCTTAACGGAGCCTATCGTCGTGTGGCAGAACGTTATCTCGATGCATTATCAGAATAAGAAATTATCACGGATTCTATCCTACTGATAGTCTAGCAGAATTTTTTAGAATAGTTCCTACGGGAGGGTGTAACTACCCTCTCTTTTTTTGCACGAAATCTCTTGAGTAGCGGCCAAGGTTATTGCTTAGTTCCCCCTTCTTTATTCCAAATAAATCTATTTGTTACTATGACTGCCCTCGCAATAATATTCCCTTTTGGTGCAAATAAGAAAGAATGACAAGTAGTAAAAAGTAGAAGATAAATGAACCGGCCATTGCAAGATTCATCGTTCTATTAGGCTCTACAATAGGGTCAGTATTACCAATCAGCATATATGGGCCCCAGAAATGAGGACTCGCATTTTTGGAAGCCAAAAAGTAGCGTTTGGTATTCTGTAATGCTTCAGCCTTGGATTTGCCCTCATTAAGCTGTTCATAAAAGTGTATAGCAAATTCAGAAGCGAGCATATCATTGACGGACCAAATATTGAGAACCAATGAATTGGCCCCGGCGTACTGTAATGCCCGACTAAAGCCCATAATTCCTGTGCCCTGAATATAGGAGCCGGAGCCGGATTTACAGGAATTTAGCATAATCATTTCATTACTTAAGTTGAGCCCAAAAAGTTCGTATGCAAAAAGTTGGTCCGTAAAATTATTTGTAGTGTTGGCGCTGTCTTCTTTACTCAAGTATATTGTTGAGAACAGGGGGTCCCGTTCCGAAACCTCGCTGTGGGTAGCCAGATGTAAAATGCGAGCCTCTGGAGCAGTACGAGAAAAGGTTGTTTTTTTACTACCTGTATTGGTAAAGGTCTGTAAATTTTGGAGGTTGCTAAGGCGATTTTTTATGGAAGTAACTTCCTCTTGAGCAAAGGGTAAGGGGACCAGGTTCTTGTTGGAATGGGTGTCAAATTCCGAAATTCCATAGCCGATGTAATTCCATTTATATTGTCGGCTTGCAGCATTTTGGTTTTCTTTATCAAAGCTATTGAGGGACGTGATATAGTGCGTTTGGTATTTTTCGATAAAGTATTGAGTGGCACCGTAACTATAAGGGTGTGGTGGCCTTTTTAGAGGAAGAATATCTACCGGTAGCTGATAGAGATAGCTGTCAGGTACTACCGTAATTTCTTTAATGCGATCCGGAATGCCTTCAACTCCTAAGAGTTCTGAAATAGCATAAAGTGAATCGAGATTAGTAGTGTGGTTGGCAACTTGCTGAACAGCATTGGTAAAAAGTTTACGCGTTTGTTTGTTAAACGGAACTTTATCAACAGATACTCCCGAACGGCTTATCCTTGCTAGGTAATAAAAATCATTGAGTTCGGTAATATGCAGGATAAGTTTCCGTGCCGATAATTTAGTCTGGATTTCTGAGATAGAAACAGAGTTGCGATCAGTCTGAGAGGAAATCTTGCGATCAAACTTTCGTTTTTGCAACTCTAATTCGTTTATACGTTGCTTAACCGTAAACTTCTTATCCTCTGGAACGGTCAAAAGGTTTTTCCGCTGTGTATTAAGGCTATTGGTAATATTTTTATACTGCGTCAGCTCCGACTCATTAAGTAAACTCGCCTTGACAAGGGGGTTCTGGTAAATAGAAGCATCATTAATGGTTTTAAGCTGATCTAAAATCGTTACGGCTTTTTCCGGTTGATTCTGCTTGAGGTGAACATTTATAGCAAGATCAAAAGCATCAAGGTATTCATCAGCAATATGCCAATATCCGCTTTGTAAATCCGTGCTGCTTTGGGCACGTTCCAATACCTGTTCAAGAGTTGGACGAAGCAGTTCCAGGGCTTCTGTGTGCTGTCCCGTTTCCTCCAGGTAGTTAGCCCTGACAGTATTAGCCTTGACGATTTGTTCAAAATCAAGATACTGTAATTGGGAGGAACTAAATTGATCAATTAGTTTTTTGGCCGTTTGCAGCCGATCCATTTTCAGATTGATCAGAGCTTTATTGACCAGGGCATCGATATAAGTAGGGTTGTTCTCTTTTTGGGGCGTCAATCCAAGAACACGATTATGCTTGACTAAAGCCTGCTCAAACTTTTTTTGTTGCTCATAAGTTTCCGCTTGTTCATTGAGTAGTTCAATAAAGTATTTCGTGTTATTCTGAGGATCTATATATTTTTTTGCCTGAGCAAAATATGACTGAGATTCCTGAAGATTGTCATTGAATTTTCGGGAAGTGGATCCTAAAGAGATATAAATGATGCCTAAATCTTCAGAGTGTTCTTTTCGTTGAGCTATGGTTAAGGCTTTATTAAGATAATCTATAGCATTTTCTCGGTCATTAAGTCTTTTGTAATAAACAAACAGGTTATTATAGATGTCTAATTCATGAGCATAATTTTCTACCTCTATTGCTTTTTCCAAAGCTTTGAACTGAAGTTCTAAATATTTGTCATACTCGCCTAGCTTCAGATAAGTGATACCCAAATTATTGTAGAGGGACGTACGATTAATACCTATCCTTTTGTCGTCAATTTCTGCTAAAACCTGTTGGTAGGTATCTCGTGCCTGGTGAAGCTTCCCAATACTGTATAAGTAAACGCCCAGCAGCTGTTTCGCACTTAATTCGGCCTTTTTATCATTCAGATATTTTGTCAGTGGAAGCAGGGAGTTTCGGATAAGTTCTAAGTTTTGGTCATAACGACCGGTCCTGTAGATCGAGTAGTCGATATAGCGATAGAATCGGAGCTTTAATGCTGAGGTTGGAAATAGGTTAGAACGAAAAACCGAACGATGGAGAGGGGTGATCTCTGCATAACGATCAAGTAAGTAAAGAGACTGTAAAAGAGTGATGCTTTTTAAATTTAAACTGCTTGGGCTACTTGCCTGAGGTTTGGGTTTCCAATTAGCTGCAATCTTTTTCAGGTAATCTTCTGAAATAAATTCCCGACGTTTTTTATCTGAAATTAGGAAAAAATGGATCAGTTGAAACGATTCGGCAGAAAGAGTATGACTTGATATCTTCTTACGCTGTAATATAGCACGGCATATAGCTTGATAATTAATAGATCCAGAATTTTGAAAGCCAAATGAGCTAACAAAATTATTATAAATTTTCTCTTTGTTGGGGATATCTGATAATAGGAGGGCAATCAGAATATTTTTAGAGCCGGTTTTAAATACTATTTTTTTTAGCTGTTTTTCTGTAGTCTCTTCGATATCACGAAAAAGATTGAGAACCTCACTGTTGGGTTCTATCTCGTTGACTTCTTTTTCAATAAAGTTCTTTATTTGCGGGTTCGATGTACTTAACTCTGTAAGTGCCCACAAATGTTCATCCAGCTTATTCCTCTCCTGGATTTGTTGAATATAGTATTGTCCCTGGGCTTTGGCCTGATCAAGTATTGGATTACTTGATGTTGACCCCGAAGCAGGTTGAAAAAAGCCAAGAAGTATGACTAATAGCCACATTGGATTAGAAGGTATAGGTGTAAATTTTACTATCTACACATTAAAAAAATATTCTATACTATTCTAATCCAACAAGTTCAATAAGTTAGGCTATCAGATATCCGCTTCTTGGCTGTTATAAGAAATTATGCCATCATCTTTGGATGACGTAAATCACGTATTTTACTCGGGTTTATCTACGATAGGTTGGACATCTTGCTCAGTACCGAAAGGATTATCTGGCTGATCGGGAGTGACCTGTTCCGTTTGAGGAGTATCAGCTTCGGGGCTTAAGCCAGCGTCAGTTACGGATGAAGCACAACCAGTAGCAAGAGCGATAATGAATGAGAGAGCGATGAGTTTCTGAGCGAAAGATTTCATAATGAGTCCTTGATTTTATTGAGGTATTTGATGTTTTATAAAAAAGTGTAATGGGGTAATTTTTTAAGCTAATAAGGCCCTGAAAGCCTATAACCATTACATTAACAAGAGTGGAAAGAAAGACAATTGTTACAAAATAATTTGAGTAAAAGTAATATTTAGTGCAAATAAGATATTATTTTCTATAAATAAGATGCCATTTTCATGACTTTAAGTTTAATGAAAACAATTATTTAAAAGATTTAGTCGGATGGGTTTTAAAATTTTTTTATCAGGTGAGATTTGGATGATTTATTAATAGTTATATATTCGAATAAGGAAATGTTTGGCTTTATTATTGGCTTAGCCGGAAAATTAGTTGGATAATTAAGATTTACACATCAATTGAGTTCTTCCAGAGTTGATTATTCCGAATTTGTATATGCCCTGAAAGAAGGTGATCAGGGTACAGTAAACAGGCTACTGAAAGAACTCACTTCAAGACTTAGAGATTATGCCAAGGTAGTATTGGGGGCAGATAAGCAAGAGGCTGAAGAATGTACACAACGAGCGCTTATCATTGTTTATGAGCAGATCTTGAAAGATAAAATTCGGAATGAAAAGCAAATTTTCAGTTACCTCATTAAGGTTTGCCGTAATGAGTATTTTTGGATGAAAAAAGACAAGTGGAACAAAGATACCGGCACTCTGGAGGATATAGAAAATTATGAGCAGCATTTGGAAGATCCCGGCCAACAGATAGAAAACTTGCAGGATGAAGATCGGCAAAAGATATTGGAAGTGTGTTTAAATAACCTCAAAAAAAAATCGAGAGCGTTTATTGAGCATATACTTGAAAATCCTGACATAACGACCAAAGAAGCCAGTGAGCATTTTGGTATTTCAGAAGCCAATGTGCGGACTAAAAAGTCACGTATTCTAAGTCGGCTGCACTACTGTTTCCAGCGGAAATGGAACAAGTAGCTGGGCATTTATGGCTTGGTATATCCCCCCAGAGACTTTTAGAAAGCGTTGAGAGATTATCAATAGTTTTGGTTTGCATATAAAACATAAAACCATTCTTATCGGGCATTGGAATGTATACATGTTTGTGCAGGAGGTTTTTATTTTATATGGTTAAAATTATTCTTATCGCTGCTTGCACTTCAGATCTATATTGTTAAGTTATAGCTTGTTTTTCAGGTTTGTAATATAACGGCTGGGCCGGCAAAGGGATCGGTGGCCAGTCGATATTTGATAAGGTATAATTAAAGGATGATGAGATGGGAAAGGAAAAGAATATGGATGAATACTGGCATGCTAATCTCCGCTATGTGGGTATTCTAACGAGTATCTGGTTTATCGTTTCGTTTGGATGTGGAATACTCCTTGTAGAGCCATTGAACAGTATCCAGATAGGAGGATTTAAACTTGGTTTCTGGTTCGCCCAGCAGGGATCAATTTATGTATTTGTCGTACTCATATTTGTCTATGTGTGGCTGATGAACAGGCTCGACAAAAAATTCGATGTACACGAAGGATAACAGGGATTAACGACAAATTTATTGGATATGGATATTCAAACATGGACATATATTCTGGTAGGGCTGACCTTTGCACTCTACATTGGCATTGCTATCTGGTCGAGAGTAGGCTCTACAAGTGATTTTTATATAGCGGGCAGTAAAGTTCCGCCCTTAGCCAATGGCATGGCGACCGCCGCAGACTGGATGTCAGCCGCATCATTTATTTCTATGGCGGGGCTCATTGCCTTTATGGGGTACGACGGCGGTGTCTATTTAATGGGGTGGACCGGTGGTTATGTGCTCTTGGCACTGCTGCTGGCCCCTTACCTGCGTAAGTTTGGAAAGTTTACCGTTCCTGATTTTATCGGCGATCGATATTATTCGAATGTGGCCCGAACGGTCGCGGTGGTCTGTGCCATCATCGTTTCTTTTACCTACGTAGCGGGACAGATGCGCGGAGTTGGTGTCGTTTTTGCCCGATTCCTGGAAGTCCCGATCAACATGGGTGTTTATATCGGGATGGTCATTGTCTTTTTCTATGCTGTGCTGGGCGGGATGAAAGGCATTACCTACACACAGGTAGCCCAGTACTGCATCCTGATCTTTGCCTATATGGTACCGGCCTTCTTTATCTCTTTTCAGCTTACGGGTAATGTTGTACCGCAGCTTGGTTTTGGAAGCACTTTAGCCGATGGATCAGGTACATTTCTATTGGAAAAGCTGAACCAGCTACACCAAGAATTAGGATTTGCAGAATATACTTCCGGGACAAAATCAACCATAGATGTCTTTGCCATTACGCTGGCTCTTATGGTTGGCACGGCGGGACTTCCGCATGTTATTGTCCGGTTTTTTACCGTGCCCAAAGTCCGTGATGCCCGTAAATCCGTAGGCTACGCACTTCTTTTTATTGCAATCCTTTATACCACAGCCCCGGCCATAGCCGCTTTTGCACGCGTAAACTTGATTGAAACCGTCTCTAACGAGCAATACGATGAAGTTCCGGCTTGGTTTACCAACTGGGAGGAGACCGGGCTGCTATCTTTCGATGACAAAGATGGCGATGGAAAAATCCAGTATGTGGCCAACGAGCAGCAGAATGAGCTTACAATCGATCAAGATATCATGGTACTGGCCAATCCGGAAATTGCCAACCTGCCCAACTGGGTGATTGCGTTGGTGGCCGCCGGTGGACTGGCAGCAGCCTTATCTACAGCCGCAGGATTGTTACTGGTTATATCGACAAGTATCTCGCATGATCTGATTAAAAAACAGATTATGCCGGAGATAACGGAAAAAGTTGAGCTGGTCTGGGCACGTATAGCGGCTGGCTTTGCCGTGGTTGTGGCAGGCTACTTTGGGATCAATCCCCCGGGATTTGTAGCGGCAACGGTAGCCCTGGCCTTTGGATTAGCGGCCGCCTCTTTCTTTCCGGCCATCTTGTTAGGTATCTTTGATAAGAAAATGAACCGGCAGGGTGCCATTACGGGTATGATTGTTGGTATTGTGCTGATGCTTTTCTATATGATCAAATACAAACTGGGAGGTTTCGGAGGCGGTACCGAAGCTGACTGGTGGTTTGGCATATCCCCCGAAGGGTTTGGGACGGTAGCTATGATCGTTAACTTAGTCGTGGCTATAACTATTTCAAGATTTACCGCCGATCCTCCTGAGGATGTTCAGGATCTGGTGGAAGAAATTCGGTATCCCGGTCCGGCCCGAGAAATAACAGACCAATAGGAAGATTCTAATGGTATGTTTATTGAGTTAAACTTAAATCAATCCTCCTGTCCTCCTTCTCCAAGGAGGAACTCATGGTCTATTTGAGTAGCATGCCTCAGTTTTTGAGCAATTCTTTAAAGTCCCTCCCCGACTGTGGTCGAGACAAGCTTTGGAGAAGAGGGATTTAGGGAGATTGACTAGAGCCTGTTACCACTATCTGCATAAGTGATTGCAAAAAAATTGCGTAGATTTTAATATTCTTTATCTTTTTTTTAGATATCAAACCTTGATTATGTCTCTAAATTATTTAACATAGTCACTGAAGGGGAATTCATTGATAATTAAAATTACGGAATTGAAATAGTATTATGCAGGAACACACAATCAGCTCGTTTGAGGAATATGAGAAGGTATATGGACAAAGTATTGAAAACCCTGAAAGTTTTTGGGCCGATTATGCCGAAACTTTTGACTGGCACAAACCCTGGGATAATGTGCACAGCGGAAGTTTTGAAGAAGGAAATGTAAAGTGGTTTGAAGGCGGAAAATTAAATATTACCGAAAATTGTCTGGATCGTCACCTGGAAGAGCGCGGTGATAAAACAGCCTTTATCTTTGAGCCCAATCAGCCGGATGGTTTAACGCGGAGCATTTCGTATAAAGAGCTCCATCAGCAAGTCTGTAAATTTGCTAATGTACTGGAATCGAAGGGCATTGAGAAAGGAGATCGGGTCGCAATTTATATGGCAATGACACCCGAGCTGACCATAGCAGCACTGGCCTGTGCCCGTGTCGGAGCCGTTCACTCGATCGTATTTGCCGGCTTTTCAGCACAGTCATTGGCAGACCGCATCCAGGATTGTGATGCCAAAATGTTGATTACCAATGATGGCTTGCGGCGCGGAAACAAGCTTGTACCCCTCAAAGAAATTTCTGACGAAGCGCTGGAAAGCTGCTCTACAGTAGAAAGTGTCATTGTTTGCCAGCATGCTGATAATGACATTGAATGGAAGGAAGGGCGTGATGAGTGGTGGCATCTATTAATACGTGAAGTTTCCAGAGAACACGAAGCCGTCGAGATGGATGCCGAAGATCCACTTTTTATTCTTTATACTTCGGGTTCAACAGGAAAGCCGAAAGGACAGGTTCATACCTGTGGCGGATATATGGTATATACCAGTTATACCTTACGAAATGTGTTCCAGGTTGATGAAGATGATATATACTGGTGTACTGCCGATGCCGGATGGATTACGGGGCACTCATATATTATTTATGGACCGTTGTTAAATGGAGTATCCGGAATCATCTTTGAAAGTACTCCCATGTATCCTGATGCCGGCCGTTTGTGGGAAGTCGTTGAAAAGTACAGTGTAACCCATTTCTATACGGCACCCACAGCTATCCGTGCTTTGATGAAGGAAGATATTGATTATGTTCGCCGTTATGATCTCAGTTCCCTCAAAGTGTTGGGGACGGTTGGAGAGCCTATCAATGAAGAAGCCTGGAACTGGTATAACGAAGAGATTGGTAATGAGGAATGCCCTATCGTGGATACCTGGTGGCAGACCGAGACCGGCGGAATAATGATTTCACCCATTGCAGGTGTTACCCCAACAAAGCCTGGATTTGCTACCCTGCCTTTACCAGGTATCAAGCCAGCACTATTAGATGATGACGGCAATGAAGTTGAAGGCAATGATGTGCAGGGCAATTTAGTGATATCCTATCCCTGGCCTGGCGTTACGCGTGGTATCTGGGGTAATCACGAGCGGTATATGGATACCTACTTTAATAAGTATCCTGGATATTATTTAACGGGTGACGGCTGTCGTCGTGATAAAGACGGATATTATCGCATTACGGGTCGTGTGGATGATGTATTGAATGTCTCTGGCCACCGATTGGGGACGGCTGAAATTGAAGATGCAATCGATGATCATCCAAAAGTCGTAGAATCAGCCGTTGTTGGATATCCACATGATGTGAAAGGTGAGGGCGTATATGCTTTTACAATCTGTGAAGAGGAAATAACGGACCCTGAAGCGTTTAAGACAGAGATCAATGATCTAATTACTAAAACAATTAGTCCAATTGCTAAAGCCGGAAAAGTTCAGGTTGTTTCGGGACTTCCAAAAACTCGGTCTGGTAAAATTATGCGCCGTATTCTGCGAAAAGTAGCTGCAGGTGATACCGACGATATGGGTGATATTTCCACCTTGTTGAACCCTGAAGTCGTTGAAGAAGTAAAGGCAGGTAAAGCATATTAAATAGCTCTTGCTAAACAAACACTGAAAGAGTTTTGAACCCTTTCAGTGTTATTATTTTTTTAGAGTGTGAGGCCGGTGCTCCTATGGGGTGCCGGCTTTTATTTTAGGAGCAATCCATCCAGATAGCCAATTAAAAAAAACGCAACGCTTATAATCACTAGAACGAGTCGAAAACGGGTCCGCATCATCACAGAGTGAAAGAGTAATCCATAAGTTAATGGTTGCCGGCCTAGCCAGTTGTAGTAATGGTGTCGATGGGCTTCACCTATGGCCATAGTAACATGCCCATGAAGAATGGTAATCATAAAAGGAACAGCAAAAAAGAGGGCTCCTGTATAGCATAGAATATTTTCGATCTCCATAAACTGAGCTACATAGAGATAAGGCCATGCAAAAAACATGATCAAGGGCAAACAAAGCAGCCAGTTAATAATGCTTATGCGCTTAAAATTCTTTTCGCTGAGTTCCGATTCCGTCAATGCTTGGGTAGCAGTTATTTGTTAATGGTTATTAGGAGCTTTTGAAATACGGGGACATATTTTGACTACGCTTCGCTGCGCTCAACATGACATCAGTCTGAGTGCAATGAGCCCCGGTTTTACATCGGGCGAATGAAGTCGAAGAGTGAATGTTCAGTTTTGCAAAGCCCACTATTAGTCTGTTAGTAGCTTGGCTAAATAATAATATTATAGTTAAGCATCAAAACCTACTGGTTAAGGTAGGCCTTTTAACAATTAACGAATAATAAGCCACGAATAACTAAATGTGGCTGGCAATAAGCATCTCGATATCACGAAAGGGCATATCAAAGATATTGGCAAGCGACTTTTTTGTAAGATGCTTCTTATACACATAGGTGCCATTACGGAGGGCCGTATTTTGCCATAAGCATTTTTTGATGCCTCCGGCATCTCCAATAGCCAAAAAGTAGGGGACCAGCACATTGTTCAGGGCATAGGTAGCAGTTCGAGCAACGTTAGAGGGGATGTTGGGTACACAGTAGTGGATAACCTCATGTTTTGTAAAAGTAGGTTTAGAATGAACGGTTGGCCGGCTGGTAGAAATACAGCCTCCCTGATCAATAACAGTATCAACAATAACGCTGCCGGGCTTCATACTGGCCACCATGGATTCTGTTACCATACAGGGAGAGCGTTCGCCCTCTTGCATCGCTGCACCAATGAGTACATCGGCATGCTGTAGCGCTGAGGAAAGGTATTGATAGTTTGCTGTGGCGGTAATGATACGGCGGTCAAGTGCATTTTCGAGGTGGCGCAGCCGTGCAAGGTCATTATCCATCACAAAAACCTGGGCCCCATATCCCAAAGCCGTTCGGGCAGCATATTCGGCCGTGATACCCGCCCCGAGGATTAAGACTGTAGCAGGAGGGATCCCCGAAATGCCGCCCAACATAATACCTGGTCCTCCTTGCCCTTTTTCAAGGTAATGTGCTCCGATCTGGACGGCCATAGAGCCCGTTATTTCATGCATCATACGCACAATCGGGAACTCCTTATCGTCACCCTTTATAAATTCAAATCCAATAGCGGTAATACATTTATCAATAAGGGTTTGGATAAACAGTTCGGTGGCGTTGCCTAAATGCAGGGCCGAGAGTAAGGTATGATTATCATCCAGAAGATCCAGTTCATCTTTGGTAGGCGGAGCCACTTTGGCAATCATTTGGGCTTTTTGGTACACTTCATCAATGCTGTAGGCAATCTCAGCGCCTGCATCCGCATATTCCTGGTCACTGAAATTAGCCTCCTCGCCTGCTCTTTGCTCAATAAAAACATCATGCCCATTGGCCTTAAGAATGGATACTCCGCCCGGCGTTAAGGATATACGTCGTTCATCATTGGAGACTTCCCTTGGGAGCCCTATCTTTAGTGAAATCTCGGATTCAGACTTCATCAGTCGTTTTTCCAGTGTCTGAATACCAATTTGTTCCGTTTGAAGGGGTTTTATATCCATAAAATGATGTTTTTGCGGATACCTTATTTCTGATAATTTAATTTACCTGACAACAGTAAGCAAAAGACAATTAAAAATGAAAAATCTAAAATTAAAATTCATAACCAGGATTTTTCATTTATAATTTTTCATTATTCATTTTACAATGAGCTTAAGACCCAAAAAAAGTTTAGGCCAACATTTTCTTACCGATCAAAATATTATCGATAAAATTGCGGATGCCATTCCCGCTACCCCGGGAAATCGTGTTATTGAAATTGGTCCCGGTACCGGCGCACTGACAGAAGCGCTGCTGCAAAGATTTGATAATCTGCTGGCTGTAGAGCTGGATGATCGTGCCATTGCACTGCTAAATAAGAAATTTGATAAACTAAAGATACACCATGGTAATGTACTGGATGTAGATTGGCAGGAACTTTCGATTGGGAAAGAGAAAACACACGTAGTTGGAAATTTGCCGTATTATATTACCAGCCAAATTTTATTTGCTCTGCTTGAACAGCGTTCTGTTCTTTCGGATGCCATTTTAATGATGCAGAAAGAAGTAGCCGAGCGGTTAGTCGCAGATATCAGAACAAAAGATTATGGAATTTTGAGTGTGCAAACACAGCTTATGAGCAGCCCCGAAATTTTGTTTCCCGTATCGCGGCACTGTTTTAAGCCTCAGCCCAATGTTGAGAGTGCGATGGTTAAGCTTACCTTCAATAAGGGTAATTTGGATTGTACCGACCAGCATTTGAAAACGGTTGTTCGGACGGCTTTTAACCAGCGGCGAAAAAAATTGAGTAATGCCTTGAAGCCCATCATCCCCAAAAAAGAATTGCCAGAGGGATTCGATTTTGACAAGCGCGCCGAGGCCTGGCTGCCTGCCGAATATGAAAAGTTGACAGCCCATTTCGAAGAGAATGGCATTTTGACCTGAAATTTCGGCTACCTTTATTTTTTTGGTTTCGTGGCTATCATTTTTTTATAAAAAAAAGGGCATCTTAGGCCCTTATAGGGCTTTTTGTAAATAAATCTTCTATCGCGAAAAAGTTTGGTATGGTCCTTGCTCCACTCTATGTCTAAACAAAGTAAATTACTTTGTACCATTTTAAAGTATTTCCAGCATTTATGATGCTGATGAGGATGAATTTCAACTTCAACTAATAACTAAAATCGTAGGAGTCATACTTATGGCTAAATCTAAAATCAAACCGTTAAGTGATCGCGTTTTGGTTCAGCCAGAACCTGCTGAAGAAAAAACCAGTTCCGGAATCATTATCCCTGATACGGCAAAAGAAAAGCCGCAAGAAGGAACGGTCGTTGCTGCAGGTCCCGGTAAAGTAGAAAACGGAACCAAGATTGATATGTCGGTTAAAGAAGGCGACAAAGTGCTTTATGGAAAGTATTCAGGCACTGAAATTACGCTGGATGGTGAGGAATATCTGATCATGCGTGAAGCCGATATTCTTGGAATCGTTTCCTAAGCATTTTTTGTACATAAAAATTTAATTGCAAACTCTTAAAATTAATAGACAACTATGTCAGCAAAATTAGTTCATTATGATATGGATGCGCGCGATGCTCTAAAGCGTGGCGTTGACAAGCTTGCCAATGCTGTCAAGGTGACTTTAGGTCCGCGCGGACGTAACGTAGTAATCGAAAAATCATTTGGTGCTCCTACCGTAACGAAAGATGGTGTAACGGTAGCCAAAGAAATTGAGCTGTCCAACAAACGAGAAAATATGGGCGCTCAAATGGTGAAAGAAGTTGCTTCCAAAACCAGCGATAACGCCGGTGATGGAACAACAACGGCAACCGTATTGGCGCAGTCTATCATCCAAACGGGTCTGAAAAACGTTACAGCCGGTGCAAACCCGATGGAGCTGAAGCGTGGTATCGACACCGCAGTGAAAGCTATTGTTAAAGAACTGCGCAGCATGAGTAAGCCCGTTGGTGACAGCCTCGAAAGCATCAAGCAGGTAGGAAGCATTTCTGCCAATGGTGATGAAGAGATCGGCCAGAACATTGCCGACGCCATGGAAAAAGTTGGTAAAGATGGTGTCATCACGGTTGAAGAAGCCAAAGGTACTGAAACCTATCTCGAAACGGTTGAAGGTATGCAGTTCGACCGAGGCTACTTGTCTCCTTATTTTGTGACCGATTCCGAAAATATGGTTGCAGAAATGGAAGAGCCTTACATCCTGATCTTCGACAAGAAGATTAGCAATATGAAGGACCTGCTTCCTATCCTTGAAAAAGTAATTCAAACCGGTAAGCCTCTGCTTATCATCGCTGAAGATATTGAAGGCGAAGCTCTGGCTACCTTGGTTGTTAACAAGCTGCGCGGCTCGCTGAAAATTGCTGCCGTAAAAGCTCCTGGATTTGGAGATCGTCGTAAGCAAATGTTGGAAGACATTGCAATCCTTACCGGCGGTACTGTTATTTCTGAAGAGCGTGGTTACAAGCTCGAGAATGCTACGCTTGATTACTTAGGCGTTGCTGATCGTGTAAACATCACGAAGGACGATACTACCGTTGTTGGTGGCCATGGTTCTGATGATGACATCAAAGGCCGTGTTAACCAAATTAAAGGCCAAATCGAATCTACTACTTCTGACTACGACCGCGAGAAGCTGCAAGAGCGTCTTGCCAAGCTTAGCGGTGGTGTAGCAGTATTGAACATTGGTGCTGCTTCTGAAGTTGAAATGAAAGAGAAGAAGGCTCGCGTTGAAGACGCCCTTCATGCTACACGTGCCGCTGTTGAAGAAGGCATCGTAGCTGGTGGTGGCGTTGCATTACTGCGTGCTCAGAAAGCTCTTGACGGCCTGGAAGGTGAAAATCCTGATCAGGAAGTTGGATTCGATATCATCCGCAGAGCTCTTGAAGCTCCACTCCGGTCTATCGCTAACAATGCAGGTACGGAAGGGTCTATCGTTGTACAAAAAGTTAAAGAAGGCGAAGGTGCCTTCGGTTACAACGCTCGTACCGATGTGTACGAAGATCTGATTGAAGCCGGTGTTATTGATCCTACGAAAGTAACACGCACCGCTCTTGAAAATGCTGCTTCTGTAGCTGGCCTGATGCTGACTACCGAAGCCCTCATCTCTGAGAAGCCTTCTGAAGGCGACGATGATGATGACGGACCTGCCGGCGGCGGTATGCCAGGCGGCATGGGTGGTGGAATGCCCGGAGGCATGGGCGGAATGGGTGGCATGATGTAAATCATCCCTGATTCCGTTTAGCCTTATACGCTAAATTTAAGCCTCACTTCTTAGCGGAAGTGAGGCTTTTTTATTTTGGAAATCAGTAAGAAGCCAGTTTTATCATTTATTTTATCTCAGATTATACCGCTATAGCTGTACTAAGCAGGTACACAAAGAGCTTGGTGTAACTCTGTGTCTTTTCTGTGGTTCTTTGTGAAATAACAATCCTCTAAACACCTATTTTTTGGAAGTGATAAGCTTAATAAAGGTATTGGTAGAGACAAATAGTGTGAGCGTTAGCTCGTGCTATCCTTCAACTACTAAGCGTTAGACTTTACTACAGTAATTTATTGGGAAGGGATGTATGATTTTATTTGGATTCTTTCTCAATTTCGTCAGCTAAATCCAAAATAGTATCTGCATAGAGATCGCTGGGATTATATCGCAATACGGAGGTACGCAAACTATTTGTTCGTTCTTGGAAATGAGCTAAATAGTTGGCTACGGACATAATGCTGTTATCCATATCAAAAATATCTTTGCCTACCCACCACTTATTAACGGAGTAGGGGATGAACTGGGCCGGTGACATGGCGCCGGCATAACTCGATTTTAGTGTAAAAACATCAACCTGTTTTCGATCTACAAATTCAAGGAGCTCCTTGAGCTGGGCTTTGGCAAAATCAGCACGATAATCCACAAGAGCCATTGATATGTACACATTAAGCGGATTGTAACTCCCTAAAACAGTACCATATTTTGATTCGATACCGATAATAGCTGTAATAAGATACTTTGGGATACCATATTTTTCTTCGGCTTTTCGGAGTTGGTTCGAATGGGTATGCAGGAACTCTACACCCTGACTAACTTTTTCTTCGAAATCCAGAATCTCTTTGTATTCGTCCAGCGTAGGAGTGGTACGTTCTGCGGATCCCTTAAACCGTTGATCAATTTCTCCATATACTTCGAAGCGATTATCATTCGTAAAGGTGCTGAGGTCGTATCCCTGCTTCTCAAATTCGGAAGAAAGTCTGGCTAATTCCTGCTGATACTGCTCAGCATAAGATAGAGAATCTGAGTTTGACTGGGCCTTGGTTTGTACCGTTAGCACCACCAGAATGATTGCCGGAAAAAGTATATGGAGATATTTCATTGCTATAATATCAAACTATTCATTTGGATTTTTAAGCTCTGGTTGAGCGCCACGAAAATGTTCCGCAGCGTTTACATCCAGAATGTCAAATCGCTTAAACTGTGTCTGTAGCCGCTGCCAGAAGTAATCCCAGTTTCGTTTTTCTTTGGGAGACCAGTTTACTTCTGCCAAAGCAGAGGCCCGGGGATAGGCCATATATTCGACCTTTTCGCCTGAGTGCATATACTCAGTCCATACATTGCCCTGAGCACCCAAAATAAACTCGCTCTCCTTTTCGGAGAGTTCTTCCGGGATGGGCTCATAAGAATAGGTTTTTTCAAGGGTAGTAAATCCACCAATAGCTAAGGGTTCGCTGTTGGGATTGGCTTGGTGATGATCGAGATAAAGATGCGATCCAGGCGTCATAATGACGTCATGGTGTTGTTTGGCGGCTTCAATACCGCCTTCGATACCCCGCCAGCTCATAACCGTTGCATTAGGCGCCAGGCCGCCTTCCAGAATCTCGTCCCATCCGATAATTTGTCGCCCATGCTTATTGAGAAACTTCTCGATACGTGTTATGAAGTAACTCTGCAGTTCATGTTCGTCTTCCAGTCCTTCACGCTCGATAACTTTTTGCGCAAACTGGCTTTCCTCCCACTGTTTTTTGGGGGCTTCATCGCCACCAATATGGATATATTCGCTGGGGAAAAGTTCCATTACTTCCGTCAGTACGTTTTCAAGAAAGGTAAAGGTCTTTTCACGAGGACAGTAAATATCATCAAATACGCCCCAGGTAGTTTGTACCTGGTAGTTTTTGGTTGGTATACATCCTAATTCCGGATAGGCAGCCAGAGCGGCCGAAGCATGCCCCGGCAATTCAATTTCGGGGATAATTGTCACATGCTTTTTTTGAGCATAATCGACCACTTCACGAATCTCTTCCTGCGTGTAATAGCCACCGTATTTTTGATTATCATAATGTCCTGAACCGTAATGACCCACGAGGGTGGAATCTCTCCAGGCTCCTACTTCCGTTAATTTAGGATACTGTTTAATTTCGATACGCCAGCCTTGGTCTTCTGTTAAATGCCAATGGAAACGATTCATTTTGTGTATAGCTAGCAAATCGATATAGCGTTTTATAAAATCCACCGGGAAGAAATGACGTGCTACATCCAGGTGCATACCCCGGTAGGTGAACCGTGGGTGATCTTCGATTTCTACCCCCGGGATGGTCCATTCGGTATCCTGTGGGACCAGGGAATAGTCCGTCTGATAAATTTGGGCAGGGAATAACTGGAGCAGTGATTGCATTCCATAGAATAATCCCGTGGAGGTTGGAGCTTCTATTGCCACATTATCTTCCGTAACAGACAGATGGTAGCCTTCTTCGTTATCGATTGCATCATCAATGACTAAGGCAATAGCGTTGGATTGTCCGGTTTGGGCGCCATTATTTTTTATGGTGATGCTATATCCGGTAGCCGAATTAATCGCATCTCGGAGCTGAAGAGCAATATTTTTTATTTCATATTGGGAGATATCAGCATGGATGGTTGTACTTCGGTTAAGCTCAAATGAACCCTCTGTTAATTCCATCGAAACGGGCTCCGGAATGATAGAAATGTTGTGCCCGGTTTGGGCCCAAGCTGTACTTGTTAACAGGTAGATAAAAGTTAAAACTAAAAGGCTTTTTATGTATTTCATAAATCGCTTAAGGTAAGGAACTTAGAATGGTTGCTTATGTTATAAAGACTATCTAATAGCCATTTCTCCAGTTGAACTTTCGCCTGCATGATAAAGGCTAATTTCGTTAATAGTTGGTCGATTTAAAAAGTCATCAAACGAAATTCGGATGGCATCAGCGGTTGTTTCATCAAGCTGGAGAAGTCGCTTATAACCTACGGTTGTTTCTTCAGCAATAGATTGCCAACTACCATCCACGCGAGCGGAAACAGAAAAGGAAGAAATACGCTGACCGAGGGGGATGTATTCTTGTAGCTCCAGTAAATTGAAGGTTACCGGTTCATCAAAAGTGAGCGTTAGTTGTGGAGTGGCATCGTTGTTAGAAGCAGCCCAAAAGGTGTCCCAGTTGCCATCAATAGCCTGAGAGGCGGGGTTGGAAGCATCCGCATGATTGGCTTCAATAGAGGCATTGCCAATCAGATTCTCATCAAACATCGTTTCCAGGGTATCAGAAAAGGCATACAGGCGTTTGACATCGGTGGGATGAAACTGTCCGTCTTTGTTTGGAGGAATATTCAGCAGCAGTGTACAGTTGCGACCAACCGACTTCATATAAATCTCAGTTAGTTCAGCAACGGTTTTTACTTCCTCATTTTCTTCTTCGTGGAAGAACCAGCCCGGACGGATGGAGACATCGCACTCTCCAACTACCCAATCAGGTCCGCCGGCTTCTCCGGTATTCAGGTATTCGCCCTGGCCGGCTTTTCCGATGGTGATGGAGTCTCGGTTTACCGTCGACCAGTTTGTTTCTCCTGCAAAACCATGCTCATTGCCAATCCACCTAATATCGGGTCCTTCATCAGAAAAGATGAGTGCATCGGGTTGTAACTCGCGCACCGTTGACCACCATTTGTCAAAGTTGTAGGTCATATCTTTGGCATCTTCACCCTTGGCGCCATCAAACCAAACTTCGGCAATATCACCATAGTTGGTAAGCAGCTCCTTCAATTGATTCAGGTAATATTCATTGTATTCGGGCGTACCGTAGGTCTCTTCATGTTTATCCCAAGGGGAGAGATAAAGGCCCAGGTCAATATCGTATTTTTCACAGGCTTCGGAAACTTCCTTTACAATATCGCCATTCCCATTTTTATAGGGACTGTTAGCAATATCATGTTCGGTATATTTGCTGGGCCACAGGCAAAATCCGTCATGATGTTTAGCCGTTAGAATGAGTGTTTCAAATCCATTTTCACTCAATGTTTTGGCCCATTGCTCGGCATCCAGTTTTTCAGGGTTAAAGATAGAAGGGTCTTCTTTTCCCGTCCCCCATTCCCGGTTGGTAAAAGTGTTGACACCAAAATGAACAAAAGCTACTTTTTCTTTTTTCTGATAGTCAACTTGTTGAGGTGATGGTTGGGTTATATTCTCTGAAATGCCATCCTGAGCAGAATTATTTTCTGTATTCTGGCAGTTTGACAAAAAAAATGGTACTAAAACGATAAAAATGAAAAGAAAGTGTTTTACTTTCATTTTGCTATTTATTATTTACATTTCTTTTTAGTTAAGGGAGCCATAATACCAAATTTGTTGAATTTTACAAATAGGTTGTTGGTTTTGATTGAAAAAAATGTTTCTTTTTGAAGCTTGCTCTATTTAAACAATTAATTTTTAAATGATTGTTCAATAAACACTTTGATTTATGCAACTTGAAGCTATCGACTGGACGATAATTGGGGCCTACCTACTCTTCTCCTTAATCATTGGTTTTGCAGTAGCTCGGCAGGCGGGTAAAAATGCCAAGCAATACTTTGCTGCTGGTAAAAATATGCCGTGGTGGTTGCTGGGGGTTTCTATGGTGGCCACAACATTTTCAACGGATACTCCTAACTTGGTAGCCAATATTGTCCGAACGGATGGGGTTTCTGGAAACTGGGTATGGTGGGCGTTTCTGCTAACAGGAATGCTTACAGTATTTGTGTACGCAAATTTATGGAAACGTTCGGGCGTACTGACGGATGTAGAATTTTATGAATTACGCTATAGCGGCAAAATGGCGGCCTTTTTGAGAGGTTTTAGATCGGTATACCTGGGATTTGTGTTTAATGTCGTCATCATGGCCACGGTTTCCCTTGCTGCCATTAAAATTGCCGGAGTTCTTATGGGGCTTAGTCCGGTAGAGACGGTCGTAATTAGTGGAATTGTGACTGTTATATATAGTTCACTCGGTGGGCTTAAGGGAGTGCTCTTGACTGATTTTTTCCAGTTCTTCTTAGCTATCGGTGGAAGTTTTATTGCAGCTTATGTAGCATTGAATCATCCGGATGTGGGTGGGTTCGAAGGCCTTCTTCAGCACAAAGATGTTATAGGACAACTGAATATTTTACCCGATTTTTCTGATCCTTCACAGGCCTTAGGCGTCTTTATTATCCCGCTCGCAGTTCAATGGTGGAGTGTCTATTATCCCGGGGCTGAGCCCGGTGGGGGCGGCTATATTGCACAACGGATGTTTGCCGCCAAGAATGAAAGCAACTCTATTGCAGCCGTATTCTTTTTCAATGCGGCACACTATGCGCTCCGTCCCTGGCCGTGGATTATCGTTGGGTTGTGCTCTATCATTGTATTTCCGGATGTTGCTTCCATGAAAGAAGCCTTTCCGAACGCTGCTTCTGTTGCAGGCGATGATATGGGATACGCCGCCATGCTTACCTTCATTCCCACCGGCTGGCTGGGATTGGTTGTGGCCTCGTTGACAGCTGCTTATATGTCTACTATTTCAACGCACTTGAACTGGGGATCATCATATTTAGTGAATGACTTCTATAAGCGGTTTGTGAATCCGAAGAGCTCTGAGAAGGAACTGGTGATGGTTGGAAGAATTTCTACCGTTGTACTCATGATTGTCGCCGGAGCTCTGGCCTTATTGATGCAGAACGCACTCGATAGTTTCCAGATTTTACTACAGATTGGAGCCGGTACCGGACTGCTTTTCATCCTTCGTTGGTTCTGGTGGCGTATCAATGCGGGCAGTGAAATTGCAGCAATGGTCATTTCATTTGTAGTGGCAGTCTATTTTCAATTCTTCCATCAATATACGGGCTTGCCACAGCTTTCCGGATGGGAAGAAATTGTGATTGGTGTTATCCTGACTACCATTGGATGGGTTGCGGTTACTTTCATGGTTAGGCCAACCTCCAAAGAGACCCTGTATCGCTTTTATGAAATTGCTCGTCCCGGTGGACCCGGCTGGCAAAAGGTGCTGGATGATGCCGACGCAGAAGGCAAGGACGTAGCTTCATTTAAAGACGAGGCATGGCGAGTACCACAAGGTATTTTCTGCATGGTCTTGGGATGTGTTGCAGTCTACGGAACCCTGTTTGCCACAGGCTATTGGATTTACGGCCACTGGATACTGGCAAGCTTCATAACAGTAGTCGCCTTGATTGCCAGTGGAATGTTGTTCAAAGCCTGGCGTAAGCTGATTGAAATTAAGCCGGATGAAGAATTGTATGAATAACCAAGAGTCGACACACTATATATCCTAACCAGATTAAATAGAACTGAAATGATGACTCCCAAAGTAAGCTTATTAATGGTCTTGGGTATCCTGTGGTCGCTAAGTGCAACTGCACAGGATACGCTCACCGTCATGTCGTATAACATCTACCACGGAGAACAGGCCTATGAAGAGGGGAAAGGCAACCTGGATGATGTATCGGCCCTGATTCGGGAAGTAGATCCCGATTTCGTAGCGCTACAGGAGGTAGATGAAATGACGGGTCGACTGGCTGCTCTCAATAATGGAAAGGCCTTTAGCTTGGTTGATAGCTTGGCAAAGCTTACGGATATGACAGGCTACTTCGGGAAGGCGATTAACTACGAGGGCGGTAGCTATGGCGAAGGTCTGCTTTCTAAAAAGCCACTTAAGTCCCAAAAAGTAATGTTGCCAATCCCTAAAGGTGGTGAAAAGAGAGCAGCATTATATGTGGAAGGGGAAACCAGCTCCGGGCAACCCTTTATTTTTGCAGGTACGCATCTTTGCCATCAATATGAGGAAAATCGATTGGCACAGGCCGGTGCAGTTAACAGCCACTTTGAGGATGAAAAGAATGTGCTTATTGCCGGTGATTTTAATTTCACTCCGGATTCAGACTCGTATAGAGCTATCCAAAAACAGTGGCTCGATGCAGCTGTAATTTATAACCAGCCACCCGAAATGACCTATTCATTTGAACATCCTGAACGGCGGATTGACTATCTTTTCCTGTCAAAGAAATCAAACTGGGAAGTTCTGGATGTCAAGGCTATTAAACGAGACTATTCTGACCACCTGCCGCTGGTGGCGAGGGTTGTCATCCATCCCACTGATTAAGTTAATCCCCGGATTTCTGTTTCTTCTCTTTTTCATTCAGGATCCAGCTCACAAATAAGAATTCGAGGGCCGAAGCTTCGTATCCCTTCCAGTTTGTGATAAGTTGCTTAAAGTCTTTCTCAGCAATCGTATCCGGATCTTCACCATAATTTAAAACAATCCACTTTCGCAACCCTTTCTCTTTGCCGGATGTTTTGTTGCTCGGGAAGCAGGCATCGGTACGATTTCTAAAGAGCATGAGTTGTTGTGCTGAGGTGGGGCCTACACCACGAACTTCTTTGATAGTTTTATAAAAAGTCTGTGGATCGCAGCTTTCGAGATGCTCCAGATCTTGCTCTCCGGATAATAAGTCCTCTGCAAAGCCAATAATGAATTCTCCTTTTCGCTTGGTGGGGCCCAGCTTTCGGATGCTCATGGGGTCAGCTTTAACCAGCTGGTGCGGGCGGGGCCAGGCTGGAATATTATCCCCTTTGGCCGTTACCAGCGAGCCATAATTCTTGCGCACCTTATACACCATCTTTTTAGCAGTGGGCTTATGCGATAGCCGCATCTGGATAATACGATTGATGGTATCTTCAAAAAGGTTCGCCCGGGCCATGCGCTTCAAACCATAGAGGTCGGTGAGCTTAGTCTCCAGCACAGGATCATTAGCAGCTTGGTCATACAGAGGACGTAGGTCAAGGTCAGTACCAAAGATGCGGCTGAGGCTTTTATTTGCTTCAGATATTTCATCTTTGTCCAAAGCTTCTTCACTTTCGAAATGGAACTCTGGATGGTCAGGATCGCCATTAAAAAAAGTGGTAACCATCACATCACGATCGCCTACGGGAATTGGCCTGCGAAATCCCTCTTCAAAGACTTTTTCCGGGTCATGTTCATGGTCAAAGTATTGTTCTACATCGAGGCACAGAAACCAGTCGTGCGGCGGGGTGGATTGTAGGGTCCAATTGCTCATGGAATAAATTAAAAATTAGGAGTTAAGAATGTAGAATTGTGAATGAACAAATGCACAAGTTATTCTCATTTCGAGCGATCAACAAATTATAAATTATGACGCCTTAACTTTTCATTCGTCAACTAAATATAGCAGAGGTATAATACTATTGGTTAAAGGTTTTGACTATTTGGGGATGCCTCAGAGTTTAGCTGATAATTTAGCTGAAAAAGCAGTGGTCGGATATTCTGGAGTACTTTCCGATGTGATTCTTGTAGGCTATCAATAAGAAGTATACGTTGTACCAAGCGATTGATATATGTTCTACGGTCTGAAGCTGAAAAACTGGAGTTGAAGGCAAATTTCGGTATCTCAGAGCTGCTTTCTATAGCATCAGCGGGTACAACCTGCGAAATATTCATATTATTCAGGTTAAATACCGATAGTGTAGAATTCCATAATTTTAGAGCGGAGCGTTGCTTTTCAAAATCAAACTCGAAGTTTTGCTTGTAAGTGGCAATCTGCCGTCTTAAGATATCTGATCGGATATACTGCATGCCACCGGAATTTATCAAGTCATCAAGAGCTGCCTGAATAGGGGTAATAACATTAATAGTTGCAAGCGGCCAAATATATTTTTGCAGACTGTCAGCTGGAATTTGACCCGATGTATTGCCTTTTAACATTGACAGGAAATTACTGGTAGTTGATACATCCTCTTTCAACTTCTCCATGTGTGAATCGTAAATCCTTTGGTTTTCTTCCAGTTCAGATTTGAGAGCAGAAAGGTAGGCTTTTTCTTTTTTTATATTTTGTTTGCCCTGCCACCAAGTATCAACCCAAAAAGCGATAAGAATACTTATTACCATTAGTATTACCTGTAAAAAAGCGTAGTGGTAATCCAAATTAAAGAAAAACCGGAATCGTTCTTTAAATTTCATAAAACAGTTGTATTGAGATAAAGAATAAGTTGAAAGGCCACGAATTAAATTTTAAGATTTTTTAATAATTGGAATGCAGATGCCTGAAAATTGGATTCTGAAGATGCTATTTTTTAAAGTGGTTTCGCTTGGCTTAGTTTAATATAAGTTAGTGCCAAATACCAACGTGCGCTGGTGTTAAAGGTGTTTATACCACGCAATATATCAGTAAATAGCGGATCAGCTGTTTCAAGCTTTTTAAAATCTCCCACCTGTGCAAAAGTTATTCCTTCTATTACCTGCTTCTGTTCATAGTGTAACTTTTGTGGTTTTTCATCTTCACCTAAGCGTTTTTTGTAGATTTGATTCTCCTTAGCCGACAGCTTACGCTGTTAATACAGATCAACCTTTTCGATATCTTTTTATGAGGCCCTATTAAATATTATATCCTCCTGTTCTTCCATTTTTTAAACACCCTTTAATCCAAAAGATAGAGCAATCAATGTAAACTTGATGCGTACCTGTATTTTATATCACGTTACTGATATAAGTACAATTATATTAAGTGTAATAACTGCTATCCACTGTATCATTATTTATAAAAACATATGATTACTTGCTAAATAATCGGATATGAGCTATATATTACTAAATAAATGCGTTTTGCTTTTGGGGTAGTCTTAATTACTGGATGAAGTTTAATTAGTTTGCTGGTATTTATTTTACCAAAACTGATAATACCCAATTCATAAATACTTAATTCTAAGTACTTATGAATCCTCGGGAATAATGATGAATTAATTAAGCCACTAAAATTGGGGTTGCCTTTTGGTTTTGATCACATATAAAGACTGAATGCTAAAATGTAACTCAAGTAATATATCATCATGGAAAAGTTAAATTACTTTCTTTGCACGCTTATCCTGCTTTTACTGACCAATTATCTGGCAGTAGCCCAGAGTGATTTTGAATTACCGAACGAAAAGAAACAGAGTGAAACAATAAAAATAGTTAAGATGGCTAAAAATCTTGTCAATTTTGGTCAGCGGAATGCAAACCCCTATGCCATGGTGGCAGCTGCACAAATTTTGATGGATTTTGAAGTAGATGATGCCAACTCTGGTAAAGTAGAAAAAATGCCGGCAAAGACCGGTATATCGGAACATACTACAAAAGGGGAGGGGCTCAAACCTATTGCATTAAATTCGACTGTAATTCTAAAGGAGGCTCAACTTTATGCAAATCGAAATACTTCTATAATGGAGGTGATAAACGATCTTATTGAGAAAGCTAATCGCGGCTCCCGGGGTTATTCTTATGGCAAAGGATTTATCAAAGTTTACGAAACCATACCGGCTTATAGCTCTCGCGATTTTAAGTGGGTGTTTGAGGGGGATGAATTTGCTGAAATACTTTTTGTTGGGGATGATGATACCGATATAAATGTACACATTTACAATGTTGAAGATGGCACGTTACTTGCAAAGGATGAAAGCCATGAAAGCGGGGCTTACTTTTCGTGGACACCATCAAGTACAACAAAATATACCTTTCGTATTACGAATACAGGAGCATATGATAATACAGTCTATATATTAAGTAACTAAGAAGAGTTCGGAAAGTTAAGAAACTGAAAGTTCTATTGGAAAAATACTTCGTTCTGACTGTATCTATAAAGGGAAAACCTTATGAAGGGATATCGAATCGCAAACTCTACTATCGTTGTGTGATACTGAAAATTATAGATTTATAGGTGACAGAAATGGAGATCCAAATAAAGAGATTAACAGATGACTTTTTTCATGCAGCGACGATGTGAAGATTATCACAAAGAACGGTGTTCAAAAACCTAACAGGGATCTTAATTATATTATGAAATTTATTGTATCAGCTATTTTTGTGCTATTATTTTTTTCAATGAACTGGCAGGAGGCTATGTTTCCCGAGCCAGTAGATTCAGGGGCGCCGGAAAAGTATGCATTGGTCTTTGCCATTGGTGACTATCCTGAATCAGGGGGATGGGGGAAAATTAGCTCGGGAAATGATGTGCCATTGATTTTATCAACATTAGAAAAGCAGGGGTTCAAATCTAAAAATATTACTGTTGTTCGGGATGAAATGGCTACAAAAGAGGGGATAAAGAAGACATTTGACGAACAGTTGATGAGTAAAATAAAGACAGGTGACGTGGTATACGTACATTTTTCGTCGCATGGTCAACAGGTTATAGACAACAATGAAGATGAAGTTGACGGCTTTGATGAGGCTGTTATTCCTTATGATGCTAATCTTAGTTTTGAAGCAGGCGTTTATGAGGGAGAGAAGCACCTGCGAGACGATGAACTGGGTGAGATATTTAGTTCTGTCCGTACAAAGTTAGGTCCTGAAGGAAACCTGTTGGTCCTTATTGATGCCTGCCACTCCGGCACGGGAACACGAGGAATTGCCAAGGCGCGTGGCACACAACAAAAAATGGCTCCTGAAGGTTACAAGGTTCCAATAGCGGCTTCACAAAGAAATACACGGGGGCAACAATCTTTTATGGAGGCAGGCCATAACGATAACCAAAACCTGGCACCGATGGTTACCATTAGCGGGGCTTCGGCCGACGAGCTAAATTATGAAATCAAGGACGATAATGGTAATGGCGTAGGCTCTTTATCATATACCTTTAGTAAAGTGATGAGTCACGCCGATAAAAAAATGAGTTACCGCGAGTTGTTCGATCGTATTAAAATAGAGATGCAGAAGCGCGTACCCAATCAGACCCCTCAAATTGAGGGCGCGCTTGACCAAGAACTGTTTGGTGGCGCCTTTATAGAGTCAGAACCCTATTTTCTTCCTGACTATTGGGAGGATAATACGACTGCATTTTTGAAAGCAGGAACCTTAAAAGGACTATTTGACAGCACACGAGTGGCCGTTTTTAATCTAAGTGCGCAAGATTTAGCTAACGCTGATACTTTGGCTGAAGGATACATATTAGATGCTACTCTCACCGAAAGCTTTATGGTACTTGACGAACCAATGACAGAAGAAGATCCTCCTGATTTAAAAGTGGTTATTAGTGGGCAGAATTATGCCAGCCTTAAAGTAAAAGTAAAATTGGACTTAGCAATGAGTGCGGCAGCCCTGTCGAAAATCCACAATAGCATTAGAGCTTCTGGAGCCGGAATAATGGTAGATAGAAATCCCGATCTGGTGATTACAAATAAAGGAATATCCCGCAGTGGAGCCATTGAGATATTTACTCCCTACGATCAGAGCCTGGGAACGATTGAGGTGGAGGGTACTTCCAGTCAGGCAATGGAAAATGCGGCAAATACTATTGTTGAAACCGTGAAAGAAAATGCTCGAATAAACTTTCTGCGTAACCTCGAGATGGAGGATGACCGTCGGGCAGTATCAGTAGAAATCGTTCCACTTAAAGGCAAAGTGACTCGCGGGCGTTTTAAGGAAGAAGGAGAAATACCTTTAGGCGATTTCCGCGATACCAACGGTAATATTGTTTTTGAAGAAGGTCAGGTGTTTAAATTGCGGGTAAAAAATAAAGGATATCGAAAGGCCTATTTTACGATCCTCGATTTTACACCCGATGGGGGCCTCTCGTTGGTGGCGCCTAATAAAAACAGTAGCATGCAGCCAGCTGATTATATAATTGATAAAGGGCAGACCACTACTTTGAAGCAATTGTTTATTATGCAGGCACCTCATGGAAATGAGATGTTTAAAGTGATTGCTACCGAAGAACCGCTGGATTTGCGTCCAATAATTGATCCTATCAGGGGAACGCGTGCGGGATCGGGTAGTCCTTTTCAGCGCTTGATGAAAGAAGCTGCTTCAACCACGCGGGCAGGCAGCCTTTCCATGGGGGGCTCTTCAGCGAACATTTCATCATTTTCCTTTAAGGTCGTTCCCAAAAATAAAGAGTTTTGAATGTAATATCGGTAACCTTGACTTATTAGGACTATTGGAGGGGGCGGAGCCTCGTTATTGCAGCCTGGCAGGGCCAGTTGAAATGAAAACCATGTTACCAAACAGTTTATCTTGGGTCCATTTCATCGCAAGAAATGTAATATTCCAAAACTTTGATGATAACAAAAAAACACGTTCAAATTATATCGTACTCCGGGATTGTTTTTTCTGTAGATGGAATAACTCAAAATACCTATAAAGAACTGGATGAAACGGAGTATCATGATTCCGGTTTTAACGGCTTGAGAGGTAACGAAGAGAAAGAGGAGTTTAAAATGATGTGGAATAGTTTGTATTGCTCACAAGGAAAAGAGCTAATTCATGAATTACAATCAGGACCCATTAAGGTCTCTGCCACAGCCTGTGTTTATGCACCCTATCTTGATTCACTAAGTGCCAAGAAATATGTATTAGAAAATAAGGTGCCAAGATATGTCAACCCCGATACTAAAAGTCGTTTTGTTGGAACACTCTTAACGGGGGCATTGAATTTTGAGTTAGGAGGTATCCGATAAATATGAAGGATTTGGTGGTCTGATTTGGTTTGGTCTAATAAATGATACGCTGATAGTATAAAGCAGTCATTTCCGCCGTCCATTGGATTAACGCCTCTGGTTGAAAAGAAAAATGATAAGTGGTACCTGATGGGTTGGTCTGCCGGGGATTAAAAATCCGCCTGCAGCTTCAAAGGTTGTTAATCGGGACTGTTCTCAGGACAACGAAGGGTACATATTGATTTTAAGAATTCTAATTAAATCAGGCTGAGCGTAAAGTCGAAGCCTGCTGATTAACCAAAAACATACTACCTGTGGTGGAAAAAACCTACATAGCAACGCTGCTTCTTGCGTTTAGCATCAACCCGCTTTGTGCGCAGAGCCCGGAAATGGTCATTCAAAACGGGCACAATAGTCAGATCACTGCGCTGGCAATGCATCCGGAAAAGGAACAGATGGTTTCCCTGGGGAACGACGGCAAGCTAATTATGTGGGATATGAATACTCGCATGATTCTCGACAAGTATGAGGTTGAGAATTATACCGGAGGGACGTTTCGGCAGCAGTTGAAGTATTCGCGTTCAGCTGAAAATATGATTGTCAACATGCATGATCTCACCCATTATAAATGGCAAGAACAATCGATGACGGAGACAATTCGCCTGTCGGATGGAAAGGTTATAGCACGCGATAGTAGGGAACTCGATTTTGGGTACAGTGCCGACACGTCGCTACTGCTTACCCTAAATAGCTATTCCGATCCTGGAGTAAGTAACCGGCGTGTGATATTTTCGCAGTCTGGACTGATTATGCCGCCGCGTGATTCAACAGAGCAGGTCAAGCAGCTTCTGTTTGATACCAAAGTTACCCGCTTTAAGACTTCACCTGAAAATAATATTGCTGTAATAGGTTTCTTCGACGGTTCAGTAAAAGCAGTTGATATTCGTTCATTTAAAACCATCTGGGAAGTCAGCGATTTTTACAGTCCCATAACATCAATAGATATATCCGAAAGTAAGGGCTGGGTGGTATTTTCAGCCCGAGAAAAAGGATTGATCATTCGTCGACTGGATGACGGTGAAACGGTAAAAAAAATAGATTCAAAAGACTATCAGCTTGAAGGGGCAGAGGCAGAGAAAGATGGCTTGGGCAAAGCCCTGTTTTCGCCCGATGGCAAATACTTGGCGGCAACCGGGCGTTTTGATCACATGGTCTGGGAGACCGAAAAATTTGAGTTGCTCTACAGCGATTCACCCAGCCTTTATTTCACCTCTTTGGATTTTGGTGAAAACGCCAGCGACAACTTTGGAGATATAGGTACAATCACCGATATGGTTTTTCTAAATCAAGGCAATGAGCTTGTACTGGCAAGCGGGTCTTCACTGTTTACATTTGATATTAGCACCCAAAGGTATTCCGCGCTCTTTAACCAAAGCTTGACCGAAGGATATGAATTTAATGAGATAGGAATTTTTGGAGATGACAAAGTTTACACGACTAATGAAAATGACGAATCGCTTGAAATTATCAATTTTAATGATTTCGAAAATAAAACCTATGGCTATGCTTTTTGGAATGATTTGATTCGCAAAGCAGCACGAATTGATTCTACACTCAAAACCCTTTCTACACCACCTGTATTTCACCCTGCAGTAACTAATGTGGTGACGATAGATTCACATAATAAGCGTATTTTTACTTGGGCTTTTCCCCGACAGGATACGACGTATAACAGCGATAATTATTTTTTAGAATTCAATATAAATGACTGGTCCTTTAGGAAAGCATACGGACCTTTTAATTGGGAAAAAGATCTGTTTAAAAACATCGGCAAGCTCGTGTATCTGGATTCCGACAATGATTGGCTGGCGATGCAAAATAACATGTCAACTGCCTCGCTCCATAACTTGAATGGATTTTCAAATGACTACACGTTCTGGAATATGGCTGATAATAAAAAAATATTAGAAGCTAATATCTTAATTGATCCCGGCATAATTTCATCGATGAGCGGTCGGTTTATTGCATGGGTTGACAGCTCGTTCAGCCTGAATGTTCGCGAAACGAAAACATTAGACCGGGTATATCAAAAGCAGCTCCAATATTCGGGTAAACTGGTGCCCCCGGTATTTACAGCTGATGGTGAATTGTATATTGTAGAAAGAGATTCGGCATATAACACAACAATTACAAAAGTGCAGTTTAATCCTAAACAAGAAGAGGTGTTTTGGGAATTTAATAATGACCTTACCGCTATGGCGGTTGCCGGTGACCGAATGGCATTGGGGCTAAATTTTGATTACTCGCTCGAAAAGTGGCAGGATTCTGTACAGGTTAAAATGGAGCAGTACGGCCCTGATTATTTTAGGGATCCTTCGGTGATGATCGTTGAAAGAAATGCAGGTAAAGATTCTGTCACCACCGTTAAGAATTTGCCCGATTTCGCAACGGACATTAGTTTTGACGATCGGATGATAGTCATCAAACCGTTTCAAGAGCCCTTGCAAATACATCCCCTGCAAAATTCTTCATACGGGATCAAGCAGTACAAACTCGAGGGCTACAACATGTTTACCGACGGCACTGTTTATTCAGCCCCCAAGCAAGCACTTGATGTTATTGGATTAAAGATCAATGACCGTTCATATCCCGTAGAGAATTTTGATATTCTTTATAATCGCCCCGACAGGCTGATGAAAAAACTGGGGTTTGCCTTCGATGATCAGGTTGATTTATACCGCGGGGCGTACGAAAAGCGCTTGGCAAGAAACGGAGTAGATTCGAGTTCGATAAAAAAGCGATTCAATGTCGAAAATTTTCCGGAGGTCACAGTTACAAATAATAGTCAGATTTCGTCCGTAACATCCGATACTTTGACTACTGTTAAAGTGAGCTTATCGGATGTCAGATTTGGCCTTGCGGGCTGGAATATATCGGTAAATGGGGTACTACTCTACGGATCAACCGGAAAAAAACTGGATACAGGAGCCGGCAAAGTAATTGAGCAAACCGCAGAAATACCTCTTATGGAAGGGCCGAACCGGATTAAAATTACGGCTGTTAATAAGGCTGGTATACGATCTATACCTGTTCAGCACATCATAAATAAAGAAACTTTTGAAGAGGTAAGGCCGGATGTGTATGTGGTTAGCATCGGAGTTTCAGACTACCAACAGGATGCCTATAACTTGCAGTATGCTGCGAAAGATGCCGGTGATGTGCAAAATTTATTTAATGAACATGATTGGCGGGGCGTGAATTACTATGGAAAAATATATCGCAAGATATTGACTGACAAACAGGTAGTACGAGATTCGGTACGCGCGGTTAAACAGCTGCTGGAGCAGGCCGGACCCGATGACATCGTCATGGTATTCCTGGCGGGTCATGGCGTGCTGGGTGAGGAAAGTACTTACTACTTTGCCGGCCACGATATGGATTTTAAAAATCCTGGACGACATGGAATTTCGTTTGGTGATATTCAGTATTTATTTGACGGTATCCAGGCGCGCAAGCGGGTACTTTTTATGGACACCTGCCAGTCGGGCGAGTTGGATGAATCAGCTACTGACATTCAAACTGACAGCTCCGCTATCCACACTTATGGGGATACGCGCATTGTATCCAACTTGCAACGGGGCGTAGGCGCTTTAAGTGCAAGCGCCTCATCTGATAAAAAAGATGAATTTAAACTGATGAAAGAGCTTTTTGCCGATTTTAATTCTACAGGAACAGTTATTATCAGCGCGGCCAGCGGTACCGGCTATGCCCTTGAAAATGATACATGGAAAAACGGGGTCTTTACGTATTCTATCATCCAGGGGCTGGCGGAACGCGAGGCTGACAATGACGGTAATTACCGGATTACGGTATCAGAGCTTAAAGAGTACGTGCTGAAGAAGGTTGAGATTTTGACGGAGGGGCAGCAAACACCCACAACGCGCCAGGAAAATGTGGAATTTGATTTTCGAATATGGTAAAAGTGTAATTCATTAATAATGATCGTATGAAGATCAAAAAATACCTGCCGGTAATATTGGCAATGATCCTTGCTCTCATGGTTGGGTACGTTGTTGATCGTCCGGCCTTCACCGAGTCCGGGATGCCTACCTATGGGATAGAATTTGACAGCCAACAGTGGAAAAATGGTACCGACCGTAGAAAGGGCGCTATGGCGGGGGATCTCATCGAAAACGATACGCTTATCGGGGCCGATACGGCGAAGGTTCAGCAGTTGCTGGGACCAGCCGACCGCCAATTTCGAAATTTATATTTCTACCGGCTGAATAAAGGACAAACGTTAAGCCCCGGTGGTGATGCATGGTCGTACGATCTAATTGTTGGGTTTGATTCCCTCGATCGCGTTGCGGCCGTAAATTTGAGGGATTAATGGAAAGTACCTCAACAGAATAAAACCAACTACGATGAAATATATACTCATTATAGCCTGCCTGCTATTTTGCCCATTTCTGGCTCCTGCCCAAACCGACGACGGTGTGGGAGGTAGAAATCACAGAAGAGGATAAGCGAACTTTCTACCTTGGTCATCTGGCCGTTTGGATCAGTCCGGTGACTTAGAAGCAAAATAAAATGACGGATTTTCATCCTGTTTGAGACGATCACGATTAATCTTTTCGTCGTAGAGACGTTCTACTTCTTTGAGGCTGTCAGTATCTTCGGGGCCCAGCTCCCACCGGATGGCTTTAAACCGAGGCAGTCGCAGAGTATAGTTTGCTTTGGTTCGTTTATTCACCTGGATGTCATCAAATTCCAGCTCAACAACCACTTCAGGAATAAGTCCAAGTGTAGGACCATATTTCTCAACGGTCAGCTCTTTAATTCGCTTGTTCAGACGCTTCATCTCCTCGTCCGTATAGCCGCCATACGCTTTGCCAATCGGGATAAACTCTTCTTCATAGCGTTCATCCTCGGCTACCCGAATTCCCAAAGTAAAATCCGAATAATAGCCTCCGCGCTTCCCGCTTCCGGCGTGAGCATACATGATGACCGTATCGAGGGTGCCGCCCGGTTTTTTAACCTTGAGCCATGATTTGCGACGCTGTCCATATTCGTAAGTACTCTTCTTTTTCTTGAGCACCAGTCCTTCATTACCGTGAGCCAGCGCCTGGTCAAAAAGTTCTTCTATACTATCTTCATCTGTTACTTCAAACTGATTGGTGATGGGCAGTCGGGATGATTCAGACACTTTTTGGAGCAGTTGTCTACGCTCAATAAGCGTTTTTTCAAAAATGGGACGATCTTCATAGAAAAGCACATCATAAGCAATAAATAACACCGGGTATTTTTGCTGTATTTTTTGGGAAGGTCTCTTACGTCCCATTCTTTTTTGCAGCAGTTGAAAGGGAAGGATTTCTTCATCTTTATAAACGCATACTTCACCATCCAATACAAGGTTCGGCAGGTTGCGGCTGACAAAAAAGGTAACGATTTCCGGGAAGGAGTGCGTGATTTCATTTAGGTCTCGGGAATAAATCTCCACTTGGTTGCCACTAAGGTGGACTTGCGTCCTCATGCCATCAAATTTTTCCTCTGCTACATAGTGCCCCAGGTTTTCTACCGCGCGGCTTTCGATAGGAGAGGCGAGCATAAATGAAAGCGGATGAAAGAGGTTGAACGAGGCTTCATCCAGCTGGTTGTTTTTACAAAGCACCGCTGTACGACCGATACTACCGGTTATCATGTGGGCATATCGTACTGCTTCAACACCTTTATCAAATGCCTGGGCTAAGGCTGCCACTACACTTTTGGATTCGAAGCCAATGCGCAGGGAGCCGCGAGTCATAACACGGATGAAATATTTAATTTCTACAGGAGTCATCTTTTTCCAGGCGCTGCGTAAAATAGCCTGTTTATCATCCCGGGAAGAAACAGCAGCAATATTTTCATAGATTGCTACAATATCTGCCAAAGAAAGCTTTTGAGGACTTCGCTTTTCCCGGGCAGCTTCAATATTATGCATCAGCTTTTCAATGGCCTCAGATGAGCTTCCCAGAGCTGTTTTGCAGGGTTTAAATACTTTTTCATAATCAATTTCGCAAAAATTGGCTGCACAGGTAGAATAAGTGCGGCTACCTACGGTGGCCCGCTTACCGGATAGGTTAGAGAAAGCTCCTTCAGCCAGGAATTGGGCCGCTAAGTTTAAATTGGAATCTCGATCAATCGATTTAAAATACTTGGCACAGATCGCTATTTTACGGTTGATGCTACGGGATTCCGCAATGTGTTGCGCGGTTTCGGCCAGTTTTTGAAATGAGTTATTGAAATCAGTCATCTTCTTCCATTTCAAGGTCTAAAAATCGGGATGCAATTCCGGCTTCATCCAGATAATGCTGTACGACGCTGGCATTGGGGGTATGAGTAATATATACTTTCTGGGGCCTCAACTTTTTGCAGAGGTTAATCAACTCGAAGAAATCCAGATGGTCAGAAAGCGGAATCAGTTTATGAACGGTCAATTGCGATCGGGTGGCCTCTCTGGTAGCCCATCCTGAGCAGTACGCCAGTTTTTTCTTGCGGACGTTAGAGGCAAAGCCATTATTAATGGCTGAATTAGTGGTTATAAGTACCTTGCCTTTACAACTTTGTCGGTCGTAGGGAGCATAGTTGCCTAAATCAATTCCTGCTTGTTCATAAATATCACATAATTTATAGCCGGCTCCATGGATTTGAACGGGCAACTGGGCAGGGGCCAGCATATGCATCACCTCCTGCGCTTTGCCAAGATTATAAGCCAGGAAGACAGGTGTGTAGCCCTCTTCGAGTGATTGTATTGCAAAGGTTCTGATCTCTTTACCCAAAACTTCATGAGAGTCCCACTTGTAAATGGGCAGGCTAAACGTAGCTTCCGTAATGAAATGATCTACTGATTTTTCAGGAAGCGAGAACCCCTCGGAAGCGGGAGAGGGAGGCGTTCGGTAGTCGCCGGTATAAAGTATATTTCCGTCATCACTTTCCACAAAAACCATGGCCGACCCCAGGATGTGTCCCGCAGGATAAAGGGTGATCCTTGCTTTGTCTGTTGTTAATGTCTCGCCAAAATGTAGTCGATCGGCTTTCCCTTTAAACCCTCGTTTGCGCATCAGATCATGCGTATTGGGGGTACAGTAGACATGGGTGGCCTTTCCCCGCGGCATATGGTCGGCATGGGCGTGAGAAATAAAGGTATATTGAGTTTCGGTACCACTGTAATCGAATCCAATATTAAGATCCGGAAGCAGGATACCGTGATAGCCCGCTTTGGTAATATTCATTAGTGTTAGGATCGTTGAGCCACAAAATATGCAAGCAGTAAAATAGCAAAGCCTACTGACAACATTATGGCACCACTGGTGCGAATTAAATAAGTAAGCCGTTCTTCATTTTGTTGGATGATTATTCGGCTTTGTGCCCAGCGAACAAGTTGGATGCTTGCCAGGTATAGAAGTATTAAACTCCAAGCGGTGAAAAGAAGTTCGATCCAGGAAAAGGGAAGAAAGGATAAAATAAGCCCGGGGAGGGTAAAAAGAGCGAGATATTTGAGAATACGAATAAGTAAAACCGGTGGTTGCTCTTGTTCCGAGGCCGATAAAAACCATTGTTTGATCTGGTTCTTTTGGAATGCAATATATCCACCGCTAAGGATGAGTATAAATCCCAAGGCTGCATAATAAACTAAAAACCATTTGGCGGAAAAAGACATGCCAGGGGCCGGTTAATGGGGTTGTCTTTCTTTTTCTATGACTTCATCCTCCTCGAGGGGATCCATAATTGAAGCAACCACCGAAATGGTTAGGGATGCTGCCACAAATCCAAGAGCATAGGGGGTGGGAATGTGGTAGAATTCCGCAATGAGCATTTTGATTCCTACAAAGACCAGAATTGCTGAGAGTCCATAGTGCAGGTAGTGGAAAAGTCTCATAATGCCTGATACTGCAAAATAAAGGGCTCGTAATCCTAATATGGCAAAGGCATTGGAACTGTAGACAATGAATTCATCGCGCGTAATGGCAAGAATAGCCGGGATAGAGTCAAGCGCAAAGACAAGATCAGTTGTTTCAATGACAACAAGCACAACAAAAAGTGGCGTAGCGACTAACTTGCCCATCTTGCGTATGAAAAAATGGGAGCCGTAGTACGTTTTGACGGTGGGAATAAACCGGCGCACGAGAATGAGAACGGGATTTTGGTCGGGTTGAACCTCTTTATCTTTCTCAAAGGCCAGCTTGATGCCGGTATAGACCAGGAAGCCACCAAAAATGTAGATAATCCAGTGGAACCGTTCTAAAAGAGCTACTCCCGTAAAAATGAAGAAAAAACGCATGACCAAGGCGCCAAATATTCCCCAGAAAAGTACTTTATGCTGGTATTTGGCCGGCACTTTGAAATAGTTAAAGACCAGCAGGAAAACAAATATGTTATCAACGCTGAGGGATTTTTCAATCAGGTAGCCGGTATAGTAGTCCAGGGCGGTTTGCGTACCCATATAGTAATACACGCCGGCCCCAAAAATGAGGGAAAGGACAATCCAGACACCCGTCCAGATGAGTGCCTCTTTAATGCTTTCTTCATGATCCTTTTTGTGAAAGACCGCAAGATCGATGATCAACATTGCGATAATAAAAATGTTGAAAACGGTCCAAAGTATAAAAGAGTGGTCCACGGAGAAATTACTTAATCGTTTTAAAGAAGCATCAAAATTAGCGAACCTTTAACAGAATTACTAAGGGTGTTTTTAGGTGGCAGGTTGCAAGATACTGGGCACAACGTGAACCCGTATCCTGCATCCTGAAACTTGGACCTTGTAACCTGCTTACTCTACCACCAATCCATCTTCTTGTTTGAGTTCATCGGGTATAACAGCCAGAATCTCGTTCTTGAAAGCCTCGATGATATTTTGCTTCAGGTATTCACGTCCATATACCATTCGTATTTTGCGCCGCGGTACAGGATCTTCAAAAAAACGCATATTCGCTTTGGCGCACTGCTCATTAATTTGATTCTTCGCAAGATAAGGCAATAATGTCATCCCAAAATCCTGTTCCACCAGTTGTTTAAGCGTTTCCAGGTTCCCGCTTTCAAACTCAATATCAGGATCTTGAAGCTTATTTTTCCGGAATTTTTTGCAGAGTTTCACTGTCTGGTCACGGAAACAGTGCCCTTCATTAAGCAACCAAAGGTTGGCAATATTCAGATCTTCGATTGAAAGGGATTCTTTTTCAGCAAGCGGGTGATTTTCTGAGACATAACCGATGAAAGGCTCGTAATAGAGATCTTCTTCAAAAACATGGCCTCGTTCAACTGGTGTGGCTAAAATACCGATATCCAGATGGTCATCATCGAGCAGGTCAAGCAGTTCCTCTGTTACCACTTCTTCAAACACAAGCTGTACATCGGGATAGTTTTCTCGGAAGTTGCGCAAAAAGAGGGGGAGCAGGTAAGGAGCTATCGTTGGGATAATACCAATCCGGAAAGTACCACGGAGGTTATCGTCACTAAGAGAAGCCAAATCCTCAATATGTTTGGACTGTTTGAGGATCTTTTGAGCCTGGGCAATAATTTTTTCGCCAATTTCAGTTGGTATAACCGGCGATTTAGATCGATCAAAAATGGTAATGCCTAACTCATCTTCTAATTTATGAATTTGCATACTCAGGGTAGGCTGGGTGACATAGGACTTTTCGGCTGCAGTAGCAAAATGCCGATAGCGATCAACGGCTACAATATAAGAAAGCTGGGTAAGTGTCATTCGAGAAAATAGGTCTGTGTATAGTAGAAGTTCAATTCACAAGGGTTAATTATACAAACTTTATGATTATAAATTGTTGAAAGTTAGATATTTCCTTTTAGATTGGTACCTTTGACCGCTAACGGGATTAATGAACAAAAAATTTTAGATCAAAAGAGTTACAAGGAGTTTAGTTATATGCAACAAGCGCATGTATTTATAGATGGACGAGTGCAAGGTGTTGGTTATCGCCATTTTGCGAAAGTCAATGCAGAAGAAATTGGTGTTTTTGGATGGATTAAAAATCTGCCTGATGGTCGTGTGGAAGCTGTATTTGCAGGTCCGCTGGATCATATACGCGAGATGGTTAATCGCTGTGAGCAGGGTCCAGGAGCCAGCAGGGTCGATAATGTAGATGTGGAGGTCGAAGAAACAGAGGAAGATTTCGATACCTTCGAAATACGTTACCATTGATATAGTTTACTATCACTTTTTATTTTCTTCGATCAAAGTAGCCTGGTAAGTGAGGATCTAACGTAATCCTGCAAGAAAGAGGATCCTCCTATATTATTATAAATAATCTATTAGGTTGAGATGATTAAGCCATTGCTATGGATAGCAGGAACAATTGGAGCAGGATATATTTGTATTCTGTTATTGCTGTATCTGTTTCAGGCCAAGATGGTCTATCACCCAACCGAGGAGTTGTGGGGAGACCCTTCATCCGTAGGGTTACCGTTTGAGGAAATTATTTTTGAGACTACAGATGGCATCCAGCTTCATGGATGGTTTATATCAGCGGGTAGTGAGAAGCCCACGGTGCTCTATTGCCACGGCAATGCAGGTAACATATCGGGGCGTTTGGCGAGTATTAAGCTACTGCATTCACTCGGAGTTAATGTTTTTATTTTTGACTACCGGGGGTACGGGAAAAGCGAGGGTTCGCCATCGGAGCAGGGAACCTACCGAGATGCGAAAGCTGCCTGGGACTATTTGACGACTGTTCGTGGTATAGATTCCAAAAATATCATTATTAAGGGGCGGTCGTTGGGAGGAGCTATAGCCGCCTGGCTCGGCGCCCGGACAAATCCTGCGGCACTGATTATTGAATCTACCTTTACTTCGGCGGCAGATCTCGGAGCTGACTTATATCCCTGGCTTCCGGTAAGGCAACTCCTCCGGTATCAGTATCCGACTATAGATTACATCAAGGAGGTGAAAGTGCCATTGTTTATGGCGCACAGTAGAGACGATCGGGTTGTGCCCTTCCACCATGGAAACGTACTCTTTGAGGCAGCACCGGAACCCAAGACATTTGTTGAGTTGCAGGGGAGTCACGGAACTGGATTCCTGGATACGGGGCTAGAATACCGGGAAGCACTCCAACAGTTTTTAGACACTGACGCATACCCAAACTCAAAAGATTGAACCTATGGATATTGTCGGACAAAAAATCACGGTAGAAATGGAAGGGTTCTCGGATATCAGGGATATTACGGATCATGTTCGTCAGTTTGTCCGTGAGAATGATTTTACCGAGGGACTTATCCATATTTTTCCGATTGGATCTACGGCTTCTATCACAACCATTGAATTCGAACCCGCTCTAGTGCAGGATATGAAAGACAAGCTGGAGGAGTTTGCGCCCCAGGATCAAACGACGCGCCATGGCCAGACTTGGGGCGATGACAATGGATTCTCGCACATGCGTGCCACTATGATGGGGCCCGGCATCACCGTACCATTGCACAACGGCAAACCGGTCTTGGGCACCTGGCAGCAGATCGTCATTATCAACCACGATAATCGTCCACGGGAGCGAGCTGTTTTCTTGCAGGTTTTGGGAGAGTAGATATTTGGAATTCATTGACAAAAAAACTAAATATGAGTACAGCTTTTTAACAAAGAGCGTTTAAAAAAGAGAGAAATCATTCACAAGAGTTGGAAATTATGAGTTGGGTAAGAATTTGGGTGCATATCGTATTCTCAACAAAAAACAGGATGCCGTTTCTCAAAACAAGAGAGCTGAGATATAAAGTATTTCGGCATATCAAGCAGAATGCTGAAGATAAAGAGATCTGGCTGGACTGTGTGAATGGTTACCGCGATCATGCACATTGTCTTATTGCGCTTGGAAAAGAACAAACGTTAGGCAAGGTTGTTCAGTTTATAAAAGGAGAATCATCCTATTGGATCAATGAAAATGAACTCACCCGGCATAAATTTATGTGGCAGGATGATTATTGGGCAGTGAGTGTAAGCGAAAGCCATGTGTCATCATTGAGGAAATATATTCATAATCAGGAAAAACATCATAAAACCAAGTCTTTTTCCAAGGAGCTTAGAGAATTTACAGATAAGTATGGATGGAAGGAATGAGAAGCCACAGTTATCTATTGCAGTTAGCTTCAGCTGACTGCATGATAAGAAGACAGTTCGAATTGACTGCTAAGGAAGAAGGCTTAAATCTTTTTTCAATTCTTATTCAGTTGACTGAAGTCAACTGCAATAGATAATATAAATTTTAGAAAGTTAAGTATTCTCTACAGTCTGGTCCGGGAGCAGGAGTCTTTGTCTTTGCTCCAAACAATTCCAAATATCTCCTTAATTTTGTGGCGTATGAATTGTATCATTATGCCAACCTTTCATTCTTAAACTGGAGTAATCTGCATGAACTTTTCACACCTTCATTGTCACACGCAATTTAGTATGCTTGACGGCGCTGCGAGCATCAGCCAGCTTGTCAAAAAGTCGAAAAATGAAGGGATGCCTGCCATTGCAATTACGGACCATGGTAACATGTTTGGCGTGCCGGAGTTTGTGAATGAAGCGCACAAGCATGGCGTGAAGCCGGTGATTGGATGTGAGTTTTACATTACGCCTTCGGGCATGGATGATAAAAGCGACCGAACGCGGTATCACCAGGTGCTGCTGGCTAAGAATATGGACGGTTATCGAAACCTTGCAAAGCTCTGCTCTCTCGGTTACACGGATGGACTTTATTACAAGCCCCGTATCGACAAAGAAACACTGGCCGAGCATTCCGAAGGACTGATTGCTACCACCTGTTGTATTGCCAGCGAGATTAACCAGACCATCATCAATGAGAGCGAGAAAGAAGCACGAGCCCTTTTTGAGTGGTATTTGAATGTCTTTGGGGATGATTACTACATTGAGCTTCAGCGCCACGGCCTGGAAGACCAGAATCGGTGTAACGAAGTGCTGATCAAATGGTCGAAGGAGTATAACGTAAAGATGATTGCGACCAATGATTCGCATTACGTGGAGGAAGAAGATTCTGAGGCGCACGATATTCTGTTGGCTCTGCAGACTAATGCGGATATTAATGATCCCAATCGATTTCGGTTTACCGATGACAACAACAACCTGAATACCGAGTTCTACCTGAAGACGCCGGCAGAGATGAAGGAGCTTTTTAGCGATGTTCCGGAGGCGGTGGATAACACCAATGAGATTATCGAAAAGGTCGATGATATTGAGCTCAGTTCAGAGTTGCTGCTTCCAGATTATACCATCCCGGATGAATATGACTCCATGTACGACTACCTGCGCCAGTTAACCTACGAGGGCGCCAAGGAGCGGTATGGGCAAGTCACTCAGGATGTAAGCGAGCGCATTGAGCAGGAGCTTGCCATTATCAAGGATATGGATTTCGTCGGTTACTTCCTGATTACACAGGACTTTACGACCGAAGCCCGTAAGCGTGATGTTTTTGTGGGGCCGGGTCGGGGTTCGGCGGCAGGCTCTATCGTAGCCTATTGCCTGGGCATTATCAATATAGATCCACTGCGGCACGACTTGCTGTTTGAGCGGTTCCTGAATCCCGAGCGGGTAAGTCCACCGGATATCGATATTGATTTTGACGATGGCGGCCGGCAGGAGGTCATTGACTACGTAGTTGAAGAATACGGGCGCAGCAATGTGGCCCAGATTGTGACTTACGGTACGATGAAGGCCAAAACATCCATCCGTGACGTGGGGCGTGTACTGGGTGTGCCGTTGGAAGAGGTAAATCGTATCACAAAAATGTTTCCGGATGGACCGGGCTTTACTGAGTTTGAAGACGTCCTTGATTCCCGCAAGAACCCAGAGTCGGCCAAAGACATCCAGCAGCTTTTTGAACATCCGGATCCACAGGTACAGAAGATGATGCGGTTTGCACGTACGCTGGAAGGCTCTGCGCGACAGACCGGTATACACGCGGCGGGCGTTATTATCGCACCGGGAGAAATAAGTGATTATGTGCCGGTGGCGCTCTCCAAGGATAAAGAATTGATTACCCAGTACGACGGTCCCCATGCCGAGCAGTGCGGACTGTTGAAAATGGACTTCTTGGGTCTTAAGACGCTTTCGATCCTGAAGACGGCCATCCAGTATGTGGAAGAAAATCATGGCGTTCATTACGAGCTGGATGATGTGCCTGAGGATGATGACAAGACCTTCGAGCTGTATCAAAAAGGGAATACCATTGGGACCTTCCAGTTTGAGTCGGACGGAATGCGGAAGTATCTCAAACAGCTGAAACCCACCACCCTGGATGACCTGATTGCCATGAACGCACTCTATCGTCCGGGCCCCATGCAGTTTATCCCCGAATATATTGATCGTAAGCACGGACGTAGCGAGGTCGAGTATCCCCATCCTGATCTGGAAGAATTGCTCAAGCCGACCTACGGCATTATGATCTACCAGGAGCAGATTATGAAGGCTGCTCAGATCATTGCCAACTACTCACTCGGTGAAGCGGATTTGCTGCGCCGTGCGATGGGGAAGAAGAAAAAGAAAGTGATGGCCAAGCAGCGCAAGGTGTTTACCGAGCGCGCGGTAGAAAACGGGGTGACCGAGAGCAAGGCCGAAGAGCTTTTCGATATTATGGCCGAGTTTGCCAATTACGGCTTTAATAAGTCGCACTCGGCTGCTTATTCGGTGGTGGCTTACCAGACGGCCTTCTTCAAGGCGAATTACATGCCGGAATATATGGCCGCCGTACTCACCCACAATATGGGTGACATCGATAAAGTATCGAAATTTATTGAGGAAGCTTACCATAATGGTATTACGGTGGATCCGCCCAATATAAACACTGGTGCCGGTAAGTTTGTAGCTGTGGATGGACGTATCCAGTACGGGATGGAAGCTATTAAGGGCGTGGGCTCTAATGCGGTGGCAGAAGTGGTAGAAGAGCGAAAAGAGAATGGAAAGTATGAATCTATTTATGATTTCGCCCGCCGTATCGACTCGCGCATCTGCAACAAGCGCACGCTGGAAAGCCTGATCCAGGCCGGAGCCTTTGATGAATTGAATCCGCATCGCCACCAGCTGCTGGAAAGTATGGAAATGATTGTTAGCTATGGCTCGCGCGTGCAGGAAATGGAAAATTCCAATCAGTCGGATCTGTTCGGCGATGGAACGGGTAGCGCTTCGGCCATTGATGAGCCCGAGCTTGCCAATGTTCAGCGATGGTCGAATATTGAGCGGCTCAACAAAGAGCGCGAGCTTATTGGGTTCTACCTGAGTGGGCATCCGCTTGAGAAGCACCAGGAAGATGTTGATATGTTTTGCTCACACACCCTCGATCCGGATAAGCTGGAGCAGCTGAACAATCGTACAGAAGTTCGATGTGCAGGCATCATCACGGAAGTAAACCGCGTAACGGATAAAAAAGGGCGCCCTTTTGCCTTTCTGCAGGTAGAAGATCTGCACGGCACGGTCGAAGTCATCGCTTTTAACGACGTATATGACAGCAATCTCGGTATGATTCAGGTGGATACGCTGGTCGTCGTTGATGGTAGCATTGATACCCGCCGCGGCAAAGCCCAAATTATTGCCAACAGCTTTGAACGCATCGAAAGCATGCGCGAAAAATACCAGGATCAGATTGAGTTAAAACTGGATATTGATACGACCCAGGTAAATGAGGATGAGTTGCAAGAAATGGCCAATTTGTTTAAACAGCACCAGGGACAAACGAATGTACGATTGAATGTGTTGAGCAAAGAAGCAAAAAGACCATTTGCAATGCACGTTCGTAAATTCGTTATTGATCCCAATGAAGAATTGTTAAATGGACTAAAAACGCTCTTAGGTAACGATTCTGTTACCTTAAAACGAAATGCGAGTCATGGTCGATAAATTTTTGCAATCTATCGGATAACAAGAAATGATATGATTGCATCGTTATATTATACGATATTTAACAAAATTCAAAAGCATTTAACCTTAATTAATGGATAAAATGTAGTTATGAGCAAAGCACTAAAATTTACAGATGAGTCTTTTGAAGAAGATGTCATTAACGTGGATTCCGATAAACCCGTATTGGTTGACTTTTGGGCCGAATGGTGTGGACCTTGTCGTATGGTAGGTCCTGTGGTGGATGAATTGGCTGATGAGTTTGAAGGGAAAGCCAAGATTGGTAAAGTAGATGTTGATTCCAATTCTGAAACATCCACAAAGTATGGCATTCGCAGTATTCCCGCACTATTGATTTTTAAAGGTGGTGAAGTAGTTGACCAGATTGTTGGAGCCGTTCCTAAGGCCCAGCTTAAGAAAAAGCTTGAAGCTCAGCTGTAATAGCTAAGTACCAATTACTTTCGAAGGGCGGTGGAGTATTCCATCGTCCTTTTTTATTTGCAGGAGGGTTTGTAAAACCACTCCACCTTGTCATTCTGAACTTGTTTCAGAATCTTATCTACATTTGTCAGCGTTTAAATGGAGATCCTGAAGAGATACTGAAACAAAGCTTGTCCCGACTTCAATATGAGTTCAGCATATGATTCAGGATGACAAGTCAGGTTATGCAGAAGGTCTCTTAAAGAGATCTTTGCTAAATCCGTCAGACGATTATGGTGGGTAGCTTGTAATATCTACCCCGGACTTCCAAAGTGCAGGAGAAGTGTTGCGATTTATTTATCAAACAGGTGCTGCAGGATAATGCCTTGGACCTGGGTCGGTTCCAATCTGGATTTAGGAATATGTTGCCCCTGTTGCGAGACTAACAGCGGATTTACGCCAGCTGATTCTGTTATGAGTCCGTGTGAGCCCCGAACACCTTTGCCATGGATGGGTATCAAATCCATCATATACCGGAAGCCCAACTTTTTTTGGAGCAGCCGCATGCCGGCTTTGAGTATTGGAAAGGTGATTTCTGGATCCATGAGCATTTCTGCGGGGTCGTAGCCCGGTTTAGCATGAATGTCGACGGTGGGAGCAAAATCCGGGGCTTTGGCATCATCCAGCCAGTAGTAGTAAGTAAACCATGCTTTGGACTCTGCAATGGCTACCAACTCACCGGATCGCGCATGATTCAGCCCGGCTTCCTTTTTACCTTCTTTACCTAAAATAGCAGCTACGCCCGGCATCTCTTCAAGCATCTGTTTGACAGGCTCAATATCCACCGGATCTTCGACATAAATATGAGCTACCTGGTGGTCGGCCACGGCAAAAGCGCGGCTGGCTCCGGCATCTAAGACCTCGCCTCCCAACTCTTCACGAACGGTAATGAAGCCGTTTTTTCGCAAGGTTCTGTTGAGCGAGACGGGCTGATTAACTTCAGTAATGCCATACTCAGAGAGAACGATTACCTGCGTGCCACGCTCTTCATAAAAATTGATAAGCTCTTCGCAAACTTGGTCAATTTCCTGCAGATCTGTTTTTATTTCTGAAATATCAGGCCCGGATCGTTGCAGGCAGTAATCCAGATGGGGGAGGTAAACAAGGTTTAATGTAGGATCGAACTCTTTGGCTACCATCTTGGCTGAATCGGCAATCCACTGGCTGGAAACAATAGATGTATTCGGTCCCCAGAAATTAAATAGTGGAAACTGTCCCAGTTCATCCTGAAGCGTATCTCGATAGGACATCGGCTTAGCATAAATATCCGGAACTTTAACGCCGTCTTTGCGATACATCGGTCGTTCGATAACTACATAATCAGCCCCGGAATAAGTAGCATAACGCCAAAATAGGTTTGCACAGGTAAAGTCAGGATTTTTTTGGCGGCTGATATCCCAGATAGTCTGTTGTTGGATGAGTTTGCCGGACCGCATCCAGAAGCGAATTTCGCCGGTGTCTCGAAAATACCAGCCGTTGCCCACTACTCCGTGTTCGCTGGGCATGGTACCGGTAAGATAAGTAGCCTGGGCGGAGCATGTAACAGCAGGCAGGATGGGATCCACCGAAGCCACGGATCCCTTATTGAACCACTTCTGTAAAAAGGGAGTGTGCTCGCCAATCAGGTCGGGCGTCAACCCTACAACATTTAGTACAGCTGTTTTCTGCATTTTCAAAAAAAGTTGGAAGCCAGATTAATTAAGACCTTTGCAAAATTACCTCATCTTGTCATTCTGTCCCGAATCCTCGGGATCAGAATCTTATAGCTATTTGATAGCATTCAAACGAAGATCCTGAACTAAATTCAGGATGACAAGTTAACTTTTGCAAAGGTCGCTGATAATTTACTAATCTAATCTTTGTTAAATTCTGTCAGAACCCATTCGAATTCACGTTCAATAGAATCAACGGGCGTTTTCTTAAGTTCTTCGGGTAGTACATCCCAGGTATATGTTTCTATTTCAAAATGCTGGCACAGGTTGTTTTCTTTCAGAAAGTCCAGACTTTTACTGATATCTTCCTGCGTGGAGGTCAATTGATTGAACTGATCGATAAAAATAGGCACGTGGTAGTGGATACGCCACTCACGAGCATCCGAGTCAAAGATATGAGGCAGAGCGGTATCTAAATCTCGATACTGATTTATGGATCCATCTGTTCGTCGCTCTACCACCTGGTGCAGGTAGGTTGACTCTTCAAATTTTTGGAGTTCCTTCTGGATAGATTGACGGTCTTTTGCAGCTTCAGGAAGAATCACCTTCAAAGCGGCACTGATTTGTGTTTTGCCTACCTTAATTCCGGCTTCATGGATTTGCTGTAGGGCTTCACTTGGTTCTTCGTATTCAACGGCAAAGTGACAGGTATCATAACAGAGTTGGATGTGATCTTTCAATAACTGTTTCGCTTCCTCAAAACTATAGTTATGGTGCTCCATCAGGTAGGCGGCACCGACCGGGAAGAGCCATTCGGTAAAAAAATCCACCGTTTCCTGGGTGTTTTCCAGCAGGCAGTCAGGTTCGGGTTCAATATCGATATGGATTAGCTTACCGTGTTCTTCCCTGATATCAGCTAACAAAGCAGCGACCCTCGCTAAGTTGATGCTTCCTTTCCGAAAAGCCTGTTCTTCCAGGCAAGGTTGTTGAAGCCAATATTTATAGGAAATGGGTGAGGTAGAAATGCCACCTTCAACGTCATTGGGTAAGAGCTCAGCCAAAATGTGAGCCAAATTAATTGTGTATTCAACCCGTTCTTCCGTCCGCCAGTCGGGGGTATAAACCAGATCCTTAACTCGCTGACGATGAAAGTTGCCATAGGGAAAGCCGTTCATCGTAAAAACGTAGCAGTCCTCATCGGCAAGCCAGTCTTTAAATTCGTTTAGCTTATTATCAGATCGGAGCGTTGCAGCTGCCTGGGCAGACAGACGGAGACCAATACCAAACGGCTGTTGTGGAGCAAGGCGCTTCTTAAGACCGGGGACATGGGTTTTAAGTTGTTGAAAAACCTGATCCCATTTTTCACCGGGATGAATGTTAGTGCAATACGTTAAGTGAAATGAGGGGTGGTTGCTTAATTGCATCCTTATTTATTGTGGGTGTTGTTAATAATTGATTATTTGTAAACCCATTTAGCGGTTAAAAGAGAGATAACATTCTATGTACAGGAGTTCAATCTCCCTAAATCCCTCTTCTCCAAGAGGGACTTTGAGTTATTATGTAGTACTTATGTTGAGCAAGGAGTTCCTCCTTGGAGAAGGAGGACAGGAGGATTGACAATGCTTTTTTCCAATTAATAAATTCTTATTCCAAGGGTCATGTTAAAGGTATCCATTAACAGATGACCAACAACTAAAACATTACACTTGGGCTCGCTGCTCTTCAAATGCTTTTAGTTCTGATATTGCTTCCCGGTACACATCGTAATCTACTTCATGAACCTCTCGTCCTGTGCCAATCTCTTCCAGCAACATAATGGTTAGTTCACCGCCAAGATGCTCGCGGAATTCTTCCAAGCCATGGAAAATAGATTCAGGATTCTCCGGGGCATCAATCTTATGCTCTAATTCTGGAATAAAGAGCTTGTATCCGGCATTGCGCAGCATTGTTAAAACTCGTTGGCACGCCTCTTCAGAGAGCAGGCCATCAACTTGGGAATAGATACAATCCAGGGCCAGGCCGATAGCGACTGCTTCGCCATGGCGCAGTTCGTAGTCCGTAATTTGTTCAAGCTTATGGGCCGACCAGTGTCCAAAATCCAGTGGGCGCGAGGAGCCCATTTCAAAAGGATCGCCAGAGGTGGCAATATGCTCCAGATGAAGCTCCGCACAACGATAAATGAGATGATGCATTGCTTCAGGGGCACGATGATCAAGAGCGGTGGCCTTATCTTCCAGGAATTCAAAGAAATCAGCATCTTTAAGCAAGGCTACTTTGACGGCTTCAGAAATCCCCGAACGCCAGTCTCTCTGATCGAGTGTGTTGAGGAATGAAAAGTCATTTAATACCGCAAAAGGCGGAGCAAAAGTGCCGAGAAAATTTTTCTTTCCAAAAGCATTAACCCCGTTTTTTACACCAATGCCGGCATCATTTTGTGCGAGGACGGTTGTGGGAATGCGAATGAGGCGGATGCCGCGATGGGCCGTTCCGGCAGCATAGCCTACCGCATCAAGTACGGCACCACCACCGATGGCTGCTACATATGAATGCCGATCGAGGTTGGCAGCATTGATGGCTTCGTGGAGCTGGTCAATAATGGTCGGGTCATTTTTAACGGCTTCTCCACCGGGAATAACCTGTATCTCATTTACCGCCTGAAAGGCATCTGCATGCGATTTCGCATACGACTTAATTTGGTTTTTGAGGTCCGGATGATGTTGGGAAACACCGGCATCAATGACAAAGAGGACTTTGCGGGCTACCTCAGCCGAAGCTTTGGTAACAGTATCCGAAAATAAGGCGTTATCGTGTTCGAATAAACCACTTGTAAAGTGGATGTTATAGGTAAAGGATACGGGTACGTTCTGTTCAATAGATTTCATAATGGCAGAACCTATTTAAATGGCTCAATAAGTGCAAAAGTTTTGAGTGTTAAAATTACAAGTTTTGCATTTTTTATATTTAATTCCCTGCGCCTATTGTTATTTTTATAACAGCCGGTGGAAATTCACCTAAATGATTGTTACCGTAAGGCACAATAAAAACAGGATAATAAATAGTTTTATTGTCTGTTGAATTACCTCGTCTAAAACAAATTATAACCGAACATAATTTATGTTATAATGGCTGATGCTCAACAAGAAATAGCCCTTTCTACTCTGCAATCGTTGATACATTCCTGGATAGAACAAAGATTGGATGGAGAAGTATTGGATTGGCTTAACTCGACCAGCAAAAAGTTGCAGGGAGAAGCGGAAGATTGGGAATTTTTTGCTTCATTTAGTGGAGTACCTCAGAAGACAGGGAAAGCCGCATTAGAATTGAAACCGGAAGAGATTGAGGCCGCCCGGAATATTAGACCCGGATGGCAGCCCGAATACTGGTCGCTGGATGAACTGGCAAGAACCTCTCTGGTGTTGAGTATTGCGGAAAGAGATCAGTCGTATTTTTTGGATATTCTCGAAAAGACATTTGTGGCAAGTGACATTGGAGAAGCGGTGGCACTTTATCAGAGTTTAGCAATCCTGCCTTATCCTGAGCAATTAGACAAAAGAGCCGCCGAGGGGATACGTAGCAATATGACTTCCGTTTTCAATGCCGTGGCCCTTAGAAATCCTTATCCGGCAGATTATATGGATCAGGGAGCCTGGAACCAGGTGGTGCTCAAAGCCCTTTTTGTCGAGAGCCCGCTCTACCTGATTGAGGGTATCGATCGGCGCGCCAATGAAAAACTGGCACATATGCTGGTTGATTATGCGCATGAACGTTGGGCCGCCGGTCGGAGCGTATCTCCCGAGTTGTGGCGCTCGGTGGGGCCTTTTGCTGAAGGTGATATGATTGGCGATCTTGAAAAGGTTTTAACCCATGAGGATGAAATTCAGCAGCAGGCCGCCGTCTTGGCTTTGTCAGCCAGTTTATCAGAAGAAGCAAAGGGCTTGCTTAACCAGCATTCCGAGATTGTAAAACGCGCTAAAGAAAAAAAGGCTAACTGGGATGACATCGGGGCCCGGTTTAATAATAATGATGAATAGTTAAGTCCTGAAGTCATCCAGATATTTTAACACAATTTTGAATCAAATTATCTTGTTTTATGTCCATTGATGAAATGAATTTTATTGATCCGCATGTTCACATGATTTCCCGAACAACGGATGACTACGAAGCCATGCGTCAAGCGGGGGTTGTAGCTGTCATTGAACCGGCTTTCTGGCTCGGACAGCCACGAACGGATGCGGCCTCTATGCTCGATTATTTTAGTATGATTGTTGGATGGGAACGGTTTCGGGCCGAGCAGTTTGGTGTTCGCCACTACTGTACCATCGGCTTGAATGCCAAAGAAGCCAACAATGAAGAGTTCGCGGAGGATGTCATGGAGCTGTTACCTCGCTTTGCCAATAAAGAGGGAGTAGTAGCCATTGGAGAAATTGGCTATGACGACATGACGGACCTGGAGGAAAAGTATTTCCACCAGCAGCTCGAGCTGGCTAAGAAGATGGATAAACTGGTGCTGATTCACACTCCGCATCGCAACAAAAAACAGGGAACCATCCGCAGTATGGATCTCTGTGAAGAACATGGGCTTGATCCATCCAAAGTCATTGTTGACCACAACAATGAAGAAACAGTGAAGGATGTGCTTGATCGCGGCTACTGGACGGCCTTCACGATCTACCCGGGAACCAAGATGGGTAATGAGCGGATGGTCGAAGTTGTGAAGCAGTACGGCACGGAGCGAATCTTTATCGACAGTGCTGCTGACTGGGGCAAAAGTGATCCGCTGGGCGTTCCCAAGACGGCACAACTGATGGCCAAGCGGGGAATACCTGAGGAGGACATCAAGAAAGTGTGCTACCAAAATGCCTTGGATGCCTATGCGCAAAGCGGACAGATGAGCGAAGAAGACTGGCTTGACCGTCCCTCGATCGACCAGAGCCAAACCTACAGCGGTAATTCTGTATTGCGTGGCGGGGCAGAGCCTTTTATCGAGAAAGAGCACCCCGATGAAGACGACATTATTATTGAGTAAGGACTACTGCGTACTGGGACTTTGCAAAACTACTATATCTTGTCATTCAGGACCCCGACAGTAGTCGGGACAGGCTTTGTTTCAGAATCTTATATGTCTTTGACAGCTTTTTAAGGAGATCCTGAACTGAATTCAGGATGACAAGTTTGGTTTTGCAAAGTTCCTCTTATTGCTTATTGTGGCGTCATTTGACCATGTCCTACGCACTACGAAATAAATTATGAACCAAGCTAAGCATTCATTTTTATCCAAGGTTCGGGCCTATGCTGAGCTCATGCGTCCAGCCAACATTATTACAGCATTTGCTGATATTTTAGCTGGTTTTGCCGCAGCGGGTGGAGTAGTAGCCTTTACAGATGGGGTGGTATCCGTTTCGCCGGTAACGTTGGGTTGGCTTTTGCTTTCCACCTTTGGACTGTATGGCGGCGGCGTAGTTTTTAACGATGTCTTTGATGCCAAACTGGATATGGAAGAACGTCCAGAAAGAGCTATCCCCAGCGGTAGGGCCTCAAAGACAGGAGCTATTCTTCTGGGAGGGCTGTTGCTAATCTCCGGCATTGTAGCCGCGGCGATGGTTAATGAGTACGCCGGTTTGCTTGCCTTGGGGATTGCGATCTGCGCTTTGGTATATGATTATTGGGCCAAGCACTCAACCCTTTGGGGGCCTCTTTTTATGGGAAGCTGTCGGGGGGGGAATCTGCTGCTTGGTTGTAGCGTATTTCCTGCTTTGATAGCCGATTTATGGTTTCTGGCTCTGCTACCTATCGCTTATATCGGGGCTATTACCTTGGTTAGTCAGGGAGAGGTACACGGAGGTAATAAAAGATCGGGTTTCGCGTCATTGGCACTGATTGTATTCGTGACGCTCAGTTTGTTCTTATTGGGTATACTTCCATCCTATGCAGTAGGGCCAGCAACTATTTTCGTCCTTGTGTTCGGTGGTCTCGTTTTACCCCCTTTCTGGAAAGCCGCTCTTCATCCTAAACCTTCTTTCATTAAAAAAGCCATTAAGCGAGGAGTCCTGTCTTTGATTTTATTAAATGCAGCCCTGGCTGCAGGATTTGGAGGGTGGAGAATGGGAATAATAGTAGCCTTATTGCTGCCTTTATCTATATTAGTCGCCAAGCTTTTTGATGTGACGTGATTTATTTATAAATAAATTTTGTATAGTCAAGGCAATTTGCTCGTACTGAATATGGCTCTATATATGAGCCTTTCTACGGCTATATACTTCCTTTTAGTTCCGACATTCTTGATTGCCGATAAACCGGATTTAATTGTAATTGGCATCAGTCATATACTTTCTTTTTATTAGAAGAAAGATAAAAAGTAAGGGGCTGTGGATATTTTCAGATCGAAAAACAAATACTTTTTAGTATTTACGGAAAGTTATTCTTCACCTGAATGGTTAAAATTTATGTAGAATCGGCTACTAAAAGAATTGGGTATGACATTTGAAGGAAGGGAATCAACGGGAAATGGGTACGCCGAAAGTCGTCAGCTCTGGGAGCAATTTTTAGGTGGCGATTTAGAAGCATGGGAGCGTATTTTCACCCTTTTTTATAAGGATTTGTATGGTTATGGATTAAAACTTTCTGCTCGCCCAGAGCTGACGAAAGATTGTATCCAGGAACTCTTTGTGGTACTGTGGGAGCGCAGAGACCATTTGGATGAAGTACAATCTATTAAAGCCTATTTGTTAGCTTCACTTAGAAGAAAGCTTTTAAAAAGGCTGAAGAAAAAAAGGAAACACTTTACCAGTCTTGAACAGGAAGACACAAGCCATTCAGTCGATATTCAGTTTTCACCAGAAGAGCTAATCATTAAAAGAGAGAGAGAAAATAGTAAGTTACAAGCGCTATATGAAGCCTTTGACGCCCTTCCTGACCGTCAGAAAGAAGTCTTGTATCTGAAATATTTTAATGGGATGAGTTACGAGGAGATTCAGGAAATACTTGAGATCAGTTACCAGTCGATACGAAATCATATATATCGGGCGGTTAAGCGGCTTAGGAATATTTTGAATGAAAATATTTCGGAGATCACCATTTCATTGTTACCATTTTTGTTTTCATTCCTTTTTGGGATATAGCAACTCGAGAACTGCTAAGAAGGGCAGGCAATTCTATTCTCGCAAATTTACCTCTTATATCAACTTGCAGATAATTTTTGCAATCGATACGCACAAAACGCAGCGTTTAGTACAAATAAAACGTCTTTTCTTGCTCAGGGATTAACGTTAATACTTCCTTAAAAAGGCACTTAGGGTATTATAAGCGGGTTTTCAGTAATTATTCCTAGTTTTTGAAAAAAATTGAGTACAAATAGGATTTATTTGCTCTATAGTGGAAAGAAACGGAAAAGATTAACATAAACATACTTAACGTGGAAGGTAATTCAATAACAGTTCAGCACTTATGCAGTGATCCTTCTTTTATCCGATGGGTAGAAGGAAGGGCAACCCAGAACGAAGAGAAAAGCTGGAATGAGTGGGTACAAAAGAATGAAGAAAACCGTCGGCTGGCCATTGAAGCTCAGCAAAGGATATCTGGTTTTGTATTTGATGAGCCAGCGTTGCCTGATGTGCAGGAAGAATGGAGTAAAGTGCACCATAGGGTTACAGCAAAAGAACAGGCAGAAGCTAAAGTTACAAATTTAGGTAACGGTAAGTCTTGGGATGCTGTTTCTGTCTTGTACAAAGTAGCAGCTGTGTTATTAGTCGGTGCTTTTGTTGGTTTTGCGGCCTATATCTTTCAAGAGTCCAATCAGGTAAAACAAGAGGTTGCTGTACATACCGTTACAACGGACTACGGAGAGACAAAGACGCTGAACCTTTCCGATGGGTCACAAATTATTTTAGCGGCCAACTCTCAGCTTTCATTCAAAGAGAATTGGCTGGAGCAGCCTACTAAGCGGCTTAGTTTAGATGGAGAAGCTTTTTTTGCTGTAGCACCTAAAAAAGCTAAAACTCATCCAAAATTAGAGGTTGAAACAGAGGATGGCACAGCCTCGGTATGGGGCACCCGCTTTACGGTAGATACTTATGTTGAAGGCACCCGTGTGGTATTAGAAGAGGGAGAAGTTGAAGTGAGGACCATACAGGATAAAAGAATGACCATGAACCCTGGAGAGATGGCGACGTTTCAAAAAGAAAGTTCAGAAATTCAGCTTCAAAAGGTAAATCCAAGGGTATATACCTCTTGGTCTACGAATGAACTCTTCTTTGATGATACGCCATTATCAGTACTGGTTAACCGAATTAAACGGACTTATGGAGTAAAAGTAAAAGTTCAAAATCCTGAGATATTAAGAAAGAAGCTCTCTGGGTCAGTGGACTTTAAGAGCTTAGATGGATTGACGGATGCTGTAGCTAAGATTTTTGATATTCAGATTGAGCAATCGGAAGATGGATTAATTATTAATAATAATAAAAAAGGTTAGGGAAATATGATTATGGAAAGGTATAAGTTGATAGTAAGCTTGGTCATCCTGTTGGTGGCTGTTACGCAGTGGACAGAAGCCCAGGAGCAACGAAATGTTTACGTCAGTTCTGCCGAAAATTGGAATGAACAGGCTGTTAAAGTAGTAGAAAAAGGAACAAGCCTGGAACATGTTCTATCCATGATCGAGGGGGGATATGATGTAAATTTCTTATTTGACAGTCGGTTGCTTGATGACAAAACTCTTTCAAGTCAGCAGACATTAAATTTTGAAGAAGGGTTGTTTAATTTACTGGATAATATCCTTACAGAATTTGATTTAGTATATAAAAAGTTGACCCAAAGAACGCTGGGCATTGTTGCACCACAAAAACAGAAATCGATGAAAACCATTAAAGGGAAGGTAATCGATTCAGAAGGAAAACCACTTCCGGGAGTTAACGTATTGGTTAAGGGATCTAATATAGGTACTTCTACTAATGGTGAAGGTCATTATGAAATAAATGTTGATGGTAATGTAACACTTATTTTTAGTATGATTGGCTTTGAGGATGTAGAAGTAAATACTGGTGATTTTGATCAGGATATCATTAATGTAACGTTATATGAAGCAACAGTTGGATTAAATGAAATTACCGTTGTAGGCTATAGTGAGGTAGAGACACAGCACGTAGCTTCTTCTGTTTCAGAAGTAGATATTGCTGAAATTGAAACCCAATCTCTTTCTAAAATGGAGGAGGCTTTCAGTGGAACTATTCCGGGAGTTGTGATGATGCAATCGAATAGCTTGCCTGGAGATGTACCCGGTGCTATTAGAATCAGGGGGAAAAGTACTCTCCAGAATGCCTCTCCCTTAGTGATTGTTGATGGAATGGAACAGTCTTTGACGGATTTGAATCCTGACAATATTAAAGACATTAGCGTTTTGAAAGATGCAGCCTCTGCATCGATGTATGGCTCACGCGGGGCTAACGGGGTAATTATTATCAATACAAAGCGTGGAGTTGCAGACCGGTTTAAAGTGGATCTCCATTCTTCTTTTACAGCGGATGAGCCCATAAAAGTGCCAGATTTTGTTAATTCCGCAGATTATATGCTACTTCGTAATGAGGCCCGGTCTATGCAGGGACAAACAGAGGCGTTTTCTCAGGAAGAGATAAATTTAGCTGATCAGGGAGCGTATGCCAATGTGGATTGGATGGACGAAATTATGCGGGATCAACCTTATGCTCATAATACTTCAGCCAGTATTTCGGGAGGTGGAGGTGTCGGTACCTTTAATCTGATGCTTGGCTATAAAGATCAAAAAGGGTTGAACTCCTATCAGGGGCAAGAAATGTATACCGCCCGTTTCAATACGAATATTAATGTAGCCGATAAGTTTGTGCTTTTAGCTGATTTCTATGCACGACGGCTACAGGTAGACCGCCTGCATATGAACGGAGGGAATGGCATATACGAAGCTGCATGGAGAATGAATCCAACCGACTCTGTTTATTATGAATCTGACAGGGAGAACCATTATAGGTTGCATGATGATCTGAATCCGGTAGCAAGCCTCAATGAAGGAGGAGCCGCTAATAATTTACATGACCGAATGACCATAAATCTGCGCCCTTCTTATAATATAAATAACAATTTAAGCCTGAAGGGCAACGTGTCATATATGCTTAATAAAAGTGCAAGTAAATATGAACGTAATACCTTTAAGTTTTTTGACGGTGATGGAAAACCGGTAGCAATCTGGGGGAACGAAGTGGGCGCAGACCAGGGGACAAGTGTAAGTCAGCTTACAACGCGAGCACTTTTGAATTATGAAAGAGGGCTCAGAAAAGATAAAGATAAGCTATATCTGACAGCCGGAACGGAACTCATGAATCATAATTATACCGACTATCGGGAAATCTCAAAAGTATCCTTTTTTGGGAAGGTGAACTACTCTTTTAATGACCGTTACCTGATTGAAGGAACTGTTAGAGCAGACGGTAGCAGTAAATTTGCTCCCGGGCATCGTTGGGGGGTATTTCCATCGGGAGCACTTGCGTGGAATGTGCATAATGAATCATTTATGTCGTCTCTGGTAGATGGGGGTTTTCTGAATAGGATGAAAATCAGACTTTCGTATGGATTGATAGGAAATGAAAATGTGGATCCATACCTGTGGGAAGAGGTTGTAAATAACTGGGGATGGACAATGCGTGTTCCAAATCCCGACTTCTCTTGGGAAACCCAAAAACAAGCCAATGTAGGTGTTGACCTTACCACTTTAAACGATCGACTGGATGTTACCTTCGATACCTATCGGAAGCACTCTTATGATCTGATCTATTCTACCTATCCGGTGCCTCCCCTGACAGGCTCTAGTAGTTTGGAGTCGTCTGTTAACATTGGTGAGGTGGAAAATAAGGGATGGGAGGTATCTGCCCAGTGGAATGATAACATTGGTGAACTTTCCTATAGCATTGGTGGTATGCTCTTTGATAACCAGAACAAGGTACTCAAAGCAGGACATGCAAAATCAGACACCCTTATTTTTAAAGGTACAAGTGAAAGGATTTGGTACCGGGGTATTACCATGGATAACTATTATGGTTATGAAAGTGACGGTTATTTCCAGACTCAGCAGGAAGTGGACAATGCCGAGGCCAAACTGCCCAATACCATGCCGGGAGACATCAGGTATATAGATCAAAATGGAGACGGGGTTATTAATAGCCAGGATCGTGTTAACCTCGGAGATCCTAATCCACATTATAACTATTCCGTAAATGTAGATTTACGCTATAAACGCTGGGATTTTCACCTGATAGGCCAGGGCGTGGGTGAACGAACCGGCCGGTTGAATGGGCTTACAGGTTATCCGGTGATCATGGATGGAGGTTCCAATAGCTATGGTACTCCAAGGCAATACTATATGGATAACCGCTGGACTCCCGATAATCCTAACAGCCGTTTCCCTCGAGTTTGGACAGGATCAAGCCCCAATGCTGAGTTGAGCGACGTCTGGCTAAGCGATGCCTCTTACTTTAGAATTAGATCAATAGAACTGGGGTATTCTCTGCCGGGTATAACCAATAGCATCAAGAATGTTCGGTTTTATGTAAATATTCAGGATGCTTTCACTTTTACCAATTGGGAAGGGTTCGATCCTGAAAAGAATGGCGGCAATGGGCATTATCCCAGAATGGCAAGCTATACTTTTGGGATTAAAGCATCGATATATTAAATAAATATCAAAAAATGAATTTGCAGATTATGAAGAAGCTATTATTTGTTATAGTACTTGTATCGATCAGTTTCACAAGCTGTAAGGATTTTTTGGATAAAACCGATCCTACAGCAACACAATTTACTGAATTTTTTAATGATGAAAACGATTTAAACCGGGTAGTATACAGTAGTTATTTAGATGTATTTACGAATCCCGGTGACCGTCGACTCTTGTTTTATATGAAAGATGGTAGATCAGATAATGCCTATTCTCGTAACACTGGCGACCATCATCAACTCATAGGGAACGGTAATTTTAATAGTAATTCAAGAATATTTGAGTACTATTATACCATACGTATGAAGCATATAGGTAGAATTAATACCTATCTTGCTAACATTGATGAACCCTATGTAGAAGATGAAGCAACCAGAACCAAATATGAAAATGTACTAAAAGGGCTACGGGTCTGGCACTATTTCATTTTAACCATGCAGTGGGGGGATGTGCCATTTGTATTAGAGCCGGCTACGTTAGAAGAAGCTACGGCAGCACCAACGCCTAAAGAACAAATTCTGGATACTTTGTTTATGCAGGCCGAAGAAATAGCAAGTAGCTTGCCTTCGGATGAGTATACAACAGATAAGTATATGTTTAACCAGTATTCATTTAAGGCTTTAACAATGCGCTATGCCTTATATAATGAGCGTTATGAGTTGGCAGCCCAATTGGCAAAAGAAATAATGGACAGTGGAAACTATGAATTGCATCCCAACTATGGTGACTTGTTTCAGTATGAGGCTGCTTCCAACAATAATGAGTTTATTCTCTGGCAAGATAGAGCAAGCTTTGGCAATCGGGATACGTGGTCTTTTAATCATTTAGGGCCCCATTATAGAACCAGTCAAGGTGATTCATGGTTAGTTCCCTTAAAATCGTTAGTTGATTCGTATTGGACTTTAGATGGATACAAAATTGGAAATTGTCCAGAACATACAAGAGAGGAACATGAATTAAACCCCCATCTTCATCGTGATCCACGTTACGAAGCAAGTATTATGGGGCATGGTGATGTCTTTTATGAAGATACCATCGATGTCTATAATGAGAATAGCCCGATGTTTTATGAAAAAGAACGGGCGAGTGCATCAGGGTACTGGTTCAAAAAGTTTGTCTCAGAAGCTGATGCTTTTAAAAGTGGTGGTAACTTTGAATATGGACTTATACGCTATGCTGAGGTACTCTTAACCTATGCTGAAGCTAAAATTATGCTTAATGATATAGATGCATTAGCAAAAAAATCTATTAACCGAGTTAGAAAAAGGGCAGGACTGGATATGACAGAAGCTGACGTAACATTGCCGCGCTACAGTTCTTATACCCAGGAACAATGGATTGATTTAATTCGGAATGAAAGGAGAATTGAGTTTGCAGCTGAAGGACAGCGGTACAATGATATCATACGATGGGGCATCGCCGAAGAGGTATTAAATCAGCCAGCCTTGGGACATACAAGGAAAGTAAACGGTGAGGTTGAGACGCTCCATATTGAAGAACGTTCATTTGAACCCCATAATTATGTATGGCCTTTTCATGAAAGTAGTATCAAGGTTAATCCAAACTTAGAACAGAACCCGGGCTATTAAACAGCAGTTGTATTCTACAAATTGAATATATAGCAGTAATATAACTTTTCTATTGATAAATATTTAGTAGATGAATTATCAATATTCGTGTTACTGCTATATTATTTTTATCGCTTAGATGCCCTGGCAAATCTCTTTGGTATACCCTGTGCTGTAGTAGTAAAATAGGCAATGGGTATAATCTGGATTGTACATGTATCACTTCTGTTAGCATAGCACATTTGAAGTGTAAAAAATGTTGGCCCTTCGACTTTATACTCTCCATAATAATGACCTTGGAGATCTGGAGTCAAAACTATTATGCTTGAGAGCAGAGCTAAGTAGCAATGCAAAAAGTTTGAAAACTTGTGAAAAAAGTTGGAATTCAACAAATTCAAAGATACATTATTGGTCGGTTAAAACCGATACCAAGATTCACCCCTTTCATTATATATACAAGGAACTGGATTTTGGAATTAAGCACAATTTACTATTAATAGATTTAAATATATTGTAAAACGTATATGTCTTATATAGCAATACGAAAGATACACAGTTTTGCCTTGGCTTACCGCGGTATGTTCATGGCTGCTGTGTTATTATTTGGAGTAGCCTTAGGTCAACTACAAGCACAATCAGGACAAGAGCTATCCTTGCAGGATCTGTCAGAATTTGAGGATCCTTCAGATAGTTGGCAAATAGCCGGAGATGTTTCCGCTCCGTTAGATCAGGAAAATACGGTTATTACATCGGAAGGTACCGGTGTTTTAGTCAATAATCCTTCGGACCATAATGGTGCTGATTTATTGACCAGTTTCGAACATGGAGATATTGACTTGGAGCTTGAGTATATGATGGCTTCCAACTCAAATTCTGGTATTTATTTGCAAGGACAGTATGAAATTCAGCTATTGGATAGCTGGAATGTTAAGGTTCCAACTTCCGGAGACAATGGGGGCATCTATGAGCGATGGGATACGAACCGTCCGCAGGGGCAAGAGGGTTTCCAAGGCTATGCTCCCCGGCAAAATGCCAGCCGCGCGGCCGGACTTTGGCAGCATCTGGAAATTTCGTTCCAGGCTCCCCGCTTTGATGACGAGGGAAATAAAATTGAGAATGCTAAAATTCTCCATGCCGAGCTTAATGGGGTGACAATCCATGAAAACATTGAGCTATACGGTCCAACCCGTGGAGCTTTGGAGGAAGATGATGTTGCCCAGGGGCCACTTCGTATACAAGGCGATCATGGAGCGGTTGCCTTTCGAAACATTAACATTCGCCGGTATGATGGCACCGCCCCAACGGTCAGTGACTTTGAGTTTAAGGTATTCGAAGGAGATTTTGATGAGCTTCCGAATCTGGACAGCCTCACTCCCATAAAATCTGGAACTTCTGAAAAGCTGACGACTAACCTATCCGGATTGCCCGATCAGTTTTTGATGCAATATACGGGGACCATTCAGGCCAAAGAGGCTGGAGAATACCAGTTTCAATTAAATACAGCCGGTGGAGGAGGAATTCTTTCAGTGAATGGTAAGCAGGTAATTCCATTTGATAGTAATGAGCATACGGTGAGCTTGCCAGAAGGTGAGTCGTCTTTTGAGATTCTTTATCACAAACAAGCCGGATGGAGTGATCCTAATTTACAGTTTGTCGTATCCGGTGATCAGCTCAGGGCACATGTGCTGAGCGATCAGTCTTTGAGTAGTGGAAATAATGTCAATCCTATTTATGTACATGCCGAGGATAAGCCGTTGCTGCGCAGCTTTAGGGATCTCCCGGGCGGCATTCGTGTGACGCACGCAGTTTCGGTAGGCAGTTTGGATAAATTGCATTATACATACGATCTCAAAAGTGGGAATATCGTACAGGCTTGGAGAGGTGAGTTTCTGAATGTTACCCCCATGTGGTATAGCAGGGGCGATGGATCTTCTCGACCCAATGGTTCCGTTCTCAACCTGCTGGAAAAACCTGCGCTGGCATTGAATAAACTGGATAACGAGCAGGAAAGCAGTTGGTCTGATGATACTTCTGGCACCGGGTTGAAACCCAAGGGATATCAGTTGAATAAGGATGATGAGCCAACTTTTAATTATCAGATCTACGGAACATCTGTAGAAGATGAGATTCGCGTCATTGAGGATGGCAAGGGCTTGCAGCGAACGATAGATATTCAGGAGGCTCCTGATGATTTATATGTTCGGTTAGCAGCGGGGAGCTCTATTGAGGAAGCGGGAAATCATCGATATATCGTGGACGATGCCTATTACATTGAGGCCGCTGGTTCATCAAGTCCGATAGTGCGATCTATTGATGATCGCCAGGAACTTCTTGTTCCCGCTCAGTCAACTGTTTCTTATTCCATCCTATTTTAAAATTTTACGAAATAATATGAAGTCGTTTATGTATTGCTTACGTCATTTTTTAAGTGCTTTGATTATTCTGTTGTTTATCAGCGGGTCAGCCCAGGCCCAGGAAACTCCCTCGGAAGAGGATTATTTTAAGATTGTGGATGTAACCAGTCCCGAAGAATACCTGCTGGAGGTGGGGGGGCTTACGGTACTACCCAATGGAAATTTAGGAATTGCTACCCGTCGCGGTGATATTTTCATTGTTGAAAACCCCACCAGTGACCAACCTTATTTTAGAAAATTTGCTACCGGATTACATGAAGTACTTGGTCTCGCTTACAAAGATGGTGCGCTGTATTGCGCTCAGCGAGGAGAGCTTACCAAGCTTGAAGATACCAATATGGATGGCAAAGCCGATGTTATCGAAACGATTTATTCCTGGCCACTCTCCGGACATTACCACGAGTATAGCTATGGTCCGATTATCGCCCCGGACGGTTCCTTTTTTGTATCTGCAAATGTAGCTTTTGGTGATCAGCAATGGTGGCGCGGCGAAAGTCGGGTGCCATGGAGAGGATGGACCATGCACATTACTGAAGACGGTGAAATGGAGCCTTGGGCAACAGGGATGCGATCTCCTGCCGGCCTTGGGATGATTGACGGCGAACTTTTTTATGCAGAAAACCAGGGCGACTGGATTGGATCCGGAGGAATCTGGCATGTTGAAAAAGGCGATTTTACCGGCCATCCTGCCGGTTTGCGATGGTCCGACCAGCCAAATTCACCGGTTGATATGACCACCGAAGAGCTGTATAAATATGTGGATCCTGAGTATAACAAAGATGAAAATGGAAATTACATCAAGCCTGAGAACAAGAAAGGCGAAGAGTATCGAACCATGTTTGAGCTCCAGGATGAGCTACCAGCTCTAAAAACACCGGCAGTGTGGTTGCCGCATGGTATTCTGGGTATTTCAAATTCAGATATCCTTGCGATTCCAGAAGGCCACTGGGGACCCTTTGGCGGACAATTATTCGTAGGAGACCAGGGGCAAAGTAAAATTATGCGGGTGGATCTGGAAAAAGTAAATGGAACGTACCAGGGAGTAGCTTTTGATTTCCGAAGTGATTTTCAGTCCGGGGTATTACGCATGGCCTGGGCCAAGGATGGCTCACTCTTCATCGGAGAAACGAACCGTGGATGGGGATCGGCCGGTGACGCTGATGAAGGACTGCAGCGATTAGTTTGGAACAGCCAGGTACCATTCGAGATGGAAACCGTACGTGCCAAGCCCGATGGCTTTGAAATTACCTTTACTGAACCTGTAGATCCTGAAACCGCTAATAACCTGGGATCATATGAAATTTCGAGCTTTATCTACAAATATTTCCCGGTATATGGCAGCCCCATGGTTGATCGTACATCGGCAAATATCAAAGGCGTAAAAGTTTCGGAAGATGGTATGAAAGTTCGGCTAGTGATCGACAATATGCGCCAAAATTACGTCCACCAGCTTGCATTGTTTGGTATTCGTTCTGCGGAAGGTGATCATCCATTATTACACCGGTCAGCTTACTACACCTTAAAGCGGATTCCAGAAGGTGAAAAGTTGTCGATGGATGAATTTACGGCAACTCCAGATCCCGAAGCGAATGCTGAAGAAGAGGTTGCAGCAGAGGAAGAACAGCAGGAAAAGGCTGAGTCTGTAGAAGAGGGAGGAGCTCCTTCATACGAAACAATAAAACCATTTCTGGCACAGTATACCTGCACGGCATGTCATGCCAGAAATGAGCGTAAGGTCGGCCCACCGTTTGCAGAAATTGCGAAGCGGGGGTACTCCGAAGAAGAAATGGTTGAGCTGATGTACAATCCTGACCTTTCAAACTGGCCGGATTATGCTACGGCGATGCCCCCCATGACAATTGTTCCAGAAGATGAAGCCTTACAGATTGCCGAATGGATTAATTCGCTGAAGTAGGAATTTGCTATTTATGGTTGATTTTCTGATTTATAGATAGCTTAGTAAAAGCTATTTTTTCTTGTCATTCTGAACTCATTTCAGAATCTCACTAACACTTATTGGCATTTAAATGGAGATCCTGAAGAGATACTGAAACAAGTTCAGCACGTGATTCAGGATGACAAGTATAGTTTTGAAAGGTATCGTATATAGATAATCCATAAATGCTAAATCAACGGTTCTTATGAGGGCAAACAAATGGATAGTCGGGTTATGTTTTTTTGGGGTTCTGATAGGATTGGGTTTGAAAGCTCAGGCTCAACAGCCCCAAAATGTAGTGTTCATTTTAAGTGATGACCACCGTTATGATTATATGGGCTTTCATCCAGATAGCCCGGATTTTCTGGAAACACCCTCCATGGACCGCATGGCCAAGGAAGGGGTGCATTTGGCCAATGCCTTTGTGACGACTTCTCTTTGCTCGCCAAGCCGGGCTTCTATTTTGACAGGTCAATATGCTTACCGCCATGGAGCCGTAGACAATGCAAATCCCATTAAGCCCGGCACAACCTTTTTTCCTCAGCAACTACAGGAGGAAGGGTATCAGACCGCCTTCTTTGGAAAATGGCATATCGGTGAAGCGCATGATAAGCCAAAGCCGGGCTTCGATCGATGGGTGAGCTTCCGGGGCCAGGGCGTATATTACAATCCAACGCTGAATATTGATGGTGAACGTCAACAGGCTGAGGGGTATATCACTGATTTGCTAACAGACTATACGCTGGATTGGCTCGACAATCGTGAGGGAGACCAGCCATTTTTTGTGTATCTCTCTCATAAAGCGGTCCACGCTGAATTTGAACCGGCCGAGCGTCATGAGGGAACATACGCCGATGCAGATCTATCCATGCCGCAGTCGATGAAAAATATTGAGCAGAATTACCAGGGCAAGCCAGATTGGGTGCGCGAACAACGTTATAGCTGGCATGGTGTGGATTATATGTACCATAATCGGGATGACCATCCACAAAGTCTGGAAGAGATCATCACTCGTTACAGCGAATCGCTGATGGCGGTGGATGAAAGTATAGGCCGTGTACTGGATTATTTGGAAGAACAGGGACTTGCAGAAAATACCCTTGTGGTCTATATGGGCGACAATGGGTTTATGCTGGGAGAACATGGTCTTATCGACAAGCGTCAGGCTTATGAAGAATCGATGCGGGTTCCTATGCTCGCGTGGGCGCCGAGATATATCGAAGCCGGTACCACAATTAATGAAAATGTGTTGAATATAGATATCGCATCTACCATCCTGGACTTGGCTGACGGAGCCATGCCGAATGATCATACGGTCGATGGCCGATCGTTCTTGCCGCTCCTGGGAGGAGAAGAAATATCAGACTGGCGGACCAGCTTTGTGTACCAGTACTTTTGGGAGCATGCTTTCCCACATACCCCCACCACCTATGCAATCCGGGGAGACCGGTATAAATACATCTACTATCATGGGGTGTGGGATAAAAACGAGCTTTATGACTTGAAGAACGATCCGCGTGAAATGCATAATCTTATTGATGTACCCGCCCAGCAAGAACGCGTGCAACAAATGCGAAATGAACTCTTTGATGCGCTGGAAGCGGATGGCGCAACAGATGTTATGTTCCGGCGGCCTTCGAATTACCAGGCGGATGAGAAACTGATTCACGAATAAGTTTTGATTGCAGTTCCTTTGCTTTCAGAAAAGTAAAATGGGTCAAAATTTAGATTGAGGAGCGGAGAGCAATACAAAGCAAATGAAGAGGACGGGAAAAAGCAGGAGACTGCGAGGCAACACCAATAATTGCTATTTGTTCAAAATAAATCGCATGGTAATTTTTGCTCCTCCATCAGAATAAGAAACCTCATCGGCGTATTCTTTAATAAGGTACACCCCACGTCCGCCTTGATTGAGTAGATTTTCTTCTTTGAGGGGATCGGGAAGAGAGGAGGGATCAAATCCGCCCCCTTCATCCCGGACACTAATTTGGAACTTGTTTTCTAAGCTTTTAGCCGTAATTGTTACCTTTTTCCCTGGGTCTTGCTTGTTTCCATGCATGATGGCGTTACTCACGGCTTCACTGAGTGGCAGCAAGATCCGATTATATTGGGCATCACTAAAAGAGAGCTGGTTTTGTAATTTGTTTACAAAAGATTCCAGCTTCTCCATTTCCTCAAAGGAGGAGCGTAAGATTAGCTCTTTCTTATGGTCTTCAGACATAAACAAAACTCCGCAGGGTTAATGCAAGGGCTGAGAGTAGCTTGGATTAGGCGTAGATACCACGCATACGCAGTGTAGTGGCCACTTTGTTGATACCAAATACATAAGCTGCCTGACGCAGGGTGATGTCGTGTTCTTCACGCACGTTAAAGAGGTTATCAAAAGCGGCACGCATCATCCGATTGAGTCGTCGGTTGACCCGTTCTTCGGTCCAGAAATAGCCCTGCCGGTCTTGCACCCACTCAAAGTACGAGACAGTTACACCACCCGCATTGGCCAAAATATCAGGCACTACCATGATGCCTTTATCCTCTAAGATAGAATCTGCATTGGCGGTAATGGGACCATTGGCTCCTTCAGCAATAATACGAGCATTAATCTTATCTGCATTGCGGGGACTTATCTGATCCTCTTTGGCAGCGGGAATCAACACATCGCATTCCAGTTGTAGTAATTCGTCATTAGTAATTTTATCGGCTTCGGAATAGCCTTCCAGGGAGTTATCATTCTTCTTGGCATATTCCATGGCTTCAGGGATATCGATACCATTTTCGTTATAGTATCCCCCCGTAATATCACTGATGGCAATGACCTTTGAGCCTTGCTCATACATCAGTTTGGCAGAAACGGATCCTACGTTGCCAAAACCCTGGACGACCGTAGTACATTTGTTAGGGGCAATGCCTGCTTTGTTGAGGGCTGCCAGTGTAACGGTAACCACTCCGCGCCCCGTCGCTTCTTTTCGTCCATGCGAGCCTCCCAGTATAATCGGTTTACCCGTAACAACCGCATTTTCTGTTTTATGGGCATTCATGCTGTAGGTATCCATGATCCATGCCATAATTTGCTCGTCGGTGTTCATATCCGGGGCGGGAATGTCCCGATCGGGGCCAAATACTTCGAGCATATTGGCCGTATAACGGCGCGTAAGACGTTCCAGCTCATTTCTGGAAAGCTGGTTCGGATCACATCGAACGCCTCCTTTAGCCCCACCGAAAGGGACGTTAACAATAGCACATTTCCAGGTCATCCACGAAGCCAGAGCTTTCACTTCTTCCAGATTCACATCAGGTGCATAGCGGATGCCCCCTTTTGAAGGCCCCAGCACGTTGTCATGGATCACACGATATCCTTCAAAGACCTGAATGTCTCCGGAATCCATTACTACGGGCACAGATACAATAACCTGTTTCACCGGACTGGCCAAGTATTGAAACATGCCTTCATCGAGCTCAAGAATTTCTGCGGCGAACCGAAACCGCTCCATCATGGATTTGAAAGGAGATTCTTCGTCTAACTTTGGTCCGGGTTCTTTGTAATAGCCTGTGGTGTGCATATTTTTATTGTAGGGCATAGATCAATATCTCTAAATAAGGAATTAGCTTTTTATTTTTTGTTATTGACAATCCACCTAATTCGGCGCGATGGAAAGAAGGTATGAAAAATTCTATAGATCATATAGGTTCAATTTACAGATGGTATTGTTTATAACCCTAATGCATTCAGTGGCTTTCCGTTTTTTGTGCTTCTCTTTCGTTTATTAACAATAAAATAATGTGCATTTTTGAGTTTAATTCAGGATTTTCTATATCAACAATATGTGATCAGTACATTCCTTACTCGTTAAACAATTTGGTAAATGGCTAATAATCGGAACTCAGAATCCGTACGCTCTTTTTTTGCTAATCTTATACCTCTTCGTTTTTATGCCTCTCTTCGGGAAGAACGTGTATTTTTAGCACTCATTGGTTTTTTCTTTATCGTTGCCGGCATAACATTTCCGTATGCCGAAATCGCAAAATGGGTAGGCTTTGCCCTCGCCGGTTATTCTGCAATCGCCAATGATAGCATCCAGACTATCGGCACCTTTATTGCTTCAAACGAAAATAAACGCTGGTGGGTACTCTGGCTTTTTATTGGAGGAATTTTCTTGGCCACGGTTTTTGCCAGTTGGTACATGTATGACGGCGACGTAAGCAACCAGCGATTGGCGGCCAAAGGCTTTGCTGATGCTCCGCAATCATTCAGTTTTTTACAGATTGCGGCTCCTATCTTCCTGTTGCTGTTAACCCGTATGCGGATGCCGGTATCGACTACCTTTCTGCTGTTAAGCTGCTTCTCTGCCAGCGCTTCGGCTATTGGCAAGGTGCTTGTGAAGAGCCTCTCGGGATATTTTGTGGCTTTCCTCGCGGCTATTATTGTTTGGGTGGTCATATCCAAAATCATCAAAAAATACTTTGTAGGGAAACCGCACAAAGCATGGACCGTATTTCAATGGATAACAAGCGGAACGCTCTGGTCGGTATGGGTTATGCAGGATGCCGCCAATATTGCGGTTTATTTGCCCCGCTCATTGTCATTAGCGCAGTTTTTAGGTTTTGCCCTCTACATTTTCTTTGGCTTGGGTATCCTGTTCTATATGAAAGGAGATAAAATTCAGAAAGTGGTAACCGAAAAGTCTGATGTCAGAGATATTCGTTCTGCCAGTATTATTGACTTTGTGTATGCCATTATTCTCTATTTCTTTAAAATTCAAAGCAATATCCCGATGAGTACTACGTGGGTATTTATAGGGTTGCTGGCTGGCCGCGAAATTGCTATGAGCTTTACCGATGCAAGGGGCAAAGGCAAACCATTGGGAACCAGCCTGAAGCTGGTAGGCAAGGATGCGGGCTATGCGTTATTTGGCCTGGCCGTATCCATTGCATTAGCTATTGCCATCAATCCGGATATTAGTACCGATATGTTTCACTACATTTTTGGATAATACCAAATACGACTCCCAGGTTGTAAGAATAGAAAGGGTTGCATTTAAGTAAAATTTAATGTTGATTTGAGATCTTAAAGATTTTTTCACTGACCAAGTGGAGAGATTATAGTAGTATAGTGATCAAATTATGATGCTATGGATGCAAGTGTTCTGGTTTTAAATAAGGATTATCAGCCACTGCATGTATGTTCGGTCCATCGATCCATAAAGCTGTTATTTCTGGATAAAGCCGAAATGATACACGATTACCCGGACCGTAAACTGCATACAGTCTCGGAGGAATATTCTTATCCTTCTGTGATCCGACTGCGGAGGTATATCAATATACCTTACAATAAGATTGTGCTATCAAGGAGAAATATCTTTAAGCGAGATGCCAATACCTGTCAGTATTGCGGATCATCTTACAACCTAACTATCGACCATGTGTTACCCCGAAGCCGTGGAGGAGCAGACAGTTGGGAGAATTTGGTTACTGCTTGCGATAATTGTAATGTCAAGAAGGGAGATCGAACACCTCAAGAGGCGCAGATGCCATTAAAGCGAAATCCATTTCGTCCGGTACATATTACTTTCCTGCAATCAATATTGGGGGGCGTGGAAGAAGAATGGAAACCCTACCTTTATATGTAAGTTCGTTACTTGTTTTAGAGATAACTAACGGATAACAGGGCTCTTCATAAGATTTACACAAAAAATTCGTATTTTTCAGATTCGTTGTTCGATGCCAGCTATATAATGCTGGTTAAACAGCTTGCGAACCGGATTTCTAATAACAATACCCAATCACCAAACAGATGAGTAGTAAAGGTCGAGTATTAGTAGCTATGAGCGGAGGGGTGGACTCCTCTGTTGCTGCTGTAATGCTCAAAGAACAAGGATATGACGTCATCGGAATTACGATGAAGACGTGGGACTATTCGCGTGTGGGCGGCAAGTCTGACAAGGAGACGGGATGCTGTACCATCGAATCGATGAATGATGCTCGTCAGATTGCTGTAAAGCATGGCTTTAAGCATTTTATTGTAGATATTCGGGATGAGTTTGGTGACTGGGTGATTGATCGGTTTGTAGAAGATTATATGAGCGGACGTACACCCAATCCGTGTGTCCTATGCAATACGCACATCAAATGGGCGGCCTTGCTGCGGCGTGCAGATAACCTGGGCTGCGATTTTATTGCCACAGGGCACTATGCCAATGTGCGTGAAGAAAACGGCCGGCATGTAATATCTCGTGGACTTGATCCTCAAAAAGACCAGTCGTATGCACTTTGGGGGGTGGAACAAAAACATTTAGCACGCACAAAATTTCCCCTGGGCAATTACGAGAAAACAGAAATTCGCGAACTGGCAGAAGAATTTGGCCTTACTAAAGTAGCGGGTAAACCCGATTCCTATGAAATTTGTTTTGTGCCCGATGACGATTATCGTCGATTTTTAAAAGATCGCGTAGATGGACTTGAAGAGCGCGTAAAAGGCGGTAAATTTGTTGATCAAGATGGCAATATTGTAGGTGAACATGAAGGATATCCATTTTATACCATAGGTCAGCGTCGCGGGTTAGACCTGGCGCTCGGCAAACGAGTGTATGTTACGAATATCAATCCCTATACCAATGTTATCACTATTGGGGAGAAGGAAGATCTTGTGAGTACTACTTGCCGGGCTAAAGACGTCAATCTCAGCAAATATGGTGAAGTGCCCGGCGGAAAAATGGAAGTGACCGGTGCAATCCGGTACAATGATGATGGAGTGATGGGGCAACTAAAACAACTTGGTGAAGACGAGATTGAGGTGACCTTCCCAACCGGCCGCGAAGCCATTGCTCCGGGACAAGCCGTGGTCTGTTACGAAGGTAATGATCTGGTAGCCGGCGGATGGATTCATAAAGTTAATGTAGATATGGATGTTCTTGAGCAGGTATAATTTAATCTTTTTGTGCTCGTTACAAAGTCTGCTTCGATTCTTATATCGGGCAGGCTTTTTTATTGGATGAAACAAAAACAGCAAGGTTTCGTCTAAATAGCTCTATTGAAGATCAATCATTAAAACAATATTTCGATCATGCAAAAAGCAACATATTATCTCTCTGCAATGCTCATGGTGGCCTGTTTTACGCAACCTGCAACGGCCCAATTTGAGGGTGAAATAACCTACGAAAGTTATGATTACAACAACGATCAAAAGGAGAATAATGATGAATTTACGCTCCACATCACGCCAGATCGTATATTGTTACAGGGAGAAAAAGAGTATGATTTTATGGGATCAATGAAGACGGAAGGCGTGCTGGTGCGGCTGGATCAACAAGATTTTGTCTTCTTGACGGGGGACGAAAGTGCACTAAAGATAGCCAAAGCAGACATAACATCCATGATGAACATGTTTGGGAATGGAAATGAGGTGTCATCTGCTGCTGAGAAATATGATATCCAGAAAAACCGGACAGGCGAAACCGGGGAAATTAAGGGCTATTCGGCTGAGAAATTTATTTTCCGGGACGAAGAAGGAGGGCAGGGAGACTACGCAGAAGTCTGGATGACTAAAGCAATTGACGTAAACTGGGGCATGCTGGCCGAACCATGGGGCAATGAAGATGCCAGTACTTTTATGAACGACAGCTTTCCTATGGATTTAGTGTTCCAGGAAAAGTATATACCGCTGCTTGTAAAAACGTACAAAGGGGACGTATTACATTCAGGGCTGGAAGTGGCCAGCATTAATGAATCGCGAATTGACCGTTCTATAGTAGAAGTACCTTCGGATGTTAAAGTACTTACCATGCAGCAATACCTTTTCCAAAAGATGAGCAACCGATAGAATCAGCAAAATTTATATCATAAAAAGGCCCTTTTGATTTTTTTCAAAAGGGCTTTTTTACTTTTAAAGTATCAAACATTCTTTGTGAGGGGATAGAATCCTTTAAGGAATATCCTAATTTGAATTATCAGGGGTCATATTTCCCAATAGGTACATATCTCCGGTAGGTTGTGGGACACCGCCTTTAGGCTCCATGGTTATAGCAAAAGCATTAGCGGATTGTTCACTGGCTTGAGCCATCTCCTCAATTTTGAAAAAGTTATCACGACTACTGTCGTTAACGGCGAATATTCCGGCACTCACGGGTTGGTTATCCCTTATGAGCCATAGCTGATAATCTTTACCCGTTGGTACGGGAGGCAGGTTGGCTACTTGTAACAAAGCCTGCTGTTTTTCCGAATCCCAAATAACCTTACCATAGCCATCGGGATTGACCTCAAGTCCCGACATCAGCACCATGTCCACATCCCGGGATTCCAGGATCGCCAGCATTTCTTCCTTGCGCTCTAATTCATTGGTCAGTTCAGTAATTTTAGTCTCCTGATTGCCAATAACGGTTTCTTTTCGATCAATTTCAGAGCTCAGGTTGAATGAGTAAAAAAGCAGGCTCAGGCTTACAATCAGCAGGGCAAAAGAGGCCGCAGTAGAAAAGGCCGACCAGTTAAATGACCGATCTTGGTCTTCTGCGGTTTTTTGATCGTCTATCGAGGTTACAGTTGCTTCGTCAGACGAGGATTCGGAGTCTGCTTGAATTTGAGCGAGTATCCGGGACTTAAGTGTTTCCGAAGGCTCATTCCTTTCTATAGTAAAAGCCAGTTGGTTGGCCGTAGACCACAATGCCTGATAGAGGCGCAACTGTTCATCAGTGGCCTCTGCCAACATCTCCTCGAACTCAGCACGCTCATCTTCATCAAGCGCATTCAGGACGTAGCCCGAACACAGCTCTTCGAAATGTTCATTATGTGATTGTTCGTTAGCCATCGGTTGATATAAATTCTTCTAAAATACGTTTTAGTTTGATCAATCCTTGTCGGGTTCGTGTTTTAACGGTTCCCAGCGGTATATCCAGATGATCCGCGATTTCAGACTGGGTCATGCCCCGATAATAGGCAATTTTAATAACTTGACTCTGACTCTCGGGAATTTCCTGTAAAGCTTTTTTAACTAGTTCGGCGCGGTCTGAAAAAATGGTCGTTTCCATCGGGTCATGCTTGTCGCCTTCCAACGTAAAAAGCGGCTCATGAATACTTACGGAAGCTTTTTTTTGTGTTTTATACCCTTTAGAGCGAATACGGTCTATCGCTTTATTGCGCGTTAATGTTACAATCCAGCTGTATGCATTACCGCGATTCTCATCAAAGGAATCCGCTTTATTCCATATTTTCACAAAAACTTCTTGTAGCACATCTTCAGCTTCCTCACGTTTTTTGACGATAGACAGAATCATCCCAAAGAGCAGTCTTTTATATAGCTCATATAGCTCCTCGAGGGCTTCTTCATCACGTGCCTTAATTCTTTTCATTAATTGTACTTCATCATCGGAGTTACCGTGCGTAACTTTTCCGATGGTTGCAAGTATGTTGAATATAAACACGATTGTTATCCTATTAGTTATTACGCAATGTGCAGCGTAATAGATTTACCTTCAAAAGAAGTTTGTTCAAAAGCTAAAATAACATTAGGCTAAATCAGCAAAAATATAACAAAACTTTTGAACTCTTTAGAATTTATGTCTTGGCTACTTCGAATGACTCTTTTGGTATCATTAATAATGTTACCAGCTATTTTATATCTACTATGGCGTTTTTATGTTTCTGGCAGACAATTGACTACAGCAACAACCTTTGGTAAGCGAATCATTCCCTTCATTCTTTGCTCATTTTATATTTTTCCTATTGCGGGAACATTGGAATTTTATGTGAATGGGCATATTGATGTATTAAAATATCCTAAGGCTTTGACTTATTGGTTCTGGTTTGGGCTGATATTCGTCTTTCAACTGTTCACATGGGTGCTTATCCTGGATGTGGCCAAATTATTCAGTTGGTTATTTTCGTGGCATCCGGGGATAATTAAAAGAGGGCATGCCTATTTGCTTTTGATACTGTTTGGATTGACTTTCATCTACAGCGGGTGGAAAGTTTATCATGATACGACCGAAATAACGAAAGAAGAAGTCGTCTTGCAGGTCAAAAACTTGCCAGATGCATTAGAAGGGTTTAAAGTGGTACATATTTCGGATATCCAGGGAGATGAATACACCGGCCGAAGTGAGATTGGCCAATATGTGCGAAAAGTTAATGCTCAGAATCCGGATTTGGTTCTTTTTACGGGCGACCTGATCTCCTATGGCACCGATTTTATCCGGATGTCGGCCGAGGAGTTTGGAAAAGCGGAAGCCACTTATGGAACGTATGCCGTCCTTGGTGATCATGATTACTGGGCCGGAACAAAGCATGTTGAAAAGGCATTGGCAGAGCATGGCATTCCATTACTCAAGGATGAAAATAGAGCGATTCTCGTGGATGATTCGTCCCGGGTGATGCTGACCGGAATCACCCAGGTTTACAGCAAACGTTCAAAGCCTGAAGACGTCGATTCGCTGGCCTGGCATGCTAAAGATGCGGTTCTGAAAATTATGGCCTCGCACCAGGTGGATGCACATCTCATCGAAAGCTCGCAAAAATACGGATTCGATATGCTGCTGGCGGGTCACACGCACGGGGGACAAATTCAGGTTCCGTTCATGGGGATGGATTTTTCTGCGGCAGCACGAGAAACCAAATATGTGAGCGGCTTATATCATGAAGGCGGATTACCCATCAATGTCAATAACGGGCTGGGTTTTACATTGGGTCCCATCCGATATAACGCCCCACCAACGATTACAGTTATTGAACTTCAAAGTAAAAGTTAAGGGTCAATAGCTAAATTTATTCATCTGGAGACTGGATCAAGGCCAACATTTTTGCAGGATCGTTGGTCGGAAGCTCACAGCTATAGTTTTGGCAGACATAAGCCGTGGGTTTTCCACCCTGCATTTCAAAGTCAGATAAATAGGGGATAAGCTTCGGAATGGCCTCGTCTTCCGGGGAGTGGAGCAAGGTAACAGCATTGGGCAGGAACCGGCTGGAAAGGAGCTCCGTCATTTGGCGGGTCAGTGGCTCCTCTTTTTGACCGGAAATGATGATTTCAGAAGTGGGATCGGCGGCGAAAGAGACTCCTTGTAAAGCAGCACCAAATCCCGTGGGGGCTTGCCGGATTTCGGAAGAAAAAAGCCGATTAATTTGATCCGCCATCTCTTCCCATTCCGTATTTCCGGTCATTCGTCCTAATCGAAGCAAGTTCAACATGGCAATAGAATTGCTGGAAGGAAGAGCACCATCATAAATTTCTTTTTTGCGTCCTAAAAGTTCTTCGCCAGCCTCGTCCGTAAAATAGAATCCGCCTTGCTTATTATCCCAGAATCGGTCAATAAACTGCTGGTTAAGCTGTACGGCCTGCTCCAGATAGCGAGTGGTATAAGTGGCTTCATAAAGTTCAATAAGCCCCCAGATAAGAAAAGCATAGTCATCGGCATGAGCTTCAATCCCTGCCTTACCTTCTCTAAATCTATGATAGAGCGTGCCGTTTTCGTCTATCAGTTGTTCAGAAATAAATCGGAAGCACTGTTCAGCCTGTCGGATGTAATTCTCTTCATTCAATGCTCGTCCCGCTTTGGCAAGAGCTGCAATGACAAGTCCATTCCAGTCTGTCAGGATTTTATCATCCAGCAGGGGTGCTACGCGCTCTTGACGTTTTTGCAGCAGTTCCTTGCGAATGGATTCCAGCTCCTCCTGCAGCTGTGCCTTCTCCATATTTCGTTCATCGGCCAGCTCTTGAACTGATTTTTTTAGGTGGGGAATCGATTTGCCGGTCCTACGACCTGTGGCTTCATCGGTATAATTGCCCTCTTTGATAATGTTGAAAACTTCGATAGCAAGTTCGGCCTTAGCGGTAGGCAAAACGTCACGAATTTCTGACGGGCTCCAAACATAGAATTTACCCTCTTCGCCCTCGCTGTCCGCATCTTCAGCGGAATAAAAGCCGCCTTTGGGATGCTGCATCTTTCGTAGCAGATAGCTGATGATCTCGCGGGCAGTCTGTTCGAATAACGGCTGATTCGTGCATTGCCAGCCTTCAATATAGACCATTAACAGCATCGCCTGGTCGTACAGCATTTTTTCAAAGTGGGGGAGTAACCATTCTCGATCGGTGGAATAGCGATGGAAACCAAGCCCAATGTGATCAAAAATACCGCCCATCCGCATTTGGGTGAGCGTTTCCTGAACCATCCGCAGCGCATCAGAATTATCATGCTGCTGGTGGTACCGAAGTAAAAACATGAGGTTATGGGCAGCCGGAAACTTAGGCGCCGATCCAAATCCACCGTAAGACGTATCAAACTGGCCGCTAAATTGTTGGTAGGCTTTGTCCAGGAGGTTGGCCCCCAACTGATCGCTGGCGGTAAAGTCGTTGGACTTTTGGAAGGCCTCCTGAATATTATCGGTAGATTTTAATACTTTTTCTCGCTCATTTCGCCAGAGTTGAGAAATCCACGGGATAAGCTCTCGCATGCCCGGGTGACCCTGTCGGCCCTGTTTAGGAATATAGGTGGCGGCATAAAAGGGCTTTTTATCCGGTGTAAGAAGGACGTTCAGCGGCCAGCCACCGCTGCCAGAAAGCATCTGGCAGACCAGCATATATGTTTTGTCGATGTCCGGACGCTCTTCTCGATCTACTTTGATGTTCACAAAGGCCTGGTTCATCATCGCAGCTACATCCTCATCTTCAAACGACTCATGGGCCATCACGTGGCACCAGTGGCAGGTGGCATATCCGATGGAAAGAAATACGGGCTTGTCTTCCTCTTTGGCCTTGGCAAATGCTTCTTCCCCCCATGGGTACCAGTCCACCGGATTATCGGCATGCTGAAGTAAATAAGGACTTGATTCCTGCGCAAGTCGATTGTGATCGGAGTCGTCACTCATTATTCTTTTGCATCAATATCTTTGGTGAAACGTTGGCTATAATCAACAAGAAACCGGTCGTACTTATCATCAAAAAGATCTGAAGAAATCATAAAGTCGGCGGAGGATCGATTACATGCCATCGGTATATTATAAAGTACGCCAATACGCAGCAGCGCTTTCACATCCACATCATGGGGCTGTGCCTGTAGCGGATCCCAGAAAAAGATCATCATATCAATTTCATTTTCAGAGATGGCGGCACCAATCTGGAGGTCACCTCCCAATGGACCGCTACTGAAGCGATGAATCTCTAACCCCACTTTATCGGCAATCAATTTTCCGGTTGTTCCAGTTCCATATAACCTATGTTTCGAAAGAGAGCCCTGGTTGAAGTCACACCAGTCAATTAAGTCTTCTTTCCGATGGTCGTGAGCAATAAGCGCAATGTTTTTCTTCTTGTTCATTCCCTTAGAACTGTGCGCAATGGGTGGGTCGGCATTTTTATAGCTCTTATTATTTGTACTCATGGATAGATAGATTAAATAATAGTTGTAAAAACTTTGAGTTAGCTCATCTGCTTCTAAGCTAATGGTTGTAAAGATAGCTCACAAACTATTTATTTTCTTAAGTTTTTTAGGATAAATGCATTACTTATCAATGTGATTGAGGGGTGTAGTGATTTATTAGTTCAGAATATGACAAGATGGGCTGATTGAACGGATGTGCTTCGTTAATTAATGATCTATGTCTTATATTTGAGACCGCATTTTATAAGTATTCAGAACTCTTAATTGATTTAATTTATTCTTTTTTGATATGGCTATAGAACGAACACTGACGATCTTGAAACCCGATTGTGTACGCAAAGAATTAATTGGCGAAGTTACCCGTCGTATTCAAGAAGCAGGCTTTAACATTGTTGCGATGAAGATGACCCGCCTCACCAAAGATACGGCCGGTGGTTTTTATGCTGTGCATAAGGAACGACCTTTCTATGATGAGCTGTGTGAATTTATGAGCAGCGGCGCCTGTGTGCCCATGATCCTGGAAAAAGAGAATGCTATAGAAGATTTTCGAACCTTTATCGGGGCAACGGATCCTAATGAAGCAGAAGAAGGAACCATCCGTGCCGATTTCGCTGACAGTGTAGGCGAAAATATTATTCATGGTTCAGATTCTGTAGAAAATGGCAAGAAAGAAGCTTCTTACTTCTTTTCTGAAGCTGAAGTGGTTGCTAATAAAGCATAAGTTGTTTTTTGCAAATGGTTGTCGGTTATTACAGAATACCTGGTAAATAATCGACAACCATCATCCATACCTGCTATGTATCTCCGATCATTTCTTCTTTTTTTGACGGTTTGTACCTTTGCTTGTCAGTCTCAAACATCCATAGATCGTTCCAAAGTAAAAGTAGGAGCAGAAGTATTGCTGGATGAACATCTTGATGAGCTGAAAGGAAAGCGAGTGGGTTTGGTTATGAATCCCACGGCCCGCGTTGATGGCGTTCATATGCTGGATACACTCATGGCCAGCAATGTAAACGTGACAGCCCTTTTTGCTGCCGAGCATGGCTTCCGTGGGGATGCCGGTGCTGGAGAAACGATTGAGGATGGCGTGGATCAAGCAACGGGACTTCCGGTTTATTCGCTGTATGGTAAAACCAAGAAGCCCACCCAAAAAATGCTTGATGAGGTGGATGTCTTACTGTTTGACATGCAGGATGTGGGTGCCCGTTTCTATACCTATAACGTTACAATGGGCAATGTAATTGAAGCCGCTGGACAGCACGGCGTACCCGTTTGGGTCCTCGACCGTCCGAATCCGGCAGGGGGAGATTATATTTCTGGTTGGATGTTGGAGGAAGAGCATCGGTCATTTGTTGGCGCTTATCCCATTCCAATGGCCCACGGCATGACGCTCGGCGAGCTGGCTAAAATGATGGTTGGAGAGCAATGGATAGATTACGCTTCCGACAGTACCTTGAAAGTAATTTCTATGCAAGGGTGGGAGCGTTCAATGAAATGGCCGGATACAGGACTGGAGTGGACTCCACCGTCTCCCAACCTGCCGACATTTAAGCACGCATTCATCTATCTTGGGACGGTACTGTTTGAAGGAGTAAATATCTCCGAAGGGCGGGGCACTCCTGACCCATTTATGAATATCGGCTCACCCACTTCAAAGTTAACCACCAGCCATATTGCCCCCTTGCGCCGCAACTTTGCGGGTATTAATGTGGAACGCGTCTCTTTTCGACCGAAGTCCATTCCCGGCAAGGCACCCAATCCGGATTTTGAAGGAGAACGCTGCCACGGAGTGGAATTGCAAATTACGGATGTTGATCAGGTTGATCCTGTAAAATTTGGTACGGCCCTTCTTTCGGCCTTCCTGGATGCGACCCCGGATGCCGAGCTCAGTGATTTTATTCAGAAACTGAGCGGCATCGATAAGGCAAGGTTGCTGCAACAGCTCGAGGACGAAAGCTACGTCGAGGAATGGGAGCAAACCGCCAGAGAATTTAGTGAACACCGGAAGCCCTATTTGATTTACCCAAAGTAGGCACCCCGCAGCTTACTTTTTCCGTTTCCACTCATAACAGAGCAGGGCAGTACTGACAGAGGCATTGAGTGATTCTACGTTATTATCCATATCGATACGGAAATGGTAGTCGCAGTGCTCAAGCGTTTTTTGGCGGATGCCGTTTCCTTCATTGCCAACCACAAAAGCCAGGGGGCGATCCACTTCGAGGGACCAGAGATCCTGATCGCCATCCATATCCAGTCCGCCAATCCAGAAACCGGCGTCCTTAAGTTTTAAGATAGCCTGGTTTAAATTGCCTGCTCGCACGATGGGAATTCGGCCTGCGGTGCCGGCGGAAGTTTTATAAACGGTAGCATTAACCGGGGCCTGCCGATGTTTAGGGACCAATACGGCTGATATACCGGCTGCAGCTGCAGTACGGAGAATAGCACCCAAATTACCGGGATCCTCAATTTGGTCAAGTAAAAGGACAGCAGGATACGCAGAGGTGTCGATTGTATCAATCCAGGTTCCAAAATCCTGGTAGGAAATGGCGCTCATCAAAGCTACAACCCCTTGGTCATTCACGCTGCCTACCAAATCATAAAGCTTGGAGCCGGGTACATGCGAAATAGGAATGCGATGGCTGGAAGCTAAATCAAAGATCGATGAAATCTGATGGTCGCGCAGAGAGTCGCGGACATATATTTTTTCAATTCGCTCTGCTTCGTTTTCAAGGGCTTCTTGGATGGGATGGCGCCCATAAATGTAAATATTAGAATTATCTTCAGACATATAGAAAATTTAGGATTGAAAAGACAACAATTTCGGTTAAGTTATTAGTATATTATGGCTTATTAAAATGGGTGCTTTTATCATGGAACAATCAAACAAAAATAATGACTGGAAGACCCCATCCGATGCACAGAATATACAAGATTCTGTGTACAGAACCGGTATTGCGAAGCTAATTAATCGGATTCATTCTACCTCTACAATTTATATTGTAGCAGGATTATGCCAGGTGGCGTTAGGATTGTTGGTCATTGTTGTAGCAATTTTGGGATACATAACCTCGCTGTGGTTATCTACCGTGTTAACGGGTATTGCAAGTATTACAACGATGGTGGGCTTCTTCCTGGTTTATCATACGGTCTCCAAATTGCATGATCCGGATTTGCTTTTGCGTAATGCTATGAAAAGGGTGATGGAGTCGAAGAATTAATATGACAGATTTTACAGATAAGAAAGAGCAGGAGCGATTGCAGTCGTACCTTAATATTCATTTGAAAAAAGACAAGCAGTCGCTTCCGGTTGAAGAACAAGTGGAGGAACTTCATAAAAAAAATCGTAAAAAATGGATCATGTTGGCCGTCAATATTGCGGCTATCCTGATTTTTGGCTATTCCTTTTACTACGATATAACCCAGCTTGGCCAAACGTTTTTTATCATCATCCTGGTCGTCTTTGGGGTTAATGTCGGCCTCATTTTTTATCAGCGGAAACAGATTAATGAACTGATAGATTATTTAATGTGGAAGCGGCATGAGTGACATGCAGCCGTACCAAACGGAACCTTAGGCTCTTTTTGACTCTTCATTTCATTAATATGGATCAACAAGCATATCGGCTGCCTGATTTATTTCATCACAGTTATGAGGAATGCATCGTAATTGCCCATCGTGGCGCTAGTGCCTATTATCCGGAAAATACGCTCCCGGCTTTTAAGGGAGCCCTCGAGATGGAAGCAGCAATGATAGAGCTGGATGTGATGCTCACCAGTGATGGCGTTCCGGTCGTATTTCACGATGCAAAACTCAGTATCCACAGCAATGGCAAGGGATTGTTAAGCTACCATACGCTGGAAGAGCTCAAGGCATTCGATGCAGGGGCTTGGTTTAGCCCTCAATATGCCGGAACAACAATTCCAACGCTGCAAGAAGTGCTGGAACTGGTAGCAGGTAAAATAGCCCTGAATATTGAAATAAAAACCGAAGCCGTTTCGGCTGAAATATCGGGGGGCGTGGAAGAAAAATGCCTGCAGCTGGTCCATGACTTAAATATGCAACATCATGTGCTATTTTCAAGTTTCGATTATAGGGCGCTCAGGCATCTTAAAAAACTGGATTCTGAAATCCCGGTGGCACTACTGTATAATCGCGGACAGTCCAACGGTCGGCCTCCCGCCCAGCTTATGAATGACTACCAGGTTGATGCGTTCAACTGTAGTTATCACGAATATATGGCAAAGTGGGGCCCAGAGTTACACCAACTCAATATTCCACATTTTGTTTATACGGTTGATGAGACCGACCAAATGCAGCAACTGCTGGATGCAGATGTCAGCGGTATCTTTACCAACCGGCCCGATCGGCTTAAAGCGCTTATTGACCAGCGAAGAAACGGTAAAAAGACGTAAAGAGGAAAAGGTTTTAGGGGAGAACTATTTGATAAATTACAAGATTCTGATATAATAGAAGTAGTCTTTTTCGCAGATCTTATTAAGCATGACCTATGCAAGAGAGGAAGATAGGTTTAAGGACTTTTACTGGGTAATATCAGGAAATGGAATACCATAACTAAGAATTGGGATTAAAATAAGGATTTTATATGTCTGGCGATATTTCACGTAAGGATTTTCTCAAAAATAGTACTTTTGGATTGGCTGGCTTGGCTACAGGAGGCTTTGGGCTTTCGGCCTCCTCCACGCCGCAAATTTTAGAAAATAACAACTGGAAAGACCGCTTTTCAGCAAACGACCGTATCCAAATTGCTACCATTGGCATGGGCATTATCGCCCACTATGATACGCAGACTGCTCTGGAAGTACCCGGCGTAGAGTTGGTTGCTGCCGCCGACTGCTATGATTCCCGGCTTGTCCGAACCAAAGAGGTCTTCGGTGATGATGTTTTTACCACCAGAGATTATCGCGAAATTCTTGATCGCTCTGATGTCGATGCAGTATTACTCTGCGTACCAGACCATTGGCACGCCAAGATGTCGATTGATGCGATGAATGCCGGTAAGCATGTTTATTGCGAAAAACCCATGGTGCATGACATTGAAGAAGGGCACCAGGTAATTCAAGCACATAAGGATACCCAAAAAGTAATGCAGGTGGGCAGCCAACATGCCAGTGATATCGTTTTCCAAAAAGCAGCAGAGCTTTTTGAATCGGGTGCTATAGGAAAGCTTAATCAGGTGGTAGCCTCGTATAATCGAAATTCTTCTCTGGGGGCCTGGCAGTATTCCATCCCGGAAGACGCTACCCCGGAAACCGTCGATTGGGATGCTTTTCTGGGAGATGCCCCTGAAGTACCCTGGGATCCCAAGCGGTTTTTCCGCTGGAGGTGCTACCACGACTATGGTACCGGGGTACCCGGCGATCTTTTTGTGCATCTTTTTACAGGGCTGCATACAGTGGTTGGAGCCAAAGGACCCACGCATGTGGCCGGGGCAGGCGGGCTTCGCTCATGGTTTGATGGCCGCGAAGCTCCGGACGTGCTCAGCGGTCAGTATCATTATCCGGAAACCGAAAACCATCCGGAGTTTACGCTTCTGCTGCAAAGTAATTTAGCGGATGGCGGTGGCAGTGGATTTCGTATCCGGTTTATTGGTGATGAAGGCGCTATTGACGTGGCTCCGGGCAACAGCGTGAAATTAACGCATTATCCCCGTCGCGCTCCATCGGTCGATCAGCTGGTCAACGGCTACAATTCGGTGATGACGTTTTCAGAGAAAGTTCAGCAGGAGTTTGAGCAAAACTACCGGGCCGAGCATGCCGATGATCTGCCCGGATCGCCGGAGTTAGATAATACCACTGAGTTTAGCACATCAGATGGGTATGACTCTCGATTAGCCCATTTTGTGGATTTCTTCGATGCCATCCGAAATGGCACATCCGTGGTAGAGGGGCCAGCGTTTGGATTTCGGGCGGCCGCTCCGGCACTGCTCACAAATATAAGTCAACGGGAGCAGCGGATGATTTCCTGGGATCCGGAAGGCATGAAATTAACTTAGAAGACCAATCTATGTAGGGAGAAATGGTAAGGTAGACAGGATGCCCACAGAGAATTAATATTTTCTTAAAAAAAATGTATTCTGGTTTGAATGCTGAGCAGAAACATTCTATTTTTTACTTTCCCTAATTAATAGAATGATCTCATGTCCACAAAATACATTTTCGTAACCGGAGGGGTTACATCTTCACTCGGCAAAGGTATAATCTGTGCATCTTTAGGGCGGTTGTTGGTTGCCCGCGGGCTTCGCGTCACCGTTCAAAAGTTGGATCCTTATATTAATGTCGACCCGGGAACTATGAATCCGTATGAACACGGGGAGGTGTATGTAACGGAAGACGGCGCGGAAACAGATCTTGATTTGGGGCATTACGAACGGTTTCTGGACATCAAGACTTCGCAGGAAAATAATGTGACCACCGGCCGCGTCTATAACGATGTGATTTCCAAAGAGCGGCAGGGTGCTTATCTTGGTAAGACCGTGCAGGTGATACCGCATATTACCGATGAAATTAAGTCGCACACCCTTGCTTTGGGGGAATCCGGTGATTACGATATAGTCATTGTTGAAATTGGAGGAACCGTGGGTGACATAGAAAGCCTTCCATATATTGAAGCAGTGCGACAGCTACGTTACGATGTGGGACGGCATAACACCCTTTCTATCCATCTTACTTTGGTTCCATATCTTTCTGCGGCACGTGAATTGAAAACAAAGCCTACCCAACATTCGGTTAAAACGCTTTCCGAAAGCGGGCTGCAACCGGATATTATCGTGGCACGTTCGGAATATGAGCTGGATGAGACCATTCGCAACAAGATCGCTCAGTTCTGTAATGTTGAGCAGGAAGATGTCATTGCCTCTCTGGATGCGGAAAGTATTTATGAGGTGCCGCTGCTTATGCAGGGCGAGGGTCTTGATGAGCGGGTCATGGATAAGCTGAAGCTTGAAGGCGGTGAGCCCGACTTGGAACAATGGATTGGATTTGTAGAAGCGGTGCGTAATCCATCTACTGAGATTGAAATTGCCTTAGTCGGTAAATATGTAGAGCATCATGATGCCTATAAATCTATTGTTGAGGCCTTTATCCATGCGGGCGCGGTTAACGATTGTGAGGTCAATATCCGTTGGATACAGTCGGATGATCTGACACCCGGTAATGTGGAGAAAAAATTGGAAGGAGTATCCGGGGTATTGGTTGCTCCCGGATTTGGGGGGCGTGGTATTGACGGAAAGTTGGCGGCCATCAATTATGTGCGTGAGAACAAGATTCCATTCTTTGGGATATGCCTCGGCATGCAGTGTGCGGTCATTGAATTTGCTCGAAACGTATGTGGATGGGAAGACGCCAACAGTACCGAATTTGATGAGGATACGGAACATCCGATCATCGACCTTATGCCGGACCAGAAAGACATTGAGAACAAAGGGGGAACCATGAGGTTAGGGCTCTATGATTGTAAATTAAAGGAGAACACCAAGACGTATGAAGCATATGGTAAACTACAGTTCCAGGAACGCCATCGCCATCGCTATGAGGTAAATAATAACCTCCGTTATAAACTCGTGGAGGAGGGGATGGAGCTGGTTGGCTTTAACCCCGAGCGGGACTTGGTAGAAATTATAGAAATTAAAAATCATCCCTGGTTTGTAGGTGTTCAGTTTCATCCGGAACTCTGTTCTACCGTCAACAATCCGCAACCACTCTTTGTGGATTTTGTGAAGGCAAGTCTGAATCATGCTAAAGAACATGATTTGAACGTACCCATAGAACGCGAAAAGATTATCGTCGGCGAAACCTAATGTCTTTCGATAACGACGTATTTTCTCATCGCGTGCGTCTGCGTGCCTGTGGATTGTTGGTTCAAGAGGAAAAAATCCTGTTGGTAAAAATCCACTCTCCGGTTATCGACCAGCAGGTATGGATGCCACCGGGCGGAGAAGTAGAATTTGGAGAATCAATGGCACAGAGCCTGGAGCGCGAATTTCAGGAAGAAACCCAAGCCACTGTTACAGTAGGTGGCTTGCTCCATATTAACGAGCTTATTGATGAGCCTTTCCATGCCGTTGAATGTTATTTCGAGGTCCACCACCAGTCGGGTACGCCTGCATTAGGGGGGGATCCCGAATTGAATGCCGGGGATCAGCTTCTGGAGGCCGTTGAATGGATGCCTATCGCAGAACTTGATGATCGTCCCTTTGCTCCTCAAAGCTTGCTGCCCAAGCTTAAATTATGGGAAAATCGATCTTCTTTTACCATCTTTGATTAGCCCTGAAATTCAAAATAATGTTTTAGAGCCCAAAAGTGTTATGAATCCAATAAAATTATCGGTTCCGTTATTTATTTATTTAGCCTTGCTGGTTAATGCATGTCAGGTACAAGAGGTGTCCAGCCGGGTGGTCATCCAGAATGTGCAGGGATATACGTTTTATAATGATGAGCTGAAGGAGTTTTCTGCCATTACTTTCGAGGATGGTAAAGTAGTGGATGTCTACAGTGATACGACCTTTGTCAATGCAGGGGCATACACCCTTATTGATGGAGGAGGTAAAGTAATGCTACCCGGACTTATCGATGGGCATGGCCATGTAATGGGATTAGGTTTTCAACAGATAAATGCAAACCTGGCAGGCACCCAATCGTTGGATAAGGCCTTACAGCAGGTAGAGGAATATGCTACCCAATATCCCAACCTCAATTGGATACAGGGGCGAGGATGGAATCATACCCATTGGGATATTAACCGATTCCCAACGGCCCAGGAGCTCGACCAGGTTGTTAAAGAGCGCCCGGTTTGGCTGAGTCGAATTGATGGACACGCGGGCTGGGCCAATTCTCGCGCCATGGAACTGGCTGGCATCACCTCCAAAACGGAAGATCCCGAAGGTGGAAAGATCATTCGTAATGAAGAGGGGGAGCCGACAGGCGTATTTGTAGATGCCGCCATGCAGTTGATTGCTTCCGAAATTCCTGAACCCTCAGATAGACAGCGAGAGCTTGCTTTACTGAAAGCCCTCCAGCAAATGCGCAGCCATGGGTTGACCGGTGTTCATGATGCGGGGGTAAGTGTTGAGGCTTGGAAAATGTATAAAAATTTTGCTGATGAAGATTCTCTGACTACGCGTATCTATGGCATGATTGCGGGAGCAGGGCAGACCTTCGATTCGTTGTCGCAAAATGGACCGGTTGAGTCATATCAGAACGATATGCTGGCGCTTCGGAGTGTGAAGTTGTATGCCGATGGAGCGCTGGGAAGCCGGGGCGCTGCAATGATTAAACCATACAGTGATGATCCCGATAATCGGGGGCTGCTGTTTTCTTCGGAGCAGGAGATGACCCAAAAGATCTTGAAAACGGCTTCGGCCGGATACCAAACAAATGTACATGCTATCGGAGATCGGGCTAATCGGGTTGTGCTCGATGCCTTTGCCAACGTCAAAGATAGCCTGGGCAATCAGTCGTTGCGACATCGCATCGAGCATGCCCAGATTGTGGCCCCGGAAGATATCCCGCGCTTTAAACCGCTCAATATTTTGGCCTCCATGCAGCCGACGCACGCTACCAGTGATTTAAATATGGCTGAAGATCGGATTGGTCCGGAGCGAATGGAGGGCGGCTATGCCTGGCAGACTTTCTTGGATCAGGGGACGGTAGTGGTATCAGGCTCTGATTTTCCGGTTGAGCATGTGAATCCTTTTTATGGCTTGTATTCTGCTGTAAGCCGGCAAACCCAGCAGGGGAATCCCGAAGGCGGTTGGTACCCGGAGGAACGGATGCACCGCGAGCAGGCGTTGCGCTCTTTTACGCTTAGTGCAGCCTATGCGGCCCACCAGGAAGAGATGCTGGGTAGTCTGGAACCCGGAAAATGGGCTGATTTTATACTGGTGGATAGAGATCTGTTTGAAGTGCCGGTCCAGCAAATCTGGCAAACAAAAGTTTTGGAAACATGGGTTGCCGGGGAAAAAGTGTATTCAGCAACAGACTAACAGTTTCAATATAGGTTACAAGCGTTTATGAACATACGGATACAGCAGCACAATCCGACAATAGGTGATTTGGAAGGTAATTTTGAGCTGATTAGTGAAGCTATATCTTCGGCTGAAGCTGATGGCATAGATCTGCTACTGCTTCCGGAGATGGCTACCTGCGGATATCCACCGATGGATTTGCTCGAGTACGATGCCTTTTTGGAGAGCATTTACGAGATCAATCAGCGAGTTATTTCTCAGGTCAACGATTTGGCGGTTGTTTTAGGGACCGTTACGCAGAATGAATCCGGAGTCGGACGAAAGTGCTATAACAGTGCGCTTGTTCTTCAGAAGGGTAGGGTGAAAGCGGAAATTCATAAAGCATTACTGCCAAACTATGATGTGTACGATGAATTGCGGTATTTTGAACCTGGCACCCAATTTGAATGTGTGGAGCTCTATGGGCATAAAGTAGGGATTACTATTTGTGAGGATATTTGGTACAACTACAGTGACCCGCAATATCTAACGTACGATTTGCAGCCGGCCCGGCAATTAGTGGACCGGGGAGCGGAAATGATTCTCAATATTTCAGCCTCTCCATACACCCGAAACAAGCCGGCCATCCGCGAAAAGATGCTCAAAAAGAATGTGGAAGAGCTTAACGTTCCCATTTTATATGCCAACCAGGTGGGAGGGAATACCGAACTTATTTCGGATGGCGATTCTCGTGTTATCGACCAGGAGGGGAGACTTATTGATCGGGCCGCGATGTTTGAAGAAGATATTATAGATGTAGAATGGGAAGAAGGGAGATCCCTGCAATCTTTATCAGGTGACATGCCGCCGGTCCCTGCTCTTCCTGAACAATTTTTTAAGGGGCTCCGGCTCGGCTTGCGAGATTATCTGCAGAAAACCGCTGTTTCAGACAAGGTATTGGTTGGATTGAGCGGGGGCATCGATTCGGCCCTTGTAGCCTGTATTGCCAAGGAAGCCGTCGGCCCGGATAATGTGCTGGGTATTACCATGCCATCGGCCTTCTCCTCGGAAGGGAGCATTAGCGACTCCGAGCAACTGGCCAAAAATTTGGGTATTGATTTTGAAGAAATAGCGATCGAGGGGCTGTATGATGAATTTAATGATGCTCTTGATCCACTATTTGGTGATGCCTCTTTTGGGCTGGCAGAAGAAAACCTGCAGCCCCGCATCCGGGGAACCTTGCTGATGGCCTGTTCGAATAAGTTCGGGCATATGCTGCTTAATACCGGTAATAAATCGGAACTGGCAACCGGTTATTGCACCTTGTACGGTGATATGGCCGGCGGATTGGGAGTCATCGCAGATTTATATAAAACAGAGGTTTATGAGGTGGCTCATTGGCTAAATAATGATTATTATAAGAGCGAAATAATTCCGAAGGACATTTTAGTGAAACCACCAAGTGCAGAATTACGCCCGGATCAAAAAGATTCGGACTCGCTGCCGGACTATGATACCTTGGATGCTGTGTTAAAAGCATATCTTGAAGATCAGCGTTCGGTTGAAGAAATCGAAGCACTTGGTTTTGATAAGGAGATGGTAAATCGCATTTTATCCCTGGTTGATCGAATGGAGTTTAAAAGGGCTCAATCCGCACCGGTACTAAAGCTGAGTTCCAAAGCTTTTGGTTCCGGCAGACGCTGGCCGATCGTTCAGCAGTGGACAAAAAACAGATCGAAATAGCTTAGGCAGCAGTTGACTTGGGTTCAGCTTCAGGTCAAGATCGATGATCAGCAATAGTACTATACAGCAATTGTATAATTCAAAAAACATTATTTGACACTTATGCAACAGAAGTTATCCTTGGTTGTTTTAACCGTCCTGTTAATTCCTTTCTTAGCGACGGCACAGAACTCTGATTCTTCACCTGATATTGAATTGAAGGGAGTCCCCATATCTCCTACACTTTTATCCTACAATAATCCACTGGAAAGTGAGGGGGTACCTTCTGCTGCAGACAGCTCGGAACAGGCTGGGTTACAGCCAAGCGGTTTTGAAAAAGATGTGATGGCACGGATCGTAAGTATCTATCGTATCCATGTGAAAGCTATTGAAGCACAGCTGAATGATAATCCTCTGAAGGCAGAAGAATATATTACAGATGCACTGGGAGGACTCCAGGAGCTGCTTGACAAATATCCGGAGGTGCAGTCGGATCAGCGTTTTAGTGAAGTCTATCGCTCGGTAATGACGGAATACCGAAAATTTTATGGAGTCAAAGGGTCAGAGAGTCAGGTAGAGGGTGAGATTTTTGCTATCCAAAAAGAGCTCTACTCTGACGATAATGATTGGGTGAAAGATAGTTACAACCTGCCAGAAAATATTCCAACCAACCGCACGGAAGTACCACTGGTTCAAAATAAGAGTGTGAACAAGCATTTAATGTATTTTTCGATGAAACGGCCACAAGTTATGGAGAAATGGCTGATGCGATCGGAAAAATACTTTCCCATGATGAAGGAAATTTTTGAAGAAGAAGGGGTGCCCCAGGAATTGATCCATCTTTCCATGGTCGAAAGTGGCCTGAATCCCACAGCTAAGAGCTGGGCTTCGGCGGTGGGAATGTGGCAGTTTATTCGGTCCACAGCCTCAATGTATGGACTTGAAGTGAACTGGTGGGTTGATGAACGGCAAGATCCAGAAAAAGCAACGCGGGCGGCGGCTCAACATTTGAAGGATTTGTATGAGGTTTGGGGAGACTGGCACCTGGCCATGGCCGGTTATAATATAAGTCCCCGGGGGTTAAAGAGTGCCATACGTCGGGCTGGTGGCCAAAAAGATTATTGGGCCGCCTCTCCTTATTTACCACGGGAAACACGGAATTATGTGCCGGGTTTTATTGCGGCTACGATGATTGAGATGAATCCTGAATCTTTTGGATTTAAAAAGGAATACCAAGCGGCCCATTATGATTATGATGTGTACCGCGTAGCTCCTCTTATGCCGCTGGATAGGCTGGCTGAGGCTGCGGGCATCACGCTGGATAAGCTGAAGGAGTATAATCCTGAACTGTTACGCTGGGCTACCCCTCCTGGAAATGAGTATCCGTTGAAACTACCGCTGGGTACCGAAGAACGGTTTGCATCCAATTACGAAAATATTCCCAAGGATGAGCGCGGCCGTAATGTGGCTATGCATACGGTCAATCGGGGAGAATCACTTGGCCATATTGCACGGAAATACGGAACATCGGTGCGAGCTCTTTATGAGACCAACGAAAATTTATCGAGCACTATTTATCCCGGGCAGAAAATTGTAGTGCCCCTGGCTCCGGGTAGCAAGAAAGAGATTGCAGCAAACCGTCCCACAAATCAATCCAAAAGTAAAACGACCGCAAAGAAGAGTACTAAGAACAAGTCTTCGAATAATTCTAACAAAGCCCGCATTCGTTACCAGGTTAAAAGTGGTGATACCGTGGGGCACATTGCGGAATGGTTTGATAGCAGTTCATCACGCATTCGGTCATGGAATAATACCTCCAATGTTATTCGCCCCGGTGAATACTTGACTATTTACGTTCCCAAAGCTGAGCAGGAATACTATCAGAAGGTGGATGGAATGTCGTTCAGTAAGAAGCAACAGATAGAACGACAGCAGCAGGCGGGTAAAGAAATTAAAAAAGCCTATTTGGCTTCTTCCTCAAAAGCTTCCGGGGAATATACCGTGCAACCTAATGACACTCTGATTGATATTGCCAATTCTCATGGAATTTCGGTAAGCCGAATTAAACAACTGAATGGCTTAAATGGATCTCGGATTTATGTAGGGCAGAAGCTGAAAGTAGGTGCTCCTGAATAGATTGCAGAGGCAATAGGGTATAGAAAAATATAAGCGGTGGCAAAAGCAGATTTACATATCCATACCAAAGCTTCGGACGGACGAATGAGTCCCGAGGGAATTCTACAGTGCGCGAAGAAGCATAAGTTAGAAATTATTGCCATCACGGATCATGATACCCTGAAAGGATATGATCAGGCACGGGAACTCGCTGAAAGAAGTGATGAGCTGACGTTGCTACCGGGTATCGAAATTACTTCTGATTTTGATGGTCGTGAGTGCCATTTGCTGGCTTACTGTTTTGATCCTGATCATCATGAAATTCGTCAATTGGTATTAGATCATTACCGATCCAGAATAAATCGTGGGCACTGGATTATTGAAGAACTGGCTAAGGAAGGGCTCGAGCTTACTATTGACGAAGTAAAAGCCGAAGCACGCGGCGGAAATATTGGCCGCCCCCACATTGCCGCTGTACTCCTCGACAAGGGATATGTGGGTTCTTTTAAAGAAGCTTTTATTCGTTATCTTAGTGATGAGCAATTGGGTTCCATTTACAATGAGTATTATGACTATCAAAAGGTTATTAAAACAGTTAAGAAAACGGGTGGGGCTACAGTCATTGCCCATCCGGGACGGCTCTATTCTGAAGAGGAGTTGGAACACCTTGTGAAGGCCGGAGTAGATGGTATTGAGGTAATGCATCCAAGCCATGATTACCAAACCCAAAAACGTGTTGAGGCGTTTGCCGATAAACACAATCTGTTAAAAACCGGGGGCAGCGACTTTCATGGAAGTGATAAAAAATATAAAAGATACTTTGGTGTGGTAACGATCAACACCAAATATGTTCACCGGTTAGTAAGGCTGACAAATCAACGTAAAGAAATGATGGCTTAGTTTATGGCGTACAAGAAGATTGAAGGTAATACCGAGGAGTCTGAGGTAAGGATAGGTATTGCTGTAGCCCATTGGAATTCTTTTATCACTGACGAACTCCTCGATGGTGCCCTGGAGGCTCTCCGACAAAAGGGAATTTCAAAAGAAAATATTGTTATCGCTGAATGCCCGGGGGCCTATGAAATTCCTTTTACAGCTAAAAAACTGCTGCCCAAAGTAGATGGGGTCATTACATTGGGAGCTGTTATCCGTGGAGATACTCCTCATTTTCATTATGTATGTGAAGGCGTTAATCGAGGCGTGACTGATTTGAATTTACAGGGCAATAAACCAGTGGTATTCGGTGTTTTGACTACGGATAACGTCCAACAAGCCCAGGAACGGGCTGGACTCTCGGGCGAGAAGGGGAATAAGGGAGCAGAAGCTGCACTGGCCCTGCTAAAAATGATCAGCCTGAGCCGGCAGATCGATTATTTATAATGTTAAAAGCTTGATATAACGAGTATAAAACTCTAATATTGATAGCTTAATAATTACCAGTTTTACGCTTTTGAAACCGATTTCGCTTACAAATACCGAACAAAATGATAGCGATAAGCAGTCGCAGGCCCGTCTTTTAGAACGGGGAACGTTACCCGAGCATATTGCTATTATTATGGATGGCAACGGCCGCTGGGCTAAAAGTAAAGGCAATATGCGGTCTTATGGACATAAGGCCGGGGTAGAGTCGGTGCGTGATATTACTGAAGTTTGTGCTCAGCTGGGTGTGAAGTACCTGACGCTATACGCTTTTTCGACAGAGAACTGGTCGCGTCCCAAGTTAGAAGTAAATGCACTGATGCGGTTGCTGGCAAGGTCACTTCGTAAAGAGGCCGAAAACCTGAATGAAAATAACATCCGGCTGGAGACTATAGGCCAGATTGATCGGTTCCCAAAACGTTGTAAGCAAGAATTGACGGAAGCCATTGAGCTCACGAAAGACAATGACCGCCTGAACTTGTGTCTGGCGCTCAGTTATTCCGGCCGCTGGGATATCACCGAAGCCGTTAAGAAACTGGCTCATCGCGTGCAGGATGGCGAAATTGAACCGGAAGATATTAATGACGATATGATAAGCAGTCATTTGTCAACAGCTGAAATCCCTGATCCTGATTTAATTATCCGTACCAGCGGAGAATACCGGATCAGTAATTTCCTGTTATGGCAGCTTGCATATTCCGAACTGTACATCACAGAAACCTATTGGCCCGACTTTCGGCGTGATGAATTATACAAGGCCATCCATTCTTTTCAAGAACGAGAACGCAGATTTGGTAAGCTTTCCAAAAAAGAACAAAAGAAACAGGCCGGTCTGCACGTTCAAGAGTTGACGACATAACCTTTCATATAAATAACGTACGCTCAATCTTATTCAAGAAATTATTCACGTGAAGAAATTATTACTCACACTTTCTGTACTCTGTTTTATCTCAATTTCTGGGTTTGCCCAGGATACCACATCCGATAGTACTTCTATCAACATTGAGAACCCCCTGAATGTAACGCCACAGCGATTCGAAGTGCTGGGGGTCGAGGTAGAAGGGCTGACCACTTCACGCGAAGAGTTTGTTATTGGTACCAGCGGCCTGGAAGTAGGATCGCGTGTACAGATTCCCGGCGAGGATATTGCACAAGCCATTAGGAGTCTGCATCAAACTGGGCTGTTTTCGAATGTGAAAATTTTAAAAACAAGGCAGGAAGGCGATGGCATCTATCTTAAAATTCAAGTTCAGGAGCAACCACGGCTCGCTGAATATCGAATTGAAGGGGTTAAGCGTTCTGAGCGAAGCGACCTGGAAGAGAAAATAACCATGGTGCCAGGTTATGCCGTAACCGAATCATCCATCGCGCAGGCTACCAATACCATTAAACGGTATTACAAAAATGAAGGTCACTGGGATACTAAGGTGGATGTTCAACGGTCACGGACGGATACCGTGCGAAACCGTGTGACGGTAACCTTTAATATTGATGCCGGAGAGCGTCTTGAAGTCAAAGAGATTTCGTTTGATAATAATGAGCAATTTAGTGATCAGGAACTTCGGAAGTCGCTTAGCACCATAGGCGAAGATCGCTGGTGGAAATTTTTCTCCAAGAAATTATACAAGGAAGCAGATTTTGAAGAGGCCCAAAATAACCTGCGCAAGTTTTACCGGGATCATGGTTATCTTGATTTTCGCATAACCAGTGATACCGTTTATACCTTTCCCTATACCCAGCGCCGACTGTTTGTGCTTGAGACTCCGGCCCGTGGAATTAAAGTGAATATGTCGGTCCACGAGGGCCCCCAATATAAGGTGCGCGATATTAACTGGGAGGGAAATACCGTTTACACCGATGAGCAGCTGACACAAACCCTGGGCTTTGAGAAAGGGGAAGTCTTTAATCAGACAAAATTTAAGACACGGCTGGAGATCAACCAGAGTGGTCCCGATGTAACCAGTTTATACCAGGATATTGGGTACCTGTTTTTCAGGGCAGAGCCGAATATTGAAGTAGTAGCTGAAGATTCGGTAGACCTGAACATCAATTTAGTTGAAAATGACATTGCATACATAGAAAAGGTGTCCTTCGAAGGCAATACCAAAACCCACGATGATGTGGTTCGTCGATCATTACGGACTGTACCGGGGCAAAAATACAGCCGTCAGGCTATTATCCGGACCATTCGGGAATTGGGTCAGTTAGGCTATTTTCGTCAACAGGCTATTGAGCCCAACTTGGCACCCGATCCCGAAAACAATACGGTTGATGTCAACTATACCCTTGATGAATCCCAGAGTACCGATAACTTTGAGTTTTCCGGTGGTTTTGGGGGGCGTGGTATTGGGCTGATCTTATCAGCTAAGGTGAACTTCAACAACTTTTCCATGGGCCGGGCTATTAAGGGTGAAGGCTGGAACCCCATTCCATCGGGTGATGGACAGAAGCTCTCATTGGGAGTACAGGTTACCGGCAGTGGTTATCAAAGTTACAGTATTGGGTTCCAGGAGCCCTGGTTATCTGGAAGACCTCTTTCCCTGGGCGTAAATATGAGTTACGATTTAATTAGTTACAGGGGCAGTGACCAGCGTAACGAATTGTTTTCAAGCAGTGTCTCTTTGGGACGTCGCCTTAAATGGCCGGATGATTACTTTTCGCACCAGAGCGTACTTTCTTACCAGCTGTATGATGTAGCTGGTGGCGCTTCATTCTTACCGGAAGGCGCTTCCAACATCCTCAGTATCAAACAGATTTTGGAACGTAATTCTACGGATAATAAGATTTCACCAACCCGAGGATCTAAGTTGCGTTTATCCGGTGAGCTTGCACCGCCCTTACCGACTTTTGCACAGTATTATAAGTTGAAGTCAAGCTATCAAAACCATACTGCTGTTGTCGGTAAATTAGTGCTTACCAACACCATAGAATATGGGTACCTGGGATATTTAGGAAGTGGCAAGCGCAGTAATTTTCAACGCTTTAAGCTGGGGGGAACTCAGCTGCAGCAGCGGCAGTCATTCCTGGATGATAATATTGATCTCCGTGGTTTCCCAGGTGGACAGAATGGTTCTATTACACCTTTTGAGGATGGTGAAGCTGTGGGTGGTCGTCTGTATTCCAAGTATTCCCTTGAGCTGCGTTATCCTGCTATTACCGAGCAACAGGCACAAGTTTATCCATACGCCTTTATGGATGCCGGTAATGCCTACTTAGATCCGAGCCAGTTTGCGCCCTTTGATGTAAAACGATCCGTAGGCCTTGGGACACGTATTTATCTGCCCATACTTGGCCTGGTTGATCTCAGCTATGGTTATCGACTGGATGGCATCCCCAATACGCGGGTACGCGCTGGGGAATGGCAGTTTCTCTTTAATATCGGTGCACCATTCTAATGGTCAAGCTGAATGCTCATATTGTAGCTGCTGCATTTTTGGTACTGGCATTGACCGGTACTGTTACCGCCCAGCAGCAAAAGGTTGGCTATGTGGATACCGATGTCATCCTTTCGCAAATGCCGGAGTATCAAAATATCCAGCAAGAGCTTCGGTCGGTCAGTTCTGACTGGGACAGCGAGCTCAAAAGAATGGATGAAGAGATTGAGCAGTTGAAGGAGGATTTCCAGTCAAAAAAAGTGCTCTACACGGATGAGCAACGGGCACAGCAGCAACAGCAAATACAGGCCCTTATAGAACAGCGGGAACAGTATTTAGAGCAAAAGTTTGGGGCCAAAGGCGAATATTTTCAAAAACAGAAGGAGTTATTGGAGCCGATCCAGCGATCCGTTTTTGAGGCTATAAACACCATAGCAGAGCAAGAAGGCTTCGATTTTATTTTTGATCGAGCTCAAAATGCAGGTCTGTTATTCGGAAAAAAAGAATTTAATTTAAATGAAAAGATACTACAACAGTTGGGGATTACGTTAAATCAATCCAGCAATTGACTAAAATTGTTAGTATTATCACAGGCTTTAACAAAATACAATGTTAAAAACAGATGGAATCAATGATTAAAAAGATATTAAGCGCGGCTTGTCTGTTGCTTTTTGTAACCAGCGCAACGGCATATGGACAGTTGAAGGTGGGGTATATGAACACCCAAGAGGTGTTGAGCGAGCTACCCCAGCGCTCAGAAGTTGAACAGCAACTGAACAGTTTTATCAGCTCCAAGCGTGGAGAACTGGAAGATCGTATTGCTAACTTTCAGGACGAAGTAGCCACCTACCAACAGAATCAAAGCAACATGTCGGAACAGGAAATACAGCAACGCGAGCAGCAACTGGCCGACCAGGAAGCGGAAATGCGTAAGTTCCAGCAAAGTTTACAATCGCAGATTCAACAGCGGCGCGCCGAACTCCTGCAACCCCTTTATGATGCCATGGATCAGGCTATTGCAGATGTGGCAGAAAGCAATGATCTGGATTTTGTTCTGAATGAAGCCACCACCAATGGAGAAAATGTGGTTTACTACTCTGCTGATCAGCAATTGAATATTACACAGCAGGTCATTGATAAAGTAAAGGCAGATTCTGAGTAAAAAGAATCCCGAAAAAATTAACACCGTAAATAGACTAAGTATTATGTTAAAACGACTACTATCAACATCTCTACTCTTTTTATTATTCATAGGATTTGCAGGAACTGCATCTGCGCAGGTTCAGCAAGATCTTAAAATCGGTTATGTTGACCCCCAGGCTATTCTAAGCAAGATGCCGGAAATGAAAGCGGTTCAACAGCGTCTCCAGAATTTTATGGAGAAGAAGCAGCAGGAACTGGCTACCAAACGTGAGGATTATCAGACACAGGTAACTGAATATCAGCAAAAGGAATCAGTTATCTCTGAAAGCGCTAAGCAGAAAGAAGAAGAGCGACTGGGCCAATTGGGGTCGGAATTGCAGCAGTTCCAGGCTCAGCTTCAACAGGAAGTTCAACAGAAGCAGCAAGAACTGGTAGGCCCACTGTTAGATCAGATTAATACCGCCATCAGTACGGTAGCAGATAATATGGATCTGACCTATGTGCTTAATACCACAACGAGCCAGGGCGATGTTATTATCCTTTATGCCTCAGACGAAGCACAGCAAAAATATGATATTACGGATCAGGTTATGACCGAGCTGGATATGTAAATATAAGCAGCATAACCAATCTTGATCTTATAAAAAGAGCAGTTTACTTCGGTAAGCTGCTCTTTTTTATTGAACCCTTCGTTTGCGATTGCGGATATAATCCTCGAAGATATATCCGCCTAAATTATCCAGTGAAGCAAAATAGGCCCGACCTTTGTTGGCTTCCGAAAGCTCCCGAACAAAATCTTGCAGGTAGGGATCGCGAGCAATCATAAAGGTAGTAATATCGATATTGTCTCGCCGGCATTTCACAGCCTCATCAAGCACCTTGTTGACAATCTTTCGATCCAGTCCAAAGCTGTTTTTGTACATGCGCCCGTTTTCAATAATACAGGAGGGTTTGCCATCGGTGATCATAAAAATCTGTTTATTGGCATATTTGCGCCGATGTAGCGTATGTCGTGCCAGCTGCAGTGCTTGTTGGGTGTTGGTGTGGTACGGGCCCACTTTAAGATAGGGCAGGTCTTCGATGTCAACTTTCCACGCTTCATTCCCGAAGGCTACAATATCCAGTGAATCCTTGGCATAGTTGTTAAGGATAAGCTCTGACAGTGCCATAGCAACTTTCTTAGCGGGCGTAATGCGGTCTTCACCATAGAGGATCATTGAGTGGCTGAGGTCGATCAGCAGCACGGTTGCTACAGAAGTATAATGATCGGTGTCATGCACACGGATATCATCTTCGTGCAGCCTCATCTGATCAATGTTGCTGTGTTTGAGCATGTTCACCATCGTGCCAACGCTATCGATGTTAGCGATGTCATCACCCTGTTGCCAGGCACGAGTTTCTGGTTGTCGCTCGAGACCACGACCCGTATGGTTAGTCTGATGCCCCCCAACGGAGCCTTTTTCGAGGTTCTTAAAAATTTCTTCGAGTGAACGCTTTCGCAGGCTACGCTCAGCCTTACGAGTTATAACCAGCATATTTTGTTCACGATCCTGCTCAATATACCCTCGTTCTTTCAGTTCATCCACAAAGTCACCGATGCCAAAATCATCAAACTGGTCGGTGATGCTATATTGGTCATCAAGTTCGGTGAGCCAGCGCAAGGCTTGAGAAACATCGCCGCTGGCAATGGTAAGGAGTTCTTCGAAAAGATCCATGAGCGTGTCAAAAGGAGATTGCTGAGCTCCTTTAGCAAATCGCGGGTCCCATTCTTGATACTTGAAATGCATAATAAAAACATTGACTTTAGCAGGAGTCTATTGTAACACTGCAAACCGCAAATTAATTCACATCAATGAAAAAATCAGCCACCTCATCCAATGAATTGAAAGATCGAATTCGCTTTGAGAAACAGCTTTGGGATGAAGGGTTTGAGCGGATTATGGGGCTTGACGAAGTGGGGCGTGGTTGTCTGGCAGGACCAGTAGTGGCCGGTGGAGTTATCTTTGAACCCGGAACTTTTGTGGAGGAAATCAGGGATAGTAAATCTCTCTCTCTAAATGAACGCCAGGACCTGACAGAAAAAATCAAGGAGATGGCAGCGTTTTGGACTATCCAATGGTGCATGCCCACAAAAATTGATGAGCTCAATATTTTGCACGCATCTATCAAGGCAATGACCAAATGCAGCGAGGCCGAGCAGGCAGAACCCGATTATTTGTTGGTGGATGGCAACCGGTTTAGCGGAGGTTTATGCCCGCATAAATGCTTGGTTAAGGGCGATGATCGTTCGATGAGCATTGCAGCAGCTTCGATTATTGCCAAAGTGTATCGGGATGAGTGGATGATTCGATTGCATGAAGAATATCCGCACTACAGCTGGGATACGAATGTGGGGTATCCTACGGCTCAACACTACGAAGGCCTGCAAGAATATGGGTATACCAAATATCATCGGCAGAGTTTTAAGCTGCGTACGGATAAAATGATTGATGATTCGTAACCAAGAAGAAACTATTGCGGAAGCAAACTTATCGGTAGATACTAAACTGTCGTTTGTGAAAGTCAAGGTTTAGGCAAATACCCAACATTAAGGTATTGGTAAGGAGCGCTGATCCACCATAACTAATAAAAGGCAGGGGCACTCCAATGACGGGAATAAGGGCGGTAGCAGAACCCACATTGATGAAAAAGTGGATGAAAAAGATGGTAGCAACACTTACAATCACCAGCTGGGCAAAAGGATGTCGGTGATTGAAGGCCGTTCGTAATAGTGTCAGGGTAAAGCCAAGGAGCAATAGAATAACCAGGCCGGCACCGATAAATCCAAACTCTTCACCGATAACGCAGAAGATAAAATCTGTCCATTGCTCTGGCAAAAAGCGAAGCTGGGTCTGCGTACCCTCCATATATCCCTTGCCATAGAGCCCTCCCGAACCAATGGCTGTCTTGGCTTGGATGACATTCCAGCCGGCACCCTGTGGATCAAAAGAGGGATTAGTAAATGCTTCGATGCGGGCACGCTGATGCGGCTGTAATATCTGGAATAAGGCGACCTGTACCCCAATGACCAGTAACAGGCCCGTTGCGAAAGAGGTAAATGTAAGCCAGGTACTTCGCTGCAGGATGAACACAAGCAAGGTAAGTAGAATAGCAGCAATAAGTCCCCAGTACCAGCCTATGATACTCATATATCCGATAACAGCCGGGGAAATAATGAAAAGGGAGATGCCGTAGGGCAGACCCGACCAAAAGAGAACAACGGGGATTAAAGATAAAAAGACGATAGCGGTACCGGAGTCATTTTGTAAGAAGACCAAAAGAGTGGGTACCAAAATAAGGGCAACTGTGATGAGCGCCGTTTTCAGGTTTTCTGCGGATATATCACGACGACTGGTTAGGTAATTCGCCACGGCCAGGATGGTGGCTATTTTCATAAGTTCGCTGGTTTGCAGGTTAAACGAACCAAGGGCAAGCCAGCTTTTAGCACCGTTCACTTCTCGGCCAACAAGAAGGGTGAGTACCATAAGTAGTAAGCCCACAATATAGAAAACATAGGAGCCCTCTTGAAAAGTACGGGGCGGAACGTATTGCAACGCCACCAGAAGAAAAAGCGCAATACCAAAAGAGATAAGTTGCTTATAAAAGTTTACCTGGATATAAGAAGGTAGAAACTGGGCTACAGGTCCCTGGGTTGCGCTATAGATAGCAATCAATCCCACTGTAACCAACCCAACCCACAGTGTGGTAAGCGACCAGTTGTATTCACTGATATTCATTCTTTTAGCTATCTTCTGTTTGATATTTAAATTCTTTTACTCGCTCATAAACATAAGGCCGGTCAATTTTACCGGTGAGATACCTTTCTACTAACAGGGATGCAATAGGTGAGGCAGATTGTGAGCCATAGCCTCCATTTTCGATAAGAACCGCAACGGCTATCTGCGGATTATCCAACGGGGCAAAACAGATAAACCAACCGTGGTCTTCGCCATGTGGGTTTTGGGCCGTTCCTGTTTTGCCAGCAACCTTTACGCTATCCAGGTCGGCATAGTAACGTCCACTTCCTGTGGTTACCACCCGACGCATACCAGCCTTAACAGTCTCGATTTCTTGTTGTCCAATCCAGCTAATTTTGATGGTATCCGGATTTACAAGATTGACTGTGCCATTACTTTGGGCAATGGAGTGAACGAGATGGGGTTTAACAGCATAACCTCCGTTGGCAATTTGTGAAGCAACCGTTGCCATTTGTAGTGGGGAGGCAGCCATAAATCCCTGGCCAATTCCCAAGCTAAGCTGATCACCAATTCCCCATGTTCCTTCGCCTAAAACATCATTCAGGTAGGTACTGTCCGGTAAAATGCCGGCCGTTTCGTTGGGCAGATCAATTCCAGTAGGTTGACCGAGGCCAAATGTAGAGGCAAGCTCATACCATCGGTCAATACTGTAGGTATGCACCATCTTATCCATCAACCAAAAGAAGAAAGTATTGCTTGATTCCTGTAGCGCCTTTCCAATGTTATACTGTCCGGGATCCGCAAGGTCGTTATAACGGCGCCCACGGGAGTAATAACCAGGATTGTAAATAGTTTTCCGGGGAGTTATAAGGTCCATTTCGAGCCCCATGAGTCCCATTAACGGCTTAAAAGTAGAGCCGGGCGGTTGTTTGCTGGAGCTGGCCCTGTTAAAAAGCGGGTTTTCGGGATCGGTATTAATATTTTTCCAATAGTCTCCATCAATACGGCCTGAGAGCCGGCGAATATCGTACTGAGGGGCGCTCACCATACTCAGGATACCCCCTGTTTGGGGATTCATTGCTACAACAGCCCCTCGTTTGCCGTCCATAAGATCCTCGGCCAAAAGTTGAAGGTCAGCATCAATGGTTGTACGCAGGTCAGCACCTTTGACCGGAGCTTCATCAATAGCCCCATCTTGGTATGATCCCAGGTTCTGCCCCATGGCATTTACCAGAACGTATTCGGTACCATATTCCCCTTTAAGCTGAGGTTCGTAGGTCTTTTCAAGTCCGGTCTTTCCTATCTTATCTCCCAGATGATAATTTTTCTGCTGTAGATATTCTTCTTTGGATACTTCGCGCAGGTAGCCAAATACATGGGAGGCCTGCAGGCTATCAATAGGATAGTCGCGTTTACTTTCAATCTGATGGCCTATCCCGGGAAGCTGCCAAATATTTTCCTGGATCATTGAGAAAGTTTTGAAATCAATTTCTGTGAAGAGGCGGGACGTTCGGTACCGGGAATACGAGCGGGCCTCCTCAATTTTATTTCGTACCTCTTTAACCGGCACGTTGAGCAATTCCGCCAATAGAGGGGTTTTAGTCGAGTCGTAACTGGCCGGCATTATGGTGATAGAATAAATTGGCTTATTATCAACCATAAGCTTACCATGCCGATCATAGATAAGTCCACGTGCCGGGTTTACATTTTGCTGACGCAGTGCATTTTGACGACTAAGGGGCTCGTAGGTTTTATAGTCCAGAATTTGCAGCTGGAATAACCGGCCCAAGATCACCAACCCAAGCAGAATGATGATTGCCTGTAAAACGCGAATCGAAATTTGGGTACGTTTCTTTTTGCGTTGTGCCATTTAGTTGCTGTTAACTTTTATTCCTAAACAGGTATATAACGCTTGCGATAACTGCCGAGTATAAGCTACTCCCAATTAAATGATTCCAAAACAGTAATTCTGCAGAATAGTTCTGGATGAACATATTGAGTCCTAAAAAAATGAGGTTTTGTAAAAAAGCAGCTAATAGTACGGTTAAGCCTACCGGGCCTATCGATAAGGTTATGGCTCGTGTCTTTGGGATGAAGCGATGGCTTATATAAACTAATAGGGTTTTGGTAAACATGTGCAAGCCCCAAAGATCCAGTAAGAAGTCCTGAAAGAAACCCAGAAGTGCTGCCATCAATAAGGCGGCTGTTCTGTTTTGCCTGCTCATGTACCACACCAGAAAAATGAGTACCAGATCCGGTTGTGCATGAAAAACAGTTAAATGCCTAAATAAAACAACTTGTAGAAGTAGAAAAACAAGCCCTATGCCTAAATGTGTTAGCTGTTTTTTACTCATTCTAATACTTCTTTATACTGTTCCCGGAGGTCTTGTATGGAAGTATCAGGAGTAAACTTTATCACAAAGCCAGCGTCCATTTGATACAGGTTAACCAAGGGTTTTAGAAAAATATTTTGGGTATCTTTTCCTTTTTGAGGTTCTGCCCGTATAACCTTTCCAATAGGAATATCCGGTGGAAATTGGTTGCTATAACCGGAGGTAATAACCGTTTCACCCGTATCTACAGCCACAGTCTGTGGAATATAATCAAGTTGTAACTCATCAATAGTTTGAGGGTTCGTGGAAACAATGCCATAGGCATTAGACTGTTGTAGTTTAGCACTAACTCTAAAAAGGCTGTTCAAAAAGGGCATAACCTGGGAATAGTTCTTATTTGTGAGAACAACTTTGCCGGCTAAGCCCTCGGAGGAGACCACCGGCATCCCTTTTTCTATACCTTGATTTGTACCGGCATCAATGGTAAAAAAGTTGGAAGTTTCTTTTAACTCTTTGGCAACTACTTGAACAGGGTAGAGGCTTAGGTTACTTTCCCGGCCAAATTCCAACAGCTGTCGTAACCGCTTGTTTTCCTGGTCTGCCGCTCGAAGGCGGCTAAGTTCATCCAGTAGCAGAACATTCTGTTTTCGCAGATAGGTATTGGTTTTAAGAGCCTGTCGGTAAATTCGGATACTGGAGAGTGGTTCTTCCAGATAACTAAATACAGTAACAGATGCTTTTCGAAGGTTATCGAGCCCTCCTTGATGCCGACCCATCATAAGCGCAATAGCAGCGACCAAAATAATCGCTGTAAGAATGTGATCTTTTAAATGAGCTATGCCGGGAAAAGGTAGTTGCATTCACTCTGATGTGGCTTATGTAATTACTGTTCGATAGTGTTCCAGATCTTCAAGGATGGATCCTGTACCACGTACAACAGCCGTTAGAGGTTCTTCGGCTATGTGAACCGGTAGCTCTGTTGTTTCCCTGATGAGCTTATCCAGGTTTTTAAGTTTGGCGCCTCCACCGGTTAACAAAATCCCGCGATCCAGGATATCAGCTGAAAGCTCGGGAGGAGTCTGTTCGAGCGATTTTGTAATAGATTCAACAATGGTATTTACCGATTCTGAGATGGCTTCTCGAACATCTTTGGAGGTTACGTGGCGTGTCCGGGGCACCCCGTTGACCAGATCCCGCCCTTTCGTATCCATTTCTAACTCTTCATCAAGCGGAGCAGCAGAACCGATCTCACACTTAATTTTTTCAGCGGTTCGTTCACCAATCAACAGGTTATGATTACGGCGGAAATAGTTGATGATATCTTCGTTCATTTCGTCGCCACCCAGCCGGACAGATTGTGCAAAAACAATACCCGAAAGAGCAATAACGGCAATTTCAGTCGTTCCACCTCCCACATCGACAATCATATTTCCGATGGGTTCATGAACGTTTAGGCCAATTCCAATTGCAGCGGCCATCGGCTCATCAACCAAGTGGACTGATTTGGCACCAGCATGTTCAGCGCTGTCGCGCACGGCTCGTCGCTCAACCTCGGTAATGCCGCTGGGCACACAAACGACCATTTGACGCGTGCTGGAATACCATTTCATTTTCACTTTATCGATCATGCCGCGAATCATCTGCTCGGCCACTTCAAAGTCGGCAATGACGCCGTCGCGCAAAGGGCGAACGGTACGAATATTCTTATGAGTTTTCTCGTGCATCAGCCGAGCCTCATGGCCCGTGGCAACTGGCTCGTTTTGCATGTTGAGTGCTACAATTGAAGGTTCGTTTAATACGATCCCTTCTCCTCGGGCATAGATAAGTGTGTTGGCTGTGCCTAAGTCAATGGCAATATCGGTATAGAGCCAATCAAACCAGCCTTTTTTGTTTTTTCTCCTTTTTGTTTTTTGTGCGTTTTTATCCATGTGTTAAGAATGTAGATGAGCTGACAGTAATCGAATTATGTCCTGATAAAAATATCAAAGTGAAAATACAATTTTGTCCGTCTATTTGCGAATAAATAAGAATAAAAGTGAAAATGAAAATCTGGGCCGAAATTAGTGTCTAAACAGTCGTTTTCCGGTGAATACCATTGTTAAATCAAGCTTGTTGGCGGCTTCTATAACTTGTTCGTCGCGAATGCTTCCTCCCGGTTGGATGACAGCGGTTGCGCCAGCTTCAGCGGCAGCTTCAACACCATCGGGGAAAGGAAAGAATGCATCGGAGGCAATGGCCGTGCCGTCGAGCGCTAACCCTTCTTCCTCTGCTTTGGCAATAGCTATTTGTGAAGCTTCCACCCGGCTTGTTTGTCCGGTGCCAATACCTATGGTCTGCTGATCTTTGGCATACACAATAGCATTCGATTTTACATGCTTAACGACCTGCCAGGCAAACAGCATATCCTGGATTTCTTTTTCGGTCGGTTCGCGCTGAGTTACAACTTTTAAATCATCTTCTGTGGTCACCTCAAAGTCGGCGTCTTGGCTTAACGCTCCCCCAAAGATAGAGCGAAACTGTTTTTCGGCTTTGCTGCTGAGCTGTTTCTTATGGAGGATGAGGCGCCGGTTCTTCTTTTGCTTGAGCAAGTCCAGAGCATCATCGGAGTATGAAGGAGCAATGATGATTTCAGTAAAAATTTCGTCAATGGATTCGGCGGTTGCAAGGTCCAGCTCCCTGTTTACTACCACAATGCCTCCGAATGGAGATTTGGTATCTGTCTGGAAGGCTTTATCCCAGGCTTTATGGAGGTTTTTATCCGTAGCAATACCGCAGGGTACTGTATGTTTGAAGATGGCGCAAGTCGGATCAGCCTGCTGAAAATCGGCAATCAGTCGCAGGGCTCCATCCACATCCAGGAAGTTATTATAGCTCAACTGTTTACCGTGGAAGCAGTCAATAAATTCATCCTGATAGCCATAGACCGCCGCTTTTTGATGCGGGTTTTCGCCGTACCGTAGTCCCTGCGACTTGGGCAGTGAGATATTCAGTTGTTCGGGCTGATCGTCTTCTTCTGCCGTCAATTCATTGAAATAGTTGGCAATGTGGGCATCATAGTGTGCTGTATGATTAAAGGCTTCTTTAGCCCACTGCCGACGTTTTTCAAAGGTGATTTTGCCTTCATTTTTAAATTCATCAATAAACTCCTGATACTGTTCCGGAGCCGTTAGGGTACACACATGCGCAAAGTTTTTCGCTGAGGCTCGAATCATAGTGGGACCACCGATGTCAATGTTTTCAGTGGCAATAGCCGGTGTGCAGTTGGGGTCAGCAGTAGCCTCTTGGAAAGGGTAGAGGTTTACAACGACCAACTCGATGGGAGCAATGCTCAACCGTTTCATTTCATCAACATCCGCTTGGTGGCTGGTTCGGCCCAACAGCGCGCCGTGGATAAGTGGATGCAAGGTTTTTACCCGTCCGTCAAGGCATTCCTCGAAACCGGTAATGTCGCTTACATCAGTTACCGGGATATCGGCCTCCCGAATAGTACGGGCTGTGCCGCCCGTGGAAATAAGCTCTACATCTGCATCGTGTAAAGCTTTAGCTAACGGAATGATATTTGTTTTATCTGAGACCGAAAGCAGGGCGCGTTTTATGGGAAGTGAATGCTGAGGAAGTTCGTCGAGAGGTTGTAAAGACACAGTTATGAGTTGGTTTTAGAATTTAGTTCGTTAGCAAGTTTAGCAATAACTTCTGGAAATAGAATATGTTCCTGTTCGAGTACACGAGCGGCCAGTGTTGAGGCGTCATCCGATTCGTAAACGGGAACTTTTCGCTGCCCCAGGATGGGGCCATCATCATAGATTTCCGTCACCAGGTGTACCGTACAACCGGATTCTGTTTCGTCATTATCAATGACGGCCTGGTGCACCCGATGTCCATAGAATCCTTTGCCCCCGTATTTAGGTAGTAAGGATGGATGGATGTTGAGAATTCTTCCTTCGTATTCCTGGATGACAGGGGCCGGAACTTTAATCATATAGCCGGCGAGTACGATAAGGTCTGTTTTCCATTGTTCCAGCTGTTCGAGAAGGGCTTCTGCAAAAGCCGAGGTGCCAGCGAAGTCAGTAGGGGTAATCGTAACATGATCAATGTTATGCTTCTGGGCCCGATCAATAGACTGGATACCGTTCTTATTTGTTATTAAGCCCCGAATTTGGCCCTTAATTTGACCGTCTTCGGCTGCATCAATGATAGATTGAAAATTGGTTCCGGAACCGGATGCGAATACAACGATATTTAGCAATGGAGAATGACGATAGAGGTTGCTGTCAGTTCGTTCGCAAAGATAAGTAAAAAAGATTAGATATTAAGGACCAAATCAATAAAATGCCTTTCCCGTTAGGTGTCAGGAGAGCCAACAGACCGAAAAACATAATAATTATTAAGGCTCCAGCGAATTTGGTTGATCGTAATTTTGATAACCGTAGCAATAGGGATAGCTACAAGCATGCCCAAAATACCCGCTATTTCGGCGCCAATCATGATAATAAATAGAATAGCGACGGGATGAATTTCTGCCGACCGTGAAAAGATGAACGGTTGGAGAATGATATTATCGAGCAGTTGTACCATCAGGATGGCTATGATGCAGGGCAGTACCAGCGAAAAATTTCCTACTTCGATAATGGAGACGGTTATAGAGAGGAGATATCCAATTGCAGGGCCAAAATAGGGGATGGTATTGGCCAGCCCAACGGCAATACCTACAGAAAGTGCGTTATTGAGTCCAACAATGGAAAGACCCAACCATGAGGTTAAAGCAACAATAAGACTCTGCAGCATCACACTTCGGAAATAGATGCCCAGGCGCGTCTCAATTTTATCGATTAGGCTGAGGGTTGTCTCAAAATACTTGTTGGGGACAAGTTGAAGAATGTCTCGACGAATTTTAGAGCCATCTTTCAAAAAGAAAAACGTTGCAAAGGGAATGACCAGGGAAGCCCAGAAAATATTTGTAAACAGGCCAATAAGGTTGCTTAAGGCTGTTGGTAGTTGACCGATGTTAAATACTTCTTGCAGCATCCCGGTAATATTTGTACTCAAGAACTGTTCCGGCAAGAAGGTGAAGTTTTTTGTAAGGCGTTCTTCCACCTGCCGGGTAATATCCTGGATGGTCTGAATGTTAAGCTGCCCGGCCAATTCTACCATCTGGTTGGCAATGACAGGGAAAATGTTGGTTGATATCCAGACGAGTATCAGGATGAGCGCACTAAGGGTAAGCACAATAGCAAAGGTGCGGTTGATACCGGCTGATTGAATACGGTTGACTACCGGATCAAGGATATAGCTAATCATAATGGCGACGATGGCATAGCCCACGAGCGTGCCAAAATAATAGAGCAGGTAGAATAGCAGCACTATTGCTGCAAGTGCCAGTGCTGATTTTATAAGTCGTTCGAGGGTAATGTTGTTCATTCTTCAATAACCGCCATAAGCTTATCGATGCAAGAATAAATGCTTGATGATCGATATCCCTTGCGAGCAAGATAAGCAATTACTTTCTTCTTGCGTTTCAACAGGTTTTGTTCTCGACGAAAATGTCGCTTCCTTTTAGTAATTAAATGTATAAAAGTTTCTGTTAAATCTTCATTTTTAAATACTTCTGTGGCGCATTTCTCTGCGATATTCCGACCTATCCCTTTTTGCATAAGGTGAGCCTTTATTTTAGATGGCCCCCAGTTATTAAGCCGTTTCTTGTTGGAAGCATACATTCGGGCAAAGCTGGGATCATCGATATAGCCCTTTTCTTCAAGCTCATCCAGAACAGAGAGAATGACCTCTTGGGTGTAATCCTTCCGGAGAGCTTTGTTAAGTAGTTCTTTCCTTGAATGGTTGCGACTACCCAGACGCTTAAGTAAATACGCTTTTACAGCAAACCGTCCCTCTTCTCGCTGTATCTTTTTAAAAAGCAAAGGCGTCACCTCAGCGCCTTTACGTAAACTGAATTTAATAAGTGTCTCTTCGCTGACGCCGATCAGGAATTGTTCATCAACAAAGATAGAGTACCGTTCTTTATTGTTTTTCTGTACGGCGATGGAGGTGATTGTTCCTGGTAGCTGATGCTCCTGTGCATTGCTCATTCCTAATCGTCACTTTTTTCCTCGTCAGAGCCATCCTCACCATTTTGGGCTTCGGTCTCGGGTTCTGGATTCATTTCATCACGGACCATCTGTTCGATATTTTCCGCCAGCTCCGGATCTGACTTAAGAAATTCAATCGCATTATCGGTTCCTTGACCAATGGGTTCTCCACCATATCGATACCAGCTGCCGCGTTTTTCAATAATATCATATTCGACGGCCATATCCAGTACCTCGGCCAGCCGTGAAATTCCTTTACCATACATGATGTTGAATTCCACAACCTTAAAAGGAGGAGCAACTTTATTTTTAACCACCTTCACTTTGGTTCGGTTACCGACTACATCGCTGCCATTCTTAAGAGATCCGATTCGACGGATATCCATCCGGACCGAGGAGTAAAATTTCAGGGCACGTCCACCTGAAGTTGTCTCCGGGTTGCCAAACATGACCCCGATTTTTTCACGAATCTGGTTAATGAAGATTACCGATGTTCGCGTTTTATTAATGATACCGGTTATTTTACGCATCGCCTGCGACATGAGACGAGCCTGTAAGCCCATGTGAGAATCGCCCATCTCGCCTTCCAATTCAGCCCGGGGTACGAGAGCGGCAACCGAATCCACAACAATAACATCTAAGGCGGCAGAACGGATGAGCGTTTCCGTAATTTCTAGTGCCTGTTCTCCACTGTCAGGTTGAGAGACCAACAGCTCATCGGTGTTAATGCCCAGGTTTTTTGCGTACCGCGGATCAAAAGCGTGCTCAGCATCCACAAAAGCAGCATAGCCGCCTGCTTTCTGTGCTTCTGCTACTATATGCATAGCCAAGGTTGTTTTACCACTACCTTCCGGACCGTAAATTTCGGTAATACGTCCACGTGGCACTCCGCCCACACCGAGCGCATGGTCAATCATAAGTGAGCCCGTTGAAATGCTGGGAACGTTTTTTACGGCCTCATCACCCAACCGCATGATGGTGCCTTTACCATGCTGTTTTTCAATTTGACCGATGGCCATATCCAGTGCCTTGTCGCGATCTTTGTTATCAGACATAATGTAGTTTCTAAATTAGCTTTAAATTTTTTCACTGGTTAATATATCAAATAAAACTGACAACATAGTGTCAGCGCAATTAAAAAAAATCAGTTGATAAATCGTTTTAATCCATTCTTTAATAGATTCACGTCGAAATTTATTAACAGACCAACTTTATAATTTCCAAGTCTCAAGTAGGTTAATAGCTGAGCTGTATGCACATCAGTTAATGTTTCTACAGTCTTTAGTTCTACAACAACTTTTTTGTCAATAAGTAAATCTAATCGATACCCATGTTCTAAATGAATTTTTTTGTAGATAACAGGAACGGGGACCTGCTCTTCGACCAACAGACCTGACTCATTAATCTCGTATGCAAGACATTGTTGATATGCTGATTCTAAAAGGCCTGGCCCAAGTTGTTTGTGTACCTCAATAGCAGCTTTTATAACATTATGTGTTATATCATTAAGTTTCATAAATTCCTCCGTGTAGCTCGGTGTTTGACACTGTGGTGCTCTGTGAAATATTACACTGAGTAACTCAAAGAAGTCACAGAGATACACTGAGTCTTTATAAGTAAGTACCTTTAAAAGCCAAATCCTTACAGATTTTTTTATGGCTGGAGGCGGTTTACGACTTTTGACAGCTCAGTGATGACGGTTTTGATCTGTTCAGAGGTAACATAGGGGGCAGGTCCCAGTCGCAGGACATCGCCACGGGCATCAGTATAGATGTTTTTTTCCATTAGCTCTGCACGAATCGTTCGAGCATAGGGAGATCGCAGGGCTAAAAAGCCTCCATTTTGTTCCAGCGGCTGGCGATGATATAATTTTATGAGTTTGGCATTAAAGTCTTGGGCCAGGAATTGTTTTCTGAGAAGTTTAAGCTGTCTCAGATACTGTTGGCGCAATACGGAAGGGGAGAGATCCTGCTCTTCAAAAAATGCAACGACCTTGGCAGCACGGAACTGGGCCGTGGGATCATAAGTGCCAGTTGCAAACCGCTGATTCCCGTCATCATATTCAATTTTTCCCGGAGAGCGGGGATCATCCAGTGTGCTAAAAGAAGCAAACCAGCCGGTAATGGCGGGCCTAAGAGCACAACCTTCAGGGAAGCGCAGAAAGCAGTTTCCTTCTCCCCATTGCAAGTATTTGTATCCACCGACCAGGAAATAACAGTCTTCAAGTTCGGCATCCCGAAGGGAGAGAGGCACTACATTGGTTCCGTGGTAGTCATCAACGAGCAAAGGAACGTTATTTTTCCGGGCAATTTCAGCAATATCTGATAAATGCTGATTAATGAGTCCGCTTTCAAAAAAGACGCGCGACAACATGATGGCCGCGGTCTTGGAATCAATGAGTTGCTCTATGTCTGAAGCGAGGGCATCGGAATGCCCTTCTGTATAGCAAATTTCCAGTCCTTCCTCTTCCAATCGATGCAGCTGCCGATACATAGAATGAAACTCACTGTCGGTAGTAATGATTTTAGGCTTCTCATTGAGGTCAAAGCTGGAGAGCCAGGAAACCAAAAGTTGATGCGTATTTTCTCCCTGGCAGTACAATCCATCGGGGTCATCATAATAGCCGCGCAGATAGTCGCGGAGGATCTCAGTTTTTTTGAAGGCTGTTTCCCACTTATTATCTACTTGGCCCGCAGCCACCTGGAAAGATTCTTCTACTCCTTTGAGGGCTACATCCGGCCAGGCCTGATGCGAATGGCCGGTAAAAAGCAGTCGGTTGGCTACGTTAAAATGTGCATAATGGGGCTGTAACTGGCTGGCCAGTTGGTCAATATCATTCATAATAATTATTTACTGGATTATATCTCAGATCTGATTTCCCATAAATCCGGGAAGATACGTCGGTGCAGTGTACGTCGAAGGTACTCTACCCCACTGGAGCCGCCCGTCCCCATTTTGTTACCGATCGTCCGTTCCACCATTTTAACGTGGCGGTAACGCCATTCCTGCAGTCCCTCGTCAAAATCCACCAGCAGCTCACAGAGCATGGTTTTCTCCGGATCGTTATTCATAATGTGGAGCAGTACGTTCTGGTTGTGAGACGAGGGGTCATATAGCAAGCCTCGGTCATTTTTACGCTCTGGGGTATGGATATCATATCCACTTTTTTGCAGGTATGTGCAAAAACATTCCCATATTGTTGGCTCTTCCATTCGTTCTTTAAGGCGCTGCACATATTGAGGGGTATCCTCATGCGTTTTGAGCATCCGCGGTGACCGGTGCCCGCACAGAATTTCAACTTCCCGAAATTGTACTGACTGAAAGCCGCTGGACTCATCCAGGAAGCCACGGAAGCTTTCGAACTCCAGGGGCGTCATGGTTTCCAGAATATCAATTTGGGCAACCATTGTTTTGAGGATTGTCAGAATGCGTTTCATCGTCTTGACGGCCCCCCAAGTCTGGGTTCCGGTTAAATTATTTCGTAACTTTGTCGTTTCATGTAGGATTTGTTTAAACCAAAGTTCATAGGTCTGATGGATGATGATGAATAGCATTTCATCATGTTCTTTTGGCTCAGATTGTAGTTGCTGAAGATCGAGTAATTCCTCAATTTTAAGATAGCTATTGTACGTCAGTTTCATCGGATGTTTGGTTTCTGCTTGAATTTGATCCTGAATGATAGGTAGAATTCTGGCGAGTCTCTATTTTAGAGCAGTAATTTTTCAAGATGTGAAGAAAAATTCTTAGATTTGCACGCAAATTATAAATAAAATGTTTCTATGAGTATTTTAATCGCCGACAGCGGCGCAACCAAGACAGAATGGTGTTTAAAGTCGGCAGACGAGCAAAAAATTATCAAAACCGAAGGGCTCAACCCCTATTATCATACCACTGAAAGTATCGAGAGGGTGTTAGATCAAGGACTCTCGAAACAGCTGGAAGATAAAGCCGATATATCGGATATCTATTTCTATGGAGCTGGTTGTGATAGTGAAGAGAAAAAGGAGGTTGTCAATACGGCACTGAATGCCAGCTTCCCAGATGCAACCATCCATCTTTTTCATGATTTGTTGGGTGCGGCCCGGGCTTGCTTCTTTGATAAGCCAGGGATTGCCTGTATTCTCGGCACCGGTTCCAATTCCTGCCTGTATGATGGAACAAAGATTGTGGAACACATTCCTTCCCTGGCCTTTATATTAGGCGATGAAGGCAGTGCCGGTTACTTTGGCAAGCAGTTGATCAATAAATATTACCGCTTTGAGCTTCCGGATGAGCTGAAGAAAGATTTAGAAGAGAATTATGATATGTCTCTCGAACATATTAATGAAGGACTGTATGACGGGTCACAAAAAAGTCGATTTATCGCTTCCTATGCGTCTTTTTTAGGGAAGCATGATGATCATCCATTCGTTAAGAAGATGCTTCACGAAGGTTTCGAAAATTTCATCACACGTATCGTAATGAAATATACGGATGCTCTCAAATATGAAGTCCGTTTTATTGGATCTGTAGCGCACGGACATCAGGAGATGATTAATGGAATATTGAACGAGCACGGCATGAAAGCGGGGCAGTATATTAGTAAGCCCATGAAGCGACTCGTTGAATATCATTCGATAGAAGTCCATTAGTCATTGTGATTGACACCCACTGCCATCTCTATTTAGAGCAGTTTGAGAAAGATATCGATAAGGTATTGAGCCGTGCAGCTCAGGCGGGCCTCTCGGATATCCTGATGCCGGCCATTACCTTTGATTCTCTGCCCAAGATGGACCAGCTGTCTCATCCGGATATAGATTTCCATAAAATGGCTGGTATCCATCCAACGTCCGTTAACGACGGTAAGCAGGCTACCGAGGAAACCCTCTATGAATATTGCAAACAAGCTGATATCATAGGCGTAGGGGAGACGGGCTTGGATTATTACTGGAGCGATGATTTTAAAGCTGAACAGCAAGAGAGTCTGCGTATCCATTGCAGGGTAGCCAAAGCCGTCCAGAAACCGATTATTTTACATAACAGATCGAGTACCGAAGATCTATTGAAAATTATTGAAGAAGAGCAGGATGGTTCTCTGTCGGGTATATGGCACTGTTTTAACGGTTCGGAGGAAGAAGGGAAACGGACTATCGACTTGGGCCTGCACTTGGGAATTGGCGGCATTTTCACTTTTAAGAATGCCGGCGTTGATAAAACGGTTGCTCAACTGCCCCTGGATAAAATGATGCTTGAGACGGATGCACCCTATCTGGCTCCTGCTCCTAAACGGGGAAAACGAAACGAGCCGGCCTTCATCGTACATACGGCAAAACGACTGGCCGAAGTTAAGGGGCTACCAGTGGATGAAGTTGAGCGCAAGACGAACCAAATAGCTCGAAAACTATTCGGACTGGCCGATTAGACCAAAGCCCAAATCAGTAAGCACCGGAAAACGATCAAAGTAGCTTGCCGGGAGCTGGATATGGCTGAACTCGTTCCGTAATGGAAATTCAGCGCGTAACTTATTAAAGAGTTCCCCGCGTTGATCTCTATGATTGTTCAGAATATGCTGAAGCCGTGCTTCATATTTTTTAAGTGGATGGAGTTGATGCAATAACTCACCCAAGCTACCAAAGTTATCAACGGTTCCTTCGATTGTTTGTCCTTCTGTTTGCCCTTTGGATGGAGCAGTGGACAAATCAAAGTGTTCAATCAGTGGGTCAGCGATAAATTTAGAGGCATTCTGTTTGGCCTGGATAGAATAGCCGGCGATATGGGGCGTCTTAAAAAATGCTTCTTCTGCTGTTGAAGGACGCAGGTCAGGTTCGTCTTCCCACACATCCAGAATAAAATTGCTCACGTTTTTATTTTGGTGGCTTTGTAAAAGTGACTGTTCATCAATGACTCCTCCCCGGGCCGTATTGATGATAAGCCTAAATTGTCGGGAAGAAAGTTTTTTTTCATTGAGCCAATGATAAGTTGGCCAGTTGCCATCCGAAACAAGGGGAGTGTGGAAGGTCAGAATATCAGCAGAAAGCACCTCTTCTAAAGACGACGACCTAAAGGGGGATTCCCGTTCTTCGCGAGGAGGATCGTAGCAAATAGTTGACATTTGCAGCTTCTCAAGCTGTTGTTCAACCTGAGTACCGACTTCACCCACACCGATAATACCCACCGATAGGTCTTGTAATGATTCGGTCTCTTTTTCTGCCCAAAGCAAGAGGCTGGTGATTACGTATTCAGCTACTGATCGAGCATTACATCCAGCTGCATTTGCAAAAGTGATACCCTGTTCTTTCAGGTAACTTTGGTCCACGTGATCAGTACCTGCCGAACCCGTTCCGATGAACGTAAGCTTTTCTGGAATTTCCGGCAGTGTTTGTGGAGTAATAGCATTTACGGTGCGGATTAACAGGGCGTGGGCTTTATGCAGGTTTTTTGGAAGTCCCTGAGCGGGATCGTAAAGTCGTAAATCAACCGATTCGGGAAGAAAGGAATCAATTTCATACAGATACTGATCTGCAAATACGGTAATCATCGGTTCGTGCTGTTAATTTTTGGGTAAAAATACGTTATTGCAAAGTCAATGAGAAAGTAATGTCTTTTGCCTATGGCTACAAACAACTACAACACTGTTTCACTCATTAGAAAAAAACGGGATGGCGAGGCCCTTGGTCAGCAGGAAATAACCTATCTGATTGAGCAATATACGAATGATCTGTTACCGGATTACCAGATGAGCGCTTTTCTGATGGCCGCTTTTTTAAAAGGATTGAATGATGGGGAAGCTTCTTCGCTTACTCATGCGATGCTGCATTCGGGTAAGGTATTGGATTTAAGTCATATTCCAGGAAAGAAAGTAGATAAGCATTCGACCGGTGGCGTTGGGGATAAGCTGTCGCTCATCCTGGCGCCTATTGTAGCAAGTTATGGCATCCCGGTACCGATGATTTCCGGGCGAGGGTTGGGCCATACCGGCGGCACGCTGGATAAACTGGAATCCATTACGGGCTTTACTGTGGATATGAGTCTTGACCGCTATGAACAGATTTTATCAAAGTGTGGGATGGTGATGGCGGGCCAAACCGAAGAGGTCGCTCCCGCGGATAAGCGGTTATACGCCTTGCGCGATGTGACGGCCACAGTAGAGTCGATTCCACTGATTGCCAGCAGCATCATGAGTAAGAAACTGGCCGAAGGCATCGACGCCCTGGTGCTGGATGTAAAATTTGGATCCGGGGCCTTTATGGAAGCAGAGGAGGATGCGCAGAAGCTGGCCGAGACACTGGTTGCCATAGGCGAAGACTTTGGTAAGGAAACAATCGCTTACCTCACAAATATGAATCAGCCGCTGGGATACAAGATTGGCAACTGGCTGGAGGTAGAAGAAGCAATGGAGGCCTTGCAGGGCCAAGGGCCGCAAGATGTGATGGAAGTGACACACTGGCTGGCGGGTACAATGATTATGCAGGGAGACAAGGCGGAAACCGTGCAACAGGGTATTGAAATGAGTAAAGAAGCGGTGGCTAATGGACAGGCTTTTGAAAAATGGCTGGGGTTGACCAAAGAGCAGGGCGGTGATCCTGCAATCCTGAGAGACTTGAACTTATATCCTGATCCCAAACATAGCTTTACATTTAAGGCGCCTTCGTCGGGTTATGTCTCTGCTATTGATGCTTACAAAACTGGCCTTGCTTCCCTGGAGTTGGGGGCGGGACGCAAAAAGAAAGAAGATGCTGTCGATCCGGTGGCTGGACTGGAACTACATCATAAGGTAGGGGACAAAGTCAGCGAGGGAGATATCCTGGTAACCGGATACACAAGCAAGGAAGCATTTATTGATGCTTCTCAAAAGGAATTAAAGGATGCCTTTACAATTGAAAGCAAAAAGCCAGATCCTATTAAAATGGTTACGCATCGAGTAGATCGGGGTGGACTGCATCCCATTGGTTAGGCTGGGGGGAGCGGTAAATGGGATCATGAGAAGAAGAAACTAAGATGGTGAGCTGCATAACAACTGGGTGTCGTTTTTTAGGACCATAAAACAAAAAGTGGAAATTGGTATAACATTTCAGAATACTTTTCGTAAAGGCTATAAAGATGGTTTTAACAGTTATTTCAATTATATTGCCAATGAACGTCATATAGCTTTACTTTGTATTACGACTGTAGACCTGAATTTAGGGCAGCCACTTTAAATGTTATTAATCAAGTGAAAACAATATAACCATATATACAGTGGTTAACTCTTAAAAATGGGCAAGGGCAAAAACCAATAAAATCAATATACATTATGTTTAAACGCTTTATTCGTGCTATCAAGTCGCTATTCGGTGGATTCGTAAGTTCAATGGAAGATCCCAAGCTTATTTTGGAGCAAAATATTAGGGATTTGAATGACCAAATTCCCCAGATGAATGAAAATATTGCCACAGTGAAGGCCAATATGATCATGCTTCAGAAAGAAGTGAAGAAATACGAAAACCGAATTGAGAATCTTACCTCTAAAATTAAGTCGGCTATTAATGCCGATCGCGATGATATTGCCGAAGGCTATGCGCTGCAGCTGGAAAAGGCGAAAGAAAACCTTTCCACTTCTAGAGAGCAGATGAAATTTGCAGAACAGGCCTATGAGAAAGCGCTGAAAGTTAAAAAAGCATTTATTCGTGAAAAAGACCGCAAAATTCAGGAGGCCAAAGAAGCCTTACGGGCCAGTGAACGAGCCGAGTGGCAGGGAAAGGTCGCCGATGCACTGGAGCAATTTGAAACAGGTGGGCTTGACCAAACACACGATGAAATGGTCAATCGGCTGAATGAAGAAACGGCTAAAAACGAAGCACGTATGGAATTGGCATTGGATAGCGTAGATACGGAAGCAATGGAAATTGAAGCCAATGCCGAGAAACTGCGGGCCAGTGAGCTGGTCAAACAGTTTAAATCAGAGATGGGTAAGGAAGAGACGACAGAAAAAGAAAAAAGCGTCGGCTCTTCCGAAGGAGGAGAAATTGAAATTGATGAAGAATCTACCGAAAAAGAGCAAGGAAAAACGATTGGAAATAAGGAACGGTCGCAGTCTTAAGTGAGAAGCGATCCGACAGACGTGAGAAGCTGGAAGGTTAAAATTACCTTTTGACATGATAATGAAGATTCGTCAGCGTCCTTTAACCTTTAACCTGTAACCTGAATGATGAGCGAAGAAAGCCGCAACGAACGTAAACGTCTCAAAGAGGAGTACAAAGCGCATTACCGAAAAATGCGGGAGGCTAAGGAGCGGCTGTCAAGGGCTAAGAAAACTCATAATATTTCGAAGGCTCTCAAAGATATGGACAAGACGCAGATGCTGGAATCGTTTGACAGCTTTTTGCACTCTGTCAAGCATAAGTTGGCGTCTGTTGAAGCGCGGCTGGATGTGGCTATGGATGACTTGTCAGGGGAAGGCCCATCTCCGGATGTGGAGAAACAGGAACTGGATGAACAGATGAACCGGGCTAAAGCTAAAGAAACCCTTAAACAGCTGAAGATGGAAATGGGGGTGCTTTATAAAGAAATTGAACAGCAGGCTGATACCATCCAGGTGAAGAAGACAATAGGGCCGGATACAACAAGCTCGGAAGAAAAAACAAGTCCTGAGTCCAATAAGAATAGTGCTAATAATCAATCGCAGAAACAATGAGTGAAGAGCAAGCCATAAATTTTACGCGTGAGGCTTTCTTACATCCCGTCAATTTGGGAATGTTACTGATTGCAACCATATCAGCCTTTGTATTGAGTGATGTGGGTATGTTATCCAGTCTTATTTTGACCATGGCTTTTGGAACGGAGCTGATGTATTTGGGTATTCTTCCTCGACTGCCCCGCTATCGGAAACGGGTAAAGTATCAGAAGTTGCATGAGCAGAATGCAATGGATAATGAGCGATCGACCTTTCAGGAACTGGATGCTCAAAGCCAGAAGCGATTCTTAACGTTGAAGCGATTGACTAAGCTGGTCAAAGAAAATTTTGATAAGCTTCCTTACAGCTCTCAGGGTCTGTTGGAAAATATCAGGCAAAAAATACAGGAGCTGGTTTCCAACTATCTTACGTTGTTGGATCTTCATAAGCGCTATCAGCTGTATATGAATACATCGGTAGAGGAAAGCCTGAAGGTGGAGGTGCAAAAAGAGGAGCGGAAAATGGAGAATATGCAATCCGAGCGTCTGAAGCGAACCACCAATCGTCGGGTTGGTATACTTAAGAAGCGACTCAAGAAATTCGAGATTGCCAAAGAAAAATATCTTATCTGTGAGACTCATCTCGAGACTATTGAGGATGCTATTCAATATATCTATGAGCAGTCGATGACGATGAGTAAGCCCGAAGAGATCGGTTTTCAGCTAGATAACCTGCTTGAAGAGGTAGAAGAAACATCGCAACTGATTGACGATATGGATCGGGAAATCTTACCTTTCAACTCAAGTTTTAATGATTTAGATCTGGATGCAGAGTTCCTGGAGATGGAAAAACAGCAACAAACCGGTTCAGAATCCAGTGGAAATCCTTCAAATCGTGTCAAAGAATAAGCTTTATGAGTCAACCGTATGAAACGATTATCCTTGATACCGATGATCAGGGAATTGCTACCGTTACCATCAATCGCCCCAAAAAATTAAATGCCTTAAATACTCAAGTTCTGGAGGAATTGTCTGATGTTTTTACAACCATCCAGAATGATGAGAGCGTCTTAGCCGTCATTGTTACCGGCACGGGCGATAAAGCATTTGTTGCCGGGGCTGATATTAAGGAACTGCGGGCATTGGATAGCCCATCCGGCAAAGAAAAGTCGCGAAAAGGGCAACAGGTTTTTCAGCAGCTTGAGGATCTTCGCAAGCCGGTGGTAGCAGCCGTTAATGGATACGCACTGGGAGGAGGAGCTGAATTGGCCATGGCATGCCATTTGCGCGTTGCGGGAACCAATGCGGTCTTTGGATTACCGGAAGTAGGACTGGGACTCATTCCGGGATACGGAGGCACGCAGCGGTTACGGCATATTATTGGCCAGGCTCGTGCTCTCGAGTTGATTCTGACAACAAAGCAGATTAAAGCAGAAAAAGCATACCAATGGGGTTTAGTCAACCGCATTGCTGAAGAGGATCTGGAAGAAGCTGCCCGTTCGCTCATCCATAAGATATTAGAAAATGGTCCCATTGCTGTTAGATATGCCATAGAAGCCGTTTACCAGTCTGGTAAGGAAGCTGGCTTTGAGAAAGAAGCTGAACTGTTTGGCAGTCTGTGTGAAACCGAAGATTTCGTTGAAGGGACGTCCGCTTTTCTGGAAAAACGAAAACCGGATTTCAAGGGTAAGTGATTGGATTTATGAGAAATAAGGGGAATGAGGAATGCAATACCGATAGGGATAAAATATATAATGTTAGCTCTGAAGATAACATTGTTACATTAGTTGTTTGGACTTTAACTTTATAGATAAAACCCAATTTAAAGAAGGAACGAAACTGATTGAAGATGCAAAAATTACGTTAAACGGTTACATCGGATATGTGAAAGAGCAGAAAAATAAATCATAGGTCAAGGTATTTGGGAATTCAAAACACTTTGACCTTATATCCTTATACCTGTATTCCTTATAGCCAATATCAAAATGACGGAATTTTTTCTTATAGTTTTAACCATTTTCCTTAGCGGATTCTTCTCTGGATCAGAGATGGCCTTTGTGAGCGCCAACCGGCTAAAGCTGGAAATTGAATCGCGCAAGGACTCATGGACCGGACGAATGGTCAATAATTTTGTCCGGAACCCGGAGACATTCCTTACCACTACCCTGGTTGGAAATAATATCGTGAATGTGGTGTATGCAACCTTAATGGCGATTTTTTTAGTATCTCCAATTACCACTCTCTATCAAAACTGGGTGGGAGCGCTTCCCTCTGAAGTGACCATCCTTATTCTTCAGACCATTATTGCTTCCGTAGTTATTATGCTTTTCGGGGAGATCTTACCCAAAGCACTTTTTCGGATCCACGCGGATTGGTGGATGAAAATTATCGCGGTTCCCCAGCAAATATGCTATTATTTGTTTAAGCCCTTTATTGTGATTGCCAACGCAGCTTCCAAAATGGTAATCAAATTAGTACAGCCCAATTCTGTTTCAAAAGACCAGATATTTAGCCGTGAAGACGTGGAGATGATCTTCAAGGAACTCCGCGATACCGGGGGACAGGATTTGGATAAAGAGGATTCCGAAATTTTGCACAACGTATTGGAGCTATCCAATATGCGGGTTAAGGAATCAATGATTCCCCGAACAGATATTGTAGCCGTAGAGAAAGGAACGAGCATTGACGAAACCTTAAAGCTTTTCATTACTTCGGGCTTCTCCAAGCTGCTGGTATATCAGGAATCCATTGATGACATCATTGGGGTTATCTTTGCATACGATCTGTTCAGCCATCCCGAGAATTTAATTGAGATTATGCGTCCCGTTAAGCTTGTGCCGGCAACACAGCGATCCAAGGATTTGCTTACCGAGTTTAGAAAGTCGAATATTTCTGTAGCCGTTGTGATTGATGAATACGGAGGTACCGCTGGAATGGTTACCATCGAAGATCTCCTGGAAGAAGTAGTGGGAGATATTCAGGATGAATATGATACCGAGGATCAGTTTATGAAAAAGATTTCCACCAACACCTACATTCTGAGTGGTGGAATTGAGATGGAAGACCTGATGGAGAAGTTTCCTGAAATTGAATTGTCCGATAAATCAGGAGAATTTGAAACCGTAGCCGGTTATGTCATCAACTCACTGGGACGTATTCCGAAAGTAAATGAAGAGTTGTTCATTGATGGCAATAAAATAATCATCAGCAAGGCCACAAGCAGCCGAATTGAGACCATTAAACTGGTAACACTGGACTAAGAAAGTAAAGTATAAAAAGTGAGAAGCAAGAAGTGTAAAGTTTTAAGTTTGGCAGGTGGAAGCTGGAGTTTAAAGGTTGGATGCTGGAAATTGGAAACTAGAAATAATCCTTGACAGGGAGATTGAAAATCATCACCCTCCGCTAACCGCTAACCGCTAACCGCTAACCGCTAACCGCTAACCGCTAACCGCTAACCGCTAACCGCTAACCGCTAAGTGAATGTTTAATCATTATCCAGATTGGGCCGGGGAATTTGCCCGTAAATATTTGAGTCGTACGATTAACCAGTTCATCTTACATGGAAATGTCCATGACCTGGTTCCTTTAAAACGAGAATCCACAACTGAATTTGTACGTCTCAAATCTTTTCTTTCTGAGGAGTTTTTTGGTGCACGAGATTATGTCATTTTTTACGATCGCTCTTCGGGCATCTATTTTCGGGATCAGGAAAGCCGAAAGGATTTCAACCAGGCGTTAGCGGGACGTGATTCTTTACTCGGAACGGAATATGCGGATAAGCTTCCCAAAGATCCGGTTCGTGTCTTTTCGCTACTCGAGCAATACTTCCGCGTTCGCATTGACAGTAATAAAAGTATTGCCCTGATTGTCGATTATGCCGAAACCATCATTCCGATGAATGAAGCGGGTTCAACCGGTTCCGAAGATCGCACCTCCATGGTTTATCTATCGCGCTGGGCTCATGATCCTATGTTTTTAGCGGCCGATTTTACTACCGTACTTATTACAGAGAACCTGGCGGACTTGAATAAGACCGTCGTCCAAAATCCATATACTGATAGTATTCGGATTAATATTCCCAATCAGCAGCAACGGGCACAGTTCGTTAGTAATGAATTGAAAGAAGAGCAGTTTCAGGCGTTGTCGGAAGTCAGCAAAAAAGTAGTCGCCCAACAAACTGCGGGACTTAATTTTATTAACATCCGTAGCGTATTATCGAATGCCCGAGAGAATAAAGAAAAAATAACACATCGCAGGCTATCAGAGGCCAAAAAAGAGCTCATTGAATCAGAAGCATATGGCTTGTTAGAATTCGTAGATACCGACTATACCCTGGATAATGTAGCGGGCCATACGAAGGTAAAACAGCATTTGCGTCAGGCGGTACAGGCACTTAAAAATGGCCGGCGTGATGTTTTGCCCATGGGGTATCTGGTTTGCGGTCCTGTGGGGACGGGTAAAACATTTCTGGTAACCTGTTTTTCGAATGAAGTGGGTATCCCTATGGTGAAGCTGAAGAATTTTCGAAGCCAGTGGCAGGGCGTCACCGAAGGAAACCTGGAAAAGATTTTGAGCCTCCTCAAAGCGATGGCCCCGGTAGCCGTCATGATTGACGAAGCCGATGCTTACCTGGGCGATCGGGATGCCGGCGGAGACAGCGGCGTCTCAAGCAGAGTGTTTTCACAAATTGCTACGTTTATGAGTGACACGCAGAATCGTGGACGTATTCTCTGGTTCCTGATGACGGCGCGCCCTGACCTTATGCCGGTAGATCTTAAGCGGCAGGGAAGAGCAGAAGAGCACCTGGCCTTGTTTGCTCCCCACACAAAGGAAGAAAGAATTGAGCTCTTTGAAGCCATGAAAAAGAAAACGGGGCTGGATCTTACAGAAGAATATGTACCCAAGGTAATTGAACAGGGATTAAAATCATTTTCTGGTGCAGATATGGAAGCAGCATTGACAAGAGCTAAGTTTCGGGCGGCAGCGCAAGATCAAGAGAGAGTGACGCCGGAAATACTGGATATAGCTTTAAATGACTTTTTGCCCCCCACTTATCCCGAAGAAATTGAGCTGCAGACCTTAAGTGCTGTCATTGAATGTACCTCCAAAGAATTACTCCCCGAACGCTATCGCGAAATGGACAGGGGAGAAATTTTATCCAAAATTGATGAACTAAAATTTCGCATCGGATAGCTATTAAAATTCTAATAATTATTTAAAAGGCCTTCCAGAATTATTCTGGAAGGCCTTTTTTATTTAGATGAATAGATAGAAGACGTGCTAACTATAAAATTCAACCAAATAGTTGAATTTTATAGTTGAATGTTTTAGTTTACTATTGAACTGAGAAAAAATAATCAACAGATCATGTCAGATAATAACCAGGAAACCGAAGAGCAGATTTTTGAAGCGGCCAGCCGGGTATTCCAGCAGAAAGGGTATGCCGGTGCCCGGATGCAAGAGATTGCCGATGAGGCAGAGATTAACAAATCGATGCTTCACTATTACTTTCGAAGCAAGGACAAGCTGTTCCAGAAGGTATATCAGCGTGAAGTGAGTCGTTTCTTCCCGGTAATTTTTAGCGTTTTAGGTGCCGAAGCTTCTTTTGATGAAAAAATTGAACAACTTATTGACACCTACTATTCCTTTCTGGATGACAATCCCCGGATTGCGCAGTTTATCATTTATGAGATGAACCAAAATCCGGATCGGTTTCGGAAGTTCATCAAGGAGAAGGATATCCATCCCCCCAAGGCTTTTGAAAAGCAAATCAAAGAAGAAGTACAGGCTGGACGAATGGATGAGGTAGAACCCCGGCAACTGTTGGTCAGTATTGTAGGGATTATCCTATTCCCATTTATTGCCCAGACAATGGTTGAGGCCCTTTTTGAGTTTGATGAACAGGACTTCGGGGCATTTCTGAAAAAGCGTAAAGCCTTTTTGACAGAGTTTATTCTTAACGGCATAAACTATAAGCGACCATGATGTTCTTTATAGCCTTAACATTTGTCTTTACTACTTTTTCTGGAGGAGCTCCTGCTGATTCCATCACCTTGGACTATTGTTATCAACAGGCCTATGAAAATTATCCAAAAGTTCAGAATATTGAGTTTCAGAAAAAAATCACGGAATTAAATATCCAGATAGCGAATACCGGACATTATCCAGATGTCAGTATCAATGGGAGGGCCAGCTACCAATCGGAGGTTACGGATTTTTCGTTGCCCGGTGGAGGAGGCCCGCCCGCTATAAGTAAGGATCAGTACCAAGCCTCGGTGGATGTAACGCAGACAATATTTAACGGGGGCGCAGTAGGGATCCAAAAAGAGCTGGAAAAAGCAAAGGGTAAACAGGAGATCTATTCGACTGAAGTAGAGCTACACCAGATTCGCTCACAAATAGACCAGGTTTATTTTGGTATCCTGCTTTCTCAACAGCAGTCTAAGACTATTGGATTACTTATTGCAAATCTTGAAGAACAGCTTTCCACGGTACGTTCAAAGGTAGATAATGGCGTACTGTTGGCCAGTCAGCAGCATATTTTGGAGGCCGAGCTGATTAAAGCAAGACAGGATTCGGTTAATAGCCACTCCAATGTAGTAGCCGGTTACCGGGTACTTGGCGAACTTATTGGAGAGAAGGTGGCAACCGGTACTAAACTCCAGCTGCCGCAACAAAATATTGATCACCAATCGTTACAACCACATCGATCTGAATACGATCTCTTTGAAAGTACAGAAGAAACGATAGAGCAACAGAAGAGGTTAGCTGGGAGCCAAAAATGGCCGTCTTTATCCGCTTTTGGTACAGCTGCTTACGGTCGCCCGGGGCTGAATTTCCTGAACGATGATTTTCATGAGTATTACACGGTCGGGTTGAAGGTACGGTGGAATTTTTGGGCTTCATACAATGCCGGAGAAAAGCAACAAATGCTACAGCTCCGGCAGCAGCAGGTTGAACAGAATCGTCGCTCTTTTACCCGGCAGTTGCATGCTTCGCTTAATCGTATCCAGGAGCGTATGAGAGCAATTGAGGAAAACATAGAGCGGGATAAGAAAGCAATAGCCCTGCGGAAGAAAATTGTCGAAGAAAATGTCAGTCAGCTGAATAATGGGGCCATAACGGCCAGCCAATATGTGACAGAATTAAACCGGGCTCATCAGGCCAGGCTTTCGCTGTATATCAATCGTGTACGGCTGGCACAGGCGCAATCCGATTATTTGACAACCTTAGGAGTTCCAATCCAATAAAGGAGCAATGTTATGTATTTGATCAACTTGCGGTCAGAAGGTAGTGAAGGCAACACATTTTCAAAATTTGAGCAAATAAACAGCTACAATAGCCAACAGATGGAAGCAGTGGAGCAAAGCGATTTACGGTCGGCTATTGGCGGTAAAAATATCCTGTTAATCATCCATGGATTTAATAACTCGATGGACGATATCTTATCCTTATATGAACATTTGGATGACCAGTGTAATACATTTTTTAGCGACAGCTACCATGCTACTATTGGCTTTGTTTGGCCCAGCGGGGAGTCGGAATTCAGCTATTTCCAATCCAAAGAAAATGCAAAGCAGGCAGGGACTTACCTAAGAGATTGGCTGCACCAATTTACTCAGGCAGGGTGCACCATCGATGTAATGGGGCACAGTATGGCTACGATTGTGGGATATAACGCTCTTCAATCATCCCAAACAATAAATATCAGAAACGTTTTTTCACTCGGAGCAGCGGTCTCCCAATCGTACCTGGTAGAGCGGATTACCGCAAACATGATGGAGAAGGTTCAAAATCTTTATCTGTTTTATACCAAGCGGGATGATGTGTTGAGATACTGGTTCAGGCTGGTAGAGTGGGAAGAAGCCATCGGCTATTCAGGTCTTGAAAAATATGAAAAGCTGCTGTCCTATTTTCAGCAGCTTACGCTAATAGACTGCAGCAATATTGTTCATACTCACACCGGGTACTGGGATTCGAAGGTAGTGTTTGAGTGCATGAGTAATATCCTGGATGGTAAACAGTATCCGCGTTCCTATAAGCTATTACCGGGTCTGCGAAACGTATTCGATCGTTTTCTTACATCAGGAGATCCCCCAGAGAATAAGCTCATCAAAACGAGTGACCAATAACATCAACGATATCAGTAGAACAAAATGTCAAAACCAAATCATTTAAACGTCAAGTCGATGAGATTAGAAAGCAGTCGAACGTCCTCTTTGTTTTTGTTGCTAATCGGCATATTAATAGTCGTTACAGGCTGCAATAGTGAAGAAAAGTCCGATGCATATGGACAGTTTGAAGCAATAGAGACCACTATTTCGACAGAAATTGGGGGTAAACTCCTTGCATACAATGTAGCGGAAGGGGACAGGCTTGAAAAGGACCAGACAGTAGGTTTGGTAGATACGACCCGGCTTATTTTGCAGAAAAAAGAATTGGAAGCCAAAGTGGAATCCATTCGGTCTCAAATAGTAAATATCAATGCTGAAGTTGAGGTGCGGCAAGAAGAGCTTACTTTGGCCGGGATGAACCTGAAGCGGACGCAAGCAATGCGAGAAGATAAGGCAGCCACGGCTCAACAGTTGGATAATGTTCGTTCCAAAGTGGAGACCATCCGAAAGCAGATAAGCGCCCTGCAAACCCAGAAACAATCTATACGAGCAGAAATTAGTGCTACCCAGGCCCGTATTGAACAGGTGCAGGATCAGCTGCAGGATACCCGTATTATCAATCCAGTTGCCGGGACGGTGCTCACCTCTTACGTAGAACCCTATGAACTTGTTCAGCAGGGGCAGCCGCTCTATCAGATTGCAAGTCTGGATACGCTGGAACTGAAAGTCTATGTCAGCGGGGCCCAACTCCCGTCCATAAAAATTGGCCAGGCGGTGCAGGTGCTTGTAGATTCGACGGCAGAAAGGAACCAGCAGTTAAGTGGAAGGGTCAGTTGGATTGCATCGGAGGCCGAGTTTACCCCCAAAATGATACAGACCAAAGAAGAACGGGTTACCCAGGTATATGCCATGAAGGTTCGGGTACCTAATCCAAATGGTGTGCTAAAGATTGGTATGCCCGGAGAAGTTAATTTCAGGGCAGAAAATTAGTTAATGGTTGCTAGGCACGACCTGTTAACTAATAAGAAATGACAAATAACTAACCCATGAATCCAATTAGTGTTCAAAATTTAAACAAATCGTACGGAGGCGTTGAGGCTCTGGCAGATATCTCCGTTGAGGTGGAGCCCAACGAACTCTTTGGCTTCATCGGTCCTGATGGAGCGGGTAAAACGTCGTTGTTCAGGATTTTGACAACGCTGCTCAAACCGGATTCCGGGGAGGCATCGGTGCTGGGCCTGGATGTGGTTGATGATTACCGGACCATTCGCACCAAGCTTGGTTACATGCCCGGGCAGTTTGCTTTATACGAAGACCTGAGTGTGCGCGAGAATATGGATTTCTTTGCCTCGGTTTTTGGAACGACGCTCGAGGCTAATTACGATTTAGTCGCCCCCATTTACAGTCAGCTTGAACGTTTTGAAGATCGGCTGGCCGGTGCACTCTCCGGGGGGATGAAGCAAAAGCTGGCCCTGAGCTGCGCGCTCATCCATAAGCCCGAACTGTTGGTGCTGGATGAACCCACTACGGGCGTGGATGCCGTTTCGCGGCAGGAGTTTTGGCAGATGCTTCAGCAGCTGAAATCACAGGGCATTACCATTATTGCTTCTACCCCTTATATGGATGAAGCCGAGCAGTGCGACCGGGTGGCCCTCATTGACAATGGACATATCCTTAATATCGATACGCCCGAGCAGGTGGCTCGTAACTTTGATCAGCCACTGTTGGCGATTAAAGCCTCAAGTATTTACGAACTCATAAAAAAGTTGCGCTCGTACGAGTGGGCAGATTCGGTACAACCGTTTGGGGAGTATGTTCACTACACCGATAAACGGGAAGAACCAGATATAAGTAAGCTTGAATTATACCTAACCGAGCAATGTGGACTGTCTGAGGTGGAAATAAAATCCATAGAACCGGATATCGAGGATAGTTTTATGAATCTAATGCAAAAAGAAGTGACATAATTTAGCCACAGATCTATACAGATAGATACAGGAATTATTTGTTTAAATCTGAGGCCCAATAAATTAATTAATGAACGAAGAATTAGCCATACAAGCCAACGACCTAACCCGAAAATTCGGGGATTTCGCCGCGGTGGATCAGATCAGCTTCGAAGTAAGCCAGGGTGAAATATTTGGATTCCTGGGAGCCAACGGGGCGGGAAAAACAACCGCTATCCGCATGCTTATTGGGCTGTTGGCCCCGACTTCGGGCAAGGCATCCGTCGCAGGATTCGATGTTTATACGCAGGCAGAAGCCATCAAACGAAAGATTGGTTACATGAGCCAGAAGTTTTCGCTTTATACCGATCTGACGGTCTGGGAAAATATTCGGCTCTATGGCGGCATTTATGGTCTTTCCGAAGATAACATTAAAGCCAAAGCGGAGGAGTTATTGAGCAGTCTTCAGCTGGAAAGTGTACGCGATAAAAGAATTGGCTCATTACCCCTGGGATGGAAGCAAAAGCTGGCATTTTCGGTTGCTATGCTGCATGAGCCGGATATTGTCTTCCTGGATGAACCCACCGGGGGCGTCGACCCCATTACCCGCCGGCAATTTTGGGAACAGATCTACCAGGCAGCCGAAGAGGGAACCACCGTTTTCGTGACGACTCACTATATGGATGAGGCCGAATACTGCGATCGCGTATCGATAATGGTGGATGGAAAAATAGAGGCCTTAGATACACCCGCAGGATTAAGGCAAGCGTACCAGGCGGATGATATCGAAGATGTGTTCATCGAACTGGCCCGTGGAGCTGATCGGGCTGAGTAACTAACAACCATTAACCAATAACTATGAGCTCCTTCAGAGCATTTGTAATCAAAGAATTCAAGCAGATTTACCGGGATAAGCGAACATTAGTCGTACTCTTCGGGATGCCGATGATTATGATGATCCTTTTCGGATATGCTATCCGCAACGAGGTGGAAAATGCCCAGGTAGTCGTTCTGGATGCTTCTCAAGACGAAGTGACGCGTCAGCTGATTAGCAAGATTGACGCTTCCAACTATTTTTCGGTGGAAGGCAGCATTCAGCGCTATGATGAAATAGAAACATTATTTCAGCAGGGTTCTGTTGATGAAGTGCTCATCTTTGAAGCTGACTTTGCCCGTAAGTTGAAGCGGGGTGGACAGCCGGCTGTAAACGTTATTACGGATGCTTCCAATCCTAACCTGGCCCAGCTTATCCAGCAGTATTCATCGTCCATTATCATCGACTTCCAGCAACAATGGTCCGCAAATGGGGGGACCGGTCCGGGAGGTATTTCAACGCATGCCAATATGCTGTTTAATCCCCAGTTGGAGAGTGTAAATCTCTTTGTACCCGGACTTATTGCAGTTATCCTGATGCTTATTTCCTCACTGATGACGTCCATATCTATAACACGGGAAAAAGAGATGGGAAATATGGAGATTCTGCTCGTTTCTCCGCTCAGGCCCATGCAGATCATTATTGGTAAAGTGTTACCATACCTGGTGCTTTCTTTTGTGAATGTGTTAACCATTCTGGCCTTGGCGCAATGGGCCTTCGGCGTGCCTTTCCAGGGATCCTATGGATTATTTTTGCTGGAGTCGGTCCTGTTTATTTTCATGGCCCTGGCGCTGGGTGTCCTGATTTCTACCAAAGCCGAGGATCAACAGACCGCCATGATGGTATCGCTGGCCGGATTGCTGCTGCCGACGGTGCTGTTATCGGGATTTATCTTTCCCATTTCAAGTATGCCGATGGTGTTACAATGGATTAGCAACCTGATTCCGGCGCGCTGGTTCCTGGTGATCGTCCGCAGTATCATGCTCAAAGATTCGGGACTGCTGTTTATCTGGAAAGAAACGCTCATCCTGCTGGCGATGACCCTTGGATTTATCGCGCTCAGCATCCGAAGCTTTAAGGTGAGGTTAGAGTGATCAGTTAGCAGTTGGCGGTAGGCAGTGAGAAGTATCAAATAAAATCTCAAAATTAATCTTTGACACCAAGCTCAGAAATGCCCAGCACTACTAACTAGTGCCGAATTTATTAAATGAATCAATCAATGGATTAACAAGTACGTCATGCGAACTATTAAATTTCTCCTTCAGAAAGAGTTTTTACAAATTTTCAGGAATAAAGGCATGCTTCCTATTATCTTCCTGATGCCGATGATCCAGTTGGTGGTGCTCTCGTTTGCGGCTACTTTTGAACTTAAAGAAGTAGATGTGCACCTGGTGGATTTTGATCGGTCGGCTACTTCCCGAGCCTTGGTCACCAAGATGCAGGCGACGGGCTACTTTAATATTCAAAGCCATTCCCAGGATGTAGATGACGGCATCCGGATGATGCGCAGCAACGATATTCAGCTTGCATTGGTGATTCCCCAGCATTTTGAGCGGGATGTTACGTCGGGAAGCCCTACTTCCGTACAACTAAATATTGATGCGGTCGATGGATCCACGGCCGGACTGATCCAGGGATACGGACGATCGATTATTCAGGATTTTAGTGTCGAAGTACAGCCTCAAATAAAGCAGATTCAACAGCAGAGAAGACGAGCCGGTATCAATATTATTCCTGCCAACTGGTACAATCCCAACCTCGACTACATCAAATATATGGTGCCCGGCATTTTAGTGGTATTGGTTTCGATGATCGGGATGTTTTTGTCGGGCATGAACATCGTACGGGAGCGTGAAATTGGTACCATTGAGCAGCTGAACGTGACGCCCATCAAACGATACCAGTTTATCGCCGGTAAGTTGCTGCCATTTTGGATTATCGGTCTTTTTGAGCTGGTCGTTGGATTGCTGATCGCCCGCCTTGGTTTTAATATCCCTTTTGTAGGCAGTGTATTACTGCTATTGGCTATTGCCGGAATATACCTGCTGGTAGTAGAAGGCATCGGGCTCTTCATTTCTACTATTACCTCTACCCAGCAGCAGGCAATGTTTATTGCCTGGTTTCTGATGGTTGTTTTTATCCTGATGGGCGGATTGTTTACGCCGATCGAAAGTATGCCGGGATGGGCACAAGATTTAACCCTCTTTAACCCGGTCGCGCATTTCATTAAGATTATGCGGATGGTCTTGCTAAAGGGAGCCGGATGGGCGGAAGTGCAGCACCTCGTTGGCATCCTCACCCTGATGGTCGTCATCATTCTGCCGGCTGCCATCTTTCGATACCGAAAATCAACGGGGTAAGTTATATTTTTTGGGGTTTGATCCGCCCCGAAGTTGGACAAGGTTCTTAAATTAGTGGAGAGAAGCCAATGCTCTATTTTAAATAGCTCTTATAGTATTTGTCACTTCGAGCCCAGCGAGGAGTCTCAAAAGAGAAATAAGCTAATCACTCATCGGATGAGTGATGTTGCTCAATATGTTTCCATTTCTCCTGGTACTCATCCGATGAGTATTTTCGGGCCTCAGCCTCCTCTCCTTTAAACAGGAAAGGAGGACACCTGGCTGTTTCAACATACGAGGCGGAAAAATAATGGGAGGCTAAACTTATTTTTCCCTTAAATATTAGGAGAAGAGACTTCTCCTAAGCTAATATGGCCTCTATTTTGCGTACTACCGCTGGCAGAGAGCGATGATTACAAAATCCATATTTAGTTGTAGAAATGGCTTCCGTAATTTGCAGCTAAATAAATTCCTAATTAAACTTTCATTAGAGTGATTATTCTGATATTCTATCCGTTTTACTCAGAGCAACAGAACCACCGGATATGTCGGACAAATTAGATAAAATACGCAAACTCCTCGACGAAACAGACCGAACCATTATTAAAGCGTTGGCTAAGCGTCAGCAGCTTGTACGTGATGTCTCTTCCTTTAAAATTGATGAAGCCAAGAACATCAGGGACTATGAACGTGAAGAGCAACTGTTGGATAAGATAACGGATCTTGCACGCGAAGCAGGGTTGGATCGTTATTTTGCTGAGCAGTTGTTTAAAGATATTATTGACCACTCCGTTCGGTTTCAGACGCATACACTGGTGGATCACCAAAATGTAAAGAATAATGCGGAATATGTACGCGTAGCCTACCAGGGAACGGAAGGCGCTTACAGTGACCAAGCAGCGATGCGTCATTTCGAAGAACGATATACAGAGGTTCATTCTGTCGGTTATGATACCTTTCGTCAGGCAGCACAGGCTGTAGAAGAGGGGGAAGTGGATTATGCCATCCTGCCGATCGAAAATACAACGGCGGGATCTATTAACGATACCTATGATATTCTGGGCGATGGCAGGTTACATATCGTTGGAGAAGAAGCCCTGCGGATCATCCATTGCCTGCTGGCTATTGATAATGTGCCCATCGATAAAATTCGTCGGATCCTGTCACACCCACAGGCTATTGCACAGTGCAGTAACTTCTTAGCAAAGCAGCACCGTTGCAAAGTAGAGTCGTATATCGATACGGCCATGTCGGCCAAGAAAGTGCTGGAAGATGGAGACCTTTCCCAAGCGGCCATTGCCGGGGCCCACGCGGCAGAGATCTATGACCTTGCTATTTTGAAGCGTGATCTGGCCAATCAATCCGAAAATTTTACGCGTTTTGTGGTGGTTAGCACCGATCCCGTAGAAGTGGATCCACAGATTCCCTGTAAAACGTCTTTGCTCATGGTGACCAGTCACGATAAAGGAGCACTCATCAGCTGCCTGAATGTGTTGGGCGAGCATGATATCCGGATGACCAAACTGGAGTCACGCCCCAAACCCAATGAGCCCTGGAAGTACCAGTTTTACCTGGATATCGAAGGCAATATCGCCCATCCTGATACGCGGGTAGCCCTTGAAGAGCTGGAGCGGAAGGCAAGTTCACTGAAGATTTTAGGGTCGTATCCCGCACAGGTCGGGAATGGTGATGAGTGAGTAGTTGTTAGTAAGGCTTAATTTTACTACCGCTTTCTTACATTTTTTGGTGGCCAAAAAACACCGGCTTAGTAAATATTCGCTGTGCTCACCTCAGCTGTGCTAAGATCATGTAACGTGTCAGGGGGCAACAGGCCCTGAATGCTTGGGAGTTGACGCTCACGTTCGTGCGGTCCATTGACACGGTGATTTCCCCATTCAAGGTCGGAATTGAACAATACATGCAAGGCAGATAAAATCTCCCTTATTAAAGGGAGTACCGCCGAAGGTGGGAGGGATGTCTGGATCTGCCGGTATAAATAGATATTCACATTAATAGACAGGGCAGAGACAGATAGAATCTGCCTCTATATTATCACCACTGCCTTGGGTGTCCAAGAGACGCATGCAATGCGTCTCTACAGATTATAATATGAGGCCCAAAATAATAAGGTTCTTTGTGGAGCCCACCCCTTGCTGGCGCAAGGTTATAACTTGTGCCAGTAGGAAGACTGCGTGTTTTGTTATTTTGGAATCGGATTATCTTTAAGAACTAAGAACTGGTCTAAGTTGCAAACTTGAACCCGTAATGAGAAAAGCTTTAAATAATAATTTATGTGTTATAGCTACTAATAAACCTAATAACTAAACACTAATCACCATTCAGGGGCCGTGGTCGATCGGCTACACCGCTTTTATAGGCTGCTTCTTTCACCGCTTTTGCCACTTTGGGTACAACCTTTTTGTTAAAGACGCTGGGCACGATATAAGATTCACTAATATCATTATCATCAATGCTGTTGGCAATGGCGTGGGCGGCAGCCAGCTTCATCTCTTCATTGATATCCTTGGCCCGGGCATCAAGCGCACCGCGGAACAGGCCGGGAAAAGCCAGCACATTATTAATTTGGTTCGGATAGTCACTGCGTCCGGTAGCAATAATACGAGCAATAGAGTGGATTTCTTCCGGTTGTATCTCAGGGACCGGGTTGGCCAGCGCAAAGATAATGGGGTCATCCGCCATATGCTCCACCGCCTTCCGAGGCACGATGCCCGGACCGCTAACACCGATGAGCAGGTCAGACCCTTCCGTAGCATCCATCAGGGAGCCCGTTTCATTATTCGGATTGGTATTTTCAGCCAGCCAGACTTTGCTGGCGTCATAATCGTCAATACGATCTCTATTGATAATGCCTTCACGGTCACAGACTAACACTTCCTCAGCTCCGGCCTCCAAGAGAATACGAGTAATGGCAATACCCGCTGCTCCTGCCCCTACAATAACGATGCGCAGGTCTTCCATATTTTTGTCGGTGACTTTAAGGGCATTGATCGTCGCGGCCAGCGTCACCACTGCGGTACCGTGCTGATCGTCATGGAAGACGGGGACATCCAGGATTTCCTTTAGTCGTTCTTCAATTTCGAAACAGCGCGGCGCCCCGATATCTTCGAGGTTAACGCCGCCGAATCCGGGCGACATCCATTTTACGGCAGAAATAATTTCATCCACATCCTGGGTATCCAGGCAGATAGGGTAGGCATCGATATCCGCAAACTCTTTGAAGAGCATGGCCTTTCCCTCCATCACCGGCATGGCCGCTTCCGGACCGATATTGCCAAGCCCAAGCACGGCCGAGCCATCACTGACTACAGCTACGGAATTCTGTTTGATGGTAAGCGTGTGAGCCTTTTCTGGTTTCTCAGCGATGGCCTCGCATACACGTCCCACTCCCGGTGTATAAGCCATGGAAAGGGAGTCGCGGGTATTGACAGGCACCTTGTTTTTGATACGGATTTTACCTCCCAGGTGGAGCAGGAAAACCCGATCAGATACGTTGCGCACCTTGATGCCGTCAATTTTTTTAACGGCTTTGACGATCGCCTTTGAGTGCTCTTCATTGCGGGCACTGACAGTAAGGTCGCGCACTTTGTATTTACCCTCCACCTTTACCACATCCACTGCACCGGGATCGGCTTTTTGTTCGGCGATAGCCTCCAGCACTTTAGCCAGCATACCGGGCTTGTTTTCGATATACAGGCGCATGGTAAAGCTATAACTGACGCTTGGCTGGATCTCACTCATATCAAAGTCGTTTTATTGAAATTATTTTATGGCCTCAAAAATGCGGCTAAATTGAGAAACAATAAAGGGGAAACTCATAGTTTTCAAATTATAACAATACCCAAAGATCTTTTGAAATAAATGCAAAAATAAGAACGACAAGTTATGGCCTCTTAACTTCAGTAAGATACTGTTTGTTTCGGATTTGAGATTTCTCACATTTGTACTCTTACATCAGAGTTCCGGTGTGCTCTGTTTGAGGTGACATAAAAGTTGCTATTGTGAATTAATAGTGAAACTATTTATACATATACCTTTGAAATATTTCCTCATAAATCCCTTTTAAGTCGTTAGGAGGGGGCTGGGAGGTCAAAGAAATAGAATGTCAAAGGTCTCATATGACAGGTTCTATGAGCTCCGATATAATCGAATCAAATTCGATACGCCGTATAGCAGCAGGAAGGTGGCGGCGAGGTAGCCCACCGAATCGGGATTGATAATGATCAGCAGGGCGATGATGAGGGTGAGTCCGCCGATAAAGGCAAAACCGAAGCTAAGTAAGAGCAGCAATCCGAACAGTCCCAGGAAGGTCGCAAAAGTGATGGGGATCAGTTCCGGAAAAATAAGGATGATAATCCCTGCGATGATGGGAATAATGGCCAGGGGCGTGGGAATACGAAAAGGAATAAACAGCGCACCGAGGGCAATCAGGTAGCCACCGGCGATAAGATAGAGGAAGTTGGGATAGATCAGCGTCAGGATGCCCGTCGCCAGCGCCAGCAGGGCGTTCCAAAGATGATGATTTTTACGGTCACTGTCGTGGATCTCGATGCGGTATTGGGTCAGCATAGGGCTTGAATGAAATTATGGCAAGGTACGGTGATGCTCTGGTAACTTAATAGATAGAAGGATAATTAAAAATTAGGAATTATAAGTTGCAAAGGTTTTAGCCTGTCTTGAATTTTTAATATTCAACAATTCAATTAGGCTTAAAACTTAACACTTTGGGCTTTATATATTTTGAAAGGACAACCCTCCCCGCTCCGCGGGACTCCCTTTTCTAAGAGAGATTTTCCAGATCCTGGCCCTGCCTCAAACTTCTAACATCTAACTTTTCAACCTTCAACGGTTGCCTTTCCATCATCCCATTCAATAGTCGAGGGTTTCTGGGTATCATAGTCTTCGGCAGAGCGGATCCACTCATCATCCTGCCAGATACGGGAGTATCCCTGCTCGAGGGGCGTATTGGGATTTTGCAGTTCCAGACGATGCTGCAGAGCGTTAAGCTTATTATGTTTTTTCATCAGTGAGACTTCCTGTCGGTGGTGCAGGCGTTCATCCAGTCCGTGAATACGTTCGGCCAGGCTGGAAACCTTCTGCTGCACGGCTTGCAGGGCGTGTGAGTCCACTAACTGTGTAACCCGATCTTTATGATTTTGGATAAGGTCCTCCATGGCCGTATGCAGCCGGGTATCGAGATCATCAGCATACATGCGAATTTCGTTCACGTCGGGGGTTGCCAGGATGGCCGCCTGGGTAGGAGTAGCGGCCCGTGCATCCGCTACGAAATCGGAGATACTAAAGTCAACTTCGTGTCCCACAGCACTGATGGTCGGAATTTTGCAGTTGAAGAGCGCGCGGGCCACCGCTTCTTCGTTGAAGGGCCAAAGGTCTTCCAGCGAGCCGCCGCCACGCCCCACAATCAGAAGGTCCACATTTTGGGCATCGGAAAACCAGTTGATGGCTTTCACCAGCTCCGGTGCGGCATTGGTGCCCTGTACGCTGGCATGATGCAGCAGCACTTCCGCCATGGGCCAGCGCCGCTCGAGGGTATCAGTGATGTCATGAAAGGCAGCCCCGGTGGCCGAGGTGATAACCCCGATTTTAAATGGAAAAGCGGGCAGGGCTTTTTTATGCTTCTCCTCAAACAGGCCTTCTTCCTTGAGTTGTGCTTTAAGCTTTTCAAATGCTTTCTGAAGGGCCCCGATCCCGGCCTGTTCCACGGACCGAACGATGAGCTGGTATTTACCGTGCGGCGGGTATACCTGGATGTCCCCTCCGGCCACAATCTGTTGTCCGTCGGCCAGCTCAATGTCCAATCGCCGGTTAATGCCCCGCCAGATGACGCATGAAAGCTGTGCTTCTTCATCTTTGAGCGTAAAATAAGTATGCCCACTGCGACTGGTGGAGGCATTACTGACTTCGCCCTCTACTTTGATATCCAGGAAGTTACCTTCCAGCAGCGCTTTGATGTCCTGGGTGAGTTCAGAGACGGAAAGCTTGGAGGGCGTAAATAAATCAGGTTGTGACATGGACAGGGATCAGTTAACGGATTCAGTTATCAGTTTAGTTCTTAGTAGCCGGGCATTTTCAGCATGTCTTTTCCTAAAATAAGGAGTAAATACTTAAATACAGAATGGGGAGCGGCGGTATTTTGCTCGTTGAAAATGTAGGATTCTTAGTTTCTTGTTCCATTTTTTCAGTCAAGCAAAAAAGTGACCCAAAAACTCACCGGCTGAATAAATTACTGCTGCCGTTCGCTTCGCCTGCGCTAAAAATCATTTAACTCGTCGTTAATAGCTCCTCAAACAGGGAATGACTTTTTACGCTTCGGCTTCGGTCACTTATCCCAGCAGAATTTATAAGGCCGGGTTGTTGAAGAAATCAGAATTTAGAATATAAGCTAAAAGAGGTGCCATTAGCCTTGTCACTCCGAGGAACGAGCGACGAGGAGTCTCAAGTGGAAAATAGGCTGTCCACTCATCGGATGAGCTTTTGCCCCATCCCCAACTCTTCCCTCCGAGCAGGGAAGGGAGCGTTAGGATTGAATGTGTATGTAGGGAAGCTTTCCCGACAATATCAATTGGAATGAGGGTTTTTCGGTACGCCAACTGTCGCAAGTTTGCAACTTGTGACAAGGAAAGAGACCTATAACCGCTGTTTCCAGGTAGAATGTCTGTCTGACGAGCAATTAGTTCTGAGTTTAATTAAAGGTAAAACAGTTAATACGAGTTCTCACAGAAAAATCTGTGATTATCAGCCTAATCTGTATTATCCGTGTTCTATTCATCCATTATTGAATTCTGTTGAAAACACGTATATTCACCATCAAAAATAACCGAACATTTTTATGAGTTACAGACCTAATTTATTACTGAAAAATGTAAAGCCTGTTGGTGCGGACTTCGATGGATCAAAACAGGTTGACATTCGTATCGCCGACGGCACAATTGTGGAAATTGGCACGGAGCTGGAAGCAGGAGATTCCGAAGAAACCTTTGATGCCGAAGGGGCTTATCTTTCCGGAGGGTGGATGGATATGCATGTCCACTTGCGCGAGCCGGGCTATGAACACAAAGAGACTATCAAAACCGGCTGTGCCGCTGCAGCTTTCGGTGGATTTACCGAGGTGGCCTGCATGCCAAATACCAATCCGGCTATCGACTCGCGTGATGTCGTTGAATTTATCACCAAGAGGGCAGAGGAGCTGCCGGTCAATGTGCACCCCATAGGTTGTGTATCCAAAGAGCGGGCCGGCAAAGCCATTGCTGAGATGTCCGATATGAAAGAAGGCGGGGCCGTAGCTTTCAGTGATGATGGAGATCCGGTGTATAATGCACAACTTATGCGTGTAGCACTGGAGTATTCTTCTATGCTGGAGATGCCGATCATCAATCATGAAGAAGATTTAAAGCTCTCGCGTCCGGGACACATGCACGAAGGCCGGGTTTCTGCACGGCTGGGAATCGACGGCACACCCGGCATTGCCGAAGAGACGATGATTGCGCGGGATATCCTGCTGGCAGAGTTTACCGGCGGACATATTCACGTGGCACATATCAGTACGGCCAAGGCCGTGGAGCTGGTCCGCCGGGCCAAAGCCGACGGCATCAACGTGACGACAGAAGTTTGTCCCCACCATTTTGATCTGACCGACGAAGAGATCGAGCGCCGCGATTTTGATACCAACGTCAAGATGCACCCGCCGCTTCGCACCCAGGAAGATGTGGATGCCATGATCGAGGGACTCGCCGATGGTACGATTGATGCCATCTGTACTGACCATGCCCCGCATGCTATTGAAGAAAAGGAAGTGGAATTCATCTATGCGCCGAATGGAATTATCGGTCTGGAGACGGCATGGAGTGTTAGCGTACGTCAGTTACTGGAACCCGGAGTCCTAGAGCTGACAGACCTGTTAGATAAGTTTGTTAAATATCCGCGAGAAATTTTGAATTTGGACGTTCCGCAAATTAAGGAAGGGGCTGAGGCTAACCTTACGTTGTTCAATACGGATGAAAAGTGGACGTTTGCAGAGTCGGTTGTTAAATCTAAATCTAATAATTCACCGTACCTGGGCAATGAGATGACCGGGCGAGCAGAAGCAATTTACAACAACGGACAGTTTGTTGTGAATGAGGTTTAGTTGGAAAATTGAACCTAACTACTTGTCATGCTGAACTCGTTTCAGCATCTCGTATGGCTATAAGCCTCTAAAGGAGATCCTGAATAATAAGTGAAACAAGTTCATGATACGATTCAGGATGATAAGAGTCCTTTTGAATTTCTCACAGAATGAATGTGCTGTTTGCGCGTTATGATATTCTAAATATTAATTTCAGGTATACTTTTTTGTTGCGGTATTTAGTTTCTTTGGTCCTTATTTGTTGTGTGAGTTTCAGCTTGGCGGATGCCCAGGATGGAAGCGTGGACGCAGAATTTGGTGTTATCCCGGATTCCCTTTTCAACATTACAGCTCCCTCGAACAGCCAGACCTACCCTTATATCGTCACTAATAAAGAGATGGATGTCTCTTTCCAGGAATCGGGCGGCGGCATCATGGCCGTGCTTAAGCACCATACCCGCCTTAAGATATTTGATGCATCGGCGCGCGAAGCTTCGGTAGTAACGATTCCCTATTACTTTGAGGATAACATGGAACAGCTCTCGGACATCCAGGGAATAACTTACCTGCCGAATGGAGAGCGGCATAGGTTGGATGAAGGGGCCATCAGGACGATCAACATCAACAGCCGCTACAACGTAAAGGAATTTACGATGCCCAACGTAGAAGATGGGGCCGTGGTAGAATACAGCTATGTGGTGCAGCGCCGTTATATCGAAGAGCTCCCGGATTTTTACCTGTCACAGAAAGTGCCCACGAGCCATGCCAAGGTTGAGATTACCTACCCCCAGTACTTACGTTACGAGGGGGTGATCGAAAACTATGATAGCCAGGTGCAACATGACTTTGCTTACGTGGATACCAGTTCGGTGCCCAAGATTTTTACGCTTCCCCGGCCCGACCCTGTAGTTACCGAGCGTTGGGTTGCTTCCGAAATCCCGGCGGTAGAACAAGAGGTTTTCATCTCTTCACTGGATGATTATCGCGGGCAGATTAAGTTTATCCTCAGTGCCTTTGGGCTTCCACGTCAACAGCTGGATACCAGTTGGGAAGTCGTCGTGGCCAAGCTGCGCCGCAATACAAATCCACTGGAAGCGATTAAGAGATACAGCTATGCGCGTTCCATCGGAGATTCGTTGGCCCGGTCGTTACAGGGCATTAGCCGTTTGGCCCTGCAGGATTCTATTTATCGGTATGTAAACGATCGCATGAATTTTTCCGAAGCATACGCACCCTACAGTACCGAGTCTGACTCGGCCGTGCTTGCAGCCCAGGCGATGGGACAGGCAGCCATCAACCAGACATTGCTGGCTATGTTGCGTGGAGCTGGTATCACGGCCTATCCGGTACTGACGTCCACCCGTTCTTTTGGCACAATCAGTAAGGATTTTCCGTCCTTCTACCAGTTTAATGCGCTGGCAATACAGAGCGAAGTTGAAGGACAGAAATATATGATGGACGCAAGCTTTCCGTACAGTCAGCCGAACCTTATTCCCACAGAAATGAGCAGCGGACGGGGCTTGATCATGAAAGAGGATTCTTTTTCATGGGTATCCATGCAGGCGGATAAGAGTTCCTTTGATATCCGGGTGGAAGTTGATGCACAGCTCCAGCCCAATGGCACGCTTAGTGGAAGAGTGATTTCGTATCAGGATGGCTACCCGGGCCAGCTTATCCGCCAGAAGAAAGCCGATGGAGCCTCGGACCTTGACATTTTTAAGCAAACCTTGTTTGACGGTTACAGCCAGGTCACGGCGGATAGCCTGCGCATTAGAAATTTGCAAAACTATGCGCGTCCCGTTGAGATCCGGGCCACCTTTGCAATTGAAAATTATGCCACCAGTTTTACCGATGGCTTAGAGTTTAACCCCATGGTGGTGGGCTACCTCCGGCAGAACCCCTTTGAAGATAAGCAGCGGGATTTGCCGGTCACCCTGGATGCACCAGAGCATTTGGATGTCTCCTATTCTATCCGACTGCCCCGCGGATTTACGGTGGGGGAGCAGCTTCTGGATAAAAATATCGGGCTGCCGGGCGCACGATTTGAGGAGCGGTATAATTCTACAGCTAACACGCTGCAGTATGATTTCCGGATTGACATTTCACAAAATAAATTTGCTCCTGACCGATATCCCCGGCTTCTGGACCTCTACAACCGATGGGTTCAGCTCAGCAACAGTACGTGGCTGATTCGTCGGTAAGCTATCGATAATTTGGATGCGTATATTGAGATAATATCGTTTGGATCCAATTTATCAGAGTTACCAGAAAAGAGCGTATATTTTGGATTGGAGGCATTAGTTCACTGGCGGGGGAATTACTTTCCGCGCTATAGATAAAATTTTTATTTTAACGCGTTTACCTGTTGAGGTAACGGTTAATTAACTATTAGAATAAGTCAATCTCCCTGAATCCCTCTTCTCCAAAGCTTGTCCCGACCACGATCGGGGAGGGACTTTGTGTGTAGTTTCCTCTACATGTTGTGAACTATCTCCGAGTATTGAAAATGAGTTCCTCCTTGGAGAAGGAGGACAGGAGGATTGAACAAATATCACTTATAACTTAGAAGAACTTTAACTGGTAGGAGGTTTTGCAAAGCCTCTGGTAAACGAATTTTCTCTCAGTTCTTGTTAGCAATATCGACATTAAAAAAGTACGTAATACATGATTTTAGCACTCGAAACCGCGACGAATGTCTGCTCCGTTGCTTTTTGCGATGAAAACGGAACGATCCACGAACTCCGTGAAGAGCAGCGAGGTTCTCATTCCGAGAAATTGTTTCTTTTTATCGAAGAGCTGCAGAGTGAGCATGGCTTTTCCATTGATGACCTGGATGCCGTGCTGGTCAGTCAGGGGCCGGGCTCATACACCGGTTTGCGTATCAGTGCCAGTGCGGTTAAGGGATTACTTTTTCAGACGGATGTGCCCTTATTTGGCGTCAACACATTGGCTTCTTTTGCGATGCAGGCGATGCGCGAACATCCGGCGGCGGAGAACATTCACAGTATTATTGATGCGAGGCGGGTGCATGTTTATCATCAGCATTTTACAGCCACTCCTTTGGAATCTGATGATGAGGTTTCGGTTACCCCCATTAAAGAGCTCGAAAAAAGGGTACAGCGCTATGATGTAATCATTGGGACGGGGCTGGAGCGCCTGGATGAAGAGGTTCAAAAAAAGGCGATTACGTATGGGGCGGAAGCCATCACGGCAAAGTCATTAATTTATTTATATAAAGGGGGGCTCTATAAGAATGGGTTACGAGCGTTTTATCAGAAAGATGACCCGGAATCCTTTGCCCCCCGCTACTACACCTCGAACCAAGTAAGTTGAGCTGCTATTTGATGTTTAGGAAGTATCAAAATCATGGTTATGGGTCGTTATGACTAATACGATAATTATGAATAAAACCAAGGCTCCAAGTATTAGGCCCGAGAAATGTAATAAATGGGCAATAAAGCCAACGACCAGTAAGGCCCCAATGCTTATTATAAAATTGGTGGGGATACCTGCAGAGATAGATTTATAAAACATAAGGCTTCCCAACAGGTAGATAATGGGGCCAAAGATGGTAATAAGGATACTGGGCAGATGAACAGCGGTATCAGGATGAGCAATGATCTTTTCTACAGCTACCGCTATGATGATAGCTCCACCCACCATAACACCATGGGCATACGTTAGGCCTGAACGTCCGACTTCGGCGTGGTTTTCTATATGCGAAAATATCCGTTCTCCTTTTTCAGCGGTTTCAATAAAGTAGAGCCACCAAACCGATACGATAATCAAGAAGCCTACAATAGCTGCTAATGTGCTATGGAAATTGAGATTTGTATCCAAAAGTGTTCCGCCTAATAGGAGTATAGACTCCCCTAATGCAATAATAAATATTAGCTGGTTGCGCTCTACCAGGTGCAAGCCGGAAAGAGGCCAGCTGCTCATAGGGGTGCTCCCTATTTTAGGTAACCAAAAGCCGATCAAAGGGGACATGTAGTCAACAAATACTGCTATCACCCAAAAAAACAGGCGAAATTCAGCATAGACGGCCCCGGCGATCCAAAAAAGACCTGCAATACCACTCCAGGCCGTGAGTTGGGCATAGTTTTTACCCATGGTCTCTCCACGGAATACCAAAGCCATGTAGATGCCTCTTATGAGCCCCATAGCTATATAAGCGCCTACAAATAGAGCAGCTGTTTCCGTATAGGCCGTAGGTATGGCAACGGCCATTGTTAAGGCACAGCCCATTAAGCACACCATTAGTAAACGCCCGGAGGTATGGTGGGGATTGATCCAATTGGTGGCCCAGGAGGTATAATTCCAGGCCCACCATACAGCTAAAAACAGGGTGGCAACCTGTGCAACTCCTGCCAGTGTCTGATGGGCAAGCAGGTAGTGAGAAAGCTGAATGATGGTGAAAACGTAAACCAGATCAAAAAATAGTTCCATATTGGTGACAGGAGGCGTCTCACCATCTTTAGTTTGACGAAGAGCTGCTTTGGGAGCAAACCAGGAAAGTAATCTATTCATAGCAGAATTAGGTCGGATTGATAGTTAACGATTGATGTTAATCGGAAAGGGGGTGGCCCAAATAGAGCAATACCAGCGGCATAATCAAAAAAGGTAACTCTATGAAGGCGCTTCTTACATCGCTATGCAAAAGCTGAGAAACGATGATATAAATAATAACGATACAGGTAATAATGTTTCCGGGGGTAAATGTTGGGGGAAATAGTATTAAGATAGCGGCTCCCAGCGTCATAATACCAAGTATCTGGGCAACGGTAGCGCCTATTCCCCATTGGCTAAGCATATTCAGCATGTCGGCACCTCCGGTAATCATTGGCCACCCCTGTTTTATCCCCATATAAAGTGTAATTAGGATTAGAATGCCGCTAATTATCTTAAAGATCGTAGATGTTCGTGTCATAAGTTCATCTCCAAATTAATGTTAATAGTATTTGTTGTTTGGTGTGGACCATTACGGTTGTCTTAATCCGGTATATGAAAGCCGGTGTCCGTTTCGCTGCTGAATTTGCTTATCATGATACCGACCAACACCACCGTATAGAAGTGTCCGATAATACCTAACAATGATACAATAAGTTCGGTGTAGTAGACGGTGGGGGTAACATCTCCAAATCCGATGGTCGTGAATATGATGCTGGAGAAATAAACCAGGTCCATGTAAGTGGCTGCAATACTGGAAGTACTAATATTTACGAATGATTCCGGATTGCGATAAAAGAAGAACTGCAGCAGAAAAACGCTTATTTCGATGAGTAAAAAATATCCGCATGCAGAGGCTGAGATAATATCCACGTTAATATAGCCCGGCCGTATTAAAAACCGCATGATCTCGAAAAATATGTAGGCAAAGAAAATTACATACAGCAGGCTCAGAACCTGCATGGCAAAAGGCACATGGGTTACAAAGGGAAGGCCGAGCGGCAGGGCGAAGACGATGAGCAGGAGAATATTCTTAATCATATTTCGCCAGTACCCCTTTTCCTGGAAAATACCCACACAGGCGAGTCCCAGGATTAACATGTTGATGGGCCAAATAACACGAGCATAGAAGGTGAGATCTCGCAGGAAGATCCCTATAAAAAGGTGAGCAACAAGAGCGATTAGCAGTATTTCATATTTTCTTCTTTGAAGAATGCCGAGTGTCGGTAGTCTCATGTATCCCAAATAAAGTTGTATGATATTGTGTCTCGATGAAACGACTTCCCTATACCAGAGGCCAAAATCATTGCTTCCGTATGAAATTAGCAGTGGGTTGTAACAAATTCCAGTACGATTTGTTTTCCTAAGGAATTGATAGAGATCGAGGTGCTCCGCCCTCGATCTCTTGTATGATTGTTTAGCGGGTGGTATATCCGCCGTTGGCAAAGATTGTTTGTCCGGTAATCCACCAGCCGTCGGTGGCCAGAAATTTTATAATAGGTACGATATCCTCAATGTTAGTGAGTTTGCCGTTCATGCTTTGTGATTTATGAAACTCTATAGCTTCTTCCGATTCTGCCGGATAAAAGAACGGCGTATCCATTGGACCCGGAGCTACATTGGCTACCGATATCCCTTTGGAACCGAATTCTTTGGCTGCTGCCCGGGCAAAGTGTTCTACGGGTGCTTTCCCACCGGCGTATGTAGAATAGAGACCTGTAAAGGCAGCAAGCAACGAAGTAACGATCGTGATGATACTTCCTTCGCCATCGATGCGCTTGCCGGCCTCCTGAATAAAGAAATAGGCCGCTTTGGCGTTGATATCGAACATGCTGTCGAATTCCTCTTCAGTGGTATCCACATAGGGCTTTTTGAGAACCTTCCCAACGGTATTGATGGCGATATCAATCTTTCCAAATCGGTCAATTGCTGCATCAAACAACTTCGCAATTTCTTCAGGCTTGGTGAGATCTCCCTGAATCATAAAGGCATCGCTGCCCGTTTCTTTCACGGCAGCAACGGTCTTCTGTGCAGCTTCCTGGGTAGAATCGCTATGGTAATGGACTGCAATGTTAGCACCTTCTTGGGCAAATGTTCGGCTGATGAGTCCGCCAAGGTTTTTGGCTCCTGCTCCTACTACTATAACCTTATCTTTTAATGTACGATTAGACATACTATGTTTTATTTTTGATTCATTTAGATTAATGATGTCTAGCCTATATAAGTGTAACAGAAAGGAGAGTCTTGAAGAAAATGATGACAGATTGAAGATTTTTGATATGTCCTCAGGAATTACGGATCTCTCCCGGTGTCAATCCTGTGTGCTTGCGCATCGTCCTTGTGAGATGGCTTTGGTCTGCAAACCCGGTATTTAATGCCACAGCTGAAATTGAATGATCCGTATTGATTAATTGATCTTTGGCAAAGGCTATCTTCCGTTTAAGAATGTATTGATGAGGTGTTATACCGGTTGCATTCTTAAATAGGGTGATAAAATGGGAGGGACTAAAGTCTGCTATCTGTGCAAGCCCTTCAAGAGTAAGATTTTTGCCAATATGCTCATTGATATAATCAATAATCCGAGATAGTTGGACGGGCGGCAACCCATTTTTCTGGATTGGCTGTTTATGGTTGCCATCCCGGGAATATTTTCTGATCAGATGGGATACCAAAGCATAGGTTAGCGATTCGGCATAAACAAGATCAGGTTTGGGTTTATGCTCAAATTCATTCACCAATTTTCGGGTCATCAGGTCAAGAAATTTATCCCGAAATTTGAAGCGTGGAAAAAGGCCAACACGGGCCGGACAATTCATTTCTTCGGCAACAAATTGGATGAATGTTGGATTAATAGCCAGCACGAGCAGTTCAACATCTGTCTCCCAGTGGGGGTTGGCGTTTAATCCTGCGGGATTGATAATTAGATCGCTAAGCCGGAAACGTTCCTTTTTTCTATTTCCATTGATTTTCCATTCTAATTCATTTTGGTGATTGTTATGAAGAACCAGGATGTGTTTGTCAGGCTCAATCGATAAGTCGCGATATTCTTCCTTAGGTTGTTCAATATTGCGCTCCGCAATTAACCCATGTAAGGAGTTCTTTGTGGTCGAAAGATTTAAAAAATGGGGTTTGATAAGAGAGCGTTGCTCTGACATCCTAAAAGACCTATTTCTAAATTAGTTATGGTGACGATCATCAATAATATAACAAAGTGTCTAAAGATAAGTCTATTGGCAGGCAAGGTTCTCCCTTGCTCATGAGAGGTCATTAAACAATTACAGATGCAATTTAACTTCTATTCGATAGGAAATAAAAGATTTTAGCTTCGGTAGAGATTCATTATTTTTGGGTTCCATTTAAATTAAATGATTTAGCATGGCTTGGTTTCAGCGAAAAGATAAGAATATACAAACCGATCAGCGTAAAGAGATGCCGGAAGGCGTCTGGGTAAAAGTTCCTAAGACGGGTGAAACCGTTCATCGCAGGGAATTAGAAGATAATCTGTGGGTGGATCCATTAAGCGGATACCATTTTCGCATTGGCAGCGATGAGTATTTTTCTTTCCTGTTTGACGATGGGGAATTTGAAGAAATTGGTGAGGAAATTAAGCCTACCGATCCGCTCGAATTCGAAGATCGCAAAAAATATAGCGATCGATTGGAAGAGTACCAGGAAAAGACCGGCCATTCTGATGCCGTCCGCGTAGGGCTTGGAAGTATGAATGAGCTGGATATTGTCATAGCCTGCATGGATTTCGATTTTATCGGAGGCAGTATGGGATCCGTTGTGGGTGAACGCATTGGCATGGCTATTGATCATGCCCGGGAGCAGGAAAAACCGCTGATTATTATTTCTCAGTCCGGCGGCGCTCGGATGATGGAAAGCGTGCTCAGCCTGATGCAGATGGCCAAGACCTCGGCCAAACTGGCACAGCTGGAAGAAGCGGGCGTGCCCTATATTTCATTGATGACCAATCCCACCACAGGTGGTGTGACAGCCAGTTTTGCGATGCTGGGTGATTTTAATATTGCCGAACCTGAAGCTTTGATAGGCTTTGCAGGTCCACGGGTTATACGTCAGACGATAGGGCGAGACCTTCCTGAAGGATTTCAACGCTCAGAATACCTGCTTGAGCATGGTTTTTTAGATTTTATTACCCCTCGTAATGAGCTGAAAAGTGAATTAACTAAGTTGCTGAAAATACTGCTTCACAAGTTTGAAGAATAGTTGTAGAGTGAAGCCCTGATTTTTTTGCAATGCTCGTACGGCTAATACGTTTAGCATGTACTCCTTTTGTATAAGCGGATTAGCTGATCTAATTTTTAACCACGTTAGCAACTATGAAACGACTTTTTTTCCTCTTTATCGTTATTGGATGGCTTGTACAGCCCATTCAGGCTCAAAAGAAAACGCTCACCTACAGCCACATATTTAATGATACGTTTAGTCCAGAGGGTATCCGTAACGTAAATTGGATGAAAGATGGGCGGTATTATACCACCTTGAAACGGGTCAATGGTGATATTGAGATTCGCAAATATGACATCCTTAGCGGGGACTATGATGTGTTGCTTTCCACATCAGATTTAAAGGTAAAAGGTCGTGATAAGCCGATTATTATACAGGATTATCAATTTTCAGCGGATGAAAGTAAGCTGCTGATTGAAACCGACATTGAGGCAATATGGCGCAGGAGTACCCGGGAAAATTACTTTATCTACAACTTTAAGACGGGAAAGACACAGAAGTTAACTCAGTCAGAAAAAAAGCAGCAGTATGCCCAACTTTCTCCATCTGGAGAAAAAGCGGCCTTTGTGCAGGATAATAACTTATACTGGGTGGACTTAAAAACGGGGGAAGAGACCGCTATTACCACCGATGGAGAGCATAATAAAATTATTAACGGGGCCACGGATTGGGTATATGAAGAAGAATTCGGCTTTGCCAAAGCCTGGTACTGGTCACCGCAGGGAGAAAAGATAGCATTTTATCGCTTTGATGAATCTGATGTGAAAGAATTTTTTATGACCGAGTGGGGGCACCTGTATCCGGGACAAACCCGCTTTAAATATCCCAAAGCCGGAGAAACAAATTCGACCGTTAAAATCGGAGTGTATGACCTGCAAGAGGATAAAACCACCTGGATGAATATTGGGGCTGACGAAGAACAATATATTCCGCGACTTAATTGGACGGCCACTTCATCTACGCTTGCCATACGGCGTATGAATCGATTGCAAAACAAGCAGGATTTGATGTTGGCTAACACCAGTACGGGGGAAACAGAGGTCATTAAGACCGAAAAAAGTGATGCCTGGATTGATGTAAACGACGATTTGAAGTTTCTGGATAACGGAGAGCAATTTGTATATACAAGCGAGGAATCGGGATATAACCATATTTATCTCTATAATAAGGGTGGAAAGCAAATCCGGCAGGTTACCAAAGGAGATTGGGAAGTCACCAACTACTTGGGCTATAATGAGCAGACTGATCGATTTTATTATGTAAGTACCGAGGAGTCGCCTCTGCAGCGGCATCTTTACAGTATCAAAAGCAACGGAAGCGACAAGAAAAAGCTTACCAGTGGTGAGGGCTGGCACAGCATCAACATGAGTAAAGATTTTAAGTATTATATTGAAACATACTCTGCACCCAGTATTCCACCACAGTATACATTGCATGAAATAAATGGAAAGGAAGTACGCTCGTTGGAGAAAAATATGGAACTGCAGCAGAGGCTGGCTGATTATGATTTGCCGACCAAAGAGTTTATCAAACTTCCGTTGGAGCAGGCCGAACTAAATGGCTATATGTTGAAGCCCCACGACTTTGATCCCTCCAAGAAGTATCCGGTGCTGTTTTATGTATATGGTGGGCCTGGAAGCCAGACCGTCCAGAAGAATTTTGGATCTGGCCAGCGTGCCATGTGGCACCGTTACCTGACCCAAGAGGGCTACATAATCGTTAGTGTGGATAACCGGGGCACAGGAGCCCGCGGACGCAATTTTGAAAAACAGATCTACAAACAGTTAGGACAATATGAGGTTGAGGACCAAATTAATGCTGCTGATTACCTCATTGACACCTATGATTTTATTGATGAAGATCGTGTGGGCATCTGGGGCTGGAGCTATGGCGGCTATATGTCGTCGATGGTGCTGGCTCGTGGAGGCCAAACTTTTGACACCGCAATAGCCGTTGCACCTGTTACAACCTGGCGGTTCTATGATACTATTTATACGGAACGGTTTATGCAGACTCCTCAAATGAATCCGGAGGGGTACCGGGAAGGATCAGTCTTAAATTATGCCGACCAGATTGACGGTAATTACCTGCTTGTACATGGCACTGGAGACGACAACGTTCATTTCCAGAATTCTGTTGAACTAATAAATCGATTGGTAGCTTCTGAGGTACGGTTTGAAACCATGTATTATCCCAATCGAAATCACGGTATCTACGGTGGAAACACCCGCGAGCACCTTTACAAAATGTTGAATGATTACATCTTAGAGAATCTATAAGTATGGGTCGAGTACAGTTTGCTGATTATGCCAAAGTTTATGTAAAAGGAGGTCATGGAGGAGCCGGTTCGGTTCACTTTCGACGAGAAAAGTATGTGCCGCGCGGTGGACCAGATGGCGGTGACGGTGGTGATGGGGGCGATGTTATTCTCCGGGGAAACGAGCAGCTGAACACTTTGTTGGATCTTCGTTATCACAAATACGTGAATGCGAAGGACGGTCAGCGTGGTGAATCAAGTAAGCGCAAAGGTAAAGATGGAGCTGATGAAATTATGGAAGCTCCCATGGGGTGCGTTGTCTATGATGCCAATACCAAAGAACGGTTGGGCGAAATTACCGAGCATGAGCAAGAAATTGTGGTTGCCCAGGGTGGTAAAGGAGGGTTAGGAAACTGGCATTTTCGCAGTTCAACCAACCAGACGCCCCGCCACGCTCAAGATGGCAAAGAAGGAGAAGAGCGGGCTATCGAAATAGAGCTTAAACTCATTGCCGATGTAGGGCTTGTCGGCTTCCCCAATGCAGGTAAAAGTACGCTCCTATCGGCTATTTCAGGGGCAGAGCCTAAAATTGGATCCTATCCGTTTACGACTTTACAGCCCAACTTGGGGGTCGTTACAATGCCGGACTATCGGACTTTTGTCATGGCGGATATTCCCGGGATTATCGAAGAAGCGCACGATGGGCGGGGCCTTGGTATCCAGTTTTTACGCCATATTGAACGCAATAACGTGCTGCTCTTCATGGTGAGCTCGCAACAGGATATTGAGTACGAATACCAGGCATTGCTGGATGAACTACGTGCCTACCGGGCCGACTTGTTGGATAAACCCCGCATTCTGGCTATTACAAAAATGGATTTACTGGAAGATTATCAGCTTGATGAGGAAAAGAAAGTAGATTTAGATATTCCAACAGTTGAAATTTCCGCTGCAACCAATTACCATATAGATGAACTGAAAGAAATCATCTGGGAGCAGATACAGGCTGTTGAATCATCAAGAGAAGATAACGAATCCACCGGTTAGAGAGTTTACGGCTCTTCATCTAATTTCTAATTTGGGAGCGCAGCGCATTCGCCTGTTATTGCAGGCCGTGGATCATCCACAGGATATCTTTCGGATGAAACAGCACGAGATCGAATCCGTGTATGGTATAGGTCCCAAAACGGCCGAAGAAATTATCACTTTTGATGACTGGCAAGAGGTCGACCGGATTTTAGAGAAGACCGATAGAGTTGGTGCTGAACTTATGACCTACTGGGACGATGACTATCCGGCCTTACTGCGCGAGGTTTATGATCCTCCTATCTTACTTTGGATTAAAGGAAACCGTCGATCCCTGCAGACCAGCAGCATCGCTATTGTGGGCACCCGAAAAGCAGGAACGTATGGGAAAGATGCCGCGAAATATTTTGCTACCGAATTAACGAAAAAAAGTATCACGGTTGTTAGTGGCCTGGCACACGGCATTGATGGTGCGGCCCATCGTGCTACCGTTGCCGCTGGTGGGTGTACCGTGGCAGTGCTTGGTTCCGGTATCGATGTTATTTACCCCTCCCAGCATAAGAAGCTGGCCGCTGATATCATCGAAACGGGAGGAGCCGTTATTTCGGAATTTCCATTGGGTACAGCCCCTGATGCTGGTAATTTCCCGGTCCGTAATCGCATTGTTAGCGGTATGAGTTTAGGGACCCTGGTTGTGGCTTCAGGCATCAATGGGGGCAGCATGATTACTGCGAAGTCAGCGCTGGATCAAAATCGGGAAGTATTTGTTGTACCCCATCCCATCGGTACGCCGAACTCAATCGGATGTAATAGCCTTATTCAGCGGGGTATGGGTAAGCTGGTACAAAATGTGGAAGATATCCTGACCGAAGTAGATGTTCATATAGCCCAAATGAAAGCCGAAGGCCATACGGACACATCGCCAACTACTCCCAAATGGAAGTCACAGGAGCTGGATGACCTCTCTACCGCCATTTGTGAAGCACTGTCTGCTGAACCACTTCATATTGATGTTCTGGCAGAACAGCTTGAAATGGAGTCACATAATTTGCTTTCCAAGCTCCTCGAGTTAGAAATGAAGCAGTGTGTGCGCCAAAAAGTTGGTAAGAATTTTGAGCTCCTCTAAGCTTAAAGCTTTATAATACAGTTGATGGGGTGCTCACATTTTGATTCGCTTTAAGAAATTGTATTTTCGATTGGTATTATATGGAGATGCACTCTTTTTATATTAAATTATATTTTCAGACCACAAATCAAAAAGAAGGTAAGAAGCTTTTAAAGTATGCTTAAAACGGGTCAACAGATGAACCAAAAGCAGACGCAGAAACAGCGTCTGTCGCCGCAGCAAATACAGTATATTAAGTTGTTGCAGCTGCCTACCGTTGCCTTGGAACAGCGGATTAAGGAAGAACTGGAGGCCAATCCGGTACTAGAGGAGGGAGACCCTTCCGAAAGTCTTGAGGAGTTGGAATCGTCGGACTGGGAGGCTGAAGCTGATGAACCGAACCAGAACGAAGAGCTTGAACCGGTAGATCAGAAAGATGAGGTGGACTGGGATGAATTTATGCAGAATACTGATTATGAAGGAGAAAAATACAGCGGTGGATCCGGCTATTCCGGTAATCAGGAGTGGCGCGACCTGCCAGATCCCTATCACGAGTCTTTTTTAGAAGAGCTGGAGCAGCAAGTAGGTCTGCTCGACCTGGATGAAGAACAGAAGCTGATTGCCGATCAAATTTTGGGTTCACTGGATCAGGATGGGTATTTTCGTCGTGAAATTGAAGCCGTAGTTGATAATATTGCCTTTAATAAAGGAGTGTTAACCAATAAAAAAGAAGTAGAGAAAGTCCGGAGACAGATACAGCGTCTGGACCCTCCGGGTGTAGCCTCCCGCGATTTGCGCGACTGCCTGCTTATTCAGCTGAAATTGATGGAGCATGATGCCGAAGGGAAAAAGAACGCGATTGCAATGCTTCGTGATCATTGGAAATTATTTGAAAAGAAACATTTTAAAAAGCTCAAAAAGAAACTTGGCATTGATAATGAAGAGCTAAAGTCAGCTTTTGACTGTGTTAAAGGATTAGATCCTAAGCCGGGCGGTGGTGGTAATGCAGTAGATGATACCCAGAATTATATTGAGCCAGATTTTGAGGTCTATTACCAACCGGCGGAAAATGAGGAGTATGAAGATGGGGAAGCAGGCGACTTTGTGATAAGTTTGAATAACAGCAATGTGCCTCCGTTACACATCTCACCCCGTTATAAACAGATGTGGGATGATTTAAAGAAAAAAAAGAAACAGAACAAACAGACGAAGGAAACGAAATCGTTTATCAAAAATAAGATAGAATCTGCCCAGTGGTTTATTGATTCTATCCGCCAGCGCCAGAATACCCTGATGAATACTATGCAGACGATTGTTGCGCTTCAGGAAGATTTTTTCAAGCATGGCGAAGGCTTAAAGCCAATGATCCTGAAAGACATTGCAGAGCGCGTAAATTTAGATATTTCAACCATATCCAGAGTGGTGAACGGAAAGTATGTTCAAACTCATTTTGGGGTATTTGAATTAAAGTATTTTTTTAGTGAGGGGCTGGAAACGGAGAGTGGAGAGGAAGTCTCCAGTCGGGAAGTGAAGAATGCGGTTCAGGATATTGTGGATAATGAAGATAAAGATAAACCACTAAGTGACCAGGCTATTGCCGATTTGTTACAAGGTGAAGGATATAAAGTAGCCCGGAGAACGGTCAGCAAATACAGAGAGAAGCTTAATATTCCGGTAGCACGTCTTCGCAAACAGATTATTTGAGTTGCAGGCTTAAATCAATAGCAGCCCAAAAGGGGCTATTAAATCCTGTTACCCAAATAACGATTGCCAATAAAATGAGCAAATACAATCCTGCCGTTAAGAGTAAATACCTGACGTTTTTAGTTGACAGTGATTGGGAGGCATCCCATGCGGTTATGAGAAAACTACCACTGATAACAGTTACAATGAGCGTGGCGAGTATCAAAAGTATATAATCAGTCCCGCCTGAAGCATATAGCGCTATAGCTGCTGTAGCAAATAGGAAGTTAAGTTGCAGGGGCCAGGCAAAAAGCGTTATAATCTGTGTAACAGAGCGAAGTGATTTATGACTGAAGTAGAGCCAGAGAATGCTAATCAACGAGAAGAGCAGGATACAGCAGAGGATGAAGACGAAAATAACGTAAGGTTTGGCCCCAAGGAAAAAGAGTGAGGGAAAGTAAGTAGCCAATGCCTGTAGGCCTAACGGTGACCAATAAGTATCAAAAATGGCATACAGCGCGGCACTGGCCAGCAAGGCATGTTGAGCTATAATTACAAGCGCTGGAATTGGAGAGCGAATATGCCTCTTGAAAATATCATTCACAAAAAACGTATGTCCGGTAAAATATCGGAATAATGATTTTCGGTAGAGTGGGCTCATGTGGTAATGGTATGCCAGGGTGCCCCAAACCAGCAGAAGGATAATGATAGCCAGCGAGGGCTGGGTTGCCGTAGGCATAGACTCGGCAGGAACCGGAAACAGAAATTCAGAATCCGTAGCCAGGGTATGTAGTGTTTCTTTTAAGCGGGGATGGGCATCAAGCATATTTAATAGCCACTGACCATCAAAAAATAAAATCCGACTGCTATAGCTTGTAGCGTACAGCCGCTGGATGACTTGTTTTAGGGGCTTAAGCTTATACTGAAGCTCCGTGGAAGGGGAGTACCGATATGCAGCAATAGTCTCGTCGGTGGGTATATCCAGTGAGTAGATATTATTTGAAGAAAGTGCGATATCATAGACCATAAAGTCAACGGGCAGGCCAGATGATGGTTCTATTATCCGATTGTCCGAATAATAGGCCTGAATAGAGTCTAATGTCCCAATATCGTTAAAAAAAGCGGTAGCCTGTTTTTGAAAAGGGGCTTGGTCTATGGCCCCAAACTCAAATAGCTTTATGGCCTGAACGGAAGGCTGGCTGACAAATGCTGTGAATTTTTTGCGAACACCTTCTCTAAAAGAAGAGTCGGCCTGAGAAAACGTAAATATCGTTGGAAAAGAGAGACCAAGGTTCCCGTAGACTTTCAGTTCCTGATCTTGAATAGTTGACCAAAGTTCATTGGAAGGCACGGATTGTAGCTCAATAGCGGTAACCCCGGCTTCCCGAAATTGTTGAAGCTCTGCAACGGCCTGAGTATTACTTTCAGGAGGATTCCACTGGATGCCAAAGTTCTGTTGGGCTTGCAAGGAACAGGCAGACAGTAGAAGAAACCCGACCAGACCGACGAGCATGTATAAAGCCGGATTTCTCAATGACTGTAGTCTAGAACCTATAACGTTAAGAGCTTTGCAGTATATTCGACAAGGCCTCTTGTTTTGTTGGTCAGCCTTGGTTAGAGAGTCCTGCTGCAAAGAGTGACTCATAAATTATGCAAAACCCTCAATCTAATTATTTGGGATCAATAGTTTTTTCGATCGGAAGCTCAGTAGTTTCCTTAAAGCTGCTTAACACCACATTCGATCGACTTTTGCTTACGCCATCCCAGGATTGGATGCGGGACAACAGCGTTTCAAAGGAGTCGGTATTCTCGGTGCGTATTTTAAGAATATGCGAGCCATCACCGGTAATAGAATGGCATTCCAGGATTTCGGGTTCTTGGGAAGAGCGTTCAATGAATTTAGGATAATTCTCCGAGCCATCGACTTCTACAAAGACAAAGGCTGTGATATCAAATTTAAAAAGCTTACCATCCAAAATGGCCCGATACCCTTTGATCAGGTTCTTTTCTTCCAGCTTGCGCATACGTTCTGAAACCGATGGCACCGACAGATGCACAATCTCTGCCAACTGATTCCGCTGAGCGCGGCCTTCTTTCTGCAGATGCTTTAATATTTTGATATCAATTTCGTCCAGTCCTTTTGCCATAACAAACCTTTACTTCCTAAATTTTCTACGATTAGCTTAAATTAAACTAAAATAATAAGGATTTCAAGATATAGAGTATAGGTAGAGGCGAGATAATTTAGATTTATTGTGCCCAAACAAAGTCAAAAATTTCAGTTAAAACGTTGATAAAACTATTTTATCTTTAGCAAAACTATTAATTAAAGAAAATGCAAAGAAACAGATGTTAGACGTCACATATATTCGTAACCATGCTGAGCATGTTAAAGAAGGAATGCGTAATAAAGGAGAAGAAAACTCCGGGATTGTTGATCAACTGATAGAGGTTGATGAAGAGTGGCGTTCATTGGTGAAAAAGACGGACGATCTGCGTAGTGAAAGTAATACCAAGGCACAGAAAATTGGTGAGCTGATGGGGCAGGGCAAGAAGGATGAAGCCCAGAAAATCATTGAATATACCAGCAAGCTGAAGCAAGAGATTAAAGAAAAAGAAGAGAAGCTGAATGTCTTAAAAAAGGACCGAGGGAAATTATTGCTCCAGATTCCAAATGTGCCGCATGAATCAGTGCCCGTAGGAAGCTCCGAAGAAGATAATGAAGTGTTTAAAACGTGGGGTACACCAGCAGAAAATGATTGGCGGATTCCCCATTGGGAGTTGGTGGAAGAACAGGGATGGATTGACTTTGAACGCGGAGCAAAAGTAACCGGCGCGGGCTTTCCATTTTATGTGGGGCCGATTGCTAAGTTACAGCGTGCATTGATCAATTATTTTCTGAATAAAGCCGGTGAACAAGGATACACCGAGTTGCAGGTACCCTATTTTATCAACGAAGATTCGGCGCGTGGTACGGGACAAATTCCTGATAAAGAAGATATGATGTATGAAATTCCCCGGGATGAATTTTTTGCTATCCCAACGGCCGAAGTGCCGGTAACTAATTTTCATCGGGATGAAATTCTGCAAAAAGAGAATCTCCCACTAAAATATGTTGCCTATACTCCATGTTGGCGCAGGGAAGCGGGTTCCTATGGAAAGGATGTTCGTGGTCTGAACCGCCTGCACCAGTTCGATAAGGTCGAATTAGTGAAGATGGTACATCCGGATACGGCTTTTGATGAACTTGAAAATTTGCGGGAATATGCGGAATCGCTTTTGGAAGAGCTCAATATTCCTTACCGGACACTACTGATGTGTACGGGGGATATGGGCTTTACACAAACTAAGAAGTATGACTTGGAGGTTTGGAGTCCGGCGCAGCAGCGATGGCTTGAAGTGAGTTCCTGCTCTAATTTCGGTAGCTTTCAGGCCCGGCGGATGATGCTTCGGTTCCGTAATGATGAAGGAGATACCGAAATTTTGCACACACTTAATGGTTCAGGACTGGCACTACCTCGTGTATTAGCTGCGATCCTGGAAATTTATCAACAAGAAGATAGCAGCATTGAGGTTCCCGAAGTTTTACAGCCCTTCATGGGTACGGAAACTATCGGTGCTGAATAATCATTTAACGTGTTTAGTGGTTGACAGGGGTTTTGCAAAGGTCTCTGATAATAAATTGGATATAGACGCAATCGTAAAGAGTCGGTGCGGCCTACCCTTAAGATGGTCTGCATTTTATTCCCAACAAATTGGGAGTATCCGGGATGACAGGCGGTCTTTAGTTAGGGTTTAACCCCTAACACGTTATTTAACATTTATCGACAACTGAAAAGAGCAATGGAAAATACTATTTGGGGAACAGTAGATCTCAAAGAGAAGGATACTCATTTTCTACAGTTAGGAGATCTGTGTCTATGGATCAAAAGCAGGAATACTGAAATATGGATTGCCTATTGCTATACTGATGAAATCAGCAAAGCTGTTGATGAGTCGGTTCCACCTGATGAGGTAAAATGGAGCCGATGGGCGCATAAAAATGGGAATGAGCAGTTACGCCTGCTTCCGGCTTTGGCCGACTTGCCGCTCATTGTACATTCGGAGTATTCGTTAACCATAAGTCCACGTACCGAGATCCAGGTTTTTAGCCGGGTACCTTTGTGGGTTTCAATTTCGCTGGCTGACAATGGCTACAAGTTGCTGGAGTTGCCAGTGTCCAAACTGTCACGAACGTGGTTTGGGACTCCACTCGAAGGCGAGCTTTGTTACCATACAACCACTAAAGCCCGCAGAGATCTGTCTCAAATTACTCCTGAGCCTCATTTAGTCAGCTGTCCCATTACAATATCCAATAAGTCATCGGAAGCCCTCGACTTCGAACGTTTTTGTTTTCGGGTAGAGCGACTGGGAATCTATAAGTACAACGATGCTTTGTGGGCCGATGAAACGCAGATTACCTATCGGGGAGAGGAGCAACACAGCGATGTGATTATGACGGGCAAGCTACCGGAAGGCATTGAAAAACAGATGCAGCTTGCCAAGCCAAGAATGCAAATCCATTCAAGTCTGGCAACACGAACCTTTAAACGAATTTTTGAAGATACTTTGACTCTGGGACGTTAATTATGGATTTCTTACAAGAATCTCTTTTTGATATAAACACTTATCTATCCGAAGAAACCATACAGGTAGCAATAAAGCTGGCTATTTTTATAGCTATAATATTACCCGTTATTTTTCTATTGAGAGGATGGGCCCGCCGGTTTTTCACCAAGAAATATGCTCCCCACTATGGCATGCTGGCCGGGAAGGTCGTGCTCTATTCCGGAGTAGTGATCATTATTATTACGGTTATGACCCAGTTAGGGATTAGCCTGGCCCCTCTGCTGGGAGCTGCAGGCATCGTCGGTATTGCCCTTGGTTTTGCCTCACAGACCAGTGTCTCCAATATCATCAGTGGTTTATTTCTGATTGCCGAGCAACCTTTTAAAGTGGATGATATTATTACTATCAATGCTACTACCGGCATCGTTATGTCTATTGATGTGCTTTCTGTGAAGCTACGCACATTCGATAACCAATTCGTACGAATACCCAACGAGACACTTATAAAATCTGAAGTAATAAATGTCACCCGTTTCCCCATACGCCGGTTGAGTGCCAAGGTATCGGTAGCTTATAAAGAAGATATTGGTCAGGTGCGAGAGATTTTAATGGAGGTAGCTGAAAAGAATCAATACGCCCTTTCAGAACCTGAGCCTCTTATCGTTTTTGAAGCGTTCGGGGCTTCCTCCATCGATCTTTCGTTCAAGGTATGGTCGCTATCGGAAGAGCATATTTTGTTGAGAAATACCATCCAGGAAGAGATTAAACAAACTTTCGATAACAAAGATATTGAGATTCCATTTCCTCACGTCTCTTTATACACGGGCTCTGCGACCAGTCCCATTCCTATTCAGATGGTGGATGGGGCAGAAAAAGAAAATCCAGAGGATGGGGAAGAGACTTTGGGATAAGTCTCAAAAAATTGTAAATAGCTTCGGGCAGGAAGGTTGATCAAATACTGATAGCTTTAATAATTCGTTTACGGCCATTATCAGATCCTATAAATTTAAAGGCACTGCTAAGGTCCAGCCCACCACACAAGGTGGACTCCATCTTTTTTAGAGCCAGATTCGGTAAACGGGTTTACCTGCCGCATAATTTGGAAACTCATACATCTCTTTTGGATTTTAACCACTCGACGCGTTACTACCGGTTATAAAATGGGATCGTTTCTTTAACCTGAATGGGCAGTGTGGCTCCCTCTTCGTTGAAATATTTCCAGCTGCTGCCTTGTTTGCACGGCAGGGGGAAGTTATACAGGCCACTATGTCTATTGGGTATATCGTCACAGATAGCGGGAATAGTGACCTTTCCAGAGTCATTGACAACTCCGAACTTTTGACCTTTTTGCACCAGAAAAAGGTTAGCAATGGTAGAGGGATAAATTTCATCATACTTCGGTTTGACCAAAACCTCACCTTCAGGTGTCGCATATCCTTTTAAGTAACTCTTCTGGTCATCCGAATAGTTGTACAGCAGCAGATGACCATCTGTAAAGTAGTATGGCATGTAGCTGTTGGGTTTAAAATCGTAGGAAACCGGTACTACGGCTGTTCCTGAGGTATCAATGAATCCGTAGAGGGATTGGTCTGAGCCTGGCTGTTCTTTTTTGACCATTGCCAGGCCTTTCCAGAAGGAAGTGGCGCCGTCATACTGAAACGGAATGACGACTTCTCCGTTCGGGTTGATGAACCCGATCTTTCCATCTTTCTGAACCTTGGCTAATCCTTCTTGAAAGGAAGATATGGCCGTGGGAAATCCATTTTGGGTGTATTCTCCTTCAATGAAGGTTCGACTTTCGATATTATACAACTGTTGACCTCCATCGGGACGCAAAATAATAACTAAGTCACCGGAATTGGCCAGTTCTATGCCCTGATGCTTAGGCAGGGAATACACTTCGTGTGTATTCATGTCAAAGGATATGTAATTTTTTCTCGATCCATTACGAGATTCATACAGCACCATATGTGAGTCGCCAATGTAATTTATACCGGCATATTTAATGGGGACCAATAGGTTGCCATCGATTCCGGCTACCCCAATGGAATCTCCTTTTTGTAGCAAAAAATAGGTCCATTCGTCCCCCAGACCTTTTATCGAAATATTATCATAGGAGGGTGGGATAGCTTCCTCTTGCTTTTTAATGTTGTAATAGCCCACTTTTTGATTCTTAGTTACCCGGGCAAGAGATGGCGCATCATAATCGCGGATCGTAATCTCTTCATACTTTGGTGGAACCACGGTTTTACCGTTGCTATCTACCAATCCCACAAGGTCACCTTTGGTAACTTTTACATATGGATCTAAACTGGAAATACGGGTGTTAATGAGATTACTATACTGGGGATCTACGGTTTTTCCCGTCTCTGGATTATAAAATCCGTAAAGGTTATTCAGCTTAAATGTTAGTAGTTCTATCACCTTATTAGAGAGGAGAGGGGTTATCGTATATTTTCCGAGATCAGTTGCGCCGTCGGGTAAAACGCTTTGGCCGGTTTTATCCAATACTACTTTTTGCCCCTTTTGGGATGATAGGAATAGATGTCCATTGTAGGCAAGGCGAAACGGCTGGTCATATTGTGAGGGAACAATAATGGCGCCGGTGGTATCGGCAATACCACTTTTGGAATCTTTGCTAAGTGGTACAAATGGTGCTGGTAGCAGGAAGCCGGATGAATCAGCATTGTAATCTATAAAATCGTATTTGTATGGCAAGACTAATTCTCCAATCGGATTTAACAGCCCCCATTTCCCATTTTGGCGTTTTTTGACAAATCCATCTGCCAGCTCTACGGTACGCTTATCTGAGGGATCTTCTTCTAGCTTAGAGGCCGGTTTAATCACCCCCGTTTTTAGGTTAATGATCATCTGCTGCCCATTTTTATAAAGCGTTTTTACTCGCTCACTGCTTTGCATATAGACGTCTCGGTGCTCATATTCAAAAGGAATGAGTACTTCATTGTCAAAGTTTAAAATGCCCCATTTGCCCTGCTTCTTGGCAAATACATAGGTCCCTTTTCCTAAGCACGTTCTGCAATAGTCAAATGCCTGGTATTTTGCAGGAATGATTATTTTATCCGTTTGAGTATCATAGATGCCCCAGGCGCCGTTTTTCTTTACGTCAAACCGCCGCCCGTCTAAGTACTTCACCGAATCGAATTTAAAAGGAAGCACAAACCCATTTGGACCATAATAGGACTGCTTGCCGTTTTCCGTTACTTTCCAAAGGGAAGAGGAGTGGGTATCAAGAACATTATATTTAGGCAAATGGGTATCAATAACATCATATTTAGGTTTAAGCAGCCAATCGCCGGTGGAGTTCAAGACTCCTAAGCTTGAGTCTTTACGAACTTTCTTAAAATAACGGGGTAACTTTCCTTCCGGGACAGGTCTGGGCTCCTCATTAGGTTCCAACAACCGGCTTATATTTCCGATTACAAACTGGTCAAATACCCGTTGGCCATCCTGATTGATATAAAATGAACTGGAATCCTGTTCAACCCGGGCGAACCCCCGAATGAACCGAGAGCCGGCTTCATACTTTATTGTATCTTGCTGTACGGGCTCTTGTTGCGATGCGGTCAGCTTATTTGAGGTACATCCGGGTGAGATAAATAGATAAATTAAACCGCAAAAAACATAGATGTTGTTCAAATTAATAATAGTAGATGATTTGGATATAAAATTATAGTTCTATTTTAACCCGTGTACAGTTGCTCTTTTTGATGGGCTGTTTTGGTAAATGCCGGCTAATATTTTTGGAGTACCGGGAGATTTAATAGAATAGAGTTCATAGGATCCTTTACAAACCTATAATATAGTAATTGGCTGTGCCAAGCGTGGACGCTTGAAATAGCCAGTCAAAAAGGAGGTTTTGCATAGGTCTCTTACACTACTTGGTTGGGATCTGTTATTTGATTGACCCTACCATTTACTCAATCAGCTAATAACCAGATTAGGAAGCTGCTGCATACATTTTTTGGTCTCTAAATTGATACAGGAGATCCAGAATAGGTTGCATTTCACTTTCCTCCATAATGGCCCCACGCAGGCCCCGGCTGTTTCGAACGCCCTTCAGGTAATTGCCATAGTGTTTCTTCATGATGATAACCCCGTACCGCTCGCCATGGTGTTTTACGGAGCGACGCAGCTGCTCTGCGCATAAGTCAATACGGTCATCAACCGTGGGTTCGGGCAAAAGCTCCCCGGTTTCAAGATAATGATGGGTCCGCTCAAAAATCCATGGGTTCCCAATGGCACCCCGGCCAATCATGACGCCATCTACACCCGTTTCGTCGAACATGCGTTTGGCATCCTGGGGAGAGGTCACATCCCCATTGCCAATAATTGGAATTTCGAGTCCCGGTGTATTTTTAAGTTTTTTCAGCCATTCCCAGTCGGCTTCGCCCTTGTACTTTTGGTTGCGGGTACGCGCATGTACCGTTAGCGCCTTGACACCAAGGTCTTGCAGCATCAGGGCGGCATCCTGGATCCAGATGTTGCGATAGTCCCATCCAAGCCGTGTTTTAACAGTAACGGGCTTATCTTCAACCGCATCGATTACCGATCCGGCCATACGTTCCATCAGATCCATATCTTTTAGGCAGGCACAGCCAGCCCCGGTTTTGACAATTTTGTACACTGGGCAGCCAAAGTTGATGTCCACCACATCCGGATTGTTAGATTCAGCAATTTTAGCAGCACCCTCCATGGCTTCTTCACGTCCACCAAAAATTTGTACGCCAAATGGACGTTCCTCGTCACTAAAATCCATTTTATGCATAGCCTGGTCGGCATCCCGGATGATGGCTTCAGAGCTGATAAATTCAGTGTAAACAATACTTGCACCTCTTTTTCGGCAAATAGTGCGGAAAGGGGAATCTGTGACATCCTCCATAGGAGCCAACAGCAATGGTTTATGACCTAAGTCGAGATCAGCAATTTTCATCAGAAAGTGATTGAATATTTGGATATTTAGAGGTTGGGAAAATACAAAATTTATAACATAAAGTTATAATGAGCTGGCAAACAGAAAGATGATGCTCAATATTGGACACGGATGAAAAGGGTAGAAGCGATATTATGGTATTTGAAAAGCCCTCAATCGTTCTAACTGATTGTATAAAGGGAGATTAGGCAGTGAATATGGTAATCATAATTTCATTAATGACATCAACTTCGAAAATTGTTATAATAGCGCTTTAACCCTTAATTTCATTTTAATTATCAGAAAACGGGATCATGGCATTAGCATCCAAAAGTATCGAAGAACTGTTAGGTGATGAAGCAGAAGATTTGCTGACTCACAAATGTGAAACAATATCCAAAGAAAACCTCCATTTACCTTCTGGCTCTTACGTAGATGAGGTATGGTACCATTCCGACCGGAATGCGCGCGTGCTACGGAATCTGCAGGCGTTGCTGGATCATGGCCGGCTGGGAGGCACAGGATATACTTCAATTTTACCGGTGGATCAGGGAGTCGAACACTCCGGCGGAGCCTCATTCGCACCCAATCCGGATTATTTTGATCCCGAAAATATTGTAAAGCTTGCTATTGAAGGCGGCTGTAACGGGGTGGCTTCTACTTTTGGAGTGCTGGGTTCGGTAGCTCGGAAATATGCTCACAAAATTCCATTTATTGTTAAGATTAATCATAACGAGCTGATGACCTATCCGAATACGTACGACCAGGTCATGTTCGGTTCAATTGAACGGGCTTACGAAATGGGTGCGGCAGCAGTAGGAGCTACGATCTATTTTGGATCGGAACAATCCAGCCGTCAAATTCAGGAAGTAGCTAAAGCATTTGAAAAAGCCCATGAATTAGGTTTGGCTACGATTCTTTGGTGCTATACCCGTAATTCAGCGTTCAAAGTAGATGGTGAAGATTATCATGCATCTGCCGACCTTACGGGGCAGGCCAACCACCTGGGAGTAACGCTTCAGGCCGATATTATTAAGCAAAAGCAGCCGGTGAACAACGGCGGTTACAAGGCGTTGAATATGGGTGATTCTTCTTATGGTAAGCTTGATGAGGATATCTACAATAAGCTGGCCAGTGAACACCCCATTGACCTGACTCGCTACCAGGTGGCAAACTGCTATATGGGGCGTGCCGGACTGATTAATTCTGGAGGAGGTTCCGGAGATAACGACTTTGCTCAGGCGGTCCGTACAGCGGTAATTAACAAACGTGCCGGCGGTATGGGACTTATTAGTGGTCGTAAGGCGTTTCAGCGTCCATTGAAAGAAGGGGTTAAGCTCTTGAACTTTATCCAGGACGTGTATCTGGATGATGATATTACTGTAGCTTAGTTTCATACACTAATCTTTTTAAGGCCTTATGGAATTTTCCATAGGGCCTTTTTTTATAAGAATAAGGAGCCTGCTTTATATAGTCAGTTAGGCCAGAAGCTGATATAAAGGCTTCTATTTTTCATTTCTATTAGTTAGCTTTGATGGTTATTTTGGCCTGTCGGTTTTTAGATTAATTTTGAGCATAAAACCCTCTTTCTTGGCAAATAGTGACGAACAAATACAAGAAAATCCTAATCAGTATTTCTCAAAGAAATACCTTTTCCTGTCCATAGCGCTTAGTATCGCTACCATGGGTTTTCTGATTTATTATACCTACACTCCGGGCGTCCTTAAGCACTTGAAGCCTAAACGATTACCGGGGCTTGGCATTGCCGTTATTGTTTCTTTTCTGCGCCTCTGGTTTGTGGCAGCCAAAATTCGCTATTTGTCAGAAAAAAAGTTGGGTTGGTTGGCTTCGTTTCGGGTTATGCTGAGCTGGGACTTCACCTCTTCCATTACGCCTTCAACCATCGGAGGGGCGCCTATGGCAACCTATGCATTGACTAAAGAGGGTTTTAAACTGGGACAATCCACGGCTATCATTTTATATAGTGTGCTGTTAGATCAGCTGTGGTTTGCGTTGGCTGTTCCTATACTGGTTGTGACGGGTCTTTTCTTTGAGGTTGTTCCGAATAATACGGGGATGGTTGGGCACGCTTCCATGCTGCTTTTATACATTGGTCTCTTGAGTTATGCAGGACTCATGGCTTATGGAGTGTTGATTAATCCGGATGCCATTAAGAAGGTTGTTAATAAAATATTTAAGCTGCCTCTTCTTCGAAGATGGAAAGATACAGTGGAAGGGGAGGTCGATAACTTGGTGGAGTATTCTCATGAGCTGCGTAAGAAACCCAAAAGCTTTTTACTGAAAACCTTTTTCTTTTCAACGATGTCGTGGCTGGCTCGTATTGCGTTACCAACGATTGTTGTGCTCAGCTTGCTGCCTGCGGATGTTATTTTATCGGTGCTTCGGAGTCTGGCTATGAACTTAGCCTTCCTGATTATGCCAACCCCCGGTGGAAGTGGAGGGGTAGAAGGACTTTTTGCAATTTTCCAGGGACCCTTGATGGACCGAAAAGCTTTTATCGGTCTGGCTGTTTTCGCTTGGAGAGTAATCAGTTACTACATAACGATTGGCTTTGGGATGATGGCTACCACTTGGTACATCAACCGGTCGGTCTTGGAAAACCGCAGTAGTAATGCTGATGAGGCCATAGAGCACGATATTACTTCATCCAAATCTGTTTAGATAGATTATGCCCAAAGATCGAATGCAATACGTCTGCGACGAATGTGGACACACCTCAACAGAATGGTTAGGAAATTGCCCCAATTGTGGAAGTTGGCACAGTTTTAAAGAGTTTAAGGTAGAACGAAAAACCAAGTCTGAGAAAGAGCATAAGGGGAAGGTGGAGGGACTGGATAAATCACCGGATCCCCAGAAGTTAGAAGAGATCGAATCGCAGTCCGATGATCGGTTTATAAGTAAAATTCAAGAACTTGACCGTGTGTTGGGCGGTGGATTTGTTTCCGGTTCTTTTGTGCTTATTGGAGGCGATCCCGGTATCGGAAAGAGTACGCTTACTCTGCAGATAGGTAAAGCGAACCCGGATTTAAAGATTTTGTATTGTGCTGGCGAAGAGTCTGCGGGCCAAATTAAGCAGCGGGCCAAGCGTCTGGGCGTCAATTCGGATAACTTTTATGTCTACACCGATACGGATATCAACAAGGTGCTCAAAGAGGCTCGCAAGCTTGATCCGGATCTGCTCATTGTCGATTCCATCCAGACGGTATACCGTACAGAGTTGACAAGCATGGCGGGCAGCATCCAGCAGGTAAAAGAATGTGCGGCCTTACTTCAGCAGCTGGCTAAGAAACAGGATATTACTACGCTGGTGATTGGACACGTAACCAAAGAGGGGAGCATTGCCGGTCCCCGTGTGCTGGAACATATGGTGGATACGGTGCTTCAGTTTGAGGGCGATAGCAACTATAACTACCGCATGTTGCGCAGTTTGAAGAACCGGTTTGGTCCGGCCCAGGAAGTGGGCGTTTTTGAGATGAAGCAGTCAGGTTTGGTGGATGTATTAAATCCCTCTCAGCTGTTCTTATCGGATTATGACAGCAGCGTGAGCGGCAATGCGGTGATCTGCTCGATCGAAGGATCACGTCCCCTGCTGGTGGAGGTACAGGCGCTGGCCACACCCAGTAATTATGGCACGCCGCAGCGGACGGCCAATGGATTTGATCATCGCCGGCTTTCGCTCCTGCTGGCGGTGTTGGAAAAAAGAGGAGGCTACCAGTTTTCGGGACAGGATGTCTACCTGAATGTAGCCGGTGGGTTGAAAGTTAATGATCCGGCGGCCGATTTGGGCGTCGTCTGTGCGCTGGTTTCAAGCCTGCTGGATGAGTCTATCGACAGTAAGATTGCTTTTTTGGGCGAAGTCGGTTTGGGAGGTGAAATCCGTGCGGTCAACCAGGTAGATCAACGGCTGGGTGAAATAGAGAAGATGGGGTTTGGCAAAGCAATAATTCCAAAGGCCAGCAGCCCCGAGCGAAACCATGATCTCCAGTTTCTTGGGGTGTCCAATATTATGGCGGCCATAAAAAAAGCCCTTTAGCAAAAGCTAAAGAGCTTTATAGCAAGAATCATCGGCGCTTAGTACTGGTGACGCTGACGGCGCTTCTGTTCACGAATACTTTTCTTTAAAGCCTCACGTCGTTCTTTAGAAGGCTTGGTATACTGCTGATTATCTTTGTATTCGTTGAGAATGCGTGAACGAGCAACCAGCTTCTTAAAGCGGTTCACTGCTCGATCAATGCTTTCGTTATCTTTGACTTTAACTCCGACCATGTTGATGTAAAAATTAAGTTCTTTTTCGTTCTTGGACGCCAAATATAAGCATGATTTTAATAAATGTACACTTATTTAGGCGAATTTATTTCCGTGATGATTATTTATCTTCAACTTCGTTCTGAATGAGGGGAGAATTGTTTTTGCTAACCGATCTGCATTAGTTGGGAACTGTTTTCAAAGCTATATAATAGTAGTGTTCCTTTTAGCTTGATGTAATCCCGAATGCTCTAATATTCTCAAGTTATCATGCGATATTTCTTGTGACGATCCACACCGTCATCTCGACCGGGGGGGAGAGATCGTCTAACTATAAGACTAAACAGAACAGTAGAAGATTTCTCTCTATCGTTCGAAATGACCCGTCGAGAATATGATGGTTCCGCCAAGGTCTCTATAAACCTACGAAGAATGCTTATCCGGCATTTTGTTTTCTGTAGCTGATAGTAGAAGGGGCTACTCCAAAATCCTCATCCAGAAGGATGTTGTCATATTCAGCTACGCCAACTTTTATCAGGGCTTGGTGATGGATACTATGATCTAAGTTAAATAGTAACTCCCGGTAATAATTGCTTTCTACCAGCAGCGTCTGTCCGGCAAGTGTCTGCTCTATCGAAATATTTTTATTTGGTCTTTCAATTTCTTCCGTCAGCCATTCTAATTTTTGCAGGGCAATCCTACTATTAGTTTCTATCGTTTGATTGCGTGCTCTGTGATCATAGTTGACAAGCCCTTCGTCGTACCCCTCTAAAAGGCAGCCAAAGATTTCAATAATATGCCGGTAGTGTTTGCCGATACTGGCATCGCTTAAGGCGGTACAGGATTTGCTATACTGCTGATTGGAGAGCTGGTGCAGTAAATCTACCAGGGAGTGCAGGTTATGCTTTATAGTGTCAAACAAGGGCTATAGTCTCTGCTATTTAATTTTTTAACGATCTATAGTCTAATAAATGATAACGCTTAAACCAATCCCTAATTCAAAGCCCGAACCGTAAAAACTCTGGGTCTCTTTAGTGCGGTGATTTACCGGCGTTTTTTCGCCCGTTACGGGGTTTGTCTCATACTTGATGTCGGTAACGCGGCGTGTTACGCTAGTCATGATTCGGTATCCGGTCTGTGTGAAGAGAGACACCGAACGGCTGAAAGCCCATTCCCATTCCAGGTAAGGTTGAAATGACTCAGTAATATCGTCTTCGATGATACTGCCAATCTCTTCGTAACTCCGTTTGTAATCATTAACAAAGAATCGATCGAACTCGAAGCCAACTTTGAAGATACTATGGTAAGTTTCTGCAAAAACCTTTGCAGCGTTGAAGCCATAAGAAAAGTCTATAGAAGAATCGTATCCCCGGGAAAGGTGCAGGCCTGCTTCTACAGAATAATTCGTTGCTGAGAGTGAAACTTTTTGTGCAGAAGCTCCTCGATGGATATCACTATTAATTTGAAAAGAGGGCAGATAATTCATCTGTGTATCTAGGGTAACAGCGTATTGACCAAAGGATACTCCTGAAATGAGGCAAAATACGATTGTACAAAAAAGGTAGCGCATCTGTGAGTTGTGTTTTAGTGGATACGAATACTTATGCCGGCTCCAAACTCAAAGCCCGAGCTGTAGAAGTCGTAATCGCGGTCTACTCGATACGATCTGATTGAGCCATTTTCATAGCGGGAAAGTATTTTTTCAACCACTCCTGTTTCTGTTCGGATAAAGCGGTAACCGGCTTGCGCAAAAAGGGAGAAGTAACGCGTAAAATCCCACTGCCATTCCAGGAAAGGTTTAAAAGATTCATGGTATTCATCTTCCAGCAGGGCGCCAAGCTCAACGGTATCCTTAAAAGATTTCATTTTGAAACGCCCGGCATTGAGCCCGGCCTTAAGCAGCTGTACATCATTGATTGGATACAGATAGGCAAAATTTAGTCCATAGGCAATGGTTATGGATGAGTCATAACCATCGGAAAGATAAGCACCCAATTCAAAAGGAGTTTCTTCCAAACCATAGGCAGAAATTTCCAGTTCCCATGGAGTTATACTGCTATGGCTTTGGTTATAGAGCTCAAAGTTTGGGGCCCTCTTTTGCTGAAAGCTGACTAAAATGCCCTCATGTTCCTGGGCATACAGGTTGGAGGCGAATAGAATAAGCGTTGCACAGCTAAGCAGTAAACGCATAAAATGTTAAAAGTTAAGCTGAACGTTGAAGAGTAATGTGCTTCCGTACTCATTACTATCTTTATTCAAAGGGACGCTGACTTCGGGGTTAGCAACCAGGTAGAAGGAGTCCGACAGTTTGAAAGACAGATCAAAACCGAACTTTGGACCAACAACAAAACCGTCAAATCCCTGCCGTAGATGTGCGGAACTGTAAGGCGTGGTATAATTGCCGTAGCCCAAAAAGGCTCCAATATTGGGCAGGAGGGAAATAGAGCCGGATAATGGGAAGTTTCGATACAGCGAAGAGGAGATTATCCCGGAGGTCAAAGACGGTTCCGAAATATCATTATAGGCTTCCGTATTAAAAGTTATAGCTTGATAAACAGAAAGTTCCGAACGCAGTAAGAACTGGTCAGAAAGATCGGTAGTACGACCCAAGATAACTCCAAGGTTAAGGAGAGTCGTTTTAGGATTTGGACTATTATTGAATTTATATTCATTGGACAGAAATTCGGTATGGACCGTTACGTCATACCGTTCGTTGAAACGGTAACCCACCGCAGGACCGATAAGCTGAGCATCTTCAAAAACACCGCCACGCAGGTACAGCGATTTTACCACGGGTGTATAGAAGCCGGGGTCGCTTTTGTAGGTGGTTTGTGCATGTGAAATTGATGAAAATCCCAAAAATAAAAGTAAAAATAGAACAGTAGCGTTCTTTTTCATAAGATAAATAGTCTATTGAAGAATATAGTTTTACCTATAATATAAAAAAGAAGGTCGTTTTTCAGGTATGTCTTTCCATTGGATAGCTAAATCCATAAACAAAAGAAATAGGCTATAAGCTTCTTAGGTATTCCATTTATTTATAGGGATAAACTCTCCAGTGATTGTAAATATCCCCACTTGAAGCGTATGCATGATTTTAACCAAGAAGGGGATACCAAATACTAAAAATTAAACTGCGTATTGAAGAACAGCGTGCCGCCCGAGGTGTCATGGGTAAGGTTATACTGAATATGATACTGGGGCTTAAGTGCCAAATAAAAATCCCGGGAAAACTTAAATAGCAGGTCTAATCCCAGTTGAGGACCTAGTTGAAATCCGTCAAAACCCTGGCGGAAATGAGCTAAAGCATAGGCAGGAGAATAATCACCATAGCCTAAAAAGCCACCGGCATTGGGGAGCAGAGAAATAGAAGTGGAAACCGGCACGCGGATATATATTGCTGAAGATCCCTGTCCTGAAAATAGGTTAGGTTTATCTAAGTTGAGACTTGAGTAACCCGAAGCATCAAAATTAAAGGACTTATAGACCGATAGTTCCGATCGGATGAGCCAGCTTTTGGCAAAATCAGCAGAACTATGGCCGAGGATAAAGCCCACATTTAATCCTGAATAATTATGGGTATCATCGTCCTCACTGCCAAGATCGCTGGAGAGGTATTCGGCATGGAGCGTAAGGTCATGATTTTCATTAATCCGGTAGCCTATTGCGGGACCAATTAACTGGGTATTTTCAAAAGAGCCACCTTGTAGATAGAAGGATTTAACAACCGGAGTAAAATAGCCAGGATCACTTTTATAGGTTGTTTGTGACCAACTGACGGATGTTAAAGAAAAAGAAAGGCAAAGGAATAAAATTAAAGATTTCGTTTTCATATGGAATAATGATTAGATGATATAATTCACGCAAACATATAAAAATACTTTTATTTATTGTAGTAAAGATTAAAAGTGCGTTATGCCTGTGTAAATATTCTAAATGCTATTTATCACGAATTTTTCGGGTAATCCATTTTCTGCTACCCCCAGGCCAAAGAGGGCATAATCATATTTAGCGGGATCTTTTGGATCCAGTAAATTAAGCGACTCGGTCAGCTCTTGTACTGCCCACCAGTCGTTATAGGTCCGGCCAAGTAATCCCAGCTTACGCGCTTGTCGTGCTACATGCACATCCAGGGGGATCATCAGCTCGGAGGGCGACATAAAATTCATGAGACCAAGGTCAACGGCACTGTTTTGACGAATCGCCCAGCGGAGATAAAGATACAACCGTTTGCAGGAGCTCTTTTTTTCGGCATTGGAAACATGTTTGAATGTTCGTCTTGGCGTATCAGGCTGAAGGGCAAAAAAATCTTCATGAAAAATGGCCATCAGGGGACGCTCCTGCTGCCCTGCTTTTTGGTAACAGGCTTCCCAGAAGTCTTCGAAGGAGCCGTAATCCAGCAGAATAGTTTGCAGGATTTTTGTCAGCCATTTCATATCCACGGGCTTGAAGGTGCGGTGTTTGAATCCGTCAAACCGTTTGGCATCACGATCCGAAAAGTTGGTGATAAAATCGGTAGGCCGATTATCCATCCGGTTCAGGAAATCGCGTACCTTTCGGATGACCACATCACGGCGGCCCCACGCCATGGTGGCTGCAAAAAAGCCGGCCAGCAACCGATCTTCTTTCTTATTAAAAGCGTGCATGAACAGCACTGGATCGGAGTCTATATAATCGGGCTTTTCGATGCGCTCTACCCATTCATCCAGAAAGGGTTTAAGTTTTTTGATCTCTTCTTGGGATCGTTTTTTGAGGTTTTTAGGCATGATTATTTTATGAATTCAATCTCCCTAAATCCCTCTTCTCCAAGAGGGACTTCAATGAGGTTATACTTAAATGTTAAATTCGTGATGAGGAGTTCCTCCTTGGAGAAGGAGGACAGGAGGATTGATTATCAAAATTAGTTTCAGAAGTGAGTTAGTCACCAATAGCATCTAATTCTAAATCTCCAGCTCCTGTTGGCCTTTATTGACATTCATCAGCTTTTCGGTGAGTTTACGATTGGCCTTGGGAAAAGGGTAGTCTTCCAGCTCGTCAATTGGGATCCAGCGGATTTCCTGGCTGCTTTTGGGTTTTGGGGTGCCGCTCTCCAGTTCACAGAGATAGGCATGCATGGTGATTTTGAAATGGGAATAGGCGTGATCCAGCTTCATAAAAGGCTTTGTGATAGAAACCTCAACATTTAGCTCTTCTTGCAATTCCCGTTTGACGGTGTCTTCCATTTGCTCATCTTCTTCCTGTTTGCCACCGGGAAACTCCCAAAGTCCGCCGAGCATCGCATCATCGGGGCGTAAGGCAATCAAAACGTTGTCATCTTCACGCATGATAATGCCAACACCAATCTGGTGGTGAGGCCGTTTCTTTTTCTTGGATTTATACGGAATTTCATCAGTCCGGACGGTCTTATATGCTACACAGTCTTCCTGGATAGGACACTCTTCACAATCAGGATTGGAGGGCGTGCAAACGGTTGCACCCAGCTCCATTACAGCCTGATTAAAGTCGCCGGGTCTATCATCGGATATCAGTTCATCAGCGTAATCCTGTATCGCATTCTTCGTCTTGGTACTGCGCACATTGTCTTCAATACCATAATAACGGCTTAATACTCGAATGACATTTCCATCTACAACCGCATGTTTTTTTTGGAAGGCAATACTCAATACGGCTGAGGCGGTATAAGGCCCTACACCTTTCAGTTCATTGATTTCGTCCCAGTTGTCGGGCACTTTGCCGTCAAATTTATCTACCACCAGTTTCGAAGCTGCATGGAGATTGCGGGCACGACTGTAATAGCCTAAGCCTTCCCATACTTTGAGCACCTCCTGCTGATCGGCCGCGGCTAAATCATGCACCGTAGGAAAGGTTGATACAAAGCGTTCAAAATAGGGGGTGGCTTGGTTTACACGCGTCTGTTGCAGCATGATTTCAGAAAGCCATATTTTGTAAGGATCGCCGCAATCCCGCCAGGGCATTTCGCGCTTATTTTGATCGTACCAGCTGAGTAAACGAGACTGAAAGTCAGTTCTGTTCAATGGATTAGTTTAACTATTAAATCGAATTGAAATTACTATTGTCCTGGGTTACCGCGCTTTACATTTTCCACCACATTGATAGTGACATCAACTGAAGAAGCTGCGCCATACTGGTCGGTAGCAATAACACGGAAGGTATTTTCACCAGTCTGGCGTGGAGTTGGGGTCCATCGGACCATTCCGGTCGATTCATTGAGAGAGGCCCCGCTGGGTAGATTTACGCCAAGAAATCGGATCAAATTTTTATTGATGCCATCCGGGTCAACAGCATTAAGTGGAAAAGAAAACTCCTCACCAACCGGAATGCTGATCGACCGAATAGGGGTAAATCGCGGGGGGGCATTGTATGAACGCACATGGATATCAAAACTGGTTGTTGCCGTCTGACCATTTTGCGCAGAAGCAATAATGGTTACCCGGTGAGAGCCCACATCATCAGAGCTCGGTTCCCAGTAGAAACTTTGTCCTCGCAATTCAGCTTGCTGTATATCGGGCGACTGATAGGTGAACTGTATGTTTTGACCGGCCTGCAGACCTTTTAGTTTAATGGGGAAAAGCAGACTTTTAGAATGCGGGACGGTGAAATCTTGTATTTCTTCAAGGGCTATCGTGCCGCTATTATTTGGGATGTTACTATCAACACTTTCGGAGGGCTTGGCTGCTTTTGAAGCGTTTATTTTGGTTATCTGGTTGTACTCACTGAGCCACAGCTGGCCTTTACTAATCGCCACGTAGTTTCCGGCCTCTTTGTTCTCTTTCCAGAGCTGGGGCTGTTGATTTTGATAGGAAGTCCACAACCGATTCGATACTCCTCTGATAACCAGCCAGTCCTCCCATTTTACAATATGTGTTACTTCTTCAGCAATGTTACCCAATTGGGAGAGGTTTCCATCTCCTTCAACCTCAAAGATATCGCCGTTGGCATTGGACCCATAAAGTGTTTGCCCAATCAAGAATAGGTTATCAACCTCTTCGGATAACGAGAGCGTTCGGTTTAGAGTTAGTTTTTCATCCTCAAGATTGAGTTGCAGCAACTGGTTGCTATCCGTTAAGGCAAAAAGCTGGTCGCTGGTACCTTCAAGGTTGATGATGGCATGATTACCCAATTCTTGTTCTGCGACAAAGGTAAGCGTAGAATCAACGGCTTCAGGTGATTCCAGCGAAAGTTCACCAAGTCCACGATTGCCAAGGGCTATAAAGAGGTTGGTGCTTATTCTTTTGACATCCAGCGGCTGGGATGGCAAGTTGGTTGAAGAGTAGACGCCCAAAACGGAAGTAGGTTCAAGTACGGTGAGGCGGTTGTCATCACCAAAAAGATAGGCAAAACGGATGTCAGCAATTACCTTATCACCGCGTCGCTGCATGCCAGTCGAAGAATACAGCCACTGCAGCGAGTCGGGGCGAGACCGGAACACCGCCATCCCCTCAGTTTCAGAGAGAGCATAAAAATGAGCCGGCGAGCTGGCTATGGTTTTGACCGAAGGAATATCCATAACAAAGGAAAAGTCCTTAGTCAGCGTCATTTGAGCTTTGAGCGAAACAGTCGTCGCCATTAAGAGAATAAGAAGAATACAGGAACGCATTAATTTCATAGATTTTATAACCAATGATGTCGTTGATACCAGTGAATTGTTCGTGAGATACCCTCTTCCAGCGAAAATTCAGGCTTATAACCAAGCTCTTGTTGGGCTTTATCGCTGGAGCAGGTCCATTCCAAAATCATTTCTTTGGCCTTTTCTTTATTAAGAACGGGGTAGATCCCAAAAAATGATCCGGTTTTTTCCACAATACCGGCAATTTTTTGAACCCAATCCGGCTTTACATAAATAGGGATAGCTTTTTTACCAAAAACCATCGTTGCTGTTTCACGAATCTTATTCCAGGTATGGGGTTCGCCATCAGATATAAAATACGTATGGATACCGGGTTCATTCTGTTGGGAAGCCTTTAAGATAGCCTGAACGACATCGCCTACATAAATCATCGATATTTTAGGTTTTTCGCCGTCTCCAATAATCGGACAGATTCGTTTGCTGACCATCTTGAAAAATGAATAAATCTGATCTTCCCGCGGGCCATATACCGCAGGCGGACGTAAAATAGTGACCGACATTTTGTTATCAATCAGCTCATGGATGCGCTGTTCCATCTGTTTTTTTGATTTTCCGTACATACTGACCGGCTCCAAAGGGTCGTCTTCGGTAACGGGTTGCCCTTTGCTTGGCCCTGCCGCCGCCAGGGAAGAAAGAACCACTACTTTGGGGGTGCCGGCCTTTTGTGCCACTCGCAACAGGTTTTCGGTGGCGTCCACATTGGCACGTTTCAGCTGTTTATACGTAGGTGCTTTAACACGGCCTGCAATATGAAAGATGACGTCAACACCTTCCACCGCTTGTTTGAGGGTCGAAAAATCGTCCAGGTTGCCCCGAATGGGGGTGATATCTTTATCTTTTAACCATTTCTGATTATTTCGGATCAAACAACGCACTTCAGAATAGGCATTATGCTGTAGCAAGGCATCCACAAGGTGGCTTCCAATAAAACCTGTGCCGCCGGTTACGAAGGCTTTCATCAAATTTTGTATATTTGGTGACTAAGTTAAGGTGTTGCCCAACAGTGATCAGGGTTATGCCGCAAAGATACAAATCTCAATGATGCATTGGAAAATTTATGATTGATCCACGAGTAGCAATTTTTACTGGTAATTATAACCATATTCAGGATGGGGTTTCCCTGACTTTAAATCGGCTGGTAGCTTATTTGGAGTCAAAGAATATTCCTGTCATTGTTTTTGGCCCAACCATAGATGAGCCGGCTATTGATCACGAAGGAGAATTTGTGCCCGTACCATCTATGCCGGTACCCGGCCGACCAGAATATCGTGTTACCGTGGGATTTCCGGAGTCGGCCCAGAACAGGTTGCGGGAATTTGAGCCCACCCTCATTCATCTGGCAACCCCCGATGTGTTAGGATTTCGTGCCATGCGTTGGGCACAAGCAAATAACATTCAGATCGTGGCTTCGTACCATACACACTTTACCAGCTATCTCAAATACTACAACTTAGATATGCTTAAAATGTTGGGATGGAAATACCTGGAGTGGTTCTACAGCCAGTGTAAGCATATTTATGTGCCTTCCCCCTCGATGGCGAATGAATTGAACGAAGAGGGAATTGATGAAGGAATCCGAATTTGGGCGCGGGGGGTTAATACCGATGAATTTAATCCCAAACACCGGGATATGGAATGGCGACGTTCCGTTGGTTTCCAGGACTCGGATAGAGTAGTGAGTTTTGTTTCCAGGTTGGTATGGGAGAAAAATCTGCAGACGTTTGTGGATACTGTCAAACGGTTACAGCAAGAAAATGAAGATATAAAAGCAATGATCGTGGGTGATGGGCCGGCGAAGAAAGAACTTGAACATATGCTTCCGGAAGCTCATTTCACCGGCTTTATCACTGGCGAAGAGCTGAGCAAAGCTTATGCCAGCAGCGATGTCTTCCTATTTCCATCCGAGACCGAAACGTTTGGGAATGTTACCCTCGAGGCGATGTCTAGTGGGTTGCCGTGTGTAGTAGCTGATGCAACGGGCAGCCGCTCACTGGTTGAATCTGGTGTGAATGGGTATTTGGCAGCTCCACGAGATACCCAAGAGTTTGCTCAATGTGTTTCTAAGATTATTGAAGAGGAGTCTTTATGGGATGAGATGAGCCAGGCAGCTCGTCAAAAAGCGCTGGCTTATTCTTGGGAGAACGTCAACGGTAAGCTGTTGGATGATTACCGTGAAGCGTTAAGCGAGCCACGGCCTCAATTGAAATTTTAAGTCAACCTATTTCTTTTGCGCATACTATATGTATCACATAGTCACCCGGATGAAGGGGAGATTCTTGACAACGTTGGCGGAATGCAGCGGGTAAGCCAACAGCTTATCCGGGAATTAGAGCGAAAAGATTCCGTACAGGTATTTAAAGAAACGGTAAATGCCTCCGGCAAAGGTAAGATCGTGGCAAAGACTGCTTCTTTTTTATTTAAGGAGCTTATGGAACTGCCGCATCAGGTGCGGGAGCACCAAGCTGATATTGTCTTATTTTCTTCTATGGTTACCGCCAGCCTGGCCTATTTGGTTCGAAGCCGCATAAATATCCCAATGGTAACGATTAACCACGGCCGTGATGTAACACTGCCGGTTGGGATCTATCAGTGGTTGGTACCCAGGGTTTTTGATAAGCTGGATGGCGTAATATCAGTATCCAGAGCCACCCGGGAAGAATGTATTAAGCGAGGTATGCCTCCCGAAAAAGGAGTAGCCCTGCCTAATGGCTTCGATTTAAACAGGCTGGGGCACTTCCCAGATAAGAAAGAATCACGTGATCGGCTGAAGCGAAATTTTAATATTCCACTGGACCAAAAGCTTATGCTGCTCACCGTTGGCCGCAAGGTTAAACGTAAAGGGCATGAGTGGTTTATCCGGGAAGTGATGCCGAAGCTGGGGGATCAAGTTGTTTATGTGACCGTAGGTGATGGACCGCAATACGATAACATATCCGAGGCCTCCGAAGATATGGGCTGCAGCGATCGTATCTTTTTGCTGGGGCGTCAGCCTGATGAAGTCTTAAAGCAGGCATACGCTGCGGCTGACCTTTTTGTGATGCCCAATATTCCGGTAGAAGGAGATATGGAAGGATTTGGCATTGTACTGCTGGAGGCTAATATGGCCCAGACACCGGCCGTGGCAGCGGACCTGGAGGGAATTAAAGATGTGATAGCCCAAGGAAAGAACGGCTATCGCGTACCAGCACAAAATGCAGATGAATTTGCCGCGAGAGTACGAACGATTTTAAGCAATGGCGAGTTGCAGAAGCTGTCGCAGACAACACGGGAGTATGTGCAGACCCAATTTAGCTGGAACCATGTAGCCGATCAGTACGTACACTATCTACAGCAGGTAGCTGATCAATATGGGTAAAATAACATTATCTTATTCATAATTTGATTGATGCTTAATATGGAAGTATATTTGCAACGATACGCACTCATATAAAAAGTCGAAAGTAGGAACGAATGGCCAACTCCAAATCCGACGTTACAACAAAAGATATTTTTTCTAAAGCCTATAATTTTACCAAGGCTGAAGAAATAAAATCCGAAGGTTTATATCCTTATTTTAAGCCTTTACAAGCCACTGATGGGACCATTGTCCAAATTGATGGTAATGATGTGATAATGGCTGGGTCTAATAATTATCTCGGACTGACGAACGATCCCAGGGTGATTGAGGCTGCACGGGATGTCATTAAAGTATATGGAACCGGCTGCACAGGTTCGCGTTATCTGAACGGCACGCTTGATTTACACCTCGAGTTAGAAGATAAGCTTGCCGACTTTATGCGCAAAGATTCCTGTGTTCTTTTTAGCACCGGGTATCAGACGAATGAAGGTTCTATTCAAACTATTGCCGGACGTAAAGACATTATATTTTCGGACAAAGATAACCATGCTTGTATTGTAACTGGTACACTTGTCTCGAATGCCAAGACTATGCGTTACCAGCATAATAATATGGAGCAGCTGGAAAAGCTGTTGAATAGAGCAGATGAGCAGGCCGGAAAGATTATTGTTAGTGATGGTGTCTTTTCCATGTCAGGAACCATTGCCAAGGTCCCCGAATTAGTCCGCTTAAAAGAAGAGTTTGGTGCGCGCTTGTATCTCGATGATGCTCACGCCATTGGCGTTGTTGGAGAGGGAGGACGCGGATCGGCATCTACCCACGGTATGATGGATGATGTGGATCTGATCAGTGGAACATTTTCTAAGTCCTTTGCCTCATTAGGCGGCTTTTTGGTTGGTGATAGAGAAGTGATAGAGTATATCCGTCATAATTCGCCAGCTCATATATTCAGTGCTTCAATGCCCCCGGCCAATGTAGCGACCGTCCTTAAGGCGTTAGAGATTTTAAAAGAAGAAACCTGGCGCCTGGATCGACTGAAAGAAATTTCTGATTACATGCGCACAGAGCTGCGTGATATGGGCTTTAACGTTTGGAGCAGTGAGACGCCTATCATTCCCGTAGTGATTGGCGAAATGGAAGAGTGTTTTAGATTTTGGAAGAAGCTGCTTGAGGCCGGTGTCTATGTCAATGCCGTGGTACCTCCAGCGGTACCCCAGGGCATGTCGTTGTTGCGGACTAGTTATATGGCAACCCATACGGATGAGCATCTCGATCGTATCCTGGAAGCATTTCGTAAAGTTGGTATTGACCAAGGCATCATCGATCAAAATGGTCATTCCTTGCTGGAAAATGAATAGATGGTGAAATCTTCGCAACGTACACTAAAGATCACACTGGTCAGGGAAAAACAGGATCGTAAGCGATTCCTTGAATTTCCATATCAGCATTATGCTGACGATGAGCACTGGATCGCCCCCCTGAAGATGGAGCAAAAAAAGCTTATCGATGAAGATGACAACCCCTTCTTTGAAAACGGGGAAATAGCCCTGTTTTTAGCCGAACGTGATGGAGAAGTATGCGGACGGATAGCCGCTATTCGAGATCATCGGTACAATGAACACCATAACAATAAAACCGGTTTCTTCGGTTTTTTTGAGTGCGTTAATGAGCAATCGGTAGCCAACCTGTTGCTTAAAGTAGCCTCCGGATGGCTCCAGGAACGAGGACATACTGATGTGCTGGGGCCTTCCAATCCGAGTATGATGGACGAAATTGGTGTTTTAGTGGATGGGTTTGATCATGATCCCAGCATTATGATGCCTTACCATAAGCCCTATTACGACAAGCTGATAAAAAATGCGGGCTTCCGGAAAGAGATGGACTTATACGCCTATCGGGTTACGCAGGCCACGGTATCGCTGGATCGTATGTACCGTGCCGAAGAAGTGGTGCGCCGCCGGTTGCCCATGCTTAAAATTCGAGAAGTAAATCTTAAAAACCTGGATGAAGAAGTAAAGATCGTCCGGGATATCTATAATAAAGCATGGTCAGGGAACTGGGGGTTTATCCCCATGACGAAGAAAGAATTAGAGGATTTGGCCAAAGATTTGAAGCTTATCCTTGACCCCAAGGTGGCCCATATTGCCGAAATAAACGGAGAGCCGGTAGCTTTCTCTATTGCACTTCCAGATCTTAACCAGGCACTCAGGCATCTGGATGGGACCCTCTTCCCCACGGGGATTTTTAAGTTGCTTTGGCACAAACGCAATATTAACCAGATTCGGACGGCACTGATGGGCGTTATACCGGAATACCAGGGGAAGGGTATCGATGCGTTACTGCATAAAGAAGCTATCATTAGTGGCAAGCAGGAAGGATATAGATCTTCTGAGCTAAGCTGGGTGCTTGAGTCCAATAAGGGAATGATGCGGGTAGCTGAGAAGATTGGAGCTCAAATTGAAAAGACGTATCGGATGTACGCTAAAGAGCTTTAATTTTCCCTTCATTTTAGAAAAAATAGTGCTTAAGCGCCCTATGAGCCCCATTTAAACGTAGGCCGAAAGATCTTTGCTTGGCTTCGCCAGGCTTAACCTATATTAAATTTTGGGCTATTGACGCTCGCGCAGCGACTTTCCTCTCTTTAAAACTCCAAATTTTCCTAAAAATTTGCTACCTTTGAGTGCCTGCTAAGATTGCACATTGGTTGCAGTATAAATCCAAATTTTTAGAATAGAACAATAGTGTATTATGAGTGAATACCGAATCGAGAAAGATTCAATGGGAGATGTAAAAGTGCCTAAAGATGCCTATTACGGTGCCCAGACCCAGCGTGCTGTGGATAATTTTCCGGTCAGCAACCTGCGATTTAGCCGTGGTTTCATTAAAGCATTGGGGCTGGTAAAAAAGAATGCGGCATCAGTGAACGCTAAGCTCGGTGAAATTGAGGAAGGGGTCGGTAAGGCGATCCAAAAAGCGGCCCAAGAGGTGAGTGAAGGGAAATTTGATCACGATTTTGCCGTAGATATCTTCCAGACCGGTTCGGGCACCTCTACAAATATGAATGCTAATGAGATTATTGCCAAGCGTGCCAACGAGCTCAAAGCAGAGGATGTAGAGACGGAGATTCATCCCAACGATCACGTGAATTATGGTCAGAGTTCTAATGACGTAATCCCAACGTCTATCCGGGTTGCAGCCATTATGGCTGTTCAGGAAAATCTGATTCCAGCACTATCGCATCTCAAGGAAGCTTTTGAAACCAAAGGGAATGAATTTTCGGATGTAGTTAAAACCGGCCGAACACACCTCATGGATGCCATGCCGGTTACTATCAAACAGGAATTTGATGGCTATGCCCGCCAACTACAGCTGGGTATAGAACGGCTGGAATCTGCGTTGGAACGAGTTTCTGAACTGCCCCAGGGCGGGACGGCCGTCGGTACGGGGCTTAATACCAACGCCGCTTTTGGTTCCGGGATGGCTGAAGGTCTCTCAAAGGATATCGACTTTGAACTGAGGGAAGCCGAAAACCATTTTGAGGCACAGTCAACGGTGGATGCACCTGCTGAGCTGAGTGGACAGCTTAAAACCATCGCCACCGGATTGATGAAGATCGGCAACGATCTGCGGTGGATGAATTCTGGTCCTAATAGTGGTCTCAGTGAAATTACGCTGGAAGCCCTTCAGCCCGGTTCTTCCATTATGCCAGGTAAAATAAATCCGGTTATTGAAGAATCTATCACTATGGTGTGTGCACAGGTAATTGGTAATGATTCGGCCATTACGGTAGCGGCGCAATCGGGCAATTTTGAATTGAATGTGATGCTGCCGGTCGTGGCTCATAACCTGCTGGAATCCATAACCATTTTAGGTAATGCAATACGAAATCTTGCTGATCGTTCCGTATCCAGGCTGACCGTTAACAAGGAAAGAGTAGCAGATATGGTTGAACGCAATCCGGTATTGGTAACTGCGCTTAACCCGATTATCGGCTATGACTTGGGATCAAAAATAGCCAAAAAAGCTTTTAAAGAGGGCCGACCCGTGAAAGAAGTGGCCCGGGAAATGACGGATCTTTCTGATGCAGAGCTGGATGAAGCGCTGGATCCAATAAAAATGACTAAAGGTGGTTTTATGGAGTAACAGTTTACTGAATGGGAGCAGGTCTCCCGGTCTTGGTTATTTTGTATTTAAGCGATATTGATTATGCCGCAGCTGATTTGTGGCTGAACTGAAATAAAGATATTATGGCACCTACGGAAACGACGAAAAAAGATATTACCTGGTCGAACGGTACCTCTGATGTCAATTTCACGGAGACGGAAATCCAGCAGATCCTGGCAGATTATAAGTTGGCTGTTACCAGCCGGGAGGTTTCTTATATTGGCCGAAAAGAAACGCTGACCGGTAAGGCTAAGTTCGGTATTTTCGGTGATGGTAAGGAATTACCACAGATCGCTATGGCCAAATACTTTCAAACGGGGGATTTTAGATCTGGCTATTATCGAGACCAAACCTTTATGATGGCGATTGGCGAAGTTACTGTGCAACAGTTTTTTGCACAGCTTTATGCCCATGCCAATGTAGAAGCTGATCCACATTCCGGGGGGCGTCAGATGAATGCCCATTTCAGTACACGAAGCCTCAACGATGATGGTAGTTGGAAGGATCTGACACAGATTAAAAATACCTCGCCTGATATTTCCCCCACTGCCGGACAAATGTCGCGTCTGTTAGGGTTAGCCCAGGCCTCGAAAATCTATCGCGAGCATGAGACCTTATTAGATCAGGAAGAGTTCCAAAAATTTTCGACCGAAGGAAAAGAGATTGGCTGGGGGACGATAGGTGACGCCAGTACTTCCGAAGGTATTTTTTGGGAGACGGTGAATGCCGCAGGTGTGTTACAGGTGCCGATGGTATTGTCTGTCTGGGATGATGGGTACGGTATCTCTGTGCCACGCAAATATCAGACAACAAAAGAGAGTATTTCTGAAGTGTTGTCTGGATTTCAGCGAACCGAAGAGAAGGATGGGCTGGAGATCCTTACGGTCAAAGCCTGGGATTACCAAGCGTTGTTGCAGACCTATCAAGAGGCTGCTGAATTGGCTCGGGAGGAACATGTTCCGGTCCTTGTGCATGTGCAGGAAGTGACACAACCTCAGGGGCATTCTACTTCGGGCTCGCATGAACGGTATAAGTCGGATGAACGATTAGATTGGGAAGAAGAGCATTGCTGTATCGCCAAGATGCGAGACTGGATTTTGGAGGAAGGTATAGCAACGGCTGAAGAATTAGAAGCGCTGCAAGAAGAGGGAAAAAAAGAGGCACGGTCGGCAAAAAAGGCTGCCTGGCAATCTTTTACTTCAGAACTTGGTGAAGATCTTGAGGAGGTTAATGAGATCTTAGACAAGATTATTAAAGAGAGTTCTCACAGTAAATTATTGCGAACGGTAAAACGACAGATGAATGCATCGATGGTCCCGTTACGCCGACATACTGTATCCGGGGCTCGTCGGGCTTGCCGAATTATCCGTGATGAAGATTTACCTGCCAAGAAAGAGTTACTGGCTTGGTTGGAAGAAAGCCACAAAGCAAATAAAGAAAGGTACCATTCGCACCTTTACAGTGAGACAGAGCAATCTCCATTAAACATTGAAGAAGTAAAACCCGAATATAACGCAGATCCCAAGCAGGTTGATGGACGCATTGTACTACGGGATAACTTTGAGAGGCTTTTTGACAAATATCCACAGACGCTGGCTTTTGGAGAAGATACCGGAAAGCTTGGAGATGTCAACAAAGGGCTTGAAAATATGCAACAGAAATTTGGCGAGCTTCGGGTAAGTGATACGGGCATCCGGGAAGCCACGATATTAGGTCAAGGCGTTGGCATGGCCTTGCGGGGACTTCGTCCCATTGCCGAAATCCAGTATTTAGATTACCTGTTGTACTGTTTCCAGGGGTTAAGTGATGACCTTGCAACCATGCGCTATCGCAGTATGGGCGGGCAGAAGGCCCCTGTGATTGTTCGTACCCGCGGGCACCGGCTGGAAGGTATCTGGCATACCGGTTCACCGATGGGAATGATTTTGAATGGCATTCGGGGCATCCATTTGTGTGTTCCCCGAACCCTCACTGATGCTGCCGGTATGTATAATACACTTTTAAAGGGTGATGATCCTGCATTGGTCGTTGAGCCACTCAACGCTTATCGTCTTAAAGAAAAGATGCCTGAGAATCTTGGAGAATTTACGGTACCACTTGGAATTCCTGAAATTATTTCGGAGGGTCAGGATATCACTGTTGTCTCCTATGGTTCTACCTGCAATGTATGTGAAACCGTCTTGCCTCAGATCGAAGATATTGGTATATCGGTAGAGTTAATTGATGCCCGAACACTGCTGCCGTTCGACCGCAAGCATATGATTGTTGAGTCGCTAAAAAAGACAAATCGTATTCTCTTTGTGGATGAAGATGTCCCTGGTGGGGCTTCAGCTTTCATGCTTAACCAGGTGTTGCAGGAGCAGAAGGGATACTATCATCTTGATTCTGAACCACAATGTCTCACTGCCAAAGAGCATCGCGGGGCCTATGGGTCGGATGGTGACTACTTCTCAAAGCCCAACGAAGAGGATATTTTTGAAGCTATATATGGAATTATGAGTGAGGCAGACCCAGCAAAATATCCGCCCATTTACTCGTAAACTGAGCTATTTATGCCGAAAAAGTTAGATCTGTGATCTACTCGTAGATATTGGCATTGGATAAATAATTAAGCACCAATAGTTGATTATCTCTCCATACTCATCCGGTGGCTGAGTAAAATTATTTTGCCATTATTTTAAAAATTTGCAAAAATAATTTGAAATGATGAGTTGGTTTATCTAAGCTTGTCCTTACATTGAAAGAAAAACTAAGGGATAAGTAAAAGGGATGGCCGACAAATATATTTTGGCTCTGGACCAGGGAACGACAAGTTCAAGAGCAATTATTTTTGATAAGCAAGGGAATACTAAATCGATAGCCCAAAAAGAATTCCAACAAATTTATCCCAAACCCGGATGGGTAGAGCATGACGGCCTCAAAATTTGGTCTAGCCAATCCTCGGTAGCCGCAGAAGCAATAACTGAGGCCGGGTTGCATGCCGAAGATATTGCAGCTATAGGCATCACCAATCAGCGTGAGACTACCCTTCTCTGGGATCGTAAAACCGGTAAGCCCGTCTATAATGCCATTGTGTGGCAAGATCGAAGAACCTCAAAATTTTGCGATGCACTGAAGGAGCAAGAGGGATTAGTTGAAAAGATTCGGGATAAGACGGGGCTTATTATTGATGCCTATTTCTCAGCAACTAAAATAAAGTGGATCCTCGATAATGTAGAAGGGGGTCGGGAGCGTGCCGAAAACGGGGAGCTTGCCTTTGGTACTATGGATACCTGGCTTATTTGGAACTTTACGCGCGGCGATACGCATGTTACGGATGCAACAAATGCTTCCAGAACGATGCTGTATAATATCAAAAAAGGGGAATGGGACCGTGAAATTCTGGATTTGTTAGATATTCCCAAAGCACTGCTTCCTGAAGTAAAATCTTCGAGCGAGGTCTACGGAGAAACCAAAATTCTTGCGGATAATATTCCTATTTCTGGTATTGCCGGCGATCAACAGGCAGCTCTTTTTGGTCAGCGGTGCATTGAATCGGGGATGGTAAAAAATACCTATGGGACGGGCTGTTTTATGATTATGAACACCGGACAAAAGCCCATTACTTCAGAAAATAATTTATTAACGACGATAGCCTGGGAAATTGACGGTAGCGTAGAATACGCCCTTGAGGGGAGCATCTTTATTGCCGGGGCGGTGGTTCAGTGGCTGCGTGATGAGCTGGGGTTAATCCGTGAAGCTTCAGAAATAGAAGCCCTGGCTGCTTCTGTGGAAGATAACAACGGAGTCTATTTAGTTCCTGCCTTTGCGGGGCTGGGTGCTCCTCACTGGAATCAGCATGCCCGCGGTACTATGGTTGGGTTAACGCGTGGTGCCAATGCCGGGCATATAGCCCGGGCCGCGCTCGAGAGTATTGCCTATCAAACAATGGATGTAATTACGGCAATGGAGGCTGATTCGAACATAGAAATTAAAGAGTTACGGGTAGATGGTGGGGCAGCAGCCAATGATCTGCTAGTACAGTTTCAGTCTGATTTATTGCAAGTACCGGTATTAAGGCCTAAAACACTGGAAACAACGGCATTAGGAGCGGCTTACCTGGCGGGTTTAGCTGTGAATTATTGGGAAAGCCAAGAAGAAATTAACAGCCAGTGGCAACAAGATGAAAAGTTTGTTCCCCAGCTTTCTGATGATGAAATAGAACCAATGAAGGGAGAATGGAATAGAGCCTTGGAAACCGCTTTAAGCTGGTCCAAAAATGGGGCTAAGCAATGACTCCCAGTGAAAAGTGATGTATGTAGCTGAAATATTGGTAATCAATAAGCTAATATCTTTAACTCTATAATTACGAAATATTTATGTCTCCATTTATTGCAGAAATCATTGGCACAGCCATCCTGATACTACTCGGAAATGGAGTAGTAGCAAACGTTTTGTTGAATAAGACAAAAGGAAAAGACAGCGGATGGATTGTCATAACCTGGGGATGGGGAATCGCGGTTTTTGTAGCAGTATTTACTATGGGACAGTTTAGCGGTGCCCACATTAATCCGGCTGTGACCGTTGGGCTTGCAGCAGCAGGTTTGTTTAAGTGGTCCCTGGTGTTCCCTTATATTGTAGCACAGCTCATTGGAGGTGCCCTTGGAGCTTTATTGGTATGGTTATCGTATCGCGACCACTTTCAAGAGACAACAGATGAAGGACTTATTTTAGCCTGTCATAGTACAATTCCCAATATCAGGAGGTATTCCTCTAATTTCTTAACCGAAGCAATTGGCACGCTAATCCTTGTATTGGGTGTGCTGTATTTAGTATCACCGGGATTTATTGGAGCCAACGGCCAGCTTTTAGAGACCATTACGATTGGTGGTAAGGAAGTAGGCTTTGGGTTAGGGGCCTTATCGGCTCTCCCTGTAGGACTGTTAGTTCTGGGGATAGGATTATCGCTTGGCGGTCCAACGGGGTATGCCATAAATCCGGCGCGGGATTTAGGTCCAAGAATCATGCATGCTCTTTTGCCCATTACTAATAAAGGCACCAGTGATTGGAGCTATTCCTGGATTCCGGTACTGGCTCCTATTGCAGGAGGAATATTGGCTGCCGGTATTTATATCCTGTTATCAACATAAGTCAGGACCATAGGAGAAGAATTGAATAGCAACAAAGAAACCTTTATCAAAAAATGTTCATAACATTTACTTAATATTTTGGTAAAGACTAAATGGTTTGGAGCAATTATATTTGAACCCATTAAGGAATGAAGGATAGTAAATGATATTCTAACTGGCTGAACTTTTAACGGCTTATAAGATGACGATTGGTTCGTGATGCTCTCTAAAAGACAGTTCAACAAGCTTTTTGATACCCACGTCCAGGCGGTATCTAACTTGCTCTCGTACTATACATCCGATAAGACAGAATTAGAAGATTGGGTGCAGGAAGTATTTATTAAGGTCTGGGAAAAGAGAGAAATCATAAATCCTGACCATCCAAAAGTGAAGGGTTATATACTCAAAATGGCCCGAAACCATGCGCTATATTCCCTCCGAAGCAAAAAGAGAAAACCCTCCTTCGATTATGATTATGCTAAAAAGGTACCCGTCTCAGTTCATACCGTTGATGGCCAATTAGCAAAAAAAGAGTTATCTAATGCCTATCAGCAGGCGCTGGAACAGGTGCCCACCAGGGCAAAGCAAGCCTTTAGGTTAAGCCGGGATAAAGGTCTGACGTACAATCAGATAGCAGACCAAATGGGCATCTCTCCAAAAACGGTAGAGGGGCAAATTAGTCATACGTTGAAAATATTACGCGTAGAGTTGGATGAGTTTCGAGTCTGAGATCTTAGCTTCTTTGTAAGTTCCTTTTCCACAACTTCTTGAAGGTGGACGTCCTGTCTTTAATCGCTGAGATTCTCCTTCACTTCTTAATCCATCACCTTCATTGGCATATGAAAATCAGTCAGCAGGTGATTTTTCTGTCCCTCATGTTGATAAAACCTCATTTAAAAAAATAAAAAAATTATGAGGGTACCCTTGGGTTTTAAGCATATATATAAATGGAAGGAAGAAAAGAATCTAATGTATGATGAACGACCCCGGCGACATATTACTCAGGCGTTATTTAGAAGGAAGCTGTACCCAGGCCGAAGAGGAACAAATAGAGGCTTGGCTGCAACAGGATTCTTCACATGCTGATCGATTGGAGCAGTTTGCTATCAGAAATGCCGGTAGTAGTACAGGAAACATTGATGAAGGACATATTAAAGCAACCTTGTTGCAGAAGATCGATGATAGGACTCCTGATGCAACAGCTGACTCATCAATATCATCTCTTCCAAATACCTATTTACACAAAAAAGATAAATACCAATGGGTCGCTACGGCAGCGGTTATACTGTTAACACTCTCAGCGAGCGTGGGTATTTATGTATGGCAAAGTCATTTTTTAGACCAAGAAATTACCTATGTGGAACGCACGATGCCGGCTGGTAAAACGGCAATACTAACATTAAGTGATGGAAGTAAGGTACATCTAAACTCGGAAAGTACGTTACGCTTTCCTGAAAAGTTTGGAACTGCAAGTCGTAAAATATTTTTGGAAGGTGAAGCCTTCTTTGAAGTGGCACCAGATGAGGAACGTCCTTTCAAAGTTCATGCCGGTAATTTAAAGACTACCGTTTTAGGCACCGCTTTTAATATAAAAGCATTTCCTGGTGAACAAGATGTGAAAGTGGCGGTTGAGCATGGAAAGGTATCGGTAGAAAAGGGGCAGGCTGACTCTCCAGATGCAATGTTATTAACCCGCAACCAATGGGCTGCATTTGACAAAAAAAGCCAAAAGTTTACAAAAGAATCTGGTGACATTCGCCGGCTAATATCCTGGAGGGATGGAGTTTTATATTTCCACAATAAAACTGTAGCAGAGATTGTGGCAACCCTGGAGCGATGGTACGGCACAGAAATTAGCATCGAAAATGAGGCCATAAAAAGTTGTGTGTTACATGGCGAACAACAGGAAGAAAGTTTAGAAAATGTGTTAGAAGCTATGCAGTTTGCTCTGGATGTGGATTATAAATCCACAGAAGGGGGGATAATTATAACAGGAGGAAGATGTAAATAAACCGGTTATAACATATACGAATAAAAAAGGCCCGCTTACCTAACAATGTTGGCGCATGTAGTAAGCGAGCCGTCAATTAACGAGTAATAAAGAACCCATTAATCTTTTATAAGATATGAAAAAAACAATACTAAGAACAGCCTATCGTATGTCACGTGATGCCTTACTGGGATTACTAATGTGTTGTTTGTTAGCTCCATTAGTCATGGCAGAACATAGCTCTGCCCAAAGCATAGAAGATGTTTTTGTCGAGATTGCTGCTGAAAATAACTCAGTTGAAAGTGTTTTTAGCGGTATCGAATCTGAGACGTCTTTTTCTTTTCTATATAGCAAATATCGGATAGAAGCGATGCCTTATCGTGTATCATTCACAGACAAACGACGTTCTGTAGCTGACATTTTAAGGTTGGTTGCAAGAGAGACCGGCCTAAAATTTAGGCAGATTAATAAAACGATAACGGTTAACGTATCTGATTTTAAAACGGTAGGAAAAGATGATCCGGTTGCAGAGACCGTGGAAGGAACTGTTTATGACGCTAATACTCAAGAGAGTCTGCCTGGTGTTAATATTATGGTTAAGGGAACTACGACAGGGACCTCTACTGATAGTGAGGGAGCTTTTGAGCTTACTGTCGAGAGCCTGCAGGATACGTTGATAGCCACATTTGTGGGGTATAAAACGAAAGTTATACCTATAAATGAACGTGAGAAAATCAATATTGAAATGCAGCAGGAGGCTATTACTGGAGAAGAAATGGTTGTAGTCGGCTATGGTACCCAAAAAGAAGAAAATCTGGTTGGCTCGGTTAGTGAAATGGAAGTTGAGGATATTGCAACGCGTCCGTCTGCTGATATAGCAAGTTCTTTGCAGGGAGCTATTCCGGGTTTAAATGTTAGAAATGCAGGTGGTGGAGATCCATCGAAGACGGCTTCCATTAATATTCGTGGTTTTAACTCGATAAATGGCGGATCGCCTCTTGTTTTAGTTGATGGAATCGAGGAAGATCTTGCGAATGTAAATCCCAATGATATTGAAAGTGTTACGGTCTTGAAAGATGCTGAAGCTGCAGCTATTTATGGCGCGCGAGGTTCTTTTGGAGTCATTTTGATAACTACCAAAACGGGTACGGAGGGAGAGTTTGAAGTAGAATATTCCAATAATACCGGTTTTACAACCAATACGACTCGTACGGATTTTGTGACTAATCCCGCTACCTATGCCCGGTGGGCGGATGAAGCCATTGGTTCGTATCATAGTGGTTGTTATGTGTGTTATGAGGGTGAGGATTGGGATATTGCCGAACAAGTGGGGAAGGGTGAGATAGAACCCTATTATGAGGAGCAACCGGATGGGACCTATAAATTCTATGGGAAAACTGATTATTATGATCTCCTGTTTAAGAAACGGCGTCCACATGTGATGCATAATATATCTGTCTCCGGAGGCTCTGATAAAATTAATGGATTTATATCAGGGAGGATATACCAGCGGGATAAAGTTCAAAATATTCAGGATTCTAAGCTAAAGCGATATAACCTCCAGGTTAGCTTGAATATCACTCCCTATGACTGGTTAAAACTATCTGCTATCAGCAAATTCAGTAGCAGGTTTAATGAAGAATTTGCTGGCACCAAAAATGGTTGGGGCGGTACCTTTGGTGTTAGTAAATGGCGTGATGCTTTTCCCAATTATCCAGCTTTTATAGACGGGTATGGCGTAAGTATTGGACGAACCAGAAATGGGTATGTAGGCCGCATGGGGGCCTTGAAAGAGGGAGCTGCTCATCGCCGATGGAAGTACGAAAAGCAGACAAATACATTAAAAGCTGAGGTAAACCCTGTTCAGGGATTAGAGCTTAAGATGGATTACAGCTACTCCATTGACAGAAATGATCGCACATATACCTATACCCCCTTTTCTTATCTGTCAGGTAATGAACTTGAATTAATAGAGGGGGCTGGCCTTAATCGGCATAATGAGTGGCGTTGGAAGGATTATTACCAGGCTTTGAATATGTATGGAACATATACCCAGGATATTGCAGACAAGCATAATTTTAAGTTAATGCTTGGTTATAACCAAGAGGTGTTTGACCGTGACAGAGTGGGAGCGAGAATTGAGGATCTGCTCACAAGGGATAAGGCCAATATCTCATTTGGAACTGAAATGTTAGATATGTCAGGATCGACATTAGACTGGGCTCTTCAAGGTTATTTCGGCCGTTTTAATTACAATTATGATGGCAAATATTTACTGGAGGTGAATACCCGTTATGATGGATCATCTCGTTTTCCAAAGGATAATCGGTGGGGATTGTTTCCGTCAGTAGGTATAGGTTGGCAAGTAGATAATGAAAAATTTTGGACCTCCGCTGTAGACAATGTGATTTCCTCATTAAAGTTGAGGGCTTCATACGGAAAGCTGGGCAACCAAAGTGTAGGGGTAAACACCTTCAGAGAACTTATAGGGATGGGTAGGAAATCTTGGTTAGTTGATGGTCAAGAAGTTAATTATGCCCGGGCACCAGAACCACTTCCGGCGAATATTGCCTGGGAAAAAATTACGTCAACGAACATAGGTGTTGACATGGGGTTTCTTGAGGATAAACTATCGGCTTCTGTTGATCTGTATGAACGCAATACCAGCGATATGTATCTGCCCGGAAGGCCACTGCCTGCTGTATTTGGCGCTTCAGAGCCGAGAAGAAACTATGCATCTATGCGAAACAGAGGGTTTGAATTAACCGTTGGTTATAATGACCAGTTTGATGTCATGGGTTCTGAACTTTCTTTTAATATACAAGCAAATGTATCAAACAATAAGGCTGTCATCACAAAATTTGATAATCCAAATGGTTTACTAAGCACCTTTTGGGAAGGACAGGAAGTTGGCGAAATTTGGGGCTATCGTATTGATGGCCAATTTCAATCAAATGAAGCTGCAGCGGCATTTGAGAATAAGTTTGGCCGAGATAATTTAGTTGAAGTTTACAGGGGAATACTTGACTACGGGTCAAATTCTGATTGGAATTACCTGAAGGGAGGAGATCTTAAGTATGTGGACGTAAATGGAGATGGTATGATTAACAACGGCGCTAATACCCTGGAAGACCGTGGAGATCTGGTACCCATCGGAAACGCCATGCCACAGTTTCCTTTTGGCTTCAACATCAATGCCGACTGGAAATATTTCGATCTCTCTGTAATTGGGCAGGGCGTTGCGAAACAACATTGGTACCCGTCAGGTCCATTGTATTGGGCTACTTTTCACAGACCATATGTATCTTTTATCAGGAAAGATTTGTTGGATAAAGTCTGGGATCCGAAACATCCGAATGATCCCAATAGAATTTATCCTCAACGGCAAAGGGCGTATAATGCCCTTAGTTCAGGACGTATGTCAGCTAATCTCAATGACCACTATTTAACAAATATAGGTTATCTGAGAATCAAAAATTTAACTTTGGGCTACACCCTTCCGCTGAGCCTCACACAAAAAATTAATGTCAAACGGTTAAGAATCTTCTTTAGTGGTGAAAATTTATTTACCTGGACCTTTGGAGGGTTAACGGATTACCTGGATCCTGAAGCAGTAGGGGCCCATGTAAGTTATTCAAATCCCAATGGTGTTAGTGCCAAACCTGCTACCAATACACAGCTATATCCCATGGGTAAGACGTATTCTGCAGGTGTGCAAATTAGCCTGTAATGGTTCCCCGCCAATCTCTAAGCAGATTTATCAGCGAATTTTTTAACTATATAATGAAAATAGGTATCACAATGAGTAGGATAATACAATTGTCAACAATCGTAATGTTGTTCCTAATAGCTGCAAGCTGTCAGGATATACTTAATCAACCTCCTGATGATGCTATAACAGCAGAAGAATTTTTCAATACAGGTGATGATTTAAGAGTGTACACCAATGATTTGTATGCTGTATTGCCCAAGAAATCGGTGTATATGGATGACGCCGCTTCAGATAATATTCTGGGAGTGAGTGCTGCCAGCAGAGTTGAAGGCTCACGTACGGTACCAACAGGCAGAGGTAGCGGAGGATGGTCTTGGGGGTATCTGCGAAGAATAAACTATTTCCTCGAAAACTATGACAGGGTAGATGATGCGGGTGCCAAGGCCAAATACTCTGGCATAGCCAGGTTTTTTCGAGCCTATTTTTATTACGAGAAAGTGAAACGGTTTGGAGATGTCCCCTGGTATAGCGAAGTGTTGGAAGCGGATGATGAAGAATTACTGAATAAAGCCCGGGACTCACGAGCATTAGTCATGGACTCCGTTCTTACCGATATAAATTATGCTGTCGATAATATTCCTGCAGAAAAAAAATTAAATGAGGTTACAAAATACACGGCACTTATTTTAAAAGCCCGGATCTGTTTGTTCGAAGGGACTTTTAGAAAATATCATGATTTAGAAGGTTCCGGTAAATTCTTGATAGAGGCGGCCTCAGCTGCTGAGGAGTTGATAGATTCCGGGGCGTACACTTTGTATATCAATGGTGGTGAAGACCGGGCATATCTGGATTTGTTTGCGAGAAGTAATCAAGATATGACTGAGACCATTTTAGCTGTGGATTATGAATTTGGCAAACGAACGCACGATTTAGCCTATAGGATGACGGCACCGACGCAGGGTCGGTGGGGGCTCACAAAAGAGCTTGTCAATAGCTATTTAATGCGTGACGGTAGCCGATTTACCGATCAGGCTGATTATGAAACCATTGGATTCTATGAGGAGATGCAGAATCGAGATCCAAGATTAACCCAAACTACAGCAGGACCTGATTATGCTACCTATGGTTCGGATGATCGTGAACCCGTCAATTTAGATATAACGAGAACAGGATACAGAGTGATAAAAGCGTTGCCCCCGAAAGGGCCACAATGGGGCTCGGGTGGATCGTATAACGATGTTATCCTTTTCCGTTATGCCGAGGCGTTACTGATTTATGCTGAAGCAAAAGCAGAGTTAGGAACGCTTACGCAAGCAGATTTGGATATGTCGATTAATAAATTGAGAGATCGTGTGGGTATGCCCCACTTAAATATGGCCGATGCCAATGCGAACCCCGATCCTTATCAGGAGGCTATGTATCAGAATCTTGAGCAGGGGGCCAATAAAGGCGTAATTCTGGAGATCCGACGGGAACGTAGAGTAGAAATGGTTAATGAAGGGCTGCGTTGGAGCGACTTAATGAGATGGAAAGAAGGCAAAAAGGTTGAAAAACCGATAAGGGGTATATACTTCTCAGGTTTGGGAGCCCATGACTTTAATAAGGATGGTAATTATGATGTCTATGTACATGATGGAGATGACTCGGGAGCACCTGCGGAAGTAACGGCAAAAATTAATATTAATGAACGACCTCTTACCAATGGGACATCCGGAAACTTAAAACTGTTCTCCGGTGGCACATTTGAGGAGCCCAAGGACTATTATTATCCGTTACCAAAAGAAGATTTAGAATTAAACCAAAATTTAGAACAGAATCCGGGCTGGTAAAAGTAGTGGGATAAGCAACGATCCCATTTGACCGCTGCTTTGGCGGTCAGATGGAGAATAGAAATATAAGGTAGATTGTAAATAACAATGTATTAACAATGAGCAATAAAAATAACGACGATGGGAAAAAGTCATCAGAACACGAACAGTCCAGGGAACAGGGTTGGCTGTCAGAGTCTATAGATCGAAAGGGCTTTTTGAAAAGAACCCGGCGGCTGGGCAGTTTTGTGATCGGTGGTGGTATCATCGGATCATTATGGCCTCTCGCGTGTAGTAATAGCAAAGCAACCAATGCCCCGGTTCCTCATACGCCTTCTAAAACGGAAGGTTACCCATTTCAACTGGGAGTTGCTTCGGGCGATCCCCTGCCTGATGGCGTTGTGCTGTGGACACGCCTGGCTCCCGAACCGCTCACTATTGGGGGCGGCATGGAATCTGAACCTCGTGAAGTACAATGGGAAATAGCCGAGGATGATTCGTTTAATAACATTGTGAAAAGCGGTACTGCTATCGCGAAATCACAATGGGCCCATTCGGTACATATCGAAGTTGAAGGTCTACAACCAAACCGTGAATACTACTATCGATTTAAGGCCGGATCGGAAGTGAGTCCCGTGGGGCGGACAAAAACCACTCCAGCGGCCAATGAGATGGTCAGTCAGCTTAATTTTGCCTTTGCCTCTTGCCAAAATTACGCCTCAGGCTATTATACGGCCTATGATCACATGATTAATGAAGACCTGGATGTCGTCTTCTTCCTGGGGGATTATATTTATGAAGGCGATGGACAAGGACATATAGGACGGGGACATATTCCCAAGAAGACTATTCACTCACTGGCTGATTTTCGTATCCGGCATGCGCAATATAAGAGCGATCCTTCCCTGCAAGCAGCCCATGCAGCTTTCCCTTGGGTTGTGACGATGGATGACCACGAGGTGAAAAATAATTGGGCGGGAATAAATGAATCGGCTGATCCTCAAAATGAAGCTGCATTCCAGGATCTGAAAGCGCGAGCGTTCAAGGCTTATTATGAGCATATGCCGTTGCGGATGCCGGCCAAGCCGGGCGCTGATATTGAGACACAGTTGTACCGGCGATTTATTTATGGGAATCTGGCACAATTCAATGTGCTTGACACCCGCCAGTTCCGAACTGATTTTGCATGTGGAACAAGTCATAGTGCAAACTGTGCTGAGCGACTGGATCCGGCGCGTACAATGCTCGGAGATGAGCAGGAGCAGTGGCTATTTAATGAGCTGCAGGAATCATCAGCGGTGTGGGATATCTTGCCCCAGCAGGTATTTATGGGACAAATGGATCGCAAGGAAGGTCCGGGTGAGAGCTATAGCATGGATAAGTGGGATGGTTACACCGCATCACGTAACCGACTATTTGAGGCTGTCAAAGAGCATGAAGTCTCAAACTTTGTAGTCTTAACCGGAGATATCCATCGTAATTTTGTGAGCGATTTGTTAGAAGATTTTAGTGATCCACAATCGCCGGTGTTGGGAACGGAACTGGTGGGAACAAGCATCTCATCTGCTGGTGACGGGGCTGATATAACCGCATCCGGGAAGAAGTATTTAGCCGAAAATCCGTGGATAAAATTCGTTAATCGCCAGCGGGGCTATGTGCGCTGCCAGGTAACACCGGAACAGCTCAAAGCCGACTTTCGGGTCATGCCCTATGTAGAGAAAAAGGGCGCTCCTATAAAAACAAGGGCCTCGTTTGTGGTTGAAAATGGCACCCCGGGAGCAAAGCGGGTATAGCGGTTAGCTTTTTCCTATATTTTGACAATATGATTATCATGGTAATTTAAACGAAGGCTTTTGCAAAAGCCTCTTAAACGTAAATAAAAACTTTTTTAAGATGAATATGAGCTCAAAATTGGGATTGTTGTTATCTACATTATGCTGTCTGCTGGTACTCCAGGGATGCGGGAGCAGTGAAGGCGAGACTTCTGAACAGCAGGATAATCAGGCAAAGGTACCCCCCTCCATCGAAATTATCGCCCATCGCGGGGATTCCTATAAGAATCCGGAAAACACGATGGCTGCGGTAGAGTCGGCCTGGCAAAAAGATGCCGATGCGGTAGAAGTGGATGTATATTTATCAGCCGATAAAAGGGTTGTGGGCATTCACGATAAAACGACTGACCGTACCGGTGATAAAGACTTATCGGTTATGGAAACCAGTTCAGAAGAACTGCGAACGGTGGATGTGGGTTCATTCAAAGATGAAGCGTTTAAAGGCGAGAAGATCCCCTTTTTGGAAGAGATAGTGGCTTCCGTCCCCAAGGGCAAACAATTGTTTATCGAAATAAAGGATTCGGAGCGTGCGGTACCCTATATCAAAGAGATTATTGAGCAGAGCGATAAGAAGGAACAGATGGTAATCATTGCCTTTGATTGGGAAGTGGTAAAAGCCAGTAAAGAGCAGTTGCCGGAGGTACCGGCCTACTGGTTGCGCTCGGCTTCACGGAATGCGATGGGTCAGTATGAACCTATTGATGCAGAACTCCTTCAAAAGGTAAAAGATCATAATATCGATGGTCTGGATATTCATTTTGAAGGGGCTACCCCAGAACTGGTAAAAGCGAGCCATGAGGCCGGGATGAAGCTGTATGTGTGGACCGTCAATGAAGGTAAAGCTATGAATCGTATGGCCAAAATGGGCGTAGATGGTATTACTACCGACCGCATAACACGAGCAAAAGAGGTGTTGAAGTAACTTTACTGAGGTATAGTGGTAAGGACCATCAGAAATTATGCAGTGCAGCTAAAACAAACGCGGCAAACGAATTTCTTGCCGTGACCTTTTAGTTCATTTTCGGACCGAGCCAAAATGAAGGTGAGATAATTTATCTATAAAAGTTTGTGTGAGTATACTACCAGTGAGAAAGATCTATTGACTTATACCTATTGAACTCTCAAGGACTTTTCTATTTAGAGCAGCAATAAATCGAGAATCACAAAGGCCCAGATAGCAGGAAGGTAACCAAAAGAGGCAAACATTAGCTTCTTGGCGGAGGCTTTATCACGGTTTATACTAAAGATAAGACCATAAAAGAGAAATATTATGCTACTGATGAGGGCGCCCGCCAGGTAAAGCCAGCTGTTCATGCCTACGTAAAATAAACCATAGCAGATAGGAAGAAGGGCAAGCAGGCAGGGGAGAATCAGTGCCGTTGCTTTGAATCCGGAAGAATCGTTTCTGGGGAGCATGCGAAAGCCTGCATTGGAGTAGTCATCTTTACAAACCCAGGCAATAGCCATCACGTGAGGGACCTGCCACAAAAATACGATGGCAAACAGTATCCACATGGCGGTACTACCTAAATGTCCGGTAGCGGCTGCCCAGCCGCCAACAGGGGGTAAGGCCCCGGGAATGGCACCAATAAACACATTCACAACGGATACCCTTTTCATAGGGGTATAGACTCCAAGATAAATCAATGTGGTGAGGAGCGAAACAATCGCAGCTACATAATTGACTACAAACATCAGGTAGATCAACCCGGCAAAGATAAGTCCAAGAGAAAATAGAACACTTTGGCGAGGAGAGATTTTACTGGAGGGGACCGGACGTTTTTGAGTTCGTTTCATTCGTCGATCAAAACGCCATTCTAAAAATTGGTTATGGGCGGCAGTCCCCCCGGCAATCATCCAGGTGCCAAAGGCAGCATGAAGCATCAGTATATAGTCGATACTACTGCCAGAACCAAGGATAAAGCCGATCAGCATACTGGCCAAAACCGTAAGCGTAATGCCCGGCTTGGTCAGCTCATAATAGGCTGTCAGCTTTTCGGTGTTTAGAAACTTTGAAAGAGTAAAATCTGTGCTTAACTTCATGCCAAATCAATAAATTTTGGAAGGCCTTAAGGTAGCAATATTTATTGAAAAGTGGTACTCTAAAGAATGGATCGATTTTGTTGAATCAAAAAGGTATGACGCTTAATACGTATCAAAAAGTAGCCTTAACTACAGTAGGAGCAACGATTTTCCTGATCTTCGTCGGGGGGCTTGTGCGCGCGTCCGGCGCGGGGCTCGGTTGCCCGGACTGGCCCAAATGCTTTGGCATGTGGATCCCACCTACAACTGTTGCTGAGCTGCCGCCCGGCTTTGATGCTTCGGCCTTTAATGCCCTTAAAACCTGGACCGAATATATTAATCGGCTGATTGGTGCCATCATCGGCTTATTAATAACTGCCACCTTTGTGCTTTCATTCCGATATCGAGAAGAAGAATCCGCCGTATTCTACAATTCTGGGGCTGCCTTTGTGCTTGTTTTAGTGCAGGGCTGGCTCGGCGGGCAGGTCGTGATCACAGGCCTTAATGAGTGGTTGATTACCCTTCATATGCTGCTGGCGATGTTCATCATGATGATCCTCATTTTCGCCGTCTTTAAAGCATCAGAGCAGCAGTTTTCCATTCAGCTCTCCCGCTCAGCCCGTCGCTGGCTGTTGATAAGTGGGGGACTGCTGCTGCTCATAACATTTGTACAACTCAGCATCGGTACTCAAGTGCGCGAAGCCATTGATCTGCTTAAGAATATGGCTTCACCGCCCGACCGCGCTACTTGGATTTCCCAGGTAGGTTCTGTGGATGAGCTGCATCGATCCTTTTCCTGGGGCGTGCTGATCTGTGGGGCAATCACCTTGTATTTTGCCCGATGGCACGCCCAGTCGCCGTTGTTGTCAAAAATAGGTAACTGGATCTTTGGCTTACTCCTGTTCCAGACCGCTACCGGCATAGGGCTTTACTACCTGGGCATGCCGCCGGTTTATCAGGTCGTTCACTTAGTCGGCATAGCTCTTATTATTGCACTGGAGTTTGTGCTGCTGTTGCTGGTAATGCAGGCCGATGAGAAACATGCTGTAGGATAGGAAGCCAATTCATTTTGATCCCTCTTCTTCGTTCTTCATCCAAACGGGCTTGGTTTCCGACTGATGGTCCTGCCCGAGGATATCCTGGTACAGCTGCGGCCGGCGGGCGTTGCGGTATCGCCATCCACCGGACTGTTTCAGCTTTTCCCTGGTAATTCGTGCAACGGTTATCTTATCATCAAAGGATTTTATCTCGGAGAGAACTTCGCCATAGGGATCGAGGATCATGGAATTGCCATTTTTGAGCTGATCCCCATCGTAGCCTATCGGGTTGGTGAAGGCGTAATACACGCCGTTGTCATAGGAGCGGGCGGGTAGCCATCGCATAAGCCATCGTCGTCCCTTGGGGCCGTCAAATTCGAGGCGCAGTGAAACGGGATCGTCTTCGCGGTTTTGCCACAGCGCATCATCTACAAAACCTCTGCCAGGCATGGTGGAGGGAGTACAACCGGTCACATGAGGCGCAAAGATCACCTCGGCGCCCAACAGGGCCGTTGCACGCACATTTTCGATGATATTGTTGTCATAGCAAATGAGGATGCCACATTTCCATCCGAGCAGATCGAAGACGACGTATTCGTTACCCGGTGAGATATGACCATTGATGAAGGGATGCAGCTTTCTGAATTTGGCCAGGACTCCATCCCCTGAGACCGCAATGTAGGTATTGTAGAAGGTGTCATTCTCCTGTTCTACCAGTCCGGCGAGTATAGGGATATCGTATTGTTTTGACAGGTGCATTAACTTCTGCGTACTTTCGCCATCGGGTACCTCTTCTGCCAGTTCGTTCATCTCCTTGAGGGCCAGATCTTTGGTAAAAGTATAGGCTGTGATGCACATTTCGTGGAAACTGATGAGGTCTGCTCCTTCTTGTTTGGCCTGCCTGGTCAGTTTTTCAATGACAGACAGGTTATAGGCTTTATCTCCGTCTTTGGGTTGAAACTGGGCAACTGCAATATTGAGGTGTTGATTTTCTTGGTGGTTGCTCATCGTCTGGTTAAGGTCTAAGATTCTGGATTAGGTACTGTCGCAGCTTATTATTTTCGGTATCCGGGGACTTATAATTTTATAATTCCTGATCAGTTCTTCAGGATGCCCCTCTATCATAAATAGATTACGATGTACGGTTTTTACAAACAGTCTGGCAGCGCCACTGCTGCACCTGTTGACTCCTGGATTGAGATAAGGTATCGGGTTGTGTCATAGCTCAAACGGTACTAAATAAAGATTTAGTTTATGAATGGGATGATATTAAAACTAAGCGGTCACTTCCAGTATAAGGGTCAGTAGCCTGTATTTATTACGGAGGGAGGTCAAGAGGGTGAAGGAATGAAGCTCTTTGTTTTATGGTGTCTTTTGGATCATACGAGGCGTAAGAAAACTGTTGCTCCATTTTTAGAACAATGTCGTACTTCTATCACTTTTTTGAATGACAAAAAAGTAATCCAAAAACTCACCGGCTGAGAATCATGGAGCGCTCCGGTCTCGGATGGGATCACTTCAATGGTCCTTCCCGTTAGAGAGCAGCTTCACAAATGCCACCGGTGTGAAATGATCCTGATCATCCTTCGAACCTCCGCCCATGATTCGTTAGGCCGGAAGAAGAATCAAAAGCACCATATCTCAAGAAGAGACCTATTGGCCTTGAAAAGTCAGGGATCAGCCTAGATTTTTTAAAAGCCTTTTGGATTAAGACTAAAAGATTTAATGCCCTTCATACGATTTAAACGGCACTTTATACACCCTATATCAGTTATATATTGTCCTCAAAATGTCCTATAATAGGGATGGAATGGCCCTGAAAGCCTGTAAGCATCAATTTAAGACAAAATATAATATGAGACTCAAGTTAACAAACGAATTTATAGAATCTCATCCATCCCCGACAGATAAAAAAAGTATCACAATAAAGGATTCAGAAATAACAAATTTAGGAATTAGAATTTTTGAATCAGGCACAAAAAGTTGGATCTATAGGTATAGTATCAACGGCTATGCCAAACGCTACACAATAGGCCGTTTCCCTACCATAGGTATCAAAGAAGCAAGGCAGGAAGCCCACAATTTAAAAAAAGATGTGGCAAAAGGGATAGATCTCAACGTTCGAAAACAAAGAAACAAACGAAAGAACGCTGGTACTAAATTAATTGATGTCATTCCCAAATTTAAAAATATCCATTTCGGCCACCTTAGAAAAGCTACAAAAGATTCATATAGGCAGATTCTGGACAATCATTTGAAACCATTTCATAAAAGAAGAATTGATGATATTACCTCAGAGGATATAACAAACTTTTTAGATAGTTATGCCAATAAGGGAAAAAATTACATGGCGAATAATATCCGGCGCGTATCACATATATTATTCAACTATGCTAAAGACAGGGGATACGTTACAGAAAATATCATTTCAGATACCAGCCCCTATAAAGTCAAATCAAAAGATGATGATAATGATGACAGGTATTTATCATTCAAAGAGCTTTACAAAGTCTGGAAAGCCTCAAACGATTTAAAAAATCCCTTATCCCTTTACTATAAAATTTTAATTCTATTAGGCAGTAGAACAACCGAAACTATGCACCTTAAATGGGATGATTTATCATCAGATGATATGCAAATAACCATTCCAGCAGAATCAACAAAAAACGGTAAACCTCACGTGCTACCCATGAGCGAAAGAATAAAAAATATGTTTGTGGAACAGCATCAATTTACAGGGAATTCAAATTATATTTTCGAATCTTCAAGGGGAAACAATAAGCCTTTTAGCTCAACTCATTATTATCAATCGAAGCTTAAAAACATAACTGGAATAGATGATTTTAATAATCATTTGATACGGCATTCTATGGCATCCCATATGGCAGATATAGAAGTAGATCCCTTTTCTATTTCGTATGTTCTAAACCATAAAATCAAACAAGACGTTACGGAAAAATGGTATGTCAAGAGTCAGTATATTCCATCCAAAAAAAGAGCGTTAAATGCTTATCACGACGAACTATTTAAACAGTTTTCAAAGTTCAGAAAACAGGAGCTTAAAGACGAAAATCCATTAACTGATATTGATGATAAATTAGGAGGGATCAGTATTAATAAAGCCACCAAATTTACAGATAAAAAAGAGTCTGTAAACCTTTCTCAACAGCAGAAGAAAACGGATGATGAATCTTTACCTTTCTAATCCCAAAAATCCCCTTATATAGCCCACAAACACAATATTTCAACCTTTTCACGGAAATAACAAAAATACAGGCATGTCCTACCCTTACTTACAGATTTTAAGCTCTTAGAATTGAATCCTACAGTAGGGAATCCCCGTTTAAATAAAATTGAGCGGGGTTCTTTATTTTTGGAAATATGGGTATCCAACATTCCAGACTTTTTATAATTTTAGACTGTTATATTGGATTTGAGGAAATAAAAAAAGCCGTCAAGCTATCAACTTAACGGCTTCAAGTCCTAAATAGCAACTACTCTATTAGAACTTCTCAATAACACTTTTTAAACGTTCATAACCATAAATAATTATTAAATTTTTTCGAAACTGTAGGGCAAAAATAACCGTTGCTTATTCCCGGCTGGAAATAAATTATCTACTTCATTTCTAACCCTATTAGGAATCATAATTCCATCCTGTAAAGGAACGAACGGCTGGTTATTATCGATAAGATAGTCAGTAACAACACGTGTATTTGTTAACTCAATTCTGGCCATCCTGTTGTTAAATTGTCCGTTATCATTCTTGTTTATTTTCATCAGTCTTTTAATAATTTTAGGGAAAAAATCTTTTAAAAATTTAATTCCTATATGATCATCATTATGATATATCACATTAGGTTCAAAGTTTAAACACTTATTAAAAGGCTTTTTAAATTCCTTTCTATCAACTCCTAAGTAATTCGCAGGAACGTCGTAAATTAGCCCGCTACAGGCAAGTAACATATATAAGTATATATTATCATACTCAAGAGTTTCCACCAGTCCAGACGGAAAATCTAACTCATCATTACACTGCACAAGTAGTTGAGCGTTAAGGTCAAGAAATATAAATTCCGTAGTTATTCCATCGCCTTTTTTAAAAAAGCTGGTTAAACTGTTCACTATTATTTCCTTTTTTTCATCATCCTTGCAGGCAGTATGAAGTATTTCAGCAGTTTCATTAATCACATCCAAATCAGACTGAACTTTTGCATATCTATATTTCTTATTACTATAGATAGATGTTGAAGTATATTTCTTTGTTGCCGTGATAAGCTGGTTAGCTAAAGAGTAGGGGAAAGAGTTATCTATATCCCAGCTTATGTACTCTAAATTAGGATGATCAGTATGGAATAATCTATCCCTAAAATCTGAATCTAATCCACCTTCGGCACAGTGAACCCGAAAGTTTTTAAACGTGAATTTCTCTTGTCCCTGTTTTCTCGAATGATACTTTTTTATGCCTTCCACATCCTCAATTCCTTCATCATCAACCGACCATCTGTCCAGCTGGTCAATGATTTTATAAGTCCATTTTGGGTAGTTATCAAATTTAGAAGGACCTTCTTTACCAGTAAACTTATTGAAAAGTGAATCTTTAACTTTAATAGTCTCAAGTTCCCAATCCCATTTCTGGTGGTAAAAGTTATGATCAATACAATACTTCTTTGCTTCAGCTCTGTTTACATTAGCATGTTCTGTTGAAGTGTATGAATCATTAACGTTTATTATCTTCTTTCGCTGAAGGAATCGAAGGAATAGCATCCGATATTTAGGAGTTAAATAAGATTCCTGAATTGATGCCATCTGTGGAACCATCTCCACAAGTTCATCATACTTTTGTGAAGGATTATAAAGGGAATGCAGTAGCAATAACAGTCGTTTATAGTTCTGTTCTTCTTGATCCCTCAGCCACTTGTCAACGGCTTCCAGTTCGTCTTTTTTTGCATTCTGATAGTGTTCCTCATCTTTACTTTTCAGATGATTTAAAAACTCTCCTGAATAAAGAAATTTTCTGAATTCTGACTTTAGGTTATAGTTCTGAAGTTTATAAATAGTTAGTTGTTTCATGTAGTTGTAGTTGCAAAATTTAAATGTTATTGAGTTTATATAACGATCAATTATAAGTTATATTTTATTTCTATTGATCGTCTATATTTACATACGTTTGAGATTCAACTTTATGTAAATATATTTACTTAGAATAAGATGAATAAAAACAACAACTTAGCTAATATACTTCAATATTAAACTAAATAGAAAGTCCCTAAAATTGTGCGAAATGGAATAAAATATGAGATCTATATAGGTAGGCTCTACATAAATCACAATTAATAGATATCCCTTATTGAAGCCTATAAATGCCTATATTAAGGGGATGGCTTCACTTCTAAGAGCATAAATTAAGAAAGGAATGGTAACATATATGTATAAAATATGAGATTGATTTAGGTAGGCTCTATATATTACAAAATAACATTAAATGTAGTTACTTAAATAGCCCTAAAAATAGGAAAAAAATATGAGATCGTTTGAGGTAGGCTAAAATTAACTCTGAAGCATACAGAGGCCGATTTTCTTTCTACTATGTTGGTAGTATTTAAGCGCTACTCTAAGAGCATCATAGTGTCTGCCCTCCTGTCTCCCCGACGCTCCGCTTCGCTACGCATAACGCTTTCGCTTCGCTTCAGCTCGTGGAACGTATAGTGATTTAATGTAGTATATTTAATATATATTATATAAACATAAATAACATAGATCCCACACCCACCAAAGACTTAGAGAAAATATTTCATACACTTCCTTCTTACTTCATCCATGATCAAAAGATAAATTAATAATCAAATAAATAACTATCTAAAACGTTAATGAAATAGAAGACGTGTTAATGTATATGATGATTATTAAAAGCTGTCATTTAGACATAAATATAAAATAAAATCACTGATAATTAACGATACATCAGAAATAAAATAATCATCAAATAAAAAATATAATTATGATACATTACATTGATAAGAAGATTGATAGATTTGCCGAATATGTAGCACGATATTATTTGGAAGAAATAAAAAACAAAGGATCTACCAGAAAGGGAAACGATAAAACGACGAAAGCATCTGACTGTATTAATATTCAATGATGATATGAAATGCTTTTGATCAATACTTAAATGTAATAGCATCAGAGTGCTTCACTTGCTTTCCTAATTCATTACTTACTTTGTTACGTTACAGAAAGGCTCAACCTGTAGAAAACAATTCAATATCAGGTTGAGCCTTTTCTATATACGCACAAATATATATCCCCTTCCAGCACTTCCTTACTAAATCCCTTCTTATAGCCTATAAAGCCCAATAAATATCAAATAAATATACCTGAAAAGTTATGCTAATCTATATGTAATAGTAAGCAATCGATAAAGGATTAAGCAAGGAAGATGATGGAGAAAGTAGAAAAACAGATAAAACATTTAAGAGAGAAGATAGAAGACTTTGCCCAAAATCCGGCTTTAAAAGATGAGCAAAAACACTTCTATATATCGATGTATCAAACGAAGTTAGACTATTTATTGAGCAAGTAAGTAAACAGGAATTAGAACTATTCAAGAGAGAATAAAAAAATGGCAGAACAAGAAAAATTATATAAGACCATCCCCAACGTACCAAAAGTTTTTAATGGTTATTCGGTCAAGCTTTTTAGAAAGTATTGCCAGAAAAAATTAAATAATGGTGAATTAAGATCATCAGATATACGATCAATTAGAACACTGTGTTTTTTAGAGGGTGTTATACTGCATAGGATTGAATTTGCAATCTATGTAATACACGAGAAAGACGAAGACAATGAGTACTACAATGATTTAGCAGATTATGATACATACATAAAACTGTCAAAAGAGATTAGAGAACTTAAGAACCAAATTTTTAACAACTAAATTATTTTAAAAATGAGAAAGACATTAAGAGAAATAAAAACAGAAATGAACGATAAACTAAATGAAATGACTCAGCATAATGAGTCAAATAACGTTGAAGCTTATAACTCAGCAGAAAAGGAATTTAAAGAGTTAGAAAAGAAGTATAACGAAGCCAAAAAAGATAGAGAGATAAACGACGATAATTACGAAAAAATAGGAAGCAATAATTTAAATCAAGAGATTCAAATGAACGACAACAAAAAGAAGACAAAATTATACAATTCAGCGGATAGACTTTACACACCTTCAAACAGTGATATCCAGCTCGAAGATGCTTTAACGGCTATTGTAGATAAGCCCATTACAGATGAGCAAAAAGACTTCATTAACAACAGTGTAACGTCAGATAATTACGAACTTTCAGAAGTCGTTTCATCTCAAATTATCGACCGAGTACGAAAGAAAAATAAGTTAATCCAGGCGGGAGCACTAACGGCACAAGTCGATAATAACACGAAGTATATCACAGTAGATTCAACTCCTAATGCTGTATTTCATGAAGAATTAGTTGAAGAAACAGCAGACACAGGCGATCACTTCGGCAGTATCAAAGTAGATTCAAATACTGTAATGAGTCACTTTGTAGTCTCAAGAGAGATGATGCAGGATAGTCGCAATGGTGGAGATGCTTTATCATTGGCCTTAACAAATAGTCTTTCAAATGCTATTATGGAGAAAAGTTATACTGCATCAGGCAGTGCCGAACCATCAGCTTTAAATTCAAAAGTAACACAAACCCAGACTTATAGCGGTTCGGTTACACACGGTGAATTTGTTAAAGCGAACAGGCAATTGATTGAACAAAATGTAGAGCAGGAGAACGTAAGCTTTATCTATAGCCCAGCGACGTGGGAAGATATTTCATTATCTACAGATAATAACGGCAGGTACCAAGATGCACCCTCAACGATTAGAGATGTTCCCACATTTACAGATGCTAATTTGTCAAATGGTACTGCTTACGTAGGAGATGCAAGTAACTTGATCTATGCTTTTCAGATGAACGTAACGTTAGAGAAGTACAATTCAGTTACCGCAAATAGATTCGGAACCACGTGGCTGGCAGTAGCACGATATGATCTACTTCACTTAGATCCTTCCAGCTTCGTACGTATTGAAAGTCAGTAAACAAATTAATGAAGGCAGTCAGCACATCTATTGCATTTATATGTTTTTATAGATTATCTATCTCAAACTGCCTTCAGGTTCTTTTAATCTCTCTTAATGAGAGAGCAAAAAACAGGCAGGTGTAGTTTCTTTTAGTCATTGAAAAGTTTTAGAACTGTCTTAGTATATGATTGTAGAGCCTGTCAGTCCATCGAGGTTGGCAGGCTCTCTTTGCTTAACAACACTATTATATAACATACAAAAAGGTAGGGGGAATGCCGTTTTCAGGCTCTAAAGGTCGATTCTATAAATCACCGACTCAGCAGAAAAAAAAATCAAAAAACGTTTGGGGGGTAAATTTTTAAACTTAAAAATCAGGAGAGATGAAATATAAATCAGTACCACAATTACCAAAATTATTAAAACAGTTAGATTCTGAATACGCTAAATCCCAATGGCGGGTTTATTGTAAATATTATCTCGAAAGAGAAAATTTAGATAAGGCATTCCTTAGTAGAATTGAAAATTTAATTTTCATGGAAGTACAGCAGAAAGAAGTAATTCAAAAAATGATAACTACAGATGATGAGTCAGCTTTAGCAGATCTAAGAAAAGCATACTTTCGCTATGAGGTCAAAATATCTAAGCTTATAGGAGAGTTAAAACTTTATCCTTTAGCAACAAATTTTATCAATCCAGATTCCACCAGACAGCAGAAAAAAAGAGATGAAGAAAGAGAGCAACAGGAAAAACAGAAAGCTAAAGAAAAACTATTAGGCTAATGGATATTGAAACCTTAAACGAATACGGAAAAAAAGTATATCATTGTTACCAGTATCAACTTAAAGAGAATGATTCATACGACGAATTAACAGACAGAGATATATCATCAGTTGCATATTTAGTTCAACTTCTCAAGGAGATGCAGGAGGAATACAATTCAGCAGATATTAAAGATTTAGCAACAGATTATTATACGGATCTACATCAGCAGATTGTGAAATATGATGTAGAGATTAACGACTGGCATAAACAGCTATCTATACAATCATTAGATGAGTTTACAGAGTCAGCAAGTGCTATATAGCATACATATCACATGTGGGAATAGATAAGGCATACATAACCATTACTAAATTTTTTAAGGTCTTTAGAATCAATCCTACAAAGTCAAAAAATCAAATAAACGGCATTTATAGCATATAATGACATTTATTTGATAATCATCATTTTGATGGCTACCCTATTAATCTTACTTCACCAAGATTAATAAAAATACATATCAGTATGTTCAGAATTACAAGAGTTGAGTTAATAGAGAAGATTAACAATAGAAATGATGCCCCAGAAAATACAATATCAGACTTTCAAAAGATTGTTAATGATTTAATTCGTGACTGGAGAGGTAAATTTATTTATAGCGATATGGATCAAACTTTAACAGCAGATTCAATAGAAGAAGCTGAGGAAATATTTAATCAGATAAGAGAGGATTTATTAGAAGATACAGAATAAAGATGATCCTGTAAATATTTTGAAAAATAATAAGCAAATACTATGTTAGAATTGTCTTGATGTTATGAGATAAGCCAACGTATATGAGCCGTGAAGTTTAGTAGCTTCACGGCTTTTCTATTTTTATTTTAGATCCAAAAATTCATTTATGGAATACATTTCAATATTTATATCAGTAGTAGCTGTTTTCTTTACTTATCGAGGCTTAAGTAAAATGAAGGAACATAATCGTAAATCAGTAAAACCATTACTACAACATAGAAAATCAATTCACAATTTGGATAATGGTTTTGATGTCAAAATTTATAATAAAGGATTAGGCCCTGCTATAATAACAGAATTCTATGTAAAGATTAATGATGAAAAAATAGATGGAAAGAATTCAATAGAGATTCAGAATAAGATAAAGAAAGAGTTAGAGGAAAATATAAAAGGTTTAGATATTGATAAAAGTGTCAAGTTAGAATATAGTGCGTTAAGTGATAACAGCGCTTTAGAGATTGGAGAAAGTTTTTGTTTAATAAGAATAATGGATATTGATTTGGATGTTTTAGCCAAAGTAATAGAAAATATTTCTATTTACTGTACTTATGAATCCTTCTACAATGAAGAACAAGAAATCACAATAGATTTAAATACAATATCAGAAGCTATAAGGGACGCTCATTAAAATTAAATATTGTCCTTTGATTGTCCTCACCAATATAAGTAAAAATAATAAATACCTGTAAATTACTGCCTATCAATAAGTTATATACGCACAGGAAAGTACTTTTAAATTTCTTTTGGATCATGCCAAAAGGTGGAATATAAATATGGATAAAAAGCTGTACAAAAGTGGTAAAGAAGAATAACTAACGACTTTGATTAGGGTCTAGTGAAGCATAGCATATTATAAAAGTTTGTAACATATTGCTATGCAATGAATAATAAGTATTATAAGCGTTCAAAAATTTCTGAAGCTAAATTTCGGCAACTGATCCGCTATTTTGCGATG
>NZ_JAGGJA010000007.1 GCF_026229185.1 Fodinibius salsisoli | reverse complement strand
CGCCAGCGCTTGCATTCAACGCTGGACTACCGCACACCGGCGGAAATGCAAGAGTATTTAACCCAACAACAAGAACGGGCAGCATGATCTGGCTTAACGTACTGTCCATTTTTTTGTAGCAATTCCAAACTGCTAACTGCTAACTGCTAACTGCTAACTGCTAACTGCTAAAGCGTTGGCTTACAGTTTTGGCGCAGCTTTTCGAGGGTATGAGCAAAGTCTTCCGGAAGGTCTGAATCAAATTCGACCATTTCGCCGGTTGTAGGATGCTCAAACCCCAGCGTTTTAGCATGCAGGCACTGGCGCTGCAACTTAGCCATAATATTGTTGAACATCTGTTTTCGGCTTCCGGTATTTGCGCCATAGCGTACTGAATCACCGCCATACTTTTGGTCTCCAAGCACCCAGTGGTTTTCATTAGCCAGGTGCACGCGGATCTGATGCGTACGGCCTGTTTCAAGCTTGAGTTCCAGCAGGCTTAGGTGATCGAAGTATTCCAGCACTTTGTAGTGCGTTGTGGCGTGTTTGCCTTTGCCGTCGGGCAGCACGGCCATTTTCTTGCGGTCGCTCCGGCTTCGACCGATATCACCGGTAATGGTCCCTTCTTTATTGTCAGGTGTGCCCCAGACGATGGCCCAGTAGGTGCGTTCAATATCTTTGGTGCGAAAATATTCGCTGAGCACGCGGTGTGTTTCGTCATTTTTTGCAACCACCAGAATGCCACTGGTATCTTTATCCAGTCGGTGCACAATGCCAGGGCGAATATGTTTACTGTCGGGCTCGGAAAGTTGATCGGTGTGCCACATAAGTCCACTTACCAGCGTTCCTGTCCAGTTGCCGTAAGCAGGGTGGACCACGCGCCCGGCTTTTTTGTTAACAATGATTAGGTCGTCATCCTCATAGACAATATCCAAATCCATCTTTTCGGCGGTCACTTCCGGCGGCTTGGGGATGGGGAGATGGATGTCAATCTGGTCGCCCGGCTCCATGTTATAGGATGATTTTTCCACCTTGCCATTGACCGTTACGTATTCTCCCTCAATTGCTTTTTGCACTTTGGTACGCGAGACGTTCTGCACAAAAGACGCAATATATTTATCCAATCGCATGCCGGTCGTATGTCCGGCGGGTACTTTGAAGTGATATTCTTTAAACTCTTGTTCTTTTTTATTGCTCATACAGGTTGTTAGGGGTGATTATGAGAGGAAACGCTCAAGATATAATTTTTTTAAATTTTTTTGTAAGGATTTACTCGTAAAAGGTACTTACCTATGACTCTTCATTAAGACAGACTACAAGCGCAAAGGAATTAGGCCTCCGTTTACGGGGGCCTTTTATCTTTGATAAGGATATGCCCATAAAGATCCAATTATTGTATTGTTAAAAATATAAGGGAACGCAGAAATTTTGCCTGTTGCTTTGTACATTGCATGCGCCGATCAAAATGAATAACGGACTATGATACAATCACTTTACATTAAAGACTTTGCCCTGATCGACGAGCTTGAAGTTTCATTCGAGGAAGGGCTGAATATTCTTACGGGTCAGACCGGGGCCGGAAAATCCATTATCATTGGCGCCCTGAACATGATATTGGGAGAGCGTGCCGATACCGAGGTAATACGCCAGGGATCTGATAAAGCCATTACAGAGGCTATTTTATCGGTAGGGAAGCATCCAGAGATTGAAAAACTATTGGAAGAAAATGCGGTAGAAGTTCGTCCCGAGTTGATACTGCGGCGCGAAATCCGGTCCTCCGGCAGTCGTGGATTTATCAATGATACTCCGGTCACCATTTCCGTATTACGACAGGTAGGGAATTACCTGGTGGATCTGCACGGGCAGCACGATCACCAGTTGTTGCTCAAGGAGGAGAATCACCGGAATGTAATCGACGGCTTTGAGCATATTGTAGCGAAGAAGCAGGCGTACCGGCAGGAGTACGAAAAGATGGTGAGCTTGCGGAAGGAGCTGCGGAAGCTGAAGAAACGCGAACGAGAGCTGGAGGAGAAAGTTGAGCTTTTTCGTTTTCAGGTACAGGAGTTGGATGATGCTGATCTGGATCCCAACGAGGAAGAAGAGCTGGAGACCGAAATGCACCTGTTGGATAATGCCGAAGAGCTCGACCAGAAAGCATCTTCAATTGTCAAAATTGGACAGGAGGATGAACTTAATGCGGTTGGATTGCTGAACCAAATTAAGCTGCATCTTGAAGACTTGAGTCGCATAGAGCCCGAGTTTGCAAATTATCTTGACGAGATTTCATCGGCCCGGATTACGATACAGGAGACCGTACAGTTTGCGGAGCGCTATCGAAGCCGGATTGAGTTTAATCCGAATCGACTGGAGGAACTCCGAAGCCGTCAGAACGAGCTGAACCGGCTTCAAAAGAAATATCAGAGAAGTATCCCGGATCTTATCGAGTATCTGCATGAAATTCGTAAAGAACTAAGCCTGGCAGAAAACTTTGATCTGGAGATCGAAAAGATGGAAGCAAAGATTGAAGACCAGGCCCAGACGCTGGCAAACGTGGCTCAAAAGTTACATTCAGCCCGGCAAAAAGTGGGCGAGCGAGTCAGTCGACAGGTCGAAGAAGAACTGAGTGATTTAGGGATACCGCATGCTGAGTTCAAGGTCCGGGTGGACTGGTTGGTGGTCTCCGAAGAGCGGGGATGGATTACGGCTGAAGGGCAGCCGGTGGAATGTACCGAGCACGGGTGCGATGAGGTTAGCCTGTATATTTCTACCAATAAAGGAGAAGAGCCCAAGCCGCTGGCCAAGATTGCCTCCGGTGGAGAGATCAGCCGCGTGATGTTGGCCCTTAAATCGATTATCGCCCGCGAACAAAGTCTCCCGGTCATGATTTTTGACGAAATTGATACCGGCATCAGCGGAGAGATATCCGAAAAGGTAGGGCGTACCATGCGGCGACTTGCGCAAAAGTGCCAGATTATGGCTATCACCCACCAGCCACAGATTGCCAGCCAGGCGCACAAGCATTACAAAGTGCAAAAGGTGGAAGAGAAGGGTCGAACCGTATCACGTATTGTTCCCCTTGGGGATAACGAGCATATCACAGAAGTGGCAGGTCTGATGAGCGGTGAAGATATCACGGATGCAGCCCTCAGAAGTGCACGGGAACTTATTGAGAAGAATACCTTTACAAATTAACTGTGCCTTGTCACCCTGAATTTGTTTCAGGGTCTAAGAGGTCCGCTCGTGCGATAGATCACAGAAGCGAGTCGCTTGCGATAGACAGTTTGAGTTTTATAAGGAATTATTCACCTTTTTCCCGGTTTACATCTGTTCAGATTAGTAGCTAAAACAATAAATTATTATGGGAAAACATCATTCCGATCGATTTGTGACACTTGTTGACGATGCTAAGACGCGCATCGAAGAGATTACTCCGGATGCAGTGAAGGAAAAGCTTGAGGATGAGGAAAACTTCGTACTGCTGGATGTTCGTGAGCAGGATGAATGGAGAAAGTCGCATATCGCGGGAGCAAGTTACCTCGGGAAGGGTATCATCGAACGTGATATAGAGACGGAGTATCCCAATATTGACGAAGAGATCATTCTTTATTGTGGGGGCGGTTTTCGTTCAGCCCTGGCTGCCGACAGCCTCCAAAAGATGGGTTATAGTAATGTAAAGTCGTTGGCCGGTGGATTCCGGTCATGGACCGAAGCCGGATATCCTATTGAAAAAGAATAGCTTTTTGCCCTTATAGCCTGAATTTTTCCACCTTTTGCCGTGCCCCGTCCATACGGGGGCTTGACCCTTCTGAAGCCTCGGAACCAGCAGAACCGGGGCTCGTAAAACCCCAAGGCTGAGAAGGCCGCGAATGGGAATCAAGCAACATCTTTAATATGCTCCACACCGTCATCTCGACCAACGGGAGAGATCTTTTACTCTCAAAGCAAAAAGCTCAAAGAGTAGAAGATTTCTCCCCCGACAGTAGTCGGAATCGAAATGACAATGAGAGGGTTTCATACATCTTGTCCCCCTTCCCTTTCGTAGGCCGATTGGTCTCTTCTTGAGGCATAGGTGCTTTTGATTCTATTTCCGGCCTAACGAATCATGGGCGAAGGGGAAGGATGATCCCATCCGAGACCGGAGCGGGTCATAATTCTCAGCCTGTCCTGTGGAATGCCTCTTCTTGGCCTTCCGAGGAATCGGAGGATTCCACGGGGCCGATGATTTTTTTGATTACTTTTTTCATCAAAGAAAAATAGTAATAAGATAATACAAGTCATGGACTCATCTATTAATGACGCATTGAGGCAAAACAGTACTACTACGAATACGTGGAGGGGCCTTATCCGTCACCCTCTTGCGTGTCCGTACTAAGGTGTGCAAGGATCAATTTTCATAAATTTTAGCTTATTCTATCCAGCCCCGCTTCTTTGAGCCAGCCATCCAGGGTGTTGAGGTCTTGTTTTAGGGCTGAGAGCACTTCTTCCTCAGCTATATTCAGGGTGGTGGCTCCGTGATTGGCTCCGCCGAGATCATACTCGTAATGAATAGAAATGGGGGCATATACTCTGTGTTTTTTGAGCAGCCTGAAGTACTGTGGAAAGTTGACCATTCCTTGGCCCAGGGGTACATTCTGTTCATGCCAGCTACCGTCATCCGTTTTTTGCCAATGAAAATCTTTAATATCCAGCGTGCCAATATAGGGATGAATGGCTGAAAAGTCGTTTTCCCATGAATGGACGCCTTCTACCGTGGAATGGCGGATATCATACTGAGAGCCAATCCATTCGGAATTCAATTCGTTTAGCACCACCCACAGGTCCCAGATGGAAGAACCAAAACTTGCACCAGCGTGATTTTGATAATCACCCTGAATACCATATTGCTCGTTGATTTCGGCAAGGCGGCTTAGTTTGGAAGCAAAGATATCCAGATTCTGCTCAATGCTCTTTGCTGTATCATAGGGAAACCAGTCGGTGCGATAATGACCAATACCCAGCTCGCCAGCTGTTTTAAGGATGGGCTTTGTATGTGGATCATCCGGATCGCTAATGGCCGTGCTGATCATGTAGACTTCAAGTCCTTCATCGCGAACAGCTGCTACGGCTTTGGGCAGGTCGCGCTCCGCATTTTCAGGCAATACGTGTCCACCGGGACGAACGGTCAGGTCAATGCCATCAAAACCTAAGTCGGCCGCTGTTTTTGCCATCTTGGGGTAATCCAGCCACTGGAGGTGCTTGGAAAAAACAGAAATGCTGTATGCTGTCTGTTCTTGGTTGCGGCTATGCGGATAGGGTGGTTTATTTTGTGTTGTGCCTTCCCCAAAAGTATTTAATCCTGGAAACAGACCCGCTGACGAAAGAAGGGAAGCACGGAGAAAGTCTTTACGGCTAAAATTCATACTCAAATAGGATAATTTTTAAGAGACCTTATAATAAGAATTTAGGTGGTTAGACTTTTGGCCACAAGCTCAGCCGGATGAACAGCCTTTCGATCAACGCCATCATTAATCTGATGACGGCACGAAAAGCCGGGTGCACAGATGAGGGCATCATCCGGCAGTTTACGCAGCGCAGGAAAAAGCGTGAGCTCGCCAATATCCATAGAGACCTCATAGTGATTTTCCTCGTATCCAAAGCTGCCGGCCATTCCGCAACAGCCGGTTTGTAGGATTTCGGTCTCGTAACCGGCGGCTTGGAGTGCATCCTCAACAGCCGTATTTCCAATAAGCGCTTTGGCGTGGCAGTGCCCGTGAATATAAACTTTGTTGGAGGTACCGGGAGGTGAGTTTGTCTGCAAAGTAGAGGCTACAAACTCTTCGAAGGTAACACTCTGCTCCGCAACCTGCTGGGCAGCAGGCAGCTGGTCATCATCGCAGAGATCCAAATATTCATCTCGCAACGTCAACAGCTCAGAGGGTTCCAGGCCGATGATGGGATACCCTTGTTCAGCATAATTAGTCAGCACTGGCAAGCTTTGATCCAGTACCTGTTTGGCGTGGTCGACCATGCCCTTGGAAAGCTGTGGGCGACCCAGCTCATGAATCTCCGGAACAATAACCCGGTGACCGGTAGCCTCTAAAAATTGAACAGCCGCTTTGCCAATGTCGGGGTCGTGGTAATTGGTAAAAATATCGATCAGTAGCACAACACTTCGTCCGGCTTCTGCGTTTGACGTCGGGCGATTAGTATTGGATCTGTTGCTAAACCAATCCATGAAGGTCTCGGTAGCGAATGCCGGCAGGTCTCGTCGTTTATCAATACCAATCCACTGCTGGAGAAGTTCTTTTACGACCGGTTGTTTGAGCATCCAGTTCGAAAGCTTCGGGAACAGGGAAGCCAGCGGATAGAGCGTGCCCGCCTGGCCAAAAAAGCGTTCGTGAAGGGAGATGCCGTTCTCTTCGTGCCAGCCCTGCATAAACTCGGCTTTCATGCGAGCCATATCCACATTGGCGGGACATTCACTCTTACAGGCCTTACAGCTGAGACAGAGATCCAGGGCATCACGGAGTTCTTCGGATTGGAAAGCCTCGGCTTGTCGACCGGAAAATAGTTGACGGAAAAGGTTGGCCCGGCCCCGCGTCGAATCTTTTTCCCGTTTGGTGGCCATATAGGAGGGGCACATCGTTCCGCCGCTGTCAGCCAGCTTCCGACAAACTCCAGCCCCGTTACAAAGCTCAACGGCATCGGCAAAACCCTCTTCGCGACGCCAGTTAAAGGTAGTGTTGACTTCAGGTGGCCGGTACGATGGAGAATAACGAAGGTCAGCCTCCATCGGTTTGGGATCAACAATTTTACCGGGATTCAACAGGTTTTGTGGATCCCAAATTTGTTTAACCTGTTTAAGCAAAGGCATCATCTCAGAGCCCAGCACCTTTTCGATATAGGGAGCACGGGTTCGTCCGTCGCCATGCTCGCCGGAAAGTGATCCCCGATATTTTCGGACCAGATCAGCAATTTCGCCAGCCATGACCTTCATTTTCTCAATTTCCTTCTCCTTCTTCAGGTTGATAACAGGACGCAGATGTAGCTCGCCCACAGAGGCGTGCGCATAAAACACGCACTTGGAATCGTGTTTATCGAGAATGCGCTGGAAGTCATCAACATAGTCAGGCAGGTCAGGCACACGTACGGCCGTATCTTCGCAGAAGGTGGGGGTCCGTCCCTCAGCCCCCAGCCCCATCAAAAGCCCCAGGCCTGCCTTTCGAAGCTCCCATACACGGTCAATTTTTTCAGGATCCGTAATGACCGGCGAAGAAGAGCTAAGTCCGAGCGTTTTTAGACGGTCGCCCAGCTCTTGTGCTTTGGCCCGCAGCTGATTCGGATCGTCTCCATCAAACTGAATAATCAGGACGGCTTTGGGTTCTCCTTCAAGAAAAAAGCGGTTTTTCTTTTGTTCGATGTTGTTCTTGGTGGCATCCAGGATGATATCATCAATGAGTTCAACGGCAGCCGGATCCATCTTAACGGCTTCTACCGTGGCCTCCATTGCCGCCCGAATGGAGGAAAATTGGGGCGTCAGAAGAATGCTGTGAGGGTCTCTTTGGACGAGGTTGAGTTTGGCCGAGGCGGTTACGGCCAGGGTCCCTTCACTGCCACAGAGCAGCTCGGCGAGGTTGAACGGACGTCCCCCTTCTGTAAACGGTTCCATCTCGCAAAGCCGGTCGAGTGCATATCCGGTATTCCGGCGGATCACTTCCGGGTGTGGATAATTAGCCAGTATTTTTTCTTTATGGTCCCGAATCAGGCTAACCATTTGGCGATAAATGTCTCCTTCCAGGCTATCCAGCTCCATCTTTTGCTGGAGCTCTTCTTCACTTAATGGCTTAAAAGTCGCCCGTGAGCCATCGCTGAGAACGGCATCAATTTCGAGCACATGCTCACGAGTGGTTTTGTGCTTGATGGAAAAAAGTCCGCACGAATTATTGCCAATCATGCCGCCAATCATGCATCGGCTGGTCGTAGCGGTATCCGGACCAAAAAGAAGGCTATGAGCAGCCGCTTCCCGGTTCAGCGTATCGCGGATGACGCCGGGCTGTACATGCGCGGTCTGTTTCCGGGCATCAATATTGACAATGCGGTTCATCTTTCGGCCAATATCCATGATGATGCCATTGCCGGTCGTCTGTCCGGCCAGGCTGGTGCCCGCCCCACGTGCGGTAACGGGTGTATTGTTGGCCCGGGCATATTGGATGAGGTCAATAATATCCTGAGTGTTCTTAGGGTAGGCGACAGCTTCAGGTAATTCCTGGTAGCTGGAGGCATCGGTAGCATAAAGCCGCCGCGTTTGTTCATCGGTGTAGAGCGTAACCTGCTCAGAGGCTGTTTTTGTATCCATAGGGCAGTGATATACTAATATTTAAATGCCTTTGCAAGGTCGAAAATGACCTGCTAAAGGGTTTCTCAAATAACTGTTGTCGTATAAGGGGCGGTCATGTAAAGTGGTGGCAGCCTATGGACTTCACATTTGTAAGAATCATCCATTATTCGATGGAAACAAGAGAACAGCTTTAGTAGCGATTTATACCTTTCTGTACGTTAAGGGCGATCGCCTGCAAGCTGACAAAAAAGGTTTGTATGCTGTAATGATCGATTTAGCTGATGGAAAAGTCGAAAAAGAAGAATTGACAAAATTCTTGAAAGAAAATACCAAAGAGAGAAAGTAGCTTCGTTTACCTAACGACATGGCGGACTACTACGCCGAAGTAGCACGGCTACGTAGGCTGTACATAAGGTGCGCCCGTAAAATTGTTGAATTGTTAAATAATAAATGGAAAGCTAAAAAGCCGAACTCGCACCGCTTGATTGGAGGCGACAGCGGCCCTATACTTTTCGATATCCGGCCTTGTGGTATGCCGGAACTATCGGCGTGTGCTGCCCCTGCTCCGAGATGCCAGTAACTGGAATGGCCCTTACGGGCTATAGCCCCGCGTTTGATCATCCGGGCTCAGGGCACGCAATATATTCTATGGCCGTCCCGTGGATGCGGGACCGATTATTAGTCTGGCCCCTTAGCCTTACTAACGATATGTAGAGCCTCTATATGTGTTTGGTGCAGCCTGCGATGCTGTCAACCGTTGTTGATATACTGCCTGTAGCAAGATCCATGCAGAGGGCAAGAAAAATAACACCAGGTGAGGGAATATGTTTCTTGCGCGAAATAATTATTGTCTGTTGCCTTTGGAGGCCATGTATAGGTTAGCACCACAAACTTTTTGATATTATTTTGGTATTGCATATAATACCATATTATGATTAGCGTTGTTATTGATACCAATGTATTAATTTCAGCTCTTCGCTTGAACCGAGGAGCCTCATTTAAATTGATCAGTTTAATCGGAACCGGAAAGTTTGATATCAGTCTTTCGGTACCATTATTGATTGAGTATGAAGCAGTAAGCAAAAGGAAAAAGTTTGAACATCTGATCGACACAGATATCGATGATTTGTTAAACTACTTGTGTAAAGTAGCTGACAAGCGAGATATCTTTTTTCTTTGGCGACCTTTTTTGAAAGATCCCAAAGATGACATGGTACTAGAATTAGCTGTTGAAGCAGGTTGTGAATATATAATTACCTACAACTTCGGTGACTTTAAAGGCATTGAGCAATTTGGAGCGGAAGCGACAACGCCAAAGCAATTTTTAATTAAAATCGGAGAATTATGAGCACTTTAAGCGTACGGCTGCCCGACTCGATGCACAAAAAAATAAAAGAACTGGCAAAAAAAGAAGGCGTATCTATGAATCAGCTAATTAATTCTGCTGTTTCTGAAAAGTTGTCTGCTTTAATGACAGTAGAATATTTAAAGAAAAGAGGTGAATTAAGTTCACGAGAAAAATTTGAGCACGTATTGTCAAAAGTTCCAAACGAAGAGCCAGATGAAAAGGACAAGTTTTAACTTGTGATGCTAACGGCCTAGCGCTTAACCGGCGTGCGGATTAATGTTGATTAGTTAAATAATGAACAGAGAGCTAAAAAGCCAAAAGTAGGCATTGGCCTGCTCACCGAAGCTTTGTTTTTAAAGCGTAGGAGAGCGAGGCACGTCCCACTTAATGCGTATTCTAAGACTAAGTCAAGTTATTTTGCGGCTTCGTGCTGATGTATTTTTACGTAGGGGGTGCCCCGATTAATGACCGCAAAGACCCGGTACAGCAGCTTGCAGATCACCGCATTTCGTACGCTTTGGGGATGTTTTCCTTCCTCGCATTTTCGCTTGTAATAGGCTTGAAGTTCCGGATCGTACTGGATAGCCGAATGTACCCCATTGAGCAGTAAGGATTTCAGCCGTTGGCACCGCCATCGGCTCACTCGGTCAGGACTCCTATGCTGGCCCGATTGTTTGGGGAACGGGGCACTACCAGTAAAACAGGCCAGTTGTCGGGCGTTGGAAAATCGAGTAAATCCTTCCGTATATACTAATAGCCAACCGGCGATCACAGGTCCAATACCCGGAATACTTACTAGCAGATCATATTGGCCTTCAGTGGTATTGTATCGGCGGAGGAGCCTTCTAATCTTGCGATCGACCTGTTTTAGTTGCGTAGTCAATTGGTCGTGTTGAGTTTGCATTTGCTGGTTAATTTCTGTCAGATCTGCTACTTGGCTGGTAAGGGTATTTGCTTGGATACCATTGGTTAGGGCCGTTCGCATCTTGACTAGCCTTTCCCGCCACAGCAGCCATCCCCGTAGCTCCAGCAGTGCCTTGGACGGTAACCGGCTGGGCCGCAGCTGATCCCGGAAGCGCCACAAGTACTCAGCCAGGCGGCGAGCATCAATGGGATCCGACTTCCCCCGACGGATACCCAACGAGAGCTGAACCTGGACGGCCGAAACCACCACATAACAAATCCCGGCTTCTTCTAATAGGGTCGCCAGCAACAGCCCATAGGGGCCGGTGTGCTCAAAATAAACGATAAGCTCATGCAGGCGGATGTTACCTCGTTTCCATCGGCCAATCATTTTGTGGATTCCTTTTGGACTGTTTACGGTCTGGCCCGTTGCACATTCAGTGTTTTGGGCATCAGTTACCTGCCAATCCAACCGTTGTCTTGAGATGTCAATACCTATATAATAGCTGGCTTCCATAAGACTTTCTCCTATATTACCTAGTGAAGGGGTGCCGCTTACTGGATAGGACCAGCCACTATTACCTCCTGTGAGTCCTTGAGGGCTTACATTCTAACGAGCGGGTTCTGGCCGGAAACCTGCCGGGGACTCATACGCACCGGTAGCTCGAAAGCTAGCGGGTTATTTAGCCCGCCCCGGCGGGCCCAGTAGCGGATTATACCACTAACATAAGTAGTTTTTATCTTAGGAGTAATCTAAAGGCGGGTTATAGGTTCAACTGAGCTACAAAATGGGTAATGTTTTTTTGTTGTTAAATTTATTTAGCTACTGCCACAGCCATTTTCAGATAAGTATCGTCCGTTAGCTGACAAATCATAAATTCTGCCACATCGCCCCGTGAGATACGAACAGTCCAAATATAGCTGCCGATATCCGGACCATGACGGAAATTACCATGTTTAGGATTGTTAGTCAGCACTCCTGGACGGACAATGGTCCAATTGACATTACTTTCTGTAATTAGCTTTTCTTGACGAGCTTTATCCCAAAAATAAAAAGGCAGAATTACTGGAATAGTGAAGAAGGTGTAGTATAGTCCAAGTCGTCCGGCACTGTTGCCAATACCCAAAGAAGTCTCGCAGACTAAGCGCGACACACCAAATTTCTCCATTGCCCGAAGCAGGTTATGGGTGCCTTTTGAGAGGATACGTGTGGGGTAAAAAAATCTCTTGTGACCCAGAGCCGAGAGCACGGCGTCATTCCCGCGGACCGCCTTTTCTACCGACTCATAATCTAACACGTTGCCTTGAGCAATTGTCAACTTTGGATGCTCGATCTTTAATCCCGCTGGGTTCCGGACAAAAGCCGTAACCTGATATTCTCTTCCTAGCAATTGTCGGACAAGCTCTTGCCCCGTCCCACCTGTAGCGCCAATCACCAAGATTCGTTCTGGCTTTTCATTATTTCCGTCTTTCCTATCAGACTTAACACGTGAATAAAGGGCCCCTTGTTTTAAAGCAAAAGAGAGGATAAGGGCATAGAACAGATAAAGTAAAATGAATTTCATAAAAGGACCCTATCTATCTAAATGGTGGTTGAACCTATAACGACATTGCGCATAACCGGCAGGCGCAACAGTGTTTAGTTAATTACAAAACAAAAGATTAACTAATAAATGGAAGGGAGGCAAGGAGAGGGCGAGGCCTGTCCGAGTTAATGCGCGGGTTAGGTTTCCCGACTACTCGGTTCTTGTTTTCCAAGACTCTGGACTTCTTCGCTGATGGAGAATAGCAAAGACAGTTATAATCTCTTCTTCATTGACAAAATAAATAGAAAAGGGAAAACGGTTGGTTAAAGCTCGATGAACTCTGTCTTTATAAACGACTTGATGGTGAAGAGGATGACGGCTAATTTCTGAAAGTTTTGCATCAATGCAGCGAATGAACTCCTGACCTAATCCATGATTTTGCTCTTGATACCACTGGTAAGCACCATCTAAATCTTGCTGCGCATCTTCGGTAAGGATTAACGTTTTGGGCAAAGCGATTTATAGATATTTTTGACGGATCTCTTTCCAGGAAGATCCATTCTTTTTGTCTTTTTCTAAGGTCTTAAGACGTTGCTCCAAAATAGATTTGTGATGATCAGGGACTTCAACCTCTTCTGGATCTGAGGCAATGGAATCCCATAAGGCTTCGACCAGAAGCAACTTTTCATTTTTATTGAGCCGTGAAAGCTCATTGATTAATGTCTTTTCCATGACAGAAAATTTGTTTTGCAATTACAGACTTAAGTTGATTAAAAACGAGCTTGAAAGCAATTAATTGAGTCAGAAATTAGCAAAAGTGGGAGGGAACCTAACCTAAGCTTATTCATTAATATCCATGGTACACTTTGAATGGATAACATTCAAGAAGTGGGCCTATGGGAAGTAACAGCAGGAAAGGGGCATATTACTTGTATTCAAGAGGTGACCGTAATACAGATAATGTCGATGAATAATATTTTTTATCTATATTCAAACCTGGATAATTACAGGTAGTAAATCTTATTGTACAACCTAAATAAGAACAGTGCTCTTAGGATAGCTATAGGAAAGCTTTTTCGGCGCGGGCCAGAATTTCATCTCCAATAGCCAATCCGGCGGTAGCGGCGGGACTGGGGGCATTTAAAACGTGGATTTCATTCTCTGTGGTCTCAAACTGAAAGTCATCCAGAATTTCACCATTGGGCTTAAGCGCCATGGCACGCACCCCGGATGGAGAATGCTTTAAGTGATGGGGACGTATGGCCGGCACCAACTTCTGTAAGTCTTTCACAAAGGCGCGTTTTGAAAAGGAGCGATACCACTCTTCAAGGCCCATCTTCCAGTGCTGTTTCGCAAGCTTCCAGAAGCCGGAAAAGTTGAGGGTTTCGATGGTCTCCTCCAGGTCGAAAGAGATTTTGTCGTATCCTTCTCGTTTGAAGGCAAAAACGGCATTTGGGCCACATTCTATGGTATCATGTACCATCTTGGTAAAATGAACCCCGAGAAAAGGGAAGGCGGGATTGGGCATGGGATAGATGAGGCCATTTACAAAATGTTGGGCTTCGGGCTTGAGCTCAAAGTATTCGCCGCGAAAGGGCACAATCTGCATATTGGGTCGAACGCCCGCTGATTTGGCTACATGGTCGCTATAGAGTCCGGCACAGTTAATCAGGTACCGGCTTTGAAACTGATCGGTTTTCGTTTGAACGGTAAGGTCAGCACCATCCTGTTTAATATTCTGGACTTCCTGGTTGAAGCGAACCTCATTGCCGCGTGCTTCGATCAATTCTCTAAGCTTTTCACAGACCCCAATATAATCCACAATACCAGAACAGGGAACGTGGATGCCTTTGACGCTGCTTACATAGGGCTCAATCTCGTTAACCTCGTCGGGATCAATCATCTTAATGCCTTCAATCCCGTTGATCTGGCCCGTCTCAAAGATGCCTTTTAAGCGAGGGATGTCTTCCTCCTCCGTAGCGACAATCACTTTACCACAAATTTCGTGATCAACATCGTGCTCCTGGCAGAAATCCACCAGCTGATGACGCCCATCCACACAATTCTTGGCCCGATAGCTCTTCGGCTTATAGTAGATGCCGGAGTGAATAACGCCCGAGTTATTTCCCGTTTGGTGGGCCGCCACGTGACCTTCTTTCTCCAGTACGAGGATATTAAGATCAGGATAAGATTCTGAAATCTTGTATGCAGTTGACAGCCCGACAATGCCGGCGCCGATAATGGTAAAGTCGTAGGTCATTGAGATGCGCTATTAAGGTCAAATTTAGTTGCTAAGATACAAAAACAGCCGATAGAGTGAAATGAAAAAGCCACCCCGCTTTGGGCAGGGCGGCTTGAATTGATAATTTTTAGGTATGGTTATTAATTGCCGGTGAATTCATCCCAGTCTATTTCACCCTGTGGACGGGCAATCTGGGTTGGAATACGTCCGCCGTCAACATTCGTTGGAATTTGATTCAGGCGATCGTATCGTCGGGCATCAACCCAGCGGTGACCTTCGCCCCACAGCGAGTATCTCCGCTCGAACAGTACCTGGTCAATGATAGCATCTTGATCAAGGCTGATAAAATTGCCCAGCCCCCAGCTGTTACGAACGATATTGATGGCATCCACAGCGTTGGTCAGGTCGGTACCCTGGTTACGTTGTGCCAGTGCCTCGGCGCGGATGAGAATCAGTTCCTCATTGCGAATCATGGGAAAATCGTCAGTGGCGGAGGCAAAGGTAGCGTGCTGGTACGCTATAGCAGGACCGGTGAAATCGGGATTGGTAGCTGCCTCGGCTCGCTGGAAGAATTTGTTGGCGACACGCTGGTCATTGGTTTCAGCGTCATCCAGCATAGAAGGATGAACAACCAGGAGATCATTTTCATCTGCGGTAGGGGTGAAGAAGTATGGATTGAGGATATCATTGCCTCCGTTGAAGGTATGATAAACCCCGAGGTTCATACTTGATTCCCCTTCGGTAAGCTGCATGAATGATTCATCGGTAGCCGTTATTGCTGCTCCCCAATCCTCAGCATAAATAGCTACCCGTGCTGCTATGGCCCGGTTCCACTCCAGCAGATCAGCAGGAGTTTCAAAGCCGTCAAATCCATCTGTCAAGACAAATGGGAAGGTGCTGCCTGCTGCACCTAAATCGGCAGCGCCATCATCGAGGATGGCACGGATGTCAGAAAGGGCTTCATCATACGATCTGAATGGGCCCGGTTGAAATGGATCTTCAAAAGGAATTTCAGTGCGTATTCCATTTTGATACTGTCCATGTAGTGGAATAAGCAGCTGGAACGCCTTGATTGTTTTAGCGAAGCCGCTGGCAGCGCTTTTGGCTTCCTCGGTTAACTGGTTGGTGTTAGCAACAGCCCCGAGGGTGAGGTTAGCCAACTGTACGGCTTGGTAAGGCTCTTCGTACATGCTGGCATCAACAAAGAAGCTGCTGTTATCCTCAGCATTAACGGATCCGGGAAGCTGAATCCAGGCGGTGATGAAGTTGGGGTCGGATGAGTTAAAGTAGTACAGCTCGCGACCAAAAACACCCATCAGCGAATAGGCACCGGAGCGCAGGTCGATGATGTCACGGTTTTTGTTTTCCAGGCCCGTTAGCAAATCCTGAATCTGGCCCGGAGTAGCATCGTTTAGCACAGATTGTGATGTCGGGCGGTTAGGATCCTGTACAACATCCACTTCGACAATCTCACATGCCGAAAACGACATGGATAAGATGACGACTACAGATAGTAATATGTTCTTTTTTAACGTTTTCATAAGGCAAAATTCTTTGGGTTAAAAGTCCAGATCTATAGAAAAGAGTAACTTTTTCGAACTTGGATACGGTGCAATGGAAACAGATCGAATGAGTGTATTTCTGCCTTCAAAGTTTACTTCCGGATCGTAGCCTCTAAAGTCGGTAAACATTAATAGGTCGGTTCCGGAAACACCGAATCGCACGCGTTTCACAAGACCACCAAAGAATTCCTGGAGGGTAGCCGTTGGCACCGTGTAATACAGGGAAGCCTCGCGAAGTTTAATATAGCTGGCATCTTGAATATAATACTCCGTTGTAGAAAACGGTCCCGGTCTGGGCGTAACTTCTGTTGATCCTTCCCGGAAGTAATCATCTGTATTACCACCTCCGTCCAGCAACAGCTGATAGAGATCAAGGTTTTCTCCGCCTTTGCTCCAGTGAAACAGGAAGTTGAATGCAAAGTTTGAGTAGCTGAATTCATTATTCCATGACATTTGGAAGTCAGGCTGGAAATCGCCCCACTTGGTTAACCCACCAAACTGATCTTCTTCGGTATTGGGAAGTCCGAAAATGGCCGTAGGAGATACGCCTTCTTCAATTCGGGTGGCTCCAAAACCGATAAAACCGAGTGCCTGGTTGGTCTGTCCCGGGATAACAAGCTCGGTGATTTCAGACTTATTGGTCCACCACAATACATTGGTATTCCAGGAGAGGTTTTGTGACAGGATGGGAGAGGCCGATAATCCAAATTCCCAGCCAACGTTTTCAAGTTCTGCGGCATTGGTCGTAATACCGGTCGTTAAACCAGTGGAAGGGGAGGGCTCAAGGTCTAAAATAAGGTCTTCCACGGTTTTATTGTAATAGGTGCCTTCGAAGGAAATTCGGCCGTCGAAAAGTCCCAGGTCGAGTCCCAATTCGATTTCTTTGGCACGTTCCGGCTTAAGGTCGGAGTCTACACTTGCTACAGGAGCAATGGCCCCCACACGATCACCAATGGGACCGGTGCCCAGGGTGGTGAAGGTATTTCCAAAAAGCGGTACCCCACCGGTTTCCCCATAGGCCGCTCGCAGCTTGAACAGGTTAACATCATTGATATTCCAAAAATCAAAGTTGGCCCAGTTAATGGCTAGTGATGCTTTGGGATAAAGCGTATATTCTTCCTGATCAAGGTTTAGCGTTGATCGGTCAAAACGGGCACCTATGGTAGCTATAATGCGATCTTCCCAGTTCGCTTCTTGCTGTGCGGCAAAACCAACTTCGGTTGTATTGGCAAAGTTTTGGTTTGTCGATATTTGAGCGGCGTTATCCGTGTTGGTTTGGCCGGGCAGGAGTCCGGTACCCTGAATTTCACTGGCTGCTATATCGGTGGTAAAGCGTGTCCATCCTGCCTGTGATGTCAAGTTGATGTTGCCGATACCGCTTTTTATATCAGTGTTCAATACCAGGAATGCCTGCAGGTTTGTGTTAAGAGAACGGTTTTCGCCGTGAACAACAATGCCCGGAAAGGATTGGCTGCGTTGAAACTGCATAAATTCCGGGAAATGTACGATGGAGTTGGCATCAATAAAATCAAAGCCGCCCTGGGCATCGAGAGATAATTTAGAAGCACCAAAGGTTGCGAGGTCGGCTTTTAATATTACCGATTGCAATAGTCGGTTCACATCCTGGTCATTAGTGGCTACATCAACCAACCGGAATGGATTTTCGGCAAAATAAGGAGAGTCCGGGTAGCCCCCCAGTTGGTCTGGTTGTAATAATCCATAGGCATAGTTGGGGTGCGAGGCTAAATTATAGGTTAGCGATCCCCCGGTGTTGTTCTGATTTCCGGTAAATCCTCTATTTGATTCTGTATTGACAAAATTGGTGTTAGAGGTAATTGATACTCTATCTGAAATGCTGTGACTTAAGTTAGCACGCAGGGAGTTCCGGTTGAAGCCGGTATTGGTAATAATACCATCTTCGTTATCGATATTCCCAGATACGAAAAATCTCGTCTTGGCATCTCCACCGGAAATACTAATTTGCGTTTTGTTAATAACCCCGCGGTTGTCAAAAAATACCTCTTCGAGATCCCGAATGGTGCCATTTTCCTGAGCAGTTCTAAAACGATCGAGCTCAAGCTGGGTTGCGGCATTCAGACCTTCATCAGCGTCATCATGGAAAGCAATGATACGCTCCTCGGTCCAGTTGGTTCTTCCCAAAAGTTTTAGGGGACTGTTAAATCCTACTTCCTGTGAGAAACTCACTTGCGTTTCACCGGCAGCACCTTGTTTGGTGTTAATGATGATTACGCCAGCATTGGCACGTTGCCCATAAATAGCGGCCGCCGAAGGTCCTTTTAATATTTCAATACTTTGGATGTCTTCAGGGTTAAGATCCGCAAGCCTGTTGGCAACACCATCCTGCACACCGGCGTCGTCTTCATCCGTAAGAGCGGCAGAAGTTGCCCCGCTAACCACTGATCGTCCGGTACGTATGGCGCTGTTATCAATATAGACCCCGTCTACAATATACAACGGCTGTGAACTTCCGGCTCCCAAGGTGCTAACACCCCGCAGCTGTACGTTAAAGCCACCGCCCGGAGCGCCCCCGGTCGACATGATTTCAACGCCGGGAATTTTACCCTGCATGGCTCTGTCTATAGTAGGAGGGGCTACCTTTTCCGAGATATCTTTAGCAGAAATTGAAGAAACGGCATTGGCCAGGTTGCTCCTCTTTACAGAAGAAGCCAGTCCGGTAACTACTACTTCTTCCAAATTAGCGATATCAGATGTAAGTTCGATTTGAAGATCAGTAGATTGTTCGGCTGAAACTTCAATGGATTGAGTAATATATCCAATGTAGGTAATCCGAAGGGTAGCGCTTTGTCCGGGAAGCTCTATGACAAAGGCCCCATCAACATTCGTTGTAGTTCCTCTATTCGAATCCTGGTGATAGATATTAGCACCCACCAGCGGATCGCCGGTTTGAGCATCGGTTACGGTTCCTTCTGCGGTAAACTGTGCTACTGCCGATTGAGCAACCAGCAATAGTACCACCCATAAATAAAACATCGTAGCTTTTTTAGGCATGGTCATATAGGTTATGTTAAAAGATATGTTCAAATATTACGAATTATCCCATATAAAAAATATTAATAACAAGCAAATGGGCATTAATATTTATTAATGTTTAGGTCATAGCTTCTTTGAAGTCAACAGGATAACCCGGAAGGGCTTAATTGAGGACCGATATTTTGCGGGATGGAGATAGGGTGAAATATGGTAACTGTTGAAGGAAAGGGGGGATTGACGTGCGGGAAATGTTGTGCAAGCCTCATCAGGATCCCATACTGCGGTAGAGTATCCAGATTAGGAGGGGATTCAGAATTTTGCAGGCGGTCCCAGCCCGATAATACAGGGTTGTTTGAAAAGCGTTATTGAGGCAATTGTCATCATTAAAGTGCCAGGACAGGGAATAGGGTAAAACGAAAAAGCCACCCCCGAGAAGGAGTGGCTTTTATACATTAGTCAGATGAGATAACCATTAATTGAAGTCTTCCCAGTTTTGCTCACTCAAGGGGCGAGCATAGTAATTGAAAATTTTACCGCCATCAGTTGGTAGTTCATCCAGCCGGTCATAGCGTTTAGCATCAAACCAACGATGTCCAAACTCGTACCATAAAGAGTATCGACGCTCGTATAACAGTTGGTCAGTAACTTCGGACGGGGTTGAACCGGAGAAATTATCCAAGCCCCAGGTATTCCGAACATAATTGATCGCTTCGTTAGCTTCTGTAATGTTTCCTTGCTGCATCTGAGCTTCAGCATAGATAAGGATCAACTCTTCGTTACGAAGCCAGGGTACCGGCGAGGTATTGGATTCAAATCGATGATCCTGGTACTTTGAGGAGAGTCCCTGCTGGGTAATCGGATTTGTTCGTTCAAAGAATTTGTTAGCAACCCGGAGGTCCCCTTCTTCCGCATCGGTAATCATGGATGGATGTACCATCTCAATTTGGCTGGTCTCTGCATTCTCGGTGTAATAGAATGGATTGAAAGCGTCTGGCGGACCTGTATAGACGAAGTAGGCTCCTTTGCTCATGGCAGCCTCGCCGGAGGTCAGTTCAAAAAAGGGCTTTGCTTCTTCAAGGGAGGCAAGAGCACCACTCCAATCTTCGGCGTAGATTGCGGCTCGAGCATCAATAGCCCGGTTCAGGTTAATGAAGGTAGAGGGAGTATTGAAGTCTGCATACCCTTCCGTCAGGTTAAAGGGAAAACTGCTGCCTGCTGCCTCTAAGTGTGTTTGTGCTTCATCCAGCAGGCCTCGAATTTCTGACAGGGCCTCGTCGTAGCCTACAAATGGACCGGGATTTAGGGGATCATCCACATCAATACGGATGCCGTTTTCTTGGGACTGTGTAAGAAGGGGAATGAGGTATTGGAACGCTTCGAGGGTCTTTGCAACGCCCAGATAACCACTTTTTTCTTCTTCTGTTACATTATCGGTGTTTTCTACTGCCCGAATGATCAGATTAGCTTGCTTGATAGCGGTGTAGGGGGTGGTCCAAACCGTACCCAATCCACGAAAGCTTGGGTCCGTTTCGGCATCGGCACCTTCAGCCAGCCCCAGAAGGTCACGCATATTCCGGGGGTCGGAGGCACGCATAGGATAAATTTCCCGGCCAAAACTACCAATCACATCGGTGAATCCCATGGCTCCGGAGCGGTGGCGTATCTCAAGGCCGGAGATCAGGTTTTGTAATTGTGCTTTATTAGCGCCTTCCAGCACTTCATTTACGGATGGATTATTCGGGTCCTCAATCCGGTCAGGATCAACAATATTGCATCCGGCAAGAGCCGTGATAACTAAAAATACGAATAAATAAATAAGCTTAGTTGATTTCATAAGAGCAAAAAGTTTGAATTAAAAGTCGAGCTTAATGTTAAACAGGACTTTCCTGGATGATGGGTACGGTGCTACTGAAACAGACTGGTTAATTGTTTGGGTACCAAATGTTGACACCTCAGGATCATAACCATCGTAGGTGGTCCACATCCAGACATTACTTGCAGAAATACCGAACTGTAAGCTTTGCAGGGTGTTGCTAAAGGTATTTTCAATGAATGCAGTCGGCACATTATAGTGTAGCCCAACTTCGCGAAGCTTAATGTAGCTGGCTTCCTGCACATAGGATTCGGGAGGCAGTTGGGAAAGCCGCTCAATACCTTTGGGTGTTCCGTCGCCATCAGAATCGGTATTCCAGTCGGTAGAAGTTCCACCGTCATCCGTTAAAAACTGGAAAAGGTTTACATTGTAATTTCCTTGACTCCAGTGGAACAAGAAGTTGAACTGAAATCCGTTGAGGAATGAAAGTTGATTGCCCAGGGATGCCTGGAAATCCGGCTGTGCATTGCCATACATAGTGTAAAGTGCCTTCTCTTCAGGGGTTTCGGGAATGCCGACAATGGCTGTTGGAGAAAAGCCCTCCTGAAGCAGGTAGTTGCCTAAAGAAACACCAAATCCCCCTGAAACATCAGGTGGTATATTAAGACGCGTTATTTTGGAATTGTTTTTCCAAAAAAGGAGGTCCGTGTTCCATGAAAATAGATCTTGCTGTATGGGAGAGGCATTTAATCCTAACTCAATGCCCTTGTTTTCAAGTTCTGCTGCATTGGTAGCAATGGCGGTAACCCCGGTCGAGCTGGCTGTCGGTAGGTCGAGGATAAGATCTTCCACCGTTTTGATATAGTAAGTAGCTGAAAATGAAAGTCGATTCTGTAACAGGCCGATATCGGTACCAAACTCTAATTCTTGAGCACGTTCGGGTTTAAGGTTAGGATCGATATCCCGTGTAGAAATTGTCAGTCCCAGGCTACTGCCAATGTTGGATCCATTGAGAGCACGGAAGGTATCACCGAAACTAGGCACGCCACCGGTTACTCCATAGGCGGCACGTAATTTGAACTGGTTAATGTTATCCAGTTCAAAAAAGTTAAAGTTTGCGATGTTGGCGGCCAGCGATGCTTTGGGAAACAGGTAATATTCGCTTTGGTTATAGTTTAGGGAAGAGCGATCTAAGCGAAGTCCCACAGTGCCAATGAGTTTGTCATCCCAATTAACTTCTTGTTGGCCAAACCAACCAATTTCAATTGTCTGTTGTTTGTTTTGCCCTAATACCGACTGTACTTGGGCCTGATTAATATTATCTTGACCGGTTACAAGGCCCTGACCTCGTAATTGTTGCCGACTTTGTTGCTGTTCATACCGCGAAAATCCAACCTGGGTTGTCAGGTCAAAATCACTCAGCGCCTGATTAAAGAGCAGTACGGCCTGCAGGTTGGTGCTCAGGTTATCTTCTTTGGTACGAATAACGTCGCCGGGATTGGAGGAAGCCTGCTGGTTTTGCAGAAATTCTGGGAAATAAATCAAACTGTTATAATTTAAGTAGTCAATTCCTCCCTTGATGTTCAGCGACAGTCCGGATCCTCCTTCTTGGTAGAGGTCCGTATTTAAATCCAGTGATTGGATGAACCGTGTAATATCTTCTTCATTCTTGGCATGCTCAATGATAGCTAACGGGTTATCATCGAAATACTGATTGGCAGGGTAGTTGCCTTCTTCATCCGGAAAGAGTTGTGCATAGGTAGGGGTATATGCCAGCGTATATCCGAGAGAACCGCCTGACCCGTTTTGGTTGCCTGTAAACCCACGGTCATTAGCCGTCTTAGAGAAATTAGAACTCGAGGAAATGCGAATATTGTCTGAAATGTCATGATCCAGGTTAGCCCGAATGCTTCCACGGTCAAAGCCGGTATTGTCAATAATGCCTTCTTCGGCATGTAAACCGGCCGATACAAAGAATTGAGTCACTTCATCTCCACCGGAAACACTTACATTGGTTTCTGAGATAAGCCCGCGATTTCCATAAATAATATCTTCATAATCATAAATGTTACCGTTGGATTGAGCCTGTCTGAACCGTTCAAGCTCGATCTCTGCTGCTTCACCGGAATACAGGGAGTTGATCTTCTCTTCACTCCATGACGCCACGCCCAGCAGGTTAAGTGGACTGGAGAATCCAATATTTTGTTCAATGCCTACTTCTGTTGCACCAGCAGAGCCTCTTTTAGTCGTAATAATGACCACGCCGGCGTTCGCGCGCTGGCCGTATATTGCTGCAGCAGAGGGTCCTTTAAGTACTTCAATGCTTTCAATATCATCTGGGTTTAGGTCGGCCAGGCGATTGCCGCCATTATCTTCACCTGCACTGGTAGCACCTGTTGCCTGGTAACGCCCATTACTAATGGTAGAGTTGTTTACATAAACACCGTCAATAATATATAATGGCTGAGAAGTACCTGCTCCCAAGGTGCTTATGCCACGCATTTGAACGTTGAACCCACCACCTGGTGCACCCGAATTACTGCGGATGTTTACACCTGGGATTTTGCCGGACAGGGCATTATCTACCGTGGGTGAGGCCACCGTTCCGGTCAGCTCATCAGCCCCTACTTTAGTTACCGCATTGGCAAGGTTTTCGCGCTTAACGCTACTGGCCAATCCGGTAACAACAAGTTCATCAAGATTAGCTATGTCAGGTGTTAGTTCGATGGTTACCTTGGTATCAGAAGCACTGACCGTAATATTTTTTGAGGCATAGCCGACAAAAGAAACCCGGAGTGTAGCTTCTTCTCCCGGCAGTTCAAGAGTAAATTCTCCATTGACATTCGTCGTAGCGCCACGAGAGGATGGCTGGTGGAAAACATTGGCCCCAATCAGTGGCTCTCCTGTGGAGCCATCGGTAATAACCCCAGATACCGTAAATTGGGCCCATGCCGGCTGGACCCCCAGCATCAGTACAAAGCAGACCATTAGAAGTTTATATCTTTTTTCCATAATAAGATGATGTTTATGGTTAATATGAGATGAACATTATGCTGATTTTATTTGTAGAGGCAAGACAGGCTATGGTTTGCATAAAAAACCGTTAATATTGGTAGATGTATCCATAAATATTACAATATATTCCCAGTCAATACCCTCAGTGATAACTATATACTTAAAGACCAATAATCAATACGATTAATTTTAAAAATTGTAATAAAAAAGAATCGGGAAGGCAATTGAGGTAAGATTTGAGGTGTATATTTCATCTTGAAAAAGAAAGCAATTGCCTGGCCAATTTGTTATTTTTGATCATCAATAAAACGAAGGTCAATTGCTTGTTTACAAGCTATCAAGTCTAAAAAATTATATATGCTTAATTACGTACGTTTATTAGCAGCTGGAATAATAGCTGTTGTGTTAGTTGCAAGTTGTGGAAAGTCGGATCAGTCAGAGGCAGAAAAGGAAAAGAATGCACCGGTAACGGATGCCGAAATTATAGAACAAGCCGCTTTTACTTCTCTGGATGGAGATACGGTGCGTGTAGCCGATTTTAAAGGAAAGGTGGTCATGATTGACTTATGGGAGACATGGTGCAAGCCCTGTCTTGCCAGCTTCCCGACGCTCCAAAAGCTGCAGGAAGAGTACCCGGATAATTTTGTCGTTTTGGCCGTTACACCCGGCTTTACAGATACGGTTAAAGATGCTCGTGCTTTTGCAGAGGAGCATGACTATAATTTTGCCTATCTGATGGATGCTAACAAGATCCACCAAAAGATTGGAGTTCAGGGTATTCCATTTAAGCTATTTGTTGATGCCGGAGGTAACTTTATCAAGAAATCGGTCGGTAGCTATGGGCCGGATGAAGACTACAAAAAGATCAAACAGATTATAGAAAAGCATAAGCAGCCGACTGAGAATAAGAGTGAAGTATAAAATTTCAGAATAGCATTTCGATTTTCTTAGGACTTACTTTTGAGTGAATAAAGCTGTATTTTTAACGACTACGAACTTTCAAAAAAAGAATAGATTTTCATGGCACAGAAGGTAAAAGAGAAACTTCCTTATAAAGTAAAGGATATTGGACTGGCTGAGTACGGCCGTAAAGAAATACGGCTGGCGGAAGCCGAGATGCCGGGATTGATGGCTCTGCGTGAAGAATATGCTGATGAGCAACCATTGAAAGGAGCCCGTATAGCCGGTTGTTTGCATATGACGGTCCAAACGGCCGTTTTGATTGAAACGCTGGTAGAGCTTGGAGCAGATGTTCAATGGTCATCCTGCAATATTTTTTCTACACAAGATCATGCCGCTGCTGCGATCGCGGAAGCTGGAGTTCCGGTTTATGCCTGGAAAGGTATGAACGAAGAAGAGTTCTGGTGGTGCATCGAAGAGACTCTTTTCTTTGAGGACGGAGAACCACTCAACATGATCCTGGATGATGGTGGAGATCTTACCAAGCTGGTACACGAAGATTATCCGGAATTGTTGGAAGGTATTAATGGAATTTCGGAAGAGACCACTACCGGCGTTAATCGCCTGTATAAAATGGCCAAAGCAGGGACGCTTGGTGCCCCGGCCATTAACGTGAACGATTCGGTCACCAAGTCGAAGTTTGATAACAAGTATGGTTGCCGAGAATCGTGTGTAGATGCCGTTAAGCGTGCTACCGATATTATGCTTGCTGGAAAAGTGGCTGTTGTTGCCGGTTATGGAGATGTTGGTAAAGGATCAGCTGCTTCGCTGCGTGGCGGTGGAGCTCGGGTTATTGTAACTGAGATTGATCCTATTTGTGCGCTTCAGGCTGCTATGGAAGGTTATGAAGTCAAGAAGATGGATGACGCCATCAAAGAAGCCGATATCGTGGTTACCGCAACCGGTAATAAGGATATCATCACGGCGCGTCATTTTAAAGCGATGAAAGATAAAGCCATTGTGGGTAATATTGGCCACTTTGATAATGAAATTGACGTTGCATGGCTGAAAGAAAACGCTGAGCAAGATAATATTAAGCCCCAGGTTGACCTCTTTAAGCTGGAAGACGGAAAAGAAGTTATCCTCCTTTCCGAAGGACGTTTAATGAACTTGGGTAATGCAACGGGCCATCCATCTTTTGTGATGTCGAACAGCTTTACCAACCAGACACTGGCTCAAATTGCCCTTTGGAATCGCCCGGAGGACTTTGATCTGGAAGTAAGCGTTCTTCCAAAAGATTTGGATGAAAAGGTTGCACGACTCCATCTTAAGAAAATCGGGGTAGAGCTCGAAGAGCTAAGTGATGATCAGGCCGAATACATTGACGTTCCCAAAGAGGGACCGTATAAGCCGGACCACTACCGTTATTAATTATACATTGATCATAATAAAGCCTCCATTCTAAATTGAGTGGAGGCTTTTTTTATTCAGCGAATTCTTGGGAGCCTCTAATCATAGTATGGGCTTTCGCTTGTGCGCTTGATGTTACTCATAGCTATCCAGTTTGGTGGTTGCGTCACTTCCAAAATCTTGCAATTCGCTCTCGTACATCAACTCTCCATTTTCACTGGAAGTTTTATAAGTTAAAACGCCACCGGGGACCGTGGTATCCTGTGCCTGCCATATTTTAAGGCTGACTTCCGGCGCGACCCCATATTCCAAGACATTAGCTTTATAGGTTCCTTTTGGGATGGTAATCTCAACTCCTTCCTGGCTGAGTGCTCCTTCGCGAGACTCTTCTGTCAATTGAGTGGGGGCTGTGTACCACCCTTCAGAGACCGGCTTTTCTTGTACTTCATTTTCTCCAATCTGTTCACGATAGCGTACAATAGAGGAACGATCTTCGGAGAAAAGAACTTCGGCCGTATAGGTGCTGCCTTCTTCATTGGCATCCTTGAGCTCGACCTGCCACCACTGCTGTCCATTATCCAGTTCTTTAAGAAAAGCCTTAGACATGATCATGTCGTTGTCGCTGTCATCCGTATTGATAGCCCATGATGTCCATTGTCCTTCCTGGTAATCCGTAAGTTCCAACCCATAGCCATAGCTGCTAAACATATAGTTAAAGATCAATGGGTAGAGGTTAGCAGATCCAAAAGCAATGCCGGTAAATTCAATGCTGTCGGTGAGCCGGGCCGTAATGGTTTCTCCACGATCGGTGGGCATGGTTACCACAAAGTTGTTGGGCATCCTGTTGTCAGCGAGCACGGTTATGGTATATATGCCCACGCCGCCAAACCGAATATTAGCTTTTCCATCGGCATCCGTAGTCGTCTGGCGCCCATTGGAAGCTTCTATTTGGGCTCCACTAATGGGGTTATCATTTTGGTCGAACACTTCTACATCAACTGAATTGATAGGGATCTTATTTAACAGCCGTGTTTCGGACGTGCATTGCACAAGCACGATACTTGCAACGGCGAAAATACATAGAAGGCGTAACAAAAAACCGAGGCGGGATAGAAGTTTCATAGCAGCTTAATTTAGTATGATGGTTGTTAAGATATAATATACGAAACAGCCGATTAAATAAGCTCAAATCAGAAGGCAAGCTTTAGAAAAAAGCAAGATTTACCGTATTTTGAGAGCAAAAATATAGAGCACTAACCAAACATTTTTATGCCTCAGAATAAAAAGGAAATTAGTATAACCGTAGAGTTAGATGATAACAACGTTCCGGAAAAGATAGATTGGAATGCTACGGATAAAGATGGAGAAGGAATAGCAAACTGCAGAGCGATGATGCTGTCGATGTGGGATCCTAAAAAGCAAGATACCCTCCGGCTCGACCTGTGGACGAAAGAAATGACGATGGACGAGATGAAAGTCTTCTTCCATCAGACGCTGATAACCATGGCGGATACCCTGGAAAATTCAACCAAGGAAGAGGGGATGGCCGAAGATATGCGTGATTTTACTTCCTACTTTGCCGAAAAAATGGAAATTATGGAGTAAGTTAAAAATGAAAAATTAAGGATTAAAAATTTTGTGAATATGGGGGACCAATTTTTAATTGGTCATTTTTAATTTTTCATTGAATAAAGGATAGATCCAAAGGTAACGGCACTTTCGCGTTCTCGTTCATCCCAGCGATCGTAGCTAAGTACCTCCCCTTTCAGGTCAGGCATACTATTTAAAAAAGTATAGAGTGGAGGAAAGCCACAAATACGGTAAGGATCAACATCTTTTGCAAGTAGCTCCAGCATGTTTTTGGGCTCATTATTGGAGCCATAATCCATGAACTGCTGGTCAAAATTTTCTACCTGCGCAAAGAGGGTAGAGGCCGGTTGTTCATCACCAAACTTTTTGCCAGTGTGGGCCAGGTCCCCACTAATCAGGAAAAAGGTGTCATCATCGTGGGCAAATTGATTGTTCAACAGCGATGTAAATCGATCCACCAGCTGCCCATGATGTCCATTGTCCATGTACAGAAGTTCTTGCAAGCTCGACACCAGAAAGGGAACAACGCTAAAACGGTGTTGCCAGAGGTAGCTTAAAAACAGGAGGTGCAGCTCGATGCTGTGTTCCATCCTGTGCGCTCGGTCCTGGGCGGTAATCCCACAATCTTGCTTGGTTTTAAGCCGTTCAATGACAGCCTGGTCACGATTAATGGTACCCAGGGGCAACTGGAAATTTTTATCAACCAGAATGAAGGGGTGATCTTCATATACCTGAGGGTACCAGCCAGCATAGTGAGAGGTAGCCAAAATGACCACCCGTTTGGGTTTAAGATTTTTGATAGGAGCAAAAGCTTCAACATAGCTGTTTAAAGCTACCCTTGGATCAATATGTGGGGCATACAGCGCTTTCGGCTTTTCTGGTGTGCCGTTGGGGATAGACTGGTCAAAAGCTTCATCCAGGTACTGTCGCAGTTCTTCTGGGTTTTCGGGATAAGAGTTACCGGCTGTTACGGATTGATGAACATCACCATGCTCGTATTTAAGCTCCATATTCTGGGCATAGGCCTTAAAAAACTTCGAGTCGAGCAGGCGGTTTTTGTCCAGGAATTGTATGAATTCCAGAACGTCTGATTTGGTAACGCCATCACCGAGATAGTTTTCTAAGTCCGAGAGGCTTTTACGCCCATCCAGCAGAGAAAGCAGGCTTCCGGTGTCTCGATGCAGGGCAAAATCCTGCGGAGCATACTGACGCGGATCCCGAAAGTAAAGGTATTCATCTCCATTTTCGCGCATGGGGATAACATCCAGGTCGCGACGTATTCCTGGAATGGGGTTCGTTTGGGAGTTAAATAGTTTGGAAGTGCTCATTTCTTAATGAAGGCTTCATTATGGGATATAAGGGATAGGGGTATATCGTTTTTGTAACACAATATTGGATGAATTTTTATTTCCATATACCCCTTATACCTACTTTTCTCGCATTTCTTGGCATTCACAGTGGGTGCCATATTTTTTGCAAAGCGGATGATCGGGCGGCTCCGATATACGTGCTTTGCAGGCATTACGTCCGTGATGGATGATTAAGTGAGAAAGGTCCGTCCATGATTCCCTGGGAAAAAGGGCCATCAAATCGCGCTCAATTTTGTTGGTATTCTTTTCTTCTTCCGTCAGTCCGTACCGGTTGGCAAATCGGCGAACATGGGTGTCCACCACCACACCAACATTGATATTGAAGGCATTGCCAAGCACAACATTAGCCGTTTTGCGTGCTACACCATAGAGTTCGAGCAGCTGATCCATCGTGCTGGGAACATCTCCATCATAATTCTCCACGATAATGGTTGAAGAGGTCTTCAGGGCCTTGGCTTTATTTCGATAAAATCCGGTAGATCGGACCAGCTCCTCCAGCTCTTCGATGGGCGCTTCGGCCATCAATTCAGGCGTAGGGTAAGCCTCAAAAAGATCGGGTGTTACCTTATTTACCCGTACATCGGTGCATTGGGCACTAAGGATAGTTGCACAAAGCAGTTCAAAAGCGTTGCGATGAGTGAGTTCGCAATGGGGATTAGGGTAGTGCTGGTAAAGTTCATCAAGGATTTGCCGTGCCTGCGCTTTTTCCTCTTCTGTTTTCTCAGGAAGTTTAGGTAAATCGTCGTATAGTTTTACTTTAGCCATGAATAAAATTCGTTGTCATTAATGCTCTCCAAAAATCATAAAGTGATTGCAAGAATACAATAGTTGATTTGAGGCCAATTATCTGCCGGTGGATTTACACCTGTAATTTCCGGTACATTAAGGCTTAATAAAATTCTGTTAAATGCCTCTAACAAAAGAACGTGCAAAACAGTTTATCTCATCACCCTATGCCTGGCTGGTGCTGGGATTATTAACGCTTATCTATATATCCAGCTTTGTTGACCGCCAGATTATCGCAGTGTTGGCTCCTCAAATCCAGCAAGAGCTTGCTCTAAGTAACTTTCAGGTGGGCTTGCTTTACGGTACGGCCTTCTCGTTTATCTATGCAATATGTGGCATACCCATGGGGCGGCTGGCCGACCTGTATTCTCGAAAATGGATGATTGTTGCCGGACTTGTCGTTTGGAGCCTGATGACCTTTATCAGTGGTTTTGCCAGTTCACTTGCCTTCTTGATTGTGGCACGCTTTTTTGTGGGGATTAGTGAGTCGGCCTTAAGTCCGGCGGTTTATTCGTTGCTTGCGGATTATTTTCGTCCTGAACAACGGGCAACAGTGTTTTCCATTTATGCCTCCGGAATTTTTGTAGGCGTCGGAGTGGCTTTCCTGGGAGGAGGAAGCATCGCCCAAGCTTATAACTGGCGAACCGCGCTCATGAGTGTTGGGTTACCCGGATTACTGATAGCTGCAATAGCATGGTTTGTCATTCGAGAGTTGCCCCGTGGCATTACCCGGGGTGGAGAACGTTACGAAGCCATAACCGATTTTCGGGAGGTTTTGTCGTACATCCTGCAAAAGAAGACCGTGCGCTATCACTTCCTGGGGTTTTCATTCCTGGCCTTTACAGGATATACCATATTGGGATTTATTGGAATTGTGCTTAAAGATATTCATAACGCCGCTTCCCTAACACCTCAATACGGATGGTTTATGATGGCAACCGGCTTGAGCGTGATAGCTTCTGGTAAAGCAGCTGATTGGTTAGCCGGTCGTTGGGAGGCTTCGCGTCGTTTTGTGATGGGTATGGTGGCCGGATTAGCATGCCTTCCACTCTATTACGCCGGACTTTTTGCCGAGTCTGGTACAACGGCTCTTATTTTAATTGGTTTAGCGAATATTATCTCTTCCTCCTATAATGGAGTGGCAGCAGCTCTGCTGCAATACTTGGTGAAACCCAATATGCGGGCGCTGGCTGGGGGACTCTATCTTTTCGTCATTAGTATCGTTGGATTTGGGATTGGCCCACCCCTTACCGGATGGCTAATGGATACTGTTTTTACCGCGCAATACGGTCCGGCTAAAGCCCTAATGCTTGTATTTAGCTGCTGCGGAGTGCTGGGTAGCTTATGCTTTTGGAAAGCTATGCAGAGCTATGAGCAGGATGCTGAGAACGCATAGATCCGACAATTAGATACTATAAAATTCAATAAATTGTTAATAGTATTCATTTATCTATTATGTTCTAAGGTTATAACTAATCATGATAAAAATGACTATTCATGAAAGGTAAAACGATCAAATATTTGCTGTTATCTTTTTGTCTCTTAATAGGAGTCGCATGCAGTTCATCAAAAGAAGGGGTTGTTTCGCAAACACAAGATAAGCCTGTCGAGATAGGTAGCGATTCGTTGACCGTTTTCAAGCAGGGTGAAGTAGATAAAGAACCACAGGTGGTTGGGGAATGCTACGTCTTGCCCAATCGATGGACTACCCTGCGGAAGCCAGGAATAGAGGGCTTCGTGGAGAGGTTACTGTGAAGTTTATTGTCTTAAAATCGGGTGAGGACATAAACCATACTATTATTAAGTCGGTACACCCCATTCTTGATAAGGCTGCTATTCAAACTATTAGAGAGGCATCTTTTGAACCGGGAATCAAAGATGGTAAGCCAGTCAATTCCTTCTTTAGTCTTCCGCTTAAATACCGTATGAAAAGGTTTTAATCCTTCTTGGGGGGAAGATAAATTGGGGTGGGATTGATTGCATCTCACAAAAAGATGGCCCTGTAATTTAGATCAATCCTCCTGTCCTTTTTCTTTAAGAGTCCTTGCAAAACTGGGCTTGTCATCCTGAATTTAACTCAGAATGACAAGACGTAATAGTTTTGAAAAGGACTCTCGAAATATATTACTCAGCAGCTACTTTTTCCTGAACTTCCTGTTCTGCTAAAAACCGCTCTGCATCCAGGGCAGCCCTACAACCGGTACCCGCAGCAGTTACAGCCTGACGGTAAACCGGATCCATGGCATCACCACAGGCAAAAATTCCTTCCAGATCTGTTTCGGTAGATTGTCCTTTGGTTTGGATATACCCTACATCATCCATGGTAAGAACGCCTTTAAAAAGGTCTGTATTGGGTTTGTGTCCAATAGCGACAAAGACGCCCTTTACATCCTTAAGGGTGGAAACATCATCTGTTTCGTTATTGACCACTTTCACACCATCTACGGCCTCTTCGCCAAGCACTTCCTGCAACTCGGTATCCCACATGAATTCAATTTTCTCATCATTAAAGGCACGCGTCTGCATTGCTTTCGAAGCCCTGAGCTCCTTGCGACGATGCAGGACGGTAACTTTACTGGCAAACTTGGTGAGGAAGGTGGCTTCTTCCATCGCTGTATCGCCACCACCGACTACAATAACATGCTCATCCCGGAAGAAGGCGCCATCACAAGTGGCGCAGGCCGAAACGCCTTTCCCTCTCATCTGCTGCTCGCTTTCCAGTCCTAACCATTTGGCGGATGCGCCGGTAGATACGATAATTGATTGGGCAAAAAGTTCGGTTTCCTCATCAACTTCTAAACGGTACGGACGTTCGCTAAAATCGATATCAGAGACCATGCCATAACGGCAATCGGCACCAAAACGCTGTGCCTGTTCCCGAAAATCCTGCATCATCTTGGGGCCTAAAACGCCTTCCGGATATCCGGGATAGTTTTCTACATCGGTGGTCTGCATCAATTGTCCGCCGGGTTCGGGTCCCTCAAAAACCAAGGGATTCAAATCAGCCCGGGCTGCATAAAGCGCGGCCGTCAACCCTGCGGGACCGCTTCCCACGATTACAACATCAAATGTTTTTCCTGCAATATCTTCCATAATTCTAAAATTCTGTCACTTTGCTCTATTAAATTCATCCAAACATACAAAATTTAACGAAATGAATAGAGTTGAAATTTTCTATGCCTGTCATAGAGATGAACTAACAGCTCTTGATCTTACGAATCGATTCTATGTTTGGTTATTTGCCTTATCGCAAATCAAGATAAAATAGGATCGTGAACTTCTTCCAAATGTTTTACTTTAAAGGTGTTCAATTTTAAAAAGTTAATGAAATTATATTCATAATATGTCGACCTCTAACCGATGGATCACCGGCTTCAACTACTTTATGATGATCCTTTTTCTTCTGGCAGCCGGATTTCAGTATAACGATTTTGACGCCACCGCCTGGATTATCACATACAGTACAGCTGCTCTGGCTTGTATTTTATGGCGCTGGACCTCTATTTCACGTTTCTTATTTGCTTTACTATCACTGGTCTGTGCAGTCTGGGCGCTTTACCTCTTAATAATACACGGCGATCAACTCTCTTGGGACGGGATGTTTAACTCTATACAGATGCAAAACAACAGTATCGAAATAATCCGTGAAGCCGGCGGACTATTTATTATCAGCTGCTGGTCGGCCGTTTTGTTTTGGAATCCACGCCAATAGAAAATCCCCCATCCGGAAAGTTTACACAATTATTATCGTGTGATTTCAAAAAAATGCAGTAGAAATACCTTTATTTCGGAGCGTTACCTTCATAAATACTAATATTAATTGCCCATAAATAAGTAGTCGCATAATTTTTTAAAAAAACATTTGTATTCCTCGTCGTTTTCTATTTTTTTTAGATTCAATTTTAAACTTTTTTACAATAACTATTGTGATTGTTGCGATACCAAAAGAAACGGCCGAACGTGAAAAACGGGTAGCGTTAATTCCTGATACAGTAAGTAAGCTTATCGATAAGGGATTAGAGGTTGTCATTGAAAAAGATGCCGGACTGGCATCGAACTTCCTGGATAAGGCTTACGAGGATGCAGGAGCCACGATCCAAGAAAACCGGGCAGAACTTTTCTCCTCTGCCGATATCCTTATCAGCATTCAAACGCCATCCGAAGAAGACCTTAACACTCTTTCCGAAGGAAGTATCCTTATTTGCTTTTTATGGGCCTTGCAGAACGAAGATACCATTAACCTGCTGAAAGAACGGAATATAACAGCCCTCGGAATGGATGCTATTCCGCGTATTTCTCGCGCACAGAATATGGATGCTCTTTCTTCGATGAGCTCTATTGCAGGATATAAATCTGCCCTGATCGGCGCAAATAAATTGGATCGTTACCTTCCTATGATGATGACCGCCGCGGGAACCATTGCCCCGGCCAAAGTACTTGTCTTAGGCGCCGGCGTGGCTGGTCTGCAGGCAATAGCAACCGCCAAACGGCTGGGAGCCGTTGTCGAAGCTTTTGATATTCGTCCGGTAGTTAAAGAACAGGTTGAAAGCCTGGGCGCTACCTTTGTAGAGGTGCCCGACCTGGATGAAGATTCCGAAACCGAGGGGGGCTACGCCAAGGAACTGTCGGATGACAAGCAGGAACGCCAGCGACAAGTCATTCATGAACATGCCAAAAAATCCGATATCATTATCACAACGGCATTAATTCCCGGTAAGCCAGCCCCATTGCTGGTCACTAAAGAGATGGTTCATGATATGAAGCCAGGTTCTGTTGTTGTAGACCTTGCTGCTGAACAAGGTGGAAACTGTGAGCTGACGGAACCGGGTAAAACAACGGTGGTGAATGAGGTAAATATTGTCGGACCTCTTAACATACCCAGTATGTTAGCCCATCATGCCAGTGAACTGTATTCTAAAAACATGTGGGCCCTTATGGATCACCTGTTAGAAGAAGGGGAACCCCATTTCGACTTTGAAGACGAAATTACACTCAAAACAACCATCACGCATCAGGGCGATATTATCAGCCCAATGCTGAAAGAGAATTAAAAATTAAGAATGTAAAACTATCTGAACCACAAAATTTACTCATTCTTAATTTTTCATTTTTAATTATCCTAATCGAGCAAAAACTAATAACCAAAAGATTATGTCGGGTCTTATATTTAATTTATTCATCTTTGTCTTAGCCTCCTTTGTAGGCTTTGAACTTATATCTAAAGTGCCTCCTACGCTACATACTCCGCTTATGTCGGGAGCAAACGCCATCTCTGGCATCACCATTATTGGTGCTCTCATTGTTGCGGGACAAACAGGCGACGAATGGGCGCAAATTATCGGTTTTTTAGCTATTGTCTTTGCCACCATTAACGTGGTAGGCGGATTTATGGTTACCGATCGTATGCTCGAAATGTTCAAGAAAAAAGATTGAGATAATGAGTCATTTTTTACCTTCCGGCCTTCAGACTATGTTACCCAACATTATTCAGCTTGTTTATTTAATAGCAACAGGCATCTTTATTTTTGGCATTAAACGATTGGGGTCTCCGGCTACTGCTCGTTCAGGAAACCAGCTTGCCGCTCTTGGGATGTTAATTGGTATTGTTGTTACGCTTTTTGACCAACAGATACTGAGTTTCGAATATATTATTGCAGGAATTGTTGTCGGCTCAGCAATCGGCGCTTTCCTTGCCAAAAAAGTAGAGATGACCTCCATGCCCGAACTGGTTGCTGTCTTTAACGGTTTTGGTGGCGGTGCTTCGGCCTTAGTGGCTTGGGGCGAGTTTACTCGTGTTGCCGATCCTACTATCTTCAGCGGTCAAGATCTTGTAACTACAGGTTTAAGTATTCTCATTGGTGCTATAACCTTTACCGGTAGCTTCGTTGCTTTTGGAAAGCTAAAAGGCTTTATAAGTGGAAATCCACTTACCTTTCCGGGCCAAAACGTCTTCAATGCTCTGCTATCTATTGGTAGCTTTGGTCTGGTTGGCTGGTTAGCATTTGATCCCACAAATCTAATCATTTTCTGGACGTTGTTCGGCATTGCGCTGTTTCTTGGTATTCTTACCGTATTGCCTATTGGTGGAGCCGATATGCCGGTAGTGATTTCCCTTTTGAACTCTTACTCGGGCCTGGCTGCTTCTATGGCGGGCTTTGTGATCGGCAACAACCTGCTGATTATCAGTGGTGCTTTGGTTGGTGCGGCTGGTCTTATTCTTACCAATATCATGTGTGAATCTATGAACCGTTCGCTGGGCAATGTATTGTTTGGTGCCTTTGGTGGTGATAACGGCGGCGATGGTGGAAATACAGGTCCCGCAGCTGATACCGACAAAACGGTTCACAAAACAACGGCCCAAGACGTTGCCTTACAGTGTTCTTATGCCGATAAGGTAATTATTACGCCCGGCTATGGATTGGCGGTAGCACAGGCTCAACATGTGCTTAAAGAAGTCGTCGATAAACTGGAAAAGAAGGGCGTGAATGTTAAATATGGAATTCATCCTGTCGCAGGACGTATGCCCGGCCACATGAACGTATTGTTAGCTGAGGCTGATGTACCTTACGATCAGCTGTATGATATGGAACAGATCAACCCGGAATTTAAGTCAACAGATGTTGTACTGGTTATTGGTGCAAATGATGTTGTGAACCCTGCGGCAAAAACCGAAGAGGGAAGCCCCATTTACGGCATGCCTATCCTGGATGTGGATGAAGCCAAGCGTACCATCGTCTTTAAGCGGAGCTTAAGTCCTGGTTTCGCCGGTATTGATAATGAGCTCTTCTATGAAGATTCGAACCAGATGTTCTTTGGTGATGCGAAAGATACCCTTCAGGATCTCTCGCAGGCTATTGGTGAGATGGATTAATTAAGCTTCCGTTCAGAGCCACAGATTTCCACTGATTAGATTATTCAGAAGAATAATGTTAAGGATCAGTGCGAATTTGTGGCTTTACCTATTTAAATTATTAAAGAACATACATAGTTGGATTCTGAGCTACTACTTAAAGTAGACTTCATAAAACACCATCAGATCCTGTCATTCTGAACTAAATTAAGGATGACAAGCCCAGTTTTGCAAAGATCTCTACAATGTAGGAATGATGAATTTAGGGTTTCCTAATTTTTAATTTTTCATTGACTACTCTTCTTCGCCTTTGCCCACCGTTTTTTCCGTCTTACTTTTTGTATTAGCGGTGTCTTCCTTTTCTTCTTCCTCGTCTTTGATGTCAATGATTTCAGCCTCTACCTCATATTCATCTTTCGACTTTTTTTCTTGGGTTTCGCCTTCCTCTTCGGGATAACGTTCCACAATAATCTTAATATCATTCATGAACAGGGCAAACATACTGATGGCTGAAACAACGGGCGCTATTGCCGTAAGCATCGCTGTTCCGGCAACCCCAACCGTCAGTTGCGATTGAAATAACACTTTCCCTTCTTTGTTCTGGATGATAACTCTTCGGGCATTGCCTTCTTTGATCAATTTCTTAACCTGGCTAATAATCTCTGAAGCAGTTCCCTTTACCTCTTCACTAAACGTCTTTTTGGATTCTGAAGTATTCATGACAGTCTCTTTTTAACCAATTGGATAGTTATGATTTAAAATCTCCTTAGTCAACATATACCAAATAAAAGTAGCTATACCTTGAAGGTTAACGAGGCACTAAAGTCTGTTTATAAGCTAATTTTATAAATTAATTTAAATTTTTTTGTAAGGATTTCTCTTTTCTAAGGTCTTACTACGTAAAGCGAATAAAAAAGATTCATTAAAAGGAGCCCCATATGTTATCCAGAGTCTATTGCGCCTCAACCATTGGAGTAGATGCCCGCCTTATCGAAGTAGAAGTGAACCGATCTGGAGGAATGCCCAAATATTTTTTAGTGGGCTTGCCCGATCGGGCCGTAAGTGAGTCCAGTGATCGTATTGAAGCAGCGCTGGAAAATTCGAATGCTTCATTTCCGGGAGGACGTATTACCGTAAACCTGGCCCCGGCCGATCTGCCTAAAGAGGGGAGCGCCTTCGATCTGCCCATTGCTTTAACACTGCTCGAAGTATCCGGACAAGTGGAGACCGACCGGCTTCAAAAAACGCTGGTGTTAGGCGAGCTGGCACTGGATGGAAAGCTACGCCCGGTAAAAGGGGTATTGCCAATGGCGGTACAAGCGCGTAAAAAGGGAATCAAACACATGGTAGTTCCGGCCGAAAATGGTCCGGAAGCTGCCGTAGTGGATGGAGTCAGCGTTTATGCCTTTGAGCATTTGGTTGAAGTGATGGAGTGGTTACGCAATGAAGGGGGGCATAAACCGCTCGATGTCGATGTAAAAGCCATGTTTCGAAAAAATGGCGAGCATGAAATATTAGATTTTAGCGATGTTAGAGGACAGGAAAACGTTAAGCGCGCTCTGGAAGTTGCTGCTGCCGGAGGTCATAATGTCGTCATGGTAGGGCCTCCCGGGTCCGGGAAAACAATGATGGCTCGCCGATTACCCAAAATTTTACCACCTTTAACGCTCGACGAAGCCCTGGAGACGACCAAAATACATTCAGTGGCAGGACTTTTGCCCGGTGGTAAGGCACTGGTCACAGACCGCCCGTTTCGTTCTCCGCACCATACGGTTTCGGATGTAGCCCTGGTAGGGGGAGGAAGTATCCCCATGCCAGGAGAAATTTCTATGGCGCATAACGGGGTGCTTTTCCTGGATGAATTACCTGAATTTAAGCGAAGTGCACTTGAAGTAATGCGTCAACCACTCGAAGATGGTTCAGTTAGTATTTCGCGTGCGCGAATGAGTGTGAGTTATCCCAGTCGGTTTATGCTGGTAGCATCTATGAATCCCTCGCCAACCGGGGATTGGTATGATGCTTCTGACCCGGCCGGGGCCACACCTTCGCAGATGCAGCGATACCTGAGTAAAATTAGTGGTCCTTTGCTCGATAGGATTGATCTGCATATTGAGGTGCAAAAAGTGAGTTATGAAGAACTTTCAAGTAAGGCGAAGGGAGAATCGTCTACAGCTATCAGGGAAAGGGTGATAGAGGCGCGAGAGGTTCAGACCAATCGGTTTATGGGTATTGAGGGAGTATATTGCAATGCACAGATGAATACTAAAATGTCCCGAAAAATTTGTGTGCTGAATGATGAAAGTGCTCAGCTATTAAAAAAAGCTATCACTTCACTGGGTTTGTCCGCTCGTGCTTATGACCGAATACTTAAAGTTGCGCGCACAATAGCAGACTTAGAGCGGTCGGAAACCATACGATCCAACCATATTGCAGAGGCTATTCAGTATCGTAGCTTAGATCGGGAAGGTTGGTTGGGCTAAAAAAGTGTAAAATTATTTTAAAAAGTATGGTATTTGTAGTATTAGACATTCTGATTTTTGCCATTATGTCAGGGGAAGGGGCTGGATTTTAGGTAAAATCTTATACAGGCTTACAGATAGTATAAAACATCCTTTTGCAGCTGTTAATAGAAGAATTTGGCAAATGTCTCAATAGGTATTTTGGAATATTAAGGCGTTTTGTGATATAGGTTAAAGAAAATTTGGCATAATTAATAAAAATCCTTAAATAGGTAGGCGTGTATTTTTTCTATAACCCAATTTTGGGTAAATACTTTCAATTCTTCTGTAGAAAAAGTACATTTAATTGTTCAAAAAATTATGCGCAATGATTCTCTAAATATTTTTAGAGCAATCGATATTGCTCTTTAGGGCTTTTTTGAGCATAAAAGGGGGTGCATGTTAAGTAGTATATATTACTATACGCATGTAACCATTCTTTTATTGTACTATAATCTAATCGTTAATAAATATGAGGTTATCTATGTATAGAAAGTTACTACTAACGGTAGTGGCCTTTCTGCTAACTATGGGTACTGCTTTAGCGCAGACCGGTAGTCTATCAGGAACCGTCACAGAAGCCGGATCAGGTGAGGTTTTGCCTGGTGCTAACGTGTTAATATCTGAGCTCTCCCGCGGAGCTTCAGTGAGTCCGGAAGGAACGTATGAAATTACGGATCTTCCGGCTGGAACATATGAGGTAACTGTTTCTTTTATTGGTTACACAAGTACGACAGAAACAGCAACCATTACTGAAGGTGAGGAAACTACGCTTGACATCGCATTAGAGGCAGGCGTTGCTCTTGGTGAGGTTGTTGTAAATTCTGCTTTGAGTATTCCCAGGGAAGAAAAATCTTTGAGTTACTCCGTACAGCAGGTAAGTGGAGATGAGCTTGCCGCTGGTGTAGAGGACGGTATTGTTAGTTCTCTGGCTGGTAAAGTTTCCGGGGTTCAGGTTATTGGATCTGCCGGAGCGAATATCGGCGGTTCACAAAAAATTCGTATTCGTGGTGCCAACGGTCTTTCCGACGGTCAGCCACTTTTTGTTGTCGACGGTACGCCGATCAGTAATAGAAGTTTTTCTGAAAGTACAAGAGGTCGTGACTTCGGTAACTTAGCGTCTGACCTTAACCTTCAGGATGTAGAGTCTGTTTCTGTATTGAAGGGTGCGTCTGCATCTGCTCTCTATGGTAACCGAGCGGCCAATGGTGTAGTACTGATTACTACTAAGAGTGGAAGCATGGGTGCGGATACTCCCTTACAGGTAAATTACAGTAACAACACTTCTATTTCAGAGGTGGATATTTTACCTGACTATCAAAACCAGTATGCTGGTGGATATGTGCAAGATCTGATTCCTTATACTGATCCAGAAACGGGTGAAGAGGTAATGGGACTGAACTATGCAGCTGATGAAAGCTGGGGGCCTAAAATTGATGGACAGATGTACCGTCCATGGTGGTCTTGGTATCACGGTGACTTTACCGGCGACGGACAAGATGATTATGGTACACAGGTTCCATTGACAGCTAACCCTGACAATGTCCGTAATTTCTATGAAACTGGTTGGGAAACGTCAAACAGCCTGGCTATTAGTGGTGGTAGCAGTAATACTGCTTATCGTGTTTCTGTTAAGGACACTAAGACGAATGGAGTTATACCTAACTCTGAGCTTGATAAAACATACCTGAACTTTAATGGTTCCCTTCAGCACAATAACAAGTTTACTTCCAAGGTAAGCTTCAATTATGTGAATACACATGCTAAAGGGCGTCCGGCTCAAGGTTATTCTCCTACATCAGGGAACCCAACCCAGTCGTTTAACCAATGGTTCCAGCGACAGTTGGATATGGACAAGGTTAGTAACTACCGGTTGGATGACGGCTCTTTGACTTCCTGGAACATCCGATCTCCAGAAAATTTACGTCCACTCTACTGGAATAGTCCATATTTCAGTATTAACGAAAATGTGCCTGTTGATGACCGTGACCGTGTGTATGGTAATTACAGCCTGTCATATAAAGTATTGCCGAGCCTTGAAGTAAAAGGTTCTATTAAGGCTGATATCTATGATATGGTTACAGAAGATCGTATTGCCTCAGGTGGTCTTGAGGTTGACGATTATACGGTTCAACAGCGTAACAGCCGTGAGATGAACTATGAGTTTACGGCTAATTACCAACAGGATTACGAAAACTTTTCACTCAGTGGTCTTGTAGGGGGTAATCTGCGCCAGGAGCGTTATCGTTCTGTTTATCAGTCAACGGAAGGTGGACTTTCTACGCCTAACCTGTTTACTATTGAAGCTTCTGTAGATCGTCCTGACGTAGAAAGTTATATCGAAGAAAAGGACGTTCGAAGCCTGTTTGGTACCGCTACCTTAGGATGGAAAGACTTGCTTTTCGTTGATGCCTCGCTGCGTAATGACTGGTCGTCATCTCTGCCAACCGGCAATAACTCTTATCTCTACTATAGCTTTTCCGGTAGTTTAGTCTTTACTGAACTTGGTATTTTCCAGGATCAGGATTTCCTGAGCTTCGGTAAAATCCGGGCTTCTATCGCCCAGGTAGGGGATGACATCGATCCATATTCGGTCATTCGTACCTATGATGTAGGAACGCCTTACGGCTCTTCTCCAAATTTGCAGGTGCCTAATACATTGGTCAACACCAATCTTAGGGCTGCAATATCTTCCGACTATGAATTCGGATTGGATACGCGCTATTTCGGAGGCGACCTCCGACTCGACCTGACGTACTACAATTCAGTGCGTGAAGATGAAATTCTTCAGCTTCAGGTTCCCGGTGCCAGTGGATACGAAGAAGCCACTATTAATGCCGGTGAGTTTGTGAAGCAAGGGGTTGAAGCACAATTAGGTGCTACGGTACTCCGCCGTCAGGATTGGTTGTTAGATCTGACCGTAAATTGGGCAACCAACAAGTCAGAGATCAACTCTCTGGATGAGCGTATCAACCGACAAGAGTTAGAAGGTGCTTATTTCGGTCCGACACTATATGCTACAGAGCAATCTACTTGGGGTAATATCATTGCCGGTGGATATGATGAGCATGAAAATGGCGGACGTATTGTAAATTCTAACGGTACCTTCGCGGTAAACCCAAATAAAGATCTGGGCACTATTTTACCTGACTGGACGGGTGGTTTCCGAGCTGACGTATCTTACAAGAATTTTAGTCTCGGAGCATTTGTCGAATTTCAGAAAGGTGGACAGTTCTACTCCATTACCCGCATGTTTAATGCGTATTCCGGCCTTAGTAAACAAACGGTTGGTAACAATGCGATCGGTAATCCGGTACGTGATCCTATTATGGATTCCGACGGAAACACTACTTACATTAATGACGATGGTGATGAAGTAGCTTATGCTTCTTTGCCTACGGATCAAACCAGTCCAGAAACGGGTGGTGTATTAGTTGAAGGAGTAGACAGCGATGGTAATCCTGTTTCATATATGACACGAGCATCAACTTATTACAGCTCTATGTTCTCTATTAAAGAGGCGTGGACTTATGATGCCAGTTACGTTAAGCTTCGAAATATTAAGCTTACCTACCAGCTGCCCAACAGTCTGATGGAAGGATTGCCATTATCACAAGCCAGTGTTGCCCTCAACGTTCATAATGCATTTTTACTGTATTCAAATGTTGATGGTGTTGACCCATCCATTATCCAAAATGGTACAACTGGTTTCTCTTGGTGGGAAGGCGGAGGTCTGCCTGGTACCCGCTCAATTGGATTGAATGTAAACTTAAGTTTCTAAACCTACATGGATCCAATTATGAAAAATTTAGAAAAAAGAACACTATTTGATATGAAGAAAGCAATAGTAACTCTACTGTTAGCAGTATTAGTTGCAAGCTGTGATGATTTTGGGGATATCAATCAAGATCCCAACAATCCATCTGAAGCCCAAACAGCATTGCTGCTTACTGGTGCAGAACGATCAATTAGCGATGTGATCGGAGCCGTAACGGGTACACTCTATGTACAATACTTTTCAGAGACACAGTACACAGAGGCTTCACGTTATGAGACGATCAACTTCAATTTTAACTCTTGGTATTATAATCCGCTGCAAAACCTGCAGACGATTAAAGAGTTAAATCGAAATCAGCCAGCCGAAGTATTATCCGGGGGGAGCAATGCCAATCAAATAGCGGTTGCCAATATTCTCCAGGTGTATTTTTACCACTTCATGACTGATCGATGGGGCATGATTCCATTTGAAGAGGCCCTTGGGGGTGGAGAAAACCTTGGCCCTGCCTATAGCGACCAGCAAACCATTTATACAAGTATGCTGGATACGCTTGAAGCAGCTGCCGGTAATATTTCAACCTCTGAAGCTGCTGTCAGTGGGGATATTATCTTTGATGGTGACATGACGCGTTGGCAACAGTTTGCCAACAGCCTGCGCCTCCGTATTGCTATGCGTGCGGCTGATGAAGCGCCTGAAATGGCAAAAACCCATGCAGAAGCCGCAATTTCTGCCGGGTTGTTAGAAGCAGATGCAATGTATCCTTACATGGCAAATGCCAATAATGACAATCCTTGGTACGAACGATTCCAGACACGTACGGACTATGCCATCAGTGAATTCATGGCGGACGAAATGAAAGCCATTGATGACCTGCGTCTTACGGAGTATGCGCTTCCTGCTCCTGCCGCTGAAAACGATGAGCCCGGTACGCAGCTGGAGGAAATCGTAGGGATGCCCTATGGAATCGAAAATGCGGGTAGCATTGATAACTCCCAAATCTCGTTCCCCGGTTCTGCAATAGGTGCCGGTGGACCTGGTGTAGGAGAGCAGGATGCTCCGCTGCCTATTATCACGACGGCGGAACTTAACTTCCTGAAAGCCGAAGTTGCAGCCCGTGGCTGGAATGCCGGTGGAACTGCTGCCGAGTTCTATGCAATGGGTATTGAGCAGTCCTGGAAGCAATGGGGCGTTTATGGAGACGGCAGTGATTTTACTACTTACATGGCGCAGCCAGAAGTTGCTTATGATCCAACAAACTGGGAACAAAGCATAGGCTACCAGAAATGGATTGCCCTTTTCCCCTTAGGCTACGAAGGTTGGGCTGAATGGAGAAAGCTGGATTATCCCGAGCTTACTCCTGCACCAGCAGCCATGAACAGTAGCGGAGAAATTCCTCTTCGTCATGGATATCCAACCTCCGAGTCACAGCTGAACCAAGAGAACTACGAAGCAGCTGTAAGTGCACAAGGAGAAGATGCATTAGATACCAAGCTTTGGTGGGATGTCGACTAACTGACACCTGCTCACTTTATGTACTTCGAAAGCCCCTTCCATTACCGGAAGGGGCTTTTTTATTTTAAACCTTATAGGCCGGGATGTCATCCCGGCTCACCTATTTTTAGGCAGGCATAAATTCTTTTGAGTCCACACTTCTGGGTTATAATCAACTATATTTCTCATCTTTCAATTAACATTGATTCACACCCGCAAAATGGATATGCTTGCTGCAGCATAGAGATTTGACATCATATATTACCAAAAAAGAAAACATAGTCTTATTTGGGAGATTAAATCGCTCTACTCTGAATATTTTGTTACTGGTTACCAGTTATTAGTGTTCAAGGAATGCTCAATACTAATTGCCTACTAGCGAATAACCAATAACTAATTCTACCAATTAACAAATAACAACCAAACTACTGAATTTGTCTACCTACGCTGATATTGTGTTTCCAACCGCGGTGCGACAGCCGTTTACCTACCAGCTTCCTGAAGAGTTTGTGTCATCAGCTGCTGTTGGTAAAAGAGTATGGGTTCCGTTACAGAAGCATAAAGCGATAGGATTTATTGTACATCTTCATGATCAGACGCCCTCCTTTAACACACGTCCCGTAGAGAAAGTATTGGATGAGGAACCAGTGCTATCTAAAGAATTACTCAGGCTCACGCAGTGGATCTATCGATTCTACTATTGCGGATGGGGTGAAGCTATCCAGGCGGCTTTACCCGTTGGGCTTAATTTTTATGCAGAGAAGAAGTTGCGGTCATCCGTAGAATCGCTACCGGATTACCTGGAAGAGCAGGAGCGTGAAATCGTACAAGAGATCCAAGCAAAAGGAAGCTATTTGGAAAAAGAAGCCAATAAGCGGTGGGGCGACCAAGCCATTAAGCGGTTAAAAGGGCAGAAGCTTCTGGAAGTCTGGGAAGAGCCGGCCGTTAAGATGGATCCCAGTACTGAGAATGTATGGAGATGGTCTGGCGATCAGTCGAAAGAAGAGGCCACAGAGTTGGTTAATTGTTACCTGGAAGACGGCAAAGAATACAAATGGATACAAGCTCTTAAACTCCTGACGGAGTTAGAGCTTCCGGATTTTCAGCGAGAACTGACCGATTATGACTTATTGGAATATTACACGCTGAATCGAATAGCCGAAGAGGGGTTGATTGAAGCCGAAGAAGTGGAATCCAACAATTTGAGTTTAAAGCATGAGCACGACCCCACACAATTGAAAACGTTAAATAAAGAGCAGGAAGAAGCATTTTCGGCCATAGAGAAGGCCATAGATGAGCAAGAGTTTGCTTCGTTCTTGCTTCATGGTATCACAGGGAGCGGTAAAACCGAAGTCTATATCCACGCCCTTAAGAAAGTGCTGGAGCAGGGAAAAGGCGGCTTGGTTTTAGTCCCTGAAATTGGGTTGACCCCACAGATCGTTAAGCGATTTTATATGATTTTTGGGGATGATATTGCGGTGCTCCACAGCAGGCTGACAAATCGAGAGCGTTATGATGCATGGAGAGCCCTACAGCAGGGAGAAAAGCGTATTGCCATTGGGGCACGCTCAGCTGTTTTTGCCCCGGTGCAGAATTTAGGGCTCATTGTGGTGGATGAAGAACATGATTCCTCATACAAGCAAAAAGATCCGGCTCCGCGTTACCACGGACGCGATGTGGCTATTATGCGTGCCCATATCAACGATGCGGTGACCGTGATGGGCTCGGCCACGCCCAGCATGGTTTCGTTGTATGGCGCCAAAAATGGAAAGAGCAAATTGCTTTCGTTGAAAGAACGTCCTTTTGAAGCAACATTACCCAAAGTGGAAGTGCTGGATCTGAAACAATACCGTTCGGCCATGCGGGGACCTATTGCCGTTCCATTATTTCAGGCGATAGAAAAGGCCTTGGAGCACGATGAGCAGGCTATTTTGCTTTACAATCGGCGCGGTTACTCTTCGTATCTGCAGTGTGGCCATTGTGGGGAAATACCCGAGTGTCCAAACTGTTCGGTAAGCCTGACCTTTCATAAATCTAAAAAGCAGCTGCGATGTCACTATTGCGGATACTCAGAGCGGGAGCCTCAGAAGTGTAAGGAATGTGGGCATAATGCTGTTGCACCCAAGGGTAGTGGTACGCAGCAGCTTGAGGAAAGTATAAGTGACTTATTTCCAGATGCTAAAACACTGCGCATGGATTATGATACCACATCGGGAAAAGATGCGCATGCACAAATTTTGAAGTCATTTGGACGAAAAGAAGCTGACATTTTAGTTGGAACCCAGATCGTGGGTAAAGGACTGGATTTTCCGGATGTAACAGTGGTAGGCGTTATTGATGCGGATACGGAACTGGCTTTTCCCTCATTTAGATCCGGGGAACGAATGTATCAGCTGCTGAGCCAGGTAGCGGGGCGATCAGGACGAGCAGGGAAAGAAGGCAGTGTCTTTTTCCAGACCTGGCAGCCCGACCATCCTGCTATACAGACGGCTAAAGACCATCATTTTGAGGCCTTTGCCGAGCAGGAATTAGCACAGCGTAAAATGTTACAATATCCGCCGTACTCGCGGATTATTAGATTTATTTTTAAAGGTAAAAGAGAGGAACGGGTCTATAAAGTGGCCACCACATTTACCGAAAGTTTAATGAACGTTCTGGGAAGCCCCGGACCCATATTGGGGCCGAGTCCGGCACCTATTGCGCGTATGCAGAACTACTATCGTTGGGAAAGCTTTGTCAAAATTAAGCCTGCGAATGGAGCTGGAGCAATAGAACAGCTCATTGACCGTACGTTTGAACAGTACAAGAAAGTGAAGCCAAACAAATCCAGCAGTGTACGTATCAATGTGAATGTAGATGCTTTGGAGTGATAGAAGAAGAGTATTAAGTATTGAGTTGAAAGTTTTTAGTGGTACGTTAGAGAACCTTTAGTATCCCGGAAACAGGAATCAGAATTTTTGTTCTCAACAGATTGCTTTTCTTAAGCACGTCTACTCATCGGATGAGTCCCCAAAGCTATTGTTCGGTATTGAGCTAAACCACTCATCCGATGAGTGATAAGCTTATTTTCTATTTGAGACTCCGGCAAAGTTATAATATGCCAATTGGCTATGGCGAGCGTCCACACTTGCTGTGTATGGCTCATCTGTCCGCAGGAAGGAATCCTCCCGCTCACTATCTTCCGTGTCTCCACAAAAGGATGCTGTTCTAATATGATGAAGGATTGAGGAGTCCAATGAGGCCAAACTTTACGTCCGACCGGCCGGGGTTGCGTTATAAGGTCGCAAGTTAGCTGTTTGGCGGGTTCTGAAAATCCTCCATACCCTAAGGCAATGAATAACCCGAAGGATCGCTTGCATTCTATCCCAGAAATTCGATTATTACAGCAGATTAACTCTTTATAACAGCAAGAGGTTTTTATGGGTGAGTCGAAGGTAAAATTGGCCGACAACCAGGAGGAAGTTCAGCGCTTCATGAAGTATGTGCTGAAAGATTTACGAGCGTTAGATCGAATGCTCAAAGAGGATGACTGGTTTGAAAGTGATCCTATCAGAATAGGTGCCGAGCAGGAGCTGTGCCTGGTCAACCAGCAAGCCAAAGCCTGGCCGCATGCTATGGAGATTTTGGATAGGCTGCAAAGTGAAGGAGCTGAAGGATTTACTACAGAATTTGCTAAGTTTAATCTGGAAATAAACTTAGAGCCGCTCGAATTTACGGCTGACTGTCTTTCTCATATGGAAGAAAACCTGCAGCAACAGGTGGATAAAGTCCGTTCAGTGACCGAAGATATGGGAGGGGAAATTTTGTTGACGGGTATTCTGCCGACGATTCGCAAGATGGATCTTGATCTTAAAAATATGACTCCTCTCCAGCGTTATCGGGCTCTTTGCCAAGCCATTAGTAAGCTGCGTGCCGAAGATTTTGATCTTCGTATCCAGGGGATGGATGAACTACTGATGCGATTCGACTCGCCTCTGTTGGAAGCCTGTAACACAGGGTTTCAGGTACATTTGCAAGTGGATCCCAAAGACTTTGTTACAAAATATAATATTGCTCAGCTTATAACAGCACCCGTTTTGGCGGGAGCTGTGGGTTCGCCCATTTTATTTGGAAAGCGGCTCTGGAATGAAACACGCATTGCGCTGTTTCAACAATCCGTGGACACCCGAACGGTGGGCGATCACCTGCGCGATAGCAGCCCGCGCGTTACCTTTGGCAACGAATGGGTTGAGGAAAGTATCTTGGATATTTTTCGAGAGGATACTGCACGCTACCGGGTTATGCTAAGTTCAGAAGTGACCGAAGATGTGGAAAAGCTTTTGGATGAAGGTACGCCTCCGGCTCTGCGTGCACTGCAAGTTCATAATGGCACGGTCTACCGATGGAACCGTCCGTGCTATGGCGTGGCCGACGGTCGTGCGCATCTGCGTATTGAAAATCGGATGCTCCCATCGGGCCCTACTGTTACTGATGAGGTAGCCAATGCGGCCTTCTGGCTGGGCCTGATGAATAAGATGGATGACTATTATCCAAATGTATCTGATAACATGGATTTTGATGATGTCCGGATGAATTTTGTGGCAGCTTCGAAGATGGGGCTCGACACAAAATTGCGCTGGTTCGACGATCAGCGGATTAATGTGGTGGACTTGATTTCTGAAGAGCTGTTGCCTATCGCCCGCGAAGGCCTGGAGGAAGCCGACATTGATAGCAGCGATATCAACAGTTACCTGGATATTATCCGTCGACGCGTAGAATCGGGGCAAACGGCCTCGAACTGGATGCTTTCCAACTATGCATCGCTGATGAAAGAAAATGAATCCAAAGAGCATACGCTGGCTGCTATAACAACAGCGATGATTAAAAATCAGAAGAAAGGAGAGCCCGTTCATAAATGGGGGCGTGCACGCATTGAGGACCTTGAGCACTGGCAGCCCTCCAGCCTGATTGTAGAAGAATTTATGACGACGGACCTGTTTACGGTCCAGAAAGATGATATTCTCGAGTTTGTTGCCAACCTGATTGACTGGCGGCATATTCAGTACGTACCGGTGGAAGACGATAAAAAACGATTGGAGGGACTGGTGACGATGCGTATGATTTTTAACGAGTATAGCGAGGCCGTTAACCAAGATGAAGAGGTCGGTGAAACCGTCGAAGATATTATGATCGATAACCCTATCACTATCCATCCGGAAGCCTCCATTATTGAAGCCATGGAGATTATGGAAAGCCAAGAAATAGGATGCCTGCCGGTGGTGAAAAATAATCGATTAGTTGGTATTATTACGGAACATAATTATATGAAAATTGCAGGGCGATTGTTGAAAGTGCTGCATTCAAATAGTGAGGTTAATGGATCATCTGATAGCACCTGAAGAAAGGGCAAAAACGGCTTCAAAAAGAATCATAGGTTCACTCAATGGGGCGCAGGATGGGCCCTTGCTCATCCTTATTGCAGGGTTGCACGGCAACGAGTCAGCCGGAGTTGCAGCCGTTGAAAATGTTTTGGCTAAGATTGAACAGACTTCGGCACCATTCTCCGGGAAAATATTTGCTATCCGAGCTAATCTGAGCGCCTTGAAAAAAAATGTGCGTTATATCGATGAGGACATGAACCGAATTTGGTTTCCTTCTATTATCGATGAAATACGTTCTACTCCTGAACATGCCATTGAGTCGAGTGAACGGCTTGAGATTAAACAGTTGCTGCATATCCTGGACCAGCTTAAAAATGAAACTCCCTATCCTACTATTTTAGCTGATGTTCATACCTTTTCGGCGGAAGGTTCAATGTTTACCCTACCCAATGTATCGCAGGATGAAATTGAGTTGCTTTCGAAAATATATGCTCCTATGGTGTTGGGGATTGGTGAATCGCTTCGGGGAACGCTTCTTAAATATTACCACCGCAAGGGCCTGCTTTCATTTGGCCTGGAAGGAGGACAGCATAAAAATAACTTGACAGAACAGAACATAACGGCTTTGCTGATGGTATTACTACAGGCTGCTGGTTGTATTGACAGTGATGATTACCCGGAGATGGATGATTACCGGGCCCACCTCAAACAGCAAACGCATAGGCTTCCGGTCAAGACGGAATTAGTGTATCAACATATCATCGAAGAGGGGGATGATTTTCAAATGCGACCTGATTACCACAACTTCCAGCGCATTAAGGAAGGAGAGTGGCTGGCTTCAGATCAAAATGGCAAAATTGTGGCCCAGTGTGATGGCTACATCCTAATGCCGTTGTACCAGTCCCAGGGTAATGATGGATTCTTCATCATCAAGGAGCAGTAGAATTAATCGGTAAACCCTTCAATTTTTGTTATTTTAGGCCTTTGACGTGGTTTCATGACAACCGCCAAACCATGATGTATGCAAAGTTATGAATGATTACGAATTTGTTGACGGCACGCGACTGTCTGCGGTCATAGAATCTCTTATTTTTACCAGTCCGGAACCTATCACACCGGAGCGTATTTGTGAAATTATTGCCAAGGGGGAAGAAAACCTGGGGCTGGAGACTGATGCTATAGAGCCTTTCGTGGATAAACTGAATCAGCGCTACGAAGAAAATGGATTAGCCTTTGAAATCGCCTTTGTAGGAGGTGGATTTACTTTTGCCACTAAAAAACGCTATGAGCCTTGGCTGAGTATCTTTCAGCATGAAAACGCCTACCGTAAACTTTCACAGTCGGCTATCGAAACGTTAGCCATCGTAGCGTACAAACAGCCGGTTACCAAGCCCGAAGTGGATGATATACGTGGCGTTGACTCCGGGTATATCCTGCGCCAACTGCTGGAGAAAGTGCTTATTGAAGTTTCCGGCCGCCTTGATGCTCCCGGAAAACCACTGCTCTATCGGACCAGCAAGTATTTCCTGAAGCATTTTGGCATTAACAGTATTGATGAGCTTCCCAAGCCTCGCGAGATTGAGGAGATCCTCAAAGATGATGATATGGCCGAACATCGGCAATTTCTGTTCGATCGGCAGCTTGAGCTTAAGGACCTGCAGGAGAAAGCGGAGGATGAAGATGCCGTAGAAACAGCCGTATCGCTGATTGATGCGGTTGAACATATTGATGAAGAGGAGGTGCCCGATCTGGAAGAGTTTACGGCCGAAGAGTTAATACTGGATGATGAAGAATCGGCTGATGAAGAGGAAGCAGAAGAAAATGAATTTGAACAAGAAGACTTTATAGAAAATGAGCCAGAAAAAGAAGAGGAATAGAAGAAGACGAAGGCCTAAAGAAGCCCCCCATGCCGTTGATCAGAATTATGGTGAGGAGGAAAAAATACGCCTGAATAAATATATTGCACACTGTGGGTTCTGTTCCCGTCGTAAGGCCGATGATTACATTGCAGCGGGCAAAGTAGAGGTCAACGGTGAGGTCGTCACCCAAATGGGCGTAAAAGTCCAGCGTAGCGATAAGGTTGTCGTGGAAGGCCAGCACCTGAGCCTCGAAAAGTTTGTTTATATCTTACTGAACAAACCCAAAGATACAATCACTACTACGGATGACCCCCGGAATCGTGATACGGTGATGGATAAGATTGAAGATGCCACGGGGAAGCGGGTCTATCCGGTGGGACGTCTCGATCGCCATACAATGGGGCTGCTACTGTTGACCAACGATGGAGACCTCGCCAACCGGTTGATGCATCCCAGTTATGAGGTACGCAAGATATATGAAGTTGAAACTGCTCGTAAACTGGAGGCCAAAGAACTGAAGCAGCTGGCACAGGGTATTGAGTTAGAAGATGGTTTTGCTCAGGCTAAGGACATAACCCGCATTTCGAATCAGAATAGTTTTGTGCTAACCGTTTTTGAGGGACGTAATCGTTTGGTCCGGCGTATGGTAGAGTACTTTGGTACGGAAGTCACCAAGTTAAAACGAGCGGATTATGCCGGCCTGAATTTAGATAACGTAAAGATGGGCCGTTGGCGATATCTGAAGAAGGGAGAAATTAATGCACTCCGTACCTTGGTAAATCTAAAGCCGCTGAATTTTAAAGGGTAAATTAAGTTTATAGCAATTGATCATGAAGCTATCAGGAGCTGTTGCATCCACCGAAGGGTTACCTATTTATTACGATTTGTACACGCCTGATTCTTTTGATAAGGGTGATGACTTACCCGTAATTCTGTTTGTGCATGGGTTTAAAGGGTTTAAAGACTGGGGCGCCTTCCCCGAAGCGTGTAAGCAGCTGAGTTCTGGGGGATTTGCGGTCCTCGCCATGAATTTTTCACTCAATGGCGTAGGCGAGAGTATGACAGAATTTGATCAGCTGGATCTTTTTGCTCGCGAAACGTTTAGCCAGGATTTAGATGATATTGGTTCTGTGGTTACAGCGCTTAAGGAAGACAGCATAGAACTGCCGGAAGATTGTAGCCTGGAGACCGAAAATATTGGCATCCTGGGGCACTCTCGCGGTGGGCACACGGCAACGACGGCTGCAGCCGAATATTCGGAAATAAAGTGCTTGGTAACGTGGTCAGCCGTGGCCGATTACAAAGAACGATGGAGTAGTAATCCGCTCATGGTTGCAGATTGGGAAGAGGGGGGCGTAACAGAAATAAAGAATGGTCGTACCGGGCAGATGATGCCGTTAAAAAAGATTGTATTTGAGGATATCCTGGAAAATGCGGATCGATTGGTAGCTGTGAAACGCGTTGAAGAATTGAGCTCACCGGCCTTGTTTATACATTCCAGGGGGGACGAGGGAGTGTCATACAAGGAGGCAGAGAAACTGTATGGGCATTGTTCTTCTGAGTATAAAGAGCTACAGCTAATGCCGGATTCTGGCCATACCTTTGATACTTCCCATCCTTATGATGGCGGAGATCTGCCTTCAACGTTCCAGAAGGTGCTGAAAAACACGGGGCAATGGTTTAAAAATCATTTACAATAAGCATGGTTATCTAAAGTTATTGAGATAAAAAAACGCCGGTGAAACGAATAAAGCATTTTCTTCTAATACTAATTGGCATCTTTTGGTCAATATCCGCTTCGGCACAGATGCCGGAGTTGGTTAATAGCGACCAGTTTCGACCGGATGCCAAGGCTGCCGTCGATTCTATTTATAATTTTCAGTTTGATGGCGCCGATCGGGTTTTAAGTCCATGGAAAGAGAAATATCCTTCCCACCCGTTATGGTCCCTCATAGAAGGCATGAAATTTTGGTGGCAGGTGCTGTCAGATTTAGAAGATCAGTCAAATGACAAGCAGTTTGTGAACATGATGAAGAAGGCGAACTATCAGGCTGGTAAGTTGCTTCATCGCCAATCTTCGCATGCCGATGCACTTATCATTCAGGCGATTAGCAACGGCTATATCGGCCGGCAGTATTCGAACCGAGAAGAATGGATCACCAGCCTCAACTATGCACGCAAGGCGATGGGCACCTACGAATATTTATTGGAAAAAGAGCCTGACATGCCGGATTTGAAGCTTGCCCAAGGGCTCAAACTCTATTATGCGGCCTATCTTCCCGAAGCATATCCCGTGGTGAAAACCGTATCATGGTTTTTACCTGACGGTGACAAAGAAAAAGGGTTAAACTTTATTCATGAGGCATCCGAACAGGCTATATTTGCCCGGGCTGAGGCCACCTATTTTTTGGGGAATATTAATTATAATTATGAAAACAATTATAAGGCGGCCGTCCAACATTTTGAGAAGCTACATCGGCAGTATCCTCGAAATAATTACTACGCCCGTATTCTGGTAAAGAACTATTATCAGCGTGATCGATACGACCAAGCGCTTAAGTTTATTGACCAGACACTGGAGCGCTGGGAAAGGGATGATTTGCCGTTTGAAAAGGTTATGAAGGAAGAGCTTCTAACCTGGAAAGGACGTATACTGGAGAGAAGAGGAAATCATCAGCAAGCTTTGAAGCTTTATAAACAAGCCTTTGAAATTGGAAAAAAGTTGCCTAACACAAAGGGGCGCGATTTTTGGGTGACCTCTGGTTATTCCGCTGGTAAGCTTTTACACTGGCAGCATAAAGATGATGAAGCTAAGTCGTACTTAAAAGAAGCAGCCGAGTCGGAAGTAAGCTCAGACTACCGGGAAGAAGCTCAAAAGTTGTTATCCCAAATAGATTGACAAATTTTTGATACGTAGTGTAAAAAGAGCACTTTTCAAAACTACTGCTTCTTGTCATTCTGAACTCGTTTCAGAATCTCATATACTTGTGGGAGTTTTCTCAAAAGAGATCCTGATCTCGACTACTCGGGAGGGACAGGATAACGAGCCCAGTTTTGGCAAGCCTTCAAATATTCCTCAGACTTTTAGATAAGTTGTTCATTTCCCCGGCCCCCGAAACTTCCGAAGTGCCGGGGAGGCACCTAATTATTACGTTGCTTCATCATCTGTTTCATCATGCCGCTCATATCCCGGTATCCTTGAGGAACTTCGAATAACTCATCCGAGAGTGATTTTTCTTCAATCTTGGTCGCTCGCATTTGGACGGTCTCGTTTCCGCCTGACTGTTCAATTACTTCGAGGGGCATGAAGCCTTCGGCGATAATCTCTTTGGCCCAGTCTGGCGCATTTTGTTTGGCCATGGGATTACCCGGGGTCATAAAGGTGCCGAGGTCATTGGCCATGCACATGGTAAGTTTCTCGTCATTATCGTTGGCAATGTTCCAGATTTCGCAATCATGACCAGCGATTTCTTTGGTTTGGCCCGTTTTTTCCACTTCCGATTTATCCCATTTACTATCATAGTTACTTTCTTGGGACATATCAGTCATATCCATGCTCATATAGCTTTTCATCTGATCCATGATAAACGTCATTTTTGACTCGTCAGGCTTGTAAAGCATAGCTCCCGACTGTGGACCCATACCAAACTCCATCCGGATCTTGCCATTCTTGATCATGTACTGGATGTCATCCATATTTTGCTGTTCCATTTTATCAAATTGATAATGGATGACACCTTCAAAGTCTTGTGCTATTGCGTTAAATCCCAGGCTCAGAACGAGACATAATCCTAAAGTGAAGATGCAAAAAACCGATTTTAAATATTTCATAATTTCTCCTTAATTGAATGTTAGGTACTCTGTGTCAGTATCTATGGTTAGTTATATCCATTAAAGTATACGTATTAAATTAAACAGATAGTTCGAAATAACAGAAAAATCTCATGCTCATAGGTCTTATTTCAGATTCGCACGATCATATTCCGCATGCGGAAAAAACGGCACGGATTTTTAAAGATCGGAAAGTAGAGTTGGTCCTTCATGCCGGGGATTACTGTAGCCCATTTATGATTCCTGTTTTTAAGGGGGTACCTTTGAAGGGCGTGTTCGGAAATAATGACGGTGATAAGTACCTGCTTATGAAGAAGTTTCAATCTATTGGCGCCGAATTGATGGGCTCCTTTGGTGATATAACGGTGGATGAGCGCCGGATTGCCCTCTATCATGGCACGGATGTCCCTATTACAGAGGCACTGGAGCAATCCGGTAATTTCGATGTGGTAATCACCGGGCATACTCACCAGAAAAAACAAGAAAGAATAAGTGGGACGCTGTCCATAAACCCCGGGACCGCCCACGGCTTCGGGGAAGAGGCCTCGATTGCCCTGCTGAACACTTCTTCGCTTGAAGTAGAGTTTGTTGACTTATCATAGTCCGTATTGCGTATTGTATTTAACCTACACCCAATACGTACTACGCTAAACGCTCACAGACAGCTTCGGTAAAAGTTGTGGTAGAGCCGCTTCCACCGATATCAGGAGTGCAAACAGATTTATCAGCCAGCGTTTCATAGATGGCCTGGCGGATGGTGTCGGCTACTTCTTGCTCGCCAATATATTCAAGCAGCATCAGTGAAGAGAGTAAGAAAGCAATAGGATTGGCTTTGTTTTGTCCTGCAATATCTGGAGCGGAACCGTGAACAGCTTCAAAGATAGCCGCGTCATCACCAATGTTGGCAGCGCCAGTCAGGCCAAGTCCGCCGACTAATCCCGATGCGAGGTCGGAGAGAATATCGCCGAATAGGTTGGTTGTTACGATGACGTCATATTTATTAGGATACATTACCATCTGCATGGCCATGTTATCTACAATAAGATCTTCATATTCAATCTCAGGGTATTCTGCAGCAATTTGTTCGCCTACTTCCATAAACAGTCCACAAGTATATTTTAGGATGTTCGCCTTATGGACCAGAGTAACCTTTTTGCGACCATTATTCTTGGCATATTCGAAAGCGGCACGAACAATTTTTTCGCTGGCTTCACGAGTTACTACTGCAATACTTTCGGCGTGCTCGTCTTCTTGAATCCATTTTTCTTTACCAATATATAACCCTTCGGTATTTTCCCGAAACATCACCAGGTCGATATTATCGAATCGGCTTTCGATATGCGGAAGTGTTTTTGCCGGACGGATATTGCTGTGGAGCTTAAATTTTTTACGCAAAGCTACGTTTATTGAACGAAAACTGGCTCCAACAGGGGTTGTTAATGGTCCCTTTAAGGCTATTCTATATTTTTTTATGGCTTCCAGGGTCTCTTCTGGCAGTGGATTGCCTAATTCTTCATGTGCGCTTAGGCCGGCCGAGCATTCAATCCAGTTGATGGGGGCTTTGGCCTCTTGAAAGATAGTAGTTACAGCCTTGGTGATTTCAGGGCCTATGCCGTCTCCGGGAATAAGTACGATGTCGTGCATAAAAAGGTATGGTTTATCGGGAATTTGTGTTATCCAGTCGCTCTTGGTTAGCTTCAAAGATATGAATTATACAGAGTGAATTCACGAATAAACTGAGCGCTGAATCAATCGGGATTTATAGCCAGTACGGCCGAGCCTTCGAGGTCGCCCGCCCGAAGATCATCGAGTGCTTGGTTTGCTTGGGCCAGGGGGTAAGTGGTAACGGTCGAATGGATGGGCACCTTTGGTGCGAGCTGCATGAATTCAAGGCCATCCTGGCGAGTTAGATTGGCAACAGACTCAATAGAACGTTCGCCCCAGAGATCACTATAGGGAAAGCTTGGGATGTCGCTCATGTGGATGCCGGCACAAATAACCTTCCCTCCCTTTTTTATAGCTTTCAGGGCTTGGGGCACTAAATGTCCGGCCGGGGCAAAGATGATGGCCGCATCCAGTTTTTGAGGCGGTAGGGTTTCAGAACCACCGCCCCATGTAGCGCCAAGGGAACGGGCAAATTGTTGTCCTCTGGCATCGCCGGGACGGGTAAAGGCATATACCTTCCTATCCTGGTGGAGGGCGACTTGCGTTAAAATGTGAGCTGCGGAACCGAATCCATAAAAGCCAAGGGTTCGAGCATCGTCAGCTTTGCGGAGGGATCGGTAGCCAATGAGGCCAGCACAAAGTAGCGGAGCAGCTTGATTAGCTGGATAGCCATCCGGAATCGGAAAACAAAAGCGGGCATTAGCGGTTGCAAACTCAGCAAATCCACCATTTATTTGATAACCTGTAAATTGGGCGTTATCGCAGAGGTTTTCTTGGTCATTTTTACAAAATGTACAGTGTTCACAGGTGTACCCAAGCCATGGCACACCTACCTTGTCTCCAATCTTAAAGCCTGTGACGTGTTTGCCAACTTTGTGAACGGTGCCTACAATTTGATGTCCCAGGATGAGGGGAAGCTTTGGATACTGCAGTTCGTGGTCTACAATGTGAAGGTCGGTACGACAAATGCCACAACTTTGTACTTTAAGCAGTAACTGGTGTTCTTCAACTTTAGGGACGGGAAGGTCTCGGAGCTCCAGTGGCTCACCAACAGTATGTAAGACCATGGCTTTCACAATAGCATAGGATGGTGTTTAGTACCGGCGTCGACGTTTTTCCAATTTTTTGTCGAGGCTGTATGGACCGGGACGAATAAATAACAGGCTTAAAAATACGATAGCAAGTTCAATGCTGTGGGAGTATGCTGTAAAAGGGTCCCCGGAGGCGATATGTGTGATGGCAGCAACAATCATCACAATAATTAAAAGGATAAGACTTGGTGTAAAAAACAGCCCTAACATAAGAAAAAGTCCACCAAAAAATTCGGTAATACCAGCCATAAAGCCAAAAAACATGGGGGCAAAATCGATGCCGATAACTTGTAAGGTTGATCCAACTTGAGTCCACATTTCTGGACCTCCGAAAACTTTAGGATATCCATGTAACATAAACATAATCCCCAGGCCCACACGCAATATAAGGATTCCGATATTGCGTAGTTTTTTTTGTCGTTGGGTTCGTAGCATGTAGTAAAATCGATTAAGAGTTATAAGTTATACGATAAATAATGCCTTTATGGTCGTCTGAAATAAGTACTGATCCGTCATTTAATTGCAAAAGATCTACCGGCCGACCCCAAACGGCATCATTGCCTTGTAGCCATCCGCTGATGAATGGTTGGTAAGAGTCTGGGCTACCATTTCTTAAGGAAACCCTTGTAATACGATACCCAATTTTATCACTTCTGTTCCAGCTTCCATGTTCTGCAATAAGGATTTGATTTTTATAGTCTTGCGGAAACATCTGGCCTGTATAAAAAATCATTCCCAAGGGAGCTACGTGCGGCCCCAGCTCTTGTGCCGGGGCACGAAAGGGTTGGTCCATCCCTTTCCCCTGGCCCCCAAACTCCGGATCCCAGATATCAGTTCCATGTTTATAGGGGTATCCAAAATGTTGGCCTTCTTCAGTAAGATGATTCAGCTCGCAAGGCGGTCGGTTATCGCCCAGCCAGTCTCGGCCGTTATCGGTAAACCATAAGTCCCCGGTTTCAGGATGCCAGTCGAAGCCGACCGAATTGCGTACGCCATGGGCAATAACTTCACGTTCTGTTCCATCTGGATTAATCCGTGTGATGCTGGCAAAGAGCTCATTCTCTGACTTACAAATATTGCAAGGGGCACCCACCGGCACATAAAGCTTGCCATCCGGACCAAAAGCGATAAATTTCCATCCGTGGTGGCCTTCGCTGGGATAAGAGTCGGTGACAACAACCGGCTCAGGGGGGTGAGCAAATTGTTCATCAATATTATCATAACGCAGAATCCGATTAATAGCTCCCACATAAAGCGAACCATTACGGTAGGCTATTCCACTGGGAGACCGAAGATCTTCATCAATAGTATAAACGGTATCGGCTTTGAAATCATTATTCCCATCAACGATAGCATAAATGTTACCTGCCCCGCGGCTGCCTGCATAGATGATTCCATCTTGACCCATGACCATCTGGCGGGCATTGGGTACATCACTGGCATAAATTTCTGCGGAAAATCCATCGGGTAGCTGTAGGTTGCTAATGATTTGTTGGGCATTATTTTGCGCATTAGTGCAGCTACTTAGCACAAAGCAGGTAAGTACAGCAAAATATGCAATTATCATTGGTTTAGATGCAGGCACAACAAATTCACTATTTAAGGAAAGTATATACTGTGAATAAAATCCTTCTGTAGACAATTATACAATCCATTGCTATTAAAATCGAACGATAAAAGACCATTTTTATTTAAATAATTGTAAATGAAAGTTTTACTAAGTTCAAGATGTAGAACATTTTACTTTGGTTTCGCAATGACTTAAGAATACACGACAGTGCTACTTTATATGAAGCCGCACAGGCCGATTACGTAACACCGATTTATATATTTGATGAGCTTGGTTGGGGCATATTCTTTTGGATTTCCCAAAATATAAATCTAAAAGCTCTTCACTTTCAGTCTGCCGTCTTCTTCAAATTGAACATGATGGGGAGTGGGTAATCTGGCAAAGTTTCAGGTCCAACCTGTTTATGGCTTAAAGGAAGGAAGTAAATATGGCTGTAAAAAAAGCCCCTGTCGATGACAGAGGCCTGTACAAGTTTATTAATAAGTTAAGCTATGGCTTTATCCTGATGGGTGATTTGGGTACCCAATACATCCAGAAAAGCAGCCAGCCATTTGGGATGTCCCGGCCAGGCAGGCGAAGTTACAAGGTTGCCGTCCGTAACGACTTCAGTAGGATCTACTTCCTTATAGCGTCCACCGGCCATTTCTACTTCTGGCGCACATGCAGGATAGGCTGTCAGTGTTTTATCACGTACTGCATCGGCGGCAGCGAGTATTTGTAGTCCATGGCACAGTGCTGCAATCGGTTTGTCTTCAGAAACAAAGTGATTGACCATTTCAAGCACGCCGTCTTCTCGACGCAGGTATTCAGGAGCGCGGCCGCCGGGGATGACAAGCGCATCATAATCTTCCGGATTTACCTCATCAAAAGTAGCATTTAGGGCAAAGTTGTGGCCCGGTTTCTCAGTATAGGTTTGATCTCCCTCAAAATCATGGATAGCTGTTTTTACGGAATCTCCTTCCTTCTTACCCGGACAGACGGCATGGACAGTATGACCCACCATCTGTAAAGCCTGAAAAGGAACCATGATTTCGTAATCTTCACCAAAATCGCCGACAATCATCAATAATTTTTTACCAGACATAGTGTATAGAATGATTTCTTTTGAATTATCATTAGAATGGTACCTTAATATAACCGGAGTTGTGATGCTAGCGTTCTTTTTGTGTGCAAATATCAACGAGACGGGGAAGGAATTCTACCTGTTCAGGAAGAATTTTTTTACGGGCTTCGAAGGGACCAAAATATTCGATGCGGTCCATTTCGGGGAATGATTCCATTTGCCCGGAATCCGGTGGCCATTCCATTTCGAACCAGAAGGGCTCAAAAATAAAATTATCCGGAATGTTGTGCGCAACGGCCCACACATGCATGGTTTCACCCTCACTGGATACAGTCCCTAACGCTTCATAGTCTCCATCGGGAATAAATCCAAAGCTTTCTTCAAAGGAGTGCTGGGCCCGCTCCAAGAGGTCTTTTTCGTTATCCACATAGTATTTGGGGATGGTCCAGGCTTGCTCATCTTTATCTTGCCACATGGGGGCTCCGGGATGCCCCAGCAGTAGCTGAAGGTGAGGCTTTCGACGAAACAGTAAAAGACCAGTGCTAATTTGAGCCATCAGTTAGTGATAAAGAGTTGTTGGATGAGTAGTCAAATAGAATAAGAAGTTGAGCTTAAGTCAAGTGGCTATTTATTGAGTGAGCTTACTTACATTCGGTTCCATATTTTTTCAGGAATCAGCTTTATTAGCCAAGCTATGAGCCGCCATCGTTTGGTGACGTAGGCTTTATCTTTTTTGGCTTCAATGGCATCAGCGATTTGAGTGGCCGCTTTTTTTGCCGAAGAAACCCAGAACATATTTTTTTTATTCTCAGTCATTTCGGAGCGAACAAAGCCCGGAAGTATATTCGTAATGGTGATATTAGCATCCGAATGATTTGCTTTCTGACGGTAGCCCTGTAGGTAAGTATTAACAAAGGATTTGGACGCATTATAAACAGGGGTTCGGCCCCAGCCAAATAGCGAAGCAATTGAGGAAATGCCTACAAGGTGGCCATGGCCCTGTTTTTCAAATTGTTCAAAACAGAAGCTGGTAAGGTTTGCAAAGCCCCGGATATTGATATCAACAACCTTAAGATCTGTTTTTCTAGTGGTACCTTCGCCACTTCTTGAAATACCTGCATTCAGGACAATGATATCAAGCCCATTCATCTGGTCAGTGATACGTTTAAGTTGTTTAATGGCATTTTCAGTATGGCTTACATCCATTGTTTGGATATACAATCGGTCACCCAGCTCATCCTGGAGCTCTTTGAGTCGCTGGTTCCGTCGGCCGGTAGCTCCAACTATATAGCCGCGATTATGTAATTCAACAGCCAAAGAACGACCTATGCCCGAAGTAGCTCCAATAATGATGGCTTTGCCGGGCATAACATTAACCTAACGCTTGTTGAAATTGATAATCATGAAGGTTTATCCAGCCGGGGTGCGAAGTATCACTTCGAAAGCGTCCGGGATGAATGATTTCCGCCAGGATTTTGGTAGAATCGACCAAGCGTGGACCTGGGCGGTTAAAATAATGATCCCCATCCATGATAAATACCTGGTGGTTTTGTACGGCTTTCAGGTTTTCCCATCCGGGCTGGCTGGTAAGGGAGGAGAGCTCCGAGAGTGTTTCGGAGATACCAAATCCACAGGGCGTAATGGTAATAATTTCAGGATTGAGCTGCTGGACTTTCTCCCATTCGAGCCATGGAGAGTGCTTTCCGGCTTCCGCAAGTTGGGGATTGCCACCCGCCAGTTGTACAAGTTGTGGAATCCAATTGCCAGCTGCCATCAGCGGGTCGAGCCATTCAATACAGAGTACATCCGGTGCATAAAGCGGCAACGTTTGTTGCTGAATGTCTTGTAGAGTGCCTTTCATTTCAGCCATAAGCTCTTCGGCTTCCGGTTCGGCATCAATGGCCCGGGCGATGGTACGAATTGAGTCTATAACCGACGACAAGTCCGTTGGCGATACCGAGATAACCTCCACGTCTTTATCCAGTGTGGACTGTACTACCTTTTTGACTTCCGTGAATGAGGTAGCACATACATCACAATGATCCTGAGTTAGGATAACATCCGGGTTGAGCTTTTTAAGGAGTTCAGCATCTACCCGATAGACCGCGAGCCCTTCCTGAAGTACCGCCTTTACCCGCTGGTCAATTTGATAACTGGTACCATCGGGATCGAATTTGGGTTCTGTGCAGGCGGGAAGAGAGATAATATCCTCTGGAAAATTACACTCATGAGAACAGCCTATAAGCTCCTCTTTTTTGCCAAGGGCTACCACAATTTCTGTGATACTGGGCAGCAATGAAACAATGCGCATGGAGATATATAAGGTTTAGATTATGGATATATCTCAAAATACAAAAAGGAGCCTATTTCGCATAAGCTCCTTTTGTAATAAAAAAGTTACTAACGGTATTTAGTTGGCAGGGCTGGTCATCTCAAGATCAATATTCAAATCAACCTCTCCGCCAATAATGGCTGTGGATGCCCAGTCGCCTGCACCAACATTGAAATCATTACGATTCAACTGGTAGTCAATGGTGACGCCTGCAACTTTGGTATTCTCCTGCATGGGATGGTCCTGAACACCCAGTAGTGTAAAGGGCAGTTCCACTTCTTTGGTTACATCCTTAATCGTGAGCTCCCCGTGTGCAATGAATTCATTATCGCCTTCGACCGTAATCTGGTCACTGCTGAATGTAATAGTAGGATATTCGGCGACACTAAAGAAATCATCGGATTGCAGGTGACCGTCTCGTTTTTCAACATCCGTATCGATACTGCTGACCTGAATTTCGATGTCGATACTGCTTTCCTCCAGGTTATCGGGGTCGAACATTACGTTGGCATCATACTCTTTAAATTCCCCGGTAATGGGGGTAAAGATATGACGAATGGAGAATGAGATATTGCTGTGGGCCTTGTCAATCGACCAAGCTGTAGCATTCGATGGGTTTTCAACATCAACTGGAATAAACGCGGATGCTGTTACAAACAGAACAGCAAGCAAGAGTGAAATATTACGTTTATAAGAATTCATAATTTGTAGGGTTTGATTGAATTGAAATTGATCAAATATTAGGTCTACAATAATAGGCAAAATTTTAATTCGATGTTAAACTATTTCGGAAGTGGAAATAATTTTTTGACCATTATTTTTAAAACAAAAAGAAAGTATATATATCGAACAATAAGCATGTAAAGAAATGTTATTATTTTCTTTTTCTTTCATATATTGTGGCTGCCAAAAGTTTTCCGCAAATTAATTTTAACAGTTCGTCTAAAGTTATGAATTATATTCAAAGAGATTTGCTCATCAAGTTGGTAACAATGAGTATTGTGGTAACCGTATTGGGATGCTCGGCGGATGGTGAAACGGTCGGTCAAAATAAAGGGATAGTGAAAACTGTGGAAGTTCCATTGGGCGGCAATACCTATCAAACAGGACCGCCAAGTGGAGATGAAATATCAAATGCCGGCATTGAAGGTTGGCAGCACAGTGCAAGCAACTTTAGTGTGTTTATAAAGTTCGATCGTCAAGTAACGGTGGATGTTTCGTTACGAGGATCCGTTGATGCCGGTACAAGCACGGTAGAAATACTTCATGGAGAGACGGTTTATAATGTAGCTATTAGCAGCCAGTCAGAAAAGGAGGTAAGCGTTGGAAAGGTAGGCATAAGCGAAGCTGGGTATGCGCGTTTTGATATCAAGGGGGTTGAAAAAGAAGGAGATACCTATGCTCATATTAGTGATTTAATTCTGAAAGTTCCCGAAGATGTGAAGGTGACTTATGTCAGGGATAATAAAAAAAATCGGTTTTATTGGGGACGAAGAGGTCCATCTGTTCATCTTGGCTATGGTTTCCCGGAAGAAACGGATATTGAGTGGTTTTATAGTGAAGTTACGGTTCCCAAGGGACAAGATCCTGTTGGTTCCTATTTTATGGCCAATGGATTCGGTGAAGGCTATTTTGGAATTCAGGTTAACGCTAGTGATGAGCGACGAGTATTATTTTCAGTCTGGAGTCCATACCAAACAGATAATCCCGAAGAGATCCCTGAAGAGCAGCGCATCCAAGTGCTTAAAAAGGGTGAAGGCGTATATACGGGCAAGTTTGGTAATGAGGGTTCAGGTGGGCAAAGCTACTGGGTCTATCCCTGGGAAGCCGGCACCACCTATCGGTTTTTGAATGGAGCACGACCTGATGGGGAGGGAAATACTATTTACACTGCATACTTTTATTTACCCAACCAACAACAGTGGAAGCTAATTGCCCAGTTCAAACGGCCCCAAACGGATAGCTGGTATACACGCCCCCACTCTTTTTTGGAAAACTTTGTGGATACCAATGGTTACCTGGGACGCCTTGCCTGGTATCATAACCAATGGGCTCGCGACAAAAGTGGGCAATGGCATCAGATAACGGAGGCCCGCTTTATGGGAGATGATATTGCACAGCGAGCATATCGCACTGACTTTGCCGGAGGTGCGGAAGAAGGCCGGTTCTTTTTAAGGAATGGTGGATTCTTTGATGATCACGTACCGTTAAACACAACCTTGGATATTCAGGGTACAGGTCAGCCGCCTACCGTTAATTTTGATATTCTTCCATAACTGGAGCTCATACCTTTGAGCATTCCAAAATGGTTTTTGATTGCCAGATCTTCCTTCATATCTCTTTACTGTCAACGTACAATGAAGAGTAGGTGCTAACGTTTAAACGATACGAACCAAGCCTGATAAGGCAATTTAATGACGCAGGGCCGTTTTAAATCGGAACAAATAATCGATATATTTGTTCAACTTAATCCAGATTACGGTCTAAATTTCTAATTTTATTTTCTTTATATGAAGTGTTTCAAAAATGTGATGCCTCTTTTAGTCGGATTGTTATTAATGGCAGGCTCTGCAGTTGCTCAGGTGCAACAGCAGGCGCCACAACCTGCACAGGCAGATAGTATTACTGATCAGGAGTTGCAAAAGTTTGCCCAGGTTTCTTCTGAATCTCAGAAGATTCGCCAGGAAATGGGTCAAAAGGTTGATTCAATGCTTGCAGAAACAGATATTGATATGCAGCGTTTCCAAAAGATTATGATGAGTAAGCGCAATCCTCAAATGGCTGATTCACTGGATGTTACTGCTGAAGAAGAAGAAACGATCAAAGAGATTCAGCCCAAATTGATGAAGATGTCACAAAATGCTCAACAAAAGATGATTGGCATTATTCAGAATAATGGATTGAATCCACAGCGATTCCAACAACTGATGCAAGCCGTTCGGAGCAATCCTGAAGTTATGAAGCGATTCCAGAAAATTACCCAGGATAGCATGCAAAATTAATGTGTTTCTATCTTAGCTAAAAGCCCATTCTTAACCGGATGGGCTTTTTTATTTATGGCTAACCCATGCACTATCGTGGATAAAAAAGCGCCAGGGCCGGCTTGCATGGTCGCCGGCGTAATCAACCCCAATCCGTGGTTTGGCTGTAATCATATCATCCGAAAAAGTATCTCCACGGTCTTCAATCCAAAGGGTAGAGCCTGTGAGGGGAAGGGCATCGTTGGCTGTTGTAATACCCAGAGCTTGGGACAGTCGCCCCGGGCCCGCCGTTAATGAGGGACTATTAGCCGAGGCATTTCTGCGCTGAAGCATGGTTTCTTTTCCTTGCAACGGCTTGATGGCTCGAATCAAAACGGCATCGGGCTTATTAGCGGTATTGGTTACCACGTTAAAAAGATGATGGATACCATAGCACAAATAAACATAGCTGATGCCCCCATTTTTAAACATGGTTTCCGTCCGCTGAGTGCGTTTTCCACCGGAAGCATGAGAAGCTTTATCATCGTAACCGCGATAGGCTTCGGTTTCGGTTATCAGGCCGGAGGTAAGCTTGCCGTTAATTTGTGTACACAGCACCTTTCCAATCAGCTTTTTACTAAGCTGCACAACATTAGATTGCTGGTAAAAAGACAGCGGAAGTTTGTTGCTCGCCATGAAATATAAAATTATGGACGTTAGAAGTTGAAGTTAAATGAGGGTTAAGGTTCAGGATATCCAGCTCACCGCTCTTTGTCCAAAATTTACTACTCATGACTCAATTCTTCTAAGAAATAACGGTATAAGGGTTCCGTGGGATGGAGTGGTCCTTAACAAATACTTGTTGGTAAGCCCGGGCAATAATTGTACTGAATACAAAAAGAGCGGCTGAATAAAAGGCCCAGACCCCGATAATCACCAAAATAGTATATCCCTGATAAAAATACCGATAGGCATGCAGGCTGTATTCCAGGTACCAGCCGACGCCAAATTTGGCAAGCTCAAAGAGCGTAGTAAAAATGACCGCAGCCAGCAGGGCCACCCGCGGTTGCATCCGCTTTTCGGTGATGTAGCGAAAGATGATGTAGAACAGAAAAAAGGTAAAGAGAACCGGAATGAGATAATTAAGCAGCTCATAAAGCCAGCTGAGTTCTACCACCATCTCGGTAAATGGCAGTGGCAGCTCGTTAATGGATACTAACGATAACAGTGAGATAACCAAGCTAAAGAATAAAAATACACTACCCACCAGTCCAAATGTGAAAAAGTTATAGACCATCTCCAGGATAGGGTGCCGGCGGTCTTCGATTTCAAAAATATCAAATACGACATGCTTGAGCGTATGGAACAAGCCCTGAGAGAAAAAGATCAGGATAACCATCCCCACGATTCCAAAGATGCGTCGTGCCCCGATCAGTGGGTTCAGCAGGCTTTCCAGTGTTACGGCTCCACGGAATACATCACCCGACTCTGATTCGTAGGTAAAGCTGGGAAAGAGTTCGCGGCCATACCGCAGGATCTCATTGAAAGCTGCGTCGTAAGAGAGAACGTACCCAATGATAGAAATCATCAGCAGGGTAAACGGGATGGCACAAATGAAAAGGTTAAAAGTGATGGCGGAAGCATTGAAAAAAATATCTTTTTTCTTCACCAGCGTAATAATGAGCCGCCAAAAATCCTTATACTTCTGCACTATAAATTTCCTGAGTTAATAAGTAGTCGAAAGTTAAATGCTGATTATTCTTTATGCCAAACTAAATTTAGTAGCCGAAAAGTGAGAAGTTGTTGGTAAATATACAAATATAAGAGCTATTTACCTTGATACAGATAAATCGTCCGAATTAATAGAAAGGAAAGGCCCTTCCTCAAAGCAGTTGAGAAAGGGCCTTAATAAACTATTCCGAATAGTATAGCTGATCGAGCAACAGGTAACGCTGTCGGTGCTGATCTTCTTTCAGTTCGGTAGTGGGTGCAATGTGGATAATCTTAGGAGACTCACTTTCATTTATAGCTGACCAGAAGGGAACACCCAATCCATTGGGATTTTTGTTCTTTACAAAGTTGGCTGCATAATTCTGGAAGATATCAGAAACTTTATAATCCGCTGCGGTCCATGCAAACACCTCATTGGATGGAAGGTTACCCATCATATATTCAATTTCAGCTGCGTGAGCGGCGCCCTCTACTTCTGGAATATCGTTAGTGGTATCTTGCGCATTATTTGGGGTATCTTTCTGGGGCGGACGTGGATGGGTGTAATAGTAACGATAGACAGGGCTATCAGCCGTTTCAGCGTGGGTGTCACTCCATTTCCAGGTACTATAGGCGATAAAACGATCGCTGGCTAAATCCGTAGCCGATTGTACCGCCTCTTCTGTTGTGGATCCCGGATAAAGTTCTAATATGTTATCGGCTGCATCGCTATATAACGTTTCAATCCGCTGCTTATAGTTTTCGGGTGTCGGTTTTTGGCCTTGCATAATGAATTGGTACGGCATTTCCTGGGAATTCCAGCCCACGAAGAGCGGAACATCAGCTTGTTCTCCGGCTCGGTAAATCTCGATGGGGGCTTTCGGGAAAAAGTAGCCGTCCACCGTAGGACTAAATCGAGGAGTTCCCTGACCACCGGCAGCCTGCAGCAGGGTGTCTGCGGGGAGCGATCGCAAGTCCGCAAGCGAACCGGCATCTACAGAATTTGCAAACTGTAGCCCCTGTCTCTCGCTCCCATCCAGTGGGATGGCGGGAAGGGCCCCAAGGATAGAGCCGCTTTCACCGATGGCTCCGGCAATTAAACCTCTCGATAATGGAGAGGCCATCTGTGCGCTGACGGATATGGAGCCGGCCGACTCTCCTGCAATAGTGATGTCATTAGGGTCGCCGCCAAAGGCCACAATATTATCCTTAACCCACTGCAGTGCTTTGGCTTGGTCGAGCAGGCCATAGTTCCCGGATGCATTTTCAGGAGATTCTTCTGTTAATTCGGGATGGGCCATAAATCCAAATATGCCCAGCCGGTAATTGACCGTGACGGTCACAATACCATGGTTGCGAGCCATGCTGGCCCCGTCGTAGCGGGGTTCCGAGCCGTCGCCAGCCATATATCCGCCCCCGTAAAAGTAAACCAAGACCGGTAGCTGTTGATCAGGAGACGTTTCGGGCGTCCATACATTAAGGTACAGGCAATCCTCACTGTTGCCGTCGGCGCGGAATACCATATCCCCGAAGACGGGCAACTGCATGCAAGCAGGACTGAATGTTTTTGCTTCCCGAACGCCCTCCCACGGTTGCGCTTCCTGGGGCGGACGCCACCGCAAATCACTGACAGGAGGCTGGGCAAAAGGAATCCCTTTAAAGATAGAGATCCCTGAATCATCAATTCCTTCGAGCGTTCCATCTTTAACAGTAACGGTGGGAGCAGAATCCTGTTCATTGGATTGTGCCACTGACTTTTGCGTCAATAAAGAACAGGCACTTAAGAAAATAACCAGAAGTACAACTATCTTTTTATACATGAGATTCTTTTTTTGAGATAAATAACGTATTCAGCACTGTAGAATAAATTCTTACGTTCAAGCATTATTATTGTTACACTATGCAACAATAGTAGTTAATTTATAGAAACAGTACAAACCATAAGTGCTCTGTGCATGAATAAAGACCAACATACAAGTGAAGGAAAGGAGGTAGATTGGACGGGCTTTCTCCCCGGCATTGCCATCGACTGTGTGATGGTTGGCTACAATGAAAAGCAGCTCAAGGTGTTGATTCTTGAATATAAGGAAACCGGCTTTTTTGCTCTGCCGGGTGGGTTTATCCGCAGAAATGAAAACCTCGATGTGGCTGCTCAAAGGGTGTTGCAAAAGCGTACCGGATTAGAGGGTATCCAATTGAACCAGTTCCATACCTTTGGCAGCTTAAACCGCTATGCTCCCGAGCCCATGCGCAAGATCATGAAGAAAAACGGACTTCAACCGGCGGAGGATCATTTTTTATTACAGCGTTTCGTCTCTACCGCTTACTACGCCCTCGTCAACTTTGAACAGGCAGAACCCATTGCGGATTTCCTCTCCGACAGCTGCCGCTGGTACGATATTAACCAGTTGCCCAAGCTGTTGTGGGATCATCGAGACATTATCCAAAAAGCGCTGGAAAGCCTGCGCAAGAATATCGATGATGCCGCTGTAGGGCTCACGCTCCTTGATGAGGAGTATACCATGCGCGAGTTGCGAACACTCTATGAGACCATCCTGGATAAAGAAATCAACCGGTCAAGTTTCCACCGGAAGATGGTTAACTCCGGTCGCTTAGAGCGGGTAGGGAAGAAAAGTACCGGCAAGGCTCATCGGTCACCGTACCTGTATAAATTCGTATCCAATTAACAATGATTTTGGATTGATTAACTGCCGGTGATTCTTGTTTTTGAAAGACTCTTTCAGGGAATTCTATCTTCTGAAAGAAGCGGTAATTTTTATACCTTTCACCAGAATAAATCCAACGTATTAAGCCAATAGTTATTGATGAGTAGTTCTACCAAGAAAAAGAAGCTGACCCCATTGATGCGCCAGTATCACGACATCAAGGAAGAGCATGAAGGCGCTATTTTGCTCTTCCGGGTTGGTGACTTTTACGAGACCTTTGCCGATGATGCCGAGCTGGTGAGCGAAGAGCTGGGCATTACGCTGACCAAGCGAAATAATGGAAGCGACCAGACCCCGCTGGCGGGCTTCCCCTACCACGCCCTGGATACCTATCTGCCAAAGCTGGTGAAAAAAGGCTACCGCGTGGCCGTCTGTGAGCAGGTCGAAAATCCATCAGAAGCTAAGAAAGCGGGCCGCAAGATTGTATCCCGGGAGGTAACCGAGATTACGACGCCCGGCGTCACGATGTCGGAGAAGCTGTTGGAGCACAAGCGCAATAACTATGCGGCGGCGGTCTATTGGGAAGGAAAAATGGCGGGTGTAGCGTTTTCAGACGTGTCTACGGGAGAATTTGCCCTGAGCCAGGTTCCCAAAGAGCAACTGCATGATCTGTTGCAGTCAGTGACGCCCTCGGAGCTGCTTCTTCCTCAGAAGCTCAAAAACCAGGTGCCGGAACAACTGCTGGACTACAACCTTACGTTCATCGAAGAGTGGGTGTACGAGGGCGACTACGGCTATAACCTGCTGACCGATCATTTTGAAACGCACTCCCTCAAAGGGTTTGGCGTGGAAGGCCTGGAGGTAGGTCATGTGGCAGCCGGCGCGCTGATGCACTACCTGCAGGAAACCCAAAAAGCCTCGCTTGGGCATATCAAGCGTATACAGTCGTTTGAAAACCAGGAATATATGGCCCTTGATGGCTCCACCAAACGCAACCTGGAGCTAACGACCACCATCCAGGAGGGGCAGAGCGAAGGCACACTCATTTCTATTTTGGATGACACCGAAACGGCCATGGGCGGACGCCTGCTGCGCAAGTGGATTATGCGTCCATTAAAACGGATGGGGCCCATTCGTAACCGCCTGAATGCAGTAGAAGCACTGAATGTGAACCATGAGATCCGGGAAAATCTGCGTGAAGAACTGGGGCAGGTAGGTGACTTGGAGCGACTGATTTCGCGTATCTGCGTAGGTCGTGCCAATGCCCGGGACCTGGCCAAGTTGAAGATGTCGCTGGCCCAGGTGCCACGCATCAAAATGCAGTTTAACCAGCTGGAAGAACCCCTGCTGGATGATATCCTGGACTGGCTGAAGCTGCTGGTAGAGGTACAGGAGCGCATCGAGAAGGCGATCGTGGAAGATCCGCCGGCCAGCGTACGCGACGGGGGGATCTTTGAGGACGGCTTTAACGAGGAGCTGGATGAGCTTCGGGATATCGCGCGTAATGGTAAAAATTATATCAAAGAAATTAAGGAGGAACTGGCAACTGAAACGGGCATCAGTTCACTTAAAATTGGTTACAACAAGGTGTATGGTTACTACATCGAGGTAACAAACACGCACACCGATAAAGTGCCGGAGCATTTTATTCGTAAGCAGACGCTCGTCAATTCTGAGCGCTATATTACGCCCGAACTGAAAGAGGTGGAAGAGAAGATTCTTTCTTCCGAGGAGCGTAGTAAGACGCTGGAATATGAATTGTTTGAAGAACTGCGCCTGTATGTAGCAGAATACGCTGAACAGGTGCAGCAAATTGCCCAGGCGATTGCGGAGCTCGACTGCCTGCAAAGCTTTGCCGAGGTAGCCTTCAGCAATAATTATTGCAAGCCGGCTATTGCTGATGATCAGGTGATTAATATTACCAAAGGACGACATCCGGTGGTGGAGAAAACGCTGCCCGCCGGTGATCCGTTTATTCCGAACGACATCCACCTGGAAAATGAGGATGAACAGATCCTGATTATTACGGGTCCCAATATGGCGGGTAAGAGTATTATTCTGCGCCAGACGGGACTGATTGTACTGCTGGCACAGATTGGCTGCTTTGTTCCGGCCGACGAAGCACATATCGGCTTGGTGGATAAAATCTTTACCCGCGTGGGAGCATCTGATAACCTGGCGGCCGGGGAGAGTACCTTCTTGGTAGAAATGAACGAGGCAGCGAATATCCTCAATAACGCCACCCGAAACTCCCTGATTTTGCTGGATGAAGTCGGTCGCGGAACCAGCACCTTCGACGGACTTAGTATCGCCTGGTCGCTGGCGGAATACCTGCACAATCAGCCATCAGTTGCCGCTAAGACGCTCTTTGCGACGCACTACCATGAGCTCAATGAGCTGGAGAATATGTACGATCATGTGGTCAACTATAATGTGTCGGTGAAAGAACATGATGATAAGGTAATTTTCCTGCGAAAGCTGGTCCGTGGCGGCGCTGATCACAGCTACGGTATCCAGGTGGCGGATATGGCCGGGCTGCCGTCGGTGGTTATTGAACGGGCTAAGGAGATTCTGCACAACCTGGAGAGCCACAGCCTGGATGTGACCGACAGCAACGGCACGCTGGAAGAAGGGGCTAAGAAAAAGAAAGAGGCTGTGAAAAAGGCCGCCAAAGAGATGGACAAACAGGGCCAGATTACACAGCCTTCACTGTTCCAGGCGCAGCTCGATCCCAATGTCGAAGTACTCATGGACAAGCTGGACGCCTGCGACCCCAACCGGATGACACCTATCGAGTCGTTGATGCTGGTGTCGGAACTCAAGAAGCTGGTGGATAAGAGTAAATAGGTTCCCGGATACCAGATTCCGGATGTGAGATACAGATTGCTGTTCTAAGATAGGGGCAGTTATTTGTCACTTCGAAGATGCCACCACTCATCGGATGAGTGATTCTGCTTCATCCTTTAATTATTTTCTAATACTCATCCGATGAGTATGAAATGCCATGCATAGGCGCTATGGATGATCTTTTTTCACTACTGTTTCAAGTTTGCAACTTGGAATAGTTTAAAGCACCTGAAATGATCCTAATCATTATTCGAGTCTACACACATGATTCGTGAGGCCGGAGGAACCCAAGCTCCGAGGGAGTTGCACTCCCGACTACAGAAGAACGGGAGTATAACTCCCTCTGAGCTATAACCATATCCGCAAGATTACTAAGAATTGGCAGGTCTTGTCTTAATTCATCACTCTAAGTATTGCTCCAGCGTGGGAATGAGCTGCTCACCCTCTAATGAGCTGCCCATTTCCAGAACCGTGCCATCGGGACCGATTAAGAAATAACTTGGGTATCCACCTACTAAAAATAGCGAGCTGTAATCACCGGTGTCATCCAGCACCTGGGACCAGGGCAGGCGATACTCTTGCAGTGCTTTGGTTAGCGAGGCCTGGTTCTGATAGGCAAAGCCAATCATTTCGAAATCCTGGTTCTTGAATCGATGGTAGGCTTTCTTGAGTAAGGGAATCTGCTGGATACACGGTCCACACCAGCTGCCCCAGAAATCCAACAAAATATACTTTCCCTGGAGCTTTTTGGAGCTGAGGGTATCGTCCTTAACCGTTTCGGCCTTCCATTGGGGCGCTGTGGTTCCTTTTGTAATCGCTTCACGGGTTTCAGTTGCAAGGGCCGGACGTAGTCGTATCCACCGGCCGTGCGGATCGATATCGGCTACCTGCCAAGATTGATCTCCTAATGTAAAAGAAGGAAACTGAAAGTAGGTTTGATCATAGCGCATTCGCTTGAAGTCGCTCGCATATACTTCATTCGAGCCGTCGCCTACCTCTAAGGTATCATCATTGTTGCGGTCGATAGTCAGTTGATGGTTAGCCGAAAAGCGAGAAAGGTAAGGAGTGGAAATGTTAAAAGTATCTTCTTGAATAATTCCCCGCCGGTGTTTGTAAGGAAGTTCATAGACCAGGTTCGGAGCGCCCTGACGAGCGGTGGAGCGATAGCCGGGCGGGAGGTCGGTTGCCTGGCTGACCACAAATGGCACTAAGTTAGTTATCGTCTCACCATCAATGATATTGCGCACCGGAACCTTACCCGACCATTGGTTGGAGGACTCGTCTTCTTCAATGGTGAACACTTTTTCCGATAAACTGATCGCTTTGTCGCCATTGGTATCCACAAAGATATGCCAGGGTTCTTCGGGACTGGTCTTAGCTGCGGAAACGAGTTGCAGATCGTTCGTGGTGGCAGATATTTTTTGGTAGTAATATACAGCATCATAAAAGTTGTCAGGAATGCTTTTAACCGTTGCATTGGAAGCATTTACATCGAACAGGTTGTGGCCAATTTCTTTATCATAAAGAATGGTACTATTGGCCCTGAGATGCTTGCCATTATAATCGAGGTAAATCTGGGTGGTATCCAGCGGTATTTTGGGCCATTGATCGGATAGTGATTCCGGTGGGAGGTCGTGCCAGGTTTCCACCGTATCCTGAACGGTTTTTGGTTTGTCAAAAGTAACGGACCGAACCGGCCGAAAGGAGTAATCTGCCTGCTCCTCGGAGCTATAAATAGAGCCACGGGTGTATTTATAGGAGTGTTCACTGCCTTGCGGGGCGGTGAGGGTGATGGTCCACTGCCCGTTCTGAAAAGCAACGGCTTCGGCATATTCTTTCATCCCAAAGCCGGTTCCCCGGTTGCCCGGATCCCAGTTGTTCAGTGAGCCGGCCCAGAAAATCGTAGCGTCTTTCGGGGTGGATTCAGGAACAGTGATATTAAAAGTGATGGAAATGCTGTCGGTGGATGTTTGTTGGGCATGGAGCAGCGTCGAAAAACAGATAATGAGAATCCCCGATAAAACTGATATCTTCATGATGGTTGTTTTTAATCCCTTAAATAATTCGAATCCATTTATTAACTAAAGCTAATTCTAAACGATGAGTCCTAATCATTCAATCCTCCTGTCCTCCTTCTCCAAGGAGGAACCCATTGTTGAAGATAGGGTCATGAGCTACTACAGAAGTAGCCACCAAAAGTCCCTTCCCGAAAGTTTTCGGGACAGGCTTTGGAGAAGAGGGATTTAGGGAGATTGATTATTCCCAATAGTTTTTAAGCTTTAATATTACTCACATAAAGCATTGTACTAAATAAATAGTAATAAATTCAAGTAAACGCAAAGCTATCAAAACGTCTGCCAAATATATCGCTGATCGCATCCGGTTGATGATCGCTACCAAGCAGTTCCAGGTGGGGGAGACGCTGCCGTCTACACGTCAACTGGGACAACAGCTGGAATCGAGCTTCCATACCGTCCGGAAGGCCTACCATATCCTCGCGGATGAGGGGATGATTCGCGGAGAACGGGGGAAGGGCTTTATCGTGGAACGCCAAAATACGAATCTGAGTAAAGCGGATCGCCTGGAAGTAGGCGCAGAGAAGATGCGGAAGCTGCTGGAAGAGCTGATTGGCTATGGTCTGGATGAATCGGAGATTGATGAGTTATTCCAGGAGCAACTCAGCTTTATGGACTGGCCCGATCGCATCGAAACCTGCGCCAGTATTGGTGAGACCGATGAGATGGGCAAGATGATTGCCGATGCCATCAAGAAAGAGGTGGGGGTACGGAGTCGGGTTCTTAACGCCAACCAGTATAACGAAACGGTGAAGTACGATGCGCTTTTTGTGCCCATACAACTGGTGAACAAATTTCGGTCTTATGCTGAAAAGGGTCGCTTGCTCCCGATAGTGTACGGCGTGAAGCCGGATACGCTGCTTTCAATTGTGGATCGCGCGGCGATCGATACCATTGGCTTGGTGACGGCAGAGGATGAGACTATCCCCAAAATTATTGATGAACTGAAGGTGAGTATCAAGTTTGGCGGTTCTTTTGTGGCGGGGGCTACCTATGGAAAATCGTTGCCGCTGTTTGTTCGGGAGGCAGACCTAATACTCTATACGGCGCAGAGCGCAAGCTTGGTGGAGCAGAAAATTCCGGAACGCAAGCGGCTGAAACTGGAGTACCAGATTTCTGAGAAAAGTGCCGATACCATCCGGGCTGAGTTGTGGGACCAATAGTCAATTAAGAATGAAAAATTAGGAATTAAAAATTGAGTGATCTTGACATTTAGTATCCTATAATCAATTAGCAGTAAGCAGACGTGAAAGGTGAGGTGCATGACTGTTAAATTTTCATGTTTCAAGATTACCGTCTTTTATGCGAGATTTAGAACACAGAATATTTTACATCGATAATGAGCAATAAAAAGGTTAAAAAACTTATAGAGCGGGCGATAGAAGCCATTGAAGCAGAAATAGATGCCGTCCGCCAAAAACCGGCGCAGGATGTACTCTTTGAGGGCGTCCGGCGCGAGGATCATCCCCCGGGAGCTTTTTACTATGAGTTTGATTCCAAAAACACCTCGCTTCGTTTTGCTGAAGTGATCCGTGCCGAGATGGAAGGCTATGACGATGAGTTTGAACTCTATCCGGTGGAGGTCTCTGATGAGAAGGCCGTGCTGCATTTTCCGCATAATTTTGGGGATATGCTATCCAAAGTAAGCCTGGAATGGGAAAATGATTTTGTGCTGCGTAAGCTGCGAACGGAGCTGCAAAAGCTGCTCGATTATGAGGATGATACGCCACGTGAGCGGATGGGCCGGCTGTTTTATCCGGATTCGTACAAGCATCACGAAGATGATGATCAAACCCGGGTGCTGGATGACAGCAAACTAAATGAGGCGCAGCATGAGTCGTTAATCAAGTCCCTCCAGAATAAGGTACTGTACGTTTGGGGGCCGCCCGGGACGGGCAAGACCTCAACGCTCGGCTTTATCATGGCTAATTACCTCATTAAGCGGAAACGGGTGCTCTTTGCCGCCAATACCAATCGCGCGGTGGATGTGGGGCTGTCAAGCGCACTTGAGGCGCTGACATCCATAGAAAAAGAGCATTTAGAGGAAAAGGTTACCCGGTATGGAGAGCTGGCACTGGATAGTGAACGCCTGGAGCAAGTGCTGTTTGACCGGCATATTGAAGAGAAATCCAGTCAACAGGAACAGAAGGCTGCCGGCCTTTCGAATTTGCTGGGAAAATACCAGAAGCTCCAGAAGGAAATCGACAACCTGATGGATGAAGGGGAAACGGTGCCGGAGGAGTTGGATGAAGAGATCCACCAGCTGGGCGAACGAGTGGATAAACATGGGGGAGAGGCTGCACTGGAGGAGAAGGTGGATCGCCTGATGACCGTCAATGAACGCATAGAGCTGGAACGGATGCAGTTGGTGGCCACTACGCTGGCCAAGGTCTGCACTTCAGATCTTTTTGACGGACAGGAATTTGATGCGGTGGTTATTGATGAAGCATCGATGGCCAACTTGCCCTACCTGATGGCGCTGGCGGCCAAAGCAAAAGATCATATCGTGGTGGTGGGCGACCCTATGCAGTTACCACCCATTGCACTAACAGACAATACGGATGCCCGAAAATTCCTGGAAGAGGATATTTTTACGTATGTGTCCAAGGCTCAAAGCACGGAAGGTTTATTTTCCTGGCATGACAAAAATCGCCCATTGACCACCTTTTTCGACACGCAGTACCGACTCAATAAAGACCTGGCAGAAGTGTTGAGCTCGGTCTTTTATGAAGGACGACTTAAGACCGCTGATTCTGATGCGGACTCTATTACAACCCCTTCCGGGAAAAATAGGGATAGCAGTCCCACCGTCAATGTCATAGACAGTCAGAAATATGGTCCCGAACTGAGCCAAAAAGACGAAGGGCGTGGCTTTAGTCCGGTCAACGAAGTGCATACTATTATTTTGATACGTATCCTGAAACGCCTGGTGCTGAAGAATCATGTACCGATGGATGAAATTGGCATTATTGTGCCGTTCAGGAGTACGGTCTACGATATTCGGGGCGAGCTTTATGACGAGGGTTATGGAGACATTGAGGTTGGGACTATCCACACCTTCCAGGGACGAGAAAAGAAGGTCATCATTTTTGATACCGTTATGAGTGGAGAAGGATCCTATCGCAACCGGCGTCATTATTCGGTACGTCCTTTTGATGAAGAGAAAAATGGCTTGGCCGTTCCTCGATTATTAAATGTAGCCTTTTCAAGGAGCAAGGATCGCTTGGTAATACTTGCCGATATGGATCATATCAACAAGGTATATGGCCAAAAATTTCTGGGAGAGTTATTGCACCGTTTCTGTGAGCAAGAAACCTAAGATAAGAGCACCTATTGGGTTGGTCACTGTTGCCATTTTTAGGTGACGAAGTCAGGGGAATGACCAGGTAAGGTTAATCAAAATCGCCTTGTTCGTAGCGGCGGGCATAACGTTCTTCATTCACTTGCTTGCAACCTTCCAATTGGTGGGAATCCAGGGCAGCTAAAATCATCTCGCGTTTGCCCAGCGCTCCCCGGGTTTTGCCAACCTTCCAGCCGGCCCAAGCCAAAGCTCCCTGGGCTTTGGAGGCTGCACAATAGGTGGATAAAATAACATCATCGGCGCTATATGCTCTAAGCTTCTTAAAAGTTTCACCCGTCCAAAGTTCGCCATTCACATCCGGGGAGAAAGCATCGTGAAAAATATAGTTTGCCTGCACCTCTTGTTTTTTACAATCTATATCTTCAAACAGGCCATTGAATAAATGGACAGAAATCCGGTCCGCAATCTGGAATTGGTTGTTACCCTTTTTAATTTGGCTAAAGAAATCAGTAACGGCGTGTTGCGCTTCCGGGTGGGTGAGGTGGTTGGTAAAGTTGAAATTGGTAACGGTGTCTGGCTGGAGGGGGAATCCTTCAACGGAGAAGTAGGTGATTTTAGCTTGGCTATCTTCGCTAAGGTAGTAATCCATTAGCAGCATCAGGTTAAGTCCCGTGCCAAAACCTACTTCAAAAATAGTGATTTGGTTGGCGCTGGCCAGTCTGTCAAGTAGTCCGGTTTGTTCAAAAAACACGTAGCGGCTTTCGGCTACGGCACCATTGGGATTATGGTAGTGCTGGTCAAATTGGGAAGAATAAACGGTGTGTGAGCCATCACGTGTTTCAACGAGTCGATTACCATTGCCGGTAGGTTCTTCGGACATTAATTATAGGTCTCTAATTCTAACTTTGATTAATTAGAATGTATCAAAATTTTAGGTAAATGATGGAGGCCAGTCAGGGAAGACAGATCCATATTTAGCTGGATAGAAACTTTTTCGAGCTCTTTCTCTACTTTTTGGAGTTCTTGCTCAACGTGTTCCAGTTCTTTAAGCTTTTCAAGCTTCTCTAATTTTTGTAAATCAATAGTAACCTCAGGGGGAGCCGTTGGGGGCTCGGGAGCATTGGGAACTTGGATCTGCATTTTGTGAACTTTAATGGGATCCTTGGTTATAGTGTCAACAGGGTTAAAGAGATATACACTGAGTGCCATAAAGGCGCAGCCTGCTGCGATAACTTCCCAGGTTTTGTTTCGGCTTTTCATAGGTCAATGGCGTTTGGTTGATGGATGTTAATGCAGCCTACATTCTATACGATGGTCCATAAAGAAGGTTACAAAATAAGTTCATGAACTTCCGCTAAAATACCTATTTTTAGTTTCAGTCGTTATTTTTTTATAAAAATATTTTGTGATTATGGATTTGAGTGCCCTACAGGAACGCGCAGCAAAGTACCAGGATGAGATGGTTGCCATTCGGCGTCATTTGCATCAGCACCCGGAGCTCAGTTACCAGGAAGTAGAGACCACCAAATTTATCGTCGAGAAATTGGATGCATTGGGAATTCCTGTCGATCGTCCACTGGATACCGGCTGTGTAGGCGTTCTGGAAGGGGGCATCAAGTCGGATCGGGTGGTTGCACTCCGCGCTGATATTGACGCGCTTCCCATCCATGAAGAAGGCGAGCACAAAGAGGAGTTTATGTCCCAAAATGAAGGCGTTGCCCACTGCTGTGGACATGACAGCCATACCGCTAACCTGTTGGGTACGGCCCATATTTTATCGGATCTGAAAGAGCAAATCGAAGGGACGGTCTTGCTTATTTTTCAGCCGGGCGAAGAGAAACTACCGGGTGGAGGGCGTCTGCTCTGCAAAACGGGGTATCTACAGGAGAAGGGCATAGATGTCATTTATGGATTACATTCCAATCCGAATTTAGCACCCGGAGAAATTGCACTCCGCAAAGGCCCGCTGATGGCTCGTCCGGATGAATTCAAAGTTGAAGTTATTGGTCAGGGTGGTCATGCCGCCTCACCGCATGAAGCTATTGATCCCATTGTGATGGCTTCCCAAATCATTACCCAGCTGCAGACGATTGTAAGCCGAAGTGTAAATCCCACCGAACCGGCTGTCGTAACCGTAGGTAAAATATCCGGAGGATCTGCACATAACGTTATCCCCGAAAAAGTGGAGCTATTGGGGACGGTGCGAACGTTTAACCAGGAAACGGCCTACTTGATTAGGGATCGGATTGAGAGCATCGTAAAGAGTATCACCGAGGCCTCGGGCGGTGACTATACCTTTACTTTTGATGAGGGCTACCCTGCGGTCATTAATACCGAATGGGCGGCCGACAACGTGATTGATACGGCAAGTAAACTGTTGGGCGCAGATCAGGTGAAGTTGATGGATGAGCCGTTGATGGCTGGCGAAGACTTCGCCTTTTACCAACAACACTTTCCAGGGACTTTTTTCTTTCTGGGGTCTGGTGGCGAAAGTTCTGGAGCCGTTTATCCGTGGCACCATCCCCAATACAATATCGATGAGGACTGTTTCCAGACGGGAGCTGCCTTAATGGCCTCGTTGGTTTTTCAGGATCTGCCGGAAGTAAAACATTAATGGTTATTGGATTTTTTATTTCGCAAGGCAAGACCTCGCTGTTTTAAGCGTGGACGCTTGAAATAACATAAAGATGATAAGCGTGGACGCTTATCAGAGCAATTTAGTGGTAACCTCCAACTTCCAATTTCTAACATCTAACTTCCATGACACAGCCGTCTTTCTGGGAAGAAGAAACATTCCTCCAGCCGTATGATTTGATCATCGTCGGTGCGGGTATCGTGGGACTTTCATCAGCCCTGTTCTATAAGCAAGAGCATCCGTCGGCGCGTGTAGCGGTGCTGGAACGGGGCGTTTTTCCAAAGGGCGCCAGCACTCGGAATGCCGGCTTTGCCTGCATTGGATCCATTGGAGAGCACCTGGCAGATCTTCAAAAAACATCCGAAGAAAATATTAAAGCACGCATTGTCCGGCGCTACCGGGGACTTGAGCTCCTGAAGCAGACGCTGGGAGAAGAAGCCATAAATTATGATCCTTGTGGGGGATATGAGCTTTTTACCTCTGATTCAAAGTTCAAAATTGTGGCTTCCAAAATAGATCGATTTAATCGCTGGATGGAAGAGCTTCTGGATGAAAAAGAGGTTTACACTTCCCAAAAGTTAGAGGGCTACCCGGTCATCTATAATCGTTTGGAGGGTGCTTTGCACCCGGGAAAGATGATGCAAGCTTTAGTGCAGAAGGCTCTGCATGCGGGTATTGAAATCCGTTGGAACACCCGCGTTCAGGCAATAGATAAGGAAGGGAGTTTGGTCGGGACTAATAGCTCGAAATTTTCTACCCGAAAGGTGCTTCTGGCTACCAATGGATTTACTCGGCGATTACTGCCAAAATTAGAGGTTACACCAGCGCGCGGTTATGTTTTGGTGACCAATGCGCAGGAGCAGATGCCTTGGCAAGGCACTTTTCATCATGATCGAGGGTATATCTACTTCCGAAATATCGGGGATCAATTACTTATCGGGGGTGCTCGGAATATGGCACAGAAAGAGGAGGAGACGGATGTTTTTGGTGTCAATGCATCAATCAAAAACCATTTGATCGATTTTACTTCTAAGGTGTTGGGTTTGCCAGATGGTTGGACGATAGAGGAAGAATGGTCCGGCATTATGGGATTTACGCCAACTAAGGCCCCTGTTGTGCAACAATTAGCCGAACATAGCTATGTTGCTGCCGGGCTCAGTGGCATGGGTATTGCCATCGGCATGGAGGTAGGCCAGCAAGCCGCCAATTTGTTGCAGGACTAATCCAGCCATGAAAAAGGAAGTGTAATTAGGATGCAATTTTTGTAAACTTGGACCATTCTGGTTGTGGATATTGAGTTCTGCAAAAATGTTGCTAACGGGCTAAAATACAGAAACTATCCACATATTTGGTTATATCTCTCATCAATTAAAAACAGCTATATGATTAGCCGAAAGAATTTTCTAAAACTAACTGCTTTAGGTGGTCTTATTCCTGTACAAAACTGGTCTCCAGATATATTCTCATTCTCTAAAAAGATGGGTGGCCCCACTGTAATTTCTACTTGGAAGCATGGGATGCCGGCAAATGAAGCTGCCTGGAACGTTTTGTCTAAGAATGGATCTGCACTGGATGCTGTAGAAGCAGGCGTTCGTATTCCAGAAGCCGACCCGGAAGTACGTACCGTTGGCTATGGGGGCTATCCCGATCGTGATGGTTTTGTTACACTGGACGCCTGTATTATGGATGAAAAAGAACAGTGTGGCTCAGTTGCCGCTCTGCAAGATATAAAGCATCCGATATCAGTGGCACGAAAAGTGAAAGAGGAGTCGCCCCATGTAATGTTAGTTGGCGAAGGCGCCCTCAATTTTGCTCTGGATATGGGATTTGAAAAGGAAAGCCTGTTAACGGAGGCTTCCAAAAGTGATTGGCAGGATTGGAAAAAGGATGCAAACTACCAACCCGAAATAAATATTGAGAATCATGATACCATTGGTATGCTGGCGCTGGATGCAGATGGCAACCTGTCGGGAGCCTGCACTACCAGCGGAGCTGCCTGGAAGATGCATGGTCGGGTTGGTGATTCTCCGCTCATCGGCGCCGGACTGTTTGTCGATAATGAGGTTGGTGCGGCTGCGGCTACCGGACTGGGAGAAGAAGTCATACGAACTTGTGGCAGCCACCTGGTCGTCGAAAATATGCGTCACGGCGATGATCCGGAAACGGCTTGCAGGAAAGCAGTACAGCGTATTGTTGAAAAAAATGAATCCGTTGAAAATATTCAAGTTGGGTTTATTGCCGTAAATAAGCAGGGGCAATATGGAGGGTACAGCATTCAGCCGGGCTTTGACTTTGCAGTGTACCAGTCGGATGAGAATCGGTTGGTTCATTCTAACAACTGGATGAGTTGATAGCGGTTGGAGTATTGGTGTATCAGTTGGGAATAATAAAACAATAGGTTTTGATTGAAAAACCCTCTTGACTGTTAGCCAATAACTAAGGTTCTTTTGCCACAAACTCTCGGTATAAATCCAGGAATTCATTAAGCATCATGGCTGTGGCTCCCCAAAGCGGGACGCGGTGTACATCCCAGTAGGGAACATGATAGTGATGGTCTTGCAGTTTCCATTGTTCTTCGATCAGATTCTTTTTGGTCGCCAGTGATTTAAGTTCAACAGAAAATATTTCTTCCACTTCGTCGGGATTAGCGATAAAATCGGGGATAGAGTCCATATATCCCACAACGGGCGTTACCTGGCTATTGGAATGAGAGATATAGAGGGGGCTCAATTCTCCAATTATCGTTACTTCTTGGGTAGCAATACCTATTTCTTCATTGGCTTCTCTCAGGGCCGTTGCGGCAGGCGTTTCATTAGGTTCTGCCCGTCCACCCGGGAAGCTTAGTTGTCCACCATGATCAATGTTGTCACTTCGCAGCGTTAGAACAAGTTCCCATTTCATCTCATCATTGGGCAGAAGTAATATTAAAACAGTGCTGGGAGAGGCCGAACTATCGGGAGACATTGGTCGATTAGGTCCTTCTGATACAGGTTTGGGAGCCATTTGAAGCTGGGCCCCTTTGCCGGGCAGATCTTGTTGAAGACGATACCTTAAGAATGTTATGAGATTATTCATTAGGGATAATAATGGGAAAGAGATTCGTGATTTTTAACAAAAAGAGGGAAATAGATACTGCCATTAACGGCGTTAATATAGTACTGAATCTGAAATAAAACATCGGTGTATGTTTTAACCAAACCTAAAGTCGCTTTAGTTCTCTCAATATCCAATAGACTTAGTTTGATCAATAATAATTGAGGGAGGACAAATTTCAGGCTAAGGCAACATTCATTATAGCGGTTGATTTTCACAGAAGGTATGGATAGAATGTTAGTATTGTCTAATTATTGTAAATTAAAGTAAATCATCAGCAGATGGTGAGGGAAATGTTAATTAACCTATCCTACTTATTATGAAAAAGACATACCTACAAATTAGTATATTAGCTATAATTCTTTCATTTGGCCTATATGCTTGTGATCAGCCGACAACTAATCAAAACTTAGAAGAACAGGAGCAATTAGCCACTCAAGATGGCAAAGCTATTGATGGACAGTATATCGTTGTATTTAATGATAAAGGTCCAAAAGGAAAAGCTTTATCGGATGTAAAGAAGGTAAAAGAAGTTCGAAGCAGGATACTGGCAGACTATACCATTGCATCGAATGCAGTAGTGGGAGAGTATAATACGGCGCTCAAAGGCTTTGCAGCTAAACTGGATGCCGAACAGTTGGCAAGGCTTCGGACTGATGAACGAGTCTCTTATGTAGAAGAAGATCGGTTTATTACGCTTGCCCCGCCGGGAGCCTGTTCGCCCTGGCCATCTTGCAAAGACAGCGATGGTGGAGGGGGAAGTCAAACAACACCATGGGGGATCACTCGAATTGGAGGAGCCACGGCAAGTAATGGTACCGCTTGGGTTATTGATACGGGGATTGACCTGGATCATCCTGATTTAAATGTGGACACGCAGCGTAGCGCCGTATTCGTTTCACAAGGTCCCGGTTCAGGTAGCCCGGATGATGGCAATGGACACGGTACCCATGTTGCCGGTACCATCGCCGCTATTGACAATGACATTGATGTCGTCGGAGTTGCTGAGGGAGCAACAGTAGTTGCTGTAAAAGTCCTCGATGATCGTGGAAGTGGGTCTTATTCTGGTGTCATTTCCGGCATTGATTACGTAGCAGCTAATGCATCTGCGGGCGATGTAGCCAATATGAGTCTGGGAGGAGGAACATCCGACGCCGTCGATGATGCCGTCCGTAATGCCGCTGACCAAGGAGTTTACTTTTCTATTGCCGCTGGTAATGACGGGGATGATGCAAACAACTATTCGCCGGCCCGCGTTGAATATAATAATGTATGGACCGTTTCTGCTACGGATGATACTGATACCTTTGCTTCTTTCTCTAATTGGTCTGGTCCTACCGATCCACCAGTCGAACTTGCTGCTCCTGGAGTAGATATTCTTTCTCTTTGGGAGTCGGGAGGCACATCAACGATAAGTGGTACCTCCATGGCTGCTCCCCATGTAGCAGGTCTTTTACTGGTAACAAACGGTAATCCAAGCGCAGATGGTACTGCCAGTGGTGACCCTGATGGAGATCCAGATCCTATCGCACATAATTAGTTTATTGCTAAAAATCTAAGGTTTTCAAAAGGCACCGGCTGTAAAGGCCAGGTGTCTTTTGATTAAATACTCCTATCTACTTTCTTAGGCTATCGATAGTTCTTATCTTTAGCTGCTTTATTATTTTTAACCATATCTTTTTACTCCAACACTTTTCTATGAAGAAGTATAATGTTTATGGCATTGGTAATGCCTTGGTTGATGTTGAATTCGAAGTAACGGATAAGTTTCTTGATAAGCATGACATCTCCAAGGGGGTGATGACGTTGGTAGATCAAGAGCTGCAGTTTAAATTGATTGACGATATTAATCACGCTGAAGCCGTTCAAAAGCCCGGTGGTTCTGCCGCAAACACATTATATGCCATCAACCAATTTGGAGGAAGCGCTTTCTATTCGTGCAAAGTAGCGGCTGATGCCTTTGGCGACAGCTACTTGAAGAACATGGATGAGGTAGGAATTAATACCAATTTTGACCGGCAGGAGCGAGAAAAAGGAATTACCGGTAAATGCCTGGTGATGGTCACTGATGATGCAGAACGTACACTCAATACGTACTTGGGTATTTCAGCTGAGCTTTCAACACAAGAAGTGGATGAGCAAGCTATTCAACATTCTGAGTACGTTTATATTGAAGGCTACCTGGCAGCCTCTGAAAAAGGGCATGAAGCAATGAAGTTGACGAAAAGTATGGCCCAGAAACATAATACTAAAACAGCGTTAACGCTTTCGGATCCTTCCATTGTGGAAGCTTTTAAAGGGCGGTTCAAAGAATTGATTGGAGATTCTATCGATTTACTTTTCTGTAATGCCGAGGAGGCAAAAATATATACTGGCAAAGAGGATTTAGCTGAAGCCCGGGACACGTTAAAAAATCTGGCCCAAAAAATTGTCATTACTGAAGGAAAGCATGGATCCATGGTATATGATGGGAGTTCCTTTATTGATGTTTCCCCTCATGAAGTTCAAGCAGTTGATACTAATGGAGCGGGCGATATGTATGCCGGTGCCTTTTTATATGGTATTACAAATGGACTAAGTGACCATGAGGCAGCAAAATTAGCAAGTTTGGCAGGCTCAAAGGTAGTATCACAATTTGGTCCGCGCTTGAATGGAAACAAAGCCCGGGAAATTTTGGACACCCTACAAGTGAAAATCTAAAACGAGGCATTAGTAATTAGTTATGGAGACCTTGGTATTAGCATCCCAGAATAAAGATAAAATAGAAGAACTACAGTCAACATTAGCACCGTTGGGCATTGAGCTTAAGTCAACCTATGATTTTCCGGATCTGGAAGAAGTTATTGAAGATCGGGATACCCTCGAGGGGAATGCACTAAAAAAAGCCCGATACGTTTATCAAGAAACGGGCTTGCCGTCTTTGTCTGACGATACGGGTCTGGAAGTGGATGCTTTGAATGGTCGACCGGGTGTTTATTCCGCACGATATGCGGGTGAGTCGGCAACCTACCAGGAAAATGTACTGAAGCTGATCGAGGAATTGTCAGGCGTTGACTCAGATAATCGGGATGCTCAGTTTCGTACGGTGGTAGCCTTAGTTTCTGGGAATGGACCCCATACTTTCGAGGGAATTTGCCGTGGAAAGATACTGACTGAGCAAAGAGGAAACGGGGGTTTTGGATATGATCCTGTCTTTCAGCCAGAGGGATACTCAAAAACATTTGCTGAGTTGGATACTGATATCAAGAATCAGGTTAGCCATCGAGGTAAGGCGTTGGCCCATTTCTTAGAGTATATTAAGAGTCATTAGGCAAGGTAGTGAAAATGCTTGCTATCCGCCTGGCAGCTCTTGCTCCCGGATGACCAATTTCTCCTACCACGCATAGTGAGTCAATAGCAAAAAGCGATTTATCAGGAATTAACTGTAAATGGCGTGTACTTTTAGGTACACGCCATTTAAATAAAGCTAAGGTGATCACATTATTTTTGCCGCCCTTTGTATTCCACAAAGCCTTCGATAGCCTCATATTCAGCAAAGCCCAAAGCATCATAAAGTTGAGCCGTGCCTCGATTCCGTTCTTCCGAGCGCTGCCAAAATTCGCGGGGATCAGCACCGGGAAAGAGCGGACGGTCTTTTTGAGATTGGTGTTTAAAGATAGCTTTCCTCTTTTTGGTCAGTTCTTCCGGACTAAGTGGTACAGCCATTTCAATTTCATTAACATCCCACTCTTGCCAGGCTCCGCGATAGAGCCAGACTTTGCAGTCATCAATCCAGTCATCATCTTTGCACTCTTCCAAGGCTTTGAAGATGGCTTCTAAACATACTCGATGTGTTCCATGGGGATCGGAAAGGTCGCCCGCAGCATACACTTGGTGAGGTTTAACCTCACGGAGCAGATCTACGGTAATGTCTACATCTTCCTGGGAGAGTGGTTTTTTCTTAACGCGTCCGGTTTCATAGAAAGGCATATCCATGAAATGCAGCTGATCTTCGGGAATACCGCAATAGCGTCCCGCAGCTTTGGCTTCGCCTCGTCGAATCAGACCCTTAATGTGTTTAATTTCATCCGAATCTACCTGGGCGGGTTGTTTTTCTTCTAAAAAGGTTTTGATGTTTGAAAGCATTTGATCGGCTTCCTCCTGCCCCATATCGAACATGTCATTATAATCAGAGACAAAATCCATAAACCGCACAACGTCGGCATCAAAGACAGCGATATTACCGGAAGTCTGATAAGCTACATGAACCTCATGGCCGTGTTCAACAAGACGAATAAGCGTTCCTCCCATCGAGATAACGTCATCATCGGGGTGGGGGCTAAACACAACAGCTCTCTTTGGGAAGGGCGTTGCACGCTCTGGCCGATGAGTATCATCAGCATTGGGCTTACCGCCGGGCCAGCCGGTAATGGTGTGCTGTAGCTCATTAAATATCTTGATATTAATGTCATAAGCGGGACCATGTTGAGTCAATAGATCGCCCATTCCGTGTTCGTTATAATCTTCATCAGTGAGTTTGAGAACCGGTTTTTCTACTTCTTGGCATAACCAGACAACGGCTCTCCGCATTAATTTATCATCCCAGTCGCAGGTGGTAAGTATCCATGGCGTTTTTTGACGGGTGAGTTTTTCAGCTGCGGCTTCATCAAGGATAACCTGGGCATTCTGATGCTCCTGCAAATAGGTGGCCGGAATTTGTTCACGGATACTGCCTTCGACCGCTTCTTTAATAATAGGGGCTTTACCCTCACCCCAGGCCATCAGGATCACTTTGTCGGCATCCAGAATTGTACCTACTCCCATGGTGATAGCGCGGCGTGGGACATGCTCTTCCCCAAAAAAGTCACTGGCCGCATCTTTACGGGTAATCCGGTCGAGTGTAATTAGACGAGTACGGGAATTTGGACGCGAGCCCGGTTCATTAAAACCGATATGCCCTGTCCGACCGATCCCCAGCAGCTGAATGTCTAAACCACCTGCTTCTTGTATTTTTTGCTCATATTGCTGGCAATATTCTGCAACCTCATCCCGGTCGAGCGTGCCGTCAGGAATATGAACCTGATCTTCAGGGATATCAATATGATCAAAAAGGTGCTCGTTCATAAACCGAACATAACTCTGCAACGAATGGGGCTCCATCGGGAAGTATTCGTCGAGGTTAAAGGTAATAACGTTCTTAAAGGAAAGCGCACCTTCTTTGTGCATGCGAACAAGCTCCTTATAGACTCCCGTAGGAGTAGAACCCGTTGCTAAACCCAGCACGGTTTTTTTGTTCGCTTCATCACGACTGCGGATAAGTTGGGCTATCTCCTCTGCCACTTCTTTAGAAGCAGTACTGGCATCCTGATAGATATTTGTGGGGATGTTTTCGTAATAAGTGGTCTTATCAGTTTCCTTATAGTAAGTCATTGATCTGGTTGTATTCCTTTATTGGCTAAGTTAAAAAATAAGCCAATGATTATTTCTTGGGGTTACAATAAAAATACTCTATAATTTCGGTTCGTAAGTAACATTATTTTACGGCAAATGTAAATGATAAAAAGGTAAAAAAAGGGGAAGGGTGGAATTTTCTTACGTCGATTATATAATAATTTTGGGATACCTGTTGGGTGTGGCTTGGCTTGGTGTTCGAATCGCCGGGCGCCAGTCAAATACATCTGATTATTTTCTGGGTGGCCATGACATTCCATGGTGGGCCGTTCTTTTTTCTGTCGTAGCAACTGAAACGAGTACTCTCACTTTTATAAGTGTTCCCGCTGTAGCTTATGGGGGAAACCTCACTTTTCTTCAAATAACGCTGGGATACATTGTCGGTAGAATATTCGTTAGTACCCTCTTTTTACCAGCCTATTTTGAAGGAAATTTAACGACTGCTTATCAGTTTTTACAAGAACGCTTTGGCGATTCTATGCGCAATGCCGCCAGTACCACGTTCATGGTTACTCGCTTACTCGCTGACGGGGTTCGCCTGTTTGCAACAGCCATTCCATTGGCTATTATTTTGCGCTTGGGAGGAGCTTTTACCGGCTGGAGTGATGTAGAAGTGTACCTGCTCTCAATTGCTGTCATCTCGGTTATTACTCTTGTCTACACCCTGATTGGAGGAATAAAAGCAGTAGTGTGGATGGACGTCATGCAGATGGTAGTCTATGTCGGTGGAGCTATTTTTGCAGGAGTCATTATGGTTATGGATTTGCCTAATGGACTGAGTGGAGCAATGGAACTGGCGGCACAGACAAACAAATTGCAACTAGTTGATTTTGGTTTTGGACAGGCCTTCGCGGATTTCATTGCTCAGCCTTATACCTTTTTTACGGCCCTGATTGGGGGAGCCGTTTTCTCTGTGGCTTCGCATGGAACCGACCAGCTCATTGTACAGCGCTTGCTCACCACCCGGAATTTAAAAGATAGCCAAAAAGCATTGATTGGCAGCGGAATTGTCGTGGCGCTCCAGTTTGGCCTATTTCTTTTCATCGGTTTATTGCTGTATTCTTTTTATGATGCCCAAACTGCTCAGCAATTGGGACTGGCAACCACCGACGAAATTTTTGCCAAATTTATTGTAGAACAACTACCCGTTGGTATGTCGGGCCTGATTGTAGCCTCACTTTTTGCCGCAGCAATGAGTAGCTTGAGCTCTTCCCTCAATTCTCTGGCCTCATCCACCACTTTTGATCTTTACAAACCCTATTTCGGAAAGCAAAATACTCCGGCTGAAGATTTACGGATCTCACGAATCTTCACGACCGTTTGGGCGGTAATATTAACGGGCTCCGCATTTTTCTTTGCCTATTTACAATTGCAGGCTGGTGAACGACCTGCTGTCGTAGAGCTCGGTCTGGGCATTGCTTCCTACACCTATGGAGGACTCCTCGGGGCTTTCCTGCTCGGACGCCTGTTTTCTAAGCCGAATACCAAAGACGCACTTATCGGTTTCTTCGTAGGATTACTTTCATTACTGTTTATGGTTAAAGGTCCGTTGCAAGAGCTGCTGCCGGGCGAAGGGTTGGCTATTGCCTGGCCGCTCTATACGGTTGCCGGTAGTTTTATTGTTTTAGTCGCAGGTAAAGTATCTCAATGGGTCAGGAGTCGCTAAAGGATAGGATACAGCATGATCTTGAATAAACACTCTGAGGAAAATAGGGGATGAGAAACGCATCATTAATGGCTATTTGGGCTCTGCTATTTGGATTAGCAGCATGCTCAACTGACTTAGCCTCACAACAGGCCAAAGCTCCACATCTGTTGGCTGTTGACAGTCTCATCCAGAACTCCATTGATGCAGAGAACATTCCGGGAAGTGTAATCCAAATTAAGCGCGGAGATTCCATTCTGCATCGGGCGGCCTATGGCTTTGCTCAGAAGTATAGTTATAGCATGCAGCGTTTGACAAAGCCGGAAGCTATGACTACGAATTATCTTTTTGATCTTGCCTCTCTGACGAAAGTCTGTGCTACCACTTTTGGCATCATGCTACTGGTGGATAAGGGCAAAGTTGATCTGGACGCTCCTATTTATAAATACCTTCCTGAATTTGGAGAGGGAACGAAATCAAAGATTACGGTCCGACATTTGCTAACTCACACTTCCGGGCTTCCACAATGGCTCCCAACCTACTACTATGCCTCCAATCAGGAAGAACGCTACCACTATGTAAGACAAGTACCATTACAATGGCCCGTTGGGGAGGGACGACATTACAGCGATTTGGGCTTTATGTTGCTTGGGGATATCATTGAGCGAGTCTCTGGAGACGAGTTAAACAAATATGTGCAAAGAGAACTCTATCAGCCTCTTCATCTTGAACAAACAACCTTTAATCCCCTGGATAATGGTTATGAGCAGATAGCAGCGACTTCACACGGCAACCCTTTTGAAAAGCGGATGGTTTATGATGATAGTTTTGGTTATAACGTGGACGCTGATCCGAAGTCATGGGATGGTTGGCGAAATTATACACTTAAAGGCGAAGTAAACGATGGCAATGCTTGGTATGCCAACCAGGGGATAGCAGGTCATGCAGGTCTTTTTTCTACCATAGATGACCTGCAGGTACTTGTGGATCTGTTAATAAATGAAGGGACGTTTGAAGGTAAAAAGATTATCTCTTCTGCGACCATTGATACCTTTCTAACCAAAGATCGTTTTGGGAATGGCCTTGGCTGGGCTATGGATAAAGATTTTATTGCTGCCGAAGGCGCTCCGGAAGGAACTTTCGGTCATACCGGATTTACAGGAACGAGCATCGTAGTGGTGTCCAAATATGAGTTGTCCATTATATTTTTAACGAATCGGCAGAATAGCGGGCCCCAGGAAAATGGATATTATTTCAATTTAGATGCGTTGCGACAACAAATTGTGGATATTGCTTTGGATGAAGTGGTTCAGTGAGCTACAACTAATTCGCTTAAAAGAAGTAGGACTCTTCTTAGTTAGTAGAGAATAATATCCCCCTCCTTCTTTTTATATCTCTTTTGGAGATACCGGAGTTCAATAAGAGCCTGGGCAGAGTCGAAATAGAAAATATAGGCTCGGGCGTCAGGTTCATTTTTAAAAAAGAGATATCCCCGAACATATTCACCGGGAAAAAGATCGGTTTTGCGTAGTGCATCAATCTCCCAAACCTCACGCTGATCACGTAATCCCGATTTGTAGAACGCTCGTCGTTGGCGGTTGATTTCATGATTGATACTGGCTTCCTCGCTTCGTTGACTGATATCCTCCCGCTCTTCTTGAGAATCGGCGGTGGCATAATTCACAATAGAAGCTGTTTGACCGATGGCATGCAAAAGGTCACCGGTTCGTTGGTTAGCCTCAGTCTGAGCAATTTGGAGGTCCTTTTCCAGCAGTTGTAGTTCGGGATTAATAGCACGTCGAGAAGAAATAAGAGGCAGGTTTGAGGTATCCTGAGAAATGTATTTAAGCGCATCATACGAGAATTGAGTCGGATCGACACGTAAGAGCGAATCGGTTTCATTTACTACTTCAACATCCATGACAAACTGATCAGAAAGATGCCGATAATATGACATCGTTAGTATGACTCCATTCCGCTCAATCTGTACATATTCTGTACCTTGCTCAAAAGAGGTCTGCTCTGCCTGGGGGTGCATTCGAAATACAGGTCTGGGAGAGCATGAAGCAAGCAGGATCGTAAGGGCCGAACCTATTAATGCCAATCGATACATAACCACCGTAACTTTCTTACATTTATAAAGAATCTATAAGGCAAAGTGGTTATCATCAATCACATCATAATGTGAGGAAATTATAGTAGTCAGTTATTGAGGATCACATGATCATGCGAATGCAGAGAATTTGACGAATATTACCTTGGAGTAAGACGTTACAACTCAACAAAAAGATCAGTAATAAAAAATATTAATTGTTATTAACCTTAAAAGAAGATAATTATGAAATACCTTAGCCTTATATTTTCCGTACTTTTATTTGTTGGTTGTCAGGGAGAACGGGGGCCAGTCGGGCCAGAGGGACCTCCCGGGGGTTCGGGACCCATTGGTCAGGGCTTTGGTGTAGAAGCAACTTTTAATGCGAATAATAATTATTCGCAGCAGTTTTTCTTTTCTGATTATGGCGCTGAGGCGTTTTCTTCCGACATTATAGTGGTTTACTGGAAGTATGGAGAGGATGAACAAACTGGCAACGGCATATGGCAGCAGCTTCCTGCAACAATTTATTTTGATGATGGGCAATTTCAATATTCCTTCGACCATACGGTTGATGATGTGCAGCTTTTTCTGCAGGGAAATATTGATCTCGGTACGCTTGGGTCCGGTTACACCCAGAATCAGGATTTTTGGGTGGCTATTTTACCAGTAGAATTTGTGGAGTCGAACAATGTTGATTTGAATAACTTCCAGGAAGTAAGGGGAATAGTTGACCCCAAGAGTATTCAGGAATTACAGCCAGTGAAGTAAAACGGCTGAAGTCTAACATAAGACATGCCAAGTTTTCAAAACTTGGCATGTCTTATAATGTGTCTAATCAATAAGAAGATGACTTATTTTGTTATAGTTTTTCATCGTTTGATGATGAGATATAAAGTTGTCCCTGCCTTGGTATAGCTTCAATACCTTCTGTTTTTCAATATTAGTTGAATGTTGGGTTAGAATAGCTGAATAGGATGAATATTTCCAATCCAGATAAGATTCGGCCAGATGATGATGAATTGGATTATGATGGATATAGTGGATCAGGTGCTGAAGATATTGTTTTGACTCAACTTTTACTCTCTTAAAAGGCTTTTGAAATAAGCTACCATGACGGCTGTATTTTTTATTAACCGACTTTGTGTATGAATTGAAGAAGTTACTAAATTTTTTAGAAATAAGACCTGACAGGTTTTGTAAACCTGTCAGGTCTGCATTCGATAATTCTTTTTTGTTTTTGATCTGAACAAGAAAATGGAAATGATTTGGTATTAAACAGTAAGCCCAAACATCGAGATAAGCATCCAAATATTGGTTCCATTTGCTAGGGAAGTAATGATAGTCCTAATCCTTAATAAATAGTTTTATAATGATTACTAAACTTTTGAAACTTAGTAACCATTAAATATAATCACTACTGACTGAAAGCCCAGTTATAGTTAAAACTACGGTTCATAACTCAGGTTAGAGCTTAACCAACGCTCTATTTCTTCCACACTCATGCCTTTGCGCCGGGCATAGTCTTCAATTTGGTCTTTTTTGAAGTTACCCACATTAAAATAATCAGATTGGGGATGGGAAAAATAGAGTCCACTAACCGAAGCAGCCGGATGCATGGCGTAGTGTTCGGTGAGATGGATACCAGCTTGCTCTTTGGCATCAAGGAGATCAAACAGAATGCGTTTTTCGGTATGGTCGGGCTGGGCCGGGTAGCCGGGAGCCGGACGAATACCAGTATACTTTTCGCGAATCAGTGCTTCGTTATCGAAATCTTCCTCCGGTGCATAGCCCCAGATATCTTTTCGTACTTTTTCGTGAAGAAGTTCTGTAAACGCTTCGGCCAGTCGGTCGGCCAGTGCTTTGGTGAGAATCGCATTATAATCGTCATGGTCCTCTTCAAATTGTTTCACAAGCTCTGGGGCGCCAATGCCGCAGGTCACGGCAAAGCCGCCCATATAGTCGGCAATGCCCGTTTCTTTGGGAGCTACAAAATCAGCGAGTGCCTTATTTGGCTGTCCGCGTCGTTTCTGGGCCTGCTGACGAAGAGTATGGAAGGTCGTCAACACTTCCGATCGGCTCTCGTCGGTATATAGTTCAACATCATCACCGACAGCATTCGCGGGATAAAGTCCCAGTACCGCCCGCGCTTTTAGTAACTTCTGGTCGATAATTTTGTCCAGAAGCGCATTGGCATCGTCAAAAAGTTTACGTGCTTCTTCGCCATACTTTTCATCCTCGAGTACGGCGGGAAAGCTGCCCTTCATCTGCCAGGCAATGAAAAACGGTCCCCAGTCTATGTAATTGCGGATTTCCTCCAGCGGATAGTTATCAAAAACCTGCCGGCCTAACTGGGCCGGCTTTTTAACTTCCGTGGCTGACCAGTCAATATCGGAGGCATTGGCGCGAGCCTCTTCCAGCGAAAGATAGGTCTTGCGATTGGACCGACTTTCGTGCTGTTTCCGGAGTTTTAAGTATTCGTTTTTCTTTTTCTTAACGAACTCCTCGCGCAGTGTCTGGGAAACAAGGTTACCCGTCACGGATACACTTCGCGAGGCATCCAGTACGTGCACCACCGGCCGATTGTAGTTTGGTTCTATCTTTACAGCGGTATGCATGCGCGAGGTTGTGGCGCCTCCGATAAGCAGGGGCTGCTGAAATTCTTCACGTTTCAATTCCTTGGCTACATGCACCATCTCATCCAGAGAGGGAGTGATGAGCCCACTGAGGCCAATAATATCCACATTGTTTTGTCGGGCTTCCTCCAAAATTTTATCTGCCGGAACCATCACGCCCAGGTCAATGACATCAAAGTTGTTGCAGCGCAACACGACGGCCACAATATTTTTACCGATGTCATGAACATCTCCTTTGACAGTAGCCAGCAGTACTTTGGCCTTTGGTTTACTATTTTGGTTCTTTTCCTTCTCCTCTTCAATAAAGGGGATGAGGTGGGCCACTCCTTTTTTCATCACGCGGGCACTTTTTACCACCTGTGGAAGGAACATCTTGCCCGATCCAAAGAGGTCCCCGACGACATCCATACCCGACATCATGGGACCTTCAATAACTTCAATAGGTTGATTGTATTTCTGTCGGGCTTCTTCCACATCATCCACAATATGATCGACGATGCCTTTCACCAGCGCGTGTTTAATACGTTCTTCGACAGATTCCTGGCGCCATTCTTGGATTTTTTCTTCCGTCTCAGTGTCTTCACCTTTGATTTCTTCGGCATAATCCACCAAGCGTTCCGTAGCATCATCGCGTCGGTTAAGGAGCACATCTTCCACAAGATCGCGCAGTTTATCGGGTATCTCCTCGTAGACTTCCAGCTGCCCTGCATTTACGATCGCCATATCAAGGCCGGCTTGGATGGCGTGGTAGAGAAAAGCCGCGTGCATGGCTTCGCGCACTTTGTTATTACCACGGAAAGAAAATGAAATGTTACTAAGTCCACCGCTGACTTTAGCCATCGGCAGGTTTTGTTTAATCCATCGGGTAGCCTCAATAAAGTCAACGGCATAATTGTTGTGTGCTTCAATACCGGTGGCCACCGTCAGGATGTTGGGATCCATGATGATATCCTGTGGCGCAAAACCCACTTCTTCAGTAAGGATGTTGTAGGCCCGTTCCGCAATTTCGATGCGCCGATCATAGCTGTCGGCTTGCCCTTGCTCATCAAAACCCATGATGACGACAGCACCCCCAAAGTTGAGGATTTCACGAGCTTGTTCTTTAAACTGCTCTTCGCCTTCTTTTAAGCTGATGGAGTTAACCACACACTTGCCCTGGGCTGCTTTCAGTCCTGCTTTCAAGACGGACCACTTGGAAGAGTCAATCATGATGGGCACGCGCGAAATGTCGGGCTCTGCAGCCAGCAGCTGCAGGAAATTTACCATCACTTCTTGGGAATCCAGCATGCCCTCATCCATGTTGATGTCAATAATCTGGGCACCGTTTTCTACCTGCTGGCGCGCTACCGAAAGGGCTTCCTCGAACTCCTCATTCTTGATAAGCCGCTTAAATTTGCGGGAGCCCATTACGTTGGTACGTTCACCGATATTCACAAAGTTGGTATCGGGACGGACGACCAATGGTTCGAGTCCGCTGAGTCTTAAATAAGGTTTTTGTTCTGGGATTTGTCGTGGCGCACATTGCTTCGCTGCTTCGGCAATTGCTTTAATATGCTTTGGGGTAGTACCACAGCAACCTCCTACAAGATTTACAAAATCAGATTCTGCATAGTCACGCAATTGATCCGCCATAAATTCGGGCGTCTCGTTGTATTCGCCCATCTCATCGGGCAGTCCGGCATTGGGATAGAGACTGGTATGGCAATCCGCAATACGTGCCAGTTCTTCAATATATGGACGCATTTGATCGGATCCCAGCGAACAGTTCAGTCCAACGCTGAGCAGATTCTTGGTATGAGATATAGAAATCCAGAAGGCTTCGGTCGTCTGCCCCGAGAGGGTACGTCCACTTTGATCTACAATGGTACCAGAGATCATGACCGGCAGTTCCTGGCCGGTCTCTTCGGCATGTTTGTGAATCGCATAGATGGCTGCCTTGGCATTCAGCGTATCAAAAATGGTTTCTACCAGCAGCATATCCACGCCGCCATCGGCCAGGCCCCGAATTTGTTCGCGGTACGATTTTTTGAGCTGATCGAAGGTGATAGCACGGTAACCGGGGTCTTCCACATCGGGAGAGAGCGACAGTGTTTTATTGGTGGGCCCAACGGCTCCGGCCACTAATCGGGGTTTGTCCGGATTTTGTTTGGTAACCTCATCGGCCACTTCTCGCGCATTCCGGGCAGCGGCCACATTTAGATCGTAGGCCAGATCCGCCATGTCATAATCCGCCTGGGAAATGGAGGTACTGTTAAACGTATTAGTTTCAATGATGTCGGAGCCCGCTTCCAGAAAGGAGCGGTGAATACCTTTAATAAGATCGGGCTGTGTGATACTGAGAAGGTCGTTGTTGCCCTGCAGGTCGGTATGATAGTCTTGGAACTGCTTGCCCCGGTAGTCGTCTTCTGTAAGATTGTGAGATTGGATCATCGTGCCCATCGCGCCATCCAAAATGAGGATACGATCTTGCAGGAGATCCTTAATTTGATCGAAATTCATGTATCTGTCTTTCAGGTAATTAATATAAGGTGCTTTGAGCCACTTTTTAGAAGGAGGCTCTTGCGTTGCACAAAAACTTTTCAACTGAGCTACGAAGTGATTACCTTTACACTTTAGGACTTTTCGTTAGAAAAGCCTGTAACGGTTGATCATTTTTGGATACAGAAGATACAAAGAATAGCAGACTAAATGAAAGTAATTGAACATTACGACCGATCGGATGAGCCTTTAATTTCTTTTGAGATTATTCCTCCCAAACGCGGAGGGTCGGTCAAGAAGGTATTTGATTCGCTCGATCAGGTTATGAAATACAATCCGCCCTTTATTGATGTGACCTACCATGCGGCGGAATCGCATTATGAGGAACTGAGTGATGGCACCATTAAGCGGCATATCAAGCGGAAACGACCGGGGACCATCGGGCTTTGTGCGGCAATTAAGCATAAGTATGGGGTAGATCCGGTGCCCCATCTGATTTGTGAAGGATTTACCAAAGAGGAAACGGAGGATGCCCTCATCGAGCTGAATTATCTGGGTATAGATAATGTGCTGGCTATCCGGGGAGATAAGGCCGATGATTCTGTTCCCCGAATTAAAAATGGTACGTTTAATCAGTTTGCTGTAGATTTGGTTGATCAGATCAAAGATATGAATAGCGGGCAATATCTGGAGAATATCACGAATGCGCACCAAACAGATTTCTGTGTAGGTGTGGCCGGCTATCCTGAGAAGCATTTTGAGGCGCCGAACCTCGATTTTGACATCCAAATGCTTAAAAACAAGGTGGATCGCGGCGGTGACTACATCGTGACGCAAATGTTTTTTGATAATGAGGCCTACTTTCGGTTTGTGGATAAGTGCCGGGATGCAGGCATTGAGTGTCCCATTGTACCGGGATTAAAAGTCTTAACCCGGGATGCTCATCTCAATTTCTTGCCCAAATATTTCCACCTTAACATTCCTGAGGAACTTTCCCATGAGGTGCAAGCCAATCCAACGCAAGCACGATCTATTGGCATAGAATGGTCAGCCCAGCAGTGCACCGAGCTGTTGGAGAAGGGAGCGCCGGGCATTCATTTCTATATTATGGGAGATCCAACCCCGGCCCTGGATGTGATTGAACAACTTCCATTGGGGCATGAAGCGATAGGGAAGTAGGTTTGTGATGATTGTTTGTAGCTTATAAATATGGAATATATAGCAGTAAAGCGGTTACCAGTTGAAATAATGATTTGAAAGCTATTAAGCAGAGTCAATCTCCCTAAATCCCTCTTCTCCAAGGGGGGCTTTTGGTGGTAGTTTTTTTAACATTCTGTAGCTTTCATTTACAATAATGAGTTCCTCCTTGGAGAAGGAGGACAGGAGGATTGACGGTAAAGCTCTGCGCAGAGCATAGAATTATGCTTGGATCGAGAAAACGTAGAAGAGGGCTTGGCAAATCCACTCAATCATGTCATTCTGAACTTGTTTCGGAATCTTTTATCAGCGTTTTAATTAATGGAGGCTACCAACTCGGCAACCTCCATTTCTTAAAACTTCTTTGTTTAGAGGGAGCTTAACTCCTGATGTTTAGTACGATTATTTAATCAAGATCCAATTCCAAGGCATCCAGCTCGTCATTGATCTTGCTTAGCTCGTCATTTGATAAGGTAATATCAGCCGCCTTGGCGTTTTGTGTAGCCTGTTCTTTATTACGCGCACCAACCAGAGCAATAGTGATGCCCGGCTGCTGGATGGTCCACTGGATCGTCAGCTGAGCCAGCGTAGCATCGTGATTATCTGCAATAGGTTGGATGGCATTGAGGAAAGCATTCGTGCGCTTAATATTTTCATCCGAGTAATAGGGGCTGTCGGCACGAGCATCACCTTCTTCATAATCTTGGCCGGGCGTCATTTTCCCGGTTAATAGTCCTCTTTGTAACGGACTGTAAGCCAGGATGCCTTTATTGTTTTCCAGGCAATAGGGCACGACTTCCTCTTCAATATCACGGCGAAGCATGCTGTACGGTACTTGGTTGGAAACAATATTGATCGTTTCGTTGGCTTCTTTGAGTTGCCCTGCATCGTAATTACAAACGGCGGCTTCCCGAATTTTACCCTGCTCTTTGAGCTGTATCAGGGCTTCCATCGTTTCTGATATTGGGGTGGTGGGATCGGGCCAGTGGATCTGATACAGATCGATATAGTCGGTTCCCAGCCGCTGCAGGCTTTCTTCACATTCTTTGATCACGCTCTCTTTTGCGGCATATTCATGGATGGCCAGATCATTGCCGTCATTGTCTTTGCTTGGGAATCGGAAATGCCCCTTATCGGTATCCCAGCGGAGGCCGAATTTGGTAAGAATCTGCAGTTTATCTCGCGGGATGTCGTTTATGGCATCGCCCACAATCTTTTCACTAAGTCCCTGTCCATATACCGGAGCCGTATCAATAGAGGTAACTCCGTGGTCATATGCGGCCTGGATTGCTTCGACAGATTGTTGGTGGTCGGTTCCGCCCCACATCCAGCCACCGACAGCCCAGGCACCAAATGTAATAGCCGAAAGTTTTAAGTCACTATCTCCTAAAGTGCGATAAATCATATTTTAATAATGTCTTCAATTCTAATTGTATTCTGTTTGCTAACATAGGTAACGTTTTTGTCAACTTCATCAGGGAAAAAAACATTCCGTGTATTTATATGTGAGGAGGGACATTATTCAACTCATTCTTTGACTCCTGCCCAACGCAGATATTTTTTTCGAACGCCGGCAATCTGTTCTTCAAGGTTTTCCAGGTTCCATTCTGTAGGGCTGATAGGTCCGTGTATGTGAGCGGTCAGGGTTCCTGGTTTTGTGATCAATGAACCGCCCTTGCTGAGCCTGCGATTTCCTTCAAAATAGATGGGGACTATGGGATAGTCCAGGTCCATGGCCATACGAAAGGGACCTTTTTTGAACGGACCTATAACACCAGGATGTTTACGAGAGCCTTCGGGCGCCATCATAACGGATAGGCTGTTTTTCTGAATGCGTTTATAGGTTTTTTGCAGCGTAGCAATCGCTTGGTCCGACTTATCCCGACGGATAAATATTTGTCCGGTAAGCCGCCCCAGCAATAAAAATAGGGGGTTATATTGAAACTGCCATTTAGCTACAAACCGAACGCGGGGGAGTCCCAAGGCCAACAGGGTGAGCATATCGAGGGTAGAGCTATGGTTGATGATGAAAATGGCCGGACTTGCTACTTCATCGGTATGTAGCTTTATATTAAACTGAATACCTAAAATTTTAAATACCGGTCGCACAAGTAAAGGGGCAATAGATTCGATGATAAAATTCGTAGCTTTCCCAAAAGAAAGGATAAGAAGTAATAGTATAAAGGGGGTGGCGATCAAAAAAATGACAAAGAAGAGAATAATGGCTAAAATACTTCGGATGTAATCCCCAGTAGAAAAATAAGCGTTCGTCATACTGTTGCAGGCAAAATTTATAAATCAGATCAGATTCGCAAAATACCATACTTCAAACAACAAAATAAAAATATAAGTATTGGGTAGTATAGAGTTGTTGATTTAAAATAGTTGATTATTACTTGATTAATTATTCACTTTATGTAAAATAAGAGAAGGGGGGTGTGTTAGTTTTATTTATATTTGTATAAATATGTTATATGTTTAGGTTTTTTTATAATTATGGCTAATTAATTTACTATATGGGATGTAGCGGATACGAAGATAGGATATTGTTGGGCAGGCTTAAGCAGGGTAGTGAAACTGCATTTAAAAAAATATATGATAAATATCACCGATCATTATATCGGGTTGCAAAAAAATATTTGAGAAATAAAGAACTAGCAGAAGATGCTGTTCATGATATTTTTCTAAAGTTATGGCATCATAGGGCGAAGATGAATCAGTCAGGATCTTTAAAGGGATTCTTGTTCACATCTTTAAAAAACCATGTTTTAAATCTTATTGACCGTGATAAACGCAAGCTTAAAAAGAGAGTAACCCTTTCCTACGAAAAGAAAATGGATGGTTTGGAAAACAGTAATGTTATAGATCTTGCTCAGTATCGAGGTCTTTATCAAGAAGCGGTTGAAGAATTGCCGGACAAAAGACGTGAGGTTTATAGATTGCGGGTTAAAGAAGGGCTAACCAATAATGAAGTTGCCGAATACCTGGATGTTTCTATTCATACCGTAAAATCTCAATATTATAAAGCCTCAAACTTTGTCAAAAAATATGTAAGTGAACATCTTAGTAAACCTACAGGCACCTAGTTTGGCATTTAAAGCGGCATGAATGCCTACAACTTTTCCCGTCCACAGGAAAAAATAAAATAATTATCTATTTGGCGTAATACTTTTATGGTTCTCGTTTGTATAAACTATAGACAAACGAAAAAGCTAATAGCTGAACTGTAATGGACCAACGTCTGCTTGATAAATATTTTCGTGATGAATGCTCTGATGAAGAGTTGGACCAGGTATTAGGCTGGTTTCAGACGGAAGAGGGAAGAACTTTCCTTGCTCAGGAAATGGAGGAAGAATTTGAGAACGCGTTAGAAACTCCCCATGAATTTGGTTGTTATCCTGCTGATAGTGAGCATATTTTTAATCGGATACAGCTACAGAAACGTAAATATCCAGATACTAACCACAGGTTTAGTATTGGCATCCGAGTGGCTTCTATCTTGCTCATCTTGGTCGGCATATCCGCTTTTTTCTACTTGGAGGGATACCTGTCTTTCGGTAGTGAAAATCCACAGCCAAAAACCATTACCTATGTCACACAGCAGGGCCAACAGCATATCTTCACGCTCTCTGATGGTACTAAAATTCGGTTGAATGAGCAGTCGCAGCTCAAGGTTCCCACAAAGATGCAGGAGGGCAAACGAAATGTGAATCTTAAGGGGGAAGCTTATTTTGAAGTAGCAAGAAATACCGATCACCCCTTTATTGTCAATACCGAAGGCTCCACTATTGAGGTTTTGGGAACAAAATTTAACGTCAATACAGACTCTACACAGAACTGTGTTGAAGTAGCTGTTATTGAAGGGAAAGTAGCTTTAAAACAAAAGGGAGACGGTAGTTCAGGAGGAGCGCTTTTAACACGGAACAACTTTGGATTGCTACATTTGGGCGATGGGCAAATTACAATAGAGAAAGTAAACGCAAAAAACTATTTAAGCTGGATCTACAACAGATTGGTTTATTCCGGTGAAACACTGGAACAAGTAAGTCGTCAGATAGAGCATCTGTATAATGTGGAGGTAGAATTTAAATCAAGAAAGCTTAGAAAGCTTAAACTAACAGCCAATATTGAGAAGACAGACTTGAGTGAAGTGCTGGATGTCATCGCTAAGACTTTTAATATAACTTATCAAAAAAGGGAAAATGGTAAAATTGTCTGGATGACATAGATATCATTATATCTAACTATCCAAGCATGTATTAAAACAAATGATAAACTCAAAAAGGGTGGTAATATGAGATGTAGATACATACCGAGTAAAATGATTTTAAAGTGGTTGTTTATGTGTATGGGTATCGTTTTGCTAAGTGAAGGAACGGTAGTCGGACAATTAACGGCGATGAATTATATGGAGGTTGAGCAACAACGCAGGGTAAGCGTAGCCTTTGACAATGAGCAGCTCAGTGATGCTCTGCAAACGTTGGCAGAAAAAGCCAACGTAGGGATTTCCTACGAGACACAAGCAGTTCCACAAAAGCCTATAACCTATGAGGCTGAAAATGCTTCAGTTTATATGGTGTTGGATGCGTTACTGTCAGGCACGGGGCTGTATGCCACTCTTTCGGATAACCGCAAAGTGATTTTAATTAAAGAACAAAAAACAGAAGTACCGGTGCAGGCCGGAACCATAACCGGAACCGTGACAGATGCACGATCCGGCGAACCACTCCCCGGAGCGAATGTTTTTATAGAGGCTACTGGGCAGGGCGCTTCTACAAATGTGAACGGTAAGTTTGAAATAACGGGTGTTGAAGCTGGGACCTATAACATTACCGTATCTTTTATAGGGTATGAGCGTTATGAAAATACCGTTGAAGTTGAAGATGGCCAGGCAACAGAACTTACAATTAGCCTCGAAAGTAGTGATCTCGGGCTTGATGAGGTCATCGTTACGGGATATAGTACGCAAACAAAGCGTGAGTTTTCGGGTTCCATAAGTACCGTCGATTCAGATGATTTAGAAGATGTTTCGCTACAAAGTGCGGAGGCTTTACTTCAGGGACGGGCCTCAGGTGTTCAGTTAACGACCTCCAGTGGTAACCCGGGCGGTGGGTTTCAGGTTCGGGTCAGGGGTACGGGCTCGATTAATGCCGGTAACGAACCGCTGTGGATTGTTGATGGCGTGCCGGTCAACTCTGAGAGTAATACAGAATCGAATGATGTTTCTCCTCTGAATAATATTCCGGCTTCGGATATACAATCCATTGAAATCCTTAAAGATGCGTCTGCTGCTGCCATTTATGGAGCCCAGGCTGCCAATGGGGTAGTGTTGATTACTACAAAACGGGGCCGACAAGGCGACACACAGATTAGCGTGAATTATGAAACGGGTATCCGGAAGGATATTAAACGGCTGAATATGATGAACTCTCAGGAATGGGTGGAATATCACTTCGAAGCACAGGGAGAAACGGAAACGCGTGGTGACGTTGAAGATTTTGGATATGATAAAAACTTTGATCCAGGCAGTTTGCCAACTTTTGATTGGCAAGACTATATTTATCGAAATGGGGTATCTAATTCTGTCAATGTATCAGCCAGTGGCGGATCCGAACAAACCCAATATTATATATCAGGGGGATGGGAAAATACAGAAGGGCAGGTTCAGGAGGTTGGATTTGAGCGATTTAATTTACGGACGAATTTTGATCATAAATTTAACTCCAAGCTATCGGCCAAAGTTAATGTGAACTTAGCAAATACTTCGGCCCCGGGAGTTTGTCAGGATGGGTTTTATGTAAATTGTCCGTTCTATCAGTCTATTGAGGAAGTTCCCATGTCGTTTCCGTATTTGGATGCAGATGGGAATCTAACAGGACAAAATACACTCTCAGAGGGCGGTAGCTATAATCCTAATACCGAGCAGGGGCTCAACAATAACCCGGCGGTTATCCTTAATGAAGAAGTCCGCTCAACCCAGGTAACATCAATCCTGGCGAATCTTGCACCTACTTATGATTTCAATTCTTGGTTATCCCTTAGCGGAATGGTGGGAATTGATTATAGAGTTGAGAAGGAACGTGATTGGGAAAAACCCTTGGCTGACCCAAGCGCAGATGGAAGTGTGAACCGTCGGTTTGGAACGGTAAGTAATTTTAGTGCCAACCTCCTTCTAAATGCAAGGCAAACGTTCAATGAAGTTCATAATGTATCGGGTTTAATAGGAGGCGAATATCGCCGAGAATATTTAGACGAAGTAGAGGCAAATCAAATTGGTATAGGGAATCCCTTTCTAGGAGTACTTGATGCCGCAGCAACACCGGAAGCAGGCCAGGGATTTAACTCTGAATTCCGAATCGCCAGTTATTTTGGACAAGCCAACTACAATTATGATTCTCGATATTACGCAACCGTAACAGCCCGTTATGATGGCTCTTCGCGATTCGGTAGCAATAAGCGATGGGGATTCTTTCCATCAGGATCAGTATCCTGGTTGATCAGTGAAGAAAATTTCTTTGATGTTGACTTTGTTGACCAACTGAAGTTACGAGCCGGCTATGGCATCACAGGAAACACTGCAATCGATAACTACGAAGCACGAGGCTTATTTGGGGTTGCAGGTAGTTATAAAGGCGTTACCGGTTTGACGATTACCCAGCTTCAAAATTCCTTGCTGACCTGGGAGAAGTCCAGAGAGCTTAATGTAGGAATGGACTTTGGGTTTTTAAATAATCGTATATCTGGTAGCCTTGACTTGTACAGGCGCATAAACTCTGACTTGCTTTTAGACCGACCTCTTCCAACAGATTCTGGGCTGGGTTCTTATACACAAAATATTGGCAAGGTCGAGAATCGGGGGGTAGAGTTTGAAATCCGTACCATAAACCTTGATGCATCGGACTTTTTCTGGACAAGCCGGTTCAATATTGCCGTCCAACAGAACGAAGTAAAAGAATTGGCTAATGGCAGCAAAATGTTAGATCCGGGCAATGATAATCCCATTGCTGTTGGCCACTCGCTGGATGCATTTTGGATGCCAAAATGGGCTGGTGTTAATCCCGCAGACGGTCGCCCCATGTGGTATGACGCTAATGGTAATATTACCTATAACCCAACGACCGCCGATAATGTTTTCTTGGATGGCGGTGAGCAGGATTTGATCGGTGGATTTGGCAACCGATTTTCCTATAAAGGTTTGTCGCTTGATGTTTTCTTTCAATATAGCTTTGGACAAACAGTACAGCCACAAACGGAGTTCAGTTATCTCTTTGCTGATGAAGAAGGAGTGCTCAGAGAAGTACATACTAAGCGCTGGCGACAGCCCGGTGATGTTACAAAATATCCCCGAGCGGAAGAAAATGGGAACGGGTATTTTGAAGCATCCGGCTGGTCAGATGTCAACAGCAGTAACTCTCTGTTTGATGCAAGTTATATTCGTTTAAAAAATATAAGCTTGAGTTACTCTTTGCCTAATCACATTGTCGAAAAATTAAATTTGAGAGGTATTCGTATATACGGTTCAGGTACAAACCTAATGACGTGGACAGCTTATCCTTATGTTGATCCGGAGACAGTAGGACCTGAATCTTCTGCTTCATTTCCTACGGCTCTGCAAATTAATGGTGGTATTGAGCTGAAGTTTTAAACGATTTAAAAAAAATAAAAGGTTTGACTATGAAATATCCAATGAAATTAATCATTCTTGTTTGCACACTGTTCGTAACACAGGCTTGTAGCGATTTGCTCAGTGAGACAGACCCAAGTACTGCCGTGGATCAAAACACTGCTCTAACAAGCCCGGAGGCAGTTCGAGGTGTCCGTGCCCGAATGTATGGCCGTATGTTAGCAGCCCCAGATATGAATACTACTTGGCTGCTTGGTCCCAGCGCCTTGGCTGATAATACCGATATCGGTTCCGGAACACGCTTTGAAGATTTTAACAATAATGTTTTTGAAGCAGGGCTCGGAACTGCAGCCTGGAATGATCTATATGATATGATAAACGATGCCAATATCCTGTTGGAGGGGGTACAGGAGGGGGTTTTAAATGCGGAAACTGAAAATAAATTCTGGGGAGAGGCCTACTTCATGAGAGCCTTCGCGCTGCATCATTTGGTACGTATCTTTGGCTATGAGCCGGGGATGGCACCGAGTTCAGGAGATGCGACGGGCTTCGATTTAGGAGTTATAATACGTACGCAGCCAACACTTGATGTTACTGATGCAGATTTTAAGGCACGAAGTACAGTGGGAGAAGTATATACCCAAATTGAAAGTGATTTGGAGGCTTCATACCAGGCTTTAAGCCAATCATCTGCTGAAGGACCATTTTATATTACACCGGCAGCTGTTAAAGCACTGGAAGCTCGGGTTAATCTATACCAGGGGGAATTAGAGGTTGCCAATACTGCTGCAACTGATGCCATTGCTGAATCCGGCGCTCGTCTTGCTGAAGCTGATGAAATTGCTACTATGTTTGATGAATCGGCCAGCAACCCTGAGGCTATATTAACGTTTGATGTAGATCCGGCAACAGAATCAGGTGGTGTAAATGACGGTTTAGCCGCGTATACTTCCATGCAATGGTTTGGGCAAATACCTACCCAAGATCTGATTGATTCTTACCCGGAAGGCGATGCACGCCTGAAAGCCTGGTATACCCCATGTTTTAATGATGTTACTGAAGAAGAAGTTAACGCCTGTGCCGGGGTTAACATTGATAATCTCGAGTTGCACAAATATGCAGCTGAGCAGGGTCAGTTCGCCGACGATTATGTTCATTTCCGAGTTGCTGAGATGGTTCTAATTCAGGCCGAAGCACTGCTCAATACCGAAGGTCCATCTTCAGCTGTCGCTAAATTGAATGAATTGCGTGCCAAGCGGGGCATCGATGCTTATACGGGTCCGGTGACAGAAGAGGCTGTACTTGATGAAATTCTTGAGGAACGCCGCCGAGAGTTAGTGGCCGAAGGCCATCGCTTTTTTGACCTTAAACGGCTCGGACGTGACTTGCGCAAGGTAGCGTTTGACCTAGATGATGGTACAACAACGGTATCATTTCTTCCATATGAAGAATACTATTTCCTGGATGATTTACCTGATGGAGAAGTGGAACTAAACCCTGAACTGGTGGAGAATCCATTCTTCGATTAAGGCTAATTCAGAAAATGATCTAAAAAGATTAAATAGTTTATTATGAAAAAACGAACAGCATATAATATATTATCAGTTTTATTAGTCTCACTATTCTTGACGGGTTGTTTGAATGATCTGTTTGAACAAGAAGATCAAACCTATCAGGGAGAGGCTAAACTTGAATTTCGACCTCAAACAGATACCTTTGATGAAGATGAAGGAGAGGTGGAGGTCTTGATTCAACTTATAGGAGCCCAGCGTGATAATGATGTTTCGGTGAATTTTTTGGTTGATGAAGAAACGACAGCTGAAGCCGGAACGCACTACGAACTGCTTTCTACCTCGCCCGTCACCATCCCCGCTAATTCAAGTTCGGCAGCAGTAACTATAAATTTGGATGGAAATTCACTTCCAGAGGGAGAAATCCGAACTCTATTTCTTAGGCTGGAGAATCGTGGAGATGTAGAGCCTGCCCAAAACCTCGATACGTATGAATTAACAATTGAAGGAGTAGAGTAGGATTAATCTATGTAACGTCAATTATGTTACAGCTGGAGTTTAAGCCTTATATCCTGAAAAAGAAGCATATATTTAAAATTTCAGGAGCGTCAAGAACTAAAACTCCTATACTGTTGACGAAGATTCGGTATAGAGGCATAGAAGGCCTGGGGGAAGCCTCTATGCCTCCTCTCTATGGAGAAACTATTGATTCAGCTACCGATTTTTTACATAAGCTCGATTTGTCAGGCTTTCAATCCCCTTTTGAAGTTGAAAAAATACTCCAAGCAGTTGATGCTATAGCGCTTGGAAATACAGCTGTAAAAGCTTCAATTGATATCGCTTTGCATGATCTGGTAAGCAAGTTACTAATGCTCCCGTTGCATCAATATCTTGGATTGCCTGCCTGTACACTTGCTACTTCTAAAACAATTGGCATCAATAGTCCAGAAACGATACAGAAGCGCGTAGAGGAAGCCAGCGAGTTTAATTACTTAAAAATAAAGCTGGGAACTGGAACTAAAGAAGATAAAGCAATAATCAGAGCAATCCGGGAGGTCAGTGACCAACCATTGTATGTAGATGCCAATCAGGGGTGGGAAGATCCTGGAGAGGCACTGGCAATAATCAAGTGGCTTAGTGACAAAGGAGTGGTTTTTATAGAACAACCGCTTCCCAAAGATGATATTGATGGTCAAATATGGCTAAAAAATAAAAGTCCGCTACCCATTGTAGGGGATGAAGGAGTACAGCGGTTGCCTGATATGGCGCAAGCACGGGAGCTTTATCATGGAGTGAATATTAAACTCATGAAGTCTACCGGAATTCATGAGGCCCGCAAAATGATTCATGCTGCTCGGGGGTTGGGTCTTAAAGTATTACTGGGATGCATGTCTGAAACCTCTTGCGCTATTACTGCCGCGGCCCATTTAGGTACTCTTGCAGATTGGGTAGACCTTGATGGTAATTTAAATGTTACAAATGACCCGTACCAGGCATCTGAGGTTGCGGATGGAAAAATAAGGCTCCCGGAAGACCCGGGTATAGGTCTGAAAAAATGTTCCTGGAAAAAGATATAATATGATACAACACTTGAATAGCTACTTTCTCTTATTCGTCCTCATTATTTTGGTGTTAACAGCCTGCAGTGCGCCTCCGAAGCCCATTTCCAATGCCAAAGCACAACAACTGGATAGCCTGTTCACCCATCTGCATGAGCATGGCATGTTTAATGGTGCAGTAGCCGTTGTTGACAGCGGAAAAACGATTTTTAAACAGGGATTTGGTGAAGCCAACCTGGAAAAAGAGACCCCATTTGAGCCATCTACCCTGATGGAAATAGCTTCCCTTTCCAAACAGTTTACCGCTGCTGCTATTCTTCATCTCGAACAGCAGAATAAACTTTCAGTTAAAGATGATATTAAACACTATCTACCGGACCAGTTTCCATACGAAGAGATTCGAATTGAGCATCTGTTGAGCCACATATCCGGACTGCCAGATTATGTACAGTATTTCAAAGAGCACTGGCCTCGCGATCAGGTAGCTACAAATAAAGATATTATTTCTTACCTGATAGAGCAGCAGCCTGCGCCTCAGTTTGAGTCTGGTACCAAGTACGACTACAGCAATACCGGCTATGTTATACTGGCAGAAGTAGTAGAAGCGGCATCACGTAAACCGCTGGATGAATATTTGACCGAAATACTTTTTGAGCCTTTTGAATTTAAAGATGCTGGCTTTTTTGCGAGAGCAGAAGTTTTTCAAGAAGATAGCTATGCCCCGGGTTTTATGTGGTCGGCCGATTCTTGCCGTTATATCCGGCCGGAGAATAAACCTGGGAAAAAATACTATCAGTTTTTGAGTGGGCGCTTGGGACCGGGACGACTTTCCATGAGTATTGATAACCTACTTAAATGGGACAAACTGTTATATACCGATCAGTTTCTTACAGCATCTTCGAAAGAGAAAATGTTTACACCGGTAGAATTTGAAGGAGTAGAAACAGACTACGGCTTTGGTTGGCATAATTATACAAACGAAAAGGAGGGCAAAGTCTCGTACCACACAGGTAGCTGGGCAGGTAATTTAAGCTATATTAAACGGTTCAGAGATCGGAAAAGCACAGTAGTTATACTCAATAATACTTATCAACATGAGTATATGAAGCTCATTCGGGCGAAGACAGATTCTATTATATTAGGACATTCAATCAAATATCCGAAACCAAAACTAACTGAAGTGCTTGCGAAGAAAGATTGTCAAGCAGGATTTGACCGGGAACAGTGGATGGAAGAGCAAAATAGCTCGGATTATGTTTATGAGGATGATAATTGGGATTCATTACAAAACAAGTAGCATGTACAAAGTTTTAATAGGCTTAATTACTCTCGTATTCACCGCTTGTACCCCACAGCCCGATGCATCGGTGGAATATGACAAGCTGATTATTAATGGTAAAGTTTTAGACGGCACCGGTAATCCCTGGTACTATGCAGATATTGCTGTCAGGGATGATGAAATTGTCAAGATTGGAGTTGTAAAAGCGGCCGCCCGTGATACTATTGATGCCAGCGGATTCTATGTAACGCCGGGTTTTATTGATGTACACTCTCACGCCGCTTCCGGGCTTACCAAACCGGAGCTTAGCGATGCCAAACCGTTGCTTCTGCAAGGCATCACCACCGTATTTGTCAACCCGGATGGAGGAGGCGCCGTTGATCTGAAAGAGCAGCGCCAGGGGTTGCTTGAAGATGGCCTTGGCGTCAATGTGGCGCAGATGGTTCCCCAAGGATCAATTCGAAAAGAAGTGATGGGAATGGAAGACCGGGCACCTTCATCAGAAGAGCTGGAAAAGATGAAGCAATTGGTTCGGGAAGGAATGCAGTCTGGGGCATTTGGACTTTCCAGCGGCCCGTTTTATGCTCCGGGCAGCTATGCAAAGACTAATGAATTAATCGAGCTCTCCAGAGTAGCAGCCCAGCTTGGAGGAGCCTATGTAAGCCATATCCGGGATGAATCCAACTATACCATTGGCCTGGAGGCGGCCGTTGACGAAGTCATCCAGGTTGCGAGAGAAGCAGCTTTGCCTGGAATCGTCACACATATTAAGGCACTGGGACCTCCGGTGTGGGATCTGTCGGAAACGATCGTAGCAAATATTGAAAAGGCGCGTGCTGAAGGGGTCGAAGTTTTTGCCGACCAGTATCCCTATATGGCATCAGCCACAGGTTTGATTTCTGCTTTGGTGCCCAGGTGGGCCGAAGAGGGCGGGCATGAAGAACTTGTAAAACGGCTGAAAGATCCAGAAAAACTTCCCAAAATACGTACTGCAATGGAGAAAAATTTAGCCCGCCGTGGTGGACCAGATCGCATCCAGTTTCGGTATTACAGTCCGGATTCAACCATAGAAGGTAAGACGCTAAAAGAAATTGCCGATGCCCGGGACGTACCTCCACTGGATATGGCCGTTGAGCTTATCAAGAAAGGGAGGCCTGGTATCGTATCCTTTAATATGAAAGAGGAGGATGTGCACCGCTTTATGCGTCAGCCGTGGACGATGACCAGCTCTGATGGTGGACTCGTGGAGATGGGGCAAGGCGTCCCACACCCCAGAAACTATGGAACTTTCCCCCGAAAGATACGGAAATATGTGTTAGAGAAAGAGGTGATCGATTTAGCCTCCGCCATCCGAAGCATGACCACATTGCCGGCCCAGGTCTTTGACATTAGCGGCAGGGGACAGATTCGAGAAGGAGCCAAGGCCGACCTTGCCATTTTTGATTTGGATCAATTATTGGATAAAGCAACCTTCCAACAGCCGCACCGATTTTCAAAAGGAATGGAATATGTTCTGGTGAATGGGCAATACGCTCTTGAAGAGGGTCAAATATCGGATCGGCGATGGGGGAGAGTGTTAAATCATTCAGACCAATAAAAGCGGATTAAGCGTTTTGTTTGCACAACTAATTTTTAATAGAATGGAAGTGTATAATGTATTTAGAATAATCAATATACAGACAAAATTATTGGACTCGGGGCAATAAGCAAGTAGTACTATTTGTCCTCTGACTGCAATTTTATGGTAAACTGATCTTTATACAGCTCCGGAGTAAATAAAGAGAGGCACTAAAAGAACTTAAGTACAACAAAATTTTAATATTGTTTTTGATTGAATGCAATGATGAATAACACAGATCATGTCATAGTCATTGGTGCGGGTATTGCGGGATTGGCCGTGGCTTACTATTTAAGAAGAAATGGGATAACTGTTACCATTTGTGAAAAAGGGGATGGCGAAGATAATTGTTCATATGGCAATGCCGGTCTGATTGCACCACGGCATATTATCCCCCTTTCATCCCCTGGGGTTATTAGCGAGGGGCTGCGCTGGATGCTTAAGGCAGAAAGTCCCTTTTATATCAAGCCTCGTTTAAATAAAGAACTGATTAGCTGGATATGGAAGTTCAGAAAGGCTTCTACCGAAAAACATGTGGATGAGGCAGGACCGGTGCTGAGAGATATGCTTTTTAGAAACCAAAACTTGCTAATTGATCTTGAGAAAAAAGAATCAATCAGTTTTGGGTTTCAGAAGAACGGGCACTTAACAATATGTAAAACAGAAAAAGGGTTAAAAAAAGAGGCAAAAAAAGCACAAAAAGCGAGTGCTCTTGGGGTTCCGACGGAAGTTCTGTCGGCCAAAGAGGTGCAGGAAATGGAACCGAATATCAGAATGGATATCCATGGCGCAGTATATTACCCTAAGGATGCTCATTTACACCCCGGACATTTAATGGAACAGCTCAAAGCTCTACTGCAAAAGCAAGGGGTGAACTTCAGGTTTAATACAGAGATAACAGATATAAATGAGAAATCTGAAGGAAAGGTAGATGTTGTAAGCTCAGACAATCAAAAATTAAGTGGAACTCAGGTGGTCTTATGCAGTGGAGCATGGACACCGGAATTATTGAAGCGCCTTAATTTTAAGCTTCCCCTTCAGGCTGGTAAGGGGTACAGCATAACGCTTGATTCTCCCTCGACCGTACCACAGATTAATTTCTTGTTAGCAGAGAAGAAAGTGGCTGTAACGCCGATGATGGGTGATCTGCGATTCGCGGGGACGATGGAAATTGTAGGAAAAGATCAATCTGTTACACCTGCTAAAATTTCTGCTTTGAAAAAATCTGTCACTCAATATTTTCCAGAATACTCTTTGGGGGATTTGGATGGGCAAGATGTCTGGGTAGGGTTGCGCCCTTGTTCGCCCGATGGTTTGCCTTATGTAGGCAAAGTTGAACCATTTAATAGTATCTTTGTTTCTACCGGCCATTCAATGGTTGGCATGAGTTTAAGCTTTGCCAGTGGTGAAATAATTAGTCAATTGATTACTGAAAATCAGGCTAAACTCTCCCATCCTATGATGGATCCTAATCGCTATATGTAAAATTCAGTTGAATTTTTAAAATTATATATCCAGATCTATTATGACCCATACTGACCAATCATGGCTTAACTCATTTTCGAAAGGCAATTGGATCAATTTGGCAATTACGCTTCTTCTGGTTGTACTTGGGGTTATCTTTGCCGGTGATTTTCCCCAATTTAATGGCCATTACGGTTGGTGGTCAGTAGCTCCGCCGCTGGTTGCCATCGGTTTAGCTTTCTGGACACGGGAAGTGATAAGCTCCCTGTTTGTAGGCATAGCGTTAGGAGGCGTTATATCCGGGAAATTGAATGTAGTGCAGGAGTTTTTGATCCCTTCCATTGGGACCGAAAGTTTTGCTCTTATTTTATTGGTCTACCTCTGGTCACTGGGCGGACTTATTGGCATCTGGACACGAACGGGTGGCGCCGAGAAGTTTGCACACTGGGCCAGTGAACGGATGGTACGTGGAAGAAAAAGTGCTAAGTTTTTTACCTGGATGATGGGGCTGGTCTTTCACCAGGGAGGTACGATCAGTACCGTCTTGACGGGTGCGACGGTGCGTCCAATTGCCGATAAGCACAAAGTTTCGCATGAAGAGCTCTCCTACATGGTCGACTCCACCGCCTCGCCGGCAGCTACGGTCATCCCGTTTAACGTGTGGCCATTATATATCGCCGGACTTGTAGTGGGCACTATTCCGTTATTTGAGACGGCGCAGGATGGCGTGGCCTTTTTTATCCAGGCCTTACCCTTTAATTTTTATGGCATTTTTGCTTTGCTGATAACGCTCCTGTTTGCATGGGAGCTGCTTCCCTGGATTCCCGGCAAGAAAATGCGTGAGGCTATCAGTCGTGCCCGAACCGAGGGTAGCCTGGACCGAGCTGACGCCCAGCCTATGGCTTCCTCCGAACTGACGGAAGTGGATGTTCCGGAGGATTACAACTCCGGGCTGGTCGATTTTTTTGGTCCCATTGGTACTTTATTAGGCGTGGCTATTATTCCTTATGGATATACCGCCTATGTGATGGGCAATACCGAAGATCCTACGCTATTGATTGCTGAAGCCTTTGTGCTGGCAGTATTAACCGGTATGTTTGTGGCTCTGGCTAAGGGTATGGACTTGCAGACGGTCATGGATGGATTTGTCGATGGTTGTAAGGGCGTCACGATTGGAGCTATTATCCTGGCACTGGCGGTCTCTCTCAAAGAAGTTGCCGAGGCAGTAGGGACCGCGGAATATGTGGTTGATTTAGTAGGGGATACTATTGCTCCGGCAGCCTTACCAGCCATTTTGATGGGATTGTGTATGCTTATCGCCTTTTCGGCAGGCACTTCATGGGGCACCTACGCCGTTGTGTTTCCGGTAGCCATGCCCCTGGCATGGGCCGTACTACCGGATGAGTTTTTTATCACTCTTTGCTTCGGTGCGGTAGTAGGCGGCAGTGTATTTGGAGATCAATGTTCGCCTATCTCAGATACTACGATTTTATCTTCACTGGCTACCGGTTGTGATCTGATGGATCACGTGTATACTCAAATTCCCCTGGCATTAACGGCTGCAGGATTGGGAGGCCTGTTATATACCTTATTGGTAATTTTGGTTGTCTAATTCTGGCTATCACGATTCTTCCAGTTGAGAGGTACAGTGTGGGCATCTTGAAGCTTTTACAGGAATCTCCGTAAAACAGTAGGTGCACTCTTTGATTTTTGGTATTTCAGGGGCAGGTTTTTCTTCAGGTCGTTTTAACCTGTTGATATTTTTAACCAAGACAAAGACTGCAAAGGCAACCAGGAAAAAGCTAATACTGGCATTAATGAAGGTGCCATAAGAAAGGATGGTCGCTCCGGCTTCTTTCGCTACTTGCAGTGACTCGTAGGGTCCCGGAGTTGCGCCAGGCTTAATGACAAGAAAGGCACTGGAGAAATCAATGCTTCCAGTTATAGGGCTCAAAGCCGGTAGAAGGACATCCTTAACAAGCGATTGGACAACACTGGTAAATGCAGCACCAATGATAATACCAACAGCCATATCTATGACATTTCCCTTTATCGCAAATTCTTTAAACTCTTTCCACATAATAAAACCGAATAAATGATTTTGGTAAATGAGAGAAATAATAATCAGTGAAAAAATCCCAAAATCCAAATAGAAGCTTGTCAGGCTTTTATAGCTGCAAATAAAAAAGCGTGAGCATTTAAATACTCACGCTTTTCAGATAAGTTTTGGGGTCTCTTAGAAGCTATTCCTCCTCAGGAAGTCCATCAGTGGGACTGATTTCGTTTTGGGATGGTTCGTCATCCTGATTTTGCTCCAGGGCCCCGTTCATCCACTGCATTACAGCCTTGCCGGGAACTTCCTCTTTTTCAAGAAGTTCGTCTGCAAGACGGTCTAAGACATCACGATGAGTGGTGATGGCTTCCAGGGCACGGTTATAAGCTTCTTGTAGGATAGCTTTAATTTCATGATCAATTTCACGGGCTGTGCTGTCACTGTACTCTTTGGGGCTCCCCATCTGTTCTCCGAGGAAAACTTGCTCTTGTTGACCTCCGAATGCAATATTGTTGAACTTTTCACTCATACCCCAGTCGAGCACCATTTTTCGGGCCAGCTTGGTAATCTGTTTTAGATCGTTTTCAGCACCGCTCGTGGCAGTATCAAAAATGAGGTTTTCAGCAGCACGCCCCCCCATCATAACGGCCATGCGGTCGAGCATATATTTTTTCTCATAAAGCAGTTTTTCTTTTTCCGGAAGCTGCATCGTTACGCCCATAGCTTTGCCCCGTGGAATAACGGTTACCTTATGGATAGGATCAGCGTTAGGCAGGGCAGCAGCAACGATGGCATGTCCCGCTTCGTGATAAGCCAACAACTTTTTCTCATGATCGGAAAGGCGTATGCCTTCTCGTTTAAGTCCCATCATCACTTTATCACGTGCCTGATCAACATCTTGCTGCTCAACCGCCTTGCGTTTATGACGGGCAGCGATGAGTGCAGCTTCATTGAGCAGGTTTTGCAGATCGGCTCCACTAAATCCTGGTGTAGATCGTGCAATTTCTTCGAGGTTTATCTCATCAGAGAGCTTTTTATTCTGGGCATGAATTTCTAAAATTTCTTCCCGATGCTCCTGGGTGGGTAGATGTACGGTTATCTGTCGATCGAAACGCCCGGGACGAAGAAGCGCCTTATCCAGAATGTCGGGCCGATTAGTTGCCGCCATCACGACAACGCCTGCGTTAGGTTCAAAGCCATCAAGTTCTGCCAGCAATTGGTTTAGGGTTTGCTCGCGTTCGTCATGACCGCCTCCCAATCCTGCACCACGTTTTCGGCCAATAGAGTCGATTTCATCGATAAAGATAATGGCCGGGGCCTTTTCTTTAGCTTTGTTGAACATATCTCGCACGCGTTTGGCTCCAACCCCAACAAACATTTCCATAAAGTCCGATCCTGTAATCGTAAAGTAGGGGACGCCCGCTTCGCCTGCTACGGCTCGCGCAAGCAAAGTCTTTCCGGTTCCGGGAGGGCCTACCATTAATAATCCTTTAGGAATTTCGCCGCCCAATGAATCAAATTTATCGGGGTTTTTAAGGAAGCCAATAATTTCCTGGAGTTCGGTTTTGGCGCCTTTTAGTCCGGCGACATCATCAAAAGTTGTATTAACTTTTTCAGCATCCTGTAGCTTGGCCTTGCTTTGGCCGATTTTAAACATGTTTTGTCCCTGCATGCGCATTTGCCGGAAGAACTGAATACCAATGATAATAAGAAAGGCCAAAGGAATGCCCCAGAGGAGGATCGTCCACCAGTCAACATTGCTCTTGGGCAAGGTTTGGACTTTGACGTCATTGGCTTCCAGCATATCCATTAACTTTTCATCACCAAAAGAGGGGAGGTAAGTCGTAAATTTACTGTACTGGGTTGTATCGTTTTCGGAAGCCTTAAGCGGGGTTTTCTGCTTTAACTGACCCTCAATCTGATTGCCCCGAACGGTTACCTTCTGTACGTTGCCAGATTGTATTTGATCTCTAAACGTACTGTATTCGATGGAGGGAGGCCCGCCAAAGATACCCCCACTTTGTGAGCTGAAAATCCAGAAGGCAAGCAGGGCAGCAATAATAACCCAATAGAAGGTATATTGATGTTTGCCACCGGGGCGTTTGTTGCCTTTCTGGTTGTTGTTTCGGGATCTGTTTGTGTCCGATTGTTGCTTCTTATTCTCGGCCATAAATATGAGTTAAATAAATAACAAAAAGTTTAAATATATCCACTTCCCTTTATAACGTAAGTTGAAGGGAAGGTAATTCCATATATCTTTAATTTGTAAGTATACGAAGAGTTAATGAATTTTTGTGAAATAACTTACAAAAACACATTATGGTTGGCAGGAGCATATATACTTGACCAATTAGAAAAAAAGCCTCTGAGGCTATCAACCGCCAGAGGCTTAAGAGAGAGAGTCTTAAAAGTGAGTCGGGTGGGGATCGAACCCACGACCCACGCCTTAAAAGGGCGTTGCTCTGCCAGCTGAGCTACCGACTCTCGATTTCAAAATAGAATGCAAATATACGGTATTTGTAGATATAATATCAACCTTAAATCCAATTTTTTTTAGATTCTTAAAGTAGAGGGCATTAAAAGAGAATAGTGCTTGGGTTGCGCAGAAAATCGATACCTTTAAGCATAAATGGCTTATTTGAAATAAACAGTTTGACTATGCTATTACCCTCATGGGCCCGAGAGTATATTTACCCGCTTAGAATTCCTACCCCTTTTGCGGTGGGAGATGTGTTCAGCTATCTTATCAAGGATGAAAAGAATGTACTCATCGATTGTGGGTACTATTCAAAAAAAGCAGAGGAAGATCTGGATAAACTCTTGAAAGAGGAGGGACTTATTTTAGCAGACCTAGATGAAATCTGGCTGACCCACGGACATCCTGATCATTTTGGACAGGCAGCTCACTTGGGGAATCTCTCTGGGGCAGTAATTTATGGACATCCCAAAGAGCAGGATAATTTTGGAGGTGGCGACAATCAAGAGCTTTTTCGGACTTTTTTCGAAGAGCATCAAATTCCCAAGACGTTTGTTAATCAAATGATTGAGCAGCTGGATTGGCTTCAGCAATTTTCGGAACCCCTTCGCCCAAAACCGATACAGGAGGGAGAAGAGCTTTCCAGCGGAAGCTTGTCAGTGGTTGTAAAACATACGCCCGGCCACGCCCCGGGGCATGTGGTATTTGATACACAAAAGGGATTGATTTTTGGTGGTGACCTGCTGCTGGAACATATCAGCACTAATGCCCTGATCAATTTTGATCCGGATACGGAGCAGCGTAATAAAAGCTTATTGCAGTACCGTAATTCACTGAAATGGATTTCCGGACAAAAAGGGGTGGTTTTGCCGGGTCATGGAAATTTGATCAAAGATATTGGCGGAGTGGCCAATCATCATTTGACAGAGCACGAGAATCGGTATCAAAAAATCCAAATGTTGCTGGAAAAACGCCCCATGCGACTAATGGAGATAGCGCAACGGTTATTCGCAGAGGCCATTGAGAAGGGAGCAACATTTTTGGTGCTGTCAGAGGTAATGGGCTACCTGGATTGGGGAATACAGGAGGGGACCATGACCAGCGAGGTGACCTCTAATGGAATTATTTTTAAGATGCCTTAGGTATTGTACTTTGCAATGAAGAAATGTGATATTGTATTTGACAAAATGGGAAGCGATTCTCAGTTTCCTGTAACCTGTAACCTGTAACCTGTAACCTGTAACCTGTATTGGCATGGCAACCATTTTTACCAAAATTATAGAGGGCGAAATCCCTTGCCATAAAGTGGCAGAAACTGACGATCATATCGCCTTTTTGGATATTAATCCTATTGCAGAAGGGCACACCCTGGTCGTTCCCAAACGAGAGGTCGACTATTTTTTTGACCTCCCGGATGACTTAATGCAGAGTACCATGAAATTTTCCAGGGCTATTGCCCATGCAATAGATGAAGCACTGAGCCCTCTTCGAACCGGCGTTATTGTACAGGGATTAGAAGTTCCCCATGCCCATGTTCATTTGATTCCCCTCTATAAAACACATCAGGTGATGGCATTAGGCCACAATGTAGAAGTAAGTGAGCAACGGATGGAAGAACTGACACAACTGATTAGCGATGAGGTGCAGGTATGAAGATATCGATTTTAAATGGACCCAACCTGAATATGCTGGGGACACGCGATCCTGAACACTATGGTTCCGATACGCTGGATGATATTGAAAAGCTGTTAGCAGAATCATTCCCTGATCACGAACTGACATTCTTTCAAAGCAATGGGGAGGGTAAGCTGGTCGAGGCTATTCACGCTCTTCTGGAAGGTAATGTGGATGGGGTTGTTGCCAATTTTGCCGCCTACACCCATACTTCCGTAGCTATTCGTGATGCTATAGAACTGCTTGAGATCCCCATTGTTGAAGTTCATCTATCAAATATTCATGCCCGTGAAAAGTTTCGGGAACAAACACTGACGGGCAGTGTTGCTGATGGGATTATTACCGGTTTTGGGAAACATAGCTATGTGTTGGGCGTGCATGCCCTGGAGAAGCTGGTCAATTAAAAATTGGAGATTAGAAGTCAGATGCTGGAGGTTAGAGTTTGGAATACGGATTTTTTTGTGATTAATTCTTGACATGCAACCTGCAACCTGCCATAACCATACTTTTTGAAGAAGCTTAAAGAACTCCTTTCCGATACTCTTGTTTACGGCATCAGCAGTGTACTGGCACGGTTTATCAACTATCTGCTGGTTCCCTTTTACACGGATGTATTTCGTGCCGATCAATATGGGATTGTCGGGCTTGTCTATGCAGCTATTATTTTCCTGAACGTGATTTTTACTTTTGGCATGGAGTCGGCCTACCTGCGCTATGCGAAAGATCGCGAGAAAGCTCAGGATGTGTTCAAAACGTTACAAGTAGCCTTGCTTGTGGTGGCAACAATATTAGCTGTTTTACTCTGGTTGTTTGCCCCTGCTCTGATGCCTTTGATGAGTCTAAGTCCTGAAATGCAGAACTTCTATTTTTTAATGATTGGCATCATTTGGTTTGACACACTGGGAAAGGTTCCATTTGCAGAGCTTCGACTGGTGCGAAAGTCCGTCTCTTTTGCTGTTATCCGGACGGCGGATGTCCTCCTAAATATCGGGCTTAACTTTTATTTTATTCTTGGACTGGGATGGGGAATAGAGGCAGTTTTTATAGCAAACCTGATTGCCTCCGCCGTCACTACAATTGTTCTTTGGATTTTGACGAGACATATGCTGAGAGGTTCCGTCAAACGGTCCCTTTTTGATAAAGCATTGGCTTTTGGGCTCCCTTTTATCCCCGGGGGGTTGGGTTATGCTATAAATGAAAGCCTGGATAGATTTTTATTGAACAACTATCTACCGGAAGGGACAATTCATCAGCTTTATGGATCTGGATTTACCCACGAGGCCGTGGTAGGGATTTATAATGCCTGTTATAAGCTTGGGGTCTTTATGCTGTTAGTTGTAACGATGTTTAAAATGGCCTGGCAGCCATTCTTTTTACGGCATGCCGATGATCCGGAGTCAGAAGATTTATACCGAGAAGTTTTTCGATACTTTAATGCTGTAGCCGGTATTTGTTTTTTAATAGTTGCTTTGTTTATCGATCAGATTGTACAGATAAAAGTCCCTGTTTTAGACGCTTTTATAATTGGAAAGGAGTATTGGTTAGGGCTCAATATCGTCCCCCTTCTTTTAGCGGCCTACTGGTTTCAGGGCTGGTATATGAATTTTTCTGCGGGCATTTTTATTCGCGAAAAAACAAAAGTTCTACCCGTAATTACCCTTATCGGAGCGGCTGTGACAATTGCCGGTAACCTTTTATTATTACCCTATTTGGGTATGATGGGGTCCGCTGCTGCCACGTTGATTAGCTATGCCGCTATGGCTTTGTTGCTTTATCAACAGAGTGTAAAAGTGTACCAGGTTAATTATCAAATGGGGCGTGCTTTTGGGATGATTTTTATAACTGTGGCGTGTCTGTTGCTGCAACCTTATCTGAATCAATGGATTGTTTCGGAATGGACAAGCCGCCTAATATTGTTATTGGTAGGTAGCGTAGGATTAATATTATTAGCTTGGCCTACATCGGAAAAGTAGTTCAGTGTGCTCATTACAACCCGGGTTTAATTAAAGGCTTCTGCTTGGGTTGGTAGATAATATTTGGGTTTTAATAATTCGAAATTATTGGAGAAAGTATTATGCAAGGGAATGTTGGTATTTTCGTGGACGCGGTCAATGTAACCATGAACGGTGGGTTCGGCTTACGTTACGATATCCTCCGTAAATTTGCCACCCGTGATGGCTGCGTTCCTTCAAGAATGAATGTCTACCTGGCATATGACCAGGAACGGGCAGAAATGGATGAATCCTACCGCCAAAAAACAGAACGCTTTAGTGAGGTGCTCCGTGATTTTGAGTTTAAGGTTATCGAAAAGCCAATGCAATATTATGAGGATGAATCGACGGAGGAAGTTATTACTAAATCCACCGTCGATATGGATATGGCTGTGGATATGCTTACCCAGGCTGACCATCTTGATAAAATAATCTTACTCACCAATAACGGTAGTTACGTGAGTGTGATACGTGCAATCCAAGAAAAAGGAACCCGGGTTGAATTGGTGGGTTTTGATGATATGTCCCCGGAGCTTCGAAAAGAAGTGGATTTATATATATCGGGATACCTAATTCCGGGACTGTTGCCTATCGAATCGCCCTATGGATGGGGGGAAGTCGGGTCACGCGTTCGGGGTGTTTGTTACGACTTTTCCCACAACGATGGATATGGATTCCTGCGTTATTTGGTTAAACTGAATGAAAACCTTTGGATTACAGATTCCCGGTTCGAAGAGTCGCCTTACCAGACGGTTTTTGCCCATATTTCTCAATTTGAAAATAACCTTGATACCGAGTTTCTACCAAGTCGTCATCTTATTTTTGAATTTGACCTTATCGAAAATGAAAAGGGACTGGTAGCTGAAGAGATCGTTTTGGTGAGTGCACCATAATAGTAAGGTAAACTTATTTCGTTTTTGCCCTTCGGCCTGATAGGGGGGGATGCCGAAGGGTACACTCGCTTATAGAATATTATCCAACACCAAAGGTGTGTTAGCTATTTTGATCCTGGCTGTTATGGTTTAAAAGCTTATTTAATTCACGTAATAAATCTTTACCTAAATTTTCTTTGTGCGAACCAGGTACTAAACCAGACTGAGTTTCTTCTTTGATAACAACCTTGGTTATATTGTCAGAAATTTTGGTAATGTTTAGGTCTGCCCCAAGCCCACCTTCAGAGTTATTATTGCCGGCAACATCATACCGTGTCTTAAAATAGTGGTAATGGTAGTTGTTTTGATCAATTTGTTTCGATTTCAGTATCTTCATACCTGCATTGGCTAATGCTTCTTGTGATGCGTTAATCACTTCTTCAAAGCTATTTGAGTAGGTATGAGGAATATTTGGATCAACTGCGGATTGCGTGGTAGCACATGCAGATACTAAAAGGCTAAGAAAAAAAGCTACTACAAGTCTTGAGGATAGTCGATAATCCATGATGTTAAGTAAATAAAAAATTAAGATGAACAGAACATGTTATATTAGCTTGTATTTTATTAAATCATTACAAGTGTTTCAAGTGTTAAAATGGCAAGCTACAGATTATTATCACTAAATGAACCCCTGATGCTTTGGAAATTAGTTTAGTTTAAGACCATTAGAAACTTCTTGGTCAGGAATAGCAAGTACAACTTTTTCTTGCTCATTATAAAAACCGGTTACCAAACACTCCGAAATAAAAGGGCCAATTTGCTTTGGTGGAAAATTAACAACGCCAATGACTTGTTTACCAATGAGGTCCTCTTTGGAATACAAGTCGGTAATTTGGGCACTGCTTTTTTTAAGACCTATTTCTTCACCAAAGTCTACCGTTAACTTGTAAGCTGGTTTATGGGCTTCAGGGAAGGAGTAGGCTTCAGTAATGGTGCCTACACGTAGTTCAATCTGTTCGAATTGTCTCCAGCTAATGGTTTTATCGTTCATAGAGGATTTTTTTTGAGGGGATTAAGATTACCGTGGGTTGGAAAGATTATTAATCGATTCCGTTTCGTATTTCCATCAAAAAATAAAGCTTATTTATGATTTGTAAATGGAGAAGAGCAATAATTGTGAGGACATATATCATACCATAGCAAAGATTGTCTTCTGGATGATTTAGCCTTCCAGTTATCTAATACTATGGCTAATTCTGATACAACATCATAAAAAATAAGTTTTACAATAGTTATACTGTCTATCCAAGGTGTATAAGTAGTAGAACAAACACATGGCCAAGTTGTCTGATAAGCAAATACGTATTTGGGGTAAAAGGATTTCCAACTCCGACCGGAAGGCATTGAATAGCCTATTCCGGTCGCTATACCCCGGGCTTATCAATTTTGCAGCAAAGTATAACAGCAACCGAGCTATTATTCGTGATATTGTGCAAGAGTCGTTTGTAGCCTTGTGGGAAAACCGGTCTCGCATTGATCCTAATGGATCTGTGAAAGCTTATTTGTACAAAACGGTCAGGAATAAATCATTGAATTATATCCGTGACCATTCAAAGGAGACTGTCGGCCTGGAAGACTATGAGCCTTTAGTCACTGATAGCAGTTTCAATATAGGCAGTTCGGATAAAAAAGAACAAAAACTTTCAGATTTAATGCGAAAGTGGATTGAAGAATTGCCAGGCCGCCAGCGTGAAGCATTCAGGCTTAGCCGTTTTGAAGGACTGGACCATGATGAGATTGCCGGGGTGATGGAAGTATCGCCCAATACGGTAAACAATCATATCGTAGCAGCACTAAAATTTTTGAGAGAGCGATATGATATATATAAGAAGCAGGAAACAAAAGATCGAACATTATGAAAAACGATACCTCTGACAAATACCAAAAGAATGGACACAAAGATTTCTTTGGCCAGTTTTCGGGAAAAGAAAAAGATGACCTTAAGGAAATGTGGGAGCTGAGCAGCCAGGCAGAAACCTCTACTATTGAGGTCAGTGACCAAGAAATTGAGCAGGATTTGGCAGCTATACAGGAACGCCTTACAAAATCGAAAGCCCCAGATATAAAATGGAGGTGGTTTGCGGCAGCAGCCGTACTAATGTTGGTGTTGGCGGCAGGGTTACTTTTTGTTCCTCAGACTGTAACAGCTCCCCGGGGAGAAATAGTGCAAACAACGTTGCCGGATGGATCTGTAGTTGAACTTAATAGCGGTAGCCAACTGCAATATAATCGTCTTTTTGCATTTGCCAACCGGGATGTCAGCCTCGAGGGAGAAGCCTTTTTCTCTGTAGAGTCGGGCGATCATCCTTTCATTATCGAAGCCAATGGATCAGCTGTAAAGGTGACTGGAACCCAGTTTAATGTTCGTTCCTGGGATGAGGATCCAGATCAAAAGACAGAGGTAGCGGTGACTGAGGGTGAGGTTCAATTTTATCCAGTAAATACACCGAAGCGTTTTGTTACCATACAAAAGGGAGAGTTGAGCAGCTGGATAGGCTCACTGGAGGAGCTTACTACCCCGAAACCAGTAGAAGTCGAGAAAAGAATCGGATGGCGAGAGCATAAGCTCTTGTTTCATGAGGAGTCACTACGGACAATCTTTGCAGAGCTTGAGCGAAGGTTCAACATAACGATTGAATTGAAAGCACAACAATTAGCTGATGAAACGTTAACAGCCTTTTATAATAATCCCAAAGAGGCGGCCTCTGTCCTAAAGGATATTTGTCGTGTTAAAGGATTGAGATATGCGAAAACAGTAGATGGGTACCGAGTCTATAAGTAAAGAATGCTGTACCGGGAGGTTATTTTAAAAGTTGAATTTTCATATCAATGGTTAAGGTCAAGTTAACATCTAATAGCTTCTACAAAGGAATTGGCTTTCTGCTGATGATGCTTTGTTGGATTCCGTCTTTAGCTCAGGATCAGCAAACAGAACAGTTCTCCTTTGATTTTCGCGGCCAGTCGTTGTCCTCTGTTTTGCAAACTATTGCAGATAAAACAGCAACCGATATGGTTTATGATCCGGGTATTATCGAGGGAGTGAGCGTCTATACCCGTATCGAGGATGAGAATGTACCAGAAATTTTGCGGGGAGTGTTGCAAGCCACTTCGCTCGATTTTATAACCCTTTCATCGGGAACGGTTGTCATTGTTAAAAAGGTTACTGATGATCCTTCCTATGGATCTTATTCCGGTAAAATTGTTGACCTTTCAACAGGAGAACCCCTCCCCGGAGCTTCGGTCAGGGTGACTAATGCTCCCGGCGGTACGAGTACCGGGCGTGGGGGGCGATTCGCACTCGATAACCTGATATCGGGATCTTATAACATCGTTTTTAGCTATGTAGGGTATGAGCCGGTATATAAGACCATCGATATTACACCCAATGAAAATCTGCGGGAACAAGTGGAGCTAAAGCCCGAGCCTGTGGACTTTATGCCCATCGTCGTTACCGGGCATATTCCTCAAGTTCCAATGAGTAGTGAGGGTGCGTCTATAGGACACCGAAAATGGCGGGCCGGCAGTAGAATACCAGATGCCCTTCGGTCACTGAGCCTCTTTTCTGGCGTACAGCACGGCCTGTCAATGGCGGATGTACATTTGCAGGGAGGGCAGCAGGGGGAACATCGTATCCAACTTGATGGTGTTCCTGTCTATAACCCTTTTAGTTTTGGAAAAATGTTCAGTGCCTTTAGTCCCTATGCTATTAATAAAGTTCAGATCCACAAGGCAGGGTATGATGTATCTGAAGGCAGCCAAATTGCCGGGTTGATTAACCTAGATCATGAACTTAGCAGTATGGATGATCATCAGTTTTTAATACAGGCAGATCCTTTGAGCGTAAATATTCGGGCAGAAATCCAGGTATTAAATAAAAAGGATTCAGACCCGGCGCTTTCAATAATGGCTGCTGCACGATCCAACTACTGGGGTGTGTATCAGGAGCCCACCTTGAAGGGAACCCTGCAGCAGTGGAATGAGCTCGATCCCCTGACAACAAACCAGCTGGTAGATATTGAGCAGGATGCTTCTCGTTATGAGCCCTATAAGCATAAGTCAAAGGTGCGTTTTTACGACTTACACCTGGCATCAGCCTATGATATTGATGATTATCAGACATTCTCGGCTTCGTTTTATTTGGGTGAAAATAATGTAACCACTGGTCTGTTAAGGCAAGCGCCCCCTTCCGATGATGCCCCAAGATATCTGAAAGCAGGCGATGCCTATTACTGGAACAATTTCATGGGACAGATTTCCTACAATCATTTGATCTCATCACGAATAGATTTAGAAACCCAAGTCAGCTTTACCTCGAATCGATTTCAGCACAACTATTCGCTGAATGGAAGTAACGATGCTATTGTACCTGGATTTAATAATTTGTCATCAGAAAGCTTAGCCGATGCTCCTGCTTTCGGAGAATACCCAGTTGACTATAACCTGCTTCCCAATCAACGGAACAGTAACCGGATTCAGCATTTAATTGCCCGTACCGATGCAACCTATAGTTTTAGTCCACAGTTTGATTTAGAAGTAGGGTTGCAAGCCGACCATATTCGGTCCCGGATCAATTTTACCGATCTGTTTTATTTACCCACCCTTGCTGATCAGGAGTCGGTTCTTTTAGGCAACTATATAAAAGGCAACTGGAAAAGGGGCAAATACTGGAAGCTTAGCTTAGGTAACAGGCTTACCTATGCAAGTGCTTTTGGCCGGATTTATGCTGAACCCCGCGGCAGTATTCAATTTGATCAGCCGGATGCTGGTATTGGCTACTGGTCGGTTCGTTTTTCAGGAGGACTTTACCACCAGTTTGTCAATCAGTTTGAAGTGACGAACCCGGGGCCAACATCGCTGGTTCCATCCTTCAGCATCTGGTCTCATGAGGGATTATCAAAAGCTCCTAAAGCCTGGCATATTGGAGGTTCATTTAATTTTCAACCCGCTGATGAGACAACGATCAAGCTTGAGGGCTTTTACAAATGGCAGCCAACGACCTATACGGTGTCGTACCAGAACCTGCTGAGAGAAGAAGACATCAATCGATCGACGCTCAATGCTTTTGCCGAAACTACAGAGATGGAAAATATCGGAGCGGCTATCCGATTTCACCAAGCGGTAAGTAATGCCAGGCTTAAATTTATGTTAGGATATGACTTTAACTACAACCGTATTAACCTGGATACCCAGTTTGGGCGGGCACTACCAGCTTCATGGAATGAGCCCCATCGATTGCAGGTACGAAGCTTGTGGCGATTTTTATCGGATTGGACAGCCGTTGCCAAATGGCAGACCGTTTGGGGACGAGCCTGGGGCTTTCGGCAGACTTATTACAATTATCTGTTTTTTGAAGGAGGCGGCAGGTTTGGGGATTTTGTTTTCACTCATCCGGAAGACGATCGGTTGGCCCCTTTCCACCAACTTGATTTGTCGCTCAGTTATCAGCCCTCTTTCGATCTTGTGGATATGGAACTGCGCCTGGACCTGATCAACGTGCTTGACCGACGCAATACTATCGACTGGAGTTTGCGACCGAAGGAAGAATCCAATAATGAGTACAAAATACAGAAGAGAACCATGCCGGGCTTTCATCCCTCACTCAGTATTCAGATGAAGTTCTGACCTATCCGCTTAAATATTTTGTTCCCAAAAATAATCTGAATTAATAATAGTTATCCCTTCCAGTTTATGTGTAATAAAAGCGGGGATGTGGCCATACATCCCTCTATTGACTTAAAGAATCCCCCAGAGAGACGCAGGGTCGGGAATGGGCTTACCCCCATATCCCGACTTTTTTATTTAAAAGGAGATCAAGGGATAGTTATAGGCGGCCATCAGTGTGTATTAATAAGTACGACCGAACCTTAATAATCTGGAACTGGTGGAATGCATCTATTGAAAAAAGTTATTCTGTTAATAGTCGTCTTTGCAAGCTTTGGGCTATTCCGACCTACACATTCAGTGGCACAGCTTATCAATTTAAAAACAGCCCCGGTAGCTACGGGAGATCAATTTTTGGTACAGCCACCGGTTAATACCGGCATGGGAGGTGTATCAATTGCTCTGGATGATACGCTGGCGGATGCGCTCGCCAATCCTGCGAAAACCGGCAGGCTCAATACTGCACAGATTTTTATGAACCCCACCTTTTATCGTATTACAGATGGAAACGGCGGGGCTAAAACCCTGTCGGTGGGTGGGTTGACCGCCGGTGATTACTGGTTCGGTGGCCTGGGAATAGCTATCCAGGATATGGATCGGGCCTCGCCGGGAACTAACTTGCTGAAAGATGAATCATCCAATAACAACTACTTGTGGGTTCAAGGCGGACGCCGGCTAGGTACACAGACCTCGTTAGGCGGACGTTTCTTCTGGGCCGGACTGGATGCCATGGGTGGAGTCGATCTTTTGTATCCACGGAGTCAGCGCATTGAGCAAGATGGCCATATGCTGGATGTTCGGCTGGGGATCGATGGTAAATTAAATAATGGCGGCCACTATGAAGTGTTAACCCTGTTTGCCCGCACGGATATGACCCATACTGTGAGCTATGGAAGTCCCTGTATGGCATGTCAGCCAACATTTGCCGAAAATAGTTTGACGGTTGTCCCAGAATCAGAAAATTCTCGAAAAAATAAAGATAAAACCAATACCTGGGGATTGCATTTGGGATATGACCGTCCGTTTAACGAGAGTACCTGGCGTTGGGGCAGTATTCTTACCCTCAACTATAAAACGCATCCCAAAATACCCAATTATGAGCTGATGAATATCCCGCGAGACCCGGGAAATACTTGGGCTTTTAACATCGGACTGGGGACATCCACAACCGCGGATGACGGCGTAACGTTCGGGGCGGATGTGATCTTTGAGCCAGTATGGAGCAATACTTGGGTTGAAGCTCAAAATGATATTATGAATACTGACGAAACCAAAGTTTTGGTGGAGAAGGGCGAGAAGACGATTGAAAACGATTTTGCATTTTTGAATTCAGTTGTAAAAACGGGAGTCGGCTGGAGAGGGAGACATGCGCTTTTGGAAGCAGGGATTAGTGCCAAGACCTTTCGGTATGAGCTCAAACAAAATGACTACGTAGAGGATACCTTTCGCAAGCAACGGGAGCACTGGACGGAATGGAATTTTAGCCTCTCGGCTGGTGCACTCTTTGAAAGCGTAGAGATAACCTACACCGCTTTGATAACAGCGGGAACCGGGCAGCCCGGCACCGTTTCTGGCAGCAACGTAGCAGAGGCAGGGTTTAGTAATATGTCGGCTGGTGCCGGAGATTTCATTTTTGCCCCGGATGGTGACCTGGCGCTTAATAATGCCAATGTAGTTACACACCAGGTTAGTGTTACCCTTCCCATCAGGTAATGGTAAAAGGCCTTAGAATTGCTGGCTAATAATTAGCCTTAATGCTACAGAAGCTTTATTTTTAGCGTTTACAGATCAAAATCAAACTAACTAAACGCTATTTATGAAAGGTTCTGTACGTGTACGTTTTGCGCCGTCGCCCACAGGTATGCTACATATCGGTGGATTGCGCACGGCTTTATATAATTATTTATTTGCCAAGGGTCATGAGGATGGAGTGTTTGTGTTACGCATCGAAGACACCGATCAGACCCGCTATGTAGAAGGGGCCGAGCAAGATATTATAGAGTCGTTAAAATGGACCGGAATGGAAATTGATGAAGGTCCGGAGAACCCCGGTGAAGTAGGTCCGTATCGCCAAAGTGAACGAAAGGAGATGTATGCACAGTATGCCGAGCAGCTGGTAGAGCAGGGGCAGGCTTACTACGCCTTCGATACGCCCGAAGAGCTGGATCAGATGCGCGAGCGGTTGAAGAAATCCGGGAATCCCGCACCTAAGTACGATGCCATCACACGCATGTCGATGAAGAATAGCCTTACCCTTCCGCAGGAAGAGGTGGAGCGTAAACTGGAAGAAGGTGAAGAGTATGTTATTCGCTTGAAGGTGCCCCGCCGTGAAACCATCCGATTTGAAGACGAAGTGCGTGGTTTTGTATCCTTTGAAAGCAAAGGCCTGGATGACCAAGTACTGTTGAAGTCTGATGGCATGCCGACCTATCATTTGGCAAACGTAGTGGATGACCACCTGATGGAAATTACCCACGTTATTCGAGGCGAGGAATGGCTGAGCAGTGCGCCCAAACACATCCTGATGTACGAATATTTTGGATGGGAACCGCCCAAAATGGCGCACTTGCCGCTTATCATGTCGCCCAGCGGTGGAAAGCTCTCTAAGCGAAAAGCCGAGAGCGAAGGTATCCCGATCAATACCAAAGATTACATCGAGCAAAAGTTTGAACCCGAAGCGCTCGTAAACTTCCTGGCGTACCTGGGATGGAGTCCCGGTGACGATACGGAACTGCATACCATGGATGAACTTATTGACCTGTTTTCGCTGGATCGTGTAAGCAAAGGCGGGGCCGTATTTGATTATAAAAAGTTGACCTGGTACAATGAGCACTATTTACGGGAAAAACCGGTTGATGAGCTGTATCCGCGGGTTAAAGTGATTGCTGAGGAGCATGGTATTGAGCCCGATGAAGAATATATGAAGCAGATCATCCCGCTGATGAAAGATCGGGTTAGTAAAATTGAAGATTTTGTGACCATCGGTCGCTTCTTCTTTGAAGATCCGGAAGGATATGAGGATCGGGCGCTTAAAAAATGGAAAGACAACAGTGCTGAGCTGCTTAGTGCATATGTGGAAGAGGTGGAGAAATTGGATGAAGATGAGTTCAAGGCTAAAATTCTGAAGGATAAAATTAAAGAGGTCATCAACGCTCATGACGTTGGTTTTGGCCCTTTGATGATGCCTCTGCGGGTAGCCGTATCAGGCATGGGGTATGGGCCCGATCTTACGCCTACGCTTGAGCTGTTAGGCAAAGAAACAACCATCCACCGCATTAATACAGCCATCGAAAAATTAGGGTAACTTTAAACCATCAATATTTAAACCCTGAGGGTTTCTCAAACCCTCAGGGTTTTTTACTATAAATTTTTTTCTGGCAAATAAGTACAGAGATTGTATTTTCATAAATCGATTATGGATCAGCTTAAGATTAATTAAGGCCGATTAAATGAAGCAGAAAGTATTTTATTGGATTGCCGGCATATGCTCCATTTTTATATTGATTAACGTAGCCCATGGTTTTTCAGGGCCATCATTTGTGCAAGAGGTAGGAGAAACGGGGGTAACGGGGTCCTGGCTCAGTATTTTGCCCCCGCTTGTTGCAATTGCTATTGCGCTTATCTTTCGGCAAGTATTGTTTGCATTGTTTTTGGGTATATGGTGTGGCGCTTTTTTAGCTGGAGATCTTTCGTTTGGGGGGCTTTTCACCAGTTTTTTTGCCGCGCTTAGTGACTACATTGTTCCTGCTACGGCGGATGTTAGCCATATGAGCATTATCGTTTTTACGCTTTTAATCGGGGGGATGGTCGGTATCATTACCGACAATGGTGGAACGCGCGGAGTTATCCAGCGAATTACAAAGTTTGTGCGTACGAAAGTACACGGACAGCTGATGACTTCGCTCATGGGCTTCATCGTCTTTTTTGATGATTATGCCAATACGATGGTTGTGGGCAATACCATGCGTCCACTTACCGACAAATTGAGAATTTCGCGTGCTAAGCTTGCCTACCTGGTAGATGCTACCGCTGCCCCCGTTGCTACTATTGCTTTGGTGAGTACGTGGATAGGTGCCATGGTTGGCTTTATCGCTGATGCAGAATCAAAGATGCCCAATTTCAATGAATCGGCTTATGGGGTATTTATAAACTCACTGCCTTATAATTTTTATGCTTTTTTCACCATTTGCTTTGTACTGTTGATTGCCTGGTCGGGCCGTGATTTCGCCACCATGTTAACAGCGCGTATAAATCTCTATAAAGCCAAGCACCAACCCGAACTTGATCGTTATAACCTCTGGAAGGATAAGATTAAGGATGATGAAGAAAATAAGAAGGTCTCTCACTGGAGTAATGCCGCTTTACCAATCCTGACGCTCATTTTTGGAACAGTCGGTGGTTTGTTTATCACCGGCGAGGGCAGCTCTGTACAAGCTATTATTGAAACAGCCGACTCATACAAAGCCTTGCTCTGGGGATCACTCATTTCTATCGTAGTAGCTATTGTTATGACGCTTGCAAAGAAGCTATTGAAGATCGAAGAAATGATCGAGGGTATGATGGAGGGCATGCATACCATGTTCGATGGTCTGCTGATCCTGGTCATGGCATGGGCACTGAGCGCCCTTACCGTAGAGCTGGGAACGGCCGACTACTTGATGTCAGTCTTTGGCGAGACGCTAAACCCCTATTGGTTGCCGGCCATTGTCTTGGTGCTTTCGGCCTTGACCTCCTTTGCAACGGGTTCCAGCTGGGGAACTATGGGTATCCTGATGCCCCTTGTTGTTCCGTTGGCCTGGGAAATTGGAAATAACAGCGGTTTGCCGTTTGAAGTGACACATGAAATTATTTATGCCAGTGTCAGTGCTGTATTAGGCGGGTCGGTGTGGGGCGATCACTGTTCTCCCATTTCGGATACAACTATTCTCAGTTCTATTGCTACCCAATGTGATCATGTGGAGCACGTCAATACCCAGTTGCCCTATGCTATGATTGTAGGAGTAATTAGTATCTTAGGAATGGTCAGTATGTTGGTGATTAGCATTCCCTGGTGGATTATTTATCCAGCTGGTATAGCCCTTATTGTGGGTATTATTTATCAGTTTGGCCGTATTCCGGATCCTGAAGAATATACGCCTGAAGGCAAAGAAGCTGCCGTTACAACCCTGGATTAAGTAACACAATCATACAATTGCTTTGAGTTGTGGTGGCACGAGCGGACGCTCGCCCCAGTTTTTAAATGGAAGTAAGGTATATGTGGCGTTGTATTTCTTCCAAATACAGCTAAGATAAAAAAAGTAGAAATTGGCATGATTGAGCTCCTCGAACCAGTAAAGAGGGGAAATTAAATAGAATATGCATCGTGAAATTCACTCGCGGAACAACAACTCAGTATGTACTATTCAACATGAGTGTAAAGCTATTTTAGCATAGCTAAACTAAAAACCATCCTGGCGCAAGCGTCCGCTTGTGCCATATTAGTTACTCTCCCTAAGAGAGAACTCGAAACTGTTTTTCTCGGCAATCTCCAGGGTACCTGCTTTAAAACGGCGTTCCGAAAAGGACACCTTGTTATCTTGATCGATCAGTAGAACCGTTGAACAGCGGGTGCCATACTCATCTGTTTTGATAAAGACAGGAGAAATTTTCTTTTCAACTTCTTTCGGGATGCCCGTGTCCGGCAGCTGATCCTCGGGCGCTTCCGTATCATCCGATAACAGTTTGAAAAGGGATTCTTCAGATATCTTATCCTGTTCTATGAGCATTTCCAACTGTTCTTTAGATTGTTTGGTCTTAGGCCAGGGGGTATCCAAAAGGTGGTTGCTTAGACCATACAGGCCCGGACCCAAGTTCCGAATGTTTTGCTGTTGGTTGGAGTAGTAACCCATTTTATGGGGGGTGCCCACCAGCAGGTTAAAGCCCATGTAGCGGTCTGTTTCTGGAGCTTTATTTTGCAGGTAGGTGATGGGATCCGTATTGTCAGTCAAGTAATTGAGAACAAGCTGTCCACGACTGGGAGGATTGGTCTTTGAAATCTGGGGGTCGCGATAATTCGTGATCGCAGCAAAATGGCCGGATTGGTTGATGCCCATCCATGTACCACCGGCCTTTAGATCTTTGCCGGCTAATATATTCGGATGCTCGGGCCAAAAGTCGGCGCCGCGGGTGGGGCGGTTGTAGGCTTCATCCCGGTTTGCTACTAAAATCAATTTATAGTCGGGATGCTGTTGATACGCAAACGTTATCAGACACATGGATATAGTCAGATTAAGATACTTTAAATTTACAGCTAAGAACAAAGTATGATAGATATTAATTCTCAAAACATTTTCACATATTCTACGTGAAAGAATGAAACAGTAGATTTAACATGATTGCAGGTGTTTGTGAATTATTCTATAAGAGAATATAGCTTTTTTGCTGTGGGGCTGATTGCAGCCGTGTGGTTTTTTGTGGGATATGCCTCGCAAGATCCCCGTAGTTCCATTGATCTCTCTATCGAAAAAGACTCGTTACGTCAGGAGGCCGAGCGCACCCTCGAACTGCTGGGATATTCAGCCAACGATTATGATTCGGAAATAAAGTTTGAGGGTAATCGAAAACTGCTGGATAGTTTGCAATATAAGGTAGGGCGTTCCCAACTGGTAGCACAGATGAGAGGCACCCCGGTTGCCAATATCAATCCTTTTTTCTGGGAAGTGCAATTTAATCCGGTTGGTGACGCTGTAAACCGCCAGGTTGAGGATGAAGAGACAGATGAAGAGCAAGAGCCCGATGAAGAAGGCATTCGTCTTCGCTTTAACACGGATGGAAGTCCGATAGAATTGGTGAATGATGGAGCTATTTTGCCAACCAAAACGATAAACAGGTCGGTCTTGGCATCTATCTTTAAAGAAAACCGGGAGCAAGCACAGAAGAGACTGTCAGAAGCTACCGATTCGACGCTCATCCCTAAATTTATTTTTGCTAACCAGCCGAACGAACCCCATTCGTTCATGGATTCACTACATTCGTTAAGCCGGCTGGATACGCTTTTTAGCCGCGGACGGCCTATCCTTTTATTTAGGGAAGATATATTTAATATGGCATCTCACTACCTCGATCAAACCGGATGGGATACCCAAACACTGCATAGAGATACGGTACGACTGGGCCGCATGAATAGTTCGGCTACAGCCACGGCCCGTTACCGCTGGATGGAGCCCCAGCTCAACCAAGAGTTAACAGTTGATGTTCGACTCACCTCCACCGGGGGGCTGTTGAGTCTCACCTCCGTTTATAACGCCAATAACAGTGGGGAGAATCTTCTTCAAGAAATATGGCCGGTACTGCGTGGAGTCGTTATCTTCCTTTTTGGCATTGCAGCCATCATCATGTTCTTTTTCAGGATTCGGGCACGAGCCATAGATACACCACCAGCGCTGATTATAGCCGTGCTTGGTGGCGTAATGGTATCCATCCAAATGTTGTTGCCGGCTATTTCTCAAATCAGTTTTTTGGGAAATTCCGGCAACTGGACGATAGCCGTTTTTATACTCATTGGCATCGGTATTGCCGGAGCTGTTTCTTCATTGGGATTTTTTGTACTAACAGCTATAGGAGATTCTATTACCCGGCAGCACTGGGAGGATAAACTTAACCTGTACGACTACCTACGGCAGGGCATGCTCTTTAATAAACCGATTGGTTTTATGCTCATGCGGTCGGTGGGACTTGCCTTCATTTTAGCAGGCTTGTGGACGGTTCTGTTATGGATCTTTCCCAATTTTTATTTGGATATGGAGTATGTGTTTCTGCATGAACGGGCTGCCTGGCCACCCTTAAATTTTATACTCCGTATCGGTTGGATAACATTAAGCCTGGGGTTAGGAATATTTTTAGTATTAGGGGGCCAAGTCTATGCCATAACGGGAAGCAAAGTAATAACAGCAGCCTTTATGGTGCTGGCTTGTGCTATTGTGATGCCCGTGCTGGGCAGTTACGGCCCTTTGCTTCAGGAGATAGCTATTGCTACAGTCATGGGGTTAGCCTTGGTCTTGATCTATTTGCAGTGGGATATCCTAACGCTGTTATTAAGCCACTTTCTTTTCCTTGGCTTATTAAGCACAGCCTCAGGCTGGATTGTTCCCGATTCGATGGATGGCTACATCTTTATTCTATTTACAATACTGGTGGGCGTCCTCTTCTTCACAGGCTTATGGTCAGTGATGCGTGGTAAAGAAGAAAAGGTTCTTTCTCGCTTTGTTCCCGATTATGTGGATGAACTGGCCCAGGAAGAACGTATCAAACAAGAGCTTCGCATCGCCCGCAACGTGCAGGAATCTTTTTTGCCGGTTCGTACCCCGGAGTTTGAACATCTTGAATTAGCAGGAATATGCAAACCCGCTTATGAAACGGGCGGCGATTACTATGATTTTATACAACTGGATGACCACCGCTTGGCGGTAGCTATCGGTGATGTCAGTGGTAAGGGCATACAAGCTGCCTTTTATATGACGTTCGTTAAAGGAGTATTGCACAGCTTATGCCGGGAGATAGAGTCACCCGTAGAGCTATTAAAGAAGGCCAATCGACTATTTTGTGACAATGCGCCGCGAGGTATTTTTATATCGCTGGCCTATGGTATTGTCGACTTAAAAAAGAAAGAATTCCGATTTGCCCGGGCTGGTCATAATCCAATACTGCGGCTTGATACCCACAAAGAAACGATCGAAGAATTGCAACCCGGCGGTATTGGTATTGGCCTCACAACCGGCCGCTCTTTTGATGATAACATTGAAGAAATGAAAGTTGAACTAACAAAAAATGACGCTTTGATACTTTATACCGATGGTATTGTTGAAGCGCTGAACGAGAACCAAACCTTTTATGGCACATATCGGCTGAATAACTTGTTGGCTAAACATGGAGATTCATCGGCTGAAGATTTACTCCAGGTACTTTCGGATGACCTCAATACTTATATTGGATCTGCCAAACAACATGATGACATGACGGTAGTTATAATGAAAATGAAATCATAAGATTACCTCGGGTTAGCCGTTTAATTGAAAATGGTTCAAAAAAATGTCAAGATCTCTGCTATACTATTTTGAAATACAAAATTAGTATCCTTGCTTTTATAGTGGTTTTGATACCCTCTTTGGCAGGAGCCCAAACAATAAGCTGGCTTTCTTTGCAGGAGGCACAAGCTCAGGCCGCCGACAGTGATAAAAAGGTTATGATTTTTGCTGAAGCTGAGTGGTGTGGTTATTGCAAAAAGATGCACAACCAGGTTTTTCCGAAGCAATCAGTGGCAGGCAGCTTGGCAAAGTATTTTTATCCGGTGTGGCTAAATATTGAATCCGACAGGAAAATCCATTTATTGGCCAACCGATTACGGAGCAGTCACTGGCTCGTCGTTTTCGGGCGTGCAGCCGAACACCTACTACTATCTTTCTGGATTCGGAAGGAGCCGTTATCGGAACCCAGCCCGGCTTTATGGCAGTAAGAATTTTTGACAAGTTATTAGCCTATGTTGGCAGCGATTTATATAATACAATTGCCTTCCAGAAGTACCTGAAAAACCATGGAGTCGAAATATGATAATTCACTATTTTTTACTGTAATCGACTATGGATATTAATATATTTGCACAGATGTAACATTAGCGATTAGTTGTAATATCATGATTTTAAGCCAGTCGATTGAGGATTACTTAAAGGCCATATTTACGTTACAATCAGAGGGTGAGCGTGCATCCACCACAAAGATTGCGGAATCGCTGGAGGTTTCTTCTGCTTCAGCTACAAATATGATTAAACGATTGTCAGAGATGGGGCTGGTCGATTATCAATCGTACAAAGGATCAAAACTTACCAAATCCGGCAAAAAGATTGCGCTGGAAATCATTCGGCATCATCGCCTGCTGGAGCTCTACTTATTAGAAGTAATGGGTTATTCTTGGGATGAAGTGCACGATGAGGCAGAAAAGCTGGAGCACCATATTTCAGAACAGTTTGAAGATAAAATCGCAACTCTGCTTGATGATCCTACTCACGACCCCCATGGGGATCCTATCCCTTCAAAAGAGGGTATTATGCCGCGGATGGATGCGCAACCTTTGATCGAAGCTGAACCTAATCAGGAGTATATCTTGAGTCGTGTCAAAGATCAGGACCCTGAGCTGCTTCGCTACCTTGAAAAGATAGGGATGCTTCCGGGTATAAAAATAGAATTAAAAGAGAAAGCCCCTTTCAAGGGCCCATTGACGCTTCTTGTAGAAAATGAGGAGCAGGCTATTGGCCATGATGTAGCCAAAAATATTTTTGTAGCAAAAATTAAGGGACACGGCACCTAACCATGTCCCTTATGGCTTTACGATCGTAACCTACCGTAAGATTACAATTTTTGTTGGGCTGTTTTGAATTGCTCAAAAGATTGATGCCGGTAAGCATTACTGGCAATATATTGTAAAAGCGGTTTAAGCGTATCCGGCTCTATAAATCCACCGATATGGGTTAGATACGCTCCCTTTGGACTCAGTAGAACTACAGCAGGGACTTCCTGAACATTAAAATGCTGGGCCAAGCGAATAGAGGTCAATCGATTGCCTTGGTATCGGTGCATAGTGCTGTTATCATCTCTGTTAAGCCGGGTAAGAATAAACTGGTCCGACAGGATTCCATCCAACGCTGGATAGACTTCCTTTTTCATCTTCCTGCACCAGCCACACCAGGGAGCCGACACGTCTACGAGCACGTGCCGGCTGGTAGTGTCCGCCATGGCAAGCGCCTTGTCAAAAGAGTGCCAGGCAAGATTCTGGCTATAGGCCGGAGATACAGATAGCATTGTCAGTAGGAGCCCGAAGAGGGAAATGAGCAGTATGTTTTTTTGTTTCTGCATTTACTGGTAAAAGCTTATCGTAAGTTTATTCGTGCCCCGAGGGAAAAAGTACGGCCTACGAGAGGGCCCCAGGTATAAATGGTATCAAACTGTGGGCCGAATGGAGCACTGGCATCGACCAATGGGCTGCCTTGAGTATAATCGAACAGGTTTTCGACCGAGAGATATGCTTCAAATCCAATGCCGTTGGCACTGTTCACGTTTGTAAACTCTTTACTTAATTTAATATCGTGGGTGCTGTAGGCAGGGGTCCACCGGTCACGGCCAAAATCTTCAACGTAACTGTCAGGCATCCGTTTTGACCCTACAAGGTTGCCGGTATATCCAATAGATACATCAAGGGGATTGAAGTTATAGGTTAATCCAACATTCCCGGTGTAGTCCGGTGCATAGGTTAGAGCCTGTCGCTGGCCACCTTCATCGGTGAAAACATCCATAAGCGTAAAGTTGGCATTATAGCTCAGCGGGAAGACCGTAAAATTTTGATCCACACCAACCGAAAAGCCACGAGTAACGGAAAAACCATCCAGATTTTCATAGACAATCAGATCGGGATCCTGGTCATAATCCGGGATAATTTTATTGGAAAAGTGGGTATAAAAGCCATCAAGGCTTAGGGTCATCGGATTGGCTCCAAAGGGAATAATTTGTTCAATACTGGCGGTAACACTGCGTGAGCGTTCCGGATCGAGGTCTTCAGTGAAAACGACCTCGCGTGATCCGGTCAGAGCGGCATGATCTTCGGTAAACACATTGACGACCCTAAAGCCAGTGCCGCCGCTTGCACGCAGGGTCATTAGTTCCGTTGGGCTGTATTTTGCCGAAAGTCGGGGAGCCGTTACAAAGCCGTGCTCTTCATGATGGTCAACCCGCAATCCACCGAGCAGGGTAACTTCTCCTAAAGAAAGTTCGCCCTGTGCAAAGAGGCCGGGAATGAATCGCCGGTTTGTCCCGTCAGAAGTGGCAGGGGTATTATCATTATAGGTTTGGTAGCGAAGGGTTGCCCCGGTTAGCAGTTGAAAGGATTCCGAAACGGGCTGATCCCAGGTGGATTGACCGTAGATAATCCCTTGGCGGGCATCATAATGCTCGGTTCCGTAGTAGCTATCCTGATCGTGATAGGTAAAGGCGCCACTAAAACGTAGTCGCTCATCAAGCCCCGCCGGACGATAATCCGTCATTAATTCGGCGCGTCGTGTATAAATGGATTCGCCATAAATTTGATCCGATCCCCGCATGTCATCCGTAAAGGCTTTGACGCCACCCGTTCGATTTTCATCATAGAATTTAGCGGCAATATTCATGCGCTGCTCTCCATTTTTCCCCTCAAGGGTTCCTTTTCCAAACAAAGAAATGCGGGAGTTTTTAGCTACATCATTGAACTGATCATTATTATGGTCAAAATAATTCTCCATGCGCAGCGTATTGCCGCTAATGAATCCCTTAAAGCGGCCAATCTTCGGAGATGCAGCGATATCGATATTGCCTTCTTCAGTACTTTTCCCATATACATCCGCCGAAAATGTGGGCGTCGTCGCTGGATTTTTGGTGATAATGTTTACCACTCCGCCCAGTGCCTGGGTGCCGTATAGCGTAGATTGAGGACCTTTAATAACCTCCACTTGGTCAATGATCGAGGGGCTGATGCCGTTGAGGCCATATACCGATGCCAAGGCTCCCATAATCGGCATGCCATCAATTAAAACAGCGGTATTAGGCCCTTCCACACCGTTAATCCGGATGGCATTGGTGCCACAAACACCACAATTCAGCTGGGTCGTTAGTCCATTAACAGAACCCACCAGATCCATAAAGTTAGAGCTGGTTTTACCTTGGGTCAGTTTTTCTGTATTCACCACTTCCACCTTTACAGGCGAGTCTTTGACATAGGTTTTGCGCATGGTGCCGGTCACAACCATCTCGTTCATCTGGGAAGTAGCTTTCTTCAGCGTTATATCTACCGGTGTAGTTTGACCGGCATTGATGGAAATATTAGTTGTAAACTCTTTGTAGCCTATAAACGTAGCCCGAAGAGTGTATGAGCCTTCCGGAATGTTATTAATTTTATAAAAACCTTCAGCATTCGTTGAGGCCCCTTTCTGGATATCAGGCAGCGAAATATTTACTCCTGGCAAGGGCTTTCCATCATGGGTTACCGAACCATTAACCGTTCCGGTTTGGGCTTGTGTAAAGTTGATCGCCAAGAATATGAATCCAAAAAAATGCAAGAATAGTGAAAAAGCGTTTATATTTTTCATAGGTAAGTTAATTGTTAGTCAAGGCTAAGTTTAATTTAAGGCATATATGTTTTTTAGACAAGACTAAATTTAATGTTTATTGGGTATAATTAGTTGTCACCTGGCGTTTGGATACCCCTTGGTTCAAATAATCACATTATGATGTGATTGATAGCTCCACGCCGTTAGCTTAGATTTTTGACAAGTTGAGGTTGGAATCTAAATGGTCATCCCGAGGCGATCGCTGTCAGGCCCTAATAAATCAGGATTCGGGATGACATAGAAATCTTAGTGTGAATTTGTAACCCCTCGACACGTTAAGAAAAACAAACCAGTAGATTATGAAAGGGATTCTAAGCTTTTTATCAGGAGTAGTGTTAATCATTACATCATGTGCACCGGATCCAATATTTCGGCTTCACCCGGTAACCGAAAAAGCCAGTTTTAAACAAGGAGTGAAGTATGTGGAACTAAAGGGGGATAGCATTGGTCTCACAATGTCGTATTACCGCCATTTTAAGGATCAATTTATCATGAGTGTAGAAATTGAGAATAATGCTGACCGTATACTACACGTTGGACCCACCCAGTTTTCATATAAAGCACGCAAGAATGAAGCAATCGATAAGCCGGTTGGCAGTGATGCACCGATTATCGCATCTGCTAAAGCATTAGATCCAGAGCAGGAATTGCTAAGATTAGATATGCTGTTATCAGAAGTTCATGCTGAGCAAAAAACTGACGATTTACTCCATGAAATTGAACAAACGGCCTTACTTACTGATTACCTGTCCCGAGAGCTTAGCAATGAAGGGAATGGGGCTTCACATTCGTTAACAGAAAACCAGATACAGCATGCTTTGAGGGAATACAATCGGAGCATTGAAGGTTCTGGCCTTAATGATTCAAAGGAACTCTGGACATCGAAGGCATTACGTAAGACTGATCTCTTGCCGGGAGAGTCTGCACAGGGATACTTGTTTTTTAAGAATGAACCCGAGGCAGAAGTATATAATATTCAATTTAAGAATGAATATGGCTTGTTTAAGCTCAAGTATCTTCAGTGGAAATATGGCAGAGGAGATATTGTGATGAAGTAACCGAGGGGGCAATATTCCTGTATCCCGATAAGCAAATAGGGATATCTTTAAATGAGTGGCTCGAGGATTTCAAGCAACACGTGAATGGATTATTGATAGGACAGTATCTGATGTACTTCCAGCATTACTGCGGCTTCTTGTAACGCCTCACTCATGGCTTGAAATTCCGAATGATCAAAACAAAGTTGAATTTCCTGGCATCGGGTATGCATCACCAACCTCGAGGTGCCATCGGGAAACAGGACAGCACGTTCATCAAAATTCAGTTTCTCAAAAGATGAAGTGAACGTTAGAAATCCATCTGGATTGAAGTTGAGAAGCAGGTTTTTGTATTTGAGTGCTATATGATTGCACTGGTCAAATTGTACAATTCTCAGATCTCTTTTTTTGCTCAAAGTTGTTTTCTCTCTTTCCATATCTACACCGGAACTTTTGGTTTTCTTGAGGTGGATTTTGTTTTGCGTTTTTGGACGGTTTTCTCCCGTGCCCACTGTCGTCTTTTGCGATCAAACCAGATAATGAAGCCGGTAATCGGCAGACTGGCACATGCCAGGCTTGCAAAGAAGGCGATAATTTTCCCGGGGAGGCCTCCAATGGCTCCCACATGGATATCATAATTCATCGATAACAGTTTCTCGCCCGCATTTTGGTCTTGGTATCGATCCGCGCTAAGCAGTTCTCCTGAATATTGATCGAACTGAAGGCTGCTGCTTCCATAGTATGTCTGGCCATCGGGACGAACACTGGCCCTGATGGTCGATTGAGAGTCAGTTGGTGCTGTAATAGCAATACTGTAGGCGGTAGGATAGTCTTCCCAAGCATTGGCGTAGACTACATCCTGGGGAGAGGAGATACCAGCGCTGTCAGGGATGGTGGACACTACTTTTTCGGAAGGTCCGGCCGGCAGCTTGTATTCGCCGGTGCCTATAAAGTGGATGCTCTTCTTGACAGAGGGCATGTACCAGTACAACCCGGTGAAAGCAATGATAAGGCTGAGAATCAGGAAATAGAATCCCAACACATTATGGAGATCATAGTTGATTCGGCGCCAGGTTCCCCTCCACATAATTTTAAAACTTTTTTGCTTGCCGGCCCGGTTCCATTTCTTAGGCCACCAGAGAACCATGCCGGTAATCAGCAGAACAATAAAGATAATCGTACTCCAGGCGATAATAGGCTGTCCAATAGGTGTAGCCAGCAAGAGGCTCCAGTGGATTCCCTTGACGATCTGGAAAAAGTCCTTTTTTTCGTTAACAATCCCTTCAATTTCTCCATTGTAGGGATTGATGTAAGCCGTTTTATAAACTTCCATGCTGCCAAAGTAGGTCCATGATTCCCGGCCACCTTTGTATAACATGGCCGACCAATTACGGGCCGGATCTTTATAAGTCACCAATCCATAGGGCAGGGAGGAGGTATTTAGGGCTTCCGCCGTCTTCTTCTGGAGTTTCTCTACGGGAAGCGTCTGCTGATTGGCGGGGACGTTATCAGCATGAAAAGTGTCGTATCGAATCCATCCCGAAATTTCATGATGGAAGACATATAAACAACCGGTAACACTGAGGATAACCACCACAAGCCCGGTAATGATACCGAGCCAGCGATGGAGAAATAACGTTGTTTCTTTAAATGAAGGCATGAATTTTAGAATTTATAAGTAAATCCAGCGGTAATATTTCGGGGTTGTTGTGGATTTACTGTCGACCAGCCGTTGTAGTATGCTTCGTCCGTGAAATTGTTCAAATTGAGGTTGATGCGGTAACTCTCAGTTTCATAAAAAACAGAACCGTTTAATACAGTATAGGCCGGTATGGTAAATCGACCGGTGGAAGCTCGATTGATAACATAGTTGTCGCTGGCGTAATTACCGCCAAAACCTAAGCCAAATCCCTCAAGGGAACCGTTGGTCAGTCGGTAGCTGATCCAGCCATTGATCAGATCAGAAGGTCCTGCACGCTCCGGACGACGACCACGGAGAGCATCATCACTGGTCACGGTAATTTCGCTGTCATTATGGCTGTAACCCGCGGTAATGTTCAGTCCATCAACAGGAGCAGCATTAAGGCTGAACTCTACACCCCGGCTGTAATTTTCCCCATCTTGAATCTGGTAATTCGGTCTGCTTGGATCCTGCCGAACGATATTTGAAACGGTGATGTCGTAATAGCTTGCCATCAAGTTCAGGCGATCACTGAAAAGATTGGTCTTAATACCCGCTTCCCATTGGTTAGCGCGCTCGGGCTCGAAATTCAGAATATCATCGCCAACTGTTGCAGGAGCTACGTTATTAAAGCTGTTCATGTAGTTGGCAAACAGTGATACTTTTTCCCGGATCGGCTGGTACACCAAACCAAATTTGGGTGACAAGGTAGTTTGTTCAAAATCATCGGCATCTGTTTCTGGGCTGCCCTTCTCTACGAAATGATCCAGTCGCAGACTCAACATCGCAGACACACCCGGCAATACATCGATAACATCAGAAGCATAGGCACTGTATACCTGCTGCTCAGTACGGGTTTTTGAAACCGGGGTATTGGCTAGCATGGTATCCACTGCGGCTTTAGAAATGGCCGGAACGGGATCTGCACTGTCAAGGTCAAATGAGTCGTAAGCAATGTATCCGGTGCTGTTGTTGATTACTTTTTGCTGGAAGAAATCAAGCCCGACGACCATCCGGTTGCGGATACCGCTGATTTCAAAGTCGCCCCGGAAATTTTGTTGGATATCCGTGCCGTTCGTCGTAGAATTTTGATCGTTGATGTAGCGGCCGTAGGTGTTTCCGGGAATGCCAATGGTGGAAACGTAGCTGTAATATCCTTCAGATTGAGCCGAGCTGCGCGAAAGAACGGTCTCAGAAGTCCACTGATCCGAAAGATCATACGTCATTTTACCCTGCAGACGAAAGACTGGATTTTTGATCGTCAGATCATTCGTGGTGTAGGAGTTGTCATTGTCATAATTCAGCTCCGAAATGTTGTTGTCTTCCAGCGGTTCACTGCGGTTGATGAATAACATCAATGGATTTGTGCTTTCCGACTGGTACAATTCAGTGTTGACCAAGAATGAAAGATCGTCATTGACTTGGTAAGAGAGCGATGGTGCCAGAAAAAATGATTCATTAAAGCCGGCATCCTGGAAGCTATTTTCCTTGTGATAGGCCCCGTTGATGCGAAGGGCAATATCTTCGTTATCCCCAACAGGCGTATTCACATCGGCAGCAACACGATTTAACCCAAAGCTGCCCGTCTGGTACGAAACTTCGCCTCCCAAAGTGTTATAGGGTTTCTCTGTAACCACGTTTATCAGACCGCCATACGAAGTAACGCTGGCACCAAAAAGTGTAGCCGAGGGACCTTTAATGAGTTCAACACGTTCCACATTTGCGGGGTCGAGGCTGCCATTCGTAAGCGAAGGCAAGCCGTTCAGCATGTTGGGCTGGATAGAAAATCCGCGGATAGAATAATAACCAGAGCCATCACCACCGCGACCGGTGGAGGTCCAAAGCTGAAACACGCCCGGCGCATTTTTCAGAATATCTTCGAAGTTGGTTAGTGCCTGTTCTTCGATAATATTTTTGTTAACAGTATTGTAAACCTGTGGATTTTCAAGGTTTTGGATCGGTACCTTAGCCACATATTCGCTCATATCGGTAGCGAACTTGTTGGTTTGTTCGCCCTGTACGACAATTTCTTGTAACTCTTCATTGGAAGTAGAAAGGGTTACGTTGATGGTCAGTGTCTCACCTGAAGCAAGAGTGATAGACTTTTCCTGGGATTGGTAACCAACACCCGAAACAAGCAGGTCATATTTTCCTGAAGGAATATCTTCGATGGTATATTGCCCCTGCAGGTTAGCTGCGGCTCCATGGGTGGTACCTTCCAAGGTGATGTTAACACCGGGGACCGGCTTCTGATCGGTGTTCGTAACCTGGCCCTGGATAATTCCGGACTGTGCGTGAGAGACTCCCATAAGCGCTATGAAAAATAAAACGGTAAGGGAGCTTAGAAACTTAACTGGTAGAAATCTGAAGTTCTGCAATTTTTTGTAACTGGTTTTGCGATTTGTAAAAGTTGTTGTAATCATCACATATTATTTCTATTTAAACTCGCTTTAAATAGAAGTCTGAAACTATGTAGATCTGATCTAAATAACAATAGTTTTTATCAATTTTTAACGGTTGGGATATTAACCAAGCAAACAGTATGTAGCTATTGAAAAGGGGAAATAGACTGTAGCAAAGAGAGGAATCAAAAAAAGCCCGATAAAAACCGAGCTTTCTGAAGCTGTAGGTATTATATGGGCTATTGTATTACGCTCTGAACAAAAGATCTGAGAAAGTTAGGATGGAGGAACTGTTTTAGGTTGAGATTCGTAAGGGTAAAAGGTCCGTTTCTTGCTTATCAGTTAATGGTTCCATCCTGTTTCTGTGTCGCCAACACCAGCGGACATTCGTAATGAGGGTGCGTAATTACCTCAATGGGGCAGTCAAAAACTTGCTCCAAAAGCGTAGCTCGAAAGACTTCCCGGGGTGCCCCTGAAGCTAATAAGCTCCCATCTTTGAGTAGCATAATTTGATCAGCCTAATGAGTATCACACATTTAGATTACTATCTGCGCAATCTGCGTAGTCTGCGGGAGACTAATTTCGAATGCTATTCAATTAACTCCTTGGTGATGGACCGCCATCCTTTTAATTCGGCTTTGCCCGGCTTGCGGGCTCCAAAAAAGGTAACAACCTGCTCCTCATCAGCATCAAAAACTTCAAGAGAAGTCACGATACCATCCTCAGTCGGTTTTTGGACTATCCAGGCCGAATGAAAGAGGTTCTTACGAAGATGCAGATTGAATTCAGGATCCAGAATGTTAAACCAATCACCGGTCATCCGGATATTTTGCACCGGACCAGTGTGAATCTGGATGACTCCCTGGCTGCGGACAAAAACCATGATGGGGACCTCGCGTGTTGCAGCCATCCGCAGCATGTGCTGGGTACACCATGGATCTACGTTATAACTGAATTCTTGCTCTGCAATGCGAAGGGCATCCGTTCTTTTGATATTGAATTTCTTAAGCATCGGATGAAAATCATGGGTGTCCTTCAGTTCAGACCAGCTCTGGAGAAAAGCCGTATGATCAATTTCGTCCAGCGTTTTGTAAGGTTCCGGTTCCGAGAGCGGCTCAACCTCCAGGCCCGGTTGCTGATTGGGATGTGAAAACTGCTCTACCAGCTGCTGATATTCGTCAATCTGGTCGTCATTCATTAGGTATATTTTATGTACCGCGGTCCCATCACGATCAAAAAACTGCAGGCTATACAGTGTGCCCCTGGGATTCTCTACTTCAGCGGCAAAACCAAAGTGCCAGTGATCAAAAAAGATGCGCAGGTCTATATTCTCATCCAACACCAGTCCCACATGATTGCCCAGCTTAAAATTTTGATAGATGCCCTTCTTCTCATGGACGGCTGCTTCATTGCGCGTTAATGCCATCACGTATCCAAGGGATTCAACAGCCTTGAGAATGTCTTTCCAGGAATCCATAAGCCGCACACAAGAATCACCATCGCAGGTAGAGGCTAGTAATTCTGCTTCACTTACTCCCAGTTGATCAGCTGCTTGCCGCGTTCTTAGTTTGGGGTTTTGGATTTTAAGTTCATTCCATTGTTTGCTCAGGGAAAGGGTAGTCGCATTCATACTCTCGATTATCTATGATGTTGTGATGTTCATGTTTCTCCTTTTATATATCCGATAGCAGCCGTAGAAGTCTGTCTTACAGCACCTCTTTCATCGGACAGGTATCAATGTTGATAAAGAGAAGAACAGCATGGCGATCAGACCAGGCTGCTCGATAAAGGAATTGTTTTTATGCAGGATGTAACATGGGATGGCTCAAGAAAACGAGCATTCGTTTAGCCTTAAGCCTATAACTTCAGTAAGTATAGTGTTTGCGCACTGCATCGGCTCTCTTGATGATAGCAGCAGACCACAAAGGGCACCGGCCCAACTATAGGCGCGAGCCGGTGATATGTTGTATTGCCCTTTCATGGTTAATTACTTGTGTGGTTGTCTAATTTGCAGCAGGAATAGAAAAGGTGGCCGTTTGTCGGATAGCCTCATAATCATCTCCCTGGAAGTTTCCGGGCGACTCTTCGGTGTACACCGTTTCAACGACGTACTGGTCATCCCAGAGCAGTGATACCGTTACAATACCTTCCTCATCCGTATAGAGGGTCTTGAACCACTGATCTTTATAACCGACATTTACTTCTTGTTCAGCCAGCGGCTCTCCTTTATAGGTGACCTTAAACTGGATGGGAGATTTCCGTTCAAAGGAAACGGCTTCTACGGGTTGTATTACCAACTGGTTGGCCTCGGCAATAGATTCCAACGGAAGGGGACCATCTTCTGATGAACCAACACTAACCAAAGCTGATCCAAAGAAATTAGTTTTAAGGACACCCAGATTATATTCGGTCCAATCTACAACGGGCGCCTTGGTGACGTTAAGCGCCAGCCGGTAATGCCCTTGTTCTTCAGGCGTAAATTCAGCTACAAAACGATTTCCGTCTATGGCTGTTTCCAGCTCTACTTTCTCTCCATTGGGTTTGATTAACCAGAGCGAAACCTCGCCCAGCATTTCTTGATGTTCCTGCGTAGAGACGTCTTCGCGCACACCATACGCATATTCTCCAAGATAGATATAAGCTTTTTGCGATTGCCCAACTTCGCCATTGGTTGATGTTTCAATCCAGAGGTTATGGCCTAAAGCCGGCAGTGAAAATAACGAAAGCAGAAACAGTGCAGCTGCGGATTTTAGAATTTTTGTGCGAAACATGTTTAGTGTATTTAGATTAATTAAAAATAATTAGTTGCTGGTAGATAAGGCTTGTTGAGCTGACTGCCAAAGGAAATCTGTAATTAATGGGTCTGGCAAGAGCGTTTGGCCGCTCCATTTAAAATCCAGTCCCTCCAGTCGTTCGGCCACGGCCTGCTCACGTCCCCCGGATGAAAGAAAGAGTGGAACAACGATGACTTCCCCGTTTTGTCTGGATTGCCGTACCAACGTGCGTAACTGTGCCTTGGCCTGATTAAAGACTTCATCGGAGGCATCATCGCGCACGGTCAATGAGAAAATTTGTTTGTAGGAGGCTCCTTCCTTTTTCTGCATATCCTGGATTTGTTGAGCCAGACTTTCCATGGTGTCAATCCATTTTTTGTTGTCGTCTTCGGCATTGGGGCCGTGGGCTGCTATAAGCACCGTTTCATTGGCGGGACTGGAACTCAGCGCCTGTATGCGTTTTTGCAGAATTTGTGCGACCACCGGGTGATCATCCAATGGTGAAGCAAGGGCAATATCCGCTTCGGTTGGAATCGGCTTAAGATTCTTGGGCATATAGAAACGGTGGCGGCCCGAGCTGGGGCTGGAGGAAGAATCCTCTTCAATACCCATCATCTCTTTGTACTCATCGATGTGATGCATCAGTGGCATCAGTCGTTGTGGGAGGGAGTCGCGCTTACCCAGCAGATATCGATTTTGACGAATGATGGGACTATAGCTGGAGATAAAGAGTGGCACTACAGCAATTCGGGAAACGCCTTGCTCTTCCAGGGCTTTAATACCGTGATGCATAGTTACATAATTGGCCATCCCGAAAGCCGTTTCCACTTTATACTCTTCTTTTAAAGGTTCTGCGGCCTCAATAACAGCCTGATTCCATTCTTCACTGCCGCCATGGGCCAGGATGAGAACACCCTTATCCTGGGCCCAGAGAGTCGATGCCTGAAAAAGCAGGCCAAAGCTAAGCACAAAAAGAAATGATATTCGTTTTTTCATTGAACTAAAGCGTTTAATGTTGTTGATGTTAATAAGCTTAATTTATTCTTCCGTAAATGTTCGTGTGCCGTTCAGCTGGATGGCATATTCAAAAGTATAATTCCCGGAAGGATAATTGTCGGAATTATTGGCGAATTCATCACTGGACAAGTCTGGATTTCCTTTATACCAGCTGATAATTCGAAGCTTGGCATAATGTTTTCCATCGGCTGTCCTAACAATGAGAGTAGTGTTTTCTAAAGGAACAATTGTATGGGGTGGCGTACCCTTTTGTCCTGTATAATGATACCAGCCGTTATCGCTTCCCGTTGTGATAGCCAAATTGGTAGCGGTTGTATCTATGGCATAACCTTCGGATGGAGCTATAGTTGTAGCATCGAAGGTTTGACCCAGTACGATAGCTCCGCCATCTCCCGGACCACTTGCTTCACTATTGGTATAAATAGTGGTGCCTGAGAAGGCGAGGTCCCATTGGGTGGAGACGGAATCGCTCTTATCCACGATGCTATTTTCTCTGAGGCTGTAATAGAGGGTATCATTAGGTGTCATTCGTCCACCATATCCAGTATCCAGATCTTCAACCGTATGGGTTTCAATTTGTGATTCTTCTTCGCCAGTTTCGGGACCCGTGCTGGAATCATCACAGGCGGTAAAAAGCAGGGCAAAAGCTGCGGCTAACAGAGGAAGTGAAAAGGTTTTATTCGTAATTAGTAACATGGTTTTCGATCTGTTTGGTTTTTATTTATTAATAGAGTTGTAATGAAATGCGAGCATAGAATATGCGTCCGGGTAAATAGGACAGGTCCGAGGGACGCGTAAAATCCAGTATATTATCAATACCCATGCGGAGGGTGTAGCGGTCGCGGAAAGTTTTGGCCAGGTTGGTATCCCAAATCATGTAGCCATCCTCATATTCGTTACTATCCACATAGGTATTGCCATTGGCATCGGTTCTTCCGTAGGGTCCGTGCCAGGTGCCTCGGATATTGGCATCAACATCCAGCGCTTCCCAAAAGTAGTAGAGCTTGAGGTTGGCGGTGTGTTTGGAGCGGTTAAACATGGGTTTAAAAGAACTGTAGGTCTTTTCAACAACTTCGCCCTGACCATTTTGTACCGTGCGGGTTCCCTCAATTTTGCGGCGCGCATCCAACAGTTGATAGCCTGCTGAAAGTTCAATTTGTCGGTTGGGCTCCCAGCGAAGTTGTGTTTCAATGCCGCGGGTATAGACATCTTCCAGGTTAAAATAGCTGTATATCGATTGTCCGTTGTTCTTGGTAGCAATGGGCGCGGATTCAATCAGGTCGCTCACATCATTGTGAAACAGGTTGATACGCAGTTCCAGGTTGTCGGTGGGGTACAGGTCAATTCCGACATTATAAGCCCAGGAATGTTCGGCTTTAATTTCGTTAAGCTGATCGAGTGGAATCAGAATTTCATTGATTTGTCCACGCTCCTGCAGTTCTTGAACTCTGTCTCGTACGGTACTGGATCCAAAGACGCTGTAGCCGACCGTGGGATTGGTAAAATTCAGGAAAAGCTGTCGGAAGTCTGGGGCTTTGAATCCACTTCCGGCGGAACCACGCAGATGAAGCCACTCAAACAATTTGTAGCGGGCTGAAAACTTTGGGCTCAGTTGAGCGGCATATTCGCTGTGGCCGTCATACCTAAGCCCACCAATAATATCCCACCGCCCGGTAGGTATCCATTCGTGTTGGGCAAAGATAAAGTAGCTGTTGAAAGCGGGATCGCCGGCATAACGCTGGGCCTTTAGCTGCTCGTGCTTATAGCCGCTCCCTAGCGATGAAATATGGTTAACACTCCAGTTATGATTAAGCTGCAGCTCCGATTTGTTATAATATTGATCAAATTGAGTATGTTCATACAGGCTGTCGCCTTGTCGATACTGATAGCGGCTATCTGTACGGTATCGGCTGAAATAATGGGAAAGCTTGGCTGTAGTGTGTGTGCCCAGCTCAAAGTTGATAGTGGGAGCCAGGCTGTAATCTTCCTGCAGAGCATCACTATCCAATAGCGTAGGGTTTTCGGCATCCCCGAGATAGTCTCTACTGGATTGTTCTTCACGGTAATAACGACCTTGAAACTCAATTTCTACAGCTTGAAAGAGGGGGAAAGAAGTTTGATATGAAGTGGTGTAATTATGGTATGATGGAACGGTTTGAGAGATAGAATTGGGTCTCAGCCGATATCCACCGGAGCTGTTTCTGTTGAAGTAAAAATTTTGCTGCCAATTGTTTTTGCGGGTAGAAAGATTGAGCCCCAGATCAAGTGTTTTGTTGGTAGCATAGCGCGAGTTGATGCCCAGCTCAAATGGACGCTGCCCCTTTTCGGTGATAATATTGATGACTCCGGCCAGGGCATCGCTCCCCCAGAGCGCTGAAGAGGGACCTTTTATCATCTCCACCTGCTGCACATTGCCTACCGAAATGCGGTCGAGGTTTAAGGTGCCGGCTGTACGACCAATCAGAGGCTGGCCATCAATCATGATTTTGGTATAATCGGATGAAAATCCCTGTACCTGAATGCCGGTGCCATGATCAGAAGTGAGGGTCAGACCCGTTTGCTCCGCTAAAATTTCGCTGAGCCTCGTATTACCGGATGCTTTGATCTGCTTGTCCGAGATGACGGTAACCGGTTCAGGCACTTCTTCAATATCGCGGCTGCTGCGTGTGGCCGTTACAACCACGGATGGAGACTCATAACGTTTAATCGCCAGTTGAAAAGTAAGCGAATCTCTTGATGAATAGTCAATATCAACAGAGCGATGCAGGCTTTGATAACCCACATGGCTGATAGTTAACGTGTAACTTCCTGATCTAAGACTGGAAAAAGCGAAGGCACCTGTCTGATCAGTGACGGTATGAAGGTCCGGCTCCTGGAGCGTTAATTGAGCATTTTCAAGTGGCTGCCCTTTTTTATTGGTGACAACTCCTTCCAGACTGTAGCTCTGCTGCGCGTAAGCAGTAAGTGTAGTCAGCATACATATAGAAATCAGGAAGGCGCGCTGAATTACTTTCATCACTTCAGAAAATTGACTTTATTTAGATCGTGTTTAAATAGTGATGTTAATTTAAATTAGAATGAATCTAAATAAAAGTATTTTTTCTATTTTTCGGCTGGTAATCTCTGAGAAAGAAAAAAATGTACTGCCCTTGACTACTTAAGAAGTATTATAAAATTGTAAGGTATTGTATAGCAATGACTAACAAGTATGTACATCGTTCAAGAATATCTGAAGCCAAGTTTCGGGAATTGGTCAGGCTTTTTGCCCTTGATTTAACTGCGATACAGATAGCTGAGTTGGCCGGATTAAATCGGAATACGATCAATCGATATTTAACCGGTATCCGAGAAAGAATAGCAGAATACTGTAGAGCAAAGGCTCCTTTCACCCATGAGAGAAGGGACGGAGACGAAAACAGAATCAAGAAAAAATGTGTGGGCATCACAGAGTGGGAAAACAGGATGTATGCGTTGCTTTTAGAACGGGACCGGGTGCTGAACACTTATCCAATGGCAAAAGAGGCTATTTTGGTGGAGATCGATCTGATTATCGATGTGGAAGATAATCGGCATATTTGGCAAACAGAAGACAACGGAGCCAAGAAGAGGCGAATTGACGGTTTTTGGGGATACGTGACCACCCGACTGGAGAAATTTAAGGGGATTCATTCCCAAACATATTTTTTACACCTCAAAGAATCTGAATTTAGATTTAATAATGAAAAGGATGAACTTTATCATTTAATACTTAAAATTATTCGCAATCACCCGCTCTTTTAGTCAAGGCCACCGTGGGAAGGTTTCTCCATAATTCCATTTCATGACTATTTTGATGTAATCTATCCCACATTTAGTACAATTCATCTGATTTTTCTTTATACCAGAGAGGGTAGATTGAGCATCAATCCGCACTGTCAGAAGGGCTTAGCTCCACCTCATCGATTACTATAAGTGAATCCATTGCTGGAGAAAATAGGCACAGCCAATCTAAAACCAATAAAACAGGCTAATAAAAAGGCCCCGCCTCTGTACGTATGACAGAGGGCGGGGCCAGAAAGAAAGAATTGCTGAAAAATTATTTTAAGGTAGATAAGAACTCAACGATATTACGTATCTGTTCTTTTTCCAGAAGTTGCCCCATGGGTGGCATGCTCGAGGGGGCCGTTTCCTGGTCTTGGATATTGCTTTTCTCAATCTTGTGGATGGTTTCATCCGCAGATTGCAGGGTAAGCATGCTGTCTGTTTCTTCCTGGATGATACCGCTAACCTGCTCACCATCATTCAGAATAACAGTAACGGTACCAAAGCCCGGTGCTATTCGAGCTCCGGGATCCAACAGAGATTCCAGCAACTGTTCCCTGTTCAATGTGGATCCAATTCCAGCAAGGTCGGGGCCTACATTTCCACCGTTTCCACCAACGGCATGGCAGCGCATACATTGGGCTGCTTCATGACTCAGGAGTACCCGGCGTCCGGCTTCGGGATCACCACCGGCCAGCAATTCCTGGTTTGCGGCAACCAAATCATCCGATGGTTTAGACTCTTCATATCCCTGTACTTTTTGTACCAGTGTTTCGGAATCTGTTTCCCTAGCTGCTTGGATCAGGTCAAATTTTAATGCATTGGGATAGTTGCCGGCAATTAGCTTATCTAATTCTTCAGACAATGTGTTATTTGCGGATTCAACCTTCATCTTGCCAAGGGTCTTGAGAACAGCCTGTTGCTCATTAACTTTTCCTTTGCCAAGAACGGAAGCCAATAGCTCGACAACCTGCTCGTCGGAAAGGTCCAGGTTGGGCGTCATGCTCAAGGCTGTCATTCGTACTTCAGAACTTTCATCATCCAATGCGACCCGGATAGCTTCTTCTATTTGTCCAAAATCAGTTGACTGTAATCCTTGCAGGGCCGCTATTCGAACATCTGGATTTGTATCGCTCTTAAGGTGCGCATAGACCTGATCAACAGCCGGAGTGTAATTTAGGTTGCTGATACTTTTTATAGCCGCAATTTTGAGTCGATCATTAGAAGCATTCAACAGCGGATCTACAACAGTTGCAAGTGCATCACGGGCGTTCTGGGGATTGAGATCCGGTTTTTCGCGATGTCGCCCGGTGACTCTGTCGAGTTCGGGGGGATTAGGCCATACCCCCAAAGCTGAAACAGCCTCAACACGCATGGAGTCGGGTGATTCAGTATTGACGGCATATTCAGCCAGGCGCCGGGTGGCTTCTGTTCCGCCTGTGCGAAGATTGGCATTAATAGCCCGCCGGATGAGGGCTTGATTATCAAATGGTGTTTGTTGCAATGTTTCAGCGAGCTCAGGCAAAGCTTCGTCGATGGAATAATCATCATTGATAGCCCGCGCTGCTTCAGTGACAATATATTCGTTGTCATCATCTAAAAATCGGGCTACTCCCGGATGTTGCATACGTCGCAGGGCAACAACGGCAGCAATTCGAAGAGCACGAGAGGGATTGTCTTCGAGTGCAAGAACCGGATCGGCGTTACCGATTTGAGCAAGAGCGAGCGTTCCGGCGTGGCGCAGATAAATGTCTTCATCATTATTGGCTTCCAACATCTTAATAATAGGCTCGGTAGCTGGTTCATAGGCCAACTCACCCAAAGCTTGTGCTGCAAAAAAGCGTGGCCGGGCCTCTTCGTCTTCGAGTAGCGACACCAGCTGTTCAGCGGCCGGTTCATACTGAACATCACCAATAACTTTAGCCGCTTGGGCGCGAACCCGTGGGTCGTTGTCTTCCAGCAAAGATACGAGTGGATCAGCATAATCGGCCTTATCTCGGGCTAATTGCCCAATGCCCCAAATACCGTGGAGGCGAGCCAGCTGATTGGAAGATTGTTCAGCAGCTTGTTGAAGCGTTTTTGCTCCTTGTTCACCACGATTAGCCAGCTCAAATTGAGCTTTCATGCGAACCCGCATATCCTGGTGACTCATAAATTCGAGCAATTCCTCTGCCGATCGGGAACTAAAATCTTCGCCCAGTATCTGTTTGGTTTCTTTTCGGATCTGAGAGTTTTTAGTTTCGGGCGTATCGAGTTTCCAGATTCGTCCTTTATCATTGGTTTGCCAGCCTTCAATCCAATCGGCAAAATAGAGTGCACCATCCGGACCAAAATCCATTCCCGTAGCCAATACGCCCTGTTCTACAACCTGGTCGGTCTCCAATTCAAAGCCAGCTCCTTGCTCCTCCAGGGTAAAAGCATGCACTCGAGAGCTGGCGGTAGAACCGGTGTACTCGGCCACAAAAAAGTGGTTATCCCATTTATCACTCAGGGCTGTTCCCGGGTTATACGCCATTCCAGCAGGGCCGTTATGATAGTTGGCAATGGGTGGGATAAAGTAAGCAGCCTGACTTTCATGGCGAGGGATAAACATTTTTTCATCCATCCAGACTTTGTACGGATTGTTATTTTCGTCATTATATTTTCCATACTGCCAGTTGTGTCGCCAGCCGCTGTCGGAGCCTTTTACCAAATAAACCAGTCGTTCTAATTCACCCGGATGATCTCCATCATTATCAACGCTAATGAGGTTGCCATATTTATCAAAAGAAAATTCGAAGGTATTTCGAACACCCTTGGCAAAAATCTCAAAGTTAGTGCCGTCGGGATCGCTGCGGGCAATGATTCCCTGGTTGGGATATTTCCAGTGTTCTCCGTTAGGGCCTTTGCCATTAAAGCCAATATCTCCAATGCTCCAGTAAATGCGTCCATCGGGACCATAGGTTGCACCCGACATTCCGTGCCCGCTAAACCCGATATGGATGCCATAGCCGTGACTGATTGATTCTTTTTTATCCGCAATGCCGTCATCATCGGTATCCTGGAGCTTCCACATGTCAGGGGCCACGCCTACATAGACATTATCCTGAAAGGAGAGCACGGCACCGGCAACGTCGGTTACTTCGGAATGGAAATCTTCGATATACAGCTGGGATTGATCAGCGACGCCATCGTCATTCAAATCCTGAACCTGGTAAACTTTCTCTTTCTGCACGGTCAGGTCTTTCCAGTCATGCGATCCGTCTTCATTACGGTCTGGCAGCCAGGTGTTCTTGTCACTATTTTCAGGTGCCAGTTCGCGATGTAGAAACTTCTTACGATCTTCCACCGTTGTAAAAGCCATTTCGGTATCCATCCAGTCTCTGTGGTCCCGAATGTCGAACTCTGAGCTCCAGCTTCGTGTCGTATTCGTCACAAAGAGGCGACCTTTATTATCAATATCGAGCCCAACGGGATCGAGGATAAGCTTCTCCGATGCCCAGAGGCTGAGCTCCATTCCGTCTGCAAGTTCTACCGGTACTTTAGCCTCAATACTGTCAGCTATTTCAGTCGCTTTCTCGGGGGCAACGGTATTGATTTCTTTCGTGGAGAGTTGCTCTTTTTGACAGCCTGCAAGGGAGATGATGAAAAGTCCACTTAACAGGTAAAGTTGAATGGTTTTTAAATATGTCATTGTTATTATCTGAAAATAGATCTGTACTTTTATTGGATGGGCTTCAATTATCTAACCAAATTCTGATACAATAAAAAACAAATTACGTTTCATAGCAATTTAAACTTGCTTCTGCTACAAGTAAAGTGTGCCTTCATCTATATTTTTTACCTCACCTCTTGTTTAGCAAAATGGTGTGAGTGAATCGTTACCCAATCGTGATACTTCTGTGATTTAATTCACGGTTCAACTTAGTACTATGGTTATGCAAACTAATGGATAGCTTATTATTTCTAACAAAGCATAACCTATATGAGAACATTTAAACTACTATTAACAGTACTGATGGTGTCAACGGTATCGGTTGGATTTATCAGTTGTGGAGATGATAGTTCAGGGCCTGACGGTCCCGAAATTGAAACGACCTTTAATGTAGAGGTTAAAAATGTAAATATGCCAAAGCCGGTACTCAAAAGTGGAGCAGTTTTCTCGGCCGGTGGTCCTGATGATGGCCCCGCTATTTTTCCCGGAGAGACGGCTTCTTTTACTTTTACAGCTCCTCCAAGCACGGTGCCTCCACTCGGGGGAAGCGGCATGCACCTTAACTTTGTAACTATGTTTGTTCAGTCAAATGACCTCTTTTATGCTTTTCCACCGGGCGGATTAGATCTGTATGACGCTCAGGGGAATGCTGTAACCGGTAATGTAACTGAGCAGCTCTTTTTATATGATGCTGGTACAGAAGTAAACCAGGAACCTGGGGTGGGTACTGACCAAAAGCCTAATCAGAGCGGACCCAATACAGGAGCCGATGAAAACGGGGTCATTACCCGCATTCAGGATGGAGAAGAAGGGCCCGGCGGATTTAGTTATCCGGATAAGTCAGACGTCATTGAAGTGACAATAGAACACGATGGTAACACGCAGTTTACGGTAAATGTAACCAATGTCTCTGATAAAGAAACACTGCAAACTTCAGAAGGAAGCAAGCCAGTACCTTTGTCTCCTTTTGCCTGGGCAGTACACGAAGATGCCACCAACTTTGCGCTTTACCAGCTAAATGAACCGGCCAGCCGCGGTATTGAATGGATCGCCGAAGATGGTTTCCCGGCCAGCGAGTTGGGTGGAAATGATTTGCCGCCAACCGAAGAAGAGGGCCTTGCTGATGTGGTGGGAGGAATGACAGGACTCATCGTTCCGCTTTCACCCCCTGTTTATGCCGTACATGAAGATGGCTTCCAGGGCTTTGAAGAAGGGCAGACCGCATCATTGGGTTTGGAGATTGTTGCCGAAGATGGCTTCCCCGCTGATATGCTCGGTGGTATGGATTTACCCCCGGATATGGGATTGCTTGATATGTTGAATGCCGAAGATGCTGTACATATGGCAGGGGCTGCTCCTAATCCCAACGGGAATGTGCCAGCATTAGAACCCGGAGCTGGTGGTGATGGTGAAGCTATTGAATTTGAGATTACAGCTTCCCCCGGCGATCGGTTATCTGTCTTTTCTATGTTTGTGCAGTCGAATGATTTATTCTACGCCTTTGAGCCCGCCGGTATATCACTTTTCGATTCTAATGATAATCCCATCAGCGGTGATATAACCGAAGATCTGCTGCTTTGGGATGCGGGAACGGAAGAGGACGAAGAACCGGGCGTAGGATTTAATCAAAAACCGCGGCAGGGAGCTACCGCTCTGGATGTAGGTACGCCAGAAAATGAATCAGTAAATAGAATTTCAAATGCTCCGACAAATGATTTTGTGTATCCGGCAACCGATCAGGTCATTTGGATAACGATTACACCTTCAAGTATGCAATAGTTCTGTAATTCAGCTATTGGCCACTTGCTACAATAAGTCGTCTCTGTTGTGACAGGGGCGACTTGTTAATTAATTAATGGCTAAGGCGTACAGGGTAGGCAATAAATTGTATATGGCCTCCATCCCAGATTGCCAGGAGTTGGTGTGGTTTATCTCTCAGGTGGGGGGGCACCATTCCAAAGCGTGCTGCGATATCCAGAAGTAGCTATTGTATTTTTTGCTAAAAGCTTATTAGTTGTTAGGTATGGAAATAAAAAGAATCCTTATCATAGAAGATGATCCCGAAATAACTGATCTTGTTGAGATTAATCTTGAAGACTCTCCGTTTGTGCTTGATAAAGCCTTCGATGGGAAAGAGGGCCTGGAGAAGGCGCGCCAAGACAAATATAGCCTGATTATTCTGGATTTGATGCTGCCCAAAATGGATGGCTTGGAAGTATGCAAGACGCTGCGTTCTGAAGATATCCAGACGCCTATTTTAATGTTGACGGCCAAGTCCGAAGAGTTTGATAAAGTATTGGGGTTGGAATTGGGGGCTGATGACTACCTGACCAAGCCGTTTAGCATCCGGGAACTGTTGGCCCGTATTAAAGCCAATGTTCGCAGAGTAGAGGTGGATAAGCAGGGAACCGCAGCTGCTATGGAACAAGAGCAGTTAACATTTGGGAGGCTGGTTATTTATCCCCAAAAACAGAAAGTCACACTTAATGGGAATGAGATTTCGTTGACTCCCAAAGAATTTGATTTATTACAGTTATTCACTTCTCACCCGGGCAAAGCCTTTTCCCGTCAAGAACTGTTATCGGAAGTTTGGGGATACCAGTTTCAGGGCTACGACCATACCGTGAATTCGCATATTAATCGACTGCGGAACAAGATCGAGGAAGACCCCTCCAATCCTATATTCCTGAAAACGGTATGGGGCGTGGGATATCGTTTTGCAGAAGCAGAGGAATTAGAATAATGAAGAAGCTATTCACTTCTTTTTACGGCAAGCTGTCGATGGTCTTTTTACTGCTTCTCATCGCTTTGGGGATCGCCCAGGTGCTGATTACCTATAACTCTTCAATGCAGTTTGTACGCCAGGCCGATCAGAAGCTGAATTTGGATCTGGCAAAGAATATGGCAGCTGAATTTGAACCCCACCTGAAGGATAGTCTGGCCCTGGAAGAGATTAAACATTCCATCCATGATATGATGGTTGTTAATCCGCGTATTGAAATTTACATCCTGAATGGAGCAGGTAAGATCCTGGCCTATTTCGTTGGTCCGGGTAAAGAGATAAACACCGAATCGGTGGATTTGGAACCGGTTGAAGATTTTCTGAATCAGAGTTATGAAAACCTGATTTTTGGCGAAGATCCGAGAAACCCGGAACGGCAAAAGCCATTTTCAGCCGCCCCCATCAGCATGGGGGCTACCGGGAGCGGATATATTTACATTATACTTGGCGGCGAGCAGTACGATTCGGCCTTGAGCATGCTTGAGAATAGTTATTTTCTGCAAACCAGTATGAAGGTTTTTACCGTGATCTTGTTGGTGACCGGTATCGTCGGACTTATTCTATTTGCCTTTCTTACCAAGCGACTGCGCGGCATGACCGAAACCATCGAAGGGTTTGACCGTGAGCATTTGAATCGGCGTGTGGAGGTCCAGTCCAATGATGAAATTGGTCGGCTCGGCAAGAGTTTTAACCGGATGGCTGATACGATTCAGAATAATGTTAAAGAGCTGGAAAAAACCGACCGTTTGCGGAGAGAACTGATTGCCAATGTTTCCCATGATCTGCGAAGTCCGCTGGCATCAATACAAGGATATGTGGAGACCATATTGCTGAAAGAACCGTCACTTGATCCGGCAAAACGGGAAAAATATCTCAACATCATCCTGCAAAACACGACGATGTTGCGCCAGCTGGTAGAGGAGCTTTTTGAGCTTTCCAAGCTGGATACCAAGCAGGTGGATCCCCAGTTGGAACCTTTCTCTATTGCGGATCTCCTGCAGGATGTAAGCTTGAAGTTTGAACAACAGGCCGAGCAAAAAGGGATTACCCTGAAGGCACAAGCGCCTAATTCGCTTCCCATTGTTGAAGGTGATATTTCCCTGATTGAACGGGTGTTGAGTAACCTGATTGAAAATGCCATTCAATATACCCCAGAGGGCGGGCGCATAGAAGTGCGGTTGCATCCTGATCATGAACAAGTTGGGATTGCAGTGGTAGATAATGGTCCCGGTATTACGGAAGAAGATCTTCCACACATTTTTGATCGTTTTTACCGGGCTGAGAAGAGTCGTTCTAAGAAAGAAGGCGGCACGGGGCTGGGGCTTGCTATTGCCAAAAAGATTTTAGAGCTGCACGGGCAGCAGATATTTGTCAAAAATCGTGAAGAAGCGGGCACAATATTTTATTTTTATTTACCTATCGGGGGAAATGAATGATCTGGTGACAAATTTTGATTACTATAATTCAATTGTTATCCAAAAGAATAATTATTGATGGCTGATACTTCTCAAAAAGAACTTCATATCAAAAATATGGTATGTCCAAGGTGCATTACTGTAGTACGGAATACGCTGGAAGATATCGGCCTGAATGTGCTGGAGGTGGAGCTCGGAATGGCCTTGGTTGATACTGAAGGAGAGCTGCCTTCAGAAATAATCGATGAGCGGCTGAAAGGGCATGGTTTTGAGCTCATCTATAAAAAAGATCAGCAGTTGATTGAACAGATTAAAAAAGTGCTGATACAATACGTACAGGAATTGGAAGAATCAGAGCAAAGTCCCAAATTATCCGATTATTTGCCGGACCGGTTGCATCAAAACTATTCATCACTGAGCTCCTTATTTTCAGAGAATGAGCAGATTACGATTGAAAAGTATGTTATCCATTTAAAGATTGAACGGGTTAAAGAGTTACTCTCCTATGGAGATATGACGCTCAGCGAAATAGCCTATCAACTAAACTACAGCAGCGTCGCCTATCTTTCCAATCAGTTTAAACAGATTACCGGGATGTCGGTGACTGATTACAAAAAAGCCCGGGACTCTTTCCGTAAGCCGCTGGATGGGATTAAAGAATAACGACTAATCGATTACTAATACTGTTTTTGAATTTCTTTTTCTGACAAAACTCGACCTTCTTCATTATATATGGCCATGTATGATTGTTTTTTGGGAAGTTTAAATTCAATTGTTTGTCCCGGTGCCACCAGCCCTGTGCGATAAGGAATTTTATCGTGAAACTTCTTTTCAGTACCGATTTCAGATTTTAAGAACAGGGCTATTTGTACTTTTTGATTGTGGGGATTGCGATAACTAAAGTTAGAGGACTTTTCCTTAAGGGGGATATTATTTAAAAGTAGCCAGTCAACTGGATAACGCCCTCCACTTTTTAATTTGGAGCTTTTCAATAATGCAACGGGCTTACCGAGACTGTGATAACTATTCAGGTGAGATTGACTAATTGTTAATGGGTCAAGGTTGTATTCTTGACGAAGAATATGAGCAAGCCAGTGTTTCCCGTTCGAGTCGGGTTTTTCTAAAATGTGATCCCAGCCTGCAAGAACTAATACACGAGCACTATCATTTTGGGCAAAGGTTTTGTTAAATAAGTTTGATGCCTGTGCTCTTTCACGATTTTTTTCTGGATCAGTATTTTCATAGCTGACAAATGTAAAATCTAAGTTCTGTGCTACTCTAATTAGTTCAGCAAATTGGGGATCTTTTGTATAAAAACCTGTGTGTATTGTAGGAGGTTGACCCTTATTCAAGAGACTGTCTTGTCCAGCCCCAAGTGCTTCCAGGGCTAAATAGGAAAATCCAAGTTTCTTAAACTTTTGCAGTCAGCTGATCAATATTTTTCGATGATTGGGATAAAAATGGTTTTCATTGAACATCACTAATGGATGTTTTTTGGCTTCGCGAAATACTTGTTGTTCTGTTTTTTTGTATCCATGAATTGATTCTGATTTAATAACCTGTTCCAAAGAATCATTGACAGGCGGTGTGGGAAATTTGTTTAGCAGCTTGTTATAGATTGGTGCAGGAGCCAGAAATGAAGCAAAGTTTAAAGCCATTTGCAGCTGTAGAAATTCTTCATTGCGTCCTTTAACTGGATAGTCTAAAATAGCCTTCAGACCTTGGTAGTATCGATTTTCTGAGCGTTTCGCCAAATTAAACATCGAAGGCATTCCATCCCGGTACTTTTTATCGGTTGATATGCTTCTGAAGATCCGTCTGCAGTCAGATTTGGAAGAAGTTGAAAAGGATTTTTTATTGGGTTGACAAAATATAACCAACCTCTTGTTACTGATTAAAGTATCACGAGCAAACTCTTTTTCATTTTTAGCCTCAAAGATTTTATCTGGATTCAACATAATGTAAAGTTCATAATAGGGGGGCACTATGGTTTTTCCGTAGGCTAAAATGTTATCATATTTACGCTCTTTTTTTCTTAAATGTTTTTGAAGAGAATCCCTGTTTTGTTCATACTGCATATCGCCAGGTGTTTTTAAATGTAGCTTAAGCGAGTCATTTAAAATGTGGGTGTTAAAAGAGTCTACATATCGAGTTGAATCAAAGTAGTTGCTAATTTTGGGACTACATCCAAATATTACGAGAATCAAGCTGCAAAGAAGTCCAGTTCTGAAGCTTTTCATATAACTTTTTCCCTGTTAATTATAATTAGGACAATTGTGAATTAAAGCTATGACAATTAGAAGTATTCGGATAAATTGGTTAATCGTAATACTATCTTAATAGTATTAAAATTCTACAACAAACTCCAACAATTCTATAACGAATCTGGAGTTTGGGTTGCTTAGGTTAAGCATGAATTAGAAAACAAAGCCGATATTCAAAGCAATGGAAACAGCAGAACAGCAACAAGTAGTGTTATCTATTGGCGATATGGCCTGTAGTGGATGTGCCCATACTGTCCAGCAGACCCTCAATGAGTTAGATGGAGTCAAGGAGGTTGCAGTTGATTTAAATAACAAATCAGCTACCGTGACTTTTGATCCGGAAATCGTTTCCACGGAAGCGTTCGGTCAGGCTGTGGAAGAGGCCGGCTATAATTACCAGGGAATCAGGAAATAAATTGTAAGGTGGCAATCTCAATGTTGTGTCGATTAATCACCAATTTATCACTCTTAACTACTGACTGAAATGAAGCAGCAGACTAAAGAACTTGAAAAGAAAAATCTGCAAATAGATGGCATGCACTGCGCCAGTTGTGTTGCGGCAGTAGAGAAATCGCTGTCCGGTATAGAAGGCGTAGAAGAAGTGTCGGTAAATTTAGCCACAGAAACGGTCTCTTTGGCTCTGGATAACCAGAAGGTCACCGAAGAGGATCTGAGAAAGGCCGTCGAAGCCGCTGGTTATTCCCTGGTAAGAGATCAACTTCAAACACGCACGCTTAAAATTGAGGGCATGCATTGTGCAAGCTGTGTCAATTCGGTAGATCAGATGCTTGAACAGCTGGAAGGGGTGCAGGAAGTCAGTGTAAATCTCGCCACAGAAACCGCGAGCGTCAAGTACCGCGGCAACCTCACGCTGGACGATTTTGAAGAAGCTGTTTCGAAAGCCGGTTACTCGCTTTTGAGAGAAGAATCGAAGGCCGGGGAATCCAAAGCGGAAGCCAAACAACAGCGAGAACAAGCAAAGCTTGAAAAAGCAAAATCACGGATGTGGTGGTCCTGGGCGCTCACGATTCCTATCATGCTCTGGATGATTCCCGAGATGATATGGAGCTATGCCTTCCTGGGAGAAACAGGGTTCCAGCTGGGTATGATATTACTCTCCGGAGCTGCCATCTTTGTCCCGGGAAAAGAGACTATGGTAAGTGCCTGGAGGTCGGCCCAAAATGGTACACCCAATATGGATGTGCTGATTGGCATGGGCGCACTGGCAGCGCTTTCAACCGGTATCGTAGCCCTGTTGCACCAGTTTGGGTTGGCACCGCCATTCCACAGTTTCGCGGGAATTGCCGGAATGATCATGGCGTTTCATTTGACCGGCCGTTATATCGAAACCAAAGCTAAGGGCCAAGCATCGGATGCCATCCAGAAACTTATGACGCTGGAAGCCAAAGAGGCGACGGTCGAACGTGATGGAGAAGAGGTTCAGATTGCCGTACAGGATTTGCAGCCGGGGGACGTGATGGTTGTTCGTCCCGGTGAAAAGATTCCGACCGATGGCGAAGTAATAGAAGGGGAAAGCAGCGTGGATGAATCTATTGCCACTGGCGAATCCATGCCGGTGCAGAAGGAAGAAGGCGACGAGGTGATCGGCGCGACCCTGAATAAAAATGGATTACTGAAAGTGAAAGCGACGAAAGTTGGCAAAGATACCTTCCTGAACCAGGTGATCAAGCTGGTAGAGGAAGCCCAGGGATCAAAAGTGCCCATTCAGGAGTTTGCGGATCGAATCACTGGTATTTTTGTGCCGGTGGTGCTGGGTGTGGCCTTTGCTACTTTGGGACTTTGGCTGCTGTTCCCCGGATTTTTTGGTGATATCGCAATATGGGCCTCCGATTTCTTGCCATGGATCAATCCCAATATGGGTGAAGTAGCGCTGGCTTTCTATGCCGCCATCGCGGTACTGGTCATTGCCTGTCCCTGTGCATTGGGCCTGGCCACTCCCACGGCCCTGATGGTCGGTTCGGGTATGGGCGCTGAAAATGGAGTGCTTATTCGAAATGGGGAAGCTATCCAGGTTATGAAGGACGTAGATGCCATTGTGCTGGATAAAACGGGAACCATTACGGAAGGGCAGCCAGCCGTGACGGATGTTGTATCGCTCAGTAAAATTCCTGAAGACCAGTGGATGGCTTTGGCTGCTTCTGCGGAGAAAGGATCTGAACACCCGCTGGGACGTGCCGTCGTTGAATATGCTGAAAGGAAAAATGATCAACTAACAAATCCCAATAAGTTTGAAGCGGTAACGGGGAAAGGTGTGAGGGCAGAAGTCAGAAGTCAGGAATCAGGAGACAGGAGGCAAGTACTGATTGGAACCAGAAATCTGTTCGAAGAATCAAGTGTGGCAATAAATGATTCAGTTGAAAAACAGCTTAGTAACCTCGAAAAGCAGGCCAAGACCGCCATGTTGGTGGCCGTTGATGGGCAGGTAGCCGGTATCATTGCGGTGGCTGATCCTATTAAAGAAGACAGCAAGAAAGCCATCACAAAGTTTAAAGAGTTTGGGTTGACGCCCGTTATGATTACCGGTGATAACGAGCGAACGGCCCGGGCGGTGGCCGATCAGGTAGGAATTGATGAGGTCATCGCCGGGGTACTGCCGGATCAGAAGTCTGCGGAAATAAAACGGCTGCAAGAGCAAGACAAAGTGGTGGCTATGGTGGGCGATGGCATTAACGATGCGCCGGCGCTTACACAGGCCCAGGTTGGTATCGCGATTGGTACGGGCACAGATGTGGCCATCGAATCTGGTGATATCATTTTGGTGAAAGGCGACCTTAGCGCTGTTGTGAAATCGATCAGGCTCAGCCGGGCGACTTTTACCAAGATTAAGCAAAACCTGTTTTGGGCTTTTTTCTATAACGTAGTCATGATTCCGCTTGCAATATTGGGAATGCTTCATCCGTTGTTGGCAGAGGCAGCAATGGCTTTCAGTTCCGTCAACGTGATTGCCAACTCGCGTCGACTGAGTCAGAAAAATATTCAGCCGGAATACGAGAAATAATAATCTGCTTTTGTAATATTCGTTTATTTGATATCATTACAGTCTTCAGATGAAAATCTTCAAAAAGACATATCACCACTTTTCGGCCCTGTTGCTGGTCTTGTTATTTAGCAGTGTATTGATGCCGACGGCCCTTTCCGCAGCAACGTTGCTGTGCGATATGGAAATGCATGCAGGCAATAGCAACAGTGGTATGCACGCTTCTGCAGATGTGGACCAATTATCTTCAGCTAAAGAATCCTGTGCCTACCAAGAGGTTTGCATTGAAGCCTTGTCCGGGCAGCAGAATGAAGCGGAAGCTATTGCACAGGTAACGCCTTCCTTCACTGTTATTTTTGCCGCCACGTATATTTCTGACTGGAATTCTGAGGCTGAAGAGCAGAAAAATGCGTTTTACTCTGAAACGGTTGAATCTCCCCACAGCCCTCCTATATTTATATTAAACAGCACTTTTCTGAATTAGCATACTCTGAATAGGTCCCCTGAGGACCCTCCCAGATCATGCAAAATCGGTTATGCGCAATACTTCGGTATAGAGCGCAGCACCCATTTTGTATCACATTATTTCAGAGTTCTCTATAGCTCGCTAATTCAGAACTGCCATGCTAGACAAAACCATACGTTTTTTTCTTGAAAACAAGCTCATTTCAGTACTCCTGCTTCTCCTTTTTGTGGGATGGGGAATGGCTGTAGCTCCCTTCAACTGGCAACTTGATAATATCTTCCCGCGTGATCCGGTTCCGGTGGATGCCATTCCCGACCTGGGTGAGAACCAGCAGATCGTCCATACCGAATGGCCGGGGCGTTCGCCGCAGGATATCGAAGATCAGATCACCTATCCGCTGACAACCGAATTGTTGGGATTACCGGGAGTAAAAACGGTACGTAGCAGTTCCATGATGGGACTCTCTACGATTTATGTAATCTTTGAAGAGGATATCGAATTTTACTGGAGCCGATCTCGTATTCTCGAAAAGCTTAATGCTCTGCCATCAGGAACACTCCCTGACGACGTGCAGCCGTCGCTCGGACCTGATGCTACCGGACTCGGACAGATATTCTGGTACACGCTCGAGGGACGAGATCAGGACGGAAATCCGGCCGGGGGCTGGGATCCGCAGGAGCTTCGTACCATCCAGGATTATACCGTGGATTATGCTCTGACTTCAGCGCAGGGAGTGGCTGAAGTAGCACCTGTGGGTGGATATGTCAAGGAATATCAGGTGGATGTGGATCCCGAGGCCATGCAGGTGTACGATATTACAATGCGACAGATTTTTGAGGCGGTTCGCGGCAGTAATGTTGATGTGGGTGCACGGACGGTTGAGATGAATAATGTGGAATACCTGGTGCGTGGACTGGGTTACATCAAGAACCTCGAAGATCTGGAACAAGCGGTAGTGGTAAGCAGAGATCATACGCCGATCCGTATTCAGGATATCGCGCACGTGACACTCGGACCGGCCATGCGCCGTGGTGCCCTCGACAAGTCCGGCGCCGAAGCAGTAGGGGGCGTGGTGGTGGCCCGCCAGGGGGAAAATCCGCTGCAGGTGATTCAAAACGTAAAAGAGCAGATCAGCGAGATTTCTGCGGGTTTGCCTTCCAAAACGCTAGATGACGGTACCGAATCAAAGGTAACTATCGTGCCGTTTTACGACCGCACCGAACTCATTATGGAGACGCTGGGTACGCTAGAAGAGGCCCTGTTTTTACAGATCCTGGTGACCATCATTGTGGTTATTGTCATGGTGATGAACCTGCGATCATCGGTATTGATTTCTGGGTTACTTCCCATAGCCGTGCTCATGACCTTTATCTCGATGAAGTACGGCGGCGTGGATGCCAACATTGTGGCGCTTACGGGTATTGCCATTGCCATAGGTACCATGGTGGATATGGCGGTGATCCTCACCGAAAATATGATCCGGCATATCGATGAAGCCGGGGATGAAGAACCGTTGCTGGAGGTTATTTTCAGGGCTACCAGCGAGGTCGCCTCGGCGGTGGTTACGGCTGTTTCAACGACGGTGATCAGTTTCCTTCCGGTATTCACAATGGTAGCTGCCGAAGGAAAACTGTTTATCCCGCTGGCCTATACCAAGACCTTTGCGCTGATCGCCTCCATCATTATCTCGCTGATCATTATTCCACCTTTTGCTCATTGGTTCTTCTCGGTACGCATCAAGAAACGACCACTGAAAATTGTCTGGAACGGCTTTGTAGTCGCACTGGGATTGATCAGTCTTATATTCTCCGTACTACCGTGGGCGGGATGGTTGTTGTTGCTATTCGGAACCAATACGCTTGCTTCGATCTATTTAGAAGCATACGATGAGCAGCAGGCAGTCTGGATCAATAACGTTATTGCCGCCGTAGTAGTAACATGGCTTTTGGCAAAGGCATGGCTGCCGCTGGGAGCAGAAGTCTCACTCTTCACCAATTTTATTTTCGTTGGTGGTATCGCCGCGCTTTTGATTGGTATCTTTTACCTCTTTATCCACTATTTTCGTTCCATTTTACAGTGGGCGCTGTATTACCGCAAATCCTTTCTTTCCATCCCGTTAATTCTGATACTCCTGGGAGTAACCATCTGGTTGGGATACGGCAAGATGTTCGGATGGGTTGGAAAGAGCTTCAACACGGTAGGACTCCCGGTGCAGGAGACGGCGGCCTGGACATCCATGGAGGAGACCTTTCCCGGACTCGGTGAGGAGTTTATGCCGCCGCTGGATGAAGGGGCTTTTCTGCTGATGCCGACAACCATGCCGCATGTCGGTTTGGAGGAGGCAAAGGATTATATGCAGAAAATTGATATGGCTGTTTCGTCAATTCCCGAGGTGGATATCGTAGTAGGAAAGCTCGGCAGAGCAGAAACAGCCCTGGATCCAGCCCCGGTTTCGATGTATGAAAATGTGATCCAGTACAAGAGCGAGTATAAACGGGATGAAGACGGACGGCGAATTCGGTATGCGATTAACGATGACGGAGCGTATATCCGCGATGAATCGGGGAAACTGATTCCCGACCCGGACGGACAGTATTACCGGCAGTGGCGCGATCATATTCAAAGTCCCGACGACATCTGGGGTGAAATAGTTAGTGCCACGCGCGTGCCGGGGCTGACTTCTGCTCCCAAATTGCAGCCGATTGAAACCAGGCAGATTATGTTACAATCCGGCATGCGTGCCCCGATGGGTATCAAGGTTAAAGGTCCTGACCTGGAGACGATCGAATTTTTTGGGCTGGAGCTGGAGGAAGTACTTCGCGAGGTGCCCGAGGTGCAGGGGCAGTCGGTGTTTGCAGATCGCATAGTGGGTAAGCCTTATCTTGAAATTGAATGGGACCGGGAGGCCCTGGCTCGCTATGGTTTAAAAATCGCAGACGTTCAGCAATACCTGGAGGTGGCCATGGGCGGGATGGCGCTGACCCAGACCGTGAAGGGACGCCAGCGATACCCGGTGCGGGTCAGATATGCCAGAGAATATCGCAATAGTCCAGAGGAGATTGAGCGGATGTTTGTATCTACGCCATCGGGCACGAATATCCCGCTGGGGATGCTCGGAGAAGTTAAGTATCGGCAGGGTCCGCAGATGATTAAAAGCGAAGATACGTTCCTGACCGGCTATGTTACTTTCGATAAACGGGAGGGATATTCTGAAATAGAAGTCGTAGAAGCGGCCCGGCAGGTGATCAATGACAAAATTGACAGTGGAGAACTTTCCGTGCCTTCGGGACTCAGCTTCGAATTTGCCGGAAATTACGAGAACCAGGTCCGGGCCGAGAAACGCCTCTCCGTTGTCATGCCGATTACCCTGCTCATCATCTTCCTTATTCTCTACTTCCAATTCCGTTCTATCTCGACTACGGCGATGATTTTCAGCAGCATTTTTGTGGCTTGGGCTGGCGGATTTATCATGATCTGGCTATACGGCCAACCGTGGTTTATGAATTTCGAGCTGTTGGGCACCAATATGCGTGAGCTGTTCCAGATGGGTACGGTAAATCTCAGTGTCGCGGTCTGGGTGGGCTTTATTGCCCTTTTTGGGATTGCCGCAGACGGAGCCGTGGTAATTGCTACCTATATTCACCAGCTGATGGATCGGCATAAACCCAAAAATGTAAATGAGCTGCATGAGATTATTATCAAAGCCGGAAGTATCCGTATTCGTCCGACCCTGATGACGACCGCTACCACCACTCTGGCCCTGCTGCCGATTCTTACCTCCGGTGGACGCGGTTCTGATATTATGATTCCTATGGCTATACCAACGTTTGGCGGGATGATGGTCGCGATCATCACGCTATTTGTGGTGCCGGTACTATACGCCGTCTGGCAGGAATCCAAATGGCGACTGGAAGAAAAGATGGAAGAAATACCACTGGCGGATAACAATGAAAATACCAATGAACCAAGCTAAGGATAGAATAGAAATGTCATCGAATATTATAAAAAAGACAGAGATTACATCCCCCTATTCACTGAAAAAATACAGTGAACTTTCCCCCTTCGAAGGGGGATCAAGGGGGATGACACATCTTGCAGCCTCTTTCAGTTGGATAGTTATACTGGTTTCTGCTGTATTTGTTTTGGGACTAACACAAAACCTTCAGGCCCAGGATTATCCTTCGCCGGGTTCCAGTGAAGCGGTGGAAGACAGCCTTGTCTTAAACCAATATATACAAGAGGCATTGACCAATAACCCGCGTATTGAAGGATTGTTTCAGCAATATTATGCCCGGCTGGAACAGGTTCCGCAGGTTGGCGCTCTGCCAGATCCGGAAATAATGTTACAGTATCACATTAACCCGATGAAATACAGTAATCCGTTGACTCAGACGACCGTCAGTGCCAAGCAGATGTTTCCCTGGTTTGGTACGCTCGGCAAAAGAGAGGAACAGATAGAAAAAGTAGCGAAAGTAGAGTGGACCGCCTTTGAAGAGGCACGCAACGAAGTTGTACAAAATGTCAAAGAGCGCTGGTACCGCATGCATGAACTCCACCACCATTTGATGATCTTTGATCGAAATATGGATTTGCTGGGACAGTTGGAACGACAGGTGCAACGACGATACGAAAGCGGGGATGTCAGCCAGGTGGATCTGCTTCGAATCCAAATTAAGCAAGATGATCTGGAAACGCGGATTGCCAATATTGAGGAGAAGCTGGAAGCGATGAAGGTTCAATTTAATTCATTGCTGAACCGTCCATCTGAGGCGGAAGTTGAAATACCAAATGTAATGTATAATCCAAAGCTAACAAGAGATAAAGAATGGCTCCGGCAAGAGGTTCTTAAGCGCAATCCGGAACTCCGTGGGAGGGAGCTTCAGGAGGAGGCGGCTTTTGTGGCCGAGGAGCAGGCCCGCCTGGAGGCACGTCCTTCCTTTGGACTCGGACTGATGGTCATGAACAGAAATTATATGTACATGCCCTTAATGGCCGGTGACCGGGCGGCCCTGACCGGTTCGCTGACGATACGCGTTCCGCTGTGGCGATCCAAATACCGAGCTCAGCGGAAGGAAGCCCGTATTGAGGCGCGCATCGCCCGCGAAGAACAGCAGGATGTCACAAATCGCCTGACGGCGGAGACAGAATCCCTGTTGCAGCAATACCACGATGCCGAACGAAGAATTGCTCTGCACGAGGAACGATTAATTCCGAAGACGCGTCAGGCACTCAGAATAGCATTGTCTGAATATGCCGGGGGACGCGGCGACTTTGAACAGATCATTCAGTTACAGCAGCAGTTGCTGGAATATGAAATGATGCTTAACACAGCTTACGTGAAGCAAAATATTGCCAAAGCTGAATTAGAGGCACTAACGGGCGAATACAATGTAACACCGGAAGAGATAGAATCAGAATGAGAAGTGAAAAAGAAGTTCAATTAGATCAAAAACAAATTTTAATGGGCAATTTGATAATCTTTCTTATATGAATTTTTCTTCAATCCTCCTGACCTCCTTCTCCAAGGAGGAACTTTTGGGACACAATATTTGGATATGGCTTAAAAAGTCCTCTTGGAGAAGAGGGATTTAGGGAGATTGAGTTTCGGGGACAGGGGATGACAGCCATTTAAATAAAGGCAAAGCATTAATTAAATAGATAAGAATCTCGATAACATAACTACTACAAATCATGAAAAAAGAATTCAACTACAAACAGATAGGAAAAACAGTCGGAATCTTATTGGCAGGCCTTTTTCTGGGATGGCTGTTCTTTGGCGGCTCTGCTAGGGAAGATGCAACAGATATTGACCAGCATATAGAAGAAACACATACCGACGAGGAGGGGAATATCGTGTATACCTGCAGCATGCATCCCCAGATCCGACAAAATGAGCCGGGGAATTGTCCCATATGCGGCATGGAACTGATTCCCGTAGACCAAGAAGAACAGGATGAGACGGTATTCACCATGACCGAAGCAGCAGTAAAACTGGCGGAGATTCAAACTACGCGTGTGGAAAGACGTATTCCTAAACTGGAAGTTCGCCTGCCGGGACGCATAGCTGCCGACGAACGTCGGATTTCCTCTATTACCGCGCAATTTCCGGGACGTATTGAAGAACTCTTTGTCGATTTTACCGGGACGTATGTTGAAGAGGGTGAAAAACTGGCTACAATTTACTCTCCGGAACTGATTTCTGCACAGCAGGAACTGCTTGAAGCGGCCAGAAACAAGCAAACTAATCCCGGATTATATGAATCAACACGCAGAAAATTACGTTTGTGGGGACTCCCCGAAAGTGAAATCCATCGCATTGAATCATCCGGAGAAGTATCCGATACGCTTCCCATTGTAGCGACACGCAGCGGATATGTGACCCAGAAAAATGTGGATGCAAAGGATTATGTAGACGAGGGTACCGTAATGTATAAAGTGGCTGATTTATCAACGCTTTGGGTGCTGTTCGATGTCTATGAAACAGATATCGGAGCCATAGATCAGGGCGATTCGGTTGATTTTACCGTCCGTAGTTACCCCGGAAAAACCTTTGAAGCAAAAATTACCTATGTCGATCCATTTATCGATCCGGAATCAAGGACTGCACGTGTTCGGGCCGAGGTAGAAAATGCCGGGGGAGAGCTTAAGCCGGATATGCTGGCCCGGGGCACAGTATCGGGAACTGCTGATGAAGGAGAGAGGTTAGTGGTTCCGACATCGGCCGTGATGTGGACCGGTAAGCGTTCTGTTGTTTTTGTGAGGCAGCCGGATGCCGAAGTTCCCTCATTCGAGCCGCGACTGGTAACACTGGGGCAACGGGCCGGTGGTTATTACGTTATTAAAGAGGGGCTGGAAGAGGGCGAACAAGTGGTTACCCACGGCAACTTCAAGCTAGACAGCGCCGCTCAGCTGGCAGATAATTTAAGCATGATGAATCGCGAGCCAGGCAACAAAATCAACCGGGCAGGAGATGGTCATGAGGACATGGAAGAGCAGGAAACCGCTCGCAGTAAACAAATCGATAGTCAGGCAGAGATCAGCGGCACCGTTGCTGAAGTCCCGCAAGCATTCCGCGATCAGCTAAAACAGGCCATTGGCGAATATCTGAATCTTAAGGATGCTTTGGTCGAGGCCAATTCGGAAGAAGCCTCTCAGCAGGCCGAACGGTTCCTCAGCCAGCTTGAAAATGTAGATATGTCGCTGCTGGATGCCGCACCCCGCGATCGGTGGAGGAAACTGTTAGAAAAGTTAAACCAGGAGGCAGGACAGCTCGCCGGACAGGATGAACTTGACAGTCAGCGAGAAGCTTTTTTCCCGGTGTCGGAAACGCTGGTAAAAAGCGTGCAGGAATTTGGCATTGAGGGTATGTTATACTACCAGTATTGCCCGATGGCTTTGGGAGGTGACGGGGCTTACTGGCTTAGTGAAGAAGAGGAAATACGTAATCCTTATCTAAGTGAAAAAATGCGGGATTGCGGTGAAATCATCCAAGAAATAAAAAATTAGCATATTTTAATCAAAATATACTCTGCCATTATGAAATTAATTAAAGCCTATATCCGTATTGATATGTTTGAAACCGTCCATAGGGCTCTCAACAAAGAAGGATATACAAGTATGACGGTAATGGAGGCCGAAGGAATGGGCAGCTATAGTGATCCAAAAGATCAGCATAGCTCCCTGAAATTTCCGGCGTTGCATTCAAAAGTGGTGAAGCTGGAAATGATCTCGGAAGCAGAGCATGTAGATGACATCGTTCAGATTATCCATGAAAATGCCAGCACAGGACATCCTGGAGACGGCTTGATGGTGGTACTGCCGGTGGAACGGAGTATCCGCGTTAGGGATGGAGAGGAGCGAAGGTACACGGTGTAATTTATTCCTTGAATGCTTAACTTTTTGTTCTGCTCCTCCTGTCATTTTGTTGACCAATACCTTTCTGAATTAGCCATAATACTGTTAAACCTACAGCCTTTCGATCAATGCCTATGGGCCCCAATGCCCCCGGTTGTCCATTTTGTACGCATCTCCTTCGATTCGATATAGACTTTGGGACCTTGTGGTTTATGAAAAAACGAATTTTTATTTGACTCTGGACCATGGTACAGGCCTTATATTATAGTTGAACTGTATTCTTTAATAAGAAAGGAGTTGTTATGCCATTACAAAAAGGAGAAGTTTACCAATGCCCCGATGAAAATTGTGGCTGTGAAGTCACCGTAACCAAAGGAGCGCCCAGCGACTGCTCGGGCACTCAAAACCCGACTTGTTGCTGTGGCAAGACCATGGTAAAGAAAAGCTAAACTTATTGCATTCGGGGCTAATGCCTCGGATGTTTTAAATGAACGTAGTTTGATAAAATATGCACGGAGCATTATGGAAATGAGGGCAGAATATCATGTTTGAGGATATGGAAGAAAAATATGAGGGCATTGTTACTTTTAAAATTGGTGAAGTGGCCAGTCGTGCTAAAGTCAACAAGGAAACGGTACGCTATTATGAGAAACGAAACCTCATTCCTAAACCCGACCGCCGCCGATCTGGATATCGGATCTTTACCCAACGGCATATCGATCAGATCAAGTTCATTAAACGGGCGCAGGAGCTGGGCTTTACCCTCAGCGAAATAAAGGAACTGTTGGAATTGCGCATGGATGAGGATACTACGTGCTCGGAAATCCGAAATGAAGCTCAGGAGAAATACCGGGATGTTGTCAAAAAGATTGAAGACCTTAGCCGGATTAAAGAAACCCTGATTGGTTTGATCGATTCCTGTTCCGATGAGGGCCCTAAAGGAGAATGCCCTATCCTCAGTGCGTTGGAAGGAGATACGGAGACTGGGAAAGAACTAAGATAACAATATTTTAGAGGTATTAACCGCATGAACGATCAACCAAACAATTCCGACACCAAATGGATAGGGGCAGGACTGATAGCCGCTTTTGTAGCCTCCCTGTGTTGCATAACCCCGGTATTTGCATTTCTGGCAGGTATCGGCGGCATTGCTTCGACCTTTTCCTGGGTGGAGCCGATTCGTCCTTATCTGATCGGCCTAACCGCCTTACTGCTGGCCGTTGCGTGGTACCAGAAACTGAAACCGAAATGGGATCCGGAGTGTGCTTGTGAGGAGAATCCTTCGTTTTGGCAAACCAAAGGATTTCTGGGCATCGTAACCGTTCTGGCTGCCGTATTATTGGCTTTTCCCTATTACTCAGATTCCTTTTTCCCTAATCAGGAGAAACAGGTGGTCTATGTGCAAGAAAGCCAGGTGCAAACCATCACCCTTGATATTGAGGGCATGACCTGTACCGGATGCGAAGCGACTGTCGAAAATGCTGCCAGCAATGTGGATGGGGTGTTGGAGGCCAATGTTTCTTACGATACCGGCAAGGCAATCATCAAATATGATGGAAGTAAAGTTCAACAAGCGGATATCGAAACAGCCATCAATAAAACCGGATTTACTGTTAACACCGACTCAGACAGGTGATCATTTTATGAGTACTGTAACCTTGGAATCAACCATTACATGTTCAAGTTGTGGAGATAAAACCACCGAAACAATGCCAACGGATTCTTGCCAGTTTTTCTGGGAATGTCCGGGGTGCGGAGAAGTTTTAAAGCCTAATAAAGGAGATTGTTGCGTTTTCTGTTCCTATGGCAACGTGCCTTGTCCTCCTATTCAAGAAGAAAACCCCTGCTGTTAATGCATAAAGAATCTGTTCTTATTATTAGGATCATAGAATGTAGGGACAAGAAGATATTTCTGGTGAGACGGCTATTGACGGGCAAAAATTGATGTATTCTAAATAAAATTTTACGGAACTGGTATCAAAGACCAAGAGATGGTAATGGAGAAAATAGTGTAATAAATAACAAAAATTCTGTAACGCTACGGTCTATGCGGATGGGTATTTTAGAATAGCTAATAAACGGGTTATGGAACTAAGAAAATTAATCGATTTAGGTAAGTTGCAAAGATGAAAAACACAGATCACCACAATCATCAGCATCAAGAGCCAACTAATAATGATAATGAGCACCATGACCATCATACCCATATGTTGCAGGAGTTCAAGAAACGGTTCTTTGTCAGCGCCCTGCCCACCATATTAATTCTGCTGTTGTCGCCGATGATTCAGGAATTTCTTGGGATAGGCGATCAGTTGCACTTCCAGGGAGATATGGCGGTGCTGTTTCTGCTTTCTACCTTTGTTTACGTGTATGGCGGCTGGCCCTTCCTGAAGGGCGTTTATGATGAAATAAAAGATAAGCAGCCGGGCATGATGACGCTTATAGGCCTGGCAATAACGGTTGCCTATGTCTACAGCACAGCCGTGGTTTTTGGACTGAGCGGCAAGCTCTTCTATTGGGAATTGGCTACGCTGGTGCTCATCATGCTGGCCGGCCACTGGATTGAAATGCGGTCAGTGATGAGCGCCTCGCGTGCACTCGAAGAGCTGGCAAAATTGATGCCGGATACGGCTCATCGACTCAAGGATGATGGTTCTACCGAAGAGGTAGGCCTTGACGAGCTGAGGAGTGGTGACAAGCTGGTGATAAAACCGGGGGAGAAGGTCCCGGCTGACGGTGAAGTGGTCGACGGCAAAACACAGGTCAATGAATCGTTGCTGACCGGCGAGTCAAAACCGGTATCCAAAAAGGAGGGCGATGAAGTTATTGGCGGCGCGATTAACGAAGAAGGATCTATTACGGTCAAAGTGACCAAGACCGGGGATGAGTCTTTCTTGTCACAGGTTATTTCCCTTGTAGAGCAGGCCCAGCAGAGCAAATCCCGAACGCAGAACCTTGCCAACCGGGCCGCCGCCTGGTTAACCTTTGTAGCTCTGGGAGCCGGTGCGTTAACCCTGTTCGGGTGGTCCTTCTGGTCCTCGCAGGACTTTGTATTCGCCATAGAACGAACGGTTACCGTCATGGTGATAACCTGTCCCCATGCCCTGGGCCTGGCTATTCCGTTGGTGATCGCAGTCTCCACATCCAGAGCAGCCAGCCACGGATTTTTAATTCGCAACCGAACCGCTTTTGAGCAGGCCCGAACGCTGGATGCCATCATTTTCGATAAAACCGGAACGCTTACCAAGGGCGAATTTGGAGTAACCGATATTCGGATGTTCAGCGAGACCTTTTCTAAGAAAGAACTGCTCACGCTTGCCGCTTCACTGGAAACGCGATCCGAACATTCCATCGCACAAGGTATTGTAGAGGCATCAGAGGAGACCTTCGCAGTGGAGTCGTTTAATGCTATTACCGGCAAGGGCGTTGAAGGGCAAGTAGACGGTAAAAAGATAGCAGTAGTGAGCCCCGGCTACCTTGAAGAACAGAATATCAACATACCGGATCGGTCGAGTATGGATGAGTTGGCCTCCACCGGGAAAACCATTGTGTATATTCTGGTCGAGGGATCGTTGGAGGCCGCAATTGCACTGGGTGACCAGATCAGGGAAGAGTCGTACGAGGCAATTCGTCGGCTAAAAGAGTCTGGTATCCAGTGCATGATGCTGACGGGTGATAATGAGCAGGTGGCCGGATACGTGGCGGATGAATTGGGACTGGAGGATTATTTTGCAGAAGTGTTACCGGATGAAAAATCCGACAAAGTGAAGGAGGTGCAGCAGCGCGGGTTGTCGGTGGCTATGGTGGGCGACGGCGTGAATGATGCTCCCGCCCTGGCCCAGGCGGATGTCGGTATTGCTATCGGGGCAGGATCAGATGTAGCAGTAGAAACCGCAGATCTGGTCTTGGTCAAGAACAACCCGAAGGATGTAGTATGGATCGTTTTACTGGCAAAAGCCACCTATCGCAAGATGATTCAAAATTTATGGTGGGCCAGTGGCTATAACATAATTGCGATTCCGCTGGCCGCCGGAGTGTTTGCGTGGGCGGGGATTGTGCTAAGTCCGGCTGTGGGCGCGGTATTAATGTCACTCAGTACTGTGATAGTAGCCGTCAACGCACGATTTTTGGATGTGGAAAAAGAACGGTCTCAAACTTTTTAACGCATATGGGGAGATTAATACCTTGGTGTGATAAGTATTCACGGTTATCACTTTTGTCCTCTATAAAAATTAGACTATTCTGTTAATGTATCAAGAAAAGTAAATTACCTATCTCTAAATATCTTTTTGGCGTAACATTTTCAGCTGGCTATTTCGATAATGTAATATCGAAATCTTAATGGAAAAATATTTGAATACATCCTTGTTAAAAATAATATCAGCAGGGTCGGTAACTCTATAGTTCACTTTTTCTATAACATCTTTCCTTTTGATATCCCCCCTAAATTCTGATTAAATACGGAGTTAAACGATTTTTTGTGAAATTAATTGCATTATTTTCTTTTTTTTAGAAAGTTATTTGCGCAGATGATGAAAATACTTTGTTTATCATTTGCAAATCAATTGCACAGGATGGTATGTAAAAACTTTTCAGGATGTTAACTTAAATCTAACCCAAAGGGGATACTTATGGATCAAACACTACGGATTAAGCCAACCATAAAATGGCTGATGTCCGTTGGATTTTTTGTGGCTACCTTGTTTCTATCGGGAACAGTGGTGGCACAGAACACTTCAACGATATCAGGAACAGTAACAGATCAAACAACCGACCAACCATTACCAGGTGTCAATATTTCGGTACAAGGTACCACCACTGGTACTACGACAGATGCCAATGGTCAGTTTGAGCTGAATGTACCGAGTTTAAGCGATACGCTCCAGTTTACTTTCATTGGATATGCATCTGCTACCGTACCTATCCAGGGGCGGACTGAAATCGATGTTCAGCTTGAGCCTACCACGATTAGTGGCGAAGAGCTGGTTGTTGTCGGTTATGGAGCACAGCGCGAAAAAGATTTAACCGGATCAGTCTCTGTGGTCGATGTGGATGAAATGACGTCTATACCAGAAACACAAGTCTCCGAACAGTTGCAGGGACAAGCTTCCGGTGTGACCGTCGTTTCCTCAGGCCAGCCGGGCGAAGAGCCCCAGGTGCGTATTCGGGGAATCAACACATTTGGCAACAACGAACCGCTCTATGTTGTTGACGGTGTGCCGACACAGAATATTGACGACCTCAATTCCAATGATATTTCGTCTATGCAGGTGCTGAAAGATGCCGCTGCGGCTTCTATTTATGGTTCGCGTGCTTCAAATGGTGTAATTGTGATCACAACGAAACAGGGAAGTGGCGATATAACCATCGATTATGATGCTTCCTACGGATATCAGGTGCCCCCTAGTGGCAATATCTACGATATTTTGAGTCCACAAGAAATGGCCCAATCCGTATGGACGGCTAATCGGAACTCCGGGATTACGCCTGGAGATGATGAATGGGGACACCCACAGTATGGTAGTGGCGAAAGTCCTGTGCTTCCTTACTACATCGATCCTGCGGGTTCAAGTCAGGAAGAAGTTGACGAATCTAATTATTTCTTAAATCCGAACTATACCGATGCTTCCGCCCTCAGCTCTTTCTTTTATATCACGAGAGCGAACCACCAGGGTACCAACTGGTTTGATGAGCTATATGACCCTGCAGGACAAATGAACCATAACTTGTCGGTCAGCGGTGGCGGCGATATTGGAAATTACCTGTTCTCGGTGAACTACTTGGATCAGCAGGGAACACTGATGGAAACATCTCTGCAGCGCTATACGGTAAGAGCCAATACAAAATTTAATGTAAGTGATAATATCCGCATTGGAGAGAACCTGTCCTATTCAGTATCAGAAAATCCGACGTTTGGAACACTGGATGAAGGCGGTCCCATTGGGATGGCGTATCGGGAGCAACCGATTATCCCGGTCTATGATGTAGGCGGTAATTTTGCCGGTACGCATGCCGAAGGCTTAGGAAATCCGCGAAACCCGGTTGCTCTTGCCCATCGAGCCCGAAATAACGAATATTTAGATCGACGTCTCTTTGGTAATATCTTTGGTGAGATTGATTTCTGGCAGCAACGTTTGACGCTTCGCACCAGTCTGGGAGGGGAACTCTATTCAGGAGCCGGCCATAGCTTTACTTATCCGGAATATGAGAATGCGGAGAATAACACCACGAATCAGTTCAACTCAAGCTCCTATGAAGGGTACACTTATACGTGGACAAATACCCTTACCTACGATCAAAGCTTTAAAGACATTCATAATGTGAAAGTTACATTAGCCACCGAGGCCAATAAAAATAAAGGCAGTAATGTTGGTGGGAGTACACAAGACTTCTTTTCTTTCGATCCGAACTTTACAAATCTAAGTACAGGATCGGGAACAAAAACCAACTACAGCTCGGAGTATGAGAATTCACTGTTTTCACTAATCGGGCGAGTGGACTACAACTTTGACGACCGATACATACTGAGCGGAACCCTCCGTCGGGATGGATCTTCAAAATTCCTCAATAACAAATGGGGATGGTTCCCGGCCGGTAGTGTCGGCTGGAGAGTTACGGAAGAATCCTTCTTTCCCGAGTCTTCTGCAATTACAGACTTGAAGTTTCGTGCCGGTTATGGGGTCGTTGGAAATCAATTAAATGTAGATCCTAATAATCCATACACCTTGTTTGCTCCCAGCAATGTGTCAAGCTATTATGCCCTTGATGGCAGTAATAGTACACCGCTTCTGGGTTTTTACCAGTCACGTATCGGTAACCCCAATGCTAAATGGGAGCGCAATGTGAGTACCAATATTGGTGTTGATGCGAGTTTGTTTGATGGTAAAGTGGAAGTAACGGCTGACTATTATCGAAAAGAGGTAAGAGATCTGTTGTATAATCCCTCTTTACCTGCTACGGCCGGAAATGCTTCGCAGCCTTTCGTTAATGTTGGTAGTATGCGGAATACTGGTTTTGATGGATCCATATCATACTTCGGAAACATCACGGATGACCTCCAGTTCAATTCTACCCTTACTTTTACCTCCTACAACAACGAAATTATTAAAATTTCGAACACTTCTAATTATTTTGCCCAGGCCACCAACCGGTTTGAAGGAACCAGCACCGTTCGTAACCAGGTGGGGCATCCCGTTTCATCTTTCTACGGTTACAATGTTATTGGCTTCTGGGATGATAAAGAGGAAATTAGTGAAGCACAGGCCGGTGCACCGGGTGAAAAGTATGTTTCAGATGTTTACATCGATGAAGATGGCAATGCAGTTGGAATTGGTCGGTTTCGATATGAAGATGTCAATGGTGACGGAGAAATTACTCCTGACGACCGAACCTTCCTTGGAAGTCCCAATCCAGACTTCACCTATGGCATAAACCTCGGCTTTAACTACAAAGCCTTCGACTTTAGTATGTTCTGGTACGGCAGCCAGGGCAATGAGATTTGGAACCAGGTGAAATGGTGGACCGATTTTTACGGTAGTTTTTCCGGGGCTAAGAGTAAGACCATGTTGCACGATTCCTGGACCCCTGATAACCCGAATGCTACGGCCCCGATTCTGGAGACAGAGGGTTCATTCAGTACGAATGGAACGCCCAATTCCTATTTCGTGGAAGATGGTTCTTATCTGCGCATGAAAAATGTGCAAGTGGGATATACCCTTCCCCAAGAAGCAGTTTCTCGCATTGGTATACGATCATTGCGTGTGTATGTGCAGGCAGCCAATTTACTTACCATAACCAATTACAGCGGTCTGGATCCGCAGATCGGTTACCATGAAAATGATGATGGCAACGCCAACGCCGGGGGTACTTCTACAGCCTTTGGTATTGATGAAGGCGTTTATCCGACCGCACGGCAATTCAGAATTGGGATTAGTCTTTCTTACTAATGAAGACACGAATTTTAAAGACAAAACGGGTTAACGATATGAAAAAAATTAAACTACATTTGACAGTGTTTGCAGTACTGGCTTTGAGCTTGGTGCTGTATTCCTGTGACACGGGAGAATACTTAAGCTCTCCTGCGCTTGGATCGTTGGATAAACAAGTATTAGCCAATCAGAAAGGAGCCGATGCCCTCTTGGTTGGGGCTTATGCCGCTCTCAATGGCCAAAATATTGGGGGTACCTGGTCTTCCGGTGGTACCAACTGGATTTATGGGAGTGTAGCTGGCGGTGATGCCCATAAAGGGTCTAATTCCGGTGACCAGCCACCGATCAATAAGATCATGGATATGACGCAGAATCCAACCAATGGCTTCTTCAATGACTTTTGGACAGCCCGATATGAAGGTGTTTCTCGTGCCAATTCGGTTATCAGTCTTCTTCCACAGGTTGAGGATATGAGTGATGCCCAGAAGACCGCCTATGAAGCTGAGGCCCGATTCCTCCGTGGACACTATTATTTTGAGCTCAAGCGAATGTATAATAATATTCCATGGATTGATGAAGAGACCACAAATTTTGAGCAGCCCAATACAGGCGAAACAGCCGCAACATGGGCCAAAATTGAGGCCGACTTCCAGTTCGCTTACGACAACCTGCCCGAAACACAATCGCAGGCTGGCAAAGCAAATAAATGGGCAGCAGCCTCATATTTGGCAAAAACATATGTGTACCAGGGAAATTGGTCTGATGCCCAGCCCTTATTGAATAACATTATCAATCAGGGGGTTACCGCATCGGGCGATGCATATGCCCTGCAGGATAATTACGGATACAACTTCCGTGCTGATTATGATAATAGCAGTGAGTCGGTATTTGCTATCCAGTACACCGGCCCCGACGGAACGGGAACCATCGATAACTCCCGGCAGGAAGATATGCTGAATTATCCGTACGGAAGTCCCTTTAATTGCTGTGGATTTTATCAGCCAACGCAAGACTTGGTGAATTCATATCGAACGGATTCCAATGGTCTTCCTATGCCGGAAGATTACAATGCCGAGATGGTCAAGAATGATATGGGGGTAGCGACCAACGAGCCCTTCAATATCTATGAAGGTACCGTCGATCCGCGGTTAGACTATTCTGTAGGCCGCCGTGGTGTACCTTTTAAAGATTGGGGGCCTCATCCCGGTGTGCGATGGATCCGTGATCAGGCTTATGCGGGACCATTTAACTCCATTAAACATATCTATCGCCAGGAAAATGCTTCGCAATTTAGTAATGGTAATGAGTGGGCTCCGGGTAGTGCAGTCAATTATGACATTATCCGATTTGCCGATGTACTGCTCTGGGCTGCAGAAGCCGAAGTAGAGGTTGGTACGCTGGCCAAAGCTCGTGAGTATGTGAATAGAGTACGCGGGCGTGTGGCTGACGATTCCTATGGCGATGGTTGGGTCGACTACACCAAGAATCAGCCGTTTGCCCTGGCAACGGTGGGGAGTGAATCCGAGATGACGTCACTGGATGCAAATCCCGGAGACTGGGTGGTACGAACAGATACGGAAACTACCTTCGTTCTTTTAAAAGGAGAGGCCAGTAACGCTGGTAACTGGCAGGAATATGAAGATCCCAACTATACGGTGAGCACCTATCCGGCTGGTCATCCCGCTTTTTCATCAAAAGAAAGTGCCCGTGAGGCGGTACACTTCGAGCGGAAGCTGGAGCTTTCTATGGAAGGGCATCGTTACTTTGACCTGGTAAGATGGGGCGAAGCAAAAGAAAAGCTCGATGCTTTCTACGATTATATGGGCGGAGAACTTGGATTTAGCACCTACCAGGGAGCGTCCTTTACATCCAGCAAGAACGAGTATTATCCAATACCCCAAACACAAATTGACCTTACAACTGTTGAAGGCCAACCAACCTTAGAACAAAACCAGGGATATTAATCCCTAAACAGTATATTATAAATAAAAAGGCAGTCGTAATGGCTGCCTTTTTTATTGGCAAAAAATACGTATCTATTTCGGTAGGGTTAAATGCTTCGTATATTTTTCAACTATATGAAATTATTTCGCCACTCTATATTTATACTGCTGTTACTCCTTTCAGCATGCAGCTCTGATCCGGATACTCTTTTCCGGTTGATTCCACCTGATGAATCGGGCATCCGTTTTAATAACCGTATTATTGAGAGCGACAGCCTGAATATGCTGGATTATGAATATACCTATAATGGAGGTGGTGTAGCGGTCGCCGACTTCAATAATGACAGCCTGCCGGATGTATACTTTACAGGGAATACCGTAGATAATAAGCTTTATCTAAATAAAGGGAGTTTTCGGTTTCATGACGTAACAGAGCAAGCTCAGGTGGGTGGTTCTTCCGCCGGTTGGTATGCGGGTGTATCCGCCGTGGACATTAACAACGACGGCTGGATGGACCTTTATATTTCTGTGACGAAGAATGCAAAACCGGAAAATCGCAAGAACGTTTTATTCGTGAACCAGGGCTTAAATGAAGATCGTATTCCTACATTCAAGAATGAGGCTGAAGCCTATGGGTTGGCCAGCACCTCTTTTTCTACGCAAGCCGCATTTTTTGACTACGATAATGACGGTGATTTGGATTTGTATGAGATGGTTGCCGATAAGCGAAGAGTCGGACGTCAGTCTGTTTCCGGAAGCAATAGCGGGAGCAATCCAAATAATACCGATAATCTGTTTCGCTGTGATTGGGATTCAAGCAGGGGGCATGCCTATTACACAGAAGTTAGTGACCGTGCGGGCATTTTAAAAGAGGGTTATGGCCTCGGTTTTAACATTGTTGATATCAACCGCGATGGCTGGAAGGATGTGTACGTAAGTAACGATTTTTCCTCTAAAGACCTGCTCTGGATTAATAACCAAGATGGAACGTTTAGCGATCAGGCGGGGACCTATTTCAAGCACACCAGCTTTTCCGGGATGGGAACAGATGTAGCCGATATCAATAATGACGGGTTGATGGATTTTCTGACGGTCGACATGGCGGGTAGCAACAATGTGAAGAAACAGACCATGACCTCTCCCAATACCTATCAAAATTATTTTAATAATTCGCTGGATCGGGAGGCCCCACAATATACCCGCAACACGCTGCAGCTGAATCAGGGTGATATCCCAGATCAGGAAGAATATCGGCCGGTGTTTAGCGAAATATCACTGCTTACCGGCGTAGGGCATACGGACTGGAGCTGGGGGGCGTTGTTCTCTGATTTCAATAACGACAGCTATAACGATATTCTGATCACTAATGGCATCCCCCGTAATAAAATTCACAAAGATTTCGTGCGACTGCGGGATCAGATATCCAGTGTAGCGCCGACCTCCATGCTGCTGGATTCTATTCCCAGGGATAAGGCCAGAAATGTCAGCTTTAAAAACAAAGGCAATCTGGAGTTTGATGACGCAAGCCAAGACTGGGGATTTGCTGTTCCTGCCTATTCGACTGGCTTGGCGCGAGCCGATTTTGACCGGGATGGCGATCTGGATGTGGTCATGAATAATATTAATGATCCGGCCTTTCTGTATGAAAATACGCTCAATGACGCAGCAAAGTCCCCCAATTGGCTGCAAGTGCAATTCAGAGGGAGTTCCCAAAATCGTATGGGTCTGGGCGCCGTAGTAGATATCTACTATGATGGGAACCATCAGCGTCGGGAATATTCTCCGTACCGGGGATATTTGTCATCTATGGAGCCGGGTATCCATTTTGGTTTAGATGGCGCAGCTCAAATTGATTCGGTGATTGTAGGCTGGAATCGAGGAGGCAAAGTACATTCACTCCGATGGAACAATATCAAAGCGAATCAGGTATTGATCGCAGATTTCGCTGAGACCACGGCTTCAGATTATTCCTTGAGAGAAGATCGGCAAGGAGATTCTATCTTTTCTGATATAACTGAAGAAAAGGGAGGTAATTATATTCATCAGGAAAGCTGGTATAACGATTTTAAAATGCAACGCATGCTTCCCTATCAGTTTTCGCAGTCTGGACCCTCACTCGCTGTCGGAAATATTAACGGAGATCAGCGACAGGATCTCTTTATCGGAGCCTCATTGAACAGCCAGGGTGCTTTTTTACTTCAGCAACGGGATGCGAGTTTCAAAGAGCAGGTATTTAATCCGGCGGGCAACGGGAATCTTCCGAAACAAGAAGATGCGGGCTCGCTCTTATTTGATGCGGATCAGGATGGGGATGATGATTTATATATTGTGAGCGGTAGTGTTGAAAGTCCTCCGAAGAGCGGGGCTTACGGGGATCGTTTTTATGAAAATGATGGCAAGGGTAACTTTTCTTTCCAACCCTCGGCCTTGCCTAAAATTTCGGTAAGCGGCTCGGCGGTGAAAGCAGCGGATTATGATCGGGATGGCGACCTGGATCTCTTTATAGGCGGACGAATACTGCCGGGTTTCTATCCGGTGCCGGTATCCAGTCGTATCTTACGAAATGACACCCAAAATGGAGAAATACAGTTCACTGATGTTACCGAAGAGGCAGCGCCTGTTTTGCAAGAAATAGGACGGGTGACCGACGCACTATGGACCGATTTTAATGATGACGGCTGGCAAGATTTAATGCTGGCAGGGGAATGGATGCCTATAACGGTTCTTGAAAATAGGGAAGGACAGTTGCAGAATGTTACCAGAGAGACTGGCATCGCGGCTAAGGTGGGCTGGTGGAATAGCCTGGCTGCCGCTGACTTTGACAGCGATGGAGATACAGACTACATCGCCGGGAATGTAGGATTAAATACGATCTATAAAGCAACAGAAGATCAGCCGGTAAGTATCTATGGAGCTGATTTTGACGGCAATAGTGCCTACGATGCGGTACTGACGTACTACAATACGGATTCTACCGGCACGGCCAAAGAATTTCCTGCTCATTCGTACGAAGATTTCCGGTGGCAGCTGCCAAGGCGGGCACAGAACATAGCCAGAGTTGAAGGTTATGCTAATGCAAGCGTGAACGACCTTTTTACTGAGAAGGAACTCAGTGACGCCTTATCCTACCATGCTACAGAACTACGGACAAGCTATATCGAAAATAAAGGGGAGGGACAGTTTGCCGTATCGCCTTTGCCGATCGAAGCGCAGTTTGCGCCTGTATTTGGGATGGTTGCAGAAGATGTGACCGGCGATGGAAATATCGATGTGGTCTTGAATGGCAACCTTTATGGCGCGGAAGTGCAGGTAGGCCAATATGATGCCTTTAACGGTCTACTGCTGAAGGGGAGGGGCGATGGCACTTTTGAATCCGTGGCGATGAGCAAAAGCGGCATATATGTTCCTGGTGATGGAAAGGCACTCGTAAAGATACGTTCGAGCGAGGATGACTACTTATTGGCGGCGGCTCAAAACCAAGGACCTTTGAAACTGTTTCGTTCCTCAACCAACCAGCAGCTGTGGAGTCCGGATCCTCTGGATGTCTCTGCTGTTTTACACTTTGAGCATGGAAGCAGCCAGAAGCATGAATTTTATCATGGCTCTTCGTTCTATTCATCATCCGCCCGGTTTGTAGTGGTGCCTGATAGCACGGAACTGATTGAAATAAGCGATTACCAGGGAAATCAACGAACGGTGAGACTCAAATAGGTGGGTTCAATTTATGAGCAGCTTTTCCAACATATGTTATTTTTTTGTGCTGAGTATTTTCTTTATCGGCAGTTGTCGGGGAGATAGAGAGCCTTTTTCATCCGGTAAAAAACTGATGGAGCAGTACTGCGGAAGTTGTCATCTGCCTGTGGAGGCAGAACTGTTGAACAGAGATCGCTGGCTTAATAGCGTGCTGCCAGCGATGGCTCCGGAGTTGGGAATTGAAGTCTATCAGAAAAAACAGTATTACCCGAATCCCCAAACATCGGTTGTTTCACTGGAAGAATGGACCAAAATTGTGGAGTACTTTGAGGAAAATGCTCCTGAGAAAATTGATGTAAATCCTTCGCAGACGTTACAAAAAGAGTCAGACCTGTTTTCAGTGCAGACTCCCCGGTGGGTAGACAGCCTGCACAATATTGCAACAACCACTTTGGTCACCTTCGATCCCTTTGGAGGCCGTATTTATTCGCATGATGAAACGACCAAGTGGCTGTACCGTTGGGATGCTGATCTCAAGCCGGAAGTCATCAGAACGCTGGATCAGCCTGAAGTAAGTCTATCGTTGATGAAAGATTCCACACAGTCAGTTCATGGCTTTCTTACTTCTATTGGCACTTTAAAGGCTATAAATGTTTCAAATGGCAAATTAACAGACTACAACTTTGAGAATGGTTCTTCCAATGTAATAGGCCGTGGCTTACCTCGGCCGGTTCATGCTGCATCAGGTGATTTTAATAATGACGGCCGCCGAGACTGGCTGGTCTGCAGTTTTGGCCACGATACCGGGGGACTTTATATTTTTGAGCAACAAAAGAACCAAGAGTATACCAAGAAAACAATTCGTGCCGTGCCCGGGGCTCTGGATGCGAAGGTTGGAGACTTTAATAACGATGGCTGGCAAGATATTATCGCACTTTTTGCTCATGGTAATGAAGGGATATGGATGATGATCAACGACCAGGAAGGCGGATTTACCTCGAAGAATATACTACAATTTCCTCCGGTTTATGGTTCAACCAGCTTCCAACTAAAAGATGTCAACCAGGATGGGCATCCGGATATTATTTATACGGCCGGCGACAATGCCGACTATTCACAAATTTTAAAGCCCTATCACGGGATCTATATTTTTATCAACCAGGGAGATTTTACTTTCGAGGAAGAATACTTTTATCATCTTAACGGTGCTACAAAAGCGGTTGCTGCTGATTTTGATGATGATGGCGATTTAGACATTGCAGCCCACGCTTTTTTGCGGATTTAAAGAATAACCCATCAGAATCATTTGTTTACCTGGAGCAGCAGGAACCGTTGACTTTTGAGCCTCAAACACCCAAAATTCATCATTTGGGGCGATGGCTAACCATGGATGTGGGGGATTTTGAGGGAGACGGAGACCTCGATATTGTCCTCGGCAATTATTCGCGTCAATTTATCCATCAGCAAGGGTTACAAAAGAATTGGAATACCAAGAAGCCCTTCATCCTGTTAGAAAATAATACCCGGGAGGGAAAATGAGTGCAATATTCCTAATCAATTACAACAGTTTCATGAATGAGGCCCGGCCATAATAATGAGTTTAACCAGCTATCCGAAAATGGGTTAAAGTTAGATTTATGTTGCATCCCAAACGTTTCTGGCCGTACCGTTGTTCTGATATTTGGCAATACAATGAACATCTGCATTCGACTGATTTAATATATAACTATGATTTTTATTCACAACGAGGGTATCACTGATCCCAGTATCAATTTGGCGCTTGAAGAATACGCCCTCCGCAATTTTGATGGCGCAACGAACTATTTGCTTTTCTATATCAACGAGCCTTCAATTATTATCGGACGTAACCAAAATACATTGGAGGAAATCAATCACGAATATATCGAGGAGCATGATATCCATGTAGTTCGCCGGCGTTCCGGTGGAGGGGCGGTATATCATGATTTAGGAAACCTTAATTTTAGCTTTATGACCCGCTATGAACATGGGAACCTCCATAACTTTAAAAAGTTTACTGACCCGGTTATTCGTGTGCTTAATGATATGGGCGTGGAGGGAGAATTGAGTGGCCGGAATGATATTGTTGTAAACGGGCGGAAGATATCGGGGAATGCCCAGTTTTCAACCGGTAAGCGTATGCTGAGCCACGGCACGTTGCTATTGGACAGCGATTTGGATGAGGTGACCAACGCACTCAATGTGAAAATGAGTAAGATTCAATCCAAGGGACATAAGTCAATCCGGAGCAGGGTGGCTAATATAAATGAATTCCTTGATGAACCCTTGTCGATTGAAGAATTCCGGGAGCTATTACTAAAAGGACTTTACCGCGACCGGGATGAGTTTGAAACCTATCATCTGACCGAGCAGGAGTGGGAAGATGTTCATGCCTTGCGTGATGAGCGTTATAGTAACTGGGACTGGAATTACGGCAAGTCCCCCAAATTTAACATCCAGCGTAATCGGAGGTTTGACATCGGTGAGATCGACCTGCGGCTGGATGTGGAAAAAGGATACATTGAGAACCTCAAAATTTATGGAGATTTCTTTGGCAAAGAACCCGTTGAGGAACTGGCGGATCAATTTGTAGGCCTCCGCTACCATCCCGATGACCTTGAGCAGGCGCTGGCCTCCGTTGATGTACAAGATTACTTCGGAGACCTCCCGCAAGATGAGTTTTTAAACCTGCTCTACGGCGCTGATGAGTAAATAATATGAGAGGAATGTCAATAAAGATTAAAAATTTAGGAGCCACTATCTATGCTGGGGTATTGACTTATTTTGTTCACAAATAATTATAAGATGAATTCAATCCTCCTGTCCTCCTTCTCCAAGGAGGAACTCATTGTTCAGCGTGTATGCTAAGAATTATTTACCGGGCAATAACCCAAAAGTCCCTCTTGGAGAAGAGGGATTTAGGGAGATTGATTCCCCATTGCCAATTACACTTAGATGAGCTATGTCACAGAGTTCCACGAAGGGAGGCGCAGAGTTACACAGAGGAAACCTTTGTGGTTCTTTGTGAAATAATTCTTCCAATATAGTCGGTAAATCTCTTTCATTCGTTGTCGATCTGTTGCAGAAGTACATCCACGGCGCGCTTAAGCTGCTGATCTTCGCCGTTGCGGTAATCGGGTGGATTGATGACTTCTATATCTGGCACTGCAGGGCCGTGTTCCATATTTTTGTTGGTTGCTTTGACATACCAGCCTCGATACGGCAGGCGGATATAGGAGTCGCCCATCAGCCCGGCTCCCCCGGTAGAAATGACGGCTCCGAAAGTCGGCTCGCCAACCAGTGTTCCCAGGTTAAGCTGCTTAAAAGCATGAGAAAAAATTTCTGCATTCGAGTAGCTATTTTGATTGGCCAGGGTAATGGAAGGCCGAGTCCAGCTCGAGAGCGGCAGGCGTTCGCCAAAGGGGTAGTGGTCCCTGAAGTTGCTTTTATTCATCTTGAGGTTAGAGGTAGCCCCCCGGGGGATGGTATAGGCATGCTGCCGATAATTTAAGACCGTCAGCAGATAGTCGGTTGTCCACCCGCCGCCATTGTATCGTACATCAATTACGATACCGTCTTTGCCTTCGCCGGTAGCCACCAGCTCTCGTTCAAAGCGTTCAAAGCTGGGCCAGTTCATGCCTTCAACATGGATGTATCCCAGTCGGCCGTTGGAATACTGCTCGGTGAGTTCTTTCCTCTTTTCAACCCATTGATTGTATCGTTCAAGGCTTAGGCTACTGGTAGGCTCCATAACGACGTCCCGATTCTGTCCTTGTGGATCCTGGACCGTAAGTAAAGTGGGAGTGTTTACCTTATCAGCAAGCAGGCTGTAGAAATTGTCCGTTTGGGCAACCGACTTGTCATCGACGTGAGTAATAATATCACCCACATGAAGCTGGCTGACTTCGCGGTCGGCGGGTGAGTTTGGAACAATGCTTTGCACTTCCACACCATTGGTAACTGGTTCCACTTCAGCCCCGATAAGACCGGTCCGGATGTCTTGCGTTTCGGCTCGTTCAGAACCATAAAAGCCCATATGGCTGGCATTCAGCTCACCAAGCATCATATTCATCACATCCTCAAAGTCCCGGTCGGATGATACCTTTTCAATCCAGGGCTTGTAATGGTCATGTATCTGTTGCCAGTTTTGACCGTGGAAGTCAGGGTCATAAAAGCCGTTATCAATGGTACGCCATGCTTCCTCAAAAATTTGCTGGCGCTGCTGTTGATGGTTGATCGTGGTTCTGGCACTGAAGGGGAGGCTGGTTACCTTCTTATCTTTGTAGCGTTTGATCGTTCCGCCCCGATGCATAAAGTACAGTGCATTCAGCTTGTGGTTGAGACGTAAACCCCAGGGGATAACGTTGCCGTCAGTAAGAGCCGTCAGGTTTTCCCCATCCCAAGTGGATCGATAGATATCCTGATCCGCATCGTAGTTTTGTCGGCTATCACGATTTGTCACGAAATAGAAGGTTTCTCCATCCTTGGAGATGGCGATATCAGATTCGTTGCCGGGCAGAGAGGTAACCTGGTGAAGTCGTTTATAAAGATCCTCAAAATCAATGCGAACATTAACTGTTGAGGTATCTTTGGCATTTACCTTGCGTGGTTGTTGGCTTTTTTCCCAGTCAAGGTTTGTGCGTTGCCAGTCACGTTTGTTAAGCCAAGCAAACCAAACATCATCATCGCCATTATTCCGGGAAGATAAAAAAGCGAGCTTACTTCCATCCGGGCTCCAGACGGGGTCGGTATCGGGACGTGGATGCTTACTGATATTAACCGGTTCCTGGCTGTTATCAATTGGGTGGATGTAAATTTCGGTATTAAAGTTCAAGTCGGGCAGGGCGTAGGCCAACCATTTATTGTCGGGGCTCCAGGCTACATCTTCTGCCTCGGCCCAGCCCGTTTCCAGCAAAATACTTTCCCCGGATAAGGAAGTCCGACCTGTAATATTAGCTAAAATAAGCTGGCCGCGTCCACGGTTAAAGGCCACCTTTTCGCCATTGGGGGATACTACCGGGTCCCTTTCATCCTGGTCGGTGTTCGTTAGGCGAGCCGTAGTAAAGCGCAGGCTTTCGTAGAGTTTGGTTTCTCCATCATCAGCGGGACGAAGACTGTAGAGGTCGTACTGACCATTACGGTCGCTGGCGAAAATGAGGGTAGAATCATCCAGGAAGGCGACATCCCGATCACGATAGGGATGATCGGTAACCTTGACCGCCCGTTTCTTCTCCGGATCGTTATGTTTAATAAAAATATCGCCCTTAATGACAAAGGCGAGGTAATCTCCGCTGGGAGAGATCGCAAACTCCTCAGCGTCATCAGAAAACGATTTGCGTTCAATATTGTAGTGGCGATTGTCGGTAGCTACATCAAGAGCCAGACTGCTTAGGCTATTATCCTCGAGGGAGTAAAGCCCGGTGTTATGTTCAACAATTATGGTTTCTCCATCGTCACTGACACTAAAATAGCGGATGCCGTCTCCCTCCAGGTTCGTCAGCTTTTGGGGCGTAGTGCTAAAGGTACCTCGATCGGTTAAAGTAGTTTTGTAGAGGTTGTGTGTTCCGGTTCGTTCACTGATGAAATAGAGGTCATTGTCATCCGCGAATGCAGGATACATGTCATTGCCTTTGAAGTCGGTCAGCTGCCGGTATGAATTATCCTCCGTATCAAAAACCCATAGATCTTTATTGGCAGGCCCGCGATAATCCTTGCGATATTCTTTGTTGTATCCACGAACAAAAACAATAAACCGTCCATCCGGAGACATGGATGCCATTAACCCAAAGGCATCAAAAAAGCGATTAGGCGTACCTCCTTCTGCAGCGACGGTATGAATTTCTGGTTCCCATTCTACTTGATTATACAACCGGTTGGTAGTGAATAGTAACTGTTGGCTGTCATGGGTCCAGCCGGTTAACTCATCGGAGGTAGAGTGATAAGTCAGACGTTTGATGTTACGTCCACTGGCATCCATCACAAAAAGATCGTCATTGCCATGCCGGTCACTAATGAAAGCGATCTTTTGGCCATCGGGGCTCCACCGGGGGCGGGATTCATAAGCCTCATGGATCGTCAGCCGAATAGCCTGCCCTCCATTTTGGGGCACGGTCCAAATATCCCCCTGATAGGAAAAGGCAATTTTTGAGCCATCAGGACTTACCGAGGGAAAACGGGCAAAAGGTTGATCCGTTTGTGCATAAAGGGTAGAAAAAGGGATGAAAAGTACCAGTACTATTAAGAAAAGTAACTTCTTCATATTAGAAATGTACGGTTGATTATAGTCTGATTATTTAGCCGGAGGGTTCTGAAGGCCACAAAGAAATTGTGACAAAAGGAAAATAAGTAAAGAAAGGTAGGGAACAGACGTAAGAATTGCTATCGGATTTAGGCGAAAAAATTAAATCTAATCGAAGTAAATTCCCGTAAATTAAGTTGTAGAATATAAGCAAGGGTGAGAAAAATGAGTACACAGACGGCTTATTTCCTCCCCAATGCTGAACTTAAGCCCCGGGTCTCCCTCTCCCGGGGTTTTTTAATTTGCGATGTATTTTTATTGTATCTGTATGAGTGCCTATAACCAAGAATACTTATGTATACATCGGGCAAAAGAGACTGTGAAACCCTATAAGTTTCTGCTATATTTATGATTGCCAGCATTACTAAAGTATTGTCTCTGGGCTCTACCCCAGAGATTGTTTATTAGTTAAACAAAAATGGATGTTATGACACTGCCTATTTACCAAGTTGATGCTTTTGCTACAGAGATATTTGCCGGGAATCCTGCGGCCATCTGTCCTTTGGAGGAATGGTTGCCGAAAGAGCAGATGCAAAAGATAGCGATGGAGAATAATCTTGCTGAAACAGCCTTTTTTGTGAAGGAGGAGAACGGCTATCGACTGCGCTGGTTTACGCCGGTAACGGAAGTCCAGCTCTGTGGACACGCCACGTTGGCTTCTGCTCACGTCCTTTTTAAACACCTCGGATATGAGGAAGAGAGCATTAAGTTTCAGACGCTGAGTGGACCGTTAACCGTCCGGAGAGAAGGAGAGCAGTTGGTGATGGATTTCCCGGCAAGCACCTGTAATGTTACAGAGGCCCCGCCTTTACTGGAGCAGGCATTAGGGGTAGAGTGTAATGAGGTCTATAGCGATATGGATCACCTATGTGTACTGGATACAGAGCAAGAGGTACTTAACCTGACTCCCAATATGCGTCTGTTAGCCCAAATTGATGGACGCGGCGTCATAGTAACCGCGCCTGCTGATGAAGAAGAGGCAGATTTTGTATCTCGCTTTTTTGCCCCGGCTGTGGGGGTAGATGAAGATCCGGTAACAGGCTCTGCTCATACAATGCTTACCCCTTATTGGAGCAAGGTATTGGGCAAGAATCGCCTGGTGGGCCGACAACTTTCTAAGCGGGGAGGGACCGTCAATTGCGAGCTGAAGGGGGATCGTGTTATCCTGAGTGGACAAGCAAAAACCTATTTGAAGGGAGAAATAACGTTATAAATGGAATTTCTTCTTTTATTAGGGCTGGGATTAATAGCAGGAATTGTAGCGGGACTCTTTGGACTGGGAGGCGGGGTCTTATTTACCCCCATCCTCTTTGTGGTCTTCAGTGATGCGGGTATCGAGGATCCGGTCGTGTTAACCATCGGAAGTTCACTGTTTTGCACGTTCATTGCCGCAACGGGTAGCTCTATCCGTCAATACGGGCAAGATAATATATTCTGGATTGAGGGATTAAAAGTAGGGGTGTTAGGAGCCGGAGGAGTGTTTCTGGGAAAGCTGGTCATCACCTCAGACTACTACAGTCAACAGGTGTTCGTCATCTTTTTTAGCCTCCTGTTGATCTATGTGGCCTATATGTTTTATCGGCGGGGATCGCAGAATCAGACTACCACGCAGCAGAACCATGAACCGATAACCGGGAAACAAGCTACAGTAACCGGTGGATTGGGAGGCTTCGTCGCCGCGCTGGCAGGCATTGGCGGCGGGGGTGTTATGGTCCCGCTGATGAACTTGTGGTATAAAAAAGCATTCGTAAAGTCAGTCAGTATCTCTTCATTGGCTATTGTGCTTATTTCTCTCTCGGGATGGATGCAACTGGCATTCTTTAATGGAACTACCCAGACCCTGACGCCCTATCATATTGGCTATGTGGATTTTGGCGCAGCCCTGCCATTGGCTGTGGGTGGGCTTTTAGGCGGATTTGTGGGAGCGTTTTTCAATCTCAAGATCAAGCGTCAGTATTTGCAATATGCCTTTTCGCTGCTGGCGGTGGGTATGGCTATAAAGTTACTCACAGAAGTGTTTTAAGGAGATTGTTTATGAACTCCAGTTTGCTGGTTCCGAGTCTTAGGAAGGATCAATCCAAAATGTGGAATGAAATTTGATTCAATAAATTAGAATATTCTGATCATCTTTGGTCCCACACAGTATTCGTTAGGCCGGAAGGTTGGATTTCAAAGCCGGAATTGATTGATCTGTGCAAGAATTTGTAATCTCCCCTTGAGGGGGGGAGCGGTTTTTTAGATTCCAGATACCGGATGCTGGGAGGTTATGAGCTTGGAAAACCATGCTATTTTTGACCCATCCCTACAAGCAGGGAAGGGAGACAGTAAGAAGCCTTAATAAACTAACACAGCCATTTTGGGCGACAGCGATAATTTTTTCAGCAGAGCTTAGCCAATGTTTGAAAGGTGAGGGGGCAATGGAAATTAGATACCAGCCATCTATGAGAATTCTAAACTAAAACAGCTTCCACCACGGCTTTTTAGAAAAAGTGATTCCTTGCCGAGCCGTTTTATCAATCAGCCAATCTTCTAATGCTTTAAATTCTTTGGTGCTTAAAAAAGGAAGACGAAATCGTTCAGGAGTGCCGCTTTGATAGGTAATCCGAATACCAAAACGCATGAGCGATAAAGAATCAATCTTTTTCCAATAAGCGGTTCGGGTATAGGATGCACCTTCATCAGTACGTATAAAATCAGCATTGAGCGTAACCTCTTTGGGATTACCAAACTGAGTGCCAAGCAGAGCAGCTGCCACCAGGGCAACGCCTACAATTCCCTGTAGAATAAGTATCCAGGTTAATTCATCGCCGTTAAAGTAGGTGCCGAAGAAAGAGGTGATGTACATTAATCCCCAAAGACCGAGAAGAACACGCATAATTTTAGCGAAGGTGCTCGAATGATTGGATTGGAGGTTGAGCGTTTGCATCACATCAATACTTAGATGAAAATTCAATTTGATGATTAGTACTGAATGATTGTATCCGTTTCTTTGCCTCCTGTAACTGCTTGTATTCCAAATAGGAAATGTTTAGTTCTTTGTCCGGATTATTTTCGAGGCTCAGAAATATCGAGTTGTTGGTCATGTTGATCCGTTGCAGCTGTTTCCAGCCGATAGATTGAGGTTCCCCTTGTTCTTTAAAGGTAATACCGTCGGAAGAGATGCCAATTTTAGAACCGAATACCGGGATTCTAAAATAGCTGTAGGTGATTCCCAGCCAGATAACCCCCGTAAGACCATTCAGTATGGTCGTGAATACCCAGCCGTCTTGTTGATAGCTGTCAATAGTTAGCCAAAAGTAAACGATAGCCAATATGATTCCAAGGTATCGCAGCCACCTGAAAAACTTGAATCGGCTGGGTGGTGATATAGTGTATGATTCTGAATGTTTCATCAGACGTTAATCCTCTTCTTTCTCTTGCATTGCAGGACGTTCTAAAAAAGGCAGTCCTTCTTTAATCCAGTCAGCGGGTTCTTTGCCCAGCAAGTAGTGCTCATGCCACTGGAACGCACGGGTAGCATAATCAATCTGGTTTTCCTCACGAGCCAGCCCATGGTTTTCTCCTTCATAAACCAGCATCACAAAGGGATGCTGCATGCGCCGCATGGTATTATAGAGCTCTACGCCCTGGTTGAAATCCACGGCCCCATCATCGGTACCGAACTCTACGAGCAGGGGCGTATTCATATTCTCCATATTAAAGATAGGAGAGTTTTCTATAAAGTTATCCCAGTCCTTCCACCAGGGATCCGGGAAACGACCCTGGCTGGTTTCAAAAATCCGGGCGTCTGTCATCCCGGAATTCCAGTAAATCGAATTGTACATGCTGACCATATTCGTAAGCGGCGCCCCGGCCACGGCCGAATTAAACAGGTCTGTTTGAGTAACAATAAAGGTCGTTTGATAAGCACCCCAGGAGTGGCCGGTAAGCCCGATTTGATCTTCGTTGATCATGCCGGTCTCCATAACCTTTTCAACCGCCGGGACCACACTTTCAACCGCTGATATACCCGGATCGCGCAACTCATAGGTGATGTCCGGTTGAAAGACAAAGTAGTCTTCGGAGGAAAATCGGCGAAAATTATAAGGGCTTTTCCGTGAGGGCATGCTGTAGCTGTGCATGGTCTGCGAACGTTCTTCATAGATATAGGTGATCATCGGGTATTTTTTGCCCGGCTGGTAATTGGCAGGATATAGCAGCCGTCCTTCCAGCTCTTCGCCCCGCTCGTTGGTGAAGGTGATAAGCTCATCATCGGCCCAGTAATAATCATCCTGCTGCAGGTTGGTATGCGTTAAGGTGGTAGCATCATCGAAGGAATCGTCCACATGGAAGAAGTCCGGCGAGTCGGTCGCAGATTGCACCTGATAGACAAACTGGTTTGTAGAGTCAGCCTTGGAAAGCCGGTTAAAGATTTGATCCTCAAATTTCAGTGTCCGGCGTTCATCGTCGGATGTAAGCTCAGCAAAGCCCCGTTTTTTGGACTTATCACCATACATCGTTAAATAGATGGGTTGGTCAGCTGGGATGCCCTCATAGTCCTCCCCATAGTCGATGTATGCCTGCCGGTACCGAATACGGTCTGCGGTTCCCTCGGTTAGCTTTTTATAGTCGCTGCCATCCGCCCAAACTTTATAGACGTTATATTGATCATAGAGAAGCACCCAGCTATCGTCTTCCGCCCACTGACCGGTGCCAAAGGGGCGCCGATACTGACGACCGTTTACATTGGTGAAATCCTCAAACTGGGTATCAATTTCTTCCGTTAGATTGGTCTTCTGTCCCTCAGAAATATTGTAGCTCCACCAGTTTTGATTTTCAAAGTACAGAAGGTACTGTCCGTCGGGAGAGGTCCGGATATTCTCCTGTTTATCAAGAATTTTCTCTGCTTCACCGGCGTGCACATCAATGAGGTGCACCTCACGCCATTCTTCCTCAAAGGTGGGTTCGAAGGGGGTGGGGTTATATCCGATGGCATGCTGTTGATCCCCGGTAAGCTGAATGCGCTCAAACTTCTTGGAGCCCAGCTGTACAAAGGAATTGTCTTCTACGTGCCAGGCGGACAGGTAGTTTGATTTCCGTTCCGAATCAGCCATAACTTCTTGGCGAGGCTGGATATCGTCATCTTTCCAGTGCCAGACTTCCACATTCGAGGGATCGAGATCTTCATCCAGATCTTTATCCTTTTGTTCCGTAGAGTCGGCCTCTTGCTTCTTTTCTTTGTCATCTTCTGGCGTAGCCTCCCATTCTTTGATGCCAAAAAACAGCGTCTCTCCATCTTCCGACCATTCGGGTGACCGGTAATCGACGACCCGGAAACTGTCTGGGAAGGTGGTATTATCACGCTGATCAAAAACCTTTTTATCAAGAGAGTTCTTGATGTCTGGATAAGCATAGACCAGGTTGGTGGCCTCTTTAAACCCCTCATCTTCCCGCTCTTTGAGAAAGGCCAGGGCGGTACCGGCATCATTCCAGGTGAGATCTTTGTAATTGGTGGTATCGCTGTCCAAAATAGTTATGCGACCCGTCGATAAATCATAGAGGTGCACGCCATTGCCAAAATCATTGGTTGCATCCAGCAGCACGGCCAGTTTATTGGCCGAATCGTTGAACTGGTATTCCGAGACGTTGCCGATCAGCTGGTTAGTGCCTTGGGCCAAATTACGCAGGATAATGTCAGCGCCCTCGGTCTTGCTCTCTTTCGGTGGATACTTGTTGATGACCAGGTGTTTTCCATTTTCCGAAAATTGATACCGTTGCACCTTCTTGAAGGTATCAACCTCGCTGGTGGCAAGGTTCATTAGCCCCAGGTCATACCGGACGGGCTTTTTCTGCTTCTCCAGCTTCTTTTGTTGATCTTCGGATACGCCAATAAGGAAGGCCACCCATTGATTATCATTGGAAAAGTCCGGCCGCATGCCGTGCATAACCTTATGGTCTTCCGTTGTGTCGGCGCCTACCTTTTTGATGGTCAGCCAGCCGTCGCCATCCATTAACTCAATGTTGTAGGCAAACCACTGTCCATTGGAGGAAAGTTCCGTTGACGTTATACGCTCCCACTGGCCATAATCTTCAGGTTCAAGTTTCTTCTGTTGGGCCATTAGTGCAGACGTGATTAGCAACATAAAGGCAAGAATAAGGGTAGCGTGCCGAAAAGATGTCATTTGATAAATAATTGGATTACAAGGAACATACAGTCACTACTTTAAGAAATTTTAAGGATAGAGTAAAAGAGGAACTTGGCAACGTAACCCATCCCTGAAACCTAACCCCCGGCATGAGGAAGAGCTCTAATTATAGAAAAGAAGGTCTGTCTCTTGAACTGAAATACCCTTGGCCTTAAATTTGTTGGGATCAAGCCCCCGTATGGACGGGACACGGCAAAAGGTGGAAGAGAAGAAGTAAATACTAATTTAACGATTCCTTGTTCTATTACTATTTTTCAGTGATGAAAAAAGTAATCAAAAAACTCACCGGCTGATGGATTCTTCAGGTGTATACCGCATCGCTGTCTCGGGAAAGAATGGAAACTCATCCCGAGCAGTCGGGATTCAGACCACCATTCTTTCTGATCCTCGTCGCTCTCCGGCAACCCAACACCTTCACAATCCTGAGGCCGGGTTGTATAGGGAATCAGAATTTAAAACATAAGCAAAATCTACGACTGAGAGGTCCCACCGGCTGAGAATCATGGTACGCTCTGGTCTTGGATGGGATCATTTCAATGGTCCTTCCCGTTACGGCTCAGATTCCCAAATGGCACCGGTATGAAATGATCCTGGCCATCCTTCAACCTCCGCCCATGATTCGTTAGGCCGGAATATTGAAGAGATACTAACGCTGAAATGAAGGTCCAACCTATGAACCGAAGTACCATCGGCCTTAAATTTGTTGGCGAATAGCGCGAAAGGGTGGAGTGCGACCGTATAAATTCATACCGGTGATATTTCAACTCGAGGGTAAAACAGTTAAAGGACCATTGAATTTATACAGCACGAAGGCCATGAGCGCAGCCAAGAAATTTCCAGTACAGCCTACGTAGCTATGCTACTTCGGCGTAGTGGGCCCTAGATCTTTTACCAGCCTTTTGGATCATGCCAAAAGGCGGAGATAATAAGAGTTACCTTCCCCATTTTTGGAACAATGCCAACCTTCTATCACTTTTTTGAATGAGCAAAAAAGTAATCAAAAAACTCACCGGCTGAATAAATTCCTGCTGTCGCTCGCTCCGCCTCCGCTAAAATCATTTAACTCAAGTTGCCAAAAGCGGCAACTTTCAGACAGGAAATGATTTTTTGACACTTCGGCTTCGGTCGCTTGTCCCAGCAGAATTTATGTTAGGCCGGAAGGCCAAAGGCACAGTTCTTATAGTTTGTTGTTTTCATTACAGAAAAGAAGTGACAAGACCCACCAGAAGAATTTCTGTCTGACGAGGTGCTGCCTGCAAACCGTCATCAGCGGCAGTGGAAGTTGCCAGCACCGAGGAGTTAAATTCTTCTTGAGTTTTTACGAGCCCCAGCTTGCTGGTTCCGACCTTTCGGAAGGGTCAAGCCAAAAGGCGGAAGGGAGTTCTATTAAAAAACTACTTGCTCCACTTTTGTCGACACAAAAGTGCTTATAATGAATAACAAGAGCCGGTGAATACCAATGTAGGGGAGCGATACAAAAGTGAACAAAGAAGAAATAGTTATATGAGAATGTATTAGCTGTCCTTCCCGTGCAGAGCCGTCGCAAGCACTACGCGAAGATCGTGCGTAGGGCTTGCGAAGACTTCGCAAAGGCCAGGGTACGGTATAACGGTAGCATAAAAAGCGCCATTTTGTCGCTTTTTAGCCCGTTTCCTTACGTAGACCGCTTTACTACCCTGAAACAGGGTACTTCAGGGTAGTGAACAACCCTACTTCCCTATAGTGAAATGGTCCGCTTTACTATAGGGGGGCTAATAAGCCCTGTATGACGATGTCAAGGTGTCGCTATGTGATATGTAGATATAGGGAGCTATTTTATGCTCCTTACCACATATGATATTCCTAACTCACTGCAGGACATCTTCTTGAATGTTAGGCATCTGGTGTGTACCATAGGAGTGGTACATATAAGAGTGTGTTAGGTGGCTTTCAATTATCTACCTGTGCCTATGATATTTCACGCTATTTCTGTATGTTTATTTTTGTAATCATTAATTAATGCTACATAGCCATGAGCAATTGGAAAAAACGTATTACCGTAAATCCTGATCAATGTGGTGGTCGTCCTTGCATTCGTGGCATGAGAATCCGTGTCATTGATGTGCTTGATTTACTAGCTTCTGGTTTAACCCAAGATCAAGTTTTGGAAGAGTTACCTGATCTGGAAAAAGAAGACATCGAAGCAGCTCTGAAATATGCCAGCAGCAAAATCAATCATCCTGTTATTGCAGCATGAAAATATGGATAGATGCACAACTTTCTCCCGCTATTGCTGCCTGGATTAATCGTACCTATCAAGAGATTGAAGCACAATCTGTCCGCGCCGTGGGTTTAAGAGATGCCTTGGATTATGAAATCTTCGAGGAAGCCCGAAAACAGGACGTAGTAGTAATGAGCAAAGATGATGACTTTACGGAATTAGTTGCCAAACATGGCCCACCTCCACAAATTATTTGGGTAACCTGTGGTAATACATCTAATGCAAAAATGAGAGAGATCCTTTCTAAAACATTACCTAAAGCCAAAGAACTGCTTGAAGGTGGAGAGAAGATCGTTGAAATAAGTGATAAGTAACCAACCACCTAACGCCTTTAAAAGGGGAATATCAATCCGCCGCTGACCCTGTGGAATAGAGCCCCATTTCACAGGACTGCCCACCAGTTACTTATTCAGCCATTTCAAATAAATCTTGATCTGTAAGCCTACCTTATATTGGGCCACGCATGGAAAACTCATTCTTAAGAACCCAGGCTTTAAGTTATTTGAGAAGCAATTACCGAAAGTTTCTACTCAAGAGCCTTTGGAGCTGGGACTGACTGCTGCCGGAACCGATAGAATAGGGAACAGGGGGAGGAGGAAATAAAGAAAGGGAGTCCCGATCAAAGGACTCCCTCTTTAGTTTAGCAATCTATCCCGCACACGGCGGGATGGGGAAACTGATATGAGTATCAGCTTTTGTTGTTAAAGCAAAGCAATCAAATGTTATTCACAATCAGCTCTGGTTAATCCATAATTTTACGCAGGAATGCCGGCTGATCAGAATCACTTTTATCTATCCGTTCACGGCGATTGTTGAGTAACTCTTCGCCTTTCTTCTGCTGGGTAGATTGTTCATTCTGGCTGGCGTTTTCCTCCTCATTTTCTTGCTTCATGGATCGAATATTCTTCAGTCCACGGCGATGGATAGCCGGCTGATCCATATGCTTGAGGTTTTTCTCGCCTTTGTAATACGGTTCATCTCCGGATTTCGGATACCGTGTCTGCCCGGTGACATCTTTGGTCGTAGGCATCTTAAGACCATCAGAAGCCGACTTCTCTTCGGGCTTACTCTGATTCTTTTTCTTGTTGGGAGCAACACGTGCTTCCCTTTGGCTTTTAGCGAGATCAAAACCGGTGGCAATAACCGTAACCCGGAGTTCATCGTCAAAGCTTTCATCCAGTACCGTACCCAGGATGATCTCCGCATCTTCACCCGCTTCCTGTTGAATAATGCTGGTTGCGGTGGTGGTCTCCTTCATGCCGAGGTTGGCCCCGGATGAAATATTCACCAGTACGTTACGGGCCCCGCGGATGCTGACGCCGTCTAACAGGGGAGAGTTAATGGCTTCCCGAGCGGCAATTTCAGCACGATCTTCACCGGTAGAATAAGCCGCACCCATGATGGCCGCTCCACCGTCGAGCATGGTCGTACGCACATCGGCAAAGTCAAGGTTGATGAGGCCGGGCATCAGGATGAGGTCCGAAATGCCGCGCGTGGCATTATAAAGCACCTGGTTGGCCTGCTCAAAGGCTTCCAGAAGGGTCGTGTCTTCATCCGCGATGTCCATCAGTCGCTCATTGGGAATCACGATAACGGTGTCGCTGTTCTTTTTGAGTTCGGTGATCCCTTCGCGGGCATATTTCATCCGCTTGGGCCCCTCACACTCAAAGGGCGTGGTGATAATACCAACCGTCAGGATGCCTTTGCGTTTGGCAATACCTGAGACTACGGGCGCACCCCCGGTTCCGGTACCGCCGCCCATGCCGGCCGTCACGAAGACCATATCGGCGCCTTCGATGGCTTCTTCAATTTCATGTCTATTTTCTTCCACGGCTTCACGCCCGATTTCGGGACGTGCACCGGCTCCCAGTCCATTGGTCAGATTTGCTCCAACCTGGATGGTAATATCCGCCATACTGTTTTTAAGCGCCTGCGCATCCGTGTTAAGAGCAATATACTCTACACTGGTCAGACCCTTGTGGATCATGTTATTGACGGCATTACCTCCGCCGCCTCCAACACCCACTACTTTTATTTTCGCATTGTCTTGACTGTCGATGTCAAAACTGAAACGAGAGTTAAGGTTACTCATAATTGACTCCTTGTTTAGATTGCTTTGTGTTTATTTTTTATCGCTTGATTGCTGAGCTTACTATTTAAAGTTCTTTGAACCAGCTTTTCATGCGGTCAGCAAGCCGCTCCATGACTTTCTCTACGCTGGATCCTTTGGTAGATGATGGTATAATAGCTTCGTTTTGGGGGCCGCTGCCCGTCTTGATGGCATGCATTACCAGCCCCACTCCGGTGGCATAGATCGGATTATTGACCTCATCCGTGAGTCCGCCGCTGAGCCCAAGCGGTTTGCCCACTTTGGCATCCATGCCGAGTACTTCGTTGGCCAGGGGACACACATTCTTGATCAGTGAGCCACCGCCGCTAAGCACCACGCCGGCACTGAGCGCATCAGCGTAGCCGCTTCGTTTCACTTCGATGGCTACGATTTCCAGGATCTCTTCCATCCGTGCCTGGATGATCTTGCCTAAAATACTTTTCGTAATTTCTTTCGGGGGCCGCCCGGCAATACCCGGAACGGTGATGGCTTCATCATCTTCGATTAGATCGATATAAGCCTCACCATGGTTACATTTCAGTTTCTCCGCCTGGTCGTCTAACACGCTCAGACCCATTCGGATATCATCGGTCACCTTCTTGCCGGCAATGGCGATGACGGCCGTGTGGCGAATGGTGTTATCCTGGAAGATGGCGACATCTGTCGTCCCACCGCCAATATCGACCAGCACCACGCCGGCTTCTTTCTCTTCCTCATCCAGCACGGCATAGGAAGAGGCGAGGGGTTCCAGGATAATATCCGCTACCTGGTAGCCTGCGCGTTCTACACAGCGGTAAATATTCTTGGCCGCAGAAACGAGTCCGGTAATAATGTGAACTTCTGCCTCCATGCGCATGCCGCTCATCCCCACCGGGTCGCTGATGCCATCCTGGCCGTCAACCACAAATTCCTGTGGAATAACGTGGATAATTTGTTGGTCCGTAGGCAGCATAATCCGCTGGCAGTCTTCCAGCAGGCGTTCCACATCGTCAACGGTAATTTCATTATCCTTATTATTAATCGTGATGACGCCTTTACTGCGCATACTGCGGATATGGTCGCCTGCAATACCAACATTGACCGAATTTACCTCAATGCCAGAAGCCAGTTGGGCCTGTTCAATGGCCGTTTGGATGGCATTTACGGTTTTATCGATATTGACGACCACGCCCCGGTTAAGTCCATCGCTGGGCGCTTTGCCGACCCCCAAAATGTGGATGCGATCCTGTGGATCAATTGAGGCGACAATAGCACACACTTTGGTTGTGCCAATATCTAATCCAACTACAATTCTATCTTCTTGCTCTTCCATAATGTTATCCACGTATGGTTATGTGATTATTCTTTTTCACGCGTCACGATCTGTCCTTGAAATCTCATGTCGATCGATCGCATACTTTCTATTCCTTTCTGTTTTATGACTTTTGCATAAAAAGCCTCCCAGTTGCGCAGCCGGGTTGCAAAATCTTCTTTGCCGAAAATCAGCTTTACTCCATTCTGGTTGGTCAGTGCTACAATGCCGTCATCGGTCCAGGCTACTTCACTGATAGTGGCATCACTGACCGATTTGTTCCTGAGCTGAACCAGGAAGTCAGCCGTTGCTTTAAAACCGGCACTTTTCAGCGTATCGCCAATAGGCCGGGTGCTAAATCCATATACAAGTGGCACGTTGACGCCTTCGCCCAGGGTAACCGGCAGGCGAATACCCTCTTTATCGACATAGGCTTTACGACTACCCTCGGCAAGCATGGCAATGGGTTGCCGTTCGGTAATGCGGATAGTAACATTGCCACTGGGTTCCACATTGATAGCGGCCTGGTCGATATAGGGGATAGCTTCAAACTGTTCGATGATCTGCAGCGTGTTCAGGCTATCTGGGTGGGTACCGGTTGGAATGTCAATGGACCGAAGTTCTTCTTCCGCAACAAGCCGGTTACCCTCATAGTAGACTTCCTGTACTTTCATGGTGGAAGTCCAGTAAAAGCCAGCTACGACGGCACAGCCGAGGATCAGCAGGGCGCCTGCAATCCAGGGCAGTGGACTGATGTCGCTGCCGGACTTTTTGGTAGTGTTATTTGATTTCTTTTTTGTCATAAAATGGTTGAATCCGCTCTGAACTTATTTCAGATATTGCCTGCACTATTTCAATTTTTCTATTTCGTTCTCTAATTCATCCACAAAGGCTTCGCCATATTTATAAATATCGCCGGCGCCCATTGTGATAATTACGTCACCGGGTTCAACTATTTTTTTCAGTTTAGCCGGGAGTTCTTCTTTGTTTTCTACATAATGCACTTGCCGGTGCCCATATTCTTTAGCTGTATCTGCAACAAGTTTTCCGGTCACGCCCTCAATCGGTTCTTCTCGCGAAGGATACACATCGGTGACGACACACACTTCAGCATCAAAGAAGGAGAGACCAAAATCCTTATACAGTTCCTGCGTCCGGGAAAACAGGTGCGGTTGAAATACCGCTACCAGACGCCGGTCTTTCCAGCCGTTGCGAGCAGCGCTAAGCGTCGCTTGTACCTCGGTAGGATGGTGAGCATAATCATCAATCACCATCACATCATCTTTCTCCATCTTAAGCTGGAAGCGTCGAAAAACACCCTGGAATCGTTCCAGCCCGGACTTGATGTCTTTGAAATCTATATCCAACTCCAGTCCTACTGCTACAGCCGCAAGCGCATTTTTAACATTATGTTCGCCCGGCGCCCGCAGGGTGATACTTCCGAGCTCCTCACCTTCATACAGCACCGTGAACCTGCTGTCAAAATGGTCGGCTGTGATATTTACGCCTCTTACCTGGGCTTGTGGTGTAAGTCCATACGTAATGGTTCTTCGATCGATGGACGGTATAATACTTCGTACATTGGGATCGTCCAGGCAAAGCGCCACGGTTCCGTAAAAGGGCACTTTATTGGCAAACTCTATAAAGGCATCTTTGACATCTTCGAGGTTGTCATAAATATCCAGATGCTCGGCTTCAATATTGGTGATTACGGCCAGCGAGGGGCGTAGCCGCAGGAACGTGCGATCAAATTCATCTGCTTCTACCACAATGATGTCGCCTTTGCCAACCACGGCGTTGGTTTTGGAAAAACTGTGCACCTTGCCGCCTACCATAATGGTCGGATCAAAGCTGCCATCCTGAATGACGTGTCCAATCATGGTTGTAGTGGTTGTTTTACCGTGCGTGCCAGCCACGCCTACGCCATATTTCATGCGCATCAGTTCAGCAAGCATTTCCGCTCGTTTGATTACGGGAATACCTTGCTCAAGGGCGGCCTTGGTTTCAATATTCTCTTCGGCCTTGACAGCGCTGGTATAAACGACCACATCACATCCCGCAATGTTTTGCTCATCATGACCAATTTTGATATCGGCCCCCAGTTCTTGCAGGCGTTCTATGGTTTCGCCCCTATTGGCATCCGAACCGGATATGGTATAGCCTTTTTGCAGTAAAATCTCGGCCATACCGCTCATACCAATCCCCCCGATACCAACCATATGAATATGGCGGGTTCTTCCGAATATGGGCTGTGTTTGAATCTGTTTACTCATTTGTTGTCTTCTTCTATGTCATGCTAAACCTGTTTCAGCATCTATTTACAGCAGGATCAATGAGATCCTGAAATAAATTCAGGATGACAAGCTTGGGTTTATTTTTCTGCTCTATTTAAAGTTATGATTAACGTTTACTATCGGTCTGTATCAGTGTTATGATTTCTTTTGCGATGGTTTGAGCGGCTTCCGGCCGAGCTAATGTTAAAGCTGCCTGTTGCATTTTCTGCAGTCGTTGTTGATCATTAATCAATGTGTCAACAAGTTCGGCAAGGGTCTCATCCAGCTCATCATCTTTGGCCAGTTCTGCGGCTCCTTCATGCACCATTGACTGCGCGTTCTTCGTTTGATGATCGCCCGCCACGTTCGGAGAAGGCACCAGGATGCTCGGTTTGCCCGTAAGGGCTAACTCAGAGCAAGATAAAGCTCCCGCCCGGCTAATCACCAGGTCAGCTGCAGCATAAGCCTCCGGCATATTGTGGAGGAAGTCAGTTAAAATTAAGTTGTCATATTTAGCAGGATCAATATCTTCGCGGAGTCGGTCGTAATAGCGCTGTCCACATTGCCAGATGATCTGAAGCTGCTGATCATCATGGAGCGAAGTAATATGCCTTTTCATCGCTTCATTGATGCTTTTGGCACCGCCACTGCCACCCAATATCAAAAGGGTAGCATGCTTTTCATCAAAGTTGAATGCCTGCAGTGCTTGTTGCTGGTTTGCTTCTGTCAACGAATTTCTCGTGGGATTACCAGCTAATACGATTTTCCCTTTTGGGAAAAAGTTTTCTGCTTCTTCAAAAGCCGTAAAAATACGTTCAGCGCTTTTGCCCAGCAGGCGATTGGTGACCCCCGGAAAGCTATTTTGTTCCTGTACGACCAAGGGGACCCCTTTCTTAGCAGCTACCCACCCCACCGGTCCCGCAGCATATCCGCCACAAGAAACCACAACGTCTGGCTTAAACTTGTTAATGATTCTAAGGCTCTGAACCAGACTTGTACCCAGTTTAACCGGAAATAAGAGATTCTTAGCCGTCAACCGGCGATGAAAGCCGCTAATCCAGATGCTGGTTATATCGTATCCTGCACGAGGTACGGTTTCCCATTCCATATGATCTTTGGTGCCAACAAAAAGGATTTCGCTATCAGCATATTCTGCCTGCAGTGCATCGGCAATAGCAATAGCGGGGTATACATGTCCACCGGTGCCACCGGCAGCAATAAGTACACGGAGCTGCCCTGCAGTAGTACCGCCAGAAACGGGCTTGGGTGATATGTCTGTTTCGGCTTTATGCATAAAAGACTGCGTTTTTCCCGCTGCTGTGTTTAGAAATATTCAATAAAATTCCGATCATCAGTCCTGAAAAAAGAGTGCTGGTCCCGCCATAGCTCACAAAGGGCATGGGTAAACCGGTTACGGGTAATAAGCCGCTTGCTACACCAGCATTCACAAATCCGTAAAGTGCAATCGTCAGGGTACACCCAACGGCCATAAGCATGCCAAGTGTATCAGGTGCATTTTTAGCGATTTTAGCAATACCTCGAAACAGGATGAGGGTAAAAAGGAGCAGCAGGGCAACAGATCCAACAAAGCCATACTCTTCTGCGATGATGGCAAAAATGAAGTCGTTATAGGGGGCAGGCAAGAAATCGCGTTGCGTACTTTTTCCAATTCCTACGCCAAATATCTCGCCCTGGGCGATAGCAATATGCGCTTGTTGAGCCTGGTATCCTTCCGCCACATTAAATTCGTCGCTTTTAACCTGAACAACCTGGTCGATATAGTGGTCGATTCGGCTCTGCCGCTCGGGTGATTGCCAGATCAGGACGGAAGCTCCCAACAATCCGATAATCAATAAAGAGCCCAACTGCAGAGTGCTGACACGCCCGACAAACATCACGAGCATGGAGAGTCCCATGAGCACTGCTGCGCTACTGAAATCTTCGATGCCAATAAGTCCACACGTAATGACCACCCAGAACATAATGGGCAGGAAAGCCCGCTTGAAATCTTTGATATAGTCCTGCTTTTCATCGACGAGTACGGCAATATGGATGAGTAGTGCTACCGTAGCCAGGGAAGAGGGCTGGAATGAAAATCCGCCAATACTCAGTGAGCGGCGTGCTCCAAATACTTCTGCTCCAAAGAAAAATACGCCAATCAGCAGTACCCAACTTACGACCATTCCCAGGCGACTAAACTTAGCGAGGGTGTGATAATTTATTTTAGAGGCGATTAGCATACCCAGGAAAGCAATGCTCAGCTTTACCAAGTGGCTGATCACCAAACTGCCGGCCGAGGTCTGGTTGCTTTCAGCAAAGAATGCAATCGAGGAATACACCGCAAGGCTGCCAAAGATCATCAGGATAATAACAGATACAAGGAGTACCCGATCACTGCCTTGGGCAGGTGTATCAATTTCATCCGGGCTGGTGCCCATTACGGATGAGATATTTTTATTTGGCGTTGTGTATAGCATAATTTAGTTCTTTTCAGTCTTCAGCTTTCGGCTATCCCGGTTTACACTGGGTAGCCGAAAACTGAAAGCTGAGTAGCTTCATCTATAATCGATTAACAGCTTTCTTAAATTCGTTGCCTCGGTGTTTATAGTTGTCGTACATATCAAAAGAAGAACAGGCAGGGCTTAGCAGAACGGTTTCACCACGCTTGGCCTGCTGCTTTCCAATCCGTACGGCTTCGTTCATCGTTGCCGCAGTCTTGAAATGGGGTACAACGGACTTGAGTTGTTCTTCAATCAGTGGTTTAGCTTCCCCGATAGCGATGATAGTATGGACTTTCTCCCGGATCTGATCTGCCAGCTTACTGTAATCATTTCCTTTGTCCCGACCGCCCAAAATAAGCGTGAGGGGCACGTTAAAGCTATCCAGGGCGTACCACACGGCATTGATGTTGGTGGCTTTACTGTCATTGACATACTTCACCCCTTTGACCGTCCGTACATGTTCCAAACGATGTTCAACCCCTTCGAAGGTGCTGAGGCTTTCTCGGATAATATCGTTTTTTATTTCGGAAGCACGAGCGGCCAGTGCGGTAGCTAAGCCATTGTTTAAATTGTGCTTGCCTGAAAGTTTTACATCTCTCGTAGGCATTAAAACCTCTTCTTCTTTGTTAAGTTTGAGTATAATGTGATCGTCTCGAACAAAAGCCCCATCTGCTTCGACCAACTCCTTGTTATTGGAAAAAGCCAGAAGCTGTGGAGCGATATTTTGTTGATTCAAAGATTCTACATGCTGCTTAATCAGGGGATCATCATAGTTATAGATCAGCCAATCTTTGCTGGACTGGTTTTCAGTAATCCGAAATTTGGCAGCTGCGTATTTTGAAAAATCGTTATCATACCGATCCAGATGGTCGGGGGTAACATTTAACAAAAGACTCACCCGAGGGTGGAAGTCCCTGATATGATCCAGCTGAAAGCTGCTTATTTCCAGTAGCATGTCGGAATGAGACTCCTTCTTTTTGACGGCATCGGAAAAAGCAAAACCAATATTGCCAGCCGTCTGGTGGGGACGATTAGCCAGTGTCCAGGTGTGGTCCAGCCAGTGGGTGACGGTAGTTTTCCCATTACTTCCGGTTACGGCCACAATGGGATTGTCATTAAACCAGCTGGCTATCTCGATCTCTGAGAATACTCCCTGTCCAGCGTTTAAATAATGTTGAACAAGAGGAGCTTCAGTTGGTACACCTGGACTCACAACGGCAAAGTCTCCTTGCTGTGCCTGCTCGGTGTGTCCGTTTTCTTCAAAGGGGATACCCTGTACTGTTAACGCCTCCTTGACGGGCGGTTTAATTTCTCCACTATCTGTCACAAATACACCTCCTCCGTTCTGCTTCAACAGCGAAGCAGCGGCCAGCCCACTACGGGCGGCACCAATAACGACAATATGTTTTTTCTGTATGTCTATCATCGGAGTTTAAGGGTTAAGAGGCCAAGAATGCCCAGCAGTACGGCGATAATCCAGAATCGAACCACAATCTTGGATTCTGGCCACCCCTTTTTTTCAAAGTGGTGGTGAATGGGAGACATCAAAAAGATGCGTTTACCTTCGCCGTATTTGTACCTGGTATATTTGAAATAGGTTGTTTGGATGATTACAGAAATCGTTTCAACAAAAAAGATACCACAGACGATGGGCAGCAGTAGTTCTTTATGAAGCATAAGTCCAATGGCCCCAAATGCACCGCCCAGAGCCAATGAGCCGGTATCGCCCATAAAAACAGACGCCGGATGCGTATTATACCAGAGGAATCCCATACAGGCCCCGACTAACGAAGCGCAGAAGATGGTCAATTCCCCGGATCCCGGGAGGTAAATAATATCCAGGAAATTCGAAAAGTCGGTCCGGCCGGATACATAAGCAAAAATTCCGAGAATCAGTCCGGCAATGGCCGAGGTGCCCGCTGCCAGCCCATCGAGGCCGTCAGTCAGGTTGGTGGCATTACTCACAGCCGTAATTACAAAAATGACAACGGGAATATAGATCAGCCATCCAAGGGCTTCTCCTAAAATGGCGTAATCGATGTTCACATTTTTCAGAAATGGAACGGTAGTCAGCGTGTTAAATTCCTGAAACTCCGGCCAGAAATAGAGCGTGCAGCCCAAGAGCAAACCGACCGACACCTGTCCGGCAATTTTAAGCCGTCCGCTGAGGCCAGACTTATCTTGTTTTACCACTTTGATGTAATCATCAACGAAGCCCACAACACCCAGAATGAAGGTGACCAAGATGATCATCCAGGTATAGATGCTGTCCATGCGCATCCAGAGCAGGGCCGGGATAAGGATGGCCAGAAGGATGATAATGCCCCCCATCGTAGGCGTATGTGCCTTGCCGAGGTGACTGTCGAGCCCGATGTCATCGCGGATAACCTCACGCAGCTGCATCTGTTCCAACCATTTGATGAGTTGTCGCCCAATCATGATACTAATAAACAGGGCCATGGCCGCTGCAACAGCAGCCCGTGTTGTAATAAATTCAAAAGCCCCAAACCCGGGAGGCTGATAATTTGCTTCAAGCCAGCTTAAGAGTTCGTACAGCATCAGACCTCCTGTGTTTTAGGATTCACATTACTGTTGCCTAATGCTTCGCGTGCCACCTGCCGGTCATCAAACTGGTATCGTTTTCCTTGAATCTCCTGGTAAGTTTCGTGGCCCTTACCGGCTACCAGGACCATCGTGTTGGCATCACCTTCTTTGATAGCCTGCGTGATGGCCTGCCTGCGATCTGTTATCCGGGAGATATTTGTTGGATTATTAAATCCAGCCATGATATCATCAATAATAGCATCCGGGTCTTCATCTCGGGGATTGTCGGAGGTAACGGTGATGATATCAGCATATGTTTCGGCAGTAGCAGCCATCTTTGGTCGTTTGCTCTTATCTCTGTTGCCACCACAGCCGAAAACGACATGCAGGGCTTGTTGATTTGTCTTAAGCTCTGCCAATGTCTGAAGTACGTTTCTTAGCGCGTCCGGCGTGTGAGCATAGTCCACAATAACAATGGGCTTATCACTATCAGGATCCTCAATACTTTGGAGCCGACCCGGAGCACCCGGAATATTTTTAAAAGCCGTTACGATTTCATCAGTATCAAAGCCAAGGGCCTGACCAATTAAAAATGCTTCGGTAATGTTATAAGCATTGAACAGTCCCATCAGCGGACTTTCAACCAGTGATTGTCCAATTCGGATTGTCAGCCCCTCTGTCGTATTTGCTAATACCTGGCACTCTACATCAGAAGCCTGAGCAAAGCTAAAGTTGATTATGTTGGCCTTACAATCCTCAGCCATAAGAAGCGCCTGTTCATCATCAGCATTGATAACCGCGGTGTCATCTTCACCCAGCGATAGGAATAATGCCTGCTTGGCTTTTGCATAGTCTGCCAGCGTCTCGTGGTAATCCAGATGGTCGTGACTTAAATTGGTAAAAGCTGCGATATTAAACTGTACTCCATTAACACGCTGTTGATCAAGGGCATGGGAAGATACTTCCATCACTAAATGGCTCGTCCCAGCTTCAACCATCTTTCTCATATCGGCTGCAAGCTCAATAGGGTCTGCTGTTGTGAGTTTACTTTCATAGACCTCACCGCCAATACACTTGGCCACCGTCCCGAGCAGCGCTGGATTTGCTCCAAGCTTTTGTAACAGCTGATAAGTGAGGGTCGCAACGGTAGTCTTTCCATTTGTTCCCGTGATGCCGATGATGCTCATTCCCTCCGCCGGGTGGCCTTCAAATGCCTGGGCAAGAGGGCCAAGCAGTGAGCGGCTGTCTTCAACCACTATCATGCACACGTCCTGGCTATAATTCATTGGAGGTTCTTCACAAATGACGACAACAGCTCCATTGTCAATGGCCGCCTGGATGAAGTCATGTCCATCAACCTGGTAGCCCCGTATCGCAATAAAGACATCACCAGCGGTAATATTACGCGAATCTTGCTGGAGCGCACCGAGGGCGTCCGGCTCAGGGCCGGTGACCTCAAGTGGTTCACAAAGCGATATGAGTGTATTAAGATTCAATTCAGTTATTTTATTTGCTTACCAGGGTTTCCAGTGCTTTTGACTTTCCACGGATCGTAATGGAACGCCCTCTTTTCATTTGATCACCCGGACGCGGAAATTGTGTGTATACCGTTCCGGATCCGATCATCTTTGTTTCAAATCCACGTGAGGTAATTATTTGTGTAGCTTTACGCATACTCATGCCTCCTACATCGGGAATGATTGAATAGCCGTCTGGCAATTCGGTGGTATCCGGTGCAGAAAATTCATTTGTCAATTCAACGGTGATAGCATCGTTAGCTGTTAACGTTGAGCCGGGAGCAGGATGTTGCATAGAAATCCAGTTTCCATTTCCCTTGGTATTATACGTGAGATCCTGCTTTTGAAGGAGGGAGGTAGCCTCTTTCAGCGAGAGTCCCTTTAAGTCGGGAGCATAGGCCCAAACATCCTCTTGGGAACCGCGGTCAATAATTTTCTTTTCGATTTCATTATCCAGTCCGGCAATTCGCTTAGCCGCATGTTGAAATATGGGGCCCGCCGTCCATCCGCCATAGGGAGGGTACGTCTGGGGATCGTCTAAGACCACCAGGCAGACATACTTTGGATTTTCAGCCGGAAAGAATCCCACAAAGGATGATCGATAAGCTGCGCGGTAGCGCCCGTTAATCAGTTTTTGGGCCGTGCCCGTTTTGCCTACAATATTCAGTCCTTTGACTTGTGCCTGCGCAGCCGTTCCGGAATCCGAGATAACGCGTTGAAAAACAGGATATAACTTGTCAATTGTTTCTTTTTCGGCAATCTGTCGTACAGCCATGGGTTCCTGTTCGGAGACTACGTTATCTTCGCTATCTAAAATTTTATCGACCAGAAAGGGGCGCATCATCGTTCCGCCGTTAGCAAAAGCGGAATAGGCCTGAGCGAGCTGCAGGGGTGTAACCTGCACTTCGTAACCAATAGACATCCATGGGAGCGACACTTTGCTCCATTCAAACGGTTTTTGGAGATGGCCGGTTTCTTCGTTTGGTAAATCGATATTAGTAGGGGTGCCAAATCCCATGTTGCGGGCATACTGATAAAAAGTATCGTTTGAGAGCCGCATAGCTATTTGGGCTGTTGCCACATTCGAAGACTGCTCAATGACTTCAGGAAACGTTAGGGTTCCGAGTGGATCGTGATCACGCATCCACTGCCCATGAATTTTAATTTTTCCATCATCGGGCGTTTCAAAGGTTTCATCAAAAGAAACTTTTTCTTGCTCAACAGCAGCAATAGCTGTTACCAGCTTAAAGGTAGAGCCGGGCTCAATCATATCGGCTATTGCAAAATTCCGCCGGTTGTGTTTGTTGAGCGTAGCTGAATTATTTGGATTATAGGTCGGATAGTTTGCCATCGCTTTGATAGCCCCGGTCTTGGGATTCATTACAATGGCAGTCCCATACGTCGATTTTGTTCGTTCAATGCCGGCTCGAAGTTCTTCCTCTACAATAGCTTGGATGTGGGAATCAATAGTGGTGTATAAGGAATGTCCCTGCTGTGGCTGTTTTCGAGGAGCGCCCACATAGGCATAAATACGGCCATTGCGTTCCCGCCGAACCTGCTGAACGCCATCTTCGCCATTCAGCTGCTTGTTATATTGATTTTCGAGACCGGTCATTCCGTTCATCTTATGGTTGACAAATCCCAAAGCATGAGCTGCAAGTGATCCAAAACTATAGCGTCGTTCGTACTCTTCTTCGAGAATAACGCCGCGGATATCCATCTGTTGGAGCGCCTCATAGGCTTGGGCTGTTACATTTTTGCCCAAGACGACATAGCGGGATCGCTGTGGTGCACTTCTTATTTTCTGCTGGTATTGCCCGGAAGACCGGTAATTATACTTGCCAAGAGTATCACAAACCTGCCGAATTTGCGTTTGAGTAAGTCCGGTCACTTTTGGATCTATGGCAACTTTGTATGCCACCGAATTCGTAGCTAACAGGCTGCCATCCTCGTCATAAATGTTGCCTCGCTGAGCCGGTATTGAGATGTAATCAATAGCTTGTTCGCTCCAGAGCTGTCGCAGTTCCGAGCCCTCAATAAAGTTGATGCGAAAGAGCTGCATACCAATGGCACATGGTACTAAAAGTACCAGCCCAAAGACCACAAATATGCGGTTTAATATGCTTGATTGCTCTTCTTGCATCTATTGCTCTACCTCGATTACTTTTTCTGCGGGTCCGCCATTAATAAATCCTTGATTATTGGCTTTGTCATAAATTTCAGCCGGACCGATCATCCGGTCAAAGGTCAATCGATAGTTACTGTGCAATCGCTTGGCTTGGTTGTATTCTCGTTCCAGTTGCTGAACCTCACGCAGTAACTCTTGGGTAGCAAATACATGCTTTAAATAGAGCATGCCCAAAAGTCCAAGCACAATAGCCCCGACAATAACTTTCCAGGGCTTGATTTTTGGAAAAGAAATACGACTTGAGGATCCATCAGCATTTTTTACTTTTTTACCATAGACGGTATTTCCTGAAGCTGATGAGTCTCTTGGCCTTTTTTTCTTTCTGGATGTTTTATTTTTTTTCCGTTTATTCGGGCGGACTTCCGTTTTTTTCATGGGAGATTTTACCAGCATACTACACCTCCTGATGTTCTATGATTTCAGCGACCCGCATTTTTGCACTTCGGGCAGCCGGGTTTTGTTCGATCTCTTTTTCCGTTGGACGAATAATACCGCCGGATATTTCTTCAATGGGGTTCAGCGGATTGCCATAAAAATCCTTTTCAATTTTACCCTCATGATTCCCAGCTTTAAAGAACCGCTTAACAATACGGTCCTCAAGCGAATGGTAGCTGATAGCTACGATGCGCCCTCCTGCATGAAGCAGATCAAGAGATTGGTTGAGTACCTCTCGAAGCATGTCAAGCTCGCGATTCACCTCAATACGGATACCCTGGAAAACACGAGCTATACTTTTTATTTGATGCTTTCCATGTACGACAGACTCTACGGCTTTACGTAGTTCTGTGGTCGTCTCTACGGGACGTCGATCAATGATTTCGCTTGCGATTTCACGGCTAAGACGTTCCTCTCCATAGTGATAGATGACATCACGCAAATCTTCGTAGGAGTAGTCGTTAACAACCTGGTAGGCGGTTACGCCTCGCAGGTTACTCATCCGCATATCCAGTGGACCTTCTTTTTGGAAGGTGAAACCACGATCGGCCTCCGTTATTTGGTGTGTTGAAACACCAAGATCAAGAAGGATTCCGGATACCTCGCCGTGTAATTCTGGGGAAATAAGGCGGGAGAGGTATCCGAAATTACCTTTTATGGAAGAGAAGCGTGCGTCGGTACCAATGCGGGAGTTTGCTGCATGCAACGCTTCGTCATCCTGGTCAATGCCTATTAATTGGGCGTCCTTATTTAGTTGAGACAACAATTCCTGGCTGTGTCCTCCACCGCCGAGCGTGGCATCGATATAGATACCGCTTGGATCCGTAATGAGATACTCTACGGATTCATGCAGCAATACTGGCTGATGCTTATAATATGTATCATTTTTCTTGCTCATCGTTGTCATTATCGCCCATTACACGCTCAAAAAGTTCTTGATACGATTCGAAATCCAGGCCGGAGTCAATCTCATCGAGTTTTTGAGGCGACCATATTTCAATACGTTCGCCGCTGCCGATGAAGATGGCTTTGCCGTCTATGCCGGCCCAGTTTGTAAGTTGTGAAGGAAGTGGAATGCGGTTCTGGTTATCCAGTGAAAGATCTTCAGCAAAACGCAGGAAATTGCGCTTCACTGTGCGACCTTCTTTGGTAAAACTGTTAATTTGGGAGAGTTGGTCTTCTACTTTTTGCCATTCATCTTCTGGGTAGAGATAAAGACAAGGTTCGAGACCTCTTAAGATCGTAAAACGCTCTTGAGCTTGGGGATTTAGTGCCTTACGCAGTTTAGCCGGGAAGCTAACGCGTCCTTTATTATCTACACTATGATTATATTGGCCTTTAAAACTCGGCATATAAGGTCCCCAGAATTACAGCAAAAGTTGTCGAATTCGATCAGTGGATAGGACTCCCACATTCTACCACTTCACTCCACAATGTACCCCGAAAGGGTATAATATGTCAAGGATCGATTGCAGAAAGATGTGATTAATTTTGCCTGGAGTAAGTTGAAGGAAAAATTTAACAGGAATATATGCCGATTAAAGAGAATTGAAGGGGTTTTGAGTGTTTCTCGTGGGATTAAAACTAACCAATATGTGTAGCTTGGAATAAAGTGGTAGAAGGTGGGAGGGAAAAGAGAAAGGCCGGTCTTTCAACCGGCCTTTAAAAAATGGAGATATTTTATCAGTTCAACTAAAATGAGTCAAATAGCATGTTTTGCAGATGATGCTCTATATTTCAAGAGTGACTCTCCCCATAACTATTATTTTTATGTATTCAATCTCTCTCTTGTAGAGTTATTGTCCACTCATAATGTGATAAATTTTATACACAAATGCTGGAGTATAAATGTAATCTAACCTTGGTTAGAGGTTTCTAAGCTATGTGTTGTTCCATCTATTTTATTTCCTATTTATAAATAAGAAACCTTTGCAAGTCTATAATGATCTAAGTATCGAGCATTGAATATTATAGGTCCTGCAAAGGCCAAGACTAAGAGCATCATGTGTGTTGAATTGTTAGGGCAACTCAGTACTTCCCATCAGGTATCGGTCGCATTCGCGTGCGGCTCCGCGTCCTTCATTGATAGCCCATACAATCAAGCTTTGTCCCCGGCGCATATCACCGGCAGCAAAAACCCCATCTACATTAGTATGGTATTCGTCATAGGGCGCTTTGGCATTGGATCGCTCGTCGCGTTCAACCTCAAGCTGTTCTAATACCGGGTTTTCAGGTCCCAGGAATCCCATAGCCAGCAGAACTAAATCTGCTTTCCAGACTTTCTCTGTTCCGGATACTTCCTCAAGTACCTTCTGGCCATCATCATTGGTTTTCCATTCCACCTCAACGGTGTGGAGTTCTTTGACATTACCGTTGCCATCACCGAGAAACTTTTTGGTCATAACCTGGTACTGCCGGGGATCATCGCCAAACCGGGCTTTTGCTTCTTCCTGGCCGTAATCCACTTTGTAAACGTGGGGCCATTCGGGCCAGGGATTTTCTTCGCCTCGGCTTGCCGGAGGTTTCGGCATAATTTCAAACTGGGTCAGTGTATTGCATCCATGGCGCATTGAAGTACTCACACAATCGGTGCCGGTATCACCACCACCAATAACGATGACATCTTTGTCCTTGGCTGAGATAAATTCATTTTTATGCTCATCTTCCAGCAGCTTTTCGACATTGGCGTGGAGAAATTCCATCGCAAAATGAATTCCTTCAAGGTCACGTCCTTCAATTTCAAGATCGCGAGGATTGGTAGCACCACCGGCCAGGATAACGGCATCGTAATTATCGGTAAGTTCGGTAGCATGCATGTCGGTACCGATCTCGGTGCCGGTCACAAAATTAATGCCTTCCTCTTTCATAAGGTTGATACGTCGATCAACAACCGTTTTTTCTAACTTCATATTTGGAATTCCATACATCAGCAGTCCACCTACGCGTTTGTCACGCTCATAGACGGTCAGGGTATGGCCGGCTTTATTCAGCTGATCTGCTGCAGCCAGTCCGGCGGGGCCCGAGCCCACAATTGCTACTTCTTTATCCGTACGATTTTCGGGCGGTTGGGGCGTAACCCATCCCTCTTCAAATCCGCGGTCAATAATTGCTTGCTCAATACTTTTGATTGCTACAGGCTCTTCGATAATACCAAGCACGCAAGAGCCTTCGCAGGGAGCCGGGCAGGCGCGGCCGGTAAACTCGGGGAAGTTATTGGTCTTGTGCAGGCGGTGGAGCGCTTCCTCCCACTTATCATTATAAACCAGGTGATTCCATTCGGGAATCAAGTTATGGATCGGGCACCCCATGGATGCACCGTTTTTTTCTTCTGCCGTCTGGCAAAAAGGAATTCCGCAGTCCATACAGCGGGCTCCCTGTTCCTGTAGTTCTTCCGTCGTAAGATGTTCGTGAAGCGAATCCCAATCTTTGACTCGTTCTTCTGGATTTCTGTTCGGAGTTTCCTTTCGCTCAAACTCCATAAAACCGGTTGGTTTACCCATAATATTCGATGTACATCAATTGTTGATTAAAGTTTTTCTCGGTATGCCTTTCAAAGATGGTTGATCCATTATTTGTTTTGCAGAAATGCTTCCATCTCAGCTTCTTCCTTATCGAGGCCTTTCTCTTCAGCTTCGGTAATAGACTGCTGCATCTTCTTGAAGTCTTTAGGCAGTACTTTTACAAACCGATGGATCATTTCGTCCCACTTGGCAAGTACTTTCCAGCCTCGATGACTGTCGGTGTACTCGGCATGACGGCGAATCATCTCATAGACCTCTTCGATCTCCTCCTCATCCCGAAGCTGTTCAAGCAGAACCCGTTCGGTATTACATTTTTTGTGGAAGTTTTGATCGAGATCCAGGATGTATGCAATACCACCCGACATACCGGCGGCAAAGTTACGCCCCGTTTCACCGAGCACAACTACGCGTCCGCCCGTCATGTATTCACAGGCATGGTCGCCTACTGCTTCTACTACCGCATGCAGGCCACTGTTACGAACGCAAAACCGTTCGCCGGCTTTGCCACGGATAAACGCCTGTCCGCTGGTTGCTCCATAGAAAGAGACGTTACCGACAATGATATTTTCAGCCGGATCGAACCGGGCGTTCTTTGGTGGATAAAGAATTAGTTTTCCTCCGGAAAGTCCTTTTCCAAAGTAATCATTGGCATCTCCTTCCAGTTCGAGTGTCATTCCGTTGGGAGTAAACGCACCAAAGCTTTGTCCGGCAGATCCTTCAAACTTGAGATGGATCGTGTCTTCGGAAAGTCCCTTGGCACCGTGGCGGCGGGTAACTTCACTGCCGAGCATCGTACCGACCACACGGTTTGTATTCTTTATCGGCAGGGTAGCTCTAACACTTTTCCCCTCATTAATAGCAGGCTCACAGATATCCATCAACGTCTGGATATCCAGCGCATTTTCCAACCCATGGTTTTGAGTAATGGTGCAGCGTGTTCCTACTTGGTCGGCGATATCCGGACGATGCAGAATAGGAGACAAGTCCAGTTGTTTAGCTTTCCAGTGGTCGGTCTCACGCTGATGGAGCTTGTCCGTACGGCCGATCATCTCGTCGAGGGTACGGAAGCCAAGCTTGGCCATATATTCACGCAGGTCTTGGGCTACAAACTTCATGAAGTTGACAACATACTGCGGGTCGCCGGTAAACTTATGCCTTAACTCTGGATCTTGTGTAGCAATACCCACAGGACATGTATTGAGGTGGCAGACGCGCATCATGATACAGCCAAGAGTGACCAGGGCACTGGTCCCGAATCCAAATTCTTCGCCTCCGAGCAGCGCAGCCACAGCAATATCACGCCCGGTTTTTATCTGTCCATCTGTTTCCAGGGTGACACGACTTCGCAAGTCGTTAAGCACCAGCGTCTGGTGAGTTTCGGATAAACCGAGCTCCCACGGCAGTCCGGCGTGCTTAATACTGGTTTGTGGTGAAGCACCGGTACCACCGTCATGACCACTGATTAGGATAACGTCAGCTTTACCTTTGGCAACACCTGTTGCAATGGTACCTACTCCAACGGCCGAAACCAGCTTAACATTAATTTTTGCATGTTTATTTGCATTTTTAAGGTCGTGAATAAGCTGAGCCAAATCCTCAATCGAATAGATATCGTGGTGAGGAGGTGGAGATATAAGTCCTACACCGGGCGTAGAGAGTCGCACATCAGCAATCCATGGATAGACTTTACGGCCGGGCAGTTCGCCACCTTCACCAGGCTTGGCCCCCTGGGCCATCTTAATCTGTATTTCTTCACTTTCCGTAAGGTATTCGCTGGTTACTCCAAAGCGCCCTGATGCCACCTGTTTTATGGAACTCCGTTTGGAGTCTCCATTAGGCTCAGGGGTGTACCGAGAAGAGTTTTCGCCCCCCTCACCGGTATTACTCTTGCCGCCAATGCGATTCATGGCAATGGCAAGCGTTTCATGGGTTTCCTCACTAATAGAACCATACGACATGGCTCCCGTCTTAAACCGCTGACAAATTTCGTCGACCGATTCAACTTCTTCGAGAGGAATAGACTGCGATTCATCAAGGTTAAAATCTAATAAAGTACGCAGGTTTGGCAACGGATCATCCTGCTCATCAATCAGCTTGGTATATTCCTTGTAGAGTTCATAATCGCCATTTTTTGTAGCCAGTTGCAGCGTATGAACTGTTTTAGGGTTGTAGGCATGATATTCGCTGCCTTTGCGCCACTTGTACTGACCGCCTTCGTCAAGAACCTGCCCGTTGGTATGATAGTTGGGGAAGGCCTCATGGTGCCGTAATTTAGCTTCCTGTGCAATAGTATCGAGGTCGATACCTCCGATACGCGAATCTGTCCAGGTGAAGTATTTATCAATAACCTCATCTGAAAGACCAAGTGCTTCAAAAATTTGGGCACCGCGGTACGATTTGATGGTCGAAATACCCATCTTGGACATGACTTTTACGATGCCCTTGACGGCTGCTTTAATGTAGCCTTTCTGGGCTCGCTTGAAAGAGAGGTCTAAGTGACCTTGCTCAATTAAATCATGCAGACTTTCGTATGCCATGTATGGATTGACAGCCTCCACGCCGTAGCCTAACAGGGTACAGAAATGGTGGGTCTCGCGCGGTTCTCCGGATTCTAAGACCAGTCCAACTTTCGTCCGGTTTCCAGAACGAATAAGATGGTGATGCAGGCCGGCTACTGCCAGCAGGGCAGGAATCGGTGCTTTTTTCTTGTTAAAGTCTCTATCCGAAAGAATCAGGATGTTAACACCATCCTCAATAGCCTCGTCGGCAGCGGCAAAAAGATCATCAAGCGCCTGCTCCAGTCCGTCTCCTCCCTTATCCACATCGTAGAGAATCGGAAGGGTCTTACTTTTGAAGCCCGAGAGATCAATATTTTTTAGCTGAGCAAGTTCCTTATTTTTCAGGATGGGTGTCTTGAGCCGTATTTGGCGACAGTTTTCAGGCGTCGTATCCAAAATGTTGCCCTGCGACCCTAATATTGTTTCCGTAGAGGTAATCAACTCTTCCCTGATAGGGTCGATTGGCGGATTGGTTACCTGTGCAAAAAGCTGCTTAAAGTAGTTATACAGCAGTTGGGGCTCATTAGAAAGCACAGCTATAGGCGCATCATTCCCCATAGCTCCAACCGGCTGTAACATATTTTCCGCCATTGGGCCTACATTGACGTTGATATCTTCGTAGGTATATCCAAAAGCTTTTTGGCGGTGGATAATCTCTTCGTGTGAAGGAACAGAATGATCTTCACTTTCTTCCGGCAGATTATGAAAGTCAACAAGGTTTTCATCCAGCCATTCGCGATAGGGATGTTCACTGGCAATCTGCTGTTTAATCTCCTCATCACTTTTGATGCGGCCTTCTTCGGTATCAATAAGCAGCATTCGACCGGGCTGCAGTCGGTCTTTGTAGACGATATCCTCGGCAGGAATATCCAGTACTCCAACCTCTGATGAAAGAACGACCATATCATCGCTGGTTACATAATATCGAGAGGGGCGAAGACCATTTCGGTCAAGCGTAGCCCCTACCATTTTACCGTCGGTAAAACCAATAGAAGCCGGCCCGTCCCAAGGTTCCATCATGCAGCTATGATACTCATAAAAGGCTTTCATCTCATCAGACATGGTTTCATGCTTTTCCCAGGGTTCGGGAATCATCATCATCATAGCATGGGGCAGAGAACGTCCGCTGAGCAACAGGAACTCCAGGCAATTGTCAAACTTTGCCGAGTCGCTGCCGTCTTCCTGAATAATAGGAGTGAGGTTTTCCAAATCTTCGTCGAAAAGATCGGTTGAAAGCTGAGCCTCACGGGCATGCATGGCGTTTTCATTTCCTCGCATGGTGTTGATCTCTCCGTTGTGGATCAGGTAGCGGAAGGGATGTGCCAGCTTCCAGTTCGGAAACGTATTGGTACTGAATCGTGAGTGGACCAATCCCAGCGCCGACTCCATCTTGGGGTCGGTTAAATCCGGATAGAAATCCTTGAGCTGGGTAGAGGTGAGCATCCCTTTATAAATAAGAGTACGAGAAGAAAAGCTGGGAATATATACGTATTCCTTGTCTTTGAGATCGCTATTTTCAATTCGTTTGGTAATTTTCCGACGGATTACATAGAGCTTCCGTTCAAAATCCAGATCTGTCTGGATGTCGGAATTACGAGCAATAAAGAGCTGGCGGACAGAGGGCTCCGAAGCTTTGGCAGATTTGCCAAGATAGAAGTTGTCGGTGGGTACTTTTCTCCATCCCAGAATTTCCTGGCCTTCTTCCTTAACAATCTCTTCAATTACTTTTTCACAAGCCAGTCGTTCTTCCCGCTCTGGGGGCAGAAACATCATGCCCACTCCGTACTGTCCTCTTCCGGGCAGGTCAATACCGAGGCCGCTGCATGAATCCACTAAAAACTTATGTGGAATCTGGACAAGAATACCAGCACCATCACCCGTATTGGTCTCACTACCTGTAGCACCCCGGTGGTCGAGGTTATGAAGCACCGTTAGGGCCTGATCTACAATTTGGTGTGATTCTTTTCCCCTTATATTTACTACAAATCCTATTCCGCAAGCATCATGCTCGTGTCGGGATTGATATAAACCCTGATCTGAAGGCATAGTTCTCAGTTGTTTTAAATTATCTAAGTTAAAAATACAATAAAATTAAAAAACTTATTTCAGTGATTCAGCTGTTTTTAAAATGTCACTTAGCACGCCGGCAGCCGTTACTTCTTTGCCGGCACCAGGACCCTGAATAACTAAAGGTGTTTTTTGATACAATTTTGAATAAAGCTGGATGAGATTATCTGTTCCTTTCAGCTGGCCAATGGGTGTATTTGCCGGCACTGATTCAATGCCTACAGAAATTTTTCCATCTGCCAGACGGCCGGTATATCGAAGTCGTTCATTTCGCTTCCGGGCCTCCTGTACACGTTCTTCCCAGAGACTATCATAGGTGTTTAGCTGCTCTAAGAAGGTTTTTCGATCGGTTTTCGCCAGCTCCTCAGGTATAAGAGACTCAACTTCAAGCTCTTCTCGTTCAACCTTAAGGCCGAGCGTACGTGCTAATGTCAAAAATTTGCGTGCCACATCTTCCCCGGAAAGGTCATCTCTGGGGTCCGGTTCGGCGTAACCCAGCTCGCGAGCTTTGATAATAGCCTCACTAAACGGGACGTCCTGCTCCAGCTGATTAAATAAGTAGGTCATGGTCCCGGAAACGACGCCTGATATTTCTTGAATCTCATCGCCGCCTTTTTGTAGATCCTTGAGTGTTGAGATAACCGGCAAGCCAGCCCCAACAGTCGTTTCGTATTGAAAGAAAGCCTTGTTTTTGCTGGATTCGGACTGTAGTTGGTCAAAAAATGATTGCTCAAACGTATTGGCCAGCTTACTGGGTGTTACCACATGGATACCATTTTCAAAAAGACGGGGATAGAGTCGTGCTACCTGGGAACTGCCGGTTGCATCCACAAAGATTAAATTGTGGCGGAAGCGTTCACAGAGTTTGTCTATTAGAAGATCCCAGTCGGTTTCTTCAGCTTTGGACCAATCCCAGTCGGCGTGCATACCTATTCCGTTATCATCCCACAGCACCTGGCGGCTGTTACAAGTACCCAAAAGCCGGAAATCAAGTTCGTCGAGATCCGTAACTTTTAATTGATTGAGTAACGTCTTCCCTACAGCGCCCGTGCCGGCTACAAATAAATCAACGGTGGTTTTCTCGTGCTGCAGATAGTCGTTAAGCAAACGAGCTGCACGATGGGCCTCGTCTTTTTCAAACAACAAAGAGATGAAACGTTCATCCCTGTTTCTATTAATATTTAATGGATGCAACTTTTTTGAAGCGAGTAAATTCCAAATACGTTCGGTCAGGCGTTCGTCTTTTTTAAAGTGATTGCTAAACTTTTTCACCTTATAGATGTCCTTTTTGGGACTAAGTGAAACCTTTCGAACATCGGCCCAATTGTAAATATGTTCGCGGACTTTACCAAACAAAGATTGTCGGATTAGGAAACGAGCCGGTTCAAAGCTGGAATTTCGCTGATATGAGAGGGCTTCGGAATCGGTTTCTCCATCCAGCCATTCATTAAGGTGCTCCAACAAATCATAGGCAAACTTGTCGTCAATCTGAAACTGCGTAAAAGGTCCTGTAATGGTAATGGTCTTAAACGCTCCATTGGATTGGTACGCATTGTTTATGCTTGTTCCCGGATGCGACGGATTGAAGCTGTTTTTTACGGTAACAGAAGTATCTTGTCCCCTTAGCGGCCGAATTGTTTTTGGATGTATAACCTTTGCCCCGTGCGCCGATAGTTCGCCGATATCATCAAAGCTTAGTTCATCAATGGGTTGCGCTGTGGGGACCCAACGCGGATCGGCTGTTAGCACGCCGTTTACGTCAGTCCATATTTCAAGATGATCGGCATCCAGTGCGTCAGCGAGAAGGCCGGCCGTATAATCAGAACCAGATCGCCCCAGTGTAGTAATACGTTGTTCATCGTCAGAACCGATAAATCCAGTGACTACCGGCGTGGTTTCTGATGATTGCAAGAACTTGCGTACTAACTTGCGGGTGGCCTCCTGCTGTACTTTGGCCTGGCCGAACGTAGAGTCGGTTTTAATAAACTGATAGGCTTCAAAAGCCTCTGCGGGAAGTCCCCATTTTGAGAGTGTTGCAGCAAAGATGAGGGCAGAAGCTCGTTCTCCCACCGAGAGAATGCGATCTTTCCAGGCTCGTTGATCCTGAGCTTTAAGGGCCTCATCATGGATAGTCTCAGATAGTTCGTTAAAGAGGCTTTGAAGTTGTTCTCGCCGGTGGTCATCTTCATCTGCGAGCTCATCAAAAAGATCCAGATGTTTCTTTTCCAGCGTCTCAACTTCTTGATTTATCTCCTGGCCAGTCATACCCTGCTCATCACTCAACAGCATAAGCGTATCGGTCACCGTTTCCAGCGCCGAAACAACCACAAAGGGCTGGGTTGATTTCGATCGGTCAATAACAATTTGGGCAGACTGTTTAATGAATGCCTGGTTTTGCAGCGAAGTGCCGCCAAACTTTAGAATATGTTTCGAGGGATGATTCATTATCAGGAATAAATCGTTGGTGTTGAAGTTTCCGCTAAAAAGGGAGCGATAATATTGTTCATTTGTTCAAACTCAATTAAAAAAGCGTCATGCCCGTAGATTGATTCAATTTCATGGTATCGTCCGTTGGGCAGCAGTTGTGCCAGTTCTTGTTGCTCATGAACGGGATACAGCAGATCTGAATCAGTGCCGATAACCAGTACCGGAATATCGACCTCCTGCAGAGCGTCTTTAGAAGAAACCCTGTCGCGGCCCACATCATGACTATCCATGGCTTGGGTCAGTCGTACATAAGAGACAGCGTCAAACCGATCAACGAGCTTGCCCCCCTGGTAGTTGAGGTACGATTCCACCTGGTAATCGTCGGAGCCATCCTGCAGCAGGCGGCCGAATTTATTTCTGTAATCACCATCAGTGCGATAGCTGATCATAGCAATCATACGAGCCAGGGCCAACCCTTTCCGGGGTGGCTTTTCTGAAGAATAGTAGCCTCCTTCCCAATTCGGATCGTTAAAAATAGCCTGCCGTTGGGCATGACTGATACCGATAGTCCAAGGACTGTGTTCTTTCCCCATTCCTATGAGGATGGAAGCCTGCGGTCGGTCATCCATAATGGACCATTCGAGGGCCTGCATGCCCCCCATGGAGCCTCCAATGACAAGCTCAATGCTTGCGATTTGAAGATGATCGAGCAATTGCTGCTGTAGCCGGACCATGTCACGAATGGTTATTTCCGGAAAATCCGCACGCAGAGGCTGGCCGGTTTCAGGGTCAAGGGAGACCGGACCACTGCTGCCATAACAGCTGCCTAAAGAGTTGGGACAGATAATAAAATGTTGCTCAGGGTCCAGGGCTTTACCAGGACCGATAATCCCATGGAACCATTCATTGGCTGATGTATTGCCCGTTAGAGCATGGCATACCACAATCACATTGTTGCGGGCTTCATTTAAGCTTCCCCAGCTTTGGTAAGCGACAGTGGGGGCAGATATAGTATCGTCCCCCTCAGTCACAAATGCTTCATCAAATGTATGTGATTTTATGTCGCTCATTATATTTTAGGCTAAATTACAACAACAATAATAATCAGCAGTTCCTTGCTCTTTATAGATATACTGTGTGTTTATGTGATCTATGAAAAGGTTGGTTGCTGAAAACATTGCAATCCTCTGTTCTGTTATTAAATCTGGTTAAAAGCGGTTTCGAAATCCTCGATGATATCATCAATATGTTCGATACCAACCGATACTCGGATTAAATCTGGCTTTACCCCGCTGGATGCCTGCTCTTCATCGCTGAGTTGCTGATGCGTGGTAGAAGCAGGATGGATGACCAGCGTCTTGGCATCGCCCACATTGGCCAGGTGACTGGCGACTTCTACATTTTCAATGAAGGTACGGGCCGAGTCAAATCCGCCTTCCACTCCAAATGTTAAGACTGCGCCAAATTTGCCGGGCTGCAAATATTTTTTAGCGCGTTCGTGGTAGGGGTGGTCTTCAAGGCCGGTATAATTAACCCAATCTACTTTATCCTGATCCTGTAGCCAATTTGCTAATTTAAGGGCATTTTCGCAGTGTCGTTCTGTGCGCAGCGAAAGGGTTTCGAGGCCTTGCAGGAACAGGAAGCTGTTAAATGGTGACTGTGCCGATCCAAAATCCCGTAGTGCTTCAGTACGGGCCCGGATGGCAAAAGCGATATTCCCAAAAGGGCCGTCTTCACCGAATGTTTCCCAAAAATTAAGTCCGTGATAAGCAGGAGAAGGATCGGTAAAGACCGGGAAGTTACCGTTGCCCCAGTTAAAGTTCCCTGCATCAACCATGATGCCCCCGATACTGGTGCCGTGGCCGCCAATCCATTTGGTGGCCGATTCCACCACGATATTTGCCCCGTGTTTAATGGGCTGACAAATAGCACCGGCGGCCCCGAAGGTATTATCAACAATAAGGGGGATACCGTGATTTTGCGCTATCTCGGACAGACCTTCAAAATCGGGTACGTTGCCACGGGGATTACCAATCGATTCTACATAAATAGCTTTGGTATCCTCATCGATGGCCGCTTCGTAGCTTTCCAGTGTATCATCTTCGACAAAATTTACGTCGATGCCCAGACGCGGCAAGGTTACTTTAAATTGGTTGTAGGTTCCCCCATACAAGAAACTGGTGGATACGATGTTATCGCCAGCTTGGGCGATGGTGGCGATGGCCATAAATTGAGCAGATTGACCCGATGCGGTAGCTACAGCAGCAGCTCCTCCTTCAAGCGCAGCAATTCGTTTTTCAAAAACATCGCTGGTAGGATTCATGATTCGGGTGTAAATATTCCCAAACTCCTTGAGCGCAAAAAGGGTGGCGGCATGTTCGGTATCATCAAACTCGTATGAGGTTGTCTGATAAATCGGCACCGCACGCGAGCCGGTGGTTGGATCCGGTTCCTGGCCGGCATGTAGTTGTAGCGTTTCAAATTTAAGGTCGCGTTCTTCTTTTGGGTTTGTGCTCATGATAAATTATGGTCTAAGATTAATTAGTTAGTTTACCCTTCTTTTCTTTGGGCCGTATCAAAAATTGATGATCGACCTTAATGCACCGGTTTTCATATAGCTCAATACCGGTTCCCCTTACTCTGTCGATTTGCTCGGGTTGTTTTCCCGTTCCCAACTGTAGCCAGATAGCTCGTGGCTGTGGATCCAGTTCGAGTGCCTGGTCGACGGCCTTGTGAATATAATCCGGCGGCAGGAACACATCGATGGCATCCACGGGAGATGGAATGCTTTTGAGGTCCGGATACGCTTTTTCCCCGAGAATGGTATCCGCATTAGGATTTACCGGGACGATGGTATACCCTGCATTTTGCAGGTAACGTCCTACAAACTGGCTGTCTTTATGAAAACTGCGTGACAAACCCACGATGGCGATAGAAGAGATAGCTGAGAGTGTTTCTTCAGCACGATTGGTTTCGCTATTTAACTCTTCCGTAGCCCGCATTTTTTGGTCATACCAGTTGTTAAAGGTCGTCCTCATATTTTTTCTTTGTTCGAATAAAAAACTATCCAATAAATAAAAAAGCCTCTTCTAAAACCTTCCGTTCCGTTGGGGAGAGAAGATATTAGAAGAGGCTTGGTAGAACATTCGGATAATGGCCTCTTACTTATCTTTCTCCTCTATAGTTGGAGCAGGAAGTGGCACCTATCCCCCGCATTAAAACTAAAAAGAACAGTTTTATGTGCAGGGCGGTTGCCAAGGCGTCTTCGGGCCTGATCCCTTAGCCTTTCTTGATAAGAGTGCTCAGTAAATCAAAAGAACAATACACAAATCAAAAAAGCCCTTCGGGGTCTTCCGAAGGGCTTTTGAGTTTGCTTCAAATCGTGAAACTAATCAGTCCTCCGGATGTATACAGGCCATGCAAAGCCGTAGAATGCACATCCGACAGGTAATAATATTTGTAAAAATTTGTTTCATGGACTGACTTTTTAAGTTTGAATGCTAACATAATTGTTTTTTGCAAATCATACAAATAAAATGTGTAAAGTTGATTGCTGTGGTCAGCTGCCAGAGGAGACCTTCAATTTCGTCTCAATATAAAAGTTGGGATCTACCTTAAAATGGTCGGCGTTATCCAGCGAAATAGTGGTCTGCTGCCATTCGGTGGTAGGTTGTATAAAGGAATAACGGTTTTCTTTTAAGGTCACCCTGACAGGCATATCAAAAGGGGTAATATCTGCGTTCCAGCGATAATGCAGTGTCCGATCCTTTATATGATATTCAAGAACAGGGATGGCACTATGGCGTAAGTACTGGTCAAATACTGGATCCAGATCGTAATCCGTTCGCTCATTGATATAGTCTTCAACTTGCTGCGATGTTACCGTTTGATGGTAAAAGTCTTTCTGAATGCCCAGCAGAATGTTCTTCCAGCTTGCATCATCCGCGATAATATGCCGGATGGTATGCAGCATATTGTGTCCTTTATAGTACATGTCACCGGACCCTTCCTGATTGACACCATATTCACCAATAATTGGACTTTCGTTCTCGATCCGGTCGCGCAGCCCAATGGTATATTCGGCAGCGGCTTCTTTACCAAACCGGCATTCGGTATAAATCGATTCAGAATAGCTGGTGAAGCCTTCATGCACCCACATATCGGCTATATCTTTGGTCGTAATATTGTTGCCCCACCACTCGTGGCCGGATTCATGGATAATAATAAAATCCCATTTGAGTCCCCAGCCGGAGCCCGAAAGGTCCGTTCCCATATACCCATTTTGATAATGGTTGCCATAGGCTACGGCACTTTGATGCTCCATTCCTAAATGAGGTGTTTCAACCATCTTAAAACTGTCCTCGTAAAAGGGATAGGGACCAAACCAATCTTCAAAACAGCGCATCATAGGTTTAACCTGCTGGAACTGTTCCTTGGCTTTCTCCAGGTTGGGCTTAAGCACCCAGTAACTCAAATCAAGAGTCCCTTCTCGGCCTTCAAATGTATTCATAAAGTTTACATAATTGCCGACATTGACGGAGATGTTGTAGTTATTAATGGGATTGGAGACGAACCAGCTCCACGTAGTCATGCCGTTATCATGGTGAGTAGAATCCCGGAGCCGGCCGTTGGATACGTTAATCATTGGGTCGGGCACCGTAATATTAATGGACATACTGTCCGGCTCAGCTGTTTGGTGATCTTTGTTGGGCCACCAGACGCTGGCTCCCAGTCCCTGGTTGGCGGTAGCCACCCAATGATTGCCGAGGGAATCCTGTGCCCAGATGAAACCGCCATCCCACGGTGGATTTTCGGCTACTTTCGGCTGCCCATGATAATAAACGGAAAGCGTATAAAGTGAATCTTTACTCAGATTTGCTGGTACATCTACAAAGTAGGCGTTGCTTTTATCCACACGCTGATAGCTCAGGCTGTGGCCTTGTTGCTTTATCTGGTCGATCTGCAATGGCTGCTGTAGGTCTATTTGAAGTTGTTGAGGTTGTCCGGTTACCCGATAGGTAATATTGTTGTAACCGGAAATAGCAGAATCCTTGGGCTGCACAGTAACAAGCAGATCATAATAGGTGACTTCCCACCAGGCTCGTTGTGGTGTTATGGATCCACGGAGGGTATCCGCTTCGGTAGCCAGTACTCCTGAGTCTTGAGCAGCAGCTGGGTATGCGATAACAGCAGTCAGGGAAAGTAATATCCCAAATCGAAGAATAAGGCGGCGTAAGTTTTTCATAAATGTAGATTACATAGAATATTGGGCAAATAGTTGATATGGGCGTAGCAGTATCTTTTTGACTCGGATACCTCTTCCCACATCCATAATTGCGGTCAAACCTGAGATCTTATCTCCAGAGAAGATAAGAATTACGATTTCTTATTAAAGAGAAATACTTAGGTTAAGGCCAATCACTACATCTAAAAATGCTCCGCCCAATGAAAAAACACTGGTATCATCATTAAGTGGGATTTCTACATAGCCGCCGGCACTTATATTTTCAAATTGATAGGTGCCTGTCAACCCTAGGCTATTGATGCTGCGCTCTGAAAAAGATAAGTTCTCATCGGTTGCAAGAAGCCTTCCTGCCAAACCGGTTCCAAGAGTAAGCTTATCAATATTGTATAGCAGTTGACCTCCATATTTAACAAAGAGTTCGCCGTCGGAGTCTTCGGGCACCCAAAACTCACCTCCCCCATCTAAACGAATGGCTATACCCGATTCATAATCATAGCGGTAATGAACGTCAGCAACCCCTGAAAAAGAATTGGGGTAGAAGGACCCAATTTGATAATTCTCGGTTAAAAAGCCCGTGATAATACCTGACTCTTCGGGAGCGAGGGGTAGTCGGACACCCAAATCAAACTTTAGATCGGAATTTATGCCGGACTGGATACCAATATATGGATTTCCAATAGCTGTTCTGGTTTCGTCTCCCCCGGATGCCTGTGAAACCGGTAAATCAGCTTGCAGGGCAATATGATCGTTGAGTGGTAGGTGTGTATACAGGTAAAAGGAAGAGGTAGGGAATTCAAACCCCAATCTGTCATCAAAAGAAGGGATTTTTAGTTCAAGACCCACTTTGGATTTGGCACCGTTTTCGGGGACCCAAACAGATTGGCTGTATCCCGATAGGGAAAGTCCCAGCACAAAGGTTAATAAGGCAATAGTACTTATAAAAAAGCGCTTCATAGTAGTGTTTCTCTATTAGAATTGATTGAAAAATAAGGCTCAAGTATACTATTAAATTATTCTTTTGTAAATCGGGGATGGTATTGCTCAGGCTGGAAACGGTGATATTGGGAAAGTATCTATCAAATATAGTATATAGGCAATGCAGAATCCTTTTGCAGTAATGGTTTAAGGGTAGAAGAAATTAATATCCTTAAAGGAATAGATGATATTTTGTAAGTCCTATTTTTTTTGAGAAGTTATAATTTCAATTTTAATAAACTATTGTTCAAGAGATGAAGCTTTTCTATACCCTGACAGCAATTCTTGTAACGGCTATTATGGTGGGGTGTTCTTCCCCAAATGATGCAAATGTGTATATTGGTGCTAATGTAGATTTCTTTTTTGTAAATGAACAGGGGGAAGATTTACTTGATCCTGACCACCCAAACGCCATTACGGAAAAAAATACGGATCTTTACTATTTAGAAGATGGGGAGAGGAAGAAAGTTTTTGAAGGTCATCTTGATTCTCCCAAAAAGTTTTCTATTACAAGTGAAAAAAGATCAGGGAAAAATTGGATGCGTGTTTTTACCAATCTTATTCCGGACCAGGATACCACCACGACCTATCTACAGTTCAGTGATTTTCCGGAAGATACCATAAGAGTTCAATATGGATTTACAGACAATTCGACTTACATACGTAAAATATGGTACAATGGAGAGCTTAAGTTGGATATTGATTGGGATGAACAACCCCAGGTGATAAAGATTGTAAAATCAACCAACTAAATTTTCCATTTTTTAATACCCATAATGCCGTACCCGGTTGGGATCTTGGCGCCATTTGTCGCGCACTTTCACATGTAGATCCAGGTAGACTTTTTTATCCACAAACCCCTGGATGACTTCCCGGGCGCTTTTGCCCAGCTTTTTGATTGCCTTTCCGCCTTTGCCAATCAGGATGCCCTTTTGGGATTCCCGGTTGACGATGATATCCGCACTGATGTAATCCAGGTCATCGCGTTCGTCATACTGCACAATATTAATGGTTGAAGAGTAAGGGATCTCTTGGTGGTAGAGCAGAAATAGCTGTTCGCGGATCATCTCAGCCACGAAAAAACGTATCGGCTGCTCGCTCAGCATATCCTTGGGATAAAAGGCGGGTCCCGGTTTAATATTGGCTTTTATCGTATCCATAGCCTGCTGCAGGCCCGTCCCGTTGATAGCCGATACAAAAAGCGTTTCATCAAAGTCGCATTGATCCTGTATCTTGCGAGCTACTCCTTCGGCTTCCTGGTCGGTTACTTTGTCAATCTTATTGATCACCAGGAATACTTTTTTGCCCTTCAGGGATGAGAGCATCTTAAAAATGCGTCCCGGCACGTCGGCATCTTTCACATCAACGATAAATAAAATGATATCTGCATCGGTCCGGGCGCGGTCCACGGTCTTCATCATGGCTTTCTGTAGCTCATACCGGGGGTTGATAACTCCGGGAGTATCCAGGAAGATAATCTGCATATCCTCTTCGGAATGGATGCCTAAAATTTGATGGCGCGTGGTCTGGGGCTTGTGCGTAGTAATGGAGACTTTGCTCCCCAGCAAGCGGTTCATTAAGGTAGATTTGCCGGCATTGGGTTTGCCGATGATGGCCACATAGCCCGATTTGTGTTGATCCTGTGTCATATTATACGTTCCAGGTTAGGAGTTTTCTTTGAGTTCAGCATGGTTCATGATGGCTAAAAAGTCTCTCACGGTCTGATCGAGTCCTTTGAATATGGCTGTTGAAACCAGCGCATGACCTATGCTGACATCATGCAGGTGAGGTACGGTATCCACGAAAGGTTTCAGATTGTCCAGGTTGAGTCCGTGGCCGGCGTTGACTTTCATACCCAGGGTATGCGCAAGTTGGGCGGCTTCTTTAAGGCGTTCGAGTTCGTGCTCTTGTTCTTTCGGTGTCTCGGCATTGGCATAGGTACCGGTGTGCAGTTCAATTGCATCACTGCCCAACTCATTTGCAAGCTCAATGTCTTCTTTATTGGGATCAATGAAAAGGCTGATTTCAATATCCGTTTTCCGATATTGAGGGAATACCCGTTCTTGAAAATCATCAAAGACGGTGCTCATCTTAAGTCCGCCTTCGGTAGTTAGCTCTTCGCGACTTTCGGGGACCAGCGTAACCAGGTGAGGATCAACATCAAGAGATATCTTAAGCATTTCGTCTGTGGCCGCCATCTCAAAATCCAGCGTGCCCGTCACCGATTTTTTGAGAGCGTAGACATCCTCATCGCGGATATGCCTACGATCGCCCCGTAAGTGAAAAACAATACCGCTTGCCCCGGCACGTTCACAAACTGTGGCAGCCTCAACAGGCTTGGGATATCCTTCACCGCGAGCATTACGAAGAGTGGCAATATGGTCGATGTTTACCAGAAGTTGCATAGCTGATTTGCTGTCTAATTTAGACGTTGTTATTAAACCTCTAAATATAGATTATTTAGGGGAGTAGTTTTAGTCATAATTCGAGCTAATTCATGGATACATTTAGACCGATACTTGTGTTGTTTTCGATAGGCATCATTTTTGCCAGTTGTGGAGTCTCACAGCGAGCAGCAGATCCATCGTATGGAAGCGGGGCTGAGGACGACTCTACTCAATTTGATGGCAACCCGGTTGCCATGAGTGTATCTACAATGAATAAAACAGAAACGTCTCTGATGCAGGCCTATCGTGATTGGAAAGGAACGCCTTACCGTTTGGGGGGAGGTACACAGCGAGGGGTGGATTGCTCGATGTTTGTCAATATTGTGTTTGAGGAGTATTTCGACATTGGATTACCCAGGAATACCAGAACACAGCTTAATGTTGGTGATGGCGTGCGTCGATCAGCTATCCGGACGGGCGATTTGGTGTTCTTCCGCACCGGGCGACGTACCCTTCATGTTGGCGTTGTTATTAATCAGGATGAATTCCTGCATGCTTCTACCTCAGAAGGTGTTACAATCAGCGAGCTGGATCAGAAATACTGGTCCAGCCGATACCTGTCCGCCCGCCGCGTACTATAACCCATAGCTTGATGTTAGTGTAGTGGAAGCAATTGCATGCCTGCAGCAAGCTTCTTAAAACAATCACTTTTGGATGGGAAAATTTCTTTTATATTTGGTTTGAGATAAAATCTGATATAAGAATATCCTACCATGTACCTGTCTAATTGGTTTCCTACTGCTGTTGCCCTCGTCATAATGTTCAGCCTAATATCTTGCTCAAAGCAATCTAAAAACTATGTGCCGGTAAAATCGTCTGACTTTCAGTTGAAACATGATGGCAAACAGATAGATCTGTTTACCTTAGAAAATGGTCAGGGGATGAAAGCACAGATTACCAATTATGGAGGTAAGATTGTCTCCATCCTGGTGCCCGACCGGGAGGGGACGCTTGGGGATGTTGTGTTAGGGTATGAGACCGGGCAAGAGTATCTGGATGGCATAGCTTCACTTGGAGCTACCATGGGGCGGTATGCCAATAGAATAGCCCAGGCAAAATTCACTTTGGATGATAGTACATATCATCTGGATAAAAATAATGGGGAGCATTCCATCCACGGTGGTGCTGAGGGGTTTCGACATCAGGTATGGGAGGCCCGGCAGGTTGATGATCAGACATTGGAACTAAGCTATTTTTCTGAGGATGGGGAAGGTGGATATCCCGGTAATTTAGAAGTTACGGTTACCTACACGGTGACAGAGGAAAACGAGCTTAAACTGGAATATGCGGCCAGTACGGATAAGAAGACCGTCTTGAACATGACTAACCATGCCTTCTTTAATCTCGCGGGCGAAGGTCAGGGGAAGATTTTAGATCATAAACTTTACGTGGATGCCGGTCAATATACACCGGTCGATTCTACCGCTATTCCAACCGGTGAGCTGCGGGAGGTTGCCGGTACACCGTTCGACTTTACAAAACCAACAGCTTTTGGAGCGCGTATTGATCAAGAGAATCAGCAGTTGCAACATGTGGGAGGGTATGACCATAATTATGTGCTAAACAAGAAGAGTGGTGAATTAGCATTGGCTGGTCGGTTATCAGAGCCTGCTACCGGACGTGTTATGGAAGTTTATACGACTGAGCCTGGCCTGCAGGTGTATACGGCTAACTCACTAACCGGAGAAGGCAACCAGATAGGGAAGGGGGGACATGCTTACGGTCCCCACTCAGCGGTCTGTTTGGAGACCCAGCATTTTCCCGATTCACCCCATCATCCGAATTTTCCGTCAACGGTGATAGGGCCGGAAGAAGGATACTCTTCAACCACAGTTTACCGGTTTCTTACTGTGGATTAACATGCTTGTCTTATGATCCTGCAGTAAAGGGGGGTAAATTGATCAATAGTCTGTTATAAACCAAAACAGTTAAGATCGTGATACCCAAAAAGTGTAGAAAAGTTTATCTGGATAGGGAAAAATCGTCCAGTATCCAAGATGCTATTGCAATGATGATTCCTATGACAACTCTAAAACTCCATTAAAATTTTTGGCCAATCCCTGTACATTTTTCTGCGAAAAAGTATAGGGATGAGATTAACAGTAATATTTTTGTTCATAATTCGGGTTTGAAATAAGTATCTTACTTTAAAAGAAATAGTTAGAATGAGAGAAAGGGGGAGAATATGTCACCAGCTACCATACAGCCTGACCTTATTTCATTTTTAGAACAGAAGTCCACCTATGAGCATGAGCCATCCCATGTACAGCATATTCAAACTCATATTTCCCATGTATTTATTGTTTCCCCGTATGTTTATAAAATTAAAAAGCCGGTAGACTTCGGGTTTCTGGATTACAGTACGCTCGAAAAACGCTATACATGCTGCCGGCAAGAAGTAGCATTAAATAAACGCCTTGCCGGTGATGTCTATCTGGGGGTCATGGGCATTGAGAAATCAGGTGAAAACTATAGCTTTACCAGCGATTTGGATTCCGATTTTATCACAGAGTATGCGGTAAAAATGAGAAAGCTGGAGAATAAATATTTTCTCCATAACTATATTGATAAAGGAAGGCTGCAGGAAGAACATCTTAATCGTGTTGCTGATAAATTAGCGGATTTTTATGAGCAGCAGGAGCAGGATAAGGAGCTGGCCAAATGGGGTGCTATTAAAAAAATAAAGGTCAATACGGATGAGAATTTTACCCAGGTGGCTCCTTTTATCAGGCAAACGATTGATGAAAATAGTTTTAAGGCCATCCGGTATTATACCTCCTCTTATTATGAACAATATAGCGGGTTGTTTAAACAACGGATGGAAGGGGGATGTATCGTCGACGGCCACGGAGACCTCCATTTGGAGCATATCCATATAACGGAAGACCAGGTTCGTATTTATGATTGCATAGAATTTAATGAACGATTTCGATATGGGGATTGGGCAGCAGATCTCGCTTTTTTAGCCATGGACTTAGATTTTAATGATTGTTTTGAGGAGGAGCGCTACTTGATAAATCGCATGGCAGAAAAATTGCAAGACCATACGCTGGCTGACATCATTGACTTTTATAAATGTTACCGAGCCGTAGTAAAAGGGAAGGTAAAGAGCCTGCAAAGTACTGAGGATGAAGTCCCGCTGAGCGAGCAAAAAGAAGCAGTGAGCCTGGCCCGCCGCTATTTTGATTTGGCCCTGCGATACGCTCTGATCGGTTCTGAACCTGTGGTGCTAATTTTTATGGGTCAGGTAGGAACAGGAAAAAGCACGCTGGCGAAGAAGTTGTCTGATAAGCTGGGAATAGAGCATTTGTCTTCAGATCGAATACGTAAGGCATCAGCAGGTCTGCCTCTGACCGAACGAACCCCTGCATCTAAAAGGGAGATGCTTTATTCATCCAAAATTTCGGACAATATATATCATACTCTCTTGACCCGGGCAGTGAAAACTATTGCAATGGGTAGAAGCATTATATTGGATGCTACCTATGGACAAAAAAGTATGAGGATGCAATTAGTGCAGCGGCTAACAGCCAAAAGTATTCCCTATATTTTTATTGAGGCTCAAGCTCCAGAGGATATAATCGTTAAACGGCTAAAAGATCGCGAAGAAAGGGATGATGTGGTATCCGATGCGAGGGTGGAAGATTTTTATCAGCTCAGTAATGCCTATATAAAGCCCACAGAAATGCAGCAGTTATTACATGTTAATACGAATCAGGAAGTCACCAAAAGTATTAATGAGCTTTATACAAAGCTCATCGACTTCAATTTATAGAAAAGTGCACTGCAATGTGATATGGAGATGTACTTAGGCCATGATGTATTTGCCCGTGAGGTGGCAGCATGATTTAGAAGGGAGGGGTACCTGCAATTAATTGATGACAGGTAATGAGTGGTGCCCAAGAAAGGATTCGAACCTTCACGGGATAAAATCCCACTAGCTCCTGAAGCTAGCGCGTCTACCAGTTCCGCCACTTGGGCATAAAATAATCCGCTTTTAATTAGCGGTTCCAAATATAGGGTTTTTATAAACTAATTTGAAACATAATTTTGATCTACAGATAAAATAGTCAACCAACAAAAAAAGTCCGCTCCGAAAGAAGCGGACTTGTAAAGTAACTAAAAAGCTTACTACTATTTATAGTCCAAGCTTGTTACGTTAACAGCACTTAAGCCTTTAGGAGTTTCTTCAACTTCAAACTCTACAGCTTCATCATCTTCTAATCCCTGGTTATAATCCAGGTTCTCAACATTATTCCTGTGGACGAAGACGTCGTCGCCACCGTCGTCGGGTGCGATAAATCCAAATCCTTTTTTAGTGTCGAAAAATTTTATTTTTCCTTGTTTCATAAAATATAACATTAACTTTGTGTACACCTATGGGCTACATTTGATGAAAGGAGTTGAATTAACGCGTCTTTTCAAAAAAATATACTTAGTAGGTGGGTAATTAAATATAACGTACTAAGGTAGCGCTATTTTAGGAGAAAACCTATTTGTTATTTTATTTCTCACTTTTTGATAAAAATAAGTCCCGAATATATTGGTTGAAGGAGGATAATTCGCCTCTGAGAGCGTTGATTAACCGGAAGGGCGATCTTCAAATATCTGGCTCATCATGCTTTTATAAGCTTCTGAAAGTTTCACATCACGTCGAGACATCATTATTTTCATAGTTTCCAGTGCCTTATCGAGCTTGTAGGGCTGGATGACATTGGAGCCCACCCAGCTGAAGGAATGGATCAACTTGGGAGGAAAATCGCGTGATAAGATGTTGGCACTCACGCCCGTCACTGTGCCAGAGTTGATGACCGAGTTGATAGCAGTTTTGGAGTGGTCGCCCATCATGATGCCCACAAACTGCTGATTGCTGTCTTTTTCTTCACCGGACTCCCAGTTTGGGACCCGCACGGTACTATAATTGGTTTTTAGGTTTGAAACGGTGGTGCCAGCTCCAAAGTTACACCACTGTCCCACCACAGAATTGCCAATATATCCGTGGTGGGCTTTATTTGAATAGGAGTGGAAAACAGTGTTGGCCACTTCGCCCCCCACTTTACAAACGGGACCGATAGTGGTATCACTATAAATTTTTGCTCCTGTCTTAACAATGGCTCCTTCACAGACAGCAATGGGGCCGCGCAGTATAGATCCAGCCATTACGGTTGCATCTTTTCCAATGTAAATGGGGCCTTCCCGAGCATCTAATACACATTTGGATTCTATTTGAGCCCCGGCCTCGACCGTAACCTGATCGTGGTTTTCAAAGGTAGCATTCTGAGAGATCGTCGCCTCTGTTTGATCTGTGGCTGGAATTTTCTGGAAATCACGTTCAATTTCCTCCCCATTCAGTTGAAACAGATCCCACAAATGCTTTAGACAATGAAAAGGCTGGCTCTGTACAACCAGCAAAGTGTTAAAGTTAGGCTCGCCCTGTTGTAGCCATTGTTGGGAAGTGGATCCATCCACCTTGGCAGCAATAGTCACTGAATCTGACTGCAGACACGTTCCTTCATTTAGGTTTTTGACCTCCTGAATAAGTTCATCGGAGGGCAGGTACCGGGGATTAATCCATAAGCAAGCTTGCTGTGGATCTATCGTGCCAGGGTTAAATACGCCCCTTAGGTTGGGGCGGACTGTACGGGCAAAAGATTGAATTTGTAAAGCCTGTTTCCACTTTTCTGCCAGCGTAAAAATACCGATTCGTAAATCATCAAGCGGTCGGCTAAGGGTAAGTGGATGGAAGTTTGTGTGCTGATGACCTTCAAAAAAACAAAGCTGCATATTATTTAAAGTCCCCTTGAAATGTTTCTAATAATGTTGTTTTAAAATCGTTATCAGATTAATAAATTTGGACATTCTCTATTGTTGCTTTCAGAGAGACAGTATAATAAAAATCATTGCGAACTTTAGACAAAAAATATGTGTGGAATTGTAGGATACATCGGTAACCAATCCGCGAGTGATATTATCGTCAAGGGGCTTGAACGACTGGAATACCGGGGGTATGATTCAGCCGGTATCGCGTTAATGAACGGTGCATTGGATATCAAGAAGGGGAAGGGCAAGGTGCAGGCGCTCAAAAATAAGCTGAAAGCCAGTCCGGCTAAGGGCTCAACAGGTATTGGCCATACCCGATGGGCTACCCATGGAGCGCCCAACGATGTGAATTCTCACCCGCATATTAGTGAATCAGGAGACATCGCGTTAGTCCATAACGGCATTATTGAAAATTATAATTCGCTCAAAAAAGAGCTCCAAAATAAAGGCCGGACGTTCCATACGGATACCGATACGGAAGTTATTGTCCAGCTAATTGAAGAGATATACGAAAACGGAGAAGAGGTTAGTTTTGAAAAGGCCGTTCGTTTGGCTCTCAAGCAAGTCGTTGGTACTTATGGTCTGGCTATCCTGCATGTGGATGAGCCTGATCGTATTATCGTGGCCCGTAAAGGATCTCCGCTACTGTTAGGGATCGGGGACGGCGAAATGTTTATTGCCTCTGATGCTTCGCCTATTGTCGGATATACCAAGAAAGTGGTTTATTTGGATGACGGAGAGATGGCCATCGTCACAAAAGATGGTTATGAGGTTAAAACGATTGAGGATGTTAGCCTTACGAAGAAAGTCCATGAGCTGGCTCTTAGCCTCGATGAGATCGAGAAGAGTGGGTATCCGCACTTTATGTTGAAAGAAATTTTTGAACAACCTCGTGCCATCGCTGATTGTCTGCGGGGTCGCCTGGATGTCAAAAATCATTCAGTACAGCTGGGTGGCTTAACAGATGTGCTTGATCAATTAGTCAATGCAGATCGCCTTGTCATTGCTGCTTGTGGTACCAGCTGGCATGCCGGATTGGTTGGGGAGTACTTATTCGAGCACCTCGCTAAGTTGCCGGTGGAGGTCGAATATGCCTCAGAGTTCCGCTATCGCGAGCCATTAATCGACGAAAATGATGTGATGTTGGTGATCTCGCAAAGTGGCGAAACTGCTGATACTCTGGCAGCGTTGCGCACAGCAAAAGAACGAGGGGCACTTGCACTGGGCGTTTGTAATGTGGTAGGCTCAACCATTGCCCGCGATACCGATGCCGGGGTCTATACCCACGCCGGACCAGAAATTGGGGTAGCTTCAACCAAAGCTTTTACCACCCAGGTTTCAGTTTTAGCTATGATGGCCATCCTGCTGGGACAAAAAAGGAATACCATAGAAGAAGAGTATGCTGCCCGGCTCATTGAAGAGCTCAACCGTATTCCGGATAAAGTAGAGCAGATCCTGGATCGCAGTGAATCGGTGAAAGAGATGGCAGAGCTGTTTACTTATGCTCCCAACTTCCTGTATCTGGGTCGAACCTATAATTTTCCTGTCGCACTGGAGGGCGCCCTCAAATTGAAGGAAATTTCGTACATCCACGCTGAGGGATACCCCGCCGCTGAGATGAAGCACGGCCCCATCGCTCTTATTGATGCCATGATGCCGGTGGTTGTAATTGCTGCTACCGATCATACCAACGACAAAATGATTAGTAATATCGAGGAGGTGAAGGCCCGAAAAGGTCGCATCATTGGAATTACCGGAGAAGATAATGAAGAGGTGATTAATTTATCGGAGTTCAGCTGCCCTATTCCGGAAACGGAAGATTGCCTGTCCCCATTGTTGACGTCTATTCCGCTGCAGTTGCTGTCGTATTATATTGCTGTTAACCGTGGATGCGATGTGGATCAGCCCCGAAACCTTGCCAAAAGCGTGACGGTTGAATAAAAGTACCCGGAGACGATCAAAAACTCCCGTAAAACTTTTTGAGAGGTCCACCGTATAAAGGCTAAAACCGGAACCAAACCTTAGCATTATGATTACCAAAATACTTGTAAATAGCCTTGGCATCTTTGCCCTTGGGTATCTCTTAGATGGGATCAAAGTTAATAACTACTGGACGGCCTTGGGAACGGCTGTTTTATTAGCCATCGTAAACGCATTTATAAAGCCGATTGTAGTATTCTTTACGCTACCGCTTACGATCGTTACGCTGGGCCTCTTTCTGTTGGTAATCAATGCATTGATGTTGCTACTGGTAGCGGCACTGGTGGATGGGCTGAAAATCAAAAGCTTTTGGTGGGCAGTACTGTTTAGTGTGTTGCTATCGCTTTTGAATGTAATCTTCTTTTAAAAATAGTTAAGCAACGTTCGAGCTTTCGATCGTGGGAGTTTTAATATCAGGTTGCCCACTAATCTCCAGAGTATAAACTTTGGCCGGCGGTAAATTGAGAAGCACTACCTTTTTATCCCGGCCATATTTTTTTACGACCTCTTCCTCAAAATCACTCTTAAAGTTGCGAAACTTTACATATTTAAAGTAACTGATGCAGGCTTCTTCGGAGCAGAGGGTTAGCTTTTTTTTCCAGATCTCGCGACTGATCTCCTCCGGCATATTTTCGTAAGGCAGACTCGAAAAGATAAAATCATACTTGTAATCCGGCTGGAATTGTAAAATATCGGCGTGATGGATCTGCAAATTCTGTTGCCGATAACGGCTTTTGACAATCTGGTAGAATTTTTTGTGAATTTCTACAACATCCAGCTTGTCATTTGGACGTAAATGCTTCACAATTTGTTTGGTTAAAGGACCCGTTCCGGGACCTACCTCCAATATCTTCAGTGGTTTGCATTCATCGCAGGCCACCCGCTTTTTGAGTTGGCTAACCAAATCCTGAGCCAAAAATTTTGAGCTGGGTGCAATAGACCCGGTTTGCTTTAAATCCTTGAAAAAGTAAATCAGATGCTTCAGTGGTCTTGCTATTGGTTTTGCCATAATGCTTCAAAAGTAATAAAGCTAAGGGAAATTGGCTAATTCTTAATTTTTTGTTTACAGTTAGCCCGGATAACGCCCCTCATAGTCCAATTATGGACGGTTGCTCATGGTAGCTGTTAGCCATATCATATCTTTTTACATCTATCTACCTGCTTATTCTTGATTCGTTCAATTACAAGCCTAACATTTCATCCGTTTCATGAACAATAAATTAATGCAAAAAAATATATGAATAATTTGGTTTTCAAGCAGCTGCAAGGTTGGGCCCTGCTGACTCTATCGGTTGTGCTGTTCTCAGCATGTGCATCAACCAACAAAGCGACGAAAGAATCTACTGCATCATCTAAAAAAGAGCAAAAAGATAACGGCTATAAATCCTATGACGAAGTCATTACGGATGAAGCCCAGACAGATGAAGGGCTGTTTACCGTCCATAAAGTGGATGGAAAGTATTATTATGAGCTACCGGATTCCCTCCTCGATACGGGGATGTTGCTGGTTAGCCGTATTGCGGGCACCCAAAACAACCTGAGCTTTGGCGGCGCGGGCATGAAGGCCAAATCGCAGCAGGTAATTCGCTGGCAGAAAAAAGATGACAAGATATTGCTCCGACATGTGTCGCATGAAAATGTAGCAGATGAGAATAACCCGATATATAAATCGATCAAAAACAACAATTTTGAGCCGGTGATACAGAGCTTTGATATTGAAACGGTTCGCAAAGATTCTGCCCATAACACTAAAGTTATCGATGTTACCGACTTCTTCACTTCCGATGTGCCATTAATTAGTGGGCTTAGCAAGAGTCAACGCAGTGAGTTTCAGGTGCGCCGACTGGATGGGGACCGCAGCTTTATTGACAGCATCCGAACCTATCCCAAGAATGTAGAAGCGCGCCATATTTTAACATATGACTCCAACAATCCGCCGGATGATGGCGCCACAGGAACGCTGTCGCTGGAGATGAATCAATCGATGATTTTACTGCCGGAAGAACCCATGCAGAAGCGTGTGGTGGATAATCGGGTCGGTTACTTTTCTATTGAGCAGATAAAATATGGTGGTGAGCGTCATAAGGCAGAAAATAAGCAGTTCGTAACTCGCTATAAGCTGGTTCCCAAAGATAAGGAAGCCTACCTGGATGGCGAACTGGTTGAGCCGATAGAGCCAATTGTATACTATATCGATCCGGCGACACCTGAGAAATGGCGTTCGTACATTAAGCAGGGAGTTGAAGATTGGCAGAAAGCTTTTGAGCACGCCGGATTTAAGAATGCCATTATTGCCAAAGATCCACCCACGGATGAGGAAGACCCCGCATTTAGTCCGGAAGATGTACGCTATTCCGTCATTCGATATATCGCCAACGATATCCCCAATGCACAGGGACCACATGTGCACGATCCTCGTACCGGACAGATTTTAGAAAGTGATATCCTGTGGTACCACAATGTGATGAACCTGCTGCGCAACTGGTATTTTGTGCAGACAGCTGCCGTCAATCCCAAGGCTCGTTCCGTACAGTTTGAGGATGAGGTGATGGGCGAGTTGGTTCGTTTTGTATCTTCGCACGAGGTTGGCCACACGCTGGGCTTGCCACACAATTGGGGCTCAAGCTATGCGTATCCCGTGGATTCTCTTCGGTCGCCATCCTTTACTTCTACGCATGGAACGGCGCCATCCATTATGGATTATGCGCGCTTTAACTATATCGCCCAGCCCGGAGATGGCGTTGAGAACTTCCATCCGGCCATTGGCGAATATGATAACTGGTCCATCAAATGGGGCTACAGCTGGTTCCCGGAAGATATGAGTCGACAAGAGCGTGAAGCCAAGCTTAATGAATGGACCCGTGAGCGTGCTGACGATCCGGCCTATTTTTATGGTCGTCAGACTGGAAACAAAATTGATCCGCGTTCTCAAAATGAGGATCTCGGAAATAACGCTATGGAAGCCAGTAAATTAGGGCTTGCCAATCTGGAACGCATTACCGGCAACCTGATGGAATGGACGGAGCGAGATGGCACCAATTTCGAGGAGCTCCAGGAATTGTATGGCAATATTATAAGCCAGTGGAGCCGCTATATGGGGCATGTCACCAAAAATGTAGGCGGCGTCTATGAAAATCATAAGACTTACAACCAGGAAGGGGCAGTTTATGAGGCAGTTCCTAAAGAAACCCAACAAAAGGCGGTGGACTTTTTAGCTGATCATGCCTTTAAGGTTGACCAATGGATGTTGAATGATGAGATTTTAAGCCGCATCAACCAGTCTACCGTGGTTGATAATATTCGCAGCGCCCAAGTGCGGGTGCTCAATGATCTGACGGATCCTCAGCGGCTGGCACGTCTTGTTGAGTTCAATGCTCGTAATGAAGGTGAAACGTACACGGCCTTCGAAATGATGGATGATGTACGTAACAGCATCTGGAGCGAAGTCGATGAGAATACCGCAATTGGTGTTCACCGCCGGAATCTGCAGCGCGCCTACATAGAGCGGATGGATTATCTCATGACCGAAGAACTTCGGAGTATTCCGAGTGCATTTAAAGAATACTATGGGTGGACGGATGTGGATGTCAGCCAGTCGGATATTCGACCTATTGTTCGCGATCAGCTTGAAACGCTTTTGGATGAGGTTCAGCAAGTGCGGGTGAGTGATCGTGCGACAGAAGCCCACCTGGCAGATGCGGTAGTGCGCATTGAACAGATTCTGAATCCCGAGGAATAACGTTAGCGCAACTAAGAACAACCTTTTATTCAAGCCCCGGCAGCAGTCGGGGCTTTTTTATTATAGTGGAACCCCTTGTATGGTTTTTAACAAGGCTCAGCTAATAGTAGATTATCATATTAGCCTAAAGATAGAGGCTCAATTCTGGAGGGAATTAATAGATTTTGCTCAAAATGCTGTATATAGCACACATAATGAGTTATGTGTTCCTCCTTGCGTGTCCCGATAATTCGGGGGAGAAGGAGGAGGGGAGGATCGACCTATCTTATTAATTTGAATGGAAATGATATTTACTTGTCTGGAGTTCATCCCATATCTTGCGGAACAATATGGATTAAAAACTATCAAAGAGTATCTACAGAAATATTAATTTTTTAATCAAATCATATGCAGAGAATACTAATATTGTTGGTTTTTATATCGGGAGCAGTAATACTTGGTGGCTGTAGTGGCCAGTCCGAGGATACCACAAGTACCCAAACCATTCAATCGCTGGAAGGCGCCACCTACAGTGGAATCATTCCATGCGCCGATTGCCCGGGTATACTGTACGAAATAAGCTTTGATGAGACTCAAAAATACAGCGCTTCCTCTATCTATATTGGCGAGAGCAATCGTCCCTTTACAGAAAGCGGCTCTTGGAGCGTTGAAAACGATACCCTTATTGTGTTAAAGGGCGATTCAGGCGACCAAGCCCGCCAGTTTGCACTGGATGACAGTAGCCTGGTTATGCTGGACCAAGAAGGCAACCGAATTACGGGATCCCTGGCGGATCATTACGTACTCGACCTAAAAGATGCCTCTGACAAGGATGATTCCATGAAATGGGCAGAACTTCGGGAGCAGGGCGTTGATTTCAGGGCTGCCGGCAATGAGCCCTTCTGGGGATTAGCAATCGATTACGATAGCGAGATGAATTTCCACACGTTGGGCGGCGACTCCATCCAGGTACCCGTCCCGGATATGGAACAGGATACGGCTTCGGCGGCGCGTACCCTGGTCACGGAAACAGAATCTGGTGTATTGACAGTAGCGCTACATCCAACCGGCTGTATAGACAATATGTCGGGGGAGGTTTTTACACATGGGGTCGTGGTTGATTATGACGGCACGTCCTATCGCGGATGTGGAAATGTTATCAATGACCGCTATTCGTTGCACGATTTTTGGACTTTACACGCCCTGAAAGGGAAGGAGGTAAGCAAGCAGGATAGCTTGCGTAAAGTGCCCGACTTGCAATTTGACCTCAAGAACAACAAGGTGTATGGCAATAACGGCTGCAATCAAATTAACGGTAACTTGGTAACCGTCACAGATGATAGTTTATCATTTGGACAGATGATCTCAACGAAGATGGCTTGCCCCGGTGATATGGAGGCCCGCTTTATGGATGCCCTGCAACAGGTAAACAGCTATACCATTGAACAGGGCCAGCTGCTGTTACTATCCGATAACGACACGCTGATGACTTTCCATAGAGCAGAGTAAGGGGTAATTGACAGGGTCTGCCTCTGTGGTGGACCCTTTATCATACGGCAGAAAGGACTTCCTGCAGGGCGGTGATATCTGCTTTGTTGTTATAGACATTGGGTGCAATGCGGAGGGCCGACCCGCGCAGGGAAAGGTGGATATTTCTTTTTTCCAGTTGAGGCTGGAGCTCTTCGGTCGTAAGGTGCTCGGGCAGACGAATTCCAAACAGGTGATGTCCCCGCCATTCCGGGTCCTCAATTTGGTAGCCCTTATCTGACAAGGATTGAACCAAATCGGAGGTTAACCGTTCGCAATAGTTCTGGATATTTGCAGGCTCCCAATCAATAATTTGCCTCAGGGCTTCAATCATCATGGGTACGAGGATGAAATTGCTGCGTTCCCCCACATCGAATCGCAGGGCCCCGGGCTGGTACTGCTCTTCATAATTGACAAGCTGACTGAAATTTTCACTGTTCTGACGAACAATCCAGCCTTCTTCGAGAGGAGTACCTTGCTGCATTCGCTCACTAAAATAGCCGAAGGCCATTGAATAAGGTCCCATAAGCCACTTATAACCGGCACAAATGAGTGCATCCGGTTGAATAGCTTGGACATCCAAGGGCAGGGCGCCGACCGATTGGGTTCCGTCGACCAGCAGGTAGGCGTCCGAGGAGCGCGTCTGTTCCGCAATTTCTTTGAGCTTAAAAAGCGTACCGTCAGTCCAGTGGACATTTCCAAGGGCTACCGCGAGGGTATTTCTTCCGATAGCAGAATGGATACGTTCATTCCAGCCCTTTCCACGTTCTTCAAAGGTATTTGGCGGATCAATCATCCTGAGGGTACAGTCATGCTGATCACAGAATCTCTGCCAGGGATAGAAATTACTTGGAAATTGTTGGCCCGCAAGAATAATCTCGTTTCCTTTTTGGGGATCAATATTTTGAGCTACGGTAGCCATTCCATACGAGACGGCCGGCATTAAAGCTACCGACTGCGAACTTTCTGCGCTGATGAGATCAGCAAAAAGTGACCGTAGCCGGTGACTATCTTCAAAAAAGTCATCAGGCTTTATCTCCCAGGGATGGTTTTTCCGCTGAATGCCCTGTATGCCTGCTTCCTCTACGTGTTTTAACTGCGGCGACAAATAAGCACAGTTAAGATAATGTTGATTGGCTGGCAGGTTGAAAAGATGTCGTTGACAATCCATGGTGTCTGTAGAAGATTACATGTTGAAAGTAAGACGGTTAAGCTATCGGTTACAGATCTATAAATACCCTTAGAGAGGTTTTTACTTTACAATTTTTAACCGTGCAGCTTTTAACTAAAATGGACTATTTGCGAATCTGCAAATTGAAAAGTAATATAACTGTTCATTCGCAAAAGCTGAATTTCATTCAATTTTAATGCCAAAAGCGCTACTTTGCGTATCATTATTCATCATTGCTGTCCAACCTTTATTTGCCCAGAAATATACCATCAGCGGATACGTCAAAGATGAAGTAACCGGTGAGGTCTTGATTGGAGCCAATATCTACAATGTGGACAACCAAAATGGGGCATCCACCAATAATTATGGATTTTTTAGTTATACCACTTCCAGGGATAGTGTTGAACTGCTCGTTTCGTATGTGGGGTATCAGTCAGAACGCATTATATTAGATCTGGATAAAGATGTAGAGCTTAATATTGGTTTAACAGCCGGTAAAGAGTTGGACGAAGTGGTAGTTACAGCCGACCAGCCCATCGAGGAGGAGACACGGATGAGTACCGTTACGGTACCGGTTGAGCAAATTAAGTCGATGCCGCAAATTCTTGGTGAAGTGGATGTTTTGAAAGCGTTGCAGATGGTTCCGGGCGTGCAATCGGGTACCGAAGGAACCAGCGGATTATATGTGCGGGGTGGCGGTCCCTCGCAAAATTTGATCCTGCTTGACGGTGTGCCGATCTATAATGCGTCTCATCTATTTGGATTTGTTTCTGTATTTAATGCCAATGCTATCAACAATGTAGAGCTTATCAAAGGTGGATTCCCGGCCCGGTATGGAGGACGCCTGTCGTCGGTGGTTGATATTACCATGAAAGAAGGGAATAAAGAGAAACTAAAAGGTTCGGGATCGGTTGGATTGCTTGCTTCTAAACTTACGCTTGACGGTCCGCTGGGAGACAATACGACTTTTTTGGTATCGGGACGTCGAACTTATATTGATCTGTTGGCACGTCCGATAATTAAGTCACAGTCAAATGGGGATGGAGTGGCCGGTTATTATTTTTATGATGTTAATGCAAAAATTAACCATCGCTTTTCCAATAATGACCGCCTTTACATGAGCAGCTATTTAGGAAGGGATAAGGCATATTCGCGCGACGAGAGTAATTATACCAGTTCGGGAACCACATATTATTCAAAGGACGAATTTGGACTCAAATGGGGCAATATTATTACATCCCTGCGGTGGAATCACATTTATAATCCGCAACTATTTAGTAACGTAACACTCACCTACAGTCGGTACAAATTTAATGTATTTAATACTACTATTGATGAAGAATCTTCGGATGCAAATACGAATCGCGACGAATCCAGCACGAGGTATTTGTCCGGTATCAATGATTTTGCAGCAAAAGTTGATTATGATTTCATTCCCTCTCCAAAGCATAACATAAAATTTGGAGTTAGTGCCACGCATCATCAGTTTAATCCCGGGGTTTTCGCCTATTCATCAAGCTTTGAGTCTGATACCACACTGGGAAAACAGGAAACTTCTTCCACGGAGCTATTTGCTTATGCTGAAGATCAGATGGAACTAACCGATCGCCTTAAGGTAAATGCGGGACTTCACGCATCTGCTTACAGCGTAGATGATGAGCTTTATTATTCTATTGAGCCCAGGGTTTCTTTTAACTATTTGTTGCCAAACCGCATCGCCCTGAAAGGGTCATATGCTCGTATGTCGCAGTATGTGCACCTGCTAACGAATAGTGGGATTGGTTTGCCCACCGATCTTTGGGTGCCAGCCACGCAAAATGTAAAGCCACAACGAGCACAGCAGGCAGCATTGGGAGTGGCCAAGACGATTGAAGATTTTGAAGTCAGCGTGGAAGGATATTACAAAACCATGCAGAACCTGATTGCTTATGAGGAAGGGGCGACATACTTATCCATTGAAGAAAGCTGGCAGGATAAAGTGGTTTCTGGTGAAGGAGAAAGCTATGGCGCTGAGTTGTTCATACAAAAGAAAGTGGGAAAATGGAGCGGCTGGCTGGGTTATACCTTGTCGTGGAATAATCGACAGTTTGATGGTATCAATTTTGGGGAACCATATCCTTATAAATATGATCGCCGCCATGATATTAATGCGGTGGGGAGTTACAGCCCACGTAAAGGGCTGGAGTATTCGGCAAATTGGGTATATGGAACGGGTAATGCAGTGACGCTGCCGACGGGTCGGTATCCCGGAGCCGGCAATAATGGGTCCGTCAAACATTATGAGGGTCGCAACAGTTTTCGGATGCCATCCTATCACCGGTTGGATCTGAATGTAAGCTGGACCAAAGAAAAAAGTTGGGGACAACGGACCTGGACGATAGGTCTCTACAATGGTTACAATCGCAAGAACCCGTTTTTTATTGATATTCAATCCCGGGGTCCTAACGAGGGCCGGCAGTTTGTGCAATACAGCTTGTTTCCAACCATTCCATCTGTAACCTATAGCCTTAAGTTTTAATGATGCGTAAGATAGTTGGCATGTTGATATCAGTTACTTGTTTATGGGGATGCGAGAATGTGGTACAATTGGATGTCCCAAACAAGGAAAATCAGTTGGTGGTAAACAGCCTTTTTCATCCAGATAGTACATTCGGGGTTTCTTTATCACAGAGTCAGTTTGTATTGGATAATGGCGAATTTAAAAAAGTTTCTGGTGCGACGGTTAAGTTGACAGACGAAGAAGGGGATGAACTAACGACTATGCAAGAAGGAGAATCAGGGATTTATACATCTGATCTGAAACCCCAGTCGGGCCGTTCATATCAAATAAAAGTTTCTAAAGAAGGATTCCCATCTGCTACCGCTACAGGTAACGTTCCGGCTGACTCAGCAATGATGACAAAATATGAAGTAAAGCGAAATTCCAGTTCTCAAAGATTTATTAACCTGTCTATTTGGCTTGATGATTCCAATTCTGAGGACTATTACCAACTTTATGGAAAGCAGAAAATTACTTTATATGGTGAAGAGATAGATACGACAACCTATGAGCACGAATTATTTTTTTCTTCTGATGATCCGGTCTTTGGCGAAGAAGTAAATGGGCAGCGACGTCTATTATTGGATGATGTTTTATTTAATGGTAAAACGTACAAAATAAATCTGTCTACAACCGTGGGAAGCACACAGTGTTCTCCTATGTCTGAGATATGCGATCAGGAAACCGAAGTAATACTATATATCAGAAAACTGAGCGAAGCTTATTTTAAATATATGGAGACACTCTCTTTACAGGATAATTTAAGTGAAAATCCCTTTGCTGAGCCTGTGCCAGTATATGACAATATAGAAAATGGAGTTGGAATTTTTGGCGGATATAAGGTCAGCGAATACCCTATTGAGGTTCCTGAGAATTGAGTTGGTCGGTTATTTTAAAACTCTCCGGTCCAAACTGAAACAAGATATCTAAGATGGAGCACCAGGGCTCAAAGTTTTCGAAGTGCTGATGATATTCAGGATGTTCAAATTTAGGCTCGGCCTTCTGTTCGGCCTGCCACTGGTAGTGGCGGCTGTCATGCTCCTGGAATAAGGTGTCGGCTCCCAAGCTTTCAACCAGTGCATTAGGGTTGGAAGTATATTCCTCAACTTCGCTGGCTAATTCATACTCAATGTTGATATCCATAAATCGAAAGAGCCGACTTTGTATATGGAGCACAAAGTCCATCAGGTAGGTAAAGTCATAAGCTGATTTAAATTCGGCCTTAATTTCCGGTTCATAGAAATCATAATAAATGCTGTTGCGATAATTATATTCAATAGTACGCAGCAGTGGCGTCACCCAATCCTCGGAGTGATCCATCCGAACCTCACCCACGGCGTTCTTACGATCTTCGGTACGCAAGGGGATATTGATCCACCGGCTGCCATTGGGAACGCGAATTTTAGCGCGGTGAATACGGCTCTTGCGGGACCACTGTTCAACATCCAGCAGGATAATTCGATTGGCCTGCAACATGATTGATAAATCATATAGATTGGGGGCAAACTGTGGGAAAAGGAGTGCCAGCTTCAAGGAAAAGTAAGTTATATTAAAAGGCCGTTTATGAGCCTTCCAATATATGATTAATTGAATTGTTTAACCAAGCTGATGACATAGATGAAAATCCATAAACCCTTCCCGGAAATGGGAAGGGAATATGGAGTGTATCTTGGTTGGATACTATGACGTAAGTTCGATACAACAAATCACGTAAAGTTTCGGTTTGTTACCCTTTGTTGATCCACTCCTGTCCTCTCCCTACTTAGGCAGGGAGAGGGACGCTTTAATGATTAATTGAATCTGATAAGGCGTCTCTTCCCCTAATTACTTAGGGGAAGAATAAGATGGGGTCCGACAAAGACCGTTATAGTTTTAAAGTTTTTATCTCAAATTCAGGTTATTATATGTTACCTCGGCCTCGACTGCGGCTTCGTCCACCGCTACGGCCTTTGCTTTTTTTGTTGCCGCGTGATCTTTTTACGGTGCCACGCTTCCGCTGGTTGTCAGATCGTTTCTTAACGGCTTTTCGACCACGTCGACTTTTTGCTTTGCGAACGGATCTTTTTTTCCGGTTCTGGGAGCGTTTCTGCACCTTTTTTATACTTCGACGCTTGTTTGCCTTTTGGACAGATCTTCGTTGCCTGGGGCTAGATCGTTTAACCCGTCGAGATTTTCGCTGTGATTGAACTCTTCTGTTAGAGTTAGATTTAAACCGAGCCCTTGATCGTTTTTTACGATCATAAGAAGCTTTTTTACGGTGTCGCTTTTTCATCCTGTGCGCTTTGCGCTTGTAGCGTTTAATTCGCTTTTTATATCGTCTTTCAATGTTTGCATATCGGCGGTAGTCATCATCGTCATAGTAATCATCATCGTATCTTTTTCGATGTCGACGCTGTTTATACCATTTGCGATACTTTTTAAACCGGGGGTGTGCTCTTCGCTTCCAGTGGCGTGGTAACCGGCGCTCCGGGGCGTGCAAAAAGGCCAGGCTTAAACCACTCAGCCAGATACGAACCGAATAGGAGGGAGCATAATAGTCATCGTAGGCGAATCGATGGCGATGGTACCAGTCGTGCCCCCGCAAGCGTATGATCAATGAGCGATCCCTGTATCCATCTTGGTAACCAGTCTCATAAATTCGGGCATCACGTACCATATCGGCATAACGATGATCATAATAGTAGGCGTCGTTCACTCCGTCCATATAGCCCTTTAGATAGGCCGAACGGTAGGAACGATGGTAGGAGTGGGAGCTGAAATCCAGCTGAAAGTGTACAAATGGACGGAAAGATTGATAATCTAATTCAAAATGTACTGATTGAGCCTGTATTGGCAGGTTGCAGATGAGCGTAAAAGATAATATCGTCAGTATTTTCTTGAGCATGGTGCCTCCGGTCTTATTCCTGTTAAACACTGCTTATTAATACCAACTATCTTAGGGGCTCCCAATCGCATATTAATGTTAAATGTCAATTTAGCATGATTAATTAGGGATAGAGGCTCAGAAAAGCTCAATTCAAATTGGCAGCCGTCTTAAATTTCATTATCATCCGTTTCGATTTAAGAAAATAGCCTCTTTATGTTCGACTGGATTGTCATTTTACCCCCTATTGCTGCCATAGCTATTGCGCTTTGGCGTAAAGAAGTCATACTTTCGTTGCTTGTTGCCCTCTTTTTATCGGAATGGATTATCGCTTCTCTGCATCCGGGATTAGCCTTTACACAGCTTTTGGAACGGATTGTGTCCGTATTTGAAAGTTCATCAAATACGAGTGTCCTTCTTTTTAGCCTCATGGTGGGTATTTTGATTGAGTATATCAAAGATTCTGGTGGAGTCAGTGCGGTTGTCCGGCATCTTTCACAGATAGGACTCACACGAACCCCAAAGCAGGTAGGGCTGTTAACCAGTATTACCGGGCTGCTTATATTTATTGAAACGAATCTCAGTATTTTAACGGCTGGTATTCTTTCACGGGGACTTTTTGACAAATTTAAGATGAGCCGGGAACGTCTGGCATACATCGTTGATTCCACCTGTGCGCCGGTAGCCGTACTTATCCTGCTAAACGGCTGGGGCGCTTACTTGCTGGGGCTTATTGGCAATTATGAGATTGAAAGTCCGGTATCCGTACTGGCCTCTACCATACCGCTTAACTTTTATGCAATACTATCTCTGGGTATGGTTTTTTATACCGTGTTAAGTGGAAAAGTCTATGGTCCCATGCGTAAACAAGAGACCTACGATACTGAAACAGATCTGGAGGATACTGAATCTCCAACCAAAGCACGATATATGCTTATCCCCTTAAGCATAATGACGGGAGGTATCCTATTCTTTTTATGGTTAACCGGAGATGGAAATATTATGCAGGGGGAAGGGGCAACTTCCGTTCTGTGGGCCACTTCTCTTGCTATTGCCGTTGGTTATCTGCTTCTTCGGATTGATAAAGTTTATACTCATAAAGAACTGGTTGACCTTTCGTTTAAAGGGATGGGCAACCTGTTGCCATTGGTAACCATTGTGCTCTTGTCTATTGCACTGGGGCTAAGTCTGAGGGCGTTGGGGACCGGAACCTATATTGCGACCCTCATCGGAGATTACCTGCCTCAGTTTCTTATTATACCCCTCATTTTCTTAGCTTCAGGCGCCATTGCTTTTACGACAGGTACATCCTGGGGTACATTTGCAATAATGATTCCCATCGGAATTCCCCTTGCTCTGGATTTATCCCTTTCTACCCCCTTGCTTTTATCTTCAATTATTGGAGGTGGGGTTTTTGGTGATCACTGTTCACCCATTTCTGATACTACGTTAATGTCCTCTCTTGCAGCTGGTTGCGATCACCTCGACCACGTAAAAACCCAGCTTCCCTATGCACTTGTAACGGGAGGGATTACCTTTCTTATCTATTTATTATTAGGGCTCATATAAAAGCACGTGTGCTGTCTGGGTAATTCACCTATCTAAGAATGCTTTACCAGAATAAAAGCATATGGGAGAGGTTGTCGTTTATAAGATAAATCCTGAAACGGATTCTAATAACTATTTTCCCCATAGCTTAATAAGATTTTAGATATGGGACTAAGGGTTGTAGAATATTTGTTTTAGTTTTATTCTTATCTAATATTACCATTCTATTATATTTTATTGTTGTATAAATACCTATCTATAAAATATTTTTTAGTGATGGAGATATTAGAAACGATATTCAAAAATAAAACTACATGCAGGCAACAAAGGAAATAGAATTAATATTTATAGTTGATGATTATGAAGAGCATAATATCATGCTTGAAGAGTTGCTGGGTAGGTTTAATTATAGAGTAGAGACCTTTAATGATGGATACAAATTATTAGAAAGGTTAAGAAAGGAAATACCTACACTTATTATTTCAGATATTAATATGCCCACTATTGATGGCTTTGAGCTATATAAGGAGATACGAGCTTTCACACCCAGCCAAAATGTGCCAGTACTCTTTATTTCTTCGTTGGATGAAGTATTGATAAAAGATAAAATAAAAGAGTTGGGAGCAATTGGATTTATCCAAAAACCGATTCTACCAGAGGCTATTATAAAGTTTTTGAAAACCAGCTATAGTTAAGTTTTTATTATCTTATACGGGATCCATATCCCTTGATGCTAGCTGTGACCACCCCCATCAGATAAAAACATCAATTGCCCTATGTGCTTGTAATAGAGGATCTTATGGTTTGTTTTATTTGTTGATAGGGATGCTATAATTTTGGCTGAGCTTTCAGCAAAGAAAACCCCAAGGCCATTCCAATAATTGAGACAAGCTTGCCGCTTAAACTAAATTTATATAATATGCTAAGTACGCCATAATTTAGCCAAGAGGTCTTTATGCCGTTAGAAAAATTGATAGATTATCTGGATGAACGAGACAAGAAATATGTGGTCGTTAAGCATTCACCGGCATTTACGGCGCAGGAGGTAGCTGCTTCTGCCCATATCCCGGGAAAGGATATGGTTAAAACCGTAATAGTAAAAGCCGATGGAGATATGAAGATGGTGGTACTTCCCTCCACACATAACATTGACTTTGACTCCATAAAGGATACGCTGGGTGCTGACAAAGTAGAACTGGCTACCGAAGAAGAGTTCGGTGATCTGTTCCCGGACTGTGAGCTGGGGGCTATGCCACCGTTTGGTAATTTCTATGAGATGGATACTCTGGTAGCGGAAGTCTTGACAGAGGATGAGGAGATCGCATTTAATGCTGGTACTCATAATGAATTGGTAAAAATGGGCTACAAGGATTATGAGGAGGTAGTCAAACCTCAGATTATTTCGGTAGGGGTAAGAGATTTATAAATGAGAGGTAAAGCAATATTGCTGGATGAGATATGCTAAAAATGGAGCGTGCCTCTTATCTGAGGTAAAGGTTATAAGCCAGGAAATTTGACACTAAGGCTTTAAGTCGATTAATGGCTTAGATTGAACACCAGAAAATTTTGTAAAGGCACCTTCCGCTATTAGTATTGGGGCTGCTCCTTTTAAGTAGACACCGAAGAATTTTGGTGTAAAGGATGGAGAATGGATTTGGGTAAAAATTAAAAACCCTTGCAAGCCAATGACTTACAAGGGTTAGCGTGCCCTGGACTGGAGTCGAACCAGCACTCCCATAATGAGAACTGACCCCTCAAGCCAGCGCGTCTACCAATTCCGCCACCAGGGCATTGAGGGTAATAATTTCAGAGCCCTAATATAAATGATTCATTATTAAATCCCAATGGTAGAAATACAAATTTTGTACCTTACCTCGGAAGGGCAAATTACCTTAGAGAAAGCATCCTAACACCTCAAAATAGATTTTGGGGCAGGACTAAATTTCGGCCAGCTGTTCCTTAACATATTCGTTATCAGGATCCATTTTCTGTGCCTGCTCGTAATATGTGCGAGCTTTGGCACCCTGACCGGCACGCTGCATAAGATCTCCCATCAAAATCCAATTTTCAACGTCTTTGGGATTATTACGAATACGGTCCAGCAGGTAGCTGATGGCTTCGTTGCCGTTATCGCTCATGATCATATGCAGAACCCTGTTACGATGGGCAGCAGGGGAATCATCCAAATCTATGGCCTTATCAAAGTCTTTTTTTGCCTCGTCTAAGTTTTCAAGCTGCAAGTTGGCAAAGCCGCGCAAGTTATAAAATCCACTTTTCTCGTCATTTTTTTGAATGGCTTTAGCCAGTGCATCAATGCTTTTTTCCCACTGATTTAGTTTTTGAAATACCATTCCTTCCAGGTGGTATCCATCGGCAGACTCAGGCTCCATTTTTTGGAGCTGGTGAGAAATATCAAGCGCGTGGTCATAGTCTCCTTCATGGAGCAGAGACAATCCTTCTTCTAACTGTTCTTCAAAATTCATGCGAAATGAAAACTTTCAAATTAAATATTAAAAAGATGATGTCAACAATAATTTTTGACCTTAAAGATAAGCAAAGTTCAGGCGTTAATCAGACGATTTAGCGGTAGAATTATCTTTTTCCGTAACGTCTTCAAATTCAGCTTCTTCAACCTCTTCAAAACGATCACCTCCACGTTTCTGATTAGATCGTTGGTTTTGGTGTTGCTGCTGATTTTGCTGAAACTGACGAAAAGTATCGTAGAAAACCCGAGCCTTGCTTTTACGGCTGTTTTTGCTTCCGGAAGATAAAAATAGACGGCCGATGATTTTTATAAGAAAATACACCAGCACAATGACTAAAAGTGTGCGTATCATTATGGCTAATCAGGAATAATATGAATTTGCGTATTACCGCGAATGGGTTGATTGAAAATTTGTTCGTCTATATAATCTAAGTGTTTTTCATCACTTACGAAATCAATCTCTGATGTATTAATGATTATAAGTGGTGATTTATTGTAGTTATAAAAGAAATGATTATACGCTTTACTTAGTTCCTCAAGGTATGAACGGGAGATTTGCCGCTCATAATCACGATCACGTTGGCGGATATTTTCCATCAGACGATCAACAGAGGCCTGCAGGTAAATAACCAGATCGGGTTTGGCCGCGATGCCGGTCATAATCTCAAAGATTGAGTCATAGAGCGCTAATTCATCATCATCCAGGTTTAAACGTGCAAAGATCCGATCCTTTTCAAAGATATAATCCGAAATAGTCATCTGTTGAAAGAGATCCTTGCTCAGCATTTTTTGCTGCTGTTTAAAGCGGCTGGCTAAAAAGGCCATTTGTGTGGGAAAGGCATACCGTTCACGATCATCATAAAACTTGGGCAGGAATGGATTGTCTTCAAACTGTTCCAATACCAGGCGGGCATTATAACGCTCCGTGATGAGTTTGGCCAGGGAGGTTTTACCGACCCCAATGACACCCTCGATGGCAATAAAATCGAAGTTATTTTCCATGGTTACCAACGCAGATCCAATTTCGTAATTCGCATATCCGGAGCCTGTGCAATAAGTTCGCCTACGGTAGCATGGGATTTTGGATCAATCCACTCTGGCATAAGCTCACGCAAGGGCTCTAGCACAAACAAACGTTTGTGGTATTCCGGGTGAGGAATGATAAGGTTATCCGATTGAATCACCAAGTGGCCGTAAGAAATAATATCCAGGTCAATAGTACGGGCGCTCCAGCGCGGCCGGTTGCCGGATCGACCATGATTCGCTTCAAACTGTTTGAATTGTTGGATCAGGGATTCGGCTTGCTCAGAACTATGGAGCATGACGACAGCATTGTAAAAGTCGCGTGTGGAGGGACCAATAGGTTCGGTAACATAGATAGAAGAGGCCGTAACCGAAGCGGTGGATACATCCGTTAAAAAGGTTTTGGCATCTGAGAGATGTTGGCGACGGTCGCCAACGTTGGAGCCAAGGGCGACTACGACCGTTGCCATGTCATACGAGTTTCGGAGTAAGCAGTTTCTACGTCGAGGGGAGGGTTAAGTTTGCGGACGGCTACTTCCAAGGTCTGTGCTTGTTCAAAACGCTCAAAAAGCTGGTCGCCGATACGTTTGGTGAGTGTCTCTATTAATTTTTGCGGAGGACCCTCCATAATATCCTGTACAATTTGCACCACCTGTTGATAGTCAATGGTATCATCCAGCTGATCGCTTTCGCCGGCGGTCTTTAAATAAGCTGAAAATACCAGGTCCACTTCAAATTCGTTGCCTTCTTGCCGCTCTTTTTCATAAAAGCCATGGTAGGCGGTAAAGTGTAACTTTTTTAAGGTCAGGGTATCCATTTGGGCTTACAGCGTGGCCATTTCTATTTTTTGATACAACTCATCAACCATCCGTTTCTGTTTGGCAGTCGTCTGCATACGCTCTTCTACAGTGGAAATAGCATGGATGACGGTAGAGTGATCTCGCCCACCAAAGTGCAAGCCAATCGTTTTGAGGCTGGAGTCGGTAAATTGCTTGGATAAATACATCGCAATTTGTCGAGCTTCTACAATTTCCTGCTTGCGTGTCTTTTCACGCACCTTATTGGTATCGATTTCAAAGTAATCGCAAACGTAGTTTTGGATCTGCTCAATAGAGACCGTGGTATGCGATTCTTTGATCATATCCCTGAGCACTTGCTTCGCCATTTGAGGTTCAATCTCATCCACATGCTGCAGCGAGGCAAAAGCCAGAAGCTTGATGATTGCGCCTTCCAGATCGCGTACATTCGATTTAAAGTTATGTGCGATAAATTCAAGCACTTCGTGCGAAAGCTCAATGCCATTGTCATTGGCCTTGCGCTCCAGAATAGCATATCGCGTTTCATACTCGGGAATTTGAAGGTCAGCACTGAGCCCCCACCCAAAGCGAGAAATGAGTCGTTCTTCAATGTCGGGTATCTCACGGGGGGCGCGGTCACTACTCAGGATAATTTGTTTACCATCCTGGTGTAAAGCATTAAAAATATGAAAAAATTCTTCCTGGGTCTTCTCCTTGCCGCTAAAAAACTGGATGTCATCGACAATAAGGACATCAATTTGCCGGTAAAACATCGTAAATTCGCTGGCCCGGTTGTTCCGGATGGCCTGAACAAATTCATTCGTAAAACTTTCCGAGGATATATATAGAACAGCTAACTCATCCCCATGTTCCTGTTTGGCTTTATTGCCAATACTTTGGATCAGGTGCGTCTTTCCCAGTCCCGTACCCCCATAAATGAAAAAAGGGTTAAAGGAGTTGCTACCCGGATTCTCGGCAATAGCCATAGCCGCAGAACGAGCAAGTCGGTTACAATCTCCTTCTATGTATCGTTCAAATACATAGTTACTGTTAAGGTTCGAATCAATTTTAGTCTTCTGGATGCCCGGTATAACAAAAGGGTTTTCAATCTTTCCCGGACTGTATTCGGAATAACCGCTCATATCTTGGTTCTGATTATTGTCGGGCGGTGTCGGGCGCTGTGGAAGGTTGACTGATCGGTTGTCGGTTTCATTATCAGATTTTTCAAGAACAACCGAGTATTCAAGCTTTCCATCTTTTCCTAATACCTTCGCAAGTGTTGACCGCAACATCCCATAATAATGTTCTTCCAGCCATTCATACCAAAATTGACTGGGTACCTGAATGGTAAGTGTATTATCCTCAAGCTTAACGGGATCAATGGGTTCAAACCATGACTTATATTTTTGATAGCTGATATTATCCTGAATGATTTCCAGACACTGCTCCCAAGCAGCTTCGGCAGAAAGCGTATTCAACGGTCTGTGACCTCCTATTTCTTAATGAGTTAATGTGCTAATAGGCCTGTAAGTTATCCACACTATCTGGGTGCTGTCACTAATTAGGCTGGAATGAAGATGGCAATTTCGCGGACAGATGTCAAAAAAATGTCGCCCAGTAATTCAAAAGTTATCCACATTACTCTAAACACTGTAATTAACTGCGAGGCATGAGGTTAGTATTTTTCTACCTTTTCTATCAAAAAGTGCTTGACAGTACATAATACTGCGCTAACAATGATTTTACCTTTTTCTAACACGCAGATAACCTTGTAAAAAAAGTTTTCAACAAGTTATCCACACATAATTGTTGATTGTTTCGGGCTCTTTATATTTGGCCGTTAGCAGGAATGTACGCCCCCACTATTTAAGGCCATTTAGGTGGGACGAGCAATTAAAAATCGTTCTTTTTGATCGTAGTCTTTTTGTAGGGTGGTTCTCCAAGTAGATTGGTCAAAAAGCTGCTGAATTTGCTGCGCATAGCGCTCATGCAGTTCAAGGTAGAGTACTCCCTTGGGCGAGAGGTGTTCTTGCGAAAATTGGATAATTTGTCCGTATAGCTTGTTCATGTCTTCAGTGAACAGCGCACCCCTCGGTTCGTAGTTTCGAACCTGGGGTTCAAGGGTCTCCTTTTCTTCCGGAGTAATGTAGGGAGGGTTGGAAACGATGATATGAAGTTGAGAGGGAGAGGCGATGGATTCCGGACTTAAAATATCTCCCTTCTGGAAATTAATCTCAGCATCATTTTGTGCCGCATTTTGTCGGGCGGTATCCAAGGCATCTTCAGATATGTCAATGCCTGATACCTGCCACGATGGCCGTTCTATTTTAAGCGCAATGGGGATGCAGCCCGAGCCTGTACCAATATCCAGCACCGAAAGCTCTTTTTGTTTCTCCTGATGGTCCTCCAGGATGATTTCTACCAGTTGTTCGGTTTCAATGCGAGGGATAAGGACATCAGGATTTACAGAGATGCGGGCATTCATGAAGTCCGAGTAGCCGATTATATACTGCAAGGGCTCGTGATCGGCCCTACGTTTTACCAAAGGGCGTAGCTCATCAAGCTCGGCAGGGGAGAGTGGACGATCGAATTTTAAATACAGATCCAAACGTTTAATATTGAGTATCTCGGCTAATAGCCATTCAATACTATGCCGGGGATCTGGTATATTTTTTTCTTCAAAATAATCGGTGGCCCATTCCAGCATGGAAAGGACCGTCCATTCCTTAACCTTTTGTCCCATACGTAAAAATAGGGCTTATTCAGACTCCTCTTCCGGTGTCTGTTCCTCTTCTTTCTGAACGGTAAGTCCGAAGCGTTTGGCAAAGTCGAGAATAAAGTCGGTTACTTCATCATCGATCGTTCGTTTTTCTTCATCCAGAGAACTGCCGCGAAAGCCCATGCGTCCACCGGTTTTTTTAAGCTCAAAGCGATTTTGTTTGCCGGTGAACTCAATAACACAGGTGAGTGTGACACTGGCATTAATCTGTTTTTCATACTCCTCAAAAACCGCAACATGAACCTCGTCGCTGTTATCAGAAGATTCATATTGATAATAATATTTGGGCTCAATAGTATTAAAAAGTTGTGTCGGCATTCTTTTTAGTGTGCCGGCAGGCCCGAAAACAAGATACTTGCTTACAGAACTCATAATATGTTATACTTCGGTTGCTTAATTACCTAACTTCTAAACAGCCTGAATAAACGCCTTTCTGAATCCATAATCAAATTTAGTGCGTATAAATAACTGAAATATATAAGCAATTTTTAAATATCTTACAATTTATTGAGATTTTAATTGTTAACTGGTAAAGTATAGTAGCGTTGATTGTTAAAAGAGGTCTATGATTATGAAAATTCTCGGAGATAAATATTGTTGGGCTGCGTTGGTACTGGTATTAACAGTAGGTGCTTTTACAAATCAAGCACAGGCACAGCTGGAGGAGCCGGAGGTTGTTGAAAGTCCGGAACCAAAAACTCCTCTGACGGAAGGATATGGTTCCGAAATTGGATTTGATATCATGCTGAATAATTTTGGATTTGGTGTAGGGGGACATTTCAATAAAGTACTGAGTGACTACACAGAATTTACCTTCAAGACCGGCATTACCGGTTTACGTGATGTGAGCGAACAGACCTACCAAAGTTTCTTTACGGGCAATCGCACCATCCCCAATAAATATAAACGTGCGTTTGGGTTTCCTTTTTTGTTTGGATTAGAGCAACGTATCTTTGCGAATAAAATCCAAGACAGCTTTCGGGTTTATGTAGGTGCTGCCGCCGGACCAGCCATGGCCTTTACCTATCCTTATGTGGATGACAGTAATGAAAATGGACTTCGGGACTTTGTGATTCAAGATGGATTTTTATTTCCCAATGAACAGATCAATGATTTCTTTACCGGCTGGAGTGAGGGAAGCACCGAGTGGGGATACGCGGGAGAGATTAAGATTGGAGCTGATATTGGGAGTTCTTTTGGAACGCGCACCAAAGTAGAATTTGGTTATTTCTTTTACTATTTCGATCCGGGCCTGCAAATTATGGAGCCTCGGCGAGCCGTATCCTATAATGAGTCAGGTACTGTTGCAGAAACTGAACCGTTCTTCGATGCCCAAAAATATTTCGGAACTCCTCAAATTAAGTTTAGTTTCGGCGGTATGTGGTAGTAGTGAGTTTTGAGTGGCTATCTTCCTATTTCTGCCAGAGTTTTGTTTAAATATTACGTATTTCGTAGTGCGTATTAACTTGCTCTTTACGGAATACGCAGTACGAACCAAATTTTGAGCCTCTGAACTCTAACTATCCATCTTGGATCCGGTATCAGGCATCTTGCACTCCTTCCTTTTTCTCCTTTATCCATAGGTAAAAACCTTGTACCTTTACCATCAATTTCACCGGAAATTAACATAAAGGAGTATGAGTTTAATAGACGAAATTATTGCACGTCAAATTATTGATTCCCGTGGCAACCCTACGGTCGAAGTCGATGTTGTTTTGAGGAATGGAGTGATGGGGCGAGCAGCTGTTCCTTCAGGAGCCTCAACCGGAGAGCACGAGGCCGTTGAGCTGCGCGATTCAGATTCTGATGCTTACCTGGGCAAGGGTGTTTCCCAAGCCGTTAGTAATGTCAATACCATTATTAATGATGAGCTGGGAGGTTTTGAGGTCTTTAATCAGGTAGAAGTTGATAACACGCTTTTGGAAATCGATGGTACCGAGAACAAGGGAAATTTGGGGGCGAACGCTATTCTGGGCGTTTCGCTTGCCGCAGCTGATGCCGCTGCAAATGCACTGAATATTCCATTATGGAAATATATTGGCGGAGTGAATGCCAAAATGCTGCCACTGCCGATGATGAATATTATCAACGGGGGATCGCATGCCGATAACAATGTTGATCTGCAGGAATTTATGATTATGCCCAATGGCGCAGAAACCTTTTCTGAAGCGGTGCGCATGGGTTCCGAAATATTTCATAACCTGAAGAGCGTACTGGCTTCAAAGAATTATAATACCGCGGTTGGCGATGAAGGAGGTTTTGCTCCTGACCTGGATTCCAACGAAGAGGCCGTAGAGGTCATTCTGCAAGCTATTGAAAAAGCGGGCTATGTACCCGAAGAAGAAGTGGTTATTGCGCTTGATCCTGCTACAGCTGAATTCTATAATGCCGAAAAGGAAGTGTATGAATTTCGCTGGAGCGATGGTAGTGAACGTACCAATGAGGAGATGGTAGAATTCTGGAGCAACTGGGTGGACCAGTATCCTATTGTATCTATTGAAGACGCCCTCGATGAAAATGACTGGGACGGCTGGGAAAAGCTGACGGATGCTATTGGCGATCGGGTGCAGTTGGTTGGTGATGACCTGTTCGTGACCAACACTGAACGACTGGCCAAGGGTATTCAGCAGGGCGTGGCTAACTCGATCCTGATCAAAGTCAACCAGATCGGAACCCTTACCGAATCATTGGATGCTATTGAGATGGCCCACAAGAATGGTTATACGGCTGTCATCTCGCATCGATCTGGTGAAACTGAAGATACAACTATTGCTGATTTGGCCGTTGCGACCAACGCGGGACAAATTAAAACAGGCTCTATGAGTCGTACAGACCGTATTGCCAAATATAACCAGCTGTTGCGTATTGAAGAGCAACTGGGAGACAACGCCATCTTTATGGGCGGTGATGTATTTGGTCTCTAATTAATTAACTATTAGCATTTATGAGGCAGGTTGAAAACGACCTGCCTCATATTTCTTTAGCATATCCGGAAGGGTGGGTAATGTTGTTGGATGCGTATCACAAACTTACAGCTCCAAAATTTTCGAAATCATCTTGAGACCAATATCGATTGGGCTCCACGGATGAATGTCATTATCGGCCAGAATGGGGCCGGTAAAACCAACCTTATTGATGCCATCCACTACCTGTGCATGAGCCGCAGTTTTGTCTCAAACAGTGATCGTTATGTGGTGAGTTACGATGCACCCTATTTTACGATCAAGGGACACTTTGAGGGGAACATACGCTCCAGTTTTGATGTCAGCTGTTCCTATTCGCGTGGAGAAGGGAAGAAAATATTTGTCAACGAAAGTCCGTTGGATCGTCTATCCGATTTGATCGGTATGGTACCGGTCGTTGTCTTAGCACCGAGCGATAAAAAGTTAACCAGCGAAGGGCCCAAGCAGCGCAGATCGTTTATTGATTCCTTCATCAGCCAAATTTCTCCTCGGTATTTACAAGATCTTATTGACTTTCGAAAAGTGAGGAAACAGCGTAATAAGTTGCTTAAGGAGTTTCGTGGCAGCCGAAAAGTGTTGGAAGCTTACCTGGAACCCTGGAACGTTCAGCTGGTGGAATATGGCTCGCGTATTGTAGCCAAGCGCACTGAAGTACTCAATCAGTTTCAGGATTATTTAGCCCGTGAATATGAAGTGATCTCGGGTATGGAACATGAGCCGCACCTTAAATATGAAACGTTTTGTGAGCCTTCCGAAGATGAGCAGATTATTCGCGAGCGGTACGAGGCTAAGCTGGAGCAGAAAGGAGATCACGAAATAGAGCGGGAGCTAACGCTTGTCGGGCCGCATCGCGATGAGATTGTATTCTACCTGGATGATTTTGAAATTCGAAAATTTGGCTCCCAGGGCCAGCATCGTCTTTTTGCACTGGCTTTAAAATTAGCTCAACTTTTATATTTTTCGGAAGAGCTTGATGATTTGCCTATATTTCTACTGGATGACGTGTTTGGCGACCTTGATGCCCAGCGGACGGAGGTGTTGCTGAATGCCCTCATTGAGCATGCGGGGCAGACCTTTGTAACGGCCGCTCATCCAATTCCTTTTGGGGAATATATCTCATTCGATGGGCAGAATAATCGGAAGTATGAAGTTGAGCAGGGAGAAATAACATTAATTAGCAAATAATAGGTGAGTAATAGTGGGTAGATACCGTTCAAATAGTCCCAAGCCATTAAAAGAAGCGCTCAAGGATTTCCTCGATGACTTCCCCCATCGCAAGAGGTTGAAACGAGGTATGGTTTTATCTATCTGGGAACAGACTGTCGGCAAACGTATTGCTGATGAAACAGATAATATTCACTTTGAATATGGGAATTTGGTCGTGCATGTAAAAAATCCGGCCTGGCGGCATGAAATCCATATGAAACGTTTTAGTATCGCCAAGAAGCTGAATGACCGTATAGACGAAAAGATCATTAAAGAGATTGTAGTTCGTTCCTAATACTATTGCAAAGCGAACAGATGCAGAGTATATTGGCAGCACAAGCTTTTCATGAGAATCAAATTCATGCTGGAACAATTTAAGCATAAAGCACTGGACCTATGGGATCGTCTCATCCAGAAATCCAATGAGGATGAGATCGCTGATATGGGGCGTGAGCGTATTGTCGTTTTTATAGTGGCTTTTATATTGGCCGTGTGCCTCTGGTTTATGGTTAACTTAAATCGGATGTACAACCTCAATATTGATGTGCCTATCCAGGGGGGAGCAGTCCCCGAGGACCAGGCCCTTGCCCGGGAACTGCCAGAGACGGCATCAGTGAGCGTAACAGGAGAGGGATGGAAATTGCTCAGCTTTTATAATAATCCGCCTTTGATTAATGTGGATGTTACAGCCTCGCAGGTAAACCTCTATGAGCAGGTTCAGGGACAAGTAAAAGCGGTATCGGATGTGAATGTAAGTAAGGTGCAGCCCCTGATGCTAACGCTCGATCTGGAGCCGCGTATATCAAAAAAGGTTCCCATAAGACCCGTGCTGGATGTCTCTTTCGAAGGACAGTACGGTTTTATTGGGAAGCCTGATCTTCAGCCGGATAGTGTAACCATCAGCGGGGCAAGATCATTGATTGACAGTATTACTACATGGCCAACCGATTCATTGACGATGAACGGGGTAGCTGGTGATATTTCACAATTGGTGCAATTAAGAACCAGTAAATTAATTAGCCTCTCACAACAGGAAATTGAATTTACAGGTACTGTTTCGCAGTTTACAGAAGGAGAGACAAGCGTTCCGGTCAACACTCGAAACCTTCCGGCCGGCCGAAGTATTAGCTATAGCCCTTCCTCCATTACCGTTATATTTGATGTGCCGATCAGCGAATATGCTAATATCGAAGGCAAGAAACTATTCAGATCCTACCTCGATTATCAACAGATAGAAACCGATTCTACGGGCTATGTCAAGCCGAATATTGAGCAGGTTTCCGGGAATAGCCATGTCAAAATACGTTCCTTTAAACCTCAGCAAGTGGCCTACTTTTTAGTGTTGGATGAGTGAGGGAAGACCTAAGAAGACAGTGTGTGAGGTTTTGCAATAAATATCTTGACACGGAGACTCCAAACCCCTCAGCTTAACCTGTAAGCTAATCGAGCTTTTGCTCAAAAGGCTGAATAACGTCCTCCAAGGAGCGATCGGTGTTAAAGTAGGAGAGTATCTTCAGGATTACCTCGTCTACCAACACATCCGGGCAGGAAGCCCCCGAAGTAATGACAATATCGACGGGCTCTTCGTTGGATATGGGTAGCCAGTCCGAAGTCCCTTTCATCTCCTTATCCCACTGATCAAAATGATGGATCAGGGCAGGCCCGTCCATCTCCTCCGCATCTCGGACGTGATAAGTTGGGAAGGCATGCTCCAGAATTTCTACCAGGTGCATGGTATTCGAAGAGTTATAGCCGCCGACGACGATGGATAGGTCGGCATCGATATCGGCCAGGGCAAGCGTGGCCGACTGATTTTCATTGGTAGCGTAACAGAGCGTATCGGAAGTATCTGCAAAATGATCAAGAATATCAGACTTGCCGTATTTCTGGATCGCAGCCTTTTTAAGAATATTCATTACTTCTTCGGTCTCGGTAGCCAACATAGTCGTCTGATTAATAACCCCAAAGTGTTTCAAATCTTCATGAGGGTCGAAGCCATCGGTACTCTTATGGCCAAAATACTTTTCAAAATCAGATTTTGGGCGATCGCCGGTGAGAATATCAGCCAAAATATGCGCCTCCTCAGGATTCAGCAGTACCACGCATGGCGAGTGGTCGGCACTGTGAGAAAAGGTGGCACGCGTCTCTTCATGCCGGTGCTTGCCATGAATGACCAGCGAATAGCCCTTTTTACCCAGCTGGGTGCCCCGTTTCCACACCTTTTCTACAAATGGGCAGGTCGTATTGTACTCATAGGGATCGATCCCCTGTTGCTTAAGCTTTTCCTGGATCTCCAGAGTGGTTCCAAAGGCGGGTACAATTACGATATCATCTTCATCCAACGACTCGATAGGGATAAGCTCGGTGCCATCGGTCTCAAACAGGAACTGCACGCCCCGGTCAAGCAGGTCTTCATTGACCGTTGGGTTGTGGATCATTTCGCTTAACAGGTAAATATCCTTATCCCGATGAGTAGCTACCGTATCATAGGCGATATCAATCGCATTTTCGACGCCGTAACAGAATCCAAAGTGGCGGGGCACATAAAAACGTACCGGACCAAAATCGAGCACGCTGGGATCCAGATCTTTCTTCCGGGGATCCATGACCTTGTTGGCCTCTTTCACCTTGCGAATGATTGGTGAATGATAAATTTCAGGGATATTAAATTGTTTACGACCCATGAATTGGTTCCAAGTTATTGGTTATTAGCGTTCTGTTCCGAGGGAGCTTTGGCTCTCGTAATAGAAAATAAGGAGCAGAACTCCTTCTAAACGTATAATGTTACGACTTTGATCCTCAAATATACGAAGATTGGCGCGAAACATCAGGGGCAAGAGGATCATTGCTTTCGAAGAAGAAAATTCCTAATTCACCACTCCCAATTCTTAATTCCATCAATCCCTACGCTTCAGCTACTTCATCCAGTCTAACTCCAACCAGACGACTGATACCTGTTTCGGGCATCGTAACGCCATACATCATCTCAGCTTTCCCCATCGTCTTCTTGTTGTGCGTAATGATGATGAACTGTGTCTCTTCGCTGAAATTACGGATCATATCCGCAAAACGCTCGATATTGGCGTCATCAAGCGGTGCATCGACCTCATCCAACACACAGAAAGGCGAAGGCTTTACAAGGTAGATTGCGAAGAGCAGGGCAATGGCTGTGAGCGTTTTTTCACCGCCGGAAAGCTGGTTAATGGTAGAAGGACGCTTTCCTTTGGGGTTGGCTTTGATTTCGATCTGGGCATCCAGCGGATCTTCAGCCTCTTTATCAATGACTAAGTCGCAATAATCATCATCATTAAAAAGAGTGTGGAAGACCTTTTTAAAGTTTTCCCGAATCTTTTTGAAGGTATCGTTAAACCGATCGGTAGCCGTTTTATTAATTTCTTCGATTGTCTGCTGAAGCTCTTCTGAAGCCAGCTGAAGATCGGTAATCTGCTCCTCGTAAAAATCCAGTCGTTCTTTTTCTTCTTCGTATTCTTCGATAGCGAGGGGATTAACATCCCCAATTTTTTTAAGCCGCTGCTTTAACCAAGCAATGCGTTTTTTGGCTTCATCAGGCTCCATATCTTCGGGCAGCACCTCATCCACTTGGTCCATCAGCACGCCATACGTCTCCCAGATATGGTCAGATAGGTTTTCAATCTGCATCTCGAACTTCTCTTTAGCCATCGCCAGGTGGTGCACCAGCTCCATATTCACTTCCTTGCGTCGGCGGACTTCCTTCAGCTCTTTTTCAATTTCATTAATGCGTCCCCGTTGCTTACCGGAAGCTTCTTCGGCTTGTTCGAGTTTTTTGTCAGCTTCGCGCTTCTGTTCCTTCAGGGTCTCCAGCTGATCTTCGAGCTGCTCAATAGAAGAGGCATATTTTTTGATTCGTTTTTTGGCTTCTTCCGTCTTCTCAGATCGCAGTTTGAGCCGTTGCTTCAGATTTTTGATGCCCTCTTGTGCCCGGCGGATATCACGTTCATGATTTTCTACTTTATTTTTCAGATCCTGATGCTTGAGCTGTGCATCATTATAGCGGGCTTGTGCGATTGATCGTTCTTCTTCCAGGTCTTCCAGCGCCTTTTTCTTTTCTTTTTGCTGTTTATGAAGATCCTTTAGCTTTTGCTGGAGCTTCTTTTGTTCAGGCTGCAACTGATCAAGCTCATCGCGGGCGGAGTCTTCATTGCCGATTAGTCCATCTCGACGATTATTTAGCTCACCAATATTTTTTTCATAAATCTGGATCTTCGAGTCAAAGTCGTTAATCTTGTTTTCAATAGAGCGTACTTGCTGCTCTTTTTCCTTAAGTTCCGCTTCGATTTCTTGCAGCTTAATATTTTCATACTGCTCTTGAACCTTCTTCAGGGTAGAGGTCGAATCCTGGATATCGGAAGTAAGCTTATCTTTCTTACGGCTAAGTTTTTCAATCTTATCTTTAAGTCCAACCCGGATACCGGCATTTTTGCCTTTGCTGCCGCTTTGCAGAAATTGGCGGCTTGTGATGACTTCGCCATCGAGGGTAACGCCGGTGTTGCGGCTGCCGGAGATAGTTTCCCAGGCTTCCTCGGCGGAATCAAAAATAAGCACATTGCCCAAGAGGAGCGTTTTAAGAGCTTTAAATTTTTGATCCGCGTCAACCTCCCTAGCCATGGAGCCAGGCTCCTCAGAATAAGATTTCGACAGCCTGTCGAGCGGGATAAAAGTCGCTTGGCCCTTGTCATGTTCCTTGAGAAGTTGAGCAGCTTCACGCGCCTCTTCCAGGGTTTCCACGACAACAAAGTTTAGGGCCTCACCTAAAACAGCTTCGAGCGCTACGGCATGTTTTTGATCGGTCGAAAAAAGATTGGATACCACATCCAGGAGTGGGAAATCATCGCTGTATTCTTCCAGTAAAAATTGCACACTGGATGGGAAAGCCTCATTTGAATCGGCAATATCCTGGAGCAGGGCAATCTCCGATTCTACAGAATCAAGGTTACTTTGCTGGCTCCGGATCTGATCTTTTAAGGTATCCTGCCGATCACTGAGCTCTTCACGTTTCTCGCGTGCCTGCTCCAGCTTCTGTTGCTGTTCATCACGGGCCGCAATAGCTTCATCCAGTTTTTTAGACTGCAGCTTCTTTTCGCCCCGGAAGTTGGCAATTTCATCTTCAAGGTCTTCAATCTCTTCCCGAATACGAATGAGATCACCTTCGGTATTCTCTAACCGCGACTCGATCTTAATGCGCTTGGTCTGGAGGTCATTGAGCTGGTTGTTGGTTCTTGAAAACTCCGTTTCCAGTTTGTTTAGCTTTTCTCGGTCAGTGGAGTACTCCTGCTGAATTTCACTATATCGCTCTTTGGATTCGGAGAGATTTTTTTCAGCTTTGTTGAGATTTGAATCGAAGGAATCGAGCTTGGTTTGACTGCTTTTAAAAGCTTCGCGAAGATCCTTTAGATCCTGCTCACTCTGTTCAATATCTTTCTCATATTGCTCAATGACTCCTTCTTCATTGCTGATTTTTTCCCGGGTAATACGCAAGTTGGTTTCACTATCCCGGATTTTAGAATGCAGCTGGCTCACCCGCCGTTGTGCTTCTGACTGTTCTCGCTCCTTTTCGGTTAGTGCTTCGCGAGCCGACTCTTCTTCCTGCTCCAGCTTTTTAGCCTTCGAAAGAATTTCTTTCTTTTCTTTATCTGCATTCTCGATGCGCTCTTTAAGCGGCTTTAACTCTTCCTGGATACTGGCAAACTCATGCTTATTGAGAGCCTTGTCGAGCTGCTCTAACTCTTTGTTATATTTTTTGGCCTTCCGGGCTTTTTCGGCCTGCTTTTCCAGTGACTTGGTTTTTTTTTGGACTTCCACCAGGATGTCTTCCACCCGCTGCAGATCTTTCTGGGTATCTGCCAGCTTACGGAACGTTTTTTTCCGTTTCTCCTTGTAGCGGGTAATCCCGGCAGCCTCCTCAAAGAGTTTACGCCGATCATTGTTTTTATCGTTTAGAATTTCTTCTACCATTTTGAGCTCAATAACCGAATAGGCATCAGAGCTCATCCCGGTATCCATAAAAAGCTCAGTAATATCCTTTAAGCGACAAGTGGTGCCATTGATCAGATATTCGCTTTCGCCGGACCGATAAAGACGACGGGAGATGGTGACCTCATTGTACTCGGTTGGTAGTAATCCTTTATTATTGACAAGCGTGAGTGATACCTCCGCCATACCCAAGGCATTTTTCTTGGCAGTACCATTGAAGATCACGTTCGACATACTGGAAGAGCGTAACAGGGTAGGGCGCTGCTCACCCAGTACCCACCGCATGGCATCCACAATATTTGATTTGCCACAGCCATTAGGTCCAACGATAGCCGTAATACCTTTGTCAAAAGAGACATCAGTATTATAAGCAAAGCTTTTAAATCCCTGGAGTTCCAGCTCAGATATATACATTTAAAAAGGCCTGTTAGATGTTATTTGCTATTGGTGAACTGTGCTGCTAATACCAATAACTAATAAACCAATAACCTATTACACCGTCATTATTTCTTCTTCTTTCTTTGCTAACAGTGTAGATACGGTGTCGGTATGTTTATCAGTAATAGCCTGAACCTCTTCTTCTGCCTCATATTTTGAATCTTCGGGCAAAGACTCTTGCTCAACGGTTTTCTTGATCTCTTCATTAGCATCCCGTCGATAATTGCGGATAGAAATACGAGTGTCTTCGGCAATTTCTTTAATGCGTTTTACCAGCTCTTTGCGGCGTTCCTCCGATAAAATAGGTAGGGGAATTCGAATGATATTACCATCATTATTTGGATTTAATCCCAGTCCGGCAGACATGATGGCCTTTTCGATATCTTCCAGGGCCGACTTATCAAAAGGCTGAACAGTTAATAGGCGAGCCTCAGGAGCGCTTACGTTGGCCAGCTGGTTAAGAGGGGTCATTGAACCATAATAGTCGACTTTAATGCCATCCAGCAGTGCCGGCTGTGCTTTGCCTGCCCGCACGTGAGAGAGTTCTTTTTTATAATATCTGATGGCTTCATCCATCTGTTTCTTGGTTTCTTCAAGAATGCTCTGCAGCTCTGGTGGTATCATAATAATGGGCTCTCGTTTTTTTAATCGTTAATAGTGGCTAACTTGCAATCAAAATGAATTTAAGAAATCTAAGAATCTTCCCAAACTACTGTAGAACCGATTTCATTATCACCTTTTAATACTTTTTTAAGGTTGCCAATGATGTTCATATTAAAGACAATGATGGGCGTTTCATTTTCACGACAGAGGGTAAAGGCGGTAAGATCCATGATAGAAAGCCGGCGGTCGAGCACTTCTTCACCGGTAATGGTCTGGAATTTTTCAGCATCCGGATTTTTCTCCGGATCGGAATCAAAAATACCATCGACACGCGTTCCTTTGAGGATAACATCAGCTTCAATTTCGATAGCGCGAAGAGAGGCCGCCGTATCGGTGGTAAAATAGGGATTACCGGTACCGGCTCCGAAAATTACCACTCGTCCCTTTTCCAGATGCCGTATAGCTCGCCGGCGGATATAGGGCTCTGCAATTTCTTCCATTCGAATGGCTGACATCAACCGGGTATGCACTCCTTTACGTTCAAGTGCATCCTGCAGGGCCATACTGTTAATCATGGTTGCGAGCATCCCCATGTAATCGCCTTGCACGCGATCCATACCCTCGGTGGCCCCTTTGACTCCACGAAAAATATTTCCACCACCTACTACAACAGAAACTTCATAACCTTCGTCGTGAGCAGATTTAATTTCATTTGCATACTGGGTTAGTATATCGCCATCAATACCATGCCCTTGTTCTCCTAACAGTGCTTCACCACTTAGCTTAAGTAAAATCCGATTATAACTTTTTGCCACTATAGTATGATCTGATTTATGTCTATTGGTATTATATTGGTTTACGACTGGTGCCGATCAATATTTGAAATCTCTTAAGCATAAAAAAAAGGCTACCGAAATGGTAGCCTTTTTTTGAGAATCAAAAAGATTAGGAGTCTTCGCCAAGTTGAAGCCGATGGAAGGACTTCACCAAAGGAGTGCTTTGTTCTTTTAGATACTCCTCAACAGAGAGACTGTTGTCTTTGACGAATTTCTGCTGCAATAAGACGCGTTCTTCATAAAAGCGTCGTAACTTCCCCTGGGCAGCTTTTTCAGCAATTTCTTCAGGTTTGCCTTCGTTCAGAAGTTGCTCTTTCGCTATTTCAAGCTCTTGCTCAACAACTGAACTGTCGACATCATCCTTAGTTACAGCAATAGGATTCATAGCAGCTACTTGCATAGCCACATCTTTACCGATCTCTTCGTCGTTAACTTCGCCTTCAAATTCGACGAGTACACCCAACTGGTTACCAGGATGGATGTATGAGATGTAATGACCTCCGGAATTGGCGAACACAATGCGACCGATTTTGATTTTTTCACCAATCTTGCTGACCATGTCCTTCAGGTGGTCCGCAACTGTCAGATCGTCCAGCTTTTCTTCAAGAAGTTCATCAACAGACTGAATTTTATTTTCAAAAACAATGTCGAGAAACTGTTTTGCTCTGTTCTGGAAATCTTCATTACGGGCTACGAAATCGGTCTCACAGTTGATTTCAAGTGCTGCCGCCTCGCTACCATCATCGCTAACGCGAGTAACAATAAGGCCTTGATTGGCTTCACGATCAGCTCTCTTCTCAGAAAGTTTTTGACCTTGTTTACGAAGAATTTCAATCGCTTTATCAAAATCTCCATCTGCTTCCTGAAGGGCCTTTTTACAATCCATCATGCCGGCCCCTGTTTGTTCGCGCAGTTCTTTTACATCTTTTGCAGAAATGCTCATATCGAGTTACGCTGGTTAATTTTTGTGTTGATAGTTTAAATTCTGTTATTCCTCTTCGTTAGAAGATTCTTGGGACTTCCGCTTACGGCGAGAGCGACGTTTGCCAGTGGCTTTCGTCTGTGTCTTGACCTCTTCTTCAGCTTTTTTGGCATCTTGGGCTGCTTGCTGAAGTAGCTCTTCTTCATTTTGAGCCTCACGTTCGGCATTGCCTTCAATAATGGCATCGGCAATGCTTGAAGCAATAAGCTGAATGGTTCGTGCGGAGTCATCATTGCATGGTACAATGTAATCCGGAATATCGGGATCACTATTGGTGTCAACCATGGCAACAATCGGGATATTTAATTTAACTGCTTCGTTGACGGCAATATCTTCCTTAATAGTGTCAACGATGAATACTGCACCCGGCAGATGCCCCATATTGGCAATTCCACCTAAGGTTTGTTCCAGTTTTTCATGTTCCCGTTCGAGCATCAACGCTTCTTTCTTTGTTAATTCATCGAACGTGCCGTCTTCACTCATCCGGTCGATTTCTTCCATGCGCGAAATACTTTTCTTAACCGTGGAAAAGTTTGTGAGCATTCCGCCTAACCAGCGATGGGTAATAAAAGGCATACCGCATCGGATAGCTTCCGTTTTGATAATATCCTGCGCCTGTTTCTTGGTACCTACAAACAGGATGGTTTTACCGGCCCGGGAAAGCTTGGTAACTTCATCAAGGGCTTCCTGGAAGAATTTTTGGGTCTTTTTAAGGTCGATGATGTGAATCCCATTGCGTTCCATGAAGATATATTCCTTCATTTTGGGATTCCACCGGCGGGTAAGGTGACCGAAATGGGCGCCGGATTTCAAAAGTTTTTCTAAATCAGGTGTAGTTGGCATAGGTTAAGTAATTTATGTTTGAGTTAATCCTCTACACAGGTCGCCCCCGGCGCTAATCCCATCCCGAATATTATCGGGATAGAACACTCGGCGCTCTGAGTCGCTGCGTATGTGTGATTGAATTCGTGTGTTGGAAAAGAAAGTAAGTGGCGCGGTATATTAACGCTTGGAGAACTGGAATTTCTTACGAGCACCAGGTTGTCCGTACTTCTTACGCTCAACCATACGGTCATCACGAGTAAGAAGGTCGTTTGATTTTAAGACATCATGCCACTCTTCGTTGTGATCGTCGAGGGCACGGGCCAGTGCGTGTTGGATGGCACCGGATTGGCCGGTAATGCCACCGCCGCGAACGGTTACTTTAATGTCAAACTGCTCTTCAGATTCTGTGACTTCAAGAGGCAGGGAAGCTACATTCTGATGTGCTTTCGTGCAGAAGTAGTCTTCCAATGATTTTTTGTTGACGATAAAGTTTCCAGAGCCCGGTTGAATATACAGACGCGCTGTAGAAGTCTTTCTTCTTCCGATGAAATTTTTCTGTGCCATGCTTAATTAAAGCTCAATTTTTTCTGGTTGTTGTGCTTCTTGTTCATGAACCGGACCAGCATACACCCGAAGATTTGTCATCAGCTTATTAGAAAGCTTATTCTTGGGTAGCATTCCTTTTACTGCATTGGTAACAAGGAATGTCGGGTCTTTGTCCAGCATATCTTCAGCCGAAGTAAACCGTTCACCACCAGGATATCCGGTATATCGGAAATATTCCTTCTGTTGCCACTTTTTGCCAGAGAGTGAAATTTTGCTGGCATTAATGACAACAACATTGTCACCGGTATCCATATGGGGAGTAAATTCAGGCTTATGTTTCCCTCTCAGGTAAGTTGCAACTTTAGTAGCAACACGTCCAAGAGCGTGTCCTTCGGCATCAACAAGAACCCATTTCTTATCGATATCACTCGCTTTAGCAGAGTAGGTCTTGTAACTATTAGTATCCACGGTTAAAAGTTGTTTAAAAATTGCTTTTGTATGAAGTCCCGCAAAATAGGCTTATTTAAATCCATTTGCAATGATAAATTTTTATAGAAACACGCTTCTAGAAGACAATTACATACAAGCTTATAAAAAGTATGCTTTTACAAAGAGGTAAAAGCACATCCCGAGGTGTTAGGATCTGTGTAAGTCTAACATTATCATGCGATTTCTAAGTCTGCAGCTGTAATGAACATTTTATACATTCTTAGTTGTAAGTAAGGGTAGAAAATCACAAGATTTAAACTATTAAAGAATAAAAGAGTTGTGATGGATTATAAAAAAGTTTTGTGTGGGGTGTTTTTATGTTGCGTGTTTATACCCATTCTCAGGGCACAAGAGGTTCAGGTACATGGCATCATTAGTGATCGCCAAACAGGAAATAGCCTTGAGATGGCAAATATTATTTTGAAACAGTTGGAAGGCAAAACGCTGACAACGGGTACCACAACGGATACCAATGGTTTGTACGAAATGGGTGGGTTAACACCTGGAACATACCTTTTTACCGTTCGATATGTCGGTTATGAAACCTATACGGATACCCTTCGGCTTGCAAGTAATCGTAGCTACTTAAAAAACATACGTCTGAACCGTTGGAATGAAAGTTTAGATGAAGTAACAGTTTCGGGTGTTCAGGAAAATGTAGAAGTCGGCAAAGTAAGCATTCGGCCAGAAGATTTGGGACGTATCCCAAGCCCTGCCGCCAGTGGAGACTTGGCCAGCTATTTACAAACACAGCCGGGAGTAGTTGCTACCGGAGATCGGGGGGGACAGCTATTTATAAGAGGAGGGACACCCACCGAAAATTTGGTTCTGGTGGATGGGGTCCAGATTTATCAACCTTTCCACATCTTAGGCTTCTTTTCGATCTTTCCGGAAGAGGTGGTCTCAAAAGTTGATTTATATGCGGGAGGGTTTGGCGCTGAGTATCATGGCCGCACGTCTTCAGTAATGGATATACAGCTCAAAAATGGCAACCTATATGACTATAAATGGTCGGCCTCCATAAGCCCGTTTGTATCAGATGTCTTTTTTGAAACTCCCGTTAAAGAGGGGAAAAGCTCGCTGATGATCTCCATGAAAGGATCATTAATTGAGGAGTCCAGTCAGCTGTATTTGGATGAGAAGCAGCCTCTTCGCTTTAATAGTCAACTTGCGAAATACAGTAGTGTAGGGGAAAATGTAAATTGTTCAGCGCTTTTAATGCGGACTTATGACAGGGGCAGGCTTGACTTTGAAGGGGATGAGTTTTTTAAGTGGAATAATGTAGTAGCCGGCGGGCGCTGTGCCGGGGTCTCCGAAGAGTCGTCTGTATCTTTTTTCGATTTGAATGTGGGATTTTCATATTTTTCAAATGAGGCTGGGAGTGCGGATACACGTGGGCGTTTTTCCAATATTTTCAAGTCTGATGTTGATATCAGCCTAGTGCAGAACCTTGGGGAGGTCAGGTTGGACTATGGGTTCTATACTGATTTTAGAAACCTCCATCATGATATGTCCAGTCGATTTAGAGCCACGGAAGAAAAAAAGAGAACATTTTTAAGTACAGGTTTGTATGTCAAAGCGACTATCCCCTTTGGAAATAAGGTATCTATTGTGCCGGGTGTTTCTGCAAGCTCCTACCTTGGTAAGGTAAAAGCTGGTATAGAACCCAGGTTCCAAATGTCATGGCGCCCAAGGGGTAAAGTTAACGAAGAGGTTAACGTTGCTCTTGGAATTTATCATCAGCCATTGGTTGGTATTTCCGATTTCCGCGATGCTGGAACGGCTTTTACAGCATGGAGGATTATGCCCGATCAAGAACGAAGGATGGGAGCTAAACATGCTATTTTAGGTTGGCATCAACCAATAGGGCGCTATTTTGATTTTTCTGTTGAAGGATACTATAAGCAGATGGATAATATTCCGGTGGCAGCCTGGAGTACGGTTGCTCAATCCCAAACGGAGCTTGCGTATGCCAAAGGTTCGTCCATGGGCACGGATATACGGTTGGACTTTGACAGCCAAAACGTTTATTTCGGCGTAGGCTATGGGTATGCACTGACAGAATATGAAACTGCACAGGACCATTTTAGTACATGGTTTGGGACCCCGGTCCAAAGTTATAACCCTCCCCATGATCGGCGACACAAGCTTAATGTAAAGGGCGGCTTTGACTATAAAGGGTTTACGGCCAATGTAAGTTGGATCTATGGTTCCGGTTTACCCTTCACTCGTCCTCTGGGATTTGACAGTTATTTTAGTTTCGAGGAACGTCCACCAGAAATTAGAGATGATTACGGAGATCCAAGAATACTCATGGAAAAACCTTTTCAGGGTCGGTTGCCAGAGTTTCATCGACTTGATGTTTCGCTGGAACAGGCCATTAAAGTATCCGATGATTTTATAACGCGATTGCAGATTGGCGCGGTCAATGCGTATGACAAGCGCAACTTGTTTTTCTACGATGTCTACAAACAGCAGGGTATTAATCAGCTTTCGTTTATGCCTTATGTCTCTTTAAAAATAGAATCAATGTGATGGAGGAAGGGTATGAATAGCAAGGAGGGATTTTTGGCAATATTAATGATAGGCTTTCTGATCCCAATTGCAGGGTGTGAAAGTAACTTTGAACCCTTGCAGGAAAATGACCAGTATGCCTATTCGGTTTATGGTACGCTGGATGTATATGCAGATACCCAATGGGTGCGGGTGACCCCCATCCATGATACATTCATTTCATCTAAAGTCGATTCTAACAATACTAAAGTCACTTTAACCCAGACAAGTACCGGTAAGACCGTTCAGCTAAACGATTCCCTTTTTGTCTTTGGCGGAGATGCTTACGTTTGGAATTATTGGACGACAGAAGAGATCCATCCCAAGGAAGAATATGTGATAGAGGCAGAGGGCGCTAACGGTCTTTATAGTAGCGCTCAGCTTACCGTTCCGGATTCGTTGTCGTTGCCTTTGGTAAAGTATTCTGTTGAGGAGAATAGAGGGGAGATCAAGGGATCAAGTGGTAGTCCCTTGGTAAGGATGGATATCAAATATTCTATACAGATAATTACAGAGGTCGGAACCCTTACCGAGGAGCTTGAAGTCGTTTCTTCTCTTCTCGAAGAAATAAACAGAACTTCGGATGGAGTTTATCTTGCTGAGTTTGATGGAGAAGAATTGATTTTAGACGAAATAGGCCACAATAAAAGGTATCAAATAAATAAAAGAGAACTGTATGTAGCCACGGGCAGCGAAAGCTGGCTCTCCCTTACTGATTTAAGCGAAGAAGAAATTATGTCTCCTGGTGTTGGTTCAAATATCGAAATGGGAGTAGGGCATGTGGCTGGGATGGCTCAGCGGAAAGGGTTTTTGAGAAGTTGTTATGATGATAGGGGGGATCTGATTTTTTGTGAAGTGCTGACCAAAGAGTAAGCTAATAGTGGTCGTAACGTTTCTTAAGTAGAATCAAATATTATGATGAATGGTATGAGCAGAATAGATGGACTGTTGGCAATATTAATGATAGGCTTTCTGATACAGATTGCAGGGTGTGAAAGCAATTTCGACCCCTTGCAGGAAAATGATCAATATACCTATTCAATATATGGCACGCTGGATGTCCATGCAGACACACAGTGGGTTAGGGTGATGCCCATTCATGGAAAGCTCATCCCATCAAAGCCTGATTCCAATAATACAGAGGTGACGTTAACACGCAAAAGCACTGGGAAGACCCTTCAGCTTAACGACTCTCTTTTTGTCTTTGGCGGAGATGCTTACGTTTGGAATTATTGGACGACAGAAAAAATATATCCCAAGGAAGAGTATATTGTTGAAGCAGTGGGAGCAGAGGGGCAAAAAAGTAGTGTTACGGTAACAACCCCATCAAAGTTACCTTTACCTTTAGTTACGTATTCCGAGGAGGGCGGAGAGGTAAAGGTTAACGGATCGACCTCGGAACCGCTGGTGATGGCAGATGTTGTTTTTCATGTGCAAGAAATTCGTGAATTTCTCGGTGATTTAGGGCCCGAAGTAAAAGTGAGTATCTCATATCTGGATATTTTATATGAAGATCCCAATAGTGAAGACTTTCGGTTGATATTTAATGAAAGAAGCGCAATCGCAGGTGAAACAGGCTATGATGCTTTTATAATTAACAAAAGAGAGCTGCATATAGCGGCAGGCAGTAACGATTGGCCGGACCTTACCGATCTAAGTGAGCAAGAAATGCAGTTGCCGGATGTTGTATCCAACATAGAGAATGGAACCGGGGTTGTAGCAGGAATAGCAAAAAGGGAAGTGCCCATCAAAAATTGTTATGATGCGCAGGATAACTTGATGCCCTGCGAAGAAGCGAAGGGAAAGGAAGAATAAAGGTTGGCAAATTTATCGGCAAGAAAGAAGATATTCTGTAAAATAAGTGATAACTTTGCGCAAACTAAATAAAGGATTCGAAGAATTTTATAACGGATTAACCTAAATACTTCAGAACCGATGAGTAATCAGAGCAAATTTAAAAGTACAAAAACCGAATTTGATACCGGTTCCGGAAAAGCTCACCTATACAGCTTAAAAAAGCTGGAAGAGCACGGATTTGACAATATTAACAAGCTTCCTTTTACCATTCGTATTTTGTTGGAGGCAGTGCTCCGTGAGCATGACGGTTTTATTATTACTGATAAAGATATTGAGCTGCTGGCCAATTATGATGCCAAAAATCCTGAGGGAGAAATACCGTACAAACCATCGCGTGTGGTTTTGCAAGACTTTACAGGTGTGCCCGCCGTTGTTGACCTGGCAGCCCTGCGATCCGCGATGAAACGGATGGGCGGAAATGCTACAGCTATTAATCCGCAGGTGCCGGTCGATTTGGTGATTGATCACTCCGTTCAGGTTGATGAGTTTGGCCAGGAATACGCGTTCATGCATAACGTTGAACGCGAGTTTGAACGCAATCGCGAGCGTTATGAATTCTTGAAATGGGGGCAGAAAGCCTTTGATAACTTTCGCGTGGTACCTCCAGGACGGGGTATTGTACACCAGGTAAACCTTGAGTATTTGGCACAAGGTGTTTTTACCCGTGATGAAGAAGATGGGTCTACTGTTGCTTTCCCTGATACGCTCGTTGGTACCGACTCTCACACTACGATGATTAACGGTCTCGGTATTTTAGGCTGGGGCGTTGGCGGTATCGAAGCCGAAGCTGCAATGTTGGGGCAACCTATCCACATGCTGGTTCCGGAAGTGGTAGGAATGAAGTTGACCGGAAAGCTGCGTGAAGGAATTACAGCTACCGACCTTACGCTGACCGTCACACAGATGTTGCGTCGCCACGGAGTAGTGGGCAAGTTTGTAGAATTCTATGGAGACGGCCTGCAGAATATGAGTCTCCCAGACCGTGCAACCATCGCTAATATGGCACCGGAATATGGGGCTACGATGGGCTTCTTCCCCATGGATAGCGAGTCTATGCGTTACTTACGCCGTACGGGGCGTGATGAAGAGCAAGTACAGCTCATTGAGAATTATATGCGTGCCCAGGGACTCTTCCATAAGCAAGATACTCCCGATCCGGAATATACGGATACCTTGGAGCTCGACTTGGGAGACGTTGAAACTTCTTTGGCCGGTCCAAAGCTGCCGCACGATCGTATTACGCTGCCGAATATGAAGAAGACTTTCGAGAGCAGCCTTACCAGTAATGATCCCACTATGGGCTTCAATCTGGAGCAAGAAAAGCTGGCAAACAAAGGAATTTATAAGAACGGCCAGGAAATTGAGATGAAGCATGGCGATGTAGTCATTGCTGCCATCACTTCTTGTACCAACACCTCGAACCCAAGCGTTATGCTGGGGGCGGGAATTGTTGCAAAGAAGGCACTCGAAAAAGGATTGAAAGTGCCTGCTTATGTCAAGACATCTCTGGCACCGGGCTCGCGTGTAGTTACCGATTACCTAGAAGAAGCAGGGCTGACCGAATACATGGATCAGCTGGGCTTTAACCTGGTCGGCTATGGATGTACAACTTGTATTGGAAATTCAGGACCTCTGCCGGAAGCTGTAGAGACCGCCGTTAAAGAAGGCGACCTGATTGTAGCTGGCGTGCTCTCAGGGAATCGTAACTTTGAGGGACGAATTCACCCTTGGGTAAAAGCCAACTACCTGGCATCGCCCCCACTGGTTGTAGCTTATGCCTTGGCTGGTACCGTTGATATTGATCTGGAACATGAGCCTCTTGGCAAGGATGAAGACGGCAATGAGGTGTATCTGAAAGACATCTGGCCTACATCCGAAGAAATCACTGAGCATCTGGACAGCGCTATTCGTCCAGAGCTGTTTGATAAGCAGTATGGAGATATTTTCAAATCCGAAGAGTGGGATGCTATTCCCGTCGGCGGAGGCGAGCTCTATGAATGGAAAGATGAATCGACCTACATTCAGGAGCCTCCCTTCTTTATGGATATGGGAGAAGAACCGGATCCAATTACATCAATTAATGGGGCGCGGGCACTCGTGAAGGTTGGTGACTCTATCACAACCGACCATATTTCTCCAGCAGGTAATATTGGCGTAGATACCCCCGCTGGAAAGTACTTGATTGAGCATGGCGTTGAGACCAGAGATTTTAACTCTTATGGTTCACGTCGCGGTAATGACCGGGTGATGACACGAGGAACATTCGCTAATGTTCGGTTTAAGAACCAATTAGCACCGGGCACGGAAGGTGGATTTACCAAGTATTTCCCGGATGATGAAGTGACAACCATTTTTGATGCCGCTACCAAATACGAAGAAGATGGTACACCATTGGTTGCTCTGGCCGGCACACAATATGGTACAGGTTCTTCCAGAGACTGGGCAGCAAAAGGAACGATACTACTTGGTGTCGAAGCCGTTATTGCCACGTCATATGAGCGTATCCACCGCTCCAACCTTGTAGGAATGGGGGTTCTTCCACTCCAGTTCAAGGAAGGCGAATCCGCAGATGAATTAGGTCTGGATGGCTCTGAAACATTTGATATAGAGGTATCAGATGATTTACAGCCACGAGATTTAGTACCCGTTACGGCAACCAAAGAAAATGGCGAGACCATTTCTTTTGAAGCAGTATGTCGTATCGATACTCCTGTCGAAATTGATTACTATCGCAACGGCGGGATCTTGCATTATGTGCTGCGTGATTACCACAAAGCTGATAAAGCCCAAAAATAAACGTAGCAGAAGATTAGATAACACTATTCGAAAGGCTCGACCGAGAGGTCGGGCCTTTTTTATTTTTGCACAGAATATTATAAATTGCTAATAATCTTTTCGGGGCTTTAAAAATACCTCAAAAAAGTAGTTATTTGTGTTGAGGTCAAGAGATAAAAAAATAAAGTAATAATAACTGAGAGGGGAATCAGTTATGTTTGAGTTAGAGCAAAAAGAAGATACACAAGGTATATCTACGGAGGCGAGTGAAAGCGAACGGATGGAAATCCTTGTCAAAAGGATGAATAAAATCAGTCGCTGCGAAACCATTGCTTCTGTTGTTGATGAAAGTATTAAAACAGTAAAGTCAATTGTAACTGCTGAATTTGCGAATCTGATATTAATCGATCGCAATAAAGGAGTGTTTAGGTCACCACCTTTGTCGAAGATAAAAAAAGATGGTGAGATTGGTCTATCATGGTCAAAACAGAAGGCTCTTGCAGAAAAAGTATTGGCTACGGGAAAACCATTCACGTTCGATAAGGATGTTCAAGCCTCTTTTCTGGTAAAAGAGATAGACGAGAAAATCCAGCAAGCAATATGTTTGCCATTAAAAAGTGGCAAGGGTAATATCGTCGGGATATTGCAGGTAGTAAGTCTTCGCGAGAGCAATGCATTAAATGAAGAATCTATTAGACTTGTAAAACTGCTTGCCCAACATGTTGCCTGTGTTATCGAAAGTATTGAACAAGCTAATGAATTAGAATCCAGGCTCCGGGAAGATGAGTTATTGATGACAGAAATTCATCATCGGTTAAAAAATAACCTTTCCACTATTACTTCACTTATAGAAGTAGACCTTTCAGAAATTAGCGACCAGAATGCTATTGATACATTACAGCGGACAAGTTCACGTATACAATCCATTACCCAGGTACATAGCTTGCTTTATCAGCTTGGCACTAAGAAAAGTGTGGATTTAGCCAATTATTTTCGCAATCTGACTCACAAGATTATAGATACATTTTCGAATAATGAAGAAACGATATGTATCTCCATCGAAGCCGATGACATCCAGGAGATAGAGGCAGATAAGGCTATGACCTGTGGTCTCATCATGAATGAGCTTATTTTAAATGCTTACAAGCACGCCTTTAGTTCTATGCAGCAGGGAGAGATAAAAATTCTTATTTCTGAAGACCAGGAAGAAAATATTGAAATTGTTGTCTCAGATAATGGGAAAGGAATCGGAAATAACTTTGCTATAGGTAAGGAGGATTCTATAGGGTGCTGGGTTATAAAAGCGTTAGCCGATCGGCTTGAGGGCTCCATCAACGTGAGTACAGAAAACGGAACACGATATTCGTTGCGGTTTAGTCGTTGAGGGTCAGGTGATCCACCGCTCGATACCCCGCATGGCAAATAGTTGAGCCATAAATTTTGATAGGGGAGGAGAGAGCATCATTGCAACCAGCCTATTTCGAAGGCGAGGATAAGTAACTCTGCGGCCAAGGCGCATATTGAATTCACTTCTTCGGGCAGCATTAGCTACCGCTTTTTTTCGTCGCCGTTCAAAAGAATCTAATATTTCTCCAGGATCTGCCTTATTTATGAGAATCTGTTGAAGACATTGAGCCAAATCATCTACCCCGAGCCATCCCAAGTTCATCCCCTGACCACCAATGGGACTCACAACATGGGCAGCATCACCTGCCAGGATAATTCGTCCCCGAACCATATGCTTGGCTATACATCGTTGAACACCAAAACTGCTGACCATAGAATGCTCGGTTTGTGATAAATTACGATTGATTCGCTGGCTAACGGATTCCTCAATAGCAGATCGTTGGTTTGATAGAATATAATGTTTCGTTTTTACTACCCATCGGCGCTGATTATCAGGCAGGGGGAAGGACTCAATGACTCCCTCATCACAGAGATAAATTGCAGCGTCATTACCAAATGAAGTGGTGTCAGTGAAGTCTCCCATCACGTACGTATCGGGATACTTCTTTTCCGCAAAGGTAATACCGGTCGTTTTGCGGACAAAGCTCTCTTTCCCATCACAGCCCACAAGGTAATCTGCTTTGATGGTCACCGGTTGTTGGTCTTTCAGATAGGTAACAAACACCTTACCTCCCTTTTCAGAAATATCAACTACTGTAGCTCCGCGAAGGAGTACTTTCTCCCGAAGTTTTTGGAGGTGTTGCTCAAGTAACTGCTCAGTACGGTTTTGGGGAAGTGAAAGTATAAAGTTGAACGGGCTGGGATAGGAACTAAAAGAAAGTGTTCCCAATGGTTGTGTGTTTGTAAACGCATGGCCGCGTCGAATACAACACCCCTCCTGGACCATTGATTTGGCAAGGCCTATGGAGCTTAAAATTTCGAGAGAAGGGGGATGGATGCCAAACGAACGCGAATCAGGGGTTGGAGCAGCATTTTGTTCAAGAATGCGGCATGAGATACCAGCTTTAATCAGCAGTGCACCCAGCAAGAGGCCCACGGGACCTCCACCAACAATGATAACCGAATATTTGGAATCGTTATCCATTGTGGTGATAAGTTAAGAGTAACCGGAAAGGGAATAGGGTTTGGACCTGCCATCCCTTGGGAACCGTTTGCTGTAATTCTGCTGGGGTATAGCTCTTTTTGATGGAAGTGAGTCCATCATGGGTAATAAATGAACTCCGGAAGGTCGGACGCGCTAAGACATTAAAAAGAGCATAGCCAATATCACTGCGCTTTATATCATTAAAGATAATTGCGTGGTTGCTTAACGCTTTGGCTTCCGACAATACTTTTGGCAGTTCATCCGGCGATAAATGGTGAAGCAGGTGGTTCGATATGACAAAGTCGTAGTTTCGGTTAGAAGCTAATAATTCAGCAGCAGAGCAGTGTAGAAATTTAACATTATTGGGAGAGGCTATTTGCTGCGCGAAATTAAAAGCTCGCTCATCGGGATCTATAGCAGTAACGGAAAGCCGGAGGTTATCCTGATTGGCCCACTGTGCCAGTTTTATCGGGATGTCTCCTCCGCCAAAACCGATATCTAAAATATGGCTGTGAGTTTTGCTTTGAAGGTAGGGGCGAAGCCGGCTTCGATAGATTTTTCTCCATTGAGAGAGAAGAGCATTAATGGTAGAAAATTGCCGATAGGTATTCCAAAGTTCGGTGTGATCACAGTCCGGACGATCCATCTTTTCTGTGCTATCCGTGTCGCGCATGGAAAGGAAAAAAGGCATAACTACGCAGGATCGGTGGTTGTTAGTAGTGCACTTTCGATGGTAAGGCCGGGACCAAATGCTAAAGCTAATGTGGTAGTTTTATTGTTTTCTTCCGTGGAATCCAGAAGCTCTTTAAGCACAAACAAGATGGTTGCACTGCTCATATTTCCATAATTGGCAAGTACCTTTCTTGAAGCTGCAAGCTGCTCAGGCTGAAGGTTACAGCTTTGGTGAACCTTGTCAAGGATGGCCCGCCCACCGGGATGTACGGCCCAACGGTTAATGTCGGCTAACGAAATGTGGTAAGCCTCAAGAAGAGGTTGAATAGCGTCTGAAAGGTTCGATTTAATCAGGTCCGGAACATAGCTTGAAAGTACCATTTCAAAGCCAGTGTCGCCAATCGTCCAGGCCATATCTTCCTCCGTTTCTTCGGCAATGGTTGTGGAAAAATGTTCAAGTTTTAATGCTCGTTTTACAGGTTGTCGGGCACTGACGATCAACCCGGCTGCCCCATCGGCAAATACAGAGGCCGAAATAAGATGGTCGGTGGCTTCGGAATTTTGCAAGTGCAGGGTACAAAGTTCCAGGCATACGATTAATACGTTGGCATCGGGTTGGGCTGCACAAAAGGATTGGGCCATTTTCATAGCCGGGAAGGCAGCAAAACATCCCATAAAGCCCAGGTGGAAACGTTCGGTGGAGGAGGATAAATTGAGCTCTTTGATGATTTCAAAGCCTGGCTCCGGAGCAAAAAAACCAGTGCATGATACCGTGATAATATGGGTAATATCGGTTTTGTTAACAGAGGGATTCTCCTCGATTGTTTTTCGGGCTGTTTTAACCCAAAGAGGTTTAGCCTTTTCGATATAGAGTTGATTTCGCTTCCCTGTTGAAGGGGTAGACAGGCTTCCGTCCTGTTGAAAGAATACTCTGGGATCTCCGTTGGCCCGGAAATCATCAATAACCGTATGCCGCTTTTTAATGCCTGACTTGGCATATATCCGATGGATGATGTGCCGGCTGATATCTCGCTGGCCAATATATTTTTTCATCTGCTCACGCAGAAAATCTTGCCGGTACGAGCGTTCAGGAACAACGGTTGCAATATTGTGAATATAGGCCGCCATGAATCGATATGGATTCTCTTGTCGGGAGTGTAATGTAGCAATACTCAAATTTGGCGGTAAAAAATCCCAAATCCTAATCTAAAGCGGAAAAATGTTGTCCAGATTATGTTTGGGAACGCCGGGTGAGCTTGTAAAATCGGATGTTATGAAGAATAGCGGCAATAGTGAGTCCGGCTATGAGTCCCATCCAAAGCCCCTGTGGACCAATCCCTCGCACGAGGCCGAGATAGTAGCCAAGAGGCAGCCCTACCAGCCAGTAAGCTACAAAGTTAACAGCCATGGGCAATGTTGTATCTTTCAATCCCCGTAAAGCACCATAACCGCTTACTTGCAAGCCGTCGGATATTTGAAAAATAGCTGCCATATACAGAAGGCTGATAGCGACTTCCTGAACGTCTGCATTCTGGGTATAAATACTGGTGATCAGATCTGGGAAAAGGTACATGATCATGGCGGTAACACACATAAAAAGAGTGGCCAGGCCAATGCCAACGTAGCCACGACGACGCGCTTCATAGATCGACCCCTTGCCGATAGCGTTGCCGACCCGTGTAGTAATAGCCGTTGAAAGACCAAAGGGAACCATGAAGGTCATCGCTGAAAAGTTGATGGCAACTTGATGACCCGCTACGGCAATGGTGCCGATGGATCCCATCAGCAGGCTGACAAGCGCAAACATGCTCACTTCCATGGTAGAACTCAGTCCGATAGGTACGCCAACCTGTAAGAGCTCTTTAAGATAGGGCCAGTTCGGTTTACGAAAAGAATCGAAAATGTTAAACCGCTGATAAGATTCATAATTATAGGTGAATAGGAGCATTCCAACAAACATGACGACACCGACAATAGCCGAAGCATACCCACAGCCCCGGGCCCCCAGTTCGGGCAATCCGAATTTGCCGTACATCAGAATGTAGTTGCCTGCAATATTTACGAAGACGCCAAGTAGTGCAAAGTACATGCCGGGCCGGGTTGCGGAGAGGCCCTCATTAAAGAAACGGAGCGCCATATAGCCTGCAACGGCAAAAACACCCCATGATATTGCATTTAAGTAACCCTGAGCAATAGGAATGATGGCCGGCTCTACATCCAGAAAAACCATTGCAAATTCGAGGTTTCTGATCAGGAAAAAAATAGGAATGGCTAACATTTGGCTGAGCCAAAGAACCTGACGCACATTGATTCCTACCTCACGAAATTTGCGGGCCCCGATAAGCTGGGCGATGACGGGAGTTACGGCCATTAGGATTCCCGCCGCGAGCATCATGAACGGCATAAAGATCGCGCCACCTACGGCTACAGCAGCCAGGTCCTGTGCCGATAAGTTTCCGGCCATTACCGTATCCACAAAATTCATTGACATTTGCAGAAGCTGCGCAATGATGACAGGCAGGCCGACTTTGAGCGTCTGACCGGCCTCTTTACGAATATTATACTTTTCTGATTTTAGATATGAGAGCACTACAGAGTCGAAACTAAGAATTTTTGAAAAAGTGGATTATAGTACGAAAAATGAGGCGCAAAAGATAGTTAAAACAGATTTTAATATGTCTCTCATGAGTATCAGTAAAAGGGCATTTTTGTTTTAATGTTTGGCAGTATTAATAGATAGAAGAATAGTTATGCTCGCTCTTTTGGGTGTACTATTAATAAGAAGTAAAAGATTAACGGTCAATACTTTTACATCGTGAGATATGTATTTGGAGTATTGGGAGGGGTGCTATTCTTGGTTGGTTGCGGTATCCAGATGCCAGTGACTGAAGGACTGGTCTTTTCTTCCAGCGATCCATACGGGCAGAAACATGAAGAGATTCTTCCTTTTATTCGCTACGGAGGAGCAGTGACCGTGGTATCGGCTATGCCAATGCATTCTGCATTAGAAGAAGCAGCTGTTGGTGAACACGGAAGCGAGCAGTCGCCATATCTGAGTCAAGATTTTATGAGGAACGTTGTTAATCCGGGTTTTGGGTTTTCTTTTGGGAACGGTCGTCGGGTTGCAGTGGCCTTTAGCCCGGGTCTTATCCTTACCGGTATGCATATGGATGCTACTGTTCGCACCATTGAGAAAGTCTTTGCTACCGTCAATTATCGGTTAGCAGTGGAGAATGGAGGAGAACTGATTATACAGCGACCGATACTGGAAAAAGCCGGAGGCGGATTAAGTGTAGGGGCTTTTTTTAGAACTCAGCCGATGCAGTTTGTGGAAAAGGAAGGTCAATGGTCTGGTGGAGAGCCCACCTTTAATGTTCAGTGGTATGGATTGCGATTAATGGGACAGAGTCCTGATCTGTCGGGCAGTAAAATCAATGTCCGTGGATTTATAAATGCCGGATATACCCGAAAATACCGCACGCCGCTGATGGCTGTAGGTGTTACCATTGCCTTTGATTAATGTTGATAGCAGAAGTGTTAAGTATAAGGTTGAAGGTTAAAAAGTTGAAAGTTATTGAAATAAATGCTTGATAAGGAACCTATAAATCGTCAGGCTTTACCTACAACCTGCTAACTGAGCGCAAGCTTTATCACAAAGGTGGTACCTTCTCCTTCAACGGAAGCAAAGGAGATGCTGCCACCGTGTGCGTCTATAATTTTTTTACAGATGGCAAGGCCCAGTCCCGTACCACCAGATTTCGTTGAAAAGCTGGGTACAAATACATTGCCCCGGTTTTCTTCGGGGATGCCTCGGCCGTTGTCTTCCACTTCTACAAAAGCGTGCCCCTTTCGTTCATAAAGTGAAAGAGCAATGTGTCCGCCTTCTCCATCCATCGCTTCGTATGCATTTTTCACCATATTGATGAAAACCCGCTTCAGATCATCGGTCGCGCCCTGAACTTTAATAGGGCGTGAGGATAATTGCAGGGAAATATCCATCTTCTTATCGTGCTCATAGAGCTGGGCTACGGATGTTAAAAGGGCACCAAGATCTACAGTTGTAAAATCTTCTTCCACGGGCTGGGAAAACTTAGAGAAGTCAGAGGCAATATTACTGAGAGACTGGATTTGTTCAATCAGGTTGCCGGTTATTTTTTGGATACGAGCTTTGAGCTCCGGTCCCTCATTATTGCCTGTTTTCAACTGTCGTTCCAAGTGCTGAACGTTAAGTTTCATGGGGGTAAGTGGATTTTTTATCTCATGGGCTACTTGCTGGGCCATCTCTTTCCACGCTGCCTCTCGCTCTGCCTCAGCTAACTCTTTTTGTAATTTTTTAAGCCTGAATACCATCTTATTATAGGCTTTCGCCAGGTTCCCAATTTCATCATGACTGGTGACGGGAATGGTGGTATCCAGGTTACCACCCGAAATTTTATTAAGTCCACTTTGGATATAGTTCAATGGCCGCGTCAGTGACTTGGAGATAAAAGCCGAACCCAGAATAAAGAGACCAAATACCAGAAGATACGCGAGGATCAGGTAGCTTGTGGTTTCCAGAAGCTGTTGGTCATATTTGGGAGATTCCAGGAAGGTCGGAATAGCAAGGGTTGCAACCGGCTCTCTCTCTTGGTTGAGGATGAGCCGATAACCGATAAGCAGTGATTGCCCTGCAAGGTTGACCGTAGCAAATGCATCGCGCTGTTGCTGCACATAGAGTTGGTTGAAAATTTCATAAGGCAGAGCTGTCGGCAACAAATGTTGTTGATAAATTTGTGGTGTCGTGGTTTCACTGACTTTATGCTGAGCATTATGTTTAGTATAAAGGGTGGCATCGGCATTCCAGGGAGTGGCAAGTGATTCTAAGGAAAAAGAAGATCCGAGATTTAAGTGATTGCGGACCATTTCGTTCGATTCAATAGAACCGGCCAGTCGTTCAAGTTTATCAAATAGCTCTTGGCGGACAATATCCTGGTTCTGTTGCTTGATGGCATAGTGAGAGGTAGCAATAAGAAATCCCAGGAAAATAAGTGTAGCCAGCAGAAAACTGTCAAGGATACGATCCTGAAAGCGTTTCTTTTCTCCAAGAAAGGGAAGGTAGCCTCCGCTCAAAAGGTGCAGGATAAGGGCGATAAGGCATCCTACAATCAGGAGGGTAAAACAGAACCGGAAGAAAGAGAACAATATGACCCGGTATTCGGCCAACGAAGTACTGATTTTTATCGACGCCGCTTCTGATTCTTTCCGCAACAGTGTGCGATAGGTGGATTCGGCAGTATTATTGGTAAAATAAATCAGGGAATCGCTGGCCAGGGCTTGAACTTCCGATTGGTTTAGTCGCTGATATTTTGGAAAGTAACCGGCAAATCCCTGCTGGCGGGTATTGACGAGTTGTTCATTCTCATACTTTTGCATCAGGAAAGCACTATTCCAATCCTCGTAGGTGAGCGAGGCCATGACTGCCCGGATGGGTTTATTAAATTGCGGACGTTCTTTATAAACGGAACAGAGTATCCATGCTATGGGCGTCTGCGTGGAAGGTCCATAAACGGGAATCCATCCTCTGTAGAAGGTGCTGTAATCTTCCTGGTTAACAACATTGGGTTGCTGAACGACCGGACGGATAGCGGATTTTGTGATCTGCAGGATTTCAGTAGCCAACTCATAGGAGTTGATACTAAAGTCATCAACCCACTCTGGGGAATTTAAGTTGGTAGAATAATCTGCTATAAGTTCTTCGTAGCGATTGACAAGCTGAAGATCAAAGGAGTAGGAGTTCCATTGGGGCTGAAGGAAATTTTGTATTGTTTGGGTAAAACGGGCCTGCAGAGAAGAAGGATTGTTTCGGATATCATCGTAAGTGACAGATCGAAATTCTTTTTCAAGTGTTATCAGCAGCTGTTCAGTGAGTTGTTCAGCCTGGTTGTCTTCTTCTCTTGCAAAGTTGCGGGCCGTTTTTAACAGTTCTTGATCCAGGTTTTGCAGGTAGGCTTGATAAAACATCGGCATACTGATGGCTGCAATAAGAGTACTTGCCAACACAACGTGTCGAAGCGGAGAAAGAGAGTAGATCCATACGTTACGTTTTGAATGGCCCAAGGCAATGCCTGCAATACAGATAAAACTGCAAATGCTTGAATAGAATATCCAGTTTAGAGCAGCCTGTTCGAGCACAAGTATTTGAACTGCAAAAAGGCTGATGATAAATGAGATACTAAGTATGGAAACCGAAAGTTTTATATGGCTTCGGGTTGTGCGGAAAAGAAATCGATTGAGGGTTATCAGCAGAATACCCAAGGCTAACAAGCTGATGCCTACAACCAGATAGAGTACAATGGTTCGGCCATAGGGGAAAATTCGTAAATCGAGGAGGCGAATATTACCGATAATGGTGTATTGGTAGATCCAGTTGAATACGGCGGGTATTGCCAAGGCATTTATCGTTCCAAAGAGGCTTGCAATACCGATAGAGCTCAAATAAGACGTTGCTTTAAGTTTTCGGTTGAAAAAGGGAAGTTTCCGGGCAATAGCAATGGTGGCAAGCAGGGCAAAAACGACATTGGTAAAGACCTTGCCTAACTGCTGAACCACCGAAGTTGTTAAGCTGGTATTCGTAGTCTCTGCCAGCGATTGCGCCCAATAAAAAAGCAGGTCAGTGTAATTAAAGATGAGCCAGCCAATTCCAATAAACAGGAGTTGGATTAATAGCGCAAAAGACCAGCTGATGGTATCCACTGCTCCAACAAAGAACAAAAAGACGAAAACAAGGAAACACAATACAATATATGAGGAACGCCAGAACTGGTTGTCTTGGCTCCATTCCTGCTCCATCTGATTAAACCTGTTGTCGGTTGCATAAACAACGCCTACAGAATCACCGGCAAGATTGGAAAGCTGTTGAGATTTTAGGGTATCGGAAGGTGGTGTGCTGAAGATACTGAAATCCAGCGGATAATTTTTTGCTACCTCTGATCGGAATAAGTTGTATTCGCTGGAGTTTCCGATAGCCAGTGGGTTGCTTTGCTCAATGCGATAACTGGTAAACAGGCGATACCAGGTCGTATTGTCATCTTGTTGTAAGCTGAATGGGACGTGGCACTCCCAGAATATGGTATTATTTTTTTGGCGGAGAACAATACTTGACTCAAATGGTTCATCAAACAAGTCTTCTTCTCGTTCCTGAAGAGCAAATCCTCTCCATACAATGGGCTGGTTATTTTGAAAAAGGGCGATACTCCAAAGGTCTGTATAGGGAGATAATAGCTGGTAGAGGTCCGATGGAGGCTGGCTGCGGATTAGGGGTGTTTGCAGGGTAGCGGCTAATTTTTCAGATCGCTGAAGCAGCTCATGTTGTTTGGTTTGAAAGCGCTGTGCCGCCGTGGTAAGCTGTTGCTCTATCCGCTGTAAGTTGTCTTCTTCTGAAGGTTTGACGCCATAACGCCACCCCTCGAGGGCAAGAAGAACCAACAGCAAACCCACTAGGGTCCATCCTAACAAATAGTAGGTCCGCTGGGTATTCAAGGAGTTTTTCATGAAAAAAATCGGTTCATCTGATGGTGTTAATATGAACCGAAATTAGGCCTGAATCAAGTTAGGAATTTCTGAAGCAGGGTTTCCCTGCAGTATTTTTATAATAGCTTGGGCTGCTAACATTCCGATATCTTCCCGTGTTTTATGACTGGCACTGGCAATATGAGGCGTTAATAAACAGTTTGGAGCATTTTTGAGCTTGGGATGCACTTTCGGTTCTTCCTCAAATACATCGATACCGGCTCCACCTATAGTACCATCATGTAGGGCCTGTGCAAGGGCTTCTTCATCCACTACCGGCCCCCTGGATGTGTTGATGAGGATCGCATGATCCTTCATAAGGTCCAGCATGTCTGCGTCAACTAAATGTCGTGTTTCTTCGGTGAGAGGGCAGTGGAGGGAGACGACATCTGCCTGGGGAATCAGCGTCTTAAGATCGGAACAGTAGTCTGCATCGAGCTGGCTTTCGATATCTGACGAAAGCTGGCTTCGGTTATGATAGATGATATCCATCCCCAGGGCGTTGGCTCTTTCTGCCACTGCTTGTCCTATGCGTCCCATGCCTATAATGCCGAGGGTACTGCCTTGTAATTCTGTCCCTAAAAAACCCAGGGGTTCCCAGCCATCAAATTTTCCTGCAAGCAGATATTCTTGCGCCTGGCATAACCGGCGACCTACGGCCAGCATCAAAGCCAGGGTGAATTCTGCACAAGAATCTGTTAATACACCGGGGGTGTTGGCTACCTGTACCTTATGTCTGTGAGCAGCTTCTACGTCAATATTATTATACCCTACCGCATGGTTAGCAACAATTTGAAGTTTGTCACCGGCTTTAATCACTTCCTCGGTGATCGGGTTGGAAAGCATGGGCAAAATCGCATCATAATCGGGTATGGCTGCTATGAGTGCTTCTTCGGTATTGTAGGCACCCCGTTTACCGACATCTACGTTAAAATGTTCCTTGAGTTTCTCAATGACAGAAGGAATAATGGGTTCGGTAATTAGAATACGCTTTGACATAATCAGAAAGAGTAGGTTTGGCCGTTTATACTAACTTGAGAGTAGCTGTTCAATTGCTGTGAGGATAACTTGTCATAAATAAAAGAAAATGGGACCAGTGCCTGAGTACATACCGCCTCCTTGTTACGCCACGCAGAAATTTTGAGGCTAAGGGAGTCGTCTTCAATATTATGTAGTACGGCTTGTAAATGTGTACATCCATCGGAAAATGATCCTGAGATCAACAGGCCATCGGAAGCCCCCGTCGATATTTGTTTAATAGCATCGATATACACCTTGCCCGGGGTATAGGGTATAGCCCCCGGCTCTGTCAATTGTACTTGGTTCGGGTAGGTAGTATGTTGTTTATTATCAGAAGATGCACAGCTACAGATACTACAAGCCAGTGCGAAAGTGACTGCCAGTAGCTTTAGATGTTGTGTGAGCATAAAATTATGCGGTCTCTTCAATTTTGCGGACAGGGGCATCATTCCACATTCGTTCGAGCGCATAGTATTCCCGCAACTCTTTTTTGAAGATGTGAACCACTACATTTACATAATCTAAGATCACCCACCTGCGGCTTTCCCGTCCTTCTTCCTTCCAGGGTTTTTCTCCCAACTGTTCTTTTGTCTCCTGGCTTATGTGGTTGGCAATGGCTTTAATTTGTACATCGGTTGAAGCATGACAGACTACAAACTTGTCGGTAAGTGTGGTAAGGCCGTGTACATCAATAACGGTAATATCCTCAGCCTTGCGGTCGAGCATTGCTTCGGTAATAACATCAATTAGTTTATCAGAGTCAGCTGTTTTGGTATTGTTGACGCTGGTAAATTGCTGGTCTTTTTGGGGAGCAGTATCGGTCATATATGGTTAGTTAAGAGTTAAAGATTCGTAATCCGATCCGATGACTACAGTGGCATCGAGGTAAAAGTCTTCTGATGCCTCTACAAACACATTTTCCGGATCGACCCCGATAGCATCAGCAACACGCTGGGCATTTTCGGCGCTGATGGTTCGGGCTATAATAACAGTATTGGTCATATTAAAGTTTTCAAAATTGCCCGTTTCTACAACATCGAATCCATTTTTTCGAAGTGTGGAGGTAAAACGGTTAGCTAAGCCTGGAACGCCACAACCGTTGAGCACTTCCAGTTGTATCACTTTACCGATAAGCTTGGCATCTTGATTGGCTCGCTGGCTTTCAATCCGTGGATAAATAATCCGGGTGAATAGTCCAAAAACCAATAACACCAAGAGCAGACTCAAGAAGCCAATAGCGGCGTTAAGGACAAAAGAGTTGGAATCTTCGGTATTGCGTTCGCTCATGCGCTCTTTAATTCTCAGTCAAAAACGGGTGGTCGTTGTAGATGACGGTATCCGTAGCCTGATTGCCCCATTCCCCAGGGGCTTATCCCGTAGTTATTAGGCAATTGCTGGAATTGAAGCCTGATGTTGCTATTTTCGCTGAGTTGATAATTGAGTTCAGCGTTTCGGATAATCAGCTCCGTATTCATCCCTCCGTTATTATTAGACATATACGAGCTTCCTCCAAAGGGGGAGTGCAGTAGCGAGAGGTCAACACGTCCCGTCAGGTTCTCAGAAAAAAAGAAGCGCATGGTATTAGTATACGCATTCATATTTTGCATCTGTCCTCCAAAACTGGAAAACATCATGGAATAGGAATGATCCATCTGCATGTTGAACAGGTTCCCAAGGTTGGCTCCCTCGCTGGGGTCGGATTTAACTAAGGGGCCCGTTAGGGCAGAGGAATTGTTCATATTCTCCCGAAGCTGCGCCGATGCCAGAGAATGGATACCAAATGTTAATACGAGAAACGCTAAGAGAAATGGGAAGTAAGATGTTTTTTTCATAACGATAGTCCGAGATTGAAGAAAATCTTAGAGGCTAATATAACGAATTAGCTCTATATAAAGTATAACAAAGTATAGCTCTACAATAAAGAGCTTTTGTGAGGAAACACATTCTTTGATTTGCCCGGTAACGGTCTTTAAAACTGTAAGTTGAAATAAAAAGATGGGATGGAAATCTCTTTCATCAGGGGTGATTATCGGTGGGAGGAGCTCGAAAAGATTCGAACCCTTAGAATTGAAAAACGGCTCAACGGTTTTCGAGACCGCCCCATTCGACCGCTCTGGCACACCTTTGTGTAAATATTGAACTTGTCCTCCGCCGGAAAATAGAGTATATTTGAAGGCTTTGAATCCAATAAAAATACGGGTTAATAAAACCAAATAAAAGGCTGAAGTTCGATAATGAAATTAACCGATTTTAAATTTGATATAGATGATTACAATATTCCTGAAGAGCCTGTAGAGCCGCGCGACGACTCAAAACTGATGGTTCTTGATCGGGAAGATGAGTCCATTACTCATGAAAAATTTTCCGATATTCATAAGTATTTGAATGAGGGAGATGTGCTCATTTATAATGATACCAAAGTATTCCCTGCGCGGCTGAAAGGAAAGAAGGAAAAGACTGACGCCGACATTGAGGTGTTTTTATTGCGTGAGTTGGTACCGGAAAATATGCTCTGGGACGTGCTGGTAGAGCCGGCTCGAAAAATCCGTATTGGCAATAAGCTTTACTTTGGGCCTGACCTAATGGCGGAAGTGATAGATAACACCACATCACGCGGTCGGACGATCCGTTTCTTATATGAAGGAACAAATGAAGAGCTCTACCAACTGTTAGATGAGATTGGTGAAATGCCATTGCCTCCATATATCGAGCGGGAAGCCAAAGAGAAGGATAAAGAACAGTATCAAACTATTTTTGCCAAGGAGCGAGGTTCTGTTGCTGCTCCTTTTGCAGCTATGCATTTTACGCCTGAGTTGGTCCAAAAGCTTGAGGATAAAGGGGTAGAAATGTTGCCTATTACACTACATATAGGCTGGGGTACCTTCCGCCCGGTAGAGGTAGAGGATTTGACCAAGCATCGGATGGATTCAGAGAACTATCATATATCCAAAGAAACATCTGACAAGATAAATAAAGCCCTTAAGAGTAAGGATAATAAAGTGGTAGGCTGTGGGACGACTTCCGTGCGGACCATTGAAACTAGTATCACCGCCAGTGGTATTTCCAAGCCCGGTACAGGTTGGACGGATAAATTTATCTATCCGCCTTATGATTTTAAGATTACCGAAGGTGTTATTACAAACTTCCACCGTCCTGAATCTACTATGCTGATGCTGGGCGCTGCTTTTGGAGGGTATGACTTTTTCATGCAGGCTTACGAAGAAGCGAAAGAGAATGATTACCGCTTTTTCGGTTTCGGTGACTCTATATTAATTGTATAACGTGACTAAGAAGGCATTGATCATACCGGCTGCTGGTTCTGGTCGCCGGATGCAAAAAGAAACGCCCAAGCCTTATTTGAAAATCGGGGGTGTTTCTATCTTAGAGCAAACGCTTCGTCCCTTTGTCTTGCTTAGTGGGTTGCGCCAGGTAGTTGTTGCGACATCAGATGAATATTTAGGTGTTGCACAACAAATTTTGGAAAGCATTTTTCCAGAAAAAGTTGAAACCTGTGTGATATCTGGTGGGGAGGAACGCCAGCATTCCATTTATAATGCTTTGCAGGAGTTGACAAGTGTTGATTTGGTGTTGGTCCATGATGCGGTACGCCCTTTTGTAGCGAAACAGCATATTGAAGAGTGCTGCCGGGTAGCCGATCAGTTTGGTGCAGCAGTGCTCGGGGTTCCGGCCAAAGATACTATCAAGAGAGTGGATGATCAGCAGTTTGTGCAGGAAACGCCAAACCGTGCCTTCTTGTGGCAAACACAAACGCCACAGATTTTTAGAAAGGAGTTGCTTGAAGAGGCGTATGAGGATGCTATTCGCCATGATTTCATCGGAACGGACGATGCTTCTCTGGTTGAACGCCTGGGCAAGCCCGTTAAAATGGTGAAGGGCAGTCAGTCTAATTTTAAGATAACCTACCCGATGGATTTGGAACTGGCAAAGTTGAGGATTAATAACTAAAGAAACACAATATGCGCATTGGTTACGGATATGATGTTCATGGTCTTGAAAAGGGGCATAGTCTGATATTGGGCGGGGTTGCTATTCCCCACACCAAAGGCTTGGTGGGACATTCCGATGCGGACGTACTTTTGCATGCTATTACTGATGCTCTGCTTGGCGCTTGTGCATTGGGAGATATTGGGCAGCACTTCCCCGATACGGATAATGCATTTGCCGGGGCCGACAGTCGAGTATTATTGAGAGAAGTTGTTGATCTTATTCGCCAAAAGGGATTCATGGTTGCCAATGTTGACGCTACAATTGTAGCCGAGCGGCCCAGACTGGCATCTTATATCGACGATATGAGAAAAAATATTGCTGATGATCTTAGTGTAGATGTCGACCAGGTTTCTGTGAAGGCAACAACCTCAGAGGGTATGGGCTTTGAAGGCAACGAAAAAGGTATTTCGGCACGGGCTGTTTCATTATTAACAGAGCAGTCCAATGGTTGAGCAATTTATTCAGGAGACTGTTCAGTTGATTCAAACACTGCCCCCGGTCAGTATTTACCTTGTATTCTTTACAGTTGCTTATGTAGAAAATGTGCTACCTCCTATTCCTGGTGATGTGCTGGTTGCTTTCGGTGGATATTTAGCAGCCGAATCGGTTATTGGTTTGCTTCCCATTTTACTGCTCACTACCATTGCCTCGGTATTTGGTTTTATGAGTATGTACTGGATTGGAAGTAAATGGGGCGAGCAAATAGAAGGTAGTCCCAAAGGAGTTAGGTTATTGCGGTTTATTCCGGTAGAATACCTCAATAAAGTTCGTTCCTGGATGCAGCAATGGGGGATGGGGGTTGTCTTGGCCAATCGGTTTTTGGCAGGCACAAGATCAGTTATTTCTTTAGCAGCCGGACTTGGGCATACCAAAGTGAGTGCAACGATCTTATGTTCGGCAATTAGTTCTGTTTTATGGAACAGTATTTTGCTTGGTTTTGGGTGGGTCGTGCACGAGAATTGGCGACTTATTGGAGAATATCTTTCGATATATGGACGAATCATTTTGGGCGGTGTTGCTCTATACCTGTTAATCAGGATTGGAATCTATTATTATAGAAAATGAGAGCATGTTTTTTAATATGAATAGTCTTGTAAAGAAATAGTATTTTTATTTGGTTTATTTGTTGACAAAAATAAAAAGTGTCCGTAGCTTTCGAGTCTTTCGACTGGGGCTGATGGGTCGACACATTTGTTGGCATAATTATCAGACTTTATCTTGACAAGCCAGCGTAGCTCAGGGGTAGAGCAGCTGTTTTGTAAACAGCCGGTCGTCGGTTCGAATCCGGCCGCTGGCTCTAAGGTTTGTCAGGGTAGCTGTCGAAATTTTGACATTTTGATTTCGCTGGGGGGATACCAAAGCGGCCAACTGGGGCAGACTGTAAATCTGTTGTCGTGAGACTTCGTAGGTTCGAATCCTGCTCCCCCCACTCAAGCGGGCGTAACTCAATTGGTAGAGTGTCACCCTTCCAAGGTGAATGTTGCCGGTTCGACTCCGGTCGCCCGCTCATCCCACTGGGATTTGCACAAGCCGTTATAGCTCAGGGGTAGAGCACTTCCATGGTAAGGAAGGGGTCGTCGGTTCAATTCCGACTAACGGCTCTCGACGTGCTGCTTAAACATCGATGTGATTCTGAACATTAAATTGTAAATATTGTAGTCATGGCAAAAGAGACATTTCAGCGAGACAAGCCACATGTAAATATAGGAACGATCGGCCACGTGGACCACGGAAAGACGACCACGACGGCGGCGATAACGACCGTAATGGCGAAGCATTTCGGCGGCG
>NZ_JAGGJA010000006.1 GCF_026229185.1 Fodinibius salsisoli | reverse complement strand
AAGTGATTAAGGTAGCCATTGCTCATAAACTGCTTCGACAGGCATTTGCCGTAGGTAGTAAGTGCGAACCATTTGAAGAAAAAAAGGCATTGGCTGCTTGACTTTCAACACAGTTCATTGCGCATAAGGTGCACGCGAATGAAAGTTGATTTATTAAATAATGAACGATGAGCTAAAAAGCCAGAAGGTGGCAAGTGGGGGCGAGGCGTGTCCCCTTGAATGCTATGACTTTGTCAAGTGTTAGGCCGCATTTTTCTGCCGGTCAAACCGAGACTCATAGTCTTGCCGGTAGGGCTGGCCACTATTCCAGATGGCACAGATGATCTTAATCATTTTGTTGATCAGATTATTTCGGACGACTGGCCACGGTTTCCCTTCGTCAAGTTTTCGTTGTTTGTAGCGGGCAAACCGTTCGTAGTGATGACTCACCGAACGGGCGACCATCGTCATACAGGATCGCATCTGGCTGTTTCCGTGTCCGGAGGAGCGCGTCCGACCTCGTACGGAAGAACCAGAGCTGAAGCGATGCGGAGCAAATCCAAAGCGAGAGGCGATCTGTTTGTGGTTGAGAGCTTCTTGCCCGTAAAACAACATCAACCAGGGCCATCCCGTAACTTTTCCTACCCCAGGGATGCTCAGCAGCAATTGGTAATACCGATTCAGCCCCTGATGAGTGGTAATGAGTTGGTGAATCTGATCTTCCAGCTGCTCTATTTGGTGCTCATATAGCTGCAGTTGTTGCTGCCACTGCTCCTCGAGCAACTGAGAGGGCACCAGGGCGTGGGTGGCTTGTTGGCTGCGATTTTGGGTGGTATTGCGTGCACTAATAATCCGCTGACGTTCGGCGTACAGCTGCTGCAGCTGTTTGACAGGCTCTTTCGGCGGAGGCGTGGGGCTAATCTGGTCAGCGTAGCGATCGCCATACTCCGCCAGCAAGCGGGCATCAAAGCGATCATCTTTGCGATGGTGTTCCGGGGCTACTTTTTTAGCAGCGGTGGTCTTAAGCAGGGCGCATTTCCAGCCCCGACGGCTAAGGCTGGCCAACAGGCGGTCGCTGTAAATACCCGTATTTTCCATACAGATGAGGGTGTGGGGTTGAGGGCAGTTGTGGGAGCTTAGCCACCGGTGCAGGCGCTGGAAGCCTTCGTCTCGATTGGTCCATTGGCTGTATTCCCCGCGGGGACGCAACCAACAGTCGATCGTATCTTTTGACACATCAATGCCCAGAAAATGGTGATAGGACGTGGGGGTTGTAGTATCCATAACAAATGCACATTTTATTAATGGTATGCTGATAATACCAGCATTGTATTACGGAACCTGACTCTATTAGTAGCCTGGGAGTGATCCCGGCTGGAATGCTATTTAGGTTTTGGTAATACCATCGGCGGGAGGGCTAATTCAAGGGTTAGGCTCGAGGCCTGATGCGCGGGCTAGCCTGTCTCCCGCCGTGCTGGTATTGTTAAATATGAGAGACGTTGTCGGGCATCTCAAGTCGGTAGGGTAGTCTAATAAATGCGCGGGTTATGTGGCGAGTAGAAATATTATGAAAGGTTCTGCTTGATATTAGACCACTCTGCATTCTGAAGATAAACTTCGTAGTCTACAATTTGGTCGCGTGATTTATAAAATTCTAAGGTTCTAAAACCTGTATCATCCTCTAGGTTATCATATAAAAAGTGGATTCTATTATTTTTGCTTTTGTTGAGCCAATTATAGATAACTTGATCAATTCCATCATCTCTCCATCCATATCCAGAAGCTATTAGATTGTTTGATTGCTCAAGTTTTCGAAAGAAGTAATTTCGCAATTCAAAAAATGTACTATTGTTATAGTCTATAATTTTATTCTGTGTACCAGATAAAAAATGTGGATAATCAAATAAAGGCTCATAATTTTCTCCTTCATTATTTTTTAGCTGATGTAGTTCTTTTTTCGCCTCTGGAATTCCATATCTAGTTTGTTTAATCCTCCCAGATTCTTGCGAGAATGAAAACCAATTAATTGAACCATGAAGTTTTATTATCCTGAAATCATCTTCATTCGATTCTAAACTATTAAAATTAAAAAGGTTCACATCACCATCCTTTTCATTAAATCCGGAGTTATAATCAAAATTTTTTTGATCAAAATATCTCTCAATTAAAACATCATGATTCAATGTAAATAAATTGCAAATTTCTACTTCGGGATCTTCTTGGATTTCCTCTAATAATTCAAATCCTTTTATTTCATCATGTTGTTGAAGAACATAGCTTATTGTAGACTGAAAAAACTTGAATATTTCGTTTAATACCATTTCAAAGTCATACCACTTATCAGGCTTTAGTACTTCATTAAAAAACTCTTCAAAGTAGTTGAATTCAGTCTCGTATATAAAATTTTCATGTGGGTGCAAATCATAATTCTTAAACGAATCAACTACATAAAATAGCTCTTCATAATTAAGACGATGATGGTCACTGCTGTATCTTTCCTGAATACGAAGTAGAAGTTTTTGGATGCTAAGGATTCTTGGATCATTTCTATGATCTTCATCATCAACCTCAATGTATTGATTATTTTGAATAGCCCATTTTCCTTTTAATAATTTTTCAGTTACTTGATCTACTCCAGATACTTTTGAAGGTATCGAAATACCTGATCCTAAAAGGAAACTTATATCCATATCTCTATGACTAATTAGTTATTTATTAGTGACTCTGTCTCTATATTCATCAATGCAACTTTCTATAAATCCGCCGTCTATAAATTGATTTGAAATTTCTTCTATAGCGCTATCGATCTCAAGTAATTCTAATGACCAGCCTATACGCTCATGGATGTCTTTTAAGCTATTATCACTAAGTTGGAATTCTGAATCTTCTTTTGCGGTAGTATATATTTGCTTCCTCAGACTACCTGTAACATTTGATTTTTTTATATAATCTGGACTACGGCTGGGTGGACCATTCCACATCCATACATTCCAATCTAAAAAACCATCAATTAAGTATTGTTTTATAGATGATGGCAACCAGTTTGAATCGTTTGATAAGAGCCAAACTAAATAGTCAAAATGATCAAATATTTTGGGAGTGGGTCCCATTAGTTCACCTTGAACAAATTGACAGGTGACAAATGATGGTTTATAAAAACCAAAATTCGGATGTCGTAGTGAAAATTTAAGGCTACAAGAAGGGCTTTCCCCATGCGTCGTCAATGCTATTCCACTTTCTGAATTAGCTTGCTTTGATTGTCTTTCTAGATCTTTTTCATACAATTCATTGATTTGAGATTTAAAAGGTCCCTCGAAACCTTTGATTGTTAATTGAGGTGCATAACAAATTGTATAATTAATCGATTCTTTCAATAGATTAAAAGCACCTGGTATTGAATCAATAACACGTATTAGACTTTCAGGATTAGTTGCTTGAGAGATATTTTCTTCAATTACTATTTCCTGCCATTTTCGTTGTATCGCTTTTTTTGCTAACAACTCTCCTCGCTTTAATGGATCTTTAGGAAGAAACCCAACATGAAATGCCCAATCAAAGATATTTGAGTCAGAGCCGTCATACTCTATCACATCTAACCACCATTCATCTTTAGGAGGAGGCGGAGAGTAACCAAGGTCTTGCAAAAGGGATCGAGCGTGTACTAACGATGAGACTTCAGGTTTAACCACATTTAAAATCCGTTTAACGATATAGTCAATTCCCAAATCACTTTTAATAGCAACAATGTCTGCTAATGCAGGAGAGTATTGCATGACATCTTTGTGATCTACATTGTGCCAGACTGGAATTATGCGATTCTTTTCAGAACTATTTTGAAGTTGTACTAAGCCGTTGAGTTCCCATTCCGGCCAGTGTTTTCCAAAAAATGATGGACTCAATACTATTAGCCCATATTTTGATTTCTGTAATCCATCATCTATAGACTTTCTTAAACTGTCACCGGGCTTCAAGGTATGCTCATCATACCAAACAGATAAATTTTCCTCTTCTAACTTGTTTGCTAAATGGCGAACAAGCTTACCTTTATCTTCACTGGCATGAGAAATAAAAATATCAGACAATTTTATCTGGACTTTATTTAACTAGATTCAGTATTCTTTTAGAGAATGGTTTTAAGCCACATAACGCCCCCGCGCATAACCTGCACGGGGATTTTGGATTAAATAAGGGCACAAATTTCTGAAATAGCAAGGGATCGAACCAACGCCGCGGCCGTGTCAGCCGTTAATGCGCTTGTTAGGCAAACATTTATTTTGAATATAGGCACCAGAAATATCTAGTCCTAGATTGTACTGCTCTTTCACGACCTACATGCGGTTCTACAGATAGTATATCATCTGCTGATTTACCTTCAGGATAATCTATAAAATCTACTGCATTTCCTGTTACATAGGCTTTGGAGGTTCCATCAGTAAACTTCAGAGTGAATACAGAATATCCCATGCCTGATTCACCAGCTTGGTAAATTTCATTAGCAATTTCAGCAGGTAACCTAGATGGGCTTTCTGCTATTTTGATCACACGTGATATGTTTATATAGTTTTTTCCGCGATCATTTTCCGGCCAAACGCCCCAATGTTTTATATAGTCTTCTGCGTTAATCACGTAAACCCGATCTACAACTTTGTTGTCTGTATCTAAATGTACTAAGCAAGGTTTATAGGCTAAATCTCGGTCAAAACTGGGAGAAATTTTATCAAGCTGTCTCTCTAATTCAGAATCTAGTTTGGGATAACTGGGATCTTTCATGAATGAGTTACTGATGTTTGCCTAACCTATAATTATATAAAAGTGTATGCGCGATAACATATTATCAAACATGCGATAATACTCTTGAAAATTCCATATAAATCCAAATAATGCATTATCTGGTGATATTATCGCACATAGTGTTGCGATAACAGGGTGATATAATTTTTTTGTAAGGATTGGGCATTTTGAGGGTCTTACTAATAGAATCAAATTTCAATAAGAGAGATCTTAATATGTCAAAATCTTTAATAAGCAGACTCAAAACAGCAATCCGGCGCAGAAATTATAGCTACAAAACGGAACAGGCGTATGTGAACTGGGTCATTCGGTATGTCAAGTTTCATAATCTGAAGCATCCCTCTCAAATGAATGAAGACGACCTTGTCACATATTTGAATTATTTGGCTGAAGAGCGGCAGGTCGCCGGTTCAACGCAGAACCAGGCGTTGTGTGCTATCTTATTTTTGTACGAGAAGGTACTCGACCAACCACTCAGAGAAATGATGGATTTTAAAAGAGCAAAAACTCCTAAACGACTGCCGGTCGTGTTAATACCTGTTGAAGTTGAGAGGGTATTGCAGAATATGGACGGAACCTCGAAACTTGTTGCCCAATTGCTATATGGAGCCGGTCTGCGAATATCCGAATGCCTCCGCCTGAGAGTATTGGATCTGGATTTTGAATATAACCAAATACAGGTACGTTCGGGCAAAGGAAAAAAAGACCGGGTTACCATAATGCCCCAGGTAACTAAAAAGAAGCTAAAAGGACAGCTCAAAAAGGTGAAAAGGCTTCATCAAAAAGATGTGAAAGAGGGCTACGCAGAAACGTTGCTTCCAAAGGCCCTGTCACAAAAATATCCCAATGCAGCTAAAAAGTTTAAGTGGCAATATCTGTTCCCATCATCCCAAAGAGCAAAAGACCCACGTTCGGGATTGGTACACCGGCATCATATTTCCGATACAACTATACAACGAAAAGTCAAGAAGGCCGTGGAAAAAAGTGATATTAATAAGCATGCAACCTGTCATACGTTACGACACAGTTTTGCTACCCACTTATTGGAAGATGGATACGATATTCGAACCGTTCAGGAACTGCTGGGACACAAAAATGTTCACCCCGTTAGAAATTTAACACTATGAACTTCTATTATGTCTATGTTTTACAAAGTGAAAAAGATGGTCAATGGTACACAGGTTATTCTGATGATCTTAAAAGGCGATTGAAAGAACATAAGGCAGGTCAGTGCTATTCTACAAAGAATAGAAGACCTTTAAAATTAATCTATTTTGAAGGGTGCCTTAATAAGGATGACGCAATAGCAAGAGAGAAATATTTAAAATCGGGAATGGGGAAACGATACGTAAGAAATAGGGTTAAAAAATATTCTAACGAGCAAGATTTCTAACGGGGTAAAAACGACAATGATCTACACACACGTTATAAAAAATAAGGGTAGTGTCATTAAAAGTCCGGCGGATGCTTTAAATAAATAACTTTTGTCTTTTCGTGGCTCCAAACAATCCGGAATGGGAAAGCGATATTTAAGGAATCGAATGAAGAAGTATTTTAACGAACACAATTTCTAACGTGGTAAAAGTCCGATCGATACCTTTTGATTAATGCTCGTTGGGAATGCAGCCTGGGCGGTAAAGAAGGTTTTGATCCTAAAGTTGATTTTCCAACAAATATTTACTAAGCCTATCGGGTGCCAACAACTATTTTGCCGGGCACCAACTCCTTACTTCCTCCGTACCTTCTCCGTACCAACTCCTACTGGCAGGGGAGATGGTATGGATTTGGTAAAGCGGTAATATTACGCACAGAATTGTCATGGTGTGGAAAATAAATGCTGGTCCAAGCCGGTAAAAGCAGGCAAGAGGGAGGGCCTATTCAGCTGCTTCCACGGTCTCGGGCAGGTGCTCTTCTTTGGCGTCTTTGAAGGCCTCGCGGGCGGTGAGTCCCAGGATGTCAAACATCTTCATGTCTTTACCGAGCTCATTGTTGTCCGTGGTAAGTAGCTTTTCGCCGGTAAAGATAGAGTTGGCCCCGGCCATAAAGCAGTGCGCCTGTTCGGCCATGCTCATGTCTACACGTCCGGCAGAGAGGCGAACCATGGATTCAGGCATGGTGATGCGAGCGGTGGCAATCATGCGTGCCATATCCTGCCAGGGCACCTTGGGCTGGTCTTCCATCGGGGTGCCTTCCACGGCAATGAGGGCGTTGACGGGCACCGACTCGGGATGTTCGGGCATGGTTGCCAGGTTCTGGATAAGTTCGATGCGATCCTCGTCAGTTTCGCCCATCCCGATGATACCGCCGCAGCAGACCGAGATATCGTTGTCACGCACGCGGCCAAGGGTATCCAGTCGATCCTGGTACTTGCGGGTAGAGATAATGCGGTTATAGAAGTCTTCACTGCTGTCCAGGTTGTGGTTGTAGGCATAAAGTCCAGCTTCTTTGAGCTGCGCGGCCTGCTCATCATCGAGCATACCCAGCGTGCAGCACACTTCCATATCCATGTCGGTGATCTCGCGAATCATATCCAGTACGCGTTCAAAATCTTTGGTCTTGCGGGCACAACGCCAGGCGGCGCCCATACAGAAGCGGGTACTGCCGGCTTCTTTGGCTTTGTGGGCGGCGCTGAGAATGACCTCCCGGTCGAGCATCTTGCCGGGCTCCACTTCGGTATTGTTATGGGCGGACTGTGGACAATAGGAACAATCTTCGGGGCATCCGCCGGTCTTGATGGAAAGCAGGGTACAAACTTGCACTTCACCGGTTTCCTGGTGTTCGCGATGTACGCTTGCCGCCCGGTAGATCAGTTCCATCAGCGGCGTGTGGTAAATCTCGGAAATCTCGTCGGTGGTCCAGTCAGTTCGTATCTCTGCCATAAGTAAAATGTTAGTTCCGTGGATAGTTCGTCAATTTCTTTCCCAAACTAAGAGGGATGAATCGTAAATACCAATCTAAAAAACAGCGTTGAACAGCTTTAGGCAACGTTGGCAAAAGAACAACCCAAAATATGAGTGTGTTGTCTGGCATAGACAATTTTGGTTATATTCGGGGCAATGAAATTCTCTAAAGAATTGAAAAAGATCTACATAAAGCTCGTTGTCCGCTGGCGGCGGCTTTACAAAAAGTACCGCAACGACTTTCGGGGCGTAGAAGTTGAGCTTTACGATCTCAATGACCGTCTTCGGCCTTATTTTCGGGGATTGAGTCTCTCCCTGATGTTATTGGCGTTGGCAAGCCTGGTGGGCTCCTTTGGATTTGAGCTGCCCACGGAGTATCAGCGGCTCAACAGCTATTTAGAGTTTGTGATTGTACTGGGGTTCTTTGGACTGTTTTTGAGTCGCATCTTTTTCACCTCCCAGCGCCTGCAGCTTATCAAAAGTCATCTTTTGGAGGCTTTGCTACTGTCGCTTTTGGCTGTGGCCTCGCTTTTCTACCTGCTGGGGATCGACAGCATCTTTCTGGTGTGGGGCTCCCTGCTGGATATCGATAACACCTTCCGGCTCCTGGTTTTTCTTACGAAAATCTATTTGATCCTGTTGGTGGTTGCCAAAGTCATACAGGCTTCACCGATCCTTATTTCCGTGCAGCGTCACCCGGCCCGGGTGATTGTCGGTAGCTTCGCTTTTATCATCCTGTTTGGGGCCTTCCTGTTGATGATGCCGCTTACAACCGTGGACGGACAGGGGCTAAGCTTTGTCAATGCGCTATTCACCTCCACGAGTGCCGTCTGTGTTACAGGACTCATTGTGGTCGATACGGCCACCCATTTTACGACGTTGGGGCAGTCTATTATCCTGGTTCTTATACAGTTAGGGGGATTGGGCATTATCACCTTTGCCACGCTTTTTGCTATCTTTATTAGCGACCGGCTTGGGGTGGGGCAAATGATGTTTCTGCGGGATGTGCTTAGCGAGGATCGGGCCCACGAGACGTTTAGTACCATCAAACGTATTGTCGGGCTAACCTTTTTTGTGGAAGCTGTAGGGGTAGTGGGTTATTATTTGAGTTGGGAAGGAGTGCTGCCAGATCCGGGGAACCGGCTCTACCACTCGGTATTTCATGCGGTTTCCGCTTTTTGTAATGCGGGCTTTTCTACTTTTAGCAATAGCCTGGCAGATCCGGCAAATGCCCTCAATGCGGGAGTCAATATTACCACCATGTTCATGATTATCGTCGGTGGACTGGGATTTACGACCATCTGGGAACTGGTGCGGGGGAATCCGCGTCGTAAGATACGGAACCGGAAATGGTCCCTGCATACGCGGCTCGTGCTTATAACAACCGGTCTTTTGATCGTTGGCGGTGCGGTTATGATTTTAGCCCTGGAATGGAATCATACATTGCAAGATTATGCAACCTCTGATAAACTGATGTTGGGCCTTTTCCAAAGCATTACCACACGTACGGCCGGCTTCAATACCTTGGATATCGGGGCCCTGACCGACGGCACGACCGTTGTCTTTTTGACACTCATGGTAATTGGGGCTTCCCCGGCATCGACAGGGGGAGGGATTAAAACAACGACCATTGCCGTGCTTATGTTAACGGTGATAACAACCATCAGGGGAAAGAGCAGGGTAGAGGTCGCAAAGAAAACGATTCCACGTTCGACTATCTATACGGCGATGACGGCTTTTACCCTCGCTGCGGCCTGCCTGTTTCTGTTTACCATGTTACTGACCATAACCGAAGACCTGCCGTTCCTGGATCTGCTTTTTGAAGAGTTTTCTGCCTTCGCAACGGTAGGGCTCTCCCGGGGCATAACGTCGGACCTTTCAACCGCCGGCAAAAGTATTGTTACATTGTCTATGTTTATCGGCAGGGTGGGAAGCGTTACCTTAGCCCTGGCGTTTGCCAAACGTGTCGACAAGCAGCAGTATCAATATCCCAAAGAAAGTGTTATTGTGGCTTAAAAGGAAGCACGTTTATATGAAAATGCTATCGAAAAGAATACTTACTTGTTATGGCTAAGAATGGAAATCAGCAGTTTTGTGTGATTGGGCTCGGTGCCTACGGCTCTTCTTTAGCGAAGTCACTGTCAAAACTGGGAGCGTATGTAATGGCCGTGGATCATGATATTCAAAAAGTTGAAGAGATCCAGCAATATGTATCTGAGGCGGTTCAGTTTGATGCTACGGATCCTGAGATGCTGGCCGAGCACGGCGTCTTTAACGCAGATGTCGTCATTGTAGGCATTGGTGAAGCTTTTGAACCGGTGGTCTTAATAGCGATGGAGTTGCTTAAAGCTGAGGTGCCTCGAATCATTGCGCGGGCCGGAAGCAGTACCCAGGAGGCTATCCTTAACCGGATCGGCATTAAAGAGGTTATCCATCCGGAACATGACGAAGGGGAGCGGATGGCCACGCAGCTGGTCCATATATCGGTTAACAATTATTTTGAGCTCAGCGAAGATATCGCCATTTATGAGGTTGAGTCGCCCGCCGGGATGCACGGTTATTCTCTTGTGGACCTCAAACTTAGAGAACGCTACGAAGTGAATTTATTAACGATCAAGCGGCCCAAGAAGCAAAAATTGAGTTTCGAAGACGATGAAGAACAGGAAAAGGTAAAGATGGAAGTTTTGGGAGTGTTAAATGGACAAACTAAAATACGGCCCAATGACCGGCTGGTTATCATGGGAACGCAGGAAAACATTAATAAACTGATAGAAACAAATTAGTCAATGGGCGAACTGTTGTTTTCGGGGAAAGCATCATTCAGTATAGATGTGCCCTATAAACTTTTAGAGGTTGGGAATGATGGGCATAAACCATTGATGGTGTATCTGCATGGTTTCAGTCAGAACATTTCTATATTCCAAAAGCAGGTGTCATCGCTACTCTCCCTGGAAGCTTATCACTTGTTTGTACAGGCGCCGTATCCCGTTTACGATCGCAGCCGGGAAAAGAAGGTAGACGATTGGGGGCGGGCCTGGTACCTGTATGATGGAAATCAGTCGCAATTTGTGCATTCTCTTGAACGTAGTTCGGTCTTTCTTCAGCATATTTTGGATACGGTATTGCAGCAGGTCACTCCATCACGCACGGCGGTGGTCGGTTACTCGATGGGTGGCTACCTGGCAGGATATTTTGGGCTGTCGCGATATCAATACCTGGAGGACCTGGTGGTGATAGGCAGCAGAATAAAAACTGAAGTATTTGAGGATCCGGAAGGGGCATACGATCATCTGAACGTACTGGCTTTACATGGTAGTAAGGATAGGAGTGTCAAAAGTGCACCTCAAAAAAAGAGTTGCGGGATGTTGTCAAAGTGGGGGGCTAATGTTACTTTTAGAGAACTGGAGGCTGCCCATCGCCTTAGTGATTCTTATCTGACTGAAGCAAAAGACTGGTTTATTGGGCTCGGGTATCAATAATATGAAAGATAAGTTTTATTATGACGCTAAAGTCTCGCATATTGTAGTACAGTTGGTTATAATCAAGAAGTGAATATATTATCCAGGGAACGGTAAATAGCTCTTATAGTTATGAATATTTTAATAATAGAGGATGACCCATCAGTAAGAACATTGGTGAAGGCAGTACTAAAGAAGCAAGAATACGAAGTGGATATTGCGGAAACGGCCACGGGTGGGCAGGATAAAGCCTTACAAAATTCGTACAGCATGATTTTGCTCGATTTAGGTCTCCCCGATGGCAATGGATTCGACCTATGCAAGACTATTCGGGATGAAGAGGTAACCACACCGGTACTTATCCTCTCCGCCGAACAGGAGACGAACATGAAAGTAAAATGCCTCCGGGTTGGGGCCGATGATTATTTAACCAAACCATTTAATACCGAAGAACTGTTAGCCCGTATCGAGGCTATTGATCGCCGAAGTAACGACACCAATAATACCAACCAGGTATTAAGTTGCGGCAATTTGAAGGTGAAAATGCTGGAACGAGAGTTCTGGGTAAACGGTACCAAAGTTGACTTGACGAATAATGAATACAACCTGTTGGTTTACCTGCTGAAGAATAAAAACGATATTGTAACACAGGAACAGATCGCAGGAAACGTCTGGGATATCCACTTTGATACTCAAACCAACTACATCAATGTGTATATCAGTTACTTACGCAAAAAGATTCGTGATCACTCTGATGAGGAATACATAGACACCGTTCGCAAAAAAGGCTTTATTTTGCGCTGCCCAAAAAGTTGATGCACGATGCCATTAGCTTAGCGCGGGTATTCTCCCTGGATATAATGCCGCAGATGAGAAATTTCTCCTTTCTGTTTTGAGATAATGGCTTTGACTAAGTCTCCGATGGATATGACCCCCCGCACCGAATTGTTTTCTAAAACCGGCAGGTGGCGTATTTTTTTATCCGTCATGATGGACATACACGATTCTACGGAGTCTTGAGGCCCTACACAAATAACATCTCCGGTCATGATAGTACTGACCTTCGTTTCTTTGGAAGTTCGTCCCTTGAGAATTACCTTACTCCGATAATCTCGTTCACTTAGTATGCCCATAAGCTGGCTTCCATCCATCACTACCAGGGCTCCAATGTCTAATTCATCCATTTTAGCAATAGCTTCAAAAACCGTTTGATCAGCAGAAATGCTATGGATATCGTATCCTTTGTTTTTTAAAATGTCCCGAACTATCATAATCTCCTCCTTTTTTTAAAAAATAAGTACCGACAAGTATTATAACAGTTATAAAAGATTAATACATATTGAATTTTATTATGGATCAGGCAAGTAAAGAGAAGCTGGTAACCTATCTGCAGCAGTTTATCACTGAAAACCGCTGGCAGCGAATAAATAATGTTCTGGATAAACGGACTCGTTACTTGTCTGTAGTTCTTGAAGACCTCTATCAGCCCCACAATGCCAGTGCGGTGTTACGAAGTTGCGATTGTTTTGGGGTTCAGGATGTGCACATTATTGAGAATGAAAATAAGTTTAATCCCTCGAAGGGTGTAACCATTGGTTCCGACCAGTGGTTGACGCTGTCTAAATATCGCAAAAAGGACAGGGATAACACGAAGTATTGTTATCAGAAATTAAAAGAGCAGGGATACAAGCTTATTGCAACTACGCCCCATACTGGTGATATGGATATTGATGAAGTGCCACTGGATCAAAAGACGGCCCTGGTGTTTGGGTCTGAACTGACTGGCCTTTCAGAGCAAGCGATTGCTATGGCCGACGGTTACGCTAAAATTCCCATGGTAGGATTCAGTGAGAGTTTTAATATTTCGGTCAGTGCCGCTCTTTGTTTGTATGAACTTTCCGGCCGATTGCGCAAGGGAGCGGCGCACTGGGAGTTGAGTCCCCGGGAAAAACTGGATTTGCAACACAAGTGGCTTCGAAATTCCGTTCGAGCAGCAGATAAGCTGGAAGAACGATTCTTTGAGGGGCAGAATGAAGATTAATGAACACTGTCGGATCACTTTCGAGGCAAAGAATGGGGTAGATCAGCAACTACAAATGCCATGATGGCCATGGTGGCAATACATTGCTGGTATTCTTCTTCATCCAGCTTGTCGATGGTATCTGCAGCGGTGTGATGGTACCAGAAATAGCGCGATCCATCTACCTGTAATCCCATACCGGGCACGCCTTCACGCATGATCGGGCCAATATCGGCCCCGCCTCCGCCGCGGGAAATAGTTTCTGAGCCAACAGGCTCAAGTAGTTGTCCAATAGCAGAAACCATAGCAAAAGCATTATCCGAACCGGTGAAACCAAAACCGCGTGGTTCAAAAACTCCGCTGTCAGATTCGATGGCTAATATATGATCATCAATAGAACCGTCTGCTTTCACAGAGTCTCGATAAGCGGTGGCGCCCCGCAATCCATTCTCTTCGTTGGTCCACATGACTACCCGCACCGTACGTTTGGGTTTGAGCCCTAATTTCTTCATAAGCAGAAGGGCTTCCCAGGCAGCAAAACATCCGCCCGCATCATCCATCACCCCCTGACCCACATCCCAGGAGTCGATATGACCACCCATGACCACTATTTCTTCGGGCTTTTCAGAACCTTTTATCTCAGCAATAATATTTCTGGATAATTTATCGGGGCGGGTCTCAGCTTCCATCGAAAGGTTAACCGTAACTTTTTGGCCCCGATCCTGCATACGTTCCAGCATAGCAGCATGTTCGGATGTAATAGCAGCATGCGGAATTTTTGGAGTTCCTTCTTCATAGTTGGAAGTGCCGGCGTGGGGTGTTTGCATAGAATAAGGGCCCACAGAACGAACCAGGCTGGCTATGGCTCCCTGTAATCGATACTGCACCGTTTCACCATACATCGTAAAGGGAACATTATAGAGTACAATGTTACCTTTAGCCTGTTGAGCTTTGGCCTCAAGTTCGTCAAAACTGTTGACGACTAACACTTCTGCCTGTATACCTTCCGGCGGGGTGCCAACGCTTCCACCGAGGCCAAGCATAGGCAAGTGCAAGGACCTGGGAGATACCAGGCTAAGCGATTCTTCGCCGCGTACCCAGTGTGGAACCATCACTTTTTGGGTCGTCACACGATCAAGGGGCTGACGCTGCATTTCCTGGAGAATCCAGTCGATGGATTGTTCAAGGCTTTCGGATCCGCTTAGCCGATGGCCAAAAGTATCTGTGAAATAAGTAAGTCTTTTAAAAGATTCTCCATCCTGCAGCGCGGCGTCTATAATTTGTTGCGCTTCGTCTGTATAGGCGGAAACATCATAGTTCGACTGAGCAACCACCTGATAGGGGAGGAGAGCCCAGACTAAAAAAGAACAAAAGAGAGAGCGGAGGATAAAAGTAGTCATAACAGTTGCGGGTCAGATGGCATTATTGCAGTAATAAATGGTCAAAATAACAAAGGCCATCCGCCATGGGATAGCCTTTCATAATACCTTTAAAATAGGAGTGTTACTAATCCATTGACTTTTCGCTCTTCTCCGCCGCTTCTTTGTAGCTTGCAAATTCTTCTGGAGAGACATCCACAAAAAGAAAGTTCAACGGGTCAACAGCCTCACCGTCTTGGTGAATCTCATAATGCAGGTGCGGACCTGAAGACATGCCGGTATTCCCGGAATAGCCGATAAGCTGCCCACGTTTTACCCGCGTACCGGGTTCAATATCTTTGGCGTATGAAGAGAGATGAGCATAATACGTTTCGAATCCGTAACCGTGGTCAACAATAATAAGGCGACCAAAGGTACCTTTGCGAGAGGCGTGTTTCACCACACCATCGCCGGTGCTGTACACCTGGCTGCCGATTCCGGCTTGGAAATCGAGGCCGTCGTGCTGGCGACGATATTTTAAGATAGGATGAAAACGTTTGCCAAAGCCACTGATAATACCTCCGGATGTGGGCTTGATGGCAGGGAAATGGGTCATTTTCTCCCGGTTTTCGTTGTAGTATGCCTGAATTTCTTCAAAACTGGTTTCCTGGATATTAACGCTTCGTTCCAGATTCTCCAGGTTCTGAGCAGCCCGTTTCAGGATCTCAGATGTTTGCTGGCTGTAAATATCAAACTCGGAATACATATCAGCACCACCAGCACCAGCCTGGCGTTCATCCATAGAAATGGTTTCCATCCCCAAAATTGAGCGATACATTTCATTATCAACCTTTGCAAGCTGATCCACTTGCTGATCAAGATCATGAATAGTATTCTGGGTGAGTTCAAGCTGCTCACGAAGAGCATTATTTTCGGCCTTAAGGGCAATTTCAGCCGGAGTACCGATGGAAAAGGAGAGGATAGAAATGCCAATACCGGATAGAACAACACCGCATAAAATCCAAGTGCAAGCAGTATATATAATGCGTTCTAACTGATTATACTTGACGGGCACGAACTCACAGTTCTGCTCATCATAGAAATAATAATTTTTTAAAGACATATCTTAAACGTAGGAATCAGATAAGTATCTGATTAGGAGACAGTAATTTTAAACGATTAAGGTATAAAATAAAGATCTTTTTTGAAAGTAAGAACACTATTTTATTCAATATCTCCCTCAAAATAGTCAACAGCCTGTTCGGGCATAGCGCCAGTCTGCTTTTTTTCTGCGATATGACGCTTTACTTTCTCCTGGAAAGCTTCAGCAGCATCATAGCCATAGTGGCGTAACAAGTAATTCATAGCAATTACTTCGGCGATGACGGTAATATTTTTTCCGGGGGTAATCGGCAGGTTTATGAGCGGGATATCAATACCCATTATATTGGTTACCTCCCGGTTTAAACCCGTGCGTTCAATATCCTGGGATTCTTCGTCCCAAAGCGAAAGTTCCAGCACTACTTCCAGTCGTTTTTGATAGCGGATAGCCCGGACCCCAAACATGGACATGATATCAATGATACCCAGACCCCGAATTTCCATGAAATGTTTATTCATTTCGGTGGCGGATGTCATCAGGATGTTATTCTTCTTTGTGAGAATAACGGCGTCGTCAGAAACCAACCGGTGGCCGCGTTCAACCAAGTCGAGGGCGACTTCGCTCTTGCCAATTCCAGATTGACCGGCAATGAGAATGCCAATACCGTACACATCTACCATAGACCCGTGGACCATAGTTTGGAGGGCAAACTGATCCTCGATAAAATCGCGGAGCATCTGCAGGAAAGGGCTGCTTTCGATAGGAGTTCCATAAATAGGAATTTCGGCCTCTTCGGCCATATCCAGAAGATGCTGCGGAAGCGTATTGCCGTGAGTTAAAAAGAGCACGGGAATATCAAACTGTACTAAGTTTTGGAATGCTTCTTCTTGTTCCCTGGGGGATAGACTTTTTAGGTATCGGCTTTCCGTATTTCCAAAAACCTGGATTCGCTGATGAGTAAAGAGCTTTACAAATCCAGCTAACGCCAAGCCGGGGCGGTGTAGATCCGCCTCGGTGACGTATCGCTGGTCAAGATTCCTTTCGGTTACAAAAGCGTTGAGTTCAATTTGTACGCTTTTACGCAGGCGTTCAATAATGTAGGCAACGCTGAGTTTATCATTTCTTGGAATGGCATCAATATTACCGAAAGGCATAAGTGAATATGATTATGAACGTTTATGGAGAGTTGTCGTTTTATATTTTTTTATCTGACGGGTGATATTGTCAATTACCAAATTGATAGCCTGTTCATAAGAGGATGCTTGTTCTTTAGCGTTTAATAATTTTTGGGGTACTTTTACATTCAGCTCGGCTTGCTGTGGATTGTCGTTGTCTGGTACCGGCTGCAAAATGATATCGCATGTGATAATCCGATCATAAAATTGATCCAGTTTCTGTACAGCATCTTCGGCATAACTATGAAGTTCTGATGTGGGATCAAAATGGCGTGCTGTGAATGTAGTTTTCATAATGAGTCCTCTTATTAGATTTAGTTTTTGGCTCTTGGATGAGCCAATTCGTAAACATTTTTCAACCGTTCAACGGAGGTGTGCGTATAAACTTGTGTTGCTGCTAAATTCGCGTGTCCTAACAATTCTTTAATTACCCGGATGTCGGCCCCTTTGTCAAGTAAATGTGTGGCAAAACTGTGCCGTAAGACGTGGGGACTTTTTTGCGTGACCTCGCTGGCTTGCTGTAGCTTATCTTTGACCATCCGCTGGATGGCACGGGCATAAATGCGTTGGCCATGAGCTGCCAGGAAAACTGCCTTCCGTGCGTCATCATCCGTCTGTTCACCATAGAGCTGCTCGCGGCTTTGCAAATGGTGCTCCAAAGCTTGCTGCGCTCGTTTTCCCATGGGCACAATACGCTGCTTGGCCCCTTTGCCCAAAACTTTTATCTGGTTAAGATCCAGATTGAGGTCTGCTATATTCAGGTTAACCAGCTCACTTAGACGGATGCCGGTCCCATAAAAAAGCTCCAGTATGGCCCGGTTTTGGGCTGAATCCACTGACTGCCCCTGCATAATTTCGTCCATCAGGCGTTCCATATCTTCGACGGTAACCGTATTCGGCAGCGGCTGATCTTTCTTGGGAGTGATCAACAGGTGGGCCGGGTTTTGCTCTGCAATGCCCCGCTTATAGCAGTATTTAAAGAAGGAACGAATGGCTGCTACTTTACGCGCGATGGTGCTGTTAGCAAGCCCTCGTTCTGAAAGTTCACCCAGCCATAGCCGGATGGTAATCCGTTCTATCTTTGTGATATCCGGCTCTTCTTGCTGAAAATGAGCCTGGCAAAATACATAGAATTGTTCTAAATCGTTTTGGTACGAAGTGATGGTGTGCGATGAAGCGTTCCGCTCAACCGTCAGATACCGCAGATATTTGTCTATAGCGTTGTTCATGTACTGGCAATATGGAGACTTTGGATTTAAAAATAAACAGGAACCTGAAGATCGTTTTAGTCGATTGCTCTTATAGCTCCCGGCCTTTCCAAAAAACGGCTTTTCCTGTAAAATGATCCAGCAGTACGCGTATGCCCAGTACCTGAAACCAAGCCACGCCCAAGGGGTGCAACAGGGCATACAAAGCATTCCAGCTAAACCACTGGCTTAGATAAATTCGTTGCACAAGCATTAGCAGAATAGCAATGCCGGAGAGAACAAGCAGGAATAAGCTATTAGAGAACAAGAGATAGGGTAGTGCCAGGACTGGTAAAATGTATGTGGTAAATTGGAGGAACCCTGTCAGGATGAATGGCGATAAGCGGTGGTGAAATCCGGCTAAGAAATTTTTGCGTAGACCCTGCCATAATTCTTGATGCAAATGGTACATTCGGCACCGGATAACATCATCACCATGATACATATTCATGGTGAGCCCGGCACGTTTTATATTTCTTGCGAGTGCTACATCTTCAACAACTTGGTTTTTTACCGATTTATGTCCCCCGATAGCATCGTAGCTTTTTCGTTTGAACGCCATAAACTGTCCACATGCTGCTGCAAAAAAAGGAGCGAGAGTTGCTCGAAGGAAGGGGGGAATCCATTTTGGAGGGCGATGTACATATCGCACGGGTAAAATGGTAAAAATGCCCATATAAATAAGAGGGATTACATTCTTTTCCCAAAAAGTACCCAGTTTTTGCAAGGGCCAAACCGTCATAAAATCCAAAACGTCTTGCCCCATTTGGCGGACGGCCTTCGAAACGGCAGAGCGGTCCAGCCAGGTGTCGGCATCAATAAAGAGCAGAATATCTCCACCGGCAGCCTCAGCCAGCTGGTGACAGGCCCAGGGTTTTCCCAGCCATCCCTCGGGTAATGGTTGGCCTTCTATCACGGTTAGTTTCTGGGGGAACTGTTCTTGGAACCGGTCCAGGATAGCGGTGGTGCCATCGGTGGATTCGTCATCCAGAACATGGACCTTTAGATTAGGATAATTTTGTTTAAGAGCGGATTGTATGCAGCGTTCGATGGATTTGGCTTCGTTACGGGCGGGTATGCAGATACACACCTCCGGTGCTTGTCGTTCAAAATAACCGGGAGGAACCGATTCCAGCTTCTTTAAAGAACGCCCATTGGATAGCAGAATCAGGCTTGTGATAAGAAGGTATCCCAGCGCTATGTATATTAACGTAATCATGGTAGTAAGGTAGCAGGGATAAAACGAAGATCAAACTCATAGAAGGCTTTGCTAAACTATCACATCCATAAAAGTGATCGGGGCAGGCTTGCGAATAGTTCAATAAAGCTTTTAATTGGCAACCTATGGAAATAAGGTCAGAACCGTTTCAGCATACAGAAGCGATTGCACAGCATCCCGGAGGGTATCAGTGGTGGTATTTTGATGCGGCCTCTGCAAGCGGAAAATATCATATAGTTATCATATTTTATGTGGGAAATCCTTTTTCCACACGATATATAAATGCCCTTGAAAAACAAGGAGAGGCGGGGCCAGCTCCCTGTAAGTATCCTGGAATAAGTATTTCTGTTTACGAAAACGGCAATCCTATTTACTATAGTTTTACAGAGTTTGAGGAGAAAGATTACAGCTTTGAGGAAGGTTCGAAGTTAAAGATGGGGGCCCATATAATGGAAGTCCGGCAAACAGATCGTGGGGCAGCCTATTGGCTCTGCCTGAAAGAGCAATTGCCGTGTGGCGATCAACTGGAGGCAGATCTGATCTTTGAAAGTAGGCAAGACCAGCAACGTAATAACGGGCCGGATAATATGGCAGAGAGCCATATATGGAACCTTGCACAGCCACGCGCTCAGGTTGAGGGAACATTACGGTTAGCACTGGAAGGAGCCGGAGTGTCTGACCGGCAGCTCTCTTTTTCTGGAACGGGTTACCACGATCATAATGCTGGAAAAGAGCCGATGAAGGAGGAGTTTACGGACTGGTATTGGGGGCGGTTTCATTTTCAGTCTGTGACACTCATTTATTATGTCAAGAATCAGGTAGATGGCTCAAGAGAGCACCAGGCATGGCTGTTAGATCCTAATACGAATAAAGTAATAGAAAACCTTCGGGAGATTGAACTCAATGATGATAGCTGGTCAATTTTTGGGCTTCGCTCATCCAGGAAATTAAGCCTGAGGTTTGAACAAGCACAAATAGAGGTGCAACAGTCAACGGTTGTGGATAATGGTCCTTTTTATCAGCGATTTCTGAGTCAAGCTTTTCTTTCTATACCTGCTGAGGATGTATTGGAATCCGCAGAAGGGATTACCGAATATATTCGGCCACAGAGAATCCACTCGCGTATCTTTTGGCCGCTGGTGAATATGCGTATCCGTCAGGTTCATCAAAAGCCGCACTGGGTACAGCGATCCAAGAGGTTGTACCAGTGGACCTGGTGAATAGTAAACCTTCCCGCTTGTAACTCTTGAAGGTTGTATCACAGAGTTACACAGAAAAGGCACAAAGTCACACAGGGAAAAACTTTCTGAAGGTCCTTGATTAGCTGTTTCAAGCGTCCACGCTTGGAACCCGTATGATTTTAAAGAGAAAACTTCGTGGTTCTCTGTGAAATAACTCTTAGCATAAACGCTTAAATAAACCTCTCAAAGCCCGCGTCATCAAAGCCGGCCGTCTGTTGGAGATCAGAAAGGATGGCTTCCAGTTTCTGTTCAAACAGTCGACTCCGTTCTTCGTTTGAAAGCTTTGGTTCTACAGGGACCGGCGATCCAACGGAGAGGTGCAGCTCGGGTTTATCGGACCGAATGGTATGCATATAAATACCAATGGGTACAATATCGATGTCAGAAACTTGTTTGCCTAACCAGCTGAGTCCATTTTTAAATATTAGATTGGATCCCGGCGGTGTAATTTTCCCCTCCGGGTAGATATACAGGCTGGCACTTGGGCGCAGCAATGATTTTACGGCATACCGCAATGAACGAATACTACTTTTAGGATCTTCCCGACTGATAGAAAAGGCGCCGATCTTTCGGAAGAACGGATACCTTTGCATCTGTTTGTCTTCCATCATAGCACGAGCCTGTTGGTGGAATCGAAACTCGTTGAGCAGGAAAGGGATAAGTCCATCCCACCAAGAGTGGTGGTTTAGGTAATAGATTGTCCGAGAAGTCCGTTCCGGATGATAATCCTGTATTAACCAAACATTGCTGAATCGTCGTTTAAAAAGAAGCCAGGTATATATCCTGAAGCATTTTATAAACCAGGGCGATTCGTCCGCAGGAATAAAAGCCAAGAGTATTAAATTTGTTGAAGATTCGTCAGCTGAATATCTTAAGGTATCAAATACGAACCAAACTTTTTTGATGATTGTGAATGATATTGAAGCATATGCTGCGGCCCACACTACGGATGATTCAGAGCTTATCCGGGAACTGATAAAAGCCTCCGATGAAGATCTGGAACACATCGATATGCTGAGTGGTCGTCTGGTGGGACGATTGCTGGCCTTCCTGGTAAAGATATCGAATGCGCGTCGTGTGCTGGAAGTGGGGACCTTTACGGGCTATTCGGCCCTGACAATGGCAGAGGCGCTTCCCAAAGAGGGGGTGCTGTTTACCTGCGAATATAACAAGCGGTACGAGTCTATAGCACGCACGTTTTTTGAAAAAAGTGAGCATGGTTCCAAAATTAACCTGGTGATGGGCAAAGCCCTGGAGACGATCCCGGACATTTCCGGCACCTTTGATCTTATTTTCCTGGATGCCGATAAGATAAACTATCCCAACTATTATGAACTATTGCTGCCTCGTCTGAAAAAAGGAGGTATCCTGGCTGTGGATAATGTGCTTTGGGGCGGGGAGGCGGTAAACCCTGAATCAGACAAAGCCAAAGCTATTGATCAGCTTAATAAACAGATAGCCAAGGATGAGAGCGTGGAGCAGGTGCTGCTACCCGTGCGAGATGGGCTGACGGTCGTGCGGAAGAGATAGCAAAGTTAGTCTTTTAAGACAGAAGAGTCTATTTCCAAAGTCATATTTACTGAAAAAGATATCTTAAGAATTCGATTGTGAAAATCGACTCTTAACAAGCTCATTCATAAGATAGTCATGTGATTGGAGTGGCGGAGGCGTTTCCCCTTTTTTACATTACATCTGGTCAAGATAATGTAATATAAAAAAGGCCCGCTTCTTATTAGAAACGGGCCTTCATAAAAACAATTTAAAGAAGCTTAGCCTTTGAGCTCAATCAGCTCAATGTCGAAGGTTAAGTCTTTGCCGGCCAACGGATGGTTGGCATCGAGCTGTACAAAATCATCTTCAACAGCGGTAATTTGAACGGGAATAGCACGTCCGTTTTCTTGCTGTTGCATTTGAAGCTGCATGCCTACCTGTGGATCTACATTGTCAGGCAGATCGTCTTTAGCTACTTCAAGCTCGAGATCTTCGCGACGTTCTCCATAGGCATCTTCAGAATCGATTTCTACCGTTGTGCTGTCGCCTTCTTCCAAGCCAATTACTGCTTTTTCAAAGCCGGGGATCAATTGTCCTTCACCCAGCGTGAACTCAATCGGTTCACGTTCTTGAGAACTGTCAAAAACAGTTCCATCATCAGTTAATTTTCCAGTGTAATGAACTTTTACGGTGTCACCGTCTTTTACTTTTGACAAAATACTATCGGTTTTTCTTGTTCTTAAAATGTAGAGGAATATAACAGTTTTTAAGGAGAATTGAGACCCTAATCCTCAATTAAATTGCTTGGTGATAAGTTGCGACCGGTCAAAGCTACTGTCTGCCACAATCTTAAAGTTTAATTCACCTAATACTAATCCTTCTGAAGTGGTCACATTTACCCGCCATTTTCCGGGCGTGGCATTGGTTTTATAGGTAAATCCACGGTAACCGCCGCGTCGTCCGCCTACAATTTCATATGCTATCACATCACTGGTCTGCCAGCTTCCAGAGGAGGAATCGTACCACTGCCAGGTGTGGTTAATCGACTTTTGCAAATCGGTGGGTGCAAAGATGGAGGTGTAGATGAAAATCGAATCTCCACGGCTGTAGTTAAAGGTATGATCATGAGGTTTCCATAAACGGCTGAACCCATGCGGCTTTTCATAGGTAACGTTGAACGTACTGTCAGACTTTTCCACATGATAAGCTACGGTGCCGGTTTCCAGGGACATGGGGACCGGGGGAATCAGGTTGAAGTAATAACAGCCGTTGATAAACAGGTAAATGCCAATAATGAGAATACTGATTTTCCAGCCTGTTATCTCGGCGCGCGTGGAGGGACTTTTGAAGTAGAGATAGAAAATAAGGATCATCGTACAGCCCAGCCCCAGTAGTCCGGATATAATAAAAATGGTGGTATTCATCATTCCTGCGACAATAGGCACAAAGAAAGTGAAGAAGGTAAAGGTTACAAAAAAATAGGCTCCAAACTGTAGGTATTTGTTGGAGATCCGGTGTTTCAGAAACTCATTGGAAATAAGGAGGGCGACCAGGATAAGGAAAAAGACGGCTGTTTTGGTGAGGCTCACACTCTGGAAAAAGAAAATAACATACGCACTGGAGAGGCCGCCCAGGAAGAATTGGATTGCCAGGGGAGCGTAATCCTCATACTCTTTCAGGAAGGTGTCTTCCCAATAATTGTCATCCGCTAAATTAAAAATATAGAGGCAGACCGTCAGGCACCCAAGGTAAGTAAACAGTACCGTATTACTGTACCATCCATCAATGCGACCAAGAGTGAGGCTGTCCCAGGTAAACCCCCCGATGAAAAATATGACGGGAGCATACCTTTTATGACGATTTAAAAAGGATTTAATGCTCGATACCATCTGCCTACAGGATATTTATTTGGATAGCCATCAACGTTAGTATTTTATTTTTTGGTTAACATTGGCAATAGTTGATACCGACCGTACCCAGAATCTTTAACAACAAATTTGATATTATTATTGCTGGCAAACATGAAATCCAAAATAAGCCAAACCAGTAAATTTTCAATATTTGGAATTGGCACAATAGGTTGATTTTACTATAATAGAAAATAGAAGTTGGAGAAATACCAACCACCAATAAGGGGAAAAGATAAAAGATAATAACAAGTCAGTTTGATAAAGTATGATCAGGAATACACTAAGCCTTATTACGTATCTGTTTTGCATTGGTATTTTCCCTTGTTTATCACAGTCACAATCTCATCCTCAACCTCTTTTTAATGGTATAAATTTGGAGGGTTGGCATATGGATATTCCCGCTATGGATGAAGATTCAACGTTACAGAGTCCTTTTATTGTGCGAGATGATTATCTCGTCAGTTTGGGAGAACCCGGTGGTCATCTGATTACGGATGAAGAATACCAGGATTATCGGCTGGAAGTAGAATACCGTTTTCCCGGTGAACCGGGTAACTGTGGAGTGTTGGTGCATGCCTCGACGCCGCGGGCTTTGTATGATATGTTTCCAAAGTCAATTGAGGTGCAGATGATGCACAAAAATGCCGGTGATTTCTGGTGCATTGTGGAAGATATCAACGTACCGAATATGGAAGAGCGACGAGGACCCCGGGAGGAATGGGGCATTACTGAAGGCAAGAAGCGTCGTATTTTAAATTTGACGGATGGATCGGAAAAGCCCCTCGGGCAATGGAATACGATGACCATAGAGTGTCTGGATGGTACCGTAAAAGTTTGGGTAAATGGTGATTTGGTTAACCATGGACGGGAAGCAACCGCCAGCAGTGGCCATATCGCTTTACAGGCAGAGGGCGCTGAAGTCGAATTCAGGAAAGTAGAACTTACGCCCATTACAGCCCTGAGTAAATAGAGGAATTGCTCAAGTTAATTATATGTTGTAACCTAGAGAAGAATGCAATAATGGAAGCATATATTTTTTGAGACCAAGTAGAGTTAAGCGTTTATCCCAACATTTGTATTTAATTGAATTTAGGATATGGAAGTACCGAACCTTTCAGATATTTTTTCCAACGCACGCTGTATTGCCATTATTGGATGTTCAGCGAATAAATACCGAGCCAGTTATCATATTGCAAGTTATTTGAAGGAAAATGGTTACCGGATAATTCCGGTTAATCCCAATTACGAAGAAGTGCTGGGGGAGCAATGTTATCCCTCTGTGGCTGATATACCTGATAAATACCCTGTGGATATCGTTGATATCTTCAGAGATTCCAGGTATACCGCAGAAATGGTGCAACAAATTATTGACTGGTCGTCAAGGACTGATCAAAAGCCGGTTATATGGACACAACTTGATGTTTCATCCGAAGAAGCGGAGACATTGGCCGAAGAAGCAGGATTTCCATACATCAAGAATGAATGTATGATGGTTCAGCATGAACGGCTGATGTAGTTTTTGGTTATTTGTTAATAGTTATCAGGGTTCTAAAAATATAGCATACGATATGGGTAAAGACGGTATTTTTGCAATAACGAGTAACTACTAGCTACTTTTCGATTAACCCCTCTTTTCAAGTATTTCTTTGCGTTCTTCTTCGTGCTCTTTGATCCTTTTTGCCAGCAGTCGCTCGATGATGAGATGATCTTCTGCGGGAATAGCTGTTATAAAGTCAGTGAGTTCTTCATTGGCATTTAAATAATCAATTTGGAGCGCATCCTCGCGATGCCAGCGATAGGCAATGATTTCTTTCCAGGGCACAAACTGATCCAATACCAAAACCCCCTTGCGTCGAAATTCGGGCACAATCCGTATCGTCAATCCCAGGAAACCAAAAGCAATGAGCGATAAGCCCGATGTGATACCAATGCCGGTAAAAGGTCCCATCGTCAACAGTTCTATACGATACAATCCAAACGCAAAGAGTAAAATGCTAATCAGGTTGGGAATAGCTTCGGTCCAAAACGATCGATAGGCATATTCTATGGCCCCGGCTTTACGCTTCAGGATAAACTGTTTAATTGAAAAACCAAAGAAAAAGCCTGCTACAATCATATACAACCCCATTGTAAAACGAGCAGCAATATCCTGAGGGAAATATCCCAGCCGATGAGCTATGGTCATCAATGTCAGGATTATCATAGCTGCTAAAAATCCATAGATGACCCTCTGTCGGCTTAAATGCTGTAATCGTAACATACGTTTGTAACCAGGCCAAAAGGCCAGGGCAAAAACCACTAAAAACAGGATAATTAACAGATACATGGCTACATTTTTTGTATTTTGAATACATCGTTATTGTTGAGGACGATTTGCAAAACCACACAATCTTGTCATTCTGAACCCCGAATAGGTCGGGGCAGGCTTTGTTTCAGAATCTCATATGTCTCTGGTAGCCTTTTAAGAAAGATCCTGAACTGAATTCAGGATGACAAGCCCGGTTTTGCAAAGCCAACTGTTGAATAATATATGAGATCAAAATAAATATTAACAGATTTATGGATCAGGATTTGCGCCCGACGGGTATTGAGGTTTCTAATAGTGATGGAGTGTTAACAATCGATTGGTCCGACGGACATCATTCGGAATATGCGCTGTTTGGACTTCGCAAAAATTGTCCATGTGTGGTTTGCCGGGGCGGGCACGGACAGATGAATACCTTTGACAGGGGGCTTTTCTTTGTGGATCCGCCCCAAAAATTTGAAGTTAAAAACATCCAACAGATTGGGAACCACGCCATTAAAATCTTTTGGAATGATGGGCATAACAACGGCATGTATCAGTGGCAAACCCTGCGCGATATGTGCCCGTGTAAAGAGTGTTACCCCGAACAGGAATAACGCAGGATTGGGCAAGAGTAGCTAAAACTGGTACGTAAGACTGGTCTGATTTTCAAACTCATACCAGTTGGGAATAGGGGAATAAGGGTATAAAGAGAGTTCACTTATTTCCCCTTTTATACCCTTACCTTAAGTTATGTTCAACTATAGAACAAGCTTTGACAAGTCTTTAAAGCCTATCATTACCTCGGGTTGGTAGCCCAGACACTGGTTTCCGGGATAAATCCACGGTCGGGAAGTGAGAGCATACTACAAATCGTTTCGGCAATATCCCCGGCCACAAGTTTGGTTTCGTTAAAGGGGCGCGATCCCTGCCCGGCATTTTTGGAAAATTTTGTTTGCACCTCGCTGGGGTTTATTTGCATCACCCGAATGTTGTGGGGACGCAGTTCCGACCGCCAGCACTCCGTCATCCCTCCCAGGGCAAATTTACTGGCTACATAAGCGGTGCCGCCTTCAAAACCTTTTTTGCCAGCTGTAGAAGAAACGTTGATAATGTTGCCGTAATCGTTCTTAATAAAATGCTTGGCAGACTCCCGGGCCACCATCATGGCACCAATGGTGTTGGTTTTTAGCTGCCGTTCGAAGTCAGTGGCGGATAAATTAACCAGCCTCGAAAACTCGCCGTAGCCCGCATTATTGATGAGCACGTTGTAATCGTCGAGTTCCTGGATTGTCTGGTCAACCAGACTGATGACCTCGCTTTCACTGGTTACATCGCAGGGGAGGGCCGTGGCACCAATCTCTGAGGCCACTTCTTCCAGTGTATCTTTGCTTCGGGCGGCAATAACCGCTTGCCCGCCAGCGTCAATAATCGACTTGGCCGTTGCTTTGCCAATGCCTGAACTTCCGCCGGTGATGAGTGCATTTACATTCGATAATTCCATAATTTATATCATTTGTTCATCTTGAAGTCATTTACATAATGTAAGTCATTTATCCTCCAATAAGTTTCGATGAAAATGATTGAATAAGTGACCAGGCATTATCAACATGGCGTTTTTCTACGTTCGTATTACCAATGACGATTCGAATGGTATATCGATCGTTGAGCTTGGTGTGAGTCAGAAATAGTTTTCCGCTCTGTTGGATACGGGTAAGCAGCTGTTCATTGATCTCGTCGAGCTTGGCTTCATCGGAAATGTGAGCGGGATGGAAACGAAAGCAGATCGTGTTAAGGGGTACCGGAGCCAAAAGTTCAAAATCCGGATGCTCCTGTATTTGGGTTGTCAGACCTTGGGCCAGTTCGATATGTTGGCGGATTTTTTTTCGAAGCCCTTCGGCCCCAAAGCTGCGCATCACAAACCACAGTTTAAGTGCACGGAATCGACGTCCCAGCGGAATGCCCCAGTCCCGATAATTTTTGACGCGCTGGTCTTCTGGCGTTTTCAGGTACTCCGGAAGGATGGCAAAGGTACGAATCAGCAATTCTTCATCTTGCACGTAGAAAGCGGAGCAGTCAAAATTGGTGAACATCCATTTATGGGGATTGAAGACGAAGGAGTCGGCCTGTTCCATGCCGTTGGCAATCCATCGCATCTCGGGCACCAATAGGGCCGTGCCCGCAAAGGCTGCATCCACATGTAAGAACACATCGTAGCGGGCACAGATGTCGCCTATCGTCTCAAGGGGATCGATGGCCGTGGAGCCCGTGGTACCAATAGTAGCGATAACAGCTGTGGGCTGGAGGCCATTTTCGAGATCTTCCCGGATGGCTTCCTCCAGGGCTTGGGGCTTCAACCCAAAAGTTTTATCCACCGGTATTTTGCGAAGATTATGCTTGCCAAAGCCGGCAATTTTGACATCCTTTTCGATGGAAGAGTGCGTTTCTGATGAGCAGTAAATCCGCATATGTTCATCTCCCTGAAAGCCTTCATCATTGATGCGGAAGTCGGAAGCCTGCTCACGGGCCATCAGCAGGGCGCAGAGGGTAGAGGTAGAAGCCGTGCTTTGGATAACCCCGGTAAACGATGCCGGCAGGTCCAGAAGTTTTCGCAGCCATTCCATAACTTGCTCTTCCAGTTCGGTGGCCGCCGGGGAGGTTAGCCAGCTCATGCACTGTGCACCCAGCGTGGCGGTGAGCATCTCGGCCAGCACTGAAGGACAACTTTTATTGGCCGGGAAATAGCCCATAAAATTGGGACTTTCCCAGTGGGTCATGCCGGGCATAATGATATCTTGAAAATCATCAAATATAGTTTCAAAATCTTCGGACTGCTCGGGAGCAGAATCGGGCAGTTGCTGTAGAATATCACCGGGTTCAACATCGGGCGTAACCGGATAATCTTCAGCCTGATCTAAATAATCTGCCATCCAGTCGACCAGCTTATGGGCATGTTCGCGAAATTTGGTATGATCCATCGTATTTGGTTTCACTTTTATATTTTAAGAAGCTATATAGAAGATCCATCAGGCGGCTGGTTTTGCCGTCCGATGGGTGCCACAACCGTCTGATCACAAAATTAGCGATCGGAGGGCGCAGTATTAAAAGTCCTATATAAGAAAATCGTACCGGATAATCCGAATTGAATCACAGAATTTCCAATGAATCCACTTGAGTATTATAAGACCATAAAACCTGTCGAAGCAAAGAAGGTCCAACAGCAATTGCGGCAAAAGATTTCGCTGGAACCATTTGATGGTGATCCCGAATATGTGGCCGGCGCGGATATCTCTTTTAATCGCGGTTCGGATATGATGCATGCAGCCATCATTGTACTTCGCTTGCCGGACCTCCAGCCGGTGGCGCATTCGCTGGTGTCCGAGGAAACGCCTTTTCCCTACATCCCGGGCCTGCTGGCGTTCCGGGAATTACCGGTGCTTTGGAAGGCTTGGCAGCAGCTCCAGTTAAAACCAGATGTGCTTATTATGGATGGCCATGGATTGGCGCATCCCCGCCGTATGGGCATTGCCACGCATTTTGGAATCGAGATAGACTGGCCTACCATGGGCTGTGCCAAAAACATATTAACCGGATCTCACGATGAGCTTGCGGCTAAAAAAGGGGCTTCTGTTGCTCTTATGGATGGAGATGAGCAGGTCGGCCTCACTCTGCGTAGCCGGACGAACGTTAATCCCGTTTATATATCCCCGGGACACAAGGTCTCTTTTGACGATACCTATAAGATTGCCATGAAAACGTTGACAAAATATAAACTGCCGCGCACGACCCGCTTAGCGCATAAATGGGCGAATAGGTTGCGGAGGGGAGAGGCAGAAGAAGGATATGTTGAGCAGTAGGTGGTTGGCAGTGAGCGGTCGGCAGGTGGCAGAATATGATTCTCGCCTTACTAATGGTTTAGTGACCTTTTGGTAAAAATTTCTTTGGATTTTGAATCATTATTCCCAGCATTTTACCAATTTGTTGATATCTATTTAACAGCTCTTCATGTTTCTCTTTAGGTATATATCTACAATCTTTAGAAAAGTCCAGCCAGACAAGGGTCTCTGAGCATTCAGCATCTGCATCAGAAATTTTAGACCTAAAATGATTTGGATAAATTCGTTTTCGATATCCTTCAGCAATATTTGCACAAATACTTCTGGAAGATCTGCGAATTTGATCCGTTAGAGCATATCTCTCTGCTTTGGGAAAATTCTTTGTTATTTCGAAAATCTCATTAGCACACTGATAAGCTAATTTATAAACCTTTAGGTCTTTAAATCCTTCTCTCATAATGAATGTTATTTTAGATTTTAAGTAAGGATACAAAATCAAGTCCTGCCACCTGCTGCCCCCCCCCCACAAACCGCCCACTGCCTAAAACTCCTGTCGCAAAGCAGATTCGGCCGCGTGAAAACCGCACATGCCGTGCACGCCACCGCCGGGAGGGGTCGAGGATGAACAAATATAATACCTGGTTTTGGGAATGTGGTAGGGATCAAAAAGTCCTGCGGGACGTGTGAAAAGCTGTGTGATATCCTGCATGCCTCCATTGATATCACCTCCGATATAATTGGGATTGTAGGCTTGGATGGCTTGGGTATTCATCGCATGCTGACCGATAATACAATCCCGGAAGCCCGGTGCAAAGCGTTCGATTTGGTTGAGGATTGGTTCGGTCATATCCTGGGTGGAGCCATTAGGCACATGGCAGTAGGTCCAGCAGGTGTGTTTGCCATCGGGGGCGCGTTGTTCATCAAACAGGCTTTGTTGTGCTACCAGCACGTAGGGTTTCTCTGAATGGTTGCCGTTGGCTGCATCTTTTTCTGATAGAGCAATTTCTTCAAAAGTACCACCTAAGTGAACGGTGCCTGCTTGGCGGCATAAGTCATCTTCCCATGGGATGGGGCTACTGAGGGCTAAATCCAGTTTGAAGACGCCGCATCCGTATTTAAACTTTTGGAGTTTCTGGGCATAGGAAGAGGGAAGCGAAGGTCCGGCGATATCCAGGATCTGCCGGGGTGTGGTATTAAAAAGAATCACCTGCTCTTCAGGAAAGTCATCCAGCGAAGTGATCTCGACATTCGTCTTTATGGTTCCGCCCAATGACTCAAGATAGGCTGCCATCGCTTGGGTGATGCTATGAGATCCTCCCTTTGGGTATGGCCATCCCACCGTGTGAGCAGCAATCCCCAGGACCATTCCAATAGCGGCAGTTGCGGTTTTGTTAAAGGGAAGGATGCCATGGCCGGCAAGTCCCGCAAAAAGGGCCCGGGCCCGGGGCGTTTCAAAGCGTTTAGCCAGTCCACGGGCAGATCGAAGTCCCCGAAAACCAAAGCGGGCCATCAAAATAGGGTTCGAGGGAATGGGTGAAAAGGGGGCCAGGATATCAGGCAGCAGTTCTTCCCAGGAATCAATAAAAGGTTCCACCAGTTTTCGATAGGTATTTCCGTCTCTTCCCAGACGGGCTACCGTTTCATCCAGCGAGTGAAACAGTGCACCGCCCTGCTGACCTTTTAACGGATGTGCGACGGGAATATCCGGCTGTATCCATTCCAGTCCATAGTCTTCTAACGGCAGGCTCTGCAAAAAAGGTGAGGCTTTGGCCAGGGGATGAATAGCTGAGCAGACATCATGCCGGAAGCCGGGCAGCGTTAACTCCTGGGTACGCGTGCCGCCCCCTACAGTTTCTGCTTTTTCATACACTGTAACTGAAACTCCCTGTTGGGCCAGGCAGATAGCTGCCGCCAGTCCGTTGGGACCCGAACCGATAATAATGGCATCAGACATATTATAGCATGCTCAAATTTATATTATTAACGAGGTGAAATATAATAGTTCCTGAAAGGAATGCCTATTTGTTTGCTTGCTATCTTGAGGTGCATTTTCTACGGTAAGTGTATGAAATTAAGTTGGTTAGAAATTGGATTATTATTTAAAAAATGCTTAAATGTATGCCAGTTGGCTTTTATAAAATTAGCATTTCTAACTTAATTAATAAGTATAGGATTCAGTATGTCAGAACGAACAATTAAAAATGATCTTGGTTTTGAAGTAAAATATCGGCTGGTAAAAAAAGAAGGCAGCCAGAAGCCGTTTAAAGAACTGAAGTCTCACGGAGGGGCGGTTATCCCTGAAAAAGATTTGGGCCATGTGCGACTGGATTTTAAGACGCCCAAGAGCAAAGATATAGAAACCATTTTCCGCAACCACATCCAGGTGCTTTCGGCCAGTACCATCCAGAGCGAGTCCGAGCATGATATCTATAGCTACCATCTGATTATTTGTGCGTTGAATGAAGAGTGGGGCTTTGAGGGCAAAGATGAAGATGTTGAGCTTGTTGATCCTGAAGATGATGAGGACTATTAACTGAAGATTGATTAGTAGTTGTAAAAAATACCTAAAAGAAAGAAGGTGGATGTACAAAAAATAGGGATAGGAGTATTTTTATTATTGCTTCATAGTTATGCTATGTTTGGCCAAAGTGAGAACATTCAGACCTATTCCTATCCGCCTATACAGAGTTTTTCCGATCAGGAATATGACAGCTATATTCAAAATTGGGACATCGCCCAAGATACCAGTGGGCTTATCTATATTGCTAATGTAGGGGAGGTGCTGGAATATGACGGGGTGCGGTGGCAAGCGATCCAAGTCGAAAATAAAAGAGCCTTGTCCATTACAAAAGGCAGTAACACTACGATATATGTTGCTGGGATTGGCTCATTGGGTTATTTGGAAAACCCGCCTGCTGATACTTCTATTGCCTTAAAATACCATTCTTTGGCACCTAATATTCCGGATTCTAGTCCCAAGTTGTCAAACATTTGGAACACTTTCTCTTTAGATAAAGCTGTTTATTTTAGGCAACGAGAGGCATTATTTCGGCTGAAAAATGATAGTATTAACATTTATCAACCCGAAAATTTAATTCGCAGAAGTTTTAAAGTAAGAGACGAAATAATACTATCTGATATTGGGGAAGGGCTATATACCGTAGAAGATAGCAGCTTGGAATTTGTGCCCAATAGCAGTCAATTCATCGACCGCGATGTCAACGCCATACTACCCTATGGCGATGATCGCTGGCTGGTTGCAGATCGCACTGAGGGCTTGTCAGTTTTTGATGGCACCCATTTAATTCCTTTGAAATCGCCGGTGGATGACTTTCTGGTGAGCAATAAGGTCTATACCGGTCTCCAGTTGCCCGATGATACCTACCTTTTTGGAACGCTAAATGGGGGGATTGTCCAGGTTGATCGAGCTGGGCAACTGCTCCGAACAATAGATAGCCAGAGCGGACTGCACAGCGATCAGGTGCACTCTCTTTTCTTGGATCAGGCCAACAATGTTTGGGCGGCCCTGGGGAACGGCCTGAGTGTAATAGAACCCATGAACCCCATTTCCTATCTTGATGAACGGAGTGGTTTGCCGGGCACGGTAATTGATGTAGCTGTTCTCAGTGATGATCTATATGCGGCTACCAACGAAGGTTTTTTTCGTTTAAATATTAAGCAGGAAAAAGGGAGTGGCAGCCCAAATACACAATTTGAACCTCTCTTTGATCAATCTATACGGTGTAACAGCATTACGCAATACGGAGATAAACTGCTGGTCAATTGTGATAATAAATTGTATCAGATTAGTAAAGGGAAAGCTGTAAAGCTATTTGAGAGTTCGAGTGTACAGTATGTACATGGATATCAGTATAATGAAAAATACTATTTAGTATTAGGCCGGAGCCGATTTCAGGTCTTTGACGCAAGCCATAAACCAGTCTTTTCTGATGAAGAGTTTGGGTACGAAATATCATCTTTGGTTGAAGAGGAGAATGGTGATGTTTGGATTGGTACCATCCAAAGCGGCGTTTTCCGAATTGACGGCACTCTTTTTGATTCGTTGAAGAATTTTGAAAACCACCTGCATCATTATGAGGTTCCGCATGATCAGGACAATCGAAGCTTGCGGGTGTTCAATATTTCCGGGGAAGCTATAATTGGCAGTTCGGCAGGCTTGTTCCGCCATGATACGGCTGGCGATTCGCTGGTTCGCGACCAGCGGTTCGGGGAAGAGATGGCGGATCCCGAGCGCCAGGTATTCCTCATGGAAGAGGATCCCAAGGGCAATATCTGGGTGCGATCAGACCTCGAGCACCAGGTGTTGCTCAACAAGAAAGAGGGGTACCGTTTTGTCGAAGGAGCCCTTAAACGCATCGATGCCAACCAGGTGAATCGCATCTATGCCCATGAAAGTGGCTTGGTCTGGATGGCTACCGGGGAAGGGATTATCCAGTATGCCCCCTCCAAAGATCCCTACCTGCAGGGGAATCCCCCGGAGCCGTTCAAAACGCATGTCCGTGGCGTATTTGTGCGCGGCGATTCGTTGATTAATGCTGATCTCAAAAACAAGGGCTACGAGCTGGAATATGAGGATAACGAGCTGCGGTTCCAGTATGCGGCGGCGCAGTACAAAGCGCCCTCCGAAACACGCTACCAGGTGTGGCTCGAAGGATTTGAAGAAGGGTGGAGCAACTGGACCTCCGAGGTGCAGAAAGATTATACCAATATTCCGGAAGGCAACTATACCTTTCACGTCCGCGCCCGGGATGTGTACGGTACCCTCAGCAAAGCCGATACCTTTTCGTTCAGGGTCTTTCCGCCGTGGTATCGTACGTGGTGGGCGTATGCGTTGTATCTGTTGTTCATTGGCGGCGTTTTGTATAGCATCCACCGCATCCGGATTAACCGCATTCTGCGCGAGCAGCGCATTCGCAACCGTATTGCCAGCGACCTGCATGATGAAGTGAGTGCGACCCTGAGTTCGATCACCTATTTTGCACAGGCCATCCGCCAGGTTCCCGAACAGGAGCAAGCGGATCGTTTTGTGGGACTTATTTCCGAAAGTGCCGGGGAAGCCAAAGAAAAGATTACGGATATCATCTGGTCCATTGATCCTGAAAAAGACGACTGGGTGGACCTGCTTTCCAAATGTCGCCGGTTTGCATCCGACCTGCTGGAAAGCAAAGGTATCAATTATGAGTTGGATATCGATACGGATATCAACCGTTCACTGGACCTGGAACTGCGCCAGCACTTGTGGCTCATTTTTAAAGAGATGGTGGTCAATGCGGCGCGGCATTCGGAGGCTACCCATGTGGATATCCGGTTTGGTATGGAGGAAGGCGCCCTGACGCTGATTGTAGCCGATAACGGCGTCGGCATGAAAGATAGCAAAGTACATAAGGACGGGCACGGCGTGAAAAATATCCGTCACCGTGCTCAGAAAATTGGTGCTGAAATAGAGCTTCAAAGCAATGCTTCCTTGGGCACAAGGTGGGAAATGACGCTCGATTTATAATGACCTTTGCAAAACAGCCCCATCCCCGAAAATGATCGGGCCAGGCTTTGTCATCCTGTTCCGAATTCTCTGTTAGGGGAGGCATCGGCTTCCATTGGTGTCTCGGAAAATTATTTAGCTTGCTTCGTCTTGCAAGGCATCAGACAGGATTTACTCATCGGATGAGTAATAGAATCTTATCTTCTGGGTGGGACATTTTCACTCATCCGATGAGTGGAAGCAGTTCAGAAAATAAGCCGTGTTATCACTTGAGACTCCTCGCTGCGCTCGGAGTGACATCTTAACCTGTTTATAATTGAGGCTTGGAAAAGAGACTAACTCCTGCCTCGTGGAATGTCACGCAGTGGCCCGCCAGAATTCCATGAGGATGGTAATTTTTTTGATTACTTTTTTCATCACTGAAAAATAGTAATAAGAGTATGGCATTAGTTAGAAATAGAGTAATAGGTTCCTTTTCGCCTTTTGTCTTGGTCCGCCGATGGTTAGACAGGCTACAAAAGGCTCGTAAAAAGCCAAGAAGAATTTAACTCCTTGGGGCTGACAGCCTTCACTGCCGCTGATGACGGTTTGTAGGCAGCTCCCCTCGTCAGACAGAAATTCTTCCGGCGGGTCTTGTCCCTTTGAATAGAAATAAAAAAAGGATAAATAGTTTTTCCCCTCTGGCCCCGAGATTGGAAGAGGTAGGGAAGGTCATCCAGAGCGAGGGGGGGACTGGTTACAGGCAGGTATATGTTGTTATGAACGCTATATAGCAAGACTACATAGTCATGTAGTGGTAAGCCACCTTGAGTTTTGTATATTAATATCTATGCAAAATACAGTAAATGAACTTATCAAGATTGTTATCGTCGAAGATAACCGCTATATGCGGGAGGGCTGGTCTACTATTTTAGACTTTGAGCCCGACTTCGTAGTGCTGGATTCTTTTGAATCGTGCGAGGAAGCCTTTGATTCTGAGGTCATAGCCAAAGCCAATATCGTACTCATGGATATTGAGCTCCCGGGCATGTCGGGTATCGAAGGTGTCAAGTATTTGCAAAAAGAGCACCCCGACTTGCCGGTCATTATGGCCACGGTCTTTGATGATGACAAAAATGTGTTCGACGCGCTCTGCGCCGGCGCGGTGGGCTACCTGATGAAGAAAGTTTCTCCCGAAGATTTGAAGCAGGCTATCCGGGATGCCGAAGCCGGGGGCTCGCCCATGACTCCGAATATCGCCCGTAAAGTTATTACAACATTTCATCAGCCAACTGAAGAAGAAGATGTTGAGCAGCTTAAAGAGCGTGAGTTGGAAATTTTAGAGGAGCTGGCCAAAGGGAAATCCTATGCCGCTATTGGTGAGGTCGTATATCTTTCCGTTGATGGCGTGCGGTATCATATCCGAAATATTTATCGCAAATTACAGGTCAATACTCGCTCTGAAGCCGTCTCCAAAGGTATCTCTCGGCGACTGATTCATCCCGATTCGTAGCTCAAGATTATCGTATGTAGTATTTGACTACATGCTTTGCCTCTCTTCCGCTCAATTACTCTCATACTCTACATACTTATGCGGTGATATTAAGAGGTCTGGTATATAAATTGATGCCAGAGACAATGAGTTGATGAAGAATTGAGTATCCATATAATAGAGAGACCTACTCTGAGCATTAATATAAGAGAGACACCTGATGGAGCCCCGATATAATGAGATGTCGGGGCTCTTGTTATATGAAGGCCAGGGGGTACAATTTTTCTATCCGCATTGGGCAAGCTTTTCTAATTTTTGTTAGTGTAACTGATCTCCTTATCTTAGAAATTATTCCAAATCAAAAAAGATGATGTGAACAACACGATCCGAATAGCATCTGGTCAGGGGTTTTGGGGAGACTTACCGACAGCTCCAATCGAGCAAGTACGTCGTGGACCTATTGATTACCTGGTGATGGACTACCTGGCCGAAGTGACCATGTCCATAATGCAAAAACAAAAAAGACGGAATCCTGATTACGGTTACGCCCGCGATTTTGTGGATGTAGTGACCGAAGTCCTTCCTGATGTAGCTCGTGATGGCATCAAAATTATTTCTAATGCAGGGGGAATGAATCCAATTGCTTGCAAAAATAAAATCTTGCAGGCCATTGAAAACCAAGGGCATAAAGATATTAAAGTAGCAGTCGTTGATGGTGATAACATCATCAACGACATTGATCGTCTGGTTGAAGAGGGCCACCTTTTGAAAAATATTGATACGGGCAACCCCATAACTACGGTCCAGGATAAATTAACCAGCGCCAATGTATATTTCGGATGTCCGCCTATCGTAGAAGCTCTTGAGAAGGGAGCCGATATTATTATCACCGGTCGGGTAATCGATGCAGGCCTGATCCTGGCACCTATGGCCCACGAATTTGGATGGGCTTTCGATGACTTCGATAAAATGGCGGCCGGTATTGTAGCAGGACATGCTATTGAGTGTGGCGCCCAGGTATCCGGTGGAAATTTTACTGACTGGCAGAATGTGGATGATTTGGTGGATATTGGATTTCCTATTATCGAAGCTTCCCCGGATGGCTCTTTCGTGGTTACCAAACATGAGGGTACCGGTGGGCTGGTCAACGAGATGACGGTAAAGGAACAGCTGGTGTACGAAATACAGGATCCAGCGCGGTACCTAACCCCTGATGTTATTGCCGATTTTACCTCGATTAATATTGAGCAAGAAGGAGAAAACAGGGTTCGTCTGTCCGGTATTAAAGGTCATCCACCCACCGATAGTTATAAAATATCAGCAAGCTATAATGACGGTTATAAGTTGACTTCAAGTTTGGTTTATTCCTGGCCCGATGCTTTGGAAAAGGCACAAAAGGGAGGCGAAATCCTTAAAAAAAGAGCGAAAGCACTTGGTTTAACCTTCGATCGTTTTCGAGTTGAATACGTCGGAATTAACGGATGCAACGAACAGCCTATGGCAGGCAAGATGCCTGAAGAAGAGTACGACGAAATACAGATGCGGGTATCGGTAGCAGGAAAGGATAAAGAAACGTTGAATCGATTCGGTAAAGAAATTGTACCGCTCATACTGACAGGGCCCAGCGGCGTAACGGGATATGCCGGCGGGCGTCCCAAAGCAAGTGAGGTTGTAGCCTACTGGCCGGCCTTACTGGATAAGGGGGCCGTATCACCCCGCCTGCAGATCTTTAATTAGCTCTTAGAATTGGCTAAAGTGACTTGTTACCTGAGGATTTTGTCAACAATAACAAGTTGAAGGGTGGTTGAAGAAGGCTTTCTTTTTAACGAAACATTAGGAATCGTAAAAAATAGAATTGATCTTAGAATTTTGGTAGAAAATTTCGGATTTTAGCAGCAAATAGTTAACGATTCAATATATCACCACAGCAGAAATGGTTATAGGAATTATTGGGGCAAGTTTTTCAGGATTAATTGCAGGTACTCGGCTGGCTAAAGCGGGTCATGATGTTACGATTATCGAGCGCAATCACTCATTGGGAGGTAAGCTGGCATCGACAGAGCTGGATGGAGTGACGCTGGATTACGGGGCCTCGCATTTAACAGCCCAGACAAATACTTTCCAGGAGTTTATTAAGGAGCTTGGTGAGAAAGAAGAAATCATTGAATGGGCTGAAGATTTTCAATTATTTGATGGAGAGGAGATGCTTAAGGAAGACCCCAATGCGTCTCCGCTCACCAAATATGCTGTAACCGGCGGCATACAATCCATTGCCGATTACCTGAGCCGCTGGGTGGATATAAAGTCCCAGGAAACAGCAGGTGGTCTCACCTATATTGGACCCGATCGCGGAAAAAAACGATCCTGGATGATCAATCTTACGGATGTAAATGTGTTTGAATGTGATGCCGTTATTATCGCAGCCCCGGCCCCGGAGGCTTATGGAGTTTTGCAGACGGCGCAGGATGAGACCGCAGCCCGAAAGATTATCCGCGTCATTGATGAAGTATTTTATGACGATACCATTTCCCTGGCGGCAACATATGATCGCGAGTCCCCGGACTGGAAGGGCATCAAGTGTGAAGAGCAAGCAATCAAGTGGATTGGAAATGAATCATCCAAGAGAGGGATAACCGATAAAACAGGCTTGGTTTTTCACTCTACCGATCGTTTTTTCAATGAACATGCCAAAACAAGCGATGAAGAGGTAACCAGGAAGTTGCTGGAACAAGCCTCTGATATTCTTGGTCCATGGGTATTTCAGCCGGGAGCAACAAAATTGCACCGCTGGAATTTCTTTCAGGTGCGAAACCCCATTGACGAATATTTTATGGAGTTGGAAATGATTGACGCTCCGCTTGCGTTAATAGGAGACTACTTTGGAGGACGATCACTCGAAAACGCCTATTTGTCAGGTTATAATCTGGCTGAATATTGGATCAATAAATATAGCAACGTTACGACTGTATAAATTCTGCTAAGCAATAAAGACGAGACCATTGGGTTCGCTGCGAAAGTTAAATAGCTATTTTAAAAAGTATAAAGGGACCATCATATTGGGTTCGCTGTTTTTGACAGCATCCAACTTCTTTTTGGTGTGGATCCCAGTTTACCTGCGGCGTACCGTCGATCAGGTTGAGCAGATTAGTGCCCAAAGGTCTGTGGAAAGTCTTGGTAATATTATAAATGTACTTTTTAGTAGTGAGGTAAGCTGGCTGTTGGCGAAAAACGCCCTGCTTTTGGTTGGGGCCGTGATCCTATCGGGGGTCTTGCTCTTTGCTACACGGCAGACGCTTATTGTAGCGTCTCGTAAAATAGAATTCGACCTGCGCAACGATATCTTCGATAAGCTGCTCAAGCTTCCACAGCGATTTTACAGCAGCTATGAATCCGGTGAGGTTTATGTGCGGGCTACTGAAGATGTTTCCAAGGTGCGTGAGTATTTTGGCCCCGCCTATATGTACACGATCAATACGCTTACACGAGCGGGTTTTATCATCACGATGATGATTATTGTTAGTCCGGAATTGACGCTCTGGGCACTTCTTCCACTGCCGTTTCTTTCGGCATTTGCTTATTGGGTAAGCGGATACATCAACGATTATTCACGGATTATCCAGGAGCAATATTCAACCATTGCCGGCCGGGCCAAGGAATCTTTTTCGAGCATCAGGCTTATCAAAGCCTATAACCGCGAAGGATATGAGCAGCAACGTTTTAACCGGGAAAGTGAAATCTATCGCAAGAAGAAACTGCGGTTAGACTTGGTCGAATCTCTTTTTCATCCCACCCTTAATTTACTTATTGGACTTTCCATTGTTATCGTTGTCTGGAAGGCCGGGCAGCTGGTTATTGAAGGCACACTGACGGTGGGAAATATTATGGAGTACATTATTTATGTGGCCTATTTGACCTGGCCGGTAGCTTCGCTGGGGTATACCGTTAATCGGTTTCAACAGTCTATGGCTTCCTGGAGCCGTATTGACGAAATATTAACAGAAGAGATAAAGATAGCTGATAAATCAGAGACCGATCATTCCATCGATAATATTAAAGGAACTATTGAGTTCAATAATGTATCTTATAAATATCCAGATGCCGGGGAATATGCCCTGAAGGATATAAGTTTAAAAATTGAGGCCGGGCAGAATGCGGCTATTGTCGGGCGCACCGGTAGTGGCAAAACAACACTTGTAGAACTCATTCCGCGGCTTTTTGATGTAACAGAGGGAGAAATATTGATAGATGGAACGAATATTAAATCAATTCCCTTGGAATTATTAAGACAGAATATAGGTCTTGTACCTCAAGATACATTTTTGTTTTCCGATACGATTGGAGAAAACATTGCTTTGGGAACAGATGAAGCTAATCAGCAGGAAATTGAAGAAGCCGCGGAAAAGGCACAGGTTAGAGATAATATTTTAGACTTTGAAAAGAAATTTGAGACTATTTTAGGCGAGCGGGGCATTACACTTTCCGGCGGGCAAAAGCAACGAACGGCCATCGCCCGGGCCCTGATTCGCGATCCTAAAATTATTATATTAGACGACTCATTGAGTGCGGTCGATACTAAAACAGAAGAATCTATTCTACAACATCTCCGACAGGAGTTACAAGGAAGGACAACCCTAATGATCAGTCATCGAATATCCACCATAAAAGATGCGGATATTATATTTTACCTCGAAGACGGATCGGTTGTAGAAGAGGGAACTCATAATGAGTTATTGGAACAAAACGGCCGCTATTCGGTCATGTATAATAAACAACTCATAGAAGAAGAGTTGGCGGAAATCTAAAAATCAAATAATAATATATAACTAATAAGATCGGTTGTTTGATCGCAACACGATTCGAAAACACAGGAGACAAATTATGATTATCGTACCTTTAGGGGTTGCCTCAGCAACACCCACAGCAACACGTCATCTATCATCAGTAGCCGTGTGGAGAGATGGAAGCGTTTTCTTATTCGATTGTGGAGAAAATGCCCAAATGCGAATGCTTCAAGGCGGGTTAAAACGTTCTCAAATTGATCACATTTTTATTTCACACTTCGACACAGACCACTATTCAGGTTTAATCGGGCTGCTTTCAACGCTACAGTTACAGCGGCGGGATCGAAAAATAACGCTGGTTGGTCCGGAAGGATTGAGTGAGTTTATAGAATGGAACTTTGAGTTTTCCAATATTGATTTGAACTATGAGATTGAATTTGTTGAACTCTCCGAAGATTTTGAAGAAGAGCGGGTTGTGGATGAAGAAGAGTATTACATAGAAGCACGCCCCCTGAATCACTCAAAATTCTGTATCGGATATCGCCTCCAGGAGAAAGATCGTCCCGGTAAAGTGGATGCTGAAAAAGCCCAGGAACAAGGAATCAGCGAAGACTGGCAGTACAAAGATCTTAAAGCCGGAAAAGATGTGGAACTGGAGGACGGCACGGTTGTTAAGTCGGCTGATATCGTAGGACATCCGCGACCAGGAGATAGTTTTGCCTACATCACCGACACAAAATATTGCCCCAATTCCGTGAAGTTGGCTAAAAACACCAATGTGTTAATCCATGAGGCCACCTTCAGTGATAGCCTTTCTGATAAGGCTGAAGAAACCGGACATTCTACTGCCAAAGATGCAGCGCGTGTTGCCAATGAGGCCAAGACCAAACTGTTGGTTATCACGCATTTTTCTGCTCGTTATACGAATGAATACGTATTGTTACGTGAAGCGCGCGATGATTTCTTCCCAACTTGGGTTGCAACTGAATTACGACCTATCTTTACAGATCCGGCCCATGAAAAAGGTATCATCCAGCCGAAGGTTTATATAAAAGAGATTAACCAAGGTAATAAGAAGGATGATAACAAAAGGAGTAAGAAGAAGCGGTCGAAGCGTACGAAACGCAGTAAAGGGAAGAAGAAGCGCCGTATGAGAAAACGGAAAAACTCTCCCAGCCAAAAGAGCCGTCGAAGCAGGAGTAGTAGCAGCCGTAAGAGCGGAAGCAGTCGATCCCGAAGATCCAATAACAATAATAATGATAATGGCGGAGGAGATAACAGCAACGAGCGAAAGCCTAAGCAAATAACGCCCCGTACTCCTTTCGACGATTTTGACCGATTCTAAACCATAACAGAGCGTGAGTAATACTCAAAATGAAAAAGCCGTCGATTCGCACCTGCTTCGGCGGCTTTATCAATTTATCAAACCGTACCGTTGGTATGTCGTACTGGGCATTGTACTTACGCTCAGTGCCTCTTTCCTTGGTACCATCCGGCCTAAACTTACCCAGGTCGCAGTTGACGAATATATCCGCAACAACGATTTTGAAGGTCTTTTGTGGATTGTTCTACTGCTGATCGGGGCCTTAGTTGGTGAATTCTTTTTGCTGGTAGTCAATACCTACCTAACCCGCTGGTTTGGCCAGGGGACGCTCTACAATTTGCGTACAGCTGTATTCAAAAAAATACAGTCTCTGCACGTCCAGTTTTTTGATAAGAATCCACTGGGACGCCTGATAACACGAAATACCAGTGATATCGAAGCGCTTAGCGACCTGCTGAGTGATGGAGTGGTTAATATTATCGGAGACATGTTCCGGATTATTTTCATCCTCTACTTCATGTTTAGCATGAGCTGGGAGCTTACGTTGGTAGCCGTTTCGGTGCTGCCCCTGCTGTTTTATGCCACCTTCCTGTTCAAGGCCAAGGTGCGCGTCTCCTTTCTGAACGTCCGTGATCAGATATCCCGCCTCAATTCGTTTGTGCAGGAGCATATTAGCGGGATGGCTATCGTACAGCTGTTTAACAAGGAAGACCGGCAGCGACAAAAGTTCCAAAACATCAACAGCAGTTACAAAGGAGCCTACCTGGATACTATTTTCTACTTTGCCATCTTCTGGCCGGCCATAGAAATTATTGCCAGCCTGGCTATGGCCCTGGTTATCTGGTATGGTGGGGGGCGTGCTCTTATGGATCAGGTAACCTTCGGTATACTGCTGGCTTTTGTTCAGTATGTTCGCGATTTCTTCCGGCCTATCCGTGGACTGTCCGAAAAATTCAATACCCTCCAGTCGGCTCTGGCTTCGTCAGAACGTATTTTTGATGTGCTGGATACCAACAATGAGGTCGCCGACCCGGAAAACCCAAAGCATGTGGAAAATCCACAGGGACGTATACAGTTCGAAGATGTATGGTTCGGTTATAATGAAGAAGAAACGGTTTTGAAAGATGTCTCCTTCGAAGCAGAATCCGGAGAAACGGTGGCTATTGTGGGAGCTACGGGGGCCGGTAAATCGACCATTATTAACCTGTTGATGCGGTTCTATGATATCAACAAGGGTAAAATTTCCTTAGATGGGGTCGATATTAAGGATTTGACGCTGCAGGAACTGCGATCTAATTTTGCACTCGTCCTGCAGGATAATGCGCTCTTTTCGGGCACCATCATGGAGAATATTACGCTGGGCAACCCGGATATTTCCGAGGATAAAGTCATTGAGACCGCGCGTCAGGTGGAGGCCGACCGTTTTATCAACAAGTTACCCGGTGGGTTTAACTACAAGCTGCGAGAGCGCGGGGATTCCCTCTCCATGGGACAGCGTCAGCTGATCTGCTTCATCCGGGCCATGGTGTATGATCCCAATATCCTGGTACTGGACGAGGCGACCTCCAGCGTGGACTCCGAGACCGAAGAAATTGTGAATAGAGTCTGTGATAAGCTGATGGAAGACCGAACGTCAATCGTGATTGCGCACCGGCTGTCGACCATCCATGAGGCCGATCAAATCCTGGTCATGCATAAGGGCGAGATTCGTGAACGGGGCACCCACGGAGAGCTGCTCCAAAAAGACGAAGGCATCTATCGGAAGCTCTATGAACTGCAGTACAAAGATGAGGCAATGCCCGCCTCGAAGTCGGTCTAAAAAGCCAACAGCTCCAGATAGTTAGTTACTCAACCTAGACCCTTTCAGGGTTTTGTTTTATCTATCCAACCCAGGGGAATTCTTCCCAGTCAGACTTGCGTTTCCAGTTTTTTTTTTGCAAGCTTTAAAGGCTAATTCTTCAGGGTTATCTCAGTGGCAAAAGTTAGGCAAGAGAGATTAACACAAAAATACTATTAAACTGGAGATGATGAAGAAATTAGTAATTTTATTGTTGGCTTTGACCTCTTGTTCATTGTTTAAAAGTAATGAGAATTACCCGGACATCCCCGGTAAGCTTGTCTTTTCCGCCAAAGATGATGGGGGCACCTCCCAAATTTTTACAATGAATGCCAATGGCCCGGACCTGCGGAAGCTTACTAATTTTGGACCTGAGGGCGGGGCTGGTAACCCATCTTGGAGCCCTGACGGTACACAAATTGTGTTTGAAAATTATACCGGTGCTACTACTCTGGGTCCTTATCTGTATGTAATGGATGCCGATGGCAACAATATGCGTCCTCTTAAGAAACGACAGAGCGAATCTGTTAGAGCCTTGATTGGCTCGGCCCCGGCCTGGAGCCCGGATGGTACAAAAATTGCTTACCAAGTGTGCACCAACTGCGAACTTGGGGGTAGTGATTATGAAATTATGGTAGTGGAAGTAGCTGGGGAAGATTATGATCCAGATCAGACTTATGCCATTACTGATCATCCAGCCAGTGATACCCATCCCACTTGGAGCCCTGACGGTCAGCAGATTGCTTTTGTTTCAAACCGGGAATACTTGAAAGAAGGAGGTACAGATATTTATTTAACAGAGTTTGAGCATGAAAATATTATCAGAGTAACTACTACAGGAAGTGCGGGCCGGCAGCTTTGGTCTGCTATAGGACAAAAATTGATTTATTGGTCTGAAAATAATTTATATAAACTAAATTTGGCTGATAAGCAACCACAGTTAATTTCTTTCAATGCTGATAAAGAAACAGGTTTTCGCCCGTTAGCACTAATTCGAAATGAAGAAAGAATATTGTTGCATGTATTTAACTATCAAAATCCAAATAGAGAAGAATCCCTACAAGTGTTCAATTCGAGTGAAAAAGAATTAATACCTATTTATTCCAATGAAAGATTCAATGGTGCTGACTGGTTCATTCCTAACGAAAATTAAGCTTAAAGAATATGTTTCCCATGAAGCATAACCTATAACATAAATCAAAAGAAAGCCCCTACAGTTGCTCCATTTCCGGTAAGAATAGAAGAGCAATTCTGTAGAGGCATGGTGTATGTATGTTGCCTCGAAAGCCGAGGTTATATACTACATCTCCAATATAACAAAAAATCATTGGAGGTAATACTATGAAGCGAATCATTTCACTATATACACTCTTATTGTTCCTGCTGGTCTCCTGCGATTCAACGGTTAGCGACCTGAACAGCGACCAGCTTTCTTCATCCAGATCTGAGAAAGTTGCCCAAATATCGCCTGGTACCCCACCTATTGTGGCTGATTCTATCCGAAAAGCCGTATGGCAGCAATTTACAACGCAAAACGGATCAGACTGGCAGATCCGTTGGGATAAAGATACAGGCCGGGCCGCATCTATATTTTCCGGGGTAACCCAGGAGACCTATTCCGGGGATGCCAAGCAGGCGGCTCGTTCTTTTATAAGCCGGTATGGAGTATTATTTGGAATGTCGAATATCGATAAATTGGAATACAAAAAAATGCGACGACATCGAGGAGTTCGGCATGTTACCTTTCAGCAAACAGTGGAGAATATCCCAGTATATGAAGCTGAATTTAAGGTGCATCTGCGTCAAGATGGTCGTGTGGATATGGTCAACGGAACTTACTATCCGGATATTGAGGTATCTACAAGTCCATCTGTTACAAAATCACAGGCTATTAGAACCGCAGAGGAAGATTTTAACATCGAAAATTCAACGGCATTAGAAACAACCTCTGAATTGATTGTTTATCCAGAAGATGATCAATTTTATTTGGCCTGGAAGCTGACTCTTTTTTCGGAGCAACCAGCCATTAATTATTTTTATATAGTAGATGCACATTCTGGTCAGGTTCTTTATAGATTGAACCAACTTACTAATATAACTGGCGTAGGGGACGTTTATTCGACTCATCCGGGATTATCATCAGTCGGTCAAGGATTATTTTACCGATTAACGGGCAACGAGCGATTGCAAGGAACCTATGCACATATAGTAAATGATGCCTCTGCAGAGGCACAATCCAGTATTCATTCCTTTAAATATGGCACAGGCAGTACCCATTTTGATGAAGCTAACCTTTATTTTCACATTGATAATTTTAGGCACAACTTCATTGAGAATATTGATGATGGCAGCTTGGGCTTTACCCAGATCAGGGCACACGCTCATACGCCCATCCAGGATATTAATGATGATGGATATTTAGACCCGAATGCCTGGTTCAACAGAAGTAATCAAAATCTTTATTTCAACGACGCATATGCACCTTTGGGAACCGAAGATTTCGCCAAGGAAGACAAGGTTATTTATCATGAGTATGGACATGCTGTTATTTTCGATATTGAAAGTGGTATTCGTTCTGAATTTAGTGAGGAAGGTGCCATCAGTGAAGGGGCACCGGATTATTGGGCTGGAAGTTTTACGGTGCGTTCAATAATTGGGGACTATGCATTTCCTCCTCTTGCTCAACGAGATATGGCTAATCCAGAAATAGATTCATATTTAGACTATCAAAATAGACAAGACTATCCTAATGTTGATTCTCATGATGGTGGAGAATTCTTCTCAGCCATACTATGGGATTTGCGCAATACCATTAGTGCCAGTGACGTTGATTTTCTGGTGTACGATGCACTTTATCGGGTCACGGGTGATCCTAATTTCTTGGGTTTCCGCGATGCCATGATAGCTGCCGATGAGGCCGCATTTAATGGAGAAAATAAATATGATATTCAGGATACCTTTGCTGAATGGGGTGTGGGTGAGCCTGCCCCATTATATACCTCTATTTCAGGACCAGTCATTATTGATGCAGGAGAAACGGAGACATATACGGCCAGCTCTTCACGAGGTAGTGGCTCATATTCATACGTTTGGTATGAAAAGCCTATAGGTAGCTCCAACTGGTCTAATATTGGGACGGGAAGTTCTATTTCAATGACCGGAACTGAGGATATTGAACTAAAGGTAGAGGCTACAGATAATCAAAATAGTGATAAAACTGGAGTAGCGCTTATGCTGGTTAAAGTAAATGGGGGTGATAAACCAGACCCTTTTTAATTCAGAATATATGAGTATAAATTTAAAGGACAACTAAAGGTCGTTGACTACTCAACCCTGCAAGGGTTCTGAACCCTTTCAGGGTTTTGTTTTATCTATCCAATCCAGGGGAATTTTTCCCAGTCGGGCTTTCGTTTTTCCAGGAAGGCATCGCGTCCTTCGGTGGCTTCGTCGGTCATATACGCCAGGCGCGTAGCTTCGCCGGAAAAGACCTGTTGGCCCACCATGCCGTCATCTACTAAATTAAAGGCGTATTTGATCATGCGAATGGCCGTCGGACTTTTCTCCAGGATCTCCTGGGCCCACTGGTAAGCCGTTTCTTTCAGCTCATCGTGAGGCACCACTTTGTTGACCATGCCCATCTCAAAAGCTTCCTGGGCAGAATAATTTCGGCCGAGGAAGAAGATTTCTCGGGCTTTTTTCTGGCCGACTTGCCGTGCCAGCAGGGCTGAGCCAAAACCACCGTCAAAGCTGGCGACATCCGCATCCGTTTGTTTAAAGATGGCATGTTCTTCACTGGCAATGGTGAGGTCACAGACTACGTGGAGACTGTGTCCGCCGCCGACCGCCCAGCCCGGCACTACGGCAATGACCACCTTCCCCATAAAGCGGATCATGCGCTGCAGATCAAGCACATTAAGCCGCGGCGTACCGGCTTCATCCTTATAGCCGGCCTTGCCGCGCACGTTTTGATCACCGCCCGAGCAGAACGCCCAGCCGCCGTCTTTGGGCGAGGGTCCTTCGCCGGTCAGCAGCACCACGCCGATCTGTTGATCTTCCCGCACATTCAGAAAGGCTTCCTGGAGTTCAAACAGCGTTTGGGGACGAAAGGCGTTGCGGATTTCCGGCCGGTTAATGGCAATACGCGCTACGCCATTCGATTTCTTAAAGGTAATGTCGTTGTATTCTTTAACCGTTTTCCAGTTCATAAAAATGAATTTTGATCAATATGATGGTTAATTTCGTTTGATAATGCTGAGGGATTATCCAGATGGATACGATGTCCTGCTTCAATAAAGCAAAGATGAACGTCAGAAAAAAAATACGTCAGTCGATCATTGATTTTCCTATATTTCTCGTCTCCGGAGCCCGCCATTAGGAGCGTTGGACCATCGAAACCAGAGGAATACTTGGTCTCGGGTGTCATTGATCCCGTGCCAAAGCCCCTTAACGAAGCAGCCATTGCTTGTGGATCTTGATCCAGGTGTATGTTATGATAGTTAGACAGGAGGATTTCATCAGCAGGCAGGGGCGACTGAAACAGCGCTGCTTCTTCCCATTTTGATAGAAAATCTTCATAATTTGATTCTACTTGCTTCGCTCGCTGTTCATCGGTATGGCGTCGTTCCTTTCGTTGCTGCTCATCGGTAATTCCATTCGTCGTACTTTCCAAAATGAGGCCTTTAAATAGTTCCGGTGTGGAGAAAGCTGTTTTCAAAGCTAATCGTCCCCCCATGCTGTAACCATATAAAAAGAGCGGAAAGATGTTGAGCGTATGAACTAACCGGTAGATATCATTAATCTGTTTATGCTCATTATAGCGTTTGGGATCAGTTGGTTTTGATGATTTTCCGTGACCCAGCAGGTCAATCGTTACCGGATTACAAGATTCAAAGAGCTCCTCAACGAGGTGCTCAAAGACCCGATGATCGCCCATAAAGCCGTGCAGCATCAACAGCCAGGGCAGGTTTTCATCTTGCTGATGTACATACACCGCATAATTGGTATTGTTGACTTCGACTAACTCCATTATTGAAAATCCCAGATGTTCTTGCGCAACTTCATGGAAGCATCGGCGTCCGTTTGGCATTCAATGACTGACAAGCCCGAATGATCGGCTTGCCATTTGTTAAGATCAAAGTTTTGTAATTTAGCAAGCGTTGTTATTCGATGAAAAGGAATATCGTGAGCAGCAACCAGTTGTTGAATGTCGACTGATTGAGGAGTCTCAAAATACTCTTTAAAATAGTTATCGTGCTGCTCAATAGGCAACATCCGAAAGATGGAGCCCCCCGAATTGTTGATGACAATGATCGTTAAATGTTGGTCAATAATCTTCTGGCTGAGCAGGGCATTACTGTCATGAAGAAAGGCGAGATCTCCGGTAAAAAGAACGCCCGGTTGTTGGGTGGCCAGGCTGATGCCCATAGCGGTGGAGGTAACGCCGTCAATACCGCTGGCTCCCCGGTTCAGAAATAAATCATACTGGGTAGCTTTTGGTCCAAAGAGTTGGATGTCGCGGGCCGGAAATGAATTAGAGACGGCTATAAACTTATCCTCATTACATTGAGGCAATATTTCGGTGTAAATATGTCCATCGGTTATCGTCTTCGATTGACCGATAGACTGCTCAAAATGATTGTCAAATGCTGCTTCTGTTTGTTGCCAATGATTAAGCCATGCAGTATCTGTTGATGCTGAAACTTCCTCAAGTAGAAGTTTCTTACCAAGCCAGGGCAGATGGCGACTTCCGGAAAAAGTAGCATCTTGCCAGTCATCGGTGCTGGCAAAATGATAGTGGTTCGTGCAGTTCCATTCCTTTAGGGCTACCTCCAATGCCTTAGCCGTTGGTTGAAAACCAAACCGGAGGATGAGGTCCGGCTGATGTTGCTTAGCGACTTTTTTATTTCGCAGAAAGCCCGCAAAGCCTTCAATAGTATATTTGCTGTCGACGGTCGATTCGGTAAGAATAGGGCAGTGGAGTTTCTCCGCCAGGGCAGCTACTGTAGACGTATCGTCATTGGCGGCCGTTGGTCCGACAATTATAAGTGGCCGCTTAGACTTTGCAATAACACGTTTTATAGCATCGGTAATCGGAAAAACGGCCCTGGATGAATCATATTGCGAGGAAGGGGAATCTGCTCGATTTTCTTCCTCAATTTTAGTCACAAATGCAGGATTAGGTTCGAGTGGCTTTCGAAAAGGGAAGTTGAGATGCACCGGCCCCCGTTTATCTTGCGCCATGCTAATAGTCTGCCGGGCAAGCATCTGTAGCCTGTTTCTATCAATTTGAGCCGATCGGGGTTCGCCTACTTCATGAAAAAACACCGGGTAATCCCCAAATATTTTAAGCTGATCAATAGCTTGGTTTGCCCCAGTTGCTCTGAGGTGCGGCGGACGGTCGGCTGTAGCCAAAATCAGGGGGATGCCCGACTGCCGTGCTTCAATGACAGCTGGATAATAATTGGCCAGGGCGGTACCGGATGTACAAACTAATACGGGCGGTGTGCCTGTTGCTTTGCCAATGCCCAAGGCCGTAAAGGCTGCCGATCGTTCATCCAGGATAATATGCTTTTTTAAGGCTGGATGGGCAGCTGCGGCCAAAGTTAATGGGGTTGAACGAGAACCCGGAGAAATAACCACATGTTGTACACCATGATCAACTAAAGTGCGAACAAAAAGGGTTGTCCAATAAAAGGGGGTATCCCGATCGTCGAGATCAGTCATATTGCAGGGCAGAAATCATTGGAGTTAGCTTAAGATTGGTTTCTTGCCATTCCTTCTCCGGATCTGAATCAGAAACGATACCGCATCCCGCAAAAAAATGCGCCTTGCGGGGGCCGATCAAACCACTACGGATAGCGACTGAAAATTCACCGCTTCCTTTGGCATTCAGCCACCCTACGGGTCCGGCATACCAACCGCGCTCAAAGTTTTCTAACTGCCGGATATATGGGGCTGCTTTCTTCCAGGGATAGCCCCCAACGGCTGGAGTGGGGTGCAGTTGTGCCAAGACCGGCAGTATGTCGGTTTCTTCAGAGAGTCTGGCGCGTATAGGCGTGTACAAATGTTGAACGTTCGAAAGCTTTTTGATCTCTGGGCTCTTTTTATGGTGGATCGTTTGTGTAAAAGGAGCTAATCGGTCTTCAATGTCTGCAACGACAAACTGGTGTTCGTTTCTGTTTTTAGGACTGATAGATAAATCATTAGCCAAAGTAGCATCTTCCGTAACAGTCTTGCCTCGTTTAATACTTCCGGCCAGTGCCTCCGTAAGCAAAAGTTCATGTTGAAAAGAAGCCAACTGTTCCGGTGTAGCACCTAAGAAGCTATGGCCACGCCCCGGATGTACCAGAAAACAGCTGCAATTTTGGTATTGTTGTCGTAGCCGGTTTAACATTTCTGTAGGGGGTGCCGCCGAATTCCGGGGGACCGTAGTTTGGCGTGCAAGGACAATCTTCTTGAATGACTTTTGTTGTATTTCCTTTTTAGCGTGGTTTACAGCATTAACCCAGTCCTGGTAGCCATTGCGAAAAATGGTAGATTGTTGGGGAGATGACTGAGGAGCATCCATAACAGTCTGGGAAAAAGTCCCCGAAATTTTTTGCTTAACATCCTGCAACCGTTGAAGAACCGCTTTTAATAGATCTTCGTCCGAAGAATAATGATCAAGTGAAAAAGAGAGCGTTGTTAAGGCATACTTATCATCTTGGAGGATAAGCCATTCAGGAACGGTAAGGGTTCCCGCTTCAAAAGAATGCCAGGCAGGATCGGATAAATGGTCGAAAAATGAAAATCCACCTACAAAGATAATTCCGGAATAAGCATGTGTTGACGCTGAAAAGGTGGAGGTGGTATCTATAAAAGTTTGACGCTGCTTATTGACAACTTCAAATCGATCAGCACCTTCGGCTGATATTTTGTGAAGTGCTCCGCCCGCAGCAATGGCAAAGCTTTCGGAAGGTTTTTCCCAATAATACTGAAAGGTGTTACTATTCCAGCCCTTTTGTAAAACGGCCAGTGGATCGTGGCAATCGATGGGGAAGGTAAACGTAGCGAAGGAGTTATCCTCTTGTTGAAACAAGGCTTCTATAAATTGTGTAAGCCGCCCTATGGTGTTCTTATCGAGATCCAAAGGGAGTTCCGGGTTTTTTGATAATGAGGTTAAGTCCATAACAACGGTATCAATAGCAGGTAACTTTCAGAACTTTCAATATAAATTGAAAATTGGATTTTCCATAATGAATTTTTTTAAAAAGGTGGGTTGACCATTCTAATAATGAATATTAGAAGAAATTCATTTGCATATTTTGGTCAAGTTATGAAAAATACAATAAAGAGATGGATCAGCAATATGATTGCTATTTATCAAAATTCGGGCTTATGGTTATTCTGAAAGAATTCAACCTCCAAAATGTATCGGTTCACTACAAGTGGAATAATGATCCGAAGTTGTCTTATTATGATTCGGATTATCCTTTCCAACCTGAAACATTTGAAACGTTTCTGAAACGCATAAAATCGGTAATCAGCAAGGAGAACAGGAGGGCAGATCTATTGGAAATCCATCTTGAAAACAACGATAAGCTAATTGGGATTGTTGATCTTTATTCAATTGACAATTATAACAACCGATGCTGTGTAAATTGTACGATCGGGGCTCGGGAGTATATCGGCCGGGGCTATGAGTTTGAAGCAATCAAGGAGACGCTAAACTATTGTTTCAATGAGCTCGGGATGCACAAAGTCACCACTACGGCTTTTGATTTTAACAAGGATAGGATTAAGCAAGTTAAGAAGGTAGGCTTTATGAAAGAGGGGCAGTTGCGCAAGCACGTTCTAAAGCAAGATACATTCTGTGATAAACTTATCTTTAGCCTTCTCAAAAGCGAATATGGAGCTGCCGTCGAGAATGCCTCAATAGCGGCTGCACATTAGATGTATTAACGCCCACCTGTCTTATAATACTTGAGCAAGGACAAGCTTGATTTGAAAATGTGAGCCCCGTCTGTTACTCTTCTTCCTCTTCGTATGGATTGTAGATACCGTATTCTGTTGGATCGTATTCAGCCAGGTTAAAAAAATGTTTCCAGGCTTCTTCGCTATTTCCTTCTTCATCAACCCAGTTGGGATGGCTCTGCTTGATGAGTCCTACAGCACGTTCTGCATACTCAACCCGCTCTTCTTCATCCTCAATTCGGGGGAGAGAGGCGATCATTCGGTCTAAATTATAGCCACAGTCAAAATCTTTTGGTTTTTTTTGCTCTACAAACATGGTTGGGTGCTAAGTATTTTTTAATTAAGCCAAAAGATAACAGCCTTGAAGATTGGAATAAAGAAACATTTCTATTTTTTATCATTGACAAAAAACATCAGCCTGTTGAACGGTAATCTAAGCTTGTAATTCGGTGGGCTAATGCAAAATCCCTATATTAACGGTCATTGATATAAATTTTCAAACTTAAGAACGATTCGACCTATCTGATGTATTACAATTCTATTTTGGAAACTATCGGCAATACCCCTTTAGTACGGCTCAACGAATTAGCCGATGATATTGAAGGAACAATTCTTGTAAAAGTAGAATATTTTAATCCCGGCCAGAGCGTCAAAGACCGCATTGGTTTAAAAATGATTGAGGATGCGGAAGAGCAGGGATTGATTGAGCCTGGGGGAACGATTATTGAAGGAACGTCAGGAAATACCGGTATGGGGCTGGCACTGGCGGCATCTATAAAAGGCTATAACTGCATTTTTACCACCACCGATAAACAGAGCAAATCAAAGATTGACCTGCTTCGGGCGTTAGGAGCCGAGGTAAAAGTATGCCCAACCGATGTAGAGCCGGACGACCCCCGTAGCTATTATTCCGTAGCTAAAAGGTTGAGCGAGGAAATTCCCAATTCCTATTATCCCAATCAATATGACAACCCGAGTAATACGCAGGCCCACTACGAGAGTACCGGTCCTGAAATATGGGAACAAACCGAAGGCAATGTAACCCATTATGTGGCTGGTATGGGAACGGGCGGAACCATATCGGGAACGTCCAAATTTTTGAAAGAACAAAATGAAGCCATCAAGACCATTGGTGTTGACAGTGTAGGCTCCGTTTATAAGAAATATTTTGAGACTGGAGAATTCGACAAGGAAGAGATTAAGCCTTATCTGACTGAAGGTATTGGAGAAGATATCATTCCCTCAAATATGGACTTTAATTTGGTCGATGCTGTCATCCAGGTTAATGACAAGAATGCCCTGTTGACGACACGAGACTTAGCTAAGAAAGAAGGGTTATTTGTCGGGGGATCCTGCGGGGCTGCCGTTTATGGCGCATTGGAATATGCACGGAATAATGATTTCGGCAAGGATGATCTGATGGTTGTCATTTTACCGGATAGTGGTACCCGATATGTGTCAAAGATTTTTAATGATGAATGGATGGCCGAACAGGGTTTCATTGATTCAGAAGAATAACAGGCATCAATTTTAACAGATAATACAAGATATTATGGAAGACCAAACAAAAAACATGAACCAGGGACAGATGGAAATTGAGCTTCCCGAAGAAGAGGCAGACGGAACATATTCCAATTTAGTCATGATTTCGCACTCTGCATCAGAATTTATTTTAGATTTTATTTCGGTTATGCCGGGCCGTCCAAAGGCTAAGGTTGTAAAGCGGATGGTGTTGACGCCAGATCATGCCAAGCGACTGCTCAATGCATTATCTGAAAATGTAAAACGTTATGAGGATGAACATGGCTCTATTGATAACGATGACCAGTTCGATATTCCTTTTAATTACCGTGGACCAACACCAGAAGCATAGACAAGTGGTAGGACACTATGTTTAATTTCTTGAAACAACTTTTTAGTAAGCAGGATCGGGAACTTACCTTCGTTATCTTTGACGAAAAGGAACCCGATCCTTCCAGTAATCATCGGTTTAAGCCCGCCCACTTATGGTATCTTTTTTATGGATCATTGGTGACGGTAGCCGTTATTATATTTTTATTGCTAAAGTTTAGTCCTGTGGGAGAGTTATTCTCTTCACATGCAGAAAGAGAACTGCAGGCACAGGCCATAGAAATATCAAAGAGGGTACAGTCTCTGCAAGATTCTCTTCACGCCCGGGATGCTCAGCTTGCTCAAATGAAAAGAGTGATCTCAACGGGCGCAGATACCGTTTTTACCATTGATTCTTCTAAAGGGACAACGACGTCTCCGGCAGTGCAAAAAAAGTCGGAACTAAAATCTTTTTCTTCGGTAAGAAGTACATCCGATAGTATATTTTTGAAGAACAAAATCGTTCTTTCCGATATATTTAAAGATGTGCCCGACTTTCCGGTGGGCTACCCAATAAAAGGGACCTTTACCAGGGGGTACAATCCACAGAAGGGGCACTTCGGCATTGATATTGCAACAAAACAAGGAACTCCATTTACAGCTATAGCTGATGGAGCAGTTATAAACCTGAGCTGGACCCTTAATTACGGATGGGTATTGTTTGTTCAACACAGTGATGGTATAATTACAGTATATAAACACGCTCAAAGCCTCTCAAAGTCAGTCGGTGATGTTGTGCAAAAGGGAGAGGTATTAGGGATCGCTGGAGATACCGGCATTTTAAGTTCCGGTCCCCATTTGCATTTGGAAATCTGGAAAAACGGCATTCCACAAAACCCCAACTCATATCTTATAAAATCCTAAAACAGTTCTATGTTCAACAACAATAACAATAAAAAAGAAAAGAATAGTAATACCTCTATGAGTTCTAACAATTCGGATAAAAACTTACCCTCAGTCAATATGATTAGTGAAGGCACTACTTTAGAAGGTACTATTAAAACAAAAAACGATATACGCATTGCCGGTGTTATTAATGGTGAAGCCAATGCAGAAGGAAAAGTGATTGTGGCTTCAAGCGGAAAGGTAAAGGGGAATATTAAAGCCTCTGGTGCCGACATTGCCGGCAAGGTTGATGGGCAAATAAAAGTTTCAAAAAAACTTATTTTGCGCGAATCTGCCTTGGTAGAAGGTGATATTTATACCGAAACGCTGTTGGTTGAAGAAGGTGCACAGATTAATGGCGAGTTCCGTATGACCGAAGATAAGTCATCTTCAACTGCAAGCAGTAAGGCTAAAACCAATGGGTTTTCGGGCAAAAAGAAAGCCAAGCAGACACCAAAAAAGGATCAATCTAAAAAAGCTTAGTACTAAAAAGAGTTGAGCCAACGTAAAAATATTTCAGATTATGTTGAGTATTTATCATTAGGAGTGGAGATAGCAGCCGCTTTGCTGGTTCCTATTTTAATAGGCTACTGGTTGGATCAGTATTTCGGGCTTTATCCATGGTTAATACTCACCGGTTGTTTGGTTGGTATTGTTAATATATTTTTATTGATATTTAAACTAAACGAACGGCTTAATAAAGACTGAAACTTTTTGGCTTTCCACCACCAGTATTTTAAGACTGTACTATATCAATTTGTAAACTATTGTTTCTGGGGCTTAGTTATAGTACTGGTACTTTCTTATATATGGGCGTCCGCCCAATGGGGGGCAATTATGGTTGCTTATGGATTAAGTTTCGTCTTCGTCTTTTCAAACTTTTGGGTCGTGCACAAATACCGGGAGCAATCTCATAAAAAATTTTACCGGCAGTTCTTAACGGGTTTATCTATTCGTTTTTTATTGGTTATAATCGCTCTGATTGTAATTTTGGAGGTAACAAAATTTCATCAAATTTACTTTACAGTTAGTTTTATAATTTCTTATATTCTCCATTCTGTAATTGAGGTTATGTCAATCAACAAAATACTACAAACTGACAATTAAAAGGTAAATGCTACAGGCCTTTCGGCGCGTTTTCGTCACTTTACTTATTTTCTTATTAGTCGCTCCTATTGTAAATGCTGAACAAGCCGGCGAAGATGAGTCTGGTTCTCCTATTGATGTAATGGGAAAGGTGGTTGATCATCATTCCCTGGCGTTGCCGGGTGCTGATTTACCCCTGCCGCGAATTTTGTTGGTTGACGGTGAATGGTCTTTTTACTGGAGTACGCATGCTGCTGTAGAATCCGGTGATTTTGTCGAAGAGAATCATGCCTTGGTACCAGCTGGTGGAGGGGAGGTTGCTCTCGATATGTCTATTACCTCTCACCTAATGTATGTGTGGTTCGGTGTTTTGTTAACGCTGCTACTTACCATAGCAATGGCGCGGCGCTATAAGCGGGGCGAGGGTCGTGAGACTGAGCCCAAAGGTTGGTTTCAGAATCTGTTTGAGATTATCTTTGTATTTGTTCAGGATGAAATTGCCAAACAAAATATTTCTGACGATAAGTATAAGAAGTTTGTTCCCTATCTGTTTGCTGTCTTTGTTTCGATTACCTTTATGAATTTGTTTGGTCTGTTGCCTTGGGGAGCGACGGCAACGGCCGATATTACGGTGACAGCGATCTTGGCTTTTATTACATTTGTTATAACGCAATGGAATGGGTCGAAAGACCACTGGGAGCATGTATTTTGGTTTCCCGGCGTTCCGCCCCTCATGCGTATAATTTTGACTCCTATTGAAATTATAGGTCTCTTCACCAAGCCTTTTGCATTGGCTGTTCGTTTGTTTGCGAATATGCTTTCGGGTAAGGTGATGATTATTTGTATCTTAGGACTGATATTTATTTTTGCCGACATTTTTGGTACTGTCGCTGGGGTAGGGGTGAGTTTGTTCTCTGTGCCTCTAACTGCGGTACTATATATCTTAAAAGCATTTGTCGGTGTGTTGCAAGCTTATATTTTTACACTGCTTTCGGCTGTATTTATTGGGATGGCAGCCGAAGAGCATGGTGCGCATGAAGAAGGAATAGAAGCGCATGCATAGAAACTGAACTTTACTCATACTTACTAATCCAAATAACAACTAAACACAACAGGTAAATTTACTATGGGTTTATTAGCAGCAGGAATCGGAGCAGGAATTGTAGCAGTTGGTGCCGGTATCGGAATTGGTATGATAGGTAAAAGTGCTACTGAAAGTATCGCTCGTCAACCTGAAGCTTCTGGTGATATTCGTGGTGCCATGATTTTGACCGCTGCTCTTATTGAGGGTGTCGCTCTTATCGGTGCTATTGTTTGTATTCTTCTCGCACTCGGTGTGTAAATAATAACTTTACAATCACGGAATGATGATGCTATTACTAGCAGCAGGTGGGGGAGGACTCCTCTCATTTAACGGCGGTTTTGCGATTTGGGTACTTATCACCATGGTCGTTTTTCTTCTGATTATGGGTAAGTACGCTGTCCCGCTTATTATGGATGCTCTACAGGAGCGGGAAAGCCGCATTAAGGATTCTCTTGAATCGGCAGAGAAAGCACTTAGTCGTGCTGAGAAAATATCCAAAGATAATGAAAAGGCACTCCGTGAGGCAGAGCAGAAGGCTCAAAAAATCCGCAAGGAGGCTATCGAAGAAGCCGAACTTATTCGGGCCGAACGACTTGAAAAGTCTAAGGAGGAAGCTTCCGATATGATTGCTCAGGCAAAAGAAACCATTGAGCAAGAGAAAAAGCGTGCCCTTACAGAACTTCGTGATGAAGTGGCACGGTTAGCGGTGCAGTCGGCCTCAATGATTATCGATGCTGAATTGGATGAGCAGAAAAATAGCAAATTGGTAGATAACTTTATCAAAGATATCTCTAAAAACTAAAGTAGATGCTTAGAACCAAGGCGGCGAGACGGTATGCAAAGGCTCTTTTAGAACTTGCTCAGGAAAGAAATGAGCTGGCCGAGATACTTGAGGATATTGAATTTATCCAGAATACGCTGGAAGGCTCAAAAGAGTTGGTTACCTTCCTGAAGAGTCCAATCATAAAATATGATGATAAAACAGCTGTGTTAGAGCAGCTGTTTTTTGAAGATCTTCAAGAGGCTACTAAGCTTTTTGTTAAGCTGTTGGCCAAAAAAGATCGCGTCAATTTATTGGATCAAATTGTGGAAGCTTTTATCCAACAGTATAAAAAGCATGTCGGTATCATAACCGTTAATGTATTTGTTGCGGAAGGCTTAAGTGAGGAGCATCAGCAATTATTACATCAAAAGTTGGAAGAAAAAACACAGAAAAAAGTCGATATGAATATTAGCGTGGACGAATCCCTGAAAGGTGGGATGGCGGTTCGTATCGATGATACCGTAATTGATGGTACGGTTAAACATCAGTTGGAGCAACTCGAAGAATCTCTGCTAACAACTGCTGTTGAATAAGAAATTAAATACGTCTTAAAATATATCAATACCAATGAGTCAAGTAAGACCAGACGAAGTTTCAGCAATATTACGTAAGCAACTGTCAGGCTTCGATAGCGAAGCGGATGTCTATGATGTAGGCACCGTTCTTGAAGTAGGTGACGGTATCGCTCGTGTTTATGGCTTGTCAAAAGTGCAGGCCGGTGAACTTGTAGACCTTCCCGATTCGAAAGATAAGGATGGGAGCTCTGTTCAGGGCATGGTGCTAAACCTTGAGGAAGATAATGTCGGTATCGTTTTGTTTGGTTCTACCAGTGCGGTAGAAGAAGGAGATACGGTCCGCCGAACTAAAGATATTGCTTCTATTAATGTAGGCGACGGGCTGCTGGGACGTGTTATCGATCCGCTGGGAAATCCTATTGATGGTAAAGGACCCATATCTGGTGACACTATCCGGATTCCACTGGAACGTAAAGCACCGGGAGTTATCTACCGAGAGCCGGTAACGGAACCTGTACAGACCGGTATTAAGGCCATTGACTCATTGATTCCCATTGGACGTGGACAGCGAGAGCTTATTATTGGTGACCGCCAAACCGGTAAAACATCTGTTGCCGTTGATACTATTATTAACCAGCGAGAAACTCAGGACACTGACAAACCTGTTCACTGTATTTATGTAGCAGTAGGGCAAAAAGGTTCAACGGTAGCTGGTATCGCCAAGGCGTTGGAAGAAAACGACGCCATTGATTATTCTACTATTGTTTCTGCTCCGGCCAGTTCCAGTGCACCGATGCGTTTCATTGCGCCATTTGCGGGAGCTGCTATCGGTGAGTATTTCCGTGATACCGGCCGGCATGCACTCGTGATTTATGATGATCTTTCTAAGCAGGCCGTTGCTTACCGAGAGCTTTCTCTGCTGTTGAAGCGCCCCCCCGGACGTGAAGCCTACCCCGGAGATGTTTTCTATTTGCACAGCCGTCTTTTAGAGCGTGCCGCAAAAATTATTGATGATGATGATATCGCCCAGCAGATGAATAATGTGCCCGAACAGTTGCAACCTTTGATGAAAGGGGGCGGCTCGCTTACGGCATTGCCGATTATTGAAACACAAGCTGGCGACGTTTCGGCTTATATTCCAACAAACGTAATTTCGATTACAGACGGACAGATTTTCCTTGATACGGACCTGTTTAACTCCGGTGTTCGACCGGCTATTGATGTTGGTACTTCAGTATCTCGTGTAGGTGGTTCCGCTCAGGTTAAGTCCATGAAGAAGCTGGCGGGTACGATGAAGCTTGATCTTGCGCAGTACCGAGAACTTGAGGCTTTTGCAAAGTTTGGGTCTGACTTAGACCCCTCAACACAGCGTCAGCTTAAGCGAGGTGAGCGTACGGTAGAACTGCTTAAGCAGGATATCTATCAACCGCTTTCCGTTCAGGAGCAAATTGCCTTGCTTAAGATTAACAGTGAAGGCCTGTTAGAAGAACTTAAAGTCAATCAGATCCGGGAGTTCGAGGAGAATTACCTTGAAACGGTCAACGTTAAATATGCTGATCAAATGAAGGCCCTGGCAGAATCTGGAAAGCTGGGTGATGATTTTGGCGAAAAATTAATGGAAACAGCCACAACCGTAATCGATCAAATTACAGCTTCTGACGAGTCCTAAATTATGGCGAATCTTCGCGACATACGAAATCGGATTGAGTCTATAAAGAATACCAAGCAGATTACGAAAGCCATGAAGATGGTTGCCGCTGCTAAGTTGCGAAAGGCTCAAAACCGTATTATTGAGACGCGTCCATATGCGTCCAAAATGAAAGAGGTAGCGGCCCGATTGGTCAATAATGCTTCCGAGGAGCATGAACTGCTCCGTAAACCGGAATCGGTTGATAACGTATTGCTTATTGTCATCGGCTCTGATCGTGGACTTTGCGGGGCATTTAACAATAATCTTTTCAAAGTCGTTGAACAAGCGGTTGAAGAGAACTATGCCACACATAAAAAAGAAGGCACGCTCTCTTTGGTATGTGTAGGACGCAAAACGATTAAGCATTTTGGCAAGCGTAACTACAATATTGCTGCCGAGTATCCCAACTTCTTTGATGAAGTTGAATTCTCAAATGCTTCTGAAATGATGAAACGAGTTATTAAGCAATTTAACACTGGGATATATGATGAAGTTAAATTGGCTTATAACGAGTTTAAGTCCGTAATTGCCCAGGAACGTATTGTTGAGACAGTACTTCCCATTGATCCGGAATCATTAGTGGAGGAGGATGAACAAACTTCTCAAAAGGAATATATTTACGAACCGGGCGTTGATGAAATTCTTGAAAAATTATTACCTTCTCACTTGAATTTGCAGTTGTGGAAGGCTATCCTTGAGTCGAATGCTGCAGAGCAAGGTGCTCGAATGACGGCGATGGATAACGCAACTGAAAATGCAAATGAACTGCAGGATGATCTGGAGCTTGAGTACAATAGAGCTCGTCAAAGCGCTATTACTACCGAGATTTCTGAGATTATTTCTGGTGCACAAGCACTTGAGAATGCGTAGATATTATTGGAGAGATGGCAGAGCGGTCGAATGCGGCGGTCTTGAAAACCGTTGAGGCCTTATGGTCTCCGGGGGTTCGAATCCCTCTCTCTCCGCTTTCAGTTAATAGCCTCTTCCTAAGTATGGAAGGGGCTATTTTTTTAAATAAATGAGAGAAACCTGCGTTAGTTAATGCAATTATAGGCCTAAAAAAGTCATTATGAAAAAATTAACGTTTGTATTCCTTTTAAGCTTTTTCTGTGTCGTTCATCAAGCAGCTGCACAGGATACAGTTCGGGTTTCGCTTCAGCAATTTATAGAGAGAGGAATCGAGCATGCCGGACAGTTAAAGTATGAGCGTCAAAAAATAAATCTGGCGGAGAATCAAGTATCCCAGGTTAACTCTCAACGCTACCTGCCCAGGCTGGAGATAAGTACACAGCATGGTGTAGTACCGGGAGTGGTTAGCCAGCGAGGTGATTTGTCAGAAAACGAATATTATCTGGACCCCAACCTGGAAAATGACTGGGAAAATTGGGCCGTCTTTACTCGTGCTGAGTTACAGGGCGTACAACCGTTATTTACATGGGGTGCATTACGAAACGCAGTAAAAGCGGCTGAGGCTTCGGCAGTAGCCGCCAGGGAACAATTTCAGAAGCAGGAGGCCGACCTTAGGGTACGATTAATTGAATTGTACCAAAGCCATCTATTGACCAAAGAAATTTTACGGTTGTTAGATGAGGCGGCTGGAAAGATCGAAAAGATCGAAGGTCAGCTTGAAGAGAAACAGAAAGAAGGAGCGGAAGACTTTGATGAGTCTGATCTTTTTAAGTTCAAAATTTTTAAATCAGAATTTGCTACACGTGCAGCAGAAGTAAGAAAGAGTGCACAAATGACCCATCGCATTTGGGCTTATGTTTTAAAAGCGGAGAAAGGAACAGTCTATCTGCCAGAAACACGGTTTTTGGATCCGGTTCCCCAAGGGCTCAAAGAAATCGATTTTTATAAGATGAATGCCATCGAACGGCGATCCGAGATTAAAGCAGTTGAAGCGGGCATTAAAGCTGCTGACCATGGGATAGAAGCTGAAAAGAGCAGGGGATTGCCAGCTTTGGTGCTTGGGTTTACGGGTAGTTATGCAAATACGCCAAACCGACCCCGACAGAGTAATCCCTTTATTATCAATAATTCGAACTATGCCAGTGGATCATTTGGGCTGGCCATCCGCCAAAATCTGGACTTTCTGAGTATCAGGACGGATGTAGAAAAACGAAAACTTCAGAAACGACAGGCAGAATATTTGAAAGAAGCGGCCGTTGATGGTATCGTACTGGAAATTAATGAAGCTTATAAAAATGCCTCATTATCGAAAGTAAAAGTCGAGAATACTGATGAAGCACATGTAGTTAGTAAGAAGTGGCTTCGGCAGGAACAATTAGATTACGATTTTGGTATAGGTGATACCAAAGATCTCATTGATGCGTTAAAAAAAGAGCTTGAACTGCGTGTACAAATGAAGCGAGAAATATTCGACTTCAATAAAAATATGACGCAGTTGTATCGTAAATCGGGTTTACCGATAATTCAAATTTTTAAAGATGAAGAATAGTATGATACGATTAAAGTATTTTTCTTATACATTATTAATCGCATTTTTCAGCATTGTATCTATGGCTCAGACGGCACAAGCCCAGAATAATGAGGCCTCCGTGAAGCAACTTTTAGAAGAACGGGATGCTGAGATAAAAGAACTCATGGGGCCAAAAGGCACCGAATATGATCAAGAGCAAAGAGATAAGCTGAAAGATATTATTAACGGGGTTATCGACTACAGTGCCATGGCTCGGCATGCATTGGCAGACACTTATGATAGCCTGTCCCAAGAAGAACAGGAGGAGTTTGTCGATCTTTTTTCAACAATTATTCGTGATCAGTCCCTTAATAAACTTGACATTTACCGGGCGGAGGTGAAGTATGAAGATATTACCGTTGATGGAAACACGGCCGAGGTTGAAACGCTGGCACAACTGGAAGATGTTCGTACACCGGTCGGATATATAATGGAGTATAGAACAGGTAGTGAACAATGGGTGGTTACGGATATGATAATTGATGATGTTTCCACAGCGGATTCATATCATCGGCAATTCCAGAAAATCATTCGACAGAAAGGATACGATTCACTCATTGAGACACTCCGTAAACGTGCAGCACGATAATAGATTTATAATTAGCAGAGAATAGCCGTATATTGGCATCAAATTTACTTAGATTTATTATATGCTGCGATCTATTCAAAACAATAAATTAGCCCCCGAGGGATACGTTTATACCACTTATGGGCATCTCAAGTATTTAAAGCATGCCGTCGCTTCTGTGGTGTCACTGAGACGATATGATGAGGAACGACCCGTAGCCTTGGTGTGTGAGGAGAAGCACAAAAAGGTACTTGAGGAGCATGATCTCAGTGAGATATTTGATGTCATCCACGTGATGGCATCCGAGCGCGCATCTATTGTAGGATTTAAGCATAACATCCAGGATTATATGTTCTTTGAGAAGAATATTTTTCTGGATAGTGATATTGTCTGGTGCAAAGATCCTGATTCGCTTTGGCAATCATTTGAGCCTTATCCGTTTACGATTACGGGTACTCAGGTTTCCGATAATTTCTTTGGAGGGCCTAAAAATATCGGCATTCTGGCGGATATTGTTTTACGTCGCAGGCAGCGCACATTAAACCATTTTGGGTTAACCTATCTCAGTCGGGTCCAGACCGGTATTATTTATGCCCAGGATTATAATTTGACAAAAAGGGTATGCGATCTGGCTCAAAAGATGCTGAGCCGGAAGGATGAAACACATTTTCGGAGTCGTACACTGGAGCAGGGACGCAGCGAAGAGTCCTGCGAATGGAGTATGGCCATGGCAATGTCAAAACTTGACCTTCCGGTATATCCGTGGCTGCAGGGACATACCAGCCCACAACTGGATTATATTGGAGACCTGACTTCGCACGATAATGATTTTGAGTACGTGGTTTGTAAATATTACTCCGACAAGTTTGTATATAACCTCCGGGGCTTAAAAACCAAATGGATGCGTAGATTTCTGATCAAAGCGTTGTCACTCATACCGGGTAAAGGAGATTATCTGAAAACAACGCCTTATTGCCTCCATTTTGGATGGTATCATCAAAAGCAGCCGTTTTATGAGTTTTCAGAACGCACATGGAATGCTTTGAAAAAAGAGAAGTTTGGTCAACTCGTAGAGAATAAAAATCGGTTAGTAGAAAACGGGTAATGATTCCAGGGATACGAAATCTGTGTTGCCGTGTAGTTAGACTTGGCACGCTTATTTTATTAACGCTGGTTTTTTACGAAGCGAAGGCTCAATATCAGCAAATACAATATGGTTTAGAATCTTCGGTTTATGCCGCCGATGCAGGAAGCTTGCCTTTCTGGTTCTATTCGAATGCTAATGGAATTATAGATCCTTCCTCCACTAACTTTACCAACCATTTCTTTGGTACTTTTACTCGGCACGATTCTACCCGTTCCGTACAGTTTAGTGGTGGTATTGATGCCCATGCAAGGCTTTCAGGGGATAATACTATTGTTTTTTCCCAATTATATGGACAGTTGCAATACCACGGGATACGCCTGACGGCAGGCCGATTTTATGATCCAATGGGACTCAATGAACATGATTTGTCGATGGGATCGCTACTGGTGAGTAGAAATACTGTGCCCGTTCCGAAAGTGCAACTTGGTACTGATGGTTTTGTCCTGCTTCCCGGTACTAATGGTCAGCTGTTAGCCAGAGGAATGGTTTCGCACGGCTGGTTTACGGAGAAACGTTATATTGATAATCCCAACCTTCATCAAAAATATCTGTACGTGAGGTATCAGCACGATCGGTTTGATTTTACCGTTGGTGCTGCACATAATGCGGTCTGGGGCGGTACCCATCCGGGGGTCGGAGAGCAATCACCCTATCAGTTACCGTCTTCTTTTTCAGATTATTTAAAGGTAGTCTTAGGTCAGTCGGCTTCAGAAGATAGCGATAATGTTCCGGATAATGAGATTACTAATACGGTCGGTAACTCAGTTGCTGCTTATGAGGGTAAGCTGGGTATTAACTTCGAGCATTTTCGTTTTAAAGTATATCGATTGTTCTACCTGGAGGATAAGGTTGCCCTAAGGTTTCGAAGCCCGTGGGATGGCATGTGGGGGACCGCTATCGAACTCGATAATTCCAATGGATTTGTAACAAAGATCCTTTGGGAGCATATGAATACCAAGCGACAAAATGCCTGGATTGATGATCCCTATGGTCGGACAAACTATTATAACAATGGAGTATATCGTTCGGGGTGGGCCTATCAAGGCAAGGTGTTGGGGAATCCCCTCATCATCAATAGACCGGTTAGTGGGTTTGATGGAGGCCATTACCCCATTTCAAATAATATTATTGTTGCTCACCATATCGGAATTAAAGGTAAGCCACTGGATCGATTGACCTATAAAGCGTTTTTTACCTATTCCAGAAACTATGGGACTTCTGTTGACCAGGGAGAAGGGCCAGACTACATCCCCTTGGATGATCTCCGTACTGATGAATTCTCTTCATACCTTAAGGTGAATTATAATATTGCCCCCGATTATGGCCTTAGCTTAAACAGCTCGTTGGCTTATGATGTTGGTAATCTCTATGCTGATAATCGGTTCGGATTTCAAATAGGCATCCGCTGGGAACAGCGCTCGAATTAGTATAAGCAAAAAAGTCCAGTAGAACCTTATCTTTGAACCATCTCTACAAACGATTTTCCAATCTTAAGTTTAGCAGAAAGGAACAGATAACATAATGAGCCAGAAGTCGGAAGAAAAAAATTGGAAAACGTATCTAAAAAAAGGATTACGTTACCTTTTACAAGCCGGAATAATTGGCTATCTGGCGTATAAACTATATGATATCGGTCTGGCAAATGTAGTAGATTCGCTACCGCTGAACCCGCTTTTCTATGGTCTGTTTTTTCTGATTTACTTTTCTCTTCCCGTAGCTGAGATTTTCATTTATGGAGTTAAATGGAATTTTCGGGGTTTCCGTGCCTTTTTGGTTTTTGTCCAGAAAAAAGTACTCAACACTGATGTGCTGGGCTATTCGGGGGAGTTTTATTTGTTCTATTGGGCCCGGGATAAGCTAAAAGTTCCAACAGTAGAGGCGATGAAGTTTATTAAGGATAACAATATCCTGTCGTCTATTTCTTCCACTTTTATCTCTGTTGTGCTACTGATCTTTTTTCTGACCCAGGGGTATATTAATCCTGAGGATTATATCCCACAGATAGAAAACAGGTTAACGTACCTGTGGATTTTTATAGGAATTGTTGTTGTAGGGATACTCATTTACCAGTTCCGAAATTATATTCTGAGTATCAGCCTTAAGGATGCCTCTAAAATAGCGGGGATCTATACCGGACGGCTCATCCTGACCAACCTGATACAGATCATTCAGTACAAAATTGCGGAGCCAACCGTACCCTGGGCGGTATGGTTTAGCCTGATGGCGGTACAAATCATGTCCACGCGGATTCCATTTCTGCCGAGCCGGGATGTACTGTACGTAAGCGTGGCCATTGAAATGTCGGTAGCGCTTAACGTACCCGAAACACAGCTGGTAGGGGTTTTAACGGCTAACTTAATGCTGAAGAAGCTAATCGGAGCCATTTCATTTCTCGTATCATCCTTTACTCAGAACCAGCTCCCAGTTAACCCAAAGTCCGTTGACTCGGATGAGTTGGAACAAGCTGAGTCCTTTGAAGAGGAATAGTAAAAATAAGTGTTAATGGAAGAACTGTTTAAGGTTTATCTCTTTGGTTTCAGCTCGGATATAAGCAACAGTTGAGGCATCAAAATGCTCGGTAAGTTTATTACTTTTATCCAAAGACTGGCGAGTATTTTGATCTTTCCAGGCCTCCTCTTTCTGGGTCAGCGAGCCGGCAACCTGGTGAAAATTTTGCGTCATTGATTGTTTGTAATCAAGCTTCAGGAAGCAACAGAGAGCTTCCAACACCCGTTCGGGACTGGCAATGAGCTGCTCATAGACAACAAAAAAGTGATTCGATTGATGTTGGTATTGCAGCGATTGTTCGATGCTTTTATTCCACCAGCTGATACATTTTTTTATGGAGCGCTCCCCGCCCCAGTGTTCAGGATACTGTTTGGTAGCAAGATGTAAGCTGGCCACAACATCGCTGCCATTGCGCAAAATATGGATAAATTTGTTGGATGTATCTGTTTGCTCAATAGATGAAATATAGTGCACGTGGCGGGGCGTTTTTTCAAGCCCGATTATGGGTTCATCTCCTCCGAGCCCTTTGGCATCATGTACGGTCATCTGGTCAATTACTTTAAGCAACAGTTGGCACCATTCCTTACAGCTAAAAAGCTTATAAGGTGAGACCTTTTCAAAAGGGTGCAGGTTGCTGTAACCATTTTGTCTGAGAAACTGGTCTACTATTTTTCGACTTCTCTTGCCATGGAGTTTAAGTCTTCGCAAGAAAGTATTTATGGGTAGGGTAGAAGAGAAAAAATGGGTCTCAGGAAAGGAGATAACCCGGGGATGACTGGCGATCATGCTCTGTAACAGGGTCGTACCCGACCGGGGACATCCGACTATAAAAGCTCGTTTTGTATCCACGGTATATTAGTTTGAAGAGGCGAATAAATCTAACTGTCGGGAATCATCAAGGTACATCGTGAAGGCCTTTTTTTGCTTTTCAGTTAAGTCAAACCGTGGATGTTCAAAAAGCTTTCCCTTTACAATTTTGTGCCAGACATAGAGCACGGCATCTTTAGGGTTGTTTCGAACTCTTCGAAGGAAATGGTCTTTTTCCCAAGTGTTAGAACCATGATAACACCGAATAAACAGGTGGGAATAATGGTTGGGGAGCTGAAGATAGCGTTGGGCCATCCATTCCTTTAAATAGACGGTATCTTCGGCCCGACGCGTATGTGGGTAGCGGATATTGTCATCCGATCGGTGCATAATACTTCCGGGAATACCATCCGGTAGATAGCCTACATAGGGGTGCTGCATATAGGGTTCTTCATCCAGATGCATAAGAGCCCCTGAAAGGCAGCAGGCATCATAGCCATCCAGCAGGGTTTGAGCTTGAATTGAGATACGCTCCGGATGGTACCAGTCATCGTCATCCCACTGTACTAAAAAATCACCATTAGCTTCTTCCAGCGATCGATTGCGCAGTTTCCCAAGCGTATTATCAGGGGTGTTTTCTAACTTCACATATTTCACTTGGTTCGAGGGGAGGGGGCTTAGCAGATCATCCAGATCCTGTTCGCCATCATCAATAATAACCAATTCCTTATTGGGATAGGTCTGATTTTGGAAGCATTGAATGGCTCGCTTCATCAGGTGCTTTCGATTAGCGGTAACCGTTAGACAGCTAACTTTAGGCTGATCATTATTTTGGTTGGTCTGCAAAGAATCTGACATAGAAAGAACTGGTAGATAAAATTCTTAAAAAGAGCACTAATATTAATGAAATATTTGGCAAGCTCATAAGTATTTTTAACCCATAACCGGGTAGTAAAGGTGAAGAAGCCGGAATCAATATAGGAGAATATGTTTCAACGGTTTCAACCGAGAAAAGTAGACAGAGTTCCTGAGCTTGTTCATCAGTTTATTCCAGGGGAAACCCATTATGATAAGTTGGATGGTGAATGTCTTAAAAAAGATATTCATGGTTAGGTCTATGCCTATATGCATTCCAATGAGAAAAACAGTGATATAAGGGCGCCATCGTTTCCACCAAATGAGTAAACCGGATAGTTCAGTTACTAAACCAAAAGTGAGAATAAGAGTGGCAATAAAACGACTGCTCAACGCTAATTCTTGAAGCCAGTTTAGTTCAAATGAACCAGTTAAGGATAGGATATCAATGCCTTTTTCTCCAATCCACAGCCAAAGGTGATGGCCATCGACCCAGGTAACACCGGTGGCTACCAATTTTGAAATGCCGGCAGAAGTATATCCCAGACCGATATAAAAAAGAGTAAACCCAAAGGCAAAGGGGAGCGATTTTTTAATGTCCCTGATAAAGAGTCCCGCAAGAGCGAGCCCCATAAGGCTAAATCCCACTAAGTTGGCACTATGGGGAATTTCGCCTTGCGAAAACCGAACAACATACTGGAGGTGAAATAAAATAAAGGCCAGGGCATAGAGCCATCGCAATCGCTTGAAAAGAAAAGGAATGATACAGCAAAGCGTAATTATAATAGCATTGACGGTTGCCCATTCGCCGAAAAAGAATTCAACGTTAATATAATTTGCCAGGCCGAGTGGAAGGACCACATTGCTGAGCCGGGGAACATAGAAAGCCCACTCCCAAGTGTATATGAGGGTATAAACAACGGTAAATAATTCGAATGCCCGGAGCTGTATTTTTGTGCCTGCAGATTCCGGAGCCTCAAAGTTGAATAGATTATGAAATAGACGGTCCATGTTGATGAAGTATTTATTCCGAAAAGAGCCTGGGATTTTTATAAGTACTATCTGCCGTAAATAAAAACATCGGTATCGCTTGGATAACTACAGAATCTTGTTCGTTTATAGAACCTACAACGCGAGTCGCCATCCACATTTGGCCGGGATGGTTATCGATGCCAAAAGTAGATCGCAAGCCATTAATTTTTTTGGTGTTCCAGTCTTTGGTTTTGGAAATATAATTGGCATAATCGATGGAGTGGATACCATGCTTTTCCAAGGGTAAAATACGGTTGTCAATAGCAGTAATGGGCTTGCTGTCCCACAAGTCTGCGCGTGTGGTATCTTGCACATTTTCAACAACTCCCCGTGACCAGGGAATGCCGGCTTGTGAGAACATGGGAAAAATACTAAAAGGCCAAAACTCGCCTTCGTGCGTACTTACCAATACGATATTGATCAACAATACCGTATAAATGATATGTTTATACTTTTGCATTGCTTTTACACGCGAAAAATTTATAACTGATGTTTAGTCGGTATATTTTGTTGATGAATAACTAACACAAATTTATACTTTTTCAATCCATTTAGGTAGTAAAAAGTACTTATTTTTCATTTTTATAAGTGCTTCTTGGTCAAGAAATCTCAAAAGAATGCAAATAAAGAGGACCAGTAAACGTTATGACAGCAAAAGGTGTATTATAATATCTCACAGACAGTATCTACAGCGTTAAGAATACAATTTAAAGCATCATATAAATCAATCGATTAAATGAATTTATTTGATAGTCATTTGGAAGAGAAGACGTTACGTTGCTTTGTTATGGCATTTTTAGTGGGTTGTTTACCGCTGCATGCCAGGGCACAGCAACCGGTGCATTTGGATAATAATGCAGTCTTATTGGAAAACTTTGAAAATGATACAAAGCATAACTACCCTCATAAATGGTATGACCGTGACGGCAACAAAAAGCTGGTCAACCACAGTGAAAGCTTTCTACAAGATTATTTGTACAAGGTCAAAAATCGTGGTCGTAACAACTTCTTGCGATTCGAAGGGAAAGCGGCTAAACATATTAGCCTGCCATTAGTCAATGAGGATAAGGATAATATCTATGGTATCGATATTTATGAAACTCCGATTTTATCGTGGAAAGTTCGGGCTCATAAATTGCCAATGAATGCCAGTGAAGATGATGATGACCGCAATGATTCGGTAGCAAGTATTTATGTAGCTTTTGATATGGGCAGGGTGGCCTTGTTCAAAAAGGTGCCTAAAACCATACGATATACCTGGAGTAGTACGCTTGAAAAGGGCACGGAGCTTTCTAAATTTTTTGGCAACCAAAAAATTGTTGTCATAGAATCAGGGCCAGAGAAGAAAGGAGAATGGATGACGTTTCAAAGAAATATTGTGGAAGATTATAAACGACTTTTTGGAGATCCCCCACCTAAAACTCCTCTTGCAATCTTAATTCTTAGCGACGGAGATAGCACAGGGTCGTGGGTCAAAGCGGATTATGATGATATTATGTTAAAGCCCGAGAGATCATCAAAATAGTGACTAAATAAGTTCTGCTAAAATGGTTAACTTCACGGCTATTCAAAAAATATCTTGACCCACAGTTAATGGAGAAAATTCTACGTTTTTTTCGGCCTCTTGTTAAATTCAATTATAACCATCCGTTCTGGGTAGTCGGTATTACGGTGTTGGCAGCAGTCATACTGGGGAGCTTTGCTGTACAGCTTAAAATTGATACAGATTTAGCAAATCTTTTGCCGAAGAAAAATCCCCATGTCAAAGCCTTGGAAGAGCTACAACAAACGGTAGGAGGCGAAACGGCTATGGAGGTGGCTATCAAGTCGCCCAGCTTTGAGGACAACAAACGGTTTGCCGAAGACTTAATCGACAAAAGTCTGGAGCTGTATGATGAGCAGGGCAGCCGGCCATTTTTTGAGCGGGCCGAATTCCACAAAGAAACAACGTTTCTGCGAGATAATGCTCTTTACTTTGCTACCCCCGGTGAACTGGGGGATATTAAGACGTATTTGCAGGATGAAATACAGTCAGCTAAAGAAGATGCCAATCCTTTTTTAGTAGATTTCGGAAGTGAAGAAGAGGAAGAAACCGGAAATAACAAGGAGTTAGCCGATTTTGAACAGACCTATGAGGATTTGATTCCATCGGAATACCCCGTGAATGCTGACAGCACCGTCATGGTCTTCAAGCTCTATCCTACCGGCTCTAAGAGTGACCTTGACTATCTGCGGAGTATGTTTTCATCCTATGATTCGCTGCTGGTAGCTGCCAATCCTCAGTCATACAATAGCGCAATGGAAGTGCGATACGGCGGCCGGTTAAAGCGTCACCTGGCTGAGATCGATTCGATTATGAACGACGTTTTTAGCAGTTTTGCCTCCGGTATATCCAGTGTCATCATTTTGGTGATGCTTTATTTCTTTATCAAAAAGTACATCAATTATCGAAAGGGCAATGAACAGGAAAAAGAGCACCGTTTTTGGGAGCACCTTATCCGCATGCCGGTACCCGTATTGGTGATAGGGCTGCCTTTGTTAATTAGTCTATCGTGGACGTTTGGCGTAACTTATTTTGTCTTAGGTACGCTAAATACCATGACCTCCGTGCTTTTTGTTATCCTGTTCGGGATGGGTATTGACTACGGGCTCCATTACTATGCGCGCTATATAGAGTTCCGTTCTAAAGGCAAACCAATCTTAGAAGCGCTTTATGAGACTTATGATAATACCGGTTCTGCCATTGTCGTAAGTGGATTGACGACGGCCTTTTCGCTCTTTGTGCTGATTATTGCAAAATTCAGAGGGTTTTCAGAGTTCGGCTTTATTGCAGGTTCAGGTATTATTTTGGCTTTAAGCTGTATGCTTTTCGTCTTGCCTTCGTTGTTGGTTATCTCAGAGCGCCGAAACTGGATTCTGTTAAATACCAATCGCAGCACCCACGATCAGGGGGCTTCAACGTTCAACCGATTCCCGATGGCGCGTTCGGTAGTAGTCGTCGGCTTGTTGATTGCTGTTTTTGTAGGGATGAATTACCAAAAGCTGGATTTCCAGTATGATTTTGGGGAGTTAGAACCAGAGTTTCCAGAATATCGATCCTTTAATAAATTTGCCGGTCAGGTCTCTCATTCAGATAAGCGAAACCCGGCCTATATTCTGGCTGACAACCAAGAGCAGGTGATTCAGATCCTCGAAAAAATCCGGTATAAGATGAAAACGGATACCACAAGTCCGACTATCCTGGATGTTGAGGCCTTGCCGGAACGATTTCCACCTACCGAAGCGGGCGCTAACGAAAAACTTAAAGAAATTTCTCGCATCCGGGAGTTATTGAATGATCCATTTATTAAGGGACAGGACGACTCCCAGTTGGATAAGCTAAGACGAGCAGCCCAGACCAAAACCCAGCTTGCTATTGATCAAATACCGGACTATTTCAAAAGCCAGTTCGTGACCAAGCAGGGAGAAATAGGTAATTTTGTGATTGTATATCCCAGCGTGGGATTATCTGACGGGGAGAAATCAATCGCCTTTAAAAATGATATTGGCGAAATACAGCTCGACAGCGGTGAAACATTCTATGCTGCCAGTACCTCTATTATTGCTGCAGAGATGCTGGATTTAATGCGTACGGAAAGTCCTTATATGGTAGGAGCTACATTTTTGGTAGTATTTCTGTTGATGCTTATTTCGTTCCGTTCTCTGCGTTGGGCCATTATTGCTATGCTTCCGCTTCTGGTAGGCTTACTGTGGTTATTTGGAATCATGATGCTGACAGGTATGATGTTTAATTTTTATAACCTGGTCGTCTTGCCGGCCATACTTGGGATTGGTGAAGACAATGGTGTGCATCTGGCGCATCGCTATCGTGAGGAAGGAGAGCGTAGTATGTGGGATGTACTGTCGAGTACAGGCCAGCATGTTACCATTGGTTCGCTAACAACAATGCTGGGCTTCTCAGGTTTGCTGTTTACCAACCATCCGGGGCTGCAGTCACTGGGACAAATGGCTGTGATTGGAATTGGTATGACGTTGGTCGCAGCCCTTACCTTTTTGCCCGCACTGATTGAGCGCCTTGAAGATCGTGAGTGGATACGGTTTTGAAATGGTTGAATTGTAGAATTATTGAATGGTTAAATTATCAATCACTCAGTCATTCATTCAACAAATCAATAATTCAACTATTTCTACTGCTTCCAGAAGGTAGGAGTGAAAAGGAGAAGTACCGTAAAAATTTCAAGCCGGCCAACCATCATCAGAAAGATAAGGACCCATTTTCCAATATAGGGAATTTGGGCAAAGTTGTCGGTAGGGCCAAACGCTCCCCATCCCGGGCCAATGTTGCCGAGGCAGGCGATGCTGGCCCCGATAGAAGATTCGAGATCAAACCCCATAGTCGCCATAACCAGGGCACCAACTCCAAAAACAACGAGATAGAGCACGAAAAAGCTCAGGACCGTTCGCTGTATCTGGTAATCGATCGTCTTATTCCCAATTCGGATGGGCAGTACTGCTTTGGGATGAACAATCTGTTTGAATTCCCGGAATGAGTTTCGGATGATAATCATCCACCGAATCATTTTAGGTCCACCGCCGGTAGAGCCAGCACAGCCTCCTGTAAAAAAGAGCAGAAAAAGAAAAAATCCTCCAAACGAATACCAAAGTTCATAGTTATCGGTGCCAAATCCTGTGGTGGTTATAATGGAGACCACCTGAAAAGCCCCGTAGCGAATTGCGTTACCAAAGGAGTATTCATCGAATATCCAGAGTGAAGCACTAATAACGACAATGCTAATACCGGTTATAAGGGCGTAGAACCGTGTTTCCCGATTATTAAAAAATGATTCCTTATCGCCCTTGAGGAGCCGAAAATGCATGGCAAAGTTAATGCCAGCCAGGAACATGAATAACGTAATCACGCTATCGATGTAGACCGAATCAAAGGCTTGTATACTGGCATTCCTTGTAGAAAATCCACCGGTAGCCAGAGTAGCAAAAGCATGGTTTATAGCCTCGAACCAATCCATGGAGGGGTGTAGCCAGAGCAGCAAGAATTCGACACCTGTAAACGCTACATAGACGCCCCAGAGAAGTTTGGCTGTCTCTTGAACACGGGGAGTAAGCTTGTCGGTGGTAGGTCCCGGTGATTCGGCCTGGAAAAGCTGCATACCCCCAACGCCTAAAAGTGGAAGAATAGCCAGCGTTAACACGATAATCCCCATACCACCCAGCCAGTGAGCCAGAGAACGCCAAAAGAGCATACTGTTGGGCAGGGACTCAATTTGGGGGTTCATAAAACCCGAGCTGGTCTCGCCCCCAAAGATGGTTGCCCCGGTGGTAGTCAGTCCGCTCATGGTTTCAAAAACAGCATCCGTATAGCTGGGCAGGATACCTGAAATGACAAATGGAAGGGCTCCCACAAGGGAAAGAAAAAGCCAGGTAAGGCTGACAACCAAAAACCCTTCCCGAATACGTACTTCTTCTTCAGGCTTAAAGAGGTAATAGAGTGCGCCACCTACCACAAAAGCGATTGACGCTGAGTACAAAAAGGTATGCCACACTGCTTCGTCATAGATAAAAGCAATGCCCATAGGAATGAGTAAGGCAAAGCCCAGGAAAAAGACGAATGCTCCCAGAATTCCCAATACCGTCAGAAAATCAATTTGAGGGCGTTTAAAGCTTTTTATGGATGTATTCTGCATTAGTTGAACAGTGAAGTTACTTTATCTACAGCTTCCGGCAGGCAGAAAATGATGACACGATCGTTAGGTTTAATCTGGGACTGCCCCGTGGCAATATCGGTTGAACCATTACTTAATATCCCTCCGACCACACAGCCGTCTGGGAATCGAATTTTTTGAATAGGCTTTTTAACAACTTTAGATTTTGGAGCGGCCTGAAGTTCTATTACTTCTGCTTTGATTCCCTGAAGGGCCGTCACGGATATCACACGTCCACCTCGGACGTGGCGATGAATTTCATTAGAAGCTGCTGATTTCTTATTGACGGCTGCATCGAGACCAATGGTTTGGCTGAGAGGGATATAATCCGACTTCGAGACCAGCGCCACCGTCTTCTGTACTTCGAGATGCTTGGCCATCAGGCATGAAATAATATTCGATTCTTCATCGTCTGTTACTGAAATAAAGGCATCAGTATCGGTGATCCCCTCGGTAGCCAATAAATCGGGATTGGTAGGATTGCCATTAAGAACAAGTACATCCTTGAGTTCTTCGGCAAGCTCTATGGCCGTATCTTGATCCGGTTCAATAAGCTTAATATTCCATTTTTTCTCTTCTTGGCACAAAATACGGGCAATCATGGCTCCAATGGGAGTGCCGCCGGCAATCATGATACGATTGATTTCAACATCCGGCTTGCCCGTTGTTTTAATAACAGCTGGTATGGTTTCCGTCTTGGCCATGAGGAAGAGCTGGTCATAGGCCTGGATACGGACCGAACCGCTGGGGATAATAGTCAGACCTTTGCGCGAAATAGCAACCACCCGGAATGTGATGTCGGAAAAATCCTCGGCGTATTCTACAAGTGTTTTGCCCACCAAGGGCGAATCTTTGCCAATACGGAGACCAATCATCTGCATCCGTCCATCTGCAAGGTTGACAAGGTCACTGGCAGACGCACGCTTAATCAGGCGTACGATCTCAAGGGCCGCACTACGCTCGGGATGGATGAGAACATCAATGCCAAGGTCGGTTGACTTAAGCGGAGCATTAGGCCGTGAGAGCTCATCACTGCGCACACGAGCAATGACCATCTCGGCTCCCAGACGATTGCTCATCATCGATGCAATCATATTTACTTCGTCAATACTGGTTACGGCAATAAGAATATCCGCATCTTTAACCCCGGCATCGACCAGATCTTTAGCCGACGTGGCGTTGCCTTCGAAACAGAGTACATCCAGGTTAGCTACCACCCGTTCAAGTGCTTGCTTGTCCCTGTCAAGAACAATAACGTCGTGCTTTTCCTGTGACAAAACACTGGCCAAATCATATCCAATCTCGCCAGCTCCAATAATAACAATCTTCAAAGTAGTAACTCCTATTTTGTTCAGAAGTAAGCTAAAAGTCGAAAAGTGAAATCACAAACGCAACAAAGACGTTATATTCATTCAGGCCCTCATTAGCATAGCCATAGATCTAAGGAAGGGGTTTTGAATTTAAAATTACCATTACTTCTGGAAAGAGAGCTTGTTTTTTTGTGTAATTAGTGCGATTCTTAGGCGCATATCCAGCCAACGATAATTTCAAATGAGTAACATTCTTCATGATCGTTGACCTTTTAAAACCCGAGTTTGATGAATTGATTGAGGCCAAGGATTGGGTGGCGTTGAAGGATATTCTCAACGATGTTCCTGCCGTGGATGTGGCTGAGCTTTTGGAAGAACTCGAAAATGAAGTGGCTATTGTAATTTTCAGGCTTCTTAAGAAGCAGAAAGCCGCCGATGTATTTACATATCTCAGCTCCGGAAAGGGGATGGAACTGCTCGATCTGTTTACCGTTCAGCAGCTCAGTGAGGTTATGTCTAACCTGGAGCCCGATGAGCGGGTAACGCTGATGGAGGAACTGCCCGGCCGCCTCACCCAGCGAGTCATGAACTCCATGGATACCGAAGATCGCCGACAGGTGCAAAAGCTTTTGGGCTACCCGGATGAAAGTGTAGGGCGGTTGATGACGCCTCGGTATGTGAAGGTCCGCCAGGGCTGGACTATCCAAAAAGCGATGAACCACATCCGCAAATTTGGTCACAGTGCGGAAACAGTGAACGTCATTTATGTGGTCGATGACCAAGAACACCTGATTGATGATCTCCGGCTTAACCAGCTTATTCTGGCTGACCCTGAAGCTCCCATTTCATCTTTAATGGACGAAAGTTTTGAGGCTCTCAGCGCTTTCGATGACCAAGAAGATGCGGTGAAGATGCTCAGTAAGTACGACCGTGTGGCTATGCCGGTGGTCGATTCGGATGGAATTTTGGTCGGCATTGTTACGGTGGACGACGTCATCGATGTTGCAGAAGAAGAAACCACCGAGGATATGCAGCTGATGGCTGGTATGGATGTACTGGATGACTATTACTCGCAGACAACCGTCTTTGAGATGGTTAAAAAACGTATTGGATGGCTGGCTTTTCTCTTTGTAGGACAGCTTTTTACGACAACAGCAATGGGCGCCTATGAGAGTGTAATAGCCAATGCGGTATTTTTGTCGTTGTTTATCCCCATGATTATTTCCAGCGGGGGTAACTCGGGCACGCAGGCGGCTACTCTTATTATCCGCGCCCTCTCTACCGATGATATTGATATGAACGAGTGGATGAAGGTATTGGGACGTGAACTGTTATCCGGGCTTATGCTGGGCCTGATTATGGCGGGGATCGGTTTTATAGTAATTTTGGGCTGGGGCTATCTGGTGAGCGATGCTTTTACCCAGGAGCTGGTGCTGAGTGCTGCAGTCGTCGGCCTAAGCTTAATAGGGGTTGTACTTTGGGGCAACCTGAGTGGCTCCATGCTTCCGTTTATTCTTTCAAAAATGGGGCTGGATCCGGCTGTAACATCGGCTCCATTTGTATCCACTTTAAGTGATGTTACCGGAATTATCATTTATTTTTCCATCGCAATTGCCTTACTTGAAGGCATCGTACTGTAATTCATAAATTGTATAAAAGGGCAGAATCTCATGAAGCAATATCTTGACCTGGTTAAAAACGTATTAGAGAATGGGGTAAGGAAAGAGAACCGTACCGGAACCGATACCATTTCTAATTTTTCTGAATTTTATAAAGTAGATTTATCAGAAGGATTCCCCTTGTTGACAACCAAAAAGGTATACTTTCGGTCTGTCATTTTGGAACTGCTTTGGTATCTGAGAGGGGAGGACCATATCCGCTGGTTGCGAGACGAGAATGATTGCCATATCTGGGATGCATGGGCGGATGAAGATGGTCATGTGGGACCGATTTACCCCGTACTGTGGCGCCGGTTTCCCTATCACGAGGAAGAAGAGATTCGGTTTGAAGGCGATGCCTCGCATATCTGTAAGACGGTTTGGATTAAAAAAGAATTTGACCAGGTGCAGAGAGCCATCGACATGCTGAAAGAAAATCCCAACAGCCGCCGTATTGTAGTCAGCGCCTGGCATCCGGGTCTGCTTGAGCAAATGGCACTGCCGCCCTGTCATCTGATGTATATTTTTAATGTCTCCGATGGTAAGCTAAACTGTCATCTCACGCAGCGATCCGGCGATATCGCCTTGGGCATTCCCTTTAATCTGGCCTGCTATTCGGCTTTAACGATGGCCATCGCCAACGAGGTAGGGCTCGACTACGGCACCTTCGCCCATACCATTGTTGATGCTCATATTTACGAAAATCATGTTGAAGGACTTAAAGAACAGTTGAATCGAGAGCCTAAAGAACTTCCCCAGCTATCTATTGCGGATAAACCTATTGATGAGCTTGAGTTTGATGATTTCACCCTAAAAGGATACGATCCGGATCCCTCTATAAAATTTGAGGTAGCAGTATGACATTAGCCGCAATTGTGGCACATGATCCTAATTTGGTGATTGGAAAGGATGGTGAGTTGCCCTGGCATTATTCGGAGGATCTTAAATACTTTAAGAAAATAACCACGGGACATCCGATTATTATGGGGCGTGTGGTTTTTGAAGAGATCAATGAGAAACCACTGCCGGGGCGCGAAAATGTTGTTCTCAGTCGATCCAGGGATTACGACCATGTACCTACTTTTTCGTCTATAGATAAGGCTTTGGACCACGTTGAAGGCGAAGAGATAGCTTTTGTCATCGGAGGAGCTGAGATTTATAAACAACTTTTGCCCCAGGTGGATAAACTGTTTGTGACCGAGATTCATAAATCACATGATGGGGATACCTATTTCCCTGAATATCGCGATCAAATCAGTTCCGTTTGGAAAGAGATCAAGAGAGACCGGCATCCAGAATTTAGTTTTGTTGTTTATGAACGCGTTAAGAAATAGATAAGCAGGTACACTTATTCTTTTACATCAATAGTTTTAAGGTGAACCACATACGGCTTTACTACAGGCTGCGTTAAGGCAATAATATTTTGCGTATCTGCCGCTTTGGAGAACTCCACGGCTTTGTCTTTCTCTTCTAAAATCCAGATACCTTCATTTTCATAACGGTAGGCTTCGCTGTAGCTCTCATCAAACGAATAATAATACTGAGCTGTCGTCTCATCGTGGGGCAGTCCTCGTTCCTTGAGAACTTTCTGCGTTTTGATGCTAACCTTTTCCTGAAGCTCTTTGGTGGGTTGGCCATCCAAAAAAGTAGTACGAAACAACGACCGGGATTGAAACCTCCTGCAGAGATCAGAGAGGATAAGATCATCCGTGTGCTGCCAATACTTAATGCTTTGGTACACATCATTGTCATCTAATTGAAGGTATTTCTGCATAACCTCTGTACTGACCCCTCGTTTGGCACTGGGATTGTTTTCCATAAAAAATTGCAGGGCCGGAGAAGCCTGATACAGGTTATAGCCATCCTCGATAAGCACCCGTACCCGATGGAAGATCTTGTGGAGCAGTTTGTCGGCACTTAAAACGGTTTTATGCAGGTAAACCTGCATGTACATCAGACGCCGGGCCAGGATGTAATTTTCGATAGAATAGATGCCTTTCTTTTCGATGACGATATTTCCTTTGTAGACGCGCATCGTCTTTAGGATACGTTCAATGCCGACGGATCCCTCATAAACAGAGGTAAAGACACTATCCCGTTTTAGGTAATCTAAGCGGTCGATATCGAGTTGAGAAGATATCAGCTGATTTAAAAAGGGCTTCTTAGGATATTGATCAGTAAAAATTTTGATGGCGGTATCCAGGGCGCCGTTCATTTTCTGATTAAGCTGACGCATTATAGCCAGCGTCATCATCTCGTGGTGGAAATCTTCAATCAGGCTGAATTCAAGGGTATGAGAAAAGGGGCCATGACCGATATCATGAAGTAAGACAGCAATCAGTGTGCCTTCATATTCCGCGGGACTGATGGTGGTATCCTTTTCCCGGAGGTTATTGAGCGTGCGTTGGGCTAGTTCCATGGCGCCCAGGGCGTGAGAAAACCGGGAATGTTCAGCCGCCGGAAAAACCAGGTACCCAAGCCCCATTTGTTTGATACGCCGCAATCGCTGCACATATGGATGGTCAATCAGATCCAGGATAACGCCTTTTGGGACGGTAATAAATCCATGGATGGGATCATTGAAAATTTTATATTGCGTGCTTTTATCCATAAACTGCTAAGGTAGAACGTTGTTGCTAATAATTACGATTCAAAAAGAGAACCGGGAAGTAGAAACTCGTCCCGGCGGGCTATCTCAGGCAGACGGCTGGGCTGTTGTTTCCCCAGGTCAAACCAGACGCCATGGGCTTCGGCTACTGAAATCAACGTATGGTCAGATGCTGTATAAATTGCCTGAAAGCTGGAAATGCTGGTATTACCTGTAGATTTAATGCCGGATCCAATGAGTAAGTTTCCAGGGTATTCGGCCGGCCTGATGAAATTAATTTGAATATTGGCCAGAACAAAACTAAATCCCTGTTGCACCTGTTTCGAAAATTCCGGGATTTTCTGGATAAACTTAATTCGGGCTTCCTCGTAATAGGTGCTAAATAGCGCATTGTTTACATGGTTTAGGGGATCAAGATCCCGAAAACGAATCGGGATGGTGGCCCAATGGGGAAAAAGATTCTGTTGGTAGGAAGGTTTGATCATAGTTTAGGGTGAAAATCAGAAATTGTTCTTAGCGATTTATTTTTTGCCGCCCAGAATGCCCATCAGTCCGCGGGTTACCTCGCGCGCTATCGTTCGACTCACCTGGCGACCGGCGGTCGAATCCATGGCATCTTTGAAGGTGTCTAACCATGAAAAACCGGCGCCATCCGTTTCTTCTTTGGCTTTCTGGTTCGCAGTCTGTAGCTCCTGCTGTTTTTCATCCGATTGAGCCGTTGATATTTTGGATTGCAGGATTTCTTCGGCACTTTTTTTGTCAATAGCTTCCTGATATTGCGGAATAAGAGCAGAGCGACTGATGATCTCCGAAATTTCTTGTTCACTAAGGATGTCCATTCTCGATTCCGGCGCCCGCAGCAAGGTACGTGCCAACGGAGTAGGGCGGCCATCTTCATTAAGTACCGTAACCAGGGCTTCACCAATCCCCAAATCAGTAATTTCTTGTTCAATGTCGTAGTATTCTGTGAGGGGATAGTTCTGGGCTACCATCCGAATGGCTTTGCGATCTTTAGCCGTAAAGGCCCGCAAGGCATGCTGAACTTTGAGCCCCAGTTGAGACAGTACTTCTTCCGGTATATCCGTGGGATTTTGAGTTACGAAAAATATCCCGATTCCTTTAGACCGGATCAGTTTTATGGTGGCTTTAATCTGGTCCAGCAACACATCGGAGGCTTCCTCAAAAAGCAGGTGCGCTTCGTCGATAAACATCACGAATTTGGGTTTCGGGAGGTCGCCTTCTTCGGGCATTTTATCATAAATTTCAGCTAACATCTGCAGCATAAAGGTCGAGAAAAGCTTCGGTTTAGCCTGGATGTCGGTTACCCGCAAAATATTGATCATACCTTCTCCCGCTTCTGTTTTGCGCAACAGGTCTTTTACGTTAAAAGAAGGTTCGCCAAAAAACTGTTCACTGCCCTGCTGTTCAAGTTCTACAAGCCGACGGATGATCGCCCCGACTGAGGCGGTAGAGATACGACCGTATTCGTCTTCTACTTCTTCCTTACCTTCATCCGAGAGGTATTGAAGTACATCTTTAAGGTCGTCAAGATCCACAAGCGGAATCTGGTTATCATCGCAGTATTTGAAGACCACGGCAAGAACACCTCGCTGTAAGTCATTAAGTCCCAATATTTTTGCAAGCAGGATGGGGCCAAATTCAGTGGCAGTGGCCCTGAGACGAACGCCCGGTTCTTCAGAGATACTTAAAAATTCTACCGGACTTCCATGTGGGGTGAAATCCATTCCAATTTGCTTATGCCTTTCATCAATTTTGGGATGGCCGGGCGAAGCCTTGGCAATGCCCGAAAGATCACCCTTAACATCCATCAACAGAACAGGCACGCCATTTTTTGAAAGTTGTTCTGCAATAATCTGCAATGTTTTGGATTTTCCGGTTCCAGTGGCTCCGCTGATTAAGCCATGACGGTTTAAGGTCATCAGGGGTAGTTTAATGAAACAGTTGGTTTGGCATTCTCCATTCAGCATAGCCCCACCGAGTGGGATGGAATCGCCTTCAAAAGTGTATCCCTGATCGATCTGTTCTCTGAATTTTTTACTCATCTGATTGTCCTGTTACTAAGATCGTAATCTTTTATGATCTCAAAATTAATATTAGCATCTATCCACATGAATAAATCATTAGAAAATGAAGTTAGATAAAATTAAGTAATTTCAAAATTTGCATAATGCTATCGTTGAAATATTAGACTACCTGCCAAAAAGGTTGAAATTTCACTTAACGGATGCTTGTTGAATGCTTATATTCAACCGCTTAACTCCAACAGATGAGACCGAAAATATGATGGAATCTAACGAGAAAAAGTTTTTAGAAGAATTACTTATTACCCCAAGTCCAACGGGTTTTGAATCGCAGGGACAAAAAGTATGGAAAGATTATGTAACCGATTTCGCCGACGATGTTGAAGTCGATGCATATGGATCTGCTTGCGCACGACTTAACACCAGCTTTGATGTTGTCACGGTAATGTTGGAGGCGCATTGCGATGAAATTGGCATGATTGTGCAACACATCACGGAGAATGGATTTATTTTTGTCAACAAGCTCGGGGGCAGTGATTCTACGATAGCAAAGGCCAAACGAGTGAATATTCATACGAGAGATGGAGTCGTTGCAGGAGTAACCGGGAATACGGCTATACACTTGCAGGATAAGCGTAACGGAAAAGGCAAGCAGCCGGCCTGGAAAGATATATATGTGGATATAGGAGCCAGTAGCCGTGAGGAAGCACTTAAGATGGTGCAGGTGGGAGATCCGATAACCTATGCCGATGAATTTGACTACCTGTCGGATGATATCCTGTCCGGAAGAGCATTGGATAACCGCATCGGAGGATTTATGATTGCCCAGGTACTACGTCGGTTGAACGAGCGCCGTGATAAGCTCAATGTAAATGTGGTGGCCTTGAATTCGGTACAAGAAGAGATTGGGGGCTACGGAGCCCGGATGATGAGTTATCGCATAGAACCTGATTTAGCACTGGTGACCGATGTGACGCATGCCACCGATACGCCGGGCATTAATCAAAAACAGCATGGTCGGGTAAAGCTGGGCGAAGGTCCATCCCTGCAGCATGGGGGCGCTAATCACCCTAAAATTGTGGAATACCTGGAAGAGGTTAGCGACCAGCACGATATTGCTATCCAGCATGAAGCGACCAGTATTCGAACAGGGACCGATACGGATAGCATTTATTATCAGAAAACAGGCATACCCAGTGCTCTTATTTCACTGCCGCTTCGGTATATGCATTCGCCGGTGGAGACCACTTCATTAAGCGACCTTGAAGCTCTTGTTGATCTTATGACAAAGTCAGTGCTGGAGCTCAATCCTGACCAAACATTCCAGGTTCTTTAGCAACATTGATAGAAAAAAACTATCACATCTTGTCATTCTGAACTCGTTTCAGAATCTCAGATATTTTTGAGAGCCTTAGAAAGGAGATCCTGAACTAAATTCAAGATGACAAGTCAGGTTTTGCAAAAGTCTTGTAAAACAAAAAGCCTGTCCGAAAAGGACAGGCTTTTTGTGTATAAAAACGCTATATCAGATCTTACTCAGAAGGAGGGGAGAGGGCCATATCAATAATGTGAACCACGCCATTGGTACCTTCGATATTTGCTTCGGTAATAGTTGCTTCACCGTTAAGAGTAATGGTACCTCCACTCACTTCTACGGTAATATCCTCACCGCTCAAGGTTGTATACGTTCCGGAACTTAGTCCATTAGAAAAGACTTTTTCAGGGAGTACATGATATTGGATTTCATCACCAGACAGGTCCGTATTTTCAAGAGCTTCATTAGTGGGAGCAAAGACGGTATAGGCCGCAGTAGTATCGCTAAGCGTAGTTGTCAGGTTAGCTCCTTCAATGGCACTTTCCAGGGAATTGAGCTGGGGGCGCTTGGCAATCAATCCTGCAGCGTTGAGATAGGTATCGGGGAAGAGCACCTCGTCAACTACGAAAATGAGTCCGTTCGTCGCTTGGAGGCCACCAAGAAAGTAGCTGTTATTAATAAATAAACTGTCTTGAGTAGCTCCTTGGACCCTTTCAAAGAACAGGTTTTCTCCCAGCATGCTTTGAATCTCTTCTTCGCCACTAATTTGGGTGTAATTGACAATTTCTTCGACCACATGGTACCGCAAGATATTGACTAAATCAGGGGTTTCCAATGAGTCAAGAAGCCCTTCAGGCAAATTGGAAAAGGCATCATTGGTAGGGGCAATAACCGTTAGGGGGCCATTGTTGGCGACCGTAGAATCGAGGTCGGCATCTTCCAGTAAACCAACAAAGGTCGTTAATACTTGGTCACCACCTTGTCCCTGCGTAACCTCTTTGGCGGTTTCAAGGATGTTTTGCCGCTGCTGACCACTGTTAGTACTGCTATCCAGGCAAGAGGTTAACACAAAAGGGCAAAACAGTAGGAGTAGGGGGAGGAATGAATATTTGGAAATAAGAGATTGCATAATTAAATATTAAATGGGATTAGTATTAGGAACTATTTTTTGCCTAAAATATATATCGGGAAATTTTCAAGTTTCATGATTTAGGCAAAGGTAATAATAACTTATCTCAGAAACAGAAAATATGAATTGTGTTATCATTAATACAATAGTTTTGATAGCAAATTCATTGATTGGTTCCCATAAAAACAAAAAAAGAGTCCGCCCCATTCAGGGATAGGCGGACTCTATTATTATGAGGGGAACCCGATGTTTATTCGGGAGCCGTTAACACAGTATCAACTTTGAAAATTATACCATTGGTTGCTTCAATACCCTCATCTGTAATAATGGTCTGATCTTCGTTAATAGTTACGGTATCGCTGTCGGCACTGAAGTATAAAGAATCGCCGTTGAAAGATTCTACGGATTCGGTATCCTTCAGGTTATCAAAGGTTAGATTTTCCCAAACAATATGATATTTGAGCAGCGTTTGGATCTCTTCATCGCTCATATCGCCCAGGTCTTCCTCATCCAATGCGGTGTCTGTTGGGATGAATACCGTTATGGGGCCGTCTGAAGAGAGGGTATCGGCTAATCCTTGGTCATCAATGAGACCGTAGGCTGAAGAGAGATTATCTTCAAGCTCCAAGGTCTCGGATATATTCATATCATTGTCTGGCCCGGATCCATTATCGTCATCACAGGCAGTGAATAAAGTGACACCTAATACCAGTGCTAAGCACAATTTCAATGATTTTGGTATAACGTTTAGCATAAATGTAGATTAATTTTGGTTGGTAAATAGTTAACAGGGTATTACACAGCTCAGGGAAGGAATGACTACTTTTAAATCAGATTTTTTAAAAAAGATTGAAGAGGGACAAAGCTACTGCTTATTTTTTCATACACTATTTAATAACTCAGCTTGATACTTAGTGAGGGCCGCAGGCCCGGCATTGTTCGTTCTCTCAGTTCATATGAGATATCTCCGGTTTCATCTTTATAAGGCGAGAGCCAGCGATTGATGACGTTTTGGTTGTCGAGCAAGTTAAAAACGTCCATTCGCAGTTGGAGGTTTGATGCTCCAATACTAAATCGATAACTAAGGCTTGTATTGAGTTGGGAATAACGGGGGAGGGTATCATTACCGGGATCATTGAAGGAGTATGCGTCGTAGGTACGTGCTTCACGAATGGATAAATAATCGTAATATGCTTTCCGAAAGCCCCAACTGCGCCCCCAGACTCCCTGCCACTGCAATAGGAATGTTAAATTGGTAACAACTTTCCAGTTAACTGAAGCATCAAGCTGGTGCGGTTGGCTGGAGGGCAGAGGCTGATAGCCTTTTCCAAAGCGGGAGGGATATATTTGACGGGCGATACTGGATTGATAACTTCCTTTAAGCTCCATATTTAGTGAAGGAATAGTCCGCTGGATCGATAAGCCCGCCCCATAAGCATATCCCCGGGTAGTGTTTATAAACTCCTGCTGTTTCGAAAATGCGGATGTCCTGTTGAGCATAGGAAAGGCAGAAAGTTTATGGTAATTGAGGGTAAGGCGAGAAGGAATCCACTTGTAATAGGATTCAATTTGAAACTTCCAGTTTTGGGAGGGCTCCCAAAGTCCATCAAGGGCAAGGTGATACGCCTTGGGCACATCGGTAGTATAGTCTACCGGTACCCAGAACCGAAGGGAGGGCACCAGTGAAGAAGGACCAACATTGGACACATCGAACTGGTTAATAAATTGGCGGTAAATACCGCCCGATAATTTAGCGGAGAGATATCCTATTGAGGTGTTGGGCTCTTCGTATTTGAATGAGAGCCGGGGTTCGGCAAAAACCAAATCACGGCTGGGAATAAAGGTCAGGCGGCTGCCCGCCGAGAGGCTGGTTTTTGGGCTCAGCAGGAAATCATTTTGAATATACCCCGCAATCAGAAAACTGTCGGCATCTGAACGGGCCTGGTTGTAATACTGATCAGAAAGGCTAAATCGGTAGTCAAGATGAGTGACACTAAGACCGCCGCTGAGCGTGTAGTCTTTGGTGGCACTGTAGTTAAGGCTCATTTTTGCTGATGACTGGACCATAGCATTACGGTCCCCGGTTTCCATGGCTTGTGCCGCAAATTCCTGTAGCTCTTGCCGAGCGGTGGAAGTATAGGTGAAGGGAAAAATGTTCGCCCGCTGATTATTGGTAAGAAAGTAATGGTGATCGAAAGAGTGGCTTGTAATATATCCACTTAGGTTAGCATCGAGGCGGGCGTTGACTAACCATTGATGTTCAACTTTAACCATACTATTGCTCCAGTCGTAGTCGTCAATGGAGTAGTAAAGGTCGGTAGGCTGAGTAGTCAGAGCTACATTCTTTGAGAATAAATTAGTCTTGAGTCTATTTTTTCCATGATAGGCGGAAATACGGGTCTGATGAAAGGGGGTATGCTCAATTTGTGCAGCAGCATGTAAATCGTAATAGGTGATGTCGTAGGAATGATCTCGTGCTTTGAAAATAGTATTAGAGGAATCTCTCTGGAAAAGATGAAGTGTAAGCAGCGGGTCAAGCCGATCCCAGTTTTGAAACATCTGCTTTAGGTTTGGTTCCTGATATAATTGCCAGATATTGGTGCGAGCGGCAAGCATCAGATTGATGGAAGGGCCATCATCGAAATCAAGATGATGATCAAAACGGCCATTGATATCGGTGGAATTTGCCTGTAGTAAAAACTGGCTGCCGGGCGCATGGCTCACATCCTGTACAATATTGACGATGCCGGCCAGCTGGCTTCCGACCGGAGCAGAAAAGCCTGCTTTATTAATCTCAATTTTTTTAATCGACCATGGGCTAAAGGCGCCAATCATGCGTCCCATGCTCACCGGATTGTAAATAGGAACCCCATCAAGTCGGAGTTGATGGTCACCGCTGCCGCCGCCCTGAATGCTGAAGTCGGCGAGGGGAAGACTAAAATCGATTCCTGAAATAGCATCCATACTTTTGAGAGCATCGGCAGCACCCAGTGACTGTCGACGGCTAATTTGGGTTGCCGAGAGCTCAGATGTAAATGAGCGTGAGGCCGGAATACGTTTTTGAATGCCCTTGACCACGATGGGCTCAACTAGAACCGGCTCAGCAGTCATTGAAAAGTTGAGTGATGTAGTGGAGTTGGCTGGAATCCAGACCGTATCTTTAACCGGTCTATAGCCCACATAATTGATGGTGACCTCGTGATATCCTTTTTCAAGCTGTGGTATCTTAAAGACACCTGTTGGGCTGGTTGCTGTTCCACCGCTGGCGTCTGCAAGCATCACATTGGCGCCAACCAGGGGCTCGCCTGTGCGTCTGTCGGTTACTTTGCCGGTCAAATTTCCTTTGAGATTGCGATCGCCCGGGGCTGTGGTTAGCACATAGGTGCCTGAAGAAAGCTGGATAAAGTCCAGGCCGCTATCTTTAAGAATAAGCCGAAGGATGTCTTCCGGGGACTTCTGTTTTGCTGTTACAAATACTGCATGGTCCGGAAGGATGGCCGGATCGTAAATAAGGTCGAGATCCGTTTGCTGAACAAGCTGCTGCAGCGCGTAAGCAATAGGCTCACCCCGGTAGATAAAAGTATGGGTTTCGGATTTTGAATTATTCTCAGTCTGTTGCGCCGATAAAGGGAGGGCTATTCCAAGAGAAAGCGCAATGATTACCCCAAAATATATAATTACGGTCCGCATAAAAAAGGGTTAGAATGATTCAGAAACCACAAAGGTATCGCCAGACTTCGAATAAGTTAGTCCTTTGACACGACAAATATCACCCAGGGTCTGTTCGGCATTTTTAACCTTTGAGAGGTAAAGCGTCAGTTTTTCTTGGAGTAAGCTTTCGGACTCTGCTTTTATTTTGATATTAAACCTTCGGCTCAACTCATTAAAAATGTCTGACAGAGGCTGATTTTCAAAAGCCAATCCCTGTTGCATCCAGACCGTAGCTTTTGAAGGATCAGCGGCTGTAGGTGGTGATGGACGTTCACTCTTGGGAGTAAGCTGACTAAACTGACCGGGCTCAAGTACAACCTCTTTTGATTCCCGATCCGCTGATGAGAAAGAAACCCGTCCTTCTTCTAGAAAAACCGAGGTGGCATTTTTATCATCGGGCCAAGAACGGACATTGAACTTAGTACCCATCACTGTAATCAGGCCTCGTCCGGCTTCCACTTGAAAGGGCATTCCTGTAGTGGTAACTTCAAAAAAAGCTTCTCCATTGAGTGCAACCGTCCGCTCCCAGATATTGAACCATTTTGGATAGCTTAAAGTGGAACCGCTGTTTAGTGTAATGGTGGTCTGATCAGATAACGTAATGGTTTTAGTCTCTCCATGAGGCACCGCTATATGATTAGGAATCGAAAGGTAACCGATGCCTATAGCCCCAAGCAGTATGACCGCTGCTGCGGCAAACTTCCAGTTCCACAGAGGCGTCTTGGTTTTGGATGGTTTCGAAGCAAGGCCTGTTCGTTCACTGACTTGCTGAAAAGCAGCGGTTGTTTCGGAATTGGAAACCGTTACACTGTGTTTCCTATCCACACGTGCGGCCTCATTCAGAAGAGCATCTATTTTTTTGTCCGGCTGATCAGGATGGAGGTATTTTTGGGGGTCAGTCATAATAAATGTTGCTACTTTGATTCTGCTTATGCTGGCTCCATTCTTTTTTAAGCGTTTTAATTGCTTTCACAATATGATTATTTACTGTTCGGGAAGAAATATCCATCACATAAGCAATTTCTTCGTGGTCTAATCCTTCAAACCGGCTTAACCGTATGGCTTCACGCTGGCGATTGGGCAGTTGATTAATCAGCTTGATCATCTGTTTGCCGGTCTCATCGTCGGATGATATCACTTCTGGTATATGATCGCTTGAGCTCAGGGATCCCGGGGACAGATCATCCAGTGCAATGCTTTCGGTAGGATGATCCCGGAGATAATTCAATGCGCTGTTTCGTACAATCTGGAACACATACGCCAATAATGACTGATCAGGATCGATAGCTTGTCGCTTTTTCCATAGCTTCACAAAAGACTCCTGAACAATATCTTTAGCCAGTGCCTTTGACTTTGTGTAGCGCCACGCAAATTTTACCAACCGCGCATACAGATGGTGAAATAGCTCAGAAAAAGCACCTTCGTCAGACGCTTTTATCCTTCGTGCCCACACCGTAATTTGTTCTTGTTCCCGGGAACCCATACACAATTATGTTCTTATTGTAGATGGTTATACACGAAAAAAGAGGGCAATGACTACTCTATATTTATTTTTTTTGAAATATATTTGGGCGATTTTTTAAGAAATGAACCTACGGCTCCTGCAAAATCCTTATTTACTGCCCTATGGCCAGATAACGCAGGCATGCGCTCTAATTACTGCAAAGTGTAGTTGCATAAAAAATGATCTAACTTACCGCTTTGCTAATCCTGTTTTTAAGAGCTTCTGTAAAGGGGGTAGCTTTTAAAATCGAGTTTGAGAAGGGTTCAACAACAATGTTGTCATAGCCTTGATGGTCGGCCTGGCGAAACCGGTCATAGAGCTCTCGGCCCATTTTTTTGAAGTCGCCTTTGAAGTGGATAATATTTTTGGAAGGCTGATATTCCACATTCGTATGTAGCAAGTAGAGGGTCTTGGATTGGTCGGGATCCTCATTAGCGTTCAGCCATTGCACGGTGGCATCCGGTGCATAATGGCTGTACTTGGTACCCGGACTTTTGGCTGCAGTACTTTCGCTCTGATCGCTTTTGAGTAGCACTTCCTTGTCGATCCGTTGCTCAATGTCTTTGGCTGAGATGGCCCCGGGACGATAAATTTGATAGGGTTTCTGAGAAACATCCAGTACCGTAGATTCCAGGCCAATGGCTGTTCTCCCGGCATCAATAATAGGGAAGTCATCGCCAAAATCTTCCCGGATGTGATCTGGATGTGTAGGGCTGGGCCGGCCGGAGGAATTCGCACTTGGGGCTACTAATGGCCCCACATTGGCAATAAGATCCTGTGAAAGCGGATGACTGGGCCAGCGAACAGCTACCGTATCCAGTCCGGCAGTAACAAGATCCAGAACCTCGGTCTTCTTTTTAAAGATGAGGGTCAGCGGACCCGGCCAGAAAGCTTGCATCAAAGTTCGGGCATCGTCAGGGATGTGCTGAGCAAAATCTTCTACCATAGCTACTGAAGAAACATGCACAATCAGTGGATTATCTGAGGGCCGCCCTTTCTGGTCGAACACCTTTTGGATGGCGGTGGGGTTCCATGCATCAGCTCCCAATCCATAGACCGTCTCCGTAGGGAATGCAACAATTTGTCCATTTTTAAGCAGCTGAATATATCGATCAAGCAAAACTGACCTCTCGATTATATACGGATGAAAGTTCTTTCAGGAATGATGCGGCTGCCTGCAGGTCGGAAATATCATGGATTACAAACCGTACCCGGTCATCTTTTTGGATCACTTTAAACCGATCTTCCGCTTCTTCCTGAAGTGTTTTAAGCAATTTTTGGAACCGGTTACCATAGAACTCTTCCCCCAGCTCAGAATCATGTTTGGGGCAGGATAACCACATCCGGTTTGACCGGATACGTGCTTTGGTCATAAACAGGCGCGAAGCGAAGAGCTTGATGACGGTAGATGTAATAATGTTTTGAGTGGCATTGGGCACGGGACCAAAGCGATCCTGGACTTCTTCTTTCCAGTCTTTTATTTCTTCCAGTTCATCAGCCCCAGACAGTTTGCGATATAAGTTTAATCGTTCCACATTATCCGCTACATAATTGCTCGGGAGCAACGCTGGAAGATCAAACTCAACCTGCGTTTCGGGCAAGTCTGGTTGTACCTCTACATCGTCGAATACATCACTGAATTCATTCTCTTTCAGCTCTTTAACGGCGTCATTTAGAATTTTTTGATATAAGTCAAAGCCAAGGTCATTGATAAAGCCACTTTGTTCGGCTCCCAGGATGTCACCGGCACCACGTATATCGAGGTCGCGCATTGCGATGTTAAATCCGGATCCTAAATCAGAGAATTCTTCAAGTGCTAACAGTCGTTTGCGTGCTTCATCGGTAAGGGATTTTATATCCGGAGTAATTAAATAACAGAAGGCTTTGCGATTGGAGCGGCCTACGCGTCCCCGCAACTGATGGAGTTCTGCCAGCCCAAATCGATCGGCCCGGTTAATAATCATGGTGTTGGCATTGGATATATCGATGCCGTTTTCAACGATATTAGTCGAGAGCAGCACATCAAATTTGTGATCATAGAAGTCTTCAATAATGGTCTCCAACTTTTTGGAGCTCATCTGCCCGTGTGCATGCCGGATTCTAATATTGGGAACCAGCTTACGGACCATATTAGCCACAGCCTCAATATTTTTAACCCGGTTATGGATAAAGAACACTTGTCCCCCACGAGATATTTCTTGCGTGATGGCATCACGAATAAGATCCTCATTGAAGCTGTGAATCTCGGTCTCAACGGGCTGGCGATTGGGTGGTGGAGTATGGATGATACTCAGATCGCGGGCGCCCATTAACGAAAATTGCAGTGTACGCGGGATGGGCGTGGCGGTAAGCGTGAGTACATCAACGGTAGCACGGTACTTTTTAAGTTTTTCTTTCGCGGAAACCCCAAATCGTTGCTCTTCATCCACAACCAGCAAACCGAGGTCATCAAACTTAACATCCTTGGATGTCAACCTGTGAGTCCCGACAATGATATCCACCTTTCCTTCTTCGAGGCGTTGCAGTGTTTCTTTCTGTTCTTTGCGGCTGCGGAAGCGGGAGATGACATCAATAGAAACGGGGAAATCCTTCATCCGTTTTTTGAAGGTCTTATAGTGCTGGTCGGCTAAAATGGTCGTAGGCACCAGAACGGCTACTTGCTTATGATCCATAACGGCCTTAAATGCGGCGCGTACAGCTACCTCTGTCTTACCAAAACCAACATCTCCACAGATAAGGCGATCCATCGGAGTATCACTCTGCATATCTTGTTTGACGGCTTTGATGGCCTTGCGCTGATCGGGTGTTTCTTCAAACTCAAAGCGGGCTTCCATTTCTGTTTGCCAGGAATTGTCGGCAGCAAAATCAAAGGCATCCTGAGATTTACGTTTGGCATACAGCTTAATAAGGTCACGGGCGATATCCTTAACTTTTGTCTTGGTCTCGGCCTTTTTGCGGGCCCACCGCCCCGAACCTAATTTATCGATACGGGGCTGCGTACCTTCTTTTCCAGAGTATTTCTGGATTTTATGCAGGCTGGAGACATTGACGTAAAGTACAGAATCTTCTTTATAGCGAAGCACAACTGATTCCTGTTCTACATCCCGAACCTCAATAGTCTTGAAGCCTGCAAACTTACCGATGCCATAGTCAACATGTACAACATAATCTCCAATATTAAGATCGCGTAGTTCCTTGAAGGAGATACTGTTGGTATGACGTTTTCTGCGGACTTTCGGTCGGTGATAGCGATTGAAAATTTGATGGTCTGTATAAACAGCCAATCCCTTTTCATTCAGCAGAAAGCCTTGATGGATAGTTTCTACCGATAAGTGGTACCGTAAGTTTTTGGATGGTTCCCCCAGGAGTTCTTCAAATCGGTCGCGCTGGCCTTCATTATCGCATAAAATGTAGGTGTCATAGCCTTGCTTGCTCAGGCTTTCAATATCTTCACGAAGTAGCTTAATGTTGCCATTAAAATCGGGTTGAGGGCTGGCCTCCAGTCGGTAGGTCCAGTCGGCCTTTTGTTCTTTAGAAAACCCGCCAAGGTGTAACTGTGCGCATTTCTGTATGGATTGTGTAAACTGATTAGGGCCGACATATAAATCTTCAGGCGGCAATATATCTTCATCTTCAATCTGTTCAAAACGATCGATAGCCTGCTCATAGCGATCCTCGAGTTCTGCCTGTACCAGCGACTGATTAGCGATAAGTATGAGGGTATCTTCGTCAAAATAGGAGAGAAGCCCTCGTTTTTCGCCTTGATTTAAGTTGGAGGCATCGGGCACAAAGCGGACGGTCTCGAGAAAGGCAATGGAACGCTGTGAGTCAGGGTCAAACTCACGGATGGAATCTACTTCATCTCCGAAGAATTCCAGCCGGATGGGATACTCGCCAGTATAAGGAAACACATCCAGGATGCCCCCACGGTGGGCAAACTCTCCCGGTTGGTTTACAAACTTGACCGGCTCATATTCCTGGTCGACTAATTCTTTCCGAAGTTTTTCAAAATTGACAGAATCCCCATTGTTGATAGTAATTGAGGCATCCGTAAATACTTCCGGGGCAACAAGTTTATCGAAAAGAGCTGCAGCAGAACTGACTAATACGGCTTGTTCATAGTGTTTGATATTTTCCAGTACTTCCGAACGCTGAACGACAATAGAGCTGTCTGTAATTTGCTGGTCGTCATAGGGTTTTTGACCTGTTGCCGGAAAGTAGCTTGCATGTGCTACATCCAGTGCTTCAAGATCATCCTTCATAAATTGGGCGGCTTCGGCCTCCGGATGAATGATGACCAGCTTATTGTACTTTTCGGCCAGTTTTGCTGCTAACAGTGCGGGGGTCGAGCCAATAAAATGATCGAGTAGAACTTTATTATGCTCGCCAATATGGTCATTCAGGTCTTGCCAGGGAATTTGGCCGGAAAATGTTTTTAACACAGACTGTAGCGCCATAGAAAATACTAAGATGAGATCTCGATTATTGAATCAATAAATTCAAACACCAAAGATAAGGATTTTTTCGTTCTTTTTGGAGGGGGTTTTGAAGGATAAGCGTGAACTTTGACCATAAAGTCCTGTTTCTCGCGCGGAATTAATTGCTGCGCCAATAATTCGGTAGCCCATCATACAGAAAGCTTTATAAAACTTCAGAAGCCTCATGAAGCCAGTTAAAGCTAAGATTATGTGTCCAATCTTGGTGCGAGTAGAGGGTTGCACGAACCAATGTGCCAGGCACTTTGGAAGTGTCTGGCACATACAATAATCCTGCATCTTTTATCCTGTTATCCTGAAAACTGGCATCTCGCATCAAGCGTAGTTATTCCATCGCATTACGAAAAACAAAACGATCAGAGATAATACCTAAAATTAACAGCAGAATACCCGGCAGCAGAAATCGGGGATAGAGATCTTGATAGTCAGTGTAAATAACTTCTTCAATTTCTGTTGTTTCCAGCTCATTAATTTGATTATAAATCTCTTTGAGCTGTTCGGTGTCGATTGCCCTGAAATAATTTCCGCCGGTCATATTGGCTATCTCAGTAAGCATTTCTTCATCAATATTAACTTCAACATTTTGGTAGCGGTTGCCAAAGATGGGGTCCTGAACCGGGTAGGGGGCCGTTCCGCGAGTTCCAGCGCCGATTGTATAGATCTTAATGTCGTGCGAGACCGCTAAATCAGCTGCCGTAACAGGATCAATTTCGCCGGAATTATTTTGCCCATCGGTAAGCAGGATAATGACCTTACTTTCGGCCTCACTTTCTTTAAGTCGGTTTACAGCGGTTGCAATGCCCATCCCAATAGCAGTACCATCTTCAACAACGCCCATTTCCACTTCGCCCAACAAACGGTTCAGGAGTTCATAGTCGAGGGTAGGGGGGACCGCCGTAAAACTTTTGCGGGCGAAAAGTACTAAGCCAATTCGGTCGGATATGCGGTCATCAATAAAGTCTGCAGCAACGGTCTTGGCAGCCTCCAATCGATTGGGTTTCAAATCCTCGGCTTTCATCGACGTCGAAATATCCAGCGTTATCACGATGTCGATACCTTCGGCATTACGCTCTACGGTGGTGTTTTGATACTGCGGACGAGCCATAGCACAAACAACCAGGGCGAAGGCGATCCACTGCAAGAGCGGCCCCAGATGGATGCCGTACCTTTTCCAGTTTCCAGACAGGTTTACGGCATGTGATGTATCCGAGAAAGTTAAGTTTGGATGCCTGGACTGCCAGTGATTCCAAAGGTGATAGCCGGCCAGGGGAATTAAAAGCAGCAATAGCCAAAGCCATTGCGGATTTGCCCAACTCATGCGGTAACCTCTTCTGCATTTTGTTGTTCATGGCGTTCGCGTAAGGTTTCCATATTGGACTGGTGCTCTCTGCGGAGCTGTTCAACCCGGGGAGCATCAATATTTCTGGCTTGTTCCAAAAAGTTATGTGCTTTTTCCAGGGCTCTGCCTGCTTGTTCGGTAGTAGGCGTAAATTTGGCAAATTTTACCATATCGGCTTCCTGTAAGACTGCCCGGGTATCGTCAACCAATTGCTTGTCAATAGACTGATTTTTTAGGTTCTGCAAAATTTCGCTGCTGGTTGATTCCAGGGCAGGAATATGGTGGAGGTCTTCAAAATACTGCCGGATGGCATCTCCCAACTCGATATAGAATTCTTTGAACTCCTCGTGTGTACTCGGTTTCATCTGTTCCAGATGAGCAATGTGTTGCTGTAAATTTTGAAGTGGATCTACAAAAGGCGTAGGGACAAAAGGTTCGGGCTCTTTGGCCTTGGGCGGAGCTGGTTTGGTAAAATAGGTGTACAGAAAGTAGCCTGCTATACAAAGAAGAAGGAATGCTAAAATATAGGGCCACCATGCAGCAGCAAAGTCAAAAATAGGTTTCAGGGGACGCAAGCTTTCATCTTGGCTCGCCAATACGCTTTGGAATCCAACAGGCACCAAGTTGGTGTATAAGGTTGTGGTATCCTGCCCCTGCACTAATGATACCGGCAGTTTGGGGAGAACGGTATCGGCCGTAGCAAAAAACTGAAGTTTATAATGAACGCTGTCTTTGAAAGAAGTAACCTTGAATTGGGATTGGGACCGCACTTCAAAATTTGAGGGCAGGTCACTGCTGTCCGGAAATATGATATCATCATATTCCCGGTCTCTATTAAGAGTGATCGAAAAGTCGAACGTATCGCCCACCCGAAGCGAGTCAACAGTAGAATACTCATTGATGGTTTGAGCCTGACTGGTGATCGGGAATATTGAGAGCACCAGTCCCAAAATAATGTAGGAAAAATTTGATCGGATCACTGCCACCGTTAGTCGTTAATTAGTACTTAAAACAGAGCCACAAAAAAAATATTGTAGAAGATCTCACAATGTCGGCGCTCAAAATAGAAAAAATCTCTCCTTTCGGAAAAAATAAAGTCAGATTGGAGTCAAAAAATGAAAATTGTATGTGCATTAAGGTCAGGAAAATAGTATGTTTACAGGCTGATAACTCCGAATCCAAAATAAAGGTATGCCAAGGACATTACTATTGGGAGCATTTGCCCTCTGTGCTCTGATTTCCTGCACCCACAATTCCAGCCAACAGAAATCACAATCTCTTACAGCCAAGCCAACTCCGGTATCCAAAGACACGACGGCCACCGAACCGTTAGATTCGCTGGATGCTTTTGGGTTAGAAGTAGATAAATTTGAGGTGGATGAGTATACCATCCAGCGGAATGAGAGTTTGTACCTTATCCTGGATAACCTGGATTTTAGTCCACAAGAGATTTATTCGATCAGTGAGGAAGCCAAAAATATTATAGATCCCAAGAAGATGAAACCGGGTCAGCCGTACTACACCTATTCGAAGGGGGGAAGTGATAGCAGTGCCGCTCTAGCTCATTTAGTGTGGCAACCAAATAGTATGGAATATGTTGTTTTCGACTGGCAGCAGGATTCTTTAGAGATCTATAAGGCGGCACGCCCCCTCTTTACCCAAACAGCCGTGACAACTGGTGAGATTGAAAATTCTCTGTATCAAACGATCAGCCACAATGGGGGGAGTCCGATGTTAGCTCATAAATTATCGACGGTCTTTGCCTGGCAGATAGACTTTTTTAGCATCCGCAGCGGAGATACTTTTAAAACGTTGTACGAAGAACGATATGTAGATGACCAGTTTTTTGGGGTAGGAGATCTGTTGGCTGCACAAATTAAGCACAGGGGCAAAATGTTCCGGGCGTACTATTTTTCCAAAGGAGATTTTGAGGGTTACTATACTGAAGAAGGGGAAAGTGTTCAACGGGCCCTGTTGAAAGCTCCGTTTGAATATGATCACCGCATTAGTTCTCCTTTCTCAAAAAACAGGATGCATCCAACCCTTAACCGCCGCCGCCCACATAACGGTGTTGATTATGCGGCGCCCTCTGGCACGCCTATCTTGTCAACAGGACAGGGCGTGGTACAACGGGCCGGATATTATGGCGGCGCTGGAAATATGGTGGAAATAAAGCATAATAAGACCTATGAAACAACTTACATGCACATGCGGGCGTTTGCTGACGGGGTACATCCGGGCGCGCATGTAGAACAGGGACAAGTGATTGGGTATGTGGGAACGACCGGCCGATCAACGGGCCCCCATTTACATTACGAGGTAAGCCGGAACCGAAAGGCTATCAATCCCTTGACAATGGACTTACCTTCCTCAGAGTCCATTCCCGACAGTCTGATGGCTGATTTCGAGCAGGTTCGGGATACACTGGATGAACAACTAAATGAAAAGGAGAACGAGCAGGAACAGGAAAATCCGGTTCTCACCTATACCGATAACGCTACGCTCTAATAGCTAATAACGGTGCATTCGGCGACGGAAGAAAGAGATTAGGGGTCGTATGTAGGAGGCATTGGTCTCCAGCTCAATCATATCTATTTTCATGCGGAGGAACTTATCGCGGAGTTTCTCTTTCTGTTGATGACGCCTTTTCCGATATTCCTGCCGTACAGTCGAACTGGAGGTGTCTACCATAATTTCCTGGCCTGTTTCGGCATCTTTAAGGGGTAGTAATCCCAGATTAGGCAACTCATCTTCTAACTGATCATTGATAAAGATATTAACGAGGTCGTGTTTACGATTGGTTATTTTAAGTTGCCGGTCGTAAGAGGCATCTTGGAAGTCGCTGGCCATGACAATAATCGCTCGTCGATTCAGCAGTCTGTTCACATAGGAGAGTGCTTCGCTGAGATCTGTTCCTTTTCCCTTGGGTTCGGTTGTGAGGAGCTCACGAATAAGCCGGAGAACATGAATTCGTCCTTTTTTTGGGGGGATGACTTTTTCAATGGTATCCGTAAAAAGAACTAACCCAACTTTATCTCCATTTTTGATAGCGCTAAATGCGAGCACAGCACAAATTTCGATAGCCAGTTCCATTTTACTTTGGCCTTTACTGCCGAAAACCCCGCTGGGTGAAATGTCAACACAGAGCATCAGGGTCTGTTCGCGCTCTTCTTCAAACTGCTTAATAAATGGGTCGCCCGAACGAGCGGTAACATTCCAGTCAATCTGGCGAATGTCATCTCCAAAAGTGTACTGTCGAACTTCTGAAAATTCCATGCCGCGCCCTTTAAACGCAGATTGATATTCACCTCCAAAGATGTTGTTGACCATTCCTTTGGTGCGAATTTCAATTTTACGGACTTTCTTAAGGATTTCCTTTGAAATCATATCTACATATTTGGCTTATCGGGTAGCGAAAGAATAAGAGAAATCGAGAGCAGTTGAAAGGGAAAAATAGCTCACATTGTATGTGATGCATCAAACCCGGAATTAATAATTTGATAACATTGAGGTAACGTTATGTTGAGAATAGTTTTTTGTCTTATATGTGAATGAAAAAGCCAATATAAATGGCCTGATTAGCATATGATGATTGGTAGCAAATTCAGTAAAAAGTATCATCAGTTTTTACAAAAAATTGGAGATCTCTCCGAAGGAAATACCGGCCAAAAGATTTCAGTTAAGAAAGTCAATGACCACGTACATTTAGATCGTACTGAAATTAAAAATGCCCTTGAATATCTTCAGGAACTCGGTTTTATCAATATTGAAACTATCGGTGGCCCCTTTCTGTATGGACACATAACCATAACGGCTGCCGGGTTGAATAAGTACAATAAATTATCATAAATAGTGGCTCGATAAGCAATGCTATAACCGAGAGCGTTGTTGTAGCGTAAATTGTTACTTCTTTTATCATTTCCAGTCCTAAATTTTTTCCCAAAAATTACCTACCTTTGTCACGGATTTTATTCCGGAGGATTTGCTGACAGACTGTTTTATCATCCTTGCAGCCATACAAGCATGTAGAGTAACCCGAGAGTATTCTGTATTTTATCCTGCTTGTTGTTTGCACTGGAGTTAACCAGGAAATGACGGCAAACCCTTCATCGATGTACTTTCTAACTAAAAACTTGGATACATGATCATAGGCGTACCTAAAGAAATTAAGACCCACGAAAATCGCGTATCACTGTTACCCGGTGGCGTCACAAGGTTGAAACGAAACGGGCACCAAGTGCTTGTAGAAAAAGGGGCCGGCGAGGGCAGTGGTTTTTCGGACGAAAAGTATGTAGAAGCCGGTGCAACCATTCTGGAAGATATTGAAAAGCTCTGGGAGCAGTCAGAGATGATCATGAAAGTCAAGGAGCCTATTGAAGTTGAATACTCCCGGATGAAAGAGGGGCAGGTGATATTTACTTATTTCCACTTTGCAGCAAGTGAGGCCCTTACTGAGGCCGTCATTGAATCTAAGGCTACAGCCATTGCTTATGAGACCGTGGAAAAGCAAGACGGCTCACTTCCATTGCTGATTCCGATGAGTGAGGTTGCCGGGCGAATGGCCTCGCAGGAAGGAGCAAAGTATCTGGAGAAACCCCTGGGTGGCCGTGGGCTATTATTAGGGGGCATTCCCGGAGTTAAACCAGCCAATGTTATGGTACTGGGGGGTGGTATTGTCGGAGTTAATGCTGCTAAAATAGCCGCAGGAATGGGGGCAAATGTAACGATCATGGATATCAGCATGCCTCGACTGCGCTACCTTGACGATGTAATGTCAAAAAATGTGGATACTGTTTTCTCTTCAGAGGCCAACATTCGAAGTTTGCTGCCCGATGTTGATATGATAATTGGAGCGGTGCTTAAGCCGGGAGCCAAGGCCCCCCACCTGGTGACCAAAGAAATGCTTTCCGACATGCAGGATGGTGCGGTACTGGTTGACGTAGCTATTGATCAGGGAGGATGTTTTGAAACTTCTAAGCCCACTACCCATGATAATCCTATTTACAAGGTTGATGGGGTTGTCCACTACTGCGTAACCAACATGCCCGGTGCTGTTCCCTATACCTCAACGCTGGGACTCACAAATGTAACCTTACCTTATGCCATTGACCTTGCCAATAAGGGATGGAAAAAGGCGGTGAAGGAAGATGCTGAATTGCAAAAAGGCCTTAATATTACTGGTGGCGAAATTGTATATGAACCAGTTGCTGATGCTTTTGGTTTGGAATACTCAGCAATCGACAGTGCACTTTAAATCTTTAGCTTTACAATATAAAGCCGGGTCTCTAAAAAATGGAGAACCCGGTTTTTTATAAGAAAAAGGATACTAAATGAAGTACGGACATAAGAAAATGTTAATCATATAAAATAATCTCTTAAATGAGAGGTTATAAAATATTGCTATACAAGTTAATAGGTATATGTACAATTGGTTAACAACTTGTTAATAAGTATTTTTGTTTACCATAAGACATCCCATTATATTTTCGGAACATTAGATAGGTAATCGTTGTAACAGGATTTTTTATATGGGCAAAGTAATTTCCATAGCGAATCAAAAAGGAGGGGTTGGTAAGACAACAACGGCCATTAATCTTGCTGCCAGTCTTGCAGCGATTGAGCATACCACTCTTGTTATCGATATTGACCCACAGAGCAATACGACCAGTGGATTGGGCATTGAATCGAAGACGGTGTCGAATTCCATATATGAAGTTATGGTAGGAGGGGTTGATGCTTCTGATGCAATTCGCGAGACAGAGCTTCCATTCTTGGAAATAATACCTTCCCATATCAATTTGGTGGGGGCCGAAATTGAGATGATTGATCGCGAAGAGCGCGAACGCATCTTGGAGAAAGCCGTTGGTGATCTGCGAGAACAGTACGATTTTGTCATCATTGATTGTCCTCCTTCTCTTGGTTTACTTACCATTAACGCTCTTACGGTTTCAGATTCGGTTATTATTCCGGTACAGTGCGAATATTTTGCGCTTGAAGGGCTTGGCCAATTGTTAAATACGATTAAGATTGTACGCCAGCACTTAAATACCGATTTAGAAATTGAAGGCGTGCTATTAACTATGTTTGATACCCGAACCCGACTGTCTGATCAAGTGGCTGATGAGGTCCGAAAATATTTTGAGGATCGGGTTTTCGAGTCCATTATTGCGCGGAATATACGGTTGGCGGAAGCCCCCAGTTTTGGAAAACCTGCTTTGCTCTATGATTCCACCAGTCGGGGAGCTAAAAATTATTTAGCACTGGCACGTGAAATTATTCATCGCAATAAAGATCTCTTTAAAGATAGTCCTGTTTTTGCAGGTAGTTAAGAAATAGTAGAATATTATGGCATCAAAAAAGGTTTTAGGTCGAGGTCTCGGCGCTTTTTTCCCAGAGTATGACGATGAAGAATCGGAAGGGAAAAAGAAATCTAAATCGTCGAAGAAAGAGAAAACGGCCCAGACTCCTATTGAACCTCAGAAGAGAGTTAACATCGTATTGGAGGTTCCGGTAGATAACATACGACCTAATCCGCATCAGCCACGCAAAGAGTTTGAAGAAGAACGGCTGAAGGAATTATCGCATTCCATTGAGGAGCATGGCTTGATCCAGCCGATAACAGTACGCTACATAGGTGAGAAGCGTTTTGAACTGATTAGTGGAGAACGACGGCTGCGAGCGGCGAAGATTGCGGGTATAGAAAAGTTGCCTGCTTACATCCGGGAGGTCAATGATGAGGATATTATCTCCTATGCGCTTATTGAAAATATTCAGCGCGAGGATTTGAATCCCATGGAGGTAGCTTTGGGCTATCAACGATTGATTGAAGAAGCGGATTATACGCAGGCGGAAGTAGCAGAACGGGTTGGTAAAAACCGGTCTACAGTGACCAATATGCTGCGACTTTTAAACTTGCCGCCTTTTATCCAGGCAGCTCTTCGTGATGAGCAAATTTCAATGGGACACGCCCGGGCTCTTATATCGGTAGAGAACCCCGATGACCAAAAAGCAATTTTTAAGAAAATCATAAAAAAGGGATACTCTGTTCGTCAAACAGAAAAGGCTGTTAAAGCGTTAGCTGAAGACAAAGACAAGCCGCAAAAAAGTAAGTCCGAAGATCGTCAAAGTGCTTTTTTAAAAGAAATCTCAAACCGGCTAAGAAGCAAGTTAAGTACCAAAGTTAATATTAAGTCCAAAAAGAATGGTGGCGAAATACGTATCGAATATTATTCGAATGAAGAGCTGGACCGCCTGCTGGAGTTGTTTGAAGAGCTTTCTTAGCCTGGGCATGTTGCTTCTGGGATGTTCGATATGCAGTTATAGCCAAACGCTGAGCAATGCCCAGTTACATCAAAAGAGGGGATATGCGCATCAGAAAAACAATGTGGTTTTCCTTAACCCTTCCTTCCAGTTAAACCAAGATTCTGTAGAGAACTCATCTTCAGATTCATTTCCCTCTCCCAAAAGCGTAATGTACAAGTCGATGATAATTCCGGGGTGGGGGCAGATAACCAATCGTCAAATATGGAAGGTACCTATCGTTTATGGGCTGCTGGGCGGACTCGCTTGGTATAGTATGGATCTGACCAAAAGATACCATGATTATCGAGCCGCTTATTATAATCTCAATAGTGAAACTGATGACGATATGAGATTTGGTCCTACTCCAGACTATATTCCAGAAAGTGCCAATCTGCAAGAGCTTAAATCGATTCGGAACACTTATCGAAATCGCCGGGACATGGTATATATAGGAATAGGCCTGGCTTATGGACTAAATGTTATCGATGCTTATGTATTTGCACATATGCGCTCTTTTGACGTGTCAGAGGACCTAAGTATGAAAACACGCATTAAACCATCTGTGATGGCCCAGGCTACTCCGGGATTTACCCTGTCAATAGATTTAATTACAAAATAGCAGAGACTATGGATGAGCAGAACAACAAAAAATTAACGGTTCCCAAAAATTTTGATGAAAGTCATGACAGTGATGTCTGGAGTATCTTTAAAATAATGGGTGAATTTGTGGAGGGGTACGACAAGCTCTTTAAAATTGGCCCTTGTGTGTCAATATTTGGTTCGGCACGGACAACTGAGGGCGATAAGTATTACGAAATGGCCCGTTATACCGCAAAAAAGATAACAGAACAGGGCTTTGGAGTTATAACAGGAGGCGGGCCCGGAATTATGGAGGCTGCCAATCAAGGTGCCCAGGAAGGGGAGGGAAAATCGGTTGGATTGGGGATTACTCTGCCCCATGAACAGGGCTTAAATTCTTTTGTGGATGAAGATTATGTGATCAATTTTAATTATTTCTTTGCCCGGAAAGTTATGTTTGTAAAATATGCGCAGGGATTTATTGTCTTCCCGGGAGGATTTGGTACCATGGATGAATTCTTTGAGGCTTTAACACTCATCCAGACTACTAAAGTTACGGCTTTCCCCATTGTATTAATAGGAAGCGACTACTGGGGTGGCTTAGTAGACTGGATTAAAACAACAATGGTGAACAATGGGACAATTTCGGAAGAAGATGTGAATCTTTTTCAACTGACGGACGATCCTGAAGAGGCCGTAGAGATTATCTGCAAGTTTTATCAGCAGCATACACTGGGACCAAATTTTTAATTGAAGTTTGTTGCATATTTAGCTTGTTTTAATGGAAACAAAATACATTTAAATGGATTTAAATAGGTGGCTATTTAACCGCAAACAGATTGTTTGAAATTAATAGCTTAACACCCTAAATAATAAACAATGCAATAAATAAGGGCACAGAATAGTTTTACTTTTAAATAAATGGTTTAATTCATTACATTAGTTGCTTTTAACATTCAATCAAAACCGAACGTACCATGAAGTTTTTTAAAAATAGCCTTACAACATTGTTAGTGGGTCTTTTTATCGTTGGCTTAACAACAAATGTTAAGGCACAGGATAAACGTGAGGCCATAAAAACCTATAATCAAGCGTTAGAATTGATGAAGGCTAACGAGTTTGAGCAGGCGGCCAATATGTTCACTCAGGCAATAGCTCAGGCAGAAGAATTAGGTGAAGAAGGGAATGATATAGTGGAACGGTCGCAAGGTCAGCTACCCGGCGTCTACTTCAGCATGGCAAAACAAGAATACCGTAATTTCCAAAGTGCAAAGTCGATGAGTAGTCTGGAAGCTACTATTGATGCCTTTGGTGAAGCAGGTGAAGTAGCTGATGAGTACGGAAATTCTCAGATTGCTGATAAAGTACCGAATATCCTTACGCAGCTTACCTACACCAAATCATTACTGCAATACCAGCAGCAAAGTTTTGACCAGGCTCTGGCTACCCTGGACCAGGTAATTGAAGATAATCCTAACTATGCCAAAGCATATTATCAGAAAGGGATTATCACCAAAAAGATGGACAGTGGAAGCCTGGACGATGCACTTGGCTTCTTTGATAAAGCAATCGAGCTTGGGACACAGAATAATAACAACCAGATTGTAGCACGGGCGCAATCTGCTGCCGCCGACGAGCTGGTTTACCGCGGTTCTCAAGCCAATCAGAACAATAGTTACAGCGAAGCTATTACTTTGCTGAATCGTGCCTTGGAGTATGATGATGCTTCTTCTGATGCTTACTTTCGCCTTGCAGAGGCCTATAACGGTCAGCAAAATTGGCAACAAGCCGTTAGTGCAGCGAATAAAGCACTTGAATTAAGTAATGGAGGACGTACTGATAAAGCTAAGACTTATTTTGCTTTAGGCACAGCCTACCAAGGTTTAGGCCAGTCCTCGGATGCATGTGATGCTTTTACGAATGCAGCTTATGGAACGTTTAAATCGTCAGCTGAACATAAAATGGAATATGAACTGAAGTGTGGTTCATAACTCAATGCCATTTTAGATTTTTCAAAAGGCTTCCGATTTCGGAGGCCTTTTTTTATGGGATAGGATAAGGTCTCGATTTCTCTTTTATGTAAGCTTAGCTTTGGCTATTTTCTGTTTCAAAATCTGATTTTAACCTCCAAAATACCCTTGGGTACCAACAACCAATGAGTCCTACTACTACTGTAAGTGCTCTTGATGAGCTTTGTGCTAACACTATCCGAACATTATCAATGGATGCCGTTCAACGGGCTGGCTCGGGCCATCCGGGCATGCCGATGGGAATGGCCGATGCTGCATATGTTCTATGGACAAAATTTTTGAAACACGATCCTGATAATCCTGATTGGTATAACCGTGATCGATTTATCTTGTCGGCAGGGCATGGTTCTATTTTACTATATAGCTTACTTCATCTTACAGGCTATGATCTTCCGCTGGAAGAATTAAAGAACCTTCGCCAGCTTGATAGTTTAACTCCGGGTCACCCAGAAGTTCATCTAACACCAGGTGTGGAAACAACAACGGGTCCACTGGGACAAGGCTTTGCCACCGGTGTTGGTATGGCAATGGCCGAGGCCCATCTGGCAGCTAAGTTTAATAAAGAGCGTTATTCCATTACCGATCATTATACCTATGGCATTGTCAGTGATGGCGATTTGATGGAAGGAATATCGCAGGAAGCTGCTTCTATGGCGGGCCATATGAAACTGGGTAAACTTATTTACTTGTATGATGACAATGGTATTTCTATTGATGGAAGCACCGATATAGCCTTTACTGAAGATGTAGAACAGCGGTTCAAAGCAAATCAATGGCATACGATAAAAGTTGATGGACACGATCAGCAAGCCGTAGAAGAAGCTATTAAGGAGGCCCAGTCGGTTGAGGACAAGCCCTCATTGGTTATTTGTAGGACGCATATTGGATATGGAAGTCCGAATAAGCAGGACACTTCTGCCTCTCACGGTGCCGCACTTGGCGAAGAGGAGATCCTGAAGACCAAGGAAAACCTAGGATGGGAGTATGAAGAGAAATTCCACATTCCGGAAGAAGCCTTAGCCCATTTCCGGAAAGCAAAAGACGATGGAGCAGCAGCACATCAAAAATGGGAAACTCTTTTTGAGGAATATCAGGAAGCATTTGAAGATGAGGCTGCTCAATTTACGTCTTCGGTAGAACGACAGTTGCCAGCGGATTTCGATTCGCTATTACCGGAATTTGAGTCCGATAAAGAAGGATTGGCCACACGTGCATCTTCTGGCTCAGTCTTAAAGACCTTAGCAGACCACATTCCACAGCTGGTTGGCGGTTCAGCCGACCTTACGGGCAGTAATAAAACCTGGATGGATGATAAGGGCATCTTTGGAGAAAGTAATTATGCCGGAAGAAATATCCACTTTGGTGTACGTGAGCATGCAATGGGAGCCGCTCTCAATGGTATGGCTTTGCACAAAGGGGTGATTCCTTTTGGCGGAACCTTCTTGATTTTTTCTGATTACTGTCGCCCGGCTATCCGTATTGCTGCGCTGTCTCATATTCCATCCATATTTGTCTTTACACACGATAGCATTGGATTAGGGGGCGATGGACCTACCCATCAACCGATTGAGCACTTAGCATCGCTGCGCGCCATGCCAAATGCCCTCGTACTGCGTCCGGCCGATGCCAACGAAGTAGCTTGGGCCTGGAAAGCAGCTGTTGAATATACGGATGGCCCGGCCTTATTGGCATTAACTCGTCAGAGCGTGCCGACGTTTGAACGGAATGAAGAAAATGCAGCCTCCAACACATCAAAAGGAGCGTATATATTAGCTGACTCGGATAAAGAGCAGCCCGATGCTATTTTACTTGGAACAGGCTCTGAAGTACATCTTGCGATGAAAGCTAAACGTGAACTTAGTGAACAAGGAATAGACGCTCGTGTTGTCAGTATGCCTTCTTGGGAGCTCTTTAGAGCGCAGGATGAGGCCTACAAGCAAAAAGTACTGCCCAAAGAAGTAACAGCACGCGTTTCTGTTGAAGCGGCAGCTACCTTTGGCTGGAAAGAGTGGGTCGGGGATGCAGGAGTGGCTATCGGTGTGGATCGATTTGGCGCTTCAGCTCCATACAAAAAAATCTTTGAAAAATATGACCTTACCGTTGATCGTATCGTTAAAGAAGCCGAACAATTGGTAGGATAGTATCTTAAGTCCCTATTATATTCGAAATGGCACAAGCGTTTGTTGCGTTTGTGCCATTTTTATTTTTAACGCTATTTAATGCCAGGCCCAATAGTTCTCAAATGTACAACAGGGCCGGGCATCCAATAATATCGGATGCATAAGAAAAAGAGTCATTCTCCCCCGTGATGCACGCAGGTAAAAGTAATATCATCGGCCGGTTTTTCCTGACCAATAAAATTCTCAAGAGAAGATTGAACCTTCTGTATAATGGTTTGGGCATGGAGAGAGCCGTAGATACTGAGAAGGGCATCCAGGCGATCCTGGCCATATTCTTCGCCCATTGCATTGCGGGCCTCCGTAAGTCCGTCGGTATAAAAGAGTACGCTATCCCCCGGATGAAACTGAAATTTCTTTTCCTGAAGGTGGAGTTCTAAATTTTGGGAAGACGTCATCCCAAGGGCAAAACCATCGGAACGGAGGTTAAAAGTGGCATCGCGTTCTTTATTGAACAGGATCGGCGGGTTATGCCCGGCGCGCGCAAAGGTAAAATGATTTTCATCCTTGGGAAAGAAGGCTGCACAGGCCGTAACGAACGTTTTATCGGCGATATCAGATTTTACATAATTATTGAGCTCCAGGAAAAGTTCCTTGGGTGTGGGCTGATTCTTTTCGATGATCAGATGAACAAGGGCCTGCATCCGTACCATATAAAGGGCAGCCGTTAACCCTTTGCCCGAAACATCAGCAATGATGATATAGGTGCCTTGGGCTGTTTCTATGATATCAACATAGTCGCCACCGACTTCTTTGGCGGTATTGGCAAAAGAGGAAACCTCAAGGCGGTGGCAGCGCTGTTGGGTGTTGGGAAGCAGGCTTAACTGGATTTCACGCGCAAGGTCAATTTCTCGCTTCACATCTGATTTTTCCAACAATTCTACCAGCAGCAGCATCAGCATGGATCCAAAGGCAAACGGAATCAGCAGGTCATAAAACAGCACATAGCCGGTTATCTGTAGAAATTGGAACAAGTAGTAGAATAAAAAAGCAATGATAGATAATCCGAATAGCAGCCGCCGTGTTGGATTTAAACGCTGGGTTAGAGCAGAAAAAAGACGCAAAAACTTAAGATGTCCGGGGATCTCTTCGCTTTCTTTTTGTTGAAGCTCTTCCCCAATGGCTTCCTCATATAACTGCTTAAGCCGATCGGTATCTTTGTAGAATTCTTTGCCAATACGTTCCCGGGTCATGCCGGAAATATACTCCTTATAAACCGATTTTGTATTTTGAAATGCCGATTGAGCTTCGTTCTTTAAACCCATGTAAAAAATGGTTATTAATTGATATCAATATCCTTATTCGAAAACAAAACTAAAAAGTTTTACCTTTCCTGTAATTGGCCAATCGATGGTCAGTTATATTGCTACTGCAACGAAATTAGATTTAAAACAGAAGTTAATAATAAGATAAAGAATGTCTAAAAGCCTCCTTTTTTTGTTAGACGGTATGGCGTTAGCCTATCGCTCGCACTACGCCTTCATCCGAAGTAATTTAAAAAACTCCGAGGGGATTCCCACGGGGCCGATTTTGGGTTTTGCCAATACGCTCGAAAAGCTGCTGGATGAACATAAACCCACCCACATTGCCGTCGCCTGGGATACGAATGTACCTACGTTCCGCCACGAAATGGATGAAGAATATAAGGCCAACCGTCCTCCGCAGCCCGAAGAATTGACGGTAGGGATTCCACTCATCAAGGAGATGATCAAGGGCTATGGAATAAAGAATATTGAAAAAGATCGTTTTGAGGCAGATGATCTGATTGGTACCATTGCCAGTGATGCCAACGCCGAGGATGTTGATGTCTATATGGTGACCCCGGATAAAGATTTTATGCAGCTGGTGCACGATCACATTATGATGTATAAGCCGGATAATCAAAATGGTGGGTTTAACCTCATCGACCGGGAAGGGGTAAAGGATTATTTCGGGGTCTATCCGGAGAAAGTAATCGATGTACTGGCCATTTTGGGCGACACCTCGGATAACATACCGGGTGTTAAGGGCATTGGCAAGAAAGGAGCCCCCAAACTTATTAATAAATATGGAACCTTGGAGGCTGCGATTGAGGATGCCCCCAACATGTCTTCCAAACGTCACCGCGAGGGCTTACAAAAATATGAAGAGGAGGCCCTGCATGCGAAAGAGATGGTCACCATCAAAACCGATGTGCCGGGGACCGAAAAGTGGGAAGAACTGGACTGGGAAGGCGCCAAAAATGAAGAACTCGGTTCGTTCTTTAAGCGCATGGAATTTCGCACATTGACGAAGAAATACCTGGGCGAAGAAATTACGCGTTCGTCAAAAAAGAAGACGCAAAAGTCGAATAAGAACCAGGGCGACCTGTTTGGGGAAGGTGAGGAGCCGGTTGAAGAGAACGAGCTACAGTCCTATGAGGAGGAAACTGTAACGTATGAACTGGTTAATGAAGCAGAGTCTCTGGCAACTTTAGTTGAAAAGCTAAAGGACTCTGAGACCCTCTGTTTCGATACGGAGACTGACGGAGTGGACCCGATGGAAAATCGATTGGTTGGTATCTCTTTATCGACTATGGTAGAAGAAGCCTACTACATACCGGTGAATGTGGATGGAGGCATGGCCGAGGATAAGGCTATCAAAACCCTTCAACCACTGTTTGCTGAAGAGCAAAGCCTGAAGATTGCCCACAACTACAAGTTCGATTACATGATGCTGCAACGGGCAGGTCTTGAGATTGAGGGACCGGCTTTTGATACCATGATTGCAGGTTACCTGATCGATGCTGACCAGAAGCTGAAGATGGATACGATGGCACAGAAGTATCTGAAATACGAGCCCGTTCCTATCGAAGAGCTGATTGGTTCCGGGCGTAAGAAGAAAACTATGGATGAAATTCCCCCGGAAAAGATAACCGTATATGCCTGTGAAGATGCCGACATCACGCTCCGGCTTTATGAAGTACTGATCGATGAACTTGAAGAGGATGAACTACAGGAGATTGCTGAGACGCTGGAATTTCCACTGATGGAAGTGCTGGCCAAGATGGAGATGGAAGGGGTACTGGTAGATCGCGCTATGCTGGAAGAGTTTTCAGCTACTCTGGGTGATGATTTACGGGCTCTCCAAGAAAAGGTCTATGAAAAGGCGGGAACAGAGTTTAACCTGAATTCACCCAAACAGCTGGGCGAGATCATGTTTGACAAGATGGGGCTGCCTGCCGGTAAAAAGACCAAAACGGGTCAATATTCTACGGCCGAATCAGTACTTAAAAAGTTGGCTGCTGATTATGAGATGCCTGAACTCATCCTGGAATATCGGGCGCTTAGTAAACTTAAATCTACTTATGTGGATGCACTGCCAAAGCTTATCAATGAGGAGACCGGGCGTATCCATACCGATTTCAACCAGAGCGTCGCTGCAACAGGACGGCTCTCCTCATCCAATCCCAACCTGCAAAATATCCCTATTCGAACTGAGCGAGGGCGGGAAATCCGCAAAGCCTTTATAGCGGAGGAAGGACATCAGCTGTTGTCGGCCGACTACTCTCAGGTAGAGCTGCGAGTTATCGCATCCATGGCTGAGGACGAAAATATGATCCAGGCCTTCAAGGGTGGAGAAGATATCCACGCACGAACGGCCAAAGAGATTTTTGATCTGGATTCCCTGGATGATGTGACGGGCAACCAGCGCCGCAAAGCCAAAGAGGTCAACTTCGGCATACCCTATGGTGTGAGTGCCTATGGGTTGGCCAACCGGTTGGGGGTCAGCAATAATGAAGGGAAAGAGATGATCGATCAGTACTTCGAGCGCTTCCCGGCCATTCAGGATTACATTAATGATACCAAAGCCTTTGCCAAAGAAAATGGATATGTTAAAACCCTGATGGGGCGCCGCCGGTATATTCCACAAATCAATTCCGGTAATTGGAATGTGCGGGCCTTCGCCGAGCGAACGGCTATTAATATGCCCATCCAGGGAACAGCTGCTGATATCATCAAAAAAGCGATGATTGACATCCAGCGATATATCGAAGAAGAATCACTCGGCACGCGGATGCTACTGCAGGTTCATGATGAACTTATTTTCAGTATTCCGGATGAGGAGGCTGATGAGGTGCCTGAAAGGTTGAAGGAACTGATGGAAACAGCCTATGAGCTGGCGGTTCCGCTCGAAGTGGAAATGGGACTGGCTGATAACTGGTTAGAGGCGCATTAGCAGTAGAGATGAGGTGCCAGCCCATCCCGGGGGGAACTATCCATTTGATGGTGTGAGCTTTGTTCCCTTTTGGACCGTTTTCCGGGCTCGAAGGGAGTTGCACTCCCGTTCTATGAGTTAAAAAACGCTACCGAAGATCGGGAGTATAACTCCCTCGGAGCTAAATAATGACAAACGTGCCAGACATTTCGGAAGTGCCTGGTACGTAATAACAGCCTCCATCCATTTTTGTCAGGATCGCGCAGACCTTGTGTTAGCACCCTGAGATACCCTGTGTCAAGGGCTCGTAAAGGCTGTACGTAGTGCTCGTATTATCTTTACGTAGGCCTCGTATAGTCTACACGTAGTACTACGTATGATCTATACGAAGGGTAGGGGGAGATGCTTCTGGCCGGTCGTCTTATATCTATCTGTATCCGGGGAGGGTATAGATTCTACTCTTCCAGCTTAAAGCGGGGCAGGTGAAGCTCCCACTGGATAGCCGCCAGGCGCAGGCCTATGACGACAAACATGCCCGTTATGATACTTACCGACGAGGGGAGTCTGGTAAGCTGGAATAGCAGCAAATAAACGGTTGCCCCGGCCAGGGCTGCAGTGGCATAAATATCCCGTTGCAAAATCATGGGAATCTTATTGGTCAGGACATCACGAATGAGTCCACCGACAGTACCTGTAATCGCAGCCATTATGACAATGATGACATCACTGGATACGATGCCCTGCGTTATTTGTGCCCCGGTAATAGTGAAGACGGCAAGCCCAAGGGCATCGGCAAAGAGCAGGGCCTTTTGCGGAGGCTCCATATGGCGCGTATACCAGATGGTCGCCAATGTTGCGATGATGATAACGGAAAGATAGCTGGGGTCGGAAATCCAGAATACCGGATGACGATTTAATAATAGGTCACGTGTGGTACCGCCGCCAACAGCTGTAACAACGGCAATGATGACAACGCCCAATAAATCCAGGCTTTTTTTACCTGCTGCCAAGACCCCCGAAATGGCAAAAACAGCCACCCCGAATAGGTCAAGCCAGTATAACAGTTGAAGTTCTTCCCAGCTCATGAAGTAATATTATCGGAAACTGAACCCAATACCTGCGTTAGCAGTAGAATATTTGGAGAGACTAAATTCACCGAAAATATGGAAGACCGCCATCTTAAGGGTAACGCCACCAAGCAGGCTGAACTTGTTCTGCCCGTCAGCGTTATAAGTAAATGGATCCTCAACAACATCGTACACTTCAATGCCATTGAAACGGCCGCTCACCGGATATTGACCTTCAACATTGACATCCATGGTTGAGGATTCGTACCCAACGCCCCCATAGACCGAAATAAACGGCAGGTTTTTACCTACCAGAGCTTTAAGCGTAAAGGTATTTAATGAAATGTCTGCTTCCTGATCGTCAAAGTCAGCTTGTGCAGCGTCAGGGTTTTCTGGATTGGGGATAGCCCCTTGCTCTGGCCTGAGATCAAAATTGGAATCGAGGTCGATCTTGGTAAAGCCCCCCATGATTGAGATGTTTACCGGGAGCAAATTACCGCCGGGAAGCCACTGGTTAATACCATGCTTCAGACCAAAGCCATACATATTGAATTTGGTTTCATCGATAGTGACCTCTGGCATATAGCGGACAATCAGATCGGTGTCCTTAACCGTCCCCAACCCTGCTTGTACCATCGGGGCAGGCACGAACGAGTAGCCGGATCCTTCCGGCAGGTTAAAATCAGCAACTTGTTCACCATCTTCCTCTACAATTACTTTGGGACCTATTTCACTGTCACCGCCAACGGTAGGAGCAATGGTTTGATTTGGGTCAGCCGGCCGCACTTTTTGTAAATCCAGGTCGTTGAGGTCAAAAGTCTGGTCGGATTTTGGGATGAAGGAAAGGGCAGCCCGAACCTGAATATCAAACCCCAAGGTGCCATGTGGTTTGGCTCTGTTGGTCCAGCCAGAATTAATATCGGCTCCTAAACCCGAGGGAATAGGCTTTAGATAAGCGCGCATAATCGTTTCAGCATCTTCAGCACCGGCGCGCAGGGCGTCTCCTATATCGCTAAATTGTGCAGTAGCGGGTGAGGAACCGAAGAACAACATCAATCCAAAAAGTAAGGGCAGTATCTTTTTCATCATAACAGTGGAATAGTTGAGAGTAATGTCCGTAGATAGTAATATAAAAGTATGAGTCCGAGTATTAGATTACAACCTTTGAGTGATATATTAATAATTACTTATTTTCAAGCGAATCCAGGATATTGAGATAAGAGTCATATCGGTCGGGGTGGATATAACCTTCTTCAAAGGCCTGCATAACACCGCAACCGGGCTCATGGCTATGAGTGCAATTATTAAACTTACACTGCTGACGGTATTCGAGCATTTCCGGGAAAAAAAGCGAAAGTTCCCAGGGTTCAATATTAACAAGGCCAAATTCGCGGATTCCCGGCGTATCCACAAGGTATCCCCCAAAATGCAGGGGTAAAAGTTTCGCAAATGTAGTGGTATGCTTTCCTTTTTCATTATAACTGGATATAGCCCCAACTTTTCGATTAATTGAGGGCTCAATGTAATTCATCAAACTGGTTTTACCCACTCCTGAAGGACCTATGAAGACAGACGTATTGTCTTTTAGATCCTGCTTGAGTTTTTCAAGAGCGGCCTCATTTTTAATGCTTGTCAGTAATACCTTATACCCCAATGAACTGTAAAGGTTTCTAAATTTATCTATAGTTCCCTGATCCGATTCATTAGCCAGGTCAAGCTTGTTTAAGATAATGTGGACAGGCACCTGGTAGGCTTCGCAGGTAACAAGAAAACGATCCAGAAAGCCGGGCTTTATCCGGGGTTTCTTGAGGGATTGGACCACATAGGCCCGATCGATATTAGCCACAAGAATTTGATTTCCTTCCTGGTGATGGGTCGACTTGCGTATGAGATAGTTTTCCCTATCCTCAATGACTTCGATACTCCCGGACTGATCCTCATTAATTTCAAATTGAACGACATCTCCTACGGCAATGGGATTAGTAAGATGGTGGTCTTCTAATCGGAATCGCCCGGGCAACCGGCATTTAATAGTAGCCGTGTGATCATTTTTTTCATAGGCAATTTCATACCAGCTGCCTGTTGATTCTACGACGCGTCCTCGGTGTGCCAAATGGTTGTATCTTGGTTTTAATTAAAGGGAATAGTAACATAAAAAAGTCACCCCGATAAATCGAGGTGACTTTTGATAAAAATAAAAGACCCGCATTTTGACTAATTTGGCAAGAATACGGGATAATAATCCAATTTAAGAACTCATATCGGTTTGCAAATGTTTATTTGTCTGGATATTTATTTTTAATCAAGGGTTGCTACGTCATCCCCCTGGCCCCCTTCGATGACTCCAAATACCAATTTCCACTAATCTGCCACAAGGGGGATAAGAATATTGCCTTGGTGAGGAGTCAAATCCCACCGGCATAATATCCTGTGCGGAGCCGGAGGGCGTTCAGGAGCAAATCGTACCGGCTCAACGATTGAAGCAAGTACCCAACGAGACGGACCATCGATTTGGTCCCGCCCGTAGTAGCGGCGCGGCTTCAGGATTTCAGCCGGCGATTTTTTGGGTTCCAGCTTTGCTGGTCCCGAAAGTCATCGGGATTTGATCGTTCAAAAAATAGTGACGTAACAACAGAATCCATGTCTTTGATAGCTATAATAAAAGGTTTGAATCTATCATTATGGTTTTAAAGTCAAAACTATGTTGGACTCACGCTAATTGGAGCCATAACTTTGTGCTTCTTTTTATAATCTTAACAAAAAAGAGCCCGTAATGAGTAGTACGGGCTCTTTCGAATAAGTTAATAAATAATAATAGAGTATGGATGCTAATCCATCACTACGGTTTCTTCCGAAGAGTCGCTACTTTTGGGCGATTTACCATTTTTGGATTTATATTCATCGCTCACCTTAAACCGCTCTTTGGGAGGGACCACGACTTCGTCTTCAAGGACGATATCGAGCAGCGGATCCATACGCTCTAAATATTGAACGTCGAGATCACCAAGAACATCCTTCTCAATTTCGGCCACATCTTTTTCATTCTTCTTGGGCAGCAGCACCTTCTCAATGCCAGATCGTTTAGCAGCGAGTACTTTCTCTTTGATGCCGCCGACCGGCAAGACAAGGCCGCGCAGCGTAATTTCGCCCGTCATAGCCAGTGTTCCTTTCACCTTACGTTGGGTAAATATAGAAGAAACGGCCGAGAAGATAGATACACCAGCCGAAGGACCATCCTTGGGAACCGCGCCTTTGGGAACGTGAATATGCAGATCCCAATACTTAAAGGCCTCTTCCGGAATATTGAGCTCCTCAGAGTGTGCTTTCAGGTAAGACATCGCGAGCATTGCGGATTCTTTCATCACATCGCCCAACTGCCCGGTGATGTGCAATTTACCACTCCCTTTGGAGACGCTGGCTTCAATAAAGAGGATATCTCCACCATAGGGGGTCCATGCGAGTCCGGTAGCAACGCCCGGAACTTTGGTGCGTTCGGCAACTTCAGAGAAGTATTTACGTTTGCCAAGATACTCTTGCAGCTCATTGACGCCCACTTTGTGCGGACCTTCTTCGCCTTTGGCAATTTTAGCTGCTACGCCACGGCATACAGATCCGATTTGTCGTTCCAGGGAACGTACACCCGATTCACGCGTGTACTTTTCAATAATCTTACCGATGCCCTGGTGAGTAATCTTAATCTGATCTTCGGTAAGGCCGTTTTCCTTAATTTGCTTGGGAATCAGGTGAGCCTTAGCGATCTCGGTTTTCTCCTGCAGGGTGTAGCCGCTGATGTTGATGATCTCCATTCGATCGCGAAGCGGGGCAGGAATGGTATCCAGAGAGTTTGCCGTAGCAATAAAGAGCACTTTGGAGAGGTCATATTCCAGCTCCAGGTAGTTATCAGCAAAGCTATCATTTTGCTCAGGATCCAGTACCTCTAAGAGGGCAGAGGTAGGGTCTCCACGATAGTCAGATCCAACCTTATCAATTTCATCCAGCATGATGACCGGATTACTGGTCTCCGCCTTTTTCATGGACCGCAAGATACGTCCGGGAAGCGCCCCAATATAAGTGCGGCGGTGGCCTCGAATTTCAGCTTCATCGTGGATGCCACCAAGGCTAAAACGTTCGAACTTTCGGTTCAACGCTCGCGCGATTGATTTACCCAGTGAGGTTTTACCCACTCCCGGAGGGCCATAGAAACAGAGGATCGGTGCCTTCATGTCGCTCTTCAGTTTCAGGACCGCCAAGTACTCAATGATACGTTTCTTGACTTTATCTAACCCATAGTGATCTTCATCCAGTACCTCTTGGGCATGGCTTAGATCAAGGTTATCGTCGGAGAAGGTATCCCATGGCAGATCCAATATCCATTCGATATAACTGTGGATGACTCCGTAATTCGGCGAAGAATTTGGGGTGCGATCCAAGCGGGTAATTTCCTTATCGACGGTTTCCTGAGCCTCTTCGGGAAGATTTTTCTCTTTGGCTCGTTTTCGAAGCTTCTCAACTTCCTGGTGTTCGCCGTCTTCGCCAAGAGCCTCTTGGATAGCCTTCATCTGTTGACGCAGATAAAAGTCGCGCTGTTGGTCATCAATATCTGATTTTACCTTTGTACGAATCTCTTCGCTCAAGTTAAGGACCTGCAGCTCCTTATTCAGAAACTCCATCACCCGTTCCATTCGGGTCGAAAACGTCCGTATCTCCAGTACCTCTTGCTTGTCTGAGGTAGAGACATTCAGGTTAGAGGAGATAAAGTTCAACAGAAAATTAGGACTGTTGATATTGTTAATTGCTATAGACGCCTCCGACGGAATGTTAGGCGAGAGATTGACAATCTTGGAAGCGGTCTCCTTAACGGAACGGATAGAAGCATCCAGCTCAACACCATCAAGATCCATTTGTTGACGATAGGGCTCAACCTGTGCTCTAAAATAGGGGTCCTTCTGTGTAAATTCTGTGACCTTGAAGGTCGTTTTACCCTGGATGACAATGCTCTTACTGCCGTCGGGCATTTTAATGAGCTTCAGGATTTGTGCGACGGTGCCTATCTTATAAAGATCCTTGCCATTGGGATCTTCGTCTTCTTCATTCTTTTGGCTTACGACACCAATCGTTTTATCCGATTCATACGCTTCTTTGACTAATTCAAGCGAGCGGTCACGGCCTACGGTAATAGGAACGACAACACCGGGAAATAAAACGGTATTTTTGAGGGGCAGGATGGGCAGCTCTTCAGGCACCTCCGATTCAGTAAGTGCTTTTTCCTCTTCTTCAGACATAAGAGGTATAGCCTGCTCAAAATCATCGAACTGATCATCAATATCCTCAAAATTGACCATATTTTTGAACATATCCTTCATTTAGCAATAATTTATATCAAAATTTCAGTATTTGAAAAAGGTAAAGTGCAAATAAGGAGCCAAGTTTATAGTCCCTACCAATTAGTCATGCTTACTGGCAAAATAACAATTTGTAAGAATATTTATTGATTTAATTGACAGCTTGGCAGAGATTGGCCATCAGAAGTGGAACTGCATGCCGCCGAATGCTCCACCGGAAAGGGTATTTGGTTGATGTGGTGCCTGAAATAGGGCTTGCGCACTGATCATGAGGTCCCAGTACCGGGTCTCGATACCGGTGCCAAAGCCTAACTGGAAAGGCTGTTCTTTGGCCAGACGAGTTCCCAGGCGTATCGGAATTTGTTCGACAGGCCGAACCTCAATGCCTGCCTTTAACGACAGGTTGGTGTTGGTAAAAGCGGTTTTATTGAGCCCCACTGATAAATCTCCTGTGAATTTAAAACCAGACAGGTCGAGCAGGATACCCGCATTAATCGAAGTAGGAAGAAGGACCGAATATTTTTCTGAGGACTCTTCATCTGCCGTTAGCAATGGATTCGGATGAAAAGGACGTTGATGAAGGTAGCTGAGATACTGCCCGCCAGAACCGATAAACATTTCATCCACAGAAGCGGGTTGTCCGGCCTGCAGGGTATCTTTTGTGGAAGTGAGACTCAGTGGTTGCTCGTTGTATCGTATGCCCCCAATATCATTCAGCGAAAAGGCAATTCGAAACGATTTTTGAGGAGCTAAAGAACCTTCTTCCGACAAATCAGAGGTGCCTTTCGTCAGCGGGATAATATAATTGAGGCCAAAATCGAAGCCAATCCCATAACCCGTTGGCTGAAATTTATACCGGTCGCTAAAGTTTTGGTCTATTGCCTGTCGGGGATTGCGCGATTCCAGGTATTCGACAGTTGCATCGCTAAAAGAGCCGGAGCTTTGTAGTGAAAATGCTGTGACCAGCGGGTTGCGAATACTGCTATTGTTACGAATATACCGGGCATCATAGCTGGCATTAAAAGAGGGTCCGGCGACAATAATTTTTGGGGAAATACCGATATAAAGTTTGTTGAGCTGGGGCAGTAGTCCATTGATAAAAGCAAACTCCTGGGCATAGCCAATGGCAAGCTCATAGTACTCACTGCGTTGCTGGCTGAGCGAAAAATCCCGTAACTGTTGGCTATTTTGATTGACAAAAGCATCATCATACCATCCCCGCCCGACCGTAACACGGGAAGCATAACGGGCCCTGGCTACGATCGAAAAGGCATAGTCTTTTCGTTGCCATAAGGCTCCTCCTAAAATTAATTCCGACTGTTGCTGGTTTTCTGCTTGCAGCTTCTGATTCTGAAAGTGGGTATCCAGGATGGTGGCTCGCTCTTTTTCTGTGATGGTGACCGTCTTGCGTTTGTAAGGGAAATAACCATCCAGAAAATTCGAGGCCTGATGCCTTATAGATGATCCAGCCAGGATCGGCTCGTAATGTCCGCCCCCTGACCCAACCCCGATATGGAACTGCCCCGGCCGGTCTTGAATCATCAGGTTGGCGGGATTCCAAAAGGTGGCCTCAAATCCATTATAATAAGCAGTGCCACTGCCACCCATGGCCGTACCTTCAGCTGTAATGACGGGTTGCGCAGAAGAGACCGCCGGGCTTAGCCATCCCATAAAGAGCAAGCCGATTAAGGCTGCCCCAAATTGTTTTTTAATAGTTGTACGTTTGGAAATCATTAGTGAAGCAATAAAAAAATGTATCTAACCGATGACGCTTAATTTAGCAACCCTGAGCATTAACGTCTTCCGTTGTTTCCGTTCATTAAAATAGACGACAACCTTCGTTCGTTCACCTTTGCCGCTTCGACTAATAATTTTACCCGGACCGAAGATATTATGTTCCACTTTGGCCCCCACCTGAAAAGGATCTTCATCAGGATTGTCATAATGGATTTGGGTATTATTCGAAGAACGGTTCTTCTTCTGATAAAGCGGCTGCTTCCAGTCGTACTCTACCGTTGTGTTGTTATTAGTAGTCTTAGTGTCTTTTTTATTCTCCTGGAAGTTATTATTACTCTGCTTAATGGAAGCCCCTGTTTCTGTTCGCACCACATCAGGGCTGACCTCATCCAGGAAGCGAGATCGTTTCTTGCGTTGTTCCTCGCCGTACTTGTAGCGGCTTCGGCAGTGACTGAAAAATAGTACTTCTTCCGCCCGCGTGATGGCCACATAGAAGAGGCGTCGTTCTTCTTCGATATTAACATCTTCGTTATTACGGCTCCCCACGGGGAAGAGCTCTTCTTCCAAACCGACAACAAACACTCCCGGAAACTCGAGCCCCTTGGCCGCATGGACGGTCATCATGGTAACAGCGGGTTTATCTTCATCATACTTGTCAGTATCGGTAATTAAGCTGATCTCCTGCAGAAAGGAGCTGAGCGAGGGGCTGTTATTATTTTTCTCAAAATAGGAGATGGCATTCTGCAGTTCCAGGATGTTTTCCCGGCGGCTCATCGCTTTGGGAGAATTTTCTTCCACCAGCGATTTCATATATCCGGATTTATCCAACAGTTTCTTGGTGACGTCAATCAGGCGTTTGCCATTATCGAGGTCGCGTTTTAGTTCGTCAATCATGCTCACAAACTTTTTAACGCTGTTTTCCGCCGGTTTATACAGATCGATTTGGTCAACATTCTCCAGGATTCTCCAGAGCGACTTGTTCTGGGCTCGTGACTGTGCCAACAGGTCATTCAGCGACTTGTTACCGATACCCCGCGAAGGTTCATTGATAATACGAATCAGGTTAGTATCATCATCCGGGTTAATAAGCAGCGTTAAATACGCCAGGATATCCTTAATCTCTTTGCGCTGATAAAAGGAGAGACCGCCCACCAGCTGATAGGGCACGCCCTTGCGGCGGAAGGTTTCCTCATAGACCCGGCTTTGGTAATTCGTTCGGTATAGTACCGCAAAATCATTGTATCCGTATCCCTTGCGGGCCTTTAACTCTTTGATGTAGTTAGCGACCCGGTTGGCCTCATCGCGCTCGTCATAGTTATCGAGCACCGTGATGGTATCGCCCATATCGTTGTCCGTCCAGAGCGTTTTATCGAGCTGGCTGTCATTTCTTTTGATGATGGAATCAGCCGCTTTCAGGATGGCCTTGGTGGAGCGATAGTTTTGCTCCAATGGAATTTCAACGGCTCCTTCGTAGTCATTTTTAAAATCCAGGATGTTACGGATGTCAGCGCCGCGGAAGGAATAGATACTCTGGGCATCGTCTCCAACAACACACAAGTTTTTATACTTATTGGCCAGCAGGTTAGTGACCTTATACTGGGCATGGTTGGTATCCTGGTACTCATCAATCAGGATATACTTAAATCGATCCTGATACTTTTCGAGCACATCATCATGCTCGCCAAAAAGCTCAATCGGTTTGACCAGCAGGTCGTCGAAGTCCATGGCATTATTATGCTTTAGCCGCTCCACATACAGACGATAAATCTTTGCGGTAATATCATCGAGCGTACTGTGCACAAATTTTTCTTGATAATGATCCGGATGAATCAGCTCATTTTTGGCATCGCTGATCAGCCGCTGGATGGTACGAGGACGAATTTCCTTGGGATCATAGTTATTCTCCTTCAGCAGCTGTTTTATGGCATTCTTGGAATCTTCGGTGTCATAGATCGAATAGTTTGACGTGAAACCAATTTTATCGGCTTCAAAACGAAGAATTTTGGAGAATACCGAGTGGAAGGTCCCCATCCAGAGGCGGCGGGCTTCATCACCAATCAACTGTTGGATACGTTCTTGCATCTCCTTGGCAGCCTTATTGGTAAAGGTGAGCGCCAGGATCTCGTTCGGATCTGCTTTTTGTTGCTGGATGAGATACGCAATGCGATACGTAAGTACACGCGTCTTGCCACTGCCGGCCCCGGCAACAATAAGCAGGGGACCGTCGGTGTGTCGTACAGCTCGTTGCTGCTGTTCGTTAAGATCGTGTATAAAACTTGGTTCTTGTGGCATAAAATAGATTTAAAAATTCTTTAGAACACTGATGACACGGATGTTATCCCCGCTATCCACGGACTATTCAAATTCTTACACTTCCCGTCTCCGCTAATCGCAGAGCCACCCTCCTTAAAGAGGGATTTAAGAATCCCCTTCGAAGGGGGTGCCCCGAGAATTCGGGGCGGGGGATGTCATTAATCCAATTCTTTTAAAATAGTTCTTAATTTCCGGAGGTTCGTCTCCGTATCGGCCTTTTTGTCGCGTTCGCGCTGTACAACCTCCTCGGGCGCATTGTTAACGAAGCCATCGTTGCTTAATTTTCCTTCAATTGACTTGAGAAAGCCTTCCAGTCGATCAATCTCTTTCTGGATGCGTTCGCGTTCCTTATCCAGGTCAATAAATCCTTCCAGCGGAACAAAGATTTCGGTGCCATCAACCACGGCAGAGGCCGCAGTTTCGGGCTTGGTCAGCTCAGCTTCAACTTCAAAAGTGTCGATAGACTGCAGCTTGCGGAAGATCCATTCATTCTGGCGCAATGCTTCGGCCGTTTCCGGATCTTTGGCCTTAATAAACAGCTCGATTTCGTCATTGGGACTGAGCTTAAATTCTGCCCGGATGTTACGAATCGCGGAAATCATCCGTTGTATATTGGTAAATAACTTCTGGTCGTCTTTGGATACCAATCCTTGGTCAAATTCAGGCCACGAGGCGACAATCATAGCTTCCTCCGTCTCTCGGGGACGAACATGCTGCCATATTTCTTCCGTGATGAACGGCATAAACGGATGCAGCAGCTTCATCAGTGCCTCAAAGAAGTTAAATCCTCTGGAAAGAGGCTTTTCCGGAATGTTGGCCCCGGGCTCATCTGCCTTGATGAGTTCAATGTACCAGTCACAGAAATCGTCCCAGATCAGGGAATAAATTTTGTGCAGCGCATCGTTGATACGGAAGTTTTCCATATCCTGATTGATAGCATCAATAGTCTCGTGCAGGCGAGAGAGCATCCAACGGTCGACGAGGTTATCTTCATCAATCTCCAGTTTGTCGGTAAGTGTTGTTTCCTCGTTACGATTCATGGTGAGGAAGCGGAAGGCATTCCAGATTTTATTGGAGAAATTCCGTCCCTGTTCACAGAGCTGCTCTTCAAACAACAGGTCATTACCAGCGGGTGAGGAAAACAGCATGCCGGCCCGAACGCCATCCGTACCGTACTTTTCCATCAGCTTGATGGGGTCGGGCGAGTTGCCCAGCGACTTCGACATTTTGCGACGCTGGTCATCACGAACAATACCCGTAAAGTAGACATTGCTGAACGGCTTTTCGTCACGAAATTCGTAGCCTGCAATGATCATCCGGGCTACCCAGAAGAACATAATTTCGGGCGCGGTGACCAAATCATCGGTAGGGTAGTAATAGTTAATCTCTTCATTGTCCGGATTTTTAAATCCGTCGAAGACCGTGATCGGCCAGAGCCAGGAAGAGAACCAGGTATCCAGCACATCTTCTTCCTGCTTGATGTCCTCTTTAGCCAGGGAAGCATTATCCGCTTTGGTCCGGGCTTTCTTTAGTGCTTCGTCTTCGGTCTTGGCAATCACATATTCGTCTTTACCTTCACCAAAATACCAGGCCGGAATGCGTTGTCCCCACCATAGCTGGCGTGAGATACACCAGTCACGGATGTTTTCCATCCAGTGGTTGTACTCGTTCTTAAATTTGGATGGATGAAACTGCACATTGTCGTTCATTACATTCTCTTGGGCAGGCTTGGCAAGCTCATCCATCTTGCAGAACCACTGCAAGGAAAGACGCGGTTCGATGATGGCATCCGTCCGCTCTGAGTAGCCGATCTTATTCGTCATCTCCTCGGTATCCACGAGCTGGTCGGCCTCCTTCAGATCGTTCAGGATGAGGTCGCGGGCTTCAAAGCGATCTTTGCCTACATAAAATTGGGCAGCTTGGCTAAGCGTGCCGTCCGCATTGAGCATGTCAATGATTTCAAGATCATGCTTTTGGCCGATTTGATAGTCATTCTCATCATGGGCCGGCGTGATCTTCAGGCAGCCTGTCCCATATTCTTTATCCACATATTCATCCGCGATAATGGGCACCTCACGCTCCACAATCGGAATGATGGCCGTTTGTCCGATCAAATCCTGGTACCGCTCATCGTCCGGGTGGACACAGACGGCCGTATCGGCCAAGATCGTTTCCGGTCGCGTGGTAGCGATGGTCACAAACTGGTCGTTGCCTTTAATCTTATAGCGCACATGGTAGAGCTTCGACTGCTCCTCGCGGTGGATGACCTCTTCATCCGAGAGGGCCGTTTGGGCTTCGGGATCCCAGTTGATCATCCGCTTGCCGCGGTAGATATAGCCCCGTTCATAAAGCTCAATAAAGCAGTCGATGACGGAATCATACAGGTCATCTTCGAGGGTGAAGCGCGTGCGCTCCCAGTCGCAGGAGGCGCCCAGCTTGCGCAGCTGCTGCAGGATAATACCGCCGTGCTCATCGGTCCATTCCCAAGCATGTTCTAAAAATTCCTCGCGCGTCAGATCCGCTTTGGTAATGCCTTCTTTGCGCAACTTCTGGACGACTTTGGCTTCTGTGGCGATAGAAGCGTGGTCGGTGCCGGGCACCCAGCAGGCATTTTTGCCGAGCATACGGGCCCGGCGCACCAGCACATCCTGGATGGTATTATTGAGCATGTGACCCATATGGAGCACGCCCGTCACGTTGGGAGGAGGGATGACCACCGTATACGACTCGCGGTCGTCTGGTTCGGAATGAAAAAAGCCATTATCCTCCCAGAAAGCATACCATTTATCTTCTATGCTGGCGGGATCAAAATGTTTGGGAATGTCCTGAAGGGCCGTCGATTTATCCAAAATTAGTTAAAGCTCTTAGGTGTTTAAATTTGATTTTCTTTTGGATGGGGAAGATACGAAAAAGCAATCAAGATGTAGAGTGCGATTTTGGATTAAAAGGGAGGGTTACGTTTCGGCGAAAGCGGGAAGTAGCAGTTGGCTGCTCACATAATTAGCTATTCTCGATTTTATACATCTTTCCCTTATTTCCAAATATTAGCTGTACTTTTATTCCCACATATTGCGTCCCTATTTTTCAGCACCTTTTGAGCTGTTGGGGTTGTCAGGACTCATATAGGCCCGAATTTCAGTTAGGTTTAAAACGTTGAAGGCGCAGTTGAGTAGCCTTTTTATGGCTTCTGTCGCAAAGCTATTTCGCCAATATTTACGATTTAAGCTGTAATAACACTCATAATTTTAAGTCAATAAGGGAATAATAAACGAGGCTCATTTCTTGCTCATAGGAATACAACACACCAAACAGGTGCTGATGGTTTCCAAATATCGCTATGTCGTGGAAGATCATGAACCAATCATGGAAGGAAGATAAGTCAAGTTGTACTGTGTAATATTATGCAACCGGTTTTCTGATGAATGAAATGAGCCAGTCAGGGAAATTGGAAATTATGTTGTAAATAACTACAATTAAGATAAAGTTGTCTTAATACTTAATCAAAGTTCTATGCTCTTCTCAAAATCGTGTATATACGGATTACGGGCTTCCCTGTATTTAGCCTCGAATCAAAATGGGGAATATATTTCCATCGGGAAATTAAGCGACAAGCTTGATATCTCCTTTCATTTTCTGACTAAAATTCTACAACAATTAACAGCGAATGATCTTTTAGAATCGCTCAAAGGTCCTAATGGCGGGGTTCGTTTATCTAAACCCGGCAAACAGATTACCCTTCTGGATATTGTGCTTGCTATCGATGGGGATGAGCTTTTCCAGGAATGTGTGTTGGGGCTGCCGGGTTGTGGCATGGAAAAACCGTGTCCCTTTCATGAAATTTGGTTACATAAGCGAGATGATATAAAACGTATGCTCGAAACTCGCAGTTTAGCTGAAATGGCCAAAGAGGGGAAAGAAGGACACCTGCGTATCACACCTGATGGCAAATACAAATGGGATTAGAAAATTCAGGTATTGCAAATTTACAAGACGCTTAATAACTAGTATTGCAATCTTGCAATACTAGCCCCGTGCTTTTTAGGAACTTTAGTTTTAGTTATCCGTTTCCTGCCTCTAAGTACCTTTTTTAGAAAAAAGAAGAAAAAATTTGATAAATGGAATACGGTTTGCAAATCTAAATATAAATAAGACAAAATACTCTTAAATATTAAATACGATCCGGTATAGTTATGGAAAACACAATAAAGAATATAGTCGGCTTACTTCTTGTGACGATGCTCATCCTGGCTGGCTGCGGCGGAGGTGCTGAACAAGGCAATACTCAGTCTGCTCAAAAGGCTTCGACTTCAGGTGGAACAGAAGGGCTTACTGCCTTTGAACAGAAACACGGTATCGGCCCGGTAACTGAGGTTATAACAGTCGACCAAATTGATATGAAAAAAGTTAAAAAGGGAAAAGAACTCTTTAAGATAAAATGTTCCGCCTGTCACAAGATTGGGGAACGGTATATAGGACCGAAACTGGGAGACGTATTTGATGACAGAACCCCCACTTATGTAATGAATATGATATTGAATCCCGATGGTATGGTTAAAGAGCATCCTGAAGCCAAAAAGATGCTGCAGGAATTCTTATCGCCAATGCCGAATCAGAACTTAGAGCGTGAAGAAGCCCGGGCCATTGTTGAGTACCTGTCTTCCGTGCAAAATGATACTGCCAAATAATCCTCAATAAACTACTAATCAAAGCAAGATACGTTATGAAACTACCTATCTATAAATCAGTACTATGGGGTTTGCCTGCGGTGGTTATTCTAAGCCTTATACTTTACGGCTGTCCATCGCAACAAAACCTGGCATCTAATGAAGAGGCCGCTCAAAAGGTCTATGTGGCTCCCGGTGAATACGACGAGTTCTACGGATTTATGTCCGGTGGATACAGTGGACAAATGAGCGTATATGGGATTCCTTCGGGGAGACATATTTATACCATCCCGGTCTTTTCTCAATTGGCCACCAACGGTTACGGATATAATGAAGAGACGAAAGCGATGCTGGAGACCTCTTATGGTTTCGTGCCTTGGGGTGACGCTCACCACCCAGAGCTGTCTCAGACAAATGGCGTTCCCGACGGACGTTACATTTTTATCAATGAGAATAATACGCCCCGTGTAGCAAAAATTGATCTCAAGAGCTTCCAGACGACAGAGATACTTGAAATACCTAATTCCGGAGGGAACCACGCTTCACCCTTTGTAACCCAGAATACGGAATATATCTCTGCAGCAACACGATTTAGTGTGCCTATGGGAGAGGACGGTGATAAAGATGTAGCAATTGATTCTTATGAAGAGAACTTCAAGGGAACGCTTTCATTCATTAAAATGCAGGATGATGGCAGTATGAAACTGGATTTCCAGATTCTCGTACCCGGTTTCGACTACGATTTATCGCATGCCGGTAAGGGGCCTTCCCACGGTTGGTCCTTCTTTACCAGCTACAACAGTGAAGAGGCAAACACCTTGTTGGAAGTTAATGCTTCTAAAAATGATAAGGACTTTATTGCTGCTGTGAACTGGAAGAAAGCTGCTGAGTATGCCGCACAGGGCAAGGGTAAAATCATGCCCGGTGAGTACGTACGCAACTATATTGACAAAGAAGATCACATTGCCAAAACCGAGCGTAATAGTGAAGTGCGGGTACTTGATCCACGCGAGCTGGAAGGCATGATTTACTACCTGCCGACCCCTAAATCACCTCACGGTGTAGATGTCTCTCCGGACGGGGAACTCATTATAGCCGGCGGTAAGCTTTCAACCGTCATTCCGGTCCACTCGTTCGAGAAGATGACTCAGGCCATCGAGAATGAAGAGTACGAAGGAGAGATAGACGGTATTCCCGTGTTAAAATACGATTCTATTTTGGCTGGTGAAGTGGAAAATCCCGGACTTGGTCCGTTGCACACAGAATTCGACGGCCAGGGCAATGCTTATACAACAGCATTTATTTCTTCTGAAGTGGTTAAATGGAGTCTGGATACCTTTGAAGTGCTCGACCGTATCGAGACGTACTATTCTCCCGGTCACCTTATGATTCCGGGTGGTGACAGCCAGAAGCCATGGGGTAAATACCTTGTTGCGCTCAACAAGATTACCAAAGATCGTTACTTGCCTACGGGACCAGAATTATTCCACTCGGCCCAATTGATTGATATTTCCGGTGATAAAATGAAGCTGCTGCTTGATTTCCCAACCGAGGGAGAACCGCACTACGCGCAGGGGATAGCCGCTGATATCGTAATGAAAGACCAGGTTAAATTCTATAAACTGGAAGAAAACAACAATCCCTATGCGGTTAAAAGTGAAGAAGAAACGAAGGTCGTGCGTGACGGCAATGAGGTACATGTCTACATGACTACTATTCGTACCCACTTCGCCCCGGACAACATCGAAGGTATAAAAGTTGGAGACAAGGTGTACTTCCACCTAACTAACCTGGAGCAGGACTGGGATGTGCCCCACGGGTTCACAGTGAAGGGAGCTAATACCTCCGAATTACTCTTAATGCCGGGCGAAACCCGGACAATGGTTTGGGAACCCAAGCGCGTAGGAGTAACACCATTTTACTGTACTGACTTCTGCTCAGCTCTTCACCAAGAAATGCAGGGCTATATCAGGGTTTCACCAGCAGATTCAGATGTAGAGATAGCCTACGGTACAGGTTAATAACTTGATCCTCAATTCTTCTGTGGAGGGGAAGGTGAAAGTTCCCCTCTTCTTTTAAATAAAAGTATGATTTAACATGAGATGATTATGAAAAAACAGAGCAGAATATGGATGGGAGCAGCAGCAATAATTTTATTAGGGGTGTACCTTTTTCCTATCTGGAGTATCAGTTTGAACGCCCCTCAATATCCGGAAGGCATCGGACTTAATATTTGGGTGGATACCATTGAGGGTAAGTCCCCCCATGATTTGCAAAATATTAACGGACTGAATCATTACATAGGAATGAAGGAAATCCAGCCGGACTCCATTCAGGAGTTGACAATCATGCCGTATCTGTTTGCAGGGTTAATAATAACAGGTATTGTAATATCTGTTTTTGGAAATAGAAAATGGGTGCTGGTTTGGCTGGGAGCATTCGTACTGCTGGCAATTACAGGCTTGGTTGATTTCTACCTATGGGAGTATGATTACGGTCATAATCTGAACCCCAATGCTGCCATCAAAATACCGGGGATGAGTTATCAACCCCCGCTGATCGGTACCAAACAATTGCTGAATATGAGAACGACTTCCATGCCACATATCGGCTTTTATTTCGCCCTGTTATCGATGGGGTTGGCGGCATGGACGTGGTGGAATAATGGGAATGAGAAATCTAAAGTTACAGGGACAAAATTGAATCACAAGTTAAAATCAGTTGCATAATATGAGGAAATATCTATCCATATCAACAGTAGTCCTTCTAATAATTTTGGTGAGTAGTTGCAGCCAAAAGCCGGCTGAGATTTATTACGGAAGCGATGAATGTGCACACTGCCGGATGATGATTACCGATGATCGCTTTGCTTCGCAGATGGTCACTGAAACCGGGAAAACCATAAAGTTCGATGCCATAGAATGTATGGCTGCCTATGCCAGTGATCATAAATCAGAAATGCATTCAGCCAAACTATGGGTCAGTGATTTCAGCAGTCCAGGGGAATGGATGAATCTAGAAGATGCAAAGATTATAGAAAGTCAGGTTATCAAGAGTCCAATGGGGGGAGCACTGCTTGCCGTTGATTCCCCTGAAGCCGCCGAGGAACATCTTAAAGAGTATCCAGGGGAAGTCACTGATTGGCAGCAGATTGTAAAGTAGAACCGCAGAGCAGGTAAAAAAAGAATTTAAGTTATGTGGACACGATTTAGACAAATATTTTTTCTAGTGTTAATGATGACGGCCGTGCAGGCTGCAAAAGGACAATCCATAAGGGTTTCTCCTGATGGTACTGTCAATACGCTTGAGCAGGCATTGGCACTGGCTGATTCAAATGATGTCATACGATTACAAGAGGGACGTTATTTGGAGCGTAATATTGTCATCGACAAACCGGTCACTATTGAGGGCGAGAGAAATGCTGTTGTTGATGCTGAAGGAGAGGGGTTTGTATTGATCGTACGGGCCGATAATGTGACGCTCCGTAATTTTGAAGTGCAAAATGCAGGCATCAGCTTCATGGATGACAATGCCGGTATTTTAGTTGAAGAAGCCAAAGGCGTGCTGATTGAAAACCTGACCCTCACGGATAACTTCTTCGGCATTTATCTCTCGAAGGCCTCCGATTCGACCATCCGTAACAATACGCTGATCGCTTCGGGAGAAAGAGAAACGCAGTCCGGCAATGGCATCCACCTCTGGTATAGCAAGAATATCACGATCCACAACAACACCATAAAAGGACACCGGGATGGTATTTACTTTGAATTTGTGGAAGGTATCGCCATCACGGATAATCTGAGCGAAGAAAACCTGCGATACGGTCAGCACTTTATGTTTTCAGACCACTGCACTTTTACTGGAAATACCTTTAAGAATAATGGTGCGGGGGTTGCTGTGATGTATACGGACCATGTTACCATGACCGGGAATCGATTTGAGCACAACTGGGGATCGGCAGCGTATGGATTGCTGATGAAAGAGATACGGGAAAGCAAAGTATATAACAACACTTTTGAAAATAATTCGGTTGGAATGTATATGGAAGCGTCCAGCCGAAATAGAGTTAAGCATAATGATTTTATCAATAACGGCTGGGCACTGAAGGTGATGGCCAATTCGATGGATAACCAGTTTGTTCAAAACAACTTCATCGAGAACAGTTTTGAAGTATCCACTAATAGCCGTCAGAACTTTAACATTTTCACCGGAAACTACTGGAGCCGGTATATGGGCTATGATCTGGATCGAGATGGAGTCGGGGACGTGCCGCATCATCCTGTACGGCTTTTTTCAGTGTTGATCGAAAAACAGCCTGAAATGCTGATACTTATGCGCAGCCTGCTCATTGGCATGCTCGATACTGCAGAACGCATTATGCCGGTGCTGACTCCCGAAGAGCTGATTGATAAAAAACCACAAATGGCGAGAATACAATGATTACTATACAAGGATTGAGAAAAAAGTTTGGCAGCCTGCAGGTTTTAAATGACCTGACGCTACAAATTCCCGCCGGACAGGCCACAGGTATTGTAGGTCCCAACGGATCGGGAAAGACCACACTGATTAAACATTTGCTCGGGCTGGTAAAGCCGGATGCAGGTTGCATTGAGGTCAACGGTGTTCACCTGAATGGCTCGTACGAATACCGCCGCCACATCGGGTATATGCCCCAGATGGCGCAATATCCCGAAAATATGAAGGTGCGAGAGCTTATCGACTTTATTATCCAGATGCGGGAAGAGGAACCGGTATTTGAAGAAGAGCTTATCGCATTGTTCGAGCTGGAAAAAGAGATGCAGAAGCCGCTTCGTGTCCTTTCAGGCGGAACCAAACAGAAAGCAGGAGCTCTGTTGGCACTGATGTTTGACCCTCGGATCTTAATTCTGGACGAACCCACGGCCGGGCTGGATCCCAGGTCAAGCTACCAGTTCAAGCAGTGGATTAAGCGAGAGAAGGATCGCGGGAAGACCATTCTGTTAACGACGCATATCATGAGTGAGATCGAGGAGCTTGCTGACCACCTCATATTACTGGTGGAAGGGCAGGTCCGATATCACGGCAGACAGAGTGATTTCATCAAAAGCAACGAAGAACAGCGCCTGGAAGGTGCTGTGGCAAAAATTTTACAGGAGGTATCAGTATGAAAGCCTTAACGATTGTTTCCTACCAGTGGAAAGACCTATTCCGGGACAAGTGGCTGATCGGTTACGCCCTGATATATCTGGTGCTGACGGATGCATTGATTCGATTCGGAGGGGGTGGCCCCAAAGCACTGCTGAGCCTGTCGAACATAATGTTATTGTTCGTCCCGCTGGTCAGCCTTATCTACGGGGTGCTTTACCTGTACCAGTCTCGCGAGTTCGTAGAACTACTGCTGGCCCAGCCGCTGGATCGCAAGAGCCTCTTTGCTGGTCTGTATGGCGGTTTGACCATTCCCTTGTCGCTGGCTTTCGTGGTCGGAGCAGGCTTGCCCCTGTTCTACACCGGGGTTTGGATACAGACGGGATTTGGGACAGTGGCCACAGTTTTCGGCCTGGGCATAGCCCTGTCTCTCATTTTTGTAGGAGTAGGGTTCCTGTTTGGGTTGAAATATTTTGATGAACGGGTGAAAGGATTCGGTTTTGCACTTGTAAGCTGGCTGTTTCTGGCGGTCTTGTACGACGGGCTTGTCCTGTTGTTAGTAAGCACCTTCAGTGCGTATCCGCTTGAGAAAGCAATGATCGGATTGTCGGTCTTGAATCCCATTGATCTGGCCCGTATCGGGGTGCTCCTGGAATTCGACATCTCTGCCTTAATGGGGTATACAGGCGCTGTATTTAACCGCTTCTTTGGTAGTTACCTCGGGTTCGTAATTGCACTGAGTTGCCTGGTACTCTGGATCGCGGTACCCGCCTGGAGAGGACTGAATCTGTTCAATAAAAAGGATTTCTAATGAACGGAACTATGGATATAAGCCTGATCAAAAAATACAACGTACAGGGCCCGCGCTATACCTCGTATCCGACGGCGGTACAATTTCAGGAAGCAGATGAGCAGGAGGTAGAGGAGCTTCAGAACTACCTTTATGAACGCAATAACAAGCCTCGGCAGATTTCGCTCTATTTCCACATTCCCTTTTGCTTCTCTCTCTGCTGGTACTGTGGCTGCACAAAAATTATCACAAAGAACCAGGATCGCGGTGACCTCTACCTGGATTACCTGGAAAAAGAGATGGACCAGGTTGCAGAAATGGTGCATCCGGACCCGAACGTTATTCAGATACATTTTGGGGGCGGGACGCCTACTTTTTTGAAAGCAGATCAGCTTATTCGCTTGGGGGCCTCCATCCGGCAGCGTTTTAACTTGACTTCCCAAACCGAATTCGGAGTGGAGATAGATCCACGTCGTTGTACAAGGGAACAGATTCAGGCACTCAGAAAAATTGGATGCAACCGCGGTTCCCTCGGCGTACAGGATACCAATCCAAAAGTCCAGGAAGCAATTCACCGGATTCAGCCTTTTAAACAGACCCGGCAGGTTACCCAATGGTTGCGGGAGGAGGGCATCAATTCCATTAACTTTGATTTAATATATGGCCTGCCCCGGCAGACGCTAGACACCTTTCGCCAAACGATGGACGATGTGCTGCAGCTTAGTCCCGATCGCCTGGCGGTTTACAGCTATGCCCATGTGCTACAGTTAATGCCCGCCCAAAAATTACTGAACACGGAAGAAATGCCTTCCACCGATGAGAAGTTGGCCCTGCTGCAGCTCAGCATCACGCATTTTAGCTCCAATGGGTACCGCTTTATTGGTATGGATCATTTTTCACGAGAAGGCGGGGAGCTTACAAAAGCGATGGATAAAGGCACCTTGCAGCGAAATTTCCAGGGGTATAGCACTCATTCCGGGGCCGATTTGTTTGCTTTCGGTATGTCGGGAATATCAAATGTGGGAGAATACTACTGGCAAAATACCAAAGATCTGGGTGCATACTATGCATCGTTGGATCAGGCAAAACTACCGGTTATGAAAATATTAGAATTGGATCAGGATGATCAGCTCCGAAAAGAGATGATTATGCAATTGATGTGCAAAAGAAAGGTATCCAAGATCGATGTAGAACAGAAATGGAATATTGATTTTGACGGTTATTTCAACGCATCTCTCCAGAAATTAGAGTTATTACAACAAGACGAACTTGTACGATTAAAGTCACACTCGATTGAAATTACAGAGCAGGGACGGTTATTTCTGCGAAATATCGCAATGTGCTTTGATAAGTATTTATCCGACAATAAACCAACACATAACTTTTCAAAAACAGTTTAATTATGGCACAGTTAACAGCTCCAGAAAAAACGATAGGCGAAATAGTTGCCGAAGATTATCGAACCGCCGGTATATTCAAAAAGTTTGGTATGGATTTCTGCTGTGGAGGTGGCAGATCCATTGCTGAGGCCTGCAAACGAAAGGATGTAGACATGGATGTACTTCTGTCTGAACTCGACAATATTACTAAAACAAAAAGTGAAGACCAAGACAACTATAATGAATGGTCTCCTGAATTTTTGATTGATTATATCATCAACAACCATCATCATTTTGTACGTCGGAAGCTTCCAGAGGTCAAAGATTATGCCCGTAAAGTGGCAAAAGTCCATGGCAAGAGCTATCCGGCACTGAATAAGATGCTGAATGTATTCCAGGAGCTTAAAGAAGAGATGCTTTCTCACCTGGATAAAGAAGAGCAGACCCTTTTTCCATACATTAAAAAGCTGCGAGAGGCTATAACGAATGATGAGAAGAAGCCTGTTGAAGAACTGCAGAGCGGACTAGCCGCCCGGGCAATCAAAATGATGGAAGAAGAACATGATGAAGCCGGCAAGCTAATGGCAGAACTGGAAAGGTTGAGTAGCGGATTTACTCCTCCTGAGGATGCTTGTACTACATTCCGGGTGTACTTTCAAAACTTGAAAGGATTCCAGGATGACCTGTTCAAGCATGTTCATCTTGAAAACAACATACTGTTTCCTAAAGCACTCAGGTTGGAAGAACAGCTGAACTAAATGTAACAAGGGCCGAGATCAACAAAGATTAAGCGATGCTCGGCCTTTTCTTCTCCCGTAAAGATAATACCTCATTAACTATCTTATGCCAAAAGCTCTTCATACTTTTTCTATTCCCGTCATGGGCACCGGTCACTCTATCGATTCTCCCATCCGTGTCGGACCCTATGGTATCGACTCGGTCATTTCTATTGTTGATGATCTGTTGATTGAACGCATCCGGAAATACTATTGCCAGGAGTTGGGACTTCCATATAATAATATTGCCCGCAACGCCGAAGACGGCCGCGCCCGGCGGATAACGGCATATCTGGATTTGGTTCAAAAGATCGTTGAGAAGAGATTTAATACAATCAGAAATCAGCCGTTTTTTGAAAATAATGACAAGGCTAAATATTTTAATATGCTTCCTGACAGATCTAAACTGAAAGAGCTGTATAATAAGCTGATGAAAACGAAAGAGGGGAGTTTGCGTGACCGTCTGTCGTGTAAACTATCGCGACTGATGCAACCGGGTTCTATCGATGTAAATATTATGGCGAAGATTGATCGTACGACTTACGATAAAACAGGTACACCTATGAGTGCCGAGTTCAGTGATGCCAGTGCTGCCTTGCGGGGTTTTGCCAAAAGTAAACTCGCATCCGGACTGGTGCTGTCGGCAGGATTTAACCCCCGATTGTACAATTATATTACCAAATTTAAAGACTTTTACCGAGACGCTGAGGGCGAAATAAAAAAGAAAATAATTCTGAAAGTCAGTGATTTCCGGTCGGCCCTCATTCAGGGGAAGTATCTGGCGAAAAAGGGATTGGAAGTTTTTGAATATCGTATTGAGTCGGGATTGAATTGCGGGGGGCATGCCTTCCCCTCCGAAGGGCATCTTATGCCGACTTTGCTCCGTGAGTTTCGGGAAAAGAAAGACCAGCTTACTAAAGTGGTACAGCCTCTCATTAAGAAGTATTATGAGGAAAATGCCGGTGGTTTTTCTGATGAGTGGGAGATTTCGGAGCCCCGCCTGACTGTTCAGGGCGGGATAGGGACAAGCGGGGAAGCTGAGCGTCTGATCAAAGATTTTGAAATGGATTCCACCGGGTGGGGAAGTCCCTTTCTGCTGGTTCCTGAAGCTACTACCGTCGATAAGTCCACACGGGAGTTATTGGAAAATGCGGGAGAAGAAGAACTGTATATCAGTGGTGTGTCTCCTTTGGGAGTCCCCTTTAATAATCTGCTGAATACCGGGTCTATGCGATGGCATCAAAAGCGGATCGACAAGGGCAAACCCGGATCTCCCTGTCCCAAGGGTTTTCTTAAGTCTAATACCGAATTTACAGAGCAGCCCATTTGTACGGCCTCGACCCAGTATCAATTGCTTAAGCTTGACCAGATTGCCCATAGTGAAATGGCCGAAGAAGAGAAAGAAGACAAGCGGAAGGAGGTGCTGGATAAAGCGTGTCTGTGTAATCATTTGGGGAACGGGGCCCTGATAAATTTAGGAATAATACAAGAATACCGGGCTCCGCAGGCTATCTGTCCCGGACCCAATATCGCCTGGTTTGACGGGGAATATTCACTTTTGGAAATGGTGGATCATATCTATGGGCGCCGGGTTTCTTTGGTGCCGGCAGAGCGTCCGCATATGTTCGCTAATGAAATTGTTCTGTATGTCGATTATGTTGAGAAACTGGTCGAGCAGCATCAAAATGGCAAAGTAAATCGGAAAAAATTGAAGAAATTCAAAACGAACCTGGAGCGGGGCATGGACTACTGCCTTCAAATTGCTCGCAAAACCCCGTATAAAAATGAAAATCTGCAATCGATCCCAGAGGTGGTTGCCCCGCAACGCCAACGGTTATCCGCCATTTTTGATCGATTGTCAATTCCTGTTTAACTGGATCCATCGTGGAATGAATACAAGGCGGACAAGCAAAAAATACAGAATCGCTTTTTCCTTTTTGTGGAAAGCATCACTGGGGTGTTTTGTTATTGCCGCAACGACGGGATTTCTTTATCGGCTTGGGATAGTTGGCTGGATGCCCTCGAATCTCAGCCTGGAAAATATTCGTCACGCTCATTCTCACCTTATGTTTTTTGGTTGGGCTGTCCCATTCCCCATGTATTTTATTATCCAAAAAGTGGATGCCGAACTAAAAGCCAATGAGCCTAATATTTTGATGACCCGCATGGCTATGGCTTCTATTTTTATGGGGGTTGCCTCCTATCCCTTTTTTCTCCTCTATGGATACCGGCCGGTACCGGTGGCCGGGATGGATCTGCCGCTTTCTGTTATTTTTTCGGGACTGGTGATGCTCTGCTGGTACGGCTTTATGGCAGGTTACTGGAAAGAACGAAAATATATTTCCGATGATTTACCCATCCGGTTTTACGACGGGGCGCTGCTAATGTTGTTTATCTGTTCACTCGGCGCCTGGGGAGTAGCAGTGGTACAGTTTTCGGGCGTTGCAAACCCACTGTTCGGCAAAGCGTTGACGCATTTTTTCCTGGCAACTTTTACCGAAGGTTGGGTGGTCCTGATACTGCTGGGATTGCTGTACGAGAGCATGGAGATTAATACAGACAAGTTACCCGTGGCCCCGACACTACTGACCGGACTCATCCTGTTGGGTGCGCCGTTAACATTCCCGTATGGGATTTCTGAAGGATTAATGTCTAACCAGCTGCTGTTTGCTGCCCGCGCCGGCGGCCTACTGGCGGCTGCAGGGCTGGGGTTGAATTTTTACCTGCTTTATCGGGGAACAGTTGCCCAAACAGCCTGGTACTGGAAACTCATTTTGATCTTGCTCGGAATTAAGGCACTGGCACAGTTTGCGGCTTCCGTTCTTCCCGCCCATTTTTGGATATCAGAGCATAGTCTGAGGCTATTGTATTTGCATTTGTTATTGCTGGGGGCCTTTTCCTTGTCGATTCTGGCCTGGTGGCATATGTCAACAAATATCCCGGTTCGGTTCTTCAACGGAATTGTGCTGTCCGTTGTTATAGTACTCGTAAGCCTGTTGTCCCTTACGTCCCTCTGGCCGGCTATGTGGTCCGGCCCGTGGATTTTCTACTTACTGGCCGTAGCGGCGTTGCTGCCGGTCCTTGCAATCGGGGCTTACTGGTTTAAGATGATACAATCTCAAAACAACATACGATAGTTAACTATTATGCGCGACATCCAAAATGATGAAGATATAAAAAAATTGGTCCATAGTTTTTACCGTAAAGTTGAGCAGGATGAACGGCTGGGCTATATTTTTAATGACTTCGCCCAGGTGGATTGGGATGACCACCTGCCTAAAATGGTGGACTTTTGGTCGAATTTGTTGTTTCAGACCCAGCGCTATAAAGGACGCCCCTTTCGCCAGCATCTGCCCCTGCCGATCAAAGAAGAAGATTTCGGGCGCTGGTATGCCTTATTCAAAGCTACCACAGACCAGCATTTTGGGGGAGAAAAAGCAGAATACGCCAAAGAGATGGCCGGCAAGATTGCATCTTCCTTTTCTGTTCGCATGGAGATGGAGGGAAAGTATAAACGATCAAAAGACCAGAATAATCATGAATACAAAAGAAACAATACCAGTGGCTGACAAACGTCTTGCCCGCAAAATTCGCCAGGCGTGCATTGAGGCCGCCAAAGAAGGTTTTATGGATGCCTCAATGAGCGGCTTATGTGCCGAAGGCGCCATGGAAGCGGCAATAAGTGCTATCAGAAAGCTGGATATTGAACAATTAATACAGCAATAAATAACCAGCATCAGATGAAACATAACCTATTCTTTGCAACCCTACTTGTTGGTTTCGTTTCTGTCATTATGGGGTGGGTCTTACATCCCCGGGAAGAGTCACCACAGCCAGAAACTATGCCATTGGTCCCAATGATGCAGCAATTACTAACGGATATGCACCAGGTTGACATCGGTATTTATACCGAGGATTTTGAACTGATTGAAGAAGGGGCAGGTAATATATCCGATCATCCTACTATGACCGAAAAAGATAAAAAGTTAGTAAAAACGACCCTGGGGGCAGAAATGGAACAGTTTGTGGAATATGACATGATCGTACATCACCATGCGGATTCTATGCGACTGGCTGCGCTGCAGGAAAATATGCAGGAAGTTTTGCATCATTACCGTATTGTCCAGCAGGGATGCGTGAATTGTCATTCCAATTATAGAGAAACGATCTCATCGGCTCGATTAAAGGACGGAAATTAGCAATATGAAGGAACCGATAACCGGTTATCACAAAGACGAAGAAGATGACTGGGTAGCCGAGCTGGCGTGCGGCCATCATCAACATGTCCGGCATAATCCGCCCTGGATGCTCCGTCCCTGGGGTATTACTTCAGAAGGCAGGAAAAGTCATCTTGGGAAAAAATTAGACTGCAAAAAATGCGACCGCGGTGAACCCAAAGATTATGAGGTGCCATGCCAAGAATAGCTCGCATATTTATTAAAACAGGACTGATCTATTTGTTGACAGCCTTGCTCCTGGCTATAGCTTATGAGATTAATTCCATCAGTTTTCCGGGTATGATGCCACTATTCTGGCATCTGTTGATGGTCGGCTGGATAACCCAGATTATTTTTGGCGTCTCCTTGTGGATGTTCCCCGGCAGGACCCGGGAAGAGGGGGTTAAGGCTCAAAAATGGGCATGGCTGACGTATCTCATGCTTAATATCGGCCTGATTTTTCGTGTAATAGCTGAACCGGTTGTCAGTTCATCAGGTTTGGTTGTGTGGGATATACTGATCTTTCTGTCAGGAATCTTGCAAGCTGCGGCTGCGGTTGCCTATACTATTGAGCTCTGGCCACGGGTACAATCCAAAGAGCAGCGCCGTAAAAACCTGCAAAAGAAACGTAAGCGTGAAGGTAATTAGACTCAAACATATCCTACATTGTTAATAAAAAAACCACGAATAAGATGCCTGCACCCAGCCGATGGATGATTCGCTGTTCGCTGTTATACTTATTAACAGGATTTGCCATTGGGGCCGCAATGCTTATCAGTAAAGCCTACCCGGTATATCCGCAGGTCTGGCAGCTGCTCCCTGTCCATATTGAGATAGCCATTTTTGGATGGATCATTCAATTTACTATGGGCACCGCTTATTGGATTTTGCCGCGTTATCTGAAAACAGGAGGTCGCGGTAATAGCATGCTGGCAAAATCCATGGTAGTGCTGTTTAATACCGGAATACTGCTAAATGTTATTTCTTATTTACAGTTTTTACCGGAAGAAGCCGTGTTTTGGGGACGGTTGTCAGAGGTTGGAGCTGTTGGTTTATTCGTTATACTGCATTGGAATCGAGTGGTAAGCTATCGGAGGTGAGGAGGCCCAGGTACAAATTTTTAGGCTAATCTAAATTAGATCAGGCATCAGTAATAATTGTTTTTGGATACACTTTTTATGAGCTTTAACAATGGCGGTACAGTACAGTGGTAATAATAAAAAAGAGGGATTGATATGAATTTAATAGAGATATTGGTTAAAAATATAATCATTGTAATAGTTTGTACGCTCGCCGTAGTGGGATGCTTACCCAAACAAGATAATTTTCAGCCGGAGAATGCAGAGATTGTTGGTGAGCAGCAGGCCAAACTTACGCTTCCGCCTGAAGTACCACCACCCATCGAAAGAGAAGACGCCACAAAGCTCATTGTGGACCTGGAAGTAGTTGAAAAGGAGATGAGACTCGCAGACGGAGTGGAATATACCATGTGGACTTTCGGCGGCTCCGTACCGGGTAAATTTATACGTGTGCGGGAAGGGGATATGGTCGAATTTCATTTAAAGAATCACCCCGATAACAAACTGCCTCATAATATTGACCTGCATGCGGTTAACGGACCGGGCGGGGGTGCTGAGTCTACTTTTACAGCGCCGGGACGTGAGACCGTATTTTCGTTCCGGGCATTAAACCCGGGTTTGTATGTGTACCATTGCGCCACAGCCCCGGTAGGGATGCATATCGCCAATGGAATGTATGGACTGATTTTGGTGGAACCCTGGGAGGGACTGCCGGAGGTAGATAAAGAATACTACGTGATGCAAAGCGAGTTTTATACTGAAGGTGGCTATGGTGAACGAGGGCTACAGCCTTTTGATATGGATAAGGCCATCGAAGAAGATGCGGATTATGTGGTATTTAACGGGGCGGTTGGATCTATGATGAATAAGAATGCAATTACGGCCCAAAAGGGCGACAATGTTCGGTTATTTGTGGGAAATGGCGGCCCAAACCTGACTTCCTCCTTTCATGTAATCGGCGAAATATTTGACAAGGTCCATTACGAGGGTGGCAGCCGCGTGCAGGAAAATGTTCAGACCACATCCGTACCGGCCGGCGGGGCTGCTATGGTGGAGTTTATCACCGAAGTACCCGGCAATTACATTTTGGTTGACCATGCCATATTTCGGGCTTTTAACAAGGGAGCGCTTGCTACACTGGCGGTTTCCGGAGAGGAGGACGAAAATATTTATACGGGACAGCAACTTGATCGGGTGTACCAACCCGAAGGGGGAGCTATCCAGGAACTTCCGCAGGAGAAAAGAGCAATACCAACAGCCAGTACCACGGAAGAACGTATTGAGTTTGGCCGGGAAACGTACATGTCGGTATGCCAGGCTTGCCATATGGCTGACGGGAGTGGTATCGAGGGAGCCTTTCCCCCGGTAGCGGAATCCGATTACCTCAATGAAGATCCTGACAGGGCAATAAGTGCGGTTGTGCACGGCCTGCAGGGTGAGATTACTGTGAACGGGGAAACATACAATGGAGTAATGCCCCGGCAGAACCTGACGAATGAAGAGGTAGCGAATGTCATTACATTTATTCTCAATAACTTTGGCAACGAAGGTGGAGAGGTGACCCCGGAGCAGGTAGAACGGGTTCGCCAACAAGAAGCTTCCACTTCATAATTGATCAACCGAATAATACTGATAAATACCCGATGAACACTTGGATTCGTGTCATTATCCTTAATCTGTTTTTTGCCGGTCTTTCCGTGGCGGCCCTAGCTCAGCCCGATGGAATGGCCCGTATTGAAGGGGGGACTTTTATGCCCTTCTATAGCTCTACAGAAGACAGTATAACAGTGGATCCCTTCTATCTCGATAAGTTTGCAGTGACCAATGCTGAGTTCCTGGAATTTGTTAAGGCCAATCCGGAGTGGCGACGATCAAACGTCAAATCGGTATTTGCCGAAGATGGTTACCTTAAACACTGGGCCGGAGACCTGGATCTTGGCTCTGATGCTGAAAAGATCAAAAATAGTCCTGTTACCAATGTTTCCTGGTTCGCCGCACGGGCCTATGCTCAATGGAGAGGAAAGCGCCTTCCTACGCTGTATGAGTGGGAATATGTCGCATCAGCCAGCCATGACAAACCGCTGGCCAGCCGTGATAAGGAGTTTGTACAAAAAGTATTGGACTGGTACAGCCGACCTAATCCTGAAACGCTACCCCGGGTAGGGCAGGGGAAACCCAACGTCCATGGTGTATATGATATGCATGGATTGATATGGGAGTGGGTGCAGGATTTTAACACCGTTTTTATCAGCGGGGAGTCGCGTGGCGACCAGGGAGAGCTTAAACAGTTTTACTGCGCAGCGGGAAGTTCTGCTGCATCCGAAACCGACAAGGAAAACTATGCGGCCTTTCTGCGCTTTGCTTTTCGAGGTAGTCTTGAAGCAGACTATTCCGTTGGAAATTTAGGATTCAGATGTGCCAAAGATAATCAGTAGAGTATCTATTATGAACATTAGACCACTTGTTATAGCAATTTTGGCAATGGCAATTATGTTTGGAGCGTGTTCAGGTAATGACGGTGAAAGAGAACAGCAATCCAAAAAGCAAATGGCTGCGGGAGACCATACCGCGCATGCTCAAATGAAGATGGCTTCAGAAGAGCCGACCGACGAATCGATCTATAACGTCAGCAGTATCTGGCTAAATCGATATGGCCAAAAGGTTAAGCTCGGCAGCCTTCGCGGAAAAGTGCAGGTCGTTGCCATGGTTTATACCCATTGTGAGTTTGCCTGTCCGCGTATTCTGGCTGATATGAAACGAATCCGGGACCGCCTTTCCGAAGAAGAGCTCAAGGCCACTAATTTTGTAATTGTTAGTATAGACCCGGAACGAGATATACCGGAACGGCTGAGAAATTTTGCCTCCGAAAACGAACTTTCTGATACAAACTGGACCCTGCTGAATGGCGGGCAGGGAGATATCCTGGAGTTAGCAGCCCTGTTGGGGGTAAAGTACAAGAAAATCAGCGAGACCGATTTCACACATTCGAATATAATCACCGTATTAAACAAGGAAGGAGAAGTAGCCCATCAGAGAAAGAAGTTGGATGATGATCCTACTCCTATTGTAAAAAATATTAAGGTACTTACTTCTTAAAATAGATATGTGATTAGCAAAAATTACTCCACCCATATGTAATCATTATTTAAAATTTTGAACAGATAATGTCCTTTGAAAACAACTATACGACGGCAGAAGAAGCAGTAAAACTAATCACTTCGGGAGACCGCGTATTTATTCACAGCGTAGCGGCGGCTCCCGGGCCGCTCATTAATGCTATGACGGCGCGGGCTCCGGAGCTCGAAGATATTGAGATTATCCACCTGCATACCGAAGGCGAGGCACCCTATGTAAAACCGGAATACAGCGATACATTTCGCACCAATGCCCTTTTTGTAGGAGCCAATGTTCGCAAGGCCGTGAACTATGGGAGTGCCGATTATCTGTCGATTTTTTTGAGTGAAGTTCCGGGTTTATTTCGCGAAGATATTCTGCCTATCGATATGGCTTTGGTTCAGGTTTCACCCCCCGACAAACATGGTTATTGTTCGCTGGGCGTTTCGGTCGATGCCAGCCGGGCGGCTCTGCAAAGTGCAAAAAAAGCTATTGCTCTTGTCAATCCCAATATGCCCCGAACCCATGGCGATGGTATTTTCCATGCCAGCCGCTTTAATGCTTTAGTGGAGTCGGAGGAACCGCTGCATGAGCTGACGATCCCGGAGCCGAACGAAATTGAGCAAGAAATTGGGGAGAATTGCGCCGAATTGGTTGAGAATGGTTCCACCCTTCAAATGGGCATCGGGGCCATCCCTAATGCGGTGCTAAAGGCACTAAATAATCACCGGGATCTGGGTATCCACACTGAGATGTTCAGTGATGGCGTGATGGAGCTGGTCGAAAACGGTGTTATTAACGGCAAGAAAAAAAGAACGCATCCCGAAAAAATTGTGGCCGGTTTTGTGATGGGCAGCCGTAAGCTTTATGACTTTGTGGATGATAATCCCATGATTGCCATGCTGGATATTGCATATGTGAATGATACCGCGGTGATCCGAAAGAATCCTAAGGTAACGGCTATTAACAGTGCCATTGAGGTAGATCTTACGGGACAGGTATGCGCCGATTCTATAGGCACCTATCACTACTCGGGTGTGGGCGGTCAGATGGATTTTATTCGTGGTGCCTCTCTGAGTGAGGGTGGAAAGCCCATTATTGCGCTGCCCTCAACTACGGCGAAAGGGGAAAGCAAGATCGTGCCCCACCTAAAACAGGGGGCTGGAGTCGTGACTACCCGTGCGCATGTGCACTATGTGGTTACCGAATACGGAGTGGCTAATCTTTATGGGAAGAACCTGCGCCAGCGAGCCCAGGCGTTAATTGAAATTGCCCACCCCGATCACCGGGAAGCCCTGCAAGAGTCCGTGATGGAACGCTTCAACCAACCTGTATAGAACAAGTTTCAAAAAAACGGTCTGATATGATACTCCTAAAAGAGGATTAGCCTGATATGAATACTCATCAAGAATACTAATAAACGGGGGGACGGCTTTAAGCATTATAGCTAACGAATACTCTTGCATAAGGTTAGAGTTTAAAATATATGCCATGCAAGTTAGGAGTGAGCTGATAAATACATCGGGCACGATTGCATAACTGCAAATTTAAATATTTGAGCGTTGCATAGTTGCAATAATCGAATACAGCATGGCTTTAAAATTTATTTATCAGGCATTAATTTTAAGCCTTAATAGCAATTAGAGGCTGTTTTTCATTTGCTACAAGTATTTCTTTAAATATTTATCTCCTTTGGAATAGTCCTTGTCTATGTAATAGTGAAAAACAACAATACTAATTAAATCCTCACTTATAAATTAAGACAGGCTACTATCATGAAAAAAACAATTACACATATCGCATTGAGTTTATTAGCTATTTTATTGGCAAGCGGAAGTGCGTTTGCTCAGTTTGACCGGGAAATGCAATATTTCACCTATCCCGATCAACGAGGACTCAACCAGTTTGAAGCTCCTTTTGAGACAGATGTTGAATTTGATGGTCTCAATGTCCGTATTGGCGGTGCAAATACATTACAATTTCAGGCTCTTAGCCAGGATAATGCCGGTCCATGGCCATCAGGTGTTGATGAAGCCGGCGATCCTATTTTAAGCACATTGCCGGAGCTGGAGTCCAACTTCAACCTGGCCACTTCCAACTTAGATCTTGACGTCGCGCTGGGGGATGGATTGCGCATGCACTTGCGTACCTATCTTTCTTCGCAGCACCACACGGAGACCTATGTAAAAGGCGGATATATGCAGATAGATCGCCTGGACTTCATCCAGGAAGGGTTACTATCGGATTTAATGGACAAGGTCCGTATTAAAGTAGGGCACATGGAGCTTAACTACGGTGATGCTCACTTCCGTCGAACCGATAATGCTGCTGCTATCCATAATCCTTTTGCTGGAAACTATCTTATGGATTCCTTTACTACTGAAGTAGCAGGTGAGCTCTATTTCTTCAACGAAGGATTGCTCGCGATGGTTGGCGTTAGTAATGGTAAATTGAATCAAAGTGTTGAAGCCGGAGATATTAAAACTCATGCAACACTCTATGGAAAATTGGGCTTTGATAAGCAGTTCAATGAAGAGCTGCGTTTGCGCCTGACAGGGTCTATCCTTAACGTATCCAACTCTCCATCCATCTACTTATACTCCGGAGATCGTGCTGGTTCCCGATACTACGACGTGATTGAGGGCGGCAATTTCCGAAGCGGACGTATTGCTCCCGACTTTACACCCGGACGTGGTGCACCTGCAGCTGCCGGTGAAATGACGGCAATCATGGTTAACCCCTTCTTTAAAGTGGGCGGGCTGGAGTTCTTTGGTCTATATGAAAATACAAGTGGAAATGTTAAAGGATTTGATTCCCGTACGTTCAATCAATACGGTGGGGAACTACTCTACCGACTGGGAGCCAATGAAAACTTCTACCTGGGCGGACGTTATAACTACGTAGAAGGGGAAACTCAGGGAGGGGATATCGAAGTCGACCGCTTCAACATCGGCGGTGGTTGGTTCCTGACCAAAAACGTACTTGCTAAATTTGAGTATGTAAAACAAACCTATGACGGTGATGCTTATATCGATACGGCTTATGATGAAGCTGAATTCGACGGAGTCATGCTTGAAGCCATAATCAGTTTCTAAGCATAGTTATAGAAGCTACAAGAAATAAACCTTATCCCTAACATCCCTACGACGGTGCTGCTGTGAAAGGCAGTACCGTTTTTTATTTCATTGGGTAGTGCGACCGGCTGGATTAGACGCAGTCTTTGGGGAGGGAGCATCAAAAAGAAGTAAGTGAGGGAGTACTGCTGTGAAGTTATTTTTTGCCTATCACTGATTAGTGATGACTTTGGGTATGGTCGCCCAGCATATGTCGAATTCGGTTGGTCATCTCCTCAAACCGGAAGGGTTTGATCAGATACTCAGTTATTCCAAATTGCATCAGGTATAACATATCCTGAACTTGCTCGTAGCTGAGAATGACTAAGAAACCAGGAGGTTCTGAATTATGCGAACGACTCTGTAGACTGAGGACTTCTTCAATATAGTCGTAAAGAATATCAACATCTGCAATAATAAGATCAGAATTATATGCCTCAACTGCCCGCAACAAGGATTGCGGATGGGAAACGGCATGACAATCGTAGCCTTCTTCTATTAAAATCATTTCGATAGATACCCGGATAGTTTCTTCAGGTTCGGCCACGAGTATGGTGGGGATATTAGAAATGATTTTTTTCATGCCGGTGGCCTAAGTGAATTGATTATATATTTCGATTGTTTAAATAGAGTAATGCAATCATGATACCAAAGAAGTGCATATGCATACATCGTTTTTGGAAATGGCTTAACATACACCAATGCAGAAATAAGAGGAGGGGAGAGAGAAGCGGATCTTGCAATTATGCAACACCAAAAGCAAGGTTAAATGCATGAATGCAAGGAGTAAACCGGTCCTGATAATAGCCTTAAATAAGATCAGGGTTTAAATCGCAGTTATATGCTCACAGAGAGCTAATATTAATTGAGCAAAAAAATGTTATGAGTTGAAAGGTTTTGGAATGGCACTTGCAATATAAATAAGTGAAGACATTAAATACTAAAACCTAAATTCTCTACAGCTATGAAAACGTTAATAAACTACATACTGGCAGCTTTACTAATAATCTTTTTACCCATCATAGGTTGGGCACAATCAGTAAATTATAATGTTAATGAAACCAGCACTTTGGTTATTAAAGGGACCTCTACTATTCACGATTGGGAAGCTGATGTGGAAAAGATGGACATAAACATAGCACTTGAGCCTGCAACGTTGCAGCAAGATCCTATAACAAATCCTGTTGCAAATTTTTCAATTTTGGTTCCCGTCGAATCTATTGAGAGTGGAAAAGGCAGGATGAATCGTAAAATTTATGGGGCCTTAGAAAAAGATGATTATCCACAAATTAAATTTGAGCTTACAAAAGCAGAACTGGTGGAGAGTAATGCCAGTTCAGAGTCTTTTGAATTGAACTCAAGCGGAACACTCACCATCAAAGGAAACTCCCGGGACATAACATTTCCGGTAAAAGCCACCCAGGTTGACGGTAATAACTTTCGCTTTGAAGGTAGCTATAGTATCAATATGAAGGATTATGACGTCGATCCACCTTCCGCCATGTTTGGAACCATTAAGAGTGGCGAGGAAGTAGAGGTTGTATTCAATATTCTTGTATCCAAATAACTTTATCGGAGATCCAATTATGCTTCAGTCGAGCCCCAAATATCAAGTAAAAGACAGTCGGAATGAACAAGCATCTTTCACAGTGCTGAGGTTGTTCCTCGCTCTTGTCTTTATAATGATTGGGGGGGCGGCTGCAGCTCAGGTTACTCCACAGGGCTCTATAGAAATAGAGGATGGGGGCAAGCTATGGATTGAAGGGTCCGCCAGTATTGTAGATTATTCCTGCAATGCAGAACAGCTCTCAGGAAATGGCAACATCGAGAATACTACTGAACCCCAGCAAAATGTTCAGGGGCACGGCGCGGTCTCTATAGAGATTACCATCCCCGTTAAGTCTTTGGAATGTGGTAAAAAGGGCATGAACAATGATATGTATGATGCCTTGAAAGCCAAACAGTACCAATCCATACGGTATCAACTGTTATCTGCTTCATTGATGCAAGGTGATGAAGCTGCAACAGCAGACCAAGAAGAATCCTGGATGAATATCAGTACAACCGGGGTACTTGAAATTGCTGGTACTCAAGATACGACTCAAGTAATCGTGGCAGGTCACTTGATCAGTGAAGAGCGTTTTAGAGTAAAAGGGAGTAAGAAGATCAGCATGAATACCTACAATATTAAACCCCCTACAGCCATGTTTGGCCTGATTAAAGCAAGTAGTGAACTGACCGTACATTTTGATGTAACCGTGCGGTTAAAAGATGCATTTAGTGATCCCCAGAGTTTCAAGGCTAGTGATCATTAAGGAAATATACATTTAAAAACTATTGAGCCATGTTCACGATCAAAAAAATATTAGTACCCACTGACTTCTCGGATCATTCGATCAACGCTTATAATGCAGCTCATCAGCTGTCCCGTCGTTTTGGGGCCACCGTTGATGTTATTCATATCATTCAAACACTGCATTACTTTAACAAAAGCATAGCTAAACTTAGTGTACCGCTGGAAATGAATGAGGACATGTATCCTCAGCTCAAAAAACAGGCTTCTCATAAACTTAAGAGATTGATGAACGATTATTTGAAGCCCGAAAATAAAGGAAAGGATATTGTACAAATTGCTCCGGGACCTGCCAGGGCTATTGCCAAGCGTGCCGAAGAAGGAGGGTATGATTTGATATTGATGGCAACATTCGGTGCACATGCTTCCAATTTTTTGATCGGCAGTATTGCAGAAAAAGTTATCCGGTATTCTAAAATTCCAGTATTAACTACCGGTGAATCAAATCTTGACTCAGTAGAAAATATTTTGTTGCCCACCGATGGCTCCCAAATATCACTCAGAGCCTTGCCTATGGCAATATCACTTGCCGACACTTTGAATGCTACTATTAGTCTGTTCCATGTACAGGAATTATATGGTACGGCCGCAGAGGTGATTCATATGGATCCGGCCCATTCGGTTGAGGAAAATATCAGAGACATCATATATACAGGAATAAGAGAATTTCTAACCCATTCCTGGGACGCCATTGAATTGCAAAGAGGGGAGCATTTTGAAAGCCAGTTTATATACTTCGAGGAGGGGATAAAGAAAACTATTGATGTAACTTTAGTGGTTGACAGGGGTATTTCAGCACACCAGGTTATAGAAAAATATGCTGCTGAAAATGCTGATATGGTGGTGATGGCAAGCCACGGACGCAGTGGTTTGGCCCATGTATTCCTTGGTTCTACGACCGAAAATGTGGCGCGCCATGTAACACTGCCAGTTATAACGGTAAAGCCGGATTTCGATGAAATGCCTGTTGGTTAGAACAAAAATAATGAAATAATAATCATGAGAACGCCATAAGATATGGAGAGAACTATATAGTGGTTAATGGTTCTCGTTTATTAATCAAACAAATAATACAGAATAGGAGGAAATGCTATGAAAATTAATATGGGAACCATTGATCGAATAATTCGAAGCATATTGGCACTGGTAATGCTTGTGCTATATTTCACAAATATCGTAACAGGAACAGTAGGTATCATCCTGGTTATGATTTCAGTTATATTTTTACTGACAAGCATGATCAGTTTTTGCCCTCTGTATGTCCCGTTCGGACTCAGTACCTGTAAGGAAAGGTGACTTTGGTAATATATCCAAGCTTGCCAGCTGGGGATAAAGATTACGATGATGGGGAGGTATGATCGTGTCACAGCTCGATTTTATACCGCTCCATTTTCCGATACAGCGTAGATGGGTCGATCCCCAGCAGGCGGGCGGCTTCTGCTTTATTACCGTCGGTGCGTTTCAGGATGCTTAGTATGTGATGCTTTTCAAAGGTCTGAACGGCGTTGTCCAGGGAGTTTGAATCATAGGTAAAATCTTCCGTGCTTGATGTACGTATACTCTCCGGTAGATCATCAAGGTTGATGAAGTCGTTATCTCCGAGCAGTACAGAGCGTTCTATAATATTTTCAAGTTCTCGCACCTGTCCCTTCCATTCAAAAGACATGAGCGCACCCATAGCCTCGCTGGTGATCCCGTGAACGGGACGGTTAAGTTCGTTACTGTATTTTTGCAAAAAATGCTGGGCCAGTAGTGGAATATCTTCCTTACGTTGCTGAAGTGTTGGAAGGGGAATTTCTACCACATTTAGCCGATAATACAGATCTTCTCTGAAATTGCCTTGTTCTACTTCTTGCCCGAGATCCTTATTCGTTGCCGCAAGTATACGAGTGTCAAATTGTACCATTTTATTTGAACCTATTGGTTTTACCTCACGCTCTTGAATAACCCGCAGCAGGTTTACTTGTTGGCTTAAAGGAATTTCGCCCACTTCATCTAAAAAAACGGTGCCACCATGGGCAGCAACAAATACTCCGTCTTTGTGAGAAATAGCCCCGGTGAAGGCTCCCTTTTTGTGTCCAAAAAGTTCCGATTCCACCAGATCTTTTGGGATCGCACCGCAATTCACGGCAATAAAAGGCTTGGAAGAACGCTGGCCATGAGAGTGTATTGCACGAGCTACCAGTTCCTTTCCAGTGCCGCTGGGACCGGTAATAAGTACATTGCTGGTGGCACTGCTGACCCTTTTTACTATTCGGTATACCTGCTTCATGGCCGGACTTTCCCCAATAATATGGTTGAAGTTAAACTCTTGGTCGATTTGCTCTCGAAGATATTTATTCTCCTGCATCAGCTTCTTTTGATTGAGCAGGTTTTCAATTCGGTGGGTAACCTCATCAAAATCCAGTGGCTTAAGGATGTAGTCGGCGGCACCCTTGCGTAAAGCCTGTATGGCCGTCTCGACCGTAGCATGGGCGGTAATGATGATTGTAAGCATGTTCGGGGAGTATTCTAAGGCCTGCTCCAAAACCTCAATACCGTTTGCACCAGGCATCTTAAGGTCCGTAATGAGAATATCATATGCGTGCTCCTTAAGGGCTTCAATAGCGGTATTCCCATCAGGAGCAGTAGCACATCGATAGCCTTCTTCACGTAATAAGATGGCAAGCGAATTGCGAATTTCTTCTTCATCATCGGCTATTAAAATCGATCCTATCATACTTACTTTTTTCCTTCAATTTATTTTTGTTGGACAGGTAATGTTATGGTAAATGTGGTCCCTTTGCCCGGTTCGGAGTCTACCTCAATGTTGCCGTCCATTTGGTTAATGATGCCATGACTGACTGACAACCCCAGGCCAGTACCACTTCCCACTTCTTTGGTCGTGAAGAATGGCTCAAAAATACGGTTTTGTTCTTCTTCAGGGATTCCCATACCAATATCAGTGATAGATATTTTTATAGACTTATTTTCTTCCCTCGAGGCTATTGTGATAGCCGGTTTTTTTACTTTTTCCATAGCATCTACGGCATTCAAAAGAATATTTACAAATACTTGATGAATATGATCGGGAACGCCTTCCAGTTTTGGAAGATCTTGTGATAGGTTCATGATGAATTCTACATTACGGCAGCGGGCATCATGCTTTAAAAGTCCTACAGCAGATTCTACAAGAGTATTTATGTTCATCACTTCCGTTTCCAAGCTGGAAGGACGAGAAAAGTCAACTAAGTCGCGCACAATTTTAGTGATACGGTGGATATGTTCGCGTACTTTTGTTAGTTGATCCTGTATAAATGGATCATCGGTTCTGCGTTGACAAAGTTGTACGAGCGATGAGATAGCGGTAAGTGGATTTCCAACCTCGTGTGCTACCCCAGCAGCCATATGGCCAAGTGTGGCCAGACGCTCAGAATGCTGAATCTGTTCTTCTTTGATCTTAAGGTCGGTAAGATCACGTAAAATCTTTGACCGACCGATAACCTGATCATTTTCATTACGAATAAGAGATTCTGTCAGCGAAACAAGGATACTTTCTCCATTCTTATGCAAGCGTTCTGTTTCATAATTTGTTGTATATCCATTAGGATACATAGCCTCTTGGATCTGTTTCAATTCTCCCTTTTCCAAAAGTGACTGGGGGATGATTTTTTCCAATGGAGCTCCTACAATTTCATCCGCCTCCCACCCCAAGATCTGTTCTGCCCCTTGGTTCCAAGAAGTGATCTCGTTTTCATGGTTAAGTGTTATAATAGCATCTGCAGAATGTTCTATGATATCCCGGTATTTCTGTTCGGCTGTATCCAGTTGCTCTTGGTACAGTTCGCGATAATTATATACGGTCCAAGCGGCCCAGACCATGAGTGATAGAGATACGGTGATACCTCTGCTAAAATAGAGAACTTGCATTGTTTCATCAGAGGTATTATCAAAGAAAACGATTTTAATTATTTCAAAGCTACCATAGAAAAATCCTAAAATTAACAGTGATGTAAATAGCAGGTACCCTGATCGTACGTGCTTAATAAAGTTCCAAAAATCTCTACCCATCATACTCTTTAAATTGTTTTGAATCCGTTAAGTATATATATAACCTTATTTTAAACTTAAAAAATGTTCTTAATCCTTTTTGGAGTAAAGAATTAGAATGATATCAGGCTTGCTACACACAGAGCATTGTCGGCCTTCGATATCCAGACATCTTTAATATCACATTATTCCTCGGTAGATAAGATAGATTCCCAATCCGGCCGCCAACAAAGGAAGAATAGTATTAATTTTCCTGCGTAGCTGCAGGCTGATCATGCCCGGGGCCAGTGCCATGGCAAACATAGCTGGGAGCGTACCCAGACCAAAAAGGGCCATAAAGATACTTCCTCCAACAATTGAGCCAGTGGTAATGGAACCGGCGAGCGCAATATAAACAAATCCACAGGGCAGCAGTCCATTTAGAAGGCCAATGGTAAACAGCGTGCCTTGACCTCTTTTGTTGAATTGTGAGTTAATCAACTTTTTAAGTTTTTGAAACGGTAGGTTTAGTTTCATCTTTTTTTTCCATCCCTGAAAGAAGCTGGTCTGTGAAACGGAACCCAATATGATGAGTATTCCCAGGAAAATTGATAAGGTATTCTGCAGTTTGGCCAGCATGATGGAATACCCTATAACCCCGAATAATGCCCCAAGAAGACTATAAGTGACAATTCTACCGATATTGTAAAGTAGTCTTCCGGAAATGAAAAATAATTTAGAGTCATTTTGCCCCGGCAAGGCAAGGGCAATGGGACCGCACATCCCAATGCAGTGAAAACTGCCAAAAAAACCGATAGCCAAGGCGGTCCAGGTTTCCATATACTATAAAAAGATGTTCTTTTGTTTGTAATAGCCTTTTTGGTCAATAGTCCAGCTTACTTTAATCACCCATTTGCCTTTCATAAGATTGGCGGTACTAATGCTTTGCCTATGTTGGTCATTAAGGGTCAACTTCACTGTGTGATCAAGAGAAGAATCGTTGGGTCGGTACAACTGGATTTTACCGTCTGTTTCTTGGCTGTTGGTATCCGTAGGAAATTGTATGGTCACGTTTTGTTTATCATCGGATAGCATTATTTCAACCGGTTGATCCATGGCACTGGTATGTTGTATCCGTTCGATATGCTGCTGGTATTCTTCTGCTTTTTCGTAATAGTTATCCGATACGACATAAAAATCCAGGGAGATAAGATACCCAACCACGCCCATTGTGGTACAAATAAACAAGATAATGACAAGGGCAATACCGTTACCCCAGTTCCAGCTAAAACCACCACTTTTTTTCTGTTCAGATTCGGTATTCATTCTGGAGAATTTAAAGATTAGGACCAATAAAGCCTGAAGTTATGGTTTCCACTTTTTCGCCATTGGCATATACGTTAAAGGTGAGTTCTGTTTGAGAGCCCGCCAACAATTCAACTGGGAGCTTAACAAGCAACCGACCTTTGGTTGATCCTTGAGCAGGGACCTCACTGAAATCACCCAGTGGGGTCAACTCTCCACCAGGTTGTAGCAGTTTTACCTCGTACTGGATGGGTTCAAAGGTTTTGTTGATAACTTTAACCTCATAGATGTTACTGTATTGATTATTCGGCAGTTTCTGAAACATGGTCCCGGGTTGCCTCAGAATGGAGGTTTCGGTATCGGCACGCATGCTCAGAAAAGTAAAAAAAGTGATGAGCAACACAACCAATATACTGCTGTAGCCGGCAACGCGTGGAGTGAAGTTTTTTCCATTTTCTTTACGGATGGCATTTTCAGATGAGTATCGAATGAGTCCCCGTGGCTTGTTGATTTTATCCATCACATCATCGCAAGCATCAATACAGGCCGTGCAGTGCACGCATTCAAGTTGGGTGCCATTGCGGATGTCGATACCCATTGGGCATACGCGCACGCACTGATGGCAGTCGATACAATCCCCATAATTGGTTTCCGGGGACAAGCCCAAATCATCCAGTGTGGCCTTACGGCCAAGGTCATCGCGATTCTGAGGTTTTGTTCGCGGTTCCCCTCGTTTGTAGTCGTACATCACATTGATGGAGTTATTATCCAGTAATACCGACTGCATACGCCCATAGGGACAAATAAAATGACATACCTGTTCACGTAAAAAAGCAAATACCCCATAAAAGACCCCGCTGAAGACCGTGATTGAGGCCAGCCCGGCGAGATGTTGTGAAGGTGGGTCGGTGATGATGGTAAACAGCTGATCTTTGCCAATAATATAGGCCAGAAATAGATTGGAAATAAGGAAGGCCATCCCAAAGAATACGCTATGTTTCAAAGTTTTCCGCCAAATCTTGTTCCAGTTCCATTCTGACCGATTGAGCCGAATTTGTTGGGCACGATCACCTTCGATCCAGTATTCTACCCGGCGGAAGACCATCTCCATGAATATTGTTTGTGGACATGCCCAGCCGCACCATAGCCGCCCGAAAATTGCTGTAAATAATACGATAAAAATGATAAACGACAGTGCTCCAAAGACGAGCAATCCTAAATCCTGCGGCCAAAAGGCCATCCCAAATATTACGAATTTACGTTCTATGATATTCAACAGGAGTATAGGCTGCCCATTAATGGTAATAAACGGGCCCGAAAAAAATAAAAGCAGCAATAATACCGCTACAATATTTCTAGCCTTATAGTAGCGCCCGCTGGGTTTCTTGGGGAAAATCCAGTTTCGCTTGCCTTCCTTATCAACCGTAGAAAGGTGATCGCGAAAGGAATCCTTATCTATTCTTCGATCTTTATCAGAAGACATGGTTATTGGTTTAATATTTAGCCTTGTAGGCAGTGTTGAGGGTTATTGTTACAAGTCGGACTGTGCCAGGGGGCCTTCACCGCAAGGCTGTGCTCGACTCATATCCGGTTCTTTTGCACCATCGGGTTCTGTTCCCTGTATAGAAGCAATATAGCTGACCAGCTGCTGAACCTCTTCATTACTTATTTTGGCGCCGCTCCCATAAGCCAGCATTCCCTGTTCCTGGAACCCATTAATGATACTCGAGGCAATATCCTCGGGCTGGCAGCCGTGAATCCATAAATTGTCCGTTAGGTTCGGGCCTACCATACCCTGTCCGTTATTGCCGTGACAGGTGAAACATATTTGACTTGAGCTCATGAATAATTCTTTTCCAGCGGCAATATCCGCTTCATCCTCAGAAATAGTCCAGGTGTAATCTTCAACCGGATCTGCTTCTTCAGGAGATCCAAACTTTGCTTCTGCCGCGGTCACGGCCATTTCATACTCCTCGTGTTGAGTGGGCCCCCAACCCAAAACCTGGTAGTAGAGCATGTATCCTACGGCAAAGGCGATGGAAAAATAGAATAGCCAAAGCCACCAGGTCGGCATGTGGTTGTCCAGTTCACGAATACCATCGTACTCGTGGTCCATTAGCTTGTCTTTCTCGTCGTCAAATAATTTCATGAGTGTGCACCCTTGTGGTTGTTATTTACATCCTTTTCATCTTCAAGTGGCAGGCGGGCGATATCCTGAAAATATTCCCGCCCATGCCTGTTCAGATAGATTATGAGTCCAATAAAGAAGGTTAGAAACATGACCAGTGCGATACTGGGATAAACTCCTATTCCTTCAATAGATCGAAGCACCTCTTTATACATAGTTTTACTGTTCTGATGGGTTATTCTTGACTTTGTTGCTTAATACCTTGCTGGAGGGAAGGCCCTCGAAGGGATCATTTTCACCTTTAATATCGATGCCTAACCGCTGCAAATAGGCAATAATGGCGATTATTTTTTTGTCGGATGTAATTTCGATGCCATCGACCTCCTGGAATCCGTTTTCATGCAGTTGATTGGTGATATTTTCGGCCTGTGCCTTCAGGTCTGCCAGTGCTTCATTCTCATACCCCGGGGCATACGGTATACCTACCGTACGCAGTGCTGAAATACGTTCATCTATGGTTCCCATATCCATATCCTGTTCCAGCAACCATGGGTAGGCCGGCATGATGGAGCCCGGAGATGTAGAGTTCGGATCGTGCATATGGCGCAGGTGCCAGGAATCCGGATATTTACCTCCTATGCGGTGTAGATCAGGACCCGTACGCTTTGAACCCCAAAGGTGGGGATGGTCGTAGACATATTCCCCGGCCTTCGAGTATTCGCCATATCGCTCCGTTTCTGATCGGAATGGCCTAATCATCTGTGAGTGACAGTTATTACAGCCTTCAGCGATATAGATGTCGCGTCCTTCTACTTCCAGTGGGGTATAGGGTTTCACGCTGGAGATGGTAGGTACATTGGAATCAACGACGGCAGTGGGCACATATTCAATGATACCACCAATGAGAATAACAACAAGAACGAGTCCTGTTAGTTGTATCGGTCTGCTTTCCAGCTTGCGGTGCCATTTTTCGTCTTCATTTGCCGAATGATCCAGTATCGGCTGTGCCTGGTCTTCTTCCATCTCTACAAGCGATCCGCTTTGAGCCGTTTTAAACAGGTTATACACAGAAAAACAGGCTCCTATAATGAATAGAGCTCCTCCTAAGGCGCGTAGAGAATACATCGGGATGATTTGCTCGACGGTGGTAAGAAAGTTAGGATACTGCAGCAGTCCCTCAGTCGTGAATTCCTTCCACATCAGACTTTGGGTGATACCGCCCCAGTACATGGGAATTACATAAAAGACCGCACCCATCGTGGCAAACCAGAAGTGAACATTTGCCAGCTTTACAGAATAGAGTTCTGTTTTGTAAATCCGTGGCGTTATGTAATACAGCATAGCAAAGGTAAGCCCGCCATTCCAAAGCAAAGCTCCGAGATGCACGTGGCCGATAATATAATCACTGTAGTGGGCTATGGCGTTTACGTTGCCGATGGAGAGCATCGGTCCTTCAAACGTCGCCATACCATATGCGGTAATTCCCACTACGAGAAATTTTAGTACAGGGTCTTCACGTACTTTATCCCAGGCTCCGCGCAGGGTAAGCAAGCCGTTGAGCATCCCACCCCAGGAAGGAGCGATTAACATGATACTAAATACGGTACCAAGTGCCTGTGCCCAACCCGGAAGGGCGGTGTACAACAGGTGGTGCGGGCCGGCCCAGATGTATATGAAGATTAATGACCAGAAGTGAACAATAGACAATCGGTACGAGAAAATCGGGCGATTAGCGGCCTTCGGTATAAAGTAATACATGATTCCCAGGAAGGGGGTGGTTAAAAAGAAGGCTACGGCGTTGTGCCCGTACCACCATTGCACCAGTGCATCCTGTACCCCCGCATAAACGGGATAACTTTTTAAGAACGTTGCAGGTATCTCCACCGAATTGACAAGGTGTAGCACTGCTACCGTAACAAAAGTCGCTATATAAAACCAGATAGCAACATAGAGATGTTTCTCACGGCGTTTCCAGATGGTCATGAGCATATTAAGACCAAAAACCACCCAGATAACCGTAATCGCTATATCGATAGGCCATTCCAGCTCTGCATATTCCTTGCTGGTGTTGAACCCCAGTGGGAGTGTGATAACAGCCGATAAAATAATTGCCTGCCATCCCCAAAAGTTGAGTTTGCTGAGCTTATTGCTCCACATTGGGGTTTTACACAAACGGGGAAGGGAATAGTAAACGCCGTAAAATATAGCATTTCCTGCAAAGGCAAAGATAACCGCGTTCGTATGCAATGGTCGCAATCGTCCGTAGGAAAGTTCAGGAATGAAGCCAAGAAAGTCCGGGAATACTAGCTTTAGTGCTACGGTTAATCCAACGAGGAAACCGATTATACCCCAGAATATCGTCGCAATCCCGAATTTTTTGACGATCTTATTGTCGTAGTGAAAAGTATCTACAGCCATTAATCGTTTGTATTTTTTGGAGGGTTTGTTGTGTTGTTTTCTGTATCAGATTTTTTGTTATCAAATAGAATGCGGATGGCTGGCGTATGCGGATCATCATATTGACCGTTCCGTACAGACCAGAAAAAAAGGCCCAGGAAAAGAAGCGCTACCAGCAGACTGCATCCAATGAGAATAAAAATTACTTCCATATCTGTAGTCCCATTTTTTTTGCGGCATAATGGGTGGAGCATGTTGTAAAGATCATGATGCTGATCGAGCTCAATGGCATCAGTATGGCTGCTACCAACGGCGAAAGCTGACCGGACACGGCAAATCCCAATCCCACAATGTTATAAATGAGTGACAGTCCAAAACTCAGTTTGATAATAGTAATACTAACCTGTGAAAAATTGATAAAAGTGTCCATCCGCTGCAACTTAGATCCGTCTATTATTGCATCACAGGCCGGGGTAAAAGAACTTACATTATCCGTTAGGGCAATTCCAAAGTCGCTTTGTTTCAAGGCTCCGGCATCGTTGAGGCCGTCGCCAATCATCACTACCCTCTGATTGTTCTCTTGCAGTTCTTTAATGAAGTTAAGCTTTTGTTGCGGAGTCTGATTAAACCGAAGCGATGGTTCATTGAAATAGTCTGTGAACTGATTTTTTTGAGCATCATTATCTCCAGACAAAAGGAAGGTAGAGAAGCGATTTCTAAAACTATCCAGTAATTTCTTTATCCCCGTCCGATAGTGGTTAGCAACTTCAAACCATCCTTTCCAATGGCCGTCGATAGCAATATGCACCACCGAAAAATCACCCTTGGAGGTGCTTCGCTGCATGGGTTCATTTTCACAATAGGCACTGATGAAGTCGGTTGACCCAATCAGGAGCTGCTTCCCGTCCACTGTTGCAGAAATTCCTTTATTAACCTTTTCTTCATAATTTTCGACCTTTCTGGGAGATGAAGAGTTTACGTGATCGGCGATTTTTCGGCTGAGCGGATGCACCGATTGCTTACAAACCGACTGTATTAATCCACGTTCATAATCGGAAAGCGCTTCTCCCTGAAAAGATACATCGGCATGGTCCGCTTTGGTTAGTGTGCCGGTTTTGTCGAAGACGATGGCGGTCGTATTGGCGAGGCGCTCGATAACATCGATGCCTTTAATGAAAAAACCATTTCGGGCAAAGATATTAAGGGCGGAGCCCAGGGTAAAAGGCGTGGAAAGGGCCAATGCACAGGGACAGGCAATGATTAGCACAGCGGTAAATACGGTGAGCGCCATCTCGGTACTTACCGTCCACCACAAGATGCCGGCATTGATGGCAATAGCTAATACGCCCAGCGTAAAATGCGGACTAATGCGATCGGCAAGCGAACTTACTGTTAGCTTTTCGGAAGATTCATCAAATGCGGAATCATTCCAAAGCTTCGTTAGGTAGCTGTTTGAAACTTCTTTAACCGTACGCATCTCAGTCGCAGCCCCCACTAATTTGCCACCGGCATAAACCGTTTCGCCTTCCTGGACTTCCACCGGTTCCGACTCCCCGGTAATAAAGCTGTAGTCAACAAAGGTATGTTCGGAGAGAAGTACTGAATCGGCAGGGACCAGCTCGTTATTTCTGATTACTATTCGGGTGCCTTCTTTCAACTGGTCAATAGACTTGGAATGTTCTTCATCATTCTCATCAAGGCTTGTTACCGATATGGGCAGGTAGGATTTATAGTCGCGGTCAAAGGAAAGTCGCTCGTAGGTTTTTTGTTGAACGAGGCGTCCAATCAATAGAAAGAATACCAAGCCCGTCAAGGAGTCCATATAGCCAGCCCCGATGCCGGCCGTTATTTCATAGACGCTGCGGGTGAATAGCGATAGAATACCGATGGATATTGGCACATCCAGGTTAATATTGCCCTGCCTGACAGCGGCCCAGGCGGATTTTAGATAATCACTGCTGCTGTACAGCAATACCGGAATAGCAAGAATGATATTGAGGATGCCAAAAAACAGATAGAATGAGCCCTGGGTATTGAGTGAGGAGCCCGACAGGTATTCCGGAAAACTGAATAGCATGATGTTTCCGAATGCAAAGCCCGCAACGCCCAGTTTTAACCACAGTTTACGGTTCGTGTGAGAAGGGGCTTGGGCATCCAGCTTTTCCAGCCGTAATTCAGGCTCATAGCCTATGGATGCCAACAGCTTTACAATTGATCGGAGACTGGTTTTATCCTCCTCATAGGAAATGCTCAGCTCTCGTTTTAAAAAGTTAACGCTGCTCTTGATGATACCTGAGTCAAGCTTAAATAAATTTTCGAGCAGCCAGATGCAGGAGGTGCAGTGAATATTAGGAATATAAAAACTGACCGAGACGAAAGTATCGTTTTTGAAATCAACGAGGCGATCTCTAACCTGAGGATCATTGAGATAATCAAATTTTGATGCAGAGCCTGAAGTTTTAAAAGAGATGCCCGGCTGATCCTCAAGACTGTAATAAGTGTTTAGTTCATTGTCATCAAGAATCTGAAAGACCATTTTACATCCGCTGCAGCAAAATGGCTTGTCATGCAAATGTACTACCTCTCCATTGCAATCATTACCACAATGGTAGCAAACGACACTATTTGCTGTAACAACCTCTGAGTTCATTGATATATTTATTATGGGTCAGGCAAATTGAAGTCTTAAGTCAAACCAAGCATCGGAAACTGCTTTTTCTATATTATCAAAAGTCGTATCACTGAGCCACTGCTGTATTTTTTTCCGTTCTTTTGACCAGAAGGTATGGAAAGGGCAGGGCTCAATTTTTCCACATCCCTCGATGCCCAGAAAGCATCTTTCAAAAAAATCAGTGCCGTCAATGGCTTCAATTACATCCATCATCGAAATTTCGTGGGGTTTTCTTGCAAGATATACTCCCCCGTTTAAGCCTCTTCGCGACTTCAATATACCTGAGGGTTTTAATTTTGATAAAATCTGAGATAAATAAGCTGCTGGACAGTTCAATGGTCTGGCCAAATCTGCTGCCGAAACAGTTGTCCCTTCCGGCTGTTTTGCTAAAGCTATAACGGCGGAGATCGCGTATTGCGACCCTTGTGATAATAGTTTCATTCGTTAAATGTTGCTAAATAATACAATTACTATATTCTAATATGAATATTAGATTTTACTGATCGTATTGCTTAGACACAATATAGATTGGGCGGAAGTGCAGAGCAAAAGTGTGGCCTTGAGTAGGAGGTTGGGTTCTCTCTGTTCGGATCACTTAAAAAATAGGACTTCTGCCTAACCACCTATGTCAGTTACGTAGTCGATTCTACCGTAGGTACTCCTATGGCTAATGTATGTGCCAACCTGTCTTCCGTCGTCTTGGTATTTGTATTATGAGAAAGGTTGTTGGATATCTCAATAGGCAGGGAGTGCCTGACAGATGCGCTGTTTCACTACACTGAGACCTACGAAGCCTTCTTATAATAAAAAAAGCATGAGTCTTTAATTATCTCTATTCAAAGAGTTAGAAGTATTTACAATTATTTGATATGGAATGAACAAGTAAGTCTTTTTCATGTCAAAAGTGCTTATTTTGTGGTATACCCAAACAAATACAGGAGGTGGATTATGAAAAATATAGATTTAGCTAAAACCGGATATAAAAAATTCGCTGATGGTGACATTGAGGGTGTTTTAGACATGTTCGATCCCAATATTGAATGGCATGAATGCCAAGGATTTCCTTTCATCGAGGGCAACGGCGTGTTCAAAGGACCAGAAGCCGTAGCTAAAGAGGTTTTAAACTTGATTCCTGAGTATTATGAAAACTTCAATATAGAAATTGAGGAGCTTATGGAATGCGATGACCGTGTAATTATGACCGGCTATTACACAGGAACATGGAAAGCGACGGGCAAAAAATTCAAAGCCAATGCAGTGCATGTCTGGACGGTAAAAAGTGAAAAGCTTAGTCGTTTTTTCCAGGCTGTGGATACGGCGACAATCGTTAATCCTGTCAAAGCCAAAGCAATGTAGATCCAAAACCTTGGAAAGAGTATATCCACTTATTTTACCTAAGGATATAAATATTGGAGTTAGTGGTAATTACTGAACCCATAGCCCGAGTCGAGGTCGCCAAGGAATTGGCTGGCCAAAGTCGCATGGTTAACCGAATTTGAACAGTGGTGGAAAGACGATCACAACGATTGCTGCCCAGACGGCATACACCAGTAGGTAGGCGGTCTGCCATCGGAGAAGAGCCTGGAACGACCCGCCTCTGCTAAGGAATCTGAGATAAAGTACCGTGGACCAGAGCAGGTTAATCAAAAGGATGATATTCATGCCCAGGGCCGCTACTCGATTTGGGGTAAAACCTAATTCAGTAATTCGTTCAGTGATGGCCCATAGCGCGACGGCGTCAGCTAACAGCGAACTGACCACCAGCACCACCAGCACTGCATCAAACAGGCCGGGAGAGGATCCTGTATCCCGGGCAGAGATGCAGTAGAGCAGGAGTCCCAGCACGATCAATAGGAGCATGTCAAAAGCGATGAGTACGTCGCGTTCGATGTCCACGCCACGCCCGGTCCATAACAAGGTTCCCAGAAAGGTGATCAGTATGATAGTGAAAAGAGGGGTGAAGAGGCGCGCCAGTACGGGGGCTATATTCTCGGTTAAACTTTTTCTTGTTTCCACCAGCCATGAGGCAACGATGACGGCCCCTGTGGCCCCACAGGGCAAGATCCAGGATTCAAAGAACGGTTCTATGTCAATACCGATAGTCCCGAAAATTAAGGCCATAAATCCGGTTAACACTCCGCCACCGAGGGCTATCAGCACGTAATAGATGAACAGTTCACCAGAGAATCGGATGTAGTCCATGCGTGCATTAACCTGGTCCCATCGTCCCCCCGAGTAAGCTACGCCCACGATCAGCCAAAGTGCAATAGGCAGATGTAGTGCGAAGAGTGCTTCGGTATCACCGCCCGGATCAAAGGGGTAAATATTGGCGAATATTGCCGCCGCGATGAAGGCAAGGGCGAGCACGGGGAGGGTACGGGCTTCAAGTTGGCGCTTCCAGACAAAATAGCCGGTCAGTAGAGGCAGTACGAAAAGACTCATATTGCGGATATAGAAGCTTTCGTCTTGGTCTAGTTGAATGCCAAAGAAAGCGGGAGTTTTTATGAGTATAGCTGCAGCCAGTGCAAGGGCGAAAGCTACGATGGTTTCCTTTTGCTCTTTTGGTTTCCCGTGATATATATCCATAGTTGTGTCTCTATTAATGGTTAGGGTTTTAGATTAATGGATTGTTATGTTGCAAGTCTGTATTATAAAAACCTGCAATTAGAAACTATCTTCAGCTATTATAGAGATACACCGGCTGAGCCACGTGAGCACGTTATGATATCTTTGTGAGCAATTATAATTATGTCTTTTGAACCACATTCTCATTACCATTTTGATGATTTTGACCTTGACGTTGAGAACAGGCAGCTTTGGTATGAGAGTCAGCAGCTGGATCTGAACGGCAGGTACTTCGATGCGCTTGTGTTGCTGGTCCACCAGCACGGACAGCTCGTGGAGAAGGATCAATTTTTTTCGGAAGTATGGGGAGATGTTGTTGTAAGTGATTCGGCTCTCACCCAGTGCATCAAAGACATCCGTAAGCAGTTGGGGGATAATGCTTCCAATCCTCGTTATATACAGACGGTACCTGGCTATGGCTATCGTTTCATTGGGCGAGTAGAGGCCAACCCCTCAGCCGAGCCTGGTCGGAATAAATCTGCCACTGAAAGGCCCCGAGTAGCAACTTCATCCCCATCCACTCAAAGCTATCAGCTGAAGCAAGGGTTACATATTGGTGGGATGGGAGCCATCGGGGGCATTACGGCTGGTTTGTTAGGAGGCTTGTTCTATGGATTTGGCCTGGCCTATGCGCCCAGCGATACGACTATGGGGGCTACTTCAATGCTTCTGGTACTCACAAGCCTTAATGTAATCATAGGAGGGATGGGCGGACTGGGAGTAAGCTCTGGGATGGCCGCGGCCATTATTTCGACCGGTGGAAATAAGATATGGACTGTTATTGGCGCTGCCTTCGGAGGATTAGTGATAGGCAGCCTGGCAAAACTGTTGGTCGTTGACGCCCTTACGCTGCTTTTCGGTACGGCTCCGGAAGGCATTACCGGAGGCTTAGAAGGAGCCGTATTAGGGGCAGCCGTGGCCCTGGGTGCAATGTTTGGTGGCGGTCTTAATGCCACACATAGAATCCGCCCGGTTGTAGCGGCCGCCACGGCCAGTGGAATAGCAGGTGTACTGATTACCATCAGCGGGGGACACCTTATGAGCGGCAGCCTGGATCTTCTAACGCGCTCCTTTACCGGCTCACACTTGCGCTTAGATGCTTTTGGCCGCTTCTTTGGTGAAATAAATTTTGGGCTTATAACACAGACGGTGCTGGCAGGTGTGGAAGGATTTCTATTTGGCGCCTGTGTGGTGGGAGCTATCGTCTACCTGAAAAAACAGCTGTCCTTCAAAGATTAAAACATAGGAGGGAGGTTCATTTCTTTAAATATGCCGGTTGGCCGCATTATTTTTCTATGGTATGCTCTATCAAAAGCTTAAGCAGGGCTTTTTGGATAATAACACCGCAGCTGTTGCTAATTTTTTGCAGTTGTTTAATCATAATCTTGTTGCCTTATATTCTTACGATAATATTAACATAAGAACACGAGATAAAAACAAAAAAGTATAGAGCATGGTAAGATTGACAGGGCTAACTACCCGGCGCTTGAGCGGCGAGTCTGAATTTTAAAATTAAAGACCCTCATTGCGTATGAGTCCGCTTGAAACGCCTGATCTTTATTATAAGAACCCATCCAGGTAAATTAGCATTGATCAACCTGTAACTAACCACTTGGAGGGGGCGATGATTTACTCAGGAATAAATATTCACCCTACCCTGATAATATGGCAACTGTAGCAATAAACAGTAATGGAGAGGTAGTTCTGGAAGAACGACTGCAGACCTCACAGGCTCGGTTGGAAGAATGTTTCATCCATTTTAATGAGCTGATTCAAGCCATTGTCGAATGAACGAGCAACTGGTACTTTCCGGGGCTGAAAGGATAACCCAGCAGTTAGAACGTAGTTGGTGGCGATTTAAAGGAATACGGAACAGCAAAAAAGGCGTACATCGGGTTTGAAGAGCCGATGTAGGTCGGCTCGAACCATTCGCTCAAATCATTCTTTTTTGTGAACTGGATCCGACGCTGGTCATCGTTCGGCGCGTTGGGATCATAGACGTATATCTCGATCGTGTTCCCGGACTTCGTGTAGCCATACGCCAGCACTTGGTGATTCTCCCCGATTTGGTTGAGGCCGCTTCTAAAGGGTTGCCCGTGGGTATCGACGTGGATCAACCCGATGGGACAGAGCGTATTGTTATCGAGAGCGGGCTTGATTTCGTTCTCCCACTCGTCTCGCATCACTTTGGTCCTGCTCTTCTTCGGTTGGGTCACCGACCAGAAGCCTGTGACCTCCGTGTTCGCCGTGTTCATCAGTGTCTGATAGATGCCCGCCCCGAGAGGGTTTCCGTCGCCGGGCATGAAGCTATCGAACAACCGTTCGGAGAGGAAGTCGAACAGTGGTGTGTCCTCCGCTGGCGGATCGTTGTCAACCGGGGAATTCGGGGGCGTTCGCGAGACCAGATCGTCCGACCAGGGAGAGAGGCCTTGCTCGAAGTAGTCTCTAACGGCCAGCACCATCCCGCCGCACATCCCGTTCGTGGTGTCGCCGATTTCATTGATTTCCCCAAATGGACCCAGACTGATCGGTCTCGGCAGCGTGTACTGTCCAGCGGGGAAGTCATTCGAGAACGCAAAGGCACAGTCCCCAACGCTGAAGCCATTGACAGACTCGTCGAGGACTCGCTCGGTCTCATAGCCCGGTATACTTCGGCCGGGCTGGGCAATGCCGAGAAACCCGACGTACTCTATGAAGTGGTCGCCGTCTTGATCCTGCTCTTCCTGCAGCCGGAGATTGAACCCGTGAGGATCGAGGTTCAACGTTCGGGTCACAACTGGGTCGGAGCCGTTTCTGGTTTGACATTGTGTAAGGAGCGAGGGTTGTTGGTTGCGGAAGTTCGGGATGAAATTCACGTTGAACCACTGGTGGGTGGCCTGGATCTTCCCGACGTGTAGAGTCGAGCCGTCGGCAAGATCGTGGGTCCCCGACTCCAAGACTAAGTAGCCGATTGTCTCCTCAAAATGTTGGCCGTCGAGATAATCCCATTCCTCAATTTGCAGTTCGAAGGACTCGGGCCCGACGTTCCGAAGACGTACGTGCGAAGGGTCCTCGCCATTAAACGTCTGCACGTCCGCGAAGACGATCGAATCATTGAGCCGCTGGCCGCCGTACCGGAGAGTGTGCCAGTAGGATCGGTTCGGTTGATCGAACGACAGGGTTCCCGCAAACCCGATCTGGTTACCGTTTTTGTCCTCAATCGGACCGTCCCGGAGGGTGACAACACTCAGCGTTTCTTCGTTGTGGCGTCGCTCACTATCCATGGAGACTTCCTCTTCGATGCGAACCTGGGCATTTGTTGGCTTAACATTTCGCAGCTGTGGCGCGGCTGTGTCCGGACCGTTAAACGTGTCGATATTCGTCAAAACAATAGGCCTTGAAGAGATCCGGCTTTCATACTTGAACCCCGTCCAGTTGTGATTGACGTTTGACAAGCGGCCGAAACCGATTTCGATATCGCGACGTGGCGTCGTCACGACGCCGATCGCCTCATTGACATGGTTGCCGTCCCGGGCCTCCTCTTCTTGGAGCCGAATCTCCAGGCCAGCGTCGTTGACGCGCCGATGACGCGTCACAATCTCTTGTGGCCCGTTGTGGGTCTGCGAGCGACTTACGACGATGGGATTGTTCCCAAATTCTGAGGCAAAGGACACCCGCGTCCACTCGTCATCCACCGACACGGTCTGCACCTCGAGCGGCAGCCCATTGGAGACGGGGTCCTCGTCTTCGAGAGTGTGGACACCAGATTCTACAACTATGTATCCGATCGTCTCCTCGATGTGGGATCCGTCGTGGACGTCCCACTCCTCGATCTTGTAGTCGAAGCGGTGCGCTCGCACGTTCCTGACCCGCCCATGACAGGCGTCGGCGCCGTTGTATGTCATGATCTGAGTGAGCACGACCGGGTTGTGGAAACTGTGGTTGAGCGTAATGGTGTGCCAGTGGTCAGCGTCCGACTGGTCTAGATCGACGACGCCGGCTTCCCCTATAACGTCACCGGCTGCGCCCACGATCGGTCCACTCGGTGCTCCAATGAAGCGGACAGCCTCGGTCGTGTGCGACGTCTCGGCATCGCCTGAGGTCTCCTCCTCAATAAACGTCTCGAGTCTGCCGGCGGTGACGTTGCGCATCCGGAGCCCAGCCGTGTCTCCACCGTGAAAAGTAGTGATGGATCCCACGACGACGGGTTGACCCGATGAGTCTATCTCCGGGAATTCAACCGCCGTCCAATCGCTTGTTGCTTCGAAGCCGCCCGTGGTAACTTTTCGTAAGTGAGCCATATCAAAGAGTAACCTTTAATTCTACCGCTAATATTAGGGCAAACTCGCTACTCCTTAAATTAAGGTGCTAAGGCTATATAGTGGAAAATGGGAATTCTACCTGAGGGTTGCCGATTTGTGATACACGCACCAAATCGACTTACCCAGGTCGCAGAGCGAGTTTGCATCACATGCAATATTCTTAAACAATGAGATTAACTTAATAGTAATGTTAGCATAATGAGCTGTATATGCAAACCATTACAGATTTCATTTATGATTGTAAATTGAAGTGAATAACGACATTGCGGACTACCACGCCGAAGCAGCATGGCTCCGTAGGCTGTACATAAGGTGTGCACGAGTAAATGTCGATTAGTTTAATAACGAACGCATAAGCTAAAAATCACAATAGGCACGGACTGTCCCTTAATGCGTTGTTACATGCCTAAATTCTTGTTTTTATTGCAGGATAATTCAAATCATTTGTTATAGAGAAAAGTATTCTCAATTTATTCAAATCCTCATCAAAAATACTGCTGATTGACTTGATATTTTTATTTGGAATAAACGTTCCGTTATGGCTATATTCGGTATAGGAACGATCATTCCATAATAATTAACTTCAAGATCACTTAAATATGAATCAGTTAGAAAATAAAGTTTCCGTGGTTACCGGTGGTAACAGCGGAATTGGATATGCATCCGCCAAAAAATTAAAGAAACAAGGAGCAACCGTTATCATTACCGGCAGAAACACGGCAAAAGTACAGAAGGCTGCTGATGAACTTGGTGTCACAGGTATTGTTGCTGATGTAACGGATCTGAAAGCTGTTGAAAGGGCAGTAGATCAGGTTAAAAATGAGTTTGGCAATGTCGATATTTTGTTTGTGAATGCCGGAATTTTTCAACCCGCGCCAGTAGGTCAAATAACTGAAGAGATGTTTGACCATCAAATGGGTATTAATTTTAAAGGGGCTGTTTTTACCATAGAAAAATTCTTGCCAATATTAAACGATGGAGCCAGTATTATCAATCTGGCATCTGTAAATGCTTACGCGGGAATGTCTAATACCGCTGTATATGCAGCATCTAAAGCAGCGCTAAATTCCTATACTCGCATAGCTGCTACAGAATTAGCACCCAGAAATATTCGTATCAATTCGGTAAATCCGGGTCCGGTATCCACACCAATATTTGGCAAAACCGGTATGAGCGAAGAACAGATAGATGGCTTTGCTGAGGCTATGCTAAATCGTATTCCGTTAAACCGTTTTGGTGAGCCAGAAGATATTGCTGAGCTGGTAAGTTTTTTGGCTTCTGACAAAGCCTCGTTTATTACTGGTGGAGAATACAATATAGATGGAGGTGTTAATATAAATCCTCTAATCGGTTAAATTTTTTTATCAAAAATTGGAATGACTATTCCAAATACTGTAGTTTGTAAGGGCAAGAGTTTTCTTGCCCTTTATTAATTAATGGGATTAGATAGATTTATAATCCATATAGATTGTTTATTAAGCAAACTTTGTATTTGTATCTATGCCAAGAGCTAAATTATTTGACGAAAAGGAAGTGCTCATTAAGGCCATGAATCTCTTTTGGAAAAAGGGCTATTATGATACTTCTGCGCAGGATCTGGTGGATGAGTTGGGGATTAGCCGATCTAGTTTGTACGATACCTTTGGTGGAAAAAAGCAGCTGTTTGAAAAGGCCTTTCAGCTTTATAGAGATAAAAACTTAAAAGCTGTTTCTCAACTTCTTGAATCACACAAGGGTGTTAAGGATGGTTTTCGGGCTCTGTTTGAAAAGGCAATTGAGGAATCAAAAAACGATAAGGAGGCAAAGGGGTGTTTTGTTGTTAATACAACTGCCGAATTGGTTCCGAACGATCATTCTTTTCTTAAAGATCTACAAGAAAACCAACAGAAGTTTGTAGGAACTTTTCGTGATTATTTGAAAGAGGGGGTGGAAAACGGTCAAATACCTGCCGATAAAGAGTTGGAGTCCATAGCCAGGCTCTTTTACACTTTTTACAGTGGGCTCAAAATTGTAAGTAAAGTAAGTTTCAACGAGCAGGAAACGCTACGGACGGTGGATAATCTATTGTCAATATTGGATTGATTTTATTACTGCTTGCGACTGAATGAGCTAATTATGAGGTTGGGATGTACACAAATCAAAACTCAGTTCTCAGAAACTGACCAGAGGGCAGATCAGCAAATGACTTTGACTCAACCAAGGTCCCCAGCAGGGAAGCCATCTTTCGCTCAGAAGGCATATTGAAATCGCTATTTTCTGTATCACTTTCAATGGCTTTAAGAGCTTGGGGAAATGGTGCGGAATGTGGTTTCTTTCATTAATTAACGCCAGTTCGAGATAAAAGTAAGAATTTATGACGGTATAACGACATTGCGGACTACTACGCCGAAGTAGCACGGCTACATAGGCTGTACATAAGGGGGCGTGTAAAATGATGCTGAATTTGTTTTGAAATGTACTTTGGAAACTGACAAAGTTGAAACCGGCAGCCGACGGCGAGGTGCATCTTAGTCACCCTTTTTAAAACTTTTACTTGATTCTTAGCTAAGGGTAGCGCTGGTTATAGATTGAACTTTTAAGTTAGCTGTATTAATCTCCAACAGAACCTGTTTTAACTTTTCCGGCTCGCTTGTAATAGGCAATAATCACTCCGGTTGAAGTAACTATACTTTCTGTTAATGTAAATGCTGCCGGTATTGTGCCATTATTAAACAACTTTTTTCCTGTTCCAAGAGTTATCGGGAAAATCTTTAGTCGGAGTTCGTCAACTAAATCGTTTTCGAATAGTGTTTGGATGAGCTCACTGCTGCCCCAAACTTGAATGTCAGAACCTTTTGAATTTTTGAGTTTTTTGATATCTGCCACATTATTGAGAAATACAGAGTTTTTCCAATCCGACTGTTTCCTGCTCTCCGACATTACGTATTTTGTGCCATCATTGATACCCGGCCACATGTCTGCGTGTTCTGGCCAGTAGTTTTCCCATATTTCAAATGTTTTTCTGCCCAAAAGATATTCTGCAGGTTTCATCTCTTTTTCCACCACCTTGCCAAAAACTTCGTCACCATATGGTGCAGTCCAACCACCATATTTAAATCCTTCTGATGTATCTTCCTTTGGTCCTCCAGGTGCTTGCATTACTCCATCTATTGTAATCATTGATAAGACGATTATTTTTCTCATAACCTTTCACCATTTAATTTTGTAATTGATTTTTCTATTGGTCTAATACTTGACGCTTTATGTCTCTGATCGAATTTTTCTTTATTGATTGCTTATAGTTGGAAGTATTTCGGCTAACTCTTCCAGTATAGCAGTGAATCCTTCCTTGAAGCCCATTTCAATCATTTTTTCCAAATCAGAAAGTTTTTCGGGCTTAATTTCGACATACACCGTAGTAGAACCATTTGATTCGGTAAAATCTACGCTCCAATCTGATTGTGGCATATCGGTGTTTAAGTTCCCTTGGCTGTCACAGAAACTGCTGTGATATTTGAAATTTGTTTTGGGAGTAATAGACTTGAAGTCAGCCAATGACCAATGCTCTTCGCCTTCAGGTCCCACCATGGCATAAAGTCTTCTTCCACCTTCTTTAAAGTCCATTGTTTTTGTTCTTGACTTCCATGGTTTGGGGGCCCACCATTGGTCGAGAAGCTCAGGCTCAGTCCAGGCCGCCCACACATGCTTTTTCGGGGACATAAATTCTCTTTTTACTTTCACGGTTTTATTCTTCTTATCTACAGAGAAATCTGTCATTAATTTATTCTTCATTGTCTTGGTTTTTTAAATTATTGAGTACCTGGTCAAGCTGACTGAAACGGTCTTCCCAAAGCTGTCTGAATTGCTCAAGCCATCGGTCTACTTCCTTCATTTTTTGAGGACGAATATGGCAAAACCGTTGCCTTCCCTTTTTACGCATGGCGACCAGACCGCTTTCATCCAGTACTTTAATGTGCTGTGATATAGCAGGGCGGCTCATATCAAAATTTTCCGCAATTGAATTCAGGTTTAACGGCTCTTTGGCAATCAGGCACAGTATTTCCCGCCTGGTCGGGTCGGCTATAGCCTGAAAGACATCTCTTCGCTTTTCCATACAAATTTTATGTAAGTATTTGATTACATAAATATAAGTGTAAGCAAATACTTACGCAAGTCGGTTGGCTTTTTCTGTATACGGGTTTAACAATGGAGGGGAGGTTGAGACAAGAACTATAAGGATATGCTGTAAAAAGAAGTCCTATAACGGCCTAGCGCTTAAGGCGCGCGTTGATCTGTTAAATAATGAACGAGGAGCTAAAAAGCTGGGATTGGCGCATGCCCGCCGAAGCCTTGGCGTAGGTGGGAGGCACGCTTGGGGTCCCCTTGAATGTTATGATTTTTTCAAGTATTAAGCCGCATTTTTTTCCCGGTCAAACCGGGAAGTATGGTTTGGATCATACAACTCCCCACTATTCCAGATGGCACAGATGATCTTAATCATTTTGTTGATTCCTTTTGGAATGTTTACAGCTTGGCCGTTTTTATGTGAGTAATTTTGGTTGTCGTTTACCTGCCAGTCCAACCGCTGTTTTGAGATGTTAATACCTATATAATAGCTGGCTTCCATGCGATTTCCTCCTATATTTACAAGTGAATGATTGACGTTTACTGGGTAGGACTAGCCACTATTACCTCCTGTGAGTCCTTGAGACTTACATTCTAACGAGCGGGTTCTGGCCGGAAACCCTGCCGGGGACTCATACGCAGGCTAGCTCGAAAGCCAGCGGGTTATCTAGGTCACCCCGGTAGATCCAGTAGCGGTTATACCACCAAAATAAGTCATTTTTTTGGTAGGGGTAATCTAAAGGCGGGTTATAGGACGCTTTCGTTGGATTCGAAAATCCGCCGTTTCGGCTGTGCCTGGACGAGTGGGAAAGTCACAAGCCATAGCTTATGAGCCGTTGTTGTATGCAGTTTTTATTCCTTCGCCTTTTTGTAAATCAATGAGCCTGTCAAAAGGGTATCGTTTGTTATTTCAAAATCCCTTGTTAGAACTCCCAAATTACTAGAGTAACCACTTTCTTCGGTTTCATAGATTTTGCCATTTACTATGCCCCAATTAAAAATGTAGTAATTATCCTTTTTGTCAATGGAAATGGTCGGCCAATTTTCCGCATTTTGATATGTGCCTAGTATCTTGTCATTTTCATTGCTTGCAGATAGAATTTGCGAATCGTTAGGGTATGAGATTTGATTCTCACGTTCAAAACTATCATCAAATTTTGGCTTTTCACTCTTGAAAATACTGTCTGCAGGTAATGCGTTTATTAGATTGTAAGCATAATCTGCCATTAAATGAGGCAATAAATAAGCTCTGTTGTCATTCGAGAAAGCAATAACCCCAATTTTTTTCTCTGGCATAAATGAGATATGGAAACTTATTCCTGCCAAACCTCCGAAACGTGTCAAAATCTTTTCATTCTGGTATTCAGCAATATCCCATCCTAAACTGTAGCCCAAGCGGTGGTAAGTGAAGTATTCTTTGTCTTGGGGTGTGGTTGAAGTATGAAGTTCTGACCAAGAATTTTTATTTAGTAAAATACTATCTTCTCTAATATTTGCACTTAACCATTTTGAAAGGTCATTTACAGTTGAAATTACCCCTCCTGATGCGTGCATTGTGATGTCCTCTTTGTAAAAGCCCTTTTCAATGATTCCTTTGTCTTTGGAAATGGTAAGTGATGGACGAATATCTTTTAATTCATAATCGCTAACATATGCACTTGTGTTTTCCATTTTTAATGGTGTGAAAATATAGTCTTTCATTTCATCTTTCCACGTTTTATCATTTACGTTTTCCACGACCATACCGGCAATGATCGGACCAACATTTGAATATCGAAATCTAGCTGATGGGTCAAAAAGGAAGTCAGTATTTAAATCGTTGATTAACTCTTCATTTTTACCACTATATCCCAAAAAGGCTGTTTTCCACGTCATACTTGTGCTAAATGTGCCGTGAGTGTGATTTAAAAGGTTTTTAATTGTTATTTTCTTGGTGTCTATACTGTCATTGTAATTTAGTTGAGGAAGGTAATCATTAAGTGATTTGTTTAAATTGAGTACCTTTTTCTGTTCTAATATTTTGAGTAATGTTCCTGTGAATGATTTTGTACTGGATGCAATATATATGGGGGAATTATTATTTAGAGACGATTTTTTGCCAGTTAAAATCGCTCTATTGATAGCAAATGAATAAGCCAATCCATTTTCATCAACCATGGCAAAAATAAAATCGCCAAATAATGCATTTTCTTTGTAGATGTTCTTTAATTGGTTTTCAAATTTTGAGGAAAATTGGGGATGTGCTTTTGGGAATTTGCTTGTGTTTTTTGTTTGGGCTATTGATGAATTAGTCATCAATAAAATGATTGTTATTGCCCAAAATAGTTTCTTCATAATGATTTTAATTACAATTTAGATTGTTAATTGCCCACTACTACGGGATTTAGGTATGAGTAGTTGCAGAGTTGATGTAAATACTTATCAAACAAATAAGAATCGATTAATGAAATAGCTTAAATAAACTATTTCATCCCTCAATTTTTTATGGCTGGATGTTTCTTGAGTTTTGGTGGGGACGGATAAGAACTAAAGGATATGAAGCAAGATAATAAACAGTCTTTTGGGTTGAAGAAACCAGTGAAGAATAATGACACTGCAAGAAAACAGCCCTAACTTTGAGAACCTTAATTTATACCAACAAAAGCGTCTCGACGAAGGGCTCATCTCCAAGAAAAACATAACGACATATCTTAGGAGCCAGGCAGGGGCATTCTACAATCCCTACTTGATGAACTTCTTAGGAAGCTACTTACTCTTTATCAGCTGTTATCGCCTCCAACCGAGAGAGCATCTCGAGAGCCTTCGTCTCGGATGGTGGTTCTAATACATTGTTTGTTAAAAAATCCTCAACATGAGGGTAGTTAGATTGTATTAACTTCTTAGCCGCTTTCGAAATATTATAGCTAGTATGCCTGAACTCGATTTCAGTATCGATGAGAAGCCAATCAGCTCCTGTATGACCAAACGGCATCCCCACACTTCCGGCATTGACTACCCGAAGCCCCCCGATATTTCGGTCAAATTGCATATGGGTATGCCCACAAATAACTAAAGCTGCGTTTTGTCCCTCAAAGAGATCTACTAATTTCCTTTCCGGCGTATTTTTAGTAAAAACTACAATATCGCTGTGGGGCGTGGCATGGCAAAAAAGAATTTTTCCATACCCATCTAAAGTTAGTTCATAAGTTGCAGGCCACTGCGATATAAAATGCTTTTGGTCTTTGGTCAGTTGTTTCGAAGTCCAAAAGGTCGCTTCATCTGCTCGCTCTGATAGCCCTTGTGGCTTTTTACCAGCTAAGTGTCTTAAAAGTTCAGATTCTGCATTACCATAAATAAAATGTGTAGGAATACTAACATTCTGTAATAACGATAAAGTCTCGGTGGGCATAGGACCAGCAATCACATCTCCGCCAACAATGATGCAATCGACATTAGTCATTTTGATTTCATTGAGCACAGCCTCTAAAGCCGGAAGGTTTCCGTGAATGTCATATATCACAGCAACACGCATATAATAGGAAAAGAGTTAGGTTTATGAAGCTTGTTGAGAATAGAAGTGTACATGCTGTAATTAGTTTTCACAAGTTTTTTTAATTGCTTGAAATGATTTAGCATGCCTAACCGACTAGCGTATAACTGGACACGTTTCAGTGTTGAATCAGCAATTAACTAAAGAAGAGTATCAAAACCAAGGGTGGAAAAGAATTGGCGAGGTGCGTCCGAGTTAATGCGTAGGTTAGAGCAACCTTTATTCAGGCTTAATATCAGATTCATTTTCATCTTGCCTGGCGTGACGAATAGTCAAAATATCGATTTGATTCTGATTGATTTCATAGATGATCAAATAATTTGTCTGAACCACAAGCTGCCGGACCATTTCATCATTTAGGGCTGGAACCATTTGGCCTGAACGAGGATGTTTTTTCAAATGCTGGACATGCTTTTCAAACTCTTCAACCAACGCCAATGCAGCATCTACATTATCTTTTGAAATATAGTCTACAATTTTATCTATTTTCCATTGAGAAGTAGGAGACCAGACAATACGCATTTATGCTTTCCCCAACCGTTCCTTCAATGAACCTATAACGTCTTCATGCTCGGTACCTTTGCCATCTTCAATCTCTTGACGGGCTTGATTGATTTCCTGAAGCAATTCAATGGTATCGATCATTTGCTCATAATCACCCACATCAAGCAATACAGCAGAACTTTTTCCATGTTGTGTAATAACAAGGGGACGGTGTTCCGTTTTAATTTTTTCAATCATTGAGGCTACATTGGCCCGAAATTCGGACAACGGCTGAATGTCTTTATCAAGTTGGACACGTTTCATAACGCTATAGGTTGTGTTAATAAGTGACTTTTAAATAGTACAAAGAAAAGTACAAACTAACAACGAGCGAAATGCAAATAGGTTGCTCTAACGACATTGCGGATAAGTTGCACGCGCAAGAATGTTGATTTATTAAATAAAGAACGGAGAGCTAAAAAGCCAAAGTGGGCAAGGGCATGCCCGCCGAAGCCTTGGCGTAGGTGGGAGGCACGCTTGGGGTCCCCTTGAATGCTATGACTTTGTCAAGTATTATGCCGCATTTTTTTGCCGATCAAAACGAGACTCATAATCTTTCCGGAAGGCCTGCCCGCTGTTCCAGATAGCACAGATTATTTTAATCATTTTGTTAATTAGATTGTTTCTGACGATCGGCCACGGCTTCCCCTCATCAAGTTTCCGTTGTTTGTAGCGAGCAAACCGCTCGTAATGATGGCTTACCGATCGGGCAACCATGGTCATACAGGATCGCATCTGGCTGTTTCCGTGCCCGGAGGAACGGGTCCGACCTCGTACCGAGGTGCCGGAGCGGTGACCGTGCGGGGCAAACCCAAACCGTGAGGCAATCTTTTTATGATTGAGCTTTTGCTGCCCGTAAAACAATGTAAGCCACAGCCAGGCGGTGACGTTTCCTATGCCGGGGATGCTTAGCAGCAGCTGGTAATATCGATTCAGTCCCTGATGAGTGGTAATAAGTTGGTGGATCTGCTTTTCCAGCTGTTCAATTTGTTGCTTATATAGCTGCAGTTGTTGCTGCCACTGCTCCTCGAGCAACGCAGAGGGCACCTGGGCGTGGGTGGCTTGTTGGCTGCGATTTTGGGTGGCACTGCGTGCACTAATAATCCGCTGACGTTCGGCGTACAGCTGCTGCAGCTGTTTGACAGGCTCTTTCGGCGGAGGCGTAGGGCTAATCTGGTCGCTGTAAACGCCGGTATCTTCAATGCAAATTAACGTATATTGTTGGGAGCAGTTGTGGCCTTTGAGCCACTGGTGCAGGCGCTGGAAGCCTTCGTCTCGATTTGTCCATTGGCTGTATTCCCCGCGGGGACGCAACCAACAGTCGATCGTATCTTTTGACACATCAATGCCCAGAAAATGGTGATAGGACGTGGGGGTTGTAGTATCCATAACAAATGCACATTTTATTCATGGTATGCTGATAATACCAGCATTGTATTACGGAACCTGACGCTATTAAAAGCCTGGGAGTAATCCCGGCTGGAATGCTATTTAGCTTTTGGCAATACCACCGGCGGAAGGGCTGATTTAAGCGTTAGGTTCGAAGCCTGATGCGCGTGTTAGGTTTCTTTGTTTATTCTGATTCTTGACTCCAGTTTACAGGTATCAACTCGGGGTTAGATGAAGCGTTTTGAGTTTTGGCATCAATAAGTTGAAGTAAGATTTTCTCGGCGTCAAGTCCATAGACTCCTTGATTGTAATCGCGCGAAGCACGGTGAACGAAAACAAGATCTAATTTGGGCAAAACAATTATTGACTGACTTCCTGTGCCTGAAGCGAGAAACGTATCATACTTTTCAAGTTCATTTCCTTTTATCCACCATAATAGTCCGTAGTGGACTGGGATTTCCCTACCGATAACATATTTGAATCTGGGCTTGATACTTGTCTCAATCCAACTGGATGGAATAACTTGATTACCTTTCCATCGACCATTTCGCAAATATAAAAGACCAAAACGTGCCAGGTCACGGGCCGACATCCATATATTATAACTGGGATGTTCTGATCGCCATGGCTGTGAAAAATAGTGACCCCATCTGGCTTCATAATCCTGCATGCCTATCGGTTTAGCTATATACTATTTCAATAGCTTTAAAGATTACTTCTCCAGTTTCTTGCTCATATATGCTACCCAATGCATTAAAATCCCAACCGTTGTAATACCATCGTTCTCCCGGTCGTGCACTGCCGGGCACCGGCCCACGACCTTCTGGCGTACGATACACCCCGGAACTTGCTGATAGTAGATGGATGACCTTAGCCTCTTTTTCCGTTTCAGAAAGTGATGGGTTAGCCTGTATTCCAAGTTCGCCAAGTGTCGATGAGGTATCGATTTTGCCATCTTCTACAGCAATGCCATATAACGCATTGAACAAGCTTTTGTAGATAGAAGCGATAAATTCTACTTCGGTATTGTGTCCCCATTCAGTTACAATAGCTCCATTATAAATTAACATTACGGCATCAGAACCCAGCGAATCAGCAAATGCTTTGACTTCCGTAATTTTTTTAGATGACCATCCGGCTTCTTCCGGAGTGGAATATTGCATCCAGCTTGTATCAGGATAAATAGGCGATTGCGTAGCCGGTTGAGCATATAATTCGGCCGAAAGAGAAGCCAATAGGAGGGTTGCAAAAGGGAGTATCGTTCTTTGTCTCATGAGGAAATGAGTTTTCGGATTATTTGATCTGTTCAAATAGGTTGACAGGGGCGCTACTAAAAGCATCAACTACAAATTGCCACTCTCCGTTATTATTTTGTTGAAGGACAGTCACAAATTTGCCTGCGGCCTTAAAGGGTTCACCTTCTTTTGGAAAAGCTTGAAATTTGTAGTACCCAACATCGTATGCGAGATTTCCCGACTGGTTCCGTTTTATAATCTTAAAGGTCATCTTCAACTTGGAACCTCGTTTTTGGGCCTGCTCGAACGTCCCGATAAAACTTTTTAGTACTTCCTCTTTTCCTTTACGGATGCCCTCCTCTGGATCAGGAGTTAAATAATAAGTTTCTTCCGCATAAAGAGGAGCTATCATCGTGGGGTCCAACTCTTCGTATGCTTTGCTGAATTGTTGATATATTTGTTGTATTCCAGTTTCGGGTGACTGTGCCATACTTCCGGTGATGTTCCACAGCACCAAGAGTGTTAGCGTTAGGATTTTCTTTAGCATTGATTTGTCTTTCAGATTATGTTTCTAAAAGAATAGCAAAATCAATGGGTGATAAGAAGATGGGTTCTGTGAAACCGGGGTTTTTATCGGCAGATGGGGGTGTTTATGCGCTGGATACCTTGTGCTAATAACTGTTTTGTAGTAAACGTTCTAAATCAGCTTTATAATTTTCGCTTACCTTTAGTTTTATACCGCTCTTGAGCTTCACGTACAAATCGTCGGTGTTACTGCGGATGGTCTCTACTATTTTTTCTGAGTTGATGATATAGGAGCGATGAATTCGTATAAACGAAGGGGCCAGTTTTTTGGCAAGGCGTTTCATTGTATCACGTTTGAGGTACGGTTTTTGATTCTCACCGAGCATTATTTTCACATAATCCCCATCTGCCTGCAAGTGCGAAATGTCATCGACAACTATAAATCGGGTCCTGTTTTTCATTTTAATTGCCAGACGCTTAGATTGATTGATGGAGAAAGAATTATTTTTTCGATTTTCCAGATTTTTCAACAGTATTTTCAGTTCATTTACATCAATATCATTGAGATTCTTTCTTACACGGTTCAGCGCCTCGTTAAATCGTTCTGTATTTATGGGTTTCAAGAGATAATCTACAGCATTAGCTTCAAATGCTTTTACAGCGTATTGGTCATAGGCCGTAATAACAATCACCTGGAGTTTATGGTTTATCTTTAGGTCAGCTAACACTTCAAATCCATTATAGCCCGGCATCCGAATATCAAGGAAGAGTAAATCCGGTTGAAGATCGTTTACTTTTCGGATAGTCTCTGTGCCATTTGTGCACGTTCCAACGATTGTTACATCATTATGATCAGCAAGGCGCATTCGAATATTTTCTCGGACCAATTGCTCATCATCCGTGATTATAGTTCTAATCATTACTTGAAGAACTTGAGGTTACCGTTTTGTCATCAAAAATAGTATCAGATTTTTCCTCCAAAGTTGGAATCTTGATAGTTACTAAAAACCCTCCGGTTTCAGGATAGCTGAAATCAAAACTATAATGAGATCCATACATTTTTTGTAAGCGCTCTTCAGTATGCTGAAGTCCGGTGCCAAGGGTATGCCTGTTACTTGCCTGTTTGCCAGCGCCATCGTCCAAAATACGGATTTCCAGCATACTATCTTTCATTTTAGCAGAAACTTCCAACAGCATTTTACCTTCTTTAGGTGCCAGACCATGTTTGATAGCATTTTCTACGATTGGTTGGAGCAAAAAGCTGGGTAGTATCAAATCATACGTTTCTTTGTCGATGCTGTACTTTACATCCAGTCGATCGCCAAAACGATATTTCTCAATGGCCAAATAGTGTTTAACAAAATCGAGCTCTTTGGCCAATGTCATTACCTGTTTCGAATTTTCCTCCAGTGTTAACCGTAGATAATTACTTAGTTTTGTGATCATCTCAACAGCTTTTGACGTGCCTTTCTTCATTACCATTGTTTGAATGGCACTGAGTGTATTGAACAGAAAGTGAGGATGAATCTGCGCTTTCAGGGCTGTTAACTTAGCTTCATTAAGTTGAGATTCCATTTGGAGATTATGAATTTCACGCTTTCTGTTTTGGGCGTAATAATTCAGTGAAAAATAAGCGCCAACGATTCCCCAATAAACCAGCAGATCAAGCTGAAGCCAGATATCATCCAACAAATGGATCGTTTGAGCAGACATTGATTTAAATTCAACCGAAATAGAATAGCGGACCAACAACCACCAAGCATGAAATACCATATGAAGAAGGGCAAAGCCAAAGCTACCCAATAAGTGAATAAAAAAACTCTCCAGCCGATTATCCTTTCCGAAATGATACCTTCGGCAAAGGCCAATAACTCCATAAGTAGCTGGAATCCAAATCATCCAAATCGGTAATGCATATTTCAATGCTCTGGTTACGGTAACAGCCCCATCATCAGCCAACACGCTTTTGAAATATATTTGTGCAGCACAGACGAGTCCTAATACAATCCAGACGGTGCTAATAATTGCCAACCACTGAAAGCGATTGTAGCCAAAAAGTGTTTTTGACGATATGGATTTATTGTTACTAATATTTACTTAGCTAAGCATGTTTTAATAGAATAACGACCCACGGTTTAACCAGCGTAATCCTATAGGCAGGTATTAGTTTAAAATGCTAAATTTCTGTTAGCTTACAACTTTTAATATGGCAATCAGCGGTCAGGTCTGTGTTGGAATCGTTGTTATAGATGACTTACATTTTCCTTCTGTTCAAAAGTTACAGCATGATTAAATGGGGCCAACTTCTTGATGCCGTATAGAATGAGTTCTTTATTAATTGCGTATTTGTTATTGTTTAATGAGTCATACTCTTTTTGATATAAGAGTTCATTATATATGGTATAAGCACCGTGCATATAATTAATTCAGGGAAGTAAAATAATCATATCTTGGAAGAATCGAAGAAGGACTGTGAGCGGCCGGGGTGACCTAAGTAGGGGGGGGCTAGCTTGTCTCCCGCCGTGCTGGTATTTGTAATAAGAAAGACGTTTTTGCATATCCGGATAGGTCGGGATAGCACTAATAAAGTGCGGGGTATAACACCAGCTTAATCAAGGGCCGGTAATATATATTTCGGGATCATTTGATTCGGAGGTGTGCTTTTTCCATACAGTTCATAGGAATTATAATTTCCCCCCGTAAAAACGGTAATCATGTTGTAGGCAGGCCATATATTTATTTTTTGGCCTCCATTACCCGATGCCATGTAGGAGGTATATCGTTTTCCATTAATGACAACATATTTGTGTTCCCATAAGTAGCCAAATTCGGGCGTATGTTTGTTAAATGTTTTCTGCACCCAGTTTGCCGGAAGAATTTGGTCGCCCTGCCATTGGCCCTCATTTATATACATTACTGCAAGTTTCACAAGGTTTCGGGGCTGCAGGTACATTTGACTAAAGGTCTGTCGACTTGTGGAGTCAGGGGCAAACCGCCAGTCGTAGTTGGTGATGCCCATAGGGGTAAAGAGATGTTCATTGGCAAAGGCTTCTAACGTTTGACCCGTTGCCAACTCAATAAGCCGCCCCAGGGTTAATGCCGCTCCCGTACAATATGATGATAATTCCCCGGGCTGATGGACGACCGGAAGGTCGAGCGTGTATTTTACCCAGTCGGCATTTTCCATCATCTGTTGTTCATTGCCAGCACTTTCGGGATTGTTGTTTTCGCAATCCAGCCCGTGACGATAAGTTAAGAAGTCCTGAATGGTAATACTTTTTTTCTGCTTGCTCATATGCTCAAAGCTCTCGTATTCGTCCCTAAAATACGGCAAGAGTTGATCCTGCTCGCTCCCGATTGCATCGGCTTCTATTGCCAGGCCTACCAGTGATCCGATGAATGCTTTGGTTGCTGATCGCAGCTGATGCTTTGTATTTTTGTCATATCCATAAAAATATTCTTCCAGGACCAGCCTGTTGTCTTTATAAATTAAAATACTGTGAACATCGGGATATTCACCTTTAATGGTTTCTTTAACCATTTCTTTAAGCAGTACCGGCTTTTTAAAGGCATTGTTGATATTCCCGATTTCAAGGCCATCATTTGTTTCTTCGGGAGTCTGATAGGTATAATCCTCAGGATGATCAAACAACTCTTTACGGGGATACATCACCAATTTTTCAATATCAGTTGTAATTAGCCCAAAGGATTGACCATTAACCGTATAACCGCTGATGTTGCCCTGGTTATCTCTCTGAAAGGCCACGGGGATATTTTGAACATTGGAAAAGGTATCTCTTTCAACATGGGATAGCGGATATTTAGCATTGTTAATAACTGCATAAAGCGTGGTATCCATTGGTGAAGCCATAATTTTTAATGTTGAGCCCGAGACGTATTCATATTTGCCTTCGTATTCCAGTAGCTTTTGATAGGATATAGATGGGACAGGTGAACTTTCGGTCTCTATCAGTACCATCCCGCAATAGGGGCACGTGCCGCTTTCATTGAACGCTTCGTTTGCTTCATGGGCTTGGCAATCACAGGGCGGGCAATAAAATGTTGATGCCTCTTGACCTGCAGCTGAAAAATTAATGAAAAGAAATAATGACAGGATTAAAGCGGTGTTACTCATAGGCAAGTATTTGCAGGTCTGTAGTTGGTGTTTCACTATAAATAGATCTCACTATTAATCTACTCCTACAAAAGAAAATGGTTACAAAGTTTCCTGGTTATTTAAATTGTTGGGTATCAGCCGAAGTTGAATAGTCTTTATATAACACTATTCCTTCAATAATGTAACAAAATGCTTACAGAGCCGTCTACTCATTTGATATATCAACAGTAACATAATCAAAGTCCCGGATGAGTATACTTAAAGGAAGGATCACGTATATGATAAAAACTTTCACTGTGATTAGCCTTATAACTGTCATGGCTTTAAGCGGATGCCAATCGCTGTCTCATCATGATATTCCGCCGGTTTCCCGGCAGCGGGCAGAAAAACTTGACCAAGCGTTTTCTGAATTACTCGCTGAACATAATCTGGTTACAGCCGGGGTAGCCGTGGTAAAAAATGGGGAAGTCGTCTGGGAGGGGTATTATGGGGATGAAAGACCGGGAAAACCGGCAACAGAAACAACGCAGTTTGACGTAGCTTCCATTACCAAAACCGTATCAACGGAAACAATTTTACGTCTTGTAGATAATGGACAACTGTCACTCGACGAGTCAATGTCGGAATATTGGGTTGACCCGGATATTACAGATGATCCCCGTCATGAGTTATTAACCCCGCGTATGGCTCTTACCCATACAACAGGATTCAGAAATTGGCGCTTTTTTTCAAAAGATAATACGCTTCGTTTTGTAAATGATCCGGGTACTACCTATGGCTATTCCGGAGAAGGCTTCGAATATGTAGCCCGGTATGCCGAGCAGAAATTAAATACCGATTTCGACAAACTGGTGCAAGAGAATGTGTTCGATCCTATAGGTATGGTCGGGGTCTCCTTTAGTGTGCAAAAAGAGAATTTTAGTAATATTGCGCGGCCGGTGGATAGAGATGGGGCTTTTTATGGATATTATTGCCGGCCAAGTGGTTGGTGCCGTGAAGAAGGAGAGTATTCAGCCGCTGATGACATGGTAATTACTGTGAAGGACTATGCGAATTTTATGATTTCAATCATGAATGGGAAGGGATATAAAAACAGTATGCAAACTGAGCGAAATACATTACATTCTAAAACAGAATGGGTTGATTGTGATTTGGCTTCTCCCGGTCAATGTCCACAGGCTCAGGGGTACGGACTTGGATGGCGTATACTAGATTTTAGCGACAATAAGTTAGTTTGGCATGGCGGCAGTGATTGGTCGGAGGTAGCATTGGCCTATTTTTATCCAGAGTCGCATGATGGACTCCTCATCTTCTTCAACGCGCCCCATAGTCGTGGGATATCAGCAATGCCAAAAGCTATTGAACTTATAGATCCGGATTCTCCGTTGACTGTTCATTATCAGATGCGGAATCAACGATAACATAAAGGTCCAGTGTTTTTGGCGACGCCGTTCCCTTTTTTAATTAATCATCAGAAATTATTACACATGCGACTATTTGCAAATATTCAATTCCTGCTCCTTGGTCTGCTGTTTACATCCTGTTCGATGTCAAATCTTGTTGAGCTTTCCCAAAAAGTTGAGCGGACGAAGAAACTAAATCAAATCCTGATTCATGATCTGTTCGTTAGCTATGAGCTGACCGAAAAGCATTGGAATTTAAAGGCCTTGCTCAATTACGCCCCGCAGATTTATCAAGGGCAGGCAGAGCGTATTGAAGTTACTTCCCACATCGCCGGCCAGGATGAATTGGTAGCTTATCGGTTTGATGAGACCGGAAGCTTAAGCCAGATTATGTACCAGGTAGATCGCGGAGGCGGAGAGTTGTCTCGGTATTATTATGATTTTTATTACGAGTATGGGCAGTTGTCGCATGTAAATATAGCCGGTGAGAAGAAAATTGAATTTAGTTACGATCAGGAAAACCGGCTTAAAACCATTACGAGGGATAAAAATGGAACACTTTTTGAGTATAACTTTGAATATTTGGCGGATCAAAACAGGGCCGATATAAAACTCTTTGTGATTAAAAACGGCAATCGCAAAGCAAGTACAAGAGCATATTTTGTGGAGTGGAATGAAGCTCTCAAGCTCCGGGCTTTTTATCTGGATGTGTACCAAACCCACCAAATTTTTTATTCTGAACGGGGAACGCCGACAAGCTTCCAATTTGATGCCACAAAAGCCACGGACGTGGATTTAAGCTGGAAATACCGCTACGATGAACATGGAAACTGGATTGAAAAGACTTATCGGGATAACTGGTATAAGCGAAATATCTTTTACCGGGATTGACCACTAAATGGAACTGGATAACGACTGAGATTTCGAAAAGGTAGTACCCCGGCTATCTTTTCAAATGTATGATGACTGAGGTTATCCTCTTAATGGATTTAAGGTTTAACCATCGTTTTAGAGTACATATGAAAAAGGAAAGTATAAACCTACTTTTTCAGAGGAGAAGTATGTTTAGAAGTAGCTATATAAACAAGCACATCAAAATGATCTTTGATTGCTATTTCATAGAACTGTGTTACTTCCTGCGGGCGGGATCCAATTGAACGAAATCCGGCTCTCTGGTTTAATAACGGGATACTTTCTACCAGCCTTAGATCCAGGATGAAGTTGTTATATCGGCTTTTTGAAAAGAAGTACTCATACGTACCCACATAGGGGAGGTGAACCTCGTAAAATGGTTTTGGGCCATATGCGGAGTACGTCCCCGTTTTGTAGGTAAAACCGAAACTCACATAATCTTTCCCATACCAGCGGTTAAGGAAAGCACCAGCTTTACTTCCGGATTCGGTAATGTGGGTGTTATCTGCTGAAATAATTATCCTGCTCGTATCCGGTGAGTTTTCAACAATCCACTGAATATTTTCAGCCATATATTCGTCCCGGCTTTTTGCATGTTCTAAGCCGAAATGAAAGGCCAGGCTTTGAACAAATATATCCATATAATGACGGATAGTTTGCACCTTGGCAATGGAGAGGCTTCCGTAACTTTTCGTCTTTAAATAGTGCACCACTTCATCGGATTTCTTAAGAAGGGAGGCTTCCGGTTGCCCGGCATTGAGTGACTTTTCATAGAGGGTGCTTATTATTTCTAATTTGGATAATAAGACCGAGTCATTAGAAGTCGCAAAATTTTTAACTGCTCCCAAGGCCGACCATCCATTTTGCATGTCATAGCCCCGAAACTCAATTTTGTTTTCGTGCTGACTGTTATATTTCTTTATCCACTGAATGATATCGATCACCTCTTGTGTCTGCCAGCTCGGGTAAGTGAGTTTGAGAAGAACCTGGTCGATGTTACCCCGCCCATATTTTACATAATCGTTAATATATTCGGCTTCAACGGCAGGCATTTCTAATGCAAATACCGAAAATCCTTCCTGTTCAACGAGGTGTTTGATTATGCGAAGCTTGAGCTCGTAAATTGAAGATGACCCGTGTGAGTTTTCTCCCAATGCTACCAGTCGGGCGTTTCCTACTACTTCAGAAAGCCCCTTTAAACCATGCGCTTCACTTCCCGGGGGGGGGCATTTCAAAAGGAATAGCCTGTTTATTCAGCTGGGCTATCTCATCTCTGGTGGGTTCGCTGAAGTCAGGGGCATCATCTCCAAAAACTTTTTCACTGATCTTCACTTGAACTGCATCAAACCAAAAGCTTCCACTTCCTTTGGCTACCAGGGCGAATAGTATATCATTCGGGCCATTACTCTCTTTCACTGAGGTTCTAAGTGAGGTGGGCTGCCAACTATTTTTAACTAATTGCTGATCAGCAGAGGCAAGTACATTTCCTTCTGCGGGATTAAATATCATCAGCTGTACCTGAAGAGAATCTGCATCTTGTGCTTTGATATAACCACTGACCGAAACCGCTTTTCCGGCGACCAACTCACCGGGAATGTTTAAAATGGTGTAAGTCTCGGAATTTGTCAGGGACATAAACAGGCTCTTGTTGCCTGTCTTGCTTATTTCATTAACCAGGTATCCAGTATATTCTTCACCCTCTCCCTCAATGGCCCATTTCCGTGGCTGTGATTTATTGACTCCATATTCAAAATCCGTATTCCAAAAAAATTGAGCTTCTGCGGATTCGAGACCTCCCCAAAAGAGGATGATAAAAAATAGTACTGCTGTGTATAATTTCTGAGATCTTATACGCATATCTGCTGGTTAAATTATGTTTCGATCCCAACGTAGTAATGCTATTGGTTTAAAAATAGAATGATCTTAGCCCCCATCAGTTCTATAAGTTCTGAAACTGTTTTGGTAAAAAGCCTATCTGACTTTTAAATGTTCGGGTAAAGTGACTTTGATCAGCAAACCCGCATGCATAAGCGATTTGGGTAAGAGATTGATTCGATTCCCTGATCATGGTTAGCGAACGGTCGATTTTGATTCTCCTCATATATTCCCCAAAGGTTGACGAAAAATACTTTCTGAAATTGCTGGAAATAGTCACCGGGTGAATTCCAACTTTATCCGACAGCTCCTGAAGAGTTAGCTTCCGGTTCCAATTCTCATTCAGGAATTTTCTTAGTACAGGTACCCAGTTCGGGCAAGCGCGTCTGTTTGTTGAGGGGGTGTCATTGACCAAATCAAGGAAAAGCATTTCTACCGACTCCGGAGTAAAAGAATCGTTCAGGAGGGCTTCTTTTAAGATCTTAAGAAAAATAAACTTGCTAAAGGGATTTTCTTCAATCGCTACCTCAATCTTATTTTCCGGTAGTTCATATTTTTCCAGAAAATCCTCATCTATTTCGATGCCGAAATGTTTGGAAGGAAATACCTGATAGATGTTTTGGTGGGGCTCGAAAGCGTGATAAAAGTCAATGCTCCCGCAGTTTCGCTGGAGTTGTTTATTTTTTCTGTTTTCAATATTCCCTCCTTCCAGCACAAAGCTAATCATAGGGTTTTTATGGGCATGCCACTGGCCTGTTTCTACCCAATTGGGGTATTCCGTTATACCAATCAATAAACCCTGGAGATGATAGGTTGTGAATACCGGGGCAAGAGATTGTCCTTTTTCTAAGATATGCTCTTCAAAATCTAACACAGGTATTTCCCAAGGGGTTATTATAATGTGAGATTGCTATACGAACAGCACTCGAATTAGTTAAGCAAAAAATAAAGCCCTATAACGACCTTGCGGACACGCCTCGCCTGGGCCTGCCAACTTCTGGCTTTTTAGCTCTTCGTTAATTATTTAACTAATCAACATTCTTGCGCGTGCAGCTTATGTACAGCCTACGTAGCCGTGCTACTTCGGCGTAGTAGTCCGCAAGGTCGTTATAGGGCTTTGATTGGGATGATAGGATTTTAGGTTTAGAAAAGGCAAGTATTCCATAGTTTGATAATGGCTTCAATGATAATAAATATAGTATGTCAATAAGATGGCTGACATGTTGTAAATTCCATGGGCTATGATCGATGCCGTTAATCGCTTGGTATATAAGAATAACGCTGTATAAGCAGTGGTTGGTATTAAAATATCAAACCAGCCTAGAGCATCGGCCGGTAAATGTCCGATAGCAAAAAATGCAATTGATATGACAGCAGCAGTCCAAAGTCCTGTTTTTGGATTGTTAAATATGTCTTTTAAGACATTGATGAAGTAGCCTCTGTTAAAAATCTCTTCTGTAATGCCGCCTCCAATTACTCCTAAAGCTATAAAAGAAAGTGTGCCTAATAGTGTTCCATCGAACATCGAGACCATCTGGGCAATATCAGTCCTTTGCGCTCCTCCCGTATTCGGGATTATTAATCCGAATTGCAGAGCTGTCCAAGCCAATCCAGTTAGCAATCCCAGCAGACTATCTGTTTGCCAGTTTTTTCCAGACCAGCCGATGTACTGGAAATCTTTGTGCAATAATCTGAGTGAAAAATAAATTAACGAACAAACAGCGGTAAGCTGGAAGAGGGCAATGATCAATAAATTTATCCCTGTAAGACCACCGTTAACTTTTGTAATACCGAAGAATAAGTTTGGGAGAGCAAATAAAATAAATCCTGCAACAATCGTGCATATAAAAACCACAAGTGTTTTTTTTCTGCTAACTGTTCTATGGGCTGTCTTCATCCGTTTGCAAATGATTAATGTTTAACTAGAAGCCGTTACGGAATAATATTTTGAGTTGTTACAAATATATGCGGAAAAAATTGTTATGAGTCGATGTGTCTGAATGAGTGAAGCCCTATAACGGTCTGGCGCTTAACCGGCAGGCGCCAAAGTCTTGAACTATTTACAAGTGAAAGGTTAACTATAAAACCTTAAGCTAGCAAGGGATTGCGAGGCCTGTCCGCCGTTGACGCGCTTGTTATATGCACGCAGGGATTTATGGCGTAGTTCGTGTGTGGCCTTCTTCGGAGATCCAATCCTCAACTAAATTGTAGAATTCTTCTAAGGTTTTTGGCAGATCTGAGACAGATACTTCTTTTGATGCCTGCAATTTCTTCTTCTCTGGAATTGAGGTGCGACGCTGAGAACGTTCTTTCAAATTAACTGACACTTCAACTTTTCCTGAATTCTCTATCGGCCAGACTCCTAGACCATACATATCGCCAGAATCATCGACAATAGTCACAGCACGAACTTCATAATCTTTATATCTGGTAGAAATATGAAGGCCATGCCGACTAGCCCATTCATTAAGTATAGGATCAATATCTGAGTATGAAATTCTATTCATGAATTAAGTGCATATAACGACATTGCGCATAACCGGCGTGCGGAACAACGTTTATTATTTAAAAATGTACTACAGTAATTGATGAATTAAAACTTGACAGCCAATGGCGAGGCACGTCCGAGTTGACGCGCTTGTTATACTTAATTACTCTTGGTATCTGTAACAAATTTCAAGCGTCCATCTTCAGTTAATCTCTGTACATCGGCACCATCAGAATCAATTATCCAAAGATCAAAATTACTATCCTCATCAAACTTTTGTACTAAATACTGATTATCAGAAACAATTTGAATCCAGCTGCTGACAAAAGGAAGTAGGTTTTCATTAATTTTTTGAACTTTTTGGGTTGGCCATTCGAGTTTGTATCCATCAGTTATAAAATGGCCTTTTTCATTTTCAAATCGGTTAGATAGTAACAAGTATTTTCCATCTAAAGACCAATTTTCAAATCTAAGATCTTCATTATCCAATTCGAGGGTTGATACTTCAAGTGTTTCTATATCAATAATTACATTTTTACTTCCCTTTGGAAATAGTCCGTCTAAAATAGAATAAGAATAGGCCAAATATTTTCCATTAGGTGACCACTTAAAATTGGAAGATGAGCCAGGAATTTTGTCGATGTAGTGTAATTTATCTGTGTTTAAATTGTAGACAACCAAAAAAGATCTTGGGGTTGAGTAAATAAATGCCAAGTAATTTTTTTCATTGTTATATATCGGCTCTTCGACACTAAAATTTTCAGAATTAAAAATCTGAATTCCAAGTTTTTTTAGTTTGCTATATAACGAATCCTGACGTGATTCTTCCTGCACTCTTCGCATAGCATCATCAAGAGCTAAATTAAGTTTATCCACAGAATTTCCTTCTGACACAGTGAATAATTTAGAAGGACAATTTTCTGCTAATCCACCTTCGCAAGGTCGCTTTGAGTCGAATATTATTGATCCGTTTCTGAAAAAAGATGGGTTACTATCTTTACTCCGATCCGATGTTAATCGTTGTATTTTTCCCTTGGAAAGGTCAAGAAGCATTATCTCCTGCATATCACTTTGAGTAGCATTCTTCTGTTTTAAATCAGGAGAAGCTTCAAAAAGAATTTCGCCATTTTTTAAAAAAACTTGCTCGGCCTCTTGAGCCTGAATAGCAAAGTGAAAAAAAGAAAAAAGGATTAAAAGAAATAAACGTCGCATGTGGTTTTTGATGAAAAATTAATTAAGTATAACGGACGGCGCATAACCTGCGCCGGGATTATTGACGGTTTATAAATGATAAAATTTGAACCGCAAAAGCAAAAACCGGAAACAATGGGCGAGCGGCGTCCGCGTTAATGCGCGGGTTAGTTTGGGGCAAAAAATGTGGAGCCAGCAAAATTGTGATAAAAACGACGGAAGAAACTCGGACGCAGAATTGAATTAGCCCCGACCGGCCAAGACAAAATGTGAACTAGGATTTTCGGAAAAGCAGATACATTCTGAACCAGACGAAAGTTGTTGTAAAAGCGACCGAGAAGCGGCTTAATAACGGATGTTTTTAAGCCGCAACTGTATTTTTTGACAAACCGTGAAGGCCGGCGGGCAAACTAACATATAATTGAGCGGAATCCCGCTTCAGCACAACTTCCATATAATATCGGGGTTTGTCCAGTTATTTATCATGAGAGCACATTCAGCGGATATTATCCGGAATAGGGATTCCTGATAATGTATCCGGATAATATTCTTAAATAAATCTGTAAGGATTTGGCGAGAAAAGACTCTTACCTGTAGAACATATAGGAATAAAGGATTATGGTATTATGAATCAATCGAGAGCTTTGAGTGATATGAGAACAGAAATAAGGCGCCGAAACTATAGTTATCGCACTGAAAAATCATACATTCAATGGGTTAAGCGGTTTTTAGTCTATATCAAAAAGGAGAATGGGGGCACGATTAGTAAGAAAAGCATCACGGCTTATCTGAATTATTTGGCAACCGAAAGAAAGGTAGCCGGATCAACGCAGAACCAAGCGTTGTGCGCCATTATCTTCTTCGTTAAAAATGTGCTTGATAAACAGGCGCCCAAACTCACAAACCTGAAACGGGCCAGGGAGTCTGATCATTTGCCCGTTGTCTTAACACCGGCGGAGGTAGAGCGTATATTACAGTTTTTACAGGGCGTAAAACAGCTGGTTGTTCAGTTACTTTATGGCTCAGGGCTTAGAATATCAGAGGCACTACGGTTAAGAGTACAGGATTTGGATTTTGAGTACCGGCAAGTATGTGTGCGTAATTCCAAGGGACTTAAAGATCGCATAACAATCCTTCCTGATCGGTTAATAGATGTATTGAAAGAGCATGTGAGAAAAGTTAAAAAGCTTCATGACAAAGATCTGGCCAGAGGGTGGGGCGGGGTAATACTTCCCAAAGCCTTGGATAAAAAATACCCCAGTGCCAATAAAGAGCAAAAATGGCAATACCTGTTTCCCTCTCGAAAGCGCCGGAAAGATCCACGATCAGGGATGTATCAGCGCTATCATATATCTGCATCGTCTGTACAAAAAAAGGTTCGCAAGGCCGTCCGTCAGGCAAACATACAAAAACATGCTACATGCCATACCTTTCGTCACTCATTCGCCACGCATCTTTTGGATGATGGATATGACATCCGTACCGTACAGGAGCTGCTGGGGCATAAGAATGTAAAAACAACCATGATATACACGCATGTTTTGAATAAGGGCGGCAAAGGGGTGAAGAGTCCTATTGATAAGTTTTAAGTATCGTTTACGTTTATCTTGGATGATGCCATAGCAAGAGAGAAATAGTTAAAGTCAGGAATGGGAAAGCGATACGTAAGAAATAGCCTTAAAGATTATTTTAACCACCATAATTTCTAACGGGGTAAAAGTCCGATTGATATCTTTTGATTAATGCTCGTTGGGAATGCAGCCTGGGCGGTAAAGAAGGTTTTGATCCTAAAGTTGATTTTCCAGCAAATATTTACTAATCCTATCGGGTGCCAACAACTATTCTGCCGGGCACCAACTCCTACTGGCAGGGGAGGTGGTGTAGCGTTGGTATAGGCTTGACCGGGGACCCATTGGCGCACAAAATCATCCCGGAAAGCTGAAAAAAATGGAGAGAAAAGGTTCGAGAACTGATAAGAGAAGCCTTCATTAGGCAAGGATGAGTAGGAGAGAAATCGGAAAAGATCAGTATACTGAAAAAGGTTATTCGTTATTGGGAATCGGGGAGTTTCAATCCATAACTCGCAACCCAATAACAAATAACCCATTAACGATTAACCAGTAGTAACCTACCAGCTGTTAATTCACTCGCTTGAGCAGTACGCCAAAGTGTCCGTCGCAGCCGTGCTTGTGGGGGAAAGTCTGGTACGCCAGTCCACCGTGAGCGATGACTTCATCGGGCACGTAGCCTTCTACTGGTTGTATCTCAAAGTTTTCATTGCGGTCGAGGAAGTTCATGACCTGCTCCATATTTTCTTCTTCTTCCAGAGAGCAGGTGCTATAGACCAAACGTCCGCCTACTTTAACCATTTTGGCCGCAGAGTCTAACAATTTGGCTTGCTGTTCAACAGCATTGTCAAGGCCTTCTTGATCTCGGCGCCATCGCAGGTCGGCCCGTTTGCTTAACACGCCCGTGCCGGTGCAGGGGGCATCCAGCAGTACGGCATCGGCTTCATCCAGTTCCAGCTCGGTCACATCGGCCCGGCGGACACGAATATTTTCTGCATGGTAGGAGAGGGCGCTTTCTGCCAGCTTATCGAGGCGTTCCGAAGAAATGTCGACGGCCAAAATGCTGCCTTCGGCATTCATAAGGTCCGACATCACCACGCTCTTGGTTCCCGGGGCCGCACATAAATCGTAAACATCTTCGCCCGATTGGGGATCCAGAAGAAAAGGAGCAAAGCCTGCGGCGATATCCTGGATCTGGCAGAACCCTTTTTGCAGCCAGCCTTTGGTGATGAATGGAGCTACGCTGTCCACTTCAAAATAGCCCGGCAGCCAGTCGCTTTCGGTAAAGGCAATATCATGCTTGGTCATCCGGAGCTTAAAATTCTTGGTCTTGGTGCGCAGGTTATTGGCCCGTATAAAATAAGCGGGCCGTTTGTTGTTGGCCTGCATCAGTTGAAAGGCCTCGCGCTCGCCAAAACGTTCGGTCCAGCGCTTCACCAGCCATTCCGGATGAGAAAAGGTGGTGGCAACGAGCCTGGTGCGATCTTCAAAAGAAGGTTTGGGTAAGTTATCGATATCGCGCTGCAGGTTGCGCATAATAGCGTTGGTCAGATCGCCCGTGCGAGAGCCCAGCTTAATTTTGGCAATTTCCACCGACTCGTTGATAGCCGCATAGTCGGGCGTACTGTCCATGAAGATCATGTCATAGATGCCCAGCCGAAGAATGTTCTTCAGGCTCGACTTCATCTCAGCGATCTTAACGTTGGAAAACTCATCGATCAGGAAATCGAGATAGGAGCGACGCCTTAAAATGTTTTGCACATATTCACGTACTTCAGCGCGGCCGCGCGAATCAAGTTGATTGGCAACTGAATAATCTAAGACATTATTTTCATCAAAATCGATTAATATTTCTACGCTGACAGAACGAGCAGATGCTTCAGTATCCAAGGCGATATCCAATTTTTAGGTTAAACTTTACAGGTAATACACCATCAGTCGCGACCTGCGCTTCACTTGCTGCCGATGAATAGCATCGGTATATAAATTGCAATGATTAAGGAAAAAGTCGGCCGACCAAGGTTGCAAAAAATACAGTTTTAGGAGGGGAGTTGCTAATACAGAATGAGGAATCTGGGGGATTTTTTGGGATATGCTATCTGCGGGATGCGCGGGGCCGTGCGAAAAGGTAAATGGGTAAGCCCAGTAATAAAATACCTACGCCCAGCAGGGCGCCGCTCCCGGTAAATGCGATGCTGGAATACAACAGGTAGCAGCAGACAAGCATGAAGAGAATAGGCGTTGCGGGATACAGCGGTACCCGAAATGATGGCTCTGTTGATGTGCTTTCCTTCTCTTTATAGCGGAAGACAAAGAGTGAGCCCGTGGTAAGCAGTATAAAAAGCCAGAAGACCGGTGCGGTATAATCTACCATCGTCGAGACGGCCTCTTGGGTAACGCTGCCCAGCACCACCAGCGCCAGGGCAATGATCCCCTGTACCAGCAGTGAGTTAATAGGAGCGTTGTATTCTTTATTCCAGCGGCCCAGGAAGCCGAGCCGTTGAAAATCCCGGCCGAGGGCGTAGTTGGTTCGTGCACCGGTGATAATGGTAGCATTGGCCGTTGAGAGGGCTGAAATAATGACGATGATGGCCATCACAAAAGAACCACCGGAGCCTATCAGCTGGTTGCTTAGTGCAACTCCGATTACATCAGAATTCCGGATGGTCTCCAGCCCCAGGACCTGTATGTAGGCCACATTAATCATCAAATAAAGGACGGTAATACAGCAGAGAGCCGATATCAGTACCTTGGTTATATTTTTTCGAACATCTTTGAGTTCTGCTGAAAGGTAAACGCCCTCATTCCAGCCGCCGTAGGTCAGGAGTACGAAAATCATGGCTGCCCCGGCTGAGCTGCTGCCAATGTCAGAAGGGGGTTCGAGATCAGTAGAAGTACCATTCATCAGTCCGGCCACCCCGGCCAGCAAAAGAATAAGTACGATAAGAGAGGTTAAAAAGCTCTGGGTGTTTTTGGAGGGATGCGTGCCCCAAATATTAAGAGTTGTGAGCGTGATGATGGTGAGAGCGGCATAGATGGAGGAGCTATAAGGCCCTAAATCATAGATGACCGAAGCATAATCTCCTAAGATGAAGGCGGCAAGAGCAATGGATCCTGTTTGAATAATGGCCAGCCGTCCCCATGAAAATAGAAAGCCGACAGTGGATCCGTAAGCTTCGGTCAAAAAATGGTATTCACCGCCGGCATCGGGTTTGGAAGAAGCCAGTTCCGCATAGCATAGCGCACCAATAATGGAAATCAATCCCCCGGCCAGCCAGAAGGCCAGGTAGTGGATTTCCGAAGAGACATTTTGGGCCACCATTGAGGGAAGTCGAAAAATACCTATCCCCACAACAATACCGATGATTACGGCTATGGCGCTCAGGTTCGTGAAAATCTGTGCAGGTCGATCACCACCGGCATCCTTCATATACTATCGGTCAATGGAAAATTATGGCTAAAGCTATAAAGGTTAATTAAGCGATGCTGACCATGGGATAATAGATTTATCATCACCGTTATGGTGCTGTATGATGCCTTCGATGGATCCATCGGTAACCTGTCCGCTTAAAATGTAGCTTTGATCTCCATTCACCGCCCGCAGCGTTATGCGGTCGCCCGTTAATTCTTGTTTCTGGATGTTGTACGAGCTCCCGTTTCCGTCGTAGATCCTAACCGAAATTTCCTGGAATTGTTGATTAATATTCATGTCGAAGTCGGTGCCATTGCTCGACCAGCTCCATTCACCTGCTACTTTTGCGGGGATAATCCAGAAATAGATGTCATGAGTTCGGCTGGAATTAGGAGGACTGACTTCGGCTTTTTTATCGGCTTTCCAGTCGCCCATGCTAAAGCTGTGCGATACGATACGCGTGCCGGGTTCCATCTTATCCAGCAGCTCGGGCCGTAACTTCTCGTTAACTGAAGGGAGCAGGTACATCGTTATGACGGAGGCTTTGGTGAAATCCGTATCAAAAAGGTTTTCTTCCATAAACATGATACGGTCATCAAGTCCTTCGGATTGCGCATTTTCGCGGGCCTCGGCAATGCGCTCGGGATCCAGGTCGATACCGTGACCGGAAGCCCCGCGTTTGGCAGCAGCAATGACAATGCGACCATCGCCGGAACCCAAATCAATGACATAGTCGCTGGATTGAACATCCGCTAAGTCCAGCATTTTCTCTACCACTTCATTGGGGGTGGGAACATACGGTACATCCAGATCCTGGGACTGCAGGGGAGCGGTGGTTATAAACAGAAGGGCAAAAATAAATACACTGAGGATGCTCAGCTTGGTTGAGCGATGAGAATATGTCGACATGACGGCTACCAGTTTAATTAAAAGTATTAGGATGAATGGTCGAGCTATTGTTATCTACACACTTGAAGTGGCAAATATGATGTGGCTGTATGAATTCGTAACCATAATTATAATCCGATATCACAAGTTAAACCTACACCTTTAAATCGTGGCGTCTAAATGACTACGGATACAAGGTGGAGTGCGATGGTAATCCCTGTTTGTTGCAAAACTACTTTTGTAACCTTTATTTTAATCTTTTTGTTCCCTCCAAATGTAATAATAGGTTAAACTTGGAGCGGAAACAAGGTGTTTCGACTCGAATTTTAACCCTGAGGATTAGAATCGGTTCAATTGGGATTATTGCATTATAACTTTTGCCTTTTCTTCGGAAAAAGCCTAACTTTCGCCGCTTCCAGAGTAATGGAACACTTCGACAAAAATATCAATATTTAACTCATTATAATCCACGTAGATAATGAATAAAGGAACCGTTGCACAGGTTATTGGTCCGGTTGTGGATGTTGACTTTGATCAAGGAAACATTCCGCCCGTACTAAATGCCCTTTCAATTGAACGTAAAGACAAATCGAAACTTTACCTGGAAGTTGCTCAGCATTTGGGCGAAAATCGCGTACGTACGATTGCGATGGACTCAACGGACGGTTTGGTGAGACAAACCGAGGTTCTTGATACCGGTGCTCCCATATCCATGCCCGTTGGCGAAGACATCCGTGGGCGTGTATTTAATGTAGTCGGCGAGCCCATTGATGGTATTGAAGCACCCAAAGGCGACCGGAAATATCCTATTCACCGCCCCGCTCCCAACTTTGAAGATCTGGCAACTTCTACCGAGATGCTTGAGACCGGCATTAAAGTTATTGACTTGCTTTGTCCCTATGCCAAAGGGGGTAAGACCGGCTTATTCGGTGGTGCCGGTGTAGGTAAAACGGTTCTTATCCAGGAATTGATTAACAATATTGCCAAAGGACACGGTGGATTATCCGTATTTGCCGGTGTTGGTGAGCGTACGCGGGAAGGGAATGACCTTCTGCGTGAAATGCTCGAAGCCGATATTATTAATTATGGCAAAGAATTTAAGGAAGCTTTCGAAAATGGTAAATGGGAGCTTGAAAAAGTAGATAAAGAAGCCCTGAAAGAGTCAAAGGCGACCTTCGTATTTGGACAGATGAACGAGCCCCCCGGAGCCCGTGCACGTGTAGCGCTTTCCGGCCTTACGGTGGCTGAATACTTCCGCGAAGAAGTTTCGCGCGATATCCTGCTTTTCATTGACAATATTTTCCGATTTACCCAGGCGGGTTCTGAGGTATCTGCGCTGTTGGGACGTATGCCTTCTGCGGTAGGTTATCAGCCGACACTGGCTACTGAGATGGGTGACCTCCAGGAGCGTATTACTTCAACAAAAGGCGGTTCTATTACATCAGTGCAGGCTGTTTATGTACCTGCTGATGACTTGACCGACCCTGCACCGGCCACAACCTTTGCCCACTTGGATTCTACAACGACCCTGAGTCGTGCGCTCACACAGATCGGTATTTATCCTGCTGTAGATCCGCTGGATTCGTCATCGCGAATTTTGGATCCGCATGTGGTAGGGAAAGAACATTATGATACTGCCCGGGGAGTCATTGAGATTCTTCAAAAATATAAAGATTTGCAGGATATTATTGCTATTCTGGGTATGGATGAGCTTTCGGATGAAGACAAGACCACGGTCGCCCGTGCCCGACGTATCCAGCGTTTCCTCAGTCAGCCGTTCTTTGTAGCTGAACAGTTTACGGGTCAGCCGGGTAAATACATCAATGTTGAGGATACCGTAAAAGGATTTAAGAAGATTCTGGAAGGTGAACTCGACCACTTGCCCGAGAACGCTTTCTACATGGTTGGAACCATTGAGGAAGCTGAAGAGAAGGGCGAGAAACTCTTGGTTGAAGAACAGGAAGCTGAAGCAGCAGAATAACGATAAACTATGACCAGTTTTAAAGCACAAATTCTTACTCCCGAAGGGTCATTATTTGATGAGGAAGTAACGGGCGTTAAGCTGCCGGGTACGGAGGGTAGCTTTGAGGTTAAGACGTTACACGCCAACATCATGTCGACGCTTGAGATAGGAGAGATAGTGGTCCGTAAAGCTACCGGAGAGGAGCAACATTATGCTATCACCGGTGGTTTTGTAGAGGTCGTAGATAATAGCCTGAATTTGCTGGCCGAGGCTGCTGAACCGATTGAAGAAATCGATGTTGAGCGAGCTGAGAAAGCAAAGGAACGGGCACGCAAACGGTTAGACTCTGATGAAGAGGATATCGACAAGGAACGTGCTCAGAAATCACTTAAGCGGGCTGAAAATCGTATTAAATTAGCTGCAGATATCAGCGTTTCCACGCAGTAACGGTAAGCGCTAAGCTACTAAGGAATATAGGGCGGCTTCCAGCAATGGGAGCCGCTTTTTATTTTTGTTTTGGTTCTAACACCCACCAGGGCAATTCAACGGCTTATAGCCACGAAGAATTATTAGGAAGGCGAAGTCAATCACCATCTTTATTGACCTCTTTTTTCTAAATAAACAGATAATTTTCCACGCCTCTGATGTGGAGTCATTGATTCCCTGAATTTTAAAAAATAAGGTGAAAAAAAAGGGAATAACCGTTATCCTTTCTACCCTATGTCAGCAATGATTCCTGATGAAAAAAAAGAAGAAGTACGCGGCGCGGCGGATATCGTCGAAGTGGTCGAAGACTACGTCAAATTGAAGCGTTCCGGTCGCAGCTGGAAGGGGCTCTGTCCCTTTCATGACGAGCGTACGGCTTCTTTTCATGTAACGCCGGACCTGGGCATCTACAAATGTTTTGGATGCGGAGCCTCAGGAGATGTCTTCAACTTTATGATGGAGATGGAGGGCGTTGGCTTTGTGGAAGCGCTGCGCTCGCTGGGCGATCGGTACGGGGTATCGCTTCCCGAAGAAGATGAACAGGAATTTGATGAAGATCATCATCTGCGGGAAGGTATTTACCATGCCTTAAAATATGCTGGCGTCTTTTTCTTTCGTCACCTGATGGAAACTGATGAAGCCCAGAAAGCACGTGATTACCTGCAGAAACGAGGCTATGACCGTACGATCATTAAAAAATATGGACTCGGCTATGCCCCTGCCGGTGGAGAGAAACTCTATCGTGCTGCCTTGGATTCCGGACTCAATGAAGAGTATCTGCTGGAAGCCGGACTGATTAAGCCCAGTAACCGCGGGGACGGATTTTATGATGCCTTTCGAGGACGGCTGATGTTTCCCATTTTCAATCCATCGGGCAAAGTGATTGCTTATGCCGGACGGGTGCTCGGCAAACAAAAGACGGCAAAATACATCAACTCGCCGCAGACCAAGGTTTATAATAAAAGTAAGGTCCTGTATGGTATCAATTTTGCGAAAAACGAGATCCGCAAGACCGACGAAGTGATACTGGTGGAAGGGTATACCGATGTCATTTCACTGCAGCAGAACGGCGTCAATAATATTGTGGCCTCCAGTGGTACCTCGCTAACCCCCCAGCAGATGAACCTGCTGCATCGTTATGGAGACACCATTACGATGATCTATGATTCCGACTCAGCCGGTCAGCGGGCTATGAAACGAGGCATTAATATTGCGCTTCGCGAAGGCATGGATGTGAAGCTGCTGGAGCTGCCCGAAGGAGAAGATCCGGATTCATTTGTCCGCCAGTTTGGCAAAGATTCGTTCCTGGAGTTAAAACAGGAAGCCTCGGAAGATTTCCTGACCTACCAAATTCATAAGGCCAAAGACGAAGGTCGATGGGAAGCGCCCACCGAGAAGAAGAAAGTGATTAATGAAATCCTGGAAAGTATTGCCCACATGCCGGATCCGGTATCCCGGGAGACCTTTGTACAACATTTGAACAGCAAGGCCAAGGTGGGGGACCGAGCACTGTTCGATGAGTTAGGAAAAATTCGCAAAGAACTCAAAGAAGAGCGCATGCGTGCCAAGAAGCGGGAGCAACGGCGCAGGGAACGCGAACAGCGCCAACAGCAGCAAGAAGGAGGGCAGGCTACCCCACCTCCCCATACCCATACGGTAGGGTTTAGCGAGCAGGTTGAAGATCGGCCCGAAAAGAAGAGACCGGCCCCCCCTCAAAAGCGTCCCAATTATGAAAAAGAGCTCATCCGGCTAATGCTGATGTATGGTCGTGAAATGATCGACTATATCGGCTCATACTGTTCAGAAAAACATTTTGAGGATGAGGAGATCCGTGCTTTTTATGAAGATATTATTGAACAATACAAAGCGGAAGAGGAAGTGAGCGTGGAGGTTTATGCGAACCGGGAGCATCCCTATCCGGAGCTGGTGGGCGAAATTGTGCTCGAAAAGCATTCGGTGAGCGAGCGGCATCACGAAAAGATAGGGGTCCAGTACAAAAAGGATAAAAATCCCTACAGAACGGCCAAAGGGGCACTCAAGGCGTTAAAAGCACACTTTATAGAACGATTACAAGAGGATTTATACAGCCAGTATAATACGGCAGAAGGTGAAGAGGAGCGTAAGAAAGTGATGAAGCTCATGAAAGAAGCCGGGCGCCGGCGGACGTTGCTACAGCAATCGCCTGTTGATGAGTTGTTTCCCGATCCGGATACCGAAGCGGCCAAGAGCGTGTCGGATAAGGTGTTTGAATATAAAATGAAGGATAATAATAAGTAAGAAGTAGTGAGTATTAAGTTTTGAATGGAAAACACTCAGCGTGTATAAAATCACTGGTTCGGGCGCCGCTCGGACCAAAAGTTAGGTTTATGGCATAAGCGGACGCTTGCGCCAGTTAGGAGGTTGAAAATAGGTTTCTTGTCATCCTGAACTCGTTTCAGGATTTCTCAAAGTTAGAGAACGTTGCCGAGCTGGCAGTAGGTCAACGTTGGTTACCACCATGAGATCCCGGCTTCCCGAATTTTTCTGAGGATGGGAAGAAGGCTATATGTCTTTTTAATGGCTACTGAATCCAACTGCTAAACAGGTACTCTTTTTATGAAAGTAAGCTCGAGTACAGGCACAGTAATTTATTCATGAGCTGAAGATAATTTTATCAGAAATACTTAAACATTTAGCATGTCGAAATATACCTCGGAACTGAATACCGCAAGAAAGGCAGCTGGTGAAGCAGCTGAAATAATTCGTGATTTTCAATCATCCAACAGCTTTTCGGTTAACTTTAAGGGCAAGAACGATCTGGTGACCGATGCGGATCTTCAATCGGAAAAAAAGATTATCTTGGTGCTCAAAAGGGCTTTTCCGGATGACCATATCCTGGCTGAGGAGTCTTCTGAAGAACTGGTTTTGCCCGAAGGACGTACCTGGTTAATCGATCCTATTGACGGGACGACTAACTTCGCTCATGGATTTCCGGTCTACTGCGTATCTATTGGCTTGTGGGAAAACCGTCAGCCTAAAATGGGGTTGGTGCTGGAAGTATCACGGGATGAATATTTTACGGCCCTGGCCGGCGAGGGGGCTTACCTGGATGGAAAACCCATTTCGGTATCCAAGCTTGAAGATCCGTCGGCTTCGCTAATCGGAACGGGCTTCCCGTATAATGACATGAGCCTGGTAGATAACTACCTCGCTTTTTTTCGCATGCTGATCCATAACACACAAGGCATACGCAGAGCCGGCGCCGCAGCCTACGATTTATGTTGCGTAGCGGCCGGGCGCCTCGATGGCTTCTACGAATATTCGCTCAATCCCTGGGATGTGGGAGCCGCTGCTCTTATCGTAAAAGAGGCTGGCGGACTTATAACCGATTGGAAAGGAGAGCAGGACTGGCTCTTCGGCAAGCGAATTATTGCCGGAAATCCAACAGTACACTCTTTTTTATTGGATAACATCCGGGAGCAGTTTACGGAGAGCGAGTTAGTTTTAAGCCGTCAGTCTTGAGTAGTAAGATAGTCGAAACCTTAGGCTTTTTTCAGCTTCACTTCTCCCGTTTCCCATTTATCGTCTCACGTCTGTTATCTGAAGGGATCCGTCTCAAAAAATGTCCCAAAAGACTTCATCGGCATAGGACCATTGTGATATTTAAAAGCCTCGCCATAAGTAGCTCCGATTAAGTGTCCATAGTGGCGGGCACGGGCTTCAATACCTTTGAAGAACTTCGTGCTTGAAATGTAGGATTCGGGCTCATCATCCGGATCCGCAACATTGAACTGGCTCTCAAAAGCTAAGATCGCTTCTTTCTTGGTCTCAAACGTATCGCTGATGTCAAAAATCACATCCGGCTCAAAAGGACGATCCTGCATATAATGCAAGACGTGGGAAGGCCGCCAGCGCTCTTGAACATTCCCTTGCTCATCGGTAGTCTCCATTTTTGTAAGTCCGCTGTAAAAAATGGCATCCAGGGCCAGCTGGGTTGCTTGCCCGTGGTCGGGATGCCGATCGGAAGGGGCGCCAACGAGGCAAACATGCGGCTGATACTTTCGAACCTGCTGAATAATTTTAAGCTGATTTTCGCGGCTGTTCCGGATATCGGTATCCGGCAGTCCCAGGTTTTTGCGTACTTCCAGGCCAATAACATCGGCTGCAGCTGAAGCCTCTTTAAGCCGTTGTTTGGGCGTGCCGCGGGTTCCCATTTCGCCCTGGGTGAAATCCACAACCCCAACTTTTTTTCCTTGATTGACCAGTGCGGAAAGCGTGCCCCCACAACAAAGTTCAGTATCATCTGGGTGGGCGGCCAAAGCTAAAATATCGAGCTGCATAGGTATAAATTTGATTCAATAAATCTTAATGCTGAAGAAGTGGCCTTAAGATTGCATCAAATTCCTTGAGATGCAACGTTTGTCTATTGGTTTTCGTAGAACAAATTCTGCTGAATAGATCAAGTGCCTTTACACTCATCTGAGGTAAACCCCAGCATTCGGATGAGAAGACCACTTTTGGGATAATGGTATGCCAATGAACTTTGTTAAAAGCAACCGTATGACGCCTATATCCAAAACTGAAGCTATAGGCTAAAGTGAGTCACTCAATATGGCTGCACAATGGGGAGGTATTAAAAGCCCGTGGTACGATTGAGTGGGCTAATTCTTGCATAACTTTAGCAATAATTTCCTTATAATTAGGTTTAAAGAAAGGTTGTAATTCCCAATTAAATGCAACAGTTATGAATGAAGAGATACTTGATAACGTCAACAGGCGTTTGGATGATGCCCTGGAGCGAGGGCGAGAGATGGTAGAAAACGATGAACTTCCTCAACAGGTAGAAGAATTAAAAGGTCGGGCCGAAGGTATCATTCGTGAGCATCCCATCAAAAGCGTTGCAGTGGGATTATTTGCGGGATATGTAATCGGCAAGATATTAAGTTCCGATAAATAATTAAGATGAAATCAGATAAGGTTACAGACCAAGTGGGACAGAAGCTTCGCAGCATCACGACTGATCTCAAGAGGTATGTCGAAAAACGCCTGGAGCTGGTGATGCTCAATGCCGGTGAACATTTTTCGAGGTGGATGGCTATTTCCGTCCAGCGGTCGGCGGGCGCTCTTTTACTGGTAGGAGGGATCTGCTTTTTGCTTTTTGCTCTGGCTATTTATCTGGGTAACCTACTGGGCAGTGAAAGCCTCGGATATGTGCTTGTTTCTATTCCGCTATTAATCTTGGGCGGGCTGTTTATGTCGTTAAAGCCGCAGAGCTTGCTCCATGAGCTACAAGAGCGTTTCGAAGCAGAAGTGATAGAAGCCGTTGAAGAGCAGGAGCGGACTTCTACAGAGAAAAAATTAAAAGCCCCCGAATTCGAGCAACCATTTAATAACGAAGTATAAATATTATTATGGCACAAGATAAAGTTGATAAGCTTGAACAGAAGAAAAAAGAGCTGGAAGCAGAACTTCATAATATCCAGGATGAACTGGATGACTCTATAGACCAGGTACGAACGGAAGTAAGTGATAAGCTGGATCCCAAAGCCTTTATCCGCAAGCACCCACTTCCGGTTGTAGGGGGAGCGGTGCTTTTGGGCTTTTTGTTAGGCCATGAAGACGATAGGCGTGCTACATCAACCTCGGGGACTTCTTCTTCGGACCATAAATTTACCAATACGGTTCTCTATGAGCTGAAACGAATGGCTACCAAAAAGGCCCTTTCTTTTGTGACGGACTTTATGGAGAAAAAATTTGATGAAAAAGCCGGCCAACAATTTGAAAGCACGAATGGAGTCGTGGATGAGTGAGATAAAAATATATGCAGGGGAGACTTTTCTTGAACGCCCGGGGTAAAATAGTATACCCATCCTCCATTCTTTACCGTATACAGATGCTTTCTCAAAGAATGGTCTCCTGATCTATAGCCCAGACCTATTGCCTCTTAAGCAAAGCTCTCGGTGATGACTGGCTGAATGGATTTTAATCCTAAGCGTGATACAAGCGTATAGCCAGAAAATGATTTTTATCTTTTTACATAAAAAATACGTTAGGAAGTGTAACTATTTTTATAATAGTTCGTGTACTTACACGCAATTAAAGAATCAACTAAGTTATTTATTAACATGCGAAAAGGGATATTAATAATCATTGTCGGGTTAAGCCTTTCCATTGCTGCCCAAGCCCAAACAGTACCTGATGATCGGAATATTTCGTTACAGGATGCCATCAACATAGCATTAGAGAACAGCAGCCAGCTTAAAGTAGCCGGTAATAATGTTGAATTGGCAAAGAAACAGGTCTTAAGCGAAAAAGCCGACTATTTGCCTTCTTTAAGAGCTAATGTATCTGGCAGCAAAAATATTGGCCGTAACTTTAACCAGGATATCGGTGAAATTGTTACAGAAACAACCAACTCCCTTTTTGGCAACTTAAATGCTGACCTCCCTATTTTTAGCGGACTTGAAAACTTGCACTCTCTGAGGAGCAGTCAATATGATGAAAGATCCAGTGAGCAGAACCAAGAGCGTGTACGTGAAAATATTATCTTTAATACAGCAAGCAACTATTTACAGTTTATTCTTAATAAACAGTTCCTGGAAATAGATCGTGAAAACCTGGCTGCCTCCCAAAAAACGTTGGAGCAGGTTCAGGCACAGGTAGAGGTAGGCTCTCGGCCTACGGTTGACCTCTACAACCAGGAGGCTACCGTTGCTAATAATGAGCTTGCTGTAGTAAATTCGGAGAACGCTCTGCAATCCAGTCGGCTCCAGTTAATCCAAACTCTGCAGATCGACCCTCTTGAGGATTACCAGTTCGAGACACCCGAGATTGATTCCACAACGATTCGTACCAATATGGCGGGCTATGAGCTTGACCAGTTAGTGTCCACCGCCTTGGAGAACCGGTCCGACTTGCAGAGCGAGCGATTTAACATACAGTCTCTTAGGCACCAGTTGAGCGCTACCCGCGGAAGTCTTTATCCCTCGTTGAGTTTAAGCGGTTCTGTTGGAAGTAGGTACTCAGATGGAATTCCCGTTGATTTTCAAGATCAGTTCTTTGACCAGAATATCCAGCGTTCAATAGGGCTGTCGCTGAGTATCCCCATTTTTGGAAATCTGAATACACGAACCAGTGTACAGTCCCAGCAGATTAATTACAAAAATGCGAAGCTTAATTTAGAAGAGACGGAGCTGCAGGTTATCCAGGAGGTTAACCAGGCCTATAATGATTATAAGTCGTATACGCAGCAGCTTGAATCATCAGAAAAGGCTCTTCGCGCGGCTGAACGATCATATGTAACACAAAAGCAACGGTACGAAGTAGGAGCCGGAACGTTGATCGAATTAAGTGATGCCAACGCCCAGTACGTTGAGGCCCAGGCCAGCAGGGTACAAGCCCTGTTTCGCGTCATTTTCCAAAAAAAGCTGTTAGATTATTATATCGGAAAGATGGATCAAACGGTTTCGCTTAACTAAAAGTTTAAATAGATTGTGAAATCGCTTTCTTACATCAGATAAAAAATATTATGAAAGAACCGGTCATAAAGGTCGAGGACCTCACGAAAATCTATCAGATGGGAACCCAGGAAGTGCGTGCACTTGATGGGGTTTCTTTTGATGTGCAAGAGAATGAATATATTGCCATCATGGGTCCTTCGGGATCTGGAAAGTCAACGATGATGAACCTTATTGGCTGCCTGGATACGCCCTCTGAAGGAATGTACCGGTTGAACAGCCAGGATGTAAGTGAACTCAAAGACGATGAGCTTGCGGAAGTACGGAACCGGGAAATAGGTTTTGTCTTTCAGACCTTTAACCTGCTGCCTCGTACAGATTGTATTTCAAATGTAGAGCTTCCGCTTATTTATGCCGGTGTAAAGACGTCGGAGCGGCATAGCCGGGCTGCAAAAACCCTGGGAAGGGTAGGGCTTGGCGATCGGATTGATCATAGGCCCAATGAACTTTCCGGGGGACAACGTCAACGTGTGGCTATCGCCCGGGCTTTGGTCAACAATCCGTCGATATTACTGGCCGACGAGCCAACCGGTAACCTGGATACCAAAACCGGTGAAGAGATCATGATGCTGTTTGAGGAGCTTTACCGCATGGGTAATACTATTCTGCTGGTCACCCACGAAGATGAGATTGCTGATCATGCCCGCCGAATTATTCGCCTTCGGGATGGAAATATCGAAAGTGATACGAGAGTGGAAAATCCTGTGTTGGAGGATGTTGAGGTAAGGTTGCCGGCAAAGTCAGCATAGATTTCCTTTCGTATCTATTAACCACTGTAAGGCTGGAATAAGCCGTCTATTCTCTAAGTATAATGCAATTGCTTCGTATTGATGTAAGTCAGGAAGCATCCTGGTTAAGCTCAATATAATGGCCATTGTTATTTTCTTTCAACCTAAGTGGGTGGCCATAAACAGTACTCAATTTCTTTGAAGTCAGTACTTTGTCCTTCGGTCCGCTGGCAATGGTTTTCCCATCCCGTAAAAGTACAATATTGTTGATTTCAGGAATTATCTCTTCAATATGATGCGTCACAATAATAACAGAGGTTCCTTGTTGGGCTATATTGCGAATCCATTGGAGGCATTTTTCACGTGCTACCGGGTCCAGGGCAGTCGTGGGTTCATCCAGGACCAGAACATCGGGGTCTGTCACCAGGGCCCGGGCAATAAGAACCCGGCGGGCTTCTCCGGTTGACATACGATTGAACATCCGATCGGCGAGGTATCCGGCATCCATCATTTCCAGGGTACGGTCGGCTTTGCGTTTCATCTCATCGGTAATGCTATGGTGGGCAAATAACTGCATGCTGGAGAAGAAACCCGTGATGACCACACCCCGGCCATTGGTACGGCCGTGCTTTAGATTATGCAATATTTCATATTCCATCTCGGGAGAGACAATGCCAATCCGTTTGCGAAGTTCGGAAACCACCCAGTGATCTTTCCCAAAAACCCGGATGGGCGGGGTGTCATCATCCGTTGCTAACGGATGAAGCTGGTGGGTCAGCAGCTGGATAAACGTGGATTTTCCAGCGCCATTAGGACCCAGAATAGCCGTATGTTGCAGCTGATCAATCCGCATTGAAAACTGATCCATGACCTTGGTATCATTCCGATAGGCGATGACATTATTGAACTCTAAGATAGGGACTTGTTCATCCCGATGTTTCATAGTTTTGGATAAAATAGGTTAGCCTTAATTTTTAAACCCTAACAATTACAAAATTTCGTCTTCTATTGCAATTGAGGATGTAGATCGTTGTCTTGCCATGGCAGAGCTGTACTAAATAATTGGTGCCTTGGCCGCAAAATAGCCAATAACCCTGCTAAGATAAGTGTCCACGCTAATATTGTATCAAGCGTGGACGCTTGATACAGTCAGGAATGAAAATAGAGGCTCTCACAAAACTGTCTGGCGGCCGGTTTGCCGTCCGACGGATAGCCTGAATTATTGGCTTTGTGTTTTTTTCATAATCATTTGTTGCAGCTCACCCTGATGTTTCATGGCTTCTTTACGTCCAACTTCTGCACTTTGGCGAAATATTTCTGGCATTTTCTTCGCGATATTTTGGCCTGAATCCGTACGATAGAAGCCTACAAGCATATTGAGTTCCTTCTGTGTATAATTATCGAAATATACCTTTTTAATATCATCTCCAATCTTTTTCCAACTCAAATATTTTTTATAAAAATTTTGCAATTCTTCTTTATAAGTGGCGAGCATAGGATTTGATTTTGCTAACATATCAGCCGTGATTTCCATATTCTTGTTAACCTGCTCTTTCATGTTCATCAAAACCATGAGTTCATCCACCGCTTCTTTTTTGGTAAGGGTAGAGTCAAGTCCAATATAGTTTTCAGATGTTGCCTCTTTTGTACTGGAACAGTGAATTAATGTGAAACTGAGCGCCAGCAGAATTAAAATATTTGGAATGTAATTTTTCTTAGAATTCACCAACATTGTTCTCATTTGCTAATAGTCAAGATTTAAATTGAATTGATGAGCACTTTAGTCAATTAAAATGAGTTATTCAATAAATAGGCAAATATCTGAAAGCTGCTTGATACAGCGAAGTAAAATCAATCCATGTAGGTCAGCTGGAGGGGTTGACAACCCGTCCTACATGTCCATCCTTTATACAGGAAGTAAATTTCTAATTCTGTTGCTTAACCATCTCAAGGAGCTGTCGGAACCGGCTGTTTTGAGGTTGCAGTTCCACGAGTTTCTGGGCGTGTGGTAAGGCTTTTTGATATTGTTTTTGCTGGATATACAGCGTACAAATGCCGTAACGGTATTCGGGGTTATCCGGGGCAATATTGATGGCTTCAAGATAGATTTCTTCGGCTTCTTCCGGACGATTAAGCTGTTGCAGGCTGATGGCCCAGTTGTAGCGAACTCTTGTATTCGCAGGCATCAGGGTAGCGGCTTTCTCAAAGTGGGAGAGCGCCCGTTGTAGCTGTTTTCCTTCTGCCAGTAAGAGCGCCAGCGAATAGTGGGCAGGCCCGTATTGAGGCTCCTGCTTAATGACGGTTTCTAATAATTGTTTGGCCTCCGTATTGTTACCCTGACCATTATAGATATAGGCCAGGTTTATCCGGGCGGCATTAAAATAAGGATCCCTCTGCAGCGCCTTTTGATAGGCATCAATGGCTTTTTGAGGTTGATTTTGTTTCTCAAAGTATTGCCCACGGTTCATCTGTCCCTGAGGAAAGTATTGACTGGCATTTAGGTATTGTTTGTATTCAGCGAGGGCATCATTAAAATGACTTTTTAAGTTGAAGGTGATGTCAGCAGCAGAAAATTCAGCTAAGCCTTCGGCGGCGGCAACACGGACGGCACGTACTGAGTCATCCAGCGCATCTTGTAAAATGGGTAGCTTCATCTCGGGGGGCAAGGATGCCAGCGTCCGGGCGGAGCTATTGCGAACCAAGGGATTTTCGTCGTTTAGTGTTTGCTCGAGAATATCCATACTCTGCTGGTCGGGGAATTGTCCCAGGTACCACACCGCTGTTGCCCGGGCAATATCCGGACGAGCAGTATCCCCAATAAGCTTTTTGAGCTGGGGAATAGCATCAGCGCCCACGGAATCAGCCCGGACCAGCGTTTCAGAAAAATGATCCGGACGGTTGGGGCCGTACCATTCTTCTACAGCGTCTGCGGCCCACTGGGCAGATTCGTCTTCATGACAGTTGTTACAGGCATTGGGCGTTTCAAATTGGGCGCTTAAATCAGGTCGGGGGACGCGGAAGCTGTGATCACGTCGAAAATCTACTTCCATATAATAGCGGCCGGGCATATGACAGTTGATACACTGGGAGGCCTCGGTATTAACCTGATGTTTGTGATGTTCTATGGTGTTATAGCGAGGCTCATGGCACTGCATACAGAGGCTGTTATCAGTCACATTGGCCTTGAGTTCCAGGCTGTGCGGATCGTGACAATCATTACATTTCACCCCGCCTTCGTTGAACATTTTACTCTGTAAAAAAGACCCATAAACATAATCTTCACTCCGAATTTGTCCATCGGCAAAGTACTGATCCGGATGGGGAAGCGTTGGATTATAGTGATCTAAAAAATTGCCGCTGTGTTGGTAATCGCCGGTAACTTCTTCGCGCAGGGCGTGGCATTGGGCACACTGGTTGATTTGCTCAACCTGGGGGGTATTTTGGGTTAAGCGAAGGTCTTCCCGGATTCGCTCAATGGTTGCATCTTTCACCTCTTCCGATTGCACAAAGTCAACATGTTGCTTTCCCGGACCGTGGCAAGCCTCACAGCTTACGTTGATGTTCGACCAGGTGGTGTGGAAGGAATCAGCCTCTGCGATGTAATTCTTTTGCAAGTTTGTGGAGTGGCAATCGGCACACATTGTATTCCAGTTCATGGCTCCGCCGGTCCAGTGCAGCCAGTCGCCATGCTGGGTATCCTGCTCCGGATTTAAGGCAAACCATTCTTCCTTCTGGGTATCCCAGGCAATATTTAACGCCTGGAGTTTACCTTGTCCAAAATCGATCAGATATTGCTGAAGGGGGGTCCATCCAAAGGTGTGTGTAACATGGTATTCGTTAATATTGCCATCCGGGCCGGGGGCTTCGACCATGAAAAGCGAATCTGCCTGGAAAAAGCGATACTGATCTCCATTATGGGTAAAAGTAGTATTATTAAAATTACCCCGCACCGACACTTCCGTAGCCTTCTTCATGGCATAGTCATGGTGTGATTCTTTCCAGGAAGTGGTCTGGTCGGCATGGCAAGAAGCACAGGCTTCATCGCCCACAAATTGATTCGGAGAAGACTTTGCTGATGATTGAGAACCGGAATCTTCGCCAGAGTACGTACAACTGTAGGCGATGCCTATTCCCAGAGAAAGTCCGATAATAAGAATGAGGAGATAGGAGCGATTCATTATATCTGAGTAGTGCTAACCGTGTTTCAGGGGATTATATGCTTTGGCTAATTAGCTTCTTTTTTGAGGAGGTTTGCAACTTCAGGATGATTATTATTTTGAGCGAAATCGATAGCGGTATCGCCTTCTTTATCTTGGAGCGCAGGATCAGCATTCGCTTCAAGCAGCGCCTGAACCACCTCTTGGTGTCCTTCTGCAGCGGCAAACATCAGGGCAGACCAACCATCAACGGAGTCGGTAGCATTAGGATCTGCTTCGTTCTCCAACAGAAGCTTCACCGTATCCGCAAAAGGGCCGCTGGCTGCAAAGATAAGGGCTGTTCGTCCATCAGTATTGCGGTCATCAATTGTTGCCCCGTTCTTCAAAAGCAATTGGACAATTTGGGTGTGACCATTGAAGGATGCCAGCATAAGAGCTGTTCGTCCGGCCTGATCTGCTTCATTAATATCGATCTCTTGTTGTATGGCCTTGCGAACCTGCTCAATATTACCATTGAATGCCGCATCGCGTACGTTTTGAGCCGTTACCGATGCTGTTGCTTGTTGTTCCTGAGAGGGCGCTGAATCTTTGGACATTGTTTGGTCTGATCCATTGCATGCAGCTAGCGATAAGGAGGCTATTAGAACAACACTCAGTGATAAAAAAAGGTATCTTTTATGCAATAGTTCCGTAAAAAAATGTGATTGAATTTTGTGCACGCGAATCAGTTAAAACCTTTTAAATAGCATTATAATTTTCATTATCCTTACTTAAGGAAATTACCTCTGTTGCGCAACTGATATTATGATATTCTATCGATAGAAAATATTTCTTTTACAGAATCTTAACCAGTCCCTAAATTAACTATGAAAATACTCTATGTTTTCCCCCATCCCGATGATGAATCATTTGGTCCGGCACCAGCTATGGCGGCCCAGCTTCGCAAAGGCCATGAAGTCTATTTGCTTACCCTGACCAAAGGGGAGGCCACCAAGCAGCGGTTCCGCTTGGGCATAACCAAAAAAGAGATGGGTGCTATACGCTTTAAAGAAATGCAGTGTGTGGAAGAAGTGCTGGGATTAAGTGGTATGGAAGTATTGGATCTGCCCGACAGCGGTCTTAAGGAATTGGATCCACAGCGTATTGAAGGGGTAATCCGGGATCATGTAGAAAGCCTAAAGCCGGATGTGCTGGTCACCTACGCGGTACATGGCATCAGCGGATTTGAAGATCACCTGGTTAGTCACGCCGTAGTGAAACGCCTGTACTGTGATTTAAAACGAGCGGGTAAGCAATATCCCAGGCGCCTGGCCTTTTTCACTCATTTTAATGAGGAGGAAGGCCAGGGAAAGTTCAAGCTTTCATCTTCGGCCGAAGGGGAGATTGATTGCTGGGTAGAAGCCAATGATGAAGATTACCAAAAGTTCCTTGATGCGCTGGATTGTTACGAAACCTACCAGCAGGTTATTGAAGACAGCAACGTAAAAGATGAAGTTGGCAAACGTGTGCCTTTTGAAATTTTCCAGGAAGAATTTGATCCGCCGTTAGGCGATATTACGGATCAACTGGACTAAGCACAGGCTTTGTAAAAAGCCTACAATAATGAGTTACAATGGTCTCAGGTTTATATAAAAAGGCAACGCCTTACAAATAGCAATCTATAGATAACTATTAGAAATATGACTAAAACCTATCCTGTTTGGTTGAAAGGGACGATTATTTTATTTGGCCTGGTACTGCTTTTTATACTACTATCATACGGCAAATTTATTCTTATGCCTTTAGCCTTTTCAGCACTCATCGCTATGCTGCTTGAACCGGTAAGCCGATGGCTGGAGAAGGTTAAGATTAACCGCATATTGGCTATCATCATCAGTATGGTACTGCTATTCGCCGTATTGGGGGGAATTATTTCATTGCTCTCCATTCAGTTAGTCCAGTTTGCTGATCGTCTGCCCGAAGCCAACCAGCAGATACAAACGGTCAGTAACGACATCCTGACTTTTTTCGAGAACACTTTTAATATTTCTCCGGAACGTCAGCTTCAATTCCTGGAGCAGGGACTATCTACCGTTGTAAATAGAAGTGGCGAGTACTTAAGTACCGCATTAGGAGCCACAACCAGTATGTTTGCGACTATGGGTTTATTACCCATTTTTGTGTTTTTTATGATGTATTACAAAAACATGTATCGCACCTTTTTTCACAAGCTATGGAATGAAGATGATGAGTTTGTAAATGCCATCATCAGCGGCATACAGAGTGTTACCCAGAATTATATTGTTGGCATGATGACCGTGATTTTCTTGCTGGCACTGCTCAATGCTATCGGCCTGTGGATCGTTGGTATCCCGCATGTGCTATTTTTTGCGATTTTTGCAGCTTTACTTGCCGTAATCCCCTATATCGGCATTATCATAGGCAGCCTGCCGGCCATAATTTTTGCACTGCTGTTTATGGATTCTCTTTTTGATCCATTAGCAGTTATTGCGGTCTTTGCCACAGTCCAATTTTTAGAAGGTAATTTTATTACGCCTAATATTATCGGCTCGCGGGTAAGTATCAATCCCATGATTGCCCTGGTGGCCTTACTTATCGGAGGGGAGCTCTGGGGCATTTCCGGCATGATCTTATTTGTGCCTTTCGTGGGAATCTTAAAACACCTGTTTGACCAGGTAGATCAGCTAAAACCGTTTGGTTACCTGTTGGGAGACTCCCAGAAATATTATGAATAACTTATATTTCCTGGAGGCGTTTGCGGGTAGCCCATAGAGCTTTAAGAAAGGGACGATAGGGAAGAGACCCCATGATTTTTAAGTCTTCCATTAAGGTGGTGTCTTCATTTAGAAATTTGAATACCTGGTCCATGGAATTTCCTTTGAAAAGATCATGGAAAATCTGGCGTGCCTCCGCTGGATGGTTGTATAAAATATGCAAAAGCCACAGGTCATAAGCCTTGAAGCGTAAGTTAGAGGGGGAGGGAGGTTCAGGAGATCCGTTAGCGATCAGTTGATCCACAATAGCTTTGGCTTGGTTTTGAATACGGGTAAAAGTGTAACCGGTGGATGGCTTGGTGAGTCCACCCTGTGTGCCAATGTTTAAAATCCGGGGTTTATACCAGGAAATAACAGGCTGATCTTGCATGGGAATAACACCGTATTCGCGACGTGTTACTTCATAATCAATAGGTCTGAGGTTATATCGATTGTGCAGGTAAAGCCTTATTTTTTCTTCATAAAATTCTTTAGAGAGCAGCTGATCCGAGAAGACGGTATATTCAAAAAGACCGGAGGTAGCACGCCATGGTAGGATATACATGAAAGCCACCCCATCGGTAAAGGATTCATCAAAATCCATGAGGGTACAAGTGCTATCGTCGAAGAGAGGGGTATCGATCGTCAGTTCCCAGCCCAGGAAATGTTGTTTGAGCGGATAGCAAATATCGGATTTATGAATTTCCGTGGGGGCAAAGCAGCTCTGGAAAATATAAGAAGCTTTAAAGGTAGCATCCTCAGTATGCAATAGGGCTGATTGTTCAGAGGGCAGGGAGGTGAATTTTACGACCGAACTTTCTAACAGGTCGAAATGGGCATGATCTCTTATGGCCTTCAAAACTTTTTGCTTTAGGTCGATGCTTCGTAAGCCGTAGTAAGGGTATTGTTCAACCTGCTGAGAGAAGTGGTCATTGGAGATTCCAATTTCAATGGAGGACCATTTTTTATGGATGATATCAGAGAAGGGGGGGATGCCCGGATGCCAGAAACACCAAGTCTTGTCATTCTTCGGTGTGAGGTCGGCATCGACGATTAAAACCTTACGATCTTTTAACGGGGAGTTAAGCAACTGCCAGGCCAATGAGAGCCCAGAAGCGCCACCACCTGCTATAATATAATCGTATTCAGGGTCCATAAGCAGTATATGTTAATTTAACTGCCAGATAGCAAATGTCAGGGCCGATGCGTAGCTCACCCAAATGAGATAAGGAATGAGCAAAATACCTGCGATCCGATCTTTTTTATAAAATAGTACTATAACAGTGAAGGTAGCTCCCCAAAGGAGCATAATCTCTGCTAAGGCCAAACCAATAAGATGCAATCCAAAGAACAACCAGGACCAAAGAGCATTGAGTAAAAGCTGCAGGTAGAACCAGCGAAATTCTTTTTGGAAGAGTGATGTGGAGGGCTTTTTCCATATAAACCAGGCAGATATACCCATAAGAAGATAAAGAATAGGCCAAACCACCGGGAAAACCCAGTCGGGGGGTGTCCAGGCCGGCTTTTGCAACAGCTCGTACCATTGCCCGGGCTCGAATTGAGCACCAAAAATACCGGCCAGACTACAAAGCGTAATCCAGCCGATAAGTACGATTATTTTTTTGGAAGTAGTCATCCAATAATTAAGAATATTTTTCTTCCAGTTCAGCTACTGAACGGACACTCATATCTAAATTTTTGAGCTGACCATCTTCGAGGCCGTAAATAAGTCCGTGAACGGAGAGATCGGCTCCCTGTTTCCAGGCGTTTTGAACAATAGTGGTACTGCTAACATTGATTACCTGTTCTTTAACGTTCAGTTCACAGAGCAGGTTGATTTTTTCATCGTGAGAAAGTCCTTCCAGACGTTCAGCATTCAACCGGTTCACATCCTTAATGTGACGCAGCCAATTATCAATCAGCCCATGATCCTGGTCATCCATAGCGGCTTTAACACCACCGCAGCCATAATGGCCACAAACGACGATATGATCAACCTCCAATACCTCAACGGCATACTGTACAACGGATAAGCAGTTAAGATCTGTATGCACAACAACATTGGCGATGTTACGGTGAACGAATAGCTCTCCGGGCGGTAAATCTACAATTTGATTGGCGGGCACCCGGCTGTCGGAACAACCAATCCAGAGGATATCGGGGTTCTGTCCTTCTGCCAACTGCTTAAAAAAGTCGGGGTCTTCTTCTTTTATGCGCGATGACCACGTTGCATTTTTTTGTAATAGCTCTTCTATGTTTGCCACGATGTATTCTTTATTTATTGTAGTTTATTAGTGTTAAATTTCTGTAGTAAGAACCAAGTAATAAAATTTGAAAAATTCCACCTTAGCCTACACATTAGAATGTTCAGTTGCAAGGGCAAGCATTCTTTTTAGACTGGGTAACACTTAAAGGTTTATTCTCTATCTTGTAACAAAGGAGACTTATCATCGTATAAGGTCTTAAAACAAGAAAACAATATTATGGCAGCTAAGACAAGATCACATAGTAGTACTCAATCGTTCGATTCGCTGATGGATTTTGAAGAGCATGAACTTCAGAATACATTGGATGAATTTTTGGAAGATGAAAAGAAGGAAAGTCCAAATATCTGGAACTTCGCCACTATTGCAGGGATTGCAATGTTTTTTGTGGGAATGCTTGCTATGGTGCAGACCATCGGGTTAAGTATTGGTCCGGATTTAACAAATCTTGTGACCATATTGCCATTCGTTGGTGGAGTATTGGTGACCCTCGTCGGTTTTGGCTTTTTTGTAGGCGATCGGAAAAAGGAAAAACAGGCCCAAAAGCGACAGAAAAGACAAGAAGAGCAGCGGCAAAAATCGTATCGGTATGATTTTGAAGCAGATGATGTTGATACAGAAAAGGGAGATTTTACATTAAACAATGATCTTGGCAACAAAGAGCGTAAACAACGACACAAGGGCAGTAAATACCAGTTTGATCGCTATGGCTATCGCGAAGAGAAGAAGCTGTATAAATCCCGAAGTGATAAAAAGATCTCCGGGGTTTGCAGCGGTTTAGCTAAATATTTTGGAATCAGCACAACAGTAGTCCGCCTACTGTTTGTGGTAACATTTTTTGCTGGTTCCGGAACCTCGCTACTATTGTATATTGCATTGGCTTTCGCTCTCGACAAAGAACCTACGGAAGATCAAAAGAAGTATCGGTATGATTTTTAATTAGGGATTATCAGTAGTAAAAGCATCGGGAGTAATACCCCTTGGAGGTGGGCACGGCATATATCAACGTGTGAGATCCCTCCTCGGATAAGCTATTTTGATCTAAGAAAGTCCTTGTGGCATATCAATAGACAAGGTATGCAACGTTGATTCCTAAATAGGTTAATCAATATTCCAGTTCGTTGGGCCAAAGATGATTATTATATTTAAAGCTCAAAATTGAAAATCTGAGCTAATTATACTTACGTGTTTATAACATTTGAAGGAATCGATGGAAGTGGCAAGTCAACACAAATGGGCCATTTGAAGGAAGCACTTGAACGAGAGGGGGCACGGGTTGAGGTCTTTCGGGATCCGGGTGGGCCCGAGGTTTCGGAGCGAGTTCGGGACATTTTATTGAACCCGGACTACAAGGTGGATTCCGTAACGGAGTTGTTGCTTTTTTCCGCGGCACGCTCGCAGCTGGTCGCTGAAAAGCTCTTGCCTGCATTGGAAGGCGGTGCGGTGGTCATATTGGATCGCTTCTTTGATTCTACCACGGCTTACCAGGGCTATGGCCGACAGTCAGTTCCCTTGGAAGAAATTGCTTATCTAAATCGTATTGCCAGCCACAAACGAACGCCGGACCTGACAATTTATATGAAGGTACCGTTAGGGGAGGCCAAAAAACGGATTGCTAAAAAACAGAAAGACCGTATGGAACAGGCAGGGGATGACTTCTTTCAGAAAGTGATAACCGGTTTTGATGAGATGGCCGCTTCTCACGAACGCTTCTTTACCATTGATGCTATGGAATCCGAAGAGGAAGTAAAGAAGAAAATTTGGAAGCAGGTACAGACCCACTTCTCTCAGCGATAAGATCTATAACTAAGATGTACCTATCAGAAAGTGTACAATAGGCAATAGATGTAAGCCGCCTCATGGAAAAACCGTAAATGGCCTTCGAAGTGAGCAGGGGGCTGTGGAATGGAGCGCCCGCTACGTGGAACGATTATTCTACTGGGAGCTGTAAGCTTCCCTCAAAGTTGACCATTTGAAAGTAAAGAAAATCCAGGATTTGGATGACCAACAGCGATATATTGAAAAATTAATTATCACTAAAAAGAATAATGACTGAATCAATTAACATGCAACCATATTTATCGCATATACACATCTATTTGATAACACTTCTGCTAATACCTTCAGGGATTGTAAAGGCAGAATCTGTCAAGCATGTGGAATTGGGAAAAGGTATAGAACCTTTCATTTTACAAGTGGATACGACTGATCGTACGCAGGAGAAAAAATCAGAAAAAAAACTTGATACACTAACACGTCTCAGCTATAACAATCCGGATCTTACCGTTCCAACAGGAAAAGATACGGGGATCAAACATTTAAAAGTTTATTATGAGGAGGGACGGTTTGCCGGATGGCCGGCTAATAATGGAATATGGAGCTGGGGAGATGAAATACTTGTCGGATTTGTCGAAGCTGCCCATAAAGAAACAGAAGGTTTTCATACTTACGATAAGAAAACAACTCGCAATAAATATGCCCGCAGTTTGGATGGAGGACTCACATGGGATATTGTAGATGCATATGATATTGGCCAAACAGGTTGGGCTTATGATAATAATTTGTCTGATGAAGAGTCAGAAGAGCCTGTCGATCTTAAAGAACCGATGGAAGACTTCACGAACCCGGGTTTCATCATCACGTGGATGAGAGATAACTATCATAATGGTCCTTCAATATATTATTATTCGAATAACAGAGGTCATCAATGGCATGGACCATATAATTTTCCGGATCTTGATACCCATGGCATTGGGACCCGTACAGACTATTTAGTAGATGGGCCGCAAGAACTGAGTACTTTTGTTAATGCTGCCAAAGAGAATGGCCGGGAGGGCCGGGTGGCACATATCAGGACCACGGATGGAGGGCTGACCTGGGAGCGTGTTTCATGGATTGGGGAAGAACCAGAAGGTTTTGACATTATGCCTTCTACCGTTCGGTTATCTTCGACGGAATTGTTTACAGTAATGCGAAGCCGGGAACCAGAGCCACGCCGCGATTTCTTAAAAGCGTTTCGATCAACGGATAATGGGAACTCATGGCAGGAAGAAACCAATCCCGTCTTTGATACGGGTAATGGAGGCTCTCCTCCGGCGCTGGTAAAAATGGATGATGGTCGATTTGCCTTAGCCTACATTTATCGTAGTGACTATGGATCAAGAGTTCACCTGAAGATAAGTGAAGATGAAGGAAAAACCTGGAGCAATGAAATAACCCTTCGAAGCGGAGACGGGGCAACCAAAGATGTAGGCTATCCCCGGATGATTCAGCGTTCGGACGGCAAATTAGTCGTGATATACTACTGGAATAATGCCCTGCAAGAGGATGCGGAACCCTATCGCTATATCGCCGCCACTATAGTTGATCCGGATAGGTATAAATAAAGCCTTTGCTAAAGATGAGTAAGTAATTTTATATCGGAATAGGCGTCGGAACCGGATTTCCCAGAGCTGGTATTTTTGATCCAAACGGAACAATGGTATCTATGGCTTCCCATCCTATAAAAATGTGGTACCCCAATGTCTTTTTTTCTGTATCACTAATTCAGCGCGAGGTTTTATAATTCTGCAACCAGCCGTACGATTTATCTATTTTGGGATGTCACCAGCTGTAAAGATGCACGGCTTAAAGGGTTACCCCTATTAAATTTTTAGCAGGAAAAGCAGTGATGGCAGGATTTTTATTGATACTTCTTTGATGTGCTAAATTTATTAAAAAATCGCCCCGATATTTAACGCGAAATTAATTGCTGATTAGGCAAAAAATGTGTAATTTTATCGCATTGTGGGTGAATCCTACTTTCGAACTGGAAAAATCTTCTTTTTCATCGTTTCAATTAGTAACTTTAACCAATCTCGAAGTACATACAATTATGGCGCACGAAAGAATTGATGTTGACCTGCCCTTAGCCAAAGTATATGAATATTTAAGTGATCCAACCTACTTTCCTCACTTCTTTGAACGAATCGATCGAGTTAATAAAGTAAATTCTCAAACTTTTGAGTTCGCAACTCTAATGGGAGGCGAAGAATTCCATTGGACCACAAATATCATTGACAACTTGCGCAACACACGGTTTGCATGGATTACAATTAATGGTAATCTAAATCAAACCGGAACGATCCGCTTTACTCCCCTTGATAACGGTGAACGTACACGTGTCGATTTCAGCCTTGATTATCGAACGTTCTATGGGGAGCCGGATGAAGAATTGGCTAAGTTCATTCAGGGGCTACCAGCACAAATGAAAAAAGACCTGCAGCGCTTTAAGGAAGAAGCCGAATCTAATACTTTTAAAGAAAAAGTAGATGCGACGCTTGCTGAAATGGAAGCCGCAATTGAAGCTGAGGCCGAAGAAGAGGAGGCCGCTGCATAGCCACTAACTTCTTTATAATTTAAATGCGCACTTTTTGAAGTGCGCATTTTTTTTGTCAACATATTTTTGATTTATCATGACCTTATCTTCTTTCTTGAAGAGTAATAAGGCTCAAAACCCACATTATGTGTTGTTTGGGAACCCTGTTGAGCACAGTCTGTCTCCCCAGATGCATAATACTGCGCTTGAGTTTTATAATATTGATGCCCGTTACTACGCTATTCAGTTACAGTCAAATGAGCTAAGCCAGCTGGCTTCCTATTTAAATTACGATGCTTTTTTAGGGGCCAATATTACTATCCCCTACAAGCAGCTCATAGCCGACTATCTTGATACCGTGGATCCCACGGCACAGGCCATTGGGGCTGTTAATACTATTGTAAAAGAAGGTTACCGGGTAAAAGGATTCAATACGGACGTAGGTGGCTTTTTGGACCCTCTGCAGTCTTATATTGGGTCCCTTGAAGGCGGCAGAGCAATCATTTTTGGAACAGGTGGGGCTTCCCGGGCTTTGGTGGCGGCTCTCAGCGAAATCGGGATGCAAGAGGTTTATCTCGTTTCAAGGAATCCATCCCGTTCGGATGCTTTTTCTGCTCACGATCACGTTTCTGTCATTTCGTATGATGCATGGCCCTCATATGCTTCCGAAACCAGCCTCTTTGTAAATGCTACACCGTTAGGAATGGATCCCAAGGTAGATACTTCGCCGGTCGATGAACAGGAAGCGCATTATGTATCGGATAGCGTCTGTTATGACATCGTCTATAATCCCTTGCAGACAAAGTTTTTGCAGTTGGCCGAAGAAGCAGGAGCAACAACGATCGGGGGATTAGAAATGTTAATACAGCAAGGCAGCCGCTCCTTTGAACATTGGACCGGCCGATCTTTTCCCATTGAAAAAATTCGCAACCTGTTACATGAGCAGTTCCAGCACTAAACTTTCGCTTATACAGCCCTCAATGTTGGATCAGGATGAATCTATTAACATCTGGTTCACGTTTAAAAATGAGCACCACTATTTTCCAGAAAGTAGAATTAACGGTTTGAATTTGGGCTTTAACACTCTTGATTCGGAGGCGGCAGTGACCCAAAATCGGTCACTGCTGTTGTCTGAATTGAACCTCGATTCGGAATGGGTGGCCTATGCCGATCAGGTACATAGCAACAGGGTACAGGTAGTTAGCGAAGGGGGAACCTATTCATCTACCGATGGTCTTGTTACCACGCTACCCGGTCTTACACTTGCTATACAGGTAGCAGACTGTGCGGCGGTCTTGATTTGGGATCCTATTAATTATGTGATTGGAGCATTTCACGCAGGGTGGCGGGGAACGGTATCAGATATTGTGCCGAGAGGCATTGCGTTAATGCTTCAGCAAGGAGCTAAAAGGGAACAGTTGCGAGCGTTTATCAGCCCATGTATTTCACTACAAAATTTTGAAGTTGGCCCGGAAGTGGCCGAACAGTTTCCGGATAAGTATGTGGATTGGGATAGTTATACCAAGCCCCATGTCAATCTGAAGGGCTTTCTCCATACACAACTGGTGGATGAGGGATTAAATGAGGAAAGTATTGAGATTCATCCGGCGTGCACCATCGAGAATGCCCAAAAATTTTACTCTTATCGTCGCGAGGGCGAGAGAAGCGGCCGGATGATGGGCATCATCCAGATTTCAAGATAATGATAACCTGAAGATTAGATACTGTGAGAGTTTCCTTTGCACCGGGCTATTATGCACCGATTCCGGATGACCATATTTTCCCGATGAAAAAGTTTACCGGACTTCATCGGTATCTAATTGAACAGGATATCATCCATGAAAGTGATATCGTTGCGCCCTCACCCGTTGATATCACCAGTCTTTGCACGGTGCATACCAATCGATATACGAATGGTATTGAAGAGGGCACGCTCAATGATAAAGAAAAGCGCCGGTTGGGGCTTCCATGGTCCAGGCGGTTAGCACTCCGGTCACGGCTGGCCGTACAGGGCACCATCAATGCCGCCTTGATGGCTTTGCAGGATGGTATTGCAGGGAACCTGGCGGGTGGCACCCATCACGCTATGCCCGATTTTGGAGAAGGTTTTTGCGTTTATAACGATGTGGCGGTAGCCATCCAGGTATTGCGGCAATCGATGTGGGCCCAAAAAATTATGGTTATAGACTGCGACGTACACCAGGGGAACGGGACGGCCGAAATTTTTAAAGAAAATCCGGATGTGTTTACGTTTTCACTGCATGGAGCCAAGAATTATCCCTTTAATAAGCCGCCTTCTTCTCTGGATATTGGTCTGCCGGATGGCACCAAAGACGAAACGTATCTAAATACGCTCGGAGACGCCCTGGATAATATTTTTGAAGAATTTGAGCCGGATTTAGTGTTTTATTTAGGAGGAATAGATCCATTGGAAAGTGATCACTTTGGCCGACTTGCTCTTACGCTTAACGGCTTGCAGAATCGTGATGAAATCGTCATCCGAAAAGTAATAAGCCACGATGTGCCGCTGGTTCTTCTGCTTTCCGGTGGGTATGCGCCAACCTTAAAGAAGACCGTGTTGGCACACGCACTAATGTTTGAGACAGCACAACAATTACTGAATTAATGTAACGTTTTGATAAACGTCCGACACAGGGCAGAATTCAATTCTGACTTGTATAGGTTTTTGTCTATCTTCGGAACTCTTTTGAACTGAAATACAAGATTTTTGAGTCCTAAAAACATCGTCATACTTGGTTCTACCGGATCGATCGGTATGCAGGCATTAGAAATATTTCGCCAGCATCCCGATCAATTTAGAGTATTGGCGCTCAGTTGCAACAGCAGTTGGCAAAAGCTGGCTGAACAGGTCAATGAGTTTCGCCCAGCCTACGCTTTTGCAGCGCAGAAAAAGCATCTAAAAAACCTTGAAAAGGCCATAACTCATTCTGAGACCACGTTACTTTGCAAGAGAAGTGATCTCTTGGATCTGGCTTCTCTGGATGAAGCTGATGTGATTCTCAATAGCTTAGTCGGTTTCAGCGGCTTTGCGCCAACGATAGAAGCTTTGAGGTCAGGGAAAAGAGTGGCGTTGGCTAACAAGGAATCATTGGTAGTGGGTGGTGGATTGATCAAAGATATTATCGGAGATCGTCAGGACCAACTAATTCCGGTAGATTCTGAACACAGCGCAATGTTGCAGTGCCTGGTGGGGGAAGAGGTGGAAAATGTAGAAAAGCTGGTGATTACGGCCAGCGGTGGCCCTTTTCGCACCTGGACTAAAGAACAGATGCAAAAAATAACGGTAGAAGATGCATTGGATCATCCCAATTGGTCGATGGGAGCGAAAATTACCATCGATTCGGCAACGATGATGAACAAAGGCCTTGAAATTATTGAAGCCCATTGGCTATTCGATATCCCGTTGGAACGCATTGAAGCAGTCGTTCATCCGCAAAGTATCATTCACTCGGTAGTAACATTTAATGATGGCTCCAGCAAAGCGCAATTGGGACCACCTACGATGAAGGTGCCTATTTTATATGCACTTACCTATCCTGATCGGGAACCGCTGGAGGTGCCACGGCTGGATTGGCAACAAGCTTTTGATTTGACCTTTGAACCGGTCGACTACGACCGATTTCCCTGTCTGGGATTAGCTCTTGAGGCTGCCCGAACCAGCGGACTGGCACCAGCTATCTTGAATGCGGCCAACGAAGTAGCCGTAAGTCGATTTTTAGATAGCGAAATTTCGTATATTACGATTCCCAAAATTATTAGTTCTTGTTTGGAAGAACTAAACAATTCGGCAACTCTTTCGTTAGATACTCTCAAGAACATTGATAAACAAGCCAGGGATCTGGCACGAACTATTTAAACAGTACAGATATATTTCATGGAATGGATTTTAGGTTTATTATCAACACTCGCAATTTTTGCAGCGGCCCTGCTTATACTGGTATTTGTCCATGAGCTGGGTCACTTTTTAGCAGCCAAGCTTTTCGGTATGCGGGTTGAACGATTTTCATTAGGGTTCCCGCCCCGAATCTTTGGTTTCCAGAAGGGCGAAACGGATTATTGTATCGGTGCTACGCCATTGGGCGGCTACGTAAAGATTACCGGTATGATTGATGAAAGCATGGATACCGATCATCTGGATGAAGAACCCAAGCCGTGGGAGTTCCGCTCTAAACCAGTGTGGCAGCGGATTGTCGTCATTACAGCGGGAGTCATCTTCAATATGATTTTAGCCGTAGCTATTTATGCCGGTATAACCTACAGTATGGGAGAGAATAAGATAAAACTGGATAGCATAAATGGTATTTATGTGGCTGAAGGCTCTTTGGCCGATCAGGTGGGCTTCCAAACTGGTGATAAACTGGTGGGCGTGAATGGTGAAGAGGTTCCGTATTTTAATGACCTGTTTGCCCCGGAGAATGTGATGGCTTCCGATTTAAGTTACACCGTTCTGCGTAATGGACAGCAAGCCCAGATCGCTATTGCTGATAGCATGATTAACGATATTGGCAAAGAGGGACTCATTGGTTTGGAAAACCTCTTGCCGAGTAAAGTAAGAAGCGTAGTTTCTGAAAGTCCGGCCGAAAAAGCAGGCTTGAAAGCGGGAGATCAAATTACATCAGTAAACAACCAAGAAGTGGGTTACTGGTTGCAGCTTGTTGAAATGATAAACAGTGCTGAAGACTCGCTCACTCTGGGTGTTAACAGAAATGGAGAAATGCTTTCTTATACCGTAATGCCAGACGCTGACAATAAGCTCGGTATATATGCCCCAAATAATACAGATAGCCTTTTCGAGGTTGAGAGTTTCAGATATGGCCTCTTTGAATCGGTCGATAAAGGGGTAGAACGCACGAATTCTACCTTGGTGGGTATTGTAAAAGGATTTAAGAAAATGTTTACCGGTGAACTTGCCGTGAGCGAAAGCCTCGGTGGACCGGTTGCTATTGCCAATGTAACCAAAGAAGCTACGGACCGCAGCGGCTGGCTGGGTTTCTGGAATATAACGGCTTTTTTAAGCGTTACGCTGGCCATTATGAACATTCTGCCCATTCCGGCTTTAGATGGCGGACACCTGATGTTTTTAATCTATGAGGGGGTCACCCGTCGGGAGCCGTCTCCCAAAGTACGGATGTGGCTGCAGCAGATCGGATTTTTGATCCTTCTTGGCATTATTATTTTTGCCACTTTTAATGATATTCTCAGACAATTCGGCTAAATATCAGATTTATGTTTGCACGTGAGGGGTACACCACAATATTCGTAACGACGCTATTTGCAGTCATCGTTAGTGTAGGGGCTTCCTACATGGATCACTGGACGGCATACATCATTTATGCAGGCATGATTCTGTTGGTAGCATTTATCCTTTATTTCTTCCGCGATCCCGATCGCAATATTACGCCTGGTGATAACCTGGTACTTTCTCCCGCCGATGGAAACGTTGTGCAGGTTAAAGAAGTTGAAGAGACTTACTACATACAGGGGCCTGCAACACAGATTAGTATTTTTTTGTCACCTTTAGATGTACACGTTAATCGTTTGCCAATTAGCGGGGAATTGGAATTTCTGGAATACCATCCCGGAGTGTATCTTATGGCATGGGATCATAGAGCCTCCGAATTGAACGAACGCGCTGACTTCGGAATTAAACATGTCACGGGCACCAAAGTGTTTTTTCGGCAAATTACCGGATTTCTGGCCCGTCGAATTGTGTATCATATTGAAAAAGGCGACCAGCTTAAGGCAGGCAAACGCTTTGGAATGATGAAATTCGGTTCCAGAATGGATATACTTGTCCCGGCTGATATAGCCATTAATGTAAAAGAAGGTGATAAGGCGGTAGCCGGCGAAACAATTTTAGCTACGATTAACTCCTAAGATGAAATACCCAATACAGAAATGGAAGAAATTCCGAAGTCGCAGGAAAGAACGGAAGAAAAAAAGGCGGCCACGTAAACCGATTCCAAGGATCGTGGTACCCAGCTTTTTTACGTTGATGAATCTTTTTTGTGGTTTCTTGGCTATTATCAGCATATCGGAAGGTCGACTTTTCTTTGGGGCTTGGCTCATCGTTTTTGCGGGGCTTTTTGATGCCCTGGATGGTTTTATGGCGCGCCTTTCAAATGCAACCAGCCAGTTTGGTATTGAGCTTGACTCTATTAGTGATGTAGTATCGTTTGGGGTAGCCCCTGGATTTTTACTTTATACCTTTGGCCTGGCAGAGATGCCACTTGTGGGCATCATTCTCAGTGCATTGCCTCCGCTTTGCGGCGCTGTAAGGTTGGCTCGCTATAATGTGGATACCCAGGAAAGCCGCAAGGATTATTTTAAGGGCTTACCTATTCCGGCGCAGGCCATTATGATATCTGCTTTTTACCTTACGTTCTACAATCGGCTGGAAATGTTTCTGGATCTCAAATATGGACTCAATACGGTATTGATTCCAGTGATTGTGCTCCTCTCATTCCTGATGGTAAGTACTATTCCATTTGATAAAATACCCAGTTTTGATAAAAAATCCGTCAAAAAGCATAAGGGGAAATTAGCCCTCTTTATTTTTTATGGTATCCTTATCCTTTTTTTCCAGGAAGTTGGATTAATGATTGTCTTTTCAGCTTTTGTGCTGAAGGGGATCATCATCGGTGGTATCCTATTTTACCGGGAAGCATTTAGTAATGGGCCCGATATACCCGGAGAAGATCCTTTTTAACACATCCTGAGGTACTAAGGTAGGGTAAGTATTTTGAACAGAATAAGTGGAAGTATTTATTTTTTTGCTTTTAGGAAAAACGGCTGTTATCTTCTTGCCTCATGAAAAAATCAGCTCATAAAAACAGTAATTGGTGGTGGCCTGTGTTGAACTACATACAGGCAGTGGCACGATTGTGAGTTAGATTTACGACAAAGAATTTTATACGAACCCACTGCAGGAAACTGGAGTGGGTTTTTTTATTTTTCAACGGGTTTTGATTAAAGGAGCACCAATATGGATATCAAAGAGTTTAAAAAATTAGCAAAAAATTATACGGCAATTCCGGTATATCGGCCATTGATGGCCGATGTTTTAACACCGGTTTCCCTCTTTCTAAAGCTTCGCCAACAGGGGCAATATCCCTTTTTGTTAGAATCGGTTGAAGGGGGGGAGCAGTTGGCCCGCTATTCCTTTTTGGGGCGTGATCCGTATCAGGTATTAAAATATGATGGATCTGCAGTAACATTACAGCAGGATGAACAAATTGACACCCTAGATCAGTCATATTTTGAAGCGCTTAAAGACCTGACGACCCAACACAGCGAGCCCGATCTTCCTAATTTGCCTCGATTAACCGGTGGAGCTGTTGGCTTTTCATCCTACGATACGGTTCGGGAAATTGAAGATCTGCCCCAAACCACTGAGCAGGATATTGATGTTCCTGAAGCTATTTGGGCTTTTTATGATGAGGTCTTTGCCTTCGATCATGTTAAGCAGCAGGTTATCATTATCAAGACCGTATTTGTGGAGGACTCCTCCGATATTTATGAGCGGTATAATCAGGCTCAAAAACGCCTTGATGAGCTTGAGAAACTGATCCATAAGCCGGTACCAACTTCTAAGTCATTCTCGATTGATCCGGATAAACTTCACAGCAACGTGGGAATGTCGCAGTTTGAGAAGATGGTGGAAAAGGCTAAGGAATATGTCTATGAGGGAGATATCTTCCAAGTGGTGCTTTCACAGCGTTTTGAAACTGACTTTGAGGGCGATCGCTTCATGCTTTATCGCGCACTTCGGATGGTTAACCCTTCGCCATACTTGTTCTTTTTGGATTTCGAAGATTTTGCCCTCGTAGGCTCCTCACCGGAGGTGTTGGTTCGCGTGCAGGATGAAACCGCCCAGCTGCTGCCCATTGCCGGTACTCGCCCCCGTGGGCAGACCGATGAAGAAGACCGGGCATTTGAGGAAGACCTAATGAACGATCCTAAAGAGATTGCAGAACACGTGATGCTCGTGGACCTGGGGCGGAACGATCTGTCCAGGGTTTGTCAGCCGGGCACGGTTAAACCGGTCCGAGAGCAGGTAATAGAACGTTACTCCCACGTCATGCACATCGTCTCTGATGTGAAGGGGAAGCTGGCTGACGATAAAGTTTCGGTGGATGCGCTTATGCAGTGCTTTCCGGCCGGAACAGTCAGTGGCGCACCCAAAATTAGGGCTATGGAAATTATTGACGAACTGGAACCCACAAAGCGTGGTCCTTATGCGGGCGCTGTGGGCTATTTTGACTTTTCCGGTAACATGGACACCTGCATTGTGATTCGAACCATGCTGGTAACAGACTCGAAAGTTTACATACAAGCAGGAGCTGGAATTGTGGCAGACAGTGATCCCCAGAAAGAATATATTGAGACCAAGAATAAAGCCGGCGCGCTGGTGGAGGCGCTCAGTGTGGCGTTGTCAATAAGGGATTAGAAATTAACTATCATTGCATTTGCCAATTGAATTCAGTGGCAATAAATAACATATAACTCTCTTGTCATCCCGGACTCCGATCCGGGATCTCGTGGTGGTAGTGTACATTGATCTGCTTCCAACTTATATCAACGTTTCTCAGCTTTAGGAGATCCTGAAACAAGTTCAGGATGACAAGAAAGTTGTTATCGACCACTAAACGCGTTTATACATACTGAAACATTAACCAAGAGTTAATTTTGTACTCATGAAAACCATTTTATCGGGCATACAGTCATCTGGAAAATTACACCTTGGCAACTATTTTGGGGCACTCCGTCAGCATATCCAGATGCAGGAGCAAGGAGATGCCTTTTATTTTATTGCCAATTACCATTCGTTGACCTCCATAAATGAGGGGGAAGAAATCCGGAATAATACTATTGATATCGCCCTTGATTACCTTGCCTTGGGGCTTGATCCCCAAAAGTGCACTTTTTTTGCACAGAGCGACGTACCGCAGGTTACGGAATTAGCATGGATTTTAGGCACCTTTTCTCCGGTGAGCTTGATGGAAAAAGGGGTGGCCTATAAAGATAAGGTAGCCCAGGGCGCCAAGCCGAATATTGGATTGTTTACTTATCCCATTCTGCAGGCCGCCGATATCCTGATTTATCATTCGGACCTGGTGCCGGTAGGGCAGGACCAGAAACAGAATATTGAAATTTGTCGCGACCTGGCCGGTAAGTTCAACCACAATTACGGGGATGAATATCTAAAGCTTCCCGAAGAGCATATTGTTGAATCAGTAGCGGTGGTGCCCGGCGTTGATGGTCAGAAAATGAGCAAATCTTATGGAAATACCATCGATATTTTTGATGAGGGCAAGACGTTAAAGAAAAAGGTGATGTCGATAGAAACTGATTCCACACCACTTGACGAGCCCAAAGATCCGGAGAGTTGTAATGTGTTTGCGCTTATTAAGCTATTTGCTGATGAAAGCAAAAAGCAAGAGATTGCCGAGAAGTACCGGGCCGGTGGATATGGCTACGGACATGCAAAAAATGAGCTTTTGGGTATGATTGAAGAGTATTTCGCTGAAGCACGCGCTAATCGGAAAGAATTGGCTAATGATCTGGATACCGTCAGAGATATCTTAAAAGAAGGCGGCCAAAAAGCCCGGGAACGTGCCGAGGAGGTCATGGAGCCTATCCGTGAGGTTACAGGACTCATGAAAAGCTATACCTATTCCAGTAATTAATGAAGGCAGTATTATGATATTGATCATCGACAACTACGATTCTTTTACTTATAACCTGGTTGACATCGTGGCGCGGCATACCGACGACTATCGGGTGGTGCGCAACGATGCGCTAACGGTGGAGGGAGTTCGGCAGTTAAATCCGGATAAGATCCTGATTTCGCCTGGTCCGGGGCGTCCAGCTGATGCCGGCATTACTGAGCCCGTCGTAAAAGAGTTGGGCACTGAGATCCCAATTTTAGGCGTTTGCCTGGGGCATCAGGCTATTGGCGAAGTGTTTGGCGGTAAGATAATTCATGCCCCCAAGTTGATGCATGGAAAAACATCTACTATTGAGCACGACAATCAGTCTGTTTTTAGAGGCATTCCTAATCATTTTACGGCTACACGTTACCATTCTTTAATTCTGGATCCCGATAGCATACCTGATGAGCTGGCAGTAACAGCACGGAGTGATGACGGGATTATCATGGGAGTCAGGCATCATAAATACCCTATCGAAGGGATACAGTTTCATCCGGAAAGTATACTCACGGTCGAAGGAGTAAACATCATTAAAAACTGGCTTGAACAGAAAGTACATCCAAAGCAAAGGGTATAATAAATTTAGATAAAACAATTAACTTCATAGTATATAAAAGATTATGGGTTTTAGTGAAATTTTAGATAAGCTGATTTACCATGGCGATCTATCTTCGGAAGAAGCCGAGAGAGCATTGCAGCTGATTATCTCTGGCAAGGTAGAGGATGAACGTGTGGCCGGATTTTTAACCGGTATGCGTATGAAGGGAGAAACCATTGAAGAGCTCACAGCATTTGTCAAAGTGATGAGAGAAGCATCCATCAAGCCGGAAGTTGAGGTGAACGGTGCTATCGACCTGTGTGGAACCGGTGGTGATTCATCGGGTACATTCAACATTTCAACGGCTTCTATGTTTGTTGTTGCCGGGGCGGGAGTGCCGGTGTTGAAGCATGGGAATCGCAGCGTCTCCAGTAAAAGTGGTAGTGCAGACGTCTTAGAAGTTTTAGGTGGTGTTGTTGATCTCCATAAAGAACAGGTAGAGCAGGTTTTTGAAGAAATTGGGCTGGTCTTTATGTTTGCCCCTAATTTTCATCCGGCTATGAAGCATGTGATGAAAGCACGTCGCACGCTGGGCATTCGGACCTTTTTCAATATTTTGGGGCCTTTGCTAAACCCTGCGGGTGTACAGCGGCAGATGATTGGGGCCTACAGTAAAGATATAGCGTGGAAAATCGCTCGTATTTTAGCGAATTTGGATACTGACTTTGCCTATACGCTGAATGCTCATGACGGGCTGGATGAAGTAAGCCTGAATGCGCAGACGGAAATTTTTGAACTTAATAGAAAGTTGGTTAAGAAGGCCACTACGTTTGATCCCCGCTCCCTTGGGTTTGATTGGGTTGAGATGGAGGACCTGCAAGGAGGCGATGCTGAAACAAATGCTGAGATTATTCGATCCATAATGGCAGGGAAAGCAAAAGAGGCTCAACGAAACATTATTTTGCTTAACGCTACATTTGGTATTCATGCCGCAGGGAAAGTAGATCATCTGACGGAGGCCAAAGAGCTGGCAGAAGAGAGCCTGGATTCAGGAGCTGCGCAGAAAGCCCTTGAGCAATACGTAGAAGCGACAAACGAAGCCGCCCTGGAGGAGTAGTCGGATGCCAACCATACTTGATGAAATCGTAGAACAGACGGCCCGGGATCTTGGCAAGCGAAAGAAGAAAATCAGCTTTAAGGATTTTGAATCCTTTGAATGCTATGAGCAGGAGGCACGCGATTTTAAAAAAGCGTTGTCCTCATCTCCTGATGTGGCTATCATAGCGGAAATCAAAAAAGCTTCGCCATCCAAAGGGCTTATAAGAAAGGATTTTAATCCTCGAGAAATAGCCGGTCAATACCAGGAGGGAGGAGCTTCGGCCATCTCCGTACTAACGGATGAACCAGCCTTTAAGGGGAAGCTTGAATATCTAGAAGAAGCTTCACGAGAAGTTTCTATCCCATTGTTGCGCAAGGATTTTATAATTGATCCATACCAAGTAAAAGAAGCTAAGGCTTATGGGGCAGATGCTGTGCTATTGATCGCTACCGTCACCGAAGGGCAGCAACTTGATGAGTTATTGCATGCGGCCCGCGAGTTTGGTGTGCAAGCTTTGGTGGAGTGTTATTCGGAGAATGATTTAAAGAATGTTACCTTTGAGTTAGTTGATATCTTAGGCGTGAATAATCGTGATTTGCGTAATTTTGAAGTTGACCTGCACCGGGGCGTTGAGTTGTTGCAGCAGGCCCCCGAGGGAACCGTACTTGTATCCGAAAGTGGATTGAGTAGTGCCGAGAATCTGAAGTTTCTTTTTGATGAAAAAATAGATGCGGCTCTTATTGGCGAATATTTTATGCGTCAGCCTAATCCAGGGAAAGCAGTGAGCAATATGAAAAAGCAATTACAAAAGTTAATTACGGAGACAGAATAGACAACTATGTTTGCAGATCCGGAAGAACGAACAAAAGTTAAAATTTGTGGACTGACAAGCCTTGAAGACGCTCGGTTTGTATCTGGGGCTTTGGCCCATTATGTGGGATTCATTTTTTATGAAGATAGTCCCCGTCACATAACCCCTGCCAAGGCTGGAGCAATCATCAACTGGGTGGAGGGTCCGGAATGCGTGGGCGTGTTTGTTGATCAGCCATTGGACGACGTCAACATGATTAGCCGACAGACAGGCATCGATTATGTGCAGCTGCACGGCAATGAAAATCCCAGTTATTGCGAGCTCGTGGAGAAGCCCATTATCAAGGTCATCCACATAACAAAAGATACAGATGCGGATGAACTTACCGATCGTATTGAACCCTACCTGGATGTGGTTGATTACCTGCTTTTCGATACCAAAGTTGATGGCAAATGGGGAGGCACAGGACAGGTTTTTGACTGGTCGCTGTTGGATGATATAACCAACCATGTTCCGTATTTCTTATCCGGTGGGCTAAATCCTGATAATATTCAGCAGGCTTGTAAAGAAGTACACCCCTACGCTGTAGATGTAGCCAGCGGACTCGAAAGCGCGCCCGGTGTTAAAGATTTTGATAAGGTTGAAGCCTTTATGGAAACGATGCGAGACATCTGGGATAAACAGGAGATAGGAGAGTTGTAAATTATCTAAATGATTTATTTATAATATTACATACCAATTACTTAGTAAGTTTACTTAAAACATTTGAAGGATAATATGAACTACGATTTACCAACAAAAAGTGGTTACTTTGGGAGGTTTGGAGGAAAATTTGTTCCCGAAATATTGATGCCCGTACTTGAGGAACTGGAAGAAGCCTATGATGAAGCATGGCAGGATGAATCATTTCGGGACGAATATCTCGACCTGTTACACAACTATGTAGGCCGACCAACAAAGTTGACTTTTGCCAATCGGTTAACCGAGCATTATGGGCGGGCCAAAATATATCTCAAACGCGAAGATCTCTGTCATACCGGAGCCCATAAAATAAATAATGCCATTGGGCAGATTCTGCTGGCTCGTCGGATGGGCAAAGATCGTATTATTGCGGAGACAGGGGCCGGTCAACATGGGGTAGCAACAGCTACAGCTTGTGCAAAATTTGGTGTTGAATGTATTGTGTATATGGGCGCCGAAGATATGGAGCGGCAGAAGCTCAACGTCGAGCGGATGCGCTTGCTGGGGGCGGAAGTCCGTTCCGTAGAGAGCGGTTCTCAAACCCTCAAAGATGCCACGAACGAAGCGATTCGCGATTGGGTAACCAATGTTGAAGATACCTTTTACATCATCGGTTCGGTGGTGGGGCCGCACCCATACCCCAAGATGGTACGAAACTTTCACAGAATTATTGGGGATGAAACTAAGAACCAACTGACAGAAGCAGAAGGCCGCAACCCGGATTACCTCCTGGCGTGCGTGGGCGGTGGATCAAATGCGATGGGCATTTTTTATCCCTTTGTGGACGATGAATCTGTCAAAATGTACGGTCTGGAAGCGGCCGGCCTGGGAGCCGATACCGACCAAACAGCGGCCACGCTTACCATTGGTGAACCGGGGGTCTTGCACGGCTCACTGAGCTATCTGCTGCATGATAAAGAAGGTCAGATTCAGCTGGCCCATTCCATTAGCGCCGGACTCGATTATCCCGGAATTGGTCCTGAGCATGCTCACTTGAAAGATTCTGGTCGTGTAACCTATGTGGGTATTACGGACAAACAGGCCATGGAGGGGGTGAAGCTGCTTTCTGAGCTCGAAGGTATTATTCCGGCGCTGGAGACCGCGCATGCGGTTAACTATCTGGATGAACTGATGCCCAAAACCTCGAAGGATGAAGTTGTTGTTCTGAACTGTTCGGGGCGGGGAGACAAGGATATGGGTACTATCTCAAAAAATTTATAGGATAACGCTGTACTAAATTTAGAAACTACGACTGATGATTAAGACACAAAATAGAATAGCGACACTTTTTGAAGAACGCGATGATTCCTCAAAGGTGATGAGCCTTTTTCTGACGGCTGGATATCCCGATCTGGAATCGACGGTTGATTTAATTTTAGGACTGGAGGAAAACGGGGCAGAGCTAATTGAGCTGGGAATGCCGTTCAGTGATCCACTGGCCGACGGTCCTACGATCCAGCATTCCAGTAATGTGGCGATTGAAAATGGCATTACGATGAACGCTATTTTTGAGATGGTAGGCGAAGTGCGTAAACAATCCGAGATTCCCATCATACTTATGGGCTACATTAATCCGGTGATGCGGTACGGTATTGAACGCTTCTGCAAAGAGGCAGGGGAAGCGGGGGTAGATGGACTTATTATCCCGGATATTCCCATCGAAGAATCCCAAATTATAACCGATCATGCCGATGACAATGGCCTCTCGCTTGTTTATCTGGTAGCACCGAATACTTCTGATGAACGCATGCGACAGATTGATGCCCAGTCAAAGGGATTTGTATACTGTGTATCCGTTACGGGGGTTACCGGGGCTCGTGAAGGTGATGAAGTGGCGCGTTCAGTACAGCGGTTTATCAGCCGTGTGAAGGAAAATATAACGCAGAATCCCAAGATGGTTGGGTTTGGTATTAAATCGTATGATGATGCCCAGCGTATCGCCGCCGATATGGACGGCTTTATTGTAGGAAGCGCGCTCATCGATACAATTCGGGAACATTATCCTGCCGAAGGGTGGAAAGATGAAGTGTTTGCTTTTGTTCATTCCTTGAAGTATGATAAGTCTTAATTATTAACAATGGGCTTTGCAAAGCTTGACTTTTCATCCTGAATCAAGTCTGGAAACGAGGTTAGAACGATAAGGCGGGCGAGTTATGCAAAGCATCCAAACAATGATTTAGATATTTTATGAAGACTTTTTGCAAGCTTAGTATTTTATTGCTGATAGCCACTATCTGGGTTTCATGTGATGGAGATTATCGTCAAAAAGCCCGGGGCGGTTTTGGAGAGGCAGTGGTAATTATGGATTCCACCGAGTGGAAGAGTGAGACTGCTGAAGCCCTGCGCCAAACCTACGGAGAGGGCATTGCTACCCTTCCAACCTTACCCCTTGAACCTCTCTTTGATTTACAATTCCGCGATTTTAAAAATAATGATGAGCTGGAGCAGCTGAAAAGATTTAAAAATATAATTATTGCGGCCCCTATTGATGACAGCACGAACACCGCCGAATGGGTACGGGCGTTGCTCAGCGATGAGGTGGAAAACCAGGTTCGCAATGGCGAATCCTTCGCTTTTCCATTACAAAATAAATGGTACAAGGATCAGTGGACGATGATTCTGACGGCTCCAACTGATACGGCGTTGGCCAGACAAATCCAGAACTCAGAAAAGACCCTGACCGATAATTTATTTGAAAAGGAGTTCCAGCGCTGGAATGAAGAAGTCTATGGACAGGGCGAGCAGGTAGAATTATCTGACAGCTTGTGGACCAACCACGGCTGGAAAATCCGCATTCAGCACGACTGGATCAAAAACATTGACACTACCTATACCGAAAATGGTGAAGAGAGCCATTTTCTAACGATGCGAAGGGTATTGCCGGAAAATAATCGCTGGTTCTGGGCCTGGTGGAAAGATGATGTACAGGATATCTCTTACCTTGATGATAATTGGATTAATTCGAAGCGCGACTCGCTTATGAAAAAGTGGATTCGCGGTTCACGCGACAGTTCCTACGTGACAACCGAATATGGTCGACCGGTGGAGACAGAAGTTTTTGAAATGGATGGCGACTTGACCCATGAAACACTTGGGACTTGGAGGATGACAAAAGATGCAATGGGGGGACCTTTTGTAAATTTCACCATTTATGATGAAGAAGCCGATCGGCTATTTATCTTGGAGTTTGGTCAACATGCTCCCAAGTTTAAGAAACGTCGGTTTGTACGCCAGTTCAGGACCATGTTACGAACTTTTACCAGTGATTCGACTTGGCAGGCAGGGGCAACACAGGCCAGGGTGGAAAACTAAGTGTCGACTAACAACCCTTCCAAGCACGCTTTCATAGATAAGGAACTTAAGAAACGCAAGCGGGCCAATCGGTTTCGAGGACTGGAGCCGATTGAACCCGTTAATGAAGTCTGTATAAATAATGGAAGTCAAACGTTAGTCAATTTTAGCAGTAACGATTACCTGGGGCTTTCCAAGCATCCTCAAATTATTGAGAAAGCCCGGGAGTACACCCAAAAATATGGAGCCGGATCAACGGCTTCTCGCCTGGTCAGTGGTACCTATCATATCCACCAGCAGTTGGAAGAAAAAGTCGCGCGCACTTTTGGTTGGGAAGCTTCCCTGGTATTCAACAGTGGGTTTCAGGCTAATAGTACCATTATTAGTACGCTGGCCGATCGGCATGCTCTAATTCTGGCAGATAAGCTGAGCCACAACAGTTTATTACAGGGCAGTATTGCAAGCCGGGCCACTTTTCGTCGTTTCGAGCATAATTCCTTAGATGACTTGGAAGACAGGCTGGAGCAGGCTCAAGATGAAAGTTATTCACGTATCATCGTGATTGCTGAAACATTGTACAGTATGGATGGCGATCGCAGTGATGTTGAAGCCTTGGGGCAACTCACTGATCAATATGGTGCGTTTTTGTTTATCGATGATGCTCATGCCGTGGGGGTATGGGGACCGCAAGGCTTGGGTTTGGCATATGGTGTTCCGGGTGTTGATCTCGTATTGGGGACCTGTGGAAAAGCGTTTGGCAGTTTTGGAGCCTTTGCACTATGTAGTAAAAAAATGAAGCAGTTCTTGATTAATTTTTGTCCCGGATTTATCTATACCACGGCTCTCCCGCCCCCGGTGATTGGCAGCATTGAAGCGGCGCTTGACGTTATTCCCACACTGGATACAGCACGCAAAAAGCTGCGGAAAAATATTCAGTTAATGAAGTTGGGTATTGAAGAGGCAGGTTATTCAACCGGGCTATCTCAGTCCCAGATTATACCTGCGATAATTGGCGATGATCGTGGAACAATTTTACTGGCAGACCATTTTAAAGGAAATGGATTCCTGGCAGTAGCCATACGTCCGCCTACCGTTAGCAAAGGGGAGGCCCGCATTCGGGTAACATTGACGGCTCAACACACCGAGAAACAAATTGCGAACTTTTTAACTGTATTGAACGATTGGAATTATGACTGATTGCGACATTATTGCTTTCCACGGATGGGGCTTTGGACCTCGATGTTGGAAGTCTTGGGAAAAAGGTCTTTCAAATTTTGGAACCTTTCAATCTTACAACAGGGGATATTTTGGATCTTCAAACGGGGAAATTCCCTTACCGTCCACTGACCGAAAAACCGTACTAATTGCTCATTCTTTTGGTCTCCACTGGATAGATGAAACACTTCTTGAAAGGGCAAATTTGTTGGTCATCCTGGGAGGTTTCCTTCAATTCCACCCGGTCGCTGCACAATATAAACGACGATCTCGTACGATCTTAAAGCAGATGAGGAAGCAATTTGAGGCTTATCCGGAGAAGGTTTTAAGTAATTTCTATGCCGACTGCTATGCTCCGCAAGAAGTTGAGAACGATGAAATTGGTGAATTGAATCATCAGTTATTGTCCGAAGACTTAGAATGGCTGGATGAATCTTTTGTGGCAGCAAAGCAGCTGAAAAATGTCAATAAAATATGTATCATCCATGGGTCTGATGATCATATTGTGCCCAAGAGTAAGGGGCGGGAGCTTTTTAATCAGCTTCCCCAAAATGCGCGTTATTTTGAAATAAAGAAAGCTGGTCATGCAATTCCTATCACACATCACACCCAATGTTTGGAATTTATCTATCCTGAAATTGAGTTGTTAAAGAATAAAGTAGACCAGTTGTAAAGATATATTTTGATGACAGAAGATCAAGGTAAGCTAACGACCTCCAAGAAACAGGAAATCCAGCATCATTTTGGTAAGGCTTCTTCATCCTACGATAAGAATGCCAACCTTCAACGTCAGATAGCAGACCGACTTATAGCTTCACTGGAACCATGGAAAGCCATTATTCCTGAGGGGCCTATTATTGAGCTGGGTTGCGGCACGGGTTTTGTTACCGAGGGACTGGCTGAATTATATTCCAACCGCGAGATCGAAGTAACGGATTTATCGCAGAAGATGATAGAATGCTGCCGCCAAAAATTTCCAGACACCCCACATCTTAGATTCTCCCAGATGGATGCAGAATACCCGCCTCACGAGGATCCCCATTATGCATTAACGGTAAGTGGATTTACCGCCCAATGGTTTGATGATCCTGCTCTAACCTTGGGTAAATGGTTGCGTGCAACCAAAGCCGGGGGATTGTTACTCATCTCTTTTCCAGGCAATGAAAGTTTTCCGCGTTGGAAGAAATATTGCCGTGAGTTGGGTTTGCCTTATACCGGTAATACATTGCCAGATGTGGAAGAGGTAGTCATAAAAATGTCGGTTGAGCCATCGCAGGTTGATTACTATGAAGATACGGTAACGGAAACCTTTAGTAGTGCCTTAGACTTTTTCAGAAGTCTTAAGAATATAGGAGCTTCAACACAGAAAGAGGGCAGAGCACTTTCTCCGAGCGAACTGTCGTTACTTATCGATCACTGGGACTCCCAGTCCGAAGGACCTGTAAAAGTGGATTATCATGTCGTTTTTCTTGCCGTGAAAAAAGATTTTTAGAGCTTATTCTTTTGTTAAGCATAAATTGTCATAAATAAACGAATCTATTTCGATGTCGAATAGAGAATGGCCCCATCAGATATTTGTAACCGGAACGGATACCGGTATTGGTAAAACCGTAGTATCGGCAATTTTTACAGAAGGTTTAAAGGCCTCTTATTGGAAGCCGATACAGGCCGGGCTCGAAGAAGAAACCGACTCTGAGTTTCTCAAAAGAGTGACAGGTGAAGACTGTGATATATTACCAGAACGATATCGCCTGCAAACCCCAATGTCGCCGCATGCTGCTGCGGCTATTGATGATGTTCAAATTAGTCTTGATGGGCTCCACCTACCCGCCTATAAAAAAGAACATCTGGTTGTAGAGGGAGCAGGAGGACTGATGGTCCCTATAAATGATGACACTATGATCATTGATCTGATAGAAAAACTGCACATACCCGTGGTTTTAGTGGCTCGAAGCGAGTTGGGAACGTTAAATCACACTTTTTTATCCCTGGAGGCCTTGCGAAGTCGCTCAATCCCCATCCTGGGTGTGGTGATGAATGGCCCCAAAAATGAAAGCAACTATGATGCAATTAAGGCGTATGGAGAGGTCGATATTTTAGCTGAAATTGAACACCAGGAACAGCTGAATGCAAATTGCTTGAACCGTTTGTTCCGGGAACAATTCTAACAAAATTAAATAATGCCCAATATGTCTAAGTTTCACCCTAACATATGGTATCCCTTTACCATCTTGCAGGAAGCGCCAACCCCTCTTAAAGTCAAAAAGGGGGAGGGGCTGTGGTTGGAGCTTGAAGATGGCCGCCGAATTATGGATTGTATTTCCAGTTGGTGGGTTAATATTCACGGTCATGGGCATCCAGAAATAGCTGGGGCCATTGCTGATCAAGCCAAAGAACTTGAGCAGGTTATTTTTGCTAACTTTACCCACGATCCTGCTGAGCAACTGGCTGAAAAGTTAACGGATGAACTTCCCGGAGATCTCAACCGAATTTTTTATTCGGATGATGGCTCCACGGCCGTGGAAATTGCTATGAAAATGGCCTACCAGTACTGGCAGAATAAAGGCCAAAAACGAACAAAGTTTATCTGTTTTGAAGGGGCGTTCCACGGGGGCACCTTTGGAGCGATGTCGGCCGGGGGAAGTTCTCCTTTTAATGAGATTTTCAAAGATCTGCTGTTTGATGTGGAATTTGTACCCTATCCGGATACCTGGATTGGGGATACAACCGTGGCAGAGCGGGAGGACCAAGTCATTGCCAAACTGGAGAAACTTCTGGATGCCAATCCGGAGGAGTACGCAGGCATCATGATAGAACCGTTGGTTCAGGGAGCAGGAGGCATGCGGATGTGCCGCGAAGACTTTTTGCAGAAGCTCCATTGGGTAAACCGCCAATTTGATACGCTCCTTATTTTTGACGAGGTGATGACCGGCTTTGGGCGAACCGGGGATTGGTTTGCCAGCCGAAGAGCCCAGGTAGAACCCGATCTTATCGCTCTTGCCAAAGGACTGACGGGGGGATTTTTACCCCTTTCTGCCACCGTTTGCTCTGATAAAATATATGAGGCTTTCAACAGTTCCGATCCACGGAAAACATTTTGGCACGGACACAGTTATACTGCAAACCCAATCGGCTGTGCAGCAGGACTGGCTACCCTCAAGCTCATGCATGAAAATGAGCCTATATTTTCCCAGATGGAGCAGTGGCACCAGGAAGAACTGCACAAGCTGCGCGATCACCCTAAGCTTAAGAATCATAGAGTGATGGGGACCATAGCTGCGGTTGATATTATTAATACCGGTGAGGACGGTTATTTAAATCCTGTGGCTAATCGCATTAAGGAAAGATGTGTTGATGAAGGGTTACTGCTACGTCCCCTTGGAAACACCATCTATTTGATGCCCCCATACTGCACCACCAGGGCACAGCTTGAAACGATGTACCAGGGAATTATTAAATTGATTGATATATAAAAAATTGTTAGTTAGGAATAGGAAATTGAAATACTGATGAAGGTTGTCATGATATTCAAAACCTCATCACCCTAATTATTACCGCAACTATTATGAAGCTATTAAAAATTGCTACCGTTTTTCTTTCGTTGCTATTTATTGCACAACCTGCTGTAGCTACCCCGGATTTGCCTGATCGTGACGAAGCATTGGATCTTTTTAAAGGGTATGTCAATAATATGGTTCAAAAGGTTGAAAAGGTTGAAGATCCTGATCTAAAAAGGGAAATTATGAATGACTCTTTTGATAACATCATTACGGCCCTTGATGAAGCGGTGAGTATGGGTATTGTATCTCAAAAGGACCAAAAAGCGGTGGCTGCACTCAAGAAGAGCATACAGGAGAAGAAGAATGAACTTCAGGGTTTAAAGGGGTATAAACGAGTGGCAAATAATAACCTGAATAATTTTGCCAATTATGTGCAGCAAGATCTTGAGCAGGCCGATACGATCACGTTTAGCCTCAGTGCAACCTTGCTTGTACTGATTATCATCTTGCTGTTACTACTGTAACTTCCGGTTCAAAATTATTGAATACTATCATTCTGCGCTGTTTAATTGCAGTAATTGTTTTCTTTACCGTCTGGGGATGCAAGACGATGGATAAGTCGAGGTCCCCCGAATCAGCTTTGGGTACAGATGCATCGGAAGTTGATTACAGCCTTATCTATGTAATTCATGGGGATGGGAATTACCTTTACCACGATCAGGAGGGTAAGCGTTTGCAGGCTGACCAACAGCAGCTGGAGGAAGCTATTTCGGTAGCCAGGCAGGCAAAGCAAGGGGAAGTATTTATCTTTCACCAGCAGCCGGAGGAGCGGTTTCTTTGGTTATTTCCCAAGAAAGATCGTCGGTTTCTCTATTTTAAGAACGGGAAGCACATAAAAAGTAAGAAATACTCCCCTGAGAACAATCAACGGCACTTTGAGAAAGAAGCCGCGTTCTATCATCAGTTTCGGAGCAGTACCACCTCAAAGAGCGTTTTCCTGTACTATGGACATGAAATCCCCAGCCGGAAATATAAGGGCTATTTCCAATCCCGCCCCCAAGTAAACTTTGATATCGAGCATTTTTCTGCTGGCTTGGGTTTATTTCTTGAGGATAACGGCAAATTTGACCTGACGGTGCTCTCCACCTGTGACAATGGAACACCGAAAGTAGTTTCGGCACTTCAGGGAAAAACGGAGTATTTGCTTGCTTCTCCAGAGAATTTGCACCTTTCTCATATTGATTCAGGTGGCCTCTTACAATTGGAGCAGCCGGATAATTCCATAGCAGAAATAAGCCGCACTATTGCAGAAGAAACCTATGACCGGTTGACGAATTTCCTACAAACAGTAGTTACGATCACTATTTATGATATGGATGGTATCCAAAGTACCGCTGAACATTTATTAACGGGATATCAAAGATACAGTGCCGGGCAAGCAGATCTATCGGTTGAACAAGAAAATACTGATTGTGCTACGCTACCATTCTGGGATGATGATTCCGGCAATTGGGAAGGAGTAGAGGTCCTTTTCAAAGCCCCGGCTTTTGGTCCGCAAGCTAATCGAGTAACTCATTCAGGTTGGGGATGCCAACTGTAATTACTTATCCGGGGATAAGATACGATTAATATCTTTCGTTTGATTGGAAGACATTACGTTTTCCAAACGGTTTATCTTTTGATGGATATCCAACGGTACAGCTGCAGACTGATCCTGTTTGGCTTTCTTATACAGCAAAAGAGCTTGTGAATAGCTTTTTTGTGATTTGCTAAACGATTGTTTTTCTAATAGTTCGCCCTCTTCCACCAGAAGATCCGCTACGGCCAGTGCCAGCTCGGAAGCAAACTTCCCATCCTTCATAAATAGCTGCAGCGTTTCCTGAAGTGTCAGTTCATTAAACTGTTTAGGATGTTCTTTTGTAAGCCTTTGAAAGGCATTCTGCAGCTGCTGTTGGGCTTCTTTATGCTGATTGTTCTTCTTTTTGAAGATAATTTGCTGTAGCAGTTGAGTCAGATATTGAATCTGTCTCATTATAAAATCCTGCTCGGAAAAGGGCATAACCTATGTCAAATTCTCGGTTTTCTTTTTAGAAGCTTCTGCCATCTCGTTATGATAATCAGTGAGCTTATCAGCTAATTTTTGATCAGTGGTACTGAGAATTCGCGCAGCCAATAAGCCCGCATTACCCGCTTTACCAATGGCAACGGTTGCCACAGGAACACCGGTGGGCATTTGTACAATAGAATAGAGGCTATCCAATCCACTGAGGGTACTGGTCTTTACGGGCACCCCAATAACCGGCAGGGTAGTATAGGCTGCGGTCATACCTGGCAGGTGGGCTGCCCCGCCCGCTCCTGCAATAATGACTTGAATTCCTCTTTGCCGGGCTTCTTCACCATATTCGGCCATCATAGCCGGTGTCCGGTGAGCTGAAACTACTTTTTTTTCGTATGGGATATTGAATTTCTCCAGGATTTCGCAGGCTTTTCTCATGGTGGGCCAGTCACTGTCACTGCCCATGATGACACCAACTTTGGGGGAATGATTATTACTCATAATAAAATTAAGACTCAAAATTAATGATGGTTAACCGGAATATAGAATTCTGGATTCAGAATTCAGAATTCTTGAGAGCTAAATCTGAACCTCGCGGGTTAGTTCTTGCGCTTTTCCATAGGTTTGCTCCATATCCTCACCCAGTAGTGTATAGTGAGCCATTTTTCGTCCCGGTCGGCTATCCAGTTTGCCATACACATGGAGGTGGCCGTCAGAAGCACGCAAAGCATTCAAGGCCTCATCCACTTGAGCATCACGCTCATCGGTGCCCAGGAGGTTAATTAGAGCTACGGCCGGTTTGCGAAGTTCCGGTGAGCCCAGCGGTAGCCCGAGCACGGCCCGCACATGATTTTCGAACTGAGACGTTACACAGCCTTCAATGGTATAGTGTCCTGAATTATGTGGTCGCGGAGCCGACTCATTCAGCAGCAGGCTTCCATCCGGAGTGAGGAAAAATTCAAAGGCAAAAATACCTTTGCCATCAATCGTTTCAGTTGCTTTTACGGCTATTTCTTGCGCCTCTTTTCTTATGGATTCGGCTACCGGTGCTGGTGTTTTAAGCGCTACACAAATATGATTTTCCTGCACGGTCTCGCAGCAGGGGTAGACCACGTGCCCAGTCTCATTACGAGCCACCTGAACGGCCAGCTCATGGGTAAAATCCACAAAAGCTTCGGCAATAATATCGTGCCCTTTATTGCCGCCCAGTTTATCAAAGGCTTCTTTAGCTTCCTCCAAATCGGCGACGGTTTCATTACCAAAGCCGTCATATCCACCCTTAGAGGACTTAAGTAGATAAGGCCAGCCATGGTCATCACCAAACGCTTTAATGTCGGCTTCATCTTCAATCAGTCCATAGGGCGTAACTTCTATCCCGGCCGATTCAAAGGTCTGTTTTTCGATCAGCTTGTTTTCGATCAGCGAGAAACTTTTGGGTGATGGAAAGATCGGTGTACCGCTGTTTTCCTGCGCCTTGGCCAGAACCTCAGAATCAATAAATTCATTTTCCAGCGTTAGTACATCGCATGTTTCAGCAAAAGAGGTAAGGTCTTCAGCAGATTCGAATGAGCCCGTCTGTGAAAAGGGCGTCATAAATTGGACAGGTTCATTTTCTTCGCGATCCGAAAAGACACCTATTTGTATACCGTATCGAAAAGCTTGCAAGCCCGACATACGAGCCAGCTGACCAGCTCCTAAAAAACCAAGTTTATAGTTAGCAGATAGAGGGTTGTTTTTTTGAGCCACGGTTCTGATATCTTAATTATCAATTGTGAGGCCAATAATACGGAAAGAAGTTTCCAAAATCGCATAATTGCTATGTGTTTTTATACAGCAACATTTAAAAAGAACCAAATAGTAAGATTGTTAATGAATTTTTGGGAGGCATCCTGTTGATAGGGAGAAGTGGCAACGGGTTATTTCTTTCTTTTCAGTTAATTATCTTGAATAAATTTTATTTTATAATTGATATTTTATTTAAAATTGGCTGAGGAGATTTAATTTATTCTAAATACTAAGACAAATAAAGTATGTAAAGTACCAGGGATTAGGGCTGTCTGTATAAAAAATATAAATGGTTATAACCTATGAAATTACTATATCTTATCGCATTTATTTTTTGTTTTATTAGTTTGTCTTTGGGACAAAATACACAGCAAGAATCAAAACCTGATACAACTGAATTTGCTGTTGAGAAGGAAAAAATTCCGCAGGACAAGGAAAATCAGGAAGACAATGAGACCCTTGTTCGCCTACGTAAATTACTGAATGAAGAAAGCGGTAAAACGGAAATTGGAAGGATCAGGATGAAGGAGCTTGCTTTTGTGTTTGATAAACATTCTACGGTCAAAAAGCTGGACCGTAATATAGAGGAACTGGCAAAAAGAGTTGGATCATTCAATGATACGCTGAAAAGTGATTCCTTACGGATATCGAGTAGTGAAACCTTGAAGGTTAATGAAGAGTCGGATACAGCTAATGTTGTTTATTTGGATAGTGTAAAAGTCCAAATAAATGAAGGATTCATCGAATTTATAAAAGTTTATGCCGAAGATGGTAGTACATATTATAACAAAGATGCTCCCATACCACTGCTTACTATAGAAAACAGATTTGATGACAAGCTTATAAATCCACAGGATGGAAGTTTTATCTTGTTGAAGAATGCAGTTTCATTTGATGCCGAACGCCGGTTTAACTATTTCCCCAATAATCAAGTGTTAACATTGAAGCAAGACTCAGCAATGAGTCAGAAGAGACTCTATGCGGATAATGGGGTCAACTCATTTATTAACCTGCAGGTCTATTCTGATTTATTGGCCCTGTTGGGCAATGAACCGAACGAGTTATTGCAATTTGAGGCAAGTAGCCAATTTTATTTACATCGGCTTAATATTCCGGATCAATTTATGTACATGTTTTATGCTATAGAGCCTTACTTTCAGTTTAATCGGCTTGATAGCAAATTTGATACTCTCGCATTGGCCGCTACGGATACGGTGAACCAGACTAAGCTTTTCAGACGTAGTAATTTTTCAACAGGTATAGCCCTGAAGTTATTGCGTTGGGATTGGCGCCCCTCTAATTCGTTTGAAATAAATACAGGATACCGGTACAACTCAAGTAATGTCGTCATAAATGATACCAAAACAACCGGAATATTCCATTCTATCTATGGTGAGGTTGCTATTAGTAGCAAGCGGCTCAATAATTTTGGCGTGGAGCTAACAAGCCGTTTTGTTAGAAGAAAACTGAATGAAAATAAACATTTCGTAAATAGCGATTGGTATAATTTAACTTCATTTAGAGGCAGTATATTTTATTTTCCGTCCAATGAATCTAAAGAAAGCAAGGTGGTATTGCGGTTTACAAATAATATCAATTGGGGCAATAGAACCATGGACTATTCGGCCTTACAGATTGGATATGAAACTCCTTTAAATTTTTGAAAAAAGAACAGCCGAGGAGCCTTGCAAAACCGGGCTTGCCATCGCGGTCCGAAGGGGGCATTCCATGGGGTTCTACTTAATGAACGCTTAAGCTGGCCAGATTCAATGTTTAGTTAGCATTTTACTTTTGATGAGTACAAAATCATGTTCGTCTATTTCCAGAAATCCGCTCATTAACTTATATCCCCATTTATCAACATTATCTATGAAATGCAATTCCTCAAGGAGGGAATGTATTTTTGCTTCTTTACAATTCCAAAAATCTACGTCCCTCCGAAAAGGTTTAAAATTAGCGTTTATATTTCGTTGATATATTACCTTCTCCTTAACGAAACCAATTGCTGTAAACTTTTGACAAGAGATACTGGACCTAAACTTCTGTTTGGAAGAATAAAAGAGAATTCCATCACCAGTATTCATTTTTGCTAATGGCCACTTCCTTCCATGGCAGGCCTGACAAAATCCCCCTTCTTGTGCGGCTTGCACATGGTCTTTAGAAGCGACAATGATCCAATATTTCATAGTGAGTAATTAAATTGATATAGAATCAACGACTTTCGTTTGAATGGGTTCAAAGCTATTTACAAGTTGTTCTGCCTCTTTCATATGAGGAATAGCATCAGAGTCAGACAACATTTGTTCAAAATGCTCTTTGCTTTCCCATTGGGCATAATTGACCACCCGTTCCCCATCCAAACTTTGATGAATGTTTGCTGAGATAAAACCAGGCAGATTACTCATGGTCTCGTCGGTAGCTTCAATGAGCAGATCAACAAGTTCTTGCTGGTTAGTCGGGTCGACCTGAAAAACATTAATTAAGGTGAAGATATCTTCATTTCGGTTAATTGTAGTCATGGAGATTGAATAAATTTTAAGTTAATTTATCAGTGTACTGACAATATAATATCAGCATACTGATAAATCAATGAATAGTTATGGTTGGCCACAGGTTAGGATATGTGATTAAACGTACACAGCAAGTGTTGCGCTCGCGGATGGATGAACAATTGGATGCTGTTGGAGTAACAACACCTCAATATGCGGCACTGAGTATTTTGGAAGAAGATCAGGGACTCTCGAATGCTGAATTAGCCCGCCGCTGCTTTTTAACGCCCCAAACAATGCACAAAATTATAGGTGGACTGGAGGCAAAGAGATTGGTTGAAAGAAAGGCAGATCCTTCTCACGGAAGGAAAATTAATACTCTTTTAACTTCAGAAGGGAAAAAATTACTCAAAAAGGCACACAAGATAGTACAAAATATCGAAGGTGAAATGACGAGTGATTTAACCGAAGAAGAGATTGAAGAAACAAGAAAAAATTTAGCCCAATGTATTGAATCTCTTGAGGACAGCTAACGGTCTCGCGGACGACTACCCAGGAGTAGCGCACTGTATAAGGTACCCGTGGAATCTTTCGAAGGCTGGGAATAGGGATCAGGATGACTGGTGTGGTAGTTTTGTAAAACCTTCTAAGAATTAGAATCCGTTTAAAGGTTTATTTTCAGCTGCCTCTTAAAATTGGACGAATGGAAATCGGGCTGGATATGAGCCCCGGAATATTCGTTTATCAAGTAGCAAGGGGCGACAAATTCTCTTTCTTATATTTTTTAATTCTTCCCATAAAGAATCGTATTTTAAGAATTAGCAGTTATTGACCCATTGAATTATAAGGTAATTTTTGAGCATGGACATAGAGGCAAAGTTAGAACAGGTTCGGGAACGATTTGAAGAAGTAACCGCGGCGATGAGTGATCCGGCGGTCTATGATGATCCCGACCGATATACGGAATTGACCAAAGAGCACAGCGATTTAAAGGTGTTAGTAGAGCTATACGATGAATGGAAAGACATCCGGAATAGGATTGAGGGAAACGAAGAACTGATCGAAGATGGGGAAGATGCTGAAATTACCGCTATGGCCAGGGAAGAAAATGAGGAGCTTAAACCTCGGGTAGAGGAGTTAGAAGAAGACATTAAGTTTAAGCTGATACCTAAAGATCCTGATGATTCCAAAAACGTGATTGTGGAACTGCGTGCCGGAACCGGGGGTGATGAAGCCGCTATTTTTGTGGGCGATCTGTTTGATATGTATCGCCGGTATTCCGACCAACTCGGGTGGAGCCTGAACCTGCTGAGCCTTAACGAATCCAATAAGGGAGGCTATAAAGAACTTACATTTGGTTTGGAAGGCAAAGAAGTATATGGCAAGATGAAATATGAAAGTGGGGTCCACCGAGTGCAGCGAGTGCCTGAGACTGAGACACAGGGACGAGTACACACCTCGGCGGCGACCGTAGCCGTGCTACCGGAAGCCGAAGAGGTGGATATCGAAGTGAATACTGCCGATCTGCGTATCGACACCTTCCGGGCCAGCGGGGCAGGGGGGCAGCACGTTAATAAAACAGATTCTGCGATTCGGATCACCCACGAACCAACGGGGGTAGTGGTAGAATGTCAGCAGGAGCGTTCACAGCATCAGAATAAGGAGAAAGCTATGAAGATGCTCCGTTCTAAACTGTATGAACAAGAGGAAGAGAAATTACGCAAAGAGCGTGACAAAGAGCGCAAGAGCCAAATTTCTACCGGTGATCGCAGTGCCAAAATTCGCACCTATAATTTTCCGCAAAGCAGATTGACGGATCATCGGATTAACCTGACGCTCTACAACCTTGAGAGTATTATGAAAGGAGATTTGGATGAGGTTATTGAAGCTCTGCGCGTTCAGGATAACCTCGATAAGCTGAATGCGGTAATGGAAGAAGGATAGCTGTCATTTTGTTATTGGTTACCAGGGTTTTTATGCCCAATAACCAATAACAATGAACAGATAACTAAACCTTGGGACCAGCCTTAAGTAAACGCTCACTCGCTTTCTCTTCAAACTGTTGAAAGTTTCGGGCAAACATATCGGCCAGTTTTTGAGCTTTTTCATCATAGGCTTTTTTGTCCTGCCACGTATTCCGGGGGAATAAAATTTTGTCGGGCACTCCATTGATTGATTCTGGAACAGCTACGCCAAAAATAGGGTCCGTTTCGAAAAGAGTATCCTCTAAATGACCCTGCAGGGCTTTGCTGAGTATTCTGCGGGTATGAGAAAGCTTCATCCGATGCCCCACGCCATGTGGCCCGCCGGTCCACCCGGTATTTAGTAGCCATACAGTGGCATTGTGCCGCCTAATTTTATCGGCCAGTAATTGGGCATAAACGGTAGGATGTAATGGCATAAATGGAGCACCAAAGCAGGCCGAAAAAGTAGCTTTTGGCTCTGTAATCCCCCGTTCAGTACCCGCAACTTTGGCGGTGTATCCGCTTATAAAATGGTACATAGCCTGCTCGGGTGTAAGTTTTGATATAGGTGGTAGAACCCCAAATGCATCGCATGTAAGAAAGATGATATTATCTGGATGGTTGCCGGTTCCTTCTTCAGTGGCATTGGGAATATAGTGGATGGGATAGGAGCATCGCGTATTTTGAGTAAGGCTCAGATCATTAAAATCGGGGGTCCGGTATTCATCCAGAACCACATTTTCGAGGATAGTGCCGGCCATCTGTGTAGTCGCATAAATTAACGGTTCGCCTTCTTTGGAAAGGTTGATGGTTTTGGCATAGCATCCTCCTTCAATATTAAAGACACCATCTTCGCTCCAGCCATGTTCATCATCGCCGATGAGAACACGGTCGGGGTCGGAAGACAGCGTTGTTTTACCGGTGCCGGATAGGCCAAAAAAGATGGCCGTATCGCCGGAGCTGCTCATATTGGCTGAGCAGTGCATCGCCATGACATTCTGTTTGGGTAGCAGATAGTTCATAACTGAAAAAATGCCCTTCTTGACCTCTCCGGAATAAAGTGTGCCGCCAATCAGGATAATACCTTTGTCGAAATTGATGAGCACAAATGCTTCGCTATTGGTTTGGTCCACTTCCGGATTGGCCTTGAAATTCGGAGCGGCAACGATCGTAAAATCTGGCTCGTGATCTTGCAACTGGTCTTTTGAGGGACGAACAAACATATTATGAGCAAAGAGGGCATGGTAGGCGGCTTCGCTTACGAGGCGAACATTAAGCCGATATTTCTCATCAGCACCGGCAAAGCAATCTTTCACATAGATTTTTTTATCCTGCAGGTAATGGGTAACTTTCTCAAAAAGAGCATCAAAAGCTTCCTCTTCAATCGGCTTATTGATGGTTCCCCAGTCGATATCCTGACGGATAGATGGCTGATCTACAATAAATCGATCTGAAGGAGATCTTCCGGTGTACTTGCCCGTTAATACCCGCAAAGCGTAGTCTTTGGTTAACGAAGCCTCCCCATTGTGTATGGCTTCTTCGTAAAGCTCAGGAGGAGTAAGATTCCACAGATCCTGATCATTATTTTGAAGATTTAGGTAATCAAGTCCAACGCTGCTTTTTGGATGTGCTTGGTTGCTCATCAAAATCGTCCATTTTCTTATTAAAGTTCCTGTTATCAATGTTTCTTAATGCATCAAAGGAAATATTAGTATAAGCATTATTGCACTGTTTATGAGGCGTGAAAAGAAAGATGAAGCGATTCTGATAGGTAAGCGCTTTCATCCTTAAAAAATTTATATTTCTGTTTCTACAAGTAAAACTATGAAGTAAAATAACCAACCAAGATCAAATTACGTTGATTCATGGAAAAAAAATATAAGGAGAGGTTTTTACAACCGTGTTCTAAACACTTGCTCTGAGGTATACTTTTAATTTTTAAAGGAGCAAATAGTTGTGAATAGCAGGGATAGTTTAAGCCCTAAATACCTTAGATTAGACGCGTTGTGCGGTTGAACAAACATGTAAAACAAGGATATCGTCTCTCATCGGAAGAGGGGGCGATGAATAGGTCATTACACTCATCCGATTTCAACTCCAGAATTCGGATGAGAAGACCGCTTTTAGGACCATAGTATGGTATGAGCCTTGTGAAAACAACCCATAACACGGTTAGATCTGAATTGGTGAGACTTGTATTTGGAACCAATGCTATCTTCACCCCATAAGCCGTTATTATTTTAACCGGCTTGTACTATTAGTATAATGGGCAGGCAACTTTGGTCATACTTCTAGAGGGAAAATGTTATTCCACCAAATTTATAGATTAAGCACTTGTAATTTAGAGATAATACGTTGTTGTCTTAAGCTCTGCTTTCCTTCGATAGCTTGGAGAGCTTTCAAGGCATGATTCAAAAGTAAACCAGCTTCTGTATAGTTTTGTTGTTCAATTTTAAGATCTGCCATCTCTTGATCTGCTAAAGCTCTTTCAAGTGATTCTTCTTTATGGATTCTTCGGATAATATTAAACCCTTTGTTCATCAAGGAATCCGCTTTAAGAGGTTTGCCAAGATGTAAATGGGCACTTCCCATCCCTAGCCAGGTTCGAGCAGTAAATGAGTGATCATCAGACAGTTTTTCCCTAAAAACAGGAAGTACATCCTGATACAGCCTGAGTGCAGAGTGGAACCGATTTGTTTTATTCATGAGATTTGCGAGGCAAAATTGGGTTATTTTAGCCCCAAGACTATTTGGTCCGGATTGTTTGATCCGGGCTTTTAATGTTTCCCTGAAAAGCTGTTCAGCCTCGGCTAACTTGTCTTGTTCTTGTAAAACAAGAGCCAGGTTATTTTTAGTGAGATAAACTTTGGGATGTTCATCGCCCAAAAGGAATTGCCGTATCTGGAGGGATTTCTTGAATAATGATTCCGCTGCCGCAAATTGACCTATGTTTAACTTCAGGGCAGCTAAATTATTAAAACTCATAGCCACATCCGGATGTCGCATGCTGAAGATCTTTTTTCGTCCCTCTAACGCTCTGGTAAATAGATCCAGTGTTTCTGTGTATTCTCCCTTGCTGTGTAGAGCCGTACCCAAACCGCTTAAACTCTCGAGAATTAAGGGGTCATTCTCCGGAAGATATTGTTTTCGGATAGACAAGCTGCTTCGGTATAGTTTTTCTGCTTCATCATAATTGCCCACCCTTCTCTGAACATAGGCCAACAGGTATTGTGTTTGAGCGGAGGATAACTGCTGGATACCTGATGTGGTTCTCTGAATATTTAGGCTTTGGCGCAATAACGAATCGGCTATCTTAAACTTACCGGCTTCAATTTTAAGTAAGCCCAAATGGTCAAGGCTCTTAGCCGTTTCTGAGTGGTTAAGACCCAAGTGATTCTTCCTGAGGTTTAATGCTTTAAGCAGAAGGTTTTCAGCCTTGTCATAATTGCCAAGCCGGCGTTGTGCCCGGCCTACAGCACTAAACATCTGAGCCTGAACAATGGGTTGATTCTCCAGCTTGCTGGCTCGTTCAATACCCCGTTGTATCAATTGGTCGGCGGTAACATCGCTTCCGAGTGATTCGGTCGGATTTTGAACTTCAAAAAGTTCAACCATAAAATCGGTAACTTGAGCTGCTTTACTTGCTTGAGCTTGCGCGGCATTCCGCTCTTCAGTAATACGCCAAGTATAAATTGAGGCAAAGGTAAAAATAAGAACTACAAATCCCACTACGGCAGCGAGGATATATTTATTACGCTGTAGAAATTTTTTGCTGCGGTATCTAAAAGAATCAGCATGGACAGAGATGGGCAGCCCCTGCTGATAGTTTGTCAAATCGTATAAAAAATGATTAGCCATACGATAGCGTTGATCAGGCTCTTTTCTTAAAGCCTTGCATGAAATGGCATCAAGGTCGCCCCGGATTTTATTCTTTAGGTCACTTCGTTCTGTTGTGAGGTTTAAACTGGGCGGAGGGGGCTCTTTTTCCAGAATAATCCGTTCGGTGTCAAAGTAAGATTTGTTTTCAAGCTGTAGTGGATGGTTGCCGCTTATCAATTCATAAAAGATGGTACCCAAGGCATAAAGATCAGTTGCAGTGGTAACCGGTTCTTCTTTGATTTGTTCAGGGGCGGCATATTTAGGAGTAAGTACTCTGGCATGTGTGAGTGTTCTGTCCTGTTGGCGGGGGTCGGACTTTTCGAGCAGCTTGGAAATGCCGAAGTCCAGAATCTTTACCTGTCCTTGTTGGGTTACTAAAATGTTATCCGGCTTTAGATCGCGATGGATTACCAGGTTTTCATGAGCGTGCATTACCGCTTTCAGCACTTGCATGAACAGTTCAGTGCGTTTGTCAACGGTGAGGTCATGTTTTTCGCAGTATTGATCGATACGGATACCCTTTACATACTCCATAATTAGGTAGGGGACACAGTTATCAGTAACTCCGCCATCGAAAAGTTGGGCAATACCGGGATGATTAAGTCCCGCCAGAATATTCCGTTCGCGTTCAAAACGCCGGACATTTTCCGGGGTAGCCCGTCCGCTCCGGATTACTTTGATTGCTACCTGATGTTCAAAAGTACCGTCTGAGCGTTCCGCACGGTAAACAGCTCCCATTCCGCCTCGTCCCAGCTCTTCCTTAATAGTATAAGCTCCTACATTGCAACCTAGAAGGGTATTGGTAGAACCGAGATCGTCAACGTCGTCTGCTATTGCCTGGTAGAAATTTTCTTTGTACTTCTTGGGATCTTCGAGCCATCCCTCCGAGTTAAAAATGGATTCCAAAAACTCCGTGACTTTTCCCTTAAGTTGTTTATCGTCTTTGCAAGCACAGCTAATGTATTTAGCTCGTTTGCTTTTGGGCAGGGAAAGAACCTCGTCAATTATGGTTTCTACATTATCCCAGTTTGGGTTACCCATTGCATTCTTTTATGGTGGCCATTATCGATGATATATTTACAAAATCACTGGAGACCTCCCACTCTCCGTACTTTCAATCGGAAAGCTTTATCAATCTACTCAATCTCAAACTTCACTTTTGAGCTCCTGGTATAAACAGCCCAGGGCTTTCATCCAGTCTCTCGTCGCCTTTTTAAGGTGTAAAAGTAACTGTGTACCCCTGTCTTTCCCGACTCCTTATACATTAAATAACCTAATTATTTAATTAAACACATATATAATAATGAACGATAAACAACTTTGCTATTTAATTGATGATGAAATATTCCGGGGATGAGTACTCTAAGATGTACAGGTATATCCATTAGGCATTCTAAAAGCGTTCTAAGTAATATCTGATAGCTTGTTCATTCGGGTGTGAAAGCCAGTGTGGACTTCATCTGCCACTCCAGAAGGGACCCAAAATGCATTTTTGAAAATAAATTGGGCTGATTTGATCTGATTTTGTTTCAAAATTTCGTATAGAATGACAGAGAAGTACGTTCGATTTAAAAATAATGAAGGAAACATCTATTATGAGTGCTATAACCAAACATTTATCGAGGAGTATACTGTTTCTCTTAACAGCTGTAACATTAATTTGTACAGGCTGTAAAGGACCGGCTGGTTCTGAAGGGCCGCAAGGTCCAAAGGGAGACGTAGGAGCAGTCGGCCCTGCAGGTGAAGACGGTAGCATTATGTATGCCGGTTCGGGTGCCCCTACCGCTGATATCGGAAGTCAGGGCGATTATTACCTTAACACTAACTCAGGGGAATATTACGGCCCCAAAGATGCCGAGGGCTGGGGCAATCCAATTATCGTACTGATGGGTAAAGATGGAGCCGATGGCCAAGACGGCGCTGACGGGCAGGATGGCAAAGATGGACGAGACGGCAACCAGATCCATTCCGGCACTGGTGCACCAAAGGCAGGGTTAGGAGCAGTTGGCGATTTTTATATCGATCTTTCTAATAAAAACTTCTATGGGCCAAAGACCGACAGTGGCTGGGGTACTCCCATAAGCTTAAATGGCGAAGACGGTGCCGACGGAAAGGATGGATCCGATGGTCAGGATGGTAAAGATGGCAGCGTAATCCATTCCGGTACAGGCGCTCCACCAGCTAATGTGGGTAGCACCGGAGATTTTTACTTTGATGAAGATACGGGCGATCTCTATGGACCCAAGACCGAAAATGGCTGGGGCAGCCCTACCAATCTGATGGGTGAAGACGGTGCTGATGGGCAAGACGGCACCGACGGAAAGGATGGATCCGATGGTCAGGATGGTAAAGATGGCAGCGTAATCCATTCCGGTACAGGCGCTCCATCAGCTAATGTGGGTAGCACCGGAGATTTTTACTTTGATGAAGATACGGGCGATTTCTATGGACCCAAGACCGAAAATGGCTGGGGCAGTCCTACCAATCTGATGGGCGAAGACGGACAAGATGGTGCTGATGGTAAGGACGGTGAAGATGGTAGCCAGATTCATGCTGGTGATGGCTCGCCTGATGCGTCGCTGGGGGCCGAAGGTGATTACTACCTCGACCGGACCAACAAAGAGTTATATGGACCCAAAACGGATAGCGGCTGGGGCAGTCCGATTAGTCTCAGTGGAACTGATGGGCAGGATGGAGCCGACGGCCAAGATGGTAAAGACGGCAGCCAGATCCATTCCGGCACTGGTGTCCCTGATGCTTCGCTGGGTAAAGTCGGGGATTACTACCTTGACAAAAGCAACTACGACCTGTACGGACCCAAAACAGGCAGTGGCTGGGGATCTCCCATAAATATCAAAGGAGCTGACGGGAATGCCAATGTTACACAGTATATCCACCCGGGCCATGATTTTACCGTTGACTCTGATCTTAGCATTGGTATGCAAGTTAATAATTCAGAGGAAAGTGCTTGGGTAGTGTATTTAAAGAAAACTGATCCTAACGGTATTGATATTTATTATCATATGCCGGGATGGGGTTACGGCGGAAATAGTCAATACAGCGTGTTTCATTATTTTGATATAACCCTTAGAATTCGGTTGCAAAGCGGACCTGGAGAAGAATATGATCAGATCAAAATAGTTCGCATTGAATCTTCCAGCACAGAAGATCATACCAAGGAAAAAGCGAAAAATGCCATTATCCCCGATGAGCTGGACACTTCCAACTACCAGGAAGTGGCAGACTATTATGGGTTTGGTAACAACTAATCCTAATAAAGCAGCAATTTTAAGTGGTTAAGATTCCATAGTTCGTAACTTAATTAGATAAATACTTTTAAACTCCTTGATAGTATTTAAATGCCCTCATTTAATGTTGCATCACGTATGTAATAACGAATAGTAAACACCAAATAAAAGTTAACTTTTATGCAAATATTCTATGCTACATCAAGAGGTATTATAGCCGCGCTTTTTTTAATCTTCAGTACCTTTAACTGTTCAGACACAAGCACCGAGCCTGATCCCAACTTGTCCGAGCTATCAGAAAAGGAACAGAAAATGGCCGGAACTTGGAAACACGTGCGTACTGAGGGGGAAGGGCTGGGAGCAGGACCGGTAGATTTTGGCACATTCACATGGACATTCAATGCAGACAGGACCGGTGAATACTACCAAAACCCGGATAGCGACACCGAAAGGAGGAGAGACATCACATGGAGGCTGGACGGAGATGATCTTATTTTTTCTAAAGAGGGAGGAGATCCTACATACCGCGTAGAGGAATATGGCGAAAACGAAATGCGGTGGTATAATTATACACTTGCCGAAACCAACGACAGCTATGCCAATATTTATGTTGTTGAACGACAGTAAGGTCACGGAAAGCAAGATAGATACCTCGAAATGGATGCTGCCCAAAGGCGGTATCCATTTTTTTATTTTTTGCTATAGTTTTGCCTCATCACCTTTTGTACAGAAAAGATTGTTACGCCAAATGAGAAACGATGATAACAGATAATTAGCATGGGTTTATTCAGTTGCTGAATTTTTAAGAAGGCATCACTCTATTTATCTTTTAGGGCAGTCAAGTCAAGCTTATAGCGACTCTGTAAGGACTGAATGTCTTTTAATTTGTCATAATCTGGTCCAAATTTGTCCAGGTAAATTTGGTACGCCCGGTTAATCATGGGTTGGGCTTCCGTCATTTTGCCTTGTCTTAATTTCAGGGTACCTTTTCCCAATCATAATTTCCCATTGTTATCGTATATAAGCGTTATTAATAAGTCCGAGCTATTGCCTTTCGGCATAAAAACTGGCTTGTTCCGGTTTTCCCCATGCTCTATAGAGGTTCGTGAGCGCAAGGGCCGCTTCCCGGCTCCGCCAGTCCTGGACTCCAAATTTATCTACAAACTGTTGATAAACGTCTTCTACAACAGGTACATTATTTTCGAACTCCCCCTGCATGGCTCTGCTGACTGCTAACCCGCCTTTGGCACTGAGCACTTGCCAATGCTCTTCTGGCAGTTTATTATTTAGAATTTCATAACCTTCTTCGAGATACTCTTCTGCTTCCTGGGTATGGAACTGCTTGATTTTGAGCAGGCCCAGCCGAACGAGGGAAGATGCGATATGGTGATGGTCCGGTGGAAACAGCTTGCGGCGCATGGATAATGATATCTGGTGAAGGGAATCAGCTTTTTGGAAATCTCCTTTTTGCTGATAGGTAAAGGCGATGTTATTATAAGCGCTGGCCAGATCAGGGTGAAGGGTATCTCGGATCTGCCGTTCGAGTGTCAGACTTTCTTTGTGGAGGTTAAGGGCTTTTTTAAACTGGCGCTGATCTCTGTAGGCAATGGCCAAGTTGCCCAGAGAGGTCGCCAGCGCTATTTTTTGGGTAGTGTCAGCAAGTGCAATTGCCCTTTTATAAAACTCTTCGGTTTTCAGCAGTTGTCCCTTTTCCCGATAGATGGAGGCCAAAGAGCCATATAAGTGAGTCGCTTGGTTGGAGTCTGGACCATACTCTCGCTTCACCAGTTCTAACGCCTCAAAATAGGAAGATTCGGCCTCGTCAAAACGTCCCGTCCGATATTGAATTCTGCCCAGGCGAGCTAAATTATTGACATACGTTTGCAGAGCGCTCTGTAGCTGAGAGGGGTTATACAAGTCCAATGCCTGCTTAACTAACGCTTCGCTCTTTTCGAAATCACCGAGGGAGGCAAAATTATCGCCCAATAGTCCCAAAAGCTCTGCTTTAACCTCCGGTTGGTTGTCCAGGCTGCTTTCTATGTTTTTAAGGCCATCGTCGAGCACTTGCGCCAGCGTAATATCTCTGTCGGGTTGCGCAAAGGGGTTCTGTTGCTGTAATATATTACTCAACAATGTTTTAATCTGGGTTGCTTTACGGGCTTCCAGTTCGGCATTATTTCTTTCTTGCGTAATACGAGAAGTATGTAGAATGAGGAAGCCAACAGAGAGCACAATCATCAAAAAAGTAGCGGCAATACTAATGGTATGCCGACCTATGAATTTTTTGACACGATACGTTAATGATTCTATCCGGACGGAGACAGGGAGACCGTTTTTATAACGGTTTAGATCTTCTATAAGATCATTTGTTATCCGGTAACGTTGGTTAGAATCCTTACGGATTGCTTTTAGAACAATGGCATCCAGATCGCCCTGGAGCTTTTTACGGACTTTTTTAGAAACCGCTTTTGTGCTGGGTTTAGGCGGAAGCTCATGTAGTATAATCTGCTCTAAGTTATACTGTGAACATTCATCAAGGTCGAAGGGACCTTTGCCAGATAATAATTCATAAAGAATAATACCGAGCGCATAAAGGTCGGTAGCAGTCGTAATATTTTCGTCGGTAATTTGTTCAGGTGCAGCGTATCGGGGGGTGAGCAACCGGGTACCGTTCTGTGTTATATCAGAGGTATGTTTTTCCTTCTCAAGTAATTTCGATATGCCAAAATCCAGGATTTTTATATCACCATCGGCATTAACCAAAATATTGGCTGGTTTAAGATCACGATGGATAACAAGATTCTCGTGAGCATAACGGACGGCCTCCAGTATTTGCTGAAAAAGCGCTATTTTATCTTTTGTTGAGCAGCCATTATTCTGGCAGAATTCATCAATAGGGATGCCATCAACATACTCCATGATGATATAAGGGTATCCATCTTCTGTTACTCCACCATCAAAGAGACGAGCTATACCGGGATGGCTGAAGCCAGCCAAAATACGTTGTTCACGTCTGAACCGCCTAATATTTTCGTCAGTAGCACGTTCATGGCGAATAATTTTGATAGCAACTTCATGCTCAAAAGTATCGCCTTCGCGCAAGGCCCGGTAAACAGCCCCCATGCCACCTTCTCCAATTTTTTCTTTGATGGTATAGGAACCAACCTTTTTGCCGACAAGTGATTCATGAGAGGGGAAGGTTCCAATCTCTTCATATAATTCTTCCTTATAGTCTGCGGGATTGTCAAGCCAGCCCTCAGAATGGAATATCGATGCAAGAAATTCGGTAACTTGTCCCTTTAGCTGTTCATCATTTCCACATTTTTTAGAGATAAAATCTTCTCTCTGATCAGCGGGTACCTCTAGTGCCTGATCTACAATCGTTTCGACTTTTTGCCAGGTAAGATTATCCATAAAAGTCTCTTAAATGAGGTTATGCCCGTCGTTCTTTAAATTACCAAACATACTTAATTGTATTGCTGTTCTAATCCCTGGAAAAACAACTAAAGGTTATTTATGAAAATATATAAGCCAGTTTTAATTTATTTCAAACCGACCTTTTAGCTCTTTATAAAGCCATCCACGGGCCTTCATCCAATCTCTCTTGACCGTACTCTCTGAAATATCCAATGCCTGGGCCGTTTCTTCGATGGTCATCTCCCCAAAAAAACGCATTTCAACGACTTTACTCAGCCGCTCATTCAGTTTGGCTAATTCATCTAAAGCATTATCAATGTTAATAAGTTCTTGCGCTTTTTTATTTTCTGCTGCAAAAAGCTCATCAATATATGTTAGATCTTTTTGATCGCCGCCCCGCTTTTGGGCATGCTTTTTACGAGCATAGTCTATGAGAATTTGGCGCATGCATCGAGAGGCGATACCCAGAAAATGACTCTTGTCATTAAAATCAATTTGTGTCTGGTCAATCATCTTCAGATAAGCTTCATGCACCAGCTCTGTTTTGGAAAGAGTATGGTCTGGAGATTGCCTGCTCATATGCATATAAGCCAAATTTTTTAGCTCATTGTATATAAGGGGGTAAAGTTTATCGTAAATATCTTCATCGTCGTTGAGACGAACTAATAATTGGGTAATGCCTGCTTTTTGCATCTATATGTAAAGTTAATGACCCTTTTTTAGCCAAGTAAACCCATCTGCCAGAGAATATTACAAGCGAATTTAATTAAACAAAGTCTTGAATTCAATGTTAGGCAAGTCATTACTGTAAAAAATTATAGATTACCGCTGTAGTACTACTTTGGGAAATCCTATTTGAGCATAAATGCCGGGAATAAACAAAATGAACAGGCATTTAGCTCTGGTCCGTCGTTATCAAATATTATCCTACAGGAAACATATACGAAATGAATTTAGAGGATTTAACTTTAAAATGAGCACATTTAATTATAAATGTCGTATTAAAGAGAGAATAATAATAAAATTTAAAAAAAGTCATGTATAAGAGTTTACTCCCATCAATGTTGATCTGTACTTTGTCAATTTTGGCAACATCGTGTAGCAATTCATCTACCGGTCCCGATCCTGATCCGGGAGCTACGACAGGGGCGCTAAAAGTTGACATTACTACTACAGGCAGTGGTACGGATGATGATGGATATGAGGTGGTGCTCGAGGATCAATCAGTATCCGTAGAAACCAACGGGTCAGCAACATTCGATGATCTTGATGAAGGAACGTACAATATTACTATAAATGGATTGGGTTCGGGTTGCTCTGTTGATGGAGAAAATCCAATATCAGCGCAAATAACTGCTGGTGAAACAACGAATGCTAACTTTGAAGTTATCTGTGAACAATTTAGTGCAGAGGGTATCATTGCCTTTTCACAAACGGTAGATCAGCAGTTAGAAATATTTACCGTAAAACCGGATGGTACTGAATTACAACAGCTTACCAACTTTTCCCTGCAGGACCAATATCCGGTTATCTCTCCTGATGGCAAGAAAATTGTTTTTTCTCGTCAGGATAAGGACAGCCCGACTGTGGATAACGATATTTGGGTCATGAATATCGATGGCAGCAATGCTATCAAGCTGACCGATAATACAGTTGATGATAAACGTCCTTCCTGGTCACCCGATGGAAGCCAAATCGTCTTTGAGTCAGGAAAGAACAGCTTTAGTATTTATGTGATGGATGCTGACGGTAGTAATCAAACTCAACTTACCGATGATGAGGGGCAAGATCATTCTGCCAGCTGGTCTGCGGATAATAAAATTGCTTTTGTAAGTGACCGACAGGGGGATAGTAGTGCGGATATCTATCAGATGGATGCAGACGGATCTAATGCAGCTATTTTGATTAGTGCAGAATCTGATAATGGAATTAATTTATCAAATCCGGCATGGTCTCCTGATGGGTCTCAAATTGTTTACCAGGGATTTGCATCCGGTGGATCCCCGAGAATATTCTTGGCCGATGCAGAGGGCAGTAATATCCAGATGATTGAGCCTGATGGAAATAATAACGATGCTCGTCAACCTTCTTGGTCACCGGATGGTAATTACATTACGTTTCTTGAGTTGGCTAATAGCGAAAACAGTGACGCTATCTGGATTATTGAGCCGGATGGTTTAAATGCTATTAGGCTAACGGATAATGAGGCCAACAGGCTTGGATTCCCTCGTTGGGGTATTGAGGCTAATTAATTGTTTGCACTAACTATCATTGATCTTAGATAACTATTACGTTGATTGAGAAATGCAGGATGGGCTTTACAATGGTGTGAAGTCCATTTTTATTTGTCAGGCAAATATGCCAGGGATAAGCACCCGTTTTATTTCCAGATCACTCATTTGATAATGAGCGATCTGAAAAGATAGGGAAAACCACATAGAAGGGGCTGACTGTTTCAACTAGGGAGGGAAAAGGCCAACCTCAAGGCCGCGAGTTTGGTACTATAACTATTGTAATAAAAAAAGAGAAGGCGGCGTCCAATATTCCAGGTACGCCGCCTTTAGGGATTATGATAAGGGAAATCATTCAATCAATACATCATCATCTTACATATACTGGTCATCGGGATAACTCTTCTTTTTCAAAGAAATACAATCGTTATATCAAAGCTTGGCAAAAAACCAAGGGTAACCATGAAGTAATATTAGATACTTTTAAAAAGTTATGTTATAATAACTGAGCATCTTTTTATGTAAGTCTCAATTTGAGATAAAGAAGGTATTCTTATTTGCGGTCAATTCGTAATTGATAATATCTAATAGCCTATATAGAGAGCCTCTATTAGAACCTGACTGTTAGAAATACTATAGGTTGAAAAAGTCAGATTGCTCGGGTGGGATATAAATGTCAGGGACCCGCTGTTGAATAAAGTGCATAATTTTAGCTATATCATCCACTTTAAGGGTGAATTGGGCAGATTCTACCGATAGCACTTTCTGATATGAAGGCTCATTTTTTCTGCGCCACATCAGATGGTATGATCGCGAAAAGTCGAACAGAGCTTCTTTTGGCAGCCGGGGATATTCGGGAGAAAAGCGAAGGGCATCGATTTCTTGTGCCGGAAGCTTGAGCGTTTTGAGCAAATGTGTCCCTTTCTGGATGTCAATGACGAGTATTTCACTCTCAAAATGAAAGGCAAAATGATATTTTGGCTCTGAAAGTTTGAAAATACCCCAAAAACTAATCAGGAATAAAACAAGTGCGCCTATTTGCTGAATATTAAGCAAATTCCAATCCATAGATACAAAAGTACCTGATAAGAGATAGGTGCCCCCGGCTGTACAAACAAGAATAGCCAATCCCCAAAAGACAGGTGTTTCCTCTTCAAAAATGTGAAGTTCCTGATGCATAAAGTTTCGGTATTTTAATAGCGTTTTGCAGCTATAAAATTACATAATAAAGTTATTAATTTGTGTGGATCGACTCATCGTTCATAAATCGTTCATATATTAACTAATAAATGTCCGATAGGTTTAATATATTTTGCCATCATTAAAAAGGAATTGGTAATTAATTGTTATCCATGAGCAGTTCGAATACAGAGTTTGAAGCAGTTATCGGGTTAGAGGTGCACGCCCAGCTATTAACAGAAAGTAAAGCCTTTGCACCAGTATCAACAAAATTTGGGGGCTCTCCCAATACTCAGGTAACTCCATTATGCCTGGGGCACCCGGGCACACTTCCGGTACTGAACGAAAATTTAGTTCGATATATTATAAAAATGGGTCTTGCAACCAGCTGCAGTATTGCTCGCAAGTCTATTTTTGCCCGTAAGAACTATTTTTATCCGGATTTGCCAAAGGGATACCAAATTTCGCAGTATGAAACTCCAATCTGCCATGATGGTAACTTAACGATTGAGTTGGAGGACTATTCCAAGGATATAGGTATTACACGTATCCATATGGAAGAGGATGCTGGCAAATCTATCCACGATCAGGATCCTTTCAATACCCTTATTGATCTTAACCGTTCGGGGGTGCCGCTCATTGAGATTGTCTCCGAACCGGATATCCGCACACCGCAAGAGGCTTATGAATATTTGAAACGCATCAAGCAGATTGTACAATATCTTGAAATCTGTGACGGCAATATGGAGGAAGGAAGCCTCCGTTGCGATGCCAACGTTTCGGTTCGCCCTAAAGGGCAGGAGGAATTCGGAACCCGCACCGAGCTTAAAAATATGAACTCTTTCCGCAACGTGGAACGAGCCATAACCTATGAAATTGATCGTCAGATCGACCTGATTGAATCCGGCGGAGAGGTGGTCCAACAAACACTCTTGTGGGATGCCAACAAGATGGAAACCCGCACAATGCGTTCTAAAGAAGAAGCGCACGACTATCGCTATTTCCCAGAGCCGGATATCCCCCCGGTAGTAGTGACCGATGAGATGCTCGAAGAAGTAAAAGCAAGTTTGCCGGAGTTGCCGGATGTGCGCAAACAGCGATTTGCTGATGCCTTAGGACTAAGTGAAGAGGATGCTGAAACGCTGACGGAAGATCGCTATTTAGCCGATTATTTCGAAGGTGTATTGAGTCATGTTGATAATCCTAAAGCAGTGTCCAACCTCGTTCTGTCTGAAGTTTTGCGTGTTCTCAATGAGCGGAGCATTGCAATTGGAGCATTTCCTATCTCTGAGGAACGGTTGGCAGGCTTAGTACAGCTCCGCGAGAATGATAAAATAAATTCCTCAGCTATGACTGAAGTTTTCGATGCCATGCTCGATGAAGGTACGTCGGCTGAAGAGTTAGCCAGGGAAATGAATCTGATGCAGGTTTCTGACACCGGATTTATCGAACCCATAGTGGATAAAGTAATTGAAAATCACCCCGACGAGGTAGAACGCTATCGCGACGGTAAAAAAGGATTAATCGGATTCTTTATTGGTCAGGTGATGCAGCAATCTCAGGGTAAAGCCAATCCACAGCTGGTTCGAGAGCTTATTGCTGAGCGTCTGAATAACTCGTAGTTTAAAAGTTCAACAAGCGCCTGATATACCTTTATATGTTAAAAAAACGTTTACTTTTTGGGGTTTTTATTGCATTAATCAGTTGGGGATGTTCGTCTGAAAATACCCAACAACAGGCAGAGATAAGTGGTCAGTTTTCAGTGGCTGACTCAATCAGTAATGCCCAGCAGATTTTACCGATCGGGATTAATATTGTTCACCGCGATTCGGCTGGGGCATCCCCCGATACCCTTTTCCATGCTATGTCGGATTCATCCGGAGCCTTCTCGGGCACCGCCACTTTTAAGGAGAAGGGGCAATACCCGGCGTTTTTGACCACCAGTAGTGGTAGCCGACTTGGACAGTTGGGGATCATTCTGGCAGACGGTGATTCTGTAACTATCAATGGAACCTTTCCAAACCTGCGCGAATCGCTTACAATTTCATCCCGCGAGCATGATGCGATGCAGAAGTTCCGCCGACTTAATTCAGGCTTTCAGCGGATAGCACGATTTGCTAACGCCGGAAGGTTAAGCCAGGATACTCTTGAACAAGAACTCAACAAGTGGAGCAACCTGTATATGGATTTATACCAAGAGAATCCCGATACGAGGGCTGCCGAGCTGGCGGCTGTAGAATCGGTTCAATTGTTACAGGGATGGAATAATGCTAAAATGATGGACCGCCTGAAATCAATTAGAGAAAATGATGCTTTGGTACAGGTAGCTGCAAATTATGGCAAAGAATATTACGCCCAAACCCAAGGCCTGAATGCAGCGTTGGCATACTTGGATACATTATCTGGCATTACCCAAGAACGTGAACCCAGTAGGAATATCAGTATGGAGCGAATTAAGCTGCTGTATGACAGTGCTCGTGTTCATAAGGCCCAGCAGCAACTGGATGAATTTCGCCAGCAATATTCGGATGACAGCACGGCCATTCGCTGGGTTGAATCAATTGATTATGATTTAAATTACCTGTCACCGGGCGATAGTATACCGTCATTCCAATTTAACGAAAAGGGGAGGGTAGTCAGCAGAGATTCCCTGTTGGGGCACTCATATATCCTTGAAGTTACCCGGTTGGCCAACAGATTGTACCAGGAGCAGTTTGAACGAACAGCGGTCATCTATAACCTCTACAAGAATTTTGGATTAGACGTGGTGACCATTCCACTGGATGAAAGCCAGGTTACGGTAGATGCTTTTTTTGAAGAACGACCCAAACTTTGGGCTGTAGCTGATGCACAGGCCTTTGATCGCCAAAAATTACTCGAAAAATTTAATATCCGTCTTATACCTACTCGGTTCTTAATTGACGAGGATGGAAAGATCATTCGAAAGTATGTAGGGCAAGAATTCCAGGATGTTATAAAAGATTTACAAACTCTTATTAATAAAGACAACAATTAGCGTTATGAGAAATTTTTTAATTGCAGGTAACTGGAAGATGAATTGTGGTCCACAAGAAACATCGGACCTGCTACAGGGCATTAAAAATAGTGATGTCAAAATTCCTGATTCTATAGATGTACTGGTGTGCCCACCGATGATTTCTTTGACAACGGCCTCTGCAGAACTTGAAGACCAAGAAGATATCAGCTTGGGAGCACAGAATGTCTATTCCGAAGACAATGGATCTTATACAGGCGAGGTAAGTACCCAGATGCTGAATGAAGTCGGTTGTACCTATGTAATTTTAGGCCACTCCGAACGAAGAGAATATTTTGGCGAAACGGATAAAACCGTCAATGCCAAGGCCAAGAAGGCCGTTTCCGATAACTTGCGTCCCGTAATTTGTGTTGGAGAATCGCTGAAACAACGTAAAGCAGACGAGCATGAGCTTGTAGTCCGCAAACAGGTAGAAGCTGCCATACTGGATATTGATGCAGATGATGCAATGGATTTGGTTATTGCTTACGAACCGATTTGGGCCATTGGCACCGGTGAGAGTGCAACCCCAGAACAGGCGCAAGAAATGCACAAGATGATTCGGGAAGTACTTGCGGATGTATACAGCCAGGATAAAGCCGGTCAAATACAGGTGCTCTATGGCGGAAGTATGAAACCTCATAATGCAGAAGAACTGCTCAGCCAGCCGGATGTGGATGGTGGACTTATTGGAGGGGCTTCGTTGAAAGCCGATAGCTTTACCGCGATTATTGAAATTGCAGATCAGTTGTCATCATAAATTTATCACTCTAATTTTATCCTGAACGGAATAAATTAATATGGGTTTAAACGTATTACTTTTAGGTAGTGGCGGACGCGAGCATGCGATGGCCTGGAGCATCGCCAAATCTGATAAACTGGACACGCTGTATATCGCCCCTGGTAATCCGGGGACGGCACAGCATGGCCAAAATGTGGACCTTGAACTATCGGACTTCGAGGCTATTCTAAATTTTATTGAGAATAAAGCCGTTGATCTGACCGTCGTTGGGCCGGAAAAGCCATTGGTAGAAGGTATTACCGACTTCCTGGAAGAGAGAGGGCATAAGGTTTTCGGCCCTTCAAAAAAAGCGGCCCAGTTGGAAGGGAGTAAGAAGTTCGCTAATGAATTCATGAAGAAGAACAGCATTCCAACAGCTGATTTTGAAACCTATAGTCAGGGAGAGTTCGATAAAGCGCTTTCCGTAATTAAAAAGAAGGATACCTATCCTGTAGTGCTCAAAGCTGATGGCCTGGCAGGTGGTAAAGGGGTCTTTATTTGTGAGACTGCTGAAGAAGTAGAGAAGCGACTCAATGAACTCGAAGAAAGCGACCGCTTTGGAGAAGCTGCGGATACGCTTGTCGTGGAAGAGTTCATGAAAGGTCAGGAAGCCTCTGTTTTTGTAATATCGGATGGAAAAACTGCTAAAATCATACACTATGCCCAAGATCATAAGCGGATAGGAGAAGGAGACACCGGACTTAATACCGGTGGTATGGGCGCCTATGCTCCAACCCCCGTCTTAGGACGGAGAATGCTGCAACGTATTGAAAAAGAAGTGATCTTACCGACTATTTCAGCAATGTTGCTGGATGAGAATCCCTATAAAGGAATTCTATATTTTGGCTTGATGATTACCAAGAATGGCCCCAAAGTCGTGGAGTACAATTGCCGATTCGGGGATCCGGAATGCCAGGCTATTTTGCCTTCTCTGGAGTCGGACCTGCTTGAGCTTCTGGAAGCTGCTGCCAATGAAACTCTCGATCAAAAAGACGTGCGGATAGATAACCAGTATCGATGCTGTGTTGTATTAGCTTCCGATGGGTATCCGCTGGACTATAAAAAAGGGAAAGAGATTTCCGGCATAGATGAGGTATCAGAGGGGGCATTCGTTTTCCATGCGGGCACCAAAGAGGAAAATGGGAAGATACTCACAGACGGTGGACGAGTTATGAATGTCGTCGGCGGTGGTAATACGCTGGCCGAAGCTATCAAGAATACGTATCAGGAGGTTGAGAAAATCTCCTTTTCCAATAAGTATTTCCGCTCTGATATTGGAGCTAAAGGGTTGGCCTATACCGATGATTAAAGCTGGATTGCTTATCGTATAGGTGGGGACAAGGTTTATTACACGGAACTAGAAACGTAAAATTTTGAAAGCTGATGTATTTGGGAGTTGGGTTGCCCCCCTAAAATTCTCTTGTTCTCTCCCTTCCTAAAGAGTGAAAACATTTGTCTGAAGTCTCAGCATGTTAAATAATAAAAACATTAGTTCTCGTTGATGGCTCTGTCACTTCTTTTTTGGGTGCTTGTTTCAGTAATAGCTACGGCTATTTTATGGAAGGGAAGCGACTGGCTGGAAAAGTCAGCTGAAAAACTTTCAAATTATTATGAGCTTCCTGCAATTGTTCAGGGAGCTATTGTCGTGGCCATAGGATCCAGTTTCCCGGAGCTTTCTACGGTAGTGTTATCGACCTTGTTGCATGGCGAGTTTGACCTTGGTGTTTCGGCCATCGTGGGGTCAGCTATTTTTAATATCCTTGTAATACCAGCTTGTGCAGGTTTGGCGGCCAAAAGTCCGTTGGAACCGAATAGAGATCTGGTTTACAAAGAAGCCCAGTTTTATATGATCTCTGTGGCCGTCCTGATAATAACTTTTTCATTTGCGGCCATCTACTTTCCCCTTGCTTCCGATGATCATATTATTCTCGGAGAAATGAATAGGGTTCTTGCCTTATTGCCATTGCTCATCTATGGCTTGTATATCTTTATTCAATACCAGGATACGTTAGATTATGAGCCGGAATTTGAAGCCGATCAAATTCATGTATTGAAAGAATGGGGACTGTTGATGGTCAGCCTGGCCGTTATTCTAATTGGCGTTGAAATGCTGGTGCAAGCAGCTATTAAATTTGGCGATCTGTTAGGTACACCTTCGTTTCTTTGGGGTATATCGATAGTTGCAGCCGGAACCAGTATCCCCGACCTGTTTGTTAGCGTACGTAAAGCCCAAAAGGGAGATGCTATCACTTCGTTGGCCAATGTTTTGGGGAGCAACATTTTTGATTTGCTGGTATGTATTCCGGCGGGTATTCTTATTGCCGGCACAGCTGTTATAAACTTCACGATTGCAGCACCCTTAATGGGAGCGCTGACTATAGCTACCCTTATTTTATTTAGCTTTATGCGTACTGATATGACCCTCAGTCGTATAGAATCTGTTTGGCTGTTGGTCATTTATGGGCTGTTCCTCGTCTGGATGACCTTGGAAAATTTTGGCCTTATCGACTCCATACCCTCATTGCCTGCTTAGCTTGGGATAGAGCTCCTTGATTTTATGGCGGCTTATTTTACCAGTTTTGGTTCGTGGAAGATGATCGGTTGGAATAATTTCTTTGGGTATCTTAAAGGAGCGTAAGCTTGGTCGGAGCTGATCCTGGATGTCTGCAGCATTGAAGGCAGAATCCCCGTGAAGAACAACGATAGCAACAACTTTTTGCCCCCATTCTTTATCAGGAACTCCGATAACAGCGGCTTCCTGGATAGATTGAAGGCCTCGCAAGGCTTCTTCTACTTCTTGGGGGGGTATGTTTTCTCCGCCGCTTATAATCAAATCGGTTCGTCGAGCCTCAATAAAAAGCTCCTGATTTTTGTTCAAATAGCCAAAGTCACCGGTGTTGAACCATCCTTCATTATCAAAAGCCTGGTTTAGACCTTGCTCCAGGTAACCGTCAAAAATTTGGGGACCTTTAAGCCATATTTGGCCTGAGGTTTCGGCTTCGAGAGGTTCATTATCTGCATTTCTGATTTCAACTTTATTAGGTGAAAAAAGTTTGCCGACACTTTTTTTAGGTCTACTTAAATCACCGATGGTCATCAGGGGATTAGCTGCAATTTGAGCACCACTCTCGGTCATGCCATAACTGGCAATAATAGGAACACCTCTTTCAAAGCATTCTTCCACCATTGATGTATCTATTGGTCCGCCGCCCAACAAGATAGCCTGGAAATCATCATGTATCTTTACTTCGGGCTTAGCCAGTATTCGCTTAAGCATGGTTGGAACTAATGAGGCAGCCTCGAACCGATGGTCATTGGCTAGGTAGCCGGATATTATATCCTCATCAAAACGGTCCATTCGGAAAACACCGGCCCCATACAGCACCGATCGCAAAATAACTGATATTCCCCCAACGTGGTGCAAGGGCAGACAGAGTAGCCAAAACCGATTGCGATTGGGCTTTATGTTTTGAATTGATGCCCGAGCTGCAAAAAGGAGTTGTCGGCGCTTTAGAGGCACAGTTTTGGGCTTGCCGGAAGTTCCGGAAGTAAAGAAATATCCAAATATTTGATCGGGCTGTACACTCTTTCTACGTTCTTTAACCCAATCCAGGGGTTCAAAATCAGGCTGTATGACATTGGTTAAGTCAAGATCTTGAATATCAATGGCATGGATGGAGGAATCCGGTGCACTTTTTTTGTCAGTGATGACGGTTGCAACCTTTAACTGCTGAACTCTTTTGATGAATTCAGCGTCGGTTAATTGGGGATCAAGGGGAACGAAGGGAATGCCAAGCCTCCAGCAGGCAGCAATTAAAAAGACCAGCTCATCACTGGATTGGGCCCAAAGTGCCAGCGGAGAATCATAGTCATGGCCAGCATCGGCAAGGTAGTTTAGCAGGTAATGTTCAAACTGTCGCAGATCGTCATAGAGATAAGCGTTATCCTCTGATTCTAAAAAAAGATCGATAGGGAGTGGATCGTTAAAAGTAGGAATAGTTTGTTCTGAATTCATGAACTTTTAATTGTTGAAGTTGAAATAGTTTGTAACCGTTTTATATCAGTTTTGAGCGGCAAAATGCCGGTATCCAATTGAATATGACCCTGCTGAATTAGGGGGCGGTTGGGATGTATGTCCTGCGAGAATAGATTGCCTGTATTCAGTCCGTGAGCGTAGCCACCAGCTCCCAGCCCGGAGGCCAACAAAGCGGTCATACTACGGCCAATACTGCTATCAAGGCTGGAGGTGAACACAAGAGAACGGTTGGCCTTTTCCGATTGCTGACTAATATTAAAAAGCGTTCTGAAATTTCCAATCACCATCGGTTTTATGACCAATACAGAAACAAAGGGCAGGAGAGCAGGCCAATGATCAGAGCTGTTGATGGATTCATCCAGTGCCAGGGGAATGCTGGTTTTGTTGTTCAGCGTAGAAAAGGCTGAAGGAGTAGGTGTGGAAAGCGGTTCTTCGCAGTATTCAATATTGAGTGGTTCCAATTCTGCAAGGTAATCGATGGCTTCCGAAATATCCCAGCTTTGGTTGGCATCCAGACGGATAAGAAGATTGGGGAAAGCGGCGCGTATTTTGGATAAGATTGCCTTTTCCCGTTGAAAGTGCTTACCCACCTTGCATTTGATGGTTTGGAAGCCCTCATCTACTAATCTTCGGACCGCCGTCAGGGTATGTTCTTTATTCATCAGAGATACCAGTCCATTCACAGCTATGGAATTTGTGATATCATTGTTAAATAAAAAGTATTCCAATAGAGCATTGGTTCTTTGTGCTTCGACCTGATAAGCCAACGAATCCAAAGCAAACTGCAGGGCAGGGGGAATATTAGCTGCTTTGTAATGCTGTTGGAACTGTTCTACAGGCATTTCTTTTTTCAGGAGTTGCACCCATAGATTAATATGCTCCTGGATGTAGTTCCCGATATCCTGCATGTTTGTCTGGATAAATCCAGGCAGGGGGGCTGCTTCTCCGACATAATACTCCCCTAATTCTTCCCAGCAGAGAATCCAGCCCTCTCTGTTATTGTAGGTACGAGCGCTGGTTTTTAGCGGTTCTTTAAAGGGGAGTCGGTATGAATAGCACATTAATTTCAAAACAGGTCAATTAGTATTCCACCGCTAAAAAGGAGACCAAAAGCAGTCATAAATTGCGCTGTTCGTTCAAGTACGGCATTTAGTTTGGGCTTTTTTTCGATCGTCCAGATTTTAAACACCAGCCATACTGCAAAGGGAAGCAACAGAAAGGGGAGGAAAATAGCAACCCCATAGTTGAGTCTAAAATAAAAGTGGGGAGGGATAGCTAATGCTAAAAGCATCATCAACAGATATTCCCATCGCAAAACATCTTCACCGAAAAGCACACCGAGGGTATTTTTACCTGCCGGACCGTCTTGCTCTACATCTCGTAAGTTGTTAACGACCAAAATATTTGTAGATAGTGCGCCTACAAATAGTGAAGCCCAAAAGGAATCGATAGTCCACTCCAGGGCGTTAACATAATAAGTGCCCATAACTGCAACGATGCCAAAGAAGATAAAGACGAAGAGGTCACCCAGTCCATTATAGCCTAATGGAAAAGGTCCGCCGGTGTATAATATTCCACATATCAGAGAGACAATACCGACCCAAAAAATAATCCAGCCGGCATGCCAAACAAGGTAAAGCCCCAGTAAAAACGCTATCCCCATCGTCAGGATGGTAGCGTTGCGCATGGTTCGTGCAGAAACAAGTCCTTTGGCTGTAGCCCGTTCGAACCCAACGCGATCATCGGTATCGGCTCCCTTTTTAAAATCAAAATAATCGTTGGCAAAGTTTGTGCCTATCTGAATAAGGAAAGCACAGAGGAGGGCTATCAGAGAAGGGAGCCAGCTAAAATTTTGGTGATAAATGGCTAAAGAAGCGCCAACACAGACGGGAATAAAGGCCGCAGCTAATGTCTGAGGCCGGGCGGCATCGACCCATATTTTTAAGGAACGAAGGTTCAAAAACGACATCCAACTTTAATTATTTAATTAATTCGCTATTATTTTTGATGAAAATAAAAAATATGCTGCAAAATTAACTTAGATCAATATTTCATATAATGTTATTTAGTTAGGCTTTTTTGGGTTTTGTTTAAATTTTTGTTGACAGTTTTTGCAAAAAGCTTTTTATTGAAGCTTGAATTGAGCCAACAAACAGGGTTCACTTAGATGTTACAGATAGTTCATTTACAAGGTGCTAATAATAATCTCCCTAATATAAAAGTTTATGGGTCGATAGCGAAGGTCCAGAGACTAAATTATCAGAAGGTTTAATTCCAAAACGTCAACAACTAACTTAACAATCAACAACTGAAACTTACATGGCTTTTTCTAAACTTGAATATATCTGGCTTGATGGTTACGAACCAACACAAACGCTGAGAAGTAAAACGAAGGTGCTTCATGATTTCAGCGGTGATCTTGAAGATGCCCCGATGTGGAATTTCGACGGAAGTTCTACGCAGCAGGCTGAGGGTGGTTCTTCGGATTGTCTGTTGAAGCCAGTGGCTATTTATCCTGATCCTTCCCGGAAGTCAGCTTACTTGGTAATGACCGAAGTGCTCAATGCTGATGGCACGCCGCACGAAACAAATGCACGGGCAACTATTGAAGAAGAGGATGGAGATTTTTGGTTTGGCTATGAGCAGGAATACTTTCTGTCTGATCCGGAAACAGGACGCCCGTTAGGTTTTCCAACCAATGGTTACCCTGCACCCCAGGGACCATATTACTGTGGCGTAGGCGGTGATTCTGCTTTCGGTAGAGAAATTATCGAAGAGCATTTGGATCTCTGCCTCGAAGTGGGTCTGAATATCGAAGGAATTAATGCTGAGGTTGCTGCAGGACAGTGGGAATTCCAGATTTTTGGAAAGAGTGCGAAAAAAACCGGTGATGAAATCTGGATCGGTCGATACCTGATCGAACGTATTGCCGAAAAATATGGATTGGTTGTCGACTGGCATCCAAAACCATTGGGCGATACTGACTGGAATGGTTCCGGTATGCACGCAAACTTCTCGAACGAATTTATGCGAGAAACAGGTGGCGAAGAGGGTATGAAAGCCATTTGTGAAGCGTTTGGCGATCATATTGAGGAGCATATTGCCGTTTACGGTGCAGATAACGATCAGCGATTGACTGGTAAGCACGAAACACAGTCTATCGACAAGTTTAGCTATGGCGTTTCTGACCGTGGTGCTTCTATCCGTATTCCGGTTACCACGAAAGAAGATGGCTGGATAGGTCGTCTGGAAGATCGTCGTCCGGCATCCAATGCTGATCCATACGAGGTTGGTGCTCGTATCATTGAGACGGTTAATGGTGCTGATGTATAAAATGTAGGCATCTCCTACTTTTACCTTTGACAATTAAAACCCCGTTTCCATTTGGAGGCGGGGTTTTTCATTAAGGTAATTTTGATATACTCCCCGAATTTGTATTTTCTCTACTCCTTGATAGAAAATAGATACGACGTTTTTAGTCATTATTATGGCTGCAAAGATGGGTTTTTAAATAAACTATTGCAGCCTGTATAGTTAAATGGTTCATTGCCAAGAGTAATAGTTGTTACAGTTGGTTTTGAAAAGACGTTGAGAATGTGAGTAAGGGAGGGATATCGATCATATTTATATTAACAACTTCTATTTAACCAAGTCATTTTTATGGTCCCTAAAGATGTTGTCCAAAAAATAGAAACCTACAATGGCAACAAGATTAAGTTTGCCGTGGTTGATATTGATGGCGTATTAAGAGGCAAGGTTATTTCGAAAGATAAATTTTTAAAGGGGTTAGATAGTGGCATTGGGTTTTGTGATGTCGTCTTTGGTTGGGATATCAATGACGCGGTATATGGCAATTCCCAAGTTACTGGCTGGCACACCGGTTATCCGGATGCTGAGGCCACCATTGACCCGTCAACGTATAGAACTATTCCATGGGAAAAGGATACTCCCTTTTTCCTGGCCGATTTTAGCCAGTCGGATGATTTTTCTGAGGTATGTCCCCGAACGCTTTTGAAAAAAATCAGGGGGCAGTGCCAGGAGCTTGGATACAAAGCTGTTTTTGCCAATGAATTCGAATGGTTCAACTTTCGGGAAACACCACAGACACTTCACGATAAAGATTATCATAAGCCGACCCCTCTAACGCCGGGAATGTTCGGTTATTCGATTCTCAGATCCTCACAAAATGCTTCTTTTTTTAATGATTTGTATGATCAGCTGCACGATTTTGGTATCCCGCTCGAGGGACAGCATACCGAAACAGGAGATGGTGTTTATGAGGCAAGTATTGCTTATACCGATGTGCTAAAAGCCGCTGATCGGGCCTCGCTCTTTAAATCAGGAGTGAAAGAGATTGCTTATAAACATGAAATCATTGCCAGCTTCATGGCTAAGTGGAATAAGGATCTCCCGGGCTGCAGTGGCCATATTCATCAAAGTCTATGGGATCGCGAGACCAACAAGAATATATTCTATGATGCTGAACAGGATGCGGGTATCAGTAAGCTGTTAGAGCAGTATATTGCTGGTCAGCTTTATTGTCTTCCACATATTTTGCCAATGTATGCTCCCTCTATCAACAGTTATAAGCGCTATGTAGAAGGTTCCTGGGCTTCAACAACGGTGAGCTGGGGCATCGGAAACAGGACAACCGCCCTCCGGGTAATAACCCCGGATGAATCATCTGCTCGCCTGGAAACTCGAGTGCCGGGCTCCGACGCCAATCCCTATTTGTCTATGGCGGCGAGCTTAGCTTCCGGTTTATATGGTATTAGGAATGAACTCAGTCTGGATATTCCCATGACGGAGGGTAATGAATATGATAACAGTGGCAACAGGCCATTGCCCACGACTCTTAAGGAAGCGACTGAAGCAATGAAGTCCTCAGAATTATCCCAAGAACTGTTTGGAGAAACTTTTGTGGATCATTTTATTAGAACCCGGGAATGGGAATGGAAGCAATTTTCTAAACAAGTAACCGACTGGGAATTGAAACGATATTTTGAAATAATTTAAGAAGCTTTTATATGCTCCAAATTGATTTTAATCAGATTGTCCAAGAGGCTGTAGAAGCCTACGACGACAGTAAAGAGGTTGTAAGTATTACCGATATCAGTGCTAAGGTTTCTACCAATCATGTCTATCGGATTACGTTCTCGGATGAAAATATAATCATTGCCAAACTCTCATATTTTGGAAAATTTGAGCATTTCGTAGAAGACCACAGCATTATTAACTCGCTGGCTAATAACCTGCCTTCTCCTTTTGAAAATGTGTTGGCACGTTCGTTAATCAAAGGGAATTCATTGTTTGTCCATCGTCACCAGGATGAGGTTCTGGATGTCTGGGTTGTGTTTTATCGTCCGATAGAGGTTAGGAAAAAGTTGCCCAAACGACTTAATGAAGAGCAAATTAAAAAACTGGCGAAATCTTTAGCTCAGTTTCATAAAGCGTGCTATAGTATCCGGAATACTCTGCCACCCTCATCCAAGACACTGGAAGTGGATGTTAACCATCTGCTTGACATTCTTGAAACCAGGGAAGGGCAGCACGAGCACCGAATGCATTTGGATCTTATAAAGGATCAGTGCCATACCTTTTTACAGAATATAGATGAACTCAATACCGGGCAGTTCGATATTATTCCTGTTTTTGTGGATTGGAATATCGGTAATTTCTCCGTGACGGAGGATCTTCAGCTTTTCTCACGGTGGGATTATGACTGGTTTAGGATGAGTTCCCGGATGATGGATTTCTACTTTTTTAGTCGCATCGTTTCGAAGGTTGGGGATAAAACTATTTTTAGCTATGATATTGATCAGCTGATGGAAGAACGGTTTATCCTTTTTCTGAAGGCGTATCATGAGGAATACCCGTTGAAGGAAGTGGAAGTACGATTCTTGAAAGAAGCTTATCGATTTTTCTTACTCAACTATGTGATCAAATATGGCCGTTATTTCTTTCATGAAATATTTGCCAATCGATTACAGCAGGAAGCATATACCGAGCATCTGCCCGTTATCGACGAAAAATTTGACCCAGAACCATTATTGGAAGCATTAAACTTTTAAGCCGACCAAATGAAAAACACATCGTTTAAAACTTTAGTTCAAGACTATAAAGCGGTTTTCTTAGATTCTTATGGAGTACTTAAGAATCATCAAGGCCTTATTGATGGCGTACAGGAAACCATTGATTTTATTAGAGATACGGGCATTACACTGCGTATACTGACCAATGATGCCTCCCGGAGTCAAGAGGAGCAGGTGCAGGTATTTGAAAACCTGGGACTTAACGGTTTGAAGGAGGAAGAGATAATTACTTCCGGTATGCTGGCCCGACAATTTTTGGAACTTAAAATAACATCGGGAAAAATTGCCTATTTGGGGACCGAAAGTTCCGCCAACTATATCTTGCAAACGGGCCTGGAGCATATTCCTATATCTGATATTGATCTTGACGATCTGGATGAAATATCAGCCTTGGTCTTTTTGGACGATGAAGGTTTTGATTGGAACCATGATATCAATAAAACAGTCAATTTTTTACGGCGCAAAAACCTCCCGGTCATCGTAGCTAACTCGGATAAATATTATCCGGTATCCAACAGCGATGTAGCTATAGCAATCGGTGGTATCTCACGCCTTGTCGAGTATATGGTGAACCAGCGATTTATGCGTTTTGGGAAGCCCGACTCTCAAATGTTTATGTATGCTTATGATGAGCTAAATGAGACAGGGAATTATGATAAAGGTGACATCCTGATGGTTGGTGATACGCTTAGAACCGACATCCTTGGAGGGAATAAATTTGGTCTTAAAACGCTATTGGTCTTTTCTGGAAATACACGTTCTGAGAATGTAGAATTAAAGATCAACTCTTCTGGTATTATTCCTGATTTTACAGCGAACTCAATCCTGGAGTAAGTACCAAGTGATCCTTCGTACAGGGAGTGATAGTAATGCTATTGTGATATCCTGTCATCGTAGAAACTTCCCCGGTTACTTTTTAAAAGTCTTGCTGTGAAATAGAAGTGTGGTTGCTTGACCCTTGTTGCTTAATTGTTGATTGCATTGTGCCGAACATCCCAGATTGTGAAGTTTGCGCAAAATTGTGAGTTCCCTGCTGAACGACATGGCTGGTGTTCGTATTCCCAACTCCATGTTGTTGCTGGCTGGAGATATTGAACATTCCAGTCTGCTGTAAAATAGTGTTGTTAGAATGTAAGTTATCCATTTGATATTGTTTTTGCAGGCCCAAATTATGAGCTCCTTCTTGTTCAATTCGAGCAATATTTTGGCTTAGGTCCGCTGTTGAGTACTGCTCAGTAAGACTATGATTATGTGAGCCAATCTGTTCGACAGAAGCATAACCGATGTCATTCCTACTCTGTATAATAGCAGTTACATTTTTAATGCCTACTTGATTTATACTGCTAGATCGTATAATTGGTTGCTTGTTTTTTGAGATATAAGAGGCCAGTGAGAGGTGATATTTGGGAAGAGACTTTTTGCCCAAATCCATATTTTCTGAGAAGCTGTGGTTGACCGAAATAGTCCTTGATGGGGAAGAGCCTGTTGGGTGCTTTTGGGTAGTATTATCAGGTGTCAAAATCTTACTTTTGGAGCTGATTTTGATCTTATCTTTTATAAAATGATTAGGGGATGTTGCTGGGGCCGTATTCCTGTCACGATCTGGTAGTATAATGGAAAATTCTGGACTATCATGAACAAGCGGCATTACCGTAATCTGGAAGTTATTTATTTGCTTTAGCGGAATAACATCCAAGTTGGAAAATAATGATGTCCCAGAATCAGCTTGAGGAAGCTCAAGTTCTTTTTCAACGGAGGTATCCATATCAGGGGAGGAGGTACCCGATTCTCTTATTTCCAGGGAATGTATCTCTGAATAGCGGTAGCCAATAATAGCAAATAGCAAGGCTATCATGGCAAGGCCTGTCCATATTAAGTATGTGCGAGATGTAAATCCGTTATGCGGCATTGCTTGAATTTTTGATGGAGGTGCTTAAATGAAGGGGGTAGTCAGTAGGGGTGTCGTAATACGATGGCTAGGGAGCAAAAACTCCGGACACCTGAACCGAATCAGCTTCGTACTGATAAATATATTTTTCAAAAGTGCCGGTTGATTGTTCCCCAACGGCCAGCGAATCCCCGGGAACTTCGTGGTAAAAAGCAGATCCCGGAGTAAAAATTTTAAAGTATACTTCATAGTTTCCAATCCGCTGGGAAGCACTGATATTTGTAAACTTATACTCCACATTTACATATATACTGTCTCGGGGACCATAATTGAAGTTTTCAAAGAAGGTCACTTCAGCACTAATATTATTATCCGATGATGCTTCTTCATCTTCCTCCGTAAGAAGAACATTGGCACTGGCTATACGGTTTTCATTTACAGAAATACGGACCGATTTTGTGACAAAGCCTTCCTTACTCACCTGGATAGAATAGTTGCCAGTGGGTATATCGGCAACGGAAAATTGTCCACTATCATCGGTTAATACGACATCTGTACCGGGATTGGTAGTGATTTCTGCATTGATAACAGGTTCACCGGTTTTGGCGTGTAGTACTTGCCCCTCAATACTGCCTGTAAAGTTAGGGTCCACCGTTTCTTTGGAGCAACTCCAAAGAAGGAGTGGGGATAACAGCGCTATGATTATATATTTTGTAGATGACATAAGAATAGGCTCTGAGTTTAACTGAATTAATTATTTCTGATGATGATAGGGACAACTCGTCCTGTGCGTTTTATCTGTAAGGGGATACTGGAACCTGTTTGAGTAACCTCAACACCTGAAGGATCCTGAAGTACTTCATAGTTAAGACCTGAGCCGTCGAGCTTAATCAGGTTTTGCAGTGCATTTCCATTTTGTTCAATGTCCAGATTATTACTTGAGCCATTGACATTTATTGCTGAAAATAATCCGTTTCCTTGTTGTTCTAACGATGCTTCGTTTCCATATCCAATAATATTGATGATCCCAACATTATTAAATCCGGATTGACTGAGATGGGCCGTATTGTTATCACCCTCAATGTTGGTACGAGCTACTTGATCAGCATCTATAGCCTGTTGCTGGATGGCAGAAAGAAATGGGCTATTGAGGAAAATGCCCAGTAGATCTTCTTCAGAGGTCATAGCTGATCCATTATCAAAATCATTTCCGGGGTCAATCTGATCAATATTTACCTGGGCTTGAACATTGGATAATGCGACTCCATAAAACAGAGTAAGTAGTAAGATCAGTTTTTTCATAATAAACACCTCAATCAGGTTATGTTATAAATGCAGTTTTTTGAAAAGGAAGCATCCGGTCAGGGAATGCTTCCTCAATACATCATTAATTTTGGATTATAGTAGAGGTATTGCCTGCGCCATTAACTATGGAAGTTGCCATATTAGCATTTCCGGTTTGGGCAATTGATACATCGTTATTATTACCAGAAATAATAACGCCATCTTCGGTATACCAGTCAGATCCAATGGAGTTGTTGTTACCATCTTGCATTATGTCAATGGTGTTATTATCTCCTGAAATCTTACCGGTATTTTCGTTGCCATTACCAGATTGAGTAATGCCAAGCATGTTCCCATCAGAAAATGCGGGCCAGTCTGAGCTTAAATCCCAGCTGCCTCGGTTTTCATTTCCATCAGAAGAGGCATCAACCGTATTACCATCGCCCTTAACAGAAGCACGGAAATAGTTATCATTACCTGTCTGACTGCCAGTAACCTGGTTATCATTAGCGGCTACCTGCTTGGTTTCCAGATAGTTTCCGTCACCAATTTGGTCGAAATCAACCTCGTTCCCAGTTGCTCCGCCATAAACGCCTTGCTCAACGAGGGCACCATTGCCGTCACCCCGTTGATTGATATCGGCACTGTTGTCGTCACCATTTTGAGTGATTGTCGCTTCGTTCATGGCTCCGGCATTCGGCGTTCCCGTTTGGAAGACCTGCCCATTATTGCCAACTCCAGTCTGCGAAATGTTGGCGCTGGCATGGTGTTCCTGCCAAACTCCGGCCTCGTTATTATCTCCAAGCTGGTCAACGGTCAGTTCATTCATGTCGGAACTAAATATACCGGTACCATTTTTTTGATAAACCTGGCTTCTTGAACCATATCCGCTCAACACATTGCCGTTACCGTCTTGTGTAACATTGAGTATGTTGAACCCAGCCTGCTTCGAATAGCTCTCGTTTTGAGAACCCGTTTGCGAGACATAAGCCTCGGAATTAGCTTGATTTTGTTCAACCTCGCTGAGGTTCTCAGAACCATTTTGTGTGACTTCAGCTGTATGGCCGGAACCGAATGATGAATTTTGGTTGATGCTTGCATCGTTTTCGCTACCAGATTGAGTAATAGCAGCATCGCTGTCATTACCTATTTGGTTCGTAGTTGCTGTATTTTGTTGTGCCTTACCAAGGCTAACAACAAACAGCGCTATGAGAAGTGTTAATCCTAACTTTTTCATGATTACTCCGTTTTAATTAATGATTGATTAAACGCCAATGGCTATGTTGCCAATTTGGCTTTGTATGTTATGCTATCTCGGAGAGATAGCTTTGGAGTAAATGTCTCATTGGCATTACTTTATGCCATTACTTATCTCAGGCAGCCGCGCAGGGTCTCCCTCTTACATCCGGGTGACCGGTCATAAGAATCCTCGGCGTTGCCTTTTACCCCATAGTCTTTACTTCAAAGATCGATTGTTCAAAAAGGAAAGCATCCCGATCAAGAGATGCCCCCGAAAAGTATTATTGAATAATGGTGCTTGAATTTCCGGCTCCTGAAATATTAACGACAGCAGTATTGTTATTACTGTTTTGTGTAACATCAACAGCGTTATAGGAACCGTTAACAACGATACCATCTTTGTCCCATGGATTGGTAGCAAATACGCTGTTACCTTCTCCATTCTGCATCAGAGAGATGGTGTTGTTATCTCCTGCAACGGAGATGCCGGCATCAGAAGACTTTGCTTGGTAGAAGTCAAGGCTGTTGTTATCTCCAGAGATAGCAGTAAACTGGTCAGCATCATGCTCGCCCTGTGTACCGGTAATAGTGTTAGAAGAACCAGATACATCCAAGATGAATTTTTGCCATGTGCTATTTTGAGTCACGTCCATTGAGTTGTAGTCGCCCGCAAAGTTAGCTTCGAGATGGGCGTCATGAGCACCACTCATCTGGTCGATGTCAGCGGAGTTTCCTTCTCCAGCCTGGGTAAGGATAGCTGTTGCTCGTTGGCTGTTAGCCTGTGTCAGGTCAGCAGAGTTATATGAGCCTGCCTGATGGATGGTACCTTCGGCCGGAGCATTGAATGCTCGTGCTCTCACAGAGTTATTATCTCCCTGTTGATCTACATTATAAATAACAGCATTTGAAGATCCGCCCCAACCGTCACGAGAGTTCAGGTCAGCGCTGTTGTTGTCACCCACCTGATTAACGGTAGCTTCATCGTTATTTGAAGTTATGCCTTGAATACCCTGGCTAATAGAAGCTTCGTTGCTATTACCATTTTGTGTAACTTCGGCAGTGTTGGAAGAACCGTCCTGCTCAATTGTTGAGGTATTATAGTCACCAGTGGAAGAGCTGGTAGCTGTGTTGCTTTGTGCAGCTGCTACGCTAACAGAAAGCATGAATGCAAATGTAAGGGTTATTAGCTTTTTCATAGTATTACTCCTATGGTTATATGTGTTTGTTTTTAGTGTTAACGGCATTTTGCCATTATGTTGGTCGCTATCCCAATGAGACAGCTATTCAGGAGTAAGTGATTAGATGGTAATTTTTTTGTTATATTACCATCACTAAGGCAGCGTCGTAGGGTCTCCCCCTTACTTCCGGGTAACCGGTTGTAAGGTCCTCGGCGTTGCCTTTCTTATTTTACTCCATACTTTTAGTTCAAAGAACGATGCATCAGAAAAGAAAGCATTCCCGTCAAGGAATGCTTTCAATTAAACCTAATTTTGAATAATGGTAGAGGAATTATTGGAACCTACCTGTGATGTAGTAGCAGTATGGCCATTACCATTTTGGGTGATAGTAGCAGTATTATTAAGACCATCCTGCAATACATATCCGATGGTGCTTGCACCTGTCTGATCAAGAGTCATGGTGTTATCTTCGCCCAGCTGGATAAGTCCTTGTCCGCCTTCACCAGAACGGAAGAATGTATTATCGTAGCTGCTTGAAGGCATATGATCTGTTACACCGGCCGAAGCGCCACCACTTTGGTTAATATTCATGGCGTTGTTTTCACCTTCTTGATAAGCACCAGCACCATTTGAGCTTGCAAGGCCAACGCTGTTATTACCACCCGTTTGTGAAATGTCGATCAGGTTGCCTGCACTACCGCTTGAAACCTGGGCTTCAACGTTAACAACATCACCGCCATCCTGAGAGACGTACAGTTTGTTGTTCTGGCCGGCCTGATCAGCATCCCAGATTTCGTTACTATTATTGGATTGAGTAATATCAATTACCCCGCCAAAACTGGCATTTCCATTGGTACCTTGTTCGGGATGCGACTGAACAATGTTATTATCACCATTTTGGGTTACGTCGAACGAATTGCCGGCACCGACTTGTTGCAAGCGTTCAACTTTGTTGTTGTCTCCATCTTGATTAACAGTAGCATTATTCATCGCGCTGGAGGCACCACTTTGATAGGTTTGCTCTACCGTAGCTTGGTTATCATTACCATTTTGGTCCACAGAAGCGTTGTTCTGTGCAAAGGTAATTCCTGCTGTAAATAGCAGTGCGAATGTAAGGGTTACTATTCTTTTCATAGTATTACTCCTCTTTTTATATGATGATTAATTAATAGTGCGTAGCATTTTGCTAACACACTGTGTTGCTATCTCTTGATGGATAGCAGGAGTAATGAGGAAATAAATGGCTAAGTTTTATTATAATGCCATTAGTGAGGCAGCGTCGCAGGGTCTCCCCCTTACTTCCGGTTAATCGGTCGTAAGGTCCTCGGCGTTGCCTTTCCTATGTTACTCCATATTCTTAGTTCAACATTTCCTGTTTCATGTAATTACTCGTTTTTAATTATGGGTAAAAAGTAAATCCTGTCATGATATTCCATTGTTGATCGTGAATGCTGCCCGCCTTTATACCATCAACTCCGTCACTAATTAAATAGCGGTAACTCAGCCCTATCTTTAGGCCAAAGGTTTCTGAAAAACGATAGTCCAGGCCTGCCTCTCCGGAGAGGGTTGGAAAGAATTGATCTTCTGTAAATTCTGGTGTACTGTCATAAGCCAACACGCCTCCACCGACACCAACATAGGGTGATAGCTTAAGTTTGGGAGTCAAATAAGCGTTTATCAATACATCTAAGTTATTCACAGGTTCAGAGAAAATATTTTGAGATCCTATCTGTGTCCGATGGTAGTTAAACTTCATGGATAGGGGACTGTTGACAATAGCTTGCTCAGCCTGGATGCCAAAGCCTGAATTCTGTGATTCATTTCCGAAACTGCCGATGTAGCTTCCAAAAGAGTAGCTGCCATTGACTGAAAATCCTGAGCGTAAATCCGGCCGCTCTGCTATTCCATAATAATTGCTTTTCTGCCGTTCCTTCTGCTTAGCTACAGCAAGCTCATAATCTTCTTTATATTCTTTAAAGGACTCTTGGTCAGCTGGTTGCCAGATGTTGGCATCAACTCCTTCAACAATGAGTCGTTTAACGGCTTCATCAATTGCTTCGGTGACAGCCATAACCGGAGGTTCGTTAAAGGTGACGCCTACCTCAGATTCCAGTAATTCATTGGCATCCACGTAACGGAAGATACCACCGTCTAACTTTGTAGATAAAATAGACTTGGTTGTATGCACGGTTTTCAAAATTCGACCGCTTTGGGTAGAAACAGCCCGTAGGTAAATGGTGACTTGGTCTTTGCGGTATTGGCCAGAAGCGCTCATCCCCAGGTAACGAACGCCGGCTCCGCCTGTCATCACGTTGCTGTCATAGCCAATAATACCTCCTTCAAGTACAACGCCTGCAAAGAGCAGGGGAGGGAGCTTGGTGTTATCATTATTTTGCTGCCGCGTATTTTGGATAATGCGTCTTTCGTTCAGGAGGTTTGAAATGCCTTCTCGTTCAATAGGGGTAAACCATCCTGAATTTTCCATGGCTTTGATCAGGATAGAGGTAGCACCCTGGGTTACGGCCGTAGAGTAGCTGATAGACTGTTGGGAAGGTTTGTATTGGCCGGTTTGGTCTCGAAATCGGTAGACTGCTGCTACCACCTTATTATTAGGCTTAGGTAATTCTTTAAGTGATTGGTTCGATTTACTTTCCCACCCAACCTGGGCTGGCTCAGTCTTATAGGGCTTTAAACTACCAGCACAAGAGGAGGTAAGTAATGCAAGTAATAGAAGATATGTAGGGTTAAGATATTTCATATCAGATTATATGCTGGGTACGGTAACTGTTGTTTGCTCGCCTGATGATTGGTTGAAAATATTAATATCTACGCCATTGGCACCGGGGACGATATCAATTGAAAATTCTCCAAACTCAAAGGTATTTTGTTGGCTCAAGTCAACATCTCCGAATCGATCTTGGATGACATTACGCGTGAGCTGAGATAAAACCTGCCGTTGGAGTTGTTCTTCAAAATTGGCCAGGGGATCGTTGTTATAACTATAGCCACTGCCGCCCTTATACTTGTTCTGAGCATTTGCTGAACTAAGCAGCCACTGATAATTAAGGTAGCTACCACCAAAGGCTGGATTTACCGGAGTATAGACGAAATCTTGTGCCTGGGCAGAACCCGGCGCTAAGAGTAATAACGTAATAGCTAAACCAAGTATGGATGATATAAATGTTTTCATAATTTTAGGGTTAATAGCCAATTAATTGATTTTTTACTGATGCTTGTTGTTGAACAGCTTGTTGACTACGAGCTACAGCTTGCTTACTTAACGTTTCAATATATTCGTATCGGGGCTGCAAGCGCGCACTAAAAATCTGATTGTAATCAAGCTTAATAGTCACTTGGCTGCCTCTTCCGATTGTAGGTTGTTCAGAGATGGTAATGGTGAAGTTAGAAGCATTTTGAGGGGCCTCCCAGTGTTGGTAAAACAGGTTATAGAAATCACGCCCCATTTTACTTCGTGTTTCATCCAGAACGAAACCACCCAGTTCCAGGGTAGGATCCTGTTGAGGAGATGTTTCGGACTGCTCCTGGTTTTGTTTTTCTTTGTTGACTAAACTTTTAAAGGCCGATCTAAATTGTTCTAACTGCTTTTCTTTAGACTCCTTGTCAGTTGGATTGGTAGAAGTGTTTCCTTTATTGGATGAATGATAAATAAACTCTTTGGATTGGAATACCGCAGCAGGAAGAGTTAATACCTGACCTTCTTCTATAAAACCATTATTACTAATAATGTCAGAGTTAGCACGATAGATAGGTTGCCAAAAATCTTCACTGCCCAACTTTTCAGCAATATCTGATAGAGTATTATCTTCTGACTGAATTGTATACGACTTATAATCTGCAGATATTTGGGCAATACTTATATTCCCATATCCCCAAAAAGCAATATAAACCAATATGGTAACAATAGCCCTGTTGTTCATTGAACAACCCCCAGTTAGTTAGCCAATAGATGAAATTTTTTGTAAAAACATACCTAACGTCTCACTGGTTTCAATGAAATGGATTTTGGGTTCGCATTCCTAATTAAAATATTTTAATTGGGTAGCACTTTTTCTTTTCAACAAGATTTCGTAAAGACTTGAGGCATAGATAGTTGGGCCTAAATATTTTTTGGATGAATTGTATAAAAAATTGATAAGCAGTTAGTTATAATCATTGAATATTGTCCTATCATTATTCACTTATGCAGAAGGTTAGGAAGGCAATATATAATTGGATTATAAAGTCTTATAAGTAGCGTATGCAGGTGACTTATAACAAGTAGGATGTTTTTTCGTACTAACCCATTAGTTGTTAAGCGTTAGCAACAGCATTATGATTTACATAAACTGAGCGGTTCGAATTGAAGCTAAGGAACCGTATATTCCGTTGAAAGAAAACAGCAATTAATTTTATCATCCTTGAATTACCAGTCCCCAAACTACCAGCCCAATACGCAGATATCGATATTTCCGCCGGCTGTTAAGCATCTTTTAATTATCAATGCTCTCTGTTTTGTCGCACTTAATACCCCGATAATTGGAGGACCTCTGTTTGCATATGGGGCGCTTTGGCCTATCGGGTCCGGGCATTTTGACATCTGGCAGTTGGTAAGCTATATGTTTTTACACGCCGGTTTTAGCCATATCTTTTTTAATTTGTTTGCGCTATGGATGTTTGGCCAGGCCATTGAAAACTATTGGGGAACGCGGCGATTTACGGTTTATTATTTCCTAACCGGCATCGGGGCAGCACTCCTGCATATGTTAATAGGTGCAGGCGGAGCTCCAACGCTGGGCGCCTCGGGAGCGGTCTACGGAATTTTGTTAGCCTTTGGGATGATGTTTCCCGAACGGCCGATTATGCTCTTGTTTCCACCAATTCCCATCAAGGCAAAGTATTTTGTGGCAGGTTTTGGTGTTATTGAGCTTATCAGTGGTTTGAGTCGGGCCAATTCGGGGGTCGCTCATTTTGCTCACTTGGGAGGGATGCTTGTAGGTTTTATCCTTATAAAATATTGGGGCTTAAAAGGCGAAAGTTATCGCCAATAGCATTAAAATATTTGTTAATTTATGGACAGATATTGATCAAAAGATGTAATGTATGTATAACGAATCGTTTGGTAGTTCATTAAAGCGTGGATACTGGGCTATGCCGGTAGCCATTCGTGCGCTTATTACGCTCAATGTAGCTGTATTTATACTGCAGATATTTCTTCAGATTTTTAGCAGTTCCTACAGTAATGCCCTCATTCAGGCTTTTGCTTTTTATCCGGATTGGCAGACGGCTCTTTTCCAGCCGTGGCGTATGGTTACCTATATGTTTTTACATGGGGGCGCATTCCATCTGTTGTTTAATATGCTCTGGCTCTGGTGGATGGGGCGGGCCGTTGAGGAGTCTTTGGGTCCACGAACATTTACTGTTATTTATTTAGGAGCTGGTTTGGGAGGAGCACTTTTTGACGTTATGCTGGCTCCATTTCTGGGATTTAACCCGGTAATTGGCGCCTCAGGAGCGGTATATGGTATTATGGTGTCCTTTGCCATGCTATTCCCTACAATGCCTATCATGCTTTTTCTGTTACCGCCGATACAGGCTCGCTATGTGGTAGCCGGTCTTATTGCTATAGATATGCTTTTGGTTGGTTCGACTGATGGGGTAGCCCGAATTGTGCACTTGGCTGGGGCGGGTGTTGGTTATTTGCTCATGAAGGCGCAGCAAGGGGGGCAGGATTTGAGTCGGTATATTTTACCGATCGAACAGTTTTGGTATCGTCTAAAGGGAATCTATCAAAAACAGAAATCCAAACCGAAGAATGACAATATGTATTCGGTATCGGATGTTGAGATTGTAGAAGAAACAGACAAATCGGAGTTGGATGAAATCCTGGAAAAAATATCCGAAAAGGGATATGATGGGCTTACAAAAGAGGAAAAAAAGAAACTCTTTGAGTTAAGCAAGAAGAATTGACAAACGAATTTTAATATATCTCATACTGTTGTAGAAACAGATCGTTTAATAGGCAGAGATTTTTAAGCATAGATTAATAACTATATGTCCCAGATAAAACGCCGAAAATCAATTCAAGTTATGGTTGGAGATGTGCCGGTAGGTGGGGGAGCGCCTATTGTGGTCCAATCGATGACGAACACCGATACCGCGGATGTAGAAGCAACAGTAGAACAGATTAAACATCTGCATCGGGCGGGATCTGAAATTGTACGAATTACCGTCAATAATAAGGAAGCAGCCCAGGCAGTCCCACATATTAAAGACCGTTTATTGGCCGATGATTTCAACGTTCCTATTGTTGGCGACTTTCACTATAACGGCCATAAGTTATTGGTTGAATACCCGGAAGCTGCTAAAGCGTTATCTAAATTTCGGATTAATCCTGGAAATACAGGCACTAAGACGCGGGATGAAAATTTTTGTACCATTGTTGAGCAAGCCATAAAGTATGATAAGCCTGTCCGCATCGGGGTTAATTGGGGGTCGCTTGACCAGCAGTTATTAGCCGATAAAATGGATGCAAACAGTAAGCTGGAGAATCCAAAATCGTCCAAACAGGTCATGCTCGATACCATGGTCGAGAGTGCCCGTCGTTCGGCCGAGCTTGCTGAAAGCGTAGGTTTAGCATCCAACAAGATTATTATCAGCTGCAAGATGTCACATGTCCAGGATGTGGTTCACGTGTATGAACGTATTGCTGAGATGTTGGATTACCCTCTTCATGTAGGACTCACGGAAGCAGGGATGGGGATGAAAGGGATGGTTGCCAGTTCAGCTGCTCTGTCGGTGCTGTTACAACAAGGCATTGGTGATACTATACGCGTATCGCTGACGCCTAAACCAGGTGGAGATCGGGCAGAAGAAGTTCGGGTATGCCAGCAGGTTTTGCAATCGCTGGGTATCCGTAATTTTATACCACAAGTTACAGCTTGTCCGGGGTGTGGTCGTACCAACAGCACGTACTTTCAGGAGTTAGCGGAAGAAATACAGCAATATCTTCGGGAAATGATGCCGGTATGGCGCGAGATGTACCCGGGCGTCGAAGAGATGGATGTGGCCGTCATGGGGTGTGTGGTCAATGGACCGGGAGAATCCAGAAATGCCAATATTGGGATATCACTACCGGGCACTTTTGAAGAACCTAAGGCGCCGGTTTATATGGATGGTGAACATCACTCAACCCTCCGGGGAGAAGGGATAGGGCAGGAGTTTCGTGAAATACTCGATGATTATATAATGCGTAATTATGGCCAAAAAGAGACCGAAGAGGTCACATAAAAGGTTGCCGAGTGTACGCAGCCTCATAGTTAATTGGATATAGTTTCTTATGGCAAGAAATAACCTCTCTTACTTTCTTGCTTTGACCTGCTATTTGTGTCTTTCCTGTTCCGCCGAGGTCGATACTGCAACTATAGGGCAACAGTATCTGAATTCGAAGGAGTTTCGCCAGTTTAACAAGCAGGCTAACCAGGAACAACTACAGTCGGTTAAAGAAAACCGAAGTCTGTTACAGCGTTTATCTACATTGGGCCATTGTGATCATTCCAATACTTCGGATCCACCGTTTAGCTTAGCTGCATCGACCATTGGAGAACGAGATTTATCGGCACAGGGAATGTCAAGTGGAGAAGGCTATGAACTTAATTTGATTGCTTGCCTTTCTTTCCGGGAAATAGAAGCGCAGTGGATTGTGTTAACGAACTCTTCCATCTACCTTGATAAAGAACTTTTGCTGGCGACAATCCATCGTAACCGCTTGGTAGATTATCGAGTGGTTGGAATATATAGACAAAACCTTTCTGAAGACATTTCTACTCATGTTGGGGTAAAAAGAACACCGGACCATATAGTCATTTTAAGCAGCATGGATCGGGCAATCCAGTATCCATTCGAGCAGAATAATTCTATACAAGCTGAATATCATGTTGATAGCAAAGGGAGTATAGAATTAGCAGAATAAAAAATTTTTATGGCAGTAATATTTTTATAGCTTTCAAACCTTTATACAGATCTAATTCTTTTATTATGGATATTATAAGAAAGCCCATACTACTTATTGGATTATTGGTGTTGCCTGGTTTATTGCTGGCGCAAGAGCATAGCATGTTAGAGGGGCGTGCAGACTCTCTATATGAAAAGCACGAGGAAGAGCAAGCCCTGGAGCTCTATGAGCAAATATTGACAAAATCGCCCGAGAATTTTGAGGCCTTGTGGAGGGGCAGTTTTTTGTATTCGCGGCTTGGCAATAGGCAGGAGGGCAAAGACCGACAGAAAGAATATTATAACAAGGCAATCGATTTAGCAGAGCAAGCGTTAGCTGTTGATTCTACCCATACACAGTCCAATTTTGTAATGTCTGTTGCAATGGGGCGTAAAGCACTTATTTCAGGTGCAAGAGAAAAGGTATCGGCCTCCCGGGCTATAAAAAAGTATGCCGATCGAGCAATAGAATATGATAGTACTAACGCAGGGGCGTGGCACGTGTTGGGGCGCTGGCACTTTAAAGTAGCTAATTTAAGCTGGTTAGAGCGTGCCGCAGCCAACACTTTGTTTGGCGGCATCCCTGATGCAAGCAACGAAAAAGCTGCAGAATATATTCAGAAAGCAATAACACTGGATGAAGATTATGTGCTCTATTATTTTGACCTGGCCCGGGCATATCGCGAATTAGATAAAGAAGTACAAGCCATAGAAACATGTCAAAAAGCTATTGAGCTGCCGGTTCTGGTGCCCGGAGACATGGAAATTAAACAACAATGTAAAGAGCTTATTGAGGACCTTTAAGCAGAATATCCTTGTAAACAGTATTTAAATTCTGTTGAAAAGTGTAAGCGCTTTCAATATTTTCACAAAAATAAGCTAATAGGATAACGTAATTTGTCTAATACAATATACGACATAGCCCGGCAGGCAGGGGTTAGTATTGCAACGGTTTCCAGGGTATTTAATGAAAGTCCCAATGTGTCTTCCAAGACGCGAAAGAAGGTACAGAATGTTGCCAAAGAAATGGGATATCAGCCCCAGGGGATGGCACAGGGATTGGCTCGACGTAAGAAAAATGTTATTATGGCGGTTGTCCCGTTGCTTTCGAACTATTTTTTTCTTCAAGTACTTAACGGCATTCAGGATGCGATATCCGAAACAAATTTCGAACTGCATATTTATAATGTAAAATCATCAGAAAAACCGGTAGACCAGCTTAAAAGGTTATTAGGTCGCCGGTGGGCCGATGGTTACCTATTTGTGTCCATTCATCTTAGTGACTCCGAATGGAAGATGATAAGTCAATTTGACCAACAAATGGTGCTGATTGATGATGCCTATTCTGCGTGCAACTATTTCCAGGTAAATAATAAGCAGGGGGCTCGGAAGGCAACCCGTTATTTTTTAGAACATGGCTTTAAACGTATTGCGCTTATTACAGCTAAGGAAGAGTCCATTCCAGCGGCCAAACGTCGTCAGGGATATATTCAAACCCTTACAGATTGGGGGCTTACACCCGACGAATCTCTTATTGTGTCAGGAGATACACAATATCGCGATGGCTTTAATGAAGAAAATGGTTATGAGGCAATGCAAAAACTGTTGGAACAAACACCTAACCCGGAGGCTGTTGTTTGCATGTCAGATATCCAGGCTATAGGTGCTATCTCAGCTATGAAGGAGCAGAACCTTAGCCTTCCGATTATAGGCTACGATGATATCCAGCTTGCCAAATATATTGGCCTTTCTACTATGCGTCAGCCGATGTATAAAATGGGCAAAGAAGGAACTAACGTATTGCTGGATCAAATTGGGAAAGACCAACCCAAGGTTGTTCAAAAGGAATACATCCCTGATCTGATTCTCCGATCAACAAGCAGCCAACAAAATTAAAATTTATAATTTTATAACCCTTTCAGGATACATTGATGTCAGATATGAATCACTCAAAAGAACGAATTGGAGTTTTAACATCCGGTGGAGATGCCCCCGGTATGAATGCCGCTATAAGAGCGGTTGTACGATCATGCGTCTATTATGGTATTACTCCCTTTGGCATTGCTCAGGGGTATGAAGGCTTAATCAATAACGACATTTTTCAGATGGATGCCGGATCGGTCAAGCATATCATCCATCAGGGAGGCACTATCTTAAAATCTGCCCGAAGTTTAGAATTTAAGACTGAAGAAGGGATGCAGAAGGCCTGGAAAAATGTTCAGGAGCATGGACTGGATGGCCTGGTTGTTATAGGTGGAGACGGTACTTTCAAAGGAGCAATGGAGTTTGGAGAAAAGTTTAGTTTCCCCATCATTGGTATCCCGGGCACCATTGATAATGATATTTACGGTACAGACTTTACCGTTGGTTTCGATACGGCCGTTAATACCGTGGTCGAGGCGGTTGATAAGATTCGTGATACGGCGACATCCCATAACCGCCTGTTCTTTATTGAAGTTATGGGGCGTGACGCGGGCTTTATTGCCATGTATTCGGGTATTGGGGCTGGAGCTGAGGAGGTCCTTATTCCAGAAAAGGACCGGGATGTTGAACGCCTGTATGAATCTCTTGAGCAAACATCACAGCGTAAGAAAAGTTCCCGACTGGTTATTGTTGCAGAAGGAGATAAAAATGGAAGTGTATATGACCTGGAGCGGGAAGTTAAACAGCGGTTCGGTGATCGCTATGAGACAAAAGTAACGATTTTAGGCCACGTCCAGCGAGGAGGGCGTCCCAGCTGTACCGATCGGGTGCTGGCCAGTCGACTGGGGGTAACGTCAGTTGAAGCCCTGCGAGATGGCAAGGGAGGGTTTATGGTCGGAGTTCGAAATCGGAAAATCAGATTTACCGATTTTGATAATGCCACCAAGCGAAATCCTGAGATGGATCAAGAATTGATGCGCGTTGCTGATATCATTTCTATTTAATACAAACAGAAAACGATGAAAGAAATCATTCCCTCATTGTTACAAAGACCATTACATATTTCGGGATACCTGAAATGTTTCATAATGGCAGGGATGGTTTTTAGCCTGTGTGCATGTGGCACGAATATCGATGATCCGTCCACAGGTGCTTCCCAAGTCTCTGTAGATCATACAGACCATCCGGCATGGTCAAAAAGTGCTAATATTTATGAAGTAAATATCCGGCAGTATACCCCGGAAGGCACCTTCAATGCTTTCCGTAAAGAGCTTCCCCGGTTGAAAGAGATGGGAGTAGATATTCTCTGGCTCATGCCTATCCATCCAATTGGGGAAGAAAAAAGAAAGGGAGAGTTGGGGAGCTATTATTCCATTAAAAACTATACGGCCGTGAATCCCCATTTTGGGACCATGGATGATTTTAAGGCCTTGGTTGATGAGGCTCAGCAGAAAGAAATGAAAGTATTTATGGACTGGGTGCCCAATCACACGGCATGGGATCATCCCTGGATAGAAGAATACCCGGAATATTACATGCAAGATTCGTTGGGGAATATTACTTATGAGGCGGATTGGACCGACATTGCACAGCTCAACTATGCCAACAAGGAGTTGTGGGACAAAATGATTGAGAGAATGAAGTTTTGGATTACAGAAGCCAATATTGATGGCTACAGAGTTGATCATGCAGGCCATGATATTCCCCTTGCATTCTGGAAAAAAGCAATACCGGCGGTGAACAAAGAAAAAGAAGATTTCTTTTGGCTGGCTGAATGGAATACCCCGGAAATGCACCCCTGGTTTGATGCGACCTATACGTGGGAGTATTTTCATTTGACGACGGCCATAGCCAGCGGAGAGGAAAGCCTGTCTGCGATTACAGAATATATGGCCAAACAAGACTCGTTGTACCCAGAGCATGCCTACCGACTCTATTTTACGACCAACCATGATGAAAACTCATGGAATGGAAGCGACCAGGAGTTGTTTGGCGATAATTTTAAAAATTTTGCAGTGATGGCAGCTACAATCGATGGTATGCCACTGGTATATAGCGGACAAGAAACGGGCCTTAACGAGCGACTCGAATTCTTTAAAAAGGATACCATTCGGTGGGATGGGTACGAATACGAAGCTTTTTATAAGCAATTATTTAAACTAAAGGATCAACATGCAGCCCTTTGGAATGGGCAATATGGCGGTGACTTTGAAGTTCTGCCAACAGCCCACGAACAGGTGTATGCCTATAAACGCACCAAAGGAGAAGGTACGGTTATTGTGGTTCTCAATTTTGCCACTGAGTCCAAGCAGGTAGCGTTAGAATCATCATTGCCCGCCGGAACGTACCAAGATGCATTTATGCCAGATCATACGCTGGACCTGCCATCTACAGACCTACAGTTACCAGCTAATGGATATATTGTATTGGTTAAACAGTAAATGTGAGTTAAAATAAATCCCCAATGGACAAAACCGAAGCAACTTCAAAGCCAGCCCTCTCATTTTGGGAAATCTGGAATATGAGTTTTGGATTCATGGGGATACAGTTCGGTTTTGCCCTTCAAAATGCTAACGTGAGTCGCATTTTTGAAACCCTGGGTGCCTCCGTTGATGATATTCCTATCTTGTGGATAGCAGCACCAGTAACGGGGTTGGTAGTACAACCGATTATCGGCTACCTCAGTGACAAAACCTGGAACCGCTTGGGCCGCCGACGTCCTTACTTTTTAGTGGGAGCTATATTGGCTTCTGTAGCACTGGTCATCATGCCGAACTCTCCGGCGTTGTGGATTGCAGCAGGCATGCTTTGGATTATGGATGCCTCCATTAATATCTCTATGGAACCTTTCCGCGCCTTTGTGGGCGATATGCTGCCCGACTATCAGCGAACCAAGGGATTTGCGATGCAGAGCTTCTTCATCGGTACGGGGGCCGTCATCGCTTCTTTGTTGCCCTATATCATGACGAACTGGATTGGCTTACCCAATACTGCTGGTGCCGGTGAAATTCCGCTATCGGTACAGTGGTCATTTTACATCGGAGCCATTGCTTTTCTGGGCGCGGTACTGTGGACGGTTTTCCGCACAGGAGAATATCCCCCGGAGATGATGGAGCGATTTGAAGAAAAAGGGAACACAGAAGCCGCAATTAGACCAGATACCAACGAGGTACAGAATTCAGGAGCTCGGAAACTGTATGCTGGCATCATAGCATTGATTGCCGGAGCTGGATTGACTGCTATTTTTATGGGGGAAGGTTATGAGAAAGAATTACTTATTTTTTCCTGCGGATTACTGGCATTGGGCGTCTTATTAGTTTTTGCTGGTTACCTACAGAAAAGTGGGTATGAAGAGCATGGCTTGGTTGAGGTCATGACCGATTTCATTGGGATGCCCAAGACCATGGTTCAACTTTCAATGGTGCAATTTTTCTCTTGGTTCGCCCTGTTTTCTTTATGGATTTATACTACCTCCGCGGTAACAGCCCACATTTACGGTACAACCGATACTACCTCAGCACTCTATAATGAGGGAGCCGACTGGGTTGGTGTGGCTTTTGGTGTTTACAATGGTTTTGCTGCAATTGTAGCATTTGCGTTGCCTACGCTTGCACAATGGACTTCCCGAAAAGTTGTTCATGCTTTTTCACTGTTTATCGGCGGACTAAGTCTGGTAAGCATTTATTTTGTAAGTCATCCGTATGTTTTATTAATTCCCATGCTTGGCGTTGGCTTAGCCTGGGCAAGTATTTTAGCAATGCCCTATGCGATATTATCATCAGCTATTCCTGCCCACAAAATGGGAGTTTATATGGGTATCTTTAATTTTTTTGTGGTTCTACCTCAGATTATCGCAGCAAGCATCCTGGGTTTTTTGGTGCAAAATTATTTTGGAGGAGAAGCTATTTATGCGCTTATAATTGGAGGTATCACATTGACAATAGCATCGATAATGATGTTATTCGTTGAGGATGATGCCGATAAATCCGTACCCTTAAGTTAATAATTTCAGGACTTTTATAGCGTTAAGCTGTTATTCAATAACAGAAATAATATGGATCTGATCAGCATAAATAGGTTTAAAGGATATAATCATACTTAATAGCTAATCTTTATTTAAGTAATACTCAAAGATAGAAAGATACAATATTGAGCTTGCAACAGGACATTAATACGAATTACGGCACTATATTATGCTAACAAAACCGATTGAAGCAGAAGTAACTGATGAATTATTAGATACAGCTGATAATAATTATCACACTCCGGAATGGGCTAAGCACGTCATTTGGTATCAGATTTTCCCAGAACGCTTTCGGAATGGAGATTCGTCTAACGATCCTACCGGAGAGCGTGTTAATGGTCCAGAGGGATGGGCACCTACACCTTGGACATCCGACTGGTACGATCGTGCCGACTGGGAGAAGTCGATGGGTGATAGCTTCATGGACGGTGTTTATCATCGTCGGTATGGGGGCGACCTCCAGGGCGTTATCGATAAGCTGGACTATTTGATGGAGCTGGGTATCGGTGCCTTATATTTAAATCCTATATTTGAAGCAGTCTCGTTGCATAAGTACGATGCCAGCTGTTACCGCCATATCGATCGCTTTTTTGGGCCGGACCCGGAAGGAGATCGGGCAATCATAGAGCAAGAGGATCCGCAAAATCCTGCTACCTGGCAATGGACCTCAGCAGATAAATTGTTTTTAAAGCTGATTGAAGAAGTCCATAACCGAGATATGAAAATTATCATCGATGGCGTCTTCAACCATACGGGGACAGACTTTTGGGCATTCCGTGACTTAGCAGAAAAGCAGGATGAGTCCATATTTAAAGACTGGTACGCCGTAAAATCGTTTAATGATCCATATGTTGGTTCTGTATTCGATTACGAGGGCTGGTGGGGGCATAAATCACTGCCTGAGCTTAAAGAAGAAGGTGATACCCTGGTAAAGCCAGTCCGGGAACACATCTTCGAAATTACAAAGCGCTGGATGGATCCCAATGGTGATGGCAATCCCTCAGATGGAGTAGACGGTTGGCGACTGGATGTACCGGAAGAAGTGGGGAAGGGGTTCTGGAAGGAGTGGAACGCCGTGGTTCGATCAATTAATCCTGAAGCTTATACCGTAGGCGAGTTATGGACCTCCGATTCCAAGGAGTGGGTAAGTGGAGAGCTTTTTACCGCGGCTATGAATTATCCTTTTGCCAAATCGGTGCAGCGTTACATCATTGATCAGTCGATTAGCACTAATGAATTTTTGGATGAACTGGAAGAGGTGCGGAATAGCTTTCCGAAAGACGCTCCCTATGTTATGCAGAACCTAATGGACAGCCATGACACGCCACGCCTGGCATCGATGGTGGTCAATCCGGGACGTGAATACAATGAGGATGGGCGGCCCAAGCTCGGATTTGATGTTCGAAAGCCCAATGCTGAGGAGCGAAGAATCCAAAAATTGGTATCCCTGTTTCAGTATACCTATGTCGGCGCGCCTATGATTTATTATGGAACGGAGGCCGGAATGTGGGGAGCTGGCGATCCGGATGATCGTAAACCAATGGTCTGGCCTGATTTTGAATATGATCCTGAGCGTTTAGATCCGTTAGACCGGGAACGCCCCGTTGATGATAACAATTTCGACGAGAAATTATTTAACTGGTATAAGAAGCTCGGGGAGATAAGAAATGAACATGAGGTTCTACAGACAGGCAATTTTGTTCCACTCCCGTCAGATGAGCAGGAGTATTTCGTTTTTGCCCGGCAAAAAAGCTCACTTGATTTTGCGATTGTAGTCATTAACAGATCGGAGGAACCCCGGCAGATTAAAATCCCATTAGCGAATTTTGAGCTTCCGGAGCATACATACCTCGAAAACCAACTAACGGATACGGGTATCGAATTTTCAGAACATTCGGCAGAAATTAGCCTGCCACCGGTTTCGGGTGCTATTCTAATTCCTGAGCAAAAAGATCAATGCGATTAGATCCAAAGTATTTTAATACTTTCTTAGCCGTTGTTGCAGTAATAGCAGCTTTGGCAATCATTTATTTGACCATCAATACCCAGCAGGACAAGCGAAGGGCATTTAATAAGCAAATGATGCAGCAAGACTTATTACAGACGGTTGGTTGGAAACGGGTTGGCCAACCAGATAGCCTGAGAATTTCCAGCTTTGATAGTTCGTTTGTGTTATTGCAGTTCTGGTCAAACTGGTCGGATACTTCGGCAGAAGAACATCAAAAGCTATCTACGCTTAAAGAAGAGGCGGGAAGTAAACTGGCCATTTTTTCAGCTATCGTTGGCCTCCAGAAGGAGGAAGCTACAACCTATATTGAGGAGCATAATTATCCTTTTCATTATGTTGCAGGATCCCGCCAGTTCTCATCGTTTCAGGTACCGGGTTTGCCGGCTTACCTGCTTTTTCAACCCGGTGGAAAGGTTCGCTTTGTTTCTTTGGGAAGTCTGGAAAAGACACATTTGGATAGCTTAAAAACTATGATTCACCGTGGGTCAAAGTAATAACTGGATCTTATTTGACGGGCAGCTTCAGTCTGCGGAACAGCCGATTGTGAAGGCGAATTCCCGGGGCATGATGTACGGAGAAGGAGTCTTTGAAACGTTTCGGGTTTATCAGGGCCGTACATTACTGTTGGAAGAGCATATTAATCGTTTGAGAGATGGGCTGGGCGTACTGGGCATCTCAGCTCCGGGGATACCCTCACTGGATGAGCTAAGAAAAAATACAGCTGACTTGTTGCAGCAAAAAGAGCTGCTTGCCACCGATGCTATTGTACGCATACAGTGCTGGCAAGAAGGCATGCGAGGATATCAATCTCAGGGTAGTGGCACACTGCATTATATGATCATGGCTTCAAAATGTCCGAATTTTTTCGAACCTCCCACATTGGCAACGGTTGATGTCCGGAGGATACCTTCACAAGCATTACCATCAGTGGGTAAGTTTACCAATGGCATAAACTATATTTTAGCTGCAAGAGAAGCAGCCCAAAAGGGGGCAGATGATGCACTCATGCAAACAATGAATGGATGGGTATCAGAAACGACGATCGCTAATCTATTTTGGATTAAGAATGACCAAATTTTTACACCCTCAGAGGCTTGTGATCTCCTTCCGGGCATTACCCGCCAGGCAATTATAACCATTACTGAAGACAAGCAGCAATGGGCGTTAAATGAGGGTCAGTATCGACTAAGAACATTAGATGATGCTGAGGCCATATTTATGTGTAATTCAGTCCGGGAGGTACTTTCCGTTCATCAGGTTGATGGAAAGAAGTATGATACGGATCATCCTGTTACCAAAGAGGTTCAGCAGTTATATTCCAGCTTTCGTGCCCAACACTTAAATGCATTGCAATAGGTGATGGATATTGATCTGGCTGTACTTTCGAACGAAATTAGCACCAAGGGTTCAGTAATATTACTCGAATCCCAATCGCAGGACCATCCCTGGTCGCAGTATTCCTTTCTTGCGAGCCAGCCGAAGACCGAGATTAAAGCCTATGGTAATGAAGTGCATCTAATCGAAGACGGCGAAAAATATATTCGGAAGGGGAATCCCTGGAAATTTTTGCAGGAGTTTAGAGACCGACACCATGACTGGCTTTTTGGATATCTGGGGTATGATCTTAAAAACCATCTGGAGCTGCTCCATTCACAAAATTCGGATCCCATAGGTGCTCCGGATCTTTATTTTATGGTTCCTGAATTGATTTTACGGCAGCATCGCAAATCCTTAGAAACAAGAACCATCAAAGGAGAATTACCCCATCCAACAGGTGAAGCTGCACAAGGCCGTTTTAAGACTGATGGACTGACAGCCCAAACATCGAGGGATGAATATCTGGATAGCATTAAAAAAGCACAGCAGGCCATCCGAGAGGGCGAATATTATGAGATCAATCTTTCCCATCAAATGAAAGGTGGATTTAGGGGAAATCCGTGGTCGCTTTATCAAACCATGAAAGAAATAGGCCCGGTTCCATTTGGAGCCTTTTTAAAGTTCGATGACCTTGCAGTTTGTTGCCAGTCACCGGAGCGGTTTTTAAGGAAGGACGGAGAGGACATTTTTACTCAACCCATCAAAGGGACCTCACCAAGAGGAGATACGGAATCGGAGGATCAGAGGCTAAAAGAGCAGCTGGCGGCATCAGTTAAAGAACGGGCCGAAAATTTAATGATTGTTGATCTGGTCCGAAATGATTTGAGTCGGATTGCCCGGAAAGGATCGGTAGCGGTGAGCGATCTGTTTAAAATTGAAACCTTTGGAACAGTCCATCAGATGGTTTCGACGGTAAAAGCAAAAGCCCGACAAAGCGATCCTATTCAAATTCTAAAAGCCTGTTTCCCCATGGGATCGATGACCGGTGCACCCAAAATTAGTGCCATGCAGTCGATTGAGACCTTGGAGAATTATAAAAGAGGTATCTATTCCGGCGCCGTTGGTTATATAAAGCCCAATGGTGATTTTGATTTTAATGTGGTGATTCGAACAGCGATCATCCAGGATGAGAACCTTTACTATGCAGTAGGTGGTGCCATTACCGGCGATTCAGACCCAGATGCTGAATGGGAGGAAACCCTGGTAAAGGCCCGGGCCTTACAGGAGGCTATTCCAAGCTAAATGTTGACTCGGTACCCCCAGTCCGAAAAAATATGTCTATTTCTTCAATTCCAAAATGAGAGCAGAGCGGCCCGGAACTGTAAGCTTATCCAGAGAGTAGGTTATTCCACTAACGACGTCTGTACCTTGGTTATAATCGCCTGTCATTTCGTGGTAATAGTCCGTTGCTATAGGCGTTTCTTTATTATTTTTGTTCAAGATGACCATCACCCTCTGTTGCTTATTATAGCGGAAATAGACATATAAACCATCATGTTTCGGGGCAAACTGCATCATTTTTCCATCATGGATCACGGGATGATCCTTTCGCCAGTTCAAAAGCTTTTTAACGAAGCCTTGAGCCTCTTTTTTATGTTCTGAGAGTCCCTGGCCACTAAATGCATTACTCTTATCCGAAATCCAGCCACCGGGGAAATCTTCTCTTATTTGGCCATGATCATGTGACTTCTCATTGCTCATAAGAATTTCGGTACCATAATAGAACTGGGGAATGCCGCGCATCGTCATAATGTAGGTAAGACCCATTTTATAGAGGTCATAATCTTCATTGACCTGGCGGTAAAAGCGGTCCATGTCATGGTTGTCTGGGAAAATGACCAGGTTTTGTGGATTTGGATATAAATGATCGGACGAGAGTTTTTCGTAAAGATTAATAAATCCATTATCCCAACTTTCTTTTTGGGTCAGAGCCTCAACAAGGGACACTTGGATAGGAAAGTCCATCATACTGGGTAAACAAGAGCCAAAATCTGTAGGTAAATCGCTTCCACGCTGCCATTTGGCAATGGTCAAGGGATCTACGCTCCATTCCTCGCCAACAATATTAAAGTTGGGATACTCTTCCATAATGCGGCAGGTCCATTTGTGCATGAACGACTGACCAGCATAAGGATGGGTATCGTGACGAATACCACGCAGGCCGGCATATTCAATCCACCAGAGACTACTGTAGATTAGATAGTCGGCCAAAAGGGGGTTGTTTTGGTTGAGGTCAGGCATCGTTTTAACAAACCATCCAGAAGTGAAACGCTTTTTATCAATATCTGAGGCATACGGATCATGCAGAACGGTTCTCCGGTGATTGGTTTGCTGGTATTCATCCGGGTAGTGCACCCAGTCGGGAGAGGGTAAATCATCCATCCACCAATGATTAGAACCGATGTGATTCATGATCATATCCATGACTAATTTTATCCCTCGTTTTTCGGCCTCTTTACTGAGTTTCTTATACAATTTGTTGCTTCCAAAACGAGGATCGACTTTGTAATAGTCCGTAGTAGAGTAGCCGTGGTACGAAGCGTTGGGCATGGCATTTTCTAAAACAGGGTTCAACCATATAGCCGTAAAGCCCATGTCATCAATATAGTCCAGATGATCAATAATACCCTGGAGGTCTCCACCATGCCGGCCGTAATGATCATCCCGATCGAGTGAGTCGGCGTAGCCTGCCAGCTCGTCATTTTGGGGATTGCCGTTGGCAAAACGGTCGGGGGTAATTAAGTAGATTACATCCGAAGAATTAAATCCCTGGCGTTGCGCTGATTGGTTTTCCCGTTCTTTAAGCTTATAAGGGTATGAAACGACCTCGCGTTGATCCTTCATCAGCGAAATGTTGACCGTTCCGGCTTCAGTTTGAGGGGCAATGTGCAGGTAAAGAAACAGGTAATTCTTATTATCGACTGATTGGATGCGTTTAAGGGTAACGCCCTCATAATCTATAACGGGAGTCAGCTCACCAATGTCTTGCCCATAGAGCATGATCTGCAGCTCTGGATTCTCCATGCCGATCCACCAGTTGAGTGGCTCTATGCGCTTGAGGTCGTAATTTTGACCCTCTGCTTTATAAGTAGATATAGACAAAAGCAGGATAAAGCTGATTAGACGAATAATGGATTTCATAGGTAATGTAATTTAAGATAAGGTGTAACTTCTGTATAAGGTTATTGACATAGAGAAAGGGTAGGTTTTCAGAAACCCTCAACCGAATAGACGGCGTAGCCTCTGGGCGGAGCCCATACTTCCACTTCTCCGGAGCTGTTGGCATACTCGGATTCAGGCTGCACATTCTGTCCATCCACGGTTGAATACCAAGCATAGACCTTGAGTGTTTTGTCATGGAGATAGGTATTGTCGGTTTGTACCGAAGCGCCTTTCCATCCCTTTGGATGGTCATTGATAGCTACAATATAGCCGGGACTCTTCGAGGAATACCCCTCTGCTGCGTAGATGAGCAGGTCGCCGTCGTCGGTTTTGAGCAGTTCGATATTTGGCGAGGCATCTGCCAGCTGGCCACGCACCCAGACGAGCTGATTAATTCCGTTGCCCCATTCTCCGCCTAGATCATCCAATCCGTAGTTAAAATAATCCTTCCACCAGATAGATGGATAGCCCTGGTAAGTCAGCATGAAGGCGTAGGCCATCATCTTGTCGTGTACAATGTCATCCGTGTCGTGATTGCCGGCAAAGGTAACGGCGCGCATCGGGTTTTTGGCAGCAAAAGATTGACTGGGGTCTATCATATTGGGAAGATATCCACTGCCATCCGTGGCATTAAAAATGTCGGCCATGGTGTAATATAGCGCAAAATCGAATACGGAGGCCCCGGTCTCACTCGACCAGGATTGCAGGATATCGGTGTTGGCATCCCAGTACTCGCCAATAGAAAAAGGATCCCCCGTGGCAGCTTTCATATCTTTTATGACCCGGGGTTCAAGTCCTTTCACATAATCGAATCGCCATCCACCGTTAAAGCCAATATTATCCTGCAGCCAGTTCATCCAGGTTTTCATATCGTTATAAGCAATATCGGTGGTGTAGCAGACGTCGGGCATGTCGCTAAAATCACCGGGATCTGTGGTATGGTCATCGTTGGGGTGGAAGGTCGCCCAGCTCCAGGTTGCCTTTCCGGATTTTACCTGACTGAAGTCGGTCCACGTACTATCACCGGTTGCAGGATTGTATTCTTTATCACCGCCGGATCGATGATTTAAAACGATATCTCCCATAACGGATATATCGTTGCTTTTTAAGGTAGAAATAAGATTTTTTAGTTCTGTTTTAGATCCGAAGCGGGTTTCTACCGTACCGTACTGTTTGTAGTTTCCCAGATCGTAATAGTCGGCGGGATCGTATCCCATCGAATATCCACCGCTTTGGCTCTTGGAAACGGGGGGCAGCCAAATTCGGTCAATTCCATATCTACCGGACATATCCGCGAGGGTGCTGACTTTGTGTTCTATGGTTTCCCACCATGTGCCGCCTTTGGGTACATCCCAGTAAAACCCCTGCATCATGACGCCGGATGTTTGGTTGGTGTCTGATGGGGAATTTTTAGGAGCGCCAGATGATTTTTCATTAGGTTCTGAAGAAACATTATGTACAGAACTATCGCATTGAATCAAGAATAGCGCTGCACATAATATGAATAGGTATTTTATGCTCCACTTTATCATGATCATCCCTTATTTGTTTTGGTTTTAATGCGTTGAACACTTAAGAAGACAACCCTCCCCGACTAAAGTCGGTACTCCCTTTGGTAAGGGAGATTTTTGGGTGCAATTTTTTAAAAAGTCCCCCTTAATAAAGAGGGAATATGGAGTTGCTACATTTTGGTAGACACCCGGTTAAGTCATAGATTGTGGCTGTTAATTTATACCTAATAGATCATGAGTAACAAACAAACCCGACGTAGCTTCAGCAAAGAGTTTAAGTTAGATGTTA
>NZ_JAGGJA010000005.1 GCF_026229185.1 Fodinibius salsisoli | reverse complement strand
AACCTGGGTGGTGTCGGCGCTTCCATCACTCACAACCAGCTCCACGGGGTAGCGGCCCTCCGCCTCTACACCCGGGGTGCCACTCAGGGTGGCGGTGCCGTCGCCGTTGTCGGTCAGGCTGGCCCAATCTGGAATCGTGGGGGCTGTAAGCGTCACTGCCTCACCATCCGGATCAGAGGCCTGAACCGTATAATTATAGGCTTCGCCTTCTTTGGCCCCTGTGACCGGACTGGAATTAAAGGCCGGGGGCCTGTTCGTATTACCAACCGTAATCGTAAAGGATTGGCTGGCCGTAGCCGTACCGTCGCTGACTTCCAGTTCTACCGATACCTCGCCCATGTCATCGGGGCCGGGGGTACCGCTCAAGGTCGCCGTGCCGTCACCGTTGTCGGTAAAGGAGGCCCAGTCAGGGATCTGCGTAGCTGTAATTGCCAGCCCATCACCATCGGGATCAGAGGCAATAATCTCATATTGATAGACTTGTTGTTCTTGGGCTTTTGTCACCGGAGAAGAGTCAAAACTCGGCGCGCGGTTCGTATGGTCCACGGTAATGGTAAAGGATTGGGAGGCGGTGGCCGCCCCGTCACTAACCTGCAGCTCCACCGCATGGTCCCCGCTATCCTCCGGGCCCGGCGTTCCTTCAAGGATGGCGGTCCCATCGCCATTGTCGGTGAACGTAACCCAATTCGGTACCGTCGAGGCCGTAATCGTCAGCCCATCGCCATCCGGATCAGAGCTGGTAATGGTATAAGAATACGTCTTGTTTTCTTGCGCTTTGGTCCCCGGGCTGGAGTCAAAACTCGGAGCTCGGTTGGTACCCGACACCGTAATCGTAAAGGATTGCGTGGCCGAGAGGCTCCCGTCGGAAACGGTGAGTTCGATAGCTACATTGCCTGCATCCTCGGGGCCGGGGGTGCCACTTAAGGTTCCTGTGCCATCGCCATTATCGCTCAGACTGGCCCAATCTGGAAGCTGTGCGGGGGTAATTGTCACTGCGTCCCCATCCGGGTCAGAGGCCTGAACCGTATAATTATAGGCTTCGCCTTCTTTGGCTTCGGTCACCGGACTGGAATCAAAGGCCGGAACTCGGTTGGTGTTATCCACCGTGATCGTAAAGGACTGGCTGGCAGTATCGGTGCCGTCGCTGACCTCCAGCTCGACATCAGCCTCACCCATATCCTCCGGACCGGGCGTACCGCTCAGCGTCCCCGTACCGTCGCCGTTATCTTGCAAGCTCGCCCAGTCCGGGATCTGCACCACCGAAAAACTAAGTCCGTCCCCATCCGGGTCCGAAGCCTCAACAGTGTAGCTATAAGCCTCTCCTTCTTTAGCCCCCGTCACCGGACTGGAATCAAAGACCGGGGGCCTGTTCGTATTACCAACCGTAATCGTAAAGGACTGTGCGGCCGATAGTTCACCATCGGAGACTTCAAGTTCTACCGTATAATCCTGACTATCATCAAAAGCGGGCGTACCGCTCAGCGTCGCCGTGCCGTCGCCGTTATCTTGCAAGCTCGCCCAGTCCGGGATCTGCACCACCGAAAAACTAAGTCCGTCCCCATCCGGATCCGAAGCCTCAACGGTGTAGCTATAAGCTTCTCCTTCTTTGGCCGCCGTCACCGGACTGGAATCAAAGACCGGGGGCCTGTTCGTATTATCCACCGTGATCGTAAAGGACTGCGTGGCTGATAGTTCACCATCGGAGACTTCAAGTTCTACCGTATAATCCTGACTATCATCAAAAGCGGGCGTCCCCTCCAGCGTCCCCGTACCGTCACCATTATCCGTCAGTGTTGCCCAGTCTGGAATCTGTACGGACGTAATAGTTAGCCCGTTACCATCAGGATCAGAGGCTTCAATAGTGTAGCTATATGCCTCTCCTTCCTTGGCCCCCGTCACCGGACTGGAATTAAAGACCGGGGACCTGTTCGTATTATCCACCGTGATCGTAAAGGACTGCGTGGCCGATAGTTCACCATCGGAGACTTCAAGTTCTACCGTATAATCCTGGCTATCATCAAAAGCGGGCGTCCCCTCCAGCGTCCCTGTACCGTCACCATTATCCGTCAGTGTTGCCCAGTCCGGGATCTGTATGGACGTAATAGTCAGCCCGTCACCATCAGGATCTTGAGTAGTTATTTGATATGAATACGACGCATTTTCCTCGGCTGCTGTAACCGGCGAAGAGGTAAAGGAGGGCGCTTCATTAATGTCCTGCTCGGCCTGCAATTCATAGGCGCCCATATCAATACGCTCGATAGTACCACTGTATACGCGTGGAGCTCCAGTCAAATCCAGCGGCGAGGCCGGTCCATTAGGGAATAATGCCAGATCTGTATCAGGATCACCAGCATTCACGGCCCCACTTGCGGCGGTAAGCTGTAACCCGTCATCAGCGGTTCCGAGCTGGTTATCAGCCCCGTCGGGATCGCTGCTATCTGCAAAATTGGGATCAGCGACGATATTCGTACTGTTCGCAAAATTGACGCTATTGCCACTGTCGTCGGTATAGGTGGTAGAAGAGCTACTGCTGTTGGTAATGCCGCCGCTTCCTCCTTCTACAAGCGTGTAGCCGATAACCGGATTTGCACCACTGCCCCGGTTGTAAATCTGCTGTCCGCCATTGCCCGCACTATTGCCATGTAAAATCGTATTCTGAAGGGTAGTTGTTACAGCTCCGCCGTTAACAACATCATTGACCAGCCCGCCTCCATCGGCGCTGGCCGAATTGCCCATAAAGGTGGCGTTGATGATCGTTGGGCTGCTTTCTCCGCTACTTCCACCGCCTATACTATAGACTCCGCCCCCGTTGGAGTCGGAGCTATTACCGGTGAACACCGCGTTCACAATCTGAGGATCGCTGGTTCCATCACTTCGTCCGTCGTTAAAGATAGCCCCGCCATCCCGTTCGGCGTGGTTGCCGGAAAAGGTGGCGTTGGTGATGACCGGGCTGCTCTGGCCGCCGCTTCCATTGTTGTAGATAGCCGCCCCATTACCGTCGGCACCGTCAAACAGGCTGCGGTTGTCCCGGAAGCTCACATCGGTTAATATGGGATTACTGGCCCCACCATCGCCATCGTTAAAGACTCCCGCACCGCTGGCGGCACGATTTTGAATAAAATGGACATCGGTAATAACGGGACTACTTTCTCCACTTGCGGTTCCAGAATTGTACATTGCGCCGCCCAGTTTGGAAGCGCTGTTATAGCGGAAGGTGTTATTGGCAAGTGTAGGACTACAGGTGCTTCCCTGGCCAATGCAAAACAAGCCGCCGCCCGAATTATCAGGAAAACTACCATCATCGGCCTGCCCCCCACTGATGGTAACACCATCAAGTACTGTGGCTGAAGTAATAGGACTACTTATTCCATCCAGATAGACCACGTGGTAGCTGTTATCGCCGCGGTTGGTCTCCGGGAAACCGTCCCCATCGCCATCACTGTCATCCCCGTTTAAGTTCCCAGACAGCGTAACCACATTGGTGGCCGGATCACGTTGACTGAGAGTCGACTCTCCTCCGGCGAAACCGCCGTATATTTTGAGACCGTCCTCGGCGCCTGTCAGGCGGAAGCTGGCCGACCGGTCCGTACCATCAGTGGGTTTGTAAGTTCCATCAGCAATCCAAATTTGGAGTGGACCGTTGGCCGACACCCACTCATCACGGGCATAGGCCAACGCTTCGGTCAGGGTCAGCAGGGCGTTGGCCCAGCTATCCCCGGTCTCTTGCCCGCCACTTACATTTTGATCCACATACAAAATACCATTGGCATCGGGCCCCGTGGCAAACAGGCTCATCGTAAATTGAGCCGGGGCTCGAGTATTCCCAGCACGGTCAGCCAGCGTAAGGGCAAAGGTCTGTTCCCCCTCACCCGAAGGGGCCGTCCATTCTGTATTGCGAATCAACGCTTGGACACGCGCCGGTGTGGTATCCGAAGTATTAAAGTTGATGGTCAGGTTATTCCCGCCCTGGCCGTCATCAGTAGCATGAACCGTTCCAATGGACGTCCCGCCCACAGCAATCGTCTCGCCGGCGGCTATAGTTCCATCTCCACCGGAAGTAACATTGGTCCCATCTACGCTAAAATTGCCATTAGCCGTATTATTTGCATCCCTGTCAACTATTTCGAGATATCCACCGTTAAAGTGAGGAGAATCCATATCACTTACCGTTGTATTTCCTCCTTCGTCTATGCTTTTCGGAGGATCACCTGCTTCCAAATCCACCGTATCTCCATCCAGCAGGGAAATGAGCGGTGCTTCTTTGTCAATGGTGTATGTTTCGGTAAGCTCTGGGGACGCATTACCGGCACCATCCACAGCGATGGCTTTCAGCGTGGTGGTAGAACTGATAGTAATAGATCCAGCATACAGCGTACTGGCGGTGGTGGGGGTACTACCGTCCAGGGTGTAATAGATGGATGCACCACTTTCTCCGCTAAGCGTTATTGTCTGATCGGTGGTATAGAGGCCGCCGGATATATTTGCTGTAGGCGCGGAAGGAGCAGGTTCAGCCCGGTCATAGTAATACAAGGCTCCATTGCCAGATGCAAAAGGGTCTGGAACCACGAGATCTCCCAACTCTCGGTTAGTACCTAACCCAAAAGGATACTCATCAAGTCCAATTCCAATAACCAAACCATCATGGAAAACGGTTGGCGTACCAGAGCCATCGGTATACTTGACAACATCATATTCATCATCATCATAATCACTCGGTGTTCCTTGATTATCATAAGCCATGGCAAACAGATCACCGTGCCCATCTACTGCCAAGCCTGTGTAGTACTCTCCGCTATCAATTACAGAAGAGCTATATCCAGGGCTCGTCAACTTATATATAGTACCATCGTTACTACTACTGGAAAGATCCGATACAACATAGATATTGTCTTCTTGATCTATGGTTAGTCCCCGGGAGTAAGGAGATTCCATTCCCAGACCACTAAAGATAACAGTAGTACTATACGAATTCGATACATCGTATTTTACGACTTCATATGTTGAAGAGCCATCATATTGCGCTACAAAAATGTCATCATTGGAATCGATACCCAAAGCAGAATAATAATCTCCGGATGCGATTACCGTGGAGGAATAACCATTAGAAGCGTCTAATGTAATAATTTGCCCATTAGTAGGCCCTCCATCAAAACCATCGAGAAAATACACATCACCATTAGAAGCAATTTCAATATCAGTGGGATATGAACTATAAGAGACTCCATGATATAAAACGGTTGAACTGGAGTAGCCGGGAGCATCATATTTCACCACGTCATAATGATCATTGTCAGAATCATATTGAAGGGCATAGATATTAGCATCAGCATCAAGGGTAGCTGCGGTAGTATATTTACCGGTACTGATGGTGGTTTGGGCAAATGCCGCTTGAGTTAAAGCAATTGAGAATACAAGCGTTAAAAGCGTGGCTATTCGTTTCATGATGGATTGATATTATTTAGCCTGTAGATCTGAACTATTTTTGTGAATCATGCGATTGTCCGCCAAGCCCCGTCTGTAAAATAATCTTGACGTCATCGGTTGTATCAACTTTTTAAACAGATACCCCTACCAACGTACTTTAATACAGGCATCAGTGCAGTAAAATGATATATTCTAATCAGGATTAAACACAAAACAAGGGGTTGAACCATCCTGACGGTACTGCTTTACGGATGTCATTAAATATCTGGTGGTTATACGCTAAGCGTTTTCCTTTAGCGACAATATTTTTGGCAATGGTTCCTGAAGATGATTTTACCCTGGTAATATTGACTTCCGGCAGTGTAAAGCCTGAATCAGGGTAAAAATCTCGCTCTCCCCGGGGACCTATGACATGCTCTTCCTGCAAGAGGGTTTGTACTTTTCCCCAGTCCCTTTTCTTCATGGAGGGGTAGATTTCTCTGAACATCATTCCCGCTTCGTAGCCAAGCAATGCAAAAATATTTACCGGCTGGCCCGTAGTTTGCTGGAACTGCTGTTTAAATATTTTATTTGGTTTCGAATTTCGGGCAGGATCGTACAATGAAGAAGAATAGCATTGAATATCAAGATCTTTAACATCCTGCAGCCACTCATCATACATCATATGTTCGGCAACAATCAGTGGAATTTGACCATTGAGTCCTTCTTCCACCCATCTGGTCAAAAAATCATTGCCCCCTTCACCCGTAAATATGGCATGGACAAATGGCGGGGCCTGATCCTTTATTTTTTCAAAAAGGGCGTCCATATCTAAATCATGAGGGTTTTCTTCATCAAACGGAAGTACCGAGAGCAGCACCTCTCCCCCGCCGCCCATACTAAATCCCTTTTGGAAGGCACTGTGTAAATGATACCCCGATTCCAGTAGTGGCATGATCATCATTCCGCCCTCTCCGTATTCCGAGCGGGCCCACTGTCCTAAAGCAAACTCTGATTGCCACAATTGGTTGGAAGAGAAAAACGTATTGGGACTCAGATAATCGAAATAAGGGATATATTCCCCCGAATCGAAGAAAAACCCCAGTTTGTCACGACTTTCCAGCATGGGTACGATCTCCGGCAGCACCGCATAGCTGATGAGTCCCGAGAGCATATCCACTTTATCAAAATTTATCAGCTTTCGTACAGCATCCTTTGTTTTTTGCACGCTCCCGGTATCGGTGTAGTGCGGTACAAACTTAATTTTATCTTGCTTTAAAGGATCCTCTCCCATCCCTAAGAACAAACCGGCTAATATGTGTTGCGAATAATTGGGATATAAACTTGAATAGGGATTGAGAAACCCAATTTTGATCTGCTGCTTCTGAAACATACTGAGATAGTTTGTAAGATCTGAATTCAAAGGTCCTGGGGATGCAATATTCCCCAGGACTATTATGATTACATCAGTACCGTTAACTTCTGGAAGGGAATACCCCCTGCATGCAGAAGATGTAATTAATAGCCGTTACCGGTTGAAGAATGGAAAATGGCTGTCCGCCACCCGTTGTGGAATTAGTAATATTACCGGTAACATCGCCCCCATGTAACGTTGTGTCAGCCTTGGAAGATTCGACATAGGTTTTGGCTGGTTTATTACCAGGGCCTGATTTATCAATAACTCCCTTTGCTAACACTTTATTCGGTCCGGGTACATTGGTATCCCCTTCTGTTTCACTGCTTGCTGCAACCGAAGAGCTCAAATTTTGTGTGTTGGCGGCATGGGTGTGGCCTGGCATCTCCAATACCGTTAGCCTCTGTTCTTCGGTTCCCGTGCGAGTACCTTGAGGATAGTGTTTGGTACCCGGGCCTTGCCCATATCCAATAGGGGCTCGTCCTCGCAAATCAGGCAGCGCAAATGTTGTACGCCCATCACCTCCGTAGGTTGTTCCAATTAATGAGAAAACAGCCGTGTACTGAGATATGGCGATCATTTGTCCTTGGCATACTGCCCAGCCTCTTGGAGCCCAGCTTGGCCCCCAACCGATAATTGAACTAATTAAAAAATCTAACATAATATTTGTTGTTTAATCGTTTGAATTCTTTCTATTAAAAGCAGTTGCAAAGCATTCTATTAATTGTCTTCAGGCTTTTCTTTCGCCAGTTTTAATCCCGGCAAAAGAATATCTAAAGCCTCACCGTTTATGGTTTTGACCTCAGCATTGCCAAATTCATTGAAGGTGATGTTGAATTCTCCGTTACCTTCGTAGCGGGCATATATTTCATTCCCCTGGTATTCAAAAAGTACGCCCCACGTTTCCTTTAAGGATGGATAACCGGGAATCTTTTTCTTTGCCAGGTCCAAAATATTGAAAACCGTAAGTCCCTTTCCGTCTATAACATGATGGCCCTTTATTTTGCCTGTAGAATGGGTTCCCCCTTTAGCAGAAATGGTAGTCGAGTCGAACTCAATATCTGCTGCATAATTATTAGTAATATGTAGTATAAACATGATCTGTAATGATTAATTGGAGTATTAGTCGCTTAGCCGTTGTTTTCTTATTCTGTTTAGATGACGATTTAAAAGTCTGTTTTTGAGGTGTATTCATCAACGCATGATCATGTAGTTTTTATTATTTGGTTGTCACAAGCCCCAAAAATTGCTGTAAACCCCAAATTCCTTTATCAGTTTATAGTTGGCTTATCAATACCAAGGCAGAAGATAATCCTTCCCAAAGATCCTTAATTTTTGGGTACCCCATTCTCTATACAAAGTTTAAACTTTGCCTCCATTATTTAAAGTTGACCCACTCTTTCCCTATTTGGCAAAAGCAGATGGGTCAACAGGTATAAATCAATAAAAATACATTATATATTTTTATTTTTGCTTCTCAGTAGGTTCGTCGTATTTAACATCGCCCACATCATCTTTAAGATTCACAACTCGAGTAACTACATAATCCTCTCCACGTTTGACCACTGCAAATTGACTATAAGAAGTACCAGAAGATTCATACGGCGAGGCCTCAATTACACCGTCATCCGTAAATATTCTTGCTGTAATTTTTGTCAATAGACAAACTCCCCGACTCTCAGCTTCCCATTCCTGTCCAGGATTAATTTCATAGTCATCATTTGAGCAAAAGACTGATGCATACTCTACTTTTCCGCGGATAACATGCCTCGTACTATTTGAAATTTTCACCAAAGGGTATCCCATAATAATTATATTTGATTCATCTCCTACTCTTATGGCTTTTCGGAATTACGCCCCGTTTTTTTGTGTGGGTTCTGAACTCCACAATTAATGTCAACACAAAAGAACTACATATTTGTACTAACACTAATACCTTAGCTCAATGTCTGTATATGATATTATTTATTTCATCATTATATACATAAGTATCTCATATACCTCTTATATTTTTTCAATTATTTCTAAAAAAATATTAACTATTTCAATCTTTTATATTGTTTCAATAATCTTTAAAAACATCCCAAAACTATGATATTACTATTATATCCTGACTTTTGCCGATTTATAAGGGTACGAATTGCTACAACCTAACTGAACGTCTCTCATTGTTGATATACTTAACCCAGCGTATTTAACAGCTTACCAACCATCCAAATACTTTATATCTTCGGGTAAGTAACAACTCTACAATCTGTTTGAGGCCTTTGCAAAACCTCTGAAAAAAGCTGTCATTGTCCGTGACTACTCGGGACGATGACAGTGGGGGTTTGCAAAAGCTCCGGCTAATAGTTTTTCATGACATGATATAAATAATATTCTACTACTATTTATTTTATCCTTTGAAGGGCTTAAAAAAATATTTAGTTTATTAATAAATAAAGGTATTTATATAAATTAGACGGCTACATGGGGACCTTGCTACTTGTAATAGGTATGCTATTGGGGAGTTTTATACCTACTCCTTCTGCCGATTCATCGGAATATTTAGTTCGTAATTACACGGTAGCAGATGGATTACCTGTTAATTCGGTTAATGGTATTGTTCAGGATAATAATGGCTATCTATATTTTTCTACTATGGATGGTCTCGTCCGATATGATGGGTATGACTTTGTTTCTTTTAATTCAAGTAACAGTCCCGGCATCAACAACAACCGGTTGGTTGATATGCTCAAGACAAAGTCGGGCACAATATGGATGGTCGGCGAGAATGGCTCCTTAATATCTTACCGTCAAGATCAGTTTAAAACATACCAGCCCGCCCCCAACAGTATAGGCAGGGAATTGTTCCTTGAAGAAAGTCCCGATGGAGAAGTGTGGCTTGGCAGCAATTCCGGTATAGCCCTATATAACCCTTCCAAAGATCAATTCGACTATCGCCAATCCTCCTTGATATCGGTCGAAGCTTTTTCCATTGAACCGGTTACCGGTAAGGCAATGTGGTTAGTTAACCAGCAAGGGTTAATATACTCGGCAGATGGCAAGACACAACTTGTATTAGCTGCTGCCGATTTTCCAATTCCTGTAGAATCTGTTACACAACTAACAATTGACAAAAACGATCGGCTATGGATATTAGGAAATGACGGCTTATTTTGCTTAAACCCATCGGTTGACCAACCCAAAGTCATATTTCACAAGGAAAGAGAAAAGCTTGAAGGATTAAGTATCGACGCTAAAGAAAATGATGAGATTTTTCTTTCTGCTCTGAGTGGATTTTACAACATAGATATAGAGCAGCAAAAACTTAACAAGCTTCCCATTTCTGTAAATACGCTGCCCCGAAATCCTCCACATATATTCCAAAGAGAATCAAAAGAATCGATTTTTATTGGTGACGATGAGGTTGTTATAGACGGTCAAGCCGTATTTAGAACGACAGAAATTCAGGCTGGCTTTTTGGATCGAGAGGGATCCTTATGGGTCGTATCCAGGACGGAAGGGGTCTTCCAAATTCGAAAAAGTTTTATAAAAAACATCTCATCTACACTCAAGCATCCTGTAAGCAATGTATATCCTATTATCCAGACCGCCGATAGCACTATTTGGGCTGCCAGTATGCGCGGGGGGATTTTTCAATTTAAAGATTCAACCGTCACTTCCTTACCCCCCCCGGAAGGCATGCCCAGCCTGGGATTCACTAAAGCCTTATCTAAAGATACTGATGGTACCGTTTATGCAGCGCTGGGTGGACGGGGACTGTGGAAATATTTTGATGAAGAATGGGAAGAAATTGGTTTATCTGATCGGGATATACCCTATCCCAAATCTATTATTAATGCCATGTATCGTGACCAATCGGGAAGATTCCTCCTTGGCATGATTGGCTTTACCCGTATTCGGGAACACAATCAGGACACCTTTAAGGTGCTCCGGGATGCGGCCGGGAATAAATTAAAAGGCGCTCGAGTAATACGTGAAGATCATAAAGGCACTCTGTATCTGGGCACCAATGGGGATGGGTTGGTTTTACTACCACGCAATGGAACCTTTAATTCAATTGGCCAAAGGGATGGGCTCGGCAGTAATTATGTCCGGGATATCTACCCCCAATCGCGGGATACGGTATGGGTTGCCACAGAAGATAAGGGACTAAGCCGTATTATTTTTAGCGATAGCTATGAGATACAGTCTATGGCCCGTGTTACCTCCAATGATGGATTAATCAGTAATTCGCTGCATCGCATCATCAAGGGACCATTTGACTATTTGTGGATTAGCTCAAATGGCGGCATTATGCGTATCGCTCAGGATGCACTCAATAGGTTTGCAGATGGCCGCTCAAATTCACTCCCGCTCATCAGTTTCAATGAGCGCGATGGCATGCTTAACCGAGAGGCAAACGGCGGAGTGCAATCTGCTGGTATTTTAACGGCTGAAAATAAACTTTGGTTTCCAAATCAAACGGGCATTACCGTTATCGATCCCGATGCTGCCAGCCTTAAGGCCGACCTGGAGGCTCCTGAGCCGATAATTGAACGAATTAATGTTCAAGATACTGTCTTCGTTGCAAGCACTATTTCCGAACAATTAATACCAAAAGGAGAACGAAATATTAGCTTTAAATTTACCGCTCCCAACTTTGCCAATCCCGATAGACTGCAATTCAAATACAGGCTCTCGGGGATCAACCAACACTGGCAGACCAGTAACCAAGGGATGGAAGCAAGTTATACTAACCTGGATCCCGGCACCTACCGTTTTGAGGTTGCTGCTGAACGCATTAACGGGAATCGATCTATTTCTTCGGTCTCTGTCACTATCCCGCCCTTCTTTTATGAGACCAAGTGGTTCTTTCTACTAATAGCAATCGCTGCAGGCGCCCTGATGTATGGAGGGTATCGATACCGAGTGGGCGCCCTTAAACGAAGGAAAAACATCCTGCAGAAGCAAGTTAACCGTCAAACTCAGGAACTGAAAAAAGCGGCAGAACAAAAGTCGCGTTTTTTTACGGGCATCACCCACGAGCTTAAGACCCCCCTTTCTCTCATCCTTGGACCGCTTGATAATCTTATTGAAGCTAATGGCCGCCTACCCGCATCCAAGAACCAGTATTACCTGGAGATGATGCAGCGAAATGGAAATCGACTCAAAAATTTAATTAATCAAATATTGGATGTTTCCAAGGTTAATGCTGAGGCTCTTAAATTAAAAATGCAGCCTGCTGACCTGGAAGCCTTTACCATGCAGATCGTTGGACAGTTCCAGTCCATGCTCGATGAGCAGAAAATGTCCCTGGAGATCAATGAATCGAACCTGACAGAGCCGGTCTATATCGATGCTGAAGCTTGGGAGCGAATCATTATAAACCTGATGTCTAATGCTATCAAGTATAGCCCTGAGGAGAACAAAATCGTTCTTTCCTTTCATGAAAAAGAGCAGTCTGTACAAATACATTTGCGCGATTTTGGTCAGGGAATTGCCCAACACGAACAGAAACAAGTATTTGACTATTTATACCAGGCAGGTGATAATGCCCAGGCAGGTGGAACAGGTATCGGCTTATTTTTAGTACAGGAACTTACTGAAAGGATGGGTGGAAGCGTTGAACTAAATTCTGAGCTCGGCGAAGGGACAGAGTTTATTATTACCCTTAGAAAAGGCACTACTCACTTACAAGAAACGACTAACATCATCCATGAGCCTATTACCATACACAAGCCCAACTCTGACAGCCAGTCATCCCCGGCCTCAGCAATCAATGAAGAGCAGCCAGATATTGAAGATACAAAGCATATTTTAATCACCGAAGACAATCTCGACTTCCGGAATTACCTGCAATCCGTCATCGCTAAGAAGTACCGTGCCTCTGTGGCCCAAAATGGTCGCGAAGCCTTGCAGTTGATGGATGATCTAACACCCGACCTTGTCATCTCTGACATTATGATGCCAAAAATGAATGGGTTTGAGTTTGTAGAAAAAGTACGTAGCAGTACCAAATTTAAACAGCTGCCGGTTATCTTTCTTTCCGCGAAGAATACCGATCCGGATATTGAAAAAGGCCTCTCAACCGGGGCCGACATTTATCTTACAAAGCCTATCCGAAGCCAAACCTTGCTTTCTCAAATAGCTGCCGTCTTCCGCCGCGAAAACATACTGGCACAAGATGCCCAAGCCGCGCCAGCAGCTAATGAATCTGAATTGGAAAAAGAAGTGCGGGAAATCATTTTTCGACAGTTGGGCAATCCCAATTTAAACATCGGGATGATAGCCGATGCACTCTATCAAAGTCGCTCCAAACTATATAGGGAGTGGAAAAAGGTAAGTGATTTTACGTTAAATGAGTTTATCATCAAAGTGCGTATGGATGAAGCCCGTGCCTTAATTATTGAAGAACAGTTTTCTGTACAAGAGGCTGCCCGGGCTGTTGGCTATACGGATGCCAATTACTTTTCTACCAGCTTTAAAAACACTTTTGGTAAATCCCCTTCTGAAGTTTCCTAAGTCCTTATCGATTTCTATCTTGCCCCTCTTCCAAGTTACATTGCTCTCCCTGGCAACACTCTTGAACGTTTATCCCACAGGCTGCACATTGCCCATGACCATGAACCCAAATAAGTGGAGCTTCAGAGCCACAATACTGACAGCGACGTGCAGTAGCCTGCTCCTGTTTTTGTGAAGAAGAGGTTTGCTTGCTCATCTTAAGATTGCGTTAATTCTTCGTATACCAAATTTAGATTATCCGGCAATGTCCAAAAATCGGCATAGAGAAATTCCTCAAAGCCAGTTAGCACCTCAACACTTGTAATCTCTTCCCTGGATTTACCTTGCTCCAGTCCCTGCTGAACGTGCTCTACCAGTGCAGCCAGGTAGTTACGCATTACGGTGATATCCTGCTTGCCCCCGGTTACACCAAAATCGGATTTCCCATGTCCAAAGATATACTGTACATCAGCTGGATATTCTTCTTCAATTGATTGCAACACTTTAATCCAATTTTGGATGGAGGCGCCTGCCGGACGATCGGTATAGGGATTCATCCGATTGAAGACAAGATCACCGGTATGCACGACATTAGCTTTCTCAAAATAAATAACGGCATCTCCGCTGGTATGGGCCGGACCAAAATGATGAGCATGAACTGTTTCATCGCCCACATCCATCTGCCAACGCTCGGCAAAGGTAGTAGTAGGATAAGCGGACTCCTGATTCCCTTCACCTTCTTCGGCAGACTGTGCCATCAACATAGGAACATTCTCGTGCGCTACCATCTTTTCGGCTACGCCTTTAAAGACCGGATTTCCTGAGGTATGATCTCCATGGTGATGGGTATTAATCAATAAATCCAACGGATGGTCGGATCGGTTACGAAGACCGTTCAAACAGTTTTTAGCTGTCTCTGGAAATTGGGAATCTATAATCACCATGCCATCATCGGCGGCAAGCCAGCCGATGGTACCGCCACGTTCCGTAAAATATCCAACATTACGCCTGAGGGGAGTAAAATTACCGGTTGTTCTCCCCCAGAGGTTCTTAAGAGGAGTAGCGAGCCCTGCCGTTAAAAAAGATGAATGAATTAAAAATTGTCTCCGGTCCATAGTAGATTGGATTAGTTATATTTTGTATCCCGATTTGTGTAAAGCCAACGTCTTTATTGGATGCTATAATAATAACAACCGGGCACAAAATCATACCTATACCGCCATATCATCCCGAATAAGTAATAAGATGGCATTATGAGGACAAATAAGATATTTTTCGTCTTCAAACTCTATCTCGTGGGTTTGACCTTTCAGAAAAATTGCCAGGTCTCCCTCTGTTGCCTGCATGCCGATATATTTGGTCTCACTGGTATCTTTCCAGGATTCGTCAATTTCATTTGAGGGAATAGGATAACCTGGTCCCGTTTTAATGACATATCCGCTGTGGATATCCTCTTTTTCTTGTACAGTTGCCGGTAATACAAGTCCGCTTTTTGTCCGGGCTTCCATATCACGTGGCTTAATAAGCACACGGTCACCGACTACAACAAATTTATCAACAGAGTTAAGGTATTCTTGAATCATTCGTACTACAATTTCGTGAAACAAATATAATGAATACCATAAGTTAACTTCTTTACAGAACAATCTGAACTAATGATTTCATCCGCAAAGCCGACCAAATATGGATTTATCCAACAAACTGTGTGTCGTTACCGGCGCTAACTCTGGTATTGGCAAAGAAACCGTTCGGGCTTTTGCCCGGCAGGGAGCTTATGTTGTTATGATATGCCGGAATGAACAGCGTGCTGAACAAGCACGCCAGGAAATTATGGAAGATACTAATCACACGGGGCTGGAAATTGTTTTGGCAGATTTGGCCTTACAGTATGATATTCGAAAAGCGGCCGAAACGATCAAAGACAAATTCGATCATATTGACATTCTGGTAAACAATGCCGGTTTTATACCCCATAAACGACAAGAAACAGCCGACGGCATCGAAAAGACCCTGGCCGTCAACCACCTTGCACCTTTCCTGCTCACAAACTTACTGTATAATCATCTCAAAGAATCCGCTGAAGGTCGAGTTATAACGGTCTCTTCGGAGGCCCATCGACTCGGAGCTCCTGTTTTTGATTTCCAGAACCTTCAACTGGAAGAACACTTTGCCCCGATGAAAGCTTATGGACTGTCCAAGCTTTGCAATATCATGTTTACGCATCAACTGGCTAATCGCGCACAACATAATTCCGTTACGGCAAACTGCCTGCATCCCGGTGTTGTTCGTACCCAGTTAGCTGAAGAAGCCAGCTTATTGATGAAGGCTTTTTACTTCCTTGGAACACCTTTTATGAAATCGGCTAAGCGGGGTGCGCAAACATCTATCTACCTTGCTACTTCTGATGAGGTTAAGGAAATAAGTGGTAAATACTTTAAAAACAAAAAGGTGACTAAACCAGCTTCTATTGCTTACGACAGGCAAAAGTCTGAACGACTTTGGAAGATAAGTGCTGAGCTAACCGGACTATCCTAATACAAAAAATCGTTTCATCCTGATCTTGCGCGATCGCCAGATCAGGTTATCGATCTCCTCACCACTTATATCGTTGTTGCCAGTAGTTGGCTTGGATGAGGTTTCTTTAATTGTTCCAAGCTCAGCTTCCTCCATATCCAGATGTTTTAAGAAAAGTTTCAGTTGCCCTCTCAAATAATCAGAATAATTTTCTTCCAGAATTTTGATAACCTCGGGCCATAACGTTGCTTTTGTTGACCATTCGATACCAAGCCCAATGGCATTTTCCGGAGCATCTTCGGCTAAGCAGATATCCAGGCAGGCTTCAATAGTATTCGGCAATGGCTCATGACGCAACAACTTTGGTCCCAGATTATCCTCTTTGGCACGTGGAAAAAAACTTTTCCACATTTGATTGGTAAAAGGATGATGATAATACACCTCGCAACTTTGTGTGTTTCTGCGAAGTTGCTTCATCTCCTTAACTAACGAAAGCTGTTTGTTATGATCTATAATGTACATAATAATACCTCATCCTATCCTGGCACTCTCTTTATGGCCAATCACAATATATATTGGTTATGCAATGGCCCAATACAACCACCTGTGGATACATCTATTCAATAACCCAGATATTTCTATGGGCTTATATTAATAATATGCTTTTTTTGTTCCCAAAATAAAGAACAACTTCGCATACGTTCTATACACGTCCCCCTCTGCCAAAGATAAGAGAGATAACAAATAAGACCAGAAAGATATAAAATAGAATCTCAGCAATACCTGCCGCGGCCCCGGCGATGCCTCCAAATCCTAAAATAGCAGCTATAATGGCAATAACAAGAAAAGTGATCGTCCAGCGTAGCATAATCCCCTCCAAATAATTTATGTATGTTTATTTTTTCGCAGCACGTGTAATTAGAAGACCTGCAATGAGCACAACAACCGATACAACGATGGGTACCGGATCTCCCTTGCTTACAGCAACGTCTACTCCGAACGCACTGAATGTTTCAGAATTATTAATATAATTAATTCCTGAATAAATAAATCCAACCAGCCCTACAATTGAAACGACAATACCTAATATTTTCATGTCCAACTGTTCCTGAGAAAATTAATTTTTAATTAAAACAATTTCATAACCTTTACGTTTGCATACTAACAATTAGTATGGTGATTAAGTTTGATATAACAAAACTAAAAAATAAATTACCTGTTGATATAGGTAACTCACAAAATCGGCTCGGGTGATGAAGGCTGGACCAGATAGCTACGAACAACAACGTTTAGTTTACAACCAACTGATTACCTGGAGTATGCTCGGGGTTCTCATTTTCTGTTGGATACCCCCGATGACTGCTCAATCGCTTTTTAAGGAAGGTGAGGATTGGTACACCCGGCGGGCATCTGGAGCTGATTCTTTTCGCACCTCTTCAACTAATATTGACAAAGCAATAACAGCATTCGAATCTACTGAACAGGAAGAAGATGACGGATACACTCCACAGCCGGCTATCAACCTCCTGCAGGCCTATTATTTTAAAGGTATTTATACCGATATAGATGGGAGCGAGCAAAAGAGAGCTTTTGATAAAGCTCGCGCCCTGGGCGAAAAGATGCTTGAGCAATATCCCCAATCGGCCGCCATCTGGTATTGGTATTGTAAAAACCTGATTGAGTGGGACCGCATGCACAACCTATGGCAAACGAGCATCGACCGTACCGATGGCAAAATGCGTAATGCCGCCCAACAAGTAATAGCGCTCGACTCCACCTACCAGGAGGGTGGCGGCTACCGTCTGCTGGCCCAAATTCATTACGAAACGCCAAGCATACTGCTTGTTAAGGGATGGCCATCCAAAGATGAAGCCCTTAAACTCATCCAGAAAGCTATGAAAGTCGCTCCCAAGAATCACGCTAACCAGCTATTTTATGCTCGCATGCTCCTGCACTTTGGCCGCAATACGGAAGCAAAGACCCAACTGCAGCATATTCTGGATATGAATCCACGCGACTCTCACCTTGTGGAAGATCGTTATCTAAAACACCAGGCCGAACATTTATGGCAGCAACATATTGAACAGTCGGGAGAAGAAGAATAAAAGATATCTTTCTTAATCTATCGCCGTACGCTGCGTATCACAAACTTGACAATATCACGGCTCATATCTTCATCTTTTAACCGTCCCGTACCTTCAAGCCGATCGTTATCGGTCAGTTTTAACCGCCCTTCATAGGCAACCTCTAAGCTGTTCTCCTCATGCGCAGGATCTTGCAGGTACAGTGTTATATCGTACAGGTCTTCCTGCAGATAGGCGGCCTGTTCTTCTGCAGATAGCTCATAAGCAAAATCAAGAATAGGGTCGTGGAAGCCACCCCCGGTATCAATAGCTGAAAATTCGAGCTCAATATCTTCCGGCTCGTCCAGCGGCCAGACCTCTCCATCAATTTCCACCTTCGTAATAACTACCGTTGTCTGTTGCTTCATGCTGCATGAAAGAATTTGCTTTTGAATTCATTGGAAATTATATACTTGCAGTAACGGATACAAGAGCTAAACTTGTGATTAGGGGATTTAGCAAGACCAAGCATTTGGATCCGCTTAAAGCCTAACCTATAATCGACTCGAAAACTATGGACCGCAAAAACTTCTTTGCTCTTAGCTCAGCAGGACTTATTGGCAGCATTTTTTCTCAATATACCTCTCCCTCTGACGACTCGCCACCCTCCGCGGATAAGCGGTACCAAGACGGACGGAGCCCCTGGCCCATCTGCCTGGATACAGCTACTATACGCCCTGCTTCACTTAAAGAAAAAGTTGCTATCGCTGACGAAGCCGGCTTCGATGCTATAGAGCCATGGGATGGCGAGCTGGAAGAATTTGAAAAGAATGGCGGTGACCTAAAAGAACTGGGACAGGAAATTAAAGACCGGGGGCTTTTTGTACCCAGCGTTATTGGCCTTTGGAATGCGCTCCCTCCTACTCGTTCAGAGTGGGAAAAATCCCTCAAAGGTACCCGCCGACGCATGCGGATGGCTGCAGATATCGGCTCAAATCATATCCAAACAATACCCAACACTGTGGGCGAAGACTATGATTTAGGCTGGGTGGCCGATCGCTACTATGATATCATTGAAATTGGAATCAATGATTACAACGTCAAACCCGCACTGGTCTTTGTAAAGTTTTTCCCCCTTAAAACGCTGGGCGAAGCTACCGCAGTTGCGCTCAATGCCAACCACCCCGAAGCGCGGGTTATCCCCGATACGTATCACATGCATATCAGCAAGGGTGGTTTTGAGGGACTGTCTATGCTCAATGGCAATGCCATTGCCATTTTTCAGTTCGCTGATGCTCCGAACGCACCATCTATAGACCAGCTTGAAGATAAACATCGCGTCTTTCCCGGCGATGGCGTGCTCCCCCTGCCCGATATCTTGAAAGATCTCAAACAAACTGGATTTAGCGGCTGTGTTTCACTGGAGCTTTATAATCCCAAGTACTGGGATCAGGATTTACAGCAGGTAGCAGAGACCGGACTCCGCAAAACGCTGAACGTCATTGAAGAAGCTGGCGTCTGATCAATAGATATAATCAAGATCCAGAACAATGAGTGATAACCAAAAAGAATGTCCCGGCTGTGCCATGATGGTTGATCGCGATGCAGAGGTGTGCCCGATCTGTGGCTACGAATTTCCCCAACAGTCCACCGGCATGCAGGTCATGGTGTGGGTGATGATCATCCTGCTGATCTTCTTCTGGGTGTTATGGTAAAAGCTGTGTTGACTGGATGAAACCCTCAAAAACAATCATACAGGTCATCATTAGTTATCTCCCTTATTCTGGGTGTAGTATATCATAGAGCACCATCATTGATATTATTCAACTACATCCCAACGAGTTACATATCATAACCACTATGACCATCCCCAACCAATACCTCCCACTACTTCTCCTTTTGCTGATCCTTACCACTGTTCCCGCTCACGCCCAAACAGAAGTAAGTATTAAAGCCGGTGCACATTACTCAAATATAATTTTCAAAGACGCCTCGGGCGATGGTCAAGACACTCAATTTAAACCCGGCTGGCAGGTTGGGATCGCCGTTGATATACCCCTCGGCCGTGCTCTGCTCTATACCTACAACCCAATCTACTCTATGCCCGGAAAGGCTTTACACATGATGACAGCTGGTTTGCCGGTACCGGTAATGACTTTAAAGTATCTGCTAACTATATAGAACTGCCTCTCAACGTGCTATATAAACCTTCACTGGGTAACGGACGATTACTAATTGGCGCGGGACCCTACCTCGGATATGGAACAGGTGGCCAGTGGGAGGCCGATGAAAATATTGTGATAGGCGATATTATTCATGACGATCATGGGAATGTCAATTTTAAAAAGGATATTGCAGATGGAGAGTTCGGTGATTACTTATATGGAAAGCCCTGGGATTATGGTGCCACTATTATAGCCGGATATGAATTTGCCGATCGATTTTCGGCCCAGTTCAATCTACAGTTAGGATTGGCAAACATAGAGCCCAATATCGATGGCTCACCCCCGGAAGACACTATACGGAACATAGCCTTTGGTATATCTCTTGGATATAAGTTATGAGAAAGCACTTGATGTTTCCCACAAGCACAGACTCTTATCCTGGTAGAGCCCCTCGCCTTCTGTACAGCCTTCAGTGATTATCAGTTGGGGGTCGGGCAGATTGAAAGGTTCTACCTGCAGGTTCAGCGGCCGCCAATCTCCAGTGGTGATATCTTCATTGGTTTTGCATAAGGGAAAAGTTGTGGTCAAGAAATAGTCAATATTGTGGGCGTTAATATTCTGCAGGGCTTTCCGGATGTGCTCCAACGAAAAGTGGACCAAACAATCGCGGCACAGCAACAGATCAACCTCGGGCAGCGGATCGGTCGTAATATCCAGTGTAGTAAATCGGCGCTGAGCATTAGCATATTGCACCCTGTTATCAGCAATAAGCTCCGGCACAATATCAGCCCCGATGTAGGAAGTGACCGGGAGATCCAGATGTTGCATCCAGCTGAAATCACCACAGGGCAGATCAAGCATAGAATTTATATTGTACTTCCGTAGAAGCTCCGGAAGCTTAGTAAAAAGCTTTGCGGTCTGTTGCCGGCTGGAGCCCTCCCCCGATAGCGACTCCTCTCCCTGCCAGTGATTGTTCTGATGGATTTCTTTAAAGGTATCCTGCATCGATAGCCCTTCACCTCCCTCTTTCTTCTTTGCAAAGTGATGAGAATCAAAGGAAAGATGTTGGCGACGGTTATCCATAATGGCCATGATGTTGTTAATACATTAGACGGGCAATATATAAATTATAACAGATCATGAGTAGTCATCAGAGCCTAATACTCATCGGATGAGTGAAGTGCTTTTCTGCTAACGAGCCCAAAGACATCTCTGACAGAGACCACCTTAAACCGGATCGTTAATGACAGTGCTGGTGTGCTTTCGACCAGCTTTTTCCCGGCGGACAATCCGGGTTATCCGAACCACCGAAAAGAGCCATTCCCAAAACACCCAGACCCAGAATAACCACGATAACAAGGCCGACCATCTGAAGCTTTGATTTTAGTGAAGAGTCGTCGTTACCAAGGCAACAATTCTTATACTTCCGTCCGCTCCCACAGTGGCACGGATCGTTTCTGTCGGGTTTATTAGCCATAGTCTTTAATAGGTTTAACGTTGGTGAGTAAAATATATAAATATTAACAATATACCTGACCGTCTCTAACCCTGCTGGTCCAAGTTTGCAACTTAGGACCAAAACTTTAGACTCATGATCTATTGATCTATGACGGGCTTGATACTGATCCAAATTGCCTCGCCAAATCCAGGGCGCCTGTGTGTGTCTAAATCTCAAGCTGTCTTATTCTTCTGTTTGATTATAAGCCACTCCATCTGTACCATAGATAACGGATAAATAAGAGTAGATTATGATAACGACATTCTTCAAACCTAAAGGAGCCGAGACTTTTTCCACCACTCAACTGTATAAGTGTATGCAAAAACTTCTTTTATCGACCTTGTTGCTGTTATTACCCTCAGTTCTATATGCTACCTCCCCGGCAGATTCCCTTAAACCACGAATCCTTGTGCTGACGGACATCTCACCCAACGATGTGGAGCCCGATGACATGGAATCCATCATCCGGCTGTTCGTGCATGCCGACCTGTTTGAAATTGAAGGGCTGGTGGCAACCACCGGCTGGAGCAGTAGTGGTGATAATGCTGATTGGGTGCATCTGATTCACAATGCCATCGACGGCTACGAGCAAGATTTGGCCAACCTGCAGAAACGGTCCGGGCAAAGGCAGTTTCTGCAGGATGAGTCTCAACAGAACATCGGCTACTGGCCCAGTCCGGACTACCTGCGGGCTCGAACCGTCGTGGGAAGCCAAACTCGAGGGATGGAGCATATCGGTGAGGGGAATGAGTCACCCGGCAGTAATCTCATCATCAAAATGGCAGATCAAGAAGATCCTCGTCCTCTTTGGGTATTAGTCTGGGGCGGAGGCAACACCCTGGCCCAAGCCATCTGGCAAGTGCAACAGGAGCGAACGGATAGAGAGCTCACCGACTTCCTGCGTAACCTACGAGCCTATACCATTACCGACCAGGATCGCAGCTACAAAGACGGCACGCCCTACAACATCAGCTCCCACCAGTGGATGCGCCGGGCGTTTAAAAAGGATCTGTTTTTTATCTGGGATGAAAGCGCGTGGAAGTTTCAGAATGGTACCGGTAAAAGCAATTGGAAGCAGTATGCCACCCATATTCAAGGTCATGGAACCCTGGGCAGCATGTATCCCAAGTACAAATATGGCGTGGAAGGCGATACCCCCTCCTTTCTGTATGTGCTTCCGAACGGTCTGAACAATCCCGAGCAGCAGGACTGGGGCAGCTGGGGTGGTTATTTTAAATGGGCGATGGGACCCGACCAGGAAACCTATGCCTATACCAATCATGAAGAAATAGATGCCCATGCCACCTCAACAAAATATTCGGAGCATTTCTACCCGGCCACTTTCAACAACTTTGCCGCCCGCATGGACTGGGCAGCTGAAGGTACCGGCAATCGTAATCCCGTTGCAGTGGTCAATGGAAACCGAGGACTGCCAGCTATCACCCTTTCTCCCGAGCCGGGGACTACCCTCACCCTCGACGGATCCGGCAGCTCCGATCCTGATGGAGATTCCCTGCGCTTCTCGTGGTGGGTACTCTCAGAGGCGGGCAGCTACCAGCAGGAAATCCCACTATCTGCCCCAAGCTCCGAGCAGGTAACCGTGCAGATACCGTCCGACGCGGCCGGCAAGAGCTTCCATGTTATATTAGAAGTAACGGATGACGGAACGCACAACCTGACTAGCTATCGGAGAATTATTATCAGTCCCAAAAATTAGGAACCTAAAATTATGACTTTTCTCATATCTTTTTGAGGCCATTTCATGATATAGTGCTTTCTACACTTGAAACTCTTCCCCATCGCTACCATGACTCCTCAGAGTGACAAAAAAACTAACTCCCGCCAGTATGAAACAACAAAGAGACGGTAGTGCATACAAGAATCCTCCTTCCCTGCTTACAGGGAAGGAGTTAGAGGATGGGTCACAATACTCACGGGTGAGTAACAGGTCATTGCCTTACGGTTTAGGCACTATCCATACCATATAACAATAGGATAACAGTTACTACATCCTGGAAGCTGTCAACCAAGCAAAGCCATAAACTAAAAAAGCCTCCTAACAGCTCTTGTAAGCTATCAGAAGGCTTCATAAGTCGGGACAACAGGATTTGAACCTGCGACCTCACGACCCCCAGTCGTGCGCGCTACCGGGCTGCGCCATGTCCCGAATTAGTGAATGCAAAGATATCATCATTCATGGCAAAACTCAACTCCAATTATTGCTATTCTACTGCCCCCACCCTATAAGTAATCGCTTTGCCCCGTTATCCTATTGTAACTCTCATCAACTTACCGGATATTATAATTTATAACTTGATATCAAGAAGATCTTTACTATATGCAGTTACCTTCTCTGGATTATATACTCAACCAATCCCAGTCTACCCTTTTGCGCTTCCCCTTCGTGTTGGCCTCTGCGGTACTGGCCTCTGGTATCGCTATCTACCTCACGGAATTACCTTACCAAGAGGTAGAAGACGTTCCTTTTTTATTTAATGCCATCATGGTACTGGTGCTCGGTATTGCTTTGTTTACCGGTCTGACGCTGGTTGCCGAAAAGAAAAAGTGGAATCCACTGCTGGTTAATGGAGTCGGGGGGCTGCTCCTAGTGGGCTATTATCTGCTGCTACCCGATGATCTGTACGAAGCTCCCTATAAACATCTGCTTCGCTATGTGCTCTATTTCATTGCAGTCCACCTGATGGTAGCGATCGGTCCTTTTTGGGAAAGAGGGAAAATGAATGGGTTTTGGCAGTATAACAAAACCCTGTTTCTGCGTTTCCTGACGGCCATCCTATTCTCCGGGGTGCTGTTCCTGGGACTTGCCATTGCCCTTGCTTCCGTTGAAATGCTGTTCAATGCCGCTATTGATGAAGAAACCTACCTACAGCTTTTCTTCTTTCTTGGAGGGGTATTTAATACATGGTTCTTTTTGGCGGGCATTCCTAAACCCCTGGATAAATTGGAGCGGCAGACGACCTATCCCCGGGGGTTAAAAATCTTCACCCAGTATATTCTTATACCGCTGGTCATTGTATACCTGGTGATCCTGTATAGCTATACGGGTAAAATTATCCTGGAATGGAGCTGGCCGGAGGGCTTGGTGGCATACCTGGTGTTAAGTTTTTCTATCGTCGGCATACTGGCTCTTTTGCTGCTACATCCCATTCGTGAGAATGTGGAAAATAGATGGATCAAACGATTTTCACACAGTTACTTCAGGGCCCTCATTCCCTTGGTCATCCTTCTTCTCCTGGCAATTTGGGTTCGTATTGATGAATATAGCTTTACCGTTAACCGGTATTTTGTACTTAGTTTAGGTATTTGGCTGGCGGGCATCGTTGGCTATTTTATTTTCAGCAAGGAGCAAAATATTAAAGTAATCCCTGTTTCCCTGACCTTGGTAGCCCTGTTTATTTCCTTTGGTCCCTGGGGAGCTTTTTCAGTTGCCGAGCGCAGCCAGATACATCGTCTACAGGGGTATTTACAGGAAAATAACATCCTGAAAGAAGGTCGCATCCACAAAACATCGGCCTCCGTAGACTGGGAAGATCGCCGGGAAATAAGTAGCATCTTACGCTACTTGGATAATACCCATGGCCTGGCGGGTATTCAGCCTTGGTTTGAAGAAGATCTTTCAGCTTTCACTGCCAATCCGGACTCAAGCCATCAGCCCCCAATCTACAATCGACCCGCACATATTGCCAGAGAACTGATGGGCATTGAGTATACCTTGAGTCCCGTACCGCATAATGTTAGCAGTCCTGTAATACGAAATTTTAATACCAAGTCACGGCGGCTTATTGAAATACAGCCTTATGACTGGCTGGCACAAAATATACAGATCCATCCTCATCAACACACTGATAGTCTTCAAATTGGAGACCAGACTTTTTTCCTTAGCCTGGCAGAAGACTCCTTAAACCTTCGGTTATCACTTGAGGATGAGTCGCAACAAGGCCTAACGCTACCGGTTAAAAATCTGGCTGATACTTTATTTCAGAGGTCTCCTTCTGAAAGCTATGGACTTTCGCCGGAAGAGATGGCAATTGAAGCCAGCAATGGTCAGTGGCAAGTTAAGGTATATTTCCGGGGCGTCAATTTCAAAGAGATGGAGAATACTCCACGCATAGAATCAGCTCGGCTGGACCTGCTGTTGAGCGTTAACTCTAACGATCACTAAAAGCCTAACTTTTAATATCAATATTGCCCTTTTAGTTACATTTTGCCAATCTTCGTCCGCTCCGATCCATCTCGCGGGAAAGTTTCGAGAGCATGACTAAGTCTAAATGAATAGCAATTGCTTACTTCACTTTTAAAAAAATGACATACTTCTATCACTTTTTTGAATGGACAAAAAAGTAACCAAAAGCATAATTCTTATAATTTGCTGTTTTTAATTAGTGAAAAGAAGAGACAAGACCCACCGGAAGAATTTCTGTCTGACGAGGGGGCTGCCTGCAAACCATTAACAACGGTAGTGTATTAGAACAGCACCGAGGAGTTAAATTCTTCTTGACCTTTTATTAACCTTTTGGGTCAAGCCAAAAGGTGATAGAAAGTTAGGGTAAAGATTTAATAAAGCATTCCTCCAGCTTGTCTGGCTCTGCCCTTCGGAAGAGGTATACCATAGAATTGTTCATGCGCGGAAAAGGACGTAAAATACGAAAGAGGAAGTTTTAAAAATAGTTTACTTTATTCTAACAATTTGGATCTAGATCCAAATTAAAGTGAATGTATCCCAATGAATGCTGTTAGATTAGAATAAACCGATCAATCCATACTTTCACACAGCTCTATCAACACGCCATGGTTGTCTTTTGGATGGACAAAGGCTACCCGTTTATTATCAGCGCCTTCTGCAGGTTTTTCAGATAAGAGCGTGAAGCCTTCTTCACGCAGGCGATCAAGCTCAGCCTCAATATCATCCACTTCAAAAGCTATATGATGCATACCCTCGCCCTGTTTGCCAACAAATTTGGCAATAACAGAATTGGGATCCGTGGCGCCTAAAAGTTCTACCTTGGCGTTATCCCCGGTCTTAAAAAAAGCCGTTTCTACTTGCTGCTGTTGCACCGTTTCCCGCTTGTAGCATGGTGTTCCAAGCAATCGTTCGTAAGTAGAAATCGCTTCTTCCAGATTTTCAACTGCTATGCCGACATGATCGATATGCTTCATGAAGTTGTTTAATTACAGGTTTTTGTAATACGAAATACGCACTACACCATACATAACATAAATCAACTTCCAAGTATTGCGTAATGCGTATTCGTATTAACTACTACCTATTCTTCGCCATTAGGCAGGCTAATGTATTTTAGTGCTTTAATACCGTCGAGTGCATAAATAGGCTCCAGCTCTTCCTTACTCAGCTTTTTATCCACAGAAACGGCGGTAATAGCGTTGGATCCTTTATTGGTTCGTCCCAAGCTCAGGGAGCCAATATTGATATCCTGCTTCGCCATGGCGCTGCTTACACTGGCCAGCATACCGGGCTTATCTTCGTTTTGATACATCACGATATCACCTTCCAGACGAAGCTCAATTCCGTAACCATCAATCTTGACGATACGGAAGTCATCATCTCCAAATACAGAGCCTGAAATTTCTTGATACTCAGCAGCATCACCATCAAGGTTTACGGTAATCAAGTCGTTAAATGTTTTCGCTTCGGCCGCTTTGGTTTCCCGAATTTTGATGCCGCGATCTTCGGCATAATGCCGGGCATTAATGAGGTTAACAGCTTCGCTGACATGCTCAGTAAGGATGCCTTTCAGGATGGAATCCGTCAGTACATCAGAGTATTGAGCGCATGCACCGCTATATTCAAAAGAGAAATTATTGGCGTGCTCGGGCGCCAACTGTATAGCAACTTTGCCCAGCTTTTCAGCCAGCTTCAGATAAGGCTGTACCTCTTTATTGGTGATAAGAGAAATCGACTTGCCATTGAGGCTGCCTTTGAAACTTTTCTCTTCGAGCGCATCGGCCATCTGGTGGGCAATCTGCACAGCCACTTTTTCCTGTGCTTCTTCGGTTGAGGCTCCTAAGTGTGGCGTAGAAATAATGTTGGGGTGCTTCAAGATCTCGCAAAGTTCTTCGCTGGGTGGCTCTTGCGAATATACATCCAGTGCAATACCCGCAACATATCCTTCATCAATCAGCTTGCCCAGGTCTTCTTCTTTGTAGATACCGCCACGAGCACAGTTCACTAAGAACATGCCTTTTTTGAGCTTATCTGCTTTTTCCATGGAGACAAGCCCTTTAGTTTTTTCAGTCAGCGGAGTATGAACCGTCAGGAAGTCAGCTTCCCCCAAGAGTTCATCCAGCTCCATCAGCTCTACATTCAGGCGATCGGCCTTCTCAACAGAAGCAAAGGGATCGTATGCTTTAATGGTCATTCCAAACTCATGCATTCGCTGGGCTACTTCAGCACCAATTTTACCTAATCCAATAATTCCCAGTGTCTTACTGTGCACTTCGGTACCCATATACTTCTTTCGGTCCCAGCCGCCGGCTTTTACTTTATTCACCGACTGGGGAATGTTACGGGCAATTGCAAGGATCATCCCACAGGTGTGTTCTGCTGTAGAAATCGTATTTCCGTCGGGCGTATTCATAACCAGTACGCCGCTGGCCGTTGCTGCAGGAATATCGATATTGTCAACACCAACGCCCGCTCGACCAACAATCTTCAGGTTTTCAGCGGATTTCAGTAAATCGGCACTTACGGTCGTCGAACTACGGACGACAATACCTTCATATTTCTTAATTTCGTTATGGAGTTCTTCCCCACTCAGATCATGATTGCGCGTAACGTTGATACCGCGCTCTTTAAAAGCATCTTCAACAAGGGGATGGACATTATCCAGAATGAGTATGTTAAATGACATGGAGAGTTAGTTATGGTGTTAGGTTTATTTAGTAAATTCAGTAATCAATTTTTTGACGTCTTTAATTCCGGTCTTGTCTTTCACGGAACTAATCACAATCGGTACTTCAATATTCATTTCATCTAAAATTCTCTTCACTCGGGCTTTGGATTGCTGCCGCTTATTATGAGAAAGCTTATCGCCTTTGGTCAATACTACAATAAAGGGCAGCCTGTTCACTCCCAGCCAGTAGAAAAATTCTTCATCCAGCTTACTGGGCTTATGGCGGATATCCACAAGGTGAATAACCAAGTGAAGCGTAGGGCGTTCCAGCAGATAATCTCTGATATCCCGGCCCCAGCGCTCTCGCTCTTTTTTGGATACTTTGGCATATCCAAAGCCGGGCAGATCGACCAGGTACGTTTTATCATCTACCAGGTAATAATTCATTTCCTGGGTTTTCCCCGGCGTGTTACTGGTGCGGGCCAATCCCTTGTGGTTAAGCATGGCGTTAATCAACGATGACTTTCCCACATTGGACCGACCGGCTAGACATATTTCCGGATAGTACGGCTCTGGACAGACATCCAGTGAAGGGGCGCCCGTAACAAAATGAGCTTTCTTAAACTTCATCAAACAATCTCATTTTCTTCCTTCTCAACTCCAAAGTTTACCGGCACCGGATAGTTCTCCGTAAAACAGGCGGTACAATAATCGTCACCTGAAAGATTCGCCTCTTTGACCGAATTCACCAATCCATCAGCAGAAAGATAGCGCAGACTGTCTACCCCAATTTCTTTGGCCATGGCATCAATATCACGATCAAACCGATTAGCCATCAGCTCTTTGGGGGTCGGGAAATCCATTCCATAATAACAGGGACTAATAATCGGTGGTGAGCTCACCAGGAAGTGTACTTCCGCGGGATTGGCTTGACGAATCATATTCACAAGATAGCGCGAGGTTGTCCCCCGTACAATAGAATCATCCACAATAATAACCGAACGACCTTCAATAACCCCTTTTACGGTATTAAACTTGGTACGAACTTTCTGCTCCCTCGATTTTTGTCCGGGAGAGATAAATGTTCGCCCCACATAATGATTTCGAATCAGCCCGATCTCATACTTACATTCATTCCCAAACTTCTGGTTCTCATGCACATATCCCAATGCAGCCGTATTACTTGAGTCGGGAACCGAAATTACAATAGGTTTTGTATCCCCGGTGTCTTTCTGGATAATTTCATTCACCGGATGTTCTTTAGCCAGGTACTTGCCCAGGTTGCGGCGTACCTTATCTACATTTTCGCCGAAGATCTTGCTATCCGGGCGAGAAAAATAGACGTATTCAAAGATGCACTGACTGGTCCCCGTTCCATGCTCCGGCTCCAGTTGATAGGAGACGGGCTCAGCATCACTGCCGGCATCCTGATCCAAGACCAAGACTTCCCCCGGTTTAATATCACGCACATATTCGGCGTCAATAATATCGAAGGCGCATGTCTCACTGGATACGCAATAGCTTCCATCTACTTTGCCGAGTGCTAATGGACGAAATCCATTGGGATCGCGAACGGCAATCAGCTTATCATCCGTAAGCATGACCAAGCTGTAGGCGCCTTCAATTTGTTCGAGAGCATCCAGTACCTGCTCTATCTGTGTATCTTTCTGGCTGTGCGAAATGAGGTGCAAAATAAGTTCAGTATCCGAGGTACTTTGAAATAAAACGCCCTCTTCCCGAAACCGATCGCGCAGCTGCTTGGCATTGGCCAGATTCCCATTATGGCCGATCGCAATATTCCCTTCGTGGTAATGAACCCGAAAAGGCTGAATGTTCGCTGGATTTTTGGCTGCCCCGGTTGTTGAGTACCGGTTGTGGCCAATCGCGGCCCGGCCTTTCAGTTCGTTCTCAAAAATCTTTGGATCATCGAATATATTTAACACCAATCCGAAATCTCGGTGCGCCGGCATCACCCAGCGGCTTTTCTCATCATCATAATGGGAGGTTATAATGCCGGCTGATTCCTGCCCGCGATGTTGAAGAGAATGTAATCCGTAGTAGGAAAGGAGAGCTGCATCCGGATGGTTTTGAATCCCAAAGATACCGCAATAATCTCGAGGCTTATCGATCATGAATCTATTAAAATGGTAAAATATTTTTAGTGCTTATAAAGTTAAGAAAATAGATGACGAATTAGTAAATAAATTAGCACTATCTTTTGTGGGTGGATATTTGGCAAAATACGGGTGGAATGCTAATCCCAAAATGGATCTAGATAGATCCATTTTGACAACTTATCTATCCACCCTTATTGGCCTAGAGGAGAGGTACGACCACATGAATTAGGACGCCGCCTTTATAGAAGTACTAGATCCGCTATTATGTCTCATCAACCGATGCTCAACCGCATGGGAGGTATAACCGGTATAATACTGATCAATTGATGGGCTATAGATGATGTAGGTATAGAACATATCCTTAAAATAAAAAAAGCCTCTGCAGATTCCTGCAAAGGCTTTAATCGAGAGCGGGAGACGAGATTTCCCGAAGCCTCGGGACGCCCTTCACCTTGGCCCCGACACTTCGGGGCTCTACCATTGAGTTATGCCCATTCATTCTCTTCAGAGTGTATCAACCGTTCAATAAACCGCCGACTTTTCTGACGTTTAATAAAGTTCTCCCACTTGATAGCCTCCGACTTAGCCTCAAAACTCTTCACATATTTTATGGTCCAGGGTATGCCGGCTTTCGTGGATGAACTCGATCCAGCATTGTGCCTTCTCAATCGCTCCTCAACCGTATGGGAGGTATATCCAGTATAATACTGATCAATTGATGGGCTATATATGATATAGGTATAAAACATATCCAACATAAAAAAGCCTCTGCAGTCACCTGCAAAGGCTTTAATCGAGAGCGGGAGACGAGATTCGAACCCGCGACCTTCACGTTGGCAACGTGATGCTCTACCACTGAGCTACTCCCGCTTTTCAAACAGTTCCAAATATAAGGCTATTGGCCTATTCTTTTCAACTTTAATTTCAAAATTCTTCCACAGATACTTACGATTTAACGCTTAATCTTATCCAATACCTTCTCTGACCGGATTAACGTCTGGATATCAGCCTCATTCGGCAGAGTGGGCCGGTCGCGATAGCGATCCACGATACAAATGAAACCGAGAGGTTCACCACGATCGGCATGAAACTGGTGTAACGTGTTAGGAGTGATATAAATTACATCATGCAGGGCAAGATCATGGAGCTCATTTCCCAAAATAACGGTGCCGCTCCCCCGAATAATGACAACGGAGTGGGGATGACGGTGATACTCGAACGAGGTATATCCATCGGTTTCTACTTCAAAGTAGCGCGTTTGGAAGTTAAGCTGTTGCTCATCCTCTTTTTCGCCCAACAACGAATACCGATGTACCCCTTTATAGCAACTGGTATCGCTTTTGTAATCTTTACGCTCTACGGACTTCCATGAATAACCGTCTGCCTTTATAACTTTTGATGTTGCTTCCATATTAATCTATCAACTGTTTACTGAATACTTTAGCTGCCTCTTCGGGACCACCAGCATATTTATACAAACTTCCCCCAATCAATAAACAGGTATCCGGGCCGTACTCATTCCGCCAGTGGCGTACTTTTTCTACCGAAATGCCACCCGCCGGAGTCGGCCAAGAGGGGCTAAATGGCAAGTCTGAACTTCGAGAGCAGTTATTTATAGCCTTGCACTGTGCAAGACTGTACGAAAAACGCCCCCCTGTATTGGGATAAATAACAAAATCAGCTCCCAGGGCCCGCCAAAGCTGTCCATATAGAAAAGACGGAGCAAAACCCTGTAATTCATTCATTGTTAACTGACCCGAAAAGGCAGGGTGAGCCATGATAGGCAACTGTTCTTCCCTCCTTGCCAAACGGTGCATAGTTGCCAATCCCGTGATATGTGGACAAATAAGAACTCCATCGGCGCCTAATTCTGCTGCCCGAAGATACCGTTCTTCAGCTTCCCAAGCTTCGGCTGTAATATTGGGAAAATAGTATGTTTTTCGACCTCTTTTTTGTGCTACTTCTTTCAGGGTAGATACACAGCTTGTGAGTCGTTCCTCAAAAGGAGCATACTTTTGATCCATAATCCCATGATCATCTTTGATGATATCAATGCCGCCTCTTGCAAACTGCTGTGCGAGATCAGCTAACTTTTGAGAAGAACTCCCAAGTGGCTTAAGGGCTGTAGCACTCATTGGACGACCCGTAATTTGATATCGACTGCGGATGCCTTCAATACCAAATTGTGGTCCTGCGAAGAACTCAGATAATGCCGACCACTCAACATCTACCACTTGTATGCCCGGCTGTAAAGAAACATTACCATATAGCAGGTTTAAAAACTGGATGATATCTTCTTTGCCGATATTTGCTAACGGCCATTCAATCACTACTTTGAACCTACCATCCGCAACCTGTTCCCGGCCGCGGGGTCTTCCCACAACCTCATCAATAATACTTTTTGATAAGACCTTACGAGGCAATTCAGCTGATTGCTCCAAGCAAATCTGTTCTATTTTTTTATCAACGCCTTCTCCCTTTTGGACCGCCAACAGATAGGTAACAGCAAAAGTGGCCATATTTTTATCTATAAGGTAAAGTTTAGGAATCTTTTCACTGCAGACCTATCATGATATAGAAAAACAACCTATCCAAAGTAAGCTTATCCAACGACTATGGTTTCATTCCGTTTGGGCCCCTTAGAAAGCACCGTCAGTTCTACCCCCAGGTAATCCTGGATGAACTCCAGATACTCCTTAGCCTTGGATGGCAACTCATCTACCGTATCGCAATCTTCGAGCGACTGTTGCCAACCCGCCATAGTGGTGTAAACGGGCTCTATATTATCAATATCCGGTAGATCTAAGGGAAAGACATCGGTCTCTTCACCATCAACCTTGTAAGCTGTACATAGCTTGATCTCCTGGAAATCATTTAAGATATCCAGCTTGCTGATCGTCAGCTCGTTCATGCCATTTACGCGAACGGCATATTTTAAAGCTACAAGGTCAATCCATCCACAACGGCGGGGCCGGCCTGTGGTAGCTCCAAATTCTTGTCCTGCCTCGCGCAGTTCTTCTCCAGCTTGCCCCAAGAGTTCCGTGGGAAAAGGTCCGTTACCCACACGTGTGCAGTAGGCTTTGGATATACCCATAACCTTATCAATAGCAGTAGGAGGAACGCCAGAGCCCGTGCAGGCGCCACCTGAGGTAGGACAAGAAGAAGTCACAAATGGATAGGTGCCGTGATCTACATCCAAGAGGCTGCCCTGCGCTCCCTCCAAGAGAATCTCTTTGCCGTCACCAATAGCTTCATGCAGCAAATCTGCCGTATTCGTTACATATGGACACAGTTTCTCAGCGGCTTCCAGTAGTTCTTCAATAATGGGCCCAGCCTTAATCGGCTCCTTCTTGTAGATGTGTTTCAGGGCTTCATTGATATCCTTGATGTTGGCCTCTACCTTCTCTCGAAGCTTCTCCGGATGCGCTAAATCAGCCATCCGAATGCCTACACGCGATACCTTACTGACATAGGCAGGTCCAATTCCACGACCGGTTGTACCGATGGCATCATCGCCGCGATGTTCTTCTTTTACCTGATCTAACAACTGATGGTAAGGAAGTATAACATGGGCAGCATTGCTTATCTTCAGGCGATGCTGCAGGCTTCCACCCAGTTTTTCTACTTCCTTTATTTCTTCCAACAGTTCATGGGGATCGATAACCACTCCATTACCGATCACACAGGTGGCATCCCCGTTAAAAATACCCGAAGGAATGAGATGTAATACAATTTTTTTGTCATCAAACTCAAGAGTATGGCCTGCGTTGGCTCCCCCCTGATATCGCACTACGTAGTCTGCTTTTTTACTAAGCAAGTCTACAATTTTTCCTTTTCCTTCATCACCCCATTGGGCACCTACAACAACACGAATAGACATAGTAATAATTAGACACAAAAAAAGGGGCACATCACCCCCTTTTTCTATTAAAAATTTAAATTTACTTTATTCTTCTTCCTTTGCCGAATATGATTCGACTGCTTCCTCAAGTGATTTAAAGTGATTGAATACGGTAATAAGCTTTGTAATCACCAGAAGGCTCTCAATCTTGTCAGTCGCATTGGCAATCCGAAGATCACCACCAGCCTTCCGCATGGTTGTCAAGCCACCGATCAGCATCCCAAGGCCGGATGAGTTCATAAATTTCACCTTCCCCAGATCCGCAACTACATTTGTTTTATCTTCTTCAATAAGTTCGTGTAATTTTTCATTCAAGGTTACCGCATCGGGTCCCCCCATCACATTACCTTTAAATTGAAGAACCACACAATTATAACGCTCCGATACATTAAAAGTCATAGCCAAATCTCCTGTTTATTTTGGAGTTATAGTATTTTAATAAAGGCTCATAGCACATCTTGATGCTAATTTATATGCCCTGGACCACTATTACGGTTACTGCATTAAGTTGTTACACTTATTTGAAACATCATCCGTCTTATCGAAGACTTTTTTGCTTATGCATTTTGCCTTCTGCGCTGTAATTCGACGACCGTTGAACTGGCAACAAATAGTGAACTATAGGTACCAATAACCACACCAAGCATCAATGCAAAGGAAAAGCCTTTTAAGACCTCACCGCCAAAGATAAATAGCACGGTTACCACAAACAAGGTCGTTATCGATGTTATAACGGTTCGGCTAAGCGTATCATTAAGACTTTTGTTAACCATTTCATCGTGCTCCATGGTTTTAAACAAGGTACTATTTTCACGGATTCGGTCAAATACAACCACCGTATCGTTTAGCGAATAACCCACAATCGTTAAAAAGGCAGCAATAATAGCTTGGTCAATTTGCATACTGAAGGGTGCCAAATCTCCAAAAATTGTAAATATACCCAATACGATCATCACATCATGAAAGAGGGCCGCAACGGCTCCTGCCGAAAAGGTCCAGTCTTTAAAACGAATGAGTATATAAATAAAGATCACGATGAGGGCAAAGATAATGGCATTAAGTGCACCAGCCTTAAGGTCTTCGGCGAAACGCGGACCAACAATGTCGGTCTTTATGACGTCTGCCGAGTTATCCGGATAAAGCTGTGCCATCGCTTGAGTGATGGTATTCTGTACTTCCGTAATGTTACCCGGATCATCGGTACGGATAAGTACATCACTTGGAGATCCGAAGAGTTTAACTTCGGGGGCACCGCCAAGGGGACCTGTTAATTCACTGCGTATATCCAATACCTCTACCGGCTGCTCAAACTCAAGGACAAACTCTTTACCGCCCTTAAAGTCGATACCATACTGTAGGCCTTTGGTTACAATTCCTATGATTGAAGCCACTAACAAAATGCCGGAAACGACATAGGCAATCTTGTGAGCTTTTAAAAAATTAAAGTCGGGTGTTTCGAACCATCTCATGGTATTAAATCCTTGATTTAACGTTTATAATCTTTTTGATTAACCGAAGCTGAGTTCAGCAGACCGTTCACGTGTCAGGTAATCGACGACCACACGGGTAATTACGATTGCGCTGAACAGTGATGCTACAATACCTGCCATCAACGTAACGGCAAAACCTTTAATCGGGCCAACTCCAAAACTGTAGAGAATAATCCCTACAAAGAAGGTCGTTACGTTAGCATCTACAATAGCACTCATAGCGTTAGCATACCCGCCTTCAATGGCAGCTCGTAGCGTTTTCCCGGTTCGTTGTTCCTCCCTGATACGATCAAATATCAGTACATTTGCATCCACTGCCATACCAATAGTCAGTACAATACCAGCAATACCGGGAAGCGTGAGGGTGGCTTTAAAGGCCGCTAAAATCCCCAGAATAAATATGATATTTAGAAGCAGGGCCAAGTCAGCGATTCCTCCGCCAGCACGGTAGTAAATAATCATAAATATGGCTACGATTACTAATCCAATGAGCGTAGAATAGAAACCCGCCTGTATGGAGGCTTCTCCAAGGGTTGCTCCTACCGTTCGTTCTTCAATGATTTCAAGCGGAGCGGGCAGTGCACCGGAGAGTAAAATGTTTACCAAATCCTGAGCCTCTGCCTGACTTTCCAATCCAGAAATGGAAGAACGGCCATTGGCAATCTTGCTTTCCACATTGGGATATGAATAGACGTAACCATCAAGCACAATCGCGATGGGTTTACCAATATTAGCACCGGTAATACGTGACCATCGTCGAGCGCCCTCCGAATTCATGTTCATGGATACCCGAGGCTGATTGGTGGCCTGGTCGAAGTTGACGCTGGCTTCTTCAATAACTTCACCGGTCATCTCTACCTGGGGACGAACGCCAATAAGTTCAAACAGTTCCTGTCCTTGTTGGGTCGTTTGAAATGGACTGGCTCCCCACATCAAGGTCATATTGCGTGGTATCAGCTCCTGAACTTCAGGTTTTTGCAGCAGTTCATTTACACGGGCCGTATCGCGGCCTGTAGTATATCCAAACGCATAGCCACTACGTGTTTGCGTGCTCAATACTTCGGCCAGTGGATTATTTTGCCCGCTACTTTGCTGTACGCTATCAGAGGTATCTGATGCAACCTGGCGATTATAGTAACCTACAATTTGCTGTCGAGCTGTACTGATTTGATCAGGCTCGGCTACTAAACGGAACTCTAGCCGGGCTGTCCCTTTCAACAGACTCCGGATTCGTTCTTTATTTGCAACGCCGGGTAGCTCTACGACTACACGATTATTGCCCTGCACAAAAATAGCTGGCTCAGTTACACCATACCGGTCCACACGGGTACGGATAATTTCCATAGCCCGGTCCACCGCGGAGTCGCGTTGCGACTGCAGGTATGCCAGAATTTCTTCGTTCGTAGATCGGCGGGTAATGTTCTCCGCTTCCGACCGGTAGTAACGGCTCAGCCGTCCATTTGGGTTTTGCTCTTCAAATACCTGCACCATTTCATTGATAAAGTCGGTATCGTTCTGAAGCGCACGTTGCTGAGCAGTCTCAATTACGTTACTGAGTGTTGTGTCGGCATATTCACCGGCCAGCTCACGGACAAGCTGAGCTGTTCCTACTTCCAGCGTAACGTGCATACCGCCCTGCAGGTCAAGACCAAGAGAAAGAGATTCTTCCCGTAAGTTTTGCAGTCGTTGAGCGTTTTCTTCTCTGTATTCAGTACGTTCAGCCTCTGGCAGATCTTGAATATAATTCTGCTCAAGCGTATTCGCCACTGTTGGCCACAGATAATAGATTGACATAGCCAGGAAGGCTACGATAAATCCAATTTTAGTTCCATTACCTTGCATAATAAATCGATTTAAAAGTTTAGGAATTGCATTTAACAACGGCTAACCCTCCTCTAACCGAGGAAAGCCAGTATTTAAAAAATGTATTGTGAATTGTAGTAAGGATAGGCAAAAACGGCTAGGGAGCACCTATAGCTACGCCACTGCTCATCGGCTGCAGTGAAATAGATTCTTGAAACCCAGGTATAACCTCAACGACGATTCGGTTATCAGCTACCTGGAATAATTCGTATCGCATACCCAGGAACCCCGGAGGACTTAGCTTGTCGGTATGCCAGGGAAGCAGTTGTTTTATGCTCTTTTGTGTAGCAGGGACAGCCGCCATAGCGTCCCCCGTTTGAAACTGATTCCACTCAATTAACAATAATTGATACAGCTGATTCGGGGCCTCTTCCTTAGCAAAAGGGAAGTCGAAATTCTCATTGTTTTGCGAGACAATTCTCGAGGCTTCCTGAATCATCACTGACAGAGCCTCACCAGAAGCTTGTAGATCTTTCAACTCTTCTTGCAAGGCAGCAGTATCTGATGATTTAGCCATCATATCCAGCCAGCGTGCAAAGGCATCGGTATTCTGGCGTGCCTGTGCGGGCTGCACCAGAGAAAAGCTGAAACCCGAAATGACAAGCAAGGCTACCAGCCAGCGTGCGATATGTGTACGAAATTTTTCCATCAGTGGCTGAAAATAGTCAGAAACATAGAACGGAACAAATTCAAAAATGAATTTATAATAATCCCCATTCGTGACACCATAAGGTTTTGATCTCTTACCCTAATAGAAGGCTCTTGGGTGCAATTGGGACAAATATTATTAATTTCTTTTGGTCTCAATCTCAATAACTCCTGCATTCCCCTCCAATCCATATCGCGCCCCTGCATCGGATCCCTTTAAGACCCGTATCCTGTCAATATCGTCAACAGCAACCAAGCTACTTACTCGTTGATAAGACCGACCGAGACGACTCCCATCGACAACAAAAAGAGGCTCATTCCGGCCACTAATCGTATTTATACCACGTATATATACACGGATATTTTCAGCCGTCCCCCGGACGTCTACGCCTGCCACTTTTCTTAGATAATCCGCAAGCGTAAGCGATGAATCAGTAACAGTCATGCTTGAGGCATCATTTCTGTTACTGTCTTTTTCTACAGAAAGCCCAGAAGATGCGCAACCGACAACTAAAACCAAGAGTCCAATCTTTAACCAGCCTATCATTTCTTTTGCCATACTATAGTTAATCTCCCCACACCTTATTTATAACGTTGGAACAACCCAACGCTCCTGTTCTTACCTATCTTATATATCTGCCCCCCTCAGCAAACCTTCCCTTACTACTTTCTACAAGCCAGGTTGGCGTTTTTTGATATACACAGCGTCGATCCAGCCGTATATAATGGTTGCAAATAAACTAATGGATGCACTGAAAAATATAATCCCGTTCAACGGCATTTGGATTTCCAGCAGGTAAATAGCACCCACTGTAAGCAAAGTGGTAAGGACAATAAATATGGCAATACACCGGATGGCATATTTCATATCTCCTCCGTTTTTAATCAAAGAGTATTACTAAAACGAAAGAAGCTTACCAACCATTCAGTATAGCTGACTCAGGCTGTTACTTTTTTCTGGCCTTCGCGCTCAAACTCTTCTTCCAAAAAGTCTCCGGTAACGCTCGCTTCGGACTTTGCGACTTCTTCAGGAGTTCCCTGGCTAATAATTTGTCCCCCCTCATTGCCTCCTTCCGGACCTAAATCAATAATCCAGTCTGCAGCTTTAATGAGATCCAGGTTATGTTCAATGACGATCACGGTATTTCCCTTATCTACCAGCTGCTGGATCACATCTACCAGTAGGCGCACATCCTGAAAATGGAGGCCTGTTGTAGGCTCGTCCATAATATACAGCGTATCACCAGTGCCTACTTTCGAAAGCTCCCGAGCGAGCTTAATCCGCTGGGCCTCCCCTCCAGAGAGGGTCGTGCTGGGCTGCCCCAATCGCAGATAACCCAAACCAACATCAACCAGGGTGCCTAGAATACGATTGATGGCCGGCACAGAGTCAAAAAAATCATGCGCTTCTTGGATGGACATGTTCAGCACATCCGAAATATTTTTGCCTTTGTAATAGATTTCGAGTGTTTCCCGATTATAACGCTTGCCGTTGCAGGTCTCACAATCCACATAGACATCCGGTAGAAAGTTCATCTCAATCTTGCGAACGCCATCTCCATTACAGGCCTCACAGCGTCCTCCCTTCACGTTAAACGAAAATCGTCCTTGGTCGTATCCACGAATTTTTGACTCGGGAAGCTCAGCAAACAACTTCCGGATATGGTCAAAAACCTTGGTGTACGTTCCCGGATTGGAGCGCGGCGTACGACCGATGGGGCTCTGATCGACGGAAATAATCTTATCCAGGTTATCAATACCATGAACTTCATCATAAGGAAGTGGCACTGATTTCGAATTATAAAATTCGGATGATAAAATAGGCTCCAGCGTCTGGTTGATGAGTGAGCTTTTGCCACTGCCACTTACCCCCGTCACACAGATAAATTTACCCAGTGGAATATCTACATCTACTTCTTTTAGATTATGTCCACGTGCGCCTTCCAAACGTACGGTTTCGCCACTACCCTCGCGCCGTGTATCCGGATAAGGAACGGTTTCTTCATCTTTCAAGAATTTGGCCGTCATGGAATCCGGGTCGAGTTCATCAGGTGCACCTTCGGTGACAATTTCACCGCCATATTCACCAGCCCCGGGTCCGAGGTCAAGCACATAATCGGCCTGCTCGATGGTCTCGCGGTCGTGTTCTACCACAATCACGCTGTTGCCCAGATCACGCAGCGTTTCCAGCGATCGTATCAGCTTGATATTATCGCGCTGGTGGAGCCCGATGCTGGGTTCATCTAAAATATACAGCACGCCTACCAGCTGTGTACCTATTTGGGTGGCCAGGCGAATGCGTTGCGCTTCACCACCGCTGAGGGTCTGCGCCTCACGATCCAGCGTTAAATAGTTGAGACCTACATTCAGCAGAAAGTCCACGCGGTCCCGAACTTCTTTGAGCACCTGGCTGCCAATCTTCTGCTGGCGTTCATTCAAATCAAGGTTATTGAGCGTGTTCCGTAGTGTCTTGATATCCATCTTGACCAGCTTGTCAATGGAGTGGCCATCAATTTTATACGAAAGTGCTTCCTTATTCAGCCGACCACCGTCACATTCAGGACAGGCGATCTTGCTCATATAGGCTTTGGCTTTGTCCCGCTTTTTGTTGGATTTACTCTCCTCGTATTGGCTGCGAATCATATCCCGCAAGCCATCAAAAGAGTGCTTGTAGGTTACATTATCCTGACGGAAGTCGTAGCTGACGTCATATTTTGTATCACCGCCTCCTTCAAAAATAAGATCCAGTTGCTCTTCGGTAAATTCCGTGATGGGCGTATCGAAATCCAGGTCAATACTCTTGAGTACCGCCCTCAACTGTTTAAAAGCAAAGATATCGCGCGGCTTTCCTAAAAAGCGGATGGCGCCTTCTTCAATGGTTTGTTCTTTATTAGGAATGACCAAGTCGCGATTAACATCATAGGTATAGCCGAGGCCATCACAATTTTGGCAGGCTCCGTATGGGGAGTTAAACGAAAACATATTCGGGGCCGGATCCTCATAAGCCAGACCACTTTCCGGATCAAACAGGTTTTGCGAATAGAGATGATCATCAAAGCCTTCATCGGTGGGAACGGACAACACCACATTACCTTCGGCCATCTCCAGTGCCAGACGAACACTTTCGGCAATACGCTTTTCGCTCTTGTCATTAATCACAAATCGATCAACGACTACTTCGATATTGTGCGTCTTATACCGATCTACTTTCATGTCCTCTTCCAGGTCCATCAGCTCGCCATCCACGCGGACTTGCACAAAGCCCTGCTTCATGGTCTGCTCAAAAAGCTCCCGATAATGCCCTTTGCGACCACGAACGACGGGCGCAAGACAGTAGGCTTTGGTCCCTTCCGGCATATCCATAATCGCCGACACCACCTGGTCTGCGGTCTGCTTGGACATCTCATTGCCTGTCTTCCAGGAATATGGAATACCAATTCGCGCGTAGAGCAGCCGGAGAAAGTCGTAGATTTCCGTCACCGTGCCCACGGTAGACCTTGGATTTCGGTTCGTTGTCTTCTGATCTATAGAAATGACGGGCGAAAGCCCATCGATGAAGTCAACTTCCGGGCGCTCCATCATCCCCAGAAACTGCCGGGCATAGGCCGATAGCGACTCCAGAAAACGTCGCTGGCCCTCGGCATAGATCGTATCAAAGGCAAGAGATGATTTTCCCGATCCGGATATTCCCGTTACAACGACCAGTTGCTCACGGGGAATGTTAACGTCTATATTCTTTAGGTTGTGCTCACGCGCGCCACGAATTACAATATTTTCTCGCAAGGGTGGTACAATCTTTAAGTTCACTTAAACTTTTAAAGATACAGATAAATCGTATCTTTTGAAGCTTTAAATTATATAGGCTTCTGGCCCTGAGGCCATCGTTAATAACTAAAAAATCTTCGTATTCATTCAGCCGGCATGAAGCAACCCTCAATCGATTTGGTTCACCTATTTAAGTATAGCTTCCAGCAGTACAAACGGTACACCTCCTTCGTCATCGGCATCATGGTTACCTATTATGTACTGGCTATCGTACCTCAGATCTATTACTTCCAGTACTTTTGGGGAAATCCATCCACCGAGGCCCAGGTGATTTCGGGTATTATAACCGTAACTCAACTTTTTCTGAGCCTTGGCTTTATCAACGTGATGTTACGTCTCGTCGATGATGAGCATGTTCAGGTCAGCGATATGTTTAACAACTTTCGCAATTTCCTAAGTTATTTTGTGGGCTACTTTTTATATATGTTGAGCATTATACTTGGACTTTTCCTATTTGTGCTGCCCGGCATTTTTATCGCGGTCCGATTTATGTTCTATCCTTATTTTATACTGGAAGAAAACCAGTCCTCCTTTGTTGCCCTTCAAAAAAGTTATTATTTGAGCGAGGAAATGACGGTGGAACTTTTTCTTTTTGGCATCGTCGTCATTACCCTTAACATAGTTGGGGCGCTTCTCTTTGGCATTGGCATCCTTTTTACCTATCCCCTCACTACGATGGCTACCGCTGTTGTATTCAAAAGCCTTGTGAATGAGACTGAAGGCATCCCCTCCGAACAATATCAGCTGGAAAGCTAATACAAACGATAGCTTTCTCCACCCAAGTGGGAACAAATCTTCTCAACCGGCTTTAAAATACGTCACTGCAATTTCCCAATCATTATGAGTTCATGAAATCACTGCTTCGAAATATTGCCATAGTCCTAACCATTGGTCTTTTGGCAATCTCTTGCAAAGTATTGGAAGCTCCCTTTTCTGACGGTGACTCCTCCAATGCCGGCGTTACTTTATACCCTTATGTAGAAAATTATAAAGTTGGATTCGTGGATGCAGAGATGACCTCCCGTATTCAGCCCCAATTCCAGTTGCTTGATACCGGCATGTGGCCCTACACTTTTTCTGAAGGACTGGCCGCCGTTTCCTTATCCGGAGCGGCAGGCTACATCAATAAAGAAGGAAATATTGCTATTCAGCCTCGCTTTCAAGAAGCACATCCGTTTAGTGAGGGTCGAGCCCTGGTTAAATCCAATGGTCAATACGGATTTATTGACGGCTCCGGCCGTTTTGTCATTGATCCCCGGTTCAGCCAAGCACACAGCTTTAAAAATGGACGGGCGGCCGTTCAGCAAACATCCGGAGGTAGTTGGGGATACATTAACAGGAATGGAGAATTTGTGATAGAAGCCCAATTCAGTGCCGCTGAAAACTTTTCGGATGGAAGAGCACTGATCCAGACCGCTGATCACCGCGAATGGGGATATATCAATCGTGCCGGAGCAATGGTAATCGAGCCGCAGTACCGCGATGCCAAATCCTTTTCTGATGGCCGCGCCCCCGTACAGCTTGGATTCCACCAATGGGGATATATTGATACCGATGGCGAAACAATCATTGCCTCGAAGTTTATCGAAGCTGATCCCTTTTCTGAAGATATTGCAGCCGTCGCTATGCCCGAAAACAGCACCAATCTGGATCAAAGAAAGTACGGGTACATCAACACAGAAGGACAATTCATCGTCTCCCCCTCTTACGAAGAGGCCTATGCCTTTCATGAAGGGCGAGCCCTCATCCAAAAAAATGGAAAATTCGGCTATGTGAACCCACAGGGCAATCTTGTGATTGACCCAATTTATGACCGGGCCTGGCCTTTCAAAGATGGGTTAGCTCTCGTTCAGCTCAGCAACAAATATGGATATATCAATAAGCGAGGCATTTTTGTATTTGGACCCACTCAGTAGCCGATATATCTGTCTTTGTGAGCCAAACAAGAGACTTATCTATTGGAATTGCTCACATTCCCTTTTTTATGTATTTTCTACAGTTTATAATTTTACTGTGAATTAACAACATCATGTTTTCTGAACAAACCGTAGCTCCCGAAGTGGCAAATCCCAAAGACTGGTCTCCGACATCCTGGAAAGAATTTCCAATTAAACAACTCCCAACCTATCCTGATCAACAGGAACTGGAACGGGTCTATGAGGAACTTCATAATAATCCGCCGCTTATCACATCATGGGAAGTCAAAGCACTAAAAAATAAGTTGGCTGATGTAGCAGCCGGAAAGAGCTTTCTGCTGCAAGGGGGCGACTGTGCTGAAAGCTTTGCGGGGTGTAAATCTCCTAAGATTGTTAACCTGTTAAAGGTTCTCCTGCAGATGAGCTTCATCATGATCCATGAGATGGAAACTCCGGTATTACGGATTGGGCGTATTGCCGGTCAGTATGCCAAGCCCCGATCCCGAGATTATGAGGTAGTAGATGGCGAAAAAATTCATAACTACCGCGGTGACCTGATCAACAGCATTACCCCAACCCGTGAGGCACGCATGCCCGACCCTCAGCGGTTGCTCACCGGTTACAATAAAGCGGCCCTGACGCTCAACTTTTTGCGTGGGCTGGCTGATGAAGGCTTTGCCGATCTGCATCACCCCGAATACTGGGAGCTGGATTTCATGAAAGAAAATAAGTACTACAAAGAGTACGAGGCGATGGTTAACTCCATCCAGAAAGCGGTAAGCTTTATGGAAACTATTACGCCTAACCAGTTTGATACGGCCCAGAAGGTAAATCTCTATACCTCGCACGAAGGACTGAACCTGCATTATGATTCTGCTCAAACACGTAAAGTGCCTCGTCGTGAAGGCTGGTACAATCTGAGTGCCCATATGATATGGCTGGGGAATCGTACGCGCGATATTGATGGCGCTCATGTTGAATACCTCCGCGGCATCCGTAACCCCATTGGCATTAAGATTGGGCCCAATTACGATATGGATGAAATGCTTAACCTCATCAACCGGTTGAATCCGACCCATGAACAGGGTAAAATTGTGCTTATCAGCCGCTTTGGCAAGGATGAGGTCGAAAAAGGACTGCCCGATATTATCCATAGAATTAAGCACGAAGGTATGCCCGTCGTTTGGACATGCGACCCTATGCACGGCAATACTTTTGCCACCGATGACGATTTCAAGACCCGTAATTTCGACGATGTGGTTAAGGAAATTCGCCAAACGTTTGCTATCCATCGCGACCAGGGTAGTTACCTCGGCGGTGTGCATCTCGAGCTTACCGGCGATAACGTCACGGAATGTGTTGGTGGTGCCAAAGGATTACACGAAGGCGAACTGCACCATAATTACGAAACGTACTGCGATCCTCGTCTCAACTACGAGCAAAGCCTCGAAATGGCATTTCTCGTAGCCAAAGAATGGAAAAAAAGCTATGCCTAGTTAGTTAATTGTTACTGGTTATTAGTTAGTGGTTTCTATTTCAGACATCCACTACACTAATAACCAACCCATTGCTTTTGAGGGAGTTGAACTCCCGAAGAGTTTACCATCAGGCATGAAACTTCCTAACAACTTCAAGCACATAAAAGAGCTGATTGGGTCCAATAAGATAGGTCAATTCTCCTGTCCTTCCGCCGGTAGGCGGACAGGCTCTTCGCCAAGGAGGAACTTTTGGATTACGATCTCGCTCAGGATGCCATAAAAACCCTTTTGATTCCCTCCCCGAAAGTGATCGGGACAGGCTTTGGAGAAGAGAGATTTAGGGAGATTGAATTCTTATATAGAGCATGCCCCTTATCCATTACTGGTAAATAAGTTGGTTGTTGAGTTTTACCGCAAATCACCAAGAATTGATAACCAATTTACTAACTCCTGCCACAAAAACAGTGAGGCTGTCGCTTTGTCTATTTGACAAATGACAACTTTTAAGTCTGTCATATTTCTTCTGAAAAAAGCGCAGTTCACCGCTGGCTGAATGTCATATTCACCATCTCTAACCTCCATTGGCATAGGTATTGCTCCATTAAAAGTGAGTTTGACTAAAAAACTAACTTTTAAAAAAATCCTCTTGGAGGTATTAACTATGACACTTGTTCGATATAATCGACCCAAAAGTAACCTTGCATCAAAACGATTTTCTGATATAATGGACGAATTTTTCAATGATGCTGTGAATTCGCGCCGTGATAGTTTCACACCGGGAATCGATATTTCAGAGACGGACTCACAATTCCATATCTCTGTTGAACTGCCCGGCATGAAAAAAGATGATATCTCGATCAACCTGGAAAACAGCCGGTTAACTATTAGCGGTGAGCGGAAGTTTAAAAACCAAGAAGAAGGTAAAACCTTCCACCGGGTAGAAACCAACTATGGCTCTTTCAACCGTTCGTTTGAACTACCAGACAATGTTGATGAGAAAACGATAAATGCTTCGTATGAAGATGGACTCTTGAATATTACCATCGACAAAAACGAAGAGAAAGTGAAAAAACAGATTGAAATAAGCTAACTTTTTATCCCACTGGCGGAAGCTGCCTGAAAAGCAGCTTCCGTCTTTTTTATTTCCAACAAAATTTTCTACTTCTATACAATAATAAGTGGCCTTAAATGGTTATCTGAACTATCAGGAAATACAAAATTATTAACTTTTATTTAAACCGGAGTTTGATATGAAGAGATTTCGTTTAACACACCTGCTTGGGATAGTGGCTGCCGTGGTACTGTTAGGGTTTTTGACGGTAGACTTTGATTCGAAACAAGCCTCTGTACTACCAACTCCTGACTTTACCGCTACAACTGAAGTTCCTAAGTCAGAGCAAAAAGCGTCTCCTACGCTTCAGGATTTCAATGATGCCATTGTAAATATTGCTGATCAGACGAATCCAACGGTCGTTACAGTCAGTGTAAAGAAAACAGTAGAAGCACGTCAAAATCCATTGTCTCGTTTCTTTGGAAATCCCCGTGCCGAACCACGAGAATATCAGCGAGAGGGCTTAGGCTCTGGCGTTATCGTTGCTAAGGAAGGCTATATTTTGACGAACCATCATGTTGTAAATGATGCCGATGAAGTGGAAGTGAAGCTCTACAACGATCAAAAGTATACGGCCGAAGTTGTGGGCGCCGATCCACGGACGGACATTGCGGTCCTTAAAATTGATGCCCCGGACTTGAATGTTATACCACTGGGCAACAGCGAAAAGCTGCGCGTGGGCGAGATGGTGCTTGCTATCGGAAGTCCACTACAAGCCGGTTTAGCTCACTCCGTTTCCATGGGGATTGTCTCCGCTAAAGACCGAACCATTGGCATTCTGCGCGACCAGGCCGGATATGAAAACTTTATTCAGACTGATGCCGCCATTAACCCCGGAAACTCCGGCGGCGCGCTCGTAGACATGGATGGCGAACTGGTCGGTATTAATTCAGCCATTGCCTCCCGCTCGGGTGGTAACGATGGCATTGGTTTTGCCGTACCTATCGATATTGCCAAACGCATTATGACATCCATTATCGAAAACGGTCGCGTTGTTCGCGGGTTCCTCGGTATTTCTCACGGCGGCGATGTGGATGCCACGATGGCTAAAGCGTTAGGACTGGATAAAGCTCATGGTGTTATTGTTGGTTCCGTCCAGGAAGACGGACCTGCAGAAGAAGCTGGTATCCAGGAAGATGATGTTATTCAATCCATCAATGGCGAGCCCATTAAAAGCTGGTATGCATTCAGAACGAAAATTGGAACATCGGCACCCGGAACGGAGATCGATTTCACGATCAACCGGGATGGAGAAACCAAAGAAATAACGGTTACCCTTGGTGAAGAGCCCAGCGAAGTGGCCGGCACCCAACAAACCAGACCCGATAAATCACTGGATGATCGTGTAGGATTCAAAGTGCGTGACCTTAATCCCGAAATTGCACAACAGCTACGCCTCGATGCTGGACAGCAAGGTGTTGTTGTTACACAGGTAGCAAGCGGCAGTTCAGCCCAGGAACAAGGATTGCAGCAGTATGATGTTATTACTGAAATCAATCGCGAGCCCATAACGAATGTCTCCGATTTCAGATCTGCTATCAATGAAGCAGCAGATTCCGAGGATGGCGTCGTTCTACTTCGCGTTATCCGCCAAGGTAATTCACAACTTGTTGCCTTCGAATTGTAGTATCCCCAACACGGCTTTAACCCCTGATGGCCTCTCCGAATTGATCGGAGGGGCTTTTTTTATGACAAGCTGACGAAATATAGGTTCCATTTTGTCAATTCGTTAGTTTTTTAGCTATGGCACTTTATTTGCTTTTCTATACATTGTAGAATGTTAACCTGTGATGATGCTATATTTTAGAGATGGAATACAAAAATTATTACGACATATTAGGTGTCTCCAAGAATGCTTCTCAGGATGAGATTAAGAAGGCATACCGTAAAAAAGCGGCCAAATACCATCCCGATAAAAATCCGGATGATAAATCTGCTGAAGATAAGTTCAAGGAAGTGGGAGAAGCTTACGAAGTTTTAAGCGATCCGGAGAAACGAAATCTCTATAACAAAGCCGGGAAAGACTGGAAACAGTATCAACGTGCCGGCGGCAGTGCCCAAGACTTCAATTGGTCAACCTACGCCCGGCGACATGGACAGGAAGGCGGGTTTAGTGGCCAGCAAAGGTATCAGCGGGGATTTAACATCAATGATATCTTTGAGGGAGGAGCCCAGCAGGGTCAAGGCGGACGAAATTCATTTTCCAGCTTCTTTGAAACACTGTTTGGCGGTGGAGGAAGCCCCTTTGGACAAGCCCAACAGCAACAGGCACGTACTTATAGCCGAAGTAACCGAGGCAAGAAAAGCGCCACTAAAAAAGATATACAAGCCAATGTAACAATTTCATTACAGCAGGCTTATGAAGGGACATCGCGCACGGTAAGGGTTGGCAGCGAAAAGATGAAGGTTAAAATACCGGCTGGCATCAGTGATGGACAGAAGCTGAAGCTTAAGGGAAAAGGGTTGACCGGTCCTTCGGGGGGCGCCCGTGGCAACCTTGTTCTAACCGTCAAGATAGACATGCCTGACCATTACGAGCGCAAGAGAGACAATCTTTATCTGGATCATCCGGTGGATCTCTACACGGCCGTATTGGGGGGCGAAACCGTCGTTGACACTCTGGGTGGAAAAGTTAAGATTACCATTCCGGCTGGCACTTCCAGCGGTAAGCTCTTTCGCCTGAGCGGTATGGGCATGCCCAAATTTAAATCTGCTTCTCAAAAAGGAGATCTTTTTGCTCGCATCCAGGTACAAGTCCCCGAAAAATTATCTGACAAACAGAAAGAGCTGTTTGAGCAATTGTCGCAATTATAAAAAAAGCCGTGTTGCTCGGTTACCAGTTAGAGATCGCCCCCCTGGTAGTATGTGATCCATTGAGTTATACTATCATCGTTTATCGCGAACGCGGGAATTAATTCCCGAGCTAAAGATGTAATACATTCTACTCGGTTTCTAACAATTATGACTCAACTGGCAAAGCAGTTAATACAGGTTCCGGCTGAAGTAGTATTTTACTCCGGCTGAAAAACTTAACCGTGTATCTCGCTTGTCGTAGAATTCCTCGCTCAAATTTAGGCTGTTGTAGTTAAGAGAATAGCGTACTGCTACATTGAAAGCGAGACGGTTTTCAATGAAATAAATAAAACTACTGCTCAATTGAGATCTGTTATACCAGGATCTTCTTCCATCCAGAAATCCATCGTCTTCTCTCTTGAATGTATTATATAAATTACTGAGCTGGGTATTCATGAGAAAACGGTCAGCCAAATTCCACAGCCAGCTTAGCTCCGCTCTTACATCCGTATTCCATTTTGCAACTGCATTTGCATCGAGTGGATAGGTTCGACTTGCATCAGCAGAAAAACCAAGCTGATGATTAAGCGAAAGGTTGTTAAACCATCGTCCCTCAATAAATGCCCCCGCATTTTTAGAAATACTTATTGACCGTTCAAAGGATGGATCCTGAAAGGGAGTGTCAATACGACTTAATGAGTTTCTATAATCAAAAACTCCACCACCAGATAATTCCCAACCCTCTAATCGCTGGCCGATACTTTCGTCAAGAACATCCGTTAAATAAAACATATCGAATGCTTCTAAAGCACTTATAGAACCACTGGTAGCCTCATCCATGGCCTGCCAAAAATGCTTTTCGGGTCGCTCGTACCGCTGCTGATACCCATCGTACTTGGTAAAGATATCGGCTGTTGCTCTTATCTCTTCATTATTCCATTGGTTACTATTCGTTAGCACTCCGTATCGTTCTTTGAGCCGTAACGCCCGAATCACCGGACTTACATTACGGACGCGTCCGATACCGATACCCAACCGTGTTTCCGATGATATATTTCGTCTAAAGCGCTCCTCATCCTGATTTAGTGATTCACCTATTCGTTCTTCCTCAGAAAACGACCTGTAAGCAACTCCCAGATCTTCCCTGCCTATCACAAAAATACTCGGAGCAATATATTCTCGTAGTGCCAAATCAAAACCAAGATTACTTTCCCAGCTCCTGTCTGTAACCGTTTGATCTTCCGGTAATGATTCATCTTTTCTTGCACCATAATTGAGTTCCACATTACTATCAAACTCTAAAATACGTCTCTCCGATTCACGGTATAAATTATATTGGGGATTAATTATAAAGTTGACATCACGTCGACTGAGTTCCTGGTCTGGTCCGGCATCCTTATCCAATGAATTCATAAATGATCCGCCCGAAGAAAAATCCAACAAAAAATTGGAATATCCCCAATCGGGCAGCTGGTACTCCAGCAGCTGCTGAATATCATCCGGGTCCGAAAAACCGGTTGTATGTTGAGCCATCGTAAGACCGGTAAAAAGTAACAAAAATGAGAGCGTAGCGATTGTATATTTCATACTGATATGCTTTTAATGAATTGTCAGACAAATAGTTAATGGAGAAAGGAGAAGAAGTCCATCACATATCCATGCGATAACTCATGCTATAATTCTAAATAAATCTACTTTTTCTTATAGTCTTTAATATTCAGATATATCGAAATACCTAATGCCAGGAAAAAGAAAATAGCCGTTCCGGCATCCACAATATTTGCTTCAATGCTGAATCCAGTCCACTCCTGAATTAAAAATTTGATATACGAGCTTGGCATATCCGTGTGTCCCAACCGACGCCGTACTATCCAGTGCCAGTGCGTACAGGGACAGTATCCAAATCCATACCAAATACCAAGGACAAACCATGAAAACGCTGTGGCAAGCAGGGAATACAAATTCCACCGCCGCGTTACTTTCCAGATCCAACCCAACAGATTAAATAGAATTAAAGCTGTATGGAATGATAGAAAAAATATATCAAGCAGCTCGTACATTCTGTGTATTAAGCCGGTGTTAAAAATTTTAGAATTTATTTACCTTTTAAAGGTAATGTATGATATTAGAAATTGACTCAAAACCATCGCTTAACATCGACTTATGACTTTTCTTCTCATTCTGAGCTTTTTGTTAATTTTTCCTACACCAAATCATCTAAATTCTGAAAAATGGGGCAAAACAGGACATAGAATTGTTGGAGATATTGCGACTGACTATCTTAATGAAGAGACAAAAAATGAGCTCGATAGGGTATTGGGCCACGAATCACTGGCCATTGCCAGCACCTGGATGGATAAAATTCGTTCGGACGACCACTATGACCATACCCATGACTGGCATTGGGTTACGCTTCCTGATGGCATGAGCTACGACGAGACGGAAAAAAATCCCAATGGCGACCTCATCAAAGCACTTCGAACGATTATTGAGGAGTTAAAAATGGGAGACCTTCCAGCTAAGGAAGAAGCTGAGAAACTTAAAATGCTGGTTCATTTGATTGGCGACCTTCACCAGCCGATGCACGTTGGCACGGGCAAAGACCGCGGTGGTAATGATACCCGGGTAGAGTGGTTTTACGAACCTTCGAACCTGCACCGGGTGTGGGATTCAGAAATGATTGATGAAACGAAATTAAGTTATACGGAATTTTCTAACGCCATCAATCACCCTTCCCAAAAGCAACTGGAACAGTGGCAGCAAGGGGATGTCTTAGGTTGGGCCTATGAAACGCGAGAACTCCGTGACGCGGCTTATGCATTACCTGAAGATAAACAGATTGGCTACCGGTATATGTATCTACATAGGGAAACAATAGATCAACAACTTCTTAAAGCGGGCGTACGATTGGCTTATGTGCTTAACCAGATCTATGGATAGGTAAGATCGAATAACAATTTAGATGGGTTATTAAATAAGCCTGTTATTGCTGTATATATCATCCCAATGACCCGTTTTCTAGGAAGAGGAATCTTTAATCGATAATCATTAAGAAGAATAAACACCCAAATATTTGATCCCTCCCTGTTGAGTATTGGTTATTTAAAAACTTGCCTCATCACATCCTGGTGGGTTTGCATCGCATCTTCACCCCATAGCACAAAGCGGATGAGGTGTACCGATTGTAATTTGGGGATTATAGTTCGGATAGTTTTAATGGCTACTTCTGCTGCATCTGTTGGGGGATATCCAAAAGCTCCCGTTGAGATAGCCGGGAAAGCTATGCTTTTTATTTTATGCTCTTCGGCTACCTTAAGGGCATTTTTATAACAAAAAGCCAACAGTTTATCTTCCGGCTTATCCCGTCCATACACCGGACCCAAGCAATGAATAACATATTTATTAGGCAAGTTACGCCCTCCGGATATAACCGCTTCTCCGGGCTTAATCGGTGCCATAGACCGTGTTTCTTCCGTTAAACCAGGTCCGGCTGCCCGATGGATAGCTCCGGCTACCCCGCCCCCAGTCCTAAGCTGCGCATTAGCGGCATTGACTACGGCCTCAATATCGCTTTGACTGGCAATATCGCCCTTGCTTAGTTCGAGCGTCACATCATTAATCGTTACCTTTCTCATATATCCCCTTTTTTAATACCTTTATCAATACAAGGATTCAATTCATAGTTCTATTACTTCAAAAGGCTGTCAAAGATGCCAAAACCAACTCAGAAATGTCAGACTTCATATCATTGTTGCAGCCCTGAGATCCGACCATCATCTTTATGGCAGACCAACACTGAAAAATAGACATAATATACAATGCGGTATGATATTAGCTTCTTTAATAACAGAAAATACAAACTATGAAATTTAACGCAGGGATTACAGCATTATGAATTTGGATAAATTTACCCTTCAAGCTCAAAAGGCAGTGCAAGCCGCTGTTGAGCTCGCCTCCAACAACAACCATCAAGCGGTGGCGCCTGCCCATATTTTGCTGGCACTACTGGCGGATAGCGAAAATGTAATTAATACGATTCTTAATAAAGTGGGCGTGCGTCTGCCTCACCTTAAAACAACAATGGAGCAACGCATTTCGAAGCTCCCTGTTGTAAAAGGAGCGTCCGTCTCCGGACAGTATTTATCAAATGATTCCAAAGAGTTGTTCGACCACGCTCAATCATCCGCTGATGAGCTCGGTGATGAATACATTAGCTCCGAACATTTGCTTGTAGGTATGCTTACGACCAACAGCGAAGCCAGCCGGGAATTGAAACAGCAGGGCGTTACTAAAGATCATGTTCTGGAAGTAATGCAGGATGTACGCGGCTCTCAAAAAGTGGACGATCCCAATGCTGAAAGTCGGTACAACGCTCTTAAAAAATATGCCCGCGATCTGAACGAAGAAGCCGAAAAAAACAAACTGGATCCGGTCATTGGCCGTGACCAGGAAATCCGTCGTGTCATGCAGATTCTTTCGCGGCGAACGAAAAATAATCCCGTACTGATTGGCGAGCCCGGTGTCGGTAAAACCGCCATCGCTGAAGGGATGGCGCTTCGTATCAACCGTGGTGATGTTCCAGAAGGGCTCAAATCCAAACGTATTGTAGCACTCGATATGGGTGCCTTGATGGCCGGAACCAAGTTCCGTGGCGAATTCGAAGAACGCCTGAAAGCAGTTGTTAATGAAGTTCAGGATTCCGACGGACAGATTATCCTTTTTATTGATGAAATCCACACCTTGGTTGGGGCCGGTGCTTCTGAAGGATCGATGGATGCTGCTAACATTTTGAAGCCTTCATTGGCTCGGGGCGAGTTGCATGCCATAGGTGCCACCACTTTGGCCGAATACCGTAAATACATCGAAAAGGACAAAGCCCTGGAACGACGGCTGCAGACCGTAAAAATCCAGGAGCCTTCAGTGGAAGATACGGTTTCCATCCTGCGTGGACTCCAAGAGCGGTACGAACTGCACCATGGCGTTCGTATTACAGACAGTGCTATTGTAGCCGCAGCCGAACTGTCACACCGCTATATCTCTGATCGTTTTCTTCCGGATAAAGCCATCGACCTTATTGACGAGGCCGCCTCGCGACTACGTCTTGAAATTGACTCTATGCCGGAAGAGCTCGATCGCATTGAGCGACAAATCCGTCAGTTAGAAATTGAGCGAGAAGCGCTAAAACGCGATAATGCCGAAACTAAAATTGAAGGCATCAATAAAGAACTGGCCAATCTTGAAGAGCAGCGTAGCTCTATGCGGGCCCAGTGGGATACTGAACGCGAACATATCCAGAAAACGCGCGAGCTCAAACAAGCAATAGAAACCACCCGCAACCAAGCTGAAAAGGCAGAGCGTGAAGGCAATTATGAGAAAGTCGCCGAGCTGCGCTATGGCACGATCAATCAGCTGGAAACGGACCTTGAGGAAACCGAAAACAAGCTGGCTGAAATCCAGGAAGGACGCGCCATGCTCAAAGAAGAGGTCGAAGGTGAAGATATAGCTGACATTGTCTCGCGGTGGACAGGCATCCCGGTTACCAAAATGCTGCAGAGTGAACGACAAAAGCTGGTGCACCTGGAGGAAGAGCTTCACAAACGAGTCGTCGGACAAGACCCTGCTATTGAAGCCGTCTCCAATGCTGTACGCCGCTCGCGCGCCGGACTCCAGGATGAAGACCGACCGATTGGGTCTTTCTTTTTCCTCGGCTCTACCGGTGTGGGGAAGACAGAGCTGGCCCGCTCGCTGGCCGACTTTCTCTTCAATAACGAAAATGCTATGGTCCGCATTGACATGAGTGAATATATGGAGCGGCATAGCGTCAGCCGGCTGGTGGGTGCCCCTCCGGGATATGTGGGATATGATGAAGGTGGACAACTGACGGAAGCCGTCCGTCGCCAGCCCTATTCAGTCATCCTGCTGGATGAAATTGAAAAAGCCCATCCGGATGTGTTTAACATCCTGCTGCAGGTGCTTGATGAGGGCCGTCTGACGGATAATAAAGGTGTGACTGTAGATTTCACCAATACCATCATCATTATGACCAGTAATATTGGCTCACACCTGATTTCTGACAAGATCGAAGAAGTGGGTGGCAACTTCACCGACGAGGTGTATAACAAGCTGCAAGACCAGCTCATTGATCAACTCAAAAAGACGATACGTCCCGAGTTCTTAAACCGCGTGGATGATATCATTGTATTCCATCCGCTGAGTCAAGAGCATCTGCGCAAAATTGTGGATATCCAGCTTAAGCGTGTCCATGAGATGCTGGGCAAGCGCAATGTAAAAGTCAACCTGACCGACAAAGTCAAAGACTGGCTGAGCACACGCGGATACGATCCGGTCTATGGTGCACGACCGTTGAAACGACTCATTCAGACGGAGATTACCAACCGCCTGGCTACAAAACTGATTCAGCGTGAAGAAGAGGATCCCGTAGAGTATGAAGCTACCCTCGCCAGCGACGGCAGCCATATTGAATTTGCCCAAGTATTTGATGATGCCGAAGCCTGGGCGGATTAAAGCAGTATACAGTTAGCAGTAGGCAGTGATCAGTTTAAATTACTGCCTTACTGTTCACTGCAACAGCTTTTCCGGGTTCAATCCTTTCAAGTCATCAGCAATGAACGTACGCCCCTCGCGCACTTTCTCGCCATCGAGGTACACATCGGCACCAATGCAAACCAGGTCCCAGTGGATGTTGCTTTCGTTTCCGTTGGGCGCAATTTCGTAGTCATTACCAAGCGTAAGGTGATTGGAACCATATATTTTTTCATCAAACAGGATGTCGTACATCGGCTCCTCAATAATTGGATTCAAGCCAAAACTGAACTCTCCAAACTGGCGAGCCCCGGCATCGGTATCCAGGATTTCTTCAAGAGATTCATCGTCGGATGATTCAAAATCGATGACCACCCCGTCGCGCACTTCCAGTTTCACAAACTCGAACGGCTTGCCCTGGTATACGCTCGGGGCATAGCTAATGTGTCCATTAACTGAGGAGCGGATGGGGGATGAAAAAAGCTCTCCATCCGGAATATTTCGCTTGCCAAAGCAGGGAATCCAGGTTTGTCCCTTGACCGAAAACTCGATATCAGTGCCTTCGCCCTTGAGCTGAATTTTGTCTGTTTCTTCCAGTCGGGACTGCAGTGGCTTCATTGCTTCCTCCAGTTCGCTGTAATCCAGCAAACATGCCTTGTAATAAAACTCGCGAAATTTCTGTGTTGGCATCCGGGCGTTCATGGCAAAAGCCTCTGAAGGGTAACGGAGCACCACCCAGTTGGTGTTGTTGACCCGCTCTTTAAAATGCACCGGATCGGCAAAATAATCGGCGTAGGCCTTATTGGCTTTTTTGCTTACGTTGGCCTGCTCATAGATATTCAGCGAAGCGCGAATACCTACAAAGGCATCCATATTTTTCATCAGTGGCAGCTGATCGACCTTTGCCTGATTCTTCCAAAAAGCTTTGTCGCCCGTCTCAGCGAGTACACGTTGAATCTCGGTATCTTCAATCTGAACAAACGGATGGGCGTTCATGGCGCGGGTCTCTTCAACGAGTGCCCGCAATAAACCGATTCCGTTCAACCCTACCAGCTGGAGCATCACGTTTTGGCCTTCTTGTAGCTCACAGCTATAGTTTAATATTTTCTTTGCTAACTGTTGATCTTCGTTACTGTACATTATACTATCTGTTTTTCTTGGCACGTAGATTCCGAAACAAGTTCGGAATGACAAGATACTTCGATTTCTACTTAATACTTAAAACTTTCTACTTAATATTTATCCACCCATCCCCGACGGAGGTGGTACCAGCATAATTTTAAAACTCATTCCTTGAAACTCAATACTCACTACTCACCTACCCATAACTCATTACTCAAAACTCATAGCTCCATCAATAATCATGCTCCCACTGCACGTCTACGCCCTGGCGGTTGTCATTCCCCTGGCTGAGGATGAGCTTTAGGTTTTGTTTCAAGTAATATTCCAGGAAGAAGCCCGTCGTTGGCGTTGAACCCGTAATCACATTTTGGATGGCAAAAAATACTTTGGGATTAATATACCATCCGGTTGTGATGGATGTACCACTCTCCCCGCCTATCCTGGTCTGTTCGATACGCACTACATCAATACCCAGCCGACGTGTAGCCAAGGCTTCTACTCTATCCAACAGCACTTCTACTGCAAAATCAGCGGCGGTATTGTTACTGCTGGTGCTGGCTACCGACTGCTCAGCAGGATTCAACTTATAAAAAGGTTGCCCAAAGAGCGTATAACTGATGATGCCGGCCAAGTCCATCTGCGGGCTGCTCTCGTATTTAAATTTCGGTTCTTCCACCGTGCCTTCAATGACATACCAAATCTTAATTTCCTGCTCCGCCTGTGGTGGTTCATAAAGCGTTCGAACATTTACCTGGGGATTATCCGGTGGACCTGAAAAAGCCAGTACCCCTTCCTCCAGCTCAAATCGTTTGCCCAAGGGTTCAGCATATCCATTAGCCGTCGTCAAGGTTCCAAAGATCTGCAAATCTTTACCCGTATCTTTGAGCACATCAATCTGGCCATCCAGCTCAAGTTCCATTTCTAAATAACGCTGGTTCCGTACCCAGAATCGTCTATTAAAATTGATGTCCATGTCCATGCTGAGGGAATCATACAGACTGATGTTAGGCTCAGCATTTAATGTAGTATCCAAGCTCACTTCTTCCACCGATTTTTCGCCAAAGTTATCAAGCTTCACGAATCCATTGACAATATCGACGGAACCACTCAAATGTGGTTTAGAAACTTCACCATCCACCTCCAGATCCAGATTAACAATGCCATTATATTCTTCGGTGTTGGCTGCCTTAAAGTTTTCGGCCTGAATCTTGAGGTCAATATCACCGGGGACTAATTGCTCCAGGGCCAAAACTCCTTGTGCATTCAACCTTCCTCTACCGCTGTTTATTTGCAGGTTAGTCAACTCTACCCGATCTGGCTTAAATTGGATCGCAGACTGCATATTTTCTAACCGTATGCCTGCATCAACAACTCGAACTGCTCCACCAGCAAGCGTAATATTGCCCTCAGCCTGCAGGTTTTCACGGGGACCGCTGATCTGAACCTGACCATTCACTTCTCCCTTTAAATCGCGGGTCACACTACGATCCAAAAAGTCATTTAAGGCCCGTAGATTGAACTGATTAGTTTGGATGTTTACCGAAATACTATCCTGAGGATCGGGTAATCCTACCGCCCATTTCCGCAGATCAACCTCCAGTGGCATTAGGGCATTTGCCTCAAGGGCTTTCTGTTTGAGTGAGGTGAGCGTGGCGTTTAACCCAAGGCTCGATTCCTGGTGGTCGTATTCTACAGAAGCGATCAGCGAATCGATAGGCACTCCCGAAAGTTCGGCCTCCCTAAGCTTCAGGGCGGCATTAAGTTCCGGCTGACCAGCTTTTCCTTTCAACTGACCATCAAACTGCAATGTCCCCTTCGTATTTTCATAACCCCATTGTTCTAATAGTGTACTAAAACGACTCAATTTAACCGCATGAAGCTGTAAGGCTCCGCTCACCGGACGCTCGAAAAAGTTGTCTCGTAACTGATCCGGATCCTTGACTTTAAAAGGAATATCCAGGTTCCCTTCGGCAATCAAATCTCCATGCTGATGTAATGCCATCATACCGACAAGGTTTTCATTCTCAATATCCCCCTGCAATCGCAAGGTATCCAGCTTTGTCTCCTCATACATCAAGTCAGACATCACGACGTCACTGGAGGCCGTCATGCTGGTATCCGTACGATCCACCTGGAACTCCCCGGAGAGGATGCCCGTAAAATATGACTCATGTAAAATACCATCCTGAATAGCCTTTAGGTTTAATTCCTTCGCTTTAAAATATCCCTTTTGGTGAAAACTATCGGCATAGGGAACGGCCAGTTCCATGAAGGCTGAATTATCCGGAGTACTCAGGTGCAGTGTATCTGTCTGAATAACCCCCTTCTCCACCATCGCATGAAATGGACGTTGCAAGGAAAGCGTTCGCAAATCGGTGGTTAAATCGAATTTGGATAACGATATAGCCGTTGTATCCTCACCCAGTGAATAATTACCAGCCTGACTAATCTGGTCTTTCCCCCGACCGGCCAGCTGAAGGTCAAAAGAGCCCCTTATATGTTCTGCAAACTGGCCATCAGTTTTGAGCCTAATATTTTGCAGTTCCATTGAAGCCACAGTGGGATCTTGCACCTCAACATCCAGTGAATATTGGGGTTCTTCCCCCAGATCAATACGTAAATCTCCAGCTATTTTGGGGGCAGAAAATTGATTGTCATAATTGAAGTCAGTTATATCAACCGTGCTTTCAAAAGCTACGGAATCCTGCCCCGTGGGTATTAACTGTCCCTGTATGGAACCCGCAGCTTGTAACTTATCTACCTCTGCAATAGCCGCCAGCGAAGATATATCCTTCAGTTGCATATCCAGATCTACCACATTCGCCGGAGCATACAAATTCTCCATGTGAATACGGCTGGTAAATGTTCCGGCCAGAATATCGCTTTCCACGACCCCCTGGCTTACGGAGACCACCGAGTCGGCAATGTGTACATCCAGCGCCATCTTTTGGATACGCTCTCCCCTAAAGATGGAAGGACCCATCTTCAGGCCGGCTTTCATATCAAGATCCTCAAGTGATGTCCCGCTGCCTCGCCCTTCCACTTCTGCTGTAATGGAAGACGTATACCTTTCAAGGCCCGTGAAATCAGCTAAATTCACGCTATCCGCAGTTAATGAATAGTTGAATTCAGGAGTGTTCTGAAGCCTACCTACCTCTGCTTGCAGGCCGATCCTACTCCGACCCACAGTAAGTTTGGATTGGTTGGTCAGCCTGTTTTGGTTAAAAAATCCGCTGAATGAAGCCCTCTCGATCTGCTGATCCATCAACTGGCTTTCTTCTATATTCAGCTGGTATTTCCATAACTCCTCCTCTGGGACCCAACCGTTGCCATCGATGGCGGCCTCAAATGATAAACGCCCCGTATAAGTTTCTCCCGGCAGCCAATTTTGGGGATGAAGATTCGTTCCCCCGGCCTTCATCTGAAGCAAGGGATCTTCATCCCAAAGTCGGAAAATATCTGCAGAAAAAGTTAGCTGCTCTTTGCCATTGGCAGGCATCAACTCCACAGTGGCCCGATTGTTTTGAAGATTGAACGACCCTTGGAGCCGATCCAGGTGGTACTCAGCCAGTCCTATATCTTCCACTAACAGAGTCCCCTCTAGTTGGGATTCTTGATACGCTTCTAACGGAATACGACCCTGACTCTGAAACTGAAGGTTCCTGATACTGGGCATCGACGTATCGCCGGTAAATGATTGCAGGTCAAGTTGCCCTGCTGATAACTGAAAGGTGGTCAGTGTTAGGGTCGAATCATATTCAAAATGACTTTGCAGAAAAACATTTTCAATACCTTCTGCATGAGCTCTAAGAGCCAATTCAAAATCAGGGACCGTCCCCTTAAGGTCTATCGACATGTTAATGTCTTCGCGAATCGGGAGCGTCTGGGCGTAAGCGGCGAGATCCTGCCACCCCACGGGAGAGGCTTCTGCCTGAAAATGCGCGGTAGAATCAGCCAAATGGGCCTGACCCGAAGCATTCAACAGACTGTGACCAGTGGCAACCGCCAGTTTTTCCAGTGTTATTGATGAAGAATCTGCTTCTGCCGCGGTTTCAATAGTGATCGGTGCATCAATGTTGGTATTTTGGACATTAAAAGTCAGGGAACGGAGACTTGCTTCGTAGCTCTTTCCGTAATTGGCTATTCGGCTGGATAAGTTCAATTCATCAATAAGGATCGAAGAATCCTGGGGTAGCTGAAGCATCCCCACCTCAAACTTCCCTTTTTCAATCAACAGATCTGATAGAACAAAGGGGAATGTTCCTCCTGTAGTATCTTGCGCTGTACCTGTATCTTTCATCCAGTGCTGAACATTCCAGCTGCTGTCTGTTTCCTGCCTCAGCGTTAATAAAGGATTTACCACTCGGACTTTCTTTATCTCCAGGGCTTCACCAAAATAACTCCAGACGTTATATTCTACCTGCACGGTATCAATGGATGCAATGGGGCGATCCGCCCTCAGCTGCACATCGCTCAGCGTAGCTCCTTTCCAGAGATCCCCTGAGATATTACCAATCGAAAGTTCGGGCGCGAGCTGTTCTCCGGCAGCACTGACGATGGCCTGTTTAATCCATTGGTGGACGGGATCGGTCATCAGGGCCAGGCGGGCCAGGGCCACTACAACTAACAGGCTACACAGCAATATCCACGGCCACTTGCGGCGTGTGTTTCTCTGCGAATTATGTTTCGATTTTTTGTTCATTAAAATGCTTGCCCAATACTTACATGAATGCCAATACGATCCCAGGCGTTGCCATGACTACGTCCCCGATACCTGTTAAGGTCAGCATCTGAGGGATTAATTTTATATCCGACATCCAGCCTGACTGGTCCAATAGGTGATTCGTACCGCACGCCGCCTCCGACACTAAACTGCAGCGGTCGCGAGTCTATATCCGGATGTTTTCGCCATACCTGTCCTCCATCCAAAAAAGCCGTTAGCCCAAAATTATTAATAAGGGGATCAATATCCTGGCGGACCTCAACATTAAATGCCACAAAAGTGCGTCCACCGGTGGGTATATACCGGCTAAAAAACGTACTATCGGCTTCTCCATTGCCCGTGTCAATACTATCAGTTACTATGCGCTTGGGCCCCAGTTGGTAGCGGCTCCATCCACGCACTGAGTTGGTTCCGCCTACGTAGTAACGGATATTATTGGGGAGCGAGTCTTCCTGCGCTGCAAACACTTTACCTCCCTGTAGCCGAGTTGCCAGCGTTGTTGTGGATGTAAGTGGAGTGTACCGACGGATATCAAGCGATAGCTTCTGAAATTGAAAGGTAGAAGTCCCCAAGAAACCCGATATTTCGGCATAAGGCTGTACCACCCATCCCTGCTGACTGCGCCGTCCAAAGCCTTGATTATAATAGCCGCTTAGCTGGATGGAGGACAGATTATAATTCTGTGTGGTGTCGGGCAGGCTCTCATCCTGCTGCTGGGAGAGTTCGGTATTCCTGGTAAACTGGTAGGATAGCGAACCGGTTACATTACGGCTATACCGATAAATTAAACTGTTGGTGATTCCCATACGTGAGAGTTCATAACTTTCCTCCAACAGATGCTGGGCAAAAGGTGAAATAACAAAGCTGCTCTTCGTATTAAAAACGTAAGGCAAAAGATAATCCAGGTTAATAGTCTGCTCGATGTATGAGGCCTTAAGGGTACTGGTAAATTGATGCCCTTTGCCTAAGACATTACGATGGGTCCATCCTACTTGCCCACGCAAATATTCATCGGTTCCAAAACCTGCCGAAGCCTCAATGGTACGTAATTTATTTTCGTGTACTTGTATAGAAAGATCCAGGGTAGAATCTTGCTCTTGCTTCGGGATATTAATGGTTGCAAAACGAAATAAGTGATGGTTAAAAATTTCGCGCTGTGCTTCTTGTATGGCATCAAGACTATATTGGTTTCCTTTTCTCAGTCCAGATTCACGAACTACATATCCATCACTAATCGTACTATCACCCCCTACAGATACATCATTTAAATAGGTCAAGGGACCCAGATCCAAGTCGATGGTTAGATCGGCGGAAAAACGAGCAGTATCAACCCGGGCGTTAACCGAAACTTCGGCATAAGCAAAGCCCATATTTTGGAGCGTTTGCACATAACTGCTTACGACCTCTCCCCTTTTAATCGTTTCGTAGATCCCCTTTGGCTGATATTCACTTCGGGCTTCGGTCCGCTGGAAACGATGATCTTCCAAGACGCTATCCTGGTACTTTTTCTCCTGAAAACTAAATTCAATACTTGCTATTCGTATAGGCTGCTGTTCCCGAACAACAAAAACGACCTTTTTCTTCCATGATTTGTTTCCTTCCTCAATACGGTAACGGACTTTTACTTTGGGAAAGCCACGCCGACTGTAATAATTTTGAATACGGATGACATCCTTCTTCACTTCCAGCTGATCTAACTCATGACCGGATCGATCCCAGAACTTTAGCTTTTCCCAAAATGAAAAGGCGTCGGTGGCTATCTGATCCTTAATAATAATGTCCGAAAAGGCCTCATTTCCCTCAATATCCAAATTCCAGACCTGACTGGCCTTCTCCTCAGGCAACTCCTCTCCCTTTGCCAATGAAGTAGCAGGATAACTCCAACTCCATAACAGGCACAGAATACAAAACCTTTTGAGATAATTATTGACCACTAATTTCCTTCTGTTGCAATGTTAATAGTCGTCTTATATTAAGCGATTAATAATAATAGTTAAGGATGAACCATCAAAAGCTTAAGTCTCGTCATCGTTATATTATCGCATGCCTTCGCGCCGATATTCTTTTTACTCTGTTCGCCTTTTATATATTATACTCCTTGAGTTATTAACTTTATCATCTATCACCTGCTATGGTTCCTTATCGATCGCTATTTCTGCTTCTGTTAACGTGTCTCATCATCCAAAGTTGTAAAAGCGGTGAAGAGTTTTCAGGCTTTTCCTACGACCCGGAAGGAGCTACCGTCACGACCGACAAGAAGATTCAGCTGCAGCATAAACGTACCATTGGGATATCTGCTGACGGCATCTGGGTAAGTAACGAATTTGATGGCGCCCGAATGAGCAACTTCTACCAGGTTAACGACTCGCTGTATCGGCTGATCATCGAAGCCGAAAATTATCCTGTAAATAACAGTCCGTGGTATGCCTTCAAAATCCATAGTGACTCTACCCGGGAAATTGACCTCCAACTTAGTTACAAAGAGGGAGACCACCGATATATTCCCAAACTCAGCAGTAACGGCAAACAATGGCAACCTATAGCTGATTCCAACATCCAGGTGGATACCTCGGGCACAGCTACCCTTCGTCTCTCTCTGGATGACGGCCAACCACTTTGGATTTCTGCTCAGGAACTGCTCACCTATAACAATATGCTGTACTGGGCTGATTCGATCCGGTCCACTTCCCCAACCCAACTGGATACGGTCGGCTACTCTCACCAGCAACGACCTGTTGTAAAAATGACCATTGGTCAAGCAGCCTCCACTCAACCCCAGGGCGTTCTCATTATTACTGGTCGCCAGCATCCGCCGGAAGTAACCGGCGGACTTGCCAGCCAGGTATTTATTGAAACCTTGGCCGCCGATACCCCTCTTGCCAACAGCTTTCGGGAAGAGTTTGAAATCCGGGCCTATCCATTGGTAAACCCAGATGGCGTGCAAGGGGGACACTGGCGACATAATGGTGCCGGCGTTGACCTGAATCGTGACTGGCAGGCTTTCAATCAACCGGAAACCCGGGCTATCCGCGATGATCTTTTGCCCCTGAAGGATGATGCCAACCGAAGCGTTTACTACGGTATCGATTTTCACTCAACAAACGAAAATATCTTTTATCCTATCAACAGGGACATTACCACTTTCCCCGATGATTTTACCTACCGGTGGATTGAAGATCTGGAAAAAGTATTTCCAGCCACACACTTTGCCGTAGAACCTTTCGACACCAGCTCTCCCATTGCTAAAAACTGGATTTTTCATACGTTCGGAGCCGATGCTGTGACCTATGAAGTGGATGATCGCGCTGACCGGCAAAAACTCCGAAGAGTTTCCCAAGAAGCAGCTCAAATTATTATGCGTAAACTGTTAGATGAATGGGAAAAAAGTAATAGTAATGCTCAGTAAGAAAACCTCTTCTGATAAAAGTGCCAATTTTAGGAGGACCTTGAAGAATCTGGCGTTCACTCTTCGACTTCATTCGCCCGATATTACATCTGTGCTCGTTGCTCTCAATATGACGTCAGTCTGAGCGCAATGAATCCGCCAACCGGCGGAGGAGTGAAGTCGAAATATCCCTGTATTTCAAAGCCTCTTAAAATTTCTAATACAAGAAAGGGAACAACTTAAGTTCATCCGAATTTAAAGAATATAATTAGCTACCCGATAGTTCACCCATCACTAACTGTGAGGTCGTTTATGTTAGGTACTATTCTGATTATCCTGATCATTCTAATACTCATCGGTTCCTTACCAAGCTGGCGGTACAGTCGCAGCTGGGGTTACGGTCCCAGTGGTTTGCTCGGCACCATCCTGGTTATTCTTCTTATTTTTTGGCTACTGGGACATATTTAGTACAGAAGCTGCTTACTTATCAACAAAACAAACAGTTTAGATTAACAACCTGAAATTCCTTACCTTCCTTTCTGATGAAGAAAGGAATAGCCATCATATTAATTGGTGCACATCTAATGGCGGTATTTCACTTTACCGTACCGTATGTGAGCTATTATGCTAATTTCCACTATTTTGCTACCGAGCTGTGTGTCAATCAGGATAACCCAGAGTTAGACTGTAATGGGGCCTGTCAGCTTGATGAGATGTTCCATCGTCAGCATCAGCAGAAAAAAGATGTGGCATCACATTATGTAGATCGGGCTCCTAAAGTTGATTTCTTTTTCCAGACAACAGTCGTTCTTCACCACTCCGCTCTCTCACATCCTCAGATATTTTCGGTTGACGAACATCAGTTCAAGGCCCTCTGGTACGCCGAACCCTCCTCTCCTCCTCCCCAGCTCGGATAATTTCTGGAGCAGTATCTGTCTTTCTCAGACCTACGCTGACTTCGCCTTTTTCTACATGCCGTGACTGGGATTCTCACACCCTTGATGTGTTGATCACCCATACCTGAAACATAAGCTATTGTAATGCAGGACGCTTATATGATGGAATCAACCAGCAAGTACATGCTTTTCCATCCACTGCGTGTAATCGCACTTTAAGCATTTAGAAATTATCAAAGCATTATTATGAACAAGATTACACACTATTTCGTACTTTTTACTTTTGTTGCCTTCATGGGCAGTAGTTATTCTGCGTTTGCCCAACAACGTGGAACGGTAACCGGTACCATTTTAAACCAGGAAACCAACCACCCCATTGCTGATGCCAATATTGTCCTATCCTATACAACTCTTGGCACTACTTCGGCTGCCGACGGTACATTTATACTAAACAATGTACCCTCCGGCACTCATGAGCTTATTTTTTCTTTCATAGGTTATAAAAAACAGACTAAATCGATCACCATAAACGATACAGAAACGATTTCGTTAGAGATCAGGCTTCAGCCGCAAGCCCTAAGTCTGCAAGGCATCCAGGTTACCGCCCTGCAACCCGACTTGAAAAGATCACAACTGGGTGAAGAAGAGGTCCAGCAGGCAAACCCACGTGATTCGGGTGAACTCTTGCGCGATGTGGATGGCGTTGATGCCGTTCGCCGCGGCCCGGTTGGGCTCGATCCTGTTATTCGCGGATTACGCGAAACCGAAGTGGGCACCTTCCTCGATGGCACCCGTATCTTTCCCGGCGGACCCGCTCGCATGGATTCTCCTTTAAGTCACTTGGATCCCTCAGCCATCAAAACCATTGATGTCGTTAAAGGTCCCTATGCCTTAACCTGGGGCGCCGGTACCATGAGTGCTGTCCGAGTGCAAACACAACCGCTTAACACCCTTAGCAACCCATTTGGCGGAACCCTTTCCAGTGGATACGACTCTAACTATAATGCCGTCGAAGAAGCAGCCTCCCTGCATGGAAGTACCGGTAAATTCGGTTACTGGATACACGGTGCCTGGCGAGAAGGCAACAGTTATGAATCTGGTAATGGAACAGCCATACCGGCCGATTTTCTTTCCAGAGAGATTCGAGCCAAACTGGGTTATGCCCTTACTCCCAATTCCTACCTAGATGTATCCTTCGGATATCAGAACCAAGAAAATATCGACTACCCAGGCCGACTGCTGGATGCCGACTATTTTGACACCTACAACCTCTCTGCAAACTGGAAATGGACGCCCGAAAACGCAACTGTTCAAACTGTAGAAGCATCGCTATACCGCAATACGGTCGATCACGGCATGGACAATGATGACAAACCCACCGCTCAGCCAAATCCCGATCGTATGCCTCCTTTCGGACTCGATGTCGGCGTAGATGCTCATATGTATGCGACCGGCGGAAAGCTCTCTACTACGCTTACCACCGGCAATAACTGGGATTGGCAAATAGGTGCCGATTTCTATCACACCAATCGCAAGGCCATTCGTACAATCGACCGGAGTGATGAAGGGATGAAGCCTCCTGCTTTCCCGCTCACGGATTTAATGTGGCCCGATGCCAACATCATGGATGTGGGGTTATACACGCAGCTGAGTCACTCTTTTACCGATCGATTGAGTGCCAGTGGAACGGTGCGGCTGGATGTGGTAAATGCCGATGCAGATACATCCAGTAGCTTTTTCAAAGAAAATGTCAGCACCGGCTTAAGTTCATCAGAAGCAAACCTCAGTGGATCTTTCACTTTAAGCTACATCCCTGCTAAAAACTGGACCTTAGGAGCAGGATTTGGATCTGTGGTACGTACTGCTGATGCCACCGAACGGTACTCCGATCGTACGCCCGCCAGCAAAGCCCAGACCAGTGCTGAATTTGTCGGCAACCCCAGTCTTGATCCGGAGCGAAGCACCCAAGCCGATATGTGGATTAGTGCGGCCTATCCCAAATGGAACTTCTCCCTGAACGCTTTTGCACGTCAAATGGATAATTATATCACCATCCGGTCAACGGACCTTCCCAAAAGACTTCCCCTAAGCCCCGAAACGGTCTTTCAATACACAAATGGATCAGCACAGTTCTGGGGACTTGACGCAACCACTTCTTACCGACTGGTGGAGCCTCTCAAAGTAAAAGCAGGCTTAAGCTACCTCTGGGGAGAAGACAAGAAACTTGAACAGCCCGCTCTTGGTGTTTCTCCATTCACCGCCGATGCCGGCCTGCGCTATGAAGCAACACAACTACCTCTTTCTATTGAAGGAACAGTCCATTTCGTAGATCAACAGGATCGAGTGGCTATCCTGAAAGGTGAAACCACTACCGATGCTTATATCACGGCTGATCTCCAAGTTGGAGCAACTATCTGGAAGCAGCTATCCCTGCAAGCCGGTGTGAAGAATATTACGGATGTTCAGTATGTTAACCATCTGAATGCCAAGAATCCGTTTTCTGGTCAGCCTATCCCTGAACCCGGACGTGTATTCTTCGCTGACCTGCAATTTACTTTTTAACCACTGCACAGAGCACTATATTTAATGGTTATGAAAAATAGACCAATCGTATTTATGCTGTTAGCCGGGCTTTTTTGCCTCGCTACAGCCTGTAGCAATCCGGATGTTATTCCTAATTTTGAAGACACGAACTTTTCATTGGTTAATGAGGATGGCTCTGCTGTCAATTTTCCGGAGGACTTTAAAGGTCAGACGTCCGTCATTACCTTTATCTTTACCCATTGTCCGGACGTATGCCCGGTTATCACGGCTAATATGAAAAATATCCAGAGCCAGCTGGCCGATACGACTGGTATTCAGTTTATCGAAATTAGCTTTGATCCGGAACGGGATACGCCTTCGGTACTTGCCAAATACAAAAAGTTGTATAAATTGAATGAGCAGTTTTCACTGCTTACCGGTCAACCGGCAGAGGTTGATTCCCTGCTTTCGAAGTTAGAAATTACAGCTATTAAAACCCGGGTTGACTCTCTCCATCGGGATAGTAGTGAGTACGCCATGAAACACTCAAATACCATCTATATTATGGACGAAGAGGGCCGTATTCGAAAAGAATACCCCGCCAATGTGGTACCGCCGGAAAACGTTATTGAAGATCTTCAAAAAATTCGCTGATTATGTTTTCTACCCGTTTGTTCTGCTTAACCGTATTTTTAGTTACTACTTTTCTTATCGGATGCAGTTCTGGTGATCCTGAGAAAGAGCCCGTTATCCTTGGAAAGATTGAACTATCTGACGGATGGGCCCGGCCTGCTGCCCAGGGACAATCCAGTGCGGTCTATATGAGCATCAGCAATGGAACCGCTTCCCGAGACAGTATTAGCAACATAGCAAGTCCTATAGCTGCAAATGCTGGCATTCATGAGACTTATAAAGGCGAAAATGGTATCATTGGGATGCGGCCTGCTCCCGGACAGGTTATTCCCTCTGGCGAGGATCTGTACTTTAAACCCAATGGACTTCATATTATGCTTATGAAATTGAAAGAAGACCTGGCTGTAGGCGACTCCATTGACGTTGACATCACTTTTAACCGAGTGGGCACACATTCTATCCGAGTGCCGGTAAAAGTGCAGCAATAAGTAATGTCTTATGGTATGTCAGTGGAGTTTTATTTCCTATAACTCCGGATTGGCTGATGCCTTCGGCCTGACACAAGAACATTTAAATTTGATTAATAAAGTAAATAGTCCGTATGCTGCAATCTATCCTTTTTGTGGGAATCGGTGGTTTCTTCGGAAGCATTTTCCGCTACCTGATAGCTTACTATATCAAGTTAAACTGGTCGCCGATTTTCCCTGTAGGGACATTCATCGTTAACTTAGCGGGCTCATTACTGATTGGCATTATCATTGCTGCTACGCTCCCCGAACACCTTAATCAAAATGCTCGTCTACTGTTGGCCACAGGATTTTGTGGGGGCTTCACCACCTTTTCCTCATTTTCTTTTGAGTTCTTCTCCCTGCTACAACATGAGCATACCGGATATGCCTTTCTCTATGCTGGCAGCAGCCTGGTATTCGGACTTCTTTTTGTATGGCTCGGCTTTCACTTTGGGAAAGTTATTTGAGAGAATCCCTTGTGCTGTTCGAATTGGAAGACTTTATCACCCCATTTGGCTTTTATGAACATCTTGTTGTTGACCCCATCTTATTCTTCCCCTACTCCGCAGGGGAAGAGACTCTTTAAGACAAAATTAATCACTAAATTGATAGATTGTCTTTTATTCCAATCAATGTTAACCGCATAACGCGTTGAGAGAATAAAAATAGACTTACTTCCCCAGCACTTTTAAGTGTACCGGAAAAATAGATACAAGCATTAATTTACTGCTCAAATTTCAACACTTCGGCCGCAGATCCATTGGGAAACCCAATATTCAGGATAGCAGAGATCGTTGGAGCTATCTGTGGAATAACAGTCTTTTGATTGGTTGCCCCATGTGGAATATTCCATCCGTAAAACAGCAACGGCACGTGGGTGTCATAGTTATAGGGCGAGCCATGTGATGTTCCCGTTCCATAGCTACTATCCAGCCAGCCGGGCTTCAACTGTATATACACATCCCCCGACCGATCGTGTTGATACCCCCGCTGATACATCTCCTGGTAATCTCCGCTATAGTTTTTATACTGGAAATTATACGCCGTATTGGTAGATTGTACCGCTTCAAACTGGCGCAGAAAATCAGCCACATCCCGCTGCATCGATTTCAAATCAATCTCATTTTCTTGTAGCAGTTCATGGTTCAAATAAACCTGCTGATTGGCATAGGCTTCAATCCAATCGGCTTGGCCATAGGTATTATCCAGGTAGCGCCCCAACACATCGATCACAACGTCACTGTTGAAATAACCACCCGGCAGTTTTTTATCCATGAGTTCGGCAGGTACATCAACCGCGCCATGGTCCGATGTTAACATCACCACATATTCTCCTTCTCCTACCTTCTGATCCAAATAATTAAAGAGCTCTGCCAATTCACGATCTAACCGCATATAGGTATCCTGGAGCTCTATGGAATGAGGACCGAATTTATGCCCTACATAATCGGTCGAAGAAAAACTTATGCTCAAGAAATCGGTGATCTCATCACTTCCCAACTGTTCGGCATCTAATGCTCGCCGGGCAAAGGCTTGAACCAACGTATTCCCAAAAGGAGTGCTTTTAAGAATATTGTAGGTATCTTTACCGGCATATTCATCAAGGTCGTACGGAAATACCGGATTTTCTTTATCTCCCAGGGTGCCCTCATAAGGCGTATTATCAGGATTACTTTCGGTATACCGCTCGATCGGCAACAGCGTTTCCCAGGTACGGCTGTTGAGTTCTTTAGCCAATCCTTCTTCATTGAATTCTTTTACCCATCCCGGCAGCTCATCTATGTACCAGGAACTGGTGATAAATTTTCCTGAATTTCCATCATACCAATAAGCTCCATCGCCTAAGTGTCCGGCAGGCAAAACAGCTCCGCGGTCCTTGATGGAAACGGCTACCACCTTGCTATTTCTCTTTGCGGTCTTAAGCTCATCCGTAACCGTTGAGCTTATCAGATTAGCCGGAGACATCTTACCGGCAGCGCTATTTGTACCAACCGGCATAACGGATGAATCAGATACGACATACATATTTTTATTAATCGAACGATCATACCAGGAATTGCCTACGATGCCGTTAACCGAAGGCGTTGTGCCCGTATAAATAGCTGCATGTCCCGGGCCGGTATAGGTGGGAAAATAATTATAGTGGTTATTTTTGAAGCTGTACCCTTCATTGATCAATCGTTTAAAGCCTCCCTCTTCGAACTTATTCCAATACAGTGGCAAATAATTATACCTCATTTGGTCTACAACGATACCGACAACAAGCTTGGGACTATCATCCGGTACATTCGTTGTTTGAGCAAATCCGGTAAATGGAAGAAGAATTGCTGTTAAGGTGAGAAGAATTGCTTTAAAGTTATTCATAAAAATAATGTCCGTAAAATTTGTGTATCGCTTTAAAATATATATCTGAATTCATTGAACGAATTAAGGTACTGTAAATTTATGTAAGAATATATAGTTCCCACCCATAGTGATGAACTGCTATCATTTTCACCAAACCGGGGGTGGATTATCAGTGCTGGAACTAATAAATAAAAACATCCCAATAAAAAAGGCAGCCCTGAATGCCAGACCTGCCTTTTAATGATGTTAAATAAGCAAATACCTACATACCGTCATCGGTGGCGGTAAGCTGTCCGCGTATTTCACCCGGTTTATGGTTTTCTGAATGCACGTTTATATATAGACTTCCCTCCTTAAGGGCCTTTATTTGAGTATCATCCAACTGATAGGATCCATCAAACATTCCAGACATCTTATCGTTCCCCAATTCTGGTTTCAGCGTCAGGATAGGTCCTCCGTTCTCTCCTTTGGCTCCTTCATGGATATGAGAAGCGGTGTATACACTGCTTAACCCGGAAAACTGCCCCTGCACATGAATACTATCACCATTAAGAGTAACCATTGCGTCTCCGGTTGCATCAGTATTCACTTCCGGAACTTCGTTTGAACCCTGCAGGGTTGCCTCAAATGTTTGAGGCTCGTTCATAGCCGCTTCGGTGTCTCCCTCACTCATCCGCTGTTGTGTCATGGTCTGGTCGCCCGTCATAGACATATCCTCGCCATTGGATTTATCAGTGTCTGAGTTTCCACATCCTGTAAGCAAACCAAAACTCAACACCGTTACCAATACTGGCAATACAACTTTCTTCATTGATATTTGTGTATTCATACCTACCCTCATTTAAGGTGAAAATTAAATACAGCTAAGCATATAACTATCCTTAACACTGATTGATATCAATGTCTTTTGGAGGTTGTTCCTTGAAATCAATATTAATTTCATCTTAGGCAACTTATTAAAGCTTTGCAAATCATGCTCATATACCCCGGTACAATCTAAGTCAACCCTATATTAATCTAAAAGACCTTCTCCTCATAATTATCATTCATCATTCCGCCGAATTAAGCTTATATTTTGATTGATTTAAAACGAAATACACTTTCTACTTCTTCATGCATCTATTTCCGGATCAGTTAACGGATAAAATTGGCTTTGAGACCATCCGCGCCGCAACCCTTAAACACGCGCGATCAGAAATGGCCCGGGAACAGCTGGCGTCCATGATGCCCCATTCCGACCGGCAAGTCATCCAGCGCAGGCTCCAACAGACCAAAGAGATGATGGACTTGCTCCTGAACGACACGGCCTTCCCTCTCAATAATCTGCACGACGTCCGAGATCAGCTCAAAAAAGCCCGCGCTGAAAACCGAATTCTGCCCCTTCCCGTATTCCTTGAAATACTGGAAGTTTCCATTACCGCCCGGCGTATTAAAGCCTATCTGGATGACCGGGTAGAAGACTATCCTGAGCTTCAAAAAATTTCGATCGGACTCATTCCGCTTAAAGAGTTAGAAGAGACACTTAAAGGGGTATTAACCGATAACGGCGAGCTGCGAAACGATGCCAGTCGAGAGCTGCAATCTATTCGGAAAAGACTCAACAATAAGCGTAATGACCTGCGAACCACCATCAACCGGGTGATGAGTCGTGTATCCAAACAGGGACGGGCCTCTGATGAAGGACCCACCATCCGAAATGGACGCATGGTGATTCCGGTGCTGGCCGAATACAAACGTAAGGTTAAAGGATTTATTCATGATGTATCCTCATCGGGTCAAACCGTGTACCTGGAACCGGTCGAAGCGCTGAATATCAATAATGAAATACGCCAGTTAGAATCAGAGGAACAGCGTGAAATTGAACGCATTTTGCGAGAACTTACCGGTGAAATCCGCAGTCATCGGTCGTCTATTCATCAAAACCTGGAAGTTCTGGGCACCATCGATGTTATTGCCTCCAAAGCCCAGCTCAGCAACAACCTGGATAGCTTTGTGCCGGTCGTTTCAGAAACCAATCATCTTTATTTGAAAGAGACCTATAATCCCCAACTTCTTCTGAAAAACAAAGAGCTTTCGGAGGGACAACAGGAAAAGGTTGTACCTTTGGATATGGAACTCTCGGAGGAAGAACGCTGCCTGATGATTACGGGTCCCAATGCGGGTGGTAAATCGGTAGCACTTAAAACGCTTGGACTTTGTTCCATAATGATGCAGTCCGGCTTTGCCATTCCTGCCCGCGACAGTTCTGAACTTCCGGTCTTCAGCAACATCTTTGTGGATATGGGCGACGACCAGTCTATTGAAAATGACTTGAGCACCTTTTCTTCTCGCCTGGAATGGATGAAGCACACCATTGCTCACGCCGACGAGCACAGCCTGGTACTCATTGATGAGGCGGCCGCCGGAACCGACCCGGAGGAAGGCGGGGCCCTGTTTCAGGCGCTTATTGAAATCCTGATTGAACGCCGCGCCAAAGTGATTGTAACGACCCATCATGGCTCGCTCAAGGTTTTTGCCCATGATCATGAGTACACGGTTAACGGTTCTATGGAATTTGACCAAGAGACGTTATCCCCGACCTATCGATTTAAAAAAGGAGTGCCCGGCAGCAGCTATGCCTTCGAAATTGCCGAACGAATGCAGCTACAACAATCCCTGCTGCAGAAAGCCAGAACTTTGCTTGGTGAGGGCAAGCGGGATATGGAAACACTCATTGCCGAGCTGGAAGCAAAGACTCAGGAAGCCGACCAGCTGAAGAAAAAATATGACTCCCTGAAAGCGGATACCGAAAAAGAGCGCCACCGTTATGAAGAAAAGCGATCAGCCATTGAAAAGGAAAAGAAGGAAATTCGGGAAAAGGCACTCAATGAAGCAAAATCCATTATGGATTCTGCCAATCAAAAAATTGAACAGGCCGTTGAGAAAATTGTCCAAAGGGGCCAAAAAGATGATGAGACCATACGCCAGGCCCGGGAAGAAGTGAAAGACTTTAAGCAAAGAGTAGCTTCTGAACTCGAAGAAGTTGAAGGTGGGGGGCCTGACTATGAAGATGCCTCTGAAAGGCCACAGGTAGGAGACAAAGTACGCCTGCAGGATGCTCAGACAACCGGTGAACTGAAGGAAATAAATGGGAATAATGCCGTTGTTTCAGCCGGGGGACTGCGACTCAAAACGAAATACAAGAACCTTATCAAGGTTCAGGATGCTTCCCAAAAGAAGGCTAAACAGAGAATAAAGGTGAATATTGAGGGCGGTAGCCGCTATAAGGTAGTGCAGCCCCAAATTGAAATTCGCGGTATGCGGGGGCGCCCGGCCATGAAAAAAGTGGAGCGATATATTGACGATGCCGTGGCTGCCGGACGTAACGAAGTGCAGATTATCCACGGCAAGGGAGAAGGTATTCTTAAAGGACTGGTTCATGAGTACCTGGATAAGCGCAAAGAGGTGAAGAGTTACAGGATGGCTCCCATCCAACAAGGTGGCGCCGGCTGTACAGTGGTGGAGTTTAAATGAGCTATTGATTCAAGCCGCAGTTCTATGTAGTTCGAGATTCATCTCGAACACTTTTGTAAAGTAATATAATCCACTCATCTCGAGCTACATACTTTGCTTTATTTTAGAACTTTTCTTTATTTGCTGAATAGACTAGAAAATCTATTCATCATGAGTAATTATTATCGACGCAATCTCCCGCACTATCAACCTCCACAAGGCGAATTTTTTATAACTTTCCGATTAGCTAACTCCCTTCCTAAAGACGCTGTAGCAAAATTAAGGGACGAATATTATAAATTGTCTGAAGGAATAAACTCTGATGCAGTATCTGAATCTAAAAAAGCTCAGCAGGAAAAATATTTTGCGAAATTCGACCGCATTCTTGATCAGTCTAAAAATAGTGTTTGTTGGTTAAAAGAGGATAAAATAGCTGAAATAGTAGCGAATAAACTCCATAGTTTTGACAACCGAAAGTATTTATTGATATGCTACTGTATAATGCCAAACCATGTTCACCTTTTATTCAAATTATATGAGCGAGATAAATCTCGCTCTACAGACTCCCAATATCCAGTAACTAACATTCTTAAACTCATCAAGGGCTCAACTGCATATCAAGCTAATAAACTACTTAATAAAACAGGTTCTTTTTGGCAACATGAAAGTTATGATCACTTGGTCAGAGGTGACGAAGAACGAGAAAATATTATTCGATATATTTTATCAAATCCCGTTAAAGCCAAATTAGTAGATTCCTGGAAAGAATGGAAATGGATCTATTGCAAGAAAGCATATTTCCCTGTAAGATAATGAGGCCCAAGTCACATTGTCTTCAAGACTTCTGCAAACGCCTCCACAGTCTGCTCGATCTCTTCTTCATTGAGCGAGGCAAAACCGATACGCACAGCATATTTCCCGTTCGTCATTTCATACAAGTTATCGGGCGATAAAAAGATTCCTTCATCCTCCAGCTCTCCGCAAAAGCGGTCGGGATTCAGTGGCGTATCAAACTGTAACCACAGCGCCATTCCCCCATCTGGAATATTAAAATGCAGGTAATCGCTTAGCTTTTCACGCAAGAGACGGCAAAAAATATTTCTGCGCTTATTGTATATGTTAAGTGTTTTTCTCAGATGTCGTCTTACTTCCCCCTCTTGAATAAGTTCAGCGAGGGCTTTTTCCAGGATTTGATCGCCTTGCCGGTCAACGATCCGGCGAATTTTACGGGCCTTTTGGATAATGTTATTCGGTGCAGTCATAAATCCAATCCGAAATGAAGGAGCGATTGTTTTGCTAAAAGAGCCGGTATAAATGACTTGTCCCCGGTAATCGGAGCTGGCCAAAGGCAAGATGGGACTGCTTTTATAGTGGAAATCGAAATCATGATCGTCCTCAATAATAGCAAAACCGTACTTTTTAGCCATATCCAACAGCTTCATCCGTCGCTGTGGAACAAGACTTACAGTCGTTGGATACTGGTGATGCGGAACCACATAAATCGCTTTGATCTGGGTCCTCTGGCAAAGTTTCTCGAGCGCATTCACATCAATTCCCTTATCATCAATGGGCACCCGATGGATAACAGCCCCCGCCCAGTTAAATACATGTTCCACGCTGTGATAACTCTGCTCCGCCATCACTACGTGCTCACCAGCATCCACAACGGCCATAATAGCAAGATAAAGTGCCATTTGACTGCCCCGGGTGATGAGCAGATTTTCCGGTTTTGCCTGAAGGCCGCGCGTTTCGTTCAGGTAGTCAGCAAATACCTTTCGCGTGTGGATATCTCCCGCTTCATCACCATAAGAAAGCTTAAGGCCTCGATGCATCACCCGGCGGTATGCTTTGGCCAGTGCACTGACGGGCGTCAACCGCACATCGGGAGAGCCATCATTAAGTGCAAGAAATCCTGCTGGAATATCTGGACTGCTGCGCGGCTCAAAAGGTAACTCGCTGATCTCATACCCTGATTCCGGGACCATCTCCGGTTTATCCATCTGGTCTGTTTTCAGTGGATGGGGGGACAAATCGGGCAGACAAGTCTTTACAAACGTTCCTTTCGAGGCCCGTGTTTCGGTCCAACCCTGGGCGGCAAGTTCATCATACGCCGATACCGCCGTATTTCGATGGATCTCTAGCGAATCGGCAAGGTTCCGAGTCCCGGGCAACCGTGTTCCGGGGCGGATGCGCCCGCGTTTTATTTCCCTGATCAGGGCATTCGCTATTTGTAGAAAAACAGCTTGCTGAGAATCTCTATCTATCTGGATGATTGATTTTACAGGTACCATAACCGGACTATCTAATTAATATAAAACGGACTATTTAGGCAGACCGGAAAATACCTATTATCCAGCAACTTATTTAAATAAATAAAATATCCAGATGCGATACCCTAAAACTGATAAAACAAAAATATCCCGTGATGCTCATCGGGGAAGCTATGATTCTGAAACGATCCACCGTATCCTTGACCACTCAATGTACTGTGTGATAAGTTTTTGTCAAGAAAATAAACCATTCGCCATCCCAACGGGCCATGTTCGTCTGGGCCATCAGCTGTTTGTTCATGGTTCTGCCAAAAGCCACTTTTTAACACAGCTTATCCCTGAAAAAGAGGTCTGTATTTCAGCATCCATTATGGATGGACTGGTGCTCGCAAAGTCGGGCTTATCGCATTCATTCAATTACCGATCTGTCATTCTATTTGCAAACACCTTTGTTGTAGAAGAGCAAGAGAAAAAACGAAAAGTGCTCAAAGCCTTCACTGAAAAACTAATCCCCGGTCGATGGGAAGAAATCAGGAAACCTACCGGCCATGAACTCAATGCCACAAAAATCTTGGGATTTGATATCAAGGAGGCCTCGGCCAAGCAGCGCTCAGGACCGCCTAATGATAACCGTGCTGACCAATCTTTGCCTGTTTGGGCAGGCGTTATCCCTCTTCAACAACAATTTGGACCTCCGGAAGAACATGCTCCCGATACTGATTCCCGTCCTCTTCCCTCCCATATAAAAGAATTATTGGATAATGATTGACGAATTTAACTACGCAAAATGGTTTTTACTCATGCTGCCCATGACGCTAAGTGCCGGACCAGCGAATATCATGTCGGCCTCCTTAGGCGCTACCCAGGGGTTCCAAAAATCACTGCTGTTTCTCGCAGGGTTATCGCTGCCTGCAACGGTTTACTCCATGCTTATTGGTTTGGGTGCTAACACGGTAATTTCCGCTTACCCTTTCATCGTAGATGGACTTCAATATGCAGGAGCAGGTTATGTTTTCTATCTGGCAGTAAAATTCTTGCGCCCACAAAAACAAGAATCAGCAGACAGAGCAACCCCGCCTCAACTGGGCTTCCGATCAGGGTTCATCCTGTCTGCTCTAAATGGCAAACTGCTTACTATGCTCATCCTGATGTACTCCGTGATGCTTGGAAATCAAAGTACTTACCTGGAGATATGGCTGATGACATCTCTGCTTTTGGTTACAGGACTTGGGAGTAACGCCCTCTGGGTTGCCGGTGGACAGCTATTATCCCACTTCATCGTTTCCAAACGAGCTATCAGAATCCAGAATATAGCCTTTGGCCTCATGCTGCTGATCGTAGCAGTGTGGTTAGTGCTGTAATGAAACCATCAGTAATATCTTTAAACAACTTATAATGATTTCCTTGTTGAGCTACAATGAAATAAGCTCCTCCAAAATAGACCCCCAGCTTCCTTTGGCCTGGGCATCCACCTCTATTTCTTGCTGTTTAAGCTTATCTGAAACAGCCTGATCACCAGCTATAATATGCGCCTGCTCATAATTCAGATTGGAAAAAGCAGCCAGTATTCGGTTGACAGATCGACGAGAATGAAAAATAATCACCTCCGGCCCGTTTTCTCCAAGCTGTTTTTGATAGTTCTGAAGATCTTTTTCTTCAGGGCCTTCCAGCGTGAAGAGCACCAACTCTTGTACCGGAATGTCAAGTTCTTGTAAGAAGCCCGGTAAATCTTCGCTGGTCTTATCTCCACATGGGTATAAGGTCTCGCCCAATCGGCGTACCCGCAGCATAAACTCCATGAGATTTATCGCTTTCCCTTCGGCTTGAGGGTGTATAGCCGGTATGCCCTGCTGCTCGAGGTAATCTGCGGCCTGTTGATTGAGGGCTAAATTAAGCTGCTCCCGGGCCACCTCAAGTTGGTCGAGCTCTTTCACTTTTTCTATGAAAAAGCGCGCATTCCGTTTACTGCCATGAACAATATTCTCAAACTGATCCAGATTATTAAGTGTATCCGAAATAGTACTCCCCTTTACAAGGGCTTCATATTGTTCCAACGGACAGTGTAACAAAGAAACGTCTTGCTGCTGTAATTCAGCACGGAACCACTCCGTATCTTCAACAGCAGCCGTTAATAATACTGACAGACTCATAAAAACTTTTGCTCCTACTATTCTTAAAAATTAAATGCTTAAAAAAGATAGCCTAACCCAATATAAATACGGGAGGTATCTTCCGAAAACCCAAGCTCACCTCTTAATATAAAGTCAGATTGCAATACCGATAGCGTTCCACCTATGCCAAAAGTCTGATGATAGTTACGAAAGGTATCGCTGAAGTTATCCTCATCCGTAAAAACACGGCCCATATCAGTAAATAAATGACCGCCTAACCGTAAATTATAGAACTGTGGAAACGTCAACAGCCAGCTTCGCAGCTCTAAGGTATACGCCACCGAAGCATTCCCCTGAAACCGATTAAGCGGATAGCCCCGCAAAGTGTTATCATCTCCCAGGGTAGACATTTTCCAGTACGGTACATCGCCTCCCACATAGCGGATATTCAACATATTGGCAATCGTCAAAAAGCTAAAAGGCTGAAAATACTGCCGAAACTGTCCCTGTGCAGTGACTAACCCATAGTCACTGATTAATGAGGGGGCATAGCTAAATCTTATTTCTGTTCGGTTTCCATGTCGGGAGTCAAATGGCCGGTCACGATTTTCAAAAATGAGTCCTGCTGACAGATAATTGGTCCAGCCCCCTTTTTGACCATTCGGAGGATAGATAACAAAAGAGGTAGAGTCATTTTTAGCTTGAGGATTTTCAAACTCTATACCCGCTCCAAATTGTAGATCCAGCTGTCGGTTTCCTCGCTGGTAAATTGGATAGTAGCCATCATAACTCAGCTCCCACCCAAGCGATTGAAAATCATAATAACCATTCTTCCATCCCTCATCAGAAAAGGGTGTGGCATTTCCAATCCCAAAATAATTATCGGCCGTAAATCGATGAAAATAGAGGTCTATGATCGATCGTATGGAACCATTCCACGTTTGGGTTTGCTCGTATTGGGCTTCCACTTCTATAAAACCCTGGGTAGAAACCAAGGCTTTACCTCTCAATCGATTTTTATATGGATTTATCTGCCCCTTATAATTTTTCCTGTCGTACAAAATACCGCCGATCAACCCTTCATCGGACCCATAGCTGACGGCCGGAACAATGGTATTTTCTATTGAATCGACCGCTACCTCTTTGGTCAACATCTGCCCATATGCAGAAGAGAAACAGAAGAATATAAATGCAGCCGAAAAAAATAGTTGTTTATGCAAGGTAATTTATTTTGTCTCGAGGGTCCCTTCCTGCTGCAACAGCTCAAGCGTTTCCATAGCATGCCGCATATGGGGGATTACAATGCTCCCCCCCACGACCAACGCAACGTTGAGGGCATCCACAATTTCGTCCTTCTTATAACCTGCCTCCGCACATTGTTCCAGATGATAATCTATGCAATCATTACATCGCATTACCGCTGAGGCTACAAGTCCCAGTAATTCTTTGGTTTTCCCAGTCAGAGCCCCATCTTTATAGGTGTTTGTATCGAGGTTAAAAAACCGCTTAATACCAAGATGATCGGCGTCAAGAACTTTATCATTTCCTTCAGCACGCGCTTGGCGAAATTCGTCTAACCGATTTTTTTCGTTTGTACTCATCATTTTGATACATTCAATTTGATGTGGTCCCAAAGATAGCACATATTCACAGGAACTCTAACTATAATCCGATTAACGGATAGCTATTTGAATTTGTGAAAGAGCACGTTTCCCCCAAACATAAATTAGTCGTCCTTGGAGACAGCATTGGACAAGGTTTTCAAAACGGAGGTATTTACCGAACAGACCTCAACTTTCCGGCTTTCCTTGCACAGTGCTTTGAACCCGAGCCTGAATTTAATCAACCGGTATTTACCGCTCAAGGTGGTATTCCGCTAAACCTGGAAGTCCTTACCCGGGGCCTCTCTGATCAATATGGCGACAGCCTGGAGTGGACCGAGTATATTCCTGCTGCCACCCATCTTTATAAAACATTAAGACGTATCAAAAAGTATTGGGAAGGCAAGTACAAAAGCCTTGCGATAGAAAGTCAAAAGAGACCCTTTCATAACCAATCGGTCTGGGGGTTTGCCGCCAACGACGCCTGGCTTCTCACTGATGCTAAAAGCCGGTATTTGATTGAAAATTATCCGGAGTCTTACTCCATCTTCGACGTACTGCCGGACCACGCCATGTATACCACCGCCAGCATTGTTTTAAATCCTGCTCAACAGAAACAGCATCTGGATTCCACCTTATTCGACAATGTAATGACCCTCCAGGAAGACGGGGGGATCGAGAACCTCATTGTCACCATGGGCCATAACAATATTATCGGTGCTGTAACTGATTTACGGTTTAAATATTCTGAACCGGATGATCTGGGAGCCCTTCCTTCAGACCGGGATTACACCGTTTATCGTCCGGAACACTTTGAGCAGGAATACCGTAAGCTTGCCAGCAAAGTTAACGATATTGGAGCAGAACGTGTTTTCGTGCCTACCATTCCTTATGTGACCATTCCTCCCGTATCTCGCGGTGTTAATGAAGACCGATCAGATCCCGTACAGGGATATTTCGACTATTATACCCGGTTTTGGATTTGGGATAGCGACTTTGATCCCGGAAAACATCCCCACCTTACCAAAGAAGAAGCCATTCAGCTGGATAAAACGGTGGATGAATATAACAGGAGCATCCGCAACGTTGCCGCCCAATATGGATGGGGCGTTGTACCTATTAACACCTATGTGAGCGGCATTGCCCGACGGCGTCGGGTAGGGAAGCTACATATCCCTTATCCCCGGGCATTTGCTGACGCTATTCAGCGGAACCCTGCAACCGAACATCTGCTGGAAAACCCCAAAGACCCCGTCCTTTCGACCGAATACTTGAGAGTCCATCGCGATACCGGCAAGGTTTATAAAGGAGGCATCTTCAGTTTGGATGGCATTCATCCCACGACCATTGGTTATGGGTTGATGGCCCACCTTTATTACGAAACCATGGAAGAGCATGGCGTACAGTTTCAAAAAAAGCTGGATTGGGATCACATCATCGCCAACGATACGTTAGTTACCAATCCTCCGTATATGCTGAACTCACTCCGACAGCTGCTTAAAGTCCTTTCCATGGATGGCAGCAAACGCCTTTCAATTCTTGGCAATAGCATTCTCAACCAGCTTATGGAGCTTCTTTCCAGCCGAAGCAACAGGATCACCTCTTCCAAGAGTTAATTTATCAGGAGGCAGCCTTATAAAAGCTCCAAGAAGGACACCTCCTTATCTTTGTTGAACCTCAGCTCATTTAATCTCGATATGGGCTGATCGTTTCTATGGTGCCATCCGCCTTATGAGTAAGCTCCGTCATCTTAATATTACGCAGTGGAGTTTGTCCCCCAGAAAGTTCCGTATCGTGATAAAACAAGTACCATTGTCCATTAAATTTGGCAATGGAATGATGACTGGTCCACCCGATAACTGGTTCTAGAATAATTCCCTGATATGTAAACGGCCCATACGGACTGTCGCCGATGGCATAAGCAATATAGTGGGTATCGCCGGTTGAATACGAAAAATAATACTTCCCATCGTATTTATGGACCCAGGCCGCCTCAAAAAAGCGCCGTTCGTTATCACCGGCTGTAATCGGGTTGCCCTCTTGATCCAGAATTTGAATATTCTTGGGCTCTTCGGCAAAGCTGAGCATATCGTCGCTCAATTTAGCAACTTTAGGGGTCAGAGCAGGCTCATCATCCGCTGGATAGGTATCTTCCTCCACATATTCGCCTGTATCCCAACGCTGCAGCTGGCCGCCCCAGATACCGCCAAAATACATATAATATTCGCCATCTGAATCTTCAAACACCCCGGGATCGATACTATAGCTACCCTCAATAGGCTGCTCTTCTGGCTTAAAGGGCCCCGTGGGAGAATCTGCGGTAGCTACTCCAATACGAAATATATCGCTGCTATCTTTAGCCGGAAAATAGAAATAGTACTGATCGCCTTTCTTAGCGGCATCGGGCGCCCACATCTGGCGACTGGCCCAGGGCACATCATCCACATGCAGCGCTTCTCCATGATCGGTAACCTCACCTCCTGCGCTGTCCAACGAAAAGACATGGTAATCACGCATATCAAAATGGCTGCCCATATCATCCTGTGGGATTCCGGATTTTACATCATGCGATGGGTAAATGTAAAGCGTGCTATCAAAGACGTGCGCTGACGGATCGGCCGTATACATATGGTTGACCAAAGGCTCCGAAATGGCGTCAAGCGTATCGCTCATGGTCGATGTCAGCGTGGTGGTAGAATCAGCGGCAGTTTCATTTTCTGTTTGTGATTCCTCCGAGCTTTGCTGGCAAGCACCTGTAAAAACAAGCAGAAATAAGAGTGTTACCGAAAGTTTAGCAAAAGTAAATTGTGGCATAAAAGTTATCCCCTTAGAATTATTCTTGATATTTATCTCTTTGATCCATCCGTAAATTGTGATTAATAGTATTTTTCTTTTAGTAAAATTCCAAAAAGTTTAATTGTCCTGCTTCGGTAATAAGCAAAGAAAATATTTCTGTCGTGCTGAGCAGCAGGACAATCTAACCAAGCCCAGCTTTCAAAAGCTTTTGCTGCTTATTGGTGGTCTTAACCAAAAAGTAAGTCCAGGCCACAATCACTAAAACGGTTAACAGAGCCCAGCTTAAGATATAGGCATAAATGCCGGATGGAACTTCTGGAGCTATGCGCTTGGGAAAGTTACTAAATTGAGCTTGTACCTTCGTTTGGGCCTTTTTGAATGCAGGCATCGCCAGTGAGTCACGAACTAAGCTTCCCTTCAGATTCTTTATACTGATAGCTAACATTTCCGGACCTATCTGCTCAATTTTATTATCTAATACAAGTGATGGCTGCTTTGCTGAACCAGAAAAAGGCAAAGACAAATTTTCCGTAGCTGATGATATAGCCGTTAAGCTTAGCGATTCATAATTTGGTAACCCGGGACTGTTAAAAGAAGCAACCAGCTTAGTGCCTTTTTCCATTGTGCAAGGATACTCACATATGAGGTCAACGCTCCAGGGATCCAAATTCAACGTCTCGATCTTAACAAGCCGTTCTTCCGGCAGTGATCCATAAGCAGGAATGCCCTCTCGAATAACACCTATAGCAGTGGTAAGCAGATAGAGCAGGATGATTGCCGTAGAAATAATGGCCCCTCTGGAAAGCGTCAAATATTGACTCATAAATCCTGCAGTCACAACCTTTGTACGTGCCACTTGCTCTCTGGATGCCATCCGCTTAAGCTTCCGCTCCATTTTCTGTGCTCCCCTGATATACCAAAGATAGGTTCCGGAAAGGATCGCAAAAGAAAGAGCTAAACCAAAAATGAACCAAATTATTTTCGTTGATAATCCCCAAAAGTATCCAAAATGCAACGGATCGGCGATATCGGTGATAAATTCAGCTGTATCAAGCTCCGAAGAACGCTGGATATGAACCACTTCCCCGGTAAATGGATGCAGATAAACCTTATTCGCACGGTCCCGGGAGATTGGATTACCCGCCTGCCCATCAACATAAACATAGTCGTCTGGATTATGAGGCAGCCGAATACCCGCTACACGCAATGAAGGAAAGGCTTGTTTCGCTTTGTCCACATATTCATCCAGCTGCAGGAAAGTTGGGTTTTCACCAAACGCTACCCTTTCGGCTTTCTCAATTTTCGGAGGTTCTTCAGGCAGCAACAATTGACCATTATCGGTCTCCTGGATTATTTCTTCTGCAAAATAGAAAATACCGGTTAAGGCAATGAGCACGGTAAAGACCAAAGCCCAGATGCCAGTCAGCTTATGGGCATCTGAAAAGAGCGTTTTGACCCCTCTCGTTATCCTCAACTTAAAAATATTTTTCAGCCATCCTTTGTAAAATAGAAAGCCTGTAAGGGCCGAAAAGAGCAGAAAAAAGGAGGATAATGTCACAACAAGGATGCCCCGTGTTCCATCAAAAAAACGCCGGTGGTAAGAACGGAAAAACCGCTGAACGTTAAAAAAGCTGGTATTTGCCTGGATTTCACCCGAATAGGGATTCAGATAAACCTTGCGTGTTTGATCACTGGGTAGCCTGACGTATGCTAACGAGGCAAAGTGATCTCCGTGCCCGGCGTAGGAATTTTTATAAATACCCAGAATTCGACCGTCTGGAAATTCCTGCTTTAAGGATTTATATATCCCCTGCCACTGCACGGGGGCATCTTGTTCCTCAACCCGGATATCGGGGTTTAAAAGCCAGTCTACCTCACTGGAGAGGGTCGCGAAGGTACCCGAAAAGCATATGACAAAAAGCAGCAGGCCTAAATTGAGTCCAAGCCAGCCATGGATGCTAAAGAGTGTTTTATTGGAGATCCATTTCATTTATTTGAAAAATATGGATATTTATTTTTCATGCTTGTCAAGCATCTATAATGTTATTAATCCGTCAGACGACAATGCCAGTCGTCCGACGGATTTTAGCGATCTATTTAGAAAGTGTAAGCTACGCTCATCAAATAATTTCTGGGTGTACCCGGATAAAGACGCACATAGCTATAGCCTCCGACCCAGTGCGTTTTATCGAATACATTATCAAGCGTAAACGAAACCTTTACCTTATTCATTTTATAAGAAAGACCGGCATCCCAAACCATATATCCCGGCAGCTGGAGCGTCTGTTCAAAGGTATTGCGCTCCGTCACAAAATTACCACCCACATTTATATTGAGACCATTAAGGGCGTTATTGTAAAACGCATAATTTGCAAAAAATCCACCAGAGTGGCGCGGTGCATTTTCCTTGATCGTCCCGATCAGGGATTCGTCATCACTTTTGGTAATTTTAGCTTCGTTATAGGCATAATTGGCCGTCAGGCTCAGATTTCGGTTCACCTGTCCGTTAATGTCTAATTCAATGCCCTTCGATTCTTCTGCTCCTCGCTGCTCCAGCGAATCTGTACCCAGAACAGGAACCAGTTTATTCTTATTGTTGATATTATAAGCTGCAATATTGACGGATAACCGATCCTGGAAAAATTTTCCTTTTGCACCGAACTCAATCATCTGGCCTTCAAGGGGATCAAAAGGGCCTCCATTTTCAGGCTGTAGATCTGTGGGATTCTGAGGCTGGAAACTCTCCGTATAGGTGCCATAGAGGTTGATCTGGTCCGTAATGCCGTAAACCACGCCAAGGCGAGGCAAAAACTTCTGCTGCAGTTCGGTACTTTCATCCGCCTGCTGGTAATTTATTACATCCGTATAAAATGATTGGCGCACACCCAGCAAGAGTTGCAAACGGTTCCACTTTATTTGATCCTGCAGGTAAATGCCCTGGGTGTAGTAACGCTCGGGCGCATAAATTCTCTTTTGCAGGATGTAATCACTCAGAAAACCCAGGTTATACTCAGGATTTTCCAAGTTAAAGTGCGGGACATTGGGAACCGGATTTCCATTGTCACCAAAGTAATAATTTTGTGGATTTTCAGGATCATACTGGGCCAGTCCACCGTCACGGGTGCGATAAATGGCACCACTGCTGGAACCTGCAGCGGCCGAACCTTCGGGCTGGATAGACTGAATGAAATCATACCCGGCAACAATCTTGTGTTCTACATCCCCGGTGTTGGTTTCCCACACAAAATAAGTGCTCACATTATCATTAATACGCTCCCGTTCACGGGTGCCAATACGTATGCCCATCAAGCTCGGGATTTCGTTGCCTAAACTATCAACAGCAAAACTGTTGGAAGTTCGATGCTCTAACAAATCTTCCTGAAACCCATAGCGCATGTAGGAGGCATTGAAAGAAAGATTGTCGGTAAACTCATGATTGAGGGCCAGCGTCCCATACACCACATCGGTTTCGTGGTAATCATTAGCGGCCCCGATGGCAAAAGAGATGGGGGTAGAATTCAGATCCGTTCCTGCCGAAGCACCAAAAATTGGTTGACCTCGATCTAATCGTCCATCGTACTTAGTGACAACCAAGTCAAAGTTCAGGCGCGTTTTATCCGTTGGTAAAAAGGATATCGAAGGGGCAATCATCAGGGAGTTGAACTGCTGAAGGTCCCGAAAAGAATCGGAGTTCTCATAAGCCACATTCAGACGGTAGAGTAGCGTCTTATCTTCATTGAGCGGACCCGTAAAATCCAGAGTAGAACGCAGCGTATTAAAGCTACCCGTGGTGAAGGAAATAGCTTTACGGTCATCGGCCAGCGGTTTTTTCGTTACCCTATTCATCGTTCCACCGGGCGATGCATTCCCAAATACAGCGGATGCTGGTCCCTTAATGACTTCTACCCGTTCCAAATTCGCAAGAAGCGTCTGTGGACCAAAAAGATTGATCACCCTCTTTCCATTAATAAGTTCTTGCTCGGATCGAAATCCCCGAATAGTAAAATCGTTGTAGTACGAAAACTGGTTAATTCCGCTGATATTTTCGACCACATCATTGACCCGGTAGGCCTGTTTGTCTGCAATAAGCTCTTTGGATACATAGCTGATAGCCTGTGGAACATCTTTAAGACGGGTAGCAACCTTCGTGCTCGCATAACTGACATCTGTTTCATATGATTGCTCACTTCGGCCAATGATTTCCACCTCCTGCAGCTCGGTGTACATCTTGGTCAAAGCTACATCTGCTGTGGTTGTTTGATTAGCATTAACAGACACCATGAGTTCTTTTTGGGCATAGCCCACTGCTGAAATCACCAGTGTATAATTACCCGGAGCTACTTCTGTTATTTCAAAAATCCCTTCCGCATTTGTAGCGGCCCCCTGTGTAGTATTCTCGATACCTACATTAACGCCGGGAATCACCTCCTTTGTTTCCTGGTCGGTAACTGTTCCCTTTATGGAACCGGTTTGTGCATTTGCAAATTGACTGAATAATAGAATAGCCGCTAAAAAAGATAGTTTCTTAAACAGAAGCATGGAATGTAACTGATTATAATTATTTATTTAGACTGGATAAAAATAATAGAAGTCAGTACGCCATGTAAGACTATTTATAATCAGTATAAATAATGAAAGGGCTCAGTAGATAAGACTGTTTGAGAATCAAACTAATGCCTGGCAACATACCGGCTACAGGCCACCAGCCCCCCAAAAACAAGAATTAATGATCTATTTACTAAATAATGCCTACCTCTCGCAGAAGGTTTAACGTCCCCTCCAGCTGTTGAAGCTGCTCGTAATCATAATCAGGACTTAACTTCAATGCTTTCTTAGACTCCAACATATATTCCGGCAGTGCCACTTCCTCAATGACGGGATACTCATTTACCGATTGGGCCGCATATTCCTGGGCCTGTTTAGAAAGCAAAAAACTCAAAAATTCTGCCACGAGCTCTGGATCATCAGCCGTTTTTAGCTGTGTAGCCCCCGTTACGAGTGCTAAATTACCGATATCTCCATTTTCAAAATGATAAGTTTCAATATTGGCATCCGGATTAGGTTCATCTTCTCCGTAATGTTCATGATCCTCAAAATATCCTTCCTTACCACCATACTTAGTCTGTATCACGTAATAGTGATTAGTGAGGGCAACATCAATTTCACCGCCTAAAATAGCCTGCACCATAGGGGTATTCGAACTGTATGATTTGGGATCGAGTTCACTCATATTATTGAGCCATGCGCGTGCTACCTCATCCCCCTTCGTTAACCGCATGGTAGTCAGGAAATCATAAAAGCTGGAATAGGTAGGCGTCCAACCGATCCGGCCCTCAAACTTCTTAAAAGCGTTTATATCCATAACCGAAGAAGGAAGCTCAGTACTATCAACTGTTTGGGGATTATATGCCAAAACGCGGTATCGAACAGTTATAGGAATCCACTTTCCGGATGTTGACGTAAAGCTATCCGGTTTATTCAACAGTGAATCGGGCAGTGTTTCAAGCAGCCCCTGTTTTGAAGCAGTAGCCAGCGCCCCGGTGGTATTGGCCCAATATAAATCGGCCGGACTTTGGTCGCCCTCCTCATTAAGAACTGCCAATAATTCAGCGTCATTGCCATAGCGAACTTCTACATCAATACCTGTTTCTTCTTTAAAATCAGTCACAAGCTGATCGACTAATGCCTGGCTTCTTCCCGAATAAACAATCAGCTGATCAGTATTGCTTTGAGAACAAGTGCTGGTTAAAATAGCAATTCCCAATAATGCCACTATCTTTGAAAGATGGATTTTCATATTCATATAACAATATTCACTTGTCATTTATATTTTGTCAGTATGATCTACTGGCTATTAATGTTCAACCTTAGCAGTAACACCTCCTGCAAATTAATTAGATTCATTCTAATTAAGAAAGCGAAAGTATCGAATTAATTATACAATGACCAACAAAAATACACCTATCGGCATTCTTGGGGCAGGCATTACGGGACTCTCAATAGCTTATGGTCTTCATAAAAAAGGTATACCCGTTACGGTCTATGAAAAATCTAACCAGGTTGGCGGAGCCATTAAGACGATCCAGGAAGATGGCTGGCTTGTTGAAGAAGGTCCCAATACCCTCATGGTTAAATCGGAACAACTGTGGAAGTTATTGGATGAGCTGGACCTTCAAAACCAAATTATTGAAGCAAATACAAAGGCTAAACGTCGGTTCATTGTTAAAGATAGTCAGCCAGTGGCACTCCCATCGTCTATTTCTGCCTTATTGCGAACTTCTCTGCTTACCACTGGGGCTAAAGTGAGGCTTCTCAAAGAACCTTTCATCTCTCCCTCCCAAGATGATGATGAAACCATTGCCCGCTTTATCTCCCGAAGACTGGGACAAGAACCGCTTAATTATGGAATCAATCCTTTTGTTTCCGGCGTCTATGCCGGAGATCCCGCAAAACTTTCCATCAGACACACCTTCTCCTCCCTCTGGGAAATGGAGCAAACACATGGTTCACTTTTAAAGGGGATCATCAAAAAGAAAAAGCAACCGGACACTATCAAGAGGAAGCTATTGTCATTCAAGGATGGGAACCAAACCCTTCCCCGGTCATTGGCAAGTGTGTTACCCAATATAAAGACTTCCTGTGAGATAACTTCAGCTAACCAAAGAGACGCTGTGTGGCAGCTTAACGGTCGCGAGGAAGGTACCCCTATGCAGGCAGAACATGACATCATTATCCCAACCTTACCGGCCTACCAGCTTGCTTCTATTTTTGATGATTCATCCTTCACCCCACTTTCGGACATCCCCTATGCTCCCCTAAGCATAGTTGCACTTGGTTTTAAAAAAGAACAAATACATCACCCACTGGATGGTTTTGGAATGCTCATACCGGAAGTAGAACCCTTCCAAACTCTTGGAGTATTATTTTCATCCACTCTTTTCAGCGATCGGGCCCCGGAGAACCATCACTTGCTCACCTGTTTTATCGGGGGAGCCCGGTATCCTCATCTGGCTCAAAAATCAAAGGCTGAGTTGTTAAAATATCTGCTTCCGGAACTGGATCAGCTTCTGGGCATTGAGGGTAATCCTGTTTTTACCCATCATACCTTTTGGCCCAAAGCCATCCCTCAATATAATGTAGGATATGAGCAATATTTATCGGCTATCAAAAACCTCGAAAAGAAATCCCCCGGCCTCTTTATTAATGGAAATTTTCGAGGCGGTGTATCAGTCCCTGACTGTATCTTCTCAGGTTTAGACACCGCAAATAAGGTTGCCGATTATTTAAAATAATAGCCTGTTTTTATGCATGGGAAACTCCGAATTCCCTCAAAAAATTCGTACCTTCAGGCCTGATACATTCAACGTATTTTTGTTACGATAATCGCAATAAACTGATTTACGCATTATGGCCAACGCTTTTTTTGAAATCCGTGAACCTGAGAACGAACCGTATCTCTCATTTGCCCCAGGCACTCCTGAACGTGACGAGCTCCGGGCAGAAATCGACCGATTAAAAAATATGGAAGTAGAAATTCCAGCCATCATCGGGGGTAAAGAGGTTAAGACAGATCATCAGCAGGATGTGGTGATGCCTCATAACCATCAGCACAAGCTGGCTACTGTTCATTTGTGTGGAGAAGAAGAAGTACAAATGGCCATTGATGCCTCCCTCGAAGCTCGCCAAAAGTGGGCCGATCTCCCCTGGGAAGAACGGGCTTCTATTTTTTTGAAAGCAGCTGATCTTGTCGCTGGTCCCTACCGAAACACCATGAATGCCTCTACCATGCTGGGGCAATCCAAGACGCCGCACCAAGCGGATATTGAGGCGGCCGGTGAATTCGCTGACTTCCTGCGTTTTAATGCGTACTACCTGCAAGAAATTTATCGCGATCAACCTTACTCCCCAGATGGCATGTGGAATAGGATGGAATACCGTCCGCTGGAGGGATTCATTTTTGCCGTTACCCCCTTCAACTTCACCGCCATTGCCGGAAACTTGCCGCTTGCCCCCGCCCTCTGTGGTAATGTTGCCCTCTGGAAACCAGCAACGTCTTCGGTCTATTCCAGTTACTATATCATGAAAATTCTTAAAGAAGCCGGTATGCCGGATGGCGTTATAAACTTTTTACCTGGAGAAGGGGCCGATGTGGGTGATCCTGTAATCCAAAATGAACACCTTGCAGGCCTTCACTTTACAGGATCTACCGGAACCTTCCAACACTTGTGGAAAAGTATTGCGGAAAACATTGAGACCTATAACACTTATCCCCGCATTGTAGGAGAAACCGGTGGTAAGGATTTTATTTTTGCCCATCATTCCGCCGATGTAGACGCCTTGGTCATAGCAGCTATTCGGGCCGCTTATGAATACCAGGGACAAAAATGCTCTGCGGCCTCCCGAATGTATATCCCGAAGTCTATATGGCCGGAGTTTGAAGAAAAATTCCTGGATGAAGTCAAAGATGTAAAATACGGTGATATAGAAGATTTCAGTAACTTTATGGGCGCTGTTATCGACCAAAATGCTTTTGACAATATCTCTTCCTATATCGATTACGTCAAAGAATCAGATGACGGAGAGATCCTTTTTGGTGGTAACTATGACGACTCTGAGGGGTATTTCATTGAGCCTACCTTGGTATTGGCGAAGGACCCTCATTTCAAAACCATGGAAGAAGAAATCTTTGGTCCCGTCCTCACCGTTTATGTGTATGAGGATGAAGATTTCGAAGAAACCCTGGAGCTTTGTGATACCACCTCACCCTATGCACTGACGGGTGCGATCTTTTCTCAAGACCGATATGCACTAAAGCAGATGGCTGACTATCTACGTCAGGCAGCGGGTAACTTTTATATTAATGACAAACCCACGGCCGCCATTGTTAACCAGCAACCTTTTGGCGGGGCACGAAAATCCGGAACAAACGACAAAGCCGGTAGTGCTGCCAACCTTATGCGCTGGCTTTCAGTTCGGTCAATTAAGGAAACCACGGTTCCGGCCAAAGACTGGACCTATCCTTACATGGGGGAAGAATAAAAGCCATTCTTTACAGCTAAGTAATAAGAAAAGGCCCGATCTTTTACGACCGGGCCTTTTTTAATATTACGCTCAGTAGTTAATTAGTTAGACGATTCTTCAATCCCCAGATCTGTTTTAAGCTGGGCCAAATTGTCTTTGAAATCCTGCAGTTGATCCTGAAGGTCCGTTTTTATTTCTTCGAAATTCTCAACAGAGCCTGATTTCACCTTTTGATAGGTTTCTTCAAGTTGCGTTTTTTGGTCTTTCAGGTCATTCCAGCGTTCCTGCAGCCCAGGCTCAAGCTCTTCAGATTGATTATCTATGGCCTGCTGCACCTCCTCCATTTCCTGATTTAATGCTTGCTGTTGCTCACCCACTGTACTGACAAACTCTTCCTGCATAGAGCTCAAGGCCTCTTCTGCAGAATTCATAGCATTTTCGGTTGTCTGCTCAGCACTTTCTTGCATCTTATTCATTTCATCCTGCGATTTTTGACTACAAGATGAAAATACAATTCCCACCATTAGCATAACAACTGCACATGTTATCCGATTCATATCATTAACTGATTTATTAAAATTATTGAATGCAACAAATACTCCATTCGTTATTCCCTGTAACTTTAAATCATAATAGATGTTCCATCTTTAAAAGTTTATAATTTTAGCTGCTTTTTTGTAACATAGAGTCCTCTTTACAATTAGATTTTAGACTATGATTATTAGCATTTTAGGTTGCGGATGGCTGGGCCTGCCACTGGCAGAAATACTCCGTAATAAAGGCCATATTATTAAAGGCTCCACCACAGATCCTGATAAATTGGAAATTTTAAAAGGAAAACAGATTGATCCCTATTTTATTAATCTGGAACCAACCCTTAATGAAGATGCGGATGACGGTTTCTGGGACGCCGACCTCCTTATCTTAAACATCCCGGCCGGCCGAAGGCGAGACAATGTGGAAGAGTTCCATCCGAAGCAGATTGCTGCTGTAATAGAAAAAGTCAAAAAGTCCCCTATTGATTTCGTCATTTTTGTAAGCTCTACATCGGTTTACCCCGAGCGTCCCGGAGTTGTTACAGAAAACGACACCGTTGCTGGTAAGGCCGTTCGATCAACAGGAAATGCGCTTATCGAGGCTGAAAGCATCCTCATGTCAGAGTCCAGCTTCAAGACTACTGTTCTTCGATTTGGCGGACTCTATGGATATGATCGACACCCTGGTCGCTACATGTCGGGACGCAAAAATTTGGATAAGGGAAATGCCCCTATCAATTTTATTCACAGAGACGACTGTATCCAGATTATACAGCAGGTTATTGACGAAAATATTACCGGCGAAGTTTTTAATGCAGTCACCGATGGACATCCGCCTAAAAAATTATTCTATCCGGCTATGGCAGAAGCTCTGGGACTTGAGAAGCCCACTTTTAAAGATGAGGATATTGAAGACTATAAGCTGGTATCCAATCAAAAATTAAAAGATAAGCTTAATTACGAATTCAAGTATCCCAATCCGATGGATATTTAATCTGCTCCGGCCCCTCTGCCAGCAAGCCAACGCAAAAAATATATATTATGAAATCCAAAATACGTCATTACGAAGCCGCCGATATAACCGTTGAATATGATCAGGAGCGCTGCATCCACGCTGCTGAGTGTGTCAAAAGTTTACCTTCGGTTTTTAATCCTGATAAAAGGCCATGGATACAGCCTGAAAACGCAGAGAGAGCTCAAATCCAGGAGGTTGTCCGCCACTGTCCTACAGGAGCCTTAAAATTCCAGGATACAGATCATGATGAACAGCCAGAACCGCAAAATGCAGTTATTATTTCACCCGATGGTCCTGTCTATCTCCGTGGGGATATAGAAGTACAAAATGCCAGCGGCGAAACGCTCCTGAAAGACACGCGCTTGGCTTTATGCCGCTGTGGCGAATCACAAAACAAGCCGCTGTGTGATAATTCGCATCAAGACATCTCTTTTGATGCCCCGGCTGCTTTCGACATAGAAAAACTGAAGCCTGTAGATGGTGAAGAGCATAAGGGGGCCCTGGTAATTAAACTGATGAAAAACGGTCCGGCCCTGGTGGAGGGCAGTTACCAGGTCTATTCAATAGCAGGACAACCAGCCCGCAGTTCCAAAAATATTGCTTTATGTCGCTGTGGTGGCTCAACCTCCAAACCTTTTTGTGACGGCACACATAAAGATATCGACTTTAAAGGCTAAATTAACTGGTGGTATAAAAAAAGTATCCCATGCACAAAATATTTCTATTTATTGGGTCTATTGCCATGGCATTGGCTGTTACTCTGGGTGCTTTTGGTGCACATGGACTTAAAAAAACATTATCCGAAGAAATGCTCACCATCTTTGAAACGGGTGTTTCCTATCATTTTTACCATGCCATCGGTTTGTTAATTGTGGGGGTGGCAGCACGTTTCCTTCCGGCCTCAAGCTTACTTTCATGGTCGGGTTGGCTGATGGTCGCCGGCATCCTCATTTTTTCCGGAAGCTTATATTTGCTTTCCATAAGCGGTATTCGCTGGCTCGGTGCTGTCACACCTGTTGGCGGGCTCTGTTTTATAGCTTCCTGGATTCTCTTCGCAACTGCTATCTGGAAGAGTATGTAACCATTTAGAGCTTCCTGTCACTACAAAATTCATACTTGCAGTTTCCATTCATTATTATAACTTAACATTAATTATAAAAAGACTTCCTAAGCTGTAAAAGAGGGCTTTTTTTATTCTACAGGCACGATTCGTTCATTTTGGACGTTAATACTTCTTGGTTGAATGGAATTTGCGAACTATGAGAAGAATAATTCAAAAAGAAAAACAATTTTTGCTTGTAGTATTGTTATGGCTGTGCCCTATATTCTTAAATGCCCAAAATGAAGTGAGTCGAGAAATAAACTCACTCAAGGGTATCCAGGCCATGGGTTTTTCAGTTAATTATGAAGCAAACGTCTCGTTGACACAGAAGGGCGAAATTAAAATTACCTCTCTGCAACAGATGGGAGAACAAGCGCTAAAAGATGGAGAAATTACGCTTATATCGACAGAAGAGCTGAAACAGTCCGATCAATACCCTCTGCTTCATATGCATATTAATGCTATGGATGTCGGTCGCGGGCTGGTTCCATTTTCTATCAATCTATATTTTTATCAGCCTATTAAACTTGTACTAAACCGAGACTTACGAACAACAGCCAGCACATGGGAGAGTGGTACTCTTGGTATTGCCTCTTACGATCGGTTACAGCTAATACCTGAAGCGGCGGAAGGCTTACTTAACGAATTTATTACCGACTATAACAACATCAACCGATAGTTTATCAAGATGTTGTTTCAGTAACAACCAAAGCCAATAACTTTTAGAAACACAGATATACATGAACTTAAAAGAATTTCGAAAATTTTGTCTCTCATTCGACGGTACATCTGAAGGTTATCCCTTTGATGAAGAAAATATTGTTGCATTTAAAGTGATGGACAAGGTTTTCGCAACCGCCGATGAAGATAGTTTTGACGGCATTAATTTAAGATGCGACCCAGTTAAGGCTTCTATGCTCCGGAACCTTTATAAAGAAGTGCAACCCGGTCAGCATACGGATAAACGCCACTGGAATACGGTTGATCCCAAGGGGGCCCTTGATGATGAGCTTATTGAAGAGTGGATTAAAGATTCTTACAGTCTGGTGGTAGAAGATCTGCCTCGCAAAAAACAGAAAAAACTGGAAAAAATGGCCAAAGATTAAAGGCTTTCTCCCCTTACAAACAAACTTTTAATACGGTGGAGACTCTTCTTTTCGAAATTCCATACAAAATCGAACTGCCCCAAAATAAATCCATACAGTAAGAATAGCAGTTGATAAGAGGGAAAAACGACTAATACCCATGCAATTGCTTCGATCCAAAGAGGAGTCTCTGCATTAAATCCCAGCCAGACAAATACCCATTTACGTACATACAGTGCGGACATCCCCGTCACGGAAAAAATAAATAAGATAAGCAGCAGGCCGCCATAAGTCTGCACGCCCCACCGCTTCATCAATTTTTCAATTAAGTTGCTCATCTATCCGTTGCTTAATGCAGATTTTATCGACTGGCCTGCAGCCTGTATCGTATCATCCAGCTGTTCTTCTGTCAGTGAATTTGCTAAAAACCATGACTCAAATGGTGATGGAGGTAGATAGATACCTTGCTCCAACATCTTGTGATAGAAATGCTTAAATAGCGTTTCATCGGTGGTTCGGGCTGTAGTGAAGTCTACAACTTGCTCTTCGGTAAAAAAGACGCTAATCATAGAACCTACGCGATTGATATGAACCGAAGCACCATGATCCTCAAACTGCTCTTGCAAGCCCGTATATAAGTAGGTGGTCTTTTCTTCCAGCTCATCGTAATGGAGCGGGTTTTCCTGCAATTCAGAAAGCAAAGCATAGCCGGCAGCCATAGCCAGGGGATTGCCCGATAAGGTTCCAGCCTGGTAAACCGGACCATCCGGAGAAACAACCTGCATCACTTCTTTCTTTCCGCCAAAAGCACCTACCGGCAAGCCGGCGCCAATAATTTTGCCATAAGTCACAAGATCTGCTGAAACCCCATAACGTTCCTGGGCTCCCCCTTTGGATACGCGAAATCCGGTCATCACTTCATCAAAAATAAGCACCGTATCATGGGCATCACAAAGTTCTCTAAGTCCGCTAAGAAAACCCTCACGTGGAGGAATACACCCTATATTACCAGCCACAGGTTCCACGATAATAGCCGCTACCTCATCTTTATATTCATTCAGCAGCTGTTTCACCGAGTTCAGATCATTGAAGTCTGCGGTGAGTGTATCTTTGGCCGTACCTTTGGTCACCCCGGGACTGCTCGGCGTGCCAAGCGTCAGTGCACCGCTGCCTGCATTGATAAGAAAAGAGTCGGCGTGACCGTGGTAGTTTCCTTCAAACTTGATAATTTTATCCCGGCCGGTATATCCCCGGGCTACACGGATGGCGCTCATGCAAGCTTCCGTACCGGAATTGACCATGCGGATTTTATCAACGCCGGGCACCATCTGTTTAACTAATTCTGCCATCTTTACCTCAATCTCTGTGGGTGCGCCGAACGAAGTGGATTGTGCTGCCGTTTCTTGCACCGCCTTAATCACCGGCTCATAGGCATGTCCTAAAATCATCGGTCCCCAAGAGCCCACATAATCGATATATTCTTTGCCGTCAACATCGGTCAGGATGGAACCTTTGGCCTTCTTAAAAAAGACCGGCGATCCGCCGACGGAATTAAAGGCGCGTGCCGGAGAGTTAACACCGCCGGGGATAAATTGCTGTGCTCGTTCAAATAGTTTTTCACTGGTTTCTAACATAATGGTTTCTAATAACTCATTCATTGTCATTTCGAGGGCAACGAGAAATCTTTTACAATGCTGATCCGTTTTATAAAAGATCTCTCCCTTCTGGTCGAGATGACTATTCTTTTATTTACTTTCTATTCAATAATTTCGATGCTTGTTTCGCAAAATAGGTAGCAATCAGGTCCGCGCCGGCTCGTTTAAATCCAATCAATGTTTCGAGCATTACTTCTTCTTCATCCAGCCAGCCCTTTTCAGCAGCGGCCTTTAACATAGCATATTCGCCAGAAACATTATACACCGATACGGGTACTGATACGTTTTCTTTGACGGCTCGAATTACATCCATATATGGCAGGCCTGGCTTTACCATAACGATGTCGGCCCCCTCTTGCTCATCCAGCTTAGCTTCTTTGATGGCTTCTTGAACATTCGCCGGATCCATTTGGTATGTTTTTTTATCACCAAAACCCGGAGCCGAATCCAAGGCATCACGAAATGGACCATAGTAGCTGGAGGCGTATTTTGCACTGTAGGCCATAATACCGGTGTGAGTAAATTCGGCTTCATCCAGAGCTTCGCGCATAGCGCCAATACGCCCATCCATCATATCCGAAGGCGCCACCATATCGGCACCAGCCTCGGCATGGCTTACCGCCACCTTTGACAATACCTCAACAGAGGCATCGTTCAGGATCTCTCCGTCTTCCACAATACCGTCATGCCCGTAGCTGGAATAGGGATCCATGGCAATATCGGTCATTACCAACATCTCCGGAAACTGTTCTTTAATCGAACCTACGGCCCGCTGCATCAAGCCTTCCGGGTTAAGGGCCTCTGTACCTTTATTGTCTTTCTTTTCATCGGGGACTTTAGCGAAAACCAGGACCGACTGAATTCCTGCCTGCTGTAATTCATCAACTTCATCAAGCAACAGGTCTAGTGTATAGCGATAGTAATCGGGCATAGAAGGAATCTCTACCTTCTCATTTTTACCTTCCATCACAAAAACAGGAGCAATAAAATCAGCAGGCTTAAGATTATGCTCGGCTACCATTGCTCGTAATGCCTTAGTTGTGCGGAGCCGTCGCCCGCGAATATATGGAAATTGTCCGTGTGCCATAATTATTTGACCGTTGGGGCGTATCGCGATACGCCCATAAATTTTATAGTATTAATTTAAAATATTTTCTTTTTCACCATATTCGATCCAGTCGATGGGATTTTCCAACCGATCTATAAGGTACGCTTCCCGGCTGTCCTCTTCGGGAATAAAATCGTAATCCCACCGAACGCGAGGCGGTAAACTCATTAAAATAGATTCTGTCCGTCCTCCTGTTTTAAGGCCAAACAAGGTACCACGATCGTGGATCAAATTAAACTCTACATAACGGCCGCGCCGAATTTCCTGAAAATAGCGCTGTTCTTCGGTATAAGATTCATCTTTACGGCGGTCAACAATCGGACTATAACTTTCGAGGAAAGCACTTCCCACTTCGGTCGTAAACCGGTACCAATCTTCTGCTGACCGCTCTTCCGTTGGACGCAGGTAATCAAAAAACAGTCCACCGACACCCCGCCCTTCAGACCGGTGCTCATTGTAAAAATAGTCGTCACACTCTTTTTTAAATTTGGGATATAGGTCAGAGCCATGTTCATCACATGCTGCTTTAAGCACGCTGTGGAAGTGCACGGCATCTTCATCCCACAAATAGTACGGCGTCAGATCAGCACCTCCACCAAACCAGCAGTCCCGCACTTCGTTCATGCTTGCATCATCATAAAGCTCAAAATAGCGGAAGTTAGCATGAACCGTTGGCACCATAGGATTTAGGGGATGCAAGACGAGCGATATTCCTCCGGCCCAGAACCAGCCCTGCTCTACGTCGAACCGCTTGCGTATCACAGCGGGCAGCTCTCCATGCACAGCAGAAATGTTGACTCCCCCTTTTTCAAAAACACTGCCCTTTTCGATGACGCGGCTGTGTCCTCCTCCCCCGCCTTCGCGATTCCAGTCGTCATGACGAAACCGGGCGCCCTGTTCGTATTCCTCCAATTTATCACAAATTTCGTCCTGCAGGTTTTGGATGTACGATTCAAACCGTTCTTTGATTGAAGGCTCTTTAGAGTCCCCCTTCGAAGGGGGCGCAGGGGGATGATCTTCAATCCATTTTTTTATAGATCTCTCAACATTTTTGAGGTCATTCATTATTTCATCATCCGTAAACCGTAGAACAGTAAACCCCTTTTCTTCGAGCTCTTTTTGTCGATCTAAATCTTTGTACCACTTCCGCTCCTTTTCATGAGTATATCCGTCAACCTCAATGATGAGCTGAAGCTCTTTGCACATAAAGTCAGCAATATAGCTCAACACTGGTCTCTGACGTAAAAAATTGTACCCCAACATGTTACCAGCTCGTAACAACTCAGCCCAAAGTCGAACCTCAGCTTTTGTAGAGTCCTTTCGAAGCTTTCTTGCAAGCTCTTTTAGATTTTTATTGTAACCGTAGTTATTGTTTTCAACTGACATATCTCATTTGCTTTGGGTCATCCCCCTAATCCCCCTTCAAAGGGGGACAAATTTCGTGTTCTATTCAGATTCATATTCTTTAACGGCATCTACAAAGGCGCGGGCATTATCAACCGGAATATTCGGAAGGATACCGTGCCCGAGATTTGCAATGTAATTCTGAACGCCAAATCGATCTATCATTCGTGTTGTCTGGCGCTGGATCTCATATGTAGGCATCATCAGTCTTGAGGGATCAAAATTTCCCTGCAACACGATATCTCCGCGCGTGGCTTCTCGACCATACTCGGGAGTGATCGTCCAGTCAAGGCCAAGTGCTGCGGCCTTACTTTTAAAGCTCAACCGCTCCAGTGCATACCAGCTGCCCTTTGCAAACAGGATCATGGGGACCTCATCAATGGCATCGCAAATCTCCATCAAATACGGCATTGCCCATTCGTTAAAATCCTCGGGACTCAACAGTCCGGCCCAGGAATCAAACAGCTGCACGGCCTGTGCCCCCGCCTTGATCTGTGCCTTAAGGTAATCAATGGTGGCCTTAGTTAGTTCTTTCATTACGTGCCGCGCCGCATCAGGATGCTGATACATAAACGCCTTGGCTTTGGCAAAGTTTTTTGAACCCTGTCCCTGCACCATATAACAGAAGAGCGTCCAAGGAGCGCCGGCAAAACCAATCAGTGGAACGCGCCCGTTAAGCTCTTGACGAGTCAGTGTGATGGCTTCCATCACATGATTCAGCTTCTGCGGAACATCTTCCGCCAAAATTGCAAAAGCATCATCTACGCTTCGGATGGGATTGTCCATCACAGGCCCTTTGCCCTTAACCAAGTCAACATCTATACCCAATGCTTGCGGCACGGTTAGGATGTCCGAAAAGATAATGGCAGCATCCGGTTCTAACTCATCAATAGGCTGGATGGTAATTTCACAAGCCAGTTCAGGCGTTTCCACGCGTTCAAAGAAGGTATATTTTTTACGAAGTTTCATGTACTGCGGAAGATACCGTCCCGCTTGCCGCATCATCCACACCGGTGGGCGTTCAACTTCTTCACCGCGAAGGGCTCGTAATAATAAATCATTCTTTAACTCGGGAAAATCGTTGCTCATAAATACTTTTCTTTAAGCCACTGATCTACACAGATTTAAACTGATTAATCCGTACTATTTGTGGAAATATATGGTTAAACACTTTCTGTTTTATTAAAAATGTAGTCTGATACCGTTCGCAACAACACTTCTGTATCCGGTTGTTTGGCAATTTCTATATGCTGATCAGTTTGCTCTTTCAATGCCTTGGCCGTCGTCGGGCCGATTGCAAATAAGGGGGGCAACTCATCTTTAAAGCCTTGACCACGGGCAAAACCTTCTACCGCACTGGGACTATAAAAAAGGATTCCACTTATGGGGTTTTCAGGCATATGAACCGCATTAATAATCGTTTCATACACTTCCAGTTCAATCACTTCAATATGCTCCTCTGAGAGCCCGTTCGTCATTTCATCGCGACTCAGGTTGCCATGGAAATAGATCACCGAGTCAATTTTTCCCTCCCGGATAATAAGTTCTGCTAAATGCTTGCCATCCTGGGTACGAGGAATCTGGGCATTAAGTCCTAACTTTTGAAGTGCATCCCGGGTTTTGGCCCCTACCGCAAAAAGCTGCGTTTCAGGACGGGGTTGTAGTCCCGCTTCCATAAGCTCTGCCAGGGCTTTAACCCCGTTGGCACTGGTAAACACCCAATCCGATTTGGGATTATCAGTGATAGTCTTTAAAACCTGATCCCAGTAATTGGGGAAGCTAAAGGATAATGCTGGTTCAATGATCGGTTCCAGCCCCAGAATCCGTGCATATTCAAGTTGCTGCGCAGATAAAGGTCGCGTAACTAAAATATTCTGTTTGTGTTGTCTCATTGATCGCTGATTAACCTGATTGATCGATTTCACTGTTTATCTCTGATTTCACTGAAATTAATCAGCTATATCAGCGTAATCTGATTCATCTGCGGTCAGATTTCATCTCTTCAATAACTTTGATGGCTCCCTGGCTGAGCAAGTCTTGCGCGGCAGCGTGACCTAAGTCACTGGCTTCACCGACGGCTACTGTTTCCTCATAGTCGTATCGTTCACTTCCATCAAGGGTGAGTGCAACCGCCTTAAAGTGTACCTGACCATCCTCAATAAAAGCATACGCACCGACCGGAGCGCTGCATCCCGCTTCCATATCGTGCAAAAAGTCTCGTTCAATGGTCGTACAAAGTGCGGTTTCATCGTGATTGAGTGCCTCAATAATTTCCTGCATATTTTCATCCTCTTCACGAATCATCACGGCCATGGCCCCCTGTGCGGCAGCCGATACCATCCAATCGAGATATTGACTGATATGATGTCCGAGGTCAATCCGTTGTAGGCCTGCCGCTGCAAAAATCGCTCCGTCCCAGTCGTTATCCTCCACTTTCTTAAGACGCGTGTTCACATTGCCACGAATATCGACCACTTCGTGATGGGGATAGCGGTGCAGCCATTGGGCGCGGCGACGATTACTGCCCGTTGCAATCGTTGCTTGGTATGAGGTGTCATCCAAAAAATCGGTACCGCCGGGGGCTACCAAAGTATCACGCGGATCTGCACGATCAAGAATGGCCCCTACTTTTAGCGGAAGTGGGTTTTCGGTAGGCAAATCTTTAAAAGAGTGAACCGCTATATCAACCTGCCCGGATAGCTGAGCTTCATCCAGAGCTTTGGTAAAAACGCCTTTGCCTCCCATCTCAGTAAGCGGCGTGGAAAGGTCCAGATCTCCTTCTGACTTTACAAAAACCAGCTCTGTTTCATGACCCTGCTTCTGAAGCTTTCCTGCTACTTGTTTTGCCTGCCAGGTCGCCAGCTGGCTATCCCGGGTACCAATACGAATTGGAGACTTACTCATTATCTTTTTTCTGCGTCTCAAGTTTAAACATATCGTGCACAACCTGCGTTACCTGCTCAGACTCATGATGGTCGCGCAGGTGCTCAATAGAATAAGCAGCAATCTTGTTCACAATGCGTCGGGTTAAATTTTCGACTTTGTCTTTATCCGTATCCGAAATTTTATTCTTAAAAAACTCGAACTCATCTTCCCGGATGGTATCGAACTTAGAAGTCAGTGCCTTAATAGTAGGCACCACTTTTTGTTTGCTGAGCCAATTCTGATAGTCCGTGAGCTCATCATCAATAATCTTTTTCACGATCGGGATGGTCTCTTCTCGCCGGCGATAGGCTTCGTCGGTAACATCCGTAAGGAAGTCCATATTTGCCAAATCCACAAATTTTAAATCTCCGATCTCCGGATCGATATTTCGGGGCACTGACAGATCTACCAACACCTTAAATGATGGATTCAGGATGGACGGCTTCATATCATCGAGGGTGACTACCGGCTGCTGTGCTCCCGTTGCCACAATAATCAGATCAGCTTCGGCAATATTTTCTGGAAGCTTCTCCATGTCAGCCACTTCCAGGTCAAACTTATCAGCCACAAATTCTGCACGGTCGCGGGTCCGGTTGATCAGCGTCAACTTCCGGGCACCGAGGTTAATCAGATTTTTGCATGTTACTTTGCCGATCTTTCCGGTTCCTACCAGCAGGATATCTTTATCGGCCAGGTTATCGAATGTTTCCACAGCAAATTTGACGGCAGCATAGGCGGTTGTAGCAGCGCCCTCGCCCAGTGAAGTTTCGTTCCGAGATCGTTTGTGTGCCCGAAAAATATGCTGCATCAGGCGATGCAGCTCACCGCCTACCGCATCCAGGTTACTGGCAAACTCATAGGCTTCTTTAACCTGATTAACGACCTGGACATCGCCCAAAATCTGCGAGTCGAGCCCTACGCTTAGCTGAAACAGATGCTGTACCGCAGGGCGACCTTCTTTTTCAAATCCATAATTATGAAATTCATCAAGTTTGGCATTTGAATAAGCTACCAGTAGCCGGATCAATTCCTGGGGAGATACATTCTGAGCAAAAATCTCGGTGCGGTTACATGTTGAAACCACAAACAAGCTTTCAAGCCCTTCTCGGAGCGCTGCTTCAATGAGCTCTTTCTTCTGAATTTCACTCAGGCTAAACCGCTCACGAATATCAATAGTGGCTTCCCAGTGGTTTACACCGACCACACAAAAGTCTGATATTTTAGGAGGATTAACGGACATCAACTAAGCTGAAACCTTTTTTGATTCTGTCTCTGATTTCGTATTCACATCCAGTATGTGATTCAATTTATCAAGGGCCTCATCGGCCAACGCCTGAATAAAAGCAGGATGATCGTTTATACCGGACATAACTTTAAGGTTCTCAAATTCAAAACCTTCTTCTTCCAAATCTTCTTTGAGCTCAACACCCAATTCATACAGCGTTTCAATATGATCGGTGACAAAGGCAACAGGAATCATCAGAAAATTCTTAATCCCATATTCCAGGTGCCGTTCAACCAACTCTGCTGTGTTGGGCTGAGTCCATTTTTGGGGACCTACTTTGGATTGGTAGCCAAGCCAGTACTCATGATCATAGCCCCGCATCTCCATAATAGCTTCCATTGTTTGATTTATTTCGGCAGTGTAAGGATCTCCGCTTCGCACTTCCAGCTTGGGTGTTCCGTGGGCACTGAAGATAAAATGTGTTTTATTGCGGGTCTCTTCATCCATCGCTTCCAGGGCCTCATCAATCCGCTCATTCATTGATCGCAGATATTGAGGGTTCAGGTGGTAATTCTTGACATGGAATTCTTTCCACGGAGTCTGATTTCCAAATTTTTCCTCGCGCTTTGTCTCCCAATCCCGAAAGCTACTGCCTGTGGTTGTCCATGAAAACTGTGGATACAACGGCACCATAACAGCGTGTGTAATGCCATCTGCCACCATATCATCCATCGTGGTGTCCGCAAAGGGCAACCAATAACGCATGCACGTATATACCTTAACGGATTCATCTGGCAGCTCTTTCTTCAGATACTTTTCTACTCCCCGTCGCTGCTTTTCTGTAAGACTGTTGATTGGCGAGCAGCAGGTAGACTTAACACTATTTTTCCGATTGAGGCAGTGCTTGCTGCCCATACAACCCCGCGGACATCCATTAATTTCTTCATAATCTTCCTGAACACTTGGCGCCCTGAATTTGGATATCAGTTTGGCAAACAGGTCCTGCACTTTTCCGCCCCCCATTTTTATGATATCCTCATCTCTAAATAGGTTGTAAAGAAAAGGCCTGACAGCATAATCGGCTGTCGGTCCGCCCAAATTCATTAACACAATACCAATACGTCGTTCCTCTGTGGACATCTTAACTGATCTTTTGCGTTTTATTTATCAGGAAGCAACAACCATACAAATCTGTTTTGCATAGCTTCCAACATATCATGCTAAAGAAACCAATCCTTTGTGAAGAGAATTTGAAGAAAAGCCGCTCCATTTTATTTAGAACAAATCTACATGCTGAATTCATCCTTTAGCCAATTCAAACCAAAACTTTGTACCTTTACCCACTTTACTCTCGACTTTGATATCAGTGCCATGGGCGGTAAGGATACTCTTAACGACCGCAAGTCCCAGCCCGGTGCCGCCTTTATCGCGTGATCGTGCCTTGTCGGTTCGGTAAAACCGGTCAAATAGCCGATCGAGGTGTTCTTCTGAAATGCCGATCCCGGTATCCGCCACCTCAATTTTGACCCCATCCCCCTCTTGCGCATAATGCAGGCTCACCGTTCCGCTATTTGTGTATTTCAGGGCATTGGAAATCAGGTTATCCACTACCTGTTCTATTTTACCGGGATCACCAACGGCCACACATGAATGTTGATCAATTTGGAGGGTGATACTCTTTTGATCGGCGCTATCTGCATGCCATTCAATCATATGCTCTGCAATTTCTGACAATTCAAACCGCTGAGGTTCAATAAAGTATTCATCCGAATCATAGCGCTGTAGCGTTTTTAGGTCTTTAAAAAGATGCGAAATCCGATCCGTCTGCTTTTTGGCCGTCTGAATATATTTTTCTTTCTGGTTGGCAGATATTTTTTCCAGCTCAAGCATTTCAAGTGCAGCAGAAATAGTATGTAACGGATTCCGTATTTCGTGGGTAATATCAGCAAAAAACTGGCGCTGTTTTTCGGCAAATCGTTTAATTTGGCGCGTATCTTCACGAAGCTTAAACGCCATTTGATTCAGGGAGGTTGCCAGTGTACCAAACTCGTCTCCACGTTTCAGGTCAATCTCTCGATCTACCTCGCCCTCGGCAATATCCTGGGCCGCATTTTTAATCTGGGTAATGGGTTTGGTGAGGTAACGAGACATCCAAATACTCACCACGATGACCAGTCCAATGGAAATGAACATTCCGTAATAGATAATCCACCGGATCGTTTTTATGGGAGCATAAATTTCATCTTTTAATTGTGCTGCCTGCAAATATTGTCGAGTACCAGTATTACTGACAAGTTGAATATAGCTGGTCAAATACTCTGAATCGCTATTCCGGGGTAAGAGTGCGAGATTATCCCGTGCCTTTAAACTTGCCATAATACCCTCAGGTAAATGCTGGTAAGGAGCATAGTCGGATTCATTCGGTTTATAGGAAGTGACCAGCTGCCCGGAAGAGTCATAAAGCGCAAGCTGGTAACCGGAAATACGGGCGGCCTGTTCAAAATGAGCAGTAAACTGGCTCCCTTCATCCAGATTGGCAACTGTTACCGCCAGCCATCGCGTTTCTTTACTCATCTCACGGCGGCCTTCTTCCAGCAGGTAATCCCGAATAAACAAAATAGCATAACTACTGATGGAGGTTATGCCGAAAATCAGTAAAAGAATGAATGTCCATGCCAGTTTTGAACGAATCTTCATATCACTGATTAAGCAGATTGTTTGATTAAACTGATTCTGAAATCAACGTTATTAATCCGGGCCATCAGATTCATCAGCGGTCACACTTTCACAATTTCACGGTTCAACCCGTAGCCAATGCCCCGATAAGTTTTAATGACTTTGCCCGCCTTGCCCATCTTTAACCGTAAATTTTTGATATGCACATCTACCGTTCTGTCAAATACAAATCGATCTTCCTCTGTAATATGCTCCAAAATTTCCTGCCGCGTATATACCCGTTTGGGATTTTTATAGATCAGTTCGATGAGTGTGTACTCAGTGGAGGTAAGCTCAACCTTCTCGTTATCAACGAATAGCTCTTTGGCATCAGTATCCAGATAGGTTTGGCCGTATTGCAACCAGTTCGCTTTTTGGGGATTCTGCCGTCGTAACAGTGATTCTACGTGGGCCTTAACAAGATTTAAGCTCGCGGGTTTGGGGATGTAATCATCAGCCCCCAACTCAAGGCCTTCAATTTCATCCTGCTCCTCATCCTTTGCCGTTAGGAAAATGACCGGGATATCATTTAGCACCGGATGTTTGCGTATATGGCGACAGATTTCTTTGCCATCTACATGGGGAACCATAATATCCAAGATAGCAAGATGAATTTCACCGGCGTGCTGCTCAATGAGTTCCAGTGCCCGGTTCCCTTCATGGGCAACCAGCACCTCATAATCATTCATCTCCAGGAAATTGGCCAGCATTTCAGCTGATTCTTCTTCATCTTCTACTAATAAAATGCTATGTCTGGGTTTCACAACAAATAATTTTAGTTACGGTAAACAGGGTCAACACTGTTGATGCTAAAATCGTTGGGACCCTAAGATACCAAACTTTGAAGAGTATCTGAATCCATCGGAAAGTTTAAAACTCTTCTTGTCATGCTCTGCATGTTTCAACATCTTTACATGAATCATTTAAACGGACTTTAAGCCTTGTACTTAATATGGCATTTCACGACAAAGTAGCCTGGATTACCGGAGCCTCCTCTGGTATTGGCGAAGCGTTGGCTTATGCCCTCCATGAACGAGGGGCCAAGCTGATCCTTTCGGCGCGCCGGGAACAAAAGCTTGAGGAAGTAAAAGAAAGCTGCGGCGGAGATCCTTCAGCTATTCACATCCTGCCACTTGATCTCACGGATACCGACTCTCTTGATTCTAAAGCGCAGCAGGCCCTGAACCAATGTGGCTCTGTTGACTACCTGTTCAATAACGGCGGCATTAGTCAGCGCTCACTGGCAATTGACACAGAAATGGAGGTTATCCGTAAAGTGATGGAAGTAAACTTCTTTGGGGCGGTAGCTTTAACAAAAGCTCTGCTGCCATCCATGATTAAGCACAAATCGGGACATATTGTGGTGACCAGCAGCGTAATGGGAAAGTTCGGCACGCGGCTTCGCTCCAGCTATGCCTCTTCCAAGCATGCCCTGCATGGATACTTCGACTGCTTGCGTCAAGAAGTTCAAGAGCATAACATTAATGTTTCGCTGGTGTGCCCCGGCTTTATCAAAACGGATGTCACCAAAAATGCCCTGGAAGGTGACGGCAGCAAGCATAACAAAATGGGCCAGGGCCAACAGCACGGCATGCCTCCCGATGCCTTTGCGGAAAAGTTGCTTCCAAAAATTGAAAAAAAGAAGAACGAAATTTATATCGGGGGTAAAGAAATTGCCGGTATCTACCTCAAACGGTGGGCGCCTAACCTCTTGAATAAAATCTTGCTTAAATCAGACGTTACCTAAGGACGTTTCCTAAATAATTACTACTATGGATTTTGCTATTTATCTGAATGCATTAACCGGGCTTTTTGTCATTGTAGACCCCATCGGTGCAGCCCTTATCTTTCACTCGCTGGTGCCGGATGGCGAAAAACGCCACCGCAAGGTTATGGCATTAAAAGCTATTCTCATCTCTTCGCTCTTACTCACCATTTTTGGCAATTATGGCGAGGCCCTGCTTCATCAGCTGGGCATTTCTATCGAATCATTACGTATTGCCGGTGGATTGCTGCTCTTCTACACGGCTTTTAACATGATTACCAAAGACGCCGAATACGAAGATGCTACCGAAAAGAAAGATATTTCGGTATTCCCGATGTCTATTCCGCTGCTTGCGGGTCCCGGTGCACTCACGCTCTCCATTTTACTCTTTTCTAATACTACCACGACCGAAGGCAATGTTTCTGTTCTTATTGCTATCCTCACCGTGTACCTGCTTACGCTTATCCTGATGTTTCTCTCCAGCTACCTGAAAAAAATCATTGGCCGAACGGGAGACGAAATCCTGAGTCGATTTCTGGGCGTACTGCTGGCGGCTCTTTCCATCCAGTTCATTTACGATGGCATTTCAAATATTACAGGCTAACTATCATCAAAAATTTTTGTCCTCAAACCATTGCAAATCATAACCAGCCCGGAATTGATTTCACTCTGCTAAGCTAATAATTTATCCTCTCTGAATCCTGCTTTATCTGCTCAAAAAAGTTTATTCTTTCCCACAAATGGTTATCTTTGGCATCTATATTCTTTTGAATACTTAAAAGAACTACTATTCGAATTTACCCAATCAACTGAATAAACTATGGCGCACGTTATAGCATCTGCCGACCAGCTCGATTTTAGCATTACCGACCTTCCATCCATGCCCCTGCCGACTGAAGTACTCATGGTTCGGCCTTTGCATTATACCGTGGACTATGTCATCAATCCACACATGGCCAACCAAGTGGGCAATGTAGATACCATTGAAGCTCAAAATGAGTGGGACTTGGTGCGGGCACTATTTGACCAAATTGGCCTCAATGTACGGTTGTTGGAAGATCATGATGGACTCCCCGATATGGTGTTTTGTGCCAACCAGAGTTTACCCTATATCGACCAAGAGGGCAATCGCCATGCCCTCATGAGTATTATGCATGCTGACCAGCGTAAGCGTGAAGTCCCTTACATTGAACAGTGGTACCGTCAGAACGGTTATGAAGCCCACTTTCTGGATGAAACGAAAATCGACGACTTCGAAGGGTGCGGCGATGCCATTTGGCACACCGGTAAACGGATGCTTTGGGGTGGTTATGGATATCGCTCCTCCTTGACAGCCTATGAATCAATTTCTGAGCTGTTCGATATCCCTGTTATCGCACTCGAGCTGGTTGATGAAGCGTTCTATCATCTTGACACCTGCTTCTGTGTGCTGGATGAAAAAACAGTCCTTATCTATCCGGATGCCTTTACCGACGAGGGATTAAAACTGATCAATACGCTGTTTGATAAAGTGATCGAGGCTTCTCAGTACGAGGCAGAAGAACTTTTTGCCTGTAATGCTTGCTGCCCCGATGGACGCAACGTCATTATTCAACAAGGCTGTACCGATGTCAACAAAAATTTGCGCGATGCGGGGTTTTCGGTACATGAAGTAAGCACTTATGAGTTCTTAAAAAGTGGCGGCAGCGTTTTCTGCATGAAACAGATGCTGTGGTAACGATTGAATGAGAAATGTCAAATTTTGAATGATGATTAAGAAGTAGTGAATTTGTAGTGACGGTAACAGAATAAATTAAAGACAAGTTAATATCCCCTTTTGAAGGGGGAAGGTTCGTCTTTGACGAATCCGGGGAATGGCATTTGGCAAATATTTGATAAAGAGTATGACCAAAAAAGTTGCTCAATTACTATTTACAGTATTCTCAACTACAGCTCTTTTTTGGCTTTTATCCACTTCATTAGGTCCAGCCCCTCCTTTGGGAAGCTTCCTAAGTCCATCCAGCGGTTTTTGGACCAATGCTCCTGTCAACGCTCCCCCCGATAAATCGATATCACTCTCTTCGGATGTTCTTTCTGATACGGTCCAAGTCGTTTTTGACGACCAACAGATTCCTCACATTTTTGCCCAAAATGATCGGGATCTTTATTTCGCACAGGGCTACATTACCGCCCGGGAGCGACTCTGGCAGATGGAATTTCAAACCCATGCCGCTGCAGGCAGACTTTCGGAGATCCTGGGCAACCGAACGGTCGCCTTTGACCGATACCAACGAAGAATTGGCATGACCTACGCCGCCGAACGGGCCCTGGAGGGAATGATGGAAAATCCTGAAACCGCCCAGGCCGTCAAAGCCTATGCTGCCGGGGTTAACGCATGGATTACCTCTCTGGATCAACGGGAGTACCCACTGGAGTACAAGATTTTGGATTACGGCCCAGAACAATGGACGCCTCTCAAAACCGCTCTACTCCTTAAAAATATGACCTATACGCTGGCTGGCAGTAACCAAGACCTGCGGATGAGTAATACCCGCGCCCTTCTGGGTGATGAATTCATAAAAAACGTTCTGAACGTGCAGCCAGCATTGAACGATCCGGTCATACCAGATAGTAAAAAGTGGGGTTTTACGCCCTTACAAACCCGGCAGCCTGACTCAACATTTACACCATCCATCGCCCAAGACATTCCTCCCTTTCAGCCCAATCCTAATAATGGAAGTAACAACTGGGCCGTCAGTGGATCTAAAACGGCCAGCGGTTATCCTATTCTTGCCAACGACCCACATCTGGGCATGACCTTGCCTTCTATCTGGTATGCAATGCAACTGCACAGTCCTGAACAAAATGTAATGGGCGTTTCCTTACCCGGAGCGCCGTCTATCATCGTTGGGTTCAATGAAGATGCTGCCTGGGGCACCACCAACGTCAGTGCCGACGTTTGGGACTGGTACGAAATTACCTTCCGCGATTCAACCTTATCCGAATATCGCTATGACGGACAGTGGAAATCGACCCTACAACGGGTAGAAAAAATTAAGGTAAAAGGCACTAAAACAATTATTGATACGGTAACTTATACGCATCACGGTCCGGTGGTACAGACTTCGGGGAGTGAGTCCATGCGAACACATATTCCAAAGTTTCATGCCATGCGGTGGATCGCATATGAGAAGTCGAATGAGCTCCAGTATTTCCTGGAGATCAACAAAGCTAACGACTATAAAGAGTACCGGCAGGCGTTGCGGCATTTCGAAAGTCCGGCTCAAAACTGGGTTTTTGCAGACCGTTCGGATATTGCCCTCACCGTGGCGGGCAAATACCCCCTGAAATGGAAGTACCAGGGCCGGTATATTGGTGATGGCTCCAATCCTAAATACGATTGGCAAGGCTGGATCCCTTTTGATCAAATACCCTCTGTCAAAAATCCGGATCGGGGATTTGTGAGTTCCGCCAACCAAGATCCTACCGGCGATGCTTATCCCTACTACCTGGATGATGATTTTGCTCCCTATGAACGGGGACGACGCATCAACGAACGGTTGGCTTCCATGGATGATATTACCGTCAAGGATATGCAAAGATTGCAAATGGACTCCTTTAACTATCACGCTAAAACGGTTCTTCCCAAATTGTTGGAGACCCTGTTAACGGATACACTCTCCCCGGATAAACAGCAGGCCATTACCGGGCTTGCCAACTGGAACTACTACAACAAAGGCAATCAAATTGCCCCATCGGTTTTTGACTACTGGTGGGATACTCTAAACAATGAAATCTGGGGTGACGAATACCAATCAGCTAAGGTCCCTCTGCAACGGCCGGCCCGTGACCAAACGGCTCAACTCATACTAAGTGATTCGACCCTGCAATGGTATGATGATATCAATACCACCCACAAAGAAACGCTCTCGGATCTTATCAATCGATCATTTCATCAGGCCTTTCAACAGCTGGAAGAATCGTTAGGCTCGTATGGTGATACCTGGAAGTGGGGCTATGTAAACAATACAAATATTGGCCACCTTGGACGAATGCCCGGCATGGGTCAACCGGATGTATTTACTGATGGTGGTGCTGAATCCATCAATGCCGTGCGGGGGAGTCATGGTCCCTCCTGGCGGATGGTCGTTGAACTGGGGCCAGAGGTCAAAGCATATGGCCTTTACCCGGGCGGGCAGTCTGGCAATCCCGGATCAAAATATTACGACAACATGATTGACGACTGGGCGGAAGGAAAACTCTATCCACTATGGTTTATGAAGCAGCCACCTGCCGAACGCGATTCGGTGAGATATTCTATAGTGCTACATTAGATAATAATCAAAAATTAGTATAAACTGCTTTCTCATGGCTATTTCACGAAGCTTCTCAAAGGCTACACAAAGAATCACGAAGAAACTCTTTGCCAAACTTTGTGGCACAACCATAGAGGCAGCAGTCCAAGCATATGATTTCCCAATAACGAATAACCATTAACCAATGATCCTGGCTATACTTCTTGCTCTTTCTGCCTGGCTGCTAAGCTTTGTTCTTCCCTGGTGGTCGCTGGCCATCCCGGCTGTTGTATTGGGTGCTCTTCTCGGTACTTCAGGAGGACATTCATTTGGGTTTGGCGCACTCGGTATCGGCGCCTGGTGGCTCATCCATACCTTGTATATACATATTGCAAATGATGGCATCCTTACAGGACGCATCGCCGACCTTTTCAGCCTTCCCCACCCCAGCTTAGTTATTTTAATCACCGTCATTATTGGCGGACTGACAGGGGGACTTGCTACCTTAACAGGCTACCTGTTCAGGACAACATTTCTTAAATAGGTCAACAATGAATTTTTAATTCATCTCCAAAGAATGTAGATTATTATTAAGTAATTATCAGCCGTTGTATGGAGGATGGTATGACTGCCATGAAATCAAAAAATACCAATCACACACCTGCCTTTCGTTGTGTTTACTGCGGAGAATTTAACCATACCTTTGTCGACCCTTCGCAAGGTAAAATCCAGAAATATATCGAGGACTGCCAGATCTGCTGTCGCCCTAACGATCTGTCTATCTCCTACGACAAGTGGAACAAAGAATTTATCATTCAGGCCAGCCCCACCCAATAATCCAAATACCACGAAATTATCTTTGTAATTACATCGTCTGCTTTGTATCTTAATGCAGTTTTGCGCTAAAATTACATTTTGACGCACAAAAATCTTAATGAAAGGCAGTTAGTAAACAACTTTTGGCCTGTTCACACAAACTTGTTAAGTCATACGGAAGCATCTTTGCTTTCCCCTTGTTACCAAAAATATTTGACCATCATTCGAATGGTCAGCACACTTCTGTTTTTAATCAATCCGACATCAATTCTGTTGTCGGATTTTTTTTATATCTAAATTTTAACCCCTTCAAAACGATCTACTCTCTACTATGTCACTGAATCCCAGAGATAAAGCCATCATTGCGCTGTCCGACGGCACCGTAGAACATGGTTTCGCCATTGGCAAAAAAGGTACAACCGGCGGAGAACTCTGTTTTAACACCAGTATGGTTGGTTACCAAGAAATTTTTACCGATCCCAGCTATTATGGTCAGCTAATGATGATGACTTACCCCCACATTGGAAATTACGGAACCATGAGTCGCGATGACGAAGCGCGGCGGGTTATGATATCAGGACTTATTGTACGATCTTTCTCCTGGGAGCATAGTAACCCACAGGCCGACGGCAACCTCCAGGAATACCTGGAGCGCAACAACATTGTCGGTATTACCGGCGTCGACACACGAAAGTTAGTCCGCCATATCCGCTCTAAAGGAGTTATGAATGCGGTTATCTCTTCCGAGGAGCTGGATGAAGATGTGCTCGTCCAAAAAGCGAAAGACTGGGACGACATGGTTGGGCTCGAACTGGCGACCGAAGTAACCCGCCAAGAGCCTGAAACCGTACACAGCGATGGTCCCTTTAAAGTGGCCGCTTTTGACTACGGAATAAAGCAAAGTATTATCGACAATTTTGTGAAGCGGGGCTGCACGTTGCGCATCTTCCCGGCCAAAGGCGACTACAAGGAAGAGTTAAAGAAATGGAACCCTGATGGATTTTTCTTTAGCAATGGTCCCGGCGATCCGGATGCCACCAGTGAGTATGCCCTGGATGTGGTAAAATATGCCAAAAGCACCGGTAAACCCCTGTTCGGTATTTGCCTCGGGCACCAACTGATGGCTCTTTCGGAAGGTATTTCTACAAGAAAAATGTTTGTAGGTCACCGTGGTGCCAACCATCCGGTGAAAAATCTGGAGACCGGGCTCGTCGAAATCACGACTCAAAACCACGGTTTTGCGGTTGACGAAGACGACTTGAATGACTCAAAGGTAGAAGTCACGCATCTAAACTTAAATGACGATACCATCGAAGGTCTTCGATTCAAAAACTTCCCAGGCATGTCGGTTCAGTATCATCCGGAAGCATCGCCCGGCCCGCATGATTCGCGGTACCTGTTTGACCAGTTCATGGATATGATCAAAGAAGGAAAAAAAGAACTGGCGTAAAAAATATTGGGTGCGGGCGTATCGACATACGCCCCAACAAATCAGATCCAAAAAAATTCGAATAAAAATAGCTTACTAAAGCAATGCCACGACGCAACGACATTAACAAAATTCTTATCATCGGATCAGGCCCTATCGTTATTGGCCAAGCCTGCGAATTTGATTACTCCGGCTCACAGGCGTGCCGCTCTTTGCAAGAAGACGGCTATGAAGTTGTATTGATCAACTCCAATCCGGCGACCATCATGACCGACCCTATGATGGCCGATGAAATTTACCTGAAGCCATTAACACTCGACTCCATCCGGGAAATTGTGGAAAAAGAAAATCCGGATGCGGTACTCCCTACCATGGGTGGACAAACCGGGCTGAACCTTGTTCGCGACCTGCAGCAGGAGAATTATTGGACGGAACACGACATCCAGATTATCGGTGTTGATATTGATGCCGTGGATATTACGGAAGATCGTCAGCAGTTCCGCGACCTGATGGAAGAAATTGACATCCCGCAATGCCGAAGCCGTGCTGCTGAATCGCTGCTGGAAGCCAAAGAAATTACCGAAGAACTTGGTGGCCTCCCTATCGTAATCCGTCCCTCTTTTACCATGGGCGGAGCCGGAGGCGGTATCGTATGGAGCGAAGATGAGTTTGAACGCAAAGTCCGCCGTGGGTTGGAGATGAGTCCCGTACACCGTGTACTCATCGAGGAATCAATCTTCGGATGGAAAGAATACGAGCTGGAATTGCTGCGTGACCCGAACGACAACGTAGTGATCATCTGTACCGTTGAAAATATTGACCCGATGGGCGTACATACCGGCGATTCGGTGACGGTAGCACCATCGCAGACGCTCACCGACAAACAGTTCCAGATGCTGCGCGATGCGGCCATCAAAATGATGCGCTCAATCGGGACTTTTGCCGGGGGCTGTAACGTTCAGTTTGCCGTTGAACCGGGCAGCGACCGCTTTGTGGCTATTGAAATTAACCCTCGGGTAAGCCGCTCTTCTGCATTGGCCTCCAAAGCCACCGGTTATCCTATTGCTAAAATTGCAACCAAGCTGGCCGTAGGCTACAACCTGGATGAACTGCCCAACCCCATTACAGGCAACACTTCAGCCTGCTTTGAGCCATCCATTGACTACGTAATTGTAAAAACCCCTCGTTTCAACTTCGAGAAGTTCCCTAATGTGGATGAAGAACTGACCACCCAGATGAAAGCGGTGGGCGAAGCTATGTCGATTGGACGGAATTTCCCAGAAGCCCTTAATAAAGCTTTCCAGTCACTCGAAATTGGTCGCGCCGGTCTCGGTGCCGACGGCTACGAAGAGCTGGATCGCAAAGATGTTCGCGAGCGACTCATCAAGCCCTACTGGGATCGCATGCTGAATATCCGAAACGCCTTCAAACTGGGCGCCTCGGTAGAAGAGGTCGCTGATATTACCAAAGTTGATCCTTGGTTCCTGCAGCAGATCCGCTACATGGTTTCCCTTGAAAACCGTACAGAGGGACAAAATCTCGAAGGTATCTCCAAAGAGGACTTTTTTGAACTCAAACAGGCTGGTTTTGGCGACGAACAAATCGCCTGGATGCTCAGCCAGAGCAATGGAAAGGTAACGGAAAATGAAGTGCGCGACCGACGTAAAGAGCTTGGGCTGAAGCCATCCTTTAAAGTGGTTGATACCTGCGCCGCGGAATTCCCCGCTGAAACTCCTTACTTCTATTCTGCTTACGAAGGCGAGAATGAAAGTGACGTCTCCGATAAGAAAAAAGTGATGATTCTGGGCAGTGGTCCCAATCGCATTGGTCAGGGTATTGAATTTGATTACTCCTGCGTCCATGCCGTGAAAGCCGCCCAGGATATGGGATACGAGGCCATCATGGTTAACTGTAACCCCGAAACGGTTTCTACCGACTTCGACATTGCCGACAAGCTCTACTTCGAGCCGGTCTTCTGGGAGCGTGTGCTGGATATTTATGAGCACGAGCAGCCCGAGGGTGTCATCCTGCAGGTTGGCGGCCAGACGGCCCTGAAGCTGGGCAAGCGCTTTGTGGAAGAAGGCATCAAGATTTTCGGTACTGATTTTGAGATGATTGACTTTGCAGAAGATCGCGGATCGTTCTCTGAGTTCCTGAAAAAACTGGATATCCCCTTCCCTCCCTATGGTACGGCCGAGGATGTGGATGGAGCGATCGAAATTGCAAATCGTATTGATTATCCGGTACTTATCCGTCCAAGTTATGTACTCGGCGGACAGGGAATGCGTATTGCCGTTAAACAGGATGAGCTTGAGTTCTATACCGAACGGGTACTGAAGACGCATCCGGAGAATGCCTTCCTCATCGATAAGTTTTTAGAACACGCCGTAGAGGTGGATGTGGATGCCGTATATGATGGAGAAGAGCTCCATATCTCCGGTATCATGCAGCATATTGAGCCAGCCGGTGTACACTCTGGAGACTCAACGGCCGTCATCCCAACCTATTCGCTAAGCGATACTGCCGTTGACAAGATTAAGGAGTATCACAAAAAGATTGCGGATAATATGAACATCAAAGGATTCCTGAATGTGCAGTATGCCGTACAGGGCGACAAAGTCTTTGTCCTGGAGGCAAACCCACGGTCTACGCGAACCATCCCATTCTTAGCTAAGGCCACTGGACGAGCCGAAGCTCAGATTGCAGTTAAGGTAATGCTCGGAGCTAAGCTGAGCGACTTCAGCGAGCAAGAGCTAACCTCTACGCTCGACCAGTGGGCCATTAAGGAACCAGTATTTCCCTTTGACAAGTTTCCTGAAGTCAAGAAGGAACTTGGGCCTGAAATGAAGTCTACCGGTGAGTCAATCTACTTTATGAAGGACTTCAATGATGAACACTTTAAGAAGCCCTTTGAGTTTAAAAACCTGTACTTAAGCAAATAGGACCACAGGTTGAACTGATTAAGCAGATTAAGTGATTTTTTATGTAAGGATTTGATGATTAAAGTCTCTTACTATTAAATCACAATCTGTTTAATTGGTCATCAATGGGTCAGAATTATAAATACAGCGATATTACAGGTGCTATCATTGGTAGTGCGATGGAAGTCCATTCTGATTTAGGAAATGGATTTCCAGAAGTTATTTACCAACGCAGCCTGGCTATTGAATTAAAAAACAATGGAATCAATTTTAACCGAGAAGTTTCGATGCCTTTGTATTACAAAGGAAAATCTGTTGGTAAAAGAAGAGCAGATTTTTTAGTCGAAGAGAAAGTATTGGTTGAACTGAAGGCTATATCAGAAATCAATGAAACCCACTATAATCAAATTCTGAATTACCTTACTGCTTTCCAATTAGAAATTGGATTGCTTATTAATTTTGGTGAAAATAGCCTGAATTTTAAGCGTTTTATTAATAGTAATTTCAGATAGAATATCTGAGCAATCAGATTAATCAATTTTATCCGCGATCTATGATTAAAGAAGCCAGAAATAAACTTAACAACGTTTTTGGATACGAAGATTTTCGACCGCTTCAGGAGGATGTAATATCGCAGGTGTTAAATAATGAAGATGCCCTTGTGATTATGCCCACAGGCGGAGGAAAATCACTTTGCTATCAAATACCGGCGCTTCTTTTCGATGGGCTGACGATTGTTGTATCGCCGCTCATCTCGCTGATGAAAGATCAGGTCGAACAGCTTCGTCAGTATGATATTCCCGCCATTTATCTGAATAGCTCTCTTACGCCCGATGAATACGAGGAGAATGTGGCAAAATTGAAGCGGGGAGAAGTTAAAATGCTGTACCTAGCTCCTGAAACCCTCTTGATGGATAGCACGCGCGAACTGCTTTCAAACCAGCAAGTAGACCTGTTCACCATTGATGAAGCCCATTGTATCTCGGAATGGGGGCACGATTTTCGTCCGGATTATCGCCAGCTTACGGAGGTTCGCAAAGACTTTCCGGGTGCCACCTGCCTGGCACTGACGGCTACCGCAACACCCCGGGTTCGGCAAGATATCAAAGAAATCCTGAAGCTGGGTGATTCGGAAACATTCCTGGCCAGCTTTGATCGCGACAACCTCTTCCTGAAAGTGGCTGACAAGGAAGATCCTGTAGAGCAGACCCTCGATTTTCTTTATACCCGCAAAAAGCAGTCCGGCATTATTTACTGCTTTTCTCGCAAGCAGGTGGAAGAGCTGTATGTAGAACTAAAGAAAGAAGGACATTCCGTAAAACCCTATCATGCGGGGTTGTCCAAGAAGCTACGTGCCCGTAACCAAGAACTGTTTATTCGCGATGATATCTCTATCATTGTAGCGACTATTGCTTTCGGAATGGGCATTGATAAGCCGAATGTACGCTTTGTGATGCACTACGACATGCCCAAAAATATTGAATCCTATTACCAGCAAATCGGCCGGGCAGGTCGCGATGGCTTGCGCTCGGACTGCCTGATGTTATACAGCCGCTCCGACAAACAGAAGATTCAGTATTTCATCAACCAGAAGGAAGGCAAAGAAAAAGAAGTAGCCGAAAAACACCTCAAAGATTTGATGAACTTCCTAGAGCATGATGAGTGCCGCCGGGTGCCCCTCATGAATTATTTTGGTGAAACCTATGAGCGGGATGAGTGTGGTATGTGCGACAACTGTCTGTCGCTCGATGCTGAAGTGGAAGACCTAACGGTTCACGCTCAAAAGTTCTTATCCTGTATTGCCCGGACGGACCAAGCCCACGATGCCTATTATATTGCTGATATCCTGCGGGGATCATCCAAAGATAAGATCGTTGAAAAAGGCCATGATGAACTTTCTACGTATAATATTGGGAACGAGTGGGCCAAAGAACAATGGATTTTACTTGGCCGTATGCTCGTCAAACAAGGATACCTGACCCAACAAGAAAACCACGGAGTGCTACATCTCACCGAACAGGCCAAGGCCGTACTCAACGGCAAAGAAAACGTCTTTGGTGCCTTAGATCGCAGCGACACGGTGGTTGGCGATGAGGCCATAGAGCGTACCTCTTCAGATGTGGAACAAAACTTTGATAAAGACCTGTTTGAACAGCTTCAGGATAAACGTAAAGAACTGGCCGACCAACAGGCTGTACCACCGCATGCTATCTTCCCGGATACCACCCTCATGGAGATGGCGTATTACTTTCCCCAAAGCAAGGATAATCTAATGCCGATTTATGGCGTTGGATCAGTCAAGAAGAAAAAATACGGGCTGGATTTTCTTAAACTCATCCGCCAGTACTGTAAGGAGCACGACTTGGAGGAACAGGAAAAGTCGCTGCATAACAAAAAGAAAAAATATACCGGGGAAACCTTTGAACAAGTGGGCCAGGCTTTCAATGATGGACAATCCATCGACCATCTGGCTGAAGAACACGGGGTGAAGCAGGTTACCATCATTAAGCACCTGAAAACCTACCTGAAAGAAGGCAACAAGTTGCGTCCCGAAGGCATTGCTGCGGCTTCCGACCTTTCTATGCGCAAACAGGATGAAGTGCTTGAAGTTATGGATGACGTCGGTGCCCACATGCTGCGCATTGTCTACAACAAGCTGGATAAGGCCGTTGGGTACAGCGAGCTCCGCGTCATGCAGCTCTATTATATGGCCCAGAAATAGAGACTATAAATAAAGCCTCTCCCGACTACTTTTGGGGTTTGGAATGACATCTTTTCGCTCCCCGATGCAAAGCGTCGGGGAATTCTATTTACTAAAACTTTTGTTTTATCAAATGGAAATATCGTTCAGATAAGATTGGTAATTCTTGATCGGGAATAAATAGATAATGAGCCTTCAAGTCCGGGCCAACCAAAAACATATAGGGTACACCTTCTTTTTCGACCGGAAGACCAATATTGTTTTCTTTTTTATATATGTTTAAATCAAAGTTATTCAACCTTTTAAAAAGGTCTATATCTTCCGGATTACGATATCGGGCCAAGATTAAAACCCTGTCTTGGCCTACTTTCTTAGCAACCTCTTCCACCAGATCTATCTCATTTTCTAAGTTCCCCTCGGTACACTTGGTACAGGTTATACTTGCTAAATCAAAAACAAGTGTCCACTTATTAGAGAGAAAATCTTCTACAAGAACTTGTGAATTGGACTTGACCTCCCGAGACAGTACTAACTAACTGTTCATTAATACGTTTACCTTCGCTTTTATAATAGAGCATCTCCCTGTCGATAACATTTCCAACAAACGCTTGTGAACTTTTTCCTGATTTTCAATTATCGATGTTTTTGATACTTCGAAATCTTGAATAATGCTCTTTTTTGATAAAAACTATGCACGTTCAGGAGAACCAGCAAACCGCAAATCGCAATCCAGAAAGTACTGTTTGACCTCTTTATAACTTTATTCCCCATTCTTCTCTTTAAAAGGCATAACCATTAAAATGGGATTGCGATTTTTATCAATAGAATGGGCCAGCTCTCTAAGTTCCTTCATTTTGGGACTTTTATATTTTTGGGGCTCATTTTCATATAGATCATTCAAATGCCTAAGCAGGGTATTTGCCCCAATAACTGTATATAAAACATTGTCATGGGCTTCGTATATGTAGGTCGCCAAACCGTAATCAATATCATTGATCATTTTATCGGATGCAACCCGAGTCTCACATGTGTTTTTATTATAAAATACAACGAAATTCTCTTCGCCTGTACCTATATCAAAATTTATAAACTTATCTGTCTCATTAAAATATGACAGATAGGCGATATAATCTTTACTCTCAATTTCTTTCTCTAAGAACTCTCCCCAATTGTACATATTCTTCCGATAATCATACCTCCTTCCAAATACTTCTTGAGGGATAGCATATTCACCATAGTCTAACGCATATTTAGGAATTACTCCATTTTTATGCACTGAATATACGGTATCAACCAAGTGCGAAATAAAAAGCTGATCACCATTATAGGTTGGAAAATTATTAGGAATATTATACCCGATCTGCTCTTTTCCCTTTCCTATAGACAGAAAACTTTGCGTTATTTCACCACTTTTATCAAAGTAGAGCAAGTTTTTTCCACCATGCCTATTCAATTGATCCCGGTTCAAGGAATTACTGGCATAACCTATATATTCTTTCGTCGATGGGTTATAGGTAAAATCATAAGCCCAAAAATGATACGCTGTCTCTTCAACAAAGCTACCCTCTATGCCATATACTACAATTTTAAGTTGTCCCAGAATATGAAACTTATGATCTTTAGTAAAAATAACGTCTTCATGATTAGTTAATTCTCCGGGCCCCCTCCCTACCGGTATTTCTACTTCATTTACAAATTCCCCCTCTTTAGTATAAATCCATATACTCCCCCTTGCTCGATCATACAAAGCAATATAGTTATCCTGAAACATCATCTTCCAGACTCTGCCGATAGGCCGCTCATCCGGTGATTCCAGGTAAAAGTAATTGATGTCCGAGAAGTATTCGGACATTCGAATAGGCTCTGCCTCATCTATATCAACCTCAATGGTAGTTACTTTTTCTCCTGATTTTGAAGGACCATTCTGACCGGAACAAGCAAAAAGTAATATGCAGAGTACTACTGATGAATAGAAATATCGCATAAATGATTGGTAAGATTCAAAGCCCTCATACTCTTATTGAGGGCTTACTTAATAATTAATATCAAGATATCGATCTTAAAATTTTGACTCTGTTAGAGAAGAAAATCTAAATATTATCTACATAGTATCCAAATACCTGTTTTTTTCCAAGACCAACTGAGGTCTGCTTTAAACCACAAAATTCAAATAAATCAAAGGATGAACTATCCTCTCCCAGCCGATATAATATCAGGCCTACATCTAAGGTGATCTTTTCTTATCATTCGGAAAAGAGTTAACACCAAATTGTACCGCTATTTATGAGCAGTAAAAATATCATTGTTGCTTTTGGAGGCGTTTCCCCCGAGCATGAAGTATCCGTATTATCAGCCATGCAGGCCATCGCCTCACTGGAAGACACCCAGTATCATATTGTTCCCCTCTATGTAACCAAGTCGGGTCGCTGGTTAACAGGTGCTCCCCTCCTTGATCTCGAAAATTACCAAGACCTTGATGCCCTGATCAACCAAGCTACGCCCTGTACTTTTGCTCATAATGATTTGGGCAAGCCGGTGTTACAGGAGACTGAAAAGAAAAGTTTTTTTGGATCCCGGGAACAGTACCCCATCCATGCCGTCCTTCCTGCTTTCCATGGTTCAGAAGGAGAAAATGGAGCCTTCCAGGGCGCCTGCGAAATGTACAACATTCCCTATGCCGGCAGTCGTGTGTTCGCCTCCAGCCTGGGGATGGACAAAGTAAAAGCCAAGGAGCTGTGCCGGGCCCACGGCATTCCTGTGGTAGAAGGATTTGATTTCGATGAAGCCGAGTGGGCCAAAGACCAGCAAGCTATTACCAGTCAGGCTCAACAATTAGGATACCCGCTTATCATTAAGCCGGTAACATTGGGCAGCAGCATCGGCGTTGCCAGAGCTGATGATGAAGAGGACCTGATCGAAGCTGTAGAAACTTCCTTCCGCTTTGATAACAACCTGATGGTTGAAAAGGCCGTCTCACCACTTATGGAAATCAACTGTTCAATATTGGGGGCTCCCGAAGATATGCAGCACAGTGTCTGTGAGCGTCCACTGGGGCAGGAAGAAACGCTCTCCTTTGAAGATAAATATCAGAGCGACGGTAGCAGACAAAAAGGAATGGCCTCGGCCGATCGTATTATTCCCGCAGATATCTCTGATGAACTAACCGATAAAATCCAATCGCTCTCCCGGAAAATCTTTAAGACCTTCCGTGCCAGCGGAGTGGCCCGCCTCGATTTCTTAGTAAATGCGGAGACCGAAGATATTTATTTTAATGAAATAAACACCATTCCGGGCTCTTTTTCTTTTTATCTTTGGGAAGAAAGCGGAATGAATATGCGCGAATTAATGCTAAAGTTAATTGAAATCGGCTTAAAGCAGCATCAACAGAAAATAGGTCGTATACGATCATATGATACCAATTTGTTAAGCGAAAAGGCAATGAAGGGTATCAAAGGCTTAAAGGGAACCAAACAGGAATCTTCATAGGCATTGATCCAGTGCTTTTATAAAACTCAAAAAAATGATTCCTCGTATATTAAGCCTAACATCTGAACAGATATTGTCACATTATAACGTCCATTAATCACGTTATCCGATGATAAGCCTCTTATATTCTACTCAACGGTTACTTACATTCTTTTTTATTCTCGGGATCGCAGTTGCTTGTAAACAGCCCGAAACTATTGTCGTGGACCGAACTCCTGATACTGCCGTAACCGAGGATACGGTCCAACAGACCGTGCCCGACCAGCAAGATGCCAGTTTCCACCAGCTTAATATTGGAGAACTAACTCCTATCCGTTCACTTGATCCGTTGTTGGCGGCAACCACATCCGAAATGCATGCCATACAACTTATTTATGAAGGCTTGGTTCGCTTTGATGAAGGCGGAGATATTGTCCCCGCCGTTGCACGCAAATGGACATCTTCCAATAACAGTTATCAATATACTTTTCATCTCAGACCAGATATATTCTACCACGACAGCGATATCTTTGGCAGCGGAACCGGTCGCAAACTCACTGCTGGTGACGTGAAATTTATATTTAAGAGAATGGCCAAGCCGGGCGTATCCGATCGCGCTGCCCGCCTTTTTATGAATATTCAAGGGTTTGAAGCCTATTTTCGAGAACAGCACTACGTGTATAACTCTTCATCCAGGAAGCTGGATGATATTTCCGGAATTACGGCTCCCAACGATACAACGGTTGTCTTTAACCTTAACGAATCAGATCCGGACTTCCTGCAGAAATTAGCGACTCCTCTTGCGGTTATCTATCCCAAAGAGGCCATCAATGGTCAAAATAATTTTGAGACTGTCGGTTCCGGACCCTTTTCGTTCTCTCAGCAGACTAACGATTCCACTTTTATCTTTGCAAAATTCCAAAACTATCACACAGCTTCCGATATCGAACTCAATCGAATCGATATGGTTACAAGCGACAACGAATCGGGATTATGGCAAGCAATGGAAGCCGGAGACATCCATTACTTATCGGAACTTGGTCCCAGCCTTAGCCAACAACTGCTAACGGAAAATAATGAACTTGCCTCCTCTTATAGCGGCCGATACCGCCTTTCGCGATCAAATGCCAGCACGGAATTTAATCTCCGCCGATATACCGGCTCTGATATTTCTCAGGATACTGGAACTGATATTGCACAACAAGTACAACCCAACCTGGATTCTCTTTTTGCAAACCTAAGTTCAGTTATTAGTAACCCATCCTTGGTTACCGATGACTCCAAGGTGGCTTCTATGTCTAACTTACAAATTAGAGCAACAGCTCCAGAGGGACCTTTTGAAAAGATAGTCTTACAGCACCTGGGGAATGCGCTTGCAGAACAAGGCGTTCAATTTGCTATCAGTGACCTTCATATCCCAACCAAAGAAACGGGCTTGTTTTTCACTCGGACTATGCCACTTATTCCAAGCTTAGCCTGGCAAGAACAGCCTGTTATCCTGAGTTTTACGCTTCAGCCCTATACACTGGCACATCAGGCCGTTGAAGGTGTCAGCACGAACCAGTATCCGTGGTGGATTAATCTCCGAAGCACTGAGATTCCAGCTCTTGAAAATATAAATTGACGTTCATGAAATTTGCAGTTGTAGCAAATCCCCAGAAGTATTCAGTAAAAGAGTCCTTTGTGAATATCCTGCGCTGGGCAGATAAAAGCGGGGTTAAAATTGTATTTTGTACAGAGTTACAGGCGCTTTATGATGGAGAAGACCATAAGTCGGCGGTGGTAACCGACAGTGAAAAAGAAGCCATTGATCAGGCTGATATCGTTATAGCTGTTGGGGGCGATGGAACCATGCTTTACACTGCTCGGCTGATGAAAAGTATCCAGAAGCCTATCCTGGGTGTTAACAGTGGACGCCTTGGCTTCATGGCCTATACCCAGAAAGAAAATATAAGTCAGGCTTTAGATTATTTGGTAGAAGGCAACTACCGCATTGACAAACGGTACCTTTTGGAGGCTGAAGATAACCAGGGGCAGATTTACCATGCACTTAATGAGTTTCTGTTCTCTAAGAAAGATTCGACCTCCATGGTCAATGTGAGTGCAGAGTATGATGATATGTTTATCAACAACTACTGGTCTGATGGACTTATTGTCGCCTCGCCTACCGGCTCTACGGCCTATAACTTATCCTCCAGTGGGCCTATTGTTATGCCAAACAGTGATGTTATGGTTCTTACTCCTATCAATCCTCATACGCTTACAACCCGTCCGCTGGTACTACCATCGGATAAGTCACTTAAAGTTACCGTAGAGAAACAACAGCATGAGGTCTTGTTCTCCTACGACGGACTGATTAAAAAAATTGACACCTATCCTTTTGAAGTAAATATCAAGCGTTCCAACTTTACCATTGATTTAATTGAACTGCCCAACCAGAGCTATTTTGATACCCTCCGCCACAAACTGATGTGGGGCATGGATTCGAGAGAAGAACGAAGCTAAGTGAGAAGCAAGAAGATGGATATGAAACATTTATAAACACTGCCTCGTCCTGACTTCTCACTTTTCGCCTCTCACTCACTTCTTCCCACTTTTCCCCTTCCAAAATTTATACTTTCAACTTTCAATCATTATCTTTAAGCGAAATTTTTAATTCTCAAAAATGATTAATCCTATGAAAGTTACAGTAGTCGGTGCTGGCGGTAATGTTGGCTCTACGGTGTCTATGTCTATCGCCCAACGCGATTTTGCCAAAGAAGTGGTAATGGTTGATATCGTTAAAGAAAAAGACGGAGAAAAATTTTACCCATCCAAAGGACGAGCCCTTGATCAATGGGAATCGTCGCCTATCCACAAGTTTGATACCAAGCTAACCGGAACCGTTGACTATGAAGACACAGCCGGATCAGATGTATGTGTTATCACCGCCGGTGTTCCACGTCGTCCGGGAATGAGTCGCGACGATCTGCTTGAAATCAATGCTAACATTGTAGGCTCCGTTACTGAGCAGCTGGTCAAGCATTCACCAAATACTATTTTAATTATTGTATCTAACCCGCTCGATGTGATGGCACAGGTTGCCTATGAAACCAGCGGACTCGATTCTAATCGTGTGATGGGTATGGCTGGCATTTTGGATACCGCCCGCTACCGCTCCTTCTTAGCCGAAGAGCTTGATGTTTCTCCTAAGGATATCCAAGCGTTACTGCTTGGTGGACATGGAGATACCATGGTTCCCCTTCCTCGCTTCACTACTATTTCTGGTATGCCCGTAACCCAGTTTATTGATGAAGACAAGCTGGATGAAATTGTCGAACGTACCAAAGGTGGTGGCGGCGAACTCGTCAACCTGATGGGTACTTCAGCCTGGTACGCTCCCGGTGCTGCTGCTGCACAGATGGTAGAAGCTATTATCCTTGACCAAAACCGCGTTTTCCCTTGCGCAGCTTACCTAAATGGCGAATATGGGCATGAAGAGCTCTTTTTAGGCGTTCCCGTTAAGCTTGGCAAAGACGGAATCAAGAAAATAATTGAGGTTGACTTAAACGACGAAGAACAACAACTTATGGATACATCAGCCGATCATGTGCACTCTGTGCTTTCAGAGTTCCGCAAGCTGATGGACAAATAAATCGCAATAAATTGAAGACGTAAGGCTTCTTCACTACTTGCATTTAAACAAAAGGCTCCGTCGACCATAGCGGGGCCTTTTGTATTTTATCAATATTACCTCTCTTTTTTATGGTCTCAACATAATTATTCTATTGATAGTTATTGGAATTATTTGAAACTTGAAATAAAATAATCCTGTTCAAAAGGTTGAGAAAATGGAACGATTATATACTCACATTTTACTTGTTATAATTTCGTTAAGCATCGTCATCGGTTGCGCCTCTTCTGGAGCTTTTAATACCGCTAACATTACTGAAACACAACTATCGGAAGATAACTATAACATTGTGGCTACGGATATAACCGGCCAGTCATCCGCTGGCTATATTTTGGGAGTTAGCGGGGACATTAACCAGCAAGTCCGAACGTTTGCCTTAGCACGTGTATCAGGTAGTGGTATGCTCTATGGAGAAGCAATCAACGATTTATGGGGTAACTTCAGAGAAAAGTATGGTGATGTAGAAGGTCGTAACCTGGCACTCATCAACGTCCGCTACGACACGGAATCCCTTAATCTCTTGTTATATACGAAACCGACGGTATCCGTTCGGGCAGACGTTATCGAATTTGATGACTAAAAAAGAACAGGGGTAGCTCTTGAGGTCGTCCCGAATCTCCTAATCCAGCTACCCTTTATTCAAAGATTACCTGGGCAGGATATTTTCAGCCTTTCATTTTTGTGCATATTTTGAGAATATATTGTGATATTTTTGTTATACAAATGTGATGAAATAAAACCCATCTAATGTATGTTTACGTAGTAGATATTTGGACGTAGTACTCACAACGTAATTGTTACCATGAAGAATTTTTATCCTTTTTTGTTATCCGGCCTACTGCTATTTGCCATCACTAACTGTAATGCACAAGATCAACGGGACATGAAGAACACTGAATCTGCTGAACCTGTATCCACAGAAAATACCAACCTACAGGAAGCCACCTTTGGTGCGGGATGTTTTTGGTGCGTAGAAGCTATCTTTGAAGAATTAAAAGGAGTGAAAAGTGTGGTAGCGGGCTATGCCGGTGGCGAGATTAAAAACCCAACCTATCGGGAGGTATCCTCCGGAACGACCGGCCACGCCGAAGTTACACATATTGCTTTTGATCCTTCGGTTGTTTCTTATAACGAGCTATTGACGGTCTTGTGGCACACCCATAATCCAACGACTAAAAATCGCCAGGGAGCCGATGTAGGGCCTCAATATCGATCCGTAATCTTCTATCATAATGAAGAGCAGAAAAAAATTGCTGAGCAGTCGCTCAAAGAAACAGATGCCTCTGACCTTTGGGAAGATCCGATTGTCACAGAAATAGAACCCCTCAGCAACTATTCCAAGGCAGAAAATTACCACCAGAATTACTATGAAAATAACCCTAACGCCGGTTATTGTACGGTAGTCATTGCTCCAAAGCTCAAAAAATTCCGTAAAGAATTTTCGGATATGCTAAAGGATAGCAAGAAATAAAAAATTCCGCTCAACTTGCTGCTTCGAGAGATATAACGACGGGGTATCTCAAAATAAGTATTAAGGTTTTAATCTTCTTGTTTTAAGATCATGGATCCACTTCTCATATAAGAGCTTTCTCACCTCGGGTGGTGGATCACAACGGCATATTTCTTTTTGTAGGAGGCTTTGCAAAACCGAACTTGTCATCTGTCCAGTACCAGTTACAAGCCAAAGCCTTCCCAAGCCGTTTGGAACGGTAATTTCTTTTACGTTTTTTAATCAATGGTGAATAATCTTTCTGTATTTTAGTTACAGGGCCGTATATAAAGAAACTTAACTACTTAAAATGATAGGTGATGATTATGAAAAAGGTAAGCATGCTAACCGCAATTGGACTGTTAGCTGTACTGTTAACAGGAGTTAATAATACAGTCTTAGCTCAGGAGCGGGGTAATGAAGAAGCTCGTGTCAGTCCTAATGCAACGGTAAGCCAAACCATTGGTACAAATATAATATCCATCAGTTACAGTCGGCCCTCGGTTAACGACCGAGAGGTTTTCGGAGGATCACTGGTTCCCTTTGGCGAAGTATGGAGAACAGGAGCTAATGAATCAACTACCATAACCTTCTCCGAAGATGTAACAATTGAAGGCCAAGCGTTGGCTGCAGGAACGTATTCACTTTATACCATTCCCGGAGAAGATCAATGGACGATCATCTTCAATGAAAAAATTTCCTGGGGCACACAATACGATGAGAACCAAGATGTTATACAGGTAGAGGTAGAACCCATGGAAGCAGAAATGATGGAACAGATGATGTTCTACTTTACCGATATAACCCAAACTTCTGGCACGGCCGTTTTACGTTGGGATGATGTAAAAGTGCCCTTCACCATTAAGGTATAACCATTTCTTCAAAACATCAGCATACAACCAGGGTCCATGGTGGGGCTGTCTCTCATCATGGTATGCTTGTGTTATTTACTTTTATTTGGGGAGCCAACTTCATTCTTGCAGAGCTTGCTTTGCAAGAGATGGCTCCCATTTCTTTTAGTGTATCGCGATTTGCCGTGGGAGGCATGGCAATGCTGCTGATCATGTATTGTAAGTATCGTTCGGATTGTCGGCGTAACGGCGGACCCATTCCCTTTATCCCCAGTATAAAAAAAGAACACTGGCCCCGGCTACTCCTCATCTCTTTTATAGGAGCCACCCTCGCCCCCTGGCTGGGCATTGAAGGGTTGGGGCTTACCCACGGAGCGCGCGCTTCGCTCTGGCTGGCACTAGGACCGGCCATAAGCACGGTTTGGGGCTACCTGTTTGGCACGGAACGAATGGGGCAGTTTGGCTATGCCGGCGTTATATTGGCTGTAGCAGGTACCATAATCTTAGCATGGGATGGCATTCGGCCTAACCAGGGTTACTGGCTGGGAGACTTGATCCTGATTATAGCCTTAATACTGACAGTGATAGAGCTTCACCTCATCAAACCACTAGCCAGAGAATATGGATCTATTCCCATTGTCACGATACGTACCGCTATCGGCTGTTCGCTCTACCTGCTCATCGCCTCTCCTGCTCTCATCCAAGAAGCATGGCTTTCCCTTGGCTTCTGGACCTGGATTGCTATTATTGCCGGTGGCGGAATAGGCGTCGGTATGGGACAATGGATTAAAGTACGAGCGCTTAAGAAGTTAGGTCCTACCCAAGTGGTACTCTATGGGAATTTGGTTCCCATTGCCGCCTTACTAATAGCCTGGCTTAGCATTGGCGAGAACCCTTCATTTCTTGAAATTGTTTCTGCCCTGTTTATCATAAGCGGCGCCATCTTTATACAGGTTATTGATGCCCGAAAAAGCCGGGATCTGGAATCCCAAAAACGCCTGGAGGAAGATCTCTCCATGGTTGCCTCAACCAAGCAAGATAATTAACAGTACCTTCAAGCTAACTCCCTCCTGCTCCTGACTAACTCAGGTTCTGAACAAATAATAAAAAGGACAGACCGAGATGGCCTGCCCTTTTTGTGCTTGTCAGAGGTATCACACATATCTATCAAAAATTAAACGAGAGCTGCAGTAAAAAATTGCGTCCAGCCTGCGGATAGTAATAATTAAAGAATTGCTGCTCCCCTCCGGAGATATATCCATAAGTATATCCATTGGACTCATACATTTCATCCAACACATTGTTGACCAATAACGTAGCTTCAATATTTTCCAGCACTGGAGTGTTATTCCAACTATAGCCTAATCGGACATCATTGAGGATATAAGCATCCAGTGACCGACCACGGTTCTGCGTATTATCCAGATACTGCCGCGAAGCATATTTGGTGGACCATTCGGCGGAAAACTGATCATAATTGAACCGTAGTTTCGAATTCCCTATAAAATCTGGAGAAAAGGCAATATCGGGACCCTTATAACGGATAGATTCCTGCCCGCCGGTATCGTAGTTATCCAGGTAATAGGTATAGCCCTGGATTTTATTTCGACTCAAGGTTGCATTGCCCGACCATTCCAGGAAAGGCCACAGCTGTACGCCGGCTTGCAATTCAATCCCCGCCCGGTAACTGTCCGGCACATTTTGACGGGTGTAAGATCCCACATCATTTATTTCTCCGGTTAAAATAAGCTGGTCTTTGTAATCCATGTAGTAAAAATTGGCCTCAACAAAAAATTGCTCAAACGACCCTTTGTAACCCGCCTCCCAGTCGTAGAGCGATTCATGGCGCGGACGGTTTTCGGGAGTAGAGTTTACGTATTCATCCCTCGTCGGCTCTTTATTAGCGACACTGAAGGAAGCATACGCCCGATGGTGTTCCCAAAAATGATAGCTTAACCCTACTTTAGGGTTAAAAAACGTCAGTTCATCAGCTTGTTGTACATCAACAACCTGCTCGCTGCCATTGGGTCCCTGCTGGCGATCCTTACCCAAAAACTTGTAGGTGATGCGCCGAATTTGGGCATCGGCAAAAGCGGTAAGCTGATCCGTCAGATAAAACTGACCTTTTAAGTAGGTATTGAAGTCGGTTTTAAACCCATTGTTAAGATAATACTGTTCATCAATTTCACTATCTCCTATGTATTGAGACCAAACGACTTCTCCATAGTGATCGCCATCGTACTCATTATATCCACCACCTAAGGTAAGGGACCACTGATCTTCTTTCTCATAATCCGTTGAAAATACGCCTCCATAAAAATGGTTTTTCAGCCATAACTGACGTACCAGGTTACTCTGAGCAATTGTGGTATCCGGTAATTGAATAGGATTTATACTGTAATCACTAAGGGTTTGATTGGCTTTATACTCCTCGTAATATCCCCTTCCATAGGTGTAATGCAGCGAAGCGTTAGCATTCCAATTATCAGCCAACTGGTAGGAGTAGTGCAATTGATAATGGTCCTGCTGATAGTTGTCTGTTTGATCTTCGTACGGTTCCCCTGGCTTTTCGGTACCGGCTGAATTATAGGTCCGGTCACCGCTTTGCAGTCTACTTTCTGAAACGCCGTTCCACGCATGGTAGGTTTCCTCCTGCCCGGAAAACACATCCGCCCGCAATAAGCTACGATCTCCGTTATGAGCGGCTGACAGGTAGAACGATTTCAAATCTGATGCCGCCCGATCAATATATCCGTCGGAAGTAATTTTGGATAAGCGCCCCTGGAACTGCCAGCCGTTGTCCATCAGGCCGGATCCCAACATCACATTAGCTTTTTTTGTGTTAAAAGATCCTGCCGAAGTATTAACTTTGCCATAGGCTTCGGGCTGCATTTGGGAAGTCTGGATATTCATGGTTGCCCCAAAGGCCGCTGATCCGTTCGTGGACGTTCCCACTCCGCGCTGCACCTGGATATTTTCAACCGATGAGGCCAAATCCGGCATATTGACCCACCAAACGCCATGTGATTCGGCATCATTAACGGGTATACCGTTGATCGTCACATTAATACGCCCCTGGTCCACACCGCGTATGCGCAGCCCCGTATAACCGACGCCCGCACCGGCATCCGAAGTGGTAGTGACCGAGGGGGTGCCACTGAGCATGTAGGGCATATCCTGGCCTAAATTTTTCTCCTGGATTTCCGTGCGGTCGATATTTTCATACGCCATAGGCGATCCTTCATCAACACGTAGAGCCTCAACAAAAACTTCGTTGCTAATGATAGCTCGCGGCTTTAATGCAATTTGGATCGGCGACTCGTATTCCTCAAGAGCAATCTTCTGAGTTTGATAGCCAACAAACGTAATCCTGATTTGTGCTCGTCCACTATCAGATAGCGTAAGCCTGAAAGCTCCTTCACCGTCTGCTGATACTCCGTTTGAAGTACCCATTTGCAGGACATTAGCTCCCAGGAGCGGCTCCCCCGTTTGGGCGTCCGAAATGGTTCCGGTGATGGTTTGCTGGGCCATAAGCATCGTGCTCATCGCCATAAAAGTGCACAGAAAGGCTGTGCGTAGTAACTGTTTCGTAAACATAAGTTCCTCCGTCTTATTGAAATGATAAGAGCGGGAGATGAACTTGCAAGAAATGCTGATCACAGGCAGCAAAAGGCTGCCGGGTTTCCCTACGCCGGTGTTAACCGGGTCAGGTTCTCAGGGTATGATCTCAGCCTGCTGTTGCAAGCACCCCCAACCGTGGGTTCAATTGTGTGCCGCAAAGATAAGGACTGTTATGTTGACCTTCAATACAAAATGCTGGGTCTGCTGTATTTTAATCCTGCGGAGGCCCTTCACCTTCAAAAGAAAGTTGCAGGAGGCAGGTTGCAAGATATGAGTTTCAGGAACGGAACTCCTTCACAACGGATAATATAGAGTTTTGCAAAACCTCCATACCATGGTAGAAAATCTTATATAGGCCTCTTATGGTATAAAAATACTAACTATCAATCCTCCTGACCTCCTTCTCCAAGGAGGAACTCAAGAATTAACAACTATAAAAAGCATTACGCTTCGAGTTGGCAATAGGAAAGTCCCTCTTGGAGAAGAGGGATTTAGGGAGATTGACCAAGCAGAATAGCTCTCCCTAATTCATAATGTGCCGTGCAAAGGCTACTTTACATTCATCTTTATCAGAAGCACATAAAACTGTTTTTGATCTTCATCGTGAAATTATCCATAATGAAGAACACTATTCCATTACTATTCTCCATGACTATGAAATATCTTAGCTTTGCTCTTTTCATTTGTATTTTTATTACGATCGGCTGTTCATCCGAGGAACCATCAACTCCAAATAGCCAACATGTAAAATACCAAGCTATTACAGCCCTGGGAGATACCTTGTATGCCCCTCCCCTGACCCCTGAGACTAAAAGCAGGTTTGAGAGCAATCTCAAAACGGCCCGATCGAATTATGAAACGAATTCGGATAATATTGAAAATATCATCTGGTATGGACGCCGAACTGCCTACCTGGGAAATTACCAACAAGCAATTCAGATATTTTCCGGAGGCATTGAAACACATCCCAAAGATGCGCGACTTTATCGACACCGGGGACATCGCTACATCACGATTCGGCAATTTGATCAAGCGATTGAAGATCTTAAACGGGCAGGGGAATTAGTATATGGAGAAGAAGATCAGGTTGAGCCCGATGGCATCCCTAATGATCAAGATAATCCCCGGAGTACGCTCCATACGAATATTTGGTATCACTTGGGGCTGGCCTACTACTTAAAAAGTGACTATACGAAAGCTAAAAATGCTTTTGAGGAGTGCCTGCGGCTGTCTCCAAACGATGACATGGATGTAGCCGCTTCTTATTGGCTTTATATGACGCTTCGACGCGCCGGCCTGGATGATCTAGCGGGCGATATACTGGAACCAATATCTGAGGAAATGGATATCATAGAAAACGAAAATTACCATCGCTTGCTACTGGTATTCAAAGGCGTATTTAGTCCCAATATGCTGTTGGAAGAGCTGCAAAATGGGACCTCCCTTGAAAAAGTAACATTGCAATATGGACTGGGTAACTGGCACTACATTAACGGACGCAAAGAGCGTGCTAAAGAACTGTTCCGGGAAGTCTATGAAAGTGACCAATGGAATGCCTTTGGATACATAGCGGCAGAAATGGATCTGAAAAGGCTTGGTTATGAGTTTTGAGTAGTGAGTGGGGAGTCTTGAGTTATGAGTCCATACGTTTAATGCCCCGTTTTCTACGCCATACGGCGTGTTAATTCAATGTTATACTGCTAAAATCATATCATGATTGAAAAACTATTACCGGTTGGGGTATTACTTCTCTTTTTTATCGTTTCCTGCCAACAATCTGCTCCCGAAAAAGACCAGCAGTTGGACAAATTGGTCAAGCAGTTAAACGATCACACCCATCCCCTTGAAAGCCCGGTACCTACATCTTCGCTTTCCGATCTCGCTCCCCTAAGTGAGGCGGGGCACAGTAAAATTGTTGCCCTGGGAGAAGCCACACATGGAACCAAAGAGTTTTTCCAGTTGAAACACAAAATTTTCCGGTACTTGGCAGAGCAACACAATTTCAGAATATTTGCCTTTGAAGCTGATATGGGGGAGGCTATTTACCTTAATAATTATGTGCAGGGCCGGTCGGGAGACATTGCACAAATTATGGCAGACAAAATGCATTTCTGGACGTGGAAAACAAAGGAGGTCGAGGCATTACTAACGTGGATGCGCTCTTTTAATAAAGGAAAACCACTTTCACAACGAGTGCATATTATTGGTTTGAACACGAATTATATGTCATACCAGCCAACTCTTATTGAAGGATACATCAAAGCAGCCCGGCCTGAACTCACTGTGGAGACACAATCGGTTTTGAAGAACATTAAGAAACTGACGGCAGGATCACGAAGCCAAACAAGGAACAGCTATCAGGAAATGACGGAAAACCAACGGAAAGCTATATCAGATACCCTGGACTACCTTATGCGAAAGATGGAGGCCGTGAAAGAAGAAATGATCCTGGCTTCTTCCGATTTTAAATATCAAACTATGTATCGGTTGGTAAGAAATTTACAACAAGTGCACCAAAATTTATACGCCCGTCAAAAACGTAATGACCGCAGTCTGCGGGATAAGTATATGGCTGAAAATGCTATTTGGGCTTCCCAACTCTTTGGTGAGAAAACCAAAATAGCGGTATGGGCCCATAATGGACATATATCAGAATCGAAGTCTCTCTTAACGCTCATTCCGCCTATTCCGATCATGGGTTATCATCTTGACAAAAAAATGGGAGACGACTACACAAGTATTGGCTTTAGTTTTAACAAAGGAACCTTTAGGGCTAAAGGAGTTGATTTTGTCAGAAATAAGCGAACCGGGCTTGAGTTTCACGCGATAGAGAGTTCCCCGACCCAAGGTTCCATTAATCACTTATTCTCTCTGGGTCAGGATGACAACTTTATTTTTAATATAGATGCTTTAGAACCTAACTCGGCTCTAAATAACTGGTTATCTAAAGTACATGGACTCCTGCAAATAGGAGGTGTTTACGCTGGCAACCCAACAATCTATTATAGACCAACTATTCTGCCTAAAAGTTACGATTTTATTATCCACTTGGATTCAACAAGCCATTCTACTTCTGTACAATAAACTTACTCCAGAAATAATATAATCCAACACTTCAAAATGGTACGCAGCAGGCACAAAGTTCACAAAACTCTCCATAGCTTGGGATCTTGTTTACGTTATTTCTTCATGGCCTAAAAATATAAATCGCATGACACTCAAGACTCACTACTCATAACCCACAGACTAATTCCCAACCAAAAACACCGCATTCCCAAAGAGCAGCTTTCCATTGTGCCAGAAAGCCCGGAATAAGGGATTATCTACCAAATAAATTATGGAGCCTTCACCCATCTCTTGTACGCCGAACGTAAGCGTATCTTGAAGCTTTTCTTTGGCTTTATAGCCTATAAAACCACTCATATGGGCATCTTCTTTTGCGAAGCCCACATTCCAGCCGTTTTCTAAAAAGCCGTATGCGGCAGCATTACGTTTTAAGGAGAAATAATCGTCGCCATAGCCGAATGCCAGTGGATGCGTTGGATCCATAGCAATTTTGTAGATGGAACCGGAGTTGAACTCGGAAATACGTTTACGCTGATTCCCACCATAAGTATTACGTCTTTGTTGATCTAAGGAATCGGTCTCAATCTCTTTTTTCTTGAGTTTAAAGCCTTCTTTTCCGGCTAAAAAGGCATTACTTCTACCCAGTGCAATCAACTTTCCACCGGATAAAACCCATGCCTTCAGCTCTTTCATCTTACCCTCACCCAGAATATCGCTATACCGACCAGCTGGCAAAATAAGCACATCATAGTTATCAAGATCAATATTTTCAAAATAATCCGTATTGATCATCGTCAATGGATAGTCGACCTGTTGATCAAAAAAGTGCCACACCTCTCCCACCCTGTTGGATGATGTTCCCCGGCCGCTTAGCAATGCTACATGAGGTTTTGCCAGGTAGCGGACCGAAGAAGATCCAAAGTCGACTCCCGAGGCTGCAAATCCGGTTGATACGGTAACAAGGTCGCGATGGTGTTCCGTAGCCACTTGCTGAACAAGCTGATCAAATTGTGGATTCAGATTTTGGTTGTCAGCCCGTGGAATCACGAGCGTACCAGGCTGATAGGTTTCCCCATCCAGCCTAATCTCTTTTTGCGTAAAACGAACGTTGATATCTTCTTTGAGTAATGCTGCCAGTGCCTTGGCATCTGCAATATCTTTCCACGGCAACAGGTAGGCATACGGCTGGCCGGTAACCGAAACCGGATCAGGATTGGCTTGTTGTGGGGTATCAGCAACTTCAACTTCCAGTCGCTCGGTCAGTGCATATCCCTCCAACCCGAAAGCATAGTGCTGCTCCCAGGCAGTGATATCGTAGGTTACAGAATCTTCGAGCTGTGGCTGTGGTTCAAACAACACCCGTGCCAGTACGGATTTAGGCTGAAAGGCGCTCACAAGATAATCATCTTCTGTAACTTGGATATCCTCTGATTTGCCGGTCGCATAGTTATAGCCTTCCAGTGAACGGTCTGTTTTTGCTTTTCCGTACCGTACCTGGTGGCGATCCAGCAGCGCAAAGAGACTGCGTATTTTGTCTGGATTGTTATCGCCTTTGATTATAAACGTCTTGTATTTACCTGCAGGCTCTGTATTTGACTGCTCATAATATTCCTCAAATTCACGAACCAAATCGCCCGCATGTTTAGAAGCTGTTTCAACGGTTGAAAGACCGGTAGTGTGATGATGGGTCAGCCGGTCATCCAGCGTTAAGGTATCCCCTTCCTGCAGCTTAATACTAAGGCCTACCTGCCCGCCTTGCTCGTACGTCATGCCTATGGCCCCGTTAAAAATAGGATACGTATCGCCATAGCTGGGATAAAACAGATCAAAGACTTCGCGGGTAAAATAAAGCCAGCCGTTTTCATTAAAATACTTCGCATGATTTCTGCCAATGGTATACTGAAATTCTTCCTGCCAGTCAGTGATGGCATTGTGGAAGGGCTTGGCGGCCGGGGCAAAGTAATAGGGTGCATTGTGTCCCTGCTCATGAAAGTCTACATGGATGTGCGGCATCCACTGCTGGTATTTAGCCAACCGTTGTCGACTTTCTTTCTGCGTTAGCCAGGCCCAGTCGCGATTTAAATCAAAATAATAGTGATTCGTTCGTCCATTGGGCCAGGGCTCGTGATGTTCGCGGGCCGCTTCATGGATATTCGGATCCGCCCCAACCGTTTCTTTGTACCAGTGTACGTAGCGATCCCGCCCATCCGGATTAAGCATGGGATCCATAATGACGACCGTATTTTGTAGCCACTGCTTAGTGCGATCGTTATCCGGACGGGTTAACTCATAAAGCGTCTTCATGGCTGCTTCGCTGCTGGAAGTCTCGTTGCCGTGTACATTATAGCTTAACCATACAATAGCCGTTTGGTTATTGGCAGGCTCCCCGTCGATTAATCCGGTTCGTTTTAAGTTATCGGTGCGAATCTGCTCCAGCTGGTCTACATTTTCTTCGCTGGCGATATATACTACCATCAGCTGCCGACCCTCGTATGTTTCGCCATACGATTCTCCTTCAACCAAGGGCGACTGTTCGGCTGCATGCCAAAAATAATCCATCACTTTATGATGGGGCGTCCACTCACTGCCCAACTCATATCCCAAAAATTCAGAAGGAGATTGCAACTGAGCGTGTGCAGAAATACTCAGGAAAATAAAGATTAAAACAAGCCAACATTTACGATATGACATAAAAACCGATAAAAATATTAATAATTGCCCCTGCTGTGATAAGCGTCCACGCTTATCACCATTATATATTGTTCCAAGCGTGGACGCTTGGAACAGCTAAGGTAGATTTTTATTTGCTACTCGTATCCTTCAATGCCTCTTCTACCTGTTTTATCACCGTATCAGCGATAGCATTAGGAATCGGGATCGATAAATTATAGTGGGCAATCTTCCAGGTTGTATCCTGCTTAACCAATGTCCCGGTCCCACGTGCCGGCCCTAAATTCGGGGTGTCCAGTGACTCATCAAACCAAGCGGTTGCTCCATCATTGGAAAAATAAATATGCCGTTCTACCGGAGTAAAATTCCAGGCACGTCCCCGCTCAAAATGCGGCTTCGCATACTCCTTAAATTCGGTTATGGTCCACCGCTCGGTGGCATCCGTACCCATAAAAATTGCACTGTCACCGGAAAAATAGCTAAAATACTGATCAAAGTTTGCCTGCGCAGCCGCCTGATGCCACCCATTAAGTATAGCCGACACCTTTTGCTTGGATGGTTTAACCTCAGGTTGCGCACTACAGCTTCCAAGCAGCACGAGTGCAACAACCCCAACTATCCATCGGTTCTTATAGTTACTCATGGTCTTAATTTAACTGGTTTAGTAGTTTATTAGCAACTTCCGTGGATACCTTGAAAGTCGTACCGTGACGCATTTCCTCTGGCATCTGAAGCTCAGAAGAAAGGTCTTGCCACTCCTTTAAATCATCCGACACAATTAGTCCGTATTGACCTTCGATATACTTGTCAAAATAGACGTGCCACTTTCCATCAATCTTAAGAACCGTCGGGCCTTCAGCCCAGTAGTCACCGGTGATCGGATTCGTAGCGTCTGTCCATGGCCCTGTAGCATGGTCGCTGAACGCCAGGCGGATATTTTTCTGTACCGGAAAAGGCTCATTCGTTTCATCTTTTAAGAGCATGGCATACTGATCACCTGCCTTAAAAATGGCACCGTCAATCACATTAAATCCATGGTCATAGAATAATTCGGTATCACTGAAGGTAGAAAAATCTTTCGTGGTTACCGCATAAAGCCGGTGATTGTATTTATCGCCATCCTGCCCATCTGTTTTGGGGAACTTTCCGGGAATAGTAGTGGCCCAAACGATAACAAACTGATCGCTCTGCTCATCATAAAATAGCTCCGGCGCCCAGCAGTTTAAGGCATCGGGCTCGTGTTCCATCACGGGAATAAATTGTTGCTCTGACCAGTGGATAAGGTCTTCCGAAGAGGCATAACCAATCCCTTGTTCGCCCCAGCTGACCGTCCATACCATATGAAAAGTACCATCCGGTCCCTGCACGATGGACGGGTCCCGCATCAGCTTATCTTCGCCCACGCGAGGAGTTAGTAACGATTCCCCTGCGTTCAGTGGCTTCCATTTTAGCCCATCGGTGCTATGGGCCAGATGCAGCCCATCCTCACCATTGCCTACGAAATAGGAAAACAAATAATGTTCAGCGGCCGTACTTTCTTGAGCGAAAGCTATTTGTTGAAGCCCTACGATGCCGATGATCAGCAGCAGAATTTTATTAAAAACAGCAGATTTTTTCACGATACCTTGGCCTAAATTTGTTAATTTTAGTGCTCTAACATGCAAGTAAAAAGGGAATGATTCAATTCTTTTTTTGTTTGCCGATGCTCACATACTTCAATGAACTAAAATCATTTACATGTCCGTAACCAACCAGGAAATTGCCGAACGATTGCGTGAAATTTATCAACTGATGCAGCTGGCCGGCGAAAACCGCTTCCGTGCTATTGCTTTTGATCGTGCTGCTCAGACCATTGAATCGCTTAATGACGATATTAATGATTATATTGAGGATGGCAACCTGACTGACATCAAGGGCATTGGTAAATCTATTGCGGAAGACATTCAATCGTATGCGGAAAATGGTACTATTGAAGTACTCGAAGAACTGCGCTCGCGTATTCCGGAGGGCGTCATCAAGTGGCTGGATATCTCGGGTCTGGGACCTAAAAATATCGCTAAAATCCATAAAGAACTGGGGATCTCGGAGCTTGAGGAACTGAAAGCAGCTTGTGAAGACGGTCGGGTAGCCGAACTGGATGGTCTCGGGAAGAAATCGGCGGAGAAAATCCTGAAATCTATTGAATGGATGGAACAGTTTGATGAACGCTGCCGCCTGGATCAGGCCACCGAAATTGCTCGTCCCATGTATGATTTCCTTAAGGACCTGGAAGGTGTAGAAGCCATTGAAGTAGCGGGTTCACTCCGCCGTTCCAATGAAACCATTGGTGATATTGATATTCTCATTGGGGCCAAAGAGAAACATATCTCTGATCTTTTTGATGCTTTTGTTGACCATGAACTGGTGGTAGATGTATTGGGACGCGGCGACACCAAAAGCTCTATCCGTACCCAGGATGGACGACAGGTGGACCTTCGCATCGTGAAGCCCGAACAATTTCCAGCGGCACTGATGTATTTTACGGGCAGCAAGGAACACAACGTAGTACTTCGCCAGCGAGCCCGTGAACGCGGTCTCTCGCTAAATGAATACGGCCTTTTTGAGCTGGATGATAAAGGTAATACCAATTTTGATGCACCGATTGACTATTCCTCAGAAACGGATATTTATCAAAAATTAGACCTGCATTTTGTGCCCCCTGAACTTCGGGAAGACCGCGGGGAGATTGATTTCTTTGAAAATAATGAAGAGATGAACCTGCTCACGGATGATGACATCCGGGGCGTCATTCATGCACACAGCACTTGGAGCGACGGCAAGTATTCCATCAAGGATATGGCCGAGGCTTGCATGGAACGGGGATACGAATATCTGGGCATTACCGACCACTCGCATACTGCTGCTTATGCCGGTGGACTGAAGGCGGACGAAGTGAAACAGCAGTGGGAAGAGATTGATGAGCTAAACGAACAGTTTGCCGATGAGGGACAAAATTTCCGCATCTTTAAGGGTATTGAATCCGACATCCTGAGTGATGGGAGCCTTGATTATGACGATGAGCTGCTCGAAGGCTTTGACTTTGTGATTGCCAGTGTGCATTCGGGACTGGAAATGAATCGCGATAAGATGATGACCCGCTTTCAGAATGCCATCACCAATCCCTACACGCGCATTGTAGGACATCCGACCGGCCGCTTGTTACTTAAAAGAGACGGCAGCGACCTGGATATAAACAAGCTCATCGAATTAGCTGCAGAGCATAATACCGCTATCGAAATCAATGCCAGCCCCTGGCGTCTCGACCTCGACTGGCGACATGGGAATAAAGCCAAAGAAGTTGGGCTGATGAGTTCCATTAATCCAGATGCCCACAGCATTGATGGTATTGATGACATTCCCTATGGCGTACGCATTGCCCGAAAAGGAAAGTTTGAGAAGGAGCGCATCCTCAATACTAAATCTGCGGATGAGCTGGCCCAGTGGTTTAGGGATAAAGAGTAATGTTTTTATAATCCCAAAAACGATCCTTATAAAATTATCCCACCTTGTCATTCTGATGCGTCAACCGACGGACAGGATGGCAAGCCACGACTAATCTGTTGATGCTGGCAATGGCTTTCCCTGGTGGAAGTAACGATCAGTATCCCGGGCATCAGCTTTTCCTTTTACATCGGTGGCAATAACGAAGCTGCTGGCATCAGCCTCTTCCACTACAACTACTTTAGATTCATAGTCCTTTCGATAATAAACATACTGATGATCTTTAAGGTACCCTTTGCCTAAGACAGCAAAGGTATTGGGATCAACTCCTTCAATAATCCCTGCATGTCCCTTACTTAAGTTATAAACATGGTTTACATCTTTGCCGAGATAGGCATCATCTTCCAGTAACCTAAAAGAGGAGGCATCATAATCCGTCAGCATCACCTCTGTTTGGCGGAACAAGTGATCATCATCCATGCCAATCTCATGGTTCAACACCTTAAAAGAGCTTGCATCTGCTCCCGGCAACAGGCGGCCGCGCCAATAAACATAACCATCGTTATCTTGCCCTAAAGATCGGGTGAAATGATAAGGTTCTTTTTTAAAAGAGCTAAAATTTTCAGGATCTGCATGAGCCAGTGGTTTACCATTAAAATAAACGGAAGAATTATCCTGCCAATAATGGTTATCGGCGCGGGGTGCGAGCTTAAAACTTACGGGATCTGCCCCAACTATCTCCTTGCCAGCATAAAAAACCTTTTCATTATCTCGCCAGTAATCCGAATGCTCCTCCCTTATTAGCTCAATACTGGCCGGATCGGCCCCTTCTACCACGGCAGGCTTCTGGTAGAGGTCCTCAGCATAAAATACATTATGCTGATCTTTAAAATAAATACTACCCGTACTTTGCGACAAGGCTTCAAATGTGGAAGCTTCTGCGTTCTCAAGCTTCGCGCCGTCATAATAAACATGTTCATTATCCTTGGCATAAGGAGTTGTTCGGATAGCAGGCAACGCCATTCTCAAGATCTCAAAACTCTCACTATCGGCCTCCTTCAACTCCTGACCATTAAAATATACGGTTTCCTGAACGTTGGAATAGCCTTCATTGCGTATCCCCTGCGAAAGGTTCCATGCATCCTGTAGGTAGCCACTCATGTAGAGTAGTGTCGGCACAACAATCAAGCTGACTAAAAACATTTGTCTTCCTGCTATGCCAAAAAACGACCGATCAAATAGCCAATAGAGGCCAAATATCGCAATGGGATAGCTTAAGACAACGATAACTGAAATATAGGTGCTTATTTCATTACTGGCTCCCGGGCCGCCAAACATCATTACCGACGAAATCCAAATAAGGGGCCATGCAAAAAGCGCAATTAATACAATCCAATTCATTCAATAGTTATTTAATCATTAATATGCTTTCGTTTTGAGATACAGGATACGCTATTTCAAGCTATCCTAATAAAGATCAGATAATATAGATTTTTAAAACCTAAGAGTCTATACTTTAAGACTTATAGATAACCTGCCTGGTTATCTATAGTTGTTTTTATAAACTTATAAGGCCATAAATTCCTATGGGAACTTAACCGTGCCAATGCGCTTATAATGCCACACAACCTTAACTAACAGCTATCGTTATGAGTTATAGGGTTTCATGCTATTCGTTATTATTTACTTGCTGCGCACTTCTATTAGGATGTTCTTCCTCTAAAAAAGCTCAAGATGCTTCCCCGGCAATGGAAACATACTCCAATGCTACCTATAACCTACGCTTGGAAATCCCAACATCATGGGTTGTAGTTGAACAGTCCGATTTAAAGGTAGGCGACTTTGCGATTAACATCTTCAGTAAGAACACAGAGCCCGAAGGACAACTTCCAATCAATGTCCATGCAGAACCTCAGCACTCTTACATTACCATCTGGCCCAAAGGTATTGGCACCGAATTGCCTAATAGTCAGTACACCTCTTTTACCAAAGCAAATAATGCTCCATCTCTCTCTTTTGAAGTTGATACAACAAAATCAAAAATTCTGCATTTAGCGGATGGTACTCCCTGGGCTTATTTTATCGTCCCCCAGGCGCCTCCTGCCAACTGGTCTAAGAATGGATTTATTTTTGCTCAAATTAGGATGACGAATTCGAAAACCCTTTGCTATGATGAGCAGGTGGACCAACAGAAGTCCATGGAAGAGTGTGACTTCCTGGAAGGCGATAAAGTTGTTCGAAAAGGCACCCTTAATAATCATGATGCCGAAATTATCCACCACATGTTAGGAAACCTGACGCTTGAGGAAATTGGGGAAAAAGAGACGGCCCGTGATATGATTGAAGTGAAAAAACCACTCCCAAATATGGATGTCACTTCACCACTAACGGTTATTGGTAAAGCCAAAGGGTACTGGTACTTTGAAGGCAGCTTTACCATAAAATTATACGATGCCCACAATAACCTTTTAGCCGAGACAGCAGCCCAGGCAAAGGAAGACTGGATGACCGAACAGTTTGTCCCTTTTGAAGCGACCTTAACGTATGATGCTCCTGACGACCAGCGGGGACGACTGGTTTTCGAGCGGGCAAATCCCTCGGGGAAAGCTGAGAATGCTCAAATGTATTCCATTCCCGTTATTTTCCCTCCAAAGTAGGGTATTTCTCTACCCCCCTATTAAAAAAGCTTCTTGCTAACCTTATCCCAAAATAAGTAACTTATTCATGGTAATAATTTGCCTAAGTAATTAGTTATACTATTACCTCAGCAATAAAAAACGTAGTATTATGAAAGCTATTCGTTTTTTATCCATATCGTTGTTGATAATAGTAGTATACTTTGGGATGCAGCCAGAGCCTGCCAAAGCACAACAGACCAAAAGGGTTATTCTTGCCGGATACAAACACTCACCTTCAGTAGCAACCTCGGGTTCAGGATTGATCACCGTTTCTGCCAAAGGCGATACACTCTGGGTTAACGGCGAGTTTTCTGATCTTACCAGTACGTATACAGGTGCTTATATCATGATCGGCAAAGAAGGAGAATACGGCAATATGCTTTTCCGCTTAACGGTTGATCTGAATGATGAACGAACCGGAGGCGTCCTCAAAAAGAAGGCCAATACCTATACGCTTAGTGAGGCACAGAAACCACTTTTAAAGAATGGCGAACTGTTTATAAATATCATAAGTGCTGACCACAGAAAAGGAGAGTTACGCGGGCAGATTCCTGCTATTAAATAATTCTCTGTGGCCTTACACAAACATTATTACTGTTTTTATCCAACAACCGGAGCCACTTGATCGGGGGAAATGACTCCACCGGGCAGTTCCATAATGTCCATCTTTCGGAAATGGACTTCCGCCCCTTCCGACTCGGGACAAATGTATCCCTTCTTCCGCTTTGTTGACCGAATACCGTTGACGAATTTTCCATTTACGGATAGTTTTATGGTCCCATCCACACAAACCACAATGTATCGATTCCACTCTCCCGTGGCATTCACTCTATTCTCCAGCGCATAGCTTCGACCTTCAATTTCGGAGGGATTATCCGGGATCGTTCCTTCAAGGTTCATGGCCGGGAAAAGGTGTCCGTGCACATACTCTATCGGGCGGTCATGAATTTCTGCCCATTGCGTATCGAGCATTTGGACTTCCATTCCTTTGGGATACGGATTATCTTCATGAGGGGTACCATTGGCCCACACGAAGACCCCGGAATTACCTCCGGGCTCCATATGGCGCCACTCAACATCCAGAATAAAATTCTGATACTGCTTTTCAGTACGTATGACCCCAATAGGCTGGCCGGTTGCTTTCAGGATGCCATCTTCTACCCACCAGGTATCCTCAGAGGTATTGACATCCACAAAACCATCTAGGTTTTTACCGTTAAACAGAGGCTTAAAAGAAGGTACTGCTTCATCCAGGGGCGATGGCTGCTTGCTGGCAACACCCAGTGCCGGTGCTGCAGAAAATAGAGCGGTTGCACACAGAGCCTGCTTGGCAAATTCTTTTCTATCCATAAATCAAATATTATTACTCTACGTGTAGCGTTGCACGGAAGAAGGAGAAGATCCTACGGTTGGGGGCTTGGCGGAAATACCTTCCACCGGACCAAATTCATAGGTCTCGGGACCCAGTCGAAGATTAGATTTGACCACCTCATCCCACGTAATATCTTCTCCGGTGTAAGCAGCCATCCGTCCCATAAGCGCCATCCGCGTAGATTTAACCATGGTCTCAGAATCATTAATATAGTTTCCGGTTCTGATGCCATTAACCAATTCTATATGCTCTTGTACATAAGGATTCTTAACCTTCCAAGTTGCATCTTCAGCATCACGCTCCGGGTAAGGATATTCCCAAATAAGCTCCCCGTCATGATTGTAGAGCGAGCCCGTTGCATCGGCATATCCTTTGGTGCCGGTAATATGCTGGATCTTGGAGTTATCACATCCATTAATCTGGCGGGTTGAACAGTTGACCCGTCGTCCATCCTCATAAATATACGAAACGCTGAAATGGTCAAATTTATCACCGGAGGCGTGATGGTTAGATCCTCCATAACCAGAGGCTTTAACCGGCCAGCTGCCCATATGCCAATTCATGACATCCAGCTCGTGGATAAACTGCTCTACATAATGATCCCCGGACAGCCAGCTAAAACTCTGCCAGTTACGCAGCATATACTCCATATCGGACCATTCCGGCTGGCGTTCTACCCACCAAATAGCTCCACCATTGCGTAAAATGTTGGCACTGATCACCTCACCTATTTGGCCATTGGCGACTCTTCGTTGCGTTTCCATAAAGTCTTTTTGATACCTGCGGATGGTACCACTTACCATACAAAGATTCTTCTCTCGGGCCTTTTGAGTGGTTGCCATCATCGCTCGCGCTCCCACGGGGTCTACGGCTACGGGCTTCTCCTGGAAAACGTGCTTTCCAGCTTCAATCGCCGCATCAACATGCATGGGCCGAAAATGTGGGGGCGTGGCAAATAGCACAATATCTACTCCGGAATCGATCACTTTTTGGTAGCTGTCGAAGCCGACATAACAATTTTCTTCCGGCACATTAATATCCCGGGCTTTCTTCAGGCGAGTGCGGCATTTCGTTAGCTGATCTTCGAAAACATCACCCAAAGCAACAATTTCCAGGTTGGGGCCGGCATCTACAAAATTAACAGCTGCACCGGTACCACGACCGCCACAGCCAACCAAACCAGCGCGCAGCGTTTCTCCTGCCGGAGCTTCATTCAGAAGGGAAAGTTGACTCTCTTCACGCAAACCTTGTACCGTATTCGTACTGGCACAGTTGGTTAGAAGACCGGCAGCACCTATCGTGCCTACAGCACTCCAGGCTGCTGTAGAAAGAAATTCGCGGCGACTTTGCTTATCATCCATAGATAATTATCCAGATATTTTTAGATTTTGACCTTATCAAGAATTTAAAAAGAATTGAATGAGTTAGCTCCTACTATTTCATTTCATAAACTAATCCCATATCATAAGTAATGAAGTGAAAAATAAATTTATTTTCAACAAACGATAAATAAATCTTCAGGCTTTTACTTTTTGTTACTTATTATGTTTTTGAAAGCCTATATGTTTATCTTCTGATCAGCCATTTTGGAATGGATTGATACAGTTCAATCAAAATTGAAATAAAAATTTTTTAGTATGCGAAATGACACCATTTCCGTTTTAGTTGTCGGTTGCGGCAATATGGGGACTTCCCATGCAAGAGCTTATCACAGGCTGGATGACGTAACCATCGTGGGGCTCGTCAGCCGGGGACCTGAAAGCCGAAAGCGACTTTCCGAAGAACTCGGAGGCTTGCCCACCTTTGATAACTATGAACAAGCACTTAAAAAAACGCAACCGGATGCCGTCTCGATCAACACCTACCAGGGGACCCATGCCGAATATGCTATTAAAGGGTTAGAGGCTGGTGCTCATGTATTTGTGGAAAAGCCTTTGGCGGAAACGGTGGAGGAAGCCCAGGCCGTTGTAGATGCTGCTGAGAAAGCAGACAAAAAACTGCTGGTAGGCTACATTCTGCGCCACCATCCCGGGTGGAAGCAATTCGTGGCTGAAAGCAAGAAATTGGGCAAACCCCTGGTGATGCGCATGAATCTCAACCAACAAAGCACCGGGCCCGAGTGGCAAGTACATAAGAATCTCATGTCAGCGATGTCTCCAATCGTAGATTGCGGTGTTCACTACGTGGATATGATGTGCCAAATGACGGAAGCCGATCCCACGGCCGTCCATGCCATAGGCGCGCGCTTAACTGAAGAGATCGACGAAGATATGTACAATTATGGGCAGCTCCAGGTTACCTTCTCCGATGGATCCGTCGGCTGGTATGAATCCGGATGGGGACCCATGATCAGCGAAACGGCCTATTTTATCAAAGATGTGATGGGGCCGGGCGGCAGCGTCAGTATTACGAAAAGTACCGAGGGCGACCCTCGCGGTAAGTCGGCTGATATCGAAGAACATACCCAAGTCAATACGTTGCTTGTACATCACTCTGATGTAGATGAAAACAGTAAACTGACCAAAGAAGATGAACTGTTAGAAACCCCCGATGAACCGGGTCATGATGAACTCTGCTATTTTGAGCAACAGCATTTTATCAACGCCATCCGGGAAGATCTGGACCTGACCGATCACATGCGGGCAGCCGTTCAGACCCTCCAGGTGGTGCTGGCTTGCGATGAATCCGTAAAAACGGGCAAAAGAATTACCTTAAAATAAGCTTATCCTATGGAAGGGGCTTTACAAAACCTCACTGTCATCGCGAACGAAGTGCGGCAACCTCCTTTTAAAGCCTCAATTCGGAGATTGCTTTCCCGAACCGTCGGGACAATGACAAACCGTATTTTCAATGGTTTTGAACAGGCCCTTCCGGAAGTCTCAGGCTTGAGTCTGCGCCCCTATAGCTACCCAAAAGCGAATCTTCAGACTGGTTCAAGTTTGTAACTTGGACCAGTTATCTTTGGCTTCGACACAAGTTACAGACTTTCATCCCGGGTCGTATGTAGATTTTAGAACGATTTAATTCTTCCCTCTGTTTTACACCTGTCCTCAGAAGGGTTACCTTCCATGAAATGTTAACTCCTTTAATCTATCCAATTTTAATTCTGTACCATGAAAATCGTTATTTCACCAGCTAAATCATTAGAATATGAACGAGAGCTTCCTGTTGATGAGGCCACACAGCCACAGTTTTTAGAGGAAGCAGAAACGTTGAATAATGTGCTGGCCGACAAATCAAAAGATGAGATTGCGGATCTGATGAGCATCAGTGAGAAACTCACCAACCTCAACTACGAGCGCTATCAAAAATTTTCCACACCTTTTACCAAAGACAATGCGCGCCCCTGCATTTATGCCTTTGACGGATCGGCTTACAAAGAGCTGGACGCTTATTCTATTGATAATGAGCATATCGACACCCTTCAAAATAGCCTGCGTATCCTTTCTGGAATGTATGGATTTCTACGTCCACTGGATTTGATGCAACCTTATCGGCTGGAAATGGGCACTAAGTTACAAGTCAACGGTCATGACCGGCTGTATGACTTCTGGGGAGACAGCCTGACCGAAGCATTAAATGACGAACTTGAAGATAATGAGCTGTTTGTCAACCTGGCCAGCAAGGAATACTTTAAAGCGCTGCAACCCCACAACTTAAAAGTAGATGTTGTAACCCCGAAGTTTAAGGACTTCAAAAACGGAGATTTAAAAGTCATTGGCTTCTACGCTAAAAAGAATCGCGGTACGATGTCGCGCTACCTCATTGAAAATGATGTGGATTCTTATGAAGGTCTGCTGGGCTTTAACGGCAACGATTACAGCTACAGTGAAGAGCATACCGAAGATAAGAACGAACCCGTTTTTATCCGCTAAAATCTATTTCCAAAAGCCTATTTCTAACGTTTGCAATGAAAAAGAGAGCCTTTTGCAGGCTCTCTTTTTTTACGATGAGTTGAAAAAGTGTATAGGATTGGGATTCCCTTCATGCAGGCTTGGCAAAACAAGCTTGTCATCCTGAATTTAGTTCAGGATCTCTTTTGAATAGCTATTTGGGGTATGTGAGATTCTGAAACGAGTTCAAAACGACAAGATGGTTAGGTTTTGCCAAGCCTGTTTAAACCTATCCCCTACCCTTAATTTCCGTACTGAGCAGGCACGCCCTCCTCAGGGATACTTTCTCGCACAAACTCCCGGATATCTTCATTGGATGTTTCCAGATCTTCGCTTCGCAGGTACATCATGTGTCCGCTGCGGTAGCCTTCAAACTGCAATCGGTCCCGCATTTTACCACTGGGATCCAGGTTCCACATCACATATTTGGCGGAGAAGTAATCCGTTGCCCCGTCAAAGTAACCTGACTGTACTAAAACCTCCAGGTTTGGATTCTCAGCCATAGCACCCCGCAGCATTTCGCCGGTTCGGTTTCCATCGTCATTCCACGGATGCACAGGTCCAGCCACATAATACTGTAAATCGGTCTTGAAACCGAGTTTCTCCTGCAAATAATAATTGATAGCCGGCGTAAAGGAATGCTTCCAGGAAGAATATTCGGGCCAATAATCATTGCGGTCGCCGGCGTCCGTCTTATCGATGCCCTTGTAGCGGGAGTCTAAACGACCAATCGTATAACCTTCTTCTCGAAGCAGTTCTTTCCAAAAAGCCATGGCAGGGACAGCAAGGTTATGATCGAGCACAAACGATTCGTTGAGGCCGGCATAACGTGCTACCTGGCTGGCCACTTCCTGTTTACGGCTCTCTTCGATAAAGCCTCCACGGGATAGGGCCGGCAAAAATTCCTCAATCGTATATTCCTCAACTTCGGGTAGCAGGTCATCCAAATCTCTCTGCTGCAAATCCTGCGGCAACTGATTGTGATACCATGCTGCTGCGGTGTAGTAAGGCAGTTTTAGCACTGAAGAGCGCGGCGAAGGGCCTGCCGGCTCCATGCCCAGCCCGGTTGGGGAAACGAGGACCACTCCATTCAGAAACATCCAGTGCCGGCTCTGCAGTTCGCCGGCGAGGCCTGATACTCGTGGCGTACCATAACTTTCGCCAATCAGGTATTTGGGCGATTCCCATCGTTCTTGCCGAGAGATAAAAGTGTCAATCCAGTCGGCCAGGTAATCAATATCCTCATTTACACCAAAAAACTGCTCCCGCTTGCCATCATTCAGGATACGAGAGAAGCCTGTGTTCACCGGATTCACGTACACAATATCGGCTACGTCAATAATCGACTGCGGGTTGTCTTCCACGCCATACGGCTGTACGGGGTATCCTTCATCACTTACCTTCAGGCGCTTGGGACTGGTATAGCCCAAGTGCATCCATAGCGAGGCAGCCCCGGGGCCACCGTTAAAGGAAATAAATATCGGACGGTTATCATCGTCCTCTACATCTGTGCGTCGGTAGTAGGTATAAAATAATGAAGCATCTGTTTTACCGTCATCCCCAAACACCGGCTGTGTGCCAACCGTCACTTCGTAAGGCACTTCAGTTCCCTTGACCGTCACTTCATCGGTGGAGACAATCGTCGTATCGGCGGGTAATGTTCGCTGCTGCGCCCAGCTGATTGTGGTATAAACCATTACTAAACTGAATAGAGCGACGAAAGAAGCCAAGCTTTTAATTAGTGAATATGACAATAACCGCATGGTAGTTGATCATTTTTTGATGTTCGTTACGTATCTATGCTCAGTTAGATATATCTAACTATTTTTAATAGGATAATTGCCTGCCGGACTATTTCCAAAAGAGGATGCCAATGTTTACAACAATTTATAATCTGGCCTCAGAAAACATTTCTATTATACGTAATGCGGTTATCGATTGAAACCAACTTTTAAAATCTGGTAATTCTTTCATTCTTACGGTTGCCACTCGTCAAAAAAATGATTAAAAATAGAAGCTTACTGCTACATATATCATGGCAACCTTAACTATCCACTTATTTTTATGAGTTCCAATAAATCGAAGGGTGACCTTTTTTCATCGAAACTGGGTCTAATTTTAAGTGTCTTGGGCATTGCCGTTGGGACCGGTAATATCTGGCGCTTCCCCCGTATTGCCGCACAAAACGGGGGGGCAGAAGGGGCCGGGGCTTTTTTGATCGCCTGGATCAGCTGCCTTTTCCTCTTTTCCATTCCTCTGATCATCGCTGAGTATGGTATCGGCCGGCACGGGCGAAAAGGCGTAATTGGTTCATTCATAAAACTGGTGGGCCGTAAATTTGGCTGGATGGGCGGCTTTATCGGCTGTGTGGCCACTGCCATCATGTTTTACTATAGTGTGGTGGCCGGATGGTCACTCTTTTATTTGGTCGAATCCATTGGTTCTAATCTGCCTACCAGCGTAGACCAGGCCCAAGTAGTATGGGATGGCTTCCAGGGGTCAATGTGGCCTTCAGTTTTCCATGCGCTGATGATGATTATGGGGGGCATTGTCGTTGTCAAAGGCATTTCTTCCATCGAACGTATTAACAAAATCCTCATCCCTTCGCTACTGCTCGTCGTTGTCATTTCATTAATTCGCGCTGTTACGTTATCTGGAAGCATGCAGGGGCTTGAGTATCTTTTTACACCCGACTGGTCTACCCTCTCCCAACCCAGCCTATGGCTCGAAGCGCTCACCCAGAATGCTTGGGATACCGGCGCCGCCTGGGGACTTATCCTGACCTACGGAGCTTATATGCGCAAGCAGGATGACATTACTATCAGTGCTTTCCAAACGGGCATTGGCAACAACATTGTGTCTTTGCTGGCTGCCATGACTATTTTTGCCACCGTCTTCGGGACCCTCGGCAGCAGCATGGGCAATGGCGAAATCCTTGAAGTCATGCGCACTTCCGGTCCGGCATCCACCGGATTAACCTTTATGTGGATGCCCCAGCTTTTCAACCAGATGGCCGGTGGACCTGTTTTTGCAATTTTATTTTTCCTTGGACTCACTTTCGCCGCCTTCAGCTCCCTCATCTCCATGATAGAACTGGCAAGCCGCGTATTTGTAGATATGGGCATTTCCCGCAACAAGGCGACCGTGTTTATCTGTATCGCTGGTTTCCTATTCGGAATGCCCTCGGCTTTATCCGTAGATATCCTGGCTAATCAGGATTTTGTTTGGGGCGTCGGCTTGCTGGTTTCCGGGGCGTTTATGTCGTTCGCTATCATCCGCTTTGGTCCCGAACGATTCCGAAACGAAATCGTCAATAATGGCGAGCAAAAATACACCCTCGGTGGCTGGTGGCAGGTCATCATCAAATATGTGGTCCCAGTAGAAGTAATCTCGCTACTCATCTGGTGGATCTATTTAAGTATTACAGCTTACGCACCAGATACCTGGTATAATCCTCTCAGTGCCTTTTCTGTAGCCACCATCGTAGTGCAGTGGGGTATTGTGATGGGGCTTTTGTATCTTTATAACGGACCGATTACCGAGAAAACAATCCGAGAACCAAGCTCTTGATTCTACCTCATGTATCTTCAAATTAACACTTAGAACTCACAGCATGTCACTCCTTAATATAGAAATTAAAGCACGCTGTAAATATCCGGCCATGATCCGTAAGAAGCTCGAACTACAGGGTGCTGAGTACAAAGGCAAGGACCACCAAATAGACACCTATTTTGATGTACCCGATGGACGGCTAAAGCTACGGCAGGGAACCATCGAACAGAACCTCATTTTCTATCGTCGTTCTGATTCCAAAGCTCCCGAAGCCTCGGATATCGACTTGGTGCCCGCCGAACATCCTGAAGCACTCAAAGAACTACTTCAAAATGCGCTGGATGTAAAAACCATCGTCGATAAGCAGCGCGAGATCTACTTTATCGATAACGTGAAGTTCCATATTGATGACGTTGAGCAGCTGGGTCACTTTGTAGAAATTGAAGCCATCGACGAAGATAACACCATAGGCAAAAAAAAGTTGCACAAACAGTGCCGCAAATACATGCAGCTGCTCAATATTTCAAATAAGGATCTGGTAGCTGAATCCTATTCCGATTTATTGATGAAATTATGAACTTACCTATTTTTCATTTTCTTTTTTAAAATCTAAATCTTTAATTGCGATATAATTTAAGGGCAAAGGAATTGATATAGCGGGATTATTTTATGATAAGCCACAACATAGACCAGAATATTTATGACTTTGGATAGAGACGAGCTTATCACACAACTCCAGGATGACCCCGTGATTTGGGATTTCATCATTATCGGGGGAGGAGCCACGGGACTTGGAACTGCCGTAGAAGCAGCTTCACGCGGTTATCGTACCCTTCTGCTGGAGCAACATGATTTTGCCAAAGGCACCTCCAGCCGCAGTACCAAGCTGGTCCACGGCGGGGTTCGCTACCTGCGACAGGGCAACGTATCCCTGGTGCTGGAAGCGCTTCGGGAGCGGGGACTACTGCGCCAAAACGCTCCGCATCTCGTCAAGAATCAATCGTTCATTGTCCCAAACTACGACTGGTGGGAAGGCCCGTTTTATGGTATTGGACTAAAAATATATGATAAACTGGCCGGCGACCTCGGGCTCGGTCCATCCGAAAACCTGTCGAAGGAAGAGACCTTAGCCAAAATACCGACGCTCGAACCAGATGACTTGAACGGAGGCGTCATTTATCACGATGCTCAATTCGATGACTCTCGTCTGGCCATCAATTTACTACAAACACTTTTCGACCATGATGGCATTGGGATCAACTATATGGAAGTAACCGACCTGCTAAAAGCCAATGGCCTGATTTCCGGCGTCAAGGCAGAAGACAGGGAAGGCAACCATACCTTTGAACTACAGGCCCGTGCGGTTATTAACGCCACAGGAATCTTTACCGACAGCATACGTAAGATGGACGACCCCGATAATCGCGAGTTGATACGTCCCAGTCAAGGCGTACATATTGTGCTGGATGAATCCTTTCAGCCGGGGGAAAGCGCGATTATGGTTCCAAAAACAGATGACGGGCGTGTGCTGTTTGCCGTACCCTGGCACGATAGGATTATTGTCGGCACTACCGATACGCCCATTGAGGCTCCCTCACTGGAACCGCGTGCTAAAGAAGAGGAGGTCGAATTCCTGCTCACTCATGCCGCCCGGTATCTTACCAAGGATCCAGAACCCGAGGATGTACTAAGTGTTTTTGCCGGTATTCGTCCATTGGTCGCCAATAAAAATAGCAAAGATACTTCTTCCATTTCTCGGGACCATTCACTAATTATAGATCCCTCCGGGTTAGTGACCATTGCCGGGGGAAAGTGGACTACATACCGCAAAATGGCTGAAGACACCATCGACGAGGCCACTATGGTAGCCGGACTTGATGAACGGGAATCTATTACGGATAACCTTCGCCTGCATGGCTGGCTAAAAAATTCTGATGCGGCCGATCCCTTTGAACTCTACGGATCGGATGCTCTTGCCCTTAAGAAAATTGCTTCTGAACAAGCCGATGGTAACCCACAACTGCATCCAAACCTGCCTTACACACCGGCCGAGGTAATATGGGCGGCCCGTAGTGAAATGGCCCGTACCGTAGAAGATGTGCTTGCCCGCCGAACCCGGGCCCTCTTGTTGGATGCACGGGCAAGTATAGAGATAGCCGAGCCCGTAGCAAAGCTGATGGCAAGAGAACTAAATTACGACCATCAATGGGTCACCAATCAGGTAGAAACTTATACGGAGCTTGCTAAAGGCTATTTTCTGTCTCCCTGATACATTATCAAAACAATATTCTATGTAATTACCACTACTAACTGCTTGCTTTATGGCCAAAAAAGAACCTGTAGAATCAACTGTTACAGAAGAAGCGGATGACGGTCGCCAACCCGATGTCATCTCCAAACACCGTCCGGATCAAATTGAAAATGTTGATCAAAAAGGACCCCATATTACCTTTACCACGGCCAATGGGATCGAACTACACCTTACCGTTCACACCCCGGAAATCATTCAGCTGAAGTATTACCTGGAGGGCGATCTTCGATCCGACTTTTCTTATGCAGTAGATCCAGAATTTACCCCCCCGGAGCCCAATTTTATCCTCGAAGAGCAACAAGAAACCTTCATAATTACTACCAAGGCCTTAGTCTGTCGCGTTAGCAAGAAAAACCTGCTGGTCCATTTTTATGATACCGAGGGCAATGCGCTTTGCCAGGATAAAGCGGGCTTTTATCGACGGGAAAGCATTATGAAGGGCATCCGGGAAATAAAAATTACCAAGCAGCATTCCGAGAACATCCACTACTTTGGTCTCGGTGACAAAGTCTGTAAAGATAAATTAAAAGGAGAGGCATTTGAAAATTGGAATACCGATGCCTTCGAATATAAACGTGGCGACGATCCGCTCTATCGAAGCGTTCCCTTTTATATGGCACTCAATGACGGTCAGGCTTATGGTATTTTCCTTGACAATACCTACCGTAGCCGTTTCGACTTCGGCAAGAAGAAGAAAAAGACGACCAGCTTCTCGGTCGAAGGCGGTATTATGAACTACTACTTTATCTATGGTCCCGAGCTGACAACCGTCTCAGAACGCTATGCTCAGCTAACCGGAACGCCCGATATGCCCCCGATGTGGGCACTGGGCTATCATCAATGCCGATGGAGCTACTATCCCGAATCGCGTGTACGAGAGCTTGCCGACACCTTCCGCAGTAAACAAATTCCATGCGATGCCCTATACCTTGATATCGACTATATGGATGGCTACCGCTGTTTCACCTGGAATAATGACCATTTCCCTGATCCTAAAGCCATGATTGAGGATCTTAAAGAACAGGGTTTTGAGACCATTGTAATGATTGATCCCTGTATTAAAGCCGACAAGGACTATTTTGTGTACCAGCAGGGTAAGGAAAACGATTTCTTTTGCAAACGTCCCGATGGGGAAACAATCCTGGCACCGGTCTGGCCTTCCACATCCGCCTTTCCGGATTTTACCCATCCCAAAGTACGCGACTGGTGGGCCGATCTGTATGAAGATCACATTGCAGCAAAAAAGGTAAGCGGTATCTGGAATGACATGAATGAGCCGGCCGTCTTTGAGGTGGACCATAAAACATTTCCCGATAACATCCGCCATGATTACGATGGCCATGCCTGCAGCCACAAGAAAGCTCATAACATCTATGGCATGCAGATGGCCCGTGCCTCGTACCGGGGAATTAAACAGCATAATGCTGAAAAACGTCCCTTTCTGCTTACCCGAGCCAACTTTGCGGGCGGCCAACGCTTTGCGGCCCTGTGGACCGGCGACAACATAGCCAGCTGGGATCATCTAAAGCTGGCTAACGAACAGTGCCAGCGCCTCAGCATTTCGGGTTACTCTTTTGTGGGAACGGATATCGGGGGATTCGTAGATGATCCCACCCCTGAGCTTTTTACCCGGTGGCTGCAGTTGGGTATCTTTCACCCACTCTTCCGCAATCATACTATGGGCTTTAATGTGGATGGGTCCGCTGCCGTTGATGAACAGGAAATAGAACAAAAGAAGAAACGAAAACCCACCTCTGACCAAGAACCGTGGGCTTACGGAGAAAGATATACCGATATCAACCGATCGGTTATTGAGCTTCGCTACCGGTTACTGCACTATCTGTATACTACCTTTTACGACCATATCAATAAAGGTACGCCTATCCTTCGCCCATTAGCCTACGAGGATCAGTCTGACGCTCGGTCTATCCATCAAACCGACGCTTTTATGTTTGGACCGGATATCCTCGTCTCCCCGGTGCTTGCCAAAGGTAAAAAAGTGGTGAAAACTTACTTTCCCAATGGACTCTGGTACGACTACCGCACCAATGAACCCTATGTAGGGAAACACAGCTATAATATTGATGCCCCCATCACTGATATCCCATTCTTCGTTAAGGCTGGAACCGTACTCCCACTCCGTGAGGTCATGCAATATACCCAAGAGCGAGATCCCAAAACATTGGATCTCAACATTTACTATGGACACCAGCCATCAACCAGCGAGCTGTATGAGGATTCCGAAGAAGGATATGACTATGCCAAAGGGTATTATCGCTATACCAAATTTAACCTGTATCCGGATGAGGAGCAGGATTCGTTACAACTAACAGCTGATCGCGAAGGTTCCTATGCCCCACCTTATCGCGAGGTTAAAATTAATATTATTGGCCTGCCCTTTGAACCAGAAGAAATCAATGTGGATGGTGAAGCGGTATTATTTAGTCGTACTTCTGAGGAAAAGGGGGCGGTATATCATTTCCATACTCAACCGGATTTTGAAACGATCATAATACAGTAATAGACGACTTACTCTACCTTAGCTTCCGCAGAAACAACGGAGGACCACGGGCAAAAAGTACCGACTTGATCCACCCAATAGTCAAGGTCTTCTTCTACCATTCCGGGCCGGCCGTCACACACTTCGGCTGAAACCTCAACAAGGTCCCACTGTCCGGGCACAAAATGCCAACTCCAACGACTGTTATACTCCTTGCTTCCGCGGGCAATCGTCCCATGGATATGCAGATTACGTTGATCCATCGGCTTCGATAATTCATCCTCTACCTTGCTGATTACCTCCGGGCTGGAGGTCTTAGCTACAAAAGTATAGTTGATTTCTTCTCCCTGGTGAGTAAACTCAAAATAATGTGGACTTTCATTATCAGGGCCTGAGTTGTTATTACAGTTCGTAACAAAACCAATAAACAACGCTAACATAATAACAGAAAGTCGGTGAGTGGTAAATATCATAATTTTGTCTTTAATATATGATAAATAGTGATCAAAAACGCTCTGCCAGTGCTTGCCTCTTTGTACGAATGCACCTGTATATTATTGCCCGCATCAACGATACGCGGAATAAATTCCCTTGCTGAGGTTTATAGATCCCATTATTGAGTTGTTCCTAAAATGGAACAGTCAATCGTGATGGATCTTATCCTCCTGCATTGCTTAATAGGCAAATATCTGAGCTACACACTGAGAATTTCCCCGCTATTATGTACCTTATCGCAATCTTCATCCGGATGACAACTCCAAAATATGTTACTATGACCAATTCCCATTCTGATATCACCTCTTGTCTTTGCTCCCTTATGCTTATCCTTGCTATTTGTATAACCAGCGGATGTGACCAGGAACCGGCGCCCGATCCAATCAACAAAGATTTGCCTTTACAAGTGCAGGATTCTACCGACCACTATATTTACGAGGTGCGGTTTCCTGCAGCCATTCGTTATAATGATATGCTCCGAAGGGAACTCCAGGGATATGCCCAAAGCCAACGAACAGATTTCATCTCTTTCTTTCAACAGGATTCCATTCCTGATGGGCCTATTTATCCCTGGCAGCTGAGCCTTGACTTTACGGTATTTGATTCCACGAAACGGTTTACCAGTATTCTCGGGCAAGGCTACACCTATACCGGTGGCGCCCACGGGAACCACTTTTATAAAACGGTAAATTACGATAACTCCGGTAAGCACTTCATCCGGTTAACCGACCTCTTTGCGGATTCTACGGCCTTACATCCGGTCAGCGAGTATAGCCGCAAAAAAATTGTATCCGAGCTTACACAAAGAATATCTGTTCTCACCGACTCCGCAGATTCCACCCAAGAACTTTCAATGAGTTCCCTGGGCTGGATCAACGACGGCACAGCGCCCGACTTCCCTTTTTTCCAACACTTCCTGCTGGCTCGCCCCGGCCCTAATGGACATCCCACGGGGCTCCAAATTTTCTTTCCCCCCTACCAAGTGGCAGCATATGCGGCCGGCTCTTTTGATATTTTTGTACCCGAATCTGTCTTTAAGGACCAACTTACCCCCAAAGGACGAAAATTATTCCAGCAATAATCCCGTAAATGGCGGAAATCCTTTGTCTATCATGGCAATTAAAACAGGCCCTATTTCCATTAATAATTATTAATCTTATTGCCTGTGAATAATTAATTATCTAACGTATAAATTATTGTTCTTATATAACTTACCCATAAATAAAAGAGGGAGGTAAACAACATGAACAAATTACTTGCAGGGACGCTTTTCCTATGTTTTATGGCAATGTCCAGTCTATCCGGCTTTGCCCAGGAAATGGAAACTCCCAAAGCGAAGAAAATGGAAGGCCACACCTGGCACCAGGTGGTAATGGTAAAATTCAAACCCGGTAGTATGGATGAAGCCAAAAGTCTTATCCATGACCACTTTATGAAAGCCGGTATGTCATCAGAGACCGAAGGTCCCCAAATGATGCAATTCAAATCCGGAGAATGGGACATGATGTTTATTTGGAAGATGGATAACATCAGCGATATGGACTGGGAGGTAACGCCTGATGACGAAAAATGGTGGGCTGAAATGGCGAAGCAGGAAGGCGGAATGGACAAAGCCATGGCCGTTATGAAAAAATACCTGGATTTAGTTCACAACAGCACCTCATACCTGGCCGTTTCTGAAGCCATGCCGATGGAACAGATGAGTAGTAATGAGTAACAACTAAATTTCTATTCTTATTAATTTCTAAGGCTTTAGATCGATAATCCCCGTTTGTTCTTCCTTCAACAAGACAAGAAGCAGCGGGGATTTTTTGTGTGGCCTGAAACCGGGTATTATTCCTTAATCAACAAACCCTACGCCAAAATATTCTCATTGCCCGAGTCGGCCACAAATACGCAGGCCGACTGCGTTTGCTCTACGTAGGAACGGAGTTCATCCAAATCAGGATTTTTGGGTAAGCCAAGGAGGTCAAGGTCCGCTTGGGGGGCATGCTGTATAGCTTCTGCAAAGGTACCGATTTGAACATGAGCCTGCACATCGGGAAGGCGTGCTGCTTCCAGCAGGTTTTTGAGATAGCGGTAGGCCTCCTTAACCTGTGCTTGCTCAACTGCAGTGATAATCCGCATCTCAGCCTTCCAGTTTACCTTGAGCTTATAAGCCGTCAGCAGGGCCAGGTCCATGTTGCCCAGCTCCATGCTCAGATCCCATTCTGGGCTCTGTTCCCTGACCCACACATTAATGGAGGAACTTCTTCCCAGCTGTGCAATAGGGTCTTCTACGTAAAGCTGTATCCCCATATTGTTATTCCGGGCTTCGTTGATGATGGCGTAGAGCTCTTCATCATATCGTTTATAAGTTGGCAAACGGAGAAACAGGATATTGGGCCTAAAGAAGGTGCCTTGCAGCGTCTGCAGGGAATTAAGGACGGCATCCTTAAAATCATCGGAGTCGATAATACTCCATTGGGTATAAACATTTTCTCGGCTAAAGGAGATGGCAAAATCCATCAGCGAATCCCGGAACGCACTGCTTTCGTTATTGCCGCTCATGCCCACCAGCTTTACCGATCCCTTGGGATACACCAGATTGCGGATAAGGCTGAAACTGCCCCGCAATTCCCGAGCACTGCGTACCGGCACCAGCAGGTTGGCTTTCCACGCGCGCTCGTTGTTTTCCGGGAGCCCGGATACCCGCTTCGCCGCCCATTCGGCCAGAGATACAAAAAGACCGCTCCGCATATCGCCGTGTGGCACATGCAGCTCACGGTTGGTCAGGTACAGGTAGGTAATAATGACAAAGCCGAGGGCAATGAGTCCAAAGGTAGAGTTGATGATAAACATGGTAAACAGGCACCCCACGGTGCCCAAAAACGGCACAAACTTGGGTATTTTGAACGTCGGTCGAAAGCTGATCATGTCCATCCGTTGCTCGATGAAGACCACCAGATTAATCATCATATAGGTGATCAGGAAAAACATCGTAATGAGTGGTGCAATGGTGTTCAGATCTCGTACCATCAAGGTTGCCAATACCAGCCCTCCGGTCATCATAATCGCGTTGCGTGGTTCTCCATTATCTGCCAGCTTTGAGAAGACCTCCCCTCGCGGAAAGATTTTATGATCGCCCAGCGCCTGCAGAATTCGAGGTGCTCCCACGATAGAAGCCAATGCCGATGAAAAAGTGGCACCCAGCAGCCCGAACAGCACCATAGGCGACCAAAAGGCATAATCGATCATCACATTATAGTTGCTCACCAGCTCATCCACCGGGGCCACCCGGGCCATCCAATAACCGGAGGCCATATATACTAAATAACTAATACCAATAGCTGTGAGCGTGCCCAGCGGGATACTTTTTTTGGGATTTTTGAGCTCGCCCGACATGTTGGCCCCGGCCATAATACCAGTTGCGGCTGGAAAGAAAACAGCAAATACTACCCAAAAACTTCCTCCCTGGAAATTATCGTCCGGAGCCCCGGGAAAAGTTCCCCACCACTGGATGTTGTATTCCATTGCCCCCGAAAAGACACTGGCTATCACTGAAATAAGGGCACCGGCAATGACTGCCAAAATTAAATATTGGATACGAAAAGCCAGCTGAGCACTCAGATAGGCCACCGTAAATAACAAGCCGAAGACAATGATATCGACGAGAAGGGCATAATGACCTGGGAATATATACAGCCAACCCTCCCGGAAACCAAAGATATACATGGTAATTGCAAAGGTCTGTGCCAGATACAGCGGCAGGCCTACACTGCCCCCCACCTCCAGTCCCAATGACTGCGAAATAATGGAATAGGCTCCGCCAGCCTTTATACGTATATTCGTGGTAATGCACGACATCGACAGCGCTGTAAATGTAACGATGATAAAGGCCAGGGTGATAATCAGCCATCCGCCCAGCAAGCCGGCATTCCCGATCACCCATCCTTGCCGCAAAAACAGGATCACCCCCAAGATGGTCAACAGTGTTGGAACAAATACACCCCCAAAGGTACCGTACTTTTGTTGTATTGTGGACTCGTGATCCTCAACCTGTTCTTGCAGCGAATATTCTTCCGTGGTTTCGTTATTCATAGACTCCCTCATTTATTCTAACTTACAAAGCCGTACCTCTCATCTCACTCTAATCAATCTATGAAATCACCCACAATGAGTAAATTTATTTTTATGACAGGGATAATCTGATTTCCCAACCTAAAGAGCTGTATGAATACATCATCCGCAGGTTAAACACAGACTATGAGTTGTCCTATCTGGAGCTCGTAGAACCACTGGCTGACTTAAGTGGACATCCCCACCTGGCACAAAATGTGCTGGAGTATTACGGTTCCTTTTATGACGGGCTTCTTATGACTAACGGCAATTATAACCGTGAGGAAGCCATTGAATTGGTGGAATATGGAAAGGCGGATTTGGTCTCTTTTGCTCGTCTGTTCCTGGCTAACCCGGATCTTCCAAAGCGCTTCAAACAGAATACCCCGCTTAATGAACCGAACCAGAAGACCTTTTACGGCGGCGGAGCAGAGGGCTATACCGACTACCCGTTCTTGGGAGAGAAAGAGGAAGAAGTTAAAATAGAAGCAGAATAAGCCTTCTCCTCCCTTTCTATTTGTATTATGTTCATGGCACGAGGCTTTGAGCTTCGTGCCATGAATTATCAGACCATGTCTCTCGTTTTGTTAAGCTGTGATGCAGCGAATGGTTTCCCTTCTCCCTCAACATCCCGGACTTACAAATTTTGCTACAACAAATGGCCAAAGCCGAAGCGTGATAATACCATCCAACGTAAGATACCTAACGACCGAGGAATGAAAGTTTTTTACATTCCGACTTAACAAACAATAGCCTTAAAAAGAAACAATACTATCCCAAAGTCCTTTTAGAATTAGAGCCCACTTTTTTCTATTTTCAGTCTCTTATTAAATTGAATATCAAAATTGAAGAATTAAACCAATGATTTCTAATCGCGCTCAAGCCGTTGCTCCATCCGCAACCCTGAAAATTTCCTCCAAAGCCAAGGAGCTCAAACGGCAGGGCAAATCTATCATTTCGCTAAGTGCCGGCGAGCCGGACTTTAAAACGCCGGAACATATTTGTGATGCAGCTATCCAGGCCATTAAGGATGGGTTTCACGGCTACACAATGAATACCGGAACCCCAGAGCTGCGTGAGAGCATCTCTATCAAACTGCAGCGCGATAACGATCTTTCGTACGATCCGTCACAAATTATCTGTACCAATGGCGGTAAACAGGCGCTGGGTTTCAGCTTGCTGGCGATGCTCAATGAAGGAGATGAAGTAATCATCCCGGCTCCATTTTGGGTTTCTTATCCCGAGATGGTTAAGATGGCGGATGGTACGCCCGTAACGGTACGAACGTCATTCGAAAACAACTACCGGATGAGTGCCGAACAACTCGAAGAAGCCATTACTGATAGCACCAAGGCGCTGATCCTCTGCTCGCCTTCCAACCCTTCAGGCACCTGCTATACGGCCAAAGAGCTGGAAGCTATTGCCGAAGTACTACGCGATCATCCGGAAGTGAATATCATTACGGATGAAATTTATGAGTATATCGTCTTTGACGGCGATCATGTCGGCATCCTGAATGTAGCCCCGGACCTGAAAGACCGAACGGTGTATATCAACGGATTTTCTAAAGGCTTTGCTATGACGGGCTGGCGCCTGGGCTATATGGCCGGTCCACAGGAGTTTGTGGATGCCGTTGCCAAAATCCAGAGCCAGGAAACATCGGCTCCCTCCTGCATTTCCCAAAAGGCGGGTGAAGCAGCCTACCGCGGGGATCTTTCTGCGGTCAATAAAATGAAAGCCTCCTTCAAGAAACGTCGCGACTTTATCGTTGAACGTCTTTCTGCTATCGATGGTGTTAAGTGCTTTAAGCCGTCCGGTGCTTTCTACGTATTCCCCGACATTTCCCACTATCTGGGCACAACCACCAAAGGCGGTGACAGCATCAAGACCAGCACTGATCTATGCTTGTACCTGATTGAAGAGCAAGGCTTAGCAGCCGTCCCCGGTGATGCTTTTGGGGAGCCTAATGGGATGCGCCTTAGCTACGCCTCGGCAATGGAGGATCTGGAAGAAGCTATGGATCGATTGGCGAACGGATTGGCTGACTTGGCCTGAAAATATGACCAATCATAAAGTTTGGCACACTTTATGCTATATTGAGATCCAACTCATGAGGTATAAACCACCTCATTTAGGGAACCCCTTAAGGGATTTTCCCTTTTATGTAACTCACGATTTATTATGGTAAAATATTAACATTATGCCCACATACGAATACAAAAGAGAAGACGGAACCACTTTTGAAATTAAACAAAGCATTAATGATGATGCTTTGGAACAATGTCCCGAGACCGGCCAGAAAGTAAAACGCGTTATTTCGGGTGGCGGCGGTGTTGTCTATAAAGGCGACGGCTGGTACGTAACCGACTATAAAGACGGTGACCGTAAAGAAAAACGAGCTAAAGCTGCCGACAAGACGAATGGTGCGAGCACTGCGAAGAAATCCACTGATAAAGCTACAGCAGACTAACGGAGGCTTTTCGAAGTGTTATATTGAATACAATCATCATTTCAACGGAGGGCTTTCCGCTTCGTTCAGGATGACAAAGTGGTTGTACAAAAATCCTAAATGAAATTTTATTTATTGTGCCCGAAGAACGATCCCATACCCATGAAGAAGCATTGGAGCAATTTGTGCTGCTCTGGGGTGAGATGGCTTCGGCCTGGGGCATCAACAAGACGATGGCCCAGATCCATGCCCTGCTCTACGCGGAATCCGATCCTTTGGATACGGATGCCATTATGGCCCAGCTGGATATTAGCCGCGGCAATGCCAATATGAATTTGCGGAACCTGCTGCAGTGGCAGCTCATCCATAAAGTACATTTCAAGGGGAGCCGCAAGGATTATTACACCGCCGAAAAGGAAGTCTGGAATATTGTGGCTACCATCATTCGGGAACGACAACAGCGCGAAGTAGCTCCTATCCGCGAAAATTTAAATGAATGCCTGCAGCTCTTTGAAGATAAGGAGTCGCTTTCGAAAGAAGAGATAGACTTCCGTGAGCGCATCGAAAGCTTTACCGAGTTCCTGGAAATGTTTGAACGCTTTACCGAAGCGCTGCTGCCCTACATTAATAAGCGCAACCTTAAGTTCCTTAAACATCTTGTTAAGCTTGCAGAAATGAAACACTCCATCACCGGCCGTGAACCCTCATCTCCTTCCATCAAACCTGAAGATCATGAGTAATAAAACGACGCGCGAAATTGGCGACGAAGGTGAGGACCTTGCCGTAGCTTTTCTGGAGTCTAATGGATATACCATCCTCGAACGCAACTATCATTTCGAACACGCAGAAGTTGATATTGTTGCTTATGATAATGCCTCCTGCATTGTGTTTGTAGAGGTTAAGACACGCTCATCCAACCAGTATGGAGAACCGGAAGAGTACATTGATGAAGAGAAGAAACAGAACGTCTATAAAGCCGCCGAAGCCTGGGTTTATGAGCGTAAAATGGATGGCGCTCCTATCCGATTTGATGTAATTTCTGTTTTGCAGGCTTCTGGGGAAGCACCGGAAATCAAACACTTTGAAGAAGCTTTTACCCCCGGACGCAACTAAACAGTAACCTGCTTAAGTTATTCTGTGCCGCTTATTGCGATTCAACTACTTTTTGTCGTATTTTCTTAACAGGTTATTGTTGCTAATTTATCGGATAGAGGCTATATGAATCTTCAGAATTTAAATCCCCTGCGCTGGCGAAAGTCATTCCTGGCCCTCATCTTGGGAGGCTTTATATTCATTTGGTTTGCCTTTATCGATACATACAGCCTGTGGACACGCATCCAGCTCAACTACCAGATGGATGAACTTCAATCCAAAAAGGAAAAACTCCAAAAAGAGACACTGATCCTCAAAGAAAAGATTGAAGACTTAAAAAATGACCCAACCCTGCTGGAACGTATTGCCCGGGAAGAATACGGCATGAAAAAAGAGGGCGAAACAGTATATAAAATTAAAGAAGTAGAATAGTTTTACTCTTATTTTAATACTTCATTTCTTATCACTTCTGCCTTATACTAAGTAGGCTTTTATGATGTTGTATTATTTAAGCGATATACTCCAACCGTAACCCCTGTTTCTGTACTTTTCTAATGGATAACTGCTTAACATATTTAGGCCGTCTTTTTTGCTGGAAAAGCGGCATCTTGTTAGTGCTTATCCTGGGCGTACATATTTCTTCGTATGCTCAAATTCTGGATCAACCCAATACCGGACAGGAACGTAACCGGCCAACTTCTACACAGGGAATACCGGAGGGAGCAGGGCAAGGGACCTCAGCACAGGGAGTAGCTCCAACACCCGAACAAGAGGGACAGGTTAACTTCCAGTCTTCAGACTCTCTCGTTTTTGTCTTCGATACCAGTCGTACTGCTACATTACATGGCTCAGCCTCGGTCGCTCACCAATCCGGGCAGCTGAAGGCCGGAAAAGTTTCGATGAATATCGACAACAATATTGTGAGTGCTAATTCTCCCAGTCCTGAAGATACACTCTCGCACCCCGTACTCATTCGTGAGAATGACAAGGTCCGCAGCAACCGTATTGATTATAATTATCAGACCGAAAAAGGACGATTCGAGGTGGCGCGCGTCAATATTCAGGATGGTAATATCATTGGCACAAAAGTTAAAAAAACGGCCCCTCATGTGGTCTTCCTGGAGGATGCCAAATACTCAACCTGCATGCTTGACCACCCTCACTACTACATCCGGGCCGACCGTATGAAAGTAGTGGATCAGGAAAAGATTTTCTTCGAACGAGCCCGGCTGTTCATCCTGGATATTCCCTACCCACTTGTCTTTCCTTTTGGATACCTGCCGGGTAAATTTGACCAAAAACAATCGGGGCTTCTGGAAGCCACCTATGCCTTCCAGCAGAAGGAAACGCGCGGACTTGGCCTGCAGAATATTGGCTGGTTTCAATATTTCAATGACTACCTTACCGGCCAGGTCTCTTTCGATATTTTTACCTCCGGCTCCTACTTTGTAGACTCACGTCTCAATTACCGAAATCGAGATAAGTACAGTGGCAATGTTCAGATTGGGTATTCCCATGATAATTCTGGCCTTGAACCTACAGATCCGGGCTATCAAACGACGGTGCAAAAACAATTGCGGCTCAACCATCAGCAGGATTTTTCTCCTTATGCCAGTTTGAGTGCTAACATTAACCTGCGCACAGCCGACTACCTTCAGCAGAATTCCTACGATCCGAATGACCGAGCTGAAACCAGCACCAGTTCCAACGTTAATTACCGGTACCAGCACCCGGAAAATACCTACCGTTTTGATGTTTCCATACGCCAGAATCAAAATTTTAAGACTAATACTACACGCCTGACAGGTCCCAATTTCAATTTTAGCCTGAAACGGTTTTCTCCTTTTGAAAATGAACAGACCACGGCCGAAGAGAGTGCATGGTACGAGAACTTATCGGTGAGCTATAAAAATTCGTTTGACTCAGAGTTCAACTACCAACCTACTCGCCGCGATTCGGCCCGTTATAACTGGTTCGAGGCTCTTACGGATCCTAATATTTATCGCCAGGCGACTGACGATGATGACTATATTCAGTATGGCTTTCAGCAACAGGTTGACTTTAGCCTGGGACAGCTTTTGTCAAGCCCATTTTTAAATCTGAGCGCAAATGCCAACTATAATGAATACTGGTTTCCTACCAGCACTCGTAAAGTGTTTTTACCGGACTCCAACGAAGTGGTTGAACACAAGATTCGAGGTTTTAACACCGCCCGTGACTTTTCTACCAGCCTGAGCTTTTCTACTACCGTCTATGGGATGGCCAATGCCAAGATCGGCAAGCTGGAGGCCTTCCGGCATACCCTTCGGCCCTCCCTCTCGCTCAGCTATCGCCCTGACTTTAGTGATGATTTCTGGGGATTCTACCGCACGGTGCAGACGGGTCCTGAACGAGAAGATGGCACCGTTCCAGAAGAACGCTACTCCATTTTTGAAAACGAAGTCTTTAGAGGCCCGGGAATGGGAGAGCAACGCTCGCTGGGCATCAGCATCAACAACACTTTTGAAGCCAAAAAGGTGAGTCGAGATTCCACCGGTGAAAAGCAAGAAGAAGTCGTTCGGCTTATTGACCAGCTTAGCATGAACACCAATTATAACTTTGCCGCCGACAGTATCAAGCTTTCCGACCTTAATACCTCTTTTTCAGCCCGAATTATTGAAGGATTGAGTATCCGGGCTGGTGCGAACTTTAATTTTTATGAACGCGACGAAGACGGCCGAAAGATTGACGATTATCTACTTACCAATTCCGGTAAACCTTTTGAAATGACGAGCTTTAACGCCAGCACCAGCTATTCATTTAGCTGGGGAAAAAGCGGCGGGCTACAGCCCCGAGATCAAAAAACATACTTCCCCGCGACCTATGATCCGCTCAATCAGCGTATGTTCCACCCGGTGGATCCTCACTTTGGCACCCAACCGGTACAAGACTTTAACTCTCCCTTTTCATTCAACGTCAATTTTAGCTATCGGTGGAATTTAAATCCAACGGGGAACAATCGCACTTCGGCGACGATCAATGCCAGTAACATCAATCTTAAATTAACTCCGAAGTGGGATTTCCGTACCCAGGTGGGTTACGATTTTGTGCGAAAGGAACTCACGCCTTCTCAATTCTCGCTCAGCCGTAACCTGCACTGCTGGGATCTTTCATTCACCATGAACCCCTTTGGTGACAGCCAATATTACTTCTTCTCCCTGCGAATCAATGCCGGACGCCTGCAAGGGATTATCCAGAAACTTCCTATTCTTAACAACCTGGAACGCAGCTCCACCTCCACAGGGCGGCGCCCACCCCGAGGTTTTGGCGGTTATTAAGTGTTGTTATTGGTTAATGGGTACAATGGTTATTAGTATCTCCAACAGCCATGGAGGTCAACTTTAAAGTGTCAGGGGTATGGAAAAACAGAAAAAAGGATAGCCGGACTGTAGAGCCAAATTCATTTCGCTTATCAAAGTTCAGACTTTGCTGCGTGTACGGGAGAAGTAGTAATGGTGACAAGGAATCTCAAATGAGAGCCAGGCTTACCACTCATCGGATGAGTATGAACCAGCTCGAATCCCCGTGCTAAAGATGAGGATGGTCCTTTGTTACATAGCTTCATAGTGTTTGCCCCGTAAAACTGAGCTCCTGCCCTCGCGGAACCTTATTCCATTCGGACTATTTCCCAAAAGTTTGGGGCCGCTGAAGAATTTATTCGCCGCGGTTTTGCAGGTAGTTGACCACGTACTTGCCCAACACATCAAACTCCAGATTTACCGTGTCACCTGCTTTTTTGGCTTTCAGGTTAGTATGTTCATAGGTATAAGGAATAATAGCAACCGTAAATTGATTTTGCTCCGTTCGGGCCACCGTCAGGCTAATGCCATCCAGGGCGATACTTCCGCGGCCTACAATCAGCGACTGGTGCTCTGCAGGATAGGATATGGTAATAAGATAGTCGGTGCCTTCCTGCTCAATCTCTTCAATGGTTCCGGTCGCATCTACATGCCCCTGCACCAAGTGGCCGTCTAACAACTGATCGGGTCGCAATGAGCGTTCCAGGTTGAGTACATCACCTTCTTCCAAAGCCCCAATGTTGGTCTTTCGCAGCGTCTCCTCCACGCTCTGCACGGTAAAGGTAGTGTCGCTGCAGTCGGTTACGGTATGGCAAACCCCATTGATGCTAATACTCTGGTCAACGGCTAACTCATCGGCAAAATTACTGGCAACAGTTAACTCTTTGCCGCCATCCAGCGGGTGAATGCTTATCACTTTACCAACGTCTTTAATAATTCCTGTAAACATCTGTCTGTTCGTTATTGTATCGGTTTAAAAATAGCCCCTAAACAAAAGGTCTTGTCCTACTTTCTTCCACTGGACATCTCGAAACTCCATAATCTCTTCCATCCGGTTAATGCCCACTCCCAAGACGGATTTTGTACCGCCCCCCAGCATCTTAGGGGCAATAAAACACTCTACCTTGTCAACCAGTTTTTCTCTTAGTAGTGCCGAGGCAAGATTTTGGCCTGCCTCCACTAAAACGGACGTAAGGGGCAGCCCCCCGATCTCCCGCAATGCTTTCTTGAGGTCAGTGTGGCCATCTTTTTCCTCGACAAGCAACGTCTGTCCCCGGAAGTAGTCCGATTTCAGCATATTGAGCATCGGGTCAGCTTCGTTACGGTATTTCTCCTCATTGTGCGTTAAGACAATCGTTTTATCTTCATACTGATCGGTGAACAAATTCAGATCATCCGGCAGTTCAAGGGGGCCGTCAATCACAATGCGCCGGGGCTGTCGCCCCTCCACATGGCGAACCGTAAGGCGGGGATTATCCAATAAGGCTGTATTTCGCCCTACCATAACCGCATCATACCGGCTGCGCCATTGATGCACCATCGCTCGTGCATGTTCCCCGCTTATCCATTCTGAATTACCATCCGGGGCCGCTATATAGCCATCCAGTGTTTGTGCTATTTTGAGTGTAACAAATGGACGGTTAAACGTTTGATGGTGCAGAAAAAATTCATTAAGTCGTTTGGCCTCTTTAGTCAACAGGCCGACATCCACTGTAATATTATGATTGCGCAGGTGTTGAATCCCTTTACCTGCAACTTTGGGCGTTGGGTCTTGCATTGCTACCACCACGCGTTTGATGGGCAACTCAGCAAGCATTTCGCAACAGGGCGGAGTGTTGCCCTGATGGGCACACGGTTCCAGCGTTACGTAGACCGTCGCATTCTCTAATAATTTCGGATTTTTGACGGCATCCACCGCATTCTGCTCTGCATGAGCCTGACCATAGCGCTCATGATATCCCTGAGCTATTTTTTCTCCTTCTTCGGAGACTATCACGCACCCAACCATGGGATTAGGGGATACATGCCCCGCCCCCCGCTCTGCTATCTCGAGTGCCAGTCGCATCCATTTTTTATCTACTTCTGTCATATATCAATCAGCAGCTTAGATCTCTTTGCCTATTAAAACAAAAAAGGGCAAGAAGCATTCCCTCTTGCCCTAATACTCTTTATGTAAATAAAACTTTTAACCTCTTAACACCTGCGATCGGTTATCTTCGATATCCGCGCCCTTCTTAAGCTGCTCAACCCAAGTCTGCATAAACACAGCGCCCTTCTGCTGCTGCAGCGACTGCCGGATTTCACTTCGCTGGGAGGTCGTTAAGTTGACGATATCAGCTTCTTGTAAATTATCAACACGTACCACAAATGCAGCACTAACTCCTTCAACCGGCCCTGATTGCTGGCCTTCTTCCAACCCAAAGGCTGCGCCAATCACGGAAGGTTCACGCCCTGCTCCTGGAATGGTAGAAACACTCATGGCCAACCCTTCGGCTGAAGCCACCTCTTTGCCAGCAGCACTTGCTAAAGCAGACAAGTCACTATTTTGGGCCAGCAGGTCCTCAACACGCTTTGTGACCTGCTCTTTGCGTTTATTGCTGATGACCGTACTGCGTATTTGCTCTTTGACTTCTTCAAACGGCTGTACACCTTCTGGAGAAACCTCTTCCACGTGCAATACCACAAACTGTTGAGAAAGTTCGAGTGGTGTTGAAATGTCTCCTTCATCAGCACTCTCAAGGAAATTCATAATTTGACGACTTTGGCCAATACCAGAAATAAAGTTGGTTCCCTTAGTGGCAAAGCCCTCCTGCAGATTTAATTCACGGCGTTCTGCCTCCGTTTCAAATCCATCTTCTTCGGCAAAGAAACTAAAGTCATCTGCTTCTTTAGCTTGCTTGTCTACCGTTGCAATGGGATCTGCCGTGACATCCATACTGAAGGTCACGAATTTAACTTCCGATCCGGTTTCTTCAAGCTTTTTGAGCAAAAACACACGTCCTTGGTTCGTTATCACCTCACTCACTTCGCCGTCTTCTAACTCAAGAACGGGGCTAAACAGCTCCCGAACTTCCTCTTTGGCGACCATTTGTGCGCTGTAGGGCGTCGTTGACTGATACTGATTTAAGAAAAGAGAATCATTTTCTGCACTGGCGAAGTCGGGCCGCAAGGTTTTCATCTCTTTTAAGGTGCGAGCGGTATCTTCTTTGGTTGGTCTCTTATCAAAACTCACATAGTTAAACCGATACGACTGTTTGCGCTCGAACTTTGACTGATGATTATCATAATAGCTCCTAAGATCGTCATCCGTTACTGAGATGTCACTTTCTGAAACCTCCGCATAAGGGAAACGCACAAAAGAGATATCAGCCATGGTGTTATCGCGCAGGTACTGCTGCTCAACTTCATATTGACTGATCTCCATCGACGACTGAAGATAACTGTTCATCTTCTGCTGGCGGCGCTTTTGGCGCATCTGCTGTTCAACAGCAATCCAAAGCTGTTTATTTTCCGGCGACTCGATGGCGGTCTTAAGCGCTACGCGATCAATGGTGCCATCTTCCCGTTGAAATTGCTGACGAATAAAGGGATCGGGGTTCTCACCGGTAATCATATTGATAACTTCTTGATCCGTCACTTTGATACCCAGCTCATCCATCTTTTGCTGCATCAGCTTACCGGTAACAATTTCGTCCCACGCCCGTTGCTCAAAATTAGCCCGCATTTCTGCGTTAACAGAATTGCCGGTTCGTTGGGAATACTGTTCTGTATAATAATTAATTCGGCTATTATACTCTTCCAGTGATACCGTTTCGCCATTCACTTCGCCAAGGGTTCGGGATCCGCGCTGGAGCACATCAAAAAAGTTCGTGTCCGCCAACATCCATAATAACCCAAATGAGAAGATAAGCACCCACAAAATGACTCCGGTACTTTTCCTCATTTTATCCATTACACCCATAAGTAAAACCTCGTATATCGTCTTAAATTTTTTTCAAAAAAGCTATTCAGTACAGAATTAATCATCTGCCTATAAACCTCCAAATATACAAGAAGCCTATGCTAAGAGCAATTTAGCGTTCTACAAAAGTTTATAAGCTATTTTAGCTGATATGATTACTTCCAGCGTGTCACTATTTGTTTAAAAGACCTCGATCAACCGCATGTGCTTAAGGTATTTTCCGGGATCTTCATTGATATTTTTGATCAGGAGATCCATTTCACCGGAGAGACTCTCCAGATTATCATACAGACCGGGGTCGTTGACTAATTTCCCAAGACTGCCTTCCCCATTGTTCACTTTTGTCAGGATTTGCTGCAGCTGACGGTTGGTTTTAGTCAAATCGCGGCTTAAAATTTCAAGCTCACCGATAGATCGATCAAGCCCGACCATAACTGAATCAATGCGCGTCTTATTACGTGCACTTACCGTATCCATATTAGCCAGAAACTGTTGAGCGTGCCCGATACTTTTTTCGAGGTCCGACCGCTTGTTACGGAGCATAGTAGTGACTTCTTCGGTAGAAGATTGCAGGTTCGTCAATGTGGTATCGATACGTCCCTGGGCTTCTTCATCAAACATATGATTCAGCTCTTCAAGCAGACTGTTGAGCTTCTGAAAAGACTGCGAAACATCCTCGCTTAGCTGCTCTCCTTCCTGCTTGAGCGTCTCCATCATACCGCCGTCATAAATGCCCTTTATCCGGTCGTTATGGTCCAGGTATTCCCGGGAGTTTCCGCGTTCGAGAACAATAGCCTTTTCATCGAGCAAGCCGGAAGATTGAAGGTGAGCCTCTGAGTCTCTGGGAATATCGATTCCCAGGTCAAAGCTCATCTTTACCTGTACGCTGTCGCCTTCCGTCAGGCTCATGCTTTTCACGGATCCTACTTTTACTCCGTTAATGTACACGTACCCACCGGGCGTTAAACCATCGGCCTGGGCAAACTTGGTGTTGATAATTTTGGATTGCCTGAACAAGGGCATATCGCCCATTATACGATACCCAAAAAAGCCAACAATGATGGCTGCTAAAATGGTTAGTGCAACTTTTAGTTCATTACTCATTTTCAAAATATCACCTGTTATCTTCTAATTTGATACTCGCTGGCAGTTACAAAATCTAACAATTGTTGATTATTGCTCTCCTGCATTTTTTCAATAGAGCCATACCAGCACAGGCCCTTATCTTCCAAAAATGCTACGGTATCCGCAATCTTCAAAACACTGTGGATATCGTGGGTTACAACAATTGAAGTAATGCTTAAGTTTTCAGCCATCGATATAATGAGCTGATTAATTTCTTCGGATGTCTGTGGATCAAGTCCGGATGTCGGCTCATCATATATTAAAAAGTCCGGCTGCAATATTGTGGCCCGGGCAAGAGCTACACGCCGACGCATACCACCCGAAAGTTCGGCCGTAGACCGATCACCGGTGCCTTCCAGATTTACCATCTTCAGGGCTTCTTCAACTTTCTTTTTGATACTCTGTTGGTCCAAGTCAGAAAAATACTGTAGCGGAAACGCAATATTTTCGAAGGTATTGAGCGAATCGAACAGCGCCGACCCCTGGAAGAGCACGCCAAAACGCTGGCGCATCTTTCGAAGTTCCAGATATTCCAGGTCAAAGATATTTTTTCCATCGATGATAACTTCTCCTGAGTCGGGATACATCAAGGCATTCAGGTGTTTCATCAGAACAGACTTCCCACAACCGGAACGCCCGATTATGGCAACCGTCTCACCTCCCTCAATACTGAAAGAAATATCTTCCCAGATGAGGTTTGAACCAAAACTTTTTTTGAGATTGCGTATCTCTATCATAAATGCTTACAAGATTATAAGAACACCGCTGCAAGTACGAAGTCTGCTAATAATACGTAAATACAGCTTAAAACCGTAGCCTGTGTAGTACTGTTGCCTACCCCCTCAGCGCCACCGCTGGCATAATACCCTTTAAAGCAGGATACCGATGTAATTACAAAACCAAATACAAAGGCTTTCAGGATACCAAAGGTGACATCCCAGGGGAAGAAAAATTCACGAGCGCCTGTCATAAACTCTGCCGGAGAGACGGCCCCGGACAAATATCCGGCGACAACGCCCCCGATCACCCCGGACACACTGGCAAAAATATACAGGATGGGAAACATGACGAGCCCTGCCAATACACGGGGAAGTACCAAGAAGGAAACCGAGTTAAACCCCATGGACTCTAAAGCATCGATCTGTTCACTCACGCGCATAGTTCCCAGCTCAGTGGCTATGCGTGCGCCTACCTTTCCGGCCAACACCAAACTGGTAATAACTGCTGCCAGCTCGATCAGCAGTGACTCTGAAGTAATAGCGCCGATAATAGAAATGGGGATAAAGGCAATATCAAGCTGGTAGGCTGTCTGGATGGTCATCACAGCACCTGTAAAAACGCCGGTCAAAAGTACAATGGGAACCGACTCGTAACCTATCTTGAGCAGTTCATGCACTAAATTCTTCTTATATGTATTTACCTCACCCAGCGACCGCAACGAGCGATACAAGAGCAAGCTATATCGTCCTAATTTTTCGAGTGCTTCCATTTTATATATTTTGCTAAATCAACGATGGAAACTATTAAATTTCTCGGTGGTTGTCATTTCGTGCGCTTTATTTTTTAAACTATATTACGAGCATGAAAGAATTCTCAATGGTATGAGCTTTATGCAGAAGTTTTATAGTGACGTCATCGATAATTTTATAGCACTGCGCATCGTGCTGGCGTTTATTATTTTGGCCATTATTTTCTTCGTCGGCTCCGTTGGCTATCATTTTGTGGAAGGTATGAACTTTTTCGATGGTTTCTATATGACTTTTATTACTATTACAACCATCGGCTTTTCAGAGCTGACTAATTTGTCAGCGGGCGGGCGTGTCTTGACGATGATTCTGTTCCTGATGGGTATTGGTGTTATCTCATATATCGCCTCTCAGACCACACAGTTAATATTTGAAAGCGAAATTTTTAGGAAAAGAGCCATGAAGAAGCAACTACAAAAGATGAATCAGCATTATATTGTAGCGGGCTATGGACGTATTGGCCACCGAATTGCAGAGGTACTGCAAGAAGCAGGCATTCCCTTGGTTGTCGTTGAAAACAGGGAAAGCAGCATTGAACGTATCCGTAACAATCAGCTTCTTTATGTTGCCGGGGATGCCCAGGATGAGACCGTACTAAAAGAGGCCGGTATTGAGCGAGCTCGCGGGCTCATCTGCACACTCTCACGCGACCAAGATAACGTTTTTGTAACCCTCATTGCGCGAGAAATTAATCAGAATATCTTTATTTTAGTGCGCACCAATCAGCATCAAAATACAAAAAAAATTATTCGGGCCGGAGCCGACAAAGTTATTTCGCCCTATGAAATTGGTGCCGATCGCATGGCCAATGTCATCTTGCGACCCAATGTAGACCAGTTTATAAACCGCATCCAGAGTGGCTCCTCGGCCAACCAGGTTCAGGATCATGTTTTTGATGAGGTTAAAGTCTTTGAAGGTTCCGAGTTTGACGGAACGACCCTTGCTGAAGCTCAGATCCGCCAAAAGTATTTTGTTGTCATTATTGCTATTATCCCGGATAACGGTGATAACATTCGGTTTAATCCGGGGAGCAAAGATCATATTTCAGCGGGCGACTCTCTTATAGTGTTGGGAGACGTTGAACGCATCAAACATCTGCGCGAAGAAGGATGCGACGATTACCGATCCCTATCGGAACGGGTCTCCCATCATGAATTCACCGAACATTTAAATTCACACCAAGAACAGACTAACTCAGCATGATACGATATTTAACAGCTGGCGAATCACACGGACCACAGCTGACAGGAATAATTGAAGGAATCCCAGCAGGACTCCCTATCACAGAAGATGAAATTGCTTTACATTTGGCTCGCCGCCAGAAAGGATACGGCCGCGGCGGACGTATGGCTTTTGAAAAAGACCGCGCTGAAATTCTATCGGGGGTCCGTTTCGGCAAAACCACAGGCGCACCCATAGCCCTTCAAATGCCCAACCGTGCCTTTGAAAAAGATGATGCGAATTGGCCTAAAGTGATGGCCAAAGAAGGTGATGGCAGCGATGTAGATCCTATTACGGTGCCCCGCCCGGGCCATGCCGACCTCACCGGGGTCCAGAAATACCGTTATGATGATATCCGTCCCTCCATTGAACGATCCAGTGCCCGTGAAACGGCCATGCGGGTAGCATGTAGCTCCATTGCACGCAAGCTCTTAAAACATTTTGGCATTGAAATTGGTGGCCATGTTACCTGCATTGGCAGTATTGGCTATGAAGATCCCTGGGAAGACGTGCGTAACCTTGTTGACCCAATGCTGGATGATGGAGCCGAATCGGTTTTCCGTGCAGCAGATGAATCCGAAGTCCGTTGCCTGGATCAAGAACTGACCCAACAGATGCGGGATGAGATCATCGTCCGGCGTAAAGAGGGCAGCTCATTGGGCGGCCATTGGGAAGTTCTGGTTACCGGATTGCCTACGGGTTTGGGCAGCTTCGTGCACTGGGATCGCAAGCTGGATGGTCAACTGGCACAAGCCGTGATGGGCACGCAGGCTATGAAAGGAGTAGAAATTGGCCAGGGCTTTGAGTCTGGTCGCCGGCACGGTCAAATAGTGCACGATGAGATCACCCATGAAGATGGCAAATTTAAACGTCGAACCAACCGCATGGGAGGCATTGAAGGCGGCATTTCAACAGGGATGCCTTTGATAGTGCGTGGCGTTATGAAACCAATTCCAACCATGCTCACCCCTATTTCAACCGTAGATATGAACACAAAAGAAGAGAAAGATACCCGTTACGAACGATCGGATGTCTGTGCTCTTCCTCGGGCTATTGTGGTTATGGAAAGCGTCATCGCTCCTGTTTTGGCAAATGCCTTCTTAGAAAAATTCGGCGGAGACTCTGTGGAAGAAATTGAAGAACGATACCAACAGCATTAGGGTGGGGTTGCCAGGATATTATCGCCCAAATACTCGCTGCAGAGTTATAATTTAATTATGTTTTAGTCGTTCAGGGTAATAAGAACTTTGTTTTAATTGCTCTTTGGTGTGGATGCGGGGAATTACCCTGTTAGCCATTATAGGCTAATCCAACAAAACTACATCCATTAAATATATTCTAAGTAATCAATCATGGCCAGTGATAATAAATCAAAAATCAAACAGCTTGCACGGCAGATAAAGAAGAATCCCGGTGATTCTTTTTCAAAGTTTGCCTTGGCTCTGGAATTCCAAAAACAGGAAGAGTACAAAAATGCGCGTATCCTGTTTGAAGATATTCTTGAAAGCGATCCAGAGTATATAGGCGTTTATTATCACCTGGGAAAGTTATACGAACTTCATGATCGCCTCGAAGATGCCCGAAAAATGTATCAGCAGGGCATCCCAAAAGCTAAAAAAATGAATAAGAAACGGACTCAGTCAGAGCTGGAGGAAGCTCTTTTCAATGTCAAAATCGAAATAGAGGAGCAGTAATTCTATGAACGTTAAATCTTGTCTATTGGGCTTAGCTCTTATTATCAGTGTGCCTCTTTCTTCGGTTGCGCAGCAAACCACTACTCATTCCATTCAGAAGGGGGAAACGCTGTTCAGCATCGCAGAAAAATATAACGTTGAGGTAGAACAGCTTAAAAAGTGGAATAACCTATCGGCCAACGAGTTGTCGGTAGGCCAGTCTATCATCGTGCGTAAAGAGGGTACAGTAACAGCCGATGAATCGACTACCGGAAAGGCTCAAACGCATACTGTTTCCAGTGGAGAGACGCTCTTCTCTATTTCAAAAAAGTATCAGGTTTCCATCGCGGAATTAAAATCCTGGAACGACCTTGCAGCCAATAATCTAAGTGTTGGGCAAACATTAACTATCTATCCCTCTACGGTGGTCGACAAGCCCCAACAATCTATTGTGACCAACCAGGAGACTCAGCAAAACACCTATTACGTCGTCAAGAATAATGACTCCCTGTTTAAGATTGCCCGTAATCACGGAATGTCGGTTAGTGAGCTTAAAAAGCTAAATAACCTTTCCTCTAATACCATCCGTGTAGGCCAACAATTGACGGTTCGTTCCGTATCCTCTACGCCGTCGATCTCCTCTGCTGAAACATCATCGGCACAGGGTAAATTTATGACTCATCGGGTGAGCAGAGGATCAACGACAGTAGCTGATTTGACGGAAAAATTTCGGATGGATGAAGAAGAATTCAGGGTACTAAATCCGGGCATTGGCTCTTCCCAACTTCGAAATGGTCAGCAGGTAACTGTTTTAGCACCACCCAGTAAGTCGTTTAAAAATCCGTATGTCAAAAAAAGTTCTCCTTCTTCAATGAATAGCCTGGGGACCGTCAGCGTTTCTCATTATCAAGATGCCGATAAAGCCTCGCCAACAACCAACGGTGAATTATATAATCCGGATGCTCTTACGGCAGCTCATGCTAATATTGCGCTTGGGTCAGTAATATTTGTAAAGGGGGCTAATACACCCCATGGTGTATTTGTGCGTATCAATGACCGAATATCGGGCGATGGACTTAAATTATCAGCTGCTGCCTGGAATGCTTTAGATTTATCGGGAACAACAGCGGCTGCTACTATCTATCAAAACTAAATGGCCAAGATTAATCAATCGATAAAGCGGTATTTTTCTACCACCCAGACACTGCTGTATAGCTATCTGATTAGCCTTCCCCTCCTGCTTTTGTATGAGGTGTTGATCTTTATTGCGCAACCAGATAGTGAGCAAGTGGTCCGGATTTCGGTTGATGTATGGATCAAAACCCTATTTGCTAACTTCAGCCAGGATGTCATTTCCATCACCCTGATCTTTGTAGCCCTCATTGGTATTTATGTTCTCTATCGAGAGCATAAAAAGCTTACTTCCCTCCGGTTATCGTATTTCGGTGGTATGCTCTTTGAAGCTACGCTTTATGCCTTCGTACTCTCTATATTAATTTCCACCGCCGTGAGCAATCTTTTGCAGATTGTGCAATCCTCTCCAATTGAGAGTTTGACCCTACTGCAACAAATGGCCTTATCGCTTGGAGCGGGTTTGTATGAGGAGTTGTTCTTTAGAGTTATTTTAGTTTCTGGACTTTTGTGGCTATTCAAGCTTCTTTTCTCTAAACAAATGAGTGCCTATATCACCGCTATTTTACTGGCCGCTGCGATCTTCAGCCTGCTCCATTTTATAGGATCCATGGGTGACCCTTTCACGCTCGGATCGTTCCTCTTTCGTTTCCTCTTTGGCCTGGCCCTCAATGCCATTTATATATGGCGCGGATTCGGTATGGCTGCATGGACGCATGCTATCTATGATTTGATGGTAATAGCATTCTAAGCCCCTCACAGGCAACTATTTCTATCAATTTGCAACCTTTCTTAGGTGGAATCGTATTTTAAAAGCAAAAGGTAATATTTTCTTTAAGGAAACTTCCATAATTCTCGGTATGTTTATAATATATTTGCTTTAGCTATGAGGGTGATCAGCTAAACTGATTATAATTTTAAGAACAAAATCTATATAATATTTAAACATTGATTTAAAGGAAAAATCGTATCTGCGATTTGTAAGATATATGGCAGTGATGTAGTCAATAGAAGTAAGTTGACTTTAAATGAGTTTGGCAATCTAAAGCTGACAAAATCGGATGCCCGAATTAACCAGAGAAGAAGTTCAGAAGCAGGAAGATTTTGAAGAAGAAATTATTCCACATCTGGATGCTATGTATAATTTTGCGTTACGTCTAACATCAGACCCCAGCGATGCTGAGGATCTTGTGCAGGATACTATCGTAAAGGCCTTCCGCTTTTTCGACAGCTACGAAAAGGGAACCAATGCCAAAGCCTGGCTATTTCGTATCCTCAAAAATTCGTATATCAATAATTACCGGAAGCAGTCTAAGAAACCCAACCAAGTTGATTACGACGAAGTAGCAACTTTTTATGAGACCATCCGAGCAGAACGCACTGATACTTCGGATCTGGAAGATAAAATGTTCCGCGAACTTATTGACGATGACATTTCCAATGCCCTGGATGAGCTGCCCGAAGATTTTCGGACGGTCGTCTTACTTTGTGATGTAGAGGGTTTTACGTACGAGGAAATATCCAATATGCTGGACGTACCTATCGGAACAATCCGCTCGCGTCTGCACCGGGGACGAAACCTGTTGAAATCTCAGCTCATGGAATATGCCAAACAGCGCGGTTACCAGCCGGATTAACAGCCAAGTAACCAAGTTTCATTCTTGGATTTGGTCTGGCCCTTTTTTCTAAGCTATATCATCCCCTCGACAGACTGCTAAGCATTTGATGCGGCAAGATCTTCTCCTTCAAGCTCGCTCATGTCTACCGTAAGAATAATACGCATCGTTGTTCCCCGGCCCACTTCGGTTTCATGGATCGTCAGCTTACCATGGTGATACCCTTCTATTATCCGTTTAGTCAAACTCAACCCTAAGCCCCAGCCTCTTTTTTTAGTACTGTAGCCCGGTTTAAAAATTTCTTTCTGAAATTTCTTTTCTATCCCTACTCCGGAATCTATAATATCCAAGAACACTTCATTTTCTACCCGATGCAGTTTTACGGAAACCTGAGCCTTGGTAGCCGACGTTTTGATAGCATCCATTGCATTTTTTATGAGGTTTTCCATGGCCCACTGAAAAAGATCCGGATTAATGTTTGCCTGCACTCCGGAATCTAACTGACACAGCACATCTACATGCTCACCCAGCTGAGGCAGGCGGTGTTTCATATAATCTACAACCTCTTGTACAATAGGCTTCAGCCGCTGGTATTTAAGCTCGGGTTCTGACCCAATTTTATTAAATCGTTCAGCGACGCCCTGCAGGCGAATCACATCATTTTCTAATTCATTACAAATACGCTGGGTGAAATCGTCTTCTTTTTTCTCTTCCCGCAACAGCTCAACCCATCCATATAAACTTGACAAGGGAGTTCCCAGCTGGTGAGCAGCCTCCTTTGTCATACCCACCCATAAATTCGATTGCTCCGACCGACTGATCGTACGGTAACTCACAAAGCCGATACCAAGCAATAATGCCAGCAGGCTAAGCTGTATGTACGGGAAATAGCGCAGATATCGCACTGTTGGACTTTCTCCGTAATAAACGTATTGGACCTGGGTGTTCTCATTACTCCCCAATTTTACTTCTATAGGATCATTCATGGAGGCATAGTGATTGATCAAATCCTGATCAAGCTCTGCATCTACATGGTTACTGAAAATAATTTCACCCTGCTCATCAACAATAATCCGTGGAACCAGGAAACGATCTTCGCTGAGCACAATTTCCTGGGTCACAAAAGTTTGAGAAGCCCGGTCTGCCTCTGCGGCTTCAATCATTTTGATGACACTGTCAGGCACAAATGATTCCTGCCTGAGATATCGGGCGGCTTCTAACAAATTCTGTGAAATCCTCTCTTGATCGGGATTGCTGGTATATTCAATAGCTTTGGCCCAAAGCTTAACACCCGACTGTTCTTGCTGTAATATTCGGCTAATCAAATATTGGTTATAACTAAAAGAACCAATACCCAGCAAAATAAACAGACCAATCAGGGCAATGTTAATTCTGTTTGAGGTTAAATACGGTTTCATAAAAAGCTATTTATAAAAAAGCATGTAATCTTCCAAAATAATAGAAGCTTCTGCAAAAAACTATATTCTTAAGTCTCACCTTATGCCCCTTTGGAGTTGGCCCAATCATCCTCTTCCTAAGATACCCTACAAAAAGAAAAGGCATCACCCAAAGATGATGCCTTCATCATATATATTTTGATACCGGGGAGCTATGCTGATGCTTTCCGCTTTTCATAAACCGGAGGTGCATCTTCATCGATGGTTTCCTTAGTTACCACACACCGTTCAATATTCTTCATCGACGGCAGGGTAAACATAATATCCAGCATCGAAGACTCCATAATAGATCGAAGTCCGCGGGCACCTGTCTTTCGCTTGAGAGCTTTTTCTACAATAAGCTCAAGGGCTTCTTCCTCAAACATCAGTTCAACCCCTTCCATCTGGAACAGCTTCTTATACTGTTTCGTCAGCGAATTTTTAGGTTTAACCAAAATATCGATCATAGCACTTTTGGATAATTGATGGAGCCCTGAAATGACTGGCAGACGCCCAATAAGCTCTGGAATTAATCCAAAACGCTGCAGGTCTTCTGGCTCTACATACGTGAAAATATCGGGATCGTCTTTATTGAAGCTAACCTGTTCTTCGGAATGGAATCCCAGGGAACTGACCGATAGTCGTTTGGCAATGATACTCTCCAAACCGCTGAATGCCCCCCCACAGATAAATAGTATATCCGAAGTATCTACCTGTATAAAACTTTGCTCGGGATGCTTACGCCCTCCCTTAGGCGGTATATTGGCCACTGTTCCTTCTAAAATCTTCAACAAGGCCTGCTGCACGCCTTCGCCCGAAACGTCGCGGGTAATGGATGGATTGTCGCTTTTCCGAGCAACTTTATCCACTTCATCAATATAAACGATGCCGCGCTTTACCTGCTCAACATCATAATCTGCCGATTGCAACAGGCTTGAGAGAATACTTTCCACATCCTCACCTACATAACCGGCTTCCGTAAGTACGGTAGCGTCGGCAATGGTGAAAGGCACATCAATGATGTTAGCCAGCGTTCGGGCCAGCAGTGTTTTACCACAACCCGTAGGGCCAAGCAACATGATATTGCTTTTCTCGACTTCAGTATCGTCGAATTCGTCCTGCAGGTCCGAGGTAATACGCTTGTAATGGTTATACACCGCAACGGCAAGCGTCTTCTTCGCCCCTTCCTGACCAATTACATACTCATCCAGTTTGGACTTAATTTCTGCAGGCTTAAGCAGAGGTTTATAATTTTTTTCACGTTTCTTTGCCATTGATGCCAGATCGCTTTTCACAATACCTGAGGCATCTGCAACACAGCGATCGCAAATATAGACATCATCCGGTCCGGCCACCATACTATTGACCTCATGGCTCGACCGACCACAGAAAGAACAGTGAATTGAATTGTCGTTGTTATGCTGCTCCTTATCGCTCATGGTCCTAAGCTTGAACTATTGAAAAATTTAGTCTTCGTTCTCTTTTTTACGCTCCATGATATTATCAATCAAGCCATAATCTTTGGCTTCCTGGGCGCTCATCCACTTATTCCGATCAGAGTCTTCCATGACCTGCTCGATATCTTTACCACTGTGCTCTGCTAAGATATTACTTAACAGTTGTTTGATTCTGAGAATTTCCTGTGCTTCAATCTCAATATCGCTGGCCTGCCCACGAACACCACCAAGCGGTTGGTGAATCATGACCCGGGCATTGGGCAAGATATTACGCTTGCCGGCCGTTCCGCCGGCTAACAATACCGCCCCCATAGAGGCAGCCATACCAACGCAAGTGGTAGCAACATCACAACTTACGTACCGCATGGTATCATAAATAGCTAAACCTGAAGAAACTACACCACCGGGGCTGTTAATATACAAGTTAATATCTTTTTCATGATCTTCGGCCTGCAAGTAAAGTAGCTGCGCAACAATGGAACTTGCTACCGCATCATTAACCGGCGTACCTAAAAAGATAATACGGTCTTTAAGAAGCCGTGAATAAATATCGAACGCTCGTTCTCCCCGCTCGGTCTTCTCAACGACCATGGGGACTAAGTTGTTATTCTGAATCCGAGAAAAATCACCATTCTCGGTAGTCGGCGCTTCGTATAATGGTTGTTTATTCATAAATGAAGTTAAAATACTTTTATTAATTCAATAGCTATTACGCCTTCACCTCTTCGTCGTGCCGTTCCTGATAAGTTTCTTTATCGATTTCGTTAATTTCAACTTCCTCTTTCAGCTTGTCAAATACTTTATTTTCTCGAATACTGTTGCGAAGGCTTTCTAACTGTTGAGGATTCTGTGCGAACAGATTTCGCATCTGATCAACGGTGACACCATATTGGGCCGCCTGCATCTGCAAGTGTTCATCTATATCTTCGGGCTTTATCTCGATATCATCAAATTTTTCTTGAAGCTTTTCATTCAGAAAAAACCACTTTGCATCGCGCAGAGCACGATCAGTCATATTCTCCTTGTATTCCTCCACATCGAAACCTGGAGGTAACTCACCGTTCGATTGCTGTTTAACACGCTCGATGTACTGGTTTTTGACCTGGCTTACGAAAACCTCCGGCACTTCGAAATCATGTTTATCAACAAGTTCATCAATCACATCGTTCTTAAAAAGATCATCGGCCGACTGATCGTAATAATTCTGGATACGGCTTTTAACCAAGCTTCTGTACTCATCGGTATTCTTGGCTTCTTCATCGCTCTGCTCTTTAGCAAAAGCGTCTGTGAATTCAGCCTTATGCAGTTTTTCAACCTTCTTAATAATCAGTTTAAAGTCATGGGTATGATCGCCATGGCCAATCTCAACCTCTACTTCATCACCCACTTCCTGGCCTAAAAGATCATCACGGAAATCGTCTGATTCTTCTTTGGTGAGGTCAATGACTTCTTCGGCTTTGTTCTCTTCATCCGGCTCACCGTCTTCCAGTGGAATAGCATCAACCGTTACGCGGTGATTCTCGGTGATTTCTTCCTCAACCTCTTCCCAGTTACCTTGTTGCTTTAGCTGACGGTCAATTTCTTCTTCTACTTCATCATCCGTTACGTCATGAATCAGCCGATCAACTTTAGCTTCGCTCAGGTCAACCAATTCGAAATCGGGGCGTGCTCCAATCTTGAATTTTGCTTCCAGCTCGTCATTCTCCCAAATGAGATCCAGCATTTCTGTTTCACCTACTGGCTCGTGCTCTGGCACAACCTCTTCTTCAAAAATTTCCTGGACGTACTGATTGATTTCTTCACGCTCAATTTCATCTCCAAATCGTTTCTGGATGATTTTAAGCGGCACTTTGCCCGGACGGAACCCAGGCATGTTAATTTGTCCACGATATTTTTTATACGCCTCTTTAAATTTCGGCTCTAAATCTTCGCGCTGGGCCGAAATTACAATTTCTTTGTCAACAGAGGTGATATCATTTACAGTTATTTCCACAGAATTACTCCAACAAGTGTTTTATTTAGAACGGTATGTATTCGCCTTCACTATTATTTTAACTATGTACGAGAGGGGGGACTCGAACCCCCACGCCTAAAAGGCACTAGATCCTAAATCTAGCGCGTCTACCAATTCCGCCACTCTCGCAGGTATGCTACTATCCTCCTCCACCGGATTTACGGGGGTTTCAGAGCCACGAAAACTACGGCTTTTTTGCCCAATCTTCAACACTTATAACGGTTGTCCCGTGAAAAATCTTACTATGAGACATTTCAGGAATTTTGTAGCTTTTAAGCGTTCCAATAATGCAAAGTTAAAGCCTTCGCTATCATGTTTCTGAATCTTCGCCTTGTTTACATCACCACAAGTAATAAACAGGAAGCAAAATCTATCGGACGGAAGCTGGTAGAAGAAAAACTGGCAGCCTGTGTAAATATTATAGATGGCATGGAGGCTATTTACCGATGGGAGGGGGAAATTGTAGAAGAACAGGAAACCATCCTTATTGCCAAAACACCCTATCACAACGTAAAAGAATTGACGGGCAGAGTTAAAGAATTGCACAGCTACGATTGCCCCTGCGTTATTTCACTGCAACTTACCGAACAGGAAGGAAACGAACAGTACCAGCATTGGCTCATCAATAACACAAAAAACCAGCAGGTTAATTACGAAATCGAACAACCCTAATATTTAGCGCTGGTGTAACCCACATTCTGTCTTCACCTGATTATTCCATCGCCCCTCTCGGCCAACTCCGGGAACGGTGCAATGCGTACAGCCCACCGAATGGTATCCCTGCTCTTTGAGTGGATGCTGTGGGAGACTATGGCTGGTGATATATTCTTCGACCAAAGAACTATTCCAGTCAATGAGCGGATAAAACTTAAGTATTTCATCCTTTTCATCGATAATTTTGAGGGTACTCCGATGCCGGTTTTGAAATCCGATCAACCCAGACATCCATACTTTGTGCTTCTTTTTGATCTGTTCTATAGGGGCTAGTTTATTAATCTTGCAACATTTATCGGAATCTTTAATCCACAGCTGCTCTTTTTCAGTGGCTTCATGACTGGAAGAATCCGGATGAAGATCGATGACATTCAGGTCTAACAGGCGTGTCAACCGTCTTTTATAGGAGAGCGTTTCTTCAAAATGATATCCGGTATCAATAAAGTAAATCGGCCAATCTGGCTTAATACGGCTTACCAGGTGTAACAAAACGACTGAAGTTGTGCCGAAGGAGGAGGTAACCAACACATCTTCAAAAGAATTAAAAATCTGTGCAACTCGGGCATCTACTATTTTAGCCGAAAGAGATCGATTAATCTTTTCTTTATTAACGAGATACATATAAGTTCTTTTGTGCCATAGCTGTTTCCTGAGTTTAAATAAGCCCCAATTTAACAGTGAGTATCCTAAAAGTCGAATTTAAAAATAATATTTGCCTAGCCACTGTCAACCGTCCCCCTGTGCATAATGCCATAAATTTTGACATTATGGCCGAACTGGAGACTCTTTTAGAAAAACTTGAAACAAATGAAGAGACCCGTGCCCTCATTTTAACGGGCTGTGGACGGCAAACATTTATATCCGGTGGAGATCTGCGAGAGTTTCATTCTCTAAAAACTGAACAGGAAGCGGAAAGGATGGCCAAGCGCATGCTCAGCATCTTAGCTCGAATCGAGAAACTGCCTTGCTGGACGATAGCCAGTATTAATGGAGCAGCCTATGGTGGTGGGTGGGAAATGATGCTTGCGTTCGACTTCAGAATTGCGACTTCTGATGCTACTTTTGGATTTACCCAAAGCAAATTTTATCTGCCCCCGGGCTGGGGTGGCCTTACCCGGCTGGTAGAACGTGTGGGTCGCTCTACCGCCCTGCGGTGGCTTGGTGAAGCTGCTACGGTGGACACGGAAGAAGCCCTAAGCGAGGGCCTCATCGATCGTGTTAGCAACCCCGGCCAGCTTGAAGCGGACACCCAGAATTGGGCACAAGACCTTACCCGAACGGATCGTGCCTTTATTAAGAATCTCAAAGAAGGAGCCCTACAGTTCACGAAAAGCCGCTGGAAGGCTATTGAAGCCGAATTAGATTCCTTTGCCCAATTTTGGGAAAGCGATGAGCATCAACAGAGGGTAGAATCTTTTTTAGGAGAGAATTAAGGCTTAAACTTCCGGTCTCTATTATCACTCCTTCACTTTCTTGCGCAGCATCATTTTCGTTTCGTAGCGTTCATTTTTCCGGAGCAATTCTACACGCATAGAGTCACCTTCCTCAAATTCCCGCAACAAAGCACGGGCATGCATCTGGCTCTGTACTCGCTCATTACCTATTTTCAGGATAATATCCCCGGGTAAAATCCCGGCCTCATAGGCGGGACCATCACGGTTAACACTTTGAACCAACAGTCCGGGTATAGCCGGCAAATCATATTGTGCTACCATTTGATAGGTCATTTCCCTGGTTTCCAAACCGGGATCAAAAGATAATTCTACCTCCCCGGAGGAAGCCAATTGGCGGATAATCTTCTGGACCCGATTGCTGGGAATCGCGAATCCAAGTCCTACAAAGCCATGGCTGGTTCCACCGGTAAAAATAAAGGTATTGACTCCGATGACTTTCCCCTCACTGTCCACCAACGGTCCACCGGAATTCCCCCGGTTAATGGCGGCATCGGTTTGGATCATATCCACATAGACACGCGGCTCGTTGGGATTGGGCCGAAAATCACGATTTATAGCACTGACAACGCCTACGGTAACTGAGGGCTCGGCTGTTTCAAAAAGACCAAAAGGATTGCCTACCGCCAAGGACCACTCTCCCACAATGACGCTATCCGAATTTCCAAACTCAACCGTAGGGAATGTGCGATCAGCATCTATTTTTAACAAAGTAAGATCTGCTAATTCATCAGATCCGAGTACTTGAGCCTCATACTCAGCGCCTTCTGATAATGAGATTACCACTTTCTTGGCGTTCTCTCCCGCCACATGCTGGTTGGTCACGACCAAGCCATCTTCACTGATGATAAATCCGGACCCCATGCTGCTGACTTCCCGTTCCATCGGAGCCGAAAAAAATCGATTATAGAACTGGTCAAATCCAACTCTGCGTCTGCCCTGAACAACTTCTGTAACGGTGATACTTACTACGGCAGGGCTCACATTTTCTACGGCCTCGGTAATGGCTGTTTTCCGGCTATTGTTAATCTGGGTGCTGGCACCTCCTTCTTCGTCCGACGAAGATGTCTCTTGTTCCAATGCCGTTGACTGACCCTGGGTGGGGGCTTGTGCTGCTAAAGAAGAAAGGTTGCGTCCGGTTGCTCTTGTTACCTTTTGATTCTTATCAACAGTTTGGTCTTCTTGGGGAGAAACATCGTTACAGCCTATACAGAGCTGTGATAATAATAGGATAGCAACAAAGTAAACGGAGAACTTCATCATCTGTAAGGTGATTGATATTACGACTTATCAATGCTCACCAACTGCTTGGAACCAATTTCCACCACTTCTTTGATCGTTTCTTCCAGCGGACCCGGATGCCAGGCACCAGAGGCTTTTTTATGGCCGCCACCGCCAATTTCACGAGCCCATTTATTGACATCAACGTCATCACTTTTGGAACGGAGGCTCATTTTAACGCCATCGCCAAGGGCTTTGAATAAGACCGCTGCTTTAATGCCGCGCACACTCAGCGGATAGGCCACAAAGCCCTCCGTATCATCATTGGTGGTGTTGGTTTCCTCGAGCATTTCTTCGGTAACGTACATAATGGCAATTTGATTGTCCTCAAATAGCTCAATAGTACTGGTAGCACGGCTGAGCAAGTGTAGCTGGTTTAAACTCTTATTGGAAAAGACCTTCTCAGCAACTTCATTGGGACGAATTTTGCCCAGACGCAACAGCTCTGAAGCTATATTCATCGTCTCTGGCGTCACGCTGTCGTACTGCAACGAGCCTGTATCTGTTAAAATACCGGTATACAGAGCTTTGGCGACTTTCTCATCCACTTGTGTAACATCATTCTGCAAAAAGAGATGAAAAATGAGCTCACAAGTTGAAGACGCCTTCTCTACCGAAATGCTAAAGTCAAATCCGTCGTGCGGGTCGGGGTGATGATCTACCATGTAGGTCGGTTTGGGATCATCCTGAATATAATCTGAATAGCTGCCAAATCGCTTGGGAGAATTGCCATCCAGCACTACAAAAGCCTCGCATTTTTTGAGAAGCTTCTCATTCGGCTCTTGGATGGGGAAAAAATCCGACAGCCATTGAAGGTTGAGCGGAACGGGATCATCATTAAAAGCATAAGCCTTGATGCCATTCTTCTCCAGCCACAAGCAGGTTGCCACTTGCGCACCAATGCAGTCTCCATCGGGACGTATATGCGAATAAACGCCTACCGTACGATACTGCTTTAACTTTTGGACAAGTTCTTCAAACATAATAACGGATTAGACCGCGAAAAATAAGCTTATTAAAATGGTACATAGCTTCGAAGAAAGCAATATTTTTTTAAGGGTAAAATCTTAGTCAATTTTACCGTATCATAGAGTCTAAATTGCTTTTAGCTGTAAATATCCGTTTACATTACCTATGAAAGAACTCATCATATTGTGCAACGGTGAACCGCCCTCAAAACAACTGTTGCAAAAATATATAAGCTCAGCCGGCTTCCTTATAGCCGCTGACGGTGGGGGAAATATCGCCCTCGACATGGATATCCGTCCGGATGTTGTCATTGGGGACCTGGATAGTTTCAGAACCGACCAAAGTCATCCTTTCAAAGTTATTCAACAAGCGGACCAAGAAACCAATGATCTTGAGAAAGCGCTATCACTAGCTTATGAAAAGGGAGCAGCTAATGTCTATATCCTAGGTGCGACGGGACAACGACTGGACCATACCCTGAAAAACCTGTCAGTATTAAAGCAGTTTAATGAGCAATTTAATAAGCTTTATATGATTGATAATTTTGGGACCATTCAGCTTCTGCCCTCCGTTTTTGATCAAAAAATAGCGGTGGGTTCACAAATCTCATTATTTCCCCTCTCCGGTAAAGTAACAGGCATTACTACTTCGGGGCTCAAATATCCCCTGCGGGATGAAGCCCTTGAAAACGGTGTCCGCGACGGCTCTTCCAACGAAGTAATAGACAATCCCGTGCAGATAACATACCGCCAAGGCGATTTGCTGCTTTTTGTCGCTGATGCTTAATAAACGGGAGCCGGGCTTTTCCTCAACACAGATTGAGCTCTGAGGAAGTTTCACTCCCGGTAGCAAGAATTCTTCATTCCAGCATCAGATCTTTTTGAAAGCAGTAATTTTAAAAATATCTTAGATCTTTTTAATAAAACCCAACGCCAGTGTCCGAGCTCAGCTTTACCCTTATCGATTGGGGGATCATGTTATCCTACTTTGGCTTTTTGGTCTACCTGACCTGGCAGCGCGAATGGGAACATGCAGACGAAGAATCTTTCCTGCTATCCGGACGAAAGATGACGCTCCCGGCTTTTGTGGCAACCCTGGTATCCACCTGGTATGGCGGCATTTTGGGCATTGGCGAATACAGCTACCAGTTTGGAATCTCGCAATGGCTGCTGTTCGGATTTCCCTTTTATGTTTTCTCGGCTCTTTTTGCATGGCTGCTGGCCGGTAAAATACGGATGAACAAGGCCCTTTCCCTGCCCGAAGCCATAGCTAATGTTTATGGCGATAAGGCCGGTCAATGTTCAGCCCTGCCAATCTTTATCCTCGTCAGTCCCGCGCCCTACATTCTCATGCTGGGACTCATTTTTCAATACCTAACCGGGGGAACGGGCCATTTTCTCTGGTATGCCAGCGCGGTGGCCCTCTTTTCCGTAGCTTACGTAACCTTTGGAGGATTCAGCGCCGTAATTCATACGGATATGCTACAGGTTATCCTCATGTTCGGTGGATTTATCTTGCTCCTTCTGTTTGCCGGGGCCCAATTCGGAGGACCCACTGAATTATGGGATGCCATCCCTGCCCCCTACCGTGACATTACGGGTGGACATAACCTCCAGTACATCCTGGTGTGGTTCTTCATTGCCCTCTGGACCTTCGTTGATCCCAGCTTCCACCAGCGCGCCGCAGCGGCAAAAAGTCCAAAAACCGCCAAGCGTGGTATCTTTATTTCCATCTTCCTCTGGTCGGCCTTTGACCTGTTAACGATGTTCAGCGGTCTCTATGCCTGGGCTATTTTAGGTCCCGACCTCGCCGAACCCATCATGGCCTATCCCTACCTTGCTAATGAAATTCTACCCATCGGCTTTAAGGGACTCTTTTTCGTGGCCTTGCTGGCAACGATTATGTCCACCCTGGACAGCTACCTTTTTCTCTCAGGACAAACGCTGGGGCGCGACCTGCTTGCTAAACATCTGCCCACTGCAAAAAACAACACGTTGACGCGCATCAGCACCCTCATTGCCGCTATTTTGGGTATCCTGCTGATCATTATCTATCCCAGTGTGATCGATCTCTGGTATGTCATCGGCTCGGTGATGATCCCCGGCCTGCTCATCCCGGTGCTTGGCATCTACCTGCGGCTTTTTACGCTCAAAAGAAGCTGGGTCCTCCCAACCATGCTCATCAGCATCGGTATATCACTGGCTTGGCTTATTCTCGGTACCCTCACTAATACAACTGAATATGATTATACCTTCCTGGGTATCGAGCCTTTTTACCCCGGGCTGGCGGCGAGTGTTATTTTATGGGTTTTGGGCCGGAAGCGTGGTGGAGATATATTGGAAAGGACAGCGTTTATAGAGGAAAAGACTAAAAAATCTTAAATCTCATACGTGAGAAAGTCATATTTTATAACCACCTACTTTATACCGTCGAAATATCTCTCGATTTTTCACTCCGCCACTTTCAAAGATATTGTATACCTCCTTTGACATCCTGGTAGGTTTGCCCCACAGCATTTCGTTCTATCTGGGATAAATCACCCCACAAGTCACTGTATTCCCAAATACCTTCCCAAGCCAAAGCCTTATAATAAGATAACGACACCCTTCCATTATCGAAATCAGAGGCCTACACTTCGGTAATGTAGCCAGAAAATTCTACTTTTCAGTGACAGCGTTTAGGAAAGAAATCATTACCCAAAACCGCCTCTTAGTTATAGAAATCCTCTTTTGTATTTAAAATCAATAAGACTGTCCGAGGTAATTTTAGCTTGAATATACCCACCTGTACTTGCCCTATCGAGATATATGGGTATAGTTAAAGTATCATTTCCGCTTTTCATTATGAGTTTAATATCAGAATCAGTAAGGGGATCAATACGAACAGTTTTTCGCTTACCCTTAGTTATTTTTTCAATCAGATATGAGTTGCCGGATACAGCTACTTCAATATTTTGAATATCAGTAGTTCCAACGTTTTCTAATATTAGTCTGGGATTACCTAAAAAATAATATCTGAATATTAGATAGCCTCCACCTATAATTAGAATTGTAAAAACAGTGATTAGTGTGTTTTTTTTAAACATAGTGTAGTGTATTAACAATCTCCAAGAGACAAGCACAAGTTACCATTATTTTTTGACTCAAGTATCCCCTGCTTAACAGTAGAAAAATGCTTTAAATCTCGGCCTGCTGGTCCTCCAAACAATGCTCATCAGCATTGGTATCTCACTGGGCTTGCTTATTCTCGGTACCCTCACCAATACAGCTGAGTATGATTATACCTTCCTGGGTATCGAGCCTTTTTACCCCGGGCTGGCGGTGAGCATTATTTTGTGGCTATCGGGGCGTGACCGAGATGGAGACTTATGGGAAGAGACGGAGTTTATGGAAAAATAGGTTGCAAGAATATAATCTATTTCATTAATCCTCACCGAAAATAAAAAAATGGAATATATCCTCCTCAATAAAAATATATTCATAAAAGACATGGTGTAAGGGGGTTTCTCCGTAATGTTTTTTATGCTCCTCATTGGTATACGGCCGTAACTCCAGGCTCAAAATATTACATGACCGCTGAAAAATGTTAGATAAAAACTTATCGGCTTTCTGCACGGTTGTATCCGGAACCTGATTTTCTCCATTTATGAGATAGTCGGGATCATCATAGTGTTCTTGCAGCCGTTTCAGGAACTCTTCTTTGGTAATTCGCTTATATAAATCCGGAGAAAGAGATGAAAGCGCGTATGGCCCATGCTGGCCAGATCCCTGAATAGTGTTATCTTCTTTGTCATATCCAATCGGGCCAACGAGGAGATGGTTATATAGCGGTTGACGCATTAGTATGCTTATAAATTCCCTGTCAGATAACGACAGAAGAGAATCTCCATCAGTGCGATATGTCTTAATGCGAATGTACCGATCATTATCCAGGATAATAATCTGTTCGTTCTCGTTTATAAAGTTATACTTTTTCATTGTAGATGTTTCTAATGCTTAATAAGCCCTTTAAACTCTTACGGGAATAATCACTCAATATAATAATCGATGATGGCTCGTTTTTTCTGTTTGTCTGTAAAAATTTGAACTCGTCCTCCATTTTTAAATTTCCTATTATCAGGTTCAACGGAAAATTCTTCTGTCACTTCAAACTCTTTACCTATATTTGGTCCAACCACTGAATAGCTCGAAGCTGATATTGCCCGCTTTTTATAGCTATAGCCCTCTAAAAGCATAGTAAAATCCACAGAATCTACTTCAATTGCGCAGGTAACCAGTACATCGGTAGCGAAGGGCGACTCACAATCAACAACCCTTAGAGAAGCCGGAGACATTTTGATATCCAGCATACTGGCAATGCGTTCCTGGCCTCGAAAGCTATCATATATAAACAAAAAGCTTACTAATAATAGAAATAGTCCAAGGCCCAATATCTTTTTCATTATCGAATAATTTAAGTTCTCCAATCATACCCATTGCTTATCCATACTATTTACCATCGAATTTCACGGTTGTTTTAGCAATTAGTCCTAAAACAACTTGAATTACAAATAAATAAAACCCAAATCATGTATATCTAATAGGGCCAGTTATAACGGCCGGGAATAATGCTCGAATCGACGACTTTCCATTTGTCATAGAATTCCTTCAGGGTCCCTTTGACCGATATATCTTCAATCTTGTAATAGATAGCAAAGTCGGCCTTTCGGTTAAAAGGCACCAAATAGGTTGTTTCTAAATAATGACCATTGGTCCCCGAAGTATCATCAACAATAATTAGTTCATGCCCGGCGTAAGATATTTTCAGATCTTCATGAACGTACTGATTATTCAAAAGATACAAAGGGCTTCTGCTTTCTAATGCTGGGTGCAGGTATTTACTCAGAAGAGAATTATTTAAAATAGATTGCATCATCTTATCTGTCGGCGGCCCTTGCTTTATAAACATCATCTCTTGATGCTGTTCTTTAATAGAATCGTCTAAAATCTCGTATTTTGCCAAATAGATGTTAGTTCGACTAAAAAGTGAGAGATCAATAGAAATAGTGCTGTCGGTCGTATTGAATTTATTAAACTCAAGCACTTTTTGACGGTCGGATAGTTGGGGAACTACTTTTATTGTTTGTTGAGCAACGTTCAATGTGGTTCCAGGCGCCCATTGGATGTTATCATTTTCCAGTAGATATAGCGTATCCCTTACCTTAGGTGATGATTGAATTGAAGGTTCATTGATCACCTTCTCCAATACCATTTCTTGATAAGAACCATCGGGCTTATCAGAGTTACCTCGAGTACAAGAAAGAAATATCAGAAATACAATGATTAAATGTTCCTTACCATTTAGTAGACCCATCACTTAATTATTCAATTCATCCTATACTTTCATCAACCCATCCAACGCTATATCTGATATACTTGTCCTTCGATATTTTTTCTACGATATATATTTGGTCAAAAATATTATGTTTGAACTTTTTGGGTTTTGCATTTTTATAAGCCTCAGTAAGAAAGCCAATATCCTGGAACTGTATGTCAGATCTTTTTCTAAGCACAAGTGTATCCTTAGAGGCTTTGTTTTTGACAAACACAAATTCTTCACTACAAATATCGAATATTTTGTAGTTCTCGATGTCTTCTTTTCTAAATTTACTTACTTCCTGATAACCTTTTCCTTCTACATCTACAGTACAGGTTTCAGTACTGGAGGTATCAAAAAAGATATAGACCGTATCCAGAAGGACTTGTTGAGCTAAACAAACAGCCGGTAACAAAATCAAAAAAAGAAAAATAGAAACCCCGGTCAGTATAACTCGGGATAAATCATTCAATGATACCCAATGCTTCATCATTCCATGTAACATCGTATTTTACGACTTTGTTTTTAGCAATTTGCTCCAAAATAAATACAGTGTCGAATACGTGATGCTTAAACTCTCGGGGTTGTAAGCTGTTATATAACTTATTCATATCCTCAATATCGGCAATTTTCTGTGAAGGTATAGAACCAGTTGAAGTAGTATCAGGACTATATAGCTTTTTGTTGAATACAAATAGTTCATTACATATATGAAAAAATATTAGATCATTACGTGTATCTATTTTTCTAAATTTATTTGTCTTTTGTCGATCTTTTTCCATTCCAGAATCTATTAGACAAGTTTCTGAACTGGTTTCATCAAAGGATATATAGACTGTATCTTTAGGCACTTGTTGTGCCTGACAAAAGGCAGTTACCAAAATCAAAAAAAGAATAAGAAATAAATACTGTTTCATTCTTGGCACCCTTCATATTTGTTATTTTTCTATATAGTTTAAAACAACATTTTCAATCCTCGCCTTTTCAGCATTAGACTTATTAGCCCAGGCATCGATGTCATCATACATGAGACCTTCCCAGGCAAGATCCATATAAAACTGACGAGAATGCTGGAATCGATCAAATCTCTGAATGATATCAGCAATGGTTTCTCGATAGTGATTAGCCATTTGCTGGTGCTGCCAACCTTTTACGTATTTCCTATAATAATAATAGATACCTGGATAATCATCGTTTGAAAGGAGATCCGTTAACTCTTGCCTCGTGAAGTTATCAAAATTGGGATCTTTAGCAATGGCCATCATTTTTCTGTACATCTCTGCATGAATAACTTCATGAGCCATAGTTTTAGCAACCATTAGGTTAGGTCTATAATTAACACCAGCCTTTGTACTATTATTGTTGAGCACAAACAAGAGTGGTTACCCCCCCGACCGTTACAAAAAAGTTGGATTTTTTTAGAAAAGACAAAAAATAAATTAATCAAAGAGACTCTGTCCCGAGGGATCATGAAAGACGACAAGAAGTCAAGCAATACTTATTAGTCGAAAACACCGGCCTCGAATTTATTGGCGGGATAAAGCGAGATGGTAGCAGCGCGTCCGCACAAATTCACACCGGCTCAATCGGTGGTTAAAGTCTCAGAATGGAATGGACCATTGAAATTGTCCAGCGTTGATACAACCGAGCGCCGCCAAGAAATTCATTGCCTTTATTTTTTGGTTCGTTTTGGATCAAGCCAAAATGAACCCTAAATATTAAAAGCATGGCCTGCCGAAAATAAATCAAGAAATCCAACTAAAACGGATAACCGCCGTCTTGCCCCGGTGTGTTTCTAAAGGAACATATAAAATATATCAGGTACTCTTGAGGATGTGCCCCAGGTTGAGCTTGTGGATGGGAATGAGATATTTCATGGCCAGTGCGTCTTTCTCGATATTCAGGATACCGGTGCCGCGGAAATCAACAATACAGTGGCCATCAAGGCAACGAACCACCTCACCGATACCGTAATACTCCGGGCTGGGACCATAGTACACCAAATCACCCAGCTGGATATTATTATCCGCGCGCCGGTTAAAAGGATAGATAACCGGCAGTCGATCCAGTCGATATGAAAGTCTTTTCTTCGTTGCCATAACGCTTGAATATACAGTATTACGATCTCTTTTTACCAATGACAAATTTTCGCACCTCTTTCCCGGTTGCAGTGATGGTTATCCACAGCGCCTCGGGCGGGATTAACGGGGCAATGCGCTCCGGCCATTCGATAACGCAAACGCCGGCTCCATAGAAATATTCTTCAGCTCCAATTTCCAGGGCCTCCTGCGGCGACTCCATCCGGTAGCAATCAAAATGATAGAGTGGTAATCGTCCCCGGTATTCATTAATCAAGGTATAGGTTGGGGATTGCACGCTATTGGGATCGATATCTAACCCTTTGGCAATACCTTTCACCAGGTGCGTCTTGCCGGCTCCCAAATCGCCCTCCAGGCAGAGGATGCCCCCAGCCTCAAGCTCATCAGCTATCTCCTGTCCAAAGGCTATAGTCTCTGCCGGTGATCGAGTTATGCGTTCATCGCTCATCATACCGTCAACATCCTCGTTTATGAAAAATAGTCATTGCGCTGATAACTATAACATGCGTTTAGGGCGAAGGGTTGAAATCGGCAGGATCATCTCCTCCATACTTGCCCCGCCGTGCAAGAACGTATCCCGGTATCGATTTTGATAGCGGTGGTAATCCGTTGGATAAACAAAGTAATAGTCCTCTTTGGCAATGATATAATTATTGGAATGGCGGGGACTCGGTAGCTTATAGTCCGCCGGACGATCGATTAATAAAGTCGTATCTTCGTTGGCTGTCAGGTTGCGTCCATATTTGTAGCGAAGGCTGGTTGAGGTATCCCGATCCCCATATACTTTGGTATCGCGCAGGGCACGAACCGATCCGTGGTCGCTGGTAACAACAATGACAACCTCTTCTTCGGCCAAGGTATTGAAGATATCGTATAGGGAAGAATGCTGGAACCATGTTTTGGTCAGGCTGCGAAAGGCCGGCACATCCGGAGCAATTTCTTTGAGTACATCCGAATCGGATCGCGAGTGCACCAGCGTATCTACAAAGTTATACACAAAGGTGCTAAGCGGTGTCTGCAGGTAGTTATGGATATTATCCATAACCTTATGGCCATCCTTCGCATTAAGCACTTTTTCATATTTTACCTTTTGACCAACCCCCTTACGGCCCATCTGTTTTTTTAGCAACTCTTCCTCAAACTGGTTAAGGGATCGTTCATCTTCTCCCTGGTGCCATAAATCCGGATAAATATCCTCTATCTCGAGCGGAAACAGCCCCGAAAAGATTGCATTTCGTGAATAGGGTGTTGCCGTCGGCAAGATAGAGTAATAGAAATCCGTATCGATGCTGTACGCATCACTCAATAAATTTTGAAACACCAGCCATTGATCATAACGCATGCAATCGATCACCAGAAACAGCGTCTTCTGATCATTTCTTAAATGGGGCAGCACGTACTCATTGACAATATCAGTCGATAAAGCCGGTCGTTGCGGCGTGGACTTGCCCAACCACGACTGATAGTTATCGGTTACGAAACGGCCAAACATCTTATTTGCTTCCTGGTACTGGTCATCCAACACCTGTCGAAGCGATTCGTCACCGCTTTCGAGGTCAATATCCCACTGGATGAGTTGCTTGTAGATATCGATCCATTCCTCCCAGCCGGTATTATCCCGGATACGGTCCGCAATTTTATTGAAGCTGCGCAGATACGACTGGGCAAACTTCTCGCTGCGAATGCGGTGGCGCTCCAGGATTCGCTTGGTTGTCAGCAAAATCTGGTTAGGATTGACCGGCTTAATAAGGTAGTCGGATATCTTACCGCCAATCGCATCTTCCATGATCGACTCCTCTTCACTTTTGGTAATCATGACCACCGGGGGCGGCGAGGGAAGCCGTTTAATTTTATTCAGCGTTGCCAGGCCGTCCATCCCGGGCATCTGCTCATCCAAGAAGACAATATCAAAAGGCTCATCACGGATCAGGGTAACGGCATCGCCCCCGTTGGTGACGGGTGTCACTTCAAATCCTTTATTTTCAAGAAAAATAATATGAGGCTTCAGCTGATCGATCTCATCATCGGCCCAAAGAATACGCTTTGCCATTCGGCTCCAGGTTAATTATTGTGGATCCTTAAGTTTGACAAATGGTTTCAATTTTTCCAGTCGCTTTTCGCCAATTCCCTTTATTTTTTTAAGCTCCTCAATGGTCTTAAACCCACCATTTTTTTGCCGGTACTCAATTATTCGCTTAGAGTAAGCGGGGCCGATGCCCGGCAGCGTTTTCAGGGTCTCCCGATCGGCCTTATTGACGTTTATACGTGATTTATCAGCTTTGGTCGTCGTTTCTTTGGTCTCGGAATCCGACTTTTCATCCGTGGTATCTGCCTCAATAGTATCCGCTATAGCCATCATTGATGCCGCTTTGCGCTCCGGAGGAAAGTACCGCTCCATCCGGGCTGCTTTTTCAGCCTGGAGTTTGGCCGTGCGTTCCTGGAACCGTTGTTTTAGCTCCGCATACTGTTCATCCTGCAATGGATTGGAGGGTTTCAGCGCCAAATTACAGATGGCCAACAGTATTAATAGTACCATTAAAGTAGAAATGGCTTTTCGTTCGGCCGGGGTAACCTTCAACCTTTCAAGGAAAAAGAAAATTCGCCTCTTCATAATCCTTTAATTTTATTAGGATTGTTCTCTCTACAGTTATTTTATACCGTCTTGGCAGTGGAACAAGAAACTCTCATTTATAATCAAAATGACTGCCTATCTATAGGTAAGATCGAAATTCGGGCAAATCCTTACATTTTTTCTTGTTTAGGGCCAAAAATAATCAGATGTTTGCCACCAGATATGCAAAATGGACAGAAATACTTGTACAAAAACCGACCCGTTTCATACCAAAAAATGGGTGCCGGACCTCCCCTGCTTATCCTGCATGGTTGGGGCAGCAGTGGCCAAGTAATGGTACCCTTGGCTAAACAGCTGGCCACACTACGCACTTGCTACATTTTGGATTTACCCGGCTTTGGTAACTCTCCTGAACCAGAACAGGCCTGGGCTGTTGATGACTATGCCGACCTTATCCAGCAGTTCATCGCAGATAAAAAACTGGATAAAGCTGATCTCTTGGTTCATTCTTTTGGAGGACGTATTGCACTTAAACTTTGTGCACGTCCGGCCGGCCAACAACTTATCGGCAAGGTCTTGATAACAGGTGGTGCGGGAATGAAGCCCAAAAGAAGTGCTACCTATTATCTGAAAAAATATACTGCTAAAATACTCAAGGCGCCTTTTGTGATTCTCCCTTCCAGGCTCAGAGAAAAAGCATTGACCAAGCTCCGCCAAACGAGCCTCTGGAAAGCATTAGGCTCCAGCGATTATAGTAAGTTAAGCGGCGTTATGCGGCAGACATTCGTTAAGACGGTCACTGAATACCTCGAGCCATGCCTGCCCAACATCCCACACGATGTGCTACTGCTGTGGGGACGTAACGACCAGGCGGCCCCGCTTTACCAGGCTGAACGTATGGAAGAAGGGATACAAAACGCAGCCCTGGTGGTTATCGATCATGCCGGTCATTACGCCTTCCTGGACCGCCCGACCCATTTTACTTCTATTACCAAAGCTTTTTTTGAAGAATGAAAAGATAACACCTGTTATCGTGTGGAGTGGTTAACATTGATTGAAATAAAAGACCAGTTAACATACGCACCCATTGACTATACTCCTTTTGACCCACTCCTGGCCTCTCCCTACCAGTAGGAAGAGGAACCTTTTTATCTTCTACTTTGACTACTAACCAGGCTGTCTCCTCCTCTGCTTGGAGGGGAAGAATAAGATGGGGTCTCCAAAGCAATGCTCATAAAACCCAAATAGCTTGATAAACTCTTCCAATTCCAACCGCACTACGCGTCATATTTTAATTATCGTGATAAGCGCGGACGCTTAAAACAGCCGGTAAAAGAATAAAAGATGAGCATTTAATGGATAAAAACGTTCTAATCCATCTACTTTTCTTTGCTCTCCATCTCTCGCTCCTTGAACTCCTCATCAAAATAATGATACCACTTGCGGAAAGGGCGAAACGCATTTTCCGGGTCAAAGGGACGTTTATAATCACTTTCGAGGCACTCTTCGCTGCAGCAGCCCTCCATTTTTCGGGCGCCTTCTTCTGAGCAGACAAACAGCTTATTGCACTCCATATTTGCACAGTTGATGTAGGTATCGGCCGGCTTCCCGGTAATCTCACACTTGGAGATTGGCTTCATATCATCCTCATTTACCGGTACTACCAGCCGATCATCAAATACAAAGCACTTCCCTTTATAGTGCTCTCCCCCCTCTTCCGCGGCATATTTTTGGATGCCTCCATGCAGCTGGTTGACATCATGCCAGCCTTTTTCTTTCATCAGTACTGAAAACTTCTCGCAGCGGATGCCCCCGGTACAGTACATAAGTACCTTCTTATCTTTATCCACTTTCTGTTCAAATTCATCCAGCCACTCTGGAAAGTTATAAAAATTCTCTACTTCTGGTGTTATCGCACCCTCAAAATGGCCAATCTTAGACTCGTAGTCATTACGAACATCAATCATTACATAATCTTCATCCGATTCCATAACAGCTCGCCATTCGGCAGGATCAAGATATTTGCCTCCATCTTCAGGATCCACGCCATCCATATGCAATGCAACCAGCTCTTCGCGGGTTTTACACTTAAGTTTGGCAAAAGGGACGTAATCGCTTTCGCTTGTTTTGAACTCAGTTTCTTCAAAGCCCGGGAGACTTCTTAAATACTCTTTATAGCTTGCCACCTGCTCGGGGCTGCCGCCCAATGTACCGTTGATGCCTTCCTCACCGATATAAATTCGTCCTTTGATGCCTGATTCTTTACAGAACTGCTTATGCTCCTCACAAAAGCGTTCCGGATCTTCAATAGCAGTGAATTTGTAATAGAGTATAACTTCGTACATCAGATGTTGTCTAATTTTTTACCAATATAGTAACTGTTTGCAGATCCTAAAATTAAGGGTATTTTGGGAAGAAATGAACTCAAAAACCATACTTTAATGCGTTTTGGCTCCAGGCGTCTATCAATAGCCTTACTTCTCGGCATTTGTTTGCCTATTGTTGCACAAGCCCAGTATGCCAAAATTGATCAGGCCTACAAAGAAGGCAAGCTTTCACTTGATCAAAAAATCGTCTACCAGTTTAATGCCATTCGCCATCCGCAGAAGCTACCCACTCTGTACCGGGAAGGGGAGAACGCTCAACCCTATAAATGTGGGACCCCCGCTTTCAAAGACTTTTACCAAAACCGGTCGAAACTTTCTGCTGCAACTATCCAGCAGGTTGAATCAATGACCACAGCTCCCCGAGTTAACGCTTCCGAAAGCTACGAGTCTCCATCCGGAGCATTTCGTATCGATTATGAAGCTACGGGGCCGAACAAAGTTCCTTCTGTCGACGCTGACAATGATGATATTCCTGATTATGTGGAAGAAGTGGCCGCAGCAGCCGATTCATCCTACCGCCATCAGGTTCAGACCCTTGGCTATTCTGATCCCCTCATTAACGAACAGCCCTACCGTATTGAAATTATCAACCTGGAGTCTATCTATGGCCAAACGATTGCTCCTGCTAATTCAAATACCACCTATATTCAAATCGAAAACGATTTTGCTGAGGGTTTCCCTTCCAATGAAGATCCCGAGGGGGATGCCATCGGGGCCATAAAAGTGACTGTAGCACATGAGTTGAAACATGCCATCCAGTTTGCCGCAACCGGTTGGAGTGGTGAAACCGACCTGTGGGCCGAAATGGACGCCACGCTCATGGAAGAAGTGGTTTATGATGAAGTGAATGACTATTACAATTACCTGGCCGACCCGGCATCCATCTTTAGCGCCCCTGGCACTTCTTTTTATCCGGGCTCCTATTATCATGTGAGCTGGGCCCTTTTTTTTCAGGAACGATATGGTCCGGAGTTCTGGCCTGACGTTTGGGAAATTATCAGAAAGGATCCTTCTATCACGATGGTGGAGGCGCTCAGCCAACAACTGGGTGGCCGGGAAGCCTTTGAGGAAGCGTATATTTCATCTCAGCTGTGGCACTACGCTTCCGGACCTTTGCGCTCGGCCAATGACTTTGGCTTTGAGGAGCGCGACCATTATCCCAGCGCTCAGAGTAAATCAAGCGATTCCTTTTATTCGGATGATATGAAGAAGCCCTATCCAACCAATCCCCAACCTCTTGAAAATTTTTCCGCGACTTATTATACCATTGCCCCTCCGCCGGAGAGCTCGGGAACAGTAGGAGTTGAATTTGCCTCTTCTTCACAAACTTCCTCCTCTACCATTGGAATCATCGCCTTCTTCAATGACGGATCTGTTGATTCCAAAACGATCATTGACACACCTCAGCAAAGCCGCACGCTCGAAACCAGCTGGAACTGGTCCGACATAACTAATATGGGACTTGTCTTTGCAAATGACCAGACTCAACGTACTACTGAGGAAGCAACGCTACAGTTGGGAAACTTAAATTACGATAGCTTTACCGTTTACCAGAACTATCCGAACCCTTTTCGCGAATCTACCACCATTCGGTTTATCCTTGATAAGGCTTCACATATCCAGTTTAAAATTTATGATACCAGCGGCCGGCTCGTGCGAACGTTAATTGATGAGGAGCTTACGGCCGGACCTTATGAAGAATCTTTTAATGCCAGCAACCTGGCTTCCGGGATATATTTCTACCAGCTCATTTCTGATCAGAAGGTGATTGTTAAGAAAATGACGCTGATAAAGTGAGGCAATAGAGGTGAGACGTAAAAATGGAAAACGAAAAATAGATAAGCATTTCCTATAATAAAAAATGTATTACTTAGTACGTATTTCGTACGAAACCTTAGCTCATAGCTATATCTCTGGCTGGAAGTATCTTACCGGTTACTTCTCCAAAGCCAATACGGTAATCTTCTGTATCGGCATAAGCTGTCATGGTTATACGATCTCCATCCTGCAAGAACGTACGCTCTTCCCCATTGGGAAATTTCAGCGGCTTCTCTCCTTTCCAGCTCAGTTCCAGCATACTTCCATACGAATCAGGGTCACTTCCACTAATCGTTCCGGAAGCATATAAATCACCGGGGCGAACATTGCAACCTGTTATGGTCTGATGCGCCAGCTGTTGGCAGATATTCCAATACAAATTTTTTGCATTGGATTTACATATTTGATGGGATTCAGCCATATCGGGTGCTTGTAAATGAACTTCCAGGTCAATATCAAAAGTCCACTTTCCCCTGGACTGAAGGTATGGCAACGGCTCCGGATTTTGCCGAGGCCCTGCTATGCGAAAAGGCTCCAAGGCATCCAGCGTAACAATCCAGGGAGAAATAGACGTCGCCCAGTTTTTGGCCAGGAAAGGCCCCAGCGGTTGATATTCCCACTTTTGAATATCGCGTGCACTCCAATCGTTGACCAGCACCATCCCAAAGATATGCTCTTGGGCCTGCTCTATCGGAATAGGCTGGCCGATCTCGTTTCCAGGCCCGGTCAGGAAGCCCATTTCCAGCTCGAAATCGCATAATTTTGAAGCCCCAAAAACCGGTGTATCGTCGCTATCCGGTGGTAAAATTTGTCCCTGTGGCCGGTGGATATCTGTACCACTTACCACAATAGAACTGGCTCGGCCATGGTAACCTACCGGCAAGTGTTTCCAGTTGGGCTTCAGGGCATTCTCAGGATCTCGAAACATACTCCCCACATTGGTTGCATGCTGTTCAGAGGAATAAAAATCAGTGTAATCCCCGACATCCACCGGAAGCTTCATCGTCACTTCCCTCATTGGTATAAGAACCTCCTCGCGGAGCTCATGGTTATCGCGCAGTGTAGCGGTATCAGAACGAAGTAGATGACTAATTTTTGAACGAGCTTCGGTCCAGGCGGCAGGTCCCAGCGCCACAAAAGAATTCAGGCGTTGCTCCTGAAAAACGGTTACCTCCTGCAGCTCCGGCCCGTCAAAAAAGCCCCGATTCTCTAATTCAGCCAAGTTAACGACAAACTCACCGATGGCTGTGCATATGAATGAAGGGCCTCCATCGACAGGCTGTGCTACCCCGTACGGCAGATTTTGAATGGGAAAGTGGGATTGATCCTGTATTTCAATGAAAGACGTTAGCTGAGGGTCGTTTGTAGGAAGCATCTTCAGAATTAGGTTTGAGTATTAGAAATTCTGTGCATACTGTATTCACTATTGATTTCGAAACTACATCCATTGCAGCTTTTTAAGATCTTCTCGAGGGTCGTCAAAGCTACAGCTACCAAAGGTAGTGATGACCTCATTGCGTAATTTTGTTATCTCTTCTACTGATAAGGACCATTCCTGCCATTTGAATCCAACATCGGTAAATTCAAAATGTTCAGCATCTTCATCGCGTAAAATTTGCTCTAAATTTTTCTGGGATAACCCAAACTTTGCATTTAACATGGCGCCACCAAACACATTAAAAAAGCCGTGCATTTTAGTTTGTACCTCCTCGGCGTAATGCCGCACCGGGTGATGGAGTCCGGCTGTTGCTTTGAGTGCTACATTGTACTCCTTTGCCTGCCGGATCACAAAAGCTATTTGCTCGATGGACGGGAAGGCCCGCTTTTCGACCCCTCCACAGCGTAATTTAAACCCAGCATGTATGCCATTCTCTTCATCCGGTTGATTATTATGCACCTCAATACCTTTCAGAATTTCACTTATATCTTTCTGCCAACTTTCCTCAAAATAGGCTTCAAAAAAGACGCTTCCAGGCAACGTGGAATCATCCCCAAAATGTTTTTCTGTTATTCGACAGGCTTCAGCTACAAGCGATTGATCATTGGCAAACACCACTTCACGAGGCAAGGCTATCTCAAACATATCTGTCGTCACAGATCCGGGATAAACGGTGTGCAACTGCTCCATAGCTGCTACTGTTTCATCAAGATAGGCCGAAAATTCGGAAAGAGTTTCCGTACGTTTTCCCAATACTGAAAAATCCCAGGGCTTTTTTTCTGTAAACAGGGATTCCCCATAAGGTGATAGTTCTTGAAGCTTTGAGACAGGTATAATAAACCGAGAGAGCATCCAGACGTCACTGCTTCGCCGGTAGGTTTCATAATTTATCAAGGCACTTTCAAGTGAAAGGTCGGCCGGTGGAAAAAGACCAGCATAATCAACAATCCTCTCCATAAATGCTTCAAAACTCTTATACATAGACCTCACCATTAATGACTGTTCACCATCAATGATAAAGTTGAGCTATTTACTGCACATATTCAATCAATAAAGTGTTACCAAGTCAAGAATAATGGCATCCGCAATTTTTATTCCCTCATCGGTTAACTTGATCCGTTCATCAAACAGCATTTTTTGCTCTGCCTGTCGATCCTCTAAATACCTTTTTTGTCGGTCATTCAGGCTATAATCATATCGCCGTTCAAGCTCTTTTACGCCTACGCCCTCACGGGTCCTCAGTCCCATCATCAGCCGTTCTTCGGCCAGCTGTTCTCTGGTAAGTATTTCACGATTAGTTTGGATATCTTCACCACGCAAATATGCCCGCAAGTCTCGTTTCTGCTCCCATCGCTCGACCTTCTCTTCCCACCAGAATGAATGGGCGCCCGGCCCCAATCCCAAATAGTTGTAATGTTTCCAGTAGTTGCTATTATGCACTGCTTCGCATCCCGGTTTGCTATAATTACTCACTTCATACCGCTGGATGCCGTGCTCTTTCAATTTGTTGTAAACCAAATCAAAATGTTGAGCTACGGCATCATCTTCCGGAGCTACTATGCGACCCAGCTCTACTTGCCTGCCCAGCCGGGTATCGGGCTCTACCGTTAGTGAGTAAGCCGAAATATGCGGTGGATCAAACTCCAGCAACAACTCAATATCACTGTTGAGCTGATCCAGCGTCTGCCCCGGATTTCCATAAATCAGATCTACAGTAAAGGAATTGAAGCGCGATTGCTGCAACACCTCCAGACATTGGAGTGCTTCATCTCTGGAATGAGCCCGATTCATCTTCTCCAACAATTCGGGCTGAAAGGTCTGCACGCCCATACTAAGTCGCGTGATACCTATGGACTTCAAAGCCTGCAAAAATTCCTTGGTTACATCGTCCGGATTGACCTCGAATGTTATTTCATCCAAATCCAGCGGAAAGATACGACAGATTTCATGCAGGATGCGCTCTACCTGTTTCGGCTCAAGCAAGGAAGGCGTCCCGCCGCCAAAATAAATTGTTTCCACAGATTCGGAGGTATAGGCAGTTCCCTCGTAATCTTGAATCTCCCGGATAAGCTGATCCACAAAGTGCTCCCGCTCCGAGGTCCGGGTTACAAAATAAAAATCGCAGTACGAGCAGGCCTGCTTACAAAACGGAATATGGATATACAGTCCGGACACAACAATTAAAAATTAGGAATTAAGAATTAAGAATTAAAAATGAAGTATTCCCTCTCCAATTGATCATTTTTAATTTTTCATTCATCCTTGTCATAAAACGGGTTGGTCTCGTAGGTATCTTTTTGCATATACGCCCGGGCATATTTTACGTAGTTATCGGCATGCTCTTTAATTGATGCGATCTCTTCATCCGTCAATTTACGCACCTGTTTCACGGGCGTACCCATATACATATAACCCGATTCCAGCCGTTTACCCGGAGGTACCAGGCTGCCCGCTGCCACAATCACATCTGATTCAATAATAGCTTCATCCAAAATGGTTGCATGTATTCCAATTAAGGCCTGGTCGTGGATCGTACAGCCATGCACCATGGCATTGTGCCCTATCGTTACATCGTTTCCTATCTCCGTAGGCCCCGTCTGGTTCATCACATGAATACAGCTATTATCCTGGATGTTGGTCCGCTGACCAATTTCAATCCAGTTTACATCTCCGCGGATCGTCGTATTGAACCAGGCACTACTCTCCTCGCCCAAGACAACATCGCCGATAATATCGGCACTGGGTGCTACAAATACCGAATCGGGGTAGTCGGGCTTGGCATCAAGAAATTCGTAAATCATTGTTGTATAACTTTTAAGCTTTATCAAGTATCCAAGCTGAAAATAGAGAAATTAGCCACATCTTCCTATTCAAACAGCTGGACCAATTCACGGGCCGCCTGTTCCGGTTCTGGAGCAGCACAAATGGCAGAACTTACAGCCAGTAGATCAGCGCCGGCAGCTATTACATCGGCTGCCCGGCTGTGCGTAATGCCCCCTATGGCTACCAGTGGAACCAATAGTTCCTGCTCTACTTGCCGAAGTGTTGATAATCCCCGCGGAGCATACTCTTTGTGTTTTGTTGAAGTCTCGTAAATATGGCCCAGCGCCACATAGTCTGCTCCCGCTTCTTCTACCGCTCTTGCCTCCCCAAGGTTAGAAGAAGTGCCACCAATGACCATTTCATCTCCCAACAGCTCGCGAGCTACCGGAATCGGCAGATCACCCTGCCCCAGGTGGACGCCATCCGCGCCGCCGGCCATCGCCAAGTCCACCCGGTCATTTACAATAAGCAGGCTGTCTTCTTTGCTATCCAGTGCGGCAATGGTCTGGATTTCTTCACGAGCCCGTCGGTCAGAAACCTGCTTATTTCGATACTGCACCAGCTGCACGCCCGCTTTAAAGGCAAAATCAGCCAATTCAACGTGCGAATATTGATTTTGAATCTGGGTATCGGTAATCAGATAAACGCCTGATAGTTTCTTCTTCATAATGTGTTGTAACATTAAGTTCAAAAGGATTGAGAAACACAACCCTCCCCGCCTTCGGCGGTACTCCCTTTGCTAAGGGAGACTTTTCTTGCCTGTATTTTATTAGTGTGACTTACTATAAAACTTCCTTCATAATTTGTTCAATATGGACTTCCATTGATCAACTTTTTGCCGGACCGAATCAGCGGCCATAATGGATGAAATGCCGGCCACACCGTATGCCCCGGATTGCAGGCATGGCTCCACCCGATCGGGACGCACGCCTCCAACTCCAAATATCGGTAACTGAACTGCATCCACAACGGCTTGTAATTTCTCCAATCCCTGCGGCTCGCCATACCTTGCTTTGGATGGGGTAAAAAACACTGGTCCGAATAGTAGAAAATCAGCTCCTTCTTTCTCCGCACGTTTGGCTGCTTCTTTAGAATGGACGCTGGCCCCGATGGAAAGATCAGGCCAGTGCTTTCGTATATCGGAGGGCGACAACCCGCTTTCCCGGCAATGCATGCCATTGGCCCCGACGGCCGAAGCAATATCTGGCCGCCCGTTTATAAAAAGATGCGTGTTATAACGTGCCGTAATTTCTCTTACTTCAGTCGCTAATTGATAGAGATCATGGTCTGGCAAATCTTTTTCGCGCAGCTGAACGGCTCCTATCCCGGCACGGCAAGCTTCCTCCACGACTTGTGGCAGGGAACGAGGAGCACAGGCCTTGCGGTTGGTAATCAGGTAATAGCGAAAGTTTGGCTCACTCATTATGCTGTACATCAATGAGCCCTTCTTCCGGGCTGGACGCTTTGGCATACAACCGACGAGGCATCCGCCCGGCTTCATACGCCAAACGCCCGGCCTCTATCCCTTTACGCATGGCTTCCGCCATCTCTACCGGGTGTTTGGCCTGCGAAACGGCGCTGTTCAAAAGTACCGCATCCATCCCTAATTCAAGGGCAATAGCGGCATCCGAGGCCGTACCGACTCCGGCATCCACAATGACCGGTACGTCTACCTGTTCTTTGATAATGCGCAGGTTATAGGGATTTCGAATGCCCATGCCTGAGCCAATGGGCGCGCCGAGCGGCATCACGGCAGCGCATCCCATGCGGGCCAGCTTTTTGCAAGTGATGGGATCGTCGTTGGTATACGGCAAAACCACAAATCCCTCCAGCAGTAACTCTTCGGCGGCTTTGAGCAGCTCCGGCACATCCGGGAAAAGAGTATCTTCATCCCCGATTACTTCCAGCTTAATCCAGTTGGTATCGAGGGCCTCGCGTGCCATCTTGGCCGTGAGCACCGCTTCTTTAGCGGTATAACAGCCGGCCGTGTTGGGTAACAGCTTGTATCCACCTTCCTGCAAGTAGCTCAACACGTCAATCTGACCATTATTCTCGAGGTTCGCCCGCCGGATGGCCACGGTCACCATTTCGGTGCCACTCGCTTCCAGTGCCCGGCACATCGTATCGGGATCGGGGAATCGGGCACTCCCCACAATTAACCGTGATTCGAATGTTTCCTCTGCTATCGTCAGTTTTTCCATAATTATTGTATTGATATCCATCTGACCACTGATTTAGAGGTCAGGCGGATTAATTTAAATTTTATAAGATGGCAGCAACCAGCAAGGTGGACTCCATCATCCTAACTTATATTTCAAGCGTGGACGCTTGAAATAACCTCTTCGGGAACTTTTTAAAACTTATCATCCACCCTGGGTCGCACGGATAACTTCAACCCGGTCTCCTTCTTCCAGCCGCCGCGCTGACCACTGTTCTTTTGCAACCACCGATTCATTAACGGCCACTGCCATTCCACCAGCCTCCAAATCCTGACCGGTTTCCTTGAGCAGCTCCTTTACCGTTTGAGCGTTCGTCTGGGTGCTATTTCCATTCAGTTTAATATCCATAATTATAACATTATACTATTTGAAGACTTTGTAAAACCTAATTATCATCGCGAACGTAGTGTGGCGATCTCCTTTTATAGCTTTTAACCGAAGATTGCTTTCCCGAACCCTCGGGACAATCACAAGCTCGGATTTTGGGGTTTTACAAAAACCTCTATTCATAAAATCGTTCGGGCCGAAAGTTGTGCAGTACTTCCGATCGTTTTCCATCCAATATCTCTTTGGATACTTCAAAAGCCGTAATTGGCATTAACAAAATGCCGTTGCGATGATGCCCCCCTGCCATATAAACACCCGGCATAGACGTTGGCCCAATGACCGGCAGGTTGTCTTTAGCAGCCGGACGTAATCCGGCAATGGTTTCTACCATGGGCAAATCATAAATTGAAGGTACCACCTCCCAACCATATTCCAGCAGATATTTGAGTCCACCGGCTGTTACCTCTGTATCAAACCCTTTGTCTTCGCTGGTAGCTCCCAGACGGATCGTCTTATCTTCTTTGGGCACCAGGTATGTTCGCGGCGAACGAACGATGCAACTCAAATCGCAATCCCGCGTTTGCTTCAGAGTTATAATCTGGCCCTTTTCAGGACGAAACAAAGGTCCGTACTTCTCTGGAAGTCCACCAAGCTGACCACTCCAGCTTCCGGCTGCAATCACGATGGCATCTGCTGCTATAGGGTTTTCCTCACCAGCTGTCCCTACATATAACGAACTATCCTGTCGTTGAATTTCATCTACCGATGTCTGCTCATACAGCATGCCCCCCCGATTCAAAAACGCCTGCTTTAAGGCCTTCAGCAGTTTACGATTATCAATTTGTGCATCCTGTGATAACCAGACTGCCGATACCACATTCGGAGACAAGTACGGCTCACGCTCACGGGCAGCGGTACCGGTCATTAGCTCTACAGGAAGTTCCAACTCTTCCCTAAAATCATATAATCTCCGTAGCTGTTCCGTATCGTCTCGATCGATGCCCACCATCAGTGTACCGCAACGATCCAGTGTTGGAAGATCATCGGTATCTTCGGCCAGCTGGTCCAAAAACTCCGGATACAGCTGCAGGCTTTTTTGTCCCAATTTCATAAGCTCGATTTCCTCGAAGCCCACTTCGGCATAAGGCGCCAGCATCCCGGCAGCCACATAACTGGTATGGCTTCCGACTTCATCGCGTTCCAGCAGGGTTACCTTAGCGCCTTTACGCAGCAGCTGCCAGCCGATACTAAGTCCAATGACACCACCTCCGATGATGGCAATATGTTCTGGTTTCTTTTTCATTATTTTGATAGATGCTTCTTTGCTAATTTCAAACCAAATAACTTAATCAAAATCGTACGTCCGTTATTTCAACGAAGGGGAAATGCCAGCCAATCCACCAAGCGATTGTAAAAATCCCAATCCAACTGAAAAGCATCAACGCATCCATTCCGGAAAACCCTGTTTGATAATAATAGGTCCGATCGCCCTGTCTATTAAATTGCCGTGCTTCCATAGATACGGCAATGCGCTGGGCGCGCCGGATACTTTGAGCCAGTAAAGGGATCGCATACATTTTCATTCGCTGTACCAGTCCCCGCCCATTACTTCTGAACTGCACACCACGAACTTTATATGCCCTCCGTAACGTTTTAAACTCCTGTAATATGAGCGGAAGTAATCGCAGCGAAGCCATAAAACCATAAGCATAGCGCGGCGGTAATTTTAGCTGCTGCATCAGGGAATAAAATAGCAAAACAGGGCGGGTCGTCAGCGCAAAGAGCAACCCCATCATCCCAAAACAAAGGGCCCGAAGAGCCACATGCAGACCACGAAAAAAACTTTCTCTGCTGATATTGACCGGCCCCCACTGCCACCAAAGCGTATCACCCTGCCCAAATAGAACCATCGACATCCCTGTTGAAATAAAGACGAATAAAAATGGTAGTAAAAAAAGAGCAACTCTATTTGCAGGATGTCCAGAGGTCAAAAACAGCAGACCCGTCAGTAGACCCGTGAGCACCAGAAGTACATTTACGTTATGGATGAACAGAATAACAGCCATCCCAAGGATCATGGCTCCTAATTTCATAGCAGGATTTACACTATGCATCCACGAGGTATGCTCTGAACTATACAGCATGCGACACCTCTTCTCTACTGGATGCTTTTGAAGCTCGAGCCCCGGGAATATCCGCCTTCAATTCTCCACCTTTGACCTGCCAAACCCGGGTTGCAAACCGTTGTACAACCTGTGGGTTGTGCGTCACCATCAGCAGAGCTGTACCCTTACGGCGACAGGCTTCAAGCCGTTCCAAAATAGCAAAAGTATTCCCCGCATCCTGCCCAAAGGTCGGTTCGTCCAGCAGTAACAAAGAACGATCCTGTACAACGCTTGAAGCCACACTTAGCCTACGCTTTTGTCCCGTTGACAGCGTATAGGGATTTTGATCAGCCAGCTCAGCAAGTCCAAACGGCTCCATGACCGCCTGCACACGTTGATTGATCTTTTCTTTCTGCCAATCGGGATGATGGCGCTCCAGCGTAAACGCTATATCCTCCCTCACACTTTGCCCAACAAACTGCAGCTCAGGGTTTTGAAATAAAAAGCCAACTTCTGAAGCTAACTGTTCCGTATTTTTAATGGGTTTTCCATCCAGGTAGCACACTCCTTCTGTTCGAACCAGCTGCATGAGGGCCATCAGAAGGGTACTTTTGCCCGCGCCGTTAGGCCCCGTGACGGCAATCCATTCACCAGCATGGACTTCCAACGCTGGTAGCCTAATACAGACCTCCTCATCCCGATATCCTTTTAATGGATCAATTTGTAAGACCGGCGGACTCTTTTTCTTGTTACCCTTAGTCAATGAAAGTTGCTTAGTTTGTTCATCATATTTATCCCAACTTTCGGCATGCCAAATGCCATACTGATCCAGTAGTGACTGGTTCTCCCTCTGGATTTTCGCTGGCGTAGTGTCAAGTATAAGGTTAGCCTGATCGTCCAGTACTACCACTCGGTCCATGTAATCGATAATCTTTTCGATCTTATGCTCAACAACCAACAGCGTTTTGTTGGCACTTAGTCGACGCACCTGTTGCCAAATAGCCTCCGTACCGGCCGGATCCAGCAAGGCCGTTGGCTCATCCAGCACCAAGGTGTCGGGCTTCAGTGCCAGGGCCGAAGCCAGGGCCAGCCGCTGCTTTTGTCCTTGCGAAAGTGTTGCAATCGGTTGGTGGATGGTTTCAAGATTTAATCCAACCATCTGTAGGTATTTATGAATACGTGCAGGCATTACCTCCTGTGGCGTACCTAAATTCTCCAACACAAAGGCAATCTCTTCATCCACATAGGGCATACAAAATTGGGCATCCGGATCCTGAAAAACATAGCCCCAGGAATGAAATAGTCGCCGCTGTTCCCACTTCACCGGTACTTGGATCGCATCCGGAACGAGCCTCGTAAGTACCTTTAGTAAGGTCGACTTTCCAGAGCCAGAGGGACCTAAAAGCAGCACTTTTTCTCCCCTCTTGATATCGAGAGAGAATCCATTGAAAAGCGGAGCCTCACTCTTCGGAAACTGCAGCTTTAAATGCGTAATTTGGGCAGCGCATGAGGACGCATCGGTATGTGGACTATTACCACTCATCTATTGAGACTCAAACTGATTGGTATCAATGGGGCGCACCAATTCTGCAACTCCTGTTTTCTCGAGCGCTGCTACCAATCGATAGGCTAAGAATCCCGCAAGGGTTATGGCTCCTACCATCCTGAAGAGCACCAGTAGCGATAGGTTCCACATGGCTAAATCAGTGATATAACCTTGTAAAGAATCCAATAAGAGGGATCCGATCGTAGCAGCCATAGCAGCCAGCATGGCAATAGTCATTGAATATTTTCGATAGCCCACCGCTGCAAATACCATTTCTGCGGCCAGCCCCTGCACCAGCCCGGATAACAAAACGGCCAGGCCCCATTCCGAACCGATGATAAATTCGCCGGAAGCAGCCGCAACTTCGGCTAACAATCCCACGCCCGGTTTTCGAATTAACAGGTACGCCACCGTAGCGGCTATAAACCACATGCCGTAGATCAGTTGCTCCAGATGCAACCCCAGTGGCTTGATAGCATAGTAGAGCGGCCCCCATAGTTTGTAGATAACCCCAAAGACCAGGGCAATGACCGTCGTTACCAAAATATCAGTTAATGTTAGCCGATAGCTCATAGTTTCTGTTCTTTTATGCGGGAATGGCTTCTTTTGGTTGTTTTGCCCACTCTTCCATTTGGTAGGCACTGTCCCAGAACATCCACTCCAGCTGCGAGGAACGAACAAAAGCATGCATCATCTCCCGGCGACGACTTTCCGGTTCTTCTCCCGCTATTTCATCAGTTATGGCAATCGCCTTTTCTACGCTTTCATTGAAGTCCTCACCCGCATAGGTATCAATCCATTCTTGATAGGGATTATCAGGAACAGCATTTTCATAAATATGCAGGCCGGCTTCGCGATAGATCCAGAAGCAAGGCAGCAGTGCCGCAATGGATACCGCATTATCGCTCATGTTGGCCGTAGACAGCAAAAAGTTGGTATACGAAAAACAGGTCGGAGATTTTTGGATATCAACCCCCGAATCGAACTGCTCATAAAACTGTCCGTGAAGCTTCCGTTCTACGCTGATGGCGTTTGTGGCAAAGTTGAGAAACGCCCGCGTATGGTCATTGCTATCTGCACGAATACCGGCCAGCGACAGCGCTTTTGAATAGTCGGCCAGGTAAAGGGTATCCTGCTTCATATAGAATAAAAACTTTTCTTCGGGCAAAGAACCGTCGGTAAGCTCCTTGATGAAGGGCAGTTCCAAGACTGCATCGTAGATTGGCGTAATTCGATTCCAGAGTTGTTCGCTAAATTTCATGATCGGTTGAATAGTTAAAATTAAGTCCAGGTTTGATAAAAATGATGTAGCGGTCCACTTCCTTCCCCAAGCTGATACTCGCTACCGGCCCGAATGGCTTCGGTGATATAATTTTTAGCTGTCTGCACGGCCTCTGGTAGCGACTTTCCCTTGGCTCTCGCAGAAGCTATGGCAGACGATAACGTGCATCCAGTTCCGTGTGTATTTGAGGTATCAATACGCCTGGAGCGATACCAGTGGATGTCAATGCCTTTATCCCCGGGAAGGGCCATTACCAGGCAGTCTGCGCTTTCGGATTCTTCCAGCAGGTGCCCCCCTTTCAATAGAACCGCACGTGGCCCCATCTGCAGCAGATCGCGGGCAGCTGTCTCAATATCGTCCTCTGTTTTGATATCAGTATCAAGCAACTTCTCAGCTTCAGGAAGGTTCGGTGTGATCACTTCGCATAAGGGGAAAAGCGTTGTTTGCAAAACTTCGATGGCTTCGTCCTCAATCAGCTGATGACCACTTTGAGAAACCATCACCGGATCGAGTACTACCTTTTCCAACTGATACTCTTCGATACGGTCGGCCACGGCCTGGATAAGTTCGGCGTTAAACAGCATGCCGATCTTGACCGCATCCACACCAATGTCTTCAACGACGGCATCAATTTGGGCAGCCAAAAAGGTTGGGGGCACTTCGTGGATGGCCCGGACTTCCTTCGTATTTTGGGCAGTGAGGGCTGCAAAGGCACTCATCCCATAACATCCAAGGGCAGACATGGTTTTAAGATCGGCCTGTACACCGGCCCCACCGCCACTGTCTGATCCGGCAACCGTTAATACCCGATGATAGCTCTTAGGTTTACGTGTCATATTGCTCTGGCTTCATTGATCGCATAAAATGTATGCGATTCTACATTAATTGAGGTTAAGCAGCCATAGAGTGGCTTTAATTTGTGCTGCTTACCGCCAGAGAGGCAGAAATGGATTACAATCGATAATGTGTGTCGTTTCCCTACGCTGGTTTTACCCAGATCAGGTTGTCAGGATTTCATCTCAGCCGCATTCCTGCAGCACTCCTAACGACAAGCAACAAGTAGTTTAACACTGCTTTGATGATATTCTTTTTTTACTCCGTATGCAAATAGCCCCAGGATAATTAGAAAAATACCAAAAAACCTAACTCCCGGGCTTCCATCGTTACGATCCCTGTTTGTTTGCCAGTCGTTCTTCTATCTGTGCTTTAAATTCTTCATAGGTTTTGGGGAGTGGCTCCACTTCCTCGCCATCCAGGTAAAAAGTAGGCGTTGAATTTACCCCCATGTCGGCGCCCTCTTGTTTTTGCTCCATCACGATTTTCTGGGTTTCTCCGGCATTCAAGTCTTCGGTAAACTGGTTTAAGTCCAGCTCTAACTCACGTGCAAAGTTGACGATCGCCGTTACAGGGTTAGAAGCCTGCGACCATTGTTGCTGGTTTTCAAATAAAAGAGCATGCATTTCATAAAACTTATCCTGATTCTTTGCCGCCTGTGCAGCTCGTGCGGCCAGAGCAGAATAACGGTGACCATTTAACGGGAAGAAACGAAGTTGTACCTCGACCTTATCACCCATCTCGTTCTTGATCTTTTCAACGATGGGATGATAATAAGCACAGGCCGGACATTGGTAATCGCTATACTCGGTCAGAACCACCTTATTGGGATCATCGGCTGCAGCATCGGCAGACTGGGCGTCGGTATCGGAGCTTTGACAGCCCACCATAAAAAGAGTTGCTAATAATGCAACGAATAAATTGTTCTTTCTAAAAAACATCATACTCTACAACTTGTTTGGATTAAATGCTAAATATCGATCAACCTTGGATAAAACAAAATATGGAAATAGTCTCCCCTTGAGGGGAGTCCGCCTTTAGGCGGGAGGGGTGTTCAACGAATAAAAATGAGGGAAACACCTCCCGCCCAAATTCTGTGGTTCTCAGAATTTGGGCACCCTCCTCAAGGAGGGATTAACTAATGAATACCAAATTTCAGCCCTTATCCCAAGGTCGGGTTAATATAGCTTTTTATTGTTCAAAGAGTAAACGGTTGTTCATTTTATTTCTTACTGACCGCCAACTTCTTCAAGCATTTCGAGTCTCTTTTGTTTAAACTCATCGCCTTGTCGCCAGGTCTGCATGCTTTCAGCGTTAAGGATGCGATATCCTGCCTCAAAAAATAACCGCACATCCTGAACCATCCCCCTTAGGTCCCAGTAGTCGTTAATTTCATCATTAACGGTATGGTAGTTGGCGTTCTGCAAGCTATCAACAGTGGCTGAATACTCTTCCGACCTATTGATAAATTCGGTTCCTGAATTTGGAAAAACAGCCGGTATGCCCTGCTTGGCAAGGGCAAAGTGATCGGATCGATAAAAGTATCCGCGATCGGGATGCGGGTCAGGTTTTACCTCCACACCCTGTTCAGCAGCCACCTCCTCAATGACATCACTCACGCTGTTACGTCCATAGCCCACCAGTACAATATCTTTGGTTTCGCCATAAACGTTCATTCCATCCAGGTTAATATTTCCGCTTACCTTCCCCGGATGCACCGTGGGGTGTGTTGCCCAGTAGGTAGAGCCCAGCAAACCCACTTCTTCGGCTCCCACAAACAGGAATAACACACTCCGCTTTAGCTGAGGCTGTAACTTTTCATATCCACGGGCTAAGTTGAGCACCGCACTTACCCCGGCGGCGTTATCCAGCGCCCCATTGTTAATGGAATCTTGCTGTATGGGCTTGGTAATGCCCAGGTGATCGTGATGAGCGGTAAATACCGCATATTCATCTTTCAACTTGCTGTCCGAACCTTCTATAACCCCCAGTACGTTTTGAGCATCTTTTTGTCGATATGTAGCTCTTAAATCCAAGCTGAGCGATAGCCCATCCAGAAGAACCGGTTCAAATGAACGCGATTCTGCTGCCGTAAGTTGTTCTTCCAGATCGAGACCTGCACTTTCAAAAAGCGCCGTACTTACTTCTTTCGTCAACCAACCGTTGAACTTGGTTGGCGAACTCTCCACGGCTTCACTATCCCGGAGATAAAACTGTTCCCGATTCCAGCCATTGGCAACCACGTTCCAGCCATAGCCCGCCGAAGGGCTCGTATGGATAATGAGCACACCGGCTGCCCCCATCTCACGTGCCTTTTCAAATTTATAACCATAGCGTCCATAATACAGGCGGGTATCTCCTTTGAATAAGTCTGGGTCACTACTGGGGTCATTATTTTTCACAACCAGTATTTTCCCTTCAACATCAGTGTCTTTAAAGTCATCCCAGTTTTCTTCCGGAGCCTGAATACCATAACCTACGTAAACCAGCTCGGCCTCATCAATGGAGACTTCTTCCTCCAAGTTACTCGGCCAGGCCATAAAATCAGTATAATAATCAAAGGCATGAATCTCCTCTCCATCCTTTTGGATGGTGATTGTGGCTTCCTCCAAGGTTGTTTGTCCTATCAATGGGACATCCTGAATGTAGCTGCCATCCGGCATTCCTCCTTTTATACCATACTCCTTAAGTTGGTTCACCAAGTAAGTCACCGTTTTTTCTTCGCCTACCGTCCCGGTACTTCTCCCCTGAAATTCATCGGATGATAGCTTCTCAATGGGTTCTAAAAGCTGTTCCTCAGTGATACCCTCGGATACTTCTTCGATAGGCGATTGCATACATCCGGCCAGAGTGGCCCCCAACAAAAAAAGTAAAAATCTTTTCATCATATTATTCCTGTTTTATAGCGAAGGTTGTTATTGTGTTATGGATAAGCTGCTCACATCACGGTATGAGTATTGGGATTCAGTGAACAACTGAGCCGAATCACTCGGCTGGTGATCGTACTCACCCATCTTTAACGCAGATTAAAATAAAAGATTTTGAATGGGTTGCCACGCTATACTTCCGACTCCCTGTGGTTCCACTTGGATTGAAGATAATAACCAAGCAGGATGAGTGCTCCCCCAAAGCCAATAAATAACAGGATCCGCCAAAGTGCCTGTAGCTGCGCGAGATCTACAAGGAATAATTTAGCAACCACTAAAAATAAGGTTCCCATACCGACCAGGCGCACCCTTTTGCCATAAATAGTAAAGCCTACTACAAGCAATCCAATAGCATATAGCCCCCAAAAAACGGTTATCCATGCCTGTCCATCAGAAAAGTGGCCAAACATTTGGTAAATCCAATACAGAAGCAACAGGTGGCTTAAGATACGGTAAAACTGTTTAAAATCAGCTCGGTCCAGCCATGAAGGGATAAGCGTACCCCCAGCAGCAATGAACAAAAGTTGCGTAAAAGACTTTAGGGTAAAGGCTGTATCATAAAGCACCGTATGCATGAATAAATCGCGGGCAACCCAAAGAGCAACCAGTAAAAAAAGAAGGTGGGCACTGAAATTGAGTTTCCAATCTCCTGTTTGGGTCACAACATATCTCAAAACAACGGTCTCTGCGGCTAACAAAATAAAAAGCAGGGTCCCTTCAAAGAACAGCACAATGCCGACGGTACTCATAATGAGCGCCATAAAACCGTGCGAAAATGCCAGTGCAGCCATATTGCGATGTTGTAAGAAAGCGTATCCTGCAATGCCAAGCACCGCCAGCCCGAATGCAAGCAGCGAAGCTCCTTCACTGGAAAAATCCCAGTGCATAGTCATCAACGGTAACATCCAGAACGAAACCCAAAAAGTGGATAGATGGACCGTACTACCATACTCCTTTTCCGGATTTGAAATGGCATAATAGAATCCGCCTCCCCAAGTTGACAATGCCCATACAATTATTCCAACCTGTAAATACCAGTGCTCTGCCACAGAAAGGGATTGTCCATCAAACATTGAGGCCAAAACGCCCACAACCATTACACAAAAGCCGCCAACCAGCATACTCCAGAGAAGGGAATTCCATCCTTTTTGGTAGTAAATAACGGCAGCAGCCGACAATACGAGCGTCGTATAAACCACCAGTATCCCTATGCCTCCCGAACCGGTATACAGCATAAAAGGAGTTCCCAGGGCACCTACTATTCCGGTAACGGATAACACCGCTTCATCTTGCTGTAAGGATAGCGAAAGGGCCAAGAGCGTAACCACAATCATGAAAGCCCATATCAAAACGTCCGGCAAAAAGGAATAAAGCTGAAAGGTAGCAAAGCCGGTGATATAAAAAACGGCAATGCCTCCTCCCAATAGTAATTGCCGAAATGGATTCATCTGCTCATCCATTCGGAGTCCCGCTCCAAAAAGTAAGCCGCCAATGCCCAAGCCGATAGCACTGCGGACGGGTGGAACAAGCCACCCCTGGTCGATGGTATATTTAAACAGGAATACCACACCGATGAGTAACAACCCAATGCCAAGACGGTTTAGCCATTGCTCCCCAAACTGTGCTTCTCCAAGCCGATCTTGAACACGGTTACTTTTTGCTCTTTCATCTGTTGGAGGTACCTCAGAAACCGACGACTCTGCTTTCCCCGATGCTTCACCCACCTTTTGTTCGAGCTCCTGCACCCTCTGCTCAAGGCGGCTGATGCGTTTATGGAGTTCCTCATTATTTTGATCCGGCATATCTTAATAGCTATTATGATTGCTGAAGCAAGTCGTCCCTGACCGCATCCGTTATTTGATATCTAAATAGCCTTATAGTTATGATACTTATAGCAGAATAACAATAGAATATATCGCAGCTATAAGGGCTATATCGTTAACTCAAAATTTATTCTGGATATGAATACCAACTTTAAAGCGCTCGTCGTAGAAGAAACATCTGATGGCACATTCCAGCGATCGGTCCGTCAGTGGCCAATCAAAAAGTTGCCGGACCATGAGGTGTTAATAAACGTTAAATATTCCTCGCTTAATTATAAAGATGCCCTTTCGGCCTCAGGTAACAAAGGTGTCACCAAACAGTATCCACATATTCCCGGTATTGATGCTGCTGGTGTAGTTACAGAAAGCCGGGATGAGCGTTTCCAGGAAGGGGATGAAGTGATTGTAACCAGTTATGACCTTGGACAAAATACCCCCGGCGGATTTGGTCAATTTATTCGGGTTCCCAGCGACTGGATTGTCCCACTGCCCAACAAAATAAATCTTCAGGAAAGCATGCTTTTTGGCACTGCCGGGCTAACAGCAGCCATTGGCATATATCAGCTTCAGTATCATAATATAGAACCCGAGGATGGCCCTATAGTGGTAAGCGGAGCAACCGGTGGCGTAGGCACTATGGCAGTAAGCATTTTAACAACATTGGGTTATGAAGTGGTAGCTGTTACCGGAAAAAAGGACCAAAAAACGTTTTTGCAAGATATTGGTGCCCGTGCCATCATTCCCCGGGAGGAAGTTCAGGACCAAAGTTCAAAACCATTGCTCAGTGCCCGGTGGTCAGGGGCCATTGATACCGTTGGCGGGGTAATGCTCGACACCATAATACGGCAAACGCAGCCGCATGGTGTGGTCAGCTGCTGTGGCAATATTGCCGGTCATGAGCTACATACCAACGTATATCCGTTTATCCTCAGAGGCGTTACCTTGTCTGGCATTGATAGCGGAAATTGTGCCATGAGCCTGAGAAAAAAACTCTGGAATAAGCTTGCTTCCTCCTGGAAACCGAAATCACTGGAAAAAATAAGCCGAATATGCTCCCTGGATGAGCTGAATAAAGAAATCGATACAATATTAGAAGGTAAGCAGGTGGGGCGCGTTATTGTCAGTCTTGAAAACTAACGGTCACGTTTTAATCCGAATCGATAGTTCGCAAATTTTCTTCGCTCCCAGATTGCCCCTCATTTAGAGCCTTAATGAGCGGCGCTTCTAAATCACCCTTGGTAACGGGCTTTATTAAAAAGCCGGAGTAGTTTGTTTCCTTAGCTTGTTCCAGAGAGTTCTCATCAGAACTACCAGAGAGATATATGACAGGGACCTGGGAGGTTTTTCGAATCTCTTTCATCGCATCTATACCATTCATGGATCCTTTAAGTGAGATATCCATGATAATAACATCCGGATTGAGATCAGCCGCTTTTTGGATGGCCTCCTCTCCCGTAACCGCTTTGCCAACAACATTGAAGCCTAAATTATTGACCAAACGCTCTTCAACCATGCTTAACAGGAGGTCGTCTTCTACAATAAGAATCTTGGCTCTTTGCTCTCCATCCATTCTTTATACGGTTTAATCTATCCGTTTTAAATAGTATTACTGTAAATAATATTAGAAGTAATTAATAATTTACCTAAAAATATTTTCAGGAGCAACAAAGCCCACCCTCTAATAATCTTGATGATTCCAAAGGAAAGAATGACAAATTACTGGTATCTGCCACAGCCATTGGAAAATCTTAAATCAATGGTGTGAAAATTAGGTTTGTCTTAAATAAGGCCATTATTGGGCTGTATCTGGGCATGATCTCAGAAAAGCCCGGAATTTATACACTGGGGATACCACCCGCTAAAAACCAATTCAAAACCGGCGGTGGAAAAAAGTCAAGCTTTGAAGAAATTCAACATTAGCAGAAGATTGAAGTCGCCTTGATGGAGACAGACCGGATTATGGGAAATCTCACACAAAATTAGGGCAGAAAGCTAACAAAATTTCGTGGTAGAAGAGCAAAAATATACAAACGGTAAACTTACTCCAAAAATACTACCTGTATAATTGTTTTAGCATAGTTTTACCATAAAATAATAAAGCCCTGCAACTCAATGAGTTACAGGGCTTTGCGTGGGACCGGCCGGAATCGAACCGGCGACACCGCGATTTTCAGTCGCGTGCTCTACCGACTGAGCTACAGTCCCTTTTTGCGCTAAGAGTTGCCAAATATAAGATCTTTTATGCTTTATCCAAAGAGCTTACAGGCATTTTATCTAATTTATTTTTGCAGTTGTACATCCCGCAATCGAATCTGCAGGGTCCGGCGGCCATTCCAGTTATTTTCTTCCAGGGAATAGGCAATATTCAGCTTCTTATTCTGGCTGTTGCGAACAACCGGTAAGTATTCGTGCATATTGAATCCTATCACATCGAAAACGCCGGAACCGTTTTGTGATACCTTCATCTTCAGATGTCCCGACCCCACAATGGTCGGCACACCGACCACCTCTACATCACGGCTGACAAATATCGGCCGCAGGTTTCCGGGTCCAAATGGTTCAAATTGACTGAGCAATTTCCAGAAACGCATATTCACATTCTCAAGATCCAGATTACAATCAATCTTCAGGTCAGGTTTAAAGTCATTTTCGGTGAGCTTTTGTGAAGCTATCTTATCAATACGCTGCCGGAATGCCTCCACATTTTCTTTCGCCAGCGTTAGCCCGGCGGCGTATTTATGGCCTCCAAACTGTTCCAGCAGATCTTCACATTCTTTAAAAGCTTCATAGATATTAAACCCTTCAATACTACGAGCGGAACCCTTTACTTTTCCATCCACCGTACTCAACATTATTGCCGGACGGCTATAGGTATCTACAAGCCGCGAAGCCACAATCCCGATGACCCCCAAATGCCAGTCGGCATTATGGAGCACCATGGCAGAAATTTTCTCCAGATCATACTCTTTATCAACAATGGCTTTCGCCTGCTCCATCGTCTGGCTATCCTCATCCCGGCGGGCAATGTTTATACTTTCCAGCTCATGCGCCCTTGCCTTGGCTTCTGCATCGGTCTCTGCAATTAACAGTCGTACCGCTTTGGTGGCATCGCCCATCCTGCCGGCAGCATTTATCCGCGGGCCTATGGAAAATACGATATTGGATGAGGAGATCGTGCCTATTTCCAAATTTATGAGTTCAGTCAGTGCATATAGCCCTACCCGTGGATCGGCATTAAATTGTCTCAGCCCTTCCCGCATCAAAATCCTGTTTTCATCAACCATTGGTACAATATCTGATGCGATTGATACGGCAACCAAGTCAAGAAACTTGTGAGCCAGCGAATCATTAAGTCCCAGTTTTTGAACAGTTCCCTGCAACAGTTTGAATCCGACACCGGCTCCTGACAGCCCCTCAAATGGATAGGTGCAGTCTGCCCTTTTGGGATCAAGGACCGCCAGTGCATCCGGAAGCGAGTCGGCAACGTTATGATGGTCACAAATGATCAGATCAATGCCCTTCTCTTTGATCTGTTCTGCTTCGGAAATTGCGGTAATGCCACAGTCTACCGAAACAATTAAGTCCGCATTGATTTCTTCGGCATACTTAATGCCTTCCTCATTGATGCCGTAGCCCTCTTTAAACCGATGGGGGATATAGAAATCCACATCCACCCCGAATTCACTCAAAAAGAGGTATAAAATGGACGTTGCAGTGGTCCCATCTACATCATAATCACCGTAGACCAGCACACGTTGGCGGTCTCGGATAGCTTTGGCCAGCCGTTCTGTAGCCGGCTCCATATCCTTCATCAAAAAAGGATCGTAAAGTTGATTTATATTTGGTCTAAAATATGCTTTTGCCCGATCATAAGAGTCTACTCCGCGCAACAAAAGCAGGTGTGCCACTTTGGGCGACACCCCTAATTTTTGCTGCAATGTGGACATAGCCTCTTCGTTGTCGGGTTCTGAATACACCCATTGAAAAGACATAGTTATTGTTATCTGTTTTTTCTTTTTTTGTCATAAATAGCATACCAGCGGTCAAACTGTGCAGCCACACCATCTTCATGGTTTTAAAACGAATACTTCTGTGTAAGATACAATTTCAACGACTAATATCATTATCCAAATAAATTGAAAAGGAACGCATGGTAATATCCAGGCCTTTGTAAAAGTGATCATACTACTAACTCAGTCCATTTTTTTGTATTTTCTTGCACTCTGGAAATATCGATATGTATTCCACCAATCTGTTCATAAAATCTCATATCTAAATCGATTTACAGGCGCCCATAAACAAACTATTACCCAGCTTTCTTTGTTGTTCGAGAAGAGCGATTAATAATTAACTGTTTCTTATGATTTCTAAAGAAGATTTTATCCACAAAGACAGACTCATCAAAGGCATAAGCACGGATGGAAATATTAAAATTTCGGTCGTCAAAACAACCGATGTCATTAAAGCGGCTCGTCAAAAACACGAGCTTTCGCTGCTTAATACTATTCTTTTGGGCCGTGCTTTAACCGCTACCATGCTGATGGCTTCCGAATTAAAGGGGGAAGAACGCATCCAGCTGCGGGCTGAAGGGAAAGGTCCCGTCGGACTCTTGGTAGCAGAAGCCAACAGAGTGGGCGAGATTCGTGGTTATGTTCAACATCCGGAAGTCGAATTGGACTATAATGACTCTCAAACAAGCTTAAGTGATGGCTTGGGCGTAGGCGTACTTACGGTCCGCAAAACCCTTTATAACGAGGCAGAACCCAAAACCAGTAGCATCGAGCTTATCTCTGGCGATATTACCGGGGATATTGCCTACTATATGGTGCAATCCGAACAAATACCTTCTGCAATCTTACTGGATGTGGGTCTTGATGAGCAGGGCCAAATTACCGAAGCAGGCGGATTATTCATTCAGCGGATGCCCGACGCTCCTGAAGGATTAATAGAACGTTTACAGACCGAAATGAAACAGTTTGACTCTATTAGTACCTTGCTTTCCGAAGGCAATTATATAGATGATATCATGGAAAAAGCAATGGGTGACATTCCGGTTAAAGAGCTGGACCGACAACCGGTTGATTTCTTTTGTAGATGTACGCGCAAGCGGTTTGTAAATGCCCTGGCCATGCTGGGCCCAAATGATCTGAAAGAAATTAGCGATGAAGGCCAGGAATTGGTTTGCCACTTTTGCAATGAGCAGTACCAGATTACAAAACGTGAAATTGAAGACCTCCTCCAAGAGACCAAAGCCCGAATGAATTAACGGCTGGTTACTGTATTCTTTTTTAGTTAATTTCGTCCTAACCTTTTTCTTCATAATATTTTAAAGTTATTATGAGTATAAGGTTCATCTAATTTCGATCTATACACCTTAATTATCTATTATGGCAGATCGCAAGCATGTCGTCATTGTCGGTGGAGGATTCGGCGGTATTTCAGTTGCCAAAAAACTTAAAGGAGCCGATGTCGATATTACGCTTATCGACCGTAATAATCACCATCTTTTTCAGCCACTGCTTTATCAGGTTGCTACAGCTGCACTCTCACCGGGCGATATAGCTACCCCTATACGAGCGATTCTGGGCCAGCGTAAAGGTCTGCAGGTTTTGCTGGGCACGGTAACCGGTATCAACCGGGACCAACGGTTTGTAGAGCTCAAAAAGGGGCAGAAAATCAGTTTTGATTACCTTGTGCTTGCGCCGGGCGCCAAGTATAACTACTTCGGAAATGATGACTGGCCCAACCATGCACCCGGATTAAAATCCATCGGCGATGCACTCCAGGTACGCGAGCGGATCCTGCTTTCGCTCGAGGAGGCAGAACAGCTTAAAGATCCTAAATTGCGGGAGCCTTACCTAACCTATGTCGTAATTGGCGGTGGCCCCACCGGGGTAGAGATGGCCGGGGCCATTGCTGAAATAGCTAAACGGAATATGATGCGCGACTATTCCACTTTCAGCCGAAATGAGACCCGTATTTTCCTGGTGGAGGCCGCACCGCGCATCCTCAACGGATATCCCGAATCGCTGGCAGAAAAGGCACGCAACACCCTCGAAAAGATGGGCGTTCGGGTTCTGCTCAACACGCCGGTTACCGATATCGGTGAGAATAAAGTCACCTTCTCAGAAGGCACCATCCAAACACCAAACATTATCTGGGCTGCGGGAGTGGCCGCCTCTCCCCTGCTATCGGCACTCAATACCGAACAGGACCGATCCGGGAGAGTGGTGGTAACCGATGACCTTTCACTGTCTGATGATGATCATATTTTTGTCATTGGAGATGCCGCTCATAAAGAAGATTCGGATGGCAACCCGCTACCCGCTCTTGCCCCGGTGGCCATGCAACAAGGCGATTTTGTGGGCAAGCTTATCAAAAGGGAGCTTAAAGGCAAAGAGCGTAAAACCTTCTCGTTTACTGATAAAGGGACCATGGCTACCGTAGGACGCGCCAAAGCCGTTGCCGATATCCGGGGCTTTAAGTTCAGCGGTCTTTTTGCCTGGTTGCTCTGGTCTATTGTTCACATTTTCTTCCTGATTGGCTTTCGCAATCGTTTTAGGGTTTTTGTCGAATGGATGTGGCATTACCTCACCTTTAACCGCGGCGTACGGCTTATCACTGACCGGCAGAGTAATGAAGAAGAATTAATCGGCGGCCAAGAAGAAAAACACTGATACTGCGATGCCCTAACTACATCCATTATGAAACAAATTACCGGTATCTTTTTTATTGTTCTATTAGCCTGTAGTATGAGTACCCTGTCGGCACAGGATACCAATGCCAGAGAACACGGGATTGAATTTGGCGTATTGCCAACCGGCTCTAATAATACGGTTACGGATGTAAGTGGCGTGCAGGTTGGCCACAAAACGCTTATCCGGGGAGAGCATATCCGCACCGGTGTTACGGCAATCCTTCCTCATCCAGGCAATATTTTTCAGCAGAAAGTACCGGCAGCTGTTTATGTAGGCAATGGATTTGGCAAGCTGGCGGGCTCTACCCAGATCAACGAGCTGGGTACGATTGAGACGCCTGTTATTTTGACGAACACACTCAGTGTTCCCACCGCTGCGGATGCGCTCATCGATTTCACCTTTGGCTTTGATGAAAACAAGAATGTTCGATCCGTGAATCCGGTGGTTGGCGAAACGAACGATGGCTACCTGAATGACATCCGCGGACGGCATGTAAGCAAAGAGGATGTACTTGAAGCCATTGAATCAGCCGATACGAACCCCGTTGATCAGGGTAATGTTGGCGCAGGCACAGGTACTATTGCTTTCGGATTTAAGGGGGGCATTGGAAGTTCATCCCGCAAGTTGCCCAAAAAGTCTGGTGGCTATACCGTAGGTGTGCTGGTACAAACAAACTTCGGAGGGGTCTTACAGGTTGCGGGTGCCCCTGTGGGTAAGGAACTGGAAAAATATTATATGAGCGATACCCTTAATGATTCCGCCGATGGCTCCTGCATGATTGTTGTCGCCACAGATGCTCCGTTAAGCGCCCGAAATCTCAAGCGACTGGCCAAACGTGCTATCATGGGGCTGGCCCGGACGGGTGGTATTGCCTCCAACGGCAGTGGTGATTACGTGATCGCCTTTTCAACGGCTGAGTCGGTCCGGACTCCCTACCGATCGCAAGAGCGTATCCAATCGCATAACGTACTTCGTAATGAGGCTATGTCTCCACTTTTTATGGCGACGCTAGAAGCTACAGAAGAGGCCATCATCAATTCCCTTTTCCATGCCGAGACGATGACCGGCCGCAATGGGCATACCATTGAGGCCCTCCCAATTGATGAAGTGCTGGATATTATGAAAGACTATGGAAGGGTTAAAGACTAAGCTAAAAAGACGAACTCAGGTAGCGAAAGAGCTACCGCAACCACATGTTTCGGTGGCATTGGGATTGTCGAAGGTAAAGCCCCTCGCATCTAACCCATCCGGATAGTCTACCGATATGCCCTTAAGATACATCATATGCTTTGAATCTACGATGATCTCTATCCCCTGGCTGACTAATACTTCGTCGTCTTCGGATTTGTGGTCAAAACCAAGTTTATAACTGAGACCTGAGCATCCTCCTCCTTCAACGGCAACGCGCAGGTGGAGTTCTTCATCCAGGGCTTCATCATCCCGTATTTTCCGGACCTGTCGGGCAGCTCGTTCCGTTAGAGATACCGGTGGACCGTTAAACTCGACCTCACTCTCAGATTCCAAATCCGCCAGTGATGATGTCGACTGTTGTTCGTCCTCCTCGTCATCATCAATTAGATCGGCAATGACATTATTTAAATTTTCTTCTGTATCAGCAGACATTGCAGTAATTATTTTTAAAATTCTTTTTCACAGTTCTGTGAGTAGGTGAAATAATCGATATTGTCCTTTCGAAATAAATTCAAAATATCGGCACTTACCAAGTTTACAAGTGTAGCTGAGGCCTCAGCTCGGGGCACATCAACAATGTGTGAAAATTTTTCAACGGTTATTTCACCATATTCATTCAGATATCGGAAGAGTTTTTGCTCATTTTCTCCATATTCAAAGGTTACTCCTGTATCTGAATTTTTATTTTTAATGATTTCGATCAACTCTTTGCTTGCCACCTTGTTCTGGTCTTCTTCTCGCATAAATACGATTTTACCCTCTTCTCCCTTTACGAAGATGGGTTTATCAGTAGATTCCGGAACGCGAATAACCAGCAAATCTTTATCGCCAAAATGGACAATTTCAATTCCAATATTGACCTGGGGCCAACATAGTTCAGTGGCAGCTTTTTTGAGCAAAAACTCTTCTTCCTGGTAGCCAGAGACCCCAACTAATGAGCAGTCGTCATCCACCCCAATAAGCAGAGTACCCCCTTTTGTGTTAGCAAAAGCTGCTATCTCACGGGCAATTTTAAACGCTGAGGGTATCGTTCGCTTAAATTCGAGATACGTTCCCTCTCCTGTTTGTGCCAGATTCTTGACATCCAGGTAATCCATTTCGGAGAGCGTTGCGATGCTGCGGTTGTCAGAGTACATAGCCACGCTGTGTTATTTTATTAATATAACGAATATAGTAGCTAAATATTAAGCAGCTGTGAATAACTGACCTGCCGTTAAATTATGATCTCTTCTTTGGGATTGCGGGTCATTAATTCATACAGCATATCCTTGGGATCTTCATCTTCAAACAAGACGTTATAAACAGCAGCTGTAATAGGCATCTCCACATTCAATTGTTTACTCCATTCCAAGACAGAGCGGGTGGTCTTCACGCCCTCAGCTACCATATTCATTTGTGATATGATATCATCTAACTTTTTTCCTCGTCCAATATTGTATCCAACAAAACGATTGCGACTGTGTTCGCTTGTGCAGGTTACGACTAAGTCTCCCATCCCTGACAGACCGGAAAATGTATCCTGGGATCCCCCCAACTTCATTCCCAACCGTTTCATTTCATGAAGTCCACGTGTCATCAGTGCCGCCTTGGCGTTATCTCCCAATGCAGCTCCGTCAATAACTCCGGCTGCAATGGCCATTATATTTTTAACAGCCCCTCCAATCTCAACACCAATAATATCATAGTTCAAATAGACACGAAACATGGGCGTCAAAAAAGTCTCCTGGATAACACGCGCAGTGTGATTGGAATAAGAGCTGGCTACCACCGTGGTGGGCTTAAACTTACTGACCTCCTCGGCGTGACTGGGTCCCGAAATAACTCCAATCTGGTCATCCATGATTTTTCCTTCCAACACTTCCGCCAGTACCTGAGACATGGTCTTGAAGGTTTTATTTTCAATGCCTTTGGCTACGCTTACCACAATTTCATTGCCATTCAGAAACGTCTTAATATTGGAAGCCACCTCGCGCATGACGTGCGAAGGAGTTGCAAAAATGACCATCTCGGGATCGTCAAAACATTTTTTGGGATCGGTATCACAAGAGATGGAATCCGGTAAGGTGACATCAGATATATAGGCAGGGTTTCGATGTCGCTTGTTAATACCATAGGCTACCTCCGATTCACGGGCCCATAGCTGCACATCATTGCCAGCTCTTGCCAATACAACAGAAAGGGCCGTTCCGAAACTCCCGGCCCCTACAACGGTGATCTTTTTCACAGTCCTCTTTTACCCCTGTTCCTGTTTATCCTTATTAAGCCATCCAACGGCCGGTTTGAATGAACCGACCTGGTTTTCAGTTCCATTCAACAAACGACGAATATTGCCTCGATGTTTTATAATAATCCCTATACCTACAATAGCTCCAAAAATTAAGATACTGCCATCTATGGGCCAGCCCAAGCCGTACCTGAGCACGACTAACATCAACGGGTAGATAAAAGCAGCTACCAGAGAAGCGAGCGAAACAAATCGGCTAACGAGCATCACAATCAGGAAAACGCCAAAAGTTATTCCCACCGATACCGGTTCAATTCCACAAAGCATGCCGGCCGCCGTGGCCATTCCTTTTCCGCCGTCAAAATTGGCGTAGAGGGGAAACATGTGTCCAACAACCGCTACTACTCCACAGACTATACGCAGGAAAGAATCGACTTCCCAATACGGAAAGAGCGCTACCGGTCCTGATCCAATAAAATAAGCAAGTTGGCTGATCCAGTAAGCACTGGCAAAACCTTTAAAAAAATCGATCAACAAAACAGCTACCCCGGGCTGCCACCCCAACAGGCGAAATGTATTGGTGGCCCCGGCATTTCCACTTCCATAGTTGCGTATGTCAACCCCTTTGACCAGCTTTCCGACCCAAATTGAAGAAGGAATAGAGCCTACCAGATAACTCAATAATATGACGACGCCAACTGCAAGCATATATTAGGGTTAAATGAGAAATGATGATCTTTATGCAATATAAAAGATCGAGAGAAATTGTCGAGATAAATTATCAGCCTTTAACAACTGATACCTCTATACGTGACGTTCGGCATGGTAAGAAGATCGCACCAACGGACCGCTTTCAACATGCTCAAGTCCTAATCCTTCGCCAATTTCTTTGTATTCGGCAAACTGATCGGGGTGTACCCATTCTTCCACAGGCTGGTGCATCTTGGTAGGTTGCATATATTGGCCAATGGTGAGAACATCTACCCCGTAATCGACGCAATCTTGCATCAGTTCGATAACCTGCTCGCGCTCTTCTCCAAAGCCGACCATAATACCGGTTTTTGTGCGCACGCCCTGTTCTTTGCACCGCTGCAGTAACTCCAGTGAGCGCTTATATTTGGCCTGGGGACGAATAGTACGATAGAGATTGGGTACGGTTTCCAGGTTATGGCTTAGGACATCCGGCGGAGTATCAATAACGATTTGCAGAGCCTCCCAAACGCCTCTGAAATCCGGAATAAGAGATTCTATAGTTACCCCGTCAATGGCTTCGCGCAGCTGGCGGTGGGTTTCGGCAAAAATAGGTGCCCCGCCATCTTTACGCTCATCACGATTTACGGAAGTCAGCACTACGTGCTTGAGTCCCATTTTCTTGGCAGCATCCGTTACGCGGCGGGGTTCATCCCAATCCAGGCCCTGAACCGGTCGGCCGGTTTTAACGGCACAGAAGGAACAAGAACGGGTGCAGACATCCCCTAAAATCATAAAGGTTGCCGTACCATTCCCCCAGCACTCCCCCATATTTGGGCATCGTGCTTCTGAGCAAACCGTATTCAACGAATGCTTCTGGATGGTTTCCGAAACCTCCTTAAACTTCTCGCCCGAAGGCAACTTCACCCTGAGCCAATCAGGACGGCGTTCAGTCTTTTTATTTCGGTCGACGACGTTTAATTCTTTAATCATGTAGCTGAAAATCACTAATTAATGGGATGCTGCTTTTGCTTCCTGATGCTTAAGATACGAAAATTGCTGGTCCAGTTCAGGCAGGGAATTCACTTTAGCGACATCCACATCGAAAACTTCTTCGATGTGTGTTAAAAGTTGTGCTTTAACATGGGCTTCGTCAACTCGTTTGCCGAGTTGCTCTTGAAGGCTAGTCACTTCCTTATTTGAAATTCCACACGGCACGATATGGTCAAAATAGCTGAGATCTGTATTGACATTCAGTGCAAAACCGTGCATTGTCACCCAGCGCGAACATTTTATGCCCATGGCACATATCTTCTCATCGCCTACCCAAACGCCGGTTAACCCCTCAATGCGTCCCGCTTCAATATCAAAATCTGCGCATGTACGAATAACCACTTCCTCCAAATAGCGCAGATATTTATGGATATCCGTAAAATGCCGATCCATATCAAAGATAGGATATCCTACAATTTGACCGGGCCCGTGGTAGGTGATGTCTCCACCGCGATCAATTTCAACGAACTCGGCATCGATATCAGCAAGTTCGGCCAGACCTTTTAAAAGATGGGCTTTATCGCCGCTTTTTCCGAGTGTAAACACATGCGGATGCTCAACGAAAAGTAGCACATCGTTGCTTTCATCACCCGGTTTGTAAAGCTTTTGCTTACGACGGGCCAGTTTTTCATCCACAAGTCGTTGCTGTATAGCGGACTGTAAATCCCATACTGCTTGGTAGGGAGCCTGCCCCAAATCGTAAAATTCTACTTCATTCATAATCTTTCAATTAGGAATTAAAAGTTGAGAATTAGGAATGGAAAGGCTTACCGCTCCCCGACTCCTAATTCTTCATTCCTAATTTTTAACTACTGGGTTTTTAGTTGCCCAGGTGCACGCCTTCGCCGTATGCTTCGGCCACTGCTTCCATCACGGCTTCAGACATCGTCGGGTGCGGATGCACAGCACTAATAATTTCATGGCCGGTAGTCTCCAGATCACGGGCCACAACAGCCTCAGCAATCAGCTCTGTCACATGTGATCCAATCATGTGGCAACCTAGCCATTCACCGTATTTCTCATCAAATACGACCTTCACAAAGCCTTCTTCGTGTCCAAGTCCGGTTGCTTTACCACTGGCAGAGAAGGGGAATTTACCGACCTTCACATCATAACCTTCTTCCTTAGCCTGCTCTTCGGTGTATCCTACGGAAGCAATCTGCGGCTCACAGTAGGTACAGCCCGGAATGTTGTTATAATTTACAGGAATAGGGTCTTCACCCGCCAGCTTTTCTACGCAAACAATAGCTTCGTGGGAAGCTTTGTGCGCTAACCAAGGGCCACCGGCTACATCGCCAATAGCATAGATGCCTTCTACGCTGGTCTGGTAGGTTTCTTTATCAATTTGGATGGCGCCCCTTTCGTATTCAACGCCAATTTCATCCAGGCCAATACCTTCAACATTGCCCGTTACGCCTACCGCTGACAGGACAACATCGGCCTCTACTACTTCTTCATCATCGCCGGTTTTGATGGTCACTTTTACGCCATCACCGTCGTCTTCCACCTTTTCAACGGTGCTTCCGGTGCGCACATCCATGCCCTTCTTCTTATAAATCTTTCCAAGCTCTTTACCCACATCTTTATCTTCAACGGGTACAAGGCTATCCTCCAGCTCAACGATTGTCACATCAGTGCCAATGGTGTTATAGAAATAAGCAAACTCAACGCCGATAGCACCTGCACCAATCACCACCAGCTTCTCCGGCTGTTCTTCGAGCTGCATGGCTATTTCGGAATCAATTACGTTCTCGCCGTCAATCTCGATATTCGGCAGCTCTCGCGGACGTGCTCCTGTAGCGACAATGAAACGATCCGCTGTTATCTGTTCTTGGGTTTCATCATTTTCATCAACGACCTTCAGCTGATCTTTAGACTCAAAAACACCTTTCCCCTCAAAGACTTCAATTTTATTAGCCTTCATCAGGAACTGAACCCCTTTACTCATCTTGTTTGCCACATTTCGGCTGCGATCAATAATACCGCCAAAATCAGCTTCATAATCGTCCACTTTGATACCATAATCACCGGCATCTTCAATACTTTCAAAAACCTCAGCCGAGCGGAGCAATGCTTTTGTAGGGATACATCCAATATTTAAACAAACACCACCCAAGTGCCGTTTTTCAACAATTGCCGTATTAAAACCAAGTTGTGATGCACGAATAGCGGCCACATATCCACCGGGGCCGGAACCAATTACACAGACGTCAAATTCTTTAGCCATGATTATTTACTCATTTGTTGATTTTGTGAATGATTCAATTTGATGAACGGTCGCTTATGAGCTGCTATAGTAATGCAAACTCTTGCTGAATCGAAAAGAAATTGACAGTTCAACAAACAAATCGGTCAATAATTTTAAAGCGGTCTAAAGTTAATAATAATACGTGGAAGGGTGAAATGAGATCTTACCCAAAAAATTAAGCCACTTACAGGCCTACCATGGAAACATTATCTCCTGTTTGCTGTTTAGATAAATAATAAAATACTAATAAAATATCTTTCTATGGATGTACAACATCGTTACAAAACCGTATCAGCACTTTTTATAGCACTTATTTCATTATCCATCGTTGGGTGCCTCGGTTCTTCTTCCGGCATTGATGAAAACATGAATCGTTTTCCAAGTACCGCTAATCCCGGCTTTACTCCCCAGGCTTTTTTGAGTGACAGTAACTTCACCGCTCTGGAGCTCGAAATTGACTATATGCCCGGACAACAACCCACCCAAGCGGCGTTGGATAGCCTGAAAAATTTTCTTCAAAACCGACTCAACAAATCTCAAGTCACCATCAATACTCCAACCGAAGTAGCATCGGCTGGTGAAGATTCCTATTCCGCAGAGGAAATTCGAGAGCTGGAAGGACAGTATCGCAACAATTTCACCGATAGCCGGGGCAATACCCTCCATGCCTATTTCTTGATTGTTGATGGCAAGTATCAGGCACAGGAGAATGTGCTGGGCATTGCGTACTTCAATACCTCAATGGCTTTCTTTGGACAAACTATCAGCGAGGTAAGCTCCGGTATTGGCGCACCCCCCAAAGAAAAAATTGAAGGGACGGTCTTCCAGCATGAGTTTGGCCATACCTTTGGCCTGGTCGGCAGTGGCACACCTACACAATCAGACCACAAAACAGCAGCGAGCGCCCATTGCACAACTGAGGGCTGCCTGATGGAACCCTCCGTCGAAACGGCTAACTTTTTTGCCAATCTATTTGATGGCGATATTCCGGATTTGGATAGTGCCTGCATTGCTGACTTGCAAGCAAATGGCGGGAAATAAGGTAAATTAAAAATTAGGAATGAAGAATTAGGAATTGGGAAGCAAGAAGCCTTTCCATTCCTAATTTCTTTCTTCGATGAGGCTCCAAAAACTCATAGTCGTTCATTACGATTCGTTTGCTGTTTTATTCTTTGTAGTTACAGCGCTGAAGTACTCACTCAGATTAAACTCTCTGCTCTCAAAACGCTCTGAAGACTTATGCACCGACTTCATTCTGTCTAGTCGAAACTCGCGGTAACCATTCCGCAGACGGCACCAGGCAATTAATATCCAGTTTTCGCTCGTATTATACAGAGCCTGTGGTCCAACCGTTCTTACCGTTACTTCATCTTTGCTTATTGAGTGATACTGCAACTGCAGAAGACGGCGATTGGTAATAGCCAGCTGTATCTTAGAGAGATTATCGCTGGTTGTTATCCCTTCGAAATTTTTGAGTATTGCCACTCGCTCCGACAGCAAATTAGCTTTGTCTCGTTTTGCATACCTTAAAACAGCCTTGATCTTGGCGATAGCATCCTGGTGATTTCTGGCAAATGATCCATCCCTGTTTTTTGCAACAAGCTTACCCGCCGTAACAAGAGCATTTGCTTCTTCTTCAGTCAGCATTACCGGTGGTAGCTTAAACCCCTCCAACAACGAATACCCTTTGCCCGGCTCGGTATAAATAGGGACCCCAGCCCGTTCCAGAGTTTTCATATCACGGTAGATGGTACGCTTGCTTACGTTAAACTTCTTCGCTGCTTCAGCAGCATGGAACACTTGTTTCGACTGTAGTAGTGTCAAAATAGCCGTCAACCTTGTCAACCGTGGCATCTTTTCCTGTTCCATTTATTATTAAAACTTTACGTTTAGGGGCATAGCCCTTCAATCTCCATAAAATTTTTCATTCCGGGACACCCGATCCAACATCTCTGTAATACGACGCACCCGGGTTTCCTCTTTTTGGGCCTCATATATCCAATCCAGATAAGCCTTTTTCTCAGTTTCTCTAAACGCCATAAAATTTTTCTTTACCTTGGGCGACTCCACCTCAAAACAGCGTATAATCTCCTCCGGTATCTCAACAGCTGACTCATCCCGGTATAGTTGAATCTTAACGTAGTCGCCAGCCTCCTTCCCAATCTTTTTCCGTATCTTTGCATTTACGGAAAGGAAGAGCTTACCATTCCCCTTGGCCATAAGCTTATGCTTTTTTAGGAGATACCCATCAATGGTTCCACTTACCGTCACCCATCCAAAAGGTGAGTTAGAATCAACTGAAACCTCGGGGAGATCGACGTACGTCCATCCGCCCTTTCCCGAAAACTTTTGTAATAACACGGTGCGCTTCACCAATAGCGTTTCCTCTTCCATACCCGATCGTAGTGTACTAATTTAATTATGCGATAAGATACCAAAAACTCAGCTCCATGCTTTGTGTATCGATCATATTCAATAGGGGTTGACATATGTGCTCTTGGCGATACCCTTCACAGATCTGTTTTGTTTTGCCTAAGGTTCTCCCAAGCGTTACTTCAGAATAACGCCCCTCCTCAACCTTGCCCATAAAATGAGCCTTCGTATTATCAAATCGATCCAGATATTGGTCCTCAATATCTTCCGAAGCCTTTATAAGGCTATCAGTGTCACCTGAATTGTTAAGGCTAAACGTCCCATATTCGACGCAAGAAAAATGATCCGGCGTTTCAAACGCTTCTTTCAATATGGCTTGAAACGCCATATCTACGCTGTCTATATCCAGTAACTCGAAAAAATGTTGCGCAGCTTTATCGGAATGGGCCTGCTGTTCTATTTGCTTAAGGGAAGCCATATCTTTGGCAAACATGACATTCGCATATTTCCCGGAATTACCTTTTACCAGGCAATCCAATACCAAGCCTTCTTGTTTGCTTAAGAATGAGGACTCGAAGTCCAGAACGGCAGCTATTAAAGCCTCTTCTGTAATATCCTCTTTTTTTCTAAAAGAGGTAAATTCCATTACTGATGCAGTTGTACTCTGTTTAATCATCTCATCTAATTTTAGTTAATCCTGTTGTGAGATGAGTAAGATAAGCGACCTTTTGACAACCCTATGTCAAGGGTACAAAATTAATTTACCTCAACTAATCAGTTCTGCTTAAACTTGAAGAGGTTCTCTGTTCCTACCTTCTCTTCAGCTTGGCTTAAGGCATAAGCACTGTCAAAAAGCACGATAGGGTTTTCCTCCATGTCCTTTGTGACATGCGTAGAGTAACTGTTCTCCAGCTTTTCAATGATATTCTTATCACCAGCCAGCCAACGCGCCGCATGGTATGAAACAGCATTCATATGCAGTTCGGTATTATATTCTGTGGCCATCCGGTGCTTAACTACATCAAACTGTAGCGCCCCAACGGTTCCCAACAGTAGTTCATTACCAACGCCATTGGGAACTTCAAAAACGTGAACGACCCCTTCTTCCGCTAACTGCTTAAGTCCTTCGCGTAGCTGCTTCCGCTTAAAGGGATCTTTCGTTGATACCTTCATAAAATGCTCCGGCGTAAAGAGTGGAATCACGTCAAACTTAACCGGCTTGTCGCTATAAATAGTGGTCCCGATACGAAAAGAACCCGGATTAAACAACGAAACCACGTCGCCGGGATAAGCTTCCTCCAAAATATGGCGCTCATCACCCATTAGCGTGTGGGGCGTTGACATTTTAACTTTCTTGCCTGTATTGCTTTCCGTCACTTCCAGCCCCCGTTCAAATTTGCCGGATGTGATGCGGATAAAAGCTGCACAATCCCGGTGGTCGGGATTCATATTCGCCTGCATCTTGAATACAAAGCCCGAAAAACCATTGGCCAAGTCACGATCTTTGCTTTCCTCATCCTGGTATTGTTGTGGAGGATTGGCCAGCTCGGAAAAATAGTCCAGGAATACATCCAGGCCAAAGTTATTCAAGGCCGAACCAAAGAATACGGGCGTACACTTTCCATTCAGGAAGGCTTCCTGGTCCATCATCTCGAACATGTCTTCCGTGAGCATCACTTCTTCACGAAACTTGTCCTTTTCATGATCTGAAAGGATTGCTTTCTCCAACCCTTCTTCCAGGTCACAGATTTCCGTTTCGGCTTTTTTGGCCCCGTGCTCTTCTTTCTTCTGCAGATGCAATTTCTTGCCAATCAAGTCATAGATACCCTGAAAATCCTTTCCGTATCCTAACGGCCAGGATGCCGGAATAGGCTCAATACCCAGTTGGTTTTCAATATTGCTGATGACTTCCAGCGGCTCCAGGCCCGGACGGTCACACTTATTCACAAAAGTAATAATGGGAATTTCTCTCATCTTACAGACTTCAAAGAGCTTCTCAGTCTGCTCCTCTACCCCTTTGGCAACGTCAATAACCATCAGGGCCGTGTCGGCTGCAACAAGCGTGCGGAGCGTGTCTTCAGAAAAGTCTTTGTGGCCGGGGGTATCCAGCAGGTTAAATTTGATGTTGTCCTTCTCAAACCGGAGCACGGAAGAGGTCACTGAAATACCGCGATCTTTCTCAATGGCCATCCAGTCGGAGGCCGCATAGCGGTTGGCTTTACGCTGCCGGATGGAGCCTGCTTCATGAATAGCCCCACCATAAAGCAAAAGTTTTTCGGTGAGCGTCGTCTTACCGGCATCAGGGTGCGAGATAATCGCAAAAGTCCGCCGGCGACGGGCCTCTTCAATAATTTGTTGTTCTTCTTTTGTAAGGGTATCGGACTCGGCCATGGGCGTTGATCAAGATTCTGTATTCTGAAAAAGCCTGTAAAGATACGAACTTTTTGCTGTTTTATCATATTCCTGTCGAACTTGACTCAGCTTTACGACTTGCCGTTCATAAATCTTTCCATAAAAAGTCGTTCAGCTTCAGCATTTCCGATCAGTACCAGCTCACTTCCTTTCTGTATGATAATTTCGGGCTTCGGATTTATATGCTGCTGGCCATTCTGCTTAATTCCAAGTACGCTGCAACCTGTTTCAAGACGTATAGAGGAGCTAATCAGGCTTTTTCCAACCAAGGAATCCGGAGTCTGGATATTAAATACATTTAGTCCTTCGGCAATCATCACTACATCGCTGCGCTCCAGAATATTGAAAATCACGTTTGCTCCCATCGTTGCATAAGACATCACAAAATCCGCGCCGGCACGATGTAAGGTAGATACATTTCTTTGTACTGTAGAGCGACTGATGATTTGGATATTGGGGCGCAACCGACGGGCATAAATTGTCAGATAGATATTCATATCATCATCGTGTGTAGTAATAATGATACAGGGAGCGTCTTTTATTCCAGCCTTTTCCAGAACATCAATATCTTCTGCATTTCCCAATATATATCGATTATCATCTTTAATTCGATCGGGATTTTTGTCTACGATATAATAATCCATATCACGCTTTTCGAACGCTTCGGCAACACCACGCCCTACACGTCCCGCCCCGATGATAATAACAGGCTTGTCTGTGGCATGGTAAATCGCCATAAATTCATCATAAATTCGCAGTTGCTCCAGGGAACCAGCCATCAACAATACACTCTGCTCATGTATAAGAGTATCGGGCTCGGGCTTTAGCAACTTCCCACGTTCCCAAACCCCTACAATGTTGATACCGAATTCGTCTCTTAGTTTACTTTCACGAAGGGTTTTACCAACCAGTGGCGTTTTATAGGCCGTTGCTTCGGCAACAATCAGATTGTCGAAACGCCCTACCACATGCACACGGCTGTCCTGCCCCGAAATGCGACGTGAAAGTGAGTTGCCAAGCATTTTTCCAAGTTGGATAACGTGATTAGAACCGGCCATCTCCAACAGATCCACCGAGCTAACCGAATTGGCTGTAGTAACAATAGTTACCTCTTCATCCAGTTCACGAACAGTATTACTAATATTGGAATTCACCATATCGCTCCCCAATGCCGCGACCATAGCCGCTTGGTCAACCTGTAATTTTTTATAGGTCTCAGGATCATCCAGCTCTCCAAAAACTACGCGATAACCTTGATCATAATATTTTAACGCCTGTGGAAGATCATTGAACAGTAACACATACTCGTAATTATATTGCCTGAGCTTTTCAATGAGAGATTCAGAAATGGGATTAAAATGAGTGATGATGATGTGGTTGGAAGTATCTTCCGGCAGTTCTCGCGGAGCCCGTGCTTTGGACTGCGCATCGAGCCAGGGTGCATAGAAAAACTCAATAAAGGTGAAAGGCAAAAGAATAAGCAGTGACACCATCCCCGAAAGCAGTACAATAACCGAAAAGGCACGCCCGATATCACTGGTAAAGGTAATATCTCCAAAGCCCAGAGTCGTCATCACAGTGAGCGTCCAGTAAAACCCGGTAATCCAGCTATGCGATTGCCCCTCGTAGAGCATAATAAAATGAAACAGAATCGTATAGATCAGAATCAAAAGCAAGAGCCCACTTAAAAACCTCACCAGACGCTTGATATTCACCCGGGTATTTCGATTGGACAGGAAAAAACTTAATTGCGAGGTAAAGAACTTCATTGCAACCAGATCTACTTATGATTTAGAAGACCAAATACCCTTATAACAGCAGCATATTGTATGCTAATTAAATACAATATATCATATCCTGCTTGTTATCAATAATTACTTCATCGTACCGCCTCTCATTATACACAATATGAATTTAAGGTTTGAAGGAGGGAATAAAAGCCTTTCTTCAGAATAAGGAAGGTATTCTAAGAACCTTTGAACGTTCGTTCAATCGGTGTTTGATATCAAAACAGATCCAGCTGCTCATCCTGCCGCTCTATCGGCCAAGCGGGCATCGGTTCCATCTCAATAAGCTCCGACAACAGTTGATGAAATTTTCGTGCAATGGGCGGCTGACTCACTTTATCCGGGGAGTGGGTAAAAATGTACGGATGGAGTCCTTCTTTAATCCAGTCGGCAATAACGATGGCCCATTCCTTAAGATAGGACTCGTTGTTGAGAGCATCATTAGCCCCTACAAAACGGACAAAGGGGCGCGAACCCGTATTTTCAAAACGTACCGGTACCTTGGGCTTTTTCTTCTGCGCCTGCCGGATGGTGGGATCGTTTTTCTTCATGCTGTGGAGCTTTCGGCTATCAAAGATCACCCGATCAATATTATAACTTTTGAGCAGCCGGTTGAGGCGGTTTTCTTTATTGCCATGGTCAAAGAATTCCGGATGGCGGACCTCCACCGCATAACTGTACACAGAGGGTAGTATCTGAACAAGCCTTTCCAGCTTTGTAAACTCCCCCGGTGAAAATTGTGGCGGTAGCTGGATATGAAAAGGACCCAATCGGTCAGCAATCGGGTCAAATACCTCCAGAAACTGTAATACCTGACCCCTGACATCTGATAACCGGCGCTCATGGGTTATGGATTGATGAAACTTAAAACAGAATTTAAATCCATCGGGGGTTTCCCGGGCCCACTTATTTACGGTATCGGCCTTGGGTATGTGATAAAAAGAGGTATTACCCTCCACGGCATTAAAGACCGAGGCATACTGCGAAAGAAATTGCCTCGGCTTTGCATCATCCGTAAAAAAGTTGCCAATCCACTCTTTCAGGCTCCAGCCAGTGCATCCGATATGGTATTTTCGTATAGGCATAGCGAATATTTGATAGCGATATCCTTTAAAGGATCACTAAAATTGAAGAATCAGGCAAATAAATCCTATACAAACGCGCTTTTGCCGGTGATGGCACGGCCTACGATAAGCGAGTTAATCTGCTTGGTTCCTTCATAGGAGTAAATTGCTTCGGAGTCTGCCACAAACCGTGCTACATTGTAACGCAACAGAATACCGTTACCACCCAGCAACTCCCGTGCCTTACTAACAATATCGCGTGTTTTGAGGGTGCAGACCACCTTCGCTAACGAGGCGCGTTCGTCCGTAAGATTACCTTCATCCTGCAGTTCGGACAGGCGATATACCATCGACTGCATGGCCGTAAGGTTGGTCAACATTTCGACCAGTAAGTCCTGTACCAGCTGGAAGCTGCCAATTGTCTTTCCAAACTGCTTGCGATCGTTGCAGTAGGCCAGCGCATTTTCGTAGGCGCCACGGGCACAACCCACCGCCTGCCAAGCCACCGAAGCTCGGGTCAGACGCAAGATGCGCGAGGTGTCTTTAAAGCTCTCCGCATGTTGCAATCGATCGGCCTCTTTAACTTTGCAGTCATCAAGCGTAATGAGCGCATTCTGGACAGTACGCAGCGCCATCTTGTCTTCAATCTTCTCGGCGGTAAAACCCGGATTATCGTTTTCCACAATGAATCCTTTCACATCGGCGCTATCCACATCTTCGGCCCAAATAATGGTGATATCCGAAAAGGTGGCATTGCCGATCCACTTTTTCTGACCATTGAGGATCCAGGTGTCACCCTCACGCCTGGCTTTGGTTGTGAGTCCACCGGCCACAGCCGATCCAACCTTGGGCTCCGTCAGGCCAAAGGCACCAATCGTCTCCATCTTTTGCATACTCGGCAGCCATTTCTGTTTCTGTTCTTCGCTGCCACATTCATAAATGGCTCCCATCGCCAACCCGCTCTGCACACCGAAAAAAGTAGAAAATGACGGATCTATCCGGGCCATTTCCTGGGCAATAAAGCCCTGCAACACATTGGATTTATTGGGACAGCCGTACCCCTCAAGCGTCAGCCCACAAATGTCGAGCTCACCCATCTTGGGAATCAGGTGAACCGGGAACTCCGCCTTCTGCCAGTATTCATTGGCAATAGGATCCACTTCTGTTTCCATAAACTCACGAACTTTCAGCTGAATTGCTCGTTCTTCCGGCGAAAGTTTGTCCGACAGATCATAAAAATCGCCATCTACGGGGGGCGGCTCGCGGTCGGCACTGCCGCCATCCAGCATTTTCATCATCTTTTTAAGATCGGACTCGCTCATCTTATTAACCTTTGCGATGAGTTTTCCCAGATCCACTTTCTGTGCCAGCTTTATGATGCCGCTGATATTTAAGTTGCGAAACAATTGAAAGATGGACGTTTTATTGTCGTCAGCCATACCTAAATAGATTAATTGCAATGAATAAGTTATACAAAACGATTATATGAACACGTTCTATAATTATTTCCCGGCTTTCGAACCCAGCCAGTTTTGGCGAAACGCTTTCATTTCGTCCGTTAGAGATCGGTCATCCAACTGTTCATACGGGATAACTTCCAAGGCTGGATTTTTGGCCAGTCGTATTATCCCCTCCTTTTCGACGCCCAGCGAACTATATTTGACCGGCAGCTGGTCATCGGCTTTATGCTTTGCGAGTAATTTATTCAGGATCTGTGCATTGGTTATTTGTTCACCGTCGAGCGAGATAAGGATATCATCCTTATTCAGCCCTGCCTCATACAACGGACTGCCAACCTGAGTCTGCCGGGCTACCACCGCCTGCCCATCTCTGTAGTCAATTTTTGCAGTACCAAAACTGAGTACCGGCTGAGAGGTATCGGCTTGCTGTAATGCAAAGCCGGCATTTGCAAACAAGGACTTTAAATCCACATGCTGGCCTCTATAAATATGGTTGGCAAAAAACTGCTCTGCGAATTCAGTGCTATCCGTCACCTCGGCAAGCGTCTCCTGCAGATCAGTTATTTGATAAGGTTCTTCCTTCACCCCATATTTTTCCCACACCCGGCGCATATAATCATCCAGTGTCACATCCTCAAAAGTGGACCGGAGGCTAAGATCCAGCCCCAACCCCAATACGGCACCCCAGGAATAGTAAGAAATAAAAGTATTGGATTTATTCTGAGCATCTACAGAAGCGGCTGCATCCACAAAAGGCGCCTGCCGACTCATCTCAATAGGATTATAATAACTGTTGCCCGGCGAATTAAGCACATAGTTTAAGGTGCCGGCCCAGTCTGCCGCATATTTCTGGTCGGAGATGAGCCCTGCTCGCCGAATCGTCAAGTCATCATAGTAGCTGGTAAACCCTTCGGCAAACCATAAATCTCCGGATACATTGGCTTCCATAAACTTAAAAGGCTCAAGCGATTGGGGACGAATTCGTTCTACATTCCAACTGTGGAAAAACTCGTGCGAGAGGGTATATAAATTTTGCAAGGCTCCATCCCCTTCGAGTGAACGCTGGCTCGTTAATATGGTGGAATTACGATGCTCCATCCCATCGCCATAGACATACGGCAGGTAATCAGCGATGAAGGTATAAGTGTTATAGTCAAAGTCAGCGGGTGTTCCATAGATAGCTACTTGTTCTGCGACCACTTTCTGCGCCATCTCAGCATAGGTGTTGACCTGTTGTTGGGTGCCGTTGTGATGAACGGCCAACCCTATCGTTTGGTTGGCAGTATCCGCCGGGGCGGGCCACTCGGCTATCATATGATCACTGAGCTCGGTTGGGCTGTCAAAAAAGTACTGGTAATTCGGTGCCCAAAAACGCATTTCATCATCCGTCGGCTGCAATTGCGTCGCCGCTTTCCAGTTGCTTCCTTCTGGCGGATGGAAGCTGACCGTTATCGGGGTATTGGGCAAATTCGGAACCCAGGCAAAAGAAGCCGGCATGTTCAGATGGGCATGCTGCTCGTTAATTCCCGAATAAGTGCCATCCGCGCGCGTTCCAAAGAGAGTATAATGAAATTTGATGGTCCCATCGTGACTTTCAACCTCCCAATGGTGCAAATCCGGGCGTGCTATAGTTAGGGTATCTCCTTTACTGTCCGTAGCCGTCACGTTATAGACATTTTTGGCAAACTCATGGAGGGCATAGCGTCCGGGCGAGGTACGACTCATCGCGATATTAACCTTACCGGGAAGCAAATTGGTCATTGCCAGGGTAATTTCAGCTTCATTATGAACCCCATTGGGGAACCGTACATCATAGTGAAGGGCAGGCTGTTGGTCGGATTCGGTTCCACAGCCATTAATAATGAACCCTATGATACATATAAATGGTAATACTTTTTTAAGCCTCATATTATTGTTCTCAGGAATATCTTATTTACTGTTTCTAATTATCAGATGGTGTCTGTTCTTCCTTCTCATATTTCTCTAACTGTGAAAACAAGAGGCGTTGATAAGCCTCTCTCTGATGCTCAGGCACTGAAAAATGATAATCAGGATTTTCAATTTGCACGCTGCTTTCCTGGTCATTAATAGCCTCAATAATAACTTTCCCTTGATTCTGAGAAGTAGTACTGTCATTCACATATTTCGTCCTGCTTATGATCAAGGATATTTCCTGCTTGTCTTTAGCTTCTGTTACAGAATCAATATTTAACTGACGGCCTTGTATCACATCTCTGACAATTCCCTTCATGGATTCATAATCTTTGCCATAAATGCGCTTATTAGCTGAACTGCCTAAGCCACCGCTACTCGCACACCCCTGAGCCAGCAATACTACGGCAAATATCAGGATATTAACTCTACATAGTTGATCCATAGTCTTTTATCCTTAATTAGATATGAACTGTACGCTTACCTTAATCAATTCAACGCGATAAATCCAACCATTATTTGCCCCTTGGGAAAGCTACAGTGATCTCAATTAAATTAAGTAGAGCTTCACTGGGATAGAAATGGCAGGATATCTTCTCTTAATAGTTCAAAAACCGGCTCTTTGTACGAACGAGACTGATCCGCATTCTGCAATGAACCGGTTAACACAACAACAGCATTCAGATCTGGAATCATAAAAATATATTGACCGCCAAACCCCCAGGCGAAATGGACCTGAAATTCACCGACGGGCTTTTTCCACCACATATATCCATAGTTATAAGGATTGAAGTTGCTACGCGTGTAGGTTTGAAAAGAATCTTGAAGCCACGCTTCCGATATAATCCGCTTACTCTGATAGATGCCTTTATTCATCACCATCTGTCCAATTTTCAGCATACCGGCCGGACGTAACGCCATATTGTTTCCGCCCATATAATACCCCTGGGGATCACGATCCCATCCTCCAACTGTTACCCCCATTGGGGCAAAAAGATGCTCATTGGCAAAAGCTCTTGTACTTTGACCCGTGGCTTTGGTTAAGATTACAGAAAGCAGATGTGAAATTCCGGTACTGTATGCCATATCTCCGCCGGGGCGGGCAGCCATAGGTTGCCCCAGCGTAAACCTAACCCAGTCATTGCTTGTTACCCAAGCTCCATAGTTATGGAAACTCGTCGTTTCCAGTCCCGCCTGCATCGTCAGCAAATTCTTTATTGTGAGGTTTTCTTTTACAGAATCCGGATGAGCCTGGAAATAATCTTTAAAGAAAGGTCCGATTGGCTGATTAACGCCTTCTAAAAACTCCTTATCAACAGCAATACCTACCAACAAAGAGATGATGCTTTTGGAGGCCGACTTTATATTGGCAAAATCATCCTCATCCATCCCATGGAAATAACGCTCACTGATCAGCTCCCCATCCTGTTGAATGAGCAAGCTGGTGACCGAAGGAATCTCGGAAGCCTCTTGATTGATTTGTTGTAAAGAGTGAATCGCTTGAGTCTTCCCGTTTACAGGGTAAGCGAATATTCCTAATAAAATAATGATGAATCCTATAACCGACTGTCTCATGCAAATGCTACACTTTGATCTAAAGTAACTCACGTATTAAATATATAGATTCAAGAAATCGTTCCCTCTGGACTTGTCCCTTATTATTCCATCCGAAGAGACTTCACCGGATTTACCAACGCCGCCCGGATGCTCTGCCAGCTGACTGTAGATATTGCAATAATCAAAATAATTCCCCCAGCCAACAAAAATACACCGGGACCTATTTCAATTTTATAGCTGAAGTTTTGCAGCCATTGACCCATCACATACCAAGCTATCGGAACAGCTATGATAAAGCTCAGCATTAGTAGTTTTAAAAAATATTTACCAAGTAGAGCCACAATATTTACGGTTGTAGCTCCCAGAACTTTTCGGACACCAATCTCTTTGGTACGGCGTTGAGCCGTAAATGCGGCCAACCCTAGCACTCCCATGCAGGCAATTAAGATAGATATACCGGCAAATATACCTATCACCCATACGGTATGTTGCTCTTGCTCATACTGCTGTTGAATCAAATCATTTGCAAAAGTAAAATTCAAAGGGGATGAGGAACCCAGTTTTGCCCATACCGAACGTAAATCATCCAAACCCTCACTAATATTTCCAGCTGTAAGGCGAACCGTTACAAAATATGCTCTATTCAATTGGTTAGACCTTAGAAAGACCGGCTCAATTTCCTTCCTCAGATTCTCTATATGAAAATCTTTTACAACCCCTACTACTTCAACTCGACCAATTATCCGTCCCAAGATATCTTCGGGATCATGAAAACCAAGAGCCTTTACACCGGTTTCATTGATTAACGCTTCTTGGTTTTTGGTAGCACCGCCGGATGAAATGTTTCGCCCGGCCACTAAAGGTATTCCCATCGTTCTGATAAAATCTTCATCAATCCGGGGATTGACAAATGTATACTTTTTATCAGGAATCGAATCGCTCTGAAACGTAAAGCGCGTCCTCGCAAAACGACCGGTGGCCGGAGTCGCACTCGCAGTAACTGCCTCAATGGTGCTCTGACTTATTAATTCTTGCTTAATAGCATTTCCCTGCCTAATCAAAGCAGGATCATCAATTTTTATACTCACAAGTTTATCGGAATCAAAACCCAGATTCTTCTGCTGTATATATTGGAGTTGTTGTAATATTAGAGCAGTCACTGTAAGCATCACTACGCTGGCCACAAATTGAAGTATAACCAATCCCTTTCGTAGAAGGCCCGATCCTGACTGTATATCGCGCTTTCCCTTCAATATTTCTTGAGACTGAAGTCCTGAAATATAAAGTGCTGGATAGATCCCCGACAGTATACCAGTAATCGCTACCAGGCAAAGCAGAGCAACATAAAACCATATATTATTAACAACATTAAGGCTTATTTGGGTTTTGGCATAGATGTTGAACCAAGGCAACGACAGTTCAAGCAAGAGAAGTGCCAGAGGCAAAGCAAATAACGTAACCAATAAAGCCTCAGATAAAAACTGTCGGATCAGCTGTAAGCGATCTGCTCCAATAGCCTTTCGGATGCCTATCTCATTTGAACGCTGAGAATAGCGAGCGGTGGTCAAATTGATATAATTCCCACAGCCCAGGGCAAGAATTACCAGTGCAATCAATGTGATGACTTGCACGTATTGCCAACTTCCTTGCCGCTGAGCACCCAGGCTGGAAAAATAGACATCATCGAGGGGTTGCAACCGAATATCTTCTACATATTCTTTGCCGTCTATTTCTCGGATATGGTCCAACACCAAATCGGCTATTGCGGCTGTATCAGCATCTTGGTCCAATAGCGTATACATCAAATTCCCGCAATCAAGACAAATTGGTGTACTCTCCAGCGATTTGTAGGATAAGAAAACGTCATATTTAAAGTGCGAGTTTACGGGAATGTCTTTTATTACTCCCGTTACTTCAAAATCTTCTCTTCCCTCGTGCCAATTAAGAGTAATACTTTGGCCGATAGGATTTTCATCTCCAAAAAGACGATCAGCTGTACTTTGTGATATGACCGCGGCAAAAGGGGTATCCAGCACACCATTCTTTGAACCAGCTATTAGCGGAAAGGAAAAAATATTGAAAAGGTTTGATTCCGTACAAGTTATCTCTACATCCCGATAATCTTCATCACCAACAGTTATAGGTTCACCTCCGCAACGTTTCATACGAGCGGCATCTTCCACTCCCGAAACGTTGTTGCGCATCTCTGCTACCGGATTTCCCGACGTATAAACTTTCCATTCTTTCGCATTAAACCCTCCATAAGAAGTAATACGATAAATCCGATCCTTCTTTTTATGATACTCGTCAAAGCTCAATTCATGTTGGATGTATAGAAAACACAGCAGTACCGAAGCAATTCCCAGAGCTAATCCTGTGATATTTATGATTGAAAAAAACTTGTTGTTCACCAAGTTCCGCCAAGCTATTTTGATATAGTTTATAAACATATTCTTAAGCTTTCAGTCCATTATCATTCGCTTCTTAGACTTTCTACGGGATTGGCCAGTGCTGCCCGAATCGATTGCCAGCTTACGGTAAACAATGCGATAAACATTGCACCGCCCCCCGCCATCAGAAAGATAACGGGAGTGACCTCAATTTTATAGGCAAAACGCTGCAGCCACTGACTCATTAGATACCAGCTGACCGGAACTGCTATCACAAATCCAAGTAGTACCAACTTCAGGAAATCCTTGCTTAACAGACTAACGATACTTAGAACTGATGCTCCCAAGGCCTTTCGGATCCCAATTTCTTTGGTGCGGCGTTGGGCGACCAATGTAGCTAACCCAAATAATCCAAAACAAGCCAAAAGTACCGCAAGACCTGAAGCCAATTTCATAATCAGGCTCCATCGCTGCTCTGATTTATACTGGCTTTCAAGAAGCTCATCCAAAAAAGCATAATTAAAAGGCAGTTGCGGAAATAGTTCATTCCATAGTTGATCAAGTTCTTCCAGGGCCTCTCCCATCGCTTCATTTTTAACCTTAACTACAATGGTTCCTGTTTCTTGACCTTCCTCCGAATTGATGTGCCTCAAAAATAATGGCTGTATTTTACTGTAGAGAGGTTGGAAATGATAGTCTCCTATAACTCCCAGCACTTTCTTGCCGTCGAGTGGCGCTTGCCACGATTCTGTATTGTCATTAATGGTTTTTCCAACCGGATCCTCCCAGCCCATCACTTCAGCAAATTGTTCATTAACTAAAATTCCTTTTTCAATACTGGACTTTCGATCCATCGAAAAGTTGTGGCCTTTAATTAGATCAATATCAAGCGTCTCAAAAAAATGCTCATCCACTATTTCTGACCTGACCCCACCTCCAAATCCTTCTAAGGTCGTGCTACTCGTCCAAGTGGCCATCCCTGCTCCATAGGATAAAATCCGATTGTAACTACTGTTGGTAAGAGCTATTTGCTGTACGGCTGGTAATCCTTCAGCCCTCTGACGAAAGACACGAACCCTCGTACTGCTTTCCTTACTGTTTATAGCAGACTCGATAGCAATGACATTGGTTGGGGAGAGCCCCAAGTCTTTATTGGATAAAAAATTGATCTGCTTTTGGATAGAAAAAGCTACAACCAAGAATATTATTGAAAGTGCAAATTGCACGACTACCAAGCCTTTCACAAAGGCAGGAATTTGCCCGGCAGATCGTTGTGAGCCAATCAGCAAAGACAAATTTCTTCTAAAGATGACATAGGCTGGATAAATGCCCGTAATAAGAGTGGTGATAGGAATTATAGAAAGCAGTAGCAACCATGCTATTGGGTCTGCAAAAACATCTGAATGGATAGGCTTTTGAGTGAGCTCACGAAAATAGGGTGCCAACAGTTCCGCCAGCCCCATGCCGATAAGCAATGCAATACTACTGGTGATAAAAATTTCACCTATCATCTGCATGCTGAGCTGCTTTTTCAAGGCCCCCGCTGCTTTACGGATGCCCAGCTCATTATGACGGCTCGATATCCGACTTAACGTTAATCCTATAAAGTTAAAGCCAGCGATACCCAAAATGACCAGTGCAATCGCGACTAATATAAGCGTATATTGCAGATCGGTATGTTTTGCTATGCTATATGAATCGAACTGACTAAAATAAACCTCCTCCAACGGCTGCAGACTGATTGTTATATTTTCTGCCCGCGACCCGTAATGCGTTTCCAAAAAGGATGGAAAGGTCTCCTCCAAAGCTCTTTGGGATGCTTTTTCTTTTGTCAGTACCCATGTAATACTATTGCCCATATGCCATGATTCTCGTTCCGTCTTTCTCCGCTCTTTGGGATAAGTCGCCATCATTGCCTCAAATGGAACAACGATATCAAAGGTTATGCTGGAATTGGCAGGTACTTCTTTTGCAATGCCAGTAACGGTGTGTACTCGTTGCTCCCCATTGATTTTTAATACCATTGTCTTTCCTATCGCCGGGTCATCACCATATAAGCGCTTTGCCATACTTTCGGATAATACCACACTATTGGGATCGGACAGCGCCGTTTTCTCGTCACCTGCTTGTAGTGGGAAACTAAAAATTTGAAAAAAAGCGGGACCGGCAACAAGCGCTGGTTCCTTATAGAACTTTGCATCTATCTGAACTTTAAGCATACTTTGGGTTAAGCGCACGGTACGTTCAATTGCTGGAAACGTAGAATCCAGTGCTGTGGCCATGGGAAAGGGGTGTATTAGGGAACGCCGAATTTCGCCTTTAGCATTGGTTCTGGAATCCACAAGACGAAAAATACGATCTCTGTTCTCATGGAAGTCATCATAGGTCCATTCAAACCGTACGGAAAGCATCAGCAGGATACAACAGGCTATACCAACGGCTAAGCCACCGATGCTGATCAAAGACTCCAGCTTGTTCTTCTTTAGCTTTCGAAACGCTATTTTGATATAATTTTTAAGCATTTTTTTAGCTTTCAGCAATCAGCCGTCAGCTTTCAGTTCTGCCTTTCTTACGGCTGAAAGCTAATAACTGACAGCTCATCAATCATTCACTCCTCAAACTGTTTACAGGATTCATTAAGGCTGCTTTTATCGATTGCCAGCTGACTGTGGCCAAGGCAATCAGAACAGCAGCACCGCCGGCCAATAGGAAAATACCCGCTCCGATTTCAATTTTATAGGCAAAACGTTGCAGCCACCGGTTTATCACATACCAGCTGACCGGAACAGCAATCATAAATCCCAGCAGCACCAACTTGAGGAAATCTTTACTCAGCAAGCGTACAATACCTGAAACTGATGCCCCCAGTACCTTTCGGATGCCAATTTCCTTGGTGCGGCGTTCGGCTGAAAAGGCTGCTAATCCATACAATCCCAGGCAGGCAATAACAATTATTATAAAGGTGAATAGTACTACAATATTGGCCAGTCGGCGCTCGGTATGGTACATCGTATCAAATTTCTCATCCAAAAATTGATACTCAAAGGGCTGATGAGGAGCATACTCTTCCAGATTAGTCTCAATAAAATTCAATGCTGCCTCTATCTCACCCGGTTCCAAACGTGCCAGGATGCTCCCGGATGATGACCACGAAGAAGGTTCAAACATATGCAGCACAACCGGCTCCATTTCTTCCCGCAGTGAGGCAATATGAAAGTTTTCTGCAACTCCTATGACCCTTCCCTCCTTCCGTATGCCAAACGATTTTCCTATCGCTTCCTTTGGGCTCCAGCCTAGTTTTTCGGCTGCTTTTTCATTGATGATGTACGCTTGCTCTCTATCGGTTGAAAGGTTTGGAGAAAAATTGCGGCCGGCAAGCAAATCGATATCCAACAGATCTAAAAAGTGATGATCAACAACGGCAGGAGCAAAATAGATGGATTCATCTGGAGTAGCGGCTTCCTCTTGTGGTGAAATATCAGTCGGTTTATTTCCCAGCCGTATACCGAAAGATCCAGGCACATTATTGCCCACAGACACCTCCTGAATGCCCGGAGAGCTGAGGAGGTTACCCCGGATAACATCCCGCAATCTCCATAGTTGGTCATTAGGCAGTCCTACGCTAACCACTTGCTCATCGTTAAAGCCCAGATCCTTGTCCTGTACATAATCGAGCTGGTTATATAGCACCAAAGCACTGATAATCAATGTTATGGCCATGGCGAACTGGCCCACAACCAGGGTCTTTCGCAACCAGGCCCCTGAAGGCCCTTGTTTTAACTTGTCTTGCAATACGGCTGTCGGAGAGAAGTATGATAAATAGAGTGCCGGATAAATACCTGCTAATATCCCCACACCTGCTGCCGCCAGTAGCAGCCACAGCCAAAAAGAAAGAGATACTCCCCAAACTACTTCTGTACCGAACAAATCATTAAAAAGAGGCAAAGCCAGCTGAGCTATTCCAACACCGATGATATACGAAACGATGGCAAGCAGTACGGATTCACCAAGGAATTGGGTGGCTATTTGCCGGCGTACTGCTCCAACAACTTTGCGGACTCCCACTTCTCTGGCTCTCAGGGAAGCCCGGGCAGTAGCCAAATTTATATAGTTGACACAGGCGATCATCAGGATAAGCAATACCGCTGATCCAAACAGATACAGATACGTTCTGCTACCGGTAAAACCATCGGACGAGTTAATCTCGGACAAATGCAGGCCTGTTATAGGAATGGCAAAAAAGGTATCGGTTGATTGCTCGCCTTCCTTCGTCTCATAATACTTTTGCCCAAGTTCTTTAAACTGGCCGGGCAGCGTTTCCAACGATTCGGCTGAGCAAAGCAAAGCATACGTCCTTGGAGAAAATGCCTTCCATGCAGAAGGATCGCGCCACCTTTCCGCTTGGGTGTTATAGGAAATGAGGGAGCGATATTTAACCGATGTATTATGTGGAGCATCCTCTATCACTCCTGTTACCTCAAGGGTAATTAAGGTATCCTTCTTCTGCCAATAAAGTGGCTGCCCCAGCAATTCTTCGCCCTCCCTGAACAGTTGGTTCGCAGCAGATTGGGTCAGCACGATGCTGTTGGGATCGCGCAAAGACTGTCCCGGATTACCTTTCAGCAATTCGAATGAAAAAACATCGAAAAAGGCGGGTTCTGTATAATCTCCGCTACCCACATTAATATAATCGTTGCCATTTCTGCTCAAAAGAAGTCTTCCGGTACCGCCACCAACACGAACGGCTTTCTCTACAGCCGGGATTTCCGTGACAAGAGCATCAGCCAGCGGATAAGGCGTTGAAAGCATGCGTCCGCCAAAGCTGGGGGCACTTCCCACTGCAATTATGCGATCAGATTTTTCATGAAAGGTATCGTAACTGACCTCGTCGTTTATATACAAAGCTATCAACACACAACAGGCCATACTTATTGTCAGCCCAAACAGATTGATCAGGCTATAGCTTTTGTGATGGACCAAATTCCGAATCGCAATTTTAATGTAGTTTTTGATCATAGCTTTCAGTTTTCAGCGGTAAGCTTTCAACCCTCAGGAACAGCGCCTGTTTCTACGCTGCTAGCTAACGGCAGAGCGTTGAGAGGGCGTTAAACATGGAATCCCTGCTGCATCTTTTCAGTGACAATACTTCCATCAAACAGGTGGATGACACGGCGAGCGTAATCGGCATCGTAAGGAGAGTGCGTCACCATGACGATGGTAGTCCCCTGCTCATTGAGTTCGGCCAATAGCTTCATTACTTCATCGCCATGGTCGGAGTCCAGATTCCCGGTCGGTTCATCGGCCAGTATTAACGAAGCATCAGCCACTACCGCCCGGGCGATGGCCACGCGCTGCTGCTGGCCGCCGGAGAGCTGCTGTGGAAAGTGATTGCGGCGGTGCATCATATTCATCCGGTCAAGGGCCTCTTCGACTTTCTGCTTGCGCTTATTCGTTGACGTTCCCAGGTACAGCAAGGGGAGTTCCACATTTTCAAATACCGTGAGTTCGTCAATCAGGTTAAAACTCTGAAAGACAAACCCAACCCTCCCCTTACGTAGCCGGGCGCGTGCTCTCTCTGAATAGTCAGAGACCTCATCTTCATAAAAATAGTATTCGCCTTCGGTTGGATTATCCAATAGGCCCAGAACATTTAGCAACGTAGATTTTCCGCAGCCCGAGGGGCCCATGATGGCACAAAATTCTCCCTCTTTGATCTGCAGGTTTACATTATCTAATGCCGTTGTCTCTACCTCATCGGTGGTATAAATCTTCTTCAGGTTTTTAGTTTTGATCATGGCTGGTTGGGTTAGTGGGTATTATTTCTAAATGGTTTATGGGACAATTCAGTACTTATAGCTTTTATTTTAGAAGCTTTTCGGCTATCAACTTTAGCGATTTTTTGGGTTGCCGTATTGAAAATAGTTTGTAAGGAATTCTGTCTTCAGCGGTATTACTTGAAAGCTACTGCAGATTCAACACCTCATTATCTCCGAAAGTGTCATAGCTTGAGGTGATCACGCGGTCACCCGGCTCCAGGCCCGATAGTATTTCGAAGTATTCGGGATTTTGTCGACCAAGACGAATATCCCGTCGAACTGCACTGTTTCCATCTTCACTTACTTCGTATACCCAACTCCCACCCGTGGCCTGGTAGAAACCACCGCGTGCCAGCAGAACCGCATCCGAAGATTTCCCCAACTCCAGTCGTATACGCAACGTTTGTCCACGGCGAAGACCTGAAGGGGACTCATTCTCAAACTCCATATCCACTTCAAACTGCCCGTTTTCTACTACCGGATACACCTTGGATATATACAGTTGATGCGTTTGCCCGGCGAAGGCGAAACTACCCTCCAATCCCTTTGAAATCCGGGACAAATGAAATTCATCAATGCCTACACGCACTTTAAAACTGTCCAGAATATCTACTTGCCCGATGCGCTCTCCGGGTGTAATAGATTGCCCGGGATTCAATTCCACCGTGGATAACTGTCCTGAAATGGGAGCAGTAATAATCAATTTATCGAGTATTCCCTGCACAGCCTCCAGGCTTCGCCACATACGGTCGAGTGACTCATCGATCTGTCGGAGCTGCAATGCCGTACGAATTGAATCCTGTTTGAATGACTCATAGATCAAGTTGTACCGTTTTCGTTGGTACTCATAATTTTCTTTGGCTTCAATATAGGTTTGCTCGGCAATTAATTCTTTTTCGTAGAGCTTTTGTTGGCGGTGATAGTCTGACCGCGTAATTTCCAGCTGGTTTTCCGCATTGGCCAGCCGTTCTCGCAAGCTCAATGTATTTGTTTCGATATTCAGGCGGGAGTTACGCGTTTGATTTATTTGATCATAAATAGAGGAAGTCTGCTGCATAACGCTAAGTCTCAGATCTGAATTAGAAAGGGTGAGTATGGTATCCTCTTTTTCAACCATGGTACCCGACTCCATAAATACCTCCTCCACAACACCACCTTCAAGGGCATCCAAGTAGATCGTTTGTATCGGCTGCACAGTGCCCGCCACCTGGATGAACTCTTGGAAGGAATCCTCCTGCACCGTGCTGATGGCCACCCGTTCTCGTTCCACATTCAGTGTAGAGCGGGTATCCATAAAAATGGAACTGTACATAAACAGTGCAAGAAGGACTACCCCGCCCGCGATCATACCAATCCGTTTCGGAGTCCAAACCTTCTTTTCGACCTTTTTATCCATCCCCGAACTGGAAATACGATTTTTAACCTCTTCTGACATTTAGCTGCCTGCTGTATTTTGTCAATACTGTTAGTAATACTACATATATTCAATATGCGTGCCAACGATTTTTAGCCTTCAAAAGGTAGAAATTGCTGTTTAGCAAGGACCCAAGGTGTTCGGCCTGATACAGAAGATGTTCGAAATTGAACAGTTTCTTTTATATTTGAAAACATAAGCCAAGCTAACAGCAGCTGGCAGGCGGACGAAATTTGGTATGAATATTGAATATAACATGTTTGGTAAAGTGCAAGGCTGTGCGAATTAATTGATCAATAAATGGACAACAAGAAAAACGGCAATATTCTTATTATAGATGATGACCGTGATGTACTACAGGCAGCTAAGCTTTTTTTGAAGCAACATGTGGATAAAGTACACACAGCAACCGACCCTGGAGCTATACCCAGCTTAATCAATACTCATACCTATGATGTCATCATACTGGATATGAATTTCACAGAAGATGTCAGCAGTGGGCGAGAAGGATTCCGGTGGCTGCAGAACATCTTGGAGATCGATCCCTCGCTGGCGGTTGTGTTGATAACGGCCTATGGGGATGTAGAAAAAGCGGTGAAAGCGATTAAAATGGGAGCTTCTGATTTTGTTATGAAGCCCTGGCAAAATGAAAAACTGCTTGCTACGATTCATTCGGCGCTAAATCTTACCCGATCGCGCCGGGAAGTAAAGACCCTTAAGAACCAACAAAAGCAGCTCAGTGCCGATATTGATCAGCCCTATCAGGATATAATTGGCCAAAGCGAAGCAATGAACAAGGTTTTTGGGGTGATTGAAAAGGTAGCCGATACTGATGCTAACGTACTTGTCACAGGTGAAAACGGCACTGGCAAGGAACTGGTGGCCCGGGCCCTACATCGTCGATCAGGCCGCAGCGAGAACGTATTCATCAGCGTTGATATGGGCGCAATTCCCGAGCATCTTTTTGAGAGCGAGCTATTCGGTCATGAGAAAGGAGCTTTTACCGATGCTAAAGAAGAACGTGCCGGACGGTTTGAGGTGGCCTCCGGCGGCACTCTCTTTCTGGATGAAATCGGCAACCTTCCCTTGCAGATGCAACCAAAATTATTGTCAGCCATCGAAACACGCAAAGTGAGACGCATCGGCTCCAACAGAGCTATTGATATCGATATTCGGCTTATTTGCGCTACGAATGAACCAATCCGGGAACAAGTACAAAGCCAACAATTCCGGCAAGATCTGCTTTATCGGATCAATACAATCGAAATCCAACTACCTCCACTCCGAGAACGGACTGATGACATCCCGCTGCTCGCTGATCATTTTATAGACGAATTCAGTCAAAAGTATGACAAAAAGATTGAATCCCTCTCGGAGTCAGCTCTCCAGAAACTACACGAATATGGCTGGCCGGGCAACGTGCGTGAACTGCGGCATGCTTTGGAACGTGCTGTAATAATGACTGAAAAATCTGTGCTGAGGGCGGATGATTTTCTACTTATGGCGCCGCCTGGCAATGCAAACCCATCCACGGCGCTGAAAAGTCTTAATCTTAAAGAAGTTGAAAAAAAGGTGGTCCAAAAAGCTTTGGCAAAACACGATAGAAATATTTCACAAACAGCCGAAGAGCTGGGGCTAAGCCGGGCTTCGTTATATCGTAGGATAGAAAAGTATGAGCTATAAGAGCTACCAATACTCAGCCGTCAGCTCTCAGATGATACTTTGTTAATTACTGACAGCCGATAGCTGACCGCTGAATACCAAAAGCTTTACAACCATGCTTAAAAAATTTCGTTTTACTGTTACCTGGCGCATTATCCTGCTGACCGCTATCCTGTTGCTCTGGTGCTACTTACTGGTTCGTACCAAGTATTATGTAAGCATCGGGCTGTTGGGGGTTCTTATTATTTGGCAGGTTATGACCCTCATCCGCTATGTGGAACAAACTAACAGAAAACTGAGTCGTTTTCTGAATTCCATCCGTTACTCTGACTTTTCACTGTCATTTCAAAAGCACAGAAGTGGTGGCTCTTTTGCCGAATTAGATGACGCTTTTTCAACAGTCATCAATGAATTTAAAAAAGAGCGTGCAGAAAAAGAAGAAAATTACCAGTATTTACAGACGGTAGTTCAACATATAGGCATTGGACTTATCTGCTTTAAGAGTAATGGAGCCATTGAACTGCTAAATCCGGCTACCAAACGGTTATTTAATATCCCATCTCTGCGGGATATCAAAGAAATTAAAGAGATCAGCGCCTCTCTCTTTAAAACGATTACTAACCTCCAGAGTGGCAACCGCACATTAGTACGAGTGCTATTAGAAAATAGAACACTACAGCTGGCCGTTTCTGCTACAACATTTCGTATGCGGGGAGACGGTTATAAGTTGATATCTCTTCAAAATATCCACAGCGAATTAGAAGATAAAGAAATGGAGGCCTGGCAAAATCTCACCGATGTACTTGCCCACGAAATTATGAATTCCATAACGCCGATTGCGTCTCTTTCAAATACTATTCAGATACTCATCAACCAACAGACAACCCAGCGTAACGAAACCTACCATGTTAGTTCCCAGGCACTTGATGACGTTCAGGAGGCCCTGGCAACCATCAACAAGCGTAGCCAGGGACTGATGCACTTTGTCAACTCCTACCGCGACTTTACGCAAATTCCCGAGCCCGACCCACAACCATTCCGCATCCTTGAGCTCCTTCGGCGCGTTAAAAACCTGAACAAAGGCGAAGCAATGAGCCAAAACGTCGCCATATCGGTGGAAAGTACACCGGAGGACCTTGAAATTACGGCCGATCCACATCTCATAGAACAGGTTCTTATAAATCTCATTAAAAATGCCTTCCGGATATTAAAACAAACATCCGTCCCCCGCATAAGCCTAACCAGCCGAATTGACAAGCAAGGACACGCCATCATTGAAGTCAAGGATAATGGTCCTGGCATAAAGCCCGAAAATAAACAAAAAATATTTATTCCTTTTTTCAGTACCAATCACTCTGTTTCTCAAAGTGGCTCAGGCATTGGTCTCAGCCTGTCCAGACAAATTATGCACAAACATGAAGGGCAACTTACGGTCTCTTCTGACGAAAAGACGGGTACAACTTTTACTCTTCGATTTTAAGAAATAAAAATGTTTAAACATGATCATTTGCGGTATCTCCCTGCTCAGTCAATTTAAAAGTATAGTCTTATCTTTTTTAACACCCTGTCTAATTCGCCGTATAGTTTCTTCACCGAATAATTTTCGCCTTTTTCGTTTCAGCTCGTATATTTCGACAAAACTAACTTACATTACTTAAATGTAATTTATGCCTAATACGCCGCTGCTTACGGTTACTATTGTAGTTCAGGATCAAAAAGATGTTATTGAAACTACACTTACATCGCTGTATGAATGCTCCGATATCCCTCTTGAGCTCTATGTTATTGATGATGCCTCCTCGGATGGCAGTGACCAAGTTATAGAATCCGTTCTTGATTATTATCAACATGAGCAGACATTTTACTTTCAGCATGAACAAGCAGCCGGCCGCGGATACTGCCTTAATGAAGCCCTTTTACAATGCAGCGGCACGATCTTTTGGGCACCCAACAGTATCAATCAGCTTGATGAAGAGCTGTTCCTGGAGAACCTGGATCGCTTGCACTCTTCTTATCATACGGCTTTGTTGCAGCGAGCGGTTGTTCCTTCAGAACAAGCAGAGTGGCTGGGACTTATAAAACAAGATCAATGGCCCGTCGATGAGTCCTTTATATGGAACCTTTCCAAAATTCCGGCTCAAAACCGATATTTCAGTCCTCATATAGACTCATACTGTGGATTGGAACTGGCTGCCCGCCTTCAAAAACATTCTTACCTGCAGAGCGAAGAACCGTGGTCACGTCCCAACTCGTTGGCAGAAGTCCAACCTCCGAATTCTCTGTTGCAGCAAGAAATCTTATTTTCTCTGCTGCGGGGTACAACGCCGCATGGCGATCAACGGGCCGATATACTGGAAGAACTATGGACGCTAAAACCCAATGACCGCCCGCTTACCGAACGAGATTTTGATATTGATCTGCTTAACGAAGCTGTTAAGCTGATCGATGACGGACGTTTAAACACGGCCCTTGAAAAAATTGAAGAAGTATTGGCAGAGCGTCCCTCCCATCCTGCGGCCAAGCAGCTCAAAATTAAGATATTGGAGAGAAAAAGACGGTTTGTGGAAGCTTCTGAACTTAAACATGAAGTCAACCGCGATACGCCGACCGAACCTGAACAAAAAGAGAATGAAAATCAGCCCGAAACTCCTGTAACGGAGACCACAACAACTGATTCTGAAGAAGTAGTAGAAGAAGAACAAGAAGCCGAAACAGCTGCGCCCAAGTCAGAACCAGAAATCAGTCTTATCATTCCAACGACCATTTATGGGAAAGGAGCCCTGGAACATTGCCTGGTATCCATTTCTGAGCACTGCAATACCGATAACCTTCAGTTAATTGTTATCGATAATGCCAGCCTCGACGATACGCATGATTATCTGCAGGAGCTTCAAGAAAAGCAATTCCTGCAATGTAAGATCATCACTAACAACCAAAACAATGGATTCCCTGCTTCGGTCAATCAGGGCCTGGAAGAAGCAGACACCCCCTATGCCTGTATCATGCATAATGATATTGAATTTACCAGTGATGCGCTGACCCAGCTGAAAGCACTCATGGAGGATCATCCAGAGTATGCTTTAATTGGTCCGGCTACCAACAAAACCTATAATCCTGAGCAGGCAAGCCGTAACATCGAAGCGTCCAGTCCGGGGCTGGTAGAAACCGAATATATCGACAGCTTTTGCATGATGGTGCGAACGGAATCCGGCCTTCGTCTGGATAAAGCCTATGAGTTGGCTTTCTTCGAAGACATAGACCTTTCATTTCAGGCACGAACAGATGGTTATAAAGTCGGCGTTGCACCTCATATCGAGGTAACTCACCATCTGGGTACAACTACCTTTCCGCTGGATTTGGATACCGAAAGCAAGCAATACTGGAAGAATGTCGCCTATTTTAACGAAAAATGGGGCATCGAAAAATTTTCTGAAGAGGAGTTAAAGTCCCTGGGCCCATTCGACCAGCTTCTGGCACTGGATGAGCTGGCCAATCCGCTGTATCCGGAGCAGGAAATTATAGAAGAATTTGAGCGGCTCTTTACCGATGAAATGAAGACAGAAATTTTTAACTCAGACCATGATGCCGAGACACTCTGTCAGCTGGTCCACCTTTTTATGGTTATGGACAAACGAGAAGTTATGCGTCGACTGGAAGATCGCCTGGAGGGCATTGAGTTGCCTGCTTCCCTTATTTACCAGCTGGTGCGGTTCTATTACAATCGTAATATTTATTCGCGCTGTATACACTATCTCGATCAGCTGAAACCTCAAAATGAAAGTCTGCGCGCCGACCTGTATCGACTCGCTATCCAGGTTGAAAACAAGAATTTTGATGAGGCCATCCCCATGTTGCGCCATCTGATGGACCATGCCCCGGCTAATCCAACGCTATACAAGCTGGCGGGTGATATCCATAAATTTAATGGGAATGCCGAAGAAGCAGCTTCTTTCCATAAGCTGGCTAAGCAGATCAATCCCTTCAGGTTTGATAAAACCCCTACGGATGCCTTTGGTTTTGAGCTCTAGGCCTTAGCCGTTAAAGCTCAATCATCATCTCTACTGTCTGGAGTAAGTTTCGCAAACTCTCAGCTTTATGATCGGCCTCCTGTTTTTCATAACTATTAATTAAGTTACGAATGTTGCGGGCCAGAATAGCGGGATAACCGGAAGGACGAAAATGTTCACTCCGGGGGGAAATGCCATTCTGCTTTAAAAAGTAATAGCACTGGTTGTAGCTCACCACTTTTCCATGGTCAAATGGATCAACCAGTACCTCTTCTTGGTCGGACTGGTACATCAGCATAAAGTGGACCGGCATACCGACACCCCGAAAAGGCAAATCCAGCCTGCGCGCAACAAACAAGACGACCAAGGCCAGAGAAATGGGTAAGCCTTCCCGTCGATCAATTACTTTGTTCAGGTAAGAATTGTCCGGACTGTAGTAATTCGTTGTGCTGCCTGAGAATTCCAAATCCGTAAATATCAGATCGAGCACCTTATGCATCTTCTGGATTTCTGATAAAGAGTAGCGAACATCATCGGCTATCATCTGAGCAAAGCGATCCAGCTTTTTCTGGTATTCTTTGGCCCGCAATGTAGGATTATCGAATCGTGCTAAAATAAGGATCGCCTCCTCCAGCTGTTCCAGCGTGTTAAGCCCTCCGGCCAGTACGTCGGTAAAATCCTCTTCGACACTGGTGTAGGTAATCCACTGAATAATTTCATTGATCAGCGACCGCTCATCCTGGTCCGCCGTTTCGTTTTTATGCTCATCGAGCAGCGGCACGGCCGTTTCTCCCAGCTCAAACAGCCGGTTCCGCACCTCTGATTTCACATAGGGATCCGGGTCATCCAGCAGGTAGACAAGCGATTTTATTTCTGATCTGTTAGCCATGTTCTGTATCGTTAATAATATTTGGCTCTGTTTATAGATAGCTATCAACGAAAGTAATCAGTGAATCGTGCAAAAAATAGTCATTCTTCAGCACTTTTTTCATTGAAAATGATTATTTAATAATGGGGTAATCAAGGCGTATATTTCGTGTTCCTAAAAGCTATTAGTCTTAAGAGGCAAGCGGCAAGATTATGAAAAATTTTAAAGAACTGATCGTTTGGCAAAATGGTATGGATATCGTCACCCAGTGCTATAAGCTGGTAGAATACTTACCCGCAAACGAACAATTTAACTTTCGAAATCAAATGACAAGATCTTCCTTATCTATACCTTCTAATATTGCTGAAGGTAGCAGTCGGTCAACCCAAAAAGGATATAAAAGATTTCTTACTATTGCATTAGGCTCAATTTTTGAGCTGGAAACACAAATTATAGCTGCTGTTAATGTTGGACTATTGAACACAAAAAAAGCTGAACCTATTTTAGGCCTTATTGAAGAAGAACAAAAAATGCTCCAGTCGTTTATAAAAACGATCTCTTAAAGCTTGTAGCTTGTCCCTTGCAACTTTAACTATACAACGAACGATGAATTTATCCGTTAATTCTGAAACCGGCCACCTTCAAGGCGTTATTGTTCACACCCCCGGACGAGAGGTGTCGCTGGTCAATCCGGAACTCAAAGACCAACTTCTTTTTGATGATATCATTTTTGAAAATGATGCCCGTCGAGAGCATCTCGGGATGCTGAACGTCTTTAATACAGCCATGCCGGGAGATGGACAAATTCATGAAATACGAGATCTTTTCCTGGAATGCCTCCAGTCTGAAGAGGCCCGCGGCTTTCTTGTGGAACAGCTTGTCAAACAGTTGGGCGATAAAAATATCCACATCATAGAAAAAGAGCTTCTGGCTTTGGAGCCCCATCAATTATTGCAATTTGTGATCGAAGGATCTACGGCTGCTATTGATGGTTTTACCATGCTCCCAACTCCCAATTTGCTGTTCACACGCGACCTTGCCGCCGTTGTTGGAAACAGTATCCTGCTTTCACGTCCAGCTAAAAAAGCACGCCTCCGGGAAGCACTCCTGATGGAGACCCTGGTAAAATTTCATCCCCTGTTTAGCCCATTTCGTGATAACATTATCCATATTGGCCGACAAGAATCTATCGAAGGCGGAGACGTATTGGTCGCCTCCGACAAAGTTGTGCTTATCGGCATGAGCGAGCGCACTTCGTTTAGCGGACTGATGAAGGCAACCGAAGGACTGCTTGCCAATGGTGTTGAGCACGTTTTAGCAGTCGATATTCCCAAACAACGGTCTTCCATGCACCTGGATACCATCTTTACCTTTGCTGATGAAGAGGAATGCATTGCCTTTCCGCCGGCCATCACCGAACGCCAGGATAATGTCGTTGCCTTAAGTACCCGAGGTGGGGCCATCGTTACCGAATCGGTACCCTCTCTGCATGAGGCTCTTGAGCATTACCTGGATCGCCATATGACCTTCATTAAATGCGGTGGTGCCGAGCGTACCAATCAATTTCGTGAACAATGGACCGACGGAGCGAACGTTTTTGCTTTAGCACCCGGTATCATTGTGGGTTATGAACGTAATACCAATACTTTTCGTGAACTAAAAAACCATGGCTACCGTTTGATGAATCAAAGTGAATTCATTGAAGAATTTAAGAATGAACCTTTTGATCCAGCGGATAAGAAAATTGCGATCAAGTTTTTGGGGCATGAACTTTGCCGGGGCCGTGGTGGTGCCCGCTGTATGACGATGCCGATTGCAAGAGCCAAATAAACTATTTTTACCTTGAATAATACACCTCCCCCGAATATTCGTAATCGAGACTTCGATGAAATTACTGTTGATAACTCTACTTCGTGGCCATCCAATACCGGCCCGGATTTAAGTGGCAAAACGATTGCCAAACATCTCGGGCTTTTTATCGTGACTTTTCTTATGGTCTCCTTAGTTGGAACCAGTTTTGTAGGCTTTGATCCTCAATTGTTCCCCTTGGCTTTACCCACAGAGTCAGATTTTTACCGGGGTGTCCTTTTTGCCAGCTTATTACTCGGGTTCCTGGGTGTTCACGAATTTGGGCATTACTTTGCCGCCCTCTATCACAAAATCAAGGTAACGCTTCCCTACTTTATCCCCATTCCTCTTGGTATTGGCACGCTCGGGGCTGTCATCCGGATCAAACAAAAAATCAATGATAACTACAAGATGTTTGATGTGGGCATATCGGGGCCGATTGCTGGCTTTATTATCTCCCTCGGCGTACTGCTCTACGGATTTTCGACCCTGCCGGATGCCTCTTACATCCTACAGTTTGAAGGCCATGAAGCCGTTAAAACCTACGTAGCCCAAAACGGTACCTATCCTGATACACCACCGGGCGAGACCAATGGCAACACCCTCATCCTCGGTAATACGATGCTTTACAGCTTTCTGGCTTCGTTCTTTGAAAATGTACCGCCCATGTGGGAAATGTATCACTATCCCTTCCTCTTTGCCGGCTGGCTGGGGCTTTTCTTTACCGCCCTTAACCTAATGCCGCTGGGCCAGTTAGACGGCGGGCACATTTTATACTCCCTCATTGGCTTTAAGAAACACCGGCTGGTTGCTCGTATCTTTTTCGGACTGCTGATTACCCTGGCGGGTATCGAAGCCGTGCCTTTTATCTACCTGTCAATAGCCCAAACCGGGATTGCCTTTCATGCCTTAAGTTGGTTTATCTGGGGCACAGTGCTATTTTTGCTGCTCCGGAAAGTACTACAAAATAACTTCCAGTGGATAGTTCCACTGCTTTTGGGTTCCCTCATCGCCTCGGCAGCCTATTCATACCTTTATATTGGTAACATTACGACAACCGGCTCTATGATCTGGGTGGTATGGTCCTTTTTTACGGCCTTTATGGTGGGTATTGAACATCCTCCGGCTATCTATGAACGACCGTTAGACCCCATGCGCTCTACGCTGGGATGGCTGAGTATGGCTATTTTTATCTTATGCATTAGTCCGAACCCAATATATTTGATATAGCTATCTTTTCCTTATCTTTGGGTATTCCCATTACAAATTCTAAATCCCTAATTTGACCTCTTTCATGCGTTACTTTTCACTGCTGCTACTCTCTATCGCCTTTATTGCTTGTTCATCTTCGACACCAGAGGATCTTTCCAAAAAGATTGACCAACTGATTGCAGAGGATAGTTATCAACAGGCTATTGAATTGCTTGAAAATGCAGACCCGAATAATGTAGATGCGGATCTGCCCAAGCTAAAAGAAAAAACTTATTTGAACTATGGGCTGTTTCTTGAATACCGGGGCCCCGAAGACAGCAGCATGCGTGATCGTATGACCTCAGCCCTGGAGCAGTATATAAAAGTGCTGAATCTCAATCCGGATAATCAAAAGGCACGGTCTGAGATCAAACAAATTATGAGCATTTACGATACCATGCCCAATCGCACTCCCGGCGAAGATATCATGAACCAGTTACGTGAGCTTGGGTTTGATTACTGAATCAGCTGACAGCTTCTACAAGATAGGACCTATATAACTCGGTAATACTTACAAATTTTTTAACTATGTCCACCAGCACACCAACCATCAAAAATCGTAAAGCCCGCCATGAGTATCATATTGAAGATACCTATGAAGCGGGACTGGTGCTGCAAGGCACGGAGGTAAAGTCCCTGCGGAATGGCAACGCCAGCCTCAGTGAATCTTTTGCTCATTTGCACGATGGAGAAGTTTGGCTGCATGACATGTACATCAAACCGTACAAACAAGGTTCTTACACCAATCATGACGAGCGCCGCAAGAGAAAACTACTGCTTAACAAGCGCGAAATTCGTGAAATGGACAAAGCAATTTCGCAAAAGGGTTATACGCTCATCCCCTTGAAACTGTATTTCAAGAAGGGCTATGCCAAAATTCTGCTGGGTATCGCCAAAGGTAAGCAACAGCATGATAAGCGGCAGGATATCAAAGAGCGAGATACCAAGCGCGAACTTGAGCGTAAGTATAAAGGAACGTATAAAATCAATATGTAATAGCTTCGTGTATGTTCGGATTAAAAAAATGGCGCCGTAACCGGTGGATGAAGCGCCCCTTTCCGGACGATTGGGAGTCCATCCTCTATCAAAACGTGCCTTATGTACAGCACCTTCCTGCTAAGATGCAGACCAAACTAAAAGGCCTGATTACTGTTTTTCTGAAAGAAAAAACCTATGAAGGCTGCGCCGGGCTTGAGCTCACGGACGAAATAAGAGTTACTATTGCAGCACAAGCATGCATCCTGATGCTGGGCGTTGATGATCTTTCCTACTTTTATGATGAACTTCGGTCCATACTGGTGTATCCGGAATCGTATGTCGTGAAAATTAAGAATCGGCACGACAGCTTTTTTGTTCAGGAAGGATTTCAAAAACGTCATGGCGAGGCCTGGTCTCATGGCAATGTGGTGCTGGCCTGGGATGAAGTCAAGAAAGGCGCTTCTGATATCCATGATGGCCAAAACCTGGTGTTTCACGAATTTGCTCATCAACTTGATTATGAATACGGAGCTACCAATCAGGTTGAAGATCAGTATGAAGATTCGCAATTCCTTTCGTGGGCACGCGTGGTCGGTAACGAATATAAAAAACTGTTAACGGCCCTGCATAAAAATCAACAAACGCTGATTGACAGCTATGGAGCAACCAACCTGGCAGAGTTTTTTGCGGTAATCACCGAATGTTTTTTTGAAAAACCTCGGCAGCTTAAGAACGAACATCCGGCTCTTTACGAGCAGTTAAAAGAGTTTTATAAGCAAGATCCCGCCTCCTATATCAAATCTTAATATTCTTACAACTAATCAGATAAATTCAGGAACGATTTCCTCTCGAATACGTTCGTATACCATTATTCATTAATTGACAAAACTAAAAGCTCTTCCTTGTCTCCAAAGAATAAACTCATTGAAAAACTTGGTATCAACAAAGGCATCTTAGCCCTCTCTGTAGCTCGCATGGCAGATGCTATGGGTAACAGTATTCTTTTTATCCTGATTCCTCTTTATGTAGCCAAACTTCCCAAGGAGCATATCGATTTCGCCGTTCCCATCCTGGTAGGCATACTGATCTCCCTGTTTGGATTTATTACGGCTATCTTCCAGCCATTAATGGGAGCACTTAGTGATAGACTCAATAAACGGAAAGTGCTCATTCAACTCGGGCTGACACTCATTGGCGTCAGCACCCTGTTCTTTATCTTTGCTGACAATTTTTTGCATCTGCTTATTTTAAGAACGTTGCAGGGAGTGGGTGTGGCTCTTACTATACCGGCATCACTATCACTGATGACGGGCATTACTGAAAAACAGAGCCGAGGTGGATCGATGGGCGTATACAGCACCTTTCGAATTACTGGCTTTGCCATCGGTCCGGTCATCGGGGGGTATCTACAGGTGCATTATGGCTTTGATGCCGCTTTCTATCTTGGATCTGGCTTAATTTTTCTCGCTATGATATTGGTACAAAGCTGGGTTAAAGAAATTAAAATAGAAGTGGATGATAATATAAATCAACGGCTTAAAGTCTTCGACTTATCCTTATATGGCTCCGGCATTTTAACGGCTGCATTAGCTACCTTTACCATGGCCTGCTGTTTTTCTATGGTTACCACATTAGAGAATGAGTTTAATGCCCGGCTGGATATGACGGCCATTGGCTTCAGTATAGCTTTTAGTATGCTGATGGTCAGCCGTCTCATCTTTCAAGTTCCTCTCGGACACTTTTCTGACAAATGGGGTCGTAAACCCTTTATCCTGGCAGGCCTTATTCTCATGGGATTCACGACCATTGCACTGGGAGAAGTTCAAACCATGACCCAGCTCATCGTTGTGCGTCTGTTACAGGGTATTGCAGCTGCAGGAATCGCCGCCCCTTCTTTTGCGCTGGCTGCAGACCTATCCAAGACTGGTGGAGAAGGGCGGCAGATGAGCGTCGTTACCATGGGGTTTGGGCTTGGCATTGCTGTCGGCCCACTTTTGGCAGGCCTGCTAACCGTAGTTTTCTTTGAGCTTCCTTTTCTAATAATAGGAGCTGCCACCTTAATTGGCTCTTGGGTAATCTACAAACATATGCCCGAGACCGTCCGTGGTGAAAGAACGTTATTTACCTATGGTGGTCCTTCGTTGGATTAATGCAGTGAGACCTCTGTATGTAACTCCAGGCTATTTTTCAGCGTCTGGAAAACAACGCAATACCGTTCCGTCACTTCAATAAGCTTCTCAAGCTTTTTAGGCTTTGCATCACTTTCCAGGTCAAAGAATAAGGTAATGGATTCAAAACCTACCGGCGCCTCCCGGGAGATCCCCAGGGTTCCCTTAAAATCCAGCACTCCTTCAGCTCGTATAGTACCCTTGTCGAGGGTAATATCCCAGGCCGTAGCTACCGACTTTAGCGTCACTCCGGCACAGGCTACCAACGCCTCCAGCAACATATCACCGGAACAAGCTTGCGAACCATCACCACCGGTAGCCGGATGTAGTCCTGCCTCTGCCATTCCGGCGAATGTATCGACCTTACAACTTATACCTTCACCCAACGCTCCTTCAGCATGCAGGGTTATCTCGGCCTTCTCTGGATTTGTTTTATAGTCCTCCTTCAGGGGCTGCTGAAGCGCACGTAAGTCTTTTGAATTCATAATTTTTCGAAAATATTAATTCATTAAAATCATTCTCTATCATAAAACAAAAGGCCGCCCTTCCTGGACGGCCTTCTCATGAAATTCCCGGATAGCCTGTAAGCCGAATTCTGTATATGGCAATCATTTATCTGGTTCCTGAATCACTTCAGGACTCAAGCACTTCACCCGGCAGTATAGCGACAAGCAGCACACTGCCTGCATAAGCTTGCACCCCGTGAGGTTTACCCTGCCCCCGAATGTTACCACCGGGGCGGTGAGCTCTTACCTCGCCTTTTCACCTTTTCCCCCGACGTATCGAGGGTAGTATGTTTTCTGTGGCACTTTCTATCCTCCCGAATGCTCGGGCGAATCTTCCCGTTAGGAAGCACGGTGCTTGTAGGTGTTCGGACTTTCCTCCCGCCCATGCCAAAGCTTTGGCAAAGGCGAGCGATTGCCCGACTATCCGCTCATAAAATACGGAAAATATGCCGGAAAAGAATCAGCAGAAGTACCTATACTAATAAAAAAGATGTACCACATCGCAAGTTGATGAGTACATCTTTTCTAAAGAGGTCAAAAACTACGCTTTACAGTGAAAGCTGTTTTTTCGCTGTCTTAAAAAATGATGGATGCACAACAATTCGGCCACTGTTCTCGTCAATGATAATCTTATTCTTATGACGAACTTCGACCTGTGTTTGCGGTGGCAGTGCCATCCCCAGTGCAGCTCCTTTTTCCATTGGAACAACAGCTAACCCATTAGACAGTCCGTTACGGAGCCGCTTATAACTTCTCAGGTATCGCTTACTGATATCTTCTTCTACCTCTTCTCGCTTCTTAATCAGCATTTCTTCCTCTTCTTCGGTCTCTTTGACCACTTTGTCGAGGTTTTCTTTCTTTTCCTGGTGCAGCTCTTGCACTTCCTCAAGCTGCTCTTGGGCTACTTCTATTTCGGGATCAACCTGCTCGAGTCGCTTTTCAACCTCTTCCTTACGAGACTGGGCATTTTCGATAACCTGTTTCTGAGACTCAATCTCTTTGGTCAGTGCATCATACTCCCGGTTATTCCGGACCGACATCTGCTGCTCCTCATACTTATCCATCTTGTTCTGAGCATCTTTGATCTCAAGCGCAAGATTATCTTTCTCAACCTGAAGCTCCTTCTTCTCTTCTTCAAGTCGTTTGATCTTGGCCTCTTTGCGGTTGATGTCAGTCTCAATATCCAGAATCTCTTCTGGCAGATCTCCCCGTAGCTGCGTTAGCTCATCAATTCTGCTATCGATATATTGAAGATTGGCTAATTGTTGAAGTACTTCTTCCATAAATTTACGTTATCGTCGTTTATTCCTGCGGATTTTGTTTTTGGTCAGGTATAAAAACCTGCATTGGATTGGTGATTGCTTGCGTCTCAAGAACCTCAACTCGCTCAAATGCTTCACTGAGTTCTTGCTGAAGTGCAGACACCATCGGCACTTCACTTTCATAATGGCCTACATCGACCAGTAAAAAATTTTCTGTATCAGTAAAGTAATCGTGATATTTAATGTCGGCGGTCACAAAGGCCTGGGCGCCCTGTGCAATGGCTGTACGTGCCAAAGAAACGCCCGCTCCTCCACAAACGGCTACTTTCTTAATGCGATCAATCGAACCAGAAAACCGTATTGCTTCTACATTCAATGCTTCGGAAACTAATTCCAGAAACTGCTCCTGCGTTAATCCCTTATCCCGATAAAAGCCTACAACGCCCATCCCCACATTGTTCGATGGGCTAGCTACTTCCATGACCTGGAAGCTACCCCGATCCAGCAACCCATTTTTATTCAATTCTTTTTTTAGGTCACCTACATTATGTTCATCCATAATGGCTTCGTAGGTGTACTGGTCACTCTTACGACCTTCTACCTTATAATAATGGGCTTCTTCAGCTGAATAATAGTTCAGTAACTTTAAAACTGACTCGCTATCGGAATGATTGGTAGTAAGAACAATCTTACGACTTATATTATAGCCATTATCCAAAAACTTTAAGTTTTTGAGCTTTAGCTTCTGTCCCAACACAAAAGAAACGCCATCCAGTGCGGCATCCAGGTTCGTATGGGCCGCAATCAGGGCAATATCATTTTTAATTAATTTGAATATAATTTCCCCCTGCTCATTGGTGGGGTTAATACGATCAATACCCTTAAAAATCAATGGGTGGTGAGCGACGATAAGATCACAGTTTCGCTCAATGGCTTCCGCTACCACTTCCAGGGTAACGTCAAGACAAGTTAAGATTCTGGTAGTTTGCTGATTAGGATCTCCGACTAATAAACCAACGTTATCGTAGTCGAGTTTTGTGCTGGGCGGTGCCCATTGATGGAGGAAGGTAGAAATATGCTGAACCTGAACGTTCATGCGAGCTATCGGCCCCCGTATTTTAGCGTTGCGATTTTATCTCGCCTGCGCCTGAACCGAGGCATAAATAATTCAGAGTAGGAATAAAAGATACTCAGGATAGAGAGTAATAATTTATAATTCTGTCTTTTCATTCAGACCCTTAAAATAGCATTTTAATACCTTTCTTAAAAGCTTATTTTAATATCAGTTGCTTCCCTCTCATTTGGGGAGGCCTGATTTCTAAAAGTATTAGTTTTAAATTTCAAAACTGACTGCTACTCCATGGCCGAAGATATTTGCCACAATATTACCACTGTTTCGAATCGTATTCAAAAAGCTTGTCAACGGGCAGGCCGCAATCCCGACGAAGTACAGCTCATAGCTGTGAGTAAGCTGAAGCCACTGGAGGATATTAAAAGGGCGTTTAAATGCGGACAACTTCATTTTGGAGAAAACCGAGCCAAAGAGCTCCAGGATAAGATGGCGGACTATGAGGAAGAGTCCCTACAGTGGCATATGGTCGGCAACCTCCAGACCAATAAAATCAAATATATGGTGGATCGCGTGAACTGGATCCACTCTATTGAAAAGAAAAAATATCTGCGCGAGATCGAAAAGCGGGCCTCCCGTATCGATCGGATCATCAACACGCTCATCCAAATTAATATTAGCGGAGAAGATCAAAAAAGCGGGTGCACAGCCGAGGATGTCCCGGATATCCTGGAATATGCACAGGGGCTTAAGCATGTGCGCGTCCGTGGACTGATGGGCATGGCAACGTATGTAGGCCCGGATGAAGCGGAACAGGTGCGTCCCCAATTCCAGCAATTACGGGAAATCCGTGATCAGCTCCGTACTTATGAGGCTGACAGTGTTCAACTGGATGAACTTTCGATGGGCATGACCAATGATATGGAAGTAGCTATCGAAGAAGGCGCCACCATGGTACGGGTTGGTCGTGCTATTTTTGGCGAACGCAACTATTAAGCGACAAAATCGTTATAAGAGTGTTTCAATCTCCCTAAGATTTAGTACATTACCTTCTTGTAACCAAAATAAAGAATTATGACGATCTGGATTTTCTTAATTGTTATTGTATCCGTCGTCGGTGGATTAATCATCGAATACCAGAAGAATAAGATGCAGATGATGGGTAAAAGCCAGCAGAATGAAGAAGAAGTGGAAGAACTTCGTAAACTGGTCAACTCCATGAAGGGTCGTATTGAAAACCTGGAAGCCATTGCGGCGGGCAGTCCTGATGATTTTTCAACCGGCGCCGGCAAAGGAATGGCGGAAATTGAGATTGAAGATGAACCATCCATCAAAGAAGAAAATAAACAGCAAGTTTCAGATATCGCGGATAAACGGAGGACACGATGATAGAAGCATTAGTGGCTATTGTATTTCTGGCCTTTGGGGCAAGCCTGGGCTTTTTGACATTGTGGAAAATTTATCACGTCGTGAAGGCTTCAATTGAAAAAAACAAGCATGAAAATAAGATTGCTATTACGGAAGAAGACTTCGATCGGATGGCTCGTGCTTTTATTGAACACAAAAAAGAAATGAGCCAGCGGTTAAAAAACATCGAAGCTTCACTGGACGGAAATCCACAGAATTCTGTACGGATAGAATCGCCTGAGGAACGAAATTCTTCACCACAATTAAATAATGATCTTAACCAGAAACAGAGGGTCCAGCAATGAGTTTTGAAGAAATGGTCGTTGCACTGGTAGGTGCCATCGGGGGTATTGCACTGGTCGGTTTTATTGTAGCTAAAGTAACCGGCCTCATAAAAGCCTGGATCAATCGTACCAACACAAAAATCACGGAAAAGGATTTTGACCGACTGGCTAAAGCATTTGTAGAACATAAAAAAGACACTAATCGGCGGATTCAAAACCTTGAAGCTATCATTTCAGAGGACTCTTCTTCATCAACATCATCTGCGGATCAGATTGAAGCACCCAAACAGACGATTGAAATTGATGAGCAGGAAGAGCAACAGGAGTCAACCGAAGGAAATAACAATAACCTCCGGAACATGCTTAACGAATAACGACTAAAAGACCACTTGTTAACATTTCTGATTTTAGGGCACTTTTGATATGAAATTAACGGCACTTGAGATTAAGCAACAAAACTTTGATAAATCCTTGCGCGGCTATGACAAGGCCGAAGTCGAAGCTTTTCTAAACCTGATGTCCAACGAATGGGAACACATGGTTGGCAAAAACCGGGAGCTCCAGAAAAAAATTGAAGAGCTCGAAGAAAAGCTTAAACATTACGAACGTGTGGAAGAGGCGCTGCACGAAACGCTGCAAACCGCTAAAGAGTCGGCCGAACAGAAGTTGACCGGTGCGCGCCGCGAGGCTCAAACAAAAATAGAAAAGGCCGAAATGGAGGCCGAATCCATTATCCGGGAAGCCACCCAGCAGCGCCAACAAGTGCGGCAAAGCATTATTCGACTGCTCGACCGGCGCAAAGAAATTATTGGCGGTATCCGATCTTACCTGGAAATGGCCCAGGAATCTCTGGAGCAATTTTCAAAAGATGAGGCTTCTTTATTCAACCTTCCTGATGATGAAGCTAAAATATCAGACAGCTTAAAAGAGCGAGCCGAACGACGCCATAAAGCTGCTGACAAACAAAATAATAACCAAGACGATCCACAACCACTCCCCCCCGGTGCTGAAAATGTTGATGATATCATCGATGAGCTGGACTAATAGATAGACAACAGGGCTATAAGGGATCAAGGTGGCCCTTATTCCTTTCAAGGCTTCAATACACAGTGGTCTAATTGGTAATCCGGAGGCACGGATTTCCAACCTATACCCTTATCTCTTATTCCCCTACCTTTTCTATCTTCCTTTTCCTATTTTCTTCTTTCTCTACTCATTAATTTAATAAATTTTCCGCCTATGCAGCGCGAAACGGTTAAGGAATTTCGGAATAAACGCCACGAAGCACTCTCCTATATTCAAGAACAAACGGATCACCGCCCGGACTACTTAATTATTTTAGGCACTGGTCTCGGTCATTTAGCCGATAAAATAGAGGTTAAGGATGCAATTTCATATGCTGATATTCCTCATTTTCCTGTTTCTACTGTTGAAAGCCATGCTGGACAGTTATTGTTTGGTAAACTCAGCGGTAAAAACGTAGTGGCCATGCAGGGACGCTTTCACTACTACGAGGGCTACTCTATGCAACAAATCGCTTTCCCGGTACGGGTTATTAAAGCACTTAGTGCTGAAATGTTGATCGTCAGCAATGCTTGTGGAGGGATGAATACCAACTATCAGCGAGGCGATATTATGCTGATTAAGGACCATATCAATATGCTGGGTGATAATCCCCTGATTGGACCCAATGATGAAGAGCTTGGTCCACGCTTTCCGGATATGAGTGAACCTTATACCGAAAGCCTGCAGAATTTGGCTGAAGAGGTTGCCCTCAAAAACGAAATTAAAATGCACAAAGGCGTATATCTCGCCCTCAGCGGTCCAACTATGGAAACCAAAGCTGAATATCGCTTTTTACGTATGATTGGCGCCGACGTAGTAGGTATGAGCACCGTTCCTGAAGTTATTTCAGCCGTTCACATGGGAATGGACGTCTTGGGAATTTCGGTCATCACCGACGAATGCTTCCCGGATGCTTTGGAACCCATCGATATTGAAAAAGTTTTAAAAGCAGCGGGTATGGCAGAGCCCAAAATGTCAAAAGTTATTATGGGCGTCTTGGAACAGCTTTAGGATTGAGCAGCTGGATTTCTCTTCATCATGAACCGCTATTTTTAAAATTTCCTATACCAATTAACAATCAAATTACGTTTCTTATAAGAAGTTATCGTCAATTGACTCAACCTTTTGTCAACCGGATGCCATGGCTATGTTTAACGATTTTAACGACGACGTATGGGATGAGCACCAGTGGGAGGCTCATCTAAACGAGATAGAAAAGCAGACCACTCACCTGCGCAAGTTTATTGCTCCCGACCCCCTGAATAGCACGCCCCGATGGCTAACGTTACTCCGGGAAAGCCAAGACGAACTGGATGCCGTTGATGCTTTCATCAGGGAAGAGCTGGAATTTAATGATCCCTACTTTGATGAAGAAGACGATTATTATACAGAATGGGAAGAAGATGACGATATAGATGAATCCTTCCCCGAGGAATGGAACACCGAAGAGTCAGATCTTGAAGAAGAGGATTTCGATGCTGGTGAAGAATGGAAAGCATTAAGTGATGAATTTGCCCGTACCGAAAATGGCTCCATCGAAATGCTGGATATTTATGATGATGCCCGTAGCCTGTCAGCCCTTATTTTACAATGGGCAGAGACGCTCAATCCCGAGCATATCAATGAAGACTGCAATAATTTCGTCGGCCGTATACTAAAAATTGGAGCTAAAATTGCCGGTGGCTATTCCTTTGGATTTGACCTTGAATTTTTAGGCGGAAATATTGCCTATACCAAAAAAGCTCTTTACTATGCCAATGATGGACTAACGATCCTGCAAAAACATCTCAAAGAAGCTCCATTTCTTACAACCAAGCAATATTTCTCTTTTCATCAGCAGCTTTTTGAGCTTCGAAATAATATTGGCATTTATATTCAAGAATTGCGCGAAGAATTTAATATGGGGTTTGAATAAGGTAAGTTAAAAAGTTCTAAATCTATCATAGCTACAACTTGCTCTTGTGCCATGATAGACCAGAACCTTATGGAATAGTTGTTAATCTGTATTTCCATACTCAAACCTTACCGTTTCACCGGTTGAAAAAGCGTTTGATGTATGGACTACCTTAGATGCTTCAAACTCAGGCCAGCCGTCTTCTACATATGCTCTTCCCTGAACTATCTCCGCTTTCCCTTCACCAGAAATAACTTTAAAAGCAACTTTTACGCCATTGGCAGTTTTGCTATCATCGGTAGAAGAATAATTTATAATAGCCTCTGGATTATCAGGAAAAATTGTATGTGCAGATAAACCGCCACCCTCAAAGGTTTCACAACCTTCGCTTTTATAACAAAAAACAGTGTAAACATCTCCCCTTGACTCTACTTCCAAATCTTCAGAACCGGTATTAATAAGTCGAATTCCCAGTGCTTTGTTAGTACTTCCTGTCTCTGACCCAGTACCAGAATCACTACAGGCAGGAAATGAGAATAGGATAATAGCCAAAAGAAATAAATAGTGAATACGCATAATAGATAATAACATTGATTTAGAGTTATTTTCCTTATATACGTAAAGAATAATAAAAGAGGATCAAGAAACTTTACCTACTGTCAATATGATAGCCCAGTTTCAAAGCCCCCTCCTTTTATCTCATTTCCAGATAGCAACTTCTCGGTTGCCTTCAGAATCTGACTTTCCCCGGAACATGCCCTGTGTATTCATATCCATCAGCATATTGCCATCTTTATCAACAGCAATCATACCGGCGTCACCCGGCTGAAGTACTTCGCGGAGCAAATAGTTTCCGGCTTCTTTTAAGCTGCCTGGTTTGTGTTTCATATAAGCGCTGACGGTATGTCCCGAAACAGCTTCCATAATCCGTTCCCCCCACCCCGTCATAGAAACGGCGACGACATCGCTGGCATAGGTGCCGGATCCAATAATAGGCACATCGCCTACACGCCCATACATCTTGTTGGTCATGCCTCCCGTAGAAGTTCCAGCCACCAACTGGCCTTCGGTATCCAGTGCTACGCAACCCACCGTACCAAACTTATCTTTATCATAAAACAACGCTCGCTCCTCTTCCGCTTCTAAAACAGAAGACTGCTCCTGTCCTCGCTTGATGGCCCGGCGCCATGATTTATATCTTCTTTCGGTATAAAAATAGTCCTGATTAACTCGCTCAACATCCATTTTATCGGCATACTTTTCAGCCCCCTCACCAGCAAACATAATGTGTTTGGAGGTTCCCATGACCAGCCGTGCTAATGAAATTGGATTTTTGACGGTCTTTACACCTGTGATTGTTCCAGCTTTGCGCGTATTGCCAATCATAATAGCGGCATCAAGCTCGTGGCCCCCTTCGTGGGTAAAAACGGCTCCTTTACCCGCGTTAAATTTAGGGTTATCTTCTAAATAGTTGATCACTTCTTCTACCGCATCTACCGCAGAACCACCTTCCTGTAAAATGTCCTCTCCTATCGTCAATGCTTCATCCAGATCCTGGTGATATGCTTCTTTAATAGAATCCGGCATATCTTTTGAAATTACACCAGCTCCACCATGGATTACTAACGCCCAGTCCTTTTTAGGTGTATCCAATACTGAAGATCCAGCATCATTCTGTTGGCCTTGATCTTGGGATTGTTGACATCCTGCAAAAAATACAACGACTAAAACCACGGTAAGGAGTCTGGAAAATTTCATAGCTAAAACTTAAGGTTTACGTTAAATATTGGGGCAAATATTGATTAAGCGAAACGATCCGTCAATCGATCAATCAGGTAGCCACTTTCCTCCAATGCCTGATTGGCAAAACTACCAAAAAAGTCCGTAACTGCTTCGAACTCTTTAACAAAACCTTTTTTATTGTCCTGTTTGACCATTTCGGCCAACCGATCGTTATGCTCAATAAAGTTGAGGAGCAATTCGCGCCGTTCTTCATTCGAGAAAACGATATCAGCATAAAGTTCGGCGCTTTGGGCAAAAATACGTCCTGTCATCATCAGTTCACCACGGTAGATGGGACTTGAGTAATCCAAAATATCATGGGGTTTCAAATCGTATGTTTTCATAAACGATCCGTGCAGAAGTGCCACAAAGTGACGTAAGCCCTGCACCATATGCATCACATGGTCATGCTTTTCCGGATCCGCTTCAATAACGCGCATGCCCCAAAGTTTTGACTGTTCCAGCACCCACTGCGAGGCTTCAGCATCGCGTTCGGCACAGGCAACCATCAACTGTTTCGAGAGGTTATGTACATCCGGACCGTGCATGGGGTGAAGACCAAGTATCGGTCCCTCATGCGCGGCCTTCATGGCCTTAATAGGATCGGTTTTATTACTGGTAAAGTCTGCCAGTATTGTCTCCTTTTTGAGTTTAGGGGCCAGTCGGTTTACTACATCAATGGTAGCATTTATAGGCACAGTAACGATAGCCAAATCAAGCTTGGGAGCTATTTCTTCCAGCTCATGCCAGTTATGTTTGTCAATTTTATACACTTTGTGGCCGGTCTGCTCCATAACGCGTGCATACAAGCTTCCCATACCGCCACGGGCCCCCACCAGCAGTATATGCTTGGGCTCTTCGGTTGCGCGGGGAAATTCATTAGAGGACTGGCTGGCCCGGGAAGAAGCCATGATCATCCGAAGAAAGTCTTCGGCCCAATCGGGGTCCAAATCTCGCTGTGCTGCCATTTGGCGAAATTTTTCGGTCTTCTCATCCTCTCGCTTAGGAGCAAAAATAGGCAGTTGATTCTGTATTTTCTTCTCAATAACCTCGTGGACAATTTCGTTACGTTCGGAGAGTAAGTCCAACAGCTGGCGATCAATTTCATCAATACGCTCGCGTTGTGGACCTAATTTTGTTTCGCTTTGAGCCATGCTTATTGTAGTAAATCATTTTCTTTAAAATCAGAGCCTAAACTTAAAGCTTTACTGTCAATTGCCCTAAAAAAATGTGATTTTAAGTGAATGATTGTGGTTGTTTTTCGTTATAGATAAACCACCAAATAAACTGAATTTAATATTTTTCTAATTTCATGTCTCATTTTGATCTACAGTCGCCCTGGCCACCTGCGGGGGATCAACCCAAAGCTATTAAGGAGTTGGTAGAGGGCCTCCAGAATGGTGATCAGTACCAAACACTGCTGGGAATTACCGGTTCCGGAAAGACGCGAACCGTTGCGGATGTCATTGACCAGGTAGAGCGGCCGACATTGGTTATGAGTCATAACAAGACGCTGGCCGCACAGCTCTATCGCGAGCTCAGTGACTTCTTTCCCAATAACCGGGTGGAGTTTTTTATCTCCTATTACGATTACTATCAGCCGGAAGCCTACCTCTCTTCGCAGGATAAATATATTGAAAAAGATTTGTCCATCAACGATGAAATTCAGCGACTGCGGCTCCGGGCCACCAGCTCACTACTTTCCGGGCGGCGTGATGTCATTATCGTATCATCGGTCAGCTGTATTTACGGTATCGGATCGCCTTCTGAGTATGCAAAGCTGATCATCAAGCTTAAGACCGGCATGGAGATCCCGCGTAATAAACTGCTGTACGATCTGGTGGACCTACACTACACCCGCAATGATCGTGAATTTACCCGCGGAACATTCCGGGTACGTGGCGATGTGGTGGATCTGTATCCTGCTTATGCCGAAGATGGACTCCGGATCTCTTTCTGGGGCGATGAAATTGAGAAGATGGAAATTGTAGATACCGATTCTGGTAATGTTCTGGAACAGGTAGAGGAATTTCATATCTATCCTGCTTCTCACTATGTGACTACGCAAAGCCGGTTAGAGCAGGCCATTGATCAAATTCGGGATGAGCTCAACTGGCGTATTGGTACGCTCACAGACGAAGGCAGACACCTTGAAGCAAAACGACTGGAGCAACGAACCTTATTTGATATTGAGATGATGCAGGAGATCGGTTACTGCTCGGGCATTGAAAACTATTCCCGGTACCTCAGTAATCGAAAGCCGGGCGAACGTCCTTACTGCTTGTTTGACTATTTCCCTGATGATTTCATGCTCGTTGTAGACGAAAGTCACCAGACGGTGCCACAGATTTCGGCCATGTACGGAGGCGACCGGTCCCGCAAGACAGAGCTTGTTGAACACGGTTTTCGCCTTCCCTCCGCAATGGATAACCGCCCACTCACCTTTGACGAGTGGGAGAGCGTTACCAATCAGGCTATCTTTGTAAGTGCTACGCCAAGTGATTATGAGCTGGAAAAAAGTGGTGGCGTTTTTGTGGAGCAAATTGTACGTCCTACCGGACTGATGGAACCTGAAATAGAAGTACGTCCTGTAGAAAACCAGATTGATGATTTGCTGGATGAAATCCGCAAAAGAGTTGAAAAGGGTGACCGTGTACTTTGTATTACGCTAACGAAAAGACTCAGTGAAGAACTGAGTGAGTATCTTAAAAAAGTGGGCATCTCAGCTGCTTACATGCATAGTGAACTGAGTGCTATGGAACGTGTGGAGGTACTTTTCAAGTTTCGTCGAGGCGATTTTGATGTCCTCGTTGGTATCAACTTGTTGCGGGAGGGTATCGACATTCCCGAACTCAGCTTAGTTGCTATACTGGATGCTGACAAAGAAGGCTTCCTCCGCTCAGAGACCTCGCTGTTCCAGATTGTCGGCCGTGCGGCCCGTAACGTTGACGGCAAAGCCATTATGTACGCCGATAAAATTACCGATAGTATGCGTACCGTTATTGATGAGACCGAACGACGGCGCAAAATCCAGAAAGAATATAACGAAGAGCACGGCATTACGCCGAAGACGATCGAAAAAGAATTGAAACCATTAGTTGATCCGGCGCTGATCTCTTCACGGAGCTTTGATCTTGAAGATGAAGACGGCGAAGAGCAAGAAGCTCTGGAAACGATAAAAGTAGCCGAGGAAGGCATCAAGTATCAGGCGAATCCAGCCATGAAAGAAGTTACTTTCGATGATAAGGAGAATTTTTTAGAGTACCTGTACGACACTATGAAGACGGCCGCTAAAAATATGGAATTCGAAGAGGCGGCCCGTATTCGTGACCAGATAGAACAACTCGAAGACGAGCTTTAGTTAACAGTTAATGTATTATTGGTTATTAGGGTAATCCATTAACCAATAACTGATGACCAATAACAAAGGATGAGTACCCTTACCTATTTAAAAAGCTTTTTCAAGGACAAGGATGTAGCTTCGGTTACGCCAACTTCTAAATTTTGTATGCGTCGGGTCTGTAGCCCTATCAATTTTAATGAGGACCTGACGATTGTAGAGTATGGAGCTGGTTCTGGTGTATATGCGCGTTTTCTGCTTCCTAAGATGACGCCCAATTCTCAGCTTCATCTTTTTGAAACCAATGAACTACTCTTTAAAAAGTTAACGGAGATAAACGATCCACGGCTTTCATTTTATGATCAAAGTGTAGAATATGTGACCGACTTGTTGCCTGATCAGCTTATAGGCAATACCGATTATATTATATCGGGTATTCCATTTTCATTTTTGGATGAAGAAACTAAAGCATCGGTTTTAGATCAAAGTATAAACCTACTCAAAGAAGGTGGAAAGTTTTTAGCCTATCAAACATCTGGTCATCTGGAAGACGCGTTGCACAAGGCTTTTGGGAATGTTCAAACCGATTGGGAATGGCGTAATATCCCTCCTATGACGGTATATGAGGCTGAAAAACAACCCGGTTAACACATTTTTGTTGAAGGACTTGCATACCGCCAGGTTTAGCTTATCATATTGACAGCTTTGGGCTTTTTCATTATCTATCTAATTTAGAATATTCCATTGGCTTAGCTGTTAACCTGATTTTTATTCTTATCTGGAAAAATACCTTTGACTCATCTCATGCGTATCTATGAAAAAATCCATACCTACCATACTTGCCGGAATACTTGGATTGCTGTTTATGCTAATCACAGCTTGCCAAACAACACAGCCTGCAAGTAGAAAAGCAGAGCCTAAAAAGACTATCGAAGCTGATACTACATCAGCCGATAGCACTTCGGCGAAATCCAACGAAAAAGAAGAGGATAAAAAGACGCTCTACGAAAAAATTGTTTCCAAGGCCGAGCAAACGGAAAAAGGCCTGATGAATCTCTACAAGGTGAAGAAGAAACTCTATCTGGAAATTCCCTTTACTCTTTTGGGACGTGAGATGCTGTTGGGATCTACTATATCAGAAACCAGCGATAATGATTTTGGAGCTCTCGGAGCGCAACCACATCCTCCTCTGCATTTGACGTTCGGTCGGGTCGATTCAACCATCCTTCTTCGGAAGATAGAACGGAACTCAATAACACCTGAACAACCACAGTTTGAGCGCTTGCAAAATGCACTTGCCAAAAACAGCATGGGGGCAATTATTAAAAAATGGGACATCGAAGCCTATAATGACGACCATTCTTCCGCGCTCATCGAAGTTTCGAATTATTTTAGCCGTGATAATAAAAACCTTTCTCCCTTCAATAAGGATGGCATGAACTTACCTTCCGGGGTTGATTATTCCACCCGATTTAAAAGTGGACGATCCTTTCTGGGGGAATTCAAAGCGTTTGAAGACAATATAAGTATCAAAAGCCATTTGTCTTATGAGTATGACCTAAAATCGAACAGCGGTAATACCGTAAGAGAAGAGCAGCCCTTTACGGCCCTTATGACAAGAACATTTCTCCTATTACCGGAAAAGCCCATGCAACCACGTATTGGGGATTCACGAATTGGTATAGCTACCATCCAGAAATATGAATATGACAATCCCCTTAACAAAGCAGAAAACATACATTTTGCCCGCCGGTTTCGCCTGGTACCCAAAGATATTGAAGCGTATCAGCAAGGGACGTTGGTAGAAGCAACCGACCCCATTACATTTTATGTCGACAAAGACTTCCCTGAGCAGTGGAAAGAAGCGATCAAACAAGGCATTGAAGACTGGAATGAAACCTTTGAAGAGATCGGTTTTAAGAATGCTATTCAAGCCAAAGAGTATCCCCAAAGCGACCCTCAATTTGATCCGGATAATATTAAATACAGCGTGGTTCGTTATGTACCCAATACGGCCCAGCGGATTACCGGCTCTTCCTGGATAGACCCGCGAAGTGGAGAAGTCCTGAATGGATCAATATATATTTACCATGATTTGGTCAAGCGAATTGCCCATCAGCGGTTCGTGCAAACCGGGGCAACGGATCCAGAAGTTCGAAGCAGGCATATACCAAAAGAATATATTCAAGACGACATCCGGTACCATGTCCGCCGACAGGTAGGTTTCCGCTTGGGTTTTAAACCAAACGGAGCTGCCTCTGCTTCTATTGATGTAGACTCTCTGCGTTCACCTACCTTCACTCAGAAATTTGGAACCACCTATTCCACCCTGGATAATGCCCGGTATAATTATGTGGCACAACCGGGTGATAAAAAACGTGGGGTGCAACTTACTTCCAAACCATTTGGTCCTTACGATTTTTATGTAACCAAATGGAACTACCAGTATTTTCCCAGTGACAAATACTCCCAGATGGAGGTAAGAGATACTTTGAACAAGTTTGTGGACGAAAAGGCGGATGATATTAAATATCGCTATGCGCTGCCAGGCTTTAATATCAAGGACCCCACTATCCAAGGTAACGATTTGGGAGACAATGCTGTTGAGGCAACAAAATACGGTCTCAAAAACTTGAAGTATATTCTCCAGAACCTGAATAAATGGATTTCCACCGAGGATAAAGATTTCTCTTATCGCCAAGCTCTTTGGAAAACCATTATTCAACAGTATGTGCAATATTTAAATAACACAGGTCAATATGTGGGCGGCATTTATTCCAATCCAATTTATGAAGGCGACCCTCGGCCACGGTTTCAGTCCGTACCCAGCGAAAAGCAGCGGCAGGCTTATATGTTCCTGCTAAATCAAATCCAACAATTAGATTGGATGATGGATGATAATATTATTCAAAATTTTGAACTTACTGAAGATATATCCGCTTTGTTGCGTGAAAAAATGGTGCAACTCCTGATGAAGGGACCACTAATGGTTTATATGTCATCGGAGCTGTCAGAAGAACCTCATCCATACACGCCCGCGCTGGCCATGCAGGATCTGTATGAATCCGTTTGGAGCAAAACAATGAAAAGTCAGCCACTTGGTGATGTGGATATAGCTCTTCAAAAAGCCTTTGTGGGTACGACCATCGAAACCAGTGAACTCCCGGTTGAAGATATGAAAGCAGCGAGTACCGTCAATCTAAGTTCAGGTCGTTCGTTTACAGGCCAGCGCAAAAATATGATAGACGATCGGATAGTTTTAGCTGAATTACTACAAAATAAACCATCCGTTGCTACCACGTTGGAATATCGGCAGAATGAAAGTAGTGGTATGGTTTCTGCCTCATACAATGGCGGACAGATCCATTTCCCTGTTGGACCTTCGATAGATCTTATCAGCTATAAATACCTTCTGAAGGTACAGACGCTGCTTCAAAATAAAGTAGAACAGATGCCTGATGCAGAAACCAAAGCTCACTACCAGTTACTGCTACATCAACTTAAAAAAGTACTTTAACGCACTGATTTTATTGCTTTCACTATGAAACGGTTTGCAGTCATATTAATTCTTATAGGTGCTTTTTTCCTCAGTGGTCTTCCCGATCTGCTTGCTCAGGATAAAACGGAGACAAAGACCGATTACGAAAAACTGTTTGAAGATAAAAAGGTTGAAACTACTGAAGGAATGATTACGCTCCACAAAATGGATGGAGACGTCTATTTTGAATTTCCGAAGACACTCTTTGGGCAAAAAATGCTGGTAGGCTCCATTGTTGAATCCACCAGTAACCCCAATGATGCGGCGGCCGGTGAACAACCGAATAAGCCTTTGCCTATCTATTTTAGTATGAGTGATTCTACCATCCACATGCGTGAGGCCCGGTTTACCGCTAAAGCCTCACCCCCGGCAACTTCTATCCATAACGCCCTCGATAAAAGCAATATCGGGCCTATTATAGCTTCTTTTGATATAAAAGCAGAAAGTCCGGATAGCTCAGCTCTTGTTTTCAATGCCACCAAGTTTTTTGTGAACGGTAATAAAGCGATTGATCCTTTTGGGCCATATGGCGGTAATGATGGGATGTTTGAATCTACAAGCTCAACCTACAAGAACAGCCGTTCGTTGTTGTCGGATGTTACGGCATACGAGGATAATATTACGGTGTCCAGTTATTTGTCTTTTGATGTTAGCCGAAAATTTGCAGGTACAATTTCAATAGAAAATGATCGGCCGGCTACTTTTCTCATGAAGCGATCATTAATTTTGCTCCCCGACGAGCCGGCCCGTCCCCGTATTAACGATCCCCGTATCGGTATTTTTTATACCCGCCAAAACCAATATTCAACTCAGGGTAATGGAACAGAAAACGTCTATTATGCCAACCGGTGGGATTTACAACCCAAAGATATTGAAGCCTTCAAAAGGGGTAAATTAGTTGAACCCGTCGATCCCATCACTTTTTATATTGACAACCAATTTCCCGACCGGTGGATTGACTACATCAAGAAAGGAGTGCACGACTGGAATAAGGCGTTTGAAAAAATAGGATATAAAAATGCGATCGTTACCCGAATGTATCCCAAAGACGATCCTAATTTTGATCCGGATAACCTCAAATACAGCTGCATCAAGTATTCGGCTACCCCTAAACAAAACGCCATGGGTCCATCCTGGGTCGATCCCCGGTCCGGAGAAATCCTGAGTGCCACCGTGTACATCTATCATGGAATAACCGACCTGCTCAATAACTGGATGTTTCGATATACGGCCGCAACCGATAAGCGTGTGCGCACCACCCGGGTTCCGGATGAGTTAATTGGGAAGGGTTTACGCTACGTCGTGGCCCATGAGGTGGGGCATACACTTGGCCTGATGCATAACATGGGTGCTTCTTCCGCTTTTCCCACCGACTCTCTTCGATCGCCCACCTTTACCCAACGATATGGTACCACTCCCTCCATTATGGACTATGCCCGTTTTAACATTGTGGCCCAACCCGGAGATCATGAACGTGGGGTTAAGCTCATGCCACCTAAGCTCGGTGTTTATGATGAGTATGCCATCAAATGGTTATACACTCCTATTTTTAAGGCCACTACTCCTGAGGAAGAAATTCCGGTACTGGATCGCTGGATTTCCAACAAAATTGACGATCCTCGCTACCGTTACGGTAAACAACAACTCCAGATTATTGATCCGAGTGCCCAGGCCGAGGATTTGGGAGCTGATCTTATTAAAACAGCCCAATATGCTATCAGCAATTTTAAATATATCCTGGATAATGTTAACGACTGGGTAAAGCAGGAAGATCAGGATTTATCTTTCAGAACCCAGCAGCATTACTGGATTATGAATATCTATTTTGTGTGGCCGCTTATCCACGTAATGCGCAATATTGGTGGCATTTATCAGTACGAAACGTATGCTGATGACCCGTTACCGGCTTACAAAGTTGTTCCTGAGCAGAAACAACGAGAATCCACTCTCTTTATCTTACAAACAGTCGAAAACCTGGAGTGGTTCAATGAGATTAGCCTCGACAAAAACAGTAATAATATCAATGATCAGCCGGCCGAATATATCCGGCGATTCTTCTTACAGAGTTTGATTTTACAGCGCCCCGGCCGACTTGCCCTCAGTGCCAGTAAAGCTACAGCAGATTCCTATACCCGCAAAGAATTCATCAAAGATATTTTCAATTTTGTATGGGGCTCGACGCTGGAGGGGCAAACTTCATCAGAAGGGAAGCGATCTATGCAGTCAACGCTGACCGATCTCTTGATCTCATACTCCAAGGTAGAGAACGTACCGAATACGAACCCCTTTTCGGTGAGGTCAACTTCAATGAGTACTGGAAAAGATCCGACTTTCTATTCTTCTAATAGCTGTTTTATACCACTTATTTATAGAAGTGGAACGAATACTTTAGAAGGTGGGGATGTCAGTGGCTTTGGGTTCTTTCCCAGGATGTCTTTCAACAATTCTGATATGAGTCACCTTTACTATCAATGGTTGCTAAAAACAAAAGAAATTCTGGAAAAGATAGTGGATACGCAACAAGGGGATCACAAAATCTCCTATAAGTATATGCTGCTTAAGGTGAACAAGGCATTAGAAGATGAATAAGGGTAAAGAAAGCTATTATTTAAATATCCCGTTATATCCACTGCCCATATAGGCTCCCCAACGCACAGCATGCTTGAGCTTAATATTCGTACTGATCCGTGAGACCTTAAAGCCATCCATTGCAAAGATATTCCTGTCTTCAGTGAGACTACAGTAAATGATATCAAGTTTCCCATCATCGTCCAGGTCACCCACCCAGGGCGTTGAAGCCAAGTTAACTCCCGGAGCATAATCCGTTAGCTGATAGGTCTTGCCACTTTTAAAGTCGAAGACAACCAGCAAATTGTGGTAGAACTTTAATATTTGCTTTTTAATAATTGCAATGTTGATACTCATCAGTCCATCATCAAATCCGTCGCTATTAAAATCAGCGACCACCGCACTGCTGGTTTGATGCATACCCAACGAATCCTGGAATACGATATCACCGGTTTTTCCATCAATCATCAATTGGTCGGATTCCGGAAGATCCGGCCATACCCCTTTAGAAAATCCGGTGAAAAAATCCGGAATAGAGTCCTTATTGAAATAGCCCACGGCGATTGAGTTATAGGCCTCAGCCCCAGGTATTTTTTGTGACCATAATGACCTGTTATTTTGGCCATTAACCGCTATTATTTTGCCTTCAACGGCATTGGCAATAATATCAAGATAGTCATCTTCAGTAATATCGGCCAAAACGGGAGGGGCAATGTATCCCTTATTTTGGCTGCTATCCAGGACAATAGCGTCTGAAAGATCCTGCCTCATCACATCTTCAATTGTCGTTCGGTAAAGGCGCCCTCCGATTGTTTCTCCTCCCGTTCCAAAAATTACAGTATATTCTTGGTCAGCGGGATGTATTTGTGCTACGACTGGTGACATATAGGTTTCCCTGCCATCCGGCATAGGGGCCTTTGCAAGCAGAGTTCCGTTTTGGGCATCAATAATCATCAGGTAGCCCGGTGGACGGTTGGAATCATCTGGTGCTGCATTTACATCGCCGCCATTAGATACTAAGAGGTCCGAAACTCCATCCCCATTTTGATCTGGAATGGCTTGGGGATTGTAAAAATTGTAATACCCCTTAGCACTGGGAATGGGATCATTTTCTTCATAAAATTCCCACATTACTTTGCCTGTCTCCCCATTAATGCCCTTAAGCTCTGCCGAACGTCCACTGATGAATATATCCGGGACACTGTCTTGGCTAACATCCAATAGAGTGGCAGAACCAAACATCTGATCTCTGGCCCCTACATTCCACAGCATGCTTCCGTCCATGCCATTTATCGCTACTACTGCACTGTCAGTAGCTTCAAACTCCTGCCGACCTGCACCAAGTATTATATCTTTTGTACCGTCCTGGTTGAGGTCAGCAACACGTGGAGATGAGTAGACTCCGAGATTTTGATACTGCGAGGTCCATACTTCTTGTATTTGAATCTGGGCGTCAGCTTCCTGACCTATCCCAATGACAGCTAATACGGTAAGAAAAAAGAATATCCTTAACACCTTTTCCTTCATAAAGTCCGCTGGCAGACACATTTCAGAGTTTTTTACATGACTAATCAACAGATTAATTAGCCCAAAAACAGCTAAGAAGCAACTTTTACTGAACAAGTTGGCAAACTTCCTACCTATAAAAAATGGAGCCTACCTTTTAAAGTAGCCTCCACTTTTAAAACCTTAAAAGAGTAAATAGTATTTACTCGTCTTCATCAGCGGCTTTAGCTCGTTCTTCAGCCTCGCGGTTTAACTCTCTAACCCTGCTCTGATTCTGATCCTTCTCCTTGATACGAGCGGACTTACCTTGTCGTTCACGGAGGTAATAGAGCTTAGAGCGCTTAATATCGCCCTGCTTTTTGAGCTCAATTTTGGCAATAAATGGTGAAAAGAGTGGAAAAATACGTTCCACACCGATATTTCCGGCTGATACTTTCCGAACCATAAACGTCTGGTTGGCCCCTGATCCACGACGAGAGATTACGAGCCCTTCAAATTTCTGAATACGCTCTTTATCTCCTTCACGCACTTTATAGTGCACGTTTACCGTATCACCGGTTTTAAACTCGGGATACTCGTCGGTTATAATCGTTTGTTCTGCTAATTTTAACTTATCCATAATTAATTGTTGCTACTATTCATTTCGAAATTTCTCGTACATATCAGGACGTACTTGCTTTGTACGCTCCAGCGACTTTGTAAGCCGCCATTCTTTCACTTTTTGATGATCACCAGATCGCAATACAGCAGGCACTTCCATCCCTCTAAAATCCGCAGGACGGGTATATACCGGACCTTCCAAAAGGTCATTTTGGAAAGAATCGGTTAGTGCACTTTCTGCATCACCCAGCACTCCCGGCAGCAACCGGACGATAGAATCGACCATTGCCATGGCGGGAAGTTCACCTCCTGACAGCACAAAATCACCTAAGCTGTAGGTTTGGGTGATCAAAGTATCTCGCACTCGCTGATCGACTCCTTTGTAATGGCCGCATAAAAACATCAGGTTTTTCTGAACGGAAAGTGTGTTTGCATCTTTCTGCTCAAACGACTCACCATCAGGTGCTGTAAAAATGATTTCATCGTACGTACGCTGGCTTTGCAATTCTTCAATGCAAGAAAAGATAGGCTGTGGTGTCAATACCATGCCTGCTCCTCCTCCATAAGGATAGTCATCCACTTTATTATGCTTATCCTCCGAATAACCACGCAAATCATGCGTGTGTATTTCTACCAGCTCATTATCACGCGCTCGTCCCACAATACTGTGGCTTAACGGGCTTTTCAACACTTGTGGTACCGCTGATATGATATCAATGCGCATATGTTATAACTTGGTTAATTGATCCAGGTTTTTGCACTGTATCTGTTGTTTATCTTCATCAACATCCACAATATATTCCTCAACACAAGGAATAAGCAGTTGGTCTTGCTCGGTCGTCCGAACGTCCAAAATAGGATGGGCGGGGTTATCAATAATGCCCGCTACTGTACCGATCTGATTATCACCAACTATAACGCTGTATGATAACAGACTTTCCGAATCATCCTCTTCACCCACAAACTGACTTACTGTCTCGCGCTCAGCGAATACAGCAAATTGTTTGAGTGTATCTGCCTGTGTACGATCAGTTATGTGCTCAAATTTTACAAAGAACGAAAGCCGATTGTTTTTTTCTTGCACCCGAACCGACTCAATTCGAGCAGGGAGCAAATCCCCTCTGGCATCTTCAATACGAACCAGATCAAGAACATCAAAAAGTGTTGGAGCATACAGTTCGGGAATAATTAACACTTCCCCCTGTACGCCATGAGACCGGGCTATTTGCCCAACCTTTATATACTGGTCTTCTACTGATTCCAGCATGTTTTTAATCCAGCTGTCCTATACTTTCAAAAAGTGGTACAGCTATATTTACAATTATTCTTCTTCGTCTTGCTCCTGCTTATCTTCTAAAGCGCGTTGCACCGTCACCCGGTCTTCGTCTTCAGTAACAAAACCTTCGAGCTCATCAAGCGGAGTATTTTCGATATATTCTATTGCTTCTTTCGCTAACATATCGGTAGATACTTTTGCTTTGACTTCGGATTCATCCTCATCAGACTCCTCTTCTTCGTCCGCATCTTCTTCAGAAGCTTCTACTTCTTCCTCTTCATCCGATTCAGCTTCGGCTTCATCTTCCTCGGATGCCTCTTCTTCGGCGTCGTCAGAATCAGCAGCTACTTCGTCATCAGAATCTTCTTCTGCAGCAGCTTCCTGAGTATCCTCTTCCTCAGCTGTATCGGCCTCGGCTTCTTGCTCTTCGGCTTCAGTTTCCTGGGCTTGTACTTCTTCAGCAGCGGCCTCTTCATCATCAGAAGCTTCAATTTCTTCTTCCTCGTCATCTTCTTCCTGCTCTTCATCTTCCTCAGCAGCAAGAGCTTCCTGTTTGGCTTTTTCTCTGGCTGCTTCTTCAGCTTTCTTTTTAAGCTGCTTCTGGAATTCTTTTTCTTCGGCTTCGAGCAGTGCTTTTTGACGTTCTTTTCGTGTAGGCACATCTTCCTCTTTAGCCTCACGCTTCTCACGCCATTCTGTCAAGGCAGCCTCAATTTCTTCTTCCGATTTCCCCCATCGAATCAGGTGCATTTCATACATCAGCCCCTGCTTTTTAAAGATGGAACGAACCGTATCAGAAGGCTGTGCCCCCTGCTTCAACCAATACAGTGCACGATCTCTTTTGAGATCAAGCTCGTTCTTGGGAGTTATGTTATCAAATCGACCTAAATCCTCAATAATGCGACCGTCTCTGGGTTTACGGCTGTCGGCCACTACAATATGATGGATCGGCCGTTTCTTTCGACCTCTACGTTGTAATCTTATTCTTAACAATGGATTATCTCTTAGCTTATTTCGTTAAACTTATGTTGATTTAATAGAGGATGTTATCGGAATCTTGCGTTAATTTACAATACATCCAGCTTAGCAGAACTGGGCTAAACAGCCTGCCAAACCTTAATTCTTAAATTCTTAACCGCCAAATGGCAGTTTGTTTTTCATTCCCTGCATGCCTTGCATCATTTTGCCCATCTTGCCCATACCTGAGAAAGACTTCATCATCTTCTTCATCTGTCCGAACTGCTTGAGCAAATCATTAATATCAGACACGCGGGTACCCGAACCTTTAGCAATGCGCCGTTTTCGAGTGGCATTCAAGATATCCGGGTTGTGTTTCTCTTCCGGCGTCATAGAACAAATAATAGCTTCAATCGGCTTAAAGGAATCGTCATCGATGTCAGCATCTTCCAGCGCCTTTCCAGCTCCGGGAATCATACCCACAAGATCGGAAAGATCGCCCATCTGCTTTACCTGCTGTAATTGTTCATAAAAGTCTTCCAGGTCAAAGCTGTCGGACTTAATTTTCTTCTGCAGCTTTTGTGCTTCTTCCTCATCAAATTCTTTCTGTGCTTTTTCCACAAGAGAAACAACATCTCCCATTCCCAGGATTCGCTGCGACATCCGATCGGGATAGAAAGGAGAAAGAGCATCAAGCTTTTCGCCGGTACTTACAAACTTAATGGGCTTCTGGACGACGGTCTTAATCGACAGCGCCGCTCCGCCACGGGTGTCACCGTCAAGCTTGGTAAGCACTACACCATCATAATTGATGGTTTTATTAAATTCCTTGGCTGTATTTACCGCATCCTGACCGGTCATGGAATCTACCACAAACAAGGTTTCATCAGGCTCAACGGCTTTTTTAATCTCAGCTACCTCATTCATCATCTCCGCATCTACGTGCATACGTCCGGCGGTATCAATGATAACAGTATCCAGTGCAAGACTTTTGGCCATCGACACCGCTTCTTTGGCAACGCGTACGGCATCTTTCTGACCGATTGAATAGACGGGCACATCAATACTGTCAGCCAGGGTCTTCAGCTGATTTATCGCAGCAGGTCGATAGACGTCGGCTGCTGCCAGAATAGGACTTCGATTATTTTCTTGCTTCAGATATCGAGCCAGTTTACTGCTGAAGGTCGTTTTACCTGAACCTTGCAAACCAGCAATTAAAATTACCGTGGGCGGTGTGTCGGCCACGGCAATATCCACACGCTCCTGACCCAAAATGTCAGTCAGCTCATCATGTACAATCTTAGTGAACTGCTGTCCGGGGTTTACAGCCGTGAGCACATCTTCACCCATCGCCCGCTCTTTAATATCGTTCGTAAACTGCTTGGCTACCTCATAATTCACATCGGCATCCAGCAGAGCTCGGCGAATCTCTCTCACAGTCTCCGCAATATTAACGTCGGAGATCTTAGATTCACCCTTCAGCGTTTGAAAGGCGTTATCTAATTTTGAGGAAAGATCTTGAAACATGGTTTAAATGGATTTATAACAAAATTTTAGCGGATCCTTACAGATACCTGCGCAAAGTTCCGCAAAATAAGGACAAAAAAGACTATTATCAACAGAATAAATTCTATTGCTTATAGACCCCGTACTGGTTATCTGCAACCATTTTCGGATTTGATACCAAACTTTTGTTATTTTCGGGCTGCGCAAACAAACGGAAAAAATGATTGAGGAATAGAATTTATGGCAGATGGACAAGGATATGGACTATTAGAAGGAAAAAAAGGACTCATTTTCGGCGCACTTGATGACCGAAGTATTGCATGGCGTATTGCGCTGGCGTGCCAGCGTGAAGGAGCCGAATTCTCGCTCTCCAATGCTCCGGTTGCTTTACGCTTTGGCGATCTTGATGAGCTGTCCGAAATAACCGGAGCCGAAGTCTTCCCTTGTGACGTCACGAAGGAGGATGAGATTCAAGAACTGATGCAAAACGTCAAAGAAGAACATGGTGAAATTGACTTCATGCTTCATGCCATTGGCATGTCTCCCAATGTTCGTAAGAAAAAAGATTATAAGGAATTAAATTACAACTGGCTGCAACAAACGCTGGATATCTCTTCAGTATCGCTTCATAAGGTGATTCGCTACGCCGACGAAGCCGACCTGCTTAATGATGGCGCCAGTATTTTAGCCCTTTCTTATATCGGAGCCCAGCGTATTTTCTCCAAATATAGCGATATGAACGATGCCAAAGCACTCTTAGAGAGCATTGCCCGGAATTATGGAAGCCGTCTTGCTGACCGTGGTATTCGGGTAAATACCATTTCACAGGCTCCAACGAAGACATCCGCCGGAAGTGGTATTAAAGGATTTGACGGTATGTACACTTTCGCAGAAAAACTGGCTCCTCTGGGCAACCCAACGGCGGATGAGTGTGCCGACTACTGTGTGACTTTGTTCTCCGATTTAACCCGAAAAGTTACGATGCAAAACCTTTATCACGATGGCGGTTTTGTAACGGCCGGTATTAATGAAGAGATGATCAATGACCTGGCCAATATGTATTCCGAAGATGAAGCGGAGTAACACTTAGCCGCATTAATTTATAATTAGTTTCCCCAATCCCCGCCACTTCGTAAGTGCCGGGGATTTTTTTATTTCATAGCCAACAATGCTCGGCCATTTAAACCATTGCGCATAAGTTGTTAATTGGTTAGGATAACCATTTAACCTCAAGAAAAGTATGGCTCCATGAAACGACTGGCTTTCTCTGGCATTGTACTTATGTTTTACTGCTCCACCCTCTTCGCACAAGACCTGCCTTCAATCGATCAAAAAACAGAAGGACTCGATAAGAAAGAAGGCTTTATGACTTATTACTGGGATGAAAGCCAGGGCAAAGTCTGGCTGGAAGTGGATACTTTCGACACGGAGTTTCTCTATGTTAATTCGTTGACGGCCGGCATGGGATCTAATGACATTGGTCTTGATCGCAATCAGCTGGGTGATGATCGCATCGTTTATTTTGATCGCCGAGGTGATAAAGTCCTTTTGGTCCAACCCAACTATTCGTATCGGGCAATCACTGATAATCCCAAAGAAAAAGCCTCGGTCCAGGATGCCTTTGCCCAGTCTGTTTTATGGGGATTTGAAGTGGCCGCCAAAGAAGGCAACCGTATCCTGGTGGATGCTACTGACTTCCTGCTCCGGGATGCCCATGGCGTAGTCGAACGCCTGAAGCAGAATGAGGAAGGCAGCTATAGCGTCAGTGGTAGTCGGTCGGCACTCTACCCTGAGGGAACCATGAACTTTCCCAAGAACACCGAATTTGAAGCAACGCTTACCTTTACCGGAAGTAGCCCAGGCGGCCAAGTACACTCAGTCACCCCTACCCCGGATGCCATCACCGTTCGCCAGCATCACTCCTTTGTTCAACTGCCCGATGACGATTTTGAGCCCCGAACATTTGATCCCCGGGCCGGATATTTTGGCATCAGCTACCAGGACTATAGCACGCCCATCGGCCAGCCGCTGACCAAACGATTTATTACGCGACACAGGCTGAAGAAGAAAAATCCCGATGCCCCAATGAGCGAAGCTGTTGAACCTATTGTCTACTATTTAGATCCAGGCACCCCCGAGCCAGTCCGTGGCGCCCTGCTCGATGGTGCCCGCTGGTGGAACCAGGCGTTTGAAGCAGCGGGTTATAAGAATGCCTTCCAGGTTAAAATGCTGCCTGACAGCGCTCATCCCATGGACGTGCGATACAATATGATTAACTGGGTGCATCGCTCCACACGTGGCTGGTCGTATGGCACCTCGGTTGTGGATCCCCGTACCGGCGAAATCATCAAGGGACACGTATTACTGGGATCGCTGCGGGTTCGTCAGGATTATTTGATTGCCGAAGGGTTGCTCTCTCCCTATAAAGGCGAAACGAGCTATGACGAAGATAATCCCATGCTGCAAATGGCGCTGGCCCGCATCCGACAGCTTTCCGCTCATGAAATTGGACACACCCTGGGACTTGCCCATAACTTTGCTTCCAGTGTTAATGACCGCGCTTCTGTGATGGATTATCCCGCGCCTAAAGTTTCCATCAATGCCGACAGCACCCTCAATTTGAGCAATGCCTACGATACCAATATTGGCGAATGGGATAAAGTAACGATCTCCTATGGCTATGCAGATACCGATAATCCCACCGAATTAAAAACGATCCTTACCAATGCTATTGACGAAGGACTTCTTTTTATCTCGGATTACGATGCCCGTCCAGCCGGGGGCGCTCATCCCAAGGCCCACCTGTGGGACAATGGAACCAATGCCGTTGACCAGCTTGATCATATTATGGATGTCCGCCGAATTGCGCTCAAAAACTTTTCGGTCTCCAATATTCCCGTTGGAACGCCCATGGCGAAGCTCGAAGATGCCTTGGTGCCTATTTATCTTTATCACCGGTATCAACTGGATGGTACAGCCAAGCTCATCGGGGGATTGAACTACAGCTACACCCTGCGGGGCGACGAACAACCCAATCCTAAGCCAGTTGCTGACTCCATTCAACGCGCCGCCCTAAATGCCATGCTCAAGACCATTCAGCCGGATGCCCTGCAGATGCCTCAAAAGATTATTGATCTGATTCCTCCGCGTCCACTTAGCTATTATAACTCACGCGAGCTATTTAACAGCCATACTGATCCCGCTTTTGATCCCCTGGGAGCAGCTGAAACAGCTGCCAACATGACGATTGACTTGCTGTTGAATACAAACAGGACAGCACGTCTCATAGATTATAAAGCCCGGGACAACAACCGGTTGGGGTTAAGCGACCTGCTCGGTCAACTGTTGGATGTAACGTGGCAGGCTCCCGCTCAGTCAGGCTATCGAGGCGCCATCCAAAATACGGTTAATCATTTGGTTCTCTATCACATGATGGAACTGGCGAGCGACCGTGAGGCTTCATCACAAGTTCGTGCGATTACGAATCTCAAGCTTGAGGAACTTCGGCAGTGGATGAAAAAAGAAGCCGAAAAACAGGGACTTTCCGAACAACGTGAGGCTGCTCTTTTTTATGGATACCGCATGTTACAGCTGTTTAAAGACAAAGGAAAAGTAATGGAGCCATCCACGCCGCTGCCTCCCCCGCCCGGTTCTCCGATCGGAAGTGGGCAACCTTTTTTAGATTGTTCGTTACAGCCAAAAAACACCTATAATGATTGCTCCTGAAAAACTGCTCAATGCCTATACAAACGGGATCTTTCCCATGGCCGACTCCCGCCACGATCCGAAGGCCAAATGGTATACGTCACAGCAACGGGGCATCATTCCACTGGATCGATTTAATGTTTCATCAAATGTGAGGCGCATCATCCGAAATCGTCACTATCACGTTAGGTTTGACTATGCCTTCCGAAAAGTAATGGAAGCCTGCGCCGATCGTGACTCCACCTGGATTTCTGATGAAATTATCGACTCTTACTGCAACCTGCATGAACTGGGGCACGCCCATTCGGTAAGCGTTTATAACCAGGATTGGGATCTCATTGGCGGCCAATATGGTGTTTCTCTGAAAGCTGCTTATTTTGGAGAATCGATGTTCGGATGGCAAAAGGAGGCTTCAAAAGTAGCGCTCTACTGGTGCCACCGAGCATTAAAAGAAGGCGGTTTTAAACTTTGGGATACGCAATTTTGGACGGAACACTTATCCCAATTTGGCTGTATAGAAATTCCGGCTGATGAATATGACCAAAAGCTACAAAAAGCCTTGGAGGGCAAAGCAGAATTCAAGGCGGCTTCTACGACAAAAAGTAATTAAAAGCCTATCAAACTTATCTCTTTCTAGGAGTCGTACTTTATAAAATGGTTAGTTTTAATAATTATAAGTTTAAACTCCTGAAATTAGCTTATTTATTACAAATCCAGGTTTTTAAAATCAAACTCTATCATCGATTTTTCCCCTTTTAATTGATTGAGAAAATGGCTTATCTCTCTCGATATTGGAGTAACTTCTAATTCTTTCACAAACTTTTTGAGCTCTGACATGTCGTCAAATAAAGCATTGACCCCATCCCCTAAATAATACTTAGAGGATTCTTCATTTATAAAAAATTCAAAATAACTTTTGGTTGCTTTTTCTTTAATGAACTGCTTTAATAATTCTTTAGATCTTTCGGGGTAAATCTTTTTTGCTTTGTTTTCATTATACCAACGTTTATTCGTTATATAAATCTTCCAAGTTGTTAAGTTAAATTGGTCAGTCTCTTCCAGATATTTTTCAAGATAGTTAATTAAAAAATCAGTTCTTTCCTCAAGATCTAATGGGAAATTATGTAAGTTCAACTCAGTGTTGAGGAAATGTAAAAACTCAATTTGAAAATTAAATTTAGTATCACTTGTGTTTAAAATGCTATAAACAAATTCCTTATAGTTTTCTTGTTCTCCAGAATAATACCCCTTTGTGATCCTATCTTCATGATCATACATCTTGTTATAAATATTTCGCACATTAAATCCCTTAAATGGATAGAAACTATTGGGATCACTAGATTTCTTATTTGCATAGTAGAAAATTGAAGAGATAACTTTTTCGAAATCCTCTTTATTATCAAAATTTTTAATTAAAGCTAATTTTCTTTCTACTTCTTCTGAAAAACCTGAGCATATCCATTCATCTATTTTTTTGAAAAACTCATCTTTTGGCAATTTTCTTGCTTTACTAAACTCAATTTCTGATAAATCTCCATCTAATAACCTATAAGAAAAGTATTTATTAAAATTAGAAGGAATGACTACTGATAAAGAGTGCACTTCATAATGGATACTTCTCCAAAAAATTCTCTTTAAAGAAAGTTTTATTGCTTCAATTTCTTCTTCACTTATATGAAGCTCCGAACTTTTGGTATTCAGGTATTCACATAGTTTTAACTTTTTTTTAGAATTTGAACCCTCATTTTCTTTCAATACTAATTTTTTATCTTCTGGTCCTGTAGAATTAGTAGTTTCAAAAAACTCATCAGATCTTTCAAAAATCAATTCATGAATATTGGGATGTTTTAATCTCAAAATCTCCAAATAGAAAAGATCCTCGATGTATACCTCTCCTTGAAGTTGAGAATAAGAGATTGAAAAAAGATTAATAAATCTTGTAACATCACGTAACGTTTCTAAATAATAGCCAGGAATATTAATTCCTCTAAATGAAGAAACTGAAGAATTATATAGTCGGTCATAATCTATTGCATTAAATTGATTTACAAGCTCCTCATGATCTTCTTGGGTGAGGATATCTTTTAATGAGTTCTCTAACTCTGATAAAATTATATCTTCTTCAAATCTTGGTAAGGTAACTTCAAGCTGAAAAATTTTCTCTAAAAAAGATTCGTAGCTCGATTCATTAATTTTTTTTACGGCATTCAATAAATAATTCCTGTCATAGCTTACAATAAAAACCGTTCGATAAAAATTTGCAGAATTCCTTATCAGCTTTACTACTTCAATTATTTCAGAATTGTCAAGCCTATCTAAGTCATCAATAAAAATAATTATCTTCTTATCTATTTCTTTCAACTGCTGATTTATTTCATCATATAAAGATTCCTTTGTTCGATGATTTAATAAATTTATCCACTCTAATATAGCAGCTAAGAAAAAGCTATTAGTACTTGCACCCAGCTTAGCAGAATAGACCCTTACCAAATTTGATAATTGGGAACTGTAGGTTTCTAGCTGAATACTAAATGTTTCAAAAAAATTAGATGTTATTGAGCTACTCCCTGTTATATTCCAGGGGTTGTAATCAAAAATTAATAAGTCATCCTTTTCGAAATACTTTTTAATTAACTCTAGAAAGGAAGTTTTTCCAGTCCCCCATTGCCCTACAACCCCGATTGCAAATGATTTCTCATTTTGTGTACTTACAATTCTTTCAGCAATCTCTTTTGCATATCTTTTTCTTCCTAAAAGATCTGACTCAATATCTTCTATTGGATTATCTTCGTTGAAACCTCTCTCAGAATCTTGTTTATTTTTTTCCTTCTTAAATTTACGATATAAATAAAGCACTGGATATATCAATCCAAAAAGCAATAATATATCACCATATGCTAAACATGATGCTGTTTTAGTCTCAATAAAAAAATATTTCCCATCTATAAATCTGTAATAAGAATAAATTAACACCAGCCAAAAAGAAAAAAACAGGCTTAATGGAGAAGGGCTGAACTTGCGTTTAAACTTTTCCTTAAAAAGGATAATAAATGATACCCCAGATAGCATAAAGAACACATCTAAATAGTAGGTTGGCTCAATCTGATCAAAAACCAATGGCACTATATATTGGTTCAATATCTCTTGATGAAACCAATTTTTTAGTAATAGAGAAGCAAAGAGAATAAAAGATAGAAAGAAAATTATCCTTTTATACTTCATCCCTTAACGTCTCATTTAAAACAAGCTGGCCTGTTCGTTGTCTTCCTTGGGAGCCCGCTCAATAGTAGGGCGAACAACATCATCTTGGTTTATTCTTAGCATATCAGGATGAAATTTCTTGCCATATATACGACGCGCAACCCCTTGTAACGCTTTCTCTCCACGGGGGGTAATCAACAGGCGTTTCTGATCATCAATAGACAAGAACCCAAACTCTTTCAGATCATTGGCAATCATATAAGAAAGCTTAGAAATTGTCCCCGAATGCTGCTCCACATAATCGCGCTTTGGCGCTTCATCATGTACGGCGAAGGCCATACCCAGAATATTTAGCTCCACTTCGGTCAGTGGATACCCTTCACAACCCTTGGTAAGCGTTTGATCCCATGCTTTCTGTTCGTAATACTGGCCAAACCACCATTTTCCCTCCTTGATGAGGTTGCCCGTCTTCGCGCAGGCAAAATATTCACCCGGTTTAGCCTTTTTGGGAATTCCCCGGTCTCGATACATCGACACAAGCGTAGCCAAGTCTATCTCGTGCAGGTTCCTGGGATATTGAAAATAGTGCTGTGTTGTTTTTTCCATGACACCCCAAAGTAGAAAACTAACAGATCATTGTCATGTAGAAATTTTGGGAAATAAAGATGAAAAACGGCAGAAGACAGGCGTACCGTTTCACATCCTACATCTATTTACTTTCCTTTTTCTGTTATCAATTGTATCGCTATATCCATGGATACCTCTTCAGGATCGAAGTCATCAGGCAAACTGATGTTAGTCTTCCCATATTTGATGTAAGGGCCATAACGACCGTCCATCACCCGAACCTTTTTACCATTCTCGGGATGCTCTCCCAGATCCTTGATGACCGAACGACCACCAGACTTTTTCTTTTTCTTCTGTTCCAAAAGCTCTACTGCCCGGTCAAGCTCAATATCCAGCACGTGGTCTTTTCGCTTCAAAGAAGCAAAGGTGCCATCATGCACTACAAAAGGACCATATCGGCCGACACCGGCTTTGATAACCTTTCCGGTTTCGGGGTGGTCCCCCAGTGGACGTGGTAATTCCAGCAGGCGCAGGGCTAACTCCAGATCCACATCCTCCGGCTTCATCCCTTTTAACAATGAAGCACGCTGGGGTTTTTTATTATCTTCCGTTACTTCCCCAACCTGCACATAAGGGCCGTACCGTCCATTTAGAATAAAGATCGGCTCTCCGGCATCCGGGTGGTCACCAATGGACTTGGGTCCCTCCTCTTCGGCTTTCATCAGTTCTTCCAGCTTTTCAACCGTAATATCACTGGGTTTCCAGCTGTCCGGTATGGAAGTCGTCAGCTCTTCTCCATCTTTTTCCTGCTTGATGTAAGGACCGTATCGCCCTACAAAGACCTTAATCCCATTCAGGCCCTCAAGTGGAAGATTAAGGTGACGTGCCTCCTGAGGGTCAATCTCATCCTCCTGTTCATCAACTTTGGCTTTGAGTCCTTTATCTCCTTTATAGTAAGCGCTCAAATAATTGTTGGTATCAAGCTTACCATGGGCAATTTCATCCAGTTTGGCCTCCATCTCTGAGGTGAAATCACTGTCCACAAGGTCGTGCAGGTTCTTTTCCAGCAGCTCGGTTACGGCAAAAGCAGTAAAGGTCGGTATCAAAGTTTTGCCTTCGGCTTCTACATAGCCCCGGTTTTGCACCGTACTAATAATGGATGCATACGTACTGGGTCGGCCGACCCCCCGCTTTTCCAATTCTTTTACCAGCGTTGCCTCAGTATATCGGGCCGGTGGTTTGGTTTCGTGAGAAATAGGTTCAATGCCTTCTTCTATCACTTCTTCCTTTTCGTTCAGCTCCGGCAAAAACCGCTCTTGGTTTTCAAGTGCTGCATCCGGATCGTCGCTTCCCTCTACATAAGCTCTGAAAAAGCCGGGGAAGATAATTTTCTTTCCGCTGGTCTTGAACTCGGCTACCTTACCATTGGCTTTAGCTTCGATGGTCACATTCGTAAACTCGAGCTCTGCTCGAGCCATCTGCGTGGCAATAGTTCGTTTCCAGATTAAATCATAAAGCTTAAACTGGGCACCTCGCAAGCCGGCCTCTTCGGGCTTTCTAAAACTGCTGCCCGCCGGACGGATAGCCTCGTGAGCTTCCTGTGCTCCTGTTCCTCCCCCGTAATTCCGAACGCGTTCAAACAGGTACTCTTCACCATACTCATCTTTTACGGCATTACGTGCCGCATTAATGGCCTGTCCAGACAAACGGGCTGAGTCTGTACGCATGTAGGTAATGTATCCATTCTCGTACAGTTTTTGGGCGACTCCCATGGTCTGTTTCGCCGAGAAATTCAGCTTCCGGTTGGCTTCCTGCTGCAGCGTAGAAGTGATAAAGGCCGGCGAAGGATTACGCTTCTTCCGGTTCTTTTTCACCTCAGAAACGCGCCATTCTGCTTCATCCAGATCGTCACGAAGTTCGGAAGCAGACTCATCATCCAACAGAACTACTTTTTTGGGCTTCTTGAGCTTGCCGGTATTTTCATCAAAATCCTTACCCGACGCCAAACGCTTACCGTCGAGATGCGTAAGGTCTGCTTCAAAAATATGTTCATCCTCCAGCTTATGCAGCTTGGCTTTCAAATCCCAATACCGGGCAGACCGGAACTTCATCCGCTCCCGTTCCCGCTCTACTAAAAAACGAACGGCTACGGACTGGACACGTCCCGCAGACAGGCCGGGAGCAATCTTCTTCCACAGCAGGGGCGAAATGGTATATCCAGCCAGGCGATCAATGATTCGACGCGCCTCCTGGGCATTCACCAGGTTGATATCAATATCACGGAAATGCTTAAGTGCTTCTTGGATGGCCTCTTTGGTTATTTCGCGGAAGACCATGCGTTTAACGGGTACATCCGGCTTTAATATTTCCGTCAGGTGCCACGAAATGGCTTCCCCTTCGCGGTCTTCATCCGTCGCCAGGATAAGCTCATCCGCATCTTTCAGCTCTTTTTTCAGGCGCCTAACCACCTTCTTTTTGCTGGATGGGATGACGTAGAGCGGCTCAAAATCTTTATCCGTATTAACCCCCAGGTTGGCCCATTCTTCGCCTTTAAATTTTTTGGGTACTTCCTTGGCATTGGCCGGAAGATCACGAATATGCCCCATCGAAGAATCAATCACATAGTCCTTCGGCAGGTACTTCTTCAGGGTTTTAATTTTCGTAGGTGACTCTACAATTACAAGAGACTTCATAAAAATGCTTTTCTACAAGTTTTCGATCATACTTTTTAACTCAGAAGCATGATCTTTAGTATTAATTTTTTCAATAATAGCTTTGACGGTACCATCGGTATCAAGCAGGTATGCCGACCGCGTGGGGGCATTGTATTTGTTGCCAAACATATTTTTTTCTACAACCGAATCCGTCGCTTCAGCAAACTTATACGCCGGATCGGATGCCAAAATATAGTTGATGCCCAACTTCTCAGCATAGTTCTTGTGCGAGCCGCAGGTGTCTTTGCTAATGGCTACCAGGTTATATCCGTGTTCATCAAACCAATCCGCATGTTCCGCTAAACTTTTATTCTGCTTATCGCAACCGGAGGTATTGTTACGCATATATACAGAAACGATGGTCGGACGATCTAACAGCTCATCAAAAGAGACTTTCTGTTCTTCGCCATCTTTTACAATATCGAGCTTAAAATTGGTATCTATCTTTTCTCCGGTTTCAATCATAATCGAGGTTCAACGTTAATTATCAATATACTTCTAATGGGTCGGCTTGTTCGCATATCTACAGGGCGCCCGCCATATTTAGTCTTTATATGATAAAATGATCGCCCCTTTACTGCAATAAATCTTTTGAAAAGCGAAGGTACCCATTATTCTTGAAGATTCAATGAAGGTAAAAGAGGTAAAATGGCAAAGGTGAAATGACAGACATTAAAGGTTAAACAGGAATCCTCTCACGTTGCTCTTCTGCCATCTGTCACCTTCTGTTTGCCTTTATTTTAAGTTTTTCTGTAAGGATTCCCCTTCTCAGCGGTCTTATTTATTACAAAACAAGTTTAAATATAACTGGTAGAATTATGATTCAGCTTAGTCACAAGAATATGGATGTCTGGAAATCAGCTATAGAACTAAGTGCCGATATTTATAAACTTACGGATTCCTTTCCCAAACATGAATTGTATGGACCAACCTCTCAATTACGTTGAGCCTCTGTTTCAATTTCTTCTAATATTGCTGAAGGAGCTGCACGTTCGTCTTCTAAAGAGCGCCGAAGGTTTTACGAAATTACTCGTTCGTCACTGGTTGAAATCGACACCCAGCTAGAAATTGCTGAAAGACTCAACTATCTGGTGGATAATAAGCCCGAAAATATAGGAGAAAAGCTAAACCATACTTTTGCGATGCTATCCAACTTAATGAAAAGCACCCACCAGTAACGTCTGCCATTTCACCTTTGCCATCTTACCTTTCAATTCTTGATCAACAGATACTTCGCCACCGCAGCTACTACAATACTGTGATGGATCGTCCCATCAGCGACATGGCCCAAAAAGGCCTCCATGGGCAGCTTATGGATATGGAAACGCTCGTGTTCATCCGGGCTAATCGCTTGTTCATAGCTACATCCTTCGGCTAAAAACAGATGGGCGTAATTTGTCATAATAGCCGGATTGGCACTCACTTTACCCAATCCTTGCCAGCGATTGCCCTGGTAGCCCGTCTCTTCCAACAGCTCGCGCTCTGCCGCCTCCCGTGCTGACTCTCCGGGATCAACCATACCGCCGGGAATCTCCAGTGTAGGCTGCTCAATGCCATACCGATACTGCTCAACCAATACTACCTCCTCTTCTTCTGTTATGGGGAGTACGTTCACCCATTGCGGGGCTTCCAGCACATAGAAGGCCGCCTCGTTGGATTCCCCCTCTGCCTCAAGCCTCATATTTCGACGAAGAAGATTGAATATTGGTGTTTTATATTCCTTATTTTCATCCGTTACCAGCCATGGTTCTATGGTAAAAGGAAATGTTTTTTGACTCATAAGAGAATTCGTTTATGGCAGATCGATTTGAATTTCAAGCTGAAGAAGACCTTAACTCCACATCTGACATCCATCCTATCGTCGAACAAGCCTGCGATACGATGGAGTCCATTTATCAAGGTGGAGAATATCCGAAGGTACTGGTCAAACGTTCTTGGTCCAAACACAATCCAATAATTACCGGAGAAATGGCCCGGCCCAAATCATTTCGCTGGTACTTAGTCCGAGAGCTCAAAAAACTGGCCACCAAGGGAGCTGAAATTAAGATCATTCCGTCAAGAGACCGCCTGGCCCTCAATGATCCGGAACTGCTGGACAATACCGACGAAGACGAATGGGATATCACCCAAAAAAAGTTATTCCTTTTTAACCCTGAACGTATCGAAATATCGCTCAACCGGCTGGAGCATTATACCGGAACCCAACCCGAAGACTTTCAACGCTACATTCTATTCACCAACTACGATATGCACGTAGAGGTATTTCTGGATAAATTTCCCGATTGCATTAAGCCTGAGCGCAAGGGCGTTCAGATGCCAGCCTACCACCACAAGCTGGATGACAATAAAGGTATTACGCTGGTCAATATTGGAGTGGGACCTGCCAATGCCAAAACCATTACCGATCACGTGGCGGTCCTTCGTCCAGATGCTATGATCATGGTTGGTCACTGTGGGGGGCTTCGAAACCACCAGGAAATTGGTGACTTTGTGCTTGCCACCGGATTTATGCGTAATGACGGCGTGCTGGATGATACCCTTCCACTCAACATACCCATCACGCCGAACTATCTGCTCAATGTATATCTCAAAGAGGTGCTGGACAAATATAACCGAAATCACCGGCTGGGAACCATCTTTACGACAGCGAACCGTAACTGGGAGTTCGCCAAACGGCGAAGCGTAGAACAGATCCATATGAGTCGCAGTATTGCTGTGGACATGGAATCTGCCACGGTAGCAACCAACGGATATCGCTATCGCATCCCTAACGCAACGCTGCTTTGCGTGAGCGACAAACCCCTGCACGGCAAGCCTAAACTCAGCGATGAAGCCCAGGATTTTTATGAGGACTCCAAACAGCTCCACCTGGATATTGTCATTGAAGTGCTGGAGATTTGCAAACATAACTATCCCGAGGGTCTTCCCAATGCCAGTATCCGCGCTATGAATGAGCCTCTCATGGGCGGCCCGGATGAGAATTAGTTCAGCCAGCAGATACGAAGAGCCAACCGTAAAAAGATTGACCTGTCCTTTTACATCGTACGTCTCACCTTCCCATTTATCAGCTGCGAATTAAGTACTGGAACTTCACAAAGAACTGGCGATTAGTCTCTTTATAGCCCTCAAAACTGCCAGGAGCGGATTGGTCAAAGTGGCGCAAATTATCCGTCATACCCATATAAAACTTAGTAAAAGGATTAACCTTATAGTACACCAGCGGATAAAGCTGCAGCTGTTCGCTAAAAGAGTTGTACTGACCGATAACCCGGGCAAACAATTTTCGGGTAAAATTATATCTTCCGGTTACCCTAAGTATATTTCCACTGTAGTAAGTTTCAGAATCATCCAATGATGAAAGCGTAGAATAGCTGTAATCGGCCGATAGCTCCAGGCGCGCGGATGGTTTTAAGACTGCCTCAGCGGAAAAATTATACCCATGACCAACCGTGGGATTACTACTTCTGTTGACATAACGACCAAAGTCTGTCGACAGGCCCAGTGAAATAATATCTGCCGGACTGCTATTAAGGTTTATCATCATGCGCTGGAGATTTCTAAAGAACGTTCCGCGAAAACGTTCATCATTCAATGGCAAGTAGTTAATGGAAAGCCGTGTTTGCCCAGCAAGCCTATTACTAATTCCTGCAAAAATATAGCGCTCCTGAAATGTTCCGGAAAAGTTGTACCTCCAACTGGCACTCATGTTTATACTGCCGTTGGCCAACCAGCTAAAGTTAGGGTAGTATGATAAACTTTGGTCTGCTTCGAACGTCCTTCGGTCAATTCGATTGATAAAGCCGTTTTGGGCTTGGAAAGTAGGCGAAAATGATTCATAAGAAACCGAAAAGTTATAATACTTGGCTTCGCGTTCAAATTCGGCATTAACCATTGTTCCCGTGTACTGCTCACCATTAAAAGCTGCATCATAGCCGCTTTTGCCAAAGACTCTTTCCCCATTTTCAAGGGTAGTATCCTGTAATTCCCTGGTGGAGGTGTACCCAAGCTGTCCGTTGATGTAGTAGTGATCCGCCAGCATCACATTCCAATCGATGCTTCCAAGATAATTAAACCCATCTCCCTCAGCCTGGTTACGGGTCGTTACCAAACTGCCGATATGCGATTCAGATCCAATATTGTACTTCGCACGCAGAATATTGCTATACATATCCTTATCAGATCGAATGAAGGAACTTCCTTGCAATCCTGGTACAATAAAAGGAGTATCCCGGTCGTAGGCCGTTAAGAGGGCCAAGGTATAATTACCGGATTTCTGAGTGACTTTACCGGCCCCCAGCGGATGATTAATCATCCGGGAATAGAATAGGTCCTCAGAAGTTCTGAAAAGGTCTGCACCGCGCATAAAGAAGGGTCTCTTTTCTGGATAAAACAACGCGAACGTTTCATTTACGCCAATCTGGGCTGCATCTGTTTCAAGCTGGCTAAAGTCGGGGTTAACGACTGCATCCAGTGAAGTAGTAGAAGTGGGTGCATAGGCAATACTCCCACCAAATCGTGCCTTTACAGGCCCGTGATCTAATCCTGACGACGGATTGTCTGTATCGTTGATGGTACTCCCCTGATAGCTCATGCCATAGGGAATGAGCTCGACCGTGTTTGAACTTTCGATATTCTGCATACCGGCCAGCGTTCCATTCTGGCACACCAGACATGAGTTATCAAGTTCAACATCAGTCCACACCAGCTGGTACCGGTTACTTCGGGGATAATTACGAAGAAATTGTATAGACCAGTTCTGTATCTTTCGCTCTGGAAAATTAAGGCTTTTGAAGGGAATCTTCATTACCGCCCGGTAACCGGAATCAGTTACTGCTCCCTTTGATTGCCAAAGAACATCAAAATTCATGTTCTCGTTATTATCCGTCCGCATAGCATCCATCTGTATTCCCAGCGGATTGACAAAAAATTCGTAGACGTGCTTATTATTATTAAATGGATCCAAAAAAACTCCTATAAAATCATCTCCAAAACTGTTATCCCGATCTGAAATATGGGCCCGAATCCTGTCGGGATTTGGATCGCTGCTGATAAATCCTATATAAATATTTTTTCGGCTATACAGTACCTTCACTTCCGTATTTACGGGTGCCGGCTCATCTTCATTGGGTTGCAGTTGGTTCTCTATAAACACAGAAGGTGCTTTCTGCCAAGCCGGGTGTGTTAGTCGGCCGGTAATTTCAATATCGCTTTCTATTTGAAGGGGGTAAAGCTTTTCGCCTGTAGCCGGCGCTTGCCCCTGAGCAATGGGCATATGGATAAATAGTCCTGCTGTTAATAGTAATACCAGGGTAACTGTTCGTATGAAAATAGTTTGGAACATGCAGAATCTTAATTACAATGGTTTTAGAGTGTTTATATTTTGATACGAAAATATCGGAATTTGTTACAATTCGCGTTTTAAAGGTTGTTAAAGATGATGAAAATGTCCTTATCTACTGGCTTAGCCCTTTGTGATATTTTTTTTGTAAGGATTCTCTCCTAAAACGGTCTTACTATAAATACCAATTCCAAAAGAGGAGGATTATGTCTGATCAAGAGCAGTTTGAGGCCGATGATTTTTTAAAGCGAACCGTCAAAGAAATGAGTCCCGATGAGCAGCCCCGGGAAAAACTAATGAATTATGGCAGCGAAAGTCTTTCGGATGCGGAACTGCTGGCTATCCTGTTGCGGACCGGCAGCCGGAAGATGAATGTCATCCAGATGGCACAAGCCCTGCTCGATCATTTTGACGGGCTTCGCTACTTAGCGCGCAAAGAGTGGCAAGATCTAAAGATCATTCCCGGCATGGGTAAAGTGAAATCTCTGACACTGGAAGCCGTTTTTGAGCTGGCCCGCCGTATCCAGATGGCCAGTCTGGGCGAGCAAATACAGATCACTTCTCCACAAGATGCGGTAGCTTATTTTGGCCCGAAGTTGCGCGACCTCACCAAAGAAGTGTTCATCGTGGCCTTCCTGAATAATGCTAAAGTGGTGATGGGGTACAAAAAGATCAGCTCTGGCGGCTCTACCGCTACTATTGTGGATCCGGCCGAAGTTATGCGTCAGTCCGTGATGAATGAGGCCAACAGCATTTTATTGCTGCACAACCATCCCAGTGGACAGAATAAAGAATCGAAGGCAGATATCCAGCTGACCAACCGTATCGCAAAATCGGGCAAACTACTGGGCATTCCTGTGGATGACCATATCATCATTGCCGGCGACGGCTATACAAGCTTCCGCGCTAAAGGGTTCTTGAATTAAAAATTCTCAATGAAAAATTAAAAATAAGACTCTGCACGATATGAAAGAGAAGAATGTAATCAGGGATAAGAGCTATAATTTTGCATTGAGGATCGTCAAATTAAATCAAATGATGGTTAATGATTTAAAAGAATATGTATTATCTAAACAAATCTTAAAAAGCGGGACATCTATCGGAGCAAATATTGAAGAAGCTATTGGAGGGCAGTCAAATAAAGATTTTAGAGCTAAAATGTTCATATCTTATAAAGAGGCACGGGAAACACATTATTGGCTCCGGCTTCTAAAAGATAGTAACCTCATTCCGCCCAAAATTGCAGAATCATTATTGGATGACTGTGAAGAATTAAAGAAAATATTGGGATCAATATTAGTAACTCTGAATAAAAAATATTCCTAATTCTTCATTTTTAATTTTTCATTCTCTGCTGTTCGATATTCGAGGCGAAAATACGTTATATTTAGCGTTTTATAATTTCAGCCATTGAATACAAACAGATGAAGTCTTATTTACGCCAGATTATTCGCCAATCGTTAACCCAGTTCGATCTTTCTGAGGATGACATCCCCGAAATCCAGATCGAAAAGCCGAACCAGCCGGAACACGGCGATTCAGCCTCCAACATTGCGCTGAACCTTGCCGGCGTGCTTAAAGACAATCCGCGTAATATCGCCGAGCAGATTGTTGAAAATCTGAACTATGATGAGCGTAAGGTTGCTGCCGTCGAAATTGCCGGGCCGGGCTTCATTAACTTCCGGTACGCTGAAAACTATCTTTTTGACGAACTGCAGGCCGTGCTTGATCAAGAGCAAGATTTTGGCAAAACGACCTCGCTCGATGGGCAACGTATCCTGCTTGAGTTTGTGAGCGCCAATCCTACGGGTCCTCTTACCGTCGGCCATGGCCGCAATGCCGTACTGGGCGATACCGTGGCACGACTATTGGAATGGACCGGCGCCGAAGTGGATCGTGAATATTATTTTAATAATGCCGGCCGGCAGATGCGCAAGCTGGGACAAAGTGTGCGCACCCGTTATTTGCAGGAGCTGGGACAAGAAGCCGAGCTACCCGAAGACGGCTACGAAGGCGAATACATCCGTGATATTGCGCAAGCGCTGGTGGAAGAACACGGTGATAAGCTCGTGGATGAAGAAGGGATTACCGTCTTCAAGGAGAAAGCTGAATCCATGATCTTTGAAGATATCCAAGCCACGCTGCAGCGCATGAACATTAAAATGGACTCTTTCTTTAATGAGCAGGAAGTGTATGACGACGGCTCTATTGAAAAAGCTGTGGAAGCGTTTAGAGAGAAGGATTTGGCCTACGATAAAGATGGTGCCACCTGGTTTCGCACCACCAACTTTGGCAAAGATAAAGATACCGTGCTGATCAAAAGTACGGGTGAGCCGACCTACCGCCTGCCCGACATCGCTTACCATGCCAACAAGCTGGACCGTGGCTACGACCAGTGTATTGACGTCTTTGGCGCCGACCATATCGATACCTATCCCGATGTACTCTCCGGCATCCAGGCACTGGGATATGATCCTGATAAAGTAGACGTAGTGGTGTACCAATTCGTGACGATTGTGAAAGAAGGAAAACCCTTCAAGATGAGTACCCGCAAGGCAAACTTTATTACGCTTGATGAGCTGATGGACGAGGTAGGATCAGACATCACGCGCTTCTTCTTCTTGATGCGCTCGCCCAACACGCACCTTGAGTTTGATATCGCTGAAGCCCAGGCCGAAGGCGAAAAGAATCCGGTTTTCTACCTGCAGTATGCCCACGCTCGCATTCACAGCATCCTGCGCAAAGTAGAGGACGAATATTCTTTTGAAAATGATCCGAACTTAGGCTTGCTGTCCCATGAATCCGAAAGTAAGCTTATCAAAACGATGATTCGCTTCCCAGAGATGATCCAGAGTGCTGCCGAAAGCCGCGAGCCCCATCGACTCATTAACTATCTGGAGGATTTAGCCTCAGATTTTACTTCCTTCTATCACGATTGCCGCATCCTTGGCGAAGACGAAGGATTGGTCCAGGCCCGCACTGCTTTGGCTAAAGCAGTAGCACAGGTTCTCGCGAATGGGTTGGGTATCCTCGGCATTTCCGCCCCGGAACAGATGTGATTTTTTATTGTTGAAGGTTGAAGAGTTAAAAGTTGCAGGTTAGCATTCAACGTTCAACCTGCCCCCCCCAATAAAAGTCAGGCTGGCAACAGCTTCGTAAAACAGACGATACCTTTGCTGAATTGATCAGCAACTTGAAAACCCGTCTGCCTGAACAGTTCGTTGCTTTCATCCATGGTCCAGAACTTGATGCCTCCCCACTCGGTTGAATCCTGTAGCAGCCGCACATACCAGGCATCGGCTTTCACTAAGTGCATCATAAAAAAAGTGCCGTTTTTCTTAATCACCCGGCGGGCTTCGTACAATACTTTCGTCGGATCTGTCAACTCATTAAGCGTGCCTCCCATAGAAATTCCATCAAAGGTTGCGCTAAAAAAGGGCAGGTAGCGTGCATCGGCTCGCAACAAATACATATCGGTTTCTTCCGCCTCTGATTTCAGGCGGGCTTCCTGCAACATTTGACGAGAAAAATCCAGAGAAACAACCTCACAATCCGCTTCTTCCTGCTTAAGCATCCGTCCGTACAACGCCGTAGAACATCCGATATCCAAATAACGATAGCCCGGGCGAGGATTAAGCCATTTTATCAGAAGCTCTTGTTCTTTTTGGATGGGAAACTCCTCCCCCGTCAGTATTGATAACGATCGCTTTCGCCAGATATCTTCATAGAGGGCGGCCGTCACTTTCCAGTGGTTCGAACTCTGCGCCCACGACATATCGACCGTATCTTCAGCCAACAGATCAACAATATTATTCTGTATTTGATATTCATCTCCTTCGTTGGAACAAATTGTGCCGTTGAATGTTTTCCGGAGATGGGAGGCTTCCTCTGGTACGACGATAGAAGCACGCTCATATTTTGGGGATCGTAATTCGAGAGACATAGGCGCCGGCTTAGATTTAACTGAACGATTTCACAGTCTGCTTGTAAGCTCTACTTGTTAATACCCTTCCTGATACGTTATCCAAGCGAAGAGTGTTACGCTCAAACTATGCTATTTCTGGAGGATCAGAGAAATTTGTGCTCCCTTTTGGATTCCTAACATCTCTTCGGCATCTCCTTTATTGATCGCAATCTCAAGCATGCCGGCACTGCCGATATAAGCTACGGGCTCTCCCTCTGCAACCGCACCAAACGTTTGCTTTATATCATTCAGAATAATATTACCAACATAAATTTTCACACTCTTATCAGCAATAGCATCTTCAATGAGGCTATATGGTATGTTGGTAATCAGGTTTCCAAACTTGTCGATGTGAATGATATTGCCTTCCAATCCGTCTTTGTCAGCTATGGGTTGCATCCAACGGTAACTGACCAGCTCATCGAGGGGTTCGCCCAGCTCCTCAAGAGGAACGCCCCGACTAAGGTGAGCAGCGGCCGGGGCAAAAATATCACGCCCATGAAACGTATCGGAATGGTGCTCCCGTAAATACTGATTTTTTGTCAACCTCACTGCGGTATATTCACGATCAGCAGTCAACAGAGAAAAAATGCCGTTATCGGGTCCCACGAAATACTGATCCTCTACTTTCATAGCGACGGCATGACGATCGGTGCCTACCCCGGGATCAATAACGACCGTATGCACGGTATTGGAAGGAAAAAGCATGGCCGAATTCTTCAATACCCATGATCCGGCCATGATATCCTGTGAAGGGATATCGTGAGAAACATCCACAAAGCGTGCCTCAGGGGCAATGCCCAGCATCACGGCCTTCATGGCGCTCACATAGTAATCTTGCAGACCAAAATCGGTCGTAAGCGTTATCACATTACGCATAGGTGTTCAACATCACCGGCATCACGAGCATCAGAATCTGTTCATCGTCTTCCTCTTCAGAAGGCTTGACGATTCCTGCCCGATTGGGAGTTGAAAATTCGAAGTACACTTCCTCATCATCTACATTGCCCAAGACATCCGCCAGATATTTGGCATTGAAGCCAATTTCCATCTCTTCATTATCGTATTCACAGGCAATGGTTTCCTTAGCTTCGCTGCTCATGTCAATATCTTCGGCTCGGATCGTCAGTTTATCCGATTTCATTTGCAGGCGAATCTGACGCGTTGTAGAACTTGAAAAAATAGCCACACGCTTTACGGTTGCCAGCATCTGCTCTTTGTTGATCACCAGCGTCTTATCATTTTCGCGGGGGATAACTGAATCATAGTTGGGATACTGCTCATTAATCAACCGCGTAATGACGGTGGTATTTCCGCTTTTAAAGCGAAGATGATCTTCGGTGATAGTCAACACACATTCTTCAGCATGGAGTGCTTTCTGGACGAGATTCAGTGCTTTCTCCGGGGCAATGAAGCTCACTTCCTCCTCGCTGGTCAGATCCTGTTTGATGTAACGAACCAAGCGGTGGCCGTCAGTAGCAACAAATTTGCTCTCCTCCGGACCGATATCAAAGTACACCCCCATCATTGCCGGACGAAGGTCATCATTAGAAACCGCAAACAAAGTTTTATTAATAGCCTTCAGCACATTTTCTTTTGTCGTTTCCAGCTTATGTCCTTCATCAAGGTTGGGCACCTCGGGAAACTCATCCGGATCTTCCCCAACCAGCTTGTATGTTCCTTTATCTGTGCGGAATTTGACGTTAAATTTTTCATCCACTTCAAAAGCAACGGGAATATCAGGCAGCTGTCGCAAGGTATCCGTTAACCGACGAGCGGGTATAGCCACGGCACCATCTTCGTCGATATCGGCATTCATTGTTTCGATAATCGAAATTTCTAAATCGGTTGCCGTTAAGCGCAGTTGCCCATCGGCACTCTCAAATAGAATAGTTTCCAGGATGGGCAGAGTTGCTTTATTTGGAACAGCCCCCGAAACGGCCGATAGTGCTTTAACTAATTCGCTGCTTGATACATTGAATCTCATAGATAATATTTTTTTGCTGAACGTTTATCAGACTTCAAAAACAGTCCACAGAATAAGTACCTTATACTAATAAATCCTCGCTCTCTTAGCAACCAAATTACACCGGTATTATCTATAAAATTTTCGGTGGATTTAAAGCACTTTAAGCCTCTATTTTGCGGTCCGTAGCCTTTCCTACAATTCAACTTTAATGGTTCTTCCGCCACGGCCAGATCGGTTAAATACCCTAAATTTAATCATCTCTTCACTCGGAATAGGTCTTATATATTCTCTGCTGTTGATCGTTGGTTCAGAACCATCCGTGGTGTAACGGATGGTAAAACCGGGCATCTGTACATTTGCTTTGACCTCTTCATTTATTACCGTTGCGCCGGCGGTGGGAATTCGGTACTCAAACCCTCCGGAGTAATGGTCAAGGCGCGGCAATTCTCGCATACCGACTTTGTTTACAAACCGATTCCAATCCCGGTTGTACTCACTATTCCAAGTCGAACTGTCTGCTTCGAGAGCCCAGTCCGGCTGTGGGGCCCACGCTCGCTCGGCCAAGCCCAGCAGTTTGGGAAGTAGCATATACTCTTGGCGTTCACGACTGATAAGCTTTTCACCCCACAGCAATCCCTGTATCCCAACGATGTTCGCACGCCCCTCATCCGTTAGACGTTCCATATCCTGATAATACGAATCATTGAGTTTGCGGCCGAAACGATCTATACGGGCATTTTTATAAAAGTTGTAGGGGATGAAAGAAAAAGGTTTCTCCAGATCCTGGAACCCGCCCCAATAAAGGCCCGGTTCGGGAAACGCTTTTTGATAAGCCAGGTCAAAGTAGAAGTTGGACACCCCGGAAAGCACAACCTTATATCCACCGTTGGCCAGCCGGTAGGCGAGGTCTTCATCACCAGAACCCACCAGGTTATTCCACACATCGAGTTGGACATCCTGTTCGGCAAAAGCAGAATCAACAACCGAGTGTGACTCGCCACTCCATAAGGCCTCCCTCATACCGACCTCCTCCCATCCATAAAGAGCAAATCCGCGCTCTTTCAGCAAAGCATTAACTTTTTGGTAGAAATAGCTCCAGAGATCACCGGTGGATTCCACATCCGGGTTACCTGCAATTAACTGATCTACGACAGGCGACTGCTCCCACACACCCGCCGGCACTTCATCCCCACCCATATGGATGCGATACAACGGAGCACCAGCCTCATCATACATAGCGGCAAGCTCATCAACCACTTTTTCAAGAAACGCATAGGTGGATGGCAGGGCCACATTTATGACATTGTCATCCCAGCCCTGCACCGAACGGTAGGTGGAAGTATCCCCGGGATCGCGCAACAAATATTTTTTAGCTTCCTGCTCCTTGCCCTGCTTCATCAGCCTGCGATAGCGGGCATCCATCGATTTAATAGCGGCTCGTGCATGCCCGGGTGTCTCAATTTCCGGAATAACCCGGATATGTCGTTCAGTAGCGTATTTTAAGATATCTATAAAATCTTCGGTCGAATAATACCCACTCCCCGGATAGGTGCTGTCAGGCCCTGATCCATAGGATGGCTGTAACCTCTCGTGGTTATCCAGCGTATGCCCGCGCTCACTGCCTACTTCGGTTAGCTCCGGCAGTCCCGGAATTTCAATGCGCCAGCCTTCGTCATCGTTGAAGTGGAAGTGAAAGACATTCAATTTGTACAAGGCCATCAGATCCAGCGTCTTCAGAATCTGTTCTTTGGTTCTGAAATTACGCGCCACATCCTGCATAAACGATCGGTAACCAAAACGAGGCGCATCCGTTACTTCCACGCCGGGCACTACCAAGCTGGATTCCTCCGATGCCCATGCGGATGGCGGAAGCAACGTTTTCACCGATTGAATGCCATAAAAAATACCCGCTGGTTGGGAAGCCGTAATGGTAATTGCATCATCAGTAACGCGCAGTTCGTATCCTTCTCCAGATGGTTCCTCACCTTTACGGAGATGGATTTTAGGTGTCGCTGTTGGTTCTGTTTTGACCTCTGACTTACGCCCAAAAATATTTTCAAGCTCTTTAGAGAAATAGGCTGCTTCATTACTAAAATCCGGATTGTATTGGATCGGGATATCGGCCGATAGTTGGAATTCCTGGTCCAGCTCCTCATAAGCAACGGGCGAGGGAAAAACTTTAGTCAATTCATCAGCGGACAGACTTTTGATCTGCTTATTTTGTTGATAAACCGTTTCGTACATTGGCGCTGGCGAGTCAGCTTGCAGGCCTAAACTAATCTTTTCGTGATCGTCAACTTGTTCTACCGTGTATTCTCCAATCGAAATACCATCATCCGGCTTAGAATCCCAGACCCAATATAATCCATAGGGAGAACTGGATACGTTTAACGCAAGCCCGGGCGAAGTGACCTTCAACTCAAGCGTAGCCCCTGGCTCAAGTCCCTTAAAAGCGGAGGTGGGGTTGATCGTAAACAGGTCTCCATTTTTATGTATGAGTTCAAATTGCTCCGACTGAACCTCGCCTGCCAGGTTATTCAAATAGAGACTCCATCCCTCAGCAGGAATGGGTTCATCGCCCGTGTTGGTGAGCGTCAGTGTTGAGTGGTATTGGACCGACTCACCATAGGCATTATCTACCAACTTCCACGAAACATCGAGAGCCTCGGGATTAAAGTCATGATCAGTTGACTGTGCCTGTGACAACTGTACGATACCGAAAATCAGGCAGGCTGCAATTACTAATCCTCTTTGTATGCGGGTGTGATTGGGTAATCTCATGAGCTTCTCTATAATTTCGAATTCAATAACTGACCAAATTGACTTTATTTTCAGACAACATACTAACCAGCAATTTTATATGCAGGCTATATCTAAAAAAACATACTATATTTTTATATTAGGTCTTACAAAATCCTGTTGAATTTAACCTCTCTTTTGTGCGAATCTTACTCATTGGTCCTACAGCTGTAGGCAAAACTGCTCTTTCGGTGAATTTGGCGAACCGTTTAAACGCTGAAATAATATCGGTTGATTCCCGTCAATGTTATAAATACTTAAATATTGGTACCGCTACTCCTACGAAAGAAGAACGCGCCGATATACCGCACTATAACCTTTTCATCATAGATCCTGCTACCAAAGACAGCGTAGCCAAATATGAAGAGCGAGCCAAACAGTGGCGACAGCAAATCGAAGCACGAGGTAAAAACGTACTCTTTGTAGGGGGCAGCACGCTTCATGTTCAGTGCACCATCCAACCGCTGGATGATGTACCCAAAGCAAATGAGAAAAATATTGCCAATCTGGAAGCACAAATTGAAGATCAAGGGATCGAACCGTTGTTTCGGCGATTGCAAAAAGTAGATCCGGAATACGCACAAAAAATGGACGGAATGAATACACAGCGTATCATTCGTGCCCTTGACGTATGGATGCAAACCGACCGCCCTTTCAGCTCTTTCCACTCGGATAATAACACCATCTCCGTCCCCGACGACATGCTTGTCTTTGGCCTCCATCGCGATCGGCAGACACTGTATGATCGTATCAACCAGCGCGTAGATTCTATGTTTGAACAAGGCTTCCTTGAAGAAGTTAAATCAATCTTAGAACGCGGATACAGCCTGCAAGACCCGGGAATCAATACCGTTGGCTACAAGCAGGCTATCCGCCATATACAGGGCAATATATCACGCGAAAAGATGGTTAAAGACATGAAAACCAAAACCCGCCGATATGCCAAGCGGCAGCTGTCGTGGTTCCGTCGGTGGGATTTCATCCACTGGATTAACCTTGAAAATACCTCTTCGAAAGCGGCTCAGAATTTTATAGCCGAACGGGTAGCAGCTAAGCTAAATAAAGATTAACTTTACCCTCATTTAAAACTGCACAATTTTTTATACTGATGTACAAGGCTACTGTAAACGTAACACTGCGTAAATCGATCTTAGATCCAAAAGGCAAAGCTGCTCATCATGCCCTTAAAGACCTGGGGTTGACCGAGGTTGAAAATGTCCGCATAGGTAAACTTATTGAGCTTAATATCGATGCCGACAATAAAGATACGGCTTATGATATTGCCGAAGATGCCTGCACGAAGCTGCTGGCTAACGAAGTAATGGAAGATTTTGAGATTACGATTCAGAAAAATTAATTCGTTTTGCTATGCTTGATCCGCTTGTGAATGTATGGGGATCTGACCCTGGCAAACAGGAAACACCCGACATTGAGGTCGATGTCTTAGAGAAAGAACTGGAGGATGAACACGGAAAAACCCCTTGGCGGGTTATTCTCTATGATGACGACATCCATACGTTTAAGGAAGTGATCGACCAACTAAAAAAGGCGTTGGGATGTAACCATTCCCACGCTGAAGAACTAACGTACAAAGTACATAACGAGGGCAAAGCCGAAGTCTTTGAGGGTAGTTTTGAAGATTGTTTCGAAGTCAACGGCGTGCTCAAAGAAATTCAACTTGTCACCGAAATCAAAGGATAACACCGTGTCTGCTAACTTTGGAGTAATTGTTTTTCCCGGTTCGAACTGCGACCACGACGCCTATCACGCTCTTGCACATGTGATGAATGCCAACGCCCAGTTTCTCTGGCATAAAGATACCGATCTATCAAGTATTGACTTCTTGCTGGTACCGGGTGGTTTCTCATATGGCGATTACCTGCGTTCTGGCGCCATTGCACGCTTCTCCCCGATCATGCAATCGGTGATTGAATTTGCTAATAAAGGAAGACCGGTACTGGGCGTCTGCAATGGCTTCCAGATTCTGCTCGAGGCCGGCTTGTTACCAGGAGCTATGCTCCATAATGAGCAGCTCCGCTTTGTTTGTAAACAGACCTATCTGCGGTGCGAAACATCCGACACCATGTTTACCCGCACCATAGACAAAGGAGAAGTCTTAGAAATTCCGGTCGCTCACGGCGAAGGTAATTATGTAACCGATGAAGAACAGCTAAAACAACTCCAGGATAACGATCAAGTCGTTTTTCGCTACTGCAATCGTTCAGGCGAGACAACCGAAGAGGCAAACTTTAACGGTTCTGTTGATAACATTGCAGGCATTTGTAACCAGCAACGCAATGTACTGGGCATGATGCCTCATCCAGAGCGTGCCGTTGAAAGCATGCTGGGCTCGGATGACGGCAAGCGTATTTTTGAATCAGCTTTACACGAACTCGCCTCCGTTTAAACGTTAACGTTTTAACTATGGCGGCACAACTTCAAAAAAAGACACTTTACAGCAAGGGATTAACCAAAAGCTATAAGCGTCGTACGGTTGTTTCGGATGTATCCATTAATGTTAGCCAGGGAGAAATTGTAGGACTTCTGGGACCGAACGGCGCCGGCAAGACCACTACCTTTTATATGTTTGTGGGGCTGGTTAGCCCCAACAGCGGTCAAATTTTCCTGGATGATCGCAACCTGACCAATATGCCGATGTACAAACGAGCCCGTCTCGGCATCGGCTACCTCGCCCAAGAAGCCAGCGTCTTCCGCAACCTAAGCGTCCGGGAGAACCTAGAAACTATTCTTCAGTTCAAAGGATTTTCCAGGAAAGAAATTAAAGAACGAACGGATCAACTTATTGAAGAGTTCGGGCTTGAAAAAGTCGTGGATAGCAAAGGCTATAGCTTATCCGGTGGGGAACGACGACGCTGCGAAATAGCTCGCGCTCTCGTTACCGATCCCAACTTCATTCTACTGGATGAACCTTTTGCCGGCGTAGATCCCATTGCGGTTGAAGACATCCAGGAAATTGTTGCTGAACTTCGCCACCGGGATATCGGTATTTTTATTACCGACCATAATGTGCACGAAACTTTAGCCATCACCGACCGAGCCTACCTGATGTTTGAGGGACAAATTCTGAAAGAAGGATCAGCAGATCAGCTTGCTGACGACGAAGAAGCCCGGAGACTCTACCTGGGTAGCCAATTCCGGTTAGACCGATACGACGATTCTTAGAAAATGCTTTGATCTAAAAGCATTTGTGCAATACGCCTAATTTTAAACTTGATTTATTTTATTTATGGAAGAAATAACCGTTGAGCAGCTTAAACAGAAAATTGATGACCAGGAAGGCACCTTTGTTTTGGATGTAAGAGAGCCTTTTGAGAAATATCAATCCGATATTAACTACGATCAATCAACCCTTATTCCTCTTGGCGAGTTAGCTTCTCGTATAGATGAAATAGAGGATAAAAAAGATAAAGAAATAGTCTGTATGTGCCGTAGTGGTGGACGCAGTGCCGAAGCCTGTAAAATTTTAGGCACCAACGGATTTTCTAATGTAAAAAACCTGAAAGGGGGTATCAACGAGTGGGCCCGAAAAATTGATACCAGCCTGCCGGTATATTAAAAACTACATACAGTCAATCATTCCATGGATAAAGCCAACAAGATGAGCTCCTCCCAATAAAGCCAGGTACGAAAGCGCTAATCCGAGAATATATTTAGATATTTTCTTGATCATCTGCATAAGAAATTTACGGCTGTCTTGGCTTTTAAGATCAACACTCTACATTATCCAAATAGAATGGAAAAATCAATCTATCAAGGATGGATTGAAGCCAAAAATAAAACACTCAGAACTAACTTTCTAAGTGCTATAATTTATTTATAGCTTTTTCCCGGGTCTTCAAGGCTTTCTCCCGAATAGCTTTAACCCTGCTTTCACTGGCGATATCAACAAGATATTCTTTACCACTTGTAGAGCCCATACCTGCTATCTGCACATTTTTGTAGTCCATTTGGCTGGGCCGGGTTTCTGCAGCGGCAAGGTGTATTTCGCAGACTCCTGATTCAGCTACAATATCTTCAACCGTCTCTTCATTGACCCCACAGCCGGCCATGATGGATATTCGGCCATCTGCTATATCAACGAGATCAGTAATCAGGGCGAGCCCGTCATGGGCTTGCGCCTGTTGTCCGGAAGTTAAAATACGATCAAAGCCAGCCTCAATACAGGCCTCCAGTGCCTGCTCCGGATCTTTCGTCATATCAAAAGCCCGGTGACACGTCACCTGTAGCGGTTGGGCCAACGTGACTAATTCGCGGCATCGGCCTACATCAATATTCCCATCCTTGGTTAAGATACCGAAGACCACACCATCGGCCCCTAACTCTTTACTCCGCTCTATGTCCCTCTTCATGGCCTCAAATTCAAGCTCAGAATAGTAGAAATCTCCCTCCCGTGGGCGTATCATCACAAATAGAGAAATATCAAGCTCCTGGCTTAACACCTGGATAGTTCCAGACGAGGGAGTCGTCCCTCCTCCTCCCGGATTGTCGCAAAGCTCAACCCGATCGGCCCCTCCTTTCTGGGCATTCAATGCTGATTCAATATTATAAACAACAACTTCGGTCGTTAATTTATTTAAATTCACGCTTTTATATTTTTCTGTTATGTTATCGCTATCGGGACGAACCTATTTTAATCTTAAGACCTGATTCAAATGGCTTTGGTTTTAAACCATTGCGGCAATCTGATTTAACAACTCCTCATTGCTGTCGGTATTTTTCAAGACCTTAAGCAGGCTTTGCATAGATTCTTTGGGAGATTTCTTCAGCAGGTAGCGGCGAACCATATTACGTTCTTCCATGGAATCACCGATGAATTTGTCTTCGTTCCTTGTACCCGAAGCACTGATGTTGATAGCCGGGTAAATTCGGTCATTGGCCAAATTCCGATCCAGTACCAACTCCATATTTCCAGTTCCTTTAAACTCTTCGAAAATCAAGTCATCCATGCGGGAGTTCGTTTCGATAAGACAGGTGGCAATAATGGTAAGCGAGCCCTCGCCTTCAATTTTACGAGCGGATCCAAAAATCTTCTTTGGTATTTCAAGGGCCCGAATATCGAGTCCGCCAGAGAGCGTACGCCCGCTGCTTTCCTGCGCATTATTATAGGATCTGCCCAATCGAGTAATAGAATCAATTAATAGGACGGCATCTTCTCCCATTTCTGCTTTCCGTTTTACATAGCCTAACGCTAATTCAGTAATCCGAATATGACTTTCAGTGGGCTTGTCGTTAGAAGAGGCAAAGACTTCCGCATCGGTTGTTCGCAAAAAGTCAGTAACCTCTTCTGGCCGTTCATCCACCAATAAAACTCCTGTTGTTATATCCGGGTGATTGGTGGTAAGAGATTCAGCAATCTTTTTTAGCAGTACGGTCTTACCGGTACGGGGAGGAGCTACAATCAATGCCCGCTGGCCTTTGCCAATGGGAGCTACGAGATCCATAACCCGCATTTCGATATTATCGGCATCTACACCTAACTTAATATGATCTACCGGCATGATAGGTGTTTGCAGCTCGAATCGGGTAGCACGCTGCCAATCCATAGGGTCTCGACCGTTAATTTTCTCAATCGAATAAATATGCCGATTCCCGTGATTATCTTCTTCATATTCCCCTTCGATAAACAGTCCGGGCCGCAGATTATGATGCTTTACTTCATCCGGACGCAAGAAGGGATCGCTGGGTTCGTAGCTAAACTGATGATCTTTTTTGCGGGCAAAGCCATAGCCCTTGGAATTTATCTCAATAACGCCGCTATACTCTCCGGCTACTTCTACATGTTTATTGTTATTAAACCGCGGCACAAAAGTGCTTTTGCTCTTATTACGCCCGCGATTTCTATTGTTTCTTGAACGTCCCATTACTTCCGGTCTTTTTTACTTAAAGTGTGACATTCTTGTACGACAAAAGAAGTGCCAAGAATGATAGTTGAAAATTTTAAATTTGATTTTAGTACCAGTGAGAGGAAAATAAACAGTGCAGCTTAATTGCTGCACTGCTCATCTGTTAAAAGAAAGATAAGGATGATTGGCCGATATTTAAAACTTATCGGCGAACCGTCGTTGATTCATTAATCCAGCTGTAGCAAGAATTCAATGAACCGTTTACTTGTAATGTCTGGCCTTCCTTCCAATTCTTGAAAAACTGCTGCTCAGTAGAAGGAGTTACCGGAGCATAAGCCTGAACTTTACGGTCGACTTCATTAGCTACAGAGCTGTCAATTCTTTTTGCTCTGCTCAAGTAATCAAGCACTAACCAGTAAACCACGCGATCTTCTGTTTCCATTTCCCGATTATTAGAACACTGGCTTACTGCCTGTGCATAAATATCGGCTATCTGGATATAGGGCTTACCCCAGCTGTCATCGTTGTTGGATGCAGTACGCGCATATTGGCGTGCGCTTTGCAGCTGCTCTTTGTTGAGGTACGCATTCGAAATATTGAGCGCTATAGCTGCCTTTTGGTCAGCTTTTTCGGTCTTACCCAACGCTTCTTTAAAATATTTAATAGCCTCGTTGTAATTAGCATCGCTCATGGCCGTTTCACCGAGCGCTAAGCTATTTTCATAACTTGGATCAATTTCGTAAAGCTTTTTGCTCAGCTCATTGACTTTTTGATTATTTGCTTGTCGTTCATAGAGATCTCGAAGCTGAGTTAATAGCTCGACATTCTCAGGGTCATCTGCCAACTTACCTTCGAGGTAAGTGATACGCTCTTCAGGCGAGTCAAAAAGCTGATTGCGGACCTGGTCATAATATCCTTTAACTTTTTCAGGAGCATACGATTCTGTTTGCTTAATGACGGCAAGAGCTTCATCCTTCTGCCCATCATTAACGAGACTCTGCAGCATGGACTGTATATAATAGCCTTCTCCTGCTTTAGTGAATTCCTCCGGCTTTAAATCAAACGCCTTTTTATATTCAGCTGAAGCCTTAGCCGGTGCATTCTCAACATAGTCGGAATGGTTTTGATAAAAACGACCTAAGCGCAACGACCATTGGTAGGTATCCAAATTATCTCCATACTTGTCTGAGATCTTTTGGAAAATGGTCAAAGCCGTATCGGTATAGGCTTGCCCCAAAGCAGGGTCCTGTGCATCAGTGGACAGGGTTCCATACACCTTAATTAGCCGTTTTAAATTCATTTTAAGATCAAACTTTGAATAGCCCTCGATAGTCTCTGGCATAGCCTTCCATATCCAGCGGCCAAATTGTAGGGCCCCGTCATAAGAATCATTCTTATAGTTTTCATAAAAAATGGAATAAGCCTGTATCTCGCTCATGCCGCTTGGAGGTTCAGGCGAAGACTGTGCCATCGTCCAGCTACTGCTGAAGAAGATGAAAGCCGATATAAGAAGTAGCTTTTTCATAACGCTTTATTTTTTGATGCGATTCACATTATAAACTTTTTGAAGCTCAATTTATTTTAACTAACTGTTATTGAAGTTTAGGACGGAAGAACATGAATTCTGCCAAATTGAGCGTTAACCGTACGCCCCATATTTGTTCTTTAACCAGATTTAAGCTATTTGTTCCGCGAATTCCGTAATCAAAGCTCAAATCGATAGAAGAATTAGAATTAGGCCCTGGCGACAGAATTCCTAATCCGAGGGAGAATTTCAACGTATTGATTTGTTGCCCCTGAATCTCTAAATGACCCGTATCATAAGAGGCTCCTAAACGATATTTAAACTGTGATAAAAACTTATCAGACCCTGTAATGTACGGAAAATATTGGAATCCTAAACCAATTTTATACCGATCTACAAAAAGGTTGCTTTCCGAAGGCTTAAAATCATTCTCAAAGTTCGACCATCCTTCATATGTTCCTTCTGTAGCAACCATGGTTAACCGGCTGGGATGATAACTAAGCCCTGCATTAACGGTCATAGGCAAGGTTATATTGCCATCCCCCAAATTCGGTGAGTCGGTCAACGATATTGAACTCCCGTTCTGGCCAGATGTTTTCTTTCTTTCTGCATCGATAGAAACCGGTAAGCTTACGCTTAACCCTAACCCCAATGCATCCTGAGATCCAAATGTTTTCGGTAAACGAAGCTGGGCTCCAAATCTGTTGCCAAACCCAACACCACTGGTTTCGAACGCATAACTAACAGGATTATACTCACTATTAGCAAATACGCCGGTAAACGTATTATCCGCTGACAGAAATATTGCTGAAGCTGCATAACCAACAGAAAAATTGGGGCTTATTTTCCATCCAAAACCCAACTCGGCACGATTCGCGCCGCCTCCGCCCTTATTTTCAATTCCATAAAGAACGGTATCTTGCGCAGCGCCTTCACCAACATAAGTTACATCTTCTTGGTAGGTGCGAAAACTCGATTCCGTGACCGGACTAAAAGAGCCCGACATCCCAAACTTACCTCTCACTATGGGCAGCTGCAGCTGAAATTGATTTATGCCGAAATCAGCATTACGGGCACTTCCGGATCCATCCGTGGCGCTATACGATCGGATGCTGACACCTCCGGAACCAAGCCCATAGACGGTGTTTCCCCAGTGGGCCGGGTTCGCCAGCCCTGCTACATTACTTTCATTATAAGATACGCCGGTTACCCCCATTGATTGAGCTCCTGTATTTGCTAAACCAACAGGAAAACCAATACCCAATTTCGAGTAAACAGACCCACTCTTGGCCTGCTCATCCTCCGTTTGGGCAAGGGCTGCCGTGCTACAAAAACATAAAAACGCTATAAATACAAGTTTTCTCAACGTTGACTACTGACTATTTTTTAAATACGTAATTACAAGTTCTGGTGGATTGACACTTGCCGAACCGGATATTAAACTCGACTTAATGGCTCCATTATCCGGCAGTGTAATATAAAATCGTTGATCTTCATCCAATCCATTATTAATCAACCCATTTTGGACCAAGGCTGTTACATTAAAATGAAAAGCCTGATCCTCTTCGGAATACAAACCATTAGCAACAGGATTCCCCGGCACAAGCTTGCTTAGAGTATCACCATTAGGATCTATAAGATGCAAAAGCGCGGACTGAGCCTGGGGACGCTTAACCGAACCGGAAACTGTTTGGTTCATGGCATCTTCATTTTGATGAAATACGAGCTCCGCTCTGGAAATACTGGGCCCGGAAATATTGTCAATCTCTGTTAGATCATAATTAAAACTTAAGGCACTCTCTAAAAGACTGTGCACAGGAACCGACCCTTCAGGCAGTGCCGGCTCGTTATTCCTGCTCATAAAGAAGGCCCATTGATTGGTGGCGACCTGTACCGTATCCTCACCTGCATCTTCAATCAAAAAGCGGGTAGAAGAAATATCGATTGGAATAATCTTATTGCTATTTGTGGGCACCAGTGCCAATCCAAACTCTTGGTTGGCATAGAGCGAATCCTCATCTACGGTGGAGTCTGCTGCAAGTTCTTCGGTGTAGGGACGGTAATTTTCGTTAACCCAGGCCTGATCCAACTGCACTTCCAGGGAATCTTCTGATCCAACCGTAAAAGATGCCACCTTTTGACTTTCATCAATCCGGATGTCATCCTGCAGCTTAAATGCCTGTCGCCTCCAATATTCGTCAATTTGATAAACATCGAATGACTGGTCGGCAAGCGTATCTCCGTAAACGTTAGGGGAGTCGAATAGGATACGCATCTTCATAACCGTATTTTCATCCCACAGAGTGTCGCTACTTGTGTTAGGCAGTGCGGGTTTAATCATACCCGTGGCCCTCATCTCTCCAAACAGTGGATCGTTGAAACCACCGGCGGAAAAGAAGGCATAGTCGCCGGAGTATGAATTAAACTGCTCGGTCGTGACGGTCGCAACGGTATCCCGATAGACGACAACGTCGGCCTCCGAATCAGTTAAACCACTACCAACGGAGCCCGGACTTTCGCAGCCAATCAAAACTCCTAACATTAATGTAACGCAAAGATAGCCTGCGTTTCGAAAGGCATTACCCATAATGTTCTGCAACAAAATACTACTCAGATTTTTTATGATTCTTCAGTTTCTTCCTCGGTTCCGGCAATTTCGTCGTAATAGGCGGCAAACTTATCAGAAACCATTTCGGGAGAACCCTGAATTTTCTTTGGCGAGATATTAAGCTCTCCAAAAAGGTCATCCAGTTCATCCGTCAAGTGGTTGCCGGTTACAACGTGATCGCTGTATTTTAAACCGAGGGTACGCAAGTCAACGTTGTCCCCCTCAATAACATTGTCCTTGTCGAAAGAATCGGGTAATCCAACAAGGTCAAGCAGTTTTTTATTGAATACACCGTTGTTTTCGGGATGGTGGATATTGTAGATAACCTGAGTATCCTTAAAAAGATCAAGGTCATTATACTTTTCTTTAGCAAGCAGTGGAATTAAACCTGCGGGCCAATCGTGGCAATGGATAATATCCGGCTTCCATCCCAGCTTGGCTACCGTCTCGAGCACTCCTTTGCTGTAAAAGACAATCCGTTCGTCATTATCATCATAATGCTCTCCATTATCCGGATTCATGAACATCGCCTTCCGATTAAAATAGGTGTCATTATCCAAGAAGTACACCTGAAGCTTTGCATTGGGGATACTGGCGACCTTGATGCGCATACTCTCGACCTTTTCACCGACCTCTACTTCAATGCCCGATAGTCGGATAACTTCGTGCAGCCGATTACGGCGATCGTTAATGGTGCCATACTTGGGTAGCAAAATACGTATCTCATATCCTTTATCCTGTAAAGAAGCTGGTAGGAAACGCAGCAAATCAGCGGTGTGCGTCATTCGCGCGAAGGGAGAAATTTCAGCTGCAGCGTATAAAACTTTCATATAGATCTAAAAATAACTTCGTTGATATTCTATTGTATTATTTGTCTTCGGACTTGCCATTTTCCTGGTCAGCATAAAGCTGGTTCATGTCTTCATCATCAAGAGAATAAAAATCAAATAGCGTGTCGCTTCGAAGCCCGAGACGAAGCGTTTCCGCCGGAATAACTTCGGAGGGCTGAACATTTCCCAGGTTCACATTGCTTCCAAATTTTCGGATAAACCAAACCTGCTGTTCTTTTTGAGGGGCTTCGAAAATTAAATTTTCGACGGGCACCTGATCAGCAATTTCATCAATGAGTCCGGAACGAACTTCTCCGTTGGGACGAAATACGCCTACGGTACCGCTTTCTCGAGCCTCACAAATAATTTTCCATGACCCAGCATCAAGTTCGCGCTCAATCATTTTCACCCATTTGTATGGAGGAATGATATCATTGGGATTCTTACTTCCAATCTCCGACAAGATGGTGAAATGTTTACTCATGCGTTGAATAATTTCAATCTTGCGTTGGTCGGAAAGCCATATCGTGCCATTCGATACTTCAGCGTGCTCAATATTAAATCGATCGAGCAGCTCCATGTAGGCGTCCAACTGATCGCGGAGCACATAAGCTTCGAAGAGGGTACCCCCAAAATAAACCGGAATGTTGGCGTTCGAATAGACCGCCAGCTTATCTTCTAAATTTTGGGTTACGTAGCTGGTGCCCCAACCTAATTTTACAATATCGATATAATTGGAGCATGACTCGCAAAAGTCTTCTACTTGACGTACGCTTAGTCCTTTATCCAGGACCAGCGTCATTCCTTTTTCTCGGGGTTTTTCAGTACGACTGGGAAGATGGTTGAGCTTAAAAGCCATTAATCATTATAATTTTGACAAATTAAACGAACTAATATACTAAAATACAGCTTGTTAATAAAATAGAACCCTATCTTTGTTGGTATTAGCCCTTAAATAAGATTATATATGCTCAACTGGCTTTAGCAAAAGGCCCGAAAAGGGTGGTATGGATATATGCTGCTTGCCCATCTGCCCGTAGTGCGAACCTCTGTTTTGCCCTCCATAATACTCCGAATCGCTATTAAACACAATTTGATATTGCACACCATCAAAGGGGCCCAAGTGATAGCTATTGATAGAATAGTCTGAAAAATTTAATACGCTTAAAATATGATCAGATGGATTTTGAGCCTTTCTCAAAAAGGCAAAAAGTCCTGGGGTTTCGCGCCCCAGTTCGATCCACTCAAATCCTTCGCTTTCCCGATCCCTTTGATGAAGTCCACGCTCATCTTTATAAAGCCTGTTGAGATCGCTAACCAGTCGTTGCACCCCCTGATGTCGTTCATGATCGAGCAAATGCCAGTGCAGGGCCCGATCCTCAGACCACTCGCTTGTCTCAGCGAACTCATTCCCCATAAACATAAGCTTTTTACCGGGATGGCTGTAGAAATAAGTATATAACAAACGAAGGTTGGCAAAGCCTTCCTCTTCCGTTCCGTAACTTTTCCAGACCATAGGGTCTTTAGAATGGACCACCTCATCATGCGAAAAAGGCAGTAAAAAGTTTTCCGAATAATTATACATCATCGGAAAGGTTATCTTATTGGGATCATCGTTACGCTGAGAAGGGTCTTTTTTAATATAGTCCAGCGTATCATTCATCCAGCCCATATTCCATTTGTAATCAAACCCCAACCCTCCGTGATCTGCGGGCTTGGTAACCCCTTCCCAAGAAGTAGATTCTTCAGCCAATGTCAAAATACCCGGAAATTCCCGGTGGATAATGGTATTAAAATCTTTGAGAAAGTCGATCGCCTCTAAATGCTCATTACCGCCATACTTGTTAGGCGTCCACTCTCCGTTTTGCTTCGAGTAGTCCAAATAGAGCATGGAAGCTACCGCATCGACACGAAAACCATCCACGTGGAAATACTTGGCCCAGTAGTAAGCATTAGAAATCAGAAAATTTCGAACGCCATCTCGACCATAGTCAAAGATATAAGTACCCCATTCTTTCTGCTCACGTTTGCGCGGATCGGCATATTCGTAGAGAGGGGTGCCATCAAACATCTGCAGCCCCTGTTCATCTTTCGGAAAGTGTCCGGGAACCCAATCCATGATAACGCCGAGCCCTTCTTTATGGCACTCATTAATAAAATACATCAGATCCTTTGGGTCGCCAAAGCGACTGGTGGGCGCAAAATAGCCTGTAATTTGATATCCCCAGGATGGGTCGAACGGATGTTCGGCAATGGGCATAAGTTCGATATGGGTAAACCCGCAATCTTTGGCATAAGGAATAAGCTGATCGGCCAAATCACGGTATGTCAAATACTCGATGTTATCCTCCCCCTTTCGCCGCCATGAAGCGAGGTGTACCTCATATATTGAGATCGGTTTTCTAAAGGACTGCCGCACTTCCCGTTCGGCAAGCCACTGGTCGTCGCCCCAGTCAAAACCTTCCATATCGTACACTAATGAGGCTGTCTTGGGCCGCAGCTCCATGGCCTTTGCATAGGGGTCAGATTTTAAAAATGGCGGAGAATCTTCGCTGGTTTTCAGCTCAAATTTATAAAACTCCCATTGCTCAATACCCGGAATATACGTTGTCCATATGCCGGTGGACTCTTCCTTTTTCATAGGGTTCGCACGGCCATCCCAATCATTAAACTCTCCCACAACACTTGCTGAATGGGCGCGCGGGGCCCATACTGCAAAATGAGTACCGTTGGCATCCGTATTTGCTCCTAATATCTCATGGGCCGTATGACAGGTTCCTTCATGCCACCACTTGATCTGTTCTTGCGTCAGCTTTTTTTTCATCTGTTTTAGTTGTTCAATTAAATTTCTATTGCATAATACGGATAACTACTGCTCTACAATACAATATAAATAAGGTATTTGCGATCAGGGGAAAATTCCCATCTGCTCATACATTACTCCTACTTTGTCGATCGCATTTAAAAATGCAGCCGTACGCAGATCGATATCATGCTTCTTCCGGAGCTCATTGAGTTGTCCATAGGCATTGATCATTGTCTCCTCAAGGCCTGAATCAACCAAGTCATACTCATCAGCTCCTCGAGCCAGTTCCTTCATCTCTTCTTCGGAGAACGTACGATCGGAGGTAGCCTCTATTACATTCAAAATCTTACGATAACTGCCTTCTTCAAAGCGCTTTTCCATACGACCAAAGCGAACGTGGGAAAGATTTTTTAGCCATTCAAAATAGGACACCGTTACCCCTCCGGCATTTAAATAGTTGTCGGGTATAATCAAAGCCCCTTTATCTTTTAAAATGCGGTGAGCATCGGCCGTTGTAGGCCCGTTAGCCGCTTCTCCTATAATTTTGGCTTTTATATTTACAGCATTTTGTTCATTGAGCTGATTTTCCAGAGCGGCCGGAATCAAAATGTCACACTCGGCTTCCAATACAGAGGTATTGCTTTCGAGCTCCTGAGTATCTTCAAAGCCTACAATAGATCCGGTCGAATTTCTGAACTCCACAAGTTTTTCAAGATCAATGCCCTCCGGGTCGTAAATTGAACCTTCAATTTCAGCCACGCCCACCAGCTTAGCTCCACCTTCAGTCATATATTTGGCAGCGTGATAGCCCACATTTCCTAACCCCTGGATGACGAATGTTTTACCTTCAAGGCCAGTTTCCATTCCCAGATCCTCCATATCTTCCTTGTTTTTGCATGCCTCACGGATGCCAAAAAAGACGCCTCGCCCTGTTGCTTCCGTACGTCCACGGACTCCCCCCATTGAGATAGGCTTACCTGTTACGCAGGCTTCAGCATTTATATCAGATTTAAGCTGGCGGTAGGTATCCAGTACCCACCCCATTTCTGTGGCTCCGGTACCATAGTCGGGGGCCGGCACGTCGGAACCGGGTCCTAAAAAATCTTTTTTAATAAGCTCATAGGTATAGCGGCGGGTGATGCGCTCTATTTCCTCGCTCGAATATTTTGACCGGTCAATCTTAATCCCCCCCTTTGCTCCCCCAAAGGGAACATCTACCACTGCACATTTATAGGTCATAAGGGCAGCCAGGGCCATCGTTTCGTCTTCATTCACCGTCATACTAAATCGTATTCCACCTTTGGTAGGTAACTTATGATGGCTGTGTTCGACCCTCCATCCGTGGATAACCTCTATTGTGCCATCATCTCGCTCAAGTGGAAAGGTAATATGATAAACGTTGTTACAGATCTTTATCTGGCCTAATAGGCCTTTGTCAAAGCGGGAATATTTTGCAGCTTCATCAAAGGCTTCATTTACCTGCGCAAAAAATTTATAGTCAGACATGTAGTGTACCCTTTCTGATTTATTAATTAATCCTTTTACGATGTTGGGCGATAAATGAGAATCGTAATATTAGTAAAGAGTATCAACTTGAATCATCTGTCATTATTTCAGCTTAAATACCGCTGTATGAATTTTTTTCCATTGTTCAGGCTGGCCTTCTGTTTGCATAAGTACGATGCTATTTACTGAAAATCGAATATGAAACTCTCGTCCTGTAATATTTAAAATGCGTTCTTTTTCTTTTTGGGAAAGATCTCCATAAAGCAAGCTCAAGTGTGGCTTATACGGTTCTGTATCAGGTTTATCAAACAGTCTACAGGCCATACCTCTCATTTCTTTAAGGGAAGTATCTTTCTTTACATGTACAAATAAAGATTGATAAAACTGGTTTTGATAACCTGCTTTTGTCAAGAACAACTCGGTGGGGTGCAACGAAGAAGCCAAGGTATTCGTCAATGAAATGAGTTCTGTCTCGGAGGCAGACAAACTGCCAAGCAAGGTAACGTGCGGGGCAAAGGCCGGCGTCTTATACTTTTTACTCAACTTCTTAATCCGTTCTTGAAGCTGATATGCGATATCACCATTCGGTTGCAACCATAGAGAATAGACTGACGATGCTGACATAGGCCCTCGCTATTTAAGGATGAAGTAGGATAGCTTTTTGCCCCAATGCGGGTATCAATTTTACAACTAAAACCAAAACCTGCTTATTTCACTCAATTATACTGAAAGCTAAAAGAGTTTTGGAAATCATTCAATGGGATATTTTTTCATTAATTCCCGATAGCTTTAAGAAAAGAAGAGAAATAATTTCGGAAAAGATGGCACTTCTCATATCCTGAGAGTAAAAACAAAAAGGGATCCGGCTAAAATGCCGAATCCCCTTTTGATACATCCCATCACAATCCCTGCAACTAATTTAAAAAATTTGAATTAAGATGCCAGTAAAAAATGAAGAAAACTCTAAAGGGCCTCATGCCGCCTCTTCCGGAGATGCTATTCCTCTTGCGAAAGGAATAAATTGCCGACAAAAAGAAATATAACAGAGCCCAAAAGAGCGTACATCAGGGGCAAGCCAAAAACCAAAAGATGGGCTAAAACACCCATTAAAACGGCCCCTGCTGTACTTAAAGCCAAGCTTAACCAAATTGGGACGCTATACTTCAAGTATATGTAATGACTGAAGTAACCAAGCGTAAGTCCTAAAGCGATCATCCAAAAAAGTTGAGCACCAAAAGAAGCCATCTTACCTCCTGCTTTATTACAGATTGTACTTCTCTAAATGCGATCCTGTGCTTTTGTGTTCCCGCTCTACCTATTGGTGCTTAATTTTAATGTGCCTTTTGGCTCTTCATATGAAACACATTTAAAATAAAGAGAATCGACAGGCTGCCTAAAAATGCAAAGAGCAGTCCACCAGGCAAATTTAACGCCACGGCCAGACCTCCCACAATAATAGAGCCCGCAATACCTGCAGCCAAATTGGGAACCAAATCAATCATTGTATTCCACATGGCTACTTTGACAGCCGCTCCTGTAATCATTCCAAGGGCTAAAAGCCAAAAAATCGTTGTTCCATCTAAAACTTCCATTCAATCTACATTGTTTTATATTTAACATTGACGAGGCTAAAAATAACTTTTTTTCATTGATTTTGGAATTGTGATATTTCGAGGTCCCTAATTCCCTGATTTCAGGATTTAATAACCCTACACACACCCTAATGAGCGAACCGCGCATCCATAAAATAATCCATATTGACATGGATGCCTTCTATGCATCAGTAGAGCAACGCGACTTTCCGGAGTATCGGGGCAAACCTCTTATTGTCGGTGGATCGCCGGAAGGCCGGGGCGTAGTTGCGGCTGCAAGCTATGAAGTTCGAAAATATGGCGTCCATTCGGCCATGCCGGCAGCCAAAGCGGTGCGGCTCTGTCCCCATGCTGTATTTGTTAAGCCCCGCTTTGAAGTCTATAAAAAAGTCTCACAACAAATCCGGGAAATCTTTTTCCAATTCACCGATTTGGTTGAACCCCTTTCCCTGGATGAAGCCTACCTGGATGTCACTGAAAATCATATTGGCTTGCCCTCAGCAACACTTATTGCCCAAAAGATCCGTAGCCTTATCCGGGAAAAAACCAACCTGACGGCTTCAGCCGGGGTGGCTTACAATAAATTTTTGGCAAAGATGGCCTCTGACCTCAACAAGCCGGATGGCCTGGCGGTTATCCTTCCGGAAGAAGCAGAAGCCTTTCTGGCCGAGCTTCCCATCGGTGCGTTTCACGGCGTGGGTGATGCGACCGAAGCGAAAATGAAAAGGCTGGGGATAACAAACGGGCGGGATTTACGAAAATGGTCCGAGATTGATCTGGTTGAACAATTTGGCAAGACCGGCCGGCATTATTATCGTATTGTGCGCGGCATTGATCACCGAAAAGTGAAACCGGACCGCATTCGTAAATCCATCGGCAAAGAACGCACTTTTTCGGAAGATATCGATGATCTAAGCTGGATTCATAATTTCCTTTCTGAACTAGCCGAAAAAATTGCTGATGTGATGAAAAACAAACACGCTGCCGGAAAGACCGTGACCCTTAAGGTCCGCTATGCCGACTTTGAGACCGTCACCCGAAGTACCTCCTTTTCTCATTACCTGGATAATGCCAACGATATTGCTCAAACGGCTATACAACTGCTTGAAGAAACCAAGGTCGGCGATCGAAAAGTACGACTTCTGGGCATTACCATGTCTAATCTAAACCTCAACGAGCGGGGACATTTTAAACAACTGGAAATTCCTTTTGAATAGTTTCCTCTATGATATTCTGTGGTTAACTTCCACCGGCTGAAGCAAGACCTCTAAATGCTAATTTCCCCATGGATTATACGCTTTCTGATTTTGATTACGATCTGCCCGACAAACTAATTGCCCAAGAGCCAGCCCATCCGCGCGACCACGCGCGCCTACTGGTCTATCATCGGGAAACGGATGAGCTTATTGATGATCATTTCTATAATTTACTGGATTATCTTCCGAAAGAAACTACGCTGGTTGTCAACAACAGCAAGGTTGAGAAATGTCGCCTCTTATTTGATGAAGGGAAAAAAGAGATTTTTATCCTCGAAGCGGTTAATGATACAACAGTCCGCGCGATGGTTCGACCAGGCAAAAAATTCAAAGAAGGTCGCACAATTGAACTTACCGACACTATTTCGGCCACGGTCATCGATATTGATGAAGAGGGGCTTCGCACCCTACAAATGACCCCTGCGCTCGGACATGAGTGCTATAACGAATATAAACATACGCCCTTTCCACCCTACATTAAACAGAATGAGTCTCTCTCGGAAGAATATCAGACGGTCTATGCGGATGCGTTGGGCAGTAAGGCTGCCCCTACTGCCGGACTTCATTTTACGGATGAGCTTCTTGAAAATATTGAACAGGCCGGTATTACACAGGCTGAGGTTACCCTCCACGTAGGGCTGGGGACCTTCGCGCCTGTCAAAGCAGATCGTATCGAAGACCATACCATGCATTCAGAATGGTTTAAGCTGACCGAGCAAACCGCTAATCAACTCAATACCGCAGACCATATAACCGCTGTTGGCACCACCAGTGTGCGCGTATTGGAGTCGTGCCTGCAAAAAAGCGAGCAGTTTTCTTCCACCTCGATGGATACTGATATCTTTATTCGACCCGGCTATGACTTCCAAGCCACGGATGCCTTAATCACCAACTTTCACCTCCCAAAAAGTACGCTACTAATGTTGGTGGCTGCTTTTACCGGCTTCGATCGTATGAAAAGAATTTACCAGCATGCCATTCACAAACAGTACCGCTTCTACTCTTTCGGCGATGCCATGCTGATACTCTGATGATGAATAAAAACAGTCTGTACAGCCCGCCTGGCGACGGGCTGCAGGAAGCTGTTTCTATTTTTCAGAATCTTGTTGCTGCTGCTGTTGCATCTGCTGCATTTTTTGCTGCATGTCGTTGCCGTCCACCATCTTAACCTGATTTTTCAGTGACGTTGACAGCTCTTCGACATCGTCTTCGGACAACACTTCATCAATATCCTCAATGCCTACTTTCTGCAGCAGGTTATAGATCATTCGGTTAAACAGCATCTGCTGGGCTGCCGAACTCAACTGCATCAGCTGTTGCTGTGGAACCTGCGCACCGGAAAGCTTTACTTTATTCATTACCGGCTCGAGCAGAGCTTCAATCTTTTTTGACATCTGCTTTTCCAGCTCCTTAGCATCTTTATTCTCTTTACTTGTAACCTCATTTCCTGAGGGATCAACTAATTTCATAGTTATTTTCCTTTATTTGGAATTACTTCACGTTATATTAACAGGGACGGTTAGGATATCGTTTATATTGCGAAACGGCAAATATTTACCACAATCGCAAACTTGCGTTAATTCTTGTCATCCCGGGCTCTCTCACAACACGGAAAAGCGAAACCAGTACGGAATTTTACACCACATCTGTAATAGCGCGAGCGTCCGCTCGTGCTAATGTACTGTTCTTGGCAGGTTATTTCACAAAGAGCTTTCTCTGAGTAACTCTGTGATATAGCTTTATGCCCCCCAGAGTGTCACAAGCGGACACTTACGACAACTGGGATTTTTATTACTCTTCCACACTGAATTTAGCATACAATTCTTGTGGACAGACAGCGGTTTGCTGCTCTGAAGATTTATACAGCGCCTCCACAAATGCCAGGGATTTCAAGCTTTCTTTCCCGGATACCACCGGCTCGGTATCTTCCCGAAAAGCCTTCAATATTTGATCATACTGCTTTCGGTGATTATCGTGAGACATCCCAGCCATGGGGTCATCTGCACCCGCACCTGACATCTCACCGTTGTTATTATCGGGATTATAAGCGGAGTCAACGCCTGTTATAGTCAGGACATCTCCCTTAAGGCAAGCCGTCCCCTCCTGGGCATGAATTTCGATCTTTCGATCTTGGGCAGGCACTACCGAAGTTGATGCATGAAAAACACCTATTGCTCCGTTATTAAACTGGAGCGCAGCAACAGCGTTATCTTCTCCTTCAATACTTTCATGGGTGAGTGTGCCCTTAAAGGCCTGCAACGATTCCACTTCTCCACACATCCAGAGCATAAGATCCACGGTGTGTATCGCCTGATTGATCACCGCTCCACCGCCGTCCAAGTCCAGCGTACCCCGCCAGCCTCCACTGTCATAATATTCCTGATTCCGAAACCACTTAACGGAGGCATCAACCATGACCGGCTTACCCAATGACCCGGATGAAACAACCTCCTTCATTTTCTGGATGTCTTCAATAAACCGATTTTGATAAATAACGGCTAACTTGACGCCCTCCTCTTTACAGCAATCAATTAAGGCCTGGGCACGCTCCAGGGTAACTTCTACCGGTTTCTCTACAATGACGTGCTTGCCTGCCCGGGCCGCTTGCATACCATAATCCAGATGGGTGCCGCTGGGCGTACAAATAACAACGGTATCGATATCGGCCTCAGACAAAAACTGGTCGTATTCCGAATACCCCTGCACCTCATATTGTTCGCAAAACTCTTCTAACCTGGATTCTGTTCTGCTATATGCGGCTGTGAGCGTTCCATCCTGCGTATCAGCAATGGCCGCCGCATGGGTACCCGAAATGGATCCGCATCCCACAAGTCCCAATTTATAGTTCGTTTCCATCTATGTAATATTTAAAAGATTATCGTTACTAAGCAGTCAAAGCCTGATTAAATTAAGCTGATATCCTTCAGCTGCTTGCTGAAAATCATCAGGATATAAAGCCCCATATTCATGATCGGATGATTCCAAATCGATGGTGTTTAAAATTTCAATCGTCGGAACCCACTCTTTTAACTCCTCTACATCGTTAATAGACCACTTTATTTGGGCATTGCAAAACTTCAGGGCATCTTCATTTTTCGTTAAGCTTTCAATAAAATCTGGCTGTGCCGTATCGAACAGGTAGTAACTACCCGGGAAATGGGTCCCCAGCAGCTGGAACAGTTGGCGGACTTTCTGTTTGGGGAAATAGATCACCGAGGCTTCCGAAATAAAAAGGAACGGTCCTTCCCCGCCCTTCTTTGCTTCTGTGATCCACTGTTCGTCAAATGCTGAAAAGGGCAGAAATGCTCGGCGGTCGGTTTCTTCAAAATGTTGTTTCCAAACTTTATGCACCTGGGGTACATCCAGATCAAACCACTTTATATTCGCAGGGCGCAGCCGCTCAAATCGCGAATTGAGTCCACAGCCAATTTCTACAACAGTACCTTCCGGATGATCCGCCAAGTGATTTTGAACCACCCGGTCAATAATGGCCGTCCGGATAGTGGTACGCATCATACTCCGCCTGGAATGGGCATCATTGAATTTATCAAAATCGTAATTCAGTGACTCAAATATCTCCAGGGATTTCTCATCGCTCAGGACCCCATCCCTACTCTTGGTAGCCAGGGCCCGGCCCATCAGGGGAATTAATAATGTCTCAGATATACCCTCTAACCGAATTTTTTCATTATCCATAAGTACATTCTATTATTCCAGCTTAATAGCCGCCTTGGGAAGTTCATGTAATACCTTTTATTCTTCAAACACAAGGGCCTCCGGATCGGCTCCCAACTCTTTTAGATAGCCGAGCATAGCCTCATTGAAATCCATGGGTCCACAGACATAAAAGGGCTGGTCAAAATCATCAATCTGCTCTTCCAGAAATTCTTTGTCAATAAAGCCATCCAGATAGGTGTAATTATCCGTCGGTTCATCCGTAATTACATTCATGAAATGCCGACCCAGCATAGCTTCGAACTCATCTTCCAGGATAATATCATCCTCCGTCTTATTGGAAAAAATAAGCGTATTGCCTTCAATACTGTTATCGCGTGCCAACCGCCGCAGGATGGAAATAAAGGGGGTTACTCCTGCTCCCCCGGCCAGGAATACGCCCGGACCGTTATACTGGATTGTGCCCCAGGGATCATCGATAATCAACTGATCTCCGATATTCAAATAGTTTAGCTGATTCGTAACCCCATTGTGATCATTATAGATCTTGATGGTAAACTCCAGATCGGGCTCCCCATTTAAATTGGTAAAGGTAAAGGGACGCTTCTTATCTCTCCATCTGAGTTTGTCGATAGCAACTTCGGTAGCCTGCCCCGGAATAAATTCATAGCCTTCGGGCTTGTCTACTCTAAACCGTTTTACATCGTGTGTTATTTGCTGAATATCTCTGATCGTTACCTTATAGCTCATAATCGTATTGGATTCGTTGCAGGTTTTATCCCTTAAAAATGTATTTTACGCTCCTTCCATTCACCAGGGAACGAGTGTGGCTAATGCACTGTTAAACAGTTTAATTTTGAACCAAAATATTTAAAAACCTACTCCATGCCAAAAGAAGATCTGGATATGATATCCAAAGAAGCCGAAACAAACTATCCCATCCATAATTTATTACGAAAGCGGTGGAGTCCCCGTTCATTTTCGGACCAATCAATAGATGAGGAGCTGCTGCATCAGCTTTTTGAAGCCGCACGGTGGGCCCCCTCATCCTACAATGAACAACCCTGGCGATTTATCGTTGCCCGCAAAGAAGAGGAAGAGGCTTTTTCAAAACTCTCCAAAGTGATCAATGATTTCAACAGAACCTGGGCTACCGATGCACCCGTTCTCGTTTTGGGGCTTGCCAAACAATCTTTCGATGCCAACGGACGTCCGAATCGGCATGCCAACCATGACTTAGGCCAAGCCATAGCACACCTTACTTTTGAGGCTACCCGCCATGACCTCTTTGTCCACCAAATGGCCGGCATCTTACCCGACAAAGCGCGGGAGCTCTATGATATCTCTGAAGCATATAAACCATTAACGATGTTTACGATCGGCTATGAAGGGGAAGTAGATTCCCTGCCTATAAAGTTGGCTGAAAAAGAAACCACGCTACGGAGCCGTAAACCACTCGATGATATTGTCTTTAAGGGACAATGGGGAGAGAAATAACAAGATATCTAATCTAACTAATGTGATCTCGGGATAAGGGCTTTTCATTATAAGAGGAAGTAGCATTGGCTAATCCCTCCTTGAGGAGGGTGGCCAAATTCTGTGAAATTTCAAAATTTGGCCGGGAGGTGTTAACCCCTTCCAGTACCTTGAACACCCCTCCCGCTGCGCGGCTCTCCCCTCAAGGGGAGATTGTACCATCTTTATTCCTTAACCTGGGTTCTCTTCATCTACTTCAAATTTTCGTCTAAGAAACGAATGGTATGCTGCCAGGCATCTTCTGCCGCTTCCTGCTGGTACCGTGTGCCAGAAGGATTCGCAAATGCGTGCCCTGCACCATCATAAATATGGATACTATTCGTAACCCCGGCTTCATCCAAAGCTGACTCAAAAGCATTGACCTGCTCTGGTGGAATACCCTCATCTTCGGCCCCAAAGATACCCAGTATCGGCATCTGCAATTTTGCGAGCTCACCGGCATCCGTAACCAACCGGCCATAGTAAATGACGGTGGCATCGATCTTTTCCGGATGGGCTAAAGCGGTTTGAAGCGACCATCCTCCACCAAAACACCAACCGATGGTCCCAATTTTCGCAGCTCCTTGCTGCTCAGTCAAAAAGGTATAGGCCTGCGTTAGGTTATCAACGGCTTCATCTTCGTTGACCGACCGGGCATAGGTGCCGGCACTGTCGGGCGATTGAGCAACTTTGCCATTATAAAGATCCACCGCCAAGGCCGTATAGCCTTCGGCAGCCAGCTTATTGGTCATCATACGGATGTTATCATTGAGTCCCCACCATTCATGGATCACGATCAGTCCCGGCCGCCCCTCCCCGGCGTTATCTGCTTTCGCTAAATAGCCCGTAATTTCCGATCCATTGACGGTAGCATAGGTCACTTCTTTGCCCGCTGCTTGTTCTTTTTCATCTGGATCAGTGGCCGCATTCTGTACGGGACTGTCCCCTTGATGCTCCTTCTCCATTCGTTCAACATATCCCTCTCCCTTTTCTGATTCGGAGCTACAAGCTCCCAGCATCAACATCAGTCCAAATACCAATAAACCCTTCCCGATTTTTGTCATCTCTATAGCTTTATTTATTTGAGGTTCAATTAATTAACAACAAAATGGCCGTAAAACGTTGCATTAATCCCTGTTTTGTTCCAAGAATATTAAGTTAGACAGCATATTCCTTTTATGCCAGCATGGAGGAAATTTATTTGTATCCCAAATACCCTCCTGTTCATTGATTTGAGCCCTTTTATCTTCCAAAATCGTATATATAGATGTGAGATTTACTTTACGTTGGCTCAAATATCTAATTTCAATACATCAAAGGCGTCGCTATGGATTACAACTTCAAAAATATTGAGCAGTCTCTGGATAATCTGCCATTTCAAGACCGCCTTACCTCGGTCTTTAACCTGTTTAAGCATACCTTTACCATCATCGGTCATGATGAGGATATCCTAAAACCCTGGATACGAATGTTAATCTATAATTCCATCATGATTATCAGCTTCTTTTATGGATGGCTTGGCTGGTGGTTAGATCTTCCGCTGGAGGGCTGGATGATCTTCCTCGCTGTCGTCCTTTTTATCTATAAATACTTTTACCACAACAAACAGGAGATGCGCATGAGCTGGATTGTCTATGAGACGATCATTGGCCACGATCCTTCCTATAGCGGCGCCGTGGAAGCCTGTAAGCCTATCCAATCCCAGACACGCAAAATAGCCTGGCTCGATATCGCCATGGCCTTTATGAAGAAGGGGAAGCTCGTAGGCAGTGGGTTTGTCATGATGCTTGTGCGACTATTTATATCGGGGATAGGAGAAGTCTGGGATTTGATCAACCACTACCTGCTGCCTTCGGTAGCCGTCGATCGGCTGGATATTATGCCGGGCGTAAAGAAGATGAAAAAGCTCAAAAGCCAGGTCCCGGAGTCACTGGTTGGTGTTTTTGGCATTGATTTCCTGGGGAATGTGACCCGAAGAATTGTCGTGCCCGTCTATATTGTACTGGGCATCATCTCTATTGGCTTGGGCGTGTGGCTGGCCGGACCTCTTCCTTTCACTGAGATAGAAGGCACCGAAGGAGCAAAATACTGGTTCGAGACGCTGCCCTTTACATGGATTCCCCTCGTCCTCGCTCTTATGCTGGGCAAGATGTTCAGTAGCTTCATTGAGAGTACCGTCACGGCCATCAAAGTCATCTATTTCACCATCTTTTACACGAAGATCACGCATCCTGAAAAAATCAAAAGCGAGTTGCAGGATGAGTTGGTTGATTACCTGAAGCTCGATGGCGTGCAGAAGGTGGATGATCTGGACTCACAAAACGTGGAGCCGAACCCAAATCCCGCTACTTAGATCCCAGTTGATAATTTTCTTCTGTATTCCTCTTGGAATATTTGTATATTTAGCGACTCAAATTATTGGTTAAACCTCCTGGCTTCGAATCAGAAGGTCATAACTGATAAAGAAAATTATCCTGCGCCCGTAGCTCAACTGGATAGAGCGTCTGACTTCGGAACAAACAGGTCAGGGTCAAAGGAAATAAGATTTATAGTCACTTTTTTGACTATGATATTACTAAGAGATTCTGAAATTTTGTACTTTAACATCGTGAATTAAGATCGGTTTTTGAATTACTGAAAACCCGTAAGCGCCCGTAGCTCAACTGGATAGAGCGTCAGACTTCGGATCTGAAAGTTGAGGGTTCGAATCCTTCCGGGCGCACTTTGAAGAAAACCCCGTCAAAATTTGGCGGGGTTTTTTTGTTTCAATATGCCCTTCTCAAAATGAAAATATTTCATAATTCACACATATTTTACTGGACTGATGTTACATATGATGTTACATTACTCTCCAACCTTAACTACTTATTCGAGAGTAAATGGCCAGTCTAAGAAAACGCAATAACTACTACTCTATCGTTTTCGCCACGCGGGTTGATGGCGAACTCATCCAACGAACCTATGCACTTGGTACCAAGTACAAGAAGATAGCCGAGCAAAAGAAACTCCAGTACGAAAAGCTCTATGATGCCGATGAAATAAATCCGTTTGATGATGATTGGAATCTCCAAGAGTATGAAAAGATGCAGGAGTTAAAGGGGACTTCTGTTGTGAGTCCAATCTTGAATGACCTCCAAAAGAAATTCCTCAGGGAAAAGACCAATGTAACAGCCCCAACCAAAAGACACTATAAATATCTCCTTAAGATGTTTATGGAGGATGTTGGGTATACAATGCCTGTCACGAGAATTGATGCGGATGATATTCGGGCGTTTTGTCTTCGGGATGACTTGGCCAATGCTTCAAAAAAGAATTACCTAAAACATCTGAAAACGTTCTTCAACTGGCTGGTGGAAGAAGAATACATAGAAATCAATCCCTGCGATAAAATTGCCCTGCCAAGAGTTCGAGACAACTTGGTTGATAAAATTATCGAAGAGGATGATCTCGATATAATTTTTAAAAAGTTTCGAGATTACCAATTGAAACACAAAAAGTCTGGTGCTATTCAATCCTCCGATCAGATGCAGCTCTGGTTTAAACCCTTGATCACTTTGGCTTTTTATACTGGTATGAGACGTAAGGAAATCATCCAGTTGCGATGGGAGCATATTAATCTTAAAGAAGGATTTATCAGAGTTACTGATACTAAAAATGGATCGGAGCGCACAATACCCATTTTTGAAACGTTGTACTGGCGACTCATTGCCTGGCGCAAACTCATGGGTAACCCCAAAAAGGGCTTAGTCTTTCCGAGTCCAAAATCAACGCCTGATCGTGAAATTGCAATGACGGGAGACAATGTTTCTAAACGCTTTAAATTCTATGCCACTGAGGAAGCCGAACTTAAAGACACCATAAACTTTCACGGACTCCGCCACTCTTGTGCAACCTATTTACTGCGTATTGGCTTTAATGTCATAGAGGTCAAAAACATGCTTGGACACAAGAGCCTTGAAGTTACCAACCGCTATGTTCACCTGGTTGCGAAAGACCTGATGCGTACCGCCAACCGAAACGGTAAAATGAATTACCTGAATGAAGCATAAGATACCAACTGCGAGATTTGACTCTTTACCAAAGAGAGATTTGCTGCTAAAACTTACCGCTGATCGGTTTTCCAAACTGTCCAATAACTTAAACTTCGAATCGGATATTAAACGGTATCAGGCTACGAGTATCACGGCCATAGCATATCTGAAGGAAACCAATCAATACCGAAAGCAGCTTCAACTTTGTCTGAAAAATTTCACCGGTAGAACGGCCGAAACCTTTAGTCCGGAGTTTATTTTAGCTGTTAGAAAACTGTATCAGGAGCATTTGACAAATCTTGGCCGGAGCGTTATTGAATTTACAGAACAGAAGGTAAATCGGAAGAAAACCCTGGATTTAGATTTCAGTGGTGCTGAGATTTCCAATGCCCACTTCTCCGGGATCCTGGAGAATCTTTTTAATGATTATGGTGAAGGTGTTCTTAACCTGGACTATGCTCCTTGGACATGTAGAATGGCCCGCATCTACAATTGTTCAAAGGATACCTTGAACCGGCTAGAGGGCAAACTTCGGACTATTGGACAATTCGGATGCCTTGATGACGCAATTTCATTCTTAGAGGTCCGCATCGGCCTGCATGGCAGGTATACCTTCAAACTGTTGGTGGATGATTTGGATGAGTTGATCAGTGACTTTCTAATAGATAGCTCCAACGGACATATCAATAAAGTAAAAGCCCAAAAACCGGTTGATGAGCTTGTAAAAGAAGCGGCCGGGAAATACGAAATCCTAAATGCCCCCAACTATCTCGTTAACCCGGAAGCCTACAAGTCCATTCTCAAACACCGGATCAAATCCACTCTGAAAAACAGAAAGTTTTCATAAAACAGGTTAAAATATGGATAAATGAACCTGTCCTTCTGTTCCATAGAGCCTGTTAATTAAGGGTAAATTACAGATTTTGATTTTCAGTACTTAAATCTCCTATTGATTTTCAAAATCTGATTTTTTCAACGGGTGTATTTTACCAAGGGTTGCCTTTTATTTAGCGCCATAAAATTTTTGCAACCCCAAAGATATCATCTATGACTTCTCAAGACCCCAAAGAAAATTTAATGGCTACCATTGCCATTCTCGACGCCAAATTAGATACCATTCTTAACAAGCTGAATGCAGAACCTGATAAATCAAAGTTCATGACAGCTAAGGAAGTGGAAGCTCTAATTGGATTACATCACCGTAGCATACTCAATAGAAGCAACTTGCCCCCCAAAGACAAAAATTTTGTGCCATTTCACCGGTTTGGAACACGCCGAAAATATTTTGAGCGCAAAGTCATAGAAAAAATATTTTTGCCCAAAATGTAACAAACCACCACCAACTTACTCTTGTATCTATTTATTTTTGTAACTAAAAAATAAGTCAAGTAGGAGTGACCTATGATCAATACCAGTGAACCAACACTACGGGGACCGAATGCCAAACAGATCAACAGCAAAAAGGAAGTGCTAGATCTTATCGAACAGCTTTCTTTAAAAGTTCAAGAAGTGCAGTCTGAACATCCGGATCAAGCCGCAAATGCGGTTGTTCGGATAGCTGATCTTCGATATCACTTACTAGCTTTTTAATCTCATTTGCGCGATTATCGAGCAACTGTTTTTCTTTCAGCTCTGTGCTAATTTCGGAATCTTCGTTAACCATAAAAGGCCTACCTTTACCCGTTAACAACCAGTTAAGATTCACCCCCGCCTCAGCAAACCGAATTAGCGTGGAGCTGTTTACTTCTGTCTTCCCTCCATTTTTTAACTCTGAAATAACAGACCGATTTACCCCCGTCTCCCGCTGCATTTCAGACACATTACCTTCGTAGTATTCCTCCAGCAAATACCGGACATTATCTTGTAATATTGATCCAGATTTTTTCTCCAAAATTCCTCTTTTCCTATCCTGTTGGTTTTATTGTGATTGGAATCAATGCCCTTCTTAAATATTTATGATCACATCACATTTAATTGTTTCGTTGTTATCACATCACTACTTTAGCCCTGTAGGTATCGGTAACGGGTAACTGTAACCATCCGATTATACTACTTACCCATAAATTTTAAAAGACAGAAGTACGCTTGTGAACGGACCAATAACAAAATATGAAATTAACCGGCTACGCCTAGGCATCATAAAAGGACAGATACTCGATCAATATGATACCTATGATGATTTTCGGAAAATCCTGTTTCCTGATATAAAGCTAAACACCTTCCGGCAGTGGTTCAAAAAACCATACTACATTTCAGATCATCGCTTGTGCAAAATGGAACGAGCACTAGGAATTTCAGAGCAGGTTCTTACCCTCATTCTCAACAAGAAATTTGATCTGCCCATGGGAGCTCTTTGCAAGATCAAAGGAATTCGACTAACCCTTTAAACTATGGCCAATATACGTACCCGCTACACTCTCGGGGATACCATTAAATTTCTTGACGTCGATGGTATCCAGCGCACTGAAACCGTCCGCATGATCGAAACACAGATCGTAGAAGGATACGACCTCTGGGTGATATACGGATATGGAGACAACCTCTATGAACTCAACCATGTGAGTGAACACAAAATTTTAATATCTCAAAAACGAATAAATGAGCAGCAGCAACAGCCGGGAAGGCTCTCTAAAGCTACTATCACCTAACAGTCGACAACACCCAGATGAACTTGAACCATCTGCCATTTCTGATTCGCAAAAAGAACCGTTTGAATATGTGGACAGCTCCGATCCCCTGGATTTCGGATGGTACCGCAATGAAACCGATGGCACCAGCCGCCGGATCGGCACCTTCGACATTGAAATACATTCCAAGATCATCCGCTACAATCCCGAGACCCTTAAATGGGATTCCACGCTCTATGAATGCCAGGTGAGTTGGCTTACTCCAGAAACGCGAACCCTAACCCAAAGCGAGCTCTTTGTGCTGGAGCCTGAGGACCTCTTGTCTAAGAAAGCGTTTCAGATCCAGATCTTTAAGCACTCCTACCAGTCAGCCCGGTTTAAGTCTGATGATGAAATCCTCTTCTTTATGAGTTTTCTCTGCAATCGGTGGCAACCCCAGACCGTGTATGAATTCAATTATTACGGATTTATTGAGCATCACGGGTATAAGTTTTACTTAACCCGAAATGCACTTATCAATATCCCAAATGATCACCTGCGGGAGCCCCAGTATATCATCGCCCCGAATCCGGATTCCGGGCTGTTCCCCATGGTAGCTGCCGACACTACCTTTTACGTGAAGCCCGGTCGGATTGAACCGGCGCCGCTGTTTGACCTGCCGTCGCCCACGGATGGATTTTATAGCGATGAGGAACACCGTCTTTTTACCGGTAAAGAGCTCCAATACTTCATCGATACCGTACGAGACAAATTTGGAGAGCTCATTGCCGGCCAGCAGCCCGAGAAAAAGGCTGAGGGATACCTCATCTTCTCATATATGCTCTCGTTCCTGTTCTTTGATGAGATCTATGACGTATTCAAACATGTCGTGTTCTTGTACCTGTTTGGGGAACCTTCGACGGGAAAAGGTCAGCTCTCGCAAATCATGCTGAACTTCTTCGGCCAGTCGTTTACCGACGTCGATTCCAACCCCACGCTTAAATCTGCAGAAAACAAGCTGGCCAACCATAGCAAGATCCCGGTCATCATGGATGAGTTTGTGCCCGGAAAAGGCAAGATCACCCCACAGGTGTTTAACATGTGGTACGAGTTGCGACAACGTGGGGTAAGCGCCTCCCACGACCGGACCAAGAACGCTTGGAGCCCGGTGCGGTCGCAGCTAATGTTTATCTCCAACTACAAACCGACCGAAGACCACTTCCGCTCGCGGTGTATTATGATTGAATACGCAAAAGACAAACGGGGTGACGTGCAGAACCTCTGGTGGTTTGAAAATCATAAAAGCCAGATGCAGCGGCTGTTTCTGTCGCTACTATACACCTATAATGACTTTAACCGGGAGCTGTTTAAAAGTGAGCTGCTCTGGACCAAACGCCTACTGACCGAAGCCGTCGAGGAAGAACTCGACCGGCGAAGCGACCAGGAAGGCGTGCGGTTCCAAATTAAAGACCGGCAGATCGAAAATATGGCGGCGCTTATTACGGTAGATCTGTTTGTCTGTCGGCCCGGTGACGTGCAGTTCGCCGAATTCGTGGGGCAATCGCTTTCCGGGAGGGATAAGTCGGCTGCGAGCGAGGAAGATCTCCGGGAGATGCAGGAGCTGCTTCGGGATTCGCGGATCTCCACAGAGATCTTTCGGTACGGGGTACAGTTTCTAGCCAACTCGGCCGAACGGGAAGTCCATCAAACCCCGCTTCAGCAATTCCTTGCCAGCATAGAAGTCATGAATGAAAACGGGGAGCTCCCCAAACGCTATTACGGATGGAACAGCAAGGATGGGCTGGTCATGTACTGGAGCGGCATCTGGGATGCCTACACCAACTACAACAAGGGACGCGATTATATCAGCCAGGATATCATCCGGGAAGAAATAGAAGCCCTGGACCTGCACGGAAAAGCGAAAACTAATTATTACAGCTATGAGGATCCGATAAAAGGCACCGTAAAGGAAAACCGGCACGGCTACCATATTCCCCGGAAACACCTTACGCCTTCGTGGCTGCGGGCTTTTGGCCGGCGGGAGGAGGCTAACGTGATGATGCAGCGGGAATCCCAACAAGGGCCGGTTGAATACGCTGTAGCGGAAACCGACGAGGCGGCACCTTTTTGACCTAAATGGCCGGAAATATGAGAATTACTAAGAAACTGTAAATAGCGTCTTATTTTCTTAGAAACGAAAAATCCGCCCCAACCAACACCTTGTAAGTATATAATAAATAGTTAGTTAGTAAATAATAAAATAGCTAAGAAAACCACTAAGAAACGACTAAGAAGTCTAAGATCGGTCTAAGATATCTAAGATGAATCTTTCCCGATTTCTTAGACAGTTAACCATCAGTTTTTATTGCACTTAACACCACCCTCTAAGAAAATAAGATAGATAATGTCTAATTTTGAAAATCCTGAAGAGATAAACTATTTACCGGCGGGAACCGGCTCCAACCAAGAAGACTTCATGACCATCGGAGAAGCAATCAGCTACATGTGTGAGCAACTGGGACGCATATCCCGAACCTCCTTCTACCGGTGCGGCTATCGCAAGATGCTGACCGTCCGCAGCTATGGCCGGAACATTCAAAATGGTCGAAAGGCCATTAAACTGTGCCGAAAATCAGAAGTGGATGATATAATTAAAATCATTCAAGAAAACCCACAAGCGGAAAATCTATAAATGGCATATATGAAAACAGCTGTCGATACCAGCAATCCATCTACTTTGCTGAGCCACTTCACAAAGCAACTAGATGAAATCAACCGTCAGTATCATGATTTCAACAAACTGCATATAAACATAGATGACACGGGGCAATTCATACAGGTTAACTATACCAATGATGAGGATATAGATGCAGCCCTTACCGGCTGGCTCAAAATGGAACAAGTTGGGACGTACCTCCAAAACTACCAGCGCATGTTTTGCCTAGATCCCAACCGACTGGATCGTTTCTTCAATATGGATGAAGCTACGGCTATCGTACCAATCAGCTGGTTACGCCCGACAAGAAAACGGCCTGAAGGCATTGCCAACGGGTTTATCTATATGCGCCAGGCGTATCAAGGGATAATACCTAGGCGAAAACCTATTTCTATTATACCAAATGAAGAAAAAGGTCTTTTTGATATTGTGGACGGGAATTCGACTTATTTCATAGCCAAACAAATTGGAATAGTATCAATGCCAATTATTTGTATATAAAAAAGATTTTGCAGTCCATTTTTTCCTACTCAAACACTTCTCATAACAAAAAGGTAATTCCCCTGACAAAAGTGTATTGCTATATGTTCAAATTTAATTATATTATAAATGTAAATTTATAATATAACCCTATGCCATGCTATCGACCGAGTTTGGGAATAATCTAAAAAAGATTAGAAAAAACAGAGGATACAACCAGCAAGAGGTAGCTGAAAAGATGGAAATGACTCAAGCTTCCATCTCTCAGTTTGAAAAAGGGAATAGGGTTCCTACACCTTCACTAATTAGAAAGTTTGCCAATATCCTTGATGCAAATGTAGAGGAATTTGTTGGTAGCTCTGATGCCGAGTTTGAAAGGCAAATGCTCATGAGAAATGTAGAGGACCTATCGGCTGACTCAATTAAAAAAATCAACGAATTTGTTGAGCTCATAAAGTCAGGAAATAAGTAGTATAGATGTTAGATGAGTCAGAGATTATAGAATCAACCATTCATTTAAGAGAGCATTTAAAATTAGATCCCAATACGTTTATACCAAATATTGAGGGGCTAATTGACTTTGCCGGGTATCATTTCATCGAAAAAGATTTCTACGATGACTTTTCTGGATTCACCTAATACCTTGGAAGGTTAGATTATTTGATTGGCTTTAATAAAAGCCATGATTGGACTCCAGAATTTAAAAGATTCACCCTAGCTCACGAGCTTGGTCATTTATCTATACCCAGTCATCTCGAAGTCTTGCATAAAGAATCCCGGTTAGTCTCAAATCCTGGTTATTATTCTGATAAAGAAATAGAACAAGAGGCTAACATATTTGCCATCAATTTTTTAGCTCCTGCAAACCCATTTAAGGATAAGCTAAACAAACTCTCTATTTCGTATTCAGCTTTAGAAGAACTAAGAACTTATTATAAAATTTCAAGGGAGGCTACGGCAATACGTATGATGAAGCTAACTAACAATGACTGTTCATTCATTGTTAGCAACACCAATAATGAAATACTATATGATCAGCGTTCTGACTTCTTTTTTGATAACCATTGGCACAACTCTATCAGAGGAAACCAAGTGAATGAGCAATCCCAAGCTTATTCATATTCCTGTACTAATGGATGCGTAACATCCCAATCCCGATTAAAAAACTGGTATCCCTCTGTACGTGATGATTATGCCATAAAAGAACAAACTTTTGATTTAGGCTACCAAAATAGAATTGGAACCTTCATTACAGTTGATCCTAATTAACAAATTCCTTGTATTTATTATCTGATTGTATCTTCCTTACCATCTGGTCTTTTCCTGAATAAGGACAATCCGACTGACATTTTTGAGCACCCTTCCTAAAAGGATCATGCAAGAAGTCAAAATACATTCTCCAATCATTAACCTTATCCTGCGATACGTACCCGTTGGCCATTTTTAGAGAAAGTGTATACAAGAATAATCCGGAAGCAGTTGACAAGAAGGGTAAGGCTGCATCCCTATTGTTGATAGGAGCTTCCACTTCCGTTTCCTCATCCTTCTTAACCTCTCCCTTAGAACATTCAAATTTTACCTCTTTAATGTCATTCATTCTGCAACGAATACAATCATCAGTGCCATAGATATGCCGGTGTAGCTGACTTACCCAATTGTGACCGGTAGTTGCATGCAATACAACTAAAGGGTACCTACTCATTATGCGAGTCCGGACATCGCGCTCATTTGCCAGACAGTAGATAATATCAAATTTTTCATCTTTTATCTCTTCTACTTCATCATACCATTCTGCAATAGATCTACACTTACCTTTAAAAGTCTCACCCAAAACATCAACTTTATTCAGCGCCGGACCAGTGAACCAATCTGAATGGTCCGGAATAAAAAGTAGGGACCTATTTGTATTATGAAGTTGCACAGGATCCTTATCAATCAGAGCTAAGCTACCTTTAAATCCTAAAAGCTGTAGCCAATATGAAAAAGCGCTTCCAACAGCTCCCGCTCCGATAATGAGAGAATTCCCAAGATCTGGTTTATTGTTTAATACTTCTGGATAATTACCGGCATCCAGTTTTACCTCTTCATAATTCCAGGCGCAAATTGCTATTGATCGGACAGGTTTATCAATTGTTTTCCGTAATAAAGCAGCGGCTGCCAAGGTAGAAGCCATTGCTGCCCCAATCTTGCTTTGATCCTGCCAATCAATATGATCGATAGGATCTTTGCTTAAAATACCAACAGTCCCTCTACCACCTGTATAATAGGTTGTAGAAAGTTCTGTTTTACCAACTGATATACTTGCCTTACAATCTGTTAAACTATCAGTGATCTGGAAATCACCATAAGGATCTATTGACTCTGTTAGCGATGTAATTACTGCTGAAAACTCTGTTTCACGGATAAGAGGATAATCATTGATCAAAAGAGGTCCGTCCTCTGGAATTGCTACAAAAAAATGGACAGTACGTTAAGCCAGATCATGCTGCCCGTTCTTGTTGTTGGGTTAAATACTCTTGCATTTCCGCCGGTGTGCGGTAGTCCAGCGTTGAATGCAAGCGCTGGCG
>NZ_JAGGJA010000004.1:307851-383815 GCF_026229185.1 Fodinibius salsisoli | reverse complement strand
TTGTTGGATCACGTCCAATTTAAATTCTTTGCTGTAGGTTCGTCTTTTACTCATAATAGGTATTGGTCATAAATTGCGGCGACAATCTATGGCTTAACTGGGTGTCCACCAAAATGTAGCAAGTTCAGGTTCGAAACCCTTCCAGGGTTGCCTGTGCATAAGACATTCTGTTTTCTTTTAATATCAATTTTAAAAAGGTTCACAAAAGCTTACTTTCTTCTTTTTGAATAAAAAGAAGAAGCATGTCTGAAGAAAATATTTTTTTCGAAGAACAATTTAAAATTCGTGCCTCAGAGATTGGACCCAATCAAAAAGCGACGCTTCCGGCCATTTGCAATCTGCTTCAGGAAATAGCCGGCAACCATGCCCGTCAGCTTTCCTTTGATATTACCGATCTTCGAAAAGAGCAATTAACCTGGGTTTTACACCAACTGCATGTTAAAATTGATCGCTTTCCTGAATGGCGAGAAACGGTCACCATTAAAACCTGGCCCTCTGGTGGCGACGGAATACGTGCTTACCGAGACTTCTTAATCTTAGACGAAAAAAAGCATGTCATTGGTTCTTCCCTCAGCTACTGGTTGATCCTTGATTTGACCAGCCGTCGTCCCCATCGTATTCCCAAAAAGATTCTGGATCGCGTACCCGATGATACTGAGCATGTTTTACCCATAACAAAAGAAAAATTCCCGGAACTCCATGATATCCACGCTACGCGGCAATTTAACGTCCGTAAAACAGACTTAGACCTTAACAATCATGTCAACAATGTTCGTTATATAGAGTGGGCCTTATCTAACCTGGCGGAGGAGGAAAACATATCCGAAATAAATATCAAGTTTATAGCCGAATCTCTATTCAACGATAGCGTCATTGCCAAATCAGGTGTTGCAGAGACCGTAGAGGATGACGCCAAAATTCATGAGCTTGTCAGAAAAAGAGATGAAAAACTTCTCTGCCGGGCGATCACAAAATAAAAAAGCACACCCCTGTAAGAGATGTGCTTTCTAAAAATGGACGTACAACTTTTATCCCCAGTCAGGAGCAAAACTCGGGTTAACCAAGCGGTCTGATTTCTGTAGTCCGTCAATACGCTCAAAATCTTCATCTTCGAGATAAAAGTCGAAGATATCAAAATTTTGTTGTAGATGATCTCTGCTGGAGGCCTTGGGAATAGCGATTACATTTTCTTGTTCAATCAACCAGCGAAGTGAAATCTGTGCAGGTGATTTACCATATTTCTCTCCAATTTCCTGGAGATCCTTATTGTCGCTGACTTGTCCCTTGGCTAACGGAGCATAAGCTGTCAACATAATATCATTCTCTATTGCATAATCCAGCAAGTCCAGCTGATCAATGAAAGGATGATATTCTACCTGGTTACAGAAAATGGGAGCGCGAATTTCTTCATTAGCCTTCTGTAATAAGGCCAAGGGAAAATTACTGACTCCTATATTCATCGCTTTTCCCTGGTCTCGCAGTACCAGCATCGACTCAATGGTCGCCCGCAGGTCATACTGTTCATTGGGCCAGTGAATCATCAAAAGATCCACATACGGAGTATCCAACTGCCTGAGACTTTCTTCTGTGCTTTGCAACACATCATCAGCCTCAAGATTCGTGTGCCATATCTTTGTGCTTAAGAAGATATCTTCGCGCGACACATTTGACACACTGAGCGCTTCTCCAATTTCTCGCTCATTTTTATACATTTGTGCAGTGTCTATATGTCGATACCCGATATCAAGCGCAGTGCGAATCACTCGTTCACAATCTCTGTCGTGTAGCTTATAGGTACCGAGCCCTATTTCCGGGACATCCAGTCCCTGTATATTTTTATATTGCATTTGTACTAAAAAGAATACTCCGTTTTATTTCAATTAGATTAAGTACTGCTAACACCATAAAGGTGTTAGAAAGTTTAGTAAAATATAATAATGTAATCGAATCAAAAAAATTATTCCCCGGTTAAATGATTTAAAAAGCTTCTGGCTAATCCGTTCATCAAAATTTACGCTGATTCTATTTGATTAGCGTCATCTTTCGGGTAAAGACTTCATCCCCGGCCTCCAGCCTGGCAATATACATTCCGCTTGGCATATTGGCGGCATTCCAACGAATATTATCATGTTCACCCGCCTCTTTTACCCCGTCAACCAGTGTAGCTACCTTCTGACCGATCATATTCCAAATAGTGAGCTTGACCTCTGTTTCTTCAACCAATTCAAACGGAATGGTTGTCGTTGTCGTAAATGGATTAGGATAGTTGGCTTTTAAACTAATCGATTCCGGAGATAATTCATCGTTGTCAGTAACAAAATTTCCTGTGGGCTGAACGATAAGCGAAAAGCGATCATCCGAAATTAACTCATCAGCGGTATTAAATAATGGCCTTTCTTGTGCCGAAGGGCCTGTATTAGATTCCACAGGATTCATCGTAAAGGAGTAGCTAGTCGTTGTTTGTATATTTATCTCCCGGTTCATCCGTCGATCTACGAGTGTAATTTCCCAGTTAGCCGGAATATCTTCCGGACGTTCCCAGCTAAATGTTAGCTCATCGCGATTAGGCGCAGAGAATGAAAGCGGTACTTCTATCCGTTCTCCCAGATCTCGGGGAAGTACATTAATGGCCAACCTCTGATTGCCAATATTACTAAATAAATTGATGGACTCGGTATTTAATGAAAAAAGCTTATAGGCATCCAGCGGATCTTCACCGACGGTGCCCTTGTTATTTACTTGCAACGTATAAGTATCGAACCATGATTCATCACTGAGCTTTAGCTCAAAACTGCCACCAGGTCTGCCCTGACCGTCATAAGACCCCGGTTCATCCTCACTGTTCATGCTGTTTGCATTTAGTCGAACTAAACCATTGACTTCCGGGTCTAAATACCGAACCCAAAATGCTTCAAAGGGTGCAACTACATCCTGATCCTGTAAAGGTTCAATGGCTCCATTTCCATTGCCCGACTCGGCATTCCAACGATACAAGTGTGCGTTAATATTCGCATTTACTTGCCTTAGCTCTCGTTTTATAGCTTCTACAGAAAGATTCTTACCAAAAGGATTTCCTAGTAGATTAAATCCTTCATGCCCATCAATAATACCATCTCTATCGGCATCTGTAGCTGTAACAGCCACTTCAATAACCTCTTTCTTGTTTTCTACAGCCATCGTAATGATCTTGGGAAATCCTTGTTGCACCCCAGATTCTCTTGGATTATCGTCCTCAATAAAATATACAAAATAGCCTTTTCCTGGAGCAGTGGGCTCACGCATATCAGCCGGGGAGAATAAATATCCTCCATCTTGTTCATTCCAGCTAAGGATTGTGGCTTCTGCTTCGGGGTCATCAGAACCAGTCATACCCTGGGTCCAGAAATCACCTAACCAATCCTCAAAAGATACCTCTACGGATGAGGCCGATATTCCCTGCCATCCTTCCTGATCTGCTATTTTAATGACTTCTATTGCTTCCTCTTGCTCTCCATCCCCGGATTTATTAACGGTAAATACGGGTTGGTTCGAAAGAGCCTTGGTTCTGTCCATGTTAAGCTCCTTCCACGTATTTTTAGTATCACCTATGAGATATAGATACTCTTCTTTTAACTTATTTTCCCTGGGACCCTCGTAACGAGCTTCTGTGAGGCCACTTTGTAATAGAATAGCTCCCCGCCCGACTTCAAGGTTTGTATTACGTAATGAGCCTTCAGATCCATCATATTGCTTTCTATTGGTGGTCATAGAGGCCAGAAAAGCATTGGGGGTTTCTTCATCGGTTCCCAGATAGGCAAAGAGCACTTGTTGCAATCCGGATAATTTGAGATTCGCATCGCTTACCGTTCCGTGGGATGCTGAAGCCCCATCAGTATTTACATTTGTAAACCGAATAATTTCTCCTGCGGGAACTGGAACATCTCCCGTATGCCACTCCAGACTTCCCTCTTTATCGGTAAAGTTATCGTTCTGCCAAGTAGCATGCGAAAAAAAAACTGTTTGATTTGCCGAAACCTGGCGAAGAGTAACAATATTAAAGGCGTGATCACTGGCATTAATACCAACAAAAGCAATGTCGCCTTGAGGTTGACCTACAGCATACCCTGCCTCTGCAAAGAGAAGCCCCCAAAGGACTATCATCTTAATTAGAAAACACAGTAGCGTTTTGGCCATAAACGATATTGACTTTATCCCTTACCTGTCTACTATATTATAGTTAATATTTTTAGCACTCTTTTCAAAGGAAACAAGCATAAATAACCATAAATTTGAAAAAACTTTAGTGGGATTTACTTTTTTGCATGAAAATATTTCTCTTGGACCTCTATTAGTAAAGATGACACTGGATATGTGATCGTCCCATCTTTCAACTATCAGAAATAAAAGAAACTATCGTATGGAAAAATAGGTGGCAAGAACTACCATCCATTTCCCGAACCTTTTTGACAAGAGAAATATTCCAAAGTCATCCCCTTCGCATCCCAGCAATCAAAAAGAACAACGAACGAAACGAAAGTATTATTTTGTATGTATTTTCTCGACCCTTAATCATCTTCGAGGTGCATATCGCCAAGCAGGCCTTCAGTATATGCGACAGCTACTGATACAGCGGCGTCACCGGTTATATTAACTGCAGTCCGACACATATCCAGAATACGATCGACTCCTAAGATGAGAGCAATTCCTTCTACCGGAACTTCGATGGCCTGTAGTACAATAACAAGCATGATGATCCCTGCCCCGGGCACCCCTGCGGTACCAATGGAGGCGAGTGTTGCCGTAAGTACGATGGTTATTTGCTGAGCTATGGAAAGATCCAGTCCCAGTGCCTGCGAAATAAATACAGCTGCCACCGCTTGATAAAGACTGGTCCCATCCATATTAATCGTAGCCCCAATGGGTAATACAAAACTCGAGACCTCTTCATCGACACCGGCATTATTTTCCATCCGGTCCATCGTAACCGGGAGTGTAGCAGAACTGGAGCTGGTGCTAAATCCTAATAGAATTGCCGGCCGAATAGCTTTAAAGAAGTCTGAAAATTTCATCTTGCTAAAAAGCTTAAAAAGGCTGGAATAGACAATCAGAACGTGTAGCAAAAGGCCGATCAAAACGGCTAAACTATACCATCCCAGTGCACCCAGAAGATCAAGTGCCTGGGAGATATCATCGCCTGCCAATTCAACGATGACCCCTGCCATCAAAGCGAAGACACCATAAGGGGCGATAATCATAATGTAATCGACAATTTTAATGATGACATCATTGAAGCTATCAAAGAAGGTAATGAGGGGTTCGCCCTTCTCTTTTGGAATTTGAATGATGCCAATACCCAGCAAAATAGCAACGAAAACGATCTGTAGCATATTACCATTATCAGAAGCTGAGGCAAACAGGTTTTCGGGTACAATGTCGACTAAAAAGGCCAATGGAGAGCGATCCATTACTTCTTGTGCCGACTGAGTTGAGCCTTCTATATTTTCCTGGTATCCGGACATTAATTCCTGTTGGGTTTCAGCGGGTAAAAAATCTCCAGGCTGAATGATATTCACCACTGTAAGCCCGATAGTTATGGCACAAATAGTTGTGACGATATAAATAGCTACTGTCTTCCCCCCCATTCGCGATAATTTAGTCATATCATTGAGACTGGTAACTCCAACGATAAGAGAAGCCAAAACCAGCGGTACAGCAATAAGCTTGAGCAGATTAATGAATATCGTGCCAATTGGCTGTATATAATCGACCGTAAATCCAGAGAAACCAGCTATACTTGCCAGAAGTCCCCAAATGAGGCCAAGAATTAAGCCAATCATAATTTGCCAATGCAATTGCTTATACCATTTCTTCATATAAAAATGAGGTTTAGAATTATTGCCAATAAAGCACCGGCACCGGTGGATAAGGCATTAACCATATTATTATCGATATTAAGATAATGCCTTGTGCCGGGAACTACGGCAGGCTTACTATTTTGCTGAAAGGTCGCTCCAAGATAAGAATCGAGCAGACCTCCTAAAAATCCAGCTATAAAAATGCAGAAGAATATCGAGAGTTGCAGTGAAAAAACGTAAATTGATGCCCCCGCAATTAAACTACTTCCCAACAGACTCCAAATGGTCCCCTGCAGGCTTATTGCTCCATCCGTACCGGGGGGTACTTGCTCGTAGATAGTAACCAGATAAGTAGCGCCTTGCTTTTCACTTCGTAATTCTGTGGCCCAGGTATCCGCTGTTGCAACGGCTATGGCGGTTAGTGCGGCAACAAGGAAAGTTTGATCTCCGGTAATAGCTGTCAGCATCAAAAAAAAGACCATCCAGAAACCATTTGCCCATACTTGTAACCCATCTCTTCGGCTACGATCGGAGATACCCAACCCTGGTGATAACTCCGTTTGTGAAAAAATACTACTGCTTATAAAAAAGAGAAGCACCACCAATGCTGCTGACCACCCTCCGATGCCAAGAATGAAAATGCCAACAATCGTTGCGGCAAACATTCCATCCAACGTTAAATGATGCAATAGAAAAGCAGACAATGAAAACAAAAAAGCAAGCAGTATGCCCCATATAATATTCCAGTAGTTGGGGAGGCCAACTAATACAAACACAAATATCCCTATAAAAGAGAAGAGTACATTCAGCTTACGATCAGTAAAGAGCATTAAGAATGGTCCGGTGCTGCAGATGAGCTATGATCATGCTTCAGGATAGCAACAATTACCGTTATGTAACCCGTCATAATAACAATGGGAGACACATAAAGTGATATGATGCCCTCAACTTCGTTCTCCAAATACATTGCAGTGAAACCAACAATTACCAGTAGTAACCCTACCGCAAGAATTTTATAATTCCAAGGGCTAAAAATCATTGGCTTTTTATTGCCTCTTCGGTTACGATTTTTTGCTGCCATGACCTAATAAATATATATTATAAATTTATTCACTCTGGGGAAATAGCTTTATCCTGCTATTGCTACATTAAACTAACAAAAAAATTTCAACAAAATTTACTCATTTTTGAAGCCTATAATCCTTGCTTCGGCGAGTCCACGTCGAAAAAAACTTCTCCAACAGATCAATTTAGAATTTCAGGTTCACGCAAGTAATGTGACAGAAGGGTATGATTCCAGCTTATCCCCTGCTGAAGTCGTGCAGACTTTAGCTCAGCGAAAGGCACTGGATGTTGCCCAGCGATATCACGAAGCTCTTATCATTGGGGCCGATACCATTGTAGCTCATAAAGACACCATTCTTGAAAAGCCGGCGACTTATGAAGCTGCAGAGCAGATGCTTCATGAACTTAGTGGCAGTACCCACTCTGTACTGACGGGCGTGACTTTGTGTCAAAATACATTCGGGAAGGATCAAAGGGTTCACACATTTTTTGAAGAAACCCACGTGACTTTTGGCAAACTTCGCTCTGAAGATATTACCCAATACGTACAATCGGGAAGCCCCATGGATAAGGCTGGATCTTACGGCATTCAAGACGACTTTGGAGCAATTTTTGTTAAACGTATTGAGGGCGACTATAATACCGTTGTGGGACTCCCACTCTATGCCTTCTACCAGTCGATGATTCAGTTTGCCCCGGAATTCCTTGCAACGAATCATCCTACGAAGCAATAGGCTATTGCCGTAAAATACGGTTATCTTATATACCAAACTAATAACCTAATTATTTGATTGAATACCTTTGTAATGGAACCGTCTAAAAACTTTCAAGACCTTGTAGATATTATAAAACGACTGCGCAAGGAATGCCCCTGGGACCGCAAGCAAACGCATGAAAGTCTCAAGGACCATCTGATTGAAGAAGCCTATGAAACGATTGAAGCTATTGACCATAATGATTTTAAGTCCTTAGAAAAAGAGTTAGGAGATGTACTTCTACAGGTTGTATTCCATAGCATTATGGCTAATGAGAAAGGAGCATTTAACATTGACGATGTCGTTCAATCTATTCAACACAAAATGATACAACGCCATCCTCATGTATTTGGTGATAACGAAGCTTCTGATGCTAAGCAAGTGTCTGAAAACTGGGAGAACATAAAGCTCCAGGAAGGCAAAGAGTCGGTGCTGCAAGGTATTCCTAACCGCCTCCCTGCCCTCATCCGGGCCCAGCGTATGCAGGAAAAAGCAGCTAATGTAGGCTTCGACTGGCCCGACAAAGAGCAAGTTTGGGATAAACTTGAGGAAGAAATCCAGGAATTTAAAGAGACCTTGCAAGAGGCGGACCAACAGGCACAGCAAGAAGAGTTTGGCGACCTACTCTTTTCACTTGTCAATGTAGGACGGGCCCATGGACTCATGGCGGAAGACAGTTTACGGTCCACGAACCAAAAGTTTATCCAGCGGTTCCAGCATATCGAAAAGCAACTTAAGAAGAATAACATCAAAATATCGGAGGCCTCACTCGAAGAAATGGATCGATACTGGGAAGAAGCAAAAGCAGAATAAATTTAGGCTGACGATAAGATTCAAAAAGTGTTAAAATTTGTATTTAACCAAACGTATCTAAGCCACCTGCTGTTAAAAGGTTACCGTAAAGAAACAGAAGTCTTTAATTCCTTTTATTAATATCTGATTTTCTAGTCAGTAAATATTATATTTGACCCAAAATATAACCTTTATATCCAATCTAAAATCCGGAGTACAGAATGGCCGAGAGCTTAAAAAAAGAAATTGATCTAAGTCAATACCCCCACATTAATAAAGGTTTGGAAGGCATTGTTGCTTTTTCATCGACAAAAAGTTTTATCGATGGTCAAGAGGGCAAACTAATCTATGCCGGCTACACTATTGATACCCTTGCAGAGAACGCTACCTTCGAGGAAGTTTGCTTTCTGCTTTGGAATGACCGGCTGCCCAACCAATCTGAGCTTGATGATTTAACATCCAAATTGCAGGGTGAGCGTGCACTTCCAGAGTCTGTTCTTAATTATTTACAGAACACCTCTAAGAATGCTGAACCCATGGCCGTGTTGCGCACAGCGGTTTCAATATTGTCAGACTTTCATGAAGTTGATGCTGATACCAGCAAAGAGTTTCGGCTCAACAAAGCAATTTCCATTACCGCAAAAATTCCTACGATCATTGCAGCCTTCGATCGTGCTCGAAATGACAAAAATATTGTTGAACCACTTTCTGACCACAGCACGGCTTATAATTTCCTCTACATGCTCAATGATGAAGAGCCCGGAGAACAAGCCGAAAAAACAATGGACCTTTGCCTGATCCTTCACGCAGAGCATGGTATGAATGCATCTACGTTTACCAATCGGGCCATCTGCTCTACCGAATCAGATATGTATTCTTCGGTAACGGGTGCTATCGGCGCACTGAAAGGTCCTTTGCATGGTGGTGCCAACCAAGCCGTTATGAACATGCTGTTGGATATTGAAGAGCAAGGCGACGACCCGGTAGACTACATAGAAAATCGTCTGGCTAACAAAGAAAAAATCATGGGCTTTGGTCACCGTGTGTATAAAACGATGGATCCGCGAGCGCGTATTCTGCGCGGCATGTCTGAGCAGCTTTCCAAAGAAACCGGACACGAAACCCTTTATGAGTGGTCAGAAGCCATTCTGAACACCATGAAAGAAAAGATTGGTATCGATCCTAACGTAGATTTCTTTTCAGCTACCGTTTACTATTCAATGGGTATCAAGCCTGACCTTTACACCTGTATTTTTGCGATGAGTCGCGTTTCGGGTTGGACGGGTCATTATATAGAACAGGCTGAAAACAACCGCCTTATTCGACCACGCGCTCTTTATACGGGCGAAAAAGATCTTGACTGGGTACCAGTAGAAGATCGATAATATTTTCTTTTACACATATTACAAAGCCCCGAAAATAATTCGGGGCTTTTTTTATGTTACGTCTTTAATAGCTATAAATAAATCTTTCTGTCTTGGATATCCGTCAAAAACAAGAGCAGCAACTTTTTAATTGTATTCGGACGGCTTCAGATACGGTTTTTGGTCAAAAGCATCAGTTTGGCCAGCTTCAGCGGTATGAAGACTTTAAAAAAGAAGTAGGGATAGCATCTTATGATGAAATTAAGTCTGCAATACAACGGCTAAAGAAGGGAGAAAAGAATCTGCTTTGGCCTGGCAGGGTCCATAATTTTGCTGTTTCCTCGGGTACTTCGGGAGAAGGCAAACATTTGCCCATCACTGAAAAAAGACTCAGTAGCGACCGCAGGTTTATGCAGAAAGTAGTGGGTGCTTATCTTCTACAGCGCCCCAATATTTTCAAACTTGTAGGCAGTCATCTCAGTATGCCCGGATCCGTAGAGCAGCACGACGGGTTCGAGATTGGGGAAATAAGCGGTTTTACGGCTCTTAATGCACCGGCCTGGCTTCGCTATTTACAAGTAGCTGATCCACAAAAACTGACAGAACTTAGCTTCCAACAAAAGTTTGATCTGCTGGTCGATAAAGCACTGAATGCCAATCTTAAAGTAATAACGGCCGTTCCCAGCTGGATCTTAACACTCTTTCAGCATGTACTTAAAAAGACAGGCAAGCAGAGTATTGCTGAAGTTTGGCCTAACCTAAAACTGCTGGTCTGTGGAGGGGTCAAATTAGCCAACTATAAACCCCATCTGGAGCAACTGGCTGAGGGATTAACGCTGGATTTCATCGAAACTTATGGCGCCTCGGAGGGCTATATCGGCTATAGTGATGACCTGAAAAGGTTGGACCTAAAGATGGTCATCGACAACGGTATCTTTTTTGAATGCATTCCCAATCCCAAACCCGGTCCCGTTTCCTCCATAAAAGAGACCATTCCATTGTGGGAAGTTGAAAAAAATACGCCCTACGGACTGCTTATGAGCACCAATGCAGGGCTTTGGCGCTATACGCTCAACGACATTATCGAATTTACATCCGTCGATCCCTTACGATTTGTCGTCAAAGGACGCGTCAATGATATGCTGGATGAATACGGAGAAGCTCTTTATATCTATGAGGCCGAACAGGCTTTGAAATCAGTAACCCAGGAGTTTAATAAAGAAGTAGGAACCTTTACAATTGCACCTTTTCTGCAAACCGAAAAAGACATTCCCCACCACCGCTGGTATGTTCAGTTTATTGGGGATGTGTCGGAGGATATCCTGCAAACGATAGCAACCAAAATTGATCATCAGCTCTGCCAGATTAATCGGCATTATGCCATCCGGCGAGAAAGTAAGGCACTGGGACATCTCGAAATTAAGGTTGTCACTCAGGCTGAAATCAACCGCTGGATGAAAAAGCAAGGCAGCGCTAACGCCCAAAGCAAACTCCCTAAGATATTGCCCCCTAATACTAAGCTGTGATAAGGGGGGCTGGCAAAGTTTGTTTTAACTAATATTTGTCCCAATAATCGATAAAAAAAGCCAATGCCATAATAGACATTGGCTCCAGATAGCCTTTATTTGACCACCAGGTTTACAATCCGCTCTGGCACAAATATTTCCTTCACCAGCTTACCTTCTTCAAGGTATTTCGCCACATTATCCACGGCCTTGGCCTCTGCCAGCACATATTCTTTATCCTTGGCTTTATTGCGGGGAACGTGAATTTCACCACGCATTTTACCATTCACCTGGATAGGATACATCTGGGTATCAGAAATAAGATGCTCTTCCTGAAACTCCGGCCAATCAGCATAAGCAATAGTTTCTTCGTGCCCCAGCTTTTGCCACAGTTCTTCGGCAATATGCGGTGCAAAAGGTGAAAGTAACTTTACAAAAGGTTCCAGAATACTCTTCGGATGCTCCTCCCACTTATACGCCTCGTTGATAAAAATCATCATGGCCGAAATAGCCGTATTAAAGGACAATTCCTTAACATCACTGGTCACTTTCTGGATACACTCATGCAGTGCTTTCAGCTGCTCTCCGGACGCCTCTGACTCAGTAATTGAGTCATTTAAAGCTCCCGTTTCTTCATCGATCATCAGGCGCCAAACGCGTCCCAAGAACCGATATACCCCATCCACATCTTTGGTGCTCCACGGTTTTACCTGCTCCAGCGGACCCATAAACATTTCATAGAGGCGCATTGAATCCGCGCCGTACTGATCCACAATATCATCCGGATTGACCACATTCCCACGCGACTTTGACATCTTGTGGGCCTTGGAATCTACTTTGATATCCGTGCCCTTAACAACGAAGTAATCGCCTTTCTTTTCAACCTGATCTTCAACGAGTTTAACAGCATCCAGGTCTTTCTCATCCGAATCCGGTGATACCCACTCTCCATCCTTTTTAAAGCCGGTGTATTCCATCTCACCAAGAATCATCCCCTGGTGAACCAGCTTCTGGAAAGGTTCTTTGGTAGAAACAATGCCACAGTCATACAGCACCTTATGCCAGAATCGGGCGTATAACAAATGAAGCACGCTGTGTTCGGCTCCACCAACATAGAGATCGACCGGCATCCAATAATTTTCTTCAGCTAAATCTACCGGTGCTTCTTTAAAATCAGGACTGCAATACCGCAAGTAATACCAGCATGAACCGGCCCACTGCGGCATCGTATTGGTCTCCCGAATAGCAGGTTTACCCGTTTCAGGATCAGTGGTATTCACCCAATCTTCGGCACGAGCTAATGGTGGATTTCCATCGGGGGTAGGTTCAAAATCTTCTACTTCAGGAAGAGTCACCGGCAAGCCGTCTTCATCCAATGGTTTAGGCTCACCATCAACATGGATAATCGGGAAGGGTTCGCCCCAATACCGCTGACGAGAGAACAACCAGTCGCGCAACTTATAGTTGACGGCCTCTTTGCCCGCCCCCTGTTCTTCTAACCAATTAATAATCTGTTTTTTGGCTTCTTCCGTAGTGGCTCCATTTAAGAAATCACTATTGATGACCTTTCCTTCTTCGGTGTAGGCCTTGCCTTCAAAATCTTCGGGAGGCTGGACCGTTCGGACGATTGGCAGATCAAATTTTTTGGCAAACTCCCAGTCGCGTTCATCCTGCCCCGGAACTGCCATAATCGCCCCTGTGCCGTAGGTAGCCAACACATAATCGGCCACCCAAATAGGAACTTTTTTACCATTCGCTGGATTGATCGCATAAGCGCCGGTAAATACGCCCGTCTTTTCTTTGCTAAGTTCGGTACGTTCCAAATCCGTTTTCCGAGCGGCTTGTTCCTGATAATCCTCAACGGCTGCCAGCTGCTCTTCGGTCGTAATTGTATCAATCAAATCATGTTCGGGCGCCAAAACCATATAGGTAGCACCGAAAATCGTATCGGGCCGGGTGGTAAATACCTTTATTTCCTCGCCATGATCAGCAATTTCAAAATCAATATCAGCACCAATAGATTTACCAATCCAGTTGCGCTGCATCTGTTTGGTCGACTGTGGCCAATCAAGGTCATCCAGCCCTTCTAACAGGCGTTCGGCGTATTCTGTTATTTTTAACACCCACTGCCGCATCGGCTTCTTCACCACCGGAAAGCCGCCCACCTCACTTTTTCCATCGATCACTTCTTCGTTTGCCAAGACCGTACCCAACTTCGGGCACCAGTTTACCGGTACATCGTCCTCATAAGCCAGACCTTTTTCATACAACTTCAGAAAAATCCACTGGGTCCATTTATAGTAGTCCGGGTCGGTGGTATTGACCTCGCGATCCCAGTCGTAGCTAAAACCAAGCGACTGCAGCTGCTCCCGAAACCGGTTGATATTTTTCTCGGTGGTATCCCGTGGATGCGTACCCGTTTTAACCGCATATTGTTCTGCAGGGAGCCCAAAAGCATCCCAGCCAATCGGATGCAATACATTAAACCCATTCATCCGCTTGTATCGAGCCAGAATATCAGTAGCCGTATAACCTTCGGGGTGACCTACGTGTAGCCCGGAACCACTTGGATAGGGAAACATATCCAACACATAATACTTGGGCTTATCGTGGTTTTCTGGCGTCTTAAACGTTTTATTAGACTGCCAATACTGCTGCCACTTAGATTCAATTTGTTCTGGCTTATACGAGCTCATTAAAATGTGGTTAAACCTTGGTTAAAATTCTTTTGGTTGCAGACTGTTGATATTAGTACACAAATAAACAGGATAGCGATATAAGAACAAGCAAACAGTTCGTTAACAACCAGTATGATTTCGTTTATTTGTGCTTATCCTGACCACTTTCGGGCTTTTACTACCTATTAAGTCGAGGGCAAATATACATAAAATTTTGGGCTCTATGAAGTGGCAAATTCTGCCCTCCACATGGTTTTATCTATCTTCTTTATTATAATAGTTATCTTTTGATGTGTAGAGTTAGGTTGTCTTTACTATCTTCCGATGAATTTAAGAATTGGTTATGGATCCTGTTACCCACGGGCTGATTGGCGCTACAGCCACCCAGTCTTTTGCTGACAAACAAAAGTTACGTTCGCTATCTTTCATTGGATTTATCAGTGCCCTATTGCCCGACCTGGATATACTGATCGGTCGCTCAGCTGATCCCCTTCTTAACTTGGAATATCACCGGCAATTTAGCCATGCCCTTCTTTTCATTCCCATTGGAGCACTTATCGCTACCGGCCTCACTTGGTGGTTTGTCAAAAAGCGACTGAATTTTAAACAAACATATCTTTTTAGTTTACTGGCCTATAGCACTGCAGGCCTCGCCGATACCTTTACCAGTTATGGTGTACAGCTGCTTTGGCCCTTTACAGACGAGCGCTTCAACTGGAACCTGATATCCGTATTCGATCCGCTTTTTTCTATTGTACTTGTTCTCCTTGTGGGACTCGCATTCTATAAAAGAAAGCAACTCTTTGCCTGGGTCGGGCTTAGCTGGATGGTTGTTTATCTATCCTTCGGCTTTTCACAGCATCAAAAAGCGCAAACGCTTGCCTACGAACTTGCTGATCAGCGTGGACACCAAGTCAAGCAATTAATCCTAAAACCGACCATTGCCAATCAGCTGCTCTGGAGCCTCCGGTATGTTCATACCGACAGTCTTTATGCAGACGGCGTGCGGCTACTGCCCTTTACGAAACCGAAGATCTATAAAGGACAATCCACTCAACTACTTAACTGGCGGCAAAAATATGCTCGGTTTAAAGGATCTACAATGTATGAGGATATTCAGCGATTTAGTACCCTCTCTGAGGATATCCTCATCGCTCATCCTGAATATGACAACATCATTGGTGACGGCCGCTATGCCATGCTTCCGACCTCTCTCTCACCACTTTGGGGTATCAAAATAGACACGCTAAATCCCGACCAACATATAAGTTTTAAAACTTATAGAGAGGCTACTCCCAGTGTACGAACCCAGTTTAAAAAGATGTTGATGGGAAATTAATCATCATTATTTCATTAGCCACTCGAGCGTATCTACCCCATCTGGTTTCCATGATATCAGCGGTTTTTGCACCGAGGCAAGAGACTCAATTTTAGTTTCCAAACCGGATATCTCCTCATTAGCATTTGTCGTATAAATACTTTGAAGATGCTCTCCATATTCGTCAGCCAATTCGGACACAGTTGATCGATCCCCCTCTACCCAGTAGCAGATAAAACCCTGATCAAACTCCAGGCCTCCCTCCTGAATGAGATAATGCTCCTGCCAAAGTTGTGGGCGCTCTACCGCTTGGTTATAAGCGTATTGCTGTCTCAGCCTAGGTCCCGGTTTGGTATGCTGCGGATTTTCTTTCCAAAAGTTGATATTTGCCTCCCGCAGTTCATCTCTAACTTCACTCAGCCCAAATGGCGATACAACGATAGCCACCGATCGGCATCCCTGGCCTCCATATCGTAACATTCCTTCCGCTAATTGCTTGATGGATTCTTGATTCGTGCTATCCAAATAAGCCATGGAAAAATGGGCCGTTCGAATCAAATATCGTGTATCTTCTTTAGCGAGATTATATTCCCGGATGGCTTCCTTCACATCCGGCACCGAGGATTCCGATCCGGCAAAAATAATAGCATCATGACGCATGTCTTCAAAGTCGCGCAGCCGGTGGGTCCACTGTACATCCATATCCGTCCAGACAGCCGTCTTTTTAACTTCATTCAGGAAAGTAGGTAGCAGATACGGATCTTTTCGAGAGATCTTTCCGGTATAACGGGCTCCGCTTAACAACGTACTGAACGCATCCTGAAAGCCCACCAGCGGCAGGTTTCCGGCATGGAGACAAAACACATTTTGTCCTTTAGCATCAACATCATCGCTTAAGCCAGCTTGTTCAACCCATGCCTCAAGCGATTCCTTGCTAATACTTTGCCGAAGCGCATCCAGTGCAAATGTAATATCTGGAAAACTGAAATATCCCTCCCGCACCGTACGATCGATGGCATCCATCAGGTAATCATTATCGGAGGAAAGCCAGTTGTCAATGGCTTTCAGCAGTGTATCTATACGGTTCTGTAAATCAGACATCCTTGTTATTTTAATCTTCCTCAATTAAAAAGTTACAGCCACGAAGGTCCTTGGGATTCCAGCGACCCAATACCTGGAAGCGTCCGTTATTATTCATCATACCCTTATCACCTGTCAACAGAAATGGACAACTGTGGATGTTTGCCAAATCAATAATGCCGATGAGGCCCTCTTCATAAGGTGGCAATACTTCTGCCGGATTTTCCGGATTCCGGATACTCACCTGCATCCACGGGACCGTGCGAAACCAACTGCTGCCGGTGGCATAAGCCTGGCTAAGCAGTTCGGCCATGCCATATTCGGAGTGAATACGACTGCTGTCTAAGCCAAAACCTTCAGCCAGTCGTCGGTGCAACTCCCGGCGTGAAATCTCGCGCCGATGCGTCTTCATTCCCCCAGTTTCAATAATGATGCTATTGGAAGGTAGCTTGACCTCTCGCATCTCCAGTAGATCTAAAAAGCCGAACGCAGCCCCAAAGATAATGAGTTGCTTCCCACTTTGGGCTACTTCCGTTAGTTGCTGTTTATCCAATGGCTCCCCCAGCGGTAAAAACCGGCTGAATCCACTGTCATCCTGCTCAATAAGTTCTTGGATCATATGAATCAGCGAGGAATGCGGATTATCGGCATAACCCGGCGTATAGCCCCAGATAACGGACCGATCCAGATCATAAAAATGTCGAAAGCCGTTGAGTAGTGACTGTTTATACAAATCCGCATCATGTACCCGGTGTACACTCCGCTGCATGTCAGAAGTGCCACTGCTTTTAAATACCAGATCTGGCTCATCGTTGGGCTGGGCTGTTACCACTGCATCTTTAAATGCCTTGATGGGCAGTAGCGGAATAGCCTCCAAGTCTATTTCATCCAGAGATCCTGAAACGAGTTCAGGATGACAAGAACTTGTATTCTCAAGGGCCTGGCAATACCGCTTATAAACAGGGTTATTTTCGAACTGATATTCAAAGACCTGCCGGGCTTTTTCTTCAAAAGTACAATTATCAGAAAATATAAGCTTATTCCAATCTTGCATTAGCTGATTATTCCTTAATGTGTTTACCAGTTAGAATTCGGTTATAACTTTTAAGTAGAGGGGTAATCTCCCTAAATATCTGCACCTACAAGCTGCAAAAGCCCAAAAATTGGTCCAATGAGTTCCTCCTTGCGTGTCCCGAGTCCCGATTTTTCGGGAGGGGAGAAGGAGGACAGGAGGATTGACTTCATTGATATACATTAATAACTAATGTTATATTTTTATACTGGTAAACAGCTTAACTCTTTGAACATTTTATCACAAAGAAGACCTTAGCCTCCGTAAATCTTTGTGTCTCCTCTGTGCATCTTCGTGTAACAGGTTTTCATTCTATTCTAATCCCACGCGTTCGAAAATACGCTCAACGTTGCGGGTATGATGATCCAGGTTAAAAGCTTCGTCGATGTCTTCTTCAGAAAGATATTCTTGCACCGTCTCATCGGCTTCCACTAAATCGCGAAACATTTTCTTCTCATTCCACGACTGCATAGCCAATGGTTGCACGGTGTCATACGCCTTCTCCCGGGACATCCCTCCTTCGTCAATCAGCATGTGCAGCACGCGCTGAGAGAATGTAAGTCCGTATGTTTTAAAGATATTTTCCTTCATATTATCTTCGTAGATCGTCAATTTTTCGACGACACCGGAGAAGCGATTAAGCATGTAATCCAACAAGATCGTCGCATCCGGCAGGATGATACGTTCGACGGAAGAATGCGAAATGTCGCGCTCGTGCCAGAGTGGTATATTTTCGTAAGCCGACATCATGTATCCACGAAGAACCCGTGAACATCCAGAAATATTTTCGGAGCTCACTGGATTTCGTTTATGCGGCATGGAAGAAGATCCTTTCTGGCCTTTTCGGAAAAATTCTTCGGCTTCCCGAACTTCACTGCGCTGCAAATGGCGGATTTCAACCGCCATTTTTTCCATGGTTGAGCCAATAAGCGCCAATGTGGAAACATAATCTGCATGACGATCGCGCTGTAAAGTCTGGGTAGAAATGGGAGCTGGTGAGAGTCCGAGCTCTTCGCAAACAGATTCTTCCACTTCCGGTGGAATGTTCGCAAAGGTGCCAACTGAGCCACTCATTTTTCCAAACTCTACGGCCTTGGCTGCTCGTTCAAACCGCTCTTGGTTACGCTTCATCTCGGCATACCAGAGCGCGCACTTAAGTCCAAAGGTTGTCGGTTCGGCGTGCACGCCATGTGTGCGGCCCATCATAACCGAAAACTTATGCTTCTTGGCTTTCTCTGCCAACACATCAATAATATGCTGGATATCCTTTCGGAGAATTTCATTGGCCTGCTTCAGGCGGTAGCCGTTAGCGGTATCCACAACATCCGTGGAGGTCAACCCATAGTGCACCCACTTCTTTTCATCACCGAGCGATTCTGACACCGATCGGGTAAAAGCTACCACATCGTGACGGGTCTTCTTTTCGATCTCTTTGATCCGGTCAACGTCGAAGGAAGCCTTATCATAAAGCTTTTGGACATCTTCTTTAGGAATTTTGCCCAACTTACTCCAGGCATTACAGGCGGCCAGTTCAACGTCTAACCAGGCTTGAAATTGATTTTCCAGCGACCATATATCGGCCATCTCTTTACGGGAATATCGCTCAATCATGAGATTGTCTAATATTTTATTGTGGATTCAAACTCAGCCCAAAGATATAGGTTTTAAAAATCTATATCTTAAAAAACCTGATTTTATCTGAATTCCAAATTCTAGAGGGATTTTGCAAACAGATTTGAGATAAAATTGACTTGAGGATATGCTATCTATCCAGTCCTTTTGAGGATATCATAAACAATGAATCTGACACCACTACCCAAAACTAATAAAAAACCTGGACCAGCTTCCACCGGCCCAGGTTGGTAATCCTCTTAAGATGCGTATTAAATACGCACGGGTACAGAGGTATGTATGGGTATATTTATTGTTCCTGTTCGTCCCCTTTTTTGGTCATTTCTTTGTAGGTTTCGCGATCTTCCTGGAAGCTTGATCGTTTTTCCTTCAAAAGTTCCTGGGTGCTTTTCAAACGTCCGTTGCGTCGTTCTGCAAGCGTAGGCTCAATGCTGGCCTTAATAAGAATGACCAGTTCCTGTTCGATCCGTTCGGTTGAATTATAGCCGAAGAGGTAACGCAGGCCGAAGAACCATTTTGGCAAATCTTTCAGCAATGGAACGCCCTTGCGAATCTCGGTATTCTCCGTTCGGTATAGCCCGGCAATAACGCTGGACTCTCCATCCAGCAACAGGATCTCAGAATCTGCCTGCTGCTTGTTGATAACCGTACTTACTACGCTGGGAGCTGCCGTCGAGCGTTCCGCATTAATCACCATATCGATGAAGGTGGAGTCTCCGTGGTGAATTATATGAGGGGTTACGGTAAGGATGGTACCCACACTAAAGAACTTATCAATCACGTTGCCGGCAAAGTCCCGCTGTTTGATCGAGAAATCCTGGCCGACCTGAATCCGGCCCTCCTCGCCGTCAAGCACTTTAATTTCGGGTGTCGCCAAAATCTTACCCAGGTCATTGGCTTCGAAAGCTTTAAATAAGGCACGCACTTCGATACCACTGCCGGCGATCTCTCCTAAATTAAGAACACCATTGAACAGGTTCTCCGTAACCTGTTGTGCAGCCCCGGTATTAATTTCGACGTATTCGTTACCGAAATCCAGATCAGGCAGTGTTTGGTTGCCACCACCACGGCCTCCGCCACCGCCGCCGGATCCGCCTGAGCTGGGGTTAAGAACCTCACTTAACCCTTCCGGACGCGACGTCAAATTATGAATCGTGCTCCAGTCCACCCCGATTTCACGGAGTGCACGCTTATTTCCCTCAAAGAAAATAGCTTTAATACGTACCTCGCGGCTGCTAAAGTCTATTTCTTTTAAGATTTCTTGTTTGCCTGTCCTCTTTCCCTCAGTGGCCCCTGTTTGCTCTCCCTCAATGATCTCTAAAAAGCGGGGGGTCTCAACCACCTGCAAGCCTTTTACATCGGCCATATACTGCAGTACTTCTTTCCAATACCGATTGTTAATCGGAATGCCGATTTCCTCGGTCGTATTGGTCCGGTCCACGATAAATCGGCCCGAGTATTGCTGTGCATACTCATTAAGCAAGTCGACGGCTTCATCGAACATCATATTTTTGCTTAAACTGACCAACTCCTTCGGGCTTATGTATTCCCGTTCCAGCTCGTTATTCACCTGTGCCCCGGCCGTTCCTGCCAAGATCAACACTGGCATGACAAGCCCTGCTATTAACCATCTGTACGCTGTAGTTGTGATATCTAACCTATTCATTATTATAGCCCCCGTGTAATGTATTTTATTATTCCGCCTTTATTTAATCTGAAGGTCGCCGACTTATTCACTGTATCAACTGAAATCAGTTTACCCAGGTAAACCCGGTCTCCTTTGTAGATGTATTTTATGTTGTCGTTTTGATCTCTTAATGAGACAAAGTCTTCTGCTACACTTACCAGCTCACTGTTTTCCACATCCGGCAAGCCCTCTTCATTTTCCTCCACATCATGTATCAGGGGATAAAATGAGTTGTAGGTATAAACCGGCATCTTAGCCTTCGGCTGTGTAGGGTACTCTTGGTATAGAGAATCCCGATCAAACAGGCTTTGCAGCTTAAAGCTGAAGTGCACCTTACCCAGGTGTTCCAGGTTCGTGATCGGCTCTATAGTCAAATCTCTGACCTTAAACAAAGACCTTCCGTACTCCAGCCGGTTTATAAACTTGTTAAAATTTCGGTAGTAGCCTTCGCCGCTGACATCAAATTTCAGCAAGCCGAAATTATCGTAGTGTGTCGAATCGGTAGCAATGAAATTGAAATAGGTAAACGCACTGTCTGCGCTTAGTGCTATCAAATTGCTGTACACCTCGTCGGCATCTCTTGCTCTTACCAGTACCTTGGCATTATCGTCTACCTCGGCCTTTAGTTCCTCGTATTTCTTCCTAAGCTGCTCGTAGTTATTGGCAATTGTTTGATGCTCCTGCAGAGTAACTTTCTTGGGAGCTAACTGCTCTTCCAAACGGTTTATCTCCGCATCTTCAACAAGGTAGAATCGCGCCCACCCCGCGCCTGCAATCACCAGCCAAACTCCGAGTATGATGAGTGTATTTCTTATTGCGTAAGTCACTTTTGTACCCTCTTTTTTTAGTTGTCTGTATTATTTTTGGGTGGATTATCTTCCTTTCCGCCCAAGTCGTCTGTAAAGTTGTAGTAAACCTTGATCGAAAATTTATAGAGCCGTAGGTCTCTCATTTCGACTACAGTTACCGCCTGCAAATCAGCCCGTTTAAATAAGTTCGTGACCATTGGTATACGCTCACGGCTCATGCTGTATCCCTGCATCAGGTAGCCATCGTCAACGTATTTGTAGCTGTTGATCCAAACCCTGCGTATGTTGGCAAGTCCGTCATTCAACGTTTTCAGGTTTTGACTCCAGTAGTCGGTCCCCGTGGACAAATCGCTGAGTAGCTCCAGTTTGGTCTGCTCTGCATTGTATAAACGCTGAATTTCATTGGCCTCTGCAACCACTGGTTCAAGATTCATAATCTTGATGTCAGTATGAAAAAGCTCATTATTCAGGTCGGTTATCTGCTGCTGTTTCCCCTGGTACAGGTAGTTCCATACCAACGGCGTTATTAAGAGCAGGAAGATCATCAGGTACCCGTGCCAACGAAGCTTTAAGGTATTCTGTCGCTCCCGTATGTCAGCTGGTAGTAACGAATAATCCGAAAATTCAGCGTCTTTAGGCTCTGCCGTAGCCCATGCCATACCGATGGCCGAGGTGAAAAATCCGGATACGCTTTTGAGATGCTCCGGTATTTCTATATGTGCCGGGGCAAAAGTAAATTCTTCCACTTTTACATCCGAAAACTGTCGTTTGAAATAGTTCACCGAAGCTTCATGAAAGTCATTATTCGTGAGAATAATACGGTCGAGCCCGGAAATTTCCCCCGTCTCGAGCTGAAAAAGCATCTTGCTAAAGATAACCGGCAGCACGTTTGATGAATTCCGCCCCTCTTCAACGGGGGGAATAACCTGCAGTATTTGATTGCCCTTCATAAAAAACACCCGGCTGCGGTTATATGCCTGGTGAATGACACAGGTTATCTCCTCGGCATCAAGGTCATAGGTTTTGTTAACCAGGGTTGCAAGGATCGTCTCATCGGGCAGCATCTGCAGATGCTTGATTTTGCCCGAATATACCTGCCTTGTATCTTCCAACACTTTCAACAAATATGATTCTTCTATATTGGAAAACAATAACAGGGAGCCGTCCTTGCGTATGCTGTAGGTGTACCGGTCACTGTCCGGAAGGTATCCGTATACCTTCTTTAGGTGACTTTCAATTTGGGCCTGCAGATCCTTACTCTTTAATTCCCCGTAATTTTTATCCTTCAGCACCTGGATGTTGGTATCTCCCGGTCGTATTACGGTACCAATATTGACCTTCTTAGTACTAATATCTTCCAGTGCCTCTTTCAGCAGCAATACATTGCCATGAAAGGAATCGTTATTCGATCCATTGGTTTCCTTATCTGCATTCAACAGGCGACTTAAATCTTCAGCTGACTGAGATTCTTCATCATAGTGATGATCAATCCCAAAATGAAAATCCTCATCATACTCTTTCGCCATTTCCTTAGACCGGTTGTCGTGCCGTTCCTTATCGACGGAAACCTTAAGTTCCACCCGGTCCAAATGTGTTAGCGTCCATCTCTTTTTCTTTTTACGTATTCGGGCAATCTTAAGCAGATCCCCGTCCAGTGACAGTCCAATGTATTCTTTTGTACCCATAATGTTACCCCACCATTGTGTTTAATTTATCCACTGCAGAAGGATTAAGCAGTTTCTCCATTCGTTTTTTATTGTTTGAATTGTTCAAGGCCATCTCTTTGGATATTTTACCTTGATCGCAGAGCCTCTTTAAATCCTGTTCCATCGTATGCATTCCCATCTTTCCGCCTTCCATAAGCATCTGGTAAATCTCTCCTATATTGTTATTGCGGATTGCTGCTTTGACTGAAGGCGTTACCAGCAGCACTTCTTTGGCCAGTACTCGTTTACCATCCAGGCTGGGGATCAGCTTCTGGCTGATCACACAAGTCAATACATCGGCCAGCCTCATCCGTACCCGGTTTTGCTCATCAACCGGAATTTCCCCGATAATACGATCGATACTCTCCATAGCCGAAGACGTATGCAGCGTACCAAAGGTTTTGTGACCGGAGTCCGTAATTTCAAGCGCCGTTTGAATGGTTTCCGGATCACGAAGTTCTCCAATGACGATGATATCAGGGTCTTGTCGAAGCGCCTGAACCGCACCCTCTTTAAAGGATGCAACATCACGACCTACTTCTCGGTGGCGGATGATGGAGCGAATCGGTTTGTGCACCAATTCTACCGGGGAAGCAATAATCACCACATGCGCTTCCATGCTTCGGTTATTGGCATCGATAATGGTATCCAGCGTACTCGACTTACCGGAACCGGTAATACCGGTTACCAGGGTCAATCCGTACTGGTAGTATTTGAGGCTGACCGCCCTGGACACTTCGGGATGCAATTCTAATCCTTTGAACGGACGAATTTCATTATCGATACGCCGCATATTTAACGCCAGGTGATCCATATCGTAATAAATATCTGCCCGAAATCGCTGGTCTAGACCTTCATCCGTATCCATGGTATAGGAAAAGTCAAAATTCCGCTCTTCAAATAATATCTTCCTTTGGCGGGGCAGCAACAGGTTGAGCAATAGGATATCGGTTTCCACGGGGGTCAGTTTGGCATCGCCCGCGATCGGCTTTTTGTAGCCGTGGATACGAAACCAAATTTGACCGACGCAGCCGGGTCCCCCCATATCAATATCGGAGGCCTCCATCTCTTTCATTTGATGGAGGTAATACTCTATGAACTGCTTCATTTTCAACTGCCACTCTTCGGTTTGCTCTTCGATGAGACCGATCATTTCCTCATGGTGTGCCGTTCCGCTAAGCATGGGTGACAGCCGCTCAGTCAGTGGTCGAATCATGGCAGATACTTCTGCTAAACTGGGTTGATCGTCAATGTAAATTTCCATGATATTTTTTATCTCTTTTATTTTATTGTTTGCCTGTAGATACTCTTCTCTTTTTATTATTCGTAGATGTCCAGTATGTTAAAATTAGCCGCGATAGCCTTCTGCGCAGCACTTCGCGCAAAATCCAGCGATTGACTGTTATACTGAATAGTTATGTTTCCCGTTAAATCAATGGTTGTTGTGGGCGGATTTTCTACCGTTGAGCCCACCACCGTCGTGCCGTGAAAAGTCACATTTCCCTGGCCGTCTAAGGCCCAAGAATTTTCAAATAATACCAAGCCGTGAAAATCGAATGTTCCTGCTACGTCCAGGGTCGTTTCTACATCGAGGTCTGCATTTTCCCTGACAATCATGATTCCATAGCCCGTGGTATTCCCCTTGATTGTGGCATAATCCTCAATCATGAAGACGCCGGGGTTTGATTCAGTGCCAAGATCATCTGTGCTGTAAGGCCCACCACTTAACCGGGTAGCACTTGGCGCAAGCGCTTCAATCAGTTCTGACAATGGGGCAAAATCCATGGTTGGATCCACGACAATACTGGGATCTTCGCCTGTGCTGGTGTTTCCATCAATCTGATCAAGATGTTGATATTTATTCTCATCAATAATTTGATCCTTGCTTGCCTGGTCGATGACCGTAATACCGGGCAAACCTTCAGTATCTACTCCGCTCTCATCTATCCCATTTATGTAAAAAGACCCGCCCAGCATGGTTGTAAAATTTGGATCCGTCAGCGCCAGGGCGCCCGGAATGTTGGGAATTTGAGCGGTTTGTACTTCCACCAGATAATCAACCTTGACTTCTTCTCCCTGCAACGGGACCCGTGATTTGAGGCGTAACTGGTCATCTGCCAGGGAAGCGTCTATACTTTTATCCTCGATCAACACATAAGCGGTACCGTAATCCAGTGGAACCTCATACTCAGCGTATCCATTTCTCCAGTCCGTATCGCTGCGCAGCCTGTTAAGCGTAAATTCTGCTCCGGCATGCGCCATGTTTATCATTTCAGCTTCATTAGCATACGAGGAGGTGCGCTCTGCAAGGGCTACTTGCCGGTCGTTAAGATTGATCTGTATAACTCCTAGTACTACTATTGTTATTGCACATACTATAATCAGTGGCCTTCCCATTTTAATCCTCTCTTTTTTCTTTAATGACTATTAATTTACTATGCTCAATGGCATAAATGTTTTATTCCAGGCAGCCCTCATATATTTACCGGCCATAGGTTCCGCACTCTCACAGACCAGCGTTACCTTTACCTTTCGCACCTCATCCAGAACAGTCGTAGGTACGTTTTGCTCATTATAATAGGATAGTTCAAATTTTATGACCCCCTGCTTAATTTCAGTAGTCACTCCATTTATGGTTCTTTTCAGTACATAGTCCTGGTTGTTGTTGGGCGTCTCTGTCACCGGCTGGGTTTGATCCCACTCCCAGGATACGACCTCTGAAGTGCCATCTCGGTCCAAATCCCATTGGAAGGTGATTTTAGTTGCGGTTATCTCCGATACACTGGTACCGGCCCTACCATACCCTATCTTCCTAAAGTCATGACTGACAAGAGGTACGATATTATCAACATTAATCTTCGCCACATGGTCATTCATGGAATCCACGGAGGTCTCCACCAGGTTTAGATTAACCTTCACCAATGACAGCAGAAGTATGCTGCCAATCACAAAACCGGATATAAGTGATAAATTCATAATGACCTCTCTTTTTTATTATTAATTGCCGCCAACTTTAATTACCCCCTTCAAGAGGCACTTAAAATGATTCTTAGTAATATGGTTTGATATAGGTAACCGCTACCGTATCCTTTGTTTCAGAAACTACTTCCACCAGCAGTCGTTTATATGGTGTCTTTACGGCTGAAGGCTCTTTTAAATTACTGGTGCTCACATAGTCAACGGTACACTGTATTTCATAAACTCCGTGCTCCGTGGTATCCGTCCGTGAATAGTTATGGTAGTCGTCAAAATCGTTAAAATCCGGGTAGCTTTCGCCAACTTCCGGCCCCAGTGTTGATGAAAAATCGCCCGGCACGCTCAATGAAATTCCCTCATTTTCATCAAAGGCTTTTCTTCTCGACTCATCAGCCATGTTTTGTGCCAGTGCCACCGCGGTATAATCCAGCTCGGTCCGTACCATCACTTTGCTGTTGTTCAACAACACGCTGTTCAAGCCCAGTTGCAGCATCGCAAAGATAAATAATGCGGCTATCAGCAGTATAAAGTCAGATGTATCAACCATGATTGATCTCCATTTAATTTTGTTAGTCTTCGACCGTCATGGCCAGGATTTCCTCAATGGAAGTAAGCCCTTCTTTGACACGCTCTCTGCCCGATGCTCTCAAACTCATCATGCCGTTTTTGATGGCATAACTGCGAATTTCTTCTTCATCAATATTGGCCCCTGCATCCAGAATGAGGTTGCGAATCTCCTTGGTGAAATAGAGCGCTTCAATAATAGCGGCCCGTCCCTTATAACCATTGATACAATGGTCACACCCCAGCTCCCGGGCTTTATAAAACGTTGACTCCGCAATTTCTTCATCCGTGAAGCCGATGCCCCGAGCCAGTTCTGGATGGAGATCAGTGTCCTCGATCTTACAATGGTCGCACAGCTTACGCACCAGCCGCTGGGCCATAATCAGGTTTACCGCATTTGCAATCAGAAACGGTTCGACCCCCATTTTATACAGCCTCGATACGGCACTTGGAGCATCGTTGGTATGCAACGTTGAAAAGGTCAAGTGCCCGGTATTGGCCAACTTGATCGCAATTTCTGCTGTGTTCAGGTCACGAATTTCTCCCACCAGCACAATGTCCGGATCGTGCCGCAGAATTCCTCGCATCGACATATCGAACGTCATGTGGCTGTTGATCTTCAGCTGTCGCGCTCCCTTGATGATGTACTCCGTCGGATCTTCAACCGTCAATACATTTTTGGAAGGATCCATGACATGGTGCAGCGCGGCAATCAGGCTCGTGGACTTCCCGCTACCTGTGGGACCCGTTATAATCACGATACCCGACGGTTTATTGATCGCTTTCCTGAAAAGATGCAGCGCATTACTCTGCAAGCCCAACTTATTTAAGTCGGTAATTACTTTTCGGTCGTCCAGGATCCTGATTACTACCGATTCAAACTTACGGTTGAATTCAGTGCCGACGATCGGCATGATGGAAACCCGAAACCGGATATTGACGTTATCAATTTTTCGCTGAATGAAGCCGTCCTGGGAACTGTCCCGTTCAAAACGATCCACATTTTTCGTCTTATCTTTTACGACCGCCACTATAGCTTCCGGCTTCACTTTCTCCTGCTGGTGCCAAAGCTGAAGCTTCCCGTCAATACGGAACCGTATATCCGTCGACCTGTTGCCCGTCGGGATCACATGCACATCACTGGCACCACGCCGGACTGCTTCTACCAGCATCCCTTCAACCAGCTTGTTGAGCATGCTCTGGTTAATTTCAGCATCCAGCTCTTCTTCTTTTATTTCGTCGGCCTTCTCATTAATCTCAGGCTCTTCGATTTCTACATCATTAAGCTGCTCAAGGATGTTATTCTGCTTATAAAGCACCTGTTCTATCAACGTTCGAAGCGTGCCTCGCTCGCAATAGACCAGCTCAAAATGGTTGGCCGACAACTCACCAGCCAAGTCAGTAATACGTGGATTCGTGGGATCAGCCGTAAGAATAACAAGCTTCTGATTTTGTCGGGATATCGGCAAGGCGCTTTGATCGATAAAATCATTGGTCACCTCCTCCGTCAATTCCTCAAGCAGATCCTTGATTTCCTGGAGCTGCTGCTCCCCGGCTTCTCCTTCCAGCATCCGAAATTCTTTGATCCCAAAAATATCGGCAATCGATTTCAGTACAAGATGGCGATCCACATCCAGCTGGTCCTGCAGTATTTGTGCAAATTTTCGGGTCGACATATCCACCCCTGAAGCCTGGATCTGGCGTGCTTTGTCCAGCTGCTCCTGGGTAATAATGCCATTCTCTTGCATCATTTCTCCGATATGCCGGTGTGTCTGTACTTTCCCCATCTTAATCTCACTTTTAGATGTTAAATTTATTTGCTGCTATACTTCAATATTAGGCTGAATAAGAGCCGCCTCGGATGAAACGATCGTGATAGCTGTCAAGGCAATAGCAATAATGATGTTGACAAATACCGTAATCATTTCTACCGTTGCCGCAAGCTTGTACTCGGTTTGCACCTCGTAATAATCCGCCAGTTGCTCGGCATTTTCCCTTACCGATCCCGATTCCGCCCCCAGCTTAAATCGACTCAGGGCCGGACGGGTAAAGACCCCGGATGCGGTCAGCGCATCCACCAGTCCGGTACCGTCCATAAGCATCTTCTTGATCGCGATGTCTTTTATCTGTCGCTCCATATAGACGTTACGACAGGCCTCCGATGCCGTTTTGATAACCTCCACATTTTGCCCGGAATCGCTGTAGAGTGTGTAAAAAACCCGGGCAAAGATTTCTATACTCATTTTGTGCAGCAGATCCCCAATGACCGGTATGCGTATGATGTATTTATCCAGCATATACCGGCCTTTGTTCGTCTGTATGTAATAGAGAAAAGCTACTATAGGCACGGTAAATATCAGGGTGATGGCTAACCAGTGATCCTGCATGAAGTAACTCATTTCAAGCGTGGCAGCAGTCATCGGCGGCAAGACGATATCATACTTTAAAAACATCTCAGCCATCAGCGGGAAAATATATCCCACATAAAACAGAATGACCCCCATGACGGCCACTAATGCGATGGAGGGCATCATCAAGGCGCGCCGCAAACTTTTCTTAAAGGCACTGTCTCTCTCCATAAATTTAGCCGTACTTTCGAACACTTCGGCCATATTACCGCTGGTAGAAGCAATCCCCAGCATATGGGCGCCAAACTTGCCAAAGATGTCTTCATGCTTACCGTAGACTTCGTATCCCTCTTTGCCATCCTGCAGGTCCTTCTGAATCTGCCGAATCACCTCTTTAAGGCGCTTGTTGGTCGTATCTTCATAGAGCAGCGTCAAAATCTCGCTGTAGGGAAGCTCCTGGCGCAGCAAATCCGCCGACAGCCGTATAAAGGTAACCACCTCCGAAGATGAAACAAGCCCTTTAAATTGAAATAATTTCTTTTTTACGCTAAGAACCTTATACCCCAGCTTGCTGAGTGCTTTGCTTAGCTCTTCCTTGTTGAACGCCTCCTGTTCTCCCTGTATAACTGCAGAGCCGTTTCGCTGTACCTTGAATTTATAAAGTGATTTCTTTTCGACGGTAGAAACATTAATACTTTTAGCCCGGGCCAATTTATTTACTTTCTGTTTGGCCTCACGTTTGCTCGGTGAATCGAATTCCGCCTGAACTAATTTATTATTATTCGTCCGTCCCTTGAATCTGAAGCGAGCCATAATAGTAGATGATTTATTTTTTATTACCCTATTTGTACCCTTGGATTCGATCAGGAAGGGCTACTGATACCAGCCCCTCCTTACTCGAATTTTATTTCTTACCAATCTTCAGTATATGCAAAGCTTTTTGCTAAACCTTTGGATTGGTTACTTTTATTTGGCTGGTACAGTGTCAAATGTGATATCGTCCATAGTTACTGTGGCTACAAAATCTTCTGTAGTCCAATCAGTGGATCCATCTATTCTGACCGGCGTAGCTGTGATACCGCCAGTAGCAGGATCAATTACGAAATGCGCATTAGCATTTACAAAATCAACACCACTTGTACTGTTGTCTGAGTCATAGCCAAAACCCAACTTATCAACAGTTAAATCGACGAAGTCACCGCCACCGCCGCCCATCAGTTCGGGCTTAAGTGCATAACCTTGCATTTGTGCAGCCAAGGTTAACACATCCTGACGCGTAGCATCAATATTAGCATTTGCGGCACTTTGGCCGAAAATGTTGATGGCTACGACGGTTGCGACTCCTACGATGATAGTAACAAGAATTACGAGTAATAGTTGTTGCTGTCCCATGATTATTACCTATTTGTTTTATTATATGTGTGTTTTGTTAGCCGCCGGTTTTTCCAGCGACATGTTTAGGTGAGGTTCAGTTCTTCCACGGTAATCTTTCTTTCAAAGCTCGAAAGCTTTTTCAGAAAAATTGTCTATGAAACTTCTGACAACTTTTTCTCTCTGTATTTAGCCGGTGTAGGGCATTTATTTGTGTGCCGATTCCCGTACTTTATTATGAGAACATACTGTAGTGATCTGTACCTCTTTGCCCCTCTATGTATCAATCCCCGTGCCAATATTTACATGCTATAACACTATTACTGTCTGCTAAAACGAATTTTTACATCAATTCTTCCAGAACCTAAGTCGCTATTTTTTCATAGCTTATGAAGAGTAAATCAAGTGCCGAAATAGTCGTTAAATCCTTCTTTATTAGCTTTTCCTAATTCTTTTCTTTATAGCGTATGTCAGTACCCTACATCTGGAGAAGGACATTTAGTCATTTACCCATGACTACTTGACGGTAGGCCTGTTCTCTCTTCGCATTTTTCTCTGTAAATAGAATGGCGCTCTTTCCTAAAAACCCCATTAAGAAGCTAAAAACGGTTTTTTTATAGAATTCAACATACAGCCGACTTTTTAAAATCGAAGTTATTAAAAGAGTACAGTGAATTTTCCGGGGAACAAATTTATGAGTTTGAGGTATAAGTCCCGCCTTCCTAAAAGGGTCAAAAAAGTGGGACGCCCCCTACCTTTCCCATGACAAACGATAAATAGCCCATAGAGAGTAAAAACTTCTCCCTGGGAAAGAGGGTGTGAAATTTTTACTCACAATAAACAATCCTCGGGGCAGAGTCCCGAGGTATTAAAACAGGAATATGTTCACTTCTTATCTTAATGAAAACCTTAGGTTTTCAAACTTTCATTGTTTTACCCCGAGGCAAGCCTCGGGGAATTCTTTGATTAAACTATGGGGCGATCTCTTTATTGGCGGGGAATCTTAATCCAGGTGCCCGCTTCCACTCTATCACTGAGCTCCATTTGGTTGGCAATAGCTACATCTTCGGCCGTAATATCCAGCGGCAGGTTATCCGGCAAGAAGGATTGAAGCGTTCCAGACCGATCGGCCTGATAAACTCGCAACTTCGCCGGCCGGATATTCAGAATGTCAGAGTCATTCAGTTCTCGAAACTTACCGGTGGTCTCGGCAAACTGGTTCTGATAACTATCAAACTGGTCAGCAAGCGTATAGCAGACAAAGCGATAGATATTTCCATTATACTCTGCAGAATAAAGGTAGAATTGTACTTTGGAACCATCCTGAGATTCTGCATTTGCGGTGGCCCTGTAGGCATTTAATCCATTGCTTGAAGTTCCACTTCCCCCGGTAGAAGTGATCCCCTCCTGGTTGAGAAACTCCTTAACGGAGGCCTGGGGAGAATCATTTTTGCTATCAATTTGGAACACAATAATCGCGTTTTGCTCTTCATTGACCATCTGTACGGCGCTGGCCTGGTTTACAACCTGCCAGCCCTCGGGATGAGGAAACTGAAAAGCAAGATCAGGATGATAAAATATTCCGTTTTCTGTAAACCCTTGACGTGGATTCATCCCAAAAACGATATCATCAATGGCCCTCATAAACTGATCGCGATCGGTCACATTCTGCTCGTATCCTTTTTGACGCCATTCTTCCGCTAATTGTGGAATGGTATTCGCCCGGGCGGAGGGATCCGGGTGGGTAGACTGCCAGGTAGGGATACTCTGCCCGGATTGCTCTGACATCCGTCGAAGTGTAGTAAAGAAGTCTGCACCCTCGGAGGCCATATAATGCTGTTTTGCCGCATACTCTACCCCCAGCTGATCGGATTCCCGCTCATCATCACGACCGTACTTCAAAAACATTAACTGTGCAGCCTGGCTACCCATCTGCAGGATATCACCGCCCGGGAGTCCCATTAATTCCCCTCCTACAGCCCCGCCAATCAGAGCCAGTTGCCCCACTTGTTGCTCAAAAGCCCGTTGAGAAGCGTGCCGCGCGGCAACGTGACCAATTTCATGGCCAAGGACGACGGCCAGCTGGGCTTCATTTCGCAAATGCCCCAAAAGTCCCCGGGTTACGTACACATAGCCCCCCGGCAACGCAAAAGCATTGATGACCGGGCTATCAAGCACTCGGAAATAGAATTCTGTATTTTTGTATTTTTCTTCGGTCCCTTCTCCCCGCATGTGGCTGGTTGCCAACACATCCTGTGCTACCTCGTCCACATAATTCTGTAAAGCCTCATCGTTATACAGGCCATACTGCTGCTGTATCTGTTTATCAGACTGGGCGCCAAGCTTTACCTCCTCTTCCCAGCTGTACCCATAGGCTCGCTTTTGCCCGGTGACCGGACTCCGTTGAACCACACAAGAGCTCACTAAAAGTCCGACTAGCACCATAAAGACTATATTACGCATCCAACTTAATCTCATAAAAACCTCACCAATAGTTTATAATTAGTACCGACAAACAATCACAGTTAAAGAAAATTAATATAATTGATTCATCTTTTGCTTCCAATGTTCATAGATCATAACCATAGCCAAAGTATCCAGCTCGCAGTATCGTAACAATGACTGCCTGCTGGCCTGCTTCTCTTTCTTACTCATACCTCCGGCAATAAGTTTCCCATAAAGTACCATTGCTTCGGTCCCCCGTTTTACAGCCCCTTTACTGCTTTCTTTCAAAATAGTATATGGATTCTGAGCTCCTCCATCCCCGTTGGGTTGCCACCAAACAATATCATCATAGTTATGGCTGCGATACGGCTTGCTATATTTTTCTTTTAAAAAAGCACTCTGTGACATAGCCGATTGCAGAACATCCTTAATACTCAACGAGTTCTCCATCTGGCTGTTATAATAAAAATGTTTTACCTGGCGGCTCAGATCAGCTACATAAGGTGGTTGTGGATGTTTGGAATCCTTACGATTTACAATATGATCGATCCACTGCATTAACCACTGACTATCGGGAATTACCTCCGCCTCTTCCCGAAGCTCTCTCCTTATAACCTTAAGCGCATTCCGCTCAAAATTTGAATATTGCACAATGGTCCCTTCCTTAATGTTCGGAACCTTCATCAGCTGGCGGATAAGCTCATAGTTGGGATAGCCACTACTTAAGTCATCAATCCACTGATGATGCTGCCAGCTACCATCTTTCTGTAAGGTGTGGCACGAAAACTGGAAGACCACCAAGTGATATGGCGGACGTCCTTTGCGGATGGGTACGGCATAATTTCCAGCCTCAAAATCAAGAAAATGAAGCGGATATTTCCAACGGCGAAGTTCCTTAATGAGGGGGGGACGAATGATTTCATCCGGAACTTTCTCCCCTTTGGCTTTATGAATTTGCAGCGCTTGGCGCAGCTTTTCTGAGATACGTCCCTTGCCATGTACCACCGAATCCACTGATGGTATTTCACCAGCATCAACATCTTGTGCATAGAAAGTTCCTTGCTGTATCCAGGGCTTGGTACCCGGACCAATTAAATCAAATACATGGGTAGCCTCATGCTGATCGGGGCGCTCCGTTGGCTTCCAACAACGAGCAAATCCACTTTTTACCCCGGATGCTTTGCGCTTGGATTCAATTCTAAATTCACATGACTTGCACTTATAGCCAAGTTCCGGTTTTGTTTTCTCCTTATCCAGGTAAAGCTCTTTCAAGTAGTCCAAACTTTTTGCAAATGTAGCCCTGGGGAAATGTTCCTCTGCAAAAGCCGGATCTTCCCAAACCTTAGCAAGCGGATCACTGACATCCAACTTAACCAACAACTGTTGATTTGATGAAGAAACATCGGAAGCCACCTTATGCCGGGCCAACGGCTGTAACTGTATCGGCAGAGCATCCGTTTGGGCATAGCCCAGTTTGTCGGGCAACACCAATAGTGGTAGTATTCTGCAGTCGGGATATTGCTGTTTAAAGACATGCAGCTGGAAGGCGAAATCGATCATGTATTTTCGCCACCTGCTGTTAATCGTCCCGCGATTATTTAATAGTTGATGCTTACGAGCACTAAATGCCTTGGTGCGGATGTGGATTGCAGTGATCCGGTCCCCACTTTTTACAATAACAGGCAGCTTTGCCATCATCTGTTGATGAGTAAAAACGGCATCAAAAAGAATGACATTATCTTTCTCCAGTTGCCTTTTTGTCTCTGCAACTGATGCAGCTATCGAACCTTCATCGATAAACTTACCCTCTGGATAGATAGATCGCACCAGCGATTTTAGCAGCTTCTTATTGTACCTTGCATGCCGGATAAACGGCAACGCTTCACGATTTTGTGGATAATTGTGGGCTTTGTAAAAGAGCTTCGTTGCACACTGCAATCCTGCTCTAAAAAGATGTTTCGTAAAGTACGTATCGCCACGGTTGCCTTTCTTCGTATTACCCAATGATATTCACCTCAGGAACAAGCTTAATGCCAAATTGCTCTTTCACCGCATCTTGGATAGCTTCTGCAAGACTTAAAATATCGGCCGCAGAGGCCTCGCCATGATTGACAATAACCAAAGCCTGCTGTTTGTACGTTCCCGCATCCCCCACCACTTTTCCCTTCCAGCCAGTTTCTTCGATCAGCCAGCCAGCCGGTACTTTTATCCGGTGTTCGTTGACCCGGTACCCGGGAACTTCTGCAAACGATTCCTTAAGCCTTTCATACTGGTCAACATCAATAACCGGGTTCTTAAAAAAACTCCCGGCATTGCCCAGGGTATCAGGATGGGGAAGCTTACTATTTCTGATGTCAATCACGATATCACTAATATCCCGGATGGTCGGCCTTTCAATTTTCCGCTCCTCTATTTCGGCCTGAATGGCTCCATACGAGGTGTTTAGGACAGGCTTCTTATTCAGTTTAAGTACCACTCGGGTAATCACATACTGCTCTTTCAGCTTGCCTTTAAAAATACTGTCTCTATAGCCAAACTGGCATTGCTCGTTGTTAAAGGTATGCACTTCTCCCGTAGCAATTTCAACAGCCTGCAACTTTTCAAAAACATCCTTGAGTTCAACCCCATACGCTCCAATATTCTGGATGGGGGCAGCTCCGACGGTTCCCGGAATAAGTGATAAGTTCTCGATACCACCCCATCCCCTTTCCACGGCATATTGTACGGTCTGATGCCAATTTTCTCCGGCTCCTACCTCCAGCCAAAGGTGTTGGTCCGTCTCCCGGATAACTTTCTTTCCCTCAATAGCTACCTTCAGAACCAAGCCGTTGTAGTCGTTGGCAAATAGGATATTACTGCCCCCTCCAAGTACAAAAATATCCTCATGCCGGTCCTTTTTCTTCAGGATATCCTGCAACTGTTCAATAGAATGGATCGAAACGAACGATTGTGCCCGGGCTGAAATATTCAACGTATTGTAAGGACGTAGTTCAACATCATGCTGCACGGTTTCATCGATCGATTTAGACATGTACAAAAGGGGAATTAATCTTTAGATTTTGAAGATTCTTGTGAAGCTTTAGCAGGATTACCCTGTACTTTCACGCGTACTTTGCGTACCCGGTTTTTGAGTACAGAATGGATCGTAAATTCGATATTCCGATAATACACCCGCTCGCCCACATTGGGAATACGTTCGGTCAGATGATACATCAGTCCGCCCAATGTCTCGAAATCATCGTCCTCGGAGGTGAGCTCGCATTCCAGGATTTCTTCCATATCATCCAGATCTATTTTAGCATCGAAGACATAAACGCCACTGCGAAACCGCGTAAAAAGCTGTTCTTCGGTCTCGTCGTATTCATCCGAAATATCACCGACAATTTCTTCCAGGATATCATCCAGGGTAATGAGTCCCTCCGTACCTCCATATTCATCCACAACAATAGCGATATGTGTTTTCTCCTGCTGAAAATCTCTGAGCAGGTCATCCAGTTTCTTCGTAGCGGGAATAAATAGAGCCTTGCGGGCGATGGTGCGCCAATTGATGGTCGTTCGTTCAATATCGGAATTAATATAGGGCAACACATCTTTTGAATGGATCACTCCAATAATAGAGTCCAGGTCGGCATCATAAATGGGCATCCTCGAGAGCCCTTTTTCCCGGATAAGGGTAAGCACTTCGTCCAGCGAGTCGTTCGCCGAAATAGCTACGATATTAACCCGCGAGGTCATTATTTCTCGAACACTGATATTACCAAACTCAATCACATTTTCGATGATCTCGCGTTCGTCTCGCTTCAACGATCCCTCCTCTTCGCTGACTTCCGCCATCGTCATAATATCTTCGGAGGTCATCTTACTGTTCGGCTTTGGCAAACGCTCCTCCAAGTTCAGTGTACTGTTGGCAATAATACTCGACAGCGGCTTAAGCAGCACGTACATCACATAAATAAACCGGCTGATGCGACGAGCGTTCTTAAGCGGCTCGTTGATAGCAATAATTTTAGGCGTAATTTCGCTGAGTATAAGGATGGTAAATGTGAGTACAACAACCTCAAACAGGTACACCCAGAACTGAGAAAACCCAAATTGGGCAACTATATTGCCTGTTACAACGGCGGCTAATACCGATGTAATTACGTTAGCAAAGGTATTACCAATCAGTATGGTAGCCAAAAGCTTACGGGGATGGTCCAGCATTCGGACAATCAACCGATCCGAAGATCGTTCGTTTTCACTCTCTGAAAGTAACTCCTGCTGGTTGGAGAGCGAAAAGAAGGCGACTTCCGAACCTGAAAACAGCGCTGAAAAAAGGAGGCCAATGATGATCAACAGCAGTTGAATGCCTAAGGCCACAGGGTCGAGTGCGGTAGATAACTCCACCACATTCTGCGGCTGCCATAAAGATGTTAAAATAAATAACAGAGTGTTCGGTTCGTTCAACGAGCTAATCAGGCCTCATTTTTTCTTTAAAGCTATGCACTTAGCACTTTGGGTGCAAGAATGAAAAAAGCGGCAACACTTACTCAGTCCTGCCGCTTTTTCAGATAGTTGGCATTAGATTTAAAATGGCAGATCATCATCAATATCATCAAAATTATCGTTTAGATCTACACTGCTGGAAACCTGTTGTGCGTTATCAGGTTTGCTGGGTGCTTTTTCTGCTCCGCCCCCAGATCCAGATCCTTTGCTGTCGAGCATCGTCAACGTCAGCGCTTTAACCTCAGTGGTATAACGGGTCTGCCCGTCTTTATCTTCCCACTGGCGGGTCTGTATGGGACCTTCAACATAAACCTGGGAACCTTTTTTCAAGTATTCCTGGCATATTTCTGCGGTTCGTCCCCATGCCACCACACGATGCCATTCGGTGTTTTCTTTCCACTCCCCCTGCTTGTCTTTATACCGCTCTGATGTAGCGATAGACAAGTTAGCAACAGCAGTATTTGATTGCGTATAGCGAACGTCTGGATCTTGACCTAACCGGCCAATGATCATTGCTTTATTTAATGAGCTCATAGTAATTTACCTCTTCTTTTTTATTGTTCTGCTTAAAGGTAAGATATATTTTGGAGGAAATCCTTACATAAAAATTCAAAAAAAATTGAACATGAACCTTAAAATGATTCAAATTTGCCAAAAAAATGGAATATCCCGTCATTTTTTTAAATTTTCATGATCAATATTCAGTTTCAGTTCACCCTAACGTTCGATAAAGACTTTTGATCCCCCCATTACCCTTCAACCAAAAATTATCTGCGATGAAAAATGGTCGATGGCTTATAGGAATGATACTTATGTTAATCTTGGGTGGTGATCCGTTGTGGGCAGTATCTACCCCGGAAAAAGACTCCATTCGGACCCTGGTCATTACCGGGGCAGCTCCATACGGCTACCATCCCTGGGAAAGTAATATCGAGATCATGGAGTCTCGCCTTAAGGCTTTTGGCAAAATAGATACCGAATATCTTATTGCCAAAGGGCTCGAAGACTGGCGGAAATGGGAGGGACAATTCAGCGATTATGATGCCATCCTTATTATCTACTATTGGTCGCAGGCTCCGGAAGCAAAACTCAAGAAGCTGGATCGCTATGTTCGCAACGGTGGAGCTTTGGTTGTGGCCCATTCAGCCCTCGCAGGATTCTGGAACCAGGATATCTTTGATGATTGGACCGGCATTGCTTATCGCGAACGAGATGCCCACTATGGTCACAGCCTGGTCTTTGACAACGAAAAGAATCGAATCATCCGACCGCCCGGCGAAGGTGGTGGATCGGGCCATGCCCCTATTGATACCTTCCAAATACATACGCAAGACCCGAATCACCCGATCATGCAGGGGCTCCCCCAGAAATGGATGCAATCGCGCGATGAGCTGTACTACCACCTCCGCGGCCCCAATACAAACCTGCATACCCTCGCTGTAGCGAAAGGCCCGGATGGTACATTTAACCCGCAAGCATGGGTACGCCGACACGAGCAGGGACGTATTTTCTGTCTCACGCCCGGCCATCATAAGCCCGGCGTTTCTTCCGTTGGATTTATCACCTTGTTAGCCCGGGGTATCGAATGGACTGCCACAGGCAATGTAACCCTTCCTGTGCCTTCCAACTTCCCAAGTGAGCATCAACCTTCTACTGATCCACCAGTTTTTAAATAATGTTATGCGTTTAGCGGTTAAAAATCGTCCAATATAGGGTGAGACTTAACAAATCAATCCTCCTGACCTCCTTCTCCCCTCCCGAAAAATCGGGACTCGGGACACGCAAGGAGGAACTCATTGTTCCATATGAGTGCTGCGGATTGCTTACCGGGCGGGCAATGCAGATTCCCTCCCCGAAAGTGTTCGGGACAGGCTTTGGAGCCATGACCGCCTGCCGGCGGTAAGAAGAATTTAGGGAGATTGAAGCCTGTTTATAGGCCTTTATCCTTAGTTTCAACCACTCAACGGATTAATGTTAGAAATGAATAACCAAACTCACTCCTGCCTCGGGCTCAAACTCACTTGATTCATCAAATCCCAAAAGAATCTCCGGACTAAGTTCTATGCTGGAGCTCAATCCAAATGAATGTCCTAATACAAGTCCACCCACCGCAACATCCGTAACTTCTCTACCGAAATGTGTAAATTTGGTAGACATACCGCTTAGTCCTGCGTAAAGAGAGTTCTCTACGCCTCCATTTAAAGGCTGGCTTTTAAAATAATAGATCATCCGTATTCCAGTTTCAGGAGCTGGCGCGGAGAAGTCGTCCCAAAAGAAGCCAATGAGTGGTTCCACCTTTACTTGATGTCCTATCCAAAATGCCGGAAAAGTAAGCTGCATGCCATGCGTAGCAGTTATAACACTACCACTTAGCTCAACTCGCAAGTTAGATTGAAGCCTGTCAAAAATAGTTTGCTGGCCCGAAGAATGGGTTTGCTGGGCTTTCCCCAGCGTAGTTATCGTAATTACTAATAAAACAGCACAATATATTCTCTTCATGGTAGTACCTTTATTATCTATATATGTTCTGCTCTTAATGTCTTAGAAATCTTATGTATGTGCCTGTCCTGCAACGCACTTTTGGGATCATTAAGAGAGTAATAATTGATAAGAAATGCAAAGAATCACTTTGCCAAGCAATTCTTATTAGCTATAGCGCCGCCTGTCTGAACTACTTCTTTTGCTGCGAAATAATGATGCGACTCTCTGTGATGATTTTATCTAATGGAATGTCGAAAGACTCGGTGGGAAGTTCTGAGACCATATTCTGCTCAAAGCACAAACCTATGGTAGGGCACTTCAAATCCTGGAGGAACCGATCATAAAAGCCACCACCATAGCCAATGCGCTGGGCGTGCTCATCCCCCCCGACCATAGGCACGATAATAAGATCAAGCGCTGCCAGGTTATATTGCTCGCCTTCACGAGGTTCCAATACCCCCCACTTATTCAGTTCCAAATCATCAAATGACTCCAGTTTACAATGTTCCAATGATTGTTCCTGGAAATTTGTGACGGGAACCACTACCTGCTTATTGTTGGCTATCATTTCTTTAATAAGTGGATGGGTATTGACCTCTCGCCGGCCATTCATCGATACATAGCAGTGGATTTTCTCAGCAGCGAGATACTCCTCCTGCTGTTGGAGTAACTTAATTATGAGCTGCGATTTCCGAATAAAGTCAGTTTCCGGGATTTGGTTGCGCTTCGCCCGCAGCTGCTTTCGTATCTCTTCCTTAGACTTACCCTCCATCACGACTGTAAATAAAATAGCTTATGCTGATCGAATATTTCCCCTTCTTCCAGAGAGGCTAAGAGCTCGTCCCAGATTTCAACTCCAAATTTATTCATAAAATAGATGACTGATATCGAACGCTCCTGGAGCGAACCATCCGGGAAAATATTCTTTTTTATTTTCCGGATACGATTGAGCTGGGTCTGATCCTGCTGTTTGGCCGCCCTATACACCTTTCCTTTCAGCTTGTCCAGCTCACCGAAATAAACGGCTGTTGCCTTGCCGGCCGCTCCATCCAGAGTTGGGTCGACTGCTGCTACTTTCTCTTTCTCCGGGGCTATCGCTTGTTCTACTTTCTGTTTCCAACCATCAAAGATCGCTTCAATATCTACTTGGTCAGATTGTTCCACATAAGCCGATTCAAGATCTTCGATTCGTTGTGAATACGCTTCGTACCCAAAGGGAAGTTTGTCAATAATTCGCTCAATGGACGGCTCAATGATAGCGGCACTCAGTCGAGGAAAAATGACGGGCATCTCGTGGTCAAAGCAAGCATAGAGTTCTTTCATCTGTCCATAGTACGCCAGTTCTCCCGGTCCGGCCACATATCCCAGCGTAGGCAAAAACTCATCCTGTAACAGCGGCCGCAAAAAAACGTTGGGTGAAAACTGCTCCGGCATCTCATCTATCTTTTGCAGGAGTTCCTCGGTCGTCCATTTATGACCTTCCTCGGTCGTCCAATGATCCTCCTGAACATTAATCTTCAACCGATTGCCTTCCTCGGAAAGGAAAAACAGGTTGGAATCGTATAGGGTCACTTGCTGATGGAACTGTTCGCTTATTTTCTCAGACTGCTCCTCAAGAGCTTCTTTTATAGCTTCGGCTTCATTCACTGAATACTTAAGAATTTCTTTGGTATGAGCTTTGACATCCGGATGGTTGCTACCCGCTAAAATAAGCCCATGCTTCGAAAAAAGATGGTTAATAAAGCCACCAAATGCTTCCAAAAATGTGTTTCCGGGACTAAAATGTTGATCCAACAGCTCCCAGAGATCCGCAGAAAAGTCCGTTTCGTACAGCACATTCCGTACTTCTTTCCGGAGCAACTTTAGCTCCGGGGGTAATGACAAATCTGCTACTGGCGGTAATGGCGAGGTTCGCTTGGGTAGCTCAAAATCCTGAAGTTCATCCTGTCGATTCAATAAATGAATGCTACGCACTTCATCGTAATCATGATCTTCATCTGCCAGCCAAAAAATAGGAACCACCGGACGCTCCAACAGTTCTTCCATCTGCCGGGACAGGTGAATGGCACTAATCGTCTTAAGTACGGTGAACAACGGGCCGCCATACAGGCCTAGCTGCTGACCCGTTACAATGGCCAATGTCTCTTCTTCCTGCAAGCGATCCATATTTTGCAGGGCCTGCTCATGCACATCAAACGGTTCATTAAATTCTTTTAGGATCTCTACTGTGCGAGATCGATCTCCTGATAAGTGAAGCTGATTAGCTTTTTCTAGGACTGCTTCCTTATCAAAGGGGTTTGTGCTGTAGAAGGGATCAACCTTCGAGAAGTCAGATGTATATGTTTTAAAAAGTTTTGAAAAGGGTAAGTTTTGGAACGAAGTATTTTTTCTGTGCAATGGATTTAACTTTTAAGCTTCTGAATTTCGTCCCGCAGACGGGCAGCTTTCTCATAATTCTCGGTATCAATGGCAGTCTGCAGCTCGCTTTCAAGCTTTTCAAGTTTGCTCATCTCTTTGCTCTGCTCTCTGGCTTGGGGCGAAACACTCAACTCACCCTCTTGCTCTGATTCTGATACAATACCAGCCTCATCCAATATTTCACTATCTACATAGATGGAAGCATCAAAACGTACGGCCAGTGCGATGGCATCGCTGGGACGTGCATCCTGCTGCCTTTCCTCGCCGTTGTCATCATAAATGATTTTGGCAAAGAACGTGCCCTCACTCAAGTCATTAATAAATACTTGGTTGACACTGGCCCCAAAAGCTTGCACCATATTCTTTAACAAATCATGCGTCATAGGCCGAGGCGGCTTTATGTGTTCTAACTCAAGCGCAATAGCTTGTGCTTCAAATGTACCTATAATAATGGGGAGGCGACGATTGCCATGCACCTCATTGAGAATTAATGCATAAGCTCCACCACTGCTGGGACTGGTCGAGAGCCCTAAAATATCCATCTTGATTTTATCCAAAGCTATATCAGTTACTTTTTAAAGTTATTTAAATTCAAGAATACAAATTTACTGATTTTTCTGGTGCCCGTAAACTGTTTGCCAACTAATCTTAAACGTATTTTAACTGTTTTTTGTTTAAAACGATAACAACAAATAAAAGATTCTTTAGCTATGCCTACTAACAACTTGTCTCCAAAAATTAATTCCATAAAATGGGGAAGCATTAAAACTGATGAGGGTCAACAATATAAGGATGCTAAACTATATCCCGGAGGCTCGCGCGCATGGGACTGGAATGAAACAGGCACCCACCATACCCCTGGTATTCAACCGGCTGATGTAGAGGAACTGTTGGACCATGGTGCAGAAATTGTTATCCTTTCCAGGGGTTTCCATGAACGACTGCAAACCAGTAGAAAAACCGAACAGTTTTTAACTCGCAAAGATATTCCTTACCATATTTTACAGACTGAAAGCGCCGTAGATAAATACAATGAACTTCGAAAAGATCATAAGGTGGGCGCCCTCATACATTCTACCTGTTAACCGACGCCCGATACAGGACCTAAGGGGATGATCTGCTCACTGTTTAAAATGGTTTTAAATAACAAAAACCTCTGAAAATTGGGTGTGTTTTGAAGATCAGAAGTCCTATATTCTTTGACTGATTTTATTGACATTATAAGCGTTTGGTCCTAATTTCTGACTTGCAATCTTAATTGAAATTGACACATGCTATCTAACTATTTACCAATCCTCATCCTGGGCGGTATAGCTATTGTTTTGGCCTTTCTGCTCATGGCCCTTTCGCGGCTTTTAGGCCCTTACCGACCTAACAAAACCAAACTAAAGCCTTACGAAAGTGGTATGGATCCCGTTGGAGAAGCGGCTGATCGATATTCAATTAGCTTCTACCTGATTGCAATCTCATTTATCGTTTTTGACCTTGAAGTTGTTTTTGTCTATCCCTGGGCCGTTCGATTTCTCGACTTTGAAGTCGGAACGCTTGTCTCCATGATTATCTTTATTTTAGAATTGTTCGTTGGACTTATTTACCTGATCAAAAAAGGAAGTCTGGATTGGGACATGAAAAAAGGAATGTTTAACTAATTAATTTAAGCCTGTAATTTTATGGGTATAGAAAGTTCGCTTGGTGATGGTTATTTCACCACTCAAATTGATTCTTTGACAAATTGGGCTCGATCTAATGCAGCCTGGCCAATGCCTATGGGATTGGCTTGTTGCGCTATTGAAATGATGGCTTTTGCCGGCCCAAAGTATGATGCAGCCCGATTCGGTTCTGAAGTTATGCGTTTTTCACCGCGACAAAGTGATGTCATGATTGTTGCGGGATGGGTTAACTATAAGATGTCTCACGCCATCCGGCGGATTTGGGACCAGATGCCCGACCCCAAATGGTGTATTGCCATGGGAGCTTGTGCCTCCACTGGTGGGATGCATCGCTGCTATGGTGTTGTTCAGGGCTGTGATAACTTTTTACCGGTCGATGCTTATGTTTCCGGCTGCCCTCCCCGACCCGATGCGCTGCTTCATGCTCTGATGAAAATTCAGGATAAAATTCGTACCGAACACTCCGTAATGCTCGATACCTAATATGGATTTAGAATTATCTGACTCGCTTCAAAACGTTATTGACGACTTATCTGAGAACTTCACGGATTCCTTAGTCAATGTCTATCAATCGACAGGTGACACTTTCGTGCAGATCGAGGCGGAAGCCGTAGCTGATATCTGTCAGTATTTATTTGATGAACATCGCTTTATCTACCTCAGCGACCTCTTTGGAAGTGACAACTTTACCTCCGAAGATCGATTTGAGGTTTACTATAACCTTATTTCGTTGCGCGATCGGGAACGCTTGTTTCTCAAAGCGTGCTTACCGGAAGAAAATCCAGAGCTTGATTCTGTCACGGATGTTTGGAAATCAGCCAGTTGGCTCGAGCGGGAAGTATATGATATGTTTGGCATAAAGTTTCGCAACCATCCCGACTTTCGCCGTATTTTTATGCCCGAAGATTACAATTACCATCCTATGCGTAAAGAATTTCCCCTGTTGGGAATTCCGGGCTCTATTGAATTACCGAGCACAACTCCTGACACTGAATAACCTACTTTATGGATACTAAAAATATTAAAAACGCAGTTGATCCTCAGTTTTTCAAGGAGCATCAGGAATCGCTGTACCAGGCGCTCGAGGATAAGCATACCACAATTGAGTTAATGGATGAAGAAGATCCTCTTAATACCAAGATGATCTTGAATATGGGTCCCCAGCACCCGGCTACGCACGGGGTTTTACGACTCATTCTCCAATTGAACGGCGAACTTATTGAAAAAGCGAAGCTCGATATAGGCTATTTGCATCGCGGGGTCGAGAAAATTGCTGAGAATAAGACCTACCAGGAATTCATGCCCTACACTGATCGCATGGATTACCTTTCTCCCTACAGTAATAACGTGGCGCTCTGTACGGCCGTAGAGAAAATTGCCGACGTTGAAGTACCCGAACGGGCGCACTACATCCGGATGATAGGATGTGAGCTGGCACGGATTTCTTCACACCTCCTTTGGCTCGGTACCATGGTTATGGATGCCGGGGCCGTCTCATTTTTTATCTGGACTTTCCGTGAGCGTGAAAAATTATATGATATTTTTGACAACATTGGTGGACATCGTTTTACGATTTCCCACGCCCGTATCGGTGGGGTAGCGAATGACCTCACAGATGACGCCTTGGCGATGATTAAGGAGTTTGTTAATGAATTTCCAAAAGAGCTCAACGATTTTCACGGCTTACTCGACCGTAACCGTATCTTCTTTGACCGAAACCGAGAGGTGGGAGTATTAACGCCGGAAAGAGCTCTCGAAATTGGAGCTACCGGCCCTACCCTGCGCGGCTCGGGCTATGCTTATGATATTCGGGACTTTGAACCTTATGCCCGTTATGATGAGGTAGATTTTGAAATACCTACCCGCCTTGAAGGAGATAACTTGGCCCGGTACTATGTTCGTATGGAAGAGATGCAGCAAAGCATCCGTATCATTGAGCAGTGCCTCGATAAACTTCCAAAAGGTCCTGTTCGAACGGACAATGCCAAGCAGGCATATCCATCCAAAGACGAGGTTTATTATTCGATGGAGGGTATGATTCATGACTTTATGATGACAGATACCGGTATCTGTCCGCCGGAAGGCGAAGAAAGCTACCACGCGGTTGAAGGCCCTAAAGGAGAACTCGGATACTATATTAAAAGTGATGGAACCGGGCATCCCTGGCGACTGTCAATTAATTCTCCCTCTTTCAAAAACCTTCAGGCACTTGAAGATATGCTGGATGGAGAAATGGTCGCTGACACCGTAGTAATTATTGGAGGAGTTGACCCTGTAATGGGAGAAGCAGACAAATAAAGATTTTATGGCAGAACAAGATTATAGTTTTACACAGGAAGAACTTGACGAAATAGAACGGCTTAAAGCCAAATTTCCTACAGATAAGGCCGCAACATTGCGTGTCCTTTGGGTAGCCCAGGAAAAATACGGGCATGTGGAACCTGAAGTTCAACAGCTTGTTGCTGAGACACTCGATATTTCACCGGCTCATGTCCATGGGGTAGCTACATTCTACACCCAATACTACAAAGAGGAAATGGGCAAATTTGTATTGGATGTCTGCACCTGCTTAAGCTGTCAGCTCTGTGGAGGATATGAAATTTTGCATCATCTCGAAGACGAGTTAGGTATTAAAGCAGGAGAAACGACTGAGGATGGCATGTTTAGCATTCAGAGTGTTGAGTGCCTCGGTGCCTGTGGATATGCCCCCATGCTACAAGTAACCAATGGAGTGTATGCCAACAACCTGACCAAAGAAAAGGTTGACAAGCTTATTGAGAACCTTCGCAATGGCAATATGCCCGAGTTTGAATCGATGGTGATGCGTCAAAATGAAAAACGTAAGAAAGCGGTATCAGAATAATGGCTGAAGACTGGAGATCATACGAACCACTTCTTATTCCCGATATTCCCAACCTTCATGAAATTGATGTTTATGAAGAAAACGGAGGCTACCAGGCTCTCCGCAATATTCTGGATAACCGGGAAGGTAAATGGACACGCAATAATGTTACAAATGAAGTAAAGGCAGCTAATATTAGGGGGCGTGGTGGTGCTGGTTTTAATGCCGGGCTAAAATGGAGTTTCATGCCCGATCCCGACGATCGTCCGCGATACCTGGCTTGTAACGGTGATGAGTCTGAACCCGGCACCTTCAAAGATCGTAACATCTTTGAGTTTAACCCCCACCTTTTTATTGAGGGTGCACTCATTGCGGCTTACGCCATGACGATCGACACTATTTACGTTTATATTCGGGGTGAATACATCGATTGGGTTAACATTTTTGAAGAAGCCGTTGAAGAGGCTTATGAAAAAGGATATTTGGGCAACGACATTTTAGGGAGTGGCATCGATATTGATCTTCATACCACCTATGGTGCCGGCGCTTATATTTGTGGAGAAGAAACCGGTATGCTCGAATCCCTTGAAGGCAAGCGGGGATATCCTCGAATCAAGCCTCCCTTCCCTGCACAAAAAGGTCTCTGGGGAAATCCCACGACTATTAACAATATTGAAACCCTGGCCAATGTTCCGCTCGTTATAAATAATGGAGCTGAATGGTATCAGTCTATTGGGGCAGAAGGACATAATGGTCCTGTACTTTATGGTATCTCTGGTCATGTGAACAAGCCGGGTGTTTATGAATACCCCGCAGGTATGCCGGTAATGGACCTTATTAATGAGGTAGCTGGTGGTATTCGTGGCGGTAAAGATTTAAAAGCTTTAATTCCAGGGGGGACTTCTACCCCCGTGTTGCGCGCCGATCAGCTTGAGGGGGTTTCGATGGATTCAAACTCCCTGCGCGAAGCGGGCTCCATGATGGGAACGGCCGGTATGGTAGTCATGGATGAAGATACCGACATGGTAGATTTACTATGGCGTATTAGCCACTTCTTCCACCACGAGTCCTGTGGACAATGTACCCCATGCCGTGAAGGAACAGGCTGGCTTGAAAAAGTATTACTTAAGATTAAAAATGGTGACGGTGAAATTAAAGATCTGGATATGTTACTGGATCTTACCACTCAGATGGAAGGACGTACTATTTGCGCCCTCGCTGATGCCGCTGCATGGCCGGTTCGCCATACGATCAACCGCTTCCGAGACGAATTTGAAGCACGTTGTAAAAAATCAGTTCACGCTGTCGCTTGATTTTGCAGTTATTAATGGAATTTAAAGTTAGATCTTGCAGATGCTTTCAACAGTATCTCAAAAAATAAATTGAGAAACCGATGCCTGAAGTATTTATAGACGGTAAACGTTACGAATTTGAAGGTAAACCCAAGCTTCTCCAGTTTATCCTGGACCAAGGCTTAGAGGTCCCCTTCTTCTGTTACCACCCCTCTATGTCTATTCCCGCCAACTGCCGCCAGTGTATGGTTAAAGTTGGTACTCCCATAGCCGATAAAGATACCGGGGAGTATGAGTTGGATGAAAATGGAGAACGAAAAATTCGTTGGTTCCCAAAGTTTCAGACGTCATGTTCAACGACCGTTTCTGACGGTATGGTGGTGCATACCCAAGAATCTTCTGAAGAAGTAGCACGGGCACAAAAGGACACCCTTGAGTTTATTCTTATCAACCATCCGTTGGATTGCCCTATTTGTGATCAGGCCGGTGAATGTCCGCTTCAAATTCAGACTTATAAATATGGTCCTGAAGGTAGTCGTTTCGAGGTTAAGAAAGTTCATAAGCCTAAACGTGTTCAGCTGGGAGAACGTGTAACGCTGGATGCCGAACGATGTATTAACTGCACTCGGTGCGTACGATTTACGGAAGAAATTAGCGAGACCAACCAGCTAACCATTGTTTCCCGAGGAGATAAAAACTACCCGATGACCGCTCCCGGTGAAGAGTTTGATGATCCCTATTCTATGAATACCGTGGACATTTGTCCGGTTGGTGCTCTTACATCCACCGATTTCCGGTTCAAAGCGCGAGTGTGGGAAATGAATCAAACTCCAAGTATCGACATTACCAATGGCAAGGGCTGCAACGTCGATCTCTGGACCCGCGACAACCTCGTGCTTCGCATCACTCCCCGGCAGAATGAAGATGTAAATGACTACTGGATGCCGGACGAAGGACGTGATGCTTATCAACAATTTAATGAAAACCGGGTTTCGCGTCCCTCAATTAAGCTGGATGGGGACAATCAATCCAACACATCCTGGAATAATGCCATAGAGACTTTTGCTGAAGTACTGGAGGCTCACGAGGCTGATAATCTGGCTGTCATTGGTAGTCCCCACGCTTCGGTTGAAGAAAATTATGCTTTCAACAAGTTTTTTAACCTCTTAGGGGCCGCGAATGCTAAATTCACTCCTCACGTTATCCCCGGTTATGGCGATGACTTTTTGATTACAGACGATCAGGCTCCCAACGCTAACGGCTGCCGACTGATCAACCTTGATGAATCAGAAGCTGATGGCATCAAAGCTGCTATACAGAATGCCGAAGTAGTCATCATCCTATCGGACGATTTGATAGGCCGTGATGTATTTTCTGCTGAGGATCTTGATGACAAATACATTATTTCACTTGCTACCAATCAAACACCAACGGTAGAAGCATCTGACCTTGTCATTCCTATTACTTGTATCGCTGAACATGCTGCAAGCTATATTAATGTTGATGGACGCATTCAACGATCCTATCCTGCGAAAGAAACAAAATACACCAATCGTCGGCTGAATCTCGAAATGTCTGAAGGACGGTTGGATCGATACGGTACCAATTTCGATAACTGGGTAAGCGAAGAAAATAAAGTCGATTGCTTGCCGGTTTGGGAGTTCCTCAATCACTTAGGAGACCGCCTTGGCCTGGCTTACCAGCAAGATCATTCACGAACCATTTTTGCTGAGTTAAGTAATCAATTTCCTGCTCTTGAAGAGATTACCTATGAACGGATGGATGAAGAGCAGGGTGTTCAACTTCCTATCGAACAACAAGAAGTAACTCAAGCGTAAATAACACTATTACATGGAGCCTGTAACAACAACCTCATATATTGTTTTAGGAATTGCCCTATTCATGCTGCTCAATTCTGCAGCTATTGCCGTTTATGCCGAACGACGGGTATCAGCTTTTATTCAAAATCGGCTTGGTCCAAACCGAGTGGGTCCACTTGGGCTGTTCCAGCCTTTGGCGGATGTTGTTAAGCTGCTGCTCAAAGAGGATGTTACCCCGGCCAAAGGTTTTAAAACAATACATGCTATTGCGCCAGTCATTCCGGTGGTTACCGCACTGATGACGGTTGCCGTCATCCCTTTTGGAGATGGTTTATATGTAACCGACATCAACGCGGCTGTGCTCTACCTGCTGGCTGTTAACTCCTTAGGAGTCTATGGCGTTACACTTGGCGGTTGGGCCTCTAACAGTAAATACTCTCTTCTTGGAGGACTTCGTGCCGCAGCGCAGATGATCAGTTACGAGCTTCCTATGGGGATGGCCGTTGCTTCCTGTATTTTATTTTCTGGCTCCTTAAGCATGATTGACGTGGTTAATTCACAGGAAATATGGTGGAACATTTTCCGAAATCCCATTGCAGCAGTCATTTTTATTGTAGCGGCCTTTGCAGAAGCAAACAGAACTCCATTTGACTTGGTAGAAGCTGAACAAGAGCTTGTTGGTGGGTTCCATACCGAATACAGTTCTATGAAATTCGGAATGTTCTTTCTTGCTGAGTATATGCATGTCGTCATCGGAAGTATGCTCATCACTACTTTCTTTTTCGGTGGTTACCATCTGCCCTTTGCGGGGTATTGGTTGCCGGAGATGGGTTCAACCATGAAAATGATTCTGGATGTTTCCGTTTTTACAATTAAAACCCTTTTCTGGGCATTCACTTTCATCTGGGTTCGATGGACTATTCCACGGTTCAAGTACAACCAGGTTATGAAGTTGGGCTGGAAACGAATGCTCCCCATTAGCATTTTTAACTTTCTTATTCTGGCAGTTCTGATCTATGGCTACCACCATTGGTTAGGATAGTCTATAATTTTTAAAAAAATTAAGGGAAGAAATTGGAAATCAATTTCTTCCCTTTTTTTATTTTGGCCCTTTAGAAACCTCTCCTCTCTATTGTTCATTCCTTGAAGTTTATAGCAATACTGTTAACTTAAAATAATAGGGTGCCTTTTACCGTAAAAGTACCTTGGGTTCTGAACCATAAATGTAACAATGGATTGGGGAGAAAGCTGACTATGAATGCGAATAAACGACTTAAACAGGGGCGTCAAGCATTTCAGCAACAATCTTGGAGCGACGCTTATAAATTTCTGTCAGCTGCAGATAATAAAAACCCACTTGGAACCCATGATCTTGAACAATTAGCTAAAGCCGCTTACCTGATTGGAAGGGAATCCGAATATATTGATCTCCTTAGTCGTGCACATCATCAATTTTTAAACAAAGATGATACCCCAAAAGCCATAAATTGTGCGTTTTGGTTGGGGATGATACTATTTAACCAGGGAGAACACGCCCAAGGTAGTGGTTGGTTTGCCCGTGCTGGACGACTCATCGATGAGTATGGACAACAATGTGTACAGCAAGGTTTTTTACTGATACCTGAGGCCTTACAATGCCTCCGTCAGGATGATCCCGAGAACGCATTTGAACTATTTAGTAAAGCTGGAGAGATCGGGAATCAATTTAATAATCCAGACCTACTTACATTTTCACGGCTTGGATCTGGTCAGGCTTTAATCCATCAGGGCAAAATTACTAATGGTACCACTCTGCTTGATGAGGCGATGGTAGCGGTAGTGTCGGATGAAACCTCTCCTATTGTGGCCGGTATTGTATACTGTGCTGTTATTGAAACATGCCAAAAGATTTATGATCTGCAACGTGCCCGGGAATGGACCGACGCCTTAAGCCGCTGGTGCGACTCTCAGCCCGACCTTATTCCTTATCGCGGACAATGTCTGGTCCGTCGCGCTGAAATCATGCAACTACAAGGTAAATGGCCGGTTGCATTGCAAGAAGCCCAACAGGCCTGTAACCTTCCCCGGCCATCCCACCCATCAGCAACAGGAGAAGCTTTTTACCGACAAGCTGAGCTCTATCGCCTACAGGGACAATTTTCACACGCTGAGAACGCCTACCATCAAGCCAGTAAATGGGGACGTAATCCACAGCCGGGTTTCGCACTTCTTAGGTTAGCCCAGGGAGAAGTTCAGGCCGCTAAAACAGCCATCCAACATATAGCAAAAGAGACTGCAAACCGGATGGCTCGCGCCAATATACTGCCGGCTTTCATAGAAATCATGTTGGAGGCGGCAGAATTACAGAGCGCAGAAGACAGTGCAGATGAGCTCGCTGGAATCGCCGCTGAACTCGATAGCCCATTTTTAATAGCTATCGCTGAGCAATCAACTGGAAATGTTCTGCTTAGAAAGTCAAAGCCAAGGGAAGCGATTAAAAAACTGCGTCACTGTTGGCAGCTTTTTAATAAAGTTGAAGCAAGATATGAGTCCGCACGAACCCAGAGACTAATGGGATTGGCTTATCTCAAACTTAATGATCATGATACGGCAAAAATAGAGATCAGTGCCGCCCGAGCGGTCTTTCAGCAGCTTGGTGCTACAACAGATATTCATAAAGTTGATTCACTCATTCCGAAACATGAATCAGATAAAACACATGGGCTTACCCCCAGAGAGCTGGAGGTACTGCAAATTTTGGCTACCGGCAAAACGAACAAAGAAATTGCCAACGAGCTTTTTATCAGTGAACGAACAGTAGACCGGCACGTCAGCAACATTCTGGGCAAATTTGGTGTGGATTCACGGGCGGCAGCCACCGCGTACGCCTATGAACATGATATGATTTAGTTATTAGTTAATTGTTATTCGTTATAGACATCCAATAGCTAATAACGAATAACTCTAAAACTAATCTGTGGGTAATATTACCCAAATTTTACCTTTCTAAAATTTGGGTACTTTCTCCGATTCACTGCGATCTCCCACCACTTATATTTGAAATAAGATCTTCCCCTCAAGAAAAACTTTATGCCATAGGGGGATTAACAAATAAATATAAAGTGAATGAGAGGAGTAAAATGTATACACTGTTATCTGACCATTCAACAAAGCAAAGTAGCACATCTAATAGTAAATATCGGGGCGAACTCTTGGCAGACATCCCAGCCACTGAACATCGGATGGACCTTGCTGGAATATCCACGGCCGTTCTTGTTAGCGGTGAAGGAGAACCTATAATCTTACTACATGGGCCCGGCGAAACATCCCTCTGGTGGATGCGTGTTATTCCAGGACTGGTGAAAAACCATCGACTGATTGTCCCAGACTTACCGGGACACGGAGCGTCAAAAGTTAGCCATGATGCATTGGATACAGATCTCGTATTCCAGTGGCTCAGCGAACTGATTACCAAAACCTGCTCAACTTCTCCTATCTTAGTAGGTCATATCCTGGGCGGTGCTATCTCCGCTCGTTTTGCCGTTAATCACGGTGAGCAAATTAAACAATTGGTGCTCGTTGATTCACTTGGACTGGACAAATTCAGACCAACACCGGGATTTGCTTTCGGATTATTTCGGTTCATGATCTGGCCAACCGAGAAGAACTTCGACAAGTTTTTTCCACACTGCATGTACGACGTGGATGAACTACAAAATCAGATGGGAGAAAAATGGAAACCCTTTGTGGAATACAATCTCGAATGTGCCCGCGATAAAGAACGCAGTGATGCCCTGCAATTACTTATGAAAACGCTTGGCATCCCAAAAATCCCTGACGATGACCTCCAAAAAATAGACGTACCTACTGCCCTGATTTGGGGGCGACATGACAAAGCAAATAAGCTAAAAATAGCCCACAAGGTGAGCCAACGTTACGGATGGCCACTACACATCATTGAAAAAACACGTGATGATCCCAAGCTGGAACGGCCTGGACCATTTATGGATACACTCAGCACCATCCTACAAGGCACCAAGCCCTAAATTTATGAATATAAACTTACTCTTTATCGGGGATAACCACTTTTAGGCTTGTGGTGTACCCAATTATTATTCCATCCGTTGGTAAATCTCGTGCACCTAACCCGAATTCAAGGCTAAAGTTCACCTACCAAAGTAGTATTCGATGTCGCCGCCCATGGCTACCAATATTTTTTTGAATACATTGTAGCAGTGTATCCACAAATAGACTCCTAAGAAGGTAAAGCGATATTATACTGTTTACTTTCTACATAGTAGCTTTTATACCAGCTCATGAATGCTTCAATTCCTTCCTCAACACCCACTTCGGGTTTAAAATCAGTATAGTCAAAGAAATCATCTACTTTTGCCCACGTTTTGGGTACATCTCCTGGCTGCATCGGTAACATATTTTTCTTAGCCTCAATACCCAGCTGCTTCTCAATTTCACCGATAAAATCCATTAGCTTAACAGGATTGCTGTTGCCAATATTGAAGATGTGGTAAGGGGCAAAACTTGTAGACGGATCCGGATTATTACCAGACCAATCTGTATTTGAAGACGGTGGCCGGGGAATTAATCGAGTAATGCCCTCTACAATATCATCGATATATGTAAAATCACGCTCCATCTTACCGTAGTTAAATACCTTAATGGGATCTCCCTTCAGCATTGCTTCCGCAAATAAAAATAATGCCATATCCGGCCGTCCCCAAGGGCCATACACGGTAAAGAAACGTAGCCCTGTGGTTGGTATATTGAAAAGGTTCGAATAGGTATGCGCCATCAGTTCATTCGATTTCTTACTGGCGGCATATAAACTCATCGGGTGATCTACATTATCTTTAGTAGAAAAAGGCATATTTGTATTACCCCCATATACCGAGCTGGATGAGGCGTATATGAAATGTTTTATGGAATGGTGTCTTGCACCTTCCAATAGATTTAAAAATCCAAAAATATTACTGTCTATATAACGATAAGGATCTTTTAAACTGTACCTGACACCTGCCTGTGCCGCAAGATTAATTACAACATCAAAGTCTTCTGTATCAAAAAGGTGGTCAATAAGAGGTTTATTTTCCAGATCTGCCTTTGTGAACTGTAAATTTTTGTTGGTACAGCTCTTTACTATATTTTCTTCAACAATACTTTCTCTTAAAATTCCCAATTCAGCCAACCGATCATATTTCAAATCGGTAGAATAGTAATCATTAATATTATCCAGGCCAACAACTTTGTGCCCTTCCCTAACCAATCGTTTGGTAAGATGAAATCCGATAAAACCCGCAATTCCTGTTACTAATATCTTCATAAAGTTTTCTCTCTATTTTTTGAAGCATTCAAAATACTATTCTGTAAGTTTACATGGATGTATCACATATATTTCAAAAAACGTGCCATACATCTTGCTACCTATTTTTTATTCATCCTCCCTCTTATAAATCCAACAAAACGTTTATTCAGCCCTTTAAAATGGCTTTTAATTTTACCTGTGGTAATTTCAAGTGAGTAATATTTACTCCGGCGAGTAAATATTTACGGATGTTATTTTAGTCTTAATAAAAGAGAAACCACGAGAAGGTTTGGACCATTTCTTTCCTCTTAAACTTCAGCTTTCCAAGGCCATTTCTCGAAACTTTATATTTGAATCGACCAGATCATGATAGCTTCCCTCTTGGATTATTTCTCCCTCTTCCATAAAATAGAGCTTATCACAATTTTTTACGGTTGTAAGTCTGTGAGCGATCATAATTAGTGTACGCTCCCCTTTCAATGATTCTATGGCACTGGTAATTTGTTTCTCTGTGATATTGTCCAACGCAGAGGTAGCCTCATCCATTATCAAAACCTTTGGGTTATGATAAAGAGCTCGAGCAATACCCACACGCTGACGTTGTCCCCCGGAAAGCCGGGTACCATTTTCCCCTACGATGGTATCTAAGCCATGAGGAAGATGGCTTACCATTGTTTCTAATTGTGCTAACCTAATGGCCTCCTTTACTTTTGAGTCATCAATCTCGGCCTCTGGAAGCCCAAATGCAATATTCGAACGCAAGGTTTCATCAGCCAGATAAATTGATTGCGGAATATACCCTATATTCCTTTGCCAAGCTGAAATACAGCCATTAATGTTGGTACCATCTACAAGAATATCGCCTTCGTTCGGTTCTAACAGTCCCAATATAAGGTCTACCATTGTAGTTTTACCCGCTCCTGAGGCTCCCACAAAAGCTACGGCCTTTCCCTTGGGAATAGTAATAGAAATCTGGTGTAAGGCCTCAACGTCTCCTTGCGGATAACGATAGTTAACATTTCTGATTTCAATTTTCTTGTTAAAGTCAAGGAGCTTGTTACTCCTGCGATCTTCTAAAAATTTGGTATTATATTCTTCCAGTTCCTTCAGGTCATTATACAAGGGTTCAAGGGAAACCATATTATACCTTAAATTGGTATAGTTCGATACCAGCTGCTGTATTGAAGGCATCAAACGTACGGTAGCCATAGCAAACAGCGTTAATATTGGGATTATGGCTCCCATTGATCGCTCCTGCCATACCAGCAGCACTGCGACTAAAAGCATTCCCAGTACTGCTGTAGTTTCTACAACTGGTCGTGGTATTTGCTGGATAAACCTAATATAGATCTTTAGTCGCGTGCTTATGAGTGTTTCTATACTAAATTTATCTATAAACTCTTCTTCTCTATTTAAAACACGCGCATCTTTTATTCCCCCTAATCCTTGATTCAATGCCTTAATCATCCCTGTTCTTCGTTTCTGTTCCTCCTCTCCATATTCCTTCATTTTCCTTTTATTAAACAAAATAAAAGTACCGGCCCCTACCCCTGACAAACTTATCACAAGCAATGTTATCAGCGGTTCCATAACGAAAAGAAAAGTCAGAATGGAAAATGCCATCACTCCCTCTCTGGTCATCTTTAGCATATTTGAGACCACATTATTTATAAATACATTAACCTCATGCGCTATATTCCGTAATAATTCAGCCGTATTCCTATTTAGATGAAAAGTATAAGGAGCATGCATATATGATTTCATCATCCGGTGACTGATGGTATATCTCCTGGTATACAAAAACCGGGCTTCATAATAATTGAATGTAATGATATAAGCGCTCTTGATGATGAAAATACCTAACAATGCAACAGATCCCCAGATTAAAAGATCGCGGGAGGATTCTATCTGCAGGATCGAAAACATAGGCTGTAACCACTGTATTTGCATAACCCTCTCCGGATCAGCTACAATGGCCACAAAAGCTGGAATCATCCCGATACCAACCACTTCCATGACAGCCGCAAAAAGCATGAGCAACAGAAGTATAAATAATTTAAGCGGGTCGCCTTCAGGAAGGACGTAGAATATTTTTTTTAATGTTTTAGGCAAAATTGAATCTCCAAAATTTAAATTATAGCCATAACTACCGACAGCTTTATCTGAGGTTTTCTAATAGCAGTATTGAGGTTGCAAGAACACTCAATACTGGAGCAACGACCCCTACATAGTCGCCAAATGACGGTTTCCTCCTTACCTGGAGCGTCACGATATCATTATTTTGAAGATCAAACTCAAACATCTCCACAGGTTCAGGATCTTGGTATCTGTATCTGAATAAAGCGACATCCACCTGACTTCTGTGCTCTTGATAACGAGATACTTTGACTTCAATTTGGGTTTTTGCCCAGTTTATGTCTGATTCCCTACCTCGAAGTTGGGTATATCCAAAACTATAAGATATCAATTCTGGAAGATTCGTTCCCTCTGGTATAATATAACGACCAGCACTGGCTACGTCTCCCCAAACGCTTACTGAATCCGTCAATTGTCCTATTTCAGCAACTCGGATATATCGGTTACTGAGCCCTCCATCTGCAGGTATCTGCGCATATAATGGGGAAACTCCGTACAGAACAAATGATGTGACAGCAATGATGATATATATTATTTTCCTTTGCATAACTTTATTTATTTAAATTTTAAATAGCCTGCTTTTTACGTTGGTCTTTCTATAGATAATCTTCGTAATTACTGTAGAGCGATTGGTAATAACCACTGCCATAATAACTGTTGGTCTCTTTGCGATAATCAAAATCATTGAGAACAATACTTATTACATTGGCATTAATCTGTTCAAGTTCTTCCATCGTTCTAAACATCATTCCCTTATTAGTCTTTCTATATTTAGCTACTACCACTGTTGCATCTGCCTGTTTAAGCATTGCAGTAGAATCACTGATGATACCATATGGTGGAGTATCCAGAATGATAACATCAAACACTTCCTTCATTTTCTCCATCAGTTTCTGGAACTTGGTACTGTTACTAATGACATCAGGAATATCAGCACCACTCCCTGCTGAAATTATCTTGAGGGTATCTACATCGGTATCCTGGATTAGCTCGTCGAATGTGAGCTCGCCCTGCAAATAATTCACCAACCCATTTTCACCGTCTAAGCCAAAATATTTATGAAGTTTAGGTCGACGAAAATCAGTTCCGATGATCAAGGTCCAATAGCCCTCTTCAGCCAGAGCAATGCCTAAATTGGATGCCACTGTTGATTTTCCGTCTCCCTTTTCAGCGCTGGTAATAACAATAGTCTGGGGTGGTTTTTCGCCCTGCTGGTAGATAATATTGTTTTTCAGACGCCTAACCGCTTCTGAGGCAATACTTGAATTGTTTTGTAATAAGACTAACTCTTTAGGTACCTTTCCCTTACCCTTTTCAAACGACTTTATGTCTCCATTTGATAGCTTCTCGAATGAAGGGATAACAGTAATCGGGGGCAAGTAAATGGTTCTGAGCTGCCCCACATTGTTAATACTATTATCTCTGAACTCTTTTATAAAGATATAGCCAGCTGCTAAAATCCCTCCCAACATTAAGCCCAGTACTAAAAAGATCTTCTTATTTGGCCCGACCGGTATATCAGGTACATAACCCGGATCCACAACGCGACCAAATCCAAATTGGGACTGCCTTAGCACAGACATGTCTGCATACTGCCGTAGTACATTCAGATAAAGCTCCTCATTGATTCTAACCTCTCTCTGCAATTTAGCCAACTTGACCATTCCCTCGGGTAAAGAATTAAAGTTGGCATCCATCTCATTTTTGTGGGTGGAAAGTGTGCTGCGTCGAGACTCCAACTGATTTTTCTGCATCCGTAACTCAACCAACCGAGTTTGAATCCTGGAAACCATCTCTGCCCTGTCTTCACCATTGATACCCAAAAACTCATTATCACTTGTGAAAAGCTTTTGGGACATGCTGTCTATTTCACTTTTCAGGCGGGTAATTTCTTTATTAAGATACTGTAATCGCGATGGCAGAGGATCCCGTTGTAAAACCCCCGGGTTCTTAGCAATAATTAAAGACTTTTCCTGTTCCATACGAGCCAGCATTTCTTGTGAGTTTCGAATCCGAGGTCCAATGGCCTCTGAAAATTGCTCGGAAAGTCCGGGCTTTACTCTTTCAAGTTGATTCTCATAATTACCTATATTTTCTGTAATAGCTTCCAACTCTAAATTAATGCGCCGCAATTCAGCCTCAGTATCTGACTTTTGCGCTACCATGCCTGTACTCTGTTCTTCAACATCGACAAGACCCGTAGAATCCATATATCTTCGAAGCTCCTGTTCAGACTCCTGTAATTTACCCTGCAGCTTTTGCTTTTCCTGTTCCAGAAACTCTGTGGTTGCCTGAGCAGCTTTCCTGCTTTGTTGCTTTGAAATTGTGATATAAGTTTCCATCACTGCATTTACCACTTCAGCCGCTTCCTCTGGCGAGGGACTTATAAAGCTGACCTCAATAACATCCGACTCTTCCTGGACTTTCTGAAACTTGGTCCCTTTTTCTATTTTATCGGCTACTTTATCTTGTGATGATTTATAAACATCTCCATTTTCATCTGCTTGCCACAAAATGGGAAACTCTTTTCGGCTTCCCGGTTCTTTAGATATTAGGTCTTCAGCTACTTGTAGCGCAAACTTCCGAGACTGTAACACTTGTAGTTCATTTTCAAGGGTTGAGCTGGTACCCTGCCCTGTAGTTTGGGAAATTATCTTGGAAAGCTCATCAGTAGGCGACTGATCAGTAGAGCTTATTATTATCTTCCCGTTACTCAGATAAGTAGGAGTTACGGTATCAGCGTAGAACCAAGCGGCCGTCGCGCCCATCACTAAGAACAGAGCTACAATCCATTTATATTTAAGCAGAATAGATATAATTTTATGCGGATCCAGAACGCTGGTTTGGCTATTAGACGCATTTGACCTGGGGACATACTGGAACTTATCTAATTCCCCATGCGGATTGTTATTTTTATGAAGTAAATTGGACATTTTAAGACCTTATTTATATTAAATTGCATTTCTTTTAATTCTCATCTCTATCATCCAATCCCAGGGTATAACCGTTGGTAAAACTAAGTAGATGACTTTGGATAATTATTATAAAAGTAACTGTAAACGACATTGGTACTATATTTTATTCTTTATGGCTTACCAATCATCCGGCAAGCAGTGATCTATCCGATACTCTTATTTTTCCATTAACTTTATTTATTTCTTTATATGAATAGGTTGGTACAATAGCCCTCAAATGCTCTCTAACATACTCAGTACTACCATTTTCAAGATGGTTCAATAAATGGTAAACCCTTTCCTCAAGTTCTTCAGCATTCATCTTTCTGCTACAAACGGCTTTGAAAATCTCTTTATGCTTGGTTTCCGTTACGCCCTCTTCAGCATTTAAAAGTTCTTCAAATAACTTTTCACCCGGCCGAAGGCCAGTAATCTGAATATGGATATCTTTCCCAGGCTCCAGATTATGCAGACGGATAAGATCTTTGGCCATATCCAGTATCTTAACTGGCTCTCCCATATCCAGAACAAAAACTTCTCCTCCATTGCCCATAGACCCTGCCTGCATTACTAACAACACGGCTTCCGGGATCGTCATGAAGTAGCGTTTCATTCGGGGGTCGGTTACCGTTACCGGGCCACCGTTCTTAATCTGATCAATAAATATGGGTACCACCGATCCTCTTGAGCCTAAGACATTGCCAAACCGAACTGAAATAAATTTTGTCTGGCATGTCCCATTCTTGGCCATGCAAATTTCTTCAGCTACTCGTTTTGTGGCCCCCATTACATTGGTAGGATTCACAGCTTTATCAGTCGATATCATCACAAACTTATCAACCTTATATTTACAAGCGAGTGTTGCCAATGTAGAGGTCCCTCCCATATTTACTTTGATGGCTTCATCTGGAAAACTTTCCATCATTGGAACATGTTTATAAGCTGCAGCATGAAAGATGATATCAGGCTGAACCTGGTTCATAACGCGGTCCATCTTGGCCTCATCTGTAATGTTTCCTACATAGGAAATAACTTCTGTCCCCGTTCCTTTAAATTCATTTTTCAGATAAAATAACTCGGTCTCATCAATGTCTAAGGCAATCAATTTATTAGGGCTTTGCCCTGCACACTGCCGAACCAGCTCGCTACCTATTGATCCCCCGGCCCCCGTAACTAAAACGTTCTTTCCTTCAATGCTGGCTTTTATTGAGTCTATATCAATTTCTACAGGATCTCTACCCAAAATATCTTCATAACTAACATCTCGTATATGTCTGACTCCAACCGGATCATCTGTTATGGAATGAAAAGACGGAAGGACTTTGATATCCATATCCGGACGTATTTCTTTAACTTCATCAATGAGTCTTTTCAAATCTCCCTTTGGTATTTCAGGAAAGGCAATAATTAAGAGTTTTACCGGATATTGGCGTATATGATTAATCATCTCTTCCTGACCTCCCAATGTGTATACCCCATGCATAAGCAAACCTGGCAGAATTCGATCATCAAAAATGCCGTAAACCGATAGATTCCACTCATCATTTCTAAGAATATCGCGTAGTATCTGTTCGCCCATGCTTTCTCCCCCATAAATAATCGTATGCTTTTTCTCCTTATGGGAGGGATTTACAAACTCACAATACAATCTTTTACTAATCCTAAATCCACCTATTAGTAAGGTAGCACTGGTCAGCATAAGAGCAGCAAATGCATTTTCATAGTTGATCAGATCTGGCAAAAGTCCGGCTAAAACAAGCGATACCCCTCCTCCCACAACTACTGCCAGAATAATTCTAATCATCTCTCTCAAACTTGTGTATCTCCAGTTTACCAAATACATCCTGAAAGCAGCAAGAGCCACCAATACTGATCCCATTATAATTACGGTCTGTATAATGGGGAATAATTCAAAAGTGGTTACAGATGTAGAAAGAAGCTTATAGGCAAAAAATGCTGAAAAGAGTAGTAAGAACGCATCCCCAACCAAAAAACATAATCCTCTTGTATACTTATTTCTATACTTATATTTATCCTTATAAGATTCTATTTCCATTTGAGCCTCAATCATTTTCTCCTGTCTTTATAGCATTTTTTGAAATCTAATGACTGTATTCTACTATTATTCCCTCTCAGCCAATTACTTTCGAACCTTAGTTCACATACTGATCCGACTATTTTTATAATACAAGAGTTATGCCAATTCAATATGTATACTCAAACAAGCTTTGGCATTGTGTGATAAACGGTACTATATGTCTATGATGCCCCTTTAGTCTTATCAAGTTTTATAAAAGGAAGGCTCTCGTAAAAAACAGAAACGTACCCTCTGCAATTAGATGTGTTATTATTGTTCAACGTATCGAGTAAAAATTACTCGACAAATTCATTTTTAACCTTTGGGTAATGGTAGGCTGGTTAAAAAGTCACTATCCTATTGAAGGCAGTGGCATCAAAGGATGCATTAACAAAGATTTGAGGTTTACAGCTGTGTATTTATATAACCTGAGACCGATACTCTCTTAGACAAACTTTGATACTATCTACAATACGCGATAACTCCTGCTCAGTCAGATTACTTCCCGAGGGAAGACAAAGCCCATATTTAAATAATGTATCAGACAGCCCATTCCCATAATATATGGAGTCTTTATAGAGCGGTTGCTGGTGCATAGGTTTCCACAACGGACGGCATTCTATATTCTGCTCTGCTAATGATAGCCGGATATGCTCTCTGGTTATCCCGCCAGACTCTTCTGGATTGACAAGGATTGTCGTTAGCCAGCGGTTGCTAAAGTACCCGTCCGGTTCTTGTAAAAAATAAATTCCGTTTGTTTCATTATTTCTACTAAAACCTACCTCAGATGAAGAATCGTTATACCCGGTTTCGAGCCAGTTTCCATTTAATTCTTCAAAATAATAATTGTGATTGGACCGCCTCTTCTCTACATGCTTATCCAAAACCTTTATCTGTCCCCTTCCAATACCTGCAACAATATTGCTCATCCGATAATTGTAGCCAAGCTCTGAATGCTGATAGTGCGGAGCCGGGTCTCTGGCCTGTGTTGAAAGGAATCGGGCTTTAGATATTAAACCTTCCTCATTTCCCAATAAAGCACCGCCTCCCGAAGTGGTAATTATCTTGTTTCCATTGAAAGAGAGAATGGACAATTTTCCAAAGTTGCCACATTTCCTCCCATTGACAGAGGCTCCTAACGCTTCCGCGGCATCTTCTATCACAGGAATGTCATATTTTTGACCGATTTTAAGAATAGAATCAATTTTGGCCGGCATGCCATAGAGATGTACTACGATAATAGCCTTAGGCTTTTCCCCTTTTTGCTGTATCCGATCTAAAATAGTCTGTTCCAAAAGCTGAGGATCCATATTCCACGTCTCTGCCTCAGAGTCTACAAAAATTGGGGTTGCCCCCTGATATTTGATGGGATTTGCTGTTGCTGCAAAAGTCAGTGACTGGCAGATCACTTCATCACCCGGCTGCACGTCACATATAATCAATGCCAAGTGCATTGCAGCCGTACCCGAAGTTACCGCTGTTACATGTTCTCTGCGCGTATAGTTTTGCAAATCTTCCTCAAACCCATCGACGTTCTCCCCCAATGGAGCAATCCAATTTTTTTGAAATGCATCATGAACATAATCCAATTCTTCTCCTCCCATATGGGGCGTTGAAAGATAAATACGTTGAGCTGAGTAATCCATAATACATTAATCAAATCAATTCATAGAAATCGTTGACCTTAGTTCCAGTTTTTTAACCGCTCATATATCCACAGTTAAAAACCCGCTTATATTATTCTCAGTTACAATAGTTATGCCAAGTTAATCTGATGGTATGTTGTTAGCCGTTTAAGGATAAAGAGAGATGTTTTTTTAGGTTTAACTCTCATTCCATAAAAAGCAAATATCTACGTAGGATGTGTTACATTTATTCAAATGGATGAGTAAATTTTACTTGATTTCCTGCATCAAGAGCCGTCCTCCTGCTTATACCTCTGTGCGATAATTACTTTCCTAACGCCCCCCTTGAGCCTAAATCAGCTGTACTGCTTTATTTGAGAATCTGCCGCCGGTCTTATCAATGGTATTGCATTATATCCGAATATTTTGGACCTATTCTTGCTTAATAAATAAGAGCATGCAACAATAATGCTCATATAATGGACCAGGTAGTATCTCCATACTTCCATTTGAATACCTCCGGGCTATTCGGAGCAATAAGAAAACGTTAACCGATTTTTTAAATACAGAATAAAAATGACTTACATCCGGCTATTGTCTATTCTTTCGGTTTTATCATTCGTCATTCTTTTAGGGTTCACTGAGAACGCCAAGGCTCAAACAAAGGTTGGAATATCCGGTGGACTAAATATTAGCTCTCATCTCAATTCGTTCAAATTTGAAAGAGCTGACATTCAGTTGAATTTAAACCCCAATATAGTATCTGGTTATCAGGGCGGGCTCATACTCCGGCACAATATCACCAAGGCGTTTCGCATACAGCTGGAGCCTTCTGCCATTCTTCTTGGTGCAAGGTATGACGAACCTTTTACGCTGCGGGGATCAGAATTTCAAACAAACAGCCGAACAAAATTACTCTATCTCCAGCTGCCACTTTTGTTTCAACTCACGACGGTTCCCCCTGAAAGAGTAGTTTATGGTCGGGAAATGGCAAAAACTACTTATCACCTTAGTGGCGGTTTTTTTGGAGGATACCTTTTAGATGCTCGTTTTAAAGGAACCAACAGCGGAGCCCCGGTTGGTGTTGCTTTTGAGGGTAATTTCTCCAATGATGTATCAGCCCAATATTATGAATACGATGGTGGGGTAATAGCAGGAATAGGCCTTGAACATGGGACGAGTAGAAAAATCGGGATAGAAGCCCGTGCCCAATATTCGGTTTTTGATTCTGGTAACGATCCGACACTATCTTTTGAACCACACAATATGGCCGTTACCTTTTCGGTTTATCTTATTCTATAGTTTTAGCGGGTACCCCGGCAACTGCAGATTTAGCTTCAACAGGATGTATAACCATGCTTTGTCCACCAATGGTACTTTCTCTGCCGATCCTTATATCTTGAAGCGTAGATACCCCAATACCCATATCAACGGCCTCTTCGATTGTAGTATGCCCTCCGGTACATACGCCCGGGGCAAAGCTTGAATATCTGCCCACCTTTGTATGATGGCCCAGAGAACAGTTCGCATTGATAACAACGAAATCCTGCAATTCAGATCTAAAATTAATTGTTGTCCCTGGATAGATAATACAGCCCCCTCCTATTTTAACACTTTTCGAAACCCACGCTTTCTCATGAATCAACGTAGGATATGACAGTGATGAATTGGAGGCTAATTTTTTAAGTAATAGCCGTTTGATTTTTGGGAAGGCAATGCCAACCACTACAGCTGCAGTCTTTAAATCCAGTGCTTTATCAACCTTATCTATTACCTTAAACCCGAATTGCTCTGTCCCAATTTTCTCAGGATCGTCATCTAAAAAACCAACAATGTTAAACTTGTCGGAATATTCATCAATATTTAAGGCTATATGCCCACCAACACTCCCCGCACCAATGATATATAGCTCTTTCTTCATTCAGTTACTCCCTCTAAACGGCTGCATAGGTTGATTCTCGGACTGATTGATACCTTCCCTTTTCAATATTTTAACAACGGTTAAAACTATTATTTTCATGTCTAAAGAAAAAGAAAGATGCTCAATATAGAAACAATCCAGCTCAAATTTTTTCTTCCAATCAATAGAGTTCCGCCCATTTACCTGGGCCCAGCCGGTGATCCCGGGTTTAACTTCGTGTCTTTTCCGCTGCTGTTCATTATAATAAGGAATATATTCAAATAGTAACGGCCGTGGACCAATAAGACTCATATCCCCATTCAACACATTGATAAGCTGTGGAAGCTCATCCAGCGACAACTTGCGAATCCAGCTTCCAACCTTTGTAATTCGCTGCATATCTGGTAGCAAATTACCCTGTTCGTCCCTTCTATCAGTCATGGTCTTGAATTTAATGATTTCAAATGGCTGCTCCTTAAACCCTGGCCGTCGTTGATAGAAAAAAATGTCCCCCTTATTTTGAATAAACAACAGAATGCTAATCACCACCAAAAGCGGAGAAAAAGCTGTTAAAAGAAGTACTGAAATAATAACATCAAAAATTCTTTTGCCATAGCTTCGATACATCATCTTAATCCATTGTTTAAAACTCATTAAGCAGAGATTTCATCCCCTTTTTAACCGGGAGCTGCCACAATAACTTACACCAATCATGGTTCCCTTCAATCAAGCCAGGCCCTTTGGGGGTTATGACTACATCCCATCCGATGGACCTATTCTGAGGATGTAGTTTTGCCGCTTTTTTGACCATCTTAATTGTTTCTTCCCAAAATGGAATCTGAAATCCGGTTATTTTAACCTTCGTGATGGGATGATATATTTGTTCCTCTTTTGTTATATCACTGTATACCGCCGGTCCGCTCAGTTGACCGCTTTTCTCATCAATAGGAGCCGCCAAATTACCAGCAGCCATATTATCCACAGATGAATTGACGGAAATTCGAAGCCGGCAACCTAATATATTCACTTCATTTTTAGCGTTGAGCTCTGTAAAAATCCGGATAGTGTTAACAGCAGAAGGTGATAATCGATTTAACTCGGCATGCTGCTCAACAAATTCCTCAACTACCTGGTAGCCGGAATCTTTCATAAAAGAAATAAGGCTTCCAGGGCTAAAGTCATCACATCTTTTAATTTCTACCTCTTTACCGCAATTCCCATCAGCTGATTTGAGTACCAACTTGCCCGACGGATTAGACAGAATGGTCTCTGCAATCGCTGGCTGGCTCTCAAGAGCCTCAATATCCGCTGCTGTGTGTACAAAAAAATCACGGTAGTGTTTGTAGAAGAGCGTTTTATCTTCCAGAATATGACGCTTATCAGGTGGATTCATTTTAAGTTGATACTCGTACATATATCCTGTTCCTGCCCAGCTTCTCCTCTCTTGTTTAGATAGGTCATAAAATCTAAACTGAAAATATTCCAAAATCGAAATGTTATAGTTAAACACACATTTCAGTAGGTCAGACAGAATAGTTGCTTTAGATTGTCCGGTCAACTTGCTGGTATAATTTAAAAAAAGACTGAATTTCTTTTTATCAAGTTGTTTTAGATAGTATCCCAGGTAAAGGGCTCTCTTTGCCTTCATTATTATAGAATTTGGTTTAGATCCCTGTCACTTAGTTTATTACAACAGTTATGCCAATCCGCAATAATTCTGTTTAATAGTAAATAAGATTAGAACAGGACTGATTTTCTATACTAAAGAAGCATTCTATGAAGGATACAGTATTTCAGAAATGAAATAGGTACAAGTAGAAAGGCACAGAGCTCGTGTTATTTTTATATGTCCGAGTAAAAATTACTCGGCACATTATGAATTGGCGGTCAAAGCATTATCCCCACTTTTTTATTCCGAACTGATCAAGTCTCCTAATTCATTAGCGGCCATAAATTCTACTTCTGGCCAACGAGAGACAATTTCATTCAGCAGTTGTTGCAGCGCCTCTAATCCTTTGTCACGGTTTCCCTCATCAATGTGTCCACAAAAATTCACTCTGTGTGAACTAATAATCGCCGGACGGTTCCACCGGAAAGCCGCTTCAATCTGCTGTATAGTATAAGAAACCCAATCTACGCCGCTGTTATGAATGGGTTCAAATACCACGTTGCGAACCATAAACGTTTGCCCCAGTTCATTTTGCTTTCCCGTATAGTTAAACGTTCTTTTATACTTTCCCATCCCTTGATGTTCTCGTTTTATCATAGGCGTATCAATATACGCTATACCACATTCTTTCAACGTCTTATGGAGTTGCGGATGTTCCCATCCCCCTGGAGACATAAAGTGATTTGCCCGATATCCAAAAACCTTTTCAAAAACATTTAAGCCGTCCTTTATGATCCTTTTTAACCGGGTATGTTCTTCAAAATCCCAAAAACCAAAAGCAGATGATATGGATATGGTCTCATAAGTACCGGCAGGTACTCGGCTAAAAGACCGATTTTTTAAAATTGTTAACAACTCACCTTCTTTTTTTTCTAGCTTTTCCTCAAAGACTTTTAAGTTAAAATGTTCTCTACCATGAAATTGTGGGATTAATAAACCCTGATTAATCCCTTCCTTCCACAAGTCCCAAGCTCCCTCATAAGCTGTTGGGTAATATGCTGAAAGTTTGCTGTACGTTTGAGGGAGTAATTCATAAATGTATTCCTTATACCCACCCTCGCTCATTTTTTCAAAATTAGGATTACAAGGAACAGCAAAAGGACTAAAAACGGCTTTTTTTCCATTTTTGTCTTGTACGGATCTTAAAACCTCAAAAAGCATTTCAAGATCTTCCCCTGTTTCCAAGGCATCATACAAATCGAATCCGGGAAAAGGACTTTTAACTGCTATATTATTGGCATCCAGATTATCTCTTGCCTCTTTCGAGTCAAGGCGAACATTGCCGTAATCATCAACGGAAAATACAACTATCTTCCGCTTAGTGCGCCATCCTATTAGGTTCTTGGCATTTAATTTTATGCTTTTTTTCCAAGCTGAACCAATCATTATACTTTTACCTGCGTTTTATAGCTTTAACCTAAATTGGTTATCGGCAAAGGGTATTAAAAATAGCCTGTATCAATACTTCCCTGTTTAACCGATGTTTCTGTTCCCATTTACCAACAGTTATCTATCCTGATGCAAATGACTATAAGTACTGATTATAAATCCTCGTCATTTGCTCGAGCGACTTATCTACCATAAACTTATCCATACTTTCTTTGGCCGCTTTACCAACCTTTTCTCTTAACGATTTATCTCTATAGAGTTTTGAAATGTAATATCTGAACTGTTCGGAATTATCTTGTTCAAAAATAAATCCATTGCTGCCATGATCAACTAACTCTCGGTGGCCTCGGTCATTAGAGACAACAACGGGTAACTGATTAAACATCATCTCTGCCACCCCCAGCCCTAAACCTTCATGTTTGCTTGACGATATACCCATATCCGCTATTTCTAAAAATCTCCCGATATCCTCACGAAACCCAAGGAACTTAACGTGGTCTTCAACTTGTAACGTCCGGACCAGCGCCTCCATTTCATCTTGCAGAACCCCTCTACCTGCAAATAGAAAGGTTAATTCAGGATTTTCCTGAATTAAATACGGGATATTTTCAATAACAAACCGATGATTCTTCCGATCTATAAATTCAGCAATATAGAGTACCAAAAATTCATCTTCAGAAAAGCCTATCTCCGATCTTAATTTTGATCGATTATCTGTACCGTTAACTTTTAATCGCTCTGGGTCTAACCCAATACCATTAATTTTGTGTTTACCACTGGCAAAATGATATCTATGCAGGTAGTCAAAATCTTCTCGATTTATCGTGATAACTCCATCTGTTACCAAACTCAAAATCCATTCTGCAGGCAGGTAGGTAAGCCAGTTTTTTAAAGGAGCTCCCTTGTAAAAGTGAAACCCATGAGCAGTATACAAGACGTTGGTTCCTTTGCTTCTGTACATAACTGCTGTCAACCGTGTGATAAGCCCGGCAATGGGAGTGTGGCAGTGTACCACATCAAAACGGTGTTCTTTGAATAGACCCCATAATTTCCTCAACGCTACAATATTAGACTTTGAAAATGGATTTCTACCAAATGGGATATTCCAGACTTTATCTGCATGAGGGATTCCCTCATCGCCATAAAAAGCAACGTGTACTTCAAATCCCTGCTCTTTAAACCATTTTAAATACGGTAAATGGAACGCAAGAATGTGAGTCGCAAGATTGGCGGTATAAAGTACTTTCCTCATGAATGATATTCACCTAAATATTACTGAATTCCTTTACCTTGGACTCCAGCTTATTGGGGATTTCCAGATTGTGGTCGTTCAAAAATTTATGATAAAAGTTGAGTCTTTCTTGATTCAGCTTCTCTCCAATGTAGTTCTTAGACTTTTCAAAATTTCTGCTGGCTTGTTCTTTCATTTTTTCCTTATCCAAATTTGCCAGCATCTGTTCAATCGCTTGCTCGTCACCTTTGTCAAAAATATCTTCCTCATTAAGAAGTTCAGGTATGCCCGCAGTTCTTGCGCCCAATGTTGGTAAAGCCCTGCTTAATGCTTCCACCATGGCTCTGGGCAGCCCTTCCTGTTTACTTGGATGAATGTAGATATCAATTTCATCTAAAAAATTAAATACTTCGGCATGTTTTAACGTCCCAACAAAGTTTACCTCATTCTCCAATCCAAGCTTTTTAACCAAATTTCTCAGGCGGCTATCGTCTCCCTGCCCCACAAGGGAATATTCAAAATGTATACCTTTACTTTTCAATTTAGAAACTACATTTATAACATTGTCCTGGCTTTTATAAGGTACATTCAGCGCCGCAACAGTACCCAATTTCAGAGGTGACTTTTGGGCCTCTATTTTCTTTAACCTTTTATCCAGTATTGTATTATCAATCTCTTTCAAAGATACATCTGAACATCCTATAGATTCGCCATTGTTGGGATAACGATCCTGCAAAAAATGTTGCGTCACGTAAATGGCATAGTCTATGTTTTTAATAATCTTTCTTTGCTTCCAATAAAAGTATGGTGCCACCAACTTTCCTTTATAATTGTAGTACCAGAAAGAGTCCCAATTGCAAGCCACAACTTCTCCCAAAACCGGCTTGTTAAATTCATTCGCAAATTGAACCGCATATGACCCTATGGCACTGGGAAGTCTTGCTATTATAACACTGCTCTGTTCAACCGCTTCACGAATGATTGCTTTTGCTTTTGCCCCGTTACCGATAAAATCCGTTATCGATTTAAAGTTTGGAACGGGGACTATATTACAATAGGGATTTGTTATCTTAGGTATCCGATTTTTATCTTTTTCATTGATTTTCTTTGTTCTTACCAACAGTGATAAACTCTCTCCTAAATTCAGATACCTATCAAAAATGGAATCGTTAACGTGGACGCCATAATAGTTCCCTTTATCATCAGAGAATAAAGTCCCATCAAATGCGAATAGTACTTTTTGAGGATCAGAGTTCATTTTCAAATAGTTTAAAGTTTTTATTTGCATTGAATTTACGCTTCATAAATTCTTCCAGGCTTACTTGCTCAAACCTCATAGTATATATATCCATTATTTTCTTGACAGAAGCGGAGACGTCATTAGGATCAATTAAAATGTCATCATGAAATTTTTCTGGAATAATTTCACAAATGGACGGAATTTGTGAAGCTAAAATCGGTATCCCCATAATCATTGCTTCTATCAATGCATTTGGCTGACCTTCTGTGACGGACGGAAAATAAAAGAGATCCATTGTTTTCAAGACCATTGGGATATCATCCTGTAACCCTAAAAAGTGACATCGGTCCTTAATTCCATACGTCTGTGTAGCTTCTATAAACTCATCACCATCTGTCCCCTTTCCACAAAAGATAAACCGGATATTGGGTATTACCTTAGTTAATTCAGCAGCTACAGCAAATATCATTTTATGATTTTTGGCTGGATCAAAGCGACCAACATGACCTAATACATAGGCATTAAGTTGGATATCCATTTTTTGCCGCGCCTCTTCCTTTGAATATTTAGTTCTAAAGCTTTCCAGGTTTATTCCATTGGGAATAATTTTAAATTGGCCATTATAGGTTGCCCCATTCTCAAAAAAAACATTTAGAGCATGTTGTGAATTAGATAAAATTTTAGTGGAAAATGTACTGACCAACTTATTAAGACAGTTGTCATAAAAAACTCTTAATACAGTTAATTCATATGCTCGCGATGAACGCCTGTAGAAAACAATCCTATTGGTTATGCCAGCTAATTTACCGAGAACCATTGGTATACCGCCAAAGTTGCCATTAAAGTCACAGATTGTATCGTACGATTCAGATTTAAAATGTTGATACAGCTTATACCATTTAATAGGATTCGCATATCCAACCCCCTGATACCTGATTTTTACATTTAACTTCTCATATTCTTTCGTCAAATCCCCCGTTTTCTCATTTCTGGCAATAACGGTACAACTCCAGTTTCTATCATCATGAAATTGTAAAAAACGCAATAGATAATTTTCTATCCCTCCTGCATCCATCCCCGGGATCAGGAAACAAACTTTTTCCTTCTTTTTTATATGATCATCTGAATGATTCAATCTATATCCTCTTCTCTCAATCATATTTAAGTCAATAATTATAAACCATAAATAACTTCTCTCTACTTCTCATAACCAAACATCTCAAAATCTTTCTGATACAACCTAAAAATGGTTTCCCTTATTTCGGGTGTTAATGATTCTTGAGTAGACTTTACCTTATCCGTCGTATTTTTTTTACCAATGCTAATTTTTTTACTTAGTCTTTTTTTTAAAATACCCCGGACGATATCCAGCTCCTCTAATCTCCCCACATAGTCGACTAAAATATTGTCCTTATCATCACAAATAAATTTATACTGTGGCCTGAATAATAGATTCGTAGACGCTAAATCCTGATTGGGTAACCAGTCCAGAATAAATGATTCGAATGAATCAAATTCCTTACGTTTAAAATAGTCCTCCTGCCGAACAGATCCTTCCGTCCCGCCTCCATTTTTCACAAAATTATATGAAGAAAGTATGCGCCGGTATGGGTCTCTTGTAACTGAAAAAGAAAAAAACTGATTGAATTTATCTTCACCTATCCGATTTACAATCTCTGATGCCGTAAAATGACCTGCCCGCTTACCAATAACAGCGCTTGCTATAGATGTTCCGCCCGCTTTAGGTATATGAATAAAAATACAGTTTGCCCTGTAGTATCTTTGTAAGCACAAGCTTAAATATAAACTGCGAATAGTATTATGACCCAATACATTTTCAAACAATTTATAGAGTATAATTTTTAGTTTCGTTGATTTCATACCTAAAAATAGTTTCTAACTCCAATAGGGAAATAGGTTATCCAATAACTTTCCAAATTTGAATAGCCTGGTGTCTAATTTATCGTACCTAAAACCTACCTTTGGATTTATTTTTATATTGTCTTTTAAGCGCAATTTATTTCCTGCCATCATATGGGAGGCCGAAAATGATCGTTCTGCATCTATCCGCTTCAAAATCGGATGGATTTTTTGTAAGACTGCGGGGTCGGAGACATATTTTTGATAGAATACTTTTTGGGAATCCGTCCCCAGACAAAAAATTTCAATTGCCATATTTGTAAAAACCCAATCCAGCATTACTTTCCAGGTCCTGCCTGGAGGCCGACTTTCCTCTATGCCTGCTTTTAGATCCTTTTGGGGAGATCCCTTAAATGAATTTAAAACACCGGTGAAATCACGACAAAGGTGGACTACTTTTAAATTTACAATCTTTGATAAAATGGCGATGCGCTGAGGAGATTTGGAAGAATCTATAATTAAAGAACAGCCCGTTACTTTCTTTATGGCCTGAAATAACTGCAAGGTTGCCTGAAGGTAATCCTTGAAAGCCGCTGATGGCCAATAATGATTAAAAAGTGTTCGGAAAAACGTTTTCTTCCTCTCAAAATGCCAATGTAGCTCTTGAAATTTTTCATAAGTTATCTCACGCTCGGCTTCCCATATTTTTAATACCTCCGACCAGATCTCACACTCAGGAATCTTTTTTTCACAGGAACAATATTCTTTCATGATCGTTTCCCGCGTGATAAACATTAATTCACCAGCGCTAAAACACCCCTCATTCGATCCCAGAATTATATCCAACAGCGTAGAACCCGAAAAGGCATTTCCAGCAATATAAATAACCTGTAAGGAAGCGTCTTTTTTCATCTTTTAAATATAGATATATGATTTAAACCATTATAAAATTATAGCTCTCTTTTGTGCCCATGTTGTAAGTTACAACCCTGAAACTCTTGATAGAATCATTTCTGACAAAGGTGTAGCAGTATACTTTTCTGCTTCTTTAATCTCTATGCAGTAGAATTTTTCAATTCCCATCTTCTACTTCCACCACACCAAATACCGTTTGTACATCAACAGGTGTTTCAGCAATTACTGCAAACTTAGTTCCAGACGGAGAAAAGTCGTAATCCCGATACCCGGTTTCTACCATATTTAAAACTTCGTTGACTTTTTTAGCATTAAAAGCAGCCTGTCCATCCTTCATAAACCTGTTTGGTAAATCATTAAGATCCACCTCATCCAAATTAAATTCTGGATTTGCACGAAGCGACCAAATGGCCAGCTGTATTTCACGATAGGTTATTTCTGGGTCATTAGCCTGTAAATTCTCTTGAATATTGAGCAAATAATTGACGGGCATCCATTTTTCTACCAAGTAGGTGGAATAAAGCTTAATCTCATTATAAGTCCCATTATTAGAATTAATGGGTTTTTGCCAATCAATACACCAGCCCTCCTTAATCCCATTCTGGATAATATTATTTGGCTTTATTTCACTAAATTTAATGGTGAAAAAAGCTTTAGAATCTTTTTCAACTGTAATGGTAGCGCTCTCTCCGCCTTCAATAGCAACTACCTTTTCTACTGGATCAAGTGAATCCTCCAAATCTGAAGTATTACTAACTGGATCCTCTGTACATGAAAAATTAAACAATAAAATAGCTACTAATATATAGATAGTATGAGATGATATACCTTTCATAATGCCTCCAACGTATTATAGATGATTTTAGCCTCACTATAATACCTACAAAATTGGTGCCAATTTACTACCAGAAAGTTATTAGTAAATAATTTAGGCTCCGTGATCTTGATCCTATATAGCTAAAACGACCTTTAGAATAATGCATAGAGTAGTATATACTTCTCCCATATGTTAGAGTTGCAGGTTGCATTTTTAGAAATGTCCTTTTAGAAACATTGCCCCTAATTTTTATAAAACCATTAAACACTCTCCATCATTTTATACAATGGGTAAAAACTACTCATACTTTTGAAGTTCACATGCCTTAATTCCATCTGTGTGTAATGGTCGTTATGCCTAACCTAATAGGCTAATTTGAGCTTTCCATTACCCTGCATCGCCTCGGCCCCGCTTGAACAGGGGTCACTGATCTTATTGTCCTGGAACCAGGCGTAGTCAAGGGTGGGGTTATCTATCTTTGACCAAAAGCTACAGGGTATGCTACCTGTAAGGGCGTTGCTCTCCATCTGAATAGTTTTAAGTTGAGAATACTCCGGCCAGCCGCTTTGGGGGAATGGCCCGCTAAAGTTATTGCCACTTATTCGTATGATCCGAATATGATCCGGCAAATCGGGAATCGTACCAATATCTCCCGTCAGGTTATTATACCCCACATCTAAGGAGTAGAGGCTTTGCAGGTTATTGAAGTCCGGCAACGTTCCGGTCAGCTCGTTCCCGGCCAGAATCAGGATATTCAGATCCCGGAAGTTCCCATTGTTAACATATTGTGGAAACTCCCCGGTAAGGCCATGCCCGCGCAGAGAAATACGCCTCAGTTGCGTA
>NZ_JAGGJA010000004.1:0-307757 GCF_026229185.1 Fodinibius salsisoli | reverse complement strand
TGCCCTGATGATAGCCGATATTCCAGGTGGTGCCCTCATAAGCGGGAGGATGCTTGAGCGTATGGGCAAGCTCATAGGTACGCCCCTGCAGGATAAGCCACTGCAGGCTGGCCATATCACCAATTGAGGAAGGGATGCTTCCGCTCAACCTATTTTTCTTCACGTTGAAATACCGCACCTTGGTCAGGTCGCCAATGGAGGCCGGCAACTGCCCGCTCAGTCCATTGTTAAACAGGTCGATGTGCACCACCCGGCCGTTGGCGTCGGTCTCAATGCCGTGCCAGCTGTCAGAGGGATCCCCGCTGCCCCATCCACTGTTGTTGCGCCAGCTGTCACCACCCGTCGCTTTATATAAATCCATCAACGCCGCGCGATCACTCGCAACGCCACCTGTGGGATTATCATCGATACTTTGATCTTCTGTTGTCAAACTCCAGGTTGAGGACCAATTGCTATTATTATTGTCTCCTGTTGCCTGTACTCTCCAATAATACTGACGATTATTTTCAAGTCCTGAAACTTCAAAATAGGTTGCTGATGTAGTCTCCTCAGCTATTGGAGAAAAGAAGTCACTACTTGTTGCCAGCTGGACTTTATAATTGTTAATTCCCGAGAGTTTTTCCCATTCAAGGGTTGTCGAGGTGGATTGATTGGTAGCTCCATCCGAAGGTGAGCTAAGAGTAACAGCCGGAACCGTTGAATCATCATTGGTCTGCACTTGCGTGGTAAAGCTTGTCACCGGTGACCATTTACCTGCACTTCCATCTTTCATCGCGCGTACTCTCCAGTAGTGATCACTCTCAGCTGTAAGATTATTTGCAGGCGTATAGGTGGTATTTTTTATCTCCTGGTCAACCACCAATTCATCCCCGTGGCTTGCATGCAAAATGTAGGCATCAGCTCCTTCAACCCCTTCCCACTCAAAGGTCGGCGTTAACGAAACATCGCCCGCACCATCATCGGGAGAGAGTTGCACTGGGGCTGCTAAGCTATCAGCCTCAGGATCTGTCGAATCATCATTGGTCTGCACTTGCGTGGTAAAGCTTATCACCGGTGACCATTTTCCTGCATTTCCATCCTTCATCGCGCGTACTCTCCAGTAGTGGTCACTCTCAGCTGCAAGATTACTTGCAGGCGTATAGGTGGTATCTTTTATCTCTTGGTCAACCACCAATTCATCTCCATGACTTGCATGCAAAATGTAGGCATCAGCTCCTTCAACCCCTTCCCACTCAAAGGTCGGTTGTAAAGAAACATCTACTGCTTCATCATTAGGTCCGAGTTGTACCGGAGCAGCTAAACTATCAACCTCAGAATTTGTCGACCCATCTGAAGTAGTATTAAAATCTATTGTTTCGGACCATTTACCTTCATTGCCATCCTTAACGGCACGTACTCTCCAATAATGGTCTGCATTAGCTGCAAGATCACTCTCGGGGGTATAGGTCGTATTTTTTATCTCTTGGTCAACCACCAATTCATCCCCGTGGCTCGCATGCAATATATACGCATCCGCTCCAGCTACTGCTTCCCACTCAAAGGTCGGCGTTAACGAAACATCGCCCGCACCATCATCGGGAGCGAGTTGTACCGGGGCAACTAAGCTATCAGGAGTTGTTGCCTTCGTAGTAAACCCAGAAACTTCGGACCATACCGTTTCATGAGCATTTGATATAGGCTTAACTCTCCAATAATAATCCTTGCCACTATCCAAATTAGTAACTTGATATGTGGTTCCTTGAATCTCTTTGTCAACTACATAGTTCTCAAAGGTTTTGTTCTGTGCCAATTGTAAATGATACCTCGAAGCACTGGCAACCGATTCCCATTGAAAATTGACATCAAGAGGGATGTTCTCGGCTCCTTCATCAGGTGTTTGAAGGACCGTTGTAACGGGCTCAGGATTGCTGGGTTTAATAATGGTATGGAGATTCCATATATCAGACCAATCTCTGCTTGTACTTTCTACTACTGGACGAACCTGCCAGTATATTGTACTGTTATATGGAAGTCCCTGGATATTGAATTGGGTAGTATCTACGATGCTATCAACGATGGTTGTAGCAAAATCCTTTTCTGTAGATAATTGAATCTGAAAAGAATCTGTAGCCGCAATATCCTTCCACAAAAAAGTTGGGGCTATGGGCTGTTCTGACTCAGCTTTTGGCTCAAGCAGACTCAGCTCTTCTATGGGTGATTCTGGTTTAGCATCAATCCCATTAGTTCCATCCGTTCCTTGAGTTACTGATTTTTTACATTGTATCAATGAAACAAGCAAAAATATGCCTGTTAGAAGGTAAAGTAATCTGTATTTCATGTTAGAATAAGGGTTATTTTCCCCGCCTATCTAACGATATAAATCCATAAGACATCAAAATTGAACAGACCTTTCCTGTACTCTTCCAATGAAAGAATAGTCTCATTCTCCAAAAATTGTAACAGTGAATGACTGTCTGTAGATGCACGTATAATTAATTATTTTTAGGGATTTAACCGATAGACATACGAGATGATTTAAATTTTATAAGAGAAAACGAGATAAATAGAGCCGTCTTTCCGCTGATATTTTTACCCCTAACCAAAATTTGCTTTTTTAACACGGTATTTATTAGTGGTGGTTCTTGGGTTGAGTATATAGATGATTATTAGAAAATTTTAATACTTTATATTACGAATAATTGTTCCTTTTTCTCGAAAAAAAAGAACAACTTTTCTTACACCTACATAAAATAATGGGGGGCATTCACTTAATACTTCGCACCTGTAAGAAGAGAGTTTCTATTTAGGGCTAAAACTATAAAAAAGCTTAGTTTACGCCTTAAAAAAAGGCCTTTTTGTGCGCGAAGTATAAAATAGAAGAGAAGACATACAACAAATGAAGCACAACTATCAAAAATGATCTCCGTCATTTCTCTTTAGACCTTCAATTCAAAGGTCAAGTTAAACTCCAAATATTATTGGGGAATAAGGAATAGATAATTTTCCTGAAGAAATTTTAATTCTGACCTACTCTCTTATTCAGGGAGGATTATATCTTTGAAAAATGGGCCGAAACGAGCTTCAATTGCTTCCATAAATGGGTTATTAGCATTCCACTCAATAAATTTAGCTTCTCCATTTTCCTTTACCAAAACATCCCAACCTATAATTCGGGTATATGGAAAACTGTGATGAGCCTTTTTGCACAACTCTATTACCTTAGGCAAAAAGGGAAGTTTAAGTTTGCTGTATTCAAATCCAGTATCAGGATGTCTATTACCTATTGGAATACCCTCTGCTTCAAAAGCCGTGGGTTCAACCGTTCCATCCAGTCGAACAAAAATCCATCCCCCGCCTCTGGAAGCATTATCAACCCTGGAACCATTTATCCCAAACCTTATCACAATAAATTTAACTTCTATGGCCCCTGTTTCATTAAGAAAAGTGAGTACTCTTAAGGTATTGATAGAGTGTGGGTACAGCTTATTTAACTCAGCATGTTGTCCAAGAACCTCCTGGAACAGCAAGTCCGTATTGGGGGGGAGGTCATCCAAACATACCTCTCTGGAATGTTCAAACATTATCCCTTGACCTCCACGACCATCAGCTGGCTTTATAATAACCTCATTATTGAGGTCTTTGAGGATATGTTGTATTTCTGACTCTTTTTTAACTGCTCCATCCTTGCCACAATAATGCCCGTTGGTTCGAAAGAATAGCGGGTCAATAATGGCTTCTTCAAACAGTTTATGATCAATAATTTTGGCTTCACTGAACCTCATAAACTTCTCCGGATTCATTTTGGGAAGTAATTCAAAGCGGTAATAGTCATCAGGCATCCACCCTTCCTTAAACTCCCCTCTTAGTTCAGTATAATATGCCAACCAAGGCCAGTATGAGCTATTCCCGAATACATTTTGGCAGTATGATTTTATCTCCTTTAATAACTCCTGATTTATAATAGTTTTCCCATTTAATGCAACAAGCTTTTTTCTAAGTTTTTTAGCTGTATCCCTCGACATCTTCAAATTAACATGCTCCCGCCACTTGTCATTGACCGCATCTAATGCTTCCATTGTCCTAAACAATATTTTTGACATCAAGCTATGCATAATCAACTTTTATGGTTCATTTTTTCTATACCACCACTGAATTCCAAGTCTCCACTTATTTTTAGTGAATGACTACTTATTCCACTCCGCATTCCAAAGATCTTGCTCTTGATGATGTCCAACTAATATTTATGCGTACATCATGCCGGAGAATTTATGCTTACCTCTTTCAATAACGATTCAACCATCCATCCCTGGGCATTAAATGCTCCTTTATGCCAGTTCAACTCCCGGTCCCAGTATCCTTCACATTCATAATAAACTTCTTTAATAAATCCATAACTAAGTTCAACGATCAATGGCTTTCCGTCCTGGAATACATAATCAATGGCCAGACACTGGCTGTTAATATTTTCAGCTATCTCAAAAGAAAGACGAACCGTCTTCTCATCAAAATGATGTTTTTCAAAAAGTACATGGCCACTGCCCGACGCTCTGAAATCACCCTCACGGACCAATCGTTTGATTGCAAAGGCCTTACCGTCAATCACTATCACGCGGATGTCAAAATCATTCCCCGAAATATAATCTTGAAAGTAAATATACCCTCTTTCAGGTCCGACAACTCTCGCAAACTCTGTTGTTCTTGCAAACCTCAACAGCCCCTTGGCCACATTCCACCATCCTGTCTTGCCATTTTGATATTGATACCACCGGTCTTTAAAATTCTGAACTTTATCATACTGGCTAAACCCGCTTGAAAATGCTTTTTTCACCTGTTTGCGTGCCTCTGATTTACTTTCAACCAACTTGACGTGAGCCGCACCAGCCCCCTTACGCAATTTAAATACTTTGGGGAAATCGGTATTCTGAACCCAATTCAGTGCCTGCTGTTTATCATAAAACACGTATGAGGGAACAAGGGGAGCTCCTACCTCTTCCAGTAGGTACTTTTGACCTACTTTATCATCAAAATGCCAGGCGGTATAAAAGTCAGGAAACACCTTTTTCCCAGCGGATTGCAAAGCAAATATCAGCTGTTTGGCAAACAACACATCTTTAGGATTTGACTGATTAAAATGCCACATCAAAGCAGCACAATCCTCTAACTGATCGATTATATCATTATCATAACAACTTACAGTTTTATAATCTACCTGATGATCTTCGCAGTATTCAATCCATTTGGAGCTAAAACCACCTTCTTTATGATGAATTGCTATTTTCATAAGTCCCTCAATTTAATGCCCAGTGATTTTCTTTGCAGTGTTCTATTACTTCATCTGTAAACTCACCGAAAAAAGGTTGTCCGCCATACTGGGCAAACCTAATAGATTGACCATAGGTATTTAACTCTATTATTCGCCAGTTACCCTCGTTATCATAACAGGCATCAAGGGCAAATACCCTGGCAAAAAACACTTTATTCCCAATTTTACGGGCTAATGTTCTAAGTCTATCCAGATCGGGTATTTTACAATCAAAGGGGGCTCCTGTATTCGGATGTTCTAAGTACTTTGTTCCCAATTTATCTACTGCATATCCATTCAGAGAGTCATCATCCCTTATAAATGTGCTTACTCCACCGGCCGATTCGTTATCAAGAGAACCATTTTTTCCCATTCTCAACGCCATTGACAAGATATGGAGCTGGTCATTTTTCACCGACTTATAGAGAAAAAGCTTTATGGTATTTAAACTTTTGGGGTGAAACTTTTCAAAAAAATCATGCTGTTTAATTTTTTCCTGAACAACAAAATTTTTCCTTTTATTGGCAAGACTTAATAACTCTTCAGCATTATTTACGATATTAATATCCATACCGCCATAGGTGTCTTTATTAGGCTTTAATATGACTGGATATGTAATCTGCTTTGCAAGACGCTGTAATTCATTATAATTACTGACCTCTAAATTCCTATCCAAATATTGCCCGTCAATGCGATGGAATAGATCTTTGGGAAAGATTCCTTCAGGAAACCATCGGTTGTAAAAACTTTTGATGCTAATATAATCCACAGATTTATCAGTAATAAGCGTTGGTTCAATATCAGCAACATAGATATCTTCCGGGATAATCTTAGGGTTAGAAACACCCGATATATTTTTAGAAACTCTTAGCGTGGTTAAATCGGCTTTTCTTCTAAAGTCGGACCACAATTTTTCATGGTCGGATTCTACCTGTGACTCACATGGGGTACTATATTTTTTATTTGCAGCAAGTACACGGTCATACCGTTTATCCCAAGCTTTTTTAGCTCCCCGTACCCTCGATAAATATAAAAGACTATTTTTCATCTTTTTCTTGGGAGACAACTCTTTATGAAATAGTATTTTTTTAAACATGAGTATATATTTAGCTGTTTTTTTCGATGAGCATGCCGAGCTGGTCCGAATTTTTAAATTCTATGTCGGGCCATCTTTTTTTAATGGTATGCAATAACTCATCCAACATTCCTAAATTTCTGTCCCTATTTTTTTCGTCTATAAAGCCAACATAGTTTAATCGATGAGAACAAATAACTGCAGGCTTATTCATCCTAAAGGCAATACTGATATCTTTTAAACATTTATCAACAGTATCGTCATTATCTTTATTTAAGGCTGGTTCAAAAGTTGCATTACGCATCAAATATTTTTGTCCAAATTGATTTACCTCCCCTAATTTATGGCTATGTATTTGAACGGTACCATCAAATAAAGGCTCTTTCATATTTTTAATTCCCTGGTAATACCGCACTCCCATTTGAGACATAGCTTCGTTAAAATCAGGACTCCATAAATAATTAGGGGGCATAAAAGATTTTGATTTATGTCCCATTAGCTCTTCAAATAGATTCAACCCTTCAATAACAATAGATAATTTTTCTCCTTTATCCATTGGATTGGTATATCGTAACGACTCAACAAATTTGTTCCCCCCTTTTGAACTCTCCAATGGGATACTACCAGGCATTCGATGGTTAAATCCAAATAGTGCGTCTTCATTACCTTCCCGAAGAGCTTCCATAAAACCCGAGACATTCAGATGCTCCCTTCCATGCGACTGGGGATAAAATAGCCCTCTTTCTTTTCCTTCTTTCCATAGATCTAAACAGCCTGAGTGGTTGGGGTATCGATCAAATGTGTCCGCAACTAATTCGTAATAATACTTTTGGAAGCCAGCTGATTTTATTTTCTCAAAATCAGGGTTAGCTGTCAAAATGTTCGCAGTCATAACTGCAGGCCTACCGGTTTGATCTTTGTACTTATTTAAAACATCAAATAACAGTTCTAAATCATCTTCACTGGCTAAACTGTCATAACGTTCATAGGCTATTTCGTCAACTCTGTAACCAGCTTTCAAACATTCCTGGTATATGTTCTTTGATGGCATTCTGATGCTTCCCCAATCATCACTTTCTATCACCACTATCTTTCGATTGGTAGACCATCCAAACATGTTGGCTGCATGGCGCGAAACATATCGTTTTACTTTTGAAATCATTTTAACCCCTTGCCATTAAATAGATTGTTTAAAAACTTCACCAAAAATATTTGAGTGCTTTAGCCACATAATTATAAAACCATCTTTAGCACATCATTCAGGGAAATATTTTCACCCGCTACAAACAGGGCTATCACAGGGTTACCCATTAAACATGAAGCACTTATTGAATATAGTCCTGTTCGAAAAGCAACGACCACGAAAAGAAGTAAGGCTGGTGTAGCAGCCAAGATAAACCTCTTCATGACCACCTCATGCTCCCTATTCTGTACATAAAGGGTAATCAGTGCAACAGCCCCGAGGTTTGCTACAGCTATAAACCGCCCTCCCGATGGGAGTGAACTAAGCAGGTTTGCTATACCATAAAAAAACAGGGTAAATGATAACAGACTGGCCCATTTTTCATTTTTATTAAAAAAATCTTTTCCCTTCAAAAATAGAATTACTAAAAAGCCCATTATGGACCATTTAAAGGCTATTCCATCCCATTGAGCATACCAAACCATGGATGATCCCTCCCCCTGTCTGTAAGATTCTACATAGTTTTCTCCCCTATAACCTTCTGTTCGTTCTTGCACCGCTGCAGGAGCATAGTTTTCTACAACATTATTAAACACAGTCAAGTTTATTTCAGAAATGAAAAAGGTAGTTAAAAAGAATACAAAGTAGACTAGCAACCGGTTCCCTAAAAGGCTATACATAAATAATGCACCCACCGGAATTAGAAAGGTGTAGTGTACCAATATCGACAGTGCAGCAATGATCATCCCCTTTTTTTGCCCCTCAAAAAGAAAGGGTAATGCCCCATAAATAAATATATGAGCCGCTGTCCACATCCTAAAGGTGGTGATATTCCAAATTGGAACTGCAAGGGCAAAACAAACCAGCAACAGCAAAGTGATGGGTTGTATTTTTCCTTTTAGATGGTCTATTACATACCACACATTCCGGGAAAAGAAAAAACCAAAAATAATGCCGTATATCAGTGTTAGTATGGCCTGGCTGTCTGTAAACCGTGATACTGTAACTGCTAAAACTGTATGAAGGATATCAATCTCTCCACTTTGCAGATAGTAATTCACCATATCACTTACCGATAAGCTAATACCATGTAAGGATTCCACTTCAGCCACATATCGTACAATATCGCTACCCTGACTTTCAGCACCAATTGCAAAGGTAAAGCCGTAGAATGCTACAAACGCCCAAAGTATATTCTTTCCCCATTTTTGATTATAGTTCCAAAAGGCGGAGGCCAATGCCAGTAAGGGCCACACTAAAAATACTAACACGGCATAGTAACCCGACTTATCATCCGTAGGTTGAGCCTCGGTAGCGGTCCATTTTAGTAAATTACCTTTCTCAATCATTGTATTAACTTCATATTGTTTAACCGAATGGAACTCTGCCTATCCTCTTTAATGAGCTCTAAAAACCGGTTGCATATATTCTCTATTTTATATTTTCTGTAATCTTCAAAGGCTTTTTTTTGCTCAAAATTATACTCCAAAAATTCCCTGAGACTGTTGTCGCTGATCTCATCATTTCTGTACTCAAGTATGGGTTTCTGTAAGAAATTATAATCGACCAGCTTTAAGGATTTCTGTGTTCCTTCCTGATAGGGAAAGTGCACTAAAAAATCGATACCAGCTAAACTATTTAGTAACGTATCTCTATCTACATAATCGTGTATTTCACATTTATCAAGCGTCTGTTGATCCAAACATCCTTTAAAAAGATTTTTGTTTCGGGTGTATACGATAAACTTAAACTCCTTTTCTATTGAGTTCAGTTTTTTTAAAAAGGGAACGGCATAGTGCCGGTAACTATCTATATTTCCAAAATATGCGAAAGTGATGACCCCGTTCTCAGTATGGTTTGTATTATGCCTGTCGGGGAAAGATAACCCCTGCGGAATAACTCTTATTTTTTCCTGGAATTCATTAAAGTATGCTGAACGACCTCCCTCAAATGGAATAGTTATATAATCAACTTTTTGGCAGAACCATTTTTCTATCCAGGCGAAGTAAAAAAGTTTTTTAAACGAATCATTTTCTAAGCCATAATAAGGATCGCCACAATCGGCTATCCAAGTTTCCGCAATCGGATCTACCTTTCTCCATGCCCAGGCGACCCCCCAATGGATGGGGTGAGGAACGGCAATGGAGATCAACAAATCATAGTTGGCTTCATTTTTTAACACTTTGGGAATCCGATACATCAATTCAATATCCGGATATTCAAACAATTGGAGTAGCCCTCGACGAATCCCTCTCTTAAAAAGTCTTTTTGCACCACTGCTTCCATTCAAATTAATGTTGGGCAGCTTAAGTTGTCCAATGTCTTTAATGGTAACACCAAACTCTTCTTCAAACGCATTATGATACTCATCATTCCTGACCGTCAGCAAAGTTACCTCATGCTCCTGTCGAGCAAACTCTTTAACCAGCTCAGTCGTCCGTAGTGATCGCGGTGAATTTTCCGGATAAAATGATCGGCTTATAATTAATATTCTTTTCTTTTCCATCTCTTCTTCTATTAATCTTCCTTTTCCTGACCATAGATCTCTACTTCATTCTATAATCAAATATGATGCCGAACATTTATTTTTCTATAATTAAAAAAATCAATGCTATTCCCTTACTCTATTCGGATCTATAAACCGAAACATCATCCCGCTAAAAAGTACTATCCTGTAAAAATATTTCAGGGTATCAATGGCGTAGATGATTATTTTTTCACTTCTGCTTAATTCTTCTGGCATATTTTCCCTTTTATAATTTGGCACATGGATAAGATGACTCCCTAAGATTCTTAAGTAACTGTGTCCATATCTCTCTTTTATATCAGCTGCTCCCCCACAAGCCATTCTTTTCTGCTTTTTAAGAATGGCTGGCAGCGTCCTGGCCGGATGCCAAACCAATACCTCTTCACAATAGATCATTTCATAACCCTTTTGGGTACATCGGAGCGTAAATTCCCAATCTCCCCCCGATTTGAGAGTTGATCTAAAACCACCGACTGTATCAAACACTGATTTCTTGATGAATAGATTGGCTGTTACTCCTTTGCCTTTAGGTACATTTTTATGCTGTGGAAAAGCAGTGACTCGTTCATATAGAAACCCATATTTATTCCCCTCTTCATTTTGAAATATTTTGACCTTTCCTCCAAGAAGATCACAGGTTGAGGTGTCAAAACGAGCCTCAGCCTTAGCCAGCCAGTGTTTATCGGGCACACAATCTGAATCCGTAAAGGCCAACACTTCTCCTATTGCTTTATCGGCCCCTTTATTCCGAGCGGAATAAGAGCCGGGTTCGGGTTCATGGACAAATTGAACCCAATCCGGAAGACTGATCCGATCCGGAACTTTTCCTGTCTTGCTGTTATCAACGACAATTACTTCATACCGACCCTTTGCCAATGTTTGCTTTTCTAAAGCTTTAAGACACTTTAGCAACCTCTCCCAATCATTATATGTCGGTATGATGATAGAAAACTTCATCTCACTGAGCTCTTCTCAATTTAATGCCAACGGTCTCGGATATCTGTAAAGCTGATTCTCTAATTAGATTTTTAAGAAACCTTATGACTTCAAAATCCAGTTCTAACTGGTCCAGTATTTCAAGTTGTTGTTTAAATTTCTCTGTGGATCTATTCTTTAATAAATTGCGCGCCAGAAGGATGTAGTATTTCTTCATTTCTTTACTAAGACTCTTTTCATATTCTGACTCATTTAAAAAATGGGGAGCATAAGTTAACAGACTATAGAGCCTGGCATGTAAGAAGGCATTATTTGCTTTGGCATACATATTCGTCATACTCTCATCATGGCGCCGGGTAAAGGTGAGCACTTGATGAACAAAACCAAAGTCTGAATCTTTCAGCAAATCTACACATGCCCCGGTATCTGCCGCCAAATGTGATTCCGCATATACCTTTTCACGTTGTCGTATAAGGTCAGAACGAATCAAGATAGAAGACGGAGAGCCAAAATAAGACGTCCCGTTTGTGAGGTATTTCCTCGCAATTTCCTTTCCTGAATTAAAATTGCTTGGATATTCCAACCCATCCAGGCCAACAAGCCGGTCATCCAAACGATATGAACTTACGATACCCACACTGGGGTATTTTTCATTCACTTCAACCATCTTGGTGATACACTCTGGAAACAACCAATCGTCGGTGTGCACTACTTTACAGTACTTGCTTTCAGATGATATTTGACGGAACGCATGATTCAGATTTTCCATCTGAGGTAAAAATTCTTTGTTATTATGCACCCGAATACGATCATCCTGATTGGCATATTTCTCGATGATCTCCAAGCTGTTATCCGTACTCTGGTTATTAACAATTACATACTCCCAATTGGAATAGGTTTGGTTAAGAACACTTTGAATGCACTCGTCAAGAAACTCTGCCCCGTTATATACCGGGGTTAGCACACTCACAAATGGTTCATTTTTTAATGATTCACACATTTTGTTCCCTGATATTTTTAGTTGTTAGCTCAAGCCACAATTGTATTAGAATCTATCATTTTTTGAGCCGCATTCTCGCCGCTTTTAAAGGCTTGGTCGGTCCAGATATACCCCCAGTCCCCATATCGGCCGCAATACCGAATTCCAATATCATCCAGATACTCATGGACAGTCTTCACAGCCTGGCTACGGTCCAGGTCAAAAATGACATTTGCGTACTTGATAAATAACGTGTTCGTATGCAGAATTTTGTCGTCTTCTTTGATCAATCCACACCGCTTCAGGTCGGCAATAACCGGTTCGATGCAATCTTCCGGCTTTCGATCAACCGGCCGATATTTATCAGAAAAATAAATTTCGGCCTGAATGCTTCCACAACCCTTCGGAACCGTATTCGGCGACATTTTGTACGGAAAGCTCAAGCGCGTAAAAATGATATCCGTGTCATAAAAATAGGTCCATATCGCATCGGTGATATCATCGCGGTCGATGCCTACATTTACAATTATGCAGCTCGTGCAGGCCAGCTTTTTACCGGCTTCAATCACTTCTTCAGGTACATCTTCAATGATATTGGTTGTCAATTCCGGCAACGGAATAGAAGAAATGACTTCTTCATATTCAACGGTTTTGCCATTACCAAACCGCACTAATTTTTCCTTTGCATCAATACTGGTGACTTTATGATTCAATTTAATGTCTGCCAGCTGCTTAAATTTTTCCAAATAGTTTACAAAGCCGTGATTCGTTGGATACCTGAACTTATCAACATAGTGAACATCGGGTGTGGCTGGTTTTAAGGCACCCGCCAATACTTCTTTCAGATCAGGCTGGTAGAGCCGCGGACCAAGCCAGTCGATATCCATATTTTCTGCATCCACGGTATGGTATTTTTTACCATAGACCATCGGAAAGTTCTCGGCAAAGGTCTCACCAAATTTCGCGTACAGCCATTCTTTGTAATTAGTTATTTCACCATTCGATTTTTCGCGCGTATCGATGAAATCATCTAATACATCCACGATGAGATCTTCGGGCAGGCCATGCAGATTACACTGCGCGGGATGCTTGACCCAGTGGCCTTTCCAGTAATTATTTACGACTGCTTTAACCGTTTCATACTCTTGGTCAACGTTGTCAGCTAAAAGTTCTCGAATCCTCTTATCCTCAGTAAATGAGATATGTGGGCCGTCATCGAAGATAAAACCGTCGTCTGTTTCAAAGGATGCTGTATGTCCGCCGATATATGAATTTTTATCATACAAGCAGATTTCATTATTGATGCCTTCCTGACGTAATCTGTAAGCGGCTCCAAAGCCGGCCATTCCTGTTCCTAAGATGCAAATCATGGGTTCGTAATTTTATTTTTTTGATTAAGCTGCAGTGATTTCAAGTTTTGTTTTCCACCAGTTTATGGTGTCGCCAATTCCACTTTCAAGATCATATTTGGGGGTCCATCCCACCTCATCACGAAGTTTCGTGATATCTGCCATGACCACCGGGGAATCAAATTTGCTTTCTACCGGACCATATTCCAGCAGATCCAAGCCATTTAGTTTAGTTCCTACCAGATCTACTATTTCGCGTAACTTAACGGCTCGGCCGGAACCAATATTTATGGCTCCCGATATATCACTGGATAATATGGATACCAGAGCATCAGCCACATCAGCCACATGTAGATAATCTCTCATTTGATTGCCATGTGAGAAGTTAGCTTGCTGCTTCATTATTAACGACCGTATAGCGTAAGCTACCAGGCGATTCTCTTCTTCATACGGCCCATATACAAAAAATATTCTTCCAGAAGCATAGCTGAACCCCATTTTTTGAGAATATTTTTCGAGAATTTTATGTACCGAAGCTTTACACTCTCCATAAATGGATTGTGGTACCGTAGGTGTACGATTCTCGTTGCAGTATCCGTACTGCCAGTCGTACTCAGTACAGCTCCCTCCCATAACAAAGCGCTTTCCCCCATTCACGGCAAACGCTCGTGCCAAGTGCAAAGTCGCCTCAACCCATTCCACATTCTTTTCAGATGTCATGCGGTCTTTAAGATTGTCATACCAGGCGAGGTGCATCAAAGAATCGGCCTGAATTTCTCGGCATAGTTTATTTACCTGCCCGGCATCAAGCAAATCAACTGAATGCCAAGTCGCTGTATCTTCCAAGCCTGTAGTATTTCCTTTGGAGGTAATACCATGAACATCATACCCCTGCTCTCTTAAAATTGGAATAGTATGTCTGCCGATGAATCCGGTTGCTCCTGTTAATAAAATTTTTTCCATCTGTAGCTTGCTTTCATTTAAAAATTAAGTTCAAAGTTGATGTCTTAATTCTTTGTCCACTGTATTTTCGTAAAACGGCCAACTTTCATCCTTTTCAGACACTATTTCTGCAGGTGCCGGCCACTGAATGTTAAAGGCAGGGTCATCCCACCGGATGCCTTTTTCGGCACCAGGAGTATAAGATTGGGTTACCGGGTAATATACCTCGGTCTCGTCTTCCAACGTCATAAACCCATGGGCAAAACCTTCGGGCACATAAAGCATCTTTCGGTTCTGCTCGCTCAGTTCAATCCCCTCCCACTGCTTAAATGTTGGAGAATCCATCCGCATATCAATGATGACGTCAAATATTGCTCCCTTTGTACATTTTATGAGTTTAGCTTCTTGATAGGGCTTGTCTTGGTAATGCATTCCCCGCAGGGTATGCTTCTTAGCACTATAGGATGTATTTGCCTGAACAATCGAAAAATCAATTCCATGATTGGCAAACTCATTTTCACAAAATGCCCTGGCAAAAAATCCTCTGGAATCACCCAACCTTTCCAGTTCAATGATATATGCATCCTCCAAATCTGTCTTTTTAAAAATCATGATTATACTTTTTGAGCAAGTGATTTAGGAACAGCAGTTTTCTTTCGTTTAGACCAGATGTGCCACGGACAGTCATCCTGTTGCCAATATTTTTCAAGGTGCTTTTTATCGCGTAATGTATCCATGGGATGCCAAAAACCATCATGTTTAAAGGCCACTAACTGTCGTTGCCTGGCTAAATTCCGTAATGGATCGTGCTCCCATACGGTATCATCTCCCTCTATATAGTCAAAAACCCCGGGTTCAAGCACAAAGAAGCCCCCGTTGATCCATGCTCCAGCCCCCATTGGCTTTTCATGGAATGAGGTAATCTCAACGTCCCCGTTATCAAGCTTGAATACACCGAAGCGACCGGGTTCCTGAACGGCAGTAAGCGTAGCTAAGGTACCCTGGGCTTTGTGAAAATGGACAAGATCGGTAATATTCACATTGCTTACACCGTCCCCGTACGTCAGGCAAAAGGTTTCGTTGCCTATGTAGTTTTTTACCCGTTTCAGTCGCCCCCCTGTCATTGTACCGTCTCCCGTATCAACCAGCGTTACTTTCCAAGGCTCAACATCATTTTGATGTATTTGCATATCATTATGCTTCATATCGAAGGTAACATCCGAGCGATGCATAAAATAATCAGCAAAGTAATCTTTAATTATCGATCCCTTATAGCCACAACATATAATGAAATCGTTTATCCCGTAGTGGGAATAAATTTTCATAATATGCCACAGGATTGGCTGTTCCCCAATTTCTACCATGGGCTTAGGCTTGACATAAGTTTCCTCGCTTAATCTCGTTCCGTAACCTCCGGCAAGTATCACTGCTTTCACGATTGGTACCCCTTCTCTTGTTTGGTTTAAGTTGATTGTCAACGCATCTGAATGATTTGTTATAGTATTAACCAACAACCATGCCAATTAATAACAATGATTGCTCTGTTCTATACATTGATACAAACTGTATTTGCTACCCCCCAATATCTTATGCAAAACTGAGTAGTTATTTAGGATGGTAACAGCAACTAAGAAATTTTTACACAGATGTTTCTCTCCCATTAGCTATTACTACCCACATCTTTTCATTAGCTCATAGCAAAAATTAGAGATATAAAGACTTCCTAAGAAAAATCAGGAAAATAAGACCCTCTTAGACCGGCTAACCTGATATTTTTTTGAACACACCCGATTGGCATAACAATTGCGACCTTGTTATTGAGGTACTAATAACGCAAGAGAGGCTTTTTATTCTTGGCAGAAAACAATGATAAACCAATTGGTATGATTAAGAGATTACAAAACAAGTATATAAATACGGTTATATTGTTAGGAATATGTTCACTTTTCATCTTTAGTGGTTATCTGGTCGGCCTTCATCAATTACCATCATACGGTTTCTTTCGTAGAGTGGAGTTAAATGTGTTTGGATTTTTCTTTGATCGGATTGCCGAGCCTGATGATATTGGCTATTACGATTCTATATTTCTTCGTTTATATAACGAAAAGACAAATATAAATGATCGCTTGAACAGAGAAGGAAGAGGGGGCGGATTAACTTCCGTTGGTGATGATGTTTTACTATTAACATATGACGGACAAATTTTTCAGACAAACGCTGCTGATGATATTCGTAATACCAACATCATGACCCCTGATAATGGATTTATGGCATACAGGCGTACCTCCGAAACGGAACCATATAATCAGTATACCCATAGTCTTCGGCTTTTTCGTTATAACGACATCATGTATTATAGTTCGGAAGAAAATAACGGGTTAGCAATCTCGTACTCCGAGTTTGACAGTACTCAAACCTGCTATCATAATACCGTTGCCACATTACCAATCCAGGAAGGCATTGAATCTGTGGATCAATTAACGGCGCAGCCTGAAGACTGGAAAATTATTTACCGATCACAGCCTTGTCTACCGTTGAAACGCGAACATTATGCCATTGATGGTGGGTTAGCCGGCGGGAGGATGGCGTTTCGTGCTCCTTCATCTATTTTTCTGGGCAACGGTGATTATGAGTGGGATGGCATGAATTCTCCTATAGCTATTGCTCAAGACCCAAACGGAGAATATGGTAAAATTATGCATATTGATTTGACTTCAGGAGAGAGCCGTATTTATGCTACCGGAATTCGCAATCCACAAGGGATCGTCTTTGATAACAATGGAGCGCTCTGGACGGTTGAGCATGGCGTCCGGGGCGGTGATGAACTAAATCGCATCGAAGAGAATGGCAATTATGGCTGGCCGGAAGAATCGCTTGGAACCCAATATTCACGGCTACCTATTCCTACTGTTTCTGAAGCATCATACGGCCACCACCAAAACTATACCGCCCCGGTATTTGCATGGCTGCCATCAGTAGCTATCTCGAACCTTACCCTCATCGATGGGTTCGAGTCAAGCTGGAATGGAGACCTTCTCATGGGATCACTTAAAAGTATGAGTCTTTTTCGTATCCGTATTAAAGATAACCGCGCGTTGTTTACAGAGAAAATTGAGATCGGAGAACGCATACGCTATGTACATCAACATACCGACGGGCACATTATACTTTGGACCGATCACAAAAATTTAATCTTCCTCAACGGTCAGCCTTACACCGACAACTATGTTACGGATTACCTGGAAGAACAAATTAGCAATCCGGAGGTACGAGAAAAGGTTAAGTTTACCATTGATGCCTGCCGGCAATGCCATAGTATTGAACCTAATGATAATATTACAGCCCCGAGTCTCTCATCAATATTTGAGGCAGAGATTGCTTCTACCGATTACCAAGCCTATTCGAACGCATTAAAAAGAAAAGACGGAATGGTATGGACCTCCGAAAATCTCCAACAATTTCTAACGGCTCCCCAAGAGTTTGCTCCCGGTACCAACATGCCAGATCCGGGTCTCAACGATGGTTATATGGTGGATGAATTGATCAAATTCCTTGAAGCGCTAAATAACAAAACAGCAGACTAAGTCTGGAAAGGAATAGCAATTTAGGAAAAATAAGATGTCAGAGTATACCGAATAAAAAGCGACCAGCTTGGTTGGAAGTCAATACCTTATTGTTGATTCTCTGCATCAACTGCACTTGTAAAGTTTGTAACCAATACGGTTTTTAGATCAGCCATCGTACCGATGTCAATAAACTTACCTTCCTCAAATACTACTCCTTCTACCTGCAAACCATCATCAATAGCATGCTGTATTACATTCCCAATAAAGACTTCTTCACCTTGCTTAAATTCTGAACCCTCACTCATATCTCTTCTGCCAACAAAGTCATGAAGATATTGCGTAAAATGCGGTGTCCAAATTGCGATAGCCCAGGCATAGCTTAGCGACGTGTTTGCAGATTTAATGATAATTTGTTTTACCTGGTTTTGATCATCAATATCCACCATATCTCCCTTCTGGGGACTGGCTGTTTTAAATAATCCCAATACAACATCAGCACCTGTTTGTTCTTGCCTGTCCAATAAAACGTTAAAAGCGTTCTTTGGTTGGAATAAAATATCAGGAAACCCTAGTAGCACTATTTTGTCTTTAGCAAACCGGTAAGCCAAATCAATGGTATAATGAGTACCCGGGGTGGGATCCGTAATTATATATGCCAGTGTAAATTCAGAGGAATTACCACTGCCTAGATATTGGGGAATATCCCACTTCCCTTTTCGCATGATAATGTATATCTGATCTGCCCCCGCTTCGACAAAGCTTTCGAGCAAATAAGATACCGCTACTTTAATTGTAGCTGGATTGGAATTGTTAGCGAAGGCTACCGGAAAGATTTCTTTACTACAGGGAATCGGAGCAAGCCGCGATGCATTACCTGCGGCAGGGATGACTCCGATAATTTGTTGTTTGCTGCTATTCACATCCACCAGGGAAAGCTATTGTATGTTTTAATTTAATTCCCAAATCTTAGAGACTGGCAATCACTCCTTTAGAAATATTTTGACCCCAGCCCCCATGGCCCTTACTACTATTCTTATCCCCCACAAAAGCTTTTTAATGCACTCCGACACCTTTAACCTTTTGTGCCGGCATAATCCTTGGGTAAGGTATGGGAATAATGAACTTTCCTCCCCACTCACCTATATAGTTTGTTTGATTCATTATTTCCCTTTTTAAATTCCAGGGTAATATGAATACATAATCCGGTTTAGCTTCCATGATTTTTTCGGGCTGATAAATTGGAATTAACGAACCCGGCAAGAAGTGGTCTTGCTTATGAGGATTTCTATCGACGGTGAAATCCATAAAATCGGTGCCAATACCGCAAAAGTTGAGTAGTGTATTCCCCTTTCCGGGAGCCCCATAGCCGACAATACTTTTACCCTTATTTTTTTCCTGGATAAGCAAACTCAAAAGATCTCGTTTCAACTGCTGTACGTTCTTGTTGAATGTTGTATAAAATTCAATATTCAAATAACCTTTTACCTTTTCGTCGTGCAGAATTCTCTTCACATTATCACTTATCTTTCGTTGGGTATTTGTTTTTCGGCTGACAAAAATTCTGATGGATCCCCCGTGTGTATTTAATTCTTGAACATCAAAAATTTTGAATCCGTGGCTTTTAAATATTGACTGAACCGCATGGAGCGAGTAGTAAAAGAAATGTTCGTGATAGATGGTATCGAATTGAATATTTTCTACCAGTTGCATTAAATGTGGAAATTCAAAGGTCATGATTCCTTTATCTCCCAGCAATATCTCAAGCCCACCTACAAAGTCATGGATATTGGGTACATGAGCCAGAACGTTGTTCCCTAATATTAAATCGGCTTCCTGGTATTTCTCTCTAAGACTGTCAGCAGTCTGCTTCCCGAAAAAGACTTCCTCTGTTGGTATTCCTTTGTTGAGTGCAGCCTGGGCTACCGTATTCGAAGGTTCAACTCCGAAGTGGGGGATATTTTTTTCCTTAAAATATTGAAGCAAATAGCCATCATTACTCGCAATTTCAACCACAAAACTGTTTGGGTTGATGTTATAAAGGCCGATCATCGTATCAACATATCGTCTGGCATGATCAAGCCAGGAGTCAGAATAAGATGAAAAGTAGCTATAGTCTGAATAAATCACTTCCGGAGAAACACACGCCCCAACCTGCACAAGGAAGCACTCTTCACATACATAAACATGTAATGGGTATTCTTTCTGTCCTCGATTTAGTTCTTCGGGGTTAATTATCTCATTACAAAGTGGTGTAGCCCCCAGATCAGCAAAGCTGTGTATGAGCTCTTTTCCACAATTTCGACATTCTATATCCTGTAAAGTATTGTTCTCTCTCATTTTCCGACAGATTATATTTGCAGTTGAACCTGCTATAACAGATGTCAACCTATTTTAGTGGTCAATACCCGACGGATGTATGTAATATAAGGTACAATAATTATGCCATTTAAGAGGATGAGGTTATATATAATGCTATTACCACTTTAACGATCGAATAGCCAACAGAAAGAGAAGAAGTGGCCATTGGAATAGATTTAACAGAGGTAGCGAGTAACTTTTCTCTACATCCTATGAAAAAATTACCCAATCTCTTTGGTAGCATGTTAATGCTTAGCATTAAGCAGGACTTCGCTAAAGAGCAAACCTTATTTGGAAATGGCCAGCACAACCTATTACTACTCAGACTGTATGAATGCGGCTTCCAGTTAACTGCTAAATAACCGGAATACCTGGCCTTATTATAGGCTGATGCAGCCCACTGAGTTAATTTTTTCAAAAAAAGAAGGGAGCGGTATGAATTTTGCCTTAATCATATGTAACTAACTCTTTGCTTCTAAAATAAATAAGCAAGAGAGGGGTACAAATAACAAAGACATATTAACTGAAGGGGTCTATACTATGAATAAATATAGTCTATTAATATTCGTAACTATTATAACGGGCATCTTCATTAGCTTTTCGGCCTGTGATACAAATACTAATGTAGGGCTGGAGGAAAGTTTAGCATCCGTCTATGATGTAACGCCTATTGAGGGCGCCCAGGATGAGGCAATGCAGCTTAAGCATGGAGACAGTCAAGACAGTTTTTTTTCCGTTCAACTTGCTGATGGTTTAAACAGAGATGGATGGTGTATTGAATGGAATGAAGATGCTAATTTTGGAATACAAAATGGCGTAAAACTATTCTCAACAAAGGGACATGAAGAGTGGAATGCCTTAAACTATTTCATGAGCATAAAAGACGACTTGAGAGCCGAAGACCCCGAATTAACCTTCCGGGAAATTCAGGTTATCATTTGGTCACTTATTGAAAACCCATCGTTTGATGTGAGTAAAATATCTGAATATGACAACATCAGTTCCAGAATATATGCCGATGGTCAACTCCTTTTTGATATAGAGAAGGTCAAAAGTATCCTGTCTAAAGTAAAAAGCCACCTTGAGGACAAAGTTATAGATAAAATCCCGGGAGTAACTTTGATTGAAAACGATGGGCAAACGATCATGGTCGGAAATGAAACGGCCTATGCCGTCAAAACAAAAGGTATAAATGGCGATACGATCGTCGATGATGATTATTCCACATGTTTTGACGAAGAAATTATGCCCGGCGTCTCTTTTAATAACTGGGGATGGACAAACGGCCCTCTTTCTGATCCAAGTGGTCCCATGACGTATGCCATCTATGCTGGTGCCGGCCAATGTGACCTAAACAAAGGAACTAAAGTTGGTGAACTTGCCGCCGAATACTCTAACGGTACTCTTACAGTTACCTATACAATGACAGAAACCTCGGGTTATACCGGCTCATTATATACACTGGAGGAAACACATGTGTATGCAGGAAATGATCCTTATCCCAAAAATCCGGGTGGAAAATACACTGTTGCTCCGGGCCAGTATGGTAACCAAGAGACGCATGATAATATTACGGAGTACACCTATGAAATAGATGGACTATCCGGCGATATCTATTTTATTGCGCATGCGGTTGTCAGTGGATTTAACCCTGAGGAATAAAGTATAAGAGTTAAGCTGGTTGCTAACTAATTGTATTTACGTTCAATAAGGGGTTCAAATTCTTCTGGATCCCTTATTGACTTTTTATTCTCGTGTTTTGAGACTTATTGGATAAGGTATTAATAGTTTAAAGCTTAAAATAGTACTTCGACCAAGCAAAGAGTAAGAACATCAAAAATCGATCTACAGTACAGGCGTGACACTTAAAAATAATTGGGCTTAAATAAAAATGCGATGCAACTATCCCAATCCAAACTAATATTACTCATTTCATCTATTGTCCTTCTGTTTGTTCTTCAGGAGGTAATTACTTACCGGTATATATCAGAACCCTATCCCGCGCTAAAAATGCCTTCGTTTTCTGGAAATAGGATGAATGACGCAGGGTTTTATGAAATAACAAATGTTGAAATAAAGGTCTTATTTAACAATCAGGATACCACCCTATATTCACCACAAACCTTTTTCTCGAATACCCCTATAACGCATCATGGCTATCTCCTTAAAAGCTTTCTACCTCATGATACGACTACAGATTCTCGCTCCCATGAACAGTTCAAATTTCTAAAACCAATTATACCAGGCTTCTTTGCCAGTCGATATCGAAGTCGTTATGACATACAGAATAATCCGGAAACAGTGCAATGGCTAAGAAAACAAATAACTGACCTTATACCTGGTAAAAAACCTGAAAAAGTTTTCTTCCTATGGTATAAAAATCAGTATGATCCTGAAGATCTATCACAAAGTAAACGAACATTGACGGGTACAACCACCATTCAGCTATGAACAACAAAAACGTACTTTCTAACTGGTTATTTTCTGGACCTGATGGCACCATTAAGAATCTGCAGGTCTATCGGGTCATTTATGTTCTTTATATTTTCATCATCATGATGCCGCACCAGTTATGGATTCAAGATTATCCTGATACCTTTTTCTTTCCACGAATTGGCATAACTCTTTTCTTTACAGGCTTTCCCAGTATCACCTTCTTCTATGTACTGAACTTTTTACTGACGGTAGCTTTGCTGGCGCTACTTTTCGGCTATAAAAAATTCTACGCCTCCATTGCTGTTGGGCTATTGCTCTTTATTGGGAATTCCTGGTCTTATTCCTTTGGCAAAATCAATCACGATATATTTATAGTCATCATCCCCTTAATCTTCGCGGTCATATTTTGGAAGGGAAAGTCGTATGAGACCTACCAATGGATAACTCCCATATTTGCGCTATTAATAGGGTTAGCTATGTTTACGGCCGCCTTTGCTAAAATTACAACCGGCTGGTTGGATCCCAACGTATCTGCCATAACAGGGCATTTACTCCAAAACTACTATACTACTGGACGTGAAACTCTTTGGGGTTCCATGTTACTTTCTATAAACAGTTTTCATCTGTTCAAATTTTTAGATTATAGCACCATCATATTAGAGTCTGCATTTATACTCAGTATATTCTCCTTAAAGTATTTTCGACTGGTCTGCGCAATGGCCTGTTTCTTTCACTTTGGAATACAGCTAACGATGGGGATTTCATTTACTCCAAATATTATTGCGTATGCATTTTTTGTTGATTGGAGTTCTCTATACAATGTAGAAGCACTGAAAAATAGTCTGCAAAAAATATCTTCCTATAGAATAGGATTGGGAGGACTATGCCTAATAGCTCTGCCTCTCTGTGCTATTTATATTCTATTTGGGAATCCGTTCCTTATAAACTTAGGGTCGGGCTTTATAAAAATATTTGGTGGAAATTTAGCCCAAACAATTATCATAGTTATAGCAGTATGTATTTCTTTAGCATACATCTGGAAGCTATTGCCATGGTATCACCAAAAGAAAGTAACGGTCTTGCAATATAAAATTTAGAGCAAATATTCTGTTACTTTTAGCCACTTACCAAAACAAAAAAAGGTATGCTGAAATTTATTCAGCATACCTTCTTAAAAAACATACACTAATTTTCAGAAAAGAGAATAGTGTATTAATATCTTGATTATCCGAAAGCTGTTCTCCTAAACCCAATACAGTTCATCCGTTACCTGGTTAGTTTCCAACAGATATTTTAACTGCTTGAGCCGGGTGTAAGCATTCGCGTTGAATACCTCTTCATTCATATCAATCTTTTTGAAGATTTCATATAATTCTCTTGCTCCATCCTCTGCCGTATATTCGCAAGCAAAACCAGGTAGCTCACTATTTATTTTATCAAAGGAGACTCGATAGCTCCGGTTATCGCCCCCGCTCGAGCCAAAAGTAGTTTTACAACCCGGAAAGGCTTCACCTACTATTTCAGCTATCTCTCTGACCCTGAAATTTTCTTCTGTGTCTCCTACATTAAACTTTTGGTTATGCACCACTTCTCTCGGGGCCTCCAGTACACATCCGAAGGCCTTGCTGATATCTTTTATATGAACCAGTGGCCTCCAGGGCATGCCGTCACTGATCATCTCAATAATGCCGGTGGTCCATGCCAACCCAGATAAGTTGTTCAGTACGATATCAAAACGCATGCGTGGCGAAGGACCATAGGCTGTAGCATTTCGCATAAAGGTTGGCGAAAAATTTTCATCAGCTAGTTGGGATACATCACTCTCAACCCGGGTTTTACACTCAGCATAGGCTGTTTGAGGGTTAACTTCCGACGCTTCCGTCTTATAGTTATCATTGCCTTCTCCATACACACTGCATGAAGAGGCATAAACGAATCTATCGATTCCCACCTTTTTGCAAAGCTTAGCCAAACTAACACTGCCCTGATGGTTTATTTTGAACGTAATTTCCGGATTTAGTTTTCCAAGCGGATCGTTAGATAACTCTGCCAGATGAACAACGGCATCGAACCCCTCCAGGTCATTTTCAGTAATATTCCGTAAGTCCTTATGAATGTAAGAGGGATAAACGATTTCTCCATTATTATAAAGCCAGCCCGACCGGTAGAACCCAGTATCCAAGCCCGTTACTTCATATCCTTTATTAACTAAATAAGGCCCCAGTACCGATCCTATATACCCGTCTGTACCTGTAATTAGTACCTTCATATTTGTTTTCTCCTCTTTCGCTTAAATTAAGTTTTACTACCGTTTAATATTTCTTGGATCTTTGATGCACTCAACATGTGATTGCTTAACACACTATTCTGTTTTGCTAAATGTCTCTTGAGGCTTTGGGTAAATACCTTTCCATGTCTTTGCCTCTTCTTGATTATGATGACCCGGCTCACTGCTTGATCTGGTTCCAATGTTTGAAGCCCTTATTTGTGAAAGCATCAAATATCATAAAACCGACCGATCCCCTTTGGTCAGTTATATATTTTAGTCTTTTTCATCAGTGTGTAATCCAGAATTATATTGGAGTATCATCTATTTCAATAATCACAACAACTATGCCAATTATCCAGAAACCCCATCCTGTAAATAGCGCATTGATCTCTGGCTTTACGGCGGCTTTTCTAAGCAGAGATAGAGTAATTATTATATACCCTCATCATTGATGGGCAAAAAAGTTACTCCTTTTGTTAATCGTATCAATCCGACATACTGGTAATAGAACATTCTTGAAGACAAAAAACTGAAGTTTTCCATATCCATCATCCTCAATGATAAACATCGATATTTTTGCAACTGTTTTGTATTTTCTATGCTTACGTCCGATTACCTATAAACAAATACAAAGTAAATTCGAACTGGTCAGCTGATTGATGAAAACTGTTGCTTTCAAAACGCTTGGGTGCAAACTCAACTATTCCGAAACCATGAGCATTCAACAGGATTTTGAGGAAGAGGGATATAACATCAGCAATTTTGAGGAACCAGCTGATATTTATGTTATCAATACGTGTTCAGTGACCCAAAATGCCAACAGTACCTGCCGAAGTACGGTGCGCCGTGCGCTGCGCAGAAATCCGGAAGCGTTTGTTGCTGTTATTGGCTGCTATGCCCAGTTAGAACCGGACGAAATTGCTAATATCGACGGTGTTGATACGGTGTTAGGGGCTAAAAACAAGTTCAAACTTCTTGAGCTCTTCGATGATTTTAGCAAGCGAACAGAGCCCGTCGTCTATAATTCTGATGTCAATGAAGCCGTCGATTTCCACAACTCCTTTTCTGCAGATGATCGCACCCGGGCCTTCCTGAAAGTTCAGGATGGGTGCAGCTATAACTGTTCTTTTTGTACGATTCCCCTTGCCCGTGGCAAAAGCCGCAGCCCGGAAATTGCTTCTGTAGAGCAAAATGCTCAGCTTTTAGTCGAAGACGGCTTTAAGGAGATTGTTATTACCGGCGTTAATGCGGGTGATTTCGGACGAGGGACCGACGAAAACTTCTTTATGCTTCTGCAGGCTCTTGATCAGGTAGATGGACTGGAGCGAATTCGATTTTCATCCGTTGAGCCTAACCTGATGCACGAAGAGCTGATCCATTTTACGGCTGAATCTGATAAAATTCAGCCTCACTTCCACATGCCTTTGCAAAGCGGGAGCGACAAAATGCTGGGGCTTATGCGGCGGCGCTACCAATCGGATCTGTATCGACAGCGAGTAGAACTCATTAAAGACCTTATGCCCGATGCAGCAATTGGTGTAGATGTAATTACGGGACATCCGGGCGAGACTGATGAATTTTTCCAGGAGTCTTTTGATTTTATCGATTCCCTGCCTGTCTCCTACCTGCATGTGTTTACCTACTCCGAACGCCCCAAGACCCATGCTTTGAATATTGAACCCAACGTACAAAATAGCGTCCGTAAAGAACGTACCCATAAGCTTCGTCGCTTATCCCAAAAAAAGCGCTATGCTTTTGATACTTCCTTCTCCGAGAGCATTCGACCCGTGCTTTTCGAAGGTGCCAATAAAAATGGGGCAATGCTGGGCTGGACAGACAATTATGTGCGGGTAGGCATTCCTTATAATCCCCGGTACGAAAACCGAATTTTACCCGTCCATATGGGCGCACGATCCAAAGAAGGATACCTTATTGGAGAATTAACGGCAGAAGCCAAGGAAGAACAGAAAACCATTGCTGAGCTCGTAGGATAAAACCAAATTACTTATGGGAAAACCCGATAACCTCATAGACCATGTTCTCACCTTCATCCAAAATGAAAGAGAACTCTATGGTGATTTTTTAATCGACCAAAGCCTACAGGGTCAAACTGATGAAACTGGCAAAGCCCAGCAAGTGCATGATTTGGATCCCCCCTCCTCCAATAATTCCAGCCAGACAGTGACAGAGCCCCAAGACACCTCTTATAATGAGGATGAAGCCAAAGGTTCGATAAAAGAGCATAGTCCCTCATCAATCTATGACCGCATTGACGAATGCGATACTCTTGAAGCTTTAGAGCAACTTTGTAAAGAAGCCGATGTTCTTCGAACGGATTTAGAAGGCACCCAGTTAGTGTTTGGTGTTGGCAATCCTGAGGCCGACCTCATGCTTATTGGGAAAGCTCCCGGTGCAGAAGAAGATCGTCAGGGCGAGCCTTTTGTTGGGAAAGCCGGTCAGCTGCTGAATGATATTTTGGCTGCCATCAACTTTGATCGGGAAGATGTATATATCGCTAATATCCTTAAACATCGCCCACCCAATAATAGAAATCCGAAACCCGAGGAACGCAAACGAAGCCTCCCCTTTTTACTTCGACAAATTGATTTAATTAACCCCAAGCTAATACTTTCGCTCGGTAAGGTGTCTGCACAAACGCTGTTGGATAAAGACTCCTCGCTTTCAAGCATGCGCGGACAATTTCACAGCTTCCGCAACAACTATGAACTGCTTGCCACCTATCACCCAGCTGCCCTGCTGCGTCATGCTAAATGGAAACGTCCGACCTGGGAAGATGTACAGTTGCTTCGCAAGCGTTATGATGAAGTCAAAGGACGACCCTAAATTCTTCAATCAATTAAGATTTTAAGCTTCATTTAAAGTCGGCTATTTGTTATACTTTATGATCCGTGTTTCAGCGGATATTTTTTTCTGGCAAGCACTGCCCATCTTCAATAGTAACAGTTTTAATATTAGAATTTTTCTTCCGGATGGTATCACAAGGGTCCAATTATAAAAGCAATAACGCTTCAACTCTTGACCAGGAAGGCCGTGTGCCCCCCCAAGCTGTTGAAGTAGAGGAAGCCGTACTGGGATCAATGCTCATTGAACATGAGGCCGCGACGGTTGCTCTGCAGATGCTTTCAGCCAATGATTTTTATAAGCCGGCCCATCAGCATATTTTTGAAGTCTTACATGACCTTTATGAGCGAGATAATCCGCTCGACCTGCTAACGGTAGAAAATGAACTGCGCGATAAGGGATTACTCGACACCTGTGGTGGGGCAGGCTATTTATCGGAGCTAACCCGGTCGGTAAGCTCTGCTGCGAATGTAGATTATCATGCTCAAATTATTGCAGAGAAGGCAACCAAGCGAAACCTTATTCTTGGATGTACCGACATTATTAAGGACGCCTACGACAGTTCTTCTGACCCTTATGATGTTTTAGATAAAGCTGAGCAACGTATTTTTGACTTGGCAAACTCCAAGCAGCGAGCCCAGGCTCAGCCTATTGGTGACGTGCTTAAAGACACCCTTTCTCATTTGGAGGATATCCGGGGCAAATCAGCCGGAATTACCGGAGTACCTACCGGAACTGATGTTGATAAAAAAACGGCCGGCTGGCAAGATGGAGACCTTGTTATTATTGCTGCTCGTCCTTCGATGGGGAAAACAGCTTATGTTCTGACAACCGCTCGAAATGCAGCGTTGCACCAAGATCCCAAACTACAAACCAAGGTTGCTATTTTCAGCCTTGAGATGTCTAACCAGTCGCTGGTTCAACGCCTTTTGACAATGGAAGGCCGTATTAATGCCCAGTCTGCACGTTCAGGTCAACTTGATGATGATGAATTTAAACGATTAATCGATGCTGCAGGTCGTTTATTTACTGCCAACATTTTTGTGGATGACACCCCTGGCCTTAGTATCATGGAACTGCGTACTAAATCCCGTCGCCTTAAGAGTGAGCATGATATTGGTCTCATTGTGGTTGACTATCTACAACTGATGACAGCCTCAGGGAAGGATTTTGGCACTCGCGAACAAGAAATTGCCTCTATCTCACGTGGACTTAAAGCCTTGGCTAAAGAACTGAGCGTTCCGGTCGTTGCCCTTTCGCAGCTGAGCCGTGCTGTAGAACAACGGGGTGGTGATAAAAGGCCTCAGCTTAGCGACTTGCGGGAATCAGGCTCTATTGAGCAGGATGCCGATGTTGTCTGTTTCCTTTATCGGCCCGAATATTACGGTATCAAAACGACTCCCGAAGGGCAATCTACAACAGGATTGGCTGAAGTAATTATTGGCAAACAACGTAACGGTCCAGTTGGCTCAGTTCCCCTGTATTTTGTTAAAGATTATGCCCGATTTGAGAATTTAACAACAGCTGATTCTACTCCTTTTGGTGAAGAGCCCGCTGATAATGGCAACAACCTTGAAGATAGTGATGGTTCTCCCCCTATGGGCCATAGCCCCGGTCCGGGAGACAACGAAGCTCCATTTTAATGGATGATGCTATTAGTTAATTAATTAGGCGTAGAGCCCTTCAAATAATTGATTTGTAGGCCTGAAAGTAAGTGTTAATGGCATATCCCCCTACCACAATAATTAACAGGTCTAGGATACTTATACACAACCAGATCCATACAAATATAAAAGGGGTATCGGCCAGCGCCCATGCTAATATATTAATAGCAATCATCAACAGGGTAATAACCAACACTTTTAAAACGGAAGGGGTTATTAAATCAAGAATTTTGTTAATATATGATAATGATTTATACCGAAATGCTGCCTTAAACAGCTTGGGTATATAATGCTTTAGGAAGGAAAACCGTTCTTTATTGCTGTGATTTCCCACAATATCAGCTCTTATTGGCATCTGTTTCCAAACTACGGCTTCTGGAGCAAAATCCACATCTATTCCCTTAAGCTCTAACATGAGCCCATATTCTTTGTCTTGATTGAAAGTGGGAAGTATAGCCAGATTTTCTTTTAGCGTTTCTGTTGTAAACCCAAAGTTATTCCCTCTGAAACTTTTGCTAAAACCAAGTAGTTCATCTCCTACAGGTTTAAGCAAATTATTTCGCAAAAAGTTAAATCGATTCTTCTTGTCCCAAACAGATCCTGATTCTGGTAACACCAAGCTACTGCTCTGAATTACACTGCTTCCCTGATCAAAATAGTGGTTAAGGACGTCTAAATAATTACCTGACAGTAAACTTTCTGATTGTATTACTAATACCGCATCATAAGATTTATCTCCTGAAAGTATTTGCTTAAAAACCCAATGCAATTTACACTCTTCTTTTCCAAGCCAATCATTTGCATCAAAAATTGTTGCCCCCATCTCACGGGCCGTGTTAGCAGCCTCCTCCGAAAGGCAGTTGCCAAGTACAATAACGTCATACAGGTTCTTGGGATACACCAAGCCAAATATACTGTATAACGATTTCGATATCATCTGTTGCCCCTTATTGGCCAAAAGCACAATAGCAAACTGTCGGGCCTGGTTAGGTTGTGAAAAAATATTTCTCAATCCAATTAACGTCCATAGACTGCGCACCAATTGATAGCCAAGTAGTACTATCATCAAAAATGCTAATCCATATTGTATTACTTTAATAATAACCATCCAAAATACCTATGAATACTATTACTATTTAATGGGTTTACGTTTGCAGCGATCCACTTAATTTTATCCAACATACACGCAGCTATGGCCTCTAAAAATAGTTGCCAGCCATTTTGTAGTGGTCTAAAACCTTCCTGCCTCTTTTTGACTTGGATCATTAACCTATCGTGCTGCTGGCTTGTAACCCCTCTTTTAATTCAAATTACCTGACCCTTACTAAACCAAATACTGTACCATAACAATATATTCCTGATCAATATTTTAACCTGTATTATGAGTAAGCGGATTGGCACCTCCCTGGCACTACACAATATTCTGGCCTGTTGTTATCCCATCCAATCATTCGACGAATTACTTATTACTCCTGTTATGTTTTCTGTTGTCTGGAAAAAATAATCCAGGGATCTTTACAACCGGAGCTTTAATTTCTTTAAGCTGATTGCGTAATACTTTTTGGTCTGTATCTTCAAGGTCGATAAAAATGCCCGACGGTTCCTCGCGATGATAAATTGCATGAATCTTATCCCATTTCAGTGGTTCCATATAGATGCAATCAGCAAACGATACCCAAAGTAAGCAGGCTTGCGTATCAGCCGTTACCAATATGATGTTATACCCCATACGTCGGGCTTCATTAGCTAACAGAAGCGTTGACATTTGGGAGGCAGATTTTCTCGACTCCCGGTATCCGGATGTTAGTATCATAATCGTTTTTTTATGCTCAGATATCTGCCCCGAGGGTCTAAAGTCAACGAAAGTAAGGGGCTCTTCTACTTGATATTTATTCCGTTCTTTTAGCACGTCTTTCTCTCGAAGTCTGGAATTTTTTAGAGAAAGAATACCTGCAATTTTTCTATCCGAAAATCCGCAAATTTTTAAATTCTTCCATTCGCGTTTAGTAATAGTGGAGAGAGATTCTTGCTGTAACAGCCATTCGAGATCAACAATTATTTTAATATAATTTAGAAACCACGACCCGATGCTTGTCGCTTTTGTAAGTTCCTCGACTGTCACGCCAGTTTTAAAAGCTTGATATAGGTGGTGAAGCTGATCCCAATAGAAATTCTGATAAAAACTACTTATTGCTAACCGATCTGCTTTTAACATATTTCTGTGTTCGCAGTTGCTGATTCCTGTTTGCCAGACTTTCTGTAAAATTTCACAAAAATTTTGGCCCGAATACATTCTTTCTTCGACTAGTCCCCTCTTTGGGGCTAAGTCCTTCGAAGTATATCTCCCCCTTTTGGGATATGGAATGGATAGAAGAATATGATCGTTGCAACCAGGTTCAAATTCTTTGCCAACTCCTAAATCTATAATTCTGCGCCCCATTGCCAACTTGGTAATTATACTGTAGAGTGACGCCCCCAAACTGAGAGAAACCATAGCAGATTGTCTCGCATGGAAGGATATACTGGAGACTTGCATGGTATGCTCTCGAGAGTTTAGAATAAACTTTATGAAACAAAATCCAGCAAACTGCTCAAATTTCTGTACTATATTCAAGGCTGCATGAAATAAAGCCTGGCGGTCATCCCTACTTAATGTTTGTATGGGACTAATGGTAACCAGCTCATCTGAGGAATTGTACAGTGGCAGTACATTTTCAGAAGTAAATACTATGGCTGTATCTCCCTCCTGATCTTTTAATATTCCAATAGCTACTTCCTTGTCGCCCATGGGAGAGGTTTCTACAAATAGTTTTTCCCAGCTACTGCTTTTAAAATGCTTTTTTACCTCTTGCTTATAATTCTCGAGTTGCATTATCCTGGTTCTTCCAAATTTCTCGGAATGTAATATGACCGGTAACCCTCCAATAGTATTCAACACTTTCTCTGCATCATGTACCGACGAGATCTCAGCATACCGTGATTGTATTGAGCTTGTCTCGGATATAGCAGTTCTCAGTTTTAGAAATCGGTTGTTCTCATACCCTTCAGGCAAGTTAGCGTTTATAACACTAATATTATGTTCTGCCCAATATCCCTTTTTATCCAATTCCCGAACCATCTTCCAGCCCTCTGAATCAATGAAGGGAGCAAAAACAAAATCAATCTTCTCTTTTTCTAAGATAGTATCAATTGACTCGGACGAAAACGATACAGTATAACTTGAGATATTCAGGATACTATTCATACCCTTTTGGGTATCAAGGGTTGTCATAAGTACAACATCCCTGTCCTCCTCCAGAACGGCTTTACAGCACTGAATTTCATCAATATTTGAGATATAGCTACTAGTGACAGGAGGATCGCCTCTTCCTATAATTAAGATACCTTCTTGTCCATTTTTGGGTTTCATCAATTTTCCCCTCTCATTTTAAAGTTCAGCCTTCCTTCCCTTTACAATAACTGGACCCTATTAAGCTTATACTTTTACCAATATATTTAGAACAACTTCCGTGCCAAGGCTTATCTGGGCACCAACTGGTCGGCTTTATCTTCTCTTACCCCATATGATAAGCTTGCTGATAACTTGTTGTAGCCTGCTAATAATGTCCTCCAATTTAAGAGAAAAGCGAACCGTCTATAGAAGCCATATTTATAATGAGATTATGGATCCTGTACTTTAGTAATCCTTAACCACCACAATAATTTATCAGAAAAGTGAAAGCAACTTATTATGAGAATAATTCACCCTAAAACGGCTATCCATATTTACACATACACCTCCTGATTTTGTGAAATTTATTCACAAAGAGCCCCTCGGTTTTAAGGTTCACCATCGATAGTCGCCTTTGCTATTACCCCTGTAAATACCGGTTATAACTAACAATACAGAAGGAATATTTGTACTTCCTTATAGCAGGCAGCTAAGGTTGGCACATTAATTGTATCAATTTAATTACACAATTGAATTATTGAGCACATATCACTTGGAAAAACAATCAGCTTTGCTCTCATTGGACATTTTTTTATCACAATTTGCAGCTTAACTTGATGCACATGTAACAGCGTGAAAAAATACTTTATCCAAAGCTAGAGAGATTTTTAAAACCACTTTTGTACAATGACCACAACTAAACCTCTCCTCAAAAAGTTTTTGCTACATGATATAGAACATTATTCCAAGAGCATTCTTATGCAGGATATTTTCTACAAAATTCTGCATCTGGCCAAGTTAGACTCCAATGTTATATTAGTCGGTGAAATAGGTTCTGGAAAAAAAAGGCTTGCTAAAGTAATCCATGAGAGTAGCAATCGGGCACAGGGTTCTTTTCAGACTTTTTACTGTTTAAATATTAATGAAGATGAATATAAAAAGGCTTTTTGGGGACATCTTAAGTTTGATGAGAATCACCTATCCATTAAATACGACCTTCTAGAAAAAACAATAAATGGCACCCTTTACCTGGATCAGTTTTCGGAACTCACTCCCAAGCTAATGCATGATATTCTTATTTCATATAAAAAGGGATGTGATCAAATATTTCGACTACGTCCGAGCCATAATGGGAAACCACGTATTATCCTATCTTTCAACCAAGAATATTATCAAAACTTTATAGGGAAACCTATCTGGCAAGAACTTTTGAATGAACTAAATCCCGTAGTAATCATGCTGCCTCCACTACGGGATCACAAGGAGGATATTCCGTTGATAATAGACCACTTTTTAAATGAAATTAGGGACAGATATATAGAGTATAAAAACCTGAGAATATCTGGGAATGCGCTATTAGCATGTTATAACTACGATTGGCCGGGAAATCTTTTGCAACTAAAAAATGCGATTTTACAAGGTGCGGTTCTTTCGCGGGGAGAAACTATTGAATTGAGTCACCTGCCCATTTCGATGAATACAGAGTAGTGTTGTAATTCTCAGTAATATTTTTGAGCTCCCCCCTTTGGCCTTGGATAGGGTGTATTCTTATTGCTCTCTTTGAAACGATGTCTTGGTTCAAATGACATATTAGCGCATTTGTGAGCTATAGGAGAGGTAAAATAGTTTTTATTATTTGACTAAATACCAAGGTACAACAGGTAAGAAGTTATCCTTTGGCGTAGCGTTCTAATTTGTTATGTAGCGTTTTTCTACTAAAGCCTAATATTTTTGAAGCTTCTGTTTTATTATTATCCACTGAACTAAGTGTATGGTTAATAACCTTTCGTTCTACTTCTGCCAAACTTATTCCAATAGGAATTTGGATATATTTATCAAACTCGCTCTCGAAATTAACCGGATATATATTATCTCCCCCTTTAATGTGTGAAGGGATGGCATCGGGCCCCACCTCTTTACCCGAATACAAGACCACAAATCGTTCAACAATATTCTTCAGTTCCCGCACATTTCCGGGCCAGTCATACGATTTGAGAATCCCCAAACATTCATCAGAAAACTCAATAGGATCCATTTGATAGGACTCTGAAACATCGTTCTGATAATAGTCAATTAATAATGGAATATCGCCCCGTCGCTTGCGTAATGGAGGGATATTCAATTCTATAACATTCAGCCGATAAAAGAGGTCTTCTCGAAAATTACCCGACTTTATTTGATCAACTAACTCTTTGTTTGTTGCTGAGATGATACGGGTATCTACGTCAATTTCCTTTTTTCCACCCACTCTTCTAAATGCCCTCAATTCTACTGCGCGCAATAGCTTAACCTGAATATCACTGGGCATTTCTCCGATCTCATCCAGAAAGAGGGTACTTTTGTCAGCCAGCTCAAAACAACCTTCCTTTTTTTCACTGGCTCCAGTAAAAGCTCCTTTTTCATGACCAAACAACTCACTTTCAACAAGTTCTGAGGGAATGGCCCCACAATTTATTGCAATCATGTCTTTGTTGCTTCGTGAACTATAATAGTGCACTAGGCGCGCCAGTACTTCTTTTCCAGTTCCATTCTCACCTGTAAGAAGCAGAGTAGCTTTTGTATTGGCTACTAATTTAACCTTCGCCAATAAATCCTTCATCACCTGGTTCTGAGTAATAAAAACCGGTTTTTTACCTTCTTCTCTCTGCTTTGTATCACTATTCACATTCTCCTTCAGCATTACTTTACCCCTCCGCACTTATTTTTTTATAAAATAGTTAGACACACTCTCTTTGGACTTCGACCTATCTCAATATTCCATAATTTCTTTTAAAAACAATATTATACCTTTCTAATATCTATGAGAATTACCGTCAAGTGTTAAAGGTTTAACAGTCCATTTATTAAGCTTTTCAACCTAACGGTTTTATATTATAAGGCTCCCAGTACTTCTGTTAAAATTAATTTTCTCTAAGAATCTGTTTCGAATGGATTTAGCTCATCTATTCTCCCAAATAAATAGCGGCCTAATGGCTATGTAAAACAGTAAAAATAAGGTGAGTGGTACTTAAAGCCATCTTAATCTATCTTCCCTATACATAATACTAATTATGAACGGTTGAAAGATCACACAGAATGTTATGAACTTTTAATTCTAAAAGACAAAACCTTCGGCATTATGCACAGCTTTTCCCTTAGCTTTTAAGATCTGCCAGCGCTTTTTGGGCTGCCTTCTGTTCTGCCTCTTTCTTACTTTTTCCGACTCCACTGGCCATCGGCTTTTGGTCAACTAGCACCTCAATTTCAAAAGTCTTATCATGTCCGGGACCGGTTTCTGAAATAACACGGTAGGTAGGAATTTTCATCTGTTTGGCCTGAGCAAACTCTAATAATAAACTTTTGTAGTTATCCAGTGTTGTAATAACCTTATTCAAATCTACATAACGGTCTATTACCTTGCGGACAAAATAGGAAGTTTCTTTATATCCTGCATCAAGATAAAGCGCCCCGACTAAGGCCTCAAAAACATCGGATAGTACACTTTTTGAGTTCTCAATTCCCTGTCCCCGTACTTCCTCAGCCAACAATAACAGTTCATTAAGTTCCAACTTACGTGCAAATACCGCTAACGTATCTCCTTTCACCAGTTTTGCCCGTAGTTTAGTCAGGAATCCTTCGTTTTTTTCAGGAAAAAGATCAAAAATAATTTCTGTAATAATCAGATCCAGAACGGCATCTCCCAAAAATTCCAGCCGCTCGTAAGAATCTGTTGAGCTGAAGTTTTCATCGGATAAGGTAGATCGGTGCCTTAATGCCCGTATATAGATAAAGGGATTATCGATTGAGGTTTCGATAATCTCTTCAAGTTTTTCAATACGTTTATGGTGCTTAGGCGGTAGTGTTCCCTTAGATTTAAAAAGTGACCTAAGCTTCTCTAGCATCCTTACTCTTCAAACTTTTTAAATACAATCGTAGTGTTATGCCCGCCAAATCCAAAGGCATTGTTTAAGGCGTATGTTACGTTACGACTTACAGCTTCGTTCGTTGTATAATTTAAGTCGCATTCCGGATCTGGGGTATCATAATTGATGGTAGGTGGGATCATATCATGATAGGTAGACAACACCGTTGCTAAAGACTCCATTGCACCTGCAGCACCAAGGGCGTGTCCGGTCATGGACTTGGTAGAGTTATGATTGATCTGATAGGCGTGATCTCCAAACACCTTCTTAATTGAGTTTGTCTCAGCGATATCGCCGAGCGGTGTTGAAGTACCATGCATGTTAATATGATCAACATCTGTAGGCTCAATGTCAGCAGCCTCAAGCGCACGATTTATGGCCAGTATAACGCCCTCTCCTTCCGGATCAGGGGCCGTAATATGGTGAGCATCTGCCGAGAATCCATATCCTACAATTTCGCCATAAATGCGGGCATCCCGGGCTTTAGCATGCTCATATTCTTCTAAGAACAGGATGGCTGAGCCTTCTCCCAGTACAAAACCATCTCGGTTTTTATCAAAAGGACGAGAAGCTGTTTGGGGATCATCATTACGATTGGACATTGCCCGCATGGAGGTAAAGCCCGCGACCCCTATGCGTGAAACAGGCGCTTCCGAACCACCGGAAACGGCCATATCACATTGTCCGCTTTTAATGGAGTCGTACGCTAATCCGATATTATGAGAACCCGTAGCACAAGCTGAAACCGCACAAAAGTTGGGTCCTTTAAAGCCATATTTTATGGATATCTGGCCCGCAACCATGTCTGGAATCAGCATGGGAATGAAGAATGGCGATACTCCCCGGGGACCGTGCTCGTGAAAAGAGATAGACTGCTCGTAGAAGGTAATCATTCCACCGATACCCGTACCCACAATAACAGACACTCTATCCTTGTCGATTTCTTCAAGGTCAAGTCCGGTATCCTGCATAGCCTCTTCGGCTGCGATAAGTGCGTACTGGCATACTTTATCCAACCGACGCGCTTCTTTACGATCGAAATAATCGAGTTCGTCGTAATCTTCTATTTGCGCGGCGAATTTGGTAGGAAAATCTTCAGTATCGAAATGCTCAATAGGCTGAGCACCACTTTTTCCTGATATTAATCCATTCCAGAAATCTGGTGCCGTCTTACCAACAGGGGTAAGGGCACCGATTCCGGTAATGACTACTCTACGGTCAGACATGCTAATATATTAGCGTAAAAATTAAGAAGTATAAAAAGACCTTATACTTTATCCTGGAGATACTCAACAGCATTGCCAACAGTAGCAATATTTTCGGCATCTTCATCAGGAATGCTGATGTCGAATTCTTTTTCGAACTCCATAATAAGTTCTACTGTGTCAAGAGAATCTGCACCAAGATCGTTAGTGAAGTTTGCATCGTGAGTTACTTCCTCCTCATCGACACCTAATTTATCAACAATGATGCTTTTTACTTTTGATTCAACGTCTTGTGACATAATATTTATTTTAGCTTAGGTTTTAAGTTAATGAAAGATCGAATCTGCCTACTTCCGTTAAGTATGGGCAGAAAATACAATTAAAATTATTAAAAATACACTTTAAGCGAATAGCTCTCCAAAAAAGTCAAAATCTACATTGCCATTCCACCATCTACACGTATTGTTTCGCCAGTAATGTAAGAACTAAGATCTGAAGCCAAAAATGCTACTGCATGAGCTACTTCTTCTGCGTCACCTGGCCGTCCCAGAGGTGTTTCTTCCTTAATTGATGCTAGTACTTTCTCATCCAGTTCATCGGTCATTTCTGTAGTTATATAGCCAGGAGCAATCACATTGGCACGAATACCCCGAGAGGCTAACTCTTTGGCATATGATTTTGTAAATCCAATAATCCCAGCTTTGGAAGCAGCATAATTACTTTGTCCTGCATTCCCGCTTAGCCCTACCACTGAGCTAATATTAATAATAGAACCCCCACGATTGCGCATCATGGGTTTCGCTACGGCCTTACTGTAGTTAAATATGCTCTTTAAATTGGTGTTTATCACTTGATCCCACTGTTCTTCTTTCATGCGAAGAATCAGATTATCGCGTGTAATACCAGCATTATTAACCAAGATATCAATTTTCTCCCAGTCTTCGGTAAGCTCAGCAATAACCTCTTCGGCTTTTTCAAGATCTACGGCATCTGCTTGCAGGGCTTTAGCGCGCACCCCTTTGGATGTCATTTCATTTTTGACCTCATTAGCGGCCTCTTCTGAGCTCGCAAACGTAATAGCAACATCAGCACCCAGTTCCGCCAAGGTCAAAGCTATAGCACGGCCTATCCCCCGGCTTCCTCCGGTTACAAGTGCTGTTTTCCCATCAAGTGATATATCCATAATTTCTTGTAATATTTAGTTAGGAATGCATGCCAAAGCCGCAATGCATCAATTTGACAGATTATTCGAAGCCGTCTATTTCAACGTCCTTGAGTGTACGCTTCACTAAACCCTGCAATACTTTTCCAGGCCCCACTTCAACAAAAGAGTCAGCGCTATTCTCTTCCATATTCTGTAGTGTCTGAGTCCACAGCACCGGATTTAATAACTGACTTAGTACATTCGAACGAATTTGTTCTGGATCGGAGGTAGGAGCTGCGGTATAATTACTATAAATCGGACAGTGTGGAGTGGAAACATCAAGCTCTTCAAGGCTATCTTTTAAACCATCGTATGCAGGTTGCATAAGCGAAGAATGAAAGGCCCCACTGACGGGTAATATTTTAGCCAAACGGCACCCTTCCTCTTTTAACAATTCAACTGCTTTTTCGACCGCTTCCACAGCGCCAGAAATAACGACCTGCCCCGGACAATTGTAGTTAGCTGCAATAACTTCTTGGCCAACCTCTTCTGTGGCTTGGCTACATATCCTTTCAACAACTTCATCTTCCATTCCAATGACAGCGGCCATGGTCCCGGGATTTGTTTCTCCAGCCTGCTGCATCAGTTCTCCACGCCGGCGTACAATCTTCAGGGCATCTTCGAAGGCTACTGCTCCACAGGCCACCAAAGCCGAAAACTCACCCAGACTATGCCCGGCAACCATATCGGGATTGGCATCCAGTGTTTGGTATAAAGCTATGGAATGCAGAAAAATTGCCGGCTGTGTATATTCCGTTTGTTTCAACTTCTCTGCCGGGCCTTCAAACATAATTTCTTTTAGGTTGAAGCCGAGCACCTCATTGGCACGATCTACATACTGGGCAAACACCTCATTTTGCTGATAATGGTTTTGACCCATTCCAACCGATTGTGAACCCTGACCCGGAAATAAATATGCTTTAGCCATTATTGAATACCCCATTTTAAGTAGATAGAACCCCAGGTATAACCACCGCCAAAAGCGGCCAAAATCAAATTATCACCATGGTTCAATTTATCCTTCCAGTCGTATAAACAAAGTGGAATTGTTGCAGCAGTTGTATTTCCATACCGATCAATATTAACCATCACCTTGTCACTATCCAGCCCCATGCGGTTCGCTGTAGCATCGATAATGCGCAAGTTCGCCTGATGAGGAACCAACCAGGCTACATCGTCGGCCGTTAGACTGTTGGCTTCCATAATTTCAGTAACAACATCAGACATGCCCACGGTGGCTTTTTTAAAGACTGCCCGGCCATCCTGCTTAATGTAATGTAACCGATCAGCAACCGTATGTTCGGATGCGGGTTTTCTGCTGCCCCCTGCTGGCTGACAAAGCGCTCCGTTGGTATCCCCTTCGGTATGGTGGATGTAGTCAATGACACCCGTTTCATCATCAGATGCTTCCAATAATACAGCTCCTGCTCCATCTCCGAACAAAATACAGGTAGAGCGATCGGAATAGTCAACAATAGAACTCATTTTGTCAGAACCGATAACCAGTACTTTCTCGGCCCGACCGGACTCAATATAATTAGCACCATTAGAGAGAGCGTACAAAAACCCAGAGCAAGCCGCCGATAAATCAAATCCGTATGCATTGTCCGCGCCGATATAGTCTTGTACCAGACAAGCAGTAGCCGGGAAGAGATAATCAGGCGTAACGGTAGCAAGAATGATAATATCAATCTCTTCAGCGCCAATACCACGCTCTTCCAACGCTTCTTTAGCAGCTTCGGCGCCCATATAGGCTGTTGCCTTATCTTCGTCTTTAAGGATACGTCGCTCACGAATTCCCGTCCGTGTACGTATCCATTCATCGTTGGTTTCCACCATCTCTTCCAGATCACTATTGGTCAGTCTGTGCTCAGGCAGATAGTGGCCTACTGCTGTTATTCCTGCTCGTCTTTTTTCCGCCATGTATGGGGTTCTTTAATTAAGAGATGCTACAATTTTGTCATTGATATTATGTTTGAGGCATTTAGCTGTATTTAAAATCATATTCTTTACAGCTTTGGGAGTGCTGCTCCCATGCCCTACCATACTAACTCCATCGACTCCAAGAAAGGGAACACCGCCTACACGGTCAGGATTAAACTCTTCAAGAGATACTTTTAGCACTTTCCCGATTAACTTTGCTTCCTCTGGCCCTAACTCTAATTGCTGGATACCTCTTTTCACAAACTTTTCGAGTGCTACAGGAATAGATTCCCCAAATTTAAGAAGGATATTTCCTACCAAACCATCACAGAGAAAGACATCAGCTTTGGCGTCAAAAATATCCCGGCCCTCAATATTACCTGCGAAATTTGAAAGCTTGCTGAGTTCCTTGAAAGCAGCTTTTAAGTTATCGGTTCCTTTTTCTTCTTCTTCACCGACATTCAAAAGTCCGACTTTAGGATCCTCAACCCCCATAATTTCGCGTGCATAGATGGTTCCCATCTGAGCAAACTGGGTAAACATTTCGGGGCGTACTTCTAAATTTGCTCCGACATCCATTACCAGGCGCACCCCTTTAATAGTGGGATATATTGCCGCAATAACGGGTCGCGAGACACCTTCAAGCTTTCCCAATAAAAAAGTGGAGGCCGCCAATAAGGCCCCTGTATTGCCCGCACTTACAAATGCATCGCATTTACCGGCCTTATGCATACCAATGCCGGTAACGATTGATGATTTCTGCTTTGTCTTTACGGCCTGTGCCGGAGATTCATCCATCCCAATAACCTGGGGAGCATGCTGGACCAAAATCCGTTTAGAGTCGTATTCATGGTTAGAAAGCTCATCATTAACAACATCTTCCGGACCAACCAATATGATTTTAAGGTCTGGAAGTTCGTTAACGGCTTCAATTGCACCTTGTACCGGACTCCTGGGATAATGATCCCCTCCCGCGGCATCTACAGCAATAACCATGAATAATTAATTAGGATAAAATTTTAGTTGACGTCCAATACTTGTCGGCCGCGATAGTAGCCACACTCAGTACATACATGATGATATTTATGGTATGCACCGCAGTTTTGGCATTCAGCAAGGGTAGGCTCGGCCACCTTATGGTGCGAACGGCGTTTGTTTCTTCGTGAAGAGGAATGTCTACGCTTAGGATGTGCCATTATTTAATTGTAATAGTGTTTCTGTTAGTTCTTAAGTTTCTTCAATTTTTCCCACCGGGGATCAATGCCCTCGGCTTCATCTTCTTCAGCTACATCGCCATATTTCTTCGTTTCAAATTCTTTCGGACTTCCATCCTCATCGAGAAATTTAGGATGCAGCTTCTTAATCGGAACATTTAACATGATGGTGTCTCGAACCTCTTCTTCGATACTGAGAGTATTCGAGGAGAAGTTAAACCGTCGCACGGCCCCATCTTCATTCTCTGTTTCTTCCTGTACATCAACTTTAAAAAGAACTTCATAATCCGATACTATCGGCTGGATATAGCTTTCAAGTGAGCGGTCACAAACGAGTTCTACATCTGCATCCACATGAAAGTTTACCCGAATAAAATGAAGAGTACGGTAAAACTGAAGATCTATACCTCCTCCTTTAAATTCATAAGGAGACAGATCAAGATCCTCTTCTTCCAAGCCAACGCTTCGCTGGCTCTCCTCTTCGGGTATCTCAACTATGTTAAATTCAAGTTTTGACATAACAGTAATAGCTTGCAAAGTTATGAATAATTGGGTTTATCCGCAATCAATTAAACAACCCAAATAAACGTTGTTCTACCAGTTCTATTATGCGTCCTAAGTCTTCATCATTATTAACAAAATCAAGGTCATCGGTATCAATAATCAGCTTCTCGTGCGGATAGCGGTCAATCCAGTCCTCATACAATCGGTTCAGTCGTTCAAGGTATTCTATACGAATGGTATTTTCGTAATCTCTTCCCCGCTGCTGAATTTGTTCGACCAGCGTTGGTACTTGCGCGCGAATATAAATCAACAAGCTCGGTGATTTCAAATAATTCGTCATCTCCGTAAAGAGTGCTTTATAGTTCTCGTAATCACGATCGCTCATTAATCCCATTTCGTGCAAGTTCTTGGCAAAGATCTCCACATCCTCATAAATCGTACGATCTTGTACAAACCGTCCTTTGCGGTCCAGCATCTCTTTCTGGTGCCGAAAGCGGCTGGAAAGAAAAAAGATCTGAAGGTTAAAGCTCCACCGCCGCATGTCATCATAAAAATCCGACAGGTAGGGATTATCATCCACCGATTCATAAAAGGGTTCCCATCCAAAATGTTTTGCCAGCAGTCCCGTCAACGATGATTTCCCGGCTCCGATATTTCCAGCTACCGATATAAATTTAAGCTCATCCGGTTCTACCTCTTGCGAGATGGGCAAGTTGTCTTCTTGGGCCATAGTATTATTGCTTACCAAGCAGTTGATACATTTCTTTTTTATAAAATTCGACGCCCGGTTGATTAAAAGGATTGACGTCCAGGCAATAGCAATACACGGCTGTTAGCAATTCATATAAATAGATAAACTCCCCGATATGTTGTGCATTGAGTTTATCCAGGGTAAGGACTACACAAGGAACGCCCCCTTCGTGATGGGCCTGTAGGGTTCCCTCCAGTGCCCGGCTGTTAATATCGTGAAAGGAACGGCCCTCAAGATAGTTCAAACCATCATGATCTTCATCTTCCGCTTGTACTTCTACCTGTTCATTCATTGAGTCAACCTGGATAAAGGTTTCCATCATATTACGCGGACCTTCTTGCACAAACTGTCCGAGGCTGTGCAGGTCTGTGGAATAAGTAGCTTTTGCAGGAAACATGCCCTGGTTTTCTTTACCTTCACTTTCTCCCAGTAACTGCTGTAACCAGCCGCTTAGAGCATTAAGCTGCGGCTCAAAGGTAGTAAACAAATCAATGGCTTTGCCCTGTTCGTAGAGTGCATGCTTTACAGCCGCATATTCGAGTACCGGCTCTGGATCTTCTTCCAGTGCTTCAAATTTTGAAACGGCTTCATAAAACAGACTGCGGATGTCGATACCGGCGACGGCAATCGGAAGCAAACCTACCGGCGTCAATACCGAAAATCGCCCGCCCACATCATCAGGAATAATAAATTTTGGGAAGCCGTGTTTTTTAATCAGCTCATTTAGTGCTCCTCCCTCTTCACTGGTCGTACAGACAATCCGCTCACTGATATCGTCGAAGCGGTCTTCCATCCAATTCCGTAAAATACGGAACGAAAGTGCTGTTTCTAAGGTAGTACCCGACTTTGAGATTACATTTAAATATACGCTTTTGGACTCTCCCTCTGCATTGGGTTCCTCCAAATAGCCAATCAGCTCATCCAAATATTGGCCACTCATCTGGTTGCCGGCATACAGTATTTCTGGTCCATCAGTACCAAAAAACGGTGACAATGCATCAATAACGGCTCGCGCACCCAGGTAAGACCCCCCAATACCGCACACAATAAAGACATCGGCATCCTCGCGAATGGCCGTGGCTAAACTATCTAACTGCTCTAAAATAGCATCATTGGGATCTGACAGCAGTGTGCGCCAGCCAAGCCATTCTGAACCAGCTCCATTTCGCTGTTTTACCTGCTCAAAAGCCTGCTTCGCTTTCTCATAACTATCATTGTACGCACGTTCTTTAACAAAAGACCGAGCTCTGCTTATATCAATTTCTATCATAAAAATTAAAAATTTAGTAATGGCCTATTGATATTCTATATTTGGTAGCCAAAATGTATTGGAAATGACGGAAGTTTAAAACCTGAATAATTATTAAATTTCAACTTTTATTTATAGCCCCAACATTAAGCTATAGAATATCGGTTCATGATTGATACTCAGCTACAAAAAGTTACCTCCTTTAAGCGAAAGGAGAAAAAATCGCTTAGTCAGATTACTCGTCCGGTAATTGATGATCTGAGTGAATTTCGTGTTTTTTTTAAAGAAGCACTGCGTACCGATGTATTTGTACTGGATCAAATTGTGCGATATCTGTTGCGCCAAAAGGGTAAAGAAATCCGCCCCACTCTTGTATTTATGTCGGCCCGGCTGTTTGGAGACGTCAGCCAGCGCAGCTATGTAGCGGCCACCATGATTGAATTACTGCATACTGCCACTCTTATCCATGATGATGTGGTGGATGATGCCGAAATTCGACGAGGCTTCTTGAGTATCAACAAAGTTTGGAAGAACAAAGCCAGCGTACTTTTGGGTGACTTTTTGCTCTCCAAAGGCTTGCTTATTGCATTGGATTATGATGAATTTAAGCTATTAAAAGTGCTCTCCCGGGCGGTCAAAAGCATGAGTGAAGGCGAGCTCCGTCAGTTTAAGGCAGCCCGCCTCTTTAATATGGATGAAGACTATTATTTCAAAGTCATTTCAGAGAAGACTGCCAGCCTCATTGCGGCCTGTTGCGAATGTGGTGCCATTTCAACGACGGATGATCCCGCACAGCATCAAAAGATGCACGATATCGGCATGTGGACCGGTATTGCTTTCCAGATTCGGGATGACCTTTTTGACTATGGCAAAGGAGACATTGGCAAGCCCAAGCGGAACGACATTAGAGAACGTAAGGTGACCCTTCCTTTCATTAAAGCGCTGGAAAATGCCTCCATGATGGAGAAAATCCGGATTCGTCATTTGATGCGAAAACGCAAAAAGAAACAGGCTGATGTTGATAAAATTGTCTCCTTTGTGCATGAAAAAGGAGGCATGGATTACGCTCGCGAGATTATGGACGATTATGCTTCCAAGGCGCTTTCGAAGCTTTCTACGTTGCCCGAGTCTAAGGCCCGGCAATCGTTTGAAGATCTTATCGAGTTTATTATACGACGTAAAAAGTAGTCTTCTCCTTTAAGGATGGATCAGCTAAACCTATCTCCCCCCCTGCTGTTTGTTTCCGATGCCCATTTGGGAGGATTCTCTAAAGATGAAAATACACGAATTGAATCAGAGCTGGTTCAACTCATCAGTTTTTGTCAGCGGGAAAAAATTCAGCTGGCTGTGTTAGGCGACCTTTTCGATTACTGGATGGAGTTTCCAGAGCAGGTGCCTCAACTCGGCAAAAAATTGTTAGACCGCTTTGAAGAATACAATCAACATCTGGGACCTACCCTTTATATTACCGGCAACCATGATAACTGGACGCGTGGCCACCTCGCTGACCGGGGTTTTATAGTAGAACCGGAATTTAAAACGGCTAGCCTTGGTGATAAAAAAGCATTTCTTTTACATGGGGATGGGCTCAGCGATCCAGACTTGAAGTTATCGCGGCCTCTTTTGCACCGTATCATCCGCCATCCATCTTTTGTCAACGGCTATCAATCGTTATTCTCGCCTGCTACCGGCCTTTCAATCATGAAATACTTTTCACGCTTCAACCGTTGGCTTGATGATCAGCAAGAAGATCCAGCCCTACTTAATGAATGGGCTGAACAACAATTACGAGAATCTAAATGTGATTACATCATTTTCGGGCATGATCACATTCCCCGGCAGGAACATTTTTCCTTCGGAAGCTATATAAATTTAGGTACCTTCTACGAGCATCGTACCATGGCATTTTACAATAATGCGTCTGTTTCGCTCGTTTTCTGGGAGCCGGAAACACAGTCTCTACAACCAATTGACTCAGCAAAAACAATAGATGAGTAACTCAGATTTTGATAATGAAATGGATCGATACTTTAACGATCCGGAATATCGCCGTAAGAAAGCCCAAAATGAAAGCGATGATGATAATAAGGAACATATTTCGGGCGGGGGGTTCTTCTCCGGCTGGAATATGAAGAATCAATCCCCTTTTAAATGGGCAGGCATTATAGGTGGAGTATTCATTATTGCCTGTACTGGATTCTTGATTTATCTGTTATCAGGGCTACCCTCCATCGAAGATCTCGAAAATCCAAAAACAGCGATTGCCTCGCAGGTTAAAAGCCGCGACGGTGTAGTGCTTGATCGATTCTACACCGAAAACAGGACCTATGTTTCTTACGAAGAGATTTCTCCCCACGTTATAAACGCGTTAATTGCTACCGAAGACCACCGCTTCTATAACCACTGGGGTGTTGATATTCAGGGTATTTTCGCAGCAGTCTTCCAGATGGTCACCACCGGCGATGTTCGTGGAGCTTCTACTATTTCTCAACAGTTGGCTCGAAATCTATATAAAAGAATAGGCAGGGATTTCTCGCTCATCCGTAAATTTCGTGAAATAATTACGGCCGTAGAAATTGAAAATAACTACACCAAGCGCGAGATTATTGAGATGTATCTCAATACGGTAGAATTTCCCAACAGTGCTTTTGGCATTCAGTCTGCGGCCCGCACCCATTATGGCAAAGAGGCCCGCGAACTAACCGTGCAAGAAGCGGCCACCCTTATTGGCTCTTTACAGGCTGTTTACCGATATAATCCTCGCCTCAACCCTGAGCTGGCAATGGGACGACGTAATACCATCCTGATGCAGCTTAACAAGCGAGGGTTCATTGGCGATAAGGCCTATACTAAACTGCAGCAAGACTCATTAGCACTGAATTATCATCCACCATCAAAAACCAGGCGCGAAAGCAAATACTTCGGTCAGTATGTACGCCAGCAGATAGAAGGCTGGGCCGAAGAAAATAACTATAACTTAAACACCGATGGACTCACCATTTATACGACCATCGACTCGCGTTTGCAGAAATATGCCCAACAGGCGGTTGAAACAAAGCTCGATTCGCTCCAAAAGGTATTTGTGGATGAATGGACTTCTTCGAGCGGTGATTATATGGATCGGCTTTGGAATCGTTATCCACAATTTTTACCAAGTTTCATTGAAGAAACCGATCGGTATAAGAATGGATTTTCCAAATATGATACCGACCAACGATCGGTCGTAATGGAAAAACTGATGCAAGACGAGGCCTTTGTAGATTCCGTGAAACGAGCTCGCACCAGACTGGAAGCAGGATTTGTAGGCATCGATCCTACTAATGGACATATACTATGCTGGATCGGTGGATCAAACTACGGAAATGTACAGTTTGATCATGTCTACCAGGCGAAGCGACAGGCCGGCTCTACCTTTAAGCCTTTTGCCTATACAGTAGCTATTGATAACGGCTATAAGCCTTATTATAAGCTGTCCGATACGCCCCAAACCTTCCGCCAAAAAAATGGAAATACTTGGAACGTAAGCAACTATGGAGCATCCAGTGGCAATATGGTAACTCTCCGAGAAGGCCTTGCCCGCAGTTTAAATAATGTGACGGTTGGCCTGCTCCCCGAAATTGCAGGAGCTCCCAATACTAAAAGTGTTGAAGATTTGATGCCGGCCGGCCGAAAAATTAAACAAATGGCCGAAAATATGGGTATCAACTTGGATGGCGTAGAGCCCTATCCCTCCCTTGCCTTGGGTACCGCTGATGTTTCTCTTCTCGAGCTTACCAGTGCTTACACCACTTTTGCCAACCAGGGCGTTCATATAGAACCGCTGGCTATTACCCGAATTGAAGATAAGGCCGGCAACGTAATCAAGGAATATAATTCGGAGCACCGACAAGAGGTTATTAGTCCGGAGACCGCCTACATTATGATAGACATGTTACGAGGCATCATCCGGGGTGGGGAAGGCTACTATGGAACAGGTGTGCGTCTGCAAAGCCGGTACAACATTAAACAAGATATGGCCGGAAAAACGGGCACTACACAAAATGCAGCCGATACCTGGTTTATGGGCATGACGCCCCACATTGTCATGGGAGCCTGGGTTGGTGGGGCCGACCGAAGGGTTCGCTTCCCTGTTACGAGTAGCACTGGTCAGGGAGCTCGTACCGCTCTGCCAATGGTTGGTCGCTTCATGAACTTAGCCAGTGCCGATCCGGAAGCGCCCTGGGCATACGATCCTTTTGATCCCCCACCCGGATTTGTTATGCCCCGTGAGAGAACTGAGCAAAATAATGGCAATAACACCGGTACGGGGCGCATTGACTGGTAACTTGGACCGCTTTGTATAAATTAGCATAACTGCTTTCAAGCAGTCGGCTTTAGAGCGGTTGATTAGATTATGTGGCTTCAGATACCATTTTTATTGCCCTTTTCTTAAGCAGAAATTCTGCTTAACTAAATAAATCAGTTTAATCTGTGATCGCCCTTTGCCAATTCATGATGTTGTGGGTATATTCCGTCCGACTCAACGAAACCGTTTAATTTAATAGACAAAGTTCATGAGCGTACTTGTTGGTAACGACACTCGATTAGTAGTACAAGGAATAACGGGAAGCGAAGGAAGTTTCCATGCGAAACAGATGATTGAATATGGCACTAATGTAGTAGCCGGTGTTACCCCTGGAAAAGGTGGACAAACCCACTTAGATCTTCCGGTTTACAATACTGTAGCAGATGCCGTCGAAAAAGAAGATGCAAACACATCCGTCATTTTTGTACCTCCGGCTTTTGCAGGAGATGCAATCTCGGAAGCTGCCTTTGCAGGTATTGAAGTCATCATTTGTATTACCGAAGGCATTCCGGTTAAGGATATGATTCCCGCCAAAGAAATTGTAGAAAGTCACGGCGCTACGCTCATCGGACCTAACTGTCCCGGCGTGATTACCCCTGGCGAGGCTAAAATTGGTATTATGCCCGGTAGTATTTTTACACCCGGCAATGTCGGACTTATTTCCCGTTCTGGTACGCTTACCTATGAAGCAGTAGACCAACTGACGAAAGCAGGCCTTGGCCAAAGTACGGCCATTGGTATTGGCGGCGATCCGGTCATTGGAACGACGCACACTGATGCAGTTAAGCTTTTTGAACAGGATGACGATACTGAAGCTATTGTCCTGATCGGTGAAATTGGCGGGACAGCCGAAGAAGAAGCTGCCGCTTATATCGAAGAAAATATTGATAAGCCCGTTGTCGCCTTTATTGCCGGTAGCACAGCCCCTCCCGGACGACGGATGGGCCATGCCGGAGCGATTATCTCGGGCGGTGAAGGCGGTGCTGACGCCAAGAAACAAGCACTGCGCGATGCCGGTGTAGCTGTTGTTGACAGTCCTGCTGAAATTGGCATTACGCTTAAAGAGCTGTTAGAAACGGCTTAACTTCTGAGCTATATTCTTATTCTTGATTTTCATGGGTGATATCTTCAGAGATATCACCCTTTTTATATTTAAGAATCTTTTAAGGCTGTGAGGAATTCTACTCCCGAAGCTTCAACACCATCTAAGCGGGAGCCTGACCCACGAATTCAATCGGTACTGCTCCGACCGGCTGGGTAGTAGTTAAAAAATGATACCTGCCAATCCTCCTGTCCTCCTTCGCCAAGGAGGAACACTTTGATTCAGAATCATACCAAAATTACTATCCAAGCAATAGACTTAAAGTCCCTCTCCGAAAGTTATCGGGACAGGCTTTGGAGAAGAGGGATTAAGGGAGATTGAACTGCTGTTTCAGCCTCAAAAAACTCAGTTATTATACTGATTAAATGCAGACTTTATAGCACCTGCCATCTCCAAGTGATATTTACCACTCGACTCAGGTGTATTCCCACTCATGATAAAACCAAACTTGGGTCTTTCACACTCTTAGTATGAACTTTTCCTTTGAATAATATGGGCAAACCTAAATATTGCTTTACTCATCAAATTCCGTTAATTACGAAACATAAGCTTTATCTATTCGTAAGGGAGTTCAAATAATAACTTTCAAAAAGAAATAATTCTTATGTTGGGGTTCCAAGGGACAACGCTAAATATTTTGATCATAATACCTTTCTGTCTAATCATTTTTGGTTGCTCTGATGCAAAAGTAGAACAAGTGAAGATGAATGATTTTGAAAACCATTTTTCGGAGCTTTATGATACCGAGCATGTGAGCGTAACCTTTGAAAGAAGAAAAAATCAGACAACGAATGAAGCTTGGCCTGATAGTTTTGATTGCGCTGTAGTTCAAATTACTGACTCCCCCTCCTTATCCAAAGTTCTGGAAAATGACGAATTATTTGATGCAGAATATCAAAAAATCGAGGATTTCTTGCGTGATTCTGCTGAAACCATCAATCCACATATCTTTGGCTTAGCGCTTACAGTTGTTGATACAGTTTATTCTGAGGCGAATATAATTGACTCCTTTTCATCTACGAAGTTGAGATCGGTGGAACCCACTCTTGTGTTAGAAGACAAGCAAAATGTTGAGGATTGATATAGCTATTTAAATATGAAAAGTGCATCTTCCCCAACCGTACCCGACACATATTCTGCAATAAAAGCGGAATCCGAAGAAGTCGGATTCTCCATGCCATCTGATCTATTTATCGGGAGTTTGCTGCAAACACTTACCGCATCCAAACCCGCTTCCAATATCTTAGAACTTGGTACCGGTACAGGGTTATCTGCCTCCTGGATTCTTAACGGTATGGATGATGATTCTCAATTAACTTCCATCGACAAAAATCCTGAGCTTGTTAAAATTGCTCAAAAGCACCTTGGAGACGATGAAAGAATATCCATCTTATGTGAGGATGCCGCCATGTGGCTGGAAAATTATACTGGTGAGTCTTTTGATATCATTTTTGCAGATGCGTGGCCAGGTAAATACAGCCAGATCGATATCACCTTGGGTTTATTACATACAGGTGGGTTCTATATTATTGATGATATGTTACCTCAACCTAACTGGCCGGATGGACACTCCAAAAATGTCGCTAACTTGATCACCTACTTAGAAAAACAAAATAATCTGACCATCTCAAAACTGGACTGTTCAACCGGGATTTTAATTGCTGTTAAAAACAATTAATAAAAATCCACCTTCCCTAATAGGGTTTTGGGGGATTTATACTCCCAAATAGTGCTGCCCTTCCATCTGGGAACTAAGCCCTTTGACAGCTCAAAAAGATCCCCCTTGCTTTACGGCCAGATGAATAAATTGGAAGTTTAATTCATTTCCTCCTTTACTATTTTTATTATAGGTTAATTTAGCACAAATCAACCTAATGCTACAGTTATGCAAAGGAAGGAGTTCATTCAAAAAGTTTCGGCCTCTACCTTTCTCATGGCAACTGGCTTTTATTCCAGCATGGGCCGGGCCATTGAACAGGATCAAGGGATGATTATTACCACAGGAGGAACAATTTCGCCCTCTGCAATGGGATCGACGCTGGTGCATGAACATATCCTTTCCATATTTGGTACCACTGCGCAGGAACCGGCCGAATATGACGATTCACATGCCCTCAATGAAGTTGTTCCTTATCTAAAATATATCAAATCGCTGGATTGTGATACCATTGTAGACTGCAGCGCTGCTTACCTGGGACGGAATGTCCGCTTGCTCAATCAAATTGCAGAGCAATCAGATATCCAGATCCTGACGAATACTGGCATTTATGGAGCAGCCAATGACGACTATGTGCCTGATTATGCGTACCGAGAATCAGCCGAACAGCTTGCCCGACGATGGATATCAGAGTTTGAAGATGGTATTCAGGGGACCGATATTCGGCCGGGATTCTTGAAAAGTGGCGTTGACGGTGGATCTCTTTCCGAAATTGATGCCAAGCTGATTCGCGCGGCCGCTTATACCCATCTCGAGACCGGTTTATTGCTGCAGATCCATACCTCGGGAAACACCACCGCTGCCAATGAACAGCTTGCTATTTTAGAAGAAGAAGGCGTCCGTCCTGAGGCCTGGGTTTGGGTTCATGCGCAAAATACTGAGCAGGTTCAGGATCTTGTTGAAGCTGCCAAACGTGGCGCCTGGATTTCTCTCGATGGACTACGCTCGCCTAACTTCCTAAACGGGAAACGAGAATCAGAAAGCAGCCTGCTCCATCATTTTGAAATGGTAAAAACTTTCAAGGAAGAAAAGCTCTTGGATCATATATTACTCTCTCATGATGGCAGTACTTATCCTCCGGAAGGAACGGCTAAACGACCGCTTGATCCCCTGTTCAATGCCTTTGTTCCCATGCTAAAAACAGGAGGCTTTAGCCCAGATGAAATTAATCAGGTGCTCATTGAAAATCCTGCTAAGGCATTTACCATCAAAAAACGTACTTTCTAATTAACTATGATGTTTTTTTTACTCGGACTTGCCCTCGGAACCTTTGTATCCGGACTCATTGCCAAATTTTATGGCAAAGAATCCAGCTGGATTCCCCCATCCTTCCTATTTACTTTAAGCGGACTATTTGTGTTGATCTCTCTTTTTCTGGGTTGAATCTGGAATCCACCAGTAATTCAGTGAGTCTTCCTTCTCCTCGGGGCCTCCAATCACCGGCATACTGTTAAACCACTCAAAGGGAGGCGACCATAACCGAATTTTAGCATCGTATTTTTGGGGATTCAGAATCGGCATCGAATCTGGGGAGGCTTTCTGTACAGGCTCTTGATAAATCAATCCGTAGTCTGAAATCGGTTTGGATATTTTGGGAGCTATCATATCTTGCTTCTTATCTTGTGCCCAGAGAAGTGAAACAGGTATTGACGATACGAGCAGAGTGAAGAAAATTGACCGGAACATAGTGGCTATGATGGATTAGCATTTATAAGTAAGTAATAATATTTTGAGCTAAATAAAAATTATCCGCTGTTACTTTAAACGTTAACCTCGTATTAAAATTATGATATCTGCCATTTTAATCGGTATTGGCATCGGTGCCCTCATATCTTCGGCCTATAATTACAAGAAAGACCGCCATCAGGGAGTAATATCTACCAAAGCAGGCCTGATCACTGGGATTATTTGCCTTATCGTAGGGCTTTTCATGCATTTTAGTTGACGGTAACCGATCCTTATTCTTTTTTCAATACTTTCCCAAAGCGGTTGCTATTAAACTCGCCATCCTTCTTGGTTAATTTTCCGTTAATCATAATCCAATCAAACCCTTTTGCCAGCCGATGGGGATGCTCGAATGTAGCTCTATCCTGAATATTGGACGGATCAAATATAAGCATATCGGCTTTGCTGCCTTCTTTAAGAATTCCTCTTTTCTTCAGCCCGATGGTTTTAGCAGGCAGGCCACTCATTTTGTAAATAGCTTCTTCCAGGCTCAACAATTCTTTTTCAAATACATAGTATCGGATAATCTTGGCAAAGCTCCCATAGCCCCGCGGATGGCGCATTGTAGGGCTCCCATCGGAACTGATCATAACCTTTTGGCCGGTCACAATGCGATCCTGCAGCTCCTGATCCATCACAAAATGAGCCGCCGATGCCGATTGTGGTCCCATTTCAAGCAACAAATCCACCGGATCTTTCTGTTCTCCCGTAGCTGCTTCTTTCAAGGTTTGACCGGCATATTGGCCTGACCCAAACAAGATTGCTCCCGGGCCATTCCGTTGATTCACCTTCTTCTTCAAATAAGCTCGAAGAACCTTGGGGCGCTCTTGCATTGCATTTTGCCACCCCGTCTCCGTTTTGGCCCAATCCGGAAACACAATGCCAATGCCGGTAAAGCTGGCCGCATAAGGATAGACGTCGGCAGAAATTGTTATTCCTTCATTCCGAAACTGCTCTAAATAATCAAGTATTTCTTCCGCCCTCTTAGTTCCCTTGCCATATACCACTTTCAAATGCGAGGCATGCACATTGGCGACCCGGCCCTGTTCCGCCAGCTCCTCGAGGGAATTCTCGACATCGGCATTATCTTCGCTTCGCATGTGGCTCATAACCAAGCCGTTATGCCTTCCTACTACTTCAGATAGTCGTAGCAGTTCTTCCTTTTTAGAATAAATGCCCGGCACATATTCGAGCCCCGTGCTCATGCCCAAAGCCCCTTCTTTAAGGTCCGATTCTAACAATCGCTCCATTTTCCGAAGTTCACCTTCCGTCGGGGTTTGTCTTCCTACATCCACCTGACTTCGTATACTACCATGCCCCGATAGCATAGCAATATTCACACCAAGTTGCTGCTGCTCCACTTTTGCGAACCAGCTGTCCAACGATCCCACACTTGGAGACCTGCCATCCTGGCCCAACACAATTGTTGTCACTCCCATCCCCAAAAAATTCCGAAACTGTGGATCTTCCAGCGGATCTCCATGGGCATGTACGTCAATAAACCCAGGTGAGATAACCTTCCCTGAGGCATCGACATAATCTCGGGCATCGATGGTATCAGCATTTACCTGTCCAATATATGCTATAGAATCATCCCTAATCAACAAATCTGCACGAAAAGACTCCTCCCCGCTTCCATCGATGACCATACCACCCGCTATATGCCAGTCCCAACTCCACTGGGCACTTGTACATTCTACCCCAAAAAATATGAAAAGACCTATAAAAATGGGGGGAATGGTAATTTTTCTCATGCCTCTATGCAATTTAAATATGGGTTTTATTTGATAAGAGAATAAAAATAAAATTGATCATGGTAAAATGAAGCCCCTGATATAATATTGGAGGCGAAAAATTCTCAAGGAGGTTAAATTTTTTTTAAAAATTATTGAATTGTTTTATGACTTTTCTATTTTAGTCTTTCCATACTGACTTTGTCCTGTTGATCCAGCATTAGAAGCTCCTGCATTGTATACGCTTAGGAATTTAACGATTGGGCGACCAATCCCCCCCTACTGCTTGGATGAGTATGAACGATTTTTACATTAACTATCGACCAAAATCAAAACATAATGAGTAAACAAATTAACAAGCGAACCCTCTTTTTAGGAAGTTGCTTTGCATTAATTACCACGGCTTTTACCTTTGCTATCCGTGCGGGAATTCTACCGCAGCTGGGAGAGCAATTTGGACTTACTAACGAACAGCTCGGATTTATCAACTCGATGTGGTTTCTTGGCTTTCCCATATCTATGGTTCTCGGGGGTATTTTCTATAACTCTATTGGCCCCAAAAGAATTATGCAGTTTGCCTTTGTTATGCACACGCTGGGTATCATCTTAACGATTTATGCCGGCGGGTACACCCTGCTGTTAATATCCACCCTGCTGATTGGCCTTGGTAACGGCTGTACAGAGGCAGCCTGTAACCCCATGATTGCCGACGCTTATGAAGGTAATATGGTCGACAAGATGCTGAACCGTTTCCATATGTGGTTTCCCGGGGGTATTGTTTTGGGTAGCCTTATTTCAAAATTTATGGGCGACTTTTCTATGGGATGGCAAGCCCAGATGTGGATCATCATGATTCCAACGATTATTTACCCCATACTCTTCTTTGGACAAAAATTTCCCGAGCCCAAGCTGGAAGAAATGAAATCGCTCAAAGAAAATGTCAAAGCTCTGGGAAGTCCCGTTTTCATCTTCCTTTTCTTATGTTTTGCCTTAACCGCTATATCAGAATTTGGACCACAGCAGTGGGTCAATATTGTAATGGCACAAAGTGGAGCAAGTCCGATGTTAATACTGGCTCTGGTAACGGGTTTAATGGCCGTAGGACGCTTCTTTGCAGGACCGGTTGTTAAAGCTTTAGGGCAACCCGGTGTACTTTTATCCGGTGCTATACTGACCGCCATTGGCATCTATATGTTTAGCATCTTTACGGGTGCAATGGCTTATGTAGCAGCTGTCTTTTTTGCTATGGGTGTTTGCTACTTCTGGCCGGTTATGCTCGGTGCAGGTGCAAAACGGGCTCCAAAAACCGGTGCATTGGGACTTTCACTTTTAGGGGGAATCGGTATGTTTTCTACTTCTATTTTCCAACCCATTATCGGAAGCTGGATTGATTCTTCCCGCGCTACTTATGCAGCAACAGGACTGAGTGGATCTGAACTTGAACTAGCTGCTGGACAGGCCACGCTGGCCAAGGTAGCGATCTTTCCATGCATCCTGATTGTGTTATTTACTATCTTTTATATCTGGCAGAAAAAGTCAGATAAGAAAACGGTCGATGAAATGGCACACGCAACGGAAGCTACTGCTCCCAATGTCTAAATAAGTGCTTTTGTTATACCCAGCATTGTAGGTGGTTCATAAATTGCCCCGGTTTAAAAACCGGGGCTTTTTTATTGTATAACCCCAAGTACTGACAAAACTATACAATTCTATCAGGATCGCTTAAATCGGGAATATCACCACGCAAACCGAATATCTTTTGGAAGAACTTTATTTGCCACTCCGACTGATTCTTAATGTACCATTGGTCAGCAGCTCTGCGTGCTCCAAGACTGTAGGTAGGGTAAGGATGAATAGTATCGGCCAGGTTCCGAAGCGTAACACCATTTTTCATGGCTACAGCATATTCAGAAATCAATTCTCCCGCATGCGCTCCCAACACGCTGGCTCCATATATTTTCCCGTTCCACTTTTTAGCGTGAATTTTGATCAGCCCCTCCCCTTCCGCTTCTGTCAAAGCACGATCAATTTTAGAATAAGGGAATCGATAGGTTTCATAACTGTTGCCATTGGACTTAAGTTCTTGTTCAGTTGCTCCCACATGTCCCAATTCCGGATCCGTAAAGGTCACCCACGGCACATTTTTTCTATCTATTTTCATAGGGAATTTCAATAGAGCATGCGTAGTGGCCACCTTAGCCATGTGCTCCGACATATGCGTAAACTGGTATTGCCCGGTGATATCACCACAGGCATAGATATGGGATTTGTTCGTCCGGCACCGATCATTTACCTCAATACCTTGGTCCGTATATTCAACACCAGCAGCATCCAGCCCAAGACCGTCTACATTAGCTCGCCTGCCGGTTGCCATCAAAAGCTGATCCCCGGTTATTTGCTTTTCCTCACCTTGGCACTCAACCGCAGTAATAATTGCATCCCCCCTCTGGGACACCCTTTTTACCTCAGCCCCAAGCACATACTTGATGCCCTCTTTCTCAAGTGACTCTTTTAACTTACCGGTAAGCTCAGGATCATCATTAGTCATAATACGATCAGCTACGTCAATTACCGTAACAGTTGAGCCCAATCGTTCCAGTGCCTGAGCCATCTCTGTACCGATAGGCCCTGCTCCTATAACCGTTAACTCCTGTGGCAAGTCTGAAATTTCAAAAAGTGAATCATTCGTTAAGTAGCTAACATTATTAAGTCCCTCAATTGGTGGAGTAAAAGCACTGGCCCCGGCACAGATAATGAAATAGCGGGCACTTACCCGGCGTGTGGTACCGTCTTCAAGCTGTATCGCTACTTGATGATCATCCAAAAAATGGGCTACTCCCTTAACGACTTCAATCCCCATGTCTTCAAAAATTTCCGGTCGATCAGCATCTTCGTAGATATCCTGCCGTGTTTGGTGGATATGCTCAATAACCTTTTCAAAATTGATTTCCGGCTGTTGATCAATCAGTCCAAATTGGCTGGCATGCTTTATCTGATGAGCTACTTTACCTGCTTTAAGCAGTACCTTACTCGGCACGCAACCGGTCCAGGTACAGTCACCCCCGAGACGGTCTTTTTCGATCATCATCGTCTTGGCACCAAAATTGGCCGCAATGCCTGAGGCCGTTAGACCTGCAGCTCCGCCACCGATAACTATAGCATCAAAATCATATTTTGCCATCTGTAGAAATCTTTTTGTCTATTTTTTTAATCTTCCGTCGTACCTTTTGACAAGTTGAATAAGCCCCTAATATCACCATCAAAATGACTAATCCATAGACCCACCAGGGAATATTTTCCCCTGCAAAAAGGAGATAGATATAGGCAGATATAAAAAATCCTATTGCACTAAAGGCTGGCAGTATAATGGATTTATTTAGTCGATAATTCCGATAAAGCCATGCAAGAGAAGCCGTAAAAAAAGGAATAGCCCCTACATAGATACTGCCAAAAATAATGGGATTAACGCCATATTGTTCCCCTAATCCCCAAAACCAAACTCTCAACGATTCAATAACTTCAGCCATATGTAAATTTATTTGTTTGTAATTGCATAGACTCTGACATCCACAAAAATCTTACCTCTTTTATGAATCTTTACAAAATTAAATATTTTTACGACGATTTATTTGTTACAAATACAGTAAAAGTCTAACTTTAGGTTTGTCTTTGGTTAAAATATCATTGAGACGTATGAAACGTAGTATCCGATTAAAAATCAGTCTGTTTTTGCTGATGCTTACTGGCATCGGCCTCACGATTACTACGCTTCACTCGCACCATCACCTTGAGCTAAGTCATCCGCCGGATTTCGCAGATACGGGTCATTGTCTGTCCGCTGATACTACTTTCTGTCCAATCGTAGCTCATTTATACGAGAAAGAAGTTCTTAGTGGTTCTCCCTCAGGTGATATTTTGTTTGATGCCAGGACAATCATTATTGAACAAAATATTCAGGTATATGACCACACCACTACTACAAATCCTGGCCGCTCTCCTCCGGTTTTGGTATAGATTCCCGACGCATCTTATCACATTATTATAGGGCTATACGATGAGTATATCGATATACCCCTACCCAAATAAATCTATATTAAAATCATGAATATTTTTAAGTCTTTACCAACCAATACCCGTACTCTTTTAGTATTAACACTTTTCAGCACCCTTCTTGTTACCGCCTGTAGTGACAATCCCGCCAGCAGTGACGACGAACACACCGATCCTGAGATAATAGAACTCGTTCACGACGGCGAAGTTATTTATGAATATTCAGATATAACTGGGGAAGTAACCGAACACAGTCATCTGCACTATCATGTAGGTGAAGAATACCTGTTTGAAGTACATTTCCTCAATGAAGAAGGAGAGCACGTCCACGCCGAAGATTTGGGGGAAGGCTACTCCCTTGGATGGGAAATTGAAAATACGGATATACTGGCCATCCACCAGCACGATGACAACGGCCAATGGGAATTCCACCTCGAAGGAATGGCAGAAGGCGGGTCTAAAATTCAATTTCTGCTTAACCATGGCAGCGGTGAAGATGCCCACTCTCACTTGGAAACTCCTGCAACAACTCAGGATGACGCCATCGAATTTCATATCGATGCCGATAGTGATGGAGAGCACGAGCACTAATGTCCAGCTAATCTAAGTGATACGGCCGGGATTGACCGGTCGTATCATATTGTTTTGCTGTCAAAAAATTGTATAGCAAAACGCCTGCATTTCATCAAACTTTTCCATTACTAATATGTTTTCAGCCAAACCATTTCTCCTATTCCTACTCTTTTTGGTGATGTTTTTGCCTATAAAGAAAACTTCTGCAGCAGACCCTGATACCCAGGCCGGAACGTTAGTCGGTACCATTACAGATCGTGAGACATCCGAACCCATTAGTTTTGCCTACTTGTATCTGGAGGAAGCCAATCGAACAATCACCGCCCATAGCGACGGTACTTACGAATTTCGTGACATCCCGGCCGGTACCTACACCCTGCGTGTTACACGCATTGGATATCGAACCGTCTCCCAGTCCATCGAAATTACTGCAAATGAGACCACAGTAGTCGATATAAGCTTACAACCTACGGTATTCAGCTCAGGGGCAATAGAAGTTGTCGGTAGTCAAGATAATGGCGGTAATGCCAATCTTGAACATGCCTCCAAATCGATTTCAGGAACCGATCTGCGCCAAAACCTCGGCACTACGCTATCCGAAACGATGGATGATCTACCCGGCTTCAGCTCTCGCTCCATGGGCTCTGCCCCTGCACGGCCCGTCATCCGGGGGTTAGGCGGAGAACGTGTGCTCATTCTGCAAGATGGCGAACGCACGGGCGACGTTTCCTCACAATCAGCTGATCATGCGGTAACCATTGATCCCATGGCGGCCGAAGAAATTGAAATTGCCCGAGGTCCGGCGGCTCTTATTTATGGTTCCAATGCCATTGGAGGCGTAGTGAATGTGGTTCGCAATCAAATTGCCAACAGCATGCCCGACCATATTCATGGCACAGCAACGCTACAGGGCGAGACCGTCAATACAGGGGGAAATGCTGCTGTAGAGGCCGGTATGCCCATCGGTAGTTTTGCAGTACAAGCCGATCTCAATTATCGTACGGCCAGTGATCTCAATACTCCCGCCGGCACGCTCGAAAATTCGGATCTCCAATCAACCAACAATGCTCTTGGCCTTAGCTATATTCGTCCCTGGGGATATCTCGGGGCAGCCTCCAGTCTGTACCTCAACAATTATGGTATTCCACCAGATCCGGAGGGTGGTCATGCGGAGGGTGTAGATATTGAGATGGAAAAATATCAAGTGGAAGGAGCTACCGAAGTATACCTGCCGAAGAGCAGTTTTCGTTCTATCACGGCTGACATCTCCTACAAACATTACTTCCATAAAGAAATCGAATCGGGTGGCATTATCGGTACTGAATTCGGATTACTGACGACCAATGCCTCGGTGAAAGCCCATCATTCCGACCTCGGTATCTTTTCTAAAGGAACCATGGGACTCTGGGCTGAAACCAAAGATTATGCTGTCAATGGGGCTAACACCCCCGACTCTGATGCCCATAGCTTCTCTGCTTTTATTGTTGAAGAGACCGATTGGGGCAGCCTGCATCTTGAAGGTGGGCTGCGGTATGATTACTCCCGTGCCGTGCCTGCCGAAGAAAATCCTGATTCTGAAATTGGACATATCCGCAGCCGCACTTTCCATGCCCTGGCCAGTTCCGTATCAGCAATTTACAACTTTGGCCAGGGATACTACCTGGGAAGTACACTCATGCATTCGTTCCGTCCGCCTTCGCAAGAAGAGCTCTACTCCGAAGGCCCTCACTTGGCCTCCTACTCCTATGAAATAGGCAATCCGGACCTCGACCCGGAGCGGGGCTTAGGCAAGGAACTTTTTGTACGCTATCGTGGAGATGATATTTCGGCCGAAGTAACTGGCTACCACAACGGCTTCTCTAACTACATTTATCCCCGAAATACGGGTCGGCAAAATTCTCGTTTTCCCTCCCTCAACGACTATCAGTTTAAAGGAGCCAATGCTCGCATTTATGGTGTCGAGGTGGCAACGGAGATTCAGCTTTTTTCAAACATCGCCCTCAACGGTATGTTAAGCTATACTCATGGCGAACGCGAGCTGACTCAAAACGAACAGGAGATCGATCCCGAAGCTAATGACATTCAACCCCTGCCAATGATTCCACCACTTAAGTCGACTGTCGGGCTTACTTATGCCGACGATGGATTTCAGTTTGGCGGCAAAGCACGTATAGCAGCCAAACAAACCAGAACTGGTGACTTTGAAACCTCAACTGATGGTTATACGGTCGTCGATCTGTTCGGCCAATATCGCTTTCAGTCTGGTAATCTCTTACACACTTTTTCTATCAACGCCGAAAACATCTTTGATACCACCTATCGCGACCACCTATCCCGTATCAAAAATCTGATGCCCGAACCAGGACGAAATATTTCGCTATTATATCAACTATATTTTTAGTAGAATCTCAACGATCTCGAGAGTAGCATAGAAAAATTAACTTTGGTTAAAACTACTGATTAGCCTACAAGCATCTGACCTTTTCTCAACTTCCTTTCTCTGTTATCTTACAGTTTGATTCGCAGAATAAATAAGGCTTCGTTTCTTGATACTTTTATGCCAATCCTGAAGAAATAATAAGCCGTTACAGCAAACGTTAGGAAGGAAAACTTTTTTAAATAAAAAGACCCGGGAGTATCCGTCCCGGGTCTTTGTTATTGCTTCAGGGCTCAGTTAAGTTAGAGTTAGAGAACAGATTCAGGATTGTAACCTAATATTAAAACTGTCTCCTATGTACAAGAGTGAAATTCCAGCTGATTGTTACAAAAAATATTAGATTTTTTTAATATTTATTAAAGTGAATCAAATCTTTTACTTACTTAGGCAAAAATGCCTCCCATACTGTTTAAACACAATATTTTATGCCAAAAAAATTATGTTGGAAATATTTTTTCTGGCATAAAATTTATCATCGTTGAAATTATTAAATTATTATTGCTCGAAATGGGGGTTCTTGTGTGCTCAGAATTTCCTACCGCAGGCCGCCTACTTTTTTAACAGACTAGAGTCAAGAATAATGCTTAGCGTAATTATTTAGCCTCTCTGTATATTTGTTGATAGATCATATTTAGCGTAACTTTGTTCTTCTTATAAACAGACGTTACACCGTTAAATAGTATTTTATCTTTATATGATAACACATTCTACCAGCACCCCTCTTTTATCCGTTAAAAGATTCATCTATTTATTTTCCCTTGTACTGCTTATCGGGGGATGCCAGACTATTCAGGATTTAGCCGATAGTATCCAAAAACCTACGCTTTCGGTTGATGATGTGAGGGTTACAGGATTTAATTTTCAAGAGATGCAGCTAACTTACGATATCAAAATTAACAACCCTAACGCCGCTTCCCTCCAAATGCTTGGTTACGACTACGATCTGGATCTGAACGGGAATTCATTTCTCGATGGTAATCAGACCAAAGAAGTTACTGTCAAAGCTTCGGATGCAAGTATTATCCAAATGCCGATGACGCTAAATTTTAGGGATGTGTACCGTACTATCTCGGGCCTTGCCAACGAAAAGGAGACTTCTTACAACTTCATCAGCCATCTTCGATTTGATCTGCCCGTTTTGGGAGAGACTGCAATTCCGGTTAAAAAACAAGGATCTATTCCTTTGTTAAAACTACCCAAACTGAACCTGTCAAATGTTCAATTGGAGAACCTGAGTTTCAACGGGGCCGATATAAATCTAAAACTACAGTTCGACAATCCCAATGGATTTGGTCTTAACATCAACCAATTCAATTATGACCTGGTGGTAAATGGAAATCAGTGGGCCGTAGGGAATGCGTTGAAAGGTGTTAACATCAAAGAGGATGGTGTTACCGAACTCAACATTCCTGTTTCTCTCAATATTGCTCAAATTGGGACCTCGGCTTACCGTATTCTTTCGGGTTCTGAACCCCTTGATTACCAGCTTAAAGGGGATTTTGACTTCAACCCTCTTCATGAGCTTCTGGGGAGTACCAATTTTGATTTCAATCGATCCGGACAGGTTCCCATCAACCGATAATACCATACATTTTCTCTACAGAACTTAACAAGTTATTAGAAGTTCAACCTGTTTGTCTGTAACTTAAGCAAGAGGCACCAAAGTTAGATAAGAATGGATAAGATTCACCATTACGATATACATCACGAACTGGGGTCTGGGTCATACGGCACCGTTTATTATGCTACCGATACCAAGCTTATGCGACCGGTAGTCATTAAAATTGTTCACCCCGAGCGTTCTACCGAAAAGCAAATAAGGGAACAAATTCTGGAAGAAGCCCGCATTGCTTCCGCCATTCAGCACCCCAATGTGAGTGCCATTTACGAAGTAGGCGAATACGAGAAACGTCCCTACATTGTAATGCAATATGTGCCGGGCAGAACCCTGGAAGAACTTCTTGAAACTGGAGGACTGAACCTCCAGTTTGTGCTATCTATCAGCATTCAAATTGCGGATGGTCTGGCAGAAGCCCACAAGCTGGGTATTCTGCACCGAGACCTAAAACCCGCCAATATCATGGTCACGGATGGTGGTCTGGTCAAAATTCTGGACTTTGGCCTGGCTAAGCGCAAAGAGTCGGTCGAGCTTCCCGATACTTCCCAGAAAAATATGGAAAAGAGTGTAAATCCAGAGTCTTCTCGGTTCGGCACTACAGCCTACATGGCTCCTGAACAATTTGTGACCCTGAGAAGTAGCCAACAGTCCGATATTTTTTCTTTGGGTGTCATTCTGTATGAAATTATTACCGGGACCCATCCTTTTTCGATGCTTCATAATTCCGACCAGACTCAGATTATCCGCAAAATTCGAGCGGTGAAACCCACGCCGCCCAGTAAACTACGTCCCGAAATTCCCGATACGCTTGAAAGCCTCATTTTAAAAGCTCTTGAAAAACAGCCCACCAACCGCTTTAAGTCCGTCAATGAGCTGCATGAGGCCCTGAAGACACTGATGAAAACGATGGATTTTGAGCAGGGTATGATTCCAGGCGAAAGTTCGGCACTTCTGCCTTCCCCCTCTCCTCAAAACAAAAAAGACAAGGAGCGTGATAAAGGGCAGCGAACGGGTGTCTTTTCTATGTTGACGGAATTCTTCTTGCAAAAAGATAAAAATGATGTGCCAGAGAATTCTATTGCCGTTCTACCCTTTAAGCAGGTAGAAGATAAGAATGGTCATCACACTCGTTATTTTGGGCTGGCCATGGCCGATGCCATTGCTACTCGCCTGGCTCAAAACGCATCTGTGACTATACGTCCCCCGGGCACCTTCCTGTCGCTATCCGACCAATCTGTTGATGAAATTGAAGCCGGCCACAAGCTGGAAACCGAATACGTATTAACCGGTTCTTTTTTTAGTTCAGAAGATGGCTTTACCCTAAATTGGCAACTACTGGAAATTTCCAGTAAAACAATTTATGCCGGCAATACCATTTCTGTACCTTCTTTTGATCTGGTAAAGGTTCAGAGTGAGATTACAGACGAAATTTTTGATACTCTATTTAACCTTGGCAAACTCGAGGCACGACAGGAAAAAGCCACCTTTGAGAACTTACCTATCGATCTGTCAGAGCAGTATCTTGAGGCTCAGGCCATACTTTCTCGATTTTTATGGGGCTCCAATAATCCCAAAGACCTGAAAGAAGCACGACTTAAATTTGAGGAGGTCCTTGAAAAAGCCCCCAAATTTGCAGCTGCACACGGTGGGCTGGGCCGTACGCACCTAAATTATGTTACCAACGGCTTTGGTGGTCCCACCCACTTTATGAAAGCGCAGCGACATTTAGAACGGGCTCTGGAACTTGATCCGGAGAATGTCGAAGCCAAACTACAGCGTGCCTACACTTACTTATGGCGGGGGGAAAAGGAGCAGGCTCGACGGGACATTCAATATCTTCTTAAACATAACGACCGTAATCCGGAAGTCTTGCTGGGAGCCGGTATTATCATCCAGTTGGATGGTCTGCACCGAGAGGCACTGCGACTGCTGGGGCGGGCTCTGCAAAAAAGTCCGGCAGCAGCCACTCAAATATATAACCGAAGAGCACGACTCAATCATTACCTGGGACAGCTTGATCTTGCCTGGCTGGAAGTCAATAAGGGCTTAACGCTGGAGCCTGAACATTCTCTGCTCCGGACTACCGAAGGCTACCTTTATTTTAGAGAGGGTGGATATGAAAAAGCTATCCCCATTTTGGAGTCGGTTATCAAAGAAGACCCAAAGCGACGGGTAACACACCCTACGCTGGCCATGTGTTATGTAAGGAATGGAGAAGCCGAGAAAGCCGCAGAACTGATTACCGACGAATTACTTTCTATTGCTTCAACGGACTGTGAAATGGCTTTCAGGCTGGCCTCCTATTTTGTTGTGGAAGATAATATTTCGGAAGCATTGCACTGGCTGCGTAAAGCTATTTATTTGGGATACGAAAATTATCCATGGGTTTTGGAAAACCCTGTATGGCAACCCCTTAAGGATAATGAAGATTTCCAGGAAATTTTGTCTGATTTAGAAAGGGTCTTTGAAACCAACAGCAAGCGTTGGAACAAATTTTTGGAGGATTTTTGGGAATAAGGATAACTTCACTATAATTTCCCAAAATTCTTCTCATAGCTCTGTTAGTCTCTGTGCAAAACAACGGTGATGAGATGTTTGCTTACAACTGCAAGCACTTCCCAACCACAGTCTTGCAAAATAGATTCCCCTTGCTTAGACTTGATTAAGATTTAACACGATCCTCTTATATCTTCTATGAAAAGTTTTTGGCACTCTCCAGTGGGATGGTTAGCTCTCCTCGCTTCAGATGAGGTCCTTAAGGGGATCAAATTTCTGGAAACAAAGCCAGACTATTATCCGCAGGAGACTAATACTATTATCCAACAGACCGAAACTGAATTATCTGAATATTTTAGCGGAGAGCGGAAGACATTTAGTATTCCGCTGGGTCCTGAAGGCACCGATTTTCAACAAACAGTTTGGAAAGAATTGTGCCATATTCCCTACGGACAAACTATAAATTATGGTCAGCTGGCTCAAAAACTTGGCGATATAAAAAAAGTAAGGGCTGTGGGGCGCGCTAATGGCCAAAACCCCATCCCTATTATTATACCCTGTCACCGGGTGATCGGATCAGATAATAATTTAGTGGGATATGCCGGGGGTATCAGTCGCAAGCAGTTCCTGTTAAAACACGAAGGGGCGCTACTTCTTTGAGAAGAATACTATTCGATCTCCTACTATGCCTATGTACTTAAAATATTTTTACGTTCAGGCTTTATATCAATGCTTATTTTATCCAAACATTTATAATCTGTGCTAAATTGATGATCTATGCTTAATCTTCGATCTCTCCTGTCGTTAATCGTTACATTGCTATTGACTTATAATTTTGCTTCGGCCCAAGTGCAGCAAGCGCCCGAACGATCCATGGGCGAAGGTCCGTATGACCGGCTGATCATCCGTGGTGTAATGCTGGTTGATGGCACGGGCTCTCCTCCCCGTGGACCGGTAGACATTGTTGTGGAAGAAAATCGCATTACACAGATTCAATCCGTAGGCTATCCCGGCGTTCCCATCAACGAAGACCGGCGCCCACAAACAAATGATAAAACGCAGGTACTTGAAGCCAGTGGCATGTACCTGCTGCCCGGCTTCATCGATATGCACGCCCATACTGGTGGAGAAGCCCAGGGCACGCCAGCCGAATATGTCTATAAACTCTGGATGGCGCATGGCATCACAACAGTCCGTGAACCCGGCTCTTTTAACGGCATGGACTGGACGTTACGCCAGAAAGAACGAAGCAAGACCAATGAAATAGTAGCTCCCCGCATTTTTTCCTACATCGGATTTGGCATGGGGAATGACGGCGAAATAACTACTCCGCAAGAGGCTCGCGAATGGATTCATATGATTAACGACCAGGGTGCGGATGGCATCAAATTCTTTGGAGCTTCCAAGCCCGTTTATGCGGCCGCCATCGACAAAGCTAACAAGCTTGGACTCGGAACAATGACGCACCATGCCCAAACCCGGGTTGTCTATAATAATGCACTGGAATCAGCTCGACTGGGACTCACCAGCATCACCCACTGGTACGGTATTCCCGAGGCGCTGTTTACCGATCAGATTATCCAGGATTACCCGCTCGACTACAACTACAATAACGAGCAGCATCGATTTGAAGAGGCCGGCAAGCTTTGGAAACAGGCAGCTGAGCCTTACAGCGACAAATGGAACAGCGTGATGAATGAAATGCTTGACCTGGATATCACGCTGAATCCCACCTTCACGATCTATGAAGCCAGCCGGGATCTCAGTGCTCAGCGACGCGCCGAATGGCATCAAAAATATACGCTTCCCTCCCTCTGGGAATTCTACAAACCCAGTCGTATTTCCCATGGCTCGTACTGGCTGAATTGGGGTACTGAGCAAGAAGTAGCCTGGAAGGAAAATTACCGACTGTGGATGACATTTGTCAATGAATTTAAAAACCGGGGCGGTCGGGTAACGTTGGGGTCCGATGCCGGGTATATCTATAAACTCTATGGGTTCGGTTACATCCAGGAGATGGAGCTGTTCCGCGAGGCGGGCTTCCATCCCCTCGAAATCTTCCAGTCGGCATCCCTGAAAGCCGCAGAAGTCCTTAATATAGATGATCAGCTTGGGACCATTGAAGTAGGTAAGCTGGCTGACATGGTACTGGTTGATGCCAATCCGTTAAAGAATTTGAAGGTATTATATGGTACCGGGGCCGTTCATGTGGATGAAAAAAATGAAGTTAAACGCATTGGCGGCATCAAATATACTATTAAAGATGGTATCGTTTACGATGCCCAGAAGATGCTTCAGGATGTGGCTGGGATGGTCAAAGCATCCAAAGAACAGAATAGTTATGAAATAACTCAGCCAGGCCTGGATTATTGATCAACACCTCCTAAACTCCAAAAAACCTTTCAGATTCTCCGCTGGCAACTGTCGATATTATTAGTAAATTTGTGTGGATTCGAAGGACATCCATATATTTTAACCCATTTACCATTGTCACTGAATTATTCTTCAGGCGAATCCGGATACTATAATTTGTTCAGCTAATTAGGAGCAGGGATCACGATTTTTATGAAAGTTTATATATCACTTATTGTCTCCATATTTCTGGTAGGGATCAGCTGTTCTTCCGAGGAAAAGCAGTCTGAGGTTATCCCAAAGGAAGAGCCGTTATTTACTTTACTCTCACCGGAAGAAACCAACATCCATTTCAACAATACCCTTCCTGAAGGCACGGGCATTAACCGTAACGTTCTGATGTATGAATATTTCTATAACGGCGCCGGCGTGGCAGTGGGCGATCTGAATAATGATGGCCTTGAGGATCTCTACTTTACCGGTAATATGAGCTACAATAAGCTCTACCTGAATAAAGGCGATATGAAATTTCAGGATATCACCCGAGCTGCAGCTGTTGGGGGACGCAAAAACACCTGGAAAAGCGGAGTCACGATGGCAGATGTAAATGGCGATGGCCTGCTTGATATTTATGTCTGTTACACCGGTCAGCTTCCACTGAACCGCCGCATCGATGAGCTCTACATCAACCAGGGGGTTAGCGAGAACGGTATCCCTGTTTTTAAAGAGCAGGCCAAAGCCTATGGGTTAGCCCAACCCCATTCCAGTAATAAGGCTTCCTTCTTTGACTATGATCGGGATAATGATCTGGATCTGTTTTTACTCAACCATAACGTTAAGCCGCTTCCCATTCTCGACAAAGAAGATACGCGAAGACAGCTGGCAAAACAGGATCCTGTGAATGGCGTTCGGCTATATCGGAATGACGAGGGACGGTTTACCGATGTTACAGAGAAGGCGGGCATTCAGAGTTCACTCCTCATGTATGGATTGGGAACCGGCATTGCAGATATCAACAAAGACGGATGGCCCGATATCTATATCGCCAACGATTACTCTCCGCCCGATTACTTATATATCAATAACCAGGATGGCACCTTTACCGACAAACTGGGCCAGTATGTACAGCATACTTCTTTTGCTTCCATGGGTATCGACATTGCGGACATCAACAACGATGCCCTGCTGGATATTTATGTACTCGATATGCTGCCGGCCGATAACAGGCGCCAAAAAATATTAAACAGTCCCAACGACTGGGGAGAATTCGAAAAAAATATAGAGGTTGGCTTCCATCATCAGTATACCCGGAATGTGTTGCAGCTCAATAACGGAAATAATACCTTCAGTGAAATCAGTCACCTTTCAGGGGTCGCTAAAACGGATTGGAGTTGGGCTCCTTTAATTGCCGACTACGATAATGATGGCCATAAAGATCTCTTTGTAACCAACGGCAATGTACGCGACGTCACGAACAGAGATTACATTCAGTATGAACGGCAATATATTCAGCAGCAAAACTCGAATCTCCAATCTTCTGATGTGGCGCACCTGTTGCAACAACTGCCAGGCACCAAGCTTAAGAACTATATATTCCAAAATAATGGTGATCTCACTTTCAAGAACACCTCCAGCAAGTGGGGTATAGATCTTCCTTCTAACAGTCAGGGAGCTGCCTATGCCGATCTTGATAACGATGGTGACCTGGATCTCGTTACCAGCAATATTAACGATCCCGCCTTTGTTTTTGAAAACGAGACCATCGCTCAGACCAATCACCATTACCTGAAGGTAGCATTAGAAGGGAAAGGGCAAAATACATACGGCATTGGGTCCAAAGTTACGATCTATACAAAAGATGAAAAACAGTATCTCGAGCAAATGCCCATGCGCGGCTATCTGTCAAGCGTCTCTCCAATCCTGCACTTTGGCCTGGGGAGTTATAGTACCGTGGATTCTCTCCATATTACCTGGCCCAATGGACAGGAGCAGACGTTGACTGCTATTTCCGCTGATCAACAGATAACCCTGCGCCAGCAAGAGGCTTCACCGACCCAAGAAAACAATCCTGCCTCGCCTCCACTATTTGAGGAATTTTCCTCACCTATTTCTTATAGCCATCAACAGGAACAGAATACCAATGATTTTAAACGACAGCCCCTGATGGTGAATGCACAATCCACGGTGGGTCCTGCTATGGCCAAAGCCGACCTCAATGCAGATGGATTTGAAGACATTTTTGTGGGTGGTGGCTATGGTCAGCCAGCCAAAATTTACCTACAGCAAACAGATGGGTCCTTTACCCAAAAGCCCCAGCCTGCTTTTCAGGCAGCCCAAAATAGTACCGATGCCCGTGCACTCTTCTTCGATGCCAATGACGATGGGCATCCCGATCTATATGTGGCCAGCGGAGGTTATGGCAGCTATGCTCCTGTTGACCCGGCCCTGCAGGATCGACTCTATCTCAACGATGGGCAAGGAAATTTTGCGGATGCCTCCGACGGCCTTCCCGATATGCCGACCAGCAGTTCTGCGGTAACAACGACCGATATCAATAACGACGGAGCTCTTGATCTTTTTGTGGGCGGATATGTAATCCCGGGCAAGTATCCGGAATCACCCCGAAGCTATATGTTAATCAACAATGGTAATGGACAGTTTATGGATCAAACTTCTCAAATAGCACCACTACTGCGCAACATCGGGATGGTACGTGATGCCCTATGGCATGACCTCAACGGAGATGAGGCAAAAGAGTTAGTGGTAGCCGGTCACTGGATGCCATTGCGTATCTTTGAAATTGTGGATGGGCAGTTAGCCGACGCTACGGACACCTATTTTGACCGCCTCTACCGTGGACTCTGGAATAACATCCTGATCGAAGACTTCAATAATGATGGCAAGCCAGATCTGCTGGCTGGAAACCTGGGAACTAACTCCCGGCTCAATGCAAACACGCAAGAACCTGCCGAACTGTACTACCACGATTTTGATGAAAATGGCTCCATCAATCCCATTCTTTTTTACCATATCCAGGGAACAAGCCACCCCTTCCCAACACTTCCGGAACTGACGCAGCAACTTCCCATGATGGAATCCCGTTTCTCCAGCCATGAAGAATATGGGCGAGCAACTCTCGAAGATGTTTTTACAGGAAGTGAGCTTGAAGATGCCAAAAAGTTACAGACCACCCACTTGCCTACCTCCTTATTTCTCAGTAATGACGATGGAAAGTGGGTTAAAAAAGAACTTCCGATTCAGGCACAGTTTTCTCCCATTTTTGTCAGCCATAGTTTAGACTACAACAATGATGGACAGAAGGATTTATTTCTGGGCGGTAATCAGAATCATTCACCCATACGGTTGGGAAAGTACGATGCCAACTACGGTATACTGTTAAAAGGCGATGGAAAAGGCGATTTCAACTATGTACCGCAACACCAATCCGGATTTAACCTGGTCGGTGATTTAAGGAATATACTCATGCTTGACCATACCCTTTTATTTGGCATAAATGGTCAACCTCTTAAAGCATATCAGAAGGTCGGCGATCACTAGTGGGTATCTACTTGCAGATAATTCTGGTATTTTGAATACCCTAATTTTAATTGAGCACTTAAACCGAATACATGAATAAGCGCGTTCGAAAGAAAGCTGAAGAACTGCATATTGATAAAATTCAACGCCACATCTTTCTTTGTGCAGATCAAACCAAGCCTAAATGCTGTAAAAAAGAAATAGGTCTCAAAGCCTGGGCTTTTCTCAAAATGAGATTACGAGAACTGAATCTTGATGGAGCAGGTGGAGTTTTTCGTACCAAAGCTAATTGCCTCAGAGTCTGTAAACGAGGGCCCATCGCGGTGGTCTATCCCGAAGGAATCTGGTACCATTCGTGTAAGCCAGCCGTCCTTGAGCGTATTATCCAGGAACATTTGATTGGTGGAAAACCCGTCAAAAAATATATGTTTGCCGATCAACCGCTGGAAGGCGAGATCGAGCTCAAGAAACTAGAGTCAGAGTGACAAGGCTGAGTATTTTACCAATTATCTGACTCCCTGGGTACATAAGAAAAAGCCTGTTTTAAGTCGTCATATTTCTATGTAGCTTATTCGCTGATATCCAATTACTTATCTATCATGGCGAATGACGAAAATCAGAGAACGATTTAATAATTTAAATCCTCTTATCCGAGGCATTGCCTATTTCTTTGGGGGGCTGCTACTGCTTCTGCTCATTTTCCAAATCATCATCAGTCTTTTTGCGGACGATTATGCTGCTAATACGATAAAAGAACGCTTCGAACAATCTTCCGAATCTGCTTATACATTAGATTTTGAGGAGTTGGATCTTAATATTTTCACAGGCTCTGCCAGCATTCAAAACCTTCAAATTAAAGCGGATACCACCTTTTTTTCTGACACTTCTGCCTCTGCCCCGTCCCGCATGCTACTGCAAGGGTCTGTGGGAGAGGTTGAGGTCAGCGGTTTTAGTCTCTTTTCTACACTGACGGGTGATGAATTGCATATTGGCAACATCACGCTCTCAAATCCGGATATATCGGCCCTCAAAAATCCCTATCAACTATCATCGGACAGCAGTAAAAGCAGCTTTGGATCAATTGACTCTTCTATCTACGCGGTTATTTCTGATCAGTATACGGCTCTCGAACTTGATGAATTTATTATCGATGACGGCCATGGTTTATTTACGCATAAAGCTGACACGATTGCCTCATTGGGAAAACTAAATTTGTCTCTTCGAAATATCAGAGTTGATTCTGCTTCTGCCCAGTCGGGTCGCATATTTGTTACGGATGATATCGCGATAAATGCTCAAAACTTCACCTATCACCTATCGGATAGTCTCAATACCATTGCCTTTGATCAATTAACACTATCGTCGGTGGATCAGAACATCATTCTGGACTCCCTGAAACTGATCCCCAAATATTCAAAGCTGGCATTTGCCCGTCAGCATGGTAGTCGCATTGACCGCATCGATCTGAGCGTTCCTAAGTTGGAAATTCAATCCTTTGATTATGCTCAGTTCATCAGCACAGGGCGTTTTTATGCCCAAAGTGCCACCATTAATAATCTCTCGCTGGAAGATTATCTGAATCGGGGCCTACCCGGCGGACCACCTCAACCCAAACCTCTCCCTTTTGTCACATTTCGCGATCTGAAACAAAAAATTAAAATTGACTCACTACACATACGGAGTGGCTTCATCTCCTACTCCGAATATGTCGGTAACACGCCCCGGGCTGGTACCGTTACGTTCGAAGATCTCGACGCTACTTTCCGAAACATCAGTAACTTTGAAGGAGATATCCAACAAGGCCTTACTACCACCCTGGAAACACAATCGAAAGTAATGGGCGCCGGATTGCTTGAAACCCATTTTGAATTTCCAATGGATACAGAAATGGGCTTTCATACGATCAGGGGTAATTTAGCCCCCATGGATATTACGGATTTTAACCGCATAACAGAGCATGTGGCCTTTGTAAGGATAGACCGGGGCAACCTCAACAGTCTTAAATTTGAGATGAGGCTCAATGACGACCAGTCCAGCGGCTCGTTGATCATGGATTACGAAGATGCCAAAATATCCGTACTCGATAAACAATCTGTTGAACAAAAAGGATTGATAGAAAACCTTAAAACATTTTTTGCCAATAATATGGTCGTCCGTGAAAATAATACCCCCGAAACGGGTATGCAGGCAGGGCAGATTAAATTTCAACGGATTAAACATAAGTCTATCTTTAACTACTGGTGGAAATCATTACTTACAGGCATTAAAGACTCTATGACGAAATAAAATTTAAGACCCAAGCTTTCTCCTATTATGCAAATACCCACATTCTCTAATATTCAGGAAGCATATCAAATTATCCAACCTGAGGTTCACCAAACACCTGTGTTGACTAACCAACAGCTTGATGAACGAACCCGGGGGCATATTTATCTAAAGTGTGAAAACTTCCAAAAGGTAGGTGCCTTTAAAATTCGTGGTGCTACGTACGCCATTAGCCAACTTTCGGATGAGGAGGCCCGGCAAGGGGTAGCCACACATTCTTCTGGAAACCATGCGCAGGCGGTAGCCCTTGCAGCTAAAAAAAGAGGAATCCCCGCTTATATCGTGATGCCGAAAAATGCTCCACAGGTTAAAGTCAATGCTGTTAAAGATTATGGAGCAAATATTACGTTTTGTGAATCTACTCAGGATGCAAGAGAATCTACACTCCGGGACGTGGTGGATGAGACCGGTGCTTCCTTTATCCATCCCTATAATAATCCGCATATCATTACAGGTCAGGGTACGGCGGCCTTAGAACTCCTTGAGCAGCAGCCTCATCTGGATATGGTGTTAGCCCCTATTGGCGGCGGTGGACTAATGAGTGGCACGGCTATTACTACATCCGGCCTCTCTCGCGAAATCGCAATAGTTGGTTCCGAACCAGAAGTCGCTAATGATGCTTTTTTATCTTTTCAGACGGGGACCTTGCATCCGGTTCAGAGTACCGATACCGTTGCCGATGGACTCCGTACCTCCCTCAGCGAGCTGACCTTTGCCTGTATCCAAAAGCATGTAGATGAAATTGTTACCGTTACTGAGCAACAGATTATCGATGCCATGCGATTTATCTGGGAGCGCATGAAAATTATTATTGAGCCTTCCTCTGCCGTTCCTATAGCAGCGGCCTTACATCATATTGACTGTACCGATAAACGGATAGGCATCATTATTAGCGGGGGTAATATTGATTTAAAACACCTCCCGTGGCAATCATAAGTTTAGAATTAAGAATGATTATTTTTAAATATTTACTATGAGTAAAGATGTTATCATCATCGGTGCGGGCGTGAGCGGTGTTACCACCGCCCTGACTTTGCAATGTCTGGGATATGACACGGAAATTATTGCTAAACATACCTATGATGACCTTCCTGATGCCGGCTCTCTCCCAGAGTTTGCCAGCCTCTTTCCGGCTGCTTCTATTATTCCTCACTCCGCTCATACCGATCAGCTTCAAGCTATCTTTTCCAGTTCGCAGGCGCTGTTCTTTAACCTGCGCAAGCAGGCCTTTCCCGGAATAACTTTTCACGAGCATTATGAGGTTTTTGAGTATGAAGTCGATCCTCCCTCCTACCTTGACCAGATGCTGAATGTTCAATTCATGGATGAATTAGATCCAGATAGTGTCCCGAGACGCCTCCAAAGTCCAAAGCTCTATGGCTGGTCATTTGATGGCTTATTCGCCGACTGGCCGAACTATTTTACGGCTTTAAATAATCGCTATACACAGCATGGTGGTACCATTACGCAGCAAAAACTATCCACTGATGATATCTCCCAGTTACCAGCCCCCATTATCATTAACTGCAGTGGAACCGGCAGTGACACCTTATTTAAAGATCCTGTCGACGAGCCAAAAGTTTCACGCGGACATATTCTCCACAAAGCAGGTACGCCACTAATCAAGAATTCAGAAGACCAGGTTGTCTCCTATAATTATACGCCCCAAGCTTCTCTGTACTCGGATCTTGAAGGCCAACCCTGTGACGTCTACTGCTATCCCCGCAAAGATGGATGGGTTCTGGGCGGAAGTCGACAAATTGGTCGACTTCATGAACAAAGGTGGCCTCCATTTGGTGATGATGAAACTTATCAGATAGACGGTTGTTCGGTGCCGGCACAAATTATCGATCTCAACCACCAGATTCTAACTCATACCTACAATAAGGAACTTGCTAATCCCGATGAGCTGACGGCCCAAATTGGATATCGGTATATTCGAAACAAAAATAACGGTCTACGGTTAGAGAAAGAAGAAAAGGAGGGTAAAATGATTATCCATAATTATGGTCACGGCGGGGCTGGTGTTACGCTTTCCTGGGGATGCGCCTTAGCAGTAGCTCAAAAAATAGCGCGACAAGAGATACCCGAGTTGAAGTCAGCATTACTACAGGAGTTGTAAGCTATTTTAGCACACCTGCTTATAATTATAAAACCATTGATAAAGTGATAACTTGAAAATCGAGTAACTTCATTTAAGGCAATCAAAATAATTCTTTAGGCTTAATATGGAAGAATACCCTCTTGCAGTACGATACTTAATTCGATTGCTTCTTTCTTTTGCTATTATCGCAGCTTTGATCATCACCAAACAGCTTTTGGTTCCGCTTTTTCTTTCCATCCTCTTTGCTTACCTGCTCTATCCCGCAGCAGAGCGTATGGAAAATTGGAAGTTACCCCGCATTGCAACCAACCTGATTCTAATCATCGGATCGTTTTCTCTGGTTATTGGAGCCGTCTATGGAATCGTTCTGCTCGTTACGATGTTTGCAAGCGATCTGCCCAACCTGCAAGAACAAATTGATACCAATATCACTCGCTTTCGGTGGGCCCTGGGACGTACATTTGGAGTTACTGCTGAGCAACTGGATTCAATTGTTGAAAGTATCAGAGGTTCGGGACAGTATGTTGCCGGTTTCTTTACGGGCACAGCTAATACCATACTGACTGTTGGTCTGCTCCCTGTCTATACTTTTTTACTCCTTTTTTACCGGAATAAATTCCGCACATTTATTTCTAAACTTGTACCATCAAACCAGCACAAAGTAACGCAGGATATTATTGACCAAGCTGCAGAAGTGGTTCCAAAATATCTGAAAGGACTTTTCATTGTCTGCTTTATTCTAATTGGTTTAAACAGCCTGGGATTCTACCTGATTGGAATCGAATATGCACTTCTGTTGGGCATTATTGCCGCTATCTTCAACCTCATTCCTTACTTGGGGACCGTTATCGGCTATGGCATCGCCCTGATATTTGTGCTGGCTACTCAATCACCCGGTCTAGCGCTCGGCGTCATTGGCCAATTTTTTGTTATCCAGTTTATTGAAAATAATATTCTTACCCCGAACATCACGGGCTCGTATGTACAGATTAATCCATTGGTTACCATACTTTCGCTGGTGGCAGGTGGAATGATCTGGGGGCTGCCCGGTATGTTTATGGTGATCCCTTACCTGGCCATGCTCAAGATTGTCTGCGAGAATATTGACAGTCTCAAACCGATTGGATTCCTGCTTGGCACCAGGGGTACCGAAGAGCATTCGCTGACATTTGGTTCTGTCAAAAAACTGTTGTGATGGTCAGGCAAAAAATAATTATAAGCTAAATGGCCTAATCCACCTGTTATTCGCGGATTATTCTTGTATCCTCAGGTAAAGCTTTGCAAGCAAGTACTGGTGTTGTCTAAAAGCTATTTATGAAACTCTTTGATGCCCACTTTCATATCATTGACCATGAATTTCCCCTAACACCCAACCATGGTTTTCTGCCTGATGAATTTACTTGTGATGATTATCGGCGAGAGACCAAAGAATTCGACATTGTTGGTGGAGCTATCGTATCCGGTTCGTTTCATGAGTTTGACCAAAGCTATCTCAAAGCTGCTTTGAAAGAACTCGGTCCTTCATTTGTGGGAGTTACTCAAATTCCCTCTTCCACCATAGATGAGCAGATATTGCGACTTCACCAGGCAGGGGTCCGTGCTGTACGGTTTAACCTAAGACGCGGTGGTTCCGCCGGTATTGATGGCATGTCTTCATTTGCCCATCGGATCTACGACCTGGTCGGCTGGCATACCGAACTGTATGTCGATTCGAGTGAGCTGGCGGACCTTTACACGCTTATCACAGAACTCCCGATCGCTGTTATCGACCATCTTGGATTATCTAAGAAAGGATTCCCTACCCTGCTCAAACTGGTAGACCAAGGCACCTTCGTTAAAGCCACAGGATTCGGTAGAGTCAATTTTGATATCTCCTCTGCCCTGCGAGATCTCATCCATACCAATCCGGATGCTATTCTCTTTGGTACCGACCTACCCTCCACACGCGCTCCACGTCCATTTCGTAAGCAGGATATTGAGCTGATAAAACAAGCAGCAGATGCCCCGGAGACTATCGAAAAAATCTTCTACCGGAATGCCGTATCGTTATACCAGCCTGGGGACAAAGCTGCAGATTCATAGGATCAAATTAATAATCCCACGCTATTAGATCAGCAACTTCTTGTCTATTAGCAGGATGTTGAATCCTAATATCCGTTTCAAGCGTCGATGCCAGGTAGTTCAGGGCTGGATCTATCCATGCCTTGCTGGTCTTATCTCGCTCTTCAATCATCAGTGCCATCTCATACAGAAGGATAAGTTGCTTAAATAAAGGCTTAACGGTAGCTTCAACGACATCCCGATCTTCCGTTTCTCTTAGCTTCTTCCAGATTCTCAATAAATGCGTCAGCTCTCTTTTAATAATCTCACCATATTCTTCCGATTCATCACTGACCTCCCTTATTTGCTCAATCACCAATTGAAGGCCTTCTGACTTCTGGGAAGCCCGTAGAATATCCAGCACAATGATATTTCCTGATCCCTCCCAAATTGGCAGAACATTCACATCGCGCAAAAGCTTCGGCATCACGAAATCCTCGATATACCCATTGCCGCCCATCAGTTCCATGCACTCTCTTACGATATACACTGATTGCTCAGCCGTCCGCCACTTGGCCATGGGCACCAGCAACCGCATTAACTGTTGCTCATCTTGAGCTCCTTCCTCGGCTGCATCCATCGCTCGTATAGCGCGCCAAGCCAGTAGAAAGTCTCCCACATAAAGAGCCCCCAGTTCCTGAAATTTCTGACGAATTAATGCATGTTCAATGGCTCGTTTGCCAAATGTTAGCCGGTGATTTAAATACTGATAGGCTTCAACAATAGCGCGCCGGGTGCCCCCAATGGCTGCAATAGCATTATAGGTTCGGGAAATGTTGATCATCTCTGCCATGAGCTTGAAGCCCTTGCCTTCTGCTCCCAACCGGATACCTATCGTATCGTTAAATTCTACTTCACCAGTCGCCATTGACCGCACCCCTAACTTCTCCTTTAACCGTATGATATTCATTTGGTTAGCAGTCCCATCCGGCAGATCCTTTTCCACTAAAAACAGAGAGAGTCCCCGGGTACCTTCTTCCTGCTTCCCGGTCCGGGCCAACGCCATAATAACCTCCGCATTAACATTGCTGCAGAACCACTTTTCGCCATTCAGTTGATATTGGTTTCCTTCTACCTGTTCAGCAGTCACAAGATTACGACCTACATCTGATCCTCCGGATTTCTCTGTCAAAAACATCGCTCCGGTCGCAAGATGTGCTCCCTCATTAGCCGATAGTTTGGGCAACAGTCTTTCCCTGATCGATTCAGGCGCATACCTATCAACCAAATGAGCTGCTCCATCCGTCATGCACAGCGGACAGTAAACACCCAGTTCACTCATGGCGTAAAGCTGACCAGCGGCAAAACCTAGCGTATGTCGATGGCCCATAAACTGTTTTCGTAACCGGGGATGATATTTTACGTAAAACATTTCTGATTGAGCGGCGATATCCACCAGCTGCTCATAGGCGGGATGAAAATCTACCCGGTTCACTGTTTTACCCAATTTCGTTCGTTTGTTGAGCGTTGGGGTATATTGGTCAGCTGCCTGAGAAAGATCGTTCATCCGGTTTGCGGCCTCGTGACCCAGCTGGTCCAAATGAGGTTCCATATAATCCACGGCAGCAGGATCAAGATGTTTGTTTACATAATGACGGAGAATTTGATCACTCGTAAAAAAATTCTGACTCTGACGGGCATCGTCGGTGAGAACCTGGTTGGTTACCTCAGTCATAAGTATCTATTTTTTGTTTTATTCAAACATGCTACTATTAAGTAACATCACTCATGATCAAGAATCAATATAGAACGTTCATGAAACATCATTTGAAAGGCTTATTAATCCTCGTATTGGCAATCACTTTTTCACTACCCCAGGGCGGACTGGCAAAATCGTACGAAATTCCCAGCATCCGGGTAGAAGTTTCCATCCAGTCGGATGGCTCTATCCAAATAACGGAATACCGTACATATGAATTTGAGGATTCGTTCTCCTGGGCAGACTATCGTTTGCCATTAGAGGGTTATTCTTCCATTGGCAATATCCGGGTAGCTGAAGAACATCAACCTTATACTAATAGCAACAGCGAAAAGCCGGGGACATTCCGGGTTCAACGTAGCGATGAAGAAATACGGGTACAGTGGTTTTATAATGCCGATGATGAGCAACGAACGTTTTCCATTTCCTACACGCTGGAAGGAGCCATTGTCATAGGTCCCGAGTGGTCGGAATTTTTCTGGAATTACATCAGTTCCAATCGGGAGAAGGATACGGATTCGCTGGACATCCAACTTCAACTTCCCCAGTCCGTTGGTACGGACTCGATCTTCAGCTGGACTCGTGGTCCACAATCGAAAATATCGCTCATTAACAGTACAGAAGGATATCAGCTAACCGCAGCCAACCTGGATGAAGAGGAGTCGGTAAAAATTCGTGCTATTTTTCCCCGAAGTGTTTTTGATCAACAGCTGGTCTCCGTGACCGACCCAGATTATACGCTTGTTTCTGCCCGGGAGGATGAAAAAGAGCATCAACAGGCATTGGCAGAGCAGCAAAGAAAGGATGCACGTTTTGCCCATTATGGCAGGCAGCTGATGATCATTACTTCCCTGCTTAGCATCGGTTTTTTCCTGTTTTTCTACCGAAAATTTGGCAAGCGACACTCTGCAAATCACATATCAGCAACGGAAACTATTATGGTTCCCGGTCGCTTGGAACCGGCAGTGGCAGGCTGGCTTTTACAGGGCAAAACCATTTCCAGCCTCCACCTGATGGCTACCCTGCTTGATTTGGCCAGGCGAAAGTATTTCGTTATCGAAGAAAAAGAACCAGAAAAGGGTTGGTTTGGCAGTGAAGAACAGCAGTTTGAAGTCAAGGAAACTGATGCTACACCTTCAGATGAACTAACCGAATGGGAGGCCAACCTAAAGAATTTTGTTAAAGAACAAATAGCGAAAGGCAATCAACAAATTGACCAACTGTTTTCCAGAAGTTCATACCAGGCATCCAAGTGGTTCTCCGACTGGAAGACCCAGCTCAATGACTACTGCGAAGCACAAGAATGGTATGACGCCCAAAGTTACAAAGGCGTCTATGCCAATATCGCCGTTCAAGTGCTTCTGCTGATAGGCAGTGTCATTGCCACTATTTGGGCCGGGGCCATTGGAGTGGTTCCCATCCTTATAACCCTCGGCCTCATGGCGGGATCTGCAGGAATCATCCGGCGTACTCCTGAAGGCGAAGCTACGTATAAACGCTGGAAAGCATATAAAGCAGGACTCAAAAATGCTGAAAGGTACTCTATAGGCAGTGATTTACTGGACAAACATGCCATTTATTCTGTTGCTTTTGGACTCTCGGAAAAAGAAATCAAAACGATGATCTCCCGGAATGAGGATCCCTCTTCTGCTTTTATTTGGTTTGTAATATATCCAAATAGCATTCATTCAAGCTCAAATTTTGCCCGGGCTTTCAGCAGTTTAACGGCTTCCGGGGCGACCTCTTTTCCTGGTTCTGTATCGAGCGGAGCTGTGGGTGCCACTGGAGCTTCGGCCGGGGTAGCTGGCGGAGGCGCGGCCGGCGGTGCGGGGTAATGACAGTGCCTGTTCAAGCCTTGACCTTAAATTCCTTGGAGAGAAAAACGAGCTGATAGATGTGTGAACGCACAATTTTGTTACCCGTATAAATCTTCAATCACATCTATATAATGAAAATGGACCATCAAAATTGTGCAACACAGCTACTGTGAGTGGTCGCCAAGGAATTTTTAGTCTTGACTCTTTTGGTTCGTTTTGGATCAAGCCAAAACGAACATCAATATCTTATAAGTCTACTTTAAAGGTAACAGTGACAAAATTAAAAACTCCCCTGCACACTTTCATGTCCAGGGGAGTAATAATGCTTAACGACATTTACCAAGCTATTATTTATCCGACAGGGCTACAACGCCGGGCAGATCTTTACCTTCCAGGAACATCAGGCTGGCTCCGCCTCCCGTGGAAACGTGGGAAACCTCGCTTTCAAGTCCTGCCTGCTTGATGGCTGCGGCCGAGTCTCCTCCACCAATGATAGTCGTAGCCCCCAGTTCCGTTGCTTCAGCCAGCGATTCGGCCACAGCGTTGGTGCCGTGGGCAAAGTTTTCCATCTCAAAAACGCCCATCGGTCCATTCCAGACCACTGTTTTCGCATTCTTGATAATATTGCCAAACGCAATAGCCGACTGTGGACCAATATCCAGGGCCAGCCAGCCATCTTCGATGCCGTCTTCATCCACTACTTTCTGCTCGGCATCATTCTTAAATTCTTTGGCTACCACCGAGTCAACCGGAAGCATAAATTTAATGCCTTGCTCGTCAGCCTTCTCAAGAAGTTCGGAGGCCAGATCCACTTTTTCTTCTTCTACCAGCGAATCACCGATGGGTAATCCTTTTGCTTTATAGAAGGTGTAGGTCATTCCACCGCCAACGATAATAGTATCAACTTTACTCAACAGATTTTCGATAACGCCAATTTTATCGGATACTTTGGCTCCTCCCAATATAGCTACAAACGGGCGCTTGGGATTATTTACAGAATTATTTAAGTACTTAATCTCCTTTTCGAGCAGGAAGCCAGAAACCGCCGGTTGAAGAAAGCGTGTAACGCCAGCTACGGATGAATGGGCACGGTGACTGCTTCCGAACGCATCGTTACAGAAAAGATCCCCATGTGCCGCTAACTGCTTACAAAATTCTGCATCATTGGCTTTTTCGCCTTCATGGAACCGCACATTTTCCAGCAGTACAATTTCTCCTTCTTCAGCTTGCTCAATAATCGATGTGGCCTCCTCGCCAATACAATCAGCAGCAAAATGTACATTCGTATCAACCAGTGTTTGCAGATGCTCTGCTACCGGACGCAAGCTCAGAGATTCATCCACTGATCCACCGGGACGCCCGAGGTGGCTCATCAAAATCAATTTGCCTCCGCGTTCTATTACATTTTTGATGGATGGCAAGGCCTGCACAATACGGTTATCATCTCCAATTTTGCCATCTTCAATCGGCACATTGAAGTCCACCCGCATCAATACTTTTTTGCCTTCTACTTCTACATCTTTGAGCGTCATCTTATCCATGATTCTACACTAATTTCATTAAAATTTGCCTCAAAATACGGTTGCAATGTACATTGATCAATGGATAATCAAAATTAAAATTTTGTTGCCTTTATTCTGCCAATTTAAACCAACTCTTACCCTCGAAGAAAGAAATTTTTGGGCTCATTAGCGGGGGACTAATCATTGAAAAGAAAGAATCCCAACCCACCGGGATCGCGGAGCACGATATTATCGACAATTCCCTGTTCATTGAAGTAGGTGATCTCTTCGGTAATAGGAATTTGCTGACTCCTGATATATTCGATTATCTGCAGGTTTTCATCCCCATTAAAATAGGTAAGCGAAGGATTGAAAAATAAGTGCGGGCAGCTGTTTGGCTCATAAAATGTAACGGTCACTCCATCTTCATTGGTAAATGAGGGCCACTCTTCTGAACTACGACTAAAGCCCAAGGTCATCCAAATTTCTGTAGATTTTTTAATGTCTATCGTCTCTATGCTGATTCCCATATTATTTCCCAGGGCTGACTTTGAGTTTGGCAGCTCAACATTCAGTTCGTTGGCCTCCTCTACCAAATATATCCACGTGCCACTGACATCAGAAAGCAGGTAACCACTATCAGTTTTTTTGATGGTCGTTACTTCCTTTAGCTTGTTGATAGTTTGCTCCCAGCTTTGGCTAACCAATTTGATACCCCTCCGGGCAAAATGATCAGTACTAATTTCTATACAGAGAGTTCCATCAGAAACGATAGTGGGACTTTCTTCCGAAAGAACCGTAAAATTCAGTTTCCTATAAAAGTATAAGCTATCTTTCAGGTTATTTGCCGGCGTATGTATAAAAGTCTTCATGGGATTACACTTAAAATCTTCCTGATATTTTTATCCCCTTCCTTCTTCATTCTGAGCTATGTACACCTTAGAACTAAAGAGTTTTGATTAAATTTCCCAATTCTTTCAACCCTTGATCTACATTTTCACTATAGGGTTTCCCAAAACTAATCCGGATAAAATGCTGATATCGATCCCCGGTGGAGAAAATGTGTCCCGGTGATATGCTGATATGCTGCTTCATCGCCTTCCTGTAAAGCTCAACTGCGTTGATATGTTCATCCAGTTCTATCCAAAGTACAAAGCCACCTTTGGGCTGGGTGATGCGCGTACTGTCCGGAAAGGAATCAGTTATTGCTTTAGAATATTTGAGGCATTGAATATGCAAGGCTTTGCGGAGTCGTTTTAGGTGCAGGTCGTAGCGACCGTTTTCCAGAAAATGAGCAATGGTTTTTTGCGTAATCGTAGGGCCTGATACGCTGTTAATATACTTTTGATAGTACACATCCTTATTAAACCTGCCGGGGATACACCATCCGATGCGATAGCCCGGTGCCAGGGTTTTAGAAAAGGAGGAGCAGTAAATAACCCAGCCTTCCTCGTCGTACGTCTTGCAGGTCTTCGGGCGATGGTCCCCATAAAACAGCTCGCCATAAATATCATCTTCGATGAGAGGAATTTCATGCTGAGCCACCAAGTCCACAATTTGCTGCTTGGCTTCGTCGGGTATGCAGCTGCCCAGTGGATTATTGAAATTGGGAATTAACACCACAGCCTGTACCTCGTTTTCTTTGAGTACCTCTGCCAGCCTGTCCGGATTGATACCTTCGTCAGGGCGGCCAGGAATTTCAATCACATTTAGATTCATGCTGTCCAGAAGCTGGAACAGGCCGTAATATGTGGGACTCTCAATGACAACCGTATCACCCGGACTGGTAACCGCCCGGAGGCTCACTGACAACGCTTCCATACATCCAGCCGTGACGATTATATCATCTTCGTGAAAGGTACGATTCCAGCTGATGGCCTGTTTACTGATCAGCCTTCGCAGCCCGGGATTTCCGCGGTGATGTTCGTAGCGGATGCCGTTCTCCGGATCATTCCTATAGGCCGCCTGTATGCTTCGTTTAATCTTTTTCAGAGGGAGCAACTCTGGTGCCGGAACGGCTGTTGACAGTTCGAGATAATCGTCCGTAATGGATTGCTGAATCACTTCATCTATGATTTCACGGTTGGTGATTTCCTGCACATCCACCGTATGGTTCCGGAAGTCCGGAGCCCGGAGCTCATGATTCGGAATAAATTTTACGTAATATCCGGAGCGCGGCCTGGACTCAATAAGTCCCTTGGCCTCCAGCTCGTAGTAGGCATTGTAGACTGTGCTCATACTGACATCCATTTTCTGGCTCAACATTCGTACCGAATCCAGTTTATCGCCTACTTGTAAAGCCCCTTTTTGGATGCTTTTTTCGATGGTTCGGGCAATATGTTCGTACAGAAAAAGATCGTCACTGGTATTTTTCAGAGAGTCTGCCATTGCTATCTGATATGGTCATATTTCTAAAATCTGAATCTGTTTTCTTTTCAGAAGATCCGTCATATTCAGTCAAGAAACAAGCGAAAGCTAATTTGTGATTAAAACAACCAGTTTTACAATGGAAAAAACTAAAACGACTACAGAACAAGAGATAGACCTAGATCCCCAGGACTGGAATACCATCCGGGAGCTGGGACATCAAATCATCGAAGATATGGTTGATTATCTTAAAGATCTCGATGACCAGCCGGTTTGGAAGGGAGTGCCAGCCGACGTAAAAGAAAATTTAAAGCAGGCTATGCCTCAAGGGCCAAGCGATCCCAATGCGGTCTACCAAGAATTCAAAAAGAATATTTTTCCCTATCCCAAAGGAAATATTCATCCCCGTTTTTTCGGATGGGTAGAAGGGAACGGTACGGCTCTGGGAGCCCTGTCAGAACTGCTGGCCAGCGTTATGAATCCCAATGTGGGAATTGGCGAACACAGCGCCATGTATGTTGAAAGGCAGGTGCTGGACTGGTGCAAACAGCTGCTGGGTTATCCTTCCGATTCCAGTGGTATACTGCTCAGTGGCGCGAGTATGGCCAATATTACGGCACTGCTTGTGGCACGCAATACCGCTTCAGATGCCATCAAAGCTGGTGGAGTGGATGCAACGGATGGCAAACTTACGGCTTACTGCAGTAGCGAGACCCACAACTGTATTGTCAAAGCAATGGAAGTTATCGGTCTTGGACATAACCAACTGCGGGAAATTCCGGTTGACGAGCGGTATCAAATGAAAACGGATGCCCTGAAAGAGCAGATTATCCGGGATCAACAGGAGGGCTATACGCCCTTTTGCATTATTGGCAATGCGGGGACGGTGAACACTGGCGCCATCGATCCGATGGATGAGCTTCTTACCATCGCTCGGGAGTTTGACCTCTGGTTCCATGTGGATGGTGCCTTCGGTGCCCTGGCTAAAATGGTTCCGGCTTACGAAGACAAACTGCGGTCCTTGGAACAGGCCGACAGCATCGCCTTTGATCTGCACAAGTGGATGTACATGCCGTATGAAGTGGGCTGTGTGTTGGTCCGCAATGCTGAAATACACCGGGCAGCCTTTACAACGGAGGCTGATTATCTGACAGCTCATGACCGGGGACTTGCAGCGGGTCCCGAAACCTTTTCACACTTCGGGATGGAGTTGTCCCGGGGCTTTAAAGCACTGAAGGTCTGGATGTCGCTGAAAGAACATGGAATTGAAAAGTATCGCAAACTCATCACCCAAAATATAACCCAGGCGTCATACTTGGGATCACTGGTCAAAGAAAATCCGAACCTGGAGCTCATGGCCGGCATCCCGATGAATATTGTTTGCTACCGGTTTAATCCGGGGCAGCTGGATGGCTTTAACCTCAACCGGCTCAACAAAGAGCTGTTGATGCGCCTCCATGAGTCCGGCGTGGCTGCTCCAACCTATACTTTTCTGGAGGGGCAATATGTTATTAGGGTCAGCATAACCAACCATCGTACCAAACAGAAAGATCTGATCAAGCTGATTGAAACCTCAGTGGCTATAGGCGAAGACGTGCTGGGCGAAGCATTTTTATCTGAAGAAGAATAAAACCATCCAAATTTAATTCAAATTCGAAAAAATAGTATCATGGAGATTCAACAATTTGTCGTTGATGCATTCACCGACCAACAATTTGGTGGCAATCCGGCTGCGGTTTGTCTGCTGCAAGAAAATATTCCAAGCGGATCGATGCAACAGATCGCATCCGAAAATGCTCTGCCCGAGACCGCCTTTGTTCTGTTTGATGGGGCTGAACCCCAAGCCATCAAGTGGTTTACGCCCCGCATAGAAATGGATCTGTGTGGACATGCGACGCTGGCCTCAGCGCATGTGTTGTGGCATCATCTGGATTACAATAGGAGCACCATTCGGTTACAATCCAATAGCGGACCGTTACAGGTATTGCATGGGGACGGACGATACTATCTTGATTTCCCCTCACGGATGCCAAGCACGTCGTCTTTGCCAGATATTATCAGTCAAAGTCTCAATATACCGCCGGTAGACGTGTTTAAAAGCAGAGATTATGTGTTGATTTATGAAGATGAGGAACAGATCAGGAAGTTATCTCCGGATAAGCGCGCCTTAGAAGCCATCAATCTGGATCCCGGTGGAATTGCAGTAACCGCTCCAGGACAGAAAGCTGATTTCGTATCCCGATACTTCACGCCCCAGTCTCCTATTTTTGAAGACCCGGTGACCGGTTCCGCCCACTGTTCGCTAATTCCCTATTGGGCCAACAAGTTGGATAAGAAGAGCCTAAACGCATATCAACTTTCCGAGCGACACGGCATCCTGTTTTGTGAATATCGGGAAGATCGCGTTTATATTGGAGGAACGGCCAGAACATTTTCACAGGGAACGGTCTTCCTGGAGCTCTGAGTAATAGAAGGCTTTAAAAAACCATCAGGTATCGTTAATCTCATTAGACATTGAAGTAAGAGAGCCAGACATATCATACTCTACATTGTATACAAACGGTTTCTGTTCTCGCACTTTTTTATAAATGGGAGGATCGGTTTCCGGCACAGGAAGATCAGCGATACCCGCCCAAGGCACCCATTCCAGATGCCCTTCTACTGTATCCATCCGTTGGAGTGTAACCTTCTGCGGTAGCTTATGATAATAGATAAAGCTGATCCAGTTAAATTTTGTAGGTGAAGTCTCCACCATAATCCCTGCAAGGTTTGGATCTTTAACTTTCAGTCCGGTCTCTTCTTCTACTTCTCTCATTACAGCCTCTTTGGGACTTTCAAAAGCTTCTACCTTTCCACCTACAGGGCAGTATAATTTATCATGTGGCTCTTTATTCCTCCGCAAAAGCAATATCTTATTTTTGTATTCAATGATGCACGAAACAGCCATTGTTTTGTAACCAGAATTAAGAATATCCGACTCGAGCGACATGCTATCAGAAACTTGAAGTTGTTAAAAAGAACGAATCTATCGACCGTAAAGAGAGGGCTATAGATTCTTAAAGCCGATGCTAACATGCATAATTATCTTTACTGAAGCAAGTAGCCTAAAAAAGTTGAGCCATAACTTTTCTGTCTTTCACATTCTTATGAGTCTTCATTTTACAGGAAGTACCTACCTGTTTTTCTATCCAAATTTCGATATCTTACTGGGGTAATTTCTAATAATTAAAACTCGAAGATGAAAACCGTTTATTTCGACCACGCTGCCACTACGCCGGTAGACCAGCGCGTATTGGAAGCGATGACCCCTTACCTGACCGAACATTTTGGCAATCCCAATTCAGCCCATCAGATTGGTAATAATGCCAAAGTAGCGGTAGAAGAAGCACGAGAGACCATTGCAGAGGCTATTGGCGCCGAGCCCGCCGAAATTATTTTTACCAGCGGGGGCACCGAGAGTGACAATACGGCTATCAAGGGCGTGGTTAATGCAACGGGCAAAACGGAAGTCATCACTTCGCCATTGGAGCATCATGCGGTACTTCACTCGGCAGAGGCACTCAAAAGAAAGGGAATCAAACCAGTGTATGCAGAGCCTGATGCCAAGGGTATTATCCGCGCGGAGAACGTTGCCGATGCTATCACCGAGAATACAGCCATGGTTTCGCTCATGCACGTGAATAATGAGATTGGCACGATTAATCCGCTCAGTGAAATTGCGGAAGTTTGCAAAGAGCATGGTATCCCCTTCCATTCCGATACCGTACAAAGTATTGGCAAAATTCCGGTGGATGTGGATACCCTCGGCCTGGACTTTCTAAGCATGAGTGGTCACAAGATTTACGGCCCCAAAGGCATTGGTGTGCTCTATATGCGTCACGGTACGCCTTGGCTGCCGTGGATGCATGGCGGTTCCCAGGAACGACGTCGCCGGGGCGGGACACTGAACGTGCCGGGTATTATTGGACTCGCCAAAGCACTTGAACTTTCTCTGACTGATATGGAAGAACATACCCGACATTTTAAGAAACTACGTAAGCAGCTGATCCGTGGCCTGGATGAGACTTTTGGAGATAACTATTGCATCAATGGCGACCCTGAGCAAGGCGTGCCCCATATCCTGAACCTTGCCTTTACCGGCACTGAAGGCGGACTTGATGGCGAGATGCTACTCCTCAACCTCGATGTGGAAGGTATCTGTGTGTCCAACGGTTCAGCATGTACCTCAGGAACCGTTGAGCCATCACATGTACTAAATAATATCGGCCTCGATACTGAAGTGGCCAATTCCAGCATTCGCATCAGCATGGGTAAAGATAATACGCCCGCAGATATCGACTACCTGATTGAAAAGTTAGAGCTTGTTGTGAACCGTATGGCAGGCACCGCCAAGGTATAACGATGGGACCATCCAAGCGCGTCTGCGTTTACTGTGGATCCAGTAAAGGAGACAACCCTGCTTACGCCAAGCAAGCCAAAATGTTGGGTCAAGAGCTGGCCTCCCATAACTTTGGTGTAGTCTATGGTGGTGGGTCGGTTGGACTCATGAATGAAATAGCCGATGGGGCTCTTTCTCGCGGTGGAGAAGTTCAGGGCGTCATTCCCACTCTTCTTGATGATAAAGATCATGCGCATCCTCTATTGACCAAGCGACACATCACCAGTACCCTCCATGAGCGTAAAGCCCTTATGGCTGAACTCGCAGACGCCTTTATTACCCTTCCCGGTGGATATGGAACCCTGGAAGAACTCATGGAAATTATTACCTGGGCCCAGCACGGCTTGCATGACAAACCCGTTATCCTCTTTAACATAGATGGCTATTACAATCAACTTATCGAATTTATTGAACAAGCTATGAATGAGGGTTTTATCAACGCTAACCATGAGCAATCCTTACGCATCGCTGATTGTATAGAAGATTGCTTTAACTTTTTACCCTCAAATCCCTAATCATTGAAAAACTTTTCTTTCCGGTCACTCTTGTCACGCTTTGGATCGGAGTCATCCGATTTAGAGAGCCTCGATCTATCGAATAACCCGTTGCCGCCCTGCCCCGACTCGCCCAACTGTATCCGCTACAGCCGGTCTACACCGGCTTCTATAGATTATACCTTTGAGAGCTGCCTTTCTGTGGTAGAACAAATGAAACCTGAAACAATCTCTATTGATCGGGACCATTATCGGATTGAAGCCACCTTTAAAGTATTTTTGTTTCGGGATGACTATACTATCCAACTCACTCCTGCTGCTGATAACCATCAAACGCTGCTCCACATAAAGAGTGCCAGTCGTGAAGGATACAGCGATCTTGGGGTTAATCGGCGTCGTGTATCTACGTTTATGGAAAAGTTGGAACGAGTATTGGCTACATAAATTAGCACATTCTATCTTTTTCAATTATCAACCTAAAAGATAGGGCTTTACTAATCCCAGAAAGGTGTTGATAAGAACAAAAAGATATACCAACAGTGATATACGGTAGGCAGCAGACCATTGGTTCATCGTCGATTCCTTTTCCACTTCTTCTTGCTTTAGCAACCGCTTTACTATTCGGCTTCTCCGGATTGAAAAGAAAACTAATACTAAAATGGCAGCAAATATAATCTGCTTGAGAGCCAACCACGGATAGAGCTGAAAAGGCAGCCAGCCCCATTGCGGTCCGCTGGAAATTGAGGCCATGGCGCTGCCGCTTATTAAAATACCGAGGGCTCCCAGATGAGCTCCAACATTGGTGGTTAATCTTTCTAAGTGCATATACCTTTTTTGTTCTGCAAACATTCTGGATCCTCTTACTTTAGCAGCCAGCGCAATGCTTAGAGCAAAGGCAAGCAGCCAAGAAATATAAGAAATGATGTGAATCCAGTAGAAAACCTGATATGACATACGGTGACGGAATTATCGTAATCTATGTATTTCCGGATTAGTCAGTTTCAAAGATATCATCAATTAAATAGCCATACTTTTCCTCAATGATGCGCCGTTTGACCTTCAGCGTGGGGGTCAGTTCACCCGTCTCCACCGTAAACTCATTAGGTACCAGACGGAAATCGCGAATCTTCTCGTGGGAGGCCAGCTCATGGGCATAGCTTCTTATTTCGCGCCGGTAGATATTTTGGATTTCTTCTTTCCCAATCAGTTCCTCCATCGACAAATATTCAATGTCTTTGACCTCGGCATGCGCTTCAAGAACTTCAAAATCTGGTACCACCAGCGCTGCCATATAAGCCTGTCGCTCACCCACGACCACCAGCTGATCGATCCATTTGCTGGTCTTAAACAGATCTTCTATCGGGCCCGGGTAAATATTCTTTCCGCCGGCATTGACGATCATATGCTTGATGCGATCCGTAATCTGCAAATTTCCCCTGTTAAACCGGCCCACATCCCCGGTATGCAGGTATCCCTCTGAATCAATCATTTCGGCCGTGGCCTCATCATTTTTCCAGTATCCCTTCATCACATTGGGACCTTTACAGAGAATCTCTCCCTGCTCGGAGTTAAAATCCGAGGGATAATCTTCGCCACTCAACTCCCCAATCACCTGGCTGTCTTCCAGCCGCTGGATGGCAACCGTTACCCCGGGCAGCACCTTACCAACGGTCCCCATGCGTTCATCACCCAGCGTGTTACAGCACATTACGGGTGAGGTTTCCGTCAATCCATACCCTTCCAGGATGTTGAGCCCTGCGCCCATAAAAAACTCACCAATTTTGGGAGGCAAAGCGGCCCCACCCGATACAAAAAATCGAATACGTCCGCCGGTTCGCTCTTTCAGTTTATCAAAGACCAGTTTATCAGCCAGCTTTTTTTGCAAAGAGACTAACCCACGTTGTCCGGCGGCGTATTTTTGTCCTACTGACTGTGCCCATTCAAAAATTTTCTGTTTAATCGCGGTTCCCTCATCAATACTTTTGGTCACCAAGTTATAAATCTTTTCAAATAGTCGGGGAACACTAATCAGGATGGTTGGTCGTGCTTCGGTCATATTCTTGGCCACCGTATCTACACTTTCCGCATAATAAATCTCCGCTCCACCGGCCATCATTGCATAGTATCCGGCCGTCCGTTCAAATGAGTGGCACAGAGGCAAAAAGGAAAGGCACCGATCTTCATCATAAATATCTATCATCTGATGGGCGGCCTTAACATTACTCACAATATTACGGTGAGTCAGCATGGCTCCTTTCGGCTTACCCGTTGTGCCCGATGTATAAACAAGCGTAGCCAGATCTTCAGGCGCCACGACCTGACTTCGTCGCTGAATTTCTTCTTCTAATTCCGGAACCAGTTTCAGCCCTTCTGCCATCACTTTTTCAAAAAGAGTGACGTACGGATCATCCAGATAGCGTTCTACATTGGGTTCGTCGAAGGCGATAACCTGCTTGAGTTCCTCACAGTTATCAAACACTTTCTGGGCCTTCTTAAGCTGTATGCCGGTTGATACAAAGAAAAGCTTAGCCCCGGAATTCTGTAGGATGTATTCACATTGCTTAGCAGGCAACGAAGTGTAAAGAGAGACATTCACCCCGCCAATAAGCTGTAAGGCCAAATCAACGATAGACCATTCATAGCGGTTTTCGCTCAGCAAGGCCACCCGATCCCCGGCTTCTACGCCATGCTTAATCAAATAAGCAGCCATTGTTTGGACGTCATCATAAACCTCATCCCAGCGAATTTCTTCATACGGTTTCCCATTCGAAGGCTTACGGGCAAAGGCAACCTTATCTGTGTTGGCGTATTTCTTAGATAGGTTTAGAAATAAATCCGTAAGTGTTTCAAAAGCTACAACTGTAGGCATATGGATACATTGGTTAATATTCTTGATATCGTCCCTAAATAATCTCAAAAAAGGAACCCTAAACCCGAATATAACATTATGAATGGAAAATTCAGCACTTCAGCCTTTTTTCGGTTGTAATCAACTTGCAGAGTTAGTTTTTTTAGCTGTTGCAATTCCTTATATTAAAAGAAAAATTTATGTATGGCACATCCAGCAACGGAAGAAACAATTGATTTGGTTAAGGAGATTTTCAGCTCCTACCTGAAAGAACACAATCAACGCCAAACGCCGGAACGGTTTATGGTGCTGGAAGAAATTTACAGTGCTGATGGTCATTTCGACGCTGATGACATCTTCTTTAACATGAAAGACGGCGGTACCCGTGTTTCGCGCGCAACGGTTTATAATACACTCGACCTGCTGGTTGAATGTGGACTTGTGCAGCGCCAGCAATTCGGTAAGAATCAGTATTATTATGAACGTGCTTATGCCTACCAGCAGCACGACCACATCATTTGCAAAAAATGCGGCACCGTATTGGAATTCTGTGACCCTCGCATCCAGGAGATCAAAACGATGATGGGCAAAATGCATGACTTCAATATTACAGGCCATTCCTTACACTTTTTTGGTACCTGCCAAGATGTAGAAGCCTGCGAAAAACGACTGGAAAGCAACACCGGCAAGAAGCACTCCAAGGTAAATCAATAAGCTGCCTAAGATTTTCCCCGGGATAAGATAAGAGCATGATTTCGCTTGCGCAGCCTTCTCAATTGGAGTCAATCAACCGTATTTATAATCAGGCGGTACGTGACGGATTTCGAACGGCTCACAGCCAGCCGGTAGATATAAATTATCGGCACGAATGGTTTTCCCGACATCCCGAAGAGTGCTACCCGGTATTTGTTTACCTGGAAGAGGATGAAGTGGCAGGCTGGCTTTCAGTATCGGCTTATCGTCCCGGACGACAGGCTCTCAATGAAGTCGTGGAAGTCAGCTATTATGTGGATTATAATCACCAGAACCGTGGCATTGCCACCCAACTGATGAAGCAAGCCGTCGCTTTTAGCACTAATCAAAACTACCGAATTTTAGTCGCTATTTTGCTAACCAAAAATGCGCCCAGCATCAGGCTGCTGGAACATTTTGGGTTTGAAGAAGGCGGACGTATCCCGGATGCGTATCATCACCAGGATGAGTTCCGGGATCATCTGTATTTTTATAAACGGTTGGATACATAAATCTCGCTATTCTTCTGTTTTAACAAATAATATTCCTGCTTCACAGTTAAACCTAAACATTATTCAATGACGTAGCCTCCACTAATCAGCCGAAGTTTCAACATCGTTGCCTGTTTGAGGAACCTCATGGCGGACCAAGCTTAGCATAAGTAAGTGCAGTGATAATTTACTCAGCTCGTGGCTTTTAGGGATTCCAACTTTCCTAGTCTTTGTAGAGTAGGGGTGGTACAAAAAAATGGGATTGTAAAAAGGTAATTGTTATTGCACTTTCAAAAGTAACGAGTAATAATCCTCATTTTCTATATTCCTCAAATTGCCTATATTTGGATTTAATTCTTGAATCTACCAAAGCTAATGCAGGCATTTCGGACAACTCATAAAAAATGCACCGAACAAATCACCGTTCTGTTGCTATTGCTGTTCGGTCTGCATGTTTTAAGTATCCACGGCTTTGCCGACGCACTGGTGTTGTGCTTCGAAGACAACGGAGAAGTGAACATCGAATCCGAAGCCGGAAGTCTCTTTTCCATTCCTTCCGAAGAAGTGGTTCACGCCGAAGCACATCAGCATAAGAATCCCACCTTTGATGCCTCTGGGGACCATCACAGTGATGTGGCGCTATCCGTTATCTGTTCTAAAGAACAGCAGGTCACCCGCTTTGATCAAAGCAAAATATTCGCCTTCCTGGAAGACATTGCTACAACCAGTATCGAGATACTGCCCCGCTCGCGGGTTTTTCAGCTGGCCTCTTTTATCCCTCCTCTTATCGAAGATCTGCTTATCACCAACCTGCAGACCGTCGTACTGCTGAACTAGGTCGTCCAGCCTACCCACAATTCATTCTTTTAAAGCAAGACTGATCTAACCGTTATTAGTTAATGGTTATCTGTTATTTGGTACAGATATGCTCAACCTATTCTCTGTTCAACCAATAACGAATATACTAACAAACAGCTCTTGCCTCTCTTTAAACTATAGAATTGGCTGGATTACCTATATGAATAACCTAAAACTCGTTATAGCCTTCGGTTTGCTTGTGCTTGCTGCCGGGTGTGCCACCGAAGAATCTATTATTGAACCACCGTCAAAAAGCACCCTGGGAGAACGAACCTATGAACAGTCTCCCGCCCTGAACTTGAATCAAAACCAGAACAAGCCGGGTACTTCGGCGTCCATTACCGTATCCGACACATTATCTTTTGAGGATGCCCTCTCTAAAGCCCTGCTTGAGAATCCCGGGCTGCAAAGCTACGGATGGCAGATGCGGGTCAGAGAAGCCGAACGCATCCAGGCCTCGCTGCTTCCCAATCCACGACTGCAAGCCGAGATGGAAAACTTTGGCGGCACGAAACAGTTTGAAGGACTGGACAACCGTGAAATCACGATCCGCCTCAGCCAAAAGATCCTGCTGGGTGCCGACAAACTAAAGCAAAAGCGGCTGGCCGATGCGAATAAACAACTGGCCGGCTGGGACTATGAAACCCAGAGGCTGGAAGTATTGACAGGCGTCACCAAGTCATACATATCCGCCCTGGAGGCCCAAAAACAGTGGCAGCAGCAGAAAGAGCTGGTGAAGGTCGCCAATAAGTTGTACAAGTCCATTGCCGCGCAGGTCGAGGCCGGCAAGGTCTCCAAACTCGTACAGACCAAAGCCAACGTAGAACTCGCCCGTGCCCGCATCGACCTGGACAACGCTCGCAGTTCCTTTGCCACCACCCGAAGTAACCTCGCCTCCTATTGGGGCAGCCGCAATCCCCGGTTCCAACAACTTTCGGGACAGCTGGCTCCCCCAACGCCCTTGCCGGACTACTCATCACTCACCGGCTTCATCGAACGCAATCCCAATGTGGCGCGGTGGTCGGCCGAAATACAGCAGCGCGAGGCCGACCTTGATTTGCAGCGCGCTGAAGGTGTTCCCGACATCAACATTACGGGTGGTTATAAACGGTTTGAAGATGCAGGGGCTGAAGCGGCGCTGGTTGGCGTCTCCATACCCTTGCCTTTCTTTGATCGCAACCAGGGAGATATCAAAGCAGCCAAATACCGGTTGAACCAGGCAGATGCACAACGCCGGGCCGTCGAGACCGAAACCAGCCGGGACCTGCAACAGGCCTATAACCGACTTCAAAGCGCACAGCATGAGGTTCAGCAACTCGAAGAAGAGGTACTGCCCGGAGCCCAAGAGGCATTCAAGGCCGCCCAAATCGGCTACCGGCAAGGCAAGTTTGATTACCTGGAAGTGCTGGATGCCCAGCGCACGCTTTTTGCAAGCCGTACCCGTCATATCCAGGCGCTGGCCGAGTATCACCGAAGTGTCGCTGACGTCGAGCGACTAATCGGCACCCCACTTTCTGAGGTTAGAATAGAAGAATAGTGCAAACCTCTTTACTGGCTTCTTCAAGCGTCCACGCTTGAAGAAATTGCAGATAAGCGTGGACGCTTATCACAGCATAAAAAATCCTTCTGACTAAAAGAAATCCCCTTCGAAGGGGGTGCCCCGAGTATCGGGGACGGGGGATGTCCACACATCCTGCGACGACAAGCAAAACAAGAAATCTCATTTATAAATGCCTTTACAAAAATACATTTAAGACTCTTCGACTTCATTCGTCCCGAGAAATCGGGACTCATTGCGCTCAGACTGACGTCATATTGAGCGCAGCACGACGAAGTAGAAATATGATGTCAGTATTTCAAAGGACTCTTGAATCCTAAAGAACGAAAACCATGAAGAAATTAATCATACTTTTAAATTTTATAACATTGATTGCAACAGGGCCGCTTTTAACCCGTTGCAGTTCGAATTCTAGTTCCAATAACAACAATGAAAACCATACGAAGAAACCCTCCCAGCACCGGGGGGAACATGCTGAAGATGAGGAACAGCATGCCAAAAGTAGCGAGACCGAAGGCCACTCCGGGGAAAGCGAACACCAGGCCCGGGAAGTACACCTGAGCAAGCAGCAGCGGAACAACCTGGGCATTAAAGTTGATACCTTGAACTCCGGCAGCGCATCCTCCACCATTGCGCGCCCGGCCAGTATCACCTACGACCTGGATGAGATTGCCAAAGTGGGTCCCCGCATTGAAGCCAAGGTGATTCGTGTTCTGAAAGATCTGGGGGATAATGTTCAGCAAGGAGAGCGACTCGTACTGATGAGCAGCGTGGAGCTGGGCAAGGTTAAAGCCGATTACATTCGACTGCGGGCGGCTCTGAAGAGAGAACAGGCTCATTATAAGCGGGAGAAGTCCCTCTTTGAGCAGGATATTTCCAGCCAGGCGGAGTTGCTTAAAGCGGAGGCTGAGTATGAGCAGACCAGGGCTGAACGTGATGCCGCAGCCGAAGCCCTCCGCCTGTATGGGTTGTCGAACGAGGCTATCCAAAGCATTGAAGCCGGCACGGAGGCTCCCCTCTCGCATTTCTACATCACCAGCCCTATTAACGGTGTGGTCCAGGAACGCAATCTTTCCCCGGGGCAGACGGTATCCTCCAGCGAGACGCCCATCCATATTGCCAATCTTTCAAAAATGTGGGTGATGATTGATGCCTACGAACAGGATATCCGGTACCTCGAGCAGGGGCAATCGATAAGCCTTTCGGTGCGTAGTTTGCCCAGTGCCACCTTCAAAGGCACCATCGACTGGATTTCATATGCCCTGCAAAAAGACAGCCGCACAATGCCGGTACGGGCACATCTCGAAAACACCGGCGGCCAGCTACGCTCCGGGATGTTTGGCACGGTCCGTATCCAGACTGATACCGAACGAAAGATCGCGATGATTCCGGTGGATGCCGTGCAGACCATTGAAGGTGAATCTATGGTCTTTGTACCCGGCCAAGAGCCCGGCAGCTTCCGGGCAACAAAGGTGATGCTGAGTACCGAAAATGAGGGCATGGTCGAGATCGCCTCCGGCTTGCAACCGGGCGACCGGGCAGTTATTGCCGGGGCCTTTGACCTGAAATCAGCCCTGACGGCTCAGTCCCGTAGTGCCTCGCACAGTCATTAGCGTACTATCACAAGCCTCTAGCTCGTAAAAAAGCACGAGCGGATCTAAAACTTTGTAGAACAGGCGCTCACGCTATAAGCTATCCTCCCCTTCGCAGGAAGACTTTTCTCCCCTCCTCGGGAGGGGATTGAGGGGTGGGTAATCATAAATGATGTATCAATAAAGATATTCGTTAAATAATCTTTTTTATCATGCTTCAACAAATTATAGATCGAGTTTTAAAAAACCGGCTGACCGTCCTGCTGGTGGTAGCGGCCGTAGCCGGCTATGGATACTTCTCTTTTCGGGATGTGCCCATAGATTCCTTCCCGGATGTATCTCCCACGATGGTCCAGGTATTTACCTCCAGCCCCGGGCTCTCCCCGGTGGATGTGGAAACGCAGATCAGCTATCCCATAGAAATATCCATGTACGGACTTCCCAAGCTGGACCGCGTGCAGAGTACCTCCATTTTCGGGCTCTCGCGTGTAAACATCTATTTCGAGGAAGCCACCGATATCTATTTTGCCCGCCGGCTGGTCAACGAACGGCTCAGCAAAGCCAAGCAGCAGATCCCCAAGGGACTGGGAAATCCGCAGCTGGGACCCATTACCACCGGTCTCGGAACCGTGATGATGTACGAGGTCAAGAATAAAGAAGGAGCACAGAACTCTCTGATGGATATCCGTACGGCCCAGGATTGGATTGTCAAGCCGCAGCTTCGAACCGTGCCCGGGGTCACCGGCGTGTTGTCGCTGGGCGGCAATGTGCGGCAGTTCCAGGTGAATGTGGATATGAATGCCCTGGTCTCCCGCGGACTCACACTCAACGACCTTGAGCAGGCCCTGAACAAAAACAACCGAAATGTCGGCGCTTCTTTCATCGAACGCGGCGGTGAAGAATACCTGGTTCGCGGCTATGGATGGATTTCAGCCGACCAAAAGGGGCTGGAAGATATCCGAAATATTATCGTGGCGAACAAAGACGGCACCCCGGTGTACGTGGAAGACATCGCAAAGGTTGAGTTCGGTTCAGAGATCAAGCGGGGTACGCTCGTTGCCAACGGTAAGGAATCGGTAGGCGGCTTTGTGCTTAAGCTAATCGGCACCAATACCCAGGATCTGCTGACCAGCATTGATCAAAAGGTGGAGGCTATCAACAGCGCCCTGCCCGAAGGCATGGTCATGGAAGCGTTTTATTCGCAGGGCGAGCTTGTCAGCAAAGCCGTAGGTACCGTCACCAATGCGCTGTATATAGGTGCTATTTTGGTGCTGGTGGTCCTGTTCTTCTTCATGGGCGACTTGCGATCCACCCTGATCATCATTTCTACCGTGCCCCTGGCCTTCCTGATCGCTTTCATCGGGATGAAGATTGCCGGACTTTCGGCCAACCTGATGAGCCTGGGTGGACTGGCTATCAGCATCGGGATGATCGGTGACAGTGCCACAGTAATTGTCGAGAACACCTACCGGTTGCTGGAGGAGCAAAAAGGGAAAAACGTGTCCTTACTGAGGACGGTCGGCGAGGCTGCCCGTGAGGTGATTCGACCGGTCGTCTTTGCCACCAGTATCATTATCATCGTTTTCCTTCCGCTCTTTTCGCTGGAAGGGGTCGAAGGCAAAATGTTCAAGCCCCTGGCCTTTACCATCACCTTTGCGCTGGCGGGTGCCATCTTTTTAGCCCTGACTTATATTCCCGTTATTTCCAGCTATATCTTACCGGATGAAGGCATGGACCAGGAACCCTGGCTGGTGCGCAAGGTGAAGTCCTCTTGCCGCCCGGTTATTGAGAAAAGTACCAACTACCCCAAGGCCGTCTTTGGCATTGCCCTGGCCCTCTTTGCTGCCAGCATGATTGTATTCCCTTTCCTGGGAACCGAGTTTCAGCCGACGTTGCGTGAAGGGACCTTTGCCGTTCGATCGGTCTTACCACCCGGGGCAAATCTACCGACGACCACTGACTATACCAAGCGCATCCAGAAATCAATGAAAACATTTCCCGAAGTGGAGGGCGTCTATTCCAGAGTGGGTCGTGCGGAAGTAGGCGGCGATCCTGAACCAGTCAATGTTATCTTTAATGTGGTAAACCTAAAACCGCTGGACCAGTGGGACCAAGGGCGAACCTATGAAGAGTTGCAGTCTGCGATGGCAGCCCGGCTTCAGGAAGATTTACCGGGTGTGGCCTCCAACTTCTCGCAACCCATACAGCTTCGAACGGATGAACTGCTCAGCGGTGTCCGCGCCCAGGTTGTGGCCAGCCTCTACGGAGATGACCTTGATACACTGGCGGGGAAAGCGCAGGAGATTAAAAATGTGATCCAGGATGTTGAAGGGGCTGTTGATGTACGTGCCCAACAGCAGGGCGGCAAGCCTCAAATTTTGGTTCGGCCGGACAGGCGGCAGCTGGCACGCCTGGGCATCAACATCGATGAATTCCTGAATACAGTCGAAACCGGAATCGGCGGGGCCAAAGCCGGCAAGGTGTTCGAAGGTATCCGGCGCTTTGATATTTTTGTTCGCCTGCAAAAGCAGCAGCGAAGCCAGATAAACCAGCTCCGCGACCTGCCCATTCGTACGGCCAAAGGCGCTCTCGTGCCACTTTCCCAAATTGCGGATGTTGAAGTGTTTACCGGTCCCAAGCAGATATCAAGGAATAAAGCCAGTCGGCGGACCTACGTGCAGCTGAATGTGCGCGGCCGCGATATGGGCAGTGTGGTCAATGAGATACAACAAAAAGTCGAGCAGCAGGTTGACTTGCCGGCCGGCTACTTCATGGAATACGGCGGTCAGTTTGAAAACCAGCGCCGGGCCATGAACCGGCTCTATGTAGTGGTGCCCATTACGCTGGCACTTATCTTCTTTATGCTGTTTTCCACTTTTGGGAGCTGGCGCTATGCCGTGCTCATTTTCCTGAACATTCCCTTTGCCACGATCGGCGGTATCTTTGCACTCTGGATTTCCGGGCTGTACCTCTCCGTCCCCGCAGCCGTTGGCTTCATTGCCATCTTTGGTATCGCTGTTCTCAACGGGCTGGTACTGGTGAGCTATATTAACCAGCTTCGGGAAGAAGGCATGCCCATGGACAAGTCGGTGGTTCAAGCTTCGCTGCTACGCCTGCGGCCCGTTTTGATGACCGCCCTGACTACCGGTCTGGGGCTTCTGCCCCTGCTGTTGGCCAATGATATTGGCTCCAACGTTCAGCGTCCACTGGCAGCTGTTGTCGTCGGGGGATTGTTTACCTCCACCCTGCTCACGCTGGTGGTACTGCCCACGATCTACCGCTGGTTTGCTGAACCCGTCGAACACGTTGGACTTTAATTTTTAAATATACCAGTCGGACCGTTCCAAACGGTCTGACGGGTTTAAAAAGTTTTACCATGAAAGAAATAAAAGCTTTTATCAGAATCAATATGATCGATTATGTCATTGACACCTTAAAAAACCTTGATAACCCACCGGACATAACCCTACTGGGGACATTCCAAAGAAGAACCACCCAAGCTGGTCGAAGGTGTAAAACTTGAAACCGTCGTCCCCCTACAACAACTGGATGATATTTTGGGTCTCATCATTGAAAAGGAAAAACAGGAAGTTATGGGGATGGCAAAATCTTTGTCTCAGATGTGGAGCAAGCTGTCCGAATACGAACCGGTGAGACGGATCAAGAAGTTATCCGATAAATAAGCTGAGCTCAAAGGCTACTTTACTTCCATCTTCTTTATTTTCACTGCATGCTCTTTGGGTTGGATAGTTTCCGCAAAGAGATAGGCGTATTGCTGGGTCATCTTGGCTCCAAAAAAGAGAATCAATGATGAATAGAACACCCAAAGCAAATAGATAGCCATGGAACCGGCCGTGCCGTACATGGCCTGAATATTACTGCTGGTTAAAGCAAAGCCGATGATGTATTTACCCAGTAAAAACAGACATGAGGTGATAGCGGCCCCCACCCAGACGACCTTCCACTCGATAATGACATCCGGCAAAAACTTAAAAATAACCCCAAAACTAAGCATGCCCAGCATAAATGAAATAGCAACACCAATTGTAGTTAACACAAATGGCGTCAGTAATGGTGAAAGTTGATTAAGCTCTTCGCGGACCAATAATAGTATTGAATGGGTTCCCAACGAAAGAACCAGGATGAATCCCATAAACATAATAATCCCAAACGAAAGCGCTCGGTTTTCTAATGTTTTAATCACCTTCTTTTTGGATCGGGGTTTGACGCTCCAGATACGATTCAAGGCATGCTGAATAATGAGGAAAAACGAACTCGAAGCAAATAGGAAGATCCCGATGGCAATTAAGCGCTGCAGGATATTCTGATCCTCTACAAAATAATGCGACACAATATTTTGCAATACATCAGCGCTCGCCGGCCCAATAAGCTGCTGAATCTGGTTAAATACTTCTGTGGAGGCTACCTGCTGTCCCGTAAATAATCCAATGCTAAAAATGACCATGATTAAGATAGGCGGAATGGCAAAGACCGTAAAAAAAGCCAGCGCACCCGCCAAAATAATAGGATCATCTTCTCCAAAGGTATGAAGCGTCTTACGCAGTAACAGTGAGATATCAGAAATTGTCTTCTTCATGGCGCACAAAAATAGAAAATATTAAGGACTTTGTAGACCTTGGTTTTTGTTGCCAGTTTCAGTTATCCACAAAATTCTGCACGGAAAACACAATATGATGCAAGCTTTGGTAAAACAAAGCCTCTATACTTACTATTGAACGTTTAAGGTCACCGTTCCCCACTTGGCAAGTGCCCGGGATGATAAACCTATTAGTAATCAGTAGCATGTAATTATCGCTAACGAATTCATTCTCTTTATGACGCATGATCATTCCCCTCACGCTCAAACCTATGGCCAAGCCTTTGCTATCGGCATTGGTTTAAATATCGTTTATGTCGCAGTTGAAATCGTATATGGATTGCTCATTGATTCCTCGGCCCTGCTGGCGGATGCCGGCCATAACGCCAGTGATGTGCTAAGTCTTGTCTTTGCCTGGTTTGCAATGGCGGTAGCCCAAAAACGACCCTCGCTAAAGTATACGTATGGATTAAGGAGAAGTACAATCCTGGTTTCCATCCTTAATGCCCTCTTGTTATTTGGAGCGGCGGGCATCATCGGCTGGGAAGCCTGGCAAAAGTTCTTTGAACCTGCTGAGATTGCCGGCACCAAAGTTATGATTGTGGCAGGAATTGGCATTGTGATAAATACCATCACGGCCCTGTTATTTATTAAAGGACAGAAAAGTGATCTCAATATTAAAGGGGCTTTCCTGCATATGGCAGCCGATGCGGGAGTATCGGTGGGTGTGGTTATTTCAGGGCTGCTTATTAACATCACGGGCTATAACTGGATCGATCCGGTAACCAGCTTCCTTATCCTGATCATTATCGTCTACAGCACCTGGCAGCTCTTTATAGATTCTATTAACCTGGCACTGGATGCAGTACCAGAGAACATCGACTATCAGAAAGTAAGGGAGTTTTTAAAAGACCATGAAGGCGTTAAGGCAGTGCATGATTTGCATATCTGGGCCATGAGTACGACCGAAAATGCGCTGTCTGTGCATCTGGTTACGGATGCTGCATCCGATGAGTTGCTAAAAAAGTTAAAGCATGCTCTGCACGAAGAATTTGGTATTGAGCATAGCACACTGCAACTTGAGCAAGCCGATCTGGATGATTCCCTCCATGCCAAATAAGCATTTATTTATAGAGTCAGATATCCTATTTTCTTCTTGAAAATTTCTATCGCCTAACCAATTTAAAATATTTTTCCATGAGAAAGTGTGCCTTCCTGTCAATGGACAGCCTTGAAAATTTTGATTGCTACGACCACTTGTTGTTCAATCCACTGGCCGATAAAGGATGGGCAGTCGAGGAAGTTTCATGGAGGGATAAGCAGGTGGACTGGAATCAGTTTGAAGTCGTCGTCGTACGAAGTCCGTGGGATTATCAGAAAGATCCGGAAGCTTTTTTTAAGGTGCTTCAGGAAATTGATCGCTCCACGGCACGCCTCGAGAATAAACTGGATCTCATCAAATGGAATATTGATAAGACCTACCTGCGCGATCTCGAAAGCAGAGGTATAGAGATTGTACCCAGCATTTGGGAAGACACCTTCTCAATAGAACAGTATCCGCGATTTTTTGAAGAACTTTCGAGCAGCGAAATTATTATAAAGCCAACTATCAGTGCCGGGGCCGATGATACCTTCCGTATAAAACGAAAAGACCACAAGCAGTATACCGATCAGTTAGCCAAACTTTTTGAGCAACGCCCGTTTATCGTGCAGCCGTTTATGCCTCACATTGTTGAAGAAGGAGAGTTTTCTCTTTTTTATTTTGGTGATACCTACAGCCATACAATACTGAAGACTCCGGAACAGAACGACTTTCGGGTTCAGGAAGAACACGGGGGACGTCTTAAGAAAGTAGAGCCCGAAAAAGAACTAAGGAGCCTGGGCCAAGAGATCCTTGAGCAACTCAATCCAGCCCCGCTCTACACTCGTGTTGACTTTGTTCGTACGGAGCAAGACAGTTTTGCCCTTATGGAGCTGGAACTTATTGAGCCCTCACTCTACTTCAATATGGATCCGGAATCACCTCAACGGTTTGCCGAAGTCTTCCATAACTGGGTTCAAGGATCAAATTAAAAGGAATAAGCTAATTGGTACGAAATAGCCCTATCACCCAGAGCCACACCCAATAATCGGATTAGCTCTGGATGACCTTTACGCTTGTTGCTTACCATTTAGTATATCTTATGTGATACTATACTCAATCTGGCCTTTAGGCAAACACATCCTTAATTTTAGAAAAGAATCCTTTGCCATCATCTTCTTTATTGGAAGCTTCGAAGTGATCATTGCCTTTCAGGGCTTCGATATGTTCACGTTCTTCGCCAGACAGGTTTTTAGGGATATAGACATTAATCCGCACGTACTGATCACCAATGCCCGATCGTTTTAACCCGTGAATGCCTTTCTCCTTCATTCGAAGCAGCTTACCCGGCTGAACACCCGGTTCAATCTTTATCTTAGCTTTCCCTTTAAGGGTAGGTACTTTTACTTCTGTTCCAAGGATTGCATCCGGTACGCTTAAGACAAGATCATAATAGATGTCATTGCCATCACGCTCAAAATGTTCGTGCTCTTTCTCCTCAATAAGAACGACTAAGTCACCGGGATTACCTCCTCGTTTTCCGGCATTTCCCTGATCACGCAAGGTAATATAATTTCCTTCAGAAACACCGGAAGGAATGCGAACCTGAACCATCTCTTCGCCTCTATACCGTCCTTCCCCGTGGCATTTAGAACACTTTTTCTTGATAATACGGCCTTCGCCCTGACAGTCAGGGCATGGTTGTACATTCACCATTTGCCCCAGCATGGTCTTACGAACCTGACGAACTTGGCCCATACCGTTACAGGTGCTGCATGTCTCGAAATCTTCCTCTGTAGCAGCACCAATACCGTTACACTCCTCACACTTAATCTGTTTCTTAACCTTCAGCTTCTTTTCAGTGCCAAAGGCGATCTCTTCGAGATTCAACTCAATGCGAAGCTTCATATCTGATCCGGGTTGCCCTGGCGATCGTCGCCCGCGTGACTGTCCTCCGCCTCCGAAGGGATCACCACCTCCAAAAATATCGCTGAAGCGGCTAAAGATATCTTCAAAGCCGATATCTTCAAAGCCAGCTCCTCCACGCCCCCTAAAGCCACCATTCACGCCCTGATGGCCGAACTGGTCGTACCGCTGGCGCTTTTGATCGTCGCTCAGCACTTCATAGGCTTCTGAGGCTTCTTTAAATTTTCGTTCAGCTTCGGGATCATCTGTATTACGGTCGGGATGAAATTTCATGGCCCGCTTTCGATAGGCCTTCTTAATTTCAGAATCCGATGCGTCTTTGTTGACACCTAAAATTTCGTAGTAGTCTCGTTTAGACATGTAAAACTTACTTAAACCTTAAACTTACTCGCTTACAATTACTTTTGCATGACGGATAGTACGATCTCCCATCCGATAACCATTTTCAATAACATCCAGAACAACATCGCTGCCAATATCATCATCCTGAGGCTTTTGTCGCATCATGGCATCATGCAAATCGACATCAAATGGAACTCCTGATTCATCAATTCGTTCAACACCATATTTTTTCAACACTTCATCAAATTTATTGGCCACAAGCATTACACCATCCATAAAGGTATCATCAACCTCAAGATCTTCGGCAGCTTTAAGCGAACGACGCAGGTCGTCATTAATATCCAGAAACTCTTCTAAGGCATTGGCTTTAGCAGTTTCGTAAATTTGTGAACGTTCCCGCTGTACCCGCTTTCGATAGTTCTGTAATTCCGCTGCCTTCCGAAGGTGCGTATCTTTCGCCTTGGACAGTTCATCCTCCAGCTCTTCAACCTTTTGTTCACGGGCAATCAGTAGTTCGCGGAGCTCTTCGACATCCAGATCAGCATACAATGTATCCTTGTTTTCATCAACTGAAGATTGTTCTTGCTCGTCGGTCGTTTCCTGTTCTGAAACCTGCTCTTTAGATTCGCTCATGTACTAAAAATTCTATATTAAATACTGTTTATGTGTTGTGATGGGAATTATGCAAATAACATGCCATTAAGATACACCAACCAAACTGCTGACAAAGTTGCACAGGTTTCGATCTCCAGCAGATTTATCCCTCAAAGCTGTCAGTTGTATAGGATTGGAAATTATTCATCATCTTCCTCATAGAAAAATTCAATCATATTCCCATCGGGATCTGAAATAAAGATAAAACGGCCTCGCTTGCGATTCGCAGGACCACTTAATACGGTAACTTCCTTTTCCCGGAAATATTCTGCCATCTCATCCACTTTCTCCTCCGATTCGAGGTAAAAACCGAAATGGTCGACCCGATAGTCCCGTGAAGAAGTATCATAGCTTGTTTCTGCTTCCACTAACACGATGGTATCTTCGGAGCCTATCCGATATACCGCCATACTTTTCCCCATTTTACGGACCAGTTCAAAACCTAGTATTTCGCCATAAAATTCTTCTGCCCGTTCAATATCATTCACTCGAATGGTTATATGATTAATACCTGAAGGATTAAAATCTGCCATAATAATATTGAGTTAAAATAATTTGTCACAAACTGATAAATATGCTACCAGCAATCATCAATCCAATTGCAACTTAGTATAGCCTTTTTCGATGCAAAGTTCATCCAATTTCAATGAAGAGACTGCCTGTGGTGGTACTAAATAAATTGGATGTGGCATTATCCGATATAGCTCTTATTTTCAAGGAAAATTCATTTATAATTTTTCTGCATTGAGTACCCTATATATTGTTGCAACCCCCATTGGTAATTTAGGTGATATCTCTAAACGTGCTGAAGAGGTATTGGCTTCCGTCCATTATATTGCTTGTGAAGATACACGCACTTCGGGCGTTCTGTTAAACCACTTGGGAATTAACGCTTCGACCTTTGCTTTCCACCAGCATAATGAACATCAAAAAGTAGAACATCTGATTAACATTCTTGATGCACATCAGGATGTGGCCGTCATTTCGGATGCCGGCATGCCGGGCATTTCAGACCCTGGCTTTTTGGCCGTTCGTGCTGCTCATCAGGCGGGCCATACGGTTTCCGTCATTCCAGGCCCTGATGCTGCCACCACCGCACTTGTGGCCAGTGGTTTACCCTGTGATAAATATGTGTTTGAAGGATTCCTTCCACAAAAAAAGGGACGCCAGAAACAACTTAAGCAATTGGTTGATGAGGAACGCTCTGTCGTACTTTATGAAAGTCCATATCGACTGCAAAAACTGTTGAAAGAACTTCGAAAATATATGGGCGACCAGCGCATGGTAGCTGTATGCCGCGAGCTGACCAAAAAGTTTGAAGAAGTGGTACGAGGTCCGTTAAAATCCGTCTTTGATCGCTTTGAGCTGAGAGAGGAAGTTAAAGGAGAAATTGTTGTCATCATTGCCCCCAAAAGCTATTCCGAATGAATAAACATCTGAATAATATCTGGCACTCCAAGGGAGCGCTCACCATTATAGCCGGAGTACTGCTGGGCATCAGCTTTCCGCCCCTGCCTTTACCCTTTCTGACGTTTCCTGCTTTTATATGCATTTTCCGAATCGTCGATCTCTCCTCTTCGTATCGTGAGGCCGCTTTCTGGGTATATCCGGGATTTATAATCTGGAACCTCATTGCCACTTATTGGCTGATGATGGCAACCATGGCCGGGGGTATTGCAGCTATTATTGCGAATTCTGCCGTCATGACCATCCCCGTAATGCTGCAATATAAGTTCCAGCGCTCCAGCTTTTCAGCCGGCCTCATTGCCCTATTCCAAGCAGCCAGCTGGCTTAGCTTTGAATATCTGCACCACCACTGGGATCTGGCCTGGCCCTGGCTGACAATCGGCAATGCGTGGTCTAACGTTCCGGCCCTCATCCAGTATATTTCAATCACCGGTTACTGGGGCATCTCGTTTTGGGTGCTGCTCACAGCCAGCTTAGGCTACCAAGTTATCAAACATTCCAGGCGCCGTACAATCATTGCCTTTGGCTCTGTTTTCCTGATTTTTCCGCTTGTTTCCGTGGGACTCTTCTGGACCGACAGCCGTAATGCGGATGCACCTGAGCAAGAAATCGTCGTGGTACAACCAAATTTTGATTCCTACTACCCCAATGGCGGATACCCCAACTCTGCACAGGCGCTGGATCATCTGTTGCAGCTCAGTGATTCCCTCCGAACATCTTATACCGAGCTGATTGTCTGGCCGGAAAATGCCATACAGTCGCGCATTACCAACCTGGATGAGTTTGGGCTTGCGCCTAATCGCGATAAAATTGTCATTAAGCAAAAACTGCTGGACTGGGGGACGACTATCTTAGGCGGGTCAACCTACCTACAGTTTTATAAGGAAGAAAATGCTCCGCGGCTGCCCTATTATGATTCAAAGGATCGTGCCTATTTACCTTTTAATGCTGCCCTTAAATTTTCCGCCCGTGAACCCATGGATGTTTATCGCAAGCACAACCTGGTTCCTATTGTAGAACGCGTGCCCTTTGTGCATTTCCTCAATGCTATAGATGTCTTTGGATGGATCAATTGGAACCAAATTCAAAGATATGGTAAAGGCAAAAAAGCCAATCAATTTACGGTTGGCATCACCAAAACACCGGCGCTCATCTGCTATGATTCCGTTTACCCCAGCTGGATACGAAGCTACGTACAAAACGACGCGGGTTACCTGACCATCATCACTAATGACGGCTGGTGGGGCAACACGAGCGGTCACCATCAACACTTTGCCTATGCCCGGCTTCGGGCCATAGAATTTGGCCGGTGGATTGTACGTAGCGCTAACAACGGCATTTCAGGTATTATTGCCCCCAACGGATCAATAGAAGTAAAAACGGACTACTGGACGTCCACAGCTTTTCGCTATGACGTACCCATCTTAGAATCCCAGACGTTTTATGCCCGCTTTGGAGATTGGTTGCCTCAGTTTCTGCTACTGTTGGCTTTCGGAGGGTTTGGATTTATGTTGCTCCGTTCGAAAAAGTAGTGTTTATGGGGGGTTAACCCTGAAAGGGTTTAAGGTAAAATAGCCGTACCTGCCTTTAAAAACACGCCTGACAAACGTATTAGCTGTGAGGGAGCTTTAAATCTTAACACGTGCCGGGCACTTCCGAAGTGCCCGGCACGTTGATCATATAACCCCATCTCTGGCGAGGAAATAATACCCGTGCTAATATGCCCTCATCGGGCGCTTGGTGTCGATGTCCGGTGAGTGCATAATAGAACAATACAGTCACGAGCGAGACGCTCGCGCCAGTAGAGACATAAAAGATTAGTAGCCTCTCCCATTCGCCCGACTTCAAGCCCAGAAGCCGGACGAAGATTATATACTCTTCGTCGTGCATCTGTATTTGATGTGCGGCGAGTGTAAAGTACGTTAAATTGCTGGGGTTGGCGTTCTAATAAACCCTGAAAGGGTTTCAAACCCTTTCAGGGTTGAAGCAAATCAATTATTGAATGAAGGCCAACTTTTGCTTAATCCGAGCGAATAGAAACCACAATATTAAAACGGATATCGTGGTCCGTACGGGCATAAATATTCGATGATTTTGGGAGCAACCGGTTGTAGGTATATTCAAGATTAGCCTGGATGGTTTGGGAAAATTGATAACCAATTATAGCCGAGCCATTAATTCGAGATTGTCCTCCAGTAAAACTGCTGGTCAAATCATACTGATCCGGATTCAAGGGTACCCCCTGCTCAAGGGCATTACCCAAATCCGAATCGAGAACATATTTCTTCTCTTCATCTTCGATATAGCTTCCATTGATGGTAAAATCTACCGCATTATCAATACGAGGAAACAGCGGTAGCTTGAACCCTCGGACCGTATATGCAAAGGTGAGTCGAAGTCCCCGCGAGAGCCGCTCGATAATGGTAGAGTTAGACAGTGCCAGGCTGGTAACTTTGCTATACTCGTACTCTACATTGGATCGAAGATCGGAATCCCACGTAATGTTGAGGCCTAATAAAGGACTAAATCGCTTTTCAATATTAATCGTATTGGCCTCGTACTCTGGCCGTCGATTTTGTACTGAAAAATCAGCCAGAGAAACCTCGGGCAACTGATCTTGATCAGCATTAAACACCCACCCCAGCCGATAAAGTCCACTGTAATTGTGTGTTAATGATGCACGAGCTATTACACCTCCCACAAAAGGAATGAAGGACTCCAACCCCGACCAGGTAATACGCCAGCCCGGCAGTGGAAAGGGGGTAAAGTTCCGTTCTCCAATGGCCCCGGTTCCAATACCCAAATAAGCCTTTCGAAAATCCCGCTGGAGGGTGTTTTTGCCCAAGACAGACCGTCCATCCTGATTTCCCGTCGAGTCAGAGATCACGTTACTCTGATCGTTAATATCCCCCAAAGCCGTTTTCAACTGACGGCGGAAGAAGGCATCGTATCCTCCTCCAAAAGCCCAGACGCTGGAGCTGATTTGTCCACTCTGAGTGCGAACGGTATTTATCTGTTCTCCGGGACTAAGCGTCATGGATTCCGTATTGGTTTTATTCCACTGGGTATTCCAGTTAAAATCTATAGTAAGGTTTTCAAATGGACGAAATTCTGCCCCGACGGATAAATCATCCGACAGATTACGATTAGAAGGCAACTGTACACTGTTATTACCCGGGTTTCGGATAAGCTGGTCACGGTCGATATGGTCAGCTAACCCTGTTCGGTATCCAAAAGCTGGTGAAAAGACCCCGCCCCCTTGGTTAAACATGTCGAAGAATTGGGGGCCACCGGCATAACCACTCTGCATAGAACTTTTCGAAATATTAAACGACACATCGAGGGATTCAATACTAAGCAGCGTATGAAGGCTTTGCTGCGCAAGGTTGGCCAACCCTCTGCCTCCGGCGGTTGTGTCAGCTGCACTTTCTTGGTTACCTCGATAATTCTGCCTCGATTCTGACAAGTTTTGGTACCATGGCATTCGCTCTAATAACTCCTGGAAATCTAAATCCAGGGACTGGCTAAGCGTTAGGTTATTGGTCAAACTGGCGCCCAACCCAGAGCCCAAGGGACTGTTTCTCCATTGGTATCCGCCGCCGTAATTGGCCGAATAATTGGCCCAGTCGATAGCCTCAATAGCATTTAGGTTAGGCTGCCATCCTGCGGTATATTCTTCCTGGTAGTTACTTCGGCGAGCTGACAGCGTATCGAAGGCCAGATCTTGCAATACATCTATACTGGAACGAACTGAAAACTGGGATGAATCGGCCAAGCCTCCTCTGTTGATGCCCGCTCTGGAAAGATCAAAGACAGACCGAGACTGAAAGCTGGTTCGAATTGAAGGAGTTAAATTGTATCCAATGCCAAATTGAGTGTCGTAGGTAAAGCTGTGGGATTGCTGCAACGGATTCTGAAGCTGTCCCTCTGTAAAACGCCGACGTTGCTCATCGTAATCACGATCAATGCCTACCGAAGCATTAATGGAGGCTGGGGTATATCCCATCTTAATGCCAGCCAATGGATGTAAAAGCGGGACTTCTCCCAGGAAACCAAATGGCCGGAATAGCGGCGTACTCCGAAAGTTGAGACTATATTGCAGGGAGCCACTGTAATTCCAGTCATCCTGTAGCGAATATTCAGGATTCCGGCGCTCGGTGGTATTATACACATAATTCAGTGTTGTTTTATCGAGCGTATATTTTGCAACCGGCGACCGTGATCGGGATTTTGTGGCATTTGAAATATTGAGCGAATAGCTTTCAACGGCTGTCTGACTCTGTCGTACCTGTCGATCAATAAGCTGCTCTTTCTGCTGGTCACTGATGTCATTGCGAGCATTGACGGCATTCTTAAAATCCTCCAGACGGACATCGCCCTGGTTCGGCAGATATCGTGGTGTCGAGTTGGATTGACGTGTTGACAGCGTAACAGGGATAGACCAACCAAATCTATTCGGTAAAAATTTATCCATATTTACCGTAGAGTTGACATCGAAGGCAAATATATCGGATATCCTTCGTTGGCCGAGCCTCGAATCTAATGCCCCAAATCCGTCGGTCTCTCGGTTCAGGTTGGCATTGATAGAAGCGAAATCGGCCAGTTGTACTTCTGCCTTTGCATTCGCCGCCCACCCCGATCGGTTATCAAAACCAGATACACGAAGTTCGTTTAGCCAAAATTCTCCATCCAGCGAAGAAATACCCCCGCCCGAAGGATCCTGCGGATCAAATGGATTGCGGATGCCCATGCCTATCTCACCTACACGATCGAGCGAAGGGTTACCCTTGATGCCAATTGCTGCTCCCGGTGGGGCCTGATCCAGGATGTCGCTTCGTTCATACAATTGCGTTACATCACTGCTCTGTTGATTTCGAAGCTGTTTAAGCTGATTGAAAGCCCGCAACAAAATATTCATACTATTTTCATTATAAAGCCATACTTCTTCAGCTTCCTGCATCAAAACCCCATTCCCAATTTCACTGGAAGGTTCCTGGCTATAGGGATAGTCTGGGTCTGAGGGTGAAATGGGTTGCCGATACTCATAATAGTTGTTGGTAAGATCCGTACCGAAGCGAACCACCAGCTCAGCATCTCCCCGATTATCATATCCTTCCCCATGCACATACATGCGTACATTCGAATAGTGAATCATATTCAGTCCACCGGGATAAACCCGTTTCATCATCTTCAGCTCGCCGGGACCCAAATTCTGTATGTTCATGGAAATAGATTGTTCATTGGCAATCGTCTGGCGCTGGCGACTTCGGTTAACCGACCGAATGGCGCCCTCTGGTTGACGGTAAGGAATCGGTCGACGCTGACTGTTTTCTTCAATATTGACCGAAGCAATATCAAGCTCGCCCTGCAGGGGCCCCTGCTCTTGATCAACATTGTCAGCGTTGCGCCATTGGCTACCAACCAGCTCAAAGGTGGCAAAACGCATGGTGAAAGGTTGTTCATAGCCCGAAAGCCACAGCCTGATGTACGATACGTTCTGGAAGTTTTCAATGCCTCCTACCTTCCGAATCCAATCTTCGAGCGGAATGCGCAACTGGTACCAACGATCTGACTGGTTAGGCCCATCCACTTTATCTACGATGTAGCTTTCCTGAGTTCCAACTTCAGTATCATTAATAGTCGCAGGATTCCAGTCAATTTCATATTGAAAATAGGCGTTGTTTTGTTCAACAATCGAGGGGGTAATGAGCCCTTCTGTGTCTGGCTGGTTAGTGACTGCTCGTTTATCCCCATCATTTGTGGGCGAGTTCCCATCATGATATCCAAACATGCGGTGGAAACGTTCGTTAAGCGACCGATTGCCTACTTCATCCTGACCATAATAGACATAGTCGTCGTTCGAAGGGTCAGCCTGTATATCCTGAAACTCGGAGCTACCACTTCCATAAGAAGCACGCATGGCATCGATAAAGTCGGAAAAGAGGACCTGTTCATTCCTGTTACCAACCCCTTCGGTATTAGGTGCTCCATCCAGTCCCACATCTTCCTGATCCCGGGTTTCGTTGGAGAACTGCCCCTCGGGTGCAGGCGGTGGAATGGGCAAATACGAACGCGGTTCATTGCTCACATTATCCTGTTGCAAATCATTAGGCCGACGAACCAGCCCATCCTCGGTATTGGTTTTAAAATTGGGTACAACATCTTCGGAGACCACTCCAACATCGATATATATTTGGCCCTCATAATCCTGTAAATCTTCGATGGTAGGAGCTCTGCCTCCCGGTAAGACAGGCTGTACCCAAAACTCCAGGAACTCAATGTTATTTTGTGTCAGATCTTCTTGCCCCGCGGGTAATGTTGTCGTCATTCCGCCCCAGGTACGTTCTGTTTCGTTCTGTAAGAGGTTACGAAGGTCATCATTATAATTGTAAGGTCCACGTTCTGTGGGATCATAATGCACATCCAGGGTTCGTATGAAATTCTCTTCGGTTAATACATCTCGGTTGGGGAATACATCTGTTACCTCTACACGCTGGGTCTCAGGCGTTCGTTGAACACCCTGCAGAATATTCTCAATATTTTGGGGTACGGTGTACCACGCAAAGGCGCTGCGCAAATCTGAACGGGCGATCTTATCCGGGATGGTGTTGGATGGATCCGTCGGTGGGTTTTCATCAAAGAAAAGTTCATCTGGCTGATAGCCGGGAATAGCGGCCGGTGCTGCAGCAAGACTCCAGCGGGATGGATTCATAAAACTGAGCCCAATGTCTGAACCTTCAAAATCATCAATAAAGGATAGCCCACGCTCCTCATCTGCGAAGAGGCGCTCCTGATCAATCGCATCATTGACTGCTGCTGTCTGGGACACATCGGGCCGCAGTTGAGCAAACTCTCCGCTCAGGGTTATGGCCGAAGGCTCTTTGGTTTGCAAGAGGGGGATACCATCAATAAGACGGGTGAGCCATGGGGCATCGAAATAGGCATTGGCATCTAAGCCAATGACTGAGTTATTGACCGGCTCGTCACCAATGCGAATTTTATCCTGCAGTGGTTTCTCCTTTAGCTTAAAATACGTGCTCCCAATGTTAATGTTATCTGCAATATTGTATTCTGCCCGCATCCCGGTAAAATTTTTCTGTCCAATTTGAGCCAGCTGATTATTCTCATACTCAATTTTTATCTGCTGTCCCTTTTGGAGATATCGATTATTCAAAATAGTGATACTTCCGATTGAATAATCAACGGCATAGTCTGTACCCTCTTGTAATTCCTGCCCGTTGGCAAATACTTTTACCGAACCATCTACCAGCGAATATCCCAGGCTATAACTGGCAGAAACAGCTCCTTTGGCCAGCCCGTCAAGTAAATAAAAATTATTTTTCGAATTTTGACTGGCATTTACCTTCCGCTCGGTATAGAGTTCATTAAAGGTTATAGCCTCAATCTCGGGTTGGGGGAGCCCTGACTGGGTCAACAGCTCTTCAATACGATCTCCGAAAGGCTGTAAGTAGGGAAAAACGATTTTACCGGTAGTCGGATTAAGTACGCTGGTGCTGAAGTCAACTTTATTGTCCGGATTGAGGGCTCCCTGCTGGTCTACACGATCAAGTCCCAAGTCCTGCATAAGGATACTGCTGCGACCCGGTAATGAGCTGCTCGGCACATTCTGCTCGGTATATTTCACATCGAGCTCCAACCCATCGGCAGTGAGATTAGTAGCTCCCAGGGAATACACATTTTTCATCATCAGGTCCCAGAGCGGGTTGCTGGTGGTCACTGTTTGGGGACGAATAAGCTTCAGGTAAATGCGGTTACCTCCGCCGGGGCTCACATCTCCAATATTTATGGTCTGACCGGTTTGGGGATCAGCATATTTGAAGGAAATAGCCAGTGCTTGTCGGGAGCCCAGGTTCCTCTTGAGCGAAATATATCCCAGGTAGCGGTTTAATTCGTAATCCACGCCTTCCTGCAGTGGAATAAAATATCCTTCGACAAAAGTAGAAGGGTCAACGGCAAAATCACCGGCAGAGACGCCCTGGGCGGGATCCCGAAACTGATTGAGCGTGGATTCCGGAAAAGCATCCTGATCTTCATCGGGCAGTTCATAGCTTCCATCCGGGTTCTGAACCACCCCCAGGTCCGCAAGTGCTATCGCCTGGCGTTCTCCTTCTACGGGCTGTGAGGTCTCACGCAATACCCACACGTTCACTTCCGTGAGCTGCAGCGCCTGCCCCAGTTGCTGAGGATTGGAGACATTATTCTCGAACTCCTGCCGCGTAAAGAAATCCATAAAAAAGTGACGGTCATCCTCATAATCGACCGGACGTATAGAAAGCTCCTTTTCCTGGGCACCCCCTGTGATGGTTTCAGTCCGCCCCTCTCCCTCCTGCTGAGAAAGGACAGAGGTTAATCGCAAGGACCCCAGCTGTACAATCGACTTTATACCAAAAAGGGCGTTCCCTCCGCGAATAAGGGAATTTCCGGTCTGCATGGAGACGTTCCCCATCTCCAGCCGTTGCAAAATTTCATCCTCATAGCCCTCATACACTACGCTTACCCGGTTCATAAAATCGAATGCCCGTTCGGTATCCCAGTCGGTCTGTATGGACAGTTTATCACCAATAGTTCCCTGGATATTAAGCTGCAGGTTTTGTTCAAAGGTGGGATCTATCTGCGTCTGTTGGTCTGGCGGAATGCTTGGGTTTTCCGTCTTTTGGATAGAAGCTCCCACATTCAAATTGGCCGTACCATTAATACTCAAGTTAACCTCGGGCTTGCCAAATATACTTGTAAAGGTGGACTCATCTCCTCCAGGCAAACCTACTTTAAGGCCCAAACCTGCGCCTTCATCCTCACGGCTTGCCCCTTCCCGCAGCAATTGGTTCCAGTTCTCTCGCATAGACTGCTGGCGATACTGGCGGGCATATTCTTCAAAATCCATGACATAGGGAAGCGCGATAGGCTCTCCATATAACCACCGCTGGCTCCGATATTGTCCCAGCGAGTCGCGCTGAATGGTTACTTCTTCTTCCGGCAGGTGGATATAAAAGAGATTGGGCTGCTGGTTGCTAAAGGGAAAGGAAATTATGGAGGGTAAGGCCAACCGTGGTAGCGTATCATTAGCGGTCGGTAACAAAACCGGCACCATGACTGAATCTGAGGATTCCTGGGCCTGTCCATGAACAGCCGATACCCCGATCAACCATAAAAATAAAAATGGAACCCAAAATATTTTCGCTTTGAATTGCACGTATAGCTATTACATATTTTTGTTGATCTGATCGGACAAATAATGGTACCTTTTTTCTATACGCTGCTCCTTATCTGTTGTGATTAGGTCTAACATTATGTTCACTCCCCGGCCATTCGCTCAAGATTTCAGTGCGCTGCCAAAATCAATCATACATAATGCTATGCTATAGAACTGAATAGCAGGCACTTACCTCGATAATAAAAGGTAATAAACTTTTTATAAGATTAATCTTTTTTGGGAAAAGTAAAAACACCTGGCCCACTACATTTAGCATAGCTTTTTTGCTGGCCCAAAATAACACATCCTGATGAACCCGTTAATAATAACGATTCATGCCCTTGGCCAAGGTAATATATCTTGATCTCTGTGAGTTTAAAATATTAACAGATAATAATAACAGTCTTCTGATAACTCTACAATTGAAGTCGTTCATGCCAACCCATGCAGATGCAGTTCTAAAAATCCTAATCGTAAAGAAGCTGGTTTTGATGCAGAAAGCGTTTTGTAAAAATCGCACAGAGATGTAATTTAAAGCTTGCTCAACGAATAATACCTATGCATTTTTTACCTAATAAGTTACAACTTGATGTACTGAAGCGTCATCTGGGACCTTTTGTATTATGTTTTATCTCCCTGATGTTCTTGCTTCTTATGCAGTTCCTTATCTTATATATTGATCTGCTGGTTGGCAAGGGACTGCCGTTTGGAGTCATTGTAGAGCTTATCATCACCAATCTTGCCTCTATGGTGGTACTGGCCATGCCTATGGCCGTATTAGTAGCCTGCCTTATGGCCTTCGGCAAGATAACAGAACTCAATGAGCTGACAGCCCTCAAAGCGGCCGGAATTAATCCCATACATATTGTCCGACCGGTGCTTATCACAGGCATTCTTCTTTCCGTATTTCTGGTTTGGTTCTCGAACGATGTGTTGCCCGATGCCAATCAGAAAGCACGATCGCTTTTTTTAGATATTCGACTTAAAAAACCGGGATTTGATTTAAAGCCTGGAGAATTCTACAAAGGCATTGACGGCTATACGTTTCTTGTACAGGATATGACCGATGAATCAGATTCGCTCCGCAATGTCACCATCTACCAACAACCGGATAATAACCGTAAGGAAGCTATTATTAAGGCCCAAGAGGGACAGCTGGAAAGTGACAGCACTGGCCAAACCATGACGCTCTTTTTGCAAGATGGTTCGATTCTACGATACCTTGATCGCCGTAAGGATGGCAGAAAAATCACCGTTCTCGAAAAAACGGCCTTCAATCGCTACCGCATTAGTTTTGATCTTTCAGAAATGGCCTTTTCCAGATCTAATCCACAAGACCGCTCCCGCAACGATCGTACGATGAATGTACAGGCAATGCAGGCAGTGGTCGATTCTCTTAATATGGAAATTGAGGATCAGAAAAACCGTATTTTAGGAATCAATAGCTACATTACTCCCCCACCCAGAGAAGATGTTGAACGCGAGCGCTATACGCGCCGTTTCCAATCAAAGCCGGATTCGTTAAAAAGCCCACCTTATGAAAGCCAATACCTGGCTCTTAATGCACTTTTTGATTCCAGATCTCAACAGCTTTCACTGCATGACCTTACCCTCTCCAAACTGAGGAGCTATCGTTCTCTGTTTGAAGACTTGGCCGTTGACACAGAATGGCGGATAAGTAAAATTGCGCGATACCTTGTAGAGATTCACAAGAAATTCTCTATTCCTTTTGCCTGCATTATCTTCGTGTTGTTAGGAGCTCCTATTGGCATGTTCACCCGAAAAGGAAACATTGGCTACGCTGCACTCATCGGTGCTGTATTTCTTACCATCTACTGGATTTCTATTATTCAGGGCGAGAAACTTGCTGATCGGCTTTTTATCGCTCCTGCAACCGGTATGTGGTTTTCAAATATTGTGCTTGGAATCATCGGTATTTACCTGATCATAAGGGTATCTACCTCATTAAAAATTTCAAACCTCTGGAAAAACCGTGATTAAAAAGTTTGACCGATATATCATCACCCGTTTGCTTGCCATCACAATTTTTGTGCTCATGGTGCTGATATTTATCTTTGTCGTCATAGACTTTTCAGAGCATAGCGAGGAGTTTACCGATCGCGGTGCCACTTTTACCCAAATTTTTGGGGTCTATTATTTAAATTATATACCGGAAATCATCCGGCTTATCGTACCTGTGGCTGTTTTTATCGCGTGCCTTTTTCTTACCGGACAGATGGCGGAACGTCTCGAAATAATAGCTCTTAAAGCAGCAGGTATTAGTCTTTATCGGTTGCTTGTTCCTTACTTGATAGTTGGTTTTATGGTTACAGGAATTATGAGTTATGTCGATGGCTTTCTGATACCAGATGCGAATGAAAAGCGGATTGCTTTTGAAGCAAAATACCTGGATGGAAAGTCGGAAAAAATGGACCGAAACCAACTATTCAGACAAGAATCGGACGATACCATCTTTAAGATTGGTTATTTTAATCCCGATGAGAAAACGGGATATCGCGTAGATGCCACTACTTTTGCCGGTGACAGCGTCTCCGAAACCATGTATATTCAGCGGATGACCTGGGTAGAAGAAGAAAAACAATGGAAACTCAAAGGAATTGACAAACGTATTTTAACACCGTTGGGGTATAAACATGTCCATGTCGATTCGATGGATACCACACTTAATATCTACCCTCGCGACCTTGCCCGGACTACTTCCGATATTTACCAGTTAACGTATCCCGAGGCACGCAACTACATCCAATCTATTGAACGCAGTGGGGCCGGCAATGTGGAATCACCCAAAGTAAAGCTTTATGGCCGGTACGCCTATCCCTTTTCGATGATTGTGGTCCTAATTGTTGGCTTCGCCCTTGCATCGGTGCGCCGGGCAGGGGGCAAAGGATTTTATATTGCAGCCGGATTTGCAGTAAGCTTCATTTACCTGGTCATGATGAAAGTAATTGAACCATTTGGCGGAACAGGAGAAATTCCTCCGCTGCTGGCGGCAATCCTGCCTCACCTCTTTTTCCTGCTTGTAGGCATCGGAGCACTCTTTAATGCCCGAAAATAATTCTTGGGACCGACCACCAGATTATAATCGGTGAGTGGTTGGGCTATCTTATCGGCTGAGAAGCGTAAGCCCCGGTCGTCCTTTACTTCCGGAGTAAAAGAGCAGACATCCCACTGAAGATCGGGCATAAAACCCAATATTAGCATCTAAATAAAATTTAACGTGGTAAGCTTTTTTCCCTATTAGCTTACAGAATAGTTGGGGGCTTCTTTTGTAATTTGTACCGAATGCGGATGACTTTCTTTGTAGGCCGCAGAAGAAATCTGTACAAATTCTGCCTGTTGAAGATCAGCTATATTGGCAGCTCCTACATATCCCATAGCTGCCCGCAGTCCACCGACCATCTGGTGTACGATTTCACTCAGGTATCCTTTATAAGGTACGCGCCCTTCAATACCTTCGGGCACCAATTTATTAATGTTATCTTCTACATCCTGGAAATAGCGATCCTTAGACCCTTTCTCCATGGCTCCGATACTGCCCATTCCACGGTAAGACTTATACTTTCGTGATTCGTATATGATTGTCTCACCCGGACTTTCATCCACTCCGGCAAACATCGATCCCATCATAACAGCATGTCCCCCGCCTGCAATAGCTTTGGGGATATCACCAGTTTGCTTAATTCCTCCATCGGCAATGAGCCCAACGCCTGCTTTATTTGCGTATTCTGCTACCTCCATCACTGCGCTAAGCTGTGGAACGCCAACGCCCGTCACTACACGGGTAGTACAAATGGACCCGGGCCCAACCCCTACTTTGATAACATCTGCCCCGGCTTCTACTAATGCTTCGGCAGCATCGCGGGTGGCGATATTGCCAGCAATAAGATCCAGGTCCGGAAAGGTTGATTTAATTTTTTTGACCATATCCAATACCCCGGACGAATGGCCGTGAGCCGTATCAACTGTAACAATATCTACCCCGGAATCAACAAGGGCTTCTACTCGTTCCATGGTATCGGCGGTGACCCCCACAGCTGCCCCAACGCGCAGACGGCCCATCTCGTCTTTACAGGCATTGGGGTAATTCATTTTCTTCTCAATATCCTTGAATGTGATGAGCCCCACCAGCTTATGATCATCATCTACGATAGGTAATTTTTCCACTTTATGCTCCTGCAGCAGCTTTTCAGCCTCTTCCAGTGTCGTCCCTTCCCGCGCTGTTACCAGATTTTCGGTAGTCATGATGGTACTCAGCTTTTTATCCACATAATGCTCAAACCGTAAATCTCGATTCGTTACGATACCGATAAGCGTCTGGTCATCCTTAATGATGGGAATGCCCCCAATTTTATGCTTCTTCATCAGCGAACGCGCCTCTCGAACCGTAGAATCCTTGCCCAGGGTAACCGGATCCACGATCATACCACTCTCACTCCTCTTGACCATACGCACCTGGTCTGCCTGATCCTGTATCGACATATTTTTATGAAGCATAGCAATGCCACCTTCCCGGGCCAGCGCAATTGCTAATCTGAACTCGGAAACGGTATCCATAGCCGCACTGATAACGGGCACGTTGAGCGTCAGGTTAGGCGTCAGGTCAACACTGGTATCTGCGTCGCGTGGCAGAGTTTGCGAATAGGCCGGCACCAACAGTACATCATCATAGGTTAGTCCTTGGCGTGTAACTTTATCGAAGGGAGAGGAATTATGCATGATTTCTGGGTCTGCAATCATTGGGATTCAGGTTTGGGCAAAGATAAAAAAAATGTGAGCGACCTGCTTAACAGAATTTCTAAAAAATTTACTGCCAGTCCAAATCACTCACATTTGCGCCTGTCGCCCAAGCTGCGCCTCCTCTCTAAATCCTTTTATTCACAGACTGCGGACTTTTAAGGCTTCAATAGCCGTTTCGAGGCTGCATACATCATCTTTGAAACATTCAACCCAATAGACGACACGCTCTCGGCGGCGAGCGACATGAGGGTCACAGCTGGAATAATGACCTTTGAGTTCTCTGACCATTGCAGTTACATCATCCTTGATTTCCATTTTTAGTGCATCCGGCAGCCCACCCCATCCCATCAGGGTAAAGATCTGCTGCAATTCTTTATGCTCTTGCTCCGCATCCTGCAACACTCTGCGAAGCACAGGTTCCATACTTTTTACTGATTGTGTATCGGCAATATTGACTGCTGTATTCATGACTGATTTCCTTTGTTTAATTAATCTTCAATTTTAAGGTAATCAGCCTGAGTGACACCTATATGTCACCCCTTTATTAAAATAAATATCTATCGTATAAATAAGCCTCCATAAAGATGGGTAAGGCGGCCCATTTTTTGGCAGTATTGTATCGAAGAATGTATATTGTCAGATAGTAGGCAGGAACTGCTATAAAACCCAACCCCTTATTGAAGCATCGACATGCTAAAGTTTTATAAAGATACCTCTGACATCTTTACCAAGCGTGTGGAACGTAAACTGGAAGAGATGGTTGTCGCTCATAAATTAATAACGGTTGATAACGCTACCTCCCTTCCACAAAAACTCAGAACATATAGCCTTCCTATCCTAACGGATGGACATGAAGTATGGAAATCGGAAGGTGAGATTGATGACTTCTTAGAAACCCTGCACCAAGATCTCCTCCTCAGCTACCGGATGCAGTCTGACAGTTGTGTTATAGATCCTGATAACCCTGATCAGTGTTTATAAAATGAGCCGACGCCTCAATTATCCATTGTCGGGATAGATCGATTTTTTGGCGGCTAAGAGCGTGTTTTTCATCAACATAGCAACTGTCATAGGACCTACTCCACCAGGAACCGGAGTAATCCAGCTGGCCTTTTCCTTAACACTTTCATAGTGGCAGTCGCCTACCAGACTGTATCCCTTTTCCTTGGTTTCATCCGCTACACGATTTATACCCACGTCTATTACAACCACTCCTTCTTTAACCATCTCTCCTTTAATGAGGTTGGGCTGGCCTGCTCCCACAACTAAAATGTCAGCAGCAATAGTATGTGCTGTGAGATCCTTGGTATATTTATGGCAAATCGTAGTGGTCGCTTTTCCTTCGGAATCTTCTTTGGAAAGCATCACGGACATGGGCCGACCCACAATATCACTCGCCCCGACGACAACCGCATGCTTCCCTTTGGTTGGAATACTGTAATACTTGAAAAGCTCAAAAATACCTGCAGGGGTACAGGAACGAAAACTGGGTTGGCCAACAGTAAGCCGGCCTACATTCATCGGATGGAATCCATCAATATCTTTGCGGTGATCAATGGCTTCGATAACATCCTTGGAAGAAAGATGAGACGGCAACGGCAACTGAACCAATAACCCATCTACCGAATCATCCTGATTATACTTATAAATTGTTTTTTTAAGCTCTTTGGCCGAAATAGTATCCGGCAACCGGTGGGTATCGGTTTCAATACCCACTTCTTTGCAGGCCCGGGTTTTGGCCCCTACATAAACATTGGAAGCGGGATCATTACCGACCAATATAACCTGAAGAAAGGGTGGTGCATGGCCACCAGCGACCCAATCTTCGACATCCTGGCGAACTTCATCTCTGGTTATTGCTGCTACTTTTCTACCGTCAATAATTTTTGCGGACATCGTATTTGTAGTGATTCTTGAGTGGTGAGTTATAAGAAGTTCTGATTAGCCTGCCGAAATCGGGAATCGAATATTTATCGTTCGATATCGTATTTTTTCATCTTATTATACATATGGCTTCGCTGAATATCGATTGCTTCGGCTGTCTGTGAAATATTCCAGTCGTTTTCTTCGAGCTTGCGGAGCAAAAATAATCGTTCTGCAGATTCTTTAAAACCTTGAAATGTATCGTTTGTATCGAGTAAGCTATCAACACCGCCAGACTTTCTGCTTCCAGTGAGTGTCAAACCCGAGACATCGTCTTGGTTAATGGTGGAATCTTCGGCCAATAACCCCAGCCTTTCTACGGCATTTTGAAGCTCTCGTACATTACCGGACCATTGCTTCTCCTGAAGTGCCTTCAAAGCTTCATCCGTAAAATTAATGCCTGAAAACATGATATCGTTTTCTGCTAACTGTCTGAGTGAATTTTGCGCCAAAGCCGGTATATCTTCACGGCGTTCGCGCAACGGGGGCACATGGATAGGGATCACATTGAGCCGGTGGTATAGGTCTTCCCGAAATTCACCGGTTTCGATCCCATCCAATAAATCTTTATTCGTTGCTGCAATGACGCGGACATCAACCGATATCTTTTCTGTGCCGCCTACGCGGACTATCGCATTTTCCTGCAGCGCTCTCAACACTTTGGCCTGCGCCTCGGCACTCATATCTCCAATCTCGTCGAGAAAAAGGGTCCCGCCGTCAGCCTGTTCAAACTTACCAATACGTTGGCTACTTGCACCCGTAAAAGCCCCTTTTTCATGGCCAAAAAGTTCACTTTCAAGCAAATCTTTCGGTATGGCGGCACAGTTAACTTCTACAAATGTATTCTCACTTCGTTGACTTTTCTCATGGATCCACCGGGCAACCAATTCTTTTCCCGTACCATTTTCGCCCGTCACCATCACTCTTGAGTTTGTGCGAGCAACTTTGTCAATGGTATTCTTTATTTTTTGAATAGAACTGCTCTCACCGATAATCTCCGGTACCTTGGGCAGGCGTGATCGTATGGTCCTGTTTTCTTCCGATAACCACCGTTGGTCCAACGCATTCCGGACGCTCACCAGCAACCTGTTGAGGTCTGGCGGTTTTTGAATAAAGTCGAAGGCTCCTTTTTTGGTTGCTTCGACCGCAACCTCAATATTTCCATGTCCCGAGATCATGATAACCGGAAAATGGTAGCCCTTGTCCTTCAGCTTGGTTAGAATTTCCATCCCGTCCATGCCCTTCATCTTGATATCAAGAAGCATCAGATCAAAGGACTGCTCAGTTAATAAGTCAAAAACCTGCTTGCCATTTTCAGCCTCGCGCACCTCATAATCTTCAAATTCGAGAATCTCGCGAAGAGTATTGCGGATGCTTTTCTCATCATCCGTTACCAATATTTTCGGCTTCTGTTTACTCATCAGTTGCTAATACTTATGATAAATTTTCTGAACTATTTCTTCCTGAATGCTATCAATATAGGAAGTGGATTCAGTATAATTATTGGTTATAACGCTAACTACAAGAGGTTGACCGGATGCGGCCTCCAAATATCCGCTTAAAGCCCGAACACCTGAGATATAACCGGATTTTCCGTAAAGTCGACCCTCAACCGGCGTATTGTTGAAACGGTGCTCTAAGGTACCATCTTTGCCGGCTATCGCAAGACTGTTTTTATATGCCTTAAAATAGGGGTTAGAACGCATTTTCACCATCATTTTACTTAATCCTTCGATCTTCAGTAATGTTGAGGAAGCCAAGCCCGAACCATCACTAAGTACTAAATCATCTTCGTTCATATCCATACTTTCCGCAAAGCTCTCGATCAAACTAACTCCCAGTTCGGTGCTTCCGGGCGTATCATAATGCTCAGCAGCGGCTGTTTTCAATAACATTTCAGCGTAAAAGTTATTACTCTCCTTATTCATCGGTTCCAACAACTTATGAAGGGAGACCGATTGATGCTCCTTCAACACTTTATATCGGCTTTCCTTCCAGTTTCGGGAATTACTTTCAACCACGATCGGTTCCGTTAACTTAATTCCACCTTGTTCCAGATACTTTTTAAAGGTATCTACAAAAAAGCGGGGAGCATCCAGAATAGACAACGATTCTTTTTCCACATAATTTTGTGGAAGACTGCTACGTAACAAGATGGTATTAGTGCCCATTATCCGTCGATATGATTCATCATATTCAGAATTGGAAGGCGTTATAATCTGCTCATTTACAAAATCTACATAATCGGTATCAAAGGGGAACCATTCTATATCGGGTTTTTCGCCAATGCGATTCTTCGCATAGACCCGAAGATCAACTGCATTTTCATTAAATGAAAGAGCGTTAACCTCTACTCCATAATAGAATGAGAGATCATCCCAGCTCCACCCTTTGGGATACACCTGTTGGTCGAAATAAGAATCATTGCCAATAAGTGAGCCGTCAATCTGTTTGATTCCCAATGAATCTAAGGCCTGGTAGAACTTTTCAAAGACATGGAAACGGTCTTTATGGTAAAATGTTCCACTAATCGATGGATCTCCACTGCCGCGAATAATAATATCGCCTTTCCAAACATTGCCAGCCTGTATTCCCACCCCATAAAGCTTGGTGTGATATGTAAAATTCGGTTCCAGCTCATTAAGAATCATGGCTGAAGTTAATAGCTTAAGATTAGAGGCCGGCCGAACATTTTTATCAAAATTATATCCGTCTAAAATATTTCCGGTTGAATCTCGCACTATTACCGACCAAAACGCATCATGGGCCTTGCTGTTCTCGATGGTTTGAACAATTTCCGGAGAAAAAATAATGTTCTGTCCCTTTACGTCGACGCCCCCTGCCGACCATAACACACACGTAGCCCAAGCTATACAAATAGACTTTCTGGCAAACATTTATAAGATGATTTGTTAAGGTTTAGTCACCTGCTCAATGATACTTGCTCTTCATTTTTGAACTGCTCTATAATCTCTTCTGATGTAGTACACTCCCGCAATCGTTTCCGGAAGTCACTGTTATTCATTAACCTTGAAATACGACTTAACATCTTGATATGCAAACTGTTACTCGACTGTGGGCCTACCAACAGGAAAACCATATTAACCGGCTTATGATCAATAGCCTCATAATCGACCGGTTCCTTTAAGACCGCAAATGCAGCATAGGTCTGCTCCACTGCTGCAGTTTTACCATGCGGTATAGCCAGCCCTTTTCCAACACCTGTAGACATAATTTCTTCTCGCTCAATGACCGCCTTTAAAATCTTCTCAGATGCTTCTTCTGATACTTTACCCTCCAATGCCGCAACCAATCGGTGTAATATTTCAGTCTTGTCTTTTACATCCAGGTTAGGCAAAACAGTTTGAGATTCCAACAAGCTGAAGATATTCATACGGAAAAATGACTAATGGTTTATCTATTTCATATGCTGTTCAAATATACTCATCGTTTAGCTTCTGATACAACTCCATTACCCCGCTAATCTACATTTTTTTATCTTTCTTAAAATGGCAATGCCCTTAATACTTCTCCACAAATTTTGTAAACTCCCTTGATGCATTTATTCAATGGAATTATCGCGATACTTACGAAAGATATACAAACGGAGCTGCGCTCTCGGTATGCCTTTAATACGGTTCTGGCCTTTGTAGGAGCCGCTCTGCTGCTCATACTTTTTGCTCTCAGGGCCAAAGAACTGCCGCCCGCTCCCCAAAGTGGGTTAGTCTGGATTGTGATACTCTTTGCCGCCTTATCCAGCCTCTCGCGCTCATTTGTGATGGAAACTGATAAACGAACCTATAATCTGTTGCGTTTACACAGCCGTGCGGCTCATGTTTTTCTGGGAAAGCTGTGCTTCAATTATCTTTTTACGTTAACAGTTAATCTTGCCACGTTTATAGGATATATTTTTCTGTTGGGAATTTCTATTGCCGATGCAGGTGCCTTTTTAATAATTTTACTGCTGGGCACAGCAGGGCTTTCAAGCGTGGCTACCATGCTCGGCGCCATCGTCTCTCAAGCCGATCGCAAAGGAGCCATCTTTTCGGTGCTGAGCATTCCGTTGCTGTTTCCTCTTATTCTGATCTTGGTGCAGTTAACCAAAGCAGCCCTTCTTAATGACTTTTCCGAAAATTATCTCAACGACTGTTGGGCTTTAGTGGGCTACGTAGGGACAACTATAACAGCAGGCATTTTACTTTTTGACTATATTTGGGAAGAATAATTATGACAGCATTTAACAACCTCTCATTTAATTTCGGAGATCAACGACTGGTCGGTCAACAATTTGCCCGCGAGCAGATTGAACGCATTATACAATCGGGCCGTATTAGTCACGCCTATCTTTTTTCCGGACCTCCGGGTATCGGGAAAAAAGCGTTTGCCCTGGCTTTTGCTGAACTAATCAATGGGGTCGATAACCTGACCCAGTTGGGGGCACAGGCGTTTTCTAAAAAGTCGTCTTGGTTTTCACATCCGGATATCCACCTTTTTTTGCCCGTTCCCACAAGTGCCATACGCAACAAAAATGTCGAAAAAGAACTACGGCCCAGGCTCGAGATGCTTCGTGATGATCCTTATGAAGTGGTAGACTTTAGTCAGCGTCCCTCACTTACGGACGATGATAGTTCCAAAAACCTGCAGGCCTTTTATCCGATTAAGTATTTTCGGGAATATATTCGGAAGGCTGCTCGCTACAAACCGAATGAAGGCCGCAAAAATATTATTGTACTTACAGGTATAGAGCACATGCGCAAAGAGGCCGCTAACTCTTTCTTGAAACTGCTGGAGGAACCTTCTGAAGACTTAATCTTTTTGCTTACGACCAGCCACTCTGAGGCCTTATTGCCCACTATCATTTCGCGTTGCCAGCACATCCAGTTGTCGACTCTTAAAACACAAGAAATTGAGCAGGCCTTGATAGAGCATGACGAGCTTGCCAAAGACGATGCCAGCTATCTTGCCCGGGTATCTGGGGGAAATTATACGATGACCCGCTTTTTTGATGCCAAGCAACTCAAAAGTTTGCGTCAGGAAGTGATCGATTACCTCCGGGCCTCCTACGTACAGGATGCTGTACAAATCACGGAAAACGCGCAGAATTGGCAGAAAAATCAAAACATTGAAGGCCAGATTGCCATCCTGAATGTGCTGGAAGTTTTTCTCAGAGATCTTCTGGTCTATCGCTCCACAGAAAATGCTACCCTGGTGACCAATGCTGACCAGCTGGATGTAATTCAAAAATTCTGTAAGACGTTAGAAGGGGCCCGCCTGGAAGCGATGATAGAAGAAATTAATAAATGTAAACCCATGTTGTATCAAAATGTACAGGGCAAACTCGTTTTTACAGCGCTGGCCCTGCGTTTCTCTAACTTAATGCGCGACCTTGACCCTGAAATAGCTGATAACGAGCCCTTTAAACATTTACCCGCTTTCTCTGAATGATTATGGATAACAAGACCAACATCCCATTTACTAAAATGCAGGGAGCCGGCAACGACTTTGTGGTCATTGATAACCGTAAAGGACACTTTAGCAAGCAAGAGTTGATTGCTAAAACCCCCAACCTTTGTGATCGCCGATTTGGTATCGGTGCCGATGGACTTCTGGTTCTATTGCCTGCCGAGCATAATCAGGCCGATTACACCATGTTTTATCGTAATGCCGACGGCAGCGATGCCGGCATGTGCGGCAACGGGGCACGCTGTTTATCACTCTTTGCGCATGAAGCTGGCTTTCCCCGAGAACATATCTTCAATGTTCATGATGTATTGTATGAAGCCAGCATCCAGGATAAAAACAGTGTCCAAATCTCATTTCCCGTCAAAACCTCAATTGAGGAAGTAACCATCGAAGGGCAACAGATTTTGGTTCTCCACACGGGTACCGAGCATATTGTTCTCCAGAGTGATGCCGAACATCTGGAGAAGGAAGATCGGCTATGTGAGCAAGGATCTGAGCTCCGCTATCACTCCCATTTTGAGCCCAAGGGGACTAACGTGAATTTTATCAATGGTAAAGATGAAACGACCGTTCAGCTCCAGACGTACGAACGGGGCGTTGAGGATTTAACCCTTGCCTGTGGAACCGGGGCCATTGCTTCTGCCCTGGCCTGGCATTACTGGCAAAACGAAATGGACACCGACTATTCTTTTGATGTTTTGACGAAAGGAGGCAAACTCCAGGTCGACTTTTCTTTTGATCCGCAGACAAAGACATATTCTAACCTCAAACTCGAGGGACCTGCTCATTTTGTCTTTAAAGGTTCGTATCCTGGATAATATCTTTTGGCTATCTATGTTACTGGTCTGTTTAGCCAGCTGTTCCTCTCTCGAATCTACCTCCGGATCTCCCCAGGGGCAAAGTAGTCTCTATAGTCAGCTGCCATTTGCATTAGCTGAACAGAAATCGCCTCCCAGAGAGATTCAGGCCATCCAACTTTATCCCAAAGAACAACCAGGAAAGCCCCCAATCATTACCCTTGGCAGCAATAACCAGCTCACCCTCTCCTTTGATTATTTAAGCCAACAAAGTCGACAATTCCGCATTGAAATCTCCCATCGGAGCCGTGACTGGAAAGAAAGCAGTATCCCTATCTCCACCTACATGGACAGCTTTTTCCAGACCTACATCCAAAAATCACAACAAAGTACGGCCAATGACCCCACGTACCAGCATGTAGAATACCACTTTCCCAACGATAATTTACGCCCCATAGTAAGTGGTAACTACCTAATTGAAGTTTATAGTTACCGGGACGATCAGCTTCTATTTTCAATGCCTTTTTTTATAAGTGAAAATAAGGGGGCGCTCCAAACAAGAGCAGAGACTCTTTTTGCTCAACGCAGCGATGGTCGCTCAATTAACCAGCTCTTCAGCACCTACCGCTACCCTTCAATGGTAGAATTTCCACAGTTCGATTTGTCTGTCTCTTATGTACAAAATCAATTTTGGGGGCGCATGAGAGCTGCCGACTTCTTAAATACCTCAACTCCGGGACAGTTAACCGCAGAACTCAACCGTGATAATACCTTTGTATCAGATTATCCCTTTCAGCTCCTTAACCTAGAAAGTTTTACTCTGGATGGCCGCCAGGTATTGGAGTTTCAACCCGAGACGATACCTCCAACCGTTACCCTGCGCAGAGATGTTCAAGGTCTAAGCACTAAGCCTCCATTATTACCTGGCGAAGACATTGGCTTTGCATTACATAATAGAAGCAGCCGATATGCAATGGTGCATTTTTCTCTGGAAACGAGTCGGGAGATCGCACCCACAGATGATATCTATATCATAGGCGATTTTAACAACTGGATGCTCTCTGATTTCAACAAAATGCAGTTTAACCCTGATAATAGACTTTGGGAAGGCAAAGCCCTTATTAAACAGGGGAAATATGGCTATATATATGTTTTGGAGCAGGAAAGTTCGATCAAAATCCTCAACCTTGATCCAAACTTTTTCACCAGACAGCAGGAATACTTAACGTTCGTCTATTTTAAAGATCCAGACCAAAACTTTGACAGATTGCTCAAAGTTCATCGCGCTTTGAAACCATAGCCGGGACGATTACAAATGGAATTGCTATATATAGCAAACAAAATCCCCGGCACTTTAAAAGTACCGGGGAAATAATAAATTCTATACTAAGCTAAATTTTGTTTTAGAAATCAATTCCGATAGAAATATAGTGAATTGGATCTCCTTCGAAGCCATCACGATAGTAAGGCCAACCTACATCATATCGCAGTGGAAATCCAAACAGGATAGTACGCAGGCCAAAACCGGCCCCCATCAGGATATCTCCATCTTTAACTTCAATAGAAGCTGTTCCTCCGTCGGTCTGGAAAGTCCGTTCTACAGGTTGACTCACTCTGAAATCAAGCTCACTGTCATTTAATACGATGGACTGATTGCTTTGACTTCCTTGAAACAACACATCTTGTCCCCACGCCATACCGGCGTCAAAGAATGCGACCCCGGTTAAATTATATAGCGGCAAAATAGGGATAGGCCCGGGTAAGATTGCTGCAAAAAGCGGGAATCGAAATTCGGCATTCACCAAGCTAAATTTATCTCCATACATGGTATTGTACGGATGTCCCCGTAGCGGGATGGCTGGTGTAGTAAAGAAAGTATCACCTAACCGATCCAATGGAAGAGAATTACCCGCCCATTTCTGGTTAATCCAGCCCAGCATGCCCCCCATAAAGTAGGTTTGTGAATCTCGCCCATAAGACGCCGCCCCCGATCCACGCAGAGCAACTGAGTAGCGACCGTTTGCACCTAAATTAAAGTATTTGCGATAATCAGCCAGCACCGATGCGAATTGCGGTGTCGCTGATGTTATAGGCGGACTGGCTGTGAGGCTTATCGAATACCGAGAGCCGGAAACTGGAGTTATATATCCCTGTAACGTTCGGTCACTGGTATAGGTTATCTGCGGATACAAAAAGCTGGAGGTCTCATTTTCAGTCCGATCAGAAAATGCTACAGAGTAATCCTGCGCTAATCCAATAGCTGAAAGTCCTACATCCACACGCCGAAACTTGTCGATAGGATACTGCAGGTTAATAGCGCCACCGTACGAACGGAAGCGATAGAGTTGCCCAGAGAAATCCTGGTAGCTGCTGGAGTTATGGAAAAAATTAAACAGCCAGTTGGTTCGGTTCTCCAGGTAGGCATACTGTAAGAAGTAGCTGCTGTTACGCAGGTCAAAGTTCAGGTTACTTCCAAAGGAGATCTGGTGATTCCCCAACAAGTCACTGAATACGATTTGAGTCAACCCATAGGTGCCATAATAAGTTGAAAAGCTACCGCCGGCATACACTAGGTCGGTGGTAAATTTGAGCCGGTAATCCTTGGGAACATAGCGGCCATCGTTCGTGCGGTTGCCTTCCAGATCAAACTTTGACTTATCGAGGTATTTGGCTGCAAAAACAGAGTCATCTTCGACGGAAGAGTCGAATACATAGTTACGGAAATCGATATTATCAGAATTGGTGCCCTCTTCATCTGAAGTATCTGCCTGTGCATCAGCTATTTGATCATCCATTGAAGTATTGGATTCTGTAGCACTTACCGTATCGACAATAGCTTCTTTGGGCTCTCGCTGGACTACTTGGTCGGCAACAGCTTCTGAAAGACTGGTTGAATCAAGGGCTGAAGTGGTAAGCATCTGACGCACATACATGGTGGCCGGCACACGTTCGGCTTCCGTTTCCTGGGCACGGCGTTGAGCCCACTGGTTGGGTTCAAGAGGCTGATCTTTTTTTCGAGACAGCGGTGAGCGAACCATGTAGATATCCAACGCCCCCTCATTAACGGTATTTACCGCCAGACGGCTGCCATCAGCGCTAACGGACATTTGCTGAATACCGGTCTGCAGATCCGTCAATGCGGCTGTAGTCCGATCACTTAAATTCATCTGATATACATTTGGAATACCGTTTTCATCGGAAATAAAAAAGAGTTTTCCATCCTGGGTTGTTACCGGCTGCTTTTCATTCCACTTGGGAGTCTTCGTTAGCCGCTGCGCCCGAGAAGAACCAATAGTAACGGCATAAATATCGGTGCTATACAGGTCATCATCTATTAAAAGACGAGCCGTATTTTTGACGTTGTTCAAGCTTACTTCATCTCCCCTGCTCGATACAAAATAGAGCGTTTCTGAATCACTGCCCCAGGCTGGCTGATAATCAGAGATTACATCGTTTGTCACATTGTTGAAATCCTGTGTTTGCAAGTTGTAAACATAAATATCCTGAAACGGCCCGATATTTCCATCAAAGGCAATTTTATCGCCGTCCGGCGACCATGAAACAGAGCCGATGGCATCCAGCTTGGGAAACTTTATCATCTGTACTTTACCGGTATTATAATCGACAATGGCCAGATTATCGTCCCCTTTTGATTTTGCCGAAAGAGCAATTTTCTGACCGTCCGGCGACCAGGTTAAATTCGGGTTTAAAATATTCAGTTCCTCAAAATTAAGGTCATCTTCTCCCTTAATAACAGTTTTTAACTTTTCACCCGTCAGCGCGCTGATAACCACTACATCAAAATAGCCACGCTCGTTGGTGATCATCGCAATTTTATCTCCTTGTGGAGATACGGCCGGGCTGGTATTGTAGGTACCGAATTTGCCTCGCTCGGTTATTAATTCACCAAAGTCGTCAATATTTTCCCTATTTGCGACTTCCGGCAGATATCGTTTGCGATAAAAGTCGCGCCACTGTTCGGATAACTCTTCAACCGTGTAGCCCGTGGTACGGGTAAAAGCGCGTTCCACACTCCGCTGATTTTTCATCGTCTGGATAATCTCGGTAATTTTCTGGCGTCCGTATTCTTCAGCAATGAAGTTCCAGACCGACTGTCCTCCGCGATAAGCGAAATAACCTCCCAATCGTGGAATCGGCGGTAAATAGTCATTAATTATGGCGTCCCGAATCCACATATCCGTGTTGGTATCCCATCCGATGGAGGTAAATTCAGCCATTCCCTCGTTAAACCAGAGGGGGATTTGCAGCGCGTTCCCACTAAGGCGCGACTGGACCGTCCCTCCGTAAAACATATCGTTGATTACGGCATGTTCCAGCTCGTGGTGAAGTGTGCTCCGGAATTCTGTAAAGTTACCATTAAACGGCATGGTGATACGATTTTTATAGGCATCCGTAACTCCACCAATTCCTTCAGCATCAACAGGCAGAGGCACCACGTTGGTTTGGGAGAAATCATTATGGGAATCGTAGATGATCACCTGGATACGATCGGCAATCTGATGATCAAAATCTTCATGAAGCTGCTGAAGTGCAGCCTCTAAAGAGGTAGCCGTAAAATTGGCCAGGTCATAGTTTTGAGAGGTGTAATAGTACACATCAAAATGCTCTGACTGTATATATCTCCAGTCAAAGTTATCATACTGGACTCTGTTTTTGCCGAACGAAAAATATTGGGCGTTGACCTCTCCAGCCAAACCCGCAATAAGTGCTATCAAAAAGAGCCCTGCGAATAACCTGCGTACAGATTGTGATTTATCCATAATGAATGTCCTCTTTTTACCAAAAAATTAAATTATTCCCCGTCATCTACAAGTTCAAGGTCAATTTGTCGGGCCTTTACATCAGTCCTAACAACTTTCACACGCATTTCTTTCCCTAACTGGTATTTTTTTCCATGATTTCTTCCAATCAGGCAATGTCGTTTCTCATCATATTCATAGTAGTCATCGTCTAAATCGCTAACACGAATCATACCTTCGCAGTGGATGTCTTTCAAATCCACAAAAATGCCGCTACTCATGATTCCACTGATGACACCGGGGAATTCTTCTCCCAGATGTTGGCTTAAATATTCTACCTGTTTCAGCTTCACCGAATCTCGTTCAGCATCAATGGCAGCTCGTTCCTGTTCGCTACAATGGGAGCCTATTTTTTTGAGCTCTTCGTAGCTGTAGCCGGGCTTTCCTGCGGCATAACTCTTAAGCAGTCGGTGCACCACTACATCAGGATAACGTCGAATTGGGCTGGTAAAGTGTGCATAATTTTCAAATCCTAAACCGAAGTGACCAATGTTATTGGGACTATATTCAGCTTTCGCCATAGCCCGCAGCATAAGATCGTTCACGGTAAGCTCCAGCGATGTGTCCTCAATCTCTTCCAGCAGCATGTTAATTGCTTTGGAGCTTACGGTTGGACTGTCGATATGGAAGTTAATACCAAATGGTTGCACGTTTTCCTCAATATTCTTGAGCTTTTCAAGGTCCGGTTGATCATGTATACGATAAAAGAAGGGAAACAGATCTTTTGTAGTTTTTTTACTGGATCGGCGCCTCATCATTTTTACGTGCTTTGCTACTGTGCGATTGGCCATCAGCATACATTCTTCAACCAAGCGATGAGCAAATAGTCGTTCTTTCAGTTTCACATCAATAGGTTTGCCATTATCATCGAGCACAAAGATAGGTTCGGGCGTATCAAAATTGATGCTCCCCTCCCGAAATCGCTTGTCGAGTAGCACATGAGCCAGTTTGGCAGCCATATTTACTTCCATGCTATATTCGTTTTGCCCCCCGTCGATCACCTCCTGGGCCTGTTCGTAGGTAAAGCGATGGTCCGAATGAATGACGGTCTCTTCTATCGTATGATCTATCAAAGTGCCATTGGGAGCTATTTCCATAAAGCAGCTGTATGCCAATTTATCTTCATGGGGGCGCAGGCTACATACGCCGTTACTAAGCTTTTCCGGAAGCATAGGAATAACACGATCTACCAAATATACGCTGGTCCCTCGTTTATAGGCCTCTTCATCCAGCGTCGTCTCCCGTGGCATGTAATGCGTCACATCCGCAATGTGCACGCCCAGGTAATAATGGCCGTTATCCAGCATTTCAATGCTGATGGCGTCATCAAAATCTTTGGCATCTTCAGGATCAATCGTAAACACCGTTTTGTCCCGGATGTCGTGACGGCGCATAATTTCTTCTTCCGGTACCTCTTCTGAAATATTCTCGGCGTATGCTTCTACCTCTTCCGGAAAACCAACTTTTATCTGGTTTTCGGCCAGTATAGAAAGTAAGTTGGCCTCGTTACTGCCCTCTTTACCCAGCACTTCAATGATGCGGGCTTCTGGCAGTGACTTGGGATGAACCCAATCTACCAGCTCAAAGGCTACTTTGTCTCCGGGCGTTGCTTCTTCGATATTATCCGGCAATACAAAAAAGTCGATATGAGCCGACTTCTGGTCCGATTCAATAATATAATTATCTTTGCCCTGCTTCTTGAGCGCGCCCACATACATACTTCGGCCACGCTCAATAATTTCAAGCGTTTTACCTTCGCGCCGCTTATCGCGGCCTCGTTTTAAAAGTTCTACTTTGACAATGTCATCCTGCAGGGCCACGCCCAGGTTTTTAGATGAGATGCGAACATCCTCATCAAAGGCGTCGGTAATAAGATAACCGGTGCCCCGGCGACTAATATCCATTTTGCCCGTTACAACGTTCTTGCTGCCGCTATCTCCGCTCTTGTCGGCGGCTAACTGAATGGCTCCTCCTTTGCGTTTAACAATCAGGTTACGATCGAACAAACTGTTGATAGCTCCCTTGAGCCGATCATTATCTTTTTTTCCATTTACTTGCAATATGTTTTGTAATGCGTTGTATGGTATTTGTACCTTGGGATTACTCCGTAAAATATCCAGAATAATCTCTTCAAATATTTCTTTTTTACTTTTACTCATTAAATATAGTTACTAAAAAATTTCAATTATTTACTTCTTTTCGGGCTCTTCGGCCAAGTTTTCTTCGTTGTTTTCTTCCTCTTCTTTCCGAGCAGCGGCTGCAGGCGAAGTGCCCATAATTTTATTCCATAATTCCTGCCAGGTATTAAACTGAAGCTGTGCCTCGAGGCCTACCCCATCAACCCTGGGTGTAACATCACCGGCCTGTTGTGCTCCAAAATTACTCAAAACCTGGTTCTGTCGGTGGAAAGCCGTTAGCGAAAGTCTCCGGCTGATACGATAGGTGGCATTCAGATCTCCAATTCTATCGCCCAGAGTGGCTTGAGAGCTTCCTCCGGTAATTTGTCCCTCACGTCTTAAGATGAGGCGGTCGTTGTACAAACGCAATGCAATTCCTAAATCAACTTCATTATAAGCATTTAGGTTAAAATCAATGTCCAGGCGGCTTACATCACTGTTCAGCAATGCATTGATCTGACTGGAAAGTAGTGGGCTAATCACCTGATTTGAGAGTAGAGGGTTGAGAACCGTTGAACCTCTCGTCAAATTCTGGCTAAGCGAGGCTGTGCCACTGCCCGCTCCCTGTGTAGGGATGAATTGCCCGGTGAATAAGATACTGGTTGCCTGCAACAACTTTTGCTGTTCATCACGATTAATTTGGTTGATCGTATATGACAGGGTTGAGCTTGAAGAAAGATCCAGCGAGCTGGGCAACTGGAAATAATAACTGTTTCCAACACTATTCAGGGTTCCGGTAATATCCACAATTAAATCTACCGGTACTTGTTGACTGCTTTGTCGATCCTGAGATTCGATGGCGCCCTCTGCAGTCAGTGTAGCAATATTGGGACGTGCGTGGTAAATGGCACTAATATCGAGGCGGGCATTATCGGCCGGCCCTTCCCAGACGATGGTTCCACCGGGCTGAAGTTCCAGCCGACGGCTAATAATTTCTCCGGTCACAAATTGGTAGGTCCCGCTATTGATACGATACTGACCAAACATCTGCACCTCTTGGTTCTGCATTGTGATGCGCATCTGGCCAGCCCCTCGTGCATTTAACACTTCGCCCGTAACGGGATCAAAAATAAGGTTAACAGCGATGTTATCATCAGTAGTAAAACGCAGGTCCAGGTCGAAGCGCTCGCTGAATGTCATATCCTGAATCTGGTCCTGAAGTTCCTCCTCCCCTGCATTGCCGCCTATATTTTCGGGCGATTGGGTCGTTGTTTTCTTGCGCTCATCAAAAGAATCAACAAACTGGATAAACTGGCCCGTTTCGTTGAGCTCGGTTTCATCCAGCAATGGAATGGAGACTCTTGAATTGTTGGATACCTCGACCGGTTGCTCCGTCCGCATGTAAAGGTCCCGGTTCGTGCCGCTCATCCTGATCGATCCGGTGCCCGAGATATTCCCGAAGAAAGGTACATCCGGGTCCATTGTACTATTCATAAACTGCAAGTTATTCATTGCAAGGCTCAGGTCAATCTCTTTAATGGGTTTGAAATCGTTAAAATCCACATTGCCCCAGAAAGTACCCGTGCCTCCTTTGGTATCCATGACGGAGAGTGAGTCAAATGTGACTCCCTCATCCCGATCCACCGACACCGGTCCATTCACGAAAAAGTTAGTGTTTAGGAATCGGGGTTTGATAAATACACTTTGGGCGTCAAAATCGGCGTGAAAATCGATATCCTCAAAATTACCGCTAATGTAGCCGTTCCCGACGGCCTGCCCCTCCATCTGTTGAAAAATATCATCTACGATAAGCGGTATAACCCACATATCGATCTGTTTAAAGTCGGCATCAAAATGGAACAAGCTATCCTGTGCTACATTCGGCTTAGGCGTTACGAAATAGCCATCGAGCACAAAATGCTGCTGAACCTGATCATTTCTTTCAAGGTATTCTTTATACTTAGCAGAATCTGTCAATACTTCAATCTTGGTATCGAACCGGTCTTCCGAGGGATTATACTGGCTGTCGAAGGAGACATCACCCACCATCCGGTCATCCAATGCAAGCCTGCTCACGTCAAGTTGTCCCTGAACCGTAGGCTGTTGGGTAAGCGACCGAGTCATTAGGTTGCCATTGAGGATCCCCTCAAAATCGATTCGCCCTTCCACCAGCTCCGAAATACGAGCGAGGTTAATATTCTTAAGCATATAGGTGAGCGAATCTTCGCGACTGCTGCTCAGGGTGCCTTGCATCTGGAAATACTCATCCTCATTGGCAAACCTAAAGTTCTCGAAAGCAATTTGTTTTTCCTCTTTGAAATGTAAGGCAGGTGTATCCTGATTACGCCAGGCATAGGAATCATTGCCGAGATAGAAATCCTGTATGGATGCTACAACTGAGCTGTCTGTCAAGCTGCCGTTAAGGTCCAGATTAAAGTGGGCATTTTCTCCGATGTTGCCCACATATTGGCTGTAGCGGATCGAATCCTGTTCGAGGGCAAGGTTGATACCCACGGAATCCATATTAACACTGCTGGATTGTAGCTGTCCGATATTTGCTCGTATGTCCACCGAAGCGGACTTTTTCAGCAGCTGATCACTGCGAAAGCTGGCCGTCAACTGAGCATTGCCATTTTTGACATCCCACTGGTCGTATTGCAGAGAATCGGCCTGTACATTTGCCGATAGCAGCAGCCTGTTGCCGTTGGAGTTTACGTTAAAGGTGGCACGCGAGTCGGTATTAACAGAAGGAAAACCAGGAAGATATTTTTTAACGAGATTAATATCCTTGGCCTGAATATTTCCATCCAATACAATGTTTTTTGACAAGGACGGGAGGGCGGTAAAGGCTCGTGCCGTGCTATCAACCCTGATTTCATTCTGATATCGTTGGGTTATATAACCAGCCCAATATCGATATTGGGTTGCAATATCATTGGGATATACCTGTCCTTGCACCTCCATATCAAAGAGCGAGCTGGTCAATCGAAAAGAACGCTGTTGCCCTTCAAGGGTGATAATATCCGCATAAAACTGGTGGGCTTCTACCGTGTCACCGGCTATTACGGAGGGGGCAACATCGAGGTTGGCCCGCCCCTCTATTTCATTCGCCGTTATCCCTTGGGTTTCTACATTATATTCAAAATTAAGTTTTGTTTCTGCGACGGAGGTATCACCGATAATCTCTGTCAGGTTAATATTTTCAGCTTGCCCCTGCAGAGTCACCGGTGGATGTTCCCGGTTAAAATCTACTCTGCCACTACCATTGATACTCTGTTCGCCACTTCGATAACTATATTGCTGCGTCCAGACTTTATTATTCAGTGAAGAGTTCAACTGTAACTGATCGAATGTCTGCCGGTCGACCAAGCTTTCTGAGAAAGTAACATTCAAATCCGAGCCGGCCTGCTCGAGGTTAAAGCCGGAGCCGGTGATCTGAGCATCAAAATTGAGGGACGTTGTATCTAATACCGTAGGATTTAGCCAACTTACATCAAGACTGTCTGCCATCATGTTGCCCGTATACTGGTGGGGAGCTTTTAACTGACTGCCCCCCTGCAGGTCCAGAGAACCCAGCGGAGAATGCAGAGCAAGGTCAACATAAATGGAATCCAGGCTACCATTGGCGGTCCCCTTCATCGTCAGATCTTCCAGAGCCCGGTAGCGGGGCGCTTTTAATGTATCCACCAGCGGACGCACATCTTCTTTCCTCAGGTTTACACTGTCGATGCTGACCCGGTAAGCAAAAGCATCCTGCTGTTGCAGATTCTGGAAAAGTCCGTTCAATCGAAACAGGCTCTCCCCTTTGCCCAGAGAAACTTCATCCACCCAGAGCGAATCGGTAGATCCTTCGGTGCGCAGCTGTACTGTAAAGGGGCCTTCAACATCGGGTGTAGCTGGCAGAATGTCTTTGAACTCTTGAGGATATAATGCGGTAGCCTCAACATCCAGATCGTACCTGGCCGCTAAAAACTGATCGATAAAACCCGGGGTCCCAATATCAATGCCGTCTATTTCGCCATTCAGGATTATTTCTGAACTCCCAAAATGAACATAGAATGAGTTAAACTCCAAATACCGCTGATCGCTGTACACCTGACCGGTCATTGAAAAGGGACTGATATCCAAACCTGTACTTTCGGCCGATAGCCCTTCAATATCGAGATACCGCTGCTGCTCCGTCCATTCCAGAAAGAAATTGGCATTGATGCTCGATATCGTGACGGGGTTTGGCAGGTCTAGCGCCTTGAAACCACTGCCTGGAGATTCGAGATGTAAGACCCCTTCAACAACTTCGACCCTTGGCGCCAAAATTTCAACATTACTCAGCCAAGGCTCTTCTACCGTGTTAGATGTATCTGCCGGTTGCGGAATCCGCTCCAGTAAGGTAAGCTGCCCTGCTTCATTTTTTTGCATCCACACTTCAGCTTCCCTGATGACAAGCCCGGAAACACTCACTTTATTTTGCAGAAGGCTCCAGATATCGATTTGATTTTCGACCTCTGCTATCGTGGCAACGGTATCTGCTTTGGCGGAGTCTCCCCGGGTAACTACCACATCCTGCAGCTGAATGTTGAAGGGAACAAATCCATCCACCGCCCCAACCGAGAGGTTGGCCTTATAATTTTGTGCTACCCGGCTCTCAACCCGATCGATCAGATAGTCCTGGACTGCATCCAACTGCAATAAGCCGACGGCTCCGCCAATACCTATCAGAACGACCAGCAGGATTATTAAGACCGTGCCCCACAAATATTTCCAGCTTTTATGTAACCAGCGAAGAACCACTTAGACAGATTTAGGTAAATTGAGACAAGGTATATTGCCATACCTTCTCTAACTTTGAAAGATCGTTGCAAGGTTGAATATAAGGCGAAGCCCACTCTTTCAATAACACTAATTGCACCGTGTTATTCTTTACTTTTTTGTCCGTTCTCATAGCTGTATTCAAAGCTTGTATATTGGTGGGTAACGCCTGAATTTGACGTTTGTATAACGGTAGAAAAGCCTCAAATTGTATATCATCAACTGGTGCACCCAATTGTTTCGAATAGTAGGTGGCCGCAATCATTCCGGCAAAGACGGCTTCTCCGTGGGCAAGACTTCCGTAGCCGGCTACTTTCTCCAGGGCGTGCCCAAAGGTGTGCCCGAAATTAAGATAGGCTCTCTTCCCCGCCTCCAGGGTATCTTCCTGCACGATATCCGTCTTAATCTGAGCGCTCTGGCTTATAACCTGTTGCCACTCTTCGCTGGGTTCCAAAGGCTGCTTAACCAGCTCTGCGAGCTTCCCAAAAATATCAGGATCCCGAATGGCCCCATACTTTAGGATTTCCGCCATCCCGGTAATCCATTCTGTTTGCTCGAGCGTCTGTAAAAAGTCCAGATCCATAAAAACAGCTTCCGGCTGGTTAAAAGCACCCACCAGGTTTTTGCCCGTCGAATGATTGACGCCCGTTTTTCCGCCGATAGAGCTATCTACCATAGCCAAAAGCGTGGTGGGCATATGGAGCAAAGGGATGCCCCGAAGTACCGAAGAAGCCACATATCCGGCTAAATCTCCCGTCACACCGCCCCCAACCGCCAACAAGGGCGTGTTACGCTCAACACCATATTCCAGAATTTGGTCAACCAGCCGCTTCCACTGTTCCATCGACTTGGAGGCTTCCCCCTCAGGGACGGTCAGTGTTAAAACATCCTGAAAGTATTCTTCGCATAATACCTGCACCTTTCTCTCGTGCAACCGCTGGACTTTCTCATCAATGACAACCACAATTTTATCCGGAGTATAGCGATCGGCACAAAAAGACAAAAACTCTTTTTGAAGTCCCTGGCCTACACGAATCTGATAGTCTTGTTCATATGAAATATCAACTTGAATATTATGCGACATGATTGCGAATTTTCTTAAAGAGTGTTTCTACTTGTTCCTCCGGGGATTCACCTCTGCTCATCTGAATGCTAATCGAGGCCTGCCGATATAACGGAAGCCGATCATCATACAAAAAGCGCAGTTCTTCTTCCAGTGTTTTCCGCTCTTTGACATTTCCGCTTTCATCCAGTAGCAGAGGCCGGTTTTTATCCTGATAGATGCGATCGATAAGGACAGAGAAAGGCGTTTCAATAAATATAAGCAACCCATTTAGTTTTAGGTGATCGAGCAGGTGCTGGTTTTGCAAGCTGCCTCCCCCGAGGGCTACCACTCCCTTAAACGAACGGCAAACCTCCATGAGAGCCTTCCGCTCCACGGTGCGAAACCGTCCTTCTCCGCCGGCTTCAAAAATATCGGGGATAGATTGGCCGGCTCGTTCTACGATACGATCATCCAAATCCAAAAATGGATAATCCAACTTTTGAGCTAATTTCCGGCCGATGGTTGTCTTGCCTGTTCCCATAAAACCGCAAAGAAAAATAATTTCAGGTACATTCATGACGGTAAATCTTAATATTCTTTAGGATTAATAGGCGGAACCATTTCAACTTCCTCGCGCTCTACGACCACCGCCCCCGGGGCGGCGCCTTTGGGTTTCCGCACATATTTTCGTTTGGTGTACATAACAGGGGCCGATTTCATTCCTTTTGCCTTAGAATAAAAGGCCGCATATCCGGCGGCTTGTAAAATAACGTTCTTGGGAGGGTAATCCTTATAGTTACCCATCCGAATGACGACATGCGAGCCGCCTACTCCACGGGCATGCAGCCAGATGTCTTCCTTGTGAGCAAGGCTTGTTAGCTTATCGTTACTTTTGGCATTTTTTCCTATCCACACCTCGTATTTGCCTACTTTGAATTTCCGGTATGGAGAAGAAACCTGTTTATCTTCGCTGCTGCCGTAACCCAGTTCTCTGAGCGAAGATTTATGCTCTTTGAGCCAGGAATTAAGGTCCGGTAACCGGTCGATACTAGCCAACTGAGACTGTAGCCCTTCGATATTCTTTAATTTCTTTTTCTCCTTCGGTAACCGCTCCTTTGCCTTTTCATAAGCCGTTCGGGCGTCTTTCGCTTTTTCGTAATAATATTCGGCTTCCTCTGCAATAGTTCCACGGTCGTTAAGTGGAATCTCGATCTCTTCATTATCTTCATAAAAATCTTCCACAGAAATCGTATCCTCCGCGGGAGAAATACTTTCATGAGCATGGGCCATCAACAGGTGTCCATACTTCTCATATTCATCGGCCCGACCAAGGCTTTTGTCAGCCTGTTTGAGCTGCCCAACCATGCTCTTCTTCTGTTTTTTATTGCGTGCTAAAAACTCAGCGACATCCTCTTTTTTATTATGCAACCGTCGCAGGTGAACAGCATTTTTATAGGCAAAAGATACGCAGTCATTAACCTCCGTACATTCTTTTTCACTTGGGATATCAAGCCACTCCCTGGACCACAAGCAAAAGTCCCCGGTTTTAAGGACCCTCGGGTGGGGATCCTGCTCCAACGCCCGGCTTGCTTCAAGTGTAAAAGCCTTTACTTTTTTCGGCGACATTTCGCCTACCCCATGCTGCTCTATGAGAGACGGCAATAAATTCCGGGGCAGTAGTGGATTGACCTCCGTCATCTGGTTTTTGGGCGAACGGCGGGGACTAACCTCATCCTGAAAATCGGGAGCCATTGGCTGTGGTGGCGTCGTACCTTTATGCTTCTCCGGATTTTTAAAGGCATCAACAATGGTGTTATTTTCCACAACAAAAACATTCGGGCGGCCGCTGAACAACTTAAAAAGTAGCTTTTTTCCACTTTCAAAATGGATGGAAAGGAGCCGATCGTTATTCGCCAATTCCGTATCAGTAATTTTTTGCCCCTCAAGAAAGGGGAAAAAGTCAATCACATTTCGTTTTTTGGGGGGACGATACCCATCCAGGAACAAAGCCGTTTCCCGGGAGTTTGTACTAAATATGAGTCTTAACGTTGAATCTTGTGCACCAACATAAATATGTAATACATCCTTGTGAGGACTTATAGCAAACCGAAAAAAACATCCTCCAATTTTTTCTTTTATCTCGCGGTTTAGATATATTAGGGTGTAATAGTTATTCATGATGGTTTGTTCAATGGAGACGTTTAATAACTAATTTTAAGGGTTCAGAAAACATGACATATCCGATATTTAACTCTGTTATCAACCGGATAGAAAGTGACCTTAACAACAGAGATGTTTCGATTAGCGCTTTCCGCACGTGGAATGAAGATAGGATAAATGCAACGGGACTGGAAATTGAAATTGACTTAAGTCAATCCTCCGATTTTATCAAAGCTCTTTCCATTAATCTGGATTGGGATCGTTTTAGAGAAACCGTATTGGCCAAACAGCTCGATGGTATGGAAGAACATCCGTTCCTGCAAGAACAAAATATGGTCAGCACTTCTATTTCGCCCGATATTGATATAGAAATCACTTGGTTGTTCGATGAAAAAGCTTCTCATCCTGAACTTGCCACCCAAAATGGCCACCATAAAGTAGAGGTTGCCAGTTTATGGATGGAAGAGATTAACAACAAAATTAACGAATTACTGGCTGACGATGATATCATCACACGTTGGCATGTCGAAGTTGAGGGCACGCAGAACGAACGTTATTTGACGGCTGTTAATCTCATCTCATATTTTCAATACACGCTGATTGATCTCAATAGTTTAAACGAAGTTCATCAATTTGTATTGAAAATTATGCAGGAGTTACTTGTTAAATCAAATCGAGTAATCAAATTGGCTGAACAGACCTTGCAAAGCCAGGCTGCTGCCTAACAGGCTTCTTTTACCTTAAGCTGCCAAGCTTGAGAGTGCTTACAATTATGGATTACACAAATACCTATCCATAGCTTTTTCTATAGCAAACAGGCAAGGAAAAGAGAGCAATAATTCTCCAGCTCTCCTTATATGATGAACAGCTTCTAAGAAAGCTTATATAGCATTTCTTTACTCTTCATCCTCCATCATTGATTCATTCACTTCCTCTTTGAATCCTTTAGACATTTTAAGCACCGGCACGTATTGTTCAGGTACAATTACTTCCTCATTCGTTTTTGGGTTACGGGCTACCCGCTGAGCTCTCTTCACCACTTTAAAGCTTCCAAATCCACGTAGTTCGATGTGTTCACCTCGCTTCATCGCATCGATCACAGTTTCCATAAAACCATTCACTACCGCTTCCGTCTCCACTTTTGTCAATCCGGTGGACGAAGCAATCACATCAACGATATCTGCTTTTGTCATAAGATCCCTCCTTTCATAAGGTTAGTAGAGTTTCACTCATTCAAGATATTTATAATAATGAATGTTTCCTATAAATAAAATAAGCGCAGATTTTTAATTACTGATATTTTAACGTTTTTTAAAAGATACTCTCCGGTAACATCATATATTTTATCTGAATAATTCGAAAATCTTTTTATACCTTCTTCCTGATTGCTTTTAAACTAACTTAAGAAGATCACGCATGCAGACATTTGATCACATTATAGAATCGCTCGTAGACATTATTTGGGGTTGGCCGGAAGCAATGCCGGCTATGGTCGTCATCTTATTGGCTTTTGGACTGTATATCACGGTACGGCTTGGCTTTATCCAGATAAGAAAATTCACACATGGTTTAAAGGTTGTCACAGGTTTTTATGATGATCCGGATGATGAAGGCGATATCAATCACTTCCAGGCGCTTACCACCGCCCTTTCTGCAACGGTAGGGATTGGAAACATTGCCGGGGTGGCCCTGGCCATTCATATTGGTGGCCCCGGAGCTCTTTTTTGGATGTGGATAACCGCTATTTTTGGGATGGCGATCAAATATACGGAGGTCACCCTTGCCCAGGAATATCGCGAAACAAATCCTGATGGTACAGTTTCCGGTGGGCCGATGTATTACATTGAACGAGGGTTGGGGTCAAACTGGAAGTGGCTGGCCGTGGCCTTTTCCATTTCTGCTGCTATTTGTGCGTTCCTGACGGGTAATGCCGTGCAGGCCAACACCGTCGCTGATGTGATGCAAAGCGACTTTCAAATTAGCACCTGGGTTACCGGACTCGTTACCGCAAGTCTTGTTGCCGCTGTTATTTTAGGTGGAATTAAACGAATTGGTAAAGTAACGTCGAAACTCGTTCCCTTCATGGGCGTGCTTTACGTAGCAGGTGCCGTGGTAATTTTACTGTTGAATTATGACCAGGTACTACCGGCATTTGGTACCATTATAAGTTATGCTTTTAACCCAATGGCAGGTGCCCTGGGGGTAGGATCGGGCACCTTGATGTTGACGCTAAGCTTCGGGGTTCAGCGGGGAATTTTCTCCAACGAAGCCGGTCAGGGATCGGCCCCTATTGCTCACTCAGCTGCAAAAACGGATGAACCCGTCCGCGAAGGTGTGGTTGCGCTGCTGGAACCACTCATTGATACGCTTATCATCTGTACTATGACCGGTTTAGTTATTGTTTCTACCGGCGCCTGGGATATGCAACACAAAGCCGCTGTGAACCCTGCTACAGATTCCTTCTCTTATACCCTTACAGAGGGCACAGCCAACAAAAGCGAGGTTCAAAGTCTTTACTTCAGCAATGGTATTCCAGAAAATGGAACTATGGAGCACTACAACGCTCCCGTGGATACCATGTTTACCGATGCAAACTACTCCTCCCCTTTCACCGGACGTATTGAGCTGACCGAATCCAAAAATTCAGACGACTATGTAGTTGGTGATGTCTATACCAAAGACGGTACCGAATTATCGACCCTGTATGGTGGTGTAGTTGAAAGCGGTGCGCCGCTTACCGTACGTGCTTTTGAAATCGGGCTTAGTCCGCTCTTCGCCGGTGGTGGATTCCTGGTGACTTTTGCCGTACTTCTGTTTGCCATCTCAACCTCCATCAGCTGGAGCTATTATGGAGATCGGGCCGCACAATACTTATTCGGTTTTGAATCTATTTTCTGGTATCGCTTGGCCTTTGTAGCTATGCACTTTTTTGGGGCTGTAGCGACTCTTACCACCATTTGGGCTTTTGGAGACGTCATGCTTGGCCTGATGGCATTCTTTAATATCGTTGCTTTATTTGCCCTTTCCGGTAAAGTCTATCAAATTACAAAAAGCTACTTTAATAAAGAGCACGAGACCCCTGAATCTTAATCGCTCACTTAGTCCATGGCTTCTGAAGATTACGATCATGTTACCTTAATTGAACATCCCGTTATCCATCGAGATCTAACGATACTGCGGGATGTCAATACTTCCACAGCCGACTTTCGTATGGCACTGAAGCGCATAGCCGTCATTTTAGCGTATCACGCGCTCAAAGAGCTGCCCCTTAAATCCTTTCGAGTACAGACCCCGATTGAAGAGACCACCGGTTACGACATTGATCAGGAAGTTATCGTCGTTCCCATTCTGCGAGCCGGATTGGGACTCTCCGATGCCCTGCTCCAGTTTATTCCGGATGCCAAAGTGGGGCATGTAGGCATGGAACGTGATGAGCGTACCCATCAGCCGGTAGATTATTATTCTAATATTCCCGAAGGAGTCGAAGAGGCGATGGTTCTCGTCGTCGATCCCATGTTAGCTACCGGTGGCAGCGCCGATGATGCCCTTTCTTTTTTAAAAAAACAGGGCGCACAACATCTGCGATTTATTTCGTTAATTAGTGCACCGGAAGGATTAGAAAAACTTCGTCAAAAACATCCGGATGTTCATACCATTACGGCTGCTGTTGACGAAAAATTAAACGACGATGCTTTTATCGTCCCCGGATTAGGAGATGCAGGTGATCGATATTTTGGAACCACATAAAACCCTCTTTTCATTCTTTCTTAGCTTGCTGCTTCTGGCGGGGCTGTCATCCTGTGGAGAGCTCTCTCAGGAGCAGGCCGTTCAGGTTGATGAAGCCCTCAGCGATTCCCTTACGTCCACGACAGAAAGCTGGGACGTAGAGATGGATATTATTGAAGAAAAATTTACTAAAATGCATCTCACCGGCTCCTATGCAGCTACCTACACCACCAAAGACAGTAACGCAACCCGCATTAAGGGACCGGTAAACATCCAGCTGTATGATACGACCGGTCAAATCACCACTTGGGCCAGTTCTAACCGCGCCGTCTATAATGCCGATGAAGCTATTTTTGAACTTTATGGCGATGTAAAAGTGCGTACGGTAACCGATCGCCATTTAGAATCAGAGTATTTAAAGTGGATGCAAAGCAACAACAATATTACCACTCCGAAGTTTGTCATTATCAGAACGCCTTCGGACAGTATAGCAGGTACCGGTTTTGAAGGAACTACCGACCTTAACGACTACACTATCCATGAACCCACGGGACAGTTTACAGTAGACTAACATGCCTTACCAAATGCAATCGCCACTGACGCATAACGGTGCTTATAGAGTAATGCTGCAATCTTCCGTACTATCAGTACTCTTCATATTAGGGATATCTATTTCAAATGGTTTTGCCCAGGGAAAACAGGTAGACATTTTAGATGCATCACGTATTGTGGGCGGCACCTATGAGGGCGAACAAGTGCGACGTATTCTTGGCAACGTGCACCTCAAGCATAAAGATTTTGAGATGTATTGTGATAGTGCCTACCAGTTTGTCAACCAAAATGAGGTGCGGGCTTTTGGAAATATAGAAATCGATACGGGTGAAGAAAAAATATGGACGGACGCCCTCACCTATTACACCGATGTTGACTTTAGCGAACTCCGGGGACGTGTGGTCATGGAAGCCGACAGCACTACCCTCTATGGCAATAGCGTGGACTATCGATTTTCAACCAAGGTAGCCCACTTTATCGATAAGATTCGCCTCGAAGACAGGCGGGGCACCCTTAGAGCAGATTCCGGCTATTACTATCGCGCAGTCGACAGCGTTCGCTTTCACGGCAACGTGCAGCTTTCTGATTCTTTACAATATTTAGAAGGCGACTCGCTATTTAGCAATCGCCGTAAAAAATATTACGAATTGCATAGCCAAGTCTTTGGCGATGACCAAGAAAACAGGTCTATGCTTAAAGGCGATTATCTCGAAGCTGACTCCACCGGACGCCGATTAGTCACAGGAAATGCCTGGCTTAAAAATTATGAAGCGGATACCAGTGCCACCGTTAATACTCTCTCCGACAGCACACAAGCCGACAGTACCAGTGCCGAGCCCGATACCACGCACATTCAGGCTCGGCGTATCTTGTCTCAGGAATTTCGTACTTCTACCGACACGACGGCCATCATCCATGCTTATGAAGATGTACGGGTCTGGTCGCCCGACTTTTCCGCCATCTCCGATACGGCCCAATACACCGACAGCACGGAAACCTTTGAACTTTGGTCCAATGCTAAAGCGTGGCATAAACAGGTACAGTTAACAGGTCCCTATATTAGAGCAATACTTGAAGACGGCGATATTGACAGCCTTAAATCATATCCCCAACCATTTTCCGTACAGCAAGACACCGTTATTGATCGGCTGAACCAGATTACCGGCGATACGCTCTATGCCGATTTTAACGAAGGTAATCTCAGTCAAATATATGTTTTTGAAAATGCACAGCTCCTCAGATTTACCAAAAACAAACAAGATAGTTCGGATGGAGCCATTGACCTGTCAGCACCGTCAATCAGAATATATTTTGAGGGTGGCGAGCTGGTTAAAATGTTGGCTAAAGGCTCCAATAGCGGCTCCTTTCTGCCTGAAAATGAGACAACAGCTGAACGCAAGCTGGAAGGGTTTAGCTGGAACCCGGATTTGCGACCTCAAGAACCGGCCCAGCCCATGAAGCGTCGCCTGCCTCCTATTCCGAAGAAACTATTTTTTGAACTACCCCCGCGATATCTCATCCACTTGAAAAGAACAAATCCGGATAATCAAAGGCTCCCAGACAATATCGGGACTGAAAAAAATGAAGAACTTAATTCTATCAGCGAAGATACTACCTCGACCGATTCGGAAAAAAATTAAGTTCTTCATTTTAGGCCCTCCAAAAATATTATGTAACAACTTGCTTAAACTAAGCTAACCAAATATTCTATACCTTTATTGCGAGTCAGGCATGTGGGTTTCTTAGCTTTTTCTGCGTCATATTTGGAATAGTTACTTATTAAAGGCTTTTCACTGTTCATATATAAAAAAGGAAGGCAGGATATAAAACTGTCTTCCTTTCATATCGTCAAAGGTAGGAAATACAAGAGAGTGTAAATCTGTGCTAATCAATAAGAATTAACCGATAACAACACAGGCTCCCGCGTTACTTACTTGGGAGTTCTAACCAAGTGGCCGTTAATCGATCTGTTCATCGAGCTCCACCTGGTTCATTATAGCAGGTACTATGGCGATCCTGTCATCGCAAACTTCTGAGATTAGTTGGATGAAAGGACTGGAAAGTACATTTTCAGATCCAACCTGTAACTATATTCGTTTCACGAATTACCTAACCAGTACCTGTCTTTTTTTTCTTTAGGCTTAACAATAAAATGAGACCTTAAAAATAAATCATGCTACATCGGCCAAAAGAGAGGAACAAGGATGATGACCAGAACCCACAACGTTAATTCAAGAAGAAAACCTACTTTAAAGAAATCGGTAAATTTATAATTACCCGGTCCATAGACCATGAGGTTCGTCTGGTAACCGATGGGGGTGATCAAGGACATGGATGCCACCAGGGTAATAGCAATGAACAGACCACGGGCTTCTATCCCCTGGGTTTGGGCAACGGATAAGGCAATCGGGAACATCAGTGCTACCGCGCCGTTATTGGTGATAATTTCAGTAAGCAGACCAGTGACAATAACCACCCCGGCCAACACCATCCGGTGACCATACGCGCTGGTAAGATCCACCATCCACTGTCCTATAAGTTCAGCCGTTCCACTTACCTCCATAGCTTTGCCCAAGCCAATAGCCGCACCAATCACAATCAAGACGGTCCAGTCAACTGATTTTCGAGCCTCCCCGGCTTTAATAACATTAAAACTTAACAATACCGCGACCCCTAAAATGCCGGCCAATGCGATATGAACGATTCCAGAGGCGACCAGTGATACAATGCCCACTAACACGGCAACCGAAATATACAAGTCTTTTCCCTCGGGTCGGCGCTCTTCAATGCTTGTTTCTGCCCCGGTTGCTTCACCCCCGGCTGCACTGGTCAGGAAAAAATCCTTGGTGTCCTCATAGGCCTCGCGGAATCCACGCCTTGTATCGAGCAGTAACACATCTCCGGGATGCAGCACAAACGGTCCAAGAGGTTGGTCGACACGTTTTCCTCTTCTTCGCACGCCGGTTACTGCGGCTCCGAACCGTTCGAGGAGCCTGGCCCCCTCTACAGTGCCCCCCACCAGCGGCGAACCTTCTTTTACCACCACTTGGTGAAGCTCTCGTTCTGGTTTTTCTTCCTGTTCAATATCTCTAGGGGGATAATGAATAATCCGCAACCCGGAATAATCGCCCAGGTCGGGCAGTTTGGCCGCAATACCGCCCTTGGCAGCATACAAAAGATGGTCGCTCCGGCGGAGTTTCTCATCTTTTGAGACAGGAGCTATTTCACGATCCCCGCGATTAATTCGGGAGAGGTAAAACCCCTGGATTTCATCTAAATTTGTTTCCTTTATAGTCTTTCCGATTACATCTGCGCTTTCTGTTATCTCAACCTCTACCAGCAGATTCCGTCTGCGCTCCTCTTCATACCGGATATCCCGACGGGCTGGGGTCAGCATGGGAGAGATAAATACGAGGTACAACAATCCTACAATGGCACAGGGAACACCGACCCAAGCCAGCTCAAAAAAGGAAAGTCCCTCAAATCCGTGGCTTTGCAACAGCCCGTGAGTAATCAGATTGGTACTGGTACCGATTAAGGTGCAGAGTCCTCCCAAAATAGCGGCAAAAGAAAGAGGCATAAGTAGTTTTGAGACGACAATATTCTTTTTCAGTGCCCATTGTCGGATAGCGGGAATCCCCATAGCAACAACCGGCGTATTATTTAGAAATGCAGAATACAGAGATACACTGGGGCACAAACGCAGCAAGATTCGTTGGATACTCCGGGTCCCCTGTCCCAGGATAAAGGAGCTGGCACGGTCCAACGCACCGCTTTCCCGCATCGCCGCCGCCACCACGTACAGGCTACCCAACGCTATCAGAGTAGTATTTGCAAACCCCTGAAAAGCCTGCTCAAGGCTGAGAACTCCGCTGACTGTGAGAATTGCCAGGGCCGTCAACAAGATACCATCCGGGCTCCACAGATCAATCGCTAATCCGATAAACGCACATAATAATACACCAAATATCAACAGTTGTTCGAATCCCATGTAAAGCAGATAAGATTATGATTTCCAGATTTACCGAAATAGGACTTATAAAAGCAATGCAGGCCTTTGTTCTTAAGAACGACTAACGTTTGAACAAATGAAAACCAGAAAATCAATCCATCTGATAAACTATAGCATTGATATTCATTCCCGCCCCAACAGAAGCCAGAACAATGATGTCTCCTTTATCTATGTGATGATCCTCCACCTTGCCACGCAGAACCAGATCCAAGAGTGTAGGTACGGTCGCAACGGAACTATTCCCTAGCTGTGATATCGTCATAGGCATAATATCTTCTGAAATTCCGTCGCAATTGTACAACTTTGCCAGGCGCTGTAAAATAGCAGCATCCATTTTGGCGTTGGCCTGGTGAATAAGGACCTTTGCGACCTCATCAAAACTGATGTTCGCCTTTTCAAGACTTGTTTTTACCAAGTTGGGGACGTGAGTAAGTGCATACTGGTAAAGTTTACGTCCATTCATCTTCATATAAAGTGAATCGTTGTTGTCAGGATTATATGAAGAATCCATCTTCAAATAATAGGCCTGTTCTTCGGTATCTGTACGTGCGGAATGACTGAGTATCCCAACCGGAGTATTACTTTCCCTTCCCTCTAGAACTGCGGCCCCTGCCCCATCGGAGTAAATCATGCTGTCCCGGTCATGCGGATCGCAAACTCGTGAAAGCGTTTCTGTTCCAATAACAAGGCCGGCCGATACATCCCCGCTGCGAAGATAGTAGTTGCATTGGATGAGTCCCTGAACCCAGCCCGGGCAACCAAAAGGCAGATCGTAGGCTACGCAATATGGATTTTTTATTCCCAGTTTGTGTTTGACCCTGGACGCCAGACTCGGCACCATATCTACCCGTGGATTATCGGCCCGGACATCACCAAAGTTATGTGCCACAATAATGTAATCCAGTTTCTCAGGATCCAGGTCCGCCGACGCAAGAGCTTGCTCACCGGCTTCTGCTCCCATATCCGAGGCCAGCACATTATCATCGGCATACCGCCGCTCCTCTATACCGGTGATTTCTGCAAATTTTTGAATGGTCTCCTCATTATCCTTGTCTAAGGGTGTACCATCGTTATTCAAAAAAGTATTCTCCAAAAAATCAGTGTTGGAAACCCGGCGGCTGGGGATGTAGGATCCGGTTCCCGTGATAACAGAGCATTTCTTGTTTTCCATAGTTCTAAACTTTGCGATATTATGACCGGTGCTTATCTAATACAAATCGCCTTAATTCTTTCGTTGCTTTTCGATAGATTGTGCCCTACTGCTTTTCAATATAAAACATAGAACCAGCCCTGAAATAAAGCCTAATGCTCCGGTCAAAAAAAGCAACACGACCAGTGACATTTCTGTGGTAAAACCAAGAAAATGTGCCTGAACAGATGCTGTATTTTGTACTACAAGCAATACCAAGACCAGACTCAGAACCAAAAAAATCGCCAACTTTAATTTTTTCATAGTATACTCCCTATTTCCGATAGCAGGGTATATAACTGCCTGCCAGTACATTACCTATATGAACTTAAGTTAGATAGAATATAGGAAAGAGCAAACAAAACTGTATCCTACTAAAACGGTTGTTCTGGAATTAAATCTTTATGCGGGACTTGAACAACTATTGCGCTAGAGCTGAAATTTCAAACATATCCAGTAAGTGCCTGATTATCTGAGTGTGGTAGTACTCAAGGATTCTATACACATGGTTAAAATGGGTAACAGACAAAGCACAATTAAAGTATTCTAAATTGTTAATATTGCGTTTCAGTAATGTGTTTAGCGTTATATTTTTAACAAATTAAAAAAAAATCGAACTTACGTTAGACTACAATAACTGTTGCGCCTCTGTCTGTTGTATAACCCCTTGCTGAATATCTCGGGGCACTTCTCCATAATGCGAGAACGTACGCATATACCCTGCACTCCCCTGTGTTATGGACTTAAGGCGTGTTGCGTAGTGGTCCAGCTCTTCAAGCGGAACCTGGGCCTTGATCTTTTGGATTGATCCCTCGGAATCCATGCCCAAAATTTGTCCCCGACGGGTACTGATGTCGCTCATCACATCGCCCATATAGTCGGCAGGGACGGTTACCTCTATCGTATAAATGGGCTCCATCAGTTTGGGGGCGGCCTCCATAAAACCCTGTTTGAACGCCATCAGGCCAGCTGTACGAAAGGCCGCATCATTGGAATCCACTGAATGCATGGATCCGTCATAAACTGAAACCCTCACATCCCGGACGCGGCATTCACTCAGCGGACCATTTTCCATTTTCTCCATGATGCCCTTTAAAATGGCCGGCATAAAACGATTGTCAATAACCCCACCGACGATGCAATTCCTGAAAATAAGCTTCCCTCCCCAATCCAGATCTATCTCCTGTGTATCCCGGACTTTGAGGTCACTGTGTTCCGGCATATGCTCGCGCAGGGGTTCAATCAGCAGTGATACTTGGGCAAATTGTCCTGCGCCGCCCGACTGCTTTTTATGCTTGTAGTGAGCCCGGACAGCTTTGGTGATCGTCTCTCGATAGGGAATGCGCGGCTGAACAAAATCAAACTCAAGGTTATAGCGATTTCGAAGCGCATACTCGATGACCGCCAGGTGCTCTTCACCCTGCCCATGGATAATTACCTGTTTCAGTTCCTGGCTGTGCTCTACTTGCAGAGAAGGATCCTCGCGCTGCAGCTGATGCAATGCCGTCCCCAGTTTATCCTCCTCCCCCTCTCTTCTCAATTTAATGGCCGTCCTTATGATCGGTTCAGGAAAATGGATGGGCTCTATATCAATATCTTCCCCCTTGATATGCAAAATATCATTAACATTGGTGTCTTTCAGCTTCACAGCGGCCCCGATATCGCCCGTATTAACCTTGGCAATTTCATTCCGTTTGGGACCATTCACCAGGTACAAGCTTGAGAGTCGGACCGTATTGCCGGTAGAGTGATTAAGCAAATCCATGCCTGGTGAAGGCGTTCCGCCATATACCTTAAAATAAAGCAGATCACCAACATGCGATTCCGAGCTGTCTTTAAAGACAAACATGAGTGGATCTCCTTCGGTCTTGAGCTTGACTTCCTTACCTTCCGTGGTGCGTGGCGGATTTGCTTCCAGTGGATTCGGGGTCACATTACCAATAAATCCCATGACCCGCCCCGTGCCCATATTCCGCTCCGCACAACAACAAAACAGGGGAAAAATATCCCGGTTGAGCAGTCCCTGTTGTAATCCTTCTCGCATTTGACTTTCCGTTAACATGCCCTGCTCAAAATACACATCCAGCAACACTTCATCATTTTCTGCCACCGACTCCACCAATTCATTGTGCAACAGCTCAGCCTGTGCTTTATGAGAATCCGGGATGGGCAGCTTGTCGGGTTTGCCTCCATCCTTAGGAAACTCATACATCGTCATCTTCAGAACATCAATGATAGCATGGAAATCCTCCCCCTCGCTGTAAGGATACTGGACGACCACCACTCCCCGCCCAAACCGCTCTTTGGCCATATCCACGGACTGCTGAAACTTTGCCTGGCTGCTGTCCGGCTTATTTACAATCAACAACGATGGAATATTATATTTTTGGGTATACTGCCAGTATCGTTCCGTGCCTACTTCAATGCCATATTCTGCATTCAGTGTTACAATGGCGGTATCTGCTACGCGCAGTGCTCCTACCACCTCCCCCACATAATCAGCGGTACCGGGCGTATCGATCAGGTTAATTTTATTGCCCCGCCAATCCAAGTTCAACATGGTACTGAATACGGATTTGCCTTTTTCATGCTCAATTTCATGATAGTCGGAGGAGGTTGATCGCTTTACTACAGAACCCCGGCGTTTCTTCGAGCCCGACTCAAAAAGCATCGTTTCAGCCAGTGTTGTTTTTCCTGTTCCCGCATGCCCTAAAAGAACCACATTTCGGATATTTGATGTTGGATAGACTTTCATAAATTACCTCCTCTTTTAGATATAAGATGTACCGGGGGTAGGCTGTCATTAATAAATGGCCGTGGCAGATCAGATATTTGAAAATGGTATTGCACCATCACTCTCCCCATTTGGTTATATCGATAGACGACTTTTGCAAAACCGGACTTGTCATCCTGAATCATTTGCTGAACTTATTTCAGGATCTCCTTTGAAAGGCTGCAAAAAGTTATTGAGATTCTGAAACAAGTTCAGAATGACAAGATATGTTATAGTTTTGCAAAATTCCTTACAGTAGGTAAGTAATACAAAAAAAGAGTTGAACTCAATACTTTGTTCTAAATTTAGTACCATTAGCTTGCATTCTTTACCCAATACTATTCCGTATGAAAAATATTTTGCTAATCCAGACCGGAGGCACCATTGCCATGGATTCCGGAGACGACCAAAAGCCGACGCTCAATGCCTCAAAGTGGGCCGACTTAATTGACGGAGCGCTCCCCGAACTTGCGGAGATAGCCAAAGTTGATACCCATAAACTCTTTATGGAAGACAGCTCCGACATCAATCGCAAACACTGGGTGGCGTTGGCTTCCTTTATCCACAAGCAGTACCAGAATTATGACGGCTTTGTGGTTCTGCACGGCACCGACACCATGGCCTATACCGCCTCGGCCCTGTCATTTGCGCTACAGAATACGCACAAGCCAATTATCCTGACCGGCAGTCAAGTACCCATGAGCAGCATCCGCAGTGATGCCCGCCGCAATCTCGTTAATGCCATTGAAATTGCCACCATGGATCTTCCGGAAATCGCTATCTGTTTTAACGACCATGTTTTTCGGGGCAACCGTTCCTCCAAAATTAGTATTGGCGACTTTGATGCTTTCGGATCCCCGAACTATCCTCCTCTGGCTGAAATCGGCCTGCACATCGAGCTGCAAAATCATCTTCAGGAACCATCCGGAGAGCTCAGACTTTCAACGGACTTTTCGGACCAACTCTTTTTGCTCAAAATTTATCCCAACCTGAATCCGGCTTTTTTGCAGGAGATACCACTGCAGGGCGTGCGCGCACTGGTCATTGAAGCCTTTGGCAGCGGTAACTTTCCGCTCAGCGGCGACTACAGCTTAATTCCATTTTTTAAGCAGTGCCTGGAGAATGATATCCTGCTCGTGTTCACCTCCCAGGCGGCCTATGATGCGGTGGACCTTTCCAACTATGAGAGTGGGCGCCAGGCCCTGCAGCTCGGGGCGCTGAGTGCCGGTGATATGACCACCGAAGCAACGCTCACAAAATTAATGTATCTTTTAGGCAATCATGCTGACAATAGTGTAGTAAGCAAAAAGTTTATCCAAAATATAGCCGGCGAACTGACCGAATAGTTATTTATGTATTTTATTTTTGATGTTGAAACCGTCCCCGATTTTGAATTTGTGCGTAATGTAATTGAAAATCCGGAAGAAGACGACGATGACCTTCTGATCCAGGCTAGTGAAGAGCTGGCACGAAACTCATCCGGATTTCTGCCGCCCATGTACCATCGGATGGTCTCCTGGGTAGGCCTCTGGATTGAAAATACCGGCTCTCCCAAGCAAAAAGTCTCCTGGCATGGAACCGATGAAAAAGAAGGGCTGGAAAAGATCTTTAATGCGCTGGGCACTTATAAGGATTTTGGACTCATCCACCACAATGGACGAGGTTTTGACCTGCCATTGCTAACCTATCGGGCTATGAAGCACGGCCTGCAGATGCCCCATCGGCTTAACCACTACGACATCAGATATCGTTATAGCAACGACAATGTTGACCTGCTGGATGAATTTAGCAATTACGGGGCCAGTTCGTGGCCAAAGCTCAAGCACCTCGGCTACCTTATTGATATTCCTTTTAAACAGACCGGTGAAGGCAATGAAGTACTGGCTATGTTTCGTCGCGATGAGCTACCCGAAATAGAGCACTATTGCTACGAAGATGTGATGGCGACCTACGTGGTCTGGCTGCATCTGAAATATACGGTGGGAGATATCAATAAAGAATTATTCGACAACCTCAACGAACGAGCTATGGGTAAACTGGAAGAAATTCAGGAAAGTGCTCCCTGAAGTCCCTTGCGCTGATCGTGTCGGTTTCGGTTCCCTGTGCTGGAACTGGAGCTTTTACAAAAAATTCCCAGCTCTGGTACGTTCTATATTACAGAACTAAAATGATGCATCTGTGTTCTTGGCGAGCAGTATGGACTTCACATAACATCTGCTATGCAGCGACCCTATGTGTATAAACAATCCTTATTCTTATATGCATATATACTATTTTACAACCTACACATAATATAGCTCCTTCTTTGGATATTATGTGTATCGTTTGTAATGATTTATTATTCGTATGAATAAGATTATAAAGGTGGCTTGATACTTGTTAAACACTTTGGTCATGGATATACCAGATTCACTTATAAAACAACATCAGAACTGGATTAATGCCGTCAATAACGAGAATATTGATGAATATGCCAATATTCTTGCCGAGGATGCTGTTTGGATTCCTCCTGGTCAACAACCCATCATCGGTCGAAAAGCGTTTAGGCAATGGCTTAAACCTTTTTTCGGTAAATTTTCCTATGATTTCTCGATCTCAGACGAACGATTTTTAGTATCTGGTAATTGGGCTTTTGAAAGAGCAAAATTTACTTCAAAAATGACTCCGAATAGCGGTGGTGACCCAATGGCTCATTCGGGGACTTTCACTGTACTCTGGAACCAAGACGATGAAGATAATTGGTTAATCAACCGCTATATTGACGATTCTAATATAAACTTCTAAAGGTCAGCCAGCTAACCCCTTCAAAGAGGAAAATATCAATCAATCTCGATGGACGGGGCAAGCTCTCCTCACCTACATCTGCATTTTATTATTTAAATACATCCTCATTTCGAACCTGTTAATAGCAACCGGTTTCAGTGATCGGGGTTGGATTAGCTGTCCATCAGGTCAGTTGGCCGTCCTCTTTCAGACAGGAACTGATAAAGTTACTGATGCTACTGACATTCTCTTCTTTTCAGTAATCAACAATGGGTAAGCTAAAAAAAGTACAGGGAGGGCACTAAAATGAAATATGGGAGATTAAGTAGTGAACCATGAGGTCGTTTCAACGACTTGTATTCATCGAAATACTAAAGCTCACAACTCACTACTCAACTCTCCATGAAATTAAATTTTGGTGCCGTCCGGTATGACTGATCGTTTAGGCACAATCACAATGCCATCCACTACGTGGTATTGGCCGTAGTCTCCATCTTCAAGATGATCACCGCCGGCAATGCGCACATCGTTACCAATCTTACAGTTCTTATCGATGATGGCATTACTAATAAAGCAGCGCTCGCCAATAGCCATGGGCGGTTCCTTATCATCCTCTGAGCGTTCCAGCTGCTCCCGCGACCGGAAGTAATCGTTCCCCATGATGATGGAATGCTCAATGGTTGTGCCCTTTCCGATACGTGATCGAATACCTATAACTGATCGCTCAATGCGACTGGCCTCAATCAGGCAGCCTTCAGCTAACAGGGAGTGGTCAAAGGTCGTTCCCGACAGCTTGGAGGCGGGCAGTAACCGGGCCCGGGTGTAAATGAAATCTTCATTGTCGTAAAGATTAAATTTAGGCAGGTCGTCGGTCAGTGCAATATTGGCCTTGAAAAATGATTTAACCGTCCCAATATCGGTCCAGTAGCCATCATATTCATAACTCTGCACTTTATAATCCGTCTCAATAGCTTTGGGGATAATCTCTTTTCCAAAGTCGGTTGAGTCTTCATACTTATCCAGCAATTCGGACAGTATCCCCTTCTTGAAGATATAGATCCCCATGGATGCCAGGTAGTGGCGCCCCTGCTCCTGAAATTTATCCGGCATTTCTGACTGCCACTTCTCCAGTTCTTCTTTATCGGGTTTTTCTACAAAACTTTCAATTTCTCCACCGTCGCTGGTCTTCATAATGCCAAAGCCCGTGGCGTCTTCGGCAACAACCGGGATGGTTGCGATAGTAAGGTCAGCATCATTCTCTTCATGCTTGGCCACCATTTTCCGGTAATCCATCTGGTACAGCTGATCGCCCGATAAGATAGCGATATGCTTGTGATCTTTATTGGCCATATGATGGATCGACTGCCGAACCGCATCGGCCGTCCCCTGGTACCAGTTTTTGCTTTTAGGAGTCTGCTCAGCAGCTAATATATCCACAAAACCACTGCTAAAGACATCGAAGTTGTAGGTATTCTTAATATGCCGATTTAGTGATGCCGAGTTAAACTGGGTCAACACATAAATACGGCGAATCCCTGAATTTAGACAGTTCGAAATAGGAATATCCACCAAGCGATATTTACCCGCAATAGGTACCGCCGGCTTAGATCTCATTTTTGTAAGTGGAAAAAGGCGTGTTCCTTGACCGCCTCCCAGAATAACAGCAATAGTTGATTGACGCATAGACATATAAGTAGATTATTTTTTAGCAGTTAGTTCTGTATATAGCTTAATATACTCTTTGGCCGAAGCATTCCAAGAAAAATCCAGATTCATTACTTTTTTCCGGATTTTCGTCATCTCTTTCCCGTCCTCGTACAAGTCAATGGCTCTTTGAATAGCATCGGCCGCCGCTTGCAATGAAAAATCAAAGAAGGTAATACCATAGCCATCTTCCGCTCCCAAGTCGACCACCGTATCGCGAAGGCCGCCCACGGTTCGGACAATGGGAACGGTTCCGTATCGCATGGAATACATCTGATTTAATCCACAGGGCTCTACCCGCGAGGGCATCATCATAAAGTCACTGCCGGCATAAATCTTATGAGCCAATGGTTCATTATAATCCAGGGCAGCATCAAAATATCCGACAAACCGGCTGCTCATTGCTTCGAACTGGTGGTGCAGATTTCGATCGCCCGTTCCCAATACAATAAAGTTTACACTCTGTGTTGATTCCAGGAATCTTCTGAAGAGGTCAGGCAACAGATCTGCTCCCTTTTCATAGGCCAATCGACCGATATACGAAATGGTGGGATATTGTGGATCCAACCCAAACCGATCACAAAGCTTTTTCTTATTTTTTCGCTTCCCCTCGGCCATTTTGGTTCGTGTATATGGATAGTCAATCATCGGATCTGTCTTAGGATCCCACACATCCGTATCGATGCCGTTAATAATACCTCGCGACTTTTCCTGTTCGGCCTTAAATAAGGATTCCAATCCATGGCTTTCACGGCTCAACTCATCCATATATGAAGGAGAAACCGTTGTAATCTCCCAACAGGTCTTAAGTCCGGCTGCCAGGCAATTGAGTTTACCGTCCCAATCAAGCAGGCCGATATCTTTGTGATCGTAACGTGGCAACAGGTATTTTTTCTCATGAGGATGCACCCCATGGTATTCCCCATTATGGACCGTCAGTACGGTGGGAATGTCCCGCATCCCCCGGTAGCGATCGCACTTGGTAAGCATGAAGGGAATCAGTCCCACATGATGATCGTGGCAGTGGATGACATCCGGCTTTTTGGAATCCGAAAAACTACTTAACCAGTCAAGGGCCGCAACCTGAAAGGCCGTAAACCGTTCAATTTCGTCTTGGTAGGGCGTTCCGCTCTGTGGCTCGGCATAAATACCGGGCCTGTTAAACCGGGTGGGAATATCCACCATATACAGAGGGAACCCGAGGGTGTCATCCTCTTCCCGTTGAATACTGTAGTTGTACTGCCAATCGCCGAGCGGAGCGTGATCTTCATAAATTGTTTTAAACTGATGATCCTCAATCCAGTCGTTGGCGTATTTAGGCATGATGACCGAAGCTGATACTCCTTCGTCAATCTGATATTTGGGCAAAGCTCCTACTACATCAGCAAGACCGCCTACCTTTGCTACGGGATAACATTCAGCACTTAGATGTACTATTTTCATAATTAAATACTCTTTTACACCTTGATAGCTGGCTATAAAGCCAAAAACCAGCTTTGATTATTAACTCTTGGGTTAAGACCAAATAATCAAAACTTTAAACTTCAGTCAAAATCTTTTTTAATTAAATAATTCCTTGTAACCTCAAGGGGTAGTTAATCGTACTTTCAACATGGATTTGAGCTTTAAAATTTTAACTTAGGGCCGAAATGAAAAGAAAAGAAAAGCAATTCAGCTAAATTGCCCAAGAAATTGATATTACGATATTGTAAAATTCAAATAATTACGTATGGCGGTCATATCAGTTAACGACATTAGTAAATCGTTTGGACAAACCAAAGCTGTTCAAAACGTAAGTTTTGAAGTACAAAAGGGGCGCATTTTTGGACTCCTGGGACCCAATGGGGCCGGGAAGACGACCACCATTCGAATGATTAACCACATCATTATTGCTGATGGAGGCGACATTACAATCAACGGCACCCACGTAAGTCCGGAGACCCAAAAGATGATCGGCTATATGCCCGAAGAACGGGGGCTCTATAAAAAAATGGCCGTTGGGGAGCAGCTTATTTACCTGGCTCGCCTAAAAGGGCTTTCCTTCCAGGAGGCCCGCCGTGCTACCCGGCACTGGCTCGAGCGTTTCAATGCCGCGGACTGGTTCCATAAGAAGGTAGGCGAACTTTCCAAGGGCATGTCCCAAAAAATACAGTTTATTGCCACGATTGCCCACGATCCGGATATCTATATTTTTGATGAGCCGTTTAGTGGGCTCGATCCCATCAACAGCGAGATGCTCAAAGAAATTGTCATCGAGCTGCGTGAGCAAGGAAAAACAGTGCTCTTTTCTACCCACCGCATGGAGCAAGTGGAACAGATGTGCGACGATATCTGTCTTTTCAACCATGGCAAAGCAGTCCTCAAGGGTAATTTACGCCAGATCAAGCATTCTTATGGCAAGAATACCATCAATATAGAATTTGAGGGTGACCACGGCTTTCTGGATCAGCTGGAAAATGTGCGTATTAACAACCGTTCCACCAATTTTGCTGAAATTCGTGTGCTTGACGGACAAGATACCCAAGAGATTCTCAAGACAGCGATGGATCATGCTGAAATTTATAAATTTGAGCGCGTAGAACCCTCGCTCACTGAAATCTTTATCTCTACCGTTGGTGAAGATAATATTAATCCAAACGAACTCGTCTAAACTATGAGTTTTCGTCAAATTTTGTTGGTACTCAAGCGGGAATATATGACCCGACTGCGATCGAAGGGATTTATTATTGCGACTATATTAATTCCGCTCGGCATGATCGGTTTTGTTGGGGTCATGGTGGGTATTGCCGTCTGGGATACGGATTCCGGACATACTATTGCCATCGTCGATCAGACGGAAACTATCTATCCCCGGTTAGAAAAATTAGCCGCAGATAAGTATGCGGATTATTTGGATGCCTCGGAAGATTCCCTGAAGTCCCTTGTGATGAGCGAACAAATTGATGGATATATCCTCTTATCCGAAGACCACATCAACCAGCAGGCCGAGCCTGAATTTGTATCCAGTGGCGCCGGGGGCTTAAGCCTGCAATCAAGTGTTCAAGCTGACCTCCGGTCGGCTATTCGAAGTGAGCGAATCAGCCGTGCCAACATTTCTACTGACGTCCAGAAAATTTATGAAAGCAGTGTGAGCTTAAACACTCGTAAACTAACGGCCGAAGGCGAAGAAACTGACGACAATACCGGCTTTTTAACCATTGTAGGTCTTGTGATGGGCGTGATCATTTTTGGTGCTGTATTGGGATATGGCGGTATGTTGACGCGCAGTATCATCGAAGAAAAAACCAATCGCATTATTGAGGTGATTACTTCTTCGGTCAAACCCATTGAGCTACTGTTGGGTAAGATGGGGGGCGTTGGGGCTCTTGCCATTTCTCAGATGGTTTTCTGGCTGGTCACCTTTTTTGCGCTTACCTCAGCTGCGGGACCTATTGCCGGCATGTTTTTGACGCCCGATATGGGTGCTGCTAATCCATCAGACGGAGCGCAGGGCTTTGACCCTTCAACCTTTACCCTGCCTGAAATTGAGCTCTCTCTCATCATCTTTTTTCTTGTTTTCTTTGTGTTGGGATATTTAATCTATAGCTCCCTGTTCGCCGCCGTCGGGGCCGCCGTTGATTCAGAAACCGATACCCAGCAATTTATGTTTCCGATCATGATTCCCATTATGATTGGCTACTTCATCATGTTCAGGGCCATGGAAAACCCCGACAGCACCCTCGCCGTTGTAGGATCCCTGGTACCCTTTTGCACGCCTATTGTGATGATTACTCGTATTGCTATTACCGATGTGCCCCTCTGGGAAATCGGACTCTCCATCCTGCTTATGATCGGAACGTTTGCCGGCACCATGTGGCTGAGCGCCAAAATTTATAGCGTAGGGATCCTCAGCTATGGTAGCAGCGCCAGCTTCAAGGAACTTTGGAAATGGATTCGTGAGGGATAGTCAACAAAAATAACACTAATCAAAATGTTAAGGGATAACATAATTATGAAAACATCAGCTTACCTTATATTTACCATAGCATTGGGATTTATCTTTGCCTCTTCTCAGGTCCAAGCTCAATCTCAAAAAACGAATGTTAGTGACTTTATTGGAACCTGGAACTATACCAGTCAAGAGGCTCCATATGCTTATCAAGAAGGTCAGTTTGTAATTACCCAAGAAGATGGAGCCCCTTCGGTTGACGTCCTCTTTTCCAATGGACAAGAAGTTGAGGGAGAAAACGTGAGAATTGAAAATCAGCAGTTAAAATTTGGCCTCTACGTAGAAACCGAATACGTTTCGATACAACTGGAGCGTAAAGAAGATAAAATTACCGGTCATGCCGACACCACGGATGACGTAATAGCACTTACAGCAATGAAGGAATCATAATTAATTTACTCCTTCATCAAAAATCGTATCAATAACCTGTCCGACCGGTTTTTTATTTTCATATTCTAAGCCCAACAGATAAGCCACTGTTTGGGCCACTTGGGTTTGGTACAGTTGGCCTTTTTCCACCTCTCCCAGCGCAGGCGAATCCGGACCAATAACTGCCAACCAGACTTCATCTGCGCCTTCCACATCTGAGCCGTGGTGCCGCCAGTTTTCTTTAGGCTCTGTGCCCCGCCCATGGTCAGTGGCAATAATAAAAGTCGTCTTGTTTTGATACTGAGGATCTGACTGTACATAATCCCAAAGTTCTCTAATGAAGCCATCCGTTTTGTGGGCCGACTCCAGATACGATTCAAAATCTCCGCCATGAGCAAAATCATCCGTTTCCCCATAGGCGATGTACGCCAGCCGGGGTTTATTCTTCTTGATATGCTCCAAAGCATAATAATGGGTAAAGGCATCCAGACGCAGATAGTCCCACGGACTGGGAATTTTGGGTAACAATTCGTTTAAGATCTGTTGCTTTTCTGTCAAATCAGACCCCTTCGCCTTTTCAAATCCCGCATTAACCGGCACATCACTTCGTTTTTCATTGATGATATAAGGAAAAACATCCCACGATCCGAAGGCGGCTACTTTTTCTTCAAAGCCGGGCTGATTCTCAATAAACTCAAGCACCGTTGTGTTTGGATTCCAGCGCTTGGCGTTACTGTCCACGCCTTTATCCACATAGCCCACTAAAATTTCGCTGTAACCGGGATAGGAAAACCAATAGGGATTCCTCACATTTATTTTGCTTCCTAACCTGCGGTTACCATACAGTTGCCCTTCTTTGGCAAGTGTGTTCCAGAAGAAAGGCATTAACTTCTCACGGCGCTCTTCGGGTCTATCTGCCCAAAACGCCTTCTTTAATTCTTTGGGATGGTCCACATACTCCTCATCACCGATAAGTGATCCATCGGCCCCTGTAAACACCTCCTGCCATCGGGTCCCATCCAGGGTAATCAGGAATACATTTTCCGTTTTCAGATCGGTTTGTCCATATGCCTGGCTGACAAATAACAATACAAATATTGATACAAAAAGCTTTTTCATGAGAATACTAAATTCAAAATAATTACGTATTTAAATACTTGAATATACCGCCGGCATCACACCATAAAAATAGCCGGAAGGCCCAGCGACAGAACATTCCGGCTATATATAGATGCCTTATTCGTTTAATCTTTCAAGATCCACATTTTACCATTCACGTCATCCTCTCCGCCAAACTGCCGATCCAGGGCTGCCTGCACATTTTCACGATTCTGGTCGAACTCATCACTGGGATACATCCAGCGATTGGGGATCTGGTCGGTTGGGGTATTTAAGTTGGAATTCGTGTTAATGGGAAACGCTGGATAACCTGTTCTTCGATACTCGAAGTATGGGTTCCAGGGCGACTGCATATAAAAGAGAATATACTTTTGGATTACAATCTGCTTAACCTGACTTTCAAGTGTTGTCGCAAAAGCCACCTCCGATGACTGAATATAGCTGCTAATATAGCTGTCCGTAATTGGCATGTTATGATGAAAACGGGAATCATCCGGGGTATGATCGGCCACAAATTCCATAGAGGCACGAATACCTTCGTTGTAGTAATTTTCGCCGGTTCCGGTAATCCATCCACGGGCAGCAGCCTCGGCCATGATAAAATTCAGTTGGCCATAGCTCAGTAAGAAGGTAGGCTCCCCTTCCGGGCGTTCCGAATATCGCAGGTTAATATTGGAGTAATCATTAGAAGATGCCACGGCTGTTATGTTAGCAAACTCTGAAGCCACGTCAACGCCTTTATAGGCATCCCAGTCGCTCACCGCCCGGCCCTGATCGATCTGTACCGGCGAAGGGGCCGTGTAGTAGAACAGGCGACGATCGCCCAGTTGCTTCAGGTTTTCGATCAGCAGATTACTTACCATAGGGTAAATAAGAAAATTGTTTCCTTCTTTGTACCAGGGATACTTCTGACCATCCTGATCGGAGTAAGTTAGCTGAAAGTTATCCGCATTACTCTCGAAAATAGGGCGATTATTAACAATGTCCTGGAAGCGTGCGGCCACATTTAAGTCGGCATCACCAGTCTTCTTGTGGAGGTTGATTAACACATGCAGCTGAAAGGAATTTGCCAATTTTCTCCATTGGGCTACGTCGCCACCGTAAATAGGATCGCCCTCGAAGTTTGTTCCTTCTGCAAACAGTTGTTCCGCTTGATCCAGCTCATTTAATACACCAAGAATTACCTCTTTTTGGGTATCATAAGAAGGCCTATAAATAGGCTCCTCATTTTCTCCCTGGATGGCTTCGCTATAGGGGATATCACCCATATACATGCTCATCCGAAAGAATTTAAAGGCTCTCACAAAATGACCGAGTGCCTGGTATGACTTTTTGACCTCCCCGTTGGGAGCAAAGCTCACCATCTGATCCACATTATTCAGTATCAACAGTCCGCCAAAGCTATCGCGGCCAAACTCGTTGTACTGATACCCCTCCAGCTTTTCGTTCCAGGCTATATACTTAGCCAACATATCATCCCGCAAAAAACCTTTGGTTCCCGATTGCTCGGAAATATCCAGGATCAGGTTGGTAGCCAGCATACCAGAAGTAACCTCGGTTGGTGCATTGGGGTTCGTATTGATAGAATTAAAGTCTGAGCAAGCCGATACCAACAACACGGTGACGAGCAGACCAACAAATGTACAATAGATTTGTTTCTTCATGGTGTAAGAGATTTAAATAATTAAAAAGTTAATCCAATATTGAAGCCGAAATAACGAATGGATGGAGAGTTAAGATCATCGTTATCCCGATCAGGATCGGCAAAGCGGAACTCCTTGGTCCAGAGAAATAGATTCTGTCCCGTCACGGCTACAAACGCACTTTTGGCCCCAAGTTTGCCCACAAAATCTTTAGGTACATTATACTTTAATGAAAGTTCTCTAAGCTTAAAGAACGTTTCTTCTTTGATATCCTGGCGCCCCCGGGCCCAGTCACGAATATATGATTCGTAGGATACCACCCGACCATTAGTTTCAAATTGCCGGTTATCCTCAATAATACGCCCATATTGGTCGCGCTCTACATCACCAGACACGACCACTACGCCGTCGCCACTGAAGGTTAGGTTGTCATTGACCACTTCCTCGTAGCGATACTGGTTATCGGTATCGGGATGGGCGCCGGTATGCCACAAGTCGCCTTCCGTACGATTCCTGATTAACGCGCCAACACGCCCGTCAAGGCTCACACTCAAAGCGAAATTTTTGTAGTTGAACGTATTACTCAATCCCCAGATCCAATCGGGATTCAAGTATCCGATGCGGCTCAGATAATCGCTTTCTACCGGAAATCCGTTCTGGTGAATGATATTCCCATTGGGATCCCTTTGCCAGTCGTAGGTGGTGTAGGCATCGGTACGTTCGCCGACTTTGACCCAGTATCGATCGGGAGAATACTCCGGATCTAACTTTTCGTAGTACTGCTTGGTTGTAGACCAGTTGGCGGTCAGATCCCAATTGAAGTCTTCCGTTCTTACCGGCGTAGTGCCCAGCGTAACCTCCCAGCCCCGACGCACATATTCCTCATCAATATTTATTAACCGGCTGGAGAAGCCAGAGGCCGTTGAAAGACCAGCATTAGCTTGTACATTATAGGTGTACTTGTTGTAATACGTAACATTCAGTCGCAACCGGTTTGCCAGCAGGTCGATATCCGTACCGATCTCATAGGTGCGATCGGTCTCGGGCTCAACATCTGCCCCGCGAATGTTATTCGGATAGTCAGCGGAGTTTAAATCATTCCATACGCCCGTAGTAGTAGAAAACACGCGGTTCGTCGCATAAACGCCCAAATCGTCTTTTGAGATGGTCCAGGAACCCCGCAGTTTCCAGTAGTTAAGCCAGCTGGGTAATTCTGCTATTTCGGACAGAACTACACTTAATCCTGTAGAAGGATAGAAGTAAGACCGCGTTGACTTCGGCAAAGTAGAGCTCCAGTCGTTACGGCCCGTGATATCCAGAAATACTTTATCCTGATAACCAACCGACGCCTTACCATACAAGCTGTTAACTTGTTTACGATGATCTGAGCTCCAAACATCAGGACTTTCAACCGAGCTGCCCAATGAATAAAAGCCGGGTATGGAAAGGCCGTTCTTAGTGCTGGCACCCAGATTTTCATCCTGATAATAGTAGATTGATCCACCAAGTAGCCCATCTACACTGATATCTCCGAACTGCTTATCTAAATTCAGCATCAAATCATTATTAAGGCTATATCCGTTATCGCGATCCGTTTGATACATGCCATTAGGTCCCCAACCGCGGGTAGAGTTAATGTTGGGCGGATTTCGCCTCATATTCTCATTAACATAATAATCCAGTCCGCTTCGCAGTTGCAATTCAGCTCCGTCAAACAGTTCATACTTAGCCGTCAGGTAGCCATTAAAGGTATTTTCGTCTACGCTGTGCAGCTTTTCATTCGCCATCATATAAGGATTGTCATACCATCCGCTATAATGCCAATTCTGCTGAACATCTTCTTCAATCCAGTAATTTTTATAGTTACTGAGGTTGTACTCCGGACCAGTCCAGACCAGAATATTGTAGATGTAGCCCTGCGATCCATATCCATGACCGGCAATCTGGGGCGAGGTACGCTTGTTATAACTAAAACTGCCATCAAAACTAAACTTCTCGCCCAACTGCATTTTGCCACCCAGCGAATAGGTAAACATGTTCAACTTGCTATTCGGGTATTGGCCTTTATTATTAACGTGTGTAAAAGATGTTCGGATACTTCCATTCTCCCAGCTTCGCGACACGTTGATGTTATTATTAGTAATAATACTGGGCTGTAAGAAGTTGCTAAAGTTATTCTTGCCCCGGGATGTTAGCTCCATTTCGCGGTATTCCTGGGCAACAGGATCCCATTGTTCAGCTGTAGTCCCAACATCCAGTTTTGCTCCCCATACATAATCATTGGTATTATAGTTGCCATTATACCCTGAGCTGTAGGAGTTTTGGACTTCAGGCTTAGCCAGATAACCTGAAAAAACCATATTATTACTATTCACGGATACGGAAAGTCCCTCTTGGCCACTCCCCTTTTTGGTCGTAATAATAATAGCCCCGCTACCTCCCCGAGCACCGTAAAGCGCGGAAGCGGTAGCTCCTTTAAGTACATCTATGCTTTCTATATCATCCGAACTGACATCACGCAGACTCATATTCCCATAAGGAACGCCGTCTATGACCAACAAGGGTGATTCTCCCCGCAATGTTATCGATGGTTCGTCAAAAAATTCGGTGCTGTTTTCTACTTTTAAACCCGCTACCTTACCGGTAAGAGAGGTTCCAAGATCTACACCTTTAACTTCCTGAACTTCATTGCCACCGATTTTCTGTACTGAATAACCCAGTTGTTTTTTATCTTTTTCTACTCCCAAGGCAGTCACCACTACCTCCGATCCACTTATAGCTTTCAGTTGCATGCTAACGTTTATTTCGCTTCGTCCAGTGATAGGAACTTGCTGGGTTTGAAAACCGATAAACGAAAATATGAGTGTATCTGACAAGCTGGGGACCGTTAAGCTGTATCGGCCGTCAGCATTGGTTGAGGTTCCACGGGTCGTTCCCTTTAACAGGATATTCACCCCGGGCAGCGCCTCTCCGCCCTGATCGGTCACCATTCCCTCAACAGTTTCCTGCTGTATCGTTTGCCGATCTTTCACTTCCCCCTCTCGCCCCTCTCTGAGGTGAATACTATGATTTAAAATCTGATAATTCAGACCAGTCTGGACCCTCATTATAGATAAGAGATCTTTAATCTTCTGTTCACCCGCACTGACTCTAAAAGTCGATTCTGTTTCTATCTGGTTCCAATCAAAAGAAAAGCGATAATCTGTCTGCCTTTCAACTATTTCTACCATTTGATGGATAGAAATCTTCTCTTTATCCAAATAAACCAAGGATGCATTTTGAATAGCTGCAACTTCTTGCTGAGCTTTTGCAACTGAAACAAGACCGATAGCCAACACGAGCAAGACGACAACTCTTTGCACCGTTCTTTTACTTATTGAAAACCACTTCTTCAGTAATTTTTTATTCATGTCCAACCAGTTTTAAGTTCTGAATGGCTCATCAGCATTACCCAATTTAATACGCTCTTGAACCATTCGATTCCTATTCTTTGGAATCCCTTTACGGGCGTTCCAGGTATAAGTACACACAGCAACCGGGTAGCACCATCTCTTTTTTTGAACTTTTTATCGTTGGCCTATTGGAAAGGAAGTAACAGCTCAGCCTATAGATTTATGACCCCTATATAGAAATCAGAAACAGATTTTTTTCATTGATGAATAGAAGAAGGGAGAAAATTTAAAAAGTAATTGTAACTGTCTGATTCTCAATTTGATAGGTGAAATTTTTCACATAACTGATACCTTTGAGGACATCTTCAAGAGACTCATCTTTAAAAATACCACGATATTTCCACTGCTGGTCAACCGATTTCTCACGATTTTCAACCTTAATAGTAACACCGTACCAGCGTTCAATACGGGTAATTATTTCATCTTTACCGGCATTTTCAAAGACCAGGACTCCCTCTGTCCATCCCAGCCGTATCCCGGTATCAAACCGTGTTTGCTCAAGGGTATTATTTCTTTTGTCAAGCACTACAGCCTCTCCAGGAGCCAGGACGTACGATGTCGCCTCACGAGTAGTGTCGCTGGGTTGAACCTTAAGTTTGCCGGTGACCAGCGAAACATCCGACTGTTGATCGTTATCATAGCTTCTCACGTTAAAAGAAGTTCCCAAGACGGTAGTAGAAAGGTTTTTTGTCTGTACAATAAAAGGACGCGCGGAATCCTCTTTGACTTTAAAAAAGGCTTCGCCCGACAAAACGACTTCACGCTTTTTGACCGAAAATTGCTCCGGAAAGGTGATACTGCTTCCTGCGTTAAGATGTATTTCCGTTCCATCTGCCAGGGTCAACATTTTCTTTTGGCCCATTTCAGCTATTTTAGTGATCTGTTCTTTTTCCTTTCCGGGCTGCCAATCACCGGCTCCTCTAAACGAAAAGATTCCTACCACAATTAAAATTGCGGCGACGCTGCCCCATATTAATAAGCTCTGGCCCTGCTGGTGTAAGGTTTTGACAGGTTTTTTTTCAGCAACGTTCTGTTTGGCATCCGATGTATCTATTTCTTGATGAATATTCCGCAATATTTGCTCTGGATTATGCGACACAAAATCTGACTCATCGATCTGATCCCATAATTCTTCCAGGGACTGTATTTTTTGAGGATTCAATTTCTGGGTATCAAACCACTCCAATACCTTTTGCACTTCGGCTTCCGAAGCCTTGTTATTGAAAAATTTTTCGAGAATTCTCTTGTTCATCAACTATAATTTTAGACCGTTCAAACTGATCTTTTTCTTTAATACACATGAAGAGTCTTTATCACCATCTCTGAAGAATAGAAAATTTGCGCCATTGATGTAAAGCTGCATTGTACCTACAGAGATAAGCTTTAAATCTTATTTATTAAACAAACCACATAACAACAAGAAAAACATTCATTATTCCATGACTTGATAAGTAAGACCTTAGCAATTTTAATGCTTTATTGATATGGTTTTCGATATTACTGACCGACGTTCCCGTCAAGTCGGCGATTTCTTTATTAGACAATCCGTTGAGTCTACTTAACGTAAAAACCTCTTTTCTACGGGCAGGCAATCGTTCAATAGCTTCCTTTACGCACCCCCATGTTTCTTGGTATTGAAGAGATTCGGCAGTTTCATTATTCTGCTTTTGTTTTCTATCCAGCTGATTCTTCAAGTAATTTTCATAGGCATACGCATACGTTTTATCCCGGGCCCTATTGTAAATATTATGCCGGGCAATGGTAAAAAGAAAGGACTCAAAATTTTTATTTTCATCTATGGTCCTCCGCTTCTCCCATATTTTCAGAAAAGTCTCTTGTACTACTTCTTCAGCTTCTTTATGCGATTGAGTCAATTTATAGCAAAAGGCATATAGTTTATTCTCATATTTTCTGAATAAACTATCAAAAGCTTTTTTATTACTCTTTTTCAGTTTCTTTACCAGAAAAGCTTCTTCCACTACACCCATACAGAATTATGCCCTCACCATGATTTAACTAAATGTCTAAGCCCTTCACAAATTATCCCATCTTTTGAAAACTTATACAATCAGCATATAATCTTTAAAAAAGAAACAAAATATCAAAATTATATTTTCATTTTCTTTCTTATGATAAAGGAATGGGTGTGCTATAAAATACTATCTCCTTAGAATTGTCTATGGCACAGATCTGATCCAGTACAAAGTTCAACCTTAAAAGTATCCCGCTGGTTGTTCTTTTAAGCAAGAGCTTATTTACTCATTTTTCGGTTGACCCAATAATCAAAAGATAGATTATACTTTGTAATCGATGGATCGATCGAAGTGATGTAATTTATACAGCGAGGTTCGCTAGCCATCAGTTCTTCTAAAACATAGATCGAAGTGGCCGGATTGTAGAACTCGTTATAGTCCGATCTTTCCTTATCGGGAGGGTATTTGGTATCCAAAAACTCGATATGTTGGTTCTTGTTTGGTTCGAGAAGGTAGGGCTCCCAGAAATCTACTGCTTTTTTAACCCGAGAAAAATCAGGCTCATCATATAGGCTTATATTACCGGATAGTTTTATTGATTTGAAAATTTTTGCATAAAAAAGCAGATTATAGGCGTGGTAAGCGAAAGCATCGCGGTCTTCAAAGTCGTGACTAGTCCCATCAGCATAAATATTTTTGGGGATGAACGATTTCAGTTCACTTATAGCATGCTCATATAATATTTCATTTTCCGTAATCAATGAAATATAAGTAAGTATATTTAAACGGATTGTATTCCAATTATTGATAGCCAGTTTTCCCGACAGCTTTAATCCGTTTTTGTAGTATTGTGCCTGATCGAGAAGCCACTTGTCAATGCTCTTTCTTTCATTATTAGTTAATGCATCCCGCACAATGGAATAGGCCTCAAACATGGGCAGTAATGCCGTCTCACGGGGTGTATGATCAGAAAGAGAATAATTTTTGCTGAACTGTAATAAAAAATCTACTGTCTTTTGCAGGTATTTCCTTTTTTGAGTACTGTCTTCTTCAAAAACCCACTGAATTGATAATAACAAAGTTGTTTTACAGTAATCTTTTACCGTAGTCTCATTGTCTCCTGTAATATGGGGTATTGCTATAGGCTCTTTGTTTAAACCTGCATTCGCCTTTGCAGTAACAAAATTATTAAATGCTGTTGCAGCTTTACCAGATTCTTTAATTTCCTTCTGGATGCTGGCCACCGTCAACGAATCGATATAAAGATTAGGATATGATGGTTGGGATCCTCTAACAATGTCTTTCTTGTTTTCTTTATCACTCGAAGTAACCTGGGCATTTTCTTTACATCCCGGCAGAAGTGATAAGAAGATCCCAAGAAATAATAGATAAAAAGATATTTTCATAATATTTATTAAAAAACTATCCCAAGGAAGAAATTTCTCCCTTGGAACAGTCTACAATATATGGGATCATATTTATTGCCATCCCGGATTTTGTTCAAGATTGGTGTTTCTTTCAATCTCAGTCCGGGGAATAGGCCATGTATACAGGTGGTCACCTCTCCATGAATACTCATATGTTGGTCCCCCCCCCCATATTTCCTTTTGTCCGTTTTTGTGGGAATGCTTGCCGGTCAGCAAGGTTGCCCGGCTGGGCGCACAGATAGAATTGCCCACAAAGCTGTTGGCAAACTTGATCCCATCCTCGGCAATACGATCGATATTCGGGGTCTTGATGAACCGGTCATCATAGGCACTGAGGGTCTGATAGGAGTGGTCGTCGGTCATGATGAACACAATATTGGGTTGCCCCCGGGATGCCTGTTCTTTTTGGGCAGAAGGGCCACAGGAAATCTGAAAAATCAATGTTAATACCATTAACGAGGGGAAAACCCTTGCACTCTCTTTTCTCATAACAAACACATTGTTAGATTAAAGTATTCATTGTTTGTTTCGCTGTTTGACAGTCAGCCTGCTCATAATTCTTTACCCGACCGAAGTATCTCTATCTTAAAAACAGAACATATTTTAGCACGAGTCGGGTGGTGACATCTAATTTATTCCTATTTGTAGCGAATCCCCAAATCGTTATCCCTTACCTCCTTCAGTTTCTTCTGCAGACGGTTTTGAAAATCGGCCACCACATCCTGATACTGGGGATTATCAGCCAGGTTGTTGAATTGTTTGGCATCGTTCTCCATGTCGAACAGCTCCATCCCGGCACTGGCATTCTCATCATACTGGATATAAGCCCATTTATCGGAACGAAGCATATAAGAGAATTTTCCTCTCCATCGATGCATGGAAAATGCCGCCTCGCGCACGTCATTATCCGGATCATCCAATATAGGAATTAAACTTTTTCCTTGAAGATGCTCGGAATATTCCAGCCCTGCCAATTCTGCTACCGTTGGATACAGATCCAAAAGCTCTACCAGCGAGTTGCTGACAGCCGGTTCCTTGCCCGGTACCTTGATAATCATGGGGACCTTCACGGATTCCTCATGCAGGCTAACTTTCATCCAAAAACGGTGTTCGCCCAGGTGGAAGCCGTGGTCAGAGGTAAAAACGACAATCGTATTATCTTCCAGCCCCTCCTCTTTGAGCGTCTGCAAGACTTTGCCTACCTGTGCATCCATATACGAAACCGAAGCATAGTAGCCGGCTACTGCCTTCTTCTCCTGTTCCTTCGACATCCGGGCATTCACGCTGGTCACATAATTGATACCCCGGGGCGGAATGTCATTCCAGTCATTCTGTACGTTGGGAGGCAGTACAACCTGCTCGTACGGGTAGGGTTTAAAATATTCTTTAGGAGCTACAAAAGGCACATGGGGGCGAACCAGGCCGACGGCTAAAAAGAACGGCTCATCCTTGTGTTTTCGAATTAGCTCCGAAGCTTTCTCGGCCGTCTTCCCATCGGAATGAACCTGTTCGCCTCCTTCGGCTTCAACAATCGTCATCACATTCCCACCCTGGCGGGATTTGTTTCCATAAGGATTATTCTGTACCAATTCGGCCTCCCCTTCTGCCTTCCACTCCGGACCCGGACTATTGAAGCGCTCGACCCAGGAAGCGGCATCGTCCGTTCCATTTGAACCTGTCTCAATATCAATGGGCACACCCATATGATAAATTTTGCTGACCCGGGCCGTGTAATATCCATTATTTTTAAACAACTGTGACCAAGACTGGCGCTGATCGCCCACATTCTCCCGACCGCTCACATAGCCATAGGTTGTGGTTGCATTGGGATAATAACCAAACATCAAAGAAGCCCTGGAGGGGCCACATACGGGATATTGAGAATAAGCCCGGCTAAAGCGCACCCCTTCCGAAGCCAGGCGGTCAATATTGGGCGTGGTGTCCAGCTTATTGCCATATGCTGAAACCGCCGTAGCGGTTAAATCGTCCGAAATGATGAACAACACATTGGGTTTTTCCAACTCCTGTGCCGATGTCAACAGTGAACAACACAGCATCATGAAGGATAACATTAAAAAGTGCTTGCAGGACTTATTTTTGTACGAATTCATTGAATTTGTCTTCGTCTATTCATTAGATTTAAAAAATAGGTAGTCATAATCTTACACACGCTTAATCAGTCGTCAATTGTTCAAGATCTCCATCTTGAAAGCATCATGGGTCGACTCAGTGCGGGCGCTTTGCATAATATTTCGAATTTTATCGGCCACATCCGGATATTCCCCGGCTACATCATGGGTCTCCCCCTTGTCTACTTCCAAATTATAGAGCGCGATATCCAGGTTCTTTTCTTTTTGGATATTCTTACGAATGCCTTTCCACTTGCCCATTCGAACTGCTTGCTGTCCCCCGTAGGCAGGAAATTCCCAGTAGAGGTAGTCATGGGTCTGCTGTTGCGATGGTTGATTTCTTAAGGTGGGGGCAAAACTTATTCCATCTATCCCCTTGGGGGCTTCCGTACCGGCAACATCCGTTAATGTTGGGGAACACATCCCAAAATGCCGAGAGATGATCAGTTTTACTGCCCGGCAGAATGACCCCTGGCCAGCTGGCGATCATCGGTACCCGTATTCCCCCTTCGTGCAAAAAGCCTTTTCCCCATCCATAGCTCTCCTTAAACTTGCCGGCACTGTTAAAGAAACCGGCATCAGTCCCCCCGTTATATGTCGGACCATTATCACTGGTAAAGACAATGAGAGTCTGTTCATATTGCCCGGTCTCTTTCAGCTTTTTGACCAAAGCTCCCACTTGTTCATCCAGATAGGAAATCATCGCCGCATAGGTAGCCCGGGGATAGCGGTTGGGCGTATAGCCTTCATCGCCGGTATAAGGGTCTTCCTCCCCGAACTTATTCTGGTAATGATCAACCCACTGCCTCGGAGCTTGTAAAGATACATGCGGCAGCGGCGAGGCATAGTACAGGAAAAAAGGATTCTTCTGGTTTTGTTCGATGAATCCAAGAGCTTCCTCCAGCATCAGGGTAGGAGCATAATCAGGCTGCTCCTGGAAGCGCTCATAATTTGTCGGATCATCAGGATCCAGGCTGTCCGGGAGCTGCGTGTGGGGATTTACCGGCTCGTTATCCAGGAACATGCGTTCCTTGTTTTTCCAAAGATAGATGGGAAAATAGGTATGCGCCATGGCCTGCCCCAGGTACCCATAAAAAAAGTCGAACCCCTGATCATTCGGGTGCCCCGAGCTACGGGGACCGCCCAGCCCCCATTTCCCTATTATGGCTGTGTGATAGCCGGCATCCTGGAGCTTTTCTCCCACCGTGATGGTGGAGTCAGGAATAGCTATCTGCCCTTCGAGCTCGGGATTTGCACGAATTGCTTGAAAATCCCAGGTTCGTCGGGGGGTATGCCTGGGCCTGTTGCTTCGAATGTAGGCGTGGCCCGGATGCTTGCCGGTCATCAGCATATAGCGAGAGGGTGCACAGACAGGAGACCCGGCATAATGCTGGGTGAAAAGCATCCCATTTCGAGCCAGTTTATCAATATTAGGTGTTTCAATTTTTTGCTGCCCGTACGCACCGAGCTCACCATAGCCCAAATCATCAGCTAACACATAGATAATATTCGGGCTGCTTGTCTGCTTTTCTTGGGTATCACTTTTAAAATGCCCGGCACACGAAACCGCCAAGAATAGCAGTAACAGTGTGCCGGGCAGGGAAATAGCGGACATATTAGTTATTATTTCATTATTTACGTCAACTACCACCCCGGATTTTGGGAAAGGCTGGTGAGCTCCCTTTCCCGCTCAGGTATGGGCCATAAATAATCTTTTGCCGGATCAAAAAGCCGGTCAATACCAGCTACTTCTACCTGTTTTACCTCGTCATTTTCAACATAGTATGTCCCACGAGGATCTCCTTGCATGACGTCTTCTGCAATTTTCCAGCGACGGATATCAAACAGTCGCAGTCCCTCGAAAGCAAGTTCTATGGTTCGTTCTTTCCGAACAACGGCTCTCATCTCGGTCTGGGATGAAGCATCTGCAGAAGTGATGGGAGGCATAGATACATCATCTCGCTGTCTTACGGCATTAATAGCATCATAGACCGATTGATCGATCTCGTTGAGCTCTATTTTGGCCTCCGCATAGGTAAGCAAGACCTCGGCGTAGCGCAATAAGTTGATGTTCAGTCCGGAATTACCTGGATCAGTGTAATCTTCTTCATCCACATACTTTCTTACGTTGAACCCAGTAGTGGTCGCATAAATGGTTTCTCCCACGGGGTCGGAGCCATCTCCGCCGGGTGTGGAATTATAGACTCCGCCACCGGGCAGTGGCACCCCATCAACAAAAATAGAATACTTTAACCGCGGATCTCTATTCTCATATGGATTCGATGTATCATAGCCACTCCCTTCTTCATTAATAGCCATGCCGTTTTTCATTTTATAAAGATCCACCAGCTTAGCCGTCGGCACATATTGACTTCCGTTACTTCCCCCTATTTGACTCCAGGGAGCCAATACTGTGTATGGATTATGATTATCTGTTCCTTTGGCATATTCCCTTTGTAATATCACTTCATTATTGCCTTCTCCTTCATATTGGAATAGTTCAAAGTATGAAGAATGGAGGTCATATTGCCCGCTATCCATAACATCCTTTGCAGCAACGGCAGCCTCGGCATAACGACCGGCAAACAACATGGCCCGGGCTTTAAGCCCATTGGCAACTCCCTGACTAATTCGGCTTCCATTATCAACAGGAAGCAAGGAGGCCGCTTTATCTAATTCTGAAGCAATAAAGTTCCAGACTTCATCAACAGGCGTTCGGGTGACATTTCGGCCTTCCTCTATGTCTATACCTTTGGTAATAAGGGGGACATCCCCATATAGCATAGCCAACTTGATATAATGATAGGCTCTTATAGTCATGACTTCTCCCTTCAGCCTATTAATCACATCAGCATTATCACTTTCCACGCGATCAATATTATCCATAAAATCGTTGGCGCGCCGTATGGCTTCATAGGCATCATCCCATTCACCTAAAAAACGTCCATGGTCTGCAGTGGCCCGTCCCCGTTCTATGGTATAATTTCCCATAAATGCACGGTTGGTATGCAGAATATCGGTGATTCCGTCATAGGTTACTGTTCGCAACCCATCCAGTGTCGGATATAATGCATTGGCTGCTAATTCAGCATCAGCTTCCGTTTGCCAGAAAATATCTGCGGATATCCTGTCATTAGGGATCGTTTCCAGCAGATCGGGCTGACATCCTATTACTACAAAAGAGGCAAATATTAAAACAATAATAGTTTTTAACGTCGACATAATAACTCTCATTTTAAATTTAGAAACGTAAATTTACTCCAACAGTGTAGGTACGGACCTGAGGATAAAAGTTAGCCCTGCCCGATGGAATTTCGGGATCCAGATCCCATTCAGTCAGCTCAGAAAATGTGAGTACGTCCGTGGCACCGATATAGATTGAAGCCCGATCCAGCGAAACCTTCTCCGTAAAACGAGTAGGAATGTTATATGTCAGAGTCACATTCTTTAGCTTCAGATAATCGGCACTGTACACCGTACGGTTTGAAACCTGCCTGTTTTTCGTATCACCTTTAATGGGACGAGGGAAACGGGCATCGGTATTTTCCGGAGTCCAGTAGTCAGCATAGATAGCATGTGTAAACGCCTCATAGGTAGCCTGGTGGTTTAAGCCACCGCTGATCATAATCTCATGACCGGCTGCTCCCTGCCATTGGGTAAACAACTCAAAGTTTTTATAGTTGAAACCCATGTTTAATCCATAGTTGAAACGGGGGAAACTTCGTCCCAAATCCGTTCTATCCTCTGTATTAACCACCCCATCATTATTTAGGTCTCTATACTTGACATCTCCGGGTTTGGGATTTGAATTCATCGCCATATCAGGCCAGCTGTCTGCTTCTTCCTGGCTCTGAAACAGTCCATCAGCCAGATATCCCCAATGGGAGCTTATTGGCATGCCTTCCTTAGTGATAAATGTGGGGTTGGGTGAACTTCCACTGATATAAGGACCGGTACCGGCCAAGTCGATAACCTCATTTTTGTTATCACTAAAGTTTAAGCCGATATCATAGGTAAATTCATTGCCTCCCTTATAATCAATGGTAATCTCATACCCTTCATTTTCAACCGTTCCGGCATTTTGTGGCGGAGCCGACAGACCAATCAATCTTGGGATAGGCAATCCTAACAAAATATCATCCGTTACCTTTTTATAATAATCCACGGAAAGACCTAACCTGCTGTCCATCATTTCCATATCAAACCCAATATTTGTTTGGGTTGTGGTTTCCCACGTCAAGTTTTGGTTGGCCAATCGACTTTGGGCGTAACCGGCAACGGGTTCTCCATCAAACGTATAATTTACCGCCGCAAGTGTCTGATAATAGGTATAAAGATCTACTGCCTGGTTTCCTGTTGCCCCGTACGAGCCTCTTAATTTGAATTCATTGACATACGGTTTCAGCTGATCCCAGAAAGATTCTTGCGAGAGCCTCCATCCTAATGAGAATGAGGGAAAGAAACTATACCGGTTATCCTTGCTAAACCGCGAGGAGCCATCATACCGGGCATTAAGTTCTACCAAGTATTTACCGGCATAATTATAGTTAAACCGGCTAAAAAATGAGCGGAGACCGTAATCGAAATCTCTTCCCGTTGCTCCTTTATTTTCTTCCGACCCCTGGTTTAATGATCGTACTTGGTTGTTGTAAAAATCCTGACGAGAAGCAGTCAGTCTATTTCGTCTGTTATCAACGGTAGAATATCCTGCCAGGGCTGTGACTCCATGTTTACCGAAGTCGTTAGTATATTCTAACAGGCTGTTCAAGGTATATTCTCTTAAGTATGATCGATACTCTTGCAGATAATTAGTTTGACGCTGCGTAAAACGATCTGTAAGTGGATCACGATTGGAGTAACGAGCCCAGTACCGCTTTTGCTGCGTGCTTGAATAACGCAAGGCATATCTTGTTGAAAAAGTCAGGTTAGGTAAAAATTCGTACTCACCTTTGATGTTTCCTATGAGATAATCATTCTGATAGCGAAAATCTCCCGTTTGTTCAGCGAAAAGCAGCGGATTATTAACTTGCGGACCCAATCCATATTCACCGCTTTCATACTTGGGCCATGAGAACTTGGTCGCATGGAGCATATAGTTAAATACTTTAAATTCTCCATCGCCGGGTTCATGAGTCTCACCACTTCTATAGTTGAGATCTGCACTAACCTTTAACTGTTCTGACGGAGTATAATCAGTATTTAACCTGAATTCTTTTGTTTCATCACTGAAGTTTGGAACAATCCCGCCAACATCCTGATACCTGACGCTCATGCGCGCTTTAATATCTTCTCCGCCGCCGCTTACTGCTAAGGTATGGTTTTGTTGAGGAGCAAGCTCCAATATCCCCAGGTCGTCTCTGCGGAACCATGGGAAAGGAAGGGGATACTCCGGGCTGGGAGCATTCTGTACATATTCCTGGATATACGCTTCGGAATACGGAACCTCGCGGCCGGCATTCTGATAGGCCACATTTTCTAACCGGAAATACTCTTCCAACCCGATATGTTCAGGTCTGTTAATGGCATCCTGGATAGCATAATATCCTTTGTAGTCAACATTCACTTCAGAGCTTGAAGCTCTTTTAGTAGTAATCAACACAACTCCGTTGGCTGCACGGGAACCGTATATGGCCGTTGAGGATGCATCCTTAAGCACACTAATGCTTTCGATATCATCCGGGTTGACGTCACTGAACCTTTGCTCGATGCCATCGACAATGACCAGCGGATCATTATTACTTAAAGTTGTAACCCCTCGTATTCGGATACTTATATTTTTGTCTCCGGGGCTTCCACCTTGATCGCGTACTGTCACTCCCGAGGAGAGTCCCTGTAACGATTGCTGAGCATCTGCTACTGGTCGGCGACTGACATCTTCAGAAGAAACAGAGGAAACTGCATTGGTAACACTAACTTTTTCTTGTCGGCCATAACCTACTACCACAACCTCTTCACCGGTAATGGCCTGTGGCTGCAATGCCACATCAATAGTCGTTCGCCCGGCAATAGGTACCTCTTGCGTCTGATACCCAATAAAAGAAAACACCAGGGTATCCTGCAGGGAAGGCACACTCAATTCGAAAGTCCCCCGTACATCGGTAGAAGTCCCGCTTGTTGTTCCCTTGACAAGCACATTCACCCCGGGCAGCGTTTCTCCCGTCTGGTCGGTCACCGTTCCTTCGACCGTTTCCTGCTTTATAATCTCTTTCTCTTTTTCAAAAACCACATAGCTTTTAGGTGTTAACTTCCTGTATTGCATATTCAGCGGTTCAAGCAAGAGAGAAAGACTTGCCTCCAGTCCCTCTTGACTACCTGCGGACGCCATTACTTGCTTGCCTTGAACCTCCTTACTCTTATAAAATATATTTACTTCGTAGGACGTTTCCAGCCGCCGAAGTTCATTGCCAAGTGATGTAAGTTGTCCTGTTTTCGATTCCTCTTTGTGGATAAGTAATGCTGTTTGGGAATCTGAACCCTGGGCATTTGCCAGCAAGGGGATACCAATTACCAGCAGCATAAACAGTAGCCATTTTTGTTTCATCATATTATTACTCCTGTTAAAGTTATCGTTGGTTTTAATTAAGTTGGTAGATATTAAATCTGATTATCCTCATAGTTCAACTTCCAAATATTATCGTATTCCCCTCATAAGTGACTGGGATCTTTAGCAATGTGCGGAGCCCTTCAAGTAGTACCTCAAAGTTTTTGTTTGGAGCTGAACCCGAAAATTCTATTTCTCTTAATGATTTATTGCTAAACTCTACTTCAACGCCATATATCTCCTCTATTCGATCTGCAATACGGTGCAACGGCGTATTCTTAAATTTAAGTTCAAAGTTTTTCCAAGAGGTGTAGAGTTCACTATCTACATTCTGAATTTTGATATTGCTTTTATTGGAGAACAACATAGCGAGCTCTCCAGGACTCATTATGTATGGTTTATTTGCCCTGTCTTTAGGATTGGTTTTCTGTACTTTCACTTTACCTTCTTCCAGAACTACCTCTGTGCCCTCTGAATGGGTATTTACATTAAATTTTGTCCCCAAAACTGCCACTTTTCCTTCAGCAGTAAGAACTGAAAATAAACGTTGCTCTTGTCCGCTCTTGTGAGCAATATTAAAGTAAGCCTCACCTTGAAGTTCTACCTGCATATCCCCCCCCTGGTGAGTCTTCGGATACGTCAGCTTTGAATTAGCATTGAGTATTATCTTTGATCCGTCAAAAAATGTCACTCTCTTTACTTCTCCATACCCCGTCTGGGTAGTTGCCATTATCGGTTGTTCTGTTGCTTCTGGTTCCTTGGGGCCCCAATGAGCATACCGGATCACCCCAACTACTGTTATCAGTAGGACAATAGCTGCCGCAACCTTTGTCCAAAGGGCCATTCCCATACCTCCCCGATTGATTCCCTCAGATGGTAGAGTTCGTTCCTCAATCAGAGCAGACTCTAACCTCTTTAACTCTTTTTGGGTATTGGGCTGTTCTTCTTCAAACCATAACAACTCATTAAGTTTCTTGGCTTGTCTTACAACAGCAATATTTGCGGGATCTTCTTCCAGCCAGCGATTCCATTTTCGCTGTTCCAAGGTGTTAGCATCACCATTGATCCACCGTACAAATGAATCGTCAGTGAGTAATTCTGCAATTTGATCGTTGTGCTTTGACACGATTCCTCGAATCTTTTTAGTAAAAATAAAATGGATATTTGAGACCAAGTTACTGTCTCAAAGAAATACCAAATGGGGTATTCACTTGTTAAGAGAGAGCCATAACAAGTCTGTAATGAAGTTTTTTTGAAAAAAATTGAGGAGGGGAGGTATACAGCGAATGCAACGAATTAAAATATTTCTTAATCCTGATAAGAAATGGTCTCAATGTGGCTACGAAGCCGCTCAAGTGCTTTATAAAGAAGGTTTCGTACGCATTGATAATTTATATCCATCACTTCGACCAGCTCTCTATTTGTTAGTCCATGATAGAACTTCAGAAAAATAGCTTCCTTCTGACGCGCCGTAAGCGTCTGAAATGCTTCATGTAGTTGCCTTCTCTTTTCCTGGGCAACTTCTTCTCGAATTAACGTATTTTCTACTGAGAATGTGAGCTCTTCTTCCCTTTCTATATACTTTCTGTTACGTTTTGCCCTATTCTTTTCTTTTTGAATTTGCTTGAAAATCAATCTTCGAAATGAGGATAAAAGATAGGCCTTAACTGAATAAGCAGTTGACAAATGCTGGTGTTTATCCCATAAATTCAGAAACAACTCCTGGATGACCCCATTAACAACTTGCTCGCTCGAAACAATTTTAAGCCCGTAGTTATACAGGTGCTTATGATGAAGCTGGAAGAGTTTCGATAGTGCTTTACGATTTCCCTTCCTTAAAGCTGACCATAGTTCTTGGTCATCCTTCTTTGTATTAGTAGCTGTTTTAAATTGGGCAAATAACATAAGACCCTAACTCTATAGGACTGAACACCAACCTTTCTTTTTACAATTTCTAATGTTTGTTTTTATTACTAATAAATCAAATTTATTTTTAAACCTTTACTCATGTGATAAATACTTTTCGATTTATTTCGAATAAGGGCATAACAACTTCATAGTTATTAGTAGTAAGGAGGCTTTGCAAAACCTCCTAGTAATTAAACACACAGTTTAATTACTAGGAGTTAATTACTAGGAGGTAAAATAAAGAAATAGATGTGGTCCTGTATTAACTAACTATAAAGAAATCGTAAATCAGCCTCTCTTTGGCACTCATATTTTGAATCCCAAAAACAAATAGAGCTTTCAACCTTACTCTTTTTTACTCCCCCCAATTTTGATACCCAAACCACCATCTATACGCAGGGGCTGCCCATTGATGAATGATCCTTTTTCACTGGCAACAAAAGCTACAAACTCGCCAATTTCCTGAGGCCGGGCCATACGATCTACCAAATGAAGGTTGATGGTTTCCTGACGAACTTCATCCGGATCGGGCGACTGTTGAAAAGCCTCTTCATTCATGGGCGTGTCTACCCCACCCGGACAGATTGCAACGCTGCGAACTTGTGGAGCATAATCAACGGCGATACTTCGCGTCAAACCAATTAAGGCCGATTTAGAAGTGACATAGGGTGCAACTTTTTCCTGGGTGACAAAGGCCTGTACGCTGGACATATTGATGACCACGCCCCCGCCATTTTTCAACATGGATGGAATCGCATGCTTGGCACACAGAAAAGCTCCTTTCAGGTTAACATTCAGGACGTTATCCCACTCCTCTACAGAGGTTTCAGTCACTTTTGAATACCGTATAATTCCCGCATTATTGACCAAGACATCCAGGCGGCCAAACTCCTCAACAGCTAGTTCCATTGCTTTTTGAACCTCTTTTTCGCTGGAAATATTGCAGTGAATAAATAACGCCCGATCGCCCAGTTGGTTACAAAATTGCTGCCCGGCCGTCTCATCAATATCAATAATTACAACATTCCCTTTTTGACGGTGAAATACCTCCGCACAACCGGCCCCAATCCCTTTAGCTCCGCCTGTTATAACAATCGTTTTCCCTTTAAAAGACATGGATTTTCCCGATTTTAATTAAATAGTGGCATGTGACAAATCACTACAGGCCCTCTGTTATAGCGCGATATACTCGTTCATCATACTCGTCCGCAGCGTATTCCTCCAGAAAGGAGTGTATACTTGCATTTTTATTTTTCAGAAGTCCCTGAACCACCCAGTAACGAATACGAGGATCGGCTGCATTCGTCAATGATTCCTGTCCACGTATTAACCAGCTTTCAGCTGACGTATCATAATCAATAAGAATGTTCAAAGCTATCTTACGAATAGAATAAGGATATTCACTATCCAAAAAAGGTGCTACTTGGTCAACGATATTCTCGGTTTGACCTCGCTTAGCCACATGCTGAATGGCTAATAATGAACGTTCGCCGACGGAATCCTGCTGGGTAATGGCTCCAATAAAAGTATTTAGTTCTTCGGTAGATATTAACTCTGACAAGCTGGTTAATCCCTCCTTAAAAATAGAAGTTTGGTCCGTATTCATAGTAATCTGTTTTATCCTATCCAGACTTTCCTGGTTCTCTGGATAACGCTGTAAGGCCTTTAAGCCGGCTTTTTGCACCACTGGATGATTACTCTGCAGGGCATCCATGAAAACCTGCTCTGTACCTGCGGCACCTGCGGTGATATCAGCCAATGATGACAGCAATCCGGCTCGCACCCGTGGCTCAATATCACTGTCCAAGGCATCCATTACAGCTAACTGTAAATCTGGATTATCAGCGTGGCTACCAAGTCCATGTGCTGCTTGTGCTCTTTGTTCCACTGTTTGTGCATTACGCAGCTCATAAAGCAAGAAAGAGACCGGCTTTTGTTCTAAAAGCTTCAAATTCAGATCATCCGGCACTTGCAATTGAAGAGTCCGCAACCCTGGGGATACGGCCAGTGTTATACTATCATTGATGCCGGTGAAGGTAGCCTCATCCGACTCCGTTTGTCCCCCGTCGTACACTTCTGTAGCAGAAAGCGTCACGAGCTCATCGTATCCACCTTCAACAGCTTCAAAGTTGAGCACCACAGCATCTCCCGTCTGATTGGGCTGGTAGATTACACGATAGACTACAGAGTCTGCAGCTGCTTCCGGAGCTGTTGCAGAAGTATCAGAAACATTTCGAGGTTTCATTCCGGGAGCTTCAAACATAGGTTGACCGCTCTTTTGATACCAGTAATTGGCATAGTCATTCCAGCTGACAACCGGTAACAGTTGTTGAAGTAATGCCGGATGCGACTGAGAAATAACACCTCCCCACGATTGCCCTTTCCATTTTACCCACCGATCCTGCCAGCCATTCCAATTTTTAGGACCATACTGTGCATACAAACCATCCTCGACTAATGCAGGCTGATCTTCCACCTTTAGATAAGGAATTGAATCGTTTATACTCTGTTGAACCAAGGTCTGGTATAGCGTAATTCCAGCGCCCTCTTTCCACTGGCCAGCCCGCTGCTTTGTACCAATCCACTGGGCAATAATTCCCCGTAACAACTGATGCTGTAAGTCACCCCTATTCTGGTATAAAAATACCGTAGAAGCCCCCCATGACTTTGTCTCCCAGTTATGATCTGCTGTAACAATAATATTTAGCCATTCATAAGGAAATTCCGACTGCATATTACGCTCTACTGTTTCCAGCCAATCATAGGCATTTCTCAATAATTGCTGGCTGTCAACAGAATCAGACAGCCCTTGTTCAACGGCCACATTAATCTTTTTAATTCCATAGGTGGTCGTTTCATTAGTGAATTGTCCAACCGCCAAGGCCAAAGTTGAAGCAGGGATCTCTTTTGTGGATGAAAACCGATAAGTTATGACGCTTTCATTGACCGGCTCTTCTCCTACCTTGCTTCCGGTAGCTATAACATTGTATTCAGAGGGGACAGAGATATTGAGCTCTGTTTGAAAGGTAACATGGGGATTATCTACAATGGGAACCCAATGGCGCTGCGACCGTGGAAGCTGAGAACTCCATACCATATTATTTTTATTTTTTAACAACCCAAACTTGGGCGCAGCACTATACCGGATACGTAGTTCAAACGTTTCTCCTTCTTTTGCCGGCTCACTCAGTGGAATGAAAAGAGAATCGTTTTGCAGCGAAAAATCTGCTTCATTTCCATCGATGGATGCCGAACTGATATCCAGCCGGGCGGCCTGCAAAATAACGGTATCCGCTTCGTCAATATTTGCTTTTATTTGATAGGTAGCAGCTCCGTCGATTTGTAGATTTTGGGGCTGTAAACCCAACTGCAGATTTAGCTCGGTAAAATCAAAATCGAGCCTGGGATGTGGAGTATGATCGAATGATTGTGCGTGAAGAAAATCGAATTGAAAAATAAAGGCTCCCAGGAAAAGGAAAAACAAAATACTTCGCTGTACTGATTGAACCATTGGGCTTGGTAATGTTTTCATTACGAAAATGACTTCTTGTACTCTAAACGTAGGATTATAGCACGTCGTATAATATCGCATTAATTTTTACAAATCATCCCCCAATTTGTTCCTTTTCTCCCAAATGATTAGCACCTGATTAGTGTTAAGAGAAACAGAATGTAAATTTAAAAAATTTTGAGAGATATGAGTACAATGAAAGCAATGCAAGTACCTGAAGCAGGTAGCGACTTTACACTTACTGAAACAGAGATACCCTCCCCCGCAGATAATGAGGTTCTAATTAAAGTACAGGCTTGTGGTATCTGCCATAGTGATGCCATTGTAAAAGATGGATTGATGCCCGGCATTGAATATCCGCGTACGCCCGGACATGAAGTTATTGGCACCATCAAGAAGCTGGGTACATCGGTGGACCATTGGGAAAAAGGTCAGCGCGTGGGCGTTGGCTGGCATGGTGGACATTGTTACAAATGTGAAGCCTGTCGCAAGGGAGATTTCATCAATTGTGAAAACGGCAAAATAACCGGTCTCCATTTTGACGGCGGCTATGCAGAATACCTGGCGGCTCCCGAAAGCGCCCTTGCCGCTATTCCCGATTCGCTCGACTCCGCAGAAGCAGCGCCTTTGCTGTGTGCTGGCATCACCACTTTCAATGCCCTGCGAAACAGCAATCTTGAGCCGGGTGATATCGTAGCCGTGCAGGGCATCGGCGGTTTAGGTCATCTTGGCGTACAGTATGCCAACAAGTTTGGATGCGAGGTCGTAGCTCTTTCCAGGGGAACGGATAAAAAGGCACTTGCTCAAAAATTGGGCGCTCACGAGTACATCGATACCAACGCCAACGATGCCGCTGAAGAACTCCAAAAAATGGGCGGTGCTAAAGTAATCTTAGCAACAGCTCCGAATAGTGAGGCTATTTCTTCCGTCGTTAATGGATTAGGGCGCAATGGAGAACTGATCGTCGTTGCAGCCACCAATGATCCTATAGAAGTGACTCCCTTCCAGCTTATCATGGGACGCAAGTCTATTGCTGGCTGGCCCAGTGGCGACGCCAAAGATTCGGAAGACACGCTCAACTTCAGCGCACTTACCGACGTCACCCCGGAAATTGAGACCTATCCGTTGGAAGAAGCAAATGAAGCCTATGCCCACATGATCAACAATGAGGCCCGCTTCCGCGTTGTCCTTGAGATGTAATCAAACAGATGAAGCACATTTAGATCCTTACGTTTGACCTTTATACTTATATACTTATCTATTCCCCTTTCTTTGGAGGGGAAGCAGGATAGGATAGATTAACCATAAAATTGAAACCCGTTTGGCCTCGAATTCATTGACGGAAAAAGCGAGTAGTAGCTATGAGGCCGCACAATTTCACACCGGCTCAATTTGGTGCCTAAAGTCTCTCATCGAGATGGACCATTGAAATTGTGCAGCTTAGCTACGATTGAGCGCCGTCAAGGAATTCACCGCCTTGACTTTTTTGTTCGTTTTGGGTCAAGCCAAAATGAACACTACACCTCATAAACCTGGCCAAAATAGTTAGTTCGGAATAATCTGGAGCATATCACTTATGCAAATAATTAATCAGCTCTCAAATATTTCCAACACTTCCGGTATAAGCTCGTGGCTACAGGATATCCCATTGCCCGACTCTATGGTTTCTTTTCCAGTCGTATCGCAAAATAAGCCGCCGGCCTCGCTCATGATTGTTTGCATTGGGGCGGCATCCCAGATACTTAAAATCGGATCAAACATGATATCGGCACGACCTGTAGCCACCATCATGTGTCCATAAGCATCGCCCCATGTACGGTGCAGACGGGTTTTATCGATCAAAGAGTCGAATGCCTCTCCGTAATTATATTCAACCGCGGTGTAGGCATCGGTGCTCAAAAATGTAGCTTCAGAAAGGCTATCACATGATCTTACAGAACAGGCGGTTCCATTAAGGCGGGCTCCTTTTCCTTCAGCAGCCTCACAAAGTTCCTCCAAGGCGGGCGCATAAATGACGCCACAAACGGGCTTACCATTCACAACAACGCCAATGAGCGTCGTATAAAGCGGCACCCCATGGATAAAAGATTTTGTACCATCAATAGGATCTAAAATCCATTGAATATCACTGGACTCATTGCTCCGACCGTGCTCTTCTCCAATAATGCCGTGGTCCGGAAACTGCTCAGAAATAGCTTCCCGCATGATCGTTTCTGCTTCCCGGTCGGCAATAGTTACCGGCGAGTCATCCGACTTGCGTTCAACATCCACCGACTGGTTAAAATAATTGAGCGTATGCTGCCCTCCCTTCTTCGCAATTTCGATGGCTGACGTATGAATTGCATCCAAATCAAATTCCATGTGTACATATTGTCTTAGGGTGATTATTTTCAGCTACCGAAATATAGAACTCAGAATTAAGAATTCAGAATCTACTTATAATTTCCAAGAATATCTGTCAATCCCACCCTGTCATACTGAACTTGTTTCAGTATCTTTTGTGCTAATACATTAGATACCTTCTTAATTTTATGTTCCATTAGTTCCTGATCCAGCTCCATCGGAAAGGGTGAAATGGATTCTATAAAAAGCCTTTAACTTTGAACTTCTAATCTCCAACTTCTAACCTCTAAGATGACCGATTCACAGATTTTTAGCAGCATTGCCAATGAACTTAACCTCAAGCCCAAGCAGGTTAGCTCCGTCGCTAACTTCCTGGATGACGGGGCTACCGTCCCTTTCCTGGCCCGCTATCGTCAGGAGGCTACCGGTGGACTTGATGAAGAACAAATCCGGAGTGTGCGAGATAAACTGGAATTCCATCGCACGCTCGAGGACCGTAAAAAGACGATCCTTAAAACAATTGATGAACAGGACAAGCTTACCGATGAGCTTAAAGAACAAATTACCGCTTGCAGCGACCTGAATACCCTCGAAGACTTATACCTTCCCTACAAGCCCAAACGCCGCACCAAAGGCGATATGGCCAAGGAGAAAGGGCTTGAACCTTTAGCGGAGCTTATTTGGGAGCAAGAAATTGAGCAAGGCGATCCCACGGAGCATGCCGCCAAATTTGTGGATGAAGAACAGGAGGTGGCCTCCGCCGAGGAAGCCATGGACGGCGCCCTCGATATTGTCGCCGAGTGGATTAATGAATCCGTTGACGTAAGGGAAAAGCTCCGCGATATCTTCCAAGAGCATGCGGTTGTAAAGACAGAAAAAAATCCGGCTGTAGAAGAACGCACGAATTTTGAAGACTATTATGAGTTCTCGTCCAAAGCCAAATTTCTGAAACCCTATCAAATCCTGGCCATTAACCGGGGCGAGCGCGAGAACGTTCTTTTTGTGAACGTTGAGCTGTGGGAGGAAGTGACGCTGGAAAATATTGATAATATTGTCATCACCAACGATATGAGCATCTTTACTCCTCACCTGCAGGACGCCGTTGAAGATGCCTACAAACGACTGCTCTTCCCCTCACTGGAGCGCGAGCTGCGTAACAACCTCACCGAGCGGGCCGACGCGCATGCCATTGAGACCTTTGCCACTAACCTTGCCAATTTGCTCATGCAGCCGCCGCTGGATCACAAAGTAGTGATGGGCATTGACCCAGCCTATAAATCCGGCTGTAAAGTAGCCGTAGTGGATGAGACCGGAAAGTACCTGGAGGGAACCACGACCTATCCCACTCCTCCACAAAAGAAAGTAGCAGAAGCGGAAGAAGTTTTTGCAGGCTACATCGACAAGTACAACGTCAACCTTATTGCTATCGGAAATGGTACGGCCAGCCGTGAGACCGAACAGATTGTCGCCAACTTTATCCAGAAGCGAAAAGAAAAGCATCCAGATGAAGAACTCAACTATATGATTGTCAATGAAGCGGGGGCTTCGGTTTACTCTGCATCGAAAGTGGCCGCTGAAGAATTTCCGGATCTGGAAGCCGCACAGCGTGGTAACATCTCCATTGCGCGCCGGGTGCTCGATCCGCTGGCCGAACTCGTTAAGATTGATCCCAAATCTATCGGCGTTGGCTTATACCAACACGACGTAAATCAAAACCAGTTGGCACAGTCGCTGGACGATGTTGTGGAAAGCTGTGTGAACCAAGTAGGCATTAATCTGAACACTGCCAGTGCTCCGCTGCTTTCTCATATTTCCGGACTCAGTCGACGGGTGGCCAAGAACATCGTAAAACGCCGTGAAACCGAAGGCACCTTCTCCACCCGCGAACAGATAAAAGATATCAGCGGAGTGGGAGAATTTCGCTTCCAGCAGGCCGCCGGATTTATGAGAATTCCGGAGTCTTCAAACCCTCTGGACAATACCGCCATTCACCCAGAAAGTTATGAGGCAGCAGAGAAATTATGCAACCTGTTTAGCATCGATATTTCAAATTTAAAAGAGCAGCATGAAGCGATTTCAAAGAAGCTAAATAACATCGACAAAACACAAATTTCCGAACAGATCGGCGTGGGCATTCCCACCCTCGAACTGATCATCGAAAACCTTCAAAAACCGGGACGTGATCCACGGGAATCTTTACCCAAACCAGTGCTCCGGGAAGACGTCATGAAGATGGAAGATTTGAGCACCGGACAGACCCTCGAAGGCACCGTTCGAAATGTCGTTGACTTCGGCGCTTTTGTAGACATCGGAGTGAAGCAGGATGGACTGTTACATATCTCAAATATGGCTAATCGCAAGGTCGAAGATCCGCACGACATCGTTGCCGTTGGAGATATCATTAATGTCGAAATTGTCTCGCTGGATCTGGAACGTGGCCGCATCGGATTGTCCATCAAGTAAGGAAATACCTTGTCGATAATTTACTTTATTTAGATTTCTCACCTCGCTTTTTTGAGCCGCTGATGCAAATGTGTCAGCGGCTTTTTTTATACAATTTGTCCACTAATTTCGGACAATAGGCTTACATATAGCTCTCCTTATTTAAAAAATAGTTAATATAATAACTTTAAACATATGGGGCACAGCGTATTAGTATACTAAAAAAAGTTATGAACAATTGTCTTAAATCCTGATAACTGGCAAAAACTTAAATAATTTAGGTCATCTCTACTACTCTTTTTTTGCTTAAAATACCAAAACATATCTATTTGTAACTTATTTATAATCATATACTTACAATTATTACACAACCTCCTTATCGCCCCACTTCCAATTCCCTTTTATTTTTCACCTAAATAATTTAGGCCCCGCACATGCAGGACAAATCCATATACTTAAATTAATTATTATATAATGACTGCAACTTACTGCATATCAGTTTATTACATGATTATTTATTCTTTTAAATTATCTATTGACAAATAGCGAAAGTGGCTTCTTTCGCCCTCAGAGGCCTTTTGAATTCTATCTTCTTATTTAACCCACATAACTGCCTGCTTATCAATGAATTACTTCATCACCGAAACACTTTATTCTCAATTCGAATAGATTAGCATGCTAAAATGTCAGCCTCCTTTATTTTTGCACTTTTCATAAATTTTTGATCATAGGAAAGCCCCACTTCTTTCTCTCTCCCTTCTCTCAATAATGTTAGCCACAATGTTTTCCCTTCTCAATGAGGACTCCCCTCCTACAATTTGAATTGCATAATAGCTACTTTTTTTTGTTACTATTGACAGCATAGAATTAGAATGGTCCAGAGGTACTTTGTAAAATTACCCGCGCCATATTTTAATAGTTGAAGGCTCTCAACAACCCATTAGATTGGGGATGTTTTTAGGGGACCCCGGCATGGCTTTTTCTTTAACTTTACAGAGTCTTCTACCCACTTATTTTAAACCTCCAAGATTGCTCTCATGGACGCCCAACAGATCACTGAAAAATATCATCTCCCAGTCTACAATCGTTACCCCATTACCCTGGTCAAAGGTAGGGGGTCAAAGGTGTGGGATGAAGCAGGAAATGAGTACCTGGATGTGCTTGCAGGCATCGCGGTAAACAGCCTGGGACATTGCCATCCAAAGGTGGTTGAAACCATCCAAAAACAGTCCCGGGAATTGATGCATATTTCCAACTTTTATTACAGTAAACCGCAGGCCCAATTACTGCAGTTACTCTCCGATATTTCCGGGATGAGCCACGGCTTTCTTTGCAACAGTGGTGCCGAAGCTATGGAGGCTTGCCTGAAGGCTGCAAGGAGATTTGGAGTCCAAAATAAGAAAAATGGACCCTTAATTACGGTCAGTAACGCATTTCACGGCCGTACAATGGCTACAATATCTATGGGCATGCCAAAGTATGCCAAGAACTACGATCCGCTCTTAAACGGCTTCTCTGAGGTTCCTTTTAACGATATTGACGCTCTAAAATCGGTTTTTACCGACCAAACGCTTGGTATTGTACTCGAAACGGTACAAGGATCAGGCGGACTTCAGGTCGCTTCTGAAGAATATATGCAAGAAATTCAGCAGCTTTGCGAGAAGCATAAGGCGCTATTTATTGTTGATGAAGTACAGACCGGCATGGGCCGAACCGGTAAGATGTTTAGCTTTGAGCACTATGATATTGAGCCCGATATCATAGCTATTGCCAAGGCCATGGGTGGTGGATTTCCCATTGGCGGAATGCTCTGCCAGCCTCATGTTGCGGACGCTATGGAGTTCGGTGCTCACGGTAGCACCTATGGTGGAAATCCGCTGGCTTGCGCTACATCTCACACCGCTATTAATGTGATCAAAGATGAAAAATTAGTACAGGCCGCGGCCCAAAAAGGTGCTTTCTTTGTGGAGTTGCTAACGGAGCTAACCGAAGATCTCTCCTGTGTTTCTGACATCCGCGGCAAGGGGTTGATGATTGGCGTGGAGTTAAGCTTTGAAGGCCGCCCTGTCGTCGAAGAAATGATGAAGCAAAGCGTGCTGTCTAATTGCACAAGTGGCAATGTCATCCGCTTGGTTCCTCCCCTTGTTATCAGCCATAAAGAATTAGAGCAAGCAGCTGAGGTCTTGGTTTCATCCATCAAAAAAACGGCCCCGTCAAAGACAACAAATTGATTCTTTTACAGTTATGATAGCTAAACCTAATTAAATCTTTGTCATTGTCACAGGCCGTCACATATCGAATAATGTCATCGTTACTTATCGTTGGATTATTCTTTCTGCTCCCGGCTTTAGCTACGGCTCAAGAGACTGATACTACCAGGCAGGAGCTCAACCTGGAGCCCGAGCAAGAACGTCCGCTGCAACAACCGGAGTTTGACCGACCCGGATCAGGGGGAATAATGACAGAGATGGGAAGCTACCAGGTTCCGGAAGAAACCCAGTATTACCAACCTCCCTTTAAGGGACAGGAGTATTTGGATATGGCCGTAGAGGCGTACCGTGAGGAGCTTGAAAAACGGATGGGCAATAACTGGTTTTGGAAATTTCTGGATGTAGTTAGTCCATACATCAATAATCAATTTGAGTTTGGGGTCTATCAAATTTACGATCAGCCGGTTGTCGATCGGGATAATCCGCTGTTTAAGTCGTATCAAAACAATGAGAAACTGGACTGACGCATTTCTCTACATTAGGTAATCTTTCTCCCCTGAATGCTTTATGAGGAGCCTTTAGCTTACTTATCAGGATCTCTGATAACCATAGGCTGGGTTAGTATAAGCATTACACTTCCCCGGCACTTCGAAAGTCTGGAGAAATAAAACCCCATTCATCCAAAACACTTTTTAAAGGCCTCCACCACCCTTTCCAAATCCTCATCCGTAACCTGAAAATGAAAGGTAGCCCGCAACGTGTTGGGGCCGAAAGGAACGAGCTGTACCCCCTCCTGGTGCAGCCGTTTGATGGCGGAATCTGCCGACTCATTCAGTACATCAAAAATTAAAATATTGGTCTCCACAGATTCCAAATCGATCTCCAATCCATGGCATTGCCGGATCAACGTAGCCAGCTCACGGGCCCTTCGGTGATCCTCCTTCATCAAGGGCCAATGCTCTTCAATGGCATAATCTGCAGCTGCAGCCAATAGGCCCACCTGACGCATCCCTCCACCCCACATCTTGCGCATTCTCCGGGCTTGCTTAATATTGGCTTCAGAAGAAAGCATCATGGATCCAACAGGGGCTCCCAGCCCTTTACTGAAACAAACAGACATCGTATCCGCAATACTTCCAAAAAATGCTGCCTCTGTGTCCGTTGCTGTCATCGCATTCCATATGCGGGCGCCATCCAAATGAACTTTCAGCTGATGTTCTGTAGCAAAGGATTTGATAGCTTTTAACTCATCCTCGGAATAACAGCACCCTCCCCCTTTATTCGTCGAATTTTCAAGAGCTATGACTGTCGTATTCGGATCCCAATCGTTCGTACCCCGCACCTTATCCTCCAATAGATGGGGCAAAAGCTTTCCCTGATGTCCGCGGACTGGATGAAGTTGTACCGATGAAAGGTGCGCTGCACCTGCAGATTCATAATTGAAAATATGCCCCGTTTTTTCAATCAACACTTCATCTCCCGGAGCCGTGAGTACATTGATGCTCAGCTGGTTACTCATTGTACCGCTGGGTACAAAAAGGCCGGCATCAAATCCAAATAAATCGGCGACCTTCTCTTCCAGGTTGTTTACGGTGGGATCTTCTCCAAAAACATCATCTCCCACCCTGGCCTCGGCCATGGCCTTAATCATTTTGGCTGTAGGCTTCGTTACAGTATCACTTCGTAAGTCTATCATCATTGAAATGCGTTAAAATGCTACTTTCTGTTATCCAAAATTGTTTTAAAACTCTGTGGATTAATGTTCGTGCCACAGACAATAAGGCCTGCATGCTTTCCTATTACCTTCTCAGATAAGGGACCGATCGCAGCCGCCAGAGCTGAAGCACCGGCCGGCTCCACCGCAAGCTTTACTTCCTCAAACATAAGCTTCATTCCCTGGGCCATCTGCAAGTCGGTAATAGTAACCACCTCATCAACAAACCGTTGACACAGCCCGAAACTGTAGGGAGCCGCGTGCGGAGCACCCAGACTGTCCGCAATGGTTTCTACCTTCTCGATTTCAACGGGTTCTCCGGCCGCCAGGCTTTTACTCATGCTGTCAGCGCCTGCAGGCTCTACGCCATACACCTTACATTCCGGATTTATCTGTTTCACAGCGGCAGCGATGCCTCCACATAGCCCTCCGCCCCCGATTGGAACAATCACGGCGTCCAGATCGGGTGCATCCTGCAATAGTTCAAGCCCTACAGTGGCAGTACCCAGCGCCGTTAATGGCCCTTCAAACGGATGGATAAAGGCGCGTTTTTCCTCTTGCTCAATTTCTTTCACTCGCTCAAAAGCGATATGAACATCATCCACCAGCTCTACTGCGGCTCCATAGGATTTACACTTTTGGATCCGGAAGTCATTGGCAGTCTTGGGCATCACCACTTTAGCGGTGGTCCCCATAGATTCAGCCGCATAAGCAACGGCAATCGCATGATTTCCGGCACTGACGGCCGTAACGCCGCGGGCCAGGGCTTCCTCACTCAAATCCAACATATTCATCAGGGCTCCGCGCGGCTTAAAGCTCCCGGCATACTGGAAAAGCTCAAGCTTTAAGCTAAGTCGGCTATGTTCTCCAAGAAGCTTTTCTATAATATCACTTTTCCATTCCCAGGCAGGGGTTCTCCGAACTTTATCTCCCAGCTTACTACGAGCTTGCTCTATCTCTCGGGGACTGGGGATAGACTGTTGATCCATAATATAATCTTATTTATTGACTGAATTTCAGGTGACAATTAATTCAATATGTACCTCGAAATAAAAAGAAAATGACAGAAAAGGAAGCTGACACAACATCTTTTTCATAACGACTATCTCTACAATCAAAAGCTTGTACTCACTACTTTGAATTATCAGGGTTAGAGAGTAGTAATGATACGCTACTTCCATGATAATTCAAGCCATCTCTCTGCTCATGCTTTCGAAGCACATACTAAAACTGGAGCTTTCTGACGGGTGATTAGAGCAACTATCTGAAAAAAAGCATTTATTTCCCTATCCTGATGAGCGTGGCGGAATTTATGAAGCCTTGGCCTGCAGTTACATTACGAAATCCAGCTTTTCATTCATGGATATCGGAAAATTATATAAATAAAATTATTGAAGGGATATAGAAAAAATGCGACTCATTCAGCTTTATCACCCTAAAAAAGGAAGACGAATAGCCGTTGTAGAAGAACCTGATCTACACTTGGTTAGTGAAAAGTATAACAGCTGCTATTCGCTGTTCAAGGACGCTATTAATAACGAGCGTTCAGTGAAGGAGCATATCCGGGAGAATACTACCCGGCAGAAATTGGATTACAATAGAATTCATGAGGCCACTGGTCAATGGGAGATTCTACCGGCATTTGATCACCCCGACAATCCCCTTGCCTGCATGCTTTCAGGGACCGGACTCACTCATAAAGCCAGTGCTGAAAACAGGCAAAAAATGCACGAAAAAATGGCCACAGAAAACGATCTCACCGATAGCATGGAGGTCTATTTGTGGGGAGAAGAAGGTGGCAAACCTAATTCCGGGCAGATTGGAGTGCAACCTGAATGGTTTTTTAAAGGCAACGGTACGGCTCTCCGAGGCTATAACGACCCATTGACCGTCCCATCCTATGCCAATGATGGCGGTGAAGAGCCGGAAATAGCCGGCATTTATCTTATCGGGGAGGATGCGAAACCCTACCGTATTGGTTTTGCTATGGCCAATGAGTTTTCTGATCATGTGATGGAAAAGAAAAACTATCTCTACCTCGCGCCCTCCAAGTTGCGAAGCCCCGCTATTGGACCCGAACTGGTGCTGGATGCCGATTTCCAGGATATCGCTGGCACGGTTTCCATTAAACGGGATGGGGAAGAGATATGGAGCAAAGCAATCAAGTCCGGGGAACAAAATATGTCCCATTCTCTGCAAAACCTGGAGCACCACCATTTCAAATATGATCAGCATCGCATCCCGGGAACGATTCATATTCACTTCTTTGGTGCCGATGCCTTTAGTTTCGGTGAAAATATCCAATTACGGCACAACGATATAATGTCGATCTCTTTTGAAGGGTTTGGGCGGACGCTGCGCAATCCAGTTCATATTGAGTCCAAGAAAGAAACCCCTATCGAGGTCGAAACTGTGAGCTAATATACGATTAAAGCATTATTCACCTCATATTGGAGGGTAGAAAAAGGAAGTCAAAGCTATTAATCATACTCATAAAAACCTTCGCCCGATTTATCACCCAGCTTACCGGCATCCACCATTTTGACCAACAGTGGACATGGCCGGTATTTGGGATCCTTGAATCCATCATGCAATACATTCAGGATATCCAGGCAAACATCCAGGCCGATAAAATCTGCCAACCGAAGCGGACCCATGGGATGCGCCATGCCCAGCTTCATTACAGAATCCACATCCTCGGGCTCTGCCACGCCTTCATAGACGCAATAGATGGCCTCGTTAATCATCGGCATCAAGACACGATTTGATACAAAGCCCGGGTAGTCGGCGACCTCAACCGGATTTTTACCCAGCGCCTCGGCGGTCTCCGTAATCACCCGGATGGCCTCATCGCTGGTTTCAAGTCCTTTAACGACCTCTACAAGTTTCATCACCGGCACCGGGTTGAAAAAGTGCATGCCAATAAACTGCTCCGGTCGATAGGTTGTAGCAGCCAGCTTCGTAATGGATATAGAGGATGTATTTGAAGCCAGAATTGCCTTTTTGGGAGCAGCCTTATCTACCTCAGCAAAGACCTTCTTCTTGAGCTCAAAATTCTCGGGCACCGCCTCCACCACCAGATCTACCTCTTTAACAGCTTTGCTAATATTCAAGAACGGCTGGATATTTGACAGAGTCTCTTCCTTCTGACCGACATCAATTTTTTCTTTATCCACCATCCGGCCGAGGTTGTTCTCAATCGTAGATAGCGCTTTATCGGCCAGCTCCTGCTTGGTTTCCACTAAGTGAACCGCAATCCCATTCATGGCAAAAACATGACAGATGCCGTTGCCCATTGTTCCACCGCCGATGACTGCTACTTTTTGAATATCCATAGATTTGCTGTTTGATTATTACTTTTTTAATGATCAGATAAGAGAGTATCGAAATTATCGGGCATTTTCAATATACCGTGTTTTATTGAGGTGCCTTCCCGTTGTAAAGATTGAGGTTTGAACTATCGATTAACCGCTATCTTTGCTACTTTCACGCCTGACTTTTTAACCACAAATCCTCGTTAATGAGAAGACTTTCTGGAATCCTGGCCGGCCTGCTCATCCTTATTGCAGGCATTATCGGTATCGGCATTTACTGGACGTTCTACCAACCGCTCCCTGACTATAATGCCACACTCGAACAGGCTGAGCTCCGCCAAAAGGTAAACATCCATTGGGATACCTATGGCGTGCCCCATATTTATGCGGAAAATAAACACGATTTATACTACAGTCTGGGCTACGTGCACGCCCAGGACCGACTCTGGCAGATGACCGTGAGCCAGATGGCTGCCGAAGGTCGGTTTGCTGAATTTTTGGGTAAAGATCTTCTCCCGCTGGATATTATGCAGCGTACAATTGGATTCTGGCGGATGGCTGAAAAGATTGAACAGACGGTCGCCGACTCCACCATGAGCCACCTGGAAGCCTATGCCGCAGGAGTCAATAATTATGTACAGCAGCATCCCCAAAGCCTGCCGGTGCAGTTTTCGCTGGCCGATATGGAGCCCATCCGATGGACGCCCACCCATTCTATTGCCCTGACCCGACTGATGGCCTGGGAACTGAATATGGCCTGGAAGTCAGAATTGGTTTACGCCTACTTATCAGAGCACCTATCCCCAGAGAAGTTTAGTCAACTTCGACCCGACAATCGTTTTTTACCGTCAGCTAGTTTTGACAATCAATCCTCAGATTCCTTAACCACCGCATTGCTTCCGTTGCTGGATGTTGACCAGAAAATTCGCAGCATCACAGGATCCCAAGGCAGCCATGTGGGTAGCAACGCCTGGGCGGTAAGTGCTGATAAATCTTCGACCGGTGCTCCATTGCTGGCCGGCGATCCTCATCTGGATTTAAGTATGCCGGGCAAATGGTACGAAGCCCATTTAAATGTAAATGGTAAAAATCTGTCAGGAGCAACTATTGCAGGGGCTCCTGCCCTCGTACTGGGACAAAATGATTCTTTGGCTTGGTCTGTAACAAACATTATGCTTGATGATACGGATTTCTTTAAAGAGGCCATCCATCCTGAGAATAACCAGCAATTTGTATTGGATACCCTCGCCGGCGAACCTTTATACGAAGACTTTACGCTCCAGCAAGAGGTTATTAGCATCAAAAATATGGATGATACCGTTTTTACCCGACGGCTCACCAACCATGGACCGGTGGTCTCGGATATTTATCCCGACCAAGAGTTTATCCAGGATCGCGTTATTACTATGCGATGGACCGGCCATGAAGTCAGTAATGAGATAGAAGCTCTCTTTACCATGAACTGGGCTCAATCGCTGGAGGAGTTCCAACAGGGAGCGCGCCTGTTTAAAGTGCCGGGACAAAACTTTATCTACGCTGATAAAGCAGGAAATATCGCACAGTTGTCACTGGCCAATATTCCTATCCGGAATGGTAATCCCATTGGTCTGCGCGATGGTTGGGATCCTAATCAGGATTGGCAGGGCTATGTGCCTTATGAAGATCTCCCGTCAACCATCAACCCCAATCGCGGCTGGGTGGCCAGCGCCAATAATCCACCGGCAGCTAATGATTACCCCTACTATCTTTCCGTCTATTGGGAGCCAAATGCCCGTTATGAACGTATTCGGCAATATATGGGAAAGTATGAACAGCTATCTCCCGAAATTTTTCAACAGATACAACAGGATTCCTACTCTCTCTTTGCCCGGGATGTAACGCGACAAATCCTTCCTGTTCTCAAGCAGAATGCCTCAGAATTTGAAACGGTCATCTCCTACTTCGAAAACTGGGATTTCTCTTACGATCCATCTGAGACGGCAGCCTCTATTATGGATGAATTCTTACTCCGACTTTCAGCGAATACCTTTAAGGACGAAATGAGTGCATCCACATACGAAAAATTTGTTGAATTTTCGGCTCTCCCGGAACGATCGATTATGAAGTTCCTTAAAAATGGCAGCTCATTTTTCGATAATGTGAATACTGCCCAGCAAGAAACGAGAGTCCAACTCATTAAAGAAAGCATGAAAGAAGCCATAGCCGAGCTTCAGGCGAAGTATGGGCAGGAACCCTTCGAGTGGCGGTGGGAACGACTCCATACTCTGACCCTTAAACCGACTCTGTTTGGCGAAGCAGCCCAAAGCCTCGGGGCATCCACATCCCTTAAATTAATTGTCGATAACTTGCTAAGTAAAGGTCCCTTTGCTGCTAAAGGACACGGGATGAGTATTAACAATGGCGAATACAGCTGGAATGAGCCGTATAACATGATTCTGGGGGCCTCTATTCGGCGAATCATAGACTTCTCAAACACCAATTACATGCTTTCTGTATTACCCACAGGGCAGTCCGAAAACCCTTTTTCTGATTTTTACGGCGACCAAACAGAAAACTGGCTCAATGGGCAATACAAATTCTTCTATCAGGATAGCACGCTTTTCGATGAAAGCCAATATAGAACAATGCGACTCATCCCAGAGCAGTAAACTTTTTCAGGCCATCTGATAATAACCGTTGACTTGACAATAGCTTTCAGCTATGTTATTTCTATTACAGACGGTGTAACCCCTAAATAATTATTAATTGAGAAATATGCAGCTTTCGGGAAACTATGTTCAAAAAATGATAGCCTTTGGGGCTACTATTTTGGTTCTATTCATTTTTTCGATGTCCTGTTCATCAATCGATGGTTCAGGTCCTATGGATGCGAATGCGCAGCAGGTCGCAAATGCCGAAATCAATCTGCCTTATATTGATGATAAGCCAAAGGCAGACTCGGTCTCAGCCACAAAGCCTCCAACCGATATTAGCGTAAATACCCTTTTAAACTCGATGTCTCTGCGCGAAAAAATCGGACAGCTCTTTTTTATTCGCGCCGAAGGTTATTTTAAAAATATTGGCGACGAGTCATATCAGGAACTTTCCTCAAAAATTCAAAAACACCACCTCGGTGGACTCATCTTTTTTAAAGGAAGTATTTACGGGCAGGCTGTACTAACCAATAGGTTGCAAGAACTCAGTAAACTTCCTCTTTGGATTACCCAGGATATGGAGTTTGGTGCTGCCATGCGTGTTGAAGAAACCACACGCCTTACTCCTGCGATGGGGATTGCTGCCACCCAGAATCCCGATTACGCCTATCAGGCGGGGAAAATAACTGCCCAGGAAGCGAAAGCACTGGGGGTTCATCAAATATTTGCCCCCGTACTTGATGTTAATAACAACCCCAGCAATCCGGTTATTAATGTACGCTCCTTTTCCAGCAACCCGGATACAGTTTCTCAATATGGTCAGCATTTTATTGATGGCGTACATTCCCAAAACGTTATTTCAACGGCCAAGCACTTTCCCGGCCACGGCGATACCGATACGGACTCCCACCTTTCGCTTCCTGTTATTAACCACAATTATGATCGGCTAAAATCCGTTGAGCTTCTCCCTTTTAAATCTGCTGTCAGCAATGGCCTCAAAAGTATTATGAGTGCCCATATTGCTTTTCCCAATATCAGCCCTACGCCTCGCCGCCCCGGTACACTGGACCCCTACATCCTAAACCGAATCTTACGGGATTCCCTGAACTTTAATGGCTTGGTAGTTACTGATGGACTTGAGATGCGCGGTATTTCCGCTCATTATTCACCGGGGGAAGCCGTTATTTTAGCCCTTAAAGCAGGCGCCGACCTGATGCTGTTAAGTTTGGATGAGGTAACTGCTATTCAACAGGTTGAACGGGCGGTACAGCGGGGAACCATCACCGAGGAACGGATTAATCAGTCGGTTCGTAAGATACTACAAAAGAAAAAAGAGGCCGGTTTATTTAACAATCGTAAAGTGGATATCGAACGGCTTAGTGAGATTATTAACAGCCCCGAAAATCAAAAAATGGCGGATGAAATCAGCCGCAAATCACTTGTTCTGCTTAAGAATGAGACTAATATCTTGCCTATTCGTTCTCACCGGTTTCCCCGGGTGTTAGTCCTCTCAATCACTGATACCGAAGATGAAAATCGAGGTTCTGCTCTCGTAGAAGAGATGAACAAATACCATCCATCGGTCCGCCACAACGTATTTTATCGAAACATTGAGCCCGATGATCGCCAGGAAATCCTGCAAGATGCACGGTGGGCGGATCTGATTATTATTGGTGCCCACATGTATATTAACTCCAATGGTCAGAATCAGTTCAATACTTCTCAGCGCCGGATACTTGACGATCTCCCAACCGGCACGCCCAAAGGCGTTATAACATTTGGAAACCCCTATGCCCTCAAGGGGTTTCCCGATGCCGATGTACAGCTGGTTGCCTGGGATGATTCCGACCATCAACTTAAAAATACGGCCCCGGCTCTTTTTGGAGCCTCCAAAATAAGCGGTCGCCTTCCCATCAATATTCCCGGGGCATATGACATGAATGAGGGAATCACGCTGCCCCAAACAACCATCCGATACGACGACCCTGAAGCAGTAGGTTTTGCACCGGATTCTCTTCAAAAGGTCGATGATATAATGAATAATGCCGTCTTCGATTCCACCTTCCCTGGGGGAGTTGTCACTGTACTTAAAGATGGAGTCCTATCTTACCAAAAGGCCTTTGGGTACGAGACCTATAAAAAGCAGGAACCCGTGCATATCAGTGACATTTACGATCTGGCTTCTCTTACTAAAGTGACAGCTACCACGCCGGCCATGATGAAACTTATTGACGAAGGCAAAGTGCATCTGGATGATAAAGTCAGCAAATATTTCCCAGAGTTCAAAGAGGGGCAAAAGAGTGAGGTTGCCATCAAAAACTTACTCCTGCATAATTCAGGATTACCAGCCTTTCGTATCTACATAGACAAATTAAAAACCAGATCGCAGCTGGTTGAAGCCATTAAAAATGAACCCCTGATCTATAAACCCGGGACAACCTATGAATATAGCGATTTGGGATTTATCCTGATGGGTGAAATTGTTCAGAAAGTAACGGGCCAACGTCTGGATAACTATGTACGACAGACGCTTTATGCGCCCCTGGGAATGAACAATACCTATTTTAACCCCAAGGAAGTTGGAACATGGATTTCCAGCCGCATTCCACCAACCGAAAAAGATACCATCTATCGACATAAAACCATACGCGCCGAAGCCCACGACGAAAGAGCTTACTATATGGATGGAGTTGCCGGGCATGCCGGGCTTTTTTCCAGTGGTACCGACCTTGCCATCTATACCCAGATGCTGATTAACAAAGGGTCGTATGCCGGCAAAGAATATATTTCCCCGGAGATCATTGAACAATTTACCCAACGACAAACAGATCTGATTAACCGCGGTTATGGTTTTGATCGCAAAAGTGAACGATTTAGTACCGCCGGTTCTATGACCAGTGACCAATCATTTGGACATACCGGCTTTACTGGTACCAGTTTTTGGGTGGATCCGGAACGAAATATCGCTATAATAATTTTAACAAACCGTACCTATCCCTACCGTTCCTATGGTAAAAACATTAGTAAAGTCCGAGCTGCGGTAGCTGATGCTATAATTTCTTCAATTATTATTTGATGCTTAACCTTTCTGAAGTTCTCAAATCCAGTTATGTGCCCTATTCTTCCCAGCCTGAAGGCGCCTTAGTCCATAGTGCCGAAGGGCGCTTTTTCCCCGGTATACGTGTTGAAAATATTTCATATCCATTATCCGTTTCAGCCGCTCAGAATGCCCTTTTTTGCTGTCTAAGTGAAGGCGATACCCCTCAAAAACTTTGGATAACCAACAATAACGATCCCCTTCTGCCATTTTGGAAGCAGGAATACGGGCTATCCATCGACTCTTTAGATCCCGATGACCTCCCGGCTGATCGATGCAACTCTATCAGTATCGATAATAAAGTAAATCCGGTGGATATTTTGCCACAACTTCTTCCCCAAGCCCGGGTCAGGTATTCTAACTTTCCAGTTGCCGCCCTTGTTAAAACAAATCTCGGCTACTTTAGCGGTGTTAATATTGAATGTTCGGCTTGGAACCTGGGGCTATGCGCCGAGCGCGTGGCTATTTTTAAAGCACTAAGCTACCGGGCTTCAACACTTTTGGACTTACATATCCACACCCGCAGCGGTGAGTTTAGCAGTCCATGTGGAGCCTGCCGCCAAGTAATTATTGAACATCTCCAGGGGCAAAAAATCCATTTACACCACGCTGACGGCTCCCAGTCAATACACTTTGATACTGATCTTATGCCTTTCAGTTTTCGGGCATCTTCACTTTCAAACTCACATTAAGTTTCAACTTACTTTATGCGCTACCTTGCAGCCTTAGACCATGATCATCTCGATAATGGCGTATTTCTTACTTCTCTGGCCCGATCCCTGGCTGAGCAACAACAAAACCAAGACATACGCTCTATCATTGTCCACACCGACAGTGAATATACCGAACGGATCATCCAGACGGGAGTAATGCGGGACCAGGCTACCATTAGAAGCCTCAAGGATCTGAATAAACGGCTTGTTGCCCTTCTGGCCGACCAAGGAGTCTCGGCTATTGGTATTAACCCGTATAAACGAAATTTCATTAGGCTGCAAGATGAACAGTTGCAGCTGGATCACTCTTTTTTGGAACAGTTGCCCGACCGTCCGGTTCTCTTACTCTCAACGCTGGTACAGGATGTAGAGCATGACCAACAAGTAGCTATCGAACTGCCCCGGATGCTCGCCTTCCTGCGGGAACAGTTGAACCCAGAAGAGCTTTTCATTTTCTCTAAAGCTGAAGAATCCGAAATCTTCACCAATACCGGAAATCCGGACACTCTTGAGTGGAAAACGATGGATAAAAGCTTCAGGAAAAAGCAAATCCCCGACGAGCTTGCAGGCTTTAATTATCCCCTCCGATTAACAACGGCACGTGATTTTAATCAAATACCCAAGCTCAAAAACAGTATTTTGATCAAATAATGCCCCGAGAAAGGCCCTATAAATTATCATTTTCCCCTGATTTTGCTCAAAAAAAGTAAAAAACAGTATATAATGCCCCAAAAAGGCGATTTTAACTTGACAGGCCAAATCCATATACATAGATTCGACCTATCAATAATGACAATACGATCATTGTTGACCGATTTTTGATTAACTATTAATACAAACTAAAACGGAGCTATATAATGAGCCGATACGACGAAATGAACGAACTATTAGATGAGCTGGAACCTGATATTACTAAGTTCTATGAAAAAGGTAACAAAGCTGCTGGTACCCGTGCTCGTAAAACTCTTCAGGCTATGAAGAAAAAAGCACAAGAGATCCGAATGGAAATTCAAGAGTGGAAAAACACTGGAAAAGTGTAACTTCTTCTTTTTTATAATATTACGAAGGGTTGCTCTCTTGAGGGAGTAACCCTTTTTTATTAGGGATAAAAATATTTGCCCCCCTTCATGCTGTTGATTTATACTCAATCCAGTTTTCTGAACTCATCATTAATTAGTATATTGTGCAATCGATTGCACAATAAATAAAAAAGCCACCTATGGGACAAAGAAATACCTTAAAAATACATCCGTCAGATAATCTCCTGGTAGCCCTCAAATCACTCGAAGCCGGCCAGGAAGTCAGTTATAATGGTGATACATTAGTTCTCCGAAATGCAATACCTGCCAAACACAAACTGGCTGCTACCGATCTTAAAGCGGGAGATCAGGTTTATATGTATGGTTCCATTGTAGGAACGGTGAACGAAGACATTCCGGCCGGTGGCCTGCTGACTACTGAAAATACTGAGCATTCCGTCTCCGCCTACTCCTCCAGGCAACAGCAAGACGGATGGACCGCCCCGGATGTTAACCGATGGGAAGATAAATCATTTTTGGGATACCATCGTGCCGATGGACAAGTTGGAACGGCTAACTATTGGCTGGTCATTCCACTGGTGTTTTGTGAAAATAGGAATGTCAATGTCATCAAGAATGCCTTTGTGCAAGAATTGGGGTATGCCAATCCGGATGTTTACCGGAAATATGTATCCGACTTGACCGAGCAGTATAAACAGGGAGATCTTGACGCCATCCGCGAGCAGTCGAACCCACCGCCCAAAACGGAACTGTCGAAGAAAGATCAGTTGTTTGAAAATATTGATGGCATTAAATTTTTAACCCATGAAGGCGGATGTGGCGGCATCAGGCAGGATTCAGAAGCACTCTGCGGATTATTAGCTGGTTACATATACCATCCAAACGTGGCCGGCGCTACGGTGTTAAGCTTAGGCTGCCAGAATGCCCAGGTGGAAATTCTTGAAGAAAAAATCCAGGACCTGACCTCTGATCTTCAAAAGCCGTTGCATATTTTCGAACAACAGCAAAGCGGAACGGAATATGAAATGCTTTCGGAAGCCATCCGTAAAACATTTTTGGGCATGGTGGAGGCTAACAAAATGGAACGTAAGCCGGCTCCACTGAGCAAACTAACAGTCGGTATGGAATGTGGCGGATCAGACGGATTCTCAGGCATCTCAGCCAATCCTTCTGTCGGGCATGCCGGTGACTTAATTACAGCTCTCGGTGGATCGGTCATCCTATCCGAATTTCCGGAGCTCTGCGGCGTAGAACAAGAACTGATTGACCGTTCGGTAAGTAATGAAATCGCTGATCGGTTTATCGACCTGATGAGCCGCTATTCGGATGCGGCAGAGGCCTCAGGCTCAGGCTTTGATATGAACCCCTCTCCCGGCAATATTAAAGACGGATTGATAACCGACGCCATGAAATCCGCAGGAGCAGCTAAAAAAGGAGGCACCTCGCCTGTAAAAGCCGTGCTCGACTATGCGGAATATGTGCGCGAACCGGGCTTAAACCTGCTCTGCACCCCCGGTAATGATGTAGAAAGTACTACGGCCATGGCGGGATCCGGGGCAAATATTATTCTCTTCACAACTGGTTTAGGTACGCCCACAGGCAACCCTGTTACCCCTGTAGCCAAGGTGTCATCCAACACCCAGCTTGCTGAGCGGATGCCTGATATCATCGATATTGATACCGGTCCTGTCATTTCGGGCGAAAAAACAATTGAAGAAATGGGGGAAGAAATTTTGAATTATATTATTGATCTTGCGAGCGGTAAATATAAAACGAAAGCCATGCAACTTAACCAGAATGATTTTATTCCCTGGAAGCGTGGTGTTTCTCTATAATTCAAAATTTATTACAACGCTTTATGGATTCATTATTTGACTTGTCGGGACAGACTGCAATTGTAACCGGTGGTAACGGAGCCCTGGGAGGCGCTATGGCAGAAGGGCTGGCCGGGGCTGGGGCAAAAGTTGCGATACTGGGCCGTACCGAAGAAACTGTTAACCAGCAGGTTGATGCTATTAAAGAGCAAGGCGGCGAGGCTATCCCTTTAGTAGCTGATGCCCTGGATGTCGAAGACTTACACCAAGCCTACGAACAGATACTCAGTGAATGGGGCCAAATTGATATCCTTATCAATGCAGCAGGAGGAAATATACCGGGTGCTGTGGTTAACCCCGATCAGTCTTTTTTAGACCTGGATAACGAGGCCTTTGAAAAAGTGGTGGACCTTAACTTCCATGGCACCTATCGTCCGACTAAGGTATTTAGTAAAGCCATGATTGAACGCGAGCAGGGGGTTATCATTAACATTTCCTCTATGGCTGCACAAAAAATTATCAGCAGGGTGATTGGCTATTCTGCAGCCAAGGCAGCCATTGATAACTTCACTAAATCTTTAGCCGTTGAATTTGCTAACAAACATGGAGAAGGACTCCGCGTCAATGCTATTGCCCCGGGCTTTTTCATTGGCAAACAAAATAAGGATCTGCTTCTCAATGAAGACGGCTCATTAACCAAGCGCGGCAAAACGATTATCGATCACACCCCAATGGATCGCTTTGGAGAAGCTGAAGAACTGATTGGAACAACGCTCTGGCTTTGCAGTGACGCCTCTAAATTCGTGACTGGAACGGTTATTCCCGTGGATGGTGGCTTCAATGCTTTCAGTGGCGTTTAGGCTTCTTAAACCAAAAATAGTGGAGCAATGTGGCGGGCATACAAGTTGTGGGTCACTCGCTCCCCTATTATTTTTTCATGGCGCTTTAGCAACGCAATAAATGACGTTCCCTGCTCCGCAGCAATCTTGTATGAGCAGTGCAAGAACTGGCGCAACTGGGGATCAAAATCGGGATTACTTTGATCGTGCTCCAGCTTACCCACAAATTTCTTGGCCGACCAGCTGTCCACAACTTTGGGCAAAGGCAACTGCTCTTCTTGCACATCAACGACGGGCGCATAAGGCTGCGTTAGTTCTTCATACCTTCCGTAAGCATCTCGATATATTTTCTGAACCATCGCCCACCCTTCGTTGCTTGCATCAGCCAATCCTATGAGTTCTTCCAGCCAAGTAGTGCCCGATGTTTTTAGATGGATGCCCGCATCATGCTTTTTGAGTAAGTGCCGTATCTGAGGATACAGCGAAAACTTATCACTGCCCGAATGGACACTCAGCTTTAGATTGGCAGGCAGAGCAAAAGTATCCACCGCATGCGCAATCACCTTCAAATCCTGCTCAAACTCTTTCACAAACTGATCGATATTCCCCACATAATCGATGCCTTTGTAAAAATCTCCGGTAAACTTTGGAGCTATTGTATCAATTGTCAATCCTTGCTCTGATGCTGTTTTAAGAATAAAAAAGAGCTCCAGCGGTGACTGGGGGTCCTCTACTTCATCCATCGACATCTCAAAGACGGCCTGCCCTTCTTTGCGCCTTCGGATATGTTCAAATATTTCGTTCGCTTGGTTAATCGCCGCCAAATACTGGTCGGCCCAGTCGGACAAATATTGCTCTGTAACATCAAATTCATCCTCGATCCCAGGTATGGAAACAGAACCTAACAGCTCCCTGTTCCTTTCCAGGAAATCCTTCTTCTCGGCAGCAGAAGGTGTATTTCCGATATAGTCGGCAATATCAAGAGTAAAAAAGTTGGAGCAAGATATGTAGACATCTACAATATCTTTCGTTATGTGGTCGGCATCTACGCAATAGGGATATTTCCAATCCAAAGCTTCCACCGCATCATCGGCCTCCTGTCGGACATCCATCGGACTTGTGCCAATAATTTCGTGTTCCCGATGCGATTTATTCCAAACGGGAGTAATTTCCAGATCATGGTTCTTCTTTGCTTTTTTAATAGCCTTTAATTGCGCTTTGCCTTGTTGCCCAAAACGATCTCCGGTACCAAAAGAATATTTCCCAAGCATTGTTGGATGGGATTATGTTGTTAACTTTCACTTATACTAAATAGAGTAGCTGCAAAGTAAAATCTACTGTTGTATGTTAACTTTATACAGCAAAAGAAAGGTGAAAATAAAAAATCTCTCCAGTGTAAAGCCACTGAAGAGATTTCATCTTAATTAAATGTTTGGGGTTAAACGGTTGGCTCCCAGCCCGGTTCATAGGTCCGGCCCCAGTACTCCATAGCTTCCTCGTCATAAATATATCCGGTTTCAGCATCGGTATCGAGCGATGTTTTACCTGCCCGGTAGGCGATGTTAGCCAAGTGACACATGTGCACGCTTTTGGCTCCTTCATCAATGGGGGAATGCTGGTCGGTTTCTGTGCCTCGGATGGTGTTCAGGAAATTGAGCACGTGGCGGGTCGACATACTTCCGCCGCCACCCAACGCGGTACCTTGCTCGTTCCCTCCGGATGACTGCTCGCGGACGAGGTCACCGTTGCGGTCGTAGAGCTTGTACTCGCCACGATTGACAAATACCGAACCTTCGGTTCCGTAGATGATCGTTCCACGGCCTGAGCCATAGGTGTTAAAGCCATTGCGGCTTTTACCATCCCAGTTGATGACTTTATCCCCGGGATACTCAAAGGTGGCATACATCGTGTCGTACATGGTCCAACCGTCATCGGCAAAGTGTTTCTTGTCGGCATCAACATGTACCTGGTCCGGATAGTCGACCTGAAGGGCCCAGCGGGCTACATCCACCTCGTGGGTAGCATTGTTGCCGGTTTCGGCGGTGCCCCACTTCCAGCCGTACCAGTGCCAGTTGTAATTCCAGGTATCATGCCGATAGTCTTCTCTGGGCGCCGGTCCCTGAAAGAGTTCCCAATTTAAATCATCGGGTGCATCCTGGCGGACCGGATTCGGCGTACGTCCACGGCTGTTGCTATAAAAAGCAACGGCCTTGTAAGCATCACCGATAACCCCATCATGAATTTCATTGATAATTTCGATGGTATGGGGTGCTGAGCGCTGCTGATTCCCCATCTGCACCACTTTATCATACTTCTTTTGTGCCTTGATTAACATTTCACTCTCGGCAGGATTATGACTGCATGGCTTCTCCACATAAACGTGCTTTCCCGCCTGCATGGCCATCAGTGATCCCGGAGCATGCCAGTGATCGGGCGTAGCATTGAAAATGGCATCCACATCGGGATCATCAAGTACTTCCCGAATATCGTCCGTCATTTTAGGAGTGTAGGAAATTCTATCTTTTAAGCCCTCGGCCACCCGTTCCCGCTGGCTGGCTTTCACGTCACAGATATACGCCAGTTCGGTATTAAACTGATCGGACAAGCTCTCGTAATAGGCCGGAACACGGCGTCCACACCCCATAAAAGCAACACGGATGCGGTCGTTAGCTCCAATAATATTACCATAGCTTTTAGCAGACAGCCCTAATGCCAGTCCCCCGGCACCCAGTGCTGTTTTCTTGAGAAATTCTTTGCGTGATTCCATAATTATGTTGACTAATAGTTAAAAAATGCGGTTACAGTTCTCTTACTTTAATACTTCGAAAGCTCACTTCATTACCGTGATCCTGCAGCAGGATATGTCCCTGGGGCCACTGGCCGAAACTTTCCCATTTTTGATACTTGCTGTAGGCCACCAGCGACGCAAACATTTGGGAAAAACGATCATATTCAACCACTTTCTGATTGTTAAGCCAGTGTTCAACATGCCCGTCTTTGGACACAATACGGGCCTTATTCCAGTTACCTACGCCGTTAAAGGGCTTTCCTCTGCCGGGTACGGAAAGGTTTTTCGCAGATATCAGATCATACAGTGAACCCACCGTACGATTACCGGCTACTCCTCTCTTGGCATCCGGATGGCGCCGGTCATCCAAAATTTGGAATTCGGTGCCGATGGCAGAGCCCGGACCTTTGTTCAGTTCCGGATCCACAAAGTATTTAATGCCACTATTAGCCCCTTCGGTAATCTTGAATTCAAGTTCCAGTTCAAAGTCACTGTAAATATCCGTAGTCACGATATCGCCGGGACCGGTAGCTTCGCCTCCATCGGTTTCTTGTACCGTTAGCACACCCTCATTAATTTCCCAGCCCTTTTCCGGGAAATGGTCGAGCTTCGCTCCTCTCCAGCCTTCGGAGGTCTTCCCATCCCAGAGCAGTCGCCAACCGTGACGTTGCTCCCACTCGGTGAGTTCATTCTTCAGATAGCTAATCTCTTTAACCTGAGGATCGGGGGCCTGGCGGTGTTCTTCCAGGTTTTCGGTGCGGATTTTAATATCCCGCCACTTAATTTTGGCTCCCTCCAGGCTGGGATCGCCAATAGAATGTACCTGCAGACCAATAAATCCGCTGGCCGTCATATCGTCCACAAGCCGGCTGGCCTGTACGCCGTTGATCCAGGTATAAATCTGGGAGCCCACCGCTTCTACTCGAATGGTATTCCACTTGCCATTGTTGAAAGCGGCCCCTGCTTTCTTGTTATCGCTCAGCGGATAGAGCCAGCCCCTGCGTGCTTCATCATATATGCCGGCGCTCCAGGCCCGATCGGATGGGTCCAACTCCACCTGGTAGCCATGTACTCGGCCATCCATATAATCTTTGTTACTGTTACTTCGGATTTGGACACCGCTGTTAATCCTCGGATCCAATTTCACTTCGAACTCCAAAATAAAATCGCCGTAATCCTTATCGGTCGTCAGGAACGAATTGGGGGTCCCTGAGACGGCTTCGCCGACGATGGCGTCTCCTTCGATGTAATACTTGGCTTCGCCATTGAGCTGGGTCCAGCCATCTAAGCTTTCCCCGTTAAATAGTTGCTGCCAGCCATCCTGGGCCTGAAGCTGAAAGGGTATAAAAAGAATAAGAAATAGTACGAGTGGTTTAAGACGTCTCATAGTCTAACAGTTTGTATTTTATGTACAGCATTCGGATGCTGCATTTGTTAAAAAAAATTATAGTTACTTTTAATTGTTGATCTATCGATGCGATCCCCTTTTATGCGCAATCGATTACAATTAGCTAAATAAACATTTTAAAGGTGGTCATGCAAATTGACTTCAATTAATTTTCATAATATTTCGAAACCTCTGCCAGGGAGAGAGACATTTCTTAGCATGGCATATAGAATTGACTACCAGAGGTATTACAAATTCTGCTTTTTTAATTCCTTTACGGCATAATCTGCAGCACGCGCGGTAAGCGCCATATAGGTAAGTGATGGGTTTTGGGTACCGGTAGAGGTCATACAAGCACCATCAGTCACAAAAACATTCTCACACTCATGCAGTTGATTCCATTCGTTCAACAGCGAAGTTTGGGGATCTTTGCCCATCCGAACGCCTCCCATTTCGTGGATATCAAGACCGGGTGCTTGTTCAGAGTCATTGGTCCGAATATTATTAAACCCAGCTTTAGTATACATTTCCGTAAGCTGTTCAAAAAAATCATCAATCATTTTCTCATCATTCTCATCGTAATCCACAGAAACATTGAGCAGAGGCATACCCCATTCGTCCTGCTCATCCGGATTAAGTTCTACATAATTACTTTCCTTGGGGATCGTTTCACCCATCATGTGCGAACCCACACGCCAGGGGCCCGGCTCCGGATTCAGTAAATTCTCTTTCAGTGATTTCCCTACCCCATTTGTATCTTGATGTGAAGAGCGACTGGCACTGAACCCTGCCGCATATCCTCTCAGAAAATCGGTTTCCTGGCTAAATACATTACGGAACCGTGGAATGTAGCCCCCGTTTGGTCGACGGCCTGATGTTGTTCGGTCCATATAGCCTTCATATTCGGCCGATATTGTAGCCCGATAATTGTGGAAAGCCACATATTTGCCCAACAAACCATTATCGTTACCCAATCCATTTGGAAACCGGTTTGAGGTAGAATTGAGCAAAATCATAGTGCTGTTTAACGCACTGGCGTTAACAAAAATGATGCGGCTGTAAAACTCAATACTTTCTTTGGTCTCTGCATCAATGACCCGAACCCCTGTTGCTCTGCCTTCATCTTCATCATAAATAATGGAATGGACCACAGAGTTTGGTCGCAGCGTCATATTTCCGGTTTTAGCGGCCCAGGGCAGTGTGGAGGAGTTGCTGCTAAAATAAGCTCCAAAGGGACAGCCACGCTGGCAAAGATTTCTATGCAGACATTTGCCCCGCCCCTGCTCCAAATGAATGGGTTGTGGCTCCGTCAAATGAGCGCAGCGACCGATAATCATCGGTCGATCTGGATAATGCTCGGCCATCTGCTCTTTAAAATATTTCTCGACACAGGTGAGGTCCATCGGCGGTAAGAACTCTCCATCAGGAAGCTGAGGGATGCCATCTTCGTTGCCCGAGATGCCTACAAATTTCTCTACCTTGCTATACCACGGGGCTATATCCTCATATCCAATGGGCCATTCAACAGCAAAACCGTCGCGCGCCGGACCTTCAAAGTCATATTTGCTCCAACGCTGTGTTTGGCGGGCCCAAAGCAACGACTTCCCTCCCACTTGGTAGCCTCGAATCCAGTCAAACGGCTTTTTTTGCACATAGGGATGTTCGGTGTCCTTAACAAAAAAGTGGGCTGCGTCTTCATTAAAAGCATAACAGCGGCTGACGATGGGATTTTCGTCCGTAACTTTCTTCGGCATCTCGCCTCGGTGTTTAAACTCCCAGGGATACATATTCGTGGTGGTATAATCTTCGGGATGTTTGACATTTTGCCCTCGTTCCAAGACCAGCGTCTTCAGTCCTTTTTCCGTGAGGTCTTTGGCGGCCCAACCTCCACTCATCCCAGAACCAATCACGATTGCATCATACGTACGATCTTGCTTACTATTTGCCATACTACTATTTGTTTGTGAATTCAAAAACCTGTTCAAAAATATCTGATCCGGTGCCAGCTATTAGAAATGCTTGATGGCTACGAAAGCTTGACACAGCCATCAAAAGAGCCCGGCACTAACTTATACGGTAACTCCTCGGTCATAACATACTGGGAGGTTAAAAATCCCCGTATCGAGTATCGCTTGGTCATGGATAAAAATGGCTCGACAGCCGGGAAGTCAGCATTCGGGGATTCCTTTTCTTCCAACACTTTGGCCATTAAATCTTCTTTCTGCAGTGCGGTACTTTCCGAAAAACTACTTCCAAACTCTTCTTTAAAGAAAGGGTCAAGGTCCTGTAATCCCGTTACAAATAATTGCTGGTCTTCTTCACTCCGGCAGTCATCCACCATAATGAGTACAAACTCATGTAACTTAAGCTCTTTGCCTCCCGGGCTATCGGTCGCGGGAATCATTGTTTCCACAACATCAGCCAACGAGCGTTCTTGATCGGGAGTGATATCCAGATTGTCTAATGCTACCGAAAGCCGCTCTGAATCAAAACTACAGGAAGGTGCTAAAAGAATACCGCCTCCTAAAAGGGCAAGCTGTTTTAATACTGATCTTCTATCCATAATAATCTATGACTTATATCTCTTTTAAGGCTATTTATCAGTTTTCTTTTATCAAACGTTGTTCTTTGTACCGTAACCACGGCTATGATGTCTATCTATAAGCAGCAGAGAGCAAACCGTTGTGAAGAGTTCTCAATACAATGCAAAAAACTTTCACCTAAAATAGGTATAAGATTATTATTTCAAAATATTTATAGGCTAAGTATAACTATCTAAATCATTTTCTAAAGGTTATACGTAATACCTTTCTAACTATGTTATTCATCCCTGCTAATACTGCTGCTCATTATTTAACAGCAGATAACTGGTCTTTACCTCTATTTAAATTTTTCTTGTGTTCCTCGACTATCTTTTTGATATCAGATATGACTTGTGGATGTTTCTTAGCCACATTAAATCGCTCGCCGGGATCCTTCTCCAAATTATATAATTGGGGGATCTTATGTCGTACCCGCCTGTCCCCCTCATAGGCCGACTGGGTAATAAAGTGAGCCTTCCATGGACCTTTGCGTGCGGCATGCAATTTTTTCTCCCGGTAATAGTATACTACTTGTCGTACCTCTTCTTGTTTTCCGGTAAGTACGGGCATCAGATTAATTCCATCAATAATACGGTCTTTCGGATGATCTGCCCCTGCTAAAGCCAGCGATGTACTAAAAAGATCCATGGTAGTAGCCAGCGTCTGGCTGACTTGCCCGGGGGCTATGGTGCCCGGCCACCATGCAATAGCCGGCTCTCGCATGCCGCCCTCCCAAGTAGTGCCTTTTCCATTTCTAAGGAGTCCTGCCGAGCCTCCTTCCTGTTTCTTGACAATCCAAGGGCCATTATCGCTGGTGAAAAATACCAGGGTGTTATCAGCGATACCCAACTCCCTCAACTCATTCAGGATCTTCCCGGTGCTCCAGTCAATTTCTTCAATCACATCACCATACAAACCGCGAGAACTTTTGCCCCGAAATTCTTCGGAAGCATATAATGGCACATGCGGGAAGGTATGGGCCAGGTATAAGAAAAAAGGCTGGTTTCCCTGATCCTGAATAAACGCAATAGATTCCCGAGTATATCGACGAGTTAGTGTCTGCTGTTTCGCCGGCTGCTCAATGATGCTCTTATCCCTCATTAACGGCACTGGGGGGTCTCCTCGCCGCTTCAGGCTCATATCATTGCTGTAGGGAATGCCATAGAAAGTATCGAAACCGTGGTTTGTAGGCAGATAAGAGGGTTCATGCCCAAGGTGCCACTTCCCTATTGCTGCAGTGGCGTATCCCTTTTCTTTTAGAGCTTCAGCAATGGTTATCTCTTTAGCCGGAAGGCCTTTTTCAGAGAATGGAAAAAGAACCCTGAATTTGTCACTCATCATGCCACTGCGAACCGGCAGACGTCCGGTTAACAACGCCGCCCGGCTGGGTGTACAAACAGAAGCTCCCGAATAAAACTGGGTGAACTTTATCCCCTTTGCAGCCATTCGATCAAGTGACGGGGTGCGTATTGTCGGATGGCCGTACACCCCCAAGTCGCCATATCCTAAATCATCTGCAAATATAATTACGATATTGGGCGGATCCGGTTCTGTGGTTACCGCTGCCGCCAGACGGCCGGAAAGTCCAACCATCAAGAATATAATTCCTACCCACAGCTTGAAATCTAGCCTACTGTAATATGCTCTCTGTTTTCCCTCATCTATAAATAGCATACCCCCCCTCTTTATCATTTTAAATTTCAATTATCGTCTTATTTATTTTCACCCAAAATGCTTTTTGAAGCTCTTCGAATATAGTAATCGGTGCCCCATTGTTCATCATGGGCTTGCTCCAACTCCTTAATTTTCACTATCAGGAAATTAGGCAATATTTCTGTATTTAGGGCCTGAATGGTATTTAAAGCTCTCAACTTAACAAAAGTATGCTCATGATTTAATGCTTCTGTGAGCATGCTTAGTGCTTTCCTTTTTTCGCCATAGTTATACAGCGCTTCAGCAATAGCAATGCGAACCGTTACAGAGGAATCTTCTGCATGCTTTAACAGTATTTCCCTATAGGGTTTCGGCTCAGGATTTGCTACAGAAAAAGCCGTAGCTGACCAAAAACGAATAGTCTCATCAGGATGGTTTAGTTTTTGAGACAGGCTATCCAAACCTATTGCGTTGGCCCGGGTCGCCTGATTAGCAACATCGACAATCTCACCAATGGGCACATCATTTGTTCTAACCGCATCATATAACGACCGACCCTGACGGATTGAGTCAATCGTCTCTTCAGGAATAACCCCCAGATCATTCATTTTTTTCATCCAGCTGATATTCTCCTGCCGCATTCTTTTTAAGACACCCCGATATTGGGGATCACCCGCCAAGTTATTGATGTTATGGGGATCAGAGCTAATCTTATACAGCTCCTCGGCTGGTTTTTCTTCAAAGAAACGCTGTTGTACCTCATTTAGATTATTATTCTCATATTCTTCATACCAGCTTTGCATGGAAGGAGCTCGCCACAAATAAGCCAAATGCTGACCATAGATACGGTGCGGCATAAAGTTCCGGACATATAAATATTCTTTGTCCCGTACAGCCCGGATCAGGTCAATGCGTTCATCCATTCGTCCCCGGTAGGCATGCAAGTACTCCCGGGGACGTTCGGCATATTCTCCCAAGAACGGCTTCCCGTGCATATATCCAGGTGGTTCAATACCTGCCAGACTGAGCACCGTAGCCGGGAAATCCACAAAGGAAACCAACCGGTCCGTTCTGTTGGTATCTGGAGCCATATGTTCATATTTCGGAGGGAAGTAAACGATGAGGGGCACATGGAGCCCCGACTCAAACATAAACCGTTTTGATCTGGGGAGCACTCCACCATGATCACTATAATAGAAGATGATCGTATTTTCGGCTTCTCCGGATTCCTTCAGTTCCTCCAGTACTTGCCCTACCTTAGTGTCCAGCTTGGTTACCTGGTCGTAGTAATGCGCCCAGTCGGTCTTAATCTCACTCGTTTCCGGATGATAAGGTGGAATGTTCATTTCATCGGGATCATGAATCAACGTATCTACCGGATCATGCAGTCGACTTTCATGAGTGACCGTGAAGTTGCGTACATGAAAGAACGGCTGCCCCTCTTCACGACTCTCATAATGGGCACTGTCGCTGGATTCGTCCCAGGTTTCCGGCTGATCAACAGTATTATAATCTTTCTTAACGTTATTGGTGGTATAATAGCCTGCTTCCTGCAGATACTTCGGGAAAAATTGGATTTCATCCGGGGTAGGAAAACTGCTGCGCATATTTTCGGTGCCCATCACATTGGCATACAGCCCGGTAATAAGGGTAAACCGTGAAGGAGCGCAGACGGGAGTAGTGGCAAACGCATTTTCATAGACCACGCCCCGTTCGGCCAATCGATCTAAATTCGGGGTATTCGCTAATGAATCGCCATAGGCGCCCAGAAATGGACTGTTATCTTCGCTAGTGATCCACAAAATATTCGGTCTCTCAAAATTCGGCTGCCTCTGGTTGCATCCTAATAGAAGCATCCCGATTACAATCCCAATCCATAGTTTACTACTCCAAACGGTACTCATAATGTTTTCGCTATCTTTTTAATAATATTGCAACCCTTGTTATTCCTTTCAAGAGACTTTTAAAATATTTCGACTCCACTACCTTTCTCAGTGCTTAATCTGGCAACCCGATTAACCGTTGGACAAATGAAGTCAAAGAATGATTTTGCTGCTATTCAATCCCTACTTGGTCTGCCCATTCCCGCCATTTATTTTTTAGCTCACTAACAACCTCAGGCTCCTCATCAGCCATGTTGTTCGTTTCTGTACGATCGGTTTGCATATCAAATAATTGCCATTCCTCCCCCTCGCGAACCAGCTTCCACCTATCGGTGCGTATGGCACTGCCATCACTCCAGTTAAAAAACAGCGGATCTTCGCGTTCAATAGCTTCCCCTTTGAACAAGGGTAATAAACTGATTCCCTCCATCGGATGTACTTGTTCTCCTTTATACTCATCCGGATAGCTCTCCCCGGTAATATCGATTAGCGTGGGCATCAAATCAATAAAGTGAGCAGGTGTACGATTTACAGAACCGCTTTGGGTGATTACAGCTGGCCAGTGGACTATAAAAGGAGTTGCCGTACCGCCCTCATAGGAGTAATTTTTGTAATATCGGAAGGGCGTATTGGCTACGTTAGCCCAATCTTCTTTGAGCGACGACCAGCGGGTCATGGATCCAATGGGACCATCGCCGATGCTGACCACCTCTGCTGATGCTCCATTATCAGAGGCAAACAGAAACAGAGTATTTTCCCACTCACCCATCTGCTGAATTTGATCTATGAGGCGCCCGATATTCTGGTCCATTCGGTCGATCATCGCGGCATACACCTGCATGCGGCGCACTTGGTCGGCTTGGGCCGAGTCGCTCAGGGTATTCCACTTTAGGTAGGTGGGCTCAGACCTTGGGTAACGATCATTTAATAGACCTGATTCCTGCTGCCGCTTGTACCGCGCCTGCGCGATGGCTTCATAGCCTTTATCATAAACGCCCTCATATTTATTTATCGCTTCTTCCGGTGCCTGCAGGGGATCATGTGGAGCCTGATAAGCCAAGTAGAGCAGGAAAGGCTTTTCCTCATCTTTATACTCATTCAGCAGATCCAATGACCAGTCCGTCCAGCTTTCGGTAGAATAGTAGTCGACCGATGGTGTAAATGGTTGTTCAATATCACCATCGAAAGCAAACACCCGCTCGCCATAACGTTTTTGTGCCGGCATCGGTTCGCCTTCGCGCTGCAAGCCCGGATTAAAGTAATTGGCGGCCCCATCGCGTAAGCCCCGATAATGGTCGAATCCCCAGTTATACGGATTATCGGTACCATGATGCTTACCCACAAACATGGTTCGATAGCCCGCCCTTTTTAATACTTCTCCAATCATTACGGAGTTATGAAAGGTTTCAGGACGGTCGTGCATATTGCTCTGCTGGGCATATATTCCGGTAAGCAATGTGGCCCTGGAAGGAAAACATTTGCTGGTATTATGCATTTGCGTAAATCGAATACCATTGTGGGCCAGCTTATCCAAGTGGGGCGTTTTTATCTCCGAGCCATAGGCGCCAATATCCGAATAGCCCAAATCATCAGCCAAAACCAACACAATGTTGGGCTGCGAAACATCGGTTGCTTTTTCCGTCGGTGGACTGCTGCAAGCCACTAATAAATACGAGAATAACAGCAATAATATCCCTATTCGATTTATTCCCATATCGACTACATACTTTTGTAAGTCATCATCAACAAGCAAGAATACCCGCTAATAATTGTCTTTTAGTATTGCATTACTCTTTATGATATAAATACTCCACGCCAATTTCTTCTTTCTCTATGCCGGGTCCCTGCCACGATAATTTTAAAGCAGGGGCTCTCTGCGATCCGTGCGCATACGTAATTTTTACAGGATGGTGGCCCTTTTCCAGCTGAATGGTGCCAGAAATTTCGGTTCCCGGCTCGTACCCTTTATCTGCATCAATGAGGGTTGCCTGGTGAATATGCATCACGGCTCCGCGATCTGCTGAGAGGCTAAACGAATATGATCCGGTTTCGGGTATTTTTATGAACCCATCAAAGGCAATGATGAAATCATGATTCTGATTCCGGATGCTTAGATCAAAGGTTTTACTGGTGCCTGATCGCAGAGGCTTTTGTTTAATCGATGTCACATCGGGCGTCCACGGCGCAGCTACATTATAAAGGTCATAGGAAATACCAGGCTCCATATTTTCTGGTGTATCTACAGCGGGAACGGCCACATCATCGTACGGCCGTTTAGCTGTGGAGTCCGGCCTTCGCATTCGAAGCACTTTGGCTTTCATACGCTGTTGAAGGTCTTCAAATTCTGGACTGCTACCAGCTAAGTTGTTCTCTTCTCCAGGATCTTCGATGGTATCATAAATTCGAAAATCGTCCTCTGCCGACTGAATATTATGACGAATGCCTTTATACCCATCAAGATATACAACCTGCATCTGACCACGGCGTTGCCCTCTATGAGAAGAATCAAACTCCTCATAGTTTGGAGTTTGCCCTCCTACCTGGTATTCGGAATATACTACTCCATCATGAGCTTCTTTCTCTCCTGTAAGCAAAGGTACTAACGAGGCTCCATCGGTTCGCGCCGGGGCAGGCACCCCGGCCAAGTCCGCAAAGGTTGGTAGCCAGTCATGGAAACCACTGGGAGTGTTATCCACTCTGCCCTCCGGAATATGTCCAGGCCAGTGAGCAATGGTTGGTACGCGTAAACCACCCTCCCAAGTGTCTCGTTTTATGCCGTCCAACGGACCAAAACTATCAAAAAATGTTGGGTTGAAATTTCCGTATCCATAAGATTCCCGATGCGGACCGTTGTCCGAGCTAAAGACAATCAGCGTATTTTGAGCAATATCCAGATCTTTAAGCAGCTGCTGGATATCTGCCACTCCATTATCAATACGGCGAACCATGCTGGCAAAACGCTTATATGGCATCGGCCAGTCTTGGTCCCGGTAATCCGGGTGAATATAATCGTCAATCGTACTGTCAGCGGCATTAATAAAGTGGTCTTTTTCTCCAATCCACTGGACCCCACCCTCCAGACCGCCACCCTCAGGATACGGCGAAGGAGCTACCTGCAAACCGGCATGGGGTGTATCGTATGCTAAGTACAAGAAAAACGGTTGATCCGGCTGCTGATCTTGACTATCCGAAATCCATTTTTTGGACGCCGCGGTAAAAAGGTCAGCAGTATAAACGCCACGAAGCTGCTCAGATATCTCTTCACTGCCCGAATAGAGTTCCATCTCGGGTCGATCAGCTGCTTTATGTGCAGGATAGTGATTATGTCCATCGACGTGACGAACATAGCCAAAGAAGTGATCGAAGCCCCGCTTGGTGGGATACGCTTCCCAGCTTTCGGGGCTATCGCCGGCCCGTCCCTGCAGCCCCCATTTGCCTACAATGCCCGTCCGGTAGCCTGCCGCCTTCAACACCGAGGCAAGATTATGATTATCCGATAAAGCCTTATCAAACTGATTATTACGCACATTGGCATGTCCCTGATGTACGCCCTGTAAAAGAGAAGCACGTGAAGGTGCGCAGACCGGTGCCCCAACATAGTGCCGGGTTAAGAGTATACTCTCGTTGGCAAGCTGATCCAGGTTAGGCGTTTGATGAAAAGGTTGCCCCTGCTCTTTCCTCTTATTTTGAAAAGTGATCCCCAAATCTCCATAGCCCAGATCATCGGTGAGGATGAAAATGATATTCGGCGAGGACTTATTTTCCTTTTTTTCAGATGCTGATTCCTGGCAAGCTGTAATCCCTGAGAGGAGTACCATTCCTGCCAATACATACCAACTTTTTTTCAGCCCGGAGGTTATCATCCCTATTAATCCCATAGAATATTCAAAAGAGTTTTCAAAAGAACCCTAAAAAGCATTACCGATAACTTTTGGATTCTTTTGCCCATTAGCCCCGATTATCGGTCCCCTTTTGACCAATTAAGCAACATTAGAATTTACGGGCATTATAATATCATAGGATCATGTGAATGGCAAGTGCCGGATATTGCACCTTCAATAAAAGCTGTTTCTTACACGGTCCAGTCAGAGAGCCAAGCCATGAGATTATCAGTCCATATCTCCAGCTTTGGATCGCCCAGCCCCATTCCTACCCCGTGCGGGCCATTTGAAAAGACGTGCAGGTCGACCGGCACATCGTGATCGACACAAGCCTGAGCATATAGCATACTGTTTTGAACAGGCACGCCAGAATCATCCGCCGTATGGAAAAGGAAAGCCGGTGGAGACTCTTCTGTTACCTGCTTATGATTCGAAAGCTGTTCTTGCATCTCCGGATCCGGATTTTCTCCAAGCAGTGCGTGCAACGATCCCTCGTGCGTATATTTCCCCATCGATATGACGGGATAGCCCAAAATAACGCGCTGTGCCTCTGCGCTGTAGGTGCCCACTAAATCATCTTCGGGCTCTTCATACAGGTCGGGCTGTGTAGCTACAGTCGAAGCCAGATGTCCACCGGCACTGAACCCCATAATGCCTATTCGTTCGGGATCAATTTGATACTGGTCCGCATCCCGGCGCAGAATACGCATGGCCCGACAAGCATCGGCATAGGGCCCCGGATACCCATCCGGATGCACCCGGTAGGTCAAAACTGCGCTGACGATTCCATGCATAGCTAAGAGGCGGGCAAACGGTCGACCCTCATGCAGGGCCTGAACATGATAACCCCCTCCCGGGCAGATAAGGACAGCTGGCAAACGCTCATTATCATCGGAGCGCAAATTGGGTTGATAAACCTCAATTTTAGGGCGATAATCCGGATTACTGCCGTTGTTTTCCGATCCATCCTCCCAAAGGTAGGTCACTTCTGTCTCTGGAGCTACTCTGTTTTCTTTTTCTGTAGGCTCTGCCTGCAGATCTTTCCACCCTGCCCAGCTGCTTATTCCTGCTCCTCCAAAAAGAAGCGACAGTTTTTTGAGAAACGCTTTTCGCTGAATATCAGACATAGCTTATACTTTGAGTTTAGAATCGGTTAGCTGTTTAGGAAATCCTCCCGCAGCGGAGTAAAACTATCGATCAGTCGAACCTTCTCGGTCAATAGTTGAATGGTATGCTCTTTGCCGGAAGGAATATAAAACATATCCCCGGCTTTAAGATGTTGGTCTTCTTCCCCTTCGCAAAACAGAATGATTTTTCCTTCCGCCACATAACAGGTTTGCTCATGAGGATGCGAATGCGGGGGCTCAGGCTCTGACCATGGTCCGTTGGTGAAATCGATCAGGACCGTCATCAATTCATCAGTATGAATTATTTTTCGTTCCACACCTTCTTTTAACTGCTCTGCAGGCGTCTCATCAAATTTTAAAACAGGCATTATCTTCTTTTTTATTTATAGATAGCTTTACAAGCCTTGACTTACAAAGCTCTCTGCTAATTTTATTTTTTACAAAGGATTCCAGCCTCTAAATATGTTTTCGAGGCTATATATTTGGGCTTCTTCTTTGGATAACTGCTGTGCCCATTCCACACGTTGATCCGGTTTGTACCCGGGACCTTGGTTTTCGTATTCAGCATACAAAACGGTTTGCTCATTCTTGGGATCACCCCAGTTGTCCCATCCTGCTGGAATGATATGATTTCCCAGCCAAGAGTTTATAAACACCGTTTGAGCATATTTACGCCACGGTCGACCCAGGTACACTTCTGAAACATCAGAATCTGCCGTTAACTTACAATCCATAAACACAAAACCAAATGGCTGGTTTTTGGGCGTAGAGGCCGCCGTTATATACGAATTAGATGTACTGTGGATGGTGCTGTTTTCAAACACCACGGTGGCCTGACCAAAAATGAAGTCTGTGGTCCCCTCGATATATGAATTCTTGAAATACTGCCGGAACCCTTCGCCCGCCAGGTAGATCGTATCCTGGTTACCCAAGAATCGACAGTTTTCAAACACAGCACGATCAGCCTCCACATGAAGAGCCACAGCCTGTCCTACCGGACCGGCTGTATTCTGTACCGTTAAATTTTTGGCCTGGAAACCATTTCCCTGAACAAGCAAGGTATAAGTGAAGAACGTACTGTTGCGACCGCGATCTATTTTATCAAAGTAATCATCGTAAGTGATAATCGTTTTATCTTTACTTTCTCCGACAAATGTTAACTTGGGGTTCCAGGCGTGCACCTTCACTTTTTCTCGATAGACCCCATTTTTGATATGGATAGTTATACGCTCATAGGGAAACGACTTGGAGGCATCAACTGCGGCCTGGATGGAGCGGTAATCCCCGCTTCCATCCTTCGCTACGGTCATTTCCATCTTGTACTGTGCCGTTGCCTTATCCACAGCGATGCCGTACAGCAGGCCGATTACAAGCACAATCGTCATCCATCGAAATACTACCTTTACGCTATCTATCTGTCTCATAAACTGGGTACGTAGATTTCTTTTATTCAACAATCACATTGTCGGATGTTTCATCGGCAAGCTCAACTTGCTCTTCCGATATATTGCCAAGCGAAACAGCACCGGAATATTCTCCTTCCACAAATACAGGCGTTCCTTCCGCCTTGTCGTTAAGCGTCACATTTTGGAGGTTCAATTCATACACATCATCGACCACCAGAGCGCGCTCTCCGGAACTGATACTCACATTATGGAGCTTCAGATTTTTAACACGGGTGATACGGGCACCCTTTTCGGCATTTACAACACTTACATTCTCCAGCGTAATATTTTCCAGCCATTTTTCGGGTAGCCCTACCAGCTCGATAGGCTCCGGTACGCCGTCAATCTGGATATTGCGGATATCGATATTTCTAATAGCGGGAGCCGGACCAGTAATGCCGGGACCTGAATAATAAGAGTTAAAGTTGATGGCCTGGCTCTCAACGTCTTTCATTGTGATATCGCGCACATAAATATTTTCGATCACATTGCCACGGCCCCGCTCGGTCTTAAAGCGGATGCCCCGATCAGTACCCTCAAAATGGGCATCATGCACATACACATTCTTGATGCCACCAGAGGTTTCACTTCCAAAAACAATACCACCACTACCGGTGCGTACATTGCGTGCTTCAAAATTCCGTACAACGATATTCTGGGTGGGAATATCAATTTTCAGGGCTTCTTCATTAACACCGGATTTCAACACCACGGCATCATCCCCGGTCTGGAAATGATTATATTCTACCAATACATCGCTTGCGGAGTCGAGTACCACGCCGTCTCCGTTGGGTGCCCGCAGACTGTTGACCGTCACATCCCGAACGATGGCTTTATTGCTGTATAACAGGTGTACGTTCCACATCGGAGAATCTTTAAGCGTAATTCCTTCCATGAGAATATTTTCCGATTTCCAGAAGATCATAAAATGGGGACGCATGCCTTCGAGTCCGGCTCCTTTTCCATAGTTACGTCGCGATAAAGGCACTTTCGTAACTTCCGTGCGGTCTCCGAAATCCTTTCCCTCGGCCCACTCCCACCAGTGGTCGCCTTGTCCGTCAAAAGTACCTTTGCCGGTCACAGCAACATTATTCAGCTTGTAGGCATAAATCATGGGCGAATAATTGTAGGCTTCTACCCCTTCATACCGTTGACGAACCACGGGCAGATAGTCTTCTTTGTCTTCACTGAAATAAACCGTGGCTCCCTCAGCAACATGCAGATTGATATTGCTCATCAGGTGGATGGGACCAGATAACCAGTCGCCTTCCGGAATGAGCACACGTCCACCACCAGCCTGGTGAGCAGCTTCGATGGCCCGATGGATGGCCGCCGTATTCTTGAAAGAATCATCCCCTTTCATCTGCTGGGCGCCATAATCCCTGATATCAAAGGTCTGATCCGGAATAGAAGGACGCTGCAGATCGGCTACCTCGAAAGGAGCATCGATGGGGGCAATCTCTTGCGGAACCTGCTGCCCCTGCGTCCACCCTGTGGTGGCAAAACCAATTGTCAGTATTAATGCAAAGAGCAGTGTATATCTTTTTCTGATGTTTATAATTGAAGAAAACATATGCTTGTCAGTTAATGTTGGATGTTGTTATTCTCGTGGAATTTCTGTGCTACTGATTGTCAATATGAGCCGCCAGATCCAGCCCGAGCTCTTCGATGCCATGTAGAACCAACTGCGCCATCTTTCTTGCGCCGTATTCATTAAAATGGGTATTATCTTCACGTCCATCGGGATAATGGGGGTTTTCGCCCGGCTCCAGATGGTTGTAAAGAAATCTGGAATCGTCTGGACCTAACTCGCGTAGTAACTGTTGGCTCTGGCTATCAATATCAAGAAATGGCACTTCCAGTTTTACAGCGACATCTTCTGCTAAATCTGAATATTGTTGGTGGGTATCCAAAAGCTTTCCATTTTCATCAAAATGACGACGGGCCGTGGGACTTAAAAGTACCGGTTGGGCGCCCCGTCCTCTGGTTTCAGTTACATATTGAGCAAGATTGGCCTGAAACTGCTGCGGCGTAGTGGACTGTTCCTTACTCAGCACTTCATCATTATGGCCAAATTGTATAAAAACATAATCACCTTTGGATAACTGGTTGACAATAGGTTTCCAGCGGCCTTCCTCCAGAAACGTACGAGTGCTACGGCCATTCCGAGCATGATTTTCTACGACTATTTCATCATCAAAATAGTATTGAAAAGGCATGCCCCAACCCGTCTCTGGATAGGCTTCCACCGCTTTATCGGACATGGTGGAGTCGCCAATGAGATAGACAGTGACTGTATCCGATGGAGGCACCGCAGCTATACTGGTTAATCCAATCAGCAATATAAAAGTTAAAAGGTAACTGTATTTATTTCTCATAACTTTGAATGTAGCTCTTCGTTTTTCTTTTAGTTCCTCGCATCATTAATTCTTTTTGATAACTTCCGATGTATCAACATTGGGCCCGACACTAATATTTTCGGTAGTATTTACAAAGGTACCTCCCGATATATCAATTGACTCAATAAAGGGACCTTCGACCCGAACTCCAATATTTTCATCTCCTTGCGCAACAAATCCTAATCGCGTCTGTTCCATATTCAAATTATGGGCGTTATTTAAATACAGGATATGTCCTTCGTTTACGCGAATATTCACATTCTTCATGCTAATCTGATCGGTGTCCATGATCATGCCGCCCCGCTGTGCCGTCAGCTCTACATTTTCGATGCTTATATTTTGAACGTTCATTTCAGGAAGCCCCTGTATCCAGAAGGCGGTTTGAGAGTCGTACGAATAGATATTCTTGATCCGGACATTCCTAAACCTCGGGGTTTCCTTATTGACTTCCGGAATCTGCTCACTGGCCTTCTTTTTGTCAACCACTTCAACTTTTTGATTGGGTGATGGCGCCTCGCCATCGTAATATAAATTAAACCGGATCGGCTCGGTCACAATATCCTGCATGTAAATATTATGGATATCAATATTATCCACCACACCTCCACGGCCTCGCGTACTCTTAAAACGAATGCCCACATCCGTACCGATAAAGTTCATATCCGACACCGCAATATTGCGTACGCCACCCGACATCTCGCTTCCGACTACAAATCCGCCGTGGGCTTTGTACACCGTATTTTCCCGAATAATCACATTCTCGGTGGGCCTTCCGCGCCGACGACCGTCTCCATTTTTTCCCGATTTAATGCATATCGCGTCATCCCCCACCTCAAAGCTGTTATTATAAATCACTGCATTCTTAACGGATGACAGATCAAGTCCATCTCCATTTAACGCATACGATGGATTTCTCACCGTAAGATTCCGTAGAATAACATTCTCACTCATCAACGGATTTAGGTTCCATGCCGGCGAATTCTGAAAGGTTGGCCCGTCGAGCAGCACATTTTTGCTCTCCCGGATACTCACCATTACCGGACGAAGGAAATCCTTTACTTCTTCAAAATCTGCCTTGGTCTTCCGGTCTTGGGGCACGTTGAAATTTCCGGGATCTCCTCGCAGCGACTCTTCGGTGGGGTACCAGGTCCGCCCATCCTCGGTGAGTACGCCGCCGGAGTCCACCCAGCGCTGCCACTGTTTTTCGGTGAGTTCATCCCGACTGACGGGCCGCCATGCATCTCCAGAGCCATCAAAAATACCTTCCCCGGTGATGGCTACATTCTCGAGCCCCTTGCCATAAATGGGCGACATGGCTCGCCAGGTATCAAGCCCTTCGAAGACCGTCTCTACCAGCGGATACAGATCGAAATCTTCGCTAAATCGTACCAGCGCCCCTTTCTCAACGTGCAGATTGATGTTGCTTTCTAAAATAATGGGACCCGTTTTCCATATTCCTCGTGGGATGACCACACGTCCGCCTCCCTGCTCAGCCACATGATCAATGGCTTTTCGGATGGCATCGGTATTGAGTGTATTGCCATCCGGTACCGCCCCGAACTCTTCAATACTGACTGAGTAGTCTGGGAATTGCGGCACCTGAATTTTGGGCATATCAAAAGAGATATCCTCATAAAAAGATGCCGGAACCGATTTAAAATAATCCTGTTCTTCCAACTGCTGGCTCGTTAAAGTATCTACCAACACAGTGGTAAAGAATAAAAAGAGAAATAATATTGAAAAACGAGATTTCACTGCTTTAGTCAATTTGATATTTCGTATTTCGGTGTTAATCGGCTTGAATAAACCCCAGCTCTTTAAGCCATGCTCTACACAAGTCCGTCCACTGCTTCGTGGATCCGGGATTCCCGACCAATCCAATTTCATGGCCACCCCGAGGGAAGATATGGATGCTGGAACGGCTCACTCCGTGGTCTAATAATGCCTGGTAAAACTGCAGACTATTCTGTGGCGGAACAGCCTGGTCATTGGCTGCATGTACCAGAAAAGCGGGTGGAGTTTGATTAGTCACTTGAAACTCATTCGAATACTCTCGGACCAATTCTTCCGAAGGATTCGGTCCCAAAAGATTTTCTCGACTCCCTTCATGGGTATGTTCTCCAAGGGTAATGACCGGTGAAATCAAGATCATAAAATTTGGCTGATAGGAATAATGATCCAGGGAGTCACCAACGGAGGAAACATCTTGTTTATGGGTGCCTATAGTGGAGGCTACGTGTCCTCCCGAGGAGGTCCCCAGCACGCCTACCCTCTCCGGATCTATTTGCCACTCCTCAGCCCGGGCCCGCACAATACGCATGGCCCGCTGGGCATCCTGTAAAGGTGTTATCTGTGGTTTTTTGAGATCCCGTGAATTGGGTAGCCTGTAGTTCACTACAAAAGCAGATACCCCAATGGTATTAAACCACTTAGCCAATTGAAACCCACCCAGATCGTAGGTTAAATGATGGTAGCCTCCGCCGGGAAATATAACCACCGCGGCTCCGGTATTTTCCTCCTTGGCAGGCACAAAAGTATGCATCCGCGGATATTTGATGGCGTAAATGCGGTCATTGTACACGCTGTCTTCCAAAGCCATTTTTTTTGAATTGGGCAATGCATTCTCTGGCCATAGCGGGATGATATCCTGTGCCAATGTTGGTATAACACCAACCATGCACAGTATAAAAGTGCAAAAAAGCCTGGCTATATTCTGGGGTATCAGCATGCCTGAGGATTAATCATTTTCTGTTATGCGGAACCAGTCGAAATCCACGAAGCCGGAGTCATAATTTTCGTACGGACGCGAGGCAAACAGTCCTACTTTGGCCCCGATCCAGCCGCCGGGACGTGCTTTAAAAGCCTCGCCAAACGGTTGAAAGGTTTCTCCATCCGTGCTATAGCTAAAACGGCTCTGCACGTCCCCTTTCTCGCCGCTCACCTGCACGCGAAACCAGAGCTGATTGGTATCCACATATTCTCCGGCTACTTCTTGCTCCTCCCCGCCGTTATCGGCCTCATGGGCCACCGTTTGAGCAAGGTATAATCCATCTTCCTTGTCGGTCACCGATAAGTAGGAGTAATCGCGTCCCATGATGGTCAGTCCGGTTTTTCCACCCACTTCTTCATCAGAAGGCTGAAAATTCAGCTTGGTCGTAGCCGTAAAAGCCTGTGCCGGGAACTTCTGCAGCAACAGATGCGGCACGTCCCAATAGTTGGTAAAGTCTTCGGGCAACTTGGAAGTATAAAGTCTCAGCTTGCTTTCATTGCCGTGTGGAAATCCCCAGTAGACTTCCGGATTAGCATGCCATTGCCATTGCAAACCCAGCGAGTTGGAGTCAAACTCATCTGAATCCGGCGGCGTCTGGATGGGGTAGTCTTGTCCCACATCCGGTTTCTCATGCCTGGTGACCGGCTCGCCGATCCCGTCATCATTTGTATCTTCGCCCATCATCGGCCAGCCATCTTCCCAGTGGACCGGATTCAGGTGCACGATTCGCCCGTAAGCCCCTTGATCACTGAAGTGCACAAACCATGACTCTCCGGTTTGCGTCTCCACCATCCCGCCCTGGTGTGGTCCGTTGATATCGGTATTGCCCTGGTGCATGACGATCTTTTCCTTATAAGGTCCCATCGGATTCTTCGAGCGCATGGCCAGCTGCCAGCCAAATTCTACGCCACCGGCCGGCGCCAGGATGTAGTAATAGTCTCCTCGTTTATAAAACTTAGGCCCTTCCACCGTTGGATGTTCGTCATGTCCGTCAAAGGCCAGTACCGGCTCGCCTATCAGCTCCGTTCCATCGGGCTTCATCTCCTGCACAACCAACAGGCTGTTGATGCCGGCCCGGCTACGAGCAAAAGCATGCACCAGGTACGCCTTGCCGTCATCATCCCACAGCGGCGAAGAATCAATAAGTCCTTTTCCCTTTTTAACCAACGTTGGCTTTGACCACTCCCCGGCCGGATCATCAGCCTTTACCATATAGATGCCAAAATCAGGATCACCCCAGTAGATATAAAATTCGCCATCATGGTATCGGAAACTGGGCGCCCAGACGCCTTCCTCATGGCGTGGCGTTTTAAAATGCTCTTTGGGATACAGACGCGGCAGTGCATGGTTAATGAGTTCCCAGTTGACCAAATCCTTGGAATGCAGTATAGGCAGTCCCGGAACGGCATTAAAACTGGAAGCCGTCATGTAGTAGTCATCACCTACACGCACCACGTCCGGGTCGGAGTAGTCGGCATGAAGAATGGGATTGGTATAGGTGCCGTCTCTGTTATCGGCCACCCAGACGTCAGATACATAACGATCCTCGGAGGATTCCTGTGCCTGAACAAACACTGGATTAATCAGTAGCGTAAGCAATACTAGTGTGGCCCCAAGCCTTAAAGGTAACATCTTAGAAAGCCACGGGCTGTAATGAAATTTGGTGATCCTGTTATTCATTGGTTTATATTATTTTTTTGCTGGATTAACTAAATGATTAAGATAGACTTCTATATTCGTGTAATGCTCCGAGAGAGTATATGCGGCAGCATCGGTATCTTTAGCAGGATCTAAATCATGATTCTTCTCCCACTGGTCCGGCATGCCATCGCGGTCCGTGTCGGTTGGTGCGGTAGTGCTTTTTAACTCCGGCCACCCGCCCACTTCGTCTTGGCTGTTGATGATTGCTCCCCTACGATTCTTGATATCATTGACTATGCGCTTATCCACCGCATCACGATTCGGCAGGCTCGCTCCTCCATGGACCAAAACCTTTTCAAATGCCTCTCTGGGAGCATAAGTTTCTATAGGATCTGTAGCGAACGGCTGACTTTGTTTATACGCTTCAACCTGTTGTTGGCTCCAGTCTTCATCAAAGGCTACCAACGCCCAGGGGCTCTCCGGTTTTTCAAAGCCGTAATAGTTGTCATAGAAATAACCCTTATTAAATGGCGATCCTGTATCGTAGGCTATTCCGGTGTTCTCGGAATTGGTCCCCGGAATCAAAAAATTGCCCACATAGTTCAGTTTCGTAATACTTTTGGAATCTGCGTTGTATCCCGCGTGCCCTCCACCCCAATTATAGATCACGTTATTGCGGAAATCGAGCAGTAAGCCCTCTGGGTCTACGTCATGAGAGTTACGATTGTAATTGCCGGGCCGTGGATTACGTCCACGGTTATGGGCATAGAGATTGTGATGAAAACTGTACCTCGCTCCGCCGGTTCCCCGGATAAGCGAGCCAAAGCCATGATTTTCAGGATTCAGAGCTTCAGTTATAAAGCTCCATTGAACAGTTACATTGGTTAGGTCAGGCTCAGCAGTAGAAGCGGAAAGCACTTCGTCGGTGCTCCAACTGGCCGAGCAGTGATCCACGATAATATCGTGCCCATGCTGGATGGAAATTGCATCGCCCCCCTCGCCCTGGTCGCCCAGTCTCACTCGAAGGTAACGAACCACCACATCATGGGTACCAATCTCGAGCGAGCCGTCCCGAACGGCAATACCATCGCCCGGTGCAGTTTGTCCTGCAATGGTGATGTATGGATGGTCTATAGTGAGATCCTCTTCAAGGACAATCGTTCCCGATACTTCAAACACTACTGTTCGGGGACCTTCTTGCTCTATGGCTGCCCGCAGACTGCCCGGACCATTATCATTCAAATTTGTGACGTAGATAACCTTTCCTCCACGCCCTCCTTTGGCATATGCTCCAAAACCCTCAGCACCGGGAAAGGCTTTAATCTTTTGATCAGCCATCCGATGCTCTTTTTTAGAATATCCATCATCTCTTTTGGCAACAGATAAAGCGGACTGTTGTGAGTATAGATCAGCCGCACTAAATACTACGAATACCGCAAGTAATATAAATTTTGTGAATAGAGCTGTCTTTAATTTCATCTCAATTCCTCCCTTTTAGCCCGTCCGTAGAATCAACAAGACTATTCAGATATTTCTCCAACATAGTGTAGCCATCGTCTGCGACTTTATTCCGGTCACTTGCATCATCGGGCTCAAGATCATTTTCCTTTTCCCACTCATCCGGCATGCCGTCCTGATCGGTATCAGCTGGAGGAGCCGCACTCTTTAACTCCGGCCAGCCACCGACGTCTTCCTGAGAATCAATAATACCACTTTTCTGAGATGAGTCGATCACAGAATGCTCCTGTTCATATACATCACCTTCATATGTAGCGTATCCGTTGCGTACTTCGTCAATAATTCGCATGTCTACAGCGTCACGTTTGGGCAACGTCGCGCCTGCATGCTCAAGAACAGCCTGATAAGCTTCTTCGGCTGTTTGCTGATCAATAGCCATAGCTGGCCATGGCTCCTTAAGCTGCACAAAGTCCTCACCGTCCACTCCCAACCAGTTATCAGCTGTAACCGCCGGATCGCCAACCATAACATTATCTGCCACATACCAACTCCCCTTATCATCCAAACCTCTGGAAGAAGGCTCCAAAATGCGGTTTCTAACACCACGTAGTGTTGCAGGACCCGGCTTATAATAATTGGCTACCAGATTAACGGTGGTGAAATCAAATTCATCATTACCCTGCTGTTGTTGTTCTCCACCATATACGCTGTTATACCCCCAATTGTAGATCACGTTATTTCTAACATCAGTGTATCCAGAACCTGAAGCGAATCGTGGATTACGACTCTCATTATGTGCTATCAGATTGTGGTGATAGGTACTGTAGTTGTCTCCCCAAATAGCACCGAATTTGTGGCCCTCACCATCGCCGATAGCCTCTGAAATGATAGAATATTGAACCGTGACATAACTGTTGTGATAGAAAGACAGCACTTCATCCCGGCCCCAGCTTGCCGACACATGATCAATGATAATATTCTTGTGATACCGACCCGATATAGCATCCGCTTCTTCGCCCGATTCGTCGCCAAGCCTAATTCGCAGGTACCGGATAATTACCTCATCCGCGTGAATATTCAACGGATAATCTTTAATAGTGATTCCATCTCCGGGAGCTGTTTGCCCCGCAATGGTAATGAACGGATGTTCGATGCTCAGGTCCGATTCCAGCTCAATGGTTCCCGAGACCCGGAACACGACTGTTCTCGGTTCTGATGCTTCAACCGCTGCCCGCAAACTACCTTTACCAGTATCATTCAGGTTCGTTACTTCGTAAACGGCTCCACCACGGCCTCCTTTGGTATATTTGCCGTAACCTTCGGCACCCGGGAAGGCCAGCTGTTGTGCAGGAAGATTACCAACCAGGCAAAACAGAAAAACCGACAGTATTACAATCTTCGGTAATGTACCTTTCTTAGTTAAATTCATGATATCTGGATTATTGTTCCCAAATTGTGGTATCTACGTTTACTCTGGCGTCACTTTCACAATTACGCGCTGATAGCGGGTTAGTTGTGGAACTCCATCATCAGTCACCTCACATATCAGATGTATAGTCTTCCCTGCATCTGCATCATCGGGAATTGTAAGTGTGGCCTCCTGCTGGTTTCCCTTCTGGATATCGATGCTCCCGGAATACGAATCCGCTTCCTGGTACTGCCACCACCGGTAGTTTAGCTCATCTCCATCCGGGTCGTGGGAACCCTTTACGCTCAATTGCACGGTGTCTCCGGGCCGGGCGGTCAGATTTCGGGCATGGGCCAGCTCAACCACCGGCGGGTGATTAGCTTCCTCATACGACTTTACAGACCAGTCAGCCCGGGCGGCAAAATCATTCTGAATCGCATCAATCCAGCGCCACTGGGGTTTGAAATACTCGATGAGTTTCTCGTCATTCGGAATATCTTTCCTCAGGCGCACACGCCCATATGCCGTTTCTGTGTACCATCTACCCTCCGGATATTTATATCCAGGCTCAGGAACCGGGTCGAGCCAGGTATTGCTGTGTACCTTTTTATATCGGCCACCCCACCCACCGTATCCGGGCGACTCCCCGCTGCGCAAGCCGGTCGGTATGACGTGCAGAAACGCAGGCGTGTCGCCCTCAGATCGAAACCGGCCATCATCATGTGCTTTGTACAAGTCGAGCAGGGGGCCGTGCTCCTGCAGGAGATTCTGGTTCATCCATTCCGCAGAATAGTAATATTTCATTTCTTCGGGTATCACTCTCCTCTGATTATCGTATGCCATGGCGAGGAACTGATCAGAAATAATCGTGGGGATGTTATATTTCCCCCAGTGCGGCTTGATATACGACTGGTAGGTTGAATCCTGCTCCCAGATAAAGTAGAATCGTATCTTGCTGGCCACCTGCTTCATTCTTTCCGGGTGCTCCTCCTCGATGGTCTTCAGAGCCCTGGCAATCGTGTTGGGCCCTCCCCAGGCTTGCAGCCATACGGGACGATCGTCGGATTCATCCAGCAGAGTTTCAACAATAAGTTGGGAGCCTGGTGTATTCTCATCCATTTCTCCTTCAGATTCTACATTACCTAGTTTTGTTACCGATTGTAAATATTCCGGGGTAGGATACCCGCTGTCATGCTTAACCAAGTTAGGATAAACTTTTTCATAGGCCTCCAGATAAGGCTGCACCCAGTCGTCGCCTGCCCAGTTATGGCCGTGTGCGTGGTACTGCGAACTCGAGGAGACAATCCCCTCGATGTCCCATTCATTGGCATAAAGCAGGAAGCGCACCATGGAACACTCATCATCAACCTCCCCATCCGTGGTGACAATCACTCGTGGCTTTTCAGTGGCCGCTGACTTATTGGAATTGGTATTATCATCCGGCTGATCGGAGCAGCTGGCGATCACCAATGCCACCAGCAGGATCAGAACTAAATTGTTATGTTTGGCTTTCATGGCAACTGTTTTATTGGTGATGGTTAAATAGTTATTCGGCTATTAAATTTCCTTAAACAATAGGCCAGTTATTCATACACCACCTTCTTTGGATTAATGAGATCCACCAGGTCAGGAAGATCATAAAATTTAAGGGCGTTGGGCACCACGTAGGCATAGCCGTTCTGCCGAATGGGTTGCTCTAAAATCTCCCTATACGACTGAATGGTATCTGACAACATGAGCTGGTCAACCTGCGAAGTAAGAACAGCCGCATGTAAGGCCGGGGAGGCCGTAAATCCATGAGCTTGCAGCGTAATAGACTTTGGTGAAAGCGATGGCTCAGCCTCAATAAAGTCCAGGATTGTGACGATATCCTGTACGCGCTGACCGACCACCGGCTCGCCGATGTGCAGCGAAACCTGGTCATTCCGATATTGAGAGTCATGGTACTTGGAGGCATTAAATTCTTCCGGATCTTCGAGTTCTCCGGTTCCTCGTAAATCTGCTAAAATAACGGACTGCCCTGATGCCAAGACGCTATTGATCTTTGTTTCATTTTGTTCAATGATCTTTGCCTTTCCACCTTCTGATATCCTAAGCTGTAAAGTATCTGCTTGCCGGTTCTCAGAAGGCTGTATTATAATCACCGGAATCGGTACTTCCCCCTTTCGACGCAGAATCTTCTTGGTCATATGGTAGTCTTTCCAACGACTCGTGTCGACATACTCTGCCGTAACGTTATGGGGATTTTCTTTAAAGCCAATCAGCGAAGTCACTTTCTCCAAAAATCCTTTGCGGCTGTGGTTCTGCTGGAATGCCTGCCGTTCGGATTTAAGCTGATTCGCTAAATTAATGTTTCGCTGCTGGATGGTATATTCATCCTCAAACTGGCTGTTAACCTGTCCCGTTTCGGTGACCTGTAACTGCTCTTCGGTATGGACCGCTAAGTTGCCCTCTTCCACAGCACTGCTATCCTCATAAAACCAGCGTTTAAACCACTCCACTGCGGCCTCGCGCTTGGGCTTGGAGATACCGTGTCCGTCGGACCAGCTAAACAACTTAGTTTCTTCTGGATGTTCTAAGGCTGCATAATAGTTCTGCATCTCCCGCATCGTTCGTTCTACGCCTACGTAGTCCACAAAGTCGTATTTCCCTGCCAGCGTAAGCGTAGGAACCGGGGCATTCATCAGCAAAAAGTCAGCAATTTCCAGATGTTCGCGCCCTTCGTAAGGTATCCACTGGCACCCATCCTGCGGGCCCAGCACTTCAATAGCCCGCTCCCGCTTAGTTACATAACTGCAGACAACTGCTGCTTCAGGAGTGTCATTAAGTGCCATAAAATAAGTCGTCATAGTCCCGCCACCAGAGTTGCCCAGCACCCCAATGCGGCCGGTATCTACCTCCGGACGAGACATCAAATATTCCAATCCCTGTTTGTTATCCCAGTATTCATAATTGACGACATTTGTCCCAACTAAATTGGAACCGGCATTCAGCAGCGTATGCTCAGTCGTACCACCGCGGGTAGCCGGTTCACCATCTGCATCCGTTAGCTGGAAGCGTTCGCCCTGCGAAATAGGATCGATCACCAACACCACAAAGCCATGCTTTGCCAGCAATATTGCTGTCCTTTGATACGAAGCCGTCGCTTTAGCCTGGCTTTCATGTCCACAAAAAAGTAAGGCAGCAGGAAATGGACCTTGTCCCTCAGGCACATATAAATTAGCCGTCACATGATGGTTTGGGAAGCTTTCATACAACACTTTCTTAATCTGATAGTCCTCATGCTTTATGGTTCCCGTCACTTTTGCATTGAGTGGCGATTTTTGGGGAAAGTTCCCCTTAATCGAATCATAATTCTTACGAATTTTATTCCGATAATTCTCAGCAGCAGCCTTTGAAGTGAATGCCTGCTGCATATCTATATCGCGCTGCCGATACTGCTCATGCATCTGCTGGATCAGATGCTTATGCCAAGTAAGATGGGAGTCCCACTTTAGCACCTCATAAGAATCCTGTGCTACCGACCGGCCGGTAAGGATCAAAACAAATCCAACGAATAAAAGATACGAATATCTCATAGCTAGCGATATAGTTGAGTTAACCCTTTCCAGACAGCTTCGGCAATTTGCTTTTGTCCGGTTGTATCCGGATGCAGACCGTCGACATAATTCTGTGGAGAAACGGCATCCAACAATGACCAAAACTGCACAGACTCATCGTCCGCCAGTTTTCGGTATTGATCTCGAAGCTGGACCAGTGAGCGCTTTGTATTTTCGTTGTATTTCTTTTTTACGTTAACAGGTGCCATGGTCTCCAGATTAATATCAGAAGGAGCCAGAATAGTTATCTTTGTTGTTGGATTAGCTTCTTGCACCTTCCTGATCATCCAGCGCATGTTTTTGACACATTGTTCAACCATCTGTGGTGTTCCATCTTTCAAGTCATTGACGCCCAGAAAAATGAGGAAATGATCCGCATTGGAATGCGCCTGCAGTACCGGTATGATATCCTGTTTATCAGCTGTCTTTCGACCGTTTTGTCCGGCTTCTACAAAATCAATGTCAGGATGTTTCTGCGACAGATATTGTATCCAACTTTGACCGTTAACTTCCGCACCGTTAGTGATAGAATCCCCAAAACAAACCACTTTGCCTGTGATCTGAGAGCCTGACTGCATGCCAGCCAGGCTCATAAACAAGATTATAAAGGCCGCCTTTTTAAAAAAAACCATAACGCAATCTTTTCAAATACTATTCTTCCTGATTGGTCTTTTCAGTAAAAGATTCACTGCCAAATATTTTATCAAACTTTTGGTCGTTGATCGTCACATTTCGGAATTCCAGTCCCTTTGCGTTGTTAACTTCCAACGTTTTCTCAACGCCCTTAATGGTACTGTTGATGACTTTTAAATTTTCAACCGGTGACTCTTCATAAGCCTCGATAAGAACTCCATATTCACCACCGTTTTCCACTTGTAGGTTTTCAACAACAATGTTTCGGATGGTAGGCATAAATTCGCCAGGAGGCTCATAAAACATATTGGCCCGGATGGCTGCTTCTTTATATTGTCCCACCTTGATGTCTTTCAGGTAGATATTCTCAGTTGTTCCACCCCGCTTCGAACTGGTTTTAATGCGTAACACCCGGTCCAGATTTGGGCTGTCCATCTGCAAGTTTCGGGCAAACACATTACGTACACCTCCCGAAATTTCGCTGCCCATCACGATACCTCCGTGGCCGTCTTTCATCACCGAATTTTCGATAATAATATTTTCCGAAGGTACGCCAATGCGTCGGCCATCCTGATTCCTTCCGGATTTGATGGCAATGCAATCATCCCCCGTATCGAAGTAACTGTCGGTTATTAATACATTCTTGGACGATTCCGGATTTACTCCGTCATTGTTAGGGCCCAGCGTTTCAATATGCACATTCCTGATGGTCACATTTTCGCTTAGTACCGGGTGAATATTCCACATCGGCGAACGTACAAGTTTGACATCCGAGACCAGGATATTTTTGCTTTTATAAAACTGCACAAAATTCGGTCGCAGGTAGTGCCCTTCTCCAAACACCCGTTCTCTGGGAGGTACCTTTTCTGCATTCAGGTGGTGCAAAGAATCACGATCTGCATCCTGATTGGTCATCCCTTCTTCCCAGCCGTCTTCTTTATTCCCTTTCCACGGCCACCAGTACTCCGTAGTGGCATTGCCATCCAGCGTTCCTTTACCGGTGACAGCGATATTCTCCTGATCGTAAGCGTAAATAAAGGGCGAATAGTTCATCAGTTCCATCCCCTCCCAACGACTAAAAACCACCGGCAGATAGTCTTGAGGATCACGGCTAAAAAGAATCGTGGCGCCTTCTTCAAGATGGAGGTTTACATTGCTCTTCAGGTGGATAGCACCCGTTAAAAAAGTTCCTTTGGGAACAACCACTTTCCCTCCACCGCTATCGTGGGCTTCTTGGATAGCCCGGGCAAAAGCATCGGTATTTTTTATTTCTCCACCAGCTTCTGCACCAAAATCAGTGATATTAAATGAGCGATCCGGAAAGGTGGGCGGCTGAATTTGAGCCTTAATTTCTTCGAGCTGATTCCACGGATCATGGGCGTCCTCTTCTTTCTTGTTGACACAGTTTTGCAACAAAGCTCCAACAAGAAAAATGGTTATTACCTGGGCTAAAAACTGATACTTCCTTTTCATTACAATCTAACCATAATTACATATTCTTATTTAATGAGAGAGGACCAGCAACACGATTTACATCGCGCTACTGATCCTTCTCCTAGGGATACGACATTGTTTTAGTTTTTTAATACAGAGGCCCTAAAATGATATCCTCTGTGTCTGCTACAAACTATTGATAGCCTGCGTTTTGAGTAAATTCATCTTTGTTCTGAACCGCATCTATCTGAGATTGTGGAATAGGTCGGAGAACATGATGATCCTGAATATTAGCACCTGCTTCGGGATTATATTCTCTTGTTCTTTCCAAAAGGGTACCTGTTCTCTTCAGATCGAACCAACGGAGCTGCTCACCGGCAAGCTCACGAGCACGCTCATCCAGTATAAAATCGAGATCAATATCGGCTGCGGTAACTCTCATCGCAGCTTCATTACCCGGCTTGGCAGCCCGCTCTCGGATCACATTAATGTAATTGGCAGCCTCGGTGTTATTCCCCCTGTTGAACTGAGCTTCGGCAGCAATGAGGTACATTTCGGCCAATCGGATTACAAAGGCATCGCGCGAGCTTCTCATCTCGGAGATTGATGGCCTGGTTGGATCAGCGAATTTATCAAGGCTTGGATATTTCGTTCGCTGTACAATGGATCCATCCGATTCGTAGATATCCGATCGGTCATAGATGGTGTACACCGCATCCTCACGGAACTCTTCAGATACCTCGTACTTGGTTGCATAAATAGCGGTATCACCCTCGGCCATTCCCTCAACTTCGGAGGGCGCGTTGGAATACCATACGGACTTGAAGGAACCATCGTAGCGAGAGTCGATGTCATCCTGGTATAAATCCAGTAAAAACTGCGTTGGCATATAGCGGTTAAAGGGACGACCATTTTCGATATCACGGTCCATTCCGCTTACCTGATCGTAGGTCATAAAAAAGTGCAGGTGACCGTTGTGTCCACCGCGGCCATGACCTTCCGGAAAGAGAATATCATCTTCCTGATCGTTAAGTGCCAGATCTTCAGAATAGTTTACAACCCAAATAACTTCTTCGTTTCGCAGATTATCCATCTCCCACAGGTCATCGTAATTTTCGACCAGACCAAAGCTATAATCATTAATAACTTTGTCAGCCATATTAAAGGCTTCCTGATCCATGCCTCGTGTTAAGTACATGCGCGCCAGAAATGCTTCGGCTGCCGGCTTGGTTACACGGCCAATATCAGACGTGGTAACCGGTAAGTTGTTCACTGCGAAGTCGAGATCTTCAAAAATCTGGTTGTAGAAAGTCTCGACCGATGATTTATTTGCATTCACTTGTATTCCTTCTGTTTCGTCGGTCGTAAAGTGAACACCTCCCCACATCTCTACGATATGCCAGTAATAAAAGGCTCGTAAAAATCGGAGTTCAGCTAAACGGGTGGTCTGGAGTTCTTCCGACATGCCGGACTCTCCAATTCGGTTAATGCCCGCATTGCAGAGGTTGATAGCGGAATAAAACTGTTCCCAGAAAACACCAACCACATTAGCGTTAGGCTGGAGGCTCTCATAGCGGGTAAAATTGGGATTTTCATCCCCGGCTCCACTGGTCCAAAGGTCGGTCCCCATCTCACCGGCGGCCCATCCTTCCTCCTTACCGTACCACCATCGGGAATAGGAATAGGCGGCATTCACCAAGCTTTCAAACCCTTCAGGTGTGGTATACACCGTTTCAGAGGTAATTCCACCGGGATTATACTCCGTAAGGTCGCACGAAGAAACGAACAAAAAGCTGCTGATACAGAATACGAAAACTGTCAATAAACGTCTCATAATTTATCCTGTTTAGTAATTAAAAATCTATGTTTATACCTGTAACGAATAACCGCGTCATCGGAAAGCTAAGCGCGCCGCCCCGTTCCGGGTCGTAATTGTCAACTTTTGCAAAGGTGTACAGGTTTTTACCAGTTACATAGAGTCTGATATTTCTAACTGGCATACTTTCCATTAGCGATGGAGGTAAGGTATACCCCAATGTAGCATTTCGAATCTTCACAAAAGATCCACTCTCGTACGAAAGGGTACTGTAGTACTGGTAGTTATCTTGCGAGAGGGCCGCATTGGGACGTGGAAAGGCATTTGTAGGATTGTCGGGCGTCCAATAATCGACATTGGCTCCGTTCTCCACTCCACCGGGCTTATAATTGTCATAATATTCGTAATCCATCATCTGTCCGATCCGAGCGTACACATAAACGCTTAAGTCGAACCCTTTATAGTTGATGGAGTTCTCGATTCCGCCGCTCCATTTTGGACGCGGGGATCCCAGAATAACCCGATCATCACTGGCGGTTATTTCGCCGTCGCCATTCTGATCGCGCACTTTAATTTCTCCGGGCTCCTGTCCAAAGGATGCAGCTGCATCCGCTTCATCCTGCTGCCATATGCCGGTTTTTTCGTAATCATAGAATACCGAAGTGGGTTCTCCTATAAACCAGCCATTTCCAATATCATCGCCATCACTGACCAGCTCTACAATTTCTTCTTTATTCGAGAAGAAAGTGAGATTCGATGTCCAGCTGAAATCATCTTTCAAGATATTGGTTGTCTCTAAAGCAAATTCAATACCACGGTTTCTCGTTTTCCCGACATTTTGTGTTACGGAAGAAACGCCGCTACTCAGTGGTAAGAACCGGTCAAGCAACAAGTTGGATGTACGTGTATCATAAACATCGATTGTTGCGGTTACCCGATCGTTAAGGAGTCCAACATCCAATCCAAGGTTAGCTGTTTTGGATATCTCCCACTCCAAATTCGGATTTCCTAATGTGGGGCTAAACGTAAAGCCAGGGGCGGAATCTTCTCCGTACGAAAAGGGAATTCTCCGAAGAGCTGACTGCGTTGAATAGGGACTAATGGCGTCATTTCCAGAAACTCCATAACTGGCACGCAGTTTCAGATTGCTAACTATCGAATCATCTCCTATAAAATCTTCTTCGCTGATCCGCCAGGCTGCTGCCGCAGACGGGAAGAAAGCCCATCGATTTTCTTCACTCAACTTTGAGGAACCATCAAAACGGCCCGTAAGCGTAAGTAAATACCGGTCTTTAAAGCTGTAATTGGCACGCCCAGCGTACGACATAAGACTACTCTCTTCATAACCACTCTCAACGGCAATACCTTCGGTCGCATTCAAGAGACCATAGTACAGTTGTGATGCAAGCAGCTGATTTTGTCCCAGAGCGGAACCCAGATCATTCTTATTGAACTGGTAACTTGTCACCCCTGTCAATGCTAAAGAGTGCTGATCCCAATCACCTTCGTAGCTCAAAATATTTTCAAAAGTAATATTTCGACTGTTTGAGCTGTTGTATACCGCTTCTGGAGCGGTTCCATTACGATCGATAGTCTCGGAATCTCTATAAATGCCCTGCCGCGAATTAGACAGCGTAGCTGAAATATTGGTCCGAAGCGAAAGATTTTCAGCAAAGTCAAGCTCTGCATACAGTGTCGGAAATATTTTAGTCGTCAGCGTATTATTCTCGTAAGCATTGGGTTGCGTATCGGCCAACGGACTAATATCTCTCCCACTATGGGGGCGAACAATCAAATCGCCATTTTCATCATATGCCCGGGTAAGGGGATTTATTTTATTTGCAATGTTTGTAGGATCTCTGCGCCGGTCACGATCATAGTAGGTAATTTGCGAATTCATACCGACCGTCAGAGCTTCGCCAACCTGTTGATCTACATTAAGACGAGCCGTGTAGCGTTTCAGCTGATCCATCTCCAGGATCCCCTTTTCATCAAAATAGTTGACCGACAAGTACATCGAATTGTTTTCCGTACCTCTCGAAACATTTATCTGATGGCTTTGCTGTATACCTGTTTGAAACAGCAGATCTCGAAAATTCGTCCACACATTATTTTCAATATTTTCCAGCTCACTGGATGTAAAAATATTGGGATCGTCTTCCGGGCCGCTCCAGTCTCCGCTTACCCTGTTAGCTTCCCGCTTTTGTGTTACATACTCAGGACCTGTATTAAAGTCCGGGTAATCCAACGTCTTTGAAATACCCGCATAGCTTTCAATGGAAACCTGTGTTCCCTGCGCCTCGGCCTTCTTAGTAGAAATCAAAATAACGCCATTCGCTCCCCGGGAACCATAGATAGCAGTAGAAGAGGCATCTTTGAGCACCTCTATAGACTCGATATCCGCAGGATTTATATCTTCAAGACCGCCGCCGTATTGTATACCATCGACAATCACAAGCGGACTATTCGAAGCCGTTAACGAACGGTTACCCCGAACGGTGATATTGACCCCTGAACCTGCTTCACCACTACCTCGGGTAATATCCATTCCGCTTACTTTACCCTGCAAAGCTTCTGCAACGTTAGTCGTTGGAACTTTGGTGACTTCTTCAGCACTTATAGAAGAAACAGAGCCCGTCAAATCACTTTTTTGTACGGCTCCATATCCAATGACCACCACCTCATCACCGGCAATAGTTTCGGGCGTTAAACTCACATCCAGAGAACTCTGCCCTTGTAAAGGCACCTCCAGGCGCTGATAACCGATAAAGGTAAAAACCAAGGTATCGGATAAGGAAGGAACCTTTAGCGAAAACCCTCCTTCAGCATCACTGGAAGTACCAATACTCGTTCCTTTAACGATGATATTTACTCCGGGCAATGTTTCTTGAGACTGAGCATCAATAACCTCGCCGGTTACTGTCTGTCCCAACACTTGATGGGGCGTCATTGCCACCATCAACACACCAAACAAAAAACATCCAATTGTAGCTATTTTCCTTACAACCATAATCCTGAATTTTGAAAGTTTTGAGATTAAAAGTTCTGTCAATCATACATATATCAATACATGTGCAATCGATTGCACTTATCAAGTAAATATTTTCTCGTATATATTGCAAATAATTTCCCACCTATTTTGAAAAAGAATGGGACAAATTCCTGAAAGGATCTAATTAATTTCCGTATTGACTTTTAATAAACAGATAAAATACATCTATACATACCAAATGGGGCATTTATCCGAGAGACAGTTCATTTTTGTATTTGTCCAGCTATCCACCATAGTCGTACAACCTATCATAAAATAAATGCGCGCATTATATGTGCAATCGATTACATCTATTTACAAAGTATTTTTCTTTTCTATACATGGTTTTATCAGAATGAAAAGAAAGGATTAAAACCATATCCTAAAGATATTTGAAAGTCAGCTATCCACCACCAGCGCTCCAATCAATTTCTTTCATTTTTTCGAGCAGCTTATAGGGATCCCAGTGATCCGTGACTTGGGTTTTTGAATAAGTGGTTTTCAAAACATTAGGAGTTGCATACTCTTCTGCTTCATTCGCAGATAATATACTTACCCATTCGACCCTTTCTTGGATCTGAGCTCCGGGGCCCGAGTTATTATATTCTACATATCGAGCAGTGGCTTCATTACTGGTGTTGCCCCAGTTATTCCATCCTTCCGGTTTAATACCACCTCCAAGTTCAGAGTTCAGATAAGCAACAGCGGCATAGGGTCTCCAGGGACGCCCAAGGTCGGTCTCCACGCCAGGCTCTGAGGTTATGCTGCAATTCCTGAAAACAAAACCAAAATCTACATAAGACTCTGTTGAGGCAGCCGTGATAGAAGTTCCACCATAGGAGTGGATCTCACAGTTTTCAAACACCGCCGTGGCCGGACCAAAAATAAAATCAACAGTTCCTTCTATATACGAATCTTGTACAAAGATCCGGACGCGATCTCCATAAAATGTATCCTGCCTACCTAAGAAGCGACAATTTTTGAAAATTGATTGATCGCTGTCTACATATATTGCCAATGCCGGGCCATATTCTGTGCCCGCGCTATTCTCAAATGTTATATTAACAGCAACAAAGCCATCGCCATGGATGAAGGTACTGGCTGATCCGCTGGTGCCATACTCCTCTCCTGTCTCGGGATCAATTTTATCGGCTGCATTATCGTACTTTAGGATGATCTCCTCCGCCTTTTCTCCTACCAGCGTTATATTCTTTTTTTCTTCCGGTATAGTCAGCAATTCTTTATATACCCCCTTTTTTATAAGAATAGATGTCCGATCATCCAGATAGGAAGGAACGGCATCAATTGCTTGCTGTACGGATTGAAAATCACCATCCCCATTTTTATCCACCACATACTTGAACTCGATCGGCTGGGGCTCTTCCCCTTTATCGGACGATATATCATTACCTGAGCAGGCAGTACCAACTATAAAGACAATAACCGGCAGGACTAAGCTGCTAAATTTTATTCCTCGCATAATCTACTTCTACTGATTCTGTTCTGTTACAATTGGTGTAACCAGGCTATTAATATATACCTCAACATTATCATAGGCCGTACTCAGATCTCTCCCATTGGCATTGGCTTTTTCTGGATCCAAGCCATTATCAATTTCCCATTCATCGGACATTCCATCCTGGTCGGTATCAACGGACGGATCTTCACTTTCTAACTCGGGCCATCCGCCTACATCAGCCTGAGAATCGATGATTCCATTGGTACTACCATTTGATCCTTCGGCAGTGTATGTTCGGTTACGAATGTCACTTATGATGCGTGTATCCACGGCATCCCGAACTAAAGAAGCTCCGGAAAAACCCAACACTCGATCATAGGCCTCAAGAGCCGTATGGGTTGTTACATTGCCATCAATTGGATGAGGCTCTGCCATTCTCATTGCTTCTTTTTCTTGCTCCGATAGGTCTCCATACTTTGAGTGAAATTGATTATATACTCCATAAGTCCAGTTCTCGTCGGTGGCTCTTTCACTGCCTTCCATATAATTCCCACTAATATGAAATTTACCCCAGGTGTCATAGATAGCGGTACTTTCATCTAAATTTTTATCGATAGCAATGATCCGTTCTTCTTTGGTGGTGGCGGGCCCTGGTTTATAATAACTGTTTACGATGTTCACATTCATGGCCTCACCACCATAGGTACTATTCCCATCCCAGTTATAGATTACGTTATTGCGAAGGTCAACCAAATCGGTTAAGGCAAAGGCCTTTCCGGCCTCTTCGCCCAATCGGGGATTTCGGCTGTCATGGTGCGCCAAAAGGTTATGGTGAAAGGAGGCATTTCTCCCTCCCCATATGCCGCCGTAGCCATGGGCTCCCTTCTCGTGGACCGACTTCCGTAAACTTTCTGCAATTATAGACCACTGCACGGTTGTATTTTCATTAGCGTAAAAGGTGACTGTTTCATCCGTAGCCCAGCTCATCGAACAATGGTCAACGATGATATTTTTGTGGAAACGTCCTTCCAGAGCATCGCCCTGATGTCCGGCCTCATCCCCCATCCGGAACCGCAGAAAACGTAGAATCACGTTATCTGCATTTATACGCATCGAATAATTCTTCAGGGTAATACCTCCGCCCGGCGCTGTTTGCCCGGCAATCGTTACATCTCCAATATCGATATCAAGATTAGATTCTAACGCAATGGTCCCTGAGACTTTAAAAAGTATAATCCGTGGACCAAATGTTTCTATAGCCGCCCGTAGGCTCCCTTCTCCTGAATCATTCAAATTAGTTACATATAGGACCTTTCCACCACGCCCTCCTGTGGCATCTTGTCCGAATCCTTCGGCTCCGGGAAAGGCTTTCGCTTCCTCTTTGGTGGGTTCTTCTCCTTCGGGATCGGGCTCGGACCCCACGTTACCACTACAGTTTACCACACTAAAAAGTAGTGCTACACAAAATAGTGACACAAACGGCTTAATTTTTTTCATATCTCTGACCCTAATTTTATTGGAATTGCAAATAAAAAATAGCAGCAGACGGGCCGTCAAAACCACACCTGCTGCATGTATTTATAATCCAAGTCGCCATCGGGGATCACCGGCATCGCTCTTACCTGCAAAGCCAGAATCGTTAATATTAAAATCTCCATCGATATAGGGAGACACCCACAGGTCCTGACCGGTCCCTCCATAGACAAAATTGGGAAATCCGGGAATCTCATCTCCAGAGAACGAGAATTGGGATGTGGTGTAGGTATTTACGATATCGAAGTTGGTTGACTCCATTCCGTCAACGCCGCTAACACTGACATCCTCCTCTCCATCCATATTCCACCCATGTCCCCATATGGTATTGTGGATTTTGACGCCGTTGAGTACGTTGTTATTCCCTTCATCTCCTCTCCATCGAAACATCTGCCGTCCCTTTTCAGGAGCTTCGTTGATCGTAGAAGATTCGATGGTAATAGAATTGGTATTAGATCGACTTACCAGAAAATATTGCGTTCTCGATATGGTAGAATTTTCTATCGTTATATCCCCAACGCTCCAATCGGGCGTATCTACGGTCAACAACGCATAGCCATTTATACTATCCACCACACTATTGCTAATAGTATATTTATCGATTGTACCTGCCCCTCCTTTCATCCTGAGCATGCCCCGAAGTGAACGAATATTGGATGATTGAAATTTAACCTCTCCTATGGAGCCGCTATTGTTGATGTTGAATACATAGTTTGAATCAAAACTGCCCGTTAACGTAACGTCTCTGAAGACTACAGAATCTACAGCACTACCATCATTTATGTTAAAATTTGAGCTACAGTCTATTATTGCCCCACCCGGCTCAAAACCATAGCCACTTCTGATGGTTACCGATTTATCAAAACTGTATCCTCCCGTGGTATACGTTTTGCCACTTTCGAGCAACACTACACTATTGTTGGCAATAGTCGGCAGGGTTTCAGCCAAAATAGACGGATCATCAATTCCTCTTAGATCTACAACGTTATCTCCTAATGGCAAAGCCTCCTTGGTTTTATATTCGGCCCATCCCCGGAGTTCACCATCGCTGTATATCGCAATTTGATACGAGGTCGAAGGGTCTAATCCATGTACTATTTTTTGCTCCTTATTTTGATCTTCAGGTGTAACCTCTTCTTCTATTATAGGTGTGGTTAATTTTTCATCATTCCCGGCAAATACTTTGATTCCAGTTACCAATGCACCTCCCCTTGTCCATTTGATGCGAGCGGCGACATCCGTAACGTCAAAACTTTCCGGGAGCTCCATGATAGATGGAAACCGCTGGGTTCGTACGGCTCCCAAATCCGAAACCTTGCTATCAAATTCGGAATCTTCGGCATGGGCTGTTGCCCGTACTTGATAAATAGTATTCCAAAGGAGGCTGTCAATTTCTACATAATTGGTATCCGTATCTAATTCGAGCTCGATGGTCTGGAAAGTATCCCTGCTTACTTCCAATGTATAGGAAGCAGCATCCTTCATATCTCCCATATCCACAATAATGCTGTTGTCTTCCGCAAATAATTGCTCATTTAAAACGGGCCGAAAAAGCCGGGTTTCTTGTGATACAGGATTATCCTTTTTACAGGCGTAAAAGAACATTATGCCTGTAACCAGTACAAATAAGACTCTGTTTATTGTTCCTCTTCTAAATTTCATATCACTAATATTTTACTTTAAAAATTGTAGCCGTCGTTTTTCAGCACTCCCTTGCTGTTATCAATAGCTAAACTTGGAATTGGGAAAACATACCGTACAGGTTCATTATAGTTTGCCCAGTCCCGGGTTATCCATTCGGTATAGTTACTGGGTTGATCTTCATCCACTAACCCAATGAGCCATCCCTCTCTTTCCCAGGTATCATCGGGGGGAGAAACGACTTTTTCATCCCTGTTGTAAATCATCAAGTCACCATTTTCGTCATGCTTTACATACACATAGTCAGGCAAATCCCCTGTGCCATAGAAGGCATCATCAGCCATCTTTTTCAGGCCTTCAACGGTTTCATTTATCTTCTCATCATAGAGGTTCCACCGTATCAGATCATACTTTCGGGTCATCTCTCCCCCAAACTCCCACGCTCGCTCATCGACTATGGCATTGAAAAATGATTGCTTACTTGCCGATACTTCCCCAACATACTGGTCCACTTTCGAAGCCCATTCCTCTTCCGGAAATGCCCGCCGACGAACGCGTTTTAGTGCTTCTTGCGCATCTACTGTTGGACCATTGAGCTCGTTTTCGGCTTCAGCATGCATAAGAAGCACATCAGAGTATCTCATCATGGGCCAGTTGATACCCGTTCCTTTAGCCGTTGATGGACCTGGTGGATTTTCCAGAAAATGCCGACTCCACTTGCCTTGCGAAATGCCTCCTACATTGACCAGTTCTTGTTCAAAATCCTCGTTGATGAAGTACCACGAACAGGTTACATCCCGCCGCTTATCTTGTTCATCAAATGAATAGTAATAGGTTGGGGGGATGTTCATGTAGTTACCACCCGACCCATAGGGATGATTTCCCTTATCCACACGGATGCCGATATTCCATCCCACATCGCCTTCGCCCACAGGAAAGGGAACCTCAAAAAGAATATCGCTGTTTACTGGAGAAATAAACTTGTTCTGGTTCATAAAGACCTGCCGATAATCCCGAGGCAAAGGACGATCTTTTAACCTGATAAGCTTTTTAGTGTACTGATTGGCTATTTCATAATACTCCAGGTAATCGTCCGTTCGGTCCATAGTCATATCCGGTGTTAGGAACCATCCGCCGCGCTGTAACGAAAGGCGTGCTATCATTCCCATGGCATATTCTCTGTTGACTTGCTCAATACCAGATTGTACCTGGTCAGCCCACATCATGTCTTCTTCGATATTGATCAGGTCTTCGATGACTGAAGAAAGAATCACGTTCCTGTCTTCTTTTGGCAGATTAAAGTCAACGCCTGCTTTAGGAGCTTCGGTCATAAAAGGGACATCGCCAAAATAATAGATAAGCATGCTGTACCAATAGGCGCGTAATGTATAGGCCTCGCCCAGCAGGTGATTCATCTTTCTTGCCACAAGTTCATCGGAAGAGTTAAGAGCTGCACTCTGTGAAATTCCCTCAATCGCAATATTGGCGTCACGAATAGCCTTGTAGGCTATTTCCCATACGTAACGCAGATCACCATTATTAGGTTGAGCATCCAGCCGCCATATCTGGTATCGAGCGCCATCACTGGATCCACCGTTGTGTTCAATATCCGTGTTCCCTGTCATATTATTAGACAGCCTTGACCTAAATCCATCGTGATTGAATTGAACATAGATGGAGTTCACGGCTTTTCTTGCATCCTCTACATTCGAGAAAACATAATTGTCGTCAAAGGTAGAGAGCGATTCGGGTTGCAAAAAGCTATCGCAACCGGCAACCAAAAATATTGCTATAATCCAGACAAAGTGTTTCATCTTTACATTCATGAGATTCATTGGTTGTTAGATTAAAAAGTGACGTTCAGTCCGACGGTAAGAGATCGGCTACGCGGGTAAGAAGAATAATCTACCCCGGGAGTTAGGGCCGTATACGTACTACTTCTGGTGGTACTCACTTCCGGATCGAAACCAGAATAGTTCGTCCATAAGGCGAGATTATAGCCCGTGACATACACCCGGCAGTTACTAAGACTTACCTTAGAGGTCCAGCTTGTGGGTAAGGTATAACCCAGCGTCAATTTATTGAGCCTGATGAATGATCCATCTTCAACTGCCCAATCATGAAAGACGGTAGTTGCCTGGCCGAAAGAATTATTACCGCTCCATATTTTTTTATCTTTATTCATTTCCGCCAACTGGTCGAGGTCGGTTACCACTTCCCCGGGCGTCCCGGTATAGGAACCGTCAACATCGATATAAGTGAACCGATTATCCCAACTCATGGTACTCAGCATATTGCCGTACCTTGTACGATAGAATTGATTGAAATCTATTTTCCCGGTGTTGTAGACATCATTTCCGTACGACCAGTTAAAGAATACGGAGGCATCAAATCCTTTGTAGTTTAAATCAAATCCAAAACCTCCCTGCGCTTCCGGGATGGCATTTCCGATTACTTTTCTATCCTGGCTGTTAATTTGCCCATCACCATTTAAATCCTTCAGTTTCATATAGCCGGGCCGCAAGCTATTTACTCCCAGTGTTTGACTATTATCAGGGACCCCATCTTTCAAGATATATTCGCCGGTGGATTCATTGTAGCCTGCAAAATCATCGACCGAATACATTCCTTCATTTACGTACCCGTACATTAATCCAATGGACCGTCCTACCTTTAAGTAAAAGTCATTTCGATCCTTTAAGTCGGTGCTGGACCAATTCGATTGGTAGAATCTTTCTTCAGTGCCATCCAGCTCAACAATTTCCGGACGATTGATGGCAAAGTTAAAGTTTCCCCTGAGAGTAAAATTCTGCTTATTAATTATATAAGCATTCAGCCCCAGCTCTATTCCCTTGTTTGCCGTACTTCCTATATTGTTCCACTGCGTTGAAAACCCTGATACAGGGGATATAGCAGATTTCAGCAACAGATCTTTAGTTGTGTTATGATACAGATCAAGGCTCCCGTTTATCTTTGAATCCAAGAATCCAAAATCGAGACCTATGTTCTTCTGGATGGTAGATTCCCAGATAAGGTTGGGGTTATAAAGCGTGTTCCCAGAAGGCGAGTAGTAAGCGTTATAATCGTTGGTTCCCATTCCAGGGCCATTGTATGTACTGGGCGAAAACAAAAACTGGGAGGCCGTAGCAGAAATCCGATCATTGCCGGTGATGCCATAGCTGAGCCTCAGTTTCAACCGATCAAGAAACTCCAGCTCTTCCAAAAACGACTCGTTAGATAACTTCCACCCCAAGGCTACGGCGGGGAAAAATCCTAATCGGTTTGATTCCTTAAATTTACTGGAGGCATCAGCCCTTAGCGTAGCCGTCAACAGGTACCTGTCATCATACTGATAATTACTGCCTGTGAACAAGGAAAATCGGTTTCGATTTGTAGACCGTGAGGTTGATTGATCTACCAGGTTTCCAAGAGCCATATTCGCAAATAATTCGTCAGGAAGCATCGATTCCCTGAAGTCTTCAACCCGAACGTAATTACCTTTCCCACCGGTAGAGTATATCTCCTGACCGACTAAAATATCCAAGTCGTGTTTATCAAAGTTGTTAAACACATATTTAATTGTATTTAGCCAACGGTAGGATTGACCTTGCGATTCATTTTTGGTGCCCAACGGCAAACTATTCCCTTCCTGCCTGGACTCTCCTGTGAGCGGCCCATAAAACCGCAGGTTTTCTTCAAAAGATTTTTTGGTGGTGAAGGTTGATTTAACAATCATATTGTCCATTGGATCCCAGGTCAACCCCGCATTAAATACATAGGAGTTTTCGGTTCTTTTTCTCCAATCTTGTTCTGCAAGGTCCCGGGGATTAATCATGTTTAACAAAAATGATTGGTACTCATCATCGTTATTTACATTTGTTAAATCGATATCCAGTTCATCGGCGATACCATTGACCGGCCGCCGGGTAATAGCATCCTTAATACGAATTTGAGAACTTCCCGAAGTACCAGAGCCATCAATCCGGGTGTTGGTTATTCTGGTTGATACATCCATTTGCAGAGAGTTGGCCAACCTTTGGTTTAGTTTGAAATTGATTGTTGACCGCCGATAACCGGATCCTACTAAAAGGCCATCTTCATCATTATGAGACAGGCTTAGAACCATTTTTGTGTATTCTGTGCCTCCATTGATGCTCAGATTGTGATATTGAGATAGCTGAGGATCGCCGAAAAGCTCTTCCTGCCAATTGGTACCCGGCTTGGCTTTGTATAACTCCAGGTCATCATATTTTCCGTAATACTTTTCAAAATTTCTTAAGTCGGCCTCAGACCTCAGTTTAGCCTGTTCATAATTGGCCATCACATACCCATAAGGAGATAAGACATCATATTTCCTGTCAGAGGGAAGCTTATTGTATTGCACATAATTATTGTAGGATACATTTATTTTACCCTCCTGTGGCTTTTTTGTGTTAATGACAATAACACCGTTTGAAGCCTGAGCACCGTAAAGAGCGGTCGCTGCGGCATCCTTTAATACATCAATACTGACAATATCAGAAGGCGGGATATCCCGGATGCTTCCAACAATAAAACCATCGACCACATAGAGTGGAGAATTGTCCTGCGTTATAGAACCACCACCCCGAATCGTTATAACACTTTCAGCACCGGGCGCACCATCTGTTGATAAGACGTTTACGCCGGGCAGACGACCATTAATGGCCTCTGAAACATTAGACACAGGGATCTCCTTCAAATCCTGACCACTAACCGACGCAACCGACCCCGTTAAATCGGCCCGATTTACGGTTCCATAGCCATAATCAACCACCACTACTTCTTCTCCGGCAATAGCTTCCGGCTGTAGCTGGACATCCAGTTCACTACGCCCCTGTAATGCAACCTCCTTCGTCTTATATCCGATAAACGAAAATACCAAGGTTTCTTGCAGAGAAGGAACCTCCAACTCAAAAGTTCCACTCCCACCTGTTGAAGTACCTGAGCTTGTTCCCTTGATTGCGATGTTGACTCCGGGAAGCAAATCTCCCGTCTCAGCATCTGTAACTTTACCAGAAATGACTTCTGCAATATTAGTCTTGATCGTTTTTTTCTTAATTACAATTTGCCCGGAAGGTGAAGCCAAAATATCCAAACCTGTGGCTTGAAACATCTTCTCAAAAGCCCGAATCACAGAAATGTTATCTGCAACCAACGTCACTTTCTTATTGGGCAATTCTCGTTGATTATATGACAGTCGTACCCCCACCCGGTTGGCCAACTCATTTATAGCCTGAACCAGCGGCACTTCTTCCAAAGAAATACTGATGACTTTTTCGTACATCGATGCAGAATTCTCGTTTGCTGCATACCATTCAAGAGGAACAAAGTTTTTGTTAGCTTGAGAACTTTGCTGAGCCAACACTCCTTGCATAGACAACAGTATCCACAACACTGCCAGCAAAAGCGGGCCTGTTTTTCGATATTTGGTGAGTTGTTTATTCATAGTTATTCTCTGGTTTAGATTGAACTTATTCGTAGATGGTATACGAGCCATCCGACATTTTTTTGAATTTGATATTTAAGGAAAGAGCAATGGCCTCGAGCACCTCATCCATAGATTGAGTATCGGTAAAAGAACCCGTAAACCTTTGCTTGCTAAGTGTATCCCCAGGTTCAGACGCAATACTTATTTCAATATCATACCACCGCTCCAGCACCCTTTTTACCTGAGCAAACGGATCATTATTAAAGACCAACTGCCCTTTGGTCCAGCCTATATAACTGTTTATATCACCTACTTTTGTTACCGAAGCATTCCCTTCTGGTGATAGATACCCCTGATATCCGCGTGTAATCACTTGGGCATTGCCAGCATCATTTATACTCCGAACAGCTTGTAGCGCCACTTTACCTTCTGCTACTGTAACTTCCACTCTACTATCTGTTGGATAAGCTTTCACATCGAATCGTGTTCCAAGAACTTTCGTTAAAGACCGATCCGTATTAACCAGGAAAGGACGCGTTGAATCAGTAGCCACATCAAAAAAGGCTTGTCCCTCGAGTTGGAGGGTACGTGCCGAATCTGAGAAAACTTTAGGTGCTATGATTTTGCTCCCGGCATTCAAAGTAACTTTCGTGCCATCGCTGAGACGAAAATGAATGCGCTGACCATGTTTAGCAACAATCTCTTTCATAGGCGGAGCCTCAGTAACGGACGCCTTCTGAGACGGATAACTGTATAACACTATTAAACAGACTAACGCTGCGGCCGCCGCTACCAATGCCCAGCTAAGGACACCCGATTTTCTATCCTCAGCAACCTTGACTTCCTTTTGGGGAGACCCGGATGTAGGTATACGGCTTTTATCTGTTTCACCTTCCTCCGCAGGATCCTGAAAATCTTTTCCATAGCGAAATTCATAGCGCAGCCAGGCTGAATCTACATCCCAATCCTCTTTCTCTTCAGCAGATGCTTGCCATACTCCTTCCAAAAAAGAAATAACATTCTTATTCTCTGAACTGGAGCTAGCCCATTCCTCAACTTCCTTTTGCTCCTCATGGGAACTATCCCCGCGTATGTACCGCAGAAGTTTATTCCAGTTGATTTCTTTGGAATTCATTTGGATGTTTTTTCGGTTGATCTTTAAGTGCTCTACTCTCTATACCGAAAAAACTAGAACTACCCCTACAAGTTTTTTTTACTTTTTTTGAAAAATGATGGAAGGGTCGAACTTTTCTTGATCTATCGAACTATACCGATGGGCTCATAATACGCTAACTGTCAGCATCAGAGACTTTTTACTATACCTATCCGTTCAAATGCTTATTTTTCAGCCAGATGGGTAAACAAGTACCCCCTCTTTCAATATTTTTTAGGAAGTCTTCATTATGTAGAAACGTTTTCTGAGGAGATAAAATGAGCAAGTCGGTGACGGAGATGCTTTAACGACCGGCTCATTTGTGTTTCTACCGTTTTAACAGAAATTTCTAAGACCTCAGCAATTTCTCTATACGTCAAATCATCCTCTCTGCTCATTAGGAAAACAGCTCTTCGGCGTTTTGGCAACTCCCTTATAGCAGACTGAATAGCCTCTTCAAACTCTTTCCCATTTATTTGCTCCTCTGGATTCGCTTCTCTGCTTTCAAGGAATGACAAATCATCGAATGTGGTCTGCAACTGTCCTTTACGCCGGTTTAAAAACTTGAACGACTGATTTCGAACTGCCGTATATAAATAGGCCCTTAGCTTACCGTTCGCTTTAAGGTTATTTCTATTTTTCCAGATATTATGAAAAACATTATGGACCAGGTCCTCAGCGATAGCTTTGGATTTTACATAACGAAATACAAATTGACTCAAGCGAGGATAGTAAAACTGATATAACGCCTTAAAACTATCCCGCTTGCCCTTTTGTATCTCCTTAACCCATCGGGTTTCCCGTTTTATACGATCTTTGTCAACAGACGATTTCATTATCTTGTCTAAATCCCTTTGAAAATAAATAAAAGAAAACACGCAATTGAACAATCGATTGCACATCAAATAAAAGAATAGACCTAAGTATTGCAAATATTTTTATTTATTTGCGTTAACTATAAAAATATTTTTAATTACTAATAGTTTGATCACGTTGACTAATACCGCAATAATCACCTTTGACAAACTTAAAAGACCTTTTTATGCGGTATCGACACTTGACATTATTCTACTACGATATTAGCAGAAACTATTTTGCCAGAGTGCAATCGATTACATTAATTATTCGTTACATAACTTGACAACAAATGCTTAAGCCGTATAGAAAAGACATTGTATTGACCTTTCGAAACCAGTTGAAACTGACAGGTTATTTTGTAAAAAGTGTTATTTGCAATAGTTTTGCCGTTATTAAATTTCTTGACTGCCAGTAATGAATACTTTATATCCTAACTTGTCCAAGTTCTTTAGCACAGCTGTTGATAGCATTGATATTCAACAAATACTCTGCTGATACCCAAAATCCATAGCATTTTTAGATCTTATATAAATCGATGAAAAATAAAAAAACCACCATCCATGATATTGCTGAAGAGCTTGATATTACGGCTTCCACAGTATCAAGAGCACTCAAAGATCACCCCCGAATTAGTGATGCAACGAAAGAACTTGTTGTAAAAACAGCAGACAAACTCGACTATCAACCAAACCATATTGCAGCAGCTCTCCGGAAAGGAAAGAGTAATATTATTGGAGTGATTATTCCGATGGCAGACCGAAACTTTTTTGCCTCAATTATTCGTGGTGTGGAGGAGGTTGTAAACCAAGCTGGATATCGCGTTATCATCAGCCAGTCTAACGACTCTCCGGAAAAAGAGAAAGCGAATATAAAAGCTCTCTTGGAATCTCAGGTGGATGGCATTTTAGCTTCATATGCTAAAGAGACAACAGAATTCAGTCATTACGAAGAAATTGTCAACCAAAATGTTCCTCTCATTCTTTTCGACCGGCTCCATGAAACGCTCGAGTCGCTTAAAGTCAGCTCTGTGGTCATCAATGATTACCTCGGAGCCTATAAGGCTACGGAACACCTAATAGAGCAAGGCTATAAAAGAATTGCGCATTTTTCTGGCCAACAACATATCAGCATTTATAAAGAGCGACGCCGAGGCTATGAAGAAGCGCTAAAAAGACATAACATTCCTATTGACGAAAGCTTAATTGTAGAAAGCAATCTAAAGTTAGAAGCCGGAAGAGAGCTGGGTAAAGAAGTACTCTCATGGGATAAATTACCTGATGCTATTTTTTCGGCAAGTGATTATGGGGCGGTAGGCGCCATGGAGGTCCTTAAAAACAATGGCATACGCATACCGGAAGATATTGGCATTGTTGGTTTTTTAAATGAATCATTTACTTCCTTCGTGGAACCAGCTCTTACGACCATCGACCAGCATGGCGAAAAGATGGGCCAGATATCTGCACAGAAATTCCTGGATCACATGGATGGCGAAAAAAATAATTACGCCCCCAGCAAGACGGTTTTAAATCCTGAGCTTATTGTTCGAAAATCATCCCTCAAGGAAAAAAAGTAGCTGTCGTCCTTTAACTGCCCTAAATAGGCTTGGAAGTCACAAGTTTATCGATCCCTCCAGGCTTTTTTCTCCCTCCTTTTTGCAATCCCCGTAATAATCTTGCAATCTCTATAAAAAAAACATAATCTCCAGCCCTTAGGAATAAAGCAGGGATATGAACTATATAGTGAAAGAAAATATTTTCCGGTTGAATTAATTATTTATAATCCCTTAATTGCGCAATCGATTGCACATACAAAAATAATTCATATGAGCTCCTTTTTATCCAAAAACTTTTTACTAGAATCGAAAGCTGCTGAAAAACTTTATCACGAATACGCAGCATCTTGCCCAATTATCGATTATCACTGCCACCTTCCCCCTGACGAAATTGCCACTGATAAAAATTTTGATAACCTCACAAATATTTGGTTGGATGGGGACCATTATAAATGGAGAGCGATGCGCACGCTCGGCATCGACGAGAAATACATTACCGGTGATGCTCCCGATAAAGAAAAATTCATGAAATGGGCAGAAACGGTCCCATATACGGTTCGTAATCCGCTCTATCACTGGACCCACATGGAGCTTCAGAGCTATTTTGATGTGGATGAATTACTGGATGCTGATACCGGTGAACAAATTTACGATGAATGTACCGCATTACTGCAAAAACCCTCTTTTAGCACGCAAAGCCTGATAGAGAAAAATAATGTCAAAACAATTTGTACAACGGATGATCCGGTAGATTCTCTGGAGCATCATAAGAAAATAAAAGAAGATCCTTTCGGCACCAAAGTAATACCTGCTTTTCGCCCCGATAAGGCCTATTCGTTTGATGATGTTCAGGGATATAATACCTATTTGGACAAGCTCGAAGAGGTCAGCGATATTTCCATCAACAACCTTGAGGACTTGTTAAGTGCACTGGAAGCGCGTATAGACTATTTTCATACCCAAGGGTGCCGCCTGGCAGATCATGGCGTTGAAAAAATTTACTATGCTGAAGCTACTACAGAAGAATTGAGTAATGCTTTTGACCAGGTTCGGGGCGGTGATAACCTCAGTAAGAGCCAGGCTTACAGCTTGTCCTATTATATAATGCTCGAGCTCGGTAAAATGTATGAAAGCAGAAACTGGGTACAGCAATACCATCTTGGTGCCTTACGCAATACCAATGATCGTATGATGCGCCAATTGGGTCCCGACACCGGCTTTGATTCGATTGGAGACTTTTCTCAGAGCCAGACGCTTGCAAAATTTTTAAATGAACTTGATTCAACCGACCAGCTGGCTAAAACCATCCTTTATAATTTGAATCCCAGTGACAATGAAGTTATGGCCTCAATGATCGGCAACTTCAACGATGGGTCAACCAAAGGAAAAATGCAATTTGGGTCAGCCTGGTGGTTCCTGGATCAAAAAGATGGTATGGAAAAGCAGATTAACGCGCTGTCTAACTTAGGGCTGTTGAGTTGCTTTGTCGGAATGCTTACGGACTCGCGTAGCTTCCTGTCCTACCCACGCCATGACTACTTTCGCCGTATCTTATGTAATCTTATCGGTGAAGACGTCGATAAAGGACTATTGCCCAATGATATTGAATGGCTGGGTAAAATTGTCTCAGATATTTGCTACAACAACGCAGAAGAATATTTCAACTTCTAATCAATTCAAAAACAACTTACTATCATGCAAAAAGCAATAACGTTTGGAGAAATTATGCTGCGGCTGTCTCCACCAGGCAAACTGCGGTTTTCACAAGCCAGCTCTTTTGATGTCATCTATGGGGGCGGAGAATCTAATGTGGCTGTATCATTGGCCAACTACGGCGTTCCCGTGGATTTTGTAACCCGCCTGCCCGACAATGACCTGGGCCACTGCGCGATGATGGAAATGCGCAAGCGAGGCGTTGGTACTGATAATATTGCCTGGGGCGGTGAACGACTTGGCATTTATTTCCTGGAGACCGGAGCCGTCAGCCGCGGAAGTAAAGTTGTATATGATCGGGCTCATTCTGCTATCTCTACCATTGAGAAAGGCACTATCGACTGGGAGAAAGTCTTTGACGATGCGGGTTGGTTCCACTGGACCGGCATCACTCCTGCGCTTTCTCAAGGAGCCGCCGATGTCTGTTTAGAAGCGATCCAAGCAGCGAACGAGCTCGGGGTAACAGTTTCTACGGATCTAAACTACCGCGCCAAATTGTGGAATTATGGCAAAGAACCTGGCGAGGTAATGCCCGAACTTGTGGAAGGGTGTGATGTGATTCTGGGTAACGAGGAAGATGCTGAAAAACATTTTGGAATACACCCCGATACGGTGGACGTCACCCAAGGCGATTCAGTGGAAGCGGAAGCCTATCGAGCTACTTGCGAGGCCCTCATGGAGCGATTCCCGCGTGCCCAAAAAGTGATTACAACCCTCCGGGGATCCATAAGTGCTTCACATAACAGCTGGTCTGGCGTTCTTTACAATGGAGACGAGTTTTTAGAGGCGCCTACCTACCAAATTACGCATATTGTAGATCGTGTAGGTGGTGGAGACTCCTTCATGGGCGGACTCATCTACGGACTAATGACCTACGAGAGTGACCAACAGGCGCTTGAATTTGCCGTGGCTGCCTCCTGTCTGAAACATACCATCTATGGAGATGCCAATCTGTCGACAGTGGCTGAGGTTGAAAAACTCATGGAAGGCGACGCCTCTGGACGCGTCTCTCGATAACCGTAATTTTCTAAAGACTGACGCAATATTATGGCACGATTTTCACGTATAGAGGTAGCCAGTGTTATGGCCGAAACCGGCCTTGTTCCGCTGTTTTACCATCAGGATGTTGAAGTTGCTAAAGAAGTTCTAACCGCCTGTTATCAAGGTGGAGCCCGGTTGCTGGAGTTTACCAACCGGGGCGACTTTGCACACGAAGTATTTGGTGAGCTTAACAAGTTTGCCGCCCGTGAACTCCCGAAGATGATCCTGGGAGTTGGATCCGTGGTTGATGGGGCCACTGCCGCTCAGTACATGCAGTTGGGAGCTAACTTTGTGGTTACTCCCATGCTAAAAGAAGATGTAGCCCGGACCTGCAACCGCCGAAAGGTGATGTGGGCAGCCGGTTGCGGGACATTGACCGAAATTAACCGGGCAGAAGAGCTCGGGGCCGAAATTGTCAAAGCTTTCCCCGGCAGCCAGCTGGGCCCCGGCTTTGTGAAGGCCGTTACCGGTCCGTGCCCGTGGACATCCATTATGCCAACCGGCGGAGTAACCGCTGAGGAGGACAACCTGCGAGGCTGGTTCGAAGCCGGCGCTACCTGCGTGGGAATGGGCTCAAAGCTGGTGACCAAACAGTTCTTGAAAGACCGCGACTACGACGGACTGCAAGACCATGTTCAGGATACACTCCAGCTTATTAAAGAAATAAAAGAGGATAACTGACGATGACTTTTCGGAAATATTTCTCGATAGCAATCCTCAGTTTTCTCATCCTTTTTATTGGTAGTTGTGAACAAGATACCAATGTCAAGACTCTTCGCCTTGGTCATGGACTGGATATTACGCATCCTGTCCATAAGGCGATGGAATTTATGGCTGAAAAGGTCAAAGAGCGATCAAAGGGAAAGCTTGAAATCAAAATCTATCCCAGCCAGCAACTTGGTTCAGAGAGAGAGCTCTTGGAGCTCCTCCAAATTGGTAGTTTGGATATCACCAAAGTATCAGCTGCTGTATTAGAAAATTTCGCTCCCAAAATCAGGGTCTTTAGTCTTCCCTACCTATTCCGAGACGATCAACATAAATTTGAAGTCTTTGATAGCCAAATAGGTAAAAATCTACTCCAGGAGCCTGAACAATTCTGGTTACGAGGGTTAACGTATTACGATGCTGGTTTTCGAAGCTTTTACACAAAATCCAAACCCATTGAAACGCCTGAAGACCTTCAGGGACTTAAGGTACGGGTTCAGGAAAGTGCGATGGCTATTTCACTGGTAAACAATTTAGGCGGCTCTCCTACCCCAATTTCCTGGGGCGAGCTCTACTCAGCACTTCAACAGGGCATTGTGGATGGGGCTGAAAATAATCCCCCTTCTTTTCATACCTCCCGGCACTATGAAGTTTGTAAATTTTACAGTTTGAATGAGCATACCGCCGTTCCGGATATTCTTTTAATTGGAACCAAGACATGGGATAAGCTTAGCGAACAAGAGCAACAGTGGCTGCAAGAGGCAGCCGATGAATCGGCGATCCATCAGCGTGAATTGTGGGCTGATGCTGAAAAAGAAGCACTGGAAGTTGTAAAAGAAGCAGGAGTAGAAATAAATCGACCAGACAAAGAGCCTTTCATGGAAATGACGCAACCGATTTATGACCAGATACAGGAAAGTAATCCTGAATTATACGATTTAGCTGAACGTATCCGTCAAGTTCAACCATAGGTATTAGGTATAATGTTATGAAAAAGAACATCAATAAGTTCGTAGGATCCTTCCTGTCATTGTTGATGGGGATCATGCTGGTGTGTGTACTCTGGCAGGTTTTTACCCGCTATGTTATGGGAGAAGCAAGCACCTTTACCGAAGAGCTGGCCCGTTTTTTACTTATTTGGATTGGGATGCTGGGAGCTGCCTACATCTCCGGGGAGAATGGGCACCTCGCCATTGATTTGCTTCCTCGAAAGTTAGAGGGAGAAAACAAACGCAAATTACAGATCGGTATTAACCTGATTATCATTCTTTTTGTGATTGTGGCCCTTATTATTGGCGGAGGGCAGCTCGTATATATCAGTTATATTCTTAATCAAACCTCTGCGGCCCTTCAAATTCCGCTGGCTTATGTCTATCTCATCCTGCCTGTCAGTGGGTTACTCATCTGCTATTATAAAGTTTTAGACTTTATTCAGCTGCAACAGCAGCCTGTTGATTCTGATTCAACGTCACCGGTTAAAGAAAATATTTAGATTTAGGGATTATGGAAGTCTTTGATGTTTTAGTGTTGGTATTTAGTTTTCTGAGTTTATTAGCGATCGGAGTTCCCATTGCCTGGAGTATTGGAGCTTCAAGCCTGGTAACGATGATGCTAAGTATTGAGTCGCTATCAGCTTTTACAACGATGGCACAGCGAATTGGTACCAGCCTTGACAGCTTTACTCTGCTGGCCATTCCGTTCTTTGTTCTGGCAGGCCAGATAATGAACAGTGGCGGCATTGCACCCAGGCTTATTAAATTCGCCAAAAATCTCATGGGCTCACTGCCCGGTGGACTGGCTCATGTAAATGTTGTGGCTGCCATGTTGTTTGGAGCAGTAGCTGGCTCAGCTATGGCCGCGGCTACGGCTGTGGGAAGTATTTTAGGCCCTCGTATGGAAGAAGAGGGCTACTCCAAAGAATTTGGGGCTGCCGTTAATATCACCTCAGCTACAACCGGACTCCTTATCCCCCCTTCAAATATCCTCATTATCTATTCCCTGGCAAGTGGTGGTGTATCCATCGCTGCTCTGTTCCTTGCGGGCTATATACCGGGTATTATTACCGGACTCCTCCTGATGGGCGTCTCTGCAATTTGGGCCAAAAAGAAAAACTATCCAACGGGTGAACGAGTGCCCTTTAAAGAGTTAACCCGCAGCTTTATCGATGCCATCCCCTCTTTACTTTTATTGATTATTGTGATTGGAGGTATCGTCATTGGAATTTTTACCGCTACCGAGGCCTCAGCTATTGCTGTACTCTACACCTTAATTCTCGGCTTTTATTATAAAGAGTTATCTGCAAAGCAGCTGCCTGGAATTTTTGAAAATGCCGTTAAGACTACTGCTGTTGTACTCCTCCTGATCGGAACCTCAATTGGTATGTCTTGGGTGATGTCGTTCGAAAATATTCCACAGTCCGTAAGTGCCGCTCTGCTGGGACTTAGTGACAATCCGATCATCATCTTATTGATGATTAATTTTATTCTTTTGTTTGTCGGTACCTTCATGGATATGACCCCGGCGGTGCTTATTTTCACGCCTATATTCCTGCCTATCGTCACCGAGATGGGCATGGATCCCATCCACTTTGGCATTATTATGATTCTTAATCTATGTATCGGGCTATGTACTCCGCCAGTGGGATCGGTCCTCTTTGTGGGCGCAAGTGTTGCTAAAACGACCATTGCTAAACTGGTCAAACCATTGTTGCCGCTGTTTCTGGCTATGGTTGTGGCCCTGCTGCTGGTTACCTTTTTCCCACAACTTAGCCTTTGGCTGCCAAACTTCTTTGGCTTTTAAACACACGATTTTATCTAATTTATAAATACGATTGCTATGCCTAAACCCTTGAATAGAACTACGGCTGATGTAAATGCAGCTCCTGCTTCTGATAAAGTTTTACAATTTGGAGAAGGCAACTTCTTGCGTGCCTTTGTCGATTGGCAAATCGATATTCTTAATGAAAAAACTTCTTTCGAAGGTAATATTAATATCATCCAGCCCATACCCCACGGTATGGTAGATGTGCTCGAAAAACAGGACGGGCTTTACCATGTGCTACTTGAAGGCATGAAAGACGGTTCTCCTCATACTGAAAAACGGTTGATCACATCCGTCAAAGGGGGAATTAACCCTTATGAAAATTATGAGGAATATCTCGCCCTTGGTGAGAACCTGGATCTGGAATTTATTGTATCCAATACCACTGAAGCAGGTATCTCTTTTGATGAAAATGATACCTCCTACGAAGAAATTCCCAGCAGCTTCCCGGCGAAACTGACGGCCCTGCTCCATCATCGGTTCAACCATTTTGATGGCGATCCCGATACTGCACCCGTCATCATACCTTGTGAGCTTATTGATCGCAATGGAGACAAGCTTAAGGAATTTATACTCCAATATGCTGAGCTATGGTCTACCGGGGAAGACTTCTACAACTGGGTTGATACCCACTGTACCTTCTGCAATACGCTGGTTGACCGTATCGTACCCGGATATCCCAAAGAACGGGCAGACGATCTTAAAGAAGAGATAGGGTTTGATGATAACCTGATTGTAGCTGGTGAATATTTTCATCTCTGGGTTATTGAAGGTCCGGATAGTCTGGAAGAGCGACTTCCATTCAGAGAAGCAGGACTTAATGTTCGCTTTGTAGATGATCTCACTCCCTATCGCACGCGTAAAGTCCGTATTCTTAACGGCTTACATACCAGCATGGTACCCGTAGGGTATTTGCACGGTAACCGCACGGTTAAAGACGCAGTGGATGACGAGATTGTGGGGCCTTTCCTTCAGGAAGAGCTCTACCAGGAAATTATACCCACACTCGATTTTCCAGAAGATGAGCTCCGGGAATTTGCGGATGACATACTCGAACGATTTTACAATCCATATATTAAGCATGAGCTGAGTGCTATTGCGCTCAATTCGATTTCAAAATATAAGGTTCGAGTGCTTCCCTCATTGCTTAAATACCACGAGATAAAGGGAGAACTCCCCCACCGACTTACTTTTGCACTGGCGGCCTTGCTCTGCTTCTACAAAGGTGAATGGAACGGAGAGCCAATCCCACTCAACGATTCGGAAGCAATTATTGCTTCTATAAAAGAAGCCTGGTCTGCAGAGAGCGTAGAAGAAACCGTACAAAAAATTCTGAGTACAACTTCATTCTGGGATCAAAATCTGGATGATATACCCGGCCTTACAGCGAAGACCGCGAATTATGTGTCTGGTATCCTGGAAAATGGCGTTGCTTCAACAATTCAGGAAATTGATGGCTAAAAATTGTATTATTTGCCAGTGATAGGCACCAGAGTAATTTTCTGCGTGCCTATTTATTTTCAATAAAATTATATGACAATGCACTTTGAGCAAACATGGCGCTGGTTTGGATCCTATGACACTATTCCCCTTTCTGATATCAAGCAGACCGGGGCAACAGGTATTGTTTCAGCACTCCACCACATTCCTCATGGTGAGGTTTGGCCTGTTAAAGATATTAAAGAGCGAAAGCAACAGATTGAGGAGGCCGGACTGCAATGGTCAGTGGTAGAAAGTATCCCCGTACATGAGGATATCAAACGCCAGACCGGAGAGTATAAAACGTATATCGAAAATTATAAGCAGTCTATTCGGAACTTGGCGGAATGCGATATCCACACCGTCTGCTACAACTTTATGCCCCTCACTGACTGGACGCGTACTGACCTGAACCATCCGCTCGATGATGGCAGCACCGCGCTCCGTTTTGATATGACGGCTTTTGCGGCATTTGAACTCTTTATCCTAAAACGCAAAGGAGCTGAGGATCTTTATTCAGCGGACCAACAATCCAGAGCTAAAGATTATTTTGATTCCCTTTCAGAGGATGAAATCGCAGAATTAACAGATACCATCCTGCTGGGATTACCCGGCGATGAAAAGATGACCCTCAAGAAGTTCCAGGCACAACTCGACAGTTATCAGGATATTGATGAACAGAAGCTGAGGTCACATCTTCATTATTTTCTTGAAGAAATTATACCGGTGGCCGAAGAGCATAAGGTGCGCATGGCTATCCATCCGGATGACCCTCCCTTCTCCCTATTTGGCCTTCCGCGCATTGTGAGCACAGAAGAAGACGCCTCTTCATTACTCCAGGCTGTTGACTCCCCCTACAATGGATTGACCTTCTGCACCGGCTCCTATGGTGGGCGAGCAGATAATGACTTAGCTGGTATGATCAAACGACTGGGGCACCGCATCAACTTTATCCACCTTCGTAGTGTAAAACGCGATGACGACGGCAGCTTTCAGGAAGCTCGCCATCTTGAAGGTGATGCCGGTATGTACCATGTTATGCGGGCGCTTATTGAAGAGCAGGAACGCCGGCAAGCAAATGGCAGAGAAGATCTGGCTATACCCATGCGCCCGGATCACGGTCACCGGCTGCTGGATGATCTCAGCAGAGAATCTTATCCCGGCTACTCGGGGTTGGGCCGCCTGCGTGGACTCGCTGAACTGCGCGGCCTCGAGTTAGGCATCCGAGGAACTCTCAGCCCCTAATTATCAGGCGGCTCTACAGAACACTTCTTGCTGCAGGCATATTGTTTTTGATCGGTTAATCCGTAAAAAATTGATAGCCAGACATACCGGCTGATACCAAACTATTTGGAAGGGCTTATGCAAAACTAAGCTTATCATCTACCGAGAATTCGGGATTCAGGATCTCCTTTGAAAAGCTGCCAAAGGTCTATGAGATTCTGATCCCCCAGCTGGCGGACGAAATGACAAAGCCCGCTCCGACCACTTTCGGAGATGTGGTGGGTTTTACAAAGACCTCTTGGAGGTTAACCTTCAGCTGGCCTGGTTTGATATCTTCTTAGACAATTGCTCCCTGTTTCTTTGGATAATGCGTCGATAAGCCATCAATACTGCCTCCGTAACTTCGGCATCCAGCACTTCTGCACATGCTTTTACCGCATCCGAAGCGTTGAGCGGAGCATAAGGTTGTCCCACAATCTTTAAGCCCGGAATATCTCCACTACTGTCACCAATATAAGCCACCTCTTCCGGATCAATATCCAGCAGTTCACAAAGCTTTAGTATACCATTACCCTTATTGTTGTTCGCCAGGATAACATTTACCGACACATCCGTTTTATGAACCTCAAAAAGCGAATAATTTTCAGCCACATATTCTTCAATAACAGGAAATGCCGCATCAATCGCTTCCTTATCACTGTGGATGACGCCTGCATCCATTTTCTTGGTAAACTCGACAATCATTCCCGAATGGCGGTCCACAATTTCTCGCTGCAACCATTCCTTAAGCTCTTTGACCTGTTGGGCTGCTTCTTCATTAAAAGCCGGCAACAATTCCAGTTCATTTCGTTGGACATTGTATATCCCGGCATTTTCAAACCCGGCCGGATGCTGCACGTTCAGCCATTGAGCAACCGCTTCTACATAGGGTTGCGGGCGGCCTGAGCAGATGGTAAGAGGTGGCACGGCTCGGTCATGCACATGCTGTTCATTCAGTCTTCGAATTTCGGAAAGTAACTGCCAGTCCGGCGTTTGAAAAGGAACAGAGATACAACCGTCAAGATCGGTAACAAAAAGTTTAATCATCAGCTAAAAATTAAATAGTTGAACTATATTGTTTTTGTGTGGAGGCTTTCTATTCTCTGGATGACTCTCGGCTCCGATAAAAAGGAAAGACCATGCCAACGACCACAAAAGCCAGTCCGATACCTGCCAGCCACTGGAATTGATTTTTGAAATCAGCATACTCCTGGCTGGCAAATTCTCCCTGCTGCAGTTCATCCAAACGCCCCAAAAAAGCATCAATATCGGAACTTCCATTTCGGATCTCATAATATTCTCCGCCACCATCACTGGCAATAGATCGAAGTGCTTCGGCTTGTAGATGGGTGTTTACGACTTTGCCCTGCTCATCTCTTTTATATCCTATTAAGGAACCGGAATCATCATAGAGAGGAATGGTAGTTCCCGACTGTGTTCCCATTCCCAGAGTGTAAACCGAGACATTTTGCTCTTCCAGTTTCTGCAAGGCCTCGCTATATCCTTCCCCATGATCTTCACCATCAGAGATAATCATCAACACTTTTGCAGCTTTAGAAGTATTTTCACTGTCTTCACCTGATTCAAAGGACTGGGCTGCTGTTTCCATGGCAGCACTGAAATCAGTGGATGAACTGGGCATCTGGCTGGTCTCAGCAATATTCAAAAACAATCGCAACGCCGAGTAGTCCAGGGTCATAGGCGATTGCAGGTAGGCCTCACCGGTAAAAACGATTAACCCTATACGATCCCCTTGCAGCTGATCGATAAGGCGGCTAATTTCATATTTGGCCTTTTCCAGGCGACTGGGTTTTACATCCTCTGCATTCATGCTGGCCGAAAGATCAAGGGCTATCAACAGATCGACGCCCTGCCGCTTAACCTCTCGGACTTCTGTGCCAATCTTGGGTCCGGCTGCGGCAACAATAAGCAAAGCAATGCCAATATACAGGCTTACGTTTCTGATTCTCTTGCCGAGTGACCAAAAGCCTTTCCTCAGCTTTTGAAATAGCTCTTCTCCAAAGTATGCTTCCCTTTTCTTCTCTAAATTTCTGTTATACCAATAAGTGGCCCCAATAAGTAACGGGATAATTAACAGAAACCATAAATAGAGCGCATCCTGCCAAATCATAAAGCGATACAATTAAATTTTTAACAACTCAAAACGAAGTATATAGAACTCAATAAAATAACTGAAATTGTGGGAGGCGACAATTTTTATCGGAAAGTTAAATTGTCCGTGTCACAATACTTACTAAAAGGATTATCAGTATATCTGTTCTCTATAAAAAATATGCATAATGGCCTATGTAACCCTTTTGGATTAACAAATAAACTTAGGCAGAATTAGATTAATGATTTAATTTGTTTCCAGCAGTTTGTCACAATTTTCTTTTGTTCCTACCAAGATAAAGCGATCTCCCTTTTTAATTTCCGTCTTTCCGGTTAAAATCCCAATTGGTTTATATTCTTTATCTGACGGAATATCTGAACCTGTTTCGTTTGGGCGTTTGATTGTAATTAAATTGAGTTCATACCTCTTCCTGATTTCGAGCTCTTCCAAGGTATATCCGACCATAGAATCCGGAGCCTCCACCTCAAACATGGCAAGTCCCTCTCCCAAGTCAAATACATCAGACATGCCTCGTCGCACCAGGGAAACGCCCATGCGTTCGGCCACCTGTCGCTCGGGATGAATGACATCTGTAATCCCAATTTGTTTTAGAATTTGCTCCTGTATATAGCTTCCGGCCCTGCCATAAATTTCTTTGACTCCGGAATTGCGCAAGTGCATGGCAATAAGAGCCACCGGTTCAAAAGACTCACCAATGGCAATAATGGCCACATCAACATTGGTAATGCCGTGATTTTCCAATAGTTCGGGATCTGTTGCATCAAAACAGATGGCATCAGAAACATATTCCTTGACCTGATTTATATGCTCCATATTATTATCAATGGCAATCACATAGGCCCCTTCCTCAGAAAGCTTTTTGGCTAAAGCGCTTCCAAAAGCACCAATTCCGATAATTGCAAAATGTAGTTCTCTTCGTCGTTTCATGATAAATTCTATTTTTGTTGAATTAGGAAACCATAATTGTTTCTTCTGGATATTTATATTCATGTGTATCAAGGCGATTAGCAAAAGCAACCATAAACGTCAGAATACCAACGCGGCCCAAAAACATGGAGATCACAATAATGAGTTTGCCCCAGGGAGTAAGCTCAGCCGTTATTCCCCGAGATAGACCGACAGTGGCAAATGCAGAGACCTCTTCAAAAAGTAAATCCATGAATGCATGATCTTCCACAAGGGATAGCAAAATTGTACTAACGCTGATACAAGAGGCAGCTAATAAAATCACCGTCATAGCCCGGAAAATGACCCTGTTGGGTACGGTACGCTTGAATAGTTCCATTCTATCATATCCGCGAATGGTCATTGCCAGCGACCTCATGAGAACCGCGAAAGTTGTCGTTTTTATACCACCTGCCGTGGAAGCCGGAGAGCCGCCGATAAACATAAGAATGATCATGACCAGGGTGGCTGATATTCCTATACTCCCGGTATCAATTGTGTTAAATCCGGCTGTTCGGGTGGTGATGCTTTGAAACAAAGACACCAACATCTTGTTGCCCCAACTGTAGCCCCCCAAGGTTTGATTCCATTCCATTATCAGAATAAGTGCCGTCCCCACAGTAATGAGTACTACTGTCGTTAACAGCACCGTCCGTGTATGAATGGAGAGCCTTCGGCGCCATCGAGCCCGATCTGTTTGGGTGCGAATCAGTTCCCAGATGGTTGTAAACCCCAGACCTCCCAACACAATGAGGATCACGGTTGTAATATTGACCCCGATATTCGTAGCATTCATCCCATCGGCAAGACTATTGGTAAACAGCGAGAACCCGGCATTACAGAATGCAGAAATCGCATGAAAAATAGAAAATAATATTCGTTGCCCAGAGGATGGAAAAGAGACTTCCCAGCTTAGATAATAGCCTATGGCTCCTATCAACTCAACAACAAAGGTAAATCCTACAACCCGTTTTAAAGTTGAGGTAACCAGACTCGTATTACTTTCCCCTACCATCCCTTTGAGGGTATTCATTTGCCCGACGCCTAAGCCACCGCTAATAAAGAGAAACAAAAAAGTAGCAAAGGTGACGATACCGATTCCTCCCAGCTGGATGAGAGATAAAATTACAAGCTCCCCAAACAACGTAAAATGAGTGGCCGTATCAACAACAATAAGTCCCGTGACACAAACCGCGCTTGTCGAAGTAAAAAGGGCATCAATAAATAAAAGTCCTTCCCCATCCTGGGTAGCACCCGGGAGCATAAGAAGGAATGTGCCAGCGGCAATAAGCGACAAAAAACTATAAACTAAAAAACGAGCCGTATTCTTCTGTCGATCCAACAGTTCGGGCAAATACTGCAAAAATTTTATTACCACAATAAATAGCAGATATCCTTTTAAAAACTGCAGGAAAACACCTTCCGGATTAGGTTCATCCCCAAAAAGAAAATCAATAATACCGATGGAAGAAATCCCAATATCAATGAGTAGAAATACCGAAAACACCGATACTACTCCTTCAAACCAGCGTTTTTTAAGGTAGGTTACCTGGTCGCTGGTCAAGACCAACCGGAGAAGAAAGTTTGTAACAAAGCCAAACAGAATCCAACTTTCAATTTGGCGGTTCAATTGAATCAACTCGGGTGTTAATTCAAAACCGATTGGTATAAGAATACTTGCTATAACCAAAACACTCAGGACCACCGTAAATGCCCGAAAGTAGGGAAAAGCAGCTTTATCTATTTCATACAGATCATCCTGCAGGTATCGAAGATTGAGGTTAGCATCCCTCTTAAATTTTTTCCATTCGCGTAAAAATTGCAGCCATTTCTGTTTCCAACGGTAAGGGAGTTTCATAGTAGAGTGCTATGTTAATTCTGAAAAAAAGCCTTTAGGATAGTTCCTCCACCACAAAAGAGTCTTCGGACGCAGAATCGCTATTCACATGTTTTATACAGTAGGTATGTTGATGTACCTCATCCGTTGATACTCTTACATTTATATTGGATACGGGGAGTAGTTTTTTAGCCTGTTTTTTTAAAGCGCTAAGCTCTCGGGTTATTTTTTGGATATCCACTTCAATGTTTTGAAGTTTTTTTTCATACTGTTTTACCTGTTTTCCGAATTGTAAGGACTCTTCATAGGAAAGTTGCTGTTTCTCTGCTGTAGGCTTTTTCTGCTGTAGCTCCTCTTTTCGTGATTGCAGTGACTGCAGTTCTTGCTGATGTTCAAGGATAGATTGTGCTTTCTCAGCAAGAAGATGCTCAGTTTTTTTAACATTATTCATAGATGTTATCATAGATAATACATTAGGTTATTTTTCATCAAGTTGACTGAAGTCAAACTCATCCAATCCATGTTTATCCAGATATTTATCAATCTTTTTAATTAGGTTTTTTAGTGCCTCTTTTTGGTTTATCCCTTCTGCTTCAAAATCCACTTTTAAATTTTTTTGCCCAGGATGAATGGCTTCTGCCCTCACCTTTTCTTCAATCACCTTACCATATAGACTTTCATCATCTACCAAAACTTTGTAAAGCGCGGCTCCGCGATGTGTGCCTAAAAATTCCATAATTATGTATCTTTATTCATTTGGGGTAACGTAAAATAAAAACAACTGCCCGATCCAGGACTACTTTCTACCCAAATCCGGCCTCCCTGGGCGATAATAAATTCCTTTGCGATGGAGAGTCCTAGCCCCGACCCGTTGCGATCTTTATGGTTTCTGTCTATTTGGTAGTATTTGTCAAATATTTTATCCAGCTCGTCAGGTGCTATCCCTTCCCCGGTATCCTTCACAGCAAATTGGACTAAATGGTCTTCCCCATTTTTTTGAGCCTTAAGCGTGATATGTCCCCCAGAATCGGTATATCGGATCGCATTAGAGATAAGGTTAACCAGCACCCAAACCGTTTTCTGGGTATCTGCCTGTACCTGTGGTAAACTCTCATCCAGTTGAAGATCTATCTCAAGCCCCCTTTGAGATGCCTGCATGATCATAGTCTCATAGGCATATTCCAGTAAATGGCTGGGATTAACCTTCTGGGTGTTAAGTTGAACATTACCCGATTCAATCTGGGTCAAATCCAGTAGATCAGCGGTTGTTTGTTTCATCCGGCGAATATCCTTTTGGATGCTTGACACCAATTGTTCCTGTTCCTCATTTAGCTTTCCTACTCGCGTATCTCCCAGCAGTCGAAGGCTCATATTGATAGAAGATATTGGCGTCTTAAGCTCATGAGATACGACCGAAATAAAATTTGTCTTGGCCTGATCTAGTTCATGGAATTTGGTTACATTCTTCAGCGTAATAATATTCCCAAGGTGATTAGTTTGAGAGGCCTCTTCGTGTCGGTCATGATGTACTGATGTTGCTTCGATCGAGTAATAATGCTCATCTTTGTCAGTAATCTTTATGTATCCAATATCTTCCTCAGCTTCTCCTGAAAGCGTCTGAATAATTTTATGAAACAGCTCATTGTGAGAGGCAATATCAGGTCCATATTGCCCAACAAGTTCTTCTTCTCCCTGGCCGATAAGTTCAATGGCCTTATCATTCGCGAACAGAACATATTTCGCTGCATCTAATCCAATTACCGCATCCCCCATGTGATTAATAATAGCCTCAACCCGTTTTTTCTCGCTCATAATACGGTCGAGACTACTGTTTTCATATTCCTGCAGTTTTCCTGCCATCTGGTTAAAAGCTTCAGCTAACTCCTCATATTCATCTCCGGTATGAAAATTTAATGTCTGATCATAATTGCGATTGGCAATTTCCTTTATTCGCCTGATAAGCTCGTGGATAGGATCTACAATATAGCTTGGAAACCGAATGAGCATTAAAAGCCCCAATATTGAGCACAACCCCCCAATGACACTCATGTAGATAGTTACATTGGAGGCTGTCTGCTGGGCAATACTATTTTTGCGATGTATCGCATCCACATTCATGGTTGTAAGCTGACTCAGGTTTTGTTGTACCAGGTGATAAGCTGGGGTTAATTGCTGGGATGCGATCTGCGGTAATATGGAGGGAGATTGCACGGCTGACTCAAGGATGGCACACAGATTGCTATAATTTTCTTTCAGTTGGTTGGTAAGTGCTCGTTCTCCTGTTTCAGTTATATTAGACTCCTGCTTAGCCAAAATACTCTCAAACTGCCTAGCGGCCTTTTGGTAGGAATCTTTCTTTAGAGCAAGTACAGCATTATTACCGCTCAGAGCTGACATATGGGTTGTATATAAATCATTGAGCGATTGCTCCATCTGCTGGGCATACGACACCGAACGGATATTATCCTCTATAATAGCCCCCGAATTTTCAGCAAGCGTATTAATAAATACGGAACCACTGATCCAAAGCAGAACCACGAAGCCTGCCAACAGGCCAATCCCAATAGAGAGCTTTGATTTGATATTAATATTCATGGTATAAGTCTTTACTGATTACATATTGAAAATACTATGCCAGGGTGGTACCAATAGTCAATATAAAGAGTAAATCAGGCTTAAGAACTAATAAAGGGTGGCAAAAAGAAAAGGGATACGTAAATAGACAGAAGAGAGTCTCCCATTTTGGGAACTAAGTCTCCCAATTTAAGAGGAACTAAAGGTTGTATGACTCAATTTTACGGTAAAGAGTGCTTGTACCAATTCCTAAGATCTCAGCAGCCTTTGTTTTATTACCATCCACATCGTCAAGTACGCGTTTAATATGGGACCTCTCAACCTCTTCCAAGGTGCTAGAGGGGGAAACAATTGCTGTTTGAGAATTCTGCCGCAACTCTGGGGGCAATAGATCAGCTGTAATATGGTCTTCTTCTGCCAATATTGCTGCCCGTTCAATAATATTTTTCAACTCACGGATATTTCCTCTCCAAGGGTAATCCTCCAAGAGACTGAGTACATCATCATCAATATCCCGAACCTTATTTTTAACGCGCTTCAAGAAAAAGTGGGCCAGTAACGGGATATCTCCTGTGCGATCCCTCAACGGGGGTATATCAATAGTAAAACCGGCAAGACGATAGTACAGGTCATCCCGGAAATCCTTGGCTTCAGCCTCTTCCCTTAAACGTTTATTGGTAGCTGCAATAACACGAATGTCAACAGATTGCTGCTTGGTATCTCCCAACTTAGTAAAAGTTTTGTTTTCCAAAAACCGAAGCAGTTTCGCCTGGAGCCCTACATCCATTTCTCCAATCTCGTCTAGGAAAAGGCTGCCGGTATCTGCCTCTTCTATAAGTCCCTTTTTTGAGTGGTCAGCCCCTGTAAATGCCCCTTTTTTAAAGCCGAATAATTCAGATTGCAACATATCTTTAGGAAAGGCACTACAATTCAATGCGACAAAAGGTCCATTCTTACGTGGGCTTGCCTGGTGAATTGCCTGCGCAAAGAGTTCTTTACCTGTACCGGTCTCTCCCTGTAGTAATACACTCATATCTGAGGAAGCGACCTTATTAGCCATCTGCTTTGCTTCTTGAATAGCTTTAGATTCCCCTATGATATTTTCAAAACTATACTGACTCTCCATCCGTTGCTCCAAATGTTGGAGTTTGGACTTCATCTGGGCTTTCTCAACGGCTCGCTCTACCACTACATGGATATGATCATCTTCATCTCCTTTGGTGATATAGTCAAATGCTCCTTGCTTCATCGCATTCACTCCATCCTCGATAGTGCCAAAGGCCGTTATAACAATTACCTCAATCAGTGGATATTCCTTTTTAACTCTCCTGAGTATCTCTAAGCCATTGATGCCCGGTAACTTTACATCCGTAACGACTACACTAATGCCTTCTCTCTCCATAATTTGAAATCCTTCCCGCGCATTTTTAGCCTGGAAAATGGTAAAGCCTTCTAATCCAATCACACGGGCGAGTAACTCACGAAATCGCTCTTCGTCATCAATTATCAGAACGTTCTTATTCATGGGACCTAATTTTTTCTCAATTTAACTTCAATAAGATATTGTTATATATGTGCCCATTCCAACTAATTATATTTGATGATGTTTAAGAAGCTTATTCAAACTGAAGGGTCAAAACTCATCACCTTAATCTGTCTGTTGATTGGATTGATATTTCTCTTCGAAGGTATCCAAAAATTTATGTTTCCCGATTCCAGTGGTATTAGTCGTTTCAAGGATATGAAAATCCTTATTCAGAATTTGATAGCTTCTTAACCCGAGCCGAAACACTGACAACCTTAATGATAATGACCGTTGCTCTGGTCACTAAAACTCTTATCGCCTTTGGTCCTTTTGTGTTGCGTGATCTCAGCAGATATGGCTTTTGGAGTATGGCCCATGAGATGCGTACTGATTTCGCTATGTGGTTAGTGAGCCTGTTTATGCTAATTAAAGATGGGGATAATCAATGAACAGTACGTGGTATAACCGATTGTATTCGTTCAGCTTAGTGTAAATTGATAAAATGTAAAAATTTGAACTTTATGTGTTCAGATCTAAGGCATTAAGAAAGTATTGCATATATAGTGACAAGTTGAGCTAATGGTCCGAACGACTAAAGTACAGAAGTCCACCGCCGTCCCCCCCCATCAATAAATCTATGACACCATCTCCATCCAGATCGGAAAACTCAGGAGCAGCTAAAGTAGGTGCATTAACTGCAATAGGCAGAGACTCAGCCTTAAATACCGCTCGGCCAGGTGTGCCCGTATTTCGGTAGAATATAAGTCCCTGTCCCTGAGTACCTAAAAAGAGATCCAGGTCGCCATCGCCGTCAATATCATGTAAAGTAGGGGCGCTACGGTGCTCTGCTTCTACATTGGACAAAGCTTCTGGTTGTAATACAAATTCGGGTCTCTCTGGAGTGCCTTCATTTTTCAGAAAATGGACTTCACCACCCGAAGCACCAATCAACAAATCCAGATCGCCGTCAGCATCCAAATCACCGAGTGCCGGCACGCTGTTGTTCACTCGCTGCAGCTTCACAAATGATTGGGCCACTTCCTCAAAACCACTGCCGGTATTTTGATAGTAAGCAATCCCTCCTTTCCAGCTGCCCATCAAAAGATCATCGAAACCATCGCCGTTTAAATCACCAAGAGCTGGTGCTAAATGGTAGGTATTGGGCAGTCCCTGCAACGTCTCGGTTTGTTGAAACTGAGTCTCACCATCGGAAGTTTGATTCTCAAAACGATAAACGATCGATGTATTCTGTGCACCGGGATCAATCTTATTCGCCAGCAGCAGATCCGCATCGCCATCGCCATCCAGATCTCCGGTAGCGGGGATACTTTCATTACCAATATCGATGGTATTCAAAAACTGTTTGGTTCTAAGGTTGAAATTCCCCTGGCTACCCTGCTCATAGAAATACAAATTCTTTGCGATGGTATTGCTGGCATTGTAAGCCCCGCCCAGTACCCCGATCAGCAGATCGATATCCCCGTCGTTGCCCCAATCGGTAAAAGCAGGTGCGTTGTAGCCACTTGATTGCAGCGGATTAGAACTTGGAAAAGGCTTGGGCTCACCCTGCAGTTCAGGATTGCTGCAGCTCCCTTCATTTTCGATGAGTAGCAGGCCCGGCTCAAAAAAATCGCCCCAAAACAAATCCTGGTCGCCATCATTGTCGATATCATAGAAGGCAAGCGTATTGGCTCCGTGCAGGGTGCCAAACTGCTTAACTATTTCAATCCCTTCAAAGCGCTTGCTGACATGCTGGAATTGAGGGATACCCTCGTTGTCTCTGCCCGTTGATTCATATCGGGTGACGGTGCCATCCAGACGACCGATAAACAGGTCAAGCTTGCCATCACAGTCAATATCTGTAACGTTCGGTATGTTCTGCCGATCCGAGAAGATGGGTTCACCATCGGTATCTTTGAGCGTATCGGCTGCCAGTGTAAAATCTGGTTTCTCTTTCGAGCCATCGTTGCGATAGTAGCGGATGTGACTATAGGGCTGTTCGGCGAGCAGGTCCATATCTCCATCCTGATCCATATCCGCAAAACGAAACCATTCGCCAATGGAGAGGTCCTGAAAACGATCGGTCTGCCATTGCAATGAGGACCCTGATCCCGAAGAACTATTCTTAAAATACATGAGCTGGTCAGAGTTTTCCTGGACAAACATATCCGGGTTCTCATCTCCATCTATATCTACAAACTGCGGTCGGGGCGTATTAAATCCTCCTAAAAAGGGCTGTGCTATGGCTTTGCCCGAGCTGTCATAGACAGCAAACGGATGGACAATGCGTTCGAATGATTCAGCATGGGCTTGTTCCTGTTTCTGCACATTTTGAGTACCACTGCAGCCCGAAATCAACAAAACTGCACAAAACAGGTGGAGAAATGGACGAGGAAACATTAAAAGAAATTGTTTGAAGATTGCAGATGTAATGTTATCAGAAATAGAAGTTCATTGTTATAAATCCAGCACTCACCATGCGCGTGTACCGATGCCGGTAGTATAGCTGCCTACTTCGATAATCTTCTCAATTTCGCGCGTCTGGGTATTGATGACCGTAACCGTCCCCCGGGGCTCGCCATTTTTGGCCATACCACTCGCTTTATAGGTACCCTTTCGGTTATTGTTAGAAATGTAGAGATACTTTCCATCGGCTGAGAGTGCACTTCCGTGAGGTTGGGCCAGCCCCTCTCCTTCAATTACCGCATCCACCGTTCGGGATTTCATATCCAGTACCGTAACGGTATGGGCTTCTTTATTTCCGAAATAGACATATTGCCCATCCGGAGAAAATACCGGATGCCAGGGCTGAGCATTCACATCAATAGTATCGATTACTGTAGGCGAAGCCGGATTGCTGATATCCATCACGAGTGCCTTCCCCGTCACTTGTGTGGTTACCACCATTGTTTCCCCATCGGGTGCAATGGCAAAATCAACGAAAACATGCGTTTGACCGAGAAATCTTGTCAAATTTGTTTCATAGGATTCCATATCAACCGAGAGCATCTGATTCTGCGCAAGGCTGGCAATAAAAGACCAATCCCCTGAGGGGCCGCTTGCAATGGCGTGTGGACGTGGGAAAAAGGTTGGCAGTTCTTGCTGCAGGGTCATATCCGACCGTTTGATGATCCCGATACTCTGCGGCGGATTGACAGCACTCATCGAGCGACCAACGAGCAATAGATCGCGTGTGGGATGCAGCGTTAACAATCCGGGGACTTCCATCTCGGTCTGCCCCACAAGCTCATTATCCCGGTTAAATTTTAACACCCGGTTGGCTCCAATAAGCGTCACATACCAGTAAGAGCCGTCGGGTTCCGCTATCGTATGATGCGGTTTGGCTTTAGCAGAAAAGCCGAGTTCCTGCAGGTCAATCGTATCGAGAATTTCATTGCCTTGTGTATCAATGACACTCAGCGTTGCTTCTCCCTGGTTGCATACATAAATACGCTGATGCTTTTGCCCCAGTACGGTAGAAGTACCAACCAAAAGGAGTATAGCAATCGCGGATATAAAACGTATTGTCGTATGGATAAGATCTTTCATAAACATCAAATTCTTTTATGAAGAAGAGTTATAAAAAAACGAAATCCCTGCCGTTCTCAATGATGAAGATCAGCAGGGATTTGAGTAAGAGCTTTTTAGTCTTGCTTCTTCAATACAAAGAGTCCTTCTTGCGAACTGGTCATAATGACAATGTCGCTATCAAAGAACGGGTAGTTACTCCACGTTCCGGAAAATCCGGGTACATCTTCACCAAAAGGCTCAGTATCAAAAAAGCCGGTTTTTTCAGGCTCTTCCGGATTGCTTACATCCAGTACCTGCAGCCCACTAACGTAATTCGATTGATACATCGTATCTCCTTTGATGTAAAGGTTGTGGTCGGATGATTTGTTGTCAAACAAATACTCCTTCACAAACTGGGGATTATCCAGGTCGGTTACATCCCAAATCAATGATCGTGTTCTATCTACATTCCCGGTGAGCTCATCCAGCTCATCATTCGAAATAAAATACTTATGATCTTTTGTCAACCAGCCTTGGTGGACATAGGCGTAATCCGGATAAGAAATTGTAGAAAGCGCCTGTGGATTCTCTTTATCCGCAACATTTGCAATGCTGATGGCGGTCTCATTCGCTCCGAAACAAATTTCATCGCCTTTATGATCGGCATCAGGTCCCTGATAGGTCACACATTGGGCATCGTGGCTGTAGCCGGTTCCACTTCTTCCTGTCGAGGGATCTGCGAAGCATCCAGCAAAAGTAGGATTGGTGGGTTCCTGAATGTTAATCATGTGCAGGCCACCACCACAAGTGTTTCCACCGCCGCTGCTACCTACGGCATATGCAAAGCCGGTATCAGTATTAATTACAATATTATGGACACTATGGACCTGATCGTAATGAGCATCTTCTTCCAGGATGAGCGGCTCGCCATCAAACTCACGCAACTTCGTTAAGTCAACCACTTGCACCCCGTGCTCTGCTGCATTATCAGCTACCACGTAGGCATGGTTTTTATAAACCTTGATATCTCTCCAAATACTGGTCTGTGCACTTTCCGGCAAAGAAAGTGTACCAACATAAACCGGGTTGGTAGGATTACTGACATCCACAAAAGAAGTTCCATCCATGCGACCAACCAAGGCATATTCTTTACCCGTTTCTGGATCCGTCCAGCCCCAGATATCATTCAGGCGTACGCCACGCGGGCCGCCAATAGCATCGATAGGCATAAATGAAAGCAAGTCCACATTATTACATCCAAAGATTGACGCCTTGCCATCCGCACATTCTACCATGTCTCCGGTAATTGGATCAAGGACTGAACTTCCCTCTCCCAGCAGGGTAGTCTGTACAGTCCATTCCTGCTTGTCCATCCCTCTTGCCAAGATAGCCGCCGTACCAGCGCCGAAATCAGCCCCGGTCAGTCCTGCAACTGCCACTTCTTCATTTACAGCCAACGTACTGGCAAATTGATCGCCCTGCTTGCGTTCAGGTCCACTAACTTTAGTTACGCTCGACCAAGAGCCGTTTTCATCCTGTTCAAACTGGTAAAGTGCTCCTTGTCGGCTATCTGCACCCGGGGCACCAATCCATGCCGTTGATTCCACCAGCGCAACAGAAGACCCAAACCCATATCGGGGTGCTCCGTCGTAGGCTACGAGGCTTCCGGTTGGAGTCCATTTTCCGCTATCCTGCTGATACACGAACACTATACCTGATCCCCCTTGGTTACGCGGGGCGCCAATGAGTAACTGATTATCACTTAATTCAATAGAGGCTCCAAAATTAGCTCCTTCCCCTACCCGGTCACTTGTAAGGGTTGCTTCATTGGTCCATGTTCCATCATTGTTTCGATAGACATATACGGCCCCGCCCTGTTCTTCGGGAGCCCCGATCACCAAATCAGAACCATTGTCATGTACAGCCAGCGCAGAACCAAAGCTAAGTCCAGCCGTTGTGTCTGGATTTTCAATATGAGCTTTTTGAGTCCATGCTCCTTCTGAGGTTTGCTCATAAACATAGACAGCACCCACATCATCCTGCTCATTGGGCGCACCAATAAAGGCAAGGTTTTCATGAAGAACGACGCTTGAACCGAAGCTTCCTCTCTTACTGGTATCGGATAAAGCCATTGCAATAGTTTGTGTCCAGGAACCGTCGCCTGACTGTTCAAAAAGATATACCCCACCGCGCTCATTATTTTTCTCGGGAGCACCAACAAGCAGACGATTACCAGAGGCACTTAATGCAGACCCAAAGCTATCGCCCACCTGGCCGTCAACAGCCGAAAGTTGCACCTGTTGTGACCAATTGCCATCAGACTGTCGATAAACGTAAACAATACCAGGTTGGTGAGCATTGGCCGACTCTCCGATGAATACCAATCCATCGTTAACTTCAACCGCCCGAGCAAAACCCATCATACTCTCGGTATTGCCCGAGTGTGTTGTCTGGGCTATTGCCGAATTCATTAATAGAGGAAAGAAGAATACCAAAAAGACCGAAACTAATCGACGCATATACATTTAAATTTATTTTATTGAAGCCAATAATATTCATTAAGCTTGGATAATCAGTAAAAATTGGCTGATAGTCAAAGTAAAGCGGCGTTATTTAAATAGTTTTAAAATTTAAGCTGCTACTTCTCTCCCAATAATGCCGGCTGAGAAGTAGCTATCAGCCTTGTATAAATGATGTCGCTAAAAAGCTCTAAAGCCCCATCGGTATGATGCGGTATGAAACTATAAACCCAGCGCCAGCCTTATTATAATATCATAATAAGACACCATTCAGATAAAAAATATTGCTAAATAAAAACAGATTAGGTTAATTGGGAAAGGTTCGCCAAAAATGTAATATATACTTTAGTGTATAGATAAATGGTAGTTGTTATTATGCCTTCATACTGCTAAACCCATGATTCAGATAAATAAAGGGGTAAGTTGAGTTGATTGACATCTATCTCTAATTACCCAGACAAATTTTAGCGGCAATAAATTGCCGATCTCATGCTAAATATGGAACTCAAGGGTTGGAGATTAGTAATAAATCAATATCTCTTGATTAACCTTCTTTGGATAAAGACCGGAGGTTGTGATGGCCCAGACTTATTATATTCTACTTCTTGAACATGAAAAGAATACGCTGGAGCTTATCCGGTCTGAACTGAACAAGCTGGATGTTAACAAAGAGCTTACGGTTGTTCAAAGCAAAGAAGAGTTGATCGACCAACTAAAAAACAACCCTCCTGATCTTATTATAAGCGCCTACCAGTTACCATCTCTCACTGGCATGGAAGCTTTAAGAATGGTCCGGCAACAACATCCCCACCTCCCTTTTATATTTGTTTCAAAATATATGGGCGAGGCCAAAGCAGTGGATGCTATGCTGGAAGGGGCTTCTGACTTTACGACCAAAAAAAATATAGGACGTTTAGGTCCAGCTGTTTTACGTGAACTCAAAAATTATGCTGAATATAAACAGCAGAGAGAAAAGCTCACGGAATCCCGAAGCCGTTATGAAACCCTCATACAGTCAGTGAACGGTATTGTGTGGGAATGCGATGCTCAATCACTCACCTTTCAATATCTAAGCCCAAAATCGAAAGATATACTGGGTTATACTCCGGAAGAATGGTTAAGTGAACCAAACTTTTGGCAAGATCATATTCATCCGGATGATCGTGAAAAGACTATCTCTTTTTGTAAACGGCACACTGACCAAGGCCAAGACCATACCTTTGAATATCGCATGATTACGGCGGATGATGAAGTCGTTTGGCTTCGTGATTATGTAACTGTAATCATGAAGGATGGCCAACCCCATCGTCTTCATGGACTGATGGTAGACATTTCTCAAGAGAAAAAAGCGGAAAAAAAACTACAGCAAAGCCTCAAACAGTATGAGATTATAACCAAAGCAACCAGTGATACTATTTTCGAATGGGATCGGTCATCCGGTGAGGTAACGTACAATGAAAACCTGTACAGGATGTTTGGCTACAAACCGGATCAGGTTGGAAGCCAATATAAATGGTGGGCTGATAAAGTACATCCGGCTGATCTGCCAACGTTGGAAAGCAGGCTTGATAAAGCACTCTCGACCAAGCAGAATCGTATCCAGTTTGAATATCGTTTTCAATGTGCTGACGGTAGCTACAGACATGTTTTCAGTCGTACTTTTATCATTCGAAAGAACGATGGTGAGGCTATTCGTATGATTGGTACTATCCAGGACATTTCAACATTTAAAAAGCGTGAGCAACGCAGCCGTAAGTTTCAGCAAGTAATATCCTCCCTGGCAACCAATCGTTCTCTGCTTGGGATGAACATTTTGGATGCCCTTTCAGAAGTCTTAAAAGTATCTGCTCAGGCGTTGAAGATACAACGAGTTAATATTTGGTTGCTCGAGGGTGATACTATTCGCTGCATATGTTCTTATGAGGACGGCAAAATAAATACCATGAGGGGGCAACGCCTTACACAAGAAGACTATCCAAAATATTTCCATTACATTCGCAATCAGCGCGTTATTGCCTCCGCCAACCCCTACGATCATGAAGCCCATACCGAGCTTATCGACTCGTACCTAAAACCCAATAATATTCAGGCGATATTGGATACCAGCGTACATAGTTATGGTTCTACCCAGGTCATTGTTTGTCACGAAACCGTAGGACAAGGTCACAAATGGTTAAGTGATGAAATTGCGTTTGCCGGTGCTATTACCGACCAGATAGCCCATCTCTTGGCCTATCAAGAAAAGAACGAGAAGGAAAAGAAAATTCGCGAATCACTCCAGGAGAAAGAGACACTGCTGACCGAAGTACATCACCGAGTAAAGAATAACCTCGCCGTCATTTCAGGGATGATGCAACTACAGGCCTACGAACAGGTTGCGCAGGAAGTCAAGGATAAACTTTTTGACAGCATAGCCCGCATCCAAACGATGGCTGGTATCCACGAGCTGCTTTATAGTTCCAAGAGCTTTTCGAACCTCCGCCTGGATAAAAATATTCAAAAATTGATTTCTGATGTATCTGCGACATTCCAAGTGGATGATCAGGTTAAATTTAATTTTGAACTTGAACCCATTACCATAAATGTAAATCAAGCTATTCCCTGTTCACTCATTATAAACGAGGTCGTCACCAATGCTTTAAAACATGCTTTTAATGGTGAAGAGGATGGCACAATCGGCGTTAATCTGTCAGAGAAGAACGATACTATTTCTCTTGTTATCAAAGATAACGGAATGGGGCTACCTGATGACTATGAGAATCTCATCGAACAGGGCTCTCTCGGGTTCCAACTTATCAAGACCCTTACAACCCAACTGGAGGCAGAGTCCCACTTTGTATCCCAAGGTAACGGCACGCAGTTCTCGCTCCATTTTGAACGATCAGATTTGCCCGGTATTGGCAGTGGCTTGTCTAAGCAAACTTAAGATGGTTGATGCTACGTGCGAAAAAATAACTTCTGCCCCCTCTCCCTCCGGATAGATGCAGAAGTTGTTCAGACTGGGTAGGGTAGCCGGGCGGGCTCTTTAATTAGTCGCCAAGCAATCCCCCCCTACCTGCGATTTATTTTGGTAATTAAATGTCGCTGGATGACACCGAAGCTGGCGTACCTCTAATCATAGAATCATTGCCACTGTCGTTCACTGGTTCTGCAAATCCCTTTATGCGATTACCTGTCACTTTGCTATATGAGGTGCCCGGATATATGTATATTCCTGCCGCTCCCGTCCCTTCCTTGCTGCTTAAATTATTTCCAGCCAAGTGGTTTTCAGTTCCTCCAACAAGTACGCCATAAGCTTTAAAGTTAAAGGAGGATTGGCTTTCGATATTGGACGTCGTCTGGTTGCCGGTTACCTTGTTGCCCTCACCGAAGAGATAGATACCGAATTCGTTATTGTTAAATGTATTATTGGTGGCTTGTGCATTTGATCCCCATAAAATGAGTCCGGTAGAAGCCCAATTAGACTCTCCATCCCACCAGTGACCGTTAATTTCATTATCGGTAATATCAGCGGTTGCTCCCTGATCGACCTGTATGCCGTTTTCAGCCCAGCCACTGGTTTTGGCGCCACTGCCTGAGATAGTGTTCCCCTTCACCTGAATGTCGGTACCCGCTCCACGCAGCAAAATACCCGTCCGATGTGTACCGCTTATTTCATTTTTGGAAATCATTCCGCTTGCCCCTGCATCAAACCGGATTGGAACATATTGGCCTGCAAAATTGGTGGTAAAAGTTGATCGGCTCACCATTACCTTTGCCCCTTCATTCCACAGTCCCATACCGGTACCACTATTCCCGGTCTCCTGGATGACCGTGGTATTACGTACAACTGCATTTTTTGGAGCGTTCTCATCAAAATAAATGGCTAAATCACAGTTATGGTTTGAAAAGTCAATAGACTTTCCCTTGACTGACTCATTTACATAAACAGCCGTCATGCCTGTATCTCCAGCATTCTGGCATAGAGCCAAAGTATTGGTATTAGGCGATTTATTATTCATTGATTGGATAGCTGCGTTCTGATCCACACTACTGGTACTTTCAATAGCGGTATCACAGCTCCAAATCAAAAAACATGTCGTAATTAATAATCCAATTCTAACTAATGATTGATTCATACCCTATCACCCTATCCCTTTATTTATTTTACAGTTACCAAGTAATTGGACTGAAAGTTTACCATCCAATTATAATTGCTAAAATATTAATTGAAGATAGTTTCTTATGCAAATTAGGATATTTTAAACCGCTATCAATTTCTTTGATTTCACCATATATGACAAAGTGAACAACTATTTGTTTATCTAACTGAAAATTAATCTACGTTATTCCGTTTTTTTTTGATGAACATTCTCCTGTGCCTGAAAAAGGCTGATTCTTAAAGCCCGAGAATTATAATCCAACCAAGCCTAGAATAACCGCTACGTATTGCTATAGCGATCCTTTCAGTTGGAAAACCAGCAGTGCCCTGCCATCCATTGAATGGTCAATTTGCTGCTCATAACCAGATTTCAGAATACCTGTCACCGGTGTTTTAATACGGAACATATGCTTAGACAAGTAATAAATGCGGTTTTTATTTCACTTGTAAGCCACCTTTGGACTTGGTAAGTTCTCGGCTACTCGTTCTACATCACAGCCCTATTACGTTTTCCAGCTCAGAAATACTCAGATAAATAGTATATGAAAACCGAAAAAAACAACCAGGCTCCCCATCAGAAACGACTGCAGGAAAAGGCCAAAGACGCCAAGACTTCCAAAAGTTATAGCGACATCCTCAGCACTGTTATCCATGAAGGCGAAGCCATGTTTTCCTTACAGAATAAAACGGTATTTCTCAGCTCTATTGTCGCTGGATTAGAGATAGGCTTCAGCTACTTGCTGGTCTGTGCATTGTATTTTTTCCTGCATGGCACTATTCCCGACAATGCTATCTATAAGTTATTCAGCATTGTATACCCTGCAGGATTTATTATGGTCATCGTGGGGAAATCCGCCTTATTTACCGAACAAACATCTATTTTGGTATTACCTGTCTTAAACGGTCAACGGAGCGCATGGCAACTACTTCGGGTATGGACCGACGTCATTATAGGCAATGTAATCGGTGGTATAATTTTCGTTTTCTTTATCAGCTACTTAGCTCCCGAGCTCAACCTCTTTACCCACCAGACAATGGCCGAAATTGGAGAACACGTTTTGAGCTATAACAGTGAGGTGATCTTTTTAAGCGCCGTTATAGCCGGATGGCTAATGGGACTCTTAACCTGGCTTTTAAACTCTATCATTAATTCCATTACTCGATTTGCCATGATTTTTATGATTACTGCTATCATAGGCTTTGGAGGGTTCCACCACAGCATTGTCGGTAATATAGAAGTTTTTGGTGCGCTATTATTTTCCGATTCCATCTCCTTTTTGGATTACATTCGGTTCCTTGCCATCGCACTGATTGGCAATAGCATTGGCGGTGGTATCGTCGTAGCCCTATTTAAATATCGTGTCTTCCAATCTAATTATATCGAAACCGATTAAACCCACTTTTTATCTCTAACTGGATTCCCGGGAAATAAGATAGGCTCTTTGCTTTTTCAGTGTGCTAACAACGGTGATATTTTATTGTTGGAAATACCAACTTTATCTCTGCTTTGGAAGTACAACGAAAATCGACGATCTTACAACCTTTTCAGGCCTTGCAAAAGCCCAAAAGATGCACGAATGCTACTCGCATGAGGCCCGCAAGTGTTATTCTAATCTTTATTATTACTGCTTAAGACTAACTATTATTCTATATTAGTTGCTGTTTTGACTTTAATCATCCAATATATCACTATCCGCTGGACAAAAAAATCACGCTCTGCTTCGGGTGCTACGCTTCGAAATGCGGTTCCTGATCGCTTGGCTTTACCTTACAAAACTGAACCAAAATATGATAACAGCCTGATCGAGCACACCGTAACTTACTGTGAAGAGAATCAGTTTTCGGAGCCTGATCAAGAAGTTAATCAACGGCTTTTGAAATTGGGTAAGAGGGAGAAATACCGATGCCTCGACGTTCGCTGGGAAGATGAAAAAGCAAAGGTTGTCTATAAGTATGACTTCATGGAAGGAGGAGCGCCTAAACGCAGCAAATATCCCCGACAGGTGCTAACGCTTACGTCCGGCGAATGGGGACAAGCGATGTATAATGGACGGCACGTTTCCCTTTTTCGATTCAGTGGCTGGTGGTATAAAAAGACTATTATTAATGTTGCTGTTATGTCAGAGAATATGAAAAACCCATTTGAGGGTAAACCCAGAAGTACCTTTTCTGACCTGGCACATCTCATTTAATAAGCGACCAATCACAAAAAAGCATTTAAAAAAGTTGGGAAATACCATTCAAGAGTTACAAGCAGAAATAAAAGACTGGCTGGATGATCCTCTTAAAGAAGGAATAGAGGCGGCACTGGAAAATGCCACTACCTTTACATCCAGGCTTCAAGAAATACTCAAAAGTAACCCATCGGCGGGCCGTACACTGGGGCCGTTGATTGGCAAGGTGAAAGGACTTCAAAAGCGTCTTAATAATATTGAGCCCATCAACTGGGTTTCTATCAGCGGCGGACATCTTGCCATTGGTCACCGACCCGGCAGCAAGCTTATCTCGGATATCCGGCTCCAGGGCGGCACTCATATTCTTACTCTGTTATCTGAAAGTGAAGGAGCTAAAGTCATTCAAAAAGAAGCCTTAAAGAAAGAACTGGAATGGCTTTGGCTGGGCATGAGCTCGGCCGAACCGCCATCAAAAGACCGGATGTCAGAATTTACTTCCTTATTCGACGAAATGATTAATATTTTGGACAACCAAGGTAGAATCTACCTGCACTGCTCGGCGGGCATCCACCGCACCGGAATGATCAGCTACGCCTTTTTGCGCTACCTTGGATATGCGAAAGAGGGAGCGCAAACCAATTTGCAACGGCTTCGACCGACCACGCACGAAGGCGTTGGAGAAAAACGGATGGCATGGGGCGAACTGTTTTATAAGCGATAAACCAAGATTTCCTTTTAACTCTACCAAAGGCACTATATTAATGCTGGTTAGCAGTACATTATTCAGGAAAACTTACACCCGATGTTAATTCCCCTGATTATCAAGTCTTTCTAACCTATTTTCTGCAACCCAATTCCCATTCTTAGCTGCTTTTTTATACCAGTACTTGGCTTTAACCAAATCTTTATCCAAACCTACCGATCCCTGTTCATAATAAACACCCAGTTTATATTGTGACCCGGCATGTCCTTGATTTGCAACTTTCCGGAGTAATATCAAGCCTTTAGAATAATCTCTGGCGACTCCATTTCCATTAATGTAGCTATTCGCCACTTCAGATTGGGCCCTAAGCACACCTTGTTCGGCAGCTTCTTGATACCAGAAGAAAGCTTGCTCATCATTTTTATCTTGTCCGCAAAGTCCCATCTGATAAACATATCCTAATCTATGTTGGGCAGTCGCAAATCCCTGTTCAGCCGATTCTCGATACCATTTCATCCCTTTATCATCTCTTTTAGAATAATCCCCTCCTTCTAATAATCCACCTTTTACATGAGGTTTACCTACTGTTTGATACTGACAGTATATTCCACCCACTATATATTGCCAAAAAGGCTCGCCGGCAGAAGCCTCCCCGTACATTGGGTCCCATGCACGGCGCAAGTAACGTTTGCCTAAACTGACATCAAATTCAATATCATCGCTCTTAGTATTAAAATGTATATGGCCAAGACCATAATATGCCTTGGGATCCCCTGCAGAAACGCCCTTCTTATAATAGGAATAGGCCAGGTCATGGTTCTGTTCTAAATTACCATAGCCCTCCTGATTCAGGTAGCCCAGGAAAAAGTAGGCATATTTATATCCCGTATTAACTGCTTTTTTAAACTGGCTGTGAGCTTGATCATACTCCAGTTTATAAAAATGGGTCATTCCTTTTTCAAACATCTTCCGCCCCATTTGAGTATGTTCCTGGGCACTGGCAGCCGTACAAGTCAAGGCAAAGACAAATATCAATAATGAAAATCTCATAGAAAGCTGATTTAGAAAGTGAGCAGTTTATATTTGTGCTATAAATCCTCCGTTATAGTCACAGGTAATTTAGTCACATACAAACTGGAAGATTTGCCCGGGATAAGAGTCTGCGTATAATGCTCTTGTATACGAATCCGGATTATCTTTCCAAAAGAAGTCCCAATCCCCAGAAAATTGAAGAAAACCTTTATAAACAGGTTCAATATTTGATGGGAGTTTATTTTAAGCCATGACCTATATTACAAGGTCAGTGAACATTACCTTTTTTGTGAAAAAAATTCCAATAAAAATTTACTCCTAAATGGAACCCAATTACTAACTATCAATGGACATTTGAACTTAAGGTTATAGATTCTAAGCCAAATTTATTATATCACCTTTCTGATAAAATATTCCATTTTATACGGTATGCATGGCTTTAGAAGCCCCCCAACATGATCGGTAACTACCTTAACTGTTACTATTCATAAAAACTGATTATACTCGACTTACTTTGGGTTCTTCAATAAAATTTGGAACGTATTACATAGCTTTATGAGAAATTGGTTTGTATACATGATACGCTGCACCAATGGCAGTCTTTATACGGGTAGTACAAATAATGTAATACGGCGTTGGCATCAACACAGGCGGGGTAATGGGGCCAAGTACCTACAAGCCCATGAGCCAAAAGAAGTCGTATTTGTTGAAGAACATCCTAATCGTTCCAAAGCCTGTCAGCGAGAATATGAAATTAAACAGCTCAACAAGCACGAAAAGGAAGCTTTAATTATTTATTGATTCTTCTCAATTAAGGACCTCATTAAAAGCGCATACAGTATATTTCATCATCAAATTGGCAGCAATATTAACAAAAAACATAAGCAAAGAGCCCTATCTCTCTCACTCTTGAGCAAAAAGTCCCCTGTTATCTATTTTTGACATAATAAATATGCAATCATAACTGATATTCAGGATTGTATATCAGCCGGGCGGCTTGTTTTTTATCAGGCTTAGTTTGGTTCTGCACTATTATGCTGAACATCCAACATTAGATACTATTTTGGACTGAGTAAGGGAAAATAGTAAGAGATTATACTTAGATGAGCATGGGTATTTACACCCATAATGTTGTTATTCATACAAAATTTATCCGATAAAATTGCAAATAACCCCTTGAAGAACTAACGTATCATATTAAATATAACATAATCATAGGGGTTAGATGTGAAAAGAATAATAAGCTTTGTGGGAGTGGTTTTTATTTTTGGGGCATTGGGCGTCACAGCACAGGACACATCCGATGAAAACCAAATTTATGTTTTATACCGATTGACAGCTGAAAATGACAAAGTACAAGAGTTTGAACAGGCTTGGGAAGATCATAACCAAAAATTCCACCAAGAGTCACCGGTTTATGCCTTTTATATGGAGTCAGGCCCCTACAGTGGCACTTATCAAGGAGTAGAAGGGCCTATGACCTGGACAGAGCATGAAAACGTTGAATATACCGACGCTCATGGAAAAGATTGGCTGGATAATGTGCAGCCATTACTGGTGGGGACTATTGACGTGGAATGGTGGAAGCATATGAACAAGTATGCTCAAAATGAATCTGATACTCCAACAGAAATGTCTATTGTAACCGTATATCACATTAAATCGGGAGAAATGGCCCGGTTTACTCGTATGCTTGATGACTGGTATGAAGCCAACACGGAACAAGGGTTTGATGGCCGCTATAATGTATATCAGCGACAACTCCACGGGCAGGGTCAGGTGGCCATTGTCAGCTCCCTGGATACAGGACTTGCTGAGCTGGATGAATCCAGCGAGTTAAGGCAACGCTTTATTACTACACATGGCGAAGGCACCTGGCAATTGTTTTTGGATGATTATGAATTGAGTGTATCTATGAGCAAAGTCGGTTTAAGAAATCGGCTTACAGATATCAGTACCCAACAAAACTAAACGCTTCCAATATAAGCTAAAGCCCGTCAGCCCGTCCATACTTATGGATGGGCTGTTTTGATCGTTTCATCAATTTCCACCAATGGTTTAGACTTTTCTACAATACACTTCTGGAATAACGAATTAATAAGTGATGTTTGCATCTCCTGATATATCATCATTTCATTGACTGTATATAGTTGCCCCCCTTAATCTAAATGAAGTTCTATTTGGAAAGTTCTGGGTTTAGCCCCAGACACAACGCGCTTTGAGCTACTAATTTTATTCCCCAATCAGACATGATTTTGACTACAATCAGCTCTTCATCATTTCATGTATTATTTCATGTTTTTTGTTATCATTGCCTCTTATGAAATCATTGACTGACAAACAACAACAGCTTTGGGAATATCTCCTTAATTATCTGGAAGACTATAACCAATTTCCCTCCTATGCTGATATGCAGGAAAAGTTTGACTACAGCTCTACCAATAGCATCTACCAACATCTTAGCTCGCTGAAACGCAAGAACTACCTGATTAAACAGGGACGTGGAAATTATGATGTGCATCCTACCAAACGTTCACAACTTAAGGGCTTTTACCCCGGTATTCCTGTGAAGGGCCGTATAGCTGCCGGAGCCATGCATGAGGCTATCAGCGAGAACCTCGGCCACCTGCCGGTAGAGATACATCCTTCAAAGTCTGACCATTATTTTGCGCTTATCGTCGATGGAGAGAGCATGATTGATGCGGATATAAGAGATGGTGAGTATATTATCATTGATCCACGCCCCCCTCAGGATGGAGAGATTGGAGCCATTGATTACCATGGAGAAACCACGCTCAAAACCATTCAGCGTAAATCGGATGGCATTATCCTTTACCCAGAGAATCCGGCCTATGATCCTATCACCATTACCCCGGAAAAATGGGAAAAAATTACTGTATTTGGAACCTATGTAGGCAAAGCATGGAAGAAAGACGGCGACTGGGGGCTTATTTTCAGATCTTCCTAATCCAATCATTGTATTTCAATATCAGTTTCCCGCTCTTAGTGGAAAAAATAAGGACGACCATGTTTTGGGCGACACCTATTTTTAAATAATGCAACCCAAAGACTAAGAGTGAAAAGTGCTAACTCAAAAGGCAAAAAGAAACTGAAAAGTTGGGCTGGGCAGCGTAAGGGTTACCAGAACTACTCGATTTCAAAACAGGCTGAAAAATAAAGCTGTCCTATTAACCGATGTTAGCGACGTAACACATTCGAAATATTGTGTACCTGAGAACACCCAAACGGCCAATCGGTTTATCCCTCAAGATGGAAAATCAAGATACCACAGTTTGACTTATCTCCGAATTTGGGGCCTCGTTTGATGATCAGGAAATGGATGTCTCAGTTCGTTATTATAAGTACATAATTTCGGTTTCATACAACATGGATGGAGATGATATTGGAGGAGGCCAAGGATCGGGTATGAACAGAACTAAAGCTATTGATCCGCTCTTCTATCTTTTGGGTCTACCCGAACGTAATCCAGCTTATCCAAAACCTCGGTTTTATGATATCCGTCCAGTGCACTAATTGCTACGGTACCCGCTTTTTCGATGTCGAGCGATCCATCAGTACCCAGTAACTCCTCTCGAAGCCTTATCTCCTGAATTGAACCTACAAGCAACATGGTATTATTTGCTTCAATCAGATGCTGTTCCACAGGTTTGAGACCAATCTTTATTTTTGATTCGGCAACATACGGTGCCCGGCATTGCTCCGAATACCAAGGGGTCAAATTACATGCACCAAACTCGGATATGTCTTCGCGATATTTTCCGGAAGTGTTATGGCTCCGCTCGTATATATCGACGTTAACATGATTTATCGTGTACCAACCTTATGACTTAATATTATCCCAGGTATGCCAGGGAACAGTATTAGGTCGTAAGATACTGCCAAGAAGCGGCGGGGTCGATCCTAAGTGAATAACTGAGCTAAACACCGCTAAGTTCTCAACCCCACCCTCATTCCGTGTGCCTACCAAGTTTGCACTTTTAAACCCTGAGAGGCCGTTGATTAGCTTAAGCCGGGGAACCTTTTCCATACCATCAATATCCTTTCGGCTTATGCAAATAAGATCCTTACTTAAATAACTTTGAATTATTCAAGCCTAATAACATATGAATCTACACAATCATTTCACCCGATAGGTATTATCATACTAATTTCTACCGGCTTTTTGTCTTATAGACCTCTCGTTCAATGATATCATAATAGCGCCCCCCTTCAGATTGAAATCAGAATCCTTAGCTACTTGTTCTTCGCACAAAAAACAGTGTCTTTCTCAAGTTTTCCATACGCACTCCGGGTTACAATTGACCTCACCCACGATTAGATATACGTCATTTAAAATTTTCATCTCAATTATATTTATGCATATTTAAATCCAAGAACATCAAATCTACTTTGTTTGAACTCAATCATTCCAAAGCTTCCAGGGCATCGAGGAGGGATAATTTCTTTTACCACCTTTTGTAGATCAGCCCAAAAAGATGTGAAAGAGTGTGAAAAATAATAGACCGGGGCTTTGAGAGTTAAGATGCTTCTCTTAGTTTTTTATTTCGTTCCTGTATGACTGAATACGGTCACACAGGTATGTATTAAGCATTTTTTGTAATTGGTTATTGTCTGCACTTAGGCTGTTATAGGCATATTCTACACCTTTAGGATCAATACCCATCCTCTTACGGTTACCCCTTTCTCGCATGAATAAAGATGATCTAACAGCTAACAAATAGCCTTGTCGTTCATTAATCTCATTGCGCGCTCCAAAAAACGTCCTCTATTTTCGAGTTCATAACGACTTAACATAACCGCTAAATTTAGTTTACTGAATACAGATGTAGAAAATATCTGATCATCCTCTGTTAATACTGGTGCAACCTCTTCAATCAAGTACCCGTCAAAATCTTTCTCTGGATAAGCCTCTGCCAGTCCTTTTGAGTTCATTAATAAAATTATCCAGTGCTTTCTGTAAGTCGATTTTTTTGTTACTTTGCATAGTGTAATCCTATTTATTTAGGGTTATTGAAGCCTCCGGCCCAAATCTTAGCGGATATGACCGGGGGCTTTTTTATTTCCCTATCATTTTACGATGAAGAATCAGAATTGACAAAAATAATATTGCAAAATCGCCGCTTAAACGCTATTAACGTATATCTTAACTCTACCCAGTGCCCCGGATATTGATAATTGATATTATGTTAAATCTGGATGGAAAATTAACACAATATTAACTACTGCCTGGATAGTATTACTTGAAAACTGAACATACATAAACTCCACAATTGAGGGAGACAGTCAGGGATAGCCTTATACCCGGTGAATTGTGCGAGGGAAAGACTTATTTATATGATGGGAATAAAAAAGGGATCCCCACCAAAGAGATCTGCCGGGTATAGCCTTTGCTTTCTCCATTATGGTATGCCAGCCGGCGTTCTGGATCATCCGACACACCAATGTAGTATGTCTCCTTAACCTCTGATCGAAGTATGTAAAGAAAATGCTTCATATTACTCCCTTCAAAATAAAAAAGGACTGACCGGCTTCTGCTAATCAGCCTTCAATAGAGCTCCACGTATATGCGGAAAGCCTTTCCCCTACAATGGCCTATCAGAGTCCTAAGACAGGGTCCAAAAGGAAATGAGTACAAAATTGACTACCAAAAATTGCTCAATTCATACCCGAATTTTAATGATGCGAACCAAAAATTTTACACAAAATTTGTTAACTCTAAATCACCCAAAAAGAAGAAAAAGAAACAGAAAAGTCGAGCCGAGCAACGTTCAATCTATGAGGAGTTATTAGACTCTGGTAAGGTAAAAAACCAAGATGAAATAGCTCGAAAATTTGGTGTAAGTCGTGCTTGGGTATCGAAAGTACTTTCATAGATATAACTTTCCCTTTAAAAATTATATCAAGAGTAGGCGTTTTTAAGCTTAATTTAAGCCTTTTCTTACTATAATACCTGAAAGCCAAAGTTGCGGTCCATTTTGGCTAACACAAAAATAGCTTAAGGATGGTATTATGGAACACACTGATCACTCTCACGCTCATCAAAACGAGCATCAACATCACAAAGAACACAACCACTCCGGCGGGCATGCCGAGCACCATGCCCACATGGCCCAGGATTTCCTGAAGCGGTTTTGGATATCCATTGCCCTAACTATTCCTATCCTGATTCTATCTCACATGATTCAGGAACTGCTGGGGTTAGGGGATGCGCTCCACTTTACCGGTGATACCTATATCTCATTCGTACTTTCCAGTGTCGTCTTCTTTTATGGAGGCTGGCCATTTTTGAAGGGACTCTATGATGAGCTGAAAAAACGCCAGCCCGGAATGATGACCCTTATTGGTGTTGCTATTACGGCCGCCTACGTATATAGCACCCTGGTAGTGTTTGCGGTAGAAGGACAAGTTTTCTTCTGGGAGCTCGCTACCCTGGTGGATATCATGCTGATCGGCCACTATATCGAGATGAAGTCGGTGATGAGCGCCTCTCGTGCGTTGGAAGAGCTGGCTAAGCTCATGCCGTCGGAAGCGCATGTTGTGCAAGACGATGGATCAACAAAAGATGTCCCGCTTGAGGAGCTTCAGAAAGGATTTAAGGTGCTGGTAAAACCTGGTGAGAAGATTCCTGCAGATGGTGTTGTCCTGGAGGGGAAAAGTTCGGTTAACGAATCACTGATGACGGGAGAATCAAAGCCCGTGTCCAAACAAAAAGACGATGAAGTAATCGGGGGATCTATTAATGGAGAAGGATCTCTTACTATTGAAGTTAACCGGACGGGGGAAGACTCCTTTCTCTCCCAGGTCATTGACCTTGTACGGCAGGCACAAGAAAGCAAATCTCGAACACAGGACTTGGCTAACCGTGCAGCATTTTGGCTAACAATCATTGCGTTAGGTGCCGGTGCGCTCACCTTTTTTGCGTGGACCTTCTTTACAACCCAAAGCTTTGTGTTCGCTCTGGAACGAACCGTCACCGTAATGGTTATTGCCTGTCCGCATGCGCTGGGACTGGCCGTACCACTGGTTGTAGCCGTTTCCACCAGCCTGGCCGCCCAAAATGGATTCTTGATTCGCAACCGTACCGCTTTTGAAGAGGCCCGTAACCTTGGTGCCATCATATTTGATAAGACAGGAACACTTACCCATGGTGAATTCGGCGTGACGGATGTCCTTACATTTAATGGCTTCGACGATAAGGAACAACTGTTGAGCCTTGCCGGCTCGCTGGAGCAAAACTCCGAACATCCTATTGCCCGGGGCATCGTAAAAGCTACGGACGGACTGATGAAAGTAGAGGACTTTAACTCTATTACAGGAAAAGGAATTGAAGGTCGCGTGGATGGCGAACAGGTCAAAGTGGTAAGCCCCGGTTACCTGCGTGAACATAACATTGACCATCCAACAGAACAGTATGAGCAGCTTTCAGGACAGGGTAAAACGGTGGTATTCGTGATTATTGACGATCAACTTCAGGGAGCTATCGCCCTTGGTGACAGTATCCGGGAAGATTCTCGCGAGGCTATTCAAAGTCTCCACGACATGGGCATCCAGTGTATCATGCTCACCGGCGACAACCGGCAAACCGCCGCCTATGTGGCCAACGAGCTCGAGCTGGATGATTTCTTTGCCGAAGTATTGCCCGAAGAAAAAGCGGCTAAAATAAAAGAAGTGCAACAGCGCGGACTCAAAGTGGCCATGACCGGTGACGGTGTGAATGATGCCCCGGCCCTGGCGCAGGCAGACGTGGGTATTGCTATCGGGGCCGGTTCGGATGTGGCTGTAGAAACAGGTGACATTATTCTTACCCAAAGTAATCCCAAGGATGTAGCGTCATTAATTGCGCTTGCAAAAGCGACCTACAAAAAAATGGTTCAGAACTTGTGGTGGGCTACGGGATACAACGCCTTTGCGATACCATTGGCTGCAGGGGTTTTATACACTTATGGTATTATTCTGAGCCCCGCCCTTGGCGCTGTGTTAATGTCACTTAGTACCGTAATCGTGGCTATTAATGCACGATTCCTTAAAATAGAACGCTAAACCTGAGGTTATCATGAAACTTGTCAAAGCTTATATACGGCCCATGCTCCTTGAAGATGTTTACACAGCACTCCGCATGCTGTATGACCGTTTTTGAAGGGGAAGGAACCGGTCGGTACAGTGATCCTGACCATCAGCATGGGTCCCTGAATTTTCCTGCCATGCATACACATGTAGTAAAAATTGAGATTGCTGTGGAATCAAAAGATTCAGACAATGTTATTGACATTATTAAAAAGTATGGGAAAACAGGTCATAAAGGAGACGGAATAGCCTTTGTTTGCCCTATTGAAAAGTTAATAAGAATTCGTGACGGTAAAGAGGGAGCAGCTATTCTTAAATAATTCTTACACACTTTAAGGTTGCTTTAAGGGAGGTTGTTGTATGTTACAGTAGAACATCAAAACCTACTGAATCTTAAAAACCAAAACACTATGGAATATTTCACATCACAAAAAGTCGATCTCTCCTATAATCAGGCCATCGAAAAAGTAACCGACCTACTCAAAGAAGAGGGATTCGGAGTGCTGACGGAAATCGACGTCAAGGATACCCTGAAAAAGAAGCTGGATGTAGATTTTAAAAAGTATAAAATCCTGGGTGCCTGTAATCCAAACTTTGCTCACAAGGCGCTGCAGGCGGAAGACAAAATTGGCGTAATGCTCCCCTGTAACGTCATTGTGGAGGAAAATGAAGATGGCACGGTAGAAGTTTCGGCCGTAAACCCAGTGGCCTCAATGCAGGCCGTATCCAACGATGGACTTCAGCCTATTGCTGATGAGGTCCGAAAGAGATTAGAAAAGGTAATAAGCAACCTATAACAAGAAATTAAACTGGAATTTAATCCAAATAAAAGGTGACTACTATGAAACGCTTAACAATGATTCTATCCTTCATGCTACTCTTTACAACCATGGGTATGGCCCAGCAGAAGCAGGGAGACATGACACAAAAAAGACAGCAGATGATGGAGATGATGCAAGACTCCACCATGCGTTCCATGATGATGGAACATATGGCCCAGAATCCCCAGATGCGCCGACAAATGATGCAGCAAATGATGGGTTCGATGAACATGGACAGTACCATGATGATGGGCAATATGCAGAAAATGATGAAAAATCCTCAGATGAAGGAGCGCATGCAAAAACACATGAACATGATGCAGTCTATGATGCAGGATGGAGAAATGGACCGCTCTAAAATGATGGAGATGATGGGTGACTCATCCATGATGAAAATGCAGATGATGTGCATGCAGATGATGCAGGGTAACATGATGAATGGCCAAGGAATGATGAACAAAAAAGACGGTATGAAAGGCAACAGCCGCGGGCAACATCACAACTAATCATGGACTGGCTTAACGCTCTAAATACGCATTGGGCCCCGGTACTATGGATTTTATTAGCCGGGGTTTTTCTTCTAATCTGGTATCTGGCCTTACGTGGCAAGCACCGGCTTGAAATCAGAAATGCAGCCGTCGAAGTTCACCGTAGACGATTTCAAACCGGTGAGATATCAAAAGAAGAGTTCAACAAGCTCAAAAGTTTACTTGCCAACAACTAACCATATCACAAAAAATGAGCAAGCATACCCTTTGGATGATTATTGGATGTGGTGTTCCACTTCTGCTTCTGTTTTTCGCCCCAATGCTGGGGCTGAGCAGTAACATAACCATCTTTCTATTTGTCGTAGCAATGTTTGCCTGCCACATCCTGATGATTGGGCACCACCGAAGAGGATCCAAACATCAAGATCATCAACATTAAATACGGAGGTCACTATGAAAACGCTAAGCATTAAAAAATTGGGAATGGCCGTTGGTACTACTGGCGCTGTTCTATATATCGGCTGTATTATCCTGATGGTTACGGTGGGAAGAGAGGGGACTATTTTCTTCTTTAACAGTCTATTACATGGACTGGATGTAGAACCCATAATTCGCATGAGTGTCCCACCATTGGATGCACTGTTTGGCCTCATACAAACCTTTATTCTGGGTTGGCTGGTCGGTGCCTTGATCGCGGCAATATATAATATTGGCATTGATCAGGATACACAAGAGGAAAGCAGACCATCATGAAGTGGTCCCTCTACCTCGGTAAACCAGCAGGCATTAAAGTTTTTATCCATTGGACCTTTGTCCTGTTGGTTATTTGGCTCTCCTGGATGCACCTGCAACAGGGGCACGGACTTTTTGAAATTATAATGGGCCTGTTCTTTCTGGCCTTGCTGTTTGCTTGTGTGACGCTACACGAATTTGGACATGCCTTGGCAGCTCGCAGGTATGGTATCGATACACAGGATATCAACTTATTACCCATTGGTGGAGTAGCAAGACTTGAGCGAATGCCTGAGGATCCCAAGCAAGAATTAGTTGTTGCGGCTGCGGGTCCTGCAGTAAATGTGGCTATTGCCGGTGTACTATTCTTGTTGATACTGGTTACCGGACAGAGCCAGCTCGATATTAGCCACCATGTAACGGGAAGCAATTTTCTGTCTGATTTGCTGGCCATCAACATCATTCTGGTCCTTTTCAACTTAATACCAGCATTTCCAATGGATGGAGGCCGCATGCTTCGGGCCTTGTTGGCCTTTAAGATGAAGCGGGCCAAAGCCACCCAAGTTGCTGCCTCCGTAGGACAACTACTGGCCATAGGCTTCATCCTGTTTGGACTTTTTTACAATCCGTTTCTACTATTTATCGGGGTATTTGTATTTCTTGGTGCCGGTGCTGAATCGCGACAAGTTTCTATGGCAGAATCTATGAAACTGATATCAGCAAAAGATGTCATGACCGGTAATTTCCAAAGTATTTCACTGAGTGCTACAGTAGCACAGGCCGCTTCTCTGATGCTTGAAAACCGATCCTCAGAACTTGTTGTCACAAACGGAGATCAATTTGTGGGAATCGTCTCCTATAGATTAGTTATCCTAGCAATTCAGGAAGGCAAATCAGAACAACCAATAATTGATCTAATTCAGGAAGATGTTAAGACCTTTGAACCCAATTTAGTATTGGCTGATGTAATTGATGTCCTTCGATTGGAAAACCAAACCCTTTATCCAGTCATTGAAAACGGCAAACTTAAGGGGATAATTACACATTCCAATCTGAATAAGATACTACTTGATAAACAGGCAGCCCCACAGATTCAAGATTAAGAAAACTCCTCTCCTAATTTAAGCTTGTTTTAAGGCGTCTGTTCCTATCTTACTATTAGTTTAAATACAGTTCTAGCTGTATTTACCAACCGTTAATTAAAACATCAGTATTATGTTTTACGATCATCACTTTATAGGCATGCATTGGATATGGTGGCTTATTGTGGTTGGTATTATCCTTCTGGTTGTTTTCAATGTCATCCCCTATCGCCCCAAAACAGAACTGGAAGAGAATGCCATGGAAATATTAAAGAAAAGATTTGCCCGCGGAGAAATTGAACGGGAAGAGTTCGAGGAACGGAAAAAAAT
>NZ_JAGGJA010000043.1 GCF_026229185.1 Fodinibius salsisoli | reverse complement strand
CTAACCCGCGCATACCCTTAGCTAAGAGTCAAATAAAAGTGTTAAAAAGGGTAACTAAGATGCACCTTTTCCACAAATGGAGGGATTCCATTTAAAAAAATCCCGATAAAGAGGTGGTTTTAGGCAATGTTACCTGCTCTGGATGCTGATTCCGACTATTGCAGAACCGCACAATCACAGGATTTCGACCTTAAACCAAACCAACCAGCCGTGACAATGATTAAGTGCCGATCATCCCCGTCGGGGCGGGTTGACCATGCGCGGTTGTCGGTCATCAGCTGGTTGGGGTGCTGCAGGCCAGCTTAGCCTGCACATTGATATACGCGTTGGGGATCAAATTGCTCCCGGCTTTTGGCTGCCCCATACAACATTTTTACCAGCTTTCGCATGCTGGCCACTTTGGCTTTCCCGGCCGGCATGCCCTCGGCGACCTTTCGGTGGTAATAGGGCCCCAGGATGCGATCCCCTCGCAGCAGCGAAAATGTGGCCTGCCCGAGGTACTTGCGCAACAGAATCCGTCCCTTTTTGGTAAT
>NZ_JAGGJA010000042.1 GCF_026229185.1 Fodinibius salsisoli | reverse complement strand
CGTTCCGGTCAGCTCGTTCCCGGCCAGAATCAGGATATTCAGATCCCGGAAGTTCCCATTGTTAACATATTGTGGAAACTCCCCGGTAAGGCCATGCCCGCGCAGAGAAATACGCCTCAGTTGCGTATACCCACTCAGATCCGGGAGGCTTCCCGTTAGATTCGCATCGGCAATCTCATCGGCATCGCTGAAGGCCGTAATCATTAACGCCGTGAGTTGGGTTAAATTCTGGAAACTATCGGGCAGCTCGCCTACGATGCCCGTCCTGCTTATGTAAAAGTGTTTAAGGTTCCTCAAATTACCAAGCTCGGAGGGAAGCGTATGCCCGGTGAAGTTGTTTCTTGACAGATATAATCCTTTCAGATTAGAGAGGTTCCCGAGTTCAGAAGGAATGGGGCCGGTAATCTCTTTGGCATTGGAGAGTTCCAGGGCGATAAGGTTAGACAAATTACCGATCTCCGGGGGGATAGATCCGCTAAACTCGTTGGTATTGGAATAATACTTGCCCTGATGATAGCCGATATTCCAGGTGGTGCCCTCATAAGCGGGAGGATGCTTGAGCGTATGGGCAAGCTCATAGGTACGCCCCTGCAGGATAAGCCACTGCAGGCTGGCCATATCACCAATTGAGGAAGG
>NZ_JAGGJA010000041.1 GCF_026229185.1 Fodinibius salsisoli | reverse complement strand
GGGTCTAGTGAAGCATAGCATATTATAAAAGTTTGTAACATATTGCTATGCAATGAATAATAAGTATTATAAGCGTTCAAAAATTTCTGAAGCTAAATTTCGGCAACTGATCCGCTATTTTGCGATGGATCTTACGGCTACAAATACCGCTAAGCTCACCGGGCTCAGCCGCCGGTCGGTTACCGATATTTATGGCCGGCTGCGTGGTAAAATTGTCGAGTGGTCCATTCGCGAAGCTCCCCTGGAGGGAACCATTGAAGTCGATGAGTCCTACTTTGGCCCCAAGCGCATCCCCGGCAAACGAGGCCGCGGTGCTGGTGGAAAAACAATTGTGTTTGGCATCTTCAAACGACGAGGCAATGTGTACACTGAAATTGTACCGGATGCGAAGAAAAAGACCCTGCAGCGGGTTATTCGTGGAAAAATAGACCTTCGGAGTGTGATCCACAGCGACGGATGGCCGGGCTATAATGGCTTGGTAGATGTCGGATACGACAAGCACTATCGTGTCAAACACGGTGGGGATGAATTTGCTCGCGGCAACCAACACATTAATGGCATTGAATCGTTTTGGAGTTTTGCCAAACGCCGACTGACCCAGTTTAATGGGGTCCCAAAACACACGTTTTTTCTGCATTTGAAAGAAACGGAATTTCGTTTTAATCATCGAAACAATAATTTATATAACATCTTGCTGAAGCTCCTTCGAGAAGATCCTCTTTGAGTCGTTTGCTTCACTAGACCC
>NZ_JAGGJA010000040.1 GCF_026229185.1 Fodinibius salsisoli | reverse complement strand
TGGTTGTTTTCAATGTCATCCCCTATCGCCCCAAAACAGAACTGGAAGAGAATGCCATGGAAATATTAAAGAAAAGATTTGCCCGCGGAGAAATTGAACGGGAAGAGTTCGAGGAACGGAAAAAAATCTTAAACCAAAGCAATTAAAATTTAAGGCTGAACCTATGAAGAAAATTAAAGTTGCCGTAAATGGCTATGGAGTAATCGGGAAAAGAGTAGCGGAGGCTGTAGCCCTACAGGATGATATGGAGCTTATTGGCATTGGAGATGTAGCTGCCGACTGGCGGATTAAAGTTGCAGCCAAAAAATATAGTGTATTTGCCAATACGGAGGAAGGACGACAAGCCATGGACGATTCCCACATACCCGTGGCCGGCAACCTTGATGATTTAGTATCTATCGCCGATGTGGTTGTGGACTGTGCTCCCAAAAAATTCGGTGCTCAAAATGCTGAAAAATACCGGCAAGCAGGGGTGAAATATATCGTACAGGGTGGTGAAAAACATGAAACAACCGGTCACTCCTTCAGTGCCGAATCCAACTACGACTCAGCGGTGGGAAGAGATTCAACCAGGGTTGTTTCCTGCAACACCACCTCCATTGTGCGAACCCTGGGTGCGTTGAAACGGGCCGGACTGCTCAAGAAAGCGCGTGGCACGCTGCTACGTCGGGCTACCGATCCGTGGGAAAGCCATAAGAGTGGCATCATGAATACGCTGGTTCCCGAACCGGAAATTCCAAGTCACCAGGGGCCGGATGCTCAGAGCGTGGATCCCGAGTTGGATGTAGTGACGGCAGC
>NZ_JAGGJA010000003.1 GCF_026229185.1 Fodinibius salsisoli | reverse complement strand
TTGCCTAAAACCACCTCTTTATCGGGATTTTTTTAAATGGAATCCCTCCATTTGTGGAAAAGGTGCATCTTAGTTACCCTTTTTAACACTTTTATTTGACTCTTAGCTAAGGGTATGCGCGGGTTAGGTACATTTAAAAACCAATCATTTGTAAATACTCATTTAATTCAAAAACATAGTCCGAGGAGTTTGCTTCTTCTGCTGCTTTGAGAATTTCACCATCGGACGTAATTAGATAAGTTTTTCTACCATCTATAGAACTTTCTTCTCCAATGTAAAATGACAATTGAAGATCCCAAATCCAGTTAGGTCGAGATTTGTTTTCTACATTTGCTCCACCAAGTAGAATTTTCTCAAGAATTTGAGAATATAATTTAATATGAGCATCAAATATTTTCGACAAATAGCGCGCCTTATCATTAATAACTTCCTGTGTCTGCTTAATGTTGAGAATATTCATTGTTTTAATAACCAACCCTTTTGCCGTATTTAATTCTTGGTCTGCAGATCTTAAATATTTCATTGCCTCTTCTCTAGCATCAGAGTCATCCCGAACATCGTCCCAATCTTTTGCATCAGATTTAGCAGTTTTAACCACATAGTTCCACATATCTTTCACAAATTGCTTTTCTGATTGTTCAACTCTTTGGCTAATCTCATTTAAATGATCAGAGATATGGCTTAATTCTTCATCTTCTGATTTATTATATATTTCATATAAAAGATGATTTTGTTGGGCGGTTAATTCTTCCCAATGTGGCGATTCTCTTTCAAATAAGATGCGACATAATTCAGATTCAGAATCAGCTACGAATCTTAAATTACCGTTATCATCATTAATATTATGGTGGAATAAAGCATTAGCTGCATTCCTACAATTTGTATAGTGAGGATCATTGTTGTCATTTAGATGAGAAAGTAATTCAGCTGCAACGACATGTGAGGTGAAAGATACTATGTCTCTTTCTTCTTCTAATGTGTTTATTTTATCTACTAATTTTTTTGTCTCCTTTTGACTTAGATTACTTGCTAAATACCTGTATGCGTTTGTATCAAGAACAACTGAAGCATTCTCCATGGTTTAATAGTTATAAATGTACCTAACGACCTTGCGCTTAACGGGCGTACGGACTGTTGTTGATTTAGCAACACATTACTAATCGCTTTCCAGAAAACAAAACTGGCAGGCCTGGGGCGAGGTGCGTCCACGTTGAAGCGCTGGTTAGGCTGAGGCCCGAAACCAAGGCCACTGAACCTGACGAGCCCAACAAAAGCACGGCCGCCGACGATGTTGGAAGCGGCGCCAGCGCCAAGCCGGGAGAAAGGAGCGAGGAGGCAAAAGCCTGAGAAACAGTAGCAATTTCTGTAGAGTCACTCATTAAAAAGGCCAGAAAACTGTAACCCAAAATTTTAGCCTGACAGAAGCAATCGTTAAAACGAGCGGAGAGCCGGATGCCAATTTTAGCCCAAAAAGAAGCGAAAAAACGCTGCTACAAAACAAGACAAGATGAGAAGGCCTTAGCCGCGCAGCCTAACGACCTTGCGCATAAGCTGCGTGCAGGCCAACGTGAATTTAAAACAAAATGTACTACAGAAATTGACCAGCTCAAAACCGGCAGGGAAGGGCGAGGCACGTCCGCTTAATGCGCTGGTTATATGCCGCTACTTTTTTGGATAAATATCAATGTAGTTTATCATATTTGATTCTGGATCAAATTCAATCTCAGTATTTATCTTTTTAAGATTTTTATTATTGGCAAAAAACCATTCAGAGTAGCTTATTGACTTAACTTTAGAGCTTGATGGAAAAGGTACACCTCTCTTTGTTATTTCAATTTCTTCTCTCTGATAGGAATTTTTAATATCAACCATTGGTCCTACAATTAAGTCGGGTATATTTGATAGATCTGCTAAAATCCTATCTTCGCTATCTTTGTCTGGATCGATAAACTCATATCTAATTTCATTAGGACCAAGATATTTTGAGACTACCTCAAAGAAAAATTTAATAGCGATCTCTTTTCTCGACCGATTATTGATTACGTTGTCATGATCAGTGATCCATTTTAAAGTTTCTATTTCACTTTTTATTGAGGAAATAACTAAACCTGCTAAATGACTGAAAAGCTCTAACTTTTGAAATTGATTAAATTTGTAGGTAGATAATTCTTCATCATTTTGCCAGACTGATTTTGAATCGTTACACACTGTATCAAAACTAGAATCTATCATAAAGTTAAAGAGAATCCCATCAATAGTGTCAATTGCGCTTAGGAATTCATTGAGTATGGAAGGGTGATTTTGGGAAGAATTTAATTTCTTATAACTAATTTCTTGCCCCTCAATATTGTATTCTTTTTTTATGTCTAGTCTATACTGATTAAAAGGTTGGATTGATTTTAAATCAGAGAGCAGAAATGAAATCCCCCAATACTCATTATTTCTATCTTTCTCTCGAAAATCGCTAGCAACAAAGACATCTTTTGAAAGGTTTAACTTTTCTTCAATTTCAGGATAGTTTTGGTGGATATGTTTGATTAAATCTTTTGATAGCATACTTGACGAATTTTAAGCAATTAAGGCATATAACCTATAATTATGTCAAACAGCCAACGGCATAATGATATTATCGTGCATAGGCATAGTTTGCTAAAAATTCCCCTGAAACACAAAAAGCGTATTATTTTTGGATATTATCATGCATGGCACCCCTCTTTTTGTGACATAACAGGTTGACATAATATTCTTTTGTAAGGTTTAGCCTCTTTTGGGGTCTTACTAATAACCTAAGGTTCAAAAAGAGATCAATATTATTATGTCAAAACCTTCATTACTTGCCCGGCTAAGAATAGCAATCCGCCGTAGAAATTATAGCTACCGAACGGAGCAGGCGTATGTCAATTGGGTGATTCGCTTTATCAAATTTCATGACGTGCGGCATCCTTCCGGGATGGCCGAAAAGGAGGTAGTTGCATATCTTAACTATCTGGCAGAGGAGCGAAATGTCGCCGGCTCAACCCAAAACCAGGCGCTGTGTGCTATTTTATTTCTGTACGAACATGTACTCGACCAACCGCTCAGAGAGATGATGGACTTTAAAAGGGCACAAACACCTAAAAAGTTGCCGGTCGTCTTGACATCCGGCGAAGTAAAGGCGCTTTTGCGTAATATGAGGGGAACCTCCAAACTCGTTGCCCAGCTGTTGTATGGTGCCGGATTGCGGATATCCGAATGCCTTCGGCTCAGGGTGTTAGATCTGGATTTTAGTTATAACCAAATACAGGTTCGCTCGGGCAAAGGAAAAAAAGACCGGATCACTATCATGCCCCAAATCGTCAAAGAAGACCTGAAAAGTCAGGTTGAAAGGGTGAAGATACTGCATCAAAAAGATGTAGCAGAGGGATATCCCGAAACCCTTCTTCCCAAGGCATTGTCTAAAAAGTATCCGAATGCCGCTGGAGAATTGAAATGGCAGTACCTGTTTCTTTCTCCCCAGCGAGCCGAAGATCCGCGCTCCGGCCTGGTGCACCGCCATCATATTTCTAATTCAACCATCCAGAGAAATGTCAGACAAGCGGTGAAGAAAAGCGGAATCAAAAAACACGCCACCTGCCACACGTTGCGCCATAGCTTTGCAACGCACCTGCTCGAAAACGGCTATGATATTCGTACGGTTCAAGAACTGTTGGGCCACAAAAATGTAAAGACCACCATGATTTACACCCATGTTATCAAAAATAAGGGAAGTGTCATCAAAAGTCCGCTGGACCCCTGAGATTAGAGCAAAGCGTAAAGATGAAAGTCTTGAAAGTTAAGCCCTCGTCTTGCAGGTTTTCGCCCGGGGCCAAGGCCCTGTCTTCTCCGTACTTCCTCCGTGATTGCTCCGTCTTTATACGGAGCGGGGACGGAGAAGCATCAGCCAGGAAGCAGGCGGAGGTAAATGTGAATTATCATTGTGTTATCTTGATAGTGTTCCATTGAAAGACATAGTCCCCACCAGGGAAATGTCTATTTGACGAAGGGCGGGTACTATTCTTCCTCTTTGTCCTTATTTGCCTTGCGGCTGTAGTCGATCTCCGATGGAGGCACTCCGCCCAACATCCGGTAGGGCCGCGAGTCGCGACCATACTGACCGATAACGACCATCCGCAGCCGCTCATGGAGATCCTGTGCCCGCAGCGTTTGCTGGTTGATTTTATCGCGCAGCGCATCGGCCTCCGCGAGGATAGCGTTATACTCATTGACCATCTCTTCCACCGAATGGAGATGCTGCTCGCTTTCTTCAATCAGCTCTTGAGGATTCCATTCAAACTGTTCCGCTATATGCCGCACCCGGTTCAGCCGGTTACGGAGGGCTCGTACTTCGCGGGGAATCTTCTTTTTCTGGTAAGCCACAATACGGGTTTATTGGTTCACCTGATGGTTAATGGGAACGCTCTTGACAGGTAAAAAGGGGCATAAAACCCTTATATGCAAGTCTGAAGGAGAAAAAGAAGGCTCATAGACAGATTCAGAGAAGTCTGGAGGAGATTCACACAGCTGTTAATGAAGAAAGCAGCCCCGGCTAATAAGGCTATTGCACCCTGATCCAGGCATCCCATTCTTAATTCTTCATTCCCAATTCGTAATTCTCAATTCCCTATCCGCGCAATATCCACATCCGGAAAGAGTGCATCGCCGTCGGTTAAGTAATCCACGTAATGGTCGGCGAGGAACTTACTGTAGAGCAGTCCTTTTGATCCTAATCCGGTGAAGACATGCATATTTGGATGTTCGGGATGCCGCCCCAGAATGGGCTTGCGATTGGGCGTAGAAGTTCGAACCCCGGCCCACTGACCCACGGTTTCTACTTCCTCTTCTAATTGGGGCAGGGTACGGCGCATCCGCTGGCGGAGGTATTCTTCGCCTTCTTTATCGGGATTGAGATGGGTGAAGTCGTGCTCGTAGGTGCTGCCCTGCACAAAGGTGTTCGGTTTGTTGGTCTGAGCCATATATCCCAGGCTGGAGATGGAGTGGCTGAACGAAAGGGGACGGTCGCCGGTCGAAAAGAGCGCCACCTGTCCTTTGATATAATGAAGGGGAAGCCAATCCCAGTACTCCGATTCGGTCGTGCTGCCCCCGGTGGCATAGACAATATGTTGGGCTCGGACGGTGGTGTCCTCAAACGCCAGTTGCCAGCCGGTATCAGCGGTAGCTATTTCTGCTTGTTGATTTGTATGAATTTGAACGCCCAGCTGACTGAGAAGGTGAGCATAGCCCCGAAGGTAGGCGCCCACATCCACAGAGAGGCCAATGGGCAGCCACAGCCCACCATCCACACACTGGATGCCGGGATGCATCTCTTTAATTTCACCTTCGGACTTCCACTGGCACCAGCCGTTGGGCCAGGGGGTATTTGCATAGCGATCGCTCATTTTGCGGGCCATCTTTTTGAGCAGGGCAGGACGGAGGAGGCCGCTTTTTTGGTAGAATGGTTTGTCCGTAACAGCCTGCACTTTGGAAAGGTTTTGAGTGATAGCCTCGTAACACTGCTCTGCTTTCCAGACTTTGGTGGCCCGTCGGCCGGTGGCCAGGTTCACCAATCCCCCGGGCGTACCGGAGGCCCCGGCGGCGATATCGTTTTTATCGATGAGGACAACGGAAAAATCTTGCTGTTGCAGAGCATCGGCGAGGGAAAGCCCGGCAAGTCCGGCTCCTAAAATACAATAGTCGGTTTGGTGGATCATCAAAAACGGTTTGTTGGGTTAGATGCTTAGAATTTTAAGGCTTTATTTTATGGCTTTTAGATTGATCTAAAGGTACCCAAAAAATGAAGGCTGGGAAAATGAAGTACCACCCAGGATACAGATCCTTTTATTTCCATAGAGAACTTTAGGCTGGTGGGTATAGAAAAGCGTGCTCACCTATATAAAAAGTTACATATGTTGGCGGATAACATTATTAAAGGCATCAGCGTTGTCACTCCGAGGAGCTGGCGAAGAGGAGTCTCAAGCGGGGACTAGGCTTGTTTCTCATCCGATGAGTATGGAATGCTCGAAAAGTGACCCATCCCACTACTACGTTAAAACTTCGTAGCGCATGCCGGCCCTTCCCTCCGAGCAGGGAAGGGAGTGGAAAAATAAAAATTGTCCCATTATAATCAATGCCATGGTTCATATTACTTTTTGGAATGACACAAATCCTGATATGTCAGGACCAGGCAAACTGGAATGCAAAAAGCCACTGTCTCTGCTGTTTCAAGTTTGTAACTTGGAATAGTCAAAAACGCCTGAATGGACCTATTTATCTATCACGAACCCTTCCTTATGTAATCACTTTTTGCGTGTCCCGAGCAATTCGAGGAAGGGAGTACCGCGAAGCGGGGATAATTGCAAGTACCGATTTTCGGATATTGAATGTTCTTGGTCCTTCCGCGGGCAGGCCTTCAATTGAAGGCACAAAGAACCACAGAGCATTTGTAAATCTAAAAGCAGGGCTGTTTTAAGCGTCCACGCTTGAAACAATATAATTATGACAAGCATGGACGCTTATCATAAGGAAACTATCCGGTATCCTGCATCAGGGAAGCAACTCCTCTGATGATACTTTCTTGGCGCCGGCCCCCATCATCTCGGTCCAGGCCTGCTCTACGGAGCCTTCCAAATCAATACCCTTGACGGCGTCTTCCACAACAAAGAGTTCAAAGCCTTCCTTAAGGCCGTCCATTACCGACCACTTCACGCAGAAATCGGTAGCGAGTCCCACTGCATAGAGCTTATCAATATCTCGTGCCTGCAGGTAGCCGGTGAGCCCCGTAGTGGTGGATTCATCATTTTCAAAGAAGGCTGAATAGGAGTCGATTTCTTTTCGGAAGCCTTTTCGGACGATCAGCTGGCTGCGGTCGGTGTTCAAATCAGGATGGAAGTCAGCGCCATCAGAACCCTGCACGCAGTGGTCCGGCCAGAGTACTTGCGTGCCGTAAGGCATATCAGTGGTATCAAAAGGCTGCTTGCCCTCATGGCTGGAGGCAAAAGAGGAATGCCCGGCCGGGTGCCAGTCCTGCGTTTGGATGACCACATCAAATCGTTTTGAGAGGGCATTAATGGTGGGGATAATTTGATCGCCGTTGGGGACTTCGAGGGCGCCACCGGGACAAAAATCATTTTGTACGTCAATAATCAGCAGTGCGTTCATAATATTGAAAATGCTTTTAATTTTATCATTAAAAAGAACCGTGAATTTTCCCCTTTGAAGGAGGGACAGGAGGATGTAAACCCTTTGGAATAACTTTACAACCTTAATTTTTAGGCCGTAAGACTGCTGACAACCTCAACCCAAAGGGTGATAAGGCTCCAAGGGAGTTAGACTCCCGTTATCCAATAGATTGAGCCGTATATTAAACGATCGGGAGCAACTCCCTTGGAGCTAATACAGTATTTTCGTGGCTCGCCAAGCCGTCTGACCACAAAAAAATCAGCGGTCGGGCGGCATTACGAAATAGCTTCTATTTCAATTTCTCTATTAACTGGTCACGCAGATCCATCAGCTTCTGGCTGATGCCCACCTTATAAATATGTGGATTTTCAAAGCGTTTATGCTCGGCATTTAATTTATCCAGTCGTTTCCTGGCATAGGCCGCACTTTCTATTGGTGTTGGCGGATCTATCTGTAAGTTACCGTTTTTGTACACAGAGTGTAAAATGGGTTCGGCACTAAAGGAGGCAATATCAGCATGCTTGGCGGGATAAAAGGGGTGGTGAATCGTCTTTCCGTCGTCATCTTCGGCAAGCAAAATGCCATCTCCGTAAAACATACCCTCAGCGTCGCTGTATCGCATTACTTTTTTATTGCCGGGGAGCGTGGTTTTCTCCACATTTTCGGAAACCTTAAGCTTGGGTTCATCATTTATGGAAGCCAGCTTATAGACCCCATCCAAAGCGGGGCTTTCGTAGCCGGTGACGAGCCGCGTACCGACCCCAAAAAGATCAATGGGCGCTCGTTGATTTAACAGGCTTTTGATGAGTCGTTCATCCAGCTGGTTGGAGACCGCAATTTTTACATAATCAAGTCCCGCCTGATCAAGCTGCTGGCGAGCTTTACGTGCAAAATAAGCCAAGTCTCCGCTATCCAGCCGAATTCCTTTGAGCTGATGCCCAGCTTCTTCCAGCTCCCTTGCTACCTCAATGGCATTGGGAATGCCTTGCCCGAGAGTATCATAGGTATCCACTAAGAGGATGCAGTTATCCGGATAATATTCAGCATATTTTCGAAAAGCGGTGAGTTCATCTTCAAACGACTGTATCCAGGAGTGAGCCATGGTACCACTGGCCGGGATGCCGTGCTTAAAAGCGGAATAGACATTAGAGGTGGCCTCAATACCTCCGATGATAGCTGCTTTACTGGCCTGAATACCACCAAAACCCTGCGCCCGGCGCAGTCCGAAATCCAGCACTTTATGGTCACCTGCTGCATACTTAATACGGGCTGCTTTGGTTGCTATGAGTGACTCAAAATTGAGGATGTTGAGGATGAGTGTTTCCAGGATCTGGGCCTCAATAATACTTCCCTCCACGCGAAGAATAGGGGCACGGGGGAAAACCACTTCGCCTTCTTTGGCGGCCTGTATGGTAACGTTCAGTTCAAGGTCCTGCAGGTAGTGTAAAAACTCATCCCGGAACCCCTGGGCCCTTAGGTAGGCCAGTTCATCCTCGTGGAAGGCATAGTTTTCGATGATCTCGATGAGGTCAGAGAGTCCGGCAAAGATAACATAACCGCCATCAAAGGGATTATCACGGAAGAAATAGTCGAAAGAAGCCCGGTCATCTTTCCGGCCAGCTAAAAAATAGCCCTGGGCCATCGTTAATTCATAATAGTCGGTGTAAATAGCCGGCCGCTGAAGCACGGAAGTTTTTGGGTTCGATGTTACGAGACTCATAAGATCATGGATTAATAAAGAAAGTAATTGGATGCGGTAAAGATACATAATAGAACAGCCAAGCTGTAGTGGGGGACTAAGACCTCTATTAGAGTAAAGTTTTAAGTGTTAAGTGAGAAGCGAGACGGCAGACGTGAAAAGTTGGAGGATTAGAGCTCGGAAGTTTGAGGTTATAAGTTTGAAAATAATTCTTGACAGGAAGATTGAAAATCGTCAGCCTGCTGCCAAAAATTTTCGAAGTATGAAGCCCCACAAAAATTTGTATCTTTAGCAGGTAAATTAAAATGGAAGGAAGGTTATTCTAAGTGAAAGTTATTATCACAAATGTGGCTTGTCTGCTCGTAATCCTTTGGGCAATCAGCTGCGCTACCCCCTCATCACCGACGGGCGGTCCACGGGATGAAGAAGGTCCGGAAATTATTAAGACCGAACCAGAAACCGGAACCACTAATTTTGACGAACGAAGCATCATTTTTCATTTTTCAGAATTTGTGGAGCGTTCGTCGCTTTCGCAAGCTATTGTTGTAGAGCCGGATATTGGCATACAGTACGAACTGGACTGGGGACGGAAATCCGTGGCCCTTGAATTCCAGGAGGCCATCCCGGATTCCACAACCCTTATCGTGACGATAGAAACGGAACTCAGGGATACGCAGGGCAATGAGATGGCTTCCCCACAGAAGGTAGCTGTATCCACAGGTTCAGAAATTGATAAAGGTAAACTTTTTGGCCGCATCATTGGGGCCCAGACCGGTGAGGATACGGAAGGGGAGCGTATTTTGCTTTATCGTGAGCCGGTCGACCTGACTACCAAAGCAAACTATGTTTCTTCTACTGATACTAGCGGCTCTTTTCAATTCTCTTACCTGAGTGAAGGCCGGTATAAAGCTTTTTGGGTGGATGACCGCAATCGGAATAAGATTTGGGATCCTCAACAAGAGCGCGCACAGCCGTTTCGGAAAGAATTTGTTGAGCTCGCCAAAGAGGGGCAGGATAGCCTTGGAGCTGCCTTCGTAACAGCGGTGGATACGACCCAGCCGATCTTGCAGGGCGTGGGCCTTTTTTCATCACAGCGACTCCGCATGCGTTTCAGTGAAAATATTTTGGTCACCGACAGTGCATCAATAGGCGTTACTGATACGCTCGGCAATGCGGTGGGGCCGGGAACACCGCTTTATATTCCTCCGAATGAGCCCTATGTATTGTTCGCCCAGAGTAGTGAGCAGCTTGCAGAATCGCAAAGTTATTCACTGGCTCTGCAGGGTGTCGTAGATGAGTCGGGCAATGCGCTCGCTGAATTTGATCAAACATTTACCGGATCGGGGCAGGAAGATACAACCGAACAGCGAATTATCACTCGTAATAATTTAAGTGGTTATTATCCGTCGGATCCTATTGAGGTGACCTATGCCAAGCCTATTGATGAGGCGCCCATCCGAGATTCACTGATTGTGGTGGAGGGGACTGAGCTTAGAGAATCGTGGGAATCTGTCGATATTAAGGAAAATATATTACGCATCGCTCCGGATTCATCCTGGAAAAGCGGAGTGGAGTACGAGTTTCGTATCTGGGATCCCATCATCAGCGACTATCGCAAGTTACAGCCCAAAATTTGGCATGACAACCAGATGGGTAAGCTGAATATTGTGACGGAGGATACGTTGAAGCAGGATATCTATCTGGAGATCAGTAATGAAGAGGTCGGCCTGCAGCGTGATACGGTTTTCACCAATCAAATAGAGATCAGTTCCTTGCCGCCACTCAACTATAAGGTGATAGCTTACCGCGATGTCAACGGCAATGGACAGTGGGACTATGGACAAGTATCCCCATATGAAAAGCCGGAACCTTACTTCATCCAAACTGAAGTTCCGGTAAAAAGAGATTTTACCGGCGATTTGACGATCATATTCCAGTAAGAATTACTAATAACGTCAGAATTAAGCACTTTAATGAAGAAGGCTCTTAAAAAATTTACGCCGTTTATCAGCATTATCTTTTTCGGCTTTGCCTTATGGTTTCTTGATCAGGAGCTCCAGCAGTACCAGCTGACAGAAGTTACCGCTCAACTTTCTGAGATTCCTAACATCTATATTGCAGTTTCGCTGTTTCTATCCTTCCTCAGCTATGTGGTTCTTACTGCTTATGATGCCCTGGGGGTAGAGTACATTGGGGAAGAACTGGAAGCCGGTAAAATAATCCGTGCAGGTTATGTGGGCTATGCCTTTAGCCATAACATCGGGCTGGCACTCATCACGGGGGGTTCTATTCGCTACCGGATCTATTCGGCATGGGGTTTTACAGGCATGCAGGTAACACAAATTGTGGGTTTTAGTGCTTTTACGCTGTGGATTGGATTCTGCGCGGTCGGAGGGCTGGCCCTGCTTTTTGCTACCCCCAATTTACCCAACGACTTCGCCTTGCCGTTTGTCTCGCTCCGGGTCCTCGGTATTATTCTGCTGTTGATGGTGGTGGGATACATTTGGGCCAGCGCTAAAATAAAAAGAGAACTGACTTTCAAAGACTGGTCCTTCCAGTTTCCTGAACTCCGGCTTTCGCTACAGCAGGTTACTATTGCTTCGGTTGACTGGCTAATGGCTGCTTCAGTTTTATATGTGCTACTACCTGATGTAGGAATAAACTTTTTTAGTTTTGTAGGGATCTTTTTATTGGCACAAATTGCGGGATTATTTAGCCAGGTTCCCGGTGGACTGGGCGTTTTCGAGTCCGTAATGCTGTTGTATCTATCCAACTTTATGCCGGGCTCCCAGGTGCTTGGTATTCTGGTTGTATATCGGTTGATCTACTACATTTTGCCCTTGCTTGTGGCTATCATTGTGCTCGGTTACCAGGAATACCAGGTTAACCGGAAGGCCGTACACGAATTTGGAGAAAAAGCAGCTGATTGGGTCCCAAGGGTCGTACCCCAGGTATTGAGTTTTTCCGTATTTATAGGTGGAGCCATTCTATTGTTCTCCGGGGCGCTGCCCTCAGAAGTGCCGCGAATGTACTGGCTTCAGCATTTTATTCCATTGCCGGTCATCGAAATGTCTCATTTCCTGGCCAGTTTAGTAGGGGCGGCCCTGCTGGTGTTGGCCGGAGCCCTGCAGCGCCGTGTGGATGCAGCTTATCACCTGACGGTAGGCCTGCTCATCTTTGGTATCCTCTTTTCGCTGCTTAAAGGGGCTGATTACGAAGAGGCTTCCATATTGGCCGTTATGCTCATTGCTTTGTTATTCTGCCGCCAGGAATTTCACCGCAAAGCTTCGCTCTTTTCGCAACAGTATTCGCGGCGTTGGTTGACGATGATTTTTATGGTGTTGATCAGTGCCGTCTGGCTGGGGGCCTTTGCTTATCAGCATGTGGAGTACCAGCGTAACCTCTGGTGGGAATTTACGCTGATGGGTGATGCCCCCCGGTATTTGCGCGCTACCGTTGCTGCTTTAGGCTTTGCCGTAATCATTGGATTGGTGAAACTGCTCCGCCCCAATAAACAAAAACGACGCGTGGCAGAGAATGATGTCGAGCGGTCAAAAAAGGTAATTATGAATGCCGATCATGCGCTCAGTAATCTGGCCTTATTGGGGGACAAACAGTTTCTTTTTAGCGACTCCGGTGAGTCCTTTATCATGTTTAGGATCGAAAATCGAAGCTGTATTGCGTTGGGCGATCCGGTAGGGAAGAAGGAAGAAGCAGAGAGTCTCATTTGGGCGTTTTACGAGTATTGCCTGGATCAAGATCTAAATCCTGTGTTTTATGATGTAGGCAACAAGTACCTGGAATACTATATGGATCTTGAACTGCCGTCATTTAAGATTGGAGAAGAGGGAAAGGTTAACCTCACTGCGTTTGATTTAGAACGGCTGGATCCTTCCATCCAAACAAACTGTACGTACCTGGAAAACCAGGGTTATGAATGGAAGCTTTTGGCCCCGGGAGAAGCAGCACCCTTTCTTCCTACGTTGAAACAGATATCCAGCGAGAGCCTGAGAAGCCAGAAAAGGAAGGAAGCGGGCTTTTCGGTGGGCAATTTTGATGAACAGTATCTACAGCATTTCCCGATTGCTATGGTTGAGAAGGAGGGGGTTCCCGTTGCTTTTTCAAATATCCTTAGTAGCGGTGGTAGGCAAGAGATTACAACGGATTTACTGCGCTACCGTTCGGGGGTTCCACATGGGGTGATTGATTTTATGGTAGCACAAACTATGAAGTGGGGCGCAGAACAGGGGTATCAGCGGTTTAACCTTGGGTTAGCCCCATTATCCGGGAGCAATGAACAGCAGTTCTCATCGCGATGGGGACGGTTAATTAACTTTGTGTACACCTATGGTGAGAATATCTACGGCTTTAAGACCGTCAGGAGTTATAAAGAAAAATATCGGCCGGACTGGCAACCCAAATACTTGGTCTGTCCGGCAGGATTGGCTATGCCCGGTATCCTGTCATCGCTGGCAAAAGTGGTAGGCGGGGGCTTGTCGACTCCGGTAAGTACAAAAATGGATAGTTTATCTCCTGAAGCAGAAAGCCAAGGCTGAACAACCGCCTAAGAACAGATTTGAAGGCTCAAAAAATAGCTACATTTTTCTTACCTTAAATCAAAGAGGGCTTAAATAAAGGTATGTTACTTCCTAAAATAACAAAGGTTGTCAGTTATGAGCCAAGATACTGTTGTTTCCGACCCAGCGTCCCGTCAAAAATCTGCTGAATCAAAAAGTAAGCCAAGCAAGTTATCCCGGCCAGAGGTTTATGAGGCTGAGCATAAAATTCGTTTTGTGACGGCTGCCAGCTTGTTTGATGGCCATGACGCCAGCATCAATATTATGCGCCGCATCTTGCAGAGCAGCGGTGCCGAGGTTATCCATCTGGGCCATAACAGGTCCGTACAGGAGATCGTGGATTGCGCTATCCAGGAAGATGTGCAGGGCATTGCCATTAGCTCGTACCAAGGGGGGCATATGGAGTACTTTAAGTATATGGTGGATTTACTGGCCGAAGGCGGTGCTTCTCATATTAACGTCTTTGGCGGGGGCGGGGGCGTTATTGTAGAGGATGAGATTAAAGAGCTGCACGACTATGGGGTGAGCCGGATCTTTTCGGTGGAAGATGGAAGCACGATGGGCTTGCAGGGCATGATCAATTATATGCTGGAGAAGTGTGATTTTGATACGGCCGACATAGAAGACATTGATGTACAAAACATTATCCAGAAAGATGCAAAAACGATAGCCCGCTGCATTTCAGCTATTGAGAATAACCATGATGAGATCATCAGCTTCGAAGATGGTAAGTTGCTCGACGGACAGGGCAGTGTCGTTCAGGCTACCAAAAACGGGCAGGCCATTCCCTTGATAGGCATCACGGGTACCGGAGGAGCCGGGAAAAGCTCGCTTACCGATGAGTTGGTACGGCGTTTTCTGACTGAATTTGAGGATCTGAATATTGCTGTGATCTCTATCGATCCCTCTAAAATACGAACCGGCGGGGCCCTGCTGGGGGATCGCATCCGGATGAATAGCCTGGACCCGGAGCGGGTGTATATGCGCAGCCTGGCTACCCGGGCCACCAACCGGGCTACCAGTGGTTCCGTACAGGGAGCCATCCAGATATGTAAGACGGCCGGCTTTGACTTGGTGATTGTGGAAACCAGCGGTATCGGTCAGAGTGATACCGAGATTGTGAATATTTCGGATATCCCGCTCTATGTGATGACCAGTGAGTATGGTGCGGCCACGCAGCTCGAAAAGATAAATATGCTCGATCTGGCCGAGCTGGTGGTGCTTAATAAATTTGAGAAAAAGGGTTCGCTGGATGCTCTCCGCGATGTTCGAAAACAGATGAAGCGTAATCGTGGCGCCTGGGACCTCAAGGCGGATGAGATGCCGGTGTATCCTACTATTGCGGCACAGTTTAATGATGAGGGCGTGAATCGGCTGTTCAAAGCGCTGGTAAATGAGATTAACGATTATTATAGCCTGAATTGGGAAACACAAATTTATAGCAATCCCGAGCCGGCCGAGGATATTCAGGCCCAGGCAATCATTCCCGGTAAACGGCAGCGCTATTTGTCAGAAATTTCCGAATCTATACGTGATTATCACAGCTGGGCTGAAGATCAGGTTGAGATTGCTGAAAAGCTCGACCAGGTAGTCGGTACTCTGGAGCAAGTAGAACGCTGGCAGCCGGACGAAAGTAACGACTTTGAGCAGAAATTACAGGAGATGCGAGAGCATTGGCTCAGTAAGTTGAACTCTCGGTGCCAAAAGATTTTAGATCGCTGGGATGAGCTCTATGAGAGGTATCGCCAGGAAGAGGTGGAAGTTCAAATACGGAATAAGACTTTTAAAAATGAGATGTTTCGCGAGTCGCTCAGTGGACTTCAAATTCCGCGGGTGGCGCTTCCAAAAACCAAAAATAAGGGCGAACAGCTTAAGTTTGCCCTGAAAGAAAATCTGCCGGGCTACTACCCATTTACGGCCGGGGTTTTTCCGTTCAAGCGAGAGGGGGAAGATCCTACCCGTATGTTTGCCGGAGAGGGAACCCCCGAGCGTACCAATAAGCGGTTTCATTATCTGAGCGAAGGAATGCCCGCAGCACGTCTTTCCACGGCTTTTGACTCAGTGACCCTCTATGGCGAAGATCCCGATCATCGTCCGGATATCTACGGCAAGGTGGGCAATTCCGGCGTTAGTATCTGCACGCTGGATGATATGAAGAAGCTTTATTCCGGCTTTGAACTGACTTCCCGCAAAACGTCTGTTTCTATGACGATTAACGGTCCGGCCCCGATGATTTTGGCAATGTTTATGAATACGGCCATTGATCAGGAGGTAGAGCGGTATCTCAAAGAGCAGGGGCGGTGGGAGCAGGCTCAGAAACAAATCCAGCAGTACTTTAAGCAAAAAGACGTAGAAGCTCCTGAATATCATGAGGAACTCCCATCCGGTAGTGATGGCTTTGGTCTTGGGCTGTTGGGTATCACCGGTGATAAACTGGTGGATGAAGAAACGTATGAGCAAATTAAAGAACGGGCGCTTGCTGTGGTCCGGGGGACCGTTCAGGCGGATATCCTGAAGGAAGACCAGGCGCAAAATACCTGCATCTTTTCGACCGAGTTTGCGCTCAAGATGATGGGCGACATCCAGCAGTATTTTACAGATCACAAGGTACGTAACTATTATTCGGTCTCAATATCGGGCTATCACATTGCGGAGGCGGGGGCGAACCCCATTACGCAGGCCGCTTTTACGCTGGCCAACGGTTTTACTTATGTGGAATACTACCTGTCGCGCGGTATGAATATTGATACCTTTGCCCACAATCTTTCGTTCTTTTTTAGCAATGGGTTGGATCCGGAATATGCCGTTATTGGGCGTGTAGCCCGACGTATCTGGGCTGTGGCGATGCGAGAAAAGTATGGAGCCAACAAGCGATCGCAGAAGCTGAAGTATCATATCCAAACCAGTGGACGGTCCCTGCATGCCCAGGAAATTCAGTTTAATGACATCCGTACGACCCTGCAGGCGCTGATGGCCGTCTATGATAATTGTAACTCCCTGCATACTAATGCTTATGATGAGGCGATCACCACGCCCACCGAAGAGTCTGTACGCCGGGCGTTGGCTATTCAGCTGATTATTAATAAGGAGATGGGCACCGCCAAGAATGAAAATATTAACCAGGGTTCGTACTTCATTGAAGAGCTTACGGATCTGGTGGAAGAGGCTATTCTTTCTGAGTTCGATCGGCTGACGGAGCGTGGCGGCGTTTTAGGTGCAATGGAGCATATGTATCAGCGGGGAAAAATACAAGATGAAAGCCTATACTATGAATCCAAAAAACACAGTGGCGAGCTGCCGATTATCGGGGTCAATACCTTTCAGAATGAAGGGGCCTCTGGCGAAGAGGAAGAAAAGAAAGTGGATTTGATTCGATCGACCAAAGAAGAGAAGGAGCAACAGATTGACAGTTTGGAGGCGTTTTGGAATCGCAATGAAGAAGAGGCGGAGCAGGCTATCAAAAGGCTCAAAGAGGTAGCCCGCAAGGATGGTAATATCTTTGAGGAACTGATGGAGACGGTAAAAGTGGCTTCACTGGGACAGATATCCCGAGCCTTGTATGAGGTTGGGGGGCAGTATCGTCGCAATATGTGATTCTTGCTATTTCAAGCGTCCACGCCTGAAATAAATAGAGCCATGGGTGATAAGCGTGGACGCTTATCACAGCATGATTTTACAAAGCCTTTTCAGATAGCCTTTCAGTGAGATCAATCTCTTTTCGAGTTTTTTGCCCAAGTGTCTTATTATATGCCTTTCTGATAACTGGGAATTATAGTCGGAGAAATTAATTCAGCGATAAAACCATATTATGATGATCAAAAAATACCTTATAGTCCTGCTGTTCATGAGTTTTCCGTTATTAACTTCAGCACAAATCACTGATTTTGAGGCGCATGTGTATAAAGATGCTAATGGAAATGAATTGAATTATCGATTGCTCAAACCCGCTGACTATGATTCTACAAAATCGTATCCGCTGGTGCTCTTTTTGCATGGAGCGGGTGAACGAGGCGATGATAACTATAGCCAGCTAAAGTGGGGCGCAGCGCATTTTGCCGATCCTACGTTTAGGGAAGAATATCCGGCCTTTGTAGTAGCTCCCCAGGTTCCCAAAGACAGTTCATGGGCCTCGTTGAGTGGTATCCGTGATACAACTACTTTTACGGCTCCCATGGGGGATACCCCCACCCAGCCCATGCAGCTGACTATCGAGTTGCTTGAGAAGATACAGGAGCAATATGCTATCAATAGTAATCGGTTGTACGTAACAGGCATATCCATGGGCGGCTTTGGAACTTTTGACCTCATCGAGCGTTTTCCCCGGAAGTTTGCTGCTGCAGCGCCCATCTGTGGAGGCGGTGATATAACGCGTGCCTTTCTGCTCAATGATATGCCTGTTTGGGTGTTTCATGGTGCTCAAGACAACGCCGTTGATGTGCGCTATTCTCGTGCAATGGTTGATGCTATACAAATGGCAGGAGGTAAGCCGGGTTTTACAGAGTATCCGGATGCGGGTCATGTAAAGGCCTGGGTTTATGCATATCGTAACCCTCGACTCTACGAGTGGATGTTCAGCAAAGAGTTAAGCAGCAATAATTAATGTAAATTCTATATGCTATGCCGTAGGCATTCCTGTTTAAAAAAGCTGAATTTTATTTACCCGCCGGGCTGTACCATCGAACGTCCATACTAAATGGCATTGATGGGGTACACCTGATAGGTGTGCTTCATCTTAGAGAGTATGACTTAAACATTATGCTGTTTCAAGCGTGGACGCTTAAAACAGCTCTGCATTTACTCAATACAATAGTCAAGTTATTTCAGGCTGATTTCTGCTAATACAGGCAGATGGTCAGAAGGAAAATACCCATCCTGAAAAGAGGTGATGATGGCATGTTTGAGGACGTCTACCTTACTATTAGTGAAAATATAGTCTATACGGCGACCATCATCAGGGGCCCGAACGCCAAAGCCACTGTAGGTAAATTCAGCGCCTACGTGAGGTAACTGAGAAGTGTTTATTGCATCAGCCAGGAAAGTAGAGGTGAGGATCTGATAGGGTTTGCTCGTGTCAATAATATTGAAATCTCCAGTCAAAACGACGGGTAAGTTACCCGCTATTTTTTGGATGGTGCGGAGAATAATCTTTGCGCTTTCAGCACGGGCTTGTTCACCTCGGTGATCAAAATGCGTGTTGAAAACAAAAATATGCTTTCCATTGGATTTTATTTTGAACTCACCCCACGTTAAAATCCGGGGGAGGGCGGCATCCCAATTTTTACTGGGCATATCCGGTGTTTTGGAAAGCCAAATGGTGCTGTCAGAATTTGCTACCAACTGAACGGCATTCGTATTATACATAAGGGCAGAAAATTCGCCTTCTTTTTTTCCGTCATCTCGCCCTTGGCCAATCCAGTTATATTGGGGCAGACTTTGATCGAGGTAATCAAGCTGATGAAATAAGGCTTCCTGGGTTCCTATAAAGGCGGGATTGTAGAACTGAAGAAGATTCGCCACTTTATCTTTACGATTGTCCCAGTGATTGGGGGCATCACCGGGATTATCGTAACGAATATTATACGACATGACTTGAAGTTGGGCCGGTTGGGCACTTAATGCACCCACCGAACCCAAAAACAAGCAGAAAAATGCAACTTTAGAAAGAAAATGTTTCATAAGTATGCTAAGATGACTCTCTTGTAACTAATTTGGTAGGAACAAGGTTCATCATATTTTTGGGAAGATTTTTGTTCTCCAATAACGTTTTCATTCGTTGAATGGAAACAATTCCCAAATGCTCATAATTGGTATGTACCGATGATATTTTAGGACGATGTCGTGAACAGATCGGCAGATCATCATAACCAACGATAGCAATATCGTCAGGGAATTCATAACCCTCTACCATAGCCTGCTGCATGAAGCCCTGACACATATTATCATTACCAGAGAAAACAGCTTGGGGAGGGGCATCTTGTTCATTATAGTCATTGAAAGCTTCAATACCTGCTTCAAAACTGAAGTTCCCTTCAAACTCCCAGGTTAAGCTCATGGAATCGCTCTGCCTGATATAATCTACAAAACCGTGGGCACGCTGTCGGGATACGTTTTTGTCGCTGGGGCCACGAACAATACCGCAGGTGGTATATCCCTGATCTTCAAAATGCTGGGCTACGAGTTGTCCACCGCCATAGTTATCAAAACCGACGGTTTCAAATACAGGGTTGTCAAGAATTTCATTGGAGACGACTGGAAAGTCTTCAGGCAGAACCTTCTTTAACTCATTATACTGTTCTTTTGAAAAGCGTGGAACATTGATAATAAGTCCGTCGAAATCTTCTTCCTCAATTTCTTTTCCAATATCTTCGATCTTGGGAATGCGATTTTCCAGACTTGCCAAGCTGAGTCGTACATTTTGACGAGAAGCAGCTTTATTCAAGCCATCAAAGAAAGAGGCATAAAATTCTCCCACTTCAATGCCGGTAATGAGCAATATTTCGAGCATGTCATTAGATTCCAGAGCATGGTCAAAATTTTGAATAGGGTAGTTAAGTTTGCGAGCGCTTTTTAAAATAGCTTCTTTTGTCCCAGGATTTGTATCAAATCCATTTAGAACTCTTGAGACGGTTGATATAGAATATCCGGTATCTTCGGCTATGTCTTTTAGTGTTACTTTCAAGGTATAAAAGTATTGTTGGGTTAAATATTAATTATATTAAAGCAATATTTGTTTTAAAAATAAGGCTAATTAATTTATTAATCTAATTAATTTAATATATGGTTGATCTTGTTAATCAGAGCAAATTTCTTGGTTTAGCACAATGAGATTCAAAAAGAGGGCTTAGGTGCTTGCTAACTAAAACAGAGAGCTAATTTGCCTCACTCCATAAAATAGCATTAAATTTTCATCAATAAATATAAGAAATACATTGGAGTTTTTTATAAAATCGAAAAGGTTTTTATACGATTGCCGAAAAAGATTATTGTGCAATAAAGTGCTTAATTCTATGATTAACTGTCACTTCTTTTTGAAAACGACTAAACGTAATCAGAATATTATCCCTAAGGTTTTTCGTTAATGTTTATCGGTAGTATTTCTTTTGTTTTTTAATTTAATTAAAATAAATTTCATTTGTATAAAACCATTTCTCATTTAATTTAATAAAAATTGAGGTTGAGAAGTTGAAGGTGGGGTTCAGTAGTTGTTGGTAATAAACAAATCCGTTATAGCAGGAAGACGTCCTATAGCAATATTAATATACTGTGGGGGCTTTACGAACTAACTGTGGCTCATAAAGGATCGATTATACAATAGGTTTAAGAAAAACAGGATTTTATGGGTAGACCGATACAAATTAAAAATAGATACAGGACAGGGGATAATAGTGATGTAAGAGTATGGTCTGCGGTATTGGAAGGCGATCGAGATGCCTTTGAATTGTTATTTCATCGGCATTATGATGATTTGTTTCATTACGCTTTAAAGTTAACCGGCCAAAAGGGTATGGCCAAAGATCATGTCCAGAAGTTATTTCTTTATGTTTGGCAAAAGAGAGATACGCTTGACGAGGTAGAGGCCGTGAGGACTTACTTATGGACCTCCTTGAGAAGAAGTATTATTGATACCTATCGTAAAAAACAGGCCGAAAGAAAATATTTGGATAAGTTTGCTGATAGTCGGTTGAAAATGCAGTTTTCTGCAGAAGAATTAATTATAAATAATGAAGAAAGTTCCATCCGGCACAGCGAATTAAAGAAGGCAATCGATCAGTTATCATCACGACAGCGCGAAGTATTATATCTAAAATTTTATGAAGGGATGAGTTATCAGGAGATAGAGCAGATTATGGATGTCAACTATCAGACCTGCCGCAATTATATTTATAGAGCTATAGAGTCACTACGGGCACTACTCAGGACTGAAGTGCTGGTTGGTGTAATCATTGCAGGTCTTCTACATCTTATCTAAGGAACTAAATTCATTAGATGGAACCCCGTTTGGCTTAATAACCCTTATTGAGTATTTAGCCCTCTCTGAGACATATTTAATTTCGGTTTTTGCGGGAATTATTTTCTGCTTTTGCAATTAGTTAAATTTTTTTGAGTACAAATTGATTTCACAAACGTCTATTCCTTGAAATAAAACTCAAAGAATAGATTTTAAGCCTGTGAAAGAAGCAGATTACGGTTTTAACGAACTGGTTCATAACAAATCATTTCAGAGATGGATTAATGGTCGGGCAAATCCAAAAGAGAAAGTATACTGGGATGAGTGGGTAGCCGATAATCCGAAGAATCGCTCTCTGGCTAAGCGGGCACACAGAGAGATAGCAGGTTTTACAATTAAGCCCGGTTCTAATCCTGATCGCTATCGGGCCTGGGAAGAACTTCAGCAACGTATTGAAAAGGCAGAGGGAGCCTCATCCAACAAGTCTTACAATTTTCATCCTAAAAATAAGTTGCAATGGTTCTTCAGAGCGGCGGCTGTCTTTTTGGTCGTGGCAGCTACTGGTATAGCCGTAAACTTTTTAAATAGCCAGGAGTCTCAGGAACAGGCAGAGCAAATTGTCCGGAATGAAATAGTTACAGAATACGGAGAACAGAAAACAATTAAGCTGAATGATGGATCCAGGATAATATTGAATGCCCATTCAAATTTAGTTTATACCGTTGATCCTGCGGACTCTAATGAGGTTGAAGTTTTTCTGGACGGTGAGGCCCATTTCTCGGTAGCAAAGAGAGAGAATCCCGGAGATGCTCCCTTTAAAGTGCGAACATCTGCAGGATATGTAAAGGTAATGGGGACAGAATTTGTGGTTTCTACCCGGAATCAAGGTACACAGGTAGTTCTGGAAGAAGGGAGTGTGGCTTTAGCTCCTATGAACAGGGAAAGCAGAGAAACGGTGATGAAGCCCGGAGAATTAGCTGAATTCAATGCTGATAGCAAACACATCAGGTCCCGTTTGGTTAATACAGAGGTTTATAGTTCGTGGACTACCTACCAGCTGGTATTTGATAAAACCCCTTTGGCTGATGTAGTGGACCGACTGGAAAATACATTTGGTATCAAAGTAGTAGTTAGGCAAGCAGATCTATACGAACGGACTATTTCTGGAGCGATCGACAATTCAAGCCTGGAAGTAATTACCTCCGCACTGTCTAATACCTTAGATACACCTATAACAGTCAGGGACGAAGCAGTTTATGTCGGTAAATAGGTCTTTATGAAAAGATGTAAGAATGCAATAAATGTTTAAAAGTCTAAATAAGTAATGGTCAATCTTAACTCGGTCGATATGAAGAAGACAAATCAATTTTATGCTTCCGTAAGAATCTGTATGGTTATGGTAATCTGTGGATTTGCCGGCCTGTGCAGTCAGGCATATAGTCAATCTACAACGCAGTATTTTACCTCTAATGAGGGGGACCTGCTGTTGGATAAGAAAGTACAGCAAATTGTTTCTTTGAAGTCCATTTTAAATAAGATAGAAGATTCCCACAATATTTCTTTCTTATTTGATAACCGTCTGGTTGCAGAGGAGTATGTGTCTATTACAAGTATAGAAACTGATAGTCTGGCTAATTTACTTGGAAAGGTATTGTCCAAAAAAGGATTAACCTATAAAAAGCAAACGGATCATACCTACGTTATTATGGAAAAGCCAGCCTCTGATGGACCGTCGGTCGTAGCATTTGAGGAGGTCGTCAGCGGTAAGGTCACAGAATCGACCAGTGGCGAATCGTTGCCGGGGGTAAACATTCGTATCAAGGGAGCCCAGATAGGAGCTACAACCGATATGAGTGGAAATTATCAGATTAATGCACCAAGCTTGCAAGATACACTCATTTTTACTTTTGTGGGTTTCCAAACGCAAGAGGTACCTATAAATGGTCGTACAGAAATTAATCTTCAGCTAGTTCCGCAAACCATTGAAGGAGATGAACTGGTTGTCATTGGTTATGGAAGTAGTAACCGGGAAGATCTTACGGGCTCCATTTCTTCTGTTAGTGCAACGGATTTGGAAAATTCGATAACGAGTACTTTTGATCAATCGCTGCAGGGACGAACGGCCGGGGTGATGGTCATGAAAAACTCGGGTAAACCCGGTGGTGGAGTTTCAATGCAAATAAGGGGCGTTAATACGCTGCAAAGTAGTTCTGAGCCGTTGTATGTAATTGATGGAGTTCCCATTTCAGGCGATTCGGACAACGGGATAACCAATCCCCTGGCTACCTTGAACCCCAGTGATATCCAGTCTATTGATATCCTAAAAGATGCTTCTGCGGCAGCTATCTATGGCTCCCGGGCCTCGAATGGGGTGGTGCTTATCACAACGAAACGGGGCCAGGCCGGCGATGTACAGGTTAACTACGACGGTTATGTTGGCATACAACAGTTGCCCAACCAACTGGATGTCATGAATTTACGCCAGTATGCCCAGTACCGAAACAGGCAGGCTGAAATTGCGGGATGGGGTGCTCAGCCAGAATTTGCAGACCCTTCTATATTGGGTGATGGGACGAACTGGCAGGATGTGCTCTATCGAGATGCGCCTATGACCAAGCATAATGTGTCGGTCAGTGGTGGTACCGAATCTACCCAGTATATGTTATCGGCTGGATTTTTTGACCAGCAGGGGATTGCCATTGAATCCGATTTTCAGCGGTATTCGCTCCGCCTGAATCTTGACAATAATCCGACTACCTGGTTGAAGGTCGGTACCAGCCTGAACCTGAGCAGGACGAATGAAAATATTAATGTTTCTAATGATGATATTGTAAATATGGCCATTCGTCAAAGTCCGGATATTCCCGTTAAATACCCGGATGGCAGTTGGGGCGGTCCTTCGCAAAGTGAATTTACTCTCGAAAATCCGGTAGCTTTGGCCCAACTGAATACGAACGAGCAGAAAAGATCGCAGGTAATTGGAAATTTGTATGCAGAGATAGACTTCCATGAGAACCTGACGCTTCGTAATGAAATGAACGGAACCTTCGGTTATACCAACAATTATGTCTTTAATCCCACATATGAGTTTAATGAGCGGGTTAATGATCTGAATTCGAGTAACAGAAGTTCCAGTAACAGTACTTTTTGGCAGGTTAAAAACTATATGACCTATGCCAATACCTATCAGGATCTATCGGTAAATGCGATGGTGGGGCACGAGGTGCAAGTCAATCAGTGGGAAGGGCTGAGTGGTTCCCGAGAGCGTTTCCCAACCAATAACCTGCACGAATTAGCCGCCGGTGATGCCCAGACTGCACAAAATAGCAGTTATTCCGGGTCCAGCTCATTACAGTCTTTTTTTACCCGGCTCAACTTTACCTATGACGACCGATATCTGCTGACGGGTAATCTCCGTGCTGATGGGTCGTCAAACTTTTCTGAACAGAATCGTTGGGGCTATTTCCCATCCGTAGCATTAGCATGGCGAATCTCGAATGAATCGTTTATGCAGGATGTCAATTTTATTGACGAACTTAAACTGCGAGGGGGATATGGTTTCGTAGGTAATCAAAATATTCCAAACAACCGGTTCATCGATACCTTTACGATTGTCGAAACACAGTGGGGGAATGGGGTACGGCCGCAGAATTTAGGCAATACCGGGTTGCGATGGGAGTCAACCGAATCAATCAATGCCGGACTTGATCTGAGTGTGCTCAGACACCGAATCAACTTTACGGTTGATGCCTATATAAAACGTACCCACGACCTGCTGACAGACGTGCCGCTGCCACTTCTGGCTGGTACCTCTGGTAACGGTTCTATTAATACGCCTATTGATAATATTGGCCAGCTGGAAAATAAAGGTATTGAGTTTTCTGTGAATACCATAAACATGGAAGGAGATTTCCGGTGGGAGTCTGATGTTGTATTGTCAATGAACCGAAATGCGGTTACCGAGTTGAAAAGTGAAAACAGTATTATTGACCGGCAGATTAACTTTTTTGATACGGCCACCCGTACCATTGTAGGAGAACCGGTAGGACAATTGTTTGGTTATGTGGTAGAAGGCGTCTTTGAGGATGCTGAAGACATCCGGAGCCATGCAACCCAGAATAATGCAATCAATCCGGTAAATGGAGTGTGGCCGGGTGACCTTAAATTCAAGGATCTTAATGACGATGGCATAATTGATGAACAAGACCGTACCATCATTGGCAACCCAATGCCGGACTTTCAGTACGGAATAACCAACAAGTTTTTCTATAAGAATGTTGACTTTTCTGTTTTCTTAAATGGGAATTATGGGAATAAGATTTTTAATCAGGTCCGCCGCCAGAATGAAAATCCGGCCAGTGACTTTGGCATGCTGGAATCTGTATTTGATTATGCCCGGCTCGATCCCAACAGCCTGGATGCCAATGTGGATGATGTGATTGTAACCAATCCGGAAACCACCGTTCCACGCATTACTACTTCAGATCCGAACAATAATCAGCGTCCTTCTACACGATTTGTAGAAGATGGTACTTACCTGCGGATTAAAAATGTAACGCTGGGCTATACCTTGCCAACAAATCTGGCTTCGCGTTTTAACTTGAGAAACCTCCGGGTCTATGGCAGTGTGGAGAACCTGCACACGTTCACCGGCTATTCGGGTTATGATCCTGAGATTGGTTCCCAAACCTCCGATCCACTTTTGATGGGTATCGACAATGGCCGATATCCTTCTCAACGCATATTTACACTTGGAATTAATATTGGACTATAGGAAATGTTAAAAGAAAAACAGCTTAGTGTTATGAAGAAGAATAGTATTTATATCGTGCTTATAGCTATGATGCTGACCGGCGGTTTGGCAGGGTGTAGTGATTCATTTTTCGTGCGCCCTCCTCAGGATCAGCTAACGGCAGATAATTTTTATGCCTCAGAGTCGGATCTCCGTATGGCTACTGCTCCGCTGTATAATACGGTATGGTTCGATTATAATGATAAGGCCTCATTTACAGTGGGAGACTCGCGAGCAGGAAATATGATTACGACCGATGCCGGCTATGAGCAGTTTCTGTTGTTCAGTATTACCTCTGGCAACGATCGGCTGAATGAGGCCTGGAGATCATTGTATTTGGCTATTTCGCAGTCCAACCTGACGATTAAAAATATACGCGAAAAGGCTGCTTCAGGAATCCCCGATGAAAGCAAGGAGCGGGCCATAGCAGAGGCACGTTTCATGCGGGGATATGCCTATTCCTATCTTGCTCAGCTTTGGGGAGCAGTGCCTATCCTGACAGATCCGGCCAAGCTGATTGATCAACCGAATGTACGTCGAAATTTAGCTGAAGATGTTTACCAATTTGCGATTAATGACTTTGAATATGCAGCTGAACATTTGTCGCCAACAGACGATCCGGGTCGGGTAACGCAATGGTCGGCTTTGGGCATGCTTGCTCGGCTACACCATGCACGAGCTACGTTCAGGGCGGAAGGCAGTGGAAACTTAGATCAGGAAGAGTTGAATACAGCCAAAGACTATGCCCGACAAGTGATTGAAGAGAGTGGCTTAAGCCTGTTAGATAATTATGCGGATCTATTTAAACTCGAAAATGAAAACAGTGAAGAATCTCTCTTTGCCTTGCAGTGGACGTATGAAGGTAGTACGTGGGGAGTTCAGAATACTACGCAGGCCTATTTTGCAGCGGAAGCGGCCCTTACAGGCGTTGGAGATGGCTGGGGAGGAGGAACGGGAGTTTCGGCTTGGTTACTCCAACAGTACGCCCCCAATGACCAGCGCCGAAAGGCAACGTTCATGCTGAATGGTGATCACTATCCTGAGCTGATGCAGGAAGAGGGAGGATATACCTACGAGGGCACAGGCGCCAGTGGTCCGGGATCTGCTATCAAAAAATATATAATTGGTCGTCCTTCTGACAATGATGGCCGAGTCGGTTTTATGCGAACCGGCATTAATACCTATATGCTGCGGCTGGCAGAGGTATACTTAATCTATGCTCAGGCCGAACTTGGCAATCAGCAATCGACCAGCGATTCCAAAGCACTGCAATATTATAATGCGGTTCGCAACAGGGCAGGGCTAAGTTCTAAAACCTCTATCACTCATCACGATATACTTCTTGAGAAATGGAAGGAACTGGCCTATGAAGGCCAAAACTGGTTTCAGTTGGTACGATGGCATCATCACGAACCCAATGCTGTACTTGATTTTATCGATCAGCAGGAGCGAAATATGTCGTTTGAATATACCCAGGGAGGAGATACGACCTATACTGAACCACCTACGAATATAACAGCTGAACATAGTGATTTTAATCTGCCATACCCCGAAGCAGATATAGTTCAGAACCCCAACTTAATGGAAGAGCCCGTACCCTATGATTTTTCCAATCAGCAGGGAGCAGGTGAAGCCAACAAACAGTGAGTGGCTTAGCAGGATTAAAAGAATATTAGGAATAGAAAAAGAAATAAGGCAAATAAGTATGAAGTCAATGAAAAATAGTATTTACACCGGAGGCATTGCTGCTCTTGTTTTGATAACATTGCTCGTTATGCAAGGGTGCCAGGATAATACCGTAAGCAATTCAGGTGATTACGATGATCCCGTTACTATTACGGGAATTCGTTATGCCAGTCCTGATTCAACAACTGATATTGAGCAGGTAGGTCCGGGCGATGTTGTAGCACTTGAAGGTAAAAATATGGATAACGTCGCTCACGTCTTTTTTAATGGATATGAGACGACCTTCAATCCCACGCTGGCTACCCAATCGCACCTGGTTGTAACAATACCGACTGATATGCCTTTCGGTGAAATGGATCCTGAGGCCTCGTATATGAATCAGATCAAAGTTACCAACAGCGTGAGTGAAGATTCTTTAGAGTTTCCCGTTCTCCCGGCTCCACCTCAGATTAACCGAATTAGTGATGAATTCGCTGAGGCAGGTAAAGAAATAACATTGACAGGCGAATACTTGTATTTGGTTACGGATGTAATTTTTCCGGGAGAAGTTTCAGCTACTGATTACCAATCTTCTCCGGATGGCAGCGCACTTACTGTAACCGTTCCGGATGGTGCTACAAGTGGTGAGATTCAAGTTAGATCAACTTCAGGAGCTTCAACAAGTTCACCGGGCGCCCACTTTAGAAGCACTACCGGTATGATCTGTGACTTTGATGATGTATTCAGCTATCAATGGTGGTCGGCTACCCTTTCCTCAGATGCTTCATTATATCCTGGTAACGAAGGGCAGTATGCCATGCTTGAAGTGACAAACCTTGCCGGAGGCGACGGTTCTTGGTGGAATGGCGGACGATCGGTTAACCTTGACCCAACACAATGGGTAGAGCCGTCAAGTCTTGGAGAGAGTCCATCTAACTTTGCTGTTAAGTTTGAAATTAATGTGCAAGGCTCCTGGGAGCAAGGAACACTGTTAATTAGGGCCGCCAATCCCTGGACTTACACGGCCAGATATGAGCCATGGAAAGGAGAAAATGGAAATATTAATGCATTTACTACCAACGGATGGCAAACGGTACAAATACCACTTTCAGAGTTTAAAACTGCGAATGCCGAAGGTATGAATGGAGCCGGCACTGCACTGCCGAGCCTTGCTGACATGCTGCCGGATGGGGAAGCATCGTCAGCGGGAATTATGCTGGTTAATAACGGCGAAAATCCTATTAGTCAGTTGAGTATGGCTGTTGATAATATTCGGGTGGTTAGGATTGCAGATTAGCAATACGCTGATGTTTTTGGAATCGATAAGCCAAATAGAACAAAGGAAACCGGTTGGTCATTTAGTATAAAATAAAAACAGGGATTTGTGTGTATTCATTGGTAAAAGAAAAGCATTCCGTTGTTTTGTTTATTCTGTTAATGCTCTTCGGTTGCAGTAAGCAGTCAACAGATGCAGTTGAAGAAGAGGAGCATGAAGAAAAAAAGTTTACACCCATAGAAGAGGCGTTACCTGAGCATAGACAATCCCCCGGTTTTTTCTTGGATAGCTGGAAGCCCAAACAGATTGAGGCGCCAGACTATCAAGAAAAACCCAAACCGGGGGAGATGCTTGATTCAAGAATAAAGATCAATACAGAAACGGTTATTGGCAAAGTACCCAATACGGTTTATGGCAATAATATTAATCCCTATATCGGTGATATTCACCAAGAGCCGGAGCTGATTGAGAAGGTCAAAAACTTGAGTCCCAATATAGTACGCATGCCCGGTGGTAACCTATCAAACGTATTCTTTTGGGATGCCTCACCGGGCCACCTTCCACCGGGAGTACCTGCTCAACTGATAGATGGTAATACGGGCGAAAAGAGTGACTTTACGCCATGGTATGGCGAGGGCAGCTGGTCATTAGATCTTGAGGGTTTTTATGAATTCATAGAGAAAACGGGCAGCACCCCGATCATCTGTGTAAACATTGGCTACGCCCGCTATGGTAAGACAGAGCACCCAATAGCGCAGGCCGCTCATTATGCCGCTGAGTGGGTCCGTTATGACAACGGACGCACCCGGTATTGGGAACTGGGAAATGAGAACTATGGCACCTGGCAGGCCGGTTATCATATTGATACATCTGCCAATCAGGATGGCCAACCAGCCGTCATCAGCGGAGAGCTTTACTCAGACATTGCTAAGGTTTTTGTCGATTCCATGCGGGCAGCTGCCCGGGATATCGGTGTTAAGATTAAGATTGGTGGACAACTCATAGAACGTAAAGTAACCGAACAGTGGGAGACGGATGTAGTACGAAACTGGAACAGACAGTTCTTTGCTGCCGGTGGCGCTACAAAAGTAGATTATTATATCATCCATAACTATTATACTCCTTACCAGGATGACTCGCCGCCATCGGTCGTTTTGAATTCTGCTCATGACGTTACCAGTAGCATGATGAGCTGGATGGGTGAAACAACGGCTGGCAACGGAGCAGAGATGAAACCCATTGCTCTCACTGAATGGAATATCTTTGCAGCAGGTTCACAGCAGATGGTCTCCGATATTTCAGGGATGCATGCCACAATGGTGCTGGGTGAGCTTATCAAATATGGATATGGGCTGGCTGCCCGTTGGAATATCGCCAATGGCTGGGATGATGGTAATGATCATGGAATGTTTAGCCTTGGAGAAACAGAGGCAGGTACCGATCAATGGACTCCCCGGCCTGATTTTTTCCATATGTATTACTTCCAGAAATATTTTGGAGACCGGATGGTATGGTCGGGCACACAGGGAGATAAGGCGCTTAAAAGTTATGCTTCAACATTTAGCTCTGGGCATATAGGAATAGTAGTAGCCAATACAGCCTCAGAATCCAAGGTCTTTGATGTACAATTAAAAAGTAAAGAACCGGGCTCCCGCTACTATTGGTATACACTGTCAGGTGGCGATGGGCAAGAGGCATACTCCCGGAAGGTTTGGATAAATGGGGAAGGTCCCTCTGGCATAGCCGGTGGACCGGATGACTACAAAAGTATCAAAGCTTACTCTGCGCTAACCAGTGGCCAGGGAGAGATCAAAGTTAAGGCACCTCCCAGGTCGGTTATTTATCTATTACTGGATGCACAATAGCCCACAGTTGGTGCAATTAACATATTGAGTATATCATCTGATGTTATTTATTGCATATTTTTATTCATTAATGATAGATTGTACTCCAATAATTGGGGAAGGATAGATGCTTAACAGGGAAATTTAAATGGGGAAAATAAATTCGATGAATATATTAAATCGGTTAGGAATACTTTTGTTTTTCGGTTTCATTGTAGTCTGCTTAGAGCTTAGTTCTGCTGAGGCCCAGCATACTGTCTCGGATGCAAAATTGCTGGAATTGTATGGCAATTTACGGGTAGCCGATGTATCCGATGGTTTGGATATGGTAGGGTTGCGCGATCAGGGGTTGATGAATCAAAAAATCGAAGCCCTGTGGAAAGATATCGATGGATTATCTCACATTGCCCGGGGCATTGCGGTTACGGCGCGCTACGTGCCAACAAATAAAGTCGTGAAAAATCCCATGAGCGAAGAAGAATTTAAAGCGTGGGAAGGAGACTGGTATTCAAATATTTCTCCGGAACCATTTGTGGATTCCCTAACAGAAGGTTCCATTCTGGTTATTGATGCACAGGGCGATGGTGATACCGGCACAATGGGGTCTTACAATGGACTGCTGTGGAAAAGTAAAGGAACGAGGGCAGTAGTTTCTAACGGAGCGGTTCGGGATACGGATGAGATCATTAAACAGGAAATACCGGTCTACCTGGATCATCAAAATCGAGGGCGGGGTATTCGTCCTGGCCGTAACGAAATCGAATCCGTTAATAAACCAGTTGTCGTTGGAGGAGTCTTGGTTAATCCCGGTGATATAGTGGTAGCTGATGGAGATGGAGTAGTGGTAGTGCCACGAAAACACGCAGTAGAAGTTGCCCGTTATGCCCGGGAGATCTTGAAAAGTGATAAAGAAGCACGTCGCAGTCTGTATGAAAAGTTGGGTATACCACTTGACCAAACGGTCGAAGCAGACTCATCATCTGAATAAAAAGAAGCATTAAACATAAACTATTTTTCTGATGGTCAACCGAATAACTAAGCTGCTACTGGTTCTATTACTATCGACTACAGCCGGAATGGCTCAAAAGCAAAATAGCGAGGATAAAATACGATTAAACCAGGTGGGCTTTTATCCTGATGCCCCAAAGAAAGCAGTAGTTGAGCTCGATACTGCCACCACCTTCTACGTAGTCAATGAAAACACAGGGGAGAGACAGTTTTCGGCTGCTTTGGGTGAGTCCAGAACATCACAATATGGGGGGCAGGTGGCTCGTAGTGCTGATTTTTCTATGTTCAGCGAACCGGGGAGCTACAGACTTTTTGTTCCTTCAATAGGATATTCTCATCCGTTTGATATCCGGAGAAACATTTTTGAAGAGGCAGCAAAAGCAGGTTTAAAAGGATACTACTTTCAAAGAGCCTCAACCGATTTGCCCCGGGAATTTGCAGGTAAATGGTATAGAAACGCCGGACATCAGGATGACAGCGTGTTGGTTCACGAATCAGCGGCGACTGCAGAGCGCCCGACCGGGACGGTAATAAGCGCATCCAAAGGTTGGTACGATGCCGGTGATTATAATAAATATATTGTCAACTCGGGCATTAGTATGGCCACATTAATGTCGCTGTATGAAGAGTTTCCAAACCAGGTTCGGCAGATTGAACTCAACATTCCGGAGCAGCAGAACGATATTCCCGATTTGTTGGATGAAGTACGCTGGAATTTGCAATGGATGCTGGCTATGCAAGACCCGCATGACGGAGGGGTTTACCACAAGCTAACTTCAGCTGGGTTTGCTGGAAAAGTGATGCCCCATCAAGATCGTGACAAACGATATGTAGTACAGAAGAGTACTTCCGCAGCTCTCAATTTTGCTGCTGTTATGGCCCAGGCTTCGAGAGTATTTGGGGATTATACAAATGCTTTGCCGGGTCTGGCTGACTCTTGTCTTGCGGCAGCGCGGGAGGCGTGGAAATGGACTCAAAATCATCCAAACCAAATATATGACCAGGAAAAGCTAAACCAGCAATTCGATCCGGATATTACAACCGGAGCCTATGGAGATAGGAACCTTGAGGATGAATTTCGGTGGGCCGCAGTAGAGCTATATGTTACTACAGGAAATGAACGGTATTTAGAGGCAGTGACGACCATTCCCGATCATACGTTGACTCTTCCCTCATGGAGCCAGGTTGGTGCACTGGGTTATTATACGCTTTTACGGTTCAAAGAACGGTTGAATCCACCGGATGATATAATGCTTTCTGAAATTAAAGGTATGGTTATCGATTATGCAGATCAGCTGGTGAACGGGGGCAAGCGTATGACCTACCAAACGGTGATGGGTTACAAGCCCGAACATTTTATCTGGGGGAGCAATTCAGTAGCCGGCAACCAGGCTATTTTACTGATACAGGCTTATCAACAAACGTCAAATGCTAAATATTGGGAAGCTGCTCTTTCCAATTTAGACTACCTGCTGGGCCGGAATGCTACGGGCTATTCCTTTTTGACAGGATATGGAGATCGCACCCCGATGTACCCTCATCATCGACCGTCGGCAGCCGATCCAATAGAAGATCCTGTGCCGGGACTTTTGGTCGGTGGACCTAATGCCGGACAGCAGGACGGCTGTGAGTATCCCTCCAACTTGCCTAATCAATCGTATCTTGATGATTGGTGTTCTTACGCATCTAATGAAATAACGATAAACTGGAATGCTCCCTTCGTATATACAGCTTTTGCATTGGAGGCCTTAAATGCATCAAAGCAAGTGAAGCAATGAGGCACAACCTTAGATTATGATGATTCCCTGTGTTTTAAACTAACCGGCACGAAGCTTAAGATACCCTCTTGCTGATCAGGATTGGCAAGCATTTCTTTCATCTTCTCGATAGTAACTTTGCCAAGTTTTTTATAGTCCGTATGAATAGAAGATATCGTAGGGCGGTGGCGCATACAAATAGGTAAATCATCAAATCCTATAAGTGCTAAATCTCCAGGTACTTTATAGCCTAATGCGAGGGCTTCTTCCAGGAATCCATGGCCCATAGCATCATTACTTGCAAATATCGCTTCAGGCTTATCTTCTTCCTTTACTTGCTGGAAGGATTCAAAAGCCTTTTTACCGGCTTCAAAAGAAAAATCACCCTGGTATTCCCAGCTAATTTCCATATCAGGGGCCTGTACTACCTGGTCTCGAAATCCATTTACCCGGTACCGTGCTTCCGCTTTTTTGAACGGACCTTTTATGATACCGCAGCGTTGGTATTTTTGATTTTTAAAATGTTCCCCCGCCATAAATCCACCACTGTAGCCGTCAAATGTGACCGTGGATACTACAGGATTTTCGATGAGTCCATTTGAAATAATGGGAAAGTCATCAGGTAATTCGTCGAGAAGAATGTTGTAATGCTCTTTTTTGAATTCCGGTGCAAATAAAACCAATCCTTCGAACTTGCCCTGGCTCAATTCTTTAATAGCTTCCACAGTATCCTCAAACGATTTCTTCATGCTGATAAGAGACAGTTGCGCACTGTATTCCTCCGCCGCTTTACTCATGCCCTGGAATAAAGAAGCATAGAACTCTCCCACATGGAAGCCGGTCACTACAAAGCATATCTTTAGCGAATCGACTATCTTATCCCCATTTAGGGTACGGTAAATCGGATACTTAAGCTGTTTGGCCGTTTGATATATTTTTCTGCGTGCCTGTTTACTGATTTTATCAGAACCATTTAATACTCTTGAGACTGTCGAGATCGAATAACCAGTTTCTTCAGCAATATCTTTGAGGGTGACCTTCACAATGACGAAATTTATTATTCTTAATAGTCGTATAATACTGTTTTATCTTATTTATAATAAGCGGCACATTTTTGTTTTTTTCAAATTATTTTCAACTTAGATCAAAAAGTTGCAGAATGTTGCATTCTAATTTTTAAGGTATAATACTAAATTCATCAACGGATAATTACTATATTAGGCTGTTCAAACAGATATGTTGGTAGACTTTAGCCCTCTGAAAGAAACTTCCAGAATTAATTATTACAACTTGATCGAATATAATTTGCCGAGTGTTATGCACATTTTTTTTAATACGATGGGAAAATGGTCCGTTAAGCTACTGCTAACCACCTTAGTCGTTGCTGGAGGGTACGGTTGTTCAACGGCGCCGGATAAACCCGATACAGAATCTGAAAAGTACAAGGAAGCCGTTTCAAATTTTTATGTGAGTTTGGCTGCTATTCAGTCAGATCAGGTTCCTTTTGCAGTCGAAAAAATGGAGAAGGTCGGCGAGTCTTATCCAGCAGAGCCCGCAGTTTGGGCCAATTTGGGCATTTTTGCTATGAGACAGGGAAATTTTGAACGCGCTACGGAACAACTCAAAAAGGCCATTGATCAGGCACCTGAAAATTCGGACTTGCAATTTTTGGCGGGTATTTTGGAAAGCCGTAAAGGCAATGTTGAGAAGTCAATAGAATACCTGCGGAGGGCGGCCGGGCTGGATGGATCCAATGCAAAAATTTTATTTGCTTTGGCAGATGAGCTGGAACGTCAAAATGTGGAAGAAAATGCAGGGGACATAAGACAACTGCTCGAACAGATATTAGAGCAGCAATCCAACAACCTTGTGGTACTGTTAGAGACGGTGCGAACTGCGGCCAAGTGGGGAAGTCAGGCAGACCTAAACCAGGCTTTACAAGATTTAGAGAAACAGTCATCCAGTTGGCCGGAACAAGTACAGAACCAGTTCGAGGAACAAAAGAATGCCATTTTGGAAAAGGGTGGTGAGGATATCACCTTTGAGCTCGCCTTTTTGCGAAATAATTTAAACCAGCTGCCTCGCTTTGAACATGATCTGCGCCAGGTACAGCTTCCGGCCAACCAGGTCGGATTTTTAATTACAGAGTTTTTATGGATGCAAAATACGGGTCATTTAGCTGCTCCCACAGATTCCACATTATCGTTTGCTAATACTGGCGAGAAAGCAGGACAGTCAGCCCGATTGTTCAAAGCCATCGGTTTAGCAGACGAACAGCAGGTGAGTACTATCCGAATATCAGGAGAAGAGGCCATCGTTGATGATATGAATACCCTCGATTTTCCGGGTAGCGGCTCAAGCCCATTGCCTTCTGCAGTAGTGACTACCATTGACTATAATTATGATTTTCTGAATGACCTTGTCTTCGCAGGATCGAATGGACTGAAGGTGTATCAACAGCAAGAAGATTCTACTTTTATCGATAAGACGGGATCCCTGGGAATAGCTCCAAGTATTATTAATGATAGCTATTTTGGCTCTTGGGGCGCCGATATAGACCTGGATGGCGATCTGGATATCATCCTTTCGGCAGATAACGGCACTTCCAGGGTGCTTAGAAACAATGGTAACGGCTCTTTTGAGGTTGAGCAATATTTCCAGAATTCAGAGCATATCCGGGATATTCTCTGGGCGGATTTCGACCTGGATGGCGATCCGGATATTGTTGCAAGAACCAGAGACGGAGGGTTGCACCTATATCGAAATGAACGGTCTGAAAAATTTGAGTGGGATGATTCATTTAGAGTTGATGGAAAGGTACATGCCATCGATTTTGGTGATTTAAATAGCGACGGTGTCTTTGAAATTGTAAGCTGGCAAGATGATCAAATAGCCCGAACCTGGTATGCCGATTCAACCTCAGAGTGGCATACCGAGTCGTTCATATCGTTATCTGATGCTCCGAATAGCGAAGCAAGGCTTTTTGTTGCAGATCTGGATAATAACGGGGCCCTGGATCTGCTGGCCTCGGATGAGGAAGGCAGCAGGTATTGGCTTACCGACCAGACGATGGAGTTATCGACTGAGGAAAACAGTCTGCCCGCCCTTGTTTACGGTATTGGTGATCGTAATGGAGATAGCCGACTGGATTTATTGGGAACCAGCAGTGAGCGCATCGCTTCAGTATGGCTTAATAATAGTACGGTAAATTATAATGCCCGTCTCATCCGTCCCCGATCGTCTCGACAGACAGGCGACCAGCGAATCAACTCCTTTGGTATTGGCGGCCAGGTGGAAAGCCGTACAGGTATGCAGTATCTCAAACAGCCGGTGACCCAGCCTTGGGTCCATATCGGGCTGGGAACACATAAAGAAGCAGAGGTTGTTCGTCTTATTTGGCCCAATGGCTCCACCCAAACGGAGTTTGCGGAGCTGGGCTATGATTCAAAGATTTTGAACGAGCAAATTCTAAAAGGCTCTTGTCCATGGGTGATGACTTATAATGGAGAACAGATGGAATTTGTAACGGATTTTATTTGGCGAACAGCTCTGGGGCTGCGGATTAACCTGCAGGGAGAAGCCAATGTTATGCATGCCATCGACTGGGTAAAAATTGATGGCGAACAGCTGAAATCCAGGGATGGTTTTTATGATGTACGCATAACGGCAGAGCTCTGGGAAACGCATTATTTCGATCATGTCTATCTTATGGCTGTTGACCATCCGGAGGGTACGGAAGTCTTTGTGGATGAACGATTTGTGCTTCCCGCCCCGGAGCAGATGCTGTACACCATGAAGACCGTACAGCCGATAGCATCTGCTACCGACCAGGATGGAAAAGATGTAACGGATTTAGTCCGCGAGAAGGATGGAGAATATGTGGATTCTTTCCAGCTTACTCCTTACCAGGGATTGGCCGAAGAGCATTATCTTGAAGTGGATCTCGGCGAAAACGTCGGCGCAGAAGGGCCACAAAAGCTTATCGCCGCCGGCTGGATTTATCCAACGGATACCTCTATCAATGTGGCGCTGAATCAGGGAGATTATCCCCGCCCGCATGGCGTCCGCGTGGAGGTGCCCAATGGCGAGGGGGGATGGAAGGTCGTCCATAAAGATATAGGCTTCCCCTCGGGCAAGAATAAAGAAATCCTGATTGATATAGGAGGTGTTTTTGAACCAGAGGCCGAGCGTAAAGTACGTCTCTATACGAATATGGAAGTGTATTGGGATCAAATACGATTGGGAGTAGAACAAGAGCAGGGTGACATCCAAAAAACGACCATTGCTGCTGAAAATACTAACCTGCGTTATCGCGGATTTTCCAAGCTTGAGCAAACGGACCGTTTTTCACCAACAGTGCCCAATTATCAAGAAATTGCAAGCAGCAGTGCACGCTGGCTGGACTTAGAAGGATATTATACGCGCTTCGGCGAAGTTACGGAGTTGACCCAGCAGCAGGATGACCGGTATGTAATTATGAATGCCGGAGATGAACTCCAGTTCCAATTTCCAGAGCTGACCACTCCTAGGGAAGGGTGGAAGCGCGACTTCGTTCTTATTGGAGATGGGTGGATTAAGGACGGCGATTATAATACGATCTTTTCTAAGACCGTGCGTCCCTTGCCGTATCACGGCTTAAAACAGTATCGGGATTTCCCAGAGACGCTCCAGGATGACCCAGTGTATCAAAAGCATAAAGAGGACTGGGCTAAATATCATACACGGTATGTTTCCCCGGATGCGTTTAATACGGCTTTAAGGTTTAAATGATGAAGAATATTTGTAAATTTATAGTGGTATGAAAACAAAGAAATCAAAAATAGGGCTCTTCGTCTTTTTTGCGATCTTGTTGGCGACTCCGTATATCATAGCCAATTATGACGTATGGAGTGTGGACAGCAATGCAGCATTTGATCAACAGACAGCGTTAGATCGCCATGGATTTTATATGGAGGATGTGACAGAAGCATGGGGCGTAGATTTTAAGCATCAAGCCCCTAAGCTGGATGCAAAGCTGGAGCATATTATGCCTCAGGTGGCTTCTGTGGGCGCCTCGGTATCGGTTGTCGATTTTAATAATGATGGGCTACAGGATTTTTATGTAACCAACAGTGCCTATGAAACGGATAATGCCTTGTATAAAAATAATGGAGATAACTCTTTCACTGATGTAGCCGACTCCATGGGCGTAGCCTCGTTAAATAATAAGGAAGAGGGCGTTTCCATGAGCGCCGTTTGGGGTGATTACGATAATGATGGCTACGAAGATCTTTTTGTAACCAAGTGGGGTAAGGTAACGCTGTTTCACAATGATCAGGGCGCAACGTTTAGCAGGGTTGAATTGGGAGATGAATTCCCGGAATGGATTAACTCAAACACGGCCGTTTGGTTCGACTATGACCAGGATGGCTTGTTAGACCTTTTCCTCGGAGGGTATTTCCATGAGAGTATTGATCTGTGGAATCTGGAGACCACCGAAATTATGCCGGAAAGTTTTGAATACGCTAAAAACGGGGGACGTAAATTCCTGTTCCACAATTTAGGCAATGGCCAGTTTGAGGAAGTGAGCAACGAACTGGGGCTTGTCAGTAACCGCTGGTCATATGCGGCTTCTTCAACCGACTTGAACGGCTCGGGTTATCCCGATTTGGTGATTGCCAACGATTATGGTGTGGATGAGCTTTTTATTAACAATAAGGGTAAAGAGTTCGTTAATGCCGGTGAGCGTGCAGGTATGGGCTTCGCCCCCAAGAGCGGGATGAATGTTAGCTTTGGTGATGTGATGAATCGGGGAGAGCAAGCTATTTATGTGACCAATATTTCCGAACAGGGCGTACTGATTCAGGGCAATAATTTGTGGGTTCCCAGACGAGGGAAAGATCAAAATATTCATTTCCAAAATTTGGCGGGTAGTCTGGGAATTGAGTTAGGAGGCTGGAGCTATGGAGCACAATTTGGCGATCTTAATTTGGATGGCTACCTGGATTTGTATGTAGCCAACGGTTTTGTCTCGGATGAAGAAGGGACGGATTACTGGTACGACTTTTCGATGGTAGCCGGGGGGAATAAATCTATTATTGCTGACGCAAATAACTGGCCGGCAATGAAGGGTAGAAGTTTATCTGGTTACCAGGAAAATAAAATATGGCTAAATGATGGGGCCGGTAAGTTTCGCGAAGTGGCAGATGCCGTTGGCGGTTCTCTTAATCTGGATAGTCGATCCGTGGCTACTGCAGACCTTAATAACGATGGCAGGCTGGAGGTGTTAGTTGCAACTCAGAAAGGCCCATTAAAAATTTATAGCACTACAACAGCTGAAGATAAAAACTGGATTGCCTTTAACCTTAAAGGCACCACGAGTAATAAAAGTGCTATCGGGGCCTCGGTGCGATTATTCTGGAATAATCACCAGCAAGTACAGTCGGTTCAGTCAGCAAGTGGATTTAGCTCACAGAATCAGCATGCCCTTCATTTTGGTTTAGGTAAGGCTGCTACCGTAGAAAAGGCTGTTGTCGAATGGCCATCGGGACAGGTAGATACGCTTAAAAGCCCTGTTATTAATAAAACACATCTCCTAACAGAAGCAGCTGTTCATGAATAAAGTAAGTTCGATTGCGGGAATGCTGAAAGGGGTCAGGTACAATCCAAAATATACTCCTCCGCTTTTAATAACGGCTATTTTGTTGGCTGCTCACATTTCTTTCGGGATTCTGGAAAGTTATCCCAAGCTGTTGATGGCTATTGGTGCAAGCTTCGTAACTGAACTTTTGCTGCACCGACTTCTTGTAGGAAGCTGGCGCGATTTATCGAGTGCCTATATTTCAGGCATCAGTGTGGGGATTTTGATTCGATCTCCGCAACTTTGGCCTTTTGCCTTGTGTGCAATGATTTCCATTGCCTCCAAATATGTATTGCGCTATAAGGATCAGCACATTTGGAACCCCTCCAATTTCGGGGTGGTGGCCATGTTGTTGCTGGCCCCACAAAGTGTAGCCGTGCTAAGCATCCAGTGGGGTAATAACATGTGGGCGATGCTCATTATCTGGATTATTGGCTCGGTGTCTATTTATCGATTGCGGCGCTTCCATATATGTGCAACCTATGTAATATCCTTTTTTGTTTTTGCTGTGTTCCGAAGCTGGTTTACCGGCACTCCTTATCTGGCGGAGATATCACCCATCACGGGTCCCATGTATCAGCTGTTTACCTTTTTTATGATTACGGATCCCAAGACCACGGTCAAAAGCAAATGGGGACAAATCTTCGTGGTTGTCTGTGTAGCTTTCGTTGAAATGATTTTTCGGATTAATGAGGCCGTTTATGCACCGTTCTATGCATTGTTTATCGTAGGCCCAATAGCTATGTTCATAGAACTTTGGTGGAATGACAGGGGGCAGCAAGAAATGGTTGGTGAGGGACCGGCACGCACCGAACCGACAATGGCCATTGATAATGGATGACCTTCCTACTGCAGGAGAATTAAAATATTTGTGTGCCTAATCAATATGTTTTAAGATATCCGTTATTGATTTATTTTCGGATTATATACCTTAAACGGCTCAAAGAAATTTTCGTTACAGGGATTTAATAAGCAAAGTTTATAAATAAAGAAAAGGTGTTATGCACTTAAACTGGTTGGCTAATATTAATTTACGAAGTATCTCACTTTTATATTTGGGGGTGCTTTTCCTATTCATACAAGGATGCGGTAGCAAACACCAACAGGCGGAAGAGCCCATAGAGCTGTTACCTATGAAAGAAGTGGAACTCACGGACCTCGAAGCCTTCCAGTCGGTAGGTGATAACTGGAGTATGGCCGGGGAAGTTAATAGCAGCCGTACGGCAGAGCATGATTTGAAGGGCGTTGACGGCGTCGGAACAGTTGTTAATAATCCAACCGAAGAGCAGCAGGACCACCTTTTCACACAGTTCGAGCACGGAGATTTGGAGCTTGAGCTTGATTTTTTGATGCCTAAGGGATCCAATTCGGGCATCTACTTGATGGGGCGTTACGAGGTTCAACTGTTCGACAGTTGGGGCGTAGAAGAGCCGGCGTTTAGTGACGTGGGAGGCATTTATCAGCGTTGGGATGAAAGTAAAGCAGATGGTGAAAAAGGATTTGAAGGGAGTGCTCCCCGGCTAAATGCCGGACGTGCACCCGGGTTATGGCAACATCTGAAAATTATATTTAAAGCCCCGGAATTTAATGAGCAGGGAGAAAAAATATCCAATGCAGAATTTAAGGAAGTCTGGTTAAATGGAGCACTTATCCAGGAAAATGTGACGGTTTCGGGTCCTACCCGCGCGGCGGCATTTGAAGACGAACAGGCTGAGGGCCCGCTCATGATACAGGGCGACCACGGACCGGTAGCTGTACGGAATATCAAATATAAGAAGTATGACAAAACAAGCATTGCATTAGAAAGCCTGAACTATGGCTACTATGAAGGCGCTTTTGACCAACTTCCCGATTTTGATACGCTGACCGTTTCAAAGACCGGAACGGCTGATTCCCTGGCTGGTAACATCGTTGAAGAGGCTGCTGATCGCTATGCGTTACGGTACACAGCCACACTTGTTGCGCCAAACAGTGGAACATATCTGTTTAAATTACGCAATGCCGGTACCTCAAAAATACTGATTGATGGCCAACCGGTTATTGAACAGGATAGCGTTCACAGGATGCACCAGCTTTCTTCTGCTACAGTAGAACTGGAAAGCGGTGAGCACGATTTTACTTTGGAGTACATTAACCATCCGAATGAATGGTACCGTGGTCTATCTTTATTTGCTGAGGGCCCCCGCCTTCGATATCAGTCCTTGCACGCCTCATCTTCCGTTCAGAGCGGGGGACGTGAACTTCCTGACTTGATAGTTGAGCCAGAGAGCCATGTTAAAGTTATTCGATCGTTTAAAATGCACCAGGGCAAAAAACGTACACACGTTGTGAATGTAGGAGCACCCAATGGCATGAATTATAGCTATGATATGGGGCAGGCGGCCTTGCTGGATGTCTGGGAAGGGCCTTTTTTGAATGCCAACGAAATGTGGATTGACAGGGGTGAGCCCCAAACCGTTTCATCGGCTGGACCACCTCTTATCCTGAATGGGAAACCATCTATAGCCAAATTGACTGATGGTGCTGTAGCCTGGCCAGACTCCGTTTCATGGGACCAATTGCAAGTAGAGGGATATTCTATTGCCGAGAATGGCTGGCCGGTCTTTGAGTACTCAATGGATGGAGTAACAATTCGGGATCAAATTGAAGGTGTTGACAACAGCCGACGGTTGGTTCGAAAGATAGAATTCACGGCTTCTGATGCCAAAGAGGGATTATGGTACCAGTTAGCCTCTGGGGGAAAAATTATTCAAAATGATAAAGGAGCATATACCATCGATGATCGGGCATATTATCTGAATATCATCAATGGAGCAGGTGCTGAACCTCAAATTATTCAGCATGAAGATACTTATGATCTGCGGCTACCGGTATTGACTGAAGAAAATGAAGCTGTGATTGAATACGAAATTATCTGGTAAAATGAATATGGACATGATTTTGCATAAAAATAGGATCAACTTTTTCAGCTCTGCCATACAGTCCCGGAATAAAAAACAAGGAATACCTAGGCCGGGGATTTTCATCCTGATTATCTTCCTGATCGGAATGAGTCCGCTTGCAACTTTTGGGCAGTCCGACCTTCCATCCGAATCGGATTACTATCAAATTGTGGATGTACCAATACCGGATGATATTATGCTGGAAGTGGGTGGCATGGATCTGATGCCTGATGGAAGGTTAGCGGTCTGTACCCGTCGGGGGGAGGTCTGGATTATCGAGGATCCTTACCAGCAAAATGGGGAACCGGAATATAACTTATTTGCCGAAGGCCTCCATGAACCGTTGGGACTCACCTACAGAGATGGCAGCATCTACGTTACACAACGCACCGAAATAACTCGTCTCACGGATACCAATGGAGACGAAAGGGCCGATGAATATAAGACGATCTGGATACGTCCCGTTTCAGGGAACTATCACGAATATTTTTATGGGCCACTGTTTTTACCCAATGGCGACATGCTTGTCACCGTCAATCTGGGATGGATAGGACACGGCGCGAGTCTTTCCAAATGGGATGGATGGATGCTTCAAATTTCACCCGAAGGAGAAGTAAAACCTTTGGCAACCGGACTGAGATCCCCGGCAGCATTTGCTCTGAACAAAAATGGGGATATCTTTTATGCCGAAAATCAGGGCGACTGGGTCGGATCCGGAAATATTACTCATCTGGAGGAAGGAGACTTTGCCGGAAACCCTGAAGGGCTTCGCTGGTCGGATGTATCCGGGTCCCCGATTTCACTGAAACCGGGGGATGTTCCTGACACGGGCAGCCCCATGCATGAAGTAGCACAAGAACTCCCCGAGCTAAAGACGCCCTCCGTTTGGTTTCCACATGGTGTATTGGGTATATCCACATCGGGAATATTATTAGATACAACCGGCGGTAATTTTGGACCCTTCGAGGATCAACTGTTCGTTGGTGACCAGGGACAAAGTAAAGTGATGCGGGTTTTCCAGGAGAAGGTTAATGGCGAATACCAAGGCGTAGTTTTTCCTTTTCGTGAGGGGTTTGAGTCGGGCATACTACGCTTAAACTGGGGGCTCGATCACTCTATGTTTCTTGGGATGACCAGCCGGGGATGGAGTTCTACCGGGAAAGAACTTTATGGGCTACAGCAGTTGGTTTGGAATGGTGAGACACCTTTTGAAATCAAAGAAATGTACGCTAAACCGGATGGCTTTGAATTGACGTTTACAAAGCCCGTTGACCGGGAGTCTGCTGCTGATCCCTCTTCATACGAAATTACCGGCTTTACCTACCATTACCACTCAACCTACGGCAGCGATATTATTAATCAGGAAGACGCAGAAGTTACCTATGTTCAAGTTGCTGAAGATGGTCTCTCCGCTCGACTGGCAGTTGATAATTTAAGAAAAGGATACGTTCACGAAATTAAGGCCGAGGGGGTTACGGAAGCAGAAACCGGTTATCCCTTGCTCCATGCTGTGGGATATTATACTCTTAAAAATATACCTGAGGGTGAGCAACTTAAGGTGCCTGAGGAACAGATGCAGGAAACAAATGAGGTTGCTGAGGACGATACTTCGCAGGATATAGATTCCCATAAGCATCAGACCACGCAACCGGAAAGCTGGACCAGCGGACCGGATAAAACGATCACTATTAGTGCTACGGATGCTATGACTTTCGACGTGACCGATTTTGAGGTGGAAGCGGGAAGCAAGGTTCGGATTATGCTTAAAAACCCCACAGACCTTTTGCACAACTTGTTGATTGTTGAACCGGGTCAACTTGAGGCCGTGGCACAGAGTGCTCTGAATATGGGGCTCGATGGACCTAAAAGAGACTATGTGCCTCAATCCGATAACGTACTTTTTTATACTTCATTAGTTGATGTCGGAGATTCTCAATCCATCTATTTTACCGCGCCAGAGCAGCCTGATGAGTATCCGTATGTCTGTACTTTTCCCGGACACTGGCAGACCATGCAGGGGGTAATGACAGTAACGGAGAATTAGACAACCGTATTTGTTCGGCAGCAGGACGCATTTAACAGGCCATGGTAAGGGGAAATACAGATTGGGTTTTAATCTATGAATAAAACTTGGTTTTCTAATTATTATCGATGCGTGCATTCCGGCTGGCCACTTATAGTTTTGCTCTTTTTAGTAGGCTGTTCAGGCGATGAGTCAACCCCTCTGTTTGAAACTGTTCCGGCAGATCAGACAAAAATACATTTTAGCAACGATCTGCAGCCGACCCCCGATTTTAATATGCTTAACTACCTCTACTTTTATGATGGGGGAGGAGTATCTATTGGAGATATAAATAATGACGGACTCTCTGACATCTACTTTACGGGGAATATGAAGCCCAATAAGCTTTATATAAACCAAGGGAATTTTGAATTTAGAGACATTACGGGGCAGGCGGGGGTAGCAGGAGCAGGAGACTGGACTTCAGGAACAACCATGGCTGATGTAAATGGGGACGGTTTGCTGGACATCTATGTCTGTAATATCAACTACCTGTCCCAGCAAGGTCGGAATGAGTTGTTTATCAATAATGGCGATGGTACATTTACGGAAAAGGCGAAACAATATGGGCTGGATTTTCAAGGCTATGCAAAACAGGCAGCCTTTTTCGATTATGATAACGACGGAGATCTGGATGTGTACCTGCTGAATCATGCCGTGCATTCTAACAGGTCGTATGGCGATGTGGACCAGCGAAAAATTAACGATCCTCGTGCTGGAGATCGGCTATATCGCAATGAGGGCGAGAGGTTTACCAATGTGACAGCTGAAGCCGGTATTTATAACAGTATAACGGGTTATGGCTTAGCCGTCGCCACCAGCGATTTAAACAACGATGGCTGTACGGATATTTATATATCAAATGATTTCCATGAAAATGACTATCTGTACCGCAATAACTGTGATGGCACATTTACAGAAGTGTTAGAAAAATCAATGGGGCATACCAGCCGGGCTTCTATGGGGAATGATGCGGCTGATTTTAATAACGATGGCTGGATTGACCTCTTTGTGGCCGATATGTTGCCGCATACTGAGAAGGGACGCAAAACGGCTATCAGTTCAGAAACGTACAAAGTATATACCATCCAACGGCAATTTGGATACCATCCACAGCTGGTACAAAATACGCTTCAAATCAATAGGGGAACGGATAGCACCGGTCAGCTTACATTTTCTGAAATTGCTCAATACGCTGGCGTTAACGCTACAGACTGGAGCTGGGCAACACTGTTCCTTGATATGAATAATGACGGCTTTAAGGATCTGTATGTAACGAATGGTATCTATCGTAGGCCTAATAACTTGGATTATCTGCTTTATATACGAAGAGATTCAACACAACAGGGCTTGGGCAGGCAAAGTACAGCAAGTGATTTATCCGCTCTTCAAAAAATGCCCCACACCAAGGTGCCTAACGCGGGCTTTATCAATAACGGAGACTACACCTTTTCTTATAAAAGTGATGACCTCGGAATGGGCAGTCCTACCTATTCAAACGGTGCAGCCTATGGTGATTTGGATAATGACGGTGATTTAGATCTGGTCACCAACAACGTAAATGGCAAAGCCACCATCCAGCGCAACTTGACGAGAGAAGGTGACGAAGGCAATTATATCCAGATTAGTTTACAGGGAGACTCCTTAAATACGCATGCTATTGGCAGCAAAATTATGATCTATGACAGCAGCACCGTGCAGAAGTACGAGTTGTTTACCACCCGCGGCTTTCTGTCGTCTGTAGAACCCAGAATCACTGCTGGGGTAGGGCAAAGTAAAAATATTGATTCTTTGCAGGTAATGTGGCCGGATGGAAGTAAGCAAATACGGTATAATATAACGGCCAATCAGCATCTTAACATAGACCAAGGGGAGGGTGGTGTTATAAGCAAGGGATCTTCAGATAAGGCCATGAGAAAAATTTTCAAGGATATTACCCAGCAGGTGGGATTAGACTATGTCCACAGAGAAGATTCGTATATTGATTTCAATCGCCAACCGCTGACGCCCTTCATGCTTTCTACTCAAGGCCCTGCACTGGCTTCTGGTGATGTCAATAACGATGGATTGGACGATTTTTTTATTGGCGGGGCCAAACGACAGCCGGGAGAGATATTTTTGCAACAAAACGGAGGTCAATTCCGCTCTATGAAGTTTTCGGGTTTTGAGAGTGATGCCATGTTTGAAGATGTGGGGGCTACCTTCTTTGATGCCAATGGCGACGGCTGGCTGGATTTATATGTGGTTAGTGGAGGAAACGAGTTTTCCTACCAATCCGAAGGGTTGCAAGATCGGCTGTATATGAATGACGGGGCTGGCCGGTTAGTGCGAGTTGATGATGCTTTACCTGGCGTGTACGAAAATGGATCTGTAGTTGCTCCTGCGGATTATGATGGTGATGGCGACGTCGATCTTTTTGTGGGCAGTAGGTCGGTGCCTCAGAATTATGGATTATCACCAGATAGCCATTTATTGGAGAATCAGGGAAATGGAATGTTCAAGGAGGTAACCGATCAAGTAGCACCAGCGTTGCGTAAGCTCGGTATGGTGACGGATGCCGCATGGAATGATATGGACGGCAACGGAAAGCCTGATTTGATAATTTCAGGTGAATGGATGCCCATTACCATTTTTTATAATGAGGGAGAGAAACTGCAGCCTGTTGATGCAGGCAATCTGGCCCAAACAGAAGGATGGTGGCAAAGTATAGCTACAGGTGACTTTGATGGTGATGGAGACAGCGATATTATGGCGGGCAATATGGGGACCAATGGATTCCTGAAAGCATCCCGGGAAGAGCCTATCGTGATGTATCTGAAAGATTTTAATGAAGACGGGCAGACAGACCCTATAGTTGGATACACCCGTGAGGGTAAAGAATATCCGGTAGCCCCACGAGATGAGCTGTTAACACCGTTTAAGTTTTTGAGGCCAAAGTTTAGCAGTTATGAAGATTATGCAGGTCAAACTATCCAGCAGATTTTGGGCTCTACTTTAAATGAGGGAAGTCTGCAAAAAAAGAAAGTAACGATGTTACAATCAGTATTCATCGAGACATTGAAGGATGGAACATTTGCAATACACCCTCTGCCGGTTAAAGCTCAATGGGCTCCCATATTTACATTTTTATCAGATGACATTAACAGCGACGGCCGGCCTGACCTGTTAACAGCAGGAAATTTTCATGATGTAAAACCCTCGCTGGGTGGACGTTACGATGCCGGTTATGGGCTTTATTTAAAAGGAAAAAAGGGTGGTTTTGAGTCCGTTAATATTCTTGATAGTGGGTTCAAAATCGAAGGGCAAACCAAAGCTATTCATGCTCTAAAGACAGGGGCAGGAATGGGTAAAGATCAAATGATAATTGTAGCACGTAATAATTTGCCGGTTCTCTTTTTTACAATAAGTGAATAAGGTTATTTGGGTATATTGCAGCGGAGAAGCGAATTCACCTTAATTTCTTCCACCTCCAAAACTGGGCTATTTCCCTTAATGTCTATATTGTAGAAACAGCAACTTTTGCAGGAGCTTTTCTTACACAGGTAATATTTTTTGCATTTATTGAAAAAAAATTTGCAATTAACCTTTACAATTGAAAATTTAGCAGAAGCTAATAAGTACGAGAATGTTTCAATAAGCTATTTCCGTATTTACAGCCGGGTCTGATTATTGGGCATTTCTCGAAAATATAAATTAAAATTAAAGGGGACATATGGTAGGGAAAAAGTTACTACTTTATACTTCTATATCCGATTTATTTAGAAGGTCGATAAAAAGGGCAGGTATCTGCACTTCTTTATCTGTTAAAATTCTTGTATTAGGTGCCACTCTGTTTTTTTGCTCAAATGCTACAGCACTTGCGCAATTTCAGGTTTCAGGAATGGTGACAGATGCAAATGACGGTCAGCCTTTGTCGGGTGTGAATATTATTGTAAAAGGCACAACAACAGGTACCTCAACAGGTGTAGATGGAAGCTATGAGTTGGCCGCTCCTTCTGCAGAAGATACATTGGTGGTTTCATTTATTGGGTATGTGCAGCAAGAAATTCCTATAAATGGTCGCAATGCCATTGACATTTCACTCCAATCTGATATTGAGCAACTCGAAGATGTTGTGGTCGTTGGATACGGCACCCAAGAGCGGCAACAGGTTACGGGTTCTATATCCAGTGTAGATTCCGATGAATTTATTTCCGGGGATGTAAGTAATCCAACGGAATTGATTCAAGGGAAAGTACCGGGCTTAATCGTATCCAGGGCGGGAGGTAATCCCAATGCATCTCCCACATTGCGCCTCAGGGGGATATCGAGCTTTGGAAATAACGAGCCTCTGGTAGTGGTCGATGGTATTATCGGTGCCAGCATGGATAATATTGATCCCAATGATATCGAATCCATTGATGTTTTAAAGGATGCTTCCGCGGCTGCCATTTACGGAACGCGCGGTGGTAGTGGTGTGATTGCAATTACTACTAAAAAAGGGCAGGCGGGCCAAACGAATGTCAGCTATAAAGGCTCTATTTCTATGACCGGGGTCGAAAATACGCTGGACGTGCTTTCTGCTGATCAGTTTAGGCAGCTGGGCGAAGATACGGGCGTTGAAATTTCGGATTTTGGAGCTAATACTGATTGGTTCGATGAGATTACTCAAAACAGTTATACCCAAATCCATAACCTGTCGGTTTCCGGAGGAACAGAATCAACTACCTATCGCGTTTCGGGGAACTTCAGGGACAATCAGGGATTGCTCAGAACAACCGGTTTTCAGCAGCGCAGTGGCCGATTAAACTTTAAGCATTATGCCTTAGACGATAAGCTGGCCCTGACGTTTGATTTAAGCGCAACCAGTCGAAATCAGGAAGATGGTTTTAATAATGCCTTTCAGTATGCGGTAACGTTTAACCCCACGGCACCGGTAAAAGCAGAGGGTTTTGAAAATACGGGCGGGTATAGAGAAATTGATGCCTTTGATGTATATAACCCGGTAGCTATTTTAGAAACAGCCGAAAATATACGCGAAATGCGTAATATAAATGCAGCTGTGAAAGCTGATTACAGTTTTGATGATTTACTACCTGGACTCACTGCTTCTGCATTTTATTCATTACAGACCTATGATGGTTCTCAGAATGTATTTTATGCCCGCACCAATAAGATAACCGGTGGGGCAACGACGTCTGCCCTTGGGCGTGGACTTGCAGAACGGAGGGCCAACAAAAGTAATACGGAACAGTTCGATCTGACGTTAAACTATACGGCTGAAGCACTGGAGGATCTCAGTATTGAGGCGCTGGCTGGGTATTCCCATATTTCGTCAGAGTTCGAAGAGACTTTTGTTGGAGGAGGCGACTTTATCTCCGATGCGGTTGAGTTCCATAATCTTAATTTTGCACAAGATTTTGATAACGGTCTCGGAGATATCAACAGCTTTAAAAATGACAATCGTCTTATTGCTGGTTTCGGTAGAATTAACCTGAACTGGGATGATACCTATTTCCTAAACGGGACAGTGCGCCGCGAAGGATCTACTCGATTTGGGGTCAACAATAAATGGGGAACATTCTGGTCGTCAGGTGCCGGAATTGAACTCACCAATCTTGTAGAAGTTGATTTCTTGGATCGAATGCGGTTAAGAGGTAGTTATGGCGTTACGGGACAAGATGCACCTTTTGACGGTATCTCAAAATTACGGTTCGGACCTACCGGAAACTTCTTTGTAGGCGGAGACTTTGTACAAAGCTTTGGTCCGGTGAGTAATCCCAATCCCGACCTTAAATGGGAGGAGACCAAAGAGTATAATATTGGTGTAGATTTTGCCTTGTTAGATGAACGATTGACAGGTACTGTAGAATATTATCAGAAGAATACCGAGGACCTTATTTTTGAAATTGAAGTTCCGGTCCCTCCAAACTTGTATCCCACTTCTTGGTTGAATATTGGAGAAATCCAGAGTAAAGGAGTAGATGTAAGCCTGGGTTACGACGTAATTCGTGGCTCTGATGCCTTATGGAATACCGGATTTACTTTCTCTACCTCAGATATCTTGTTGAAACAGTTTGAGTCAGACGTACCACGGTATCTTGCAAACGTGGGTTCGCCCGGACAGAATAACACACAGATGATTCGGGTTCGGGAAGGTGAGCCGCTCGGACAGATTTGGGGGCCGAAATTTGCAGAGATTGGCGAAGACGGTGTTTGGAGATTCTTAAGCTCTGAAGGAGAACTGATTGAAAGTAGTGAAGTATCTCGCGAAGATGAAGCCGTCATTGGAAATGGAATTCCGGATTTTACGCTGGCATGGACCAACTCAGTGAATTATAAAAACTGGGATTTAAGTGTTTTCTTCCGTGGAGTGTATGGGCATGACCTGGTGAACAGTGTCCGGGTCTTTTTCGAAAATCCTACCAACATCAGCACTTATAATGTGACTACCAGTGCGTTGGACTTAACGGAATTGGAATCGGATCCCGCCTATTCGAGCTTTCATGTTGAAGATGCATCCTACCTGCGATTCGAGAACTTATCTGTGGGCTACAATGTGCCCATGCCAGAAGAAAGCCTTGTCAATAGGTTAAGACTTTCGGTTTCAGGAAGAAACCTGTTTACGCTTACTGGCTATGATGGTATTGACCCTTCCGTGCGATGGGAGGACACGGCCGATGGTAATAATCCTTTATCTATCGGTATTGAGCGAAGAGATCAGTGGTACACCGCTCGCTCCTTTACGTTCGCCGTAAACATCGATTTTTAAAAAATCCGGGTAAGACTATTATGGATAGACTAATGAATAAAAGTATAAATAGAGTTTTCAAAGTAGGTTTGTTGATGTCATGTATGTTAATGGCTTCTTGTACAGATCTGACTGAGAATGTGAATAACGAAGTAACAGCTGATAACTTTTTTCGGACCGATGAAGAGTTTATCTCAGCATTGGGCGATGCCTATAATCCCCTTACAAGTTATGGCGGTAATACGGCGGTAACCGTGCTCAATGAAGTTACGAGTGATGAAATTGTCGTAGCCCAAAAGGGGGCCGACTGGGAAGATGGTGGGGTATGGATTCGTCTTCACAGGCATACCTTTACACCTTCCGATGACGTGATTAATAACACGTGGAATGATTTCTTTAGCGGGGTAGCTAATGCTAACCGGTTAATCTTCCAGTTTCAATCCGTTGTAGAGTCGGGTGATGTTAGCCAAGAGGATGCCAGTGCTTTTATAGCCGAACTTAGAGCACTGAGGGCTTTTTATTACTATTTATTGTTGGATAACTTTGGCAACGTGCCTATCGTTACCGACTTTGAACAGGATCCTTCGGAAACGGCCCAGCCCAGTACCGATTTCCAGGATGGCCGACAGGCTGTATTCGAATTTGTGGAATCGGAGTTACTGGAGGTATTAGACTTAGTTGATACAGATGTCGGTGGAACTATCGGACGTGTCAATAAGTGGGTTGTTCACATGACGCTGGCAAAGCTGTATTTAAATGCTGAAGTCTACACGGGTACTTCCCGTTGGGATGATGTAGTTACGCATACCAATGCCATCATCGATTCGGGGAACTTTAACCTGATGGCCAATTATGCCGATAACTTCACGGTCGATAATACCGGCTCTCCGGAGCATATTTTCACGATTCCTTTTGATGAAGTGTTTCTTGAAGGTTTCAATCTCCATGTAATGACTAATCATATTTTGAGTCAGCCCGCGTTTGATTTTGGCTCACAGCCCTGGAACGGTTTTCAAACCATGACCGACTTTTATGGATCCTATATTGATCCTGCACAGAATCCTGGTCCCCAGGGAGATGTCGTTGGGCTTGATCCACAGGGATCTACGGTAACCGGAACGGTTGACGATCGTCTGGATAACTTCTTGGTTGGACCATTACTTGATCTTGAAGGCAACCAGATTGAAGATGATGGGGTACTCTCAAGCGATCCCAATGGACCGCCTATTACACACACGCCGTATATCAACGAGTTAGAGCCTGACAGTTGGCGCCAAGCTGGGGCCCGTATAGCCAAGTATGAGATGGAAATAGGTTTGTCTGGTAGTAATATGAATAATGATATGGTCGTCTATCGCTATGCCGATGTGCTCCTGATGAAAGCAGAAGCATTATGGCGAATGAATCCCAATGATCCGGAAGCACTTATGCTCGTCAATCAGATACGAGAACGGGCAAATGTGGATCCATTTACTTCTCTGGATGCGGATAAGCTGCTTGGCGAACGGGGACGAGAGCTTTTTTGGGAAATCGTGCGCCGGCAAGACCTCATACGTTTTGAGGGCGAAACCCAACAGACACGGTTTAATGAAGCTTGGTGGGAGAAGAATACTTCAGATCCTAATCGAAATGTGTTCCCCATACCACAAAACCAGTTAGAGGCGAATCCTAATCTGGAGCAGAATCCCGGATATTAATTAGTGGATAAACTTGTATCTTACAGAAGCATCTCAATTTACTTTGGGATGCTTCTTTTTTAATGGCATTCATTTCTCTTTCATAAAGGTTTAATCTAACAGCTGGATGATGCATCGGTCATCTATATTTTTATATATAGCTACACTTCTCTGTGTTGTGCAGTGTTCCAAAGACCAGCCTAATGATTCGGAACTCTTTAAGCGCTACTCTTCCTCCGAGACAGGCATTGACTTTCAAAATAATTTAACGCCAACAGAAGAGTTGAATATGTACACCTTCCGTAACTTTTATAATGGTGGCGGGGTAGGAGCCGGAGATATAAATGGCGATGGACTGCCAGACCTTTTTTTTACAGGCAACATGGTGCCAAACAGGCTTTATCTGAACAAAGGAAACTTTAAGTTCGAGGACATCTCGGAAACGGCAGGCATAAAGTCGGAGGGCGTATGGACCACCGGCGTTAGCTTTGTCGATATCAACAGCGATGACCTGTTGGATATTTATGTTACCAAATCAGGTCCGCCGAGTGGAGATAATCGCCATAATGAGTTGTTTATTAACAACGGCGATCTGACTTTTACCGAAAAAGCCGAAGAGTATGGTTTGGCAGAAGTAGGCCTGTCTACGCATGCGGTCTTTTTTGATTATGACCGGGATGGAGACCTGGATATGTATCTGTTGAATAATTCATTTGATGTACTAGGCGACTACGAGAATATTACCGGGAAGGCGCGGCATGTCCCAGATCCGGATGGAGGGAGTAAATTATTTAGTAACCGAAATGGCCATTTTGAGGATGTATCCGAGGAGGCGGGTATTTTTAGCAGTGCCATTGGCTTTGGGCTCAGTGCGTCGATAAGCGATCTTAACAGGGATGGCTGGCCGGATATTTATGTCGCCAATGATTTTTTTGAGCGAGACTACCTGTATATCAATAATCAGGACAGCACTTTTGATGAGGTATTGCCCGAACAGATGCAAAGCATTAGCGCCAGTTCTATGGGAACGGATATTGCTGATTTGACAGGTGATGGTTGGCCCGAAATTTTTGTCGCTGATATGCTTCCCTTTACGGAACGCCGGAAGAAATCTAAAATGACATTCCAAACGTTTGACGAGTATAAAGAAGGAGAAGAGAGGGGGTTCCACCGTCAAGTGACTCGTAATACCTTGCAGTTGAGCAATAGGGACGGGACCTTCTCAGAAGTCTCTCGTATGGCTGATGTGGATGCGACCGACTGGAGTTGGGCTACGTTGCTGGCCGACTTTGATCATAATGGGCATAACGATATCTATGTTACCAACGGCATTTTTAAAGATCTCCTGGATCAGGATTATCTGGAATACGCTTCTAACCCCCGGCGAATTAAAAATTTGATTGAATCCTCTCCGGGGCAAGCCATCATGAAATTGTTGGAAGAAATTCCATCTGAACCAATAGAAAATAAAGTGTTTGCTGGTTTGGGAGAACTCTCATTTGAAGATAAAAGTGACGCATGGGGGGTAGACACGCCCGGTTTTTCAAGTGGTGCCGCCTGGGCAGACCTGGACAATGACGGCGCCTTGGATCTTATTGTCAATGAAGTGAATGGTCCAGTTTTGGTTTATCGGAACCGGGTACGGGAAGAATACCCTAATCGTAATTTTCTTACCGTTAAGTTGATTGGAGATAAACCCAACACCCAGGGCATAGGCACCCAACTGGATATATGGAGTGGAGAACAACACTGGTATCGCGAGCAAATGCTGCAGCGGGGATTCCAGTCGAGTGTAGCCCCAGAACTTCATGCAGGGCTGGATACCGCTACGCATATCGATTCACTGCAGCTTCAATGGCCGGATGGTCGGGTGAGCTTTCGTAAAAATGTTGATGCATCTGTACAGCTGGTATTCAAACAGTCAGAAGCAACGGTCGTTGAAACAAAATCAGCAGACGTTTCTAAGCTTCATTTATCCGAAGGATCCACCGGCAAAAAGGTGCCTTGGTTAGCACCATTATCCAAGCCGTTATCTCCGGGCTGGTCTCATCGGGAAAATTCTTACAACGACTTTGAACGAGAACAACTTTTGGCTCATATGCGATCGACTGAAGGCCCGGCTCTCTGTAGCGGGGATGTTAACGGAGATAAAAACGAAGATTTTTATATAGGCGGGGCAAAAGGACAAGCCGGTCGTCTTTTTCTTCATACTGAGGATGGAAAATTTACAAGCGTAGGGCTAAGTACATTCGAAGAGGATGCAGGCTCCGAAGATACCGACTGCGCTTTTTTCGATGCCAATGGCGACGGATTTCTGGATTTATACGTTACCAGCGGAGGCAATTCCTTTTCGGCCGGGTCATCAGCGTTACTGGATCGTCTGTACTTAGGAAATGGGCAAGGAGGGTTTCAGCAAGCAGAACAATTGCTACCCAGCAAACAAAACTACGTAAGTAGCTCAACAGTAGCGGTAAATGACGTCAATAGCGACGGACATCCCGACCTATTTGTCGGAGAACGCCTTAAGCTTTTTGCGGTGGGGTTACCGGCCAAAGGATTTATGCTAATCAATGACGGATCCGGAAACTTGCGGGAACAGAACAAGCAGTGGGCACCTTCATTTGATGAGTTGGGCATGATAACCGACGCTGTTTGGACCGATTGGGATCAGGATGGGCGTAATGACTTAGTGGTAGTGGGAGAATTTATGTCACCGCGTATATTTCGCAACACCTCTTCTGGTCTGAAAGAAATTACGGAGGGTACTGGAATTTCAGGATTGAAGGGGTGGTGGAACGCTGTCCATGCGAATGATTTGAATGGTGATGGCAGGCCTGACCTTGTGGTAGGTAATCATGGTCTTAACTCTCAGTTTAAAGCTGATACGAAATCCCCTGTTCGGTTAAGAGTCGGAGATTTCGAAAAAAATGGGCAAATAAATCAACTACTGAGTATATCTGAAAATGGGAGCGAATACCCTTTCGTATTGCGCAATGAACTGGTCACATCTGTACCTTCAATGAAGTCAAAATATCCGGACTACAAGAGCTTTGCCGGCCAAAATATTGAGGATATTTTAACTGAAGAACAACGTGCCTCTGCTCACAAAGAAGAAGCCACAGAGCTTGCCAGTGTAGTACTTTGGAATAGATCCGAAGGGGCAGAGGTAGAACAGCTTCCGCTTGATGCGCAGTTGTCCCCGATATATGGAATTTGGAGTGAAGATATTAGCGGTGATAGTTTTCCGGAACTATTATTAGGCGGAAACCTTGGAGCTGTTAAGCCGTTAGCTGGCCCCTATTTAAGCAGTTATGGAGTGGTACTGAGTTATCGGGATAATGAATTTATGAAGATCGACTCTTACCTAAGCGGCCTGAAAATAAAAGGTGAGATCCGGAATATTGAGCCTATAAAAAGCAGAAGCGGAAACGGTTATATCGTTATTGCCCGAAACAATGATTCTCCCGTTATTTTACAAGTTCAGCATACCGTTAGTAACGAAAATTAAGAATTTGGTAACAGGTCAATAGGTGGAAAATGATGATAAAAAGGTTATTTCCTTTGTTCTTGGCTTTACTCATAATAGTAGCTTGCAAACAGCAGCCAGCTTATGAACGTCTGGTGGAAGAAGAACTACAAAAAGAAGTCCGCTACGACAGTCTTTTCTTAGGATATAAATTTGGAATGAGTAAGAAGGACTTTTTCCAACACAGCTGGAAGTTGAACCAAGAACATGTAGTTAAAGGCAATGCACAAGTAATTTATGAATTTGATGATCTTGCTTCGACGGCCCAGATGGTCTTTTATCCGGACTTTCATAACAACCGAATTTATCGGATGCCGGCCGAAATTTCTTACAAATCCTGGGCGCCATGGAACCCTGAGCTATCGGCAGACAGCCTGTTAGTAGATTTGGTAGATTTTTACCGCAAAAAATATGGTGACGGATTTATAAAGGCTAAGCTGCCAGATATAGAAAGAATGTCGTGGGTAAAAGTAGATGGCAATAGAAGAATTGCTGTCTATCCCGAAGATAATAGAAAAGTCAGGGTAGAGTTTTTAGATTTGACAACCCAGCAAATGTTGGATAACAAGCAAGATAAATAAGATCTTTGAGGTCTGTCAGTATACATGAATCAGAGGATATGAATGTTAAACGGTACGTCGAATACGGTGAGCGAATTGCATCAAAAAAATAGGTGGATGAATATTTCTGCGCAGGTCATCGTAATCCTTTTAGGGGCGATCATGTACCTTTCCGGCTGTTCAGGGGATAAAAAAAGTACTCTTTTTAACAAGCTGCCGGCGAATAAGACCAATATCCATTTTAAGAATACCCTTTCATATAACCCTGACTTCAACATTTATCGTTATCGCAATTTTTATAACGGGGGTGGTGTAGCCTTGGGAGATATCAACAAAGATGGCTTGCTGGATATTTTTTTTACAGCAAACATGGAAGGTAACATGCTTTACCTTAATAAGGGAGATATGGAGTTTGAAGATATATCAGAAAAGGCAGGCATTGGCGGAGACAGATCATGGTCTACAGGCGTAAGCATGGCCGATGTGAATGGAGATGGCCTTATTGATATATATGTTACCAACTCTGGTATTGTGGAAGGGGATGACCGAAAGAATGAGCTCTACATCAACAATGGAGATTCTACCTTTACGGAAAGTGCAGAAGAATATGGAATAGCTGACAGCGGTCTTTCCATCCACGGTACATTTTTTGACTATGACAAAGACGGTGATTTGGATTTATACCTGATCAACAATTCCTACCGGGCTATCGGCAGTTTTGACTTGCAGAAAGCGGATAGAACTATCGCCAATGATGAGGGAGGGGATCAACTCTATCGAAATGATGGCAATACTTTTACCAATGTTACGGAGGAGGCCGGAATATTTAGCAGTGAATTTGGTTTTGCCCTGGGTGCTTCGGTCGCAGATGTAAATCGGGATGGCTGGCAGGATATCTATGTGTCCAACGATTTTTTTGAACGGGATTATCTTTATATCAACAACCGGGATGGTACGTTTGAAGAAGTCCTGGAAGCCCAAATTAGAAGTACAAGCTCGGCTTCTATGGGAGCGGACATTGCGGACTTAAATGGGGACGGATATCCGGAAATATTCGTTACGGATATGCTGCCTGAACCTGAGTCAAGATTAAAGCTGAACACTACTTTTGATGATTGGGAAAGATATCGAAAGCATGTTGAAAATGGGTATTACCATCAATTTATACGCAATACGCTACAGCTAAATAATGGCAATGGAACCTTCAGCGAAGTCAGTCGATGGGCCGGGGTAGAAGCTACCGACTGGAGTTGGGGGGCAAATATTGCAGACCTTGACCTCGATGGACGTAAAGATATTTTTGTAGCCAATGGTATCTACCAGGATTTGACAAATCTCGATTATCTTAGCTCTATTTCCCAGGGAGATATGGTCAAAAGAATTGTTACAGGCAAGGAGGTTAACTTTAAGAGACTTATCGATATGATTCCCTCCAATCCCATATCCAACTATGCCTTTTTTAACAAAGGGAATATGCAATTTGCTGACTCCTCCGGCAGTTGGGGTTTGGACAAGCCCAGCTTCTCAAGCGGGTCGGCTTATGGCGATCTGGATAACGATGGTGACCTGGATTTGGTAATCAATAATGTAGAACAGAAAGCCTCGATATATCAGAATCAGGCTAACCGGCTTCGTCCCAATCACAGGTGGCTACAGGTTGAACTTCAGGGAAATGCACCGAATACGTATGCTTATGGAGCACAACTAACTGCTTGGTCCAATGGTAAGCGCTGGTATATTGAGCAAATGCCCATCCGGGGATTTCAGTCCTCGGTAGATCCCAGGCTGCACTTGGGCCTTGGCAGGACTAAAACACTTGATTCACTGATCATAGATTGGCCAACGGGCAAACAGACACGTCTTCAGAATGTAAAGACCAACCAGCAAATAGAACTGAGTGAAAGGGAAGCGAATTATGAAACCAAAGACAGGGCAATTGAGAAAGGGGGACTAACTGACAATCGGTTATTAACGGAGATAACAGATCAACTTACTCTTAATTGGGAGCATAAAGAGAATCCTTATTCTGACTTCCAGCGGGATAAATTGCTTTTCCATATGCGTTCAACCGAAGGGCCGGCACTCTGCAAAGGAGATGTAGACGGAGACAGTTTAGAAGATCTATATTTTGGTGGCGCTAAAGGTCAGCCGGGAAGTTTATTCATCCAAAATAAACACGCCGGTTTTGAAAGGGTAACGGTACCTTTATTTCAGGAAGATGCCTCAAGTGAAGATGTAGATTGTACTTTTCTGGATGCCGATGGGAATGGGACGATGGATCTTTATGTAGCCAGCGGTAGCAATGAGTTTTCTTCCAGCAGTTCCGCTTTGATGGATCGCCTCTATTTCAACAACGGCGATTTAGATTTTGAACGTTCCGACCAACCGTTCCCGGGATTAACCTATGAGACTACCAGCACCGTTGAGCCCGCTGATTATGACAAGGATGGAGATACGGATCTATTCGTAGGCGTCAGACTTCGGCCCTTTGCAGTGGGGACGAACGTCCGGGGCTATTTGCTTAAAAATGACGGCAACGGAAAGTTTCAGGATGTAACTGCGCAAGAAGCACCCGGATTAATGGAGACCGGCATGATTACCGATGCCCAGTGGGGAGATATCAACGGTGATGGACGTGAGGAGCTCCTAATCGCCGGAGAGTGGATGCCGCTCCGGCTATTTACTTACCAGGATGGAATATTGAAGGATAAGAGTGTTGCTGCTGGGCTGGATTCCACAAATGGCTGGTGGCATACGATAGAGCTGCATGATCTCGATGGGGATGGCGATCTGGATGTTATGGCAGGAAACCAGGGATTAAATTCTCGGTTTGAGGCATCCAGGGATAAACCAGCGCGGATGTGGACGAACGATTTTGACGGCAATGGGACGATTGAGCAGCTGATCACAACCTATAAAGAGGGACAAGCCTACCCGATGGCCCTGCGGCATAACATAATCGAGCAGATTCCTTCGTTGGAATCCAAGTATCCGGATTATAAATCGTTTATTGGACAAAGCATCCAGGATATCTTTCCTCAAAATAAGTTAAAAGAATCTACGAAATCTGAGATATACCAGCTGGCCAGTATCGTGGGATGGAATGACGGGGAGGGTAATTTTTCGATCGAGAAACTTCCTATGAAGGCCCAGCTTTCATCCGTTTACAGTTTCCTTGCCGCGGATATTAATCAAGATGGGGACGTTGAGCTTTTGGCAGGCGGTAACCTGCATAATGTAAAGCCCGAGGTGGGACGTTATGATGCAAGCTATGGAACCGTTTTTAAAATGGATAGTAGCGGCCGATATCGGAGTCTTGAAGATAAAATAAGTGGATTTCGTCTCTCTGGAGAGGTCAGAAAAATGATTCAGCTACGGCTTTGGAACGGACGCCAAATAGTGATTGTGGCTCGCAATGATAATTCACCACAAATATTTGAGATCACAACTGTTGGGGAGAAATAAAACAGTCACCTATTTTGAATTGCATGTAAGGAATAGATGGTTATCCCTTACATAATAGATTTGTCTTCCAAAGCTGTCTAAAAGTCTAAAAGCGACTTTGTATTTATCCGATTTCGAAAGAAATGGGTCTGGGCATCAGACAGATCGTTATAATCACCGTGTTTGGCAACAAAATCACCTATGATACGAAATTCTTCAAATTCGGGATCTTCAGGAAGGGTATCAATGGTAAGTACAGCTGTGGGGAGAGCAGACAATACGATCGAAAAGTTCCCTTCTATAAAATTATCGGATACCCTTGTTAATTCGAGCTGGCCGTCGGTCGCAAAATACAGATAGTCAATTCCCGCATGGCCGAGTCCCCGCTCATTATAATTTACGATGACTGAGTGTTCACCTATTGCTGGAAACGTGAATTCAGGGATCCGCTCTATCGGTGGAAGGTCTTCAGGGTTCTCCACATACTGGCGGGCCTGTCGAATCATTTCCAGCCATTGCTCGTTGGTATGTAGCTGGACTACTTGGTAGGAGTCACTTTGCCAATTGTTTACTACAGGAAAACTGAAATTCAGCGTTGCAAAATTAATATCATCATTGATGCCTTGTTCCGCATGCAGATAAATTTCGTGCTGCTGTAGTTCCGACGGATCGATGTCAAGATTAAGTTCTTCTAAAATTGAAGGGGACAAAAATTGTTCTCCGAAAAGACCCAGACTGGTCTTAATTTCGATCTCATTGATCTGTTCATGAGTAACTTGTCGGAGCATAACGCCATTTCCATCGAGCACTTCATAGCTGAAGCGGTACTTTGGGGATTCCGGCGTGTCAGGGGCTTGTGGCGTTTCGCAGCTGCTTACTGTCAGGATAAATGCTGTGATGAGGGTAAATCCTGCCAATCCCTGGATTAAGGAACTCTCTGAAGACATAATGTAACCTCCTTATCGGTTTATTAGGATACACATTGATGATGAGAGGAGAAGAATATTCTTACATTTCTACTAACCAATAATACCCCCTCTGGATCTGTAACGTGTAGTGAACCAATCTCCTCTTTCTTTATAAAGATACTACAGGAGTAGTAAAAAGCAAGTATTATATTTTGGAGGATGATAAAATTTAAGCTGTGGATGTGTTGGGTATAGCTGATAAGAAGAGTCTCCAAACAATGGCTATAGCTTGTCAGGGGAGATCCTTCAACGTCGTTCAGGATGACAGTGGGGTTTTGCAAAGACTACTCTAAGTCTATCGGTTTAAGTAGATAAGCACTTTTATAGAAATCAAAACCCAAGTTTATTTAAAGCGGTAAGATCTCAATATTGCGAAAATGGACGGGGTGACTTTCGGCCTGTAACGCAATATACCCTTCCGTAATGATGAGGTTTTCGCTGTCACCTATAAGTTTTTGGGTATTAGAATCGGAGGTATCGTACTGGGGATCTGAATAGGAGAGTACTTTCTGCCCGTTGACGTAGTGGGTGATAATGTCACTTCCATGAACTTCAGCTTCCACTTCCACCCATTGGTCGCCATGATAAGTTTTTGATGTTGATTGGGTGCAGTGTTGGGTAACCAAACTGTCGTTCATTACGATATGCGTGCCCATCGAGCAGATGTTAGCGGTAGGCCGCGGTTCTTTGCCATTGCCTCCCAATAACTGAACCTCAATAGAAACGGGTGATTGTTGGTCTTTTGCCATTGATTCCGGAGGCTGACAGTGAAACTTAATCCCACTATTTCGATAAGCCCAGTCGGGCGCTCCGGGTACTTGTTGACCTACAAACCGATATTCCAGACGAATTTTATAGTTGGAGTAAGGCTGCTTATAGAAAAGGTGGCCAAACTTGCCATCAAAAGACTTGTAATTGTCATAAGAAACCTTGAGAAGGCCATCCTCTACATGGAACGTATTCTTATAATTGATACCCAATTTATGTCCGGTAAACTTGGGCGTCCAGCCATCCAGGTTCTTACCATTAAAAATGGAAATCCATTTTTCCTGAGGAATTGTAATTTCGGATGTTGGTTCGGTTGTAAAAGCCATGATAATAAGTCCAATAGCAGTGGCCAAAGAACAAATAGACAATATTGACTTAATTTTCATAATTGAATCATTTTTCGTTGATAAAATATATTGTTTTTTAAGAGAGCTGTAAGGGGAAAATCTACCCAAAATAAATTTAAACACGAATTTCTATGTCATCCCCCTAATCCCCCCTTCGAAGGGGGACGATGTTGAACCTAACTTCAAGAGTTTTACCTCTCCGACCTAAGAATTCTGAGTGGAGAACGGCAGGCGAAAACGGAGTATTTCATACCGGTCCGATTATTGAAGCCAGCAATAGATGTAATGGACCATCGAAATACTCTCGCCGAACGTTCGGAACAGATTTCAGAATTCTCAGCCGGCGACGTTTTTGGGTTCCGTTTTTGTGTCGTTTCAAAAATGGAACAGTACACAAAAGGTACATTGCCATATTATTGTTGTTTGGCAAAGCAAGTTTATTCGTTCCAGGAAGTAAGATCCCTCACAGCTACTAAATTTCTCAAAGATTCGGGGACAGCCCGTCCTACAATTCTTTCCAGGGTACAGTCTGCTTTTAGGTAGGCTACACCAATCATAATTTTTAATCCCTAATTAGATTCTTTAGTAATAATTTTATACCACATTTCAATTTGAGCCGGTTTGTTGACTTAAAAATTCTACTAAATCACGTAGGTCACCTTTCGATAAAATATCCGCCATAGAGTACATCGCTGAGGGGGAATTGGTCCGGTTCGTAATCTGATCTTTAGCAATCCGGGTTGTGTTCCCATCGGCATCCTGTATAGTCAGGGAGCTTTGGGTCTCTTCTTTAAGCACTCCGGTAATGGACTGATCATCTTGGGTCGTTACGGTAATAGAACCAAAGCCAGGCGCAATGCGATTGTTGGGGGCTATAAGCGAGGCCAGAAGTTGTTCTCGGTTCAGGGTATTACCAATATCAGCCAGGTCTGGACCGATGTTGCCACCTTCACCTCCAACGGCATGGCAACGAATACATTGAGCAGCATTATTATTGTAAAATATTTCGGCTCCCTCTTGGGCATTGCCGCCCCAAAGCGCTTCCTGATATTGAGCTACTGCGTCATCCTCTGGTTTAGCTTCCTGATATTGAGCAAGCAAATCCTGAAGTTTTGGAGCATTCGAGCTATCAGCGGCCTGAACTAATTCCAGTTGAATTTCTTTAGGGAGACTGCCATCCAGAAGCTTCGAAAGCTGTTCCTGTAGTAAGGTTTCCGCGATTGGAGCATTCATAGATCCCAAAGCTCTAATGGCACTCTGTTGCTCAACAGTGGCGCCCTCATTCAATACAGATGAAAGTAGCATTGCCTTCTGTTGAGCTGAAATATCAAGAGAGGGGGTAAGCCCAAGTGCTTGCATCCGTACCTTTTGATTACCTGAGTCTAGCGCTATCTCTATCGCCTGCTCCATATTTCCATAATCCAGATGTTGGAGTGCGCTAAGAGCTTCAGCTTTAACCATGGGTTCGGTCGATGAATCTTTTAAAAGGGCAAAAACGGTGGGAGTTTCATTTTTTATCTGTAATTTTTTGATCGCCTTAATCAGCTCGATTTTGACAATGGGATCATTGTCTGCCAAAAGGGGTTTTATAATGGAGCGTACGGCCGCTGTAGCCTCCGTTTTTTCATTATGGATTTGTCCACGATATCGGCCTGTAACACGGTCTAATGTTGAGGGTTCCGACCATACGGATAGAGTAGCTAATGCTTCTGCTCGCAGAGTGTCTGAAGCATTTTCTCTATTTGCAAAAGATGCCAGTCGTTTAGCATCGGCTGGGGTACCGTTAAACAAACTGGCGTTGATGGCCCGGCGGATAAGTGGAGGATTGAGAAATGTTTCTTGATCTAACATACGGGCTAAATTGGGGAGTGCTTCTTTAATAAACGTATCATCGTTGATAGCCCGAGCTGCATTAGTAACAACAAATTCACTGTTGTCATCCAGAAAGCGTGCTACCCCAGGTGAATCCAATCTTTTGAGAGCTACTACGGCTGCTATACGAACGGCCTCGGATGAATGGTCAGCTAAACGGACAAGTGCTTCTTCGCTGCCTATACGTGCTAAGGCAATAGCCCCTGCATGGCGCAAATAGATGTCTTCATCATTATTAGCTTCAAGCATAGCTATAATGGGGGCAATCGCCTCCTGGTGGCCTATACGTCCCAATGCCTGGGTGGCCATAAGTTGCACACGAGGGGATGCGTCGTTTAGCAGCGGGATAAGAGACTCAGCTGCCGGTTGGTAGCGGACGTCCCCCAATATTTTTGCAGTCTGAGCTTTAACCTCAGGATCATTATCTTCTAAATATTGAAGCAGGGGCTCAGCTTCCGTTGAGTCGTTTCGAGCTAACTGTCCAATGCCCCAGATGCCATGCAGTCTGGCTAACTGATTTTCTTTCTGCTTTATGGCATTTAGCAAGAGTTGTTTCTCCTTTCGGTGGACAAGTTCAAATTGAGCTTCCATACGAACACGCATATCCTGGTAATGTAAGAACCGGGATAATGTATCCTCTGAAAATGTATTAAAATCGTCTGTTAGTATTTTTTTAGTTTTATTTCGAACAACTGAAGAAGCTTCTTCAGGGGTGTCAATGCGCCAAATACGTCCTTTATCATTCGTATTCCACCCGCCAATCCAGTCGGTAAAATAGAGGCTCCCATCAGGTCCAAAGTCAATGCCGGTTGGTAAAATACCCTGCATGATCGGTTGGTCGCTCTTTAGCTTAAAGGAGGCTCCATTGGGCTCCAGTTCAAAGGCATGGATAGCTGACGTTGCAGGAGAACCGGTAAAGTCAGAAATAAAAAAGTGATTTTTCCATTGATCGTTAAGGGCAGTACCCGGATTATATGCCATCCCTGCCGCCCCATTATGATAAGAGGCCAGAGGAGGTAAGATAAGGGCCGACTGGCCTTCAAAATGCGGCTTATGGTACCGTTCGTCCATCCAAACCTTATACTTGTTGTTTTTCGGATCGGTGTATTTCCCAAACTGCCAGTGAATGCGCCAACCGCTATCTGATCCATTGATAACGTACACCAATCGTTCTTGTTCACCAGCGTGATCCCCATCATGATCTACTGTTATCAGGTTTCCATACTTATCAAAAGAGAATTCATGCGGATTTCGGAGCCCTGCAGCAAACACCTCAAAATTACTCCCATCCGGATCTGAACGTAAGATCGCTCCTTGGTTGGGATAGGCCCATTTAGTGCCATCAGGTGCTTCAACATTCAGCCCTACGTCACCCACACTCCAATAGACGCGTCCATCTGGTCCTACGGTTAGGCCCGACATTCCGTGGCCACGAAAGCCCATGTGCACAGTGTAACCATGACTTATCGACTTTTTTGAATCAGCCATACCATCATTATTGGTGTCTTTGGTACTCCAAAGATCGGGACCAACACCTACAAAAACCTGATCGTTATAAGATAAGACCGTGCCTGCCACATCCGTTTCCTTTTGATGAAAATCTCGCAGATAAAGCTGGGAATGATCCGCAATGCCATCACCGGACAGGTCCGTTATTCGGAATATTTCTTCCTTATTGACCGTCAGATCCTTCCAGTCGTATGAGCTATCGGCGTTAAGGTCTTGCAACCAAGAGCTATTTTTATTGCTGTGTTCGGGTGCTAATTCCTTCTCTAAAAAAGATACTCGATCTTCTACATTCTTCCAGCTTATGGATTCATGTTCCCAATTGGGATGCGAGCGAATATCGGGTTTAGAACTACTACGCCTATTTGTGACGGACACATACGCTTCGCCTTGATTAGTTATATCCAGACCAATAGGGTCGGCCAGTAGCTTTTCTGAGGCCCAGAGGTTGATATCCAACCCTTCGGCAAGTTGAACAGAAGTTTCATTTTGGATCTGTATAGCATTTTCAGAGGATTCTTTTTCCGAGAGCGAGATAACTTCAGGTTCAGGATGGGGATTGCATCCAACCATGATAAGACAAAAAGAAAAAATAAATGAGAAGGTCAATGTGGTATCCTTAACAAGGGAAGGGAAAAAACGATTTATGCGGAAAAACATTAAGACAGTTATTTTCTGATAAGCTGATATCGAAAAAGCAGAGGGAGGTAAAAAAACTTACCCTACGCTCTTAAGCAAGTATTATTTTTATAAAGTTTGAGACATACCAATGAAATAGAAAAGTCGGCCAGGCATGTTATTCGCCTAACCGACTTGACATAGATCCCTACATAGACTTAAACAGAGATGTCTTCAGCTGTTGCATCTTTATCGATAACCTGATCATTAAAGAATAAGATAAAAAAGAGCAGTACACAGGCTGCGAAGATGGCTGGTATCCACCAGAAATCTTGCCACTGAGATAAGTTAAGAGCAGCGGCGTCACCTAAGAAACTATTAAATACCCGACCTGCGACACGGGCTCCAATAAACATCCCAACGCCATAAGTTATAAGAACAATCAGTCCTTGTGCTTGCCCTCGAATATTAGCGGGGGCTTTTTTATCTACATAAATTTGACCGGTAACGAAGAAAAAGTCATAGCAGATACCGTGCAGGGCAATCCCTGTAATGATCATCCAGGTAGTAGGTTCAGGGGCACCAAATGCAAAGAAAACATACCGTAGAATCCACGCAAGCATACCTGCTGCTAACATCCATTTTACCCCTAAGCGTACAAACATGAGAGGAATGAGGACCATAAAAAGGGCCTCCGACATTTGTCCGATCGTGAGGGTAGCGGCGATGTTATCAAAATTAGCGTTGTTTAAGAAGATTTGGGTAAAATTATAGTAAGCCGCCAGGGGAATACAGATTAAAAAGGAGCTAAATAAAAATACGTAAAAGGACTTACTGCCAAGTTGTTTAAGAGCATCGATACCAGCTATGCTGCGAAACGAAACTTTTTCTCCAGCTGCAGGGGGAGGGGTATGGGGCAGCGTAAAACTGTAAAGCCCAAGCAGAAGGCTGGCTGCTGCTGTCAGATATAAAGGAAGAGCCGTTTCTTCGGGCTTAATACTGCTGCTAACAAAATAGCCAAGCACAAAACTGATGATAAGTCCGGCAACAATCCATCCAATAGTTCCAAATACACGGATGACAGGAAAGTCTTTTTCCTGATCATTAATGTGGTGAAATGAAAGAGTATTAGCCAGGCTCATAGTTGGCATATAGCAGAGATTATAGGCCAGCAGAAGGAGAATAAAGACAACGGGTGAGCTAACGGCCATGGGAGTTAAAACCATAAATAAAGCCCCTAAAAGATGAAGGGTGCCTAACACTTTCTCCGTTGGGAAATAACGATCAGCTATAAGGCCGACGAAAAAAGGAGCTACTATAGCCGCAATAGGGTTTACCATAAAAGGCCAGTGGGTTAGGTTTTCCATGCCGTTGGCCGTCATATAAACCGCAACTGTTGAATACCATGCCCCCCAGATGAAAAATTCCAGGAACATCATGAGGCTTAATTTCGTCTGTAGTAATCTGTTCATTAGATATACTTTTAATTATTTGAAATACAATGTGCCGCTTTTAAAATTTTAATATTAAACCTAATTAATGATGTAAAATTATCAAGCTAATTATTGTAAAAATATTTGCACTCATATTACAAAAAATACCAACGAATTAATTGAATCCCTCAGATCTTTTATTACATTACACCTAATTTAATTCCTTATAAGAAAAGTAGTGGTTGATCTACTACTCAAGTTTAGGATGTTTCCTGACTCAGGTAGGTAAATCAACTACTACATTCATTTTAATCAAATACTTATCGTGATGGATAGAAAACAGTTTCTACAAATGGGGGGGATAGCCGTAGCATCAGCAGCGGTACCCGGTTTAATAACGGCATGCAGTTCAAAAGCGGATACCGGCAGCGAGCTTTTCTTTGATATTTCTCTGGCCGAATGGAGTTTGCACAAATCCCTTTTTGATGGCCAGTTCAGCAATTTAGAATTTCCGGCAACAGCTAAAAATGAATTTGGAATCACGGCCGTAGAGTATGTAAATCAGTTTTTTAAAGATAAGGCTAACGATAAAGGCTATCTGGATGAACTGAATACCCGATGCGATGATTTAGGCGTACAACAGGTTCTGATTATGATTGACGGAGAAGGGGCCCTGGCTGCTTCTGATGAGGAGGAACGTAAAACATCGGTCGAGAATCATTACAAATGGGTTGAAGCTGCCGAACATTTAGGTTGTCACTCTATTCGGGTCAATGCTCGTGGAGACGGTTCGCCCGAAGATCAAAAAACGGCCGCTGTTGATGGATTAGGTAGTCTCGCGACCTTTGCCAAAGATTATGGAATCAATATAATCGTTGAAAACCACGGTGGATATTCTTCTAATGGTTCTTGGCTTGCCGGTGTTATGCAACAAGTGGATATGGAAAATTGCGGTACATTGCCAGATTTTGGAAATTTTTGCATTGAGCGAAGTGAAAATGGTTGTGCAGAAGAATATGATCGCTATAAAGGGGTTGAAGAGATGATGCCCTATGCAAAGGGAGTCAGTGCTAAGACCTATGGCTTTAATGAAGAAGGGTTGGAAACAACGATCGATTATTCTCAAATACTGCAGACCGTTAAAGATGCTGGCTATACCGGTCATATCGGCATTGAATATGAAGGTAGCGAACTCAGCGAGTTCGAAGGCATAAAGGCAACCAAGTCTCTGCTGGAAAAAGTAGGGCAGCAGGTCTCTTAGAAATAATTATAGCGGTTATAGTTATTTAAGTAAGAGCCAACCTTCATATTGATTAATTAAGTGAAGGTGTTAAGTATTTTTTCAAGGGTAGACGGACAGGTGATTCTATATTCGGTATTGGATATAAAATTCTGCTCCGTCTGCTTTTGAGATTTAATGAGCTATGATTGTAAGTTTTTGTCTGAAACAATGATACAAGTTTAAGCCTTTTAAAATTTTATATTGACAATGGGGGATGATATTAAATTATGGATATCTAAAATCCGAGAAGGGGATCGAGAGGCTTTTGAGAAACTTTTTCTTCGGTTTTACGACCCTCTTTGTAAGTTCGCATGGCGATACTTGCGTTCTGCCCATATATCAGAGGAATTAGTACAGGATGTATTTTTAACTGTTTGGGAATCCAGGGAATCGTTAGACCCTGAAAAAAGTATTAAATCATACCTTTATAAGGCTGTCAAGAATAAAGCGTTAAACCACCTGAAGCATAAAAATTTAGCAGAAGACTATAATCAACAAATAGATTGGCTTAATTCTACGTCCATATCACAGATACATGATTTCAATAATGAGGACTCAAAATTTGTAAAAGCAGTTCAGAAAGAAATTGACAATCTTCCTGAAAAGGCACGTCATGTATATAAGTTAAGCAGAAAAGATGGGCTTACGTATCAGGAAATTGCAGATATCCTTGATATTTCAAAACGAACGGTTGAGTCTCAAATAAGTCGCTCACTTAAAATACTGAGAGAACGTTTGGCGCAATATTTCGACCTTCATACCGCATCGTAATCTTTTTTACGATTCCTTTCTAATTTATTTATTCCAATTTCTCAGGTCCTGGATGACTATGTAGTTATACAGAGTTGCGGTATTACTGTAATTTACTTTCATCAAATAGTAAGAAAAATAAAAAAAATTCCCGGGTACCTCTTTTTTCAGTTGTATAACAAATAGAAAGAAGTAGAAAAGTCTTAATAATCCAAGACCCATGGATTGGGAATTATTACATAAATATTTGTCTGGGGAATGCACTTCCGAGGAAAAAAATCGGGTAGATGCATGGCTTCAGGAAGACAGGGAACACCAGTATCTGCTGGACTCTTTATCAAAAATTTGGGAGATATCTCCTAAAGATGAAATGCATGTTGATTCACAGTCAGCCTGGAATTCCTTTCAGGATAAAATTTCATCAGAAAAGGAGCCTCCTGCGAAAGATAAGAACGCTATTTCTGGTGTTACTAAGTTAGTTGCCCAGCCTTACAGCAAGAGAAAAAGTAACTCTTGGCTGTCAGGTACAGCGGTGGCTGTAGCAATTCTTTTGACAGGTTTGTTCATGTATAATTTTTTGGGGTCCCAAAATTCTTCAAACAAGAACTCAAGCCTTACTAAGAATAAACAACCACATGTAGTTGTTACCGAACGAGGCCAACGTACTTTATTCAAGCTTCCTGATGGCACGAGGATACATTTAAATGCCGCCAGTAAAGTTGAAATACCAGCCTCTTTTGGAGACTCTCTGCGTCGCATAAACCTGGAGGGAGAGGCCTATTTCGATGTAATTCATGATCAGGAAAAGCCCTTTATTGTACATTCAGGAGACTCTTATACCAAGGTGTTGGGGACGAAATTTGGGGTCAAGGCCTATCCTGATGACTCCTCTATACAAGTTGTTGTGGAAGAAGGAAAAGTGGCTCTGGAGAGGTCCAGGATGCCAAGCGAAAAAAGTATGAGAATCACAAAAAATAGATTGGGTTTTCTATCTAAGTCGGGAGAGGCGAAGCAAATTGAGATATCAGAACTTGCACAATTTTTAGGATGGAAGGACGGACGATTAGTCTTTAATTCTACTCCCGTTGAAGAGGTTATTCGCAGATTAGAAAGGTGGTATAATATAGATATTGCTGTGGGGGAGGTATCAATAAGAGACCAAACAATGACCGCTTCTTTTCATGATGAACCTATGATGGAAGTTCTCAACATATTAGCTGCTTCATTAAACGCTGAGTACAAACAAAAAGGTCGCAAAATAATCTTAATCAAAAAGCAAACTTAACCATAAACCAAAATACTTATGACAAAAGGGAAACGACGTAGGATCTTTGGAATAGGGAAGCACCTTATCTGTTATATCTGGATGTTTTTTATAGCAGTGAGTGCTGTATATGCTCAAGCTGATAGTAAACAAGAGCAAAAAAGTTTTATATCACAAGCATCGGTCTTCAATGATAGCGATATCAGAACAACAAACACCGTCTCCGAAACACTTAAGCAGGTCGTGACGGTCAATTATCATAACCATACTCTCCGATATGCGCTACAGGATGTAGCTCAAAAGGCTGGTTTTAAGCTTTCTTATATTGATCAGAAGGTACCCATGGAAAAGCGAATAAGCTTAAGCCTGGAGAATGTGACGGTTAATAAGGTGCTATGGAAGATATTGGAAGGAACGGGACTTCGTTTTGCGGTTTCTCCCAACAATCATTTGGTATTCATGGAGAGGATGATGCCTAAAAAGGAAGTGAAGTTAGAATCTGTTAGCGGAACTGTCACGGATGCCAGCTCCGGAGAGACCTTGCCGGGCGTTAATATACTTGTTAAAGGTACTTCGACAGGAACGTCCACGGATGCAAGTGGTGAGTATGAGCTCAATGCTCCTTCATTACAAGATACGCTGGTATTCTCATTTATTGGTTACCAAACGCAGGAAGTTCCGATACAGGGTCGTTCTCAAATTGATGTATCCATGCAGCTCCAAACCGTTTCCGGAGATGAGCTGGTAGTTACAGGATATGGGGTGCAAAAGAAATCAGATGTTACCGGTTCTATCGGTATGGTTTCAGCGGAAGAGTTGCAAGAACAGCCTTCCTTTAATGCGTTGAAAAGCTTGAGAGGCAAAGTTGCAGGAGTTAATATTTTTACCAACTCAGGCTCGCCAACAGGAAGCAACCGGGTCGTCATCCGCGGATCCGGATCTATTAATGCAGGCACCCAGCCACTCTATGTTGTGGATGGAGTTGTGATGCAGGATGGTATTGAGTATATGAATCCCAATAATATTGAGAGCATGGAGGTCTTGAAAGATGCTTCTGCTACGGCAATTTATGGTTCTCGCGGAGCCAATGGAGTCATCTTGGTGACCACGAAACGAGGCGATACCGCTTCTGGTGATGTGAGTGTTACCTATGACGGTTCTTTCAGTGTCGGCCAAATGGCCAGCAAGATGGATGCGATGAATGCCGAAGAGTTTATGGAAGTGCAACGTATCGGTTATGAGAATGCCCCGCTTTTTGATGACTATGCCCCGGGCGAAGAGCCTCAGCTCGACATTACACCGGATATGGGAACCCTCTTTGACGATGCAGGGAACCCGCTCTATGATACCGACTGGCAAGAGGAGGTATCGCGTACGGCACTCTCTCACGACCATCAGATCGGCGTACAGTCCGGAGGGGAGAAATCATCATTTGGTGGGTTTCTTAACTATACGAATAACGAAGGCGTTATTTTAAATTCATGGATGAGACGGGCAAGCGCTAAAATTGTTTATGATGCCAGCCCCAAAGAATGGCTGTCACTGGGAACCAATTTACGGGTCAACAGAACCTGGGAAAACAATATTGAAGAAGGTGGAGGCGGCCAGGAAGTTCGGAGGACCATGGTAGAATTTGCTCCCATACTGCCTGTCCGAATGCCGAGTGGGGATTACAGCCATTTCAATGATGTTAAAAGTTTGACACTCGAAGGCCAACCTAATCCGGTTCAAAGAGCACTCGAAGAAGATCGATTACGCGATCGGCTGCAGCTCTTTGGTAACGCATACCTTGCCTTGCAAATCACACCTAATCTGGAGTTCAGAACACAGTTTGGTGTTGATAATACCAATTATGAATTGCGAAATTATCAGCCAACTGATCTGGAGTCTCCAGCCACTTCGGTAGGGAGTGCTTATGTTGAGAATAGCGAAACGACCTACTGGCAGAACGAAAACTACTTGACCTACCTACAAGATACAGGGTCTCATCGTATTAATGCTGTGTTGGGAGCCAGTTGGCAGCAGAGAATGTATAGAGATAACGCTGTAGGCGTGCGGAACTTCCCTAACGACTTCTACCGAACGAACAGCATAGATGCAGCTACCGAAGTCGATGGTTTTCCGGCATCGGGCTCTTGGGACTGGACCATGAATTCCTTCTTTGCCCGAGGTAGTTATACTTTTGATGATACGTATAGTGTAACATTGACCAGCCGAATGGATGGATCTTCCCGATTTGGTAAAAATAACAAGTATGGCTTTTTCCCTTCTGTCGGAGTGGGCTGGACGGCATCAAACGAAGGCTTTATATCCAACATAGATGCGATTGATCATCTTAAAGTAAGAGGCTCCGTTGGGAGAACTGGAAATACCGAAATAGGCGTTTATCAGTCGTTGTCTACTATTGGTTCGGGTACGGTATTACTCGGTGGAGGGCGCCAAAATTCAAGCGCTCCTCAGCGATTGGCCAATCCCGACCTGGAATGGGAAAAGACCACACAGTATAATATTGGTATGGAGTTAGACCTCTTTAACCAGGTGGTGTCATTTGAGGCTGATTACTACTATAAAAAGACAGATGACTTACTGTTAGATCGTCCAATTCCTTCCACCACTGGCTTCGATGTTGTACTGGATAACGTTGGCTCGGTATCAAACCAGGGAGTTGACTTTATCATGACGACTCGAAATGTCCAAACGCCCGACTTCTTCTGGTCTTCAACACTTAATTTCAACTATAATAAAAACAGAGTTGAAAGTTTGGGTAAAGAAGATGAAGATATTTTTCCAGGTCCAAACTGGGTATCTGGTAGTCAGACAATCCTCCGCGTAGGTGAACCTATCGGTACGTTCTATGGATTTAAGCGGATGGGTACCTGGAATACCGATGAAGCCGCAGAGGCTGCTGATGCAGGACGAATTCCCGGAGAAGCCAAACGATCTTCTGACCGACAAATTATTGGCTACGGTATGCCAGAATGGACCGGCAGTTTTATTAATAAATTCAACTTCAAGAACTTTGACTTTACTGCAGATATCCAGTTCGTCTATGGCAGTGAAATCATGCAAGAGTTCTTACATACTGCCGAAGATCGCCAGGCATTAACCAACGGTATAGCAACCCAGCTTTATGAGGCCTGGACAGAGGATAACCAAAATACCCCCATCCAGCGTATTCGCCACCAGCCACTTTCAGGGCAAAATACGCAGGCCGATACCCACTGGATTGTTGATGGCTCCTATATACGGGGCAATCTGTTTTCAATAGGATATAACTTCAACCAGCAGGCTCTTACGAACTGGGGACTGCAGCGCTTAAGAATCACAGCCAGCCTGGAAAATGCTTTTGTCATTCACCATCCCGATTTCAAAGGCCATGATCCTGAAGGTACCTCGTGGGGCGGGAATCCTAACTCACAGAATATTTTCTTCTACCAATATCCCAAGCCACGGACATTTACGCTGGGTGTTAACCTCCGATTCTAAACGAATATTTAAACCATAATGACTTTTACTATGAAAAAATTAGCATTGATTGTTGTTGTATTGGGATGCTTTGCGTTATCATCGTGTCAAGATTTTTTAACGGAATCTCCCAAAGATCAAATATCTACGGATCAGCTTCTGGGTTCCCCGGATGCCGCCAGTGGACTGGTTAATGGACTTTATCGTGATGGCCAGGGGGCCGGATTTTACAATTCCGGTGGCTTTGGCGGCGCGGATGTAATGATGGGAGGCTACATGTCTGGATTCTTTGATAACGAAGGCAAGGGAGAGCGTATCCAGGGCCAGGTAGCTCAAGACTTACAGGTTGATCCGGAAATATTAAACCAGTTTTTTGATGGCTGGTGGTCCGGCCATTATGACGTGATAGCTCGTGCCAATACAGCTATCAAATACATCCCGGATATGAATGGATTCTCGGAAGATGAGAGGCAGCGTCTGCTGGCAGAAGCACGGTTTTTCCGGGCACTGAACTACTTTTCACTGGTCAAGTTTTTTGGTGATGTTCCTCTTATTACCGAACCTATTGAAGGACTCACTAACATTGAGGTTGCCCGGACCGGCTCGGATGCGGTTTATTCCCAGATCATTAATGATCTTAATTGGGCAATCAATGAGGGTAATTTAGGAGCTCAGCCATTTCCAATGAATAATTATCGTATTACCCAGGGCGCTGCCCGAACATTGTTAGCTGATGTGCATTTGCAGATGGCGGGCTATCCACTGCAGGCAAGTGAGCATTATGCGGATGCAGCTGATGCTGCCCGATCGGTAATCCAAGCCGGACAGCACGCTCTTGTGGAGCATGGTGAAACGGTGGAAGAGAGTGCCTACAATAAACTTCGTACCTCGGATGTAGATCCTGAGTTTGTGTATGGAATCGAATATAATCCGGAAATAGCATCTAATGATAACCCTCGTATTACCATTCCAGGGGTCATACGTCCTCCGGGGATTAATTATGGTCGTACCTTAAATGCCTATCGACCCATCCAGGAGTATATCTGGGCATATGATCCGGATGTAGACCTCAGAGTTCAAAACAAACAGCTGTTCCATAACTCTATTGAACGGGAAGGCCAAACCTTTGAATTCGGAGAGTGGGCACCCTACCTTTGGTTTGAAGAAGAGGCGATTTTTGAAACCGGATTGGGAGGAAGAGATATCCGGGTTTATCGTTATGCTGAAGTATTACTCATTGCAGCCGAAGCTATCGCTCGCTCTGAGGGTGTAACACAGGAAGCTATTACATACCTTGCGGATGTAAGGGACCGTGCGTATTGGCAAACAGATCGCAGTGCCATTGTTGCAGAATTAAATGGTCTTTCTGAGCAAGAGTTTGTGGAAGAAGTATGGAAGGAGCGACTTCGTGAATTGGCCCTAAACTTTAAAGTATGGTCTGACATTCAACGAACCCGGCAATATCCTGTGACGGATGAGGATAACAAAGGCGAAATTATTTTTGAGGATGTTATAGGTCATTCCAATAACTGGGGCCAGACCTATGAAGAATATCACTTGCTGTATCCTATCCCAGATGATGAAATACAGACAAATCCTGCCTTGGAGCAAAACCCGGGATATAATTAATTAGTTAACCAGGAAAAAGCATAAAATTGAAATATAGAGGCTCCGCCTAAAACCCGTTTCTTACTGGCTAAGAGCGTAAAAGGCAGAGTCTCTATATTCAATATGTTTTAGACAACTATTGTGATCATTAAAGATTATAAATTGTTAAATACCACGACCCCTAAACAAGGCAGGTTGTATTTTGCCTTAATTTAAAGTAAAATGAAATTGAGCTTTTGAATAAGATTAAAAGTCAACAGATAGTAAATACTTTTGATTCTATTTTATTCAAAAGCTCATCTATAATATTCAATAAAATAGGTTTCAACTCTTCTTATGCAGATAAAGGAAAGTCCTAAAGAATATGATGTTTGTATCGTCGGCTCGGGAGCAGGTGGCGGAATGGCTGCCCACGAACTTACGAAAGCTGGAGCTGATGTAATTATGCTGGAAGCAGGTGGTTGGTTTGATTCTGAAGATTTTGCCATGTTCACCTGGCCCTACGAATCGCCACGACGGGGAGCTTCGACTCGCCTTCAGCCATTTGGATCTTTTGACGCTTGCTTCGGAGGCTGGGATATTGAAGGTGAGCCGTATACCCAGAAAAATGATAGCAACTTTGATTGGTTTCGGGCCCGCATGTTGGGAGGAAGGACCAATCACTGGGGACGTATTTCACTTCGTTTCGGTCCGGATGATTTTAACGGAAAAAGTATTGATGGACATGGCGATGACTGGCCTATAAATTACGAGGATGTGAAGCCTTATTATGATCGCATCGACCGACTGATTGGCCTGTTTGGTACCAACGAAGGCATTCCCAATGCACCAGGGGGCATCTATATGGATCCACCGGAGCCCCGATGCTACGAGCACTTGATTAAAGATGCTTGTGATGATATGGATATTCCGTGTATCCCTTCCCGGTTATCGATTATAACAGAGCCGCATAACGACCGTGCCGCTTGTCACTACTGCGGGCAGTGTAACCGAAGTTGCTCTACACATTCTAACTTCTCATCACCTTCCGTATTGCTTCCGCCAGCCCTTGAGACTGGTAACTTAGAGATTAAAACCGGAGCAATGGTCCGTGAAGTTACTTATGAGGATGGTAAGGCAACTGGTGTTTCTTACGTCCACAAAAAAGACAAACAGGAATATAAGGTAAAAGCCAGGGTCGTTATTTTAGCAGCCAGTGCCTGTGAATCGGCACGCTTGCTGCTGAACTCTAAATCGAAGGATTTCCCCAATGGATTGGCGAACTCCAGCGGCATGGTCGGGAAGTACCTCAACGATTCTACCGGAACATCCGTGATGGGCCTGATACCCGATATGATGGATATGCCCGCCCACAATGAGGACGGTACCGGTGGCATGCACCTATATATTCCCTGGTGGGGCGACAATAGTGACCTTGACTTTGCCCGGGGCTATCATGTGGAGCTTTGGGGCGGACGCGGGATGCCCAGCTATGGCTTTATGGGCGGCATCCAGAATTATACCGATGTCTTTGAAAAACGTCCTGAAGGAGGCGGTGGTTATGGCAAACAGCTAAAAGAAGATTACCGTCGCTACTACGGATCCATGGTCGGATTCTCTGGCCGCGGGGAGGCTATTTCGTACGAAGATAATTATTGCGAAATAGATCCCAATACGGTAGATGAATGGGGGATTCCGGTGTTACGCTTTAATTATGAATGGAGCGACCAAGAGTATAACCAGGTTAAGCACATGCAGGAAACCTTCCGTGGAATTATTGAAGAAATGGGAGGGAAGGCAATGTGGGATATGCCCTCTAAAGAGGAAGGATACGGTATTACCAATCCGGGTGAGATTATCCATGAGTGCGGCACAACCCGGATGGGGAACGATCCCAGCACGTCGGTATTGAATAAACACTGCCAGGCTCATGATGTGCCCAACTTGTTTGTTGCTGATGGAGGTCCGTTTGTATCGATGGCTCACAAAAATATTACGTGGACTATTTTGGCACTCTCGATGCGAACTTCCGAATATATCACGGATCAAATGAATAAAGGAAATCTATAATTATAGTCGTGAGTGATGAGAGGTTCTTTATTATCATTTCATTACTCAAGACTCATAACTCAAGACTCAAACCACTATGGATAGAAGAGAAGCGATAAAAACCCTGTCTTTGAGTACACTGGCAACGAGCTTTGTGATGACGGGTTGTCAGCAGGCCCCGAAAGAAGCAACGAAGGAGCACAACTTCTGGAAACATGTTTCCCAGGAAGATATCGAAAAATGGGAAACCCAGTTTTTTACTGATCACGAGTTCGAAACGGTCCGCCAGTTGGCTAATTTAATTATTCCGGCTGATGAACGCTCCGGTAATGCCGAAGATGCCGGGGTTCCAGAGTTTATCGATTTTATGATGCTGGATCGACCGGAAAATCAGACCCCGATGCGTGGTGGACTTAGTTGGCTGGATGTTCAATGCCAGAAGCAGTTTGACAAAAAGTTTATTGACTGCTCCGAAGAGGAGCAAAAGAATATGCTTGACCAGATTGCGTATCCTAAAATAGCTGAACCCGAAATGCAACCCGGAGTTACTTTTTTTAATAGTTTTCGGGATTTAGTAGCTTCTGGGTTCTGGTCCAGTCAAATCGGTATTGAAGATATTGGTTATATGGGTAATCAGCCATATGACTGGCAAGGTTGCTCTCACGAGGCGCTCGAACATATTGGACTGGCAGACAAGGCAAAAAATTCTGCTTAACATAATTTTAACTCTTACTATTTAAATACTTATACATGAAGTTCTTATCGATATTATTTTCCACAATGTTAGTGTTAACAATCTGTAGTTGTTCAACTAAAGCACAGAATAATATGCTTACACAAGAAGAAAAAGATGATGGCTGGGCGCTGCTCTTTGATGGAGAAACGACCGATCATTGGCGGGGCTACAATAAGGACGCTTTTCCTGACAAAGGATGGGCGGTAGAAGATGGAAACCTTGTTGTCCTTGCTGATGGTGGAGGGGGCGATATCATCACCGACAAAAAATATGGAGACTTTATACTAAAGCTTGAGTGGAAAGTTACGAAAGGAGCTAATGGCGGAATCTTCTTCCGGGCTATGGAGCAGCCGACCCAGGCGATCTACTGGTCAGCACCCGAAGTACAGGTGTTGGATAATGAAAACCATCCTGATGCCGAAAGAGGGAAGGATGGAAACCGTAAGTCGGGATCACTTTATGATTTGATTCCTGTTAAGCCTCAGAATGCCAATCCCTATGGGGAGTGGAATTCTATTAAGATTGTAGCAGACGGTGCTTCTATTGAACATTGGCAAAATGGAGAAAAGGTAGTCGAGTATGAGCTTTGGACCAATGAGTGGTACGAAATGCTTCGTAATAGTAAATTCCAAAGCCATCCTGAATTCGGAGATGCACGAGAAGGATATATTGGCATCCAGGATCACGGCAACCGTGTAAGCTTCCGTAACATTAAGATTAAAGAGCTATAAAGCTATTTTGAATATTATTGTTGCCTTCGAGAGGTGGAATAACCTTTCTAAAGTTAAATCACTCCCGCTAGCTTGGTTAAAGCGGGAGTGATTTATTTAAGCTATATGCTTAGTTAATTTTATAGTATTTCATTAACAATACGTAAGAATATTTAATTTACTTTTTTGAAAAAAGATGCTATTTAAGAAAGCATCATTTTCATTATGTCTAAAAAAGTGAATGGGTGTAGAGGAAACGGCTAAAAAAAATAGGATTTATAAAATCCAAAAAGGGGACGAGCATACTTTTGAATGCTTATTTAAGGAGTATTATTTGCATCTTACCCGTTTTGCCTGGCGGTATGTGAAATCAAAAGCAATTGCTGAGGAGTTAGTACAAGAGGTCTTTGCCAATATATGGGAAAACAGAAGCACCTGGTCGCCAGCTGGACCTATTAAGGCTTATCTGTACCAAGCTGTAAAACATCGGGCGTTAGACCATCTTAAGCATGAAGAAGTGCGGCAGGAGTACGATCCCAAATGGATGGATAACAAAGAGCACCCAACCATAGATTTTGAGGATCAGTTTCGTAGAAAACAACTGCGAAAAGCGATAAAAAAAGAGATAGAAGCCTTGCCCTCCAGAAGTAAAATGACGTATAAGTTACACCGCTACGATGGACTTACCTATAAAGAAATTGCCCAGGTGATGGATGTATCTGTAAAAACCGTAGAGTCTCAGATGACGCGAACTCTTAAGCGGCTTAGAGAACGTCTTGCTTACCTTTTACCCTTTATCCTGGTTGCTACATTAACCATGTAACTAAAGAAACTATTGCTAAATTCATATATGATGAACAAAGCTTTTCCCATTTTAAGTACCTGTTACCTACCCTTACTGATTCTGCTTATTGTTGCGTTTTCATGTGATAATAAAACCAATGATTCTCAAAAATTAACCTCTCATGTTAATCCGTTTATTGGCACCGAACCCCTAACAGACACCACTTTAATTGGATATACCCCACCCAAGGGATGGCGGGTATGGGCAGGTCTGACCTATCCCGGGGCTGCCCGTCCAAATGCAATGGTTCAGCTAAGTCCTGTTACGGAGTATGGTACAGGCACTGGCTATCAATATGAAGATAGTGTAATAAAAGGGTTTACCCATACCAACAAAGGGCACTGGAACTTGGGGCACATTCCAGTGCTGCCCGTTACGGGAGAAGTATCGGGCGATAATTTGGGATCAGCCTTTAGCCATGATTCGGAAACGGCTTCACCGGGCTATTACCGTGTGTTACTCGAGTATTACGGAGTTGATGCAGAACTGACGACAATAAAGAGAAGTGGATTTCATCGATATCATTTTCCTGAGGATAGTAGCAAAAAAGTGGCTTTTGATTTAAGCAGATCCAATGAAGGGGTACACGGGTGGAAGGTCAAACAGGTGGGGGAAAGGGCAGTGGCAGGCTACCAGGATACCGGCTACAAAGTGTATTTCTATGCGCGTTTCAATCAGAATGTTGAACGATTAAAAGAAGGAAACAAGGAAGACCCGCTTTCGATGGTCTATTTGGCCGATGAAGGCTCAAGCAAGGTTGAGCTTCAGATTGGCTTATCATTTGTTAGCCAGGAAAATGCTAAAGAAAACCTGGAGGCTGAAATTGGAAATCAAGGCTTCGAAGAAGTAAAACAATCTGCAAGCAAAGAATGGGAACAGTTATTAGAGGGGATAAAAGTAACAGGAGGTACCCTAAAAGAGAAAGAACTGTTTTATACTTCCCTATACCGATCATTCTTATGGCCGGCCTTACGAAGCGATTACAATGGGGAATATCGTGATGTTGAGGGTAATGTTACGACTGCTGGTTTTAACTATTACACCCGCCCGGCCTTATGGGATACGTATCGCAACAAATTAGTGCTCATGGGGATGCTTTCTCCCAACGTAACCTCAGATGTGATCCAATCGTTAATTGCTACAGGTGATAAGATGGGATTCATCCCTACCTTCTTTCATGGCGACCATGCGGCACCCTTTATTGCCGGATCCTACTTGAGAGGAATCAAAGACTTCGATGTAGAAAAAGCTCTCAAACTGTTGATTCAGAATGCCACCCGAGAAGGGGGACCACGACCTTATATCAAAGAATATATGGATAGAGGGTATATAACGACGCCAGAAGTTAACAGAGCCCATGTAGAGACCAAGGCTAAAGCTGCTGTGACAAAGACGTTGGAGTACGCCTACGATGATTATTCTGTTGCACTTTTGGCGGCAGCAGTGGGAGATACGGTTGCAGAGAAAAAATTTATGCAACGTTCAAGCAATTATAAAAATTTATTTGATAGCTCCACAGGTTTCATGCGGGGTAAGTTAGAAAACGGGGATTGGGTGCAAAGTTTTAATCCCGAATATCCATATTATGAATATATGTATCGCGAGGCTAATGCATGGCAGTCTTCCTTCTTCGCTCCGCATGATATGGAGGGGCTGATTGATCTGCATGGCTCAGAGGAAGCATTTGAAGCTAAGATGGATTCGCTATTCTCCATACCCTGGAATTCCAGCTATGTTGCTCGCAATGTCTGCTGTTTTCTGGGTCAGTATTCCCAGGGCAATCAACCTGACCACAATTATCCCTACCTCTATTACTTCGTTGACAAGCAACCGAAGACGCAGAAAATCCTGAATACGATTATGCATAAATTTTACGGTGTTGGTGAACATGGCTTGGCACTGAGCGGCATGGATGATGCCGGGGAGATGTCGGCTTGGTATGTTTTTAATGCTATCGGCCTTTATCCATTCTCCCCAGCGGATGAAGAATACCTTATAAGTATCCCTCTATTTGATAGCGTTAAAATTAAAGTTGAGAACAATGAATTTCTGATAGAGAAAAGGAGAGAGGGAATAAAGATCAATAATTTAAAACTGAATGAGGATACCCTTGAAAAATTTTCTTTACCTCATCAGGCCTTGCAAGCCGGTGGAAAGCTGGAAATAGCTGTGAATTAATAGATGCTGTTTGTTGGCTCGAACTATGCGTATTCAACTATTCTTTTGTCCGTAATTCTTTGCTTCATACCTATCTGAAATTTCAGGTGATGGTCCTTGCTATTAGTATCCAATAGGGTTACCGATGGGTAGCCCTATTGGAATTATTTTGGAGACATACTCGATATCTCACAACTATTTTTTGAGTAAACCCAAATTAATGTGGAAAAAATTGCAGGGTGCCTCCATTCTCGCTCGTCTTAATAATAAAGACAACGGTAAAAAGTACTGATATCGATGCCTACACCCCACATGTGGACTTTAATACAGCGGTACATAACGGGAAGCTGTCCCAAAGAAGAACAAATGAAAGTTGAAAAATGGATGGATGAAGATCCGGCCAACCGAGAATTAGTTGATGAGGTTAATAATATTTGGGAATTATCTTCAGAGGAAGAATTTGATGTTAATGTTCAAACAGCCTGGACAACCTTTAGAGACCGTGAAATAAAAGGTGAGGCCAATGCCATTAAAAATAGCAGGAAAGGAGCCGGTGTAAGACAAAAAATGTTGCCGGTATTCAGGGCTGCCGCAGCCATCTTATTGGCAGCTTTTGTCGGATGGTTTTCGTGGCAGAGTATTGATCAGGGTGCCGAAAAAGTGGCCTCAATCTCAACCGTCATGCAAACTTTAGAGACGGGTAATGGAGAACGCGCTCAACTGACCTTTTCGGATGGTACGGTGGTCACCTTAAACTCAGGAAGTACCCTCGAGTATCCCAAGGCTTTTAGAGAAACACAACGGAAGGTGAAACTCAGAGGTGAGGCTTATTTTGAAGTTGCTCCCAATAAAGATCGACCATTTATCGTAGATGCCGGCATGGCTGAAGTAGAAGTGTTGGGAACCAAATTTAATGTCAGGGCCTGGAGTATGGTCGGTGTTGGAGTACGAGAAGGGAAAGTCGCTGTTAATGCACAAAGCACTGATCTTAATACGAAAGAAAGAGTATTGCTTACCAAAGGAGAATATGCCAGTGTAATAGAAAATAAAGGTCTTTCGGAAGTGCAGGCTGTGGATGTGGAGAAGGAAATGCTATGGCTTACCGGGGGGATGCATTTTGATAACGAACCATTTTCGGATGTGGTGAAAAGACTTGAACGTAATTTTAATGTTCATATCAAGATTACTGATCAAGAGCTGCGCACGGTTCCATTTACCGGAACATTTCAGAAAGCGGAACTCGGCGAAGTGTTGGATGTAATATCGGCATCTATGGGAGTGGATTACAGGCGCTCTGACACATTGGTAACATTCTAACTCCACCGACCAAAGTCCAACAACCAATCCTATCAAATTGAATGTTAACGATAAATAAGTATCTCAACCAATAATCAACTTAACCTTAATATGATAAGGCTACATAAAACAAAATTAATATGATACTAACGGATAAAAAGGCGGGATTGCTGGGAGTGATAGTTCTTTTGTTAATGACTATGACCCTCGGCAGGGCGATGGCACAGGATCAGCCCAACAAAAGTACCTTGGCAAATGTACAAGAAGTACCATCTATTTCTGATGAATTCTATAAAGCAGAGCTTGACCTGAAAATTGATATCAATTTTTCGGAAATATCTATAGAACAGGCCTTGCGACAAATAGCCAGAAAGTCTGGCTTAAAGCTCAGTTATCGGGGGGATATTCTGCAGGAAGGTCGGGTATTTCTACAAAAAAAGAATATGCCTGTTACCGATGCTTTGGAATATGTTTTGAAAGATACCCCACTGGATTACAAGCTTTCCAGGAAAGGGTACTTGGTTATCCATCAGAAACTACAAACGGCAGAAGAAAAGATAGCTGTTACCATTTCGGGTGTAGTGACTGATGCCCAATCCGGTGAAACAATTCCCGGAGTAAACATTTTAGTAAAGGGAACATCCATCGGTGCATCTACCAATGCCACCGGAGAGTTTACCTTAGATGCTCCGGCACTTACCGATACGCTGATTGTTTCTTTTATTGGTTATCAAACCCAAGAAGTTCCTATAGATGGACGAACAGAACTGGAAATTTCTTTACTGCCAGGCACCATTACCGGCGATGAGCTTGTAGTAGTGGGATACGGTGAACAAAGAGAAATTAGTTTGATTGGCTCCCAATCTTCCCTCGCCAATGAACAGGTTGGCGAGTTGAAACAGTCGTCAGGAAGTTTAACAAATTCATTAGCCGGACGATTATCCGGAGTTGTAGGGGTGCAACGTTCGGGCTTGCCTGGTTCGGATGCCTCCGATATTTGGATTCGGGGTATCTCTACCTTTGGAGACAGTAGTCCTCTTGTCATGGTTGATGGCGTAGAGCGGCCCATGAACAGCCTAAATCCGGAAGACATCCAGAGTCTTACGATTTTAAAAGATGCCTCGGCTACTGCGGTCTATGGTACCAGGGGAGCAAATGGGGTTATCCTCATTGAAACCAAGGAAGGTATGGATGGTAAACCCTCGATTAATGTGGATTACTACCAGGGAGTCACGGAGCTGACCAGGGTTCCGGAGTTGGCCGATGGTCCAACCTACATGCGGCTGGCGAACGAAGCCAACACCACGCGCGGTGGAAACCCTATTTATACAGATGAAGATATCCAGAACACGATCGATGGAACAAATTCCTTATTGTACCCAAATGTGGATTGGATGGGAACCGTATTTAACGATTATGGTCAAAACCGACAATTTAATGCCAATGTGAGTGGAGGCTCTGAAAGTACACAATATTATCTCTCTCTGAGTTATTATGATGAAAATGGGTTGCTCGTAAACAGTGACTCATCCGACTACAATACGAATAGCAATTATAAAAAATACAATTTACAGTCAAACGTAACTCTTGATGTAACACCTACCACCAAAGCAAAGTTAGGCATCGGCGGATATTTAGAAGACCGGCAATATCCTGCAGGTGACCCTGATAATCCAATTGATGGTGTGGGGAGGGTCTTTAACCAGGCTTTGGAAGTCTCACCTGTGGCTTATCCCATTATGTATCCGGGGGGATTGGTGCCCGGTCGTAATCCCAACGGAGGTGAGCGAAATCCCTATGCAGATGCAACGAACCGAGGTTATACGGATCAGTTCAACAGCCAGTTATTTTCGAACCTCGAGCTTACCCAAGACTTGGGTACACTGATTCAAGGATTGTCTCTAAAGGGGGTATTTGGTTTTGATACCAATAGTTTGAACCGAGTTATCAGAGGTAAACGACCCAACACCTATTATATCAACCCCAGTGATCCTTATGATGTGGATGGGAGCTATTATTATAATTTGACATATGAAGGGAATAATACGTTAGGATATGATCGGAGAAACAGCGGCGGTCGTGAGTACTATCTGCAGGGTTCGTTGAACTACCAGAATGACTTTGGATCACGCCACCAGGTTTCGGGGGTGTTAGTCTATAGCCAGCTGGATGAACAGAACGCATTTGCGGGTGATTTTACAGCCTCGATTCCTCACCGAGAACAGTCCCTGGCGCTTCGTGGAACCTATTCGTACGACGACCGATACTTCTTTGAAGCGAACTTTGGATATAGCGGATCAGAGAACTTCGCACGTGAAAACCGCTACGGCTTTTTCCCTTCTGCCGGTGTGGGCTGGGTGATCTCCAATGAAGAGTTTTTTGAACCTTTAAGTGGGGCCATTGATTTCTTTAAAATTCGATACTCAGATGGTTTTGTAGGTGCCAGCGGTACCGATGGCCGGCGTTTTGCCTATCTTACTCTGTTAGAGAGCTATGGCAATGCCTATTACTATGGGCTGAACAGAAGTGGACGTAACGGTATTAACGTGTCCGAATATGGGGTAGACGTGCGTTGGTCCGAATCACGAAAGCAGGATTTAGGGATAGAAATACGGACTCTCCAGGATCAGTTATCGCTTACCGTTGACTTCTTTAAAGAGCGAAGAGAAGGCATCTTTCTGCGGCGTACTTCCATTCCGAACTTTGTGGGCTTAACATCCGACCCATATGGAAACTTAGGAGTCATTGAGAACAAAGGGTTCGATGGACAACTGAAGTTCAACGGCCGGTTGAGCCAGGATTTCAATCTTGGCATCCAGGCACAATTTACCTACAACAAAGATACAATTGTTGAGAATGACCAGCCGCCCCAGCCTTATCCGTGGATGGACCGCAGGGGCAATAACCTGCTGGCTATTTATGGATACGAGGCCGTGGGGCTGTTTGAAAGCCAGGAAGAGATTGATGATCATGCACAACAGTTTGGTCAAGTGCTGCCCGGCGATATCAAATATAAAGATCTGAATGGAGATGGGGTTATCAATGCGTTTGACCGAAAGAAAATTGCAAGGGGAGATGTTCCATATCTCACTCTCGGTTCAGGTATAACATTAGGTTATAAAGCTTTTGATCTACAAGCCTTTTTCCAGGCACAGTTCGGGTCCGAAGATCAAATTAACGGTTACGGCATTCATCCCTTCCAGGGAGGGGGCGGGCGTGGTAATATTTATGCCATCGCTACCGATCGATGGACGGAGGAGAACCCTGATCCGAATGCTTTTTATCCAAGACTGGCTTATGGAGAAGCACAAAATAACAACAACTTTCAAACCAGTTCATATTGGACTCGGAAGTTTGATTTTATCAGGATGAAAGAGGTTGAGTTTGGCTATACCTTGCCAGTTTCTATGACTACAGGGACAGCCCTGAAGTCAGCACGTATTTATTTCCGGGGACGGAATCTGCTCACCTTCAGTGAATTTGACCTGTGGGATCCAGAGTTAAATACGACGAATGGATCAGCATACCCCAATACGAAAGTATACGCTATAGGATTGGACATACAATTTTAAAACAGATGAATAGCATAATGGATAGTTTAAAACATTTAGGCACGGTACTGTTGCTTGCGCTCATCGTAGGGTCTTGCTCTGATTTCTTAGGCCAGGTACCCGATGACCGCTTGACACTCGATCAAACCTTTTCGGAAGAAAATACGGTCGAAGATTTTTTGGCCGATATTTATTCACGCCTGCCCAATGATAACCAACGGTGGTGGACAGGTGGAAACAATGGCCCATGGACGGGGGCATCGGATGAAGCTGAGTTCGTCTGGTCTTATTATTTCCAAAACTCGGTGAATATTGGGGCTTGGGATGCAACAACAGGTCACGTAAGCGAGATGTGGTCTAATTATTACCAGGGAATACGTTCAGCCACTTATTTCATGCAGAACGTAGATCAGTGTAGAGCCTGTGATCAGGGACGGATCATTCGATATAAGGCAGAAGCCCGGGCTTTACGAGCAATATTCTATTATAACTTGATGAAAATCTACGGGCCGGTAGTCATGTTCGGCAATGAACTCCTTCCACCGGACGCTTCCCTTGATCAGGTGCAAAAGAAACGGACTCCTTATGACGAAGGCGTTGATTTTGTGGTGAACCAGCTGGATTCCGCCTCCATTGATTTACCAGCAACACCTCCCAATAATGCCTATTACGGTAGAATGACCAAGCCCTACCTGCAGGGTATTAAGTCTAACCTGTTGCTGTTGGCAGCGAGTCCGCTTTATAATGGGAACACCGATTACGCTTCCTTGCAAAACCCCGATGGTACTCAGCTTATCAGTCAGCAGTATGATGAGAGCAAATGGGAGCGAGCAGCCAATGCAGCTAAAGAATTTATTGATGAGTATGTGCCCGGAACCTTCTCATTATATCGTAAAAATGGTCCCGATGGTCAGTTTTCTCCCTACCTATCTACTCGGGACGTGGTGTTAGAAGACTGGAATAGCGAAATCATTATGGCGCGTCCCGGTGCGGGGGTCGACCAATATGCTAAAACTCCATACCACTCCGGTTCGGCTTCTGAAAATCGGGGAGCCGGAGGGCTTGGAGCTACACAAACCATTGTGGATGCTTATTTTATGGAGAATGGTCGTCCAATTGATGATCCCCAATCAGGATATCAAGAGTCTGGCTTTTCGGACTACCAGGCGCCTTATGATAGCGAAGCGCGTAGAACTTACAATCCATGGACTAATCGTGAGCCCCGCTTCTATGTAGGTATTACCTACAATGGCAGCCAGTGGCTGAATACAGATCCACAGCCCATCATTACTAAGACCTGGTACGAAGGGAATTCAGGCAAGCGCATTGGAGGAAATGATTATACGCCTACCGGCTATATAGTACGTAAGAATGTAGGAGTTGGAAGCGGTAATACCACAATTCCCATGATGCGGTTAGCAGAAATCTACCTGAACTATGTGGAGGCACTCAATGAGTATGACCCTGGCAACCCGGATATCCTGGAGTATTTAAATCGCATTCGCAACCGGGCAGGTATCCCGGAGTATGGATCAGAAAACCTGCCGGCTCCTTCATCCCAGGAACTAATGCGGGAGGCCATCCGTCATGAACGTCAGGTGGAGCTGGCCTTCGAAGATAAACGATACTTCGATACCCGACGTTGGAAAATAGCTGAGGAGACCGCCGGTGGGCCTAAGTACGGAATGGATATTAATGCCACGCCCGAGTCTGAGTTCTATAATGAGGTGGCATTTGAGGAAAGGATTTTTGAGCAAAAGCATTACCTGTATCCTATTCCTCAGGATGAGGTAAATATTGATGCAAACCTGGTTCAAAATCCCGGTTGGTAATCTTTTAAATCATAGCTGCCGGAGAAAAGCTGACTGACAACAATAGCTAAGAACGGCAGCTATTACAATATACAAGTAAGAAAATTTTTTATACTATGTTTAGAATTAGCCACTTTTGTAAATCATTGTTGATGCTGGTAATCATTGGGATAACGGTAAGCACCTGTAATGATGACCTAAGTCCCTTATCTGGAATCGAAGAAAGAAGTATCAACGATCTTAGTGTTGATGCTACAGTGGCGGTAAGCCAAGAAAATCCGGGAGGTGCTACGGCCAATGAAGGATCTTTAAAGCTTACTGACGGAGATAAAAATTCAAAGTTTTTAATCTTTGGCTATACTTCTGACTTCTGGATGGAGCAGTCATTTGATGAAGGTGTTACTGTCAATGCCTATACGTTAACCTCCGGAAATGATGCGCCTCCAAGAGACCCTCAAAGTTGGACTTTTGAGGGTTCCGATAATGGGGAGGACTGGGAAGTGATAGAAGAAATCAGTGATGCTACTTTCTCATTAAGAAATAAGACAGCGATATATGAGCTTGATTCGGAAGTTACATATCAGCAGTATCGGCTGTCAATAACAGCGAATGCGGGTAGTAGTCTACTTCAAATAAGCGAATGGCGATTGCTAAACATTGAGGGTTAAGCACCATCAATCCTTTATCAGGAGGTTCCTTTTATCCAAAAGTTTACCCCAAGAATTCTTGGTTATGAATAGATTCGAGAATCATAAGAATATTTTCGGTCGTTTAAAGGGAGAGACCATCAAAATTTGTAGTAGTAAGCAATGTACGTATCCTGATTCATTTTAAATAAGTCTTCTAATATTGCTATGAAGTTAACTCATACTATATTTCTCCTGACAGTGGTATTTCTTTTTTGGGGATGTAGCTCAGATGTCAAAGATAAATCCGCAAAGTCAACATCAGCGTCGGAATCTAAAGTAGCATATACCGAAGCTGAAGCCACAACCGCCCTCGAAGCGTTTAATGAGCACTTTTATTCAAAAAAAGCAAACCTCTATTACGAAACAACGGAACAGAAGGAATTGGGTTCCATATGGACGCAAGCCATTTTCTGGGATATCATTATGGATGCCTATGAGCGTACGGGCGATGCCCGATATGAGCAGATGATCCATGATATCTACGACGGAGGATACCGAGAATATGCCGGCTACAACTGGGAAAACAAAGAAGAGTGGTTTATCTATGATGACATCATGTGGTGGGTCATATCGTTGGCCCGGGCTCATACTATTACCGGGAATGAGAACTATCTGAAGCTTTCTAAGACAGGATTTGACCGTGTGTGGAGAGATTCCTATGACCCTGAGGATGGCGGTATGTATTGGAACTTTGACCACAGTGGAAAGAATGCGTGCATCAACTATCCGACGGTCATTGCAGCAATGCGATTATATCATATTACGGACGAATCCGAGTATCTCAAAAAAGCAAAGAACATTTATAGATGGTCAAGAAGAAACCTGTTTCAGGAAGCTTCAGGCCGCGTGGCCGACCATAAAGTGGGCGAGGATCCGCCGGGATTTGAAGACTATACTTATAACCAAGGTACCGCCATTGGGGCGGCCGTAATGCTTTATGAGGAAACAGGAAAGCAGCAATATCTGGATGATGCTATCCTTGCCGCGAATTATACGAAAGAGGAGATGTCCAACGAGGATGGAATTCTGCCCGCAGAAGGGGATTGGAATGAACAGGGCGTCTTGAAGGCAATTTTCGCGCGATATATGGATATGCTTGTCGAGGATGCAGGACAGGAGCAGTACTTGCCATGGCTACAAAACAATGTGAATACCGCTTGGCGAAACCGAGATGAAGCCCGTACGCTGATGTACCGGGATTACGATGTGCCCGCTCCAACAGGTAAAATTCAGTCGTACGAGGCCAGCAGCGCTGTAGGATTTATGCAACTTATCTCACCATAGTCAGCATGAAAAGTTAAAACCTATATAAGAAACTCTTAGTTTATTATTTGATGACGAGTAGTATCATATCCAGAGTTGAGGACATTTTATTTCATTTTTAACACCTAAATGAGCTGGAAATCCTGATATAGTACCTCTTTTTTTAGCTTTCCTGTGTATTGATTTTCAAGAATTGGGTCCTTTTGACCAGTTTCTTGATAAGAGAGAGTTATGATACCAAACCCTTCTGTTTTGTTAGATGTAAAATGCTTTTAACAAAAATGGATCCCTATTGATAAAGGCATTCAAAATCGCTATTTAATTTTTTACGGCTAAAATTTGAAGATTACTTTAGGGATTGGTCTCATATAAAAACATGATTCCGCATAACGAACGTAAAGAATTAGATAAGGGGCAAAGCAGTGAAGAACTTTGGGAATCTTTATGTGAGGGTAATCGGAAGGCCTTAAATCAGCTTTTTCGGTTGTTCTATGAACCGTTATATGATTACGGTATTAAATTGGTTTCTGATCCAGAGGTTGTTAAGGATGGAATTCAGAAACTTTTCTTGCGTTTGTGGAAACGTCGTGAAGCGCTTAGCCAAGCCCAATCGGTTAAGGCTTATTTATTGTTTTCGTTACGGCGCATCTTGTTGCGAATAAAGAAGAGTCACAAAACCCGTATTAAACGAAATAAGCATTATCTGGATAAAACCTTTAGCAGGTCCTTTTCTACAGAGGAGATTGTTATTGAAAAGGAGTTAGAGCGCGAAAAGAAAGAGAAGTTACTTGAAGCTATTAATGCTCTCAATGGTCGACAAAAAGAGGCACTTTTTCTGAGATATTATCATGGATTATCAAATGGTGAAATAGCCCACGTCATGGATATCAATCGGCAAAGTGTTCGCAATCACCTTTCTCGAGCACTCAAAAGTTTGAGAACCCTCCTGTATGGTATGCCATGGATTGATTAGAAAGGCTATTCGACATTTTAATGCCGGTAGCTTAAAAAAGATTCGAGAAATTTGAGTACGCTATATCTTTGGTTGTGTCTTATAGGGTGAATGATGCTGTAAGCTAGCCCACATTCTTTGGTTAGGCTGGTTATAAGCATTTCATTTTATTTCGACATAATAGATAGACTGTGGAAGATTATAGCAACAAAATAGAAGTACTTTTAGCGAATGAATCTTTTGTACGTTGGATTGAAGGAAATGCCTCAGAGATGGAAAGGGCAGGGTGGGAAGCCTGGCTCAAGGAAGATCCCGCCCGTGAGAAGGTAAAGGAAGAGGCAATTCAAATACACAATAACTTCCGGTTTAAGGAAAACAAGCGTGCTGATATGGAATTTGAGTTATCAAAGCTCAACCAATCAGTGGATAAGTTTGAAGGGGCGCAAAAGCATACGATTACCAGGCAAGCTCGGAACAGATCATATTATCCACTCGTTGCAGCGGTTGGTTTGTTACTCATGGTGGTATTAGGTAGCCTATATTTTTCGTATGATCCTGAGGAGCCTGTCCAAAAGGAGGGACCAACATTTCTGACAAGATCTACAGCATTCGGTGAAAAGAGACTGTTGACTCTTAGCGATGGGTCTACGGTACAATTGAATGCCAATTCTACCTTAAAGTTACCGGAATCTCCTGCCGGAGATTTACAGCTTTGGCTTAAAGGGGAAGCTTATTTCAATATCGTACATAAAAAAGGTGCTCAAAAACGGACGGTAACTGTCCATACTCCGGATGGTAATGTACAGGTACTGGGCACCAAATTTAATGTAAATACCTTTAATAAAGGTACTGAGGTTGTATTGAAAGAAGGTAAAGTAAGGGTAGGCGTAATTGATAAGACGGGGCATTATAGAGCAAATCGGACAATGAAACCCGGGGAATTGAGTCAATTTACTGCTGAGCATGAAGAAATACTCATTACGCAGGTTAATCCTGAGCTGTATACCTCATGGACAGACGACAAACTGATTTTTGATCATACGCCAATTGTTGATGTCGCAGAGCGCATAGAGCATATTTATGGGGTAGAATTGGTAATGATGGATCATGAAATCGGGGAAACTGAAATCTCTGGATCTATTCCAAATGATAACCTTCCTATTTTCTTGCAAGCGCTCGAGAAGATTCTGCAACAACCTATAACAAGAAAGAAAGGTGTAATACAAATAGGTTCACCTGGCAAATAGCGCATATGGATTAATAAAATGTCTAAATACTAACCAAAACTTCGATGGATATGATAATGAAGAGACTGATACTATTTTTCATATTATGTGGCATTGTGGGACAAATGCCAACAAAGGCACAAGATTTAGGAGAAGTTTTAACACTTCAGCGAAATAATGTGAACCTACAAGAGGTAATACCATTAAAAGAGCAACTAGACTTAATTGAGAAAGAATATCAAACGACTTTTATCTATAAAAGTCACTTGGTAGAGCAAAAATTTGTAAAACGACAAAAACCCAGAGATAAAAAGCTCGCAACAGTACTTCGTAATCTGCTTGACCCTCTGTATTTAAAATTTGAGCAGATTGGCAATAAGAACTTCATCATTCTGCCAGCTGAAAAACCAGAGCCTCAACTGGATGAAGAAATTAGTGGAATAGTTACTGACGCAAGCAACGGTGAAACGTTGCCCGGTGTAAATATAATGGTGAAGGGGACTACAAAAGGGACTACCACAGGCAGCAATGGTGAGTTCAATCTCATGGTTCCAACATTACAGGATACGTTGGTCTTTTCTTTTGTAGGTTTTCAGACTCGAGAAGTGCCAATTGCCGGTCGAAATAGTCTCGAGGTAGACCTGCAGGCTCAAGCTGTAACAGGGGATGAGGTCGTGGTTGTAGGATATGGAACCCAAGAAAGGGCCGACCTGACAAGCAGTATATCTACTGTGGATGTCGAAAAAACTCTTGAATCACGGCCTATAACTGATTTGGCACGCGGCTTACAGGGGTCGGTAGCAGGCCTCACCGTGACAAATGCCACGGGAGAAATAGGAACAAATTCAAGCATTACACTCCGTGGCTTGCAGGGATCACTCAATTCACCAGGTGGAGCTTCACCGCTTATTTTGGTTGATGGGGTTGAAGTAGAGAGCCTCAATCAAATTAACCCAGAGAATATTGAATCTATTTCTGTATTGAAAGATGCTGCATCCACAGCCATTTACGGAAGCCGTGCGGCTTGGGGAGCGGTACTAATTAAAACCAAGCTTGGGGATAAAAATAGTGTCCCACAAATTAACTATTCGAATAGCTTTTCTTTTGCGACGCCTACTAATGATTTGAATTTAGCTCCGGCCGCAGAAGGAACAGAAATGGCATTCAATGCTTTGCAACGATCTAATCCCTCTACCAACGTTTTTGGAGTAGTCGGCATGTATTTCGATGAAACAGCCATCCAAAAAATGAGGGAATGGGAAGAGCAGTATGGTGATCAAAATCTAAGTGACGAAATGGTTATGGGGCGCGATTTTGAGATCCGTGACGGGCGGTTATTCTTTTATCGCCCATGGGATGCAGGGGATAAGTTCATGAAAGAGTGGACTCCGATGCAGAAACATAATTTAGGTGTTTCCGGCGGAACGGAAGCAACAACCTACAACATAGGATTGGGTTATCTTGGCCAAGAGGGTGTGCTTGATATCAGTAATGACAAATGGCAGCGATATAATGTAGATATTGGGCTGCAGGCAGATGTAAATAACTGGCTGGATGCGCGCGGAAAATTTATGTTTGCACAAACGGAGCGAACCCGCCCCTACACTAATTATGGTGCTATTTATGATAGCTGGTATTATCTGTATCGTTGGCCACGCACCTATCCTTATGGCACTTATGAAGGCAGACCATTTCGGAGTGCAGTTACCGGCATAAAACAAGCCAGTGAATCGCTATATACTTCTTCGTTATCTCGCATTACCGTTGGAGGTACGGCAACCTTGACAGAAGGGTTAACAATCGATACGGACTTTACTTACAATCGTAAGGAAGACCATCTTGACCAAACGGGAGGCAATATTCAGGGGTACAATTTCTGGGCCGGTGGAGGCAACCTTAACTATGGCACGTATTCCAGTCCCACCTTTAACAATGTTAATTATACCTCTGACTGGACCCGACGCAGCAATTTACGAGCAGTAGCAACCTATGAAAATGATCTCGATGAGCATTCGGTTAAAATACTGGCTGGTGGGGAAGCTGAGCAGTTTGATTTTACCTCCCAATATTCGGAGCGCCAGGGGCTGCTTGATCCCAGTAAAGGGGAAATTGACCTGGCCAATGGCGATCAGTTTGTCAATGGTGCCCGGACAAATTGGTCTACTGTAGGGTTTTTTGGCCGTATCAACTATTCTTTTGAAGATACTTATTTGTTGCAGCTTAATGCCAGGTATGACGGATCTTCTCGGTTCCCTTCAAATCAACGGTGGGGTTTCTTTCCATCAGTATCAGCGGGTTATAAAATTAGTGAGGAATCCTTTATGGATTTTTCAAAACCTGCGCTTACGTTCTTAAAATTAAGAGCTTCTTATGGTTCGGTAGGAAATAATGCCGTGGGGGCCTATCCTTACATTGCTACAATGGGTTCTTATGGTTCAGACTGGTTAATCAGTGGCAGTGAAGATGAAGTTACCTTTGGAACACCGGGAGCGGTTTCAACTTCCCTTACCTGGGAGACCGTTACAACTCTCGATTTTGGCTTTGATGCCCGGTTCTTTGAAGACCAGTTAAACCTTACCTTTGATTGGTATGATAGAACCACCAGCGATATGCTTTCCGCCGGAATAACACTGCCCTCCACATTTGGTACAGGCTCACCCCGCAGGAATTATGGCGAATTACAAACAAGAGGCTGGGAGCTTGAGATAGGTTGGAATCACTCATTTGAAAATGAGGGGTATCTCAATCTTACAGGAACACTGTCTAACTTTACAGAAGAAATTACCAAATATGCCAATACCACACAGGGAATTGGCAGCTATCGTACTGGTCGTATTTTAGGGGAAATATGGGGTTATGAAACGGACCGCTTGTTTACCCGGGACGACTTTCAACAAGATGCCAGTGGTAATCTGCTGACTGACGAAGATGGGGAATATCTTTTAAAAGAGGGTATCCCGGATCAATCGCTGCTGGAAGATGGTTCTTTTTCCTTCGGACCAGGTGACGTCAAATTCAAGGATCTCAATGGAGATGGCAAAATAACATATGGCTCAAATACGGTTGACGATCCCGGTGATCAAAAAGTGATTGGTAATTCTACGCCTAAGTTTCAATACGGACTGCGTATTGGTGGTGGATGGAAAGGGTTTGATCTGAGTGTATTTCTGCAAGGGGTTGGTAAGCGTGAATTTTGGGCCAATGGACCGGTATTTGTGCCAGGTTATCGTCCGTGGGAAGGATGGTTCGAAAACCAGCTCGACTATTGGACACCGGAAAATAAGGATGCCTTTTATCCTCGACCAACAAATCAATTACAGTCAAGCTATACCCGTAATTTCCGGCCTCAAACACGCTACATTCTCGATATGTCATACTTTAGGATGAAAAACATAACTATTGGATATACTTTGCCGAAGTCAATTACTTCTAAAGTCAAAATTGGAAGTCTCCGCGTTTATGTAAGTGGCGAAAACCTGTTTGAATTTGACAATGTAAACGTTCCCCTTGATCCGGAGACAAACTACACAGATACAGGTCGAGCCGGTTCATTCGGTCGCGTTTATCCATTTCAGAGAGTTATCTCTGCCGGCTTAAACATGAAATTCTAAACCTTTTAAAACCTCGTTATGAAATATTCATTTTACATATCGATTTTTGTACTCCTGTGCGTAGTGGCAACAGGCTGTCAGGATGATTTTTTGACACAACCACCCCAAGATGAGTTTACCGATGATACCTATTGGACCAGCGAAAGCAATGTGCGTACTTTTTCCTGGGGATTTTATGAAGCCTATTTTCAGGGATACGGACAAAGCTTCGGCTGGGGTGATTACTTTTCCGGGCAGTCATTGAACGATGATTTTGCACCTTCAAGTCCACCTAATTTTGTTCGAAATGTGCCTACCTCAGGCGGCGGATGGTACTTTGGGTGGGTACGGAAGGTGAATCTTTTTATAGATCGGGTGCAGCAGGTCCCCATGGATCAGGAAGCTATTAACCATTGGACGGGTATTGGACGCTTCTTTCGAGCATTGGAGTATAACGATCTTGTTAAGAGGTTTGGTGCAGTACCATGGTACAGCGAGGTACTAAAAGAAGATGAACAAGATAAACTGTATAAAAAGCGTGATTCGCATGTTGCGGTGATGGATAATATATTGGCTGATTTTCAGTATGCAGTCGAAAATGTAAGAGCAAATGACGGGACCGAGGGACTTACCATTAACAAATATGTAGTACTTTCATTTATGTCACGTGTATTTTTGTATCATGGTACCTATCTAAAATATCATGGCATTGATGAGCAAAAGGCATCAGAATACTTACAGGTGGCCAAAGACGCAGCCGAGCAAGTAATCAATTCTGGTCGGTATTCGGTAGCAGCCGACTATAGAGAGCTGTTTAATTCGCTTGATTTGGGAGGTAATCCCGAAATAATACTTTATCGGAAGTACCAAACGGGTAGCATTACACATAGTTTAAACAGCTATTCTAATAAAGAACCACAAACCGGTGCCTCTAAAGACGCCATTGAAGCTTACCTGGCCACTGATGGCCTGCCAATCGCACTTTCACCAAACTACCAGGGCGACAAAACGATAGAAAATGTGATGGCCAATCGTGATCCGCGTATCACGGAAACCTTTGTGCAGGAGCTTCGATTAAACGGTATAGATGGAAATTATTCTACTTCTGGATATGCCCAGCATAAATTTCTTAATGAGTCCATCGCAGATTTGCCAGAAGGTAATTCGAATGATAATACTACGGATGCACCGGTTATTCGGTATGGTGAGGTATTAATGAATTATGCCGAAGCCAGCGCCGAGTTGGGTAATTTGACCCAGCAGGATCTGGATAAGTCTATTAATAAGCTACGTAACAGAGATGGAATTAATATGCCAGATCTCCAGGTAATAGGGGGGCAACCCGCTGTAAATGGGGAAGTCTATGATGATCCTCAGCGCGATCCATCCGTCCCGTCGATGGTCTGGGAAATCCGTCGAGAACGCAGAGTAGAACTCATGATGGAAGGTTTTCGCCTGGATGACTTAAAACGCTGGAAAAAATTAGAATATGTAGACACGATCGAAAATAAAGACATCAACCGAGGAGCATGGATTGCAAGGTCTGAGTATCCGGCTACAGAAGGAGATGTTCGAATCGAAGGCGGGGCAGAAGAGGGGTATATCGTGCCTGCATTTGAAACCCAATCACAGCGGCGATTCGACGATCCCCGTGTTTATCTTTTTCCCATACCATTAGATCAAATAACGTTATACGAAAACAATGGTGTTACTTTAGAGCAGAATCCCGGCTGGGAATCCCCATAGAATAACTATAATGACTGATCTCTGGATAAACGTCAGGGGTCAGTCTTATCTTTTACTGCTTCCAGCAAGGGATGGGAGCAAGGTAAATCTAAGAATTACGAGAAGCCATTGGGTATAGCAGTTCTCACTTCTTTGAGCTATTTTTTAAAAGGAATACTACAGGGAAATAATTATTACAATGGTAATAGGGCGTATAATGAATATCAAAAAAATAGTTATTCTACTTGGGTTATTTTTCATCTCCTGTCAACAATCTCCCGAGAAAAAGACTTCTGATTCCAGTGCAAAAGTCGTGACGGGTGCCCAGCATCTTGTAAATAATAACTTCGACATCCTTGAAGGGAAAAATGTGGGGTTAGTAACTAATCATAGTGCCATAGTGGGAGACTCCCTGTTAATTGATCTTTTGCATCATGCCGAGAATGTTGAACTTAAGGCACTGTTTAGTCCCGAGCATGGTATCCGGGGCCAAGCGGATGCCGGCGCCCATATCAAAAATAGCACTGATCAGGAAACGGGACTTCCAATATATAGTCTGTATGGAAATACCCGAAAGCCAACCCCTGAAATGCTTGAGGGTATAGACGTATTAGTTTTTGATATACAGGATGTTGGGGCTCGTTTTTATACGTATATTGCCACGATGGGATATACCATGCAGGCCGCGGCCGAGCAAGGCATTCCTTATGTGGTGCTGGACCGTCCGAACCCTCTTGGAGGCGCTAAAGTAGAAGGATTTACACCTCCACAGGATTATAAATCATTTAAAGGGTTATATCCGATTCCCGTAACCCATGGTATGACGGTTGGAGAATTTGCTAAAATGGTAAAAGACGAATCGTTTATCGGTGGTTTAAGCAATCTCAACCTAAAGGTGGTAGAAATGAAGGGCTGGAACCGGAATATGTTGTGGCCAGAGACCGGATTGCCCTGGAAAGCACCAAGCCCTAATATACCGGATTTTAAAACGGCCCTGATTTATCCCGGGGCCTGTTTATTTGAAGCTACCTGGATGAGTGAGGGGCGCGGAACCGAGGAACCATTTATCATCTTGGGAGCGCCCTGGGCTGATGGAGACTCACTGGCAAAGAGATTAAATAGAAAGCAGTTACCAGGATTAAGGTTTTCTGCTGCTACGTTTACTCCAAGAAGTATTGAAGGTATGTCTACAAAGCCAAAATTAGAAGGCAAGAAGCTAAAAGGAATCAGATACCATATAACACAAGCCGACTCTGTCAATCCATTTGCTGCTGGAATTCACGTGCTTTCGGCTTTTTATAGGTCTGCCCCTGATTCTGCAAAAGTCAATTTTTTCCGTCCCTCCCGCCTGAATACGCTTGCAGGTTCTGGCCAGTTTCATGACTGGATAACGGCGGGACAATCAGCTCAAGCAATTGTTAACGAATCGCAAGAGGAAGCTGATGTCTTTAAAGAAAAGCGAAAACAATATTTGCTGTATGATTAACTTTACTCCATCTGTGTTATTCAGATTTAAGAAAAAAGTATTTTCCTCAATTCATCGTTTCTGTTATTTCAAAAAAGGTTCTTGCCTGCTGTTGATTGTTACCATTCTTTTAATGCTGGGGTGTTCAACTTCACAGACAGTGGTAAAAGAAGAGGATAGGGAAGACGAAGCCCCCGAACAGGTTGATCCACCGGAACCTGAGATTGAGGAGCCGATTCCAGAAGAACAGCCAAAACCGGAACCGGAAGATAAGGTTGAACTGATTAGCTACAGCGAATTACCCGAGACACCGCGCGAATTCCGTGGAGCATGGATTGCAACAGTAGATAATATTGATTGGCCATCTAAACCCGGCCTTTCTGTGGCCCAACAAAAGGCAGAGCTCAGGGCAATGATGGATCGAGCCCAGCTGTTGAATATGAATGCTATTGTTTTCCAGGTGAGACCCTCGGCCGATGCTCTTTATGATTCGCCTTATGAGCCTTGGTCAGAGTATTTGACGGGGCAGCAAGGCAAAGCGCCGGAACCCTATTACGATCCACTGAAGTTTGCCGTAGAAGAAGCCCACCGGCGCGGACTTGAATTACATGCGTGGTTTAATCCTTTCAGGGCTTACCATCCGGCAGCAGAGGGGGATTTTGCACCGGGACATATTAAAAACAGACACCCGGATATGGTAGTGAAGTATGGAAGATATCTCTGGCTGGATCCGGGCCAACCTCGTGTGCGTCAATATTCTATTGATGTTATCGCAGATGTAGTGCGCCGGTATGACATCGACGGGGTACATCTGGATGACTATTTCTACCCATATCCAGTTACAGGTACAGATGGAAAAGATACTCCCTTTCCGGATTTAGCCTCATATAAAAAGTATATGAGAGAAAATGGATCCGTTAAGCGTGGAGACTGGAGAAGACAGAATGTGAATCAATTTATAGAACGTTTGAGTCAGGAAATTAAACTGATCGATCCCCAAGTACGGTTTGGTATTTCGCCCTTTGGAATATGGCGGCCGGGCCATCCAGAGCAAATTAAAGGTTTTGATGCTTTTGACAGGCTTTATGCCGATGCACGAAAATGGCTGCATGAAGGTTGGGTTGACTATCTTGCACCGCAGCTGTACTGGCCAATTGAGCAGAAACCGCAAAGCTTTCCTGTACTTCTGGATTGGTGGAGCCAGCAAAATATCAGGGAACGGCATATTTGGCCCGGACTGTACACCAGTAAACTTAGATCTGTACAAGAAAAATGGCCAACCAGTGAAATTGAACGACAGATCCGAATCACGCAGGCTAATCCGGATGCTACGGGAACCATTCATTTCAGTATGAAGGCTTTAATGCAAAATCCGGATAAGCTTTCAGGTCATTTGCTTACGGATGTTTATCAGGATGAGGCGCTTGTACCTGCAACAAGTTGGATTAAAGCAGAAAAGCCACCTGAACCCAGCGCTACTTTACAGCAGTTAGGCTCAAAGTTTTCGCTGATGCTGCATACAAAACAAGGGTTTGAGCCCTGGCTTTGGATTGTGAAAAAGAAGTACGGCTCCCACTGGTCGGTGGATGTACATCCTGGATGGAAGCAGAGTATTGTTTTATCACAGGCTAACAGGCATGGTTCATTTGTTGGCGCAGCTATTTCTGTAGTGGATAAATTAGGCAATGAAAGTGTGCACTATCTAATCGAAAATCCCAACTATAAATAGTAATCAAAAATAAAAGCTACCCCTGTTACTTTTTATTGTTTGAGCAACAAGGGTAGCCTTGGGTGAAAACTGGATAGCTCCTTCGAGGGAGCGGTCGTTACCTCCTAAAGCTCTTTAAGTTGTTGGATATCTTCTTTTTGACCAATGATAGAGAGCTCATCATTTTCTTCGATGACGGTGTTTCCATGTGGTATTTTAATGGCACCATCTCTTTTAATGATAGCAATCAGGCTTTCTCCGGGCAGTTCAACTTCTCTGATCTGCTTGCCGGCCATGTTTTCCAATGGTGTGCCTGTTCGAACCCTGAGGTTAATAAACCGCTCATCCCGGAGCAGAACTTCTCGCAACTCTGATTCATCCCGGGCCGTCTTCCAGCGCTGGATGAAATGCTTGTTATCGATCATCTCAGCCAGGTGGGCAAGAATACGCAAGTGCTGCCCTGATTGTTCAGATGAGCTTACTAAAAAGAACAACGTCCTGAGTTTTTCTGTCTCGCCGGTCTGTTGCTCATTTAAAATATCAAAGCCTTCGGTTGAGACAACAATTTCATCAGAAATACGAACTAACACCATTTCGGGTGAAATATCTTTGTCAAGGCGGGTGTGATTAATAGCTACACCATTGCCAATGGGGATAGTACCCATGCCATGAGCTTCATAGAAATTTTTGGCAAGCTCATCTTCGTTCAGCCCCATACGTTCAGCAAGAAGCTTTGAGGCTCTATCAACAATTTGCTTGTAACTTATATTTTTGTCCCATTCATCGATAACAATAGATCGTGCAATTACTTTCTCATAGGGGTCTTCTTCACGAAGCCCCTTTTCACGGAGGATCGTTCTCATTTCTCTTTCCAGGCCGTAGTCTTTGCGCTTACCTAATCGAGCATGAACATGGAATATGGCTCCTTGCCGATCTACTTTTCCGTGGGCGTAATAGTAATACCAGGCAACTCCAAAGGTACAAACCACAACGGTAAAGAGAATAGAGAGGAGGCCCATTTCAAGGATCAGAATAGCTGATAAGAGCATACCTGCAATCTGCATCCAGGGGTACCAGGGAGAATTAAAGCCCGGATCATATTCTTCAATTCTACTTTCCCTCATCACTATTACCGCCAGGTTAAGCAATGCAAACAAAAGTAGCTGAAAGGCACTGGCTAATTTAGCTACCTGTGTTACATCAAAGACAAGAAGGAAGAAAATCATTAATCCAACCGTTCCCATGATGGCATAGAGGGGAGTCCCCATAGAGCTAAGCTGAGAAAATTTGGGATTAAATAACTTATCTCGCGCCATAGCCAAGGGATACCGTGAGGCCGACATAATTCCGGCATTTCCGGTAGAAGCAAAGGCTGCTACAGCCGCAATTACAATGAGTATAATACCGGTCTCACCAGGTAACCAGTTCATAAAAACTTCTCCGGCAGTAGCCACGGGAGTTAGATCTTGCCTTAATTCAGTAGGATCTAACAAGGATACCATAATAAATACTCCAACCACGTAAATGAGGATAGCTGAAAAAATCGATAAAAACATTCCAAGAGGGATATTTTTATCGGGTTGTTTTACTTCCTCTGCAATGCTGGCCACTTTTGTGAGGCCGGCATAGGAGACAAAGACCATACCCACAGTGGCCACAAATCCGGTAACGCCATCGGTAAAGAGGGGGGTAAACTGTCTTTGAGTCACTTCAAAAAAGTCAACGGAGAAAACCGCAAAAAGACCTTGTAGAATATAGAAGGTCATAATAGAGATAAGAGCAGCCACCAGAATTTTTTGAAGGGCGGTAGTCTCTTTGGCTCCGACGACATTGAGAAGACCGAAAACAATTGTCAACACAATTGCTACGGCTGTAATAGGAAGCTCTATGAAGATGGATATATAGGCTCCCATACCGATAAGGGCAAAAGCACTTTTAAGTACCAACGCAAGCCATGAGCCGTATCCTCCAATGGTTCCCCAAATGGGACCTAAACTTCGGTCGATGATATAGTATGTTCCTCCTGCTTTGGGGAGAGCTGTTGCCAGCTCAGCCATACTAAACATCGTAGGTAAGACAATAAGGCCCGAAACAAAGTAGGCTATGAAAACGGATGGGCCGGTTTGTGCAGCAGCGAGTCCCGGTAAAAGAAAGAAACCTGAACTAAACATCGCTCCTGTGGCAATGGCATAAACATCCCAAAGACCCAGTTCTTTTTTTAAATTTTTATGCTTCATTATCTTGACACTAATAGATTAAACGTTGAAAAATTTTAAAGACTACTTATTAATGGTCCGAGTCACCATTTTCAGATAGCGGATGATCCAAGTTATATATAACCCATATTTTATAGCAGCTGTGAATAAGGAAGGCAATAATTGTAACACCAATTATACCTTGCACTTTAAGCATTATAACGGGTTTAGAGCTCAAAAAGGTGATAACTAAATATTCAACCAAGGCAACAATTGCAAAGGCAATAAGTATTCTGATGAATATTCTCTGGATATTTTTGTTCTTAAAAATCATAGCTGACACCTCCATTTTTTAGAGGTCAGTATTCTAAAATGAATATCGGGTTAGTAGCTTACCTATCAACATTGTTGTAATAACATTGAAAATCCGATAGAATAACGACTTCTTAACCCGCTAAATAAGCAGTTTGACGCTCCATATCTTGTACAGATAAAGAGCAAGACGTGTAATTCACTAATACTAGGTTGGAAAAATTTAGAAATAATCTCTCTATATAGGAAATATACTTTCTAATGTCGCAAGATATGCAGTCAAGTAAAGATGTAAAGGTTTTGTAAAACATAGCTAGAGGCTGTTAATTTCTTAAATTGCAGTTTAGCTAAATAAAGAGGGCAAAACCTTAAAAGGAATCCGAAGAGTACTCGGAGACTCGCGTCTAAGACGCACTCTTTAATTAATTAGTTTTAGAATATCGCTTTTCCTTTATCTTTGCAAAGAAATAATTGTAATTTTATTTGAAGTAGATAGGCTAATAAAATAAGCAGCTAAACTGAAAATTTGAGGTGTATAATGTTGGCTGTAATTTTCAGCTTAGCCGTTCTAATTAGTTGTTGAGGTTTACGACCAAGCCCTCCCAACCTCCGAATAGGGCATACAAGCGTCATAGTATCCGGGAACCAGATTTGACTTGAGCTCTTCAGAAGCTCCAATCTCGGAGGTATAATAACCAACAACGGTAAACTCCTTCATCATCGAGAAGAAAGGTTTTAAGTCGGAGCCTGGTACTGGATTGGGATTATCAATTGCTTCTTGTTCCAGCTGTTCCATCAATGAGATTTGATCATCTTTCGAAAGCTCTACAAAATTACTCCCAAATTCACTGTTACTAAATTCCTCTACATGATTAAGACCTTTCAGAAAGTGTTCCTTTTCCTGATCGGTATTCCAATTGGTAAGCATATGGTCAATAAACTCATTGACCTTGGCTGCTTTTGCTCCCGGTGTATCAGTGGCCGGAATAATTCGTTCAGAAAAAACGGTTACTAATTTGTTTTGCGCAGCAGATAACGTCTGTGGAGTAAACCCACTACTTCCACTTTCGGCTGAGCAGCCTCCCATAATACCGGCTACGGTTGTCAGTGAAAGAGCTCCTCCACTTAAAAATGCCAGTTGTTTTATTGCTTCTCGTCTATCCATAGTTTTATAGGTTTTGAGTAGTGAGTAGTGAGTTATGAGTTTTTGAGTAGGATATGTATAAAGAGCTCTCAGTACTCAAGACTCATTACTCACGAGTATCATTAAATATTTCCTTTTTTCATTTCCTCTACTGCAAAATCAACAGCCCGGGCAGTCAGCGCCATATAGGTAATTGATGGGTTTTGACAGGCTGCGGATGTCATGCAGGCACCGTCGGTCACAAATAAATTGGGAACGTCATGAGCTTGGTTATGAGCATTTAAGACTGATGTTTTAGGATCACGCCCCATACGGGCAGTACCCATTTCATGAATGCCCTCACCCAGCAGATACTCATTTTCATTGGTACTAACGTTTTTAGCACCGGCAGCTTCAAGCATTTCAGCAGCTGTGGCTGCCATATCTTTACGCATACTGTGTTCATTATCCTTGATCGAACCGTGAATTTCAAGCTGTGGAATTCCCCAGTCATCGGTTTTATCTGATAGTTCGGCATAATTATCTTCGTAGGGTAGAATCTCGCCAAAGGCGGTCAGCCAGAAATTCCACTGCCCGGGATCCCGCAGCTTATTTTTAAATTCTTCACCGAAACCTTTCATATTGGTTCCACGTCCCCAGCCGGAGCGAGAGGCCCCGCCCTGAAATCCGTAACCTCGGATAAAGCTATCCTGGATGGTCTGTTCATTGATATTTCGGAATCGGGGTATGTAAATACCGTTCGGCCGGTTGCCGTGGTAGTAGCGGTCTGTATACCCTTCAAATGAACCGGAGGCACCTACGCGGAAGTGGTGATCCATCAGGTAGTGTCCCAACACTCCACTGGAATTGGCGATACCGTTCGGAAAGGCTTCCGAAGTAGAATTGAGCATGATTTGGGTGCTGCCAAGGGCGGAGGCATTCAAGAATATTACATTTGCATAAAACTCTTTCGTTTCTTTGGTAAGGCGGTCAATTACGCGTACGCCCGTAGCTCTATTTGTTTCCTTATCGTAAATAATACTATGGACGATACTGTTGGGCCGGAGCGTAAGGTTTCCGGTTTTTCGTGCAGCTGGCAGGGTACTACTCTGGCTGGAAAAGTAGGCGCCTACGCTGCATCCTCGGGAACAAGGTCCACAGTAGTGGCAAGAACCCCGCCCTTTATGGGGCTCGGTTAATACAGCACAACGACCAATGGTCATGGTCCGGTATTCAAAGTTATTTTTGATTTTCTCCCGCACATCTTTCTCTACGCAATTCATATCCATGGGAGGGAGAAACTGCCCGTCAGGGAGATGGTCTAAGCCTTCTTCCTGACCGCTTACGCCGATAAAGTTTTCGACATAGTCGTACCAAGGCTCAATATCTTCGTATCGGATAGGCCAGTCAACGGCAATATCATCATTTAGGTTGGCCTCAAAGTCCAGGTCGCTCCACCGATACGTTTGGCGGCCCCAGGTAAGCGAACGCCCTCCCACATGATAGCCGCGAACCCAGAGGAAAGGATCTTCTTCATCCGTTTGATAGGGATGTTCCTTATCATTAACAAAGAAGTGATAGTTATATTCATTGATCACATCAGATCGAAGCTGCATTGGATACTCTTCTTCAAACAGCTTGCGGTCACCTCTTCCACGAAATTCAGCTTCCCAGGGAGGCATATGCTCAGTCTTATAATCTTCTCCATGCTTCACATCCCGACCGCGTTCAAGAAGCAACGTTTTAAGTCCGTTTTCAGTCAGTTCTTTTGCCGCCCAACCTCCGGAAATGCCAGAGCCAACCACGATAGCATCATACTGTTCCGGGGATTGAGAGATATTGTATTCCTTTATCTTATTTTCCATAATTTTCCTTGTATTAGTAATCTCTTGCCAAGCAACATAGATGTGGAAAATGATAGTTGCAAGAAATTTGCAATATTTTTCTTTTAGCTCATTTTCTGACCGCTAATTTTTTGCAATTTAACTTTTAAAATCTCTTATTTAGATACATCATTCTAAACAGATAATTTAACACTATTAAGCTAATGGAAATAGATAGAAAAATTCGTTACGGTATGGTCGGTGGCGGTCCTGGAGCATTTATTGGAGAAGTCCATCGTATGGCTGCAGCATTAGATGGAAAGATAGAATTAGTGGCTGGTTCTTTTTCGTCAAAGCCCGAGAAATCACGAAAAATGGGTAACAAATTGCATCTTTCGGAAGATCGCGTTTATACATCCTATGAAGAGATGGCTGAAGAAGAGGCTGCTCTGCCAGCAGATGAACGCATTGACTTTGTAAGTATCACTACTCCGAACCATCTCCATTTTCCGGTAGCCAAGGCTTTTATAGAGCAAGGCATTCATGTTGTTTGTGACAAGCCAATGACCCACACAATCGAGGAGGCCGAAGAGCTTTGCCGATTGGTTGAAGAGCATGATGTGATTTTTGCATTGACCCACAACTATACGGGCTATCCAATGGTTAAAGAAGCCCGAAAACTGGTGGCTGACGGTAAGCTGGGAACACTTCGAAAAGTTGTGGTCGAATATCCGCAGGGATGGCTGGCCCAAGTGGGAGAAGATGACAATATATGGAGACTTGATCCTGACAGAGCGGGGATCTCCTCAGCTGTAGGCGACATCGGCAGCCACGCTGAAAACCTGGTGGAATATATAACCGGTCAAAAACTAACAGAACTCTATGCTGATATTCACAGCTTTGGGAAAGGCTATGAGCTTGAAGATGATGCCAATATGCTGGTTCACTACGATGGAGGGCTACGAGGAATCTTATATTGCTCTCAGGTGTCGGTGGGAGAGGAGAACGATTTGAATATTCGTCTCTATGGGGATGAAGCTTCGCTTGAATGGCACCAGGAGAATCCCAACTACTTGCGAATAAAGTATGAAGATGCTCCAGAAGAAGTGTATAAGCGTGGCAATACGTATTTGTCTGATGCTGCCCAGTTTGGAAATCGTATTCCCCAGGGCCATCCGGAAGGCTTTATTGAAGCTTTTGCAAATATCTATTCTAATGTGGCTGATGTTATTACAGCTCGTCTATCGGGTGAGGAGGCTAATGCACTGGCGCATGATTTTCCTACTGTTTATGATGGTGCGCATGGGGTGCATTTTATCAACAAAGCTATTGAAAGCGGAAAGAATCGCAAGTGGGTGGATATGGAATACGATCCAACCGATGGATAAGAGGTTTCTTGGAGAATAAGGACTTAGTTCTGTAAGAATTTTGTTGATTATAGCCCCGATATTTTAAATAAATGTCGGGGTTTTCTTTTGGCCCATCACCAAAAGAGTAACACGATAATAGTAGTACATATACAGACGATCCAGGCAAAGACCGGGTATCCTTTATACCATGGGAGTGATAAGGGCTGCGCAAAGATCTCTTTCTTATCTACCTCAGGGAGGGTGGATTCTGTTTTAGACGTATCCAGATAGCTGCTAATGACTAAAATGCTTGAGCTAAAAAGGAATATGATCGTTGCAGAATAGAGATAATGGATGGTGGGCAGAATATCCCAAAAATGATTATTGACTAATAGCATTAGGCCAACGAGACTTCCCATCCAGAGTGAGGTGAAAGCTGCCTGAGATGTGGCTTTTCGCCAAAACAATCCAAAAATGAAGCAGGTTACTACGGGTGGACTTAAATAAGAAAGCAAGGCCTGCAGGTATTCCCAGAGGGTGGGGAACTGCTCAATAAATGGTGCCCAAAGCGAAGCAATGAAAACAGCAACCATGATAAATACTTTTCCCATGTTTATGAGATGGCGCTGACTGCTTTGAGGTCTGAATTTTCTATAGATATCCATGGTAGCAATACTGGAGGCAGCCGTTAATGCAGAGTCTATACTAGACATCAAGGCGGCTATGAAACCAGTTAGTACGATGCCAAGTATACCTGCTGGCAAAAAATCATACATCAAGAATGGATAAACGAGGTTGGTATTTTCAAGTTCTGGATAAATAAGTCGGGCGGCAGTTCCTGGAAGAATGAGCATAAATAAAAGAGGCAGCTTTAGGAAAGCCGCAAATATAGCACCCTTCCTGCCATCATCTACCGACCGGGCTCCCAGAATACGCTGAACCATATGCTGGTTGGTGCACATAAAATAAAAGGCGAGAATGGGTAGGCTGATGATTAATGTAGGCCAGGGAATTAAGGTATCATCGACCGGACGAATAAGGCTTAAGAGGTTGGCATCGATGGAAGCATGAATTTCCTGCCAGCCCGTTTTTTGATAGACGACAAAGGCAATAATGATGGAACCGGCCGTAAGTAGAACAGCTTGAATAGAATCCGTTACAATTACTGCTCGTAAGCCACCCAAGACGGTATAAAGCCCGGTAATGAGCGCCATGATAAACACAAGGATATGCAAGTCTAAACTGGGAAAGATGCCACTCAGGAAAAGGCTACTTGCGTAGAGAGCCCCGGCAATATCAATAAAAATATTAACAGTGATGGCAATGACAGAGAAAAATAATCTGGACCGGTGATCATAGCGCCGTTCAAGGTATTCGGGCATGGTGGTGAGCCGGTACTTCAGATAAAATGGGGCAATGAAGATGGCAAAAATAACCAGCATGACTGATCCCACCCACTCATAGTTAAATACGGAAATACCCGTCTTATAGCCACTACTTGCTAAACCAATTATACTGGTAATTGAGATGTTGGTAGCGAAAAGCGATAAACCGATAAGAGGCCAGCTTAAAGAACGTCCGGCAAGGAAAAAGTCATCAGTGTTTTGATGGCTTTGTGCTTCCCGAAGTCCTCTCCAGCTAATGAAGAGCAAATAGATGGCAATTATGGCAACATCTAAGATGGTCAATTACAGCATCATTAAGGGGTTAAATTTGTCCCAAGGTAAGAAAAGTCGATTGTTGAAAAAAACGTTGGCACTCGCTTCGTGAACAGGGGAGTGGCAAGCAAAAGTGAAAAACTAAGTTGATTGACGTTGACTGACCGATACGGGTACAAAACTAAGTATTCCGGTTTTAGGTTCGGGATTGGATAGTTTTTCCCGGAGCAGTTTCATGGTCGTCAGTCCAAGCTGTTCAAAATCTGTATTGATTGAAGACATCGTCGGTCTGTTGTGCCGGCAAACAGGAAGGTTATCATATCCCATGATTGCGATATCATTTGGGAAAGAATATTGTTTGTCAATGGCTGCTTCCATAAAACCATTGCACATATCGTCGTTGGATGCAAAGATAGCACTTGGTTTATCGGCCAGTTTATCAAAAGCCTCAAAAGCATCATGGCCAGACTCGAAAGTAAAGTCTCCTTGGTACGACCAGTTAAGTTCCATCTGATCATGATGTGCTATATAATCTGTAAATCCATTATATCGAAACCTTGATTCCGCCCGTTCCGAAGGTCCTTTGATGATCCCAACCTTACGGTGGTTTTTTTGCTCGAAGTGGACTGCTGCTAAATGGCCGCCACTATAGCTATCGAATGTAATGGTTGGAAAAGCAGGATTTTCAATTAAGGCGTTAGAGATAATGGGGAATTTATCCGGAATAATCGTACGAATTTTTTCATAATTCTGCCGCTTAAACTCGGGAATATAGAGAATAGCCCCATCATAATAGTTAAAGGAAACTTCTTTTATCACTTTAAGAATATCATCTTCACAATCCGGTACGCCAGTCAGAAATAGTTGAATGTTATGCTTGCGGGCAGCCCGATTTAGACCATTGAAAAACGACACATAGAACTCACCTTCATGAAAACCCGTACCAATGAGGGCGATATTAAGTAGCTGGGTAGAGGAATGAGCATTTTTGACCTTAGGGGAACGGTATTTATGTTTTTTTGCACTCTCTAAAATTTCATCGCGGGTTTTAGCACTAATTTTATTAGAACCATTCATAACTCTGGAAACCGTAGAAACAGAGTACCCTGTATCTTCTGCTATATCCTTAAGCGTAACTTTCATTATTTGTTTGTATCAATTTGAACTATCCGAAGGAAACCAATTCTCTCATAACCCTTAGGCCGCTATGGAACTTTATGCAAGATAAACTAGTCATTAAGGAATGCTTTATTAAATAACTTGTCAAGCATTATTTCAAAGGCCATTTGGCGCTAATTCACCTATAGTAATTAGTCAAACTTGCTCAATTAATGCAAGTTTAATAATAATTTTATGCAATAAAATAATAAATTTGCACAAAATGTTGATTTATTTGCATTAAGTGCTTAAGGTTAGTAGTAACTTTTTAGAAATATTTATCTCAACAATTATTAACCTTTTGAATATAACTATTATGATAGCGAAGGATATATTTGCAAAAGGATTGCTGGCTCTTTGTTTGTCTCTTTTTTTAGTGACCGCAGCATACGGGCAGCATTCTGTAAAGGGGGTCGTTAATGATCAGGCTGGGGAGCCATTACCGGGAGTTAATATCCAGGTTAAAGGGACTACCCAGGGAACCTCAACAAATGCCCAGGGAGCTTATTCATTAACAGTAGAAAGTGAGAGCGACACGCTTATCTTTTCCTTTATTGGGTTCCAAAGGCAGGAAGTTCCTATTCAGGGGCGCCAGGAAATAAACATCACTATGACTCCCCAGGCTATAGAAGCTGGAGAAGAATTGGTGGTAGTAGGGTATGGTACCCAGGAACAAGTTGATTTGACGGGGTCAATTAAGCGAGTACAGTCAGAGGAATTAAATAAACAGCCTGCATTAACCGCTACTGAAGCCTTACAGGGTAAGGTAAGTGGCGTGAATATTATCAAAAATGATGCGCCTGGCGGAACTCCCACTGTTATTATGAGAGGCTTAGGTACTGCTTTAGGGGGGAGGAATCCTTTATATATTGTAGATGGAGTGCCCGTTGATGATATAAATAATATTGCACCCTCAGATATAGAAAGCATTGATTTTTTAAAGGATGCTGCCTCCGCTTCAATTTATGGTCTGCGTGCAGCAAATGGTGTAATTATCGTTACCACAAAGCAGGGTACAGAGGGAGCTGCTCAATTTGAAGCTGATACTTATGTAGGCTATAACTCAGTTTTAAACAAGGTCAATATGGCTGATGGCCCAGAGTATGTAACCTATTTCAATGAAGAAAATGCAGCTGTAGACGGCTTCCAGTTAAATCAAAACCAGCAGTATGACACCGACTGGTTTGATGAACTTTTAAACCAGGGACGCTTCATCAATAGTAAACTTTCAGTTTCCGGAGGAAGTGAAAATATTAATTATTTCTTCAGCTATAACCTGAATGCAGAAGAAGGGTTATTGGATAACCAGAAATTCTGGCGCCAAACCTTGCGTAATAACAACAACTACCGTCTTTTTGATGGTTTTCTGACGCTGGATCAAAATTTAAGTATTTCCTTTTCCCGAGAAAATCCAATGCCTTTTGGAGCTTTTAACACGGCTTACCGACAGTCACCTTTAGTTCCCACCTTTTATCCAAATGGAAGATATGGCCAGCCTTTTGTTAATGAGACAACCGGGGAGGTCACGTATGAAGGGGCAGCAGATGAAACCATCGGACGCTTGAATACGCATGGAAATCCGCTAACAGCCATTGACTTTAACAATGAAGAAAGCAATGCGATAACGTTGCAGGGAAATTTAGCAGCTGATTTTAACCTGACCGACTATTTAACATTTACCACTCGGTTGGGAGCCACACGCTTCTATGGGGATACACGAGCATTTAGCCCTCTTCGCCAGCAATGGATATCCGGTGACCCAACGAGAACTGTAGCCCAATACCAGGCTAATAAGGAAGCAAATCCCGGTGTTACGGATTGGGCCGATAATACACTCTTTGTAACCGATACCGAAACATTCCGCTGGAACTGGGATAACTATCTTAATTTTTCTAAATCATTTGATGATCATAATGTAGACATCACGGCCGGTATATCAAGTGAGAAGACGGGAGTCGGCAAACGGTTTAGAGGAAGAGCTTATGATATTCCGGAGCAAGAACAGTACTGGAACTTGGATTTAGCGACCGACCAATATGATAAAATTGTGGAGCATACGAACTTTACACCCAATACACTGCTTTCCTATTTTGGTCGAGTACAATACAATTATGATCGTCGGTACTATATTTCCGGTACGCTGCGCCGTGATGGATCGAGTCAGTTTGCAAACACCGAAGACTACTGGGAGCTTTTTCCTTCTGTAGGTCTCGGCTGGACGATTTCCAACGAAGAATTCATGGGCGAGAATGAGGCCATCAGTTTCTTAAAGCTACGCGCCAGCTGGGGTCGGTTGGGGAATCAAAATGTACCCTTTAATTCAACAGTGGTAAGCACTGATCCGGGCAGTGCTTCTCAGAACTATGTTTTCGGTCCTGCACAAGCTCTCCGATTTGGAGCAAGTGTGGGTTCCCCAGCACGGGATATTTCTTGGGAAATTGTTGAGGAGTGGAACCTCGGAGCGGACATAGAATTTGTGGATAGCCGCCTTACTTCGACCATTGATGTCTATCAAAAGACGACTAAGAATCTCATCCTGTTGGTTAATCCACTGCCAAACTCCCAGTTCGAAGGTGACTATTTCGATCAGGGGGCGGAAGTCGTAAATCAGGGCCTGGAGCTTTCTCTCAACTGGAGCGATAATGTATCTGAAGATTTCTCTTATAACGTAGGAACCAGCTTTTCTTACAATAAAAACGAGATAACTGAGGTAGAGACTGGATTTGAAGGACTCACAGGTGGAAGCCTGGGTAACGGGCAAATTACTAAGCGACTGGAGGAGGGACAACCCCTCGGCGCATGGTGGATGTATGAGGCCGTTGGAGTTTGGCAAGACGAAATGGAGATTGCTAATAATCCTTCAATCGGCGGTGCTTTGCCGGGACATTTGCGTTATAATGATGTGAATGAGGATGGCGTAATTGATGAGCGGGATAAAAAATTCTTTGGCTCTTACGTTCCCAATTATAACTACGGTATTAACATCGGAGCTAATTACAAACAGTTTGATGTTAGCCTCGATGCATTTGGAGTTGCCGGTAATAAAGTATATGACGGACTCAGTAATACACGCTTCGGTGGTGAAAATATACGAGAAGAGACTTTTACCAATCGCTGGACGGGTCCTAACTCAACAAGTGAACATCCCGGTGCCAATCGTGATGCGATTGCTTCAGACTATTATCTGAAAGATGGCTCTTATCTGAGAATTAATAACATCACACTGGGCTATAGTCTGCAGAATATAGTTAATCACCTAAACCGGGTTCGTTTTTATATCAGTGCTCAAAATCCATTTATGATTACCGATTATCCGGGCTTCACTCCAGAATTAGTAGGAAATGGAAGCCCCTATGGGACCGCAGGCATTGAACTTAATGCCTATCCAAATACCCGCAGTTTGCTGCTGGGCGTCAATATTGATTTTCAATAATAAATAAGAAGGTATCCACTTATGTATAAGTTAAAGAAAATATCATTTGTCCTTTTTCTAATACTGCTCTTTGTAGGCTGCAGCGATGATTTTCTTAATGTAGCATCCAGAGAGGAGATAGAAGCTGAGGATAGCAGCGAAAATTATACTCCTGATGAGTTTGTGATTGGGGTATATGGAAGCTTCACGGATTTCACCTATGCCTTTTCCTGGCTGGGAGTAACCGAAATTATTTCGGATAATGCAGATAAGGGGAGTTCGCCTTCCGATACCGGTACAGATAAACACCTGCTTGATAATCTGGAGTTCAGCAGCACCACGCCATCCATAGAAAGCGTGTGGACCAAATGGTATAAGACCATTGGCCGGGCAACGTATGCCATTGAGTATACCGAAAACTTTGAGATGTCTGATGAACAGCTGCGAAGCAGGCTTATCGGTGAGGCCAAATTTCTGCGAGCCGTTTGCTACTTCTACCTGGTGCGATATTTTGGCGATGTTCCAATCCAGGAGCAGGATTTAACCCAGCGAGCCCCCCAGGAAGAGGTTTATCAGTATATCATTGCTGACCTTGAAAGTGCCGCAGAAGTCCTTCCTGAAAAAGGGGTATATGCTGAAGAAGACCTTGGACGTGCTACGCGCGGAGCCGCCCTCAGTATACTTTCTAAAGTGTATCTACAACGTGAAAATTGGCAACAGGCTCTCGATTATGCCAACCAGGTGATTGAATCTGGCCAATATTCATTAGCTGATAACTATGAAGTTATTTGGCGGGAAGAGGGGGAAAACGGTCCCGGTTCTATTTTTGAAATCCAGGCTCGTGGGGAATCGACTGCTCACGGTATCCAGCAGTATTCAACAACACAGGGGGCTCGTGGACCCAGCGGATGGGGATGGGGATTCAATACGCCCACCCAGGATTTAGTCGATGCCTATGATTCGGAAGGCGATGAAATTCGTAAAGATGCGACGATCATTTTTGCCGGTGAAACCCTATGGGATGGTCGTGAAGTAAGCCCGAGTATAGAAAATCCACGCTATAATGAAAAAGCTTACTCAAGTGCCAATGCAGGAGCAGGTGATGGAGATAAAAATATGCGCATCATGCGATATGCCGAAGTCTTGCTGATTAAAGCAGAAGCCGCCAACGAATTGGGACAGACCGGGGAGGCACAATCGGCCTTAAACCAGGTACGCGATCGAGTTGATCTGGATCGGGTAACGACGGGCGATCAGAATGAATTACGAGAGGCTATCTGGAAAGAACGACGCCTGGAGCTGGCCTTTGAGCACGATCGTTGGTTCGATCTGTTGCGTACTGGCCAGGCGGCAGAAGTTATGCAGGGGCACGGCAAGAATTTTGTTGAAGGCAAGCATGAGTTGTTTCCAATACCTGAAGAGCAACTCCGTAAGACCCCGCAAATGGAACAGAATCCGAATTACTAACAAGGGTTTTATCAGTCATTCTCCTTCTTAATCCCGTTAGGAGAAATTGGAAGCAGGGCGGATGGAAAATTTCGTCCTGTTTTTACATGTGCCATATTATTTTTCTTTGAAATAAATTCAGTCAAATTTCACATACTGTGCTAAATGGTAAGTAAGCTTGAAGACGACTGAAAATCAGTTCTCTGTAGTTTTAATTATTTTCCTAACTATTTAGCTATAAGCCCAATATTACAATTATGAAAAAAATAAGGTCACTTTTAGCGTTCATTTTCTTCACCAGCATCGCTATCACAGGATGTTATAATCAAGAAACAGTAACTCGCAGTGAGGATTCCCCGACAGAAGAGAATATTGCAAAGATATCGGAGGATTCCCTGCTTACGCTTACCCAAGAGCGTACGTTTCAATATTTCTGGGATGGAGCCGAGCCTAACTCGGGTATGGCTCGTGAACGGTTCCATGTGAATAACGTGTATCCACAAAATGATAAACATGTTGTTACCACCGGTGGGTCTGGATTCGGACTTATGGCCCTTGTTGTTGGGATGGAGCGAAATTTTATTACGGATCAGCAGGGGGTAGACCGATTGGAAAAGATCGTGAAGTTTCTAAAAGAGGCAGACCAATTTCATGGGGCATGGCCACACTGGCTCAATGGGGAGACCGGGGAAGTAAAGCCATTTGGCACCAAAGACAATGGGGGAGATCTGGTGGAAACATCCTTTCTGGCCCAGGGCCTGATTACCGCAAGGCAATATCTGAGGCAGGATGGGGGAGAAGAGGAAGCTTTTTTAGCTGCTCAAATTGATACCTTATGGAGAGGCATCGAATGGAATTGGTACACCAAAGATGGGAAGGAAGATGTACTCTATTGGCACTGGTCTCCGGAGTATGAGTGGGAGATGGATTTTCCTCTCGAAGGTTATAATGAGACACTCATCACCTACGTAATGGCTGCTTCTTCTCCGACGCACAGCATTCCGGCCGAAGCTTACCATGAAGGGTGGGCACGTAATGGCACCATAAAAACGAATGTGAATACCTACAGTTACAATCTGTCTCTTTCTCATAATGGAGCGCAGGAATATGGCGGTCCTCTTTTTTGGGCTCATTATTCGTATCTGGGCTTAGATCCGCGGGGCTTAGAAGACCGTTACGCGAACTACTGGGAAGAGAATAAAAACCACACGCTTATTAATCGTCAATGGTGTATCGAAAATCCTGAAGAATATGAAGGTTATGGCGAAGATCTCTGGGGCCTGACGGCAAGCTATTCGGTAAGTGGCTATGCAGCTCATCGGCCGACAGAAGATAAAGGCGTTATCTCTCCCACGGCAGCCCTTTCCTCATTTCCATACACGCCGGAGTATTCTATGGATGTGTTAAAGAATCTTTATTACACCTATGGAGATAAAACATTCGGTCCCTACGGCTTTTTTGATGCTTTTAGTGTTGAGGCCCAATGGTATCCCAAGAAATATTTAGCCATCGACCAGGGGCCCATCGTTGTGATGATTGAGAATCACCGAACCGGTTTGCTCTGGGATCTGTTCATGTCAGCTCCTGAAGTTCAGCAAGGTCTAAAAAAGCTCGGCTTCCAAAGTCCACAGCTCAACTAATTATAAATTTCGAAATCTAAATTCTTATCCACCATGATGAAAGAGACTATCGACAGGCTTACCATCTTATTGCTGGGTCTGTTTGTCCTCTACTAATAAAAGTGGATACAGGCAATGCCCAGCTCCTTACTACAGAAGAAGCCATAGAGTCAAAAGTAGATTCAGTGTTAAACCTGATGACGCTTTTCACCAGTGACTTGGCCACGACCGGTCCCACTATCTGGGATGACTACGTGAAACTCATCAAAGAAGGGAAGGTCGGGGCTCTGTTCAATGCCTATGGAACAGGTTATACCAGAAAGCTTCAACGAATGGCAACCGAAGAAACAAAGTTGGGTATTCCACTGCTTTTTGGATACGATGTAGTATATGGATTTCGTACCATTTTACCGTGATTGATGTAGCAAGAGACACTCGCTGATACGGATCTTAAAACAAAGAACTGATCATTCGGGGATGAGAGGCCAAGAAAATAACCAGATTAAAAAAGAAACCCTGCTGTGTTTATCCAACAGGGTTTCTTAATTTCTGATACAGTAAGAAAGGTTATTCTCCGTTAACGGCCATCAGACGGCCTAATAGCTTTTCGGCTTCGGCCACTTGTGAGCTATTGGGATAATTATCAATAACGAGCTGAGCATACTTTTCGGCATTTGCCTGATCACCGGCATCCTGGTAGGCGTTGGCAGCCTCCAGATAGTTGTAGGGCGTTGTAGAAGAATTATCATCCCACTCGGCAGCTTTAATATACAGTTCGGCAGCTTTGGCATGCTCACCCGATTCCGTCATTAAAACAGCCTGAAAAGAAATAGGACCAACTCCTAAAATACCTTCCGGAATATCATACTCCTGGATGTAGGAAATGGCTTCCTGTATGTTACCTAAATTATACTCCGAAACAGCGGCATAGTATTGAGCAAGGTTTGCGGCATCGGTTCCAGAATAGTTGTTAATGATCTGTTCAAATCCAACCGTAAAATCAGCTTCTGATCCTTTAAGGGCCTTTTCATAGTCAGAATTCATATAAGCAGTCGTAGCATCGGCCATAAGCTGCTGTGCCTTATTTTCCTGTGAAACGGAATAATAGTAGTAGCCGATAGCTCCGCCAACAACCAAAACAATGGCTAAAAAGCCGCCAATGACCGTTGTCTTATGGTTATCGTAAATATTTTGTGCTTTAGAAACGGTCTCCAATAGTGGATCTCGTTCTAATTCTTCTCGGACATTTTTCTTAGACATGATAAAAACGTGTTGATCTTAATTTTTAGTAGGTGAAAATATCATTGTTTTAGCTGATAGCAAAATCTAAAGTTCGTGTAATTTGCCATGCGAAAGTTCATATATAATATCCGACCGCTGGGCAATATTTTTCTCGTGCGTAATGAGCAATATACTGACCTCTCGTGCCTCCCGAAGATTAAATAACAGATCGAGCAGCATATCCGTATTCCGTTCATCGAGATTACCAGTGGGTTCGTCAGCTAATATGAGATCCGGATCGTTTATCAGCGCTCGTCCCATGGCTACGCGCTGCTGTTCTCCGCCTGAAAGCTGTGACGGACGGTGCTCGGCACGTTCAAGAATGCCAAAGCCATCCAATAATGATTGCGCCTTTTCTTTGGCCTCGTTGGGATCAGTTCCGCTGATAAGAGCCGGCATCATAATATTTTCAAGGGCGGTAAACTCCGGCAGCAGATGATGAAATTGGAAGACGAAGCCTAACTTTTGATTTCTGAAATCAGCAATGGCTTCACGATCCATCTCATAAATAGCCTCGCCATTCCAAGAGACGATTCCTTCATCGGGCTTGTCTAAGCCGCCTAAAATATGCAGCAAGGTGCTTTTACCGCAACCGCTGGCCCCCACAACAGTTACTATAGATCCCTGTGCAATACTGATGCTTGTCCCATCCAATATCGTTAAGGGGGGCTGTCCATCATCATGGAAAGTTTTCTTGATATGTTGCGCTTCCAAAATGGACATCAAAGTTATTTTTCTAAATTGCTCGAATGAAAATCCGGGTAAATGATCGGCTCAATATGTTCGCATAGGCCCGATGAGGTGTCTACCTTAGCTACGATAGCACAAAGATGGTTGTTGCCATTTGCCAATTTATAGCGGTGCGGGGTTCCAAGTTTAAAACGCTTCATGGAAGTATGTTTATCCATGCCTAATACCGAATCGAAAGAGCCCGTCATCCCTACATCGCTGATGTAACCGGTTCCTTTAGGAAAGATACGGGCATCGTGGGTTGGGATGTGAGTATGCGTTCCTACAAAGATGGATATCTCACCGTCCAGGTGCCAGGCAAGCGCCAGTTTTTCAGCCGTGGCCTCTGCATGAAAGTCTATGAAAATGATATCGGTTTCTTCTTTCATGCGTTCGATAACCCAGTCGGCCGTAGAAAAGGGATCATCGATCGCCTGCATAAAGGTACGGCCCTGTAGGTTCAGAACCCCAATCTTTTGGTCAAAATCAGGAATTTCATAGACGCCAAAACCATAGCCGGGATTACCCCTGGGATAATTCATAGGGCGGAGGATATTCCCATCCTCTTTCATATAGTCGAAGACTTTCCATTTGGCAAAAGAATGGTTTCCGCCGGTAATAACATGGACCCCCAAATCATAAAGACGTTTAATGATAGAGCGATTGATTCCCTTTCCTTTATGCGAATTTTCTCCATTAGCGATCACAAAATCGGCCTCATGTTTTTTAATGAGGCTGGGGAGTATGGTTTCCAAAAGGCTAAGGCCGGGTTCACCGACAATATCCCCCACAAAAAGGATGTTGACTAATGATTTTGACATACTGCTATATCTTAATAGCCGATAGCTTGCTATATTAAAAGCCTAAAGGTAAGGAATATAACGCCTTTCTCAGAATCAGATTTTATTCGGATGAAATTTCACCAATGAACTCTTCAAGTGATTCATTCACCTCGTTCATTATTTTTCCATCCTGTTGTTCCAGTTCTTTATTGTGTTGCCGTTCTTCAAACAGTTCTTCTGCTATCGCCAAAGCAGCTAAGGACATAACGGTGGTGTCTGGCTGCTTGTTGAGTTCTTTTTTATATTGACGGAATTTATCATCAACATAATGAGCAATGCGTTTGATGGTTTGCTCTTCCGAATCCTCAACTTTAAGGGGAAACTGTTTTCCTAAGATGGTTATTTTTACGGATTTCATTCGTTGTCCTCAAGATGATTATCAATTTTAGAAATCAATCCTAATACCTGGTGACGTATGGCCAGTCGCTCAGACTCAGATACTTCCGAAAAGATATCTGTTTGCCCTTTTTCTATTTTACGAAGTTCTGTCCTAAGCTGACTATTCTCTTTCTCCAAATCTGCAATCTGACTTTTAAGAGATTGGACCTCTTTACGAATGCGTTGGAGTAATCGCCGAAACTCTTTTGTATGTGGACTATCGTCTGTAAGCACGTTCGAAATTATGATCGAAGTTTAGCGGAGTATTGTTTTTCTAGAACATCTACAACTTTGTTAATTATAGGTTCTACATCGTTGATAGTCAAAGTTTTGTTTTTATCTAAGAAAGAAAGTCTGAATGCGAGGCTTTTTTTCTGTTCACCCAGTGACTCGCCTTCAAAGACATCAAAAACCTGCAGATCTTTGAGGGTAGGGCCTGCTGTCTTCTTAATCGATTGCAGAAGATCACCCGCTTTAACAGACTGACCGACAATGACCGCAAAATCGAATTCAAAAGAAGGAAACTTAGACACCGGCTCATAGCGGGGCTCCTGCAGTTGTTGTTTGGCTTCAAATATTTTAGTCAGCGAAAATTCACCTACCACAGCCGGTAACTCTATTTCATATTCAGCCAGCATTTCTTGTGAAACGTTGCGTAGCTGTCCTATCTTTTGATCGGCAATGAAATAACTCAGAACGTTATTTTTATCAACACGGCTTGTAATTTGTTCCCCTATATTTAACTGGGCCAAAAAGCTTTCTACGGCCGCTTTCAGGTCGAAGGCATCGTAGTGCTGGGGTTCAGTTTTCCAGTGTTCAATCGTCTTAAATCCTGCCAGCCCAAATAAAATATTTGTCTGCTCATCGATACCGGAATGGTAGGTTCCATCGGCAGACGTTTTTTCGAAGACATTGCCAATTTCAAAAAACCGAACCTGCTGTACCTTGCGGTTAAAGTTATAGCCTACCGACTTTAAAAATCCATACAAGAGGGAAGGGCGGAGGGTAGTCATGTCATTGGAAATAGGATTCAGTGTGTGAGTCATTTCCTCTGTTTTACCCAATAGCTGTGCATCTTTTTCGGGCATCAATGAGTTGGAATAAATCTCCCGAAACCGCAGGCCTTTGGCCGTTTCTCTTGCCTTGGAAAGAAGATTTTCCCAGTCGGTAATAGGCTCGGGGGAGGTGAACTTTCCATGCTTCGGGGCAGGAATGTTGTTGTAGTCATAGAGACGTCCCACTTCTTCAATCAGATCTACTTCGCGTTCGAGATCGGGCCGAAAGGTTGGAATCTGATACTTCAGTTTATCCTCATCTTGTTCGATCAGTTTAAGCTCCAGACCATCCAGTAGGTCCGCAATTTCCTCCGTAGAAAATTCGGTGCCCAACAGTCGGTTTACATACGATTTACGAAGGTCCAGCTGGCGTGGTTCTGTTTTTACAGGATGGACATCCGTGCAGCCTTCTACCATAGTGCCGCCACAAACTTCGGCAATCAGTTCAGCTGTTCGTTCCGCAGCAATACGTTGGAGTTGTGGATCGATACCCCGCTCAAATCGATAGGAGGCATCGGTTTGTAAAACTTGTTCTTTGGCTGTCTTCCGGATGGTCGCAGGATCGAAATAGGCACTTTCAATGAGCACATTTGTCGTTTTTTCACCCACTTCGGAGTCCACGCCGCCCATGACGCCTGCGATAGCAATGGGTTCCTTTCCATCACAGATAAAGAGTGTGCCCGGAGAACAGTCTCTTTCGATGTGGTCCAGCGTTTCGAACGTTATTTCTTCATCAAAATCCTTGATGATAATTTGATTACCCTGGATGGTTTCTGCATCAAAAGCGTGCAGAGGCTGGCCCAGCTCAAACATCACGTAATTGGTGATGTCAACTACGTTATTAACCGGGCGCACGCCGATTGTTTTAAGCCGATTTTGAATCCAGTCGGGTGATTCTTCAATTGTAATATCTTTGACCAACTTGCCGACATAGCGAGCACATTTTTCTTCGGCTTCAATGCTAATTCCAATCTCCTGGAGTGGTTCAGTTGTATCAAATTCCGTTTTAAACGGTTTTTTAAGCTCCAGGTCAAGAGCAGCAGCTAAGTCACGCGCTACCCCTAAGTGGCAGGTTGCATCGGGACGATTGGGTGTTATTTCAATATCAATGATGATATCCTGGTAAAGGTCGAGCGCCTGTTGCAAAGGCTGCCCCGTCTCCAGTTTGTTATCCAATACCATGATTCCACTGAGGTCATCACCGATACCAAGTTCATCCTCAGCGCAGATCATGCCCCGTGATTCTTCTCCGCGTAATTTAGCCTTACGAATAGTGAAGGGCTCACCATTTTCCGTTTCAACAGGAAGCGTAGTGCCTACAGTAGCCACCGGCACTTTTTGATCAGCTGCTACATTATCGGCTCCACAAATAATCTGAACTTCTTCTGTGCCCGTATCAACCTTGCAAATCCGGAGACGGTCGGCGTTTGGATGGTCAGTAACTTCCAACACGTGTCCCACAACAACGCCCTCTAATTTATTGCCATAAGAAGCAATACTGTCAACTTCCAGGCCGATGAGGGTGAGCTTTTCGGCTGTTTCTTCCGGTGATAAATCAAGTTCTATAAATTCAGTGAGCCAGTTATATGAAATCTTCATTTAGCTACAAATAATTATTTTAATTGAACACGGATAAAACGGATTTGGCAGGTTTCCGCAGATAATTATCGATGTATTTCAGTTGCATCCGTGTTATCAGCGTTCTATTCTTTAAAAGTACTTAATGAAATTGTTCAAGGAAACGAACATCGTTTTCATAAAAAGTGCGGATGTCATCGATCTGATGGCGTCGCATCGCAATTCGTTCAACGCCCATGCCCCAGGCAAATCCAGTGTATTTTTCGGGATCGATACCGACTGCTTTTAATACATTGGGGTCGACCATGCCAGACCCCAATATTTCGAGCCATTTGCCCTCTTTCTCGTGCGCGGGCTCCCACCAGATATCCATCTCGAGGCTGGGTTCAGTAAAGGGAAAAAATCCGGGTCGTAGTCGATATTTTACATCCGAACCAAACATGAGCTTGGCAAAGCTAATAAGTGTTTCCTTGAGTTCAGCCACACTGACATCTGTATCAATATAGAGTGCTTCCACCTGGTGAAAAAGGAAATAGGATTTAGGAGATACGGCTTCGTTTCGGTACACACGTCCCGGCATAATGGTACGGATGGGCGGTTCTTTTTCCTGCATTAACCGAATTTGCACCGGAGAGGTGTGCGTGCGGAGCACCAAATCATCAATATTGGGGTCATCATCTTTTCGAATGAAGAACGTATCCTGTTCATCGCGGGCCGGATGGTTGGGCGGAAAGTTCAGTGCCGTAAAGTTATGAAAATCATCTTCCACTTCCGGGCCGTCAGCAATAGAAAAGCCGAGGCGATAGAAAATATTCTTCATCTCTTCCAGCGTCTGTGTCAATGGATGATAAGAGCCGGCAGAGTAGGGCGGGGCGGGAAGAGAAAGGTCGTCTTTAGCGCCAATTTGTTGAGCTTCTTTACGAGCTAACTTCTTTTTATTGGTTTCAAAAGTATCTTTCGCCAGATTCTTCACTTCATTCATGGCTCTCCCGACCTGAGCTTTTTGGTCGTTGGGCACTTCACTCATGCGCGAAAACATGGCAGGAACTTCGCCATTACGTGAAAGGAATTTTAACCGGAAGGACTCCAGATCCTCATCATCAGCGATGTTGTAGTTGGCAATTTGTTGCTTTAAGGCTTTTATATCGTCGAGCATAGAAATAGCGTTGGTCGATCTCAATTCGATAAAAATAAAAAACCGATCCACCCATAGTGATGGGGAGATCGGTTTAAAAATATAAGTGTGCTATTATTTGGATGCTTCTTCGGCAATAGCACTGAATGTATCCGGATCATTGACGGCAAGGTCAGCTAAAACCTTACGGTTGATCTCAATATCTTTCTTCTTCAGGGCTCCCATCAGCCTGGAATAAGTAGTGTCGTTCTGACGGGCAGCAGCATTAATGCGTGTGATCCAGAGCTTCCGGAATTCACGTTTGCGAACTTTGCGGTCGCGATACTGATATAGCATCCCTTTTTCTACCGCATTCTTCGCAAATTTATAAACATTCTTTCGCTTGCCCCAGTAACCTTTCGCCTGATCTAAAATCTTGCGGCGACGGCGACGGGAAGCCACCTTATTTCTTGAACGTGGCATTTGGTCTAATGTTTAAAAGTTAATAATTGTATTTATTTGTAAGGAAGCATTTGCTCGACATCTTTCTCATGCGTCTTATCGACGATGGCCTTTTTACCGAGCTTGCGCTTTCTTTTACTCCGTTTTTTAGTGAGGATATGAGCTTTTCCAGCTTTTTTTCGCTTATAATGACCTGAACCGGTCTTTTTGAAGCGCTTTTTAGCCCCACTGTTGGATTTCATCTTTGGCATAGTAACAACACCTGTAAGATTTCTTTGAAATTAAAAGGCTTGAAAGATAAGGATTAAAGTTTATAGAATAAACTCCAATACCGAAAATTATTCTCGGTGGCTCATTCGAGCCGTAAACTGGAAATACCGAATTTCAAGTCCTGGAAAATAAAAAGAGCTAATTCCCTTTACCGCTGGGAGCGAGCATCATAAACATCCGGCGGCCTTCCATATTGGGTTTAGACTCAATTTCACTGATATCGCTAAGTTCTTCGGCTAAATCCAAAAGAAGTTCTTTTCCCCGGTCAGTGTAGAGCATATCCCGACCTCTGAACTGAACGGTTGCCTTTACTTTATCACCATCTTCCAAGAATCCCCGCGCATGACGAGTTTTAAAGTTCAAGTCATGGTCATCCGTATTGGGACGAAATCGAAGCTCTTTAACCTGAACAGTATGCTGCTTCTTCTTCGCCTCTTTCTCCTTTTTCTTCTTTTTGTACATGTATTTACCAAAATCCAGAACCTTACAGACGGGAGGTTTAGCATTAGGCGCTACCTCTACCAAGTCTAAGTTATAAGATTCAGCGATTTCGCGTGCACGATCTATGGGAACAACTTCATGTTCCTTTTCGGCTTCTTGAGGGTGAATAACCCGTACTTTTGATGACCGAATTTCTTCATTAGATCGGGGGCGATCATCATTGCCCCGTGGTCTTCGTCTTCTGCGTCTTGCGATAGTAACCTCTACTGTTTTATTAAAATTAAATTAATGATTAGGTAGCTCTTTACTATTAATCTCTGCTGTGAGATTAGAAATAAATTCAGAAAAATCAAAGGTTCCAATGTCACCTTCTTTATGTCGACGAATGGAAACGGTTCCATCCGTTTCTTCGTCACTACCTACTATTAACATATATGGTATCTTGCTCGTTTCAGCATCGCGAATTTTTCCGCCTACCTGTTCACTCCGGGTGTCCACATCCACGCGGACATTTTTTTCCTGGAGCTTAGCCGCACACTGGTAAGCATATTCGTTAAATTCATCAGAAATGGGAATAATTTGAACCTGTTTAGGTGACAGCCAGACCGGGAAATCTCCCGCAAAGTGCTCTATGAGGATGCTGCAAAAACGCTCCATAGATCCAAAGGGGGCACGGTGGATGATAACCGGACGATGACGTTCATTGTCGGCACCGACGTAGGTTAGATCGAACCGCTCAGGCATCACATAATCCACCTGGATGGTACCCAGCTGCCATTTACGGCCAATGGCATCGCGAATAATAAAGTCAATTTTAGGACCGTAGAAGCTGGCCTCGCCGCGACCAATGGTATAATCGAGCCCTTCTTCTTCGGCTACTTCTTTTATTTCTTGTTCCGCCCGATCCCAGAATTCAGACTTGCCTCCATATTTTTCTTCGTTATCGTCGCGGAAGGACAGTCGGATATCTACCGGCATGTCAAATGTTCCAAAAACGAGCTCGGTCAGGTCGATGACATTTTTAATTTCATCTTTCAGTTGTTCGTGAGTGCAGTAAATGTGAGCATCGTCTTGCGTAAAACCACGCACTCTGGATAGGCCACTCAGTTCGCCGGACTGTTCGTACCTGTAGACGGTACCAAATTCGGCTAATCGCAACGGAAGGTCGCGATAACTGTGTAACTTGTTCGAGTAGATGCGGTGGTGATGCGGACAGTTCATGGGCTTTAGCAGGTACTCCTCATCATCTACGTTGATGGGATTGTACTGTGATTCCCGGTAGTAGGGGAAGTGCCCGGAGGTACGGTATAGATCCAAGTTGCCGATATGGGGCGTAATTACTTCTTCATAGCCTCGTTTCTTTTGTTCTTCACGCAGAAAGGCTTCCAGCTCTCGCCGGATGATAGTTCCATTGGGCAACCAAACGGGAAGTCCTTGCCCAACCATAGGATCGATCATATAAAGCTCTAACTCTTTGCCAAGCTTTTTGTGATCTCGTTTTTTGGCTTCTTCAACACGTTTAATATGCTGTTTTAATTGCTTTTGCTTGGGGAAGGTAATGCCGTAAATGCGCGTCAGCTGCTCGCTGTCATTATCACCGCGCCAATAGGCACCTGCCAGGCTGGTCAACTTCACCGCCTTGATACGCCCGGTATCCGGGATGTGAGGGCCACGACAGAGATCCGTAAAGTTACCCTGTGTGTAGAAGGTAATATTTCCGTCTTCAAGTTCTTCTATGAGGTCAACTTTATACTCATTGTCTCGCTCTTGGTAGAACTCCAGTGCTTCTTGTTTAGAGACCGGTTTCCGTTCAAACTCTGACTTATTGCGGGCCAGTTCGATAATTTTGTTTTCAATCTTTTCAAAATCGTTTTGGCTGATCGTCTGATCACCAAAATCGATATCATAGTAGAATCCATTTTCGATAGGAGGACCAATTCCAAATTTTGCTTCCGGGTACAGCTCCTGGACTGCTTCGGCCAGCAAGTGGGCAGAAGAATGCCAAAACGTATACTTTCCGTCATCCGTATCCCAGGTGTTTATTGTAATGGAACCATCGTTTTCAATAGGACGGCTGAGATCCATAATTTCTTCATCAAGGGTAATGCTCAGTGCTTCTCGTGCCAATCCTTTAGAAATGGACTCGGCGACTTCACGTCCGGTGACTCCTTTGGGAAATTGTTTTTCAGTTCCATCGGGAAAGGTAATCGTAATTTGTTCAGGCATTCAGTGAAAATTAAACTTATTCAATTCATTGCTTTGATTTCTAGCCCCTTAAGATAAAAAAATTAGAAAAGAGAGACAGGCCGATTTTTACTTTATTTTTAATACAATCGCAATATATTAGGCTATAAAAATTCACAGCAGTAATTTTAGTAAAGGATCAAGATGGCAAAGAATGGAACTTCATATTTGTCAAAGACGGCAATCTTTATCTTAGATGATCAATCCCTGCAAATATTAGATGCCAATGAACAGGCGTTGCAGCTTTATGGCTATTGCTATGATGAGCTTTGTCACATGAGTGTGCACGATCTGGGTACCAAAAGAAAACGTGCTGAACTGATTAGTCAGAATGGTGGTGGGGCGACCGATAACATTTGGCATCACCAGAAAAAAAGCGGAGAGGTGTTGTATGTTCAGTTTACCCATCATCGATTTAACTATGAGGGCAAGCCAGCCAAGTTTGCGGTTATTCATGATGTGACAGAGCAAATCGAACATCGGGAAGAAAGAGGCAGTAAATATCCACGCCTAAAAAGTCACAATATAAATTATCCCCTGGCTGAGGTGGGTTTTGATGAAAACTTAGAAATCACTCATTGGTCAGAAAAAGCAGAAGAGCTTTTCGGCTGGTCTGAAGAAGAAGTGCTAGGGGAGGCTGGTATTATTCAACGAATTCTACCTGAGGATAAGTATCGTGCCGCTCAGAAACGATTGAATAAGATTGTTGATGAAGGAAAAAGCTATTATACCGCTGAAGGACAATTTATCACTAAAAGCGGTAATGTTTATTATGGAAAGTCGTACAACTCGATGCTTTATGGTACATCGGGCAATCTTATTTCGGTGCATTCCCTTATCAGTGATATAACAAAGCGAAAAGAATCACAGGATTTATTTCGAGCGCTTTCAGAAGAATCATTGGTTGGTGTCTATTTAATTCAGGATGGGATTTTTAAATACATAAATCCACGATTTGCAGAGATTTTTGGATATAAAGAGGAGGAGATAGAAGGAAAGGTTGGTCCTGTAGAATTAACACATCCGGATGATAGAGATAGAGTGAAAAAGAACCTGTCAATTAGAATTGAAGGGGACCAGGATTCAGTTGAATATGGATTTCGTTGTATTACCAAAGATGCAGAAACGATTCATGTTCATGTCTATGGTTCTGTAATTGAATATGGCGGCTCGAAAGCTATTGTAGGAACACTGGTTGATATTACCCGCAACAATAAAATAATTAAACAGTATAAAGCGAGTCTGGAAAGTTATCAGGATCTTTTTGATTCCATTAGCGATGCTATCTTTATCCAGGGCGAAGAAGGTGAGTTCTTGGAAGTGAATAAGGCTGTGGAGGAAATGTATGGCTATCACCGTGATGAACTGATAGGAGAAAGTCCGCACATGCTTTCTGACGGGGAAAAAGTCGATTTGGATAAAATTCAGAAATATGCCCAAGAGGCCATGAAGGGCCACTCACCCCATTTTGAATGGTGGGGAAAGGACAAAGATGGTGAATGCTTTCCGCTGGAGGTGATTATAAATCCAGCCAAATTTTTCGGCAAAGATGCCATGATAACAATTGCCCGTGATATTAGTGAACGGTATAAAGCCGAGGAGCAGATGCGCAAGAGTGAAGAGATGTTTCGCCAGCTCTTTCAGAACGCTCCTATTGCTATTGCCCTGATGGATAGCAACCACATGGTACAACAGGTAAATGAGTCTTTTACTAATATTTTTGGTTATCAGACGCATGAAATTCAGGGTCAGAATATTGATGAGGTAATTGTACCAGACGAGGAAAAGTCGATGGCTTATAAAGTTTCAGAGAAGATTTTTGATGGAAAAACAGCTCGTACTTCGGGACTCAGAAAAGATAAAGATGGACGTATCATTAATGTGCTTATCTATGGCGTTCCTGTTATTGTGGAAGAAAAAACGATCGCCATCTATGGGTTATATATTGATATTACGGAGAGCAAGAAAAACGAAAACCAACTGAAACAGTCACTAAAAGAGAAGAAAGTGCTGCTTTCGGAAATCCACCATCGGGTTAAGAATAATTTGGCGGTTATTATGGGATTGTTGGAGCTTCAGTCGTTCAATACCACCTCTGACGAAGCTTCCAAAGTGCTCAAGGAAAGTCAAATGCGCATCAATTCTATTGCCTTGATTCACGAAAAGCTATACCAGAAAGAAGATCTTTCTGAAATTTCATTTGATGTATATATCAAACAGCTCATGGATGTTATTGTTTCTTCCTTGCAAACTAACCAGCAAGAGATACAGATAGATATTGAGGCAGCTTCGGTTCACCTTACAGTAGGGCAGGCCATACCCTGTGGACTTATTTTGAATGAACTTATCACCAATGCTTATAAGCATGCTTTTGAGGATCAGCGAAAGGGGAAGATCCTGGTCTCTTTTACACAAGAGGAGGATGTGGTAACCCTGCTTGTCAAAGACAATGGCAAGGGGATGTCAGATGCACCTAACCTCGAAAACCCTGATTCATTAGGTATACAGCTCATTAATACCTTGGCAGATCAGCTTCAGGGGAGCGCAAAATTCAGTAATGCGCATCCCGGGACAGCGTTTAAGCTTCGTTTTACGATTGAATATTAAGTCTTAATTATCACTGAGCAGTTCTTCAATCTCATTCATCTTTTCGCCATAAAGGGTCCAATCACCTTCTGAGAGAGCTTCTCGGGCTTCCTGCCAGAGGGTTTGCAACTGAGATAGTGTTTGGTTTGTAGAACCAGCAGGGATGTTCACTTGAGGCAAGGGTACGGTAGACGTATCGGTAGGCGCAGCAATAGGTTGCCGTTGTTGGCCATACAGAGCTTCTATAGATTCCCACAGTGTGGGCTGCATAGCAATTTTATCTCCGGAGGTGGCAATGACGCGTTGTAGTTGAGGAATGTCTACCCCTTCAGCAATTAAGAATACCGGCTCTACATAAATAAACGAATCCTGAATCGGGATGATCATCAAATTACCCCGAATGACTCTTGAACCCCGCTGATCCCATAAGGCCAGCTGCCGGGATATTTCGGTATCCTGGTCAATTCGCGCCTCAATTTGGGCCGGTCCGAGGATAAGCCGGTCTTTGGGGAGCTCGAAGACAGAGATATCTCCATAATTGGGGAAATCCGAGTTGGCCGCCATCCATCCAATCATGTTGTCGCGGTTATTGGGCGTCAGCGGACTTATCAACAGGTATTGAAGTTCTTGCTGTCCGGGTAATTTGGTCAGCACGTAATAAGGTTCCATTTTTATAGAACGGCCCTCATACTTCTCATTCGGACGTGTCCAGAGATCCTCGTTGTTATAGAATACCTGCGGGTCCGTCATGTGATACTTGTTATATCGATCCATCTGGGCTTTGAAAATATGGATGGGATACCGCAGGTGGGAGCGGAGGCCATCCGACATAGCATTCAGTGGCTTAAACATATCTGGGAAGATATCACGATATACTTTTAGGATGGGATCCTGCTCATCGGATGTGTAGAAATCTACGGAACCGTTGTAGGCATCAACCACTACTTTTACTGAATTCCGAATATAATTGTACTGGTTGTTATATGGAGCAGAGTAGGGATAGTCCGCTGATGTTGTGTAGGCATCCTGAATCCAATAGAGCTTACCATCATTTAATACGAGATAGGGATCATCTTCCAGCCTCAGAAAAGGAGCGATCCGTTTGACACGCTCTTGAACTTGCTTCCAAAAAAGAATTTTACTGTTCTCATTGATGTAATCCGTTAGCAGGATATTGATATCTCCGAACTGCCAAGAGAACAGCAACTGCTCGAAAAGATTGTTTATGGAGACACCACTGCTGCCCTGGTAGTTCGTATAGATATTTTTATCGCCGCTCGGGTAATCCAGTTCGCGAACGTTGGTATTTACGATTTTGTAATCGGAATTATGCTCGCCATAATAGATAGCCGGCTGGTCAACTTTTAGGTTGATGTCGCTGACGGGCGGAATATCTTTGATGACCATCCGGGGATCGCCCTGCGAGCCTTCCTGGGCAACAGGACTCATAACCATTCCATAGCCGTGTGTGTATTGCAGCCGCCGGTTCACCCAGGTATCGGATTGTTCAGGTAATTCCTCGGAGAGTTCCCGGGCTGCTACCATCATTTGCAGGTAGCCCTCATTAGTGTGGTATCGGTCCACGTCTACGTTATAAAATTGATAGTACAGGCGGATTTCCTGTAACTGCCGATAGGTCTGGATCAGTAGCCGGGGATCCCAAAGCCGGATGTTCTCGATGGTTTCTTCATTCTGCTGCACCATGGACCATGACATTCTCTGCGGAGGCTTAACGCTGTACGGCTGGGTTTCCATCTCATCAAGCCCATAAGCTTCGCGCGTCTGGCTGATGCTGTTTTTGATGTGCGGGGTTTCCAGCTGTAGCTCGCTGGGATCAACGGAGAATTTTTGGATTGCGCCCGGCAAAATGTTGAGGCCAATTCCCCCAATAACAAGCGTTGCCGCACCGCTGAGAGCAAGCCATTTGAGTTTGGTTTTATAAAGCTGGAAGAATGATAGTAGCGCTAAACCAAAGCAGAGCAGGCAGACGATCCATAATACGGGGAGCTTTACATTAAGGTCCACATAACTTGCTCCATAGGCAGCACCGCCGTCGCTATAAAGCAGATTATATCGGTCAAGATAATATCCCCAGGATAGTAACAGAAACCATAAACCAAGATTAAGGCTAATCTGTTTTTTTACACCGCTGGCAGCGTTGATCCTCTTAGAAGACTGCAGCGAGATGGCACCTGAGTATATGTATAGAATAAGGGTAATGAGGGTGACAAAGAAAACCAGGGAAACCATGCTGTTCTGGATCAGCTCAATAAAGGGCAGGCGGAAGAGATAAAAGCCAATGTCATGGCCGAAAATCGGATCCACTTGTCCTACGACTTCATCCCAGTGGAAACGAAAGTAGGTGTCCCAGCGCATAAAAAAGGCGAGTGAGAAAAAGAGGCTAAATATTGATCCCAGGCCCAAGAATATGTTGCGGATCTTCTTGGTACTGATCTTGTTCAGGTTCAATTGTGCCAGAGGTGAGTTCCCGAAGTTCATGGTACCAAATCGTTTACCAATGGCACTCATATTGGGCAAGACATACGCCAAAGCCACTACCAAAGCCCCGATTAATAACAGGGCTTGTGTTGTTTTTATCGTCCAAAAGACCTCTTCGTAGCCGAGATTATCGAGCCAGAGCCACTCTACAATCCAATCGGAAAAGCCACCAATAATAAAAAGTGATATTAGGGCGAAGAGGACAACACGGAATAATATATTTGAAGAACTGAAAATACGGTTCATAATTTTTTATCGAGATATTCAGACATTAGTATGGCCAACGTGGCTATATGACAAGTCATAAAAGATAGTAAGCTTTTTACAGAAAGCAGAATGCAAGTATCAGTTTTTGTAATGGGAGTACATAAAATGAAAAGGAGTTGGATTTACCGTGCTAACACTTTTCTTCAGGTGCTTGCCCATAAGGGAACCAGGGAAGGGGAGCCGTCACCTAAGAAAAAGTACCCATAGGCTACTTTTAAACTGTTATGGTTAAATAAATTATTTTTTAACCATTATAGTTAAAAATTGTTTTTTTAAACTGTTTTGGTTATATATGGAAAAAGTGAGGTAATTATGGAACAGGCACTGGTATTAATTGCGGATATAGAGTCATCCAAGGAGATTAAAGAAGAGGATCGGGAAGTTTTGCAAGATAAATTGCAGGATGAATTAAAGCAGCTGAATGAAACCGATCAGCGTCCTCTTTCTCCATATACGATTACGCTGGGTGATGAATTTCAGGCGGTCTTTCAAAACGCTGATGGACTTTTTAAGCATTGTTTTCGGATATTAGCGTTGTTGTATCCGGTTCGAGTCCGTTTCTCATTGGGTATTGGCAGTATTGCCACTCCCATAAATGAAGAGCAGGCTATTGGCATGGATGGTCCGGCTTTTCATGCAGCCCGAGAGGGAATGGAAGCCTTAAAAGAAAGCGGATTTCTATTCAATATATACCTCGAAGAGGGAACAAATACGGAAGTGAACCTTATCAATGACAGTTTGCAGTTATTGTCTCACGAAGTGCAGAAGTGGAGGCAAAATCGATTATCAATTTTTTATTTATTGCAGGAGGGATATAATTACAAAGAGATTGCAGATAAATTGGATATATCACAGCCAGCTTTTTATAAGAATAAGGAAGCGGGAGCATTGGAGGTTATCCGTAACCTGACTAATCATATATCAGCGATTATTAATCAAAAATTAGTATCATGAATTACGCCATCTTTTTGAGCATCCTAAACCTGGTATTGATCGCGCGCCTTCGGCTGATATTCCGAGATCAGGGGGCATCCGGGAAAGACTTAGTGATTATTGGGCTATTGCCACTTCTTATTTTGCCTTTTGTACAGTTTAACTGGAGCTGGCTTTTGCTCACCGTTCATCTGATTAGTTATCCCTTCCTAATGAAATGGACTGAGGGGAATATTCATAAATTAAACAGAAATCGGTCACTTACACTGCTCTGGCATATTTTGATAGCGGCTATTCTGTGTAGTCCATTATTGAATCTTGGCAGCAATTGGCTGGCCCAAAAAGTGATGCACTTTTTGAGCTGGATGTTTGTTCCCGGCCAACAAATAGCCCTACGTACTGTGATAGTAGTTCAGGTAGCAGTTGCAGGATTGTTATTGGTCATTAATGAGATGAACATTTTGCTGCGATATATCCTCAAGGCTATGGGACTTGAATCAGTTGGCGCCCAAGAGGATACGGTAAAGGTAAGTGAGGAAGAGTATAGTATGGGGCGCCTTATTGGTTTATTGGAACGTATCTTTATTTTTATTTTCGTACTCCTTAATCAATATAGTGCTATTGGATTTATCCTGGCAGCCAAGGGAGTGACCCGATTCAATAATTTTAAAGATGACCGTCCGTTTGCTGAATATGTGCTGATTGGAACTTTACTTTCCACCTTGCTGGCCTTAATTATTGGCTGGGGAGTAAAAGCGGTACTATAAACACAATACTTGTATTTCAGTCAATTACTTCCACAATTCCTTACGAAAAGCAAGGGTAGCAAGCCCTGTTGCAACAACAACCGTCGTGATGGCACATAACAGAATACTAGTGATAGGAACCTGATGATCAATTAGCCAACCCATCAAAAAGGGACTGAGGGCCGTACTGAAAACCATAATTGAAGCGAATAAGCTTCGGACGGTGCCAACTGAATCTTCTCCATACATTTCTGCCCAGAGTGCCGACTTCAGGTTGCTGCTTATGCCCATGGTCATACCCATCAAGAACATATAAGCAAAAGCTGACCACCAGCCCGGATGAAAATAAGCTGCCAGAAAGCCAAGGCCGATGGGGATAAGGTGGTATGGAAAGAGTTGTCGGGCACTAAAGCGGTCGATAGCGGGGCCTACAAACAGGGAGCTTATAATACGAGCAATGGCATGAGCAACAAAAGCCGAAGCGATAAGGGTTGCAGACCATCCCAATTTTTCGGCAATGTTAACCTGGTACAAGAAAAGTCCGGTTACCCAGAAAGGAGGGAGTAAAACAGCTGGTAACAGCAGGTAGAACCGTTTGTCCTTTAAAACCATGCTGTAGTTACCAGGCGAAGAGTCTTCATTATCATCCAGTGCCTTTGGAGTTGTTTTATCCGCTGTTTCGCCACTCAAGATGCTCAGGACAAATGGAATTAAAAGAATGCCAATGGTAAGAGAAATGCTGCCCCAGGCACCCCGCCAGCTCAGGATAGGTATCAGAGCGGTAATAATAAGCGGCAATATAGCTTCTCCAATGGGATAGCCCAGGTTAGCAATGCTTAATGCCTTACCCCGTTGAAATTTAAAAAATTTGGCCATAGCTGTTTGTGCAGTATGTCCACTTAATCCCTGCCCGGATAATCTGAGCAAAAGAAGTCCGATGAATAAGACGGCTATATGCCAAGAGACAGAGACGGTGAATGCTGCGAGCATGAGCCCCATAGCGACCATAAGGCTGAACCGTTTAAGGGGCAGGTGATCAATCCATTTACCAATAAACGGAAGGGAAAGGGCGCTACTCAGTGTTGCCAGAGAATAAAGCGATCCAAAGCTGGCATTCGAAAGATTGAAGGTAGCGAGAAAAAAGGGAACAAATAATGAGATTAAGAACGTTTGTCCAAAGCTGGAGAAGAAAGTAAAGGTAAGTCCAAATGACAGCAGGCGTCGTTCTTTCAGGACAAACTGCAGATAGTTTCGCATGGCTTAAAATAGTAAGGAGCTATAAATTGACGATTGCTCTCGCTTTAAGGGGCCAAAGGTACGGACTATTTCAACCAGCCTAAACAAAAAGGGCTGTTAAGTTTTTGTTATTATCTATCAGGGTCATTATTCAAATTGATGAAAGACGCTTGCTTTTTACTTATAGAAGGCGGAATAATGGCCATAAAGAAAAATGTGGCCTCTATTGATATAAGCTTTATATTTATGCTATTCTTAGAGGAACTATTATAGCATTTATAATTCAATAACAAACCTACTTAAATACAATGAAATATCTATCTGGCTTACTTATTACACTTTTAACAATAGTTGTTATAGCCTGCGGTGGGAGCCAAGAAGGTGAACAGGAGGCTTCATCCCAGACGATGGAAGAGGCCCCCAGCACTGAACAAACCATCACTGCTCAGGCGCCTGAGGCCAAGCTTAATATAAACACCGCATCCGAAGAAGATTTTCGTACTATTCCGGCTGTTGGGGATAAGATGGTTCATGAGTTTGAAGAGTACCGTCCTTATGTTAGTATCCAACAGTTTCGCAAAGAGATTGGTAAATACGTGGATGAAGAGCAGGTAGCTGCTTATGAGAACTTTATTTATGTTCCTGTCAGCCCGAATGAAAGCGATGCCGCTTCTTTACAACAGCTGCCGGGTGTTCATGAGAACGAAGCACAACAGTTGGTTGACGGACGTCCCTATGATTCTAACGAGGCTTTTGTAGATGCACTGACGTCTTTGGTGAACGAGGAAGAACTTGCCATTGCTAAAACTTATTTAAAGTCTGAATAATAGCGTGACTCAGAAAACTACGGCGCAGCAACTTCGATCATTCTTGATGGGAGTTGCTGCCTTTATTTTTATAGGCAATGTCGCAGAATTGTATTTGCTCGATCACTTTGAGCAAGCCCAACAGTGGATTCCCATTATCTTATCAGCTGTGGGATTTATGGTAACTGTAACGGCATGGCAGTATCCGGGGCCTAAGGTATTGGCCACTCTTCGATGGCTGATGGTGATTACAGCCTTAGCCAGCATTTATGGGATGTATCTCCATTTTTCCAGTAACTACAGTTTTACCCAAGAAATTAACCCCTCTTTTTCGGCAATGGAAGCGGTATGGCCGGCCATAAAAGGGTCAAATCCGTTGTTGGCACCGGGTATCCTCTTCTTGGCTGCTGTTCTTGCTATAGCTGGGACGTATAAACACCCGGCATTAGACAATGTGAAGTAAAGTATCCATTTTTTTACTCTTGGTCTTTTTCTATAAAATGTAAAAAGGTCACAGGCTAAGAGAGAAGGTGTTTGTAAATTAATGAAAGGTAATATGCTATGGCCTATCAGGAAATACTGGAAAGCACGGTTGGAATTCCATTCACTTCCGGGAATACGGTCGAGGTGCTAAAAAATGGGGTCGAAATATTTCCAGCTATGCTTCAGGCCATCCAGGAAGCTCAACATCGTGTCGATTTTCTAACTTTTGTCTATTGGAAGGGAGATATCGCTCAGCGTATGGCACACAGTTTGTCAAAAAAAGCTGAAGAAGGCGTGGAGGTTCGAGTCATCTTAGACAGCTACGGGGCCGCCTTTATGACGGATGGGTTAACCGAAATGATGGAGGAGAGTGGGGTTGAAATCAGTTGGTTCCGTCCCTTTAAGCAGTGGAAAATTTGGAAAACTGACAACCGTACGCATCGCAAGGTATTAATTTGTGACGGCAAAGTTGCTTTCACAGGCGGTGTAGGCATCGCAGAAGAGTGGGAGGGAGATGCACGGGATCCCTCCGAATACCGGGAAACGCATTTTCGCATTGAGGGTCCTGCGGTTCGGGGATTGCAGTCAGCCTTTCTGGAAAATTGGATTGAAGCCGGACATCAACTTGACAGCCGGCTTCCCCGGCATCAGTATAACGGGGAACGTTTCAGTGACAGAGAGCAAGCGATTAGGGATGTGGCATTGCAGGTGGTGAGAACTTCGGCTTCCGTACGCTGGAGTGATATCGTGATTCTCTACCAGACGTTAATCGTACAGGCCCAGGATAATATTAAAATCACTACGGCCTATTTTAATCCTAATCAGCCCATGGTTGAGTTGTTGTGTAAAGCCGCCGAACGTGGGGTTGAAATTGATATTATGATTCCCGGTAAGCATACCGACCAGCGGGTAGCAAACATAGCAGGGAGCGACCGCTTTAATGAACTGCTGCAATGCGGTATCAACATCTGGTTTTATCAGAAGACGATGCTTCATGCAAAAGTAATGATTGTTGATGATGTTATTTCTTGTATCGGTTCTGCAAACTTTAATCACCGCTCAATGCTTAAAGATGATGAGATCAATTTGATTGCCAATAATGAAGCATTGGCCAGTGTTTTGTTGAGACATTTTGAAGATGATTTAACTTCTTGCGAGCAGGTGACAAAGGGACAATGGGAGCGCAGAAGCATGTGGCAACGGGCATTAGAAACGATTAGCAAACCATTCAAGCAAGAGATTTAGGTTATTTTTATGGAGGACCATCAAGCATTAGGTTGGAAAGGGCGTCTGCACGAAATTATTTTTGAGGCCGATACCCGATCAGGTAAGGTTTTTGATGTTGTCCTTATTGCCAGCATTATACTCAGTGTTATCGTGGTAATGCTGGATAGTATTGTCAGTTATCGTAATGCATACGGAGAGCTGCTGTATGAGCTGGAGTGGTTTTTTACGATCCTGTTTACTATTGAATACATCTTTAGGATTCTCACTGTTGAGAAAAAGTCAGGCTATATCTTTAGTTTTTATGGCTTAGTGGATCTCTTTTCTATCCTTCCCACTTATGTCAGCTTGTTGTTGCCGGGGAGTCAATATTTCCTGGTCATCAGGGTACTGCGTGTATTACGTGTTTTCAGAGTATTGAAGTTTACGCAATATATCGTCGAAGTGGAATACCTTCAGAAAGCCCTGGTTGCCTCGCGCCGTAAGATTGCCATTTTTATTTTCACGGTGATTACGATAACCGTTATCGTGGGTTCTTTGATGTATGTGGTCGAGGGCTCAGAAAATGGATTTAGCAGCATTCCCAAAGGCATATATTGGGCCATCGTTACACTCACTACGGTTGGCTACGGTGATATTTCTCCCCAAACGCCCTTGGGGCAGATGATGTCGGCACTTATCATGATTATGGGCTACGGAATTATCGCCGTGCCTACCGGTATTGTTACCGTAGAGTTGAATAAAGTAGAACGTGAAAGAAGGCATTCTACCCAAGTTTGTCCATATTGCTCAAAAGAAGGCCACGACCGAGATGCTACGTACTGTAAATATTGCGGAGAAGCTCTCAATTAAAGATCAATATCTTTTTAAAATATCAACTATGAAAGGCTTAGAACCCTTTCATAGTCTAGAATTTCGGGGCTACCTTTTGTGCCTTGTACTGGTTAAGGGTAATTCTTATTTCTCTGGAGCCTTTACGTCATTTACTTCAAGCCAATAGCCATCCGGATCCTGGAAATAAATTTGGCGGATACCGTCTGGACGCACATTAAAGGTATTTGGCTTACCATAGGCGCTGGCATAATAGATGTCATTGTCATCAAGGCGCTCCATAAGTCCATCCAGATCATTGCTTTTCAGGGCCAGGTGAATACGCTGAATCATACTGATTTCATCGGTATCGCCCTCGATAAGGTGGAGCTCCATATTTTGGCCCATACTAAACCAGCGGATGTATTCCTTTTCGGTCTTATTTTCAATTTCGGGAAGCGACATAATATTTTTATAAAATGATGCACTGGTCTGCAGGTCAGAAACAGTGATGGAATAATGGTCAAAGGTAAGTTTGGAGGCGGCCAGCGATACCAAGAGCATGGAAGAGCTAAGCAGTAAGAGCGAAAACATGAAAACTTTGAATTTGAGTCTGATTTCAGTGTCGCCCTAAAATAGGGAAGAATTTGATAAGGGATAAATAATTTCCCAGAACGAATGACTATATTTCTTTATCCAATGAGGATGGTTATTAGCGTTAACTTTAGGGGATTTTTAAACCGGGGAGCGGGGTGAATAGCGGGAAAAATTATTTTGTATAATGACTAACGTTAAAGAGCACTCCCTGTTTTTATCATTTTATCTAATACAATATCTGCGATTCCCCGAGACTTTCTGGGTCACAAAAAATGAATAATAGAATCAAAACGATGCAAAAACTACCCCCCTACATTAATCCCAAGTAAAGACTATTCAACCAATTCTTCCATCACAGGTCGCAACACACTATTCCACCTGGCATAGCCCTTTTCATTAAGGTGCAGCAAGTCATCGAGAAACAGGCTGTCGTCGGGCGTTCCTTCACTATTTAACACCGGAGTAGCGAGGTCCACGTAGTGCAGACGATCGTTTTGAGCATTATAGGCCTTGATACGCTGATTGGCTTCCTTCATTTTGGGCCAGTAATCCCACCGGCTGCTACTGGGCTTTATGGGAACATAGGCGAAATGGACGTCCGGCTTGTCGGCCAGGATACGTTCAATCAGCTGTTTGTAATCGCCCAGCACCTGGTCAACCGGTTTTCCGGCGGCAATATCATTATCGCCCTCATAAAATACGATTAGCTCGGGATCATATTTGCCAATCACCGAATGGTAATAATGCTGCACGTCCGAAATATGGGAGCCGCCAAAGCCCCGATTGATAACGTCAAATTCGGGGAAGGCCTCGGCCGTCTTCCAAAACCGGATGCTGGAGCTGCCCACAAACAGGATAGGATCGGAAGGAATACTGTTTTTCTCATCCCAACTCCTGAATTGCTCGATCTCAGATTCAAACCGCTGAGGATCGGGGTCATCGACCGTTTGCTGACCTTTTACGGAAAGGAACGCTACAAGAACTAATAAACAGAGGAGAAGGGATGATTCCTTGAACATAAGTTGTGGGGTAATTAACAATTAAGAAAAAATGATAGTATTGATTTCGGCCCTTTTAGTCAACAGTTGCCATCAACATCACAGGCAGCATCGCTTTGTTCGGAAAGTTCAACGGTATCTTGTTGCTCATTCCATTCTTTCCATACTTTGTTCAAAGCCTGTAAAAAGATGTCCGTATCCTGCGCACCGGAAATGCTATATTTTTTATTAAGTAAAAAGAAAGGTACGCCCCGAACCCGCATATTTCTGGCCTCTTGGATGTCTGCTTTAACAGCTTCAGCATAGGTATCGCTGGAAAGTGCCTTATGTGATTCATCAGGATCCAGTCCAACTTGAACGGCGATGTCGAGGAGCGTTTCGGTATCGTCAATATTTCTGGATTTAATAAAGTAGGCCTCAAACAGAGCTTCTTCAGCTTCGTCACCCAGACTTTGGGATTTGGCGTACTGGATGAGCGTATGTGCCTGGAAAGAATTGGCTACGACTGCTTCATCCATATTATATTCCAATCCCTCTGCGGCCGCCATATCGGTAACACGTTGATTCATCTGTTGGGCGTGTGCAACGGACCAACCCTTTGTTTGAGCCAGATACTCGTTAATATTGGCATCAGCGTCGGTTTTCATATCCGGGTTAAGCTGATAGCTTTTCCATTCCAAAGCGATATCATCGGAATGATCAAATTGATCCAGCGCCTTTTCCAGCCTTCGTTTGCCAATGTAACAGAAGGGACACATAATGTCGGACCATATTTCTATTTTCATAATACTATCGTAAAAATTCGGTTATGTTTAATCGTTAGATATGCTAATCAAATTGAAGATTAAAACATTCAGTATTTAACAAAAATTTTTGATTCCCTTTAAATATGTTCCGACTTCTTCCTTTTTTCTGTAGTCTATTGCTATTAGCATCAATTTTTGTTGGTACTACAGCCGCACAGCAAACAGCCTCCCCCAAGTGCGAAGATATAACGAAAGCTAATGTTGATGATTGCCTGCGACTGAACCAGATCCAACTACTGGGCACGCACAACAGCTATCACCAAGCTCCAACAGCAGAAACAGTAGCGTTGTTTAATGGGAAGAGGCCGGGCTGGGCTAAAAATCTGCAATATACTCATCATCCGCTTAAAGAGCAGCTTGAGCGATTGGGGATCCGACAATTTGAGCTGGATATTTTTGCCGATCCACAGGGAGGATTATTTGCTGAACCCCTTGGTGCGATCCAGACCGGCGACAAAGCGTATCTCAGGAAGGAGGAAATGATGCGGCCGGGCTTCAAGGTCCTTCACGTACCGGATGTGGACTACCGCTCGCAATGCCTCACGCTGACCGCATGCCTTTCTGAAATTAACGACTGGTCCTCAGGGCATCCCAACCATTTACCTATTATGGTTTTGCTGGAGGTAAAAGACAAGGGAGTAGCAGGACAATTTTCCTCAGGGAATCATAGTTTCGTTAAGCCGGTCCCTGTTAATGCATCCAATATTAAAGAAATTGACAAAGAGATATGGCAGGCGTTTTCCAGCGATCAGGTGATGACGCCGGATGAGGTGCGAGGTCGTTTCGCATCACTTGAAGAAGCTATCCTAACTGAAGGTTGGCCGACCCTCGCAGAAAGCAGAGGAAAGGTCCTGTTTGCTTTAGATAATACCGGAAAAGTCAAAAAGGCCTACCTGGCTGATAGGCCCAACTTGGAGGGAGGGGCCTTGTTTGTAAGTTCAGAGCCTGGTCATCCTACGGCTGGATTTATCAAGATGAATGATGTGTTGTCGGATAGGCAATCGATAAAGGAACGGGCAGCCGCCGGGTACATCATTCGCACCCGGGCGGATATTCCCTTGGAAGAGGCGCGGACCGGAGATACCACCCGGAGAGACGCGGCCCTGCAAAGCGGGGCCCAGTTTATCAGTACAGACTTTCCGGAAGTCAGTTCGTTTGGGTCGGATTATAAAGTCACCTTACCCGGTGCAACGGGATCCGGTCGCTGTAACCCGGTGAGTGCTCCCAAGGATTGTCGGCATCATTTTATCACAGAATAGGCCAGCGGCTTTTTAGAATCGATATGTAATCCCCATTCGAATGAACCGGGCATAGGTTTCTGCATCGATTCCAACATAGTCGCTGGTATAGTTATGTAGTCCGTAGGAATATCCGGCAGAAAAGCCCCACTGTTGATAGTAGAAAGTAGCCTGCCCCCGCAGCCTGATATCGGTGCCGGGGCTATTCTGTTCTTTGTCGGTGGTTATAATATTATCATTGCCTCCTGCTTTGGCTTCGCCTTTCTCTCGACTACTGGTATTGAAGGCAATATCCGCCCCCAAAGTTATATCCAGATCCATGGAAGAAGGAAACTTAAACCGATGCCCCAAATAGGGGTAAAGATTTACAAAATGATGGATAAGGTGTGTTTCGCCTGAAAATGATGGATAAAGAGCATTCGGCTTTCTTTCTCCAATTGTTCTGGTAATCTCTACTTCACTACGCAATCGCTCAAAACCCATCTGTGTACCCAAAATGAGATTTCCGCTGGTTATGCGTTGCAATTGTAAAGCCAATCCATAAGAAACGGAATTCTGGGTTCCATAGGGATTATTGGTGTAGCTGGTTTGAGAGGCTACATCACTGAGAATAATAAAAGAATTATGGGTAGCAGAACTTCCACCAAACGAAAATAAGCCTGAGTTTAAATGGGCAGAGAATTCGGTGCTCTGGGCACTGGCAGCCGAGGCGAGGAATAAGGGAAATAGGTAAAGTAGTAGTCGTTTCATAATGACAAGGTATTATTCGGATGAAAATGATCGATATTCTTGGGTCTGGTAGTATTTGGGTCGCCGGTCGATGCGAAGGTGAAGCCAGGAGACGCCCAGTCCGTTGGTGCTGAGCCAGCGTGGAGATTTACCAATAGCATTTAGCATTTCTTCGGCCGCGATACACCACAATGCATCCTGTTGCTCAGGTTCTGCATTTCGGACAAACGATCCGATATGAGTATAGCATTCAGGGGACTGGTGGGGACAGGGAGCAATCAATTGGGCATCGCCGCCGAGATTAGGGAAGGAGACGGCTTGCCGGTCAGGGTCAAAATATTGTCGAAAGGTATGCTGGTCGGGCGAGCAGCGAGAGAGATAGCTGTTATGCACAAGCGTGCATTCGTAGGGCTGATCCATGTTCCCTTCAGCCATCGGTTTGTTTTCCCACAGGAAGGCTTCAAAGTCACAATCTACCAAAAGTTGGCTATAAAAATTTCTAAATGCCGAAGAGTCACGCAGCAGATAGAGAAATAGGCGGTTGTTTATTTTTTCTCCATCCTCCTGTATGCCAAAAGATTGGAAGTGATCATTTGATGCAATTTCTATAGGTTTCCACATCATTTATTATAGCTGGGGTATTAAATTAAACAGGATATAAATGTGATGAACCCGAGAAGGAAGTTATTTCATATCTGATTTCTTCATCAGCGATCTGTTTGCTATAATCAATATCGATACGCCAGGGAAAACCAGAAAAATTATTGTATTCAACATCAAGGCGGTCGGCATCTTTTTCCATAGCGTCTTTGATTAAATCGAAAAGATCTTCAACAGTGGGATAAACATCTTCGTAGGTTAGCGTGGAATCGATGGAGACAGGCTTTTGGGAATGGGGATCCAGCACACTAAATATCGTGTCTGCTTTAACGACTACTTTAGCAGGATACAGACCACCGCCACAAAAGCAGTATCGATCGAGGGTAAAGGTATATTCAGCATAATCCATTGCCTGCCATTTTTGATGATTTTCTCTGAAACTGGAATCGGCGCTGTTACGGTCATTGCCGTCAAAGAGCGAGCAGGCCGGCAAAGAGAGAATAATCAGCAAGAAGGCCATAATGAAAGGAATTGCTGGCTGGTATAAACGATGGATAAGTGACATGGCATCCGGACCTTTTACTTGATAGTTAAGAGAAATATAAATACAGGTGTAGGTTTCAACAACTTATTTTCGCTGTTCAGGCCTACATTCTATTACACCCGGGAGCAAGGGAATAACTATTGAAGAAATATTGCACCTATCTTTCATGTCAGGAGTAGAGCTATTCTCTCGTAAAGAATAGGTGTCCGGTTCTAGAAATGTCGTTGCTCAGCGATCTATTGAACTCTTGCACATTCTAACGCAGAGCTTTGGGAAGAGAAAAATAATTGAATGATAAGTTTCTCCCACGGATTTACTGAGCTCGAATATAGGTATGAATATAACAGTCATAGCATTCATCGGATAATATCAATGTATCTTTCCCTTTGAAGGTTACTCTTTGATCAAAGAAGAAGTCCTTTTGTCCTGTATCATAACTTATAATCACATCTCCTTCTTTTTTCTGTAAAGAATATTTTCCTGCTTGTACCAGGGTATCGGTCCGGTAGAATGTAAAGGCACCGTTGGACTTGAAGTTAAAATGACGGTCAGGCACTCCCGCGGAATCTCGTGTTGTAACCTCACCCGCAAATCCTCCACTGGATCGAACCCATTGCCACTGACCGATAATTTTTGATGCGTGTGAGTTATTGTCTAATAATGAACAGGAGATCAATGCTGATAAGAACAGGATGAGAGTAATGGTTGTTGTTCGCTTCATAATTTTATAGATCTTATTGTATTTCAAGAGCTATGTGGGTGAAGCCAGGGAATCAGAAATTAAGAGTCTCGTATATTTTATTACACTCAAAAGTGCTGGAGTAACTATTGGTTGTGAATTTAGGACATTGAAACAAAAATTAGCAGCCCTCTTGAAAATTTGCACCTTGCAAAGCCAAAAAACCTTGTGAAAGACATGGAGTATGTTGGCAAATGGAAAGGAGCAATTTCATTCACCGCACATTAAATGTGGATTCTTAATGAGGGTTGGACTTTCGTTCGGCTTCTGGTTTTAAGTCGGACGATTGGGAGAGAGCAAGGGCTTTTCACTCACCGGATCCCGAGAAATCGGGACCGATGAGGTGTTATATTCGTGCTGCGACTGTTTTTGTCGCGGTAGGAATGGATAACTAACGAACTCATTTATTCATCGCACATCAAGCCTAGATGCACGATGAGGTCTTGTGCTCGTCCCCTCACTGGTTTTGTGGTGGGGCGATTGGTATAGGCTGTTCATAACTTCTCAAATAAATCACCTCTTATACAATAACACCCGTCCCGGAAACCTCTCCCGTTTCAAATTCCCCGTGATTGTATTTTGGATACTGCCAGTATTGATGTCGCATAGCTTTTTACGTTTTAAGTAGAAGTGGGACTTAAATATCACTTGCCATATTAATTGATATTAGATATCGAATACACAAAATCAAAGAACTGTTTGGCAGTGCCTTTTTATCCTTAAGGCTGTTTTAAGTACAGAAGCTTATCTCAGGGTGTATTGGCTCGGTCGGACAGAGAAGTATATCTCAGAGTGTTATAAGCTTAGTATCTCGTAGTGTCCGGGATTATAATATCAAGGAGACTGAGTAAGTAAGGGTAGAGAATGGTTGGGTAGTAAGGTGCCGTGTAACTTTTTCAAATTTGTGTGAGATTAAGCTGTTTTTGATTATTTAAAATGAACGAAATTAAAAACTTATGAGCTAAGTGATTTTTTTAGTTAGTTATATTTTAACTTTCAATTAATTATTTAGTAGGGGATGTATTTATCCAATCTTATTATTGAAAATTACAGAACATTCGGTTCTAAAGAGAACAATAATCATCTTGAGATAGATTTTCAGGAAGGCTTAAATTTACTTGTAGGAGAAAATGATTCTGGTAAATCTGCAATTATTGATGCTATAAGACATGTTTTATGGACTACAAGTGATGAATATCATCGCATTACTGAAGAGGATTTTCATATAGTTGGTGATCAAAGAAAAACAAACCTTCAAATTTCATGCACGTTTACAGATTTAACAAAAGAAGAAGCTGCAAGATATTTAGAATGGTTAAGCTTGGTAGATGGAGAAAAATGTTTGATTGTCAATCTTGAGGCAACACTTAACAGAGATGTTAAGAATTATCGCAGAAGGATTTCAGTAAACTATAGATCAGGAAAAAATGGACAGGGTAAAGCTATTGAAGGTGATATAAGGGAATTTTTAAAGACAACTTATTTAAAACCATTGAGAGATGCTGAATCAGAAATGAGTTCAGGTCGGAGGTCACGTTTATCACAGATTTTAGAAGCGCATCCTGATAGCAAAGAACAACAGAATGATAACTTTGATGATGAAAATCCAAATGACTTTGAGCCCGAAACACTTGTTGATATAATGAGGCAGGCAGAGTACCTAATCAAAAATAATGATTATATAGAGGACTCAGAGAGTAAAATAAATCAAGACTATTTAAATGAATTTTCAATTGGGGATGATACAATTAGTGGTGAATTGGGAATATCCAAAAAAGCTTCTTTAAGAGAAATTTTAGAAAAATTTGAACTTTGGATTAGGCCAGAAGATGATAAAGAAATTCGAACCAAAAGAGGCCTAGGAATTAATAATATATTATTTATGGCTACTGAGTTGCTTTTGCTTAGTAGTGAAAGCGACTTTGGAATGCCATTATTATTAATTGAGGAACCAGAGGCACACTTGCATCCCCCAATGCAGGTTCGATTAATGGATTTTCTTGAAGAAAAAGCAGGTTTAACAGATCAATCCCTACAAATAATAACTTCAACACATAGTCCCAATATATCTTCTAAGGTTAATCCTCAAAATCTGATAATGGTTGGTGATGGTAATGCTTACAGTTTAAAAAATGACCAAACGAAGTTATCAGAGGAAGACTATCAATTTTTAAAAAGGTTTTTAGATGTGACAAAGGCGAATCTGTTTTTTGCAAAAGGGGTTGTAATTGTAGAGGGGGATGCAGAAAACTTGCTTATACCAACACTTGCAAAATTGATCGGTTGTTCTTTTTCAAAAAATGGTATTTCAATAGTCAATGTAGGTCATACAGGTTTATTTCGATATTCAAGAATATTTCAACAGTGTGAGGAGGATAAAGAAATGCCGATTAGGGTAGCATGTATTGCTGATATTGATATTCCATCTGACTTTTTTTCTGAAGGAAATAATGATGCAGATAAACACTACAAAAAAACAGAAAGAGATTACAGTGATGAGGATCGATCTGAAAAGAAGGAAAGTTTGCAAGAGAACGATGGTAAACCAGTTTATACGTTTGTTGCAGAAAATTGGACTCTCGAGTATGATCTGATCAAAAGTGGTTTGGGATTGGAAATGCTTACTGCAATAAACTTAGCAAATGATCTGAATTATGAAGATTCAGATTTAGCTGACGAAAAAGAAAAAATTATTTCTAATTCAAAAGATGAATATGATGCTCTTATTTCCCAACAAGAAGATGAGGCTGATTTAATTTATAACAAATTCTTCGAGCACAATCTTTCTAAAACAGTTGTTGCTCAAGAATTATCTCACTATTTGGAAGAAGAGTATGATCGAAGTTTAGAAGATGATTTGCCAGAGTACATTGTTGATGCAATTAAATACGTAACACGTAATAAAGAGTTCGAAGACTTAGCATGATTGACAACGATTTAAATATCAGTGATCAGGATATAGCATCAATTGAGAAAATATTTGGTTTTAGCTTTACCGAAGATAATCGAGATGAGGTATTAAAAAGTTTAAGTAATTTAGATGTTCAAGCTGGACCAGGTAGTGGAAAAACAACTCTATTGGTTGCTAAACTTGCTATTCTAGCACAGAAATGGAAGTGGTCTGATCGAGGAATTTGTGTATTGTCACATACGAACGTTGCCAGAGAAGAAATTGAAAAACGGCTTTCAAAAATTGAAGGAGGTTTAGATCTATTGGGCTATCCGCATTTTATAGGTACAATACAATCATTTATCAATAATTATTTCGCTCTCCCACTTTTAAGGAATAAAGGGATTGAAATCAGCTTTATTGATAATAAAATTTTCTCAGAAAATGCCTTAGAATTGCTTCAGTATAAATACAATGCTCGAAGAACTCTTAGTCATAAATACAACGGGGAAAGGATCGCCAGTACTTTAGAATTCGAAGGATCAGAGTTAGATTTAACTTATATATCCAGATATGGTAGGAAACAGCTTCCTTGGGGAAAAGACATAGAAACCTATCAAGAACTTAAAGAGATAAAGTTAGAATTACTTCGCAAAGGAATTTTGCGATTCAATGATATGTATGCCTTTTCTGAATACTATTTGGCAAAATTTCCTTCAATCAAAAATGTAATAAATACCAGGTTCCCATTAGTATTTATTGACGAGATTCAGGATTCAAATTTCCAACAGGATAAAATTCTAAAGGATATCTTTTCAGAAGGTTCTACTGTTCAAAAACTTGGTGATATCAATCAGTCAATATATTCGGGTAACCAAGGAAGTTTATTAGAAGATTTTCCTTATGAAGAAAAAAAGATCGAGGTTAAAACTTCTAAAAGATTTGGGAACAAGATTGCAAATTCAGCTTCTTACTTTACTGCAATTAACCCTCAACAATTAGTAGGTTTTGATGAGCGAAATAATTTTAAAAATACCATCTTTTTATTCGATAAAAATTCAATCGCGGAAGTACTTCCGTCTTTTTGTGAATTAGTTATTGATGAGTTTGGTAAACTAGAAAGTAAAAGCCATACAGTAAAAGCTATAGGATTAAGAAAGTCAGACTCAAGAAGTCAAGAAGAAATTAAGCAAAACAAAAATTTCCCATATCTAATCAATGATTACTTTGCTGATTTCAACGAAGAAATAACGACGTCCAATATTAATATTTCTTATCTAATTGACTATGTATTTCTCAGTAGATACCTCTTAAAAAAAGACAATGAGTTTAAAGAAAGCTATGATCTTCTTTTAAAAGGGGTTTTAAGAATTTTAAGTAAAAGTGGGTCAAAAACAGAAGAAGGTAAAAGATATAGTAAAAGAAGTTTTATTAGATGGTTAAATGATGTTGGGAAACACCAGTTATTAAATAAAATCTTCTATGATTGTCTTGAATTATCTTTGGAGTTGAATAAGGAAAATTGGGAAGAAATAGTTAGTTCAATATTCGAAATTATTGGAATTTTGTTGACTGGGGATAATAAGGGTGAAGTGAAAGAATTTGTAAAGTATCTTGATGAAAGTAGTTTTGATGTATCTAAATTGGCAGACGGTAGTACGAAAGATTTAAATACCTACAGCTATTCGAATGATGAATTGAGCATCCAAGTAGATTTATCTACAATACATTCAATAAAAGGTGAGACGCATGACGCTACATTAATTTTGGAAACTTATATGCATGGTCATGATTTATCAAAATTAGTAGAGTCACTCAAAGGGAACAGAGAGAAAGTTAAAAAGCGAAAAGAGCAAAGAATGAGAAACATATTTGTAGGCATGACGAGACCTAAATATTTGCTTTGTCTTGCAATGTACAAGGAAAATATTACCGATGACGACATTGAAGAGCTTGACAATGCAGGTTGGAATATTGAAGATTTAATAAAAAATTAATTTACTCTGCCACTACGCTGTCATCCCCCCTCTATATCTTAAAGTTATACAATCCACACTGGAAACTGGACGACAGAACTCTGATATTGTTGGCACTGTCCAAATCTTGGCAGAGTTAGTTTTATTTGCCACCAGTGCTCTATTTTTAAATTTTTCACTGAACTATTTTTCATTTACAAACTATGGAATTGACTGCAATCCTTTTTATCCTCGTTGGACTCATTCTCGGCTACGCCATTGCGCATTTCAGGTATAAAAGCAGCCAGGCGTTAAGTAAAGAAGAGGCCGATGCGCTGGAGCTGGAACGCGAGCAGGCCGCACAGCAGGTATCCCGGCTGGAGGAACGCAACCAGAATATCGCCCGTCAGTTGGAATCGACGGAGCGAGAACAAAAGGAAAGCGAACGGCGCGCTAATGAAGCAGAAAAGCAGCTGGCCGAACTAAATGCCGACTACCGGAACCTGAAGGAGCGGCTCAGCGAGCAGAAAGAGGAAATGCAGCAGCTGCAGGAGCGGTTTAAGGATGAGTTTGAGAACCTGGCGAATAAGATCCTCGAAGAAAAGAGCAAGAAGTTTACTGAGCAGAATAAGGAGAAGCTGGACCAGTTGTTGAAACCGCTGGGTGAAAAGATGGAAGCCTTCAAGAAGAAAGTGGAGGAGACCCACAAAGATGAAGTAGAGGCCCGGGGTTCGCTGAAACAGGAGCTCAAAAACCTGATGGAGCTTAACCAGAAGATGGCGAAGGAGGCCAACGACCTGACAAAGGCCCTGAAGGGCGAGTCGAAGACCCAGGGCAACTGGGGCGAGGTGATCCTGCAGCGCATCCTGGAGAAGTCGGGGCTCACCAAAGGACGTGAATATGAGACACAGGAGTACCACACCACCGACGACGGCCGCCGCCTGCACCCGGATGTGGTGGTGCACCTGCCGGATGAGAAGCGCCTGATTATCGATTCTAAGGTTTCATTGACAGCCTATGAGCGGTACGCTTCGGCCGAGGATGAGCAGGAGCAACAGGCGGCATTGCGGGACCATCTCGGTTCTATCCGCAGCCATGTGAAAGGACTAAGCAATAAAAATTACCAAGAGCTGTACGGGGGCAACAGTCCAGATTTCGTGTTAATGTTTATTCCAATTGAACCGGCCTTTGGGATTGCGCTGCAGAATGATACAAGTATTTATCATGAATCTTTCGAGATGAATATTGTAATCGTAAGTCCCTCTACGTTGCTGGCAACATTGGCGACCATAGACAGTGTATGGAAGCAGGAGTATCAGAATAAGAATGCGCAGGAGATAGCTGATCGGGGTGGGGCACTGTACGAAAAGTTTCGACTTTTTGCGGAAAGCATGCAGGAAATTGGTCAGCGTATTCGTCAAACCCAGGAAAGTTATGATCAGGCGATGACCCGGTTAAGTACGGGGCGTGGCAACTTGGTGCGACAGGTAGAGATGCTGAAAGAACTGGGCGCCAATGCCAATTCATCATTGCCCGATGAGCTTACTGATCAACCTCAGCTGGAGAAAGAAGAGGGGTAGGGAAGTAATTATCTGGAGGTTTACTTCTCGTCTTTGATTAGCTGTAGTATCTGGTTTCGTAAGCCTTCGGGAGCACGGGTAGAAGGGCAGCGACTACTGATGAGCGACTTGATATTTTTTGCAGACTCATATTTTTTGCGTACATCCTTATGCTGCGCAATATATTTGAAGAATGCCTCGCGTTTTTTTTCACTTACCTCATCATCTACAATAGGGGTAATGAGTTCAAGCGCTTCATATTTCGTAAGCTCTTTTTCGTACATAATCTTTTGAAAGCCCTAAAATGTTAGAGCATTAGGTTGGCATGTTACATCTCATCAACATACAGATCTGTTTTAATGTTCCATCATATTCACAGAGAGGGCAGGCTACCCTTGGCAGATATAATATAAAATCCGTTCAGGATATCTAATTTGGTATCCAGAGGGGCAACAAATTGGTCTGCCATTTCTTCTGGCCTGTAGCATCGGTCTATCATAAATCCATGTTTCAATAAATGAGATTTGAAGTCACTCATGGAAGTATCAAACTGTAGCTTTTCTCCTACCAGGTTTAAGCTTGAACGGAACACTAATCGATGGTGAGGGGGGAGCTCATCCAACGCAAAATGGGTGCTTAGAAGGGCAGGTTGTATAAAGTAATTATGCAATGTAGATAGAACGTTGCTTACCTCTTGGGAAGTTAAATAGTCAAAGAATCCTTCTGAAATGATTGCTGTTTTTTCTTGGGGGGCAATCGTTTCCTGGTTTTCCAAAATGTCTGATAACGAATGTTCGGGGAGCTGAGCTGCAAGAATAGAAGGATGGGGATAACTGGGGTAGACTTCTTGGAAAAAGTCTTTTTTTAGTTTTGCCATCCTCGGGCTGTCGAGCTCGAGCGCTGGGATACCTCGTTGTCTGTAATAGTAAGCCGTGTGATCAAATCCTGCACCGAGAACAAGGAGTTGCTGATAGCCTTGGTTAAGTAATTCATCCAGCATCTTGGATATATACCACTTGCGGGCAAGAATATGCATCAAGTCGCCGGGTAACAGTAATTCTTCTGATTTAATATACAGGGCGCGTATCCAATCGAACTGTAGCCAATAGTGATAGTAAGAGAGAGGGCGCGGTAAAGTTTGTACTATCGATTCATAGAACCGAATGGTTTCCTCATCAAACAGACCCCGGAAGTCTGGATTTCGGGTAAGCCCATAGAACTTAATGGCGATAAAGGCCGCCGATTGGCTAAGCTGGTCAGCGTTCATGCAATTGGATGTATAATTAATGAAAGATAATGATTAGATTGCTTTCCATTATCAGTGGAGATAGCATATGTTTAGTATAAACTCCAGAAAACTCAGGACAAACCTTCACGATCTGGGCCAGGCAGTGAATATGATCATCACGGGCCGGTGGCTGTTTTACTGTGTCATTATCGGAATTTTAGCGGGACTTTTTGCACTTCTTTTTAATTTTCTATTCGAGCTCATTCAGGAGGTTGCGATCCATCAGCTGGCGGGGACTGTTATTACACATCCCGATAATGAGCGCATATTTGAGGACTTCATTCTACCGCTGGATTTCTTTGCCATAGAGCAGCCTTGGCTGCTATTTTTTCTGCCCGCCTTGGGTGGTCTTATTTCGGGACTGATTGTTTATAAGTTTGCTCCGCAGGCCAGGGGGCACGGTAACGATGCCGTGATCGAAGCTTATCATAGTTCAGTGGACCTCAAAAGTAACATTCCTTTCACAAAATTGTTGGCATCAGTTTTTACCATCGGAACAGGTGGCAGTGCCGGTAAGGAGGGACCCATTGCCCAGATTGGAGCGGGTATTGGGTCGTATGTGAGCAAGAAACTGGATATGGGAGTCCGTGAACGCCGTATATTTATGATGGCTGGTCTGGCAGCCGGTATTGGGGCAATATTTAAAGCTCCAATTGGCGCCGCGCTATTTTCTTCAGAAGTATTATATCGCAGTGATTTTGAAAGTGAGGGCTTGGTCGCCGGTGTCATTTCTTCAATCATCAGTTATTCGGTCTACGCTTCGGTTACCGGATGGGAGTCAATTTTTTCTTTTCAGCCGGTAAGTTTCAGCAATCCCTATGAGTTGCCTCTGTTTATCTTATTGGCCGTTATCGTTATGGTTGCCGGCATTTTATATACTAAAATATTCAATGGAATAAAGACACTTTTTGATAAGGTGAGTTTGCCTTTCTACCTCAAACCGATGGTGGGCGGTTTATTGGTTGGGATCATCGGTTTTTTCTTTCCGGCAGTGCTGGGTACAAGCTACGGTTCTCTGCAGGCAGCGTTGCATGGAAACCTGACGATCCCGTTTATGCTCACCCTTGTGGTTCTAAAAATGGTCGCAACCTCTTTCACAATACAGTCAGGAGGGTCCGGAGGGGTTTTTGGACCATCCTTGGTCATCGGGGGACTATTGGGGGGCGTTCTGGGTTACACTATTGAAATGATTGCTCCCGGAACCATCACCAGCCCGGAAGCTTTTGTGCTGGTGGGGATGGCGTCTTTCTTCTCTGCGGTAGCTAATGTCCCCGTTTCATCCACCATCCTGATATCTGAGATGAGTAAAAGCTATGGATTGATTGTGCCGCTTATTTTTGCGAGCGCCGTTGCTTATCTTGGAGCGCAAAGCTGGAGTATCTATAAGCAGCAGCTGGAAAACCGGTTTTCGTCTACTTCCTATCGCGATGACTTTCTCAGTGAAGTCATGCAGCATCTGAAGGTGCGCTCGGCCTTCCAAAAAGCTAAATATATGCCGGTGATTAACCACCGTTGGCGTGCCAGCCAAATCCTGGATGAATTTTCTAGGGCCGACTCTCTCATTTTGCCCGTAGATAACGATGACGGCGATATCATTGGGATGATTTCACTTTATGATGTACGGATGCTGCTCCAAAAAGAGGTGGGCGATGTCATTATTGCCGCTGATATCATGGTGCCTCCCAAACTGTTAAAGCTCAACGATTCATTTAGCACAGCGCTGGACTATTTCAGGGAGTCGGGAGAACCGGAGCTGCCCATCCTCCGGCCAGGGTCCGAAAATCAGTTTATAGGGGTACTCAGCGAACGGGAATTCCTTTTGAAATATGAGCAGGCGATGTCCCGAAGCAGGGGGTGAATAAACATTCAGGGTCCAAGATGTAGGTTTAGGGATTAAAGAATTAAGAATGAAAAAATAGGAATTGGAATGTTAAAAGCCTTAAGTCCAAAGTGCTAAGATTTTAGGATGGGAATTAGCAGTAACCTACTGTTTCAAGTTTGTGACTTGGAACAGTTTAAGATCTCCATGGGCCAATGGCGCGAGCGTCCGATCGTGCTAATGTATTGTTACTAGCGAGATACTTACGACAGCTGACTATATCTAGGCGGCCTGGACCACTTTTAAACTGGCCTGCACCTTATACAAAAAGTTAAGTAGATATTGCCTGGATAAATCATCCGATGAGGATTCAGGGAACGGAGAATGAAGAAAAAGGAGTATCAATCAGATCAGAGACATGTAGGAAGAATTTATTTCTTTATCGATCTCTGTCACTCAGAGGAGCTTGTGACAAGAGGCTTAAATGGAAAATAGGCTGGTATCACTCATCGGATGAGTATGGTGTGCCCCGCTTAGCCGCGATAATGAGTTCCCGAGCTAGTAATGGACTTTTTATTAACAGTAGTTTCTTCAAAATCTGCTCCAGGGTTCTTCGTCGGGAGCCGTCACTTCAAACTGCATCTGTTCGCCGAGGGAAGGATGATTCAGAATAAGCTCAACAGCCCGCAAGGCGATATCCCGGCCATCCGGCTGGTCAGATCCGTATCGATAGTCGCCCCAAATGGGATAGCCTTCTTCGGCAAGCTGCACGCGAATTTGATGGGGTCGGCCGGTTTGCAAGTGAATGGACAGAAGGTTGAGGCCACCAGACTCCGCAATTTTAGCAAATGACAGCGTAGCTTCCTTGGCTTTCTTAAGATCTGCAGCAACAACACTAACCATATTTTTGTCCCGATCTTTAAACAGGTGATGCGTGAGCACACCGTTGGGCGGCGGGTTGCCTTCTACCACGGCCTGGTACGTCTTCTGGATGGTGCGGTCGTGTATCTGTTTCGATAGGTTTTGGGCGGCCCGGCCCGTTTTGGCCAGCAGCATGAGTCCGCTAACCGGACGATCGAGCCGGTGGACTAACCCAAGAAAGGGGATCCCGCTACGCGGATTGGAGCGGGCAAGATATTCTTTGCAGAGGTTGAGCACATCCGGATCGCCGGTGTGATCCTCCTGCGAGAGCATATTGGCAGGTTTATTTACAATCAGCAGGTGTTGGTCTTCAAAGACGATTGGTATGTCGGGCGTAGTCTGGGTTGTTTTCATCAGATATTGGAATAACGTTTAAGGCGTTGATTCGATTCAGGCGGGGTCATCAGGCTGACTCCAACAAGCAAGGGAATATTGACAAGCAGCCCATAAATGCCTTCATGCATGGGAACAGGGCGTAGTTCAGGATACAAGAGGAAGAAAATAGTGGTGGCAATACCGCCGACGAGACCGGCCAGGGCGCCTAACCTGTTCGCTCTCTGCCAGTAAAACATGCAAAAGACCAGCGGAAATATTTGGGCGACTCCGCCGTACGAACCCAGCAGCAAATTTACGATGGGGATATCCGAAATGACTGCAAAATAGTAAGCTACCAGGCTAATGAGAATAACCAAAATGCGAATATGAAATCGTTCTTTTTTATCGGTTGTCAATCGGTCGGGAAGGAAGAGTGAAAGGCCGTCACGCACGCCGATAGAAGCTGCTGAATGCAGAATGGCATCTCCGGATGACATTGAGGCCGCCAGCGTGCCTGCACATACCAGTCCGATGATAATGACCGGCAGGTCCAGCTGCGTAAGTACATGAGGCAGGATGGTATCCGCCGGGCTAACGCCGGGATAGGCAAGGATAGCTGTAAAGCCGATAATCAAGATCGGTACCAAAAAAAGTTGAAAGGTAGGGTACAGTACCCCGGTCAGCTTCATCGTGCGATCGCTGTCGGCGGCAAAGGCGCGCATAAAAAGATGGGGCCAAACGGAGAATCCAACCGCGGAAACCAGCACGGCTGAGCTGTATCCCCACCAGTTCCAGGGCTCGCCGCTGTTCGTGAGTCCCGGAGCCTGGAGCATGGCTTTGGTAACATCGGGATTTTCTGCTATTTGAGTAAACATTTCTCCAACCCCACCAAATAGCTTGTACGGCAAATATAAGCCCAGAAACCAGGCAATAATCATCATAAAAATACCCTGAAAAGTGTTGGTCCATCCAACACCCATGACCCCGCTGAAATAGACATACATAAGGACTACCAGATAGGCAATACCTGCGCCCATCCACTGGGGAATGGCTCCTTCGCTGATAGTGGTGATCACATAGCCAGCACCTTTCATTTGCAGGGTCAGATAGGGAATAAATACGATGATGCTCAGTATGGCCAACAGAGCAGAGAGAGTCTTACTGTTGAAACGATCGCTTAGAATCTCTGCCTGGGTCACGAATCCATACTTTTCGCCCAGGCGGCGTACCTTCGGACCAAAAAAGTAGATGGGGATCATGCCGGTGGTGCCATAAGCGATAATGTAAAAAGCCGCTGCTCCGCGCGAATAAGCCCATCCGGGTCCGCCCAGAAAGGCGAAAGAAGAGAAGATGGAAGCGCCCATCACAAAATAGAGAATGAGCAGATTCATGCTTCGGTCGCCAGCCACAAATCCAGTTACACTTTCTGAAACCGTTAGTCCGGGAATGATACCCATGGCCAGCGTGATAGCCAGATAGATGCCGCAAATAATTAAAATGATAATCCAGCTTTCCATCAGCGCTCACCAGTAGAGTCGGAAGGTTCACTCAAATGATACCAGAGGAGCAGGAAAAAAGAAGAGAGCAGGAGGAAGATGATCCAGGCAAAGGAGAGGGGAAGGCCGAGGATCATGGGTTTTATGCCACTAAAGATAGCATATACCGGCCAGATGAGTCCTGCCTGAATAATCAGCAAGAGGCACACAAATATACGTTTTCTGTTCGTCATGGCACTTTATTTCCCGTCTATCCCATTCGCTTATCAAAAAATTAAGTAAAATATAATTTTGGTGGCTATCAATATTTGAGTGGATTTATTCCTTTTGATATATGCGAACGTAGTCAACAACCATCTCTTGGGGCCAGATCGTATCATCAATACCTTCCTGACCTCCCCAGTTGCCGCCGACCGCAATATTGAGAATCAGGTGAAAGGGTTGGTCGAAGGGCCATTCCTTATAAGTCTGCCGGCGATTTTTAAAGACCGCATACTGTTTGTCATCAACAAACCAGGTGATGGCATCCGGGGTCCATTCAATAGCATACCGGTGAAAACGGTGCTCGGCATCCGGCACGCGGAGGGTATCCGTGTTTTGGGTACCATCGCTGTGGTTGAAGGCCTCGGTGTGAGCCGTTGCATAAATACGGTTAGGTTCGTGTCCCACGTGCTCCATAATGTCAATCTCTCCGCTTGAAGGCCATCCGCCGTAAACCCATTCTTCCGGGAGCATCCAGATTGCGGGCCAGGTTCCTCGGCCCAAAGGGAGCTTGGCCTTGACCTCTATACGTCCATAGGTCCAGGCCATTTTATTGCGAGTCAACAGCCGTGCTGAAGTGTAAGCTGCGCTTTTGTAAGATTCTTTGCGAGCAGTGATGATGAGATGCCCGTCTTGTACCCGTGTATTCTCAAGCCGGTTCTGGGCATAATACTGTTGTTCATTATTTCCCCAACCGCATAAATCGGGGCACCCATCGCCGACATCATAGCTCCACTTCGAATCATCCGGTAAGCCCTCATAATCAAACTCATCAGACCATACCAATTCGTAATTATCCGGAGTTGCAGGTTGTAAGGACATCCCTCTATTTTGTAAATTAGCTGCAGACTGACCAGAAAGTAAAACAATGGAAATACCGATCATCATCCATTGAATAATCGACTGTATTGACATAGATTCAGTGGCTATTAGTTACGATAAAGATAAAACCGCGTGGATTGCATGGTTTTATCTTTTTGTTAATGTTCGGACGAAAGAATGATAAAAATAAATAGTAATTGATGAGCACAAGTTCTGCAAACATAGATGTGAAGGAGAAGGTAGACCATCTGCCGCTTTCGCCGGGTGTATATATGTTTAAAGATCGTAAGGATCGGCGATTGTATATTGGCAAAGCCAAGCGGCTGCGTAACAGGGTGCGATCTTATTTTCAGGAATCGGGGGGGCACGACGGTCGCATTCGTGTAATGGTGAAAAAGATCAAGGATCTGGAAGTCATTGTGACGGATTCTGAGGCCGAGGCTTTAATCTTGGAAAATAACCTGATTAAAGAACATCAGCCTCGTTATAACGTGATGTATAGGGACGACAAATCCTATCCATATATCTGCGTGACCAATGACGATCGTCCCCGGGTTTATCCAACGCGAACCGTCATCAATGATGGCAGTAAGTATTTCGGTCCCTACGACAGCGTTATGCACATGAAGCGGATGCTGGAAACGATGCGAAAAGCTTTTGGGCTCTGTACATGCGCCGTTTCCCGAAAAAATGTAGACCGGACTAAAGGCGCCCCCCAATGGCATTCTTGCTTTGATGATTATCTGGAAAGCTGTTCCGGTGATTGGGACATGGAAGAATACCAAGAGACGATTTATAAAGTGGAGCGGATGTTGAACGGCCGGACGGATGCCTTGATCCGGGACCTCAAAGAAGAGATGTCGATAGCATCCGAAGCCCTCGAATTTGAGAAGGCTGCGCGTATCAGGGATAGCCTCCGGGCGGTACAAAAATACAGCCGTAAGATGAAGATGGTGGCCGATAAAAAAGTAGACCGTGATCTCTTTGCCATTAAAGTAGATGAAGAAATATCGGAAGCATGTGGTGTGCTATTTAAAGTACGCGAAGGAAAGCTGATTAGTAAATTCCACCGCTTCCTTAAGAATATCAAGCATCTGGAGAAAGGAGAGATGTTGCAGTCATTTGTAGAAGATTATTACACAGGGCAACATGCGGGTGGAATACCAGATGAAGTGTACGTAAGCGACGACCTTGTGAATGATGAACCTCTTGCCCAATATCTCTGGGAAGAACGTGGACGAAAAGTACGGATCCACCGCCCACAGCGTGGAGAAAAGGCCAAAATGATTCGGATGGCCCTGTCGAATGCCAAGCTCTTGCTGGGAGAGCGTAAGCTGGAAAAGGAAAAAGCGGCCCGAAAGCGTATCCCGCATTCTGTAAAAGAACTGAAAGAGCATCTCGACCTGGATCGGCTGCCACGGCGCATTGAATGTTTTGATAACTCGAACCTGCAGGGCAGTGATCCGGTGGCTTCCATGGTCTGTTTTGTGGATGCGCGAACAAGAAAAAGCGAATACAAGCGGTTTAATATCAAAACGGTGGAAGGCCCCGACGACTTTGCCTCCATGAAAGAAGTGCTTAGCCGGCGCTACAAGCGGGTTATGAACGAAAAGCAGCAAGTTCCCGATTTAATTGTCGTGGATGGGGGCAAGGGGCAGCTTAGCAGTGCGGTAGAAGCATTAAAAGAGATCGGCTTTTACGGGCAGTGTGAGATTATTGGGCTGGCCAAACGACTCGAGGAAGTATTTGTACCGGGGCGCTCGCAGTCCATTATGATTCCCAAAAAATCATCGGCCCTGAAGCTATTGCAGCGTGTGAGAGACGAGGCACACCGCTTTGCGATTTCTTTCCACCGAAATAAACGCTCAAAACGAACCATACAGACCGAATTAACCCAAATTAAGGGCATTGGAGAAAAAACTGCTCAAAAAATGTTAACAAAATTTGGATCCGTAAAATCAATCCAAAAAGCAGATATTGACGTATTACAAGAGGAAGTTGGGAATAAAATGGGTCAACGGGTGTATGATTACTTTCACACAGAGGCCTAATTGTCGGCATCACATCATCATGTGATATACATCGAGTTGTTCATTACATACAATGGAAATAGACATTGACTGAAACGGAACAATATTGGATGTTATACGTATTCATTAGTGATACAATTAAACAGATGAATCATAACAGCAGTAAAATTTGTTCTGAAAGTAAGATGAGGTCAATATAATGCGTCTAATTGCAAAAATTAGTTGCATCGAAGACTAAAAATTCTTAAATCAGGCGTGAGGAAATTATGAAGCTTGAACAATCCAAACATATCAGTAAGAAATATAAACAGCTGGATGATAAGGATCTGGTTCGTTTTTATCGCCAAAATGGGGACGAACAGGCATTCAGCGAGTTGATGAATCGTCATCAGACGAAGATTTATTCCTATATCTACAGTATGGTAGGTAGTGCCGGCAAGGCTGATGACATCTTCCAGGAGACGTTTACCAAGGTCATTACTAAGATGGATGACACCTATAATGAGCAGGGTAAATGGATTGCCTGGGTGATGAGAATAGCCCATAATGCAACAATTGATTATTTAAGAAAACAAAAACGGTTCGTGGACGTTAGTTCTAACTACGACAAGGAATCAAACACTGATTTCTATGATCGTTTGCCTGATGAAGATCTTGTCAGCGCACAGGAACAGCTTGAAAAAGATGAAATTAAAAATAGTCTGATGAAACATATAAGTGATCTTCCTGAGGAACAACGTCAAGTAGTAATGCTGCGTCATTATTATGAAATGCCGTTTAAGGAAATTGCTGATTTGACGAACGTATCCATCAATACTGCACTCGGAAGAATGCGGTATGCGTTGATAAATCTTCGAAAACTTTTTGATAAAGAAAAAGAACAAGAAGAACAAAACTATGCGCAACGAGGATAATGATTGCATTCGGTATCTGATGAAGGAGATGGATCCTTCTGAGGAGCTACTGATGGAACGAGCAATGATGGAGGACGAAAACCTTCTAATCGAGGTCGAAAGTATGCGGCAGACGCTAAAAAAATTAGACAAGCTTCCCCGCAAGGACCCTCCATCTGAGCTCTCGAACAATATTTTAAAACAGGCTGCTGAGCAGGCCGAAAAAAATCGAGAGTCCCAGAAAACTCTTAACCCTGTTTTCAAGTACGCAGTGGCAGCTACGCTGGCATTGACGATTGGGGCAGGAGGCACATGGTTTTATATGGGCGGTAGTGTAACCGACGATTCTCGCAGATCAAGGATATCGGCTGCTCCTTCACAATCGCAAGTTGCCTCCGGCAGTAGCGATTTCCAGCTGAATAATATTAATTTCGAAGCTCTCAAAGTTACTTCTGCAGCCGCGAAAAAGGTAACACCGTGGGTTGATCGAGAAAATGTTATCCATTTTGAAGACCAAATGAATAACAGCGACTTTGAGGCCCTCATCCAGGAGTCAACTCAAAAACTGAAGCCGATCAATAACTCTGCGTTAAATAACAGGCCGGTTAAATCGATACAGTTGACGGGTACCGGAAATTAAAATTGTTGTTGCATTTCTACCGGTACTATACTTCCTTTTCTGTAGATGGATTATTAATGCCATGAATAAGAAAAGGAATGATTACGCATACCGAGGCTATAATATTTAAAACGGTAGACTACCAGGAATCAAGCAAGATTGTTACCATGTTCACTCGTGAACATGGTAAAATTGCGCTGATGGTTCGTGGTGCTAAAAAGCCCAAGAATAAATTTTCCGGGCTCATTGAAATAGGCAATCTGCTGGATGTCATTTACTACTATAAATCTTCTCGTTCAGTACAGATACTTTCGGAGGCGAGTTATCTCGAAAAGTTGATGAACTTGCGCATTGATTTTGAGAAGATGGCGACAATGACTTCCGCAATTGAGCTTATCAGCCAGCTGCTGCACGAAAACGAAGTCAATAAACCCCTCTTCAACTTCTCCCAAAAAATGTTGCACTGGCTGGATGAAACCGAGATTCATCCGCCGCTTATTTTCCCCTACCTACAGATTCGATTAGCTACCCTTGTTGGTATTGGCCTGCAGGTAGACCATGCCGGCCGTTCGGATAAAATGAACTATTTAAACCTCGAATCGGGTTTAATAACTACGGAGAGTGTTTCATCACACGCATACAAGTTAACCCCTAATCAATTTAGGTTTTTAGCTATTGCGCTCCAGTCAAAAAGTTCTAAATTATTTGATATACCATTTGAAAGGGGAGAGCTAAAGGCATTGATAGATAAATTAGATCGGTATCTCAAGTTCCATGTTGAGGGATTAAAGGATCGTACCTCAGATGCCATCTTTGAACAAATATTACAGGAGTCATTATGAGGACACGGGACCGATATCTTTCAGGCATATTATTATTGCTCATTGGTATTTTAGTGGGAACTTTATTCGCTTTTTATCAGCAAGATCGGGTTGATGATCGGGCAGATGTAAAAGTTACAGAAATAAAACATAGCGCCCGGCCTATTTTCACCGATAAAGAATTACAACAGCTGGATGACCGTTTTCTTTTCAAAGAAATCGCCAACCGGGTAAATCCCACGGTGGTATATATAGAATCAGAAGTCCCCTTTTCTCAAGAGGACATGCCGGAGGATGATATTCATCAGGAAGAGGAGGATTTCTGGGGACATATTTTTCCACGTCGGGCACGGACGGTAGGTTCGGGCATTATCATTAGCAGCGATGGATACATCCTGACAAACAACCACGTAATTGACGGCGCCACGGAGGATGGTATTGAAGTGACCCTAAATGACCGCCGGACTTATTCGGCACGTATTGTAGGGCAAGATCCAACCACCGATTTGGCTGTCATGAAAATAGATGCACAAAATTTGCCGGCTATCACTATTGGCAACTCTAATAATGTAGAAGTGGGCGAGTGGGTATTGGCTATTGGCAATCCTTTCCGGTTGCGCTCAACGGTAACAGCGGGTATTGTAAGCGCCTTAGGTCGCGATATGCAGATTATACGAGATCAGATGCGGGTGGAAAGTTTTATACAGACGGATGCCGCCATCAATAAGGGGAACAGCGGGGGACCCTTGGTGAATACCAGTGGAGAACTTATTGGGGTAAACACCGCTATCGCCTCCTTGAGTGGAAGCTATCAGGGATATGGATTTGCGGCCCCTTCTAACCTTGCAATGAAGGTAGCCAGCGATCTTATTGAATATGGCGAGGTGCATCGGGCATTATTGGGGGTCGTTATCCGAACGGTTGATGCTAACCTTGCTGAAGAGTTGGAGATGGATCAAATTAAAGGTGTGCTCATCACGAATATATCATCTGGTGGAGCGGCAGCCGAGGCAGGACTGCAAAGCAGCGATGTTATCTTAAGTGTTAACGGACAGGTCGTGAACAAATCTAACCAGTTGCAACAGAAGATTGCCGTTTTGCATCCTGGTGATAGGGTATCTCTTAAAATTTGGCGAGACGGAGAGGAATTGTCCAAAACTTTAAAGCTTGGGAAACTGGAGACGGTAAATTCCTCCGAAAATCAATAAAAGGAGTTGCTCTAAGGTAGAGAAATACACCTTTCCCAAAGTGAGCGCGGAACACATACGACAGTTGAAAGTATGTATTCTTTAAAGGATCTTTCCCGGGACTCATTATCATTGATGAGAAGAAGGTTGAATATGCCCGCTTCATTATAAGTACAATGCCACGACATAGCTTTTTCTTTAAGTAATGATCCGCTGATCTTTAGAAGAATTTTAAGGTTATCTGATATCCAGAATAAATATTAAACAGGAAACTATATAGATTTATGAACCGCTTATTTTCTTTACTTACAATCATCGTAGTTGCAAGTGCTTTTGCAGGATGTTCAAGCACATCACAAACGGTTTCTCCCTCTGCCAATGCCCAAAATGATGTTTCTGCGGAGTCTCAGTCAACACCCACATGGTTTAATAAGGAAGAAGTAGCTTTTGAAGGTTCAACAATCAGTAGTTATGCCACTGCTATTGGCCCCGATTCGGTTTCAGCGGTATCTAAGGCCGTAGAACGGGCCAGTGTTTTGCTTAGGCAGTCCGTTTCAAACCGGCTTGAATCCGTCCGCAACGATGCTCTTAAAGAGCTGGGAAGTGACTCGGGACTTGATACGCCGGGCTTTTTGATTGCTCTTCGTAAAGCGGACCGTGTTGTTAATGAGGTGGCTAATAGCAGTCAAACCAATACCCAAGGCGTAGAAGGGCAATCCAGTTCTTTGGGGTTTGCCGAAGTTCAGGCAGACCGGGCTGAGCTTATTGAACGAATGGGGGAGCAGTTATCCGCTCACCAGGAGGCGTGGAATAGCTTGGTAAACTCTGATGCTTTTTCCAGCTTTTAATACAACTGCTGTTTCTTTATAAAGCTTATTCAATTTGATCATGAGTCCTGCCTTTTGGCTTTGTTGCTATCAATGGTGCAAGTAAAAGTTCGCACTATTATAGAATATACAAGGCGACTTACCTTCCTTTCAATATTTTAAGCCCAGGCATAGGTTTCCTTAAAAGAGGAAATAATGTGTTCAATCACTTAGCAATCAGCCGGGCTCCCCGTACCTTATTCGAAAATCCTTACTGTTTATGGTGTAGAAACAGTAAGGATGTACCGCGGAAACAGTAAGGATGTACCGCGGAAACAGTAAGGATTATTGGTACAAACAGTAAGGATATCAGACCAATCCATATAACAAATAGAATGGGGGAGCGCATGCAACCTGTTGATCTTATTGAGAGAATTTAACTATACCATGTTGTCGGGGGATCTCAAACCGAATTAAGCTTGAAGCTTGTATGGATTTAGACAACAGGAATTTGCTTCAAAGTGCTCCCCTTACTAAAGTGATCTCCACTGAATATAACTTATGAATGCCTTGACTACTTATTTACCCAAAATTTAAATAACTTTTAATGAATTGTAATCATATAATTAAAAAGTGTAGAAAATATGGCCAAATTGTTACAAGCAGTAATAGGAGCTGTGTTAATCTGTTTGTGTACCCTACTAACAGTTAACACAAGTTATGCACAGGTTACCACTGCCTCCATCGAAGGGCAGGTGACTGATGAAAGTGGAGAGCCGTTAGCAGGTGCAAATATAATTGTGGTACATGAGCCGTCGGGCACACAAAGGGGCGTATCCACTCGTTCTAACGGGCGATTTACCCTGCCCAATCTTCGTATTGGAGGGCCTTATACCGTTACCGCAACCTTCATCGGTTTCGAAAAACAAGTCCAGGGAGATATCACCTTATCACTGGGCAAAACCCAAACCGTAAATTTTCAGCTGGCAGAAAACGTCGAAGGTCTTGACGAAGTCGTCGTTACGGCAGGAGGGGATGAGGATATCAACGAAAGCCGTACCGGGGCTGCTACTACCATTGACAATGCGGAAATTCAGCAGTTACCAACTATAACCCGCTCTGCAGAAGACATCTACCGGCTGGCGCCTTCTTCGGATGGGAATTCCTTTGCCGGACGTAATGACCAGTTTAATAACTTTTCGCTGGATGGCTCTATCTTTAATAATCCCTTTGGATTAGATGCCGCTACGCCCGGGGGACAGTCCAACGCTCAGCCCATCTCGCTGGATGCCATCGATCAGATTCAGGTGTCGGTAGCTCCCTATGACGTCACACAGGCTGGTTTTACCGGTGCTGCCGTCAATGCCGTTACCAAGAGTGGAACCAATACGTTTAAGGGATCGGTGTTTGGGTTCTACCGAAATGAGGATTTTACCGGATCCAAAGTGGAAGGAAATGATATCTTTGTGCCGGATCTTACACAGTTCCAGACGGGATTAAGCCTGGGTGGACCTATTATCAAAGATAAGCTCTTTTTCTTTGCCAACTTTGAACTTGATCTTCGTGATGACCTTGGAAGTAACTTCCTGGCCAATAATTCCAGTCGATCCGGGGGCAATGTTTCGCGGGTAGAAGAAGAGGATCTGATGACCGTTAGTAATGCACTGGCCGATCGTTACGGATACAGTACCGGCGCCTATGAACGCTATTCGCACGATACTGATAACAACAAGGGTATTTTTAAGCTCGATTGGAACATCAATAACAATCACTCTTTAACGGCTACTTATAACTTTCTGGATGCTTTTCGGGAGCAGAATGCACATCCCTCGGCTATTGGCCGTCGCGGACCGGATCAGACCACACTACAGTTTCATAATTCCGGCTACCGTATCAATAATAAGATACAGTCCGGTATCGTAGAATTACGGTCACTGCTTGGTAATAAGTTTTCGAATAAGCTGCAGGTAGGGTATACCCATTTTGATGACAGCCGGGATCCCTTTAGTTCGCCTTTCCCCACGGTTAACATTTCAAAAAATGGTATCAGATATATCGTTGCAGGACACGAGCCGTTTTCTATCCACAATCGTCTCGACCAGAAGGTATACCAGGTGACCAACAATTTCGACATTTTTGCAGGGGACCATACCATCACCATAGGTACATCATTCGAAGCCTTCAAATTTGATAACTCTTTTAACCTTGGGGCGTACTACATCGGGCAACCGGGTGGAGTATTTTCCGGGGCAGGTATCCCAATGGAAAACTTCGTAGATCTGGTTAATTCCGGTGGGCTTGATGCTGCAGTCGAAAATGCTCAACAGGTTTTTGATAATAATAATGCTAATGACAGCTGGGCGCTGGCTGAGACGAACGTCGGTCAATGGGCCATTTATGCACAGGATAAGTGGACCATAAACAACGACTTTACCTTTACCTATGGATTGCGCGTGGATATGCCGCTCTACTTTAATACAAAAGAAAAGATCCGGGAGAATATTGAACGAAAGGGGGGCACCCTGGATGAAGGCGGCACCTATGCTCCTGATTTAACCTACTACGATGAGGATGGAAATCCGGTGCAATTCAGTAGTACAGAGCTTCCCGAGCAGACGCCTATTCTTTCGCCACGTATTGGTTTTAACTGGAATCCCATGGGCAATCAGACACTACAGCTTCGAGGTGGATCAGGCCTCTTCACAGGGCGCTTCCCATTTGTTTGGGTGGGCAACCAGGTTGCTAATACAGGATTTTCATTTTACCAGGTCACGGACCCTGATTTCCAATTTCCCCAGGTTTGGCGCTCAAACATAGGTGTTGAAAAGCGATTTAAGGGCGGCTGGTTACTTTCCTCAGATTTCATCTTTACCAAAGATGTAAATGGTGTGCTGGTTAAGAACTTTGGATTAAAACCGCCATCCGGCACCTTAAACGGGGTTGATAACAGGGCCTATTACACAACTGATGACTATGCCGAAGATCCGAATGGTAACCAGGTAGGAGCATTCGGGGGACCTGCTCAAAATGCCTACGTCTTCACAAATACGGATAAAGGACGGAGTTTTAACTGGACGGTAGAGGTCAAAAAGCGATTTGGTGAAAACTTCTTTACTTCGCTGGCCTATAACTACCTGGATGCGCAGGATGTAAATTCTATTGAAGCTGAAATTTCAAGTGATGCTTTTGCAAGAAATCCGGCGCTTGGAAATGTAAATACGCCGAACCTATCCCCATCGCTTTATGGCAACAAGCATCGTTTTGTAGGGACGGCCAATAAAACCTTTCGCTATGGGCAGGACAGCCGATGGGCTACTACCTTCTCGCTCTTCTTTGAATATGCCAAGGGCGGACGATTCAGTTATACCTACTCCGGCGATGCAAACGGTGACGGTTCTGGGTTGAATGATCTGATTTACATTCCTACAGAGTCTGAGCTCCAGACCTATTCCTTTACGGGGAGCGGGCAAGAGCAGGAGGCTCAGCGCCAGGCATTCAGTGAATTTATTGCCCAAGACGACTACTTAAGCAGCCGAAGGGGGCAATATGCCGAAAAGTATGCGGTATTGAGTCCGTGGTACAGTCAGTATGATCTGCGAGTGCTTCAGAAACTGAATCTCGGCAACAACTCCATTGAATTCAGTATTGATGTTCTTAATATTGGCAACCTGCTCAATTCAGAATGGGGTGTCCGGAAAGATCCGACGAACAGTCAGCCTGTTGGTATTAATGTGGCTGATCCAAGCGAGGGACCCGTTTACAGCTTTGATCCCAGTTTAAATAATACTTATGTCAATACATTTGGATTGGAATCTCGTTGGCGAGTACAGTTTGGCCTTCGATACTCCTTTAACTAAGGCCTGATTGCTCTCTTTATTTTAGGTGGATTTATAAACCCGCAAAGGTTCCAATTCTTTGCGGGTTTTCTATCTATGTCAAGCTCTCAGATAAAAGGTTTATTTTTCCTCTTTAAAATTGAAATAGTTTGAATGACTCTAAAGACCGAAAGGGTTTGCAACCTTTTCGGAGTTTTTGACAGAATGAGGTTTTGCGAAGTCTCATAGGAATAAAAAAATCCGCAACGCCTTTTGGACGCTGCGGATTTTGAAAAAGTGGAGAAGAAACGAGAGAAAGAATTACATATTCTCTACGATTTTCTCACCGAATTCCGAACACTTCAGAAGGGTAGCACCTTCCATCAGGCGTTCAAAGTCATAGGTTACTTGCTTCTGATTAATGGAAGCCTCAATGCCTTTCTCGACCAAGTCAGCGGCTTCATTCCAGCCCATGTATCGGAGCATAATAACCGCAGAAAGGATCAGAGATCCCGGATTTACTTTGTCTTGTCCGGTATACTTGGGTGCCGTACCGTGCGTAGCTTCAAAAACAGCAAGACCAGTGTTATAATTGATGTTTGCACCGGGCGCAATTCCAATTCCACCCACACAGGCAGCAAGAGCATCTGAAATATAGTCACCGTTCAGGTTCATGGTGGCTATAACATCATACTCATCGGGACGCGTCAGGATCTGTTGCAAGAAGGCATCAGCAATGACGTCTTTTACAACGAGACCATTTGGAAGCTTGCACCAGGGACCTTCACCAATAACTTCGGCATCATATTCTTCACGAGCAACTTCATAGCCCCATTCCTTAAAGCTACCTTCGGTAAATTTCATAATATTACCCTTATGAACCAGCGTAACGCTGTCTTGGCCGGTTTCGAGAGCATAATCGATAGCTGAACGGACCAGGCGTTTCGTGCCTTCAGTAGAAATAGGCTTAATACCCAGGGAAGTAGTATCCGGGAATCGAATCTGATCGACTCCCATTTCATTAATCAAGAAGTTCTTAAGCTTCTCATTCTCTTCAGTGCCTGTTTGATATTCAATACCAGCGTAAATGTCTTCGGTATTTTCCCGGAAGATAACCATATCTGTTTTCTCGGGATGCTTAACCGGACTTGGGGTGCCTTGGTAATATTTTACCGGGCGAACACAAGCATAAAGATCTTTTTTCTGACGAATAGCTACATTCAGTGAACGAATTCCTCCACCTACGGGCGTTGTAAGAGGGCCCTTAATAGCAATTTTATATTCTTCAATGGCATTTAAGGTGTCTTCTGGCAACCACTCTCCATCACCATAGAAGTCGACGGCCTTTTCGCCGGCATAAATTTCAAACCAGTTAATTTCTTTTTGACCGTCATAGGCTTTTTCGACCGCACTATCAATAACATTGCGCATGACCGGCGTAATATCGATGCCAATACCATCACCCTCAATAAATGGAATAATCGGATCATCACCTATTTTTAGTGAACCATCGGACTTTTTTTCAACTTTGGTGCCCTTTTCCGGGGGCGTAATCTTGTCATAACTCATGAGAATCTCAGCAATATATTTGAATTAAATTTGCCTTTAAGTATACCAAAAAAAAATCGCAGGTGCATGCCAAAATACCAGCCTGTGAAATGACTGCATTTTGATGAATATTCTGGTTATATTAATATCAGCTAATGGAAAACTTCTATCTATTATGAAAGGAAGCTGCCATGATTAAACCAATGTTCGGGCATCGCCCCAAACCCAGAAAATTTAATTACCCTTTTCGCCATTATAATCCTGAAGAAGATAAGAGCAGAAAGGAGCGAATGAAGATTAGAAGAAGCCACAAAAAATATCATCAAGGGCGATCGGTATTGATGTATGCGCTGGGCTTGTCAATGATCTTGTATATCATGTATCTGCTATAAGTTTTATCTTCGTATCCGATGATTAATCAGCATGGGTACCCTAAACTGCTCGATGCTGTGGAAGAATAATGCAAAATCGAAAATAAGTACGTACTTTGACTCAGGAAACGGATTCCCAAGATTCGATTATACACGAGCTGCCTCCCGAAATCTCAAACAAAATTGCTGCCGGCGAAGTCATCCAACGACCCAGCTCAGTGGTCAAGGAGTTGCTGGATAATGCCATCGATGCAGGAGCAAACCAGCTCAAAATTATTATTCAGAATGCCGGACGCACGCTTATCCAAGTCGTGGATAATGGCTGCGGGATGGGGAAGGAAGATCTACGGCTCTGCTTTAAGCAGCATGCAACCTCCAAGATTCATGACATGGATGATCTGTTCCGTGTAAGAACCCTTGGCTTTCGGGGAGAGGCGATGGCTTCTATCGCTTCAGTAGCGCAAGTTACGCTTAAGACGAAGCGTCCCGGTGATGACATGGGGTATAAATATGAGATCTGGGGTGGAAAGGAGAAATCGTTTGAACCTGCCGCTGTTGATATAGGGACGTCGGTAGCCATCCGAAACCTGTTTTATAATGTGCGTGCCCGCCGCCAGTTTTTAAAGACCGACGCAACAGAATTTCGCCATATCCTGAAGACCGTTCAACAGGCTGCGTTGGCTAATCCGGAGCTTGGTTTTGAACTGATTGCTGATACCGACTCAATTTATGACTTGCCTGCCGAGCAGCCGCTGAAAGAGCGTGTGGCCCAGATGTTTGGAAAAAGCTACAAAGCCAGCCTTATCGAGTTTGAAGAGGAAACCAGCTATCTTTCGGTACGCGGCATATTAGCGGATCCCAAATTGACCAAAAGAAGCCGGGGCGAGCAGTTTCTCTTTGTTAATGGTCGGCCTTTTCAGCATCGCTATCTTACGCACGTCATACTAAATATTTACGATACCTGGACCGGAGAAAAGGAATATCCCTTTTATGCTATTTTCCTAAGCGTTGACCCTTCCCAGGTGGATGTAAACGTTCACCCGGCTAAAGAGGAGGTAAAGTTTGAGGATGAGCGAGGGGTGATCAAGTTGACAAAATCGGTGGTTAAAAAAGCACTCAATGAACAGTTTTTAGTTCCTGAGGTTCCGACCTCTCAAGGTAGGAGCTCGCGATCCGGTGGATTTTCTTCGGACTTTAGTTTCGGGGGAACAACGCAAAAATCCACTCCTAAGAAAAAACCGGTAAAATTTCCTTCTCGCATCAATTTTGACCAGTCCAAGTCTAAGCCCAAGGGGGAGGGACAAGGGTTTTCTCGCCAGCTGTATAGTTTTGATGAACAGTCTGAACGTCGCAAACAGGAAGAGCAGGGAGGCAAAGATACCCCTCCGGAGCGTATGGGGGAACGAGGGTTTTGGCAGCTGCATAATTGCTATATTCTTACTCAGACGCGTTCTGGATTGTGCATGATTGACCAGTATGCGGCCCACAAGCGTATTGTATATGAGAAAGCACTGAGCGCAACTGAAGAGGCTATTCCAAGTACTCAGCAGCTGTTATTTGCACAGAATATAGAGTTTTCGGCATCTGATTTTTCACTCTTGGAAGAATTGCATCCCATTTTAAAGCGAATGGGATTTAATGTTCAGCTTTTGAGCGGAAATACGGCAATGATAAGCGGGGTGCCTGCCGATATCGATGTCGGAGATGAACATTCAGTGCTAAAGGCCATGCTTCATCAATATCGGGAACTTGATGGCAAAGTAGAGCTTGATGAACGCAAGAAATTAGCCATTGCTTTCGCTTCTAAGACGGCCATTCCAAAAGGCAAGAAGCTTACCGATATGGAGATGGAGAATTTGCTGGATCAGTTATTTGCTTGCGATGAACCCTACAAAGATCCGCTGAACAAGCCTACATTAGAATATATACCTCTTGAAGATATTGAAGCTCGCTTCAGGTAAGAATGAATTGTTGAATTAATGAATTCTCTTATTTTTTAGTTTACTTCAATCAATAAATATTCATTCAACAATTCAACCAATCAATTTCTCCCATGAACATTCTGGCGGTTGAACCTTTTTACAGCGGTTCGCATAAAGCATTTTTACAAGGACTTCAGAAGCATTCTCGCCATCATATTATTCCTGTTAATTTAAGTTATAAGGGGAAGAAATGGCGAATGCATGGTAACTCCGTAGTACTGGCCGGTATGGCTCAAGAGGTTGAAGAGGAGATTGATCTTCTGCTGGTTAGCAGTATGACGAATTTGCCTGCTTTTTTGTCGTTGACCAGTCCACGGTTTGCCAACATCCCGAAAGTGATGTATATGCATGAAAACCAGTTTACCCAGCCCATGCCGGAAGGAGAGGAGCGAGATCAAACCTATTGCTACCTGAACTATTTGAGTATGTTATCGGCTGACCGGCTGATTTTTTCTTCTAAATTTCATCGCAGCGACTTTCTGAAGGCCCTTCCGGATTTTTTGGCCAATTATCCGGATGACAAATATTATTACCCGGTAGACAAAATTGCCGAAAAGAGCTTGGTGCTTTACCCGGGTCTTGACCTTCAACGATTTGATGCCCAGCCAGATATCCGAAGTTCTAACGATAATCCTGTTATTGTTTGGAATCAACGCTGGCAGTTTGATCGAAATCCGGCCATGTTCTTTCGGGTTTTGAATCGCCTAAACGATATCGATTTAACCTTTGACCTGATATTGGCCGGGGATACACAGCACGAAAAGCCTGAAGAGTTCGAAAAGGCCTGGAAGCGTTATGGTCGGCATATTACCCACTTTGGATATGTAGAAAACAAAGAAAATTACAGCAAACTGCTGCACCGGGGAGATATTGTTGTGTCTACAGCCACCTATGAATTTTTCTGCGTCGCTATTATGGAGGCCATATATTGCGGTTGCCACCCCTTGGTACCCAACCGGTTACATTACCCAGAATTGGTTCCCCAGAGCCTGCATAAACCGTTATTACATGCCCCGGTGCTTTATGAAACAGAAGATGACCTGTTTCATTACTTGAAAGACCTGCTGACGAATCAAACAGATCCTCTGCCCAAAGCCTCGCTGCAGAATATTAATAAGCATCTTGACTGGTCAAAAAGGATTGAGGAGTACGATGCTATGTTTGAAGAATGCCTTGATATGGATATCACCCCATCCCTTTCTTAAGGTTTAAGAGTCATATTAGTAACGTCTTTAGCAGTTAGAGACAGAATTAAAGATCTTCAGGTAACAGTTCAATCTCCCTATCCATCTTTTCTAAGAGAAACCTCGATGAGTATCTTATAGCAAAAGCCAGAGGTACTTTGTTTAGTACACCAATTTTTAACCACATTAAGATAACCAAGACGAATCTCTTTTAGAGTGCCGGGGAAGTACCAGCTTTTCTTTTAGTTGTAGAGTCTTTTGTCAGCATAGCCTGAGTAAACTATTGGGTTCTTATGATTATTTAGAGAAGGCTTTGCAAAGCCTTCTTAGAATCAATAACCATTGATGTGAAATATATTTGCATAAACTTGAATTGAATTTGAAATTTGACTGCGGCTCGCACAGATTGGACTATATTTTTAGGTTAAAAATAATTATTCAAAGAAATTGAGAGATGATTATGTCCCAATAAAAGTAAAGTTCGTTAGTACGATGTTAACTTTAAAGTATCCGGTTAAGTACCCCTTTAATTGCTTCAGCAGGAGGTTGAATTTTAAAGCGAAGCCCATTGTCATATTCTAAATATGAAGTTCTTATTGTTTCAGTATGCAGCTTGTTTTGCTTTGAGAACGGTTTTTTAGTGAGCTTGGTCTTCTTATAGTTTCATCTCTAAAAGAGAATTTAGAGGCGTTATTAAATCCTGAAAAAGACAAGTCCTTATTTATAGCTGTTAGAATTATTGAATTGTTGTGCAGCAAAAATAAGTCACAAAAAAATATTGTGTAATAATATTCTAAGTAATAAAAATATTTGCATAATTATCCATCATATTTGATACTTAAAGAAAGGGATAAGTGTTTGTATAACAGCTAAAGCAAGTAGCTAAGGTGGATGGGATAGTAAGTTAAGCGAATCAGCGGCCTTTCTATGTTATCGAAAACACTTATTTATGGATAAATTAATTCAAACCTTAAAATTGTATATCAGGGGTTACTATGAACAAAAAAGTGACAGATGTAATCAGAGCTATGCTTAAAGGCAGAGTTCTGGAAAAAAGTTGGAGGGGCAACTGGTTTAGAATACCATCTGCGAAGATGTTGTTAGTCACCGGCTTGCTCATTGCAGTAAGTGCTATGGAGGTTCAGGCACAGGATGCAGAAATATCCGGAACAGTAGTTGATAACCAAGGAAGCTCGCTGCCCGGCGTTAATATTCTGGTTAAAGGTACCTCTACAGGTACATCAACCGACAGTGACGGTGCATTCTCATTGACGGCTTCTTTACAGGATACCTTAATCTTTACCTTCATTGGTTTCCAGCGGCAAGAAGTGCCAATAAACGGCCGTGAAACTATTGAAATTCAGATGGTTCAGGAAACCTATTCTGGTGAAGAAATGGTCGTTGTCGGCTATGGAACACAGAGAAAGGAAACACTGACAGGATCGGTAAGTGCAGTAGGTGGTGAAGAGCTCCAGAAAACACCGGTCACCAATACCTCTAACTCTATTGGTGGTAAGCTACCCGGTGTGGTAAGCGTTACCTCGAGTGGAGAACCCGGTTCTGATGGGTCTACTATTCGTATTCGTGGCCAGCATACCTTAAACGATAACAGTCCGTTGATCGTGATTGACGGGGTGCCCGCTGAAGCTGGTGCTCTTGATCGTATAAATCCACGTGATATTGAGGATATGACCGTACTGAAGGATGCTTCAGCGGCTATCTACGGTTCACGGGCAGCAAATGGAGTAATCCTGGTACAAACCAAGCGAGGCAGTGCAACAGGGGGAGCTCCTCAGTTGCAAATAGACTTTAACCAGGGTTTTAACCAGCCGACCCGCATTCCAAATATGGCGGATGCTCCCACCTATCTTCAAATGCTGAATGAAGTGGATATGTACAGAGGCAATGATCCCCGATATTCCCAAGAAGAAATACAGAAGCATGAGAATATTGGCGCGGAGGATCCATGGCTCTATCACGATACCGATTGGTTTGCCGAAGCTTTAAAGCCGGTCTCTTATCAAACCCGGGCTGATGTTGCGATGTCTGGAGGTACTGAAAACATGCAGTATCGTCTCTCTTTAGGTGCACTCACCGAAGATGGATATTATGAAAACAGTGCTACCGGATACAATCAGTATAACTTCCGAAGTAATATTGATGGGCAGGTTAATGACAATATTAGTTTGCAGTTTGATGTAAGCGGTCGCTTTGAAGATCGTAACTTTCCGACACAGGGGGCAGGAGCAACTTTCCGTATGCTTATGCGAGGGAAGCCACAGCTTCCGGCCTACTGGCCCAATGGATTGCCGGGACCAGATATTGAAAATGGTCAGAATCCTGTGGTTACCGGAACAGACGCTACCGGTTATAACCAGGATGACCGATACTTTCTTAATGCTAACCTCGTCGCTGATATTGAAATTCCTGGCGTGGAAGGGTTAAATGTTCGTGGAACTTTCTCCTATAACAAGCGATTGCAGGAACAGAAAGTATGGTTGACGCCATGGACCCTTTACGGTTTTGATGCCGATGGATATCGCGCTAATGGCGGTGATCCGGCCCAGTATTTAACCGGTGCTTCACGACCATCTGGTCAGGAACCTACCTTATCCCAATTCAGTGCGGATAGTTCCAGTATCCTAATAAATGCCGTGGTTCAATATCAGCGTGATTTTGAGGATCATTCCATAAGTCTTATTGGTGGAGCGGAGCGTCGCGAAGGATCCAATGCTTGGTTCAATGCCTTCCGACGTAACTATATTTCCCCCGCTATTGACCAGTTATTTGCCGGTGGTGAAGAGCAACGGGCCAATAACGGCAGTGGTAACAAGGGCGTATGGCAGAGTCTTTTCAGTCGCATCAACTACGATTACCAAAGCAAATACCTGCTAGAGTTGGTTGGTCGGTATGACGGCTCCTACATATTCCCCAAAGGTTCTCGTTATGGATTCTTCCCGGCGGTATCTGTAGGGTGGAGGCTGTCCGAAGAAGACTTCTTTGCTGATAATGTAGGATTCTTTGATAACCTTAAGCTTCGGGCTTCTTGGGGACAAACCGGTAACGACCGTATTGATCCTTACCAGTACCTGGCCAGTTATGGTTTCGGAGGTGGATACATCTTCGGTGGTGGTACGGAAGTGCCCAGCATGTACCAGACCCGGACGCCCAATCCCAACATTACCTGGGAGGTTGCTAATCAGTTTGATGTTGGTATCGAAGCCTCTATGCTCGACAACCGTCTCTCGATTGAGATGGATTATTTCGACTACCTGAGAACCGATATTCTTACCCAGCGAAATGCTTCTATTCCTCAAACTTCTGGACTGAGTCTGCCGGAAGAAAATATAGGTGAAGTGTCGAGTTATGGGGTGGATGGTTCCATTAACTGGAGCGATCAGGTGAATGAAGACTTGATTTATAATATCTCACTCAATGCGGGCTGGGCTACCAATGAAATTAATTATTGGGATGAACCCGCAGGAGCCCCCGAGTGGCAACAGTCAACCGGTTCTAAAATGGATACCGGTTTGTTCTATGTTGCTGACGGCATTTTCCAGAATGAGGCAGATATTGATGAATATGGAGCCTACTGGGCAGGAGACAGAGATGCCGTACGGCCGGGCGATATTAAATTCAAGGATATTGATGGTGACGGCGAAATTACCGCTGATGACCGTGTTCGATCAGACCGAAATGATGTGCCCGAATGGACGGGAGGAATTACCTTCCAAGCCAGTTATAAGCAGTTCGACTTCACCGCCTTCTTCCAGGGCGCTGCAGGGGCATCGCAATATATCCAGACGGAATCTGGCGATTTTGGTAACTACTTTAACCAGTTCGCCCAGAAGCGATGGAGACCTGATCCCGATAACGCAATGATGCAGCACCCGGATCAAGACCATGCGGAAGGTCCCCGTGCATTCCAACGTACCGAAGAGTATTGGATTGCTAATGGCAATACCTACTTCTTCAGGAATACGGATTATGTGCGACTTAAAACATTGGAGATTGGCTATAATATGCCCACAAACCTGACCAGTAGATTGGGGATGCAGAATATGCGCATATATCTCAATGGGTTTAACCTGTTTACCTGGGATTCTTTCGGTCTTATGGACCCTGAGACACAAAACGGTGCAGGTTCCTATTATCCACAGAAGAGGGTAATAAATGCCGGAATTTCTTTAACATTTTAAGCACCAAAAATATTAGATCACTATGAAAAATTTAACTTATATATCAACGTTACTTTGTGTAATGTTACTGGCTGTTACGGCCTGCGATGTGCAGAGCGTATTAGACCAGGAGCCGGTTGATCAGATTTCTGAAGAAGCGGTCTGGGACGACCCGGCGCTTGTTGAGGCGTATCTGAATGATATTTACCTCGGTATGGGCCATGGGCTCTATGAGGTAATGTTAGCTTCGACCACCGATGAGGCTCATTTTACTCATGGCTATGGCATTCCCGAGATTGTAGAATCTAATGTTTCTCCAAGTAACAGGGGAAGTTTTGGAAGCCGGGGAGACTTTAACCATTGGGATTGGGCGGACTTGTATTTTCGCATTCAGCAGGTAAATACCCTGCTGGCTGAAATGCAAGAAACAACGATTGAAGATCAGGCACTGCTCGATTCTTTTAATGGGCAGGCTCATTTTCTGCGAGCCTATTTCTATCATAATCTGCTTCGCATTTATGGAGGAGTCCCCATTATTCAGGATCCCAATTCTTTAGATGATGAGGATATTACCCCTGCGCGCAATAGCTTTGCTGAAACCGTTGACTTTATCGTTCAGGAAGCAGATGCAGCAGCAACCCTACTTCCGGTTGAACAAAGTGGAGATGATTTAGGGCGGGCCAGTGCCGGAGCAGCAATGGCGCTGAAGTCTCGTGTTTTATTGTTTGCCGCCAGTGATCTATATCACCAAAATCCAAGTGGTATGGATGTGACCGGCTATAGTGGAGCAAACCAACAGCAAATGTGGCAAGATGCCAAAGCTGCAGCTCAGGAGGTAATGGATTTGGGAGCGTATGAACTTTACCGGCCCAATCCGGCAACTCCTGAGGAAGCCGGCGAGAATTACTATCAGCTGTTCCTTACGGAGAAGCCTGCCAACCCGGAAACCATCATGGAGCGTTACTATATAGAAACGCGTGATGATGGCCATAACCCGGGCTTGGATAACGGTCCCAATGGGTATCACAACTGGGCTGGGAATACGCCTGTCCAAAACTTAGTGGATGACTATGAAATGGAGGATGGATCTGAATTTAGCTGGGATAATCCTGATCACGCTGCTTCTCCTTATGAAGACCGTGACCCCCGACTGGAAGCTTCTATCCTTCATGATGGTTCTGAATGGGTCCAGCGTCCACCTGATGCCGTACAGTATGATGGTGAGAACGTTATTCAAACGTTCAAAGAACTTGAACTTTCTGATGGAAGTGTAGTGCCTGGCGTCGATACCCGTGACGGACCTATCGAAGACTGGAACGGAAGCTACACCGGGTATTACATGAAAAAGTTTATCCGCAATGACATGCAGCACGGTTCAAGTAATAAGCAGGAAGGATCCTGGATCTTCTTCAGGTACACCGAAGTCTTGCTGAACTACGTGGAAGCGTCTATTGAACTTGGCGATTTTGCTGATGCGCGCCGGGAGCTCAACAGAATAAGAACCCGTGCCGGAATGCCCACATTCGATGCTTCCGTAACCGGAGATGAGCTTATGGAAGAGTATCGCAACGAACGGCGCATTGAAATGGCCTTTGAAGAACAACGCTACTTTGATGTTCGCCGCTGGATGATTGCTCCTGACGTAATGAATGAACAGGCACAAAATATTTACATTACAGCAGAGGCTGCAAGCCAGGCTGACCGTAGTAGCTATACCAACTATAACTACGAGGTACGTTCACAAGTGCCGGGTAACAGGGCATGGGAGGACAAAATGTATTTCCAACCCATTCCTTTTGAAGAGATGAATCGAAATGATAATTTGATTCAAAACCCGAATTACTAAGAGTAATTATAGATAAATAAAACAGTATAAAGCGGGGAGAATTTAACATATTCTCTCCGCTTTTATTTTAGGTCTTGGCAAATGCTTTTGCACCTTTTTTCTTTAGTTTATTAGTTTTGATAGAAAATTGGGTGTTTAAAGGTGTTGGACTTATTTAATTATTATAACCTATGACAAAATTATGGATAGAAAGAAATTTTTACAGAGCAGTTTATTGACGGGAGCAACAGCACTGACCGGCGCTTCGGCAACTTTTGGTTCTATAAAATCAAATATGAATTCCCAAAACGAAGCGGCGGACTTCAACTTAAATTATGCCCCTCATTTCGGCATGTTCCGCCACCACGCCGGTGATGATCTCATCGATCAGCTAAAGTTTATGTCTGAAGCGGGATTTAATGGCCTTGAGGATAATGGTCTTATGGGACGCTCTCCGGAGATGCAGGAAAAGATTGGTCAACAGCTGGCGAAATCAGGGATGGAAATGGGCGTCTTTGTCATTGATAAAGGAGGAAATGGTGCAAATTCATTTACGGCCGGCAATGAGGAATATACCCAGATATTCCTGGATGCCTGCAAAGAGGCTGTAGAAGTAGCTAAGCGGGTAAATGCTACGTGGATGACAGTCGTTCCGGGCAACTTTACCCGGCATTTACCCATAGATATACAGACCGGCAATGTGATTGAAACACTGCGAAGGGCGGCAGAAATTTTTGAACCGCATGATTTAGTGATGGTGTTAGAACCACTGAGCGATACACCGGACCTGTTTTTGCGCACCTCCACACAGACCCATATGATCTGTAAAGCAGTGGATAGCCCTTCCTGTAAAATTCTTTATGATGTTTATCACCTGCAGAAAAACGAGGGGAACCTTATTACCAATATTGATTTATGCTGGGATGAGATTGCCTATTTTCAGCAGGGCGACAATCCGGGCCGTAATGAGCCGGGAACGGGCGAAATCAATTTCCAAAATGTGTTTGGCCATATCTATGAAAAGGGATATCGTGGGATTATGGGGATGGAACATGGTAACTCTATGGATGGCAAAGAAGGTGAACAAGCGCTTATCAATGCCTACAAAGAAGCTGACAGTTTTATGTAACAGCTTTGCATGTTTAACTATTTAGTACTTTAACGTGCTTGCCGGTAAACACAAATTCTAAGGTATGGGTCCTAATGATTCAATCCTCCTGTCCTCTTTCTCCCCCGAATTGCTCGGGACACGCAAGGTGGAACTCGTTGATGAAGATGGAAGTTGTACATTTTTTGAGGAGCTGTCATTAGAAGTCCCTCCCCGACAATGGTCGGGACAGGCTTTGGAGAAGAGGGATTTAGGGAGATTGACTGCTCATACCGTTTCTCGAATTGGTAAAATGTGTTACTTTATATGCTAATCGCTTCTGCGACTATATCTTCAACACGAAAAGAAAGTATATTACCGATGTTACTGTATCATAAAATCAGTGTTATAGTAGTGGTATTTCTTTTCTGTGGTTGTCAAAGCCAACAATCAACCAGCGGAGATGGGAATCTTGGTTCGCTGTCAAAAGCCTATGAAAAGGAATTTAAGGTGGGAGTAGCCTTGAATACGTCCCAGGTATCGGGCGAAATTCCAGAAGCGACATCTCTGATTGCCAAACACTTTAATTCCGCCACTCCTGAAAATCTGTTAAAATGGGAGTCGGTGCATCCCCGGGAAGAAGAATATAATTTTGACCCCGCTGATCAATACGTTTCGTTCGCAGAGAAGAACGATATGTTTATTGTCGGCCATACCTTGGTTTGGCATAATCAGGTGCCTGGCTGGGTGTTTGAGGATAAGAAGGGTAATACCTTATCATCCGATAGGCTCTTGCAGCGTATGAAAGAGCACATATCCACGGTGGTTGGTCGCTATAAAGGTCAAATAGATGGCTGGGATGTGGTTAACGAAGCGGTGCTTGATCAGGGCGGCATGCGAGGCTCTCCATGGTACAAGATCCTGGGGACCGACTATATTGCTAAAGCATTTGAGTATGCCCATGCCGCAGACTCAAGCGCAGAGCTCTATTATAATGACTATAATTTGTGGAAAACAGAAAAGCGCCAGGAGGTTATTAGACTTGTAAAGCAACTGCAGGCGAAGGATATTCCAATCCAGGGAATAGGCATGCAGGCTCATTTGGGACTCAGGCATCCGCCAGTAAGTAAGGTTGAAGAAAGCATTGAAGCCTTTTCTAAGCTGGGAGTAAAGGTAATGATCACAGAATTAGATATCGATGTGCTTCCCGATGAAGAGGAAGGAGCTACGGCTAACAGTTTGGAACTAAATCCATATTCCGAAGGGCTGCCCGACTCAGTCCAGCAAAAGCTTACGGAAAGGTATGTTGAACTTTTTAAGCTGTTCAAAAAACATAGTACCAACATAGACCGGGTTACATTCTGGGGACTCAATGATGGCCAGTCATGGCTCAATAATTTTCCTGTTGCAGGGCGTACCAATTATCCTCTACTTTTTGATCGGGAGTACAATCCCAAGCCGGCCTTAAAGGCACTTATAGATTTACAGCATTAATAGGTAGCTTCGCTGCCTGTAATTATAAAGTTATTTAAAACGTATATTTTTATGCATTACAGATCGTTTAAAGGAACATCCGTCGCAGAAATTGGCCTTGGAACCTGGCAGCTGGGCAGCAGCGAATGGGGTTCAGTAGGTGAAGAAGAGGCGCTTTCTATCTTGCAGTCCTATGTTGAGCAGGGGGGCAACTTTATAGATACCGCTGATATCTATGGTATGGGCCTCAGTGAAAAGACCATAGGAAGCTTTCTTGATCAGCTGGAAACTGATCGGAAGATCCATGTAGCAACGAAGCTGGGTCGCCGGGAAGATAATGGCTACGGATGGCCACAAAACTTTAGTTATAAAACAATGCGTGAGCATGTAGAAAGTTCTCTTCGCAATTTGGGCTTATCGCAGTTATTTTTGGATCAGTTTCATTGTATTCCGCAAGAAGAGCTGGAGAAGGGAGACGTCTTCAATCATTTTAGAAAACTTCAGGAGGAGGGACTCATTAAGCATTGGGGCGCCAGTGTAGAAACAACCGAGGAGGCGCTCATCTGCCTGGAACAGGAGGGGATAGCCTCACTTCAGATTATTTTTAACCTGTTTCGACAACACCTTGCCGATGAAATTTTTGAAAAAGCAGCAGAAAAAGACGTTGCCCTGATCGTCCGTGTACCGCTGGCAAGTGGAATGCTGACTGGAAAGTTTGACAAAAACACTACTTTCCCAAAAGGTGATCATCGGAATTTTAATGCCGACGGAGAAGCTTTTAATGTGGGAGAAACATTTTCTGGCATTCAGTTCGACAAAGGACTTGAGCTCGTCCGCAAGACCGAACAAATAATGCCGGATAAGGAAATGCCACAACTGGCCTTACGCTGGATACTGGATCATCCCCAAGTCACAACGATTATCCCCGGAGCCACCAAAAGGGAGCACGTGATAAGTAATACATCGGCAAGTTCCCTTGATCCTATTCCCAGTGAAACCCACAAAGAGCTCCGCGAGCTGTATGACAAGGAGATTCGTCCCAATATTCGCGGGCGTTATTAGGGGAATTAGTTATTGGAGAATTGGTATAATGGTTATTGGGGATTAAATAGAAACTCCAAAACATGGCAAGGTTTTAAAATTTCACCATGTTTTTAGCAATACTTTCCAAATTACAAACTTGAAACTGTTTGAAGCGTCTGAATGAACCCATATCCGGCCCGTTCTGTTAAACCTTATTTAATTGGTATCACTCATCGGATGAGTGGTTTTGCTCAGTACTTCTTCAAATCTCTTGGTACTCATCCGATGAGTATTTTGGGGACCCTAATTTTTACACTAAAGCTACACTATCTCCTTTCTGTTTCCAATAGCCTTAAAGACGAATACTTAACCCAACCAACTAATACACCAATAACAAAACTCACCGTCCATAAGCGATAACTTTAAGCGGATCGGTATTAGCTGCTGTACGGGCAGGGAGGTAAGAGGAAAGCGTACAGAGGACTAACGTTACGGCAGCAACGATCACAAAATCAAGTCCGTGAGGCTCTACTGGTGCATAAGCCATATAGTAGTTTTGTTCGGAGAGGGGAATGAGATGATAAGTGGACTGCAGCCATGCAAAGAGTAACGAAAGGGCAACACCAATCGCCAGACCTACCACTGCAACAAACAGACCTTCCAGGATAAATATTTTGCGGATACTGCTATCATTAGCCCCCATGGTTTTTAGGATGCCGATATCCTGTGTACGTTCGAGTACCATCATCAGGATAGTGCCAATCAGGTTAAAGGCCGCAACAATAATCATTACTCCTATGACAAATGGGATGGTCTGTTCCTGGAGATCTACCCAGGCGAAGATACTGCTGTATTTTTCATAGATGCTCTCGGTGAAGTAAGGGAAGCTTAAATCATCGCGTAGCTGTTCTTTTACGGATGAAATAGCGGTATAGTCATTGAGCCTGATTTCCATCATCGAGGCTTGTTCGGGCGGCACCTGGAAGAGGTTTTGAGCATGGGGACGAGCCACAAGGGCAAAGATATTATCGAACTGACCAATACCGGTCTGGTAGATCCCCTGCAGGCGGAACTGCTGTATTTCAGGCGAACTCAGGGGCGAGGGGAGTCCCTCGATGGTATAGGCCGTCAGGACGGAGCTGACATCCGCATTGAGCGACTGCGCCAGCTTGGATCCTACGACCATGCCTGGCAAGCCCGTGCTGTCCGTTGTTAGATCATATGTGCCCTTTGTGATGTACTGTCTGATATCCGTAACATCACCCTGCTCATCAACGCCTTTAAAAAGAATACCCGTTACTTCTTCCGAAGACTGGAGCATGGCCTGGCCGTTAATAACGGCTTGAGCCTGGTCTATCTGTGGATACGTTTGCAGATCCTTCAGCAGGGTATCAGAACGCATGATGGGATCGTCACTGAAGGTGCTGATCGTGATATGCGGAGCAAAGCCCAGCACTTTATTATCAATAGCTGATTTAAAGCCATGAACGATGGAAAGGGCGATCAGCAACCCGGCTGAGCCCACCGCCACTCCGGTAATGGCCATGGCCTTGATAAAGCTGAGAAAGCGCGAGTCTTTCCGCCTGCCCTTGAAATATCTAAGTGCCAGATACCACTCAAAGTTCATTTGTTTGGTTATTGGTTAACTCCTTTATCGGTTAACGTTAATTCTAAGTTATAGGTTATAGCCATTCAATCCTCCTGTCCTCCTTCTCCAAGGAGGAACTTATTTTTAAATATGGAGATAACTCAGAATATTTAGAGCCAATAACCAAAGAGTCCCTCTTGGAGAAGAGGGATTAGGGAGATTGACTGATCCTAATAGCTCTCCAACCGTTATCTCAACCGGTAAACGTGTTATTAGTTAATAGTAAATTGTTACTGGGCCTTGGAATTTCTCGATGCCAACAAATAACAATTAGCAAATAACTACTTCTCAGGTTTCATCTGAGGGAAGAATAAGACATCCCGGATGGACTCTGAGTCCGTCATGATCATGGCCAACCGGTCGATGCCGATCCCTAATCCGGCCGTGGGAGGCATGCCGTATTCCAGGGCCTGCAGGAAGTCTTCATCAAGCGTCATCGCCTCTTCATCACCGTCGGCACGCAGGCGAGCCTGCTCTTCAAAACGTTCGCGCTGATCAACCGGGTCATTAAGTTCGGAGAACGCATTGGCAATTTCTTTGCCGTTACAGATGCATTCGAAACGTTCTACGAGTCCTTCCTTCTCACGATGCTTCTTCGCAAGGGGACTCATTTCTATAGGATAATCAGTAATGAAGGTCGGCTGAATGAGGTTAGGTTCCACATATTCACCGAATATTTCATCAATGATTTTGCCTTTGCCAAAGCTGTCTTCCAGCTCAATATTTAACTCTTCGGCCGCTTCTTTAAGTTCGCTTAAGTCTTTGCCATACAGATCTTTACCTGTTTCTTCTTCAATAGCTTCGAACATCGGGATGCGTGGCCAGGGACGCTTAAAGTCGATCTCTTGGTCGCCTACCTGCACCGTGGTAGAACCGTGTAGAGCTTTGGCGACGTGCTCCACCATCTTTTCCACAAAGTCCATCATCCAGTTGTAATCTTTATAGGCTACATAAAGCTCAACCTGGGTAAACTCTGGATTATGGAAACGGGAAAGTCCCTCGTTACGGAAGTCCTTGGAAAATTCATAGACGCCGTCATATCCGCCAACAATCAGTCGCTTCAGATAAAGCTCATTGGCAATACGCAGATACAGTTTCATATCCAGTGCATTGTGATGTGTAACAAAAGGCTCGGCCGAAGCACCCCCGTAAATGGGCTGCAGGATGGGGGTTTCAACCTCCATATAGCCTTTATCGTTCATGAAGTTACGCATGGCTTGCACCATGGACGTACGTTGCTGAAAAACATCCCGTACTTCCGGGTTGACTACCAAATCCAGATACCGTTGCCGGTAGCGCTGCTCTTTGTCCGTGAAAGCATCGTAGGTTTTGGTTTCCCCGTCTTCTGTTTCCACTTCTTTGGGAATGGGGATGGGGCGCAGCGTTTTACTTAACAGCTTAAATTCTTCGGCATAAACGGTCGTCTCACCAGTGCCGGTCTTAAAAACATAGCCCTTAATACCTACGATATCACCAATATCGGTCAGTTTCTTAAAGACCTTGTTGTAGTTCTCTTTTCCAACATCATCACGTCGGATGTACACCTGGATTTCTCCCTTAGAGTCCTGCAGGTTAAAAAAGGTAGATTTACCCATGATGCGGCGTGTCATAATACGTCCCGCCACCGAAACGCGCTCTACCTCCTCAAGCTCCTGTTCATCTTCTTTGATAAGTTCAGGATGATCAAGGATGTACTGGCTGTTATGAGAAACATCAAAAGAATGGGGATAAGGGTTCGCCTCCATCTCGCGTAGTTGTTGCAGTTTTTCAAGGCGAATTTTGTGTTGTTCACTTACTGAAGATTCAGTATTGCTCATTGGAAAAGATTAAGCTTGGTCTAAAGTTAACAGGTAGTATCAAGTCGCTAAAAATAAAGATTCTGCTACAAAATTGTCAGTTTTTTCTGTAGTCGTTTAAATAGTTTGTTAATTGGATAAATTTGGAGATTTTTAGGGGTTATATGTTAAAGAGTCATTTTATTATTTGAATGAATACAGCACTTTCAGCAGTTATCGATTCATTACCCTTTGCCGGCAACTTTGCCCTCAAAAGAATTTTAGCACTTTCGCCCAAGATTGTGGCTGAGTTAAATGAGAAAGAGAGTTCAGAATTAGCTACTTTCACCAATGATGAGCGAAGGCGTGAATTCGTTACCTCCCGACTTTTGCTGAAGCAGCTGGCTGATGAATGGGACCTTGATACGGCTAATTTTGTTGTTGCCAAAAACGAGTTGGGCAATCCTTTTGCTGAGGTAGGAGACGATCGATACGAAATTAGTATAGCCCATACCAAGGAGGAGGTCTTTTGTGGACTTACACGAACAGAGCCCATTGGTGTAGACCTGGAGCCCATGAATCGTGACGTATCCGGACGGCTGCGCACAAGGATACTTCATCCCACCGAGAAGGAAGAGGAGCTGGAAGTATCAACAATACAGCTATGGACTATTAAGGAAGCCTACATTAAACTTAGGGGAGAGGGGCTGCGGCTGAATATGAATGATGTGTATGTACAGTCGCAGCAAGATCATTTTCTGGTGAAATTAGATGATGATAAAAAAGCTAAAATTTGTAGTTTTAGCTATCAGGATAATTGGTTATCGATAGCGTTTTATCTATAAATTCAGAGTAGATCAGCACATTTGCATATGAATATTACATCGTATTCCCGGGACCAGATACAGAAGGGAATTGAAAAGGCAGAGCAGCGGCACGGTAAGGATAAATCCGATATACGGCTCCTTTTTGCCCCGGAAGTAATTAATGATAACAATTTTAATCGTGCATGCGATATCTACAGTCGTGTGGACCTGTCAAGTTACGAGACGGTGGTTGTGGTAGAGTCCCACAATGAGACCTTGGATAAGAAGCTTCCGATGGCGTCCAAGTCCTTTTTTGAGACGCCGCTCGGCGAGGTTCCCGTCAATGATTACATGCGGAATGAGTTTTGCGATGAGGATGATGACTTTTATATCTATGATGAAGCTTTTAATAAAGATATCAGCCTGTTCCAACAGCTGATGTTTCTGCAGGTCTTGTCGGATGACTTTTCGGCGGTAAGCGTGCAGATTGCCGATACCAATCCCGCGATTGTCAAAGAATTGGCCTACGTGCTCGAAGAAGTGCTTGCCTCACGCAGCGCTCTGCTGGTGTTCTGCTGCGAGCTGGATAATGAATTTAAACAGGAGTTCCAGAATGTTCGAAAGATGGTAGAACAAGGCAACCATTCCGGATTGTTACACTACCTGAACAGCGGAGAGTCGCATATCAAAGGGGCAACAACCTTTATTGCCGGAGTCATCGTGGCTCATAAATGGGATCTCCACCTTCGATTCCTTGAGTCGGAGTACGACCAGTACAGCGGAAGCCTGTTGACGGCCTATGCCGATCGTAAACACGTATTCTTTAGCTAATCACTTATGCAGACCCCTGAGGTTACGGTTATTGGAGTAGGAGCCTTGGGTACGGCCTTGATACGCGCTTTTTCTGCGCAGCATATCCTCGTTAAAAGTATATTTAATCGTACTGAAAAAGATGCTGAATCTCTTGCGGATGAGCATGACATTGCCATAGCATCGGCCCGCCCGAAGGCACGGTCTGAGCTGGCTTCCCTGGTTTTTATTACGGTTTCTGATAGCGCAATTCCGGAGGTTACCCGCCATCTTGTACAGCTGGATGATGACTTATCCGGTATGACGGTCATTCACTGTTCCGGTAATGAGCCTGCGGATATACTGCATCCCCTGCGCGATCGAGGCGCCCACATTGCCTCCATGCATCCCTTGCAGACCTTTACCTCGGCATCTGGTCCCACTGATTTTGAGGATATTTATTTCAGCCTGCATGGCGATAGTAACGTATTTCCAATGCTGCAACGCATTGCTCAACAGCTGGGTGCTCATACCATGGAGGTCACTTCCCAACAGAAAGCCGATCTGCATGCCGCGGCCGTCTTTGCCTCCAATTATTTGATTACGCTGCTGCAGGCTGCTACCGAAACGGCATCCACCGCCGGACTTTCGGAACAGAACGTCAAAGAAGCCTTGCTGCCGCTCGTGCAGACTACGCTTAAGAATGCAAAAGGACAGGCGTTGCCGGAAGCCCTCAGCGGACCGATAAAGCGAGGGGATGTGAAGACGATTGAGGATCATTTAACCTTGTTGAACAACCAGCCGGAACTGCGGAGCCTGTATTGTAATCTCGGCAGAAAAACAGTGGCTCTGGCCCAGTCATCAGGTTATTTAGATGAAGAAACAGCTGTGGAGCTTAAAGAAGTATTGCGATAGGGAAGAAGGATACTGCAATTTTGAGCAAATAAAGATACTGCAGTCCACCTTTTTTAACTCAGCTATCAGATGTCATGGGTTGTGATTTGAGTCATCAGATGAATGATAGATCTCCCTTAATAAAATTTAGTTTTTATTATTCATCCGATGGCTAAGTATGTATATTTAATCGGCAAGTTTGATCAATATTATGTTGATTTATGCTAATACTGGAAGAGGCTTTGCAAAATCTCTGTAAAGATTAATTGTGCAATGAGTAACTATTATGAGCGGGTGTATGAGGTAGTAGCACAGATCCCGGAGGGAAGAGTGACCACCTATGGCGCCATTGCCCGTTATTTAGGTATTGCTTCGGCGGCACGCATGGTGGGGCATGCGCTAAATAATTCCGCCGAAACGAATATCCCCGCGCATCGTGTTGTAAACAGAAATGGAGAATTAACGGGTCGGGCTCATTTCCCGGGCGACACGATGCGAGAGCGTCTGCAGCAAGAAGGCGTTGTATTTGTGGATGAATACCGCGTTAAGCTGGAAGCCCACCAGTGGGACCCAAATAATAAATTGTGATAAGGACAGATCGTTATTTATGATAATATCTAACAAAAGACTGGAGATCGGGTTGTTCGCAACGGTAATGATACTGCTGATGGCCTTTGTACCTATAGATCTTACTCACCAAAAGGAGAGCCCCGCCAGTGACCCGCTGCTCAAGAATGTTACAGGATCTGAACTGCAAGAAATAGTGGATTCCTACCAGGGCAAGAAAGCAGTACTTATCAATGTTTGGGCTACTTGGTGTGCACCCTGTGTAGAAGAATTTCCGGAAATAGTAAAGTTGCAGCGGGCATACCCAGAGAAACTGCAGGTCATCTTTATTTCAGGAGACTTCCCGGATGCGCGGGCCCGTGCGTTAGCCTTCCTTAAGAAGCAGGAGGTAGACTGGACCACCTACTTTAAAACCGGTGACGATCAGGAGTTCATTGAATCTGTTTCTCCAAACTGGACCGGGGCGCTTCCCTTTTCCAAGGTAATAGGAATAGACGGAGAAGTGGTAGCCAGTTGGGAACAGTCCGCCACATATACTAAGTTTGAACGTCACGTTAAAACAGCAATTAACCAATAAACTGTCATGAAGAAACAATATGCAGCATTTGCTTTTATTGCAATGGTAGGAGTCGCTTTATATGGATTTCTGCCCTCAGAAAATACTGCTATGGATGAACTTGCTATTGGGGCCCAGGCGCCGATGGTTGACCATGAAGTCGAAGATGTTTCCGGGGAGATGCTCACCTTACAAAAGGTAGCAAAGGAGAACGGCCTTTTAGTAAACTTCTCTTGCAACACTTGCCCTTGGGTTAGCCGGTGGGAAGATCGCTACAATCCTATTGCCGAGCTGGCGGAAGAGCATGGTATCGGCGTTATTGCCCTGAACCCGAATACTGCTATTCGCGACGATGGAGAGTCCCTGGAGGATATGAAAGCGCGTGCTGAAAAAAGTAATTACCAGTTTCCCTATGCGCTGGATGAGGGGAGCAAGCTGGCTACCGCCTTTGGTGCTACCCGGACGCCTCATATCTACTTGTTTAATAAAGACATGGAGCTGGTATATCGCGGAGCTATTGATGATAATGCCGCATCAGCAGAAGGGGTGGAACAACCTTATCTTAAAAACGCCATTAAAGCCTTAGCCGCTGGTAATGAGATCAACCCCCAGTCTACAAAGTCGCTCGGCTGTACTATCAAATGGCCCGAATAGCAGCCTCTGTATTTAAGAATATCGTTATCTGATCAATTAGCACTGGTGTAGGTTTCAAACGTACGCCAGTGTTTTTTTATGCTGTTCATCATGGATATAGTATAAATATCAACACGGTATTTTACCGTTTATCATCTTTTATAGAGTGGTAAACGCTGGGCATGATCACCAGATTAAGTAACCCCCGCATTATAGCTTGTAGGGCCTGTTTTTAAAATCCTTACTGTTTATGGTGTAGAAACAGTAAGGATGTGCCGCATAAACAGTAAGGATTTACAGTAGAAACAGTAAGGATTTTTTATAGGTCCTTACAGGGAGCAGAGCAGAAGGGCAGTGGATGGGGAATATCAGCCCTGCTGATGCCCTTGAAATGGTCACCAGTTTATAAGAAGATTGGCCATTTATGTCGTAATACTCTTAACCTGATTGAGCGCATCTTCCAGTATCATATAGAGGCAAGGCACAATGACAAGGATAATGGAAGTGGCAAAGACAATCCCAAAACCCAGTGAGATAGCCATGGGGATAAGGTGAGTAGCTTGCCGCGAGGTTTCCAGTATAATAGGGGTAAGTCCACCGAATGTGGTAAGGGTGGTTAGTATGATTGGCCTGAAACGGCGCAGCCCGGCCTCGTGGATCGCATCGAAAGCGGAGTGATTCGTCCGCTTTTTATTGGCATAATCAATCATGATGAGTGAGTCATTGAGTACCACACCCGATAGCGCAATAACGCCCATCAGGCTCACCAGCGATAAGTCATAGCCTAAAATGATGTGTCCTATCACGGCCCCAACTATACCGAAGGGAATGGCGCCCATGACTATCAGGGGTTGTATATAGCTACTGAATGCGATGGCCAAGAGGGCATAGATGATCATCATAGCCAGGGCAAATCCACCCCACAGGGCCTGCGTTGATTCTCTCATTTCTGCCTGGCTTCCTTCAAAGCTCCACGTTATTCCCGGGAAATCAGCCCGCAGTTGGGGCAGTACATCCTGCTGCAATGACTCAAGAACCCTTGTTACCGCATTGGAAGGTTGGGCATCCATGCTGACCGTAACCACCCGGCGGCCATCCCTGCGATTGATATTTGTAAATGCTTCGCCCTCCTCCAGGCTTACCACATCCATCAGGGGGACTTCCATGCCGGTGGGTGTTTGGATGACAAGATCTTCGAGGTTAAAGAGGTCTTTGCGTTGTTCATAGGGAAGTTTTACCCGCACTTCTATCTCGTTTGTGCCGCGGAGCTGACGCATAGCAAGGGCTCCATAAAAGGCATTACGTAACTGTTGGCCCACATCAGAAGGGGTAAGTCCCAGCTTTCGTCCTTCGGGTAGCAGACGAAAATCGAACTGGGTTTTGCCCTGGTTATAGTTATCATTGACATCACGAGTAGCCTCAAAAGACTCCACACGTTCAAAGAATGCCTGGCTTGCCTGCTCAAGGACTTCAATATCAGAATGACTTAAATCGACGCTTATGTCGGGCAGATAACCACTGGGACCGCGTTCGGCGGAGAACGTAATCTGGTCGAGTCCTTCGATATCCCCAATTTCATCCCGCCATAAATCCATCACTTCCTGGGCCGACATATCACGTTCAGCCGGGGGCTTCATCACTATTTCCACATCAATAAAGCTTTGTCCCCGCACATTGGTCTTGATACCTTCAGCCACTTCAAAAAGGTTGTGTTCCTCGAACATCCGGTTGGTGGATACGGTAATCTCCCGGGCAACCTGGGCGGCTTGTGCCGGTGTGGTACCCACCGGTAGTGAGGCTCCGGCCTCAATTTCATCGGCTGATACTTCGGGCATCATTATCATGCCCATGTGATCGCTGTAGCCGTAGCCGCCTACAATAACGAGCAGGGCAATGGCTGAGCTCAGGGTGATGTATCGGTACCGCAGGCATTTGTCCAGAAAGTGACGGTATCGGGTGTTTACAAAATGATTAAAGCGATCCGCAAACTTCTGTTGCCACTTATGTATCTGTTTGCCCAAGGTAAACCTGCTTTCACTTTTGGAGCTGTGAGCCAGGTGAGCGGGCAAGATAAAGAGGGCCTCTAAGAGGGAGACGGCCAGCACAATGATGACGACAGCCGGCAGCGGCCACCAGTATTTGCCCGTAGTTCCCGGGATAAAGAGCAGGGGAACAAAGGCAATAATGTTGGTGAGGATACTAAAGGTTACAGGCTTACTCATATCCCGGGCGCCTGCAATGGCGGCTTCAAGAAAGTTCATGCCCTGCTGACGGTATTCATAGACATTCTCCCCCACGACGATAGCGTCATCCACTACAATGCCCAGCACCACCAGGAAGCCGAACATGGATATCATATTGATGCTTAGGCCGACAAGCGGAAGGAACAGGATGCCGCCGACAAAAGAGATGGTCATGCCCATCATCACCCAGAAAGCTAGGCGATATTCAAGGAAAAGAGCCAGGATAACCATCACAATGATGATCGCAAGTATGCCGTTTTCGGTGAGTAATGACAGCCGTTCCCGGTAATCATCAGCAGTGCTGCTGTCTATACGATACTTTACGCCGGGAGGGAAAGAGGGCTCAGCAGCTTCAAGAACTTCTTGTACGGCGTCTGCAATCTCGAGGGGCGACTGGTCGCCAATGCGATAAATCTCAAGATCCACAGACAGTTGCTGGTTGAATTCCCCGTGGAATCCGGTCTCTTCAAAGCCATCGGTTATCTCGGCAATATCACTAAGCACCAGGTTTTGTCCTGCATCGGAGGAGACGACTTCAATTTGTCCATACTGGTCGGCCCACTGCTTGCGTTCCTTCATCCGCAAGAGTATTTCGCCGGAACTGGTTTCTACGGCTCCGGCCGGAATGTCTTCGCTGGATTGGGCAATGATATCGGCAACCTCTCCAAGAGTAAGGTTATACTCGCGAAGCCGGTTGCGGGGGATCTCCACATGGGTCACATAATCAGGTACATTGCCAATCTCTACCTGGGTAATACCCTCCGTGCTGAGGAGTTGGTCCCGCATGTTTTCCGCCAGTTTGCGCAGTGTCCAGATGTCGGCATCACCATAGAGTCCGATGGCCATTACTTCCCGTTGATTAGATTGCAGGCGTATTTCCGGCTCTTCAATATCATCGGGGAAGGTTCGAATACGATTGACGGCCTGGTCAATATCCTGGTAGGTTTGCATCCGGTTTGCTCCGACCACCAGTTCAATTGATATTTCTCCGGATCCTTCATCAGCGGTAGAAGTCACTTCTTTAATGCCTTGAACGCCCCGAATAGCTTCTTCAACGGGACGAAGAATGCCCTGTTCAACCTCCGCCGGGGCGGCCCCGGGATATACCACGCTTACTTCAATAATGTCTAACTGGTACTGCGGAAAGACCTCTTTCTGAATATTGAATACCGTCCATATACCACCGCCTAATAGGATGATCATCAGGAGATTAGCTGCAATAGAATTGCGAGCCATGTAAGCTATTGGACCTGGAAAAGATCCTCCTGAGCTGTTATTTGGGTTGTCATTATTCATGCAGTTTGAAAAACAGCGTTAGTATTTTGATTCGCGTACATAAAGTGGAGCATAATGTTATTCTTGCGACATGGTATCAGCAGCCGTTGTACTGTCATCGCCTTCCAGCCGAAGGGGTGCTCCATCGGTTACGGTGGAAAGATTGGTGGTCACTACCTGCGCCTGATCGTTTAATCCCTCGGTGATGTAAACATGCTGAGCATCTCGCAAAAGGATATCAACATCCTTAATTTGTAATGTTCCTTCTTCCATAACCCATACGGTTTCATTCTGCCGCAGGTAGTCGCGGCTGAGCTTAACAACATCGGTTAACTCTTTAGCCTTAACACTTGCTTCCACAAAGGCACCAATGATTAAGGAAGGCTTTCCTTCATTTTCCGGGTTCATAGCCTGGGGATCGGTCACGGATATCAGTACACGTGCCATACGTGTTTCACTTTCAAGGTTACCGACCAACCTATATAATTCGCCTGTGCGATAAGTATTCGGATCCCAGGCTGTACGGTTTTGTATGGATACTTCCGAGCCTTCTTCGCCATCTTGGGGAAAGCTGAGCCAGCGCAACTGTGAGAGGGGAACGGTAGCCTCTATCCAATACGTATCAAGGCCTACCAAGCGCCCCAGGTTACTTCCGGTGGCTACCTGGGATCCAATATTGGCGTTGCGGCTTAGGATATGGGCATCAAAAGGGGCACGGATAGTGGTTCGTTGCAGATCCAGTTCGGCCTGCTTAACGGCAGCACGTGCCGATTGTACATTTGATTTGGCAGCCTCTAACTGGGGTTCCCGCAATACCAGAGCCTTATTCTCTTCCGAGAGGCTATCTTCAACCAGCTGATAATCCTGTAGTGCTACATTTTGCCGTCCCATTTCAATATTTAGATCAGAAATGGCCTGCTGTAGCTCACTCTTTCGTTGTTGGAGAGCATTTTTGTAATCAGTGGGATCAATTTGTAGCAACATTTCGCCCTTTTGCACATAGCCACCGGGGGTAAAAGCGTCGCCCCGGTTAATAATTTCTCCACTTACTCTGGGACTTAGCATAACATCCTGCGATGGCTGTACCGTACCCATAACTTTGATAGTGGGCTGGTAGGTGCCTTTCTCCACTTGGGTAACGTTCACCAGCATGGCCGTTTCTTTGGTTGCGCCGCTGCGGCTGGCTGTAGGTTCGGTAGAGAAAATAAGGGCCGTTACTACTGCTCCACCCAGCAGGATAATCAAACAGGTTAGTAGTGTCTTTTTCCAATCCATGTGTTATTGCTTGTTTTAACCCCTTATGGATATCAGGATGTATCGGGGCCTACTTATATTATTATACATTTTATTCTTAAGAGATCATTCCCGCGACTCTTGTTCTATTTTAAATGAGCCAGCCAGCGCCCGGTATAATGCTACCCGATATTCAATCAATGTAAGCTGCGCAGTAAGAAGGTCGCGCCGAAGCTGCTGCACTTCATCGAGGGCCGTGAGTACATCCAGGTAGTTACTGGTGCCATTAAAATATTGATTCTGCAACCGTTCATAGGCTTGCACGGATAAGCTGACCTGCTCTTGGAGACTCTCAATACTTTCTTTCTGTTTTTCTTCACGAATTAAAGCATCCTCTACTTCCTGGAAAGCAGTCAGGATTGCTTGTCCATACTCATACAGCCGCTGTCTTTTTATAGCTTCGGTGCGATCCACTTCAGCACTTAATTCCCCTCCGTAAAAAATAGGTGCCAAAAGATTGCCTGCAAAAGAAAGCGCCCAGTCTTCAAATAAGTTGTTGGCATTTTCCGCAGCTGATGAGGCCGAGGCCGTCAGTGTGAGCCGCGGATATTGATTGCTGATGGCGGAAGCAAGGTCGCGGTCGGCAGCCTGTAGCAAATTAAAAGCACTGCGCACGTCGGGCCTTCTGCGAACCAGCTCTGTAGAGAGACCAGTCTCGGGCAGGGGAGGCAAGTCTGGCAAATGCTCGGCTGAGGTTGAAAGATCTTTTTGGGGTGACTCCCCGAGCAGGACGGCCAGCTGATGTTCTAAAACTTGTATTCGTGACTCAACGATGCTCTTTTGTTGTAAGGTAGATTCCAGTAATCGTTCCTGTCGCAGGATATCAACGCCTTGCACCTGGCCAATACCCAGACGGTTTTTGAGTAAACCCAGTACCTGACGATTTGTTTTAACCTGGCTCTCAACAAGCGATCGTTGGTTCTTGGCTGCTGCAATCTGGTACCAGGTACGAACTATTTCTGCCGAAAGTGACAAGCCTGCCGTCTGATAGTCAGCCAGGGAGGCTCGCGCCCGATATTCTTCTGCCTCGGCGCTGGAGCGGATGCTACCCCACAAATCCAGTTCATAGACCGCCGTCAGCCCTAACTCAAAACTTTCATCATCTTCTACATTAGACTGACTTTCGGTCGTTTCTCCCCGGGCTGAAGCTTCAAGGCTTGGGAGTAAAGCTGCTGACTGGCGATCCGCTATTGCTTGGGAAGCTTTTAGGCGTTGCCAGGCAGACTTCAAATTAAAGTTGGATGAAAGAGCTTTTTCAACGGTCTGGTTTAGTTGCTGATTATCAAATACGGTCCACCATCGTTCAGGTACTTCCTGTGTGCCGGCAGCTGAAAAGTCAGGGGGTGATGCTACGGGATTGGAAACCGTCTTTGTCTGGGAAACACAGCCGAACAAACCTATGACCATAGGACCTATCAGAAACAGCTTAAACAAGTCTTTCCAATTTAAAGCCATAGATTTAAAGGTGCTGTTAAATAAACAGAGACAATCGTTGTATCAGCTTCTTTAGTAATTTATTAAGTCAACTACTTCAATAAAATGAAGCTATTGGTTTTTATCTAATTCTTGCAAAGAAACTTAATCTCGGTGAGACAACATATATACTAATTCTATAGGAACTTTGAAGCTCCAGGATATAAATACCTGACACTCTAAAATGAGCTGATGAAGGCCTAAAAGGAAAGGGTATTTCAGGTCAACAACTGCTGAGGAGGGGTTAGGGAAATAGGGTCCTTATAAAGCGTTATGTTCCTTGTAGGTAATGATAAATATTTTCTGCGGCTTTATCCCAGCTAAAGTTCGGAATGCGTTTCAATCCAAGGTCAGTCAGTTTATCCTGTAAATCAGGTGAATGGATGAGTTCTAAAATACCTTTTTTGATCGATTGTACATCTGTCGGATCAACTTTGAGGGCCGCTTCGCCCGCAACTTCATCGAGGGCCGTCGTGTTGGAAGTGATAACCGGGGTTCCGCAGGCCATGGCTTCAACGACCGGGAGCCCAAACCCTTCGAAGAGGGAGGGAAGCAAAAAGCCGACTGCTCCCGAATAGAGGGCCGAAAGATCCTCATCATCCACATACCCGAGCCTCTTGATGGAATCGTTGTCAAAATCCACATCCAGATCGCTAAAATTGGCATTAGTTGCTCCGGCAATAGCTAATACATAATCTTTTAACCCTTCTTCTTTTCGACTCTGGTTCCAGGCTTCCACCGTTCGCTTAAAGTTCTTCCGGGGATCGAGCGAGCCGAGGGTAAGCAGGTAATTGGAGGGTAGATCATATTTATCGCGCAAACTTTTAATGTCGGCCTCGGTGGCAGGACTAAACCGATCGGTGTTGACCCCATTATATACGACTTTAATCTTTTGGGGATCGATATCCAAATGATTACTGATGATGCTTTTGGAAAATTCTGATACCGTTAAGATGCCTTTGGCTCTTTTTGCTATGCGGGGAACAAGCGTGCGCTTCCAGGTGGCGTAGGCCGTTGAGAACCACTCCGGATGCGGAAAAACGGCCATATCGTGGAGCGTAATAACATGATTTCGAGCATAAATTGGTCCATTATTAGCCGGGGACCACAGAATATCATCAGGCTGCTTTTGCCGCGGTAAGACCATCTGCTGCCACAGGTTACGGCCTAACTTACCGGATCCCCAGAATCCCGACGGCTTAATAATTTGATATGGATATCCGCCCCGGTCAAAGCCTTTGATGATTTCCCGCGCATAGCGTTCCACGCCGGTAACGCGTTGCAATAGGCAATGTCCGTTGATATAAATGGTACTCATTGGGATATTTTAATCATTAAGCCAGCCTTTGAGGCTACGACCGATCAGTGATTCTGTTTTATTGATATCCTCCTTGAAGGTAGTCGCCAGTTCACGCCTGGTGTCCTCTGAAATTTCCAAATTGCCTTTTTTGATGTTAAAGGATCTGAACAACTGAAGTGCTTTATGACTGAGCTTGGGCGGTATAATTTTGTTTATGGTAGCTTTGTAGCCCAACACCCAGTTCACCATTCTGGAAAGTATCCAGCTGCGGGCTACCCCGGAGGCATTTCGTTCCTGGCGTTCAAGATCGTATTCAAAAGGGGACAATCCAAGAAAATCTGTAATATCCGAGATAACGTCCGGAAGATCATTTTTGATGTCCTTCAGCGTGATGATATGAAGCTGTTCGGCGTCAAAGTGATCGAGGTATCGCTGTATCTGCTGACTGTACATCCCCATAGCGGTGAGGTGCCAGGAAAATTCCCATCCTTTGTCAATGCGCGATTGTTCTAGGGCCAAAGCCTCTTCAAAGGGTTCCGTTTCACGCCCATCACGCAGTAAGTGTTTGTAATGAGAAAAGGCCCGCTCAGTGGGATTTCTAAGTACGATGATGATGCGGCTATCCGGATCGTAGGTGGCAATTTGCTCGGCGGCTGTAGTACTATACAGATACGACACCGAAGCATCCAGCTTAACGGTATGTTTATCACTTGGGCGATATAGATTGTGATACTCTTGCTGGCTGCGGGTCCAAACAGTACTGTCGTCTCCCGGACCAGTCCCGGCTTTTACCGGATCTTCATTATTGTCGATATTGCTAAAATAATTGGGCTCTTTAACGGCTGGAACAGCAACTTCAGGATGCTGTTCCAACAGGTAATAAAGGGTTGTTGTACCCGATTTCGCCGCTCCAGCGATGAAAGCATTTCGGAGGTTCATGGTGTCTGCATTTCTAACTAATCTTTAAAGAAGTTCATAACCCGCAGCATGGTAATTTGTTCCATAAATAGCCGGTTATTCTGCTTTCAATAAAAGGTTAAGCGTATTTTCAATAGCACCCGGCGTCCATTTTCCATGTCCGGGGATGACCAGCTTTCTCTCTGGATATCGTTCCTTAACTCGAGCCAGACTTTGGGACCAGTCTTGTACATAAGCATCTGCCAGGTTACCCAGCGACTGGGCCTGCGCACTTTTGATGAAACATCCTCCATACAGGATATCCCGATCATTGAGATAGACCACGGTATTGTCAACAGTGTGGCCAGGACCCGGATAAAACATGTCGATGGATGCTTGCCCGTATGTTAAAAGGGTATCCGATTGAAAGGAAGCATCCGGTTGGGCATAGCCGTTTTGTACAGCTTGGGTGGCGGTAAGCTCTCCGCTAACTGTTGGTATGTGGTTGGTTTTAAGCACATCTATGCCGCCAATACGATCTTGGTGGGCGTGGGTGATGACTGCAAAGGCAACGGGTTTATCGATCTTATCGTCAATCCAGTTTAGTAGTTGGCGGGTTTGGGACTCATCCCAGGGTGTATCAATGAGAGCCACTTCGTTGCCGGATACCAGTACCAGTCCGTTTGCTGAAATAAGCTGCCCCTGGTAAGTGGCAAAGGATTCATAGAGGTACACGTTCTCTTCCAGCTGTGTAACTTCAATTTGATGATCCGGAGGTGCGGTCGTGAAAGAAAACAGAGAGAAATAAAGTAACAGCAAATAGGTCATTATGGGAAACGGAATTAGGATTTTCTTGATGATATAGAATGGTAGTTTAAAATTTAGCAGGAGGCAAGGTGAATTCGGGTTATCGTATTGTTTTAACGATACAGTCCTGCGTCTCGGTATTCATGAGGATGATTCCCTCATCTACATCATTGAGCCCGCCTATCTTTTGTCCCTTAGCATTCCAAACGGCCGACTGGCCAGCTCCGGTCGATCCATCGCAGGGACCGATGCAGTTCGCCATAAATACATTCATTCCGTACTCTTGGGCTGTATTTGGTAACACCTGGTTGGCTTCTCCGACGCCTGATGCAACTTTAGCGACACTGGCGACGTACGTTTCTGCACCGGAGGCATGAGCTTGTTGAGCATGTTCCGGTACTGATATTTCATAACAAATGGCCAGGGCAATACCAGGGAGACCCTCCAGCTGATCACTGGACACAGAGTCACTGATAAAATAAGGTTCTTCATCCGCATGCAGATGTTGCTTGCGATAAGTTTGCCGCTCTTTTTCCGCCTGAAAAATAACCATGCCAATTGATACGCCTTCAGGATCAGCTATAGGCAAACCTAAGCCAATAGTCAGCTGCTGCGTATTACTAATAGACTGGAAGACATCCAGTCGGGAATCGTCTTTGGTGGTCGCCAGCTGCTCAGCACGTTCAGGTTCATATCCGGTCAGCGATAATTCCGGGAAAAAGACATAGTCAGCCTGGTAAGCCGCTGCCAGACCTAATATGGATTCATGATTTCGGATGTTTTGAGCGATATCTCCGGGTTCCGGTCGCGTTTGTGCAATACAAATATTCATTTTCAATACAGTCTGAATTCGCTGAGAATTATTTCTTAAAATATCTAAATAGACGAAGTAATCGCAATTCATCGCATTTTAATTTTGATCTCTTCAGGTGATCAGTACATGTCGATCTTAATGTTTTTTGTAAAGCAGATGAAGGAAACAGCTGCACCATAGGTAAGCAATGCTATGTCTTTATTATTTAGGGATCAAAAATGTCACCGGCTGTGGATTCTCCTTTAGCTAACGCACTGTATTCATAGGCCGAGGGACTGAAAAACACTTGTGTCTTTAGATAAGACCCTTGGCCTTGAATTTGTTGGCGGAGGAAAGCGAATGGGGCGAAGTGGGACCGTATAAATTCATACCGGTTAAACTTTAATTAGAGGTTAAAACCAAAGAAAGACCATTGAATTTATACAGCATGAAGGCCATGAGCGCCGCTAAGAAATTTTCAGTACAGCCTACGTAGCTATGCTACTTCGGCGTAGTGGGCCCTAGATCTTTTTTAAGCCTTTTGGATCAAGGAAATAAACATTAGTTGTTCCATTTTTGGGTTGCTATAAAAACTTACCAGCCTTACAATCGGCTATTATAATTAATCAATACACTTAATTTACCGTACCCCACCATTGATTCGCAAAAAATGTTATGTTTGGGGGCTTAAAAGAAATCATGACATCTATCTATGCTACACATTGGCTTACATTTCTTAGTTCCGCTGGGCGTGGCTCTGCTGTTTTATCGCAGGTACTGGGTGAAGGCTACGTTTATCCTTATCGTAACGATGGTTGTGGACCTTGATCACTTGCTGGCCGACCCGATTTACGATCCTGAGCGATGCTCTATTGGGTTCCATCCGCTGCACACCACACCTGCCATTATTCTCTACGGCCTGATGTTCCTTATTCCTCTTTTATTGAAATCCAAGGGTGAAACACTAAGCCATCAATCAGGCCAAGGAATTATTCATCTGGTGGGCCTGGGGCTACTCATTCATATGCTGTTGGATGGGGTGGACTGTATGTTTTAGCGTCCGAACGCTTTTATTGCTGATTAGCCTGCATTTATTTCCGCTTTAAAAGAAAATATGGATCTAAAATAGTGCCAATAATGGAATACTAATATCCCAGTCAGTAGCAAAAGTAATGGTGCAATAAACCAGTTGCGGGAATCTAAAAAGATGTGATAGGCAATAATGTTAACAACAATTGGGCTCAAAAGGGCTAAAGCTAAAGGCATAAACCTGTTACTTAACAATAGGAGGCCGGCTACCACTTCAAATGTTTTAATAATATAGATATATCCACTTGAAACAAGTATTTCCATGAAGGGATGAAATTCTGGCACGGGTATAAAGGTGTAAAAACCATTTAAGCCGAATATCAGAAAAATTAAACCCAATAAGATTCGGCTGGAGGTCACTAATATTTTTGACATAAGGAGTAATGTTTATGTGGTGCAGTTGTCAGAGTATTAAGATGACGAAAGGTTAATTAATAAATTAGAGACAGGCAAGAGTCAGTGTCGCCCATAGCTTTAGTTGAAGGTTACGGTCCATTTCCCTTGGGGCTATTTGTACCGGATTCATCTATCTCTCAACATTATAATTGATAAGTAATACCAACTCTTATTGGAGAACATTATTAGTCCAAGGAAGTATATATTTTCTGGTTAAGGTTACAGAATGGAAGCCATAAACCTATCGTTAGGTGCCTCAACTTAAGCCGAGTATTAGGTGTAAAAAATGAACCATAAAAACTTCAGATACCTCGTGTTTCAGCAGTTTGATATCGTAGGAAATACAGTTTGTATATATTTTAGAAAAAAATATGCTCCGTTCTTTGGCTCTTTTAGGTTTTGGGCAATATTACTTGTCGTATTGCTGGCCATGGGGGGATGTTCTCCGGGCAGTAAGAATTCAGGAGAAACCCATGGGGTCACTGTTGAGGAAGATCATAGCTATGGCCGAGCTATGGGCATTGGTCCCATCAAGAATAGGGAAATAGATGAAGCCTCGGGACTGGTGGTGCATCGGGGAAATCCCAATTTGCTATGGACCCATAACGACAGCGGGGGAGAGGCTCGTCTCTTTTTATTCCAGCGAAACGGGACGTTTCGGGCGGAGTATCACCTGCAGGGAACCACAAATCGTGACTGGGAGGATATAGCCTCGGGCCCCGGGCCCCAGCCCAACATCAACTACCTGTATATTGGTGACATCGGTGATAACTATACGCTTTATTTCGATTATGTTATTTATCGTCTGAAAGAACCGGCTGATCCCACCGAATCGGGCAAGGGAGGCAAAAGCAAAATCGTGACGGAGGTCGAAGAACTTCGGTTCGTCTATCCGGATGGAAGTCACGATGCGGAAACCTTATTTATTGATCCGGCAACGCGGGATCTGTATATCGTCACCAGGCAGGAGACCCAAGACCGAGTATACCGGTACACCTATCCACAATCTACTACAACAACCGACACGGTGGAATTTGTTGGGAAACTACCGTTTGCCCAATTTGCGGGCGGAGATTTGTCGGCTGACGGGCAGACGCTCTTGCTAAAAACACTTCCTCAGATCTTTATCTGGAGGCGTGAGGCCGGAGAGTCTATTGCGGAGATGCTGTCCAATAAACCCAGGGAAGTGGTTCCCTATGGAACCGGTCCCCAGGAAGAGGCTATTGCCATTGATCCCCAAAGACACGGCTTTTACACCCTAAGCGAGTCCAAAGGAAAGCCCGTTACGCTTTATTATAATCCGGTTAAAAGTAAAGATAAAGATGGGGATAAGTAATATTTCTTTAGCCTCTGTACTTATACATCGGCTCAATAGGATTCTTTGAAATAATAAGATGCTGATGGAGGCGGGTCCGCCAGCTGGGGAATTGACATCTTCCTTTTTGAAGGGGTTAGGCCTTTTACTAAGAGGCAAAAAATTTTATAAAAAAGAATGCTGGCAGATAACTACCAGCATTAAATGAAAGTTAGGATTTAGGGAAATGCCTCACTTAGAGGTTTTCACCAAAGAAAGATTCTAATTGCTCAACAGCTTGGTTTACATATTCCGGTTGATCATATAAGTCATAGTGGCTTGCACCCTCAACAACAAGCAGATCCTTATTATTGGAAGCTGCGCGGTTATAAAGGTCAAAGCCATCCCGGTATGAACCAAAACCTCCTGGAACATTACCGATTACGATTTGCAAAGGCTGCGTCAGCAACTGTTCTGCTAAGTGAAAAGCATCAAAGGCAAGCACAGCATCCATGCTGGTAAAACGTAACTTGTTAGGAGAGTTGGGATGTTGGCCTCTCGGTGTGCAATAGTATTTAACAGCTTCTACAATATCTATATCTGTTATACCCGCTTCTTCTCTTTCTTCTGGAGAATTAGGGATCCAGTTTGTGATATTAGGTTCAGCACCATTGGCTTCAACCGTACGCTGTTGGCTAACGGCTTTTAATGTTTTTATAGCAGCATCGGGAGAACCATCACCTTCGCGATATGTTCTGCCAAGATTAGCAGGAACAACAGTGCCCACTGCTTTAATTCGTCGTTCTGTCATTGCTGCATTTGCGGCATACCCACCGCCTGCACAAACACCCAATACGCCAATGCGATAATTTTCAACATAATCGAGTGTTGTAAGGTAATCTACAGCACAGCGCACATCTTCTACTCGAGTGGCCGGATCCTCGATGTATCGGGGTTCCCCTCCACTTTCTCCTTGAAAAGAGGCATCAAATGCAATGGCCACATATCCAAGTTCAGCAAGCTTTTCTGCATAGATTCCAGCTGTCTGCTCCTTACAACTGCTACCTGGATGAACACAGACAATAGCTGCATATTCTTTGTTCTCGTCAAAGTCTTCCGGGAGGTGCAGGTTGGCTGCTACGTCCCATGTCCTGTTTTTAAATGTCACTGATTCTAACATACTCTTAAACTTTTGTTTGATATTTATACTTCGTGTCAACTCAATGCATTACAAAAGTATGTGTCAGCACCTTTTTTTAATAAAGGATATCAAACAAATAGATAAGATTATCAAACAGTTTCGATTTGTCGAACCGAGGTAGGCGTTGTTCCGGTGTTCCGCTTAAAATAATTGCTGAAATACGTTGAGTATTCAAAGCCCAGGGCATAGGCAATATCAGATACATTACAGTCGGTATGCTTCAACAGAGCTTTAGCCTCAACGATAATTCGCTCGGAAATATGTTTGCTGGTTGATTGACCAGTAACTTCCTTAACCGAACGATTTAAATGATTGACATGGACATTTAGCTTTTCTGCGTAATCGGTCGGAGCGTTCAGCTGTAGTGGGTGGTGTGGAGATTCGATGGGGAATTGACGTTCCAATAATTCAAGAAATAGTGAGGTGATTCGGGAGGCAGCATTATGATGATTAGATAAAGAGCCGGAGGGCTGCATTTTTAGTGACTCATGGATAATTAAATTAACATAGCTGCGAATGACCTCATTTTTATAATGATATGTCTGGTTTTGTTCTGCCAGCATTTTCTGGAACAGATCAGTAATGGAGGTTGCTTGTTCTTCATTTAAGGAATAGACGGGGCTTGCTTCTACATCAAACAAAGGAGATTGCTCAAGGCTTTTGGGGTGACTTCTGTTTTTAAGGAACTCTTCACTAAAAAGGCAGGCATAGCTGTTACCAGTAGCAGAAATAACTTCCCAGGAGTATGGGGTGTGGGGAGTGCCAAAAAACAGGGTAGTGGCGTTAATTTCAATCTCTTTGTCTGCATAACGAATTATACTGTTGCCATTATGCAAACAGATTTTATAGAAATCTTTCCGTCCATAAAAAGGAAGTCCGTCTATATCACTGCCCACCTCATACACCTTAAAACCTTTAAGGTGTATATGATCAATATTGATGTCTTCGCTATTTGTTAGTTTTTTAATTTCCATTACTATTAATATAAGAAAATCAAATAACTGTTATACAAATTAATATAAAGCCATCAAATGGAAACGAGGAATTTTACTGATTGATAATCTTATAGCGTTTATTCCAGATAAATTAAGAAATGGAAATGCGGGGGTATGTAAAAGACCTAACGACATTGCGTAGTGGGCCTTTAGCGCAGGAGGGAGGCGTGTCCGCTTAGGGCACCCTCAAGGTTGACGTTCTTCACAGAAGAGGTCACCTTGGTTGTTCCACTACGAACGAACCCTATGAGGATGCCCATGAAGGAGATTACACAATGTTATGACAGGGACAAACCTGATCCATCTCATTTGCTTTTGGCAATTGATGTGAGCAGCCGCCGGCTGGATCTGTACAGTCGATACCGGCAAGGCGAGCACGAATACGAGAGCACGGAATCGTTTTCCAACGAGGTGAGTACTATTGCAAACCGACTGGACGACTACAGCAAACAGAGCAGGTAACATTGCCTAAAACCACCTCTTTATCGGGATTTGTTAAATGGAATGACTCCATTTGCGGGAAAGGTGCATCTTAGTCACCGTTTTTAAAACGTTTATTTGACTGTTTGCTAAGGGTATGCGCCGGTTAGGTGTACAATAAAGTTAGGATTTGAGCAGTTATGTGTATAAATTGATAAAAAATACACATTAACTAAGTCGGTACAATTATGCGAACGAATGTAGTGATCGATGACGACTTGATGGATGAAGCCTTGAAGGTGAGTCGATTGAAAACAAAAAAAGCTGCTGTGGAAGAAGGCTTGAAATTATTAGTCCAGCGTAAAAAGCAGGAAAATATCAAAGACTTGCGCGGGAAATTGCACTGGAAAGGTGATTTAGATGATATGAGGACTGACGAGAAGTGATTTTAGTAGATACCAGCGTATGGGTTGATTATTTCAATGGCATAGAAAACCAGCAAACCGAAAGCCTTGACCAGGTTCTTTCTGAGCAATCAGTTCTCCTGGGAGATATTATCCTCACCGAAATTCTACAAGGTTTCGATAGCGACAAAGAGTTTAGATTGGCCAAACAAGCGCTTGATCCATTAGACTGCGTTCATCTCGGAGGAAAATCTCTGGCTATAAAAGCAGCATCTAATTTTCGTTTTCTTCGGTCGAAAGGCGTAACAATTCGAAAAACGGTAGATATGCTAATTGGAAGTTGGTGCATCGAACATGAAGTGGAGCTGCTACACAATGATAAAGACTTCGACCAGATAGCAACTCAACTGCCACTACAAATTTACGTTGATTGATGTTGTTTGTACACCTGGCGACATTGCGGATTATTACGCCGAAGTAGGCACGGCTACGTAGGCTGTACATAAGCTACACGCGAATGAATGTTGAATTGATAAATAACGAACCGAAAGCTAAAAAGCCAAAAAAGTGGCCCCGACGCATCGGGGGCGAGGTGCTGAGCCCCGTCATACGGGAGTCCGCTTGAATGCTATGACTTTGTCAAGTGTTAGGCTCGAGGCCTGATGCGCGGGCTAGCCTGTTTCCCGCCGTGCTGGTATTTTTAATATGAGAGACCTTTTTGCACATCTCAACTCGGTAGGGTAATCTAAAGGCGGGTTAGGTTTCTCGGCTCCTTACCATAACCAAGTGTTCTAAAGATTTTGCAAATCCTTCTATACCAGGAAATAGAAGCTCAGCAGTTATATTTATTTCTTTTAGCTTTTCTAAAATTTCATCTCTGGCTTCTTTTTTAATAAGGATTTTGATGACAACATTTTTAACTCGTTTATTAGATTCTGCCGAATAGGTATTTAAAAATTGGTTAACCAAATTTTCTTGAAAAGTTTTTCTTATATCCAATGGCATAAGAAAAACTCCTTGTTGTTTAGCAAGTCTTTCAATCTGTTTATTTGGTTCTACCATTAATAGTCCATTCAAACAAGAACCATCTGTATCTACTTGACCGGGCTTATGATCCTTATGAATCTGCTTTATATAAGAGTTGCCAAAATTATTGGAATATCTAATTTGGTCATCTCTTAATCCATACGAAGAGAGATCTTCGAAATCTAATTCGGAAAAGTTTAATTTGTCCTGAAATTTCGAAGCATACTTTATAGAAGAGTTTCTGATCCAAGGCTCTCTTATTCCCCAGATTGCAGCATTATCATTTCCATTAATCAAAGCAAAGTAAGAAGCGATATATAAAGAATGAGTGAAATCTAGTAAGCGTGTTGGTGCACCAAAATGCTGCATTTGAGCGAACCAACTAATTAAGTCATCTTGATCAGGTTCATAACTAAGGTATAGATGAGCCCTTCTTTTAAATTCATAAAGCATCCAATGTTCGTGATTGATATAAAATGTTCTGTCAACTGAATTCCGATGAAAAGCTCTTTCTATTGTAGTTTCCAGATCCCAACAGTACTTTGACTGACCCCGAAAAAGATAAAGCTCTTGATCAATATCGAGATTGTCTAAATCAGACCAACTCTCTATTGTTTTAGATGTAAAATCCCATTCCATATTTAGTACTATTTTTAGAGAAACCTAACGACCTTGCGCATAAGCTGCACGCGATGAAATGTTGAATTAGCAACTAACGAAAGATGAACTTTAAAACCAAGAGTGGCAGAGAATTCGCGAGGTGTGTCCGAGTTAATCGCGGGTTAGGTTACAAACTATTTAGGCAAACTGCCTGCTAAATTAATAAGGACGTTATAAATGAAACTCCCAAAGGAACCTGTCAACGGTTCTTTAATCATTAAATTAAATAGTGTTGTAAACATATCAGGATCTTTGGCACGAATATTTGCCAATGCTTCTTTGAATTTTTGATTATCTAATTCATCTTCTCCCTTTTCTAACTGATCTTTAATTATCTGTAATGAGTTTTTTATTGTTGAATCAGACTTGTTAATGAGGTTTTGAAGGGTATTAACAAGACTTTGCTTTTCTTCTAATGTTTGCTCAAAAGATTTCTCAACCATTGATGATAAATCATCAACTCTAGATTCAAGTTTATCAATGCGTTTTCGATCTCTTTGGCTTTGTTGACGTGATAGTTCAAGCAATTCATTTTTTTGTTCAACTTGTAAAGCTGCAATTCTTAATTGATTTTTGAGTTCAACTTGTTTGAGTTTATCGCTTACGAATTGCTCTGGTTTCATTTCACCTTGAAGGACTTTACGATAGTCTGCAAAACTTCTTTCAATTTTTTCTTTGATTTCCCCATCAGGAGTTTCAATAATCAAAGAAATAGTATCATTTTCTTGTTGGATTGCAACTTTGAGATTGTCGTTTTGATATTCATTTTGAATATAATTTCCAAAGTAGCTTAATATGGAAACCCCAGCTTGTATGAATTCAGGAGGAAATTCAATAGTCCTTACTACAGTTTCATTGGCTTTTAAGTTATTGCTTAGCAATCCTTTGCATGTTGAGAGAATTAAATCAGTTGACAATCCCCCCGCAAAAAAGGTATCTCTATTTGAGCAAATTCGAGCTAATTGATCGTTAAATCTAGTCGAAAAAAGGACAATATTTGTATTTGGAGATCTTTCTTTAATTCCCTGAATAAGGCTTGGAACCATGAATTCGATCAACTTAATAAGTTTCGTTTCTTCTTTATGACGAATTCTTTGAAGCTTCTTCCTTGAGGGTCTTTCACCTCTCTCTATTATTTCTGCATGTCTTCTGCCTCCAGCTCTAAGGGCTGTTACAGCTAATATTACTAAATCAGGAGTCAACAAATTTCCAAACTTCTTAAATAAAGGAAGTTGCCCAGAGCCTGTTGGTTTAACTGTATCTAACAGAACTCCTGCTTTTTCGAATGAACTGATATCCAGAAAATTGTCTTTAAGTTCTTCTTCAATACTGTTTAGAGCTTTTAAGCTAGGAGGGCCTTCCGAAAACAAATCGGGTCTGAAACCTGAGCTTAAATGAATAGTAAAAATATTTGGCATTTTGTCTTGAATATTTTGATTTGCAACCTAACGACATGGCGGACTACTACGCCGAAGTAGCACGGCTACATAGGCTGTATATAAGCTACACGCTAATGAATGTTGAATTGATAAATAATGAACGAAGAGCTAAAAAGCCAAAAAAGTGGCCCCGACGCATCGGGGGCGAGGAGATATTTTTCTTGCCCGGAATTGCTATAGCCTATTGACATTGGAGGCCATATATAGGTTAGGTAGCTGGTTTAATTTTATTATGTCTGAGAAGTAAAGTTTTTCTACCTTTATCTTCGAATTCAACTACACCTGCAGGCCCGGTTCTTTTTTTATGCTGTAAGTTTAAGATTTTTCCTTTACCAAAGTCATCATGAATTATTTCATCACCAACTACATAAGTTATATCAGATTCCATATCAAGATGATCAATAATATCGTTTTTCTGAGCAGTCCTGAACCTCGTAATTCTAAAATTTTCTTCCAGACTAGATAGCCTTTTATGTATATCATCCATGGAACTAAGGATTAATTTTGACTCTTCTGAAATCTCCACCGAAGATGAAACTTTGGCTGCTCTTATCCCTAATAACTCAATCAATGAATTAATTCCTTTTTGATTACTTTTTGAGTTGTTTTCTAAGGCGACTGATATTTCTTTCCGTAAATCCTCAACAGTATCTATTCTCAAAGTTGAATCGTATTCAATATCTCTAATCCCCTGGATGTCAAATATTCTTGGAGTTACATCATCTTTTATAATGGTTACAGGTTTATTAAAGGCTTGTCTTATGCCTAATTCATACAACACATTAGGATTTGTGCTACTCAAATCACACAAAACCATTTCGGCATTAACAATCTGATCGAGTATCTCTAGTACAATATGATGGGTTGAATTAATATTATCTGCTCTTAAAACCCTAAAGCCCGCTTGTAGACATGCTGGTTCTATTAAATGTTCATATACTCTATTAAAATGACCTTCTTCATATTTATCTGGGTCACTTATTGGCATTATTACAAAACAAAGTGGTTTTTCTGAATTGTTGTCACTGATGATCTTATTTTAAATTATAAAGCTACCTAACCTATAATTATATCAAGGAGCATGCGATAATACTCTTGAAAATTCCATATAAATCCAAATAATGCATTATCTGGTGATATTATCACACATAGCGTTTCGATAACAGGTTGATATAATATTTTTTTGTAAGGATTTCCTTCAAAAAGGGACTTACCTATGTAAACCTGAGTAAAAAGAGGAGAATGATGGGGAAATCACGATTGCTGAGCAAGTTACGGACAGAGGTCAGGAGACAAAATTATAGCTACAGTACAGAGCAAGCCTATGCAGACTGGGTTAAGCGATACGTTCAATTTCACAGCCTCAGCCATCCGCAAGAAATGGCGGAGCCGGAAGTGATTGCTTACCTAAATTATTTGGCTGAAGAACGTCAGGTGGCAGTTGCTGCTCAAAACCAGGCACTATCGGCATTGCTTTTTTTGTATAAATTTGTTCTTCATCAGCCACTTCAAAAAATAAATGGATTAGAAAAGCCCCTTTCCCATGATGAGAAAGAGGCTTGAATATTAAGAATCCGTACAAACAGGATTAATTCTTCGGCCAGTTTCCATAAACACTATTATAAGAAGCTTTGTCGGTTCCCAGCAGGTCGTGTTGGGTCCCCAGGATAATAGCATTCATCACGGCTCGGGGCGACACATGCAGCTTATTATTACTGTCGGTAACAGAAATTTTGCCAAAGTGACCAAAGCCCAGGGCATGGCCATTTTCGTGAAGAGCTACTGTCTCGATGTCAATAGCATCGGCCGTATTCCCGGTGTCGGTCCATAAGAAATCATCATTATACCAGACTTCTTTTAGGGCGGTATCCTCATAGCCATCGTTGTTGATGTCCGTCGGATTGCCGGCATCATCAATGAAGACAAAGGTAAACGTAACGCCCAGTACATTACTGCTGGAGCCCGGACCCACAAAAAGCTCAAAGAAAAGTCCCGGTACAAAACCAAACTCCGTAATATCGGCCAGGAAGGGATCGCCACCTAAAATAGCGCTGGGGTTAACTCCCGTATCTTCCCGTCTTAGAATATTGAGCTTGGCATTTTTCTTTACATTATTCCACGTATCCATCGATGCATCAATGGCAGGTTCTCCATCCAGCTGATCGGCAGTGCCAAAATTAGCCGGAGCAAAGGGACCGTACGTTAGATAGGTAAGGTTATTTCCATCTGCATTACGGCGATCATCGTCCGGTACCCATTGGGCAGTCAGACGTTTCTGTCGGTCATTGGCATAGATCGTCTGTCCGGCAGCCGTTTCCGCTCCCTGTTTCTGGGTTACCGTTTCGGCATAAGCAAGGCGGACGTTTAATCCCCGTTCAGCCAACTTCTGGTTAATATCCTCCATGCTATCCATCCCGTCAAGGTTTATATTGCGTTCACCCTGAAGGCTTTGAATACTGCTCAGGCCTTGCGTTTGGGCCGTTACTGTTGATGGTGAATTCTCTTCAGGTGTTGATGAATTAACATAAGATTCACTACATGATGAGATGATGAAGGCTGCCAGTGTAAGTACTCCGATAGCCACTTCTCTTACTTTTATCATAATACCTCTTGATTTAATTAAGGTTGATGAGTGTATCCCAAATAAATAATATTTATTTAGAAGAGTTTTAATTATAACGATAAATATTCGTAAAGCAAGGGAATTTAGGCTGATCGTTTAATAACAATGGATATAAAAAGAAGTAACATTTTTTCTTCGTTCATATATTCTTCATACTAACTTAGTTGGTTTCAAGCAGTTAACAGTGTTAACCAATGTCGCTGTATTTATGGAAGATCTTCTTGCTGCCCGTCTTCAGATGGCCGTTTCTCTCGGCTTCCACATTATTTTTGCCTGTATTGGCATTGCCATGCCTTTTTTGATGGCTATTGCCGAATATAAATGGATTAGAACCGGCGAACAGGTCTATCAGGATTTGGCCAAAGCATGGTCGAAGGGAGTCGCTATTTTCTTTGCCACGGGTGCTGTTTCAGGGACCGTACTCTCGTTTGAGTTAGGCCTTCTGTGGCCGACCTTTATGGAACATGCCGGACCTATTTTCGGTATGCCATTTTCCTGGGAAGGCACGGCCTTTTTTGTGGAAGCAATTGCGTTGGGGCTGTTTCTCTATGGATGGGATAAACTAAGGCCCTGGGTACACTGGGGGACCGGTATTGTGGTTGGGCTTTCCGGCGTTGCTTCGGGAATTTTTGTGGTTGCAGCCAATGCGTGGATGAACAGTCCTGCCGGTTTTGATTGGGTCAATGGTCAGGCCATCAACATCGATCCGGTAGCAGCTATGTTTAATGATGCCTGGTTTTCGCAGGCGTTGCATATGACCATAGCCGCTTTTGTCGCTACCGGTTTTGCCGCGGCCGGGCTTCATGCGTTACTATTACTTAAAGATCGTAATAACCTGTTTCATCGCAAGGCCATGAAAATAGCGCTGGCTGTTGGAGCCATAGCAGCAATTGTACAACCGCTAAGTGGCGATTATTCAGCTAAAGACGTAGCCGAACGTCAGCCTGCTAAACTGGCGGCCATGGAGGGGCATTTTAAAACCTCACAACCGGCTCCGCTGATTATTGGGGGCATTCCTGATGAAGAAGCAGAAGAGGTGCACTACGCTATCGAAATACCGAATATGCTGAGCTTCCTGGCCCATGGCGATTTTAATGCCGAGGTTATTGGCCTCGACCAGTTTCCCAGGGATGAATGGCCACCCGTTCTTATAACACATATCGCTTTTCAAATTATGGTCGGCGCCGGATTTGTTATGATGGCGGTAGGGATGGTTTACCTTTATTTGTATTGGAAGAGGAGGGAGGTACTGTTTCAACGCTGGTTTTTATGGATCGTTGGTCTTTGTATGCCTTTGGGATTCATTGCTGTAGAAGCAGGGTGGACCGTCACTGAAGTCGGGCGGCAGCCCTGGATTATCTATGGCATAATGAAGACCAAAGATGCGGTTTCTTCAATGCCGGGACTCCAGTACCCGTTCTATCTCTTTACAGCATTATATTTGCTGTTGACGGCTATTTTAATATGGCTCATGCGGCGACAGATTATCACCCTGTCTGAACGCTACGAATCGGCAAGCGCTAATTAGAAATTAAAAATCAGGAATTATCAATGGCTCTTAAAACACAAATATCCTCCCTTGTCATCCCGGACCTTGATCCGGGATCTCGTAGTGGTCCGCAACGTGGATATATCACGAGCCAGTATCAACGTTGGCAGGCACTAATAAATCCAGATGCTGATGCTTCGAATAGGTTGAAACACTATACTCAGGATTGTTTAAATCTAACCGCAGAAGAGGTAGAAATATAATCGTTCAAACGTTTTATTATGCTGATAGACATTGTCATATTTTTCCTGGGTTTCTCTATTATCTTTTATGTGCTTTTTGGTGGAGCGGATTTTGGTGCCGGGGTACTAGAACTGATTTCGGGTGAAGAGGATCGGGAGAAGATAGCTGATGCCATTGGACCCGTATGGGAGGCTAATCACGTTTGGTTGATACTGGTCGTCGTGATTTTATTTATGGGCTTTCCAAAAATTTATTCCACGATGTCGTTATACCTGCATATCCCACTGCTGATCATGCTGGTGGGTATCGTACTGAGAGGCACAGCTTTTACATATATGCATTATGATGCCATTAAAGATAAAAGCAACCATGTCTATAATTTTATCTTCAAAATTTCGAGCGTGCTTACGCCTCTCTTCCTGGGCGTTATTGTTGGAGCAATGGTATTGGGCAAAATTGATCCCAATGCCGAAACTTTCTATGCTGCTTTTATTGCTCCTTGGTTTAATTTGTTTGCTTTCTCTGTGGGACTTTTTTGTGTGGTCTTATTTACCTTCTTAGCTGCAGTTTATTTAATTGGGGAGACGAAAAACGAGCAGCAAAAATCAGCATTTATTAAAGCTGCAAAGCGCATTAATGCATCAGCTGTAGTTGTTGGGGCCCTTGTGTTTATATCAGCCCAGATGAATGATCTATCTCTGTTGGAACTGTTCTATGAATCGTGGTTGGCTATAGCCGCTGTAGTTCTGGCTACAGCAATATTACCCTTTCTTTGGAAGAGTTTGCATTACTCACAAATTGTATTGTCACGAGGACTCGCAGCAGCCCAGGTTATTTTGATTATCCTTGCATGGTTTTGGGTTCAATATCCGGTAGTTATTAATGTCGGTTACGGTACGGAATCACTCACCTTTTATAATGCCGTTGCGCCACAAGCTACCATGCTTCAGCTGGTTTGGGCGTTGGTAATTGGCTCTTGCATTATTCTTCCTTTCCTGTATTTTTTGATGAAAACTTTTAAAGGAAAACAGTTTATTGATAAATAATTTTTTGAATTCGACTATAATTGATGGTATATAGTCCCGGATTTTTTAGCTGTTTATTACAATTAATTAGAAAATAATTTAACCCTTTTATGCAGTTATTGGGATTAGATATTGGGAGTTCAGGAATCAAAGTTTCGCTTTTTGATGTGAATTCCGGCAAGGAAGTAGCCTCAGCAACCTCACCCCAAACTGAGCTGGAGATTGAAGCTCCACAGCCGGGATGGGCTGAACAGGATCCTAACACCTGGTGGAAACATGCCGTAACGGCCACAAAAGAAGTGTTGGATACGGAAAGTGCCAATCCTGAGGACATTGCAGGCATAGGTATTGCTTACCAGATGCATGGATTGGTGTTGGTTGATGAGAATCATAAAGTATTGCGCCCTTCTATCATTTGGTGTGATGGGCGAGCCGTGGAGGTCGGAAACAAGGCCTTTGATGCGTTGGGAGAGGATTACTGTCTGGAACACTATCTGAATTCTCCCGGAAACTTCACGGCCTCAAAACTTCGATGGGTCAAAGAGAATGAACCTGAGATATACCAACAAGCCCACAAAGCAATGCTTCCCGGTGATTTTATCGCTATGAAGCTCACTGGTGAAATAAAAACATCCATTTCAGGGCTTTCAGAAGGTATTTTTTGGGATTACTCAAGCCAGGGCATCGCTTCTAAGCTGTTGGATCATTATGATATTTCGGATGAATTACTCCCGGAGTATGACCCTAACTTTGCAATATCCGGTGAACTTACCTCTCAGGCAGCCCAGGAACTTGGATTGCCAGCCGGTATTCCAGTAGGATATCGCGCGGGTGATCAGCCCAACAATGCGCTTTCGCTGAACGTATTACATCCCGGGGAAGCAGCAGCTACTGCGGGTACATCGGGCGTTATTTATGGGGTAACGGATGAGCCGCTTTATGATAAGCAATCCCGTGTGAATACCTTCGTCCACGTTAACCATAATGAGCAGCAGTCGCGTTACGGAGTCTTGCTCTGCATTAATGGGACCGGCATCCTAAACAGCTGGCTCAAGAACACCCTCTTTGATGGGCAGATTGATTATCAGCAGATGAATGAGCTGGCCGCCCATGTTCCCATTGGAGCGGAAGGAGCAACGATCTTACCCTTTGGGAACGGCCCTGAGCGGGTACTCAAGCAAAAGCCGATTGGATCACAGTTTAAAAATATTGATTTTAACCGCCACAACCGTGGTCACATTGTCCGGGCTGCTCAAGAAGGTATTGCGTTTTCCCTGAACTATGGTTTGCAGATTATGCGAGAGATGGGCTTAACAATCGATACAATCCGGGTGGGGAAAGGAAATATGTTTTTAAGTAAGGTCTTCCGAGAGGCATTTACCAATACGACCGGCGTGTCTGTGGAAGTATATGACAGCAGCGGAGCATTAGGAGCTGCCATTGGCGCCGGCATCGGTACGGGCATTTTTGAAGATCGGGAAAAAGCCTTTCAGGGATTGACAAAATCCGCGACCTTACAACCTGATCCCGACCTCCAAAAATCGTATCAGGATGCCTATAACCGCTGGATTGAAGCCCTTGAACAAGAATTAAATCATTGATCAATTATCCTTAATTACCAATTACAACCTAAATTATGAGTATTACAACAGGCAGTACCACTTATTTTCCAGATATTGATGAGATACCTTTTGAAGGAAAAGATTCTACCAACCCACTGGCTTTTAAATATTACGATGCCGAACAAAAAGTAGGCGACAAGACGATGAAAGAACACCTTCGTTTTGCGGTTGCCTATTGGCATACGCTTTGTGAACAGGGTGGAGATCCCTTTGGTCCGGGAACACGCGTGTGGCCCTGGATGAAGCATGAGGATCCGGTAGACCGCGCCAAGGCAAAGATGGATGCAGCTTTTGAATTTATTACCAAGCTGGGAGTGCCTTACTACTGCTTCCATGATGTGGATGTGGTTGATGAAGCAGATACTATTGCAGAATCCGACAAAAGATTGCAGACCCTCGTCGATTATGCCAAACAGAAGCAGGAGGCAAGTGGTGTTAAGTTGCTCTGGGGAACGGCCAACCTGTTTAGCCATCCACGCTATATGAACGGAGCGGCAACCAATCCGGATTTTAATGTACTGACCCACGCTGCTACACAGGTTAAACGAGCTCTGGATGCTACCATTGAACTGGGAGGAGAGAACTATGTATTCTGGGGTGGCAGAGAGGGATATATGTCGCTGTTGAATACAAAGATGAAGCGCGAAAGAGATCACCTGGCACAGTTTCTGCACATGGCCAAGGACTATGGCCGGAAAAATGGCTTTGAGGGCACATTCCTCATTGAACCCAAGCCGATGGAGCCTACCAAGCACCAGTACGATTTCGATACGGCAACGGTTATCGGATTTCTCAATGAATACGATCTGCAGGACGATTTCAAAGTCAATATTGAGGTCAACCACGCTATTTTAGCCAAGCATACCTTTGAGCATGAACTCCAGGTAGCAGCTGATGCCGGTATGCTGGGCAGTATAGATGCCAACCGAGGCGACTACCAAAACGGCTGGGATACCGACCAGTTTCCTGCTGACATTTTTGAAACGACCCAGGCCATGCTGGTCCTCCTCGAAGGTGGAGGCTTTGACACCGGAGGCATTAATTTTGATGCCAAAATTCGCCGTAATTCTACCGATCTGGAAGATCTCTTCCACGGACATATCGGGGGTATGGACATCCTGGCTCGTGGATTACTGACAGCTCATAAGATTCTGGAGGAATCGCCCTATAAAGAGCTTCGCAAAGAGCGGTACGCTTCGTTTGATAGTGGTAAAGGTGCCCAGTTTGAAAAGGGTGATCTAAGCCTTACTGATTTGAAAGCGTTGGCAGAGGAGAATGGAGAACCCGAGCAAATTAGTGGTCGACAAGAGTACTACGAAAACCTGATTAATCAATATATTTAAGCGTACTTTTTAAAAATAGACTACTGACCTTCAAAGGCTGTGACCTTCTTTGCAAATATGCAGAGAGTAGGGCACAGCCTTTTAATATTACATTTTATTCAGAAGAGAGGCACAATAAGACCGTTCGTTTTTGAAAGCTCCCGGTCTTGGAATAAGTATAAATAAATACATATTTATTCCATGTATTTGCTATAATATGCTGTTGTGCAGCGTGTTAAAAGATTTTAAAGTTGCTATTTTTAAACTAAAAAAACATTAAGCAGTGTAGTATTGTTGATTGGTGCAATCGGTTGCGTCAATCAGTTTACATAAGCATTTTAAAAAGGTTTAAACGCTGTATAACGATTGTCTTAGACTTAATTTTTCCACTACACCATAGGATAAGGGATTGTGATGCTTAGAATGTCAAGATTAGTACTGTTGTTTATTTTGATTACGTTAACTGCGGCTTCTATAAATGCTAAGGCCGAGGATGGCTCCCGACTTTGGCTGAGGTATGAGCAAGTGTCGGATGAAGAAATGCTCGAGCAGTATCGGTCTTTATTGCAGGAAGTAGTGATCCAGGGAGAGTCAGAGACGTTATCAATAGTCCGGCACGAAATCCAAAAAGGTCTTACCGGCTTATTAGGCCATTCAATCCCCATTGATAAAGTACTTTCTCAGACCCAAAGCCTAATTATCGGTACGCCTGCTACATCCAAAGTGGTGGCTTCTGCAGGTCTTGACGAAAGTTTGAAGGCTATCGGCGATGAAGGCTTCCTGGTAACAATGAAGAAAATGGAAGGTGTAACCCATCGTATTATTGCTGCCAATACGGACATTGGGTTACTGTATGGAGTATTTCGTTTTCTGAAACAACTCCAGCTTCATAAGTCAATTCGCGACCTTTCTATCGAAAGTGCTCCTAGAATTAAACATCGCCTGTTGAATCACTGGGATAACCTGGATCGTTCGGTCGAACGGGGGTATGCCGGATTATCTTTATGGGAATGGTCAACGTTACCGGAGTATAAATCTCCAAGATATGTAGATTATGCCAGGGCGAACGCCTCAATTGGGATTAATGGCACGGTGCTGAATAACGTCAATTCTGATCCCCGAATGATGACGGAGCAGTACCTCGAGAAAGCTTCTGCTTTAGCCGATATTTTTCGTCCGTATGGAATCAAGGTGTACCTTTCGGCTAATTTTTATGCGCCCATGCGTATTGGTGGGCTTGATACTGCCGATCCTCTTGATCCTGAGGTACAGCAGTGGTGGAAAGAGAAAGTAGACCAAATTTATGAGCATATTCCTGATTTTGGTGGTTTTTTGGTTAAAGCCAATTCTGAAGGGCAGCCCGGTCCGGCCGATTATGGAAGAACACATGCGGAGGGGGCCAATGTACTTGCCGAAGCGTTACAGCCGCATGGAGGTATCCTGATGTGGAGGGCTTTTGTCTACAGCGCCGACCAGGAAGACCGGTTCAGGGAGGGGTATGACGAGTTTGTACCCTTAGATGGAGAGTTCGCTGACAATGTGATCCTCCAGGTTAAAAATGGGCCGATCGACTTCCAGCCCAGAGAGCCCTTTCATCCGCTTTTTGGAGCGCTTCCGAAAACCAATACGATGCTGGAACTGCAGGTCACTCAAGAATACTTTGGATTCAGCAATCACCTGGCATATATGGGACCACTGTATGAAGAAGCCCTGCAGTCGGATACTTATGTACAAGGTGAAGGTTCAACGGTTGCAAAAGTTATTGACGGTGATCTTTTTGATTATAAACATACAGGAATAGCTGGTGTGGCGAATACTGGAACTGATCGCAACTGGACGGGTCATCCGTTTGGCCAGGCTAACTGGTATGTATATGGACGAATGGCCTGGGACCATTCATTGACCGCGGAAAAAGTGGCGGATGAGTGGTTGCGTATGACCTTCACGCATGATCCGGATTTTGTAGAACCGGTAAAATCCATGATGATGAAGTCACGCGAAGCAGGAGTGAAGTATCGAAATCCACTGGGATTAACCCATCTGTATGCGCAGGGCCACCACTACGGTCCGGCCCCCTGGACGGCAGAACTTTCCCGGCCCGACTGGACGGCCGTTTATTACCACCGGGCCGATTCGGCCGGCATTGGGTTTGACCGTACCGAAAGCGGCTCTAATGCTCTGGAGCAGTATCAGCCCTCGGTGAGAGCGCGGTTTGAAAATCCTGAAACAATGCCAGAGGAGTATTTATTATGGTTTCACCATCTGCCATGGGATTTTAAGTTGAATTCCGGGAAAACGCTCTGGGAAGAATTGGTCCACCGATATTATGAAGGGGTAACTATGGTTGAAGAAATGCAGAAAACCTGGAATTCAGTCGAAGGACTGATTGACCAAGAACGGTTTGACCATGTACAGGCCCTGCTGGAGATACAGAAGAAAGATGCCCTTTGGTGGCGTAACGCCTGTGTTCTGTATTTCCAATCCCTTTCAGGAAAACCTATTCCTGCAGGATTAGAAAAGCCTGCTCACTCCCTGGAGTATTACAAAAAACTTGAGCATACCAAGCATTATGCCCGATTCTGATGCTTGATGTGATCAGCAATGTCCTTAAGCCGGCTTTAGTGTGTCAGCAGACAGTAGTAAGTAAACTATTGGATACAAATACTGATTTTTCGGCCCTTTGCAAAACTAATATATCTTGTCATTCTGGCCCCCGACGGCAGTCGGAACAGGCTTTGTTTCAGAATCCCAGATACTTTAAGCAGCCTTTTAACGGAGATGTCGAATTGAATTCTGGATGACAAGCTCGGTTTTACAAAGGCCTCCTTCGGTAATGGTATGACCTTCACCTTGCTCAGGTATTTTTTATGATGCTTTTACCGATGATTCTCTGATGATCAGTTCTGCATTGAGAATTATGGTGTTGGTCATTGCAATATTATTATCGCCATTCAGGTGGCTAATCAAATTTCGGATTACCACTTTACCCATCTCATTGCCATGATAGTTGATGGTAGTCAATTTGGGATTAACAAAGCTGGATATGGGATCATTATTAAAGCCCACTACGGCTATATCCTCAGGTATCTTGATTCCATGATCTTGAAGGGTACTCATGCATGCAATGGCACAGGTATCATTGGCAACAAAGAGTCCATCGGGCAGGGGATCCATACTTAAAATCTGCTGCGCTGCTTGTTGGCCGGCTTGGTTGGAAAGATCATTTTGGATCAAATATTTGGGATCAAACGGAATATCATAATCTTCAAGTGCCTGTTTATATCCCCGAAACCGATCTTCATAGACATTTCTGGCAAGGTTGCTGGTCATATGCACAATGCGTTTGCACCCTTGCTTCAGCAGGTGGGTTACAGCTTGCTGACCAGCCTTAAAGTTATCGATGATAATGTTGGCCGCCGATTTGTAGTAGGCCACCCGGTCAAAGAAAACCAAGGGGATATTATTTTCTATGATAGGGTCGAAATGTGAATAATCTTCTGTATCGTAAGCTAAAGAGACAATTAGCCCGTCAACCCTGCTTTCAAACATGGTTTCTACATTGGAAGCTTCTTTTTGAGCGGTCTCCAGCGATTGGCTTATGATGAGGTTATACCCATTTTCATTAGCCACTTTTTCCATGCCGGCTATCACAGAAGACATGAAATTACTATTGAGTTTAGGAACAATGACCCCCAGGGTGTTGGTTTTTTTACGCCTCAGATTCTTAGCAAAAATATTAGAACGATATCCCATCTCTTTGGCCTGCTCCTTTACCTTTTGTTGGGTGTCGCTGCTGATGGAGGAATGATTTTTAAGGCTTCGGCTTACCGTAGAAGGGGAGACGTCTAATGCTTCGGCAATATCATAAATAGTCACTTCTGTGTTATTCTTATCAGCAGGCATGGTAATATGGAGGACTATAGATAAAAATTAAAGGGATAAGTATAGCAAAAAATAAAGTTTAAATTATCAAAGAGTTTATGCAACCGATTGATATAAAGCGATAATGCTTATTTGCCTTTATTTAATAAGATAATTGGTCAATGAAGATATAAATACCCTAATAATAGCCTGTTATGCAAATTTTATTTCTTACATTCCGAAAATTATTAAACTATTTTTCCGCATTTAAAATAAATTTACGCAATCGGTTGCATAAAAGATGATAATTATTATCTTGAATTATTGAGTTGAGAAATTTTCTTGCTCAACTAAAAACAAGCAATCCTTTTTGCATAATGAATAGGGGAAAGCTGAAATGTTAATTTGAATAAAATACATCAGCATAATTATGGTTTGGGATAAGTTACATAAAATGTTAAGGATCAGGGTTCAGGCTTTATCCTGGATGGGCTTAATAGCAATATTAGTGGTTCCATTTTCGATGAATGCTTCGGACATAGAAAATAGTTTGCTTTTTACACAGCAGACCAATCAAGAGCATACCGTCAGTGGTGTTGTTACGTCAGCTGATGAAGGAGAACAGCTCCCAGGAGTTAATATTACCGTTAAGGGGACATCCATTGGTACTTCAACGGATGTCGATGGCGGGTTTTCGCTTACGGCACCATCCGATAGTGATACTCTTGTATTTTCTTTTGTTGGTTTTACAAGGCAAGAGGTGCCAATAAATGGACGTTCTACCATCAATGTTCAAATGTCGCCGCAGACCCTTGAAGGAGAAGAGCTGGTCGTCGTTGGTTATGGAGCTCAAGAAGCGCAGGATGTTACCGGTTCGGTTTCTTCCGTTTCATCGGAGGCTCTGTCAGAAGTTCCGGTCAGTGATCCCGCATCTGCACTTCAAGGTCGAGCAGCAGGGGTTATGGTTTCAAGCACGGGTAATGGTACGCCGGGAGAAGGGGTAGTCGTTCGTATTCGCGGGCGCCGTTCACTTACCGCAGGTAACGATCCGCTCTTTGTGGTTGATGGTATTCCGTATAGTGGAGGTTTAAGCGACATCAACACCGAGAATATTGAGTCTATGGAAGTATTGAAGGATGCCTCGGCAACAGCTATTTACGGATCGCGCGGTGCCAACGGTGTTGTGATAATTACCACCAAGCGAGGTGGAAATCACGAAACCATGGTTTCTTACGATGGGTATTATGGTATGTCGGTTCAACTTTCAAATCCAGATGTATTTAATGCCGAAGAGTTTGCTGACATGAAACGCGAAGCATACCGGCATTCGGGAGAATATGACGGCGATGATACGGATATTTTCCAGCCACCGGAGTTAGAGTCGATCGAAAATGGTAATTCTTATGATTATACCGATCGTGTGACCGATGACTTTGGTTACCAGCAGAGTCATAATATTACCGTTCAGGGAGGTAATCAAAGTACGCAGTTTGCCATTAGCGGTAACTTCTTTAATGAGGTCGGTATTATTCCGGGTCAGAGTTTTGATCGGTATAATTTGCGTGTCAACCTGGATCATGATATTAGCGACCGATTGCACATTGGTACTTCGACCTTACTTGCGCGGAATGTACGAAAAGTGGGCTCAAATCCTTTTGGAACAGCATTGTCCATGAATCCACTTGGCAATCCCTATGATGAAGACGGAACGCTTGATTTTAGACCCACCAATGACGGATTGATTGCCAATCCATTGAATGATCTGGTTCCGGGCAAGATGTTGGATGACCGAAACAGGATCCGCATCTTTAGTAACATTTTTGCGGAATATGATATCTCCGATAACTTTTCTTACCGGTTGAATTTTGGTCCGGATCTTTCTTCCTATCGCCGCGGGATATTTCAGGGTACGCTCACTACTGCTCGTGCCGAAGGAACGCCCTATGCTGAGAAAGAGGAAGAGTTAAGTTTTAATTATACCCTCGAAAACATTCTGAACTATCAGCAGGATTTTGGAAATATTCACAGTATTAAGGCAACGGGGCTATTTAGTATTCAATCCAGTAAGTTCGAAGAGGATATTATTGCTGTTTCTGGCTTGCCTTATGAAAGCCAAAAATACCATAACCTGGGAACCGGAGATCAAACTGAAAACATCGAAAGCTTTCTATATGAATGGAGTATCATGTCTTTCATGGGTCGTATTAACTATCAATTAAATGATCGGTACCTCTTTACCGTATCCGGCCGTGCTGATGGTTCGTCACGATTAGCCGAGGGTAATAAATGGGGCATTTTCCCTTCTGCCGCTATCGGTTGGAGAATTACGGAGGAGCCCTTTATGGAAAATCAGGATCTGTTTTCAAACCTCAAGCTGAGAGCCAGTTATGGGGTGACCGGTAACACGGCTATTGATCCCTACCAGACCCGAAGCTTACTTGCACAAACGACCTACCAGTTTGGGGAAGAAGCAGGCTTCGGTTATGCACCCAATCAGATATCAAATCCAGAATTACAGTGGGAGACCAGCAGCCAAGTAAACATTGGACTGGATTTTGGCCTGTGGGATTCAAGAGTGACCGGTGGTATTGAGGTCTATGAAACTACCACTACCGACATGCTCCTTGAACGAAATTTACCGATCACCTCTGGTTTTGGATCAGTATTTCAGAATATTGGAGAGACCAAAAACCGGGGACTTGAAATAACGCTGAACACACAAAATATAGTCGGTACAAGCCGTGATGACTTTACATGGAGCAGTGATCTCACTTTTGGCGCCAATGATGAGGAAATTGTTGAGCTCTTCGGAGATGGCGAGGATGACGTAGGAAATCAATGGTTTATCGGTGCACCACTCACGGTCTTTTACGATTACGAAAAGATTGGAATATGGCAAGAGGACGAGGCATCAGCAGCCGATTCATACGGTCAGGCCCCGGGTGATATTAAGGTGAGAGACCAAAATGAAGATGGGGTTATTAATGAACAAGACCGCGTAATACAAGGTACCAATTTACCTGACTGGACGGCTGGTTTTGCGAACCACTTAAGCTATAAGGGAATTGACTTTTCTGTTTACCTATACGCCAGTGTGGGTCAAACAATTGATAATTCATTTGAAAGACCGAATCTTATCGGTCGGTATAACACCGCTGATGTGGATTACTGGACACCGGAAAATCCGACGAACAAACATCCCCGACCCGAATCAGGAATTGAATCGCCACTTTATGGCAGTTCACGAGGATACGAGGATGGGTCGTTCCTGAAAATACGTAACGTCAGGCTGGGCTATAACCTGCCGGTAAGTCTGACCAATCAGTTGGGCATTCGGTCCCTCAGAATTTATGCTAATGCAGAAACCCCGTTACTTTTTTCCAAAACGGGCAATATTGATCCAGAGCAGTATGACGGAGTCATAGAGGGAGAAGTTCCTACAACCCGTCTTTATACGCTTGGTGTTAACATTAATTTTTAATGACAAAGAATTAGCATAATGAAGAATCTAATATACATATTACTCTTATCGACTTTCGTAGTACTGCTCTCATCGTGTGAAATGCTGAATGAGGATCTGGTATCTGAAGTTAGTACCGATTCGCATTACACTACACCCAGTGGTTTTGAGGATGCAGTAAATGCCGCATATGCACCACTGCGTAACTATTATGGTAACAATGTGGGAGCGTTCTTGGAAGAATACGGTACTGATATTACCCAGAATGCCGGGCATGGAGGTCTTCGCCATTACAATTGGTACACGGCCGCATTAAACTCGGAAGATGGCATCATCACCTCGGTCTGGGATGGTTATTATCAGGCTATCAACATCACCAATGCTGCGATTAACCGTGCCGAAGGAATACAAGGCATGGATGAGACCCTTAAGCAAACCAAGCTGGGAGAAGTTCATGCGCTTCGTGCTTTTTATTACTTTACCTTGGTTCAGCACTTTGGTGCTGTTCACCTTACAACTGAAGAGACGGAAGGGGTAGAGATTGAGGCAAATCGAACGGCACCGGCCCAGGTTTATGAACAAATCGTTAGTGACCTGGAGACGGCCATTAGCAATCTCCCACCTGATCCTGCCGACCAACAGTTTGGTCGTGTAACCGAACCCGTAGCTAAAATGATGCTCGCCCATGTTCTCTTAACGCGGGGTTACCAGGACTTTGCGGGAAGTGATGATTTTAACCGTGCGGCAACACTGGCTGAAAGCGTTACCACTGATTATGGTTTCCAGTTAGTGGAAGACTATGAACGGATCTTTGCTGCCGATAATCAGCAGAATTCGGAGATCGTCTGGTCGATACAATACGGCACCGATCCTATTCTTAATGGTCCTGATGATGGCGACGGTAACCACAGCCATGTTTATTATCGTCCCTGGTACGAAACCTATGGTGGAAACGGGAGTGGAGCAGGACTATCACGTACCATGGAATACGGCCGTCCGTGGATTCGATTCAAAATGACGCCTTTTGCCCTGGAAAACTACCGGCCCCTCGACCAGGATTCCCGGTATGACAAAAGCTTTCAGGATACCTGGAACTATAACGATGCATCCAGTCTGCCCACGGATCAATATCCCAATGTTTCGGTTGGTGACACGGCTATTTACATAGACCCTGATATGACCGAGCAAGAGGTAGAGGATAGGCAGGCTGACACCCCTTATTACCTGATGTCTTGGGCTACCGCTCACACGGCAACAAATATCAATATGTTTCCGAACCTGAAGAAGCATGATGATCGTCAGCGGTCATCGGTCAATGAATACGGTGGTACGAAAGATTACTTTGTCTACCGCCTTGCCGAAGCCTACCTGTTTGCAGCAGAGGCACGTTATAACCTGGGGAACCTTCAGCAGGCCGCCGATCATATCAATGTGGTACGCCGCCGTGCAGCCTGGCCGGGCCAAGAGGCCAATATGGAAATTGGGGCTGGAGATGTAACACTTGATTTCATCCTCGATGAACGAGCCCGTGAGTTTTATGGAGAATCAAAACGGTGGACGACGCTCAAACGTACCGGCAAATTGATCGAACGAGCAGCTGACCGCTATTTGGGTAAACTTGGGGATGAACCTTCAAGAGATCCAGCTGACATGAAAACGACTGCTGAGGAAAAATATGGGAATGAAGGTTATAAGTTCTTGTTAAGACCTATTCCCGCTACACAAATAACAAGAACAGATGGCGGGTATGAGCAAAATCCCGGTTATTAATTCAGAGAACTATTGCTAATATTCCAGTCTAATTATGTGGCCTTGAGATATTCATTATAATCTTGAGGCCACTATTTTAATCCTCAATATATTATTAGATAACACATCATGACATATGTCAAAAGGTTAAACAACATCGTTTGGCTTTTGTTGGGTTTACTACTAACAGTTCCCAATATCCATTATGGTCAATCACAGAAAGTAGCTGATCTTACGGTTCAGGCCGGTGAATATGATCGAACGAATACCCCTGTCAGTGCTTCTTTGGAGGGCCTTAACCTTGGATTAGCAACCGGTCAAGAGTTACGGCTTTATGAGGTGGTTGATGGTGAGGAAAAAGCTGTAGACTCCCAATTAGATGCCAGTGGAGACGAAAAGAAAATCCGCTGGATCCTGCGAGGGAAAACTCCTGCCGGGAATCAGAGAAATTATATTCTGAAAAGAGAACCGTATTCTGGCAGTACTGAGAATGATGCCAATGCTGTTCACTTTTCTGATAATGGAAAATCATTAACACTGAAGGTGGAAGACCGCGAGGTGCTGAGCTATCGATATGCTCCCAAAGCACCGCCGGAAGGGGTATCGGAACTTTATACCCGCAGTGGTTATATCCATCCGCTGTTGTCGCCGGAAGGGGAAGTGATTACAAGAATTCAACCTTCCGACCACTACCACCACTATGGTATCTGGAATCCATGGACCAAAACGAGCTTTGAAGAGCGGGAAATCGATTTTTGGAATCTAAATAAAGGACAAGGAACAGTCCGGCATCAATCACTTCCTATTACAGAGGAAGGGGACGTATATGGCGGGTTTTCCTCATTCTTGAATCACGTTGATTTAACGGCTCCTTCTCCTGCAGGTGAGAAAATTGCACTGAATGAAAAGTGGGAGGTGAGGGTTTGGAATGCCGATCCCGAACAAGATATCTGGCTTGTAGATTTTGTTTCAACATTAAATACTGCTTCCCGCTCTCCACTTACCATTAAGGCCTACCGGTACCAGGGATTTAGTTTAAGAGCTACCGAGAAATGGAATGATGAAACGGCCACCTTGCTTACCTCCAAGGGGATGAATAAAAGCAATGGCAACGGAACGCGTGCCCGGTGGACAGACATTAATGGTGTTTCTCAGGCCTCATCCGGATCATCCGGTATTTTATTTATGACGCATCCGGGGAATCATAATTTTCCAGAGCAGCTCAGAATCTGGCCTACCGGTGCCAATGGGGGTAAAGAAAATGTTTATTTTAACTTTAATCCCGCTCAAGAGCAGGATTGGAAGTTGATGCCAGGAAAGAGTTATAGTCTTAAATACCGGATGATGATTTATGATGGGGAAATTCAACCAATGGATGCTGAGCGTTATTGGCAGGATTTCGGAAATCCCCCGCATGTAACTGTAGAGGAGCTTCAGTAAAATCTGTATGAAAATAAATTTTAATTATTGCAGAATAAGAGTTTAAAACTTGCAAATTTGTACCGCTTATAGTTATTTAAGTCACTAACGCAACCGATTGCGTTGAGCGTTGCCCTATACCTTGTTTTAGTTTCTTTAATCTCAATAGATGAAAAAATAATTGATCAACATAATGCAAAAAGTTAAGTCAAAAATTGTAGTATTTGGATATTTATCCTTCCTTTTTCTGCTTTTACCTGGATTGTTAAATGCACAGCCTGTTAATACACAAGCTGCTATATTCAACAACCAGGCGGAAGGAGTGGATCTTGAGGGCAAACAGGTATTGGTATATACCAAAAACGGCGAAGGATATGTGCACGAGAATATTCCCAATAGTATAAAGGCAATCAAAGAGCTTGGAGAAAAGCACGGTTTTACCGTTGATTCTTCCGAAGATCCGGCGGACATTAATGCGGATAACCTTACAAAATACGATGCACTGATCTTCTCCAATACTAATAATGATGTCTTTGCTACTCAAGAACAGCATGATGCATTTCAAAACTATATTCGTTCTGGGGGTGGGTTTGTAGGTATTCACTCTGCATCGGGATCCGAGCGTGACTGGCCGTGGTTCTGGAATCTCCTGGGGGGATCCTTTTACCGGCATGCTCCTTACCAGGAATTTACGGTAAATATTACGGATGACAGCCATTCATCTACCCATTTTCTGCCCGAAGAGTGGATACGGGAAGATGAATGTTACTATCTCAAACAATTAAATCCCGGAATTCGTGTACTGCTTCAGGCCGATATGACAACGGTAGAAGATAAGGAGAAGGAAAACTTCCCGGGTAAAGTATTTGGTGATACCTATCCGTTAGCGTGGTACCACGAGTTTGAAGGCGGACGTTCTTGGTACACCAGTTTAGGTCACAGCCCGGAATCGTATGATGACCCTATGTTTAGGAAACACATTTTGGGTGGCATTGAGTGGGTTGTGAAGTAAAGAATAATAATTAAGAAAAATAAGTACTGTTGATATGAGTGAAAACAAGAATAAAATGTCGCGGCGTGAATACCTGAAAACATCCTTAATGGGAGCAGGAGGCTTAATTGCAGCTCCTTCAATCGTACCCTCTACGGTATTTGGCAAAAGTGCACCCAGTAATAAAATAAATATTGGCCAGATTGGCTGCGGACGTATTGCCCGTGCCATGGACTTGCCAATAACCCTGGAGTATGATGATGCCCGGGTAATTGCGGCTTGTGATGTGGACCTTGATCGGGCAAGAGAAGGCAAACAATTGATAGAAAAGTATTATGCCGAGGAAAAGGGTAAGGAAAATTATGTAGATGTGGACGTCTATCAGGATTATCGCGAAATGCTGGAGGACCCGGAGATTGATGCGGTGATCATCAGTACGCCGGACCACTGGCACGCGCAACCGACTATTGAAGCCGCTATGGCCGGGAAAGATATTTATCTCCAAAAACCGGCATCGCTAACCGTGGCAGAAGGTCGGGCTATGAGTGATATCATTCACCGGACAGGTACCGTGTTCCAGATCGGTAGTCAGCAGCGCTCGGTAAATCCATGGCCTCAGTTTAAGCGCGCTTGTGAACTGGTGAGAAACGGACGAATTGGAGAACTACAAAAGGTGGAAGTCGGCTTGCCGGGTGATCCCGGTGGTGGAGATCCTACCAATATGCCGGTCCCGGAGAGTTTGGATTATGATATGTGGCTGGGACGAACCCCCGATGTGCCTTATACCACCCAACGAGTTCATCCCGAAGAGGGATATTCGCGTCCGGGATGGCTCCGTTGCGAGGCGTTTAGTGCTGGTATGATTACGGGCTGGGGCGCACACCATATTGATGCCGCTCATTGGGGAATGGGCATGGAACACACCGGACCGGTTGAAATAGAAGCTACTGCAGAATTCCCGACCGATGATCCCAACTATAATGGCTTATGGAACGTACATGGTGACTTTGAAGTGACGGCTAAATATCCCAATGATGTGATTATGACCGTAGGGGGTAATAACAAGCAGGGGGTTAAATTTATAGGATCAGAAGGCTGGATTTACGCCTCTCGCGGAGATGTGGGGGTTACGGCAAGCGATCCTGTAAGCGAGCAGAAACCCACAGAATCATTTAATGCCAGTAACCCTGATATTCTAACTTCAGAAATTGGGGAAAATGAAACTCACCTATACACAAGTCAGGAACAGCATGGCAACTGGCTTAAGTGTATTAAAAGTCGTGAGTTACCTGTAGCACCCGCTGAGGTTGCCCATCGTTCGTGCAGTGCATGCCTGATTTCTCATATCGCGATGAAGCTGCCAAGGAAATTACACTGGGATCCCATTAATGAACGCTTTAAAAATGATGATGAAGCCAATGCTATGCTTTCGCGTCCACAGCGTTCACCATGGGGTGTCAAACATATTGATGGCTTAAAAACTTGATAAAACATCGGACATCGTCTGGAAATTTAATTATAATGCCTGTTTATTACTTTGTTTATTATGATGAATGAAGTTTAAACAGGCATACAAATTTCAAAAAGGAAAAATTGAAGAATTTGTCTTTACAACACTGCGCTTTTCTATTGTTATTCTCAATGGTCTTCTATTCTTGCTCCAACTCTGACTCTGGTAACGGAGAAACATCTTCGAATAAGTTTACAGGTGCAGATGGAGAGGTAAAGCTGATGACCGTGGATCCCGGTCATTTCCATGCATCATTAGTTCAAAAATATGGATATGACCAGGTAGATTCCGTAGCATACGTGTATGCACCCGACGGATCTGACGGTCTGCAGCGTCATTTAAATCGGATTGAGCAGTATAACAATCGTACAGAAGGGCCTACAAACTGGGTAGAGGAGGTCTATACGGGCGCAGACTTTTTTGATAAAATGATTCGGGAACAGCCCGGTAATGTGGTTGTTTTATCTGGAAATAACGCCAAGAAAACACAGTATATAAAACAGTCTGTAGATGCTGGTTTGAATGTACTTGCTGATAAACCGATGGTTATAAAACCAGAAAAATTCCCGATGTTGAAGGAAGCGCTGTCTACCGCTCATGAGAATGATATCCTGCTTTATGATATCATGACCGAACGCTTTGAAATTACGACCCTTCTACAACGTGCGCTTTCTCAGGATACAGACGTTTTTGGCTCAATTGTAGAAGGAACACCCGAAAATCCGGCCATTACCAAAGAAAGTGTGCATCATTTCTTTAAATATGTATCGGGTAATCCATTGACTCGGCCGGGCTGGTTTTTTGATGTAGACCAGCAGGGCGAGGCTATTGTGGATGTATCCACCCACCTGGCGGACCTGATCCTTTGGGAAACATTTCCGGGAAAGGGTATAGATACTACGGAGGTGGAAGTAGTCCAGGCCGATCGTTGGGCAACGGAAATGACGCCCTCAGAATTTAAGAAAGTGACTCAAATTGAGGCCTATCCAGAGTACCTTCAAGAAGATGTGAGCCAAGACTCTATACTTAATGTTTTTGCTAACGGTTCATTTGTGTTTACTGTGAATGGCATTCATGGCAAAGTATCCGTTGAATGGAATTATCAGGCGCCCGAAGGAGCCGGGGATACGCATTACTCTATTATGCGGGGTACTAAAGCAAACTTGGTGATCCGTCAAGGGGAAGAACAGGGCTATGTACCAACCCTTTATGTTGAACCGGTGGATGGCAATGGAGGCAATGACTACGAGGCTTCCTTAAAAAGTGCTGTCGATGAAATTGCCCAGGAATATCCTGGAGTTTCAATGGAATCTTCACCCAACGGATGGAAAATCATTATACCGGATGAACATCGAGTGGGCCATGAAGCTCATTTTGCGCAGGTAACGGAACAATATCTGCAATATCTTAAGGATGGAGAAATTCCAGAATGGGAGCGTAAAAACATACTCACAAAGTATTACTTAACCACTCAGGCTTATCAAGCAAGCAGGTAGATTATTTAAGTTTTGAATAAGGTGTACCCCACTTTAAAAGCGGACTGCACCGCTTGGTGGCGATGGAGTCTACCTCGGCGGTGGCCTCCATCTTATTATTGAGAAATACTATTTAATTGATTTAGATTTAATGGTTAAAGAACGTTTAAAGCTTGACCTTTGCCGACTTTGTTTTTGTATTATACTCTCAGCAATTTTTTGGGGCTCACCTCTCAATGTATTAGCTCAAAGCGGAACAGCGGTGGACAGGACCATCGAGCTGAAGGCCGTAGCTGGTTTGAAGTATGACAAAGTACGATTGGTTATTAAGCCAGGCACAACTGTTCGGATTGAACTGGAAAATGCGGATGAGATGCTACATAATATGCTGATCGTTGAACCGGGAAGCCGGGAGAGGGTAGTTGAGCAAGCTGAAGCAATGGACGAGCAAGGCATGGAGATGGATTATATTCCTCAATCCTCAAATGTTATAGGCAGTATTCCGCTTCTTGAGGCAGGTGAAAAAGCATCCTTGGTTTTTAAGGCTCCTAATGAAGAGGGCATCTATCCCTACGTTTGTACTTATCCGGCCCATGGTATAGTGATGTATGGAGCTATCTATGTTACCAATGATCCGGATAGCCTTCCTCGAATAGACGAAGATCCCAATATTCCGGAACCGGTGCGTAATCAGATGGCGGCTTCTAATTCCATGCATCCGTATCCCATGGAAATGCCAACAGTCACCCGACTCTTTATGCCGGATGCAAGTCCTGCGGCTATAGCAGTAGGAATGGAAAAGAATCAGTCCTACGCCTGGGATGCGGGTTTCAGCCACTTGCGTTATGTATGGAGCGGAGGATATATCGATGCTTCCAAACAATGGGATGCCAAGGCCCAGGAAGTGGCAGAGCTTGTAGGTGAAGTCTATTACCGAAATACAGCTGGATTCCCTTTCCGGGTTGCCCGTAAAGATTCCGTTCCTACTCCTGATTTTAAAGGATACTCTTTAAATGAGGAGGGATACCCTCAATTTGAATATAAAATGGGAAGTATTGTGGTTAGAGAGCTTATTGTACCGGCTGATACTTCCCCGGGATTTCAGATACAGTACCAGTTAGATAATGTACAGCAACCTATTTGGTACAAAATGAGTGATAATAATAACGTTACTGTAACAGTATCAAAGGGAAAAGTTGAAGAAGAAATGATAAGTTTGACTCCCGAACAGGCGAAGCAATTTATAATTAACATAAGTGCAAATAAGTAGGTATAAGATGTATAGGAGCTTCGCAGCAATTGGGATATTAACATGTTTGATGATACTGGGTTGTCAGCCTATAGAGCAACAAGCCGAAGGCCCTGCTTATCGCGTTGAAACGATTGATACTCCAGAGGGACTTAGCGTAGAGACGGGGGGGCTTGATTTCCTACCCGACGGCCGGCTTATCGCCTGCTTTAGGCGAGGGGAGGTCATGATCTATGATGAGAAGACCCAAGAGTGGGCTCTTTTTGCCCATGGCCTGCAAGATCCGCTCTGGATTAAAGCCCTTTCTAATGACAAGGTGCTGGTTATGCAGCGGTCAGAGTTAACCGAAATTATTGATTCTGATCAAGATGGAAAAGCAGATAAGTTCAGAACGATCACAGATGATTTTGGGATGTCGGGTAACTATGCTGAATTTGCCTATGGACCGGAAATCGATAAGGAGGGCAACTATTATATTGCTTTAAATACGGCCTCGGCAATGGCTGGGGTTTACGATATTACGAGGGGAGAGTTTTCTCCTATAGGTCGTAATGGACGTATGTACTCAGCGGTACCATACCGGGGATGGATGCTCAAAGTAAAACCTGATGGAACCACTATTCCATGGGCCAGTGGACTACGATCACCCAATGGGCTGGAGTTTAATGATGAGGGCGACCTTTTTGTGCCTGATAACCAGGGCGATTGGCTGGGCACCAGCAAGCTGTATCACGTTGAAAAAGGAAATTTTTATGGACATGTTCCCAGCTTGGTTTGGGAGGAAGGCTTTGAAGATATAGAACCGCTTAAATTACCCGTCCCCGTATTAAATAAAATGAGAACTAAAGCGGCTATCCTCTTCCCGCACGGCTTTTTAGCTAATTCTCCCACTCAGCCGTTAGTAGATCGAACCGAGGGGAAGTTTGGACCCTTTACCGGTCAAATGTTTATCGGGGAAATGAATCATAAGCGAATTATGCGTGTCATGCTGGAGAAAGTGCAAGGGGAATACCAGGGAGCAGTGGTGTCATTTCTTGACTCCACAGGACTGAATATTGGCAACAACCGGCTGGCATTTTCTCCCAACGGAGATCTATGGGTGGGACAGACCGATCACGGCTGGCCGGGGGACCAGGGTATCCAGAAGATAAGCTGGAATGGTAAAGTGCCAATGGAGGTCAAAAAAATGAGTTTGACTAAAGAAGGATTTGAATTGACATTCACAAAGCCGGTTAACGCCCAAGTAGCCAATAATCCTGAGAATTATCATTTTGAGCGATATTATTACAAATACAATCAGGCCTATGGCTCCGATCGATATGGAATAGAGACCATCAAAGTGACGGACGCCAAAGTCGCAGATGATGATAAAAGTGTCCGGTTGACATTAGAAAAATTAGATACTGGCTTCATCTACGATTTACAGCTTAAAGAATTTGCTTCTGGTAAGGGAGAAGCTCTGGTACATAATCGACTGTTTTATACACTCAATTATTTGAAAGAATAGAATACTTCTTTCAAATTAGCTACACCGGAGACAAAGGGGAATCCATAATACTGTGTACATGCAATGTGTCTCAAATACTTTTTGGCTCGCGCTGTTGATAGGAGTTATGATGGTAGCAGGCTGTACCTCGTCGCCGGAGTTACAGTGGCATCAGGAAGAGCACTATCGCTGGGCAGAAGTTTCGCCAGGCTACTTTGGAGAAACGGGTTTTGAGTCTTTAGATGCTTCTCGCACCAACATCAGCTTTAAAAATAGCATAACCGATCAGAAAATTGCTGAAAACCGTGTGTATCTCAATGGTTCAGGATTGGCTACGGGTGACGTTGATGGAGACGGTCTTGTTGATCTTTATTTTGCCGGTCTTGATACGCCCAATAAATTGTATAAGAACACCGGTGGACTACAATTCAGGGATATAACAGAACAGGCGGGCGTAGCCCATGAAGGATACCACTCTACGGGCGCTGTTTTTGCAGACATAGATGGAGATGAAGATCTTGACCTGTTAGTTACATCCATAAATAAACAAAACGCACTTTATATAAACGATGGGGCCGGAAACTTTAAGCGCAAAGAAAACAGTGGTTTAGGTTCTGCCCAAGGTAGTATGACGATGGCCCTGGCCGATATTGATGGTGATCAGGATCTTGATTTGTACATCACTAATTATAAAGCCAAATCCGTTAAAGATATCTATTCCGCCGAGGAACTCGACTGGGATAACCTCCTGAATGAGCCCTATAACGAGCAGGATCCGGAAGGCCCCTTTACCCTTGCGCCACCCTTCGACGAGCATTACCAGCTCTTTATGACGGAAGATAATCGATTGGCCGGTTTGGGTGAGGTTGGGGAAGAGGATGAGCTGTATATCAATGAGGATGGATTTTTTCGCAAAGTTGAAGATACAGCCAAACGGTTCCTGGATACCAATGGCAACCCTCTTGGATTACAACCAGGGTGGGGATTGACGGCCAAATTTCAGGATCTCAACGACGATGGATTGCCCGACTTGTACGTTTGTAATGACTTTTTCCCAAAAGATAAAATATGGATTAATCAGGGAGAAGGTATATTTCGTGAAATGCATTGGAGCCATATCCGGAATATGAGTTTTGCCTCAATGGCGGTTGATTTCTCCGATGTCAATAAAGATGATAAGCTGGATATTTTTGTCACCGAAATGCTGAGTCCTGTACACGATCGCCGGCTTCGCCAGAGTAAAAGTCTGAATGATCCCCGACCCGAGCATGTGCAAACGATACAGGCCCAGCCGCAGTACAATCGCAATTCGCTATACCTTCAGAGGGAAGACCACACCTACGCCGAGGCAGCTCATTACAGCCAGACTGCAGCTACAGAATGGTCATGGGCCACCCGCTTTATGGATATCAATCTGGATGGGTATGAAGATCTGATTGTTAATACGGGTTACACCTACGACATCCTGGATATCGATACACAGGCCGGGATGATTCAGGAAGGCCGGAATATGGATGAAGACTATGGAGAGTTTGTTAAAAGAGCACCCTCATTGGCACTTCCCAATAAGTTTTTGATGAATAATGGGAAGCTGAAGTTCAAGGATCAAAGTAAACAATGGGGGTTTACCGAAGAAGATGTGTCTCATGGACTTGCTACCGCAGATTTGGATAATGACGGCGATCTTGACTTTGCTTCCAATCGTCTGAATAGTACAGGCACCGTGTTTGAAAATATGAGCAATGCACCCCGAATAGCAGTTCGATTGCACGGAGAGGCAGCAAACAGGCAAGGAATTGGGGCAAAAATAAGCCTCAAGGGAGGAGATGTACCTCAAAAGAAAGAGATCACTGCCGGGGGCGATTACTTGTCCGGTTCAACGCCTACTGTGATGTTTGCAGCCGATAAGGAAAAAAAATATACGATAAAAGTAACCTGGCCTTCTGGATCTATAAGTGAAATTGAAGAGGTAAAGTCCAACCGAATCTATGAGATTAACAAATCTGGTGCTGCAGAAAATAAAATGGAGGATACCTTTGCTACAGACCAGTCTCCTGTCTTTACCGATGTTTCTCAGCGAATCAACCATAAGCATCACGAAAAAACCTTTGATGAATCTAAATTACAGCCTTTGTTGCCAACGAAATTGAGTCAACTTGGTCCGGGCATAAGCTGGGTGGATCTCGATCAGGATAATGATGATGATTTATTGGTAGCAGCTGGCAACGGTAGTTCTATGGGAGCTTTTGAAAATATTGAGGGTTCTTTTGAAACCATGAAACAGTTTCCATTTGAATCAAAAGTTCAGGGAGATCAAACTGCTGTCATAGGTTGGGAAACTGAGCAGGGTACTAATATGATAGTCGGCAGCGCAAACTACGAACAGAACCCACAAGTTCCTTCTGCTTTTCAGTATCGATTTTCAAATGGAAAAGGGAAAGAGATAAGTAGTTTTAAAAATTATTCTACTACTGGACCTGTTGCCGCTGCGGACTATGATCAAGACGGAGATATAGATCTTTTCCTGGGGGGGCAGTTTGTTCCTGCTCACTACCCGAGGGATGCAACCTCTCGGTTATTTCTCAATGAGAACGGATCCTTTGTAGTTGATAAGATAAACTCAAGAAAGTTAGGTGAACTGGGCCTGGTGACAGGAGCGGTATTTTCTGATTATGATCAGGATGGAGACCAGGATTTATTGATGAGTCGATCATGGGACTCTATTATTTTGATGGAAAATGAAGAAGGAGTTTTCAACGATGTAACTGACCAAGTAGGCCTAAATACATATAAAGGATTATGGAACAGCATTGCCACAGGGGATTTTAATAGCGACGGTAAGCCCGATATCATCGCCGCAAATTGGGGAGAGAATAGTTCCTACAGCATAAAAGACAATGCTACCGCGAGAATGTATTATGATGATTTTAATGGTGACCGTCGGGTGGATATAATTGAAGCAAAAGTGGATGAAAGTGGAAGCTATGTGCCCACTAATAAGTTATTCGACTATAATTCCATTCCTCTCATTAGTAACCAATTTAATAGCTTCAATGCGTTTGCACAGGCTACAATGCAGGATATTTTTGGCGATAACTTGTCACGAATTGCATTTAAGGAGGTTAATACGTTCCAGCACATGCTTTTTACAAACACCGGAGAAGGGTTCAAAGCCGACCCTCTGCCCAAAGAAGCGCAATTTTCAACGGGTTTTCATTTAGGGGTAGCTGACTTTAACAACGATGGGAGCGAAGACCTTTTTATGAGTCAGAACTTTTTTGGTTTGCCCCGTGATGTACCCCGACTGGACAGCGGCCGTGGACTATGGCTTCGCGGGGATGGTTCTGGGAATTTAAGTTCTGTCTCCGGCAGCAAATCCGGGATTAAAATTTATGGGGAGCAGCGGGGAGCTGCCTTTAGTGATTTTAATAAGGATGGAAAAGTAGACTTGGCTGTTTCTCAGAATAACGCACAAACAAAACTCTATTTAAATGATACAAAAAGGAAAGGATATAGGGTAAGCCTGCAAGGGCCACCCCAAAATAGGAATGGTATTGGCTCCTCTGTTCAACTTATTTATGCCAATGGAAAAAAAGGACCGTTACGCGAGATACAGGCAGGCTCCGGCTATTGGTCACAAAACAGTTATACACAAATACTTGGAGCTCCCGCTGACAGAGAAGTTTCTGCTATTGAAGTCCACTGGTTTAATAACGAAACACAGATAGTAGATATAAAAAATGGACTGAAGTCCTACCTGATCCAATATTCTGAACAATAAGTTTTGATCAATAGGCAAGTCACCAAAAAGCGATTATTAAATCATAATGAGAGTATAAAATTTGTTGGTGCTTATGGATACTCGGAGTGCAATGTCAGTTCCGAAACAGGGAATAAAGAAATTATTATTCATCTTTCTATTGACATTGTATGGCACGCCAGCTATTGCCGAGGTTCGTCTGCCCAAGCTGGTAAGCGATGGGTGGTCTTACAAAGAGATATCGAAGTCAATATTTGGGCTGGCCCTCGCTGCCGGGAGCATGACCTACGAGTATGAGGACATTATTTTCTCAGGGCCACTATTGAGGTCTGTAGAGGTAAAAAATCAAAAGGTTTATTTATACTTTTTGGAGGAAAATTGATGACAAAAAAAAGTACAGAATTAGAAGGATTTACTATTGGGGCAAGGAACAGAATCTTGGTAAGGCCCATGCTACCATTACTGCTCCAGGTACGGTTGTCGTATGGAGTGATTCCATATCTAATCCGCTCTGCGTAAGATATGCCTGGGCTGACAATCAGGAAAATGCAAATTTGTATAATGATGAAGGACTGCCAGCTCCTCCTTTTGAAACAAATGTATCAAAATAAATATAGCTCTCTAATTATGAAGAACATCAAAGTACCTCTGACGATTCTCGGAATTTTACTTGCCGTTATCCCCTGTTGGGCACAAAATAATAGGGAAGAACAAGACCGCCTGAGCAGGCTGCATTGGAATAGGATGCTGAATTTACTGGACATTTCACTTCCCGACACTCTGCCCCCACACGCTGAAGATCCTGACCGTCCGGCTTATACTTTTCAAGAAGAAGGTTCCTCTAACTGGACCGATGAGGAGGGGAATACCTACATCCGGGGACCGTGGGGTAAATGGACGAACTATGAGGAGGCAAAAGCAAATCCCTATCCACAACTTCCGGATCCATTGCGGTTAAATGATGGAACTAAAGTTTCTTCTCCACAGCTTTGGTGGGAGCATAAGCGTCCCGAGCTACGCCGGTATTTTAATGAGGAAATCTATGGTAAGATTCCTGAAAAATTGCCCAGTGTACATTGGAAGGTTCTATCTACATCCGATACTACCATTAACGGCATTGCAGCATTAAAGAAAAAGCTGGTGGGTCAAGTTGATAATTCGGTTTATCCTGCGGTAGAAGTGAATATTGAGCTGACTTTAGTAACACCTGCAGACACAGATACTAAAGTACCCGCTATGATTCATTTGGGATATGATTTTCCTCCCGGCATTGAGTTACCCGATTCGTATGACCGATGGAAATTCCAGGTACTCCAGAAAGGGTGGGGGTATGCAACATATATTCCTACCAGTGTACAACCAGACCATGGAGCAGGTCTGAAAGAAGGTATTATAGGGTTAGTCAATAAGGGGGACCTGCGTGCTCCTGATGAATGGGGAGCACTGCGAGCCTGGGCATGGGGCGCTGGCAAGGTGCTGGATTATTTAAAGCAAGATGTTAATGTTGATGCCCAGAAAGTAGGTATAGAAGGCGTCTCCCGGTATGGGAAGGCAGCTCTTGTTACAATGGCTTATGATCCACGTTTTGCTATAGCCCTTATCGGTTCATCGGGCAAGGGAGGAGCAACCTTATACCGTAGAAATTATGGCGAAACGATTGGGATTTTAGGCTCCTCCGGTGAGTTCCATTGGTTCGCAGGCAACTTGATTAAGTATGCGGGCCCACTGAATGCCAGCCATTTAAAGGTTGATACCCACGAACTCATTGCGATGTGTGCACCGAGACCTGTTTTTATTAGTACCGGTTCTCCTGAGGTAGAAGGACGATGGATGGATAATGAGGGCCAGTTTTTGGCTGCCAAGCATGCCGGACCCGTTTATGAATTGTTTGATAAAAAAGGAGTCGGATCGGATAGCATACCCAATATCGGTGTGGGGTTGATGGAAGGAGAGATTGCTTTTCGGCAGCATAAAGGAGGACATACCGATGCCCCTAACTGGCCCTACTTCCTGGAATTTGCAAGCCGTTATTTATCGGATTAGCAATTATTACAGTTAATTAAGGCATCATCCTTTCATGAGAAATCCTAAACTTATACCAACAAAACTAATCAAATTAAAACTTCGGTTTTTTGTTTAGTTTTCATATAATTTTTTGATGAAAAATTTTAAACAATACTAAGAGATTGGACAGGGTAGATTTTCAAGGAACACTGAATGATACAGCCGTTGATCTGTATACGCTTACCAATAACAATGGACTAAAAGCTTCGATAACAAATTACGGTGCTCGTTTAATAGAGCTTCTCACGCCTGATAAGGAAGGTGAGTTAGATAATATCATTGTTGGACATTCATCGATGCAGGATATATTAGACGACAAAGGCAACTTTTTTGGAGCCGTCATCGGTCGTTATGCGAACCGTATTTCAGAAGGAAAATTTAGTTTGGATGGTAAAGAGTACCAGCTTCCCAAAAATGAGCGCAATCACCATCTGCACGGCGGCCCGGTGGGATTTCATAATGTGATATGGGGCGCCTATCAGATTGATGCTCAGCGGCTTCGGTTATCATATCGATCCGAAGATGGCGAGGCTGGATATCCCGGAAATTTGGGGATAAGTGTTACCTATACTTTGACCGATGAGGATAAGCTTGAAATAACGTTCAAAGCAGAATCGGATGAGCGAACAATACTTAATATGACTCACCATCCATACTATAATCTTCTTGGCGTAAACAATGGCGGTTCTGTTGATCACCACCTGTTAACGATCCCAGCCGATCAGTTTTTGGAGGTGGACCAGAACTTACTACCAACTGGAGAACTCCTTTCAGTGGAGGGAAGTCCACTCGATTTTAATAGTCCTAAACCCATTGGCAAAGAACGACAGGCTGCCCATCCTTATTTACAGCATACAAGAGGATATGACCATAACTTAATCCTAAATCGGGAAAGGGAAGCCGATATGATTTTTGCGGCTCGTGTTGAGGAACCAGAGACCGGACGTAGCTTAGAAATTCATACCTCAGAGCCCGGACTCCAGTTTTATACCTGTGAGAGGCCGGTTAAAGGTATTACATCTGCGTTTTGCCTGGAACCACAGCATTTCCCTGATGCTCCGCATCACGATCACTTTCCATCTGCTATTTTGGATGCATACGAAACCTATCGGTGGAAAACTATTTTATCACTCAATAACTAATCGACCTAATTTAATAGTGCTATGAAAAATAACATACCCTTTACTTTAATCACCTGTGCCGCATCACTGTTGATTATATTTGTCGCTACCGGATCTTCATGTGCCCAAGAACAAGAAATGAAACCTGAAGATACAGAAGTTTGGGAACCTGTTCCTCCCAAAGTAGATCCCGGAGCTTTTAGTCCGTCTCCACCACCTTCTGATGCAACGGTGCTTTTTGATGGTTCCGATTTTGCTGAATGGCAGACTGCTGAAGGCAATAAGCCCAGTTGGGAGTCAAGTGATGATCATATGACTGTTGTTAAAGGAACCGGAGCAATAGAGACAAAAAAAGAGTTCGGTTCAGTACAGCTCCACGTTGAGTGGCGTGCCCCAGAAAAAATTGAAGGTGAAGGACAGGGGCGGGGAAATAGTGGAATTTTCTTGCAAAAGAGATATGAAGTGCAGGTGTTGGATGCCTATAATAACGAAACGTACGTTAATGGGATGGCAGGTAGTATTTATAAGCAACACATCCCGTTAGCAAATGCAGCACGTCCCGCAGGAGAGTGGCAGAGTTATGACATCATATTTATTGCCCCAAAATTTGCTGAAGATGGTAGCTTAGAATCTCCGGCACGTGTTACCCTATTTTGGAACGGAGTACTTGTACAGCATGATGTAGAGCTCGAGGGACCAACGGAATATATCGGTCATCCCAGTTATGAAGCCCATTCCCAAAAAGCTTCACTGATGCTACAAGATCATAGTAATCCCGTTAGCTTTCGAAATATCTGGGTTCGAGGCCTGGCCGAAGAGTAACTCAAAGATGTTGCAACTTAGTATGCAAAAGGATTAAAAAAAATTGCATATCGGTCGTAATATTACTATGATCTATCAACTATTATAGCACCTTGGTGCATAACGGCTAAAACGATTCTGCTCTTGGATCAGATATCCAGAAGGGGAAAGGGCAGATCGGGAGCTGTTATAACTTTAAATCCAGTAATAATTGTAACTAAACGTTCTTTTTTGAAATTGCTGCATTTCATTATGAATAAATTTTATTTATTAGCATCCCTGTGTGTGTTTATCGGCTTAGCCAATCATGCTTTGGCCCAGGATTTCAGCCCCTACGAGGAAGCGATCCCTGGCTCTGATCAACAAATTGAGATGGTTCCTATTGAAGGGGGTACTTTTTTAATGGGGAGTCCCCGGGAAGAGTCCGGTAGAGAGGAAGATGAAGGTCCACAAAAAAAAGTTCGGGTTAATCCATTTTGGATGGCACAGTATGAGGTTACCTGGCAAGAATACGATCTATTTGTGGAAGAAAAATTAGATGATGTGACTTCTCCGGCTGAAGAAGGGGAAGTGGCTATACAAGCAGATGCGGTATCGCTGCCAACGCCGCCATATATTGATATGAGTTTTGGAATGGGGCGTGATGGCTTCCCGGCTATCAACATGACACAGTATGCTGCGGTGATGTACGCTAAATGGCTTACTGCCGAGACCGGTCATTTTTACCGTCTGCCGACTGAAGCTGAGTGGGAATATGCCTGCAGGGCTGGTAGTCAATCAGCGTACTCCTATGGTGAAGATCCTGAAGAGTTAGACAAATACGCATGGTATGAAGACAACAGTACCGAGAAGTATCATAAAATTGGCATGAAAGAGCCCAATGCTTTCGAGTTGTATGATATTCATGGAAATGTCGCTGAGTGGACGATGGATCAATATAAGGCAAATTATTTTGACAGTCTTGAAGGGGAAGAGGCTGAAAATCCCTGGTTTCGACCTGATGAACTTTACCCTCGTTCGGTTAGAGGGGGGAGCTGGCAGGATGACCCCAGTGCATTGAGGTGTGCGGCTCGACGTGGATCGAAGTCACGTTGGAAACAGCGTGACCCTCAACTTCCTAAAAGTCTTTGGTGGCTCACTGATGCCTCCTTTGTCGGATTTAGATTAGTACGTCCCAAGAATCCACCTTCAAAAGAAGAAATAGAAAAATATTGGTTAGAAGCCATTGAAGATATATGATTGCTATCAATTGCTGCGCAATATGTTATAAAAATTAATTCACATTAAATATAGAATGATAAGGTACCGTTATGTCACAAGATAAAGACAAAAAAAATAGTTCCATCTCTCGTCGATATTTTTGTAAAAGTGCATCGCTTGCCGCCGGTGGTATGCTATTAAGTACGATTCCAGCAATGGGAGCAATGAACCGAAAAAATAGCAATCAAACACTAAAAATTGCACTTATCGGCTGTGGTGGACGTGGCACGGGTGCTGCTAACCAGGCACTGACCGCCGATAGTGGCAACCAGTTAGTAGCTATGGCTGATGCTTTTAGAGATCGACTGGATGACAGTTACTCCACCTTATCTAAAAAGTTTGGTGAAACGGATCAGCTGAATGTGCCTGAGGAACACAAGTTTACGGGTTTTAATGGTTATAAGAAGGCTATTGAACTGGCTGATGTGGTCATATTGACAACACCTCCCGGTTTCCGGCCCATGCATTTTGAGGCCGCTATAAAAGCTGATAAACATGTGTTTATGGAGAAACCCCTGGCAACGGATGCGCCGGGAATCCAGAAGGTACTGGAAGTCGGCAAGCTTGCTGAAAAGAAAAATCTCAATGTTGTTGTTGGCCTTCAGCGGCACTATCAAAATAGCTACCGCGAAGTAGCTAAGAGAGTGCACGGAGGAGACGCAGGTGATATAGTATCCGGACAGGTTTATTGGAATAGTGCCGGTGTTTGGGAACGCCCCCGCCAGCCTGAACAGACCGAGATGGAATACCAGATGCGGAACTGGTATTACTTTACCTGGCTATGTGGTGATCATATCCTGGAGCAGCATATTCATAATATTGATGTTGCTAACTGGATGATTGGGGAATATCCGGTATCCGCCCAGGGCATGGGAGGCCGTGAAGTTCGTAATGGTAAGGATCACGGACAGATATTTGATCATCATTTTGTTGAGTTTACCTATCCCGGTGGCGCGGTCATAAGCAGTCAGTGCCGCCACCAGCCTGATACCATGAATCGAGTCTCCGAATTTTTCCAAACTACAAAAGGAACCGTCGATACGCAGGGCGATAAAGGAGTGATTAAAAATTGGAATGGTGACATTATCTATAACCACAAAGCCACTGATGACCCCAATCCTTACCAACAGGAGCACGATGAGCTTTTTGCTTCTATCCGGAATGGGGAAGTGATCAACAATACGGAATACGGAGCTAAAAGTACGCTGACAGCCATCATGGGTAGAATGGCTACTTATTCAGGAAAAGTTATTTCATGGGATGATGCCATGAGTTCAACAAAAAGATTGGTGCCAGATACCGATTCTTTTTCCTGGGATGCCCAGCCTCCTGTAGTTCCGGATGAAAACGGGGATTATCCCATACCTACACCGGGAGTGACTGAGGTACTGAGTTGATTTTTTAACTCCGTTACCTATTCATCTGCAAATTTTAAAGCGCTAATGCCTTGGGTGTTAGCGCTTTTTTATATATAAATAACCCTCAAAGGGGTTGAATTTTCGTCCGGCTTCTGGGGTTGAAGTTGGACGAATGGGAGAGGCTACCGACCTTTTTATGTTGCAACATGCGCGAGTGTCTCGCTCGTGCATTTATTTTTTTTCTACTATTCACTCACCGGACGTCACCCACAGACGCTCGATGAGGTCTTGGAAGCGTGGGAATCATCCCCGCGCCAAGGATAGCCCTTTAATGAGCAAAGTGCCCGGGAATGTTAAGTTTTAAATAATCTCAAATATGGTTGTAGAGACGCATTACATGCGTCTAATAGCTTTAGTACACCTCTAATGTGTACTAAAGCTTGAGAAGGTTAACAGCCCATCGCCGGATTGATTACGTGCCAGGCACTTCCAAAGTGCCTGGCACGTTTATCATTAGTTCCACTTAGCATCAAGGGGGTTATACTCCGGTTCTTTTGTAGACCATTTTTATCTAAAGCGGGAGTTCAACTCCCTCCGGGCTTGAGACACAGCACGCCGTGTCCCTCCAGATCGATGCTGGTCAAATAAAAATGTTCCTACTTTTCCAAGGTGCGGTCCACTTGCTAAGTGGGCTGCAGCAACTTAGCAGCAGAGGCTCAGTATGCCCATTTGCAAAGTCTTCAATAAACGAATATAACTTGACTTACTTATGATTGGGGATGTTCAATAACATCCGGTGGACGTTTGAATATTTTATGATCTGCGTATACTCGTTGTGGAGGCACGCGTAAATCCCATACCAGTTTGAACCACGACAGTACTTTCAGTCCATAATGAGAGAAGTCGAATTCCCACCAGTAAAAGCCCTGCCGCTCGGAAGAAGGGAACCGATGGTGATTATTATGCCAGCCTTCGCCCAGCGTGATGAGTGAAATAAACCAGTTGTTGCGGCTGTCATCCTTGGTCTTAAATCGGCGTTTGCCAAATACGTGGGCCAGCGAGTTAACCGTAAAAGTTCCGTGGTATAATAGAACAGTACTCAAAATAAATCCATAGACAAAAAACTGTAAGCCCGAGGTGCCTAACGAGGGAAAATAGTAATCGAGCAATGCTCCGGTTACGAAAGTCCCTACTGCAAGAATGATGGGAGGTAAAAGATGATAATTGTTTAAAAATTTGAGTTCGGGAAATTTAGAAAGATCTTTCACCATCTTAGAATTCGTCTCCTTAAACCGATTACTCAGAATCCATCCAACGTGCGACCACCATAGACTGCGCTGAACGGGAGAGTGTACATCTTTTTCGGTGTCAGAATATTTGTGATGATGACGATGGTGAGCGGCCCACCAAAGTGGTCCTTTTTGAGCACTTGAGGTGCCCAGCCAAGCCAAACAAAACTGGAATACCCGGCTGGTCTTAAAGGTACGATGCGAAAAGTAGCGGTGAAATCCTGCGGTAATCCCAAACATACGAACAGTATAGCTCAAGAACAGTGCTGCCAGGGCTACCCAGCTGAATTCCACCCAAAAGACAAGGAAGCATCCCAAGTGTAAGAGAATAAAGGGGATTCCACTAACCCAGTTAATTCGATCCAGTTTTTTGTCGTATTTTTCAGGAGTATATGGTGCTTCCATCCAGCTTCAAATTGGTTATGAAATAATTCGCACGGAATATAAGGATTTGAATGGGTTAGGAGAAAGTACAATTGTGTGAAGGATTGTAATCTTCTGTATATAACTTTTAAGGGTTTTCATTGACAAATGAAAAAGCTCTCAACCGGTCAGGGCTGAGAGCTTTTTTAGGGCATTTGGACATTTAGGAGCGTCCAAAAATATTACTCTTTAGGGTTATGCATACGGACTAATGAAATTAAAAGTTACATCTAAGTGCTTATAAAATAATTTATCTCTGAGATTGTTATTTTGATGACTCAGATGATATATTGCGCCTGAATTTTAAAAGAAAAGACATCTATGAGAACCGGTAATCCCACATTATCTCAAAAGACATTTCAGCAAGTTGATCAAGTTGCGCCTGGCCAAAGAACAATGACCATAAGCGGGACCATCAATAAAACGGCTATCCTATTTTTTATTCTGTTATTGGGTGCAGCCATTAGCTGGTACCAGCCTTCGGCTCCCTTTATTTGGGGAGGTGCAATCGGGGGATTTATTGTCGCTATGGTTACCATTTTTAAGAAGGAATGGTCGCCAATTACGGCTCCTATCTATGCAGGCTTAGAAGGGCTTTTCCTTGGGGGTATTTCTCTGCAGTATGCCAGTATGTATGAGGGTATCGTTTTCAATGCCGTACTGTTAACACTGGGAACCTTCGCAGCTATGCTGATGGCTTATCGATCGGGCCTCATTGAAGTTACCCAAAAGTTTAGAATGGGAGTAGTGGCGGCAACCGGTGGAATAGCACTGGTTTATGTGGCAAGTTTTATACTAAGCTTCTTTGGTATAAACTTTGGATTGCTGCACGGAACAGGGATGATGAGCATCGGCTTTAGCTTGTTGGTTGTGGGCGTGGCAGCGTTAAACCTGGTACTGGATTTCGATATGATTGAACAAGGAGTGCAAGCAAATGCCCCGGAGTACTTTGAGTGGTACACTTCATTTGGACTTATGATTACCCTGGTTTGGTTATACATCGAACTGTTGCGACTCCTTTCTAAACTACAACGTCGATAATAATAAAATAGGATTTTTGAACTTCAGAGAATTTGCTTTCGGATTTTCCCTTTGGGTAATTGTAGCTTTGGTAATCGCTGGATCGCGCTGGACGAGACTTTATAACAGCCCGGCTCTTACCAGTGATGAGGTGGTACATATCTATCTTAGCAGTAGCCTTGGCCCAGAAGGACTGGCTGATACGCTTTTAACAAAAGGGCTTCTTAAAAGAAAAAAAGAATTTGACTGGGCCGTTGGAACGCTCCATTGGAAAAATTTTAAAGCGGGGCATTATCAATTTGAGCCTGAAAGCTCTTATAAAGAGCTCTTTTCTAAATTGGGTCGTGGGCTTCAAGATCCTATCCGGCTCACCGTCTTACCCGGCTATTCCCAGTCACAAATTACACAACGCATTGCCCAGTCATTTAGGTTTGACTCTTTATCATTGGCAAACACTCTCAAAGACAGTACTTTTTTAGCCAAACAGGGTATTGATTCTACAGAAATTATCGGACGTATACATCCTAATACCTACTCGTTTTATTGGACAGCAAGCGCTGATGAAGTGATAACCCGGCTGCTGAATACCTTCCAGCAAAGTATAGCCGAAAAGTATAAAGAGCGGTTTAAGGAGCTGGATAAATCAGTTAATGAGATTGTGACTCTGGCTTCCATTATTGAGTGGGAGGCAGGTAATGACAGCGAGAAAGATACCATTAGTGGCTTATATTGGAACCGCCTGGAAACGGGAATGAGGCTGCAAGCCGATCCGACCATAAATTTTGCAGTAGGAGAACGTCGCAGACTCACATTCAAGGATTATAAGATCGATCATCCCTATAATACCTATTTGCATAGCGGTTTGCCCCCCGGGCCTATAACAAATCCCAGTGAAACCTCAATTAAAGCAGCTTTATTTCCTGCTGAGCATGAGTACTTGTATATGGTCGCTAGTCCAGAAGGGACGCACAACTTTTCCAGGACTTATCAGGAACATCAACGAAAGAGTGCTGAGTGGAGAGAATGGATCCAGAAACAGTATCGCATTAAGCGACAGAGGGAGCGCCAACACGACCAAAATTAATTCAAACCAAAGAACTAACTCATAGATTGGTTACTCTCTTACCAGGTAGCTATCTCGATCTGTTAATTTAAAGATCATGAGCTTCTGGTTAACATTGCTTCCCTTAAAGTCAATATTTGTAATCAGCCCATTATAGGGAGGCTGGTTTACTAATTCCTGTTGAAGTAACCCAGGATTGACCACCCGTTCAATGGTATTTAGTAAGAACATAGCGGTATCATAGCCAATCATGGCAAAGCGATTGGCTTCCGTTCTAAATCGATTTCTAAAGTCTATTTTAAAGCGATCTATTTGAGTATTATTGGGTTGTGTATAAAAGCTTTCGGTAAAATAAACGGGACGTTGACCAATCTTATCAGATGAGAAGCTTCTGTTTGCCCATTCTGGTGATCCAAGAATAGTGATATTACTTTCCAGGGTATTGAGCTGGCGCAGCAGGTGATCGATCAAGGCCGGAGCCGTTTCTTCTTCGGTGAACGGAGCATACACGGCCGAAATTGAATTTGTTTCAGGGTCACCGGCTAAAAAGCGTGAATATCGAGACAATCCCTCTCCTCGCTGGCCAAGTTCTTCAACAAAGAAATGAGGAATTCCCCCGCCCTTTTTTTTGAACTGTTCTTGAAATGCTTTGGCTGAAATAGCTCCTAAAGAGCCCTTTTGAGCTATAATGGCAACACTGTCAACATTTAATGATTCATAGGCGTAATCGGCCATATTTTGGCCGTGAACATCGAATGAGGGATTAACTTGGTAAAAATAGCCTTCATCCTCAGTAAGAGAAGCTGAATTAGCAAGAGGAGCAATTATGGGGGTCTGATATTGTTTCGAGACCTCAGCCATGGTCTGGGCACGCTCAGAGAACAGGGGACCAAGTATAGCATCAACGCCGGCATTTTTCAGCGATTCAAGTGCTTTCTGGGCTGAATCTGCTTCTGCGCCGGTATTTTCATAAACGAAGTTAACCTTCATCTTATGTTGTTCGTTGAACTGTTCAGCGGCAAGCATAAAACCGAGATAAAGCCCTCTGGAAACACTGTATTCTCTTTTGTCTGGGGAAAAGGCCGGCAAGGCAATACCAATATTATGGGTCAAGCCTTCAAAAGCTTCTAATTTCGTTTTTTCCTGGAGTTGCAAGTATTCAGGTTCGTTTTCTATGAGAGAGGTGAGCTCATCGATTTGAGAAGAGGGGATATCATCCACCATATTCTTCATTTTGGTAACCAAAATCTGTGCTGAGTTGTAGTCTACTCGTCCCATTGCATTGGCTGTCAGATCAAATAAAATGGTATCCGGGACACTCGTCTGCATTATCTCCAGCCGCTGATTATAGGTAAGATACAGTAGAAGCCCCTCGTAAAGCTCTTGGCTTTGGGTTGCTATTTGAGGCATATCCTGCTGCTGGGTAAGCCTAAATAGCTTGGGTAAGGCATCACCATACTTTTTTTGCCTTATATCAATCAGGCTGAGGGTATAGGTAGCCTCGTAGGCAAGTTGTGGGGGCGTTACATCGGCTACTTTCAGTAAGCGACTCCGGGCGGTATTGAAATCTTGGCTATTCCAATAGGCTTTACCGGCAAACAAAAGTCCTCTATTTGTGTGGATCTTATCAAATAGGGCAGCAGCTTTGGCATATTCTCCGTCTTGGTATAGTTGGATTCCTTCATCAAAAGATTGTCCACTTACAAGCTTGGGAGAGGCGGTACCAACAAATAGTACGCAGATAAACAAAAACAGTACTGCTTGGACCTTATCCAAATACGGACTATATGATTCCATAATATCAAAAGTTGAATATTCCTACATTATTAAACCTGATGTAGCCTGTTTTGTTCTGACTTATTCCCACTCAATAGTGGAAGGAGGTTTAGAACTGACATCGTAGACTACACGGTTGATACCCGGGACCTCATTAATGATTCGATTGGATACGTGAGCCAAAAAAGGATGAGGCAGGTGGGCCCAATCTGCGGTCATGCCATCCACACTGGTTACGGCACGTAGAGCGGCCGTAAATTCATAGGTGCGCTCATCGCCCATCACTCCGACACTTTGAACTGGTAATAAGACGGCTAATGCTTGCCAAACTTCATCGTAAAGGTCTTGTTGACGTAGCTCACTGATGAAGATGTCATCGACTTCGCGTAACAGGTCTAATTTTTCTTTGGTAACATCAGAAATAATACGGATTCCGAGTCCAGGACCAGGGAAGGGATGACGCTTAATAAAGTGATCCGGGATGCCCAATTGCCGACCCACATTACGAACTTCGTCTTTAAACAGTTCTCGAACCGGCTCTACAAGCGCTAAGTTCATTTCTTCGGGAAGTCCGCCTACATTATGATGAGACTTGATGGTAGCCGAAGGTCCTTTAAATGAGATGCTTTCAATAACGTCAGGATAAAGGGTTCCCTGGGCTAAAAATTTAAAATCATTATCTCCTTCAACGATATCATCAAAGACATCAATGAATATGTTGCCGATAATCTTGCGTTTTTTTTCAGGATCAAAAACTCCTTCAAGACCATCTAAAAAACGATCTGAGGCGTCTACTCCTTTAACGGGCAAATGTAGTTCTTCTTCATATAGATCCAGTACATCCTGGAATTCATTTTTACGAAGTAAGCCGTTATCTACAAAGATACACTGCAGCTGGTCCCCAATAGCTTTATGGACCAGTGTGGCGACAACGGTAGAATCAACCCCGCCGCTAAGCCCACAAAGAACACGAGCATCTCCCACTCGTTCGCGAATCTCTTCCACCGTTGACTCTATAAAAGACTGCGCCGTCCACGTTCCTTCGAGCTTACAAATTTTATTGACGAAATTTCTTACGATCTGCTTCCCATAGACGGTATGAACGACTTCGGGATGAAACTGAACACCAAACAGCTGCTTTTGTTTATGGCGTACGGCGGCTACTCTTGCATTATCGGTGTGAGCGATAATTTCGTAGTCCGCAGACAGTTCTTTTATATGATCACCATGACTCATCCAGACCACCGATTCCTGCGGGATATTCTGAAATAAGTCCGTACTGTCATCTACGATGAGATCAGAACGCCCGAATTCCCGACGATCTGCTTTTTCAACGCTACCCGGAATTTCAACGTGTGCCAAGATCTGCAGGCCATAACAAATACCAAGGACGGGAACGTCCCACCCAAAAATTTCAGTATTAAGACCAGGGGCGTCCTCATCATTAACACTTTTAGGTCCGCCGGATAGGATGATGCCCTGAGGAGGCTGGTCTTTAAAGTCGGATAAATCTTTATTGAAGGGATGAATTTCACAATAGACGCTGAGCTCTCGAACCCGTCGAGCTATTAGTTGTGTGTACTGAGAGCCGTAATCAAGTATGAGAATCCAGTCAGAGGGTCGATGTTGCATAGGTGAAAAATAAATAAAAAAGCATCCTTTGCCGGATGCTGAGAAGTTAAGTTAGCTTACAATTTCGTCATACTCATCGGCAGACATTAACGCATCGAGCTGAGCGGTATCCGATAAAGAAACCTTAACCATCCAGCCATCGCCGTAAGGATCGTCATTGACAAGCTCAGGCTCGGCCTCAAGGGCGTCATTAATTTCAAGGATTTCACCATCAACGGGAGCGAAAAGCTCTGAAACCGTCTTTACGGCCTCTACAGTACCGAAGACCTCGTCTTTTTCAAACTCAGTTCCTTCCGGTTCCAGTTCCACAAAAACGATATCACCCAGCTCACTCTGGGCGAAATCTGTTACGCCGATGGTCGCGGTGTTATCGCCGTTGTCACGAATCCACTCGTGTTCTTTAGTATATTTAAGATCCTGTGGGTGGCTCATAATACTATGGGTTATGAATTACTTGTCAGGGTTAAAATTGAATTTTTCTTCGAGATATTTGGTGTTGAAAGTTCCTTTCTGGAAGTTTTCGTCATCCATGAGCTGAATATGATAGGGAATCGTTGTTTTAATGCCCTCAATAATAAATTCTTCGAGGGAACGACGCATCCGTTTTATGGCGTCTTCACGAGTGGGAGCACTTACAATCAGCTTGGCAATCATGGAATCGTAATGGGGTGGAATCCGATAACCGGCATAAGCATGAGTGTCAACTCGGACGCTGTGACCACCGGGGGTGTGAAACACTTCGATGGTTCCGGCAGAAGGACGAAAGTTATGCTCAGGATCTTCTGCGTTAATTCGGCATTCTATGGCATGGCCGCGCATCTTCAGCTCTTTGTCCTCCAGCTTTTGGCCCATAGCTACCTTAATTTGCTCTGCAACCAAATCATAATTGGTAATTTCTTCGGTGACCGGATGCTCTACCTGGATCCGGGTATTCATTTCCATGAAGTAGAAGTTTTTGTCTTTATCTACCAAAAACTCCACCGTCCCGGCACCTTCGTAATCTACCGATTTAGCCGCATCAATAGCTGACTGCCCCATTTCTTCCCGTAATTCGGGCGTCATCAGGGGGGAGGGGGATTCTTCCAAAATTTTCTGATGCCTCCGCTGCAACGAACAGTCCCGCTCGCCAAGATGAATCACATTGCCGTGTTGGTCAGCCAGAATCTGGATTTCCACATGATGAGGATCTTCGACAAACTTCTCGATATACACATCGGGATCATCGAAAGCCGATTTTGCCTCCTGCTTACACATGCTGTATGATTTCTGCAGGTTTTCCTCCTCATGAACAATCCGCATTCCGCGGCCACCGCCTCCCGAGGAAGCTTTAATGATAACGGGATAGCCGATATCATTGCATACCTTACGGGCATCTTCAATGCTTTCAACCACACCGTCGCTGCCCGGTACGACAGGTACGTTGTTATTGATCATGGTTTCCTTGGCCATCGTCTTATTCCCCATACGAGCAATACTATCAGGGGAGGGGCCAATGAATTTGATGTCGTGTTCTGCACAGATGCGAGAGAATTCTGCCTTTTCAGAAAGGAAGCCATAGCCGGGATGGATGGCCTCTGCATTGGTGATTTCGGCAGCAGCGAGGAGGCTTGGAATTTTAAGATAGCTTTCCTTGCTGGCCGGTGGACCAATGCAGACAGCCTCATCAGCAAACTTTACATGAAGACTATCGGCATCGGCGGTTGAATAAACCGCGACGGTCTTAATCCCCATCTCTTTACATGTACGAATAATTCGAAGAGCGATTTCGCCTCTGTTGGCGACAAGAATTTTATTAAACATGAATTATATCTGTTTTACCCAATGACAAATAGGGGTTGATCGTATTCTACCGGTTCAGCGTCATCAACGAGAATTTCTTTGACTTCACCAGAGTAATCTGATTCAATCTCATTCATAATCTTCATTGCTTCCACGATACAGAGTGTCTGGCCTTTCTCAACATGGTCGCCCACTTTCACAAAGGCATCATCGTCCGGAGATGGTGAACGGTAAAAAGTACCGACAATAGGAGATTTAACTTGATTTCCAGATGAGGCATCGGAAGCTTCTTGCGTAGCTGATGGCTGTTCGGACTGAGCCGGTTGTGCCGTCTGTTGTGGAGCGGGTTGCGGCTGTGCCTGCTGGGCAGGGACCTGGTATTGCACAGGTATTTGTTGAGGCACCGCTTGCTCCTCAGCTTCTGCTTTTTTCTTTACTTTAATTTTAAAATCTCCTTCTTCGATGGAAACTTCATTGACTTCGCTTTCAGCAATAAGTTCCAGAAGGTTTTCAATAACTTTTAAATCCATGATATGCAATTAATTTGATGTTACACGTTCAATATATTCGGCAGTACGGGTATCAACCTTTATTTCTTCTCCTTCATTGATGAATAGCGGCACTTGTACGGTGGCTCCCGATTCAAGTGTTGCAGGTTTGCTACCGCCTTGAGCCGTATCTCCTTTAAGACCGGGGCGGGTATCAACAACGGTGGCAACAATATGATCCGGGGGTTCGGCATAGAGTACCTGTTCATTGTCTACATCAACTGCGAGATTGCAGACCTGGCCTTCAGCCACAAATTCAGCCTTGTTGACATTTTCTTCCTCTACAGGAATCTGTACAAAGGTTTCCTGGTTCATAAAATAATACAAATTGCCGTCGAGGTAGAGAAATTGGTGAGGCTGATGTTCTACCCGAACTTCAATAACGTCTTCGCCTGACCGAAAGGTCTTTTCAATATTTTTTTCGTTGACGACGCCTTTGAGCTTGGTTCGGATAAACGCACCACCTTTTCCGGGCTTTACATGCTGATAATCAACAATGGAGTATAATTCCCCATCCAGATCTATCACCATTCCGGTTCTGAAATTTGATGTAGAAACTTTTGCCATAAACGATTTTAATTCTTCAAATTATGTGATCAAAAATACGGTGCAACCTAAAGGATAACAAGAATTAAATACTGAGGGTTAAGCTCCATTAAAAAGGAGCTTTAAAACTATTCGAAAGAGATTATGGTAAATCGTTTTAGGTGCAATAGCCCATTAAATGGGTTGAGAAAATATCATTAAGTACTTTTTTTGTGCTGAACAATGGTTGCGCATATTTATAGGGACCTTTGAAATACTTCCTCGTCCGAACACTGATTTTGTGGTCGGACGAGTTTATAACGCTTAAGACCCTTCGCCGGACGATCCCGAGGATTCGGGATCCGACGAGTTTTACAAAAGCCTCTTGTATTTATTGATAGTTAAACTGTTTACAAACTAAACCATCCCAGGGCATTCAGGAGGTTGTATAAAATGACAACTGGACAAATAATCATGACAAAAGCCTTCCAGGATTTACCAACTACAGTCTGGCTAAAATTAGCATGACCTCGCTCCAACTCTTTAAATGCATTGGATGTTTTCCAGGAGTAAGCTAAAAATACACATACCAAAATACCACCCAAAGGAAGACCAATTTGACTAAAAATAAAGTCAAAAGTTCCAATAAGCCCCACTTTAAATGAGATGACAAGCGAAATAAGAAGGATGCCAAGACCAATTATCATGGCTGCCTTTCTGCGAGGAATTTGGTGTTCATCGATAGCATAGGATACCGGCACTTCAAGGAGTGATATTGTTGAAGTAAGGGCCGCCATCGATAGAAGGATAAAGAATACACTTCCAATAATGACCCCCAATGTTCCTCCAATACCATGAAAAAGCGCGGGAAGCACCTGGAAAATAAGATCAGGACCGGCAATCAACTGGCCGCCTTCAAAAATGGCAATGCCGTTGGCCTGTGCCAGGTACATGGCGGGTAAGATCAGAAGTCCGGCAAGAAAAGCTACTAACGCATCCATTCCGGTCACCAGGGCTGCAACTTGTGGGATATCTTCATCGGGACTAAGATAAGAGCCGTAGGTGATAATGGCACCCATCCCAAGCGAAAGGGAGAAGAAGGCCTGACCCATAGCAGCAAAAATAAGTTGGGGTGTTATTTTTGAAAAATCCGGTTGCAGGTAGACCGCCAGCCCTTCGCTACTGCCCGGTTGTAGCACTACATAGCCAATTAACAGAATAAGGATACCAAACAGCAAAGGCATCAGGGTTTTAGTGGCTTTCTCAATGCCTTCACTTACTCCACCCCGGATGATAGAGATGGTACCAATCATAAATGCAACAGAGAAGAGGGCATTTAGCCATCCGTTCGAGGTATCGGAAATCCAGGAAGCCCATCCCGTCATTCCGGCTGCAAAAAATAATTCTTCAAAGACATAACTGATGGTCCATCCGGCAATGACCGTATAGAACGAAAGGATCATGACTCCACATATGACTGCCCAGATCCCAATAAGGGCATGAAAGCTATTGGACCCCAATTCTTTGAAAGCACCGACAGGATTTTTCCCGGTCTTCCGTCCGATGGTAATTTCAGCCATCATAACAGGAAAACCGATCAGGAAACAGCAGATTAGGTAGATAATCAGGAAAGCACCGCCACCATTAGAGGCCGCTTCGGTCGGAAACCGCCAGATATTGCCCAGTCCAACTGCAGAACCTGCCGCTGCCAAAACAAAGCCTAATTTTGAATTCCAGTTGCCCCGTGCAGTGGTAGTTGAATTAGCCAAGAAGTTGCGTTTTGATTAAAGATTGAGCTGTCAAATAATTGGACTTATTATAAAAAACTTTTCCAAAAAAATTATAGGAACTTATAAATCGCCCTGGGGTTGAGTTCCTGTCAGTTTGCTGGAAACAGTGGGCTACCAAAAGTTGCTTAACAGATTATAAAGAATAACGAGGGGGCAGATGACCATCACAAATACCCGCCAGGTTTTACCAATCATGGTCTGGCGAAAGTTGGGATTTCCTCGCTCAAGTTCATCAAAAGCCTTTTCGGTTTTCCAGGCATAACCGAGGAAGAGGCAAATCAGGATGCCGCCCAAAGGTAAGCCAACCTGACTAAAGATGAAGTCAAGAGTGCCTATAAGGCTGGTGTCGAAAGAGATAATAAGTGAAATAAGCAGGATGCCGCCTCCAACAAAAAGGGCTGCTTTTTTGCGGGGTATTTGGTGCTCATCAATAGCGTAGGAGACCGGCACTTCAAGCAGTGAGATCGTTGATGTGAGTGCTGCCATCGAAAGCAGGACAAAAAAGGTGATCCCGACAATGGCACCCAGAACCCCTCCGATACCATGGAAGAGGGAGGGGAGTACTTGAAAAATAAGATCTGTACCAGCAATGAATTCCCCATTTTCAAAGATGGCAATACCATTCGCCTGGGCAAGATACATGGCGGGAATAATTAATAGACCTGCTAAAAAGGCCACCATTGTATCCGTAAAAGTAACGAGTGCTGCAGCTTGGGGAACGTTTTCATCACGGCTAAGGTACGAGCCATAGGTGATAAGAGCGCCCATCCCCAGGGAGAGTGAAAAGAATGCCTGCCCCATAGCAGCAAAGATGAGCGGCATATCTATTTTGGAGAAGTCGGGTTGTAGGTAGACGGCCAGACCTTCACTACTGCCCGGCTGCATAACCACGTATATAATTAAAAGGAAGAGGATACCGAAGAGGAGAGGCATCAGCGTTTTGGTGGCTTTTTCTATGCCGTCACTTACCCCGCCCCGGATGATGGAGATAGTACAGCACATAAAAGCAATTGAAAAGATCGCATTCAGCCATCCATTGGAGGTATCGGCAACCCAGCTGGCCCAATCAATCATACCTGCCGCAAAGAACACTTCTTCAAACACATAGCTGAAGGTCCATCCGGCAACAACTGTGTAAAAGGAAAGGATGAAAATACCACACAAAACACCCCACATCCCGATAAGAGGGTAAATTTTGTTAGAACTTAAGGCTTTAAAGGCGCCCACCGGATTCTTTCCGGTCTTACGGCCAATGCTAATTTCAGCCATCATCACAGGGAAGCCGATGAGGAAACAACAGATTAAATAGATAAGTAAAAAGGCCCCACCACCGTTAGATGCAGCCTCTGTAGGAAAACGCCAGATATTGCCTAAGCCCACAGCCGAACCCGCTGCTGCCAATACAAACCCCAATTTTGAATTCCAGTTACCCCGAGATGTAGTTGCTGATGCCGACAAAAATAAACTCCTTTTATTTATTTAAGTAATAATCGTACAAACGTATTTTTCTTAAGATGTAACGACGAAAGAACAGTTACAAAAAGATTTTTTAAAACTTTGTGAAAAATAGTCCTTAAGAAACCATACTCCCGGGTTCGGCATCTGTTTCCACAAACTTCAGAGATCCATCGTCTTCTTCCGACATTAAAATCATGCCATTACTTTCAACGCCCATCAATGCTTTGGGAGCCAGGTTGACAACTACACACACCGACTGATCAATAAGTTCATCCGGAGAGAAATCATTAGCAATACCCGATACAATAGTTCGCTTTTCAAACCCGACGTCGACGGTTAGTTTAAGCAGCTTATCTGCCTTTTCAATGGCGGAGGCTTCGGTAATTTTGCCCGCCCGGATGTCAATCTTCATGAAATCCCCAAACTCAATGTTATCCTTGATCGGTTCGTACTGTTTGTCCATCTCTTCCTGTTGTTGGGTTCGTTCTTTTAGCTTTTCCAGTTGTTCTTCTACCTGTTCGTCTTCTATTTTTGTGAATAAAATCTCACCTTTTTGAATAGGCTGGCCACTGTCAAGCATGGAGCCGCCGATATCTTTCCAGCGGATGGATCCCGTAAAAGACAATTCTTTTCTGAGTTGCGCCATGTTTTCCGGTAATATGGGATCAAAGAGGTGGCTCAGCGCTGCCGTTATCTGTAGGCAGACGTGCAAGGTGTTGCCACAGGTTTCCATATCGTTTTTGCGGCTTTGCCAGGGCTCCATTTCTGTAAAATATTTATTACCGATACGTGCTAAGTTCATGGTCTCGGTAATAGCCTCGCGCAGCTTAAAATGCTCGTAGGCTTCGGCTACTTTTTCTTTCTGTTGTTCAATCTGTGCAAGCGTCTGTTGGTCTTTTTCCGTGGGATTCGTCAAGGACGGAACCTTGCCATCGAAGTATTTATGCGTAAAAGAGGTAGTTCGGAATACAAAGTTGCCCAGAATATCCGCCAGCTCGCTGTTTACTTTGTTCTGGAAATTTTCCCAGGAAAAATCAGAGTCCTTGGTCTCGGGTAAAATCGTTCCCAAGACATAGCGAAGCAGATCCGGCTCAAAATCTTCGAGATAATCCTCCAGCCAAACAGCCCAGCCACGAGAAGTAGAAAGCTTTTTGCTTTCCAGATTCAAGAATTCATTGGCCGGAACATTTTTGGGAAGTACGTAGTCGCCGTGGGCCATAAGCGTAGCGGGGAACATGATGCAGTGGAAGACAATATTGTCTTTACCTATAAAATGGATGAGGTCCGTTTCTTCATCCTGCCAGTAGGTTTTCCATAAATCCGGATCGCCTTCTTGTTGTGCCCATTCCTTCGTTGCAGAGATATATCCAATAGGGGCATCAAACCAGACATAAAGCACTTTGCCATCAGCCTCCTCAAGGGGTACGGGCACCCCCCAGGTTAAATCGCGAGTAACAGCACGGTCAGCGAGTCCATCATTGAGCCAGCTTTTTACCTGACCAGCTACATTCGGTTTCCAATTTTCACGGGTGTCAAGCCAGTCTTCCAACTTCTGTTGAAAGTCGCCCAGCGGCAAGTACCAATGCTTCGTCTTGCGGGTCTCGGGTGTGTCACCGGTGATAGCACTCTTGGGATCAATAAGCTCGGTGGGAGAGAGTGATGTTCCACAGTTTTCACACTGATCGCCATAGGCTTCTTCATACCCGCAATTTGGGCACGTTCCCTTGACATAGCGATCGGGCAAAAACATTTCCGCCTTGGGATCGTAGAGCTGCTCTTCCGTCTTCTGCACGAATACACCATCCTCATACAGCTTCGTAAAAAATTCCTGGGAGGTCTGGTGATGCACAGTTGAGCTTGTGCGACCGTAGTAATCAAAGTTAATGCCAAAATCTTTGAACGCCTGCTTGTTGCGTGTGTGAAAACGATCAACGATATCCTGAGGGTCGACGCCTTCCTTTTCGGCGGCAATAGTAATAGGAACGCCATGCTCGTCAGAACCACAAATATGGATAATGTCCTCCTCGGTCATCCTTTTGTAGCGAACGTAAAGGTCGGAGGGGAGATAAGCTCCCGCCAGGTGACCTAAGTGTATCGGGCCGTTAGCGTAAGGCAATGCAGAAGTAACAAGGGTGCGTTTTGACATGTGACAATTACATTCAGGTTTAATAAGAGATGCTCGAAAATAAGTGTATCCTTCCTAAAATGACAAAAATGCTTTGAGATATTAAGAATACTTTTGATTTTAGGAACAACTCCACTGAAAATCAGGTGAATGATTTAGATTACAAGAGGACTTTGCAAAACTGGGTTTGTCATCCTGAATTCATTTCAGGATCTCCTTCAAAAGACTTCCCAAGAGTATATGATATTCCGAAACCCCGAATGGTCGGGACGCGGCAAGTTCGGAATAACAAAGCCTGCCCCCGACCACTGTCGGGGATGTGATAGTTTTGCAAAGCTCTCTACAAATACTGTTTGGATTATTATGAATACGACTTCTGGTTGCGGGCAAGACCCTTTCAATGGATGGTATCTGCTAAAGAGTGTTTATCCTGCAGGAAAGATTCTTTGGCGTCCTATAGCTTCTTCTCAGAATTTATATGCCATATATTTATCTAGGCTGATTAATAGCTATAACTCTAATATTGTTCTATGGTAGCTTCTAAAATTGCATCAAAAAATCAGGAATGAAGTGATGCCCTCAATTGTTGAACAACTTCATTATTACAAAATTCATAACAACAAAGTTTATTACAACCATGGCAACAAATGTTAATGCATATGCAGCACAATCATCCGATGCCGATCTAAAACCATTTGATATCAAACGGCGTAACCTCACCGCCGATGATGTGCAAATTGAAATAGAATATTGTGGGGTCTGTCATAGTGATATCCACCAAGTAAGAAATGACTGGAAGAATTCCCAATATCCGGTTGTTCCCGGACATGAAATTGTAGGGCGCGTCACCGGAGTGGGAGACGATGTTTCGAATTTCAGTGAAGGTGATCTCGTGGGTGTAGGTTGTATGGTGGATTCCTGTCAAACTTGCCCCGCTTGTGAAAATGATCTGGAACAGTATTGCGAAAATGGAGCCGTCATGACTTATAACGGTCCGGATGAGCACTTGGGCGGACATACCTACGGCGGATACTCCGAAAAGATCGTCGTTGACAAAGAGTTTGTTCTAAGCATCCCTGAAAATATTGATACCAAAGCTACAGCGCCGCTGTTATGTGCCGGCATTACAACGTGGTCTCCACTCAAGCACTGGGATGTTGGCGAAGGGGATAAGGTCGGGGTTATAGGACTCGGCGGCCTGGGGCACATGGGCGTAAAATTTGCAGATGCGCTGGGGGCTGAAGTAGTCATGATTACCCGCTCTCCGGAAAAAGCAGACGATGCTAAACGTTTGGGTGCTGATAAAGTGCTGATTTCTACGGATGAACAACAGATGCAAGAACATGCCGGATCGTTTGACTTCCTGCTCAATACAATTCCCGTTGGCCATGATATTGATCCGTATATTCAGCTACTGGGACTCGATGCGACCATGGTACTTGTAGGTGCTATTGAACCTTTGGACGAGTTTCACGGCGGCGGACTGATCATGGGACGTAAGCGGGTGGCTGGATCCGTGATTGGGGGTATCAAAGAAACACAGGAGATGCTTGACTTCTGCGGAGAGCATGACATAACTTGTGATGTGGAGATGATTGACATCCGGGAAATCAATGAAGCGTACGAGCGGGTTGTAAACTCTGATGTTAAGTATCGCTTCGTTATTGATATGGATTCCTTGAAGAGTTAACTGAATAACCATTAGACGGCTAAACAGGTCGTCTGATGGGTAGGCGATTATTTACCCAATTTAAATAGGGGGCTCAATGCTCCTCGATAGCTTTGAGGACGTCAGATTGAGCGCAACGAGTCCGCCAACCGGCGGAGGAGTGAAGTCGAAATACTCGTCAGATTTTCAAAGTTCATAATTTTAAGCAACAAGAAATTAGTAAACTATGGATATTTCAATCGTAGGCGGACATGGTAGTATTGCCATGCTGCTGCATCCTATATTAACAGAAGAAGGTCACCAAGTTCGCGGACTCATTCGCAAAGAGGAGCAAGCTGAGGATCTAAGGAAAGCCGGTGCGGAACCGGTTATCTGCGATGTTGAGAAACAGGATAACATCGCCGAGGCAGTTGGAGAGGCGGACCTGGTAATTTTTGCAGCGGGAGCCGGCCCCGGCAGTGGAGCCGCCCGCAAATGGACGGTAGACCGCGACGGGGCTATTAAATTGATCGATGCGGCCAAGACGAATGGCATCAATCGATATGTGATGATCAGTGCGATGGGCACTACGGGAGAGATCAGCCATGAGAATGAGGTCTTTGAAACCTACCTGAAAGCCAAGGCCGAAGCGGATGACGCCCTCCGCAACAGCGGACTGGATTATACCATTGTTAAGCCCGGTCGTTTGACCGATGAAGAAGCCACCGGACGCGTTCGGTTAGCGCCGGGAGTACCTCGTGGTGAAATTCCCCGTGCCGACGTGGCAACAGTTTTGGCCGAAGTTATTAACAATCCGGATACATCAGGATTAGAATTCGAAGTAACCAGCGGCGAGCAGCCGATTACTGAAGCCGTAAGGGAAATAGCTTCTTAAGACGGTTAGTTTCTAAATTACCTTCAAAAAAACATCCTCAAAGGTAGCAAAAAGTATTTTCTCATAGCAAAAATCACTTGTTTCATTATTCCTAAACACCTCATCATTGTTACTTTTTCTAACCACTTTTGTGTCGACAAAAGTGGTTAGAAAAAACGACCGGCTGAGTAAATTATCGCTACACTCTCTCCGGTTCTGCTAAAATCATTTAACTCGTCTCTGGCGTTCCTCAAACAGGAAATGATTTTGGACGCTTCACCTTCGTTCGCTTAATTAGCGAAATTTACCTTAGGCCGGATTGTTGAAGGGATTGAATTATATTTAGATAAATTGAATTAGTGATTGAGAGGTGTCATCGGCCTTGAAAAGTCAGGGATCTGCTTGGCTGGAAGCGGTATGGAGGTTTAACCCCGATCTTTCGGGGCTGCTTGAAGCTCCGCAAAGCGGAGCAAGTTAAATTATTTTCCGACATACCGATGTAAGCCGATACCTGAGTTTTTTCAGCCTAGATCTTTTACAAGCCTTTTGGTTCATGCCCCCGTATGGACGGGACACGGCAAAAGGCGAATATAGATATTGATTAAAAAAATACCCACTTTTTGATCACGGCACATCCCTCAGGCGTGGGAAGAAATCCCCACGCTATTCTAAACCGTTGCTACCGTTTGGTAGAATCGGTAGGAACATTATCGGGCAGCGGCTTGCCAAAAATAGGTGTGCCATCTTCCGCCCATCGTAGTACCTGTACTCGTGTATGACGGTTAGGATCATTTAATGGATTTCCGTCAATCTCCTTGTAGCTGCGGGCGTGATAGATAAACAGGTCCGTTGAACCATCCGGGGTAGTGGTAAAGCTGTTGTGGCCAGGACCATAAATCCCATTTTCCGGTGATGATTTAAAGACCGGCTCTTCGGCTTTGGTCCACGACTTGGGATCCAGCAGGTCGGCATCTACATCGGCGGTAAGCAAGCCAACCGCATAGTTGTGATCCGTACCGCTGGCGGAATAAGTCATAAAGATCTTGCCGTCATTTTTGATGACTGCAGCTCCTTCGTTCACTTTAAAGAGCTGTTCTTCCCAGTCATATTCTGGGCGGGTGAGCTCTACCTGGGGCTGTTTAATAGTCCAGGGGTTTTCCATTTCTGCAATATAGAGGGCTGTATTTCCGTCATATTCCGGGGGATGCTGGGCCCAGACCATATAGCGCGTGCCCTGATGCTCGAAGGTGGTAGCATCTAGGGAAAAGGTATCCCATTTGGTCTTGGTCTCGTCCTTTTCAACCCATTCACCGTTCAGGGGATTTTTAGAGTCATTCTCTACCACATACATCCGGATATTCCAGATGTCTTCGGCACCGCCGGCCGCAAAATAGATGTACCACTTGCCATCAATATAATGCAGCTCGGGCGCCCAGATATGTGCGCCCATTGGACCGGTTTCATGCTTGCGCCAGATCACCTTGGGTTCGGCCTCTTTCAGTCCTTCGATGGTTTTCGCCCGACGAAGTTCCAGTCGGTCAAACTCGGGGACGCTGGCAATAAAGTAGTAATACCCATCCGTATGACGATAAACCCAAGGGTCAGCCCGCTGAAGGATCAGTGGATTGGTATAGGAGATCTGCGAAACTATCTGATCTTTAGCGGTAGAATCTGTTGATTCCTGGAGCTGCTGCTCTTCGTTGGGCTTGCTGGAACACATCACCAGGAACAAGAGGGCAAAGACCAAGAGAATTCTTCGACAAAAGGGGATAAAGCTACGGCTAAACATAATGACGGATAATTTGACTATTTAAATAAAAAGGATTGTGTTAATAATAATTGTTTGTAATACACTTAACAAATTTTGGCTACTAACGAGCATGAAATACAATATTGTAAAGCATCATAATTGCTCATACTTTAGCAAAAGACCATTTAACCATAAGTTATATTATAGCTATGAAGCATTTACAACTTCTTGGAGCCTTAGTAATCCTTGGCAGCATGTCAGTACAGGCGCAGGAACATGTCAAAGACTATGTGCAACTTTCTGATCCCGTTGTACAAACCGAAGACTATCGAGTGTTTGGTGATCGTTTTGAATCCGGTGAGTCTGTGGTATCGCTTGATGAATTAATTAGCGCCGATAGCACATTTAATGAGCAAGCTATTACCACGGAGGGAGTAATCAGCCAGGTCTGTAAAAAGAAGGGGTGTTTTTTTATTCTGAATAAAGAAGGGACAGACCGCCATGCACGTATCACGTTTAAAGATTATGGCTTCTTTATCCCCACAAATACCGCTGGATCCAAAGTCAAGCTTAATGGAATATTCCAGGTTAAAGAACTTTCTGAGGAGAAGGCAAAGCACTATGCTAAAGATAGCGGAGATGATCCTGATAAGATAAAGGGACCACAAAAAGAATATTCAGTGGTAGCCACTTCTGTACTTATCTATAAGTAACGACAAAAAAAGTTATGCTTGGATCTGTTATTTCCTGGAAAGTATGCCCTCCACAGTTACAAAGATATTGTGTAAATACTTGCTACGGAGAGGCGACGAAATTATGCATATGAGGGAGAAAAGGAATTGCGAATCGATTATAATTTGCTACCTTGAAAAGGCATGTTTGATGTGCTAACGCAATAAACCGTATAAATGAAATATTTCCTTTCTGCTTTCCTGTTGTTGTTCTTCAACATTAACTCGCAAGGTCAGCCCCCGTCAACCGAGTCTGTAGAAGTGGTAGTAGCGGGACTTTCCCACGATCATGTACACTGGATTTTGGGTCGCGAAGAGAGCGATGCCATTAGCATTGTCGGGATCTATGAACCTGACAAAGAACTTCAGCAGCGGTATGCAAGGCAATACGATCTCGATGAAACACTCTTTTATACCGACCTGGAAGAAGCATTGGACACCTTAAAACCTCAGGCCGTTACGGCTTTTGGACCGGTCTATGACCACTTGTCGGTTGTGGAGGCCAGTGCTCTGAGGGGGATCCATGTGATGGTCGAGAAACCGCTGGCGGTAAGTTGGGATCATGCCCGCAAGATGAAAGCGCTGGCAGATCAACACGATATCCACCTGTTGACCAATTATGAGACCAGCTGGTATTCCAGCAACCACCGGGCGTACGAAATGGTTCATGAAGAGCAGCGGTTTGGAGATCTCAGAAAGATGGTAGTCCACGATGGCCACCAGGGACCCAAAGAGATCGGTGTCAGTGATGAGTTCTTGGAATGGCTACCGGACCCCAAATTAAACGGGGGAGGAGCCCTAATGGATTTTGGCTGCTATGGAGCCAATTTAATAACCTGGCTGATGAAGGGCGAAGAGCCCGTGACCGTTCAGGCCGTCACACAACAGATCAAGCCGGAGACCTATCCTAAGGTTGAGGATGAAGCCACGATTATTCTTACTTATCCGAAAGCACAGGGGATTATCCAGGCCTCCTGGAACTGGCCATACAGCCGGAAGGATATGCAGGTATATGGACAGACTGGTTATGTGTTTGCTGACAACGACCGGGATATCCGTTATATGGAGAAAGGAAAGAGGAGCAAGAAGAAGCTCGAAAGCCGCCCGGGCACCCTTTGACAGCCCATTTCATTATTTTGCTTCGGTTATCCGCGGAGAGATAGAAGTGAAGGATACAGATTTGTCATCCTTAGCCAACAATATGACGGTCATGAAAATACTGGAGGCCGCTAAAATATCAGACCGGACAGGGAAGGCCGTGGATATGGATAGTAACCGTTGGCAATAAAGAGCTTTATCATTGCCCAAAAAATGTGCTTCAATAAAGCAAAAATTGTAGCCCTAAATATCATATCACCAATATTTTTCCAGGAATGCATACAGTGCCACACCAACGGTTACGGAAACATTAAGTGAGTGCTTGTGGCCATACTGGGGGATTTCGACGAAATCATCGATATAAGGGAGGAGATCCTCATCCACGCCGGTAACCTCATTGCCAAAGACCAGGCAAATCTTTTTTTCTGCTGGTATTTGGTAGTCGGGCAATAAAATGCTTCCAGACATCTGTTCAAGTCCAACAAGTCGGTAATTTTCTTCATGAAGAGCATTGATCTGTTGGGTGGGATCTTCAGTATATTTCCACTCCACGTGTTTTTCTGCACCGATGGCGGTCTTTGAAATTTCCGGACGAGGTGGGGTAGGACTATAACCGGATAGCAATATTTTACGGATCCCAAAGGCATCGGCACTGCGAAAAGCCGCACCAACGTTGTGCATGCTCCGCACATTGTGAAGCAAAATGGTTACATTGTCTAAGGCGCCCGGCGTACTGCGTGCTAAATTCTGTTGTAGGATTTCTTTGGTACTTAACTTATCCATAGACAGGGTTGATTCGGTATGGGTTACTTCTTAAATGGAACCAAAGATATAAACTGCTGGAGGATAATGGTAATCGCATTGAACGTTACAGGTTGAAAGTTTCAGGTTTTTAAAAACGGATTACCTTTAACAATCAACATTTAAGGTTATCATTAAAGTCCAAATATGCGATTAACGTTAAACCCAAAACGGAAGTCGCCGGCCCAAAACTGTTCTGTATTATCAGCCATAACGTATTGCTCGAGATGCCAGTCGGTAGAGGTAAAAAAGAGTTGAAAAACATGTCCCCCGGTTTCAATATTCAAACCCATTGAAAAAGCATTTTTTGTGCCTGCCGGTCGATCGCCCAGTACCGGGTAATATTCGGCCATCAGGGCGAACCTCTTTGATAGATGTAGTGAGGTGGCAACTCCAACAGAAAAAAGATCAGTACTGCCGATATCTTCATAGCGGTTAAAATGCCCATACATGGGAGAAAGCTGCAGGCTGAAGGCGTCACTGAATTTACGGGATATGATAGCGGATACCATCGTGCTAAGGTCATCCTCGAAGGATCGCCTGTTTTCCTGTGTAACCACACCTACTCCGCCCTTCAGGGAAATGCTCACCGGCTTTGAGTCGGACGTATTTTGTTGCAGTAAGGCGTATTTGGTTCGCAGGTCGACCACATTCAGCTGGGAAGAGCGCCCGATACCGGCCGACCATCGATCAGTAAGGCCGAAGTCAAGTCCCAATCGAACATTCTGGACGAGATCAAATCCAAAGAAATTGCGTATAGGATTTTCTGTGGCAATGCCGAAACTGTGCATAATGGTGACATTAAGATTGCGGGCCGCCAGATGTTCAGTTGTGGCCTGAGTGACCAGCGTTGGGGTCCAGAAAGCGTCGTCAATAGTTGGGTTGGACTCAGCTCGCTGACGTTCCATTTGAGCTTGCACAATGCCCACTGTTGACAATTGAAATAGGATATATAAAAGAATGATTTTGGTAGTTCGCATATCTTAACGACTTATAGTTGTTTGATTTTCTTTGTTCCATCTTAATGATGGTTACTGTAGGACGGGTTGCCAACCCGTCCAACCGGATTAACAATCCGGCCTACATGGCTGCCCCGGCTGTTTTAGGCATCCACATTTATAACAAATGCGATTTAATCATCATCAATTTGATCCCTCGCAGGTAATGATGCTGTGATGGAAATATCGACTTCTTCGCTGACCCGGTAGAACAGGATACCCGGCGGCTTAATTTTATAGTCGCTCATGTCCAGTGTCCATGAAGCAGTTGCTTCAAGCTCCTTCCCGTTCTTCTGTAGCGTTCCTTCGATGGAAAGAGGATTCGTTACCCCGTGAACACTAAACTTTCCTTCAATCGTTACTTTCTGTGGATCTGAGCGATTGGGATCAAAAGGGGAGGTAACCTTTCCGAAAAATTCCGCAAAGGGATATTCTTCGGCCTCCAGGGTCTCCAGCATATCTTCATCGCGCTTGCTGATGCCGGTTTTAATGGTATGCATATCCACGTAAAAATCTACCGTCGAGTCGGCTAAGCTTATTTTACCAACAAGCTGATCAGAAACGCCTGTAAAGGAATGTAGCGGCACTGAGGAATCAAATTCTACGTGGCCGCTTTTGGTCATGAAAGACTGTGAGAGGCTTTCTTTGGCCATCCCAAGGAAACACAGTCCTGCTGCGAGAAAAATAGTTACCCATCTGTGGGGTAGCGCTCTAGTATCCATAAGATAACATTACTTAATTATTGGGAGCACCGTCAGCAATCCAGTCGCGAATCAAATTTATATCGTCACTTGACAGGGGAGATCCGTCTTTGGGCATACGTTCTCCAAATTCAGGAGAACTGTTAGATATCTTATCGATAATGGGACTATTATCCGGCTCTCCTGCCACAACAATAAGTCCGCCGTACTGCGTGCCCTCGCTTTCCGAGACATTGGCATAGCTGTCGAGTCTTACTCCACTTTCCCGGTTCCCGATATGGCAGCCACTGCCGCCACAACTGGAGGTTAATATTTGTTGTACATTGGAAAAGGTCGGTTCGGTGGGCTCACCGTTACCATTCCCATTACCGTTGCCATTTCCATTACCACCATTGCCAGGTCCCGTACTGCTGCCGCCGCAACCTGCCATCAGTAGTCCAAAGGAGCATAAAAGTACACCAATAAGGTTTCGTATATTCATATCTGCAGGTGTTTTAATCATGGCTGTATGTATTTTGTTGTTGAGGTTATTTCAGAGACCTTTTACAAAGCCTCTTTAGTAGTCGGGATCATTGGTATCGTCATTATTATTATTGTCAGAGTTGTAGCCGGGGGCGGCTTCCATACCGATTTGTACTACAGGCCATATTCCTGGCTGGGGGAAGCTAACACCCCTGGTATTTCCGCGTTGCATCTCATCTTGTCCGAAGTAGTAGAGCGGCCAGCCTTTGTAGGTGAGCTGTTGGCGTCCATAGACATCGATAGTACTGAAGTGTGAGGCATCAAGGTTACTGGGGATATTATCAAGCTCCATTTCAACAATAGGCCATACTCCGTTATTGCTAAAATCTTCCGCCGTAAAATTATTAGTATTGGCAGAATCGTTAACGAAAGTGTAGAGCGTTCTTCCCTGGATATCTACAATATGATTGGTCATTTCATCACCTTCTACATAGCTTCCGCTGTCATCGACCCGATAATTAACTCCATCTTCGCCGACCAGTTGCTGCGAAGCCATCATCAGCGAATAGTCAGGCTTAACCACATACCATACATTATTAACCCCATCACCATTGATGGAGCCGGGCTGCCCGTCACCCGAAAAGTAATACAGGGGCCATCCTGCAAAGGTCGTTTGGCTGCTGCCGTCCGATCGGGTGATGGTGCCAAAATTTTGTGCGTCAAGTCCCTCTCCAAGCTGTGGGTTTTCTGTATGGAAAACCGGCCAGCTGGCAACACAGTCTCCTTCGCACAGACTTTCCCCCTTGACATCGAGGGTAAACACGTATAGTGCGTTTCCTTCACCATCGGTCAGTATGTCACCGTGAGAAGAAGTGGAGGAAACCTGTACATCAAATTCGCCTGAGGGATCGGGATCTGTGCTATTGTCTCCACATCCGGCGCCTATAGCGGCAACGAGGACGAAAAAAGCGGTTGTTCTTGCAAACCAGAAATATTTTATGTTACGGATAGTCATGGCAGTATGAGTTAGGGCTTAATATTATGGATGTAGCATGCACTCATGTTATTCAGGATTAGTAGAGATTGTAGTTGAAGGAGATAAAGCTACCCAGGGAATACAGCTTTACATTGCCCCAGCCCACCTCTCGTATGGGGAGCTTCAGGAACGGCTCCACGCGCAGGCTGAATCGATTATTAAGGTCATATTCATAGCCTATAGACAGATTGATGTTGCTGCTCCAGTGTCGGGTCCCGGTTTTACCATACCAGCCTTTGGCCTGGTCATTACCCGCCGAAGCATATTCAAATTTATAGTCCTCGCTGAGCATGATATAGGAGCTGACCCCGGCCGTAGCAAAGATCCTTGATTGATCAAAGTGGGCCCAGTCATATTTTATGCTTAAAGGGATATCAATGATGGCACATTCTGCTATGGTTTTAAGGGGGGAATCACCATATCCTAAGAAACTTTGGGGAGGGTGGTAATCATTGCTTCCGGCAACGTACCTGCTGACCGAACGTATGAAACCCGCCTGTATGCTAAAATTTGGGCTCAGCCGGTATGCGATGTTAAGACCCAAACTATAACCCGGAGAATGAAAATCAGAGAGCGAACCGGCCGTGCTTAGATCTGGTCCGGCTAAAAATCCTACAGAAAGCTTCGACCTGTTAGCCCATGAGGGATCACTAAGCGCTGTTTGAGTACGGGCGGTAGATTCTTCCTGGTTTCCCTTTTCTACTGCTGTTAAGTAAGGAGAGGGCGACGTGCCCGTTACTTGGCCTTGGTTGAGAGCAGTTGAAGGAGAAGATGGCTGTAGCTCGGCCATGTCTCCCAATTGGCAGTCGCCACAGGGTAGGTCATAAGCGGTCTTTTGAACGGCATCCGCAGAAACAATAAAATCAGCTGATTGGAAGGATTGTCCCCGATTTTCCTCACGGCTGTGTCTATTGGATTCGGTGGAGGCAATATCACTATCCGGGTCCAACTCACCGGCAGGAGTGGATGGGGATGATGAGCGGTTATTCTCAGTACTTTGTCCGCCATCGGGCTGTGTAGATGGAGTGTTAGATTGATCATTCGGGGAGTTCTGGGTAAACTCTTGTTCCTGAAGTTGCTGATGCAGTCGTTCTATCTTCTGAGAATTCTGATAAATGGCATAACCAAGGAATGAAAAAAGCAAGAGCACGGCGGCGGCAATAAACCAGCGCTTGCGTCGGTTAGCAATCATCTGGTCCTGCTCGTCCAGTCGTTTTTCAAGCTTGAGCCAGTCTTTTTCCTGGTAGGAAATATCGTATTCTTCTGCCTTCTTCTGGAAGAGGCGTTCAATGGGATCTTTGTTGTTGCGGGAATCCATAATAGGAGATCAAATAAAGTTTTTTTCTAAAATAGACTGCAAATTTCGTTTCGCTTTGGACAGGTTAGACTTGGACGTACCTATAGAAATGTCCAGCATCTTTGCTATTTCCTTGTGTTTAAATCCTTCAATAACGTAGAGGTTAAAGACCGTGCGGTAAGCGGGAGAAAGCTGCTGTACCATATCGATAATTTCATCATAGGAAATGCCACTTATGATCGTTTCTCGGCTGTTAAGTTCATCTTCTACCTTATCCAAGGCTTCAGACCGCCGTTCATTTTGATTGCGATGAAAATGATTGATGGCCGTATTCACAATGATCTGTCGCAACCAAGGTTTAAAGGGCCGAGAATCATCAAAAGTGCTTATGTTGGTGAAAACTTTCATAAACGCGTCGTTTAAAATTGCTACGGCCTGTTCTCGGGATTCGGCATAGCGTAGTGTGATGCTCATGCCATAGGCATAAAACATTTGATAAAGCTCTTTTTGACTTTCCCTTTGCCTGTTACGGCACCCCTCAATAATTTTCTGAATCAAAGCTGTATCTGTTTCCTAAATAATAATTTATCACAGTTGGAACATTTCCCTTCTATATAACTATACAAGACTTTTCACCAAATGGTTGCTTATAGTTTCGAATAAATTTTATTTTCTGCTAATCCTTGATCAGTACCTTCTTAGCGTATGCAGGAACTCATTTCCAAATAGAGTTTTCCTTAGGTTTGATCGAAGTGGGAAAACAAATTTATATTTGGTAACAGAACGATAATCATGCTATTTTAGGTAAATATAAAGCAATGTCAGCCTAACGCTGGCATTTGTTATTTTATAGGCTAAATATATTTCGAATTAAAGCTGTGAATGTCGTGGAAAAGAATTATTTATCACGTGAAGGATTTGAAAAGCTAGAGGCAGAGCTTAAAGATTTAAAAGGCCGGGGACGTAAGGAAATTGCAGAAGAAATTGCAGAAGCCCGGGCCAAAGGCGATTTAAGTGAAAATGCGGAATATGACGCCGCAAAAGAAGCACAGGGAATGCTTGAAAAACGAATCGCTGAACTGGAAAATGCCCTGGCTAACGCCCGTATTCTGGATGAAGAAGATGTCAATACGGATAAAGCGTACTTACTTTCTACCGTCACGATCTATAATCACAATGTAGATAAAGAAGTAAAATACACCTTGGTTTCTAAAGACGAAGCCAACTTTAAAGAGAATAAAATTTCGGTGGAATCTCCCATAGGTAAAGCTATACTGGGCTCAGAAAAAGATGAAATTGTAGAAGTGGAAGTGCCGGCCGGTAAATTAAAACTTGAAGTCAAAAACATTGAGCGATAAATGAAGATAGCAGTCATAGGCACCGGGTATGTAGGCTTGGTAAGTGGTACCTGTTTTGCCGATTCAGGAAATTATGTAACCTGTGTAGACATTGATGAGCAAAAAGTTGAACAGCTCCGCGACGGAGAGGTGCCGATATATGAGCCGGGATTAGAGGCTATCTTTTCCCGGGGCATTCGTGAGGGACGGCTCACATTTACCACGAAGATGAAGAAGGCCGTGAAAGAAGCTGATATTGTTTTTTTGTGTTTACCCACGCCACCCGGTGGCGATGGGCAGGCGGATTTGTCCGCCGTTATGAAGGTTGCCGGCCAACTCGGTTCACTGCTTGAGGACTACACAGTGATCGTCAACAAATCTACCGTGCCGGTAGGTACGGGGGATCGGGTTCATGAGGCCGTAGCGGATAACGCCGACGAGCAGCTCTTTGATGTGGTCTCTAACCCGGAATTTTTGCGCGAAGGGGCTGCCGTAGACGATTTTATGTATCCTGAGCGGGTGGTGATTGGTACCGAATCTGAGCGTGCTGCTGAAATTATGACGACTCTTTATGAGCCCTTTGTACGTTCGGGCAATCCTATCATCGTGATGGATCGGCGTAGCTCAGAGCTGACCAAGTATGCCGCCAATGCTATGCTGGCTACCAAGATTACGTTTATGAACGAAATCGCCAATATTTGCGAGCGGGTTGGGGCTAATGTAGACAATGTGCGCCGCGGGGTTGGAACCGACTCTCGCATCGGCAAGCGGTTCCTGTTTGCCGGTATTGGCTACGGGGGCAGTTGCTTTCCCAAAGACGTGCAGGCCATCCACTATACCGCCGGTCAGAATGGATATGATTTTAAAATCTTGGATTCGGTCATGAAAGTGAATGAAGCCCAGAAAGTGTCCATCGTCGACAAGATGGAGAAGTATTATGGCACCGACGATTTTGAAGGCAAAACGTTCGGTATGTGGGGGCTGAGCTTTAAGCCGGAAACCGATGACATCCGGGAAGCCCCGGCTCTGTATATTGCAGAGGAGTTGGTTAAGCGGGGTGCTAAGCTCATTGGTTACGACCCCGAAGCTATTGGTACCTTCCGGCAGGCCACCAGTCAGGCGGTACTGGATAAGATGGAGTTTGTGCATGACCAACAGGATGCCCTCGAAGATATTGATGCCCTCATTATTTGTACCGAGTGGAATGAGTTTCGTCGTCCAACGGTTGACCGGTTTCAGGACCACATGAAACAGCCTGTAATTTTTGACGGCCGGAATCTGTATGATCTGGATCGGGCCCGTAAAGCCGGTATTACTTATATCAGTGTGGGGCGACCAGCAGTGAATGTCCCTGAACTTAAGGCAAAAGCTGCGGAATAGGTGTTTAAAAAGGAAATAAGGATATAAGTTATGGAATTGATACCCTTATATCCCAATACCTTTACCTAAACTTTTGTGGCTCGTTGTGTAGAATATCTCTAAGCAATTAACAAGTAATATCATCAGGTAACCGAAACTAATTTCAATCAACGTGAGTAGTAAAAAACGAGTACTCATTACAGGCGGCGCCGGATTTTTGGGTTCGCATTTGTGCGATCGATACCTTTCGGAAGGATATGAAGTGATCTGTATGGATAACCTCATTACCGGGGATGCCGATAATATTGCCCATCTTATAGGTAATGATGATTTTAGCTTCATTGATCATGATGTAACTAACTATATCCATGTAAGCGGGGACCTGGACCTGATTTTACACTTTGCTTCCCCAGCCTCGCCCATTGACTACCTGGAAATGCCCATCCAGACCCTGAAGGTGGGTTCTCTTGGAACCCATAAAGCGCTCGGGCTGGCCAAAGCCAAAGGCGCGCGATTCCTGCTGGCTTCTACGAGCGAGGTCTATGGCGATCCCCAGGTTCATCCACAGCAAGAAAATTACTGGGGTAATGTTAACCCGATAGGAGATCGCGGAGTCTATGATGAAGCCAAACGATTTGCCGAAGCTATGGCTATGGCCTATCATCGGTATCATGGGGTGGAAACACGTATTGTTCGGATCTTTAATACTTATGGCTCCCGCATGCGTATCCATGACGGACGGGCCTTGCCGACCTTTATGCGGCAGGCCCTTAACGGGAACCCGTTGACGGTCTATGGAGACGGATCGCAGACACGCTCCTTTACCTACGTTGATGATTTAGTGGAAGGCATTTGGAGGCTGTCTCAAAGCGACTATACGGATCCAGTGAACATAGGAAATCCGCAGGAAGTGACGATCCTGGACTTTGCTAAGGAGATCATTGAATTGACGGGCTCCAACAGCACCATTACGTTTGAGGAACTTCCCAAAGATGACCCGCAGGTGCGGCAACCGGATATTAGCCGGGCCAGGGAAGTGCTCGACTGGGAGCCAACCTTCAACCGAAAAGAAGGACTTTCCAAAACGCTGGATTACTTCAAGAAGAAGGTGTTAGATCAATAAAATTCCCTTACATTATGGATCGCCTTGTAGATGTCTATCCGTATAGAAGGAGGCAATCACAAATTGAGGTCCTCTTACTAAAACGGTCGACTGATGTTATTTATACCGGGCAGTGGCGTATGGTTGGCGGCAAAGTTGGTAAAGATGAAAAGGCATACAATGCAGGGCTTCGTGAACTTGATGAAGAAACGACCCTTCATCCCAAGTTGTTCTGGGTTCTTCCTTCGGTCAACCAGTTTTATGATCCCAAGGTAGATAGCATACGCCAAATACCGGCCTTTGCAGCAGAAGTACAGCCGGAGGCTTCTATTGTGTTAAACCATGAGCATTCAGCTTACAAATGGGTTCCTCAAGATGAAGTATCTACATACATCCATTGGCCGGAACAACGGCGACTCATAAACCTGTTAATTTCGATTGTTACCCATAATCAACTGATAGACGAGTGGATTTTAGAGCTTTAAAGAAGATCAAAATTGGATTTATTCTGGCTATCTTACTTTTTGCGGGGAATATCCCAAAGAGTATAGCCCAGTTTGGTGACAGCTATGAACTCACCCCGGCTCCGGATCTCTGGTATAATAGTGTGGATGGCATTCGTATCGGTGTTCGGCTCAAGGGCAGTACCCCGGACTCTTTTGGGGATGGTCCTCACCGTCTTAATACGGGAGTTTGGCTGGGGACGAAATTTCCAGAACATCCTGTTTCTTATTATTTTTCGTTTACGGAACCGATACCTTCGTTGTCAGATTTTGGCAGCGAAGCTAACATAAGTCTGGAAAGTTCATTTCGCACCGGTTTTCAGTTTCATGGCCTTACCTTTAGCAAGCGCTGGCAGCCTGGTTTTGATGAGCTAAACTTTACGGAATTATCAGTAGGGGCGCGGGCCGAGCATCGTTTTGACGAGGATTACCTGCTGTATAATCAGCTGTGGCAGGATGATTGGTTGTATCCTGTATCGGCTGAATTACTCAGTACGAACACCAACGGGGCAGGACGGTACGCAATCTTGGTATCTGCGGATGCCAATATCGCGGGCTCATATCCCGGTTTCTTTCGTGCAGAAATCGCATTCAATCAAAATATTCCCTTATCTGATTATTTTAAGCTCTCTGGTCGATTGTACACCGGTTTTGCTACAGATAAAACGGCTCCGGAATATCTTTTTTCTCATAGTTTTAATTCAGCTCGGGGCTGGATGGACCATGGCTTAACAAGAGCTCGTGGTACTATTTCGCCAACGCTTATGGAGTCCGGGAGTATACAGATAACGGGAGGTCCAGGGTTAAGGGGGTACCTGCATCAGGATACTGAAGTATTAAATAGCGGTTTGGCACCTCTATATACTTCACTTTCAGCGGTGAATGTGGAACTTGATTATCCAAATCCATTGGATCGAGCATTCAAAAACGTGCCTATTGTGGGAAAATTTACGAGCTTAAGATCCTATATTTTCTTTGATGGGGGCACCTCCTTAGGAGTTACGGATATTGAAGAGCCGCGCTTGCTCACTGATGCCGGTCCTGGATTTATGCTGTCCGTTAATATTCCGGATTATCTTGGTAAATCACGCGGACTGATGCTGCGGTATGATCTACCACTTTGGTTATCACACCCCGGAGAAGAGGATCATTTTAAATTTCGACATGTTATCGGAATAGGAGCCATAATTTCTTTATAAATTTACACTGTGAGCAGGGTTGCCAACATATCATTTTTGCTAATAGTACTGATATCTTCTGTATCCTGCACTAATGGTAGATGGGTCGTAAAAGATCAGAAGGCTGTTGATCGATCAGACTATAAGGTATTGGAAGAGAAGCATTTTCTGACCATTGCCGATACGTTGACGCCTGAAGAACCTACCATAGAGCTCAATGTGTTTGCCCGTATAACTCGCAGTTACCAACAAAAAATGCTTGTTCAGCGCAGTATTCAGGAGTATAAGTTACGTCCTGGGTTCGTAACATTGGGTCTTGCCGGGGCTGCCGCTGCTTTTTATGCGGCTAACTCCAGCCGATATGATTTAGGTTCCACTCAATCTCTAACCCTTAATATTGTGGGCGCTCTGCTAGGTGCATCCGGCTTTCTAAATTTAAAACCAACCGGGGAGCCCCAATCCGTTGGTGAAGAACGCTACCTTGATAATACCGGCGAACTGATGGTGACAGATACGGTTGATGTTCAGACCAATTTGGTATTGCCAGTAGATTTTATGGTTACCTATCGTGGGCAAACCTTGCTTCAGGATAGCCTAAGCAACATTTCCAGGGGGGGTATTCAGCTGCCACTGGCAGCAAGCTTTAACGACCTGCAGTTAACGGGGGAAGGGTTAGGTAGTTTTAACCTGTCGGTTCACTTTAACGATTCTACCTATCAGCGCACCTATCCCGTTTCGGATGTTTTAGAGCCTTATGCCCAGATCAAAGCCGAATATGCAGAGCTGCGTAGCACACCTGACATTAATCCCGAGAATGTATTGGCTGATCTGGCCCGTGGTAGCCAAATAAAAGTTATATCTTCGTTTAATGACGATTGGTATAAGGTGAGGTACGGTAATTTTGAAAATTATATTTCAAAGGATGAAGCCGCGCTCATATGGCGTTCTTCCGAAATGAATTCAAATGAACAGATCGTTAGTGTTCCACGAATACCTTTTGGCAAGATTGATGTTGAGAGTAATATCCCAAAGTTGCGGCCCTCAACCCCCAATGTAAAGGCGCTTGTTATTACTAACGAAAACTATTCTGAGTCACTGCCCGAACGGAGGTATACCCATCGGGATGGGGAGTTAATAGTCGCATACCTGGAGAAGGGATTGGGATATGCCCAGAAAAATATCCATCAACTAACAGATGTTCAGGCCCCCCGGGAAGTTTATTCTGCGATACAAGAAATTAAGGCAACGGCCAATGACAGTACCGAATTTTTCATTTTTGCCGGTGGATTTGGACGCATTGAAAAGGGAGGGGACCTCTTTCTGCAATCGGTGTCCCTTGATGATACTTCTGGTGCAACGGATATCCCCCTGGGGACCCTTTTCAGCCAAATAAGTGCAATCCCATCCCAAAAGACAATTGTAGTTGCAGATATTGATTTTAGTCACAGTCAGTCACAGTCAGTGTCTGGAGATAACCAGGCTACGTTGATGCGACCCTATGCTGAGACCTTGACAGAAACTTCTAACTCCACCTTGATTATGGGAAGCCTAGTAGGGGAACCATCAAGACTTTATCAATCATCTCGAGGAGAGGACAAGAAACACCATATTTTTCCTTACCTGTTTGCCAAGGCTTTGCAACAACGATTTACCAACTTAAATAAGATTTATGATTTTCTTGAACGAGATATATCCTACACTTCACGAAGGCTGCATGACCGGGCACAAACGCCGATAATTTTTGGAGATCAATATTATTCATTTACTAATTGAACAATCAGTAGGCATTTACTTCTGACAACTGACAACTATTGAGGTACTGTGAACAATTTTGCAAACTATAATTCAATTCATCCGTATAATCTGTCCACGAGCTACTTAACCGGGCTGATTTGACGAGGTCATTATGTCAAAAGGGTGCATAGTAAGCGAAGTAATGCATGAAATAGATAACCAAACTTTATCTGATTCATAATCTCTTTCGATTGGTTCATCTCCTAATGTTTGGACATTTTACTAGCGACAGTCACAGGGACTTCACAAGGGTTAAATAACTCCTTATTAAAATTTAGGTTAGACCGAATTATCCTTATATTCCCTGTTTAAGCATAAAGAAATAAACAACAGCTGAAACAGCATTGAATTGTTAGCATAAATTATGCTGAAGGCAAATAGAACGAATAATTTCGTTCTGATGTTTAACTATGATAATCAAAACATCTTAAAATTATCCCAGTTATCAACTTATGAGTGAAACTGAAGCACTTGAATCTATGGTTGGTGGTGAGTATAAGTATGGTTTTACCACCGACGTAGAATATGAAGATTTTCCTACCGGTATCAACGAGGATATTATCCGCGAGATATCACGGCGTAAGAATGAGCCGGAATGGGTAACAGAGTTCCGTTTGGAGGCCTTTGAGAAATGGAAGCAAATGGAAGAGCCAGACTGGCCTAATGTTGAGTATGAAACACCTGATTTTGACAAGGTGCAATATTACTCTGCCACAAAGAAGAAAAATAAAAATAAGCCGGAAAGCCTGGATGATGTAGATCCGGAAATTATTGAGACGTACAAGAAACTGGGAATTCCACTGGAAGAGCAAAAACAACTGCAGGGTATTGCAGTAGATGCCGTTTTTGACAGTGAATCCATCTTCACTACTTTCAAAGAAAAGCTGGCTGAAGCTGGTGTAATCTTCTGTTCTATTTCAGAAGCTATTCAGGATCATCCAGAGTTAGTTAAGGAGTATTTGGGATCCGTGGTACCCAAGGGTGATAACTTTTATGCAGCCCTCAATTCTGCGGTCTTTTCCGATGGCTCTTTTGTCTATGTTCCCAAAGATACGGTCTGCCCAATGGAACTTTCGACTTACTTCCGTATCAATAATATGCAGTCGGGACAGTTTGAACGAACATTGATTATTTGTGAGGATAACAGCCAGGTAAGCTATTTGGAAGGCTGTACCGCTCCTATGTTCCAGGAAAACCAACTGCATGCTGCTGTTGTAGAGTTGGTAGCCTTAGAGAATGCTGAAATTAAGTACTCAACCATCCAGAACTGGTACTCCGGTGATGAGGAGGGACAAGGTGGTATTTTTAATTTTGTAACCAAACGTGGACATTGTCGCGGAGATAATTCCAAAATTTCATGGACCCAGGTTGAAACGGGTTCTGCTATTACATGGAAATACCCCAGCGTAATTATGCAGGGCGATGGTTCTATCGGAGAGTTTTTCTCCGTAGCAGTAACCAACAACCGCCAACAGGCGGATACCGGCACAAAGATGATTCATGTCGGTAAAAACACCAAGAGTACGATTATCTCGAAAGGTATTTCGGCCGGTAAGTCTAACAACAGCTATCGCGGGCAAGTGAAAATCAGTCCCCGTGCCGACGGAGCCCAGAATTATTCGGTTTGCGACTCCATGCTGATTGGACAAACCTGTGGGGCCCATACGTTCCCCTATATTGAGTCGGCTAATCCAACGGCCAAAGTAGAACATGAGGCCAGTACGAGCCGTGTGGGTGAAGACCAGATCTTTTACCTGCAGCAACGTGGTATGGACGAAGACGATGCGATCTCGCTTATCGTCAATGGTTTCTGTAAAGAAGTGCTGAAAGAGCTGCCTATGGAGTTTGCTGTTGAAGCCGATAAGTTGTTGGGCATTAAGTTAGAAGGTAGTGTGGGATAACCGCTGCATATCGACGATTTAAACTATTAAATAAACATTAAAAGAATTAAGTAACGTGTTAGAAGTCAAAGATTTACATGTATGTGTCGAAGAGGATCCATCTGAAAAGATCCTAAAAGGTGTTAACCTAACAATTGGAAAAGGAGAGATCCATGCCATCATGGGCCCCAACGGAAGTGGTAAAAGTACGCTTTCCAAGGTAGTGGCGGGCCATGAGGCTTATGAAGTAACACAAGGAGATATCCTGTTCGAGGGCGAAAGTATTCTCGATCTTGATCCTGATGAGCGTGCTCATAAGGGCTTGTTTCTTGCTTTCCAATATCCGGTAGAAGTTCCGGGCGTAACGAATAAAACGTTATTGCGACAGGCGTATAACACTATTGCTAAAGAGCAGGGCAGAGAAGAGCTGGATCCTATTGAGTTTGAGGATTACATCAATGAGCGTCTGAATGTGGTAGACATGAAGCCTGAATTTCTAGATCGAAGCGTAAATGCCGGCTTCAGTGGCGGTGAGAAAAAGCGCAACGAGATCTTCCAGATGGCTGTACTCAATCCTAAACTCTCTTTCCTGGATGAAACAGACTCCGGCTTGGATATCGATGCGCTTAAAATTGTAGCAAATGGTATCAACCAAATTGCTGATGAAGAAAAGAGCGTTGTAATGGTAACGCACTATCAGCGTATTCTTGACTATATTCAACCGGACCATGTGCATGTTATGCTTGATGGTAAGGTTGTGAAGTCTGGAGATAAAGACTTAGCTCTGAAATTGGAAGAGCAAGGGTATGACTGGTTAACTGACTTAGCATCTGTATCTGTAAACGGCGAACAGAATTAAGCAAATGGCGAAATTGAAGCAATCAAATCAATCTTTTTTACAAGATCTTCTGAGTTTTCAGGGATCTCTGAATGGTAAATCACAATTTTTGGACGAAGTACGCCTGAAAGGGGCCGAAGAGGTCAAAAATATTCCTTTTCCACATCGAAAAGATGAGGATTGGCGTTTTATCAGTCTTCGAGACCTCTACACGGATGATTATGAGTTGGCTACAAGGCTGGACGTATCAGTTCCAGACATCAGCGAACATTACCTGCCAGAAAGTGAAGGCTCCCGAATGGTCTTCGTTAATGGAGTATATTCCGAGGAGCATTCTCAGGCAGAAGCACTCCCGGACGAAGTTGAGATTGGCAATATTGCTGATCTGGCTTCCGAAGATCATCCATTGTTAAAAGAACATCTCGGTAAGTACGGCAACTTTGAAGATGATGTCTTCTCCTCATTCAATACAGCTTTTCTGGATGATGGTGCGTTTATACATGTGCCCAAGGGAGTTAAGGTAGATGCTCCTATTCACTTATTATTTGTTCAGACAGAAGCGGATGTCAACTATTTTGCTACATCACGCTGCCTGGTACTGGCGGACGAAAGCTCAGAGGTGACGATCGTAGAAGACTATATTGGTCTCGGAGATAATAAATACTTTAACCTGCCGGTCTTTGAGGTCAACCTTGAAGAAGAAGCGTATGTTAAGCACACAAAAATCCAGCGCGAAAGCAAAGAAGCGATTCATCTTGCACGCACCGGGGCTTTTGTGGCCAAACATGCAAACTATGAATCCTATACCATCACGCGGGGAGCTAAGCTATCCCGAAATGAGCCGCGGATTTCCCAGCGCGACGAAGAGGTAGAATTTACGGTGGATGGATTAGTGCTTATTGACGGCGACCAGGTTTCTGATACGCATTCGGTGATGGATCATCGTTTTTCTCATGCCGAAAGTCACCAGTTGCACAAATGTGTGATAAATGGAAAGGCACATTCTGTCTTCAACGGTAAAATTTTCGTCCGTAAAGACGCTCAGAAAATTGATTCTTTCCAAGAGAATAGAAATCTGTTGCTCTCTCGCAAAGGCCTGGTGAATACCAAGCCGCAGCTGGAAATTTTTGCTGATGATGTCGTTTGTACTCACGGCGCCACCATTGGCCAGCTTGAAGAAGAGGAAATGTTTTATCTCAAAAGCCGTGGGCTTAACGACCAGCAGGCTCGCGAGTTGTTGATTTACGCTTTTGCACTAGAAACGATCGAAAATATTTCGGTAGAATCAGTACAAAAGCTTTTGGTTGATGAAGTGCATAAATTCACTGAACGCCAGTTAGATTCTCAACTTACTGCCTAACATTATGAGCAAGGCTGTTTCCACGATATCACCAGCGGATATTGACTTCGACCAGATCCGGTCCGACTTTCCGGTATTACAAGAAGAGGTACGGGGTAAGCCGTTGGTGTATCTGGATAACGCTGCCTCCAGCCAGATGCCAACGCCTGTAGCTGACCGTATTGATCATTATCATCGTCATGAGCATGCGAATGTTCATCGCGGGATTCATCATCTAAGCCAGAAGGCTACGGATGCGTATGAAGCCACGCGCAAAAAAATTCGCAGTTTCATCAATGCCGAGCATTTGCATGAGGTTATATACACCACAGGCACAACTGATGGAATTAACCTGGTAGCTCACAGCTTTGGGGAGCAGTTTTTGTCGGAAGGTGATGAAATTATCGTCTCCGAGATAGAACACCATGCGAATATTGTTCCATGGCAAATTGCTGCCCAGAAACACGGTGCCAACGTCCGCGTTATTCCCGTAAATGATGCCGGAGAGTTAATCTGGGATGAATTTCTCAAGCTGATTAATGAGCGTACCGCCATTATAGCCGTAGCACAAGTTTCCAATGCTTTAGGTACGGTTCATCCTGTTAAACGCATCATCAGGGAAGCACACAAACACGATATTCCCGTCTTAGTTGATGGCGCCCAAGGCGTTCCGCACAGCTTGGTAGATGTTCAGGACTTGGATGCCGACTTCTATGCATTCTCATCCCACAAAATGTGCGGACCAACCGGCTTTGGCATCCTCTATGGAAAGGAGAAATATCTTGAGAAGATGCCCCCTTATCGATCCGGCGGCGATATGATAGATAAAGTCGCCTTTGAGGGCACAACGTTTAATGATCTTCCCCACAAATTTGAAGCCGGAACGCCACCCATCGTTGCAGGTATTGGTTTGGGAGCTGCCGTCGATTATCTGACGGATATCGGTATGGAAAATATCGCAGCTCATGAACAGCAGTTGTTGGATTATGCTACGGAGCAGCTCTTATCCATTGATGGCCTCAGAATTATTGGCACGGCTCAGGAGAAGGCTTCGGTTATATCTTTTGTGTTTGATGACATACATGCCACCGATATTGGCACTATTTTAGATCAGCAGGGTATTGCTATCCGCACCGGCCACCACTGCGCCCAACCAGCAATGCGCCGCTATAACATTCCCGGTACAGCCCGGGCTTCTTTATCATTTTATAATAATAAGCAAGATATCAATCGGTTGGTTGAAGGTGTTAAAGAGGCAAAAGGCTTTTTCTGATGCCACCTTTCCTTGATTTTAAAAATCAAAGTTTCATTGGAAACTATATTTTATTTATATTCGTTCTAAACAAAGTAATAACTGCTTTTGAACTAAAGTATTCAAGCTATGCCTAAGATTAAAGAAATAGAACGCACGCCCAATCCTGATGCTATGCGTTTCGTATTGGGGGAAGCCTTAACCAATGGTGTAACGAAGTCTTACGAAGATGGAAGCCAGGCTGAAGGTGATGAGCTGGCAACGGCCCTGTTCAATATTGAGCACGTCATTAATGTCTATTATGTAGATAAATACGTGACGGTAACGCAGGACGGTGATGCCGTTTGGTCGGAATTGTTGCGGAAACTGGCTCCACCCATTCGGGAAGCTAAACCACAGACAGATATGGTTGAGGATGATGAAGTGCACGCTACAAAAGAAGTGCAAGAATCCGACGATCCCCGATTGGTAGAAATTAATCAGATGCTTGATGAACAAGTTCGACCCTATTTGTTGGCTGACGGTGGAGGACTCAAGATTCTTGGTCTTGAAGGTAATCGCTTAAAAGTTCATTATCAGGGTGCTTGTGGAACCTGTCCAACAGCTACAAGTGGTACGTTATATGCGATAGAAAGCATGGTAAAACGGGTAGATCCTGAAATTCAAGTGGTTTCTGTTTAAATAGGTTTTGAGGAATTAAAAGTTTATGTCTATTACGGTAAGCGATCGAGCGGCAAGCCGGATCAATGAGATTCGTTCGGAGCAACATCTGTCTGAAGATGCCAAACTTCGTGTTGGGGTCGTCAGTGGTGGATGCTCAGGATTAACTTATGATCTTAATTTTGATACCGAGGCAGAACAGTCATCGGCCGAAGACCAGGAGTTCGAAGACAATGGCATTAAATTGGTCGTTGATATGCGAAGTTTTCTTTATCTCTCTGGCACAGAATTGGATTATACAGAGGGCTTGAAGGGGCAAGGCTTTTATTTTGATAATCCAAATGCCACACGAACGTGTTCATGCGGAGAATCATTTTCAGTATAAATTATGGCTACAGATACTCAACAAGGCGAAATTGTTAATAAGATAAAGCAGTCCAAGAAACTTGCCACGATCGACCTGCAGCAATACTATGATGATACGTCTCGTATAGGCCTGGATTTAAAGCAATTTTTGTTCAAGGGACTTATTTTAAAAGAAAAAGAGTTCAGACAGCAGCTTAAAGACTTTGACTGGAGTCAATATAAAGACCAGTATGTTTGTATTTATTGTTCCTCAGATGCCATCATTTCGAAGTGGGCTTATATGCTGATAGGCAGTCATTTAGTGCCTCATGCCAAGGAGGTTTTTAACGGTAAGCCGGATGATATTATCCATGAGCTCTATCAGCGAAAGCTGGCAGAAGTGGATTGGAGTCAATACCAGGATAAGTTTGTTATCCTCAAAGGTTGCAGCGATGATGGGCGTCCTGTGCCGGAAAGCGTATATCTGTATGCTACCCAAAAACTCCTTCCATACGTTAAAAAGCTGATGTACGGCGAAGCCTGCTCCAATGTACCTGTCTACCGGAGCTAGGATTGGTTTTGGGATATATACTTCAGCGCCGGAGATTGGGAGTATTGTACAGAACCTATCTTTTGTAAATTCTGTATCAACTTGAGAACCAAGTGGGTAGAATCTGGTATCGTTATATAACAGCTGTTAAAACCACTTCTTTTCTAATATTTTTGGGCATTAATCAATACATTCCATCCACTACGAATAGTCCTAAAATACTAGTAAACCATCTGTTAGTGTAATGAAGCCATTGAATATATTTGTATTAAGCCTGCTGACAGCACTATTTTTTTGTTCCAGCCCTCATTCTTTAAAAGCACAAGTGGATAATCAAAAGAAAAACGGGATCGGTCTCGGAGTAATTCTGGGCGAACCCACGGGTGCTTCTGTAAAGTACTGGCTGAGTAATAATTCCGCTTTTGATATAGGAGCCGCCTGGTCCTTGGCTGACAGAAATGAGGCCCTACACATGCACACAGATTTTTTATGGCACTCATGGTTTAGAAATGAACAGAACCTGGCTTTCTATTATGGTGCAGGAGCGCGGGTCATTTTTGCTGATGATGCAGAAGCAGGTATTAGAGTTCCCGTTGGGTTAACCTATGTGTTTGAGTCTATTCCCTTTGACTTGTTTCTGGAAGCTGTTCCTATCTTGGATTTTGCCCCTGAAACTAAATTAGCGGGCAATGGTGGGGTAGGTCTCCGGTACTATTTTTGATTAAGTAATAAGAGCATAAACTTAACCATCACCAATTATGTATGCATTAGTAACCGGAGCTTCTCGCGGAATTGGAAAAAGTATTACGGAATCCCTGTTGGAGAAAGAGGCAAAAGTTATCGGCACGGCCCGAAGTTCGGAATTTCCCGAACCGTTTTGCAATCATCCCAATTTCCAGGGACTCCATGTTGACTTGAGTGACACAGATCAGATGAAAGAAACGTTAAGGCCTGAATTCGATCGAGCTTCCAGCCCCAATATTTTGATAAATAATGCCGGTGTCTTTGATGATGCCGGCTTTGACAGTACCGATGAGGAATGGCTTCAAAATTGGGACCGAACGATGCAGGTTAACTTACGGGCTGCCGCCCTGCTTTCTAAATGGGCATTACAGAGCTGGAAAAAGAAGGAGGGGGGGATTCTTATAAACATAGCTTCCCGAGCGGCATACCGGGGTGATACGCAAGAGTATGCGGCTTATGCGGCTTCCAAAGCAGGCTTGGTTGCTTTCACAAAGAGTATTGCTCGCGATTATGGTAAGCATCAGGTATCTGCCTATTCTATAGCTCCGGGTTTCATCAAAACCGATATGGCGATGGATTCTATCGAGGTATATGGCGAAGAGTATTTGACGGAAGGGATGGCTTTTGATGAAATTACCTCTCCTGAAGAAGTGGGAGAGCTGGTGGCTTTCCTGGCTTCAGGGAAGGTGCCCCATATGACCGGAAGTACTTTTCATATTAACGGTGGCAGCTATATGATTTAGCTATTATACGTATGCTAAATTTGAAAAGTGACTAAGGATAGTTAAGATTCGATATTAGTTTCCGATCAAGGTAAAAGAAAATTTGTATCAGATTTTTATTACCTTCATTTTTCACTCAAGGTGATTAGTTAAAATATAATTAGTTATTCTATGCACATTAACTCTTTACGTTTTACAGTTTTGATTGTAGCACTTTCAGGATTGGGTTTTATCTATGGCTGCAGCTCATCAACCTGGGAGGATGCTCAGCAGGCCGATACGTACGAAGCCTACCAGGCATATATCGAAGATAATCCTAATGGCGAACATCTTGAGGTTGCTAAAATACGATCGGACAGCCTCTACTGGGCCACCATCCAGAATGATACCACGGCGCAGCGTTTTGAATCTTATTTGAATCAATTTCCCGATGGACAATTTAAGTCCGAAGCACAGATTAAGCTCAATCAGATCTCCAGCAGTAGCCTTGCTGCAGAAGGACGGGTAACAGGTTCGAATATTATTATTCGTAGCGATCATACTACTGAATCTTCCTCGGCGGGTGTGGTAGCAAAGGAGGGAACCGTTGTTCAAATTTTAGATCAATATAAAACAGGAAGTAGCAGTGAAGCCATTTTAAAACGAGATATCACCGTTGACTATGAAGGCAGATCTATAACGGTGACTTCAGGTAAAGCTATCCGTATTCTCGCAGATCGAAGTGATTCTGTAGAAGCTTCCTTTTCTGTGTCAAATTATGGTGTTATTGAGGCTACCATCAGTAAAAATGATATCGAGGCCATGAGCGGACAGAAATGGTATAAGATTCATACCAAGGATGGTATCACCGGTTGGATATACGGGAAATTTGTAGAGGAATTGTAGCGACTTTTGTTGGCAGCCATTTAAATACTATGCGTTGAGGCTGTCTAAAAAGTTCAAAACAAAAGGTATGGGTCTAAATAATTAATAGATGCTCCAAGTCATCCCCCTACTCACAGAAAACCAACCGTGAGTTTCCCCCTTCGAAGGGGGTGTATAGACCGGGGACAGGGGGATGATAGCCCTTTGAAATGATGTTACAACCTTAATTTATTAGGCCAAAAACGAATATAAAACCTTTTTGGACAGCCTCACAGGGCCTGCTCCGAGACTTCGGAGGGGGCAGAATAGGCATTATCAGAATCCGTTAGACGTTATTTTAAGAGTAAAAAATCTAAATTCAATTATTTTTATTTTATGAGAATCACTTTCTTTTTGCTTTCCATTTTGATAATAAGTTGTAACGCAGATAACTCCTCTGCTGATAAGCAACAAACACAAACTGAACAAGTGGCAGCCATAAATAAGGACAGCCTGAAGGCTGAGACCTCCACAGAGTTCGTTACGGGCCAGTTTGATTTTACCTCTCATAAAGATTTTGTGGAAGTAGATTCCCAATATGTCAACAAGGAGGTGTATCTGCACAAAAAAGCATACCAGGCTTTTAAAGCGATGGCCGATAGTGCCCTAAAGGAGGGCATCGCGTTTACCATTATCTCAGGAGCACGTAACTTTAATTATCAAAAGGCTATCTGGGATCGTAAATGGGCGGCATCCGATTCAGCGACGGGCCTTGGTAAAGCAAAAGGAATTCTGGAATACAGTTCTATGCCGATGACTTCCCGACATCACTGGGGCACAGAAATAGATTTAAATGATTTGAACAACAGCTACTTCGAAAGCGGCCAGGGGCTTAAAGAATACGAATGGCTGAAAGAGCATGCCAATGATTTTGGATTTTATCAGCCCTATACCGATAAAAGTAAAAATGATCGCACCGGTTACAATGAGGAGAAATGGCACTGGACATATTTACAGCTGGCAAGTCAGTATTTAGCGCACTACAACAACCATGTTACTAATGCAGATATTACCGGCTTTCAAGGATCTGAGCTGGCTCCCAAAATCGATATGGTTAAGAATTATGTGAACGGCATTTCAACCAAAATAAAAGAACGAAGCAACTAACATTACAGATGCCTCAACAGATATCCACCGACATACCCAACTGCCATTTACAATTTGCGCAAGAGGAGGATATCCCCCTGATTCTGGGTTTCATCCGATCTTTGGCCGAGTATGAGAAAATGGCGGATGAGGTAGTAGCCACGGAAAAACTTCTAAAGGAAAAGCTCTTTGGAGAACAACAATATGCCGAAGTTCTTTTAGCTTTTTATGATGAAGAAGCGGTGGGCTTTGCACTTTTCTTCCATAGTTTTTCCACTTTTGAGGGACGGCCGGGAATTTACCTGGAAGACTTGTTTGTTAAACCTGAATTTAGGGGAAAGGGCATAGGCACAGCTTTATTAAAGTCTCTTGCTCAATTGACTATTGAGCGTGACTGTGCACGTCTGGAATGGTCTGTGTTAAATTGGAATACTCCCGCTATTGATTTTTATGACTCCCTGGACGCCAAGCCACTGGATGAGTGGACCACGTATAGACTAACCGGAGAGGCATTACAGAAATTGGCCAGTTTTTAAAGAATAACAATAATCACGGATGATAGTAGTTTTTACTTAGCGAAAAATAGATAATGGGTTTATAAGTTGAAACGGTATAGACAAGGTGTTCAATCTCCCTAAATCCCTCTTCTCCAAGAGGGACTTCAAGTAATTGTTGTATATAGCATGCCTGTTGAACAAAGGGTTCCTCCTTGGAGAAGGAGGACAGGAGGATTGACCTATTTTATTGATTCAAATTAGCTTTTTATAATACATAGGACGATTTTAACTGCTAAAGGCGTTTGATTAGTATGTACTTACAATTAACGATTAACAAATAGATGTTTTCTCTTTCCAGATGACTTGCCTACCTTAGTTGTAGAAATTATCACTTCAATTATTTGGGCCGATATATGTCCATCAAACAGCGCAAGAAGGATCATGTGGAGTTAACGACTTCCGGTCAGGTTAATTACCAGCAATCCACGGGCTTAGAACAGTACCAATTTGTTCATAACGCTCTTCCTGAAGTCAACCTGGAGGAGGTTTCCACAGAAGCGACCTTATTGGGACGCAGTTTTTCTTTCCCACTCTTTATTTCTTCTATGACCGGCGGGTATACTGATGCCGGGGCCGTAAATGCTATTATTGCGGAATTTTGTGAAGAATATGGATTGCCTTTTGGGGTAGGCAGCCAACGCATTATGCTGGAGCAGGAAGACACTATATCTACCTTCTCGATAGTCAGAGATCGGGCTCCCAATGCTTTTATCGCGGCCAACATCGGAGGGGCCCAGCTAATTGATGGATTAGCAGCTAAAAAAACCAAGCTGCTCATTGATTCTATTTCTGCAGATGCTATTATCGTGCATCTGAATGTTCTGCAAGAACTTGTGCAGCCAGAAGGAGATCGTAACTTTAAAGGAATGGAAGCAGGTATAGCCCGTTTGGTAACAGACAGTACCGTGCCGGTGATCGTTAAAGAAACCGGTGCAGGAATCTCTGCTTCCGTGGCCCGGCGATTATTGGATATTGGAGTTCAGGTCATTGATGTAGCCGGGGCAGGAGGTACCAGCTGGTCTAAGGTTGAAAACGAACGGAGTAGTAATCCCGACCCAAAGCACAGCTTTGACGATTGGGGCCTTTCAACAGCAGCATGCCTGCGGCAGATAGAACCACTTAAGCAGGAGTATAATTTTGAGATTATTGCCTCCGGAGGCATTCGTTCCAGCCATGATATTGCAAAGTCTATTTGCCTGGGAGCTCAGTTTGCCGCAGCTGCTCAACCGGTAATCAAAGCTGTGGTTAATAATGGTTTAGAAGGTCTCGAAAATTTATATGTTCGTTGGCGGCATCAATTAAAAATCATCCTTACCTTGTTGGGTTGCGAACAATTGAAGGATCTTCAAGCAGATCATCTCAAATTAAAGCCTTCAAGAGGTAACATCTTACATTAAATTCCTTATATTTGGCCTTTTGAAGAATTAGCATAACCACACGTGCCCATTACTGAACAGCAGCAACTATCAGAATTAATTGAACAAAAGCTTTCGGAGCTGAAGTTACCGGCAAGTCCGGCTTTGCTTTACGACCCGGTTCGCTATACGTTAGACCTTCCAGGCAAGCGTGTTCGGCCTTTCTTAACCCTGACGGGCTGTGGGCTTGCAGGAGGAGATATCGAAGAATCACTACCGGCAGCCATCGCCCTCGAACTGTTGCACAATTTTACGTTGCTACATGATGACATTATGGATGGAGCCAACACGCGACGTGGAGAGCCCAGTGTTTTTAAAAAGTGGAATGCCAATACGGCTATCCTATCTGGTGATGCGATGTATGCCAAAGCTTTTAAACAGTTACAGTATTACGGGCGGAATGATGCTTATTCTAAGAAACAATATGCCGATATCCTTGATATCTTCTTAGATAGTGCAGAACGCGTCTGTGAAGGCCAGGCTTTTGATCTTGATTTTGAAGCAAGAGAGGAAGTAACGCTGGATGAATATCTTAGGATGATTCAGGATAAGACTGCCGCTTTGATCAGCGGATCTCTCGCCATAGGCGGTGCCGTTGCCGGGGCGGAACAGCATATCATTAAACAGCTCCAGACCGTTGGACAGAAGGCGGGCATTGCTTTTCAAATACAGGACGACTTGCTGGATGCTATTGCTGATCCTGAAAAGTTTGGCAAGCAACAGGGCGGTGATGTCAGAGAAGGTAAAAAAACATACCTGACACTTCTCACGTTACAACAATGTAATGACCAACAGCGGAAAATGCTTCTACAGATTCTGTCCAGTAGTGAAACCTCTACTGCCGATATTAAAGCGGTTATTGAACTCTATAAAGAATTGGATATCATTAATGCCACCCGCGAGGTTATTCGTCGATATTATGAGGAGGCTATGAAGCAACTGGATACGTTTGAGCCCTCAGAATATAAAAATGAAATTATTACACTTTTAAATCGTTTGATATCCCGAGAATATTGAAAGCTAAAAACAATCAAATGAACAATATTTCTACTTATTTATTTAGATTTTCCTGCCTGTTATTGATGCTCATGGTTATTGGGGCATGCAAAAATGATAATTTAATTCAACGGGGAGATACATTACCCACTGCCTATAAAAAGGCTATGGCATTATATCAGTCTGATGATTACACTGACGCTGCCAAAGCATTTGAGACCGTCATTCAGCTGGGCCGGGGGACAGATTACGCAAGAGAAGCCCAATATTATCTTGCAGAGTCTTATTTTAATGATAAGCGCTATCTTCTTTCCAGTTCAGAATATGGCCGATTTGTAACGCTTTATCCCAGAGCCGATAAACGTGAAGAGGCACAGTTTAAGGAAGCCTACAGCTACTATAAACTAAGTCCACGCTACAGGCTTGATCAAGCTCATACCCGTACTGCTATCGAAAAATTTCAGCTGTTTAGTTCCCGGTATCCTAATTCGGAACGGTCTGATCAGGCTTCGAAATATATTACAGAGCTACGTTCCAAGCTGGCTAAAAAACTGTACTATTCGGCTGACCTCTACAAGAGAACTGATAGTTATGAAGCGGCTATCGTCTATTATGATCTGACAATTGATAATTATCCGGAGTCTATTTGGGCACAACGTGCGTTGGTCAATGAAATTGATACTTACGTTACTTATGCTAATCGCAGTGTAACAAGTAAACAACGCGAACGATACCAGGCAGCCATTGAGGCCTATGAAAAATTTATCCAGCTGTTTCCGGAAGGAGAGTATCGTCAGGAAGCAGAAGAATATGTAGATGAAGCCCGTGAAGGAATTGCTGATTTAGGCAGTAGTGAAACTAGTCAGGATACCAACGGGGTTGCCAGCAGTTCCGGTAGCAATTCAGAATAATGGTCGTTCAGGATAAGGCGGTAGGCCTGCTGGGAGGCAGTTTTGATCCGGTTCATCTGGGACATCTTTCTATCGCTAAATCATTTCTGGAATCGGACGGTATATCTGAGCTCTGGGTGCTGTTAACACCCGCCGCCCCCCACAAAGAGGGGCAACAGCTTACCAGCTATGAGCTCCGCATGGAGATGCTTCATCGTACTTTTGATGAAATAAAAGGGATTAAGGTGACGGATATTGAATCCAGGCTCTCGCCTCCGTACTATACGGTACGAACTCTGCGATATTTAACCCGACAATATCCTGACCAACCTTTTTTTTGGTGCATTGGTGAAGATTCTCTCGCTGACTTTGAAAGCTGGCACAAGTGGCAGGAAATTTTAGATCTTTGCAATCTTCTAGTCGCCCGAAGACCTGCCTCAGAAACGGGAGCGCTTAATGCTAAAATTAAGAATCATGCTTACTTTGTAGATCATCAGCCTGTGGATATATCATCGACACAGATAAGATCATTGGTTCAGGAGGGGAAGAGCATAAGTAATTTTGTACCACCTTCAGTCGCCGAATTTATTGCTCAACACAAACTATATCAGGAGTAACACCCATGGATAGAAGAAACTTCTTGTCAGCATTAGGAATCGGTGGGTTTGGTACCTTGATGAATAAGTCCATTGGGATGGTAAGGTCAAAGGAGCAACCCCTCCTAAAACCGAAGCCTCTGCGTCTGGGAGATACTATTGGATTAGTCAGTCCAGCGAGTATCGTCGGTGATGACAAAGAGTATGACAACGTAGTCAAGAAGATTCGGAACCTGGGATATAAAGTCAAAGAAGCGCCCCATGCTCGGAACAAATTTGGATATTTTGCCGGCACTGACAAGCAGCGGGCCGAGGACCTGAATGTCATGTTTGCAGATCCATCGGTAGATGCTATTATGGCCTTTCGTGGCGGATGGGGATGTAACCGAATTTTAGAACATCTCGATTATGGGATTATACGGGAACATCCCAAGGCTTTGATTGGCTACAGTGATATTACTTCACTGCTACTGGCTATCTATGCTAATACAGGGCTAACTACTTTTCATGGTCCGGTGGGTACATCGACCTGGACTAAATTTACGATGACCCATTTTCGCAAGGCTGTGAACAGCAATGCGCCTCTTGCTCTGGAAGGCTCATCAGAGGGCGCCTCAAAGAGTTATCAGCCTATAACAACCCTTCGGGAGGGACGGGCTAGCGGAAGGCTTCTGGGCGGAAATTTAAGCGTTTTAACTTCAATGGTTGGTTCTGATTATCTTCCGGACTGGACGGGCAGTATCTTATTCCTGGAAGATGTGGGAGAAGATGTTTACCGGGTTGATCGCATGCTCACCCAGCTTAAATTAAGTGGGATACTGGATCAGTTATCCGGCTTTATCTTTGGGCAATGCACCAGTTGTGATATGGCGGATAACCATCGGTTTACGTTGAGACAAATATTAGAGCAACATATCAAGCCGTTAAAAATCCCGGCTTTTTCAGGTGCTATTTTTGGTCATATTGATGATATGATGACGTTGCCTATTGGTTTGGAAGTAGAGATAGAATCAGAAAGAGGCAGTATCATATTTCAGGAAGTGGCTACTACCCAATAATCTTTTAGCTAATAGAATTTTAGAATACTGTACAAGCCCGCCAAGAGAATAGCAGCGATACTGAACCAAAGTGCTATATTATAAATCCGAGAAGGTAGCCGTGACGAGGGTATAAACAACCATTGATAATCCTGCATCCCAGTATATAACTTTAATCCATCCTTTAGCCCGACGATTCCATTCTGCCGTTTTTTCAACGGGACCAGTAGTTGTAGTACATAATTTCGTCTCCTCCAATACCGGTTATGCCAAATGCGGCAATAGCATCACCTACAAGCGCTGGGGGAAGTTCTAAGGTAATCCCTGAAAGAATATCTTGCAAGGAGAAGGCGTAAGATCTTTCCTGCAAAAGGAATACGGAGGCAAAAGTAAGGAAGGTGAAGAATGCAATCAGCAGGAGGGAGAACCATTCTACAAATTGGTAGTACCCTCGGAATACAAGCAGAGCAACAGTCATGGTCACTATAACCGTCCAGCTGATTATACTCAATGAGGGAAGAATGATATTGAGTGTAATAGTAACGCTCCCGATAATACCATCTGTCTGTAGGAGCTTAAAAAACTGGATGAGCAGCCATGTCCAAATGGACCAGTTAACGTCTTTTATTTTCCAGCCAGGGAGTTTATTGAAGGCTGTCATGATCGTTTCACCAGTACTGATGGCATGTTTCCCAAACTCAAGCTGAAGAGCAACTTTAACCAGGCAGCTGAGAACGACAACTCAGAACGTAACGTAATCGGTCTTTGCTCCAAGTGTAGTAGTGGCTATCAGTTCGCCGGGGCCTACAATAACAGCAGAAAGTACAAAACCAGGCCCCAGATAGGAAAGCATGTCAAAAAACGTCTGCGAAGGCTCCTTAATCTTATCTTTTGATAAAACATACGGATCCAACATATCATGGGTCCCATCAGAAGGTTCCTACATATCATGTCCTTAATGATGATCCCTAAATTTTTGATGTGAATGCTATATAAATAATAAACGGCCGGCACAATAGTCCCTTAATCTATTGTACCGACCGTCGAAATAGAAATTCTTCCTCTAAAAGCTTAGAAATTGCTACAAACTTTCATTTTTATACTGCTCCGGGATATCGATTTTATATTCTACATACATATCCTCTCTCAGATCAGCTATCCATTGGTCGATAAACTTTTGCTGCTTCTGTTGTAAAGCAGCGTTTTCAATTCGATCATAATCCTGCTTTAAGCTCGCAACATGTTCCTCCACATGGTTGTCCAGGCGAACGATGCGAAAAGCGCGTTTCGAATTATTACTTTGGCCTAATTGAAAAGATTTGGGCTCAGAAATATCTCCTTCATTTTCAAGCAGCAGTACAATTCGATAGAGGGCGGGATCCAGCTGCTCAAGATTAAGCAGTCGTTGGCCGGTTTGGGGTTGCAGTAGCCGTCCACCCAGTGGGGCGGTATTGGGATCTTCAGAATGCTTGCGCGCCATATTTGCAAAAGTGAGATCCTCGTTTGTCTGTATGGAATCTTTAAGTGCTTCTAACCGACCTATAGCATCCTGATCATCATAACTTTCTTCATCTACGGAAATAAGAATATGATTGGTATCGATTTTCTCACCCTCTTCTTTATTCAGGCGGATTACATGGAAGCCAAAGGATGTTTCTACAACCTCCGATATTTCTCCAGGCTCAAGTGCAGCTGCCGCCGCTGAATACTCAGCTACGAGCTGATCCAGTGAAATGAGCGGTAACTTACCTCCGTCTGATGCAGAAGGACCATCACTATGTCTTTGGGCCAGTTCCTCAATCGTTTTTCCATGATTTAAAACGGAATCCCTAAGTTGTTCTGCAAGCTGGCGGGCTTCTTTGCGTGCATCTTCGAGGGGAGGGGGAACCGTAACAATCTGTGAAATAGCAACTTGTTCCGGAATAGTTGGCAGGGAATCTTTGGGAATATTTTCAAAATATGCCTCTACTTCGGGACGTGTAATTTCAATCTCTTGGCGTTTTTGTTGCTGTAGCTGTTGCACTACCAGCTGTTCGCGATAGCTTTCCCGGAGGTCAGCTCGAATTTGTAAAATACTCTTACCCATCCGTTCTTCAAGAGCTTCTTCGCTGCCAATTTGTTGTATTGTTTGCTGTATACGTTGGTCAATTTGTTGGTCAACCCGCTGATTGGGTACTTCGATAGAATCTCGTTTTGCCTGGTCCAGCATTATATTTCTATCTACAATACTTTGCAGAGAAGCATACCAGATATCTTTGCCAAAGGGAATCTGTTGTTGGCTTTGCTGTTGCATCTGCATCATATATTGCTGAACCTGCTGATCCACATCAGACTTTAAAATTATATGGTCATTAACGACGGCCACAATCTGATCTACGGGAGTGGCAGGCTCATTTTGTGCATGGCTAAGCTGTGGCGAGAGTAAAAGTGCAAAAACAAAAAGTAGTGAAAAAGCTTTATTCATCTGTTGAGTTGCTTTCAAGAGTGTCTTGAGTACTATTTTTAGGATTTGTTTGTGTTGATAGAACGTTATACGAGGCTATTTCATTATCTGATTCTGCCTTAAGATAAAGATTCTTTAGGTAGGAATTGAATTTTCGTTGTCGTTTTTCAAGTATCAGAAGATTTTTGATTTCATCCATAAGCCAATCAAGGTCGGGAGATGATCCTTCTTCACGCCTGTCCGTCAGTTGTACAAAATGATACATACCATTAACCCGCTGAATAGCAGAAATAGCTCCGATGTCGATAGTTCCAAGGTATGTTTGCATAATTTCAATATCGGCAAGCGCCATTGAAAGCGGAAGATATCTTTGGGATTTTTGGACTGCCTTTTTAGGGTTGGAAGTATACTTCTGTGCTACAACTTTCCATGAAATACTATCTCTTAAAGCCTGCTTAGCCGTTCGGGCATCGGTAATGTTTTGGGTCTGCAGGTGACGGAACTGAACATAAGGTTCCTGGAGGGTAAAATGGTTTTTGTGATTATTAAAATAGTTCTGGGCTTCCTGTTCCGTAATGGTACTGTCCACTTCGGATGACATAATATAAGCGCGTAATGCCTCTTGAAGTATTTCTGTCCGGGCCTGCTTTATTTTCTTTTGCACTGCTTCTCGGTCTTCCACTCCCAACCTATTTGCTTCTTTGAGCAACAACTGTTCTTGAATCCACTGTTCGCGATACTGTTGCAGGGCATAGAGGCTATCCTCCTGGTAAAAGGAGGAAGGAATATCTTGCTTAGCTTGTTCAACCGTTAAATATTGACTATCCACGCGGGCCAGATTTTGGCTTTCTGTATCGGTGGAATATTGTCCACGGCAAGCAGAAAGTGACAGGATAAAGATTGCTGCTGAGATCCTGAAAAGTAGAAGTATGTTCTGCAAAGGAGACCGTTTCATTACCATTTAGAATAACATTCCTGCAATCGTTGCCGTCATTAAGTTTGCCAGTGTTCCGGCCAACACGGCCTTAAGGCCAAATTGGGCAAGTTCCGATTTTCTGCTGGGAGCTAGTCCTCCAATGCCGCCAATCTGGATGGCTATGGATGAAAAATTGGCAAAACCACACAAGGCAAAAGTGGCCATAGTAGTGGTTTTGGCCGACAGAGCAGCGTTACTCACCATCTCTGACAGTTGAAGATACGCAACAAATTCATTAAGCACTATCTTGGTCCCGAGCAAAGAACCCATATTAACAGCATCGGCCCAGGGAACACCGATAATAAAGGCGATAGGGGCAATGAGCCATCCCAGCAGGGTTTCTATACGGAGACTCCCTTCCGGAATCATTGCATTCAGCCCTGTGAAACTGCCAAAGCTTTCCAGGAAATAGTTTCCCATAGCCAGTAATGCTATGAATGCCAATAACATACCACCAACATTTGCAGCTAATTTTAATCCGGTGGATGCCCCGCTTGCTGCCGCATCAATACCATTCGCATCTGTCTGTTCAATATCAATTTGTACTTCCCCCTTAGTTTCTGGTTTTCCCACCTCTGGGTATAAGATTTTGGCGATTATAAGAGCAGCCGGAGCAGCCATTAAGCTGGCTCCCAAAAGCTGTTCAGCAAACATGAGGCGGCCAACATCCAGTGATACTCCCTGGGTTTGTGCATAAGAATTGCCCAACATTTGAACATAAGCTGCCATGACTCCACCGGCAATGGTTGCCATGCCCCCGGTCATCACGGCTAAAAGCTCAGATTTGGTCATTTTTTTGATGTAGGGTTCAACAACGAGGGGAGCTTCAGTCTGCCCAACAAAGATATTAGAAATTACGGACAGGGATTCCGCTCCAGAGGTTCCCATCAATTTCTGCATGCCTTTGGCCATATATTGAACGACGCGCTGTAAAACTCCATAGTGATAAAGAATAGCCGTCAGGGAGGCAAAAAAGATGATCGTAGGCAACACCTGGAAGGCAAAAAAGCTGCCCATACTGTTTTCCATACCCGGACTTAAGGCCAAATCTCCAAAGATAAATTTGGCTCCCTCAGTGGTGAAATCCAGTACGATGACAAAGAAGGATGAAATCCAGCTAAAGAACTGTTTAGGCCACCCAAGGGGAGACCAGACTTCAGCCATAGCACGACCCTTTAATATAAAAACAGCAAGTACAAACTGGATTGACAGGCCCACGCCGACTAATCGCCAGTTCACCCTTTTTTTATGGTTGCTGAAAGCATAGGCAATACCAATGATAGCCGCCATTCCAATTAAACCACGTAGAATATCCATTATGAAGAATTCCTCTTATTTGTATTGGATTTATTGGAATCAGAATCGGAAAGGGGGGCGATCGGTGTGCCTTTACGCTTATCAACAGGAGGGCGGAAGCAATGCCGGGCGCGGGGCTCATAGGCATCCGTCTCTCCGACTAAAAGACGACCTTTATTCTCGACCACTCGTTGCGAGTAGTGTGCCATCGTTCCACTTTCTGAACAGACTGCATGCAGTTTCGTAACATATTCGGCAATGGCTAACAATTGCGGCATCGGCTCAAAGGGTTGCCCCTCAAAGTCCATGTCTAATCCTGCGATGATGACTCTTTTACCATCGTTGGCCAGGGTGTTGGCTACATTAATAAGCTGATTATCAAAAAACTGGGCTTCATCAATACAGACCACCTGGGCATCGCCCGTTAGCAATACCATCTGGTCGGCAGTATCGACCACCAGGCCGGGAAGGGTATTTTCGTTGTGCGAGACAATGTCTTCTTCACTGTAGCGGTTGTCCACTTTAGGCTTCACTATAACGACCTTTTGGCCAGCTATATGAGCTCGTTTAGCCCGCCGGATCAGTTCTTCGGTCTTACCACTAAACATGCCCCCGCAGACCACTTCGATCCATCCAATCTGCTGAGGTACAAATGACGGTTCATTAAGCATAAATGTTCTTCTGAAAATTACGAATATGCCCGTTAAAGCTTGGAATATATCTGTGTATCATCAAAAATAAAAAGAATGAATGGAGGCCGGCGGAAAAGAAAAGAGAAAGCCCAGGGGATTTTAGTCAATATTGCCTTCTTTCATGAATTGGTTTTGTGAATAAATATCCCACAGTAACCATATAATTGGATAAGGAGGGAAGATAATCGAAAAGAACAGCTTGGTTTTTTTCGTAGTGCTGCTTTTTAGTTGAGAAATACCAGCTACACCCGCTAACCAAAAAATAAACGTTATAAAAATGATAAAAGCGATCGAAATAGATCCTAAAAAACCAAAATTATTGTAAAAGGTATGTAACATGGAGTTTATGCTCTACTTTAAGCAGTTAATTCTTTATTTTCCCCGTGACTAAAACAATATCGAATATAAGGAATAAAATCCACATGCTCCCGGTAGTTTCAATTGTAGGACGACCCAACGTAGGTAAGTCCACTATTTTTAATCGTCTCGTTGGCAGCCGAAAAGCCATCGTAGGCGACCAGTACGGCGTTACAAGGGATCGTCACTATGGCGAATCTTTTTGGAATGGACGCAAATTTAATGTCATCGATACGGGAGGATATCTGCCTGATGAAACGGATATTATGATTGCCGGTATCCGTGAACAGGTGCACATTGCCCTTGAAGAGTCTGATGTCATTCTCTTTGTCGTTGATACCGAAGGCGGTATTACGAGCTTGGATCAAGCGGTAGCACAGCTTCTGCGAAAGCAGGAAAAGCCGGTGCTTTTAGTGCCCAACAAAGCAGACAATGATGAACGCACCCTTAATGCCACAGAGTTTTATGCCCTGGGTTTTGACAAGCTTTATCCTGTATCGGCTATTAACGGCCGTGGAACCGGCGACTTGTTGGATGAGCTGGTCAACTTACTGCCTGAAGAGCAAGAGGAGTCGGAATCGAAGACCCCTAAACTGGCTGTTGTCGGCCGCCCTAATGTAGGTAAAAGCAGCTTCGTGAATGCTTTGCTTAAGGATGAACGGTGCATCGTCACAGATATCCCGGGCACCACGCGCGATTCGATTAACAGTAAGCTTACCTATGACGGTAAAGATTATATTCTGATCGACACTGCGGGGCTCCGTAAAAAGCGCAAAGTGAAAGAGAATATTGAGTTTTACAGTACGGTACGCACAGATCGGGCACTTAAAGAGTGCGATGTTGCTATTTTGATGTTAGATGCCATGCGTGGTTTTGAAGCCCAGGATAAGCATATTTTGCGGGAAGCAGAGAAGTATAATAAGGGAATTGTCATCGTACTGAATAAGTGGGATCTGGTACCCGACAAAGACACAAATTTGCACAAAGAGTTCGAAGAATATGTGTATAGCCGAATGCCTACCATGGATTATGTGCCTATTGTGTCTACTTCCGCGCTGAGCGGCCAACGTATCCACAGAGTTATTTCTGTAGCTCAGAAGGTGCTCGAAGAGCGGAAGAGGACTATAAGTACGCCAGACTTGAATAACTTCCTGAAAAAAATCCTTAAAGAGAAACAGCTTCCGATCAGGAGGGGAGTACCATTGAAAATTAAATATGGCACACAGGTAAAGTCGAATCCCCCGGTATTTAAATTCTTTATGAACATTCCGGAAGAACTTCCTGCCAATTATCGTCGTTATATAGCTAACAAGATACGCCAGAAGTACGGATTTGAAGGAGTTCCAATAACAATGACATTTAAAAAGAAATAAATGATTTAACCTTTGACGTGAATCATTGAATCAGTTATTTTTCCGAAGCAATTAAGCTCAGTCATAACCATATTTTTTAACAGCAAACAGATGCCTACACCACAGAACTTAGAACAACCACGGGCTAATGCGCTAAATAAAAATTTTGAGCGTGAACGTGATCTTTCTTTTTTAGAAAATTTATATCTGCCTGAAATTTTTAAAGCACTCTGGTATACCTTTAAGCAGATGTTCCAACCAACCGTTACGCTGGAGTACCCGGAAGAAAAGTGGGATCCCCCGTCAATTTTCAGAGGTCGGCCGGTATTGGTTGAAGATGGTGATAAGGAACGTTGTGTAGCCTGTGGACTTTGCGCCAGAGCCTGCCCACCGCTGGCAATTAGCATGCAGGCTAATGAGGAGGCTGAGGATCCCAAAGAACGTTATCCTGACTTTTTTGAGATCAATATGCTGCGCTGTATTTATTGCGGTTATTGCGAAGAGGTCTGTCCAGAAGAAGCTATTGTGATGAGCAAAGACTATGATATTGTCTTTGAGTCTCGGGAAGAAGCCATCTATGATAAACAGCGACTGCTGGTTCCCAAAGAAGACCTCCAAGAACGATTAGACTTTCTCCGAGAATATAAAAACAATCAGTTTGGTCAGTTTTGGGATTTTCAGGAAGAAAATAATATCCACTCCGTCAGAGATCGAGACCGTGAATTCAACTCAGGGCTTTCATTGGTTGAAATGCTCGAACAACAAAAGCATAATGACAATGTAGAAGCACAATCTTCCTGGGCACGGTAAGAGATATATAGATGATGACCGATAAAGAGATTTCCCAAGATCAGGTGAATCAACTCATTGAAGATGCCTCTTACTTACAGGATGAGGCCGATGCAATGCAGTACGTAATCGATAATATTCCCTACAATGAAAGCGCACCCGGTAAACGTTCAATTGCAGAGCTTTTGCTGCTCATTGACCATGCTCAAACCTCCTATTTTCGCCCAATCCTTGAAGCAGCCGTAGACAACAAGCGACCCACACACTTGGAAAACTTTACCCACTTTGAAGAAAGTTTTGAAGTTGAAGAAGAGGTTGAAGATATCCAGAAAGTACTTCGAAAGATATCAAAGCACCGTGCTGGACTTGTCAATGCCATTAAAAATATATCATTAATCGATTGGGAGACAGTTGTTTATAAAGATAAGAAACAATTATTATTGTTTGCTTTTGCCCAAAAGATGATTCGTTTTGAGCGGGCTAAGCTAAAAGAAATTGCGAATCAGGTCATGATTTTTGGCAAAGAACAAGAAAACAAGAGAGAAATAGAACAACGCCGCAAAAGGCAAAACCAGGAAAATTCTGCTGATAATAACTCTTAAATACATTCAATGCTCTGGGTTGACGGTTTACTTACCTTAGTAGGAGGATACGCGGCATTTGAACTCATCAAATTTGCCCGGGGCAGGGGAAGGCTCAAGTTTCTGGGACTGACTATAGCAGCCTGCTTGTTTACATTCATGCAGTCTACGGTATTTATTGGCAACCTCTTTGAGACCCCTGCCGTATTAACTGTTGTTGAATTTATAGTGGAATGGGGGCACTTAATTTGTCTCGCTTTTATATTAAGTTCGTTAGCGGTATTTATAAGGCAGTCAAAGCCTGTTTTTGCCCAATTTCCGATGGTCTATACAGCTTTACCTTTCTTTATCATCATCTCTTATTTTTTTGTTTTAAATAGCACCGTATTAAGAGAATGGTTATTCTTTCTTTATCAGGCCGGGGCACTGCTTGTTGCCCTAATGATGTATGGTATTTACACCTACCGGGTCAAAAAATATACTACGATCCTTGCCGGGGTCATTTTATTCCTGATTTGCTACATCCTCTATTGGACCATAGGTGCTTTTAGCAGTTCATTATTTTGGATATGGCAGTTAATATTATCAGCTGCTATAGTTACCACCGTTATTGGGTATAAGTTGGCCCATAAGTACTAATATTACTTTTTAGCTACATGAAAGAAGAAAACTCCCCCAAAGCCCCAGACTTTAGTCTACAAAATACCCAGGGAGATATTGTTTCTCTAAGTGATTTCAAAGGACGCCAGAAGGTTGTCTTGCTATTTTTCCCACTTGCATTTTCGGGGGTATGCACCCAAGAAGTTTGTGCCATCCGTGACAATATGAAATTGTATAACGCCTTAGATGCGAAAGTGATTGGCATAAGCGTGGATAGCTTTTTCACCTTAAGAGCTTTTAAAAAAGCTGAAAATCTTAATTTTACCTTGCTCAGTGACTTTAACAAAAAAGTATCCAAAGAGTACAATGTGCTATATGAGGATTACTATGGGATGAAAGACGTTGCTAAGCGGGCCAGTTTTATAATTGACAGGGAGGGCATAGTACGACATCAGGAGATTTTAGAAGACTCCGATGATCTACCCGACTTTAAGGCAATACAGCGTATCCTATCCAGACACTAAATAAGATAAGCCTAAGGGAGAGAAACTTATATCTTTTAATGACGACTAAGGTATCTTGCCTCACTAATAAATAAGTGGAATAACATACAAAAATCGATCTTATATCTATTTATTCATGGATAAAACCATAGAATAGATTGTATTAGTATAAGATGAATGCTTAAGTTTTTATTAGGTATTTTTCTATAAATTTAATAGAATACTTATTATAACCTGAAGCACTTAAAAGATAGAGAGTATGGCACAAAGGGTTTATAAGTTATTTCATTCCTTTCTTGAATATAAATCTATATCGAACCCTGTTGGCTTTTTCTACTGTTTAGGGACAACTCTGTTAGTTATAATACCCAAGGATAGTCTTTTAGCTCAAACGGATTGCTCTGAAGAGAACGGTACAATTACCTGCGAATACCTTGCTGATGATACCTTTACTGTTCCAGCTGGTGTAACAACCATTACTGTAGAAGCTTGGGGAGGTGGCGGTGGCGGAGGAGGAGTATCAAGTCTTTTAGCATTGGGCGTTGCCGCCCGGGGTGGTGGCGGAGGTGCCTATGTACGAAGTGAATTATCAGTAACTTCCGGATCATCTTTCCCAATTGTTGTGGGGGCAGGCGGTGCCGGAGGGCCTGAAGGAGATTTTGATGGATCAGCTGGGGGAACATCATTGTTTGGTTCTGGTCCATTAGTCGCAGCGGCAGGTGGTTCAGGTGGCCCAAGCAGTGCTTCAACTAATAACAATGCCGCTGGTGGTACAGAAGAAGATTCAGAAGGAGATCAGATATTTGTAGGGGGCAATGGCGAAGCCGGTGGCGGAGGTGGCGCTGGTTCAACAAGTAATGGTGGCAATGCTACAGGAGCTACAGGTGGGACAGGTGGCTCCCAAGGTGGAGGGGATGGGGCAAATGCACCTGCATCGGGGCTTGTTTCATCTGCTGATGGAAATCCAGGAGAAGAATGGGGTGGCGGTGGCAGCGGTGCACGCAATGGTCTTGCCTCATTAGGATTAAGTCCAGCTGCGGGCGGCGATGGTGCCAATGGCCGTGTGGTTGTTACCTATGAGCTCCCAACTACGTTATACAGCAGACAAACAGGGAACTGGGGCGAAACAGATACATGGACCTATAGCGATACGCATAGTGGTGATCCCATATCAGTAGCACCTGCAGCTGATAATACGACGATTATCGGTTCCAACCACACGGTTTCTTTCACAGAAGGTGTTACCAGTAATGAATGGATACGGATTAAAGATACCGGTATCCTGCAAACAGGATCTCATGTGCTAAGCGGAAGTGGCGACTTCACCCTTGAACCGGGCGGAACCCTTGGCATCGGATCTTCGGCTGGTATTAGCAGTTCAGGAAATACCGGGAATATACAAGTGAGCGGAAACCGTTCCTTCAGCACAGAAGCAAATTATACCTATAATGGCAGTCAGGCACAGAGTACGGGCAATATCCTGCCAACGACAGTCAACAACTTTACAATAAACAACACCAACGGGGTAACAGCACTGGGAGACCATATTATTGATGGTCAACTGAACCTGGAAAATGGAACTTTTACGATGCCACCAGGAAGCAGCCTTGTAGTTGATAATAGTGGTATTGTTTCCACAAATGGAGAAGTACAAATGCAAAAAACGATGGATGGTAGTAAAGGATGGCGGATGGTTACCTCTCCGGTAAATACCAGTTACTCCGACTTATTTAATGGGTTTGTGACTCAAGGCTTTACGGGTTCTGATTTTGCTAATCTTCAATCCAATTTACTGTGGTTTGACGAAACGGATGCGGGAACAACCCTGCAAGGCTGGCGACAACCTGAGAATATTACAAACAGTGTAGCAGGCGGACGCGGTTACTTCCACTATGTATTCAATGGGGCAGAGCGACCGGATCAATCCACAAATTATAGCGATGTGCTTCCCATTACCCTAACCGCTACCGGCCTTGAATACAGCTTTAGTGGAGGTACCTTCTCATTTGACGTGAGTTTTACTGAACGTGACGCCGGGGCTCCCCAGCAAAATGAACCCTGGATTGATATAAACGAAGCTGATGAAGGCTGGAATTTGGTGGGTAATCCCACAACAGCTACGCTTGATTGGGACCACCCGGGCTGGACCAAGACCAATATGGATAACACTATCTATGTGTGGGATCCGGAAGCCAATGCCGGAAATGGAGATTATTTGGTATGGGACGGTACGGTAGGCTCGCTTGGTGACGGCTTGATAGCGCCTTTCCAATCGTTTTGGGTACGAGCCAACAACGACAATCCTGTATTAGCATTTTCTGATGATGTAAAAACAACTGGCGGCTCGTTCGTTGGGTCCAGCGCAGCCAAATCTAATGATAATTGGAATGGTCAGAATGCCACCTTGGAACTTAAATTGGAGTCTGGTGAGCTGAGCACCAAGAGTTTTATCTCATTAAAAGAGCAGGGGAGATTGGGAGAAGATCCGGGTGATGCTTACAGATTGAAACCCATGAATGATACCTGGCTGGCGCTTTTTACCTCGTCAAAAGATGAGGCACATCATCCGCTGGTCATCAACAGTGTACCTTCAGAATTAGAGCAAGAAGTTTCTTTTCCATTGTATGTGGGTGGAGCTGAGGAAGGAGAGCCAATTGATGATACTTTTACTTTGAAATGGAAGATTTCCCAAAAATGGCCAGAGAAGGTCTATCCAACGCTTGTAGACCATAAAACAAAGCAAAACATATCGATGAGGGAGGGAAAAGAATATACCTTCAAGTTCCAAACTCCTTCATCTATGGCTAAATCTGTAGTTGAAAGCTCTACTGAAGATAAATCCAAAAAAGAACCGCAAGGGGAGTTACAACCACCGGAGCCGATTACATTTAGTTCACCCCCGGTTGCAACGGGACGGATGAAAGAGAACAGGGAGTCGCGCTTTGCTATCCAGTTAAGCCTGAATAGCGAGATAAGTGAATACGAACCTGATGAAGTTACGCTTCATCCCAATTATCCGAATCCCTTTATTGCCTCAACTACAATTTCATTCAGCCTGCCAGAGCCAAAAGAAGTACATCTGGAGGTCTTTGATCTGTTGGGCCGCAAGGTGGTAGTTTTGACTAATAATACCTTTCCAGAAGGAACGCATGAGGTAGAATGGGATGCCGGAGACCAAGCCAGCGGCATTTACCTATATCGATTGGTAACGGATGAACTAATGCTGACCGAAAAAATGCTGTTATTGAAATGATACAAAAAACTGCATATCTGACCATACTTATGCTTAGCCTGCTGCTTATGTGGCCTGGCGGGACGCATGCTCAGGCTGAAAAAGGTTCCGTCCACATAAGGAGCACTGCAGTAGTTGTGGGCGATATTGAGCTGGAGACGGTTAAAGATCTGGCTTTTCAGCAGAATACTATAACCGACTCAACGGTATATATCGATCCAGTACATGATTACCGGGCAGGAGAACTAAAAGCCTATGGCGTAGCGGGGGCAACATTCCGGGTTACTTTTCTTAAGGATATGACGCTTTACCATGCTTCTACGCCCGATTCGCTGCAGGTAAGCTACGAGGTAACCGGTTACCCGGAAAATGAACAGCAGGTTTCTAAACCTCTCGACGCACTTGGTCATGAATTGAGGTTAAATGAGGAGGGAGAATTTTATTTTTGGGTGGGGGGAACAGTTCAAATTGGAAAGGTATCTGATGGTAAATACAACGGAGCATTTACACTGGAAGTAGAATACAATTAATGACTTGCTTTAAAACATATCGGTGGTGTATCATATTCTCTCTGATATTGATTGAGGGTATGCTATTTGGGCAAGAGTTATTATATGCCCAGCGGATTAACTTCGGTCTGTATGGAGATGGCCTCATGCTGACTCCTTTAAATTCAGGAACACTCGACTTTAACGAAGCTCAACCTCTTATTATCAGTGGAACGAATGAGTCGATTACTATAAACCTGGCTGACGATACGCAACTTATGGCAATTATTGAGATTGCTGGTGAAAAACAACACGATGTGATGGTTGACATCGATAGTCCTGGTAATGTTCAACTCGCAGGGGATGCATCCCAGACTATTCCATTTGAACTTCGCTGGGCCTATTCTAATACCAGTCCGGTAGACATTGAACAGGCCAAAGCGGAAGCCCGAGAAATGACATTGGGGTTTAATGCGGCTACGTTTCCAATCCTTCGACGTGAGCTTGGACCTCCAGGCCCACCCCCTGTGCCGCCACATGGAAATTATGAAGCCCCTATGGGAACAGCCTATTTGTTTATCTACGGTACCTTGGGGCCGGTGGGCAATGTGCCGGTGGGTTCCTACTCAGCTACCGTCAATATTTATGCTGAATATACTACCTATGATTAAGGCACAATACCATATATCGTGGCATAAACCTTCCATCTGGGTGGCCCTGTGTTTTTCTTTTGTGATGGCAGGAGGATGGTCGGTCAAAGCTCAATTTATTGAGTCTCATATAACTCTGCAGACCGAACAATTTTCGGTAAGCGCAGAATCTATAGAGGGGGATAATTGGTTCATATCAAATTTTAATTCTGATAAGGGTACACGTATTGGGATTTCCGGCAAAGAAAATGTGCCGATACTTGTTGAATTCGACAGAAGTAAACGGCCAGACAGCTCTAATATGGATGTTATGTTACTAAATGATGGGAGCAAGGATATTGAAAATGCCGTTCCGCTTGATGGCGACCGTGCTATGTTTCGACTTAATCGTCATTCCCGGCTGATTAATAATCTCTCTGGTGAGCCTTATAAGCTTACGGCATGGATTTATCTTATGAAGAGACCAGAAAATGACTCAAGATCCAGGATTAGCATTACGTACTTGTGATTTTTCAGTATAACTAACACCTAAATCACTTCTGTTCTCTCAAGAAGAACAGAGGATAAATTAAATCCAAAAGACTATGAAACAGATAAAAAAAATACTTTCAATACTGCTGCTTTTAGTTGGTTTAAGCACAGTCGGTTGGGCACAACAAAATGATACAGGAACGATTACTGCTTCAGCAGATGTGGTTCAGCAATTGGCTGTAGAAGGAGTCAATGATCTGCTATTTCAGCTTGTTTCTCCTGGGGTAGACAAAACTATCGATTTGGAGGGTAATGTAAGCGCTGGAACAGCAACGGGAGGAGAACAAGCCGGTCAATTTACGGTTTCTGCCTCAGAAGGGGCTTCCGTCACACTTGAATTCACCGCACTCCCAGCTGTATTAACAGAGACTTCTGCGGGTACCGAAACAATGCCCATTACCTATGAGTCGGGCTGGGACGTAACAGGCGATGGGACGAGCACAACAACCGTCACAACCTCTGGTTCAACAACTATTGGAGACTTTCCTGCTAATGATGTAGGAGGCACTAATTTAATTTATGTGTTACTGGGTGGAACCGTTCAGCCTATTGCCAACCAAGTACAGGGTACCTACGAAGCTGATATAACCCTGACGGCAACCTATAATTAATGTTAGACTTTTACTTCTTGAAGAGAGGGGGCGTAGAATGGCTGGTCAGCTGTGCTTAGGCCGGACGAATTGACAGAGATTTTAAATAAAAATAATGGGGTATCAGACAATGTAAAATTTCCTTATTCCTGCTCTCTGGGCATCTACGGATGCGTTCCGGGAAACGAGGAAGGTCCAGATGTTTGCCAAAACCTTTACCTAAGAATCGTGCAGGTAATTTTGGTCTAAAAACTGTGCACTAATTGCTAATGAATATCTTTAAATCTCTCGGGGAAGCCCGTTTGAGGTCCCGATATTTTCTTTTACTAACATAACTACTCAATTCAAGATGGTACATGCAACTCGTTGTTTCTCGTATACTGTTGGCATAATAATTCTTTTCATTGTTTTACCTTTTAGTGGATACGCTCAAATAAGTCTCGCTCCCACGATGCTTGCTATCCATGATGACACAAATGTGGGTTCTTTGTTTATCAATAATAACTCTGACGAACCCAAGGAAGTTTCCATTACCACAGAGTTTGGCTACCCCGACTCTGATTCGCTGGGTAATCTGGAGATGAACTATGATGATACCAAGGCAGAGGAACAGTATGGTTTGGATGAAGACATTCGGATATTTCCTCGCTCTTTTGTTATCAAACCCAACCAGCAACAAACCGTGCGGTTACAGGTACGTCCATCGCAGGATCGCTCCAACGGGGTATATTGGACTCGAATCAGTGTAACATCCAATGCCGTGACGCCCGAAGTAGATGAAAAGGAGACAGAGGGTATTACCACTCAAATTAATTATCAGTTTGAACAGAATATTGCTGCTTTTTACCACAAGGGAAAGACAACCACAGGTGTAGAGGTTCGAGATATAGAGGTCGAACAGAACGACGATATCCTGACGATTATCGCTCAGCTTAGTCGTACCGGCAATAGTCCCTTTTTGGGAAGTATACACGCCGAATTGTACGATCAGTCCGGACAAAAAGTAGGAGAGGCCGAAACGACAACAACAGTCTATTTTGATGAGTCCCGTCAACTGGATCTAAACGCAGAAGATCTGCCCCAGGGTACTTACCTCCTGGAGGTATCATTAGAAACAAAACGGAGGGATATATCACCCCAAAACCTGGTACAGGCCCCTCAAATAACCGAAACAATATCTGTAGAACTATGACGGGGTCTTTTGCTGCATATATAGCATAAACTATACCGGGATTGCTATAGCTAATATCTAAAAAATGGTTATTCCTTAAATTAAAGCATCACGCTCTTTTGCCGCATATCCGCCAGATATATAAACTAGTGGGCTTATTGTATGTAATACTTGCAATGACAGCATTATCCTCTGTGCCCGTACGGGCACAACAGTCCGATTTGCAGAAAACCGGCCAGAATCCTGAAGAGGTGTTATTTACCTTTAACTACCAGGCCATTGGACAAGTTTATGTAACTACGCTCTATGATCCGCAGTTAGATCAGATATATTTGCCGGTAAACGAACTTTTTAGCCTGCTGGAAATCAATCATGAAATAAATTCCAGGCAGCAGTATATAATAGATGGACATTATCTGCATCCCGATAATTCTTTTCGCCTTAACTTCAAGAATTTTACAGCTTCTCTAAACGAAAAATCGGAGGCCTATAATAAATCTTTATTTCGCATTAGAGAAGTTGATTATTTTATTGCTCCACATGTACTTAAAGACCTTTTTTGTATGTATTTTGAGGTCAACATGAATAGGCTTTCTCTATCACTGGAAGCTGATGATATGATGCCTGTTGTGGAGCGTAAAAGGCGAGAAGAGGAGCGAGAAAGTATGCAAGGAATTTCCTTTCTTCGGGAAGAATACCCATTGCTCTATAATCGAAGCCGATCCGTTTTTATGCCCGGACTTCTTGACTATTCTGTTAGTACTATAAACACGCTCAATCGAGAGGATTATTATAACTACAGTATTACAGGGGGAATTGAATTTCTTGGAGGAGATCTGCAGGGTACCCATTTAGGTGGGTTTAGTTCTTCTGGCAACCGGTATTTCCAGACAAGAGATCTCAGGTGGCGGTATGTAATACGTGAGAATCCATACATATCGCAGTTAGCCGGTGGACAAGTTCGAACATCCGGCCTGCAGAGCTGGGATATTCGGGGAGTATCCCTTTCGAACGATCCTGTAGAACCGCGTCAACTTCAGACGAATCATATTGTAGAAGGAACCACAGAGCCCGACTCTGAAGTTGAGCTTTACGTTGGCAATACCCTTGTTGATTACACTCGCGCAGATGCTTTAGGTACTTATCGTTTTGAGGTACCCCTACGATATGGAACAACACGGCTGCGAAAACAGATTTACACTCCGGATGGGAATGTAATTGTTGATCGAGAACGTATCCGAACGCCTTTCCAGTTTCTGCCTCCGGGCGTTATAACCTATAATATAGAAGGCGGGATCGTAGAGCCGGACTTTTACAACTATCTTTCCGGGTCACCAATGGTACAAGGAAATGTGAGTATGGGCCTTAACAGCTGGCTGACAGCCAAGGCAGGAACCGAATATATAGAAGATACATACGATTATCCTTTTTTATATGGTTCATTGTCGGGCAGGCTGTCCGACCAGTATCTTTTGAACGTAGATTTGGCACCTGATGCCTTATACCGATTCCAAAGTAGTGTTATTTACCCGTCCTCTCGAAGCCTCTCGGCTAGATATACCCATTATACCGGTCCTTCTATTTACAATAGGCTAAGGGCGGATCATCAGATCGAGGGTAATTTTTATAATCCTTTTCAACTGGCAGGGTTGAACGCCGGTTTTCGAATAGGCGGAGAACATCTGATCTTTCAGCGAAACAGCTATACCCGTTATACCGGTGATTTATATTTTCGGATGGGACGGTTAAACCTACGGTTGAATTACCGTGACAATATCTTCTTTTTTAATGATGATACACGATATGGAACTGGGCAACTCAGTGGATCTGCAACCTATGTATTGCCCCGGAATAAGCATCTGCCGTCCATACTGCAGGGAGCCTATTTGCGAATGTCAGCTCATTATGAACGGTCTCAGAATCAGTTCAGACGAATTGATTTTCAGGTTTCAAAGAATATTATAAATAACGGTCGATTGTATGTTGGTGCCAGTCAGGATTTCCAAACTGGTTTAACGAGAATACAGGCAGGCTTATCAATCAACTTTGGCAATAGGGTGCGATCCTCAACAGCTTACAGAGGCGGTGGAAATAACCATTCGATACGGCAAAACCTCAGGGGCTCCATTGGCTTCGATAATAACACGGATAAAATAACCTTCAGCGAACGTCAACAGGCAGGGGATGCAGCAGCCTCTGTAGTTTTGTATACCGATAATAATAACTCAGATTCTTTTGATGCAGGCGATGATATCTTGCCCTATGGTGCTGTAAGCCTTGACCGCACTTCCAATAAGAGGGTAGGAGAGGATGGGGTAGTAAGGCTTACTCAGTTACAAAGCTATTACCGGTACAATCTTGAAGTTGACCGTGATCTAATCCCCAATCCATTACTGGTACCAAGCGTGAAAGAATTTTCATTTATCGCGGACCCCAATCAATATAAGCGCATTGAAATACCTTTCTACAGGTCGGGAGTTATAGAAGGTTCCGTTTCTTTACAGCAGGGAGAATCGCTTCAAAAGCGAGGGGGTATCCGCTTGTTATTAAGGGGAATTGATAATGAGTACTCAAAGATAATTCGCACTTTCCATGGCGGTGAGTTCTACGCAATGGATATTCCTCCGGGACGCTATAGCCTGCAGGTAGATCCTGTTCAGCAGGATTTATTAAACCTTGTACAGCGAGGCAGAGTAGTAAAATTTGAGCTTGAGCCTCTTGCAGAAGGGGATTTTATTGAAGGAATTGAGATCGTGTTGGCTCCTTCTACAGAAGAATAAGTGTGAGCCTGAGAGGAGCCAGGCAGCAGGTAATGAAGGACTAAGAACTTGCTTATCGATAAGGATGCCAGCTTTGTCAAAACAAAGCTGGCTATTCGATTAACGGCTTTGGCTAAAGAACCGTAAAGGGTACTTTCAGCCGGAATGTGATACTCCTTCCCGGGCTCATTGCATATCCTTTGTAGGTATCCAAAAAGTCTCGGTAGCCCTCATTTAAAAGGTTTTGTGCTGATAACTGCAGTATAACTGGACGATTTCCCCATGCTATTTCTCCGCCTAAGGTAGCATTGAGCAGGGTATAGGCATCCGTCGAAGCGACCCCGAAGTCACTGAACTTAGGAGCGTTGCCAAATTGCCAGAAGGGCTCATATCGACCCGCAGCATCTTTAGAGTAGGCATGCTCCATACTGACGCCCAAGAAAGTGTTCCGAAAAGATCCGAGTTGTTCTTGCAAAAACTTAAGTCGGGCACCCAGTTTGGTAGGTGGTAGCAGAGGTAGTTGGTCCACATTTGAAATACTTGCATCTGTATTTTCGCCATTGACGGTCTCAAACGTCCCGGAAAATTGAAGCCAGGATAATGGCTGAGCGGTAAAACTGGCATCGCCCCCCAACAAACGGGCATCTCCCTGAACGGTTTCCAGGATGGGTGGGCCGCCGCCATTTGGTCCGGAAAAGTCTCCTGTATTGATTAGGAATATGTAGTTGCTTATGGTATTGCGATAGACCGAGACTTTCGCATTAACATTGGAAGAACGCCACCGGAGGGACAGATCCGTATTAAACGAGCGCTCAGGGTCCAAGTGGGGATTGCCAACCTGATAGGCTGCAACGCCACCATGAACGCCATCCGCATGCAGATTGAAAAGGCTTGGGGCGCGGAAACCACGACCCACATTGGCTGCAATGGCAAACGATTCGGTAAACTGGTAAGAAGTACCTACTGATCCACTAAATTCTGTATAGGACTGTTTTAAGACCTCCTCCGTTTCAGCAACACTGTAGTTCGGCAGAATAAGGTCTGTATTGGGTTGGGCTTCTTGTGTTCGAGTATCCAGCCGTGCTCCAAAAGAAACGGTCAGATCCTTAATATCCGTTTTCTCAAAAATAAAGGCGGAGAGATTATGGATCTCAGCGGAAGGAACCAGTGGTTCTTCACCCCGGGAATCTTGGTCTTGGTATCTATATTCGAGTCCGATGGTACCACTTAAGACACCAAGTTCGGGATGTTCAAGCTCTGTTTTTCCGGTATAACTTTGTCTGAATATATCAATGAAAGCGTGACCCTTTTCAGGAAGTTCGCTTCGTGGCTCCGCCTTGCCTCTCCCTGCATTTGACTGGCGTATATTCCCAGAATAAGTGAGATTCGGCTTCAGAATAAAGCTATTACCCAGCTGAAAGTTCCCCGCTATCTTCACTGTATTATCTTCGAGGTTCTGTCCAAGCCCTTTGCCATTCGGGAGCAACAGGTTATGGCTGTTCTGCCAGCGACTATATTCTGCAGTAATTTTACCGGCTCCTGTTTGATAGCCTAATCCCAGGCTACCATTTAACTGCTCATAATCAGTATGATCTAGTTCACCAGAAAACTTGGGGGCCAAGGTATCATCGGACTCCTGAAAGGTCGCAACATCAGGGGCTCTCATATTGCCTGCCGCACGACGGATAAGCGTAGCCGTAAAACCGAAGCGGTCAGAAGCCCCTTCCAAATTAAGTCCACCGACCAGCTCATCGTTATTGCTGGCAAATTCTCCAATAACTTGACCATCCATAAACGACTTGGAGCCAATGGCATCCGGTATTGAGTTAGAAATCATATTAATGGCCCCACCCAATGCGTCAGAACCGTATTGCACACTGGCAGCTCCGCGAACTATCTCGATGCGTTCGGAGGTAAAAGGATCGATGGTGGGTCCATGGCGCACGCCAAACTGCTGATAATCCATGGCTATACCGTCGCGCAATACTCGCACCAGACTACCGCTTAACCCACGAATAACTGGCTTTCCCATCTGGCTGCCGGTGCTTATGGTAGAAACGCCCGCTAACTCATCAAGCGAACCACCAATCAAGCGAACCACCAAGTGATGTTTTTTGTTGAGCAAACTTCGTATCACCAGCAATAACATCCACATCAGCAGGCGTTGTTAAGGGATCTGAAGCATAAGGAGTCCCCGTAACAGTAACCGATTCAGAGCTAATGAATGCTTTCTGTAATGAAAGGTTGAGTGTCATTGTTTTACCCTTTTGCAGGCGTACTTCTCGATTCGTGCTTTGGTATCCAATAAAGGAGAACACTAACATATAGGTGCCGGAGGGCAGGCCCCGTATAATATAGCTGCCATCAGTTTTGGTGGATGTCCCTCTGTTCAGTTGGGGCAAGGCTACATTAACACCCGGAAGCAGTTTGCCTTTTGAATCGGTAACGCTTCCCTCAACCGTTGTAGTGGATTCTGTTTGTGCATACACACTCTGCCATCCAGGCAGCAAAGCAAAAAGAAAAATTAAAGCAATTTTTGAATAGATTGTAATTCGATCTGACATATCTGAAATAATCCTTTGTGATATTCTCTGATTTGTAAAGTTATTTGGGCGGTATGTTTGCAGAGAATAGGCGGGGATTTATTATTCAGATCAGATATAAACGCTTCAGGATAGGATTGATCCCCCAGTGATGGCCCGAGCTCCACCATGGGCTGAGTCGACGTTATTTGATTTTGTGGTCCCGGGATGGCCTGCAGTAGGTGCATACAGGCTATACAGTCCGGATGGTTTACATCCAACTGTTGATGGAGGGTTTCAGTACCGAACCGAGAATCCGGATAAGGCTGATGAAAGTGGAAGGCCGAACCAATCAGACATACCGCTACCAGCAATATAGTAGTCTTAGCAATACCACCGGTAGTTTGATACATATTCTTGGTACGGTTCAGATGCATAAATCCGAATAAAGTTTGTATGGATCCTAATATATACGTATCATAATACACACTCAAGTAAGTAGTTAGTACAGATAAAGAAGCATGTCCAAAAAGTTATTTAAAAAATTGAGTTGGGATAGGGCAGGGATGCTCTTATCCGGTCTGTGTACTATTCATTGTTTGGTTTTTCCGGCTTTACTTGCCCTAATGCCCTTGTGGTCGGTGGGGTTTGTATTGCATGAGTGGGCACATCCCATACTTTTTATATTGATTGTCCCTATTATCGTGCTGGCTATTAAAAAGTCTGGTGGAGATCAAACGGTGTCTGTACTTCTACTTGCAGGCCTGTGTTTGCTGGCATTGGCTTGGTTAATGCACTATTGGGTAGGACATACGGCCGAAATGATCACAACGCTGGCCGGCAGTACCACACTTATAATTGGTCACTGGAAAAACTATAAGCAGCACTCGGCCCAAAGCTGCTGACTGATAATATCTAACAAAACCATATTTAACGATTATTTTGCGTATTTCTGAGAAGTCTATCATATACGGTAGCCTCTTTATTTTAACTTTGTTTACTTTGCTTGCTGTATGGCAGGCAAATTGGAAGATCATCGGCATCTCCTGGATTGCTTTTGCAGCAATGGCGCTTTCAATACCACTGGGAGTAAGAGCCGCAAGCCAGAATAAGCTCAATCGCTTAATTGCGGGATACGGCCTGGCAAGCGGGGCCATGATCACCAGTGCCGCTATCTTCCTGGTTCCTACGGCTATTAATCATCACCCAGTCTATGGTGGATTAGGAATAGCTGCTGGTATTATAGCTGGTTTTGCCATCCATACGCTTAATCACGGCTTATCGCATACCACATCTTCTGTTGATTCGGTGGTACTCGAGTTAACCTCGCATGCTCTATCAGCGGGATTAATTATCGGAACCGTATATGCCGCAATGCCGGAACTCGGTTTGTTACTGGGATTAGCTATTGTTTCGCATAAAGGCCCGGCCGGTTATGCAGCGTCACGACGGTTAACAATACAAGGAAAATCAGCGGCCTTAATTTTACTCCCCGCAGCAGCTATTGGACTGACAGCGCTCCCTGTGAGCTTGTTGAATATGCCGGGTAATACCATCGTCAATGCGATTATTTTCGGTTTTGCCACCGGCGTCTTCTTCCATGTAGCGATCGACTTTCTGCCGGAGTGCGAAGTAGGAGGGAAGATCCATCAGGAAACCGATCTGGATCATGACGAACACCACAAGCTGGACCGGTATCGCCGGTGGGCCGTCATGAATACATTCCTCGGCGGCTTGTTTGTATTTATAGCTTGGTATCTGATTTACTAACAGAAAACAAATAAGACTCATCACTATGAAACGACTTAATTTTACACTGGATAGTGAGACCGTAACATTGTTGGAGGATCTGGCCGAAAAGTACTACAGCGGTAATAAATCGCAAACGGTCCGGGCCGCTCTCGAAAGTTTGGCAGCGCATACGGGCCATGAGGGGTGGGTCATTACCGGTTACACCCCCAAAGAGCTGGATGATAAAATATCTTGCCATACCTGTGGCGAATCACACCACGAGGGCGAAGTGTTGTACCGACCGGTTTTCGAAAGGGGAAGCAGTCCCGCTGCTCTTTCCAGCATACCATCTGAGAATTGGCTGGATTGTCCAAGGTGTGCGGAAAAACAGTTCAAATAGCCACTAAGATATGCCTGTTTTTGATACTGGGATAGATCAAAACGGATAGAAGAAAGGTTACCTGCAAATTGTTAAACCAATAATATGAGCGACTGGACAGAGATCGTGTTGCATGCTATTCCGATTGGAATAGGGGCGACTTTATTAATGGATTTTTGGGCAATATTGCTGAAACGGTTTTTTGGCATTCCTTCGCTTGATTATTGTATGGTAGGCCGATGGATTGGCCATTTTTCACATCGGCGTTTATCGCATAAGAATATTGGGCAATCCCAAAACATCCAAGGTGAATGTACCATCGGATGGACGGCGCACTACATTATTGGCATTATGTTTTCATTATTACTACTGATGGTTTGCGGGCTTAGCTGGACTAACCAACCGACATTATTACCTGCTCTTACCATTGGCATTATCACTGTTGCTGCTCCACTTTTTCTATTGCAGCCAGGGTTGGGAGCAGGCATTGCCGCCTCTAAAACCCCCAGGCCAAACCTATCACGCCTGCTAAGTATCGCGGCTCACTCAGTCTACGGTATTGGACTTTATCTTTCTGCCTTATTTCTTACATTATTTCATTCAAATGTTTAGGGAAGTACTCAATATTTAAATTCCATGGACAGATTTAAAAATGGCATATGTTTCCTGATCGTCCTGAACGCCATACTTGCTGGTATAGGGACTGCCATACTGCATCCCTATGTACATGTTCTAAAGATGAAGGAGCAGCCTGTCCAACAGCACGGGAATATATTATACCAGGCGCTGCCGCATGTTGATGCTGCAGACAGCTGTTATATCTGTACCTTCTCACAAAAGCTTACATATAATGGAGTAGCGGACCTAGCATTAGAGCTGGCTCTGATCCCCACCGTACCCCAAACTTCTCCTTTCTTTTACTTCAATTATGGATATGAGGCTATCATATTCCTGCGTGCTCCGCCTCTTGTATAGCATTTAAGCTTTCTTACTTCCCTTATTCCAATGCTGTAGATTTGTTTAAGCAGGATGTCGTATATGTAACCTGGGATAGAAATCCTATCAGTTTATCAAAGGAGATTAGTTAGTGAATGGCATTTAGCAGTTAAAACAGGCCTGATATATGATGAAAGAGCTGATTCAACTTAACAAAATAAATCAATCCTCCTGTCCTCCTTCTCCAAGGAGGAACTCGTTGCCGGATATGAGTGCTGCGGATTGCTTGTCAGACGGACAAAGCAAAGTCCCTCCCCGAAAGTGTACCGGGACAGGCTTTGGAGCCATGACCGCCTGCCGGCGGTAAGAGGGATTTAGGGAGATTGAATACCCATTTATAATGGACCATAAATAACCTATCAAACCCAAAAATCATGAAGAAACCTATTCCTGTTACCATCATCACTGGGTTCCTGGGATCAGGAAAAACAACCTTATTAAATCATATTCTTACGCAACAGCATAGTCGCAAGATAGCCGTTGTTCAAAATGAATTTGGTGAAATTGGCATTGATGGTGAATTAATTGAAAACACAGAAGAGGATATTTTTGAATTGAATAACGGATGCATCTGCTGCTCGGTTCAGAGTGATTTAGTGCGTGCATTAGAGAATGTAAAGCGTTTAAACAAACCGGTGGATCATTTGCTTATTGAAACAACCGGTTTAGCCGATCCTCATCCTGTTGCACAGACGGTTCTCCGCCACCCATTAGTGAAAACGAACTATATGCTGGATGGCATCATAAGCATAGCAGATGCAAAACATCTTCTTTCAGATATAGAAGAACACCGGGAAGCAAGGCATCAGATAAAAAGTGCAAATGTGGTATTACTTAACAAAACAGACCTTGTATCACCCGAGGAACTTGAACGTGCAGAACAGAAAATTAAAGCCATAAACCCCATCGTACATTCAATTTATCATACTCAGTATAGCCGGCTTTCATTAGAAGCCTTACTTGATCTGAAGATATTTGATCTTACCGACTGGGAGGTAAGCCAAAATAGATCTCTTAAAGAGCCCCATCATAGTGAGGGAATTACTTCTCTGAGTTTAAAATACTCCGGCTATGTAGATCTGGAAAGGCTCTACGCTTGGTTAAGCCGGATGCTGCATCACCAGAAGCATAAGATTTTCCGTATTAAGGGAGTGGCAAACCTGAAAGATAGAGACAAACGATATGTTTTCCAGGTTGTTCATGACATTATTCAGGGAGAGTTTGGGAAGGAGTGGAGTGACCAGGAACGGACCAACCAATTTGTATTTATCGGAAAGAATATAAACAAGAAGATGCTCCGCGATGGATTCAAAACATGCATAGAAACCAACACGCCATAAAGAATAATTGATAGGAAAAATGCAACCAACAAGCGAAAAAATACCTGTTACTATTATTAGCGGTTTCCTGGGCTCTGGAAAAACGACATTATTGAACCATTTCCTGACGCAACAGCATAACCACAAAATAGCTGTCATTCAAAATGAATTCGGTGAAATAGGCATTGACGGTGATCTCATTGAAAACAGCAGCAAAGGCATTTTTGAGCTCAATAACGGCTGTATTTGCTGTTCGGTTCAAGGGGACCTCATCCGGGCGTTAGAAGATCTGAAGCATACTGGAAAGTCCTTCGATTATCTGTTGATCGAAACGACAGGCTTAGCCGATCCTCGTCCTATTGCTCATACTTTTCTAAATCATCCTCAAATTCAGAAGGATTATAAACTGGATGGTTTGGTCTGCATGGTCGATGCCAAGCATGTAGGGCTACAGCTGAAAGAAAGTCCGGAAGCAAAACACCAGATCCGGAGCGCTAATATGCTTCTTTTAAATAAAACCGACCTTGTCGATACGGGGGAACTTGAGAACGACACCGGATATTTCGAATAAAAGGAATGATTAATGTCCGGGACGAAGACCGACGTTATATCTTCCAAGTGGTCCATGAAATGGTGCAAGGAGACTTTGGAAAGCCATGGGGCGACCAGCAACCCATAAACAGATTTGTATTTATAGGAAAGAAACTGAACAAAAGGTTACTGCGCGATGGGTTTGAAGCATGCGTGGAGCAAGAAAAATGAAACTGTAAATAATTAAAATCGAAAAATCATGCGAGCAACAAAAAGAAAAATACCGATTACCATACTTTGTGGATTCCTGGGAGCAGGAAAACCACGCTGTTAAATCATATCCTTGAAAACAGTCAGGGCAAGCGGATTGCCATTATTGTCAATGAGTTTGGAAAGGTCAATGTGGACTCTAAACTCGTAAAGCATACCACCGAAGAGATGATCGAGCTCTCCAACGGCTGTATCTGTTGCACCCTGCGCGGTGACCTGATAGAAGGAGTAGACGATGTGATAACCAAACATGATATCGATCATATCATCATTGAGTCTACCGGTATTGGAGAACCGGTGCCCATCGCCCAGGCCTTTTATGTGGAGCCAGAACTGTTAGAACTTAATCCGGAGATCCCGAATATCCAACACAGTGTTTTTGTGGATGCAGTAATTACCGTAGTTGACAGCTCACAGTTCATGGACATGTACCAGCGAGAAACCAGAATTCCTGATGACCAGTTTAACCGCGGCTTCGGACAGCTGTTGGCTGAACAGGTGGAAGGGGCGGACATCCTGCTATTAAATAAAACCGACAAGAGCAGCGAAGGGAAGTTGATTCAGCTTGAAGAGCTGCTCTCAACGATGAATCCCCGGGCACAGATGATCCGATCATCCCATGGAGAGGTGCCGGTCCGACAGTTGATTGATATCGGAGTTTTTGATATCCAAACGGCCGAGCAGTCTGCCCTGTGGGTAGAAGAGCTTGAAAAAGAACATACGCCCGAATCGGAGGAGTACGGCATCCAGACCTATGTATATAAAACCAAGCATCGGTTTATTGAACGAAAGTTAATAGACATACTGGAGAACGGACTCCCATCCAATATTTATCGATCAAAAGGACTGGTAGCACTGCAGGATTCTGATACAGCCTTCTTGTGGAACCATGCAGGCAAGTTTCTTGAATTTAATGCCATCGGTCGATTTTCTGAACCCGCTAAGGCCTACAACGAAATTGTATTTATAGGCAATGAACTGGATACGGCCCAAATCGAGGAAACCTTAGAAGAAGCACTCGCAGCATGAAAGTCTGTTTCATAATGATAGTGGTAAGTATCCTTGGTGGTTCATCTCCGAACTCTTCAAAAGCCCGAAGTTTTTTTAAAACGGATACTAATCCGTTGACCGCAACAGCATTTGCCAGGTATAAAAACTCGTACACGGCAGATGCTAACAACCCCAATGACGTGAATCCACCCTCGATGGATATTGGGTTGGAGACCTTTTTAAGTACTGTTAATTTTAATTTTCATTCTATTGCATATACTCTAAAGTTTAGCATTCATAAGCATCCAATACTTAAAGGGGCCAACTCTGCTGCTTTCCTAAACTCCGGGATATATGGGTTTAGTAGCCTTAAAACTTTGTTAAGCCAGGCATTTAAAGAGTGGAAGGGAACCCCTTACCTATATGGAGGCAATTCTTCAGCTGGCGTCGATTGCTCTGCATTTATTCAGAAGGTATTTAGAGAATACTTTGATATGAAGCTGCCCAGAACAACAAGACAGCAAATTGACAAAGGCAAAAGTATATCTAAATACGATTTAAGAGCAGGAGATTTGGTTTTCTTTAGAACGAGCCATACTCGGCTTCATGTCGGGGTTCTCTTAAATCAAAAGAATTTTATCCATGCCTCTTCCTCCGAGGGGGTAACCATTAGTAGTTTAGATAATAATTACTGGATGGGGAAATATCTTGACGGACGCAGAATTCTAACAAATGAGTTATTAACTTGGTAGGTCTCAACTTTAGATCATGATTATTCTACCATCGGCATGCGGCGCCGTTTGCCGTTGAGTTTATCACGTTAGCGGGTGAGTTCTTTTTCTTCTTTGATCAATTCCGTGCGTTCTTCAAACCACTCTTCCGGGGTACAATTTCGGATAGGGATATTTTCGTTTTAGTCATGATGATTCCTGTTTTTGGGTGATTTGAATTAGGTTCAGATCTTAATCCATTAGCCCTTTAATATCCCGTGCAACTTCAGACAAATCGTTGTTGAACTGATGCCCGCGGTCATTAAACTCACGGATCGATGCCTGGGGGAGCTTTTTAGCATACAGCGACAAGTGCTTAAACGATACCCACTGGTCATCGCGGCTGTGGTAAAAGAATACCGGTAGATTTTTTGGAAGTTTCGAAGCAAAACCATTTGGCAATGCAAAATCATCAAATTCCCAATTCTTAGCGCCAAAATATGGTGCTGCAACTAAAAACAATCCCAGGATGGACGCTTTCATCTCTTCTTCAGTAAGATATTTAAACAAGAGCGAACCACCCACTGAATGTGCTACCAAGATTACTTCCCTGTCTAATGCCGCAAATTCTTTTGTAAGCCGTTCCTTCCACTCTTCATACGTAGAGCCCTCTTCTTCCGGCATTCTCGGATACCGGACATCACAGGCGGCGCCAAGCTTATCCCGCAAACTTTCTGCTAAAAGCCTGTCTTCCTCATACGCTCCTTCTCCGCCGCCTTGGATAAACAGAATTTGTCTTGTAATCATTATTTCTCTTTTGGTTGTGATTATTCTTTTAGAAGAATCCCTCCGGCATCGGTGGGATGTCATCTTCCAGAAAGGGAGTAACGAGATCCACAATTAATTCCGCTCGTGCCATGATGCCAATGTGCGATGTGGCCGGCAGGATGGTAAGGCGCGCTTCTGGAGACTCGTTCATAAACCCTTTCGCTGCTGCTTCCCGGTCCCCGCCGCCGCGCAGCTCGAACAGCCTGATGGCGTGCTCGAGCTCTACTCCGTCGGCATCACCGACCACGATCATGGTCTTGCCGTCGATAGCACGGATATCATTCTCAGGCCAGCCATACGGCTCAGCGTCCAGCCCCTTCATTTTCTTGACCAGGGTGGAGAAGGATTCGGGGGTTGGCGATAGTCGCTTATATTCGGCCTCCATGGGTGTTTCGGCAAACATCTCGGGCGTCATCTGTGCCATAGCCTTGAGGGCTTCGGGATACCAGCCATCCCGACGGTAGGTGCCCGAGAGGATGATTTGTTTGCCAACCCGCTCCGGATGGTAAACAGCCATTGCGATAGCCGCGGTGGCGCCCATGGAATAGCCGAGCACATCAGCGGTCTCCACGTCTAACGCCTCCAGCACCCCGGTCGCATCGTCAGCTAGTTTTTTATAGGTAAGCGATCCCGGAGCAGCCCCGGTACGGCCGTGGCCGCGTTGCGTGATGGCAATCACCGGACGGGAGGTGGCGAAACGTTCGGTCAGCGGTGCCATGGCTTCCGCCGACATAAAAGAGCCATGCAGGATCAGCAGCGGTGTCTCCTCCGAATCGAGGTCACCGTGGACTTCATAATAAATTTTGAGTCCGTTCACGGAAGCATAGCCTGTTTTTTTATCGACCTGTGCAAAAGTGGCATTGGGAACTGCCATCAAGATTGCAGCGACGGTGATAAAAACAAGTGACAAGCCCCAAATTTTTTTGACTTCCATAATAACTTCCCTTTTTTATTTATGATTTATTGCTCTAAAGATAGTTTAAAATCTTAACAGCTATGTTGCACGGTGAAAATGCGACATTATCACAGGGCAATTATGACAATGCAATAATTATGAAGTATACATGCTAAGCCTACTCATTTGATACTGATGGCACGCTTCAAATGTAGAATATTTAAGAAGAGCATATCCGGAGGATAGCAGCAAAAACAATTTCATTATTTATATTCAACAGATCTTTCTGATGCAGATAATAGTGTATTTAAATTAGGATATACCCTAAATCGGTACGGTTTTCTCGACCCGAAATAGCTGTCTGTGGATAGCTATTGCAGGTTTGAATACAATACCCTGATTTCGGTACAGCTATGACTAACCAATACCGATCAAATGATGAAAGCTACCTACGTCCGCGTGTCCACATTTGAGCAAAATATTCCCCCAACTCGAGGGCAAAGAAGGGGAGGTGTACTGGGATAAAGTCTCCGGCATGGTCGCCTTTGAAGATCGCGAGGATGCGGCCCGGCTGCTGGCCGATGCCGAGAAAGGAAAAATTGATGAAGTTGAAGTTCATTCCATAGATCGACTTGGACGGGACGCCATTAATGCTCTGCAAACGATTAAGCGGTTTACGGAATTAGGGGTAAATGTGAAATCAAAAAAAGAAGGCCTTAATACCTTACTTGATAATGGAGATCAGAATCCGGTGGCCAAATTATTGGTATCGGTATTAAGTACCTTAGCCGAGATAGATTACAATAACAGGAGGGAGGCACAACGAGAAGGTATTGCCCGCGCTAAAGCAGAAGGTAAATACAGGGGTAGGGCAAATGGGTCAAGGTTATCGGATATTGATTTAATTGAAAAACATTCGGATATAGTAGAAGAATTAAATAGGGGAGAATCGATTCGAAGAACAGGCAGGCTTACTGAGAAAAGTAAAAGTACAGTGCAGCGAGTTAAAAAGGCACTGGAAAGATTAGTTTAAAACAAATCATTAAATATTTAGATGGATCAAAATCTTGTAAGATATTCGAGAGCAGGAGACGTTTTTCACTATCGTTGGGCTGCACGTCGTTGTTTAAAAATGATACACCCTAAGTCACCCATCGAGTGTGTCTATATTGAGGGGTCTGAGGAAAATGATAGAAAAGGAGAATATGTAATCGATGTTGCTGAGTATTATAAAAAAAGTGACCAGGGAAGAGCTGTTGGATACTTTCAGCTGAAACACTCAACAAAGAGAGTAGATAAAGTATTTCAGCTAAGTGAATTGAAGAAAACAGTCGAAGGATTTGCTCAGCGATTTAAATCTCTGAAAAATGATGAAGATATCGAATCTGTCGAGTTTTCAATTATTACTAATCGACCAATTAATGAACGTTTTAAAAAAGCTGTCGAAGATATAATCAACAGAAATTCTCCCCATCAGACTTTTGTGAAGACTCTCAAAAGGTATACTGATTTTGATAATGGGGAACTAAGAGATTTTTGCAAGCACTTACACTTAGTTGATGGTGAGGGAGACTACAATATCCAAAAACATGAGTTAAGCTTTGAAGTTGGAAAATTTATAGTAGGAGTTGTAGATAGCACAATTATTAATAGTATTGAAGCACTTGTCCAAGAGAAAGTTTTACCTGATAACGAGGGAAAAATTGTTAGAGTGGATGTGTTAAAAAGATTTGGGGTTTCTTCAGAGAAAGAACTTTTCCCAGCTCCCAGTATGCTTGATGTACCGGAACATCTAATAGTAAGGGAACAACACGATCAATTAAAGAAATTTATACTTAAAAATTTATCCCCCAAAATAATTCATGCTAGTGGTGGCGTTGGTAAGTCAGTTATATCTGTACAACTTGCGGAATCACTTCCATCAGGTTCTTTAGGTATTATCTACGATTGTTTTGGTGCTGGAAAGTACAGAAATCGGAGTCATTCAAGACATCGTCATCTTGACGGCTTGATTCAGATTGCAAATGAGATAGCAGCTGAGGGATTATGCGAACCACTAATACCACAACCAAATTCTTCGGATGATGTAAGTTTAATTCGGACTTTTTTACGAAGGTTAGATAAAGCATCTACAGAACTCCGTAAAATTAATGATGATGCAATATTGAGTATATTTATTGATGCTGCTGACAATGCAGAAATGGCAGCAAAAGAATTTGCTGAATCATGTTTTGTAAACCAGTTGTTGAGAGAGGATGTGCCAGAGGGTTGTCGCATTATTGCTTTATGTCGTACTGAAAGAAAACACCTATTGAACCCATCTAGCATTGTCGAAGAATGCCAACTTAAACCATTCAATGAAAATGAGACCTCTGTTCATCTTTCACAATATTATCCAGAAGCGACTGCTGATGAGGCTAGAGAATTTCACCGTTTGACTGGTGGAAATCCAAGAGTACAAGCTAATGCTCTTGATTTTGAATTGGATAGTGTAACAGAACTTTTAGAAAGTATTGGTCCTTCTACAAGCACAGTTGAAGACCAAATATCAGCACAACTTGATTCAGCAGTTGAAAGGTTAAGAGATAATTTAACCGGTGATTATCAAGAGCAAATTGATTCAATTTGTATAGGTCTCGCGAATCTTCCTCCATTAATACCTTTAGAGATACTTGCGGCTGCTACAGATGTTCAAGAGTCAGAAGTAAAAAGTTTTGTAGCTGATTTAGGTAGGCCTTTATGGATTTCAGATAACTCTGTTCAATTTAGAGATGAAAATACTGAGACTTGGTTTCGGGAGAAATACTCGGCTACTGCAGATCAAATTGAATCCTTTGTTGAAAACATTAAACCATTGGCAAGAGATTACACCTATGTTGCTGAGGCATTGCCATCCTTATTGTTAAAAGCTGAAAAGTATCAAAAACTTATTGATTTAGCACTTTCAGAAGAGCTTTTGCCTGAAAATAATCCCATAGATGAGCGTAATGTTCGTTTATATAGGCTACAATTTGCTTTCAAAGCAGCATTACAGAAAAACAAAATTGCAGATGCAGCCCAAATAGCATTTCGAGCTGGTGAAGAGGTTGCAAGTGATGATAGACAATTTAATATTCTTCAGGGGAATACAGATCTAATGGCGGCCTTACAATCGAAGCAAAAGGTGCAAGAGGTGGCTTATAAACGAGATTTAAAAGGGCAATGGGATGGTTCAGAGAATTTATATTCTGCAACTCTATTATCGTATTCCGAGGATTTTAAGGGGGAAGCCAGGGCATTTATAAGAGCCGCTCATCGTTGGCTTGAATTATACTTTGAAGAAAGAGAAGAAGCCGAGGAGCATGAAAATGATAAACTAAGTAAGATAGATATACTAGAATTTATCATTTCATATTACAACCTCTTCGGACCCGAAGAGACGGTTAGTTTCATTCACAGCTGGAAGCCTCCTCAGACAATATTCAATATTACCAGTCTCTTTGTAAGGCGGTTAATTGATCATGGTAAGATAGAGACTGTTTTTAAACTAGCTCCTCTAGGTAATCGTTTAGGCAATCGAAGTCCTTATTTTATCATTGCGATTGTGCATGAACTTTTAAAAATAGGGAGATTCCTACAGGCGGAAGTTATTGAAGACTGTTTGACCTGGATGATCCATCGTAGGACTCGACCATCTAGAGATTTTCGGAGTTGGGGGACAGAGCCACTACGGGATGCGATTATATCATTTGCAGAGGCGTGTGCGAATCAGGGACTTGAAGAAAAAAAAATACTTCGAATTTTAAAATATTTTGTCCCTAATAGAGCTTCAAACTCAATTTCTAGTAATCATCAAACTGGAGGACGTAGTTTTTTCTTAAGAGGTCACTCTCTTAAGTGTGTACTCTCAAATAATTTAAATCCAGATTTGGAGCAGTACATGCCCAAGTCATTAATAGATGATGAAAGAAATCGCCACACAAATAGGGATAGAAGAAATTTTGATGAAGTAATTGGGGGATTATTCCCTTGGTATCTGTTACGAGCTAGGAATATAACTGAAAATTTAGAAGATTTTGAAGAAGAATATTCGAAAACAGCCAAAGCCTCTAGTAATGCCACCTCTAATAGATGGAGGCAAAATGATAATCTACCTTATGAAATAACACGAATACAGTTTGAATTACTTAAATTTTACCAAGAATCGGACTCGTTTTTAATCAATTCATTTAAGGAAAAATTATCACAAGAAGAAGCAAGCTATTGGCTTAAGGATAAGTTGAAGGCATTACGAACTGCTTATAGGTTAGAACATTTAAAAGACCTAAGACATCAGCTTGAACAATCTTGCTACCAGGAAATTGAAACCGTTTCTGATGCCGATACTGAAACAGTAGCAGAATGGTATGTTGAATTATCCCGTGCCGTTTTAAATGTAAGTCCAGCTGACTCAGCTGAATATTTTAACCTTGCCATCGAAGCAGTATCTAAATTTGGATATGAAATTATAGATAGATGGGAGGCATTGGTTGCTGTCGCCAATCGGAGAGCTCAGGAGAATGATCAAATTCCAAAAACCGCATATCGATTCATAAGAGTAGCTGAATTGGTCGGTAACAACGTAGCTCGAGAAAAGCACTTTCACCGAAATGGTGCTATTAGGACATGTGCCAAACTAAGTCCTTGTTCTGCTTTATCTGCTCTAAGTAGATGGAGGGACAGGCGCGTTGGGTGGTTTGACCGGCAAGTAAGGCCATTAGCTGATGAGCTGGTACGATCAGATGTTATTAATCCTACCGTTGGTTGGAGTTTGTCAGCTTTTAGTTTTGAATACGGCTATCTAGATTTCGCTGCTTTATGTCTACAAAAAGGAAATGATGAAAGACAGCAACAATATATTTTCGATACTGCTTATAGAGATTTAAGATTGGGTGGTTCCAACTTTGGTGCATACCAAAAGTTAAAAGAAGCAATACAAGATTTACAGATTAAAGAAAGAGATTTGGATCAAGTCTTAGAGTTGACCAAAGAAGAAGACCAGGTTACTGGTTCATCGAATAGGAGTTATAACAAATCAGAAAGCAGTGAAATAGATTGGGATAATGTATTTCGAGGATTAGATATAGTTACCAAATCTGGAATATTGAAGGCCAAAGAACAGTTTGACTCCATATCCCAAAATCAGTTTTTGTCCGTTGAATATTTTTGGGATGAATTAATACAACGTATACCAGATACTAAAGCTAAGAAAGCACTAGAACTGATTGTTAACATCGACGAGTTAAGTATTTATGAAATCAAGGATATACTTAGTCAAATACCCATCAGATGGAGACAAAAAATTAGTGTTAAAAAAGCATGGCCTAATATTATTGAATCGATTGGTCGGCGCTTTTCTCATCAATTAACAACTCAAGGCGGTAGAAATTACTTTTTGAATCAAGTTTCTCTGGATATTGACGATATTTCCTCTTTGTATGAGGGGATAATAAAAGGCTTATCCGGGTCTTCAGCTTTTTTAGGTTCGGATGGTTTTTTTGGATTTGCTGAGATTGCCTCTTCATTTATTTCTACTGAAGAGGCATCCGATATATTGGATTTTTCGCTCTCCAGATTCGAACTACACATTGAAGAGGTTTTCGGAGATGGTTCATGGGCTGATTCGTTAAAGCCTCCAACAGATGTTACCGATGCGTTTACAGGATTTGTATGGGCTGCTCTTGGAGAACCTAGATCCAGTAAGCGTTGGGAAGCAGTACACTGTGTGCGCAGATTGGCAGAGTCGAATTGTAAGAGCGAAATTAATTCCTTATTAAAATGGCTTGAAAAAGGTACTGTAGATTCTTTTGGGTCAGAGAAATTTCCTTTTTATGATCTTCATGCAAAACAGTATTTATTAATTGCTTTATCCCGTATTGCAATTGATAATCCTGAGATATTAAAAGATGAGAGCGATTTATTAGTTAATTTAGCGTTAAATACTCAGCATATATTGATTCAAAAGTATGCTGCAGAGATAGCATTATCTTTAGCAGCTGCTTTTCCAGATATTTATGATGCCGGACTAATTGACCAATTAAAAAAAGTAGGAAAAAGCCAACTTTCTGTTAGGGATCTTGAAGGTCTTGACGATAGGGTCGATAGTCCATGGCATGAAGAGGAGTCGATTGATGAAAGTTTAGAGTTTTATTTTCCTCATGATTTTAAAAGGTCTTGGTTGGATGCTTTAGGTAGGGCGTTTGGTATTAACATGGAACAAGTTGCAGATTTAGCCAAGGAGATAGTTTTTAATGAATGGGATCTTGAAATAGAAGATAAATCCATAAAAGATCCTCGACATAACCTTTGGAATTCTCACCACTCGGGGAGAGAAACTACGCACTTCAAATCATCGTATCCTGAAACAGATAATTACCGTTTCTATATCTCATACCATGCAATGTTAGTTGTTGCATCAAAATTATTAGAAGAAATGCCAACAGCTAATCGTCGGAACTGGGAGGAGGAAACCTGGGAGAACTGGTTAGAAAGACATACTCTAACTCGGAAAGATGGAAAATGGTTGTCTGATCGGCGTGACCCATTTCCAATTAAACGACGGTCATGGGTTAATTGCAAAGAAAAAAGAAATGAGTGGGTTAACGGAATTGGACCCAATGACTTTCTTAATACTCTATTTTTTGATGATATAAAAAAATCTTGGCTAAATGTATATGGAAGTTGGAATGAGTATAATAATTACAAAAATGAAAGAATTCGTATCTCAAGTGCTTTTGTATCTATAGAAGGAGCGGAATCGTTACTTATTGCATTGAATAATTGTGAAAATGCATCTGATTTTAAAATTCCATCGTATGATGAAGCGGGTTTTGAGTTTGATGATTATCCTTTTGAGTTATTTGGTTGGATTTATGATGAACATAAGTCATTAGGAATAGACAAGTTTGATCCTTCTTATAATATTGGCAAATCTTATGTAAATAGATTTAATTTGTCTCATGATTCGGCAAAAAGAGAATGGTTCCAGACTAAATCTAGCAAATCAGCCCTAGACTGTCGTATTTGGAGTTTAAAGAAACAGCATGGTAGAGATGAACTTAATATCGGCGGCTTGAAAATGAGTTGTTCATTTCAATTCATTAAACAGATGTGTGAAGCTTTAAACAAAAAACTTATCATCGAAGTGCAAATAAATAGGAGTCTAAATGAGCCAGGAAGACAATCGGGAACATATACAAGAGAAAGTAAAGTTTATATCCTCTCAGAAGAAGGTGAGCTCAGAGATACAGAAACGAGCTATCAACTTGGGTAAGGAACTTGTTCAAGAATTAGAGTTACAATCCGGGGTTGATACTCTTTCTAAATGGATGGCACATTACATATCTGAACAAATTGTAATCGCCGAAAATGCAACAGGGGAAGAAGAAATCAAAGCGAAAGAAAAATGTTTTGATACTATTCTGAAATTATGGGAAAGGAGGGGGCACTTACCAAACGGTAGTCGCCCATTCGAAGACTTTGAACAAATATTTCATGTATTAAAAAAGATTGATCCCAAAGGAGATCCAAGACCTTTTCATCAACTGAAGGATTTTGACAAAGTTAAAGAAGAGGAATTGGATTCTGAAGTTAAATACTGGATTAACAAGGTTGAATTGATTAATAGTTATACCAGAAAACTACTCAGGTTTTGTTTAGCTAAGGCGTATGAAAAATCAAAGAATGGCAGTGTTAATGTATGGCTTGAAAATAGTATTGATTCGGTACCAGGATATGATATTAAATCACTTGATCGCTTAAAGAACTTTTATGAAGAAGAAGATGATAGTAAGACTATATTAGATGAGTTTGATAAATTTTTAGAAGGTGTAGAAGACATCCGTAACAAAATAAAAATCCAGGATACTGAGTCTTGATAACCTTTAAACCTGAAGGAGATATTAAAAAGATTACCTACCCAAGCAAAATATTCTTAATGTCGCTCCTTAACTCATTTTCTAAATCTCGTAGGTAACATTAGTGCAGGGAGGATCTTTTTAGCTCCAACAAAGCATCAATGCAAAAAATTTATGTTCCTATTAGAATTTCTGCAATAGGAACATAATAAGGAACAAAGGTGATTTAGTTAACTAACTGTATACCAGAAGGTTATACCTATAATTGGATATTTGCCAATAGGAACAAAAATGAAGTAAATAGCACATTAATGACCGAAATGACCGATTAAAATGGATATAAATGCCGTTTAAAGGACATAGGCGATGATTTCTATGGACTCTATTTCCAGAGAGGGAACCCCAGAATTATTTTATTTTGGTTGTCCATTTATTTTAATCTGCCTGTCCATCGATACCATCGATACCATCGATAATAAATTCCGCTTAGAGCATGTTATCACTGGACAAGTAAAATAAAATAATGTGAATTGAGGGTTCTGCCCCATAATATACGTTTAAGCGACGAGAGAGGCATTTTGGATTATTTTGTTTTCGGGAGCTAAAAAGGCCCAAAATTCTAAATTAGTCAAATATGGACAAGCAGATTAAAATAAATTGAACACCTACATTTTAAGCCAGTAGTTGGTAGCTGTGACTGGCAAAATTGAATAAGCTTAAATTGTTTTGCATTTCATCTCTTTTGATATCTATTGACAGCAAGCAGTAAGGGTATTCTTGGACCAACAGGTGTTTTCTGAAAATTATTTTATTATACCAATTTTTTTCATAGTACTATTTCAATACTTTAGTAGCTGAAAATAGCAAGGGGAACAAAAAACTTATTAATAGAATGAAGAAACAAGAGTTGCTCAATATTATTTTCGACCTGCCCAATGCTTTGCGTGAGCAATTAGCAGATGAAATTTACCAGAGTATAGATTCTTCAGAATCAGGCCTAAATGCGGATTGGATTGTTGAGGCTAATCACCTTATGAGAAAGTTTGAAAATATTCCTCCGCCATTACCCGATGACATGTCCCCAGCTGAAGAAACTGAAAATTCACCGGATGATGATGGAGATAGTCGAATGAAAACCCTTTTCGATCTAATAGAGAAAATCCATCTTCATTGTACCCTTCGGGCCAGAACTAAATCATTTAAAGAAGGAGATGGAATACCAGTTAATCAAGTTAAACGGGAAATCAAAGAACGGAGAAAACAACGAGAAAAATTGTTAGGAGGCTTGAAAACCTCTTCAGGTCCGGTCCCAGATGTGTCAGCCGTATCTCCCTTGGATAATTTTAAGCTTGAATTAACTTTCGAGAGTGGAGAGCAACGTATTTTTGACCTAAAGCCACTCCGTAAAGGAATCTTTTCTGAGCTACAAGATCCAGATTACTTCAGTTGGGCAGGGACACATCGGGGTGGCATACGCTGGCCATATGGTGAGACTTTATATTCCAATATTCTCTATACAAATAGCATCCCGAAAGATAAATAAATAGTAATAATAAGGATATTCAGGGTGCATTATCTTTCCTCTAATGGTACTCGAGTGATTTCTTCCTGAAAGTTTTTAAGGTTATCATCAGCTATACGCATGAGAGAAGCAACCATTCTTAGCTTAAATTTGCTGGAAAAAGGTCCTTCTTCAATGTCCTGGACAAGTTTGTCAAGGTATTGTTCAATTTCGCTTAAATTACCTTTTTCAATATCTTTTTGGTTAATCCCGTCCAGTAAATCAACAGGTTTATTTATCTTTTTATCTTTGAAAACATATACTAAATCATAAACGTCCAGATTTTGAACAATTTGTTCGTAAGGTATAGCTTCCCTCGCTTTTCTTCCTCTTAAAGTACTGGCATTCAGACCGAGCTTCTTAGCAACTTCATCAAGATTGTCCGCATTGAGCACTTCAGATAGCCTACTCCAAATATCTGTTGAATTTTTCACCATTTATGATGAGATTGTCTAAAAATTAAACATACAGTATATGTGAGAGTTGGATTGCTCACTAAAAACATGTGTTACACATATGATAAATATAAGAAGAGAAATCTTTAATTCTATTTCCCAATCCAAATTTCTACTGCTGTATAGCAAAATATTCTCGGATACATTAGGGATTCTATCCATCAATATCCTAAAGTTTAAAAAAGGTATTACAAATTTAAATACTAAAAATGATGTTCAAACATGTATTACAATATCGTAATACAATATTGTAATACATGAGGTGACATTTGTCAACTTAATTACACAAATGTATTCGTTTTCTCTAGCAAGAGATAGCCGGAATTCCTTTAATTGATTGAAAGAGGTAAGTTTAGAGACATTGATAGTAGTAGAGTTAATTTAAAGTAACCAACGATCATTTTACCTACTTCATTTTTAAATACCTCGAGGAAGTTAAATAACTAATGGATGGAATACCTGTAAATAACCTTAAGCATTATGTTCAAACTCGATAATCAGCAAGAGGTGCCAAATTATATATCTGTTACTGATTTATCACAAATTATTAGTATAGGGAAGAGGGGCATTCGAAAACTTATCGAACGGGAAAGGATTAGCGATCATTATTTAAAAAAAGAACACTCTACAGGGCGGAATGGTTATCGGCATCTAATTAATCCTGAAGGCCTGCCGGAACCTTATAGGTTGGAATACATCCAACATGTACAAAAGAACAGTCAACTTTCTTTTGAATCCAACCACAAGGGGTTACCAGGGTGGGCGATAGAAAAAGCCAAAGCCCGACTTGATCTCATCCATCTGTTGGAACGTGCCCTAAATCGAGCTAAGGCTCAGGACAAGAATATTACACCGGTTTATCACGAGGTGGCTGAAATCTATAATAGCGGCCATGTCCTTGAAGAAACCTTTAAGACCATAGGGGAGGTGAGTGGATATATGCTCCAACAGCGGTGGTGGCCCAATTACAAAAAAGCTTGCCAACAGGGGGAGGATGTGATTAAAGCGCTTGCCCCCAAATACCAGCGAAATAAAGGCCACTATTCAATACCAACGTGGTATAAAAAGCGACTACTAGCATTATTGCTACAGCCCAGTCAAATTGCTCCTACCACGGCGGCTAAAATTCTGCATGCAAACCTGCGATTGAAGGGCCGAGAGCCTCCTTGCAGCACGAAGACTGCCTGCCGGTGGATAAAGGACTATAAGAACGAACACTTTGATACCTGGACGTTATATCGGGAGGGAGAAAAAGCCCTCAATGATAAGGTACTGCCTTATATTGACCGCGATTGGAATACCTTAACAGTAGGTGAAATCCTGATAGCAGATGGGCACGTACTTAATTTTGATGTAAAGCATCCTTACACGGGCAAAGCTCATCGTCCGACGCTCATCTGTTTCTACGATGGACGCTCCCGAATGCCCGTTGGCCTTTCGATCATGCCCACGGAGAATACCGATAATATTTCCGAAGCGTTAGCCGATGCCGTGAAAACCCTCGGAAAGTTTCCGGAGGCGGTGATTTTAGACAACGGGCGAGCCTTTAAAGCCAAACATTTTACGAAGAGCCCAGAGTTCTATGATACCAGGCTGGCCGGGATCTATCAGCGGTATGGCATTATTACCCACTTCACCAAACCCTATCACCCGCAAAGCAAACCGATAGAGCAGTTTTTCAATCAGCTTAATGAACGGTTTTCGAAGCTATTGCCGACCTATCGGGGAAATTCCATTGACGAGCAAGTCCCCCGGCTTAAACGCAATGAACAGATGCATGCGCGGGCCTACAAAAAACACGTAGGAGATTGGCTGCCGACCATCCCTGAAGTTCTCAAGACCCTGAAACACTGGACCTTCCAGGCCTATGGGAAAGAAGATCATGGCGGCCTGCGAAAAGGGGAAACGCCGTTACAAGTGCTTGAAGATGGTAAAGGGCCAGGCGTACCCTATAAGGATATGATAGACCTGCTTCTTCGCGCTGAAAAAAAACGTCCCCGCCGGGCTCGATTTACGATTGAAGGCATAGAGTATCAAAATCGGGACGTACTCACAGGCTGGAATAAACCGGTGGTCGTCCGGTATACCCGTCGGGTACCGGAGAAAGTGTGGGTCTATGACCACAGTGAGGGACACAGAGTCCCCTTATGTGAGGCCTATGCCTGCAAGGCGAAGCATCCGTTTGAGCAATTGGTCAATGAGGAAGGGGAGATTGATCCAACGATTCGTGAGCAGATGAAGCAACGAAGACGCTTGAGAAAACGCGCAAAACGGGCGAACGAAGCACTTTATAATTTGAATGATGATACGACCATGCCTGCCTGGAAGCTCATTCCTAAAGATGATGAAGAAGAAAAGGAGGATATTACCCCCATATCAGCATATGATCTGGACTCAAAGACGAAGACAGAAGACGGTGGTGCAAATCAAATAGACTACCCGGTAGACATAGATGAGGTAAATGAAGCAGTAGAACGTCCGCTGTTTGAATACCCCTACGAGCGATTTGAACACATAGCCGGAAAGGAAAAAAAAGAAATCACTGATGAAGACATCACTTTCCTTAAAAACTTTATCCAAAGTGAAAGTTATACTGGCCTGTATAAAACAAAATATAGCGGATGGGTTAATGAACTGTTCAAGTAGGAATAAACTAATGCATTTAAACAGCAATAACATTCAGAAGACTGACCCTAACAAAAAGTAAGTAATTGGAGGACTCCAAATGAAAAATCAATTTGTTATTACTAAAAATGTACGACGGTTATATAAATTAGCCGATACGCTACTGACAACAGATAACGGTACCCCCGGCTTGGGGTTGTTCTATGGTTCTCCCGGATTAGGTAAATCAGAGGCAGCTATTCATATGCATGTGCAGAAAGACTATGTGTATCTACGGGCTAAAACCGCGTGGTCGATCCGATGGTTCCTCAATGATCTGTTACATGAACTTAATGAAAAACAAGAGGGACGGATCAAAAATGCCTATAACCGAGCGGTCGAGGTGTTAAGTATAAATCCGAAACTGGTTATCATTGATGAAGTTGATCATATGCTTCATGATAGCAAAATTCTAGAAACTATGAGGGATATTCACGATGAGAGTGGTAATTGTTTTCTCCTGATTGGTATGCATAATGCAGAACGAAAACTGAAAGGTTTTCCGCACTTATACAGTCGTTTTGCCGATGTTATCCGTGCTCGGCCTATTGATCAGGACGAGATATTGGAGATTAGCGAGAAACTTGCAGAGGTTCCAATGCATGAAGAAACGGCCGAACGATTATATGAGATTACAAACGGAGAGTTTCGAAAAATTATGACATGGTTGCACTACTTGGAGGAAAAAGCAAAAACAAATTCAATGGAATCTATTTCCCCGGAATTAATCGATAAAACCCCTCAGTAACTTATGTCTATCGGCAAAGCCCTTATCGTAAAACCACGTCCCTGTCCATTTTGTGGAGGAGTACCTCTGGAATTACGGTGTATAACATTTAGACATTGGAATATTAATTGTCTGAATACGGACTGTCTCTGTAAAGGTCCAGATGGTAAGAACCCGGATCAAGCGGTTGTTAAATGGAATTCATTAACCGAAGGGTGTATTAAACAGCGGCAGTATGAGAAACAACTAGCCAAAGACTTTCAAGATCCAGCGATCCCTAAAAAAATATGGAAGGCGGCCCGCTCATTAAAAACCTTTACTATGAAAGAAATTACGCGTATTTCAAAATGTCATCAAGAAACAGTAAATAAGTACTTATCTTTATTGGACAAGAACGAATTTCTAAGAATTGAATCACAGAATAGCTCTAATTCTAAACAGAAATCGACATACCGTTGTATTAAGCCGCGAACAGTCAAAGCACCTTCATGGATCGGGCTACAACTCAGCACTCGAGAATACCAAGAATATAGGGAAGAGAAGAAATCAATGAAGTGGACCAAGATACAAGCTGTTACTAAGTGAACAATATGACTACTTCATTTTATCATAATCGGGATCTACTACAAACTCTTCAGCGGTATGTTAGACTGATGTTTCTTTTAAAGAAAGAGTGATTTTACGCGGTGAAATTTACTCACTTGTCGTATAAGCCTCGGTTATGTAAAGTGGTTATACATGGGCCGCAATAATAATATTACACGAGTCACATAAAAGATCATTGGCTGACCGAACGACTCGGCTGAACGTGGAAATGTTGATCACGGCCCAACACATGAAGCAAACGGCAAAGATGAACCTCGTTCAAATAACACTCTTTTAATTTCGTGATTTATTCTCTATAATAGGGTCTAATAAAATCGATTGTACCTATCAAAACCATTAGATCTACATATCGAACCGGTACGAAGGGCATAGCTGCAGCGCTTATTTTCTTATTTAGTCTGCATTTCCTGAGTATCCACGGCATCGCAGATGCTCTGGTTCTGTGTTTTGAGGAAAATGGCGATGTCAATATCGAGTCGGTCGCCGGTTCTTTTCTTTCGATCCCCTCAGAGGATATGATGCATACCGGGACCCATCACGATAGCAGCTCCTCTACCTACCATACCGGTCAAAGCCATCACAGCGATATTGCTTTTTCAGCGACCTGTTCCAAAGAACAACGAACGACGCGGTTCGATCAGGAGCGCACGCTCAAGGTTCTTGACGGTATTCTGTATAGCAAGGTTGAAGACCTCCCGCAATCACGAGTATTTCACCTTGTTTCCTACGACCCTCCCTTAATCGAGGATGCAATAACAGCCTCGCTAACAACCGTTGTTCGCATTCTCTACAACTAAGTAGTTCCAGCCCTTTTTATATCACTTCTTCATTGCAAGTAAGGTAATCCGGTAAGGAATAACTATATCCTGCCGGTACTGCTTGCCCCTTTATAACAGCAAAAAATTGGTTGGAATATATGAAACTATTTTTAAAAACTGTGTTGGTCCTCGGCATGCTTGTACTTGCTGCCGGATGCGCCAGCGAACAGACCCTTATTGAACCACCCTCGGAAAGTACCTTGGGAGACAAAAACTACGGACAATCTCCCGCCCTGAACAAAAACGTGGAGCCGCAGGATACGGCAGCAACCATACAGATATCAGATACGCTGACCTTTCCGGATGCGCTCTCCAAAGCCGTGCTCGAAAATCCCCGGCTGCAAAGCTACGGTTGGCAGGTGCGCGCGAGGGAAGCCGAGCGCTTGCAGGCGTCACTGCTACCCAATCCCCGTTTGGAAGCGGAAATGGAGAACTTTGGTGGCTCCGGACAGTTTGAAGGATTGGATAACCGCGAAATCACCATTCGGCTGGGCCAAAAGATCTTGCTGGGCGCCGATCGGCTTAAACGAAAACGCCTGGCGGGCTACAACCAACAATTGGCGGGCTGGGATTATGAGACTCAGCGCCTGGACGTGCTCACCGGCGTTACCCAAGCGTATATTTCGGCGTTAGAAGCCCAGCAACAGTGGCATCAGCAACAGGAATTAGTAGAGGTAGCTCAAAAGCTATTTGATTCTATTTCATCTCAGGTCGAAGTCGGCAAGGTTTCACCCATTGCAAAGACAAGAGCAGAAGTGGAACTCTCGCGGGCCCGCATTGACCTTGAAAATGCATTAAACCGTTTTAAGGCCGCCCGCAGTAACCTATCCTCCTTTTGGGGGAGCAAGCAGCCTGTATTCAAGGAACTGGCCGGTACGCTGGCCCAAACCGATTCTTTACCGGCCTACCCCTCGCTGGTGCAGTACATACAGCGCAACCCGGACGTTGCGCGCTGGGCTACCGAGATGCAGCAACGCGAGTCGAAGCTTTCCCTGGAACGGGCCCAAGGCATTCCCGATCCTACCATTAGCGGCGGTTATAAGCATTTTGAAGATGTAGGCGCCGAAGCTGCAGTGGTGGGAATTTCCATACCGCTTCCCCTTTTCGATCGCAACCAAGGCGATATTAAAGCGGCCAAATATCAAATCAATCGCGGCCGATCACAGCGGCAGGCGGCGGTTACGGAAGTAACCAGGGCCTTACAAGAGGCTTATAACCGGCTGCAAGCTTCTTACCACGAAGTGAAACAATTACAGAACCAAGTATTACCGGGCGCACAATCCGCTTTTGAGGGCATACAGGCCGGTTATAAGCAAGGGAAATTTGATTATCTGGAGGTGCTGGATGCCCAGCGCACGCTTTTTACCAGCCGTACTCGATATATTCAAGCATTGGCTGAATATAATCGGGCTATAGCCGAGGTCGAGCGCCTGATCGGTACCCCTCTTTCTGACATACCATCCAATTAATGATTTAACGCATTACCCATCATGAAGAAATCAGTTATATATATAGCCATTGCAGGAATTTTTATAGCCGGAGGAATCATAACCGGTTGTGGTTTAAATAGTAATGAAAATGGAAATTCTAATACGCAATCCGCCCAGCAGCAAAAACAACATAGTAGTGAAGAAGGCGGGCAACATGCCGGGGAATCCGGCGACCATTCTACAGAGCAGCAGCATAGCCCTGAATCCGGTGATCAGTACCAGGAGGGAGGAGGTTATACCGGCGAAGTGCACTTAACCGAGCAGCAACGCCAAAACCTCGGGATCAATGTAGAAACCCTGGACTCCGGAAGCGCGGCCTCGACTATTGCACGCCCCGCCAATATTAGCTACGATCTGGATAACATAGCCAAAGTAGGTCCTCGTCTTGAGGCCAAGGTTGTCAAGGTGCTTAAAGATCTGGGTGAGCAGGTAACCCGCGAGGAACCGGTTGCATTAATGAGCAGCGTAGAGCTCGGCAAGACCAAGGCCGAATATCTCCGCCTGAAAGCACGGCTTAAGTCCGAGCAGGCCCGTTATGAGCGCGAACAATCCCTGTATGAGCAGCAGATTTCCAGCCAGGCGGAACTGCTGGAAGCAGAAGCGTCGTTTCAGGAAGCACAGGCGGAATTAAATGCCACGGCCGAAGCACTTCGACTGTACGGACTCACTGCGACCGATATCCAACAGATTGAAGCCGGAAGTGACCAACCGCTCTCTCAATTTTATATCACCAGCCCTATCGATGGCGTCATCCAGGAGCGTAACCTTTCGCCGGGCCAGACGGTGAGCTCCAGTGAAACGCCGGTTCATGTTGCGAACCTGTCCCAAATGTGGGTCATGATTGATGCCTATGAACAAGACATCCGGTATATCGAGCCCGGACAAACCGTGAACATTGCTGTTCGGAGCATCCCCAATGAAATATTTGAGGGAACGGTAGACTGGATTTCCTACGCCCTCGAAGAAGACACCCGGACCATGCCCGTTCGGGCCAACTTAAAAAATACGGACCGGCAACTTCGGGCCGGTATGTTCGGAACGGCTCGCATCCAGACCGGCCGGGAGCGCAGCCTTGCCATGATACCGGTGGACGCCGTACAAACCATTGAGGGCGAATCCAGGGTGTTTGTGCCCGGCAGAGAAGCGGGCAGTTTCCGGCCGGTAGCGGTACGACTGGGAGCAGAAAATGAGGGCCTGGTGGAAATTATTGCCGGGCTCCAACCGGGAGATAAGGCCGTAACGGCCGGGGCTTTTGACTTAAAATCAGCGCTTACTGCCCAAACCCGCAGCGCCTCGCACGGGCATTAGAAGCAATGCCTGATTACCAGCTGCTTACGTTGCAATTGTTAATGAATTTTAAAAGTTGTTGAATTATGCTTGAACAGATTATCGATCGTGTACTAAAAAACAGGTTAACCATCTTTTTGATGGTTGCTGCCGTAGGGGTCTATGGCTATTTTTCCTTTCAGGATGTCCCCATTGATTCTTTCCCGGATGTATCGCCTCCTTTAGTCCAGGTATATACCTCCAGCCCCGGACTTTCCCCCGTGGATGTGGAGACCCAAATTAGCTATCCCATTGAGATTTCGATGTATGGGCTTCCGAAACTGGATCGCGTGCAAAGTACGTCCATTTTTGGGCTCTCGCGCGTCAACGTTTATTTCGAGGAGGACACCGATATCTACTTCGCCCGCCGCCTGGTCATGGAGCGGCTTGCCAAGGCCCGAAATGAGATCCCGAAAGGCCTTGGCAACCCTCAGCTTGGCCCTATCACCACCGGGCTCGGCACAGTGATGATGTATGAAATGAAAAATAAAAAAGGTGCCGAAAACTCCCTGATGGAACGTCGGACGGCCCAAGACTGGATCGTAAAGCCGCAACTACGGACCGTGCCCGGGGTCACCGGCGTGCTTTCGCTGGGCGGTGATGTCCGGCAGTTCCAGGTCAATGCCGATATGAATGCCTTGGTCTCTCGCGGTCTGACGCTCAAAGATCTGGAGCAAGCTATCAATACCAACAACCGGAATGTTGGGGCTTCCTTTATAGAACGAGGCGGAGAAGAATATTTGGTACGCGGCTATGGCTGGATTAACCAACATGAGCAAGGCATCGAGGATATTCGCAATATTGTGGTCGCCAACCAAGAGGGTACTCCCGTGTACGTGAAAGATCTGGCTGATGTTGCTTTCGGATCGGAAATTAAACGAGGGTCGCTGATCGCCAATGGCGAAGAATCAGTCGGGGCCTTCGTATTAAAACTGATTGGAACGAATACCCAAGATCTATTGGGCCAGGTGGATCAAAAGATCGATGCCATTAATAAGGCCCTGCCGGAAGGCATGATCATGAAGCCTTTTTACTCGCAGGGAGAACTGGTGGACAAAGCCGTGGGAACGGTCACCAATGCACTGTATATCGGGGCTATCTTAGTATTGGTGGTGCTGTTCTTTTTTATGGGCGATGTGCGATCCACGCTCATTATCATCTCAACCGTGCCCATTGCCTTTCTCATTGCCTTTATTGGAATGAATCTGATGGGAATTTCGGCGAACTTAATGAGTCTGGGAGGCCTTGCCATCAGCATTGGTATGATCGGGGATAGTGCCACGGTGATCGTGGAAAACACCTACCGGCTGCTGGAAGAGCGCAAAGGGGAGAATGTTTCCCTAATGCGTATCGTAGGGGAGGCGGCCCGTGAGGTCATTCGACCGGTTGTATTTGCCACCAGTATTATCATCATCGTGTTCCTGCCGCTCTTTTCCCTGGAGGGCGTGGAAGGCAAAATGTTTAAGCCCCTGGCCTATACCATCACCTTTGCATTGGCCGGAGCGATCTTTCTGGCCCTGACCTATATTCCTATTATCTCCAGCTATATTTTGCCGGAGAAAGGGATGGACAAAGAGCCATGGCTGGTGCGCAAGGTGAAGGGAGCAAGCCGTCCGCTGATTGAAAAAAGCACCAAATATCCTAAAATGGTGTTTGGGGCGGCGCTGGTGTTGTTTGCCGCAAGCATGGCTATGTTTCCGTTTTTGGGCACCGAATTTCAGCCGACCTTGCGGGAAGGGACCTTTGCGGTGCGGTCGGTGCTGCCGCCGGGTGCCAACCTGCCGACGACCCAAGAGTATGCCAAACGCCTGCAGGAATCCATGCAGACCTTTCCGGAAGTGGAAGGCGTCTACTCGCGGGTTGGTCGCGCGGAAGTCGGGGGGGATCCCGAACCGGTGAACGTGATCTTTAATGTGGTCGATCTTAAGCCGCTGGATCAGTGGGACGCAGGCCGCGACTACGAAGAATTGCAGTCGGCTATGGCCCAAAAGTTAACTGAGGATCTGCCGGGGGTGGCTTCCAACTTTTCCCAGCCCATTCAGCTCCGCACCGATGAGCTTCTCAGCGGCGTTCGGGCCCAGGTGGTGGCCAGCCTGTACGGGGACGATCTGGATACGCTGGCCCGGAAAGCACAGGAAATTGCGGCTGTCGCCGAAAACGTGGAAGGGGCGGTAGACGTTCGCGCCCAACAGCAGGGCGGGAAGCCCCAAATTTTGGTTCGCCCCGACCGCGAGCAGCTGGCACGGCTGGGCATCAGCATCGATGAATTCTTAAACACTGTTGAGACAGGTATCGGGGGTTCGGTAGCCGGGCAGGTGTTCGAAGGCATTCGCCGCTTTGACATCTTTGTGCGCCTGCACGAGGGCCAGCGCAGCCAGATCAATCAGCTTCGCGAGCTTCCCATACGGACAGCCGAAGGCGCACTGGTCCCGCTTTCCCAAATTGCTGATGTCGAAGTCTTTACGGGCCCCAAGCAGATCTCCCGGAACAAAGCCAGCCGCCGAACCTACGTGCAGCTAAACGTCCGGGGCCGCGACATGGGCAGCGTGGTTAGTGAGATCCGCCGGAAAGTAGAAGCGCAGGTGGACCTGCCGGCGGGCTATTTCACCGAATACGGCGGGCAGTTTGAAAACCAGCAGCGGGCCATGAGCCGGCTGATGGTCGTCGTGCCTATTACCCTGGGCCTTATTTTCTTCATGCTGTTCTCGACCTTTGGCAGCTGGCGCTATGCGGTGCTTATTTTCCTGAATATTCCCTTTGCGACCATCGGGGGGATCTTTGCCCTTTGGGTTTCCGGGCTATATCTCTCTGTCCCCGCGGCTGTAGGATTTATTGCCATTTTCGGGATTGCCGTGCTCAATGGACTGGTGCTCGTCAGCTACATTAATCAACTCCGAGAGGAGGGCATGGAGATGGGGAAATCGGTGGTGCAGGCGTCCCTGCTCAGGCTGCGCCCGGTACTTATGACCGCCCTAACCACCGGGCTCGGCCTGCTCCCGTTGCTGCTGGCTAACGATATTGGCTCTAATGTGCAACGCCCGTTGGCCGCAGTTGTGGTCGGTGGATTATTTACGTCCACGCTGCTTACGCTGGTAGTGCTGCCAACCATCTACAAGTGGTTTGCCGAGCCGGTCACCCACGCAGAACTGTAATCCTAAATTCCCTCGGGCTGCCAAACGGTCTGAGGGATTAACCATATATTATTATGAAAGAAATTAAAGCGTTTATCCGAACCAACATGATTGACTATGTTATCGATGCGATTGAAAACCTTCCGGATGCACCCGGTATAACCCTAAGCGACGTACGCGGCTGGGGACACCCTAAAGAAGGCCCGGCCCAGCTGGTCCAGCGCATTAAGCTGGAGACCGTAGTACCTGCCCGCCGCGTGGATGAAATAATCACCGTTATTACTGAAAAGGGACGAACCGGAAACCATGGTGATGGAAAAATCTTTGTCTCAAATGTCGAACAAGGCGTCCGCATTCGAACAGGGGAAACGGATGAGGAGATCATCCGTTAGGTAGTCCAGCCAACCCCGGGTTGTCGCCACCTGACGGTGGCGGCAGTCTTTTTTTACTCAAACCCAGGATCGGTGATGATGCTGCAACTATTCCTGCGTAACCTCCATCACTATCCTGCGGGCTGCCCCTGCCTGACCACAGCGGTAGCTTTATCAGTACGCTATGAAATAATATCAGATTAGAAGAAACTGCTATGGCTTCCAAAAACAAACTTAAATATGTAGTTGTCGTTGTAATGCTGATTCTGGCGGGGGTTGCCATGGCCGATGCGCTGGGCGCCTTTAACCCCAAGCCTTACACCAAAGTATCCAAAGGATCGCATGCCCATTATGTGCCGGCGGATCGGGATCCGGATGTTTCGATTACCCGATTTCCTAAGCGCCCGCCGGGGCCCGGGGAAACCATTACCCCGCAAGGACAGATAGTACGAAAGAACTAACACATTACCTTAATCTTCAATACTAACCTCAAATCATCGTCATTATGCATTTATTGACCTACATGCTGCCCCTACTAGCTTTTCTGGCTGGGTGCGGCGGCGGAGAGCAACAACCTCAATCACAGGAGACACAAGCACAAACCCAGGAGATAAGAACCATTGATATTATTGGTGTGGACCAGATGAAATATGTGGTGAAGGAAGAAGGGAAGCTGCTGGGAACGGCTGAAACCATCAAAACCTCCGGCGGCGATTCCTATCTGCTGCTTCAGACTATTGAGGCCACGCCCGGGGAGAAGCTGCGTATTCGCCTCACGACCGTGAGCGACCTTCCCGCCACGGCCATGGGTCATAACTGGGTGCTGCTGAAGCTGGGGATTGATCCGGCCAGCTTCACAAAAGAAGCAATGAAAGCAAAAAGTAATGAGTACATTCCCGAAGGCCGAACCGATGATGTCATTGCCCATACCGGGCTTGCCGGCGGGGGAGAGACGGTTGAGGTCACGGTTACCGTCCCGGAGAAAACCGGCGACTATAATTACCTGTGTACGTTTCCCGGCCACTTTGCAGCAGGTATGAAAGGGAAACTCGTTGTTCAGTAATCCGGTAGTACAGCATCATAACCCGACCATTTTGAGGTGGCTCTGGACAACGCCTGCCTCATTATACTATATCCTAAGCTGACAATGATGAATGATAGCTATTTTCACATAAAAAATATGGTGTGCAAACATTGCGGGGAAGTGCTCGAGGCGAAGTTGGTGGACGCTGGGTTTCCAATCAAACATATTGAACTGGGGCGGATAGAATTCGCCCGGCCGATTGATGAGGAGGAGCTCACTGAATTATGGGAGGTTGTCCACCAAAATGGCTTTGAAATTGTGAGCGATCGAAGCAGCCAGCTAGTCGAACAAATCAAACATCTAATTATAGGCCTCATACACCATGGTAAGCGATTGGATACCACGTTATCACAGTATCTATCTGATCGACTTCATAAAGAGTACCAGCACCTCAGCCGGTTGTTTTCCGATGTAGAGGGAAAATCTATTGAACGATTTTACATCCTTCAAAAGATTGAACGGGCCAAGGAGCTCATTGTCTATGGGGAGCAAACCATGGCAGAAATTGCTTATCGGTTAGACTACAGCAGCCAGCAGCATTTTTCCCGGCAGTTTAAAAAAGAAACCGGGCTAACCCCATCGCATTTCAGAGACATCAAAGAAAATAAGCGTATCTCCATCGACCGGATATAACAAAATAATGCACAAGAAGATCATAAAAATGCAAGAGTTACCATCACATAATCAACAACTTACCAGCAGAGGCTATCGCACCATAGCCTTATACCCAATACGCTTTGATGAAATGGTGCACTCATACGATTACTCCCAAACATTTCATCATAATCCCTAAGCGTACACCCTGGTGAGCACCGCTGTATGACCGCGGCGGTGCTTTTTAATGATTCAAAATGGCCATTAATAATAATTAGGAACCGTGCAAAGTTCAAAACGTTATACCTCTGTTCTTCATTTTTTTAAAAAAGATTCCGCGGCCGGCCTGATGCTCCTGCTGGCCACGGTAGCAGCCCTTGTCATTGCCAATAGCCCACTTAATAAATGGTATGAGCACCTGTTGGAGTTAGAGTTTACCATCGGCTTTTCTTCGCTGGTGATTGAACACTCCATCCATGAATGGATTAATGACGGGTTAATGGCCATCTTTTTCCTGCTGGTTGGGCTGGAAATTAAACGGGAGCTCAAATATGGAGAGCTCTCGACCTTTCAATCGGCCTTGCTACCGGTTGTAGCGGCTTTTAGCGGGGCAGCACTACCGGCTCTTATTTTTTGGGGATTCAACGGCGGAACGGACCTTATGAACGGCTGGGCTATTCCCATGGCTACCGATATTGCCTTTGTTATCGGCGTATTGGCAGTGCTGGGATCCCGGGTGCCGGTGTGGGCTAAAGTGTTTGTCACGGCAGTTGCGGTTGTGGATGACCTGATTGCCGTGCTGGTGATCGCCTTCTTTTACACCGAACAGATAAGCATGGCGGCGCTGGTCGTTGCCAGTCTATGCCTGCTGGTTTTATTGCTATTTAACTATAAAAGCGTCAATAACCTGGCGCCCTATCTTTTGGTAGGGGGGATCATGTGGGTTGCGGTGCTTAAATCCGGGGTCCACTCCACGGTAGCCGGGGTCCTGCTGGGATTCGCCCTACCGGCCACTCGGGGCTGGAGCCTGGACCAGTTAAAAGAATATGCCCAAGAAGGCTTTGATCTTTTTAAACAAGCAGCCGATGAGGACCTGCCGGCGACCAGGGAACAGGCCCTGCACCATATGGATGAGACCGTACAGCATGCGCAATCGCCGTTGCACCGGCTGGAGCATAAACTGCATACCGCCGTCTATTTTGTGATTATGCCGCTGTTTGCTTTTGCCAATGCCGGGGTGATTTTTGACCCTAACGTAATGAGCCAGGCCTTAATATCACCTCTCACCTGGGGCATAGCGATTGGATTATTCATTGGAAAACAGGTTGGTATTTTCGGAGCTACTTGGCTGCTTACCACGCTGGGCTTCTCCGGATTGCCTGCTAACAAGGAAACCTGGAAGGTAGTGTACGGGGTGGCCCTGCTGGCCGGAATCGGATTTACCATGGCGCTGTTTATTGCCGGCTTGTCTTTTACTGATCCTATCTTACTGGAGTTTGCAAAAATCGGCATTCTTATCGGTTCACTGGTCAGCGGCCTGTTGGGTTACCTTGTACTCAGCCGTCGCCCAGATTTCGAAGCCGAAGGACAGGAACCGTTTGATTTATCGGAGCAGAAGCAGGTGCAAACGGAAGCATAACCTGGGTAACAGTTCATTTTTAAACTGGCTTCAAACATTGTAAAACCATCAAATTATATGAATACATTAGTGCTTGACATCAGCGATGTACTGCATCAGGTGGCCAATGCCGAGGATCAGTGCATTGATCGTTTAAAGGGCAGTCTCGAAAAAAGAAATGGAATTAAGCAGGTGCGACTGGATACAGAAGAACCGGGTCCAGAACTTTGTATTTACTTTGATGAAGACATCATTTCGGCAAGCCAAATAAAACATATCGCAACCCAGACGGCTGGTAAACTGGATGATACCTTTGGCCATCTGTGGATTAAAATGCGGGCAGTGCGAGACCGGAACCACCGGCAGGCCGTAACGACTCTTCTCAATAATTTTAAGGGCGTTATGAATGTGTTCGTGATTCCCACCGGATGGATCTTTTTAGAGTTTAATAAATATATTACGCAAGAAGCGACCTTAATAGAGCTGATTGACCAGATGGATTTTGTTATCTAAATATTTTTAATATCCCATAGTTCTATGAAACCATGCATGCTATCTGCGGAAGAAATCAAAGCCATATACAACCGGTGGGCTGCGGTATATGACGCTTCGCTCTGGGGGTTTTCCCTGTTGGGATTTCGGGTGAGGGCCTATCGGAAAGCAGCGATGGAAAATCTTAACCTGACGCCGGGGAAACGTATGTCCATTTTTGAATTGAAAAAGCCCGGGCAGTGGCCAGAGTGGCTGGTGCGTGGAATGATTGCCCTTTTAAAACCCTATGGCGTCAGGCCTGACCATACCAAGCGATCGCCCTGGTGTTCTGTTGAAAACCATTTTCCTCGATCCGAAATGAAGGAATACTATTTTGGTGCAACCTATGTGGCGACGGGGATAGCCTGAGAAACCCGAAATGTCTTCAGTTTTCTCAGATTGAATGATGATTCTCTCCCTTCAGTCCCCATATCTTAATTAAGATATAACCAAACACCATCCCGCCGAGGTGGGCAAAGTTGGCCACGTTCGAATAAGTGCGCGTAAGGCCGCTTACCAGTTCAATTACCCCGAAAATAGCGACAAAGTATTTCGCTTTAATCGGAATGGGTAGAATGAGCAGTATAATATAGCGGTCTGGGAACATCATGCCAAAGGCCAGCAGGATCCCATAAACCGCCCCCGAAGCGCCCACCGTGGGGGTGCCGGAAGAGACGACCAAGAGCTGAATAAGGGCCGCTCCGATGCCCGTTGCAAAATAATAAATAGTAAACCGGTTGGTCCCCCAATAGTTTTCGATGGCCTGGCCAAACATCCACAGCGCAAACAGGTTAAAAAAGATATGACCTAACCCAGCGTGCAGAAACATGTAGCTAACGGGTTGCCAGATCTCAAACTGTCCGGAGCCAACGGGCCATAATGCTCCGTAGGCAAACAGCAGCTCGCCGATAACCGGCGTGTTCAGGGCTAAAAAGAAGACCCCGTTTATAATCAGAAGATGCTTGACGGCCGGCGGGAAAACAGCAAATTGCGTGCCGGGACTATATCGATTATTTGAATCGGTCAAAAGTTAAAAAATTAGGTTTAATGGACATCCTTTTCACACAAAAAAACAGCTCATAGGGGATCAGCCTGAGCCAGTTTGGATTACGTAAGGTACGGATTACGAGTAACACATGGGTGCAAACCAGGGGTTTATCCCCATTTCCTCATAATTCTGCACGATTTTTACATAACCCTGCAAGTCTTCTGGTTCTCAAAGGTATATACTAATAGTGAAGTAATTGTAATGAATGGTATAATACCTATGCTTATAGTTAATAATGAGTTGCAAAACGGTGTTTTGGCATTGCGGGTAACCGATAAACTAACGGAAGGCGATTTGAATGATCTTGTGCCTGTGTTAAAAAACCAAGTTGATAGGACGGAGGATCCCCATTTAATTATGATCATGGAGGACTTTAAGGGCTGGGATGATGCGGCCACCTTCTGGAAAGATCTTCGGCTGGATGCCGAATATATCGGTTCGTTTGACCGGATTGCCATCGTAGGGGAGGAAAAGTGGCAACAATGGAGCACGCAGCTGTTGAATCCCTTGTTCAACGAAGAATTACAATTCTTTTCCCTCGATCATGCGGGAAGCGCATGGAATTGGATTCGTAAATCACATGAGGGAACGGATGAATAAATTAACGATTAACCTGCCCGTGCTACTACCGGAGATTCCAGATGTGGAAGACAAGTGTGTCTCCCGTCTCATCACAACACTTGAGGGCCGGGAAGGAATACACCGGGTACATATAAAAAGGGAGGAAGAAGATTCACTGGTATGCATCCACTTTAATCCCGAGATAATTTCTCTTCGGCATATAAAAAATATAGCCCGCCAGGCGGGCGCTCAGCTTCAGGATACTTTTGGGCACCTGCTGCTGGAAGTCCGGGGTATCCGTCATCCCCGTCATGCCCGCGCGATCACACGGCGGCTGCAAAAGTTAGAGGGGACCGTCAGTGCCTATGCCGGGGCTACCGGCTGGATACGATTGGAATACAATAGGCAGATGGTAAATGACCATAGCCTGTTGGAATCGATCGAAGGAATGGGGTTGACAATCAAACAGCTTTCCAACAGCTCCTCAGATGGGCATCCGTATCCCCCGGGCCCCCAAAATGAGCTTGATTCGACCATCGATGATGAATCAGCCGGCCTGAAAATAGCCCCGGACCAGCGCCATACCGATAACCAATCCCTGCTTGAAGAACAAAAACAAGAACATCCTGAAAGTCCTGATGTCCCTCAACACACCGATGCCCAACAGCATGAAAAAGATAAATCCGGCGATACGGATGAAGGCGATCACGAGCATAGTCACGAAGATGATGGCCACGGCAATGATCACGCTCATGACGATGAGGAAGAACACGCCCATGCCCACGACCACGGCGGTATCATCGGGGACAAAACGGAGCTGATCTTTTCGCTGATCTGCGGGGGGCTGCTCGCGGTCGGCTTTGGGCTCTCCTTTGCCGGCGGGGTCCCCGGCTGGGTATCTTTGGTCCTGTATGTAGGGTCCTACTTTTTTGGCAGTTACTACCTGGTCCAAGAGGCCTACACCGAAGTGAAGGCCGGGAATTTTGAGATTGACTTCCTGATGCTGATAGCGGCCATCGGAGCAGCCATCCTCGGCGAATGGACGGAAGGGGCCCTGCTGCTTTTCTTATTCAGCCTCGGCCACTCCCTGGAACACTATGCCATGGGGCGGGCCCGCGAGGCCATCAAGGGACTGGCGGAATTAGCACCGAAAACCGCCCTTCGAAAAACAGACGGAACCACCGAAGAAGTACCGGTAGAAGACCTGCAGGTCGGAGAGGTGATTGTGATTAAACCGAACAGCAAAATTTCGGCCGATGGGGTGGTCATTAACGGCCAAAGCAGCGTGAACCAAGCGCCCATCACCGGAGAAAGTGTGCCCGTAGATAAGATGGAGTATGAGGATCCCGAGGCGGTGGACCAAGACGCTGACTCTATTGATGATAAATACCGCGTGTTTGCCGGCACTATTAACGGCAACGGCAGCTTGGAGGTGAAGGTGACCAAACTGTCCAAAGACTCTACGCTCTCGCGGCTCATCAAGCTGGTGAACGAAGCCGAAGCCCAGAAGTCACCCACCCAGCAGTTTACCGATAAATTTGAAACCTATTTTGTCCCGGCCGTACTCATGCTGGTGGTCGTATTGAACTTTGCCTTTCTGGTAGTCAATGAACCGTTCTCGGCCAGTTTTTACCGCGCGATGGCGGTGCTGGTTGCAGCCAGTCCCTGTGCGCTGGCGATTTCTACTCCCAGCGCGGTACTCAGTGGCGTAGGTCGTGCGGCACGCAGCGGAGTACTCATCAAGGGGGGGCGACCGCTGGAGAACCTCGGCATCCTTAAGGCGCTGGCCTTTGACAAGACGGGAACGCTCACCGAGGGCGAACCAAGACTTACCGATGTGATCACTTTTGATGGCATTGACGAAAATGAACTGGTAAAAACTGCCGTGGCTGTCGAAAATCTCAGCGATCACCCGCTGGCCGGGGCGGTGGTCCGTGACGGTAAAGAGAAACTACATGGCGCTGGGCTGCCGGAGGCCGAGGATCTGGAATCCATTACCGGCCGGGGCGTCAAGGCCAAAATGAACGGCTCGCTGGTCCACATTGGCAATTTGGAATTATTTGAAGAAGCCGAGGGCATAAAATTGTCTGATAACCTCAAACAACAGGTAGAAGAGCTGGAGGGGGCAGGCAAAACCACCATGGTGGTGCGAACCGGTGACCGCTACCTGGGTATTTTGGGGCTGATGGATACCCCGAGGGAGGATGCTAAGGAGGTCATTCAAAAACTGCGCAGTATGGGGCTGACTCACCTGATTATGCTTACCGGCGACAACCAGCGGGTAGCCGATGCTGTAGCCAAGGAAATCGGTATCGACGATCCCAAGGGTAATCTGCTGCCGGAAGACAAAGTGGAGGCGGTCAAACAACTGCGGGAAGGAGAAGGCCATGTGGCGATGGTCGGGGACGGGGTCAACGACGCTCCGGCGATGGCCAACAGTACGGTAGGTATTGCCATGGGGGCCGCGGGCTCTGATGTGGCATTGGAAACGGCCGATGTGGCCCTGATGGCCGACAAGATTTCTGTGCTGCCGTTCGCTATCGGACTGAGCCGCAAAACCAAATCGATCATCAAACAGAACCTATGGATCAGTCTGGGTATGGTGGCGCTGCTTGTACCAGCTACGATTCTCGGGCTAAGCATGGGATGGGCGGTTATTGGCCATGAAGGATCAACGGTGGTAGTGGTCTTCAATGCGCTGCGACTGCTGGGGTACAAAGGATAGAATTGGGTAATTCTATGTTGTTGATGAAGAAGGAAAAGATAAAGTACAGGAAATTATTTGCCCGGCCCTGCAGGGTATGACCATAGGCTTCTATTTTTGCTGTCAATTACCTATGTTTAGACTCATTATAAATAACAGTGTATGCCCCCCATGAAGACGTCACTATCTCTGCTGTGCATTTTGTTTGTTTTACGTGTAACAGTGAGTTTTTCCCATCCGAATGCAGATGTGCCCAAACAGAAAGTTCGCACCTTTATTAATCTGCTCGATTATATCGGGAAAGATTACCCGCGTGCGGTGCAGGACGGGGAGATCATCAGTGAGTTTGAATATAATGAGATGGTGAATTTCAGCAGGCAAGTGGCCGATCTCCACACCGATCTCGGGAAAGAAATTGACCAACCGTCGTTTACTACTCTGGGTAATAATATTGCTAAGCTGCAGAAAGTAATTACCGAAAAAGCCCCTGCGGAGAAAGTTAGGCACTTAACAAGCGGCATTCGCGAGGCCATACTCAAACTCGGGTTGGTGAAGGTCACCCCCAAACAGTGGCCCGATTGGGGGAACGGCAAACAAATTTTTGAAAAACGCTGTCAAAGCTGCCATGGTGCCGCAGGGTTGGGCGACGGGCCGCTGGCGGCCGGGTTAAATCCTCCGCCAACCAATTTTCAGGAGTCAGCCAACGCCGATAATATGTCCCCGTTGCAGGCGTATAACACGATTCGACTGGGGCTGGACGGAACAGCCATGCGGGCATTCTCGGAGCTCAGCGACCAGCAGGTATGGGATGTCGCCTTTTATATCAACGCATTGAACTATAAAAGAGAGGTGCCCGATTCGATTCAAACCACCATCATGCAAACTCTGGCCGACACCGCCACCCTACGCTCGGTTTCTCTCTATACGAACCAGCAGTGGAAAGAACTGTTCAGATCAAAAAATATTGATGCCGAACAAGGCATGCCAGTGGTCCGAGGCTTGACAGGAGATCCATCATCATCCAGCAGTACCTTGGCCAAAGCCCTGGCTCTGCTGGAAAATTCGCAGCAAGCGTATCTGAACAGGAACTATTCACAAGCCCGCCGGTACGCGCTTGACGCTTATTTGGATGGGGTGGAACCGGAGGAAAGCCAGATTCACGCGGCCAATCCGGAGCTGGTGAAACAAGTAGAAACTAAAATGCTGGCGGTGCGCTCCGCCATTCAGAATCGTGTGGACGAGCAGGAGGTGGCAACGAAAATCCAGTCGGCCACCCTGGCCATCCAAGAGGCTCAGAACCTGTTGGATAATCAAGAATATTCGTTCTGGGTGAACTTTTTGCTGGCCGCGTCCATTCTGTTGCGCGAGGGGCTGGAAGCCTTTCTGATTATCATGGTGATACTGGGCGTGTTGCGGTCCGTCGGGGCTGGTCGAACGGCCAAATACGTGCACGGCGGGTGGATTGTTGCCCTTTTAGTTGGAATGGGCGGCTGGTTCGTTGTCCAGTCGCTTATTGGATTCAGTTCCCTCCAGCGGGAGCTGATGGAAGCGATCGGTGCGGGGGTAGCCGTGGCGATGCTGATTTATATTGGTTTCTGGATGCATAGCAAAACCCACGCGACACAGTGGACGCGCTTTATCAAAGAGCGGGTGCAGGGCCTGGCAAGCAGAGAGAGCATGTGGGGGCTGGCGCTACTTTCGTTTATTGTGGTCTTCCGAGAAGCGTTTGAATCAATTATTTTCTTGTCTTCGATCAGTCTTAAATCAGCCGGGGGCAATGCAGGTATATATCTGGCACTCATTGCGGTAGCGATGCTTATCACCGGCATCGGGTATGTCTTTAACCGGGTGACCCGAAATATCCCCGTCCGCCAGCTGTTCCGATATTCATCGCTCATGCTGGCCGTACTGGCGGTTATCCTGATTGGCAAGGGCGTGCGAAGTCTGCAGGAGGCCGGATACATCGAAATTGGGAGCCTGCCGGTTAACTGGAATATTCCCGCGCTGGGGCTGTATACCACCTGGCCGACGATACTGGCACAGGTTGCGGTACTAACTATTATCGGGGGACTGTGGTACTACAGCAATCATCTGGCACGACAGCTACAAAGTGCATAACGGATGGGACAAAATCTTGTCGTAAGATATAATGTATCCTATCTGTTCTCTTGAATGAGGGGGCAGGGGACGGTGCCTTTGGAGCATTAAAACCCCTTGGCAAACAGGCTCGATTGGTCACATAGGGAGCGGTTATATAAAGTTGATCTATACCATGGGTTGTGCTAAGGGGGGGGGCGTAATAGCAACATCATGCGAGTCACAAAAGAGGTGATTTATTCCCCCGCGGCTGGGATCAACGAGAGGAGCACGGCTCAACGCGTAAAACCATTAGAACGAATTACAGATTCTTGGACTTCCTTTTTAGCATATAAACAGACGAATTTATTTCTGTAATCCCCATCCAAGGGTACCCCCGTAGATCAGATGCAGCACCAGGGTGGCTACCGCTATTTTTGAGGTGATGGCCGAGCCAAAGGCGCCCCAACCAAGCAGCGGTAATACAACCAGTTCCATGATGAGCCAAAGCATCACGCCCCATCCGATACCGTACCACATATTTCCCTGGGTCTTCATCCAGTTGAACAGAACCGCTCCCCAGAATGCTCCGTATCCAAAGTGGGTAATGATAGCAAAACCCATAATCACAGGTTGAGGCACGTTGCCCAGCAGTCCCTTGGCGATGGCCGCGGGAATGGGCTCGGGAATCGGGCTTATGCCGGACCCCATTCCAATGAGCATGATGATCGACATAAAAAGCGTTCCGAGCAGGCCATACCATAATCCTTTCTTGGTATATGTGTTCGTAAGCAAAGAAGACATAGCAGAATTAATTGTTTATATATTTTAAAACAATTAAACATATAGATTATCTGTTGTCTATTCAACTCTTTTCCTAACGTCAAAAGGAACACGGCTAACCGCTTCGCGGCCAGTACATCATAACAGCTACCCCGATCAAAGCAAGCATGGCGCCAATGAGATCATATTTGTCTGGTTGGATCCCGTCCACTTTCCAGCCCCACAACAGGGACAGCACAATAAAAACGCCCCCATAAGCGGCATATACCCGGCCAAAATGGGCCGGTTGCAGCGTAGGAATAAAACCGTATAAGGCCAGCACGACCATACCGGAAAGCCCGTACACCCAGCTTTTGCTGTCTCTGAGCCAGATCCAAACCAGATAGCCACCCCCAATTTCAAGCAACCCTGCGAGAATAAAGTAGAAGATAGATTTCAGATAGACCATGTCAGATTGGTTAAGTAATTTAAAACTGTTAAACTCTTGGGGAAGGTTAATGAATTTACTGCTATGAGCCAATCTCTCGATGTAACGTTTAAAGCGTTAGGACATCCCAAACGACTTGCGATTCTCAAGCGGCTAATTCGCCGCGTTCATACGTGCTGTACGGTAAATGCGGAGGAAGAATGCTGCCTGGAAGAGCCGACCTGTGATTTTGGCGAACTAAAAGAAGATCTCGGTATCTCCAAATCCTCACTCTCTCTTCATCTAAAAGAACTGCGACATGCCGGATTGGTAGAAAAGATTAAAACCGGACGGAAAGTTGCGCTGCAGGTGAACCCGGATCGTTTGGAAGAGCTCAAAGATTTTTTTGAGATTTCTATTGACCGGCAGACCCGGCAGTGGATGGTCGATAACGTAGGTTAAACCATATACGGGATGTCGGAGGCATGGGACGGATACCCATAGACCATCTTTTTCAATGCTGTTGCTCTCAGGTTCTGGTTTATGGCCATGGCAAACAGGTTGATGATTTCCTCGGATTTGCTGCCCAGCACGTGCGCCCCTAACATTTGGCCGTTTTCGTTGTTGATGATGGTTTTAAAAGCAGCGGGCGATTCATTCGTTCGCTGGTAGGAATACCATTCGTCTGTTTTCTTGAAGGTAACCTCTATGTCATATCCCTCATCCCTGGCTTGACGTTCAGTCAACCCAACCATTGCCAGGGACGGGACGGTAAAGACCACCGTGGGCTGGGCCGGATATTCTGCTTTTTTGTTATTTCCTTCCAGCAGATTGGAAGCCACAATATGAGATTCAAAACCGGCCACAGGAGTTAGGGGCAGCCCATCAGTGTCGGCGGCATCTCCGGCCGCATACACGTTGGGATTGCTGGGACTTTGCAGGTACTCGTTAACTGTGATTCCCCGCTTGCCTCGTTCCACATTTCCTTTCTCCAGATCCATATCGTCAATATCGGGTACGCGTCCCGCACCATGGATCACGAGATCCCCGGAAATGGACCGGGTCTTCCCATTTTGGGAAGCTTTAACGGTAAAATCCTGTCCATCCTTTTGTACAGATTGTACTTCGGCTCCGAGATGCGCCGAAATACCCAGTTTTTCTGTTTTTTCTAACAAAATATCCACCAAGTCGCCGTCAAAGCCCTCCAGCGGACGCTCTCCGCGATGCACAATATGGACCTTGCTTCCGGCTCGCGTTGCAATATGGGCAAATTCAAACGAGATGAACCCACCACCAACGAATACGATGGTCCCCGGAAGCTCCTCCAGCTCCAGAAACTCGGTGCTGGTCGTAAGATGTTCAAACCCGTCAATAGGCAGCGGCGCAGGTTTAGCCCCGGCAGCAATTAAAAAGTTATTGGCTTTCAGTATTTCGCCATTTACTTCGATGGTTCCTTCGTCAACAAATGATGCCCGTCCGTGGATAGGAGTAATACCAACCTTATGCATGCCCTTTTCCCGGTGTTCGGGTACCGGCTGGGTAAAAGACTCTTTGAACTGCATTAACTGCTGCCAATCTATGTGAGTATCCGTGGGGACGCCGGTACGGTTCATGCGTCGGTTCCAGTCAATTAGTTCGGCGGCCCCGACCAGCACTTTCTTGGGGTCGCAGCCGCGCAGGGCACAGGTGCCGCCAAAGGGCCGGGAGTCAATCTGTGCCACCTCCCAGCCTGCTTTAGCGCATTTTCCGGCAGCCGTCGATCCGCCTGATCCGGTTCCGATGACGATAAGATCAAATTGTTTAGCCATATCAGCAACAGGAGTTATTTTCTTGAATAGGTGGACATGGGGTATCTCCGTATGAACAGAACACACAGCAGTCACCTTTTTGAGCTTTTAAAACTTCTCCACAGGACGGACACTCCCAAAAAAACTGGCAGGAATCGGTTGGCATTTCCTCTTCCGACCGATGTCCGCACTTGGGACACGTGATCGTAGATGGTTTAGAAATTGTCGACATACCTTAATTGGTTGGTTCTACATGATTAATGACGGTAAATCCGGTTTTATTGATAGCAGCTGTAATGGCTTCCCGGGTGGTCTTGCTCTGGTCAAACTTGATGGTTGCCTTACCGGTATCATAGGACGCATCCGCTTCAAGGACGCCATGTACACCACGCGCTGCATTTTTAACAGTAGCTTCACATCCCGCGCAGGTCATCCCTTTAATATCCCAGGTGATGGTTTGCACTTGGCTTTCCTGCACGTACACGACCTGTTTCTGCTGCTTCGGGAAAAAGGCATCCGAGTAGTAAGGGAAGGACAGTAGCAGGGCGGCCAGCACGGTTACGATGCCCAGAAACCCCTTAGTATTCCAGAACGAGGGGTCTTCCTCACAGGCGCACTCCGGATCCCATTGCGGCTTGAGTTTTTGGTGCCAGGCAAAACCCAGCAGCAGCGCCGTTAGCCCCACCAGGTAGGGGCGGAAGGGCTCTATCCAGGAGAAGGTGGAAGCCACGCCACCGATACCTGCCACAAATGCAATAACCGGGGTAATACAGCACAGGGAGGCGGTAAAAGCAGCGATCATACCGGCCCCCATCCATTTGGTGTCAGCGTTGTTATGTTGCTGCTTGTTCATGCGGCCAGCACCTCCAGGAGATTGTTGTCGTTAATGTGATCAAAATTTGGTGAGAGAATCTCATTAAATAGCGGATTGAGGGAATAAAAGATCGTTTGGCCGTCCCTTTCTGTTTCCACGAGTCCTCCGTCTTTGAGTTTGCGCAGGTGTTGGGAGACAGCCGGTACACTCATATCCAGAATATCACTCAGATCGCAGGGGCAAAGCTCATCCTCCTTGCTGAGCAGGTAAAGGATGTTCAGGCGGACGTCATTGGCCGCCAGCTTCAAAATATCTACCAGTCGGTCAACAGACCCTTCTACTTCGTTCAAGGACTCAATACATCGGTTGATCTGATTGAGATCGGCAACCTCACGAATACATTCTTTTTTGCGCATATCACTTAGGTTCTTTGTTATCTAATGTGTGGGTACAACGAAAATATAATAATTATATTATTTAATTAAATGCTTAAATTTAAACGACTCTACCTCTATCCACGCCTAACGTTGGTTACCTTAATTCTTTCCCGGCTTCTGTATCGCCTTCCAGGGCACCGAGAATAGGACAGTCTCCCTTGGAACCTTCTCCAGCACAGGAATCGATCAGATCAAGGAGCGTATCCCTGATTCGTTGCAAGTCCTTAATCTTTCCTACGACATCCTGGTATTTTCTCCGGGCTTCGCTTTTTACTTCCGAGCAAGTCGTGTCCTTCCCCAAACGCAACTCCAGCAGTTCCTGGATTTCACTAAGGGTAAAACCAAGCTCCTGGGCCCGTTTGATGAACTTAATTTGATCAATATGCCGCTGGGTGAAGATTCGGTAGCCGGAACGGCGGCGGTCTGGGGCGGGGATGAGGCCCCGCTTTTCGTAGTAGCGCACGGTCTCTTTGTTAACCCGGGCCCGAGTGGCTACCTGGCCAATCTTAAACGTGACGATACCTTCATATTTTTTGTCCATATCTTCTCTCATCATACCAAAATCTGTTGGGATGAAAGAGAATTAAGCTTTTGGGTTATTAATGCTCGCTACCCACAGCTTAGTCCCGGCCCCGTCACTTGTTTCCGCTTTACCGGTGATGGTCAGAGAGCCTTTGGTATTTGAAATATCCTCAAGTTTGCGTTCATTTTCAGCTTCCAATATGAACCGTTCTCCTGCTCCTGTTTCCAAAACAAGGCTGCCTGATTCATTCTTAGTCACCGTTCCGGTTACCGTGATGTTCGCTTCCTTGGCTTTAAACCCACTTTCTTCCACGGCTTTGCGAATACGCTGGAGCGTTAGCTGATTCTCTTTGCTCAGGGTTGCCGTCAACAGCCCTTCATTAAGGCTTACGGATGCCGATTGAACACCGGCAATCTGGTTGATGCGTTTTTCCAGCCCATAAGCACAGGGGGCACAGTCCATGCCAAAGACCGTTTGGTTGACTTCCAGCAGTTGGGCCTGACCCTGCAGCGGAATCAAGAAAAGACCGATTAAAAATAATACGATGTAATTCTTCATAATAAAACCTCACGTTTTTATAGTTAAAACCAATATGACAGTACAAAGTTCAGTCGATACGATTCGGAGTCTTGCCCAGATTGAAAACTTGAATAGACCGGGAATAACATGCCTCCGGACAGTCCCCACTTCCCGTATAATCCCAATACGCTGGGACCGAGCAACGATTTTGTGCCACCTGTATTAGCCTGTTCAGCACCATTCCGTGTGCTATTTCCTACCCATTCGGTGACGCTTTCCACAAAGATGCGCCAGTCGGGCTTGGGGTAATCGTGTTGAAATAGGGGCGGCCGGTAACCAATCACGCCGGTGACATACGCAATATCGCCCAGCCGGTCGTTGTGCTGCTCGGTGTAATACTGAAAACCGCCCCCGGCCCATCCGTAGAAGGTCCGCGAAGCGTAGCCGGTTACGAGTCCGCCGTGCAGACTTGGGCCTACATGAAGACCGCCTCGCTTGTCTTCGGTTGGAACTGATCCACTCAGCAACAGGGTCGATTCAAACCGTTGTCCGACTCCCGGATAGGTTTTAAATAAGCGAAACAGCCCAGAGACCTCCAGGTCCCCGTAGCTTCCCATCATGGTTCCAAGTCGGCCCTGGGGAGGATTGGCAATTCTCTGCAGAGGGGTGGGGACCGACACGTTGAGTTGTATATCTTCGGTCAGCCCGTAATGCCAGTTCTGGCGAAGCATCCATGCCGAGTTGCCTTGACGGGTGGACATCGCCATCACATCAAAACTGAGTTCACCCTGTCCGAGGGTGGGGGTAGCCAGCGTAAATACCGGACCGTGCCCCCCTTGGGCATAGGAATTACTGACAACTACTTGTGATAGTCCGACACTAATGATAAGTAATAGTAATCTGATAGCGATCTTTGGATAACGAGTACTCATAGTGTTTGGCTGACTAAATAGATGGTTATATTCCCAGCAACCTCATAATTGGAACCAGTGCGTAAGCAAAAAAAGCTCCGGTGCTATAAATGATGACCGAAGACCAAAACATAACTTTGGTAAATCGGCCAGCCACCTCGCATCCTTTACCTCCGGTGATGCTGCAGGCCACTTTACCTTTTGGGCGGTACACCAGAATGCCACTTATAAGCAGCATAATCCCGGATCCCAGAAAAATCCATCCTTTATTCGCCGATAACGGAACCATCCACGGGAAGGTGGAAATCATGGAGGTCACGGCGGCACCTCCGGCAAAAGCAGCAACGGCCGCGGGCAGGGCACAGCATATTAATGTGCCGGTAGAGGTAAACAGGGCAAAGAAGCTCGAGGCTTTCTGCTTCCAGCTTTGATTGTTGGGTTTAGTGGTTTCTGTGGATTCCATATTGAATTACTGTTTTCTGTTCTTTCAGGTAATATAAGGCCTGTACCATACCCCAGAGTCAAGCGGTAATTTACCGGTGTCCGCCGGGCCAGACCAGTACCGGCATATTCACGACAATACCGGCTTCCTCAATGGCCAGTTTCCCATCACTTTCGGCCTGTTTTACGATAGCAACCGTTTTAAGTTCGTGCGGGTCGGCCTCCTCGTTCCACCTAACCAGATGGATCGAGCGCAGCGGGCTGTAGCCTGGATCTCCAGGTACAGAGCCAAAGATATCGGGCTGATAGCCGAACGGCCCGTGGCCCTCGATGCCGTTTTTAAAAACATAGATATCAGCCAGCAGGGAGTCAGGGATCTTTGCCAGTTTGGGCATATAGACGACCTTTGGTCCCATCATCTCGGTCAGCATATTGGCTACCGAAGAGTCGGATGCCTCTGTATGGATAAAATAGAGATCGCCCCCGTTATAGTAGCCTTTCACCAGGGGCGCCAGGCTCATATTTTGGAGGGAATCGGGTACTACGCCCATGGCCGCGGTCATATCCTGCGGCTGGCCGTCCCAGTCCTTGACAAATTCCTGCTCGCAAGCTGTAAAAGCTGACAATAAAATTATCGAAAATATTACTGAGAAAAATTTCATGCTATTGTAGTGATTTTTTCCTTTATCAAGACCTGACAGATCTTAAACGAATAATTGCTATTTTTCCGGTTTAAAACCGATTTCCACCAGCGCCTCGCGCAGGCTGGAATCATTTACGTTGCCATTGGTAAATGCAACGGTCACCTCATGCTGTTCCAAATCTGTTTGTATCTTAATATTCTCAAAACGCTGGGTGAGTGTTTTGTTAATGGTCTCCACGCAATGCTCGCAGTGCATATTGGGGACGCGGTAGGTAATCGTTTGTTGCTGCTCTTTTTGCTCTTCTCTGTATTTCGATGCTTTGGAAATCAAGCGCCCCCAGAATGAGTTAGCCAGCACCGCCGTTACGCTGGCCACCATGGCAATCATGGCCCAGACCGGATAGAGCAATCCGGTCGTAGCCAGAGGCACCCCGATGCCGTTGAAGCTGAAGGCCAGGAGCAGATTCTGTTTGGTTTTCCGGAAAGAGTTTCCCCCGATTTCAAAGGCTTCGACCAGGGCGTACAACCTTTCTCCCATCAGGATCACATCTGCTGATTCGATAGCAATGTCGGTGCCCGTGCCAATAGCCATACCTACATCGGCCTGGGTGAGCGCCGGGGCGTCGTTGATGCCGTCGCCGACCATCGCCACGCGCTTGTCCTGCTCTTGAATATCGCGGATGCGTTCGGCTTTTTGGTCGGGTTGTACTCTGGCTTCGATCTGCTCGATTCCCACCTGCTCGGCAATGGCGCGGGCGGTGCGTTCATTGTCGCCGGTGAGCAAAACAAGGTTCCTGTCCTGATCTTTCAGGCGGCCGACGGTCTCGTTGGCATCCGCTTTAAGCGTATCGGCCAGGGCAAAGAGGCCGGACAGGCGGCCACCGGTAGCCATGGCGATGACCGTGTGCCCCTGATCCTCATGATCAGAGATCCACGAGGTATCAGCTGGAATCTCCACACTCTGCTGTTCCAAATATTCCAGGCTTCCCAAAATCACGGTTTGTCCTTCAATATCGGCCCGTATTCCTTTACCGGTTGTTGAGTCAAACTCCTCGGCTTCAGGTAATGATTCACCTTCATTCTTGGCATAGTTCACTACGGCCTGGGCCAGCGGGTGTTCGGAATGCTGCTCGGCAGCTCCGGCTAGCCTGAGAAAGTCATTTTGACGGGTCTGTTCGGTAGTAAGTACGTCTACGACCTTGGGTTCCCCAATGGTAAGGGTACCCGTTTTGTCCAGCACTACCGTGTCGATGTCTTTCATGATTTGGAAGGCTTCCCCCGAGCGCATCAGGATGCCCCGGTCGGCGGCCATGCCTCCGCCGCGAATCATCGCCAGCGGCGTAGCCATGCCGAGGGCACAGGGATAGCCCAGCACAAAGACATCCAGCATGGCAAAGATGCCGCGGGGCAGGTTGGTTTGGCCAGTTATCAGCCAGAGGCCCAGCGTCCACATAAGTATGGAAACAATCGCAAAACCGACAACCCCCGGCACGTAGTACTTGAGCACGCGGTCCACCAGCTGGATGATGCCCGGTTTCATGGCGCGGGCCTCTTCAATATGACGAGCAATCTGGTTAAGAAAAGAATCATCACCCAGAGCCGTCACTTGTACCAGTAAGGTCCCGGTCTGGTTGATGGATCCGCCTACAATGGTATCGCCTCCGCCTTTTTCCATCGGAATCGATTCGCCCGTTACGATGCTTTCGTCCACCCCGGAGCGGCCTTCAAGAATCTCCCCATCGACAGGAATATTTTCGCCGGGGCGGATACGTACTTGGTCGCCGATGTCTAACTGATCGATCTCCACCTCCCGCTCATTGCCGTCTTCATCGACCCGGCGGGCCGTATCCGGCTGCAAGTCCAGCAGTTTGCGTACCGACTCCGAAGCACGGGCACGGACTTTATTGGCCGACCAACCGGACAGGATATGATAGGTAGTGATAAACACCGATACGCCGAAAAACTCGGTAGCCGGAAAGGCGGGGTTATACAGACCGGCAATGCCGCCGATCAGACCGGAAAAAGCCCCGAATTCCAACAGGTTGTGCTGGTTGAGGATCCCCCGGCGCAGCGACTGCCAGGCCTTCTTCTTAATATACCAGCCCGGACCGAACATGGTAGCCAAGGCCAAAACAAATGTTGCCCAAGGGTGCCACCAGGCCATAACCCCCGACCACATCATGATCATGATAACAAGTGCGGCCAGGGTGAGCCCGAAGGCGACAAGCAGGCGGTTCCGGTGGGTTTTCAGCTCCTGCTGTTGTTCCTGGAAGGCTTTGACCTTGTCCGGGTCGCGGATGGTGTAGCCTAAGTCAAGCAGGATCTGCTTCAGGTTCGGTTCTTTGATATCGCCCGAATCATACTCAATCAGTACTTGCTCGTGAGCCAGGCTTACATTCACTTTTTTAACACCTTCCCGCTGCCCGATGGCTTTGTCGATACTCTGGGCACAAAACGAACAAGCCATGCCGCCAATATGGAGTTGAAGTGTTTGCATAGGTTATTTTTCGGCTGTGTAATTTGCTTTCTCCAGGGCCTGTTTCATCTCATCGAAGGAAGTTTTATCTGAATCAAACTCTACCTTGGCAGATTTATCTTCAAACGTTACCTTTGCTTCTTGAACGCCATCCAATCGCTCCAAAATATTGGTAGAACGTTCAGCGCACCCTTCGCAGTGCAGGTCAGGTATGGTAAATGTCAGTTTTTCCATGATCGTATTGTTAGTTTTGAATTACATGGTTGATTTATAAAAAGATAAATTGTGCCGCTAAATAAGTCAGTGCCACCAACAGCGGCAGTTGAAGCACCGGAGTCAAGGCCACATCCCCCAGGCTTTTTGGGAAGTGAGGCACCTTTCGATTAAAATGCCACCAGCCGAGCCGCTGGGCTACGAGTTCAGTCAGGTAGGCTCCGAGGAAACTTACCAGCAAGACAAATCCATAGTGCCGTATTCCTGCCTTGCTCAGCCACAGGTAATCCGAAAGCCACCAGCCAATGAAGTAGTATAGTCCCAGGGTATACAGCAGGAGGCTAACCACTACGACAAAGATGATCAGCTGAATAGTCATGGTCCGTCTTCATCAGAATGATTGGCATCTTTACGCACCACTTTTTTCAGCTTGTAGCCTGCATTTTCTACAGCCTCTTTGAGCTTCTTATCGCTGACGGGTTTTGTGCCGGTGTGGATCAGTCGCGCGATGCCTTCCGAGGCTGAAATGGACTCAACGTCCACGCCGTCCAGCTTCTCAAGAGATTTTTTACAGTTTTGTTCGCACATGCTGCAAGCCATACCTTCAATTTCCAGCGCTAGTTGCTGCCCGGCGGCCTCCGTTTTTTCTTGTTTCGGGGTATCCTGGGCGGAAGACAATGTTGCAAGCCCCATGGCGAGGATTCCCCACGTTATAATAGATATGAATGATTTCATCATAGCTGTAACAGTTAGTTATCATTGATAACACAATTCTGTTACCTAATATAAGCCCTGTACCATGGTCCAGAGTCAAGAAAAAATCAATTATTTCTGTTTTCGTGCTACAGATGTTCTGCCTCGCTCTTTTTTATTTGGAATGATGATTATGCAGAGGATTCACTGTCAGTCCGAGTTTATTTCTTCACTGCAAAGATAGGGTTATAGTATAGTGGTTAATTTTATATAAGGGCCCCTATGTGACAAATCGGATCTTCTGGACAAGCCCCTCTCCTAAGGGAAAGAGGCCAACGGCTATTAGAATTGATGTGCTCTCCTTATCCTCGGAATAGTTGTCGATTATTTTCATACTTATGTATTATTCTATTTGGGATATAAAAATTTACTGAACCTATAAAATAGGTCCGTATTTAAGACCTATTACTCCTTTTTCGCTTAGCTTTCTTTAGTCTGTTCCTCATACTGTTTTTTAAGCGCCGCCAAAAATAATACACGTTATTGGTTACCTGTTCCTCGGTATCACAGACCTCATTAACCTGGCGGGTGAGTTCTTCTGATATTTTTTTGTACACCGGCCGGGTGTAGTGGAGTTCACTATCTCTCAAATCCTTCTGGCCCGATAGAAATTCATTAACATCTATCAACCTGGTTTTATGGCTCTCATTGACAAATTCACGCAATACAGTATTCATTTTTTTATGATGCAAAAATCTATTCTTCGGGGTGTTACCCTCAAATTCCACTTCACTGCCATTAAGAAAAATGAGATAGGTTTCTGGATGTAGCTTGCCTCTCAACCATCGTAAGTTTTCATAAAATTCATTCTCAGAAAGACATCCAAGAAAATCAAAATGTTGGGTAAAATAATTTCGAAATTCTTTGGCTTCAACCCGGTCATTATATTTAAAGCCGATATTGCCAGAAGTAATCGGTCCCTCAAAGTCACCATAGGTGACCTTAAGGTCCTTATTTTCTTTATGCACATATACCCCCTGCGTATAATCCATCAGCACGCTATAAATAACGATATCAAGGTTGCTAGAGAACATTTCGGTATCAAATACTTTTCCATCATAAAAGGGGAGCTTATCAATTAAATACGCTTTCTCTTCCCGGCTAAGGTTATCTATCGACTTCAGTATTTCTGTATGCTCATTGTGAATGATACCCCCTTGTTCCGACGGATAGTTGAATTCGGTCCTGACATCAATATTGTTATAGGTTAAATAATGAACAATCTGCTTTAAATCACATCCGCCTTTTAGTAAAATGTTGGCTTTATCTACGCCTTCATTTTGTGCTTCTTGTGGGCTGTTATTTTCCCAATGTGATTTGTTTTTGATCTCAATCCAGTCGGGAGTCTCAAACAAGGTTAACTCCTCCGACACGCTTGGCTTCACATTCACTTCGGGTTCATCCAACCACTTATAAACCGCCTGTACTACGCCCAAATTTAAAATCCGGCAGGAAAATACAAAATGTTCTAATTTATTCTTTCTGAGGGCATAAAACCCTACGATTCCATAATGCCCAAATTTATCCTCCACACGAATGCAGCCGCAGTTGTAACGACCGTCGTGAATAATCTCTTGAAGCCGGCTTTTAGTGATTCTCTTTTTGGTATAATTGAGCTGATTGGTTCGTTGTATTAATTCGTGGATTCGATCTGCATGCGGATTGCAACTCGAAATGATAGTCGCCTGTATATCACATTCTTTTAAAAAATCCAGGTTGTCCGAATACTCGCTTCTCGACTGGTGTTTGTCTTCCAGTATCTTATAATGATTTAACCTGGAATGATCAGGGTCGTCTTTCCCCTGCAACTTTGGGTGGCTGAGGATCTCGTCAATAAACGAGGGTTTTTTAATATTTAATTCCTTGTTATAAAATTTGGCTTCCTCCAGGTTCAAATGGTTATCATCAATAAAAAGTACATTTTGTGGCCTGAATTGACACAGGTTTATAATTTCCCTGATCATTTTCCCTTTGGGCTGCCAGCTGATCCGGGGAAAGATAAAATAGTTCCAGATACCCTTATTTTGTAAATATGCTTTGGTTTCATTGAAATCATTCTTTGAGCAGATGGAGTTCATGATCCCCCTGTCTGCCAAAGTCGTTATTATTTGTTTCTTTTCAGGTCTGAATGAAACGGAGTCTTCGCTTAGTACGCCCTCCCATAATGTTTCATCCAGATCCCATATTACCAGCTTTATTTTTTCCTGAATCATCATATGTATACTCTTATACCTAACTTAACTTAAACTGAAGCCCTTGTATTTTGGGAAGCTATTGTTTCCCTGCTCAAGGGAAAACTATAAATTGTTACGTACTGATAAGCCTGCTGCTCCACCTTCCAATACCTTAGCAATCACATAGTGAAGGAAACTAAAGGCCGAATGCGGGTGCATATCTTTCATCATTTATGCTTATTTGGTCCAAAGAGCATGCTGTTAACATCCTTCTTTTCCCTTCGATTCTGCTATGTAATCCAATGACCTTTGACAGCTAACTTTTCTTCAATTGTTCTATAAGCGTAGGGAGGGATGGAGATCCTGGGGCTTCCATTCTGTCCAATCGCTTTTTTAGTTTTAGCCAGTCTTCCTCGCGGTAGCTGACATCTGCTGCTGTTATAGTATCGGGTTGTAGGTTGTCGTTATGTTGTTGTCGTTGGCTTTTTTTCGCAGTCATATGTCTTGTCTGTTCATTAAATATTACCGCATCCTTACCACTCCTGTAAGCTATAAGGGCGCATAACTTGCCTGGACTCCAAGTCAATTAGATTAATTAGCCTCAATCGTAAAGGGTTTAACCACCACGTTTCCATCAAATACCACGGGCAAATCCAGCCCATTTTGCCCGTCAAACTCGTATTCCCCTTTGGTTCCGGTATCGTAATGTAGCATCGCAAATAACGTTTCACCGGTGCTAACGGATTCTCCCTCGTTCAGAGCAATAGATACGTCGCTGTTTGTGCCGGCACTAACCATTGCACTTCCAACAACCCGCCCGGGACCGTTGCCGGAACTGTTAGCTTGGTGCAGTACCAGCCAGCCATCTTCAGCGGCATTCACGTCCACTTCAAAGGCACCGTCATTGGGTTGGTCAGGAACGCTCGTCAGTTCGGGATTGGTCTGCGTAATCGTAAAGGACTTAGCAGCTATTTCGCCTTCTACGGTGAAGGGTTGGTCAGGGGTGTTTGAACCGTTAAATTCATATTCGCCCGCTACACCGGTATCCTTGTGCAGCATTGCAAAAAGCTGCTCGTCATTAGCTACACTCTCCTCAAGTTGGATTCGTACGTCGGTACTGGTTCCCGTTTCGATTTTCGTCTTTCCAATAATAGGGGGTACCATCGGTCCGGTTCCGGCGGCATTAGAGCGGTGAATAACCACCCATCCGGATTGAGTGATGGCTAGTTCAGGGATCACTACTTGATTTCCTTCGAAGGTTCCCTGCGATTCAACAGTCAATGAAGGTTGATTGCCGGCCGGGCCCGTTGCATCATCATTGCACGCTGCCAATGGCAATATAAGCATCAGTAAAAGCGATAATTTAGGAGATAAGGAAGTCATAACGATTTAATTGAGTTAGAATTCAGTTTTTGTTTATTTCATGTAAATAATGTAAAGTACAAAGGAAGTGAGGGTCATAGTTGTGTGACACTCATTTTCTGTAGCAACAAAGTCCCACTACCATTCATTTTTAGACCTATGCGGCCGGGCTTGGGCGCATCGCCGTGGCCGTGCACCACCATTTCTTCATTGATGTAGCCCCGAAAGTGGGTTCCGTTGCCCACCACCCGCACGAAGAGCAGCTGGGACACATCCACACTCCCTTCTTCAAATATTTGTGGTTCACCATTGATCATGCGACCCTGTTTTACCGTGCCACCGGAAGCAATGGAGACAAAGTCGTAGTTGTTTTGATCCTGCACATGGCTGACGAACCAGGCAGTGCCGTCAAACGAAGCCATATCTACATAATAATCGATCTGCTCGGTTTCATAGGATTGATCACCGGAAAAAAATGCGCTGAGATTATCTCCCGAGAACGAGAGTGCATGACTGTCTTCTACTTCCACCGCTTCGGCGTTTACGGATTCGGCACTACCGGAAAGCCACTCGAAGTTTTGCTGCAGAGCGGTAACCGCATTTTGCTCAATATTCCAGATCCAGTTGCCGTTTTCATTTGTGCTAAATGAGGTTGCCCCGGAAGTGTCTGTCTCCTCACCAGGGCTTTGGCCTTCCTCACTTTCTGAATGGTCATCTTTACTTTCACCGTGTTCGGAGTGATCATGCTGCACGGGGTTTTCCACGTCAACGGCCTGCACACCTACGCCGTGCTTAAACACCATTTGGGCCCCGTGATCACCGGTCTGGTACAAAAAGTACATGCCCATCAAGGACAACAGAAAAAAGCCGACATGAAGTTTCAGGCGGTGGATGGGGCTGGCCCACCAGGTAGCGACAATCCGCAATACCGCATAGACCCCATAAAACCAGAGGGTCAACCAGGCCCAATCGGCGTGTTCGGTGAGTACCGGTTGGGCTTCGGCCGGCAGCGTTACGCTGTCCGCGGCGAGCGTTCCGGTGTAATAAACAATAATAGCTGCAACAGCTCCTACACCGTACAGAAAAGCGGTCGCTTCTTCGGTCCACCATTTTTTCTTTCTTGGAAGAAAAAACGAAACGAAGTCAAAAAATATCGCAATAGTTAAAATGGCAATGGGGAAATGCACCACCATCGGGTGAAGATTGGGTGCCCATTCGGGTATGAGTTCCATAACATATCTCTTTCTTTTAATTTAAATTGTAATAGAATAACTGGATCCATACAGTGTCATTAGCTATAACGTAATAACACCCAAAAGACAGCTTGTCTTAAGAAATTAAACTGTAAACAGTAGGATATAGTTAACCCGCGAGGAACGGGCAGAAAGAGAACGGCTAATTCAAGAAAACGCTATTTAAAAGATGGATTGGCGGACCAATCTTATTGAAAAATATCAATCGAAACAAGCTATTTCCCGGTCGCCCGGCCGAGCCGCTTATCAATGGCTTGCTAAAAGGTGGGATATACGACCTGACAGGCAGGTTGTGGCTCGCAACAAGCTTATCGGCGGTAACTAATTCTTTGAATTTGTGGGAACCACATTCTTCTTTATTAGATGCATCATCTGTATTCTTGCTGTGATCGTGCGAATGGCTATGGGCCGCTTTTTTAGCGGGATGCTCATGGCCAACAAGCGTTGACCAATCCTGATGGCAGCATATCTGCAACGTCATGTTGGTCGCAAATATGGCCACCAATACAAGGAGCGTTGATGTTGAATTCTTACCCATAATATCGATCCATATTCTACTTAAATGTAATCAAATATTATTTAAAATCAATAGATGCTCTGACCTGGGAATTTTATTGGACATCTTCCCTCGCGTAAATATGTTCCCAGCTCCAGCCCGTACTTTGGAACAGTCCGGTCAGCTGCGACCGGCGCTTTTTGATGGGTAATTCGTCTGATAATTCTACGTTCAGGGGAATACCCTTTTCCTGAAGATAACTGATATCAAGGGCATAGGTTTCCTCAATTTTGAAGCTCCGGATGAAATGATGCTCCATGGTATCTAAAAATTTATCAATCGCGTCGCGCAGAGGAATCAAATCCTGAATCGGTGCCTTTCCTTTTTCGATTCGGTGCTCCAAGATAGTGAGAGCCTCGTCCAGATTTGCAAGATTAAGGGAAAGCGATTCAGCCCGCGTAACACTGTAAAAGTAGTGTACGCCCGGATGGGCATAGTGATTTTGGCTGTGTTCATTGATCATTTGTTGTAAGTCGGGGGTCACCCTGGTTAATCGTTCAAATCCATCACCGGTATAACTGTTAACAAGAATCTCTTCGGGAGTTTCACCCAAATTAGAAATGAAAAGGCTCAGCTTGCGCTTGTGAATGACTGCCGACGTCAGGTTCATCAGGTAGGTCATTGCGGTGGTGATAAAAATAAAGCCGGCAAAGGAGAAGGCCGCTACAGTAACTTGCCATCCGCCGCCGTTGGGAATATACTGCCCGTTGCCAAGTGTGGATAATACATACCCACTGAAATAGAACTTATTGATGGCGCTGGCAGTTGTCCCGGTCGGAGCGTGAAGAACAGAATCAGGACTCCCCATAAATATCAAGAAAAGTCCGAACCACAATAGGCTAATCCATAATGCAACCTGCGCGAGGATGTGTATCATCCCAGAGAATTTTAACATGTACCGACTGCTGGTTTTTTTGTTCGTCCATAGAAATAGTGTGGCAATTCCATTTGATACTGATCGGGCTAAGACACCGGCTCCGTTAAAAGATACCGTCGTGTAAAAAAAGTCGCAGGCTGTGACAAAAACGATGAAGATGCCGGCGATAAGATATAGTTCATGTATCATAATATGATAATCGAATATCTGGGTATAGAAACCGTATGTTTCGCCTGTCAACTTTAGTTACTCTGGTGTTGGGGCGAATTTCGGTACCGCTCGTGCTTTGGCCTCCTCTTCCGTTTCTGCAATTCCGTTTTCCCTGATATCATTAATCAGCCATTCCATCTCTTTAATTTCTTTACGTTGCGCATCCATAATAGCCTTTGCCAGTTTCTTTACGCGAGGGTCTTCAATACCGGCACGCTCGCTGGTCAGAATTGCTATCGAATGGTGTGGAATCATGCCCTCCATATAGTCAACGTCATCGATCGTTGCCTGACTGCGTGACAGCCAGATCGAGCCTATCAGCAATAAAGCACCGCCAATGAAAATAGCAATATTCATCCTGCTGCTTTTATACATTTGAAGCATAAACGCCAGCATGATAATCATCATGGAACCACCCATGACCAAAGTCATAAACAACCGCTCTTCGCTGAACCATGCGTGATCTAAAATTTGATAGGAATTAGTGTACATGAGAAAGAACATCGCAACCATCGCGGTAACTATCATTGCGAAGAATTTTAAGTAGTTTGCTGAGCTATTGCTGTTATTTTCCATAATAAATGACCATTAATTGATTAGGATGAAAGTAAAGAGACTGCATGATCAGATTAAAGTTTAAATGAACTATACGAGGAACCACTGAAGTCCGAGCCCGACCGCAATCGTCAACACAAAAGTACTAATCCACACCAGACGTATACCGGGCTTGGTTGATTGTATGGGTTCCGGTTTCGGTTCATTAAAGTAGGTCGGTACAATGATGCGCAGGTATACCGCCAGTGAAATTACGCTGTTGATAATAGCCGCCACTGCCAGCCAGGTGTATCCTCCGTCGAGCGCTGCCCCGAACAGTAGAAATTTTCCGGCAAATCCGGCCAGCGGCGGAACTCCCACCAACGACAAAAGGAAAATCGTCATGCCAACTGCCTGCCAGGGCTTCTGTTTGGCCCACCCGTTAAAGTCTTTTAATTGGGTACCACAGCTCTGTACGATGGCAAAGGCCCCAACATTCATTACCGCATAGGCAATCCCGAATACAACCAGGGCGTTGACAGCCAGTTGATTCTGTTGAATGGCTACCACACCCAGTAAAAAATAGCCGGCCTGCGCAATAGTGGAATATGCCAGCAAGCGCACTATATTATCCTGCCAGAGAGCGACTACGTTCCCAAAGGTCATCGAGAGCACGGCGATCACTCCCAAAAGCAGCGGCCAATTGAGCATCTCCACCGGCAACTCCCTTGCCACCTGTGCAAGCGCAAAGATGGCCCCGACCTTGGGCACCACCGACAGATAAGCCGCAATAGAAACGGGTGAAGCCTCAAAGGCATCGGGGGTCCAAAAATGAAACGGTACCAGCGATCCCGCGTAGCCAATGCCAATCAGTAGAGTTATGAAGCCAAAAATAACGGCCAGCGAACTCAACTCCGGATTATTCAGTGCCGAAAGATAGGTGCTTCCGATAATGCCCACCCAAAAGGTCAGTCCAAAGAGCATGACTGCCCCCGTCACCGAACCGTAAATATAGTATTTGAAAGCACCCTCTGTGGCGGGGTCGGTTTTGTTGTAGGCGATTAAGGCTGTGCCCGCAAGGGTACTGATGAGAATGCCTAACACCACAAACATGATGTCGCCAGCCCCGGTCATGATTAATGCACCGAGCAACGAAAAGACCAGCAGGCTATAAACGGTACCTTCCCGGTACGTATTTTTCAGCTCACTGCGGGCCAGTACGGCAATGAATATGTTTGTGATACTAAGAATAATAACAGCCCACAAGCTCAGGTAATCAACCCGAAAGGTATTCGAAAAAGCGGTGGTTATAGTTCCAATTTTTGAGATAGCTACCCCAGTAGCGGCAAGCATGCCAATAATAAGCGTCCACAGACTTCCACGGGGCTTGCCCATCATTTCGGCTATGAGCGAGCCTATAGCCGTAAGCAATACTGCAATTTGAGGCATTATGAGCAGCAGGTCTTTAGTCATAGGTCAAAACCCTATCAATTCGGTCGTTGCGTGAATAATTGAAAGCAGTAAGTCGGGGTAGATACCGATGATAAAAATGGCCGCAATCAGTGGTACCGTAGCCCACAGCTCACGGGCGTCAAGGTCACCTTTACTGTCAATTTCTTTCTCCGGATTACCCATGAATACGCTCTGAATGGCCCGGAGGTACAGCCCGGTGGTAATAAGGAGACCCAGGATAATAAATCCCGTGGCAACCGGATATGCACTAAAACCACCCAGAAAAATCTGAAATTCGGCGGGAAAGTGGGCCAGCCCGGGTAGACCCAGCGAGGCAAAAGCTGCTACAATGAACAGCCCGCTTAATACCGGGTATGTTTTCAAAAGACCACTTATCTCTGTCATTTCCCGTGTCTGCGTGCGATCTTGCAGTGCACCTACCAGCAGGAACAGGAGCCCGGTTACCACTCCGTGACTGATCATCTGCAGCGTGGCACCGTCCAGCGCAGAGGTTTCAGCACCTTTTCCCAGGGCAGCCGCGGCGGCAACGCCAAATACCATATAGCCCATATGGTTGACACTGGTGTAGGCGACCATCCGCTTGATATCGGTCTGTGCCAGTGCTACGAGTGCCCCGTAGAGGGCGGTAATGACGGAGATTACTATTACATATGGAGCAAACTGTTGGAAGGCGTCCGGGGTCATCTGAAGCGAAAAACGAATGAATCCGTATGCTCCCAGTTTTAACAGAACACCCGCCAGGATAGCACTGCCAGCGGCCGGTGCCTCGGTATGAGCGGCGGGCAGCCAGGTATGGACCGGCACGAGCGGGGTTTTAATAGCAAAGGCTACAAACAATCCCCAGAACGTCAGTGCAGCGGCCAACCCCGTCAGCGGCGGGTTGGCGATGAGCGCTCGCATGTCAAAGGTAAGCGGATCCGAATGAAGGTAGAGCGACAGAAATGCCAACAGCAGAAACAGGCTGCCCAGCAGCGTATAAAGGAAAAAAGTCAGGGCGGCTTGCTTGCTATTTTCATGTCCCCACTCGGCGATAATGAAATACATGCCGACCAGGGTTACTTCAAAAAAAACATAGAATAAAAACAGGTCCAGTGCCATAAAGACTCCCAGGCATGCTGTTTCGAGCAACAGAAACAGCATTACATAACTGTTGGCTCTTTTTTCAATCTTTGCTGAATAGATTAACGCTGTCAGGAAGAGCACTGTTGTGAGCAAAACAAGAGGAAAGCTAATACCATCAATGCCCATCCGGTAGGCGATACCAAGTGATGGGATCCATTCAAGCTGCTCAATCTGGTTAAAACTGCTGCCCACGCCCCGCAGCCAAATACCGAGGGAAGTAACTACGGCCAGGGTCGATGCCCCGATGCCAATACGGTAAGTGGTACGCGGCTTATCGGGTTTTACCAGTAATATGACCAGCGTGCCTAATAACGGCAGAAAAGTGGTAATCGATAATAGTGGCAAGGTGATACTCTCCATAACTTACATTAGCGTTAATATCATTAGCATTAAAAAGGCTACCATTCCCCAGACCGACCACATGAGTTCACGGTGTACCAACCCGGACTGTGTTTGTTGTCCCTGTCGCCCCATTTTTTTGACGCTCTCCACAATCTTGAAAATTAAGCCGTTGATGCCTTGCTCATCAGACCGCTCCGACCAATCTCCCAAAGTTAAACCTATACGTCCAACCCCATGCACGCTCTCATGAACACGCTCATCGGTCGTGTCAACAACCGATGATAGTTTCAGGACACTTTGTCCAATTTTGAGCACGAATTGATGAAGGCGTTCATCCAACCTTCGGCAAAGGGCTGCCAGCTTGATAACAGGTGTGACGACCAGCGCATGATAGCCGCCTCCGATGGGGTAGTTGTTTCGCAGGTAAGCAGTGATGGGGTGTCCAATCTTTTGAAAAGAGGCCAGCCATCCCACAGTGAGACCCGCCAGGGCTGCGACTAGTCCGCTGATTTGTGCAATTTTAGCTTTTGGCAGATGAAAACCGGCGGTCTCAATCATGCTGTGTAAAAATAATCCGCCGCCGACTACTAAAAGAACCATTAGAATCAACCCGGATTGCATCCATCGCAGACCTCTGGGTTTTTCGATACCATCTGTTACATCACCTTTCCAGAGAATCCCTAACGTTCGGCTCATATATATAGCTGTTAGTAAAGATCCCAGCAAGGCAACAACGAAATACCATTCAGGCAGAGAAGATTCCAGTCCGGCCGCCAGAATCCCGTCTTTTGAAAAATAGCCTATGAAGGGAGGAATACCTGCCAAAGCTACCGCTGAAATAGCAAAACCGGTGAAGGTGATTTTTAGTTTTCTGCCTGCTCCTGCCAGTTTCTCAAAACGGGTTGATCCGGCCCCGTGCTGCCAGATTCCCGCACCCAGGAACAAGCTGCTTTTCATGAAGGCATGTGCCAGAAGGTGCGCCAATGCGGCCCCGGTCGAACCAGCTCCGATGGCCAGTATCATGAACCCAAGCTGGCTTGAGGTTGAGGCAGCCAGCATCTTTTTGATGTCATTGGAGAAAATAGCCGTCAGCCCTGTCATCAGAACGGTAATGCCGCCGATCGCACCGACCCAGAACGGCATATCAGGGGAAAACAGTGGAAAGGCTTTGATGAGTAGTACAATACCGGCGGCGACCATCGTTGCTGAGTGGAGCAGTGCCGACACCGGGGTAGGGCCTTTCATTGCTGCGGTGAGCCAGCTTTGGAACGGTACCTGGGCCGACTTGCCCATGACTCCAAACAGGAGGCTTAGTGCCCCGAACTGAGAAATCGTTGCAGGAGCCGATTCTACAATGGCGCTGGAACCGCTGGAAAGAATAATTACAAACACGCCGATGTAGAGACCAAGGTCGGCAAACCTGTTAAGGATAAACGCCTTGTTGGCGGCTTCCCCGGCTTCGGTTTGCCAGTACTTGGTGCTGATCAGCAGGTACGAGCAGAAGCCCAATATTTCCCAGGCGATGACAAAAAGAATCCAGTCACCGGCAAACAACAGTAGCTGCATGGAGGCCAGGAAGAGGGATATACTGCTCCAGAATCGCGCCTTGCCTTTTTCTTCTGCCATATAGCCGACCGCGTACAACAATATCAATCCACCGACTATCGCCACTACCAGTGAAAGTGAAGTGTTTAGATAAGTGATATCAAGCCGAAAGGGAAGCCCCGGAAGTCCGCTAAATTCCCATGCAGCTGAATAACCGTTGGAGACTTTGAAAAACAGGAGGGAGGAGGCCAGCAGGGAAAGCGTGCCTCCGAATAAAGAAACGTATCCCGCTTTTTTGGAACTATACAGTGCCCAGAGGCTTGCGACGGCCGGCGATAATAATATAAGAAGCAGGTATACCATATTATCCTTTTAAGTCAGCGGCTTCTTCAGATTCGACCGAACCTTTGGAGCGGAAGCGTTGAGTGCCGATGGCAAACCCCACAGCGGCTTCGAGCGCCATCACTGTCATTACAACCAACACAAACATCTGTATAGAATAAACTTCCGGATGCAAGTAGCGCCAGAAGGCGACGAGATTCAACATCGATGCACCCAGCATGAGTTCAACACCCATCATGATCATTACCAGGTTGGTCTGGCTAAGGGCACCATAGAGCCCGATGCCAAACAGGATCGTACCTATAATTAATGCTACCGTTAATACCATGCTAGTTCTTTTCTATTTGATTATTGTGGATGATAAGAGCGGTAGCCAGGGCAGCTACCATGGCCGTTAAAATTGAGAAGCCGGCGGATTCAAAAATCATCATTGAGCGTTTCATCACTTCAATCCCCAGATCATGATTTTGTTGGGCGGGCGTCGGAGCCTCTGCAATAATATCGCCCCATTTTGTAAGCAGGATGACGGCCAGCGAGATACCTCCAAAAATGACTGCAACTATTATAGAAGGCTTCTCCTGGTGGGTCATATCCATTTCGCCCAAGCCACCGGGATCCATCATATACATCATCATGAAGATAGCCATGATGCTCATTTCGGTGCCCATCATCATGATCTGAAGCACACCCAGGAATTCGGCTTCCATCACTAAGAACATTGCACCTACTGCCACCATTGATGCCAGCAGAGAAAAGGCCGAACGCACCATCGAATCAGTACGAAACACACGCCAACCAAACCAGATGGCTATAAGCCCGATGACAATTAATAATATGATTCGCAGTTCCATCATAACAGTAATACTATCCCAACTTGCAGGATGTTAAAAAGCGCGGCCGGTACAGCATACTTCCAGCCCCACTCCAGCAGGTGATCGTGGCGGATGCGGGGAAAATATCGCCCGACCCAGAAGAAAGAGGCGGCGACCAGTGTAGTTTTAATGAACGTCCATACAAAACCGGGCAGCCAGGGGCCGAGCCAGCCCCCCAGAAAGAAAATTGTAACCGCCAGGGAAAGTGTGAGTATAAGCAGCAGTCGGCCTAAGCGAAACAGGGTTTTGCGGGCACCGGTAAATTCTGCCCAGGCTCCGCCCGCCAGCTCTCCTTCGGCGGTGGGCAGATCAAAAGGGGGAAGAAATGCTATTGCCATTACGGCTCCGTAAAAGAGCAAAAAACCTACCGGCTGATAAAAAATATTCCAAAGCGAAGCCTGTGATTGTATAATGGGGGTCATTGCCATCGACTCGGCGCGCATTACAGCTGCCGTTATGGCCATCACTACCGCCATGGAGTAGGCGATAAGCTGAGCCATAGCTCTCCAACCGCCGATCATTCCGTACACGCCGTTGGCCGACCAACCTGCCATGATGAGACTAACCATGATATAAACCAGCGCAGCATTGATGAAGAGCGCGGCGGTGCCCAGATCGAGAATAACTGTTTCCCGGGCAAAAGGCAGAATGGCAACGGCCAGCAGTACCACAGCGATGAAGATCACCGGTGTAGCCTCGTAAAACACAGTATCGTAGCGGCGGGTACGAATTTCTTCCTGGCCGAAAGATCGAAGAAAGGCGTTAAACGGAGCCGCCCAGTCAAAATATCCTTGCAATGACCATTGTTCCAGCAGTGCTACAAAATAGACGCCGGCAGCAAATAATAGTCCAATTGCAATCCAGGTCAATATGGTACTCATTCTCCCCCCGCTCCTTTAAGTTCAATTTCCCAAGGCGAAATATCCAGCGAGGCTATCTGTACCAGCGCGTCTGACAGTTCCTCTTCTTCCGTTAGTGTAGGGACCAAGGCGGCCAGCGGCTTCGAGGGGGTTTCTATTTGTACTCGGGTCACCTTTCCATTCTCTACAGTTATATGAAGGCTCAAGGTGCCCCGCGGGCTTTCCAGCTTCGCCGTCCGTTCACCTGAGCCTGAGAAACTTAAGTCATTTGTTTTAGATTCCTGCCTTCTGGCCTTGTTAATCAATTCAAGACTCTGCTCTATCTCCTCCAGACGCATCAGCAACCGTCCCCACGCATTATTTTCGGTATTGGTGATCGGTGCCCAATCCAAGGACAGATACTGCTCGTTACTTGATCTTGCATCCTCCAGTTTTCCAGTCGCTTTGGCTGCTGGGCCCGACAGATGATGCAGCAGCTTATCAGGAATGAGCCCTCCAACGCTCAGTTTCGTTTTTAAATACGGCATAGTCCGAATTTGCTCCAGAAACGCAAGCAGTTTTTCAGGTGCCATATCTTCGCTGCGGTGCGCCGCATGCCATCGGGCGGACTCTTGATGCAGCCACTCGTTGCCAAGGGTTTTAGCAAAGGTTGCCAGCCAGTTCAAATGACTGCCGATGCGTTCACTTTCCAACTGAATGAGTTCAGCAGAAGAAAAGGTAGTCGTTGATTTGTCGTCTGAGGCATTTAGAAGTGCTTTTCGTGCCAGGAGCCGGTACGACTCCGGCATCAGCGGGTTGAATCGAGCCAGAGTGTCGGGTAACTGTTTGGCCTCCAGCAGCATCAGGTCATCAAGCGATCGGGCAGTTAAGTCATTTTCAATATTTGCCTCAATGACGGTATCGCCGTCCAGCTCCATAAATACCGACAGTCCACCGGGCAGACCGGGGTGAAAGGGTCCAAAGTGTACATCGCTGCGATTCATTGGCAGCCCGTCTTTGGGCCGCGGGAGGTCCTTGGTCATTGCTACCATCGACATGAAATCCATATCGCCGTGATCGTGGCCGCCACCCTCATGGTCTCCCTCATGATTGTGTTCATGGTCATGATTATGCCCGGTTTCACTGTTATGATCTTCATGACCCTCATGATTATGTTCACTATGGTTATGTCCATTATGATTGTGTGGATCATCCTTCTGGCCTCCATTGTCATGGTCATGATTATGATGGTCATGTCCTCCGTTTCCAGAATCTTCAAGCATTTCGGACAGAAAGTCTGGCACCCATGGTTCAGCGTTTTCGCTCCAGGCCTGATTCTTTAATCGTTGGCGGATTTGTGGCAAGGCTTCATCAATAAAACCATTACTCAGAGAGATCTGAACATCCGGTTCAGGCAGGTAGGGCAATTGAACCGGACCTGCAAACACCAACACGCGGGGACGTGGGATCTGCTGATAGGCTACACCAGCGTTCAGGGCCAGGGCTTCGGTCATTTCACCCATGACCAGAAGCACATTGGCTTCGCGCGGGTTGGCTGCGATCGTACAGTTTAGCTGCATATTTTTTTGATAGTATCGCAGTATATCTGCACCAGGCACGGGAAAAATGCAAATATTTTTTGCAGATGCCCTGGCGATCCAGCGTCTTAACCAACTCATCCGGCCCTTGCGAGCGCCGTATTTCATTACTGATTCCGTCATAGCTTATTGACGTTTGAGTCCGCTTTGCGTCCAGGTATAAATCAACCCAAGAAATAGTATAGCCAAAAATACGCCCATATCTAGCAATGCCACGAGGCCCAGCTCTTTGTACACCACTGCCCAGGGATACATATAGGCCATCTCCATATCAAAGGCCAGAAAGAGCAGGGCAAAACCATAGTAATGCACGTGGTAACGATTCCAGGCAGGCTCGGGCGACGGATGGCCACTTTGTGTCGGCATATCTTTGCCAGGCTCATCTATCGTATCGCCGAGCGAATGTTTAATCAGGTAGAGCATCCATGCCAATCCGGCCGTGGCAATGAGCATCCCAAACAGAATGATGTATTGATATAATGGCTCCATTCTCTTTCCGTGATATTCACCTTATCTGAAACTAATTAAGAAGCTTTCAGACTGATAAAACCATTTTCCCTTTCTCTAATAGATAATCGATTACCTGATGGTTATTTACAAACTAAAAAATAAAAAATAGAAACAGGGATCGCCGTAAGCGAGGCTACCCTGTTTCTAAAACGATACCCGGTTAATAGTTCCGGCATGCATCAGCACACTCTCGGCACGCTTTCGCGCATTCTTGGCAATGATCATGATCGTGTTTGCCACACTCTTCGGCGCAGGCACTGCAAAGATCGGCACAGCGATCCAGAATAGCAGAAGCATAGTCCGAGTCCCTGGATACGAATTTTATTGCCAGCGCACATACCTCTGCACAGTCACGATCGATCCGGATACACTCAACCATTGCATCAATATTATCTTCCGACAGACAAGCGTCTGCGCAGTGTTCACAAGCAGCAAGACAGCTGGAAAGTTTATTGATCAGGTTTTGATGTTCTTGGTGAGCCATAATAATCAAAATTTAGTTTAAGATTAGTTGGTAATGTTTTAGCTAATCTTATATAACATGTACCATGTGCATTGACAATGGGTCAATCTGTTAACATCCTGTACTAATACTTGCTACAATGATGTGTGAAGTTTCTATTAAAAGGTAACCGTTCTTTCTGAGTTGAGGATATCCAAAAATAGAGCAGCCGTCCATGAAAATTTTTCTGCCCCGTAACCTTCTCCGGTTTTGGGATTATAAAATTCATGAAACCCACTCTTTTGCACTAAATAAATGATCGTTTGCTTAATTAATTTGTCGTATTCCCTATGCCCGTACTGGGCCAGTCCTTTATAAAGTAACCAATTTAAATTGATCCATATTGGCCCCCGCCAGTATTTCTGGTCAGAATATTTGGGTTGTTGCCGATCATAACTGGGCACGGCCAAACAGTTCTTTTTTAGCTGACAAAAACTCTGTGTATTTAGATATGAAAACATTTGCTCGGAACGAGCAGGGGAGGGAACATTAGCAAAGAGGGGGAGAAACCCAGACAACATGTAGACATCTATTTTTTCACCGTTTCTCCAATCAAGATCAACATAAATGTTATGGTTCTTATCCCACATATTCTTGTTTATACTCTTTGCTGTTTTTTTAGCTTGTTTATAGAATGGAGAAGGATCCTTGCCCAGCCACTCCGCTATTTGTGCCAGATCTCGCCCCGCTCTGCATAAAAGGGTATTGAATAATACATCCTGAACTAAAAAAGGGCAGCCATCACGACGTATCTTATCTTCGTTGTAGCCTCGTTTTCGGAAAAAATCGACCAGATAAATATAGCGATCGTAGGATCGATTGGAGGGGCGTTCAGATGAATCGTTATGTTTATTGTCGGTACGCTCATACGAGGGAATTTGTTCTTGGCTAAGATTTATCTGTTGTAAGATATGATCCCAATTCGGCGAATTGTCTTGGCCAGAGCTCCAGGGATGACGGATATAGACTAATCCTTCATCATTAGGATCGCGCTCGCGGTAGAGAAAGGAATGCCAGGCCTTCAGGCTAGGAAATACGTCTTTCGCAAACGACTGGGCCTGCCTGCGATCATGGGCCGTTTCTAGTAAATGCCGAATGGCGGTAGCATGGATGGGGGGTTGACAAATGCCTGAAGTGGAAACGGTATTGGGACTTTGTGAAAGATGTTCTGTTTGCCAAAAATCCGAGCCTGGAAAATAGTCAGACTCTTTATCATTGTCGTTAAATATTATATGTGGGACCATCCCATTACTCCATTGACCACTGAAAAGACGTTGCAATTCTTCTTCAGCCCGTTCTTGTCGGTAGGTGGCATAACCAATGGCCATAAAAGCTGAATCCCAGGACCATTGATGAGGATACATTTTCCGGGCGGGTCTGGTAAAACCATTCATCCAGTTTTGATCGAGGATTCTTTTGGCTTCATTGATCAGGCTTTTTATATCAATTTGCCTCTCAAAGATATCAAAGGACTTCATGTGATCTTATGCCTTTATTTAATTCTAAACGATGTACCAGACATTAACCTGTTTATGTTTTATTTAATTTCAGTCTTTTGTAAGTCCGGCTTTATTTTTTCTTATTGTTGCCCACAATGTGTTATTATTTGCCTCAGAGAAGTATTTAAATAATCCTGGTCAAAACCACATGCGCAGGCCGCCGACCAGTCCTATCGTACTGGGATCACCGCCTTCTTCCCGAACAAAATCAGCCGTTTCACCCAGTTTTCGGGACCAGGAGATTCCCAGATAGGGGGCAAGTTCGCGTTTAATCTCATAGCGAAGTCGGAGCCCCAGCTGCACGTCATTAAATCCTGATCCGAGGCCCCACCGGGGCACGTCCTGGACAGCCAGACTAGTGGCCACCCGTGGTTGCCCCCACAGGCGCTGAGTGATGGGGAAATCATATTCGCCCTCCAGTTCCGCCGATACATCGCCGGTTTGACTGACAAACAGATTCCCGTCCACTTCAAATAGGTATGGGGCCAGCCCTTGAATGCCGACCACAGCTAAGCCTCGGCTTTGGGTTCGGTCGGCTGTATAAGCAATATCGTATCGAATACCAGCTCGGAGATCAAAATAGGCCGAAATAGCCCGGCCATACAGGGCTTCAAGTTCTGTTTCTCCCTCGGTTTCAGCCGTCAGGGCTTCGCCTTCGACCTCAACCCAAATCTTTTGGAGGTCCTTGCCGATGTACCCCTGAGCATCCAACACAATGGGCCCACCGCCAATATGATAATACTCAAATCGGTCAGTCATGAAGAAGACGTAGGTCTGGTTATCCATCAGAAGATCACTGCTAAATTCGGGAGCTTTCTGTCCTTTAGCAGGGCTACTTGTGATCGCAACGATCAACATTAGCAGTAAAGCTCCTGCGCTTAGCGATTTGATTATTCTTATTTGTTTACTATTCATCTTGTGTTAAGTTAAGGTGTTTAGATTCATGTGAATATGTTACGGTAAATACTACCCGGTGGTGCTGCACATCAGCCGTAATTTTCGCCGGCATCATAAATACTTCCACTTTCATCAGCCACCTGGACTACGCGGAACATGCCCATCTCCATATGGTAGAGAATGTGGCAGTGGAAGGCCCACCGGCCTTTATCGCGCGGGGTAATAAGCGCCGATATGCGCTGGGCCGGTTGTATCAGCAACGTATGCTTGCGGGGGTTATACTCCCCGTTGCCGTTCTCCAGCTCCATCCACATGCCGTGCAGGTGAATGGGGTGCTCCATCATGGTATCATTGACCAGGACCAGTCGCAGCCGCTCGTTATGGCGGAACTCAATGGGCCCGTCCACCTCATGGAACTGCTTGCCGTCGAAGGACCACATGTAGCGTTCCATATTGCCCGTCAGATGCAATTCCACCTCACGCTCGGGATCTCGGGTATCAATATTCGGGGTGAGTTTTTTCAAATCGCGATAGACCAACACCTTCCGTCCATCGTTACCCAGACCGATGCCGGGCTCATCCAGGCGGTCATACTGGTAATTGGCCACGGCCGCCGCTGCTGGCCCGTGGTGGTCGGGGCCGTGTCTGACAGGATTAGATTTCATAGTCATTCCTCCTTTATTCTTCTCCATGCTATCATGGCCTGCGTGGTCCATTCCTTTCATGCCCCCTTCTTTCATATTCATATCGCCCATATCCATAGCGGCCATATTCATGCCCATGTCCTTCATGCTCCGTTTGGGGCGGGGCCGCTCGGCGGGGACTGGAGCTGACACGCCCTCGCGCGGAGCCAACGTCCCGCGGGCATAGCCACTGCGGTCGGCGGATTCGGCAAAAATGGTGTAGGGCTTCTCCTCTTTGGGCTCTACAATCACATCGTAGGTCTCGGCGATACCGATCCGAAATTCATCAATGGGTACCGGCTCCACATCCTGCCCGTCAACATGCACGACGGTCATCTTCAATCCGGGAATGCGTACGTCGTAAAACGAGCCCGCCGAGGCGTTAATGAATCGCAAACGTACCTTTTCTCCGGGTTTGAACAGGGCGTTCCAGTTGGCGGCCGGTCCTCGTCCATTCATCAGGTATGTATAGGTAGCTCCCGTAATATCGGAGATATCCGTGGCACTCATCCGCATGCGCCCAAAGGAGACATAATCTTTCACTGTTTTTCCAAAACCGTTCGTTTTCACATCCCGGACAAATTCGCCCACATCCCGGCGTTGATAATTGTAATAGCCTTCGGACTTCTTCAGGTTTTCGAGCACCGCGTAGGGGCTCTCGAAGGTCCAATCGGAGAGGACCACCGGGTATTCACGATCATATTGGACGGGATCCGACCCGGCCGGATCGACAATCAGCGGGCCGTAGTGCCCCAGCTGTTCCTGCAGCTTGCTGTGGCTGTGGTACCAGTAGGTCCCATTTTGCTCCAGCGTATAACGATATTCAAAGGTCTCCCCGGGTTTGATACCGTCGAAGCTGACGCCCGGTACCCCATCCATCTGAAACGGCGGCAGAATACCGTGCCAGTGAATGGAGGTATCTTCTTGCAATTCGTTTTTTACGCGAAGCATCACGTCTTGTCCCTCCCTGAGGCGAATTAAGGGTCCCGGTACCGTGCCATTGATGCCTATAGCCTTGCCTTGACGGCCGTCTATATCCTTGGGCATGCGACCGATAGTAAGATCAATGATGTTATCGGGGCCCTTCGGGATTAAAACGTCTCGTTTTTCCTGGCCAAATCCCGCGAGGGCGTAGGTTGGTAGGAAAGCACTGGCTCCGGCAAAGGCGGCCATGGAAGCAGTGTACCGTAAGAAATTCCGTCGCGTTATAGTGTTCGTTGAATCTTTCATGGGTATCTGTTCTTCAATTAGTTTTTGTAAAAGAGATATAATGAGGACTCGATGATCGGTGCTGTCCTTTGGTCAAATGCAGCGAAAGAGTTCTATAAGAGTACGCCAAGATTGACCAACGGCTCCCATCTATCTGGTTTCGGCAGATAATTAATTATCTATAGATCAGGCAGGAGGTCTGAGCGGACAGGCCGGGGAGGGAAGGAAACGCTAATTCAGAAAGACACTATTCAAAAGATGGAGGGGAGGACCAGAGTCACTTAGTATGCCCGGTTGTATTTGGGGTATCGAAAGAAAATCGATACTGACCGCAAATATGATCCGATCTTGTAATGTAACATCCGAAGAAAGTAATAAGGTCGGACTGCTAACAACTTTCTTCGTTTTCTGAAAGTCTTTGACAAGTTCGTGACCACAATTACACTGCCGAGCATCCGACTGATGGCTGTGCGAAGCATGCGATGGCTGATGATGAAAAAACAATTCAGGTATATCCGCATGACAACAGTATGGCAATGCCAAGCTAAGCGATAAGAGCAGGCTCAATGAAGCAATCCAATATGTGCCGCGGATATTCATACCTTTCTAATCAGTTCAGCGTAATGTAATAAATTAGTTGCATTGGGTTTAACATATTTTTCTCAAATTTACAGCTGTTGGAGCTTTTACACAACGTTTGATAAAAAATACCTCGGGAAGCGAAGCCTCAAAGACGAGCTTAAACGAAGCGTCGCGGCCGGTACAAGTCTATTTTTCTCCCCTAAATTCATACCCAGCATCTTCAACAACTCGTTTGAAGTTGTCCATCGAAGCCGCATCTGTTTCATACGTAACCGATGCAGACCCATTCCCAAGATTGACCTTTTGCATTGGTAACGCCATCTATATTATTCAGCGCCTGCTGAACAGTATTGGCACACCCGCTACAAGACATTCCGTTGATTTTTAGTATTACATTTTGGGTTGATTCTATTTGCTTGTTCATTATCATAATAAGTTTAACACTTTAAATGGATTACATCTTAAAGTTACAAGACTTTACCAAAGAGAACGTTACAGAATTTTTGTTAGTTATTACACTATTTTTTGGAACCCATATATACAGATAGCACGGGAAGTGATGTAATTTGTAAAATAGGTAGAACACCTATTTCCCGGTCATAAAAGGTGAGTGTTGGCATAAAGGGGTCATAGGACCAAAGATTTAGGTAAATAGCCAGCCACTCTAACACAATGCTTGCACCAAAACTCAACAGAATCAATACCAGATACCCTGAGGTAGAGGGTTTATGGAATGGTCCTAAACCCCTCAGGAAGGAAGCTCCTTTCCAGAGACCTAAGACAATCAACACGTCACCGAAAATGGCTGCCCACATCCAGATGGTTGACTTCCAGAACGGCCAGCTCCACATATTGTAAAAGAACACGCATTGCCCGAACTCCCACACTGTGTTTAGAGCAAAAGCCCAAAGAATAATTCTGGAAAGCCTGGTTTTAAACAGCTTCATGCGGTTATACAATCTCAAAATTCGCCATCATGCCATTGTCTTCGTGCTCAAGGTTGTGGCAGTGAAAAACGTAGAGCCCTTTTTCGGCATCAAATTTAGTAAGCACCCGCACGGTTTCTCCGGAATCGATGCGGACCGTGTCTTTCCAGCCGCGCTCGTGCGGGGCCAGGGGACCCCCGCTACGGTCCAGCATCTTAAATTGGGTGGCGTGCAGGTGCATGGGATGCGGCATCATGGTGCCGTTGTTGAATTCCCAGATTTCCAGAGCGCCTTGCTGCACTTTTTGATCCGTCCGCAGCATTTCGAAAAACTTTCCATTGATGGCTGGTCCCTGCATCATCTCCATGGTCAGATCGATGCGGCGGGTGCGGTCGGTGTCGGCTTCGTTTGGGAACGACAGTTCCGTAAGGGCTTGTGGCAGGCGAAAAGGGTCTTGTTCCTCATTGGTGACGCGAAATTCCAGGAAGGCTCCGCCGCTGTTCCGGGAACCCATTCCGTCCCCCATCATTCCTTCTTCGTTATTATTTTCATCATTCATCATCCCTCCACCGACCATCATGCCATCCATCATCCCGCCCATGCCATTGCGAGCCTCGGCCGTCATGCGGATTTCCTGTCCCACGCTATAGCTACTGAAGTCCACCAGTAGGTCGGCTCGTTCGCCCGGCGTTAAGGTAATGGATGAGATTTCACACGGTCGATCGTGCAGCCCGCCGTCGCTTCCGATAACATAAAACGAGCTGTTGTCGCTGAAGGAAAAATCCAGAATGCGGGCATTCGAACCGTTCAGCAGGCGCAGCCGGTAAAAGCGATTGCTTACCTCGTGGTAGGGCGCCTGCATGCCGTTCACGAGCAGGGTATTACCAAAGAATCCCATCATGCGGGCCATCCTGTTCAGACTGTAGGTCATCTCTCCACTGTCGCTAAATCTTTTTTCCTGGACGATCAGCGGCAACTCGTAGTCTCCGGACGGTAGGTTCAACGCCTGTTCCTCCTCGTCTTCAATGATGAAAAGACCGCCCAGCCCGCGATACACCTGCGGGCCGGTCAGCTTGTCGGGATGCGGATGGTACCAGTAGGTGCCGGCCCGCTGGTCAATATCGAAGCGGTAGTTGTAGGTCTGGCTGGGCTGGACGGCATCTTTGGGGTGTCCGTCCATGTCAGGCGGGACGATCAGCCCGTGCCAGTGAATGATACTCTCCTGGTCGATGCGATTTTGGTAGTCGATCGCCAGGCTTTCCCCTCGCTTAACCCGGATGGTGGGGCTGGGCAGTGAGCCGTTGAGGGTATAGACATCGGAGGCTGCATCTCCGGCCAGTTTTCGCCGGGCGGTTTCGGCGGCCAGCTCAAAATCGGTGGCGCGAATCTTCTCCGGGAAGGCCAGGGGACGAGAAAAAGCGTTATCAGGCAGTACCAGATCGGTATTTCCGTCCGACCGGCAAGCCAGCAGGCTAGGAGACAACGTTGCTATTCCGGTTCCAATGCTTGCAAGTCTAAGGAAGTCTTTTCGCTTCATATTTTCTGGCTTTTTAGGGTTATAGTAACTCTTTATATCCTTAAGGTTTTTCTTCTTCTGTACCCATCATCATTTTAACCATCGGAATGCAGCAGGCGAACAGGAGCATGATAAGCAGCAGGATACCTATACCGCCGCTAAACCAGCCGGAGGGTACGGTAGAAAACAGCAGAGCCATTGCCATACAGCCGAGCATCATAAGCATCATCATTTTGTTATCCATAACTCTTCCTTGTTTTGTTATTGGTTAAGGTTCTGTTTGCGCTCTTCAAATTCTTCCTTGGTGATTTCTCCGCCGGCATAGCGGTTGCGTAAAATTTCAAGCGCTGAATCGGGTTTTGGTCCCTCATTTTTTGTTCCCGAAATCCATTTGGCCAAGGCTACGATGCCCAGAACAATCAGTATTAACCACGCAATCATCATGAGCATACCACCTCCGCATTAAGTTGATCCGTCCATCATAGGTTTTAGGTTTAGTTAAGTCTAACAGACGCTTCGGGGCGACTGTACAGCTATAAACGGCAGGCAGGCCTCACCCGTGCCGGCCGCGAGGGATATCGTGCAAGGGAGGAGTAATCAATTCAGCCCTCGCTCTTGTTCATTTCCATGCCGTCTTTGTTCTTATTCATCATGTTCATACACATCTTCATACACATGCCACTCATTTTACCGTCCATCATGCCTCCCATGCCGGACATGGTACTGTCGTCCTTCATGTTCTGCATCATCATGCGCATCATTTTCTTACGCATTTCGGGGTTGTTCATCATCTTTTCCATCATGGTTTTCATCATGGTGGAATCCTGCATCATCTCCATGTTTTCTTTTTGGGTGTCCTGCTGCTGAGCCTGGGCCGGTTGGGCCAGAGATAGGGTAACAGCAAGTACGGTTAGTGTTAGTAGTCGTGTCATAATGTTCACCTCTGGTTGGTTTATTTAATTATTGGTAATTGTTATACGCTGTAGGTTCGTTGTTCGCCATCCCGGACGCGGATACTGCGCTCCACCGGGAGCACCACCATAAGCCCGTCGCCTTCATGGCCGGTGCTGGCATGTTCCTGAATAATATCGACAATAGCATCTACGTGCTCAGCTTCAGAAACCATCTCCAGTTTCACCACTTTGGAATGAAGCGTCGGAAATTTGAGCGATCCGTGGCGTTTTTCCGGATCGCTGTAACTGCCCATTCCTTCGGCTTCCATCACGGTCATGCTGGTATAGCCCTCTTTGTTGAGGGCCCGGTGTACGGTTTCAAACATGTCCTGCCGAATGTATGCTTTAATGAGTTTCATAAGTTTCTGTTTTATGTTCAGGTTAAGCTACAGATTTATGTATTCCATTGCGTTATAGAATTCTTGGTGCCTTTTGTACTATTTTGCAAAGTATTGCTTCATAAACTACATATCTGTATTAATCTGTATTTTCGTCTCTCCACAACCGGGCATTTTTGGGCCCATATAAGGATTGGAGATTTTTTTCTGACTGCTTACCCAGTAGGCCCCTTCGGCAGCGGACAACCCATAGCCCGCATAGAAATCCTGGATGCTGCGCAACTCCTGCAAGTCCCAACCGCCTGTGGGATTTCCCTGCTTGTCGCGTCCTTCGAGGGTGTACCAGTAAATTTGTCCGAGCCCCGTGGCATCCGGGCCGAGCGCGGGCTGCACGGCCTGCGGCAGCGTGCCGGCCGGCAGGGAATTCAGCTTTTCGAGGATACGTGAGCGGCTCCAGTAGAAATCCACATCTTCCTCAAAAATCACGTAAATGCTGGACATTCCAATGATCGAAGTACCGCGTACCGTTTTGACGCCGGGTACGCTCAGCAGCTGTGTTGTAAGTGGGTAGGTGATTTGATCTTCAGTATCCTGCGGGGAACGCCCGGCCCAGCGGGTATAGACAATCTGCTGGTTTTGGCCCAGGTTTGGAATGACATCTATCTGCACAGGATCTTGCGGCAGGAAGGTGTCCCACGAAAAGGGCGCCACAGCAATGCCCCAGGCGACGAGCGCAACCAGCATCAGTACGGCGATGAGTTTGTTTTCAAGGAAAAAGCGTATGGGTTTGTCAAGCATAATATTTCTGAATAAACATAGTCCGATGAGGGTATGCGTCTTTTAAGCAACCCCAATGGAATATTCCAATGATTGGTGAGAATAAAGGCAACGGGCAGGGACCACCATGTAGGTTGGATTCCTTGTGAGCCCAGAGGGAAGGAGGGGTGCTAATTCAGAAAGGTGCTGTTAAGCAAAAAGAGAGGAGTATTGTGCGGAGGATGAACCGATGCTACCGGTGGTAATGGATGGTGGCGGGACGAGGCATCATCCAGCACAATGTAGCTGAAAACAACCGCCACTACGATGCTTTTCGTACTTTGGGTGAGCGCAGGCGTATCGCCCTGATCACTTGCTATCGCTTCCGAACAAAGGTGTTGATAGCTACAAGTTTGCAAGGAGTTGCCGTCCTCACTGGCCAAAGTCCCGTAGTGGCTCTGGCAACAGTCGGTTGTATTACTGGCGATAGCCTCCACCGGCATATCACAGAAAAGAGTCGCTGCCGACAGGCTTGCTGGCAGTACGATACTACTTAAAAAAAGAATCAGCGTTAGTGCTGATAAACCGTGATATGTCTTTTTAAATAGGTTCATTGTTTGGGTATCAACTTACAATCAAAGCTAAACATACAAAAGTTCTGTAATATTTAAATATTGTTTCTCTTCCTTTTTAGGAGGCTTGTTCAAAACCATGAAATCAGCAATAAGGTAGGTATCTGTCTCACATTATTTGTTACAACATTATCGATAAATCTTATAAAATTTTGTGCTATCAGAAAAACAGCATCCGAGCCAGCTGCTGAACAACAACTATTGTGTATTCAAAATAGGGTATACCCTAAATCGCTACACTTTCCGGGGTTCTGAATCGGCGTTAGTGAGCTCTATTTGCCTATTTCGATACAATACCCTAATTTCGCTACGGTAAAGACCAACAAATCTCCCAAAATGATGAAAGCCACCTACGTCCGCGTCTCTACGTTTGAGCAAAATATTTCCCGGCAACTCGAAGGGAAGGAAGGGGAGGTGTACTGGGATAAAGTCTCCGGCATGGTCGCCTTTGAAGATCGCGAGGACGCGGCCCGGCTGGTGGGTGATGCCGAGGCGGGAAAAATAGACGAAGTCCAGGTGCATTCGATCGATCGCCTGGGACGGGACGCCATCAACGTGCTGCAGACCATTAAACGATTTACCGAGCTGGGGGTGAACGTAAAATCCCAGAAGGAAGGGTTGAATACCCTGCTCGATAATGGCGACCAAAACCCGGTGGCCAAACTGTTGGTATCGGTCCTGTCCACCTTGGCCGAGATTGACTATAATAATAGGAGGGAGGCCCAGCGGGAAGGGATAGAAAGAGCGAAAGCAGAGGGGAAGTATAACGGCCGCGCTAATGGGACCGGCCTGTCAGACAGGGAGCTGGTGGAAAAGCATTCAGATATCGTGGGCGAACTACAAAAAGGAGAGACCATTCGCCGAACGGCTAAGCTAACGGAACGAAGTACGAATACCGTCCAGCGGGTGAAGAAGGCCTTAGAACGTCTAAAACAATAACTAATGGATAGGAATGGGCAACGATCACCGCTTAGAAACGAAATTTCAAAACCGTATCAATAATTCTCGGATATAAATCCTGAATTAGGGGAACATTATTAAAAATTAGCTAATTATATTCATCACACGGCCAAAGAAAGGTTAAAACCGAACAGTACGTTTCGGAATACATGGATTCTTCATAGAGAGAAAACTCCGCGTCTTGGTAATCCGTAAACCAATCATAAACGCTACAAATGTCTCGCCCGGTTTTATCGCCATCCGCAAAAAAACGCTGGGGACTTGATCCTGGTGGCGGCCGATCCCCTTTATCAATATAGCCCCAAGAGACATCCTCACTCTTGCAGACCCATTGAATGGTACCATTTTGGGAATAAATTAAATAGCACGGCTGATTGCCATATTTGGTGTAATGAATGCATGCAGATGTAAGACTCGTGCCAAATTTATCTGCTATTTCCTTAATAAGCTCTGTACTTAAAGGCGACGAATGAACTCCGCATGAAAAGCTTTCCTGGGCATGAGCAAAGCAGCAGCAAATTCATTGGCTTCTTTTTCATACCGAAAATTTCCATTGGCGTTGGTCCAGTTTTTTAGATCATTTTCGTTACAGATGAAATTCATTAACTGGAAATGCATCAGCCGGTGACCCAGCTCATGTGCCAGTACAAATTTTCTTTTGGGCTCATAGGTAATCCTATCGTTTATAGTGATAACCGAACGGTCTGATTTATTTGAAAAGAGGATGCGGCCTTGCGCCCCACCAATAGTGGCCAATTTAACATAGGCATTGTGGGCTAAACAAATATTTTCAAGGACCGAAAAGGCTAATTTGTCCTCCAGAAAGAACTCCTCTCGCAGCTGGTCAGCTATTCTTGCTCCTCTATTCATCATCTTTCTCAAGCTCTTCTATAATGCGTAGCAACTGTTCATCAGTTAACATTTCAAGGGCGTCTTCCTCACTAATATCTTCATGTTTCGAAAATTGATACGCAAAATTTGACCCTTGGCCGGTGTTGCTAATGAGGTCCTTGGTATCAATATCGCTTTCATCTACCAGTTTTTGGGCCCGGGCTAACAGCTGTTTCTTTTTTTGGGCTTGTTTCAGCTTACGTTCGGCAAGTTGTTGCTTTATAAAATTAGCACCGTCCTTGCCGACCTGGTTGACATCATAACCCTTGCTTTCTAAATACTCATCTCGGGCTTCTTTGTCTTCAAAATCACTTAGCCATTGTAATATTTTGGATAAATTATTCATGATATGATCCACTTAATTGGTCTAAAAATGTTTCGCAGGCTCGCCGGAGTCGTTTTCGGGCATTATAAACTTTTTGGCGAGATTCATAGTTCAATTCTTCCACAATTTCATCAGTAGTATATTCTTTCTCCTGTAAAAATAGCAACTCGGTAAGTTCTTCATCATATTCTATTAGCTCATCAAATAAATGTTCTCGAAGCTCATTGCCTTCAATTTCAGACATCAACGCTGTCCCACTGTCCTGTAGATCAAAGAAGCTATCGTCTTGGTCCGGAGTCTCAATGGTACTGGTTGTTTTTGTGTTCTTCCGGTTAAAATGATTGCTTATTTCACTTGACAAACAACTTTTAAGAAAATTTTCAAAGTTTGGAGTTGTTTCCGTATTCCATCTTCGATGGTCTTGGCTATCAGTATCAATAACCTTTCGTATAACTCTATGAACAAAATCCTCAGCGCTCAATCCTTGCGTTGTGTCGTTAAAATCTAAGCGAAAGTTGGCAAAACTGAGTAGCTTCTCATATAGCTCCTGTAATTCATCCTCCGTTAATTCCTCAAACCGATCTTGTGCATTGTTCGTCATCTTGTTTAGGCCCTCTATATTCTATAGCTGATATTTTTAACAAATTTTCCATATCGATGGAAAAAGCCACGTACTTCTCAGCTATATATAATAGAAGGTAAACAAAAACCAAAATTTGACGAGAATTATGAGTAACAAAAACAACCGATCAGTATACCGCAGAAAAGACGGAAAATGGGCGAATAAAAAGGATAAATCCTCCAAAGCAAGCTCTTTGCATACCACCCAGGAGGAAGCCCAGCAAGCAGCAAGGCAGAACCTGCAAAACCAGGGAGGGGGCGAACTGAAAACTATGGGGCGCAATGGCCGGATAAGAAGTAAAGATACTATAGCCCCTGGCAATGACCCTTATCCGCCGAAGGATACTGAAAACTAATCTTTAATCTAAAAACTAAACAACCTATGTCTAGACGAGAAGTTAAATGTGTTCGGCAAGATCGTGATGGTGATATTACCGCCATTGGTAACCAGTCTAAATTATGGTCTCCGGTATCTAAAGACCAGGCAATCAGGCACATAGAACGGAATTTGCATTCCTACTATGTTAACTACAATGGTAATATTGTTGATGTCAAGGTTGTAAGAGAAGGGCTTAATAAATATTTACGGACTGACCCGGATAATACCTTGCGTAATAATTTAGATGAGCTCCCTAACTGTTGATATCAATTCCTATAACTGCCCAAAGCCTCTGCTGAAATAGGTTTTGGGCTCTTAATTTTAGCTATTAACTGCAATGGATAACGAGCGGCGAAAACAACTACTTGATATACGGAATTATGCCGAAGAGGAATTTGATAAGTTAATTATATACTTATCCAGCGGTGGGTTAGTGTTATCTGTGGGGTTTGTCAGAGATATCGTGCATGTTTCATCAAGCTCTTACAGCGAACTGTTAATTACAACCTGGATCGCGTTCACTATTTCCCTAATAACGGTATTGTTATCCCACCGGACCTCGTTAAAATCAATAGACTTAGAGCTCAACAATAGAATTCCCGAAAGCGATTCTTGGGATACCTATACTGATTGGTTAAACTGGTCCGGGATGATAGCTTTTATGCTGGGAGTTATAACATTTTTAATGTTCATTTTAATCAATATTTAATTGCTATGAGTAAAGATAAAAAGGGTAATAAAAGACCTACACGAAAGGGCAAGACGAAACCTCCCAAGAAAAGGGAATATCAAAGCGGGAAGACCAAACCACCCCGAAGAACCAATAAAGCCCCCGGTGAAAATGATTGATGATACGAGAAGGGTCTTATGAAGTATAGCATATTATGAATATTTTATAACATATTGCTGTACAATGGATAACAAGTATTATAATCATTCAAAATAAACATTGGTGCCTGCCGCTTATGCGCTAGGTTAATTGATTTTTTGAAAACTATTCTTCCACTATGAAATGGGATTTTTCAAATAAAACAATAGGAAGCTGGTCAGATTTAGATAATCTCAAAATCGATCAGGAATTATATATTTTTCGTGGCCAATCACAATTGAATTGGAATTTAGAAACCACGATTGAGAGAGCATTCCAAAGAAATTCCGTAGATAGAGCAATTTTTATTAATCACGAACATTGGATGCTCCATGAATTTAAAAGAAGAGCTCATCTTTATCTTGATCACGAACCTAATCACGGTGATTTAATTAGTTGGTTTGCCCAAATGCAGCACTTTGGAGCTCCAACACGGTAAACAGATTCATCAGGATCATAAACCTGGTCAAGTAGGTACTGATGGATCCTGTTTAAATGGTCTATTGATGGTTGAACCAAATAAACAAATTGAAAGGCTTGCCAAACAACAAGGTGTCTTTTTAATGCCCTTAGATATACGGAAGCCTTTCAAAGAAAATTTAGTAAATCAATTTCTCCACACTCATAGTACACAATCCTACAAGAGGGTCAAGGATGTAGTTATTAGAATTATGATAAAAAAAGAAGCCAGAAATGAAATTCTGGAAAAGTTAAAAAACATAAATATAACAGCGGAACTCCTATTTCCTGGTATAGAGGGGTTTGCTAAGTCATTGGAACATTTGGTAATGGTAAGAAATCGAGAGAATTAATCTTCGCATTACGCCCATCCATTTCCTACTGTACAACAGACTAATAGCTAATAGGGGAGAGGACCTCCCAATTATTTTATGATAAGAACAATTGTCTCTCGGCATCAATGCAAATAATTATTGTTCCTATTAGAAATATTTTAATAGGAACATAATAAGGAACAAAAGTGATTCGTATAAAAATATGTATAGCAAAGGGTTATCCCTATATTTGGATATTTGCCAATAGGAACAAAAAATGAAGTCAATAGCGCGTTAATGACTGCATAAATTAGATATAAATGCCGTTTAAAGCACTTAGACGGTTATTTTCTTGTACTTTATGGTCTGCTAGGGAACTCCAGAATTATTTTATTTTGGTTGTCCATTTATTTTATTCTGCCTGTCCATCGATACATGTAGACAATGATTTCCCCATGAGTGAGAGATATGAAGTATATCTACTTTACATAATATAAATTATACGACAAATGTATATGCTGCCGCTATAGATAGTATTCGTAAAATATGAGCTCTGTATTATTAACTAAGCCTTGGTTTATAGTTCTGTTAGGTAAACTTCCGTTCTTCCTTAACACATATACATTTATATAATGTATTTACGGCCTCTCTATGACATGAGCCTTCTATATCTCTATACCAATTCCGGATATTTATTTGGGATTATTTATTGCCTCCTCATGTCACCGTATCAGAATCCAATCCATAATTTTATCTATTAATAGAATTGAATGCGGATAATTCAGCTTCAACGGATTATTCATATACAACTTTCTTGGCTTTCAAAAAATTAGTACAATGGTGAAATTTTATATGAAGTTTTCCTCTAAAAACTAATAATCCTGGTCTAAATAAGCTTTAATAGTCCAAATAATGGCCTATATAGCATCCTAACGGCGATTATAATCAAATTTTGATTCTAAGAGGATTAAATAGATTCGGAATGGTATACCATGCTTAAATCTCTCTGTTTTTACTTTTTGGGGATATTTCGGGAACAATAGTGGAAATATTCTTATTACAACCTTCATTGAATAGAATGTTAAACCTCAGTATACTGACCGCAGAACATTACAATAGATGTAAATACTGAGACGTTATTTAAGCAAGAAAATTAATTAAACCATTATATTATGGAACTTCGTTACAAAAAAGTATTAGGAGCTATCATTTTTAGCCTGTCTTTATTGAGCATCACTACTAATTTACAGGCACAGACGGTATTGGAAGTTCTAAAGACTAATGACCAAACATCAGCATTTGCCGAGGCCATTGAAAAAACAGGCTTAACGGATAGGCTTTCTCAAGATGGTCCTTACACGCTTTTTGTACCTGCAAATAAAGCTTTTAACAAACTTTCAGTGGATGAGCAGAATAACTCCAGTCTGTTGTTAAATCATATAATTACAGGTAAAGCCACTAAGCGAAGCTTGAAGCATATTTCTAATATGACCTGCCTTAGCGGTATTACTATCGAGGTCGTAGAAATGAATAACAACTCCTTATCAGTACAAAATTACCCATTGATAAGCAGTAATATCAGAGCTGATAATGGTATCATTCATATCATTGGTGGCGTAATCCAATAAATTGGGTATTCCTAATATGTTTTTAGGAATCTGAGTACATTTTGATAAACCTGGCGAATGTCTGCCACAAAAACTTTCTCTCCCTGTTGATGATACGGATAAATGGAAGGCTCAAGGGCTACTGAAACAACATCATGGCTTCCTTTTTCATTAAACTCATATCCGTAATGCAGGTAGTCATTGGTATTGTTGTGGAGCTCGATTTCTTCATCAATGGCCTGAAAAGCTTTAACCACGTTAGATGTAGCCGATTTTAATGATTCGGATGCTTTAAGATCATTTAGCTCCCAATGCTTGGCGTATAAAGCAAGCCCTCTTTTACCCTTAAAAAGTGGAGTTGTATCCAGGGTGATCACTACATCAGGAATATGTTCTGTAGTCAAGCAGGCTTGGGCGATTCTTCTGGCGCCCATTCCGTGCTTATACCCTTCTCCTTCATTTTTTAAGCGTTCGGGATGCTCTCTAAGCCCTTTACTTTCTTCCATTTCTGAAAGAAAAAAGAGAAGGTTCGGTCCGCCATGGCTTTCATTATCGAAAGCCTCTGCGAGCGCTAATAACAGGCCAACGCCAGCACTGTCATCCATAGCACCCTCAATATACCGATCCGTCACAGATACTGGCAATGTATCTGGATGGGATTCGCCATAATGATTGATTTTATCAAGATGGGCAGCAATGGCTACGGTCGGTTGCTCGGGGTCGTTACCTATTTGAAAGATGAGATTATTGCCAGCTACACTTACTTCTTCTGAAGTGGTGATATCCTGGAAAATTTCGCAGATGTATGGATGCAACCGCTCTTCGTAAGTACTAAACGAAGGACACTTTGCCACTTCTTTGATATGCGTAATAAGTGATTTGGGGCTCATTCAATCATTCAGGTATTCGAACTAAAGGCAATCTTGAATTCTCCACTTTTCTCAGCATGAATATCCAGTTTATCCATGATGGCATCAATATTAATGGGGCCATAAATATGTGGATATGTCTCTCCACTGCTTTCATCCTGTTCGTATTTAACTTCAGAAGTAAGCGTCGAAACATCGATGACAAGTAATAAAAGCTGAGTTTCTTCTGCAAAAATCCTGTTGGCGGTTGCCTCTACCTGGTCGCCTTTAGAAGAGTGTATAAATCCTTCTGTATCAAGGGATTCGGGAACATATTCATGGCTCTTTTTATGACTATTGAAATATGCTTTAGTGGTGATATGGAATATTATGTCTTCGCGCATTTATTTTATTATAACCTTAAATTGTTTTGAGTAGATCGCATCCTATATGTACCAAGGCATCTCCTTTGTACACAACCGGAGCGTTGTTTAATCCAATAATTCGCCCTTTTTCAGGACTTTTTACTTCAGCCCAAAGTTCTCCATAAGGGTCGCTTATATAGCCCAGTAACTGACCTTCGGAAACATGGTCTCCCAATTTAGCTTCATGCTGGAATAGCCCTCCGTAATGAGCCCGAATCCATGGAGAAGTATCATAAATCTCGGTTTCTTGTGTGCCCGGGGCTTCGTCAAGCATGTCCAGATACTTCATGAGACGCAACGTTCCATCGATACCCTCCTGGATGGCAAATTCATCAAATCGAAGGGTCTCTCCTCCTTCATAAACTAATATCGGAGTACCTTCATCCTGGGCCGACTTGCGAAAAGTATTGTCAATGACCGAAGAATCAACAATGATGGGAGGCGAAAAGGCTTTGGCAATTTCCCGGTTTTCTTCCACTTTCCATTCGCAGCGTATCTGAGGATAATTAGCCCGGGCATCTCCCCCGGTATGGAAATCCACTCCGTAATCGACGTGTGGAAGAATCTGGTTCACCAAGGTATAGGCCATGAGGCTGGCCAGCGAACCCGATTCGTTACCTGGAAAGCTGCGATTAATATCTTTACCATCAGGTAACCCCCGTATGTTCTGAATGAAACCATAGGTATTGACCAAAGGAATGGCTATGATAGTGCCAATGTCAGGCATCAGAAGGTCACTGTGAATCATCCGGCGAAGTATTTCTACGCCATTAATCTCATCGCCATGCAATCCACCTGTTAAAAGCAAAACGGGGCCATCCTCCGTCGATCGGCAAATATGAATGGGAAGATCTATATTTGTATGGGTCGGAAGCCTGGCAATATTAAGCTCAATCTGTTTTTGTTCTCCCGGCTCAATACTGTGTCCATTAATAGTAATTGTCTCAGGCATTTGGGGAAAGGTAATTTGGATTTGAGGCTCTTGCGTTCACCTTCCGTTCAATAAAGCTGACAATTTTCCCGGCAATGTCTTTTCCGGTAGCAGCTTCAATTCCCCGAAGTCCGGGCGATGAATTAACTTCCAGGGCTAAAGGGCCCCGGTCCGATTGCAAAAGGTCGACTCCGGCCACGGAAACCCCCATAGCCTCGGCGGCTATCAAGGCTGTTTTACGCTCTCTGTCACTCAGTTTAATAAGCGCACCTGTACCGCCACGATGGAGGTTCGATCGGAACTCTCCCTCCTCGCCTGTTCTTTTCATAGCACCAACAACTTTACCATCGACCACAAAGGCGCGAATATCTTCCCCCTTGGCCTCGGCGATATATTCCTGTACAATTACTCGCGCTTTCATACTGTGGAAAGCCTGAATGATAGATTCTGCGGCTTGGAATGTCGGAGCAAGTACGACACCCACACCCTGTGTTCCTTCTAATAATTTGACAATAAGCGGAGGGCCACCGACCGATTCAATAATTTTTTTAACTTCCGTTGAGTAGTTAGTAAAAACCGTTTTGGGCATTCCTACTCCGGATCGTGCCATAATTTGAAGGCTTCGGAGTTTATCCCGGGAACGTACCAAAGCCTGTGACTCTACGGCGGTAAAAACCTTCATCATCTCAAACTGACGCACTACCGCGGAGCCATAAAAAGTCACCGAAGCGCCAATGCGTGGTATAACGGCATCGATTCCTGTTACTTTCGTGCCACGATAAAAGATACATGGATTGTCTTCTTCACTGACAATATCACATTTCAAGTGGTCTAATACCGTAGCGGTATGACCAGCATCCTCAATCGCTTCTACGAGCCTTGAAGTTGAATAAAGGTTAGAGTTTCGTGATAAAACAACTATGTGCATGCAATAAAAATCTATGTTTAATCATTCGTTGATAAATTATTCTTTGAAGCATCTACCAAAAAGTGTCCGCTTAAAAGCTTACGTCCAATGAGGACCGGGTAGCGCATTTCTGAACGGTCTGCGAGAGATAATTCGATATCCAGCTCCTCACCTGCTATCCGAATGATAGTTTTAATAATATATCGTTCTTCAATGGAGCCGTTTGAGCTTTTGATTGATTTTGTAGCATGAATCGGGAGCTTAAACAACTTATCATTATAGGTCTCATGGGATGGGTCGAGCAGGTTAAACTTAACATAGGGTTTGCCCTCCCGTTCAAAAGCCTCAATATGGTGACAATGTAAGCTGGAAGTATAGGCCCCGGTATCTATCTTGGCATCGATATCGAAAATATCCCATTCCGGAAAGTCGATAGGTTCAAGCCGGCCTATAATTTTCAACTGTTCGTACTCGCTGTTCATAAGTGTCACTTGATCCATCATAAATGGCCTTAAGTATACAAGTTATTCTGCACTGTATCATCTCCTGAATTAATTTTCTGGCTAAAAAAATGTAGTCTTAATTCGCTATGTTATATTGATTCATCAGTGGCTTTGTAAAACTATCACATCCCCGACAGTGGTCGGGGCAGGCTTTGTCATTCTGAACTCGTTACAGAACCTCAGATAGCTTTGGTAGCCTTTAAAAAGAGATCCTGAATCCCGAATTCTCGGGAGATGACAAGTTAGTTTTTACAAAGCCTTCTCATAAGTTTCATTCAAATACATTTTTTCTATGTGGAATACTTTTATTCGTCGAAAACTTCTCCTGTTCTTAGTGATCATTTTAACCCAGATATCTTGTCATTCGTCAAATGTCTTACAGCACCCGACCACCTCTGCTACACTTTGGGTACAGAATGCAGCGGAGTACAAGGCATTGACTACCACTATCTATAAAATGGCCTCAAACCATCTGGAAAAAGCGTTGAATGATTCGGCATGGACCGCAGAGACGCAACAGCCAGTGGACTCTGTAGCTACCATGGAGCCAGCTATTATCGTAGATGTGGATGAAACGGTGCTTAACAATGCGCCCTTTCAAGCACGGATGATTAAGCAGCAAAGCGCTTTTGATCCTGAAGCCTGGAATGATTGGGTGATAGAAGCACAGGCCGATCCGGTTCCCGGGGCACTCTCCTTCCTTAAAAAAGCCGACCAACACGGCATTGCCATATTCTATATAACAAACAGAGAAGCTGCAGTAGAAGAAGGAACACAGAGAAATTTAGAGAAACTGGGGTTCCCCTTATCACCCGATAAAGATCGAATTTTGAGCAAAAATGAACAGCCTGATTGGACCTCCTCAAAAGTAAACAGACGAGCTAAGGTCGCGGCGAACTACAGAATTTTGATGCTGGTTGGTGATGATCTGAATGATTTTTTATCGGCCAAAGATATTCCTCAACAAAAGCGGGAACAACTGATAGATGAATACTCCGAATATTGGGGGCAAAAGTGGTTTGTTTTACCTAATCCCACCTATGGCTCATGGGAGGATGCACTATTCAATTTTGATGATAACTTGACCAATCGTGAAGAAAAGGAACGAAAAATCCAGCAGTTGGAGACCAAAAATTAAAAAGACACTCCTTGTGTAAGAAGTGCCCTTTTAGAATTCAAAGTCTTTTTATCAGGATGACTTCGTGCTTTGTTTTTCCCGGATAAAAAGTCCTCCAAAAATAAGAACCAGCAACACGGCACCAATCAGGAGGTACAACATCATATTTGATTCGGGCTTGGCATTTTGTGCCCACGTGTCGGTTTTCTCTGAGATGGTGGCCATCTGTGGAGATGACATGATGTTAGCTTCCTGGAAGTGACTGCTCCACTGCCGCTCTACGGTACTCCAAAAATCCTGAAAAGCCTGAAAGCGCTCGTAATCAGCCTGCGAAGCATCACTCCTGCTCTTCTCAATTTTTTGATCGAGATAGCTGTTCAGGGAGTTATAAAAACCTTCAGAGTTCTGGAAGCTGCTTATTTCGAGTCCTTTGGCCTGCAGAGAATCCTGTAGCGTGGTATATGTTTTATCTTCCAGCAACTTATCCCATTCGGCCAGGTTTTGGTCAATATTCTGGGCAATTTCTTCGGCATCATTTCCGCCATATACTTCTGTAATTTTGGTCCCCATTCGGCTCCACATCTGCTCAAACCGCTGTTGTACCGTATGCATACGCATATAATCTGCGAGGCGGAGCTTACTGCTATTCTCTTTAAGAATGCCCAAATTCTCAGCAGAAATGTCCTGAATCATCTTCAGAGCATCCCCATCTGAGTTGATCCGGTTTCGGCCATCCAGGTTCTCAAGATCCTGGAGAGCTTCCAAATCCATCTGCTGGTAGGCGACAACGGTAGAATCAATGAAAGCTAAAATAAGCTCGTCTCGTTCTTCCAGGTTTTGACGGTAATTGCGAACCATGCCCGAAAGCTGCTTTTCACTCTCAATGGACTCTTGCATAGCCAGGCGGAGCGAATCAGCGTCTTTGGTCAGCTCTATCACATGTTCCTGGTAGGCCAACAGGCGGAGATGAAGGTTTGTGAGCTGTTCGTCCTGCTGCTGCATTTTTTGGAGCCGGTTTGAAGCCATCATGGCAGCCTGCCTGAGTTCCTGGATCTGTTGCTCATAAGTATCCGGATACAATGATTTATTGAGCAGCTCTTCATGATCCTGGTAGGTGCTGTCTAAAGCCTGAACACGCTGTAAAATTGCTTCAGCACTGTCTGCAACAGCAACGGTGTCAATTTGATTTTTATACTTGGCAAACTCGGTTTTAAAGTTTTTCTGTATCTCATAATCCGATAGCTCTTGCTGCTGAGCAAAACTTTGTGTCGTCGAGATCAACAGAAAAACGCTGAATAATAAGCTTATAACATTTTTCATAACTATTGTCCCTCTATCATTTCGGTTCCGGTTTGCTCTTGAACCATCCCTTCGGGCGTAAGTCGATATTGCTCCCCGGTTGTGCGGTTAACCAGCTGAATATAGCCTTCGCGTTGATTAAAAGCCGGTTTGTCAATGCCGGGTTCCTTAATTGGGAAGGTCTCCAGAAGCTTAAGCTCTGCTTCTTCGGATGACATCATATACACGTTTTTGTAAGTAGGTGCAGTGAGATAATAGTACCCCTTTGAGCCCCTGATGTACCGTATTTCCGAAGTCGTTACAGAGGATGTGTCTTGTGTCTCTTTGTACTGTATTGGAAGAATATTGAACTTCAGTCCATGTTTAATATCTTCAACCGTACCATCTTCATCCGGTGTTATAACCGATTCGATGGGCTGCGAATAATCTACCTTACTGATAACCATTGACTGCTTACAGCCAATAACTGAAACAACGGCAAATATAAGAATGCCGGCGCAAGCCTTCGTATAATATTTCATGTGAACATATCTCTATTTTAATTGTAATTTTCCGCACCAACGAGCGGATACAATACCTTATAGTAATTAGAGGTAAATTTGTTCCAGCATTGATCTTAAGGATATTTAAGGCTTTATCTGTGTCACATGCATCCGATTTCTGTTTACGGCTATATCTTAAAGTTGAAGAAGTATTTCAACTGGAGCGCCACCCGGCAACTTCTTTTTGCCTTCTAAGGCCTCAATAGCAGCAATAAAGGAATAGCCGGCAACTTTTCCCCCCAAACCTTCTACCAGCTCTGCAGCCGCTGTGGCCGACCCTCCGGTTGCAATTAAATCATCATGAATCAATATGCGATCACCCTCCGAAAAAGCATCTCTGTGGATTTCCAGTGTATCCGTACCATATTCGAGATCATAGGTAGCAGAAAGTGTCTCAGCAGGCAACTTACCGGGCTTCCGAATGGGGATAAAGCCGGCGTGAAGGTCCTGTGCAAGGTTGGTTCCGAAAAGAAATCCCCGCGACTCCAATCCGACTACATAATCAATATCCATATGCCGAAATGGTCGGGCTAAAACCTGTGAGGTCAGTTCCAGCGTATCGGGATTATTCAACAAAGGAGTAATATCTTTAAACTGAATGCCCTCTTGGGGGAAATCTGCTATATTCCGAATATTGTCATGCAATAATGCAATAATTTGTTGTCTAACTTCGTCCATTCCCATTATCTTCGTTATTTTATTGAGACTTTTTGCAAAACGACGACGTGTCATTCAGTACTTGGCCCATGGTGGCCGGCCTATTTTGTAAAAGCCGTTTATATTGAAATTTTGATATTGATAATACCTATTTGAAACCCAAGGAAGCAAATTAATATGAAGTCTGATATTTCAGGAGCACAGAAACATCTCCGCTATATGCAACAGGCCTTCTTTTTAGCGGAGCAGGCCTATGAAGAAAAAGAAGTGCCGGTGGGTGCACTGGTGGTCCATGATGATGCCATCATCGGTAAGGGATACAATCAAACAGAGCGGTTAAATGATCCGACCGCCCATGCAGAGATGCTGGCGATTTCAGCGGCCTGCTCTACATTGGGACAAAAATACCTAACCGACTGCACACTGTATGTCACGCTTGAGCCCTGCCCTATGTGTGCGGGAGCGTTGGTCTGGTCGAAAGTTGATACCATTGTCATTGGTGCACTGGATGCCCGGGCCGGCAGCTGTGGCAGCGTATTCAACATTGCAGGCTCCAGCCAGCTTAATCATCAACCAGAAGTTTTACATGGATTTATGGAACAAGATTGTGAATGGATTCTAAAGAAATTTTTCCAAGAGCGGCGCTCGTCACAGAATGGTCATGCTTGATCTCAACTCCCAATTCCTATTTACAAAACGAATTAATGAACCTACGGTTTAACTGCTTATTTGTAATACTTTCTCTGCTGATCATTATACCACATCCAAAGGCTCACGCTCAGTCGCTTCAACGGTATGAGTTTGAGAGCCGCCAAATGGGAACCACATTCAAGCTCATATTCTATGCGCCCAATGATTCTATAGCTAATGTAGCTCAAGAAAGTGCATTCAATCGGGCAGATACCTTAAATAGTATTCTCAGTGATTATGATCCCAAAAGCAACCTGAACCAGCTTTCTTCTAAATCAGGGACCCATCAATTCTTTGCTGTAGATTCTACCCTCTTTTTAGTACTTAATAAAGCCCAGAAATTGGCCAAAGCGACAGATGGTGCTTTTGATGTAACCATTGGGCCGGCCGTGTCTTTATGGCGAAAGATCAGGGGAGCTGATAATCCAGAACTACCTTCCTCGCAAGAACTTAAGCAGGTAAAGGATCGTGTGGGACACCAGCATCTCAGTATTGATAGGCCTTCCCATTCCGTAGCACTAACTCAACCTGGCATGCAACTTGATCTTGGAGGCATTGCCAAAGGATTTGCTGCCGATGAAATGCTCCGGATGTTAAAAGAAGTGGGGCTCCATTCTGTTCTCGTTGATGCCGGAGGCGACATTCGGCTGGGCGACCCTCCTCCCGGGAAAAAAGCATGGACAGTGACCATCCCCGCCCACAAGCGGGATGGTAGCCGCAAATGGCTAACACTCGAACTGTCAAACTGTGCGATAGCTACGTCCGGAGATCTGTTCCAACATGTCATGATCAATGGAAAACGATACTCTCATATTATTAATCCACACACCGGACTTGGCCTGACCGACCAAAGTATGGTGACTGTTGTAGCCCCTGATGGCATAACGGCCGATAGCTATGCCTCTGCAATTAGTGTGTTAGGTGTGGATAAGGGAATGGAATTTGTTAATGGTAAGTCCGCCATAATGTTACGCATAGAATATAAAAAGAATGAGGATATTGATATTAGAAAGTCTCCGGGCTTTGACGAACTTATAATGGAATAAATTTATATCTGTTCTGCCGGGAAGTATTTTTTATATTTAGCTTATATTTTACATGGTGTTGAAAATATTTAGGTTAGCCTTTCCTGCGTGGCCTATCACACCGTAATTAGAAATTTAATTTTTGCCTGCAGCATTTTTAAGTTTTAGTTATGGATATTCAAACTCCTGATTCAACCTTCCAGAATGTCACTTTCGGTGACCAAGGGTTTAAAGACCTGAAAGATGAACTTAGCCGAACAGCCGATAAAAAAGAACATCACCTATCGCTTTTTTTGGGATTTTATAAACCCAACAAACAAAAGGCGCTCGATGAAATTGCTCAAAAACTGGATCGGCAAGTAAAGATCATCAATACAAAAGAATTCGTATCCAAAATTGAGTCGGCTACTTTTGAACGGCTGGATGCCCTTTTTAATCAAATCGATCAATCCAACGTAATTCTATACTTTAAAAATGGCGATAAGCTTTGTGGTGCTTATACAGGCAACTCGCATTCCCGGGTAAAGTATGCAACGCCCCAGGAGCGCTATTTCATTAAAAAAGTCCAAGAGTTTAATGGCCTTGTCGTTGTAGATATTGATGAATATACCGATGCTGATAAAACGCTCCGGCGGGCAGCACAATCCATTGTTTCTTTTACACTGCCCGACTCTAAAATACAGCGGTTTATGTGGCACCTTAAAAACTATTCCTTCCATGGGTATGATCTCAAGACCAAACGTCCGGACGCCTATGTCGGCGAGATAAGCTGATCCCCCTCTCTTTTAAAACTATAGGAGCTCAGTCTGCAGTATTAACATTTAATGCAGGTTGAGCTCTTGTAATATCCAGATATTCATAAAAATAGTTCTCCCCCTTCCTAAATATTAATTATACTGCCTTCTATTTATACTCCTTTGATTCATGAAGCAAGAAGGCAACATATATCAAGACAAAGAGCCGCCCAATGAGGATGCTGAATCCAATGAGCATTCTACTCTTTGGACAGACATTAAGAATTCCATCAAAGGGGTTGAATATGATTTTACGCAAGGCAGCATCGGCAAGGCTATTCTGTTGCTTTCTATCCCCATGGTCTTGGAAATGGCGATGGAATCAGTCTTTGCCGTAGTTGACATCTTCTTTGTGGCCAAGCTGGGTCCGGAAGCGGTAGCGGCAGTGGGCCTTACAGAATCAATGCTTACCTTAGTCTATGCCATTGCTATTGGTCTCAGTATGGCAACGACCGCCCTTATCGCCCGTCGAACAGGTGAAAAGAAAATTTATAAAGCGGCCAAAGCTGCAGTCCAAGCCATTATTGTTGGTTTTACGGTTTCCTTACCGATTGCGCTGTTGGGCCTGTTTTACTCCGACATGCTGCTCAGCTTAATGGGCGCCTCTCCTGTCATCATCAATGAACTGTCGGGTTATACAACCATTATCTTTACAGCGAACGCTGTAGTAATGCTCCTTTTCATCATTAACGCGGTCTTCAGGGGAGCCGGAGATGCTGCAATCTCGATGCGTGTGCTCTGGATAGCAAACCTATTGAATATTGTTCTGGATCCATTATTTATTTTTGGGATTGGTCCCTTCCCTGAACTCGGCGTAGCCGGTGCGGCTGTTGCTACAACCATCGGACGCGGATTGGGGGTCCTTTACCAAATGTATCGACTGCATATTAAAGGAAGCCGTATTCAGCTGGAACTTCGGCATTGGATTGTCAATTGGCCTATCATCAAACGGCTGGTGAGGCTGTCACTGGGAGGCATCGGGCAATACCTTATTGCTACTTCTAGTTGGATTGGCCTGATGCGTATCATGGCCGAATTTGGCAGCGAGGCTCTGGCTGGATATACCATCGCCATCCGTATTATCATCTTTTCCTTACTTCCCTCCTGGGGCATGAGTAATGCAGCTGCAACACTTGTGGGGCAGAACTTAGGGGCCAATCAGCCTCAGCGAGCGGAAAAGTCCGTATGGATCACAGCATTCATAAACATGGCTTTCCTGGTATGTATAGGCCTTTCCTTTTATATCTTTGCCCCTGAGTTGGTCATGCTTTTTACCGATGAAGAGCAAGTGATAGCTATTGGCGCCCAATGTTTGCGCATCATAAGTGCAGGCTATTTCTTCTATTCCTGGGGAATGATCATGACGCAAGCTTTTAACGGTGCCGGAGACACTATGACCCCTACCTATTTGAACTTTATCTGTTTCTGGATTATTGAGATTCCCCTGGCCTGGGGATTAGCGCTCAGCTTAGAGATGGAAGAAAGCGGGGTTTTCTGGTCGATCGTTGTCGCCGAGTCGATGCTTGGCATTTTAGGTATCTATCTCTTTAAAAAAGGTAAGTGGAAATTACAGGAAGTCTAAAAAGGACGCACCAACCTGCATCCTCTCCTTTACAATTATTGCCCACAAAATGCCCTTTGATAAACAGCTGCAAGTAGCCTATCTTCGATAATTATGAAAAAACCGGAACCCCCACTACCTACAGACTGTTGCGGCAGCGGATGCACACGTTGCGTCTATGATATGTATAAAGATCATTTAGCAATATATAAGGAGTGGAAGAAAGAACAGGAAGAAAAGAAGAATAAAGAAATAAAAACGGTTGAAAAATAACGATTATGGCTATTAAGATTCGAAAAGAAACAGGTGGACGTCGCGGCAAAACGGTCACAATGATCAGCAATATTCAGCACAATCCACAGGTTATCGAAGATCTTGAAAAAAAGTTGAAGAAGCACTGTGGGGCCGGAGGAACGAGCTATGCCAAGACTATCGAAATACAGGGTGACCATGTAGAAAAAGTGCGGAAGTTTCTTCAGAAAGAAGGTTACAATGTTAACTGATTAGCATAACGTGTTATGCGTTTTTTAAACAAGGTTCATGGCATACTATGATCCTAAAAGCGGTCTTCTCATCCGAATTCTGGGGTTGAAGTCAGATGAGTGTAAGGGACACTTGATCTATTCATCGGACGACAACCCCAGTCGCCCGATGAGAGATCATATCCTGTTTTATATGTTTATTCAACCGCGCAATGTGTTTACATTATCATTTCCAATCCTAACGTTCTAAAATAATATTTGCTATGGATTTAGACATGCCTGAAGAACAGTATCAAAAAATACTAAAACAGATTAAAAGTGATGACAGTCCTGTGGGCATTGATGCGGGCAAAACCCACGTTCTCATTCTCCAAAAGCTTCTGGATATTGAGAAGCGCCTCGAAGCATTGGAAGAAGCGTTTTCGAAGGATTCAGACCGTCAATCCTGATCAAGCAGGCTTTTTAGCAGTCCTGAGTGTTCTCTTTTCTCTTTGTAGATGAACGCCGGGCATCCGAAGTGGTATTCCGCCATGTGATCCGCCAGACTGTCGGTCAGTAAAGCCGCCGTCGAAGATTTGCGTTTTGAGCCAACAACAATCATGTCTGTTTGCGTGTGTAAAGCGTAATCGTAAATCTGATTAATCTCTCTCCCATCCTCATTAACTGAAAACCGGCATTCGGGAAGCTTGCCCAGCTTGTACTTTTCTCTGAACTTATCCAGTTTTTTCTGCAGATACTCATTCATACGCTCCGCATATTTTTCGGAAGGAATGTATGGAAAAAACTGCTTGGGATACTCATACACATGCTGCAGGTGAAGCTCGGCATCGTACTGTACGGTCAACACCTTACCCTGTTTTACTGCCCGTGCCGACGCTTTGGAAAAGGTTACCGGCACCAACACATTGTCCAGGTTGTAATGAGTATTCTCAGAGACAAAGAGTGTAGAACAGTGGGCGTATTTTACGATCTGTCGAGGTAAAATACCCTCTCCTTCGTAGCCACTTTTCTTGCCCAATATCAATAAATCGGGATCTTCCTCTTCCAGCAGCGAAAGAATCGCTTTTGTAGGCTTTCCCTCTTTTATAACGATATCAACATCAGGAGTAAACCCTTTCAATAACGATCCATATTTTTTTCTTAACTCCTTGCCTATCATTGTCTTAAGAGGCTCCTTATCCTTAACCTCTGGAAAGAGATCCTGTAGCTCGGAATCTATCCCTGTGTGTTCTACGATATGAAAAAACGTAATCCGATCGGGAGCATTCATATCAGATAAAAACGAGGCATAGCCAGTGATGATCTTATCCATGTTAGTAAGATCGAGGCCGATCATCCAGTGTTTAAATGACTTCATCATAGCACACATGCTTTTAGTTATTCAGCAGAATGTTCGTCCTCTTTTTGGAGAAGATCGGAAACGAGTTCTTTATAAGAATTTTGCTCTTTTGTTTTGCGTTGTGAAATCTTCTTTTGCTGTTCTTCACTGAGTCCTTTGTACAGGCTATAGCACATCAGCAGCAGGATAAATAGAAATGGGAGTCCAGTAATAACCGAGGCCGTTCGCAGGGCGTTTAATCCGCCTCCTATCAATAGTACAGCCGCTACGGCACCTTCGGTCTGGGCCCAAAAGATACGCTGTCCCACAGGAGCTTCAAGCTTTCCTCCGCTGGTAAGTCCATCGATAACGAGGGAGCCTGAGTCTGAGGAGGTTACAAAAAAGCTCATTACCAGAATAATAGCAATAATCGAAGTGACGAACGACCATGGAAATTGCTCGAGCAGAACAAAGAGTGACATTGCTTCATTATCCAACGCTGTAGCGCCGATATTACCAACATTTGCCATTTCCAGGCTAATGGCGGACCCACCGAACGCCGAGAGCCATAAAAAAGTAATGAGACTGGGCGCTATCAACACCCCGAGCACAAATTCACGTACCGTTCGTCCTTTGGATATGCGAGCTATAAACATGCCCACATAAGGCGACCAGGATACCCACCAAGCCCAATAAAAGACCGTCCATGAATTCTGCCATGTTGATCCCTGGTAGGCTTCTGTCCAAAAACTATAGCGTGCGAGGTTACCAAGATAGTCGCCGATATTTTGCACGAATGAATCAAAGATGTAGATAGTAGGCCCCACGATAATCATGAAGAGTAAAAAGACGACTGCAATACGGATATTCGCCTCACTCAGCACACGTACTCCCTTATCGATTCCCAGGAAGACCGAGACAGTAGCAACCATGGTGATACCGATAATCAGTCCGACTTGCAACCACAGGGTATCCGGGGTAGTGAAAAGGTGATGAAGCCCAGCGCTTACTTGCTTAACCCCAAGTCCAAGCGAGGTTGCAAGACCAAATAGCGTCGCCAGCACGGCCAGGATATCAATCACATCTCCAATCCACCCTTCGATGTGATCTCCCAGCACCGGCTGGAAAACAGAACGAAATGACAGCGGAAGTCCCCGGTTGAAGGCAAAGAAAGCAAGAGAAAGTCCAACGATGGCATAAATACCCCAGGCGTGAAATCCCCAATGCAGATAGGTTATGCTCATTGCCTGCTGGGCTGCCTCTTCGGCTCCCCCCACTTCAACAGGAGGTTCTAAAAAATGGGTCATCGGTTCGGCTACACTCCAGAACATAATGCCAATGCCCATACCGGCACTGAAAAGCATAGCAAACCATGCTATGGTGCTAAACTCCGGTCTGGCATCAGCGCCACCCAGGCGGATATTCCCCAGTCTGCTAAAAGCGATGACGATAGAAAAAACCAGAAAGGTGCTCACAGAAATTATAAACAGCCAGCCTCCATTATCAGAGATAAAACTCTGAACGGCGGTAAACATTTCCTCGGCATCTTGCCCCATCGACAGCGTAGTAATAATCATCGTCAGGATAAGGATAACCGAGGGCCAAAAGACCGGCGCATGAATATCAAAGTACTTTTTTATTCCCGAGGGAGAAGCTTGTTTTCTGCTCTCTTCTTTTAATTCTGTCAAAGCACCTCTTATTAGATTATCATTAACCTTTTTGAAGTACTATAGCTGCAACATCAGCTATTTGCCAAGCTGAATTTGAATAAAATGGCTTTTAACCGATAACACAAACTATCAGACGGGTGGCAGTACCGTCAAAAAGGGATACAGATTTCAACTGTATCCCCTTCGTATAGATAAAAAACGAGACCTAACTTTTACAATGAAACCTTACTTTCGCGCTTGGGATCCAGATCGTACAGCGATGATACCGTTGCCTGAACCGTTTTATACCAATCGTTACCGTATTTGTCATTGATTTCATAGAAATCAGAAAAATCCGGTTTTCGTACCTTCATCTTCCACTCCTGATTTTTGGCTTTATATACAGGATCTACGTGCAATAGCTGGTGAAAGAGTACCATCTCACGTGTCTTTTGATCAAGCATATCCCACATTTCACCGGATATCTCGATCAGATAATTGTTGCCCGAGTAGTACTGCACCTCGCGTGAGGCTTTCTTACATTTTGCAGCTTTATATTTCGACAAATTAGGATACACCAAAAAGTAACCGATTGAAGCAGGACCAAAATCCAAGTTTTCTCGCTCAATAACGGTTTCTGCAATTTTTTGTACTTCAGGAGATTCCATTAGCTGTTTGTTGCTTGCAATGGTATCTCCTGGTTTTAAAGCTTCCTTTTCTTCCATGAACGTGCATACAATTTATTATTCAAATTTCTGAGGGGCCTTAAGGTAAAGTTCTCCGGAGACCTTTTCATCCATCAAATGAAAATAATTATTGCACCTTATCCTTCCGTATTTCCCACCTTAGATCAGGATGACTGCATGCGCCGTAGATAATTATACTGTCCCAAATGGTAGTTTAAATGTCCATAAAGGTGCATCAGGGCTCCTCTGTTGGAGACTTTAAAAGGAAAGTCGAGCGCAAAGGGCTCATCCAAACGATCTTCCGTAATAGTTTGGAATACTGGTTCGAGTGTTTGCTGTAGTTCTTCAACCTGCTCAATGAGCTTTTCTTTGGAAATCCCGGTTGAGGTAAATTCCCTTTCCCGATCTCGCAAATAGCCGGTCTCTCCTATTCCCTTCCCGATATAGTGATTCAGGTTGCCGACCAAATGTTGAACCAATATCCCACAGCTGTTGGATATGCCCTTCGGCGTAGTCCAGAGCAGCTCATCCGGTGTATCCCGGACTTCCTTGATGAGCCGATTCAAATCACGATCAAAAAGCGTTTTTAAATCTTGCTGTAAAGCATCCATGGATAAATGTTGTTAGAGTTAGATATGAAGATTGTTACTATAAACATGTTAATCAACCTGTTGGCAGTTGGGACAAAAGTAAATTTTACGGCCGCCGGTCTTTTCTTCTTCAATAATTTGTCCACATTTGTGGCAGCGATCATCCGTTCGGTTATACACAAAATGCCGATACTCCGATCGCTTTGCCTTTTCTCGCTTTAAAGCTTCTACAATTGAGGGGTCGTTGGTAATACCGCCCGTTTCGTAGGAGCGTTTCGTGAGTTTAACAGTAGCTTTTGCAAGGGCCTCTTTCTCCTCGTCCGAATATTCTCGCAATTTTTTATGAGGATCGACCTTGGCATAAAACATAATCTCACTACGTAGATAATTGCCGATACCGCTCACAAATCCCTGGTCTAACAGCAAAGTAGTAAGTTTTCTGTTCTGGAAGGAATCACTTCTGTATTGTGCTATAACATCCTCATAGGTGGTATCGGGATGGAGCACGTCGGGACCCAGTTTTTTTATATAAGAATGAGCAGGTACTTCTTCTTGGCTAAGCATCTCAATATCAGTCGCTGAGTATAGGTAGGCCGATTGATCCGTATTATGGATTGCGACACGAAGCTTCCGGTTTGTGTTGGGCTTTGCCCCGTTAGCTCTGACCATCCATTTCCCATACAGCTGATTATGGCTATACATTACCCGATCATCCTCAAAAAAAGTAAGAATGGCTTTTCCCCGGGCTTCAATCTTCTGAATTTCCATTCCTTTTAGCTCCGGTTCGTGCTGCTTTAGTTCTTCAAAAGCAAAATAGAGTTCGCTAATGGTTTTACCTTGTAATGCATCATTAAGAGCGTCTGCTGTTCGCCAAATTTCTGGTCCTTCTGGCATAAAATTCGTTTAAGCGTTAAGATTTTGATTACTTTATGTACACGAGTCCATCCGCAATCATTCGGATTCTATTAAAATGACTCCCTATAATACAATAATTTTTGGCTTATTTAAGGAAGGCAATGCCGGATAATTTCCGGTCTGTTCATTTCCATTTTAGGCCTTTTATCCATTATTTAGATATTTAAAAATTTCAGGATGTCAAAACCAACGATATACCTTTTCTTTGGATTATTCTTTCTAATTTTTGCAGGCTGTCAAAAGACGGAGCATAAATTTTCTCACACAGACAATCCAGCGGGACCAGGCAGTAAATACCCACATTTGGCTTCCTCCGGTGATACGTTATACATGAGCTGGATGGAAACCAATACTGACTCTAATCATACCTACCTGCTTTATGCTTCATATACGAATGGCCAGTGGTCACCGGCTGAGACTATAGCGCAGAGTAGCAGCTGGTTTGTTAATTGGGCAGATTATCCCTCCGTCATTGTGGATACCCATGGCCCAGTGGCTGCCCATTGGTTAAATAAAAAAACCGGTGGGACCTATGCGTATGATGTCAGCATTGCTTTCCGTAATCCACAGAGCCCAAAGTGGAGTTCTTCACTAACGCCCCATGCTGACAGTACCGCAACGGAGCACGGTTTTGTGTCAATGATACCCTGGGACTATGATAGCATTCTTGCTGTTTGGCTGGATGGGCGCCGATCGGCCCAGCGTGATGAAGATGAATATTATGACTTGTCCAAAGCTATGACCCTCCGCGGGGCATTAATTTCAACCTCAGGGAGTGTTGAGAAGCGATTTTTAATTGATGACTCTGTTTGTGATTGCTGCCAGACAGCACTGGTCAAAACAGCAGGTGGAGCCCTCGTTGCGTATCGTAACCGCACCGGGGATGAAATCAGAGATATTTATTTCAGCCGTTTTAATGGCGAAAGCTGGTCCAAGGGAGTTGCAGTACATAATGACGGATGGAAGATTGGAGCCTGCCCGGTTAATGGCCCTGTCCTGGCCGCAAGAGACTCCCTGGTGGCTATCGCCTGGCCTACGTCCGCCAACAAGCAGCCAAAGGTCAAAGCCGCCCTCTCAACAGACGGAGGTTCCTCATTTAGCCAGCCAGTCAGCATTAATAATGAAAAATCGGCTGGCCGTGTGGATATTGCCCTCGATGGTGATCGGGCCTATGTATCATGGTTGGCAGAAGGAGATCACTTAGGTGCCCTGAACCTTCGAACTATTGACAAAAACCTTAAGCCTTCAATCATTTTTACCGCTGATAGTATCAATGCCTCCCGAAAATCGGGCTTCCCCCAGTTGGAAATATTAAATGATAACATAATTTTGGGCTGGACGGACATTACTGATTCCACAAGCTCAATCAAAATGATAAGAAAAAGGCTGCCCCTATTACCGGATTAATTTACTTTGATAGGTTATCAACTTTTTCAACCGGTAGCTCTCGCCATTCCGATAACTGTTCAGCAATGCGTGAGCGTGCTAACTTGGAGACATTCTTGATATCCTCCCGCGAATATGAGGTGGTATCAATGGGGTCCAGGATCTTAAGTTTGATGTGCTTAGCCATCCCAAATTTCCAACTTTTTTTAGGAAGCGTATTTTGAGTTCCATCAATAACCATGGGCAAAATGGGAACACCTTCACTGATGGCCAGGTCAAAGGCTCCTACTGCAAAGCGATTAAGCTTTCCGTTCCGTGATCGGGTTCCTTCGGGGAAGAATATGATTGAGCAATCCCGTTCCAGGTAAAAGCGGGCCTGCTTAAATGTTGCTATTCTCCGGTTACTTGCTCGCCGGTCCACCGAAATGTCACCTGCCAGCTTCATCATCCAGCCCACAAACGGAACGTCAAAAAGTTCTTTTTTGGCAACCCATTTCATCTCCCACGGAAGGTTGGAAATCAACGGAATATCAGCCTGGGACAAATGATTACAAACCATAATGTATGGCTCGCGGTCATTAACGTCTACACTTCCGCTTATGGTGATATTCCAATTCGGATTTATTTTAGAAATAGCCTTGCCCAACTTTCTAAATAGCTTACCGGTATAGTAATGAGCAGGATCCGGATCCAAAAGGCGACATAGAGCCAGCATGGGCAGCCAGATGAGAATCAGAACCAGAACTCCCACCCAAATTATCAGTGACTTAATCGTCGAAATCATAGTAAAATCATACCATTATCGTTAGGGATAAGCTAAAAATAAGGCTTATTACTTCTATTTGATATCTGTCTTTTGAAGGTCTTCCCAAACCTCTTCCGGTAGCGTCCAGCTTAGTAGTGGATCATCATCCTTCAAGGTATAATGACCGGAACTGCCATCTAATCTGTAGAAATCGATCCGTTCAAGACCGGGGGCAAGAGGTACCGATACAAAAAACCTGCGTTCATCGCTTTCAGATTGTGAAGTGGGGACTTCCATCTTCTCAAAACTGATTTTTCGCAGAACACACCCTTCCTTATCCAATAGCTGAGCCTGGTACAGCCCCTGTTGCTGAGATTTTTCAAAAGGCTTGTCCAAAATAGTATAACCTATTAGCTGAAAAGCACCCGGCTGACTAACCAACGAAAGTGTAAGAGTCTTTTGCGGTTTTTCACCAGGATTGGAACAGCTAATGAATAGCAACGTGGCCAGTACGAAAAATAAATGCCGAAACATCTTATACGTTCAGTTTGCTAAAACTTTGGAAATAAACTTTTCACCACACCCCACCATCCTTTAGCAGGCTTTAAGGCTCGTCTGTTGCGAACAACGGCTTTATCAATAACTTCGGGTTGAAAAATATTTTTGGTCTCAACGTCAACCTCAACGGAATGCCACTCTATTTCTTCCTTCTGCTTCTCATCGGGTGTCCCGTTATTGGAGACTGACTGCTTCTTTTTAGGCTGAGCCTCTTTCGATCTACGGTTATCATTATTGGAGGCTGAGGAACGATCTTGTGTTTGTTCTTTTTGCTTCTGCTCCTTGGATTCCTTCGGGGGTGTCTCAGCAGATCCACTTTGGGACTTCGAGGCATTAGCCTTTTGCCTGGATGAAGACTTTTGGCCCGGACGTTCTTTCCTTTTTGAGCGCTTCTTTTGACTGCGGTCCCGTTGGTTTTCATCCAGCTCTTTAGGCAGGTCCCGAATCGAAAGTTGGTCTCCTACCACATTCTTAATAGCATGATAGTATTTTTTATCTTTATTGCTGACAAAAGTAATAGCCGTCCCAGACTTGTCATAGCGTCCTGTTCGACCTATGCGGTGGATATAGTCTTCCGGGTTATTTGGAACGTCAAAATTGACAATCAGCGATACATCATCAATATCGATTCCACGGGAAAGTACATCAGTAGCCACCATCACCGGGTGGGTCTTGTTTTTAAAAAGCCTGAGGGCCTCATTTCGTTCATTCTGGTCACGATCGCCATGCATACTTACCGCACTAACGTTTCGCTTCTTAAGCATCCGTTCAAGTTTGTCCGTGCCCCGTTTGGTCGCACAAAAGACAATAGCCGTCTCATATTTATCGGCATCGAACAGCTGTTCAAACAACTTCAACTTCTTTTTAGGATCAATAAAATAAATCTGTTGATCCACACTTTCAGCCGGCTTTGAAACTTCAAACTCCACTTCCGCCGGATCTTTCATTACCTCATCCACCACCTTTTGAACTTCTTCCACCATCGTGGCGGAAAAGAGCATGGTCTGACGGTCGGTGGGCAGCTGCTTCACTATCTTCATCACATCAGGAAGAAAGCCCATATCCAGCATGCGGTCGGCTTCATCAAGCACCAGGTAATTCAGATGGCTGAAATCGATATTCAGCACTTTCATCTGATCGATTAACCGTCCGGGGGTGGCGACAATAATATCAACCCCTGCTCGAATAGCTTTGACCTGAGTGCCATAATCGCTTCCGCCCGTTACGGTTGCGGAGCTAATACCCGTATGATATCCCAATGCAAAAATCTGTTCTTCAATTTGCTGGGCCAGTTCCCGGGTGGGAGACAAAATTAATGCTTGGGTGTGCTCAGCGGGCTCCTTGATGATACGTTCTAATAAAGGAATTACAAAGGCTCCCGTCTTTCCTGTACCCGTTTGGGCCGCACCGATAACATCACGACCTTCTAAAATTAAGGGAATACATTCCTGCTGGATAGGGGTCGGCTCCTCGTAGCGAAGATCCTGCAAACCCATCTGAAGCTGTTGGTCTAAATCAAACTGTTTGAAACTCAAAAGGTACCTTATTGCTTTATTATAAATTACGTACTCTGTAGCATTTATTTGACACCAAAGATACGATTTTATATTCAATTCACTTAACTTTGGGCAGAAATTTTTTATAGCCCTAAAATTTGGATAAATTCCGGGCTTAATCACGAATATTAAATACAAACATTACAATGACTTCAAACAAGTTCACAACACTATTCTCAGTATTTTGTGTCGCAACGGCACTCATGTTTACCGCATGTAATTCTAATTCAGGCTCGGTATCAACGGATGTCTCTCTGGAGACAAATATTGACAGTGTAAGCTATAGCCTGGGCTATCAAATTGCCGCTATGTCGCTCAAACGACAGGGAATGACCGATATCAACGCTGAAAAGTTTGCGAGCGGACTTAAAACGGCTCTCAGTGAAAGTGATTCTGCACAACTCTCCAATGCTGAAATGCAGCAGGTAGTACAGGCGTATCAAATGCAGGCTCGTCAACAGGCCCAGCAGAAACAACAACAAGAAGGACAAGCCAACAAAAAAGAAGGCGAAGAGTTTTTAGCTGAAAATAAAAATAATGAAGGCGTACAGGTTACCGATTCAGGTCTGCAGTATAAAGTACTGGAAGAAGGATCCGGCGTTTCTCCTGATTCTACTGATGAGGTTCGCGTTCATTACAAAGGTACGCTGCTGGATGGTACCGAATTCGATAGTTCTTACGAACGCGATGAGCCGGCTCAATTTCCACTCAACCAGGTTATTCCCGGCTGGACCGAAGGTGTACAGCTGATGGAAGAAGGAGCTACATATAAGTTCTGGGTACCCGGTGAGCTTGGATATGGCCCGAACCCTCGTCCTGGCGGCCCCATTGGTCCTAATGAATTACTGATCTTTGAGGTTGAGCTTCTGGAAGTAAATCCTGCTGACTCTGCTTCCGAGTAATTAAGCTAGGCTTATATATTTTACTATTACAACAAAAAGCATGGCAGCTGATGATAGCTTGCCATGCTTTTTTTATGTAAAGTATTTGTACGTAATGTTGATAGGAAATGATGGTGTTGTGCTGTTTATGTATGGCGATCATATAAAGACGTTTCTCTCTTTGAAGAAAAATTCCCCCTTCGAAGGGGCAAATGAATTCCGGCGACAGCCTGAAGAAACAGGGGGATGTTTGCCTATGCTTCATGAAAGCTTGCCAACCTCAAAACTTGGCTAAATCCCCCTAACCCCCTTTGTAAGGGGGAACTGGTGCCGGTTATACTATTTTATAATTCCAATTATTCCAGCTGCATATCTAAAAAGCAAGCTTCTGCCTCTCAAAACAGCACGAATTTCCTCCTTTGAAGGAGGCCAGGAGGATGTAAGCCCTTTAACATAATGTTGCAATCTTAATTTCTTAAATAGTAAGACTGTTATACAGCACCCCTGGTTCAAGTTTCCAACTTGGACTAGGTTTAGGATTATAATTTATTATTCCGTTGATAGACCCCGGTCTTCCCAACTCCCGATCAGCAAGATAATGAGAAGCGTACTGGCCCCAAGTCCCCAAACAACAACCGTAGCCAACGTCTGCCAAAAGTCACTCCCATCCATTATGATTAGAGGCGCCAATCCACCCATAGTTGTAATCGTTGTGATGAGGACCGCTCGCATCTTATGTTTATACACATACAGCCAGCTTCGCAACCCATGGACAGCCAGCTTTCGGCAGTATTCTTTTTCATGCATTAACAAGATCGAATTGTTAACAACTACCCCTACGCAAAGAAGAGTTCCGGCAATGGCGCCCCGGTCAAAGGCCAGGTCGTGGTAGAGCGTGCCCATCATCACGCCCAACAGACTAAGCGGCACGGCTAAGATTACAACCAGTGGATCAACCCAGGATTCCAGCAGTGCCGATACGATCATCCAGACACTAAGGATTGTAAGCCCCAGCAACAACAGCAAGTTTTGGGTATTCTGATCACTGTCAAAGCCAAAGATACTGCCGGTACCAAATTCCATAGCCATCCCCACAGGAACCGGTGTCTGTTCCAGTACACTCTCCACATATTCCCGGCCCAGCCGGTAAGGGCCCAGAAAATCTACACTGACCATACGTTGATAGGATTGATCCTCACGGCGAATCATCGACTGACTTTTCTCGCGTCCCAGCCGGGCTACCTCCTCCAGTGAAAATAAGGTGCTATCCAAAGGAGAGAATCGCTTCTCTTGCATCAACTCTGTACTTCTGTTTTGGCGGTTTTTATTACGCCCGATCAGGTACATCTGTTGTCCGTACAGTTCTACCTGTCCAAATGTATTCGTGGGGTTCACATCCAGCGAAATGGCCGAAAGGACCTCCCTCCGATTCAGTCCGCTGAGGGCCAGCTGCTGATCATCCAGCTGCAGGTAGTACTGGTACAGATCTTCACGGTTATACCAGTTGCCCGTGCCATGGATATCCACCTCCTGCACCCGGCGATTTTGCATGAGACGACCCCTCAGATCGCGGGCCAGACTCAACAACTCATCATACGAGTAGCCCGTTAGCGAAATACGATGGCTTGAAGAACTGTTGTTCAAACTGGTACTTATACCGTCACCGAGACCTCCCACCGAGATGGCAGAGTTATTTATTTTAGACGCGAGATACTTCGCTTCCTGATAAAAGATATAGGGCTCTGATCGGCTTAAATACTCATTTTTAATATAGAATATTAGTCGCGCCCCGCTATATTCTGATACCGTTGTTTCATAGAACGAAAAGGCCTCATCATAGGGCTTTGCAATGGTTTCATAGTTCCGGGCCATTTTATCGATCTCTTCCAGTGGGGTGCCTTGCGGGGTTCGAATGGTCACATATACCCGTTGTTGCTCTCCGGCCCCACCCCAGGGGCTACCGAAGTAGGTTTCATTAAAAAACTGATAGGTTATACCGCCAACCCAGGGATCGATATCATTGCGATTGTCAAAATAGACTTGGGTAAATTCCGGCCACGCCGTTCCCTCTTCCCATTCAGGCGTCTCAATGGCAAAGAGCGGGAGACCAATAGCAGCAACTAATCCCACATAGAAAAGCCAGCGAAGCTTATGCCTCCAGCTAAAGAGCAACAACAGATATCGCCTGGTTTTGTAGAAAAGGCCATTCTTTAATTGTGCCCGTTGGGATGACTCTTGACCTTCATTCCCGGGCACCAGCCAGATGAGAGCATACGGAATCCAGCTGAGGGCAATGAGTACCGAAGAGATTAAAGTAAAAGAAAGCGCCAGGGCAAGCGGCACCAAAAACAGCTGCAACTCTTCCATGGCAAAGAACAGCGGAATGAAAATGCCTACGGTGGTAAAGGTACTGCCCAGCACCGGCACCAGTGCACGTGGCAGTTGCTTTTGTACGTGGCAGATTCTATCCTCGCGCTCATCCGGCAAGCCCGGATTGACCTGTTCAAACACCACCACTGCATTGTCGATGATCATCCCAAGCGAGACCGTAAGTCCGGCAAGGGTTATAATATTCAAGGTATAACCTGCAAAATAGAGGATGCTCACGCTCATCAGCAACGAAAACAGGATACTGCCCAAAATAACAAAGGGCGCACGCAGCCGCCGGATAAAAAGAAGTAGTACAATGAAAACGGCCAATAAACTTAGCACCGCCTGGTACTGCAAGTTCCCATACTGCTCGCGCAACTCCTCCGTAGCATCCTGCTCCAGCTGGATAGTCATATCGGACGGCACCACCTGTGATACCTGATTCATCTCGGTGCGAATACGCTCAGCCAATCCAATAGCATCGGCCCCGCTTTCTTTGACGAACTCCACGCTCAGCGCGGGACTCCCATTGATGCGCTTCAGGCTCTTGGCGGGAAAATCCTGGATGCTCACCTCCGCTACATCGGCCAAACGGATCGTTCGCTGGCTGCCCGGTATCGGCAACCGAAGCTGACGGATGGTTATTATCTCCGAAAATTGTGGCTCCACCAGCATGCTGATACGCCGGCCCGACGACTCCACATAGCCCGAGGAGCGCCACTCCAACTTCTCCCGGATACTGCTCAACACTTGCCGAGGATTGATATTGTAGCGCTCCAGCAGGTCGGTGTCAAACTCTATGGTCAGCGCTGGCTCGCGTGCACCGTTGATCGCCACTTCGCCTACGCCTTCGAGGCCCAACAACGGAAGTTTGATATTTTGGCGGACATACTCCAACAGCTGCCGCACCGGACGATCACCGCTGACAGAATAGACGATAAAAGTCTGCATATCCTGCAGCTCTTCGGGCACCCGGCGGCTGATGGATGGCTGACGCACATTGGCGGGCAATGACTCCTGCAGTGAAATAAGATACTCCTGCAGCTCTACCTTGCGGTATTCCACCGGGGCATTACGGTTAAAGGTGATGGTGACGGTTGCTTGCCCCTCCCGCGAGATTGATTCAATACGTTCCACATCGCGTAGACGATTGGCGGCCTGCTCCACCTTGCGGGTCACTTCCTGCTCCATCACTTCCGGTGAGGTACTACCCCAGCCGTAGCTGACGGTTATGGACGGCAGGCTCAGGTCCGGGGACATCTCCAGTGCAATGTTCTGCCAGGCTACTACACCAATAACAACTACCAGCAAGTAGCTGAGCGAGATGAAGTAACGTCTGTGGAAAAGTCTTGATAACATACTGGAAATATAGGCGGGTACGGGGAAATGTCAAAGATAAAGGAAGGATAAATATTAAGTTGACCAGTTATTATATACTGTTATTTATTGGTTGATAGTTTAAAAAGCCAAATTAACAAACTTAGTAAAATTGCCTTTTGTAAAAATATAGGTAAAGGATTACCAGATAAATAACCAAGTTGGCAATTCTGTTCGGTAAAAATTAAAATATTTAACAATGCTATAATTAGTCCTGGAAAAGTCAAAATAGAGCCTACAAGACTTCCAATTTTATTAGTACCAGGTATCAAAATCATGCCTACAACTAACAATTCTAAAATAGTCAGTATAACTTTGTAAAGAAGGTATGATTCTGAAGAACTCTGTATAAAAATAAGATCATTTTCAGTAAAAATATTAGCAAAAGAAGATATCAAAAAATAACATCCAACTATTACTCTTAAATATATCATTTAAATATTCAACCTATATTTTATGATTGAATACCTTTTATCCCTGTATGACAACGTATACAAACTGTTATTATGCACGGATATCCTTTTAGACATGACGGGGAGATTAAGACTTTTTATAAAATTTTTGGAATTCTTATCAATAACCAAAATTTCTTTTGTATTATCTGATTTTTCAATCTCCTCAGCCAGCTTACCGGTCATTGCATTTGCTAATTGGCGAAAAGGTCCTGCATCAAATTTTTTGCCTGAGAATAAAATATAAATATGTTGGTCATCCGTACTTATATCCAAGGTAGCTTCCGGGTATTTTCCATGATCCGGAGCCGCATATCCCTTCTCGTATTCTACCTCAGGAAAAGGCAAATCATAAGGAACGGATAACGTATCTGCTTTTCCCTCTGTAGAAAGCATGGGAACCATAGAACCAAAATAGAATCCCATATAAACGGCATCCCGATCAGCAAACATCGGTCCCTGATTAAGTAAGGGATTCTCCGCAATTGGTCTCAGACTTTCAAAGTTATTTATTCTTATCCGTGACATTACTTTGCTCCCAATTCGATTATTTCTAAGAGGATAAAGTGCTGCTACAGACTCATCATTAAAAGCCTTCTTGGCAACAACCGTCGTATCAGTCAGTATCAAAGCTGCACTAATTGCCTGATCTTCTGCCACTACATCAGCCACATAGTTTAACTTATTATCAAAAATAATTCCTTTTCGCTGTCCTACATCCCAGACCCAAATGGAATCTGTCCCCATCTTAGAAATATATTTCAATCCATTTTGAGAGAGCTCCCCCGGTCCCCGGCCTGAACGTCGGGTGGCAATCACTTTCTTATTCTTGATATCATGCAGACTTAAAACCGCGTCTCCGTTACCCAGTTCGACCGTTAATATAGTATCTTCACCAAGCACGTAAAATGCAGAGGGAGTATAGATATTCTCGTGATAGCTATATACTTCTTCAAGTTCTTGACAGATACCGGATTGAATAGTAGAAAGTCCTATGATTAATAATAAAATTATTCTCATCCTTTATAATTATTTTAAAGGCCCCCATCATCACATGAGGACCTTTATTTAAAATTATTTACACTTTGTCTTACAGGTTGAATCACTACCCCAGCATCCTAAGAAGCCCTTTCTTTTACCATGGATTATTTCATCAACTCCATCGTCTCCACATGGTTCTTCTACATTATAAACTTCATTTACTTCGTAATTTTGAGCTGATAACTCAGCTTCAGGTAGCATAAACAATCCCAAACTAAATATTGAGCATATAACTGCTATTAAAATTGACTTAATATCAAAATTAAACCCATTTATCTTTACCATAACTTTTCTCCGTTTAATTAGAATTAATAAGCTATAAAAACACTAATTAATTCTATAGGCTATGGCTTCAAAAAATTCTTAAACTTTTACTTAAATTATTTCTTAACATTTCTCTTCCCTATAATCAGTTGGAGAGCATCCTTCATATTTTTTAAAAAGCATCGTAAATGCGGAAAGACTGTTGAATCCTAAGCCAAGTGCAATCATCGTAATTGAAATATCCTCTCTAATCAGTTTTTTAGCCAACTTTATCCGGTGATCTAACCAGTACTGTTTAGGGGTCATTCCTACATAGTATTTAAACTTTCCTGAAAAATTATTCCCATTCAGGTGGCACTGTTTTTTCATCCAGCGAACCGATAATTTTGGATCAAACAAATGATCCCGTATACACTCAACTGCTCTGTGTACCCCGTGGGGCCATTCAGGATCAGGGTTTACAATAGCACAACAATAATCTTCCAAATTCTTCTGTATATTATTTTGATTGCTCATTTTTACCAACCTCTCATGTCTATTTCTATGCTTATATATGAATAATTTTAGCTAATAAGGTTTTCTCTTGTAGTCATATTTATTTATCCTCTCTATGTGGCAAGAGTATATAATAACAATTTTGTTATTATATTTTAAATATATGGACTATAAGATCTATCTAAAAAAGCTAAGATAGCGCAGGAAGTTCAATCAAAGGGACAACAGGAATGGATAAAACTGTTACTCTCCCAACCCGTATGCTCTTATTTCGGCCTCTTCGGTTACCGAAGATACGCTGGTTGGTAAAGTCAATATCAAAAATAGGCACCAGATTTACCTCCTCTGAAACTAACCGGTTCCTTCGGCTGAGTTCCCCTTTATCCGTAAATTCATGTATCCACAAATTACTGGATTTATCCTTAAAAACTTTCTTTCCTAATAATAAATATAAGTAGCCATCATCATTGCTTGCCCCCCGATACATAGGTATCAAGGCTTATCCTGTCTATACCTCTCATTCGCTCAAATACATCAAAAAAGTGAGTGAAAATGGAATCCATTTCGGTCGTTTCAGGTATATCCTGCTCCATCACTTCCGGTGAGGTACTGCCCCAGCCCTAGCTGACGGTTATGGACGGCAGGCTCAGGTCCGGGGACATCTCCAGCGCAATGTTCTGCCAGGCTACTACACCAATCACCACGACCAGCAAGTAGCTGAGCGAGATGAAGTAACGTCTGTGGAAGAGTCTTGATAGCATACGGGTAAGATAGTTAGTTCGACCGAAATATCAAGAATTGCAACTTGAGGTGATTCTCCCCTCCGGCCGCTGAATTTGCGGTACGACGGCTTCGGCTAAACTTGGTGGCTTTTATCATTCGAATTTCAAATTCTGCCCTAACTCCCCATCGGTGGCAAACCCAGCCGTCGGATGGGTTTGCTACCTGTACCCGGCTGTTAGTAACCTTATCACAAAGGCCACTCTGCCCTGTATAACTCGCCATCCAGCGCATCGGAAAAAAATATGCAGGATCCATTGGTAGATATATTACATCTACTTGTCATTCTAAAAATTTATGGAAAACTATCCTTAAATTATTAACAATAAGACACCTTTTATTTTCATCTAACTAATAATGTAAGTCAATAAACATTAATTGATAGTAATCATCAATTCTAAAATTAATGCCATAAATTCGATTATCATGTCCGGCAAGGGGGTAAAACTCATGAGGTGCTTTAATGTATTTTATCTCTTCTGACTTTTGATCGATATATATCATCATTCCATTTTCTTCTGCTGGATAAAAAATACGCAGCATGATTTTATTTTCATGTACCCAAAGTCCTGAAAATAAAGGTAGCCTTTCACTATTCTCTAATACTGATAACTGTCGTTCATCCTGATTTAAATCAAGACGTTCTTTCATGAAGCTTAAATAATAGCGTTTATTCAACCGCTTAGGGAATTTGGCATATTTCAGCACTTTATGCTCGCCAGTCCTCAAGTTGTATTTGTTAATAGATGATTGATATGACATCATGTAATAAAACCAATCTCCATCTACATCCCACAAAGTATTGCTTAAAAAAATATTAGGTAAATACAACGTAAACTCTGGATAAATAACTTTTTGCCTCTTATTACCAGGTATCTCCAAAAGTTGTTCTTCGGTATTAAAATCTTCATCAAGACGGTAAAGAAGAAAACTATTATCCGGAGTCTGGAATCCTTCCGTTTGATTATATACTCCGTAATTAGCTTTTTCTGTTACATAAATGCTATGCAAAGAGTGTTTAGGGGGATTTTTATATGGAAAAGTGTCAACATACCTTAATTCGTCATTAAAAAATTCATAAACTGTAATTCTGAATAAAAGCATATCTAACAAAAAGATTCGTCCATCGTCGCTGACATGAAGTTGAGTAATATTTAGAAATTCTTCAGGACCTCGCCCTTCCCTTCCCACAGTAGATAGAACTTCACCTTTTTTGTTCAGCAGCATAATGGATTTATTTGCATCATCTACTACGACCAAATAACCGTTATTTTGTAAAACCTTGACTCTGTGAGGTTGTTGGATTGAAGATGATATGGGAATATTTTCAGAAGAAACGCTTATCTCTGCAAATCTATTCTTAAGGTTTTCTATATAGGGATCAGTCGTTTTTTCTTGAGATGGGGTTTCTCTTTTGCAGGATATAATTTGGAATAATAGAATTACTACTATAAGTCGTTTTATTGAATAAAATTTCAAAACATTATGTCTTATACCTGTAAATCCATTTTAAATAAATTTACAGGTATTTTAATATTTAGCAAGTAATGCCAGAGCATTGAGCAACGCAACATTCAAGTTGTCGATCACAAGTAGAAGTATTACCACAATGTCCATAACATACAGCAGCATAGCATGCTTGTGCTATATCATAACACACCTGACAACCGCTGCTACCTCCCCACTCCCAGCTATAACATTCTTCATTTCATCACGATTTAGCACATCCTCTTCTTTGATGTCCATTACGTTAAGTGTTTTCATAATCTCCTCTATTTGATTAGATGTTGGATTTTTAATCTGCGTGTGAAGGGAAAATCTAAGTCATCTAATGTCCCTCATTTCCATTGGAAATGGTAAATAATAGTAGATCAATTACTTCTACAATAATAATCCTGGTGGCTCTTCGCTTAACAAATCATCTTAACATTTTGCTGCTATACCTGTTTAGGAGTTTATTCTAACTGTTGAGCAATATTATTGTAAAAGGGAATCGATAAATGTACTCTGTGAATCCAGAAGCAAAATAGACAGTATCACCTTTAACCTACATTGATTCTGAAGGAACGCGTATGGAACCAGATCTTCCCGATACAATCTTCTCCTTTGTCATAAATTCTATGGCTTCTTACAAGCGGTAGCTGCCCTCCTTGGGTTATTTCACAAAGGCCATTCTGCTCTATATAACTCGCCATCCAGCGCATCGGAAAAATATATATAAGATCCATCTGTGGATATGGTAAAAGTTAGGCCCAACAAATCGTTATCCATTTCCGGGAAAGAAACAGCCGTAACTTGCTGACCGTCATTCGGCACCCAGGCCACGGTCACCGGCTGGTCTTCGAGGGTATTGAGCAGGATGGCGACTCCTTTTTCGTTGGCAGACATCCTGCGGCCGTAGATAAACTCCAAGAGAAAATCATCCCTGTTGATGCGCCTCCTGTTCTCTTCGAACAACCGGTCAAACAGATCTTCTATGGCAGGAATTTTAATGCCCTGTTGCCAAATTAGCTCTCCGTCATGGGAATATTTTTCCAGCACAGCGGTCGTCTGCTGCAGGGAAAAGATGCCTGACTGATTACTTCCAAGGAGTACCTCGTTTTGCTGGCCCGCCGGAATTCTGCCCGAAGAAATAGCTTTGCGTGCTGCCTCGGGATTATAATTAGCATACTTACTAACTGATTTGCCAAAATGTTGAATGTCTTTTGTTTTTATGTCCACCAGCGTAAACAAAGATCCCTTTTTTCCACCGGATCCAATAACAAACTGCTGTGGATTTATGACTTCTACTCTGGTGGGTGAATCGGGAAATCCCTCAAAGGTTATGGGATGGTCTTCCAGCCAATTTCCTTCACGGTCATATTCAATAAATTTAGTACTGCTGTAATCAAAGATCCAATATCCCTCACTGAACTCCCAAAAGCTAAATACATCAAGAAATTCTCCCGGTCCCCGGCCTCTGCTGCCAAAGGAAAGCCGTTCATTCCCTTCAGAATCAAGTTTAAAGATTTTTTCGAGTCCGTAATCATATACCAATAATCCATCGGATATGGCCTTTATCTCAGAGGGGGCTCGAACTTCCTGTAAAGAATCACCCGGAACCAGTAACGACATCCCGCTGACTTCCTTTTCTTCTAAAGGAAGAAGATCAATATTTTCTTGAGAAGTACAACCAGCGGTTAACATCCCTATAACCATAATAAGCAGCATCAGCTGAGATATTGCACGCCAGCAAAAGCTTTGATACCCATACTGCTGAATTTTTAAATAGTACATACACTTAAAGTCAGCCATTCATCATTTTAAACTTTCAAGTTTACAACCTTCAACTTTATAAATAAGAGCTTAAAAATCCTATTTTATAAAGAGATGAGTTTCGACATCAACATTTATGCAAGGCAACAGAGGCTACATGTACATAGACCCAATTCATCGCATTTCTCACAGGGATTTTGATTTGGACAATCCGGTGCTGATGAATTACAGGATGCACTACCACTCCCGGCCATCAGTTTTTTCATTTCCGAACGTCCGAGTGGGTGTCCAAAATTTAGGGAATCCATAATATTTACTGTTTTATTTATTTTTTGATTAGACTTGATTTATCCCATCCCGACAGTATTTGGGAAAGGAAAGGGACAAGTTGTGTTAACCCTTATCGCTTCGTCCCGAAAAGATTCGGGAGGAAGCAAGCTCTTCGTCTTCAGAGAAAATCCTTTTGCTTAATTCTTTGTTGTAGTTTTCCTTGCTATTACCCCCTCTATACGGCCGACTCGTACGACCGGTACATCTCGCTTATCGATGATATAAAATCTATCATCCTTGTCTTTCCAGATATTCGTTATCAATGCTTTTTGTTCTGTTCCTGCAAATGTAAATTTTTCCAATAGTCCGACACCTTCTAACTTTCCTTCCTCATTAAAAACTTCTACCACCGTCTTTCTCTTGCCATTCTGTAGCTGCGAACTCAAATGGATCAATCGTCCATCATTCATTTCAAATATGCCCAAACTTTCACTTTTAAGATAAGCCGAGACTGATTTTGTTCTTTCATCTGTATATACCACTATTGTCATGTTTCCTTCCCTGTCGGAATCAATCTCTAACGGTTTTCCAGGAAGTAGATGGCCCCGAAGGGTTTGAGCTAACGTCCACCCCTTAACTCCTGCCCGATACTTGAACAGGCGACCTGCATAAAGAGGAGGAGCATACCATATATTACCCTCTTCGTCAGGCCAAAAATGACCTGAGTTAACCGTATTTGCATATAGTTTCGTAAAATCGCCCGGCAAATTCATCATGCTATCAATACGTCCAAATGAAGCAGTATGTGTAAAAGTACTATCATAGAGATGAAATAGTGTGGATTGTCTAAAGAGCTCTTCCTGTTCCTTTGTGCCGGGAATTTCGCGCTCTTTATGGAGCAATAAATAGTGCTGCTTATCCAGCTGACGAAAATATTGAGACCATATCATTTCTCCTTCTGCAGGTGCATAGTTCGATAGTACCTCACCGGTATTCGAAAAGCGTGTGACCCGTTTGTTATTGGCATCAATAGTCATTAACTCCTGCTTATTATTTATTTCGATCGCATTGATAACGCCAAATTCCCCTGGTCCAGCTCCCGCTCTTCCAATAGAACGCAGGAAGTTTCCATCCGCATCAAATACCTGTACCGCAGATTGTTTACGATCTGCAATATAGATATTCCCTACCCTGTCGGTCCTTACTCCCGCTGGAGATACCAGCAAGGGTTCTTCTGAGTTTTGCTCATCATCAATAAGCAATTCCTCCTCAAAGTGTGGGGACAGGGAGTCGGGTCCTGCAGTCTGTTCTTGTTTTTCCTTAGTACACTCAGTTAACATAAACAAAATACTGAGACACAATAAAAAACTGATACTTTTTTGTTCAAAAAATGAATTAAAGCAGTATATAAAGTTATCACAGTTTTTCTTAAACATATCAACTAATATTCTATATTAAGGTCAAGCAAATTGTAAGCTTCCCCATATTTCGGACCACTCAAAAGTAGAGGGTTTCGGTTAAGGTAGTAGTTCTACCGGTGTTTTGTACCCCAGCGATTTGTGGGGTCGGTTGTGGTTATAATCGTATTTCCATTCCCAGCGTTTTTGCCGCTCACAGGTATTGAGCTTAATGGACTGCATTCCCTGGATGAGCTGAATGACCTTGCTTTGGTCGTTGGAAGAAATACCGAACCGCTGGTAGTCGAGCTCTCGGCGTTTTTCAAAAATACCAGCACCCAACCCACATAGAGGACGCTGCTAATTAAGAAGACTGTAAAGATCAGCATATGATAATAGGCCAGTACCAGGGAAAACACCAGCAAGTTCATAAATGAAAAGAGCGTGCTAAGCGTCTGGTTGGTCAGAAAATCCTGAATCCGTCGGTGATCCTCCATCCGTTGCATGATATCCCCGGTCATCTTCGTATCGAAAAACTCCATCGGCAACTTCATCAGCTTAATTAGGAAATCCGATAGAATAGAGATATTAATGCGGGTGCTCATATGCAATAGTATCCACGAACGGATAAACTCCACCCCCGTGCGACCCGCAAAAAGCATGATCTGTGCGGCCAGAATAATGTAAATAAAATTCAGATCGCGGGTCTGAATTCCAATGTCCACCACCGCCTGGGTGAGGAATGGGAAAATAAGCTGCAGTATGCTGCCGGCCGCCAGCCCCAGCGCCAGTTGAAACAACAATTTTTTGTATGGCATGACATACTGAACCAGCAGGCTGAAATTCATCTGTCCCGCCTCTTCATCATCCAGCTCATAAAATTTCGGGGTGGTATGCAACAAAAGCGCTATACCGGTACGTTCACCGTTCGTCTTTGCATTCAACCAATGTTGCAGAAAATCTTTTTTTGGCAAGCTTACCTTTCCCTTCGCCGGATCAGCGATATAAACTTTGTCGCGCTTAATACGATACACCACCACGAAGTGCTCTTGATCCCAGTACCCGATGCAAGGCAGCGGAGCCTGTTCCTTCAGCTGCTGCCAGGTAATCTTGGCACCCACCGTTCGGAAACCAATACTCTCGGCCGCCTCACTGATACCGAGAAGTGACACCCCTTCACGATTGATGCCGCTCCGGTTGCGCAGGGTCTCCATGGTATAGCTTCGCCCGTAATGCTTGGCCACCATGCGCAGACAGGTAGGACCGCAGTCCAAGGCGTCGTACTGACGGTAAATTTTAAAACTGCCCATGATTTTAATTAACAATTATTAGAGGAAGAATACTATATTCAATATTTAAAAGTTATACGCCCTAATGCCAGTCCCATTGAATAAAGGTGTATAAATACGATTCTTGTTGAAGTCAATATCCAAATAGTAGGAGAGGTCATTATCAGATATTATTTTATACCTTTGAATTAATTTTCCTTTTGGGCTGAATTGATGTATCCATACTGGACGGTTAGGGACAGGAGCAAAATGGTTCGTATATGTAACTAGGTATAGATCACCATTTGGACTATTTGTCCCACTCACATAGTTTCGGACTGGTAACAAATGATCTGATCTTTTCATAATTACATGGGCTAAATCAATTACAAGGGAATCAACTTCCGGAGTTAACGATATTTCACGCTCCCATATTTTCTTACCTGAAAGATCATATTTAGCAATTTTCGAAATCGAACTGTATATCAGGAACAATTCATTGGAGTTTGTTTGATCATTTATAGGAAATACTCTATGCAAGTCTCGTGCGGGGATTTTCCTATTTTCAAGAGCAAATTGAATTTCCTGATCTTCAATTATGGGCTCAAAGTTTTCAGGTATTTCCCCAATGTTTGCCAAATGATTTCCATGCCAGTCAAACAATTGATAGAGTGACTGACCTTGGGTATGAGAGGGAAGCAATACTTTCCCACTGAGTGTTATAAACGGTTCATTATAATTGTCATGAAGTGCGGGTGGAGAGGGGAGTTTACCATTATTATATTCTTCATTTAAAATGAGTTCACCATAGTCTAGGGAAGAAATATAGTTTCCTTTTCTATCATACTTATTTATTAAATAAAGAGACCTATCTACTATATAAAGATGATCCTCCGTGATATAAAAATTTTCAACTGCCTGCAGTTCTCCAGGTCCACGCCCTTTTCCACCGTATTTAACAACAACTTCCCCATTATTATTTATTTCTAGTACTTTTTGTTGAGCGAGATCAAAGGCTAAAAGATGATCATTCTCTCCGTCATACTTAATTCTGACCGGTAACTTTAACTTGTTCTTCCTCAAATCAAATTTTTCATATGATTCAATAATAGAAACCTCTATATCGCTATATCTAGATTTATCTGATGACTCATTATTGCAACTTACAAATACAATAAAAAAGGCAACAATTAACAGTAAAGAGTCTGAATAAAATTGTCGACGATATAAAATCATATTAACTCTCATATATAATATAGGATGTAAATATATTATCAATAATAGTAACACTCGTCGTAAACAAAAATGAGTATAGCAGGCAATATGAACTTTAGATACATAATGCCTGCTATATAACTTACCTAGCTTTATTAATTCACGATTCTCAGCACATAGTACCACACTCAGATAAGCTTGCATCATCACATGTCCAGCCCGATTCGCATCCATTATAGTATGCACAACCATATACATATTGATGACAACAACTGCATGTACCATCTTTACAACATCTTACATGGTTATATTCTCCATCTCCACTCCCAGCCATCAGCTTCTTCATTTCAGAACGGCCTAACGCTTGACCCAAATTTGTAAAATTAAAGATTCCTTTCTTCATAATATTCTCCTATTCTTGAAATTTTGATTTGCTTATTAATTTTTAAGGGAAGAGAAATTATCTCATCCCCGATTGTTCCTGATCTATGATCGGTACAATTTCTTGCTCCGTTGCAACTATTTTTTGTTGAGCATTTTTTCTTGTACAAACTCCTCAGCAAGTGATGGTATCATTCCCATTAGATCTTCAATCTGATACTCTCGTGGCAGCTTATAACCATTAATATAAAACGTCGGAGTTGCTTTTATACCAGCTTTATTCATCCATTGGGAGTGTTTTGAAGTTAGGCCGAACTTTTTTTGTACTTGGGCCATTGGATACTGTTGCTTAAATAACTCTAAATCCATATCAGATTTATTATACCAGTTGAATAACAATTGTTCAGTTTGGTCCGACTCATCCGGTAGACCTTGAATATGCTTCTGCCAATAAGCAATCATATAATTACTGTTTGACAGAATATTAGTATCATCCTTTTCTTCCCCACTTTCTCCGAAACGAAGGAGTAAGCTAACTTTCTCAGGATAAATAGATACTAAATCTGAAGTTTGATTAAATCCGTCCCGGCATGGTCCACAACTCAAACTGGCCGCCATGAGAATTCGCACCGGCGCCTGCGGGTTTCCGATAATCATTTCCTGCCTGAATGGTGTGGTATCCACGCGATCTTGTTGGAATAATAAGCTGGTAAATACATCCGGATTATATTTGATCCGATTGGCCATTATTTCCTTACGTTCGGATTTTTCAGCGTTCTTAAGGATATTTTTTACCAGTACCAATGACCGCAACCAGGAATAGTGTCAAGATAACAGACGATGTACTAATAATTTCAAAAGAAATCATTCCTTCGCTGTACATATAGCCAAAAAGAGCTGCCTGAATGATTAGGATCCCATCCACAATAAGACACAAACGACACCAAGTTTCAGCCTTTACCTTCTGATAATAAAATGAGTAAATAACTGCGGGAATAGCGAGTACACTCAGCAAAGCTAGGACTCCATAATAAGAGACTATACTACCAGATAATGGTATAAACAGACCAATCATCAATGTCTGAAACAGGAAGTAACTTGACGCTGCATCAGAGAGGGTGATCCCACCGAATATATTTGCCTCCTCAGAACTTAGAATCCTGTCACAGTTGGTCTTCCGTCCGGTATTACAGAATGCTTCCACCCGATCGTAGGTAATCCCAATATCCTTAGCAATAAGCAGGTAACCTGTGGTCGTTCCTCCAAGTGCCGTAAGAAGGAGGAATCCATACATCCATGACATAGCTGGAATGCTAGTCAAAAGTATAAGTCCGATCAGAGCTGTCAACAAAATACCAGTCATGACCCGCTGAAACGTTTCATTTGCCCGTTGCTTTTCATTTTTCGGGTCGCCAATGGTATCGGTCGGTTCGGCTTTTAGTATGATAGCCTGTTCTCCGGCCCCTTTGTCACGCGGGTCCTGCCTCCCATTGACAGGGAAGTTTCGCTGTCCCCTGACAATGATAGGCTCCCTGCTGTCTTCATCAGACCAAAACAGGTAGGGGGATTCCACCCTATCGAGATCTTCTTTTTTTATACGAGCTGCTTTGTAATTGATACCCAGCCGTTCCAAAGTATCCGCGATACTTGGAGTTGCTACATTTTGGTAGACACCCGGTTAAGTCATAGATTGTGGCTGTTAATTTATACCTAATAGATCATGAGTAACAAACAAACCCGACGTAGCTTCAGCAAAGAGTTTAAGTTAGATGTTA
>NZ_JAGGJA010000039.1 GCF_026229185.1 Fodinibius salsisoli | reverse complement strand
GAGGGAATGCTATGACTTTATCAAGTCTTAGGCCACTTTTTTCTCCCGGTCAAACCGGGAGGTATGATCCGGGTCATAAAATTCCCCACTGTTCCAGATGGCACAACTAATGGTGATAAGTTTGTTCACTAAATTATTGCGAACCACCGGCCAGGGTTTGCCCTCATCCAGTTTGCGCTGTTTATACTGTTTAAATCGATCGTAATGCGTGGAGGCCGACCGGGCCGCCAAGGTCATGTTGGCCCGCATCTCGGAGGCCCCGTGACCGCTCGAGCGGGTCCTCCCGCGCACCGACGAGCCGGAGCGGTGACAATGTGGGGCCACGCCAAACCGAGAAGCAATCTTTTTGGGATTAAGGTCAGTTTGTCCATAAAATTGAATCAGCCATAGCCAGACGGTAACTTCCCCCATGCCCGGGATGCTCGCCAGCAGCCTGAAGTAACTGGACAGCCCGGCGTGAGCCTCCACAATCTGGCGGATGCGGGCTTCCAAAGCGGTAATCTGCTCGCCCAGCAGCTGCAGTTGCCGGCTCCAGGTCTCCCGCAGCAGCTCCGGGCAACAAGGTTGTTGGGCGGCTTGAGTCTGCTTGGTTTTAGTCGCCGTACGCTGACGCACCAGCCGGCGGCGCTCGCTATACAGTTGGCTCATCCGCTCAAGGGACTGTTCAGGAGGCTCAGTTAACCGTAGCTGGTCGCTGAACCGGTCGGCATACTCGGCCAGCAAACGGGCATCAAACCCGTCGGTCTTGCGGTGGTGCTCGGGGCCCACTTTATCCAGGATCGTTGTTTTTTCCACGGCTACCGACCATTCGGCTTGGGTTAGGGCCATGAGCAATCGTTTGCCATACAGGCCGGTGTCTTCGGTGCAAATAATCGTATCCCCGGGATGACACCCCTGGGCGGACAACCACTGGTC
>NZ_JAGGJA010000038.1 GCF_026229185.1 Fodinibius salsisoli | reverse complement strand
AAGATTACACAATGTTATGACAGGGACAAACCTGATCCCTCACATTTGCTTTTGGCAATTGATGTGAGCAGTCGCCGGCTGGATCTGTACAGCCGATACCGGCAAGACGGGCACGAATACGAGATCACAGAATCGTTTTCAAACGAGGTAACCGCTATTGCAGCCCGGCTGGACGACTACAGCAAACAGGCCCAGAAATTAGGATACACCGGCCTCTCGTTTGTGGTTGAGCCCAGTGGGCGTTATGAGGCCACCCTCACCCAAACAGCGCTCGATCGCGGACACAGCGTCTGGCGGGTTAACCCGGAACGGATGTACAAAGCGGGGGTCATTCACCACGGAGACGGGGGGAAATCCGATCCGCTGGATGGGCGGGTGCTTTATATGCTGGGACGAATGGGCAAGGCCCGTCGGTTGGTGCCGTTGCCTGCGGAGTGGCAACGGCTGCGAGAGCTGGGTAAATGGTTGGAAGATTGTACCTTGATAGCCGCTGATCTGCGTATTCGCATAGGAACCCTCCGGCGGTCGTTATTTACCGATTATCACCAAAGCACAGACTTGAGTTGGGGCGCAACCGGTCGGGCCCTGCAAGAATGCTACGGTTTTGATCCCCGGAAGGTTACCGCCGGGTCGCAAGCTCGTTTTATTGCCCGCATGAAAGCCCATCGCCCGGGCCTTCCCAAGCGGTGCCTGATGAGCATCTGGGAGCAGGCGCAACACAGCTGCAAAGCTGCGTTGCCGGCCGATCACTGCCGCATGGTTTCCGATCAACTAAGTCACCTGTGGCGGGTGTGGTCGGACCATACCCGGCGCAAGCGCCAACTCGAGCAGCAGATGATCGCCGTGGTCGACGGGCTGGATCCCGAGCATTGGATTCCGCCGCTATTCCCGGGGTTCAACAAGCGCATGCGGGCCAAAATTCTGGGGGAGACCGGTCCTTTGCGTCGATT
>NZ_JAGGJA010000037.1 GCF_026229185.1 Fodinibius salsisoli | reverse complement strand
GGCTGTATAATCCGTCGGTTGCCAGCCTGTTTTCCTGCTTGGCATGGTAAAGCTGACGCCAGCCCTGGATAAAAATTCCGAAGCCAATAAAAAGCAGGGCATAGCCCAGAATCATTGAGATCATCATGCCGGTCTGCCCCATACCTAATATTGTGGACCAGAGATTGGCATCTACAGACCCGCTGTCAATTCCCAAGAATCGCGCCATCAAATAAATAGTAAGGGGAAAGCCATACATCTCTGCATACAATGCAATGATAAAGCCTTGAATTAAACCAGCTCCCACCCACTCCCGCCAGGATTTGGGTGCCATGTACTTGTATAATAGCCAAGAAGCAATAACGATAACAAAAAGCGCTATAACCCAGGCTCCTGAATGTTCAATTCCTCGTTCCATGTAATTGCTCCGTTCAGTTAAAAGAGTTTTTGGTAATGAAAATGGATCATTTCCTAAATGAACCGTTGCGTAACGCCCAGCGAACGGTTTGTCTTATCAACCGATTTTTTGGGGTCCGATTCGCTGCCGGTCAGCGCTCGGATGGCATCAATAGTTTCGGGAATGACGATGGCTTGATTATCGACCAAATAGGCGTAATAGAGTTCATCGCCTTCCACCTTAAGCATATCCTCCCAGATGGCTACTTCGTACATGTCGCCGTGAGGACGCCCCAGGTCCAGCATCAGCTCCTTAACGGCATTGTTGGCCGAAAGATCGTCGCTCATGTTGATAAAAGCGGTTCGGGTGGAGGTGCCGAAAGCCTCCAGCACTTCCTCTTTGGATGCTTCCCGGGTCAATTGCACGGTCCAGTAGTGCAGGTGAGAAAGTGTTTGGGGTACTTTTACAGCTGCCGTCACTACATCCAACTCGGGATCCACGCTCTGAGCATCCGGCCCCTGGTGACTTGGAATTTCCGGTTCGGGAACCAGCGTATTCATGATGCCACTCTTATGGCTTTCCCACGGATCGGTAG
>NZ_JAGGJA010000036.1 GCF_026229185.1 Fodinibius salsisoli | reverse complement strand
ACTGCCCGCTCAGTCCATTGTTAAACAGGTCGATGTGCACCACCCGGCCGTTGGCGTCGGTCTCAATGCCGTGCCAGCTGTCAGAGGGATCCCCGCTGCCCCATCCACTGTTGTTGCGCCAGCTGTCGCCCCCCGTCGCTTTATACAAATCCATCAACGCCGCGCGATCACTCGCAACGCTATCAAAAAATGAATCCTTTAATGCAGAGGACGATCCCAGAACCAAAAATAGAAGCAAAAGTAGGATGACTCTGAAACCTGAAATTTTACCACACACTCTAAAAGTAGATATCCGATTATTATTTTTTATCCAATGGATTTATAAATGTCTAAATAAATTTGGCTAAATCATACTGGTTAAAAAAAATTAACAATCTGGGAAAAATATTTTTAAAAATAGAAAAGCCGGAATGGTATAGCCAACCATCCCGGCTCTTCCTTCTTCATAATGTTTAGCAAATAATAAGACTATCTGCTATCTCAACTCCATCTGCATATGATGGTCGTTATGCCTAACCTAATAGGCTAATTTGAGCTTTCCATTACCCTGCATCGCCTCGGCCCCGCTTGAACAGGGGTCACTGATCTTATTGTCCTGGAACCAAGCGTAGTTTAGAGTAGAGTTATCGAGCTTCGACCAAAAGCTACAGGGTATGCTACCTGTAAGGGCGTTGCCATTCATCTTGATCGTCTTCAGCTGAGAATAGTCGGGCCAACCGGTATCAGGAAACTCCCCGCTAAAGTCATTCCCATTTATTCGGATAATCCGAATATGATCCGGCAAATCGGGAATCGTACCAATATCTCCCGTCAGGTTATTATACCCCACATCTAAGGAGTAGAGGCTTTGCAGGTTATTGAAGTCCGGCAGCGTTCCGGTCAGCTCGTTCCCGGCCAGAATCAGGATATTCAGATCCCGGAAGTTCCCATTGTTAACATATTGTGGAAACTCCCCGGTAAGGCCATGCCCGCGCAGAGAAATACGCCTCAGTTGCGTA
>NZ_JAGGJA010000035.1 GCF_026229185.1 Fodinibius salsisoli | reverse complement strand
CTAACGACATCCTATGTTTAAAGCACTTAGTATTGACTGGTATTTTAGATTCGCAGATATTCGGTCAAACGGAAGGTTGGTGGCGGGAAGGGAACCAGTAAGACGACATTGAGCCATAGAGCTCGAGCGCAATGATTGCCCTGCCCATTTGCCACCACCGTGTTATCACGGACAGTTCAGTAGGCTTCGAGCCAGTATGTAGGATGGATTTGGACACGGAAACCTTCTTCACCTTCACATATTTAAAATATACGAAGCGATGAACACTATTGGTATAGATATTTCAAAAGAATGGTTTGACTGCCTTTGCTCGGCCCGCAGGCTCGCTGGTCAATTTCCTAATGACCCAACCGGATGGAAGCAGTTAAGCGAGTGGATAGAAGGCGATCCCCTGGTGGTGCTGGAAGCCTCCGGCCCTTATTACCTGGGATTGGCTACGTATTTATATGAGCAGGGCATAAAAGTCAGTGTCCTAAATCCACTGGTTATCCGGCGCTACGGACAGATGAAGCTGACCCGAACCAAGACCGATGCCAAAGATGCTGGGTTACTTGCCCAGTATGGCATTGATCAACAACCGGAGCTGTGGTGTCCGCCCTCTAACCCCCGACAAGCCCTGAAAAAGCTAATGAGCATGCGGGAAGGGCTCCTGCGGCAAAAAGCCATTCTCACCGGACAGGCCGAAGCATTTAATCAAAATAAAGAAATTGAGCCCATGGTAAATGAGCTAAACCGGAAGATGCAAACGGAGTTAGAAGATAATATTACCCGTATTGATAAACGTATGGAAGCGTTGGCTGAGGAGCATTACGAGGAGGTTATGGAAGCGCTTTTAACGATACCTGGCATTGGCAAAAAAACAGCTATTGAGCTGGTAACAGTTACCGATGGATTCCGTCGCTTTAATAGCGCCAGAAAATTGGCCAGCTACGTGGGCATTTGCCCCCGGATCTGGGAATCTGGTTCATCGGTGAAAGGACGCGGAAGTATTAGCAAGTTGGGCTGCCCACAACTACGGAAGCTGCTGTATATGTGCAGTTGGTCCGCAAAACGCAGCAATCCAGCCTGCAAGAAAATGTATGATCGACTAAAGAAAAGAGGAAAACCAGAAAAAGTGATTAAGGTAGCCATTGCTCATAAACTGCTTCGACAGGCATTTGCCGTAGGTAGTAAGTGCGAACCATTTGAAGAAAAAAAGGCATTGGCTGCTTGACTTTCAACACAGTTCATTGCGCATAA
>NZ_JAGGJA010000034.1 GCF_026229185.1 Fodinibius salsisoli | reverse complement strand
TGGAATTGCTACAAAAAAATGGACAGTACGTTAAGCCAGATCATGCTGCCCGTTCTTGTTGTTGGGTTAAATACTCTTGCATTTCCGCCGGTGTGCGGTAGTCCAGCGTTGAATGCAAGCGCTGGCGGTTATACCAGATCTCGATAAATTGGAAGATTACCCCTCGCAATTCTCGGTACCCGTAGTGCTTAGGTTCTATCGGTAGTTCTGCTTTAAAGGTTTTAAAGAAGCTCTCGGCCGGAGCGTTATCCCAGCAGTTGCCTTTGCGGCTCATGCTTTGATGGACCAGCGGGCGGCCGTCCAGTAACTTGCAAAACTCCTGGCAAGCATATTGGATTCCACGATCGGAATGGAAGATTAACCTCTGGTCGATAGCTCGCTTTTGGCAGGCCTGCTTCCAAGCTGGAATAACGGTTTGATCAGCTCGCATGCCTTCCGAGAGCGACCAACCCAGAATCTGGCGGTCGGCCAGGTCCATGATCGTTGTCAGGTATAACCACCCTTGACTGCTGGGGATATAGGTGATGTCACTTACCCACACCTGGCCCAATCGCCCGACGGTAAACTCTTGGTCTAACCGATTCGGGGCTACTGGTAGCTGGTGTTTCGAATCCGTGGTTGCCACCCATTTAGGACGAATCTGGCTCTGTATGCCTTCTTTCCTCATGAGCCGAGCCACTCTTGGGCGGCCGACGGTTTCCCCATCCCGCAGCAGTTGCTGGTGAATACGGGGACTGCCGTAGGTCTTCCCCGATTTCAGCCAAATCTGCTTAATCCGTCTCCTCAAACGCCGGTTTTCTTTGGCGCGATCGGAGAGGCCGCGACTGATCCAGCTATAATAGCCACTTCTGCTTACCCTGAATACCTCGGACATCTTTACAATGGGAAATAAGTGTCTGTGTTCAGCCATAAACCCGAAGATTACCTGTTTTTCTTCGTAAAGATGCCCATGGCCTTTTTTAGAATATCGCGCTCCATCCGCACGTCAGCCAGTTCTTTCTTTAATTCGGCCAGTTCTTTCTCTTCGGGCGTCTGCTGAGGAATACCTTTGCCCGGAAAGGCCTGCTGGGGTTGTTTTTTATACTTCGATCGCCAAGCGTAGATAAGTCCCGGGTCAATCCCTAACTCATCGGCCAACTCGCGGATATTATCCCGCTGATAACTTTGTTGGATCACGTCCAATTTAAATTCTTTGCTGTAGGTTCGTCTTTTACTCATAATAGGTATTGGTCATAAATTGCGGCGACAATCTATGGCTTAACTGGGTGTCCACCAAAAT
>NZ_JAGGJA010000033.1 GCF_026229185.1 Fodinibius salsisoli | reverse complement strand
TGGAGTTGCTACATTTTGGTAGACACCCGGTTAAGTCATAGATTGTGGCTGTTAATTTATACCTAATAGATCATGAGTAACAAACAAACCCGACGTAGCTTCAGCAAAGAGTTTAAGTTAGATGTTATTGAACAGAGTGAACATTGCGAGAAGATCACCGAACTGGCCGCGGATTTAGGACTCCGCCCAGCCCTCATTTATCGGTGGCGGGCCGAGTTTAAGGCCGACCCGCAGCGCAGTTTTCCGGGCAATGGAGTAGAACAACAAACTCCACAAGAAAAAAAGATCGCCCGCCTGCAGCGCGAGCTGGCCGAGGTTAAAACCCAGCGTGACATTTTAAAAAAGGCCATGGGCATCTTTGCCAACCACCCCAAATAATTTATCAGTTTATGGACGATCATAACGATCAATTTTCCATAGTAAAGATGTCTCAGACTCTGGGCGTATCCCGCAGCGGGTACTACCGGTGGCGTGGTCGCGGGCCGGCGAAGCGCACCCTGGAAAACAAGCAGCTCACAGCCAAAATTACCCAAATTTGGCTGGACTCGGCCAAGACCTATGGCAGCCCGCGCATTCACGCGGCCCTACTGGCCAACGGGGAACAACTCAGTCGCCCGCGTGTTGCCCGGCTGATGAACAAAGCGGGGATGGCTTCTCAAATCCGTCCCAAATGGATGAGGACCACCGATTCGGGGCACGCCCTGCCGGTAGCACCCAACCTGCTGGGCCGAAACTTTGAAGCCAAGCACTTGGGCCAGGCCTGGGTCAGCGATATTACCTATCTGCCAAGCTCTGGCGGCTGGCTGTATCTGACGACCATCATGGACTTGGCCGACCGACAGATCATCGGCTGGTCGTTGGCCGATAGCATGGCCGCCGAAGCGACGACAATCCCCGCATGGAACCAAGCCTGTAGCCGGCGCCGGCCCGGTGGAGAGCTGATCTTCCATTCGGATCGCGGGGTACAGTATGCCTGCGGGGACTTCACGGAGCTACTGGAAAACCAACCGCTGGTCACCCAGTCGATGAGCCGAAAAGGCAACTGCTGGGATAATGCGCCGGCCGAAAGCTTCTTTAAAACGCTAAAAGCTGAACTTGCGGTCGACACGGACACCTGTAGCTACCCTCAAGTGCGCCGGATCCTATTCCACTATATCGAGATCTGGTATAACCGCAAGCGCCTGCATTCAAGCCTGGATTACCGCAGCCCTGCACAAACCGAAGAATTATTAATAACCCAACAGCAACAGGCCGCATGATCACCCTTAACTCACTGTCTACTTTTTTGTTGCAATTCCAA
>NZ_JAGGJA010000032.1 GCF_026229185.1 Fodinibius salsisoli | reverse complement strand
TGTTGAGTGAACGCCGAAGTTTATTTTCATCAAATGATTCTTTTTCTCCGGATGCTTTGGTGACTGTGATTGGTGTCATATTTTAGACCATTATTGAATTGAAATAACTACAAATTTGATTGTCCAGAATTACCGGACCGTTGAATAAACTGTTTCCAGTTGTCTTTCGCCGGAAGGAAGGCCGGCACGTTTTGTTTGTACTGGAGATACTCTTCACCAAACTCTTCAATTACCTTCTTCTCTTCCCTTCGGGCAAGCAGGACATAAGCGATTACGATCACCGGAAACAGGCCTACGGAAAATATAGTCGGCCAGTGAATGACCCCCTCTCCAAAAAGCCCGATAAACAATCCGGTGTATTGGGGATGTCTGACCAGGCTGTATAATCCGTCGGTTGCCAGCCTGTTTTCCTGCTTGGCATGGTAAAGCTGACGCCAGCCCTGGATAAAAATTCCGAAGCCAATAAAAAGCAGGGCATAGCCCAGAATCATTGAGATCATCATCCCGGTCTGCCCCATGCCTAATATCGTGGACCAGAGATTGGCATCTACAGACCCGCTGTCAATTCCCAGGAATCGTGCCATCAAATAGATAGTAAGGGGAAAGCCATACATCTCTGCATACAATGCAATGATAAAACCTTGAATTAACCCGGCACCCACCCACTCCCGCCAGGATTTGGGTGCCATGTACTTGTATAATAGCCAGGAAGCAATAACGATAACAAAAAGCGCTATAACCCAGGCTCCTGAATGTTCAATTCCTCGTTCCATGTAATTGCTCCGTTCAGTTAAAAGAGTTTTTGGTAATGAAAATGGATCATTTCCTAAATAAACCGTTGCTTAATACCCAGTGATCGATTTGTTTTGTCTATCGATTTTTCGGGATTGGATTCTAAGCCGGTTAGTGCTCGAATGGCATCGATGGTTTCGGGAATTACAATGGCCTGGTTATCAACCAGGTAGGCGTAGTAAAGCTCGTCTCCCTCCACTTTCAACATATCTTCCCATATGGCCACCTCGTACATATCACCATGGGGGCGGCCTATGTCCAGCATTAATTCCTTCACTGCATTGTTAGCTGATAATTCATCATCCATGCGTATAAAAGCGGTTCGGGATGAGGTGCCAAACGCTTCCAGCACTTCCTCTTTGGATGCTTCCTTTGTCAATTGCACGGTCCAGTAGTGTAGGTGGGAAAGTGTTTCCGGTACTTTAACTGCTGCCGTCACTACATCCAACTCGGGATCCACGCTCTGAGCATCCGGCCCCTGGTGACTTGGAATTTCCGGTTCGGGAACCAGCGTATTCATGATGCCACTCTTATGGCTTTCCCACGGATCGGTAG
>NZ_JAGGJA010000031.1 GCF_026229185.1 Fodinibius salsisoli | reverse complement strand
ACACACGTTTTTTCTGCATTTGAAAGAAACGGAATTTCGTTTTAATCATCGAAACAATAATTTATATAACATCTTGCTGAAGCTCCTTCGAGAAGATCCTCTTTGAGTCGTTTGCTTCACTAGACCCAAAGTTAATTAATTCTTGGCTTTCGTAATCTCGTCCAGCGGAAACGGCACTTGGAGGTAGTTGCCCACTTGGCCCTATTGACCACTCTTCCCAAAACTCTTCGACCGTAAGTAACTGGTTAACAGGTTTACCTAATATGGTAAAAAACCAGCGACGTGTTACAGGAGCTTTATCCAACCAATTTACAAGATTTCTGCAATCATAAGCTTGAACATCTTTCCAAACATCTTCTTGTTGTTTTTTTTCTTGCCAATCATCTCTGTTATCCCAATAGGCTGTAGTTACGAATACAAATACTGACTCAGTAGGTTCAAAGCCAAGTGGATCATCTGTTCTCTTCTGATAATCTACATTAGCCTCTGCAGTTCCTCCATTAGTTTTAAACTCCCATAATGAATTCCCTTGAGGAACGTAGCTTGTATCTTCACTACAAATGACCTTCCCGTCCCAACCTTCTAAAAACACTGCACTTCCTGAAGGTATGTCTAGCTTGGTATCTCGTGGCGTTGTCTCAAAAATTAATTTTGAAATTAATCGGGGAAACTCCCCTTTGGCTCCATGTCTTTTTCCCCAAGCTTCAATTTCAGTTCTATCTAGTCTCATTTTCTATCTATGGAATTCAAATTGTATATAGTCGCAAAATATTTTAAGTATAGCCTTATAACGACCTTGCGCATAACCGGCGCACGGATCCATGTTGAATTAGCAACTAACAAAAGAAGAGGCTCAAAACCAAGAGCGGCAGAGGTTTGGCGAGGTGCGTCCGAGTTAATGCGCGGGTTAGGCCAAAAGTGCTATGCACCACCAGTTTGAATGATTTTAAAATCCTCAAAACCATTAAAAGTTGTTTTTTCTAATTTGTGAGCTAAATCAGAGGCTTCCTTTTTTGTTAAATTCTCTCGAATTACTTGACGTTCAGTATCATCGTTACCAAAATTCCAATGACTTGTCGAGTCAACGGTATTAAACATATGCTGGAAATATCTAATGTTGAGTTGTTTAGAAATACCAAAATAGATTTCTTTTTTGGTATAATTAATCAAAGCATATACTGAGTATTCTCTTTTGTCTTCAGATAGGATTTTTTGAATTAAATCTAAGTCAATATCACTCATTTTTATTTTGGTTTATTTGAGATTTACTAAAAAGCAATCTTAAATTCTTGTGAATTAATCTTTAACAATATTTACCAAAAAAATATGTGAATCATAAATAGTGATTAGCCAAGATGATATTGGTGTGTTTTCTTCAATTATTCCAGCTCTGTAAGAAAAAATATCATCACTGAATATTCTTTTAATTGGACAGTTTCGGAAAATCGTAAATAATTGTTGGACTTGTTGAACACTATCGATGTATTGACTTTTTATTTCATACTCGTCACTAACTGTTAGTTCAGTTTCATGGAAAACTAATCCCTGAACAGTTTTTTTGATTACATTATAAACCCTCTCCATTTGGACTTTTATTTTGGATCCTCTTCCCAAATAAATTCCTGAGCCACTATAAACAAGAGCAGGGGATATACTTTTTCTTAAATAATTTCGAAATCCTTTAGCTTGATCTCTTTCGAGTGATCTAAATACTTTACCAGTCAAAATTTCTTTTGCACTAGGATTCCGTTGGCTTTGCCCTGTCGAGCTAATCACAGCTCTACAATATTCCTCATCTTTTGAAAAGCTTCTGTTACATTTTTTACAGCATGGCACAGTTATTAAATCATTTCTTTTATCTTTAGGAAAAAGGTTTTTAGGAGGGGTATGATCTTTTGAATTAGCATCCCTTTCTAAGCAATAAATACAATTTTGATTCGCCATGATGTACAATTTTGGCCTAACGACATCCTATGTTTAAAGCACTTAGTATTGACTGGTATTTTAGATTCGCAGATATTCGGTCAAACGGAAGGTTGGTGGCGGGAAGGGAACCAGTAAGACGACATTGAGCCATAGAGCTCGAG
>NZ_JAGGJA010000030.1 GCF_026229185.1 Fodinibius salsisoli | reverse complement strand
TTGTCGGTGGCCGTGGGCCCCTGCGGGATCGCCAGGCTCGCATTCACCTGCAGCGCCCCGTAGCGCAGCGAGCCGCCCCCCGTCACAAACTCCCGGCCGCCATTGGAGGCTCCCTCCCGGTAGTAGCCGGCCCGCACGGCCAGCAGCCCCCCGTACCAGTATTCGGCGCCCAGCCCTATCATCAGCTGCTCGCCCAGCCCCACCGTCTGCGTGGATTGTCCGTTGTAATACTCATAGCTGCCCCATGAGGAAAACAAGGCTTCCAGCGGCGGGGCCGCCCCCGTTGAGTCGGCCCGCACCAGCAGTTTCGAGATCTCCGCGCTCACCGTCAGGCTGTTGCTCCCGTCCCCATCCAGCCACAGCTGCTGGCTGGTCCCCAGCCGCAACAGCGTCGGCAGGGCATCTTTGTGATCGCTGTCGGAGTAAGAGACCCGCCCCCCAACATTAGTGATGGCCAGCCCCACCGAGGGCTCTACCGCCAAGCTTCCCACCTGGTAGCTCCCGGGGCGGTACAGCACCCCAAGGTCCATCGCGGCGGTATTGCCCACCTCGGTCTGGTGCCCGCCCACCTGCTGCCCGGAGGGCACCAGCCGGCTGGACACAAAGCGGACCCCCAGCCCCACCGACAGTTTCTCCGGGATCAGCGTCTGCCCGGCCGACAGCCCTACCGACAGTTCGTAGCTGGCAAAGTCCCCGGAGGTGGCCCCCTGTCCGTCCCGGTAGGATTGGGACCCCAGGTTCAGAAAGGTCACATGCCCGCCGATGTTCCCGTAGCGGGCCATCATGTAGTTGTAGGTCAGCTCATCGTCCAGGGCCGGTACCCACCGGAACCGCGAGAAGCCCAGCTGCAGGCCCTGCTGGCCCGCCAGCCCCGCCGGGTTCCAAAAGACCGCCCGCGCTCCCACGGGATCAGCCACACCGGTAAAGCCCCGCCCGGTTGCCACCGGGTCGGGCTCGACCCGCAGGGCCGGGACTGCTATCTGGTTCACTTGTCCCCGGCCGGCCAGCGGGACCAGCAGTAGTAACAGTACCCCAAACCATCGTTGTTTATTCATCAGAATCGGTTGTATCGGTTGTAAAAACATCTTTGCGTTGGTTGCGAATATCATAGCGCCTGGAGTTATCGAATGAGCGTTATCTTTCCCGTGACGGCCTGGCCGCCGGAGGTAATGCGGTAAATGTAGATCCCGCTGGCCAGGTTGCGGGCCCGGATCTTAAATTCGTTAGCCCCGGGGCCAAAGACCTCGGGGGGCCTCTGGCGTACCAGCGCCCCGGTCAGGTTGTACAGCTGCAGGGTGACCTCCGCCTCCTCGGGCAGCTCGAATTTGATGGCCGTGGCCGCCCGGAAGGGATTCGGGTAGTTGTACAGGGCGTTCAGCTTATCCACTTGCTTGTATTTGACCTGCAGGGTGAACTCCTGGGTGGTCTGTTTCCGAGGGGTCCCGTTGTCGGTGGCCCTCACCCGGATCTGGTAGGTGCCCATATCCTCCTCGGCAGGCTCGCCGGTGACGGTGGCCGTGGTGTCGCTGCTGGCCTGCAGGCTCAGCCATTCCGGCAACGGGTCTCCGCCCGAGAGGCTCGCCGAAAAATCCACCTTATCGGCATCCGGGTCGGAGGCTTCAATGGTGTAGCTATAGGTCTGGTCGATGCGAACCACCTCCACCGGGCTGGAGCCGATGGTCGGGCCCCGGTTGCCCTGGGTGACCCGTAGGGTAAACTGCTGTTCTGTGGTAAGCGAGGGGGTTCCGCCATCGGTTACTGACACCACGATCTGGTAGGTACCCATGGCTGAGGGCGGGGGGGTACCCACCAGGGCCTTGCGCCGCAACGGCCCCTCATCGGGGATATCTTCCCACGAGAGCCAGCCGGGCAGCGGCGCCCCGTTTTCCAGCTCGGCCCCAAAGGTCAGCTTCCCGCCCCCGTCGGAGCCGGCCGTATCAATAGCGGCTACCACATACCGGTAGGCGATCTCGGAGGGCACCTGCAGGGACGGCTGGCTCAGGATGGCCGGCTCTTGATTGGTACGGGCCACCGTGATCGTAAATTTCTGGGTGACTGTATCTGTCCCGTCGCTGACTTCCAGCTCGACCGATACATCGCCAATATCATCGGGACCCGGGGGGCCTTCCAGCGTGGCGGTGCCATCCCGATGGTCAGTAATAGTGGCCCAGCCTGGAAGCTGCTCTGCGGTGATCGACAAGGAATCCCCATCCGGATCGGACGCCTCGATGCCGTAGCTATAGGTCTCGCCCTCCTGGGCCTGCGTTACCGGTTCCGAATCAAAACTCGGGGCCCGGTTGGTATTGCCTACCGTAATTGTAAAGGACTGGGAGGCCGTGGCCGACCCGTCGGTAACGGTGAGCTCAACCGGCGCCTCGCCGCTATCCTCAGGGCCCGGCGTGCCTTTCAGGGTGGCACTCGTATCGGAAGTGACGCTCAACGCCAGCCACTCTGGAAGGGTCTCGGCGCTAAATGCCAGTCCGTCTCCATCCGGATCGCTGGCTATAACCGTGTACCTGTACAACTTGGTTTCCTGAGCCGAAGTGACGGCCTCAGAGATAAAGGCCGGGCCCTGATTGCCGCTGGTAACCGTTATCTCAAAAACCTGGGTGGTGTCGGCGCTTCCATCACTCACAACCAGCTCCACGGGGTAGCGGCCCTCCGCCTCTACACCCGGGGTGCCACTCAGGGTGGCGGTGCCGTCGCCGTTGTCGGTCAGGCTGGCCCAA
>NZ_JAGGJA010000002.1 GCF_026229185.1 Fodinibius salsisoli | reverse complement strand
ATTGAGCAGAAGGGTTTAGCGCAGGGGCCCCACCCGTTCCCATCCCGAACACGGCCGTTAAGCCCTGCAGCGCCGATGGTACTGCCCTCCGGGCGGAAGCGTAGGTCCCCTCCTGCTCTCTTTATTTTATCAAGAGGCGATCCCAAACGGGATCGCCTTTTTTGTTTTTGGATCAAATATTTTTTGTAAAAAGCTTTTTAAACTAATACGAAGGTTTTTATCAAGATTATTATATTAAGTATATTGTTTTCATTAGGCTAATGACTTATAAATAGTGGCTTTTTAAAGTTGTGAGAAGACCTCAACATTTCTAACTATGGATTACACAGATGGAATTTTCTAAGTTTATTAATCGCTATAAGACGAAGCTAAATCAATTATTCAATGAAGAAGATGATATTGATGAGATTAGCCTTAGTCGGGGATTACCTCATGATATCTTCCAAGAGGTAATGGAATGTCAACCATTAAGTGTCTTTATACCAGAAGAGTATGGAGGTAGAGGCGGACATACTTATGAGGCTCTTTCAATGTTAGAAGCAAGTTCCTACCAATCATTACCTCTATCTCTTATGATGGGTATTAATGGAGCTTTGTTTCTCCAGCCCGTAGTTAACTATGGTTCTGAAGAAGTTAAACAGCCTATCTTCGATCGTTTTTTAAAAGAGAAAAATATGGGCGGGCTAATGATTACTGAACCGGATTTTGGTTCAGATGCCTTGCGTATGGAAACCTCTTTTGAGAAAATGACGGAAGAAAATAGCAATACGTATAAGATACAGGGAACTAAACATTGGGCAGGGTTAACAGGAGCCGCTGATTTTTGGCTTATTACCGCACGACGAAAAAGTGGAAAAGGAAAGTTAGGTCGTGATATAGGATTCTTTATACACGATAGTAAGCGAGGTGGCATTGAAGTAGAGGAGTACTATAAGAATTTAGGACTCTATATGTTACCTTATGGAAGAAATAAGATCAATATTAATGTTCCGGAAGAATATCGCTTAAATCCTAGATCAACAGGTATTAAAATGATGCTGGACGTACTCCACCGGAGTCGGTTGCAGTTCCCGGGCATGGGTAATGGCTTTCTGAAGCGTATGATGGTAGAAGGTATTACGCACTGTAAACAACGGTCAGTAGGAGGGCAGAGTCTATTTAATTACGACCAGGTAAAAAAACGATTAAATAAACTGCAGTCCTCATTTACTATCTGTTCGGCGATGTGTGCGTTTACCAGCAATAATGTTCCTATTCACAAAGATGTATCCGGAATGGATATTGCTGCTAATGCAATTAAAACGTATACAACCGACCTTATGCAGCAGGCAGCTCAGTCTTTGTTACAGCTTACCGGTGCCAAGGGATACCGTTTAGATCATATCGCCGGCCGTGCTTTAATTGATAGCCGCCCATTTCAGATTTTTGAAGGTTCTAATGATATTCTCTATCAGCAGATATCAGAATCTGTTTTAAAACGTATGCGTAGACTTAAATTGAAAAATTTGAGCAATTTCTTAAGTGATTTTACCCTAACAGAGCGAGCTTCCGATTATTTTAGCGAAATGTTAGATTTTAAAATTGATCAAAAGTTAGCACAAGATCGGTTGGTTGAACTGGGGCGTATATTGAGTCGGGTTATTTCTCTGGAATTTACGCTGCGACTAAGCGACAAGGGCTTTAATCAAAAAATGATTGAGAATACCATTCAAACATTACAAGCTGAAGTTGAGCAAATGGTTACCTCTTTTATCAGCAAAAATACACCGGATGTGGTAGAAGATTATGAAGAGTCCAGTTCTTGGCTTGAATTTATGACGCCAAAGTATGCCGGTAGTTAGTTCTATAGTTTAGCCAGTCTGCTATGGAAAAAGTTATTGTACTAACGGGAGCAGGAATGAGTGCCGACAGTGGACTCAAGACCTTTCGCGACTCTGACGGGCTTTGGGAAGGACATGACATCCGCGAAGTGGCCACTCCTGCCGCCTGGGAAAATGACAAAAAACTGGTGTTGAATTTTTATAACGAGCGTCGAAAACAAGCTCACTCAGTCGATCCCAATGAGGGGCACAAGGCGTTGGCAGAACTTGAAGAGGCTTTTGATGTAACCATCATCACCCAAAATGTGGATGCTCTGCATGAGCAAGCCGATTCCACGGATGTTATTCATCTTCATGGAGAATTATCCAAGGTGAGGAGTGAAGAGGATCGATCGCTTATCTATGATGTCGGTGGGAAAGCCATTGAACTGGGAGATACGGCAGAAGATGGAGCCCAGTTGCGACCGCATGTGGTATGGTTTGGAGAGCCCGTGCCTCAGATGGAGAAGGCAGCTAAATTGGTTCCTGAAGCAGATGTATTAATCGTTATTGGCACGTCGCTGGTGGTCTATCCGGCAGCAGGATTGGTCGATTTAGCCGCTTCCAATATACCAAAATATATTATCGATCCTGCCAAACCAGAACTGGTGGATTACACAGGATGGGAGCACATCCAGCAGACTGCAGCGCAGGGAACGCCAGCATTGGTTAATCAATTGTTGAACAGTAAGTAAGTTTTTAATAGAGTATTTTAGATTATTTATGTCAGACTATAAGGCAACAGAAGAAGAAAAAGAAGTTCTCGAAAAGTATTTATTACAGTTTTTAAATTTGGAAAAGCGATACCCACTTTTGCCGGGCATCAAGAATGAAGAAGCCATGGCCGCTTTGATGGGAATCGAAATTGATGAACTTAAAAAGCTACGAGGACGATTTGCCTCCAATGCCAAGCAGGCTGCAGTAGAGCTGCTGGAAGATGGAGGGGGGCATGAATGGCTTGAAGAGCTTCCATTTGAGAAGGGAGATACCATTGTAGCGCTTGGAGATTCCATTACCGATGACTTACAAGGCTGGTTTAACATCTTTCAGCATGTATTAGAAATTGGGCTGGAAGATCCGGAGTTCACTTTTATTAACAGCGGGGTTTCGTATGATACCTCCACAGATGCCCTAAAACGGTTAAATCGCGATGTGCTTGATCATGAACCGGATTGGGTGATTGTAGCGCTTGGCACTTTTGATGCCCAACGGCTGCATGTATCGCCTGACCGCCCCCTCGTTTCGCTGGCTGATTATTGGGAAAACCTTAACTCAATACAATCTACCGTAGAAGAAGTTACTGATAATCCGCTTATTTGGGTGACCCCGCCTCCTGTGATTACGGAGATGCTCCAGCAGGTTCGACTCTTTAACTTTGATCTTTTTGAAGAGGACTTGAGTAGCATTCGTGAGATCCTTACCGGTAAACAGGGCTATATCGTGGATCCACTGGGTGAGCGCATGAACGAAGATGAGGGTGACCAAGAAGAAGATAGTGAAGGTCCGGCCCCATGGAATTATTTAAGTGACGGGCTTCATCCATCCCTCTCCGGGCATGTGAATACGGTTAAAGAGGTTATCCGCTTTTTAGCATTAGCTAAAGATCCAGAAGAGGGTTCAAGCTTTGAAACGCCCGACGACTACCAGGCCGAAGACGATTAGAGGTTTACACTTAGGTTCATAACGGTAAGGGATGGCTGATAGCTGGTTGTAAGTGAGCTCGGTGAAAGTTTTTTCTGGGCAAATAAACCCGGGCTCAGCATCCCTACTTGAATTGAACTTGAGCTGTTCTCATAAGTGATAAATCCATCAACAGAAGTAGTACCCGCTGAAGCCTGCGCAAAGTTGGGGCCTTCGGCCAAGACAAACGCATCTATCAGTCCAAAGCCAAAGCCTGCCCACGCACCGGCACCGGCTCCATATTGTATAGCTTCAAGAAAGGGCTCTTTTAAAATGAGGGACACCGATGAAGCAATGAGCGCACCGCCGGCAGCACCATAAAGGGTATCCAGAAGAGGGATGATGGAAGAGTTGGTTGCATCATTAAAGGTACCGGAGAGATAAAATTGTTGGCCCTTTTCGATGCGTGACATATCAGCAACTCCAACCCCAATACCATATAAGGTTCCGGCCCCCAGCCCTACTCGAACAGGGCCGAACTTGTCGCTATCCTGGAGTGCCATCGTAGCGCCTCCCAACAGCACACCATTGATAGCTCCATTTAATGTATTTTGGCCCAGCAGTTTAATGGACTGTGCTTTTGATGTGTCAGGTCCTTGAATTGCTGTAATAATAACAAATGAAAGTAATAGCAGTAACTGTTTTTTCATGATGATATGCTATAGCATAAATTCAGTTGATGTTGACGTGTGTTAGAACGACTTAACCCTGTGGTTATTCTGGATCATCTAATGCCACCGGCAGAACTTTGCCATTATAAAACGTTGATCCTGTAAGAGCAAAATCAGCAATATAAGCTCCCATTTCTTTAGGAGATACCGGAGCTTGAATGCCCGGGAAGGCCTGTTCAAGCATTTCTGTTTGAACGGCCCCGAGACAAAGAGCGTTTACAGAGAGAGCTTGTTCACTAAGTTCTACAGCTAATGATTCTGTTAAAATACTGAGGGCTCCTTTGGATACGCTATAAGCTGACAGGCCTGGAAATTTGGCACTGCCCTGGTAGCCGCCCATACTGCTAATATTGACAATATGTGCACTTGTATTAAAATGGGAAAGTAATTGTTTCGTAATATTTACAGCGCTAATGAGATTACTCTCAATTTGAGAACGCCAGTCATCCAGCGAAAGTTCTTTAAATGGTTTAGCAATCAGCGCACCCGCATTGTTAATAAGAATGTCTATTCCGTCGTAGGTTGAAGCTACGGATTGAATAAATCTGCTAACAGCATCCTCTTGGGTAAGATCGGTGGGATAGGCTTCAATAAATTGAGGATAAGCCTCCGCAAGGTTGTTCAATGGTTCCTGGCTTCGGGCTACAGCTATAACCTGATGATTCTTTTCTGCTAACTTTTTACATATTTCGTAGCCAATCCCACGGCTGGCGCCGGTTACAATAGCAGTCTTAGACATAGAAGTTATTCTTTTTGTGAAGAAGGTAAGAAGTACATTGCGATCTCACAATGAATAATTATTGAACTGTTCTAAAGAATTTCAGGTAAATAAATTATTATAGCTATGCAGCTGTTTCTAATGTACTGCAAACGCAGCAATTTTCGTTGTTTAAGTGACCGATTTTGGTCATATTAAAAATAAGAAAGTTGTTATAACTGAATAAAAAGTTGTTGAACAGCGAGCATTACTATGCCTCAATTGAGTGACCATTCTTTAGTTCCTGCTAATATTCGTGACCTGTCACCTTATGTGGCGGGGAAAACTATTGAAGAGGTTAAGGCTGCCTATAATCCACCGGAAATATCGAAGTTGGCTTCTAATGAAAATCGTATGGGATGCAGCTCCCTGGTACGGCCGGCAGTAGTTAAAGCGTTGGAAGAGGTACAGGATTATCCTGACCCTGTTGCCCAACAGCTACGTGAAGCTTTAGCGCAGCAAAATAATGTCTCGCCAGAAAATATTATTGTTGGGGCAGGCTCTGAAAGCCTGATTGCCAACCTATGTCGCACCTTTTTTGATGATAATGAACATGCCATCACAGCCGACGCCACTTTTGTTGGCTTTTTTGTTCAGATTAACATACGTGGTGTTTCATTGAAGAAAGTACCGCTCACCTCTGATTTCCGCTTTGACCTGGAAGCAATAGCTGATGCCATCACGTCCGAGACAAAGATGGTTTATATTGCAAACCCCAACAATCCCACCGGTACTTACGTAACAAAGACTGAATTTGAGCGGTTCATGCATCGCGTGCCAGATCATGTATTGGTAGTAATGGATGAAGCCTACTATGAATACGCGGAATCGGTAGCTGACTATCCCGATTCACTTCAATATGATTTTGATAATATTATCACCCTGCGAACCTTCTCAAAGGCATATGGACTGGCAGGCTTTCGGGTGGGGTATGCCATTGCCTCCCCAAAAATTATTGGCAACATGATGAAGACGAAGCTGACTTTTGAACCCACCAGCCTGGGTCAGGAAGCAGCATTGGCGGCCTTGCAGGATACAGCCTTTCTTCGTAAAAGCAATAAGAGGGTACAGGAGGGTAAAAAGAGACTTTATACGTTTTTTGAGAAACGGAACGTTTCCTATGTACCATCCGTTGCGAATTCGGTACTAATCCAATTAAGAGGTGAACAGCAAGCGATTGACTTTGTCCAGGCGATGTTAGAGGAGGGTGTTATTCTACGCAGAGTTCATGCGTTTGGACTGCCTCGATGCGTGCGTATTACCATCGGTAGAAAGAAAGAGATGGACCATTTTGTACATGCATTTGGGAAGGTTAAGAGTAAAATAAGCTAGTCATTAGGGTCATAATAATCGATTTATTTTAATCGGTACAGCTATGATTATCTTTCTATAAGATGTTTTGTAGAATGGGTATTGAGGGTTGCTGGTCAACCCGCTTTATTTGTTGAATTAAAAGCCATCAGAAGTTATGGGGAATGATAAGGTGCATGAGAAAGAGTCGGAGGTCGCTGATACACTGGACTGGAAACAGGTTGTCAGGCTGATGGTACATTCCCGGGCCATGGATGACAAGGAGGAGCAGGAGCTGGTACCCGAGGGTAAAGTTATGTACCAGTTTTCGGCCCGGGGACATGAATTGGGCCAGATTCTGTTGGGCCACCAGCTAACCCATCCTCACGACGCGGCGAGTGCGTATTACCGTTCGCGTCCCCTAATGTTATCACTGGGACTTAGCCTGGAAGACGCTATGGCTGCCCCTATGGCTCAATCCGGGAGTTACAGCGACGGCCGTGATATAGGAGTCGTCTGCAATAAACCGGGAATCGACGGCCCAACCGTGCTGCCGATGGCTGGTGACGTTGGCTCGCAGTATACACCGGGTATTGGATGGGCGCAGGGGATCCAATACCATATGCAGGCGCTAGGTAATGAATCATATGAAGGGGCTATTTCCGTGATCCTGGGAGGAGATGGATCGGTAGCGACCAATGGTTTCTGGTCGGCCCTGACCATCGCAACCACTCAGAATCTGCCGGTTCTCTTTTATATTGAGGACAACGGATACGGAATATCAGTACCTTCCACCTTTCAGACACCCGGCGGCAATATTGCTAAGAATCTCTATTCGTTTAAAAATCTTCACCTCGTTGATGGAGACGGCACCGATCCGGCTCAAGCGCCGGAACTTGTTGAGGAATCCGTGAGTTACGTTCGCAATAGAAAAGGCCCGGCCTTGCTTCATTTAACAATGCCACGGCTTAACGGTCACTCATACCAGGATAATCAAGCCTATAAATCTGAAGAACTGCTCCAGGAGGAACAGCAAAAAGATCCCCTTAAGTTAATAGAGTCATTCCTGGTGCCCGATAGTATCTCTGCCGACGAATGGGCCGAATTGAAAGAACATTCCGAGGAAGATGTTGAGGAAGCCTGCCAGTCAGCCCTTAACCGACCGGCTCCCGATCCGGATCAAACCGAGCGATATACCTTTGCCGAAAAGAAGAGCGATGGCAGTCCAGATCTTCAACGGGTGGGAGGCTTAGCACCCGCCGGACATACGTTCCCCAAGAGTTCTCAAACACCGAGCCCCGGCAAGCAGCGCATCAATATTGTAGAAGGTATTCGCAAAACACTGGATTACGAGCTGGAGACCAATCCTAAACTGGTGGTCTTTGGAGAAGATGTCGCTGCCAAGGGAGGGGTACACGCTGCTACCATGGGTCTGCAGACAAAATATGGGAATGCACGAGTGTTTGACACGAGCCTTTCAGAGGAAGGAATTATTGGTCGCGCTGTAGGACTGGCCTACAGCGGACTAATGCCTGTAGCGGAAATACAGTTCCGTAAGTATGCCGATCCTGCTACCGAACAGCTCAACAACTGTGGCACTATTCGCTGGCGTACGGGCAATAAGTTTGCGGCCCCAGTTGTAGTGCGCATGCCGGGTGGTTTTGCCAAGTGCGGCGACCCGTGGCACAGCATGTGTAACGAAGTCTTCTTTGTCCACGCGGTGGGATGGCAGCTGGCGTTTCCCAGCAATGCCCAGGATGCGGTAGGCTTGCTGCGTTCGGCCATGCGCAGCAATAATCCCACGATCTTTTTTGAGCACCGTAACCTGCTGGATGCCCGGTATGCCCGTCGCCCGTATCCCGGTAACCAGTTTATTGTACCCTTTGGAAAAGCTCAAAAACTGCAGGAGGGCAAAGATATTACCATCGTAACCTGGGGTGCCATGTGCGAGCGATGCGAGCAAGCCGTTGACCAGATGGATATCGAAGCCGACATCCTGGACCTGCGCACCCTCATTCCATGGGATAAACAGGCGGTGTTGGAGTCGGTGCAGCAAACCAACCGCTGCCTGATTGTGCATGAAGATACCCAAACGGCCGGCTTCGGGGCGGAGATCAGTGCTGTGCTAAGTCAGGAAGCCTTCAAGTATTTAGACGCGTCTATCGAACGGCTCACCATGCCCGATATTCCGATGCCTCATAATGTTGGTCTGATGAATTCTGTGCTCCCCGATGCCGAAAAGATATCGGATAAGATTGAAGAGCTGCTTTCTTTTTAAAAAACTAACAGAATCTGTAATAGCTGGATGGTATGCTAAGGAGATTGCGGAACCCACCTGTCATCACGAGCGTGGAAGTTAATTCCTATATAAGAAATACAGTGGTTTTACCTTCACTAAAAGAGTGCAAAGAAACCTTTGGTATTTATTGGATAACAACTGACAGAGTGTCGCTTTAGGCAGGGGGAGTACCCTTTGTCAAAGGAGTAGGCACCGCCCGATTAAAAGGAAGGGTCTTCTTCGGAAAGAAGTAGTGTCTTCTTCATCAAAAGGACACTACCTTTTGATTGAAAAGAAGGGTCCTTTTTCACAGTTCCCAAAAACGCCCTTTAGAGGATGTAAGAGGCGATTTTCTGGTTAATAGGTATTAATGGAATTTATCAATTAATATTGCTGACAAAACGACGCTATTTTAGAAAATAGAGGAGCGGGATAAGTACTGTTAAACTAAGCCACAGAAAATCTTTGAGCCGTTATAATTTCAAATATTGCTGTCGCTTTTCTTCCGGGAATTTCTCGATCGCATACCGCAGCATAGTGCGTGGCATTTGCTGCACATGCTGGTCTAAAAACCGTTCCTCTGTTTCCCGGTCCCGGTTGCCCACTTCCCGGAGCATCCATCCCGATGCTTTGTGGATAAGGTCGTGCTCATCGTCAAGCAGGAGCTCAGCGATAGCCAGGGTATCCGCAAAGTCGTTGTTTTTGATGAAGTGATATGTACTCATAATGGCGATGCGCCGTTCCCAGAGGTCGTTAGACTGAGCCAGCGAGTAGAGAATGGATCGATCTTTTCCAATCAGGTAACGCCCCACAACATGCTCGGCGGAGGTATCCACCAAATCCCAATTATTGATATATTTGGTGTTCTCCATGTAGAGGTTATACAGCTTTTTCTGCTCTTCTGGATTCGCCTTTTTTACCCGATTGACCATGATGATGAGGGCGCAGAGCCGTTCTTCATGAAAATCGGAGTGCAGTAATTCTTCAATCTCTGAAAGAGAAAGTTGTTTGAACTGGCGGGCTACCTTTCGGATATTGGGAACCCGGATACCCAGGAACCGATCCCCTTCTGCGTACTCCCCTTTGCCGGTCTTAAAAAAGCGTTGCGAATGTTCGGTAATTTCAGGGTCAGCAATGTCGCGAAGCGCAGTCTCTATATCTTCTTTTTTCATAGTAGATTTTAGAAAACAATTATCCGTTTTTGTTCATACAAAAAGAACAGGGATAATAGAGCAAATAATCTATTTAGATTTAAATTCCCTGATAAATTCTTTGGTGAAATCAGACAGCACCAAGCGTCCACTTATTTCGGCCCGTTCTTCCAGCAGTTCATCCCAATGGTCGGTCCCTTTCCAAAGCATTTTTTTAAGTTCTTTCATCGCTTCGGGACTGTAGTCTGACAGCTGTTCGGAGAGAGCATTAACTTCTTCGTCCAGTTTTTCGTGTGTGGAACAAATTCTGGAAAACAGTCCATGTTGGCACGCCCACTCGGCACTATTCCAGCTACTGGCATCAATAGAGAGGGCACTGAAGGCAGCGGGGCCTATTTTGCGTTCCACGGCGGGTCCCACTACAAAGGGACCGATACCCAGCGCCAGCTCGCTTAGTTTGATGGCTGCCGATTTATGGGCAAGAGTATAATCACCCCCCGCCGCCAGACCCACACCGCCGCCAACGGTTTTACCTTGCACACGGACGATAATCAGTTTGGGACAGCTACGCATGGCATTGAGCACCAGCGAAAAGCCCATGAAAAAATGCTTGCCTTCTTTAAAGTTGTCAATAGCTATAAGCTCATCAAACGAAGCGCCGGCACAAAAAGCCCCATCTCCACTACTTTTTAGCACAACGACGTTAACATCTTCTTTACTTCCCATTCCGGTGATCGTTTGGGCCAAATCTCGCAACATTCTACCCGGCAAAGAATTACCTTTCGGATGGTGAAATTCAATTGTTGCGATGTTGTTGGTGATTGTGCTGGTTATTTCTCCGTTTTCTGGCATAGGCGACAGGGTTTATGTTTTAATTAGAGAATTCAGGAGTCAGAACTTAGGTTCAATTGGGTGACTGAGTATTAACAATTTCCCCTCCGGGGAGGGGATTAAGGGGTGGGTTAATCCCTTAGCTTCAAAACCCAATGACTAATAACACGCAATACGTTGTCAATGTCATTCAGTACTTCTTTTTCGGAAAATCTTAAAAAGTGAATACCAAATGTTTCAAGTCTCTTCTGTCTTGCTTGATCATACTCATACTGATGATTATGATATTTCCCATCAATTTCGATAGCAAGCCTTAATTCTTTACAATAGAAGTCAATGATGTAGCGGTCAACAGGCTTTTGCCGGTCAAAATCAAATTGGTGCACTTGCTTTCGCCGAAGGTATTTCCAGAGTCTTTTCTCGGCGGGAGTGCTATTTTTTCGAAGTTTCCTTGCTTTTTCGACCAGATGAGATCTATAAGGAATAATATCAAACTTTTTCTTGGTCATATTTACCCACCTCTTGTTCTCCTCCCTGGGAGGAGAGACTCTAAATTTCATTTTATATAACTTAGCCCACAGTTCTTTGCTAAGCTAAAACATTCATTAACCTTTACAGGCAAGGCATCTTACTCCTCTTCAAAAATATCCATATCAAGTTTATGTTTACGCTTGATGAGCGTCAGGATCGTATATTCGGCGACCAGTTTTTCATCCTGATTAGTGACTTCTACATCCCAATAGACAATACCAAAGGGGAATTTATCTTTGGCTTTTTTCTGTCGAACGGTCTTACGTTTGACAATCAGCTTGGCCTGGATGGTATCGCCGGGCGCAACGGGTGCAGTAAATCGGAGGTTTTCCAATCCGTAATTCAGCATGACCGGTCCTTCATCAGGGTGTACAAATAAGCCTGCCGCACGTGAAAGCACAAAATACCCGTGGGCTACAATTTCGCCAAAAAGGGAGCGATCGGCAGCTTCCGGATCCGTATGGGCATAAAATTCATCGCCGGATAGATCAGCGAATCGTTCAATATCCTCTTTTGTGACCGTGTGTTTGTCGGTTGTCAGGGCTTCGCCCACTTCGAGCTCCTCAAAATACTGTTGGAAGGGATGTTTGTCCGCTTCTTTGGTCTTCGCACCTTTGATGTATTGGTGAGTAATACTCTTCAGGGTGGTGGGAGATCCCTGCAGGGCTACCCGCTGCATGTTATGGATGACGGCCCGTGCACCGCCCTGCTCTTCGCCGCCACCTGCCCGACCCGGACCGCCGTGCACCATCTGGGGCATGGGCGAACCGTGTCCCGTGGATTCCTTGGCTGAATCCTTGTTAATGACCATGAACCGTCCGTGATAGGGAGCACAGCCCAGCGTAATTTCCCGGGCTATTTTATCATCGGCCGTAAAGAGGGAGCCCACCAATGATCCGTCAGCTTTATTGGCAAGCTTGATAGCCTCCTCGTTATTGGAGTAGGGCATGATGGTCGTCATGGGTCCGAAAGCCTCCACGGTATGCACTGCATCTACCTGCATCGGCTGCCGGCACAACAGCACTTTGGGGGAAGTAAAAGCATCATCGGCTTGGTCGTGGCCGTTGCTGTACACCGACTCTGTGGTCTCGTGAAGGGTAGAGAGCTGTTGCTCAAAGCGCCGGGCTTGTAACGTACTGGCCAGCGGACCCATTTGCGTTTCTTTAGAGGAAGGATCGCCAATAGTTGTCTTTTCAAGCTTTTCTTTCAGCGTAGCTATCACATTGTCCACTTGGTTTTCAGGAACAATGGTCCGCCGGATGGCAGTACATTTTTGTCCGGTCTTTACGGTCATCTCCTTCGCCACCTCACTTACAAAAAGGTCAAACTCTTCCATATCCGGGGTGACATCAGAGCCTAAAATGGAGCAGTTTAAAGAGTCGGCCTCCAAGTTGAACCGTACACTGTTGGCGATGATATTCGGATGGGACTTGAGCTTGCGCCCGGTACTGGCGGAACCGGTAAAAGCTACCGAATCCTGACTGGTCAGATGGTCCAACAAGTCACCGGGTTTGTCGGCGGCGATAAACTGTATAGCTCCTTCCGGCAGCAGCTTCGATTCTATCATATCCTGAAACACCTTATATGCTAAGTAGGAGCCCACAGGTGAGGGCTTGATGATAGCAGGCATCCCGGAGATGATACAGGGCGCCAACTTTTCCAGCATCCCCCAGACCGGGAAGTTGAAAGCATTGATATGGACTCCCACACCATGACGAGGCACGCAAATATGCTGACCGATAAATGAACCCTTTCGGGAGAGTCGTTCCGGTCCGCCTTCCACATGATAGGGGAGGTCAGAGAGATTGATGCGAGCCTTGCTGGACAAGGCAAACATGCTGCCAATACCGCCTTCGATGTCAATCCAGGAGTCCTGTCTGGTCGCTCCCGTATGCGTGGAAAGCTTGTAATAATCTTCCTTACGCTTCAACAGGTATTGAGCCAAAAACTTGATTTTGAAGGCTCGTTCATGGATCGACATCGCTCGGAGTTCTGGTCCGGCTTCTTGACGACCGTAGTCGCAGGCCCCTTTGTAATCTAAGTCAGCTTCCACCATCTGTGCTATGGGATCGCCGGTTACAGCACTAATTAGGTCGGTTTCTTTCCCCTTATCGATCCATTCCCCTTTGATATAGCTTTGTACTTTCATTTTTTGTGGTTTGGATTAGATTTTTTGCTATAAAGTATGGAATTCTGAATTCAGGATTCTGAGTTCTTAGCCTTTCCCCATGTTTTATAGTTCAACGATTGACTTGGCCGGTCTTCGGGTTCTTCTCGGAGTGGCTCGCATTCCCTGAGCGTCTCATGCAACTGTGCCGGCAGCTGTTGATACAGTTCGGTGCCTTTCGTTTTCCATCGGATCATCTCGTCACTCACATCCTTGACGATTTTTGCCGGATTTCCAATAACCAGTTTACGTTCGGGAATCGTCATGCCTTCTTTTAAAAAAGATTGTGCCCCCACAATAGATTCTGTCCCCAGCTCTACGCGATCCATGATCACAGAATTCATCCCTACCAGGCAGTTTCGCCCGATATGCGCACCGTGGATTATAGCGCCATGTCCGATATGGGCACTTTCTTCGAGTACCACGGTAACTCCGGGAAACATATGAATGGTGCAATTCTCTTGTACATTACAGCCATCGTTGATCACGATTTTACCCCAGTCTCCGCGAATAGCCGCACCAGGGGCTATGTACACATCACGGCCGATGATTACATTCCCTGTGACCGCTGCCTGTGGATGCACAAAGGCACTTTCATGAACCACCGGTTTGTATCCGTCAAATTCGTATATCATTTAAGTTACTAAGAAATTGAGTTATTAAGTTACTGTGTTATTTATTTTTGGAATCATTTTTTGACTTTTTCAGGTAAGCAATATATCCGTTTAATATTTTCAGGCATAAAAGCAGTTGCTCATTAACGTTATTAAATTGGTCTTCATTTATGAAACCTTCATCTAATGCACAAATCAAATGTTCCTGGGTTTCATATAGAGAACCTCTTGCTGTTCTGCAGAATTGAATATTCTCCTGGTAATGATAACGTCCAAATCCTTCGGCAATGTTCGCTGGAACAGATCTTGAGGAGCGTATGATCTGATCTTTTAATCTGAACTTTTCATCACCAGGTAAACTTTTTACCAATTCCGAGATCAACCTTCGTAACTTCCTTCCCGATTTCCATGATTGTAATTCCGAAAGCTTATGCAAAATTCTTTTTTAACTTAATAACTTGATTACCTAATAACTTAATAACCCATTAACAAATAACTAAGCCTTTTCCAGAATCACTGCCATGCCCTGCCCAACGCCCACACAGAGCGTGCAGAGGGCATATTGTTGATTTTGTTCGTGCAGTTCAATAGCAGCGGTTTGCAGTAGTCGCGCCCCGGACATCCCCAGAGGATGCCCCAAGGCAATAGCCCCTCCATGTGGGTTAACGCGGGGATCTTGATCCTCAACGCCCAGTTCCCGCAGAACAGCAAGGCTCTGGGCAGCAAAAGCTTCATTAAGCTCAATAATGCCGATATCTTCCAGAGAAAGTCCAGCTCGCTTCAATATTTTTCGCGTCGCGTCAACCGGACCCATACCCATAATTCTAGGTTCTACGCCCACCACGGCTGAAGCTACAATGCGGGCCATCGGGTTCAAGTCAAAGTCAGCCATTGCTGTTTCTCCTGCTATCAGCATGGCGCAGGCCCCGTCATTGATCCCACTGGCGTTACCGGGTGTTACGGTGCCTCCATCTCGAAAGACGGCAGGTAACTTGCTCAAAACTTCCACGGTAGTGTCCGGACGAATAAACTCATCCTTATCAAATACTATCGGATCACCCTTACGCTGTGGAATTTCGACCGGCATAATTTCTTTGGCCATTCGTCCGCTTTGGGTCGCCCGGGCCGCTTTCTGTTGCGACCAGGCCGCAAACTGGTCTTGATCCTTGCGGCTGATGCCATACATTTCAACAATATTTTCGGCCGTTTGTCCCATTGCTTCACTTCCGTATTGTTCATCCATTTTGGGATTGACAAATCGCCATCCAAAAGTAGTATCATGCATCTCGGTGTTTCCGGAGTAAGGAGAAGCGCCTTTGCCAAGCACCATGGGGCCGCGGGTCATATGTTCCATGCCGCCGGTAATAAATAGATCTCCTTCACCAACCTTGATTGATTTATACGCCATGACGGTACTGCTCATCCCAGAGGCACAAAGCCGGTTTACCGTTTCGCCCGGCACGGAAGTAGACAGACCTGCCAGCAGGGCCGCCATTCGGGCTACATTTCGATTATCCTCACCGGCTTGGTTTGCACATCCCAAGATGACGTCTTCTATACGTTTGTGATCAATTTCAGGATTTCGATCCAGGAGTTCCTTTATAGGGAGAGCGGCCAGGTCATCCGCGCGAATGGGAGAGAGCGCTCCCCGGTATTTGCCGATGGGTGTTCGAATAGCGTCAATGATATAGGCTTCAGACATATGTTAGTATTGAGTTTTGAGTACTGAGTAGTGTATCTAAACTTGTTGCGAAATTGATCTCACTTAATAACTCACTACTCATGACTAATTACTATTTGTTATTAAAATGCTTTTCCCGGGTCCTGTAAACCGTGCCCCGAAATATAGCTACCGATTCCTCCAGCTCGTTAATAACTGAAACATTATAAACTGCAATACGGTTTCCAAGACTTAGTTCCTCCGTTGTGGCAGTAAGGGTATCGCCGGGTTGTACTTTTTTTACAAACGAGATATTATTTTCCAGGGCCAGTGCCACACGGCCATAGCTGTTGGAAGCGAAAGCCAGTGCACTGTCGGCCAACGAGAAAGCGATTCCACCATGCGAGACGCTGAATCCGTTGACCATGTCATCTCGAACATTCATCTGAAGCTTTACATATCCCGGGGCCGTATCTACCACTTCAATGCCCAACCACTGGCTGAAAGCATCCGTGGCCATCATTTTTTTTATCACCTTTTGGGCTAACGTCCTATCATTCATAGGAACTCAGAATTTCGAATTCAGAATTCAGTGGTCAGAATTCAGAATACAGGAGCCGCGTTAAGGAATTCTGAGTCCTGAATCCTGTATTCAATTGGTTAATAAAATGTTCCATTATTCCGGACCATGCGTTTCAATAGTGGGTTGGGACGATACCGGTCCTCGCCATATTCCATCTGCAAGGCGGTTATGCGATCGAATACCTTCTCCAATCCAATATCATCGGCCCACTCCAACAGCCCTTTGGGATAATTAACCCCTTTGGTCATGGCCAGGTCCACGTCTTCAATGGTAGCTATATTCATGAAGACGGCATCGGCTGCTTCATTGATAAGCATTGCCAAGATGCGATCCACGATAGATTTGCCAAGTTCTTCATCTTTGGTCGGTTCCGGGTTTTGAACTTCTTCTCCATAATTGTAGAATCCTTTGCCCGATTTTTTACCCAGAAAGCCAGCCTCTACCATCCGCTTTTGTGTAAAGGATGGCTTGAAGCGAGGATCATAAAAGAATTCTTCAAATACGGTTTCAGTCACTTTATAGTTGATATCATGACCGATAAAATCCATTAGTTCAAAGGGGCCCATCCGGAAACCGCCTATTTCTTTCATAGCCCAGTCGATTGTAGGTACATCTGCTACGCCTTCTTCCAGCTGTCGAATAGCTTCGCTGTAAAAGGGCCGTGCAACGCGGTTCACAATGAAGCCGGGCGTATCTTTTGCCAATACCGTAGTTTTATTCCAGTCATCAATTAAGGTACGAGCGGTTGTGGTCGTTTCTTCAGCAGTGGCAATACCCGGGATGATTTCTACCAGCGGCATTATGGGAGCTGGGTTAAAAAAATGGATGCCCAAACATCGGTTGGGTTTTTTAAGCGCAGATGAGATGGATGCAATCGACAGGGAAGAGGTGTTAGTTGCCAAAATACAATCGCGAGGCACAATGCCTTCTAATCGTTTAAAAACATCTTGTTTGATGTCCAGGTTTTCAACTACGGCTTCGACGACTAATTGACAGTTACCAAAACCAGTTAGATCTTCCGCAAAATGAATGCGTTCTATAATGGCATTCACTTCCTGCTGACTCATCCGCTCCTTTTCCACCTGGCGCTGCAGAATTTTTCGAAGGCTGTGTTTAGCTTTACCCAGCTTGTCCGGATAAGCATCGTAAAGCAGAACATCGTGATGAAAGGTGGATGCGATTTGGGCAATCCCCTGTCCCATGGTTCCGGCCCCAACAACACCAATGACGTTCGTACCCATATGGATATATTGTTTGATTATACTTCTCTTCTTATTTGCAAGATAATAGTTTAAAACTCAAAACCAACCTATCCAGCGACTTGAGATACGGTTTGAGAAATAGAACAAAAAGTGATATCATGATGATATCACCAAGTAAATAATATATTTATGCCAAATAAGAATGTATTAGTAAGAAATATCGACGAGGAAACCCTCGATAAGCTGAAAAAGAAGGCCGCTGCTAATAATCGTTCGCTGCAAGAAGAACTCAAAGAGCTGCTCGAAATGCATGCTGGTCCTGATATCGAAAAGGTGAGAGCCATGGCTCGGGAATCCATCAGAAAATATAAAGCTGAAGGCCGAAAATTTTCTGACAGCACCAAAGACATCAGAGAGGATAGAGAGCGGTGAATAATCTGGTTATTGATGCATCCGTGGCCATTAAATGGTTTATCTGGGAAGAGGGCACCGATGAGGCGCTACAATTGCTGGAAAAATTAACCTCCTTTTATGCACCAGATATTTTTTTGATGGAAATTGATGCCATTTTGACAAAAAAAGTCCGGATGAAAGAGCTGGATATCCCCGATGCCTTTGAAAAAAGAAAAGTGTTTCGTCAAATGCCGTACAGATTAATTCCTTATAAACAGATTGCCAAATTTGCTTTTCGGCTGGCTACGGAATTTCCGATTACGCTTTATGATGCTGCTTACTTATCTATAGCAATTGACTACGAGACCACATTTTATACCGCTGATAAGCGACTGGCCAATGGCATGTCGAATACGCCGTTTGATGAGTATATTGAACGTCTTGGGTACTGAAGCTATCTTCCTTCAAAGGTTGGTTTTCGTTTCTCTAAAAAGGCCTGCACGCCTTCTTGGTAATCATGCGTATCTCCTGCTTCTGTTTGCAGCTCAGCCTCTAGCTCTAATTGTTCTTCTAAATTATTAGTAAGAGACTGGTTGATGGCTTTTTTATACAGTCCAAATCCCTTGGTTGGCATACTCGACAATTTTTGGCATATATCATGTGCTTTATCCAGTAGATCTTCCGGATCGACGGCCTTATAGATCAATCCAATTTCTTCCGCTTTTTCCGCTGTAACTTTCTCATCCAGTAGGTATAGGGCGTTTGCCCGTTGTAACCCTACCAACCTAGGCAGCAGAAAGGTGCCGCCACTATCAGGAATGAGGCCAATTTTACTGAATGACTGAATAAAAAAAGCTTCCCTGGAAGCAAGCACAATATCACAGGCAAAAGCGAGGTTTGCTCCAGCCCCGGCTGCAGTACCGTTGACAGCACAGACTACCGGCTTTTCAAGATTACGGATAGCTTTGATAATTGGATTATAACTGGATCTAACGGTATTCCCTAATTCATAGTCGTCGCCTTTATCGACCACTTCAGGCAGGTCTTGTCCGGCGCAAAATGCCTTTCCATTTCCAGTTAAAAGCACACAGCGAACGTTATTATTGCTCGCAGCTTCATCAAATTCTTCCTGGAGCTGCTTAGCCATCGGCTCTATAAAGCTATTGAGTTTATCCGGCCGGTTTAGCTCTATATGTAAAACAGCATCTTCAAGATGACAGTTAATAAATTTTTCACTCATCACATATCATTCCTAAGTTGGATAGCTACTGAGAGTCAGGGTTGTATTGGTCATATCGTTGTAGGAAGCCTTCGTATTCACTCATCGTTTCAGGATATTCCACCGTGGGTCCGGGATATTTCCAGGCATTTTCAAACGAATATAACGGGATGTTCTCAGATTTACCGCGAAGTAGACTAACGCCTCCTTTGAGCAGAAATTTAGTGACGTTGCCCATCTGAATAGGCTGGGGGCCAGATAGACCTAAAGAAAAGTTTTCTACAGCACTAAGTGACTCTAAAGAAGGATTGAGAAGGTATTCAACAGGTACGTTCAAGTTTGATATAGTATCACTTTTGGCCGTCGTTCGGCCATCTCTGAACTGAGCGTGGACATTAGCTGAGAGAGAAAGCAAAATAAATACTCCAACTGATGAAAGTATGATTTTCTGCATATTTAAATACATTTAAAATGTTCAAAAGGTTCATCACAACTTTGGCAATAGTACTGTGCTTTGCAAGCGGTAGAGCCAAATTTGCTCTGTATTTTAGTATTGTTAGAGTCGCAATAAGGGCAGGGGACAGACCGTCCAGAAGTTCTTAGTGATGAAAGAAAATCGTCACTACTGTCAGTCTTTCCTGGAGGAGCAATACCATATTCCTTGAGTTTCTGTTTGGCTTCTTCAGGTATCCAGTCGGTGGTCCAGGTCTCCGAGAAATCCTTTTTAATATCAAAATGTTGTATTCCATTGAGCCGCAGCTTATTAGAAATGTCATCCTCAATGGCTTTCATTGCCGGGCAGCCCGAGTAGGTTGGAGTAATTCGAATAAGTACCTTGTTTGCATCGGTGATTGTAACATCACGAGCGATTCCCAAATCTATAATACTGAGAACAGGTATCTCTGGATCCATGACCTCTGAAAGCAGGTTCCAGATATCTTCCTTGCGATATGTCGTTTTAGTCGTTGGCATACTGTTTGTTAAACGATTGCCCCGGCGCTTGTAGTACCTTTAAAGGCAATTCTATTGCCAGTCAGCGTCCGGATATGAGCGGCGAAGGTGCTGCATTTCAGCCAGCAGGTGACCCAAATGCTCGGTGTGTAGTCCTTTTCGGCTCCCCTCGGCCATAAACTGGTCAAAATCAGGAACTTCCAGGGTAGCTTCTTCCAGGGTACTCGTTACCAGCTCTTCCCAGTCAGCTTTAAAATTGTTTAAATCGGTGGCAAGTTTTTCATCCTGTAACAACTCATCAACCAAATCTTGATAAAACATCTCTCCGGTGTAGGTCCATATTTCATTGAAAGCATCCTGGATACGGCGATGGCTTTCTTTTGTGCCATCGCCGAGCCTCAGCACCCATTCCCGGCTGTGACGGAGGTGGTATTTTATTTCTTTCCAGTGCTTTTGCGCCATCCCGCCCAGTTGTTCGTCTTCTACTTCACAAAGCTGTTCATACAGAAAATAGCTGAAGGCGGAGAACAAAAACTGTCGAGCCATCGTAAAGCCGAAATCGCCCCTGGGTAATTCTACAAGCTTTAGGTTTTTAAATTCAACATCATTTCGAAAATAGACCAGGTCATCACGGTGACGTTCTTTCCCTTCAATTTCAGCGGCATACTCATAGAGCGAAGCGGCATGACCAATATAATCAAGGGCCATATTAGCGAGAGCAATGTCTTCTTCCAGGATGGGTCCATGCCCGCACCATTCAGAAAGGCGATGACCCAAAATCAGGCGATCATCTGCCAGGCGGAGAAGATATTCATATCGAGCTTCCTGAGTTGTTATAGAATCAGCAGCTGTACTCATGATCGTCGTTTTGTAGCTCGTGGTACACTATAAAACTGTGGGTGCCGGTACGGTTTATCATCAGCGGGGTCGAAAAAGGGTCCGGCGTCTTCTCCCTTGGATGCAACAATCTGTTCGCTGGGAACCACCCAAATATTGACAGCTTCTTTTCGTCGGGCATAGACATCACGGGCATTCTCGAGGGCCATTTCCGCATCGGGGGCATGCAGGCTCCCGGCGTGTTCATGAGGTTTGCCCTCCCTGGGTTGGGTGAAAACCTCCCATAGTGGCCACTGGGTGTCGTCGTTGTTAGATTTTAGATTCTCGTCTTTGCTCATAGTTTAAGGTGGTTCTAAGATCTGATGCTTAAGCCACAGCTAAAATTAATAGTTATTTGTTAATAGTTATTCATGGGCATTTGTTACAAATAACCATTAACTAATAACAAAATCATGAAACTTTTTCTTGTCTCAATTTCCGTTTTCGGGCATATTCTTCCGCTGCCTCACGAACCCATTCTCCCTCCTCATGGGCTTTTCGTCGGGCGTTTAGCCGCTCCCGGTTCATGGGGCCATTGCCTTTAACAACCTTCCAAAATTCATCCCAATCGATTTCACCAAAATTCCAGTGACCGGTTTCCTCATTATATTCTAGGTCGGGGTCGGGGATTTCCAATCCAACGGTATGCGCCTCTTGCACATGTCGATCAACAAAGCTTTGTCGCAGCTCATCATTCGTTTTTGATTTGACCCCCCATTTGATCAGTTCGGCGCTATTGGGCGAGTCATCATCATGGGGACCAAACATCATGAGCGTAGGCCACCACCAGCGATTGACGGCATCCTGGATCATTTCTTGTTGTTCCGGCGTCCCCTCAGCCATTTTAGCGACCATCTCATACCCCTGTTTTTTGTGGAAACTTTCTTCTTTGCAGATCCGGACCATCGCACGGGCATAAGGTCCATAAGAGCTACGTGCTAACATCGTCTGATTGATGATGGCAGCTCCGTCAACGAGCCATCCAATAACTGCCACATCCGCCCATGAGAGGGTAGGATAATTGAAGATGCTGGAGTATTTGGCCCGTCCGTTCAGCAGGTCATCAATGACTTCTTGCCGGCTGGCTCCCAGCGTTTCGGTGGCGCTATATAAATACAGGCCGTGGCCGGCTTCATCCTGTACTTTGGAAAGTAAAATCAGTTTCCGGCGAAGCGAAGGTGCCCGGGTAATCCAGTTGCCTTCGGGTAACATTCCCACAATTTCAGAGTGGGCATGCTGAGACATCATCCGGATAAGCTGCTGGCGATACCGATCGGGCATAAAATCTTTGGGCTCAATAGTTTCCCCTTTATCTATCCGTTCCTGAAAAGCTTCACGCTTGGTTGAGTCTTCCATAGGTTCAGGATTTAATGAAATGCTATTTAAAACAACATATATATGAATGCGAAATTATACAAGAACATTTGTATCAGAAAACGATAAGCATCTACTAATGTTGTAAAAGTCAGTTAAGAGGTGTTATATTGCTACCAAAAGAGATAATCCAAAGGGGAGAAATTATGGTAAGTAATGCGGGCAATCATACCACACTCGAACGTGCTGTAGAGGAAAACTTTGATGATCATCTTGGTCTCTTAGATGTTGACTACATTGAACTATATGTAGGCAACGCCAAACAGGCTTCTCATTTTTATCAAACTATTTTTGGGTTTAAGCTCAAAGCCTTTAGTGGACTTGAAACGGGCATCCGTGATCATGTTTCCTATTACCTTGAACAGGGAAATGTTCGGTTGATCCTGACATCAGCATTAAAAAGTGACTCGCCCATAGCCCGGCATGTGGCAAGCCATGGGGATGGGGTGCGTGATATTGCCTTGCAGGTTGAGGATGTGGATCGAGCTTATCAAGAAACCATAAAACGTGGGGCTCAAAGTATAGAAAAGCCCCGGGATATTACGGATGAAAATGGCTCTATACGTAAAGCAGCCATTGCGACTTATGGAGATACCGTTCACTCATTTATTAAGCGTACAGATTATAAAGGGATTTTTATGCCGGGCTTTGAGGAAAAACAAACATCGATCGCGAGAATTGATCCCGTAGGGATCGAATTTGTAGATCATTGTGTGGGAAATGTAGAAAAAGGCAGAATGGATAAATGGGTGGATTTTTATCGTGATGTGATGGGCTTTACCCAGTACATACATTTTGATGATGAGGATATATCCACCGAATATTCGGCTTTGATGTCGAAAGTAATGGCCGGCGGACGTGGGATGATTAAATTTCCCATTAATGAGCCGGCGGAGGGTAAAAAGAAATCCCAGATAGAAGAATATTTGGATTTTCATGAGGGGCCCGGCGTACAGCATGTGGCTTTGCTAAGCGGCGATATTATTGAATCGGTACAGAAGCTTAAAAACCGAGGCCTGGAATTTTTACATGTGCCTACTTCCTATTACGAAGAGCTGGAAGAGAGAGTAGGGGCAATTGATGAGCCTATTGATGAACTGGCAGAGTTAGGCATCCTTGTAGATCGGGATGATGAAGGATATTTGCTACAAATATTTACAAAGCCCGTTGTAGATCGTCCCACCCTGTTTTTTGAGATCATCCAGCGAAAAGGTGCGCGTGGGTTTGGTAAAGGAAACTTCAAGGCTCTGTTTGAAGCTATAGAACGTGAGCAAGAACTACGAGGCAATTTGTAATGTAGTGCTGAGTTTTGAGTAGTGAGTCTTGAGCGCTCATAACTCATCACTCACGACTAAAAAAGAGGTCACCATGATTTACCACAAGCTTGGAAATATTCCACATAAAAGGCATACCCAATTTCAACGCCCTGATGGCAAGCTTTACCAGGAGCAATTGTTTGGAGCTGAAGGGTTTCATGGAAGTTCTTCGTTGCTTTATCATCATAATCCTCCAACAAAGACATTTAAAATTGAACAGGGAGAAGAGATAACGATAGAAAAGTGGGATGAAGGTGTACTTCGGCATCACCACTTGCGTACAGCAAATGTAGACAAGGGATGCGATCCGGTGATGGGTCGCAAAGTGTTGCTCTATAATAACGATATCCAGATTGGGGTTGCTTGCCCAACTGAACCCATGGATTATTTCTATAAAAATGGCGAGCACGACGAGCTTCTTTTTATCCATGAAGGGGAGGGCTATATGCAAAGCATGTTCGGTAGGCTTGAGTTCGGCTATGGCGATTATATTTTTATCCCACGCGGCACCATTTATCAGATTGTTTTTGAGACCGATCAAAATAGGATGCTTACGGTTGATTCAACCGGACCTATCGATATCCCCGGCCGTTATCTGACCGAAAAAGGACAGTTCCAAGAGCATAGCCCTTATTGCGAGCGTGATATTCGGCGTCCTGAGGGTCCTGTTTTCATCCATGAGGAAGGTGAGTTTGAAGTGCGTATTAAAAAGCAGGGACGATATACCTCGTATTGGTATCATCGCCATCCATGCGATGTGGTTGGATGGGACGGCTATCTGTATCCCTGGATTTTCAACATTAAAGATTTTGAGCCTATTACCGGGCGCATTCATCAGCCACCTCCGGTCCATCAGACGTTTGAAGGGCGAAATTATGTAGTATGCTCATTTTGTCCCCGCAAGTTTGACTACCATCCCAAGTCGATACCGGCTCCATACGCCCATTCGAATGTCGATTCGGATGAAGTACTATACTATGTGGAAGGAGATTTTATGAGTCGTAAAGGCGTAGCGGAGGCCAGCATAACACAGCATCCGGGGGGGATACCACACGGGCCGCACCCCGGGAAATACGAGGGGAGTATTGGCAAAGAGGCTACCGACGAGTATGCCGTGATGATAGATACCTTCCATCCGCTTCACTTGACAACAGAGGCTCAAAAGGTCGATGATGAAAGCTATCCGTACAGTTGGAATGAAGAGATATGAAAATAAGAATTAAATAGAAAGGGAAGGAAAAAATAAGATTATCTGATCAATAACATACAGGAAATAAAAGACAGTAATTCAAATATGGCAATATATTTGAATATCCTAACATTTCATTTCTTGTGAATGTTGGGATTTATGTGTTAAGTTCTTGTAAAGCTTTTTATCTTTTGTAAAAAGTTAGTAAACAAAAAGGGGAAGATGTATGTCAACGGTTAGCATGCTTGTCAACTTTGTCAGCGCCTTCCTAAACACTTAAAACCTCACAACAATGAAAAATGTTACAGACAAGATTATTCTATACTGTACTGCATTAGTCGCGATGGCTGTGTTTTTTAGTATACCGGATGTTGCGGTAGCGCAAGAAGTTACGGTTACAGGCCAGATCGTAAGTGCAGGAGATGGTGAACCTCTTGCAGGGGCAACTGTCTTAGTGCAGGGTACCCAACGGGGAACATCAACCGATGAAGAAGGGAATTATGAGTTGACAGTTCCGGAAGATGCCATCCTGGTATTTTCGTTTACCGGTTTCAATAGTCAGCAGATTTCCGTACAAGGTCGAACAACCATCAATGTTAAGTTAGAATCGCGCATTGAGGAGCTGGATGATGTGGTAGTGACAGCCTTTGGTATTGAGAAGAGTAGAAAGGCGTTGGGCTATTCCGTCACAGAAGTCAGCGGTGATGAATTTACCGAGGCCCGGGAAGTGAATTTTGGTGATGCCCTTCAGGGTAAAGTTGCGGGCGTTAGTGTTAGCAACATTGGCTCCGGTGTCGGTGGATCAAGCCGGGTCGTTATTCGGGGGAATGCGTCATTAAGTGGTAACAACGAGCCGCTTTATGTTATTGATGGTGTTCCGATTGACAACTCTCAGCTGGGATCTGCCGGAATGTGGGGTGGCTCAGACTGGGGCGATGGTCTTACCAGCATTAACCCGGATGATATTGAGTCTATCAATGTGTTGAAAGGAGGTACCGCCGCGGCACTCTATGGTTCACGAGCCTCTAATGGCGTGGTGCTTATTACCACAAAATCTGGTACCTCAGGAGAGGGGCAAGGCATAGGGATAGAATTTAATTCAAACACCACGGCCGAACGATATGTCGATACCTATGACTTTCAGAATCAGTATGGCCATGGAACAAATGGCGTTAAGCCTGAAACAGTTGAACAGGCCCGAGAATATGGCGGAACGGCCTGGGGAGGACAATTAGATGGTTCTGATGTATACCAGTTTGACGGCGAGCTTCGTCCCTATGTAGCCCATGAAGATAATTACAATGAATTCTATCGTACCGGATATACGACTACAAACACCATTTCTTTGACAGGTGGTATATCCAATCAGACCTTTAGGGTCTCTTTTTCAGACCTTCGTAACGAATCTATTGTCCCTAACTCAGGGATGAACAGACAAACCGTGAGTCTGGCTACGGATGGCCAATGGGCCGATCGGCTTACCGTGAATGGACGCGTTCAATATTCGCGCGAAGATGTACAAAACCGAGCTCGACTTTCGGATGCGCCGGGTAATGCCAACTATACCCTTTCTATTTTGCCACCCAGCATCAATGTTCTGGATCTGAAAGGGCCAACGGATAAATTGGGAGCTGAAACCGATGGTACTGAACTTCAGTACAACAATAATAACTTTAGCCAAAATCCTTGGTGGGCGACCCATCAATTCGAAAATTCCAATGTTCGAGACCGGATTATGGGATCGGGTAAATTGCGATACGATTTGATGGATTGGCTTTATGTACAGGGACGACTGGGATTAGACTGGTACACCTCGCGGCGGACCAACCTGGAACCCTTTGGTACTGGCTACATAGCGTTGGGAGCCATGAATGAGATCGAGCAACGGGTTCGCGAAACCAACTATGAATATGTGGTTGGCTTTGACCAGGATTTCGGTGACTTTGGCGTAAACGGTTTCTTCGGTGGAAGTAAGATGGAACGCAGTTTTGAGACCCTCAATGCCAGGGGAGCAGACTTCAATATTCCATTCCTGCATACCATCAGCAATGCCGCTAACACCAGCTTCAGTCAAGGTATTAGCAAATCCGGGATTAATTCCTTATTTGGGTCTGCGGAGGTCTCCTACAAAGACATCTTATTCTTAACGGGAACGGCGCGCAATGACTGGTTCTCGACCCTGCCGGTAGAGTCTAACAGCATTTTATACCCAAGTATTGGAGCCAGCTTCGTCTTCTCTGATGCTTTTGAGATGCCCGACTTTGTTACTTTTGGAAAGTTACGAGCCTCATGGGCTGAAGTGGGTGGAGGTACTGATCCCTACCAGTTAGCATTGAACTACAGTATTGTAGGACAGGGACATCAGGGAGCAGCTTTGGGGCGCATTACCCAATCGTCGGTACCCAATAATCAGTTGGTTCCTCTCGCACTCAAAGAATATGAGGTAGGTTTCGACCTGCGGTTGTTTGATAACAAAGTAGGAATCGATTACGCCTATTATCATAAGAAAACAGAAGATGATATTATCCAGGCTTCGATTTCACAAACATCCGGCTATGGCTCGGCGACGGTGAATGTGGGTGAAGTGATAAATCAAGGCCACGAAGTGATGGTCCGGTTCGCCCCGATATCAATGATGGACTTTGATTGGGATATGTCCGTCAATTTTGCCTACAACGATAATGAGGTCAAGCAACTTTTCGAAGATTCCAAAGTTCTGACCGTCCAGGAAGCCCGAACTTCAGCACTTGCTCAACATCGCATTCCGTTTGAAGATGCTGATGGAGAGTTCTTCAAAGGGGGCTACAGCATGATTGTAGGAACAGCCCACCAGCGTATTAATGGCCAGAAAGTGTACGATGAAAATGGATTGCCCGTAGTTGACAATAAACGACGCGTGTTGGGCAGCGGTGTACATCCCTATAGCGGAGGAGTTAAAAATGATTTCTACTGGAAGAATTTCAACCTTGGCTTCCTGGTTGATTTCAAATTTGGTGGCGATCTTTTCACCGGTACCAATGCCACTACCTACGGCAACGGTATGCATAAAGAAACGTTGAACGGACGTGAAGAAGGATTAACAATTAGTGGTGTAGATACGGATGGTAACCCTCAAACCTGGGAAATTGCTGCAAGCGATCCCAATGGAGAAGGGTTAACCACGGTTCAGGATTACTATGGTCAATTATCCGGCATTGCCGAATATTTCGTTCAGGATGCAAGCTTCATTAAGCTTCGTGAATTGTCGTTGGGCTATCAATTCCCACAGCGACTGATTGAAACCATGCCAATTAGTGGGGCCAGCCTCTCGCTGGTAGCCCGTAACCTCTGGTTGATTTACAGCCAGACCGATAACGTCGACCCCGAGTCAACCTATAATACCAGTAACGGACAGGGATTAGAATGGTTCGGTGTACCGCAGACCAAGAGTTTTGGTATGAATCTGAACATAAAATTTTAGAAAAGGTATAACCATGAAAAACAGTATATATTATTTGACGGTTGTATTAGTTGCTTTCACCTTTACGTTAAGCAGTTGTGATACGGATGCACTTCATGACCTAAATGAAAATCCAACGGTTGCCGAAGATATTGACCCTGGGTTTGTCCTATCCTACACCCAACTGCAGACGTCGGGAGAGCGATTTGAGAACTGGCGAGCCCAGCTTATTTATCAATCCACGATGATACAGCAGTTCGCTACGCTGCCTACCTACTGGGCCGGAGATAAATATCTATATATTGATTCGTATTCCGGTGCCTTATGGGCCAGAGCCTATACCAATTACATCAAAGATCTGAGCAACTTGGTGGAGATCACGGATCCCACCGTTGACGGGCAGGACCAGTGGGTAAACTACCATGCCATTGCCCGGATCTGGAAGGTCGTTGCCTTTCAGCGGGTCACCGACCTTTACGGAGATGTACCCTATTTTGGTGCGGGTAAGGGATTTAGCGAGCGCAACTTCTTTCCATCCTATGATCCGCAGCAGGAAATATACATGGATATGCTTAGCGAGTTGGAGGAATCGGCTGCTATGTTGACATCCAGTGCCTCAGATCCTGGAAGCCAGGATTTGATCTATGGCGGTGATATCGAACAGTGGCGTCGCTATGCTTATTCCATGATGCTGCGCTTAGGCTTGCGTATGACCAAGGTAGACCCGGAAGCGGCCGAAGAATGGGCTCAAAAAGCTATTGCCGGCGGTGTCATGCAGAGCAATGCCGACATTAGCTATATCCAGCATACCGATGGTCCGGAAGGAATCAATCGGAATGGTATCGGAGAGGTTTTTAACTATGATGGCAGTAGTTTTACCAACGACGACAGCCCACGGTTAAGCAAAACGTTTGTCGACTGGATGAACGCAAATGACGATCCCCGACTGGAACGGCTGAGCTGGGTTGTCAATGGTGGACCTGCCCAGGGACTCCCCAACGGTTATGATGCTACGACCATTGAACAATTCGATCCTGGCTATGACGGTGATGATTACAGCCGGATCAACCCGGTCTTTGTATTGCGTGAATCGCCCATGGTATTCCAAACCTATGCGGAGGTCCAGTTTATGCTTGCTGAAGCGAATGAACGTTGGGGCTTGAATACGGGAGCTACGGCAGCGGATCATTACGAAGCAGGGGTACGCGCGGCTATGGAGATGTATTCTATTTATGATGAATCGGTTGCGGTTCCATCTTCAGAGATAGATACTTACCTGGCACAGAATCCCTATGATTCCGGTAACTGGGATGAAATACTGGGAAGCCAATACTGGGCGGTTACGTTCTTGAATTTCTATGAGACCTATGCCAACTGGCGAAGAACGGGCTATCCGGAATTGACGCCGGTCGACTATCCCGGTAACCAAACCAACGGTACGATACCCCGGCGGTTACGTTATCCCGGCAGTGAATCAAGTGGGAACCCTGAGGCCTACACCGAGGCGCTCAATCGCCAGGGACCTGATGAGTTCACGACCCGCATGTGGTGGGACGCGGAGTAAACCAGCAGGATTGATAGTAAACCGAACATCAAAGAGTGAATGAAATATGTGCCATGGTTCTGTAGCGGAGCCATGGCATTATTATTAGAAAAAGAAGCTAAGAAACACGATAATATATAACCTTGGCAGGTGTAAATAATATTATGCTATTACCGATTCATTTACGGGCTATCATTTTATTTGTGATATATACGATATGTCTGTCTGCCATCGGAAGCTGTCAACAGCTACATCAGGCACCATTATTCGAGCAGCTTACTCCCGAAGTTACGGCTGTTAATTTTGTGAACCAACTCCACGAAGAGCCAGGTAATAATATCCTGGAATCCGAATTTTTCTATAACGGCGGAGGAGTTGCGGTAGGGGATATCAACAACGATGAACTGCCTGATGTCTATTTTACGGCTAATCAGGGCTCCAATGCTTTATATCTGAACCAGGGAGATTTTAAATTTAAGAATATAACAGAGTCTGCCGGCGTGGCTGACTCTAATGGATGGTCAGCCGGTGTAGCAATGGTCGACATCAATAGCGATAATTTATTAGATATATATGTGTGTAAGGCCGGTAAATTGGATCCGGAAGAGCGAAGAAATAAGCTTTACATCAACCAGGGATTGCAAGCCGGGGAAGAGAGAGGTCCAAAATTCGTGGAGCAGGCAGCGGCGTTTAAGCTCGACGATGCGGGCTACTGTACCCAGCCGGTTTTCTTTGACTATAACCGGGATGGACTGCTGGACGTGTTTATCGTTAATTATAATACACGATACTTTGCAGGCTTTGATATCCAAACCATTCGAGAAGAGCATGATCCCTATGCTGGGGATCGACTGTATCAAAATAATGGAGATGGCACCTTTACCGACGTTAGTAAAGAGGCGGGCATCCTGCAAAACCCAATTGGCTTTGGGCTAAGTGCTACGGTCTCCGACATCAATCGTGATGGCTGGCCCGATATCTTTGTGACCAATGATTATATTGAGCGCGATTACTTATATATCAATCAGGGAGATGGTACCTTCGTTGATGAAATTACGGCGCGGACAACCCTCACTTCCTATTTTTCTATGGGGTCGGATATCGCTGATATCAATAACAATGGCTTGCCTGATATTCTTTCCGCGGATATGCTCCCACCTGACCGAATGCGTCGGCAGGTATTTAAAACGCCGGATTATGATATCTATGATAAGTTGGTGGCCAATAGTTATCACTATCAGAATATGCGGAATATGCTGCAGCTCAATAATGGAAACGGTACATTCACAGAAGTTGGACAACTGGCCGGCATAGCCGCAACCGACTGGAGCTGGGCAGCGTTGATGGCCGATTTCGATAATGATACCCGCAAAGATATCTTTATCACCAATGGTTTTCCTCGGTTTTATACCGATCTGGATTATTTGAATGATATCTTGTGGCAAGAGTTTCCGGATGAACAGGTGCCGGATGATCCGGAGTTGAAATACGAGCTTGTACAGCAGATGAGTCCGGTAACCATGCGCAATTTTGCCTTTCGAAATCAAGGAACGCTTATTTTTGAGGATGTTACCCAAAGCTGGGGGCTCCAGAGAGAGGCGGTTTCAGGGGCGGCAGCTTATGTTGATTTAGATAATGATGGAGCTCTTGACTTGGTGGTGAATAATATCAACGAACCCCCGTTTATTTATAAAAACAGGGTGCGGTCGAATGAAAGCAGCAATTATCTAAAAGTACAGCTTCAGGGTTCAGAGGGAAATCCGTTTGGCATTGGAGCAAAGGTTGCCGTCACCCTCGATGACAGCACAGCACTTTTCCAAGAGGCTTTTCAGAGCCGGGGCTTCCAGACGTCGGTGGAGCCGCTGCTTCATTTTGGATTAGGTAGCCACCAACAAGTAAGTATAGAAGTTGTTTGGCCCGATCAGACCACACAGAAGATAACGGACGTTAAAGCAAACCAAAGGATATCAATACGAAAACAGGATGCCCAAAAAATAGGGCAACAGCAGGTCGATGAAAATAACTCAAAAGCATTTGCCTTGCTAAGGAATGATGTGGTGGGGTTAACCAGAAATCATCAGGGGAGCTTTTTTAGAGATAAAGTGATGACGCCGTTGTTGCCACATACATTGGATAACTTGGGTCCTGCTTTGGTGAGGGGAGATGTCAACAAGGATGGCCTTTTGGATCTGTTTGTAGGCGGGGGACAGGAGCAAGCCGCGGCCATTTATCTACAGAAAGCAGATGGTACCTTTGCAAGGGCGGAGGTGCCAGTTTTTGAATCACATAAACAATTTGATGATGTATCCGCCCTGTTCTTTGATGCTAACGGAGATGAAAATCCCGATCTGTATGTGGTAAGCGGGGGAAACTTTGATTTGACGAATGGACCGTTATACCAGGATCGGTTGTACCTGAATGACGGGTTTGGAAACTTCGCCTATAGCAAAGAGGCGCTGCCTTCCATGTCCACCAGCGGCAGTACCGTTGCTGCTACGGACATTGATGGCGATGGCGATACCGATCTTTTTATCGGTGGCCGGGTGCTTACCGGAAGATATCCTATGGCACCCCGAAGCTACCTGTTGCGAAATGATGGAGGCCAATTTCGGGATGTTACCAAGAATGCCGCTCCCGATTTAGTGAATCCGGGAATGGTTACTGATGCGATTTGGGCTGATATCAACCAGGATAGCCAGTCAGAACTAATCGTTGCGGGCGAATGGATGCCGGTTCGTATTTTTGAGCAAGAAGCAGATGGTACTTTTGCTGAGGTTACCGATGACTGGCAGATGAGCAAAACGTCAGGTTGGTGGAATGCACTTGAGGTTGCGGATCTCAACGGTGATGGTTACCCCGATCTCATTGCCGGCAACCGGGGGTTGAATACTTCATTACAACCAACGACTGATGCTTCGGTTACCATTTACGCAGCTGATTTCGATGGCAATGGTTCGGTAGATCCAATTATTACCAACCGGGAAGGGAAGGAAGAGTATCCGGTAGTGTCAAGAGATCTTCTATTGCGACAACTTCCTGGTTTCAAAGAAAAGTTTTCGACCTATGCTTCGTATGCGGAAACGACTATCGACGACCTGTTATCCGACAAACAGCAGCAAAATGCTGTACAGTTGGAGGTAGATACCTTTGCTTCAACGGTATTTTGGAACAATGGCGATGGAACATTTAATGCGATGCCTTTGCCAGCTGAGGCGCAAGCAGCACCCATTTATGATTTGGTAGTAGCTGATTTTTATGAAGATGGCTGGCCTGATATTATAGGTGTTGGCAATAACTATGGAACAAGGCCAGAAACCGGTCCTATAGCCGGGCAGGGAATTCTTCTAAAAGGAACGGATGATCGTAAGTTTAAACCTTTAAATCCAGCAGAAAGTGGGTTTTGGGCCGCTGGCGATATCAGGAAGATTGAACTTGTTGCCACCCAAATGGGACCGCTTGTTATCCTTGGGCGGTATGACGACGCGCCAACTATATTTGGGTATATTAAGCCCACTAATTAGAATCCCCTGTAGATCAATTGGCAAACTTAAACTCATAAAAAGGTTGCCAGCGGGTATAGTCATGTTTCAGCAGATAAATGCTGTTGACTTCAAAAGAATAGTCAAAGGGGCGATTATTGAACTCTTGCCATGACCTCTCGAAGTTAGCGGGTGTCAAGTCGCGGTAGGCTACCGTCATGTGGGGCGTCAGGCTGTTGGGGCGGACGGTCTTACTGCTAAAACCCATCTCATTGAGCAGGTATTCGCTGAGTTTACCATGCAGCGTTTGCATTGGTGACGGATCCTTAACATCAATAAAGATTACATCATCCCGGAAGTGGTTGAAACCGGATAGGTGCAGGGTGAAGGAGGACTGGTCATTAGCAAAAAAGATGAGCTGGGGCACGATGACCTCCTCTACTTTCTCCGGAACTTTGAAAGGAGCGATGAGCGTAAAGTGGGGAGGCTTGTTATAAGCCTCCTTGCTGTCATATTTATTTACAAACTCCTTTTTAACCTCCTGAACTTGGTTTGCAATCTTGTCAGGCGGCAGAATTGCTATAAAATACAGTCCTTGTTTGGGCATGGGCTCTAAAAAGTTATTTCCTCACATAAATACCGGTTGAATAATTATTATAAGAATCTGGTTGTGTCCTTATAAATAGGATCAATCCTCCTGTTCTCCTTCTCCAAGGAGGAACTCCTTGTTGAAAATAAGTGGTACGTATAGCATGCTAACTGAAAACCTATTAAATCCCTCTTGGAGAAGAGGGATTTAGGGAAATTGATTCCCTTTGAAGGGAGATTATGTGCCTTTTAGCTGGTAAACACATTATTGACTCATTTTTTCAGCAGACTGCAACGCTCGGTATACGTTGATCAATCCATCCGAAGCTGAGAGCTCTGGAAACAGTATCTGTTTTGCCTGGTCAGGATTTCCTGAGGTTGGAAGGTCCACCATTTGGTTAGAATATTTGACCGTGCTATCTATAATGATCTGGCGTACCTGCTGTGGCGTAAGTTTTGGATAATACGTCATAATTAGAGCAGCTACCCCTGCTACCACCGGAGAAGCCATGCTGGTGCCGTCTTGTCGTTTATATTTATCATCCGGCATGGTTGAATAGATGGCTACACCCGGAGCAAAAATGTCAACAGTTTGGTTGCCATAATTACTAAAGTTGGCAATAAACTCTTCATTGGGCTTCCAGGAGGTTGCTCCCACGGAAAGCCAGAGTTCGGCTGAAGAGTCGGAACTAAATTGGTCCGTCGGATAGCTGGGAATAGAATCCGTATTGGAGGCTTCGTTGCCGGCACCATGCACCATCAGTACGCCGTGGTCATCGGCATACTTAATGGCTTCGTTTACAATATCCTGGTGTGGAGAATATCCTTTGCCAAAACTCATATTGATGATATTAGCCCCGTTATCCACGGCATAGCGTATGGCATTAGCCACGTCTTTATCACGTTCATCTCCATTCGGAACGGCGCGGATAGCCATAATTCGGGTATTGGTAGAAACCCCATCCATGCCAATACCATTATTGCGTTCCGCCGCAATGATTCCGGCTACGTGGGTGCCATGACTGGCGTCGGGACCCGCCACATCATTATTGCCGTAATACCGTTCCGTTTTATCTTCATAGTTATCACCAACAATATGCCGGGGATTAAAATCAGGGTTGTAACCGTATTTGGCAAATTCGTAAATCTGCTTTTTCTGGTCGGCAATAAGCGTAGAATCGATATCATTTTCCATGACATAACTCATGACATTCTGGGCAAAAGCCAGCTGCCTGTTCGTCGGCTGAAGGCTCTGTACCTGATCGTGAGTATAGGTCGTATCCCCAAAATGTTGTTGGAGTACTTGTTGAGCCTCGTTCATACTCTGCTCAAGCGACTGGATGTTGGAATATTGGCTAACCAGCTTTTCGATTTCTTCAGTATAATCCGATTTAATTTCCTGGTAGTATGCGTATTCTTCAGCTTCAGATCCCGAAATCTGTGTAGTATCAACATTACCGAACTTAGCACTGAGTTCTCTGTAAATACGTGTCAGTTCAAAGGTATCATCATCTACGCTTTTGCCATCCGGTCCACCAATGAAATTCCAACCGTGGAGATCATCCGTATATCCGTTTTGGTCATCATCTTTATTGTTGTCCGGCACTTCATCTTCATTGACCCACATGACTTCTTTCAAGTCTTCGTGATCCGAATCAACGCCGCCATCAATAACGGCTACGATGATCTCTTTTTGAGGTGATTTATCCTTGAGAAGGTTGGCATAGGCCCGCTGGCTGCTGATGCCACGGAACTGGGTCTGCTGTTCATCCAGATGGTGCCAAGCCTGAGGGGGCTTCTGGAGTGCGTTAAAGTCGACAGAATCAACGGGCTGATCTGGGGTAGGAGTGGGCTGCTGGGCCACTTGTTGGGAGGTTGAACAACCGTAAAAAATCGCAATGGATAAACAAAAACAGAGAATGGGGACTTTCATAGACGTAAGTTTACAACTAAAAATTATTGGTCACTGTTTACAGAGGCAGAAAAGCGATCGGATGCTTGTTGGTAAGCCTCCTGGATGCTTGCTGAAATGGTTTGGTCCAGCCACTGTCCGGACGGTGATTGCATAAATGAGAGGTACTCATTTAGGGTTTTGTTATCAATATTGTAGAAGGTAATCAGCAAGTCATTCAGGGTCTGTTCCGAAGCCTGTGACTGCATTTGAGCGCGAAAATTGCTGGTGATAGCATCCAGTTGAGCTTCAGAAAAGGTGCGCTGCTGGCTTTCCTTCATCAGTGCAGTAAGCAGGGGACGTAAAATAATGATCGAGGACTCAATGGATTCTGAGGCTAAGGAAGTGGTATCAACCAACGTTTGAATCAGAGAGGTGCGACCAGCTGATGGCGGGTCCTTTTCCAGCTCATATTTTGTGACGATCCGTTTTCGTTTACCCTGTAAAGTATAAAACTCTTGTTGGGCCTGCGTAACACTCTGGAAGGCCTGGGTTCCCAACTGCTGGGAAACGGCATCCACAAATTCTCCGATTAATTTCTTCTGCAGGGCCGTTTTAAAATCATCCACCAGCAGATTTGTTTTATAGGCTTCAGAAAAATGGGTTAAGATTTCTTCGTTTTTTTCTGGAGACAGGTTCAGTGGATTTTGTTCGAACTGGAGATATAGATCCTGGGGAGCCTCTTGTATTTTATCTGCTATGGCAAATTTTGTGGTGATAGTATCAGTCAGTGCTTGCGTGTTTTCGGTCGGGCTTTGTGCTTGTCCTACAAGGGGGATACAGAAAAGTAACAGGGCAATTGAGCTACAGACAGAACGGAATGGCAGATTCATTAAACAAGTTTTTAATTTTTAAATAATAAGCTAAACTACTAATTTTTTCTGCTCTAAAAAATAGGGAGGATGACAAACTGATTGATGAACGCTGGTAAGAATTTATTATTCTATGATGCAACCAGTTAAACCTGCGCTTCATATCTTTCAAAAGATTCTAACTAAGTACTGGATTCTTAATCTTCTATCCTTAAATTAAACATATGTTTAGGGATTATATCTATACCATCATAATATGTTGGATGCTTATCATTTTACCGTGGAACAGCTATGGACAGTTGGCCCCATCCACCGACAGCCTGGAAGCCCTCCTTTTAAATGCCAGTGGTCAGCATCGTGTGGAAGTATTACTCGATCTTAGCAGCCAGCTCCGACGCTCAAATATTGATTCTGCCTTAGTTTATGCCCGAGAAGCCCTTGGGGATGCCAATCAAATAGCAGATGAATATCTGATAGCAGAAAGTCACCGTAATCTCGGCTGGTTATTAACCAGTCACAATTACCCGCAGGCATTAAAGAATTTATTACAGGCCAAAAGAATGTTTGAACAAGTGGGGGACCTACAAAAAGAAGCACAGACGTTGGTTGATCTTGGATATTTATACCGATCGCAAAGCAATTATAATAAGTCACTCGAATACTATTTCAGTGCGTTGAACCTGCAAGAGCAACTCGATGACAAACAACGTATCGCCTCTATCCTTAATTGGATCGGCATCACCAATCAGCATATGAAGCAGCCTGAAGAGAGCATCAGGTTTTATGAACGGGCGTTGAAGATCAGCGAGCAGTTAAATGATGCAAGCGATATGGCCGAGTATGCTACCAATTTAGGTAATGCCTATGCTTCCACCGGGAAAACAGAACAGGCTATGGAGGTCTTTGAAAAAGCTTTAGACGCTTCTGAACAGTTGCCGGGGGCTCATGCCAAAGCAACGATCCTGATGAATATAAGTTCTGTATATAATGATAAGCAGTCGTATCGGCAAGCGATTGAGATTAACAACCAAGCGTTAACGCTTGCACGAGAGATGTCTGATAAGATGCTGGAAGCGTTGGCCCTTGAAAATATGGCTTCTGTTTATCGAAGCCAGGGAGCCCTTCCCAAAGCCAACGATCATTTATTACAAACACTGCCACTTCTGAACGATATAGGGTGGCAGCAAACATTGATTGGTATCCGAAATCAGCTTGCACACAATTACTTTGATTTAGGGGAATTCAACCGAGCTATACGTTACGCTACAGAGGCTTTAGAGGTAGCTCAGAAATCAACGATGTATGAGGAGGCTCTGGAATCGTTACAGCTTTTGAGCGATGCCTATGGAAGAGCTGATGAATATGAGAAGGCAATATCGGCCCAGAGAAAAATAATAGCTTTAAAGGATAGCCTTTATAGTCGGGAAAAGTCTCGGCAGATAGCCCAGATGCAGGCGCGTTACGAGACCGAACAAAAAGAGCAGGAAATAGCATTGTTGCAGGAAAAACAGGAAAGAGCTCAATTAATACGCAATGCCTTTATTGCCGGCCTTCTTTTAATTGCGATTATAGCCCTGTTGGTTTATAACCGTCAGCGCTTGAAGATCAAAAAGAACAAGACCGAACTGGAAAATACCCGTCTTAAGGAACAGCAACTTAAACGGGATTTAGCATTTAAGAATAAGCAGTTAACTACGCATTCACTCCACTTGGTACAGAAAAATGAGGCCATGAAAGAATTGAAGGAGCATATTTGTGAAATAAATCAACAGGGAGATGGGAGGAATACCCAGGATTTGCAGTCACTCACAAATCTGGTGGACTACAGCTTTAACCTGGACAAGGACTGGGAAGAATTTCGGCTCTATTTTGAGGAGGTGCATACCGGGTTCTTTGCTACACTTAAAGAACAATATCCAGATTTGACCTCTAAGGAACTTCGCCTTTCTGCGCTTGTTAAATTGAATCTTACTACTAAGGAAATTGCAACCCTTTTGGGAATAACGCCTAATAGTGTAAAAACAGCACGCTATCGGTTGCGTAAGAAGCTGGGTATGGAAACGGAAGAAAACCTCACCGACTTTATGATGAGTGTGGAGAAAGAAGTTTCCAATATCGAATAAAGAAGAATCAGCTCTAAATTCGATATTTTTTCTGCGATACCTTATTTCAGCTCCACGCACGGTATTTTCCTCTTTTACCACCTTGCTTACCTCTTGTTTACGTGTTCAACCCCCATTGTGCACTCATTGTTGACCCCCTGATATTTGTCCCTTCTGAAGGTCTGTGGTAGATTTTGAAAGAATTCAAGAGTTATTTCTTGCAGTATCAATACTATTCACCAAAAGATTAATGAAAATAGGGATTAATCACTATGAGGTATAGAAAAATTTCCTTCAGACAATTTGGAAACGCATTGAGCATAGTTGCTTTGGCATGTTTAATACTAATAGGATGTGATAATAGTACAAGTACCGAAGAGCCGGATCCACAAATTACGGATGCACTCATATTGCTGGAGGGATCCGATGATGAGGCTACGATAGAAGCAGGAGAGACGGTAAAGTTTACGGGATACGCGCTGACAGAATCTGGAGACCAAATTCCGCTTAATGACCTCAGCGATGATTGGAGTTGGGAGTGGGAATCAACGAATTCTGATGTGTTTACCGTGGATGCCGAAGGGAATGGCACCGGCGAAGCGGAGGGCGACGCCTTTTGTGTGATTAGCCTATTTAGATTAGAGGAGGGGACCGACAATGCAGTATTTAAACAGGGTGACGTATCAGAAATGGCAAATACAAGTCCCAGGCTTCCTGAGATAAATAGGATATTTGTAGGCCGTGATTCACTATTGGTAGGGATTAGACTAAATTGATAAAAACCATAATAAAATAAATAGACAAAGAGATGAAAACAGTAAAAACAGCATTAATGAATGGGGAGAAACAAGTACTTGATGGAGAAGAGTTCGAGACCTTTAAAAATCAAATTAGAGGGAAAGTTGTAACATCGCAGGATGAGAATTATAACGAAGCACGAACAATCTATAACGGGATGATCGATAAGCAGCCCGCCCTTATTGTTTATTGCAGCAATGTGGCGGATGTGATTACCTGCGTGGATTTTGCACGCGAACATAATTTAATGACAGCTATTCGCGGCGGCGGCCATAACGGTCCTGGTTTAGCGTTAGCCAATGACGGTTTGGTGATTGATCTCTCGGAAATGAATGGTATCCGTGTAAACACAGAGGAGCAAACCGTTCGGGCAGAAGCAGGCTGCACCTGGGGCGATGTGGATCATGCCACCAACCAATTTGGAATGGCAACCGTCAGCGGCATCATTTCAACCACGGGTATCGCTGGCTTAACGCTGGGCGGCGGACATGGTTATCTCACAAGAAAATATGGCCTAACCGTAGATAATCTCATTGAAGCCGACGTCGTCTTGGCCGACGGAAGCTTTGTTACAGCTAATGAAGAACATCACTCTGATTTGTTCTGGGCGCTGCGTGGCGGCGGCGGCAATTTTGGAGTGGTCACTTCCTTTAAATATAAGCTGCATCCTGTCAATAATGTCGTTGCCGGACCGATGTTCTGGCCCATCGATCAGACTGAAAAGATGATGCGCTGGTATAGGGATTGGCTGCCGGAGTTGCCCAAAGACGTATATGCTTTTTTCTTAACGGCTGAAGTACCCGGAGATCCCTTTCCACCTGAAATTCATGGACGTAAAGTATGTGGGTTGATGTGGTGTTTTACTTCATCCGAAGAAGATGCCAAGCCCTATCTTGAAACTGCCAGAAATATTGAAAAACCATTATTCGAGCATATTGGTGCCATGCCCTATCCAGCACTACAATCCATGTTTGACGGACTCTACCCACCCGGACTGCAGTGGTACTGGAAGGGGGATTTTGTTCGTGAACTCACCGACGAAGCGATCAGTGAGCACCTCAGGTTTGCCGAAGTACCGACCTCGCATTCCACCATGCACCTGTATCCAATCAATGGAGCGGTGCATGAGACAGCGACTGACGAAACCGCCTGGAGTTATCGCGATGCAAACTGGTCAATGGTTATTGCAGGGGTAACGGATGACCCTGCTGATAATGAAAAAATTACCGATTGGTCCCGAGACTACTGGGAGGCTATTCATCCACATAGCGCAGGCGCGGCCTACATCAATTTTATGATGGAGGAGGGTGAGGATCGCATTCATGCAACCTATGGTGATAACTATGAACGGTTACAGAAAATAAAATCCGAATATGATCCGGATAACCTATTCCGGGTAAATCAGAATATTAAGCCAAACAACTAAAAGCGAAGCTCTGAGGGAGTTGTACTCCCGGAGGATAGCTCCGGAGTCCAACTCCGTCGCAGCCATGATAATTAATAATTTTAAGTGCAGATCAAGCAGAGAAATATACACTTAACTCAAGACATAAAAACATTATGATATCTATTAAACTTCAATTGATACGCATAACAGGAGCTATAATTATTCTTTTTTTCGTTTGCTCGGTTACTACCGCTCAAGGCCAAAACAGTATGGCAGAGCAAAAAGCAATGGTCTGGAGTATGGATGACGAAGCACTGGAATGGGGGGCTTGTCCTGCATTTATGCCTGAAAGTTGTCGTATTGCTGTGCTACAGGGCAATCCTAAACAACCCAATACGGACATATTTTTTAAGATGAAGGGTAATACAACCGTAGCTCGCCACTGGCATCATTCCCCCGAGCGTATGGTGTTAGTATCAGGAGAAATGCAGGTGAAATATGACGGGCAAGATTCAGAAGTGATCAAAACCGGTAACTATGCTTACGGACCTGCTGAGCGTCCGCATGAAGCTTCCTGTCTGTCAGATGAACCCTGTATTCTTTTCATCGCATTCGAAGACCCTATTGATGCTATGCCTGTATCAGAGGCCGGTAAATAAAAATGAAATAACCCCGAAACCGTATTGAGTTCTAAGCAGTCTGATAATTTTAAAACTATGATAAATCAATAAAATGCTAACATGACTGATCTAAGCACACAACAGATGGAGAGCACCGCTTCTTGGTATCAGAAGTTGCTTGTTCCGGCGCTATTTGAACCGTGGACAAGCCTTGTTCTTCATGAAGTTCAGTTAAATGCCACCGATCGTTTGTTAGATGTAGCCTGTGGAACCGGCGTTTTGGCGAGGGCTGCGGCCAATAAACTGAGTACTGAAGGACAGGTTGCTGGTCTGGATATAAATCTCGGTATGTTGAGGGTAGCAGAGAGCCTGAGTCCAAATATAGAATGGCATAAGGGTATTGCTGAAGATCTTCCCTGGCAGGACCACACTTTTGATGCCGTGGTTTGCCAGTTTGGCCTGATGTTTTTTGAAAACCGAGAACAAGCACTGAAAGAGATGTATCGGGTATTAAAACCGGGAGGGCCGCTGGTTGTTACCGCTTTTGATTCCCTTGATCATATCAGCGGCTATGAGAGAATCATTAAAGTGTATGCCAAAGTTGCGGGAGAGGCAATAGCAAAAGCACTTCAATTTCCTTTCTCTTTTGGTGATGTGGAAGAACTGGAAGCACTGTGTGCAGCCTGTGGAATTACATCATCTGGAATTATAACCCATGAGGCAGAGGCACGGTTTCCGGATCTCATAACGATGGTTCTTGCCGATGTAAAGGGATGGTTCCCACTGGCAGGTATTACGCTGGAGCAAAAGAAGATCAATCAAATAGTTAGCCAGTCAGAAATGGAACTGAAGGATTTTATAGCACCTGATGGATCGGTGAAATTTACAGTGTCAGCTCATTTTATTGCAGCATTAAAAAACTAAGCGAACATATTATGGCAGATCCACAAACTATAAAAGAAGCTTTTGAACGCAATAGAAAGGCCATTGAATTGCGTCCATCGGTAGGTCAAAGTACGGCATTAACCAAAGTACGGGTTCGTGATGGCACGACCTGTGAAATCGAGAGTGGGTCAAAAACCCTGGTCTGTGATGTTGGAAAGATCGAAGGTGGTAATGATGCCGGCCCGGGGCCGGGAATTTTCGAACGATCTGCACTGGGTAGCTGCCTGGCGATTGGTTATGCACAACAAGCCGCAGTGATGGAAGTTCCCATCGATAATATTGAAGTACAGGTGGAATCGGAGTTCGATGCCCGGGGGCAGTTTGGTCTTTCTGACGATCCGCCCGGATTTAAAGCCTTGCGGTACCGAGTGATGATAGAAAGTTCAGCTCCGGAAGAAACCGTTCGGGAGCTGATCAACAAGGCAGATGCCCGCAGCCCGGTACTGGATGATTTTAGACGACCGATTCCGGTTGAACGGAAAGTAGAAATTACATCAACAAGAGTTAAAACATCATGAAACGGAATAATAAACAGTCATCTGAGTCTACGCCCGAAGCCAAACCTGATCCTGAATTCATCGCTCAACAATTACGCCGGCCGTCGGGAGGGTTTGCATCGGAAGTTGGAAAAAAGATGAACCAGGTTAATGAGCCACTGTACGACCTGACGCTCGAAGTTATGCAGCCAGAAGATAACTAAGATATACTACGGCTGATAATATGGAAGACAGCTTCTGTAATATTACCCTGAATCTGATCGAAAGGAGGTACGATGGATAATTCGACTCAAATACTCATCATAGGAGGTATGCTTATTCTAACCTACGGCTTTTTACTTGGAATCCCGATAGCCTCAGCACGGGAGAAAGCCTCAAGAGCACCGCGGTATCTGATGGCTGCACACCTTGCAGCACTCATTCAAGGTGGCATGCTTTTGGCTTTAACAATTGCATTTGACTTTTCAACGCTTGTTCCATGGCTCGAGACGGTTATCGCCTCACTTTTTGTCGGTGGCGTGATCTTATTTGATCTTGGACTCATACTTAACTGGCTTCAAAGTGTAGATGATGCCTTCGGAGAAAGGTCACTTGGATACAAAGTTTCGTCGGCCGGAACCCCGCTTGTCCTTATCAGTGCAGGGATCCTCGTTTATGGTGTATTTTCAGCACTTTAAGATTATAAAACCATGAGAACCACTAATTATACAGTCAAAATTAAACATTATTAATTGTTATGAAGCCTGATCTTCAACGACGTATACAGCGCTATGGATGGGATCGAGCTGCCCCTCATTATGAGACCGGCTGGCAAGATCAACTGTGGCCGGCCCAGGAAAGCCTCTTGGCGGAAGCCGATCCACAGCCAGGAGAAAGTGTGTTGGATATCTCCTGCGGTACAGGTTTGGTAACGATTCCGTTGGCAGAGATTGTTCATCCGGGCGGTTCGGTTACCGGTATCGATCTTTCGGAAGGCATGATCGAAAAGGCACGATCAAGAGCAGAGTATAAAGGTATTGGAAATGTCCATTTTAAGCATATGGATGCTGAAATGCTTGAGCAAGCCGATAACTCATTCGATGTCGTTATCTGTTCACTGGGACTGATGTATTATCCCAATCCAGAAAAGGCGTTGAGTGAGATGTTCAGAGTGCTAAAGCCGGGTGGACGTGCAGCGGCGCTGGTGTGGGGAGCGCGCAAGGAATGCGGATGGGCTGAAATATTTCCCATTACCGATCAGCGCGTGGAGTCTGAGGTTTGCCCACTGTTCTTTCAGTTAGGAACTGGAGAGGTGCTGCACCAAAGCTTTGAAAAAGTAGGTTTTAAGCATATTGAAGATCATCGTTTTTCATACAAGTTACACTTCCGGGATGACAAGCAAGCCTGTACGGCTGCCTTTTTGGGTGGAGCCGTGGCCCTGGCTTATCAAAAATTTGATGAGCAAACGAAAGAGGAGGTTTGCCAGGAGTATTTGGATTCGATTACTCAGTACCGAAATGGGCAGAGCTATGATATCCCAGGAGAGTTTGTCATCACAAAAGGATTTAAGCAAGAGGAGTAGTTACCGCAAACCATTTTGGCATGGATTGGTTTTAAAATACCCAGATTTGTGGGAGGCTGCTCCGGTGAGTCACAAAAAGTATTTTCACTAAAACACGAACCAAAAATAGAATGACTGATAATCACAATTCATCAAAAAGAGGAAAACGTTATGAAAAAGTTAAAACAATATATATCAACTGAGGCGAGTACTTACTCAAATTCTTATGTTTCGGCTATTCCATTGTTTATTAGTGTACTTATGTTCCTTAGCGCAAGTTTACTCATCTTCCCAGAGGATAGTGATGCACAAACCACACCCCTAAAGGTATTTGTTAATGCTGATGGAGATACGGTATTTGTGCTCAACGAGGGTGGAGGGCTCAATGCAGGGAAGTTAGGGAACCTGGATGGTCAAGGAGCTACTTCTGTGGCATTGGGTGCTTTCCCAACAGCTACCGGAGAAAATGCAGTTGCAATTGGGGTCGTCTCTCAAGCTATCGGCCAGAATGCTGTGGCACTGGGTGCAGCAAAAGCACAGGGTGATCTGTCAGCAGCTTTAGGTTCAGGACCGGAAGCCTTGGGTGAAGGATCCATAGCACTGGGAAGACGTACTGATGCCATTGGGAAATATGCTACCTCGATGGGCTTTGAAACGAGAGCCGTGGGTGAAATTGCGACCGCGATGGGAGATAGATCCACGGCTGGAGGTGACCATTCCATTGCCTCCGGTCTTCGGGCATCAGCCATTGGACCTGAGGCGGTGTCATTAGGACACATTACTACGGCCAAAGGTGGCCAGTCTGTGGCGATGGGCTTCAAAACAGAAGCAACCGGAATACGTTCGGTCGCTTTGGGTGGACATACTCATGCAACTGCAGATTATTCAATTGCTACAGGTCGTATGGCAGAGGCGACTGCTCCCGAAGCGATATCGATGGGGCATCTTACAAAGGCAAATGGAGGACAATCGGTAGCCATGGGCTTTAAAACGACGGCTACAGGTACTCGTTCAGTAGCGCTGGGTGATCATACGACGGCCGCTACTAAGCATTCACTTTCAATAGGAACATTCAACCAAGCTAACACATCTGCAGATAACACCTTGTTTGTAGCCGGTAATGGGTCTGGGGGTCCCGATGCACTTGTATTGGACTATAGTGGGGATATGACTATTGCTGGATCGGTTACAGAAAATTCAGACCGACGTTTAAAGAGTAATATTAAGCCGCTGGAAGCCAATGTCCTTGAGAAGTTAGAGCATATTAATCCGGTGCGTTATCGCTTTAAAGATAGGTTAAACCATTCCGAAGATGTTCAAATAGGACTCTTGGCACAGGAGGTACAAGAGCAGTTTCCAGAACTGGTCAATAGGGGCGAAGGGGACTATCTAGGTATATCTTATACTAAATTTACGGCTGTGTTGCTTAAAGGTTTGCAAGAGCAGCAAACTAAAATTGAGAATTTCCAAACAAAGTTAGCACATGTTAATCAGCTCAAAACACGAATTGCAAAGTTGGAAAAAAGAAATCAGCAGCAGCAATGGTTGGCTAATAAATCATCCATATCTGCATCAGGAATACTGGTGTTGCTTCTTCTAGTCGGTGGGATGGTAATGTTGACCCGTTTATTTAAGGAAGTAAACAACTACTGAAATAGATATATGGATAATGTCCCGATTACTCTTGAATGAGTAGTCGGGATTTTCAACTAGTTGAAACCTCAGATCGGTTAGGTGGGAAAAACTACGGTTTTTCTTCAAACAGTAATTTTAGATAGTTATGATAGTGAGCAAGTTGTTGGGCAATAATTTTGTTTTCGTTCAGGGACTGAGACAACACAAAAGAACCTTCAAATATCACCATCAGCATGTCTGCAAGGCTCTCAAGGTCTACGTCGTTGTGGTGAGAATAGCGCTTTTCAATTGTTTTTAGTTTCTCAAGAACTCTGGTGCGCCACAACAGCATGGATTCTCGAATGATATCTAAAATGTTATCATCAAAAAGCTCCGATTGTTGAAGGTATGAGGCAAAGAGACAGCCCGGGAATGGTTCCTCCAATGATTCTATTTCTTGCTCAAAAAGTTTGACGAAAATAAGCAGTTGCTGCAAAGGATCATCACTGAGACCTTCCGCCTTAACAAGCGTTTGTTCGAGGTGCTGGGTATCTTTATCGGCATACCGCTGTACCAGCTGTCGTCCGAGTTCGGCCTTACTGGAGAAGTGATGGAAAAAGGCCCCTTTACTGACATCTGCCTGCTCGATGACAGCATTCACGGTTGTTCCGCCAAACCCTCTGTCGAGAATGGTCGACTCAGCAGCATTCATGATTTTAGTACGCGTACTTTCCGGATCTCTGTTCATAACGACTAACTATAACATACTAATTGGTTTGTATAAATGGGGCCTTTTAAGATAGTGAACACTGGCAATTAAGCAAAATGAGTATAGGGACTTATTAGAGAGTTTATTTGAATTTTTCTTGACAAGGAAACAAGAATTCTATAACATACCGACTGGTTGGTTTGTAAATAGAAAATAACAAATAGGGAATAATACTATGTGTAATACAGCAATCACGATGCCTCAAACGGCAAGTACAGAAACGGGATTTGATGAATGGTTTGTAACTGCAATCAATGGCGGTGCTTTGATGCTGATGGTTTCAATTGGTCATCGCACGGGTTTATTTGATACTATGTCTGAGATGAGTTGGACCAACAGCAAGGAACTGGCAGAGAAAGCAGGACTAAATGAGCGGTACGTGCGCGAGTGGCTGGGAGCCATGGCTACCGGTGGCGTTGTGGAAGTGGATGAATCCGATTGCTACCGTCTACCTGAAGAGTATGGCCAATTTCTTACACGAGATACAGAGCTTGACAATCTGGCTGTCATAGCCCAATACATCGCAGTACTCGGGAGTGTGGAAGATGATATCGTTGAATGTTTTTATAAAGGTGGAGGTGTACCGTACGAGAAATATGATCGTTTCCACGAAGTAATGGCCGAAGACAGCGGGATGACCGTTTTGGATGCGCTTGAAGATCATATCCTTCCCTTGGTTCCCGGGCTTACCGAAAAGCTTCAAAATGGAATATCCGTTCTTGATGTGGGATGCGGCCGAGGACGAGCAATGCTGAAGATGGCCGGGCTGTTCCCAAAGAGTACATTCAAAGGTTTGGATTTGTCGGAAGAGGCTATTGGTTGGGCTAAGAGTAAGGCTCGGGAAAAAGGTCTGGAAAATGTGGAGTTCGAGATTTGTGACGCCAGTGATTTTGATCAAACGGCGGAGCCCAATAAGTATGATTTCGTGACCACTTTCGATGCCATTCACGATCAGGCCAACCCCTTGGCGGTACTAAGAGGAATCAATCGAACCCTGAAGCCGGGCGGCACCTACCTGATGCAGGATATCCATTCTACCGGGCATGTGCATAAAAATATGAACCATCCGCTTGGCCCCGCACTTTACACGGTCTCCTGCATGCACTGTATGTCGGTATCACTGGCCCAGGGAGGGGATGGACTCGGTGCAATGTGGGGCAGAGAAAAGGCGCAAGAATTATTGCAGAAGGCAGGCTTCGAGGATATCCAAATTTACCAGCTCGAGCACGATATCCAGAATGATTACTACGTCATGAAAAAGTAAACAATTCCTAACCAAAATGATTACCGTATAAAGAGGATATCAAGCAATAATTCTGTAATTTGCAAGCGATACATCCCGTAATTCTTCATTTATGAAGGTCCGGGATAGCAAGAAAAGAGATGATAGTCAGTAGGGATTACAGGGCAAAATAGTTCTTAACTATGCATGAATAAAAAATAGAAAAGGGAATGATGAAACATTTAAACACAAAAGCTTATAAATGGGGTAGCTGTCTGCTAAAGACCATAACGACATTCATATTGGCAGGATTATTGACTGCCTGTACGAGTCCAAAGGAGGAGGATTCTCATCTTTTTGAAGGACAGTTGGCTCCATTGCTGGAAGGCATGGGAAATCATCATTTTGAGATTTCTACGGATGATACTCTGGCTCAGGATTTTTTCAACCAGGGCATCATGCTTTCTTACGGATTCAATCATGACGAGGCGAACCGTACCTTCCATCAGGTAGCTGAGCTTGACCCAAAAACCCCGATGGCATGGTGGGGCGTAGCACTGGTGTTGGGACCGAACATTAATTCAGTTATGGTCGAGGATCATATCCCATTGGCCTGGGAAGCTTTACAAAAAGCCCAACAGCTGAAATCCAACGGAACGGCCAAAGAACAAGATTACATTGAGGCTTTGTCGCACCGGTATCTGCAAGAACCGCCCGAAGATCGCAGCCCGCTTGATTCGGCTTATGCTGAGGCCATGGGCAAGCTGGCCGAAAAATATCCCAAGGATTTGGATGCCCAAACGCTGTATGCCGAGGCGATGATGGACCTGCATCCTTGGAATTATTGGAAAAAGAATGGGAATCCGCAACCCTGGACGCCTAAAATATTGCGCACCTTGGAGTCGGTGCTTGAACAAGATCCTGATCATGCAGGTGCTAACCATCTCTATATTCATGCAGTAGAGGCCGAGCAGCCGAGTAAAGCGTTGCCAAGTGCCAACCGGCTTCGAAAGCTGGTGCCCGGCGCGGGGCATTTGGTCCACATGCCGTCTCATATCTTTATTCGTACCGGGGATTACCACGAAGGAACACTGGCCAACGAAAGAGCGGTGGAAGCAGACAATGAATACGTGACGCAATGCCGTCAGCAGGGGATCTACCCGCTGGCCTACGTGCCTCACAACTATCATTTTTTATGGGCTACCGCTACGATGGAAGGACGCGGGGAGCGGAGCATACAGGCGGCGAAGAGTACCTCAGATCTGGTGGACACAGAAATGATGCGTGAGCCTGGCCTGGGTACCTTGCAGCACTACTGGGTTATACCCTTATATGATCATGTGCGATTTGCCCGCTGGGATGCTATCATGAACTATGAAGAACCGGCCAAGGATTTGATATATCCGCGTGGGGTATGGCATTATGCCCGAGGGATGGCACAGGTAGGCAAAGGGAACCTTGAAGAAGCGAATGCGGAGTTGGAGAAATTGAAAACAATCGCCGCTGACGATACCCTCCAAGAGGTTACAATTTGGGATATCAACACTACGAAGGAGCTTATGCAAATTGCCAGTCGGGTGTTGGAGGGAGAGATTATGGCCCAAGAGGGTCGTTTTGAGAGGGCTGTTACCATATTAAGGGAAGCGGTTGAGATTGAAGGAGAGTTAAGTTATAACGAGCCCCCTGACTGGTTTTTCCCAGTCCGCCATAATTTGGGTTCAATACTGTTAAAGGCCGACAGTCCTTCCGAAGCGGAGCTGGTCTACCGGGAAGACCTGGCTAAATTTCCGGATAACGGCTGGTCGTTATATGGACTTTGGAAAAGTCTGGACGCCCAAAATAAAACCGAAGAAGCGGCAAAGATAAGACAAAAATTTGAGGAAGCCTGGAAATATGCAGATGTGGAACTTAATGATTCCCGGATGATGTAGATACAACACCTTAGACTTATAAAGTTTTTTAAAACTTGGCACGTCTTTTTTATACTATAATTCATGGAACAATACAGCAAGACATACGAAGTGCGCTGGTCCGATATGGACCCTAACCGGCACCTGCGGCATTCGGTGTATCTGGATTATGCCGCTCAGACTCGGGTGGCGTTATTCAGTGATTATGGCTTGCCGATAGATGAGATTGCCAAAATCGGTTTGGGCCCGATCCTGTTCAGAGAAGAGATCAAATACCTTCGGGAGGTTAATGCAATGGAGAAGGTCAAAATTTTTTGTGAATTGCGCTGGATGTACGAAAACGGATCGCGCTGGAGTTTTTTCCACCGTATGACTAAAAATGGTGATACGCCGGTCGCTGAGCTAACGGTGGACGGCGCTTGGCTCGATCTGGAGAGGCGTAAACTGGGCACAGTATCCAATAAAATGTTGGAGATCATGAAACAATATCCCCGTACCAAAGATTTTGAGTGGAAAGCTCAGAATTCTGAAAGTAATCCATAGAGGATTCTCTAAAGCCATCACATCCCCGACAGTGGTCGGGGCAGGCTTTGTTCATTCCGAAACCCGACGGCAGGCAGGAGAGGCTTTGTGTCAGGATTTCATATCCTGTTTTGGGCATTTAAACCAAGATCCTGAACTAGATTCAGGATGACAGCCAAGTTTGGCAAAGTTCTCCCATATTTCTTTCCAAATTGGACATAGATAGAAGCATTCTATAACTTGGAATGTCCACCAATTTTACAGGGAGGAATATGGAACAGGATATCCGTTTTTGTACAACCTCTGATGGGGTAAAGCTGGCTTATGCTACCTCGGGAAACGGCCCCCCATTGGTACGCGTGGCTAACTGGCTGACGCATCTGGATTTGGACTGGCAGGGCCCCATTTGGTCGCACTGGTTCCGGGAATTTTCCAGAGATCACACGCTTATCCGTTTTGATCTTCGTGGATCCGGCCTGTCGGATCGCTCAGTAGAGGAACAATCGCTCGAAGTTTGGCGCCAGGATCTGGAAACTATTATTGAAGATATTGATATTGATCGCTTTCCTTTACTGGGATTTTGCCAGGGAGGGGCTATAGCTCTTACTTATACAGTCTGCCATCCTGATAAAGTCAGTCACTTAATTCTATTTGACAGTTATAGTCAGGGAAATCTTGTAAATAGAAATTCTTTGCGAAAAAAGTTAGAGACCAAAGCATTGACAAAAATGATTGAGGTAGGATGGGGGCGAGGTGACACGGCAATATTTCGCCGGGTTTTTGCAGACCTGCTCATGCCTGATGCATCTGAGAAGGAACGCCATTGGTTGGCTGAACTTCAACGTAAAACTACCTCTCCGGCAATGGCCGCTTGCCTCTGGGAAGAATTTCACCGGATCGACGTTGAACAGTTGGCTAAGGAGGTAGAGGTACCTACGCTTATCTTCCATGTTACAGGCGATAAGGTTGTGCCGTTTGAATCAGGCCGAAGATTGGCTTCATTGATTCCTGATGCTCGATTTGTTCCCCTGGAAAGTGAAAATCATATTCTGCTGGAAGATGATCCGGCCTGGGATCGGTTCTTGGCTGAAGTGCGGAGCTTTATCGGCTCAGGTGGAGAGGAAGCAGAAGCGGAGGATGCACAGGAAATTTTCCCTGAACTGACACCCAGGGAATGCGAAGTGCTTGATTTGATTGCCAAGGGACTCAAAAATGAGGAAATTGCCGATCAGCTGTACATCAGTCCTAAGACCGTGCGTAACCATAACACCCGAATCTTTGACAAACTACAGGTCGATTCACGTGCCAAAGCCATTGTGCTGGCCCGGGAGGCGGGCGTGGGCAAAGAATAATAATTATAACTATTTATGGAACAGAACATTCGTTTTTGTACAGCTTCTGATGGCATAGGTATAGCTTATGCTACTTCCGGAGAAGGGCCTCCGCTGGTTAAAGCGGCCAACTACCTGACCCACCTTGAACATGATGGCAGAAGTCCCGTTTGGAAACACTGGCTAAAAGAATTTTCCAGGGATCATACCTTTGTTCGATACGATGCCCGGGGCAGCGGTTTATCAGACAGGGATGTCCATCATTATTCAATTGATGCCTGGGTTCATGATCTTGAGGCCGTGGTTGATGCCTTGAATATTGATAAATTTCCGCTCTTGGGGATCTCTCAAGGGGCCGCAGTTTCTATAGCATATGCCGCCAAGCACCCTGAAAAGGTTAGTCATCTCATTCTTTACGGGGGATACGCCCGTGGCAGGTTCAACCGGGGACTATCGCCGGAGCAGAAAATGGAGGCAGAAACGCTCATCAATGTCATACGCACGGGATGGGGACAGGAAAATCCTGCTTTCAGGCAGCTATTTACCACTCTTCTTATACCGGGGGGTACCAAAGAACAAAAGGACTGGCTGAACGAATTAGCCCGCATTTCTGCTTCGCCTGAAAGTGCGGCAACGATGGAGCGAGCCTTTTACCACATCGATGTTTCGGATTTGGCAAAAGATATTTCAATTCCGACCCTTATTCTGCATGCGAAGCAGGATGCAGGTATTCCATTTGAAGAAAGTCGTATTTTAGCAACGTTGATTCCCGAAGCCCGCCTGATTACCCTGGGCAGCAAGAATCATATTCTGCTTGAGAAAGAACCAGCCTGGGAACGGTTTTTGACAGAAGTGCGCAGTTTTATCGGATCCACAAATGAGCAGCCGGAAAGGAGGAGGCCAAGAGAGATCTTCCCGGAGTTAACACCCCGCGAGCGAGAAGTGCTCAATCTGATCGCCAAGGGGTTCAAAAATGATGAAATAGCTGATCAGCTTTTCATCAGCCCAAAGACGGTACGAAACCACAACACCCGAATATTCAGCAAGCTGCAGGTGAATTCACGTGCCAAAGCTATCGTGCTGGCCCGGGAGGCCGGAGTTGGTATAGAACCATGAATTTAAGTGGTTGTTAAAGGCGGAAGAATAATCCGAATCCGGCCATCAGTCGTTTATACGTAACCTCATTTTTTATGGTCCGACTGCTTCCTTCTTCTCTCTCAAATTGCGAATGGTCAGTGCTGTATCCTATACTCAGGTACCAGCCGGGACCATTTTTAGGGCTGAATTGTACACCCAAACCCGGATTCAGCATCCATCCACCACGGTGGCTGTCAGTTCGTGTATCGGTATCGGTGAGCACACTGATCGTATAGCCTGTATCCAGAAATACAAAAGGAGCAAGATCATTTTGCAGAAGTTTATACCTCAGGTCTATGAAGATTGGGATCAGGCTCAACGGATCATCATAGTAGGTGAAGCCTGTGCCCAATCCAGCGGAAAGTTGCGGGCTAAACTGATAGTTGTTTGTCACTTTGAGTCGCTCTGAAACGGTATCATCATCTGGCAGAATATCAAGACCGATATTAAGTTTGTACTTGGATTGTGCGTTTGAGGAGATACTGATAACAGCAAAAATCAGGCAGAGGAATAATATTTGTGATAAAAAATTACGATCCATAATAGTTTGGGAAATCAGAATTCAGGAGCCAACATTCAGAAGAAAATTGCAAAATTCTGAATGCTGACCACCGTATCCTGTATTCATTACTCTTTAACCACGGGAATAGTACTTAACAGTTCCAGATTATTGATGTCGCTGTAATCATATTGCACAATACCGTCCTTGCCGGTAACCATCAGTACATGGTCAAAAGGGATGACATCCATAGCTTTAATATCAGAAATATGGCGAATCTGTTTGATATTAGCAGGATCGGTAGCATCTAAAATACGCAGCCCTTTATCTCCTTCGCCTACAAAAAGATCACCATTGTCTATCCCCAGTCCGTGCGGATTCAGCATTTGATAAGTGTTCACTTTTTGGGGACTGACCAAATCTTGAATGTCGATCACCTCCAGTCGATTGACACCCTGTGGACAACGTTCACTGTTGCGAAGAGTGACATAGGCAAAATCTCCCTCTGCAACAACCGGATCGCAGGCGGTAAAATGTGGAAATATAGAAAGCTGTTCCGGAAAACCGGGACTCGATATGTCGTAGATATACATGGCGCTTGCAGAGCCGATAAAAAGATTCTGTTCATACGGAAAGATGGTTTCGATCGACCATCCGATATCATTTTTGCTGACTTTAGTGGGATCGGAAGAGCTTATATCGAAAGCGAAGAGGCTTTGGTCATCAACAGCATAGAGGTAATCTCCGGTGATGGCGAATCGGGCCATAGAGCCTCCGATACCACCCGAAGATGGTGATCCGGCTTCACTAAGAGCTCCGGTCTGGCTGTCAAAGAAAATACCTCGGTGCCCATTATAGCAATCGCCTTGGCAGGTTTCTTCTACTTCTACTTTTTTCCAGTCCACAACAATGCCTTTCTCGGGGTCGGCGGGCTGGTAGGGATAGCCCGGATGCTTGCTGGCCGAAAATTCAAATACTCCTTCTTTACGTACTATTAGTTCGGCATTTTGCATATCCGATATATCGAACACTACGAGATCGCTGTGGGAATCGGCATATAGTCGATCTCCCTTTACCGCTATATCTTTGTTAGCGGGGATGTTGACAAAGCCGATTTTTGACGGAGAAGAGGGGTCCCGGTTGTCGATAATATGTACGCCTTTGTTTATCTCATTGACGAAAAGATAGCCATTGTATAGATAAATTTTGCCCGGTTTTTCCAATTGACGAGGTTCCTCCAGCTGAACGGCATTTTGGAACTCCTGTTCGGTCATATATACCGGTTCATATTCGGTTCGGGTTACCGTTTGAATACGCTGATCTTCGCAAGCTGAGAAGAATAGCGGAATGAATAGTAATAACCCGATGAGCCCGTGAAGGTATCCCTTGTGTCCTGTTATCCCTTTCATAACATAAGATGGTTTTAGGTTGGAGGAGATGTTATTTCATCATCCTTTTAAAGCTAATTTAAAAGTGTTGCTACTTATGATACACCTGCGGAAGTGGGTATAACTACTCAAAAGTTCGGAGGATCAAATTTTGCAGGTGGAGAATGACAGTTGGGCCAGAACTATGGATAGGGACAAGAGTCCTACAAAAGGTTACTTATGTAGCCAAATTAAAAATAAATTTGAGACCTGCGCCTCATGACAAGATCTCCTTGTTTCGCTATTGTTCTACATGAAAGACAGGGATTACTGGCAATCGGTAGTCGAATAAATTTAGAACTAAAAGAGGAGATAAAATGGGTAGAATATTAGCATTTATCTATGGAGTTGTAAGCTATGGAATGTTTTTAGGAGCTTTTGGCTATGCCATTGCCTTTGTAGGTGATTTTTGGGTTCCCAAAACCATTAATTCAGGAGAGCCGGGGGCCTTTCTACCAGCGTTGCTCATCAATGCGGGGCTGCTAAGCCTGTTTGCTGTTCAACACAGCGGGATGGCGCGGCCGGGCTTCAAAAAATGGTGGACGAAGATCGTTCCCGAGCCGATTGAGCGAAGCACCTATGTACTGTTGGCAAGCGGGGTGCTTTTCTTGCTGTATTGGCAATGGCAGCCCCTCCCGGCACCAATATGGAGCGTAGAAAACGAGATTGGTCGGTGGATACTTTGGGGATTGTTTGGTCTTGGCTGGGGCCTGGTGGTCTATACTACTTTTTTGATCAGTCATGCCCATCTTTTCGGATTGACCCAGGTCCGCGATTTCATGAAAGATCGCGATCTATGGGAGCCAAAATTCCAGACACCGAATCTGTACAGCCATATGCGTCACCCCATGATGCTGGGCTTCTTTTTTGCCTTTTGGGCCATTCCTGAGATGACAGTAGGCCACTTGGTATTCTCCATAGCTACCACTGGTTACATCCTTGTTGCTCTGCAGTTAGAAGAGCGAGATCTAATTCAGGCGTTTGGTGATAGATACCGAAAATACCGCAAGGAGGTACCGATGTTTATTCCTCGAGCCGGACAGAAGTCCACTGTTGATAGCAAAGAGCAAAACACTGAACTCCTTTCTCAACCTTTTGACGAATGAATAAAATAAATCCCAACCTACAGCTAAAAAACACCAAACATTCATCAAATCTAACCTTTCAAAGCAATAGTACCATGAAACGACGAACACAGCATTCAGAAATAAGATCCTTTTTTGATCGATATCACCACTATATCCTAACGGGCATGTGCCTGCTGTTTATAGCGATATCCATGATCATCACAGGTTGTGATGTAACTGGTAGCGATAGTAAGAATGAAGAACAAAAAAGGGTAGAAGTTATCCAGCCTACCACCGATTATTCAGGATTAAATGCTATCAATAATAACGACGCCAATGATTCTTTTGCCTCCATGGGTAAGGCGGAAAAGCACAGAGGTCTGGCGAAGATCCGGCGGGCGACGGCCAGGTATCATGATGTAGATACAGCCATTGAGGATGGATTTGAACAGATTCTACCCTGTACGGAGAATCCCGAAGGATCAGGAGCGATTGGGGTAGTGTACGTAAATTTTGATCGTCTCGATCTGACCATCGACCTCAGGAAACCGGAGGTACTCTTCTATGAACCACAGCCAAACGGTGGTCTTCAATTAGTTGGTGGAGAGCCGGTAGTTCCAATCGATCAGTGGGATGAGGGCAATGATAATCCACCGTCGCTTTTTGGCCGGGAATTTCACAGAAATGAAGATCATGGACTCTATGGTCTTCATATGTGGATTTGGAAAGATAATCCGGAAGGTATGTTTTCATTCTGGCATCCCAATGTATCGTGTAAACATGCTCAGTAAGTGAGTATGTGTTCATACGCCATGAGCAGAAAAAGAGAACATAGTCCGGCAGCGTTCCATTTGGGGCCAAACCCTGAACGCCGCTGTAATGCTGCCAGGTTTATTAAATGACAACAGAATAACACAATTACTTATCCCCCTTACCATAATTCCAAAAGAGGAAGAACCAATGAAACAGAATATAAATAAAGCTCTCCATGCAGCTATAGACGGGCCGGAAATTCAGCGATTGAAGGTTTATGGCCATCACTGGAATGTTAAGCCGGCCAATATATTGCGTAGAGAGGGATCTAAAGTTACCATCGAGGGACAGATTGATCATAGTGTACTTGTAATGAATGACGACCACCTGTTCTATAAGTTTGTCTTTGAAAACGGCGAACTTAAGAAAAGAGAAATTAATATCGAAGCAGGAGGTTGGAGTCAGATCGCGGAATTTATTACTGATTCGATCGAAGTTTTGGGGTTCCCCGTTCCGCCTGATAAAATTGAAGAAATAGGGGACAAGCTTGACACAATGCAAAATGGTGAATGGAAAGTTGATATACAAAGGCTGGCCCTTCGCATTGCCCTTGCAGCTTATAAGCGGATGCACGGCATCACGGCCTATACAAAATCTAACTTTAAGGGAACCTCGCAAACCTTTACGCCGGGCGTCTATGAAGCCGATGATTTCTGGACGGTTGGCAACGACCGGATTACCTCCATTAAAGTACCACCCCGGATGAAAGTCCTTGTCTGCAGGCACCGCCCGGGTGAGGGTAAACCTGAAGAGTGCAAAGTATATACAAAAGATACAAATAGACTTGACCGAGAGGTGATGGGCGTCTCGTATCTGAGTGTTGAAGACCGGGATAACCCCAGCCGAGCACTCGTTATTGACGGCACAGAGGCCATGCGCACCGAATATGTCGTTGAGATTATCGAAGGATCCGGGTGGATACGGAAAAATGTCCGTCAGGGATCAGTCCAGGCCAGCGATAAAATATTCAATGACTGGACCACCGCACGAGGCGTCGTTGACGGCGGCAAGGATGCCTACACCTTTACAGGCAAATTAAAAAAGGTTACGCTGACAGGCGACAAGAAGAATATTGTAGTAAGTATTGATGGTGGACCGAAGCCAGCTTTAGTTTAGAAGAATCAACCGTATAGATGTTAATAAGAATGAAGACGTAGAATTATAATTATGGAAAGACCGAAAAAAATGGCACTTGATGAAAAATTTCGAGAGGCTGAAAGTCACATCAATCACGATTGGTCAACTCTGAAAATAGATAACAAGACAGAAGCCTCCCTGGATTTAGCCGGGGAAGTACAAACGATTAAGCCGCGTATTGCCCCTTCGCCACTGTCCGGATTTGAGTATGTACGCGGTTACGGCGTTTTCGCTTTGCCCTTTGATACAGGGCACGTATTGGCATTGCGGGTCTTTCCGGAGAACGATTTCGCTCCCTACAGCACAATTTGGCACTGTTCACCGGAGGGGGTATGGTCCATTTTTGCTGATACTCCGCGGCTGGATATCGCCTGCCCCCGCTACTACAGCGCTGCCGCGGCACATAACATTCATGCAAATATATCACTAAACTGGACGGGTCCAATGACACTCTCTATAGAAGTTGATGCCCCGAGGCTTGAATGGTGCGTCTCAATGACAACGACTCCACTCGTAAAATTGGTGAATGCCGTCAGTCAAGGAATTCCGGAGCGCTTCTGGCGCAGGCCCCTAATGTTAAAGGCCTTCGAGCATATAGCTGACCTATTATTCGATCTCGGGGATGTGACATTGTCTGGCAATGCCCCGAATGGTCATTTTGCCAAGGTAATGCCCATTCGAATGTTTCCAGTGGGATCTGCAACTGCTCGGTTGAATAATGAAGATTTGGGACAGCCCACGCGAAGTAAGGAAAATCCGTCTATTGGAGCGCTTCGACTGCCGGCGCGACCAGTTTTTGCCATTGGTCGTGCATATTTCGAGATGCAAGATCCAGATGAGTACCGTCAAACAGTGGCCGAACTAAGTTCCTAGGCAGCCTAGAGTCCGGCTGAGCCGAACGTCCATGGAGCATACTCACTTTTGGTCTGGATACAGAATTGGAAGGGACGTTTGGGAACTCTTCAAGCGGATGGAAAAGGCTTCTGAGGAACCCTGATGAGATTGCCAGGTTAGGGGTCGGAGCACAACACTCTTTGGATATGCCATGTCAATGACAGAACCCTGTGATTGTTTTATCAAGCCCCGAATATATAACAGCAAAATATAAAGGATATTCTGTCTTGGTAATCATTGCATTGTATATTGGAAGGTATTATTAAGGTTATCACAAATTTAAGATTTGCGGGCAGTCGAGAGGAATATCCGGTTAACAACTATTCGTCAACTTCTGATCCGTTTTCATCGGGGCCACCCATCATGGGAACAAAGCGAACAGGTAATTTTTTCTGTATTTCCACTTTCCCATTCTGATCTTTGGTCACTTTGGTAAGCATTTGTACCTTACCGGCTCTGCCGACCGGTGCCACCAGCACGCCGCCGGGCGCAAGCTGCTCAATAAGCGGCTGTGGGATCTCTTCGGGTGCGGCTGTTAGGATGATCGCATCAAAAGGAGCGTGCTTGGACCAGCCCTTGTAGCCGTCGCCGATCTTGGTTTTAATGGTGGAATACCCAAGCGAGTCGAAACGAGATTTGGCTTGTTGGCCCAATGGTTCTACAATTTCAATAGTGAATACGTTGGAGGTTAGCTCAGATAATACCGCAGCTTGATATCCACTTCCGGTTCCAATCTCCAGCACTTTTTCGCCTGCTTCCAGGTTTAGCATTTGCGTCATATACGCTACGATATACGGCTGAGAAATGGTCTGGTTATAGCCTATAGGCAACGGTCGATTCTGATAGGCATAAGATTGGTATTGTTTGGGGACAAACAAGTGCCGGGGTACCTGCCGCATGGCTTCCAATACCGTTGGATCAGTTACTCCTTTATTTTGAATACCCCTTTCTACCAATTGATGCCGTTCGTTTTTACGCTCAGAAAACCGAGGACGCTCCCAACGCACCGTGTCACTGATTGTTTCGGACTGCTGAGCCAAAACAGTATTATCTGTCAATTCAGACAAAGGAATTACAGAAAAGAGCAGGCTTATCATACATCCACCAATGAGAGCTGTTATCATGGTTAGAATATATTTCATCGGGCAGGTTTTATATTCTTTAGAAGTAAAACAAGAGACCCATCTTTTTTAGTTCACTTGCCTTTTCGATTGGCATAAACTAACATAGAAATACATCGGATAATAAATATTACCATCAGTATATGGACTTTCAAGAGCTTCAGGATAAAATTAGTCACGCTCGGAATCTGGAAACTTCATTACCTTCTTTGTCATTCCAAGATGTAAAAGAACTACTAAAAGCCCGATCGGAAGATTCAAAGAATTATATAAGCTATATCGATGGTGAGGGGAAAGAAACTAAAAAAAGCTATGTTGAATTTTATCAACATGTTCTCGGGTGTGCCCGCTTTTTACAACATCATGGGCTGAGCCGCGGCGACCGTATAGCCACGATTGCCCACAACCACTGGCATACCGTTGTTCAGTATTTTGCAGCCTGGATGCTGGGATTGGTGGTTGTTCCGGTAAACCTGGAGGAAGATGATGAACGCATTGCCTATATCCTGGAAAACGGTCAAATCGAACTGGCGTTCGTCCGCACCGAGTATAGAGATCGATTTCGCGGTATCCTGGAACAATATGACCAGCTTAAACACATCGAATGGATTGTTTGCGAGGGTGAGGTTTCGAACTTTACCAAAACCGGAGGTACACTTCAACTTGAGGAAGAATCCCTTTCAGAGTCAGATGCCCTCATTGTTTATACATCCGGCACGACCGGGAAGCCCAAAGGGGTCGTATTAACCCAACGTAACCTCTTGGAGGATGCGCGAGCTATTGCCCGATGGCATAACATCGACAAGCAAACTCGTATGATGTGTGTATTGCCGATTCATCACGTGAACGGAACGGTAGTAACGCTCCTGACACCATTCTGGGCAGGGGGATCTGTAGTGTTGAACCGTCAATTTAAGGTTAGTCAGTTTTTTCCGCTGATCAGAGAACATCAGGTTCATATAGTCAGCATGGTTCCTACCCTGCTTCAGTATTTGAATAACTTTTATAAGGAACAGGATGCCCCCAAGACAGTCCCGTTGCGGCACGTCATCTGTGGGGCGGGGCCACTGACCGTGGAAGTCGCCCAAATCTTCGAAGAACGCTTTGATATACCGATTGTTCACGGTTATGGGCTCTCGGAAACCACCTGTTATTCCTGTTTTGTTCCTGTTGGTATTACGGGAGAAAGACGTGATTTTTGGCACAGCCATTATGGCTATCCGAGTATAGGTATTCCAGTTGCTGCTAATGAGATGGCCATCCATGACTCAGAGGGTAATGCTTTGGGGGAAGAAGAGCGTGGAGAAATTGTTGTTCGGGGCGTGAATGTGATGCGGGGATACTATAACAACAAAGAAGCCAACGAGCATGCCTTCAAGAACGGCTGGTTTCGCAGCGGGGATGAGGGATTTTATGTAAATGATGAAAAGGGACGACCATACTTTTTTATTACGGGACGGCTGAAGGAGCTAATCATTAGAGGAGGGGTAAATTTATCGCCCCTCGAAATTGATGAGGTTATCAACAAAGCCCCGGGTGTCAAGGCGGGCATCGCCGTAGGCTTTGAAAATGATTGGTATGGGGAAGAAGTGGGAGCATACATTCAACTTGAGGAAGGAATGGAAGGTAAAGACGCTATTTTAGACTATTGTCGTGCGCATTTACCGTTTCCGAAATCGCCCAAAGTAGTTGTGATTGGGGATCAAATACCGGTGACTTCAACCGGAAAGTACCAGCGACGTAAGGTGACAGATCGGTTCCTAAAGTGGAAAAGTGTGCAGTTCCGTGAACATGAATAGGTAGCCTTGATTCTGGTATTTTGGAGTGCTGTACCAGAGAGGCACAATAAAACTTGCTCCTGATTTCGTTAATAAGTAAGCTATTGATAGAAAGATGTCGCTACATATCGGTTAATCAAATCATTGGAGGTAACTATGAGCGATTTACCACTCAATCTTGATCTGTTCACCCAGGTTCAATCCGACTTCGAAGTATCCCAGTATAAGGTTCTCGCAGGACTGAAGACTATTTCCGAGGACTTTCAAAAGAACAAGATATACCCTCACCTAAGTCATCTTATTAAGCTTCATGCTACGCTCAGTGATATCCTTGATCGTCTGCAAGATTTGAGAGACAAGTTTCCCAAACGGATCAAAAAGATTGATTTTGTTAACCAGGTTATTGAGCACGAGGTAGTTTTTGTCTCGGGTTCAGACTTGGCAAAAGTAGAAGATCTGATAGCATGGGCCCTGCCGTACCTAAAAGCAAAGATTGAGGAAGGCCAGACTATCTATGAGTTCGTGGATGAAGAGATACAGATTGAAGAGGTCGGTATTATCCCCAATTACACCGATGAGGGATACCTGTTCGTCCCTGATAATGAGACATCAAAACTTTTGCTGTTTCAGTACGAAATATCCGTCTTTGAGAGCTCCAATGATACCTATCGCTCCCTGAAAACGGCATTTTTAAAGGCATTGGAAAAAGGGCGTGCTCATTTGTCGCCAAACGCCATCAAACTGGATTTGATTAATGAAAACAAAAAAATGCCAAATCCGGCTACTTATGCTTTTAGTATTGATCTGCAGTTTCCTTTCAGGGAGACTATTTTTCCTATCACGAAACGAAAGCTTATGCAGCAACTGCATGCGGAATCTTGAGTGATGAGTCCTGAGTTTTGAGTAGTGAGCAGTCCATTATTTCAATTTAAGCTTGTTTGAAAATACATAAATCATTTTTTGGAGCTCATCAATCTCTTCACACAATTCTTTGTTTACAGAACTACTTATGTAGTCAAGGTTTGATGCAATTATTATTTGTGTTTCTAATTCGTAGGAAGAAGCATATGCAATACTCAAAAAACGCTTAAAATCTTTGTTAGTATTCCGTCCTGCTCCTTCCGCAATATTAGATCCAATAGAAACTACGCATCGACGAAGTTGCGAAACCAATCCATATTTCTCAGTTTTAGGAAAGGTTGAAGTCTCTTCATAAATTTTAGTTGCCAATGCTACGGCACGTTTCCAGATTTCTAAATCTTTAAATTTATTCATGATAATCGGTCTTTTTATAATTAATACTATAAGTAAGACCAATTAGTCAGCAAATCCTTACAAAAAAATTATCTCGTTCCTCGCTACTCAAAACTCAACACCCATAGTTCCCTGTTTATAACTCAGGACTCATTGCTCATACCTCAAGACTCATAACTCACTACTCACGACTTGTCCACAATCGCCAGCGTACACCGCGACACACACACCAGCTTATCATTGGTGTTGTAGATCTTTGTTTCCCAAACATGGATTTTACGCCCGCGTTGGATGGGAGTAGCTACGGCTTCAACACGACTCCCTTTTTTAACGGATCGGATGTGGTTGGCATTAATTTCGACGCCTACAGCTGTTTGCGAAGGATCTTTAAGATTTAGCCAGGCGCCTATTGAGACAAGTGTTTCGGCCAGGGCTACCGAAGCCCCGCCGTGTAGAATGCCAAAGGGCTGTATGGTGTTCTCATTTACGGGCATAGTAGCTTTTATTTCATCCTTCTTAAAGGAAGAAAAAGTAATGCCCAGCGCATGCCCCATATGTTTTTGCCCGGAATCTAAAAAGAGTTCTACACGTTCTTTGAGTTCTGGTTGGATATACATAAATATTGTTTTACCATTAAAAGTGTATCGAATGATAGGAAGCCGGTTACAGAAATAAAATTCAACTTTGAATTTATCTGTAAACGGCTAAATTATTATGTAGAATAACATTAGCGATTTAATAGGGAGTGTTATGATAAACAATTCAACAACTATTATTTCTGAAGTAGACAAGGGCCTGAAAAAGCATGACAAGGACGTACTTTTTGGGACCAAGAGGGATGGGAAGTGGATTGAGATGAATAAGCAGGAGTTCTTGATGAAAGTTCGGAACTTGGCCCTGGGACTCTATGAGTTGGGCATTCGGAAAGGTGATAGGGTTAGCCTGCATTCCGAAAATAGTTCGGAATGGTTAATATGTGATCAGGCCATCCTTTCACTGGGTGCGGTTACCGTTCCCATCTACACTACCCAGCCGGGTGAGCAGATCGAATATATTTTACAAAATTCGCAGACTAAGGCCCATATCGTATCCACAGATAAACTTTTCCGTGATACCAAACCGATAATTAAGAGCATTAAAACGGTAGAGGCGGTGATCAGTATCCTGGGATCTGAGCACAAGAAGTTGAAGGTATTTGAAGATATTCTTGCCAAAGGAGCAGCTAAGCACGAAGAAGAACCGGAACTTTTTGAAAAATTGAGGTCTGAGGTAAAGCCGGAAGATTTAGCGACTCTTATTTATACATCAGGCACAACAGGAGCTCCGAAGGGGGTAATGCTGTCTCATCAAAATATAGCCACCAACCTTGTGGCTTCCCGAGAGCGTGTACCTTTTGATGAAGAGGTAGAAGAAGGGCAGCGTATGTTATCTTACCTTCCGCTGTCGCATGTGTTTGAACGATTGATTACCTACCTCTATTTACGCATGGGATACCCTATTTACTATATTGAAGAGGTCGATCAGATACGAGAAGATTTTGAAACCATAAAGCCCTATCATTTCGCTACCGTCCCACGACTGCTCGAGAAAGTGCATACCGGGATCAAGGTGAAGGGACAGGAGATGAGCGGTCTGAAGAAAAGGCTCTATTATTGGGCCATAAATCTTGCCGAAAACTATGATCCTGAACATCCGCCTACCGGATTGGGAGCACTAAAACATAAAGTTGCGGATAAATTGGTGTACTCTAAAATTCGCGAGCTTTTTGGAGGCAAACTTTTTGGAATTGTAAGCGGTGGAGCTGCTCTGTCACCGGTACTGTTCCGTTTCATGAATGCGCTGGGCATCATCTGCCTGCAGGGATATGGGCTGACGGAAACATCGCCGGTACTGTCGGTTCATGACAAGGAGCACCTGAGAGTAGGCAGTGCCGGGATGCCATTATCCAATGTGGAAATTAAAATTGCAGACGATGGTGAGATTTTAGCCAAAGGTCCAAATATTATGAAAGGCTATTACCAAAATCAGGAAAAGACCGATGAAGTTTTTACTGAGGATGGTTGGTTTAAAACTGGTGATGTTGGAAAGTTAGAAGATGGATACCTCTTTATTACCGATCGTAAGAAATCGGTATTCAAGCTCTCCACCGGTAAATATATTGCGCCCCAGATTATAGAGAATCGGTTAATTGAAAGCGGGTATATCGACCAGGCAGTTGTAATTGGATATCAGCGTAAGTTTTGTTCGGCATTGATTGTTCCTAACTACGAGAACATAAGAAAAAGGCTGAATGCCACCATTTCGGAGGATAATCAGAGCAGAGATCCAAAGGTGCTCAAGCTTGTGCAGGAGGAAGTGGATAAAGTGAATAAGAATTTATCTCCCTGGGAGACCGTCAAAAAGTTTGTCTTGTTAGAGGAGCCCTTCACCATTGAATCTGGTGAATTAACGCCCACGCACAAGGTTAAGCGACCCAAGGTGAAGGAACATTACGAGGCAGAAATTAATTCAATGTATGAGGATGTAGAAGAACGGGAGGAGGAATAAGAAAAAGTAATCAGAATTCGGTAGTCAGAGGAACTGATCCTGTATCCTGTCATCTGACTCCTTAATCCCCAAACAAATTTGACTTACATGTTAAACAAAAGATATTCTATTCAGAAAGTAGCCGTGTTAGGTTCTGGTACGATGGGCAGCCAAATAGCAGCCCACTGTGTAAATGCTGGCTTACAGGTATGGCTGCTCGATTTAAAGGGTGAAGAGAGCGACAATCCCAACCAGCGAGCGGTGGATGCCATTAAAAAGCTTGGAGAAATGAACCCTTCGCCGCTTGGCAATAAAAGTGATGCGACCAAAATACAACCGGGCAATTTCACGGACGATCTGGATATCATCCAGGAAGTGGATTGGGTCTGCGAGGCCATCATTGAAAAGATGGATATCAAGAAGCAGATGATGAGCGATATCGAGGAGGTCAGAACAGCTGATACCATTGTAACTTCCAACACTTCGGGCTTGCCTATTGGCGAGATCAGCGAAGAGTGTTCGGATGAGTTTCGGAGCCATTTTTTGGGGACCCACTTTTTTAATCCACCGAGGTACATGAAGCTCCTGGAAGTAATACCTACTACCTCCACTGCTGAAGAGGTGACGGAATTTATGTCTGGTTTCTGTGAAAAGACGCTGGGTAAGGGCGTGGTGCGTTGTAAGGATACGCCAAATTTTGTGGCCAATCGTATCGGTATTTTTTCGATGGCCAGTATTATGCCTCATTTCTTTGATAGGGATTTCCGTGCCGAAGAAATTGATTACCTGCTGGGTACCCTCACAGGGTACTCCAAAGCTGCCACTTTTCGTACGGCCGATATGTCTGGTCTGGATATTATTCACCATGTAGCGACCAACTTACATCCGTCAATACCAGATGACGAGCGGCGCGAGGTGTTTGAGTTGCCAGAGGGGTTCAAGAAAATGATCGAGCAGGAAAAATTTGGTAACAAGTCAGGCGAGGGATTCTATAAAAAAGTTCGTACGGATTCGGGTAAAGAGTACAAAGTTATTGACCCGGATTCGATGGAATACAAGTCGCAGATGAACCCTGAATTTAAAAGTGCTTCAAAAGCTGAGAGGAAATTTGATACCCCGGAAGAGCGGCTCCGTTTTTTAGTACAACAGGATGATGATGCGGGGGAATTTATCTGGGAAATTCATTGTGATCTGCTGCTTTATGCCGCGAACCGTATTCCGGAAATTACGGATTCGGTTGAATCCATCGATTGCGCTATGAAGTGGGGCTTTAACTGGGAACTGGGGCCTTTCGAACGCTGGGATGCCATTGGTGTTCGCGAATCCGTGGAACGGATGCAGGAAGAGGGACGAGAGGTGCCCGATTCCGTGTTGCAGATGTTGAAATCCGGTCGTGAGCAGTTTTACGACCAAGAAGATCGCACCGTTTATAACTTGGCTTCTGGTAAGATCGAGCCGTTGACGCCTCCGGCCAAAGGCGCCATCCAGATTGCTGCCCTTAAGGCTGAAGATAAAGAGGTCTTTGGAAACAAGAGTGCGGGCCTTTATGATCTGGGAGATGGCGTAGCACTATTTGAGTTTCGAACCCGGAAACAAACGCTGGGCTTTGAACTTGTGCAGTCTCTGGACAAAGCCTGTGATATTGTTCGAGATCAATTCGATGCACTGGTTATCAGTCATGATAATGAGAACTTTACCTATGGCGCCAACCTGATGGAGGCGATGGGAACCTGGCAGAAAGGAGAGAAAGAGCGAGTGAAACAGGCCGTACAGAATTTTCAGGATGTGGCGGTTGGCTTGCGTTACCAGCCCTTTCCGGTTATTACTGCTCCCTTTGGACGATCCCTGGGAGGCGGCGTGGAGTTTATGTTGTATGCTGATAAGGTGGTTGCTCACTATGAGCTCTATGCGGGGCTCGTGGAAGTGGGGGTTGGACTGCTTCCTGCCGGCGGAGGCACCACGGAAATGCTGCGCCGTGCGATGGATCAGGTGATTGGGGATGAGCAGGTGGACCCCTTGCCCAATATCAAAGAAGTTTTTAAGACGATTGGCATGGCTAAAGTCTCGGATGGAGCACCCAAGGCTCGGAAATATCACTACCTGAAAGATTCGGATGCAGTAATCATGAATCGAGATCTACTGATTGCCAACGCTAAAGCAGAGGCTAAACGCATGGCAGATGCTGGGTATCATCCACCTCAAAAGCCATCTATGAGGGTACTAGGCAAGACCGCTCTGAGCTCTCTGCGATTAATGCTCTACATCATGCACGAAGCAAAGTTTATAACTGACTACGATAAAGTGGTGGCAGATAAAGTGGCTTATATTATGAGTGGAGGTGATCTGAGCGAGCCGCAAGAGGTTCCCGAGGATTACCTGCTCAAACTGGAGCGCCAAGCCTTTTTAGAACTTCTGGAAGATGAACGAACCCAGGCCCGTATTGAACATATGCTCAAGAAAGGAAAACCATTGAGGAACTGAGGAATCAGTATTCAGTTGTCTGGGTTCAGTAGTTGTTTAATTCGGAATTCTGACTCCTGAATTCAACAAATTATTTATTCGCTTTGAAAAGTCTGTAATAACTTTCTACTTAATACTTTTGACTTATGACTACCAATGATGCCGTAATTGTAGCTGCTGCACGAACACCGACCGGGAAAGCCAATAAAGGATCGCTTCGTTTTACACCTCCTGATAAACTTGGGGGAGAGGTCATTAAAGCACTGCTGGAGCGTGCCCCTAATCTACAACCTGAAATGGTTGATGACGTCATCATGGGCTGCGCTTTTCCGGAAGCGTCCCAGGGATTGAATATGGCTCGTCAATGCGCGGCACTCGGGGGACTCCCGCCGTCGGTACCGGCCGCAACCATGAACCGATTTTGCTCATCCGGATTACAGACCATTGCACAGTCGGCCGAGCGTATTATGGTGGGCGGAGCCGATGTGGTCATTGCCGGCGGGGTAGAGTCGATGTCGATGGTGCCCATGGGCGGCTATGTGGTTCATCCAAATCCGGAGTTGGTGGATAATTACCCGGAAATGTATATCAACATGGGACTGACGGCAGAAAATGTAGCCGAAAAATATGGTGTCAGTCGGGAAGATCAGGACGCCTTTGCCTATCAAAGTCACCAGCGAGCCATCAAAGCATGGGACGAAGGCTATTTCAAAGAGCAGATAACTCCGATTGAAGTTCATGAAAAAAAGGTGACCGCCGGTGGGGAAGTGGAAGAATCTGAATTTATATTTGATACGGATGAGGGCCCTCGGTCCGATACTTCCGAAGAAATACTGGCCAAGCTTAACCCGGTTTTTAAGCAGGGAGGGACTGTTACGGCAGGAAATTCTTCGCAAATGAATGATGCAGCCGCGGCCGTCATCGTGATGAGCCGCGAAAAGGCCGAGGAATTGGAGCTGGAACCCATTGCCCGCTACGTGGGATTCTCAGTAGCTGGAGTTCCACCGGAAATTATGGGTATTGGTCCAGTTGAAGCGGTACCCAAAGTGCTTGGTAAAACGGGCATGGATTTGGGGGACATTGACTTGATTGAGCTTAATGAAGCCTTTGCCGCTCAGTCATTGGCAGTGATCCGCGAATTAGGACTGGATGAGGATATCGTCAATATAAACGGTGGAGCCATTGCCATGGGACATCCGTTGGGATGTACCGGAGCGAAGCTTACGACCCAAATTTTGCATGACTTGAAGAGACTGGATAAACGCTACGGATTGGTCACCATGTGCGTGGGCGGCGGCATGGGCGCAGCCGGAATCTTCGAAAATTTAAGTTAAATAGAAATAGAACACAGATTTTGCGAATTGGGCGGGTTCACACAGATAAACTAATCCGTGGAGATCCGTAATACCTGTACGATCCGTGTTCTATAAAATTTAGTTTGTTTATGTTTACTTCGGATACGTTATCAGAGCAGACCATTTTAATTACCGGAGGAGGTAGCGGCCTTGGATTGGCGATGGCCAAGAAGTTTGCTGCTTTGGGAAGCAATATTGCTATTTGCGGGCGTACGAAAGAGAAGTTGAAAAAGGCGGCCAAAGCTATCTCCGAAGCGGGAACAGGTGCTGTTGAAGTAAGGTATTATGAGGCAGACGTTCGTGATCATGATCGAATTCAAGAAATGATTGTCCAAATTGTGTCCGATTTTGGTCGCATGACCGGCTTGGTGAATAATGCGGCCGGGAACTTCCTTTCTGCTTCCGAGGATCTGTCCCCGGGTGGGTTTAAGGCTGTTGTGGATATCGTTTTACACGGCTCTTTCAACTGTACGCATGCGTTTGGAAACTACCTGATAGATGAAGAGCAGGAGGGAAACATCCTGAATATGGTGACCACCTATTCCGAATCCACTGGCTCAGCTTTTGTTTTACCCTCAGCTTGTGGCAAAGCAGGGGTATTGGCGATGACGCGTTCACTGGCCTACGAATGGGCGACCTATGGCATCCGGTTGAATGCCATCGCTCCCGGACCTTTTCCGACCAAGGGAGCGTGGTCCCGGTTAGTGCCAGACGAGGATGCTGAAGAGCAGTTTCTTTCCAAAATTCCGGCCAAACGGTACGGTGACAAAGAAGAGTTAGCTAATTTAGCCGCTTTCCTGATGTCAGACATGGCTCCGTATATAACGGGTGAATGTGTGGTGATAGATGGTGGAGAACGCCTGGGAGCCGGACAATTTAATTTTATCGATAAACTGGCCCCCAGAGAAAAGCTCAAGCAGTTTTTTAAAGCCATGCATGAGAAGGGCAGTTAGCGGTGAAACAGTAGGTCAGTGATCAGTACAACAGAGTAGTGCGGAATACGCGTTACGAAAAACGGATATTTAAAAAGTGAGAAGCAGTGGGCAGTTGGCGGCAGGCAGTGAGAAGTATCAAATAGAATCTCAAAATTAATCTTTGACACCAAGCTCAGAAATACCCAGCCTGCTAACTATATCCTGCTCAGGCGCTTATTAATTTTGTCCAGTGTTTGCGTCAACTCCATGAGATGGTATCCGTTATAAATCGTAGGCCTTTTGAGCTGAATCGATTTGATGAATTCCATGGCTGCTAACTCTGCCGCTTTGGATGCATCAAAAGATTGCCTGTTAAAGTATAGGTGTTTGCTTTCATTTTCTTCTCCAAGGCGAACCGTCTGTTCTAAAACATCACAGTCTGTAAGATAGTTATGGTCTGCAGCAATACGATGATGCCTGGAAGCAAATGCTGCAGCATTCACGCAAATATTAGCGGTCGCCCCACTGTCAAATCGGATAAGCAGATGTAAGGTATGAGGCTTTTGGCTTTGAAAAGTTACGGTATTCAAGTCGATATGATGAACAGCCCCATTGATCCATCGCAAGCAAAAAGCAAGTTCATTGGTCCACAGATGGTCAAAGCTGGAATCGGACTCCAACTGCTCGCTGTGGGTTATATCTCGGTTAATTTGTATAAAAGAAGGCTTTGTAATCTTTTTAGCCATCCATTTGGAGGCGGGTGTGAGGGTCGGCCAGTGGGAAAATTGCAGGCGAACATTGGCTTCCTGTGAAGCATGATAGACCTGGTTGGCAAGTTTACTGTCAGAAGTAGGGAGAGGAGCTATTAAAAAGGTATGTAGTCCTTGTTTTACGGCCTCAAGCACATGGTTGAGGCGGTTGTCAGAATTATCAAGTAAAAAACAGGCATCAATTGAATTCAGGCTGTTTAATTGGGGCACAATAACCACCTCGGTTACTGACTGATGGATACGTAAATGATTTTCCCATGCTACAGCCTGTTCGGCGGGACCTACAATTCCAATTTTCATAATCTAATCCATTCTGTTTGCTTAATGGACTATAATTATGAAATAGGAGTTTATTTTCAAAACCTATTCTACCAATGAGTTAAAATTAATCCGGCATCACAATAGCAAGAATGAAGTATAACAATATGGGGCTACCCCAGCCTAAGAATGTTAAAATAACAAATATAATGCGAACGATCGTAGGATCCCAGCCCAGATATTCTGCAATGCCTCCGCAAACACCGGAAATCATGCGATCGCTGTGTGATTTTCTTAATCGAGCTCCCATAGAAGTAGGTTTAGTTCATTGTATGCTTGTTTCTGATAGAATCATACGGATGAATCAGACAGATGTTTCAGTTGTTTTAATATTTAAGTAAAAAGAAAGTCCAAAATAATAAAAGGGAAAAAGAAAGGAGGTGTAGATCAAGAGCGGAGATGATTCGTCGAAGAAGTATATTAAAGCAAGAAATTGAAGTACAAACAAAGCACCGAGGAAAAGCGTGACCGGACGGAGAAATGGGGTACGTGTGGGATAGACAAATTTAACGGGCAAAAATGTTGTAAAAGCGAATATCAGCAGGATAGCAGAGGCGAATATCACGGGTAGGTTAAGGACAAAAAGATAAAAAACGACGATATTCCAATAGGAAGGGAAACCAAGGAAAAAATAATCATCAGTCTTGGCCCGTGCATTTGAGAATCCAAAAGCACTGGCAATAGCACATATAAGAAGCACCCAGATAGGAAGCTGCATGGTTACATAGACCCAGAGGAGGGGGGCGGCAGTCCAGGTGAGGAAATCGATAACATTGTCCATTAGTGCACCGTCTATAGCCGCCGCATGTTGCTTGGTTTGGAAAAGCCGGGCTAAGGCTCCGTCCACGGAATCGACAACGGCTGAGGCCACGAGCACCCACAGAGCGTTTTGATAAAAGCCATCATAGATAAGGATGAGCGACCATAATCCCAATGCTGCTCCCGATGCTGTAAATAAATGAACGCCGTACGCCGCAATTTTTTTCACGAAGGATTGAGTAAGCCGTTATAATTCTTATCTGTAACTATTCCTTAATAAAATAAAAAAAGCGGAACCTATGAAGCTCCGCTTTAAAATAATAACAGCTTATTTGGAACTACTCAATAGTGATTGTCCCTTTCGATGGCTGGTAGCCGACATAACTGATCGTCAGATTATGCGTTCCCTTGCTTAATCCCTGGATAGAGAATTTCCCGTTTTGATCGGTCGACGAACCTTGGCTGGTGCCCTCCATGATAACATTTGCACCGGCAAGAGGGGCATTATCTTTTGCAGATATGACTTTCCCTGTGATTGTACCATTCTGGTTGGCCTGCACATTTTGGAGTTTCATTGTAGCTCCATCCACTTTGGGCGTTTCTAAATCAACTTTGGGTTCTTTTTTGCTTATAGTAGAGGAAGACCTGAATACGATGGGCAGTGAATACTGTACCCGAACGGCTTGACCACGCTGCCGCCCCGGTTTAAACTTTGCTTGCTTAACCACACGCAGAGCCTCTTCGTCCAGTGATTCGCTCACACCTTTAATAACTTGAGGTCTTTCGACATCACCTTGTTCGTTGACAATAAATTGTACAATAACACGTCCTTCAGTGCCTGCCTTATGTGCTTCTTCCGGATAATTAATCTTCTCGGCGAGTGATTGGAGTCCGCCAATAAGCTCCGGCATCTGTTCGACAGCTACAAAGTAATCATTTTGCTGTGCCTTAGAGTTAGGATCAACCTTTGGTGCAGATGCTGGTTTCAAGTCTGACAAAACTGTTTCAATATCGATGCCGTCATGGAGCTGAATTTTAACAACTCCATTTTGTCCGGATTCACCATATGCATCAGTAGCATTTTGTCCCTTTAAAATGTCAATAGAGTAAATATACTCTGCTTTGAGTCGTGAAAGAGCATTAGGTTCATCCACTTCAGACTCAGTAATAATTGCACCATTTATTACGTACAATGGTTGATTTTTGTCAACTTGCAGATTCAGTTGCGACTGCGCCTCCTGGAACTCAGTATTAGTGATTCCATCCTCGCTGTTGAGATCGCTGCAGGAGATCGTCAGCACAACGAGTGCTGCCGTTGCGAGAGTCATCAGAAAGCTCGATCGAAAGGTGGTGGTTGATATGTTTTGTGTAGACATAATTTGGATGCGTTTTTTTAATGATGAAGGATTAACAGCCATACTCATGGCCAGATTACTGTTTTGGTATTCGCGCTCAGCAAGTTCAAAAAGAAGGCTTGCATATCGTTTTTTTGAAAACTGGGTATCCGCCAGTACCTGTCCGTCACAGGTAATTTCGCGATATTCCTGGCTGCTGCGATATAAGTAGTGAGACAGGGGATGGAACCAGAATAGTGCTTTGACGACCATCAGTACACCATTTAGTAGGAAATCATTATGCCTGATGTGCATCAGCTCATGACGAATAGCCATGGCTGCTTTTTCCGGTTCATCTCTGAGTTCTTCCGGGATGACGATCTTCGTATTCAGCCATCCATAGGTGAATGGAATGCTAACCTGTGGTGAAAAAGCAATAAGCGGATTAATATTTTGAAGCTTTTTATCATTTACTGGTAGATAATGCTCGCCCATCTGTTTCAATGGTTTGAAAGACAGCTGTTGCCCCAGCTTGTTCAACTGTATCCCATTGATGCCTAACCTGAGCAGGTGGTAGCCAATACCGATTGCCAGAAGGGCACTGGTTAAACCAATCCAGAACATAGGATTTAAGAGGCTTTCCCAGAAAGTAGGAATAGCTTGTTGGGCCGTAACGGTTATGGGGCTTTGGATGACAATAAACTTCGTGCCCCCCGCTTGCAATGAAGCAAGGAGTTGTCCCAACCATTCCATGCCGTATGATCCAACGATCCCCAGGGGCAGCGCCAGTAACAGGGCCACTCGGCTGTGATACTGATACACGGGCTGCAGCGATTCGATTTTACGTAATAGCAATGTAATAGGAATGGCAACACCGGTCCATATTACAATTGGAAACCAGATTGGTTTAAGTATTGTTGCACCAAAAGATTGTAGAAAATCGATTAATTCAAACATTGTTAGTCCTCCATGTTGTCAATCATGTTTTTGATATCATTAAGATCGTCTTCCGTAATATTTTTACTCTTAACCAGCGTTTGAACGAGTTCTTTAGGGGAGCCTTTAAAAACTTTATTGACTAAATCTCCAATAAGGTTTGACCGCACGGATTCAGGTTGTTGAGCGGGACTGTAGACGTAAGTAACACCATCTTTACGATATTTCAGATATCCCTTTTCTGCTAAATTTTTCATAACCGTCATAATGGTGGTGTAGGCAACTTCCCGCCTTTCCAGGATGCGGTTACGAACCTGCTTAACGGTAGCTTCTTCCAGTTCCCATACGTGGTGTAGCACTTCCATTTCTGTTTCTCCAAGGGGGGTAAGTGACTTTTTCATAAAGCGTAAATTTATAATTATCTGTCTAGTTGTATTTCCTTAGTACTAATATAATAGTATTGAGATGTAAGTCAAATGTTATTTTAGATATCCCGGCTGTTTACAATAAGAAGGCATGAGCTTTAATAGAAGAAGAGCTGTTGTTAATTAACGCATTATTCGGTTAGAATTGAATGGTGTAAATATTCCGGGCTATTGGGTATTTGTGGCACCTTATCATTGATCTCACCTTCACCTCTGAAATTTTGGGACAGACGTTGTTATCGCCCAATAGCCAGGGACTTGGATGTATTTTTCACTCGTCAGGGGTCTTAACCCTACTTGTTAGGACCCTTAACACGACGTGTTATATCCCATAACCCTAGGTGTTATAACCTCTGACGAGTCGAAGGGGCATGCTTAACTCGTTTTGTAGTGGACCTTGACGAAATGGAAGTACCTCTTAAAGATGAGTAAAAGGCATTGCCACAGAGATTGCGTTGCCGCAGGATCCTCATCTTAATGATAAGTGACCCCATCTTATTCTTCCCCTACGATGCAGGGGAAGAGACGCACTGTTAAAGTTAGAGTTTTTTAAATAAAAGCTCCTTCTCTATCCGATTGTCCCAGAAGGAGTCTGCTGAACAAGATCAACGCTAATATCATGGTGAGTCCCGTCCATACTAAAAGAATATGTAAGTATAGGGAGATCCTTCGACTGCGTCCGTTGGACTCCGCTCAGGATGATATTGCATTTAATTGGAGATTGCGTCAGTCGGTGGAGAGCGCCCCTCTTTCGCAATGACGGTTTCGTATTAAGGAAAGAGCCTACCAAGGTTATTCTAAACACACATATTTTCTTAAAAGAAAAAGGCTTTCCCACCGGTGGGCAGGAAAGCCTTATAGAATAAAATAGAGAGCTTTTTAAGTCAGCGTAAACTCCGGCAGGTGCTTGATCGCTCCACCTTCCATCGCCGACTCATGGGCCAGCAGTCCTACACAGGTCCAGTTGGCTGCTTGTACTGCATTCGGATACGGATCCCGGTCCTCTTTGATGGCTGCGATAAATTCGTGAGCCAAGTGCGGGTGAGAGCCACCGTGGCCGCCGCCCTGTATGAACGAGAGGTGGGCATGTTCGTCGGCATCATAGACGCCTTCCTGGGTAAATTCCTGGATTTCTTCCGGCAATCGGTGACCGTAATCCGGTACTTCCACACGTTCGGGAATTTCCGGTTCGGGCTTCTTGGCGGTATGGATAACTGGATCTTCGCCCTCGATGAGCGGCCATTCGAAGGACTTCTTGGAACCGTAAGCATCGAAGCTCTCGCGGTACTGTCGGGCCGTATCAAAAAGCGATCGGTAAATATGGGCCGACAGATCCGAATCCTTAAGCTTGATGTGGCAAGTTTCCACAGCAAAGGGAGAGTCTGACTTTTCAATAAGGTCATCGCTAATTTTACCCGATCCAAAGCAAGAAACATATTCTGCCTGTGCATTGGTGAGTCCCAATACAGGGCTGACCACGTGGGTGGCATAGTGCATGGGTTTCATGTACTCCCAGTATTCGGGCCATCCTTCCATATCCTGCGGATGGCTGGCCTGCAGGTACTGGATTTTACCCAACTCGCCCTTTTCATAGAGTTCTTTAACAAACAAATATTCCCGGCTGTAAACCACGGTCTCGGCCATCATATATTTAAGGCCGGTTTCCTCCACCGTATCGATAATTTCTTCGCATTCTTCGATAGTTGTTGCCATTGGCACGGTACAAGAGACGTGCTTGCCAGCCCGCAAAGCCATCAGGCTGTGTTTGGCATGCAACTGGATGGGCGTATTAATATGCACCGCATCCACTTTGGGATCGGCCAGCAGCTCTTCGTAGGAAGTGTATCGCTGATCGATGTCAAAAGCATCACCCACTTCATTAAGCTTCGATTCAGTACGCTGACAAATGGCGTACATGTTTACATCCGGATGTTTCTGGAAGATGGGGATGAATTCGGCCCCAAAGCCCAATCCAATAATTGCAATGTTTACTTGTTTATCTGACATAGTGCTTATTGATTTTTTATTGAAATGTTTGCTCTAAAAATTGAAGTCCTTGTTCCGCCAACTCGTCTTGATCTTCAGCCAGGGGTCGCCAGATACAGACCGCATCGGCCAGCTCTTGGTTGTCGGAAGTAAAGCTTTCGATGGATACCACCCCCGAATAATCTACAGCTTCCAATCCGCGCTTAAAACTCTGCCAGTCGGTTTGACCGGTACCGGGCGTGCCCCGGTAGTTCTCAGAAGTCTGCACGTGGATGAGGTCATCACCGGCGGTGCGGATGGCAGCTTCCAAACTTTTTTCCTCGATACTCATATGGAAGCCATCGACCATAATTTTAGCGGCCGGGTGGTTAATATCGTTAATCAGTTGCTTGGCCTGGGCCGTGGTGTTAATCAGGTCCGATTCAAACCGATTGAGCGGTTCAATGGCCAGCTGCAATCCATTGTCAGCAGCCTTTTGGCTAACTTTTCGTAGATTGGTCACGGCTAATTCCCACTCCCGCTTTTTCTGGTCAGGGGATACGAGCCGGGCTTTGCCAACCGCCGAATACATGGGACCGGCAATAAAATCAGCCTCCCAGGTGTCGGCCAAGTGCATCAGTGCGTCTAAATAATCAAAGCACTGCTGATGGATGGATGGATCTTCGTGGGTCAGGTCGCGACCCGGGCCAAAGGCTCCACAAATGACAGCGTCTAGTCCATGCTCATCCAGTGCCTGCTTAACCTGTGGAGCATCAATAACTTCTGGATCCTCCACAGGAATTTCGACCACATCGTAGCCCATTTTTTTTATTGCGGGGAATAATTTTGTTGATTCAGTGGTAAAAGGAGACGTCCAAACCCACGTGCTTATACCAAATTGTATATTCACTATACTGCAAATTTTATATTCAATCTTCTATTAAAAGGTTTTGCGAAACCTTGTTTGTCATCCTGAACAAAGTTGAAGGATCTCCTCTTAGAAGCAATAGCCTATTATCCAGAGACTCTTCGGCAGGCTCAGAGTGACAAGTTTGATGGTTTCGCAAAGCCATTATTATTCTTCGGTGACCGTCATTACACCCTGCATGGTCCGCCAGTGCCCGGGGAAGGTACATACGTAGGGATACTCTCCGGGCTCTTCCGGTGCGGTGAATGTGAGGGTAACGGTCTGGTCCGGGTTAATGAGCGCTGTAGAAAACAGTACTTCCTCCATATCCGGCACGTAGCTCTGCTCGGCGGCATCCGGTTCACCGGCCATTTCGTCTGCTGCTTCGCCCACCTTTTCCAGGGAGCCGGATGCAAGGATCAAAAGATTATGCTGCATGAAATCCGAATTTTTGAAGACTATTTGTACCGTTTCACCCGCTTTGACTGAAAATTCGGTTTTATCAAACTCCAGTTCGTTAATGACCGTCCCAATTTGGATGGTAACATCAGCATCGTCATTGCCTTGAGACTCACTGGCTTCAGCATCCTGTGAGGTTTGTCCGGCCGCTGCTTTGTATCCGTCTTCATGCTTGCTGGCAGCCAGTTTCAGGGCTTCAGCCAACCACTCATCTTGCATGAGGTTCTCATCTTTGCTGAGGGCAAAAAGTTTTTCGCCGATCGTTGTAGAGGTCTCCATTTCAATGGTGGCTAAGATAGCCGCCAGCTGGACCCGGCCGTCAGGATCGGTAAGGACCCCGGAATCCAACAGGGCCTGATTAGCCGCATCGGTTTGGGGCAGCACCTGGATAGCGGCTTTGCGCACGGCTGGAGACGGGTGCTGCAGCGCTCCGGTAGCCGTATCAATAGCTTCCTGGTTAGATTCATCAAAGGCTCCGAGTCCGTGCAACGTCCACAACGCATGTTGGGCCGCCGGATTTAGATCCATCTCATCAACTTCTTCATTTTGGACGAGTTCATATAACTCAGAAAGCACATCCGTTTCACCGCGCTCCACGAGCAGACGCTGGGCGGTCAGTCTCCAGAACATATTGTCGTGGCTCAGGGCTTCAACCAGCGCGTCTGGGTCATCTTTGCTGAGGCTCATTGGTTCGGATGGCTCAGATCCGGTGTAAGTAAGCCGATAGATGCGCCCGTGATCGCGGTCGCGATTCGGGTTTATATGGGCATTCCCATCCCCACTTTCTGCATCATAGCCGCCCCGCTCTTCGCTGGGGGTGGGGTTATGTTGAATAATAAAGTTGTACCAGTCGGCGATCCAAAGGGCCCCGTCGGGGCCCACTTTGGCCTGTACCGGTGAGATCCATTCATCATGGCCGGCAAAAATGTTCCATCCGTCCTTTTCGTTAAAGCCAGCTCCATCTTGCTCAATGATGGCCCGGTGCGTCAGTCCACCGGTAGGTTCACTGACAAAAGCCGTGCGATTCCAATATTCTTTGGGGAACTGGCGGGCCGTATAGAATTGGAAGCCAGAGGCGGCCGTAAATCCACCAAATACATCCACCTGCCGGTAATTACGGGTGATGGGGTGCATTGCGTAGTGGCCGTCAATCTTCTTACGCCCGGCGCTCCACTGCTGCCGCTCAGTGCCTTCCGGCCATTCGTAGTGCTCATAGTATCGTTTGGGAATTCCCATATAAACTGCGTGCGTATTGTTGGCCGTGGAGCCAAACACATCGAAACTTTCGTTAAAACCAAGTCCCCAGGTATTGTTGCTGGTGGTGGTCAGATACTCGAAATTTAGGTTATCAAAGTCAGTGTTAAATTTGTAGAAGCCCTGGGGAAATTTGAGGGAATCCCCGGCAATGGTACCTTCAAATCCAGAATACCCGACGGATCCCCAGATGTTGTTGTCGTAACCATACTGCAGGTGAGAAGGCCCTGCGTGGGTATCAAAGGTGCCCCAGCCTGAGATCACTTTCTGGCGCACATCAGCTTTGTCATCTCCATCGGTATCCTTCAGAAACAGGAAGTGCGGGGCCTGGGAAACCAGCACGCCTCCATTGACAAAGGTAAAGCTGGTGGGGATGTTCAGGCTGTCGGCAAAGACGGTGACTTTGTCGGCCTTTCCGTCATCATTGGTATCTTCGAGAATTTTAATTCGGTCATCGCCTACCCCATCTTCTTCGCGCACGGTATTGGGATAGTCAACAGTCTCAATGGCCCACAATCGTCCTTGGGCGTCCCAGGAGATATCAATAGGGTTGATGATGTCGGGCTCGGAGGCAAAAAGCTCCAGCTCAAAACCAACCGGCACCTGGATATGTTTCTGCGATTCTTCCGGCGAGAGCGGCAGCTGGAACCGGGGAGCGGGATCACGCTCCTCGTAGTTGGGGATATTATCGCGGTCTTCGTATTGTAATTCTGGCATAGAGGAGGCAAATTGCTCCCAGTTAGACCGTACCTGGTCGCTGACTGACCAGATAATTCCGTTCTTCACCAGTTCCTGGAATCCGGGCTGCTCCCATGTGCGCTCGTCGTGTCCATAGGCCGTATAAAAAACCTTGCCATCGCCCTGCGTGCGTACCCAGGTCCAGGGCTCTTCCTCGCGCTCCATCAACACCGTTCGGTTTTCAGAGTTATGTTTGCTGTGGACGTAGGTTTCATCCCAGGTTTCAAATTCCTGAAGATCTTGGGTAATGGGGTGGTCCTTGTTCGTAATAGAAGCGGTAAAAGTGCCTGTGCCATGTTCTTTAAATTGAGCACCGACCAGATCGACAAATGCTTCGGAGTTGCGAAAGCAGAAGCTGGCCGAGTGGATCGGTAGAAATCCGTGGCCCGATTCCACAAAGTCCAGCAAGGCTTCATCCTGGGAGGTACTGATGGAATCATGGTTGGCGTAGAGCATCAAGGCATCATACTTATTTAGATTCTGGGTATTCAAATCCGCCGGATCCTCAGTGTAACTTATATTGATCCCGTCATCAGCCAGTGCGGAAGCCAGGATCGGAGCATAGGCAGCACTATTATGGTGCTCGCTGTCATGGCCGAGAAAAAGCACTTCAATCTTGCGAGGTTGATCATCAGGAATTTGCTTCCCCTGAGATTGGCAGCCAATCGTAATTATTGCGAGGCTAAGAAGTAATCCCCAAAATTTTGTGAATGTCATAATGTCCTGTAGTTAGTTTAAAATAAGTCCCAAAATTGTCTAAATATACACAAGTGTAGCAAATACACTAAAAGAGAGAATATTTTTGAAAGTTGCAAAAAAAAATTGGGTTATTTCGGAAATAAATTGACAAAGCCTTGGAGAGGACTTTGCTCGATAAAAGTCCAATATCAAGAAGAGGTATTATGGGATATAATTACTGAGAAACGATGAAGTCAATTATAAAGGAGATAGAGATATGAAAATTTAAATAAAGCAGTAGCAATAATTGAGTGCAAAATTACCAAGATGCCATTAAGTGTTATACGAACAATTAAATTCAATTTTTAAAAATAGAGTAGTATCCAAGGAGACTAAATCGTATTTATTTTTGCTTATCAAGAAAAGCGAGGTCAAAAAAACTTGATAATAAGTTCATGTTTTTATTTGGCATAATTGCATGATAGGCAGGAGAATAGAATGATAGGTCTTTTTTTAGCAACCCTTGTTACGATGAGCAAATGAAGTAAATGAGTTATATTAAAAATATTTTCAAAATTATTTGCATAAAACCGGGATTTTTTGAAAAATAAAAAGTGTATATAAAACACTTAGACACATTTTGAATTGGATCGCCAATTCAAATAGGGATAACAAAAATACTTAAATATAAAAGATGGGGTGTTATGAGAACATATCTACAGCTACAATATATGGTATTGATGATATGCATTTTAGGCTTGTCATCAACAGCTGTACTTGCACAACAACAAGTATCAGGTACAGTTACAGATGCGAGTACATCTGAAACATTACCTGGAGTAAATATTCTTGTGAAGGGGACTTCGCAGGGGGCATCAACTAATATTGATGGTTATTACGAATTAGAGGCATCCACTACGGATACGCTGGTTTTTTCTTTTGTTGGCTATCAGACACAGGAGATAGCCATTGAGGGCAGGAGTGAACTTGATGTTGGCCTACAGCCACAAGCTTTGATGGGAGAAGATGTGGTTGTTGTAGGATATGGCGAGCAGGAAAAGGTGAACCTAACGGGCTCGGTGGCGTCCGTCTCGACTGCTGAAATGTCTGAAGTACCCGTTCCTACGGTGACACATGCGCTGCAGGGAATGGCACCGGGCTTGCAGCTGCTGGACGGTGGAGATCATCCAGGTCACAACCAGCTAAATTTACTGGTCAGGGGACAAGGTACTCTGGGCCGGGGTGATGACACTGGCGGCGCAGGCGCCTCGCGACCGCTGGTGCTGATCGATGGAGTCGAAGGGAATCTCTCCAACATTGATATAAATGATGTAGAGAATATTTCCGTTCTGAAAGACGCAGCCTCGGCGGCCATTTACGGCTCGCGCGCAGCAAATGGCGTAATCTTGGTCACCACGAAGCGAGGAACGGCCGGCGACCTGCAGGTTACGTATAACGGATACATAGGAACACAGAGCCGTACAGCCTGGCCGGAACGTGTAGACACTGAGACGCACATGCGGCTTGCAAACGTGGCCCGGGAGAATCTTATGAATTGGTGCCTCGACGGTCGCGATCCCAATAATGCGGTTAGTGAGTGTGAATCTTATGACAGTTACCAGCCACGATACACAGATGAATATATCCAGAATACCATCGCGGGAACGGACCCCGACGCTTATCCGGATAATGAATTGGTGGACGAAATTTTCAATCCGGCACGAATGCAGGATCATAACCTGAGTATAGCTGGCGGAAGCGAGGTAGCCCGCTACTCGCTCTCACTCAATTACCTGGAAGAAGATGGATTGATGGCAAATACGGGGCACGACCGGTATGGCGTACGTCTGAACACCGATTTTAATCTGACTGATAAGATATCAGGCGGGGTGGACTTGTCAGCGAATCGTAGTTGGGATATTCTTCCTGCTGAGGAATGGGCAGCGAATTTTTATATCGTCCACGATACGCCGCCCACAATAAGAACCCGGTATTCCGATGGCACATACGGCACAAACTTGTTTGGCCGTAGTTCATTGGCTTCCGCCGAGGTCAGTGGTAACCAGCAGCGGGTGTTCTGGGAGGGTACTGTCACCGGTCGCTTGAACTATCGAATAGCTTCATGGGCAGAAATACAGACCCTGGCTTCTTTTGACTATGGTGCCATGGATTGGGAACGGTTTGTGACCGACCCAAACCTTATTGAAGAGTATCCCGACGACGCATACTACTGGGGACCCAGTTTCGGTGAAAACCGAACCTATACGGATAAGCAAACGACACTCCGTGCTATGATCGACTATGACTATTCGTTTAATGAAAATAATAATATTTCCGGTGTAGTGGGATATGAACAGACCGACGCCAACTTTGAGGAGTTTCGGGCCTGGCGAGATCAGTTTTATAACAACGAACTACGCCAACTCGACCTGGGTAACGAAACGAACGACGGAACACGGGGGTACGGTAATAGTTGGGCACTGCGCTCAGTGTTTGGGCGGCTCAACTACGAGCTGATGGGTCGTTACCTGTTCGAATTCAACGCTCGCTATGACGGATCAAGCCGATTTGCTGAAGGGCACAGATATGGTTTCTTTCCCTCGTTTTCGCTCGGCTGGCGGGTTTCCGAGGAGCCGTTCTTTAACGTGGACTGGGTAGATGAGTTTAAGCTGCGCGGATCCTGGGGCGAGTTGGGTAACCAGAATGTGCCACTGTACTCTTACTATTCTTCCATCAATCTGAGTACTCCGTATCATCTGGGCAACGCCAGTAGTGCACAGTCGGTAGGTGGTGCTGCTACGGATCTTGTCAACGAAGAGCTTTCGTGGGAAACAACGATAGTTACCAATATCGGGTTCGACGCCGCATTTTGGGATAACCGCCTGAGTGTAACGGGTGATATCTACGAGCGGCGCACAGAAGATATCCTCCTGGCCCTTTCAGTCCCCGATATGGTCGGCCTAAACGCGCCCTACCAGAACGGGGGTATTGTCGAAAACAAAGGTTGGGAGGTGTCGGTCGGCTGGCAGGATAATATCGGTGAAGTCAGCTACGGTATCAACGTCAATCTCTCCGATAACCGGAACGAAGTTATCGACCTGGTCGAAACCGGTCCGTATATTGAAGGTGGAAACCTCGGCGGCAGAGTGATTCAGGAAGGTTCGCCCGTCAATGCATGGTACGGTCTTGAGGTTGCAGGTTTATTCGACTCATACGAACAGATTGATAGCTACGGTGCACATGTTCCGGGAGAAGAAACCCGTTTGGGCGACCTTATGTATGTGGACCAGAATGACGACGGGGTTATCAATGAAGCGGATCGTAAAGTGATCGGTAATCCCAACCCCCATTATATCTATGGCGTGAATGTTAACGCAGGTTGGCGAAACTTTGATTTCAGTGCGCTCCTTCAAGGTGTAGGTAAGCGGGATCAGTACCTGGGCCTCGGCTTTGCGCAGGGCCCGGTTTGGGAAAACTATACGTCGGAGTGGCATAAAGACTACTGGAGGCCCGATAACCAAGACGCACGGCACCCCGCATACTACTCCAACGTGAACCGGAATTACTACACGACAAACTCCTGGTGGATCTTGGACGGGAGTTTTATGAAGCTGCGTAATGTTCAACTCGGCTATACACTACCCCAGGATATTGTCAGCCGTATAGGGATTCAACGCCTGCGACTGTATGCAACCGGCAAAAATCTATGGATGACAAATAATTTGGGTATCGGTCTGGATCCTGAGTATCCATGGACGACCGGTGATTACACTCCACAGACGAGGGTGATCAGTATAGGCGCCAACATTAGCTTCTAAATGACCAAGACTATGATTGATAAAAAAACCAAGATTATGACTTACAAGATAACGAAGACAACGAATGTATTGCTTGCAGGCATACTGCTTCTATGTATCGCTCTTGGAACCACGGGGTGTGATGAGGGCTTCCTGACTACAGAACCGACAGACAGGGTATCATCAGCAACCTTCTGGACCAACGAGCGTGATTTTAACACCGCCCTTAATGGTGCATATAGCCAGATGATGGGGCAGGGTGATGACCCAATGTACTTTGACGGTACCACAGAGATCGGTTACTCCCACGCTGATTGGAGACGTCAGCACGAGTACGTAATGGGGCGTGCCAATGCTCTGTCCGGCTGGTCAGGTGGTATTTGGAGCCAGAATTATACCGGAATAAGTCGCTCCAATGAGATTCTCGCACAGCTCGAAGCGGTAGGTGGAGAGGTGCTTTCACAGGAAACCGCTAATCGGATTCGCGGTGAGGCCCTGTTTTTGCGCGGATATTTTTATCACGAACTGCTGTGGATGTATGGTGGGGTTCCAATCTTCACAAGCGTTCCGACTGTGGAAGAGGCGCGCAGCGTGAGCCGTGCTTCGCGGGAAGAGGTGTATAACCGTATTACCTCAGACCTGTCGGAAGCAGCAGGTTTGCTGCCTTCTGCCTCCGATTTAGCGTCCTCCGATTACGGTCGTGCTACCCAGGGAGCTGCCTTGAGTTACCAGGCTCGGACCGCCTTGTACGAGGCGAGCTGGCAAGAGTACCAGGAAGGCAACCAAGGTCGTGCTAACGAGTTATATAGCGCTGCTGCCGATATGGCTCAAGAAGTGATGAATCTCAATGAGTATAGCCTGCATCCCAACTTTCGGGATCTTTTCACTTACGCAGGTGAGCAAAGCGAGGAAGTTATTTTCGATTACCAAAAGGTTGCTGGCCAGAATGGCTGGCCGGCCTGGGCCGATTTTGCACCTAAAACTATGGGCAGCGAGGTTAATGTTGCACCGACGCGGGAGCTGGTTGATAAATTCCCCATGGAGGATGGTCTGCCCATTGACGAATCGCCGATGTACGATGATTCTCCGCCGGAGATCACCTATAGCAACGGTGAACCGATGGTACAGACGCTCGGTATGTATGCAAATCGAGATCCACGGTTCTATGGAACAGTCCTGTTTCCAGGTGCTGAATTCAATGGAATTGTTTATAACTCATATCCGTCATGCGAAAGTGGAGCGCCAGATGGCTACTGTAGTCCGACCGGCAATAGGATCCTGCTAACGGATTACAATAACACCTACACCGGCTATACCGCCATGAAGTATGTAGATCCACAGGACGCTTCGTCTCCAACTAACAGTGGTCTCAATTTCATAAAGATGCGGTATGCCGATATTCTGCTGATGTATGCAGAGGCGAAGGCTGAGCTGGGTGAGTTGGACGCGTCAGTGCAAACGGTGCTTGAAGAGATTCGTGACCGGGTGGACATTCCCCTGCCTGTCGATGTCACCACAATGTCGCAGGAGGAGGCTATTGAATTCATCCGCAATGAGCGGACGATCGAGCTGGCCTGGGAAGGCCTGCACTTGGCGGATATCCGCCGGTGGGCGACTGCTGAGGAAGTGCTAAACGGTAGCACTCTTGGGATTAATATCGCCAGCGGTAGCGACATGGAGCCTGTACCAGGGCAACACGTGCGGTCGTTTGAGGCCCCGCGAGACTATTTGTGGCCGATCCCATCGGGCGAGCGGGACCTGAACAATAACTTAGAACAGAACCCGGGATACTAAAGACTGGTAGCACCGTGTTTTTAAGCTTATTGTAAACATCAATTTAAGATAGAGGCCACCGGCATGTGTGCTCTATCTCCAATAGAATAGAAGGTGCAGTCCATTTTCGAAATGGGCTGCACCTTTCTTATTGGTGAGTGCTGGAGTAGCAAGACTTCTCAAGAAGAGTGCCTTATATAGAGGAAATCTTGAGAGAGGATTTAGGCGTCAGGTATCCACATTTTTAAGTGTGTTTCGAACAATTAATAAGTGTTTTACCGAAAAAATAAGTTTAACTGAAATAAATCTACGGGTAATATTTTGGTTATTTAGGTTTTTTTAAAAAAAATTATCTCTTTTTATATACAATAGTAGAAATGCGTAAATAATTGATATATAGTTATTTATAGCATTTATGTGTTTGTCTTTTTGAGGTGTATAGGTACTTTTCTTGTAAGCAAGTATATCGGAAGGAATAAATTTCTTGCAATTATTTGCATCAGTTTTACAGAATGTTTTAACATAAGAAGTGTATAAAAAACACTTTGTAATATTTTGAATTGAATAGCCAATTCAGGTAGGAAAAAATAATATCTAAACACACAAAAATGGGGTTCTATGAAATCATATTTACAACTGAAATGCCTGCTGTTGGTAGTAGCCGTCTGGGGTTTATCAACAGGAGCTGTATTTGCACAACAGGAAGTTTCGGGAACAGTGACCGATGGTAGTACATCCGAGTCGCTGCCCGGTGTTAACATTCTTGTGAAAGGTACTTCCCAGGGGACATCAACTGGTGCGGATGGAATGTACCAATTGGAGGTTTCTTCTCTGTCAGATACACTGGTCTTTTCATTTGTAGGATATCAAACGCAAGAAATACCGATAAACGGAAGAACAGAGATCGATATTACACTTCAACCACAGGCTTTGGTTGGCGAAGACCTTGTAGTTGTTGGATATGGAGAACAAAGCGAACAAAGTGTGACCGGATCCATTAGCTCTGTTGAGTTTGGCGATCTGGAAGAAACGCCCTCGGTGACTACAGGAGATGCTTTGGTAGGTAGAGTGCAGGGGGTAACGGCCCGGCAAGCAGATGCCCGCCCTGGTTCGTCTCCACAGATTGAAATCCGGAATATGGGCGACCCTCTCTATGTTATTGACGGGGTACCTTCCTCAGAAGGAGACTTTGCACAGTTGGGGCAGGGAGATATCGAAAGTATCTCAGTCCTGAAAGATGCCTCAGCAGCCGTTTACGGAATTAGGGCCTCAAGCGGTGTTGTACTTGTGGAAACGAAAGATGGAGGGTATGGAGAACAGACGGAAATAAATATTGACGGCTATTACGGTTGGCAAACGTTTACGCGTTATCCACAACCTGCTAATGCTTACCAGTTTGTACGAGGCAAGCTGTATGCACAACAGAATCGGGGTGAAAATCCCAACTATCTGGGGATAAATTCTTCTGAGCAGTTGAGGGAATGGCGCAACGGCGATGATTATAAAAGCTATGACTACTATGATATTGTCATGGAGCCAAGTGTTCCCCAAAACCAGCTAAGTGCCAGTGTTTCCGGTGGGTCGGAATCGATAAGCTATTATTTATCGGCCACTCGTCTGGGGCAACAAGCAATTATAGATGATTATAGCTTCAGCCGGAATAACATTCAGGCGAATATCGAAGGTACCATTTCTGACCGACTGACAATTGGAACTCAGATAAGTGGTCGCATCGAGAATCGCCAACAGGTAGGGGTCCCGGGGCTGGATGACTATTTTAATCCTTTCCTGAGTATTTCCACAATGTGGCCTACCGAATCGCCCTATGCTAATGATAATCCCAACTATGTAAACGGCGATGTTCACAACATTAATGTAAATCCGGCTACGTATACCGAAGATGTAACCGGGTGGATTGATGATATTTGGCGCGAGGCTAAGGTAAACTTATACGCAGAATATGATTTTGACTTTGGACTGAGTCTTAAGGGAACCGGTTCCTACGGATACGGAGCATGGGATTTTGACGGTTTTGAATATACCTACAATGGTTATGTCTATAACGAAGAAACCGATGAATATAATGCGGTGCAGGGTAATGATAATCCCTGGAGAGAACGCCGATGGAGAAACGAGATTAACCGCTTCTTCCAGTTTCAGGCGAACTATGAAGCTGATTTTGGCAAACACAGTATCGCGGCTCTTGCTGCTTATGAGCGATCGGACTACCGGGGGGATGAGCAGCGGGTGCACACTGTGCCAGATAATAACTATGTAAATATCATGAGTTTCGATAACCAGGATATCTTGGTTCATGATATCGGTAAGTCAGCCCATGCTGGTTATGTTGGTCGGGTGAACTATAACTTCGATGAAAAGTATCTTGTTGAGTTTGTTGGTCGTTATGACGGTTCCTTCCTCTTTCCATCAGAAAGTCGCTGGGGCTTTTTTCCGGGCGTTTCGGCCGGATGGAGAATTTCTGAAGAGGATTTCTTCCAGGAGGCGGTTGGAAGTACCATTACCAATTTAAAGCTGCGGGCTTCTTATGGTCGTACGGGTAGTGAAACCGATTCGGGAGGCAATTATCTAATTAGTCCCTATAGCTACCTCGCGGGCTATAACTTTGGAGGGGATTCCGGAAGTTCTGTCCTGGATGGCCAATATTATGCAGGTGTAGGACCGAGAAATCGTCCAATAACAAACTTTAGCTGGATTACAGCCATAAGTAAAAATATCGGTCTAGATGTTTCATTTTTTGAAGATCGGCTTTCGGCAACTATAGATGTGTTTGAACGTGAGCGCGATGGATTGCCCGGAACGCCGGAAGACGAAGCTATTCCCTCAGAGCTGGGGTATAATACACCGATACAAAATCTGAATTCCGATGTGACACGGGGCGTTGAAGGTTCGGTTTCCTACCAGGGACAAGTGGGAACCGATATTAGCTATCGTGTAGGCGCCAATGCTACCATATCTCGCTGGCGGCAACAAACCGACTATAACTTCCGGGCAGGTAACTCCTGGGACGAGTATCGTAATTCAGAGATTGGTCGCTGGTCAGCTATTACTTGGGGGTATCAGGTTATTGGCCGTTTCCAATCGCAGGAGCAGATCGATAATTATCCTGTAGAAATGGATGGGCAAAGCAACACGACGGCTATGCCCGGCGACTTTATCTATAAAGATGTAAATGGTGATGGTATTATCACCGGGCTGGATCAGCGTCCCATCGGTTATGCCCAGGGTTGGAATCCATATACCAGTTTTGGTTTAAATGGAATGTTTTCCTACAAGGGGGCGAGTTTAAGTTTTAACTTTGCCGGTGCCGCCATGCAGAGTTATACCCGTAACTGGGAGCTTCGCTATTTCTTCCAGAACAACGGAAACTCACCAGAGTTTATGTTGACTGATCGCTGGCACCGGGCCGATCCTTTCGATCCCAGTAGTGAGTGGATCGCTGGCGACTATCCCGCTAACAGGGGGGCAAACTATAACCACTATAATTATGAATCTAACACCTATTGGACCCATAATATCTGGTATTTGCGCCTGCAGAACCTGCAAGTAGGGTACGATCTGCCGAAAAGTCTTTTATCAAAAGTAGGAGTGAATTCTCTGAATGTGTATGTCCGGGGAACCAATATATTCTCTTTCGATAATATGAAGGACTATGAAATTGATCCGGAGATTTCAGCAGAAAACGGCTTGGTCTATCCTCGTCAGAGCTTGTACAGTATTGGCTTCAATATCTCACTTTAATACAAATAAACGGATTTAATTTAAGAGCATAAGTATTATGAAAATATTTAAAAGATCTACCTTATTGCTTGTACTGCTGTTTAGTTTAATAGCAGGATGCGATAATAGCGAATGGCTCTCCCAGGATCCGGAGACTATTATAACCGAAGATCAGGTTTGGAACGACCCCGAACTGATTCGCGGTGTATTGTCAAACTATTATGATCGCCTGCCCCGCTTTCATTCCCTGACTGACGGACAGGGCGGCGGTTGGACAGAGTTCGCCCTGATGACCGATGCCATGTGGTCGGGCCAGGAAAACAATGATGACTTACTCAATATCGAAACCTTTGGCACCGACTGGTGGAGTCTCTGGGATTACGATTTGATTTATGACATCAACAAAGCGATCGAAAATATCGACCAGTTTTCTACCGGTTTGACCGAGCAGCAGCGAGGACAATTTAAGGCAGAATTCCGGTTCGTTCGGGCTTGGGTCTATTTTCAGATGGTCAAACGGATGGGGGGCGTGCCATTGGTCACCTCTACGATGGAATATAATCCTGAAAACGCATCTGAATTTCATATACCAAGAAGTACAGAAGCCGAGATATATGATTTTATAGCCAGTGAGCTTGATGCCATCAAAGATAGCTTAGGACATAATGCCGGAAGCCAGACCCGGGCCAATAAATACACGGCACTTGGGCTTAAAAGCCGTGCGATGCTTTATGCTGGGTCTGTTGCTTATCATAATAGCCAAATGTCGAATCCTATTACACTGGAGAATGAGAACGGAGGCCGCATCGTAGGTATTCAGGGAGCAAAAGCTGAGGAGTACTATCAAAAGGCGTTAGATGCCGCCGAGGAGGTTATTCAGAATAGTCCTTACTCTTTGCATAATGCAACACCTGGTGATCCCGGGCAGAATTTCTATCAGGCCGTTACGGTTAAAGATGGAAATAATGAGGTGATGTTTGCTGAAGACTTTCTTGCTTCAGCTGATCGCCGGCACTTTTTTACCTATGAAAACATCGCCCGACCGGTGCGGGAAGATAATTTAAGTTCTTCATCCATTACACCTGGCCTCGGATTGGTGGAAGCCTATCCCTACACTGACGGTCGTTCCGGAGAGTTACAGACCCAGGATGGAAGTGGAGATTACATCTATTACGATAATGCAGGGGATCTCTTTGAAGGAAAAGACGGTCGTTTAGATGGCACCGTAATTGTTCCTGGAGAAAGTTTCCGCGGGCAGGATATCCCGATGCAGGCGGGTGTTAAAATCTGGAACGGCTCTTCATATGAAACGATGGAGGGTAGTTCCCTTGGGTCACAGTTCAGCGGAACCGAAAGTGGTCCTGAAGTTGACTGGGCCCTAACGGCAAGCGGAGGTCCTCACCGGACTATCCAGAATATCAGTAGTTCTGGCTTTTATCTGCGTAAATTTGTTGATAATACGACGGGCGCCAGTACGCGTGGTGACCAGAGTGATACCTGGTGGGTACGCATGCGTCTTTCTGAGATGTATCTGAATGCTGCTGAGGCAACCTATCAGCTTAGTGAGCTTGGGGGCGGGGCAACGGCGGCCGAGGCTGCTGATTATATTAATGTACTTCGTGAGCGTGCCGGTTTTGAAGAGTCGGGACTGCTCAGTGCAGCTACCATTGATTTTGAGACGATCATGAACGAACGCCGTATTGAACTGGCTTTTGAAGGGCACCGCCTGTGGGATCTTATAAGGTGGAGGCAAGCCCATGTCGTTTGGGACGGCGATGACAGCAACCCTACAGCGAATGTTGCAGCCCTTTTCCCCTATCGTGTCTACCGGCCGGGATCACCCATGCACGGAAAGTATGTATTTGACAAAATTGGACCGCAAGCGCCCAGCTTTGTCAATGCACGATGGTTCCAGATGGGAAACTACTACGCACGTATTCCGGATGGCGCTATCAACAACAATCCGGAGCTGATACGGAATCCATTCCACTAATAGAACTTTGCTAATAAAATTACTGAACTATGAAGTATTCAACGTATATAACATCATTAGTTTTTGGGGCATTACTTGCCACCGTTGCCGGTTGTGGTATTACCGAATACGATAACTACGATAAGCCTCAATCGACCTTAGAGGGGGCTGTAGTCCACGAAGGTGATACCATTCGGGTACGTAACGGAGCCGTACAACTGGAGATTTGGGAAGAGGGATATAAGGATTATGAAAAGATACCTCTCAGAGTGAACCAGGACGGTTCGTTTTCTTCCACACTTTTTGGAGGTACCTATAAATTAACCGAGCTGATTGGCGATGGACCGTGGGTTCCCAGTTCGGATACCACCGAATTCGAAATCAGTGGTAACAAGCAAATGAACTTCCAGGTAGAACCTTATTATAAAATAACCAGTGAGAATATCGGGTTACAGGGCAATTCGATTGTAGCTGATTTTGACCTGGAAGAGGTCAATACCTCACAGCCCATTACATTTGTGACCTTATTTATTGGGACCGGGAAGTTCACCAGTATTCAGAATAACTCATTTTTCTGGAATCACCTCCAGGAAGAGATCGAAATAAATACGAATGGTTCCAATACGATGGATATAACCTTATCTCAATTGCCCGAAGAGTTATCAAACCGGGATTATGTGTATGCCCGCATCTGTGTGGAAATTGAGGGTAAGGAAGATGCCTTGTACTCTAAGTCTTATAAGCTGCAACTATAATAGCATAGTGTCTATTAAGGTCGGGGGCTATCGACAAGTTTAGCCTCCGGCTTATTAAATAAATGACTTAACATGAAGTTCTCAGTCTCTATTCTTCTTCTTTTTGGGATGCTTGGCTTTGTTGTGGCTTGCTCTGACAGCACCGGTGTCAATGGTGGGGACGACGCTAACGAAGAGCAAGAACAGGAAGAGGAGAGCCCGTTCGATGGTCCGGAATATGCGGATGATTACACGCCCTTATCATCCTGGTCGAATCGCTCGGAGTGGAATCTGGCCAATGTTCACGATCCCACTGTTATAAAAGATGGCGAGTACTACTATATGTATCAGACGAATGCCTCTTACGGTAACGTTCATGCAGGGCACGGAAATTATCCCTACCGCCGGTCTAAGGATTTAGTGAACTGGGAATACCAGGGCGCCGCTTTTTCGGAGGTACAACCGTGGATCAAAGATACCTTAAATAGCATGAGGGCTGAGATGGATCCACCCTTGCCGCCCATCGAAGATCCCAATTATGGATTTTGGGCGCCGCATGTTACCAAAATAAATGGAAGGTACCGCCTATACTACAGTGTAGTCGTTACAAACCCTATAGTAGGTTCCGACCCTAATACCTCATGGACCGAGCGAGCGTTTATTGGGCTCGCAGAATCTTCGGATTTGTCATCCGATAATTGGGAAGACAAAGGCATGGTCATTAGTTCGGTAGCTGACGGTAAGGAAACCTACGATCGCCAGGGCAGCTCGGACTGGAGTGCATACTTTAAATATAATGCCATTGATCCCTCATATGTGGTTACACCCGAAGGCGAGCATTGGCTCGTCTATGGATCGTGGCACTCAGGCATTGCTGCTGTAGAAGTTGATCCGGAGACCGGAAAACCTTTGAAATTAAACGGCTTGGAGGATTACGGAACCCGGATAGCAGGGCGAGGGAATGTGAACACTAACCGGTGGCAAGGACTCGAAGCACCCGAAATTATCTATAACGAAGAAACGGGCTATTACTACCTGTTTTTGGCTTATGATGAACTATCGGTTGCCTATAATACCCGGGTGGCCCGGTCCAAAAATATAACCGGTCCCTATTACGGTATCGATGGCAAAAATGTAACCGAAGGAGCAGAAGCCTGGCCGATGATTACCCATCCGTATGCCTTTGATGAACATTACGGCTGGGTAGGCTTCGCGCACGGCTCGGTGTTCCAAGATCCGGATAGCGGTGAGTGGTTTTATTCATCCCAAGCACGGTTACCGAAAAATGTAGGGGGTATCACTGCTTCTAATGCAGTAATGATGGGCCATGTGCGTGAGCTTTACTGGACCGAGGACGGCTGGCCTGTGGTAGCTCCCGAACGGTATGCCGCGGTGCCAAATGAGCCCATAACCGAAGAGGAAATAACAGGTAGATGGGAAGAAATTACGTTGAGATATCGATATCAACAAATACAGACTTCTTATGAGGTCCTCTTTAACGAAGATCACACGCTCGGTGGTGCCTTGGAGGGGAGCTGGTCGTTTGATGAATCAACGCAAACGCTGACGGTTAATGACAAAGAGTTAGGTGTAGACTACGCCTGGGATTGGGAAGACATACCCAGGAAAATAACCATAACGTATGCCGGGTTGACGCCTTCAGGACGTTCGATATGGGGCAAGAAAACAAGTGATTAAGTAACGATGAATCTTATAATGATACTTAATTTGGATTACTAACTGAAAGAATACTAAGGATTTGTTATTCTCTGGTTAGCATTACACAAATAACTTAATCTTAGTAACAGGAAAACATCATTATGACACAATTATTAACGATCGACCAAAATATCAGTTATGCCGGGTGGGTGATCACGGCATTGAGTATACTCATCGCCTTGGCAATCGGGGGTTGTGCCAGTAACGATACTGAAAGTGGACAGCAGCAAAAACAGGCACAAGAACAAAGCAATACCATAAGTATAAGCGAAGAATCTTTTGGAACGCTTGAAGATAGTCGGGACGTCAAGCTTTATACCTTGACTAACGGTAACAATATGAAAGTCCAAATCACGAACTTTGGTGGTATCGTAACGTCCATCAAAACACCCGATAATGAAGGGAATATGGATAATATAGCCCTGGGTTTCGACTCTCTGGACAAATATTTAAGCGGACATCCTAATTTCGGGGCTCTCATCGGGCGATATGGAAATCGCATTGCGGATGGTGAATTTGAGCTGAATGGGACCACTTATAAGCTGGCTAAAAATGATGGCAACAATCATTTGCATGGCGGTGAGGTAGGCTTCGATGACGTTCTTTGGGATGCTTCAATTACGCCCGATAGTACCCTGCAACTGACGTACGTAAGTGAGGATATGGAAGAAGGATATCCGGGTCAGCTGGATGTAACGGTCATTTATTCTCTGACCAATGACAACGAGTTGAAAATTGACTATGAGGCTACAACCACCGAAGCTACGCCCGTTAACCTTACGAACCACAGCTATTTTAACCTTTCGGGCAATGCTGATAGTACCATCTTGGACCACCAGGTGAAACTGAATGCTGATCAGTACACCCCCGTGGATGAGGAGTTAATTCCTACCGGTGAAATTGCTTCCGTAGAAGGAACGCCCTTTGACTTTAAAGAATTTCACAGCATTGGCGAGCGTATCGATCAGGTGGATGGCAGAGGATATGACCACAATTTCGTATTAAATCAACCCGACGATGGTTCCATGTTCCTTGCCGCTACCGTTTATTCTCCGGCAAGTGGACGTGAGATGAAAGTATATACTACAGAGCCTGGCGTTCAGTTTTACACCGGAAATTTCCTCGATGGATCGCTCCAAAATTCAGAAGGCATTCCATATGAGCAACACTCAGGATTTTGTCTCGAAACACAACATTTTCCCAACGCTCCAAACGAAGCTGATTTTCCATCAACCATATTAGAGCCCGGGGAAACCTACAGCACCTCAACCATTTATCAATTCTCAACCAGATAACTAAAAATTATGTCACAGTACAGCAGCGATACGTTTACTACGAAGAGGGTTTTATGCCTGGCATTTATCCTGGCTATTAGTAGCTGGATTCCACTACAGGCACAAAACACCATGGTCATCGATGCCGACCAGCCTCAGAATAAAATTAATGAGCATATCTATGGTCAGTTTTCTGAACATTTAGGCACCGGCGTTTACGGGGGACTCTGGGTTGGAGAGGATTCGGACATCCCCAATACCGATGGATTTCGTAACGACGTATTGAAAGCCCTCAGGGAACTGGAGATTCCCAACCTTCGCTGGCCCGGGGGCTGTTTTGCTGATGAATATAACTGGCGAGACGGAATCGGTCCCCGCGAGGATCGACCCGTACGCATAAACACGCATTGGGGGATGGTTGAAGAAAATAATGCCGTTGGAATCCACGGATTTATGCGACTTACGGAGCTGTTGGATACCGAACCTTATATATCTGCTAATGTAGGGAGTGGAACGCCTCGAGAGATGGCCAATTGGATTGAATACATGACCTACGACGGCAATAGTACGCTGGCTAATCTGCGCCGTGAAAACGGTCAGGATGAAGCCTGGGACGTCAAGTTCTGGGGGATTGGTAACGAAAGCTGGGGGTGCGGCGGCAGTATGAAAGCCGATTATTATTCTGACCTTTATCGTCGATACGCCACCTTTGCCAAGGATTACAGCGGGAATGACCTCTATAAAATTGCCAGTGGGTTTTCTGATGATAATTACGACTGGACTGAGACCGTGGTTAAAAATGCCGGCAATCATATGGATGCTATCTCCCTGCACTATTATACTCTTCCTAACGGCGATTGGGGAAATAAAGGACCTTCCCAGGATTTTGGAGAAGAAATGTATTTTTCGGGACTTCGACAGGGGCTTCGGTTAGATGAATTCGTGACCCGGCATTCTACCATTATGGATAAATACGATCCACAGAAACGAATTAACTTGGCGGTAGATGAATGGGGCGTTTGGACCGATCCGCTGCCCGGAAGCAATCCAGGGTTTCTGCAGCAACAGAACTCCATCCGGGATGCGTTGGTCGCTTCAACCTCACTTGATATTTTGAATAAGCACAGCGATCGTGTTCGTCTGGCTAATATTGCTCAGACGGTAAACGTACTGCAGGCCATGGTGCTTACAGAAGGTGAAAAAATGTTGAAAACGCCGACCTTTCATGTGTTTGAATTTTATACCGTCCATCATAATGCCATGTTATTACCCCTGGATTTACAGGTCGAAAATTATGAATTTGGAGATGAGAGTATCCCAGCTATTAGCGCCACCGCATCCAAGAATAGTGAGGGAGCAGTTCATGTAACGGCCACCAATCTTCATGCAACTCAATCGCAGGAAGTGACCGTCGACATCCGAGGACTAGAGGTTGGATCCGTTAGTAATGCCCGGGTTCTTACAGCAAATGAAGTAGATGCCATCAACACCTTTGATAACCCGGAGAGGGTGTCGCCCAAAGAGTTTAATAACTATACATTAGATGGAAATAACTTAACATTGCGCTTGCCGTCAAAATCCGTTATCGTTTTACAGATTAAATAAACGGTATATTTGAGCATGGCAGGTTAGTAAAATCTGCCATAGTTATAAAAAAGTATGTAGCATGCAAAATCATTATTTAAATAACGACCGAATACTTGTAGCACTCGATTGTATCATTTTTGGATTTGATCGACGAGGTTTAAAATTGCTTTTGATTAAGCGGGATTTTGAGCCAGAAAAAGGGAAATGGTCGCTTATGGGAGGTTTTTTAAAACGAGAAGAAAGCCTGGATGAGGCTGCAGATCGCATTCTGCATCAGCTTACAGGTTTGCAAAATGTTTATTTGGAGCAGCTATATGGATTTGGAGAAGTTGACCGGGATCCGGTAGAGCGAACCGTATCTATTGCCTATTACGCACTGATTAATATTCGCGAACACGATCGGGAACTATTGGAACAATATGGTGCCCGTTGGTTCTCGGTAGAAGACCTGCCAGACCTTATTTTCGATCATAATGAAATGGTACAGGCTGCTAAATCTCGTCTCAAATATCGGGCCTCTCATGAACCGGTTGGCTTTGAACTACTGCCCGAAAAGTTTACCATGCCTGAATTGCAGATTCTATATGAAGGGATCTATGAGACAGAGCTGGATAAGCGAAATTTCAGACGGAGAATATTATCGATGGATGTCCTGAAAAAGATGGATGAAAAACAGAAGAAATACTCCAAGAAAGGAGCTTATTTCTATAAATTTAACAAAGATAAATACCAGGCAAAGATAAATAACGGAGACAGCCTGGTTTTTAAGCCCATAAAACTTTAAGATAGGTTTTTGCATGCTTTTTCAAGGCAGGGATTTTTTTGCACAAAAATTTAAAGGGTAAAAAATACACTTTTTATTTCAAATGTTGTTTCATTTTTATTTATTGATAGACAGGAGCATAACAGAATAAATCTATGGCATCTAAGGAAAATTGTATCATAGGAGTTGATTATGGAACCGATTCCGTACGTTCGGTTCTTGTAAATGCAGAGGGAAAAACCCAAGCCGAGGCCGTCTATAATTACGCCCGCTGGGCAGAGGGTAAATTTTGTGATTCCACAAAAAATCAATTTCGTCATCATCCGCTCGATTATCTTGAGGGTCTGGAGCAGACCTTGAAGGAGGTCCTTACAGAGGTCCCCGATAGTATGGCGCAAAACGTACGAGGCATTTCGATAGATACTACCGGATCTACCCCGGTAGCTACGGATAAGGAAGGTACACCATTGGCACTGCACGATGAGTTTGCGGAGAATCCCAATGCTATGTTCATCCTGTGGAAAGATCATACCGCCGTAAAAGAGGCCGAAGAAATCACTAATTTCGCTAAAAGCTGGGACGGACCCGACTACACCAAATACGTGGGAGGCATTTATTCTTCCGAATGGTATTGGGCCAAGATGTTACATACCCTGCGTACCGATGATGAGATTCGTGATGCCGCCTACTCTTGGGTAGAGCTCTGCGACTGGATACCATACGAATTGGCTGGCGGAACTGATGTTTACGAGATGAAACGCAGTCGCTGTGCAGCAGGTCACAAGGCCATGTGGAACGAGGAGTTTGATGGTCTGCCCAGTCAGGAATTTTTGACTGAGCTCGATCCTTTGCTTGCTGGCATTCGTGAGCGTCTATACAACAAAACCTATACGGCTGATGAAGCGGTGGGTACCATTTCTTCCAAATGGGCTGAAAAACTGGCCCTTCCTGAAGACGTGGTCATAGGCGTAGGCGCTTTTGACGCCCATATGGGGGCCGTTGGCGGTGAAATTGAACCCTATTATCTAAGCCGGGTCATGGGAACATCAACTTGTGATATCCTGGTTGCTCCCTATGAAGATGTGCAGGATAATTTAGTTGAAGGCATCTGTGGCCAGGTTGATGGATCGGTTATCCCTGGCTTGGTAGGACTTGAGGCCGGCCAGTCAGGGTTTGGCGATGTCTATGCCTGGTTTAAGGAAGTTATTCGAGAACCTGCTGCAGGCATCATTCGCAAAAGTGAACTGCTGCCGGATGAATCAAAAGAGGCATTAATCCAAGAGCTGAATGATAAGCTATTGGTAACCCTTTCTGAGCAGGCTGCTGCCATTGATGAAGTTGATACCGGCATCGTTGCTCTGGACTGGCTGAATGGGCGTCGTACTCCCGATGCCAACCAGTTGCTGAAAGGAGCCATTGAAGGACTGGATCTGGGCAGCGACGCGCCCCGTATCTTTAAAGCGCTGGTTGAGGCTACCTGTTTTGGTGCTCGTGCTATTGTTGAACGTTTTAGAGACGAAGGTATCCCAATTAAGGGAATTATTGGTCTGGGAGGCGTTGCCAAAAAATCGCCCTTTGTCATGCAGACGTTGGCGAATGTCTTGGATATGGAAATTAAGATAGCCCAGGCGGATCAATCCTGTGCCCGGGGAGCCGCTATGTTTGCTGCTACTGCGGCCGGTATTTTTGAGGATGTCAATGAGGCCATGGAAGCGATGGGCAGCGGCTTTGGTGAGATTTATGCGCCAGAACAAGAAAAAGTATCTGTCTATAATGAATTGTATCAACAATACACTTCTTTGGGTGCTTTTGTAGAGGAACGAGTTTAATAAAAGTAAAGTAGATTTAAAATGAGTGAGTTTAAAGAACTGAAACAGCAGGCGTATGAAGGCAATATGCGTCTACCCGAACTGGATTTGGTGCTGTTTACTTTTGGAAATGCCAGTGCCGTAGATCGGGAACGAGAAGTGTTTGCTATTAAGCCGAGTGGTGTACCTTATGCCGAATTAAAACCCGAAGACATTGTCATCGTTGATTTTGATGCCAATGTTGTGGAAGGCAATATGCGTCCTTCTTCCGACACGGAAACACATGCCGTGCTGTATAAACACTGGGAACATATCGGGGGCATTGTTCACACGCATTCCACTTACGGAACGGCCTGGGCACAGACCCAACAAGATATCCCTATTATGGGAACGACACACGCCGATCACTTGACTCAGGATATCCCCTGCGCCCCCCCTATGAGTGACGAGATGATTAAAGGCGACTATGAAGAACAGACGGGCTATCAAATTATTAATGATTTGGAAGACCGCGGATTTTCTTATGAGGAAGTGGAGATGATACTTGTCGGCAACCATGCCCCATTCACCTGGGGTAAAACCATAAAAAAGGCGGTTTACAATAGCGCCGTCTTAGAAGAAGTTGCTAAAATGGCATATCTGTCGCTCCAAATTCGGCCGGATGCCCCGCGCCTGAAAGATACGCTCATCCAGAAACACTGGGAGCGTAAACATGGTGACGGTGCCTACTATGGACAAGAAAATGATTAACTTTAATTTAGATTAAGATTTACTCAACAATGATTGACGATCGTAAGCCCCGGATAGGGCTCCTAGGAATCATGCAGGAGCTGTATGATGATGACATTCCAAATATTACCGAACACCAAGAAAAATATGCTCGTGAAGTATGTGATCAGCTTTCCGATGTAGCAGACTGGGAATTTCCACGGGCGGCCCGTAATCGCGATGACATCGAGGAGATTTTGGGAGACTTTAACCACCACGGGCTTGATGGCGTGATGATTGTCATGCTCACCTACGGTCCGGCTATGCGGACGGTACGTGCGCTGCAGAACAATAACTTGCCGTTGTTGTTAGCTAACATTCAGCCTGTACCCGAAGTTACCACGGACTGGGATATGGATGATCTGACGTACAATCAGGGCATTCACGGCGCGCAGGATATGGCCAATGCTATCCTACGCACATCGGGTGATAATTTTGAAGTTATTTCCGCCGATTGGAAAAGTGACGAATTCGAAGCTTATGTTGGCGACTGGGCCAGTGCTGCTCAGACAGCGGCTACATTGAAAGAGATGAAGATTGCTTCTATTGGTAAAATGCATGGCATGGGTGATACCTTGTCGGATGAGGCCGCATTCACCCGTATTGTGGGACCCGAAGTGAACCGCGAGTATATTGGGCAGATTTATCGCAATATGGAGGCCGTCTCGGATGAAGAAATAGAGACTCAAGTGGCTACCGAGAAAGAGCGTTTTGAGGTAGATGAGGATATGCCGGCCCAAAACCTGAACTATGCAGCCCGAATGTATCTGGGGTTTAAACAATTTTTAGAGGAAGGAAACTATTCTGGTTTCTCAGCGCATTTCGACACCTTCAAAGGCGATGGAAGGTTTGATCAGATTAACATGCTGGCGGCTTCGAACCTGATGGCCGAAGGCTATGGCTATGCGGCCGAAGGTGATACTAATACCGCAAGTATGGTGGCGGCAGCGCATGTGCTCGACGAAAATGCCCACTTTACTGAAATGTACGCCATGGATTTTAAACGTGGATCCATGCTAATGAGTCACATGGGCGAAGGGAACTGGAAAGTAGCGCGTAGCGATGAGCCGGTCCGCTTAGCCAATCGAGAGTTAGGCATTGGAGATCTGGACAATCCACCAACGACCGTATTCCGAACAGAACCCGGACCGGCAACCATTGCTTCAATTGTTCACCTTGTTGGCGATGAGTTTCGCTTAGTAGTCGCTCAGGGCGAGGTATTAGATTCACAAAAATATCCAACAATTGAAATGCCTTATTTTCACTTCAAGCCAGATTCTGGTCTTCGAGACTGTAACGACAACTGGCTTCGAGCCGGCGGAACGCACCATCAAACGCTGCTGATGGGCGACCAACGCAGAAAATGGCAGATGCTGTGCCGTATCCTCGATATTGAATATGTAGAGGTTTAGGTAAGGCTGACAAAATGAAAAGTTCTTCCTGTTGAATCCACGGTAATTTTGTATTTGTCTTTCGTCTATAATCTATTATCATTTATTGATTTGAGATTGAGAGGCCTCAGCCGGAAGGTTCAAATACTGAAGGTTGATAAATAAGTGGAGCAGCTTGGATAAAGCTATAACGGGATGGGCTGTTTTCATTTTTTGCCTGCAACATTTGTAACACTATCTAACATCTAATTTAAACAAACGCTTTTATGGGAACACTTGCAGTAGTGGACTGGGTGGTCATTGGGGGATACTTCCTGCTTATCGCAGGACTTGCCTGGTGGGTCATCAATCAGAAAACGGATACAACGGCCGATTACTTTTTGGCAGGTCGTCATTTGGGATGGATCATCGTAGGAACTTCAATATTTGCCTCGAATATCGGTTCGGAACACCTTGTGGGTTTAACCGGAACGGGGGCCACTGACGGGGTGGCTATGGCCCATTACGAGCTCCACGCCTGGTGTCTTTTGATACTGGGATGGGTAATGTTGCCATTTTATATACGCTCACAGGTATTTACCATGCCCGAGTTCTTGGAGAAGCGATTTTCACCTCTTGCACGAACGCTGTTATCCGGAATTTCGCTGGTGGCTTATGTACTTACTAAAATTGCGGTAGGTATTTTTGCTGGAGGAATCGTCTTTAGTGTTCTAATGCCCGAGCTTTCCTTCCTGGGAATGAACAGCTTCTGGATAGGTTCCATCTTAGTTATTCTTTTTACCGGGCTTTATACCGCTTTAGGTGGATTGCGCGCGGTCGCTTATACCGAAGCTGTGCAAACCGTAGTCCTTATTTTTGGATCTATTATGGTGCTCATCTACGGGCTCGACGCCGTAGGCGGCTGGGGGCGGCTCTATGAAATCGCCGGACCTGAAATGTTTGACCTGTGGAAACCCATTGTGCCAGAAGGCTACAATGCAACTTGGGCACCCGTTATAGGCGATGGACAGATGGCTTGGTATTTCAACAGCAACTATCCATGGCTGGGGATGTTATTTGCCGCTCCGATTGTGGGATTATGGTACTGGACAACTGACCAATACATCGTCCAGCGTGCATTGGGTGCTCCCAATGAAAAAGAAGGACGCCGTGGTACGATTGCAGCTGCTTTCCTGAAACTATTGCCTGTGTTTATTTTTATCATACCCGGTATTATCGCTTTTGCTATTGCTAAATCCGGTGAAGTAGCGATTCTTCAACAAGAATTAATGAACGCCCAGGGTGAAATCATTAATCAAAATGCGCAGGCCTCCTTCCCATTACTGGTAGCCCATATCTTGCCGGTAGGCGTACGGGGTATTGTTGTTGCCGGGCTTCTGGCTGCTCTGATGAGTTCTCTTGCTGGGGTGTTTAATGCATCTTCAACGCTGTTTACGATGGACTTTTACAGCAAGTTTAAGCCCGAGGCCTCGGAAGAGCATCTGGTATGGATGGGACGTCTGGCCACTGTAGTTATGGTTCTTATCGGCCTGCTGTGGATTCCTGTTATTCAGGGAAGCCGGGGCTTATATGATTACCTTCAGGGCGTTCAGGCCTATTTGGCTCCGCCTATATTTGTAGTCTTTTTCTTGGGAATTTTCTTTAAGCGGTTGAACAAGCAGGGTGCTTTATCAGCATTGTTTGTGGGACTGTTTTTGGGAATATTCCGTTTAGCCATCGACACCCCGGTGATGCTGGGCGATATGACCTATACCGAAGGCTCCTTTTTCTGGATTATAAATAACATTTTCTTCCAGTACTACAGCCTGTTTATCTTTCTGGTCTGTATTGCGGTCATGTTTGGAGTTAGTTATATGACGGCTCCACCCAGCTACGAAAAGATTTCCGGTCTAACCTACGGCACGCTAACCGAGGAAGATAAAGCCGCATCTCGCGCCAGCTGGAACTGGTTGGATGTGACGCTCTCGGTACTGTTGGTGGGCATCATCCTGTTTATTTATATTTATTTCAGCTGATTAGATAATTTTACGTAGCATTCCATTTCATGGCCTGCAGGATAGAATCTGTGGGCCTTTTTTATTATCAGAACTGATGCTATAATTGAGAATAAATTTCAAAAAATGAGAAAAATTTGAAGAACTCCTGAGTTTTTATAGATTAGTAAGGCCAAAAAGAATTGGATATATAATATCAATTTGATGGATCAGTAGGGTAGTAAATTAACTTCAGGGTTTCTTTTAATGGACTCTAATAAGGGAAAAATGGGAAATGGTGATGCCGTATGGGATAGGTTTGTCCAAGGGGATGAGTCCTGCTTTAGACGTCTTTTTAAAATTCATTTTGATTCAATGTATGGGTATGGCATTAAGCTATGTAGCCGTCCGGAGTTAGTCAGAGATTGCATCCAAGAGCTATTTAAAACCCTTTGGGAGAGAAGGGATGAATTAGAACACATTGAGTCTCCTAATGTGTATCTATTTGTTTCATTGAGAAGAAAAATTATCACAAGACAAAAAGCACAACGAAAATTAGATGGAGATCTGGAAGAAGTTGATGAAGGCAAATTTACTCAATTTGCCCGGGAAGAGATTATTATCAAAGACGAAGTAAAATTCCAACAGAAAGAAGAGCTCAAAAAAGCCCTAAATCAACTGTCTGATCGACAAAAGGAAGTAATCTTTCTTCATTTTTATAATGGGATGAGTTACAGAGAAATCGAGCAGATTCTCTCAATTAACCGACAATCGGTTCGTAATCATATCTACAGGGGTATGGAAACCCTCCGTTCGATTCTCGATACAGAGATTATGAAATTAGTGATATCACTATTAGTAACTTTCCTCTTATTTGTATAATCCGCTTATTTGTTTTGACTTAATCCGAAAGATCGTTAATACAACACTACTGTATAAATTAAAGACCATGGAAATGATCCCATCCGAGACCGGAGCGAGTCATGATTCTCAGCCGGCGACATTTTGGGGCTACCAGCTCTGCCAGTCCAGCGCCTGTGGGATGCGTCGTTCCCAAAAATGCAAGAGGTAGTTCTGTATTTAATCAATTTTGTTTTCACCTTTTGGCTTGACCCAAAAGGTTCGTAAAAGGTCAAGAAGAATTTAACTCCGCAGTGCTGTTATCATCTGTTACCGTTGATAGCGGTTTGCTGCCAGCACTTCGTCAAACAGAAATTCTTCCGGTGGGGCTTTGTCGCTTTTAAAAGAAAAGAATATTCCGGCCTAAATGAATTCTGCAGGGAAAGTGACCGAATCCGGAGCGTCGAAAATCATTTCTTGTCTGAGGACCAACGGGACGAGTTAAATGATTTTAGTGCAGGCGAAGCGAACGACAGTAGTAATATATTCAGCCGGTCGTTTTTGCTCCACTTTTGTCGATACAAAAGTGGTTGCCAAGGACCAAAAGGCAAAAAAATAACATTCATTATATCGATATAGTGATCTTTAGATTGGGTTAATAGTACTGTTTTTCGTTTGAAATGTCTTTTTATCTCCCCACAGAAGTTATTGATCAAAAGATATTTCAAAAAATTTGAGTACGCTGGAATTTTTTTGACTCTCCTTTAACGAATTGGAAGAAAATCATTAATTGTGAGCGATAAGTTGGACCCAAATAATTATACCGTTACTGATCTCATTCATGATCCGTCCTTTCGCCGAATGGTAAAAGGTACCGCCTCTACTGAAGAGGTCAACCAGTGGATTCTATGGATGGAAGCTAGTGATCAAAATAGAGAACGGGCCAAAGAAGCGGCTTCAGAAATTGCCGGATTTGGCTTCAATATACCTGGTAAGCCAGATGTAGAAAGGGAGTGGAACCGCCTTTATAAAGAGACCATCGGGAGAAAAGAGCAACGATTAAATACTAGAAATCCGGCTACCAGAGGTGCTTCATTGAAATGGATTTATAGGATTGCCGCGGTACTTGTTTTGGGAGTCTGTGTTGGGTATGCCACCTATATGTACTCTAATACCGATCAAATAACGGAAGTAGAACAGATTACCCAGGAACGAACAGTAAAAGCAGGTTCCGGAGAGCAAAAGACAGTAAAATTTTCGGATGGATCGAAGATCGTATTGAATAGTAATTCCAGCATCACGTATCAAGTCGGATTGCTCCACAATCAGACGGTCAAAGTGGTTTTAGAGGGGGAGGCCTACTTCGATGCAGAAAGTGACTCTTCCCAGAAACAACCGGTCTTTGCAGTACATACGCCCGATGGTATCATTCGGGATATTGGGACCGAATTTTTGGTGAAGGTAGAAGAAAATCGATCAAACGTAGTATTGCAAGAGGGTAAGGTAGAGGTAAATACAAAGAATAAGGGACCCAAGGATCAAAAAATTACTATGCAGAAAGGAGAGATGCTTGTGTTTGACAAGTCATCCTTAATATCCCAGACGAGAGTCAACGCAACCCTTTACACATCATGGGCGACGGGATACATGGAGTTTAGTGGGACTTCAATTCAAGAGTTCGCTGCTTTTATTGAGCAAAGATTTGAGGTAGACGTACGGATTACAAACTCCGAAGTTGCTTCCATAGCGCTTGATGGAGCCGTGTATTTTGAATCACTGTCGGGGCTCGTCCGAACAGTGTCAGATGTAACAAACGTACGGGTTTACCAGTCAAAAGATCTTCAAACGGTTTATATCGGAAATAAATGAACAGATGGTTATTGTTAAATGGGAAAATCAGATATGATTATGAAATTAGTTAAATATCGTTTTGTAAAAATGCTCTTTTTAATAGTCGGGATTTGCTTAATGAGTAGCTTTACTCAGGCTCAAACCTTGGGATCACTGCATTTATCTCCCGACAGAATACAGGCAAAGGAGTTGGTGATCGAAGAAGGGGTGGGCTTGGCAGAAGCAATTGAACGCCTTGAAGGTCAATTTAATGTGGTATTTTTATATAGAACTGATGTAATGGAGGACCAGAGGGTTGCTCATACGCTGGTATTGCCTAACAATGTAGAAAAGGCTTTGACAAGGCTATTGAAGGGCAAGCAGCTCGAGTTCAAATATTTGAATCCCAAAACCTATGGTATTTTTCCTGCTCAAAAAGTTCCGGAAGAAAAACAGCTTCCTGAAGCTGAGACGGTGAGTGGAACTGTTACCGATGCAGAATCAGGAGAAACACTCCCTGCTGTTAATGTATCTGTTAAAGGCACGACGTTTGGGGCCTCTACTGATGCAGAAGGGAGGTATGAGCTTGCAAATGTGCCTTCCCTGCAGGATACACTAATATTTTCGTTCATTGGTTATCAGACTCAAGAGGTCCCAATTAATGGTAGGAGAGAGATCAATATTTCGTTAACTCCGAAAGCCATTGCCGGCGAAGAAGTAGTTGTAGTGGGTTACGGGACGCAAAAAAAGGTGAATTTGACCGGCTCAGTTAGTTCGGTCGATTTTTCAGGTCAGGCAGAATCAAGGCCCATTACGAATGTTTCTTCAGCCTTATCAGGTCTCAGCTCGGGCGTTACAATTCGTCAAAGTGAAGGTAAGCCCGGTGAGGACGGTGCTTCCATAAGAATTCGGGGCTTGGGGACTCTAAACAACAACGATCCGCTTGTTATGATCGATGGAATGGAGGGGAACTTAGATGCAGTCAACCCGGATAATATTGAATCCATTTCTATACTTAAGGATGCTGCATCAGCCGCCATCTATGGATCCAGGGCAGCGAACGGCGTTATTCTTATTACTACCAAAACAGGCAACAAGGAGCAAACAACCGTTTCATATTCAGGAAATATATCTGTGTCATCTCCAACCAATTTGTTGGAATTTGTTTCAGATTACCCCAAGTATATGAAGCTCATCAATGAAAGTGCTCAAAACATTAGTATGCCAGCCCACTTTTCTTCTAATACTATTGAAGCATGGAAACAAGCCAATGCGAATCCAAGCAAGCTGAATGAAAATGGGGTTCCAAACTGGTTAGCGTATCCAAATACCAACTGGGCAACAGAAATGTATGAATCTAATATGGTTCAGAAGCACACAATATCCGTTAATGGTGGGAGTAAAAATTCAAGGTATCTTCTATCGGCCGGATATTTGGATAATCCAGGGTTAGTGGAAAATACAGGAGCCAAACGATACAACATCCGATTTAATCTTGAGTCAAACATTACTGACTGGTTGGTTGCAGGCACACGTACCTATGCTTTGCAGCAAGATAAAGAGCTCGGCAATTATGACAGTATGCTTAATTTCATGCGACAGAGTACTCCCGGTTTAATCGGCAAACATAACGGAAAATATGGTTATCCGGAAGCACCAGAAGAAAGTGCGACGGCCAACAACCTCTACAGTTTTTTGAATGGTAATGAAGGGAGTGATCGGTTGTCACGTATCAATGCAACTATCTATTCAAAGATAAGCTTTCTTGAAGAATTATCTTGGGATTTTAACTTTAACTATTCCAGAAGATTCGATGAGTATAACAGTCATACTAATGGTCAAGCCCAGGAAAAAATTAGATTCAGCACGGGTAAGGTTATGAGTCAGGCAACTCCTCCCGACCTGATGAGTACTTACTATCGAACCTATGCCAACGAAAGCTATACTCTTGAAAATATTTTGAGATACTCCACCCTGATTAATGAAAATCACGATATCGGTGCTTTAATGGGTTATAACGAAAGTTACTACTTCTCGTACGACCATAATGGACAAAAAAGAGGGCTCATTGACCAAAGTATTTCAACCTTGGGGGCAGCAACAGATATGTTGTCAATAGGTGGAAATGCCAGAGATTATGCCATTCGTTCCTGGTTCGGTAGAGCAAACTATGCATATAAACAAAAGTATCTTTTTGAGGCTAACTTCCGTTATGATGGGTCATCTAGGTTTAACTCCGATAATCGTTGGGGCGTGTTTCCTTCCTTTTCTGCTGGCTGGCGGCTTTCAGAAGAAGGCTTTATACAGGATTTATTACCAGGCTTTGACAATATTAAATTGAGAGGGTCCTGGGGACAGCTGGGGAACAACGCTTCAGGAAACTACGATTATCAAGCAGTTTATGGTGGTGTAGGCTATTCTTTTGGTGGAAACCAGGTTGCGGGACTACGTCCGACAAAAATTGCCAACCCTTTCTTAAGGTGGGAAACAACAACGATGACAAACGCTGGACTGGATATAGCCGCAATTGAATCCAAACTTACAGCAGAGTTCGATGTATACAACAAAGTAACTGATGGCATTTTAACCGTGCCACCAATTAATTTGACTACAGGGTTAATTGGCGCCCCTACCAGAAATACTGCTGAGGTCACCAATAAAGGAGTTGAACTGAACCTTGGCTGGAGAGATCAGATTGGTGAAGTATCCTACTCTATTTCAGGAAATATAGCCTTCAATAATAATGAAGTTACTAAGTATAAAGGTAAATTGGTTGAAGGGTGGCTTACAAATGAAGGAGGTGATGAGATCTATGAAACTAATTTGGGCGACGTTTCAAGTGGTGGAATGACTCGTATTCTGGAAGAACATAAAATCAATGAATACTATTTGCTCGATCCTTATCAAGGAAGCGGAAATCACTTCCATGCAGATGGGTCCGTAAATCCAGATGGTGGTCCTACTGATGGTATAGTCCGTACAGAAGAAGATATGGAGTGGCTAAAGGCCATGGTAGCAAATGGGAATACCTTTCTGCCAAATCAAAGTGTGGCGGAAGAAGGAATATGGTATGGCGATTACATATATGCGGACCATAATAATGATGGGGTCTATGGTAACGCATATGACCGCAATTTCATGGGGTCTTCCAGCATGCCAAAATATACCTTTGGTGTCAATATGAGAGCCAGCTGGAAAAACTTTGACATGAGTATGGTTTGGTCAGGCCAGGCCGGATTTGATCTATACTGGAATGAGAGTGGTTACAATCGTCCCAATACGAGGATTGGCTTTCAAGTTGGTAAAATTCTTGCTAATGATCATTACTACTACAACCCCGATGATCCTAATGATCCGAAGAATAATATTAATGCTACTTATCCTCGACTCAAACTAGATGAGGGTGATCCCCAAAACATACAAGCCAGTTCAGCTTGGTTATATGATGCTTCTTTCGTCAAACTTAGAAACCTTACTATTGGATACACACTGCCTGATAATATTGCAAGTAGGATAATGACGCGAAGAGTCAGGGTTTATTTTTCAGCAGAAAACCTATTGACCATAACATCTTTTCCGGGATTGGACCCCGAGATGGGAGCTAATACCAATTATCCTATCATGCGACAAGTTTCTCTTGGTATCAATATTAATTTTTAAAGAACTACTAATATGAAGATGTTAAAATATATATTAATACTTGTTATCATTTTTACCACAATAGGCGGGTGTAAAGAGAATCTTCTGGATACTACACCTTACAGCCAAATAGGCTCGGGTAATATGTGGGATAGTGAAAACCTCGTTGAAAAAGGGGTTAATGGTGTTTACAATACGCTACGCTATACCTATGTCGGGAATGAACTTTGGATGCTGGATCAGGATGCTTTTACAGGGTCTAATAGGGATCGAACATCTTGGATATTGGGTTCCTCAACACTCAAGAGTGGTGTTATAACGGCAGCTGATGGACTATTCCAAGCCTATTGGCAGCAACATTATGAGGGTATTCATCGAGCTAATGATGCTATTGAAAACCTCACGTCAGGAGTTCCTGTCTCAGAAGAGAAAACAGCTCGTCTAATTGCAGAAATGAAATTCCTCAGGGCTTATTTCTACTTCGGTCTGAACAGGGTGTATAAAGGTGTACCGATTTATCTTGAGCCTGTTCCTGCTGAGGAAGTAAATCGGCCAAGGGAGACAGAACAAGCCGTTTGGGATGTAATTATTAAAGATCTCACTGCTTCCATCAATGAAGCCAATCTGCCGGACATGTATGCACGCGGTGATGCCAACAAAGGGCATGCTACAAAAGCAGCGGCATATGCTCTGCGAGGAAAGGCTTATCTGTATATGGAAGAGTATGCAAAAGCAGAAGAAGATTTAAGAAAAGTTGGTGATTTGGGCCCGGCATTATTTCAGGGAGACTATAAAGACCTGTTTAAAGAGGCTAATGAAGATCATCCTGAGATGATATTCTCAGTTCAAAATATTGCTTTGTCAGGATTGGGTACCCGAACACAAAAACATGTCGGTACGCGTGTTGCTTTTGGATCAAACTGGAACAACCATCTACCGAATGTTGACTTTGTAGAAAGCTATGAAAATGCCGATGGATCAGAATTTAAATGGGATGAATATTTACCTGGGTATTCATCAATGTCTCCCACAGAGCGTAAGGTGTTCTTTTTAAGAGATGGGCTAACCCAAGAAGAGCAAGACGAATTCGAGTCACAAGGTGTGGAGATGTCGCTCTATTTACCGAATGGAAATGAAGCCAGAGTTAAAGCTGCTTATGAAAACCGAGACCCTCGGCTTCAAGCCAATATCATTACACCATATTCTGAGTTTCACGGAGCAGCCGGAAGTGATGAATTTACCTATACGTTGCGCTGGCCTTATATAGGTTACGACCGTTCGGAGCCTTTTGACCTTCGAACAGATACGAACAGTAAGTTTTACTATCTATGGAGAAAATGGGTTTACGAAGGTGCCAGTATAGAAAATAGAGCCTATGGCCCAACAGATCAGCCGCTCATTCGATATGCTGATGTTCTTTTAATGCTTGCTGAGGCTATTAATGAACAGGGGTTTGACCAAGAAGCAGTAAGTATTTTAAATCAGGTGCGAGACCGCGCCGGCGCTGCTCTTCTACAAACAGGTGATCCCAGTTTGCCAACATATGTGAGTGGACAAAAAGATCTGCGTGAGCGTATCCGAAATGAACGTCGATGGGAATTCCCTTTGGAAGGAATTAATCTTTTCGATGAAATGCGTTGGGAGACCTGGAAAGAAACGAAGTTTGCTCCGCAAAGCGGACAGAAGGAAATCTGGGGAGCACCAACATACGAATACTCATGGAGAGGTGATCATCTGTATACTTGGCCTATTCCACGGACCGAAATTGAAAGGAACCCCAATATTGAACAAAATTCGGGATGGGAATAAGTTGATCTTTTATAATTTAAACTGTTTCAGGGAAGAAGTTTCTTCCCTGAAACAGTTACTTAAAAATCAGTATTCATGAAGTTATTTTTTTATCCATTATTTTGGGTGATGTTCTTAGCACTTCTGACGGGATGTAAAGAAAATGAACATATTGCCTCAATTGAAGAAGAAAACAAGAAAGACATTGTTAGAGGATCCCAACCATCTTATCCTAATCTTTATATTGATTCGTTGACGGTGGCCAGCATCCAGAAGGAAATGAAAGAATCTGGTAAAGCTGCAACAGCATTTAATAATTTTGTTACTGCAAAGGCGAATGCAGGTTTAAACAAAGAGCCTATAGCAATACCCCATATTACAGGAGACAATGAGACTACGGTAAAAGATTACTGTAAAACAACTTTGTTATTATCAATTCAGTGGGTTTTTGAAGAAGACAGTACTCAAAAAAGGAAATACCTGCAAAAGACAGTAGATTTTTTATTACAGTTCAGCCAAAACTATTCTCTTTCTGATCATACACCCCGTGAGACGGCATTACTGCCCATGTTTGAGGCCTATTCCATTGTGCGGGATGCATTAACTAATAATGAAAGAAAGAGCATTGACAAGTGGCTTCTCGATCAGGCACAATACTACAAAAACGGATTAAAGCTGTCGGGAAAACTGGCTATCAATAACTGGAATACAATCCGTTTAAATATACTTACTTATATTTCATTGATTACGGAAAATGAAATATTATATGAGCATGCTATAAGTGAACTGAAATCGTTCATCCCCAAAAATATTTATGCTGATGGGACTAGTCACGACTTTGAAGACCGCGATGCTTTCGCTTACCATGCCTATAATCTGCTTTTTTATGCAAAAATTTTCAAATCAATAAAACTATCCGGTAATATAAGCCTATATGATGAGCCTGATTTTTCTCGGGTTAAAAAAGCAGTAGATTTCTGGGAGTCCTACCTTCTCGAACCAAACGAAAACCAGCATATCGAGTTTTTGGATACCAAATACCCTCCCGATAAGGAAAGATCGGACTATAATGAGCCCTATAATCCTGCCACTTCAATCTATGTTTTAGAAGAACTGATGGCTAGCGAATCTCGCTGTATAAATTACATCACCACGATCGATCCATCCATTACAAAGTATAATTTATCTTTTGATTATTGGGTCAACCAGAAAATGAGTAAATAAGTTCCTGATTAAAGATGTAACATAAGATTACTTATCCACACAGAGAAACAACCATCTAATCATGAGTAAAATTTGTAGGGTCTTAGGTTATGAAGCAAAAGAATCTTGAGCGGGTCTTATGTGAGCTGTTGTAGCAAGATGGGTATTTTTAACTATATAGACAAAGAGATGAAAAAGATAAACGGGATTACAATAGACATACTGATTATTATTTTATTCATTATAACGTCATGTTCAAATATACCAGAAGGGATAGATGCTGACGGAGGAGATCCTTCAATGTCGACTCATGAATTTGAGTTGGCCTGGCAGGATGATTTTAATAGTACTTCCTTGGATACTTCTAAGTGGTATTATCGTTATCTGGGGCCTAGGCATGATGGCTATAATGATACTACTACGGTAGAGGTAGCCAATGATAATTTATTTATAAAAGTGTATACTGATACGGTAGATAATGCCCCTCGGCATCATACGGGGATGATCGCTACCCATAAAAGATTCACTTATGGAAAGTTTGAAGCACGAGTTGCGTTTACTAACGTATCGGGATCGTGGTCCGCTTTTTGGCTACAGAGTCCGACGATGGGTAACCCTATAGGAGATCCTGAGAATGCTGGTATGGAAATAGATGTGGTGGAAACGCTTTCTAGCGACGGACGCGTACACCACAATTTGCATTGGGATGGTTATAGTAGCGACCATAAAACAGCAGGATATATAACTGGAGATAAGGGAGCGAATAGCGGAAACTACCACATCTATACGTTTGAATGGACACCAGACTATTATAAATTTTATGTAGATGGGGAGCATACTTGGACATATTCAGGCCCCATCTCCCAAACACAAGAATATGTTATCCTAAGCTCCGAGGTAAAGAATTATAACACAGGAACCTGGGCAGGTCCTATTCCTTCCAAAGGATATGGAAGCTTAGCTTCTTCTTCTACCATTATGAAAGTAGACTATGTCAAATGGTATGAACTAAGCGATACATCAGCAATTTCACCATCAAATAGCATTGACCCAGTAGCGGATACCTGGGTTCGGTCTTCATACCCGGATAGAAATTATGGTGCTGCAGGGTATGTAGTAAGTGAAGGTTCTCAAAGCAATCAGCAGATAAGTTACTTTAAGTTTGATATTTCAGATATCAATCAAAGCTTGTCGGGTGCAAAATTAAAACTCTATTCTTTAAATGATCATCCAGGTACAGAGTTTCGTCTATACCGAATTAATGATACAACTTGGATTGAAGGAAATGGCAATTATTTGGGACAAAATAATACTATAACCAGTGCGCTGACCTGGAATAATGCTCCTACAGAAAGTGGAACTCTTTTAACCAGTGTATCTGGAGCAATGAGCAGTGATTACATCGAATTAGAAATTACAGATGAACTCAATAATAGTCTAACGGATAGTTTGATTTCTTTTAAGTTAGTTTCAACAAATTCCCAATACCATGGCTTCCGTTCTGGTGATTACAGTACTTCGTCGCGTAGGCCACAGATTGAATATTCTCATGCTAACTAACTTATAGCTCCATCATTTTATCTGCGAAGGTGATCCAAGTCAGGGAACAGCAGTGTTTGGAAATATTGAATGGGATGGTCCCGGTAGCGTCACCGTTTCTAACGGAGCTTTTTTGTTTGACAAGCCCAATGGGTTAAAACGTTGTGAAGCTCGTAACATCCGCGTGAATGGTTATTTGTACACTTTTCAGTATTGGATTGGCTGAACAATGTAAGCTTCCCCATTTTTCTTTTGGGTGGGGACCTACGAGCCCCACCGGGGATATGAAAAGGGATCTGGTATAAAGGGTGGTAAAGATTCAGATGAAATCCGGGTTCCTCCTTTTTTACCGGATGTTCCTGAAGTACGCAGCGACTTACTGGACTATTATACCGAGATTGAATGGTTTGACCGGCAGCTTGTTCAGATCTTGAACCTCTTAGAAAACCGGGGAGAAGTCGATAATACCGTCGTTGTGGTGGACCTCCGATAACGGCATGCCTTTTCCTCGGGCCAAAGCCAATTTATACGAGTATGGCACGCATGTCCCCTTAGCGGTCCGCTGGCCTGATGCTATTCCGGCTGGCCGTGTGGTGGATGATTTGACAAGCTCCATTGATTTTGCCCCTACCTTTTTACAAATAGCAGGCGTTGATATTCCTTCTCAAATTACGGGAAAAAGCTTGTGGCACGTTTTGCAATCTAAACAAGAAGGTCAGGTGGATGCCAAGCGAGATGCTGTTGTTACCGGTCGGGAACGGCATACGCATGCCCGGCCTGATAATTTGGGCTATCCCTCTCGATCCATTCGGACTATGAACTATCTATATATCTGGAATGTAGCTCCCGAGCGATGGCCGGCCGGCAATCCCCGACCGCAGGATAGAAAAGATTTGACGACCGGAAATTTTAAGTCCTTCGGATTGGGATATGCTGATGTTGACGGTTCTCCCACCAAGAGATATATGTTGGAGCATCGAAATGATGCGGAAGTCCAAGAGCTCTTTCACCGGGCTTTTGGAAAACGGCCTGCGGAAGAGTTATATAATATTAAAGAAGATCCGGCTTGCCTTAATAATTTGGTGGGCGATCCTGAATATCAGCCAATACGAAACAAACTCAGAGCCCGACTTGACAGCATTTTAACAACTCAGTATGATCCCAGGGCCTATGGATATGATATTTTTGAAAGCTATCCGCGATACAGTAATATGCGCAACTTTCACGGATTTAATGAAAAAGGAGCCTATAACTTCAATTACTAAAAATTAAAGTGGGATGTGATATGCCAATAAAAAATGGGCTCCTAAGTTTAATATAATTAAGTCAACTGTAGATTCTACGACGGTATAGCATTGTCATCTATTCCCCAACCTAAGACAAGAATAATTAAATTCTCAGGAATGCGCGATGCATCAGATGGCTGTATTTCAGAGATTTATTTGGAATATGCCCTCATGCTTTTAAATTAACAGCAGCAGAAATATTCATTCAGTTATCTGTTGCAATGAAAGTATATAAAACCACTAAGGGGATTTTGATTCACTACCAGGATGCCTTTTACCTGTTGGAGGGAATAGATTGGGACTCATTTATTAATGACGATAACCTCTATGATAAAGTAGCAAAGCTTGCCTCTTCGAATGCCCCGATAGCAAACGGACCGGACCTTCTCGCTAATGAACTGGAAGCCCCGATTGAAAGCCAGGAGATTTGGGCCAGTGGGGTAACGTATTATAACAGCAAGCTGGGCAGGGAAGAAGAGTCAAAAGAAGCGGGCGGGGCCGATTTCTACGGGCGGGTGTATGATGCCAAGCGTCCGGAACTCTTTTTCAAAGCCACAAAGAGCCGAACGGTCGGGCCCGGCGGAAAGGTAAGAATCCGCAAAGATTCCTCTTGGGATGTTCCCGAACCGGAACTTACATTGGTGATTACCTCCAGCGGCACCATCGTGGGATACACCATCGGCAACGACATGAGCTCCCGGAGCATCGAAGGAGAAAATCCGCTCTACCTTCCACAGGCCAAATGCTACGACGGGTCTGCCGCCATTGGCCCGTGCATATATGTTACCAATGAGCCGCTCCCGCCAGATACTCAAGTGGAGCTCGAGATCAAGCGCAATGGTTCCGTAGTATTCGAAGAGAAGATTGAAATCAGTCAGATAAAACGAAATCTTACAGATCTTGTTTCATATTTATACAGGGAATGTTCCTTCCCGGATGGAAGTCTCCTGATGACGGGAACGGGTATTGTCCCCTCCAATGAATTTACTTTGCAACATGACGATGAAATCAGCATTACAATTGACCCAATTGGGACGTTAATTAATAAAGTCAGATAGAATAATGGAATTGACAGGACAGAATTTTGTAGGAAATAGCAGGTCAGAAGAGGGAAGTACAACTTTTCAAGGGATAAATCCCGCCAGTGATGAAAAGCTGGATCCCGTATATACGGAGGCTACCAAGGCCGAAGTAGACCAGGCCGTGGAACAGGCGGAAGAAGTGTTTACAGTGTATAGACAAAAAAGCGGCGCCGAACGGGCGGACTTCCTGGAAGCGATAGCCGATGAAATCATGGAACTCGGGGACCCGTTGATTGAGCGGGCCAGCAAGGAAACGGGCCTGAGCGAAGGACGCCTGACCGGGGAGCGTGGCCGGACGGTCGGGCAGTTGTGTCTATTCGGGAAAGTGCTTCGGGAGGGATCCTGGGTAGATGCCCGCATTGATAACCCAGAAGATGGACCAGACACTCGAAGCATGAAAATGGCCCTTGGACCGGTAGGTATTTTTGGGGCCAGTAATTTTCCGTTGGCCTTTTCGGTAGCAGGGGGCGATACGGCTTCTGCTCTTGCCGCCGGTTGTAGTATCGTGGTTAAAGCGCATCCGGCTCACCCCGGCACGTGCGAGATGATAGCGACGGCCATCCGCAACGCTGTTGAAAAAACAGGCATGCCGGAGGGCACCTTTTCGATGGTCCAGGGGACCTCGCATGAGGTTGGATTGGCTATCGTAGAGCATCCCCTGATCAGGGCGGTAGGGTTTACCGGTTCCTTTACAGGAGGAAAAGCGCTGTATGATGCAGCCACCAGTCGCCCGGAACCCATCCCGGTTTACGCCGAAATGGGCAGCACCAATCCGGTCTTTTTATTGCCGGGGGCCTTAAAAGAAAAGAATAAAGAAATTGCGGAGGGGCTGACCGATTCGGTGAATCTCGGGGTTGGTCAGTTTTGCACCAATCCAGGTCTCGTAGCATACGAGGATTCTGATGAAGCCCAAGCTTTCCAGGATTCCGTTGCACAACACTTTAAACAGGCCGGCGCGGGCACCATGCTGACTTCAGGCATCCATTCAGCTTACCAAGATGGGATTGAGAAGCTGCTGCAACAGGAGGGCGTTGAGCTGGTTGCTGACGGTCAGTCCAATGGCTCTCCCACCTCAGGGATTCCCCATTTGTTAAAGGTCAGTTCAGAAACTTTTCTTTCCAATAAACTGCTGGAAGAAGAGGTATTTGGTCCTTCAACAGTGACGATAACGGCAGAAGGTAAACAGGATTTGGAAGCCATTGCCGAAAACCTGCAGGGACATTTAACAGCTACGCTTTTTGGTACCGAAGAAGATCTGGGTAATTATTCGGATCTGATCAACATTCTGCAGCGTAAAGTGGGTCGGCTTATTTTTAATGGCTTTCCTACGGGGGTAGCAGTTAATCACTCTATGGTTCATGGCGGACCCTTTCCAGCTACCACTGACAGTCGAACAACCTCGGTGGGGACGTTGGCTATCAACCGGTTTGCACGTCCCTTTTGTTTCCAGGACTTCCCGGATCCCCAGCTGCCTGATGAGTTGAAGAATGATAATCCGCTCAATATTCGGCGGCTCGAAAATGGAGAATGGACGAAATAGTCCATCTATAGTGGTTTAATGATAAACACTGGACTATTCCGGTGCAACCACCTATTGGGTTCCAAAATTGAATAGATGAAATATTTTGTGTAAGTAGGCAAACCGAGTCATACAAGTTCAAATAAAGGGATGCAATACGTGACTTTTACAGTACAATGGGACTGATTTCTTTGATTGAAATCAGCTTTAAAAAATAATGATAAGGTTTTAAAGGTATTTCTTATATGGATAAGGACAAAAAATTACGAAGTCAGGAATGGTTTGGCGATGATGGTAAGATGGGATTTATTCATCGGTCTTGGCTTCGGAATCAAGGGTATCCGGATGATTACTTTGAAGGAAAACCCGTTATCGGGATCTGTAATACATGGTCAGAATTGACGCCCTGTAACGCGCACCTTAGAGGGTTTGCTGATGTGGTAAAACGAGGAGTTGCTGAAGCCGGGGGCTTCCCGCTTGAATTTCCGGTTACTTCTCTTGGGGAAACACTCATGCGTCCTACAACTATGCTGTTCCGTAATTTAGCCAGTATGGATACCGAAGAATCAATTCGGGCTAATCCTCTGGATGGTATTGTGCTGCTCACCGGTTGTGACAAGACAACGCCCTCCACAATTATGGGAGCTTGCAGCGTTGACTTGCCGACCATTGTAGTACCCGGGGGACCGATGTTAAACGGTCGTTTTCGGGGAGAAGAGATTGGATCGGGAACGTTTACCTGGATGATTAAAGAAAAGCAGGAAACCGAAGGGTTTTCTGAAGAAGATTTGCGAGAGGCCGAAGTGTGCATGTCGCGCAGCAACGGGCATTGCAACACCATGGGCACCGCCTCGACGATGGCCACCATGAGCGAAGCACTGGGGCTTACATTACCGGGTGCTTCTGCTATCCCGGCTGTAGATTCTCGTAAAAAGTTGATGGCCCAGCTTTCCGGTCGCCGAATTGTCGAGATGGTCGAAGAAGATTTGAAGTTATCGGATGTCCTCAGTCGCAAAGCATTCGAAAATGCCATCGCAATTAATGCCGCCGTAGGTGGATCTACGAATCTTATCATCCATCTTCTGGCGATTGCCGGGCGTATAGGCGTTCCCCTGGAGCTGGATGATTTTGATAAGATTGGCAGTAATATACCCTTGCTGGTTAACTTGATGCCATCCGGCGAGTATTTAATGGAGGATTACTACTATGCGGGTGGACTGCCGGTTGTCGTAAAAGAACTGAGCAAGCACCTGCACGACGACACCATATCGGTTAATGGAAAGCCAATCACGGAAAATAGCGCTGATGCCGAATGCTACAACCGGGATGTGATTGCCAGTATTGATGATCCGGTTAAAGAGAATGCGGGCATTGCGGTCGTTAAAGGGAATCTCAGTGAAAATGGAGCCGTTATTAAACCTTCGGCTGCCACGCCGGAATTGATGACCCATCGGGGCCGGGCCGTGGTGTTTGAAAGTTATGAGGATTATCATGAACGAATTGATGATCCTGATCTCGATATCGACGAGTCCTGTGTGATTGTGCTCAAAGGCGTGGGGCCTAAAGGATATCCCGGTATGCCAGAAGTAGGTAACGTAGATCTGCCTGCCAAGCTTATTGAAAAAGGTGTTAAAGACATGGTTCGCATCTCGGATGGACGAATGAGCGGCACGGCTTTTGGTACGGTTATCCTGCATGTGTCTCCAGAATCTTCCATCGGCGGCACCTTGGCCTTGGTGGAAAACGGTGATATGATCGAGTTGGATGTCCCCGGCCGGCGACTACATCTCGATGTACCAGAGGATGAGCTCGAACGTCGCCGGGCAGAGTGGTCGCCACCAAAACCAAGAGCAGACCGTGGCTATACCAAGATTTACCTGGAGCATGTGGAACAGTCTGATATAGGGGCAGACCTGGATGTTCTAAAAGGAGGTTCCGGTTCCGGGGTCGGTCGTGACTTGCATTAATGGTCGCTGGGTGAATTACAAATGAAACAGGCCTTCAAGATGAAATGGGACAATAAGCTGATAGTGAGTAGACCGGTAAAGACCAGTGCATGCAATTCTTACAGGTAGAAATTAAACATATTATAACAGCACTACCTGTTTACTCGCAGGCTATATTTTTTATATAAAAAGGATTATGAAACGAAGAACATTTTTACAATACATGGGCGGCAATAGTCTCGCTTTAGCTGCTGCTCCATGGATCAGTTTTAAGGAATGGGAAAAGCTGAAAGAGAAATCCTCTATTCACCAATCTTCAGCTCATAAAGCTGACCTTGTGATCGCCGGTGGGGGTATGGGTGGGTGTGCAGCGGCATTGGGAGCTCTGCGAAATGGACAGTCAGTGATTATGACCGAAGAGACCGATTGGGTTGGCGGCCAGCTAACGCAGCAAGGAGTTCCTCCCGATGAACACCAGTGGATTGAGACTCATGGCGCTACCCGATTATATCGACAGTTGAGGACAGAAATCCGTACCTACTACAAGAGGTACTATCCATTGACCGAGGAAGCACGGAAGCGGGAGTATTTAAATCCGGGTGATGGTGCCGTGTCTCGGTTATGTCATGAGCCGCGTGTAGCGTTAGCAGTGCTGCAAAATATGCTAGCACCCTACCTAAGTTCGGGTAAATTGAAATTGCTGTTGGAGCATCACATTACTTCCGCAGATGTGCAAGGCAATAAAGTTCGGGCATTAACAGCTACCGAGAATGATACCGGTGAAGACACAATTCTGGAAGCTCCTTATTTTATTGATGCTACGGAGCTTGGTGATTTATTGCCACTGACAGGTACTGAATACGTGACAGGGGCCGAATCTCGCGAACAGACCGGCGAGCTCCATGCAGCAGAAGAAGCAGATCCTCAGAATCAGCAGGCTTTTACCTACTGCTTTGCAATGGATTACGTACCCGGCGCCAACAATATCATTGATAAGCCGGAAAGTTATGATTTCTGGCGCACCTACGTGCCCGGGGTTATGCCAGCTTGGCCCCAAGAGTTACTGGATCTAACCTATCCCAATCCTTCTACATTGAAACCCCGTGAGTTGGGTTTTCATCCGGAAGGTATATCAACGGCTGATAAACTGAATCTTTGGAACTACCGACGGCTCATCAACCGGCATAACTTTAGGCCGGGGACCTATGATGGAGATATAACGGTGGTGAATTGGCCCCAAAACGATTATATGCTCGGAAACTTGGTGGATGTTTCGAAAGAGGATTTCGACAAAAATATCCGGCAGTCCAAGCAGCTTAGTCTGTCTCTTTTTTATTGGCTGCAAACAGAGGTGCCGCGTCCTGATGGTGGTCAGGGCTGGCCGGGCCTGCGTCTGCGTCCGGATATTATGGGCACAGAGGATGGTTTAGCCAAGTATCCGTATGTGCGGGAATCACGACGTATTAAAGCAGAATTTACCATCCTCGAAGAGCATGTGGGGCGGCAAAACCGCGCTATGGTTACTGGGAAGGACCCCTCCGAAGTAACGGCCGCCTCCTTTGAAGATAGCGTCGGCATCGGATACTACCACATCGACTTGCACCCAAGCAGCGGGGGAGATAACTATATCGATTTTGGCTCTCTGCCTTTCCAGATACCGCTGGGAGCCCTGTTGCCACAGAGGATAACCAACCTGCTGCCGGCCAATAAGAATATCGGTACCACCCACATCACTAATGGATGCTATCGACTGCATCCCGTAGAGTGGAGTATCGGTGAGACCGCAGGACTTTTGGCTACCTTTGCCTTACATAATAAAATGCTTCCTAAAGAAGTACGGGAAAATAAACAGAAGCTGCAGGATTTCCAGCGTTTTATTCGTTCCCAGGGAATAGAAACTCACTGGCCGGATGATTGAGTGGTTTCATTATAAGAAGGCTTTGCAAAACCGAGCTTGTCATACTGTTCCGAATTCTCGGGATCAGGATCTCCTTTAAAAAAAGGTCATTGAAATTCTGAAACGAGTTCAGAATGATAAGATATGGGAGTTTGACAATGCCTTCTATAAAAATAACCTGGTAAAAAATTTTATGCAATGAAGTGAACAGAAGTATCAGCAAAAGAGGGCTTTGGAATAATGAAAATATTTCAACTTCGTTCTGCTGCGCTCAATATGAAGTAAGTCTGGGCACAATGAGTTCCGATTTTACGTCAGACGAATATAGTCGAAGGATGAGGCCAGTTCAACAGAGTCCTTTAAAAGTAAGATAGGACCATTTCATTTTCAGTAGAAGTTTTTATAGCAAATTTTGACTCTTGAAAAATTACTGAATACATGCTTCTGTCTGGACATAGATGTTATGGATAACAATAAGATTCAAAAAATTGTAATTGTTGAAAAATATTTTGTTAATTGTTTATGATTCCTAAAACTTTAAGATATTAATTGGCGAGATTATATTGGAGCTTTTTTAATGTAGCGGCAGGGTTTTTTGAAAAATAATGAATTCGGAGAAGAGTGAATCTTTATTACTTGAAAAGATACAAAAGGGAGACGAGTATGCCTTTGAGATAGCATTTCTCAAATATTATACTCCCCTGTGCAAATATATCTGGAAGTATGTAAGATCGGAAGATCTTGCTGAAGAAATTGTTCAAGAAGTTTTTGCTACAGTTTGGGAAACAAGGGCTAATTTAGATTCTTCGGGCCATCTACGTGGGCTACTATATGAAATAGCCCGTAATCAAGCCCTGGACTATATCAAACATCAAAAAATTGTCGATAAATACATTGCAGAGGCTAAGCAGATAAAGACAGAAGAGCAATATCTCACTATTAATTATGAAGATAGCAGGGGTCATCAGGAGCTCGTCAATGATGTGGAAGAAGCAATTGCAGGTTTGCCTCCCAAAGCCCAAGAGGTTTATTTATTAAATCGTGAAGATGGACTCACCTATAAAGAAATAGCTAAATACTTGGGTATTTCTATAAAAACAGTAGAATCTCAGATGAGAAGAGTGCTACAGATATTGAGAGATCATTTATCTAAATATTTATCCATTTTTGTGCTCATTGCTTTGGGTTTGTATTTCTGATTTATAGCAGATATCAAGATAACCCGAATCATTCACGAAAATAATATATTTACATTCTAAGGCATTATTTTTGTTTTAGTAACAGCTCAAGTTTCGGTGTCAGGTAGAGGCTGCGAAATTTGCCCGTCTGCTGCGTTGTCGCGCAAATGGGTTGCTCAACGTACTCAGGTACGTTTCCGCTCCCATTTGCGCCACGCCTTGTAGACATCCAAATTTCTTGGTGAATAATCCGGGTTAAGGCCGGGTATAAAAATCCTGAATGGTTGTGCTTTGGGGCCTCCCAAAGCCAGTTTCATGGCCCCATCTTGTTCTTATAAAGATTCAGGGGGGAGACTTGTCATGACCCTCTTTTGATTTCTCCCTTCAAGGAAGGAGAAAACCTCATTGATATAGCTGATAAGCTGCGAAAAAAAGTTTCCCTCACTGATCATCAGGGAGGGAACAAGGGTGGGCAACAAAAGACTAAGTTTAAAGAGAGTTTTTTTAATCATTAGAAAAGGATAAAAGAAAATTAACTTAAAGCCCTGCACCTTTATTTTTCCTTCCAGTAAAATATTTCTCTCCCGAAGAAAATAAATTTCAAAAAAAATTGCAGGGTAACCGATTTCCCAGTCGTAATCCTAATAAATAAGGCAGCAAAATTATATGAACTGGGAAATTTTACGCAAATACAAAGATGGTAGCTGTTCCGAGCAGGAGCTCAGGCAACTTGGGGAATGGCTGGAAGAAAATCCTGCTAATGAGGATTTTTTTCAGACTTTTATTGAGTCTGACAGTCAATCAGGAAACACTGATTTTTACCCTAATGCCCAAGCTGCCTGGAAGCAGTTTAAAAAAACATATGGCATGCCTGCGCCTTTAGAAATGGCCAAAAGTAGAGCATTAGACAGTAACCGGGAGGCCTATGCCACCGCCGATTTTAAGCGAGGTCGGGGATATTGGTATTCATTTTCTGCTGCGGCCGTCATCCTTATTGCAGCGCTGTCGTTAGTAGGACAACAATTTATGATTTCCAATGAACAGACCCGTAAAGAAGAGGTGGCCGTTCAGGAGATTACCACTCTAAAGGGGCAGCGTACTAATCTAAGGCTAAGCGACGGGACGCATGTAACATTAAATGCTGAAAGTAAGCTGGAAATACCTGAAAATTATGGGGAGCCATCCCGCACGATCTACCTGGACGGAGAAGCTTTTTTTGATGTCCCCCATGATGAAGAGCATCCATTTTTGGTTATTACCCCGCGAGGATATGTTAAAGATCTGGGGACTCAGTTCAACGTAATGACCTATGATTCCAGCAAAATTGAGGTTGCAGTTAAAGAGGGTCTGGTTTCTATGGGTAAAATGGAAAAGGGAACTCCTCAGAAAGAACTGGTAGAACTAACTCCTAATAAACTAGGGATCTTGGAGAATGTTGGGGGACTTACCGTATCCGATATCAAAGATATTAACGTATTTACGGGTTGGGTAAACGGGAAGTTGATATTTAAGAGAACGCCCTTTTCGGAGGTCGTCAAGCGATTAGAACGCTGGTTCGATATTGAATGCTCTATAGAAGGTTCTCAGTTAGCCAAGCGTACGCTAACAGCCAGTTATGAAAAGATGTCTCTGGAGGAGGTGTTAGAGGTGCTTTCTATTTCGTTACGCGTCTCATATGACCGACAAGGAAAAAAGATAATATTTCAGGATAACAGTTAAACAGAATTGATGGTTGTTTAATCATCGATAATAAACGAGAAAACTTATTATGGAAGATAAGAGGATACAAAATAACCGATTATGGGCAGGTGCGTTGATATTTGTTCTCCTGTTTACAAGTTCAATCGCATTGCATGCACAAGATACTGAACATGCACTGGCTGATTTTTATGAAAAAGAGATATCAGATCAAAACAGTGCAAACTCGGCTTCACCGAAATTACAAACCACTGTTCGTCTTAAGAAAGGTCAACATGGTTTTGTAAATATATTGCAATCGATAGGGCAGCAGGCGGGATTAAAGCTTTCTTATAGCGAGCAGTTTGTTCCCAATGCTAAAAAAATTCATATAAAGGAGACAACGAAGCTTAGTGCTGAGAAAGCGCTCTGGAAAGTGTTGGATGGAACCCCCTTTCGCTTTGGTATTTCTGGGAGTGGCCAACTGGTCTTATTGGAGATACAGAAATCTACTCACAGCGATCAAATTGAAACGGTAACGGGGACCGTCACTGATGCACAGTCCGGTGAAACCCTGCCTGGCGTTAATATTTTGGTGAAAGGCACATCCACAGGGGCATCTACAGATCAAGATGGACAGTTTGAACTTACAGTGCCTTCTCTTCAAGATACGCTGGTCTTAACCTATATTGGTTATCAGCGGCAAGAAGTTCCTATTGATGGCCGGAGGCAGATTGGTGTGCAATTAACACCACAGGCCATTGTGGGGGAAGAGATGGTGGTTGTTGGTTATGGAACACAGCAGGTTAAAGATGTTACCGGATCTATCTCTACCGTAAGCTCCGAAGACTTGAACCCGGTTGCCACGAGTTCAGTGAACCAGATGCTGAGAGGAAAGGCGGCCGGTTTAAATATGCGACAGGTTTCAGCTCAGCCGGGTGGTGATGTAAGCGTTAACATTCGTGGAGATATATCCCCAAGTGGTAGTGGTGCTCCATTGTATGTTATCGACGGTGTTCCTATAACAAGTTATTCGAATACAACGCGTGAACTCAACAATGACCAGCTTGGATATGGGGGGGGGATTGACCGTGATCCTTTAAGTTATCTAAACCCGTCGGACATCGAATCCATTACGGTATTGAAGGATGCCAGTGCTACTGCAATCTATGGTTCATCTGCGGCCAATGGTGTGGTTTTGATCACCACAAAAAGCGGAATAAGTGGAGACATACAGGTGGACTATCGCGGAAGTTATACCATGCAGACACCGCATGAATATTTTCCACTGCTAAATGCTCAAGAATTTATGAGGCAGAACAACCGAATGGCCCGTGACCAATATTTATTTCAGAATCGGCTTGCACCATACGGCGATACAGATCCTTCGACTGTGTCTCCATTTAATCCAAGATTTAGTGAGTCCGAGATACAACAAGCCGGTACAGGCACTGACTGGCTGGGAAGAGTAACGGAAAATGGGACCATCAATGAGCACAACATCTCCCTGAGCGGTGGAAGTGAGAATACCGTGATCTATGGCTCTTTCAACTATCAGGGCAACGATGGAGTACTAAAAAATTCAACCCTTAACCGGTATGCCGGTAGGTTAAACGTGGATCAATACATCACTGATAATATTCACCTGAACGTTAAGACTACCGCCAGTAGGTTGACAGGAAGCAACGCTTCCACTGGTGAGAATGACGGGGAAGGTGAGAAGTATAACATGCTTCAGGCTGCTTATGCGTATTCACCGACGGTGGGTGTGCACAATGAAGATGGCAGTTATGCAAGCACGTTTAATCCGCTGATTATGAACCCGGGAGCTTTTTTAACAATAGATGATGAGAGCCAAACTAACCACTTCTTCACAGCTCCCAAGCTGACAGTTGATGTCTCAGACAACCTGAGTGCTACTGTAATAGGACAGGTTGACATTGAGTCAACGAACCGAAGTTTCTATCTTCCTCGCCAGACTAACAACGCCCAGTTGCCGGACGGAATGGCTCAAAAGTATGAAAATAGTCTCGAAAACTATACGCTCGAAGGCTATGCAGAATACCAGAATGACTTTGAAAACAGTAGTCTCACCGTTACAGCCGGTGCGGGTTATTATCAGACGGAGAACGAGGGCTTTAGTCTACAGGCAGTCGGCTTCTTTACCGATGCATTCAGTTTTAATAATGTCGGAGTAGCCAATGATATCGAGCAGAACAACCAAAGGTCATGGAAAAGCAGCCGGACCAAGCTCTCCCAGTTTGCCAGGGTAAATTACTCAATACTGGATCGTTATATCGTGTCAGGGTCGGTGCGGCGCGACGGTTCCAGTATTTTTGCGGAAAATAACAAATATGGCTACTTCCCCGGTGGTTCTGTAGCATGGAGAATTTCGGAAGAGAGTTTTGCCAGTGATCTTAATTTCTTGTCAAACCTGAAAGCACGGGTGAGTTACGGTATGGCAGGTAACGAGACGGTATTGCAAGGAAATGCCCTGCAGCTCTATAGTACCGGCCGTAATGCCCTTATCGGGGATACCCAGTACACCGGTGTGTCACTTGGTCAGATCGCAAACCCCGACCTTACATGGGAAAAAAATTATACCTTCAACGTCGGACTCGACTTTGGGTTGTTCAGTAACAGAATTAGTGGAACGTTCGATTATTTTGTAAAAACGGCAAAAGACCTGCTCGACTATAATCCACTCCCTTCAAATAATCCGGTTGGTAGTATAGCTGACAATGTTGGTTCCACACAGAGCAGGGGTGTCGAAGTTTCACTGAGCACACAGAATGTGGAGAGTTCAAACTTCCAGTGGAGTACAAATGTGAACGTCTCTTACTTTAAAGCGACGTGGGTTGAACGAAATCCCAGGACTCCATTGTCCGACTGGATTGATCCCAACGGTGCAATGGACACGATTTACGGCTGGGAAACCGATGGAATCATCAGGTCTGAGGAGGACATCCCTGATCACATGCCCGATGCCTTCCTGGGGAATGTGAAGTATGTTGACCAGAATGGAGATGGCGTGATGGATTCAGAGGATATTGTTAAGCTTGGCAACGGGACTCCACGCTGGAATGTAGGACTGGATAATACATTCTCCTACAAGAATTTGAGCCTTAATGTTTACCTCTATGGTAATTTTGATTTCATGAGGTGGAACAACTATGTACCCAGCACCTTCAATATCTCCCAGAGAACAAATCCGGTGAATACAACGGTTTATGCCCAGGATATCTTCTCCGTGGATAACCGCGACGGAGAATATGCCGGAGTGGCCAGCAATCCCTATGATTCCAGTAATCCGGAAGGAAGCGATTATCAACAATACGACGCAAGTTTCGTACGTATCCAAAACGTATCGCTGAGTTATAATTTGCCGTCCTCGTTGTTCGGTTCCGGTTCTCCGCTACAAAGAGCGCGTGTTTTTGTAAACCTTCAGGATCTGGGAGTGATTTCAAAGTATCCAGGTTTTGATCCTGAGCTCACTGAAACGAACCCCTATCCGCGATCTTATTCAACAACGGTAGGAATTGAGCTGAACCTCTAACGGATCAACCATGAGAGATTCAAAATCAAAATTAATTTAGGAATTATAACAGAGGTAATATTATGAAACGTCTAAAAAATAACTTACTGCTCGGATTCCTTGCGAGCCTTGGTATGGTATTGATAGTCGGCTGTAGCGATATGCTTGAGCCGAAGGTGTATACAGAACTTACACCTGATACGTTCTTTCAAAGTCCGGCTGATTTCGAGAATGCACTCGTAGGTATTTACGATCCCTTTTCTTCCGACTGGGCCGGCCTTTACAATGCAGATCCTAAAAACTATCTCTTGAGGGGAGAGGTATCCACTGATCTCTTTTACACTCCGTGGTATATTAATTATTCGGAATTCACATGGGGACCAGCTGGATTTAATGGGGACCAAATCTATGACAAAATACGAACGGTTGCTCTGGCTACCGACCTGATTGACAAGATGGGGAACTCTGACGTCGATATTTCTCAGGATCTTCAGGCCCGCTATGTGGCAGAGGCAAAAACGTTACGGGCATTTATTATGTACATTCTCCTGGATTATTGGGGACCCGTTAATCCCAAACTGGATCCGGAGACACTCAGTGATGACGAGATTATCCCGAGAATGTCTGAGGAAGCTTATGTCCAACAAATGCTTACCGATCTGGATGAAGCAATTCCAAATCTCGATGACAAGTACAACGGCGACGCTGAGAACTGGGGGAGAATGAGCAAAGGCGTAGCCCGTATGGTTAAGCTGCGTATTCATATGCACCAAAAAAATTGGGCTGAAGCCGAATCAGTAGGTAAAGAGCTGATGAATATGGGATACAGCCTCATGGACGATTATGAGGCCGTGTTCAACGTCGAGCAGAATCAAGAGATTATTTATGCGGTCCCCGCCAATGGTCAATCCCCCAACTACTACCTGACAGAGATTCTGCCGCCTGGCTTTCGCAGCAGCGTTGACGGTTCAATCACGGACGGTGACGGCGGTTGGTACGGATACTGGATTCCATGGGAGTTTTACGACAAGTTTTCTGACAACGATGCTCGTAAAGAGACCATCCTTGACGAATATAAAGATAGCGGCGGAAATACTATAGATGCGCGTGCTGAACATCAGGGAGCGATTCCGGTCAAATTTACCGAATTTGAGGGCAACGGTCCTGATTTCAGCATGGATCAGCCGGTATTCCGGTATGCCGAAGTTCTGTTGTCGGTCGCCGAGGCTATTAACGAACAGGATGGGCCTACAGCCGAAGCGTTGAGTTTGGCCAACCAGGTTCGCGAACGTTCTTTTGATCCGGCTGATATGCCCAGTTGGAGCGGTCTTGGACAGGAGGCATTTCGTGACTCATTGTTGCTGGAACGGGGTCGCGAGTTTTACGCGGAAGGGTTGCGCCGCACCGACTTGATCCGCCATGGCGAGTATATAAACCGTGCACAGGATCGTGGATTAAATGCGGAAGACCATCATGTACTCTATCCAATACCTCAGGAAGTTATTACTGAGGGAGATGGGACTATTGAACAAAATCCGGGTTATACCCAGTAAGTTGTTTTGACATAAACTTAAGAATAAACAAGAGCGGGATGATTTCATTTTACGTCCCGCTCTTTGTTATATAACAGCGTTTTTCTGGGCTGTTTTAGGTATAAGTAGAGTATATATGGATCGAAAAATTTACCTAATGGCTCTGAAACACAAATGGTACCTGAATCAGTAAAAATTATGTTATGAAATCACTTCTCCGGATACAATTTAATCGAAGGAAGAGTTTGGTTCTGTTTCTATTGCTTTTTCTTTTTGGTTCTGCAGGTGTAGCTTTTCCACAAAGCAGCAGTTCAACGCAGGAAAAGCAAAGAGTCACCATAGAGGATGGGGTGATGCGCTGGGAGCCATCGGGCGAAGAAGTTTCTCTGTTTGGGATAAACTATTACACGCCGTATTCCCAGACCTACCGTGGCATAAATACGGTCAGAAAGGATCACAAGAAGGCGATCAATGAAGATACCTACCATTTTGCGCGGATGGGGATGGATGCCTTTCGAACCCATCTTTACGAGATTGAGATCACCGACAGTCTGGGTAACCTGCTTAATAATCACCATCTGGATCTGCATGATTACACGATCCACAAGATGAGCGAGCGGGGGATCAAGACGATTGTCACCCCGACAACCTATTACAATTCCGGCTATCCTCGCGGCAATGTTGTGGAACCGCCCGGATTTGCGAATTACATTTCAAAGGGAGGAGCACCGCGTAACAAGGAATACTGGCCTGTCATCCAGAATTACCTGGCGCAGCTGGTCAATCATGAGAATCCCTATACGGGCATGACCATGATTGAGGATCCCAACGTCATCGCCCTTGAAATTGATAACGAGCCAAGCCACAGCGGCTATGACCGGACCCTCGAGTTTGTGAATAGTATGGCCAACCATCTTCGCGAAAGCGGATGGGACAAACCGATATTCTACAACATTACACACGGTGAACCGGAAGCGTATCTCGATGCCAACATCGACGGCATAACCTTCCAGTGGTATCCCGGCGGGCTATATGAAGGAAGGGAAAAACGCTCGAACTATTTTCCGTTTGTGAGCAGCTATGATACTCCCTGGGAAGGCGATGAGCGGTACGAGAATATGGCAAAGATGGTGTATGAATTTGATCCGGCCGATAACCTTAATAACTATGCTTTGCCAATGATGGCCAGAAGTTTTAAAGAACACGGCATGCAGTTTGCCGCCCAGTTTGCTTACACCGCAATGGGTATTGCCCACGCCAATAACGACTGGCAGTCGCACTATCTCAACATGGCCTATACGCCCGGAAGGGCAGTCAGCATGATGATTGCCGGAGAGGTATTTGATGCCGTTGATTATAAAGAGCAGTTCGAGAACTTCCCCGCCGATACGACATTCGGCGACTTTGTGATGAGTCACCACAAAGATCTCAGCCTGATGAACACCGAAGAGGCGTTTATGTATTCCAACGATACCGAATCAAGCCCGGAAGATGAAGCTTCCCTTCGGCGTATTGCCGGGGTTGGCTCTTCCCCGGTAGTTACCTACCTGGGTACGGGCGCCTACTTACTGGACAAGCTGGCGGACGGCGTTTGGCGCCTGGAGGTCATGCCGGATGCGATTGAGATCCGGGATCCCTTTAGCGGGACCGGTTTCGACGAGCCGGCTTCGGTTATCGAGTGGAACGAATATCAGATGGAGATCGCCCTGTCGGATCTCGGTGATTTATTTACAATCGAGGGACTTAATATTGGAAACGAAAGAGTCACAACCGCAAGCGGGGGATCCTTTACGATTTCACCAGGTGCTTACCTGTTGACCCGCCGGGGTGAGAACAGCAGCGAATGGACGGCTAGCAGCAGTTTTGAAAACATCCGGCTTGGTGAATATCCTGCCGTTACCGAGAATGCCGATGAACCGGCGGTATGGCACCGGCCCACCGACCAGGCCGAAGCCGGCGAAGCGTTGAAGGTGGCTGCTAATATAGCGGGACTCAAAGCCAGTGATACAGTTTTACTACAGGTAAAAAATGCCGCCGGTATGAATCAAAGTATTGAGATGGAGGAAGTTTCTCCCCACAGGTATAAGAGCTCAATTCCAGAACGATTGATGAACGCTGGCGAAGTGCGTTACTGGATCGTAGTCGATCGCAAAAACGACCGGTTTCTCACCTTCCCGGGCGATGTTCCGAGTGTTAACTGGCGATGGGAAGACGAGTACAGTGAGAAATGGACGACCCAAGTGGTAGAACCAGGCAGCCCGATCACGCTCTGGGATGCCGAAGCCGATGAGGATGATATTTTCCAGGGCTTCAGCTCATGGGGCAGTGATGCGAATGAATATGAGGTGATTACCGAAGGAGAATCAGACCAGGGTGAAGCCATTTCTATTTCTTCCACGCAACCAACAGAGGGACGTCATGTGCTGGGAATCAGTACCTATATCCGGGATCACATCGAGGGTGTAACCTCTTCTATGCTTGGTTTTTATGACCAAATTGTGGTTCGGGCTAAGTCGGGCTATGACAACCCGGCTCCGATGCGGGTGCTGCTTCTTGACAACGATGGAAACTCCTACAGTGCACCGATTCCCGTTGATGGCACCATGCGTGAGCACCGCATTCCGCTTAGTTCGTTTGAATCGGACCGGTTTATGCTGCTGCCGAAAGCGTATCCGAGTGTAATGAAAATATGGTACGAGACGGGTGTCGAGGGTCCTGTCATTCCGCAGAAAATCGAGGAGATCCAGTTCCTGATTGATACTTCTGAAAATCCTGATTACGAGGGAGGCCAGCGGTACGGCTTCCAGGTAGAAGCAGCCTGGCTGGAATGAGCCGATGAAAGCAAATTTAATTGTTAACAACCGTCATCAAAATAGATAAGTATTTTATTATGAAATATAAATATTCCAAATATTGGTCCTTTTTAGTTGCTGTGATTCTCATAAAAACACTTGCCTTTGAGGATGTAACAGCCCAAGAACCGGACTCGGTCTCAAGTGCTGATATCAACTATGCGATAGGGGCTGACCTGTCGTTTTTGAAATCAGCCGAAGACCGGGGCGTTGAATTCAAGGATAATGGGCAAGTGAAGCCAGGATTGGAAATCTTCAGCGATCACGGGTACAACTGGATCCGCCTCCGGCTGTGGCATACGCCCACCCGTTCGATGAACGATCTGGAGTACACTATTGAACTAGCCCAGGAGGCAAAAAAGTACGGCTTCAAATTTCTCCTCGACTACCACTACGCCGACAGTTGGGCCGACCCCGGCAAACAGCCAATTCCCGCCGCCTGGGATACAACCAACGTCGAAGTGCTGATCGATTCCGTGTACCAGTATACCAAGAATACAATTGAGGCATTTCGCGAGGCAGGTGTGATGCCGGAGATGGTACAGATCGGTAATGAAGTAAGAAATGGTATGTTATGGCCACTCGGAAAACTGCCTCAGAACTGGGACAATTTCGCAGCTCTCTTTAAAGCGGGTGTGGACGGAGTGGATGCCGGTCGGGGACAGGCACCACGACCATTGATTATGCTTCATTACGACAACGGTGCGGATACGGACGGGGCCAAGCAGTATTATGAGAAGTTCAACTCCTACAACATTCCTTATGACATCATAGGGCTTTCGTACTATCCCTGGTGGCACGGTAACCTGTTACAATTTCGCGAAAATTTACTTTCGCTGGTCGATAATTTTGACAAGGATATCGTGCTTGTAGAAACAGGATATCGCCCTCACGAATATGAAGACCATCCTGCACCGTATCCCGAAGAGATACCCGGTGGGCCGCGCAAGGCATTTTTAGAGGATGTCAATGAAACGTTGTTGAATGTTTCCAGTCGCAAGATTAAAGGCGTCTTTTGGTGGGAGCCTGCCAGCGGGTGTGGAAGAGATTATTTTGACGAAGAATGCAATGCACGGCCTGTCATTAACGTGTTTGACAAGTACAAGCGAGGGAAGACGGGAGAAGATGACGCCCCGGAGTAGTACAGTCTTAAATGAAATAAATTAAGAGGTGTTATGGGCAACACAAAACTAAGAGGTATTGCCAAAAGATGAATAAAACGTACAATTATATATACAGTGACTATGAAAAAAATATTCTTAACTATCTGCCTGTTTTTTGTAACAACCATGATTAGTGTTGCCCAGGTTGAGGATTCCAAAATAGTTGATAATGGAGGAAGTGGCGATTATAAAGCTATTGCCGCCAAAGAGGCCACTTTGCCCAATTACGTGGTGTATCGTCCCGAGAATCTGGAAGTCGCTGCGGAAGAAGGACTGCTCCCGGTAATGGTTTTTGCCAATGGCGGATGTTCCAACACATCGATATCACATGAGAGGGTGCTTTCAGAAATCGCCTCGCATGGATATATCGTTATTGCGATCGGGGCGTTGCAGAAAACACCTGGTGGTGGAGAAAACTCAAGCACGGAAGCCACTATGCTCACCGATGCGATAGATTGGGTTGCCGATCAAAATAAAGATAAAGAGAGCGCTTATTACAACAACGTCGATCTCGATGATATCGCATCCGGCGGACAATCCTGTGGAGGCGCGCAGGTGCTGGCCGTAGCTTCCGATCCCCGAATTGAAACCTACATGATGTTCAATTCCGGCATCGGTGATATGTCGATGGCGGGAGCAGATCGCGAGTCGTTGCCCGACGTTCACGCCCCCATTGTATATATCGTCGGCGGTCCCTCTGATGTAGCGACCTCCAATGCTGAACTGGATTATGAACGGATTGATCACGTGCCGGTAGCGTTTGCCAATCTTATGGAGGGCGGACATATGGGAACCTTTGGAGAGGAGTATGGAGGCTCGTTTTCCAGGATGAGTCTCAAATGGCTGGACTGGCAACTCAAAGGTCAGGATGGGAGTAGTGACGTTTTCCTGGAAGGTGATTTGAGCGATTTCTCAGGATGGACGATGAAGGCCAAGAGTTTTCAGTAAAAGGATGATATCTGGGATAGTAAAGTGGTGGGAAAAACTAAAAACGTTTGTCATATTAGCTTTAATACCTAAGCAAACCTTCAATAAACCATTAAAAGTAATGAAAGCAATTAGAATGGAATATGTGAAAAGAGGCGCTTTATCTCTGTTACTGGCAATGTTTATCGTCGTTGCTGTTACTGGCAGTAGCATAGGACAGTCCTTAGAAGGGCCGGTTAATAGTATGATCGATACAGACCAAAAAACAATTACGGTGACTGAGGATATCCGCTATAAAGAGGGAGACAGCGAGGCATGGAAGCTTGACTTGGCGATGCCGGCTAATTTCGGGAGCGAGCTTCGTCCGGCACTCGTGATCGTCCACGGCGGCGGCTGGAAAGGCGGTTCAAAATCAGTGGACGTCTACCAGAAGATGATGGTCGATTATGCCCAGCAAGGATATGTCACTATTAATATCAACTATCGTCTGTTAGATGAAGCAGAGTTCCCAGCCTGTATTGAAGATGTGAAGACTGCCGTTCGTTGGCTGCGCGCCCATGCCGACCAGTACCAGATCGATCCCGGCCGAATCGGGGCGTATGGTCACTCGGCAGGTGCACACCTGGCCTTGATGCTGGCGATGGCTCCGGAATCAGCCGGACTGGAAGGGGAAGGGTGGAACGAGTATTCCAGTATGGTCAACGTAGCGGCCGCCGGTTCGCCTCCCACTGAATTAGGACGTGATACGCCGATGGCTAAAGAGGAGTGGTGGCCGATAGGATATATCTCGGGTGATCATCCACCGCTATTCCTTATCCAGGGTACCGAAGATCCTGTCGTTCGTCCTGAGCTGACCAACGATTTTGTGGAAAAGATGAAAGATGTGGGAGCAGATATCAAATATATGGAACTTGAAGGGGCACATGGGGTGGCCTATAACGAACAGCTCGACGTTACCGAACCCGCACTGGAGGAGTTTTTTGCCAAACACCTGAACCCGGGGGAACAGTAAATATAATTATAAAGATGAGGCGGTAGAGATGCCGCCTCTTTTTATGACAGATAAATTTTATTAAATAATCAATACAGAGATAAAAATGAAGAGAATACTCCTATATACAATATGTATTACTGCCGTATTGTTGGTGTTAGGGTGCAGCAGTAATACGGAGACCGCTGAAGTACCCGAGCAATTTAATCACGATGTAAACCTGCAGAACGCTGGTACCAGCGCTGAAAAAGTGAAGAGTCTGGATTCCCTGCTTCAGTCCTACGTGGACCAGAAGAGGGTCAGTAGTGTGGCTACGTTTGTAGCCAAAGGTGGCGATGTGGTCTATCACAAGGCGTTTGGGTGGAAGGATATCGAGAATTGGGAGCCTGCCACCGTTGACGACTACTATATCCTGTTTTCACAAACCAAAGCGGTGGTAACCGTTGCATTTATGACGCTGGTGGAACAGGGGCTGGTGGCCGTGGATGACCCTGTTTCGGACTACTTCCCCGAAATTCCTGACCAGATGGTGACGTCGGTCAGTGAGGACGGAACCTACGAAACACGTCCCGTTAAGTCGCCGATGACCTTTGCCCACCTGATGTCGCACTCATCGGGACTAAATGCCGGCCCCGTCGGCGAGATTCGCCGTGTAGAGATGCAGAGGGCCCGGGAGTCTGAAAATGCGAGCTCGGATGATACTCCTGCCGGTCAGCGCAGCGGTGGCGCAGATCCTGAGTCGCGATACCTCGAAGATGAGATGCTTGCCCTGGCGGAATATCCCCTCGGCTTCGATCCGGGAACGGAGTGGAGCTATCACATCAGCACGAATATGCTGGGCTATATGATTGAGCGTATCTCCGGCCAATCGCTGCGTGAATACGTAAAAGAGACGGTGCTGAATCCGCTCGGCATGGATGAGACGGACTGGTACTATGACGACCCGGCGGCACTCGATCGCTTTGTGAAGGCTTACAGTGCCGTTGATGGGGAGCTGGAACCCGCATCGAATCGGTTCAGTGAGGCGACCGTCAGCGATAAGCAGACCTACGTGGAGGGTGCAATTGGTCTGAACGGCCCGATCGAGGATTATGCCAAATTCTGCCAGATGTTGCTTAACAAAGGTGAATTTAACGGACAGCGCATATTGCAGCCAGAGACCATCGAGCAGATGACAACAATCAACCAGCTGCCTGAGGTGAATTCCGGCGGAGAGGGCTTTCAGTTTGGGCTCGGGTTTGAGCTTTACAACGAACAGAAGAAGCCGGCCCCCGAAGTTTCAAACACCGCATACGCCTGGGGTGGGCTATATGGCACGCAGTATATTATCGATCCTGCGAACAATATGGTTGCCCTGTTCTACCTGAACATGCCCCGCCGCGATTCCCCGTATTCAGAGTTCTTGAGCAAAGCATATCAACTTTTTGAAGAATAGATTTTAGGATGACATTCAGAAAAATCCTTGTTCTATCTACGACATTCTTCATCATTTGGGGCTGTATTGTACTGAATGGGATGGCCCTTCAACAAGCCAACTCGGATGATGACCCTGCATGGGGCAATTCCACTGGACCTTATGAAGTCATCATGGAAGTTGATAGCACCCTTCCTGAGCATACGGTCTATCGACCAGAGGACCTTTCGGGATTCCCATCCAAAGATCAACTGCCTGTGGTGATCATGTCAGGTCCGGGCTGCGATAACGATGGGGATTCATTTCGGCCATTTTTTACGGAATTGGCCTCATATGGCTATCTCGTGGTGGCCGCTGGGCTCCCGGTGCCGGAAGGTGCCAGGGCCGAGTTGTACCATAATAAATCGGAGGATCTGCTCGCCGCCATTGACTGGGCCTTTGCCGAGAACAGCCGTAACACGAGCAAGTATTTCGGCAAAATCGATATCGGGAATGTGGCCCTGATGGGACATTCATGCGGGGGAAGCCTGGTGATGGAGCTAACCCATGATCCACGGGTGACCACCATCCTGTTCTGGAACAGCGGGGCGTTGGTTAAAACGGAAAAGGGGAAAACGGCCAGTGATGGTCGCTGGGCTACTCCCGATGATGACATGTGGCGATCACAGGCCTACGCCGTTACCCTGGACATTCCCGTTGCCTATGTGGTGGCCGAAAAGGATATCCTGCTACCCAACTCACTGAGCGATTACCAGCAGGTGAAAGATGCCCCGGCTTTCTTTGCAGTATGTGCAATCCCGGAGAACCCGCACGGCGGTACCTTCCACGAAAAGAACGGTGGAGTATATGGTGAATTCGGCGTTGGGTGGATGCAATGGCAAATGAAAGGAGATACCGAGGCCGCCCAACTCTTTAAAGGGCACCCAACCGGTTTTGAAAAAGCCGACAGCAAATGGACAGAGATACGCAAAAAGAATATTGATTAACTGTTTTTAACCACTAAACGTGTTAAAACACTGTACGTTTATACAATCATTAAATCAGAAATAAAATGGGAATAAATATTATGAGTAAAAGAGGATCGATATTGATCTATCTGCAAGTATTTTGTGTTCTGCTTCTGCTGCCGTCGTTGGCAACGGCCCAGCCAGCCGATAAGCCGACGGGCTGGTCGGATGGCTACGTGTACGCGAACGGAATTCGTATGCACTATTACCAGGCCGTTCCGGCACCGGAAAAACCTACAATTGTGATGTTTCACGGCGTTACGGATAACGGTCTCTGCTGGAGCACACTGACATGGGAGTTGCAGGATGATTATAACATTTTTATGGTAGACACCCGCGGACACGGTCTGTCGGATCCATTCACGACTGCCGACGACGGTGACACCCTGGTGAAAGACGTAGTGGCCTTCGTGGATGAGATGGGATTTGAAAAACCGATCCTGATGGGCCATTCTATGGGAGCGGCCACGGTTATGAGAGTAGGAGCTGAGTATCCCGAGCTGGCAGAGGCAATCGTTATGCTTGATCCCGGCCTGGGAAGAGGTCCCGGCGGGCAGGATGACGATGAAGATCAGGAGCAGGTCAATGATGAAGAAACCGAAGAGCGTGAGGAGCGCGATGGTCCACCCAGTCCTCCACAGAATCCGGATCAACTTTCTGTAAGCATGTTTGGTTCGCCGGAATCGCTGGTTGCACAGAACAACTACAGCTTTGAGGACCTCGTAGCGTTATGCCAGCGGCAGAACAGCAAATGGGCGATGATGGATTGCCACTATTGGGCGCTCTCGAAAAAGCAGTATCACGGCGCCTACAGCAGCCAGAAGTGGCAGGCGATGTCGGGCACCATGCGGACGGGAAATTCACTGGCAGAAATTCAAGTACCTTCTCTCATTCTGAAAGCAGACGCCTCCCAGCAGGATCGTGAAACCCACAAAGAAGCGGTCAGCGTGATGCAGGACGGTGAACTCGTGCATATTGATGGAGCCGGCCACAATTTGCACCACGATGAGCTAAGGCGCACCGTAGAGGAGGTTACAGCGTTTCTGTCTGATCTCTAAATAGCAACACATTTTTAACATTAGGTACCGTAGCTCTTTCGCGGTACTTTTTGTTATTGCTCCAGGCCTCTTCAAAGAATACTAAATTCTTCGTCCTTAGAACGACCAACTTAAACTCATTGTTCTATTTCAATGTTCTATTTTTCAACCGTCCATAGCGGAGCATCGGTGAGGCCGCAGTACTTTTGGCTACCTTTTCTTACATAATAAGGTGTTTCCCAAAGAAGTACTGGCAAATAAAAAAAGCTTCAGGGTTTTCAGCGATTCATCCGTTCCCAGGAAATAGAAACCCAATGGCCGAATAAGTAAATAGTTCTCTAATAAATAATGTGCATTTGAATATTGATAATCTTTGATACTGATATTCTATTCTGTGTTATGCAATTTTTAGAAAGATATGTTTAATTATTTAGCCTAAAGTTACTTCCCTCCAAAATAAGGGTGAGAATAAAAAAGTTGAGGGATTGGTTTCACATTTCACAAAAAAAATGCGTTAGTTTTAAAAATAATTGTATATATGACATTTAATGGACAGTATTCCTAACTTTTTGACTTAATTCAGCATGCCAGCTAACAAATATTCGTTCCTATGTAGTGCCTCCTGCCGTATCTCCTTCCCTATAATAATACTCGTTGCTTTCTTTATTTCAATTAATGGCTGCCAATCACAAGCAGACGATTCCTATGACAAGCTTAGCGATCAGGAAAAGCGCAGTGCCGAGCATGCATTGGATGGACTGGAAACTCATAATGGACTGGAAACCACGCTCTTCGCAGCCGATGATATGCTGGTGAATCCCACCAATATGGACATCGATGCGCAGGGTCGGGTTTGGGTGACCGAAGGATACAATTATCGTCCTTCTCTAAACCCGGATAATCCTACCAAAGCGGACGGAGATCGTATTCTTGTCTTGGAGGATACCGATGGAGACAGCAAGGCCGACACAAGTACCGTGTTCTACCAGGGTAATGATATTAATGCGGCTTTGGGGATTATGGTGCTGGATAACCGGGTCATTGTATCTCGAAGTCCGGACGTCTTTGTCTTTACAGATACGGATGGCGATGATAAAGCCGACAAGAAAGAAGTGTTATTTAGTGGCATAGAGGGCGAGCAGCACGACCATGCCGTCCATGCGTTTGTATTTGGCCCGGATGGCAAGCTGTACTTCAACATGGGTAACGAAGGAAAAGTGCTAAAAGATGCCAATGGGAACGTTATAACAGATGTATTCGGAAATGAGGTAAAGACCGGTGGCAATCCCTACCGGCAGGGGATGGTCTTCCGTAGTAATCTGGATGGGAGTAAGGTAGAGGTATTGGCCCATAACTTCCGGAATAACTACGAAGTGGCGGTAGATTCGTATGGCACCCTGTGGCAGTCTGATAACGATGACGATGGCAACAAAGGCGTGCGCATCAACTATGTGATGGAATATGGCAATTACGGTTATACTGACGAGGTAACGGGTGCTGGCTGGCGTTCACGACGAACGGGCATGGCAGATGATATTCCCACCCGGCATTGGTATCAAAATGATCCGGGCTCTATTCCCAATTTATTACAGACCGGCGCAGGATCGCCCACTGGAATTGCGGTTTATGAAGGCACGCTTTTACCGGAAGTTTTCCAGAATGAGATGATTCATGCCGACGCCGGTCCCAATATTATTCGATCTTACCCGGTGGAAAAGGATGGAGCAGGTTATTCTGCACAGATTGAAAATATCCTAAAAGGGGCCAAAGATCAGTGGTTTCGTCCATCGGATGTGACCGTTGCCCCGGATGGATCTATTTTTGTAGCTGATTGGTATGATCCCGGCGTAGGCGGACACCAAATGGGAGACCAACAAAGGGGACGTATTTTCCGTATTGCCCCGGAAGGAGTGGAGTATGAGGTGCCGTCATTCGATTTGAGCTCACCCGCAGATGCGGTCGAAGCATTGCAAAGTCCGAATATGAACCGGCGGGCACGGGCCTGGCTAAAGTTGCATGGATGGGGAAGCGATGCTGAAGAGGCGCTGGCTGAGCTCTGGAATTCGGATAATCCACGGTACAGGGCACGCGCGCTTTGGTTGTTGAGCAAGATTGAAGACAAAGGAAATGATTACATCGAAGAAGCACTTTCTGACACCAATCCTGCTATTCGGATTACCGCGCTCCGGGCTGCCCGACAATTGGATATGAATATTATTCCCTTAATTGAGCAGTTGGTGGATGATCCATCAGCCCAGGTGTGGCGTGAAGCAGCTATTACCCTGCATCGCAATGAGTCTTCACAGGCAGCGGAGTTGTGGGCGCGGCTGGCAGCTCAGCATGATGGTAAGGATCGGTGGTACGTGGAAGCACTCGGCGTTGGGGCAGCCAGTCAATGGGAACGCTTTTTTGGGGCATGGAAAGAGCAGGTCGGAGATGAGTGGAATACCGCTGCTGGGCGGGATATCGTTTGGCGGGCACGGACTGAGGCAGCTTTACCTCTTTTAGCTGAGATTGTAAAAGATTCTTCTACTGAGGAAAAAGAGCGATATTTTCGGGCCTTTCACTTTCATGAGGAGTCTCCCCAAAAAGAACAGGAGCTTATTGGTATCCTGGATGCAGGGCTGCCCAACCAGCAAGCGTTGAATACAATGGCACTTAAACAGCTGGGACCTTCTTCGCTGGAGCATAATAAAGTGCAGGTCGCACTGGAAGAAGCGCTCCAAAAGGTGCAAGGTACGCAACAGTATCTGGATTTGGTGGAAAAATTCGAACTTAATACCCAGCAGGAAGAGCTTTTTGAGCTGATGACAACCTACCCGGATAGTGGATTAGGGACCCGGGCATCCTATTTGTTACTTCGGCTGGATGGGAAATTACTGGTCGAAAAGCACTTGAATGATAGTAGTAATGAAGATAGAAAGACTATTCTTAAAGCGTTGGGCAATACATCGGGATCGGAGTCCATAGCTATCCTGCAAGGTTTTATTCTTGATGAGCAGAAGGAGTTGAATATGCGACGTCATGCGGTCAAGGCTTTAGGATCCGGGTGGGGCGGCGAGCAAAAGCTGGTGGAACTCGTCAAAAGCGGAGTAATATCTGAGCCTCTGCATGAAGCTACGTCCGAAGCCCTTTCGGATTCCTGGTCGGGAGATGTACGACAGGTGGCAAAAAGTTTATCGGGGGGAGGTCAAAATAAGCAAGCAGATTTGCCGCCCATTGCTGAACTCGCCTCACAAAAAGGAGTAGCAGAGGAGGGGCAAACCGCTTTCGAACAGGCTTGCCAGATTTGTCACCAGGTGAATGGCAAGGGCACGGCTTTCGGGCCGGCTCTTTCAGAAATAGGATCGAAGCTGCCCAAAGAGGGATTGTATGATGCGATTTTAAATCCCAACAGCGGCATCAGTTTTGGATATGAAGGATACATCCTGGAGTTTAACGATGGAGCCAAAGCGGCGGGGATCATCCAAAGTGAGACGGCATCCGAAGTCGTATTGATAACCCCGGGAGGTAATACAACAACCTATAAAAAATCAGAAATAGCTTCGCGCACCCAGATGAATCAGTCACTCATGCCCGATGGACTGGAAGCGGGGATGAGTGAACAAGAGCTGATTGATTTGGTTGAATATCTTTCATCTTTAAACTAATAGAATGTTTTGAAGGTTTTGCAAAACCAATCCATCTTGTCATTCTAAACTCGTTTCAGAATCTTATAAACATTTGTCAGCATTTAAGCAGAGATTCTGATCCCGATCATTTGGGAAGGATGACAGCTTAAGTTTTGCAAAGCTCCCTTTTAACTATAAAAAGAGATAAGAATATGAATATTTCGCGTAAAAATGCACTTAAGAAAATGGGGGCTATCCTGGGTTCAGGGTCGGTTGCCGGATGGCTTGGCAGTATCAAGAAGACGGAAGAAATTATTAATCAAGAACTAAAGGGAAACGTTAACCATTCGGTTTGTAAATGGTGTTATGAAGATATCCCGCTGGATGAATTTTGTCAGGCAGCCAAAGAAATTGGGCTTAAGTCGGTCGAACTGGTAGGACCAGAAGGGTGGCCAACGCTCAAAAAACATGGATTGACCTGCGCCATGCCCTGGGGAGCAGGTAATGGGATAACGGAGGGCTTCAACGACCCCAGCCTCCATGATGAATTGATTGCCAGCTATGAAGAAGTAATTCCGCAAGCCGCCGAAGCCGGACTGGATAAAATAATATGTTTTTCCGGAAATCGTAACGGTATGGACGATGCCGTGGGACTTAAAAACTGTGCCAAGGGACTGAATCGCCTGATGAGTACGGCAGAGGAGCATGGAGTAACGATGTGTATGGAATTACTGAATAGCAAAATTGATCACCCGGATTACATGTGCGATCATACCAACTGGGGCGTTGAGCTATGCAAGCGGGTTGAATCCGATCGATTTAAACTGTTATATGATATTTACCACATGCAGATCATGGAGGGCGATGTCATCCGGACGATTCGGGATAACCATCAATATATTGCGCATTACCACACCGGTGGCGTCCCCGGACGGAATGAAATTGATGAAACTCAAGAATTATATTATCCTGCTATCGTGAAAGCTATTTTAGAAACGGGGTACACCGGCTTTATCGGTCAGGAGTTTATACCTACCTGGGATGATGAGTTAGCGGCCCTGGAGCAAGGCGTAGAAATATGTGATGTTTGAATACTAAGCAGTCACCAATTTTACCATTGAAATTAAGCCCATGATTTTGTTACCTAAAGCCTTATAAATAATGATTGGGATAATTTCTGTATGAATAGTATTTGGCTGGCATTCGTATCACTTGTAATCTTTTTCCTGGGCTATCGTTTCTACTCAAAGTTCATCGCACAAAAGATCTACCAGCTGGATCCGGATTTTGAGACCCCGGCCCATGAACTGGAGGATGGCCGGGATTTTGTCCCCACCAACAAATGGATTGTCCTGGGCCACCACTTTACCTCAGTAGCAGGGGCGGCGCCCATTGTCGGTCCGGCGATTGCCATTTACTGGGGATGGCTGCCGGCGCTGCTCTGGGTGGCGATTGGGACGGTTTTTGCCGCCGGGGTGCATGATTTCGGGACCATGGTGCTTTCGATCCGGAATCAAGGGCGTTCTATCGGCACTATGGCCGACCAGCTGATTGGCCGCCGGGGACGTATCCTGTTCCTGTTTATTATCCTGATTTTGGTGCTCATGGTTAACGCGGTCTTTGCCTGGGTTATTTCGAACCTGTTTATCTCCTTTCCGGCCAGCGTGCTGTCGGTTTTTATCCAGATACCGCTGGCCGTGTGGATCGGCTACTACACCTATAAACGGCAGGGGAATATGCTGATTCCTTCTATTATCGTATTAGTGGTCATGTATGCCACGGCGGTGATGGCCAGCTATATGCCGGTCCTGCAGATCGACCTCGTTCGTTATTTCGGGGGCGGCGAAGCAGCTCTCTGGCTTGGTTTAAACGGCACCTCCATGGCCTTTTTGATCTGGATCGTGGTGCTGATGACCTATGTCTATATTGCTTCGGTCTTGCCGGTCTGGAAGCTGCTGCAGCCGAGGGACTTTATTAACGCTCAACAGCTTATCCTGGGCTTGGGTATTTTATACCTGGGACTTATGGTGATGGCCCCCGGGGTCACGGCCCCGATGCATAATGCCGGAGCCAATGATGTCTCCTGGTTCCCCCTGCTGTTTATCACCATTGCCTGCGGGGCCGTCTCTGGATTTCACGGACTGGTCGCATCGGGGACGACCTCCAAACAGATTGACAAGGAAACGGACGCGCGTTTCGTAGGCTATCTCGGGGCCGTAGGTGAAGGTGCCCTGGCCATCATCACCATCCTGGCAATTGCCACCTTCTTTTCCGGCAGCGAGGCCTTTGCCTCCACCTACTCTTCCTTCTCGGCGGCGGGAGCCAATGGCTTGAATGCTTTTATCCAGGGAGCGGGACAACTGGCCACCGGCGTGGGCATTCCGGCTGAGGCGGCGCGGACCATCATTGCGGTCATTGTCGTCAGTTTTGCGGCAACCACCCTCGATAGCTCAGTGCGTCTCATGCGCTATATTATTGCGGAGCTCGGTGAAGTCTATAAGATCAAATCGTTAACCCGGGTGCATGTGGCAACCTCGGTAGCTGTTCTGTCCAGTGCGGCCCTGGTGCTGCTTCCGGAAGGCCCCAAGGGATTCGGCTCCGGCGGCTACCTGCTCTGGCCGCTGTTTGGGACGTCTAACCAGCTGCTGGCGGGCATCAGCTTCCTGTTAATCACGATTTGGCTCAAACGACGAGGGCGCCCGATCATCTACACAGTCGTGCCGATGATCTTTTTATTAGCGATGACCTTATGGGCAATGACCGAGCAGGTTGTTTTTGAATGGTCGGGACTCGGTACCGGCGATTCTCACCTGCTGCTGTTCAGCTTTGGCGCTGTTATTCTTGGGTTTGCCCTGTGGATTCTTATCGAGTCGGCCAGCATTTTATTTGGTGAGGAAGAGGATGTTTCTGAACCGGAACATGTGACTATTGAGTGATCTTTTCATCAGTTCATAAATTTAGGAGTTATATGAAAACAAGTCGACTATCAGCATTATCTTTCTTTGTTGTTCTCTTGGTGTTCCTGAGCTGTAGTAAATTCCGTACGTATACAAGCTGGGAAGTGCGGGGAGCAAATAAGGAACAGAATCGCTACTCAGAGCTTACTCAGATTGACAGTTCCAATGTGACACAGCTTGAGAAAGCCTGGACCTACCGTACGGGCGATGCCGGAGGCGATTACTCTCAAATACAGACGAATCCCGTTGTCATAGATGGCATATTATTCGGATTATCCCCAAAAATGAAAGCTTTTGCCTTGGATGCGAAGACCGGAGAAGAACGGTGGATGTTTAATCCCTTTGGAGATATGGAGGAAGCACCATCCATTAACACCAGCCGGGGGCTTACCTATTGGGAGGAGAACGATGATAAGCGTATCCTATTCGCGGCGGGTTCTTCACTCTATGCCCTGGATGCTGAAACAGGAAATCCTGTTAAAAATTTTGGAGAAGAAGGGAGCATCAGCTTAAAAAAAGGGTATAGCGAGCAGTTTGATGATTTTTCAATCTCGGCAACTTCGCCCGGTATCATTTATAAAGATCTTATCATCATCGGTTCGCGGCTCTCCGAGGGAGCAGATGCGGGGCCGGGGGATATCAGGGCTTTTGATGTTAAGACCGGAGCACTCGAGTGGACCTTCCACACGATTCCTCGGCCAGGAGAGTTTGGGCATGATACCTGGGAAAACCCGGAGGCATGGAAAGAAATAGGCGGGGCCAACAGCTGGGCGGGTATGGCCCTCGATGAAGAACGAGGAGTTGTTTATGTGCCTACTGGCTCGGCTTCACCCGATTTTTATGGTGGTAACCGTAAGGGAGCGAATCTGTTTGCCAACACGCTACTGGCGCTTGATGCTTCCACCGGCAAACGTCTGTGGCATTTCCAGACCGTTCATCACGATCTGTGGGACCGGGACCTGCCTTCGCCACCGACCTTAGTCACGGTAAATCACGATGGGAAGTCTGTGGATGCTGTGGCGCAAACCACGAAGACCGGCTATGTGCTGCTCTTTAATCGCGAAACAGGGGAGCCTTTATTTGAAATCGAAGAGCGGAAGGTTCCAACCGAAACGAATTTGGAGGGGGAAGAGGTATGGCGCACGCAGCCTGCCCCGGTAAAGCCCGAGCCCCTGATACGACAGCAGATGAGCGTGGAGGATGTAAATCCATACATTTCGAAGCAGGAACAGCAGCAGATCAAGGAACGGATTCGCAGTTATGAAACGCAGCATATGTTCGAAGCTCCCTCCATAAAAGGGGATATCATGTTCCCCGGTTTCGACGGTGGAGCCGAGTGGGGAGGCAGTGCCTTTGACCCGGAAACCGGCATGCTATATGTGAACACCAACGAAGTGCCCTGGATTTTGCAAGTCATTGACAAGAAGCCGGGGGAGGACTCTAAAACGTTGTCAAAGTCAAGGCTGTTGGGCAAAGAGGTTTATTTGAATTCATGTGTTTCCTGCCATGGCGCCAACCTGGAAGGCAGCGGTAGAAGTCCCTCCCTGGTTGGAGTAGCCAGTCGACGTACACCGGATGATATTTTAGCCCTGGTTAACAGCGGAAGCGGAATGATGCCAGCTTTCAGTCAAATTTCAGAGCTTCGCAAAAAGGCCCTGGTGAATTTTCTCCTGAAAGAAGACCACTTTAAGGTGGATGAAAAGCAAGTATCAGACAAAACGGAAATGGGTGGCGAGGCAGCCGGGCAAGATCGATACACCTTGAATGGGTATCGGAAGTTTCGGACCAAAGAAGGGTATCCGGCTATAAACCCGCCCTGGGGAAAACTGAATGCAGTGAATCTGCATAACGGCGAAATAGAATGGCAGGTCCCGCTTGGCGAATACCCAGAGCTCCGGGAGCAGGGTATTGACCCTACGGGTACGGAGAATTATGGCGGACCGGTGGTTACCAAAGGTGGTGTTGTATTTATCGCCGCAACCCTGGACAAAAAGATTCGGGCCTTTGATAAGGATTCGGGCGATCTGCTTTGGGAAGCCGAACTACCATATGCCGGATTTGCTACGCCCAGCACCTACGAAGTAGACGGCAAGCAATACATTGTCATCGCCTGCGGGGGCGGTAAACTGGGGGCAGAATCCGGTGATGCTTATGTAGCTTTCGCTTTGCCTGACAGTTAAGTAACGTGAGTTCGAGATAACAGCAAGATTATTTTTCTGCCTGTAGTTGGTTCCTTGCCCTTTGTTAACCCTCTCCTTTCCTCTCCCTGATAATCAGGGAGAGGGAGACTCTTCCTCAACTATAGTCCGCTACGCTATATCAAAGCCCTTAAAGCCATTTATTACCTTCAATTTCTTATAAGTCAAAATAAGGTGGTTTTGCTGGATACAATATGTAGATCGGCCATTCTGGCCGATATGATCCACGGAAGTTACGGCGGTACTACTCGGACAAGATGTCCGGGCTACATGGTTATATCGAGCAGACGTTAAATAATAACCAAAGGGAACAAAAGAAACCTTCCTCTAATCCATGTCATTACCGCGTGGCACAAATGATTGGATATCGGTAATCTCTCGTCCCAAAATCAGGCCATGGATATCAAAGGTGCCTTCATAGGTATTGACCGATTCAAGGTTCATCATGTGATGAATGACACGGTATTCTCCGGTAATGCCGTTAGCACCATGCATATCGCGGGCCGTACGGGCAATTTCAAGTGCCTTGCCGCAGTTGTTGCGTTTGGCCAGTGAAACCATGGAATGGTGATCACGTCCTTCATCCTTAAGTTTCCCTAATCGCCATGCCAACATCTGCATCTGGGTGATATCGGTTAGCATATTTGCCAGTTTCGTCTGTGGAAGCTGGTTGGCACCAATCGGATGGCCAAACTGTGTTCGCTCCAAGACATATTGCCGCGCTTTCTGATAACAAAATTCTGCTGCTCCAACGGTCCCCCAGGCAATACCGTACCGGGCGCTGTTCAGGCAGGTAAAAGGGCCCTTAAGTCCGGTGATATCCGGAAAAACGTTTTCTTCGGGCACAAAGACATCCTCAAAGACCAGTTCTCCGGTCTCGGAGGCACGAAGCGACATTTTATATTTGGTTGCCGGAGCACTAAATCCATCCATATCTTTTTCCACCAGGAAGCCACGGATTACACCCTCATCATCTTTATTTTCCCTAGCCTTGGCCCAGACCACTGCGACGTCAGCAATTGGGGAGTTAGTGATCCACATTTTGGCCCCATTGAGAATCCAGCCGCCGTCTGTTTTGGTAGCAGTCGTGGTCATCCCACCCGGATCGGATCCGTGATCGGGTTCGGTAAGTCCAAAGCATCCAATCATTTCACCGGATGCAAGTTTAGGCAGAAAACGCTCTTTCTGCTCTTCGGTCCCAAACTTGAATATGGGATACATCACCAGCGAAGACTGTACCGACATGAACGAGCGATAGCCAGAATCCACGCGCTCCACCTCGCGGGCAATAAGTCCATAGGCCGTTTGACTGGCCCCACTGCCACCGTATTTGGGATCCAGGTAGGAGCCTAACAGTCCCAGTTCGCCCATTTCTTTGGCGATAGCAGGATCAAAATATTCCTCTTGGTTTCCCTTCAGCGCCCGGGGCTCCAGTTTGCTTTGAGCGTAGTCGCGAGCGGTCTCCATGATCATACGATCATCTTCGGAAAGTTCAGATTCAAACAGTAGAGGATCATCTATGTTAAAACTATTATGGGACATAGGCGATAATTTTGTGCTTAATTTTTGGATGCAAGGTAAGTGGTCGACAGGCTAAGGTCAACACTTTTAAAAAGTGGTTAAGTAAGAAGTGTTAAGTTTTAAGGATGGCAGTTAGAGTTTGGAAATTTGAGGTTAGAAATTTGAAATTAATCCTTGACCCGGAGTGTAGGAATGGACAGTCTGTAACTGCTAACTGCTAACTGCTAACTGCTAACTGCTAACTGCTAACTGCTAACTGCTAACTGCTAACTGCTAACTGCTAACTGCTAACTGCTAACCCCAGAACTCCTTCTTCAGCTCACGGGCTATAATCATACGTTGGATTTCAGAGGTGCCCTCGCCAATGGTCATGAGTTTGGCATCACGTAAAAAGCGCTCCACATGATACTCTTTGATATATCCATAGCCTCCGTGAATTTGTACGGCCTTATCGGCGGCGCGGACCGCCAGCTCAGAAGCAAAAAGCTTAGCTTTAGAGGCTGCCTGCTTAAACGGTTTCCCTTGATCTTTCAGCCATGCCGCGCGATGTACTAAAAAGCGAGCGGCATCAATTTCGGTAGCCATATCGGCAAGTTTGGCTTCAATGGCCTGGAAGTCACCGATGGGGGATCCGAACTGTTTGCGTTCCCCCGAATATTTCATCGACTCTTCCAGGGCTCCGCGTGCAATGCCCACCGAAAGCGCCCCGATGCCAATTCGTCCGCCATCCAGTACTTTCATGGTATCGATAAATCCTTTTCCTTCTGCGCCCAGGAGATTTTCTTCGGGCACTTCCACATCTTCGAAATAGACTTCCGTCGTGTCGGAGGAATTCATTCCCAGTTTTTCCATCTTACTACCGGACTGTACGCCTTCCCGGGAGCTCTCCACAATAAATGTGCTGATACCTTTGGTCCCTTTATTTGGATCCGTCTTCGCCAATACAACATAGGTATCACCTACCGAACCCTGGGTGATGAATATTTTGGAGCCATTGATAATCCATTGATCATCTTTTTTTTCAGCTGTGGTTTTCATGCCTGAGGCATCGCTCCCGGAGCCGGGCTCAGTGAGACACCAAGCGGCTAGCTTATCACCTTTTGCCAGGGGCGTAAGGTACTTTTCTTTCTGCTCATCTGTACCTGCGAGTTCGATATGTCCGGAGCCAAGCGAGGTATGAGAGGCCACGGTCAGGGCAAGCGAAGCATCCCATCGTGCTATTTCTTCAATAGCCAGGCAGAAACTGATGTGATCAATACCTCCGCCGCCGTATTCAACCGGGTGAACCATCCCCATGAATCCCTGCTCAGCCAGTCGTTGGACGAGGTCGTAAGGAAATGTTTTATTGGCATCCCGCTCCTTGACGTCAGGAGCGATGTACCGCTTGGCAAAGTCTCGCATACTGTCACGAATCAGTTGTTGCTCTTCCGATAGCTCAAAATCCATAAGACGACCCTCTTTGTATTAGGATGGAAATTTGCTGGCGTTTAGGTAGCATAATGAAAATTGGGAAAGGAAGCTAATAGAACCTTAAGGTGCCAGAACGAGGTGTACGAAGCCTACGTATCACCTTTACGTAGGCTTCGTATCATCCATATGTAGGGTAGGATGTGTCAGCCTCGGCCTGCAAGAATGGTGCATTTTGATGGTCCTTGTACAATTGGTAACGCGTGGAGGGCACAGGATAGTGCCTCATCGGGCGACTGGGGTTGTCGTCCGATGAATAGCAAAGCGCCTTGTCTACTCATCCGACTTCAACCCCAGAATTCGGATGAGAACAGGGGTCTTTTGAAACCAATGGGGGGGGAGCGTTGATATGGACAAGAGCATAGATTTTATATAAAATCTTAAGGGTCAAAACTCATAGCAAAAGACATTGGGATTTGGTCAATCCTCTTGTCCTCCTTCTCCCCCGAATAGCTCGGGACATGCAAGGAGGAACTCATTACTTGAAATACTTGCTGTAGAACGATTTCCGAACTATTTCCACAAAATCTCTCCCCGAAAGTGTTCGGGACAAGCTTTGGAGAAGAAGGATTTAGGGAGATTGCTCCTCTGGTCAAAGAGAGCAACCCTCATTTTTAACCGCTAAATATTTAATTAATCAATTCTTATAACGCAAGGGGTCGTCTATTATCATGTTGGAGGAAACCCACGACAATTTTTTGTCGCTATTAATTTTTCAAATAGCAATCCCAAGTCTCCCTTTGAAGGGAGTACCGCCGGAGGCGGGGAGGGATGTATAGAAAGTCTGACCAGAAGTCTATTTTGCAAATTTTCTCACCCAAAATTCCAGGTCACACCGCGACCGATTTCGGGATCGGGATAGTTCCACTCTACGGCACCCTGGTCGCAGGCATACATGCAGGTGCCGCATTCTATGCAATCCTCCACCTGGAAATGGACCTGGCCATCTTCATCCATAGTGTAGCAGTTGGCCGGACAGACATAGGTTGTGGCTTTATGGGGACAGGTAGAATTACAGATATCCGTATCCACCACAATATGTGGCTTGATATCCGATTTTGCCTGGTTACGGTAGCTGACCAGTCCCAGTCGTTCTGAAAGTTTAAGTAATTTCATAGCGATTTGGCTCCTTTAAATCCTATTTTCATTAAATCCCAATACGACGAATGTTTCTTGACCGATTCCGATAACAAGTTACGCGACTTTTTGGTCGGCTCGTTATCGATGGTAAAGAACTTGCGACCAAAGTCACAAATCAGGTTGGGCATATCCTGGTACATCGTCGGGTTATGCAGCATATGTACCGCATCCTGGAAACTGTTGATGTCCTTCATTACATAACTTCCCTGCAACTTCTGCTTATATTGCTTAAGTGTCTGGCTGGAATAGTCAGCCTGCTCTTTTGCTTCTACAATCGTTTCTGCCGCCAGGATGCCCGAGCGCATGGCATAATCCATGCCCTGGATGGCTTTTCCGGCATTCATGAGCAGATTGGCCGCTTCTCCACATAGTAAAACACCATCTTTATAAACCTCCCTGGGCATTACGCGCTTATCGCCCGAGGATACGGCATGCGCTGAATACTCAACGATTTCTCCATCCTGCAGGATGTCTTTAATAACGGGGTGCATCTTGAAATTATTGAGCAGGTCATGGGGACTTTTCTCCTTCTCCCGCATATCTTTGATACCAGCTACCAGCCCAAGGGAGATAGTATCGCGGTTGGTATAGAGAAATCCGCCGCCTTCCACACCGTCCGTAGCATAACCTACAAATTCGTTTGACATTCCGCTTAGCCCGTTGAGCTGGAAGCGGTCTTCCAGTACTTTTTGATCGAAGCGGATAACTTCTTTGATGCCCGTCAGGATGTGGTCAGCCGGCACGTAGTCGTTTTGTAACCCGACTTGTCGTGTAAGCAAGTTGTTGACGCCCTCGGCAATGATCACACTGTCGGCGCTAAACTCTTCTTCACCCGTACGGATGCCTACCGCTTTGTCGTTCTCCATCAGTACCTCATCCACCTTGATGTTGGTGGCAATAAACGACTCCATAGCGAAATCGCTTTCATCGATGGCATTTTGCACTTTCTCCGCCAGCCAGCGGTCGAATTTGGAACGCAACACCACCACGCCGGAGTAGGGCGTTTCATTAAAGTGAGAGGACTTGAAGTCGATGGAAAAAGCAGACTGTTCATCCAGAAAAGTCAGCCGGCGGTGATTGATGAAGCGCTCCCAGCCGCCGTCTTCTTCCTGCCAGTATTCCGGCACCAGCCGCGCCAGGTCACTGCCCCAGAGCACGCCGCCGGACACATTTTTGGAACCTGCAAACTCGCCCTTTTCGATGAGCAGGAACTTCATGTTGTTACGTGCAAGAATCATGGCGGCTGCTAATCCGGCAACGCCTGCTCCAACGATAATACAGTCAAACTTTTCATCCATGTTATTTTTGAGTCTGTAAGTTTAAATTGTATGGAGACTGCCTCCTACATACTGCTAACTGCCATTTCTTAAAAGGAGGCAGCAGCAGTTGGCTAAGATTAAAATCTATGATTTAATTTTCCTTAGTTCTTCAATAAACGGAGGCAGCACTTTGTACAGGTCACCGACGATGCCGTAATCCGCAATATCAAAAATAGGGGCATCGGGATCTTTGTTAATTGCTACAATAACCTTGCTGTTGGCCATACCCGCAACGTGCTGAATGGCTCCCGAAATGCCCACGGCAATATAAAGCTGGGGAGAAACCACTTTGCCCGTCTGACCGATCTGGAGGCTGGGATCTATGACGCCCGCTTCGGTCAACGCACGCGAGGCCCCGATGCCGGCATTCAGCGTAGAAGCCAATTCCTGGATCAGCTCTTGTCCTTCCTCGTCTTTGGCACCACGTCCCGCTGCTACAATCGTTTCGGCTTCGGAAAGGTCGATTTTATCCCCGGAGGTACCGATTATTTCTTTCAGCTTAGCCTTGATGTCGCTTTCCTCCATACTAAAATCAAGCGCTATCACTTCGGCATCTGTATCTTGTTCCTGCAACTCATAGGAGCCTGATCGAACGGAGACCAAAATACGATCGCCCTCCGCTTCATTCTCAGAAAGAATCTTTGCTGCCATCACCGGGCGGGTAGCCGTGATGCCGTTGCCCGTTAATTCAAAAGCGGAGACGTCCGAAAGAACAGCCGCCTGTTGATTCGCTGCCAAGGCTCCCAGGATATCTTTAGTTCCTTCTGTTGATGCGAAGGCAAAAAGATACGGATCCACTTCGTCAATCACTTTGTTCAATGCCCTGAGCAGTGGAGTATTGCGATGGTTTTCAAAAATAGAGTCCGAAATCGTATAAATGGTGGAAGGGCCATACTTTTGAACTTCCCCGGTATAGCTATCCGCATCCGGATCAATGATAACCGCGGCTACCGAATGGCCGTGCTCGTCGGCCTGCTGCCGGAGATGCGATAAAACTTCCAGTGAAGATCGTTTAACCTTTCCGTCACTAATGGCGATGTGTGCTAATAATGTGCTCATGGTGAAATATTTTTTAGTTGAAACTCTTCGCTTCTAAACCTTGGTGATCAAACGGGAGATGGCAAATGTGAAATATAATTTTGTCGTTTTACATTTGACATCCGAAGTTTCACTTAAACAACGTTTGCCTCTTCGTCGAGTAGTTGAGCCACTTTTTGAGCTATTTCTTCGGGCTCGCCCTCAAACTTTTGTCCTGCCTCGCGTTCTGGCTTTTCGCGATAGCCGGTTACCTTGGTCTTTGATTTAAGCTTATTCTCTTCGACATCCAAATCTGCAATTTCCACACTTTCTACCGGCTTTCGTTTTGACTGCATGATACCCTTCAGGCTGGGGATTCGTGGCTCGTTCATGTCATTAGAACATGTGACAAGGCTGGGAGTAGGTAGGGCAATCATTTCCTGGCCAGTATCGCCCTGACGTTTTACAATCAGCTTGCTATCTTCAATGGAAAGTCCCACCGCGTTGGTGGCATAGGGCAGATCGAGGTGTTCGGCCAGCATACCGCCGGTTAGACCTGCATCCGTATCCTGCGATTGCTTGCCGCAAGAAATGATATCGTACTCCTTATCCTGGAAGAACGTAGCCAAAATATGAGCATAACTGGCTGAGTCATAGGCCTCATCACCACTGGTCCGGATATGGGTCGCTTTGTCAGCTCCCATGGCCAGTGCTTTACGAATGGTTTCGGTGGCTTTATCAGGTCCAACCAGCACAACTTCAACCTCGCCGCCATGTTCTTCGGTCAGGACCAACGCTTCTTCAACTGCAGAAGCATCATAGGCATTGAGGATCATACGGTCGGTATCCTGGATCAGTTCGCCATTTTTTATTTGGATGGGAGCATTCACATCCGGAACCTGTTTAATACAAACATAAAATTTCATACAGCGAATAGTTTTTGGGTTAGAATGGAAGTAGATCTCCTTATCAGCTGATCAATATACAAAACCTGATTTAAAATGTAGAGCTTCTGGCAGTGAACAGTTCAACAGAGCAGTAGACATACGGCAGGATAAAGTATTAAGTAAAAAGTGAGAAGTAAGAAGTGTTGAATAGAATTGCGAAAATTAATCCTTGACAAGGAATAGGTAGAACATTTTTCTGCCTTCTGCCTTCTGCCTTCTGCCTTCTGCCTTCACTGTAATTGTCGGTAAGAAGAAAGATGGCTCTGATCAATCTCGGAAAGCAGATTGAAGGCTTCCTCTTTAACCTGTGGGGCAGCATCTTCGAAGATGGAAGCAATTTCGCGGTATTTGGTGTTAAAAAAGGTATCGAACAATAAGTTGACGGACGTATTTTGTTTGGATTCTTGTATTTTTTGGAGGGCTTGTAGCACTTCTTTTCGAGCTTGTTCAGGATCGCTGATAAATTGGTCGAGCCCCTGGCGGTGATATTGATAGATGGCCGAACGAAGTCCCTCGTAAGCGGGACTCAGTAAATTTTCAACAAGTTGACCACGGCTACGTCGATTCGTTCCGCTGCGTTCCCAACCGGCAGCAGAGATGGATTGAGCCTGCGAAACAATTTTCTGAGCTTCCGTAAAAAGCAGGGTGCCTCCCAAGTCCTCAAAGCTGTCAAAATCGTATCCCAAAATGATGTAAACATAAAAATCAAAAAAACTGGTGAGCGGATCGTACTGCAGCTTGTCATGGACAAGTGAGCGATTGGGTGTATAATTGAAGCTCAGGTTCTCATCATTATAAAAAAAGAGGGCCGTTTGTCGCGTTGAATTATAGATGGGGCGTCGAGAGCGGAAAACGACTTGGGCATCAAAGTTGAAATTGTCGTCCGCGCTCAGTAACGTTATCTGTATATCAACGCCGATGCGTTCTTGCGGGGTAAAGCTGGCGTTGATCCAGTTATGTTCATTGATATATGTTTCGATTTCCTCAGCCAGATTATCAATAGCGGTAAGAGAGGTATTATTAATTTGGCTGCGATCGACGGTTACTTCGGCCTCCAGTTCCTGGCTATACATTTGCATAGGAAATAACAGAAGGCAAAGAGAGAGCAAAAGAAGGCCGAGGCCTAATCGATCCTTATAAAAGAGAAAAAAGTTCATCAGCACCTTTATTTTAAACTCAAGAGAGACTCATCTATGGATTATATTATAGGAAACCAATGGTATTCTCAAAGAAAGTTTTTAATCCTTTTTGTTAGTGCGGTATTTCTCAGTACAACTTTTCCTGTTGTTGCCCTGGGACAAGATGTGCTGGGAGCACGCGAGCTGGCAATAGGACAAGCGACCACGGCGCTGCCGAACAGTAGTTGGTCTGTATTTGCCAATCCTGCTATGATATCGGATGAGGAATCGTCTGTTTCATTCTTCGGGGTGCGCTACTATGGACTCTCGGAGGTCTCCGATGTTGCCGCTACCGTTATCTATCCTACCGACTTTGGAGTCTTAGCGGCCGGAGCACATCGTTATGGCTTCGATTTATTTAACGAAAATCGATTACGAGTAGGCTATAAAAATGCGATCTCAGGATTTCATTACGGTATCGTCTTCAACTACAGCCATGTAGTGCAGGGTGGGGGATACGGTTCGGGAGGCGCTCTCGGCTTCGATGTTGGGATAGCCGCACCGATCGTCTCCGATTTGTGGATTGCTGCCAAAGCAACCAACGTCAACCAGCCAGCCTATGGCTCTCGCAATGAGGAGGAGTTACCACGGAATCTAAGTGTCGGGCTCTCGTATCAACTTTCAGATGTGGCCCTGTTTACCTCAGAAGTGTTCAAGGATGTGCGTTTCCCGATTGCTTATCGCGGGGGAATAGAAGTGCGTATTATCAGTGGATTGATGGGACGTGCGGGTGTGACTACTTCCCCACAATCCTTTTCAGCAGGCTTTGGATACCTGGGGTCTTTCTGGAGTGCCAATGTAGGTGTGCAGCGTCATGAGAATAACGTGCTGGGCTACAGTCCGGCTATCGATTTTAAAATCAGCTGGTAATGCGCTCTGTTTTAATCCACATAGCACTCATTGGATGGTTGATTCCCGCTGCCGTGGTTGCCCAACAGCGCGACTCTACCCAGACGCAGGTGCAGGAAGACCTGGAGCAGGCGCTGGAAGACTTCGATATAGAAGAGGGCGAAAGGGGGAGCGAGCAGCTCATACAGCTCCTGCAAGAATTGATGGCGAATCCTATCAATATTAATCGGGCGGATGTGAATGAGCTTAGGGAAGTCCCCGGAATAAATTTGAAGACAGCCCGAGCTATCATCCACTATCGGACCGAAGAAAAGCCTTTTGAAACCTTGGGCGAGCTGACTGAAGTGTCGGGCATTGGTAGGGTAACCTTCGAGAAGGTGCAACCCTATGTGACTATCGGCAGCGGACTGGAGCTCAGTAAGGCGCTGTATTCAGATCCCCGGTATTGGACGAACGACGGAAAATTACAAGTATTTAGTCGCTATCAACAAGATTTGCAAAAAGGACAGGGATATATTGAACCACCGGAAGAGGGCGGCTATCGGGGCAGTCCTATGAAGTATTACCAGCGGTTTGGTTATCAAAGCGACCATCTCTCCATGAATTTTACCCAGGAAAAAGATGCGGGAGAACAGTTATCCAACCCCGCGCGCTTTGATCATCAGTCGTGGCATTTAGCGCTCGAGGATAATGGGCTGTTGCAAATGATTGCGGTGGGCGACTACAGCCTGTCCTTCGGGCAGGGATTGGTATTGTGGAATGGTGGGGTATTTGGAAAGGGAAGCGATGTTATCGGGGCCGCGAACCGCAAGGGTAGAGGAATAAAGCCGTATACCTCTGCGCAAGAGACCAACTACTATCGTGGAGCTGCCGCTACAGTGGGCCGACGGTTCCAAATTACAGGATTTTATTCCGCACGAAACCGAAGTTCCAGCATTATTTCTCCTGATACCGTTCGCTATCCCGGCTCCGATGGATATCATCGTACGAACAAAGAACATGGGCAGCGTGGAAATCTTGGACAAATGTTATACGGAGGGCGTCTGCAGTTTGAATTCCCTTTTGGAATCGTTGGAGCCACGGGCTACCGCACTCGGTTCGATCGTTATATCAAAGCCAGTGATCAGGCCTATGCGCGGTATGATTTTGAAGGAGAAACCACCTCCACAGTTGGCTTCGATTACACCCTGCTTGTAGGTCCTGTGCTGATTTTTGGAGAAGTGGCCCGCAGCAGAAATGGAGGTTTGGGAGGGGTAACTGGCATTGAAAGTTCGCTGGGGTCCGATACCGAGATGGCCGTTGCATATCGTAATTATCAGAAAACTTTTCAGTCGGTCTTGGGCAACGGGTTCGGAGAAGTTTCAGGAAATCCCAAGAACGAAGAAGGTATTTATCTGGGTCTACAGCATACCATCGGAGACAAGGTTACGCTCCATGCGTATATGGATCAGTTTCGTTTTCCCGCCCCGCGTTTTGGCACCCATCAGCCGACCAAAGGATATGACTGGCTGGGAAAGGCAGAAGTGGAAGTTAGTCCGGAGCTGGAATTCTATGTGCAGCTCCGAAGTGAGACCAAAGAAGATGAATATGAGGCAACGGACGCCCTGGGACGTCAGCAGCGTCTTTTGGATAACACCCGGCGCAGTAACCTCAGGGCAAATTTATCCTACTGGGTGAATGATAGGGTTCGATTACGCACAAGGGGAGAATGGGTCCAGAGTCGAGCGGCCGGAGAACAGGTTGAAAACGGCTACCTATTGTATCAGGATTTGCGACTACTGCTGAAAGATAACCTCAAAATCGATACGCGTATCTCTGTCTTTGATACCCATAGTTATGCTGCCCGAGTGTATCAGTACGAGAACGATTTGCTCTATGTCTTTGCCAGCCAGATGTTATATGATCGCGGACAACGGATGTACCTGCTGCTCAACTATGAGCCCTTTGACTTCCTGGAAGGCTGGGCTAAGATTGGGATTACCAAGTATGAAGATAAGCAGGTGATCGGTAGCGGACTGAATCAAATAAAGGGAGATTTTCGAAGTGAAATAGGCATTCAACTTCGGTTTAAGTTTTAGTTGTCTCAGTCTTATTGCTGTGAGAAACGATCAACGTTGATGTCATTGCGAGCGTAGTGAAGCAATCTCCTGAAAACAGAGAACGTTACGGGGAGATTACTTCGTCGTTGCAAGCTCCTCCTCGTAATGACAGGTTGGTTTAGAAGAATTAGACTTGGTGTAGGGCATTTGTCATGTCTATCCATTTCCCGGGCACTATAAAGGGGCCAGAGAAATAAATAAACCTGCATAAGTTTTGAGGGAGCTCTGCTCTCGTGTCTTAAGCCATCCAGGAGATGAGGCCCATCACAGCTGCAGTAGGATATTTGAGAAGTGATGATATATCCAGCTATGCTGTTTCTGTTCTTAGAACCAAACGACTACTATGGTAAAAAATGATTTTAACCCCTAAATGCGTTTTGTTAGTTTGATCTCTAATAACTCAATGAGCTATAAATAGATCATCAAAAAATGCCAGAACCCAAATGGGAACAATTTGCCAGGGAAGAGGCGAAGTGCTATGTGGATACGAATTTCAATGGTAACAAAAAAGATTTTTTTAACTCCGGACAGTCATTCGTTGAACAAAGCCTGGAAGAAGTCTTGCCCCGTTTGGATGAAACAGCACGAGCTCTGGAGATTGGGTGCGGAGTGGGTCGGTTAACCTTTCCACATGCAGTTGAATTTGATGAAGTTTTAGCTGTAGACGTGGCCCCCACAATGCTGGCCCAACTAGAAAAGCATGCCAACCAGTTTGGGGTTGATAACATTGAAACTTATCTGCCCGATCAACCTTGGCATACGAAACCTGTTAATTTTGTTTATTCCTACCTGGTGTTTCAGCATATACCTGATTTGGAGGTCATCAGAAAGTATATTAAAAAAATAGCCTCCTGCCTAAAACCTAATGGAAAGGGGATGGCTCGGCTACAGTTTGATACTCGTCCGGCTACCCTTTTGTATAGGTGCAGAAATAACCTACCTGACTGGCTATTACCAAAGAACCAGCGGCAAGGAATTCGCCGGATCCGTAGAAAACCCAATACCCTTGAAGGTATTTTTCAAACAAACAACTTGAGCATTGTACGCCAGCAATTTACGAATTCTACGATGCATACCTTTCTTTTAGAAAAAATAGATTGATCAGCAAGAACCCCTATTAAATTCTGAGTGAGCTTTGCTCTCGTTTAGTAAGCTGTTCAGGAACAGAATTCCTTTAGAACTGAGTCCAATTGAAATTGGATATTCTCCAGCAGAGCTATAATCTTGGTGCCAAGAATCGCCTTTCTCTGCACCATAAAAATCCGTATCATTTGTGGCTGTAAGCGAAATATAGTTTTAAAGTAAAGAGGAAAAGCTGAGTAAAGGTCACGAACATAACGATTCCGGAGAAGAAAAGGCCCAGGAATTATCGGCTCGGGAGTATCGGCTGGTACCTGTCGAGGAGGAAAAAGCAAATGATGATAATGCTGTTAATATCGTGGAGCTACTTCGGTTATTGGGAGAAAAACGCCGGTTGATTGCCAAAATAACGGGTGGTTTTGTAGTTTTGGGATTGATTATTGCCTTATTTAGTTCGGTTGAATATACCTCGGAGGCATTGTTGATGCCCGAAGTGAAAAGCAGTGAAAGTTCTGCAGGTGATTTATTGGAAAGTTATGGAGGTATGCTTGGGTTGGGCAGCCTGGGATCAATGGAACTTTCCAAAGAGGGAACGATCGCACCGGAAGTCTATCCCCAAATAATAAAGAGTTTAGGCTTTCAGGATAAACTGCTTCAGAAGGAGATCTATTTTTCAGAGCTTGATACCACGGTGAGCGGCTATACATACTTTGAAGATATCCGAAACCTTTCTCTTTTTGAGTTTTTGATTGAATACACCCTTAAACTGCCCGGAAAGCTTGGCTCCCCGGACCCTGTAAAACAGTTGCCGGAATGGTTGAGAACTCAATTTAATGAAGATGCCGTTGTTGAGTTAAAAAGTGACGAGCTCGAAATTATTAAAAAAATGAAGGAAAGAATTACTATAGAGCTCAGTAGCGAAACTGGAGTTCTTACGGTAACATCCACAATGCCGGATCCCATTGCCGCCGCCCAGATTAACCGGGGAGTAATTAACATGCTCAAGGATTTTATCAAAGCTTATAGTACTCAGAAGGCAAAGGAAGATCTGCAGTTTGCACAGACACAGCATGAGCAGGCACAAGAGCGCCTTAAGAAGGTACAGGATAAGCTTGCTAACTTTTTAGATCAGAATGTTAATCTTGCTACAGCTAAGTCCCGGGCAGAGGAGCAGCGTCTGCAGGCCGAATTTGACTTAGCTTATAATATGTACAACAGTGTATCTCAGCAGCTAATGGAGGCCAAAATGAAAGTGCAGGAACAGACGCCGGTGTTTAAGCCGCTGCAGTCGGTCAATGTTCCTATAGAAAAAAGTAAGCCCCAGCGCATCCTCATTTTGATACTGTCTTTTTTAGTAGGCCTTGTGGTCTCTTTCGTGTTTATCGCCAGCCGGGATGTCTATCAAAAAGTTAGCCGGAATATGTAGGATAGTATTCCGAGAAATGTTTGTTCCTCTAATCTACAGAAACTTTTATAAAATCCTGTTAGTTATCCTAAACTCCGTTTCGGAAGCACAACTATAGATGAATTCTTCGTCCTCCCATTCGTCATCAAAGCAACAGGGTATTTTAGGACAGAATACCCTGATTAATATCATGGGCAGGGGAATCCCACTCTTATTTGCCGTTGTGGCTATCCCTTTCGTGATTGATGGTCTTGGAACTGAGCGTTTTGGTGTGCTTACCATCGTCTGGATTGTCATTGGATATTTTGGCCTTTTCGATATGGGACTGGGGCGGGCCACCACCAAGTTTGTAGCCGATCAGGAAGCTCGTGGCGCTGACCAGCTTTCACCTATAATTCTTACTTCTATATTCTTACTTATTGGACTGGGAATAATAGGAGGAGGAATTATCGTTATAGCTACACCTTATCTTGTCCAAAATATACTGAATATCCCTTCAGAACTTATCGGTGAAACTACCCAAGCCTTTTATGTACTAAGCATATCCATCCCCCTGGTACTGGGATCTATAGGAGCCCGAGGAGCCTTGGAGGCCCAACAACGATTTGGAATTGTTAACCTAATAAAAGTGCCGGCCAGTATTATCAACTATGTTGGGCCATTATTGGTATTACCGTTCAGCAATCAGTTGCAGCATGTGGTCATTGTACTGGTTATAGCACGGGCTGTCACTTTTGTAATGTACCTCTTTTATTGTTTAAAGAATGACTTAAACCTTCGTTTAGATCAGTATCCTGTTTTACAGTGGGTTAAAGAGTTGTTGAGTTTTGGGGCCTGGATTACCGTCAGTAATCTTATCAGCCCTCTTATGGTCTATATTGACCGATTTATTTTAGGGGCCATGATGACGATGACGGCCGTGGCCTATTACACCACTCCTTACGAAATGGTGACCCGGTTGTTAATGGTTTCTGGCAGCTTTATGGGCGTGATGTTTCCGGCATTCAGCGTGTACTCACTAAAGAAAAAAGAAAAGCTGACCGCCCTTCATCAAAAATCTATTCGGTACCTGTTACTAGTGCTGGTGCCTATTATTACCTTTCTTGTTCTCAGTGCCGAGCCATTACTTTACTATTGGATAGGCGATGAGTTTGCACAGAACAGTACCCATGTCTTACAACTTTTGGGCATAGGTGTACTGATTAATTCGATAGCGGCTGTGCCTTATACTATGCTACAGGCCATTGGTCGTCCAGATATTACGGCCAAGCTTCATATGGCAGAGTTGCCTGTTTATTTAGCAATGATCTGGTTCTTAACCCAGGCGATGGGCATTACAGGCGTTGCCCTGGCATGGGTACTGCGGGTTACCATTGATGCTGGACTGTTGCTCTTTTTTAGTAATCGTCTGGTAGGGTTTATTTCTCAAAAAGGGAATGCTATCCAAGCACAGGTATGGGGCTTTACCGTTTGCATAATAGTGTCTTCAGCTATTCTTTTTATTTTTGATAATAGAAATGTGTTATTAGGAATAGGAATCGTGATGGGAGTCGCCGTTTTTTTAGCTATCTGGAAATTTACTTTAAAGCCCGGAGAACGGTCTCGTTTGCTGGAGTTGTATCGGCAACTTAAGACCAAAATTTTTCATAAAAAGATTGCTAACGAATAATTAAGCCCCGTTGCCAATGAATATATCTTTAACGCCCAGGATATTTATAATTTTGGTCAACTGGAACGGATGGCAGGATACCATCGAATGCCTCCATTCTTTGGATAACCTCGATTACCCTAATTATTCGGTCATTGTTGTTGATAATGGATCAACTGACGGATCCCCAGAAAAGATCAGCAGGGCATTTCCGCAGGTCCATCTCATTGAAAGTGACCAAAACCTGGGCTTTGCCGGGGGCAATAATTTAGGTATTGAACAGGCACTTAACGAAGGAACTGATTATGTATGGTTGTTAAATAATGACACCGTAGTGGATCCAGATGCTCTTTCTCACCTCGTCCAGCGGATGGAAAAAGATACCAACATAGGTATATGCGGGTCTAAACTTATTTATTACCACCAGCGTGATACCATCCAAGTGTTGGGCGGAGGAAGCCATAACAAATGGTTGGCGACGACCAACAATTTTGGGCAACATCAGTCTGTGGAAACCTCCTTTAATCCTCAGCAAATTGAAGAAAATCTTGATTTCGTTATCGGGGCCTCGATGCTGGTATCCCGGCGCTTCCTCAACGAGGTGGGATGGTTGAGTGAAGATTATTTTCTATATTACGAAGAACTTGATTGGGGAATACGGGCTAAGCCACAATTTTCATTAGGATTTGCACCGGAAAGTGTTGTCTATCATAAGGAGGGAGCATCTACTGGGGGAAACCAATTACAGCGAGCTAACAGGAGTGAAAAATCCGATTATTATCAGCTCAAAAACCGATTAAAGTTCACTTATAAATTTTTCCCATTATATTTGCCTTGTGCCTATTTATCTATTTTTTATGCTTTGATTAACAGAGTACGAAGAGGCCAGTGGAAGCGCATCCCCATGATCATAAAACTAATGTTTACCTTTAATAAATAGTGTAACGGATTACTCTAGTGGATTTACAGAAGAAATTTGTATTGGGACTGGCGCTGGTGTCACTATTTGGGACAGTGACCAACTTCATCTATGTTAGTCCCTTACTGACCCTGTTGATTCCATTATCTATTTATGCATTTAACAAAAATGAGCTGCCCCGGCCCATTGCGTGGCTGTATGCTTTCTTGGCACTCTTTTTAATGAGTGTACTGCTGTACCATCCTCTCTCTGTTGTTGAATTTGGCTTTTACCGGCGCGACGGCAATTTTATCATTTCCTATGCGCCGCTGCTCATTTTGCCCCTGTTCAGCTTTGAATTTAAGCTGCGGAACCATTTTCGCCAGTTCTACCTGTTTGGCGTCATTCTTTATGGACTGTTATTTGTATATCACCTGTTAACCGCTAACTTTTTAGGTAATATTCATGAAATAGTTTTCAGTGGATTGTTTTACGCACAAAACGCAGTAGGTGGTTTTTTATCCACTTTAGGTGCACTGGGCTTTGCCTACTGGTATCACCGTGGCAGTAAAAAGGAGCTATTTTTATTTCTGTTAGTCCTAATCATTTTGATAGCTACCTATTCCCGCGGATCTATCCTGGGGTTAGCACTTGGCATTATGGCTTGGTACTGTGTACAAACCGAGCGTATGAAAATACTTATGTTGTTACTTTTGATACCCATTTTGTTTACTGCTGGCAGCCTGATGATCGGTTACCCTTACTACAAAGGACAGATTGCTACTCAAAATAATGTTCAGATAGATCTTGATAATGATGTAGAACAGAAAAGTGCCAATGTGATGATCAGAATATTCTATACCTTCCCCAGGGCTTGGTATATATTTTTGGAATCGCCCGTTTTAGGCAATGGAGTAGGGTCGTACGACGACAGGCCGTATGATCTGCAAGAGATTGTTCCCTATCTAACCTACAATGCCCAGCCCCAAAAAGCACATACCGATGCACATGCTCATCATTCGTATTTACATTTTCTTGCGGAACAGGGTATCGTAGGATTGACTCTGTTTTTAACGTTCTGGGTATCGCTCTTTTTATATCTCAAACGTATTAAAACCCAGCCGGTGATCCGCGATTACTTATTGATCGTTTTTTTTACTATCACTTTTGCCTCGTTTACCGCGCATCGCTTTACAACCCCTTCACACATGCTTCCCTTTACCATCTCGGTTGGACTGTTCATGATGCATAAAGGAAATTATAAACGGGTCAAGATTAGCGTGCTGGGCGGTTCAAAGTAAATCTGAATTCATAGAAAGTTATATACTTTTATTAGAATAGGTTACAATGTAAGCCAGCGGATTGATACCTCCCGGGAGGAGTTAAGTGTCTTCAAAAGTTAAGGACAATGGTTGAGTGATCTAAGCTTCACTACTGTACCTTTTTATAAAACCAAGTATGTCATCCAGGTAGTTATTTGAATTTTCTACTAATTTTTCCAGTTTTATAAAATGGATGTCATCAAATAGTTTGATATATTTTTTCTTGTATTCTTTTATTAGATCAATGCATTTGGTATGGTAATATTCAGGTCCTCTCTCGCGCATTAACTTGTCATATCCACTTAGTTTAGGACCAAAAGGGTAGAGTCCCTTGCGCCAGTGGTTAAATTTAAGAAGAGAGTATTTGGTGAAATTAAAAACCTGGGAGGAATGGATCTGCTTGTGTAATAGCAGCGTATTTTGGGGATTTTGTCCCTTTTCTAAATTATATGCATCTGGTTGTGATTTTTGTAAATACTTAGCTGGGTTAAATCCGCCATGTTTCAGCGTTGCTTTTACATTAGATTGCAAGCAGGCTTGCTCATCCCTTTCGATGAATAATATCTTAGCCTCTGGTAATACATACTTTACTGTTTCTGGTCTAAAAAGGTTCGGAGGTGATTTTTCAATGACAATTTTGTTGTCATGTCGAAGCTTCCGTGCAACAAATTTTTTTAAGTATTCATTTTTAACGGGCTTAACCTGATCGTAGATATTAAACTTATCGATATTCTTCCACAAAAGATGAGGCTCATTGAATTGTTTACATTCAATGTTGTTGTAAATTAAATTAGATAAATAAGTAGTGCCTGACCTTGAATAACCGATAATACAAAATATCATTTTCTACTATTGCCTCTCTTGTTAGAAAAACTAGTAATGTGTAAAATGTTCATTTATTTAATGATTAAATAAGAAATATTAAAAAAATAATTTTGCTTTAGAAACAAATCTATGGGGAAGCAATAATCTTCTAAGAACATTTCATCGATGAGCTTACTAATTATTCAACAAAGCAAAGGAATTGCAACTGGTAGATATTTTGTTAGCATCTTCCTATATCATTCTGTGCGAAACTCAATTGTCTAATTCAAGATAAATAAATCAATTTATCTTGAAACATAAACAATCAATGCTGGTAAATATTGTTTGATGGTCCTATTGCTCAATAGAAAGTATTTATAACTGAGGTGTGGACTTTATTTTAATCTTAAAAAGAGTTCTTTTTTTACTATTGAGTGAAATAGTTTTATATTAGATTTTTTTGAACCTGAACATAACTATTAGCTATAAGCCCAGTTAGCTACAATTCTTAATAAATTATTAAGATGGGATATAAAAGCGAGTCGGTTGCCCCTGAAAACCTAATTCAAGAGAAATATCAAACCGTCAGGCAATGTATTGTACAAGAGATGTACGATACTAATATAGCGTCTGCTAACGGTGCGGATAGCAGTTATTCAAAATTTGAATCACTGGCAAATAATACCTTTAGGGGTAAGCGAAGTATCGACATTTTTATTGGATGTTTTGCTTTTCTGTTTTTCCTATTGCTGTATCCCGTTTTTGCCCTATTTATTAAGCTAAGCTCTAAGGGACCTGTTCTATACAAGCAACGCAGAACCGGACAACATGGGCATGAGTTTGTCTGTTATAAATTTCGGACGATGCATCAGCTGGATCTTCGGCGTATTGATGGCAAACCGGTGGTAACCCAAGAAAACGATAAGCGAGTCTTCTGGTTTGGTAGTTTATTACGGATGACCAATCTGGATGAATTGCCACAGGTGCTGAACGTGTTGAAGGGAGATATGAGTCTTATTGGTCCCCGGCCTTATGCGATTGAAGAATGCGCACACTGGAATAACATGTATGATGATTTTTATTACCGGTATGCAGTCAAACCCGGCATTTCAGGACTCGCTCAGGTCAAAGGGTACCGAGGGGGAACGTTGGATGTAGATCATATGAGGAAGCGTTTAGACTACGATCTTATTTATGTTGAAAAACAGTGTCTGGGCCTGGATTTAAATATTTTAGGCCACACCATTCTTAAAATGATTCATCTGGATACGGATGGACATTAGTTGTTTAGGGCGGGTAAAGGCTTAATGGGTTGTACACTTCTGTGATAATTCTAAATTATAATGTAATTGTCTCATGCCAAAGGGAGCAGGGGATGTCGTATAGGTGATATATTGTTCTATTTTTGGAACGAACATCCCACAGAAGCGCGACCAGACTAAAAGGTATCGCCAGCTGGAAAAAGAGACCAGTAAGTAACCAGAGGCACCTCAGATCAAAGAATAAAAACTCACTTCTGATTTAGACAGTTTTTTTCAATCCTCAGCGTCTCCTTTGCCTTAACGAACCGAACCTTTTTTCTTAGATCGGTCGTATTAAAATCAGTTTGCCACCGGTCTTAAACTTGTTGACAAATGAGCTGTGACAAATCTCCCTTTTGGGAGTACGGCATAGCGGAGAGGTTTTTTTGTAGTAAATAAGTCGAAAGTGTGAAGTTTAAAGCACTTGGATGGATTCGCCCCGTGGGCTGTGGACCCTATTCATTAGGCTTGGAGAGCTATCATTTTCCTGCTATAAATCAGATATCCCATGGAAAGAAAAACACTTTATTTCCATTAAAATAAGTGCGTACTTAGACTGCAATAAATATTTGATACGCTTAATAGACAACCAGTAGTCTCTATGCATACATATCTGAAGGAGCTTTTCCTCCGTACCCTCGATGCTTGTTCACCCCAGAAGGCCATCGCGGACCGGGTCTCTTGTAAAGGGCATAAGTTGAGCGTTGGGGCGTCGGGCTTTGACCTGAAGGAACATCCCGTTTATGTTTTTGCGGCGGGGAAGGCCTCCATCCCCATGTATGAAGCGGTGCATACTATTATGGAAGGTCGAATAGCCGGGAGTCTGGTAATCACAGCCGGTTCGAAGGCTTCGGTTTCTGTGCCGGCGGATGAGATCATTGAAGGAGAACATCCGGTGCCGGGCAGGGGTAGTTTGAGGGCCGGAGAGCAGGCGATCTCTTTTTTTAAGGAAATACCCGGAGATGCGATTGTATTGAACCTCATCTCGGGGGGCACTTCTTCATTAATGTGTCAGCCTGCAGAGGACATTACTATCGAAGAACTTAATCAAACGTTCGACCTTTTGAATAACTCGGGTGCCGGGATTTATGAGATGAATGCCGTCCGTAAGCATTGTTCAGATATTAAGGGAGGGCAGTTGCTTCGTTCATTATCCCATGAAACGACGTTGATTAATTTGATTATTTCGGATGTGCCGGGTGATCATCCGGCTGTTATCGGAAGCGGGCCTACCGTTCCTGATTCCTCGACTTTTTCAGATGCAGAAGGCGTCTTAAAAGAACGAAGCATTTGGGATAAAGTGCCCAAGTCAGTACGAAAACATATTCAGTTGGGAATAGCAGGCCGTTGGCAGGAAACGCTAAAGCCGGGGGAGATATCCTTTGCTGGTGAGCAAACACAGATAATCAGTTCGGCTGGTCAGTTTGCCCGGCAGGCAGAGGCCTTTGCGGCAGAGGACGGGTACCAGGTATGGGTAGCCAGGGAGCCTTTTAATGAGCCGGTGGAAACGGTTGCTACTACTGTTTATGAAAGAATTAAGGATCAGTTGGAGAAGGAAGGCACTCAGGAAAGGCCAACGCTGCTTATATTTTATGGGGAATCAACGGTAAAAGTTACGGGAGAAGGAAAAGGAGGACGGAACCAGGAGTTAGCACTGCGTGGAGCTTTAAAGATCGCTAATCAGCCAAATATAAGCTGGCTAAGTGCTGGTACCGATGGGATTGACGGTCCGACGGATGCGGCGGGAGCTCTTGTTGACGGTGAGACGATAGGGCGGGCTCGCAATAATGATATAGATCCGGAAACTTACCTGCAGCGTAATGATTCCTATCATTTCCACAAGCAGATGGATACCCTTCTAAAAACGGGGGCCACGGGTCATAATTTAATGGATGTGGTTTGGATTGAGATTGGGGGCTAAGCCTGTCTTAGATAAGGCAATAAGAATTCTTCCTTGGAAGAGGGAGTGCCAGATGTGTTGCCCTATCCCGGCGTGCCCAGTGGAATATTATTCCACTGGAGTCTCAAACAAGGAATAGGCTGGTATCACTCATCGGATGAGTGATCTTGCTCATTGTTTGTTAGGGGTCCTGTTACTCATCCGATGAGTATAGTCTAAATAACTTGGTGGAACCCTATATCTCCTGAATGGGGATTATTGATGATAAAATACGTAGTAGGTCGGGAATCTTTCCCGACTGTAACAACCATAATAAAGATGCTATCAGCCGGACAAGATGTCTGGCCTACTATTGTAAACTACCTGTTACAGGGTAAATTTACCCTCCGAGAGAGGAGGTTAAGAGTTTTAAGGTTTGGGCAATCAGTTTTGAGGCTAATCACCCATAAAACAAGGAATACTGATTTCTCGCAAAAAAACTGTGATTATCAGCCTAATCTGTATTCCATTGATCCAGTGAGATTCTTCAGCTCCACTTCGTCTCGTTCAGAATATATATTGTAGGAGGAAATCCACATCTCCTCTTAATTCCTCGTGATCTGAACGATAGTCGTTGCTATGAGGGCCGCGGTAGAGGTAATTGCTGACAATATACCGATACGTTCCTGGGTAGAGAGGCCTTCATTGGGATCTTCTTCCGGCACGACGATAGTAGCCCCGGGCTGTACAGAGGGATAATTTTTGAAGAATAAAAACTTCTTGGTTCTATCCACATCGCCATTGGCATAGATAATATAAGCCTTCTTTTTTCGGGCAAGGTCATTAAATCCACCGGCAGCCGTAATATAGTCAGAAAATGAACGGCCAGGCTCGAAGCGAATGGTCGTGGGATAGAATACGCCACCTTCAACAGTCACGGTTTCAAGCCGTTGGGGCACGAACAGGGAATCTCCCTCCTCGAGTAATAGATCATACCTGGAGCCCGGATTTTGAAGTACTTCCGGAAGCTCAATACCGACCTGGGCCGACTCACTGCGCTGGGCCTGTTGTCTTTGTTGTTGCTGTTCTTGAGCTTCAGTTCCTTCTACGTTGGCAAGCATTTGCTGAGACTCCTGCTGGGTAAATTCTCTTCTCCTGAAAAGGGTTGCGCCTTCGGTATAGGCATCATTGGTCAGCCCGCCCGCTCGTTCTATAATATCAGAGATGCGTTCGGTACGCGATGAAATGGCATACTTCCCGGGGTACTGCACTTCACCAACAACATGTATCTCTTTCTGTTCTTCGTAATTTGGAAGCTCACGAATATAGACCTGGTCAAAGGGATGCAGCTCAAAGTTAGCGCCGGCCTCACCAAGGCTCAAGTCTTCGTTTACGTTAAAGGTTTTGATATCAGCAATAAATGACCGGTTGCCGGTCAGGTCATCTACATCACGGATGCGGCGGGCAACCTCAATACGATAAGGGGTGGCAGATTCTTTAAAGCCATCCGCCATATAGATGAGGTCCTCAAGCGTCATGCCCTTGGCATACTCATACTCATCCGGACTTTGTACCGGTCCCTTAATGCCAACCGTATATTCTTCTCTCAGATCAAAAATAGAGTTAATACGAACGATATCATCTTTCTTCAGGGGGATATTATGAGCTTCGGGATTTTGCATCAGCTCTCGTACGCTAAAAGAGATGGTCTCCATGGTATAATCGTCCTGAGTACGTAAGATGAGCCCACGGTTCATGAAAGCATCCCCCATCAGTCCGTCGGCACGTTGGATGAGCGAATAGAGGGAAGTAGTATCATTTAGAGCATATTCGCCGGGACGAAAAACGGCGCCTTCAATTTCAACTTTATTGGTAAAACGATCTAATATTTCTCCTACAGCTACGGAGTCTCCGTTTGATAAGACATAATCATCGAAATAACCTTTGTTGACGTCCGAAATTCGACGCTGCTTAGGAGTATTGCCAACCACTTTAATGCGATCGGTATAGGCTTGGTCGGTGAAATCGCCGGCATAGACGATCAGATCCTGTAAGGTTTCATTGCCCACAAGCTCGTAGATGCCGGGTCGTTTGACTTCACCCTCAATTTCTACACGGTTCTGATAAGGCTGGATCTGAATGATATCCTGCGAGCGCAGCCGGATATTCTGGGACTGGTTACCATAAATGAGCAGGTCGTAAAGGTCAAAAGTAGCGACTTTCTCATCGCCACGCATGACGTTGATTTTTCGGAAGCTTCCCTGTGTATTGGGGCCGCCTGCAGCGTAGAGGGCGTTAAATACCGTGGAAAAGGATGACAACGTGTAGGTTCCGGGCACATTAGCTTCGCCTAGCACGGTTACTTTGATGCTGCGCACCTGTCCCAGGGACAGCTGCATGTAGGTGTCCTTATTTTGTTCGTTCTGTGGATTCAGTCCGGAGTAGATATCTCCAAGGCGGGAGCGAAGCCGGTTGGAGGCTTCGTCAATGGACAGGCCGTTAACATTGATAGGGCCAATGTTTTGGATGTTAATCATGCCATCCGGCGTTACTTGCAGCTGGTAATTCATTTGAGCAGCTCCCCATATATCGATGATAATTTCGTCGCCGGGACCTAACTCATAATCTTTGGGAGTAGGGATATTCAGTGCAGGTTCGAACGTCACTCGGTCATCGGTAAAGAGCTTATATCCAAATATTTTTTCACGAAGCTGTCTTTTAGCCATTTCCAGCGAATCGGAAAGGGCATACAGGGAATCAAATTTTGTGGGATCGGCCGGAGGTCCTTCTGTTTCAACTTGCGTTCTAAGCTGCCCGGTCTGTAGTCCCTGGGTTGTGTCTCCCCCGAGGCCTCCACTGCGCGCTTGCTGAAGGCGTTGCCGTAATTTACTGGCCTGCGATTGGGGTAACCCCCGGGATACTGCTAATTGAACGGCCTGATCGATAGAGAGACTACGAGCTTGTGCAGCATCATATATGCGTTGAATCTGCTGGTCGGAAAGCTGGTCAACTCTAATACTCTTGAAATCGATATCAGATAGGCTTTGATTTTGTGCCTGTACAAGGGTAGCAAAGCACAAAAGTAGAAGAGGTAATAGTCCCTTTGTCAATCGCATTGATAGTATAATCTTATTGGATATTGAATTTTTCTAAGCGCTTAAAATAATGAATTTAGTGATAAACTTACATTCTGATTTTATAACTTCTAAAGTTCGTTTGACACATTATGTTCCGATGAGAGGCTGTTTGCGTATCGAGGGTTGAGATGGGAAGTAGTAAAATTCGAGCTGCAGTTTATTTGTTGTACGTTTGCACCAGTATCACTCCGAAGCCTTAGCGGCGAGGAGTCTCAAATGGGCAATAGGCTGATACCACCCATCGGATGAGTGATATGGCTGAATACTCAACTATGTCTTTTTGTACTCATCCGATGAGTATAAAATGCTACGTATTCCGGGCTATGAGATGATCTATCCCCAGCTCTTTTAGACACCGACGCCCCTAAAAAACCATCGGATAAGTATCTCTAAAGGTATTCAGAAGGTTAGTCCTTCAGCTTACCTTCAATAAATGACTGTATCTGTTGACGAAAATGGGCTTCATCAAATTTAGTCACAGACTGCTTGACCGTTTGAGAATCAAACTCTGTTTCTTCAAATACCGAGATAGTCTGTAGCAATGATTCGGGCGTCTGTTCCTCAAAAAAACAGCCATTAATCCCATCTTGAATATAATCCCGGGTGCCGCCCTGACCATATCCAATAACAGGAGTGCCCAATGACATGGCTTCTACAGGACTCATTCCAAAATCTTCTTCCGCCGCAAATAAAAAGGCTTTTGCCTGTGCAATTAGTTTTGTTTTAGTATCTTCATCCACAAAGCCCAAAAAATGGATATTGTCGGACTGGACCAGTGATTCTAAGCGGTCACGGTCATTACCCGCACCGGCAATATATAATTCGCGATCCGGCGATTGATTAAAAGCTTCAATAAGGATATCTACTCGTTTATAAGGTACCAGTCGTCCCACCGTTATGTAGTGTTCTTTCTGCTCAACACCCTTGTGTTTATCCCGGTATTGCTGAACTTGTATCGGAGGATGGATGACGGTAGCTTCCCTGCGATATATATCTTCAATACGTTTTTGTACGGTAGTCGAATTGGCTATGAAATGATCTACTCTGTTGGCCGTGGATACATCCCATATGCGCAAATAGTTCATTACGTATCGGAGGGCCGTGCGGGTTAACTTTCCAATATCGTTTTCGTTCTGCAGGTATTCATGATACTTCACCCAGGCTTGCCGCATGGGCGTGTGGACGTAGGAGATATGCAAGGTATCCGGGCGAGATAAAACCCCTTTAGCCCACAGGTACGAGCTGGAAATGATCAGGTCATAGCCGGTTAAATCAAAATCTTCTACATAGGTAGGGTAGAGAGGAAGTAGCTTGCGGTAATGCTTTTGACGCCAAGAGGAATCTTTGATTTTAGGATGCTCGATAACCCGGTGCCCCTCGAAATAAGTGTCCATTACTTGCTGTTCGCCAAACATGGTATAAATGTCAGCCTGGGGAAACAGGGTAGCAATTTGGTGAGTGACGATTTCAGCCCCTCCAAATTGATTTAGGAAATCTGTTACAATGGCTGTTTTCAAAATAGCAGTTCTAAAGGGTTCAAAGTTTCTTAAAAGAGGTATCGGACGGAAAGTTGATACTGCATATTGATCACATTATGTCCTTCAATAGTATAGAAAGCCGGCTTCCCTAAATCAAAGCGACCGTAGTTAAAGTTTTTATTCCATGTAATACGACCATCCAGTAAGAAAGAGCCCACTTGGTAAGCCCCTGTGAGACCAAGGTTCAGGTTGATACGATGGTGGAACTGGTCTTTAAATCCACCGCCGGGATAAAAGCGTTGATTAAACTCATAATGAAAATGGTTATTATCGACCATGCGCTGAGCAAAAATTCCCAGCTTCCCCTTCTTGAAATAACCTTCAATACTTACAAATTGGCTTTCTGATCCGGGACCGATGGCTGCTCCCAAAAGTTGTCCCCTGTTGGTATGTCCTTGCTTGATTCTTTTGTGGGTGTAGTAATAGGTTTGAGGGCGAACCTCATCGATACGACCGGGAAGAAGGGAATTGACTTCGGCGTTCACTTTTACAAAATCAATCCAGTTGCTTTCAATGATTTTTTGTACGCCAAAAGTATAAGCCCGGCCATGTTGGGGCTCCATTAGAAAGTCGCGGAAATTCCAGTTATGAGATTCCTTATAGAGTTCACCATAGATTTCAGCATTACTTTCCGGAAGAACCCATCGGAAGTAGACCGAATTAAGGGCGTTTTTATCTTCATAATGACTCGCATCGCGGGCGCTATTTAATGCTTTTTCATCCGGATTGGGGAAGGAACGGAAGATAGCAAAATAATCGGCTGCTTTTAGCCCACCATCAGGAATGTATTGTTGAATGATCCGGCTTGTACCGATGTGAAAGTTCGGCAGGAAAGAAGGCGAATAAATCAGGTTAAGACCATTCATGAACCGCTTTTTCTCATAATGAATGGATATAGAATCCTCAAAAAACTTGGAGTCTCGGGGCCAGGCTGCTATCCAGCGAAATTGGAGATGGCCTATATTCCAGGGAAGCTCAATAGGCTCGCGACTGCCCAAGAAGCCATGTGGCACCCCCGAAGCATTGTTGCTCATCACCAAGGCATACCGTACGCCTGGTCCCCACCACAGAGGTTCATTACTAATGCCAAGCTCAAGACCATGATGGTGGAATCGGATGGAAGAATGGCCCCAGTCGAAAGTAGTATAACTATCCGGGCCGAACCGGAACGGCTGGTCGATACGCTGATCGAGTGTATCTTCCGGAAGGATGCCGGGGGCTACATAACGGACATTGCCCTCACTGTCACGGGGAAGGAATCGGGGGGCTTCAAAATCCCTGTTCCCGGTATAGATTAAGTGGGGACGAAAACTAATATCCAGGTAGTCTGAAGTCAGGTAGACGCCGCCCTGAAATTCGGTATTGATGCCTCGACCATACCAGGCGGCTCCATTATTTCCACCATAGGGCAGCTTTGTATTTTGGGTGGCCTGTAACACAGGTTCATAAAATCCGACGGTAAAATCTTCTGAGATGTTAATCTTAGGGGTACTGTCCGGAGAGGCCCACCACGAATCTGAATAGCCCAAATTTCTTCGGACCTTCTGATAGCTTTCCTTGCTAACCGGACGATTCATATATGATATTTCGGCAGTAGAATCTGAAAGCAGTTGAAGCAATCGGAACTGGTCATCCCGAAAATCGCCAACAGGAACCGTTTGAGCAGCAGTTTGTGCAGGAACCAAGTTGAGACATACCAGTATGAGGATCGCAACAAGAGGGTATTGGCCTTGAATAGTATATGCAGCGGATGAAGTCAAAGTGTCAATGTTTTGCTTTGTTGATGTAATTTTTTGCGCTGGCTTTTGCGAAACCATTTTTTCAATCTGTCCACCAGCTTATGGATCAGGATTTGGATCTAAAACCCTTTTTATAAGCTCATAGGGTTAAAACAAGTATCGAGCAGAGAGCTGGAGTTGAATATTTATCTTATCATTCTGGCCGGTAGTGTCGAAATCAATATCCGGGTTTCCATACTCATACCGGCCGTAGTTATAATTTTTATTCCAAATGAGTTTGCCTCCCAGCAGTAAGGGACCGGTTTGGTAAGCGCCTGTAAATCCAATATTTAAGTTAATACGATGGCGGTAAATATCTCCGACTGGTGGATTGGGTTGATTCGTATCATTGTATTCGTAATGGAAAAAATCATTCTCTGCGACCCGCTGGACAAATACCCCCATCATACCGTTCTCAAAAAATCCTTCTGCGCCAATATATTGACTGGCCGAACCCGGTCCGATAGCAGCACCTAATACTTCGCCCTGGTTGGTATGTCCTTGTTTAATTTGTTGATGACGGTAATAATAGGTCTGTGGACGCACTTCATCGGTGCGATTGGGGACCAGCGAATTTACTTCGCCCGTGAATTTGAAGAAATCGAACCAGTTATTGGTTTCTACTACCTTTTGAAGACCAAGGGTAAATGCGCGGTCGTGGTCCGGTTCCATGAACAGGTCGCGGGCATTGAAATAGCTGTCCTCCCGAAAATATTCTCCATACACTTCGGCATTGCTTTCCGGAAAGACCCACCGAAAGAAAGCAGAAACCAGCTGGTTTTGAGCATCACTGCTTCTCGTTTGACGCTCATTGAAAAAGGGAAGCGTAGCTGCATAGTCCTGGAATTTTAAGCCACTTTCTGGAATATATTTATGACTGAAGCGTCCAAAACCGAGGCTTAAGTTGGGCGCAAAGCCCGGGGTGAATATGACATTGAGTCCGGTGGTGAAGCGGTCCTTGTCCGTTGACGGAGTTGTTTGGAAGTATTCAGAGTCTTGAGGATAAGCCCATATTACTTTGAACTCTAAGCTCCCGATACCCAGGGGAAAGACGATAGGAGTACGAGTTCCCAAAAAACCATGGTGCAAGCCAGATGCATTATTACTCAGTAACAACCCATTTTGGACGCCTGGTCCCCACCAGAGTGGTTCGGTACTCAGGCCTGCTGCAATACTTTTATAGTGAATACTAACAGAAGAATGGCCCCACTCAAAATCACTATAGCCATCGGGACCAAACCGATAGGGCATGTCGATGCCTCCAAAGATAGCCCGGTATTGAGGGTTGCCATCCTCATTGGTTGGGATGAAGCGAGGTTTGGCGAAATCATTATTCTGGGCATAAGTCAGATGTGGCCGGAAGGTAACCGTAAGATAGTCCGATGTAAGATAAAAACCTCCCTGCAGCTCGGTGTTCAGTCCCCGCCCATACCAGGCGGCTCCATTATTTCCCCCATAGGGCAGCTCACTATTAATTGTGTTGGTGAATACCGGATTGTAGATACCTGCTCTAAAGAAATTATTGGCAAAAGTAGTCTCAGGCCCTTCCAGGTTCTGGGTCCACCAGCCCTTGGCAGTTGATGAGGTTTGGTTAGTCAGCTTATGATAGTCGCCCATCCAGAGCGACCGATTCATTAAGGAAGTCTGGATGGTTGAATCTGACAGAAGCTGCAGTGTGCGGTATTGATGATCGCTCATACTGCCAACGGGAATCGATTGGGCATAAACATACGAGGTCGAAGAACAAACAAACAGCAACGCAAAGAGTGCAAAAAGATTAGACTGAGACCGGTAGATGAAATTAATTGAAGTCAATAGCTTCTTGATCTGTGATTAGTAAATACCTTAAAGTAATGGGATGCAACTAAAATAGCTAAAATTCATAAATCTCACATTTAATAAACAGAGACTCTATCTTTATGTTCCTGACACGATAACGCGTTTAAGAGTTAAATCATTTTTTATCATAGTAATCATTGGGTTCTAAGAACAGAAACAGGTTATAGGTGTGTTATCATCTCCCTACTCTCGGGAAGCACACCGTGCGTAGGGGATGACCCATTTTAAACTATAGCCAGCGTCTGTGAAATCAAGCTTTTCATTATTCTTCCAACCGCTAAACGCGTTAACACAATATATTTAGAACCATAAAACGTATTATGTGATTTGAAAGCTTCCAATATTTCTTTTTCTTTACCTCAGGCTAAAATTATAAACGGAGGAAAAAGTTCATGACCATTGCCGGATGGACGGTCGTAGCCGTCATTATTTTATGTTTGATTCTTCTTATTAAGACACGCATATCAGCGGATGTCATATTCCTCAGTGGTTTGACCATTCTTATTGTAGGTCAGGCAGTTTCTCCAGTCAATGCACTCATAGGCTTTTCTAACCAGGGGATGCTAACCGTTGCTGCCTTGTATGTAGTTGCGGCCGGTCTTAAAGAGACCGGGGCCATTCAGTTTGTGGTAAATAAGATTGTGGGCCGTTCGCGCAGTATTCGAATGGCCCAGCTGCGTATTATGGCGCCTGTAATGGTGATTAGTGCTTTTTTGAATAACACCCCGGTTGTGGCTTCCTTCATTCCGGCCCTGGAAGACTGGGCTCGAAAGAATCGTATCCCGGCTTCCAAAATTTTAATTCCGCTTAGTTACGCAGCTATTCTGGGGGGCACTTGTACGCTGATTGGGACCAGTACGAACCTTATTGTCAACGGTCTCCTGATACAGGAGACGGGCTCTGCATCATTGGGACTTTTTGAGCCGGCGCTGGTCGGTATTCCCTGTGCTATTGCCGGTTTTATTTATCTGGCGCTTTTTGGTCGCAAGATGTTGCCCATCCGCGGTTCCGGCTTTGACACCTTTAAAGATCCGCGGGAATATACCATTGAAATGCTGGTGGATGAAGGCAGTTCACTTGTAGAGGGCACCATAGAGGAAGCCGGCCTTCGTAACTTGCCCGGACTCTATTTGGCAGAAGTCTACCGGGAAGATCAAATCCTGGCGGCCGTCGATCCGGAAATCCGTCTTAAGGCCAAAGATCGGCTTATCTTTACCGGCATCGTGGATTCTATTGTTGATCTGCAGCAGATGAAAGGACTCAGTCCTGCAACAGATCAGCTTTTCAAACTTAACTCTACCCGCAGAGAACGACTGTTGATTGAAGCGGTCGTTTCTCCGACGCATCCCATTAATGGACGAACAATCAAAGAAGGGCGATTTCGGAATCTCTATGACGCAGTAGTGTTAGCTGTGGCGCGGAATGGTGAGCGAGTGAAAGAAAAAATAGGAGATATCCGGCTACAGACCGGCGACACCTTGCTGCTGGAGGCGCATCCGAACTTTTTGCAGCAATACAGAAATTCAAGCGACTATTTTCTGGTCAGCGGCATCAGTGGCTCCAGTCCCCCGAATTATGATAAATCAGGGGTTGCATGGACTATCCTGGGGATCATGGTCGGTTCGGTGGCCTTTAATTTGCTGTCGATGTTTCAAGCCTCCTTTATGGCGGCAGGCTTGATGATTTTTAGCAAATGTTGCCGTGCTGCCGATGCCAAAAGCTATATTGATTGGTCCGTATTATTGGTCATAGCCGCCTCGTTGGGTATAGGGAATGCGATGCAGGAGACCGGAGCCGCTGAAATTATGGCCGAGAGCTTTTTAGGGGTTGTAGAATCGAATCCCCACTTAGCCTTGATTGGCACCTACCTGGCTACCTGGATACTCACCGAACTCATTACCAATAATGCTTCGGCCGTGCTTATTTTCCCCATTGCCATATCGATGGCTGCTTCGTTTGGGGTTAATTATATGCCGTTTGTAATGACGATCATTATGGCAGCCTCTGCCAGCTTCTCAACACCTATTGGCTATCAGACGAACCTCATGGTCTATGGCCCGGGGGGATATAAATTTACGGATTTTACGAAAATAGGCTTACCCCTGAATCTGCTGGTCGCCACGATTACCATCATATTAGTACCGATGATCTGGCCGTTTTAAATGTTTAGGATGCAAGATGTAAGTCTACTAAAGTTTCAGAGTGCATGTATTGGGGTGAATGTGAAATGTTTGGCAGGTTGATCCAAATCCATCCCCATGTTGTCACTCCGAGGAGCTTGTGACGAGGAGTCTCAAATGAGGAATATAGTAGGCATACTCATCTGATGAGTATGTAACGCTCGAATGATGCCCCATCCCACTACTATGTTAAAGACTTTGTAGCACAGGCTGCCCCTTTCCTACAAGCAGGCCCAGTGGCATGCTACACTGTGACCCTACGATTTCTCGGAGGATTCCATAGGGTAGGGAAGGGAGCGTTAGGACTTAGCCTGTGTAGGTCGGGAAGCTTTCCCAACCATATCAACTGGAATCAAGATTCTGCCAGCAGATAAACGATGGCATGTTTGCAACTTCTGACAGAAAGGCCCAGAGGCCCATTAAAAAGATACTATTTCCTTATTCGAAGAAGCCTAATTATTTACTATCTTTGGCGCGAAATAGATTTAGAATATCAAATAATAAATTAGCGTGGCAGTAATGGTTGAAGAAATTGTTAAGGTAGCAAAGCGGGCTGGAGAGGCAATGCTGGAATTTTATAATGATGATGTGGAGGTCATGCAGAAAGACGACGATTCTCCGCTGACCAAGGCCGACCTTGCTGCTCACCATATTATTGTTGAAGCTCTCGCCGAGATCGATCCTGATACGCCGGTGATCTCGGAAGAATCCGGTATCCCCGAATACGAGGATCGCAAAAACTGGGAAAGTTTCTGGATTGTTGATCCCTTGGACGGGACGAAAGAGTTTATTAAAAAGAATGGGGAGTTTACGGTTAACATAGCCCTTATTGATCAGGGGACACCCGTCTTAGGGGTGGTTTATGTACCCGATAAACAAACAACCTATTATGCCACCAAAGAGGAGGGCGCCTTTAAACAGCTCGCCGATGAAAAACCAGAACGTATTTACTCGAAGCTTAGCGATGGCAAAAGCGAGCTGACGGCGGTACAAAGTCGATCGCACGGCTCTAATAGCCTTATCAAAGAATTGGAAGAAAAAGGATTGACGGTAACCAAGACGGTGCCGGCCGGAAGTTCGATCAAGTTTTGCCTGGTAGCGGAAGGTGAGGCTGACATTTATCCACGTATGGGGCCTACAATGGAATGGGATGTGGCCGCTGGGGATTGTGTGTATCGATATTCCGCACGCGAAGGGGCCCATCCATCACCATTGACCTATAATAAGCCTGATTTGAAGAACACGGGCTTTTTGATAGGAGTGGAAGGTGATTTTAAATTTTGAATGATGAATTATTGATTGTCAATCAAGCTATATTGTCACTTTTTCTTCTATTGCCAGAAAAATATGTAAGAATTTGTTGAGGATTGGATCTTATTCTATAAATATTAACTGGTCAAAATTCATCATTCTAAATTTTCCATTAGTATAAATACCGTCATTGGTCATCCGTCATAAATCAACTAAACCTTTAAAACGCTATACTTATAGTCATTATGTCTAAAGAAAAGAAATTAAAGCCGGCGGTTCTTTGGTTTACCGGCTTGTCCGGATCCGGGAAGAGTACTATTTCAGAAAAAGTATACCCGGCCTTGAAAGAACGGGGCTATCGGGTAGAACACCTCGATGGAGATGCCATCCGTGAAGTCTTCCCCAAGACAGGATTTAGCAAAGAAGAACGTAACGCTCATGTTAAGCGTGTTGGCTACATCGCCAGTCGCCTGCAGGCACACGAGGTTTTTGTCATTGGCTCCTTCATCTCTCCCTACCAGGAAGCACGAGATTTTGTCCGTAATATGTGTGAGGATTTTGTGGAGATCTACGTTTCTACCCCGCTTGAAGTTTGTGAGGAACGCGATGTTAAAGGACTCTATGCCCAGGCCCGTAAAGGCGAGATTGATAACTTTACTGGCATCAGTGATCCGTATGAAGCCCCTGAAAACCCCGAACTTGAAATTGATACCACGGATATTACACCTGAAGAAGGCGTTCAGATGGTTTTGGATTACCTGGAAAACAGGGAAGGGTAACAGCGGTTTATCGTTCATTTTGCAGGTTCGGTAACTGGGAACTCTTATCTTTGAAAGTTGAAAAAGAGAAGTTGACTGTTGTCATGCAAACGGAGAAAGGGATCCCAAATGGGAATCGGTCGGTATCATTCATTGGATGAGTGATTTAACTCATTTTTGAATAAGAGCTCCTGTTACTCATCCCATAAGTATGGGATGCTTGAATAATGCCCTTATCCCTAACCCTGACTGATGGACAGTTCGTCAGATATTTTATTAGGGAGTAAAGGGATTCGAAATAGTAGGCTGTATTTCAAAAGTCAGTCGAAACATTTTTAACTTTTGATAGTAGACAGGCTGTTAAATAACGTAAATCATACATGGTTTTTCTTACTATTAATGCTTAGCTTTAGCAGCTTCATAAAATCAATACAGAATTTTATCTATGCGTAAGTACAAATTAAGCCATATTCGGCAGTTAGAAGCTGAATCTATTCACATAATGAGGGAGGTAGCCGCTCAGTTCGAGAATCCGGTCCTTATGTTTTCCGGAGGCAAGGATTCGATCACAATGGCCAAGCTCGCACAGAAAGCTTTTTGGCCGGGCAAAATTCCTTTTCCATTTCTGCATGTGGATACCGGTCATAACTTTGATGAAACCCTTGAATTTCGCGATAACCTGATGGATGAACTTGGTGTTGAGCTGATTGTAGCCAAAGTTCAGGATCTGATCGATTCCGGAGAAGTACGAGAAGAAAACGGTCCTAACGCCAGCCGGAATAAACTGCAGATTCCTGCTCTACTTAAGGCGCTGGAAGAGCATGAGTTTGATGCCGCTTTCGGTGGCGCCCGACGCGATGAAGAGAAAGCACGTGCTAAAGAGCGCTTTTTCTCTCACCGTGATGAGTTTGGACAGTGGGATCCCAAGAACCAGCGACCGGAACTCTGGAATTTGTATAACGGCAAGAAGGGGCATGGCGAGCACTTCCGTGTATTTCCGCTGAGTAACTGGACCGAAATGGATGTATGGCAGTATATTGCTGCAGAAGATATTGATATCCCGGACCTGTACCTGGCTCATGAACGTGAGGTCGTTGAGCGAGCAGATACTTTCCTGGCCAAGTCGGAGTTTATCACTCTTACTGATGAAGAAGAGTATGAAACCAGAACCGTACGTTTCCGAACGATTGGAGATATGACCTGTACCGGTGCTTTTCAGTCGGATGCTGCAACCGTCCCCCAAATTATTGAAGAAGTTGCTTCCGCACGTATTACGGAACGAGGCAACCGTACGGACGACAAGCGGGCTGAAGCCGCTATGGAAGAACGAAAGAAACAAGGCTACTTCTAATTAAAAATTTTCAATTATGAATTAGGAATTATCTTTAATTCCTGGTTTTTAATTTACAATTCTCAATTCTTGACAATGAGTACTAACGAAACTGAAGCAAGCAAATATCTTAATATGGACCTCCTCCGCTTTACAACGGCGGGGAGTGTAGATGACGGCAAAAGTACACTGATTGGCCGTCTGCTATACGATTCTAAGGCCATCTTTGATGATCAGATGGAAAAGATCGAGGAGTCCAGCCGTAAGAAGGGAGATGAATACACGAACCTGGCATTATTAACTGACGGACTGTCTGCCGAACGAGAGCAGGGCATTACCATCGATGTAGCTTATCGCTACTTTTCGACGCCCAACCGTAAGTTTATTATCGCCGACACCCCGGGCCACGTGCAGTATACCCGGAATATGGTGACCGGCGCCTCCACAGCTAACCTGGCGATCATCCTGGTTGATGCCCGTAATGGCGTCATTGAGCAGACCTGTCGGCACTCATTCATCGCTTCTTTACTACAGATTGAGCACATCATCCTTTGTGTCAATAAGATGGATCTGGTGGATTACAGCGAAGAGCGTTTTAAGGAAATTCGCCAACAGTTTCGTTCCTTTTCTTCTAAACTGGATATTCCCGACATTCACTATATCCCCATCAGTGCGCTTTACGGGGATAATGTAGTGGATAAGTCGGATAATATGCCTTGGTACGGCGGATCCTCTTTGCTCTATACCCTCGAGAATGTACAGGTTGACAGCGACCATAACCACGTGGACAGTCGCTTCCCCGTACAGTGGGTTACCCGTCCGCAGTCCGAAGAATATCCCGATTACCGGGGCTATGCGGGTAAGGTAGCCGGTGGCGTCTTTAAGCCTGGTGATGAAATAATTGCACTTCCTTCCGGCTTTACCAGCACCATCGATACGGTAGAGACTTATGAGAATGAGGAAGAAGAGGTCTTTGCTCCTATGTCGGTTACAATGACCCTTGAAGACGATATCGACATTAGTCGCGGAGATATGATTGCTAAGCCCGACAATCAGCCTACCGTAGGGCAGGATATTGATCTGATGGTCTGCTGGCTCAACAAAGAACCACTCAAGCCTAATGGCAAATATGCCATCAAGCATACCACCAAGGATGCTCGCTGTATCATCAAAGAGGTGAAGTACAAGGTGAATATCAATACATTGCACCGGGTGGAAGGAGATAAAGAAATCGGTCTAAACGATATTGGACGTATTCATATCCGCACCACGGAGCCGCTCTTCTATGACAGCTATAAGCGGAACCGTGCCACGGGAAGCGTTATCATTATTGATGAGTATACCAATGAGACGGTAGGAGCCGGAATGATCCTGTAAGGTTTCGATCCCCCCCCCTTATTTTATATAAAAGCTTAGAATATCTGGTCGTTATGCTACGTGCTGCGGCCAGATATTTTTTTATGCGCATGATTCACCCCATCTTGTCACTCCCAGGCGCTTACGACGAGGAGTCTCAAGCGGAAAGTGGGGCAGTATCACTCATCGGATGAGTGATTTGACCAAACACTCAACTATGTCTTTGGGTACTCATCCGATGAGTACCCAATGCTCGAATGGTGACCCACACAGCTCTAAGGGGGTTATACTCCCGCAGTTTTTTGGGCTAATTAGCATTGCCTGATGTACCCTTCGACTACGCTGCACCTATTTGGAAGTGAAGGATTCTAAGGTAGGTGAATGAAGAGTTTGAGGCAGACAACAAAATATTCTCCCTTAAGAAAGGTCACTTACGCTCCTATAGCACAGCCTACGTAGCTGAGCTACTTCGGCGTGGTAAAGCCTTCAGCAACGGAGCGGAGTGCCGTGCAGCGGTGACCCATCCCCGGCCCTTCCCTCCGGAGCAGGGAAGAGTGGCAAAAAAATGATTGCCCGATCATAATTAATGCCATACTTCTATCACTTTTTTGAATGACACAGCCCACAGAAGCGGGACCAGGCAAGATGGAATCAAAAACGTCATTTAGCTTGACTTTCTGACATTTCCTACTTTGATAGCTCCCAAAATGAAATATTCAGCCCGTAGCCTGTTCCCTGCCAAGCCCCTACCATCTCCTTACCAACTCCTACTGGAAGTGGAGAAATTAGGGCGCAGGTAGGGCTGTGATAGAGTCATTATTCTCGCACAGGTATCTGGCCGCTGACCGGTTAAAAATAATTTTGTACGGCTATTGGAAGATTCTGTTTTCAAGCGGTTATAGCCTATGGACTATGAGTTGCAAGAGGGCTGGAGAAGATACAGAGAATCTCCCTTAGTAAGAGGCAGGGCTTGATGGATGTTACCTCCCAAAATCATCCTGGACGCGGACGATATCCTCCTCATTGGAGGGATTATCGGGATCCGTGTGTTGCCAGATCTCGGCCAGGAGGCCCCACTCGTCCAGCCCTACTAACCGATGGCGTTCTCCCTGCTGGAGCTTAACGGTATCGCCGGAGATATGTTTTTCAAGAGAGCCCTGCTCATCAGTGTCACTCCGTACGACGCCTACCGGACCTTCGAGCACTTTCCATATTTCGGCCCGCCGGTGATGATACTGCCACGACAACCTCTTCCCGGGCCTGACCACCAAAATTTTAGGACTCAGCTTACCTGCATCCTCAAAGTCTTCAATAGCCTGCTCCGGGAAGTAGGTCCGGGCAAACTGTAGCGCCTGCTGTTCATTGATGACAAAAAACCCACCCCACGGACGTTCTTGGTCAGAGTCTACAATAGTAAAGCCCTGTTCTTTTACATTTGCTGCTGCACGCTCAAAAATGGTTATTGAATCGCTCATGGAAGAAATACTATTTACGGTAATATTTTTTAGCAATGGAGGATACATAAAAAGCAATTCTTATGAAAGAGAAGTATAACTAAGGATGGGGAATTAAAAATTGGAATAGTGAACAGTTTTAAGTGTAGCCTCCCTTGGCAAAGCCTGTCCCGAATGCTATGACTTGGTGATGCCCGGGCTGCTGGACAGGCCGGCGAGGGGGCACAATTTGGCGGGTTCGGGCTTCCAATTGTTGTGTTTACCGACCAAGCAGCTGAAGTTGACTCTGTCGATGGCTTTAGTCGAAAACCAATCATGCGATGATGTTTTGTAAAATGTACCACTTAGTGATGGAAATGAAGCTAATTTAGATTCAAAGCATAAGCAAGGGTTTCCAGTTCCTGAAGAAGGGTTTGAACAGAATGCCGGGTATTAAAATTTCTGACTTTTTATCCATTTCTATCCAAAGCAGATTATAAGCAATAAAAGTAATTTTCAGTTCAGCTTACGAGCAATTACGACCGTCTTTTTATAGGCCTTATCACTGCCCGTGGAACTGTTGATAGCTTCAAAAACGATAATATAGATACCGATACGGTTGCGCCGACCATCATCACGGCGTCCATCCCAGATGAGGGTGCCTTCAAAGCCGGCTGGTTTGCCATCCGCTAATTCTTTGATGTGCCGGCCATATCGATCAAAGATGTTGACTCTCAGCAGGTAATCTTCCTTATCCAGTTTGTAGTTAATGACCAAATTATCCTCATAACCGTCGCCATCCGGTGAAAAGGGATTGGGTGCAAAAGTAATCCCCATTTTTTGTGGCGTATCGGGCTGCTCTTGGTAAAGAGAGTTCTGAGCGTGGGGCGTTCCACCTTTGGGATGCACACTTGATCCCCAGTTGCTGGCGGTATTGCTTGCGCCCTTGGGCGAGATGCGTTCAAGAGCACGGCCCCGATAATCGATAAGGTTCGGATTTTGCCACTCCTCGCTATAGTATACCGAATCAATAACAGCTCCACTGCTGTCGGCAATGAAAATGGCATCATCCGCTGAACTTAGGCTAAGGCTACTTCGGTCGATTTGTAGCAATGATGCGGTATTTAGTGAATCCAAATTAAAGAAAGAGGCTACTTTTGACTTTTGAAAATCCAGAGCCTGATCGGCATAGACCAGGACGGTTTGCCCGGGTTTTACCCACTTGGCCGTAGTGGAAACAGGCTGTAGTTTTCGTACATCGTTATCCTCGTCGGGCGCATCATGCAAGATCAAGCCTTCCAGCGATAGTGCATAATCTCTGGTATTGTATAGCTCTACATATTCACTTTGGTCGGCCTGATTATCATCTCCCTCATCCAGAGGGTTATACATAATCTCATTAATGACGAGGTCGCCCTTTTGAAGTGGACGCGCCACCAAAATACTTGCATTAGGGGTGGTATTGCCGCGGATATCGGTAAGGCCCTGAATATCAATTGCTTTTGCCAGAGAAGCTGGTTCCTCGAGGATAATACGGTTCCCGGAATGGGGATCGAAAGAATATTTTTCGAGGGACTGCCCATCCATCGTAAACTGCAGGTCTTGCGAACGTTGGATGAACTCGGTAAAGTAAACTTCAATTTTACCATCGGCGCGCACCTTGGTAAACCGAACCTCGGGTGGCAGAATATCTTCTTGGTAGGTACTGTTTTGTATACCAGCGGAATTTTTCTGTTCGGTAGTATTGGTGGTCCAGTTAGCTGGATCATTCGAAGCAGCCTTGGGATCCTTACGTTCCAGGGAAGCAGACGATACTGCCTCAGGCCAGTCCGAAGTATAATGCAGAGAGTCAATCAGCTGTCCATTGCTATCATATAGGCTGAGGGTTTCCTCTGTGTTATTCAAACTTGGAAAACCAGAAATGGTAAGGGCCTGGTCAATTGATTGGCCTAAGGTGGCACTTTCAGTCAATATGAGATATTCTCCGGTTTTCAGGATAATACCGGAAGGTAGATTGACCTCATCGCGGGCGTCACTGAACGCCCAGTTGTCAAGGTCAATATTTTTGCCCGAACGATTATAAAGTTCCACAAACTCTGCTGAATTTAACCCGGGATTGGTCATCATTTCATTGATAATAATATCTCCGGCTTTGGCCTGAGCTATTTCTATATATTCAAGGTCTTTTTGGTTTTCAGAGCTTTGATTGCCAAATATATCCGTGACTCCTGAAACGGTTAGCGTGTAATGCTGGCCGGAAATGAGCGGATCCGATAGATAAAGTGTTACTGTATCAGAACGGGCGGCAATAAGCTGTATGTTGCGGACAGGAGAAAGGGTGTAGTTAGACTTTTTAACAGCACTGACGGCAGTCAGACGTTCAGAAAATATCAGTTGCAGTTCTGACTCCTTTTTAATGTTTACATCAGACAGACTCGGAGGTTGTTGGTCAGCCTTAATGCTATTCTGTAGTCCGGGAGAACCTGTCTTACCAGGTGCTGGCCCCCAGTTTTCTTTAAAAGTTCCCGAAATATTGGTACTTAGACGCTCTAAAGCAATCTCTTCTCCACCCCAGGCCGAAGTGTACTTCAGCGAATCAAGAGGCAAGCCTTCTTCGTTTCGAATTACAATGTCATCACCGCTGTTGTTAAGTGCCGGGAACCGGCTTCCCATAGCAATCAGGGGAAGATCCGGAGCCGTTTCTAAAAGCGAATTATCTGGTGATAAAACTACATAATTATCGGGAGGGAGAATGAAAGCCTCATCTGTGATCAGGTTTTGTTCGTCCCTGTTATCGCTTAGAGTCCAGCCCTGGAGATCAAAAGAGTGGTTTGTGTGATTATAGAGTTCGATATATTCAGTTTGACCAGCCGCCGGATTATAGCTGAATTCATTGATGAACACCTGCCCCGAATCGGATTCTGATGGTTTATAATAGGTGAAAAGGGTATCGATCGCTGTCAATTTGTTTCCAAACATATCCTGTATCTCCGAGATAGAGAACTGGTATTCGGTGGCATTTTGTAATGGTTCGGATAACTGTAAGTGGACGGTATCGGGAGCGAAGAACGTCAGATCCGAAATTTGAGTCGAAGAAGATATCTTGAAGCTTCCATATTCAGCGATATCAGCAATTTGCTCATCAAAAATAAGCTGTAACTCTTGGTCTCCCAGAATATCCAACGTTTTAAGTACGGGTGACTGAGCATCCGGGGCAATCAGGTTGGGTAAACCGGGAGAGCCGGTTGTATCAGCGGGACTTCCCCAGTTAGCTTTGATATTCGCCGAGAGTTCATGGCTTCTACGTTCAGCTGCTTTTCCGGGCATGGCCCAGGTGTCGGTGTAGCGAAGTGAGTCAAGTAAAGTTCCTGAGGAGTCGCGCAGCACAATGTCGTCACCACCGTTGTTTAGAGATGGAAAACGGCTGAACATCGGTATAACGGGTAGGTCGGGATGTCGTTTTGCCAGTGTAGAATCCTCGGCTAAAAGTATATAACTATCCGGTGGTAGCAGGTGCTTTTGATCGGATAGTCGGGATCTGTTACCGGTATTATCATTAACCGTCCACCCCTGGAGATCGAAAGATTTTGAGGAGTTGTTATACAGTTCGATGTATTCCGTATCACCTTCTTTGGGATTAAAGGAAAATTCATTGATGAATACATCGCCTGAATCTGCTGTAGATACTGCAAAATAAGTCAGTGTCGTATCTTCGGGGCTAATTTGGTTTCCGAAGATATCCTGCAGGCCTGAAAGCGTAAGTTCATACTGTTGAGCATTCTTCAGGTCTGTAGCCAGATGTAAAGTGATAGAATCCGGAGCAGTATGACTCACGGAGCTTATATCCAGATTATTGCTGCCGAAATGGTCTCTTTGGCTGCCTGTAGAATCCAGACGTTCATTAAAAGCTAACTGTAGTTGCTGTTTTGAGATGATTTCAAGATTGTTTAAAATGGGTGGATTCGTATCCATCTCCACTTGGTTGAACGTACCCGGAGTACCACCGGCTGGAGATAAAGAGTGTCCCCAATTTTCTTTATAAAAGCCGGAAACGGAGGTAGAACGCCGTTCGAAAGCGGTACTGTCGGTTCGCCATTCTGCATTATATTGCAGGGAATCCAACAGCATACCGTTAATATTGCGCAATACGATATCATCACCGCTGTTATTCAGAGAGGGAAACTGGTCCATAGCCACCAATTTAATACTCGGATGCTCGGTTAATAGCGTATTATCGGGAGCGATGAGTACAAAGCTTTGGGGTGGCAGGATAAATGACGAATTGGTAATACTTGCTGGATTCCGGCGGTTGTCATTGATCGTCCAATGTTGCAGGTCGAATGAATAGGAGGTGGGATTGTACAGCTCGATATACTCTGTACTCCCAGGGTATGGTTCGGCGCGGAATTCATTGATAAATACCTGCCCCGAATCCACGGGCGTAGGTTTGTAGTAGGTAAAAGAAGTATCTCGTTGGGCCATAGCATTACCAAATAAATCCTGAACATCGGAAATAGTTAAGGTATATAATTCAGCATTCTCTAAGGGCTGGGATAGGGAAAGTAAAACAGTATCAGGCGCCTGGAACTGGGTATTACCGATCTGTATATCGCCCGAAATAGAGAATAATCCATTTGTAGAGGGCGAGGACAAGTATTCATCGAATATGATTTGTAATGAGTGCTCATCCAAAATTGAAAAAGAAGTAACGCTTGGTGGCTGGGTATCCGGGGCCACGGTGTTGGCCATTCCGGGGGAGCCTGAACTATCAACCGGACTTGCCCAGTTTGCTTTATAAATAGATGGCAGTTTATAACTTTTGCGCTCGCTGGCTTTTTCGGAAACACTCCAGGAGCTGGCATACTGCAGAGAATCAAGCAAGATGCCCGAAGAGTCGCGCAGTACGATGTCATCCCCACTATTATTGAGAGAGGGGAATTGGGTGCCCATGCTGATCAGTGAGATATCGCTGTATTGCGTGGATAAAGAACGATCGGCTGCAAGAACGATATAGCCATCCGGCGGCAAAATATAGCGCTCATCAGTAATGGTTCGAGTCGTTCCGGTGTTATCATTAACCGTCCAATGTTGCAGGTCGAATGACCGTTGGGTAGGATTGTAGAGCTCAATATATTCACTTTTCCCTTCCTCTGGATCAAATAAAAACTCACTGATAAAGACCTGTCCCGAATCTGCGGGGCTGACTTCATAATAGGTGAAGGTGGTATCCACATCAGTTGCGGTATTACCGAATACGTCTTCTAAGCCATCAAGTGAAAAGGTGTAGGTGGTGTTGTTTAAAAGGGAATCTGATAAACTGATGCTTACAGTATCTGGTTGTCGGACATGAGCAGCACCGATAGTTGGATTGCCTGAGATGGCGTAACTGTTAATCGATTCAGCAGAGGAGATATCTGGGTGCTCGCTGATTATTAACTGAAGAGAGTTGTTGTCAATAATTGTAAGCTCATCTATCGCTGGTGGTGTTTGGTCGTCTTCAATCTGATTTAGTTGGCCTGGCGTTCCAAACCCATTGGGGGCATCGCCCCAGTTTGCGGAGTATCGGGCAGCTACGGTTTGGCTTCGTCGTTCGAGAGCTATTTGTTCTCCACCCCAGTGGTCAGCATATTGTAGAGAATCTAAAAGCACCCGGGAGGAATCACGTAATACTATTCTGTCACCACTGTTATTAAGAGAGGGGAAGCGATTGCCCATTTCGATCAGGGAGGCTCCGGGATGATCAACCAGCAAAGTAGAATCGGGAGCCAGTACAACCAGACTATCCGGAGGGAGTAAGTATTGCTGATAGGATATTATCGCTTCGGAGCCCGTGGCATCGTTGAGAGTCCAATCTTGTAAATCCAGCGTTTTGGATGATGGGTTATAAAGCTCCACATATTCTGACTGCCCGGATGGAGGATCAAACATAAATTCATTAATGAATATGTCAGTCGAATCTACTGCAGATATTTTATAGTAGGTAAAGCTGGTATCCCGTGAGGTGCTGGTATTACCAAAGATATCTTGTACTCCTGAAATTGTTAGCTGGTATTCACGGGCATTTTCCAGCGCAGTATTCAAAGCTAAATGAATGGTATCGGGCGCTGTTAGCGTAGCAGAATTGATATCAATTCCGGGAATAGTGTAGTGGATTGGGGCTGCGGATGAGGAGTCGAGCCGTTCATTGAACAAAAGTTGTAGTTTAGAATCGGACAGGATGTTTAAGGAACGTAAGTCTGGTGGTTGCGTATCCGATGCCACTTGGTTTTCGGTGCCGGGCGTACCGTTGTTGAGGGAGGGGGAGTTGGCCCAGTTTTCTTGGTAAATTGCGGAAACGGAATCTGACCGGCGTTCCAGTGCCACCTGATCGCCGCCCCAGGAGGATTGGTAGTAGAGAGAATCAGCGGGTATGCCAGAATTAGTCAGCAGTTTGAGGGCATCTCCTATATTATTGAGCGAAGGCAGGTTCGCCTGCAGGTAGTTATGGTCACCAAAAATGGTTGAGAGGGTAGTGGTATCCGATGAGATGACAAGGAAATCGTCAGGGGCAATGGCCAGGGTATCTGATGATAGTTCTTGATTGTTTGAATCATCTCCAATTTGCCAATGCTGTAAATTCAGGTATTTGTCGGAGGTATTTCTAAGCTCCACATATTCCGGCTGACCCGTGGGCGGGTCATACATAAATTCGTTGAGTATGATATCCTTCTCAGCAGGGGATCCAAACACTACAAATGATGCAGTGGCATCTTCGACAATCATATTCCCCTGCAAATCCTGGATGTTCTGAGCCGATAATTCATATTGATTAGAAGAAAAAGGGGTGGCAAAGAAAAGTTTGGCCGATGAGGGCGAAGAAGTTATAACATTGGATGGTGCACCTATTCCTTGATTTACGAAAAAGTCTGCGCTTTGTATGGAACTTTGGTCAAAAGGGCGGTTAAATGTCACTTCGATAGTATCACCACGGGCAGTCGCATCGGTCATCATTAAAGGTGGAAGGTCGATTTTGAAATCGTAATGAAAAAGGTCTGCCCGGGAAGAGGTATAAGTAGATCGAACACCGAAATAATTGGTCGTATTATAAGTATCATCTGCTTGAGAGCTTCCTTCTTGAGTTAGTATCCCGCTATAGCCTTCAGCAACCTGCAGAGTCCAAATGCCGCCAGATTCTCGCCCAACCTTTACACGAAAAGTGCCGCCACTACTTATATCGGTTGTCCCGGATAGGACCGTAGTCCCCTCTGCACCACTGTCATATCGTACAATCCGAAAGACATCGTTGCTACCGCTTTCTCCGGCGCGCAGGGCATATCCATTAACGGGGCCCTCCAGATTGGCAATATTGCTCATTAGAAAGATATCGGCTTTATTACCCCCGGAAGGTGAGAAATCGAGCTGCACATAAAACTCCCAGCTGCCTATTGAATCTTCTGAGGCCACGCTTAAGTAGTCAACGCCTCCATCCTCATCATTGCCTTGTAACCGGAGTAGATTATTTGTGCCATCTGAGATAATTGTATAAAGCGTATCATCGCCCGCCCAAGTGGGATTATTGGTAAAATCACCATCCTCAAAGCCATCTTCGAAATTGGTCGACTGGCTGTACCCAATAGAGGGTATAGCCAATAGGAGAAGCCAAATGAGTAAATGATGGTTGTTCATAAGTCTCTCTCTTAATTATACAGAGCGTAGCTACTCTGTAAATCCCACGCCAACCTGTGTCGATTAAAAAGAGGTGAAGTAGTTCTCCACTACTTCACCCCGGAAGGACATTTTATTTTCTCTCTTTTATCAACGGCTTTAGACGTTATTTTTCAAACGTTCTATAGGTAAGTACCTTTTAAAGACAAATCCTTACATAATTTTTTGATTTTTTTATTTATCATGTGAGTTCCTCCAAAAACAGTATCAAAATATCATGAATATTAGCAACAGAACCGTCCCTTTTGAAATTACCGGAGTCTCGCATGGACTAAAGGAAGTCGAGGGACTCATCAAGCTTACGAATGATGGCTTCGAATTGGAATATCAGCTAAAAGATAGCTTCGTAGGGATGATCAAATCGGATAGCAAGACCACAATTATACCGTATAGCAACCTGGAGGAAATAACGTTTGAGAAAGGATGGTTTAGCAATAAGATCATCCTGGAAGGAACTTCTATGGATGCCTTTAATGATTTGCCGGGCACCGAACCGGGCAGCCGAACGCTAAAGATTAAGAGAAAAGATAAGGAAGAAGCAGAAAAATTGGTTTCTCGTGCTCGAATGGAATTTTCGGAGTATAAACTAAACCAGATGGGAGGAGAGTAAAAAGTTCTGAATCCAGCAGCGCTGAATTCAGAACCTAAAATGTATTATCCAAAGTAACCTTTGGCAGCTAACAATTCTGCATTTAATATTGCACCGCCGGCCGCACCACGGATGGTATTGTGCGCCATCGTCACGTAGCCCAGGTCCATTAGGTTTCCTTTGCGTAACCGTCCGATAGCCGTTTGCATTCCACCTTCTCGGTCGGCATGCAGGCGAGGCTGTGGATAGCGATTCTCTTCGTAGAGGCGAATGGGCTGTTTCGGCGAAGAGGGCAAATCAAGATCGGCTATAGGATTATCCCAATCCGTAAACGCTTCACGTGCTTCTTCTATATCAGCCGGTGGATTTTTTAGCTTAATTGCCACAGAGAGCAGATGCCCTTCGATCGTAGGAACACGCACAGCTGTAGCCTGAATGGTGAAATCTCGGAATTCGGTTGTATCGCCTTTTACCTGGCCCAGCAGCTTGGTCGATTCCGTTTCTACCTTGTCTTCCTCACCGCCGATATAGGGCACGACGTTCGCTACTATATCAAGGCTTGGTACCCCGGGATATCCGGCCCCGGAAACAGACTGCATCGAAGTTACCACCAGCGAATCAATGCCGAAAGCATCATCCAGTGGCTTTAGCGACATCGAAAGCGGCACGGATACACAATTTGGATTGGTGACAATCCAGCCGCTGCCATCGCTGCTAAACGTTTGCTTTTTGATCAGTTCGGCATGCTCCGGATTTACTTCGGGTACCAGCAAAGGAACTTGGTCGTGCATGCGGTAATTCTTGGCATTGGAGATGACCGGAATGCCCGCTTCTGCAAATTCCTTCTCAATATCACCGGCTACGGAAGAGTCCAGACCGGAGAAAACAAAATCAACGTCCTGGAATTCAGCAGATTGGCATTCGGATACTTCAATATCGGCTACCTCGGCGGGTAGCTCCGTCTTTTCTACCCAGTGCACGGCGTGTTTGTATTTCTTGCCGGCGGAACGTTTTGAAGCACCCAGCTTAGTAGCTGTAAACCAGGGATGATCTTCGAGTAAGCGAATGAATTTTTGTCCGACAGCGCCAGTGGCACCAAGTACACCAATTTGATATGAATGCATTTTATTAGAGATTTATCTTTACTGCTGAATATTAATCAGTTTATAAGCTAATGTTGTCCTGCATAATAGCAGGCTAACGAAAATAGAATAAAAGGAGAATTAATTAAAGGCATATTTTTTACTATTTTAGGCCATCTTTAAAGTCGTCAACCGCAAAAATACTGTAGCAATGTCCGTTACTGAACTCAAGAATTTAGATACCATAGTTTCACTGGCGAAAGCCCGAAGTTTCATTTATCAGTCCTCAGAAATTTACGGTGGACTGGGAGCCGTCTATGATTACGGTCCTTTAGGCACCGAGCTGAAGCGCAATATCCGTGATTTCTGGTGGAAAGCGATGACCCAATACCACGATAATATTGTAGGGCTGGATGCCTCTATCTTTATGCACCCCAAGGTGTGGGAGGCCAGCGGACACGTGGATGGCTTTAACGACCCGATGATTGACGATAAACAATCGAACAAACGCTACCGTGCCGATATGCTGGTGGAAGGGCATATCGCCAAGCTTCGCAGCAAAGATAAAGCTGATGAGGCTGATGAACTTCAAGAGTTACTCGATACGGCCGGCTCCAGGAAAGGGCTGTGCGAAGATCTGCACGAGCTGATTATGGATAACGAAATCCGGGCGCCCGAATCCGGCGCTTTTGAGTGGACCGATGTGCGCCAGTTCAACCTGATGTTCAAGACACAGTTTGGAGCAACTTCCTCCGGGGACGACGGCGACGCGGTCTATCTGCGTCCCGAGACGGCCCAGGGTATCTTCGTGAACTTCAAGAATGTAATGGATACCGCCCGCCAGAAGGTACCTTTTGGTATCGCCCAGGTGGGGAAAGCCTTCCGGAACGAGGTAGTTGCCCGGCAGTTTGTCTTCCGTATGCGGGAGTTCGAGCAGATGGAGATGCAATACTTTGTAGAACCGGGCACCGACGCTGAAGAATATGAGAAGTGGCTCAACAAGCGACTGGAGTGGCATAAAGCACTGGGTATCCGGGAGCATAAGCTACGCACGCATCCGCATCCCGAAGATAAGTTGGCGCACTACGCTGCATCAGCTGCCGATATTGAGTATGAATACCCCATTGGATGGCAGGAAGTAGAGGGTATCCATAACCGAACGGATTTTGACCTTACGCAGCATCACGAGTATTCGGGCAAGAAGCTGGAGTATTACGACCAGAAGAAGCAGAAGCGCTATACGCCTTATGTGATCGAGACCTCTATTGGGCTCGACCGCGCGGTGATGATGGTGCTTTGCGATGCCTACCGCGAGGAAGAAGTGGACGGCGATACCCGTACCGTATTGAAACTGAATCCCAAGATAGCCCCGACCAAAGTGGGCATCTTCCCGCTTATCAAGAAGGATAAGCTGCAGGATCTGGCGCACAAGATTGAGCACGATCTGCGCGAAGATTTTAATGTGCTTTATGATGAGTCCGGTTCTATTGGTAAGCGCTACCGCCGACAGGATGAAGCAGGAACGCCTTTCTGTATTACGGTGGACTTCGATGGAGTAGAGTCGGAAGGCGAAGATACGGTGACCATCCGCTACCGCGATGATATGACGCAGGATCGTGTGCCGGTCAGCCGACTCCGTGAAGCTATCAACGACAAGATGAACAGCTGGCAACCGGAATAGTAGATTGGAAACCCGATCAGACGGCTGGTTTCGCCATCCGATGGATCGTTTGAAGATCATAAAATCCTGTAATAGCGTGAGCGCGTGTCCTACGAAGTTTTAACATAGTGGGTCCGCTCGTGCTAAGGGTTGTCACAAACGAGACGCTTGCGACAGGTGGGTGCAAATAACAAAATTCACCCAAGACCGGGTTGTCATATATCGTAGAGACGCATCGTATGCGTCTCCTGGCTATTCATACCACAACCTGATGCGAGAGATAGATGCGATCGGGCCTCTACAGGGAAACCCTATTATCTCTCAGGCCGTAGCTGAAATGCGTTTGTTATGAGGTCGCTTTCCCAGATTTTCCTCTCCGGACTATGCCATCATAGCATCTCCCTTGCCAGTAGGAGTTGGTACGGAGGAGACAGGGACTTGGCCTGGGGGAATGTCCAATCGTTCTGAGAGAGCTTTGCTCCCGTTTTTTTGACCCACCCTAATCCCTCCCTATACCGCAAAACCACGGCACAAGGAGGGACATTTAACCAATATTTCCAATCGACATCTAGGCGTCCTCCTTCCTTGTGGTCCCGGTGCATTGAAGGAGCCAGAGCCCTGCCCACCGTAGCTTTAGCGTAGGAGTGGATGGGTCCTGATGGATTATTCCACGGGGCAGGGATAGGGCCCATGCATGGTCATATCCCCAAATTACGTTTTTTGTGTTTGAACAGAATTTTTGGCAAACTATCTTTTGTACGATAATGATATTATGTCTTTGGCTGTTTGACATAAATATAGGTTAGCGATGTAAAAGAAATATAATCTCATCTTAAATAGAAGATTTTTTTGATAAGGAAAATTACAATCAAGATGACATTAATAATCTAATTAAAAATGAGGTAGAAGAATCTTTAATACTGGAATTCAAGAGAGCTGGATCTCTTTCCAAAAAAAGAAAAGACAAAAAAGAGATAGGAAAAGATGTTTCTGCAGTCGCCAATTCTGATGGAGGAATAATTATTTATGGCATAGCAGAAAAAATCATGTCGCTACTTCAAAATCATTCGTTAATGGGAATAAATTTACCAAAGAATGGTTAGAACAAGTGATAAACGGTAATATTCAAAGACGAATAACGAACTTAAAAATATATCCCATTCGATTTGAGGAAAATATTGAGAACACTATATATCTAATTAAGATACCTGCCAGTAGTTTAGCTCCCCATATGTGTACGGACAATAGATTCTATAGAAGATTTAATTTCCAATCTACTGCAATGCATGAATATGAAGTACGAAATTTGTATAACTAGAAAGATCGAACACAATTAGTTTTAAAAGAGCTAGACTTTAAAAATGGGACTTTACTAAGAAAAAATGGAAAACCAACGGGACGGGAAATTCAGTTTGATCTTTTAATCGAAAATATTAGTACTTTAATTGAAAAAGACTACAAACTTGAATTAAAGATTCCATCTAAATTTCGTGTTAGAGATGAATCAAACCTACGATTTCACTTCTGTAGAACGGATAGTGATGGCAACTATTATTACACCTTTTTCTAAAAAGAGCCTCTTTTTCAGGGCGAAACAACAGATTTTGGAAGTGCCAGAATAAAAATTTCTAAATCAAATTTAAACCTTATTGATAGGAGAAAAATAGAATTGAAGCTTTATTATTCAAATGATGTGCAGACGAAAAGTTATTTGTTTGAAGAAATTGTTGAAGCAGTCGATTTAGATAAAGGTTAACCTTGTATCGATGCCCCCTTAAAAAGGAAAATGCCGAGGAGATATTTCTCACCTATTTTGCCGGCAACTAGTTTTTTAACTCTCCGTTCGTTATTTAACAGATAGACGCTGGTTCGCACACATTTTAAACGCAAGGCCGTTGAGCATCATGCTATAAAAACTGACAGCTCCGTAGTTTTTATTGAAAAAGTACTAATCATAAAAAATGAAGCTATGGAAAAATACAAAACCCCAAAAGCGAATTGCCTGATTTCACCGTCACGGATTTCTAGGATTAAAGCACAGGGATATGATACCGGGTTTACGGATGAAGAGATATTCATACATGCCGTTGGTAACAGGTTTGCCTACCAGTTGTGTACGCTGTTATTTGTAACCGGACTTGTTTTAACCAGCATTCCAATTTTGGCCGTGGCTGCCACCATTGCTTTGTTAACAGTAATTTTGCCCTACCATCCATTTGATTACCTGTACAATTATGGTGTACGGCACTGGCTTGACCGTCCCAAGTTGCCTCGCAGAACTGCTCAGGCAAAATTTGCGTGTGGTATCGCTGCCATTTGGCTGGGTATGATCATTTATTTATTTGGTGCTTCCCTTATGGTATGGGGATATGTGATGGGAGGAATTTTACTCATTATCGCCTTACTTGTAAGCATGGTGGATTTTTGTATACCCTCCCTGGTCTATAATTATCTTTTCCGGAAAGATAAAAAAGTCGTAGCGGGTAAATAGTAGCACGAATGCCAACATTGCATATAAGCGTCCCTGCTATGTCAGGGGGGCTGGCATAATCGTGTCAGATCTCTTAACACCACTAGTTAGGACCCTTGAGTCTACTATGTTTAACCCTATCGTGTTAAGACCCTTGACGAAAGAGAGTGCCTCCAGAGGTCCTAAAGCCTGTTTCTGTACGTAAGCTCTTATTTTATATCCTAAGTTTATGTCAAGATAAGGCAGCTAGGTTTGGGAATAGGCCAATATCTTCCGTTAGAGCAATCTATCTGCATTTCATCCGACCCAGAAGAATACATTATTGAGTGAACAAGTAATAGCGAGGCAATAACTGTGTCATATATGTTTTACCGCTTGACTAAACCGTTTTGTGTAGAAAAAGGCTTCTTCTATGGGATCTCTACGCCATCCCATTCCCCGGGAGTTCCCAAAGCACCACTCTCGAGCTCAATTCTTTTGAGGGGGGCTGTGAGTTCACACCGAAAGTTGATGGGCTTGCCACCCAGCTCGGAGAATTCCTCGGTATCTCTCTTGCCTTTAATCCAAATGGAGTAGTCTTCGCCCTGGTATCGGGCAACAATGGATTGACTAATGACCAGTTGAACGAGAGGTGAAGTTTTAATCCGGCGTTCTATTTTGGGTATAACAAACCGTCCGTTTGCATCGGTCGTGTATGTTTGGGTAATCTCTTCGTCATTCCAGCGGACAGAAAAGTCCAGCTCCGCGTTGGGCACAGGCGTACCGTTGAAGAGAATGGTCCCCGAGACACCCGAAAAAAGTACTGCATCCACTTCCTGTTGCTTGAAGAGTTCGTTGAAAAAAATCATGGCAGAGCCCGAAGGTTGGTTAGAGGTATAGATGACGAAAGAAAAGAACAGACCCAGTACGACGATGCTGAGTGAGACGACAATTTTTGTTGAGCGACCCATAGTGTTATATCCGGCTTAAGACTATGAAATAGTTTGAGAACCACATGAGCGTAAACAGCAGAAGCATGGTGACGAAAAGGTAATAGCACCTTTTGGGGGATGTGTGTTCCCCATAGTGATTCCCTTTGGGATTTATCTGGGATGTATATCTTAGTATTGGTAAAGTTAAACCAGTGTAAACGATAGCGAGCAATTTAAAAATTATTATTTAAAAATAAACCCCATCTCTTCCTTCTTGCTAATTGCCGGCCAAATTAGTAGACTTCATTTGACATTTTTCTCTTGGCTAATAATGGTACAAGGCCTTGGGGCACAGTCAGATAAAATAAAAGTTCGGCTGCGGTATATCTTAAGTGCAGTCCTCCAGCCCTTATAGCAAAAATAATGCAAGCAAGTATTACACAACTGTTATCTTTAGTCGCTCATGGAAATGAGTATCTTGCCGGCCGGCTGGATGACCATTCGTATTTTGAAAGCTCGGTCTTTAAATATTGAAAATTCGTCAAATTTGCAGACCTGCAGGGATCTGGCACTCAAAGAAGCGAAACAGAATACGCCCCCACCCCTGAGGTATGGTTTGAGAAGCTGGGGAACACGGGCGTTACTCAGCTTTCTGCTCACTACGTATCCACCAACAATGACCAAGTGTCAAATAGAATGTCGGTGGCCTTTGTTGGCGGCGGAGGGAGGTGGCTGGTCGAGGCTGCCAAAGCCGAAACATCAGACTTTTGGGAAGCCAAGTGGGAACTTGGAGATCGCAATGATCCCGACCAGCCACTGCCAGACGTACCCACTCTCAAGGTCTGGCTCAAACAACAGCTTCAAGAGATCAGCGCTTTTGCCTACAAATATGAATATGCAAATTTTGGAAAATGTTTTGACCGGGGAATAAAAGCGCTGACCGAAAGTCCCTCGGCTGCCGCGGACGGGTACAAAATATTTCCCGACACCTACGGATCTCCGGCACACCATCAGTTGCTCAACGCCTGCCGAAGCGCTTGGGTGTTTGGCGGCATGGGCTCATGGAACGACGTGGTATTCGCCGACGACGAGGTGTATGCAGAATATGAAGAGCTTTCAGATGCCTTATTCAATCTCATCAACTTGGGGCTGGCCGTGTCGGCAACCCAAATCCTCATTCAGACACCGAATCACCAAACAAGGCTGAACGATGTTAATAAGGGCGCAAATAGAACAACACCAACGGATTCACAGCCTGATATATGGCGTGGCCCTGTACGAAAAGTGGCGCATTTTAATAGAAGTGGAGTATAAATTCGGCCGGTAGGGTAGATGTTGGGCATTGGTAACTGTTACTTTAACTCAAAAAATCGGTTTTTCTCCGCAAAACATTAATGACAGCCAGCTACAGATGATGTTTGTCATTTGTCATCCCGCCATTCCAATAAAAGCACAAATCGGGCTTTCTCTTCGCATTCTCTGCGGTTTCGGTATTGAAGAAATCACTGATGCCTTCTTAGCTAAGAAAGGAACCATCAAGAAGCGACTGTATCGGTGAGCCGCTACAAGTTATTGAATAGCATGGATTACATCTGCAGATGAGAAAGGAGCTGTAAATACGGCACCATTCAGTTGGTTCAATCTGATGGGTATTGATCCGCCAATTGTTACGATCAAGCCACAATATCGTGAATGAGGAATTGGCTTTAAAAATGGATCGTACCTCAGCCATCTATCCAGTTGGGGTAAGTGAAGTGGAAAGACAATATTTGGGACTGGTTCCTTCAGCTAAAATCAAGATGGCACGCATTTCCGAAGCACCCGCATCATTGAAAAAATGGAATTATACAATAGCAGTAAAGAAAATCCAGACCAAAAATTAAAAAGGCTTGAGGATAGCCTCAAGCCTCTTTGAAGTCTTAAAGATTGAGTTAGATCAGCTTACCTCAAATGTGACTTTAAGGTTTACGCGATAAGTATCGACCGTTCCGCCAGATACCGTTACACTTTGATTTTGAACGTTTGCTGATTTGATATTGCTAACCGTTTCTGAGGCTTTTTTTATCCCTTTCGCCGTAGCATCTTCCCATGATTCCGGCGAGTCGCTCATAATCTCCAATACTTTTATAACTGACATAATGATAGTGATTTATTTGATGTTTTTATTGAACTGCTTTACCAACATAGTTGATAACCTAACTTTAGTCAAGCACATAGATTTATAGCCACTAATTATGGCAATATTTTTATGCGTCCAGATTCTGAATCCACTCAGTTATAACTTGCCAAAAGGAATCCGAAAATGTTTCTCCAAGGGTTCCATATTCGGTAGGCAGTCCCGTCTTTGCTTTTTGAAATAAGTGATTTGCCGAGGGGATAATTTCAATGGTAAATGGAGCTTTGCCCTGTTTGAGTGCATTACGCATTTGGGTGCTGTTAGGTTGGGGTAGAACCTGAAGATCTTTTTCTCCAAAAATAGCCAATACCGGGATGTCTAATTGTGTTAAATCCTGTGTTGGGTTGTAATCTATCAAAGATCGGAATAAGGGACTGGTGACGGCTTGAAGTTGTTGTTTGGCCTGATTGTCGGCATAGACTTGCAAATCACTAATTTGTTGTTGCTGGGATTTCGGCAGCTGCTGAACCCTTTTATATATCTTCTGAGCTATAATATGTCGAACCTCAGACATTCCAGTATCGTTTCGCACTGCTTCAAAAATACGCTTCTGCAGATTTATATTCTGCTGTATGGTAGAATCCGGTTGACTGGCTGTAGAGGCTATGGCCTCTGATTGTTGGATAATGATGTCAGAAAGGGGAAAGGCTGGACTTCCCATCATAATGATGAATGGGATAGTTGGATTTTGTGCAGCCAGCTTTGCGGCAATTATACCACCCTGGCTGTGACCTAACAGGCCTATTTCGGTATTAGAGAGGCGGTGGCTTTTTTTCAGCGTTTGGTGAATAGTTTCAACATCCTTAACCAACTCAGAAAGCTCAGCATCAGGTTGACCGGTTGATTGTCCAACACCCCGATCATCAAATCGAAAAACAGCCATGCCCAGACGTGTAAGAGAGTCGGCTAGGCGGGCAAAAGGCTTGAAGCCGACCATGGTTTCATCCCGATCCTGAGCACCACTGCCGGAAATCAGGATTACAGCTCGTCTTGGAGGTTGATCAGAAGGAAGAGTGAGCGTACCAGCAATAACGATAGAGTCTCGTTGGATCACAAGATCTTCTTGTCGGTAGGGTAGATTTTTGGGCTGACTTTGATCCTTATGTTCGGCTGATTTAGAGAGTCGGAAAGGAAAGGCCATACCGTTCTGAAGAAAACGACCGGTAATGGTGGTATCGTTTTGGAAGTTCCCATGGAACTGGGCGAGGCCCGGGCCGGCCATCAGTTCAAAATAAACAGAATCGGGTTTCGGGGACGTAATGTTTTGTAGCGAGAGGCCGGAAGCCATCTGTTGCGGAATATCGATGGTACCGGTATAGGCTGTATCTTCGTGACTAAAATGAACGGTGATATCCAGTGGTTGAGCAGGAATTTCAATGTTGCCTCGCCAGTCGCCTTGCAGTATTCCATTATTTTGAGCAAACGAAGATGTTGCAAGCATCAAGCAGAAAACAATGATCAGTGACCTTCTCATAATTATCAGGATTGAGTTTTATAAAGATAGAAGGAATAGACTGCGGGAATGAGTGCCAGGGCTATGACAACAACCGTAAAAAGGGTAGCATAGGTCTGAAGTGGAAGGAAAGGGAAGAGGAGAATCAGGGAAAGTCCGCCTGCCACCCATACATAAGAGCCAAGCCGGTGAGTTTCCTTCCAGTTTTCAGCATTTTCGAGGGCCCATGGCACGCGAATCCCGATAAAGTAATTGGGCTTGATGGTGCGCAGGTAGTTACCCATGACCAGAAAGAATACTGCCAGCACTAAATAGAGCCAGCCTTGTGACTGAATTTCTGTTCCCAGTCCGTTGAATATCACCCAGCCGTGAATACCGGTAAGCAACACCACCATCAGGGTTCGCAGAACGGGAATCGGCTTTTGGTTAACGGTAATACGCTTTTTGGGATCTATTACGGGCAAATAAAGCAGCAGAGCATATACCCCTATGTTGATAAGTGGGAGTATGAGCAGGCCAGTAATTCTGCTACTATATCCGTCGATTTCGCCCTGCCAGTTCCAGTGGGTGGGGAGTTGGGCCGGCAGCAAATCCCAAATAAAGGGAATCACTATAAAGGGGAGTAGTAGAAGTAGGAGATTATACCATTCGTATTTAAGAGCATATTTGAGCGTCTTCATGGGTCCGATGATTGATTAATGATTTCCAAAAACCAGTTGGCGGCCTCTTCGAGTACGGTGGTGTTTATCGAATACCGGATAAATTGTCCCTCGCGTTCTCCGCTTATCAACTGGGCTCGTTTCAGGATATCCAGATGGTGCGAAATACTGGGTTTACTGATGTCAAATTGGTCCGAAATTTCGCCCGCACTTAGATCTTGATCCCGTAGCATTTGCAGGATTTTTCGACGCGTTGGATCGTTGAGAGCTTTAAATAATGCATTCATTTAAATATTTAGATAACTATCTAAATAACGAAAGTCAACGGTTATTCAATAGAAGTATGTAGCTGATCTTTTGGCCAAATACCAAAGTTGCATTCTATAATAATTTCCGGTTCATTTGGAACTGGTCAGAAAAGAATAAACTGGTGTTAGTAATGAGTTCGCACACATTTTATAAGAGCAAAAGGGTATTATTTTATTTTATACTGCCCGCCGTTGTGGTCTATATTATCTGGTTCACATACATGCATACGTGGGATAAATGGGGACTTTTCATTGATAATTGGTTTATGTCACTAACCATGATTTTTGGTTCTTTTGTAGCCGGTATCAGCTCTGAGGGTGGCGGAGCAATTGCCTATCCGGTGATGACACTCATGTTTAAGATTACCCCGGATGTAGCTCGAAACTTTAGTTTAGCCATCCAGAGTATTGGGATGACGGCAGCAAGTTTATGGATCTTCGCCAAACGTATTCCCGTTGAAAGGACCTATCTGTTACTCTCGGGTTTGGGCGGACTCCTGGGAGTTATTGCCGGTACGATCTGGATCGCCCCTATTGTGCCCCCGGCTTATGCCAAAATGATGTTCGTTTCCTTTTGGCTAAGCTTCGGTATTGCTTTATTTGTCATCAATCATATTCGCAAGCGCGATACGCGTTCAAGCCTCCCTGTACTGTCTGGCTACCAAAAAACAGAGCTGGTGTTAGTTGGCCTGCTGGGTGGCGTATTGAGCGCAGTTTTTGGCAATGGCATTGACATCTGTACCTTCTCATTTGTGACGATGAAGTATAGCCTGTCCGAGAAGATAGCCACTCCTACCTCGGTGGTGTTAATGACCACCAATGCCATTGTCGGAACCCTTATGCATGGCTTTGTAGTAGCTGATATGCAGGTAGAAGCAATAAACTATTGGCTGGTTTGTATTCCCTTTGTCATTTTAGGAGCTCCTTTGGGCGCCAATGTGTTGGGTAAAATTAACCGGATATCTATTGCGGTAATGTTGTATTTGATCATTATAGCACAGTTTGTAGCAGCTTTATTTATCATTCAACCATCAGGTATGCTCATGATTGTTTCTATGCTGACATTTTTAACAGGAATAGCGATTTTCTTTTTTCTAACCTCAAGCCACGAAAAATTGAGGAGGGAAATTATAGTTGATGAGTAGCTTGTACCAAGGAATAGAAGGGGTAAAATAATTAAGCCGTCAGCTCCGTAAAGAACTGACGGCTCAATAAAAATACTGCTAGGAAAAACTTAGTTTCCAGTATTAGCAATGCCAATTACACCACAAGCCTTGCGAGGTCCAGCGGCACCGGAGGGCTGTGAGCTCAAGTCATCTTCACCACCATGAAGGATAACTGCACGTCCCCGAATTTTATCCAGCTCAATAACAGGGTCTAGATAATCAACCGTAGCATTTCCTTCGGCGTCAGCTTCGATATTCCCCATGTCTCCCATATGGCGGGCAGAATCAGAAGGAGCAGCGTGCTCACTACCAGCCGGATTGTAGTGTCCGCCCGCTGAGGTTCCGTCTGATGCCGTGCAGTCGCCATATTGGTGAATATGGAAGCCATGCTTTCCTTCGGCGAGGCCACTGATTGTTCCCTGTACCTGTACGCCGTCGGCTGTTTTAGTAAAAGTTACCGTACCGGAAACTTGGTTGCCTTCAGTAGGATGAACAACAGCAACCATTTTTGAAAATTGAGGAGCACTGTCCATCGTTTTGTGGACTTCTTCTTCCATATTCTGGGTTTCGGTTTGCGGATCGTGCATGTCGTCTTCCGACTGCTGTTGGGCACAGCTGATACCGAACAAGAGCATCAGTATGCATATTGAAAATGGTTTTAATAATTTCATAAGTGGATGTGTAGGTTTAATTTAAATTAATATCGTAGATCAGATCTTTAAGTTATTTGTAATTCATTCGGTTGTCAAAAATATCTTCCGGCCCAGCTGGCAAGCACTTCAGCTACATAGGTGCTATCTTCTTCTTTCATGAGAAGATGGTCGGCATCATCCAGCGAAACAAAACTTTTGGGATGTTTTGCCATACGATAGATTTGTGCGGCGTTATCAATGCCTACCGTATTATCAATCGGGGAATGGAAAATCATGAGCGCGCGGGCAAGTTCCTGGGTACGTTTATTCATATTACTCGCTTCCAGATCTTCGATAAACTGCTTTTTGATGGTAAATTTACGCCCGGCCAACTGAACGGTCGCGGCCCCTTCGGCATTAATGACATCCAGTTGACCGCCAAAATTCTTTTTGACATGCTCGGGGTGGGCCGGTGCCCCAATTGTCGCTACCGCTTTGCTGGAGGGGATCCGGTGTGCTGCCTGCAGAACAGCAGCTCCACCCAGGGAATGGCCAATCAATATTTCAGGTGCCTGGTATTCATCCGACATGAATGCGGCCGCTTCAATAAGGTCATCGATATTGGAGGAAAAGTTTGTATCGGCAAAATCACCCTCGCTTTCTCCCAGGCCGGTAAAGTCGAATCGAAGTACCCCAATGCCCCGCTCATTTAGTTTACGACTGATATTTTTTACGGGCTTAAGGTTTTTGGAACAGGTAAAACAGTGGGCAAACAAGGCAAAAGTCTTGGGAGACGCATCCGGCAGATCAACCCGAGCCGCCAGCTCATCACCAAAAGCTCCCTTAAAAGTAATTTTTTTGGATCGCATAGCTTAAATTTGATTTATATCTTGTGATCATTCATACCTACTACAGGATAATAACAAAACAACTTTTGAGATGAGTAACAAAAAAGTGCCGCTTTTTCATTTAGCTTTTCCCGTTGCAGATCTGGAGGAGACCCTTCATTTTTACAAGAATATTCTGGGTTGTACAACGGGCCGAAGCTCTGATCATTGGATTGACTTTAACTTCTGGGGACACCAGGTCGTGGCTCATCTTAGTCCGGATGAAGCGGGCCGCTCTTCCACCAACGAGGTTGACGGTCATAAGGTGCCGGCGAAACATTTCGGACTTATATTAGAATGGGAGCAATGGCAGGAACTCGCCGAGCGGCTGCAAGAAAAGGGAATAGATTTTATCATTGATCCCTACATCCGGTTTGAAGGAGAAGCCGGTGAGCAGGCGACCATGTTTTTCAAAGATCCCAGTGGTAATGCCTTGGAGTTTAAGGCCTTTCGAAACGAAGAGCAGATTTTTGCTACCTGATTACTGAAGAAGTAAGAATGCAACAATCAACCGGATGCAGAAGCACCGCCATCGATAGTGATGATTGATCCGGTCATCCAGGAGGAATCGCTGCTGGCCAAGAAGAGGACGGCCTGGGCAATATCATCCGGAGCTCCCGTTCGTTGCATCGGCAGCGACTTTGGTACTTCATCCAGTATCGTATCAGCATTGGGGAAGGCTATGGCAGAATCTTTATAAAGTTTTGTTTCTACCGGACCGGGTTGAATCATATTAATCCGAATATCCGGAGCATAGTCAACGGCGGCCTGGCGAACCAATGATTCTACGGCACCTTTGGAGGCACAGTAAGCCGCATGATTTGGGAAGCCTTTGTGAGCAGCAATGGATCCTGTGACGACAATAGCAGCGGTAGGATCAGTTTGCTGCATCTTCGGGATGGCCGCCCGCAACAGGTAAAATATGGCATTGAGGTTTGTGTCCAGGGTTTGGTGCCATACTTTTTCATCCACTTCGGTAATGGAGCCGAGTCCCAGCATGCCAGCATTAGGAACCAGAATATCCAGCTGACCAAACTGGGCAATCGTTTCGTTTACAAGTCGCTTGTTGGCTTCGGGCAAGCTGATATCTGCTTTTACAAAAAATGCGGAGCCGCCCGCATCTTTGATTTCTTGTACAACGCTTTTTCCTGCCTTTTCATCCCTGCCGGTCACAACTACCTTGGCGCCTTCTTTGGCAAAAAGTTTCGCGATAGCTGTTCCCATGCCACGCGTGCTTCCTGTTATTAATGCAACCTTGTTCGTTAGCTTACCCATTTAAAAATGGATTTAGGCTTCAAATTGTTCTTCAATCTCACTCATTTCCATAGCCAGCTCTTCCCATTCGGCATACACTTCAACCAGTCCGGCTTTTAGCTTATCGTACTCCATGGAAATTTCTTTTACTTGCTCTTCATCATCATAAAAGTCCGGTTGAGCCATTCGTTCTTCAATTTCAGCCTTTCGGCTTTCCATAGTTTCAATCTTATCTTCGAGGGGATCAATCTTTTTCTTGAGGGGCTTGAGGGCCTGGTATTTTTGCTGGCGTTTTTGGGCTTCCAGGCGACGTTCCTCCTTTCGGGAAAGTCCGCTGTCTTCTTGCTGCCCATTTTGTTGCGTTTGGCCAGCAAGCTCTTCGCGTTCTTCCACTTTCTGCAGGTAATAGGATACATTGCCCAAAAAAGTGTTCGTTTCATTAGGGCGCACTTCCAGCACTTTGTCTACAATAGGATCCAGGAAATCGCGATCGTGCGATACAATCATAAAGGTCCCTTCATACTGATTCAGGGCCTGCTGCAGAATATCCTTGGACTTCATATCCAGGTGGTTGGTCGGCTCATCAAAAATCAGGAAGTTGGCCGGCATCAGAAGCATCCGTGCCAGGGCAAGGCGGCTTTTTTCTCCACCAGACAATACCGCTACTTTTTTGAACACGTCATCGCCCTGAAATAGAAAACAGCCTAATATGGTGCGCAGCCTCGTTTCGTCAGCTTTAGGCGCGGCATCGCGCATGATCTCAAAGACGGTTTTATCGAGATCAAGCTCATCGGCCTGGTGCTGGGCAAAGTAAGAAGTTGTTACATTATGTCCCGGCTCACGGCTGCCGCTGGTCGGTTCTTCCAGGCCGCCCATCATCCGAATCATCGTTGATTTACCCGCACCATTAGGACCTAAAACGGCAATTTTATCTCCGCGATCGATAGAACAGGAGAGGTCCTCAAAAACGACGTTGTCGTCATATTGCTTCTGGATGTTGTTCAGCTGCATTACGATAGCCCCACTGCGTTCCGGCGGAGGAAATTCAAAGTAAATTTCTTCTTCATGCTCATCCAGCTCAATTATATCCATCTTTTCCAGCTTCTTGATGCGGCTTTGCACTTGTTTTGCCTTGCTGGCTTTATACCGAAAGCGATCGATAAACTCCTGGATCTCTTTAATCTCTTTCTGCTGATTTTTGTAAGCCTTCCGCAGATGCTCCTGCCGCTCTTTATCTTTTTCCTTGTAGTAGGAATAGTTGCCCGAATAATCCAGCAGATCTCCACGATCCAAAGCAAGCGTACGGCTGGTAATTTCATTCAGGAAGGCTTTGTCGTGTGATACAATGATGACCGTGCCTTCGTACTTATGAAGAAATTGTTCAATCCAGCGCAGCGATTCAATATCCAGGTGGTTGGTCGGCTCATCAAGCAGCAGGTAGGTAGGTTTTTTCAGCAAAAGCTTGGCCAGGGCAATTCGCATCAGCCATCCACCGCTAAATTCAGTAGTAGATCGGTTAAAATCATCGGGCGTGAATCCGAGTCCCATTAAAACTTTTTCAATATCTGATTGCAGCGTATATGCCCCAGACTGTTCGAGTTTGCTTTGCAATATTCCCAGTTGTTCCATCGCTTGGGTATACTTACTGGATTCCTCATCCAGGTTGGCCACTTTCTGCTGGGCTTTCTGAACTTTGTGCTCCAGCTTCTGGAGTTCTTTAAACGCGCGCTCCACCTCTTCATAAACCGTGCAGCCTGGGTCTGGATCTACACCATCCTGTGGCAGATAACCGATGGTGGCTGTCTTGGAGGTATTAACATTACCCGAATCGGGGAGTGTTTCGCCTGCTATAATTTTGAGTAGTGTTGATTTACCAGCGCCATTGGGGCCTACCAGCCCGATACGCTCACCGGGATTAATAAGAACACTAACGTCATTCAGTAACGTCTTCTGGCCGTATGTCAGAGAAATATTATCTAATGAAAGCAATGAAATGTGTTTTTGGTTAGAACCCTTAATATAATCAACATAGCAGGTAGAGCTAAATGGTTTTTATAACTTTTAGTGCAGAGCATTTTTTAAAAAAGATACAATTGTTCTATTTTTGGCCTATGTCTTTACTCATATTTTATTTATCACTGGCAATCGGGGTATCATTTTTATGCTCAATGCTGGAAGCGGTGCTGCTTTCGGTCAGTCATTCTTATATTGCGATTATGGATCGCAAGGGCAGTAAAACGGGTGAACTGCTCCGCAATTATAAAGAAGATATTGATCGTCCGCTTTCGGCTATACTGAGTTTAAATACAATCGCACATACAGTAGGTGCAGCCGGTGTTGGCGCACAGGCCCAAATCATTTTTGGAGATGCTTATGTAGCGATAACTTCGGCCGTGCTGACTTTTCTTATTTTAGTGTTGTCTGAGATTATTCCCAAAACCATCGGTGCTACTTATTGGAGACGCTTGGCACCCTTTACCGCCAAGACCCTCCACATTCTAATGGTGTTATTGTATCCTTTTGTGTTGATGTCTCAGGCCATTACACGGATGATTTCGGGCGAGAATGAACCAAGCTTTAGCAGAGAAGAATTTGGAGCCCTGGCCGATTTGGGAGTGGAAGAAGGCGTATTTGAAGAGGAAGAATCACGTATTTTTAAGAATCTCATTCGCTTCAGCTCGTTGCGCGTCAAAGATATTATGACCCCGCGCACGGTTGTAGTGGGGTTCCAGGAAAACCTTCCGGTTGGGGAAGTCAGTGATCATGTGGAGCAGCTTCATTTTTCCCGTTTACCCGTCTATGGAGAAGCAAGAGACGATGTGACAGGCTATGTGCTAAAGAATGACCTGCTCTTGATGATGGCGCGTAATGAAACGGAAACAAAATTAAAGGAGTTTAAGCGTGATATTTTGATTGTGCCTGAAATGACTCCGCTGCAGGACTTTTTTGAGCGCCTGATGAAAAAGCAGGAACATATCGCTATGGCGGTGGATGAATACGGTGGCTTCGCAGGGGTTGTGACGATGGAAGACCTGGTGGAAACCTTACTGGGGATGGAAATCATCGATGAGGTAGATACTATTGAAGATATGCAGAAGATGGCTCGCAAAAAATGGGTAGAGCGTGCCAAGCGACTCGGCATCGTCAGTGCTTCGGAACAACAGGCACCTTCAGATTCTCAATAGATCTTGGATATCTAGATATGGTAGAATCAAGTAAATATCTTGCGATGTATCGCTTTAACGGCAGTCAGTAATCGATCACTGTTGAGCACTACATTTAGATTTCGTTTGGCATGGCTAAACGAAAGCATATTGATAATATCTTCACCAATCCCATCCAATGTTTCTTTTATCAGCAAAGTCGATTGTTGAGGATTACAACCAACTATACTAATAATAGCTTGGTTTTCCTGGAGATCAATACGGCCTGCCGACTGTAGTTGTTCAACAAGAGTTTCCAACTGGGAACAGGGAGGTATCGCAATAGATACAGAAGCTTCGGTCGTTGTTACTACATCGACCGGTAAATGGAGTGATTGCAGCGTCTTAAAGACGTTAGCCAAAAATTCATATCCCATCACAGTATGGCTAGAATTAACGGTACAGATAAGCGCTTCTTCTTTAAAGGTCATCGCTTTGGCGGTTCCGTTGGATGTTACCTTCGTACTGATGTGTGTTCCGGGTGCATCGGGATCAAAAATGTTTTTTACTTTAATTGGGATATCTTTCAGGGCAGCAGGCTTGGTTGTGGAAGGATGCAGTACCTTAGCACCGAAGTAGGCTAATTCGGTAGCTTCCTGAAAGCTAAGCTCTGGAATGGGATAAGCCTCATCAATAACACGTGGATCACAGGTATAAATACCGCTGACATCCGTCCAAATTTCAATAGCATCAGCAGAGAGTGCGGCCCCCATCAGGCTTGCAGAGTAGTCTGATCCTTCAAAACCAAGGGTCGTAATATTTCCATGGTTGTCCTGACCATAAAAGCCCCCCATTACTGGAATGGTATCGGCAGAGAGTTGGTGTATGGCCGAAAGGTTATTGGTGATATAGGTCAGATCCGGTGTGGCCTGCCCAAAATCTGAATTGGTACGTATTACATCCGCAGCATTGATCCACTGGGTAGGCAGACCCAAAGCTTGGCCGCATTGAGCAAAAAGATAAGAAGAGAGTTGCTCGCCGATGGAAGCTATAGCATCCATCGTTGCAGGATTTATTTCTTTTTCTGCATCAATTTGGGCGATAAGTTTATGCAGCTGTTGATTTTGTTTCTTAATCCATTCTTGGCATTTTTTTCTTATACTGTGATGTGTTATAGTAACATTGGCCAAAAAATTTGTGATCAGCTTCTGATGCCTTTGTTCTATTTTCGATGCATGCTCATAGGCCTTTTCTGGATCAGCCAGAGCAAGTTTGGCAGTTTTAATAAGTTGCCGGGTTGTATCAGAAGTGGCTGAAACAATAATAAAGGGATGTTCGTAGCGGGTAATAATTTGTAGCACCTGGCGCCATGTATTCTCATTACCCATCGAGGTGCCACCGAATTTTAAAATAGTCATAGGTTTATTTCTTAAAAATATTAATCGAATGGCATTAAAATAGTTAGTTATTAATGCTTTTGTTATTATTTTAGTCGGTATTTAAGTATTGTATGAAAGTATGGCCACAAAAGTGGTTACTATGAATAGTTTTGAAAAGAGTTTCAGCACTTTTTATGAGAAACGTTCAGGAAAAAATAAGTAATTCTGATCAGCATCTTGCCGAAGAGGTCCAACAAGGCGATGAGAAGGCATTTAAACGACTGTTTTTAAAGTATTATTATGACCTGCGGGGATTTTCAGCTCAGATGATAAAGTCAAAAGAGCGTGCCCAGGATATTGTACAGGATGTATTTTGCACATTGTGGAAGAAAAGAGAGGAGTGGCATATTCATAGCTCCGTAAAAGCATATCTATTTCAGTCAGTCCGGAACGAAACCCTGAATTATATTGACCGACGTCAGCATCGCGAAAATATACGCACTGCTTTTTCCAAAAAGGAAGTAAGCCATTTGTCGATTGTACGAAATAGTGATACACACAGGGAGCAACTTTTAATTGATCAAATTTGGGAGATTGTCTCTGAGATGCCTGATCGCCGACGGTCGGTATTCATTTTACACCGAAAGCATGGGCTTAGTTATAAAGAGATAGCAGAGGTCTTGGGAATTACTCGCAAAACGGTGGAAAACCATATGGGGTTCGCACTGAGTGACATCAGGGAGCAGGTCGACCACTCGCTTTTGGTATAAATTAATTTTAGTCTTCATCAGGTTTCATCGCAATCGCCAGTCCTTTGGTGAATGCCTGGATAACGGCTTCTAGGGTGTCGGGTGAGGCTCCTTTTGAGACCCACTGCTGTTCGCTGTTGGCAAGCGTAAGGGTGACCATTACCAGGGAATCAGTATCAGGACTAAGAATATCCACCTCATGGTTTTTCACCTGGAGAGGAAAAACATTGTCGGTTTCTGTGCGAATGGCCGTAAGAATAGCATCTATAGGTCCCACTCCCTTGGCTTCCGAAATAACTTCTTTGCCTTCCAGGTCGAGCTTAACAGCCGCATGCACCAAGCCATGTTTGCGCATAGTCAGTTCATAGTCAAGCACTTCTACCGGGTAATCCAAATCCACGTCTTCATCAAAAATGAGTGACTGCAGCACTTCAATTTCGTTATTGCTTAACGTCTTTCCTTTCCGGTTGATCTTGGAAATATAATCGTTATAGAGCTGTTCATGTTGTTCATCCATTTTGAGGTTTGCCATGAAAGTATCACGCGATTTACCCCAGGATTTTTTCTGCATTTCAATGAATCCGGAATGAATGTAGTTAATCACTTTATCCAGGTCAGCAGACAGCACGGGCGAATTGAGCGAATGCTTGGTGACCACTCCGGTATCCTTAAAGCCAGAGCCGGTTGCGACAAACACGCATTTTTTATCTTTAAATTTCTTTCGCCGCTTTTTAAAAGCAGCAAGGGGGAGAGCACCTGCGGGTTCCACAAAATGTCCTTCTACAACAGCCAGCTCTTTTAGGGCATCTAAAATGTCATCTTCCGTAACGGTCATAGCCATACCATCAGATTCATTAATGCCTTCCAGCACTTTATAGAAATCAACCGGATCGGGCACGGCCACGGAGCTGGCCATGGTGTGTACCTGCTGCTTGACAATTTTTTTCTTTTTGAAAATACCTTCTACTACCGGGGAGCTTTGGTCCGGCTGGATAGCAATCAGCTTTGGAATTTGGTCAATTAAGCCAGCTGCTTTCATTTCCTTGAACCCCTTGAAGATAGCGCTGAAATTTGTGCCGCAACCGATGGGAATAAACACGTAGTCAGCATCGGCCCCGTTCTGTTCCAGCAGTTCATAGGAGAATGATTTCTGGCCTTCTTCCCGGAATACAAAATCGCCGGCAAGATAATAATTGCCAGATTTGGCAAATTCTCGGCACAGCTGTTCGCAGGTACTAAATGAGCCTTTGATACGAATTATATTGGCGTCGAAAATAGTGGCCTGGGCGAGCTTTGCTTCTGTCGTTTTTTCAGGGACAAAAACAAAGCACGGAATATTGAAATAGCATGCGTATGCTGCAACGGAGGCCGCCATATTACCTGTGGATGCCAGGCAGATAGCATCAGCGCCTAATTCCATCGCTTTTTGAACTTCAATATAACTACCGCGGTCTTTGAAACAGCCCGTAGGGTGCTGAAACTCCAGTTTAGCCCACAGCTCCGCATGGTACGTTTCTGAAAGACGATTGAGCTGCTCAAGGGCAATAGGATGAGTTTTCAACGGATCCGGAACAATCGATTCCAGTGGGTATTGAAGGTCAGCAGAAGGTTCATCATAATGAACCCGCAAGACGCTGCCACATTGGGTACAATAGGTGGTGGTTTCCCGGGCAGTATTCAGATGACCGTTGGCTACGCATTTGAGCTGATAAGCGGTGGTTGCAGTGGGCATAGATTAGACTTTAGGGTGCTAAAAGAGATACTTTTTAAAGATAGTTTACTTACTGCAGGATATCATTTTTTAAGAGGCAGGAGGGATATTTCGTCAAAATCCATATCCAATTCTTCAAGAACGGGTTCAGCAACTTCCGAAATTTCTTCATTGCTTAGCTCATCCAGTCCTTCAATTTCAATAAAAAGGGTATTCTGGTGACCTATAACGTTGTATCGGGCTTTAGGGGCATCGAAACACTTGCGAAGGGTATCGACCAATAGTTCGATATCTTGTTCATATGCTTCATAATCGGTGTCATTCAATTCATCCATGATAAAACAATTGCGTGTTAGGTGAATCTTCCTGTTATTTTCTGTTCCAGAATACATAATCCTGATAAGTCAATCAATGTATGAATAATCAAATTTCCCTGCTTGCCCAAGCTGCTCAAAAGAAAAAGAAAATTATACTTGGATTGATGTCGGGCACCTCTATGGATGGACTCGATCTGGTACTGTGCCAGTTGACCGGAAAGGGTAAAGAAACGGAAATTTCTTTGTTGGAATTTGAAACCGTCGCCTATTCTGAGAAGCTGAAGGACCTATTACAGAAGGTTATCTCTGTGCCGCGGTGCAGCTTGGAAGATGTCTGCCTGATGCACACCTACCTGGGACATTTTACGGCTGAGATCATTTTGGATACACTGGAAGGATGGCGCATCAATCCTTCTGAAGTTGACTGTATAGCCAGCCACGGCCAGACGATCTATCATGCGCCGAAATCAAAACATCAACGGGCGGAGTTTCCACATGCAACTTTACAGATAGGTGACGGGGATCATATAGCACATAAAACGGGCATTTTGACGATCAGCGATTTTCGTCAGAAACATACCGCTGCTGGAGGGGAAGGGGCACCCATGGCGGCTTTAATTGACCAGCTCTTGTTCCGTGATTCTCATAAAGATCGAATATTACTCAACATTGGAGGAATTGCCAATTTCACCTATGTACCGGCTTCTTCTGCCTTGGATGCTATAAGTGCTGACACCGGGCCGGGGAATACCCTGCTGGATGCCGCAGCTCGCCGCCTGCTGGATAAACCGTTTGATGAAGGTGGAACCGAAGCACAAAAAGGAGTTGTGAATAAAGCCTTGCTGGAGGCGTTAAAAGCCAATCCTTATTTTGAGCAAGCAATGCCGAAAACAACGGGCCCAGAGTTATTTAACTGGAAGTATGTAGAACAGGCCCGTGACCAGGCCAATGTCAAAGCAATATCGGATAAGGATCTGTTAGCTACCCTGGTTGAATTAACGGCAGAAACAATTGCAGAGGCGATTAAAAAAGTGGATGCTTCGGATGAAATGGAAATACTAACGAGCGGGGGAGGGATTCATAATAACGCTTTGATGTATCGTTTGAAGCAACAGTTGCCAAAAGCAGCATTTGTTCCTTTTGGCGCGCAATACTTTAACCCGGATGCCAAAGAAGCCGTTTGCTTTGCCGTTTTGGCTAATGAGGCCCTTTCTGGAAAAGGATTCCAAATTGGTTTGAATGAAAAAAAGGAAAGAGTAAATTTTGGGAAAGTTTCTTTTCCAAAGTAAGCAAGCTTTTATTGTACATATCAGATTTGAGTGAGTTTTACTCCCGAGTTTTCTTAATTTCAAGAAGCGGGAACGGAGCTCCCTTGGAGCATAGCATTAAGCTCGAACTTGAATTAGATCTTATAGCTCATCCAGTGCCTGTAATATGCCCTGGTATTCTGTAATTAATTGCTGGCGAATGGGTTGTGACTTCTGGTGGATGGCACGCTGTTTTTCTACATACTCAAGCCGTCCTTCTTCGGTCTCAATCCTGATGGGTTCCAGGCCCTGTTCTCGCAAATCATAGGGACTGGCTTTCATATCCATTACTCTTGTTTGGACGGCCAGTTCAAAAGCTCGGCGAATAGTACTGCTGGAAATCCAGGGATACATCTTGAAGGACCATTTGTATAAATCCATATTGGTATGCAGGCAGCCGGGTTGTTCCATCTCATGGAAGTTATTCCGATTTAACTCGAACTTATTGTACGGTTTGGCCTCATCGGTAAAAAAGCGGAAAGCATCGAAATGGGTACAGACCAGCGGACGTGACTCCACAAATTCGGCAAGCTCGTCCATTTCCATGCGCAACGAAAGGTGATTATGACGAATACGGTCTGCTTTATAGACCATGGCCCATTCGTGCATGCCAAAACATCCGAATGAAGGTTTTCGATGCAGCGAATTTTCGAGTACCGTTAAAATCCACTGTAGTGCCGAAATACGATCATCAGGGAAGTGGGTTATGTCCAAAAAAGAATCCTCACCAATTGGTTCCATTTCATCAAACCGCCAGTCGTAGCTGCCGCCATCCTGCAAAAGCGTTCCCAAGCCCGGTGACCAGCGCTTGAGATGGGCCGGACGAAAAGCATAATATTCGAAAAGGAAATCCATCACCGGATCTTTCTGTTGTTGACTCCGGCGATCAAGATAATCATCAATCTGTTTGGCTATTAGCCGCTCGTGCTCATTTTTTTCTTGTTTCCACTCTTTAGCGCTGAGCTTTGTGGAAATGTAGCTTGGTATGGTAATGTTAGTCGTAATCATGGCTTCCTAAAATACCAAACTTTCGGTGGATTGATAAGTCTAAAATCGGTATGATAAACTTAATCTTTCATTAATAATTTTGCGTGGCTGAGATTACCAAACGGAACGTTCCCTGGCTTGTTCAGATTTGGCATTTTGTGCTTCATCTACGCCTTCACTACCAGTTTTTTATCTTGTCAGGTGCTTTTTTAATGGGTGGCCTGTTGAGTGATGATTTCGATACCAACTGGTTTATTGTCCAGTTTTTAAATATCCATCTCTTACTGTTTGGAGGCGCAACAGCCTATAATTCCTTTTGGGATCGGGATGAGGGACCGATTGGCGGGTTAAAAAATCCTCCCAAGATGCATCCCTGGATGTGGCTGGCTTCCCTATTTCTCCAAATGATAGGGCTGCTTGTGGCACTTCCGATGGGAACATTCTTTGTGGCCCTGTACGCCCTGAGTATGCTATTTTTTTGGCTGTATTCAAGTCCATGGACCCGCTGGAAAGGACGCCCGTTTAAGAGCTTAATTGCCATTGGTTTCAGTACAGGTTTTAATACGGTCTTAATGGGCTATATTGCAGCGGGACATGAACCGCTTGGTTTCTTTATCTGGATTGTTGCTGCTGGCGTTACCCTTATTTTACTCAGCTTATACCCCGTATCCCAGCTATACCAGCAGGAAGAAGATCAAAAGCGTGGCGACCGTACATTTGCCATTACATACGGTAAAACCATTGTCCTTTATTTCTTTGGAATGGCCTTCTTTAGCGGCGTATTATTGACTACCCTGGGAATCTGTTTACAGCATCTGAAGCTGGGATTATTATTTGGAATCACTGGAAGTGTGGTTGGAATGGTAATCAATAATAGGTTGAAAGCCTTGATTAAACGTAGCCAAAGTGATTACCAGAGCGTGATGTATATGAAATATGGAACTTCGCTGGCATTTGTATCATTTCTCATTGTCACCCTTATGCTTAAGCATAGCGGATCTATATTTTTTTCATCTATAGCTGAATGGTTACTTGGCTAAAGCTGTTAAAGCCTCCCAATATTCAAAAGACAAACTTAAATTTTCGAGAAAAATATTATGAGCCAGACGGCAGAACAACTTGTTACCCCAGAAATCATTGCTGATGCTATGAGCTATAGGGAATACCGGACCTTGATTGACGATTTGCTCGATCAGGGAAAGACAACAGGATCCAATCATTCAGAAGCAATGCTTAATTATACCAAAATGAATGTCCAGCGGATGCGGCGGCTGGATAAGCAGTTGGAGCTTACAAGTTCACTCAAAAAGCAGATTCAATCGGTGGATGAAGACTGGGTTTGGCTGGTGCTTACCGAAGCATGGTGTGGCGATGCAGCCCAAAATATTCCGGGAATTGCCAAGATGGCTGAACAGAATGACCATATCGAGTTGAAGTTTATCCTGAGGGATGAGCATCTGGATATTATGGATGAATACTTGACCAATGGGGGGCGTTCTATCCCCAAACTGATATGTTTTGATGCCGATACGTTGGAAGAGATCGGAACATGGGGACCACGCCCCGGTGAGTTTCAGCAGAAGGCGATGGAATGGAAAGATGATCCTGAAATCAGTAAAAAGGAATGGGCTAAAAAGCTGCACAAATGGTATGCGGATGATAAAGGGAAGACGTTACAGGCGGACTTTGAAACGTTGATTGCCCAGTGGAGTTGACGTCGTCCAGATAGCAGAGGCGTTGGGAAATATGTTGGAGCATTCTTAACGCCTCATTTTATCATTTGATGAGTGTCATTTTTTTGGACTCTATTTGAGTCTGTCCACCTGATTTTGCGATTATCCGAAAGATATAGACGCCACTTGCCAAATTGGAGAGGTCAATTTGTTGATTGTACGTTCCTGCATTAAAAGTCTGTTCGTGGATAGGGCTTTGAACTTTTTGACCGTTGATGGAATAAATAATCAGTGTGATTTCACTGTCCATAGCAACATCGAAAGAGATATTCGTGGTGCCTCTGAAGGGATTTGGGAAGTTTTGATTGAGTGAGAAACGGTTAGGTGGAAGAACTGTAAAAGGGATAGAGGGGGGAGCCGTATCGCCGACTTTAATACTTAATTGCACTTCATTATCTGGGGCATTGGGCAGCGTTGCATCCCGGGGAATTCGCAGGGTTAATTCTGATCCGTTGGTTTCGATCACTTCAGCAGGAGTTTCTTGCGTCTGGTCTTCAAAAGTATCGATCAGCATAACTTCATTGTCGGTCAATGTAGGGCTGAACGAAAAGTTCAAAGCCCTGATTACCACTTGCTCCCCGGGTTGCTTAGCATCCTCTCCCGAATCAAGCTGGATGGTGGGTAAATCTGGGATATTAATGATGCCTTCGAAATTGCCTGACAGCATGCCGCGACCGTGTGTGCCGGCCGCCACATCACCGTCGGATATTCGCATGGAAAGATGTTCCGTAACTACATTTCCGACAACATTTTGAGCCTCTTGTCCCCACTGGGTATTTGAACCATCAGGTGATTGTGTAGAGTATAAGCCTGTGCTGGTGGCCAGTAAATACAAGACACCCGCTTCTGCCGGTATGATTGTGGCGGCACGAAGTGAAGGCCCCGGGTTATTTTCGTTGCCAGTCAGATTGCCTTCCACCGCAGTCCAGTTTTCACCACCATCTGTTGTCCGATAAAGTCCAACGATATTGTAATTAGAGAGCACGACCAGAATTTCATTGATATTAGCCGGATTAACGGCAATATCTTTGATGTAGGCTCCGCTTAAAGAGGGTTCCGACGGCAAAGAGATATCGGTGATCTCACTCGAAGTCGTATGGGCGTTGCGAATGTGTTTTATAACAGGCTCCCGACTGGGCGAGTATCCACCTAAGAAGAGTACGTTGGCCGGTACAATAGAGGTTTCCAAAGTCGAAATAATATACCCATTTCCTACCGTTAGGTTTGGCAGCTCTTCCCATCCTTCGGAGGCTCCCGAGCTGGAATTGCTATTGGGAATATCACTCAGGCTTGTATTTCTCCAGAGATGATCATTTTCCGGATAATACATGATGTTGGCATCGTTTGGATCGATCTCATACGGATGAATAAACAACTGTCCATCGGCCTCAGAGGGATAGACATAAGCAAGTTGGGAAAAATCATTAGTCCATCGAAGAACCGTTCCATTTTGTTGAGAAACAAATAGGTTCTCCTCCGTAAAGAAGGAATAACCACCATCTCCCGAAGAGATATCGACTGTTGGCTCACTTTGCGGTTGCCCGGCCTGAAAGAGGGGAGTGCCATTATCCTGAGTACCGCCCATAATTCGGTTATCACCGGATGTCTCAGGCAAAGCTGAGGTGTAGAATTGTGAGGTTACGTAATTATCATCCCTGTTAACCCAAGCGACGGAGGAGGCTGAGACGTCGCTGGTATAGCTCAAACCACCGTCATGGCCAGACATCATAAGGTTGGGGTTATCAACAGGTTCTGGAAACACCACCCGATGTTGATCGGGGTGGTGTTTGGGATATTGGGCAAAGGTATTGCCTTTATTATAGCCGCCAATCCAAAATTCATTTTTTAGGCTGGTATTCGTCTCATCATAACCTCCCGCCGGCACCGAAGCAAAGCCATCCGTAGAGCGAAACAGATTCGTCCCCCCTACAAACACATAATCTTCGTCATCAGGTTTAACGGCAACGGTCATATTATATCCACCCTGCATTTCCATATATCCGGAGCCATCACCGCTGTTATCTCGAAAGTCTGGCAGATTCGCCGAGCGGTCCTCAGCTATGGGATTCGAAGGATCTGAAATATTGATTTTAAAAAAGCTTATCCCCTGATTGGTATTGTTGTTGGCTCCTTTAAGAGTGAGTACATATAAAATATCAGGATTGCTTGGAGCAAAGGTAAGGACACTCCTTCGGTGGGTTGTGGGAAAATCTTTCGGAGTAATATCGATCCATACAGATCCATCATTGGTAGAAATAAAAATGCCCGGAGTATGGTTCGTCGTATTTGGATTGGTGGATTGTTGATCATCGAAGGCCGCTTCTGAAATAACTGCACCTAACGTTCCATCTGAGGCTACGGCTACATCGGTAAAAAGCTGCTCTCCGGCCGTGCCCAGTATGGGACCTGAAAAAGTTTCACCATCTGTCGATTTATAAATGCCAAACCCTGTACTTGAGGCAAAAACGCTGCCGGTTGTAGGACTTACTATAATGCGACTGACCGTATTAAAAGGCGCCACCAGGCCACTGATATCAGAACTATTGGTCTGGGGCAAAAGAGACCAACTGTCCCCATTATCGGTAGATTTGTAAATACCTTCGCCATAATAGGCTGCCCCTGTGGCGCTGGCTGAGTTGCCGAGCACTTCGCCTGAAGCATAATACCAGGTATCCGGGTTTAAAGGATCCTGAGCCACAGACGTGACACTCAGGTTGGGCAGGTCGGGAGTTCTGAGCTGCCAGCTTAACCCACGATTTGTGGACTTCCACATTCCACCGGAAACTCCGCCCGCCAGCAAAATATCCGGATTGCGCTGATCGGCTGCTAAAGCACGAGTACGCCCGCCGAGGTCAAAGGGACCGGCCGAACTCCAGCTGTATTCAACCGCCTGAAAAGAAGGGTTCTTAGCCTTTGCCCGACTCCGAAGCTGTTGGATGGAAGGTAAGGAGCGAGCAAAGTCAAGTTCCCGGTTGCGTATGTTTTCAGGGATGGCGTTTGTGGCCGGATCTCGCATCAGCCGGAAGAAATAGTCTGCCCGTGCTTCCTTTTTCTCAATCCGATCCATTTTATCCAGTTCGGAAAGCTTAGCTTCATAGTTTTCATTCTTAGCCGATAAGAGGGATATATCCTTTGGAGAGGAGGAATGAAAATAGAAGAGGCCACCCAGAACAAGCAGTAGCGAAACTCCGGCAAGAATCAGTAAGCGTTTCGTAGCGTATTTATTCATAACGTTAAGGCGGTTAGTTTTTGATATCAACTAATGACCAGCCGGGCTTTTTGTCTTGACCGATGCTTTCAATATTGTGTTGTACGGTAACCTGGATGGTATCTCCTTCTTCAACGTTTTGGAATTGGTTAGCCATTAGAAGAATACTAAGCGTATCATTTGCGGGTATGGCTGGTGTTGAGGGGCCATACTGCTCTACGCTATGCACCTGAAGGCTAAGGCGCCCGGTAGATTCTTTTTGGTTGAAAAAGATCTCAGTTACTTCTGCTTGCAGTGTAGCTTGTCCCGGTGGTAACCCGGGTTCTGGATGGGCAATTATCGGAAGCGTATCAGGAGTGCTTGCATTTAGCTGTGAAAGAGAATCGGTAGTATAGTCTTGGGGCTGCTGCGGTTGCTCTTCTGACCCCTTGCAGCCATTAAACAAATATATCAACGATATGAGAACCGCAACGTATGTCACAGCAGTAGTTGATTTAATTTAAAAACAAGAGGCTCCAATATGTATTGACTTATTGGAGCCTTAAACGTTCATTCGTCCAGGGGAAGGACCTCTATCTTACGAAACTGTGTAGGATGGCTCTCCGCCTGTATAGAAATATATCCGTTATCAATAAGCAAATTGTCTCCGTCGACTAATCCTTTTGACCGCCCATCGTTTTTGTCATACTGGGGATCGGTGTAATCCATTACGGTTTCGCCGTTTACATAATGCTTTACAATGTCACTTCCACGTACCTCAACCTCAACGGTCACCCATTGATCGCCATGATAGGTTTTCGAATTGGAGTTGACACAGTGAGGAGTAAAAAGTTCCCCATCCATCACTACATTCGTTCCGGGAGTGCAGAGGTTGGCCGTAGAGCGTGGATCTTCGCCATTTCCGCCTAAAAGCTGAACTTCGATAGAGGTTGGGAAATCCTGATCCTTGGACATAGAGTTAGGATCCTGGCTATGTAACATTAATCCATTATTGCGGATGGCCCAACCCGGACCGTTGGGGGCTTGTTCGCCGATAAAGCGATATTCAGCACGAATCTTATAATTTGAAAATGCCCTTTCATTATAGAAAAGATGCCCGAATTCACCATCAAATTGATCCCACTCTTCGTAAGATACCGTCAAAAGACCATCCTCGACCCGAAAAGTATTATTGTAGTTCGTTCCCAGATCGTAGCCCGTAAACTTTGGAGTCCAGTTGTCTAAGTCTTTACCATTAAAGAGGGTAATCCATTCCGAATCGGAAGATTGGTTAGTTTCTTCTTCTGATGTTTGGCAGCCCATTAGTAATACTGACAAAACCAGTAGAGCGACTGAGAAGTGGGATTTAGAAAAGACGGTGTCGAATAAGTTGCTCATAGAATCTAATAATTTCGTTGAAGCGTATTGCTGGTTAGTTAAGATTATAGAATGTTAAATACAGGATTATCTTAAAAAGATACGCGTACATTCCGTTATATTATACCTATTACCGTTAATCATTAAAAAATATTTCTTCAGTAGTGGAACATTCCTCTTCATTCTATCGGCATGTAGCCCAAACCAGTGACGCTCCTATGGGATTGGAAATCGATCGGGCCGAGGGACCTTTTATCTACACAACAGATGGCAAGCGATATACGGATTTTATTTCTGGTATTGCAGTGAGTAGCCTGGGGCATCGCCATCCCAAGGTTATTGAGGCCATTGAGCAACAGCTGGATCGTCATCTGCATGTGATGGTTTATGGCGAATTTATTCAAGAACCACAGTCGGCCTATGCCCGGTTATTGACTGCCCAGTTGCCCGCATCATTAGATCGGGTATATTTCGTAAACAGCGGTACGGAAGCAAATGAAGGAGCCCTGAAATTGGCAAAAAAACATACAGGTCGTCATAAGTTTGTGGCTTTTAATCACGGTTATCACGGTGATACCCATGGTTCGCTTAGCGTTACCGGCCGTGATGTCTATCGCGACCCCTATAAGCCACTGCTGCCTAATATCCATTTTGGAAATTTTAATGACCCCAAAGCTCTTTCTCTCATCGATAGTGAAACGGCAGCTGTTATCATGGAGCCCATCCAGGGAGAGGGGGGCATTATTCCGGCTAACAGGCAATGGCTGCAACGGTTGCGTGAGCGTTGTAATGAAGTAGAGGCACTACTGATTTTTGATGAAATTCAGACCGGTTTCTACCGTACAGGCACTCTTTTTGCCTTCCAGTATTATGATGTTGTTCCGGATATACTGTGCCTGGCCAAAGCCATGGCAGGGGGAATGCCTATGGGCGCCTTTGCTTCGTCTTCTGATATCTTTGAATCATTTAAACATGATCCGCCCTTAAATCATGTAACAACATTTGGAGGGCATCCTGTTTCTTGTGCCGCTGCCCACGCCACGCTTCGTACCTTGCTGGATGGAGATTTTGGAACATCTGCAAAGAGTATTGAGCAGACGGTTCGTGAGGTGTTAGTTTCTGATGGTATTGTTGAGATTCGAGGGCGGGGAGCTATGCTGGGGATGGAGCTCAGAGATCGAGAGTTAACCCGCCAGGTCGTTGAAGACTGCCTGGAGAAAGGCATTATTTTGGGATGGACGCTTCATTCCAATACACTGGTCCGTCTGGCACCACCGCTTATCATAAAGGAAGAGCACCTGCGTCAAACACTGACTGAGATTAACAACAGCGTTGAAAAGTATAGTAAATAATTTTTTGAGAACATTTCTGTTTTATCAAAGTATGAACAGAATGAACGGCAATCAATAGATCCTCCTATGCTAAGACAATTTGCTACTTTTTCAATCGCTCTTTTGGCAGTAATGATGGTTATCAGCTCATGCAGTGATAGTTCTACAAATTCTACGGGAGGGAATCCACCAGCCGTACCACCGGAAACTTCAATGGCCATGGATTTTTCAAATTTTGATGCTCAAAGCAAGGCCCCAAATACTGCAGTTCAAGCAAAGAATAACTTTGGTCAGGCTGTAGTGCGTGCGGGGCTGCTAAAAGCTATTGTGGATATAAATCTGGCCCTTCCCCGGGCTTTTCTTAAGGCTGCCTCAGAATCGGATGTTCAATATAATGAAAATGGAGAATGGGAATGGGCATATAATACGTCAAAAGAAGAAAATGACTATGGTGTACGCCTGACGGCCGCCCGCGACCAGGCCGGAGATGCCAGTTGGAATTTTTATGTCACCAATTCCAACTTAGGATTGGAAGACGAGCTGTTCTTCAGTGGTGTTTCTATGGCTCAGGGCACAACGGGTAGTTGGTCGTATTACAGCCTGCTAGACGCCGAAGGTAAAGGAGAAAAAGTCTCTCAAATTACTTGGGCTGCCAATGCCGAAAATGATTTAAGTCTGCGTCTTGAGGTCGTATCCGATCGTAATGATAACTTGGGTGATTACATTGATTATACTTTCGAGGGCACTACGAAGACGGCCGTTTACTATGATGCCGGCAAAAATCAGGAAACAACATTAGAGTGGGATGTTGAAACCAAAGCCGGCTCTATTACTGCTCCGGGTTATAATAATGGAGATAAAGCTTGCTGGGACGAGAATTTTGAAGATATCCCCTGCTCCGAATAATATAAGCTCCTGTTTATCAGTTCTAATGCATGGCAGGGCCTATGAAATACTTCCTCGTCCGAACACTAATTGTGTGGTCGGGCGAGTTTATAGTGCCTAAGACCATTCTCCGGACGATACCGAGAATTCGGGACCCGACGAGTTTTGCAAAGGCATCTGGTAAAAAGTTTTGGGTGTATTAATATCGAACCTTTACCATTGCTCTTTTTCATAAATTAATTTAATCCTCCAATAGTCTATATGTTTAAGCGGTTTTCAATACTTCCCATAGTTATTTTGTTGAGTGTTTTATTATTTAACGCCTGTTCCGATGATCCTGCTTCATCGGTCAATCAAGAGCCCCCGGCTTTGCCCCCCATTTCGTCCCTGGAAATTGAATTTTCGACACTCCTGGGAGCAGAAGAGCCTCAAAAAGCAACAACGCAAGCTATTGACTATTACATCCAGGCTGTATATCGCGCAGGTTCTTTGGAAGGAATTGTTGAAAGCAATTTAGCAAAACCAAGAGCCCTTTTATCAGCTGCTGAAGATACGGTGGCGGAACTCAATGACGACCAGCAGTGGGAGTGGAGTTATCAAACCTCGGCGGATAGCATCCAGTATCAAGCTCGGCTCATTGGCCAGCGAATTACGGCAAATACTGTGAGCTGGTCCCTTTTCGTGAGCTCCGAATCAAGCACCTTGAATGACAAACTGTTTCTTAGCGGAACGGTGAGGCAAGACGGCAAGAGGGGGAACTGGACTATTAACAGCTTGAGCAGTACAGAGAGTAATAATACGCCACTGGCAGAGTTGAGCTGGGAATTTGACGAGCAGGAGGCAAACCAGATCAGATTAGACATTATATCAGGAAACGGGACACCGGGAAGTTACATCCAGTATACAACTGAAGCACCCTTAAAAACGGTTGAGTACCTTAACGCCGGAACTGCTGATACTACGATTACCCAGTGGAATGTAGATACCCGTGCGGGCTATTTGATTACTCCCGATGTAAATGAAGGGAACAAAGCCTGTTGGGATGAAACACTGGAAAATGTTAGCTGCAGTGAATAGGTAAGGTATATTGTTGCAGTAGCCTGGCTATTATTGTAGTGCATAATACTCCCTTATACGTTTAAAAGATGGCAACAGGGATTGGTATATTTAACCATCTCCAGTGGGCCTTTAGAATTAGGAAAAATAGTTGTTTTTCCTATCTTCATTATTTCATGCTTTTTCAATGCTGAGATTCATTTCTCAGCGTAACCGTTCATCACTAAATCCAGTGGACTAATGCATCTAACATTTCTTATCTTTTTCATGTTTGTAACCGGTTGTTCTGCAGCGGATAAAAGTTCGGATCAGAGCACCGACAATCCAGCTATTGATAACGCCTATCACATCGAAGAAGCTTTTCCTGAACTGGAGTTTACACGACCTGTTGACCTGCAGGATCCGGGCGACGGCAGTAATCGTCTTTTTGTGGTCGAGCAGCGAGGTATTATCTCTGTTTTCCCTAATGATCCACAGGTACAGGAAGTTACAACCTTTCTGGATATTGAAGAACGAGTAGACGATCGAAGCAATGAGGAAGGATTACTGGGGCTGGCATTCCATCCGGACTACCAGCAAAACGGCTATTTTTATGTTAATTATACGACGCCGGATTCCAAGACCCATATTTCTCGTTTTCAGGTTGCTCCCGACGATCCTGATAAAGCCGTAGCCTCTTCGGAGCAGGTGTTGCTTTCTTATGAACAGCCGTATGGCAATCACAATGGCGGAGGGGTAGCATTCGGCCCTGATGGGTATTTTTATATTGCTGTGGGTGATGGTGGTTCGGGTGGAGATCCACACGGACACGGCCAAAACAGGAAAACGCTGCTGTCTAACATTCTCCGTATTGATGTAGATAACCCGGATGATGGAAAGAAGTACGGAATTCCATCCGATAATCCTTTTGTAAATAACGATCAGGGTTATCGGGAGGAAATTTATGCCTACGGTTTGCGTAATGTGTGGCGATTTAGCTTTGATCCGGAGAACGGCCGACTGTGGGCTGGGGATGTCGGGCAAAATCGATTTGAGGAGATCGATATTGTCAAAAAGGGAGGCAACTATGGTTGGAATACGATGGAGGCGAAGCATTGCTTCAGCCCCAAAGAAAACTGCAATCAGTCGGGATTAGAACCTCCGGTATGGGAATACGATCGCAGCCAGGGTGATGTATCCGTAACCGGTGGATTTGTGTATCGCGGCCCCTCACACGCTGAGCTCCAGGGATTGTATATTTACGCCGATTATGTATCGGGACGCATTTGGGCACTGGATTACTCTGATATGGACAACCCGGTAAATACGGAAATCGTGGATGCCAATGTGGCTATTTCCTCCTTTGGAGTGGATGCAGATAATGAGCTATATCTCTGCGCTTTTGATGGAAATATATATAAGCTGTCATCAGAGTAGGATAGGATCAATTGAGAACAATTTTTTGGATATAGGGCTCGCAAGATGGCGAGTCCTTTTTGTATGTTGGGGAATGTGATGCATTTATTTTAGGTTAAGAAAAGTCAATGCTAATCAAAGAAAAACGGCATGAAAGAATCCGTCAATCCAGCTACCGGAGAGGTTATTGCATCTTACGATGAAATGAGCGAAGAGGAATTACATACTATTGCCCAAAATGCCAGGGAGGCACAGCAGAAATGGAAGAAACGCCCTTTTGATGAACGAGCATCCTTATTGCAGGCTGTGGCAGATAGGCTGGAAGAGCATAAAGATGAATATGCGGAGTTAATGGCTAAGGAGATGGGAAAGCCACTGCTACAGGGGATATCCGAAAGTGAAAAATGTGCGTGGGTGTGCCGTTACTATGCTGATAACGGGGAAGAGTTTCTCGATGATGAGCTTATCGAATCCGATGCACGGAAAAGTTATATCACCTACAATCCCTTAGGTACGGTACTGGCTATCATGCCATGGAATTTTCCATTCTGGCAGCTCTTCAGGTTTGCTGCCCCGGCCCTGATGGCAGGCAATGCGGCTATTCTCAAACATGCTTCCAACGTAACGGGCTGTGCGCTTGCTATTGAAGAATTATTGCATGAGGCTGGTATTCCGGAAAACCTTTTCCGAACGGTCATTGCAGGCAGTGAGCAGGCACAGAAGCTCATTAAGCATAAAGATATAGCAGCCGTTACGTTAACCGGAAGCACCCGTGCAGGCAAGGCTGTTGCGGGAACAGCTGGAAGTGAACTAAAAAAATCCGTCCTCGAGCTGGGAGGCAGTGACCCATATATCATCCTGGCAGATGCCGACATTGAGAAAGCGGCTGAGACCTGTGTCACTTCGCGTCTCATTAACAGCGGGCAGAGTTGTATTGCTGCCAAACGATTTATCGTTGTGGAAGATAACTTTCGCCCCTTTTTAGAGGCCGTGATTAGCAAAATGGAAGAGAAAAAGGCTGGAGATCCGTTTGAAGAGTCAACGGATATAGGTCCTATGGCTCGTGAAAGCCTGCGCAATGAGCTTCATCAGCAAGTACAAAAAAGCATTGATGCCGGTGCAAATTGTGTATTAGGAGGGGCGATCCCTGATCAGGAGGGAGCCTATTATCCTGCCACAATATTAACGAACGTTGGAGAAGGTATGCCAGCTTACCACGAGGAACTTTTTGGTCCCGTGGCTTCGGTAATTACGGTAGAAAATGAGAGGGATGCTATTACCGTTGCCAATAGTACAAACTATGGGCTTGGGGCGGCTATTTTCTCTGAGGATGTGACCCATGCCGAACGTATTGCGGCCCAAGAATTAGAGGCAGGCTGTTGTTTTGTTAATGATTTTGTGAAGTCGGATCCGCGGCTGCCTTTCGGTGGAATAAAAGAGTCCGGTTTTGGCCGTGAGCTTTCCCATGTAGGCATCCGGGAATTTGTCAATGTTAAAACGGTTTATTGCGCGTAGGCTTATGCAAGATTTTCGGTAGGTAAGGGTACCAGTATGATTTTTAAATCTTGGTTCTGATCAATGGCACAGGTTTAGTATCGGACAGCTTAACGTAGGGAGAGGTGTATCAAAAAAGTGTAAGGATTTTGGTGCTGAAGGGGCTTCCAAAAAATGATAAATTTTTTTGAGCTGATTTATCCTGTAGATACGTATTAACTAATAGAAGACCCCATTAACCAAAATAAGGAGACGTTATGAAACAACTAAGCTATGCTTTTTTAATTTTATTATTCACTATAAGCCTTTCAGGTTGCGGTGGAGACAATAGTACCGGCCCAGAGACAGAAGGAGATCCGCCCACAATTCCGGATTTAACAGAGGTAGCACAGCCTGACATTTCCTTCTTTGAAGAAAATAACCCTCAGGGCACAAAGGGCCGACAGATATTAAATGATGATTATTCCGCTTATTCTTCAGCACGGTTCAAAGCCATATTTGGAACATTCTTTGCTTCTCTCGGGCAGATATATATGGGTTACTTGAATCCGGCGTATAATGAAGCTGCCAATTTTGAGGATGGTACCTGGGAATGGTCATATAATTATTCTGCTGAAGGACAAAGTGTTTCGACGCGCTTTACAGCAGAACAGCAAGCAGGATCAACTAATTGGGCCATGTTTATTTCATTTGATGACGGCCAGGGTGGCGGTTTTGATAACTATAAAGTGATGGAAGGAAATACCACTGATGATGGAACCGAAGGCGAATGGACATTTTATGTACTTGATCAAAGCGGTGAAGCTGCAGCCTCTACAGAGTGGAATGCAACAAGTGATACCGAACGAACTTTAACCACTGAAATCTTTGACGATGGGGCTCTTGATGTGACCTTCACCTATGAACAAAATGGAGCCGATCATACCATGACGTTTACTGAGGCGGGTAACTCGGATACAGATACCGTTTTCTGGAATACTGACAGCCAGACCGGCTATGTTATGGAAGACGGAAGTAAACTATGCTGGGATGCTAACCTTATGAATACGACCTGCAGCTAATATTGAGTTTGTCCAGAGGCTAAGAGAGAGGAGGGATCCGGATTAAGTTCTGGATCCCTTTTTATTTTGGCAGATATTTCAAGGTCAGATGACACTATGTTGTCAGGAACTTTGTTCACATTATTGAAGCAACAAAGTTTGACCTGAATCCATCGATATGTCACAGAACAAACACAATCCGATTCGGGGGAGGGGAGCTTCCGATAATCCTGCCAACCGTTTTGAGGATGACTACCTCGACTACGATTTGGATGAAGAAACGGGCCAAAAACCATCGCAGGAAACCAAGCTTATTCGTGATGATACCAAGGAGATACTATCAAAAAATGATAGTCCGGATATCCCTTTTATTTACGGATTAAATCCTTATCGGGGCTGTGAACATGGTTGTATCTATTGTTATGCCCGGCCTACTCATGAATACCTGGGCTTTTCGGCCGGGCTTGATTTTGAGTCACGCATAATGGTTAAATATGATGCTCCTGAAAAACTACGCTCAAAATTTGCGAGCAAGCGTTGGAAGCCCACCGCTATTACGCTCAGCGGAGTAACGGATCCCTTTCAACCCGTGGAACGAGAGCTTGAAATAACCAGGAACTGCCTGAAGGTATTTGCCGAAGCACGGAATCCCGTGGGAATTATCACGAAGAACTATTTGGTTACCCGCGATATCGACCATCTTAGCGAGCTCGCCGAATATGATGCGGCCCATGTCACATTATCGGTTACCACTTTGGATAGGGATTTGGCCCGCGTAATGGAGCCGCGAACCTCTCAACCTTACAGAAGACTCCGGGCCATAGAAAAACTATCTGAGGCCGGGATCTCAGTAGGAGTAAACGTTGCTCCGATTATTCCGGGCCTTACCGATCATGAATGTGCGGACATCCTGAAAGCAGCCAAAGAGGCCGGCGCCTCGCATGCGGGCTATACGATTGTGCGTCTTCCATATGGCGTTAAAGACCTTTTCCAGGATTGGCTTGAACAATATTTCCCCGACAGAAAAGAGAAGATCCTTAACCGGATTAAAGATATGCGTGACGGAAAGCTGAATATTAGCGAGTTTGGAAAACGGTTCAGCGGGGATGGTGCTTTCTCAGACCAAATCCGAAAAATGTTTGCCATTCAAACTAAAAAACTGGGGCTCAATGAACATGATATTAAACTTTCTACAAAACATTTTAGACGTCCGGAAGAGGGACAGCTTCACCTTTTTTGAGGAGTACTGTTTGGTTGGTACCAGCACCAATCATTGTAATGACCATGCTCAACTTTACTACTCGGATGGCGGGGGTACCAATACGATAGTAAACTGGATGTCAGCATCCACGAAGGTATTGACTAATCAATAACGTCAACTTTATATCTGGTATCGACATTGAAATAAAAAAGCGTTGCTATTATTACGAATAATCCTTTGAGGGTGTAATATTTTAAACTCTAGGAAAATTAATTTGAAGTTGCTACTTCTGGTTTATGCAAACTTACGACTGCTAAAACCGTTGCACCGATTATCCAATAGTAGTAAGCATCCAAACCTTCAAACAAAAACACGAAAGGAGTTATCACAAACAGAATGCCTACAAGGGTATCTGCAAATAAATGTCCTTTGTAAGGGATAATTCGGTAAACACCCAATTGATGGTCCGTTAATAGTGTAAGAATAAGAGCTGCAATTCCTGTTCCAACCGATAGTTGCAAGGCAAGTGAGTTAGAATTTCCCAATCCCAGTACGAATGGTAATGCCATGAGTGCCACAGCTACCGGATAATCCAGATAGGAGTGTATTTTTTTGGTTACAAATTTCATATCTCAATAGTTTAAGCTTTAAAGTATTGTTCCTCAATAATTTGGCCGTTTTGCCAAACGGTTCGAAGAATCTCGTGCCATAAAATTTTGCTTCCGTCTTTCATATCAAAGTCAAACGTAAATTCAGCAAAAGAAACATCTCCACTCAATGAAGTGTGATGCAGGGTGATGTCATTCACTTTGGCAATACCACCTGCAAAACCTTGCATCTTGGATACCATTTCTGATTTGTCCTTTGTTATTGTACCATCAAAATCAATGGTTTTAGCATTAGGTGCGAAAAACTTTTCTGTGGCTTCTACGATTTGCCCTTTTTTTACCATCTCGTTTTTTGTTGAGAAGGTTTTATTTAATGATGGGTCCATTTTTTATCAGTTTTGAATTATCTGTCAATATTGACAAGAGAAAAATTCAACAATTCAAAAACAATAAATATGAAGTAGTTCAAGAAATAAAGTTGACCTGGTTTAACTTTTGTCGGTTCTATTATTTCTGATTCTGGACAAATATTCCGTTGTCATTCCCAGGTAGGAAGCTAATGCGTATTGTGGTACCCGCTGAACAAAGTTGGGGAAGTTTGATAAAAAACTCTCATAGCGTGCTTCTGCAGAATGGGTCAGGTTGAAAAGGATTCTTCGGTGTTCAAAGGCAAGTCCCTTTTCAGCCATTATTCTAAAAAATGTCTCAAACTTATGATTGGCTTTTTTAAGTTCTTGCTCTGTATTGTATTCAATTTGTAAGATCGTACTGTCTTCTAATGCAACTATGAAAAGAGTTGCGGGATGTTGGTATATGTAGCTATTAAAATCTGATATCCACCAATTTTCTATGGCAAATTGAAGGGTGTGTTCTTGTCCATCATTTGCTATTGCATAGCTTCTGAACGCTCCCTTTACTACAAATGACCGGTGCCTGTTGGTAAAATTAGGCTGCACAATGAATTGTCTCTTTTTTACTTTGACCTCTTCAAAGGCAGACACAAATTGTTCAGCTTCATCATCTTCTAATGAAACGAAGTTCTGTACATAATCTATTAATTGATTTTTACTCATTACTCAATTTTTGTGTACTATTGGTGTTTCAGCCTTGCAGGTAACGGGTTGAATAAAAAAAGTAGCGCAGTTAAAGCCCCATAACTTCAAAAACACTACTAAATTAAATCGAAGAGCCTACTTGCTGTTATTTTGTCTTGGCTAAAGTTAATTCCATGCAAATTAACTTTAGTATTTTATATCACCTATGATACAATACATTGTAAAAAAACGCACCTATTTCCGCGGGTTTATCAGTGCAACATCTTAAATAGATAGCAGGTATAGCCAACCGACTGTAGGCAACGAAGAGAGAAAATTATTCATAATTCGGAATATTCTTGCCCAGAGTATAATCCCTTCGGCCAACCCATATTCCGGATTCTTTCTTTAGCGACAAAATGCCGTTGCTTCCGCCTCTGGGCGATTTATTATTTCTCTCTTCATCCGAAAGTAGCGGATCGTCGTCAAAAAGATAGCTGCTGAGCCAATAATACTTACCGTTGGGTTCGAGAATAATTGGATGAATGTGTGCTGGGTTCTGACTGTAGGATCCGGGCTTAAATGTATAGAAGGTATATCGGCCATCAGTCCCGGTCTTTATCCATCCATGGATGTAGCCGTATCCCCGTTCCCAGCCTTTTGCATCACCACGGGTAGGGTAAATGCCCTCTCGATTGGTGTGATGAATAAACAGGATTACCCCTTCGGCGGGGGTCTCACCATCATTTTTATAGATGGTGCCGGTTATTTTTAGTTTGGGTTTATTCTCTTCAAATCCGGGCAGTGTGTCGGTTGCTGAAAGTTCTCCGTTTCCGAAGTCTAAAACAGCTTCACATCCCTCGCATGGTCCACCAACCAGTTCTGCATTCTGTATTGATTTTTCTTGTGCAAGCCCGAAATGAGAATGGAGAAGTACAAGTAATAAAGGAAGGATTGTTCTGAGAGTATACATGGGACAAAGGTTAATTTTTTCTTGTAACGAAATATGCTCTTCTTCCAAAATGTACACAATTCGGTGGGGCTGCGGGAAGTGAATTATATAAGCTGAGTTATTTATCGCATGAGGTGAGTAAGAATGCTACAGAAGGTCCCCCTTCAGCTGTTTCCTGTAGTTTCTGCTGAGCCGAAGCAACCGATCGTCATCCATTATTACATCGTAGTCACCATTGCCGCGGGATTTTAACTCTTTGATGTTATCCATATTTACAATGGTTGATCTATGAATGCGTTTAAAATTTTCAGGCAGGGTTTTAATGATATTTTTCAGGCTGTCGAGCACTATATATTTTTTATCGGTTGTATGAATGTCAAGATAGGCACCATCAGAGGCAATCCATTTGATATCGACAATGTCCACAATCTTGGAACTCTTGCCATTTTTAACTGTAATGGTTTTTGAGGCAATCTTTTGATCCGCTTTTCCCTGAGGTTTTATACGCCTAATTACAAAAGAAAATACTGATAACGAAAAGTAAATGGAGAGGGCGAGATAAAGGCGGGTCGATAGTTTTTCATAGATCAGGTACATCAGCGTAACTGGATCTTCATGGATGAGGTTTGAGATTCCAAAAAGAATAAAGGAAAATAAGATGAGATGAATTGATGTGATGAAAAGTATTAGTATCAGTTTAAAGACAAAGGGTTGTAAGCCCGGAAAGAATTTATCTGCTTTTGTAAAGCTGTAATTGAGGGCTAACGAAAGTGGAATGAACAACAACCAGAATAGCTTGTAGGATAAAGATTCTACAACGATGAAGGCGTTGCCGTTGAGTATCGCACTAATATAATCCTGACCAAATTCAAGGATGGCTATGAAAAACCAGAAACCACAAAACCAATAAACCTGTCTTCTTACCGTCTTGAAATTATCGGGCAAAAAGAAAGTTGTTAAGGAATTTGAGTCTTTGAGGCCCATGATCGGCTTGTAAATATCTTAACTATCCTTTTTATAATTATATCAATTAAACGGCAAATGAGCTAAGGCGTCAGCCAATATTCTGCGAACTAGTATAGGTGTAACTAAAAAAGATCTAAACCTTAAAGTCTGATAACTATTTTTGAGATCGATAGATGCCATCAAAGAGTGTTTCCCAGGTCGAGCCGCCGTCGGTAGATTGTTCATAAATTTGTCGGACGCTACCATCTTTTCGGGGAATAAATTCCATTCGTACCTTGGTTTGTGTGCCATCTCTGAGCGTGTTTATTCCTGAAAAATACATGTTACCGTCTTCTTGGTTCCCACGGTATCGGCTTACGTTACCTTGATTGTCGGTCCATATCTGTATCCACTCTTGCCGTTTAGGATCATAAAAGTTCATGCTTTTCCCGGCAAAACCGTTTTTCAAATTCCGGTAGTTCTCCAAAATCATACAGCCGTCAAGGGTTCGCTCAATATGGCTTACCGCAGTTTTCTCTCCATCCACGAAAACGTTCCACTCGCCTATCCAGAAATTAAATTGATTACGAACGGTATCGCTGCTGCATGAAAAATATGAGGAAGGACCAGCCGGTGCAGGGTCTATATTCCGGGATATTTCAGGATAGCTGCCAGCTTGTTCGCCTTTATCTTTTTGTGGTTGAGCCGAGAGCACCAGTGGAAAGATGATTATGCTCAGTAGCAGTCGTTGACAAAAGGTTAGTAGCCTGGGAATATGTAAATCCATATTTAGCGTCTTTTTAAGTTAGGTTCGATGATGGTTGATCATATCCGGTAACAACTTATGCCGTTAACATGGTTAATATCAGGTTAAATAAATTTCTTTGTATAGTAATTGTGGTGATAAGACAATAGTTGTGGCAGAATATTCAAGTAACCCTCAAAAAGGGCAGCGATCATTATTTTAAAGGTATGGTTCATTTTATATATTCAGGGAACTGAACAACAGAATTTTTTGTACCTTCTAACCAATTAATATTAACAAAGACTTTTTACCTATGTCTGAGACTCCTTCTACCATGATGGAACTTGGTACCCAAGCTCCTGACTTTAAGCTATTTGATACGGTTAATAACCAGTTGGTTTCGCTGCAGGATTTTGCCAATGCCAAAGGGTTATTGGTTGTTTTTATGTGTAACCACTGCCCCTATGTGCTTCATATATTGGATGAGTTCGTAGTTGCCGCACGCGACCTGCAACAAAAGGGAATTGGAGTCGTGACGATAAGCTCCAATGATGTTGAGAATTATCCCGATGACAGTCCGGTTAAAATGGCTGCCCTTGCCCGCGAAAAACAATTTTCGTTTCCATACCTGTATGACGGAAGCCAAGAAGTTGCCCAGGCATACCGGGCTGCCTGTACGCCAGATCTGTTTCTCTTCGATGAAAATGATAAGTTGGTTTATCGCGGTCAGTTTGATGATAGCCGTCCCGGGAATGATAAGCCGGTAAATGGCAATGATCTGCGAGAGGCTGTTGAATTGCTGCTGGATGGAAAGGTTAAAGATGAACAGAAGCCGAGCATGGGCTGTAATATCAAGTGGAAAAAGGGCAAAGCTCCCCAGTATGCCGGATAGTTCAGACAAGCAGGAACGTATCGAGCAAATTCGGCGCGATTTTGCCAGAGAAGAGCTTCTGGAGTCTGTCGTCCGGGATGATCCTATAAAACAGTTTGCAGAGTGGTTTGAACAGGCACTATCGTCCGATCTGCTTGATGCTAATGCCATGAGCTTATCAACAGCTACTGAAGAGGGCATCCCTTCTTCTCGTATTGTACTGCTCAAAGGCATTGATAAGCAGGGCTTCCGTTTTTATACCAATTATGAAAGCCGTAAAGGAAGAGAGCTACAGGAAAATCCCCATGCTGCGCTCTGCTTTTATTGGGCACCTCTCGAGCGGCAGGTGCGAATAGAAGGGAGGGTAGAAAAATTAAGCCAAGAAGAGTCGGAAGTCTATTTCCACCAGCGGCCGCGCCTGAGCCAGCTTGGAGCCTGGGCTTCAAAACAGAGTGCTGAAGTGGCGTCCCGATCAGAACTGGAAAAGCAATTTAGGGCTGTTAAAGAACGGTTCGAGGACAAGGAAATTCCATTGCCCGACTTTTGGGGCGGTTTTAGACTTAAACCACAGCGCATCGAATTTTGGCAGGGACGTACTGGACGGCTGCACGATCGCATATGTTATGAGAAGAAGGGCGACGACTGGAATATATTTAGACTTTCACCCTAATCATTATTTTGAAGTAAGTAATGGGAAAAAAGCTTGATCGATTTCAAGATATAGCGGCTTTTCAGAATGTTTCCGAGTATACCGATTTTCAATCGGGGGAAGTACAAAAGCCGAGGGGCAGATGGAATACCGATGTTTTCGAAAATGATCACCCTATAACGTTAGAGCTTGCCTGTGGAAAGGGAGAGTATACCCTGGAATTAAGCGATCGGTATCCGGAGAAGAACATTATAGGCATTGACATCAAGGGCGCCCGGATCTGGAAAGGAGCGAGTAAGGCGTTGAAGAAAAAGCGTGCCAATGTACATTTTTTAAGGACGTATATTGATCATCTGGATGAATACTTCGATCCCGGGGAAGTACATGATATTTGGATTACATTTCCCGATCCATATCCCAAAGGAAGTGATCGTAATAAGCGGCTTACCTCCCCAAAATTTTTGGCCATCTATCAAAAAGTATTGGTTCCGAATGGAAGAATTCGATTAAAAACGGATAGCAATCAGCTGTTTTCCTATACCCAATGGGCCGTTAAAGAAACAGGATGTAAAACATTGGATATCGTAGAAAATATCTATGATGAACGCCCTGATGACCCACTGCTTACCCACAAAACCTATTTTGAGAAAAAGCATTTAAAAAAAGGACGAACTATTTCGTATATCGAGTTTTCAGTGCCTGAAATTTTTAAGACACAATCGTGATACTTTTTAAAACGGCCTGTCCCGGTTATATCCACTTGGCCACATAGTTAAGCGATCCACAACCCCTCCGCCTTTTTTAATTTTTCTAAATGGTAACTTATAAATTTATTATCAATAAATTATCGTAACGAGCAGGTGATATAAAAGCTGCGTACATTGCAATATATCGTTTCTTTAATGCTATATGCAGCCACCGAAAAAAGATTATAATGGAGGTTCTATCTCTGAAAAAAAAGGCACTTAAGCTGTTGATGGTAGGGGGGATCTGGGGCATTGTCATCCTGTTAATCTCACTGATGACTCTATTCTCATTTTTTCAGGAGGGTACTCCTATAGGAGTCATTGATGCCATCATATTTGAATTTTGGTGCATTATCCCCTGGATTGTTTCCACACCCATACTCATCTGGTTAGCCCGAACCTATCGTTTCAAGAAGCAGACGCTATATACCAGCATGGGGATCCATTTAGTAGCAGCGGTCATCCTGTTTAGTTTACACTGCCTGGTACAAAGCTACACCGTTTCCCATTATTTTGATATAACATTTGGCTGGTCATATTTAAAAAGGGATTTTTTAGGATTTCTTGATATGAGGGTAATGCTTTATGCGGGCGTTTTATTAGTGGTTTATAGCATAGACTTTTACCGAAAAAATAAGGAGATCGAGCTTGAGGAACCTCTGCTAAAAGCCAAATTAAACAAAGCTAAATTTCATGCTATTTTAAATCAGGTACAGCCAGATTTTCTGCTTAACAGTATAGAATTGGTTAACAAAAGTTTGGATACAAGTAAGGAAGAAGCTGAAAAAGTTCTTACCGATTTTAGTGATCTATTGCGAATTATGTTAGCTAACATAGAGCGAGAACAAGTGACCATCCGGGAAGATTTAAGATCTTATTTTCTTTATGCCAGTCTACTGCAAAAAAGGTTGGGGCATGATATCCAAATTAAAACGAATATTGACCAAGAATGCTTTGACGACCTGATACCCCCGTTTTTAGTACTCATTCCCTTATTGGAAGAGGTTGCACGAACCATAAAGCATACTGCTGGTACTATTACCGAAATAAGTTATAATGCATACCAGTTGGGAGATGAGGTTCAGTTAGAGGCGGTGATTAAAGGGAAAGGTATATTAGCAGGACCGATGGCCGATTTATTGCAAGTAACAGGTATAACGGAGGTCATGGGTCGGCTGGAAAAGGAATATGGAAAAGAAGTTCAACTTACAACCAAGGGGCTGAGTAATGAAATTCGTGTATCGGTAATATTGCCTTTAAAAAAAGTGCAGAATGATTATGAGACGATGTTTTTGACCAACGCTAACGGATTATAAATAATGAAGCTGGCGAAGATTTATCAAAAATTAAAAGAAGAACGGCTCCTGTTGGGCTTAGCCGTTGTTGTCTGGCTTTTTTTGTTTCTAACCACTATTAGTAAAACGTATCTCTTTTATCTAAGAAACGATCTGGAACTGGAAATAGGCTATATTGTTTTACGTTCGTTCCTTATATGGGGTGGCCTTGCAGCCTTTGCCCCTTTGATCATTATATTGGTCAATAAATTTCCTTTGAAAGGGAGGTTTTACAAACACATTGGCGTGCATCTTTTTTTTAGTCTTCTTTTGGTACCGGTGCATGCCGTACTATTTCGGCTCGTTATTACAATGGTCTACCAGAAGGTAGAATGGAGCTTGACGAGTTTCATGGAATCTGTGCCGGTGATTATGAACTGGCTAGGCATGGTAGATCCTTTTGGATATTGGTTAATTATTGGAGCCTACTATTCCAGGAGATATTATGAGCGCTATAGAGAACGGCAGCTCAGGAATGCCCATTTGGAGGCAGAACTTGCCTCCATACGCCTGCACATTCTAAAGGTCCAGCTACATCCTCATTTCTTATTTAATACACTTCATAGTATCAATTCGCTAATTTATGAAGCACCAACTAAAGCCAGAAGGGTACTGAAATTACTCAAACGTTTTTTAAGAACCTCAATTAACCGAGTAGATGATCAGCAGGTACCGCTGGTGGACGAACTTGAATTTACCGGCACTTATCTTGAGATTGAGAAAACCCGGTTCAGCGATCGTTTACATATAGAAAAGGAAATTGATGAGGATACGCTCCATGGATTGGTGCCCAGTTTCTTACTGCAACCATTAGTTGAAAATGCCGTAAAACACGGTATATCTCATAAGATGCAGCCGGGGAAGATTCGGATTTCAGCCCAAAAACAGAATGGATTGCTGAGTATAGCTGTTGAAGACGATGGTCCGGGGTTGGAAAATTCAGTTAACGTCGATGGTATCGGGCTTGAAAATATTAAACAGCGATTAAACCAACTGTATCACAATTCAACGTTCGAGCTCATGGACTCCCCACTCGGAGGCTTAAAAGTGTATATCGAATTTCCGTTCAAAAAAAATGAGAAATAACCGATAGTATTATGGAGAGCCAAATAAGAACGATCATCGTAGATGATGAACTTCTCGCTTGCAGACGATTGGAAAAACTGCTTAAAGAAGACAAAGAGATTGATATAACAGCGGTTTGTAAAAATGGTGTGGAAGCAATTGAACAGATACATGAAAAGAATCCGGATCTTCTGTTTCTGGACATCCAGATGCCTGAAATTAATGGATTTGAGGTGCTTCAACATATTGAAACCGACCTGATGCCGGCTACGATTTTTGTGACAGCTTATAATGAATATGCGCTGAAAGCCTTTGAAGTTCATGCCCTGGATTATCTGATGAAACCCTTCAGTAAAAGTCGGTTTAATGAAGCCTTAGGACGTGTCAAGAATATTATAGCTCGGGAAGCGCAATCTAATATAGATGAAAAGGTGGATCAGCTGCTGAAATTCGTGCATAATGATGAGCCCTTGTCGCGGATCCTGGTAAAATCATCAGATCATTATTCTTTCCTCAAGTCTGAAGACATCGTCTGGATAGAAGCAGCAGGTAATTATGTTCGTATCCATACCTCCTCAAAAAAACATTTAATCAGGGAGACCATGACCAATATGGTAGAGAAATTGGATTCAAACTTATTTTTCCGGATCCACAGGTCAACAATTGTCAATGTCGAGAAGGTAAAAGAACTCGAAAAATGGTTTCATGGGGATTATAAGGTAGTCATGGATAACGGCGAAAAATTAACGATGAGTAGAAATTACAAGGAGCTATTAGATCGTTTTAGTTGAAGGAATAAGGTTTGTTTGGGTCGTGTAGATTTATCACACTATTTCTCTTCTCGTCACACTATTACCCTTCTCATCTTAATTTGATTTAACGCTGACTATCTCTCCTATAAATTTATTTAAAGATAAACCTTGAAGAATTACCTCAGGGATATATCGGTTTTAAGACAAAATAAGATAAAGGTCTTAAAATGGGTATCAAATCTATATAAATAAATTTAAGGGGGCATACATGTTTAAAAAGTTACTATCGACCTTATGTTTTATACTCTTTTTTGTGCCGGTACTATGGGCGCAAAGCGGTAGTATAGAAGGAACGGTTACCGACGAAGAAACGGGTGAAGTAGTCCCAGGTGCAAATGTTTTATTAGTAGAACCTAATCGTGGTGCAGCTACTAATGTTGAGGGGCGTTATGCAATCAAAAATATTGAACCTGGCACTTATACACTACGAGTTACATTTGTTGGCTATAAAACGCATAGTCAACAGATTACCATAACGGCTGGTGAAATGCTGGAACAGGATGTTGCCTTACGATCGGGTGCGCTGAATCTCGATGAAGTAGTGGTTACTGCGCTGGGTATTGAGCGACAAGCACGGGCTGTTGGATATGCCGTCCAGGAAGTGGATGGAGCCTCGGTATCGGAAGCGCCGGAAGCCAACTTGGTTAATGCCCTGGCGGGTAAAGTGGCAGGCGTACAAATCAATAGCTCCAGTGGCCAACCGGGAGCATCATCCAGAATTATTATCAGGGGAAACTCTTCTCTGTTAGGGAATAACCAGCCGCTGTTTGTAGTTGACGGTATTCCTATTAGTAATGAAGAGGATGATAACCCCGCAGGGAATGCGGTATTTACGGGGGGAACGTCGAACCGCAGTTTAGATATCGACCCAAGCATTATTAAAGATATAAGTGTCCTCAAAGGAGCCAGTGCTACTGCTTTATACGGATCCAGGGCTGCCAATGGAGCCGTCATTATTACGACCAAACAAGGAACGGTCGGTCAAGCTCCCCGCATCGAGTTGAAAAGTTCGGTAGGTTGGGCAGATGCCATTACCGATGGATTCCAGAATGAGTATACGCTGGGAATTGAAGGGTTCTATTCCAATGGTCTGCCGCGAGAAAGAGGAGGTTATACCGAACCCGGATATCCGGGTGAAAATCCCAATCCACAGACTACCAGAAGCTGGGGCCCCCATAAGGATGAGATTAGTCAACAGGTGATCAGTGATATTGGTGAAGTTAATATCTATGATCCCAGAGAAGATTTTTATCAAACAGGGATTACCGCCGAGAACGCCCTTAACTTATCCGGTGGAACGGAACGGGGGAACTACTTCTTTTCAGCAAGTAACCTCAACCAAAGTGGCATCGTGCCCGAAACCAAGCTTGACCGAACGAGCCTGACTGGTAAGTTTGGCACTCAGTTTGGTGATGATCTTAATGTGCAAACTTCGGTTACATATACGAATACCCAAAATGATTGGCTGGCGGAAGGTAATGGCACGCAGGCTTATTTGTTTGGCCTAAATTTTGCGCCTATCAACTTTAATATAAAGGATGTACAATTCGAAGATGGTACACAGCGGATGAATTCTTCTGCCTTCAATAATCCGTTCTGGTTGTCCGAAAATAATGGGTTTACCAGCGATGTGGATCGGTTTATTGCACGAACAGAGCTGAAGTACGACCTGTTGCCATGGCTGTCTCTTACTGAACGTATTGGCATTGACACCTATTCTGATAAACGGAAGGGTAAGGTGAATGTAGGAACACGCGGCACGCCGAATGGCAGTATGTTTGATCAAAAAATCAATCGATCACAGGTTAATTCCGACTTAACCCTGACGGCCTCTCAAGACCTGAATGAAGATTTCTCAGCCGAACTGTTAGTAGGTAATAACATCAATGTTCGGCAATATGATTATGAGCTCGTAGAGGGAACAAATCTGAATGTGCCGGACTTCTTCCACATTTCTAATGCCGATGTTGTTACAGCAGATGAAGTCGTAGAAGAACAAAGGCTCTACAGCGTTTATGGCCAGGCCACACTCGATTACCGAGATTATATTTACCTGACCTTAACAGGCCGAAATGACTGGTCCTCCACTTTGCCCGATGATAAGAATTCTTATTTCTATCCATCAGCCAGCCTTGGATTTGTATTTACAGATGCCTTAGACTTATTCGATAATTCATTTTTCACTTTTGGGAAACTACGAATGTCTCTTTCTCAAATAGGAAACGATGCACCTGTTTATTCTCTTTCAACAAACTTTAACCAGGCTGCGCCCGGCGATGGCGTTCGAGGCGTTATCAACTATCCATTCAATGGCATTAATGGATATACTTTAAGCAGCTCTCTTGGTAATCCGGACCTTAAACCCGAGATATCCACCGAGTATGAGGTGGGACTGGACCTTCGGTTTTTTGAAGGACGTGCCAATGTAGACTTTTCCTACTATGACCGGATAACGCGGGATCAGATTTTTGAAGTCCCGGTATCTTCAGCCACAGGTTTTGAGAGCCGATTGCTAAATGCCGGCGAAATCAAAAACTACGGGGTGGAGATGTCACTGGGGGGCAGGCCCATCGAAACCAACGATTTTCAGTGGGACTTACAGTTTAATTTTGCCAAAAATACTTCAGAGGTTGTTGAATTGGCTCCCGGAGTCGAAAATATCTTCTTAGGTGGTTTTACCAATCCTCAGATTCGTATTGAGCCCACTAAAGGAGGTTATGGTGTCATCTGGGGTACTCGTTATGAACGGAATGACGAAGGACAACTTATCATTGGAGACAACGGCCTACCCATTATTTCCGGTGAAACAGGACCCATTGGTAATGTACAGCCCGACTGGACCAGCAACTTACGAACCACCTTTAGGTATAAAGGCGTTGAGCTTTCGGCCTTATTTGATAAACGGCAGGGAGGAGATATCCTGAATTTTGACCTCTTCTATTCTGTCTTCTATGGGACCGCTGGAATAACGGGAAACAGGGGATCAACCTATACCTATCCGGGCGTTAATGTAAATACGGGGGAACCCAATGATGTAGAGATTACCCGTGATCAAACATATTATCAAACCCACTATACCAACTCGTTTGAAAACCTGGTTGAAGATGGCGGTTTCATAAAATTAAGAGAACTGAGCCTCGCTTACCGATTGCCAAACTCCTTGCTTGCCCAAACTCCCTTTAAATCGCTTACGGTAAAGGGGATCGGGCGCAACTTATGGATTGATAGTGACTTCTCTTATCTGGATCCGGAAGGCAGTTTGCTGGGTGCTGGTAATGCACAAGGTTTTTATCATGCTGTAACACCAAGCTCCAGAAGTATTGTGGTAAGCTTAAATGTCTCATTTTAAACAAGTCAGAGGGAATTAAAATTATGAAACTATCAAAAATTGTAACACAACTGATGCTTATTGCAGTCATTGTGGGAGCTGGAGCCTGTAACGATTTTCTGGATGTAAATGAAGATCCTACGGCCCCGAACCAGGTGCCAGAAAATTTACAGCTCTCGGGATTGCTTGGAAACTTTAGCTATGAAGTGATTGGCAATACGCCGGCCCGAACGACAACACAGTGGGTTCAACAGACCTCCTATAATGGCGTGCCACCAAGTGCCGATAATTATGATGTAAACTCGTCAGATGTCAATAATCTTTGGAATGCCTCCTACATCGACGTGATGAATAGTGCTACCGGCTTAAATGAGTTAGCTACTCAAAACGGTAATTTTGCCTATGCAGGGATAGCCAAAGTTATTTTGGCATGGAATATTGCAATCATAACTGATCTGTGGGGAGATGCACCCTACACGGAAGCATTTGATCCATCTATCTCCACACCGGCCTATGATAGCCAGGAAGAAATATATTCGACTATTTTTGATTTGCTAAATAGTGCCCTTAATGACTTTGGTCAACCAAGTCCACAATCTCCGGGTAACGATGACTTGTTATACGGTGGGGACATGGCGAAATGGGAGAAGTTAACCCACACGCTGATTGCGCGTTTTAACCTGCATTTAACCAACGCACCTGGTTATGATGCCACCGAACAAGCAAATGCGGCTTTGGCAGCCTTGCAAAATGGTTTTGAAAGCAATGCCGACGATGCGGACTTCCAATATTTTGATACGGCGGGGCAGGAAAATCCTTGGTATCAATTTGTTATTGATGGCAAGTGGGATACCCGGAATCAGCTGAGCAATCATCATGTATCGTTACTCCAATCTCTTAACGATCCACGATTAGCTATCCAGGCACGTCCGGTGGGAGCTGTAGACGGTCAGGGCTTGGTAGCAGGATTTGATGGTTCGAATCCGGTATACGAAGGACATGACAATGGGGAGGAGGGCGTAGGGGCCGTTAACATCTCTTCTATAGGATTGTTTTATAGCGCCCCGGATGCTCCTCTTAATTGGATTAGCTATGCTGAAGCCAAGTTCATTGAAGCTGAGGCTACGCTCATTACCTCCGGGGCCACTGCTGCCCAGCCTATTTACATTGAGGGGATTACAGCTTCGATGGACAAGCTGGGAGTTGAGGATACAGAGGCCGCTATATATATTGCTTCGCTGCCACTATTAGCGGTTTCGGCTAATGCTCTGGAAGAGATTATCAGGCAAAAGTACATTGCCAACTTCTTAAAGTTTGAAGCATATAATGACTGGCGAAGAACGGGCTATCCGGAAATTGAACCTGTTACCAACCAAGTTCAGACGCCTTCCGGAATAATCCCTCTTCGGTTCCCTTACCCAGATTCTGAATTGCAAAATAATGCGAGTAATGTATCAGATACCGGCATTCCCGGAGGCTTCCCGGCCCTCGAAGTGCCCGTTTGGTGGGATCAAAACTAATGCTTGAGGTTGGATAACTTTAGTCATGGAGCCACCCCACAAGGGGTGGCTTTTTTATTTCAGCCGGAGAGCGTTCTGTAAATAACAAACAGTAAAACCACTTTAACCCAGCATGCAGCGTTTGATCACAAAATTGTTTTTAGCCAGACCCACTATCGGTTAATTAGCTATTGAAGGATAAGGCATACAGTTACTTAGCCCTAAATATAAGCGACAAGATTACAACCTCAATCTGTTGTTTATATAAGTAATGAAGATGTCTTGTGTTTCACCGTGCATTGTGTTGCTATTAAGGCACCGTGCATATTTTACATAGATAACCTTATGAGCCCGGTATTTGCGATATTGTATGTCTAAAATCCAGTAAATGGAGCTTTCTATACATAGATATACCTCAATATACTTGTAAATACCGGGGCTCATTATCCCTTCCTTCTCAAGCATTAAGTACGTTCACTTCTTGCTCTATCCATGATTCGTATTCAAGGCTGCCGCTAATTGTTTATAGCTTATAAGAAAAGTTCATAAGACTGCAGGTTCTCCAAAAATTAAAAATTTACCATCCGATTGCTTTATCCTTCCAGAAATGTTTAATTACTACTTAACGCTGTTAACCAAGGATTATGGAAGAGGTGAAAAAACAGAATTTAAAGCTTCAGATTATAGAAGCAGCCCGAGAAGTTTTGCTCTCAGAAGGATATCGCAACCTGTCACTCCGCAAAATTGCTCGCAAAATCGGGGTGAGTGCAACCAGTATTTATCTTCATTTTGAAGGTAAGGATAACTTGGTTCATTCTTTGATAGAAGCAGCTATTGAACGGCTTAATGAAAGTTTGAAGTTAGCTCTTCCGGAGAAGGGTGGTCCGATAAACAAATTAGAAAAGCTGGCATGGGCCTACGTTAATTTTGCACTCACCCATCCTCGAGAATACCAGATTATATATTTGGTTAGCTCCGATGAAATGACCCGCTATCCCAAAGAAAAGTTTCGGAAAGCCCGCAAAGGATATAAGCTGGTCTTGCAGGTTTTACAAGAAGGAATCGCAGAAGGCATCGTGGATGAAAAGAAGCCCCGCATTGCCTCTTACACCTTTTGGGCGCAACTTCATGGCGTATTGTCGGTCGTACTGTCTAAACGCCTTGATACGCGCATCGATCAGGAAGAGTTTATCGAAGAAGCAATCGATCATATCATTAGTAGTTATAGGCAGAAAACCTCATTAGAGGCAGAAGAATTAGATAGAATCTAACATTAAGTTTGGAGAGCATATTATGAATTGGTTAAATGAAAGTTTAGGCTTCCTGTTTCAGTATCCACTCTGGGCAGTTATTGTGAGCATAATTGTTATAGCAACATTGTTAGCTTTCTGGGGAACACCTCTTTGGATATGGGCCATTGCAGGCTTTATAGCGTTATGGGGATTTTCTGCCCCGGCCTGGCTCTTTATCGTTTTTGGGGCCCTGGTTTTGATATTTAATATCAAGGCTATTCGGCGCGTGGCTGTAACGGGCCCATTAATGAAATTACTGGATGCGCTAAATTTTTTACCCGCCATCTCGGAGACCGAGCGTACGGCGATTGAAGCCGGCAATGTTTGGGTGGATGCCGAGCTTTTTTCAGGTAAACCAGATTTAAATCGATTGGCCAATGAATCCTATCCTGAGTTAACGGAGAAGGAGCGTGCTTTTTTAGAAGGTCCGGTTGAAGAGCTGTGCAGCATGGTTCAGGACTGGGACATTTTTGTTCGAAAAGGATTTACGGACAAAGTTTGGAAATTTATGCGAGAGCATAAGTTCTTTGGCCTGATCATTCCAGAAAAATATGGAGGCTTGGAGTTTTCAGCCAGCGCCCATAGTGCTATTATTGCTAAGTTAGCCTCCCGATCCGGACCGCTGGCCACCACGGTGATGGTACCTAACTCCCTGGGACCAGCTGAGCTTTTGATGCACTATGGAACGGAGGAACAGAAAGATCATTATTTGCCCCGCTTAGCTACCGGTGAAGAGATGCCGTGCTTTGCACTCACCGAACCCACTGCGGGTTCAGATGCCGGCGCTATGACGGCCGAAGGGGAAGTTTTTAAGGGAGATGATGGTGAGCTCTATATACGCCTAAACTTTGAAAAGCGATATATTACACTGGCAGCCATTTCAACGATTATTGGGCTGGCATTTAAACTTGAAGATCCGGAAAACCATCTGGGCAAAGGCAAAGATTTGGGTATTACCTGTGCACTGATTCCAAGCGATACCGAAGGGATCCGGCTGGGTCGGCGTCACGATCCGATGGGTATTCCTTTTTACAATTGTCCCATTAACGGTGATAATGCTGTTGTTTCAGTTGATCAGATTATTGGTGGGCCGAAACAGGCCGGTAACGGTTGGCGAATGCTTATGGAATCACTGGGAGTAGGACGAGGTATTTCACTGCCAGCCCAAAGCCTCGGTGGAGCTAAAGTAGCTACTCGTGCTTTGGGAGCTTATACCGCCATCCGTCGACAGTTTGGAATCAATATTGGAAAGTTTGAAGGAATCGAGGAGCCGATGGCCCGCATCGGTGGGTTTACCTACCTGATGGATGCGGCTCGCCGTTATACCTGCGCTGGACTGGATATGGGGGAAAAGCCAGCGGTGGTTACGGCTATAGCAAAATATAACTTTACTGAATTGGGTCGCCAGATTATTAACGATGCCATGGATATCCAGGGAGGAGCAGGAATTTCTCGGGGGCCCCGTAATATTTTTGCTAATCAATATACGGCTATGCCTATTGCGATTACGGTAGAGGGAGCCAATATCTTAACGCGAAGTCTGATGATTTTTGGCCAGGGGGCTATCCGCTGTCATCCCTATGCTTTTGATGAAATTGATGCTTTAACGAAAGGAGATGTAAAAGCTTTTGACGAGGCCTTCTGGAAACATATTGGCCATGTAGCCAGAAATAAATCACGTGCTTTATTAATGACGTTGACACGTGGAGCTATTGCTTCGTCGCCGGTGAGTGGCCCAGCTTCTAAGTATTATAAAAAACTCTCCTGGGCGTCCTCTTCGTTCGCCTTTCTGGCTGACATTGCACTGGGTTCCTATGGAGGCGGATTAAAAATAAAAGAAAAAATAAGTGGTCGTTTTGCGGATATCCTCAGCTGGATGTACTTAGCTACAGCGACCCTTCGACGTTATGATGCCGAAGGCCAGCGAGAGGAAGATCGTATCTTTTTTGAATGGTCCATGGAATATGCATTTGCTCAAATCCAGGAAGCCTTTGATGCGTTGTACCGCGAGATTCAGGTTCCCGGCCTAAGCTGGCTGTTTCGTGGGCCAATTGCTCTTTGGTCACGAATGAATCGGATCGGCACCATGCCTTCCGACAAGCTGGGGCATAAAGTAGCCCAGGCCATGCAGCAGCCGGGTGAGCAGCGCGATCGTTTGACCAGCGATATTTTTCTGCCCGAAGAGAAAAGCCAGGCAATGGGACGTTATGAATATGCGCTCCAGGCGCTGGTTGATGCTGAAGAGGTCTATAAGAAGATATATGTGGCTACAAAGAAAAAAGAACTGCCCAAAACACAGCCTCGCTTTGTAATTGACCAGGCTGAAGAGAAAGGAATTATCAGTTCGGAAGAAGCTGACTTAATACGCAAAGCAGAAGATGCTCGCGTGGATGTGGTTCAGGTCGATGAGTTTACCCTGGAAGAATATCAAAACCAAACCCCGGCTGCACCAGCAATGGAGCAGAATAACTAAATAAAAAGTTGTTATTAACATAACTAAAACCCTGTCGTACTAAAGACGATAGGGTTTTATACTTTTATGTAATTTGGCTCAAAATTTTTTAAGAGCTTTTGTTATAAGTTATATACCCCTTCTTTTTATTTCTATACCAAGATAAGTATTAAATATCCCACCTTTTATCCTCATTTAATAATTAGGAATAGAATATTTAAGGATAAAATGAAATAATCCTTTTGAAATGAAAAGTAATATAAATTTTCATTTTTGAAACAAAAATATTATTTATTGTTTTGTTATGAAACGTTATGATATTTGTTTGGGGAAACGAATTTAGATAAAAGGTAGGGAAAGTTAATAGCTGCAATCAGTAAGATTGAAACAGATGTTGGGAAGAAAACAGTTTGAAGAATTATTTGATCAGTATATTAATGACGTGGTGTCTTTTTTGTACACCTATACATCTAATCAAGCACTTGTTCAAGATTGGGCGCAGGATGTATTTCTTAAGATGTGGCAGAAAAGAGATTCTATTAATTTTGACCATCCTTCATTTAAAAGTTACTTGCTTAAGACAGCCCGGAATCATGCGTTAAAAAGATTGAAAAAAGAGAATAATTACGACAATTGGTTAGAAGAGAACCTTGAGAAACTTACTGAAAAGCAGTCTCAGGATGAACCTGTAGTTAATCCGATTGATATTCAGGAGGCTTATCGGGTTGCACATTCTAAAATATCGCTGCGTGCCCGGAAGGCCTACCTGTTAAGTAGGGAAGAAGGGCTGACCTATTCTGAAATTGCAGAAGTAATGGACATTTCCATCAAGACGGTAGAAACGCACATCAGTAAAGCCTTGCAAATTTTGAGACAAGAGCTCAGAGAATTCTCCCAAAACAACTAATAGTCTTGTCTACATCAGGCGCCATCTATTTATAACCCACTCGTTTACTACAGTTTCAAAAGTCCCGCCTACTAAAGTAAATAAATACTGATTTCTCCGTCCTGATTTTTTACCCACGCACTGATATGCACGGAATGTGGAGATCAATTTCTAAATTATTTCATAAACGCCTTTATCAGGATGTAGGGGCAATAATTAAAATATTTTTCACCTCAGGGGTTAGGGTTTTAATAGGATTATATAAGTGAATTTTAGCAAAAGACTCATATGCAAGATCTGCCAAACCGACAACTTTTAGTTAATTATCTATTAGGTCTTTGCACACCCAATGAAGTGCAGGCGATCGAGAATTGGCTTGATCAAGATCCCGAGAATGTTTCTTTATTGGAAAGGATAGCAAAAGATATCCGTCACGAAAAGAAGCAATCCTATGCCGATACTGAAGAGATAAAAAAACAGCTCTTCAGTAACATTAAGCCAGATAAGCAAGAAGGTGCTACAGGGAGAAAGGACATTCGACCTGCTCAAGGTATTAAAACCAATAGTTGGTTGAGGGTAGCAGCCATCATTTTGCTTATTCTTACCGCCGGGGGAGTAGGATTTTATTATATGCAAACTCCCCTTGAGGAAAATACCTCCCTAACGTATAAAGAACGAACATTATCGGCTGGACAAAAAGCGACTTTCCGGTTTGGTGACGGTTCAGTGATATACTTAAATGCCGGAAGTTCTTTGCGTTATCCTTCAAAATTTAGTCGCAATAAGCGCGAAATATATCTCGAGGGAGAGGCTTTCTTTTCGGTTGTCAGAGATACTTCTCGCCCATTTATCGTACACGCGGGGAATACCGTAACAAAAGTTTTGGGCACCTCATTTAATATCAATGCTTATAAATCTGGTGAAAAAGTACAGGTAGCCGTTGCTGAGGGAAAAGTGGCAGTAAGTAAAGAAAAGGTAGAAGAAAATGATGATGGTAAGTATGAACCTGTTTTCCTAACAAAAAACCAATGGGTAACCTACCATCCTTCGGGAAATATCATTGAAAGAGGAGAAGGGAGTATAAGAGAACTGATTGCATGGAAAGATAAAGTTTTGATGTTCAATGATCGGCCGTTAAAAGATGTAGTTACCCGGTTAGAGCGTTGGTACAACATTAATATTACCATAGCGGATACTGGGTTGGCCAGCCGGCGGTTGTCAGCTTCCTTTGAAGATGAACCATTAGCAGAAGTATTAACAGTAATTGCATTATCGCTGGATATGAAATACGAGAGGGAAGGTCGTGAGATTACCTTTTCGGATAGCAAATAGAACAAGAAAAATGGATGAACAAACAGTAAAAAGTAGCGGTTTAGATATGACAGATAAGGAACAGAGAACTGACCTATACCGGATAAGCATTCAAATCATTTTAGTATGGATGGCAGTGTGTGTGCTGGTATTATCAGCACAGGGACAAGAAAGGCAGGAAGGTGAACTGCCTGTGGCTTCAGCGGGGTCGATCGAGCTTATGTTTGATGAACAAGTGACCTCGGATATTGATCATGAGTCTGTATTGAATAATACAATTTCACTTCATTTAAATGAAGTATCGGTGTTAGAAGGTATAAAAAAAATTGCCAGCAAAGCCGACTTAAAGCTGTCTTACAATACACAGTTAACTTCTTTGGACAAGAAAGTGACATTAGAAATGGAGGATGGAACTATTGAGGATGCTTTATGGAAGGTGTTGAGAGGTACCAACCTGCGTTTTGCTGTTTCTGCTAATGGGCAGCTGGTATTAATAAATAGGCAAAGCAAACTCCAGGTATCGGTAACACAGGAACAAGTCGCCGGAACTGTAACTGATTCCCAATCAGGAGAAACATTGCCAGCTGTTAACGTATCAGTGAAGGGTACGACTACTGGTATATCTACCGACAGTGAAGGCCGCTTTGAACTTACTGTTCCCTCCTTGCAGGATACCCTCATGTTTTCTTTTGTGGGCTATCAAACGAAAGAAGAGCCGATTAATGGGCGGACGAAAGTTAACGTTGCCTTGGAGCCTAAAGTTGTTGAAGGTGACGAAGTGGTGGTAACTGCCTTTGGGGAAGAGGAAAGGAGAGAAGATGTAGTTGGAGCGGTAACTTCAGTAAGTGCCAATGAGTTGGCGGAAGTACCTACAAGCAACCTGACTACGACCTTAGCTGGTCGGGCCTCAGGCATAATATCCTACCAACGGAGTGGAGAACCGGGTCAAGATAATGCTCAGTTTTTTGTGAGGGGCGTTACTTCCTTCGGCTACAAGAAGGATCCGCTTATTTTGATCGATGGTATTGAAAGCAGCAGTACAGATCTGGCCCGATTACAACCCGATAATATTGAAAACTTTTCGATCCTTAAAGATGCAACTTCAACGGCCGTTTATGGAAGTCGGGCTGCCAATGGAGTGATATTGGTTCGCACCAAAGAAGGCCGGCCTGGAAGTACCCAAGTCGATTTTCGTTTAGAGAACTCAATTTCTATGCCAACCGAGGAAATACAGTTTGCAGATCCGGTTCAGTATATGAGGCTCAATAATGAGGCTGTAGCAACGCGCGACCCATTGGGGGTACGGCCTTATTCATTACGCAAAATCGATAAAACGGAGGCTGGTGCCAACCCTTACTTATATCCAGCTACGAATTGGAAAGATGATCTTTTTAAAGATCACACCATGAATCAGAGGTTGCATCTGGATATAAGTGGTGGGGGAGATGTCGCAAACTATTATGTAGCTGGTGCTGTAAACCAAGATAACGGTGTGCTAAAAGTTGATCCTATCAATAATTACAATAGCAACATTGACTTAAAAAGCTATTCATTGCGTACGAATGTAGATGTGAAGCTCTCTGAAAATACGCAATTAGATACGAAACTTAGTGGTTCATTTGATGACTACACGGGGCCCTTAAAGTCCGGTACCGAAATTTATGAGATGGTCGCCCGGTCCAATCCAGTGCGTTTTCCTGCTGTTTATCCCAAAACGGAAAACACTCAGTATGTAAATCATATTCTATATGGAAATTACGAAGCAGAGGGTGGAGGCTTCATGACCAATCCATATGCGGAAATGGTGAAGGGCTATCGGAACTATTCCCGGACGAACCTGAATGCTCAGTTTGGAATAAAACACAACTTCTCATTCATAAAGAATTTAACATTGGATGCCCGCGTGTTTGTATCAAGATATAGCTACTTCGAAATACAAAGAAGTACGACTCCATACTGGTACGAAGCCTCACCTGCGTTGGGCGGTAGTAGGCAAAGCTTTAATCTTAATTTATTGAATGAAGATGAAGGGAATCCTTCACTACGATATAACCCTGAGTCAAAGCAGGTTAGTTCAGACTTTAAATTGCAATCTAAACTACGGTATAGCAATACTCTCGCAGAAAAACATAGTATAGGTGGACTATTAGTCTTCAGAATGAGAAATGAACTTGAAGGAAGCCCAACAGATCTGCAGACTTCATTACCGCAGCGAAATTTGGGCATTTCCGGAAGCGCAACCTATAACTACGACAGCCGATACTACGCCACTTTTAACTTTGGATATAATGGTTCTGAGCGGTTCGATAAAAGCCATCGGTTTGGCTTCTTCCCCTCATTGGGGCTGTCGTGGAATATATCAAATGAAAACTTTTGGGAACCTCTTAGTAAAGCGATAACTAATCTCAAAATCCGCGCTACATATGGCTTGGTAGGTAATGATGCAATTGGGAATCCATCAGACCGCTTTCTGTATCTTTCCAATGTTAATATTCGAGATAATAGCCAAGGGTACACCTTCGGTCGGGAAAGAAATGAAAGCCTGCCGGGAGTCTCAATATCACGGTATGGCAATTCAGCTATTACCTGGGAAGAAGGGACCAAGATTGATGTAGGCATTCGATTAGGGTTGTTTGATCAATTTGAGCTGGAAGCCGATTATTTCGAAGAAAACCGGAATAATATTTTAATGTCGAGAGAGTCTATACCAACTTCAATGGGACTTTCGGCTACCCCACAGGCCAACATAGGTGCGGCCAAAAGCCATGGGTTTGATGCATCCTTGAATTATTCAAAATTTCTCAGCAGAGATTTTTACGTCAAGCTGCGTGGTAATTTCACCTATGCAACCAATAAATACACGAAGTATGAGGAAAATGATTATAGCGACACCCCCTGGAAGTCACGCATTGGCAATCCTATTGACCAAGTCTATGGATATATAGCAGAACGCCTGTTCGTGGATGATAACGAGGCTGCAAATTCCCCAGAACAAAGCTTTGGAGAATATGGAGGTGGAGATATTAAATACCGGGATGTCAACGGAGACGGCAGGATAACTAAGCTGGACCAAGTACCTCTTGGCTATCCTACCACGCCTGAGATTGTGTATGGATTTGGTTTTTCTCTGGGCTATAAAAGTTTTGACCTTTCGGCCTTTTTCCAGGGATCGGCTCGTTCATCCTTCTGGATTAATGCCAGCGGTACAGCGCCCTTCGTAGGTGGCAATCAGCTGCTAAAGGCCTATGCTGATGATCACTGGTCAAGAGAAGATCAGGATGTATATGCGTTATGGCCACGCTTGAGTGCCAATAATAGTGCTGGAAATGAAAATAACTTTCAACGAAGCACTTGGTTTATGAGAGATGGCAGTTTCTTAAGGTTAAAACAGTTAGAGCTGGGTTATAATCTTCCGTTAGAACTAACAGAGTCGCTATCCATGCGAAACCTACGAGTTTACCTCACCGGATCAAACTTATTGACCTTCAGCAAATTTAAACTTTGGGATCCTGAGATGGCTGGAAATGGATTAGGCTACCCGGTCCAGAGGGTTTTTAGTGCAGGTATTAAAGCATCATTTTAATGTATAAAGAAATAGAAACTATGAATAAGCAAATTCTATTACCCCTTCTACTTATTGTATTTTCAGGGGCCTTAACTTCTTGTGATTATTTGGACGTGGTACCCGATAATGTAGCAACGATCGAAGATAATGCCTTTGCATTGCGTGCCGATGCTAAACGCTTCTTATATACTTGTTATTCGTATATGCCTGACCAAGCCAGCGCGAGTAATAATCCAGGTTTTCTGGCGAGTGATGAATTGGTGTTTACACCAACCTATGATGGAAATTCCGGATCTCAGGTAATGCAGGGAAATCAGTCCGTTGTAGATCCCTACTTAAATTACTGGGAAGGCCAGAACGGAGGTACTGATCTATATGAAGGGGTCCGGCAAGCCAATATTTTTATAGAGAATATCGGTTCGGTTCCAGATATGACCGAGACAGAAAAAGCGCAATGGGCTGCAGAGGCAAAGTTCTTAAAAGCCTACTATTTGTTCTATCTGACTCGCATGTATGGGCCGATAGTATTGCCTAAAGAGAACATTTCTGTTTCTGAATCTACGGAAGGGGTTCGAGTGACACGGGAGCCCGTGGATGAAGTATTTAGCTATATTGTTCAGCTATTGGATAAGGCTATTACCGACCTGCCCGATGAAATAACGAATCAGGAAGCTAACTTAGGCCGCATAACTAAAACAATCGCCTATGGTATTAAGGCAAAGGTCTTAGTGACGGCGGCCAGTCCTTTATTTAATGGTAATCAGGATTATGCCGGATTTGCTAACAAAGACGGAGAAATCATGTTTAATCAAGAGTATGATCCTGCGAAATGGGATAGTGCATTGGTGGCTACACAAGAGGCCATTGATTTTGCTGAACAGATGGGACATTCGCTGCATTATTTTGAATCTTCGGTTGGTAATACCGGTATTAGTGATAGCACTAAATATAAGCTGAATGTGAGAACCAGTGTTACCGAACAATGGAACTCGGAAATTATATGGGCTAATACCGATAATAGTACCTATAGCCTCCAGCGTGATGCCGCGCCTCGTGGTATTGAGCCAGCATACGTAAAGGATAATACAAATCCCTGGGGGAGGTTTGGAGTACCGTTTCATGTTGTTGAGCTGTTCTACAGCGATAATGGTGTGCCTATCGAGGAAGATAAAACCTGGGAATATGGGAGCAGATATAATTTTAAGACCATTACTGAACAAGACCGTTTTTACCTGAAACCCGGCTACATAACGGCGAATATGAATTTTAATAGAGAGCCGCGGTTTTATGCCAGTTTAGGATTTGACGGGGCGATATGGTATGGGCAGGGTCATTATGACGATAAAAGCAATGAGCAATTGTATATCCAGTCCAAAAAGGGACAACCTGCCTCAGAACAACACATCGGACGTTTTTCTATGTCGGGATATTGGCCTAAAAAGCTATTCCATTACCAGACGGTTGTATCGCGGAGTAGCTTTAATACGAAAAGTTATCCGTGGCCGGTGCTTAGGTTAACTGATCTTTACCTTTTGCATGCTGAAGCCAAAAACGAAGTCGATGGGCCGGGACCGGATGTATATGATTATGTAAATCGTATAAGGGAGCGAGCGGGATTACCATCCGTTCAGGATGCCTGGACCAAGTATTCCGTAGATCCCAATAAATTTAAAACCAAAGAGGGCATGCGTGATATCATCCATCAGGAGCGTATGATTGAGCTGGCCTTTGAAGCAAAGCGGTTTTGGGATTTACGAAGGTGGAAGGAAGCTTCTCTTGTTTTAAACCAACCACTATCCGGATGGAGCATCAATCAGGTAGAAGAAAAGGCTTACTATAGGCCCAGGACGTTCTTTCAGCAGAAGTTTACGGCTCGTGATTACCTGTGGCCCATTAGCGAAGAGGCGTTACTGACCAACACCAAACTGACTCAAAACCCAGGCTGGTAAAGCGGATATTTATTCTTAAGTCAAATATTATAGTATTATGAAATTGCGAATATTATCAATAAATCTCATAGTTTCAGCATTTTTTATATTGTCAGGTTGCAGTGAAAGCAGTATCCATGGTCCGAATAAAGATGCTGATACAGCTACGCCGGATAAGGTGACGAATGTGCAAGTCGAAAATTTACATGGGGGAGCCAGAATTAGCTATGATATACCCCAAAACCAAGAGGTTTTATATGTAAAAGCGGTGGCTAAACTGGGGGAGGACAGAACCATAGAAAAAAAATCTTCCTTATATACCGATCAACTAACAATTAAGGGTTTTGCTGATACCGCAGCCTATACTATTAATCTATATGCTGTTAACCGTGCAGAAAAAGAATCTGAGCCAGTAAGTGTTGATATAAAACCCCTGATTTCCCCCTTGTCCAGTACTTTTAAAACACTCGCTTTTAGCGAAGCCTTCGGCGGGGCGTCTATTTCCTTTGAAAATGAGTATAGTGGAAATATAACATTTTCTATTCTTGCTGAAGATTCCCTCGGTGAAATAACGGAGGTAGAAAAATTCTACTCGAAAAGTAAAAATGGACAGTTTTCTGTACGTGGATTTCCCTCTGAAAGTATACGCTTCGGTGTTTATTTGAATGATGGATTTAACAACTATTCGGATACACTTTTTACTGAACTCACCCCTTTATTTGAAGAATTGATACCCAAGTCTGGTTTTACATCGCTTGATCTATCGACTGATTATAACGACCAGCACTGCTGTGGTACCGGTATGACAGATATTTGGGATGAAACAACAAACATAGCAGATCCGGTCTTTTTCCCATCGCCCGATAGTTATCCTATTTGGTTCACCTTTGATTTAGGAGTGAAAGCAAAATTGAACAGACTAAAATTCCATGCCCGTGCGGGAGGTTCCTATGGACCAGGAGAACCCAAGAAGTTTGAAATATGGGGTACCAATGATCCGGGTGAAGATGGCAGTTTCCTGAGTTGGACGAAGCTGGGGACATTTGAGGCTCAAAAACCGTCGGAGTCACCTCCCGGTGAGGTCACCCAGGGAGATATAGAGTATGCAGAAGTTTTGGGGCGCGATATGAACTTTCCTAATGCCGCTGAAGCTCCGGCGGTTCGATACATTCGGTTTAAAATGGTAAATACATGGGATGAAGCTAAAAACGGGGGCGGATTTGGAATCGCAGAGCTTACCTTCTGGGGGCAGATTCAGGAGACCTATGAATAAAGTTCAGGGATGACAAATCAGCTGGGTATAGACAAGTAAAATGAATTTAAAGACTGTACAATTATGAAACGTTTCTACAATAAATTTCAAAAAATGGGTGGTTACATAGCAGCGATGGCTCTTATTATTTGCTCCGTATCCTGTACCTCAATGAATGATCCCTATCAGGATTTTATAGAGGGAGGAGAAATAATATATCCTGCTAAATCTGATTCAGTTATGTTTGCACCAGGTAAAAATAGAGTAAAGTTAAACTGGATAGTATCGGATCCTGCGATAGCCACTACCAAAATATATTGGAGAAATAAAACGGACTCTGTTATCGTAGATGTTGAAGCTGCTAAAGCGACCAGTATTTCAGATACGTTGAGTGTAGAGATTAATAATATAGCTGAAGGGGTATATACCTTTCAGTTTATAAATTTTGATAATGATGGCAATGCCTCCGTTAGTACAGAAGTTACAGGACAAGTTTATGGTGATGCCTACCAACAAACACTACTTCCACGGCTTGTCTCAAGTTCTTCATTTAATGTAATGAAGAATAAACTTACTGTGGTTTGGGGGCCACCAAGCAGCTCTGATTTATTTGATACTCAGCTTAATTATATGGACGATTCAGGAATGGAGCATGCTATAATAGTGCCCAGAGAACAAGATTCTACTGTGTTAAAAAATTATGCCTTAGGCAATGGATTTAATCATAGTACGTATTATGTTCCTGATTCTCTGGCCATTGATACCTTTTCTACCAACGATGTGACCACTAAAGCAGAACAGGTCCAGTTAGCAAATTCCGGCCCTGATTTTGAGCATGGAAAATGGGATGGCTCACGATGGGGTAATATAAAAGATTGGGAGGCGAATACAGCAGTAAAAACTCGAACGGCGCAAGATGGCAGCTTGGTTGGAGGATTTGATAATTACAATGGCCCGGGACACCTTGGCTTTGAGCGTTGGAGTAGCAGTGAGATGACAATTACTGATGGAAAGGTTTACCAGGAAATAACGCTGCCCGCAGGGACATATACCTTTAGTGCCTTTTTTAATGATAATGATCCTGGAAAAGCACTTGGTTTGGGAACGAGTCCCCAGGCTGAAGTGTATTTAGCAGCAGCTAAAGGTAATACGCTGCCAAATATTGCTGACCTCGAAAGTAATGCTCTAAATCACAAATTTTTGGAAATGCCAAGTACTGAGATCGAATTTACTTTAAACCAAGAATCAGATATAGCAATTGGTATTGTTGGCACAATGGAAGGAACCCGGCAAAATGTACGTATTTCTGAAGTTGCATTGAGAATCATAGAACTCCAATAATAGATTACCGCATTTATTGGTTGTTAGTTATTAGTCGTTAAGAAATTGGGCAAATATTGGGCAGTCTTGCCCTTCTTAACGACTAATAACCATTAACTATAACCCAAAATCACCAGCCTCCGCTGGCACCACCGCCACCGGAGCCAAATCCACCGCCTCCGCTGAAGCCGCCGAATCCGCCGCCGGAGCCCCCTCCAAATCCGCCGCCGGAACCAAAACCACCGCCTCCGAGAAAGATAAATCCACCGGGCCCCAGGGTGCGGCGTTTGCCTCCCTTGCCACCTCCTTTACCGCCTTTACGACGCGAGGAGAAGTAGATCACGAAAATGATAAAAAGCAGGTTGATGATAAATGAAATCGTATCTCCATCCAGGGTAGAGGAGTTTTCTTTGGCCAGTTGCCCGGTATATTCGCCGCTGGCAAGTTGTATAAGAGCAGAAGTAGCCCGATCAAGTCCTGAGTAATACGCACTTTGTTTGAAGCTGGGAGAAAGAATCTCGCGGATAATACGGCCGGCCATCACGTCAGGGATGGCCCCCTCAAGCCCATACCCAACTTCAATCCGCATTTTTCGTTCCTGTTGAGCAATAAGAATCAGTACCCCATTATCTTTATCGCCTTCCCATAAATTCCATTCGTTAAAGAGGGTGGTCGCCGTTTCCTCAATCGAAATACCGTTTAGACTCTTGAGCGTTGCTACTGCAATAACGGTGGTTGTGGTATCCCGGTAATTGCGAAGCTTGGTCTCAAGCTGCTGCTGCTCACTGCTGTTAAGCATGTTGGCGAAATCATTGACATGACCCGTTGGCTGGGAGGGAAGGTTTTGGCCAAAGGCAAAAGCAGTAATTCCAAGAAACAGCAGTAAGGTTAATAGTGAGCGTTTAGGATATTTCATAAATATGAAAGGGTATTACTAAAGAGAACTTAAGAATTATATATCGGAGTAGGAGGTGGCGTGCAGCAGATGGATGTCGGCATGCGACACATTATTTTGGTACTTCTCCATCGAAGAGAGTTGCTCCCACTGAGCATCCGAACCAAATTGATCCCAGTGTTTGTCACGACTTGCCATATCTTTAAAAGATGTCATATACATCAGGTTGGGCATCGCATCACCAACCAAGACATTGCCATAGAAAATGGAGTTAAAATCCAATCGGTTAAAGATATCGATTTCGCCGCCGGCATTAAACATATCTACCTTGTTGATATTCAGTGCTTCGGTCGGGCTTTCGTAGCTTCGCAACTCATATATTCGTTTTGTTTTAGGAGCTGGAAGGGTTGATTCCATCAAAGTAGGCGCATCCTTAAACGATTTTAGTAAAATAGACTTGATGCGGTTATAGGGCGGATGATCATATGTCGCTTCCAAATATTCCTGACCATCACTCGAGAATTGTGAATCATTTTGTAGGGTTGCCGCAAGGGCCTCAAATTTATCCAGGGAAGAGAAGGGGATGAGCACATAGGTGCGGAGAGCCGCAGTGTCTTGCTCCACGGGTTTAAAAACGCCTACCTGCTTTATCCCGGCACGGTGCAGGGCCGGAAGATAAGCAGTATTTAGAAACTGGTCAGTGCGTTCTTGCTGGCTGATGTTGTCAAAATGATAGACTTTAATCTGGAAAAATTGACGCTCAGCAGGCTGGCTTTGGCTATGCGCTGGTTGAGATATGGCAACCAAGATCAGGGAGAGGAACAGGGAAATAAAATTCTTTTTAAGCATATAGACTCAGGTTATTAATCAAAAATTAGGTGTAACTGATTTCATCCGAGAGTTCGTTGGTAGCTCTGCCATCAGGAGGAAAAAGGTCAGCAAGTTTTTGGCCTACTCGGCGGACTGTTTCTTCAATGCCCTGTTCAAACTCTTGTTTCTTGAAATGGGCAATCAGCTGATCCAGGATCGTACTCCAGTAGTCATCTTCGACCTGTTCATGGATCCCTTTGCCGGCATAAATCGCTGCCTGGTGATCCTCATCCGCAATATAGATGAGAACCCCGTTCTGCAGCGTTGTTTGATCCATCCCAAGCTCATGAAAAATATAAGCAGCTCGTTGCAGCGGCTCCTGATCAGAGCTTTGTTCAATATGGATTCGTATTTCGCCGGATGTTCGTTTTTCCGCTTCCTGTATAGCTTCAATGACTTGCTGCTCTTGCTTTTTCGTAAGGAGATCTTTTGATGGCATATCTACAATAGGCTAAATGAAAACTAATTAAAATCAACTTCCGGAGCTTCGCTGGCGCCCTCATCCGCTTCAAAGTAAGCCTTGTCATCAAAACCAAGGATACCCGCAAAGACGTTCGTTGGAAATTTTTGAATATCGGTATTATACGTTTGCACTGCCTCGTTGAATCGTTGACGTTCCGTGGCGATCCGATTTTCGGTGCCTTCCAGTTGCGTTTGCAAATCACGGAAATTTTGGTTGGCCTTAAGCTCTGGATAGCGTTCCACGGTAACCATCAGGCGGGAAAGCGCCCCTGAGAGCTGCTGCTGGGCCTGTTGAAACTGTTGAATTCTTTGGGGATTGTTGAGATCATCAGCATTCAACTGGATCGAAGAAGCTTTACTGCGGGCTTCAATGACATCCGTCAGCGTCTCCTGCTCAAAGTCGGCGGCCCCTTTTACCGTATTGACTAAGTTAGGAACCAAATCTGCGCGTCGCTGATACTGATTCTCGACCTGTGCCCAGGATTGATTCACCGTTTCCTGCTTTTCCACCAATCCATTATTAATGTTGATACCATAAATTACCAACAAAACAACTGCGCCAATTCCGATGAGAGTCTTAATATTCATAGGTTTATTCTTAATTTAGGGTTTATCGGTCTCAATATACGAAAGGAAGAGAAAATAGATACAGCCATTGTCTCATTTCTCAACCATTGAAAACTATCAGATCATTTTTACTTTTTCATTTTTAATTCTTAGCAATCTAATTCCTATCTTTGGGCCAAATATTACCATAATTGTTAAATGCTAAAGGTCTTGGCCTATAAATTTATTTATTTCGATCTGGATGATACGCTTCTGGATCACCGTTCTGCAGAACGAGCCGCACTCTTAGATGTGCATGCTCATTTTTCGCTTTTTAAAGAGACGAATACTGAAGCACTCATTGATATCTATCACCAAGTGAATAGTATGCAGTGGGCGCAATATAGTGGCGGTGAGATCAGCCGGCAGGAGTTGCAGCGAAATCGATTTGAGCAGACATTAGAGAAGCTCAATCTGGATTCTTCGGACTATGCCCGGATTGGTCAATACTACATTGCTTGCTACCGGAACCACTGGCAGTGGATAGAGGGCGCCGAGGCCTTATATCAGCGCGTTGTCCAAAAGTATCCGGTCGGAATTTTAACGAATGGCTTTGCTGAAACACAGCGCAAAAAACTGGATGATTTTGGATTGTATCGTTCGGCAGAGCATGTAGTTATTTCGGAGGATGTAGGAGCGTTGAAACCAGATCCAAAAGTTTTTGAATATGCTACCCGTCAAACCGGTTTGGATAAAAATGATATCCTGTACGTAGGAGATTCTTATAGATCTGACATTGAAGGGGCCACAAATTTTGGCTGGGATACGGCCTGGTTTACCCAAAACGGGGACTCAGCAAAGCAGAAGAAAGCCCAGTTCGTTTTTAGTGATTTTAATGATTTAAGTAATTATATAAGGATATAAAGAAAATAAGGGGATAGGGAAGCATCTTATATCCCATATGTTCTTATACCTCCTTGTAATGCTTTTACCAATGATAAACTTTATTTTCTAAGTAAAATTAATATGTCGAATACCGCCATAACAGAACCCGAAGTAACACTGGAATTAGCAAAAGATCACGGACTTACCGAGGAAGAGTTCGAGATGATTAAGGAGTATTTGGGGCGGACACCCACATTTACCGAATTAGGGGTGTACTCTGTGATGTGGAGTGAACACTGCTCATATAAAAACTCCATTCTTGAAATAAAAAAACTGCCCAATGAAGGTCCGCAAATGTTGGTAGGGGCCGGAGAAGAAAATGCCGGACTGGTGGATATTGGAGATGGACTGGGCTGTGTGTTTAAGGTGGAGAGCCATAACCATCCATCGGCTATTGAGCCTTATGAGGGCGCAGCGACAGGAGTCGGCGGTATCCATCGCGATATTTTTACGATGGGGGCGCGTCCCGTTGCAAGCCTCAATTCGCTTCGTTTTGGTGATCTGGATACCCCCCGCGTCCGATTTCTGCTGGATGGTGTTGTTCGGGGTATTTCCGATTACGGTAATTCCTTTGGCGTGCCAACAGTAGGGGGCGAAATTTATTTCGATGAAAAATATGAAGGGAATCCGCTTGTTAACGCCATGAGTGTAGGCATTGTGAAAGCCGATCGTACCGCATCGGCCATTGCCAAAGGTGCGGGTAACCCCGTCATTATTGTGGGTTCTGAAACCGGACGGGACGGCATCCACGGGGCGACATTTGCTTCCGAAGAAATTAGCGAAGAAAGTGAAGAAAAACGCCCGAGTGTGCAGGTGGGGGACCCTTTCTCAGAGAAGCTGCTGCTGGAAGCCACGCTGGAAGTGATCAAAAATGGCGGTCTCGTCGGCATCCAGGATATGGGAGCGGCGGGTATTAGTTGTTCCTCTTCCGAGATGAGTGCTAAAGGTAAAAGCGGTATGAATATCGACTTGGATAAGGTGCCCGCACGTGAAAAAGGCATGACGGCCTACGAGCTGCTGCTCTCCGAGAGTCAAGAGCGGATGTTAGTCGTTGCTGAGAAGGGACGTGAGCAAGAAATTATTGATATTTATGAAAAATGGGATCTTAATGCCGTCGTTATTGGAGAAGTAACCGATGATGAAAATGTAACCTATCATAAAGATGGTGAAGTGAAAGCGGATATCCCGGCCGACAGCCTGGTACTGGGCGGAGGAGCTCCGCGTTATGAGCGTGAGACGAAGAAGCCGGAATACCTGGAAGAAACGCAGTCTTTCGATATAGATAGCCTGGATCATCCTTCTGATCACAAAGAAATCCTCGAGACATTATTGCAATCACCCAATGTGGCCTCTAAGCGCTGGGTTTTTGAACAGTATGATACCATGGTGCGAACGAATACGGTGAACGGTCCGGGAGCATCCGATTCTGGAGTTGTTCGGATTAAAGGAACCAATAAAGGGTTGGCTGTTAAAACGGATTGTAACGGCCGATATGTGTATTTGAACCCACGGCGCGGCGGACAAATTGCTGTTGCTGAGGCGGCAAGAAATGTGGTCTGCAGTGGCGCTAAGCCGATGGCCATAACGAATTGCCTGAATTTTGGTAATCCATATAAACCGGAAGTGTACTGGACATTCAAAGAGGCCCTGGCCGGCATGAGCGAAGCGTGCCGTACCTTCAATACGCCGGTAACAGGAGGAAACGTCAGCTTCTATAATGAAAATCCCAAGATGGCTGTGTTCCCCACACCGGTTATTGGCATGCTGGGTCTGATCGAAGACTTGGAAAATGATCGAATGACACCGGAATTCAAGCAAGAGTCGGACCTTATTTACTACATTGGTGCCGAGCGGAATGGTCTGGGGGGTAGTGAATATCTGCATACTTTGCATGACCTGACAACGGGCGATGCCCCGGAAATAGATCTCGAGTTTGAGGGAAGCTTGCAGGAAGCGCTCCTGGAAGCCATTCAAGCCAAGAAGGTAAATGCTGTGCATGATATTTCAGATGGTGGGCTGGCGATTACGCTTGCTGAAATGGCGCTTTTTGCCCGGAAAGGAGCAACGGTGTCTGTGGATGCCCTGGGCGACAATAAACATGAAGTGCTCTACAGTGAAGCACAATCGGGCGTGGTTGTTAGCTGTCCAGCTGATGGTAAGGCAACATTAGAAGATCACTTCTCCAATCATGATATTCCTTTCACTGCATTGGGTACCGTTGGAACTGATCCGGTGCTTAATATTGAAGGGGTATTAGAAATACCTGTGGACGAGGTTACGGAACTGTACGAAGGTGTAATTGAGCAGGCGATGCAACAGAAGTAGCGTGTTTAGGAATTGAAATATGCCCATTATGATTATTCAACCTCTCTTGATCTCCCCTTCATAAGGGGAGAAACAGTGAGATCATAGCTTTTCCCCTCCTTATGAAGGAGGGGAAAAGGGTGGTTGGCTCTAAAGGTTATGGTTTAACCCCTGAAAGTGGTTTCAATATATTATTAAAGAGAAATAATCTGTGTAAATGAGTGGTCAACTATAGTTATCATGAAAGATAAAATTGTTCTTATCGTCGGCGGTTCGGGTGGTATTGGAGAAGCGTGTGCACGTACCTTTGCAAAAGGTGGGGCCACTGTGGTCCTCGCTGCTCGTGATCAAGAGAGGGCTGAAAGTATTGCCAAGGAAATTAATGAATCTGGAAAAGAGGCCTATGTCATTGGCGTGGAGGTGACCGATTTGTCCTCGGTTTCGAATATGGTTCGGGAAATAACCCAAGATCTGGGGCCTATTGATGTGCTGGTCAATGCCTTTGGCACAGCGGTCATCCAGCCTTTGTTGGATATAAAACCGGATGATGCCAAAGAGATGTTTGAGACTAATATTTTTGGGACTTTTTTGGTGACACAGACGGTTGTCCGCTATATGGCTACGGAGAAAAAAGGTCGTGTGGTTATGTTTCCCGGCAGCGTGGGAAAATATCCGATGAAAAATTCGTCGGTATATTCGGCTTCCAAATTTGCGGTAACCGGCTTTACCAAATCACTCATAAAAGAGCACCAACGCAGCGGTGTCAAATTTACGCTTATGCACCTTGGCGGTGTAGATACCCCTATGTGGGACAGCCCCAAGGTTGATATGCGTGTTCGTAAAGATAAAATGCTGACTCCCGAAGAAGTTGGCAAAGCGGTTTATTATGCTGCCAATCAGCCGGAAGACTCGGTGCTCAATGAAATGGTACTGCAGCCAGAATCGCACCAGATGGTTTAATCCAGCTCGGGACGATCTCGCATATATCCTTCGTGGGCCATCATTTTGCCCATCTCATTATAGGCTTCGTTTTCTTTGGGAGCCCAGGTTCCCAGTCCGTCCACATAGCGATTATACATGCAAAAAGCTGCTGCTATGAGCACCGTATCATGGATTTCACGATCCGTAGCTCCTTCCGCTTTGGCTTTCTGGATATGCTCGTCTGCAACCTCACGGCCACTTTGCTGCACCTTCCTGGCGATATCCAGCAGAGCCCGAAACTTTGGCGTTACTTCGGTCTCTTCAAAGTCGTTCTTAATATCATCAATGAGGGAAAGATCCCCATCTACATGATGGGCTGCCGAAGCTCCGTGAGAAGTATGACAAAAGTGGCAGTTATTCTGATAGGAAACATAGGAAGCGATCATTTCTCGCTCGGCACTTGATAGAGGCGAGGGGCCACGCAATAATGTTTCCGCCAGTTGACACAGCGGGTTGGCTGTATCAGGACGGAAGTGAAAGAGTCCCACAATTCCAGGATTGTCATTATTGAGGTCAATATGAGCCATAAAGCATTTATTTAATTTTTAAAGAAGGTATTTGTAAAACTACTCTATCTTGTCATTTGACAAGTCAAGTTTTACAAACTCTATTAAGTTATTTACTCTTTACAACAAAAAGATGCAACCTGTGATGATTGAAAAGTTATGGGCAGCATCTTTTGGCAAATAACACTTTAAATAACCGATTTCAGGGATTCCTCAATGATATTCATCCCTTCATCAATATGATGCTTCTCAACCGTCAGTGGTGGACGGAAGCGGATGGTATGGGTACCACAAGCAAGAATCATCAGCTTATTTTTAAAGCACTCTTTTACTACTTTATCTCGAATGTGACTGTTAGGAAGGTCAATAGCGCAGAAGAGTCCTTTACCACGGGCATTAGTAACAGCTTCAAACTGGTCGGCTAAGCCCTGAATGTTCTGGAGCAGATAATCGCCTGTTTGAGCGGCGTTTTCAACCAGATCGTCTTCTTCAATAACTTCAAGGATGCGTTGGAAACGAACCATATCCACAAGGTTACCACCCCAGGTAGAGTTGATCCGTGAGGATACGTTGAAGCAGTTATCTTTAACTTCATCAATCCGGTTACCGGCTAAAATACCACAAACCTGGGCTTTTTTTCCGAAGGCCAGAATATCGGGTTTAACATAATGTTCGTGAGCCCAAAATTTTCCGGTCAGTCCCACACCGGTTTGCACTTCGTCGTAGATCAACAGGGCTTCATGTCTGTCGGCCAAATCACGGAGAGCCTGGTGGAACTCTTTCCGGAAATGGTTGTCGCCGCCTTCACCCTGGATGGGCTCGATAATGATACAAGCGATATCGTCTTTGTGAATCTCAAAATAACGCTCGGCTTGGGCAATGGCTCGTTCTTCTTGTGCGGCGGTCTGTTTAATATGCTCAGCTGTAGCAGGATAAGTCATCGCGGGAGCAATAATCCTGGGCCAGTCAAATTTTGGAAAATATCTAACTTTCTTTGGATCGGTATTCGTTAATGACATGGTGTACCCACTGCGGCCATGGAATGCCTTCTCGAAGTGTAGTACTTTATGGCCTTTTTCCTGGCGATATCCTTTCTCAAAATTTTTCTGCACTTTCCAATCAAAAGCCACTTTAAGGGCATTTTCTACCGCCAGCGCCCCACCTGAAATAAAAAAGGAATGAGGTAGATAATCCGGAATGCCCACTCGGTCGAAGGTATCGACAAATTCAGCCAGTTCTTCGGTATAAATATCAGAGTTAGAAGGTTTATTAAGGGCAACCTGGCCAATTTTTTGACGAAAGGCGTCATTGGCAATTTTGGGATGGTTCATTCCCAAAGGATTCGAGGCAAAAAAGGTGAAGAAATCGAGGTATCGATCTCCGGTTCTGGCATCATAAAGATACGCTTCCGCACTGTTTTCCAGATCTAAGACAAAATCATAACCGTCAGTGAGGAGGTGTTTGGAGAGTACATTGTGCACTTGCGTTGCTGAAACTTCTTCTGTGATGGACATAAGCCTCTTTTTTAGCTTTAGACATTCATTTTTAGCTCTAAATAGGGAAAGGAAATAAATTTGAATTTACTATTGACAAGTACCCATGTCAAGCCTTATTATAGGCATTCACATCGCGGGGTGGAGCAGCTGGTAGCTCGTCGGGCTCATAACCCGAAGGTCGCAGGTTCGAATCCTGCCCCCGCCACTAAGTAAAAGGCGACTTTCTGTAACCAGAGAGTCGCCTTTTTTATTACAAGAGAGGGAAAGAAGTTTACTATCTACACACTTCATTCTCATAAAGACGACATAATTTATATAAGGTCTACTTCGAACCTCAAACGGTGGATACTCTCAAATAACAAATTAGGCAGAAAAGGATGGACTATAAAATATCACCCACAGAAAATAGCGTATACCGAAGAATTTGAGACTGAGTCGGGAGAAGCAACTCAAAAGTGCATAGTTGAGTTAGTAATCCGGTACAGTGGACTTACTATTCTGGTTTCAAGCATTAAACTCATCCTTTGACCATATAGCTAATTACAGACACTTGAATAGCTGTATCCAGAATCCCGGTACCCATCATAACAGATTACCGAGCCATCGGTATCTGCTCCAGCCTTGCAGTTGACGCCATTATGCTTAGCACAGGCACCGTGATTATTTCCGCCAAATTTTCGAGCAGACTGCATGAAAGATGAACAACTCTTGATAGATAATAGAAATACTATTCCAAAGATTAATAATCCAGCTGATCTATAACCTGATTTCATTTTTTATCTTTTTAGTTTATAGTAAATAGTAATTTACTGTATGGATATTAGCATATAAAGCAAGTAATTAAAATAATATTCAGTTGTTTTTGGATGGGTTTCAGATCTAAGTACTTGATAAAGAGTTATAAAATATCGGCCAGCAGTAAAACATGCATCTGTAGCATACTTACTGTTTGGCAATAGAAAAGCCCTCAGAGATTTTACAAACTGAGGGCTTTGAGCTGCTCTGTTTTCTACAAATAAAGTGCGAGTTACGCCTCTACCTCTTCGTATTCTTTGATGGTTTCACCAATTATAGACACACAGTCTGCAAGCTGCTCTTTGGTCATAACCAGAGGAGGAGCAAAACGGATGATGTTACCGTGAGTTGGCTTGGCCAGCAAGCCATTTGCCTTAAGTTTTAGGCAGATGTTCCACGCCGTATCGCTGTCCTCAGTATCATTAATAACAATGGCATTGAGTAGTCCTTTGCCACGAACAAGATTTACCAGGTCTGTCTCATCAATAAGTTTTTTCATTTCATCGCGGAAAAATTCGCCAAGTTGTTCCGCATTTTCAGCAAGCTCTTCGTCCTGAATCACTTTTAGTGCCTCCATCGCCACGGCACAAGCCAGCGGGTTCCCACCGTAGGTAGAACCATGTTCTCCGGGACGCAGACACTCCATAATATTATCATCTGCTAACACCGCCGAGACAGGGTAGGCACCCCCAGAAAGGGCTTTGCCCAGAATAACGATATCAGGACGCACATTTTCATGATCCACACACAGCATTTCCCCCGTTCGGGCAATGCCTGTTTGAATTTCATCAGCGATAAAAAGAACGTCATACTTTTGGCAAAGTTCGGATGCCTTTTTCAGATATCCTTCATCGGGTACAATCACGCCGGCTTCACCCTGGATGGGCTCAACTAAAAATCCAGCAACATCCTTTTCTTGTAGTGCGGCTTCCAAAGCATCCAGATCGTTATAAGGAATGGAGGAGAAGCCAGGGGTGTAGGGACCAAAATTTTTCCGGGCTACAGGATCATTGGAAAAGGAGATAATGCTGGTTGTTCGGCCGTGGAAGTTCCCTTTAGCCACTACGATGGTAGCCTTTTCGGGAGTAAGGTTCTTCTTCTCATACGACCATTTACGGCACAATTTAATGGCCGTCTCAACTCCTTCGGCCCCGGTATTCATAGGCAAAAGTTTGTCATACCCAAAAAGATCGTGCATAAACTTCTCATATGCTCCCAGCTGATCACTGTAAAAGGCACGGGAAACAAGGGTCAGTTTTTCTGCCTGTGCTTTAAGGGCTTTAACAATTCGTGGATGGCAGTGTCCTTGATTGACCGCCGAATAGGCCGATAGAAAATCATAATACCGATTCCCCTCCGGATCCCAGACATGTACGCCGTCGGCCTGGGCGACAACAACAGGTAAAGGATGATAGTTGTGAGCTCCATATTGATCTTCCAAAGAAATGGCTTGTTCGGTGGTAGTCATAGAATAATTGTTTAAAAATGTAAATGAGCTTAGAAAATAGGATCTTAAAAAGAGAAGGCAAATATCTTTTTCAGGGAAAAATAGTTTTATCAAAGACCAACAAGACATTGCATGCTTGGAAATATTGGCAAAGTTGGAAATTCCGCCTAAAGTAGGATATATTTATGCACAATAAATTTTAACCCTTGAGCCTAATTGCTCAAGGGTTTTTTTATTAGATAGAAATCCAATTTGATGGATTACAACTACATATATGCACTGGATTGACCTAACGATCTTTGCCTGCTACATGCTGGCAATGTTGGGCTTTGGGCTCTTCTTTTTGAACAGAAATGAGGGTGCTGAAGACTATTATGTGGGAGGCCGCAATATGAGTAGCCTCCATATCGGGCTCTCCGTTGTTGCTACCGACGTTGGTGGTGGCTTTTCCATCGGTTTGGGCGGTCTTGGCTTTGTAATGGGTATTTCCGGATCCTGGATGCTTTTTACCGGTCTTTTAGGCGCGTGGCTGGCGGCCGTGTTCCTCATTCCCAAAGTGAAGGGAAATCCTGTTTTTGATAAAGCCTATACCTTTCCTGAGGTTTTTAAACATTACTTTACTCCCGAAGTAGCTCTTATTGCCGGCATTATTTCGGCGGTAGGATATGCCGGGTTTACCAGTTCCCAGATTTTAGCAGGCGCTAAGCTTGCTCAGGGAACATTTGCCCAGCTCGATCTGCAAACAGCTTTAATTATTATGGGATCTATTGCCGTTATTTACACGGTGATGGGCGGACTCAAAGCCGTTATTTATACGGATACGGTGCAATGGGCCATCCTGATGGTCGGTCTTGTCTTTATTGGTATTCCTATTTCATATACGGCGGTGGGTGGATGGGAAGCCATTTCTCAGACCGTCGATCCTGCATTGCTCTCGATGAGCAATATGACTTGGCAAAAGGTAGTATACTGGGCCGTCACCATCATCCCGATATGGTTTGTGGGGATGACGCTCTACCAGCGAATTTACGCCTGTAATGACGAAAAAACGGCTAAAAGAGCATGGTATCTGGCCGGTGTCTTCGAGTGGCCTGTTATGGCCTTCATGGGCGTAGCCCTGGGACTGTTTGCCAAAGTAGCCGCATCGCAGGGGATGTTTGACTACCTGGGAGCTGAAAATATCGCTGATACCGATCCAGAGACCGGCTTGCCCATGCTGCTGCGAACCGTGCTACCCGTGGGACTAATGGGCATTATGATGAGCGCCTATTTTTCAGCTATTCTTTCTACAGCCGACAGCTGCCTGATGGCAGCATCCGGAAATGTAGTTTCCGATATAATTGGTTATTTTAAGGATGTAGATCACGAAAGCGATACCTTTTTGCGGTTTTCACAAGTTACCACCTTTATTATTGGGATGGGAGCGATCTTAATCGCAAGCATGATGACCAATGTGTTGGATTTAATGCTTTACTCGTACGCATTTATGGTATCCGGATTATTTGTACCCATTATTGGAGCATTCTATTGGGAAAAAAGCAGCAGTGTAGGTGCCTTGGCTGCCATGATTCTTGGCGGGGCAACTACCGTATCGCTGGAAGTATTTTTGCAACAGCTGCCGGCCGGGCTGGATGCTAATGTGTTTGGAATTACCGTTTCGGCTATTGCGTTTGTAAGTTTGTCGTTGCTATTTCCCGACCGGCAAAAGGAACAAATGGAAGAATCTTCAGATACAACATATCAGTATAGTAAACAGGTATAATTTGTCGAATATGCAATTTGATATCATATATTCAGATACGAAAAACCCTACCGTATTTAGCAGGGAAGATATAGCCAGCTTTTTGCACGAACATCTGGATGAATATGGCGATAAAAAGAAGCTTATTTTAAAGTGCATCAGCTATGCTTATGGTGATGGTCCTGGCCAGGATGGTTTTATCTTGGTCGCTCATGAGGAAGAAACCATTATGGGAGCGGTTATTATCAATCATACCAACATGAGTGGATTTATTCCTGAGCATATTTTGGTGTATATTGCTGTTCATGCAGAGGCCCGAGGGCAGGGGCTGGGCAAGCAGCTTATGGAAAAGATCATTGATGCTACAGACGGTGATATTGCCTTACATGTAGAGGCTGATAACCCTGCTATACATCTGTATGAAAAGTACGGGTTTACTAATGAATATTTAGAAATGCGACTTAAGAAATAGGGTATGGCCTATTTAAAATTATATCGAGACAAACTGCGCGATAATTATAATTTTCTCGATAACCTCTTCAAGAAGAACGACATCAAGTGGGGGATCACAACCAAGCTGCTTTGCGGTCATGAAGAGTACCTAAAAGAAGTAGCTGACCTTGGTATCGGGGAGATGCACGACTCGCGGATCAGCAACCTGCGTAAGATCAAGGAGATCGATCCGGATACCATGACCACCTATATCAAGCCGCCCCCCAAGGATATTATCGAATCGGTGGTTAAGTATGCGGATGCCAGTCTCAATACGGAGCTTTCCACCTTGCATGCCCTTTCCGAAGAGGCACAAAAGCAGGGCAAGGTGCACAAGGTGATCATTATGATTGAGATGGGCGACCTGCGCGAGGGGGTCATCCGTGAAAACCTGATCGATTTCTACGAAAAGGTCTTTAAGCTTGAGAATTTAGAAGTATTGGGTATTGGCACCAACCTGAACTGCATGCACGGGGTGATGCCGGATGAAGATAAGCTAATTCAGCTCTCGCTCTACAAGCAGATTATCGAGCTGCAGTTTGATAAAACGATTCCACTTGTATCAGGTGGAACAACCGTGACCATTCCATTGTTGCTGCGCAACCAGCTTCCTAAGGGCATTAACCACTTTCGGGTGGGCGAAGCTCTCTTTTTTGGCAAAGACCTCTTTGCTGACGGTACCATCGAGGGCATGCATAATGATGTGCTGGAGCTGTACACCCAGGTTATTGAAATTGCGGAAAAGCCCAAAGTACCCAGTGGCGATTTAGGTAAGAATCCACAGGGCAAAGTAGCGGATATTGACAAAGATGACTATGGTGAAACATCCTACCGGGCTATCCTGGATATTGGCTATCTGGATATCAATCCGGATCATCTGATTAATGTGGAGGATAATGTGAAAGTCGCCGATGCCAGCTCTGATATGCTCATCCTGGATGTGGGAGACAATGCGGCCGGTTATGAAGTGGGAGATTTTATCCGCTTCCGCATGAAATACATGGGAGCTCTTGGAATTATGAATTCCGATTATATTGATAAAATTGTAGAATAATGTTGAGGTAGATGAGGCTCACCGGATCTAAGGTGGGCTTTATCTTTACCGTCTTATCCCATTATGTATTAGGCTCTCCCAATGAAAATGAAGGTTGCTCATTTCATTCATCAGACGAAAAAGCAATCGCTCGATGAGGCCTCGTACTCGTCCCGCCACAGCGACTGGATAACTACCCATACCGACTGGACTTACCACTCCAGGCTCTGTGGACTACTAAGTCCATTGCTAATGGATAAGAAAGAAGCCCTGAATAAGATTCTTTATTTTCTTTTACTGGAAACTAAAAGCCATAACTGGGATATTGGACCACCCGATTCTTTGCGCCAGACTCTTAACTTTTTGAATCATTGCCATTTATGAAGACCCTGTCTACTATCGACTTTGCCAACGTAATGGACTACCCGGACGATCCCGAAGAAATGTATCTGTTCGATTTTACAGAGGGCTACAATCCGGAGTTTATTCGCAGCAAAAAGTGGGGCATTGGCCGCTACAATGAGAAACGCAAAGAGATGTATGTTGCCCCCCATTACAAAAGCAGCCGGGATATCCATATGGGCATCGATATCTGGACCGAAGCCGGCGCCTCGGTGTATTCATTTGCCGATGGAAAAGTAGTATACATGAAAGACAATAATCAGCCGGGCGATTATGGTCCAACGATAGTTATTAAATATACGATAGATTCGACCGAAGTATTTGCCTTGTACGGTCATCTGACCCGTGCTTCTCTGCAGCAAGTTTCGGTAGGTGAGCAGGTACAAAAAGGGCAGCATATTGCAGATCTTGGTTCGGAAGAAGTAAATGGAGGATGGGTGCCGCACCTGCATTTTCAGTTATCGATTGAAGATCCCGGTAAAGCGGATATGCCCGGCGTGGTCTCCGATGAAGGACACGAGCAAGCACTGGGAATTTATCCTGATCCCCGGATTATTTTGGGACAGTTATATTAACGGAAAGTCTTAAGTTAGAAGAGTAAAGTATTAAGTTGAGAGTTTGGAAGCTGGAGTTTAGATGTTGGATACTGAAAGCTAGAGATCGGAATTTCTGGAATTAATCCTTGACCCGGACGATCAGAAACCACAGCTTTTACCTGCAACCTGATTGGCAATTTTGCTTGAAAATTAACTTCTTAATAGTTATTTCAAATCTTACCAGAAAGCTACGTCATTGAATGACTTTTGATATTGAAACACACCTTCCCCAGCTTACTTCCTTCCGACAGTACTTGCACTCGATTGCTGAAGTATCAGGATCAGAAAATCGTACGGCTCAGGCCATTGAGTCTTTCTTAACGGAAAAAGCCAAACCGGATGAAATATACAATGGTGTCGGAGGCCATGGCATCATAGCAACTTATCGGGGGGCTTCAGATGGAGAACATATTCTGCTCCGGTGCGAGCTGGATGCACTCCCCATTTCTGATGAGATTGAAACTGAATACCGATCGAAGTCGGATGGGGTAGGCCACAAATGCGGACATGATGGACACATGGCGATTATCTGTGGGGTGGCTATGCTTATGGCCGCTGAACGTCCATCCAAGGGGACCGTTTCGTTGCTTTTTGAACCTTCGGAAGAGACTGGAAGGGGGGCAGAGCGGGTGCTCAAGGATCAAGTATTCCAATCGTTGGAACCCGACTACTGCTTTGCTCTGCATAACCTTCCCGGGTATGAGCCTCATCGTATTGTAGTTCGAGATCAGGTTTTTGCGGCTGCTTCGGTAGGTCTTGAGGTAGAGTTTCAGGGGGAAACGGCGCACGCTGCTCATCCCGAGGAAGGGCGAAGCCCTGCTATGGCCATGGCTCAATTGGTCCAGGCACTATCAGCAGTGCCCCAATATTACAGTGCGCTGGATGAGGCAACCAAGGTAACCGTCATCAATGCAGAGCTCGGGGAGCGCGCGTTTGGCACTTCGCCGGGACAAGCAACCGTTCGTGCTACTTTGCGCACCTACGACGATGAACTCCTGACATCGCTGCAAGAACGCTGTCTTAACATTGCGGAAGGCATCGCCCAAACATACGACCTCTCCATAGATCATCGGTGGGTTGAACCGTTTTCTGCCACGAAGAATGCCCCGAAAGCGGTTGACATTATTCGAAAAGCGGCCGAAGTCCAGGAACTTGATATCCGGGAGAAAGAAGCTCCGTTTAGCTGGTCTGAAGATTTTGGGCACTTTAGTCGGGAAATTCCGGGAGCCATGTTTGGATTGGGTATCGGAGAGAACCATGCTGCCCTGCATGCCGAAACCTACGATTTCCCCGACGAGGTAATTCACACCGGCACATTGATGTTCATGCAAATTATAAAAGAGATTAACTCATAAGAATGAAAGATGAATTTTCCCCTTGCTATGTGGAGTTAAGTAAATCTTCATTGCAGAAAAACATTTCCTTTCTCAAAAATTATGTGGGAGAGGATGTGGTATTTAGTTCAGTGATCAAAGGGAATGCTTACGGGCATGGTATAGACTATTTCGTGCCACTCGCAGAAGAGTGTGGCATCCGGCATTTTTCGGTATTCAGCTCCGATGAAGCCCGCAAAGCCTGTCGTGCTTCAACCCATGAAGATACACACGTTATGATTATGGGAATGATCAGGAATGATGTTATTGCCTGGGCTATCGAGCATGATGTTTCCTTCTTTATTTTTGAGCTGGATCGCCTGAAAGCAGCAGCAGAAGAAGCTAAACGGATTGGCAAACCGGCGCGTGTTCATCTACATCTGGAGACCGGCATGAACCGGCTCGGGCTGGATTCAGACCAGTTTGGTGAAACAGCTCAGCTTATTAAAGATCACAGTGAATATTTGCAAATTGATGGGTTATGTACCCATTATGCCGGGGCTGAAAGCGTCGGGAATTATGTGCGCATTCAAGAACAAATTGATCGATTTGAGGAATATACCTCTTGGTTCGAAGAGCAGGGTATTGATGCTGAAAATTATCATACTGCGTGCTCGGCATCTACTTTAAATTATCCCGAGACGATTATGGATATGGTACGCATTGGCATTGCACAGTATGGATTTTGGCCCAATCGGGAAACTTATATGAATTTTGTCAAAAAGTATCCTGAGATTAATGCCAAGCACGAAGATCCACTGGAACGGGTCATCAGCTGGAAAAGCGAAGTAATGAGTACAAAAAGAGTGCCCGCGGGCGAGTTTATTGGATATGGAAATACCTATCTAACCAGTCGTAATCAGCAGATAGCTACCGTGCCCATCGGCTACAGCCATGGATTCGGACGCAACCTGACCAACGTAGGCATTGTATTGATCAACGGAGAGCGCGCCCCGGTAGCCGGGCTGGTAAACATGAACCTGCTCACTGTTGATATTACGGATATCTCCAACGTCCAAAAGGGAGACGAAGTGGTCATCATCGGGAAACAGGGTGACCAGGAAATGACGGTAGCCTCCTTCAGCGAGATGCGCAACTTTATGAATTACGAGGTACTGGTACAGATTCCTTCAACCCTGCCTCGTTATATCGTTTGATTGAAGAAAACCTTATGCTAAAGATATTTTTAGCTCCATGGGAGTTATACTCTCGTTCTTCTATAAGAGGATTTCTCATAAAGCGGGAGTACAACTCTGAGCTTGATTTCACAAAGAATCACTGAGCAGACACTGAGAACCACAAAATCCTTCTTTGAGTAACTCTGTATCTCCTTTGTACAACTCTGTGATACAGCCTGAAAGGACGATAAACGACAGAAATAAGGTTTTTTGGATGAGATTTATATTATCTAAATCTGTCGGGTCAGTATCTGTCCGCTCAGCCAGAGTTGTCGCTGCTGATACTGGACGGTATAATAGAAGTTGCTGCGGTTAAAGAGGAAATGAAAGAACGGAAAGTACTTGTTCTTCAACTTGGGCTGATCAAAATAGTAAGAATATTCCGGGTCGCTGTGATTATAGGAGTAATACCAGATAAGTTCTTTCAAATGGTCTTCGGTGTACCATGGCGGGCCAAACAGGATATAAATCATGCCTAGATCGGTTTTCCATCCTTCCTTAAAGTTAGAAAATTGTTTATTGGCTTCTTCAACCCGCTGGTAATACTTTTCGATAACTTGTCGGGCTTGATTGGTATTTCCAATATTTTTGAGCCAAAACTTATCCACCGCTTTTTTGAGGGAATCGGAATTCGATATTTCCATAAGTTCTTCATGATCGCCTTCTCCCATTAAATAGATAAGAGGACGAGCAAGCTCTTTGGCCGAGCTAATAGCCGGGTAATTTCTGCTTTTGATCCCGAAGTCTCTGGCCTTAAATAATTCTTCTTCCTCACCTCGTTGGGCATTAACCTGAAAACGGTAATTTCCCCGATCCTGGTTAGCAAATTTATATTCAATAAAGGTACTGGTATAATCCGTTAATATTCGTTGACTGGATTGTAACTCGGTTTCTTCATCGTAATCGATACCCTTGTATTCAATAGATGAAGGGCTGTAATTGGAATAGTGCATGGGGCGGGGGTAAAGCGTATCCGACTCGAATTGAAGCAGTCGGGAACGGATCTGCATGCGCTGGTCCGACTGCGGGCTTATGACCTGAAAGACGAACCGAAGAGAGTCGATTTTGCTTTGTACATCGTAAGTATTGATGGGCTCCCAACTGCCTATATCGTTAATTTTTCCGTACATCTGGATATTAGAGAGATTGTATTGGCCCTCCTGCGTTTCCGGTATCGCGGTTTCAACCGACTGGGTAATATTCTTGTTTGTATTTAAGTCTGTGACACTAATCAATATCTTATAATGGCTGGGATCAATTTGATGGCTAAATTGCAGGTCAAGGGTTTCTCGGGTAGCGTTGATAGACTGTTCTGTGCTTTTAACTGTTCTCTCCAACTGCTCTGATACTAGTATATTACCGGAATTTTCCAGGTCCTGCACCTGGTACTCAATCGATATTCGTGCCTGAAGGGTATCATTTTCTTCCTTATATATGAGGCTGCCTTTTACTATTTCAGCTCTAATATCCAAAGTGGATCCCTTTTCTTCATCAATATATCCATAAACTGAAGTGCGAAATTCCGGATGACCAGCTCTAAAATTGTATCCGGTACCGCGTTCGATATCCAAATTCCTTGAAGTGCTGCAGGAAATGGCGAAAATAAATAAAAGCAACAGAACGTGTTGTGATAAATTTTTCATAGCAGATATTCCGGTATTAAAAGAACTATTAACTAAGCACTCAAACCTACTCGTAACCAATGTAGAAACGATATAGCTAAGAATAAAATTTATCTGTGATAATTTTCATCACATGATTATGTGATTTGCACAGACCGATGGCTGTATTGTAATACAAATATAGCTAGGGGTTGGATGAAAAAAATGGGGAGATAAATCCAAACAAAGTAACAGTTCGTATATGATAGGTACGGAGTCGGATTATGATTTTATATATATAAAAATGTTAGGTTGAACGAAACGCACAAGGTAAATGTTTTAAATATAACTCATGACTTAAATTAGGGCAATTTTTTAACGTCTGATATAAGTAATTGATATTATAGGTTATATATTGCAACTTATCTAGCAAGGGTCTTATTTTGCAATTTGTAAAATTATTATTTTTTAGAATAAGATTGATATTAATAGGGTAAGTAATTATAGGTCCCTTTAGAGGTTGAAGGGATTGTAACAAATATGTTAGAAACGTTGGTCTAACATATCCAATAATAACAAAATAAGAGGTTATCTATGTTTAGAAAGCTACTACTAACAGGGATAGTTTTATTATCTACTTGTCTCATTTCGGTTGCACAGAATAGTTCTATTTCTGGGACTATTACTGATAGTCAAACTGACGAAGTAGTTGTTGGTGCCAATGTCTATATACCAAGTATTGAACGTGGTACATCAACAAATATTGATGGGCAGTTCTCTATCGATAATCTTGCTCCAGGTACTTATACCTTACGAGTTACATTTGTGGGATATAAAGCATTAAATCGTGAGGTAGAAGCTGGCGAGACTGATCTCAACATCCAACTTGAACCTGATTTAATTGGGTTAGATGACATAATTGTAACTGCTCAACAAATTGAACGGCAATCACGCGAAATCGGTACCAGTATTGCGTCAGTATCTGGTGAAGAAATAACAAAGGCGAGAGATACCAATTTATTGAATTCTCTTTCTGGCAAGGTTTCTGGTGTAGATATAGGAAGCCAGTCAGGTACTATTGGTGGATCTTCTCGTATTGTCATTCGAGGAAATTCAACCTTAACTGGTAATACACAACCACTATTTGTTGTGGATGGTGTACCGGTATCGAATTCTAATATTGTTGCAGGTACAGCTTCTGCCACACGCTTATCAGGGGGAGCCGTTGATGTTGGAAATCGGGCATCAGATATAAATCCTGATGATATCGAAAGTATTAGCGTTTTGAAAGGTGCATCGGCAGCGGCACTTTATGGACAACGTGCTCAAAATGGTGTTATTCTTATAACAACAAAGAGAGGAAGTGACCAGGGGGGGACCAAGGTTACATTTAATTCTTCAGTGAGGTCTAACAGCCCGTTACGATTACCTGACTTCCAGAATACTTTTGCTCAAGGAAGTGGTGGTGAGTATGATAATCAAGATCTAAATGGTTGGGGGCCAAGAATTGAAGGACAGGATGTAGACAGCGAAGGGGAACCTATCATGGATTTCCGTGGAGAACAGGTTGCTTTACAATCCAATCCAAACAATGTTGAGAACTTTTTCCAGAATGGTATGGAAACTATCAACAGTATATCGATTGCAGGTGCAAATGAAGCTGGCGGAGATTTTCGTCTGGGAGTGACAAATACCCAGTCAGAGGGTATTATCCCTGAAAGTGAGCTTCAGCGTACTAATTTATCATTAAATGCAGGGCAACAATTTAATGATAAATTGCAGGCCCGTGCTACAGTAAATTATACATTTTCTGAAACAAATGGTCGAGCAGTACAAGGTGGCAATAGTCCTAATGCCATTATACAAACCATATTTTCCTTACCTCGTACCATAAATACTGGCTTGCTGCGGGATAATATAATAGATGAAAATACGGGAGAGCAGATATCATTGACAGATATGACGAATAACCCGTTTTTTATTACTAGAAATAATGGACTTGACAATGATGTGGAACGTATTTTCGGGAGTAGTAATATTACTTATTCTCCTCTTGACTGGTTGGATGTAACAGGTCGGGTGGGGATTGATTTTTATACCGATAACCGTAGCCGGCCTGATGTTGTAGGTACATTAGGAAGACTAACTGGAGGTTTCTCTACTGATAGGATACAAGAACGGCAGATTGATGCTAATCTTTTGATTGGTATTGATCGTCAACTTTCTCAAGACATTAATTTTAATGCGACATTGGGAGGAAACCTTAATACACGGAAAACAGAGATATTTTCTAATGTGTCAACTAATTTAGCTGTACCAGGCCTTTATAGTTTTCCAAGTGCGTTATCGAATAGTCCTACGAATGACCTGTCAGAGCAGCGTCTTGTAGCATTATTTTTTGATGCAACTTTTGGTTATCAGGACTATTTATATTTAAATGTGACGGGTCGTAATGACTGGAGTTCCACTCTGCCAAAAGAAAATAGGTCTTTCTTTTACCCTTCAGCAAATGTCAGCTTTATTTTCACTGAGGCACTCGATTTTGGTGGAGATATACTTTCTTACGGGAAATTACGAGCTAGTATAGCTGAGGTAGGAAGTGACGAAGCTCCTTATCAGTTAGCCTTTAGGTATTTTCCTGACAATGATGCTTTTGGTCAGTTTGGTACTACTCTTGGATTTCCATTCGACGGCGCTTTAGCATTTGATGCTACCAATGTTATTCCACCCTCTAATCTTAAACCACAACGTCAAGTATCCATAGAGGTTGGAACAGAATTACAATTTTTTGATGGTCGTCTCGGATTAGATTTTACATTCTATAATAATGAGACAAGGGATCAGATTATTTCTATCCCAAGGCCCCTATCAACTGGTTTTGACGCCAGGAGAACGAATATTGGAGAAGTGCAAAATCAGGGTATTGAGGCTTTATTCGATGTTACTCCTATCCGAACTCGCGATTTCCAATGGACTTCCACATTTAATTTTACAAAAAATAATCAAACTGTTGAGAAGTTGGCGCCTGGAGTCAATGAGCTGCAAATTAATTCGGGTTTCAACGGTCTGAGAGTTAAGGCAGTGCCGGGTGAGGCACTCGGTTTATACGGTATCGGTTGGGCACGAAATGACAATGGAGATATCTTAATTGATGAAGATACTGGCCTCAGGGTACCGGGCGGAGAAATACGATATGGGCCCCAAGCTCCCGATTATCTTCTTGGAATAAATAATTCTTTTGATTTCAAGGGGTTCAATCTGAGCTTCCTCATCGATATAAAACAGGGCGGTACAGTTGTCTCGGGTACTGTTCAGGATCTGTTTTTTGATGGGTTGGCCGAAGAGACAGGAGCCCTTAGGGAGCAAGTAGGAGAGGATGGCGAATTTATCGATGATGGAGGGGTCATTGCCAATGGTGATGGAACCTTCCGAGAAAACGATGTTCCGGTTAGCAGTATTGAAGAATATTACCAAAATCTCTACCAAGGTTCTGTATTCGAAGAGGTAGCATATGACGCCTCTTATGTAAAACTTCGAGAAGTTAAATTTGGATACACCCTCCCGCGAAGGTGGCTCCAGCATACTCCTCTTTCAAGTGCAAGTATTTCGGTTGAAGGGCGTAATTTATGGCTAATATGGGCCGCAGCACCACATATAGATCCGGAAACTAATGTGTTTGGGTCCGGTGTGATTGGACAGGGAGTAGAGTTTAATAACATACCGAATGTGAAAAGCGTCGGTGCTAATATTCAACTTTCGTTCTGATTTAGCGTGCTTGGTATCCAATTTTGAATTTAAGAATACAATACTATTATGATACGTCAAACTATATATAGATCACTACAATACTGTTTGCTCATAATGCTATTTATAATGAGCTCTAGTTGCGATAATTTTTTAGATGTAAACGATGACCCGAATGCAGCGACTGAAGCTCCTGGTGACCCTTTGTTTACCGAGGCAATAACGGTGCTCCAGTCTAATCGAAATATTGAGTTAGGTCCTGCAGTCTCATTTTTTGCTCAGACTTGGGCTTCTAATAGTTCAGCAGGTGTATTCACAGAACCCGATCGTTACATCGTTGGGTCTTCAGACTTCACAGTAACCAATAATTTTGGAGCTATTTATACCAATGTGTTAAATAATCTAGAGCTTTTTGTAAAGGATGCTCAAGAGGCTGAACAGGTTAGAGGTAATGCAATTGCACAGGCCCGTCTTGTGCAGGCTTATACCTATTACTACCTAACAGTGCTTTTTGGTGATGTGCCATTCAACGAAGCACTTAAAGAAGATATTGCAAATCCGGCTTTTGATGATCAGCAGGATATACTGGATGGAATAGTTGATCGTATTGATGAAGCTATTAGTAGAATTGATCCTGATTCTGAGTTAGCTCCTATAGAAAATGGAGATTTGATATATGGAGGGGATATGAATCAGTGGTTACAGTTTGCAAATTCTTTAAAACTACGGGTACTAATGCTTCAGTATAATACAGATCCATCTATTGCTTCTGAAATCCAGCCTCTTATTGATAATCCTAACCTAATTAGGAGTAATATCAATAATGCTGAATTCCCTTATTCTTCTGATGAGCAGAGAGAAAACCAGGTCTATCAGCTTCATGCAGACTTTGCTGGCGGTGATCCCCTTTTCTTATATGCATCTGATACCATTTTGGACCTGATGAGTGAGAATGATGATCCTCGTATTTCTACCTACTTTCAAACTAACAACGATGAGGATACTTTTGTAGGTGTACAAAATGGCGCTAATTTTACATCAGGAGTATCATTAGTGGGGGCTGATATAATACGTCCGGAATTTCCAGGCCGTATTCTTACGGCTTCTGAAACTCTATTGCATGAAGCTGAGTTCTTGGCCAAAGAAGGGCAAGTTATCGAAGCACGAAGTAAATTAGAGGCAGGTATCCGGGCAAGTATAAGCTACTTTGATGGACTTGAAGGCGAGATAGCACAAGAAGATGAAGATAACTTTGTTTCTTCTATTCTTTCAGATTATGATCTTGGAAATCAGTCTGAAAAAGTGACTATCATTCAGGAACAGCATTGGGTTGATGTCTTTGAAAAAGTGCCCGAAAATTGGACTTTGTGGCGAAGAACAAAAGTACCGGAATTAGAAGTTCCCGTCCAAGCCCAACTGGGTACTATAATTCGCCGTTTACCACTTTCCAGTGAAGAGATTGCTTCTAACCCTAATGTGCCTGACCCTCTACCAACCCGTGATCAACCAATGTCTTTTGAAGAATAGATATATCTATAATCTTTATTAATATTTCCAAAGCCGCTCCCAATCTCAGGGGGGCGGCTTTTTTTATTTATAAGAGAATATTCGCCGGTATGGTGATAATAGTTTCACAATATCGTTTCCAATTTTTATTTCATACATTAAAACGATTTCTTGCGATCCATGAGATTCTTATTTATCTCTTGGGGTCACGAATTACAGTCAACTTAGAATTTTAGAGTTATACAGAAGCAGATGAATACAGGCGAACGGCGAACAAAAATTGTTTGTACCCTTGGGCCCAGCAGTAATACGGAAGAAAAAATTGACGAACTGGTACAGAGCGGCATGAATGTAGCGCGTATCAACTTTTCGCATGGTACGCACGAACAGCATGCAGAAGTAATTGAAAAAATACGAACCGTTGCGGAACGGTATGATGTAAGCCTGCCTATTTTAGCGGATTTACAGGGCCCCAAAATTCGCGTTGGAACTATGAAAGATGGAGGCCAGGAGGTATCAGAGAAAGAGTATATTACCATCACTCCGGAAAATATTGAGGGTACGCCAGAGCAGATTCCTGTAGATTATCCCAACCTTGTTGAAGACGCTTCGGAGGGGAATCGTATCCTCATCGATGACGGGCTTATTGAGCTTAAAGTGATTAAGAAGAATGAAGATTCCCTGGTTGCGCAGGTTATCGTCGGCGGACTGCTAAAATCGCGCAAAGGGGTAAACCTGCCCGATGTGGATATCTCCATGTCGTCACTGACGGAGAAGGACATTAAGGATCTGGAATTCGCAGCTTCCAAAGGAGTAGACTACTTTGCAATGTCGTTTGTGCGTTCGGCAAATGATATTCAGGATGTGATTTCGAGAGTACGTGCGGAGGACTCAAATGCCGGCATTATTGCAAAAATAGAGAAGCCCGAAGCGATTGAAGTTATTGATGATATTATTGAGGAATCGAACGGTATTATGGTTGCCCGTGGCGACTTGGGTATCGAAATAGCCAGCGAAAAAGTACCGCTTGTCCAGAAGAAAATTATTGAAAAATGCCGAAAAGCGGGCAAGCCGGTAATTACCGCCACCCAGATGCTTGATTCTATGATAGAAAATGCCCGCGCCACCCGCGCAGAAAGTTCGGATGTTGCCAATGCGGTGCTCGATGGCACCGATGCCGTAATGCTCTCTGGCGAAACGGCTGCCGGTAAATACCCGGTAGAGGCCGTAGAGACTATGGATAAAATTTGCCGCTCGGTAGAAGGGAATGATCCGAATATTTATCGAAGCCTTGACTACCGACAACCGGAGTGGAAGGAAAAACAGGTCATTGAATCGTTAGCCTATTCCTGCGTGCTGTTAGCTGATAATGTTGAGGCGCAAGTCATCAGCACTATTACCCATTCGGGCACCACGGCGCGGCGGATTGCCAAATTCCGTCCTCGTGTGCCGTTAGTTGCTTTTACCGAGAGTGACGAAGTTCGTCGACAGCTGGGGTTAGTTTGGGGAGTACAGCCGGTAAAAATAGATGAGATCTTCGATACCGACAAAAGTGTTCGGATGATGGAAAACTATCTAAAGGCGCATGGACTTACACAGTCAGGTGAACGAGTCATCATTGCCACGGGTATGCCGATTGCCAAAAAGGGACGTACCAATATGATTAAGGTGAGTACCATCGAAGAATGATAGTCGTAGAGGCTATCATAAATAGGAAACTTGCAGATAAGTTTTAATCCTAAGTAGGATAATTCTCATGCTCTTTTGGGATGAAAAATATCTGCAATCCACCTCAGAAACTGTTAAAATTATCTATTAGTCTATTATAAATATGCCATATCATAAATAGAGATGGTTAAAAGATGTTTGTTCATAGTATTATTCTCCGTTTGGGTATCCGGATGTGGGAGTGCTCTCAAAAGAGGATGGACAAATTTTACGACCTACTATAATACCTACTACAACGCCAACGAGTATTTTGAGGAAGGGCGCAAAGTGGTAGAAGATCAGAAAATTAGCCTGGATCCGGAACGCCCTGCTCCTATCCATCATTCGCCTGTTTCGGTTGGCAGTGAATCCTTTGAACAAGCTGTTAAAAAATGTGTGTCGGTCCTTCAGGAGCATCCAGAGTCTAAGTGGGCCGATGATGCCTTGCTGCTGATGGGTAAGTCTCATTATTATCTGACTGAATTTATCACGGCTATTAAACGATTTGATGAGCTCAGTGCATCCGATGCAAACGTTTCCTTAATGCAGCAGGCCGCAATCTGGAAAGGAAGAGCACTGCTTGATCTCAAGGATTATGAGGGAGGTATAGCGTATCTGGATCCATTGCTACAAGGGTATCCCCGTGAATGGGATGCCCAAACCAGGGCTGAGCTTCAGGTTCTGCTCGGTGAGTATTACGCCATGCTCGAAGACTGGGAAGAAGCATCAGAGGTATTGTCAAAGGCTCTTTCAACTCTTTCTGATAGGCGGCTGCGCGGCCGCACATACTTTCTCTATGGACAGATGCTTGAAAGGGAGAACCGGTTTGGTGAGGCTCGGTACGCCTATGAACAGGTCCCCTCATATTTTCCCGGTACAGAATATACTTATTGGGCCAACATTAAACAGGCCGATGTTGCGCGAAAGCAGGGAAACCTGGAAGCTGCATTGGCGATATATCGCCGGTTGGAAAGAAATGACAAATACGTTGACCGTCGCAATCAGTTGACCTTCAAAATTGCCCATATTCTGCAGGAGCAAGATAAACCGCAGGAGGCGGAGACATTATATCGCGATTTGTTATATGCCGAAAATAAGGGCACTGAACGCAGCTTGCAGGCCGATACTTATTATCAGATGGGCCGGTTGTATAGTGACGACTATCAGGACTTTACCATGGCAACGGCCTATTTTGATACCTCTTCTTCCTTACTCAATCAGGATAACAGAGGGGCTGACCTAATGGGGAGTTATCGCCAATATGCCGACCTGAAAGTATCTATCGAGCGGGCTGACAGTCTCTTGTGGTTGGGGGCACTATCCCCGGAAAAGTTAGATTCCGTTATTGAAGAAGTTAAATATCGAAAGAGTCAACAACTGCTTGAGGAGCAGCAGGAAAGCGAAGAGAATAGATTGCAAAATCGACAGGCATTACAAGGGGAAGAAGAGGACGATAACAATAACTCGACTCTTTACGGATTCTTAAATCATAAAAATCAAAGTTCACTTAACCAAGAGAAGAGTGAGTTTCAGGATCTGTGGGGCAGGCGACCATTAGTGGATAACTGGCGCCGGCAGGAAGCTTTAAGTCAGGCCTCGAATATCCGTGACAATAATCTGCCTCCAGAAAAAGAAGAATCAGAGGGTAGCCCACAGGTTACCCTGGAGCCAGATTTAGAATCCATACCTAAAACGGAAGAAGAACGGATGCAGTTACAGAAAGAGCAGCTGCATGCCGAATACCAGTTGGGCAATATATTTCATTTGAATTTTAACAAGCCCGACAGCGCAAAAAAATACTACCGGAAAGTTATCCAGAGTAAGATTCACCATGATAGTGGACTTCGTGCCCGGGCAATGTATGCCCTGCACGAGCTTTTTAAAGCTGACTCAGAGACCGATAGCGTTCAGTACTGGCAGAAGAGGATTATTGAAGAGTTCCCCAACTCAGAGTATGCGAGTGCTGTTGCCCCAAATGGAACACAACTGGCATATACTGAAACGGATAGCAGCCGTTTGCGCAAGGCTTATCAGCGGATTCAAACATCGGAAGCTTTGTTGAGACCCCGACAGCTTCGTTCCTTAGCTCTCGATAATCAAACATCAGGGTTAGCTCCGGATATTCATTTTAAAGCCATTGAAGAGTACGTACAGAAGGCTAAATACTATCAACAGCTAACGGAAATATTATCAACAGAAACTATGCCCACTGATTCTACAGAGGCTGAAGCGAAAGCAAATATTCATTTTCCACTTAGTTTGCTATTGGAAAAGGAACCATATCGTTCTATCCAGTGGGACAGTGTGCGAACGGTGCTTACCGAGCATGATAGCCTTTTTTCGGGGTCGGCCTATCAATCACAAGTGGCGGCCTTGCAGCAGGAACTTAAAATATCAACGGAGTCTGGGGAGGAAGAGTGGCCAACCTGCAAAGAAGAAGGTATCACCGTACAGGTTCAACCAAACATGCAGCGTTTTATGGAGGGCATCAGCTGGCCGGAAAACGTTGATGAGGCCTCGCTCTCCGGAGAGGTAGTGTATGAATTTTTAATCAGCCCGACGGGGGCAATACAATCATATTCGTTGGTTTCTCCTCCTACCACACTGGGGATTGAAGATGCGCTTGAAGAAGCATTTGATGGCGCACTGAAGTTTAAACTATCACCACCGGATAAAGATATAACTATGGTTCGCTGTGAAGTTTCTTTTCCAATTAACCTTTAGCCTGATATTGCTGGCAAGCCAAATTTTTAGAAGAATTGGATTAAAAAAAGGTTAAGAAATCCAATTATTCTTGACCAGAAGAGACAAATATGTTATTACTGTTAAATTCATATTCAACATGTTAGTAATTACCAGATGAGTATTCAGTTACGTTATAAAGAGGATTTTTCGGAAGGACTAAAGCGGTTAATGGTGGAAGAGTGTGAAACTGCTTTAAAGTATCTAAGAAAATCAGATACGGAAGAAGAGCAGCACAAAGCCGTTCACGAGAGCCGGAAGGCATTTAAAAAGATCCGGGCCTGTCTGCGACTGGTGCGTGATCATATTGATTTTTATGATCGTGAAAATAAATGGTTTCGGGATCTTGGCCGCAAGGTATCAGACGTTCGTGATCTTACAGCACACCTTGAAACCCTGGAGGTCCTCGAAACACAATATGAGTCACAGTTATATAAGAAATCGTTTCAAGACCTTGAAAAGGGCATTCATGCCTCCCGCGACCAGTTGGCTGAGAAAGTATTTGGGGAAGATAATCGGCTTGAAGAAATTCAACAAAAGGTGGAAGCAAAAATAGATGAGATCCCGGACTGGTCTATTGATGTGCAGCAGTTTAAGGATATTCGTCCGAGTCTCAAACGTACCTATAAGCGGGGTTATAAAGGCTTAAAGAATGTAGCAAAGACCGGGGAAGTGGAGGACTTTCATGACTGGCGCAAAAGGGTAAAATACCTTCGCTATCATATTGATATTCTGAATCGGTTATGGCCACAGGTGATGGACGTACTGGAAGAAGAGCTACATGATATTACAGATTATACGGGCACGCTCCACGATTTACACAATCTCAAGATACTTGCACAAGAGCTAGAAAAGCCGTTTTCAGATACTGAAGAACGGATGCTCTTCGAGGCGATGCTGGAGAAACATCAGGATTTCATGAGAAAGCATACCCTGTTAAAAGCACAAAAATTTTATTATGATTCGCCATCCGACTTTTGTGATCGGATTAAATTATGGTGGAAGGCCCACCAGCAAGAAGTCGAGAACAGCAGTTTGCCCCGAACAGAAGAACTGGAGACCACATAGCTAACCAGAGGCCGTTACGAGCTGGTGAATAGAATCAACATTGAGCTCTTTGAGCTGGCCCAAAAGCTGTCGGTTTATAGATTTGATAAGGCCTGGTCCCTCATAGATGAGGCCAGAATAAACCTGCAACAAATCTGCTCCCGCCAGCATCATATTGAGAGCCGTCGAAAAAGAGTCTATGCCACCGACGCCAATAATGGGCTTTTGTCCTTTTGTCGCATCGCTTATCCAGCCTATGATGCGTATACTCTTGGCAGCAATGGGTGAACCGCTCAGTCCACCGCGGCCAATCCGTTTTATTTCAGAAGGGGAGGTGGTCAGGTTCTCGCGTTGGGAAGAGGTATTGCAAGCCACATATCCGTGAACCCGGTGATCTTCACACACATCCAGTAGCGCCAATAGCTGATCGTGATTTAAATCGGATGAAACTTTAACCAGGGTCGGAACCAAACGTGCATCATCCCGGATATTGAGGGCTGAAAGTAACTCTTCCAGGGCCGCGGGATCTTCGAATGTTTTACCTTCGGTCGTATTCGGGCAAGAAATATTAACCGTTATATAATCGGCTACTTTTTTAGCTTCTTGAAAACTATGAACGTAGTCTCGGATAGCTAAGTCGCCCAGTACCTTGGGGTCATGGGTTTTGGCAATATTAACTCCCAGGGGAATGGATAATTTCTTATTTTTTAACCGTTTAACGACCGTTTTTGCTCCGTCGTTGTTGAGCCCCATACGATTGATCAGGGCCCGATCTTGCGGTAGCCTGAACATACGGGGCTTGGGATTTCCTGTTGATGGATTACCGGTAATGCTACCTATTTCAACAAAACCAAATCCCAGTGCTTGCATTATTTCAGGAACTTTGCCGTTCTTGTCGAAACCGGCAGCCAATCCCAGGGGATTTCTGAATTTCAGTCCCCAGATATTTTGGCACAGGCGCGGCGACTGAAAATTGTAAATCGCTTTTGCTAATGATTGCAACAAAGAACTTTTAGAAGCTTTCTGTGCAAACTGGTTAGTCAAATCGTGGGCCTGTTCAGCTTCAAGCTGAAATAACAAGGGCTTCACCAACGAATTATATAGCATAATATCTGTAAACAAACTTTCTTGAAGTAGCTGTCAAAGTAATGAGCTTTGAGCTAAGAATGAAATTTTAACTTTTCAATAGATCTTTGATGTCATTTTTATCGATCGATGATGTAGAACAATACCTGTCAGAAATTCCAAAATTTCAGTCCGATCTCACCAAAGCAACCGACTTTGGCCTTTCAAGGTTTAGAAAATTTTGTGAGGCTATCGGTAATCCACAGGATGATTTTTCCTCCGTTCATGTAGCAGGCACCAATGGAAAAGGCAGTACATGCAGCATATTAGAGGCTGTTTACCGGGAAGGGGGCGTGAGCGTTGGCAAGTATACTTCGCCCCATATATTTCGTTTTAACGAGCGTTTTATCGTTGATGGGCAACCCATCCCGGATGAAGAGCTCCTGCAGTTTTTTAGGGAGTTCCACGATAAAGTTGAAGAATATAGGCTTACCTATTTTGAGATTAGCACTGCCATAGCTTTCTGGTGGTTTGCTAAATTACAAGTTGATTTGGGAATTATAGAAGTAGGGTTGGGTGGCCGGTTGGATGCAACGAACATCATTGATCCATTAGTCAGCGTCATTACAAGCATTTCCCTGGATCATACCGATATATTGGGAGGCAGTCTGGAAAAAGTAGCCCGAGAAAAGGGGGGTATTATCAAAGCAGGGAGACCCGTAGTGGTAGGCCAGCTTGCACAAGAAGCGGAAGGAGCCATCAGAAAGGTAGTGGAAAACAAAGATGCAGATATTTTTTCGATTACTGATCTGAAACCAGAGTATATGACTGGAGGTAAGGTGAAAATAACGGTTAATGAGGGCGAAATAACCTTTTCCACGGCCTTGAAAGCGCCTGTTCAAGCTTTTAATGTTGCTGTTGCCTGGCAGGTTACCCGGGTGTTGAACGATCAACTTTCGGTAACCCAGCAACAATTTGGGCAGGCTTTGAAGCAATTGAATGTTGGTTACGGCCGATTTGAAAAGCTGTCAGAGACAAAACAGTGGTATTTCGATGGGGCACACAATATTGAAGCTGTACAGAAGTTAAGAGAGTCGGTTTCATCTGTGGGAGAGATTGGCAGCGCAGTATTAATTCTATCGCTGATGCGTGATAAAATAACACCTAAAGTGATGGAAGAATTTTCAGAATTCAAAAATATCTATTATTATTCACTTAACACAGAGCGAGCGGCATCTGTTGAGGATATCAAAAGATGGTTGCCGCAAATGATGGCTTTTCCGACCCGATTGAATCAACAACGACAATTACTTGAAGAGTTTGATTCGGAATTAGTAATTTTTGCTGGAAGTTTTTACTTTTATGCAACGGTTCGGGATTGGATCAAAAATTTCGCTTAAACCGATAATTTCATATCTAACTGAGATTACGCCCTTTATTTAATTTATTGCAGCGTAAATCAATTCTCTTTTACAGCTTAGTATAAGATTGTAAGAACCTTTTATTCATCGCAACGCATACCAAATTATAGAACAAGATTATTATGTCGGATTATCAGACCGATGGAGTTACGTTAGAGCAAATTGATGCTTTGCCAAACAAAACGGTCAAAGAACTTAAAAAATTAGCACGCGAACAGGGATTATCATCTGTTTCAGGATTGCGTAAACAGCAACTTATCGATCGCATTAGTCAATCAGTACGCGATAAGGCACGAGCTCGAAATAACGGCAACGACCACAGCAACAGTAATAGTAAAAATAATTCGAAACAAGGTCGGCGCAAGGGGGGCAAAAAGAAGAAAAAGAAAAAAAATGTGCACGATATCCTGCCCGAATCGGATGCTCCAACGCTGGAAGAACGACTTGAGGAGATTCAGCCGAAGTTAGGACCCTATCTTATACAGGAAGGAACCCTTGAGATTTTGCCGGATGGCTATGGTTTCTTGCGATCGGTCAATTATAACTACAAGGCAAGCCCTGACGATATTTATGTATCCCCTTCGCAGATTAAGCGATTCCGCTTGAAGCAAGGAGATTGTGTCATTGGTATTATCCGTCCTCCTAAAGTAGGCGAACGTTATTTTGCTCTACTCCGTGTTGACGGGGTTAATGGCAAGATTCCTACGGATATGGATAATCGGGAAGATTTCGAAGATCTGTTACCCATCTATCCTGAGGATCGGTTCAAACTGGAGCACAAGCCGACCGAATATACCACCCGTACTATTGATTTGTTTGCACCTATTGGAAAAGGACAGCGGGGGCTTATTGTCGCTCAGCCCAAGACCGGTAAAACGACCATCCTGCGTAACATCGCCAATGCTGTGAACGAAAATAATCCGGAGACCAAGGTCATTATACTCCTGATTGATGAACGGCCGGAGGAAGTTACCGAGATGAATCGGAATGTGGATAACGCCGAAGTGGTGGCCTCAACCTTTGATGAGCGGCCGGAAAATCATGTTGGCCTCTCAGAAATTGTGTTTGAGAAATCAAAGCGCTTGGTTGAAAGTGGGCATGACGTACTCATCCTTATGGATTCAATTACACGCTTAGCCCGTGCCTATAACGTTTGTCAGCCTTCATCCGGACGTACCATGTCGGGCGGAGTTGATTCGGAAGCGCTAAAAGCACCCCGCCAGCTGTTCAGCTCGGCGCGTAATATTGAGGATGGCGGTAGCCTGACAATCTTAGCAACTGCTCTGGTTCAGACCGGCTCGCGTATGGATGACCTGATCTTTGAAGAGTTCAAAGGAACGGGTAACATGGAACTTGTTCTCGATCGAAACTTGTCGGAGCGCAGAATTTATCCGGCGATTGATGTATTCAAGAGTGGTACCCGCCGCGAAGAACTGATTGTTCCCGAATCCGAAAAAGAAAAAGTCGTTCTGCTTCGTCGTTATTTAAATCGTATGAATGCCTTCGAAGCCATGGAGTTTGTACTGGATAAGATGAAGGGAACCAAAGACAATGAAGAGTTCCTGATTTCTATGAATCAGTAAGGATTTTTTAAAAGACCCTTACTGACCTCCCCACAACTACACTAACGTTTCGTTGTGCAGGCAAACCTCCGATGGTGCTTATGAGGAAGTAGTTCAACGCCGCCTACAATCAAATTTTGACGCCTTCCACCGGTTCTCAAATTTGAGCTATTATATATTTTGTCTAATTTCAGGAGGTTTTAAAATATCACCTCGTCCGACCGCTGGGTTTTCGGTCAGACGGGTTAACAGCTTCTAAAAGGTACCCACCTGACGGCAAACTCAGCCGTCTGATGGGTTTTGCAAATCCTTCTTATAAATAAGTCGGGTTAAGACGTAGCTAACATAAAGATTATAAGAAAAGGGGGCTTGCGTTCGCCTTTTTTATTTAAGGCTAATCATATACAGCTGAATTACGCGCAATTCATCATATGAAACCTGCTCATTCAACGACTTAAAAATAGGACGCAGCATACCCAGCCCGTGTTCATCAAAGGCTTTTGTTGCCTGCTCTATTTCTTCTGTATTTAGAGTTGAAAATTTCAGGATGCGGTCCGAAGAAACCGAATTTCCTGCTTTTACAAATTTAAGGAGATTAGAAAGTACCGTGCTTTCTTTTACATTAAAATGAGCAGCAATTTCCGGTATGCTTTTATTTTGGTTAAACAGTTTGCCTACCTGGTAAGGACGGCTTTCTTGAGAAAGCGTTTTGGTAACAGTGACCATTTTTGACTGTGCTGACTTCTGTTTTTCGTCTAAATCATGCTGGCCGCAAAATGAGCTAATTACAGGCAGAAAAGCGGCACCATATTTTTTAGCCTTCACCCGCCCAATTCCGTGAATAGTCAGCAGTCGTTCTTTAGTTTGTGGAAAATAGTACGACATTTCAATTAAGGTGGTATCCGGGAAAATAATATAGGGTGGAACGTTTTGCTCGTGCGCCAGCTCCGTACGTTTCTGTTTTAGTAAAACAAACAATTCCCGATTGAAATCCAGCGACTCAATATCTGATTTTGTCTGTCGGGTTTTTGTTTTTTGCTCGGGTTCTTCAATTACACCAAATACCTGTTCCTTTCCTTTAAGGATATCAATGGCTTTGGGAGTCAGCTTGAGGCTTTTATGTTTAACTTCCCTAAGAATAATATCTTGCCGCATTAACTCGCGATAGAGCTGTTTCCATTCCTGTGAGCTGAATTCTTTTCCAATTCCGTGGGTAGAAAGCTGATCGTGATTAAATTTTAGCACTTCTTTTCGGCGAGAGCCTACCAAGATATTTTTGATATGATGGTAGCCAAAACGCTGCTCAGTTCGCACCATTGCTGACAAAAACTTTTGTGCGGGGACTGTAATATTTTCTCTTTCCGGCGTATTTCCAGTGCAGAAATCGCACATTCCACAGTTTTCTTGGGTGAATTGTTCCCCAAAATACTCAAGTAGTTTTATTCGCCGGCACTGATTTGTTTCTACAAACTCCATTAGCTGTTGCAGATGCTGTTCGGCAACCCTTTGTTCAGCTTCCGCTTTTTGCTCTATGAAATATCGAATTTTGGAAGCATCTCCATAACTAAATAAAAACAGGCAATCAGATTGCAGGCCATCACGTCCGGCACGCCCAATTTGCTGATAATACGATTCAATGTTTTTTGGCATATCATGGTGAATTACAAAGCGCACATCCGGCTTGTCGATGCCCATCCCAAAAGCAATAGTAGCTACAATAATGTTTGTTTCATCCCGAATAAAAGCATCCTGATTTCGCATACGCTCGTTTTCCTCAAGTCCGGCGTGATAGGGAAGCGCGCTAAAACCATTTGCATTCAAATCGTTGGCAAGCTTATCTACTTGTCGGCGCGAAAAGCAATAAATAATACCGGATTCATTTTTATGCTCCTGGAGAAAATAAATCACTTGCTGCAGTGAATCATTTTTGTTTGCCACATCCAAATACAAATTTTTCCGGTTGAAGCTGGCTACAAAGGTGTTGGCATTTTTGAGCCCGAGTGAGCCGGCAATATCTCTTTGAACCTGAGGCGTGGCGGTGGCGGTGAGGCCCAGGGTAACAGCCCCATCAAAACGAGTGGTAACCTCTGCAAGCTGGCGGTATTCGGGACGGAAATCATGCCCCCATTCCGAAATACAATGGGCTTCATCAATGGCTATGCAATCTACGCCTAAGCCTGAAACCAAATTTAATACATTGTTTTTCATCAACGTTTCCGGTGCCAGATATAATAAATCCACTTTATTACTACGAATGAGATCGAGGGTTTGCTCATATTCCTGCAGAGAAAGGGAGCTGTTTAGAGTGGAAGCTGATATTCCATACGCTGTCAGCTGATCTACCTGGTCTTTCATCAGCGAAATAAGCGGAGATACCACGATGGTAAGTCTCTCAAACAGGAGTGCAGGAATTTGGTAACACAGCGATTTTCCGCCGCCAGTAGGCATGATAGCCAGGGTATCATTTTTGGCAAGTACGTTTTGAATAATGTCTTTCTGAAGGGAGCGAAATTCCTCAAATCCAAAAACTTCGTGAAGAACGTGTTCTGCTTTCGCGATATCCGGCATTATGTCTAAAGGAATGTCTGAAGATTTCATTCGTATTCTTGTTCTAAGGTAAGAACAATGAGCGACGATTTCTTTACAAACTTGTTCTGAAATATTGCCTTTATCGTTACGGAACAGTCCGCTTGGAAAAAGTCATCGCTAAGAACTATAAAAATCAGAAGAATATGGTCAATCCTTGGGGATATCCGCCAGAACATATTGCTTATCCTGATCCCGAATCAATCGACCGGATTGCCCGTGTTTGGAGTGATAAAAAAGGAGAATAGACTGTTCCCGATACGCTTTTTGGAGTAGCTGTATTTTTTCTTTCTTAGCCCGGATAGGATCAACATCCATGTGCTGCATTTTATAGTGATTCAAATGGGCAGAAGAAGGCAGTAGATCACCGGGATAATAGGCACTCTCGCCTTCACTCTGCAGCCGCACCACCTGGTGGCCGGGCGTATGTCCCCCCGTCCTGATAACAGAAAGACCATCCATAACGGAAGTGATCTCATCTTTTAGCAAATGGATACGGTTATCGGCCATAAGCCGATAGAATTCATCCAGCTGATAGTCGGCATCCTGCTTTTGAGCCTGTTGGTCAACTTGTGATAGTGCATATTCCCATTCCAGCTGCTGAAGATAGTAGGTAGCATTTGGAAAAGTAACTTCTGTTTGGGCATTTGAGTTGGTAAATGAACTGCCCGCGGCATGATCGTAATGCAGATGGCTGAGGATCACGTGAGTAATATCAGCAGGAGTAAGCTTAAAAATAGCCAGGTTGGTACGCACATTAGATACCTCATGGTAGCTGCTTGCAAAATCCAGTCCCCAACCCAGCCCGGTATCCAGCAGAATATTATAGGGACCGTTTGTAACTAATATTGGATTGATGCCTACCCTCGTATATTGAGCAGCCGTATTTTTAAGTGCGGGTTCTGTCGATTCTTCTTTCAAAGAACGATTGATATGGCCGTCCTGAAAGAGTTCAAAACGGCCTTCGCTCAATAATTCTATGGTAAGTGATCCAATATGCATAGCAGTTATTGTATGTTGATCTCAAAAGGGAATAACGTCAAAGCGTGTCGCTGTCTAAGCAGTGAAATATTCTGCTTAATACCCTGCAGTTCTGTCAAAGAGAACCAGCTATTATTCAACCATGCTTGTGCTTTTGTATTCGCTGAGCTCATGACCAATTCATAGAACGACTTTGGTTTTGGATATTTTTCGAGACTATAATCAGAAAGTTCGGCCTTTTCTGCAGCAATAGTAACGGCTTTGTCAAACCCGCCGAGAACATCAACTAACCCATTTTCTTGGGCGTCTGCCCCCGTCCATACGCGGCCCTGGGCCAGTCCGTCAACTTGTTCTACCGTCATACCCCGAGAATCTGCAACTTTAGTAATAAAAGCCTGATAGAAAGTATCGACATACTGTTGAAGGGCTTTTGCTTCGGGAGGGGTGAGTCCACGATTCTGGGCCAGCCAGTCGGCATGTTCATGGGTTTTGACAGCATCGAAGGTTAAGCCCAGCTTTTCATTGAATAATTGTTTGGTGTTAAGTTTTGTTGCAAAAACACCTATTGAGCCGGTGATGGTTGTGGGTTCAGCTACAATAGAGTCGGCCCCCATAGAAATATAATATCCGCCCGAAGCTGCTACTCCACCCATTGATACGATAACCGGCATTTTTTCTTTCATATTCTGGAGCTTCCGCCAGATTAAATCGGAGGTACTTCCGGCGCCGCCGGGACTGTTCACCCGGATGACCAGTGCTTTTACATCTTCGTCGTTACGAATTTTCTCCAGCTGCTCTTCGAAAAAAGTTCCTGTAATTATTTGCCGGTTGCTCAGAGGGCTATCGGAATTGGTGTCTGGCATAATGGGACCATTGGCATAGATAACGGCTATTTTATCGGAAGGGGATGAGCTCTCCATACCCGAAGATGAAGCCGAAACTCGGGCATAGCGCTTGTTGGAGATGGTCTTAAAGTCTGTGTCATCTTCGAGCCCAATACGTTGTTTGATAAGTTCCTCCAGCTGATCAGCATACATCAGCGAATCAATAAGTCCTTCTTTTCGTGCAAAGTGGGAGTCGAGATGCGGCTGCCCGTTCATTAGGGTATTTAACTCTTCAACAGACCGACCACTCTTTTGACTAACCGCTGATACAAAAGTGCTATTTACCTGGTTTAAAAGTTGTGTTAGCTGATATTCGTTCTCTTCGGACATCTCTTTGCGGTAATACGGCTCTACCGCTCCCTTGTATTTGCCGTGGCGGGTTACCTCTGCTTCGATACCTAACTTTTCAAATAAACCATCATAAAACATGACCTGGCTGTAAAAACCGTCGAACTCAAAAAACGTTTCTGGTGGAGAGAAGATAGAATCGGCAGCTGTAGCGAGAAAATAGCCTTTTTCGTTATATCCAATATCATTGGTGCTGGCATAGATAAATTTGTCCGAGCTGTCCCGGAATGCACTAATCAGCCGATGCGCTTCCTGGAGGTTGGCCCAGGCCCCTGAAACAAAGTCGATTTCAAGCCAAACGCCTTTGATGTTTTCATGAGCCTGTGCCTTGGTCAAATTTTCTTTTAATGTTTCCAGCGACACCTTATTATTGGTATCTTCACCAAGTACTTTATCCAATGGGTTAGTGGATGTTTTAGCAGGCAAGGAGCCCCGCAATCCAATTTTTAAGACGGTATTGTCGCGTACATAGGGTTCAGGCTCTTGTGAACTGCTGGAAATTGTAACCAACAGAATAATTAAAATGAGCCCCAAGGATAAAAAGATTCCCAGGATTGTAGCAATCAGCGTTTTAAAAAAGTTCATGGTCGATTAAATTGGATCAATGTTAATTCAGAAGTAGATACACGTACAGCTTTTCAAGGATACGAAAAATCTTTGCGAATGTTATGAATAGATTAATGATACATAATGGATAAACAAGATGCGATAGTTGTAGGTTCAGGTCACAACGGCTTGGTTACTGCTTGTTATTTAGCAAAGGAGGGATATAGCGTGAAAGTTGTAGAGCGCCGTGATACCTTGGGGGGCGCCGTGTGCACAGAAACGATGTTTCAGTCGCCTCAATATCCGGAAGGTTTCCGTATAGATGTGGGCTCTTCGGTGCACATCATGATTCATCAGACGGGTATCCTTGAAGAGCTGGAGCTCGAATCATATGGCCTCGAGTATATTGAGATGGATCCCATGATGTCTTACCCGGTTCCCGATGGACAGGGCGTGATCCATTTTTTTAAGGATTTGGACCGCACGCTGGATTCTATTGCCAAGGTGGCCCCGGAAGATGTTGAAAACTATCGCGAATTCGTCGAGTTTTGGGGGCGTATCAATCGGAGCGTGTTAAAGGCGTTTATGAGTCCGCCCAGCAGCAAAGGTCTTATGGCTTCGCTGGCTAAAGATCAGTTTCGTAATGGGTCGATGTTTCCGAAAGGGCAGCAGCTGAGCGGCATGCAGAAGATATTCAGCAGTTATGGGAAGGTGGTAGATGATGCTTTCGACAATCCGTATATGAAAGCCGCCTTGACTTGGTTTGCCGCTCAATCCGGCCCAACGCCCGATCATCCCGCATCCGGAGATTTTGCCGGCTGGCACGCTATGTTACATCAAAGCGGAGCCAAGCATCCCAGGGGAGGCAGCGGTATGCTCACCCAGGCTATGGCGCGTTATATCGAAGCTCATGGAGGCCAAATTATTACCGGAACCCCGGTCACCAATATTTTAGTGGAAGAGGGCAAAGCGGTTGGTATCCAAACAGAAGACAAGGAGTATCACGCAGATATCATTATTTCGAATGCTCATGTGCAGACTACGATGATGAAGATGGTGGGGCGTGACCATTTGCCTTCCGAAACATACAGGAGGATAGAAAATATTAACGTGGGCAATGGATTTGGTATGGTGATACGCTGTGCGGTCGAAGAGTTGCCACGCTACCAAGCGGTTCCCGAAGATCCCTATATTCACAACGGTATGCAGCTGTTGGCGCCCTCCGTATCGTATATGCAGAATGCTATTGGTGATTATACCAAGAAGAAACCGCCCGAAAATCCCGCAGTGTTGGCTATGACATTTTCAGACATTGATCCTGATATGGCGCCAAGTGGTGGGCATACGCTCTATGGTTGGGCCCAATGGCACCCTTACGAACTGCAAGAGGGCTTGCATTGGGACGATATTCGGGAGCGGGAGGCGCAGAAAATTTATGATGTAATTTGTGGCTATGCACCTAATATGGAAGGTAAGCTTATCGACTGGTATATTCAGTCTCCACTGGATATTGAGCGTAAACATGCAATGCCACGGGGCAATGTAATGCATGTTGAAATGAGTTTTGACCAGATGTTTATGTTTCGGCCGGTCCCGGAAATGAGTAAGTACAAAACGCCTATTGAGAACCTGTATTTATCCTCCGCTTCCTGCCACCCGGGGGGAGGTGTTTTTGGTGCTGCAGGCTATAACGCGGCCCATGTAATTTTGAAAGATTTGAAAAAGAAATCCTGGTTTAAATTTTAACCTATTTTATGATTCAGAAATCTAATGCTGTGGTTCAAGTCGATCGGAGTTTGCTTCAGAAAAATTTTCAGACTTTGAGTCAATTTTTGGATAACCAAACGCGCATTATGGCGGTCGTGAAAGCCGACGCCTATGGCCACGGTGCCGTTGAAGTTGCCAAGGCCTTAGATCCGCATGTGGGCGCCTTTGCAGTGAATGCAATTCAGGAGGGCATTGAACTGCGCGAACATGATATTACGAAACCTATTTTAGTCTTTGAAGTACCTCAACAAGCACTTGCTACCCAGTATCGCATTCATAATTTGACTGCCACTATCAGTTCGAGGGAGCATTTTGAATGGGTGCCGAATGGTACCTCATATCACCTGAATTTTGATACCGGGATGGGCCGGCTGGGTTTTCAACCCATAGAAGCTGAGGAAATTGCAGCCTTAGTCGAGGATAGAGGAGAACTTTTTTGCACCGGAATATACAGCCATTTTGCTACCGCCCATGAGCCCGGTTCGGCCTTTGTGGCCGAGCAACATAAGTTGTTCAAAGAAATACGTTCACATTTCCCCGAAAATTTGGCGGCCCATATTGCCAATACCGGTGGTACAGCATTCTACGATACTAACCAGTTTAATATGGTAAGGCTGGGCATTGGACTCTATGGATATGCACCGGGCGAAGTTGCTATTGAAGGTCTGGAGCCCATTTTAAGCTGGCGTACGCATCTTGCGCAGGTTAAAGCCATCCAAAAGGAGCAGACCGTAAGCTATGGCGCCGAATGGGAAGCTCCAGGAGAGGGGTATTTGGGTATTCTGCCGATCGGATATTCCGATGGGTTGAAGCGAAATTTGACGGGTAAAATCCCGGTTCGCATTAATGGGAAAGAATACGAGGCCGTAGGAACTATTACCATGAACTACAGCATGATCTATCTCGGGGAAGATTACTATGAGACCGGTACGGAAGTGGAGTTGCTATATCCTGAAAGTACGGCCTATGATTGGGCCCAAAAATTAAAAACCATACCTTATGAGATACTTACCAGTATCGATCCGCGTATTCCCAGAAAGTACGTAAATTAGTTATTTGTGACTGGTTATTAGTTACTATTAAAGCCTGCACTAATAACCATTAACAAATAACAATTATTCTGCAATCTGCACCAGTTCTACATCGAAACGGAGCGTCCGGCCTGCTAGACTGCTGCTACTGTTTTCATCAGCTTCTCCATAGGCCAGTGCCGGTGGAATAATCAAGACTCTTTTTTCACCTTCTTTCATACCCGAAAGTATATTAGTGGTATCTTCGGAGACTTCTTTGATGATACCTCGTCGGAATCCATCAACAAGAGGACTTATTTGGCCACCATTTCCAGAAGGAATTGGATTGGGTGTTAAGTTATTAAAAGTGGTCGTCTCTGTTTGGTTGTTGATGTATGAGCTGTCAAAAACATCACCAAGACTACCATCTTCTTCTACAATACGACCTGTGTATTTAACCTGTACCCGGTCGCGGTGGATGACTTCGATCCGGCCATACCCTTCCTCAATCACATGAATTTCCAGACCATCAGCGGTCGTTGTATCACTCACTGATTGACTAACATCATAAGGCTCAGGTGGGGTGAACTCGCGCTGGTAGTACCCCGTGGATCCATCACCGCATGCTTGTAAAAAGAACATGAGTAACAGGGCAGGGATGGAAAAAACGAATGTAGATTTCTTCAATTTATACATCAAATAAATTACTTGTAGTATTGAATTTCTTCAGAATAAAAAGCAATCGTTGCTTTCATTATTGCAGCTGCTAAAGTTAACGTATTTCAAACGAGCAGGAAAGCGCGAATATTTTTTAATTTCTGAAGTTTTTAAGCATCGCCGAAGGCCTTATCCAGTTCTTTCTTGCGTTTACGGACGGCGATTTTACTCACCCATACCGAAAGCTGGAAAAGTAAAATAAGAGGAATTGCAATCAGAATTTGTGAGACAGGGTCCGGAGGCGTTAAGAATGCAGATAGAATAAAGCAGAAAATGATGGCATGACGCCGGTAATTCTTGAGGAATTCGGGTGTCAGAAGACCAAACTTAGATAAGAAGTAGCTGAGTACCGGCAGCTGAAAAATAACGCCACAGGAAAGTACCCACATGGTTAGCGAGCTGAAATACTCATTGATATCAAAGTCGTTATGAATAGCGTCTGATATCTGGAATTGCGTAAAAAACTGCAGGGCAAAGGGTACCAGTACGAAGTACCCGAAAGCAACCCCGAGCAGGAAGAAAAAGGTGATGAACAGGGTATGCCCACGGGTTTTCCACTTTTCGCTGCTTTCCAGTGCGGGGGCGATAAAAGCCCATATTTGATAAAAAAGTATAGGAGATCCTATAATGCCTCCCAACACAATGAGCGTACCCCAGTAGGTAAAAAACTGACCGGGAAGCTTTCGACTTTGAAGGGTAAGATCGATCGCATCGATTCCAAGAAGTCGGTAGACAATAAAATCGGAGTCAGTTGGCCCAAGCATCACCTTATCGACAAAAAAGTCGCCAAAAATAAAAGCAACGATAATGCCTAATCCTATACCCCCAAGCCCTTTAATGATGTGCCATCGGAGTTCTTCAAGGTGATCCAGAAAAGCCATTTCATCGGTCCGATCCTTTGGAGGTTTAGCCGCAGGAGGATTCTTGGTCATTGTTTCTCTTTTTTCCACAGAAATACCAACTTATTTGAAAAATGTGATTCAGAATAAATCTCTTAAGGGATACTGTACGTATAGTTAGTTCCCATTAGATTTTAATTCACATAAATTATTTTAAATGCTTCTGTTTTGTTATCCTTAAGCAGAAGATTATAACACTTTTAATTAAAACGTACTATTATGGCTTTTGGAGCAACCGAAATTGTTATTATTCTGGCTGTTATCGTGGTTTTCTTTTTTGGAGCCAAGAAGATACCTGAATTAGCCCGTGGTATTGGTCAGGGCTTTAAGGAATTTAAAAAGGTTTCTGAGGATTCCGAACCTGAAGATAATAAGCAGGAAACTCATACGAATCACAGTAATTAACCCTTCTTCTTAGGCCGTTACAAAGTCATATAATGGAAATTCCTGGCACATTTCTGCCACTTCTTGCCGGGTATTGGAAATAACCGTTTCATCTTCCGGATCCTGTAATACCCGGTCAATCAGGTCGGCTACGGTGCGAAACTCCGTTTCCCCAAATCCCCGGGTCGTCATGGCTGGTGATCCAATGCGGATGCCAGACGTTACAAAAGGACTTTCCGTATCGAAGGGGACCATGTTCTTATTGAGCGTGATGTTAGCTTCTTCAAGGGCCTGTTCGGCAATTTTTCCGGTAAGGCCTTTGTTGCGTAAATCTACAAGAATTAAGTGGTTGTCGGTGCCGTTGCTGACTAAGTCGTAATCTTTTTCAAGGAAGGCTTCTGCCATAGTTTTGGCATTGGTCCTTACCTGTTTCTGGTAGTCGCTAAAATCTTTTTGCAGGGCTTCTTCGAATGCTACTGCTTTGGAAGCGATGACGTGCATCAGCGGTCCACCCTGGGTTCCGGGGAATACCGCGGAATCAAGCACTTCGCTCCAGTTCTTTGTTCGACCAGACTTTCGAGCGGTGACGCCAAGGGTATTCTTCCCATCTTCACCCAGTAGAATCATGCCTCCCCGTGGCCCACGCAGTGTTTTGTGTGTTGTTGTTGTAACTACGTGACAGTGGGGCAAGGGGTTGTTAAGTAAACCGGCTGCAATGAGTCCTGCTGTATGGGCCATATCCATCCAGAGATAAGCGCCTACCTCATCAGCAATTTCCCGAAATGCCTTGTAGTTAAAGTCTCTGGGATAAGCGGAAGCCCCTATTGAAATAAGCTTGGGCTGTACTTCTTTGGCTTTTTTACGAACTTCATCCAGGTTAATGCGTCCGGTCTGTTTATCAACGCCATAAAATTCGGAATTGTAAATAAGACCGGAGAAGTTAACCGGAGAGCCATGCGTTAGGTGTCCACCGTGGGAAAGATTCAAGCCCAACAGCGTATCACCGGGCTCCATAAAGGCCAGGTAGACCGCAGCGTTGGCCTGTGCACCGGCATGAGGCTGTACATTAACCCAGGATGCTCCAAAAAGTTCTTTTGCCCGGTCACGAGCAATATCTTCGACCTTGTCAACCACTTCGCAACCGCCATAGTAACGTTTGCCGGGCAAGCCTTCAGCATATTTGTTGGTCAGCGTTGAACCCATTGCTTCAATAACGGCTTTGGAAGCAAAGTTTTCGGATGCAATAAGCTCTAAGTTATTATTTTGACGCTCTTTTTCTTCATCCAGCAGGTTGAAGATGGTGGAGTCTTGTTGTGAAAGTGATTTCATGAATCTTTTTTATTCTGGGTTAAGTCTTGAATTTTGTTGACGCGTCGCTCGTGCCGCCCGCCTTCAAAGTCGGTTTCGAGCCAAACGCTGAGTACTTTTTTTAGCTGATCGTCGGTAAGCATCCGCCCGGGCAAGCAAAGAATGTTGGCGTTGTTATGCTGGCGAGTCAGTCGGGCTGATTCTTCATCATACACCAACGCTGCGCGAATATTACCATATTTATTGGCCGTCATACACATGCCTTGTCCACTACCACAGACAAGGATGCCTTTTTCATGTTCGCCTTCACTAACTTTTTCGGTAACCTGGATGGCAAAATCAGGATAATCGACCGATTCATCGGAATGGGTACCGAAGTCTACCGGCATATGACCGAGTTCTTCGAGCATTTTCTTTACCTTTTCTTTGGCTTCAAAACCAGCGTGATCGCTTGCGATGGGGATGATCATAACAATTTTTTGGATTGTATTATAACACGTAAATATCTCGAAAAATATGTTAAGACCAAAGGGAAACAGCAAGGATAAATGGGAGAGATGTTAAATCTTTTGCGGGGGCCAGATCTACTGATGTTTTGGGATATCAGTGTTGGATTCAACGGAGGCTTGCCTGTGAAATATATCCCCACTGGGCCATTCAGAGAAGCCTGTGACGAGGAGTAGCAAATGAGAGATAGGTTTAATTCACTCATCGGATGAGTGATCCCACCCAATACCTATTTGTAGGTCTCGTTTACTCATCCGATGAGTATGGAATACCAATAACAAAGGTAAAACGCCAGTACTTGCTATTTCGCATAGCCTTTTACCCGCGGGAATGAATTCCCGCACTATGGATGACCCGTTCCCACTACTATGTTCAAACCTGAAGTACTGTTGCTTAACTAACGTGAAATTTGAGATAACGGAAAGGATTGTTTTTCTAACTGTAGTCAGTTTTTTGCCCTAATTTGGATTGCAAACAAAACGCATCTTCCCCTAATTTTTTAGGGGAAGAACGAGAAGGGATCCATATAAAGCCATTTATTGTTTTCAGTTTCTTTCTCGATTAATGGATTCCTTCATTTAATAGGGAGCCAAACAGTAAAAATATTTGAAGGGTGTTTGTACTCGTCAGGGGTTATAACACGTAGGGTTAAAGGGTATAACACGTCGTGTTAGAGGTCGTAACACGTAGGGTCAGAGGGTCTGACGAGCAGGGTTACAATCACTGACGTATAGCGTGAAAGGATGCAATTCACCGTTTGCCGAACTATGACGAGGGCTCTATCGGTACACAGGAATGGAAATGTATTTCAAATAAGAAAGGAGACTCCCGATGAGAGAGCCTCCTTAATGTAACGTGCAAAGGGATATGAATTATTCCTCAACGATGAATAAGCTGGCAATGGCAAGCACTTCATCCTTGGTCAGGAATTCATCCCAAGCTGCGGCAATATCGGTGTTGTCCACATCGCCATCACCACTGAGTGTAGCGCTGACATCAACTACTTGTGTGGTGTTGGTTTCAGGGGTTTCACCTTCATAAACTGCTTGAGCAGCTTCTGGTAATGACTGTTCTGTAGAGTCACCGGTAATCCAACCCTTTAAGCCTCGTAATTCGCGAACCCGGGAAGCATGGCGTGCTTCTACGGAGTGGATTTGAAGCGCGCGGGTCAGAACTAAATCATTTCCCATAACGGCTCCGGCCTGTCCTTTATAGGCTCGCACTCCGGTATCCTCAAAGGCCTGAGCGAGTGCTAAAAATTGAGCGTTGTTATTAAACGGATCAAAAGCACCGTCAACTGTAAAGTCGAAGGTTGGTTTTTGAGCCGGTTCTCCGCCCAATACGTTACCAATAACTTCGGTCAGGAAGGCAACGTGGTCGGCCTCGTGGTCGGCAATCTCTCGGAAGGTATCACCATGAGCTTGAGCAGATACGCCTCCAACCTTTCCATAGCTGTCCACGATACCGGAATCGATTCCCTTCTGGTAATATTCGGCTTCCAGGTACTCAAGCGTAAGCGCGAAATTGAGCGTATCAACCAGCTGATCGGTTGACTGAGCTTGTGCCGGTTTACTAAAGGCAGCAAAAGCACCCAGGGGCAGGGCCGTTACAGCTAACTTTTTGCTAAAATTGCTAAGTTTACCCAGGGCTTGTTTGCGACTCAGGAATTTGTCCTTGGATTCGCCGTTTAACTTATCGGCGTCTACGTCATTAATGAGATCTAAAAAATTCATAGTGTCAATATCTTTAAGTTAATTGGAGAAATATGCTTAGGAGTAAACATTGGCAGGCTGTGGCAGACCACTGGCATCGATTTCATCATCGATAAATCCACCAGCGGCTGCGAGTATGTCGGCAGGACTTGCGGCAGCATCTAAACCTGAAGCGGCCGTAATGCTTCCATAAAAGGAACCTGGTTGAATGAGGCCACGGATGGATGATGCGTGGCGTGCTTCAACGGAAACAATCTTACCGGCCTGAACCAAGTAATCAGGATTTTCAATTAAATGCCCCGCGCCATTGTAAGCGGTTACTCCCGTATCTTCCAAAAGCTGTGCTGCACCGAGGACAGAATTTCGATCAGAAAAATCAACAGTGCTAAAGTTTGGCGTCAATCCAGGTATTCTTGCTTCTTCATTGACACTACCAATCACTGCACTAAACCAGTCCCGGTGTGCAATTTCATGGTCCCGGATGGCTTCGAATATTTCGCCATCCCCCTCTTGCATCCAGCTGTTTTGATCGGTTGCCATGATATAGAAAGCAGCTTCAAGCTGTTCTAAGGCGTAGGCGTAATTGAGAATACCAACATCCCCTGTTCCCAAGTATACGGCTTCTTCCATAGGAGGCCCCATGGGGTCTTCGTCATCTCCGCATCCGTAGAGACCGATAGCAGCGGCTCCTACCATTGAGGCTCCGGCATATTTGAAAAAGTTCTTTCTCGATATGGTGTTACCCGTCTTTTGTTCACCATCTTCGGGCTTTTTGTTAATAGAATTTGCCATGACTTTTTATCTTTAATTTTAGTTTCAGAAGAATTAATTCGAATCCACTAAATAGAATTAATGATTTACTTGCTACAACCGACTGTACGGAGGTCTGGGGAAAGCAGATTTATTTTTTTTGGACTCGAGCCAAATTATTTTTGGAAGGGAGATAAAAAGAAAGAGAGGAGCAACTAAAGGAAGCTTTCCAAAACCTGACTTGTCATCTCCCGAGAATTCGGGATTCAGGATCTTCTTTCAAAGGCTGCCAAAGCTATCTGAGATTCTGAAACTCCGACCACTTTCGGGGATGTGATGGTTTTGGAAAGTCTCTTTTAAGTTAAAGAATATATGGTGCTCCTATCTTGTAAGAAGGGATCTACGATCTTTTATAGCGAATATGAGTCGAAATGTGCATCTGTTTTTCGAAGGGATTATTGAAGTAGAAATAAGATAATAAACCCAAATAGCTTGGATGTATTTATTGTTGGTCCGGACGAAGAATTTGGACCTGGAGGGTATCGCTGGCCATGCTCCCGAAAATCCCGATGCCACCATGTACATGGTAACGAATATTTTGGATTTCGCCGGGCGAAAGGCTGGTGCCTCCGGTCTGTGCATCTTGGGTCCGAACAAAATCGTACATGTTATCATCGATGGCATTGGTAATTATTTTGTTCGTATCATAGAATGCAATAGAAAGCCAGGGAACATCAAGCGTGATCGTATCATCGGCATTGCGCTCATAGTTTTTTTCGTTAATAATGCCGGATGAATTGATAGTGAAATTTTCAATACTGTTTTCCTGGTCAATCACCAAATCGCGGTAGAAGGGCGTTAATTTCGATGAATCCGGATTTACGGCATTTATCGTAAAAATATAATAGGTCTGCCGGTCGGTTATATAGTCACTGGGGGTAGTACGAAGTTGTACCTGTTGGTCACTTTGATAAGTGTACTCTTTGGAAATTTGATCTTTGTTGAGGACTTCAAAATTGCCCGGTACAAAGGTTTTGGCTTCAATACTGTCTCCATTCGATAAGGAAATATAGAGCTGATATAAACGCTTTGGCTTAACCTTTGCCTGGGCGGTAGGCGAATACGTCCCATTGCCATTTTGAGTGTAAGCGTATCGTTCGGCAATGGTGCTGTCGGCATTAAGGAGGCGTACTTCTACTTCGGCCTCATTCACAACCGCATCTTTGAAGGAGTATTTCTCTTCAATCGGGGAAGTCTTGCTGAGCAGCAGGTTAGGCAACGGGCTATCAGCTATCAAGTAACTTTCGACGACATAATATTCCTGGTAATCATCCTGCTCGTACAATTCGCAGCTTGAGATGATAATGATACTAATCAGAAGGAGTAGAAATCGATTCATAGTCTAAAAGTTGAGCGTATAAGAAATAGTTGGGAGTATGGGCAACAACTTTACGGCTTGCCGCTCAGCGGGATTTTCATCCAAGTCGTAATTATAGAACCAAATATTACGCCGGGAGTATACATTTACCAGCTGAAATTGCCACTGGGCTTCTCCCAATCCAAAGAAGGTACCGTCGCGCGAAAAGCTCAGGTCCATGCGATGATAGGCCGGAAGTCGTGAAGCATTCACTTTTCCAACAATAAGCTGTTGCTTGTCAAGTGAAGAAGTCGGAAAGTTAAAAGCTGCGGTTTGTCCCAGCGGCTTCGTGTAGGCTTGCCCGGTTGCATAATTGAAGACCGTAGAGGCCGACCATCGGCTGTTAAGATCATAATTTAGTACGACTTTAATATCGTGTATACGGTCGTACTTTGGGGGATACGTCCGCGCTTGACCACCCTGGATGGGTTCATTAAATCCAGGGAAATTACGTCGGGTAACGCCAAATGTGTAGCCCGCAAAGCCGGTGAGCCTGCCGATGTTACGCTTGAACAAGAATTCAACACCTGTCGCGTATCCTTCACCGAAGCGGAAGGTTTCGTCATAGGGAACGCCCGCCTGGTCCGGAAGAAAGGGATCGGGTTCAAACAGGTTTTCCATGGTGCGGTAATAGCCTTCTACATCGAAGGCATAACCGGGCCATGGCGTAGTTTTGAGACCCAAAATATACTGGCTGCCAGAAGCCGGTGGAACGCCTTCATCGGTGGTAAACCAGGCATCAAAGCCGGTAAAGGCCTCATTAGAGAATAAGGTCAAAAACTGGTGGTAGCGTCCGTATGCGCCCTGCAGGCGAATACGATCGGAGGGACGATATTCTGCCGAAAGGCGCGGAGCCCACCGCAGATAGCTTCCCTCACTGAAACCGTTTAGACGCAGTCCGGGTGTGAGCGTCCATTGATCTGAAATCTTCCACTTATCCTGGATATAAAAAGAGCCATATTGTGAATGAATGCGAGAGTTGTAGTTCAGGTCTCCGTCAAATCGATCCTTGATCTTCAGGGTCAATAAACTCAGATCAAATCCGGTGGAAATATCATGATTGTCGTTGGGGAAGTACTCAATATCTCCCTGCATGGAAAAGTCGTAGATGTTATTTGAGCGCTCAAAAGGAGTGGAAGCAATATTAAAAGAGGGAAAATTGAAGTATCGTGACGCCGTAGTGGTAAAATTGGAAAAGACGTTGTCAGAAAAAATGTGGGTCCAGGTAGAGCTGAGCGTTTGATTCCCGTAATTTAGGTTGATATTGGCGTCGTCACCGAAGGGGAATTTAAGATCATCGGTGCCGGCATAAAAAGCGAGGGAGAGTTTATTATTTTCGTTGGCATCATAATTGATCTTGCCATTGAGATCCCAGAAATAGAAACTTTCCGGAATATTATCCTGGGATTGCTGAAGAACAGCCAGCAGCGGCTCAAGTGTGGAACGCCGAAAGGCAAACATCCAGGATCCTTTTTCAAAAGGGCCCTCTACCGAAGCACGGGATGCCAGCATGCCCAGCGTTACCGAACCCTCGAACTCATTGCGGTTTCCATCTTTGTTGAAAATAGACAGTACAGATCCGAGCCGTCCGCCGTACTTAGCCGGATAGCCTCCTTTATAAAGCTGGATGTCTTTGACGGCATCGGGATTGAAGGTAGAGAAAAAGCCGAAGAAATGGGAGGGGTTATAGACCGTGGTGCGATCCAGCAAGATAAGCGTTTGATCGGGACTGCCCCCGCGAATATAGAGGCCGCTGGAAAAGTCGGAAGCTGACTTTATACCCGGGAGTAACTGCAGCGAGCGGAAGACATCAGCCTGAAAGACACTGGGCACTTCTTTGATAAATTCTGTTTCAATCTCGGCCGTGCCAATGGCTCGTTCTTCCTCCTGGTCACTTTCGGATTGCACGACCAGTTCCTCCAGCTGGTAGCCCTGAGGCTTTAACTGGATATCTAACCGGCGGCTTTCACCGGGAGCAAGTGTTATTTCTCGGGTGATCTGTTGATACCCCACATAGGTGACCAGCACGGTATAGGTACCGGCTTCAATATTGGGTAAACTAAAATAGCCAGACGTATTTGTTGACGTTCCTTGCCGGCTGTTTTTAAGGGCTACATTGGCTGAGATGAGTGTTTCTCCTGTTTCTGCATCCGTAATATAACCGTTCAGCGAAGCAGTCTGTTGCTGCGCAGTACCGACAAGCGGAAATAATAACAACGATAGTAAAAAGAAAAGGTTAAATTTTTTCACCTCAATACAGATAGCTTATTGATTGATGAATGTTGAGTAGGTTGAATGCGCATTAAGGTAAGAAAATGATTGGGATTTTTTTCAAAAAACGAATGAAGAGATTATTATATTCTGCAGCCTGATGCGTTAAACGCTTATAACTTAACTTTTACTATATACTAATATGTCTGACGGAAATTCAAGGTGGATCGTACTTAAATTTGGAGGAACCAGTGTTTCATCCGTAGCAAACTGGAAGAATATTGTTTCAGTGATTAAGCAACGAAAGGCTGAGGGTTTTTCCGTATGTATGGTTCATTCGGCGTTAAGTGGTATTTCTGATAAGTTGGAGCAGATTATTGCCCAGGCACCGGAGAAAGAAACAGGTAATCTGGTTCAGGAGGTTAAAGATCGACATTACGATCTGGGGCGCGATCTGGATTTACCCGTAGATGAATTACTTAGCGACCGATTCGATGAATTCGAACATATTGTCAAAGGCATTGAGCTTATCGGGGAAGCCAGCTACCGTGTTCAGGCACGTCTGCTTGCCATGGGAGAGCTGATGGCCACCAAACTGGGGGCTGCCTATGTACAAAAAGAATTGGGCGAGGGTACCTGGGTTGACAGCAGAGATTGCATTAAAACCATAGCGCCCAAAAATACCAGTGAGCGGTCACTCATCCTGTCGGCCATAAGTGAGACCGATCGGGATCCTGCCGTTCAGAAACAGGTAGAAGAGGCCGGTCCGGTTGTAGTAACACAAGGATTTATAGGCAGTGACGCCGAGGGTAAAACCGTAGTGCTTGGTCGCGGAGGATCCGATGTATCGGCCGCTTATTTTGCTGCAAAGATTGGGGCCGAGCGACTGGAAATATGGACGGATGTGCCCGGACTGTTTTCGGCCAACCCACAGAATGTGCCATCGGCTCGCCTGTTAAATCACTTAAGCTATGAGGAAGCGCAGGAGATAGCCACCAATGGGGCAGAGGTTCTTCATCCGCGGAGTATCATGCCGGCGCGGAAGCATCAAATTCCAATTCACGTGCGCTGTACTCAGCGTCCGGAACTTTCGGGCACCGTCATTTCTGATGAGGCTTCTGCGGATGAAGCGCTGGTTAAAACAATAGCCATGCGCAAGGATGTCGTGTTAATCAGCATGGACTCGCTGGGCATGTGGCAGGCCGTGGGGTTTTTAGCGGATGCTGCGAATGTTTTCAAGCGGTATGGCCTGTCTATCGATTTAGTTTCCACCTCAGAATCGAATGTAACAGTGTCACTGGATCCCGGACTGAATACCCACTTTTATGACGTGCGGGAGCCGTTTATTGAGGAGTTAAGCCAGCTGTGTAAGGTGAATGTTATCGAGTCGGTTTCGGCGGTCAGTCTGCTTGGGCGACGCATCCGAACGATTCTTCACCAGCTGGGCGGCGCCTTTGAAGTCTTTGAAGAACATAAAGTATACTTGGTAAGCCAGGCAGCGAATGACCTGAACTTTACGTTTGTCGTCGAAAATGACCAGGCTGACAAGCTGGTTCGTCAGCTACACGAGCATGTGATCACCCAGTCGGGCAACCAGCAGTCGTTTGGGCTCACCTGGCCTGAGCTGATGGGAGAGCAGGAAGAAGATGTTCGTGATCAGTCGGTTTGGTGGAAAGAAAAACAGCAACAGCTCCTCGATATTGTCGAGGAGGAGGGGCCCAGTTATGTATATGATACCCAAACGCTGGAAAAATATGCGGGGCTCATCCAAGAAATTGAAGCCGTTGATCGCACGCTGTATGCCATCAAGGCGAATGCCAATCCAGAGGTGATGCGTACCTTCCATTCGTTAGGGTTTGGATTTGAATGCGTTTCGATTGGGGAGGTCCATCGCGTAATAGAGCTTTTCCCGGACATCGACCGCAAAGACATCTTGTTTACTCCTAACTTTGCTCCGAAATCAGAGTATGAGGAAGCCCTCGAATTAGAGGTCAACCTTACACTGGATAATATTTATCCGCTGCAGCAGTGGCCTGAGGTGTTTAGGGGACAGGAGCTGTTCTTGCGCATCGATCCCGGCCACGGGCATGGTCATCATAAGCATGTGAAGACGGGAGGGGTACACTCCAAATTTGGTATTCCGCGCTTTGAGATCGAGGAGGTGGCAGAACTTGTAGAAGAACTTAATTTAACAATTAAAGGGCTGCATGCCCATATTGGTAGCGGCATTAAGGATCCTCTTTCCTGGAAACGAACGGCCATCATCCTGCATGAGGTAGCTGAACAGCTGGGTGGTGTGGATATCCTGGACTTGGGCGGTGGATTTGGAATCCGTGAAAATGATACACAGGCCCACTTGGATATCAAGCAGGTCAATGAGTCGTTGAATGAATTCAAAGAAGCTGAACCCCAGTACGAGCTTTGGGTGGAACCGGGACGATTCCTGGTGGCGGTCGCAGGTGTGCTGCTTACCAGGGTAACCCAGCTTAAAGGGAAAGGGCAGGTCAAATATGTGGGCGTCGATACGGGGATGAACTCCTTTATCCGGCCGGCGTTATACGGCGCGCGACATACCATTGTCAACCTATCCCGACTCGAGGAACCCAACAGCCAGTCGGTTAATATTGTCGGACCTATTTGTGAGTCGGGCGATAAGCTGGGTATTGATCGGCTATTCCCGCAATGCAAAGAAGGAGATGTGATTTTGGTTGCTAATACCGGCGCCTACGGACAGGTAATGAGTTCTGACTATAACCTCAGAGCTCCAGCCAAGGATGTGGTTATTTGATTTCAGATTCCGGTTTCCAGATGTCAGTTCCCGGATACCTGATTCCAGATATCCTGCTTTAAGTAAATCCTGCTATAATCAATTAATTATTTTGTAAGGAATTATAGATTAAAGGATCTTATTAAGGAGAATGTTAATTTAACTCGTGACTCATGGGTTATAAAAAGCTTGATATTTGGAAGCGTTCGAGGGAGTTGGTTATTGATATTCACAAGATGAGTCTGAAACTACCCAAATTTGAATTATATGAAACAGGATCACAAATTCGGAGATCTATTAAAGCTGTAAAAGCTAACATCGTAGAGGGATATGGGCGGCGACATTATAAAAATGATTTTATTAGGTTTATTATTTATGCCTTATCATCTACTGATGAAACTATTGATCATCTTGAAACACTGTATGAGACAGGTTCGCTAAAAGATGATACCCAGTTTCAACAGTTGCATGAACGTCTCAATGTTTTAAGTAAAATGATTAACAACTTTTTATCCTCTGTGCAGGAAAATCACAAAAGTACAAAATAATCCGGCAGCCTCTACATCCGGCATCTGGAAACCGGTATCCAATATCCGGCGCAATAAACAGTATGATAAACCGTTAATAATTTGTTATCTTAGGTAATGCTTTGAAGGAATTGTTCTTTAACATTTTGGGGGTGTAGTGGATTCGACGGGATGAGTAGAATCGCAGGCTGCATGCCGAGTTTGAGCGATGACACTCGTAAAAAACATCATGCATTAAATGTAGTTGACAACAACTATTCTTATAGCTTAGCTGCGTAACGCAGCTTTGCCGTTCCCTCGGCTTCTTGCCTGTCAGTGCCGTGTGGAGCGCCGACTATGATAGGATAGCGTAGCATCTTGCCTTTCGTCAGGTGCGGCGTAAAATTTATACGAAATAGTCTGCAGTTGTGTGTTACTGAGCGTTGCTGTAGGCGAAACTTAATTCAGTAACTAAGCATGTAGATGTTTGAACGATATACCATTTCGGACCGGGGTTCGATTCCCCGCACCTCCACTTTTATTAGGATAGCCTCTTACCTTATGGGTGAGAGGCTTTTTTATTGACCCCAGCTTTCGCCTCTTACCATATGTTGAGCTAATCCATACTGCAAATTAATCGGGACTTCTTGGGAAAAAGAGGATGAACAGATGGGCCCTTTCTACAAAGAACAATCTTTTTCCTGGACAGCTTTTACCAATGCTAAAACCATTCTATTAAGGGGGGCTTGAGATCCCTGTATCTCTAATTTTCATGATTTGGACTTTTTATTTCATAATAAATCGGACTTATGTATATTCGGCCTTATTTAAACTAAGTCTAAATTAAATTAATAGTGATGCAGAAAACGATAACGTTAATCTTTACGCTTTCTTTGATGACGCTAACTGGCTTTGCTCAACAGGCCGAGCAATTTTCAGTTACAGGTAAAATTACCAACCCCAATGGGGAACCGGTGGAAAATGCGAATGTGCTAGTAGAAAACACTTCGCATGGAGCCTCAACAGAAACAGATGGAACCTATGAAATTTCGGAAGTAGCCAGAGGCGAATATACCTTTGTGATATCTTCCATAGGATTTCAGCGCTACTCCAGAACAATAGAAGTGGATAGAAATATAACGCTCAATGCTACTTTAAAAGGGAAAGTAGAGGCCATGAGTGAGGTTACCGTTTCAGGTTCTCGTATCGAAACGTATGATGCCGTGGATGTATCACCTTCGTTGCGGCTTAACGAAGATTTGATCGACGTGCCACAGAATATCCAGGTCGTAACCAGGGATTTGCTTGAAGACCAACAGACCGTTGATATGTTAGAGTCGGTGAGCCGAAATGTAAGTGGGGCACAGATGATTGAGCACTGGGGAAATTTTGCCCGTATCAATATGCGCGGTTTTAGAATTCCGGCCTTCCGAAATGGAATGAATGTGCAATTCTCCTGGGGGCCGCTTACTGAAGATATGGTCATGGTTGACCGGATTGAATTTGTTAAAGGTCCTTCGGCCTTTATGCTTTCAAGTGGCGAGCCTGGGGGTTTATACAATGTGTCTACCAAAAAACCGACAGGGGAAACAAAGGGCAAAGTGAGCCTGATGGCCGGAAGCTTTAATACGCTCCGCACGTCAGTTGATCTGGATGGAAGTCTCAGTGAAAATGATCGCTTGTTATATCGTTTAAACGCCGCGGGAACGACTGAAAACTCCCATCGTGAGTATGGGTTCAACGATCGGTATACCGTCGCCCCATCTCTGCGGTATGTCATCGATGAGAATACAACCATCACCGGGCAATATTCGCTGCAGTATTCCAAAATGTATATTGGATCGGGCTACGTTTTTTCTCCGGATAAGTTTGCAAGCCTGCCGAGAGATTTCTCCATATTTGATCCGCGGATAGATCCTGCAGAAATGAAAGAGCACTTTGCATATGTAAACCTTAAGCACCAATTGAATAATAACTGGAGCATAACGGGGAAAATTGGCTACCTGGATTACCACAAACAGGGGAGCTCTATATGGCCGGCCTCGGTAGCCGAAAACGGGGATATCATCCGGCGATTAAGCAGCAGTGACTCTCGCAACCAAGCTAAGCTGGGACAGCTGTTTCTGACCGGTAAAGAGCAAACCGGGGGCATCTCACACTCCATTTTAGTGGGGCTGGATTTAGGATATAAAAACTTATACGCCGACTGGAATCAAAGTGACAGCCTGGATACCGAGGAAAATCCATTCAATGTCTATAATCCGAGCAATCAGCATGTAACAATTCCTACCTTTAATCGGGAGAGAAGCCTGCGAAATCGGGCAGGGACCAATATCATAAATTCACAGTATCACTCTTACTACATCCAGGACCAACTCGGCTTTTTTGATGATCGGCTTCGGGTGACCCTGGCGGGCCGTCTGACGGATTATAAAAGCTCATCCTATGGTGCTACAACCGAAGACAAGGTATTCTCTCCACGGGCAGCTGTGAGCTTCTCTATAACAGAGAATACCTCAATATATGGCCTCTACGATCAATCTTTTGTGCCCCAAACCGGACAAACTTTCGATGGAGAAGCCTTTGATCCTGAGCGAGGCAATGACATTGAAGGGGGAATTAAAAAATCCTGGGGTGGAGGCAATTGGAGTTCTACCTTCACCTATTATCATATGACCAAGGAAAACATCCTCACCGGAGATCCGGAGAACCCAAACTATTCCATCCAATTGGGAGAGGCAGAGTCCAAAGGATTTGAATTTGATGTCCATGGAGAAGTCGTAGACGGGCTCAGCCTGTTACTGAATTATGCCAATACGGATGTAACCATTACCGAAGATACCAACCCCGAAAACGTTGGAGATCGGTTAGCGGGCCACGCGCGTCATATGACCAACGGCTGGCTTAAATATACCTTTGCATCCTCCACACCCCTCAACGGCGTTGGTCTTTCGCTCGGATATCAATATCAGGTAGATCGGTCATCATGGAACTGGGGGTCTGATAATGAATCGTATCTGCCAGATTATTTCCGACTTGACGGTGGGCTTTCATGGTCAACAGGCAATTATGATATCAACTTGAACATCAACAATTTACTGGATGAATACCTGTATTCGGGAGCCGATTACGGGAGCTATGTGTACTGGCAATCAGAGCCGGGCCGCAATTTCCGCTTAAGCGTTAGTTACGCTTTCTAAGATATATCATCCTTTGCATCTATTAAGGCTGTTTCCAAAGACGGAAACAGCCTTTTTATTATGAGCTGAATACGTGCACCGATTAGTTGGGGGCTTTGAAATACTTCCTTGTCCGAACACTGGTTTTGTGGTCGGGCGAGTTTATAACCTAAGGCTATTCGCCGGACGACAAAAACAATCGCCCGACGATTTTTGTAAAGGCCCCTATTTTTACATGGTGTCACCCATGGCGCGAGCATCCGCTCGAACCAATAGGCTATTAAATAATGATTGATCTATTGCGGAGGGATACGCAGCTTTTGTCCCGGATAAATTTTATTCGGATCACTGAGCATCGGCTTGTTGGCCTCAAAGATGATGGGATATTTGCCAGCATCCCCATAAAATTGTTTGGCAATAGCACTTAACGTGTCTCCGCTTTCTACCGTATGGTATTGCGCTTCCGGCTCCTGCTTTTCGACCGTCAGCTGGTCATCAACATTGGCAATCCCTTGATTGTTACCGACGGCCAGCACAACCTTTTCTTTGGTGGCCTGATCGGCGGCCTTACCCGATATGGTAGCGGTATCGCCATTAATAGAGATATCCAGATTTTCCACATCCAGCCCCAGATTGCTAATATTTTGCTTTACACTCTGGGTGGCCTTCTTCTTTTTTTCTTCGTCAGATTCTCCAATTCCCAATACTTTAGATCCTGCCTCTTTAATAAATGATATTAATCCCATAACTATAATGTTTTATATGGTTATTATTCATTAGTTATATAGAAATATTTGAAATGCTAATCAACAGTAATCTATTGATGTACCGGCAGCTTTATTCTAAAGAACTTTGTCGGTATCCTATGTGTAAATTAAAATAAGTGATATAGATTTATGAATTTACGGATGATGGAGCTCATAGCTCCACCAGATACAGCTCAGCAAGCCCGGGAAATAGTCGAAGATCAAAATGTTATCGGCATCTGGACGGACGACCTGGAAGACGGATATGCGGTTCTGCGAGTGTTGCTGGATGTAGAACAGACCGAAACGGTTTCTGATACGCTGAGCGAAAAGTTCGGCAATGTGGATGGTTTCCGTATCATGCTCTTCTCGGTAGAAGCAACGCTCCCTCAACCGGATAATGAAGAGCAGAATAATAACAGTAAGGAGGAGGCGGACGAGAAACAGGGGCCGGGCCGTGTTTCTCGTGAAGAGCTGTATGCGGATGTCACCGGTGGATCCGAACTGACACCGGTCTATCTGGCCATGGTGATTCTTTCTACACTGGTGGCAGGCGTAGGGCTTTTACTGGATGATGTAGCGACTATAATCGGGGCCATGGTTATTGCTCCGCTTTTAGGTCCCAATGTTTCCTTAGCACTGGCTGCAACATTAGGAGATACCGATTTGGGGTGGCGATCGCTGAAGGCCAACGCAGCGGGACTGTTGGTTTCACTGGCGGTAGCTTTTATGATGGGGCTTATGTTTACGGTGAATCCTGAATCTGAAGAGCTGATAAGCAGAACAATGGTCAATTTAAAACACATAATCATTGCTCTGGCGGCTGGAAGTGCGGGCGTGCTCGCTTTTACCCGTGGCGTACCAGCAACCATCGTGGGTGTAATGGTGGCTGTGGCTTTACTTCCTCCACTGGTGGATGTGGGGCTACTGCTGGGAGCAGGTTATATGCAATTAGCTATTGGGGCTGGTATCCTCACCATAACTAACCTGATTTGTATTAATCTCGCAGGTATTTCAACATTCCTGATTCAGGGAGTACGTCCCCGGAGTTGGTGGGAAGAGAAAAAAGCTAAAAAAGCTTCCAGAATTGCTCTTGTAACCTGGTTTGTATTGCTAGTTGTTTTTGCTTCTATCATTTGGTACTGGGGACAGTTTGATGTTGAGGCAATGATCCCCTAAAGTTGAACACTGCCTTAGCAGATCCTAAACAAGATGATTGAGGGAGGCAGGTTTTTGGAGCAACCAGCCGGTAAGGCTTTTACGGGATTTATGGGTCAGCAGAACTTCATGCGCTACAGAGTCACTTTTAAACATGAGTAGACGGTTACCCAATGGTTCAATTAACACTTCCTTGCCGTTAGGCTCATATATTTTCAGCTCACCGCCATCACCCGGTTGCCAATGATCGTTTAGATAAATAAGTACAGAAATAAGGCGGTTGCTTTGTCCCTGAAACTGGTCCAGGTGTTTCTTATAGAAAGTCTCCGCTGGATAAAGAGCAAAATGAAATTCATAGTCAGCAATACTAAGAAAGAGGTTCTGTTTTAGGTTATCTACCAGTTCCTCAAGAAGTACAAATAGCGCCGAAATTTCGGAGTCTTTTTCTCGATCGAGCCAGTAGATAAAATCACCCCGGATCGAGCTTTTAATCTGTTGCTGCTTGGAGGGGCCGATAGCTGCTTTGGTAAATTCGCTTTCCGAATAAAGCGTATGAAAATAGTGCTGAATTTTTTGGTAGAGCGAATCGTCGATAAAACTATCGATATAGATATACTCCTTTTCAGCCAGTTGATCCAGCCACTGATTCCATTGTGTTTTATTAAAAGAAGTGGTTGAAGGTGTAGAAGTAGGCATCTCTGATCTTTTTAGGTAAGATAGAGAGTTCGGCGGAATAATACACTATAGTTGGTAAGAGAATCGAATTAAATATTTCCAATTTCATGACCTTAACATGAAATTGACATTTATGGATTCTTATAGCAGACTTCTACAGGAAATCCCGACCATGAGGCCGGGATTTTATCGAATTATAAATAAGTTACTTTAAAAAAGGTCTGGGGTTATTCTTTTTTCAGTTTACCCTCCTCCGGTACAATAGAAATCTTATCGAGGGAAAGGCCACTCATGATGGCATCATAATTGGTAACGTCTTTCGGTATGATGACATCATTTTTATCACTGGCCAGCTTCGAAAGCTGACGGATATACTGCTCGGCCAGTCGCATTTGCATGGCTTCTTTACCTTTATTTTGAGACAGGGCATCAGCAATTTCTTCAATAGAGACAGCAGAGGCTTCAGCCAGTGATTCAATCTCCTGGGCAACCCCTTCGGCTTCGTTGATACGTCGCTGCATTTCACCCTCCGAGACGTTAATAATTTCCGTTTTCTCGCCTTCGGCATCATTAATAGTTGACTGCATAATCCCCTCTGATTTTGCAATCGTTGCCCGGCGTTCCCGCTCGGCCGTCATCTGGCGCTCCATGGCATTCTGGATGGTCTTGGGAGTATAAATATTTTTGATCTCGTAACGCATAACCCGAATGCCCCAGGCCTTTTCCATTTCACTCAACACATGGACGACTTCTTTATTAATAATCGCCCGGTCCTCAAAGGTATCATCCAGATCCATTTTACCAATGATAGATCGTGTAGTCGTCTGGGCCAGTTGAACGGCCGCAAATCGATAGTTGGTAACACCATAGCTGGCATTTACCGGGTCGATGACAGAGAGGTAGATTACGCCGTCCACTTCTACTTTAACATTATCGCGGGTAAAGCATTCTTGAGGCTCCACTTCAATCGTCTCTTCACGCAGATCCTGTTTATATTGTACTTTATCAAAGAAAGGCACCAAGGCATGAAAACCTGGCCCCAGTGTTTTGTGATAATTTCCCAGTCGTTCTACAATATAAGCCCGCTGGGTAGGAACCAGCTGGATGGATTGTAAAAATTTAAAAAGTATATAAATGCTTAAAAGTCCTAATACGGCTTGGCTGATGAGTTCAATCATAATTTAACTTCCCTTGACATTTTTAGTTGCAGATGAGGAGGTATGATCGCTCACTTTATCAACTCCTTCGAAAAAAGTTTTGAGGTTAGCAGTTTCAGTGGGCAGTACAGAAACATTGGATCGTTCAATTACGTTACCCAGCTGATCAATAAACTGCTCAATCAGTTTCGTCTTGACGGCAAGGTCTCCACCCGGCTTGGCAATGGCTTTAGAAACACGCTTAATACCCTTGGAAGTAGCTTTGGCAATAAGCTCCATCTCTTTGGCCTTACCTTTGGCTTCATTAATGCGTTTCTGGCGCTGAGCTTCCGAAATTAAGATAGCCTCCTGCCGTTCTCCCTGCGACTCATTGATCTTAAAGTCACGCGTTCCGGTCGACTCGGTAATTTCAGCACGTTTGTCACGTTCGGCCTCCATCTGTTTCTCAAGGGTGTTAATCAGGTTGTCAGAAGGACGGATATTTCGGATTTCATAACGCAATACTTTAATGCCCCAGGGATCCGAGGCTTTATCGATTTCGCGAACAATATTTTCATTCATTTCCTCTCGTTCCGAGAAGGTATCATCGAGGGTAATTTTACCAATTTCACTACGCATAGTTGTCTGCGCAAGATTAATGGAGGCCAGTTTATAGTTGTGAATACCATAGCTGGCTTTGTAGGAGTCCATTACTTTCACATAGACTAAGCCATCAACCTCAACTTCAATATTGTCTTTGGTAATGCAGGTTTGGCTGGGTACGTCAATCACTTGTTCGCGCATTTCCTGGCGGTAAGCTACCCGATCTACGAATGGAATAAGGAAGTGAAGGCCTGGTTTCAAAGTCTCGGTATATTTGCCGAGTCGTTCTTGGATAACTTCTTCACGCATCTCTACGATGATGAAGACCTTGGTGAATATAAAGACACCAATAGCAATGATAATGAGTAGGGTCGTCCACATAGCGTTGGGTTTAGAAATTCAAATTATAATAAATAGCTGTTTTATTCTTCTAATTCGTCGACGGGTTCTACTATCCAGGTAACATTATCACGATAGCGAATTTTAGCTTTAGATCCTGCCGGTATTTCGCCCTCTAAAGTTTGAGCTTGCCACGAAATTCCCTGGAACCTTATTCGGCCTGAGTTGTTGTTGGCGTTAATTGGTTCAATTACCTCAACTACTTCATCCATTGCTTCCAGATCTTCGTCGGCTAATTTGTAATCCGTATTACCGCCCCAGTATTTCATTAATAGGGGACGCATAGCTAAGATGAGCGCCAGGGATGTAAAAAGCCATGTGATGACGGAAGTCATAGGGCCTTCCAAGATCCCAAACCATCGTAAAGCACCTACAAGGAGACCACTAAAACCCAGGAAAAAGGAGACCCCTCCGGGAATAAGTGTTTCGATTATCATGAGGATGATTCCTCCGATAAAAAAAATAGTCGTTAGCGTACCTCCGTCCATTGTGCTCTTCTTTTATCTGAATGTTTAGGGGATAATACTTAAAATTTTTTATTTCCCAAATTCAAGAACAGAAACTCTTCATTATCGTTAGGATAGACATGATAGAATGTTAGAAAAATCTAATGGAACGAAATGACATATAAAATCTATAAAGAGGCAATATGCAGTAGGGTACGGTTATCGGGTGCTCTCATAAAGCAGCTCTATTGATTATTATCCGCCTTATTACAGGCAATGGGCATGTATTTAGAGAGGAAAATTATTTCTGATACCGTAAGGAAATCGACATAGTAAGTGATTTTATAAGCAAGGTAGATTTTTTTTAAAAATTTTTTGTAACAATTCACCATGTATATCACTCTTGTATATAAAGTATGCATCTGCGACGATTTCAATAATAGTTAGTTCATTAAACCTTATGGACTTTACAATGGATATGAAAAAGAAAAAGGTATTAATTGTGGAAGATGAGATGATCATTTCGCTTCTTATTGAGCGGATGGTCGAAAACCTTGGACACCAGGTGCTAAAACGAGTGCCTTCTGGAGAAGAGGCCATTATATGTGCACGGGAAGAGAAGCCCGACCTTATCCTGATGGATATTCGTCTTGAGGGCGAAATGAATGGCATTGAGGCGATTTCTCAAATTCATAAAGATCGGAATATTCCTGTTATTTATATCTCGGGAAATACGGATGCTCATACACAGGGTAAGCTTAGAGAAACTGAATATATTGACTTTCTTGCCAAGCCGATAACCATTTCTGACTTAAGTCGTTCTTTTGGGTTAGCTTCATAAGTTGTTTTAATATCATCAAGGTAATCTGGAATACACTTCTACTGTGTTTTCCTTCATATTGGCTGTAGCAATGAATCTTTTGGTTACAATGTTCGTATATTGGCATGTAATCTCAAAAATTCATAGCTATGAATACAAAATTCCAGAAACTAAAAGATCAGCTGCAATCTTTAGAAAAGGAAGACAAATTTGTCGGCTCGTCTGCTTATAAGCACCGGAATACCTTGTTGGAATTAGGGAGTTCAACTCCTACATGGCTCAAAATGACTCTCTTCGGGGCTTTTCTCCTTTCTTTTATTCTGTATATGGGAAGCCAGATTTTCAATGTTAATGCGGTAGATATCAATACGGTCGAATCCGTACAAAGTTGGGTTGACCAACCCGATGAAGAACTGCTTGCTGGTATGAGCAGTTGGATGGAAGAAATGGGGTATGGTAATTTGAGCCAACAGGATTTGGTTGAGTTGCGCCAGCAGGGGGTAATGGCAACGTTTGTGTCACGAATACGTGATTTAGGCCACGAGAACCTTACGCTTGATGAGGCGGTACGATTACAGCAAAATGATGTATCTGCTACATTTGCGACTATGATGCAAGAACTGGGATACTCACTAACGGTAAATGATTTGATAGAACTTAGACAGCATAATGTTACAGCCTATTATACCAGCAATTTGCATGACCTTGGATATACCGATATAACAACCGAAGAACTCATCCGGCTTAAAGATACCGGGGTAGAAATTGCAGAAGTAAAGCAATTAATGAGTGATAATAGTACAAAACCTACCGTTTCTGAGCTTATAAGGCATCATATCAGTAATCAATAATTGCATGGAACATTTGGTTAGGCTTAGGAATAATAAGTAAGTGAATGCTAATGAATATTCATTTACTCATTATGAAGAAGCTAATATTTTTACCATTATTTGCACTTATTTTTACCCCATTTATTAATACAGCTCAAGCCCAAAGCGACTCCGATGCCATTAAAAACACCATCGGCATTGGTCCACGATTAGGTTACTACAAAGCCGATGATGCCGAAGAAGGTAGTTTCTATGGAGGAGCGCAAATTCGTGCTCGTCTGGGCCGGGTAATTGGAATTGAGGGGGCTGTTGATTATCGAACCTCCCAAGAGTATGACCTGGGAGAATTTTCTGCTGATGTTCGACAGATTCCTGTCACGGCCTCGGCACTTCTTTTCTTGCCCATTGATGAACATTTTCAGCCCTACGGCGTAGCCGGATTAGGTGCCTACTACAATATGATTGATTATAATTCTGATGCGGAAGGGTTGCCTGGCATCGAAGACGATCATACGGTTGACTTCGGATACCATTTAGGTGCCGGCTTAGAATTGCCCATCAATGATAAGGTAGCTATCAACGCGGATTATCGTTATATCTTCTTAGATCCCGGTAGCGACTCTTTTGGAGATGTGGAAGATGCAGATCTTAGCGGGAATGTATTTACCGCTGGTTTGATGTTCTATATGTAACGTTTTTTAATTCTCGAACAAATTATGAGGATTAGTTATGGATAAATTAGAATTAAAAGGAAAGTGGAATCAACTAAAAGGCAAGCTTAAACAGGAATATGCAGAGTTGTCGGAAGATGATTTACAGTACGAGCAGGGCCAGGAAGAACAGCTTCTGGGGCATTTGCAAGAGAAGCTTGGCAAAACTCGTGATGAAATCATCAAAAAGTTGAAAAGTCTATAATGCTATAATGGATATCCTTCTGATTTAAGCCCATGCCATTCATTTGGGATGGGCTTTTCTAATTGAGCAGTAACCTATTATCAGCGCGTTAACATAAGGTAGGAGGGCGCACCCACTTTGCAGAAAAAATACATCAGTATTGTAACAGATATATCTTCACTTTTACAATATTTTAAATTATTCGAATTAAGACTTGTTTTTATGGTCTAAGCTTTACAATTTCATAGGCATTTAAAATTGATCTAAATAATAGCATTTTTTGCACTTTTTGTTATGCCTGAGATAAAGCTTCCCGAAGTTGAACTGAATATATACACTCCGAGAAATCCTGTAGAAGTTCCTATTGTTGAAAATCGAATCTGTACCAAAGAGAGCAGCCCCAATTATGTTCGCCACGTAACCTTTGATATAGCGGGAACTGATTTGGAAGGACATGTACAGGTTGGTCAGTCCATCGGGATTCTACCTCCGGGTGAGAATGAACGAGGTCGTCCCCATAAGTTGCGGCTGTATTCTGTTTCATCGCCTACAGAAGGCGAAAATGGTGAGGCTAATCTGGTTTCTACCACCGTAAAACGTACGATTGAGGAATTTGATAATAACGAACTTTATTTAGGGGTTTGTTCCAATTATTTGGCCAACCTTCAGCCCGGAGACACAGTAAAAATGACGGGTCCCAGTGGACGTCGTTTTCTGCTTCCTGAGAATGCTACTGATTTTAACTACGTAATGTTTGCTACCGGAACCGGTATTGCCCCGTATCGTGGCATGATTATGGAGATGTTAGATGCCGGCATCGAAAATGACATTATGTTGGTTTTTGGATGTCCGTACCGCACAGATCTGCTCTATGCGGATTACTTTCAGTCATTGGATGAAGAATATCCTAACTTCCATTATTTGCCATACATCTCTCGGGAAGATCGCCGAGCCGATGGAAGCAAAAAGTATGTTCAGACTTGCCTCTGGGATGACGAGGAACTGTTTGATCCCGTTCTGGAAAAGGAGAACACTTTGATGTACATCTGTGGGCTTAAGGGCATGGAAGCGGGTATCTACCGTGCATTAGGAAAGAAAGGATTGACACCATATTTGGATATTCGTGAGCCTGCTTCCGGAAAAACGCCGGACGAGTGGGATGAAACCGACCTTAAGCGCTATGTTAAGCCTTCGGCACGAACTTTTGTAGAAGTATACTAGTTTTGAGTTGTGAGTTTATAAGCTTCTAACCTCCAACCTCTAACTTTCGGCATCTGTCTCAACAGAAGTAATACCCCCGGAGACTATGTATTTCATGGCATCCGTGGAATCCAGATTTAGTGGTTGAACGCTATCTGCGGGAACGAAATAAAGATTCCCGGAAAAATTATAGGAATGGGGACAGTACACGGCTACCATACCGGTAATGTCCAGTTCCTTTAAATCGTCTTCAGTCACAAACCCCATGCGTTTTACCTGGGTATTACCAAAATCGACAATCACGGGCTTGTTAAATCGTTTTTTATCTCCGACAAAGGCTTCGGTGAGATCCTTAAGTGCCGTATAAATAATTTTGATGATGGGCACTTGTTTAAGTAACTGCTCGAAATAGGTGACAAGGGGACGGGTAAAAGTAAGTGAAAAGATGTAGCCGATTAATGAAATGCTAAGAAAGACGGTGATCATTCCTAATCCCGGAATGTCTACGCTCAACCACTCAAACAACAGATCGTTAAGTACATTGTTAGACCAGACTACGGCCGAATAAATAATATAAACCGTGGCACCGATGGGAAAAACTAAAAGCAGCCCTCGAAAAAAGTTGTTCAAAAGTGGACGCATAATAGGGAAATAAGGTTAAAATTACTCTTGCAAAAAAGGCGTTTCCTAAATTTGTAAGTTCTGGGCGTGAGTTCAACATTAATTTTTACTATTTTCAACGGTCTGTAAAATCTGCAATCAGTAAACAATACCTTAGATGTCTCACAAAAGTTCTGCACAGATACGCCAGGAATTTCTGGAATTTTTTGAAGAGAAGCAGCACCTTCAGGTTCCGAGTGCACCTGTAGCTCCCAAAGACGACCCCACGTTACTATTTACTAATGCGGGGATGAACCAGTTTAAACCTATATTTCTGGGCGAACAACCGGGATATAAAAAAGATGGAGAAACATGGAAACGGGCTGTTGACAGCCAGCGATGTATTCGCGTAAGCGGTAAGCATAACGATCTGGAGGAAGTAGGGCGGGATACGTATCACCACACGCTTTTTGAGATGCTGGGGAACTGGTCTTTTGGAGATTATTTTAAACGTGAGGCCATCCGCTGGGCTTGGGAATTATTGGTAGATCGTTGGGAACTGGATCCCGACCGACTCTATGCCACGGTTTTTGAAGGAGATGAAGATGACGGCTTGCCCGTTGACCAGGAATCCATTGATCTGTGGAAGGAAGAGACCAATATTGCAGAAGATCATATCCTGAAATTTGACAAAACGGATAACTTCTGGGAGATGGGCGAAACCGGTCCCTGTGGACCTTGTTCTGAAGTGCATGTCGATCTGCGTCCCGACGAAGAGCGTGCCCAAAAGCGGGGTGCCGAGCTCGTCAATATGGATGATCCCAAGGTTATGGAAATTTGGAATTTGGTTTTCATCCAGTTTAACCGTCAACCCGACGGATCGCTGGAAAAACTACCTGCCCAGCACGTGGATACGGGAATGGGCTTCGAACGGATGTGCGCGGTGCTGCAGGGTAAGCGTTCAAATTACGATACCGATCTATTTGAGCCGCTTCTGGATAAAATTGGCAGCCTTGCTGAAGTGACCTATGGCGAAGATGAGCAAACTGATATTGCAATGCGGGTAATTGCCGATCATATCCGGGCCGTAAGTTTTTCGGTGGCCGATGGGGTATCTCCCGGTAATGACGGACGGGGTTATGTAGTGCGGCGCATTTTACGGCGAGCCATTCGTTATGGCTGGGATCAGCTGAACCTGAAAGAGCCATTTTTCCATAGACTGGTCCCCGTGTTAGCCAAACAGTTTTCAGATGTTTTTCCGGTGCTCATTCAGCAGCAGGAGTATGTCGAGAATGTGGTACGAGCTGAGGAAGAAAGTTTCCTTAATACTTTAGGCCAGGGTATACAGCTTTTTGAAGAAATGGCCGAAAATAAGGATCATATTACGGGTGAAGAGGCCTTCAAACTACACGATACCTATGGGTTCCCAATTGATTTAACGCAGCTTATGGCTCGTGAACGCGGCTTAGAAGTGGATGTGGAAGGATTCCGAGCTCGTATGAAAGAGCAGAAAGAACGCGCTCGTGCTGCGGGTAAGTTTAATGTAGATCAATCTTCACAAAAAGAATGGATAACCGTTACTGATTCCGATGAGTTTGAATTTACCGGCTATGATGAGTGCTCCACGGAAGCTCATATCAAAGCACTTCGAAAAGGGGAGGGGCGGCATGCTATTATCTTGGATCGAACTCCCTTTTACGCTGAGAGCGGGGGACAGGTAGCCGATACCGGTATTATCAGCAATGGAGAAGAACACCTGCGGGTCAGCGATGTGAAGAAATCACCCGATGGATATATCCACTATGTAGATAGCCTGCCCAAAAACCCAGAAGGGGTTTGGCAAGCGATGGTCGATGAGGAACGCCGCCGAGAGATAAGAAAGCATCATACAGCTACCCACTTAGTCCATGCCGCTCTCAAGAAAGTACTGGGCGACCATGTAGCACAAAAGGGTTCGTTGGTTGATGAAAATCATCTTCGATTTGATTTTTCTCACTTCGAACAGATTACCTCCGATCAGCTTAAAGAAATTGAAGAAATTGTTAATGAAAAAATCCAGCGGAATATCGCCAAAGATGAACAGCGAGCGGTGCCCATTGATGAGGCCCGTGAACGTGGTGCAACCATGTTGTTTGGCGAAAAATATGGCGATAAGGTGAGAGTCATTACGTTCGGCCCCGAATACTCTATGGAGCTTTGCGGAGGTACCCACGTTGATGCTACCGGAGAAATTGGCTATTTCCGTTTGTTGAATGAGTCATCTGCTGCTGCAGGCGTTCGCCGCATTGAGGCCAAGGTGGGCAAAAGTGCGGATCAGTTATTACGGTCAGAATTTAATTTAGTGCAACAGATTCGGTCCGAAGTAGGTCAGTCGGAAGATTTGGTGAAGGATATCCACCAGCTGATTGAGGATCGTAAAGCACTGGAAAGAGAAGTAGAGAAACTACAACACCAGCAAAGTGCATCAAAGTTAAGCGCATTGTTTAGTGCTGCTGTAGAGCTGGAAAATGGTACCCGGTTGGTTCATGGAGAAATAGAGCAAGCCGACATGGATTTGCTCAAGCAGCTGGGCTATGATGCGCTCGAGAAGCAAAAAGAAGCGACCATCACCGTTCTTGGTGCAAAAGATGAAGCTGAAGGTAAAGTATATATTGTAGCAGCTGTCACCGATGATCTTATTCAGGAAAAGGGCGTCAAAGCTGGTACCCTGGTTGGCCAGCTTGGTAATATGCTGGGCGGCGGAGGCGGTGGTCAGCCCGATCTGGCAACGGCAGGGGGAAGAAAGCCGGAGAAGCTTGCAGAGATGTTTGATAAACTTCCTGCAATCATTGAAAAGGCCTTAGAAGAAGGGTAGTTATGCCCTTTCATATTACACCTAACGTTTTTTAACGTAAGTGGGCTGTAATCTTCAATAATTTTAGGTATATTCTGGCACTCTGATTTCTGAGAATTTTTAATATTAATTGTTGAGACGACGTTTGTTGTCGTAAGTAGATATTATGGCTAAAAAAGACAAAGATACACAGGAAATACAGTTTACACCGTCGGGGACGAGCATTCTTACGAATGGTAAAATTCAAAAGAGTACAGAGTTGCCATCGCCTACCCGGAAAAAACATAAGTCGCTCGGGCTCTCCGAAGAAGATCTGGTCGCCATGTTTGAGCAGATGTATCTGCAACGCCGGTTTGAAGAGCGGGCCATGCAGATGTATCAAAAGGGGAAATTTGGTGGATTTCTTCACCTGTATATGGGGCAGGAAGCCATTTCTACCGGTACGGTATTTGCTCTGAATGACGATGATGATATTATTACTGCTTACCGTGATCACGGATGGGGACTGGTACGTGGTGTTAGCCCAAAAGAGGGAATGGCCGAATTGTACGGAAAAGTAACCGGTTGCTCCCGCGGTAAGGGCGGTTCCATGCACTTTGCCAATGTAGAAGAGCATTTTTGGGGCGGCCATGGTATTGTAGGCGGAAGTATCCCGTTGGGTGGAGGTATTGCCTTTGCGAACAAATATAAGCAGAATGGTCGTGTGACCGCTTCGTTTATGGGCGATGGTGCTGTGGACCAAGGGGTATTACATGAAACGATGAATATGGCCCAGAATTGGGGGCTCCCGTGTATCTTCGCTATCGAAAATAATGGCTATGCCATGGGAACTGCCGTACACCGGCACTCGGTAGGAGAGCTGGTGGACCGCGCTAAAGGTTATGGAATGAAGAGCGCCGTTATCAATGGTATGGACGTGTTTACCGTGTATGAGAAGATGAAAGAAATTGCTGAAGACATTCGGGAAAATTCAAATCCCTGGTTGTTAGAAATTCGCACATACCGTTACCGCGGACACTCCATGTCTGACCCGATGAAGTATCGTACTAAAGAAGAGCTTAAAGAGTACGAAAAGCTGGATCCTGTTGAGCGCATTAAACAATATTTGCTCGACAATGATATTATCGATGAAGGAAAAGTTGAAGAAATTCAGGATGATATCGAAGATAGGGTCATGGAGGCTATCGATTTTGCCGAGGAAAGTGATTTTCCTGAGAAGAGCGACCTTTATAAAGATGTGTTTGTTGAAGATGATTATCCATTTCATACATAGAAATTGGAAGTTGGAGGCAGAAGGTAAGAGCATCTGACTTCTTCCCTCCAGATGAAGTATAAAGGGAGGCAATCCTCCCACCATTAGTAACTATTTATTTTCGGGAGTTAAGCTCCCTAAAACTTTTAAGAAGAACAACGTATTTATGGCTGAACTACAATTCAGAGAAGCAATCCGTGCCGCCATTGATGAAGAAATGGCACAGGACGAAGATATTTTTGTAATGGGTGAAGAAGTCGCTGAGTATGATGGTGCTTATAAAGTTACCGAGGGGCTTCTGGATAAATACGGCCCTAAGCGACTGATTGACACCCCCATTGCCGAACTCGGTTTTTCCGGAATTGGTGTTGGAGCTGCTATGAACGGATTGCGTCCTATTATTGAATTCATGACGTTTAACTTTGCTGTACTTGCAGCAGATCAAATTATAAATCACGCTTCGAAAATCCGGTATATGACCGGTGGACAGGTAGAGATTCCTATTGTTTTCCGTGGTCCTAATGCTTCGGCGGGTCAATTAAGCGCTACCCACTCGGTCGCGTATGATGCTATGTATGCTCATTTTCCGGGAATGAAAGTGATCTATACTTCCGAGCCCGAAGATGCTAAAGGACTGCTCAAATCAGCTATTCGCGATCCCAATCCCGTGTTGTTCATGGAATCTGAGCAGATGTACGGTCTTAAAGGGGAAGTATCAGACGAAGAAGACTTTACCATCCCAATTGGAAAAGCCAAAGTGAAGCGGGAGGGGAGTGATGTAACGGTCGTAGCCCACGGTAAAATGTACCATGTGGCAACACAGGCGGCCAAGCAGTTAGAAAAGGAAGGGGTGGATATAGAAATTATTGATCCCCGTACCGTTAAGCCGCTGGATCTTGAAACGATTATCAAGTCAATTAAAAAGACGAATCGATGCGTTATTGTGGATGAAGCTCATCCTTTTGGAGGCTTGGCGGCTGAAGTTGGTTACCTGATCCAGCGCGAAGCTTTTGATTACCTGGATGCTCCTGTTCAGCGAGTGACGCTGCCCGATACCAGCGCCCCTTTTGCCAAAAATCTGTTCGATGAATGGCTGCCGGATGCTGCTGATGTAATCGAAGCGGTAAATACTGTTACCTATCGTAAATAGTAGGTGGGTAAGAAGCTATTTCCCAACAAGCTCACAGATCCGATATTAAGATAATTTGCTGTAACGTTTTAAATTTAAACTAAGAGTTATACACCAATGGCTATAAAAGTTGAAATGCCCAAGTTGAGCGATACCATGGAAGAAGGGGTTATCGCGAAATGGAATGTACAGGAAGGAGATGAGGTAGAATCCGGAGATATTATTGCGGAAGTCGAAACCGACAAGGCCACGATGGAAGTAGAGGTCTTTGATGCCGGTACTATCCTAAAAATACTCGCTAAAGAAGGTGACGCCGTTCCCTTGGGAAAGACAATGGCCGTTATTGGGGAAGAAGGAGAAGATATCAGTGATATCCTGGAGGAGGCCCAGTCCTCTGGTTCATCTTCGGATGACACGGAAGAGCAAGAGACGGCTGATGAGACACAGGAAGAGGAAGACTATGACCCCGTTTTTGAAGACCTGGATGAAGACGGTGAACAACAAACAACTGCAGATAATGGTCGAATAAAAGCCTCGCCTCTGGCTCGGAAAATGGCAGAGGATCAGGACATTAAGCTTTCAAATGTGAAGGGTAGTGGCCCACACGGACGAATTATCAAGCGCGATATTGAGAGCTATGAGCCGAGCAAAGCGCCCGCTGCTGCTACAGTATCCCGCGAAGATAAAGAGCATCGCGTATCACAGATGCGCAAGACTATTGCTCGCCGTCTGGCTGAAAGTAAGTATAGCAATCCCCATTATTATGAAACTATTGAAGTTGACATGCAACCGGTGTGGGATGCCCGGAAGCAGGTAAATGAAATCAGTGAGACCAAGATAAGCTTCAACGATATCGTAGTTAAAGCTTGTGCAGCGGCTCTCCGCAAGCACCCGGAAATCAACAGTTCTTGGTACGGAGATAAGATTGTAGAACATGGCGATGTAAATGTGGCTGTTGCTGTGGCTATCGATGAAGGACTGGTAACACCCGTAATCAACAATACCGATCAGAAAGGATTACAGCAGATTGGCCAAGAGACACGAGAACTGGCTGAGAAAGCACGTAATCGGGACCTGCAGCCCGAAGAGATGGAAGGCAGTACGTTCACTGTCAGTAACCTGGGCATGTTTGGTATTGAAGAATTTACGGCCATTATTAATCCACCGAATGCTTGTATTTTAGCGGTTGGGGCGATTAAAGAAGTGCCTGTCGTAGAAGATGGAGAAGTAGTACCCGGTAAACGCATGAAGATGACACTCTCAAGTGATCACCGCATTGTGGATGGAGCTATGGCTGCTCAATTCCTGAGTACCCTTCGTCAGATGCTGGAAAATCCGCTTGGCTTGGTGTTATAAGCTAAAAAAAACTGTTTTAAGTTTAAAAGGCTCTGAACCTTATGGCTCAGGGCCTTTTGTATATATCGAGATTATTGTTAAAGTCTATAAAGCTGAAATAATATTCTAAATTGCAGAAGACATAATTTGAGCTGTTTATTATGAAAGGAATCATACTGGCCGGGGGAACCGGCTCTCGTTTGTATCCATTGACCAAAGTTACCAATAAACACTTGCTACCTGTGGGTGAGCAACCGATGATTTACCATCCCATACAGAAATTGACGGAGGCAGGGATTGAAGAAATTTTAGTGGTCACAGGCACCGAGCATATGGGGGATGTGGTTAACCTGTTGGGCTCGGGCAAAGACTTCGGTTGTCGTTTTACGTATAAGGTTCAGGATGAGGCCGGTGGTATTGCCCAGGCGCTGGGACTGGCTGAAAATTTTGTGGGTCAGGATAATATGACGGTTATTCTCGGGGACAATATCTTTAAAACTTCTCTGCAAAAAGCATTGGACGATTATCCGGGTACCGGAGCGCAAATCTTGCTGAAGGAAGTGGAGGACCCAGAGCGATTTGGTGTTGCAGAGGTAGAAGGAGATAAAATAATTGGCATCGAAGAAAAGCCGGATAATCCGAAGAGTAATTTAGCAGTAACGGGGGTATATATGTATGATGCGCAGGTTTTTGACTACATTCGCACGCTGGAGCCGTCGGATCGCGATGAGCTTGAAATTACGGATGTCAATAATAAGTACATCAGGCAGCAAGCGATGCGGTTTTCACTCCTCGAAGGCTGGTGGACCGATGCCGGAACGCCGGGATCATATAAGCGGGCTAATGAACTGGTTGGAGGCAGCGAATAATGAAGATAGTTTTACTGGGGGCATCCGGACAGCTGGGGCAAGAGTGGCAGGTATTTTTTAATAAGCAGGCCAGCGCTGATCATCTGCTCCTTCCATATACTTCTTCTCAGCTTGATATAACGAACGAGGAAGAACTGGCGCATGAACTAGAACAACAGGAAGCCGATGTCGTTATTAATTGTGCGGCATATACGGATGTGGATGGCGCTGAAGAGCACCGTGATACAGCCTTAAAGGTGAATGCAGAAGCGGTAGCTTCTTTAGCTGAGATATGTTCCGATTTGGATTGTATGCTTATCCATTATTCAACGGATTACGTTTTTCCGGGCAGCTTGGATGATCGTGATAATTTGCCGGGTGGTTACCCCGAAGACTATCCGACCAATGCTATTAATTATTACGGTGAAACGAAGCTAAAAGGGGAAGAGGGAATTCGTTCATCCGGTTGTAGGCACCTCATTGTCCGGGTGTCCTGGTTGTGTGGTGCCTATGGAGCAAACTTTGTAAAGACGATGTTAATGCTTGGCCGGGAGCGGGATCAGCTGCAAGTGGTGAATGATCAATGGGGAAGTCCTGCGTTTACGGAGAATGTGGTCTTTAATACTTGGCAATTGCTTGAAGCCGGCCAAAGTGGAACCTATCACATTACTTCGAAGGGACTGATAACCTGGTACGATTTTGCCCGCGCAACTTTCGAAGCAGCCAGTGTGAATGTGGAAGTACAACCGGTTTCTTCCGATCAGTTTCCCACTGCTGCTAAACGCCCTCATTTTTCTAAGCTTAATACGAACAAAGTTAAAGCTGTTGCGGGCACCAAAGTTATTGACTGGAAGCTGGGACTCAAATCGATGCTTGAAGAACTGGAATCTCAAGCAAAAGAGGGCTAAATGGTAGCAGCTTCTGCAATTGAGGTTGTAAAATCCTATATTCGCAGTCAGATATACCATTGAGAAACGATAATATAGTTCATGGAAATAGTATCGACTAATATTGAAGATGTTCTTTTGCTAAAACCAGAAGTCTATAGGGACAAGCGGGGTTTCTTCCTGGAAACTTATCGTGAAGAGCATCTTCGGAAGCGGGGCATTGATACCCATTTTGTACAGGATAATCTTTCCAAATCGCAACAAAATACGGTGCGGGGGCTGCACTACCAAATTGAACAGCAACAGGACAAATTGCTGATGGTGATGCAGGGACGCATTTTAGATGTGGCTGTTGATCTGCGCTTTGATAGCCCAACATTTGGTCAACACACGGCGGTAGAACTATGGGAAAGAAACAGACACCAGCTTTTTATTCCCAAAGGATTTGCCCACGGATTTTCGGTGCTATCTGAAGAAGCACTGGTTTATTACAAATGCAGTGATTATTACTTTCCGGAAGGCGAACGAGGGTTACGCTGGAATGATCCTGAGCTGGGAATTAATTGGCAGATTAAGAGTCCTATTGTCTCTGAAAAGGATCAGCAGCAGCCATTACTCAAAGAGATTGCCAAGCAGGATTTATTTTAAAGACTAAAATGGTGCTTTTTAGATGCTGAAACAGGTTTAGCATGACAAAGAAGTTACGGTAGCTAGTTATCTAATGTTACTTAAAATAATATCACAATGAATATTATAGTTACGGGCGGTGCGGGATTTATTGGATCTAATCTACTTTGTTATCTGTATGAAAAATATCCGGATGCTCATTTTTTGAATATTGATAAGCTGGGCTACGCCTCGGACCTTTCTTACCTGAATTCTATCAGGAATTCTAATCGGTATACATTTAAAAAGATGGATATTGTTGACAGGGAGGCAGTGCGAGATATCATACGTACCTATAAGCCTGATGGGGTTTTTCACTTGGCCGCGGAATCGCATGTGGACAATTCTATAAAGGGGCCTGAACCGTTTATTCAATCGAATGTGGTTGGAACCTTTAACTTAATCGAGGAATGTCGCCAGTTCTGGAAACAAGATGATAATAGTTGGAAACCCCACCGCTTTTTGCATGTTTCAACGGACGAGGTGTATGGAGAACTTGGTGATGAGGGCGCCTTTTCGGAAGAAAGCCCGTATGCCCCCAACTCACCCTACTCTGCGTCCAAAGCCAGCAGCGATTTTATTGTACGGTCTTATTTCCACACCTATGGCATGGATGTTGTGACGACCAATTGCTCTAATAACTTTGGTCCGCATCAGCATGATGAAAAGCTTATCCCGACGGTTATTAGAACGGCCCTCAAGGGTGAGGATATTCCCGTTTATGGAAAGGGGGAAAATGTGCGGGACTGGCTATATGTCAGGGATCATTGCAGGGCGTTGGAAGTAGTTTATAAAGAAGGTAAAGCCGGAGAAACCTATGTGATTGGAGGTGATAATGAATGGAAAAATATCGAATTGGTCCGGCAGATTTGTACCATCTTGAATCAAGAAGCACCCCAACAATCGATAGGAGATTACCAAAACCTCATTACCTTTGTAACGGATCGTCCCGGCCATGATTTCCGCTATGCCATTGATGCCTCAAAAATTAAACGGAAACTGGGATGGAGCCCCGAAGATGCCTTCAGCGAGCGGCTCACCGAAACCATAGATTGGTATATTGAACGATATCAATAAGCTGGCTGCCCTGAAAAATAACCGCAGCTATCAGAGCAGCCAGGCTAAAAACGTAATTTGTACTACCTTTAGGTTATCAAATTCGCTTTGGATAGAGCTCGTGGCTCACCTACTGTGCCAGCCGCTCCCGGGATAGTTCAGAAAGTTGTTGAACTTCCAAAGACTCAAAGTTCTCAATAAACAGATGGCAAGGGTCAAATTCATCTGTCGTGTGCGTAGTTGTTACGCCTACGACCGAAGCTCCTGCGGAAAGTCCGGCCTTGACACCTGCAATAGAATCCTCAAATACGATGGTATCTTCTGGCGTTTTTCCGAGGGCTTTAGCCGCCTTTCGATAAACCTCAGGATGGGGCTTTCCAATCGTTACGTCTGAGGAATCCAATACGGTATCAAAGTACGATGTTATGGAAAGGCTGGACAAAATATAGTCCGCATTTTCACCGGGAGCGGAGGTCGCCACGGCCATCGGGATGTCGTTTTCTTTGAGCCGATCCAGAAAGTCGTGAATGCCCGATACGATATTCTCCTCAGGCTCAAAAATATCCCGGAAGAGCTGCTCTTTATCATCGGCAAGCTTCTTGAGCTTTTCTGCACTGATATCTCCAAACACTTCAGGGATCCATTCTTTATTCGTACGACCATACACCTTGTTTTCAAGCAGGGGGTCGGATACATCCAAATTATGCTTTTCGCAAAAAATTTGGATTGCCTCTTTATGAGCGGGATTGCTGTGCACAATTACACCATCCATATCGAAAATTACACCGGGGATAGTTGCCATCTTAAAATGTTGTTATCTGTTGATATGAAGAATATGTAGATCTTAGCAACGATTTGTCTTACGGAAAGGTTTCCAAGATTATAAAGAAACCTCAGGCCAGCCGTCGTTCCATTGGATCTCCCGAATAATCAGCTTGGCCTTACCTTCGTCAGATTTATCATAGCCGTGGAAGATCAGGTAGTCGGTACCGTCGAAGGTGTACGCTGCCTGATGGCCGACTGCAGCCCAGTCTTCATTTTCTTTGGCAATGAGCGTACCGCCGCCGTGAACGAGTTTATCGCCACTTTTATCCAAATATGGACCTGTAATATTCTTTGAACGTCCCACCTTAATTTTGTAACTGCTTTCAAGTCCCCGGCAGCACCGATCCATGGATACAAAAAGATAGTTATAGCCATTCTTTTTGAAGATAAAGGGGGCTTCTACCGCTCCGTTTTCCATATTCTGATTTGCCTCGAGCAGGTCACTGGAATAGAGTTCTTCGTAGTCGAGCTCGGGATTGGCGGCATCACCGGCATCGCGTTCATCCACTTTCCAGTTACGGTGGCGGGCTGCAATGGTATGCCACTCTTGTTCTTGTGGATCTTCAACAATCTCCGTCAGGTTATCCTGTAATTTTACAATCTTTAGACCCATCCAGAACGAACCGAAGGAGAGCCAAGGGGTACCACTGTCATCAAAGGCGAGGTTGGGATCGATAGCATTCCACATATCGCGACCGGGAACCGACTGCACAACAGGTCCGTGATCAATCCATTCATAATTTGGATCTTCGGGATTCAGCGTCTCATTCGTAGCTACGCCAATGGCCGAATTGTTGCGGCCAAATTGGGATACTGAATAATAAAGATAAAATGTGCCATCGTGCTCAGCGATGTCTGGGGCCCATTCCACATTATCAAAATCGGGGACAAGCTCAAAAGACCAGTCGGGGGCTTCCTCAAAAACCGGCGCTTCAGCGGTCCATTCTTTCATGTCAGGAGAAGACCATACGGCAATCCCTTTACCGGTGCTAAAAGCGTAGTAGGTGCCTTCGTGCTCAATCATAACCGGATCATGAATGGGAATCTGTTCATAGTCGAGTTGTGCTTTTAATGGAGATGTGCAAATTCCTAACAAGAGGAAAATAGCTATTGTTTTAAGGAAAGAATTCATATCGAAAATTAGTTATTAGTTAAAAGTCATTTATTGTTCTTAAAGCTTCACCGCAGGCCATCCATCGGTCCACTCAATTTCTCTGATGATAAGTTTGGCATCTCCGTCATCTTCATTGTCATAGCCGTGGAAGATTAGATAATCAGTATCATCAAACGTATAAGCGGCCTGATGACCCACTGCGGCCCATTTTTTGTTCCCTTTGGTTACCAGGGTACCGCCCCCATGAATCATCTTCTTATCGGTTTTATCCAGGTAGGGACCAGTGATGTTTTCGGATCGACCAACCACTACTTTATACGTACTTTCCTTGCCGGCGCAGCAGCGATCCCAAGAGGCAAACAGATAATAGAAGCCGTTCTTTTTAAAGATAAACGGAGCTTCGATATCCCCACTGGACTTATTGCCGGCATCGCGTACATCCAGTTTCCAATAACGGTGCCGGGAGGCGATCGTACGCCAGGACTGCGGAGAAGTAGTAATTTCTGTCAGATTCTTCTTAAGTTGTACAATCTTGATTCCACGCCAGTACGATCCAAAAGAAAGCCAGGGCGTACCCTCATCATCAAAGGACAAGTTTGGATCGATGGCATTCCAAAGGTCGCGCCCCGGAACCGACTGCACGACGGGTCCGTGATCAACCCACTCATAATTGGGGTCGTTGGGATTCATCGTTTCATTCGTTACTACACCAATGGCCGATTTGTTGCGTCCAAACTGAGATACGGAATAATAGAGATAATAAGTGCCGTTATATTCGGCAATGTCAGGGGCCCAGATATGGTTTCTAAAATCTGGATTCATATCTAATGTCCACTGCGGAGCTTCTTCAAAAACCGATTCTTCACGTTTCCAATCCTTCATATCGGGCGAAGACCAAACAGCAATTCCTCTACCGGTGGCAAAGAGGTAATAGCTGTCATCCTGTTGAACCATAACCGGATCATGAACGCGAATAGCATTTTTCTCTGATTGTGCCATGCCAATCGAAGACACCATGCATAGGAAAATAAGGAAAAACCATTGCTTAAAAGTTAAAGGCATATAGTATTATTTATAAGTGTTTTAAGAACATTTATTGATAGCCATTTCTCGCAAATTTTGCAAATCATTTTCAGTGACGTAGAAGTTAAGGAATGTCGTCAGGGGGAATGGTGTTACCACTTCCAATTACAAACTCAAAACGCATGCTACATGCAGAACATCAACAGCCATCGCGTATTTAAGCGGAACGAATATGATCCTTCACCCGACGGAGACTATGTGGTGTACTGGACGCAAACGAGCCATCGACTACAGTATAATTATGCCCTTGAATATGCGGTAGCCTGGGCGAATAAACTGGATAAGCCGCTGCTCATTTATGAGGAATTAAGCTGCGACTATCACTGGGTTTCGGATCGCATTCATACATTCTACCTGGAAGGGATGGCTGAGCATGTAGAACGGGCCGAGCAAAAAGGGTTTAACTTGCTGCCCGTTGTAGAAGATGAAGCCGGCCAAAGTCGGGCTATATTGAATGACATCTTCGATAACGCCTGCTGCCTGATTACCGATGAATACCCAGTGTATTTTATCCGGGATCGTAACAACAATTTGGCTGAAGAGCTGAATATCGCTTTTATTACCGTTGATTCTAATGGACTCATTCCGCTTGGCCTAACGGAGAAGGCGCCCTACAATGCCTATTTCTTTCGTAAGATAATGCAGAAGCATTTTGTGGAATGTTTCACTTCCCCTCCAAAGCAGCATCCTTTGGAGGACTTAGAAAACCAGTCTGCTATTAAATGGACCAAAGAACAGCAGCAAATAAGAGCAAAAAGCCTGGAACGCATTGCTCATCCGGAGGAGTTTATTGCCACGCTGGATATCGATCATGAGGTGAGCCCCATTGATATTAAAGGAACCCGTCAGGCCGCTTTGGGTCAGCTGGGTAGTTTCATTCAGTATAACCTGAAGCACTACGATGACAAGCGCAACGACCCGGATGCAGACGCCACCAGCGGCATGAGTCCCTGGCTGCACTTTGGAAAGATATCGGAGTACGAGATCGTAAAGGCCGTGCTTGAGCATCAGCCGAAGAATTGGGATCTGGATAACATTACCTTTAACGGCGGATCCACCGGGGGCTTTTTCAATGGAGATCCCAATGTAGATAGCTTCCTGGATGAAGTGATTACGTGGCGGGAGGTAGGCTTTCACTTTGCGCATCATGAGCCGGCCTACGATCAGTATGAATCATTGCCCGACTGGGCCCTGGAGACCCTGGAAGCGCATAAACATGATGAACGGGAGTATATTTATGAGTTGGAGGAGCTCGCGCACTCTCAAACGCACGATGAGCTCTGGAATGCCGCACAGACCCAGCTCAGGGAAGAGGGCATTATGCATAACTATCTGCGAATGTTGTGGGGCAAGAAGGTGATGCAGTGGACCCCCGACCCGGAAATTGCCTTGGCTTACCTTATCGAATTAAACAATAAGTATGCTATTGATGGCCGTGATCCCAACAGCTATTCGGGCATCTTTTGGTGTTTCGGTCGGTTCGACCGTGCCTGGCAGGAGCGTCCTATCTTTGGAAAAACACGCTATATGACCAGCCAAAGCGCCTGCCGGAAGCTGAAACTGGACAACTATCTAAAGACATACGGCAGCCAAAAAGCGCTGGATATTTAGTAGGAGGCTTTGAAATACGGCCCTTGTAGGACTGTTATTCCACTACAGAGACGCATGCGATGCGTCTCTACGTTTATTACAGCAGAGGCAACCATCGGGATGGCATATATTTATCCCGAATTATCGGGATTACGCTCAATCTGAAGCCCAGGATGCTATCAGGGGGTTGCTACAAGATTAACCACCGTTATCCAAAGCTATTGGACGGTCATCTTTCTTGTTACACACGCTTAACTCTAAAAGGGCCCAGAGAGGCTGAAAACGCCGATGCCTGCCAGTGAAATATTTTATAGGCATTCGATTTATTTTTATGCCTATAAAAGGAACAACTTATGCGCATAAGTCTGCGAACTTATGCCTATAAGTTCATAGAGCAATGCGCATTGCTTTCAGAAGCAGTATTTAGGGCAGATATAAAAAGACCGGATAAAGTGGTGGAATAAAAGAGTAGGGAATTGATGACAGGGGGCATTTGTCGCTAAAAGTTAGCAATAAGTGCTTTCACGAGCCGGGCAAAATCGTCCTTTCGGGAGTCGGCGGCGGCTTTTACTTCCTCATGATTGAGTTTCCCTTTAGTTACGCCGGCCGCCATGTTACTGATCAGGGATATGGCCGTGGTCTTAAGCTCTAAACGGGCCGCCTCGAAAAGTTCAGGGGCCGTAGACATACCCACGGCGTCTCCACCCATACGCCGAAAAGCACGAATCTCGGCTTTTGTCTCATAATTGGGGCCTTTCGCAAAAAAGTAGGTGCCTTGCTGTGTGGTAATGCCCATTTGAGAAGCCAGGTCTCGCACCTCGGGCACCCACTGGTGATGCCGATACCGGTGCCGTTTTTTGCCGGTAGGGGTGATTAATGAGTTGCCCCGAATCACATCTTCGATGACCATAAGATCGCCCACCGAAAACGAAGTGTTGATGGCTCCGGCCGCATTAGAAATGATGAGTTTCTGAGCACCCAGTGCCTTTGCCAGGTACACCGGGGTGGCCGTTTCCTCAAAGTCGAATCCTTCGTAGTGATGGAAGCGCCCGGAAAAGGCTATAACCTCTTGACCATTGATTGTTCCAAAAATCAGGTTGCCCTCATGTCCGGCAACAGAGGTCTGAGGCATTTGGGGTATTTCAGCGTAGGGAATGATCTCGGGCTGCTCAATTTGTTCAGCAAAACTGCTGAGCCCAGAGCCCAGAATAATGGCTGCCTCCAGGTTTTCAAGGGTTTGGCGGTTCGTTAGATCCTTAACGATAGCATTAATAAAGGCTGGAAACTGACTCATGCGACCGGTTCAATTTTATAGCCTTGTTGCTCATCGTAATCGGTGAGCTTAAAGATGGAGTGATGGGAATCGTGATAACCCATAATGGCAAAGTCTTCTTCGTATGCTTTGCGGGTAATTTGGTTACGCATCTTCATGCTTCGCTTGGGATCTACATCGTACTTGGCTTCAAAGGTTCTGTTTACTTCTCCGCGATTGGCCAGCACATCGCCCGCCATCAGGTACTTTTGCTTGCCGTCATCAAAAGCCAAGAGCTGAGAATACTTGGTGTGTCCCCCGATGGTTTTTACCGACACTTCGGGGTAGGGCTGATCCTCTTCATCCAGGAAATGCAGGTCTGCTTTGGCATCCAGGAAGTGGGCGAAAGCGGTTTTTTCCTCATCATAGAACTCCTCTTTCGCCATAACATCGGCCCAGCCTTGTCCCGAAACCCAGAGTTTGGCGTCCGGGAAGGTCAGCTCCCAATAGCCGGAGCCACGCCCCGCGAGCCCGCCCAGGTGGTCGTAATGCAGATGGCTGAGAAAGATATCCGTAATGTCATATTCGGTTAGCCCATGCGCGGATAAATTTTCTTTGATGGTTTCCGTGCTGGTATCTTCCCCAAAGTCTCCGATTCCCACATCAAAGAGAATGTATTTATCTCCAGATTCAATGAGAAAAGGATTCAAAGAAATCTTGAGGGCCCCTTTGGCAGGAGGATCCTCTCGGTCAATGCGGTTAAATTTTTTATCCAGGCCCACGCTGAAGGTGCCTTCGTAGAGAGGTCGAGCAAGGTTTTTTGTTACTGAATTTGCCATTTATCTGAATTAAAAATGAAAAATTAAGAATCTACAAATTATTAATTTTTCATTATATCATTTTTCATTTTCATGCCGGTCGTAAGCTTCAATAATTTCACGAACAAGCCGATGTCTGACCACATCACTTTCATCCAGGTAGACAAAAGAAATACCTTTGATACCCTTTAAGATTTGTTGGATAGATATGAGTCCGGACTGTTGCTTGCGCGGGAGGTCGGTTTGCGTGATATCGCCGGTTATAATAGCCCGGCTGTTAAAACCAATACGAGTAAGAAACATCTTCATCTGCATATTGGTGGCATTTTGGGCTTCATCCAGGATCACAAAAGCATTATTCAGCGTTCGTCCCCGCATGTAGGCAAGGGGAGCAATTTCAATCGTACCTTTGGCAAGATGGAGCTCCAGCCGATCGTATTCAATCATATCTTCCAGGGCGTCATACAGTGGTCGGAGATAGGGGTCAATTTTCTCGCGCAAATCGCCGGGTAAAAAGCCTAATGTTTCGCCTGCTTCTACCGCCGGACGTGCTAAAATGATCTTCTTTACCTTCTGCTCTTTTAAGGCCTTCACCGCCAGTGCCACAGAGGTATAGGTTTTTCCCGTACCGGCTGGACCAATGGTGAATACTATATCATTGGAAGCGGATGCTTCAACAATCCTTTTTTGCCCAGCTGTTTTAGCCGTGATGGCTTCTCCCTCATGGGTATTAAGGATAAAGTCGCCGGTTACTCGCGTATCGCGCAGAGGATTGGGCTTTTGAGAAGGCTGATCCGTCTGTTTTAAGGCAAGAACCGTATTAACATCCTGGTCCGTAAGATCACCATTCTGTTTGGCCATCGCTTCGAGCTCAGTAAAAATTTCTATAAGCTCCTGGCTATTTTCCTGTGAACCAGAAATTTTGATACTGCTTCCGCGAGCAGTTAAGGTAACATCCGGATAGGCCGCATCGATCTTTGTTAAATGTTCATCCTGAAAGCCTAAGATTAGAACGGGTTCTACCTCTTTGATCTGATAGACCTGATCACTAACAGTTGATTGATTTCCGATAGTAATATCTTTGATTTAGTTGGCAATTGCTCACTAAAAATAAAGAAATTCTATGAACTTTTTGTAAAGGGGATATAAAATATCAGCATTAATTAGGCGATCATCTCACGGCCGCTTTGAGCTCGTTTTCTAAGCTCATTAATACGCTTGGGAATGTTGGGTGCTTTAAAGACCGCACTGCCGGCCACCAATACATCGGCCCCGGCATGAGTTACTTTTTGAATGTTGTCGGGATTAACACCGCCATCCACTTCTATATAGAAATTGGCGTTATATTGTTCTCGCATATCCCGGAGGTGCTGCAACCGGTTATATGTAGTATTAATAAATGATTGGCCACCGAAACCCGGATTTACACTCATTACAAGTGCCAGCTCAATGTCATTGAGAACGGGCTCAAGGACGTGCAAAGAAGTCGCCGGGTTGATAGCCACACCGGCCGATATATCATGGCTGTGGATTGTTTGGATGGTGCGGTGAAGGTGTGGGCAGGCTTCCTGATGTACCGTTATTTGATCCGCACCGGCATCAACAAAGGCCTGAATATAATCGTCAGGGTTTTCAATCATCAAATGCACGTCGATAAAGGCTGAGGTGCTTCTGGATGCTGCGGCCACAACGGCAGGGCCATAACTGATGTTCGGCACAAAGTGACCATCCATGATATCACAGTGTAGCCATTTGATATCGGCCTGATCGCACTTTGCGATTTCTGCACCAAGCCGTGTGTAGTCGGCGGCTAAAATGGAGGGGGCTAAAATGGGTTGATTAGAATCCATAAACAAATATTCATTAATAGCTATAAAATCGAACGAAATAACTGCAAACAGTCCTCAATTAGGACTGTTCCGCTTCGCCAGTTTGTTCAGATACGATCAAAATTAATGTTTCTCCTTCCAGGAGTCGGTCACGATTGGGACGGTACTCAAGAATGGTATTTGGAGCTACTCCCGAGGTGGGACGAAACTTTATTTCTTCTACCCGAAGCCCAAGCTCTTTAAGCTTTTGTTGTCCTTCGGCAAGTTGAAGTCCCTTTAAGTCGGGGATTATAACCATCTTTTCACCGAGACCATCACTGACGGTAAGGTCAATAACCGTACCTTCGGGAACCACGGTCTGTGGGGGGGCAGATTGGCGAAGTACACTACTTTTAAAACGTGATGACTCTTTGCTGATCGTACCAACTTTCAATCCACTATTTTGGAGCTGTATGATTGCGTTTCTTTTCGATAGTCCTACCACTTTTGGAACCGCAACGGTTGGATTAGCCTCTGTATTAACCGTTAAGTAGACTTTTCGGTCGGGTTTAACAATTTTTGCTGCTGCGGGGGTCTGGTCAATGACATAATTGGCAGGGTAGGCTTCATTAGAGCGGCGATCCGCTACTTCATACCGAAGTCCGTACTCAGTAAGCTTTTTTTGTGCATCATCAAGGGAGAGTTGAGAAACGTTGGGGACAGTAAGCCCTTCATTGTAATTGGTATAAGCAGGCATAACAACCTTGTCTAATAGTAACAAAAACAGGATTCCTGCTATTATAATCCCTCCAATCCAATAGAGGAGCTTCTTATTGATAAGTGTCGCTTTTATTTTTGATTTCATGCCGTTAAGGTACGGTACTTTAATTGATTCTTAAAAACGATATTGAGTTAAAAAAATTGTAGTTAAAGATGAGGCTTTAGTAAAGTAAAAGCACGTTCCCGGTTAGAACGTGCTTCTGGAATTAGATACAAAGTCATTTACAAAAGGATATTAGAAGTTTAGAAGCAATCCAAAACGAGTCGTATTGGCAAGGGGGTGATTATTATCCCCTAAAGTGTAAATATAGCTAAAATCGACTCCCAGGAATTGGTATCGAAGGCCCGCTCCGAAAGTCATAAACTGTCGATCACCATTATTGGGATCTTCGTAGTAATATCCGCTGCGAACGGCAAAGAGATCATCATACCAGTATTCAATCCCTGTAGCTACCATCAATTGTTGAAAGGTATTGAGGGTGGCGGATCTGCCATCACCTAAGTCACGCTTAAAGCTATCCCAAGAGGTAAATAAAGAGTTGACAGGGCCTGAACCTTCCCGAGCCATCACCTTAGAGAGGTCATTGGCAAGCGTTAATGTGTTAATACCCTTTTGGTCGAGAGCTGTAGTAAAAGACCATCCGAGGCGCAGGGTAGTGGGGAGAGGGTCTTTCTCTGCATTGCTGGTATATTTAATGCCCGGACCGATATTTGAAATGTTAATGCCTGCTGTCCAGGAAGCCTCTTGTTGCCAAAAGGTAAACGTATCAGATTTATACATGCTGGCTAAGTCTACCCCAAAACTGGAGCCCGGTTCAACACTTGTCTCACTTCCGTTGGCAAAAGTTATATCAGCAAGGCTGCTGTAAATAAAACGGAAGCTGGTACCGACCGACCATTTCTGATTGATCCGATAACCGTATGAAATACCACCAGCAAATTCATAGCTATTAAAACGACCCAGGTTTTGACCCGTGGGATCCTCAAGAGAGGTATACTTTTGTTCTCCCAAATTCAAATAGGTAATATGGGCGCCAAAAGTCCCGATATCTTTCACATGATATTTCCCAACCAAATAGTCGTAGAACAGATCCGCATTAAACTGGGGAAGCCATTCGCTGTGGGTAATGCTTACTTGGTTACCTGTCTGAAAGGCCAGCCCTGCTGGATTCCAGAAGACGGCAGAAGCATTGTCTGCAATAGCGACTCCTGTATTGCCCATTCCTGCTGCTCGTGAGTCCGGCTCAATTTGTAAAAATAGAACAGAAGTAGTACCAACTTGTGCCTGAGTGAAAGCCACACATATCAGTAGAAAAGCAAATGTCGATAGTATTTTTTTCATCGGTATTAGATATGAAAATCATTATAACCAGAGAAAATAACTCAGCCTCTCTCTTGAATTTGCTTATTTACCAGCTTAAATGCAATAATTTAGATACTGTAAAATGCTACCAGCAGGAATAATAAGACAGGATAATGGAAATTCCAACCTCCGGTTGAGTCTTAAGGCATTAGCCGTGCATTTCTATAACCATAGCAGAAGCTCCACCGCCGCCATTACAAATGCCAGCGCATCCAAAAGTACCGCCTGTTTTCTTCAAAGCGTGGATTAGCGTAACCATGATACGAGCTCCCGAGCATCCAATAGGATGACCTATGCTAACAGCTCCTCCTCTTATGTTTACTTTGTCGGGATTAAGTTCCATGATTTTATTATTTGCTAATGAAACTACTGAGAAAGCCTCATTTATTTCAAAAAGGTCTACCTTATCTTTATCCAGGTCGGCGCGTGTTAGGGCCTTGGGCATCGCATCAGCCGGAGCGGTCGTAAACCACTCGGGCTTCTTGGCAGCGCTTGCCTGGCTTAAGATACGTGCCATCGGTTTTACTCCCAGTTTTTGCGCTTTTTCTTCACTCATTAATAAAAGAGCGGCAGCCCCATCGTTGATGCTGCTGGCATTAGCCGGTGTTACCGTACCTTCTTTATCAAAAACGGGTCGCAGATTGGGGATTTTATCAAAGTTAACCCGCTTTAATTCATCATCCATTTTAACCTTAGTCACATTGCCTTTGCGGTCGGTTACTTTCATCTCAATGATCTCATCATCAAAATATCCTTCTTCATGAGCTTTAATGGCTCTTTTATAAGAAGTGATGGCAAACTTATCCTGCTCTTCGCGGCTTATGTTACACTCTTTCGCACAGATCTCGGCTGCATTACCCATATGGAAGTCGTTATAGACATCCCATAAACCATCTTTGAGGATGCCGTCTTCAGCTTGAGCGTGCCCGAGTTTGGAACCGAACCGATGCTTATTGAGGTAATAGGGCACATTGCTCATGCTTTCCATACCACCGGCTACAATGACATCAGCTTCGCCCAGCTGTATTTGATTGGCAGCAATCATTACAGCCTTCATTCCTGATGCGCAGACTTTATTGATAGTTGTGGCGGGCGTCAATTCCGAAAGTCCGGCTTTAAGGGCAGCCTGCCTGGCCGGGGCCTGACCAATACCAGCAGTAAGTACATTGCCGAATACCACTTCCTGTACATCGTCGGGTTTAATACCTGCCCTCTTGATGACTTCCGTAATCGTTGTGGCCCCCAACTCGGGAGCAGAAAATGAAGATAAACTACCGCCAAATGATCCAATGGGGGTTCGTTTGGCTTCTACAATGACTACATTTTTCATAACAGAAAGTGGTTAAGCGTTAATATGAGTGTCTATGTCATAAGTTACTCAAAAGCTTGTGCTAAATCATCAACCAGGTCGTCAGCATCTTCAATACCCACGGATAGACGAATTAATGAATCTTTAAGCCCGGCTTTCTCACGAACTTCTTTAGGAATGGAACCATGAGTCATCGAGGCCGGGTGGCTGACCAGTGATTCAACACCGCCAAGGCTTTCCGCGAGGGTGAAAATAGAGGTTCGGCTCATAAATTCCTGGGCTTTTTCCTGGGAATCATCCTTCAGAGAAAAAGAAACCATTGCTCCAAAGTCTTTCATCTGTTTTTTTGCAATCTCGTGCTGTTCATGGCTTTCAAGACCAGGGTAAATAACCCGATCGACCTGAGCATGTTTATCCAGAAAGGTAGCGACCTTTTTGGCATTTTCTACAGACTGTTGAACACGAACAGAGAGTGTTTTAATTCCACGCAGGGTTAAATAGCAATCCATTGGGCCAGGTACAGCTCCGGTAGTTTTAACCTGGAAACGGATCTGCTCCATCACTTCACTGTTTGAGGTAGCCACGGCCCCACCAATCACATCCGAATGCCCCCCCAGGTATTTGGTGGTGGAATGGAGGCTCATGTCGGCTCCCAAATTTAACGGTTGCTGCAGGTAGGGAGAGGCAAAGGTATTGTCTACCAGCGAAAGCATATCATGCTCACGGGCAAAAGAAGTAAGCTTTTCAATATCTACAATGCGCAACAGGGGATTGGTGGGGGTTTCTATCCATAGCAGTTTAGTTTGCTCCGTACGAGCTTTCTGGACAGCCTGCATGGAGGTCATATCAATAAAGCTGAAGTCGATGCCCATAGGTTCAAAGACTTTCGTAAAAAGGCGGTAAGATCCGCCGTAAAGATCATTGGATGCAATGATGTGGTCCCCGGGGCGAAACATCTTTAAGACGGCATCCATAGCTGCACAGCCACTGGCAAAGCAGGCACATTCATCGGCATCTTCAAGCCCGGCGATCAGTTTTTCAAGGGCCGTCCGTGTAGGATTTCCAACCCGTGCATAATCATATCCCTTGTTCACATTCGGTGCTTGCTGGGCATATGTAGAGGTTTGAAAAATGGGGGGCATAACTGCACCCGACGTTTCTTCCGGCTTTTGACCGGCATGTATGGTTTTGGTATTGAATTTCATAATCTAAGGTATATTAAATATTGGCTTTTGCTTTCTGTGCTTCCTCCTGCATTCCCAGATAGTTATAAGCCTGGTATAGACTTTGCCAAACTTGGTCGCTGGGGTTTTGTTTGGCCAGTTGTTGCAGCAGAGGAATAGAAGCTGAAATACTTCGCTCAATAATAGATGCTATATTCTTCTTTTTTGATGAAGGCAGGTAAGGTAATAATTTTTGATACTGTGCTGCCCTGTTTTGATGAAACTGGGCCACCGTGGTAATAATTTCTTTATTGGAAGATTTTTCCCCTACAATAGCATTGTACTGCTCTTCGGCTCGATCCATAAAGGAGTTTGCTACTGTAAAGAACTGTTCCTCAAATTTTTGCTGGTCATTTAGATTATTGACTAGCAATTTGAGTTGATCGTTGCCTGCTTCATAAAGCTGAGCTCCAAGAGCCAGTTGATAGGTGGTATTATTAGGTTGCCGCTCTGTTAATAGCTGCAACAATGTAATAGCTTTTTGATGACGCCCCGATCGGATATAGGCATTTGATAAGCCGTGCATAATGTTAAAGTTTCGTTGATCCAGTGTACGAGCTTTCTCAAATACGGGCACGGCTTGGTCGGCGTTGTCTGTTTCCAGGTACAGATAGCCGAGCGATTCCAGAAGTTCTACCGGCAGTGGATCAATATGTCTGCGGGCATTTTCAAGTATCTGGATGGCTTCTGGGAGAGAGTCCGCATTATAAAAAGCCTCGCCAGCCTTTTGGTATGAGGTAACGCTATCTGGCATGATAGCCGCAGCATTGCTAAAATGGGTTGCTGACCGTAAGAAATCATTCTTCGATCGCGCATTTTGAGACACCTTAATGCCCTGATTATGTTCGTTAGTCCAGGCTACTCTTCGCAACTGATCTGTCTGTATACTGGAGTCAATTTTAGCAGTTGGAGAGTGGTCTATTAAACTGTCAGCAGTAAACAGGGCCTTATCGGCTTCTCTGTAAAGAGGGGTCCGCTGGGAGGGCTGTTGCTTTTTTTGAGTCCACTTTGTTAACAGAAGTCCCTTTTCGTAGTACAGTTTTGGATTATTCGGAGTATCACCAAGTTCATTTTGAATAGCATCCAAACGCTTTGCCAACTGCTGCTTTGTCAGGTCCCCAGCTATGGGACCGGAGGAGGTATTAGAACTATTTTTTATAACTGAGCATCCAAAAAAGAACCCGAATGCAAGCGCAAGGCTTGCTATTCGGGTGTATGAATAAATCATAAAGGTTAAGGAAAGTATGGTTTATTGCATTCCTGCTTTTTGCATTGCTTCCTGCGCTTTTTCATCCATACCTAAAGCAGTATAAATGCTGAACAGACTTTTCCAGTATTCCTTATTATCAGGCTTGATTTCTGTAGCTTTCTCATAGTTCTCTAACGCTTTTTTCAGCAGTTCTTGTCCCTGCTTGTCCAGCTTAGCTGCTTCGGCGTTATCGGTCGTATTGTTTCGCTTATCAAAAATAGCTTTCGCTCTGTTTTGATAAATAATGCCGAGCGTGTTGTACGCAGCATCATCATTAGGACGATATTCAAGCACGGTATTAAGCTCTTCCTCTGCCCGGTCGGTCAGACTATTTACTTTGGTTCTCAGTTGTTCGTTTTTCTGCTCCAGCTGTTGGATTTGCTGCTGCACGCTTTGAGCATCGCTATCTTCCTGCCGCCTAAGCTCAAAAAGTTTATTGCTATTTTGTGAAAGGCTGTCATTATAAACCAAGGCCTGCTGATATATCTTTGTACCGAGGACAAGTCGATATTGGGGGTTGTCAGGCTGTTGTTCTACAAGCTGTTCTACTGATGCAATAGCCTTCTCGGATTCACCAATCCGTTGGTAAGCATCCGCTAAATTTGAAACAATTTCTTGGTTTTCAGGAAACTGTTCCTGAGCACCTTCCAGAACAGTAACTATTTCTTGCTGGTTATCCATCTGGTAGTAATAACTGGCCAGTTGTAGATAATCGTTGGGCTTAAGCGTCGTATCTACCGCAATAGACAAATATTTTTTCTGAGCGTTGGCAGCCTCTTCGTAACTTTTGTTCATAGCAGAAACCTGGGAAAGTACGCTCCAGGAGAGGGCGCTGTCTGGCTGAATTGTAGTAGCATTTTTCAAGTGAGCCATTGACTTTACCAAGGGCTGATCAACAGCATTCTTTAAGCTGTCGTCTGTGGCGAGTTTTACAGCTCGGTTATGTTCGGTTTGCCACAATACTTGCTTCACAGAGTTGATGCGTTCAATTTCACCGGGCACGCTTTCAGAAGTATCTGCAATTGCTTTGGCCTGATCAAAGGCTGCATTCATCTCTTTATAGGTTTCGGTCCGGGTAGCGGGATCTTCTTTGGCACCGGCAATTTCACCTAATGCAACTCCTTTATAATAGTAGCCCAGAGGATCCTGTGGATTTGTTTGAATAGATTCCTCTGCAGCTGCAAGCGCAGATTCAAAATTTTGGCTTTCAATATTCGATTGTGCTTTATCAGCTAAAGGATTAGAGCTTCCACAGCCTATCAAGATGCCGATAAGCAGTGTGAGAAGTAGATGTGGCAATTTATTTGTGAACATGATGTTATATTTCTATTGTATTCAATTTAAAATCCAGTAAGATGAAAAGGGAAAGTAAACATATATAGCCCTTTCTGCAATATAATCGATTAGAAATTATTATATTGCGCTTCTGTACTCATTATTTCAATTAACAGATTTAAGGATAACGTATGTTTGGATCCAGTGACTTTGACGTTAACAAAAAAGACGGTTTTGAATATTTGCATATTTCATCCGAAACATCAAATAAGCAGAACCTGATTTTTTTGCATGGTATGTTTGGGGGTTTGAGTAATTATGACCCTCTTCTTAAAAGAATACAGGGATATACGATTTTTGTTCCGAAGATCCCCATTTATGAAATTAAAGCCCGGAAGATTTCTATCAGTCGTCTTACCGAGTGGCTAAGGTCGTTTTGTGAGACATTGGATATAAAAAATCCTATTTTGCTGGGTAACTCTATGGGCGGTCATTTGGCCTTAGATTATGCACAAAAATACGCGGATGATGTTTCGGCCTTAGTACTAACCGGGAGCTCTGGGCTGCTCGAAAAAGATTTCGGTTCTACCTTTCCCCGCCGCAAGGATCGCGATTTTATTCGCAAACAGGCAAACCTTACTTTTTATGAGGATTTAATTGACGATACCGTTATGGACGAAATAATGACTGTTGTTAAGTCACCCTCTAAGTTAACGAAGCTACTGGCGCTAACCCGGGATACCCACAAGTATCATATGGAAAAGTTTTTGCCTAAAATCGATCACGAAGTGCTATTAGTCTGGGGCAAGCAAGATGAAATCACCCCGCCGGAAGTCGCTTATATGTTCGAGGAAAAGCTGGCTAATACCCAGCTGCACTGGATTGACAAATGCGGGCACGCTCCTATGATGGAACATCCGGAAAAGTTTGCTGCCATTTTACAGGATTTTTTACGTCAACTTGAAACTAAATCTAATTCAAAGACTTCTCAGTATTTATGAAAAAGATTATCCATACCTCTGAAGCACCAGATGCCATTGGTCCCTATAGCCAGGCGGTTGTTCATAGTGATATCGTCTACTGTTCCGGACAAATTGGGCTGGATCCCGAGACGAATGAATTTGTTGGGGAAGATGTAGCATCTCAGGCTAAACAGGTAATGAAAAACCTGCAAGCCGTTTTAGAGGAGGCTGGTTCAGGGTTCGAAAAAGTTATCAAATGCGGAATTTATCTGGATGACATGGATAACTTTGCGACGGTTAATGAGATTTACGGATCATACTTTGATGCGGAGCCCCCGGCACGTGAGACCGTAGCCGTCAAGACGCTTCCCAAAAATTGCAAGGTTGAAATCGGGTGCACGGCCTATATTTAAAGAGCCTATGAAGGGTTGGTCATTATAAGTTGGATCTATTTCCGGTACTTTCTATTAGGTTCGGGGAGATAGTCTATAGAGGCCTTTGCAAAACCATAAAATTTGTCACTCTGAGCTTGTCGAAGAGTCTCCCAAGCAACGCCTATAGCTTTTTAAGGGAGATCCTTTAGCTCCGTTCAGGATGACAGGCCGGTTTTGCAAGCCCTCTCCATAAATGCTTACAAGTTTATCTACCCAGCTTAAACTGCTTCCGGACGCGATTCCCCATCTTATCATAAGCAACCACATTGATATTCATGGCCGACCTGGGTTCAAAATCAGGATGGTAATAGACCAGCCGGTCATCTTCGGGTTCATATTCTGCAAAGCCGGGTTTACCATTGATCAAAATTTTAGATCGCTGGTAATCAATTTGGGAGAGATTGTCTTCCACCCCAATAAAAACCAGCCACTGGCCATCGGGACGGCGACTTAGCCGGGGTTGATCCAGCTCTGGGGCCATCGTATCGCGGCGGGTAATAAACGTACCCAGAGAATTGGTTTTGCCAATAATATGCTCTTCAGTAAAATGGGTATCGATGGGATACCACCGATCATAGCGTTCATTATATTTATAGAAAGAGAGCTTAGAGGTATGCTGGAGAGTAGAGTCTCGTTTAACGGTAAATTTATATGATTTATCCAGCGGATAAGCTTCAGGACCAACCGTCACTTTTACCGAATCTGGTTTATACTGCTTAGCTGTCAGTGCTACTGATACCGTATCATAAAAAGCATGCCGTGGAAAAGTAGCCATTGCTTTTCGATCAACGGAGGTTATTAGGCCCTTATGTTGGGGGACCATCCGATGGAAAACCAAGGGACCATAGCCCGGAATATTCATGAACAGATTATCCAGGTTTTTTAGCTCGATACTGGTTTTAGAATTATAAAACCGGGCATGCCAGGGATCCGGCAGAGCAATGGTAATGTCTCTGAAAACTTCCTGGGGGAGGGTTACCCAATTGGCAAACCAGTTCCAGTCATCAATATTGATATCCGGTACTTTGGTAGGGGCCCGAGGAGGCTCAGGTTGGATGGATGGTAAGTTTACTTCTGACCGGACAACCAAATCAACAACGGCGGTGCTTTTGTTTCCAAAATAGTCGGAGGCCGTAATTTCAACCGTATGCCGTCCGGGCGGCAGGTGGAGTCGCCCACCGCTATTTGAGGTTTGATAAAAGGGTAAGGTATTGCCATCCGCAACAAAAAGGCGCTGATAGGTCTGGCCATGCTGGCTTAACAGGGGATATACGCGGTCAATCCAGATCTGATTATCTTCTTCATAAGAAAAGCTGTCAACGCGGGCATAGAACCGAGGCTGACCATCGACCGACATCGAAAGTTCATAGACCCCATAAGAGTTATGCACGCCGTTGGATCGATCAAAAACATCGATGCCTAAGCCCACCGAACCGGATGTGGTGACCGTTTGGAACTGGTATTTGCCGTTTCGAAACCGGGGATCTTGGGTGTGAAAGCTATTTTCACCTTCTATAAAGGATTTTGGAGAAAGAGGCTCGACCGAAAGTCCCGTAATTTGTGGGGAAATATCATCCCGAACGCTTAGGTTTGTCAATAATGGGTTATATGGATCCTGGTCGGGGGTGCGGAATTCGAAGTGCAGGTGGGGCGGCCCAATGCCCGAAGCACCGCTGTAGGCAATCACATCGCCTTGTTGGATTCGGATATTTTGATTCTCCACTACTTTATCAAAATGAGGCCGGTAATTATTTGCTACCCGCATGGAGTCGGCCAACTGTTGCAGCGGATCGTTAAATTTCATTAAATGCGCATAGATAGAGAACGCCCCATCCTCATGTTTGAGATAGAGCACTTTTCCGTAGCCATTGGGTTTAATAGCCATTCTGTGTAGTACGCCATCCCGGGTTGCAAAAATTTTGTAGCCGCGACGTCCCCAGGTTTTAATATCCAATGCGGCGTGAAAATGGCCGGTACGTGTCTCGGCAAAGGTGGATGTTAAATGGTGACTGGCATCCGTGGGCCAAAGGTAATGGGCCTCGGTGGGGTCAAAAGATGTGTTATACTGTGCTTTTGCACTTAAAAAGGGCAGGGCTAAGAGTAGTGCCAGAAAATAGGTGGTCCTCATATTATGCTACATTGATCGATAAGTGAGCGTTTAAAAAGCCAAGGTTAGCCTGGATATTATCTCCAGATTGCAGGGGAGAGACTCCCTCCGGGGTGCCGGTAAAAATGAGGTCGCCGGGCTGTAGGGTAACAATTCCCGACAGGTAATGAATGAGTTCAGCTACCGAAAAAATCATAAGACTGGTATTGGAAGCTTGCCTTACGGAGCCATTAACCGTTAGGGAAAGGTCGATATCCTGTGGATCAGCAATTTCGTCAGCAGGGATAAATGAACTGAGGGGTGCAAAAGTGTCGAAGCCTTTGGCCACTGACCAGGGGCGGCCCTTTTCTTTTGCCCTGCTCTGGATATCGCGCGCCGTTATGTCGATACCTACAGCATAGCCGGCAACATGGTCGAGCGCTTTTTTCCTGGAAATATTTTTTCCCCCTTTCCCAATGGCAGCCACCAGCTCGACCTCATGGTGCACATTATTGCTTTGCGATGGCAGCTGTATGGGACCATCAAAGGTGAGGCTGCCGAGGGGTTTCAAAAAGATGAGCGGTTCATCGGGCACATCATTATTGAGCTCCCTCGCATGAGCTACATAATTGCGGCCGATGCAAAATACAGATTTAGCGCTTAAATGGGGTAATCCCGGTAAATTTATTTGAGCCATAAGTAGATGAATATAAAAAAGCCTTGGTCTCGTTAGAAAACCAAGGCTTTAAAATTTCGTAAAAATTTTTTTTAAGCGACAGGCTCGACGCTCACGTATTTACGTCCACCAGAACGAACACGGAAGGTAACCTGTCCATCTGCTTTGGCAAAGAGGGTATCATCTTTACCGCGGCCTACGTTTTCGCCGGGATGAAACTTCGTTCCACGCTGGCGAACAATAATATGGCCGGCGCGAACTTTCTCTCCACCATACTTCTTTACTCCAAGCCGCTTGGATATCGAATCACGGCCGTTTTTCGTTGAACCTTGTCCTTTCTTATGTGCCATAATAAATTGGAAGTTTTTTTATTCTTCTTCGGATGAGGATTCTTCTTTCGAAGCCGAAGAAACAGAAATTGAATTAATTTCGATTTGTGACATTGGTTGCCGGTGACCGCGCTTAACCTTATAGCCTTTGCGTCGTTTCTTCTTGAATACGATCACTTTGTCCGACTTAACGTTATCAAGCAGCGTTGCTGTTACAGCAGCGCCCTCAACGGCGGGTTTACCTACGGTTACATTACCATCATCATTGACCAACATAACACGATCGAAAGTAAGTTCTTGGTCAACTTCATCACTTTGTTTGTCGACAAACAATACATCGCCTTCAGAAACGCGATACTGATGCCCACCTATTTCTACAACTGCGTACATCTAACTAATGATTTAACGTTATAAATATTCTTTTCACAAGAGACTCCAAATATAAGCGTTTCATTGCTGAAAGCAAAGTCAAAATTTAGATGAACAAATGAACCAAAAATGGTATGTTAAACCCAACTGTAAAACTTTAACCTTAAGTAATGATCGTAATGTCTAAAAAATTACCCGATTTACACGAACAGGCTTTCATGTTTAAGAATACCAAACGTTTTCAGCACGATGGCGGACGTGCATGGATTAAGGACTCTCAACTGCATGAAGCTCGCAAAGATGGTAATGGCAAGCTGAAGACAATCCACGGGGAAAAAGATCATGACTTGGTTGAAGGGGCTGAGGATAAAGAAAAAGCGTCCATATAAACTATTTTTCTAAAATCTATCGACATCTACCTATATGGAATATATTCGGCTCCGCGTATGGTTTCTGTTCGCAGCACTCGTAGTCATTGTCGTACTCTTATTTAAATGGGCTGCTGATAGCAGAGGAATCTACCAGGCAGAATCTCCCATAACGGATGAAGCAATAACAGCAGCCTATCCAGAGTTGTATAATGCTGTTTTTCAGCGCGATGCCCGGGAAATTACCCCTTTTCTTACCCATGCAAGTGATACCGTCCGCCAACAAGCGTGGCGAGCATTGGCATCCACGCCCATAGATTCAACAGAATTATTTATAGGTCTGGCCAAACAACAAAATACGGAAGTTAGCTGGTTTGCATTGAGCAAGCACTCCATGAATGTACAACAGCTGCGCCAGTTGGAACAGTTATGGGGGCAACAGCAAGCATTGCGGCCAGGCATTGCGCGGGTACTTGGCAGGCAGGGCGACCAACAGAGCCTGCAATTTTTGCTTTCACAGGTGGATTCAATCCATAACCGTGAATATCATTTTGCGCTTGCCATCAGCAGGCTGTTGATGCGCTATGAAATCGGGGAAGAGGAACAAATACGGCTCTTACAACAGGCTTTTACGGTTGATGCAGATTCTGTACGTCAGGCTTATCTCTATGGCTGGTATCGAAATCCTCAAACACCGCTATCATCGACAGCCCGGGATACGCTGCTGAGCCGCTGGCGAACACAAGGGTTAGGAATTGACCGGACCCTCGATCAATATGTGAATCATATTTTGCCTGATCGTACCACTTACCGGATTACGAATTTTTATAACAGTGAGCAAGAGCTCGACAGCAAAGTTCAGCTTTCTGTGGAACTGGCCAAATCATTACGTCCAATTGAAATGACGGAGCGAAGGTCGCTGGCCGCCAAAATTTTGCTGATGCATGAGAATCCCCAAGTGCAACTAACCGCATTGCAGAGCCTCGCTGGAAAATTTACCCAAGGCGGCGATTTATACCGATATGTTACGGAAACGATGTTAGAGAATACATCCATTTCCGGCCACATCTGGTTTCAGGCACTGAAAGTTGCCAGTGCCGTTGATTCAACCCTTGTGGGTCAATACAAGCAGCGCATGGAGCAGTACGTGGAGGAGAATCCCTATTTAAGATCGTATCAACTTGGGGTGTTCCAGGCAAGCCAATCGCCGGAAGAGTATTTGAAGCACCTCCGGGAAGTGATCAATCAGGAGGATCACCTTGCCACTATGCAGGTTGTGGAGAGTCTCCAACAATTTTGGCAGGAGTTACCTGCCAAGGAGCAGATGCCGGACCGTATTAGAAAGATAAGAGCGCTCACATTTGATGCATTGCAGCTGCATGATCGGGGCGTAGCTTATATGGCCAAGCCATTGTTGGAGCAGGAAGCGCTATTTCAGCAGGATGACTTTAAGCAAATAAACGGTACCTTAGACGGGTTTTTATTACCGGATGATATTGAAGTATATCAGCAGTTTGGGCAGCTGTACAAAGAACGCTTTGAAGAGCAGGCCCGGCCCGTTATAGATTCATTGGCTGCATTGGGTTATGCACCATTAAACCAGTCGCTCGCTGATGCAGGATGGGAGGTCGATATCCCGAAAAGTTCGGGGAATAAATTCCGCACACCCGATTGGCAGCGACTGTGGCAGTTGGGTACTAAACCTCGGTGGACGCTCTACACCGAAAGGGGAGCAATTACCATCCGCATGGATCCGCTTAGAGCACCCGCAACGGTTTCTGCTATCGACAGTCTAAGCCGGGCCGGAGCATACGACGGCGTTCCTTTTCACCGTGTGGTGCCCAACTTTGTGATTCAAGGCGGTGATATTGAACGCCAGGATGGTTTTGGCGGACCAGATTTTATACTCCCTACTGAATCGTCGGAGTTAGAGTTTGAACGCGGAGCTGCGGGCATTGCCAGCGCAGGTACAGATACTGAAGGCAGCCAGTATTTTATGATGAATCAGTGGAGTCCACATTTGAATGGCAATTATACCCGCTTTGGAAAAGTCATTGAAGGGATGGGTGTAGTCGACCGCATGGAAGTAGGAGACCAAGTGATTTCCACAACCTGGTACTGATAAGAAAGGTTAATTGGGGTTCCAACAAGCATAAGTTTTGATTTGATAAAGCTGGTTTTTTACTCAGTATTTTCGATCTGTGAGAGAGACTCTGGAGTACATTCCTGGGCATCTGCTTTTGCCTCCTTGGCTGACGGGGCGTTACGGCGGGGATGATTTTCGGGGAGAACGAAACTCACTGTCAATTTCTAATCAAAGTGATGGTTCTGGGGCCTCTTACTTACCAAATAGTTCTATTTCTCCTCTTTGGTTGCCGAACATCTGCTCTATGTCCTTAGGAGCAGGATCCTATCTCAATGTTACTCAACTTGGTACCTGCGACGGACTTGACTGGCTTATCTTCATGTAGGGATTTTTCTCTCACCACGTACAGGAGTATACCCCTATAGGGAATAGGTCGGCATCGATATATTTTACCTATAGAGAAAAATGAATATCAACATTCAGCTCATGTAACAATGTCGATCCGAAAAATAGAGAAGAAAGAGTGGCAGGAATATTTTAATTCATTTTCGAAAAAATTTCTAAAAGACGAGCAACCCGAATATGCTGAAGTCCGGATACTGAACAAATCCATGGGGGTTCAACCCGAAACCCAGTGGACATTACTCAAGGGTGTAACCTACGACAAAAAAGGCGATGTGCTGGAAATACAACTTGAAAAGTTAAATAGGATGGTTCACCATCCCCAAGAAATCTATGTGGATGAAGCCGATGATGGCTGGTTACTTAGTTTTGAAATAGTGCAAAACGACGGTACTCGAAACATCATTGAAACCCGGTAGTCGGCCTATGCCTCCCCAATCCCAGTTATTATACCAATCGGACTTGCTAAACCAGAATGCGAGAGAATTATCGCATCGCCACACCTTCAGTCATCAAAAGAAAGACATCATTCCTATAAAACCGTTACTTATTGATGCTAAGGAAGGCCTGACAAAAGCGTACCGAACTTTAGTTACTTCTGTTAAGCAGAATCAGGACATTTCACCGGCTGCTGATTGGCTGATCGATAATTTTTACGTCATCCAGGAACAGATTATACAGATAGAGAATGATTTTCCTATCGAGTATCAGCGTACGGTTCCCCACCTTACTTCCGGACCAAACCAAGGGATGCCCAGGGTGTATGATCTGGTGCAAAGTCTTGTTCTTCATACCGATAATATAGTTGACCTTCAAAATTTGACCCTTTATATACAGAGCTACCAAGAGGAATTGACCCTTAATATGGGAGAGCTTTGGGCCATTCCTATAATGGTACGCCTGGTGTTGGTACAACAATTGGCGGAAAAAGCATCTCAAATTCTTGAGCGTCGTAAAATACGTGTAGAAATACAAGAATTTGTCGACCGGTTACTCAAAGAAGAAGTTGATGAACCCGGCTGGGTACTACACAGAGTCATTGACTGGATGAAAACTCACAGGCAATCCTTTGAAGAGCAAACTTTGCTGGTAGAGCTCGCCCACCAATTGCAGGTAGCCGGCCTGATATCGGAAGATGAAAAAAGGTGGTTCGAATACCGGTTACAACCATTAGGTGTTTCCCTCGTTGAGGCGCTTAGAGAAGAATCCCAGCGGAGGTCAGAACTGCAGGTCAGTATTCAGAATGGGGTTATCTCACTCCGGGAGATATCCGAAACGGAATGGCAAGAATTTATTGAAGAGTGCTCTATTGTAGATCAGATGCTTCGTCTCGATCCAATGGGTATTTATCCCGAGATGGATCATGAGGCCAAAGACCAGTACCGCCGGGCGGTAGAGCGCCTGAGCAAATATTCGGATTATTCGGAGACCGAAATTGCCGAAAAAGTACTGTCTCTGGCCGAACGTAACATCAACCATACCGGTAATGAAACAGCCATCCTTCACAATCATGCGGTACTGAAAAAGCATGTGGGCTATTACCTGGTAGGAGGAGGGTACGAGGAGTTGACCCAAAACATTAAATATAAAATGCCCATAGGCGAACAGCTCCGGAAGAAACTGGAAAAAACGGCGGGTTACTATATCGGGATAATAGCAGCACTCTGCATTGCCCTGCTGGGCGTTCTTTGGATAGCTACCGATGCCATCAGTTTTTCGTGGCCGGTTGCTGTCAGTGTCCTGCTGGTCGCTTTTTTTCCCGCTCTTGAACTTTCGGTGACGGCTGTAAACCGTCTTTTTGCATTTACGCTCCCTCCACGCAGGTTACCCAAGCTGAAGATTGACAATAGAATACCGGATAAAGCGCGTACTATGGTAGTTGTGCCCACCCTGCTAAGTTCGCCAGATGATGTAAAACGGCAGCTTGAAAAATTAGAGATTACCGCATTGGCCAATCCTGACCCCGGGCTGCAGTTTGTCCTGCTATCTGATTTTACTGACGCCGATCAGGAACAGATGCCGGACGATGCTGCAATTCTCAACGAAGCAAAACATATCATTGAAGAACTGAATAAGAAGTACACTTCCCGGTATGGACAGAAGTTTTTTCTACTTCATCGCTGCCGAAAATGGAATCCCAAAGAAAGAGTATGGATGGGATGGGAACGGAAACGGGGTAAACTGGAAAAGCTGAACGAACTTCTTTGTGATCCGTCAGCCGATCACTCATTTTCGACCATCTATGGCGACTTTATATCCTCAATCCAAAGTATGCCCGTACAGTTTATCTTGACGCTCGATGCCGATACCCGCACACCTCCGGATAGCGTCATCGACTTGGTCCGAGTGGCCTCACATCCACTGAACAGAGCATGGTACGATAAGAATAAAGGCCGTATTACCAAAGGCTATGGGATCATTCAGCCCCGGATATCCATTCCTCCGGATACGGCCCAAAAAACGTATTTTACCCGTATATTTTCGGGTAATGTGGGTATCGATATCTATACCACCGCTGTGTCCGATATTTATCAGGATATGATGGGAGAGGCCGTCTTTACAGGGAAGGGCATCTATGATGTCCGTGCTTTTCATACCGTATTGGACAACCGTTTTCCTGAAAATAGAATACTTTCTCACGACCTCATTGAAAGTAACTACGTTCGGGCTGCGCTAAGTACGGATATCGAGCTGTTTGATGATTACCCCACAAGCTATGCCAGCTACTGTAAAAGAAACCACCGGTGGACAAGAGGAGACTGGCAAATCGCGAGCTGGCTGTTTGGAGATGTACCAGCAGCTGACGGAACCGCAAAAAATCCTCTCCATCTGTTAGCACGTTGGAAAATTTTTGACAATCTGCGCCGATCACTGACGCCCCTTTTCTTGACTATCTTTTTTGTTGCCGGATGGTTTTGGCTTCCCGGAACAGCCTTACTCTGGACCGCAGCAGCCTTCGGCATCCTTGCTTTTCCTATTTACGTCAGCTTTTCCACGGATGTGTTAAACCGACCGGCCCGTATTAAATGGAAGCTGTACTTTGAAAAAGTCCGTTCTAACCTGAAGATTAATACCTTCCAGGCAATTTCAACGCTGGCTATCTTACCTCACCAGGCCGTTATTCATCTGGATGCTATATTTCGGGTCATTTGGCGATTATTGATTTCAAAAAAACATTTGTTAGAGTGGACATCAGCTTCCCGGGCTGAAGCCTTGAGCTCAAATACCGTTTATGAGTACATCCGATTAATGGGGATATCTGTATTGTTAGGGATTGCTGTTTTGATAACGGCTCTTCTTATTGACCCGGGAAGCCTCTGGATTGTTGTTCCATTTTCATTACTCTGGATAAGTTCGCCCGGCTTTGCATGGTATTTTAGTCATCCACATCCGCATTTGTCTTCTAAAAACGGGCTTTCTGGAGACGACAAATCGAAACTGCGAAGATATGCCCGTCGGACTTGGTTTTACTTTGAGCGCCTGGTGAACGAAGAATATTCGTGGCTGCCACCGGATTACTACCAGGAAGATCCGCTGTTGCCTCCCGTCGCCCGAACCTCGCCTACTAATATCGGGCTGACATTGGTTGCCACCCAGGCAGCATACGAAATGGGCTATATAACCTTGAGCGAACTTTTATCGCGCCTGGAGAGGACGTTAAATTCACTGATGCAACTGGATCGGTACAACGGGCATTTTTATAACTGGTATGATATACGGCTGGGAGAAGTACTTAATCCTAAATATGTATCAACCGTCGACTCGGGTAACCTTGCCGCCGGACTTATTGTTGTCAAACAAGCCGTTGGGCAGTTGCTAAGACAAGAAAATCCCAATGCGGCTTTCTGGAAAGGGTTGGAAGATACCTTGGAAACAGTGCATGCTATTTTTTCTGATCTCGAACCTCAGGGAAATGAAAATGGTTATGAAGACGTCTGCCGACAAATAAAAACCAGTATCAGCCGGATGTTAAACAAGCTGAATGGAAGAGAGAGCCCAGCGACCATTTCAGAAAGCATTAGACTATTGAACGAACTTAAAGAATCAGCCTGTACGCTATGCGGGAATAACCTTATGAAATTTCGTAGCTCATTAGGAGATGCCCGCGTTGACGACCTGCTCTTTTGGCTTGAAAGCCCACTGAGACAGGTCGAAAGTTACAAGAAGGAACTATCCGGATATACCTATTCAACAGCGGATGATTCTGGGTTAGAGGTTCCGCCTGCCAAACGACTGGAGAAGCTGGAACAATCCAAAGACTCCGAAGAATACAGGATGTTAAAGCAATGGACGAGACAGGTCCACTCCATCACCTCTATCTGTGAGCAGCTGGTTGCGGAGATGGATTTTAGGTTTATTTATAACAAGAAAAAGGGATTGTTTAACATCGGCTATAATGTCGAGAAAGCAGAACTGGATAAAGGAACATATGATTTATTGGCCAGCGAGGCCCGTATTGCTTCCATTGTTGCCATCGCAAAAGGGGATGTGCCCTCCGAACACTGGTTTCGATTGAGCCGCCGGTTGACGAGCAGGAATAATGATGAATTTCTGCTTTCATGGGGCGGTACGACCTTTGAGTACTTAATGCCGTTGTTATTTATGCGCTCTTATCCATACACCTTGTTAAGCCATACCTACGCGCGGATTGTGGAATGGCAACGTGAATACAGTCAAAAGTTTGACCGCCCCTGGGGGTTCTCAGAGAGTGCTTATAACATTCTTAACATCGATTTGAACTATCAATACCGTGCCTTTGGCGCCCCGGGCCTGGGATTAAAACGGGGGCTGGCCGAAGAGTTTGTGGTAGCCCCCTATGCATCAGCGTTGGCTCTAATGGTAGATCCTAAAGATGCGTTGGATAACCTGGAGGTGCTAAAAGACATTGGAGGACTCGGTCTCAGGGGATATTACGATGCTATTGATTTTACCCCGGATCACCTGCCGGAATTGGAACCATACCGTGTGGTTAAAACGTATATGGCCCACCACCACGGGATGAGCCTTATTGCTTTTTTAAACGTACTTAACGGCTGGACGATTCATAACTATTTTCATGCCGATCCTCAGATCAAAGCCTGTGAACTCCTCCTGCAAGAGCGTATCCCGCGGGGCATTCCTATAAAAGAACCGCACCCAATTGATGTAGAGATGGAGCCCGGTGAACAGCATAGTATGCATTATGTAGTTGAGCACGCCGGTATAAATAACCTGGATGACGCCCCGCCGCGGGTTCATCTGCTGTCGAATGGGCAATACCATACGTTCGTAAGCCATAGCGGCACAGGCAGTTCATATTATAATGATATTATGCTAACCGGCTGGAAGGCGGATCCCACAGAAGATCCACTGGGCTTATTTGTTTATATCAAAGATCGAGAAACGGGAGAATATTGGTCGGCATTCCATCAGCCGGTTAAACGTAAGCCCGATCGTTATGATAGCTGGTTTCACAACGGGAAAGTACAGACATCACGAGTGGATGAATGGCTTGAAACAACCACAGAAATATGTGTATCTCCCGAGCATCCCATTGAGCTCAGAAAGATAACGCTTACCAACTATTCTGATCGCCGCAGAACGCTTGAACTGACCAGTTACGCCGAAGTAGTCCTTAACCAGGCTCAACATCATAACGCCCATCCTGCCTTCTCCAAACTGTTTGTACAGACCGATTACCTGGCCGAGCATCATGGTCTTATTGCCTGGAGGAGGCCCCGGATGGATAGCGAACAGCCCAAGTTTATGGTTCATACCGTAGCCAGTTATGATTTGGAGAACCTGACGGAACCACTACAGTTCGAGACAGAACGGTCTAACTTTATAGGCCGGGGACGTAGCTTGTTGAACCCACAGGCTATGCAGGAGGGATACAGGCTGAGTGGCTCCATCGGTAATGTCTCGGATCCGGTTATGAGCCTGCGGCGGGTAGTGAACCTAAAGGCCGGTGAAAAAATACAGGTCACCTATGGAATCGGGTGGGCCGGGTCCCGCAAAGAAGCCGTAGAACTGGTCGATAGGTTTGATAATCCCTATGCGGTTGATCGGGCCTTTGATTTATCATCCATCTACAACACAGTTGAACTGGATCATATAGGCATCAGCAGTGAGCGATTTCAGTATTTCCAAAAACTGGCTTCCTACATGCTTTATAACGATTCTCACCTCAGATCCAGTGCTGAAATATTAAGCCAAAACTACCTTAAACAGTCTAATCTATGGACTTACGGCATTTCGGGAGACCACCCGGTGATTGTTTTTCGTATCGACAAGTCAGAGCAGCTGAAATCGGTCGAAAGGATGTTAAAAGGCCATCTGTTATGGAAGCAGAGGGGACTCCAAACTGATTTAGTCATTTTAAATGATCACATGTCCGGCTATGTTGATGAACTGCAGCAAGGTTTACAGCAAACGGTGGAAAGTTCATATAGTCGCTACCAGGGGCATGAAAATGACAATGTGTTTGTCTTACGTTCAGATCGCCTGCCCGAAGATGATCTTGTTCTTATATTGACGGTTGCTTCAGTAGTCTTAGAGGGGAGCCTTCCAAAAATTGATGATCTGATCCAGAAACAAAAAGTAGATTCTTTTCATAAAGGAGTGGATGCTGTAACCTATAGTAGGGCTTCCATAGCAGAGAGTACCGTTACAGATATAATGGATAGCAAAACAGAGCTTCAGTTCTTTAATGGATATGGGGGATTTTCGAAAGAAGATAATGAGTATCGCATCTTGCTAAAGCCTGATCCGGATAGAGGGTTACACCAATTACCCCCAGCCCCCTGGATAAATATAATTGCCAATCCCTCTTTTGGCTTTATAGCTACAGAAACCGGGGCTGGGTACACCTGGAGTGAAAACAGTCGCGAAAATAAGTTGTCTTCCTGGTCAAACGACCCTACCCTTGATCCCCATTCGGAAGCATTCTATATACGCGATGAAGAACGCCAGACCTATTGGTCGCCTACAGCAGGTCCGGTACCGGGCCATGGCCGTTATGAAGTATCACATGGGTTTGGATATACGCGGCATCGACATACGTCATATGGTATAGAATCTGAATTGCTGCAGTTCGTTCCCCGCGAAGATCCGGTTAAAATTTCTAAACTGTCCATATGCAATAAGAGTTCGAAAAAACGCCATCTTTCGCTGTTTAGTTACCAGGCATGGGTACTGGGGATTAACAGGGAAGCATCTGCGCGTTATATCGTTCAGGAAGCAAACCAAGAGGGCGATACGATCTATGCCAGGAATCATTATAATAATGAATTCGCTGGTCGTATGGCCTTTTCGAGCTTCCTGCCCGTTCCTCGTTCCAGCCCGCATTATGTAGAGGAAAAAGGACTGGCCTTTACGACAGACCGGGAGAAGTTTATCGGCCGAAACTGCTCATTAAAACGGCCGCGAGCGGTGGCGGAACAGACACAGCTTGATAACGAAGTGAAAATAGGCGGCGATCCCTGCGCTGCCTTTCAACTTACCATAACATTGGAACCCGAAGAAAAGATCGAATGCATAGCCCTGATGGGGGAAGGAGACACAGCTAAGGAGGCAGAGCAGCTGGCCCAAAGATACAGAGATCATCAACAGGTTGAAAAAGCTTTTGAGGAGGTCCGCGAATTTTGGACCCATAGTCTGGGGCGCATTGATATTCAAACACCTGACCCGGCCCTAAACCTCATGATGAACGGTTGGCTGCTATATCAAACAATCGCCTGCCGGATGTGGTCGCGTGCAGCCTTTTATCAGGCCGGCGGGGCTTATGGATTTCGTGATCAGCTTCAGGATGCAATGGCGGCTCTCTACGTGGATCCTCAGATGACACGGGATCAGATCCTGCTGCATGCTTCCCGTCAATTCATTAAAGGCGATGTGCAGCACTGGTGGCACCCGCCAACGGGACGGGGAGTTAGAACCAAGATTTCGGATGACCGGCTTTGGCTGCCATATGTAACCGCCTTTTATATAGAATCGACAGGAGATGAAGCGATTCTGGATGAAACGATTTCTTATTTGGAAGCCCGAAAACTGGCGGACCATGAACATGAGGCGTACTTGCAGCCCTCGCGAAGGCCTCTTTCAGGATTGTCAGATACAAATATCAGTGGCTCACTCTATGAACACTGTATCAAAGCAATTGACATTACGTTAAAAATGGGCGCGCATGGATTGCCCCTGATTGGCGCTGGAGACTGGAACGACGGAATGAACCGAGTGGGACACGAAGGGCAGGGGGAAAGCGTCTGGTTAGGTTTCTTTATGTATTCTATTTTGCAAACATTCATCCCGTACTGCAAGCAAATGGGGGATGAAGAGCGAGCAGAACGGTATCAAAAGTCAGCCCACAAACTGGCCAAACATCTCAATCAGGAGGGGTGGGATGGGAACTGGTACATCCGGGCTTTTTATGACAATGGCACGCCCCTGGGGTCTGCCCAAAATAATGAGTGCCGTATCGATGCCGTAGCCCAGGCATGGTCCGTGATATCAGGGGCGGCTCCTGAAGAGAAAAAACGGAAAGCCCTCGCGGCGTTAGAAGAGTACTTGATATCAGAACAAGATGGCCTTATTCGCCTGTTAACGCCCCCGTTTGATCAAACGAAGCGGAATCCGGGATACATCAAAGGATATATTCCCGGGGTGCGAGAGAACGGAGGCCAATATACCCACGCTGCACTCTGGACCGTCAGAGCGTTTGCGGAGATGGGATCCGGGGAGAAGGCTGTCAAATATTTACGGATGATAAATCCAATAAATCATGCCCGGGAACAGAAAGCGGCCGACCTGTACAAAGTGGAACCCTACGTAGTAGCTGGAGATGTGTACGGCGAACCTCCCCATGTGGGACAGGGTGGGTGGAGCTGGTACACCGGATCGGCTGGGTGGATGTACCGGGTAGCCCTGGAATCTATCCTGGGGATCCGGCTGAAAGGAAATACGATGACCATTCAACCGGTTATTTCACCGGAATGGGAGGACTACAGCATCCGGTGGAAGTCAGAAGATGGGCGCACCGTTTATGATGTAGAAGTACAGAATCCGAATGGGCTGGAATCAGGAGGGCTTGAAGGGACTATTGATGAGCAGTTGGTAAGCTTTCCTGAAGGCGTTGCCAAAGTTAAACTGAAAAACGATAACCAAAATCATTCGGTGGTGCTACAACTGGTGGATAAACAACATGATTAGTCGTTATTCCAGGAGCATGAGGGGCTGGTTTTCGACGGGATAACCTGAAAGAAGGATGCTCCATCAGACTATGGGGTCACATTTTGGGGCCACTTGCCACTGAAAAACATATCGATGGCAGGAAATACAAACCCGGGATTATCAGAAAAGGCGGCCTTTCCGGCGCTGGGTATCAGCAGCAGGCGCCCATTGGGGATAGAAGAAGCCCAGGAACGTTGTGCAGGTATCATTGAGGAATCTTCTTTTCCATAAACAACTAAAAGAGGGGCCCTAAGCTGATCCAGTTTAGTGGTAAAGTCCCAGCCATTATAATATCGAGGGGCAAGTTGAGCCGTATATCGGTAGTAATAATGAACGGCTTCGGGGGGAGCGTTACATGTTGTGCCTTTATAGGTGATGGTATCCCCACGAGCCATAGCCAGCTTTTTATTGATGTTTTCATACTCTTGGCAAGTTTCCACAGGATTAGAGGCTGTTCCCTTAAGCAGTTTCTGCAGTAGTTCAGAGGCACGGTTCGAGAGGGTCGTATCTGGCGAAGGTGGCGCCCGGGATGCCTTTAATTTTCGTAATGTAAGTTCCTGTTGGAGGTCGGGGCCTGTTGCACCATGAAAGACCAGTCTCTTCAAATGTTCAGGATAATTTTGGGCATACTGAGCTACCAAGACGGAGCCAAAGGAATGAGTGAGTACATTCATTTTTTCCAGGCCAAAATGTTGGCGTACTGCCTCAAGATCTTCAACAAAATATGAGGGCTGTAATTTTGTCGTATCTGCCGGGAGCTCCGACTTTCCACCTCCTCTTTGATCATAGAATATCAGTACATAATGTTGAGCTAAAGGCCTGACCGAAGGAAGCACAGAATGCATGCCGGCCCCCGGTCCACCATGTATTACCACAATGGAGTCTTGCCCGCTTCCCATCACTTGGTAGTATATTTGTGCTCCCTCTGCACCGGTTATATATCCGTCATCTAGTATGGGTATCCGTTTATTATCTTGGCATCCAATAATTAGGATAGAGAATATGATTAAAAAAACCTTCTTCAATGGTAGCTCCAGAGTTTGAGGGTAAGATACGGTCATTGATTTTGGGCGTATATAAGCTATCATCGAGCAGCCACATAATACAAGCTATGTGGTTCGCCTAACCAAAATATATCGTTTTTAGCGGACTCGAACCCTACGAAGTTGCTTAATTATAGCGAGGGTCATAATATCTTGTTGCTCTTGGCGGGATATTTCAGCTGAGCCATCCCCAAGTTGATAACCGTAATATCCAAATTGTCGATGATTGCCACCTGCAATTCTTTCACGATGCATATGAGCAGGAAGATTTATAGCAAATCTTTCTATTTCCTCTTCGCTGGCCAGCCCATCATTGGAACCATATATTTTGGTCACATCAATCGTCAGGTTGGAAAGATCAAGCTCCCTGGGATGTGATGTGCCAACGAGTAATAATCCACCAAGGGCATTGCTGTGATCCCGGGCAAATAGTGTAGCAAGTTTCCCACCCCGAGAGTGTCCGCCGACAATCCAGTTTCGTTGCAGTGAATCACCTTCAATGTACTCCAATGTGCGTTGAAATACGTTATCCTGCTGTGATTGAAACAAAGCCATTCGATAAGGCAATGCTAAGATGATGGTCTTAAAACCGACCTCTGTAATGGCTTTTGCCATCGGGGCATAAGCTTTTGGATCAACCAGGGCACCGGGATAAAAAATCAGCGCAGCTTCCATTGTATCAACAGCCGGGGTAAATATAAAGGCGTTGGATGAACGCTGGACATGAACCTTTTCATTGCTATCCATTACGGATGATTCCAGTCCATGAGCCTGCATATTATAAAAAAGCCACGCAGTAACACCGAGCCAGAATACCCCCAATCCAATGTGGATGTATTTCCGCATTTTGGTCATGATCTAATAATTCTTATAACAAAAATAGTAATCCAACACCTATGGTCAGAGCACTTGTCAATAGTATTATTGATACTGAAAGGATGTTATCGGACTGATTTGGGAATCTTTCTTGGAGGAAATGAATATTATGTAGCATGGTATTATCGTATTTTGTTCATGGATTAAAAGAGTAGACGATATTCTGTTGCAAAAAGTTACACCGAATGCTCTCGTGTTTAACGCACCGGAGTGTCTCCTTATGTACAAGGAGACCTAACTAATAAATGGGCACCTTATAATACGGATTATATAGGGCAACTGTGCCGACTATCAAAGATCAGACTAATCGTCATTCTTAACATCCTGGTGATCGTAACTTATCGCACGCTTCATAATCCAAGACTCTCTGTGCTTTTCCCAGATAGTTGTAAACTTTGCTTTTTGAACCTTTTCATCGTTTACATAGAATTCATGTTCACCAGTCTGAAGGGCTCCATAATCACCCAGGATATGAACCTCAGAGGTAATAAGCTTTCGCGTTACTGAGTAAGGTTTAGAACAGCGGTCTTGGAAAGACATAATTTCTTTATCCAACGATTTATTGAGTCCCGATCGATCATCATAAAACTCAAAATCATCCGTAACGATTTGTTTATATAACGGTAAATTACACTTGTTAAATGCCACCTCAAATAGCAAGCTATCCATTTTTATAATTTCAGCTCGCAACCGATTATGGGCTTGTAATTCACTGGGACTTTGGGAAGCATAATCCTGAGCTAAACAACTAATCGTAGAGATACAGAAAAATAGTGCAACTAAAGTAATTGGTTTCTGCATAGGCTTTATCAGGGTTTTAGCTTTAGGAGTGTTCGAATCTTACGCTAAATACTATTATTAGTTACACCTTGTTTATAGGATAGGGCAGGCTGCCGGCGAGTCATTTCCACTTGGAAGCACGTTTTAACAATCCGGAATTTTGGAAAAGTTATAACAACAGAAAGAGTGCCTCTTAAGTTGAGGCTTTCAAACATGGAGAGGTAGATATTAGAGTAGGAGAGGGATACCCTATTGATCTGATTGATATTGGGTAAAATACGTACCGTTGTAGTTATGAGAGGGGAGCTGGATCTTTATTCGTTTTAACCACGAAGGTGTTTGTAATGCGGTCGTAGAGTGGTTGTTTATTTGAACCAATCCAAAGTGTTAGCAGATAAACGCCAACTAAGGTCCAAACGAGAACAAAACCGACTAAGATTATCGGTGTGAGCTCCGGGCTATTACCACTCATTTGCCAGATACAAGTATGGGCCAACTCCCAGGGGATAAATTTTAGGGCTGTTCGGCTCAACGCTCTTGTTTTACTCAACCTTTTGCCATCATTGTAAATGACTTTTATTCCTTGCCAGCGCTTTCCCCAAGTTGCCTGGTGTGCTGAAGATTCTAAGAGCGTGAAATAAAGAGTAACTGGTAAAGTAATTAAAATAAATCCGGATAACTGCCCGGATAGCGGGTTTTCGAACAGTATTTCAATTATATCCGGAAAAACCGATTGAATGACACTGCTTAAAATGGTTAGGAATACTATATAAAGGGCGATGAAGAGGTAATCAGCCAAGAATGCTTTCACCCGTATCCATAACCCTGCGTATGATGGTATCATGTGTTATGTTTTTTGTTTTGAACGAACCACACAGAGGCACTGGTCTGAGTTCGTTCAGCATAGCCACCTAAAATAAGCATCTTCCCGGTTAAGGTGAGATATTACGACCCAGCACATAAGCTTCCAGCCCTGTAGAATGCCACTACTTGCCCCACTTTGCAGGATTTCATAAGGACCGGTGTCATCTTTTGAAACTGATTATTAATAAAAGATATAACTAATAAATGGGAGGCGGGCAAGGTAGCAACGGTTACATTGCCCAAAAGGGTTAATTATCTAAGAAGTAATCCTTAAGGCATGTTTCCCTAAGTTTTATACCCAAGATAGTGGTTGGATGCCGGGCGGCGGATTGTCATTATCCTTTTAAAGTATTGGGCCACAAGTATTTAACGTTGCATGATTGTCGTTTCCATTACTTTTTGGCAACATAATAATAGTTTTCACCTTCATCCATATCGTTGCTGATTAATGATAAGCCTGCGGATGATAAAATACGTTCATATTTTTCGGCTCCGAGTGACCGAGATTCTACCCCAGTCATGATATCGGTCCACGTGCAAGCCTGTTCTGGAGATGTAAATAAGAACTGACCGCCCGGGGTAAGAGTTGATGAGATGCGATTGATTAATATGGTCTGGATGCTTTCCGATAGCAAAAACATCAGGCCCCAGGCAACTATGCCGTCAAATTTCCGGTCAAAAAAGTCAGACGTTTCTGCAGACTCGCATGCCACGGTGAGGTCAGGAAAATGGTCCCGAAATGATGCTACCAGTGTTGGGGAAGCATCAATTCCATAAGGGGTATAGCCATCTTTGACTAATGCTTCGGTAATTGGAATGCCGTTGCCACAACCAAGATCCAGAATCGTGGCGTTCGGCAACAAAGTATGCGCCCATGAGCGGACAGCTTCAACACCGATGGCTGATTTTCTGCGATAGGCGATGAAATCCTGAGCAATTGCTTCATAGCCGTTGGTAGGGTCGTTCTCCATAATTTAAGGTTTCTTCTTTTACTGTTTGCGTACAACCACGCCAAAGTAGCACCGCCACGGAGGTTATACATAAACGCCGTGCGAGCCAGTATTAATTTAAAAAAATGTACTACAGAAATTCAGGAACTAAAAATCGGCAGGATAGGGCAAGACCGATTTTTGATGCAGGACACAAATAAGAGTATCCATAATGGTATAGACCATTTCGCCTGAATTGATTTACAGGAATAAAATTTTAGCTCAATGCTGTTTATATCGAAGTTAGTTTTTAGTATCCTTGGATATATTTCTTATCCGAAACAGGAACTTCTTTTTTATCCCACACATCTAAATTCTGTGATCCGATTTTTTTCAACATTTCTTTTACTGATTGTTACTCTCATATCTTATCTGTCTTTTACCGACATCAAACCAGAGCCTAAGGTTGTTGAGCCTGAATCCGAACCTAAAGAATGGGTGATGGATGAATCCCTGTCTACCTACCTAAAAGAGTTTGGACAAGATTTTAAAGGCGGACTCAAAGACGAACAAATACCCGGGGCCGCGGTTGCCATCGTAAAGGATGGTCGGGTTGTTCTTCAAAAAGGATTTGGGGTAAAGGAAAGAGGGACGTCCGAAGAAGTTGATGAACACACCGTATTTAGATTGGGAAGTGTTTCCAAAGGCTTTGCTTCGGTACTAACGGGATTGATGGTGGAAGAAGGAGTTGTAAGCTGGGACGATCCCGTATCTCATTATTTAGCAAAGTTTAAGCTGCATGACCCAGGGCAAACCGATCGGGTTCAGATCAGGCATCTGTTATCTCATACCTCTGGATTGCCACGCCATGCATATACGAATTTGGTGGAAGACGGGCTCTCTTTGGACCGTATCATTCCCCGGTTGGAACAAGTTCCCCTGATCTCAAAAGAAGGCGAACAGCTTGCCTATCAAAATGCGGCCTATTCAACGATTGAAAAAGTGCTGGAAGTCCAAACCAACACTGACTTTAACACACTGCTGAATGAAAAGCTCTTGGAACCATTATCGATGGATTATACCTCGGCAAGTTATGACAGCATTCGGAATTCGGGGAATACAGCCTTGCCGCATATGTTTCATTCCCGTTCAAGGGGACGCGTAGCCACGTCAATTTCTGAGAAATATTATAACGCGGTTTCTTCCGGGGGGATCAATGCTTCTGCCTCAGATATGGGGCAATGGCTGCTTCTGTTAACAGGGCACTATCCCGACGTTATTTCTGAGGAAACGCTTGAAGAAATTTATGATCCCTTTGTGACCATCCATAACCGACGGTTTAGCCGGTATTGGGATGGAGTAGACGAATCGCATTATGGAATGGGGTGGAGAGTACTTGATAATCATGGACAAAAGATCGTATACCACGGAGGGTATGTAAACGGCTACCGCAGCGAAATCGCTTTTGCTCCTGAAGACAGAGTAGGAATCTGCATTCTCATTAACACCCCCTCAAGGTATCCGTTAACCGTAATACCGGGCTTCTTTAATCACTTCAAGTCGGATTCTTCGGAAGTTATTTCAGAGTGAGCTCTAACGGTCCGGTGTATCGCCTGGAACAAAAAGGGAAATAGCTTTGTCATCGTCCAGTTTATTGTAACGGAAACCGGAGATATCAAGAATCCCAGGTAATTCGGGGGATCAAAGGTGGTTGTAATGAAGAAGCTCTGAGAGTTATAAAAGAAGCCAGGTTTCAGCCGGGGATACAGCAAGGAGAAGCTGTTCGTACAGTTCAGTTTACCGATTTTTTCCATATTCAAGACTGATATAAGATGTTTTAACGACCGCCTTGCGGACTCCTATACCGAAGTAACACCGCTACGGAGGTTGTACGTACATAAGGTGCGCCCAAAAATGTGGTGTTAATAAATATTGAATGAAAAAATAAAAGCCAGAAGATGAGGCGCTTGTCTGCCGAAGCTTTAGCATAGGAGAGAGCACCATTCCATTTAATGTGCAGATTATAAGGCCAACTTGTTGCCAGTACGTTACTCAATGGTTTGGGAAAGTACTTTCATAGCTTTATCTAAGGAGGTAAATGAATGGTATTCACCTTTCTGGTTAACAATAAAGTGGAGAGGAAGAGAACTGATATTAAGATCCCTTCTGGTTTTATCTACATTATTTGTAATGAGTTGCAAGCCAGCTGGGTTGTACTTGTCGATAAATGACCGCCACTTATCTTTGTCTTCATCAATAGATATATCGATAAATTCAATATCTCCCTGGTATGCTTGTTTCAAAGAATCCAGTTGAGGTTTTTCTTCAAGACATGGGCCACACCACGTTGCCCAAAAGGCAATAAAATGTGTCTTGCCGGCTATATTCTGTAGCTGAAACTTATTGTTATCGTCGTCAACCAAGATGTGAGTTGGCAGAGGTTGGAGTCCTTCTTCCGAAGGATTCCACAAAACAGTTGCATTTACTAATTCTCCATCCACATTACGCCCAAACCCTTGTTGCTCTATAATTAATGGTTGAGCTAATAGGTAATAGATGAAAATTCCAACTACTGATATGGCGGAAACTACTTTTAGATTTTTGCTGATTTCATCTCTTGAAATAAGTAGAGCTACTATTCCAGTGATAGTCAAAACAATAATGAATGGGAAATAAAGAAAGTTAAACAGGTCAAAAATGACAAATGGTATAAATAACAAAGGCAGATATCCAACAGGCGTTTCTTTATTAATTTTCCCACTTATAAATAAGGCCAGAAAGCAAATGAGTATTGGGATCCATTTCAAGAGATTTGCCTGATGAAGATGAATGGGGTTGGCAAAAAGAAAGAAATAGAATCCTGCTGCCATGATTCCGACAGAAGAAAGAATACCGAATAATATTTTCAAGATGCTTTCTTTAACCATTTAGACTAATTGTCATTTTAAGGTGAAACTCATGGTGATCCTATAACAGCCCCACGCGTAACCAGTGTGCAGGCCAGCGTTACACTTAAAAAATGTACTACAGAAATTGCCAAACCCAAAATCGGCAGGAGAGGGCGAGGCACGTCAGCTTGATGTGCTGGTTATACCGCATCACTTTTTATGGTCAGGCTTAATCACGATACACAACTCCAAATTTATTATTGATTTGTTGCCAATCTTCGCTCGTTAGTTCTTTCCACGGTTCTCCAGGTTTTACACCAATAGCCCGGAAGTAGTCTTCAAATCCCGAAGGGGTGTAACCAAATACCATTCTCAACATTTCATTGCTTTTGTTCTGGAGTCCGTGCCATACTGTTCTTGGAACCAATGCCATGCTTCCTGATGTAACTTCATATTGCTCATCTCCAAATGTTAATATTCCGGTTCCTTTTTCTATAAATATTAATTCCTCCTCCGAAGAATGTTTGTGAACCGGGATTCCATCGTTTGGCTTAATATCTTCAGTAAGAAGTGACATCGTTTCAATACCTTTATGTCGTTTGTCCACCTTAATGGTTACTCGAGCTTGGCGCTTCCCAATTATATATACTTCCCCATCGTCCGGATCGAGGATTAAATCGGGATTTGCTTCGACGACAGTATTTTGTTCCATAATGGGTATTTGTGGGAGAATGCTACTCATACCAAGAAATGTTGTCGAAGTTAAAAAACCTTTCCTTGAAATTGATTTTCCCATATCAATGCCTCGTATATTGATTGCGGTATAACGCCCCTACACTTAAGGTGCAGGCAGACCTGCGTGGATTATTTAGTAGTGTAATTTTAGGCATAAAACTTTAGCTGAGCAACCAATGGCGAGACCTTTTACCCTTGAAGCGCTGATTATACGTATTTTACCACCTTGGCGAATCCTGTAAGGTTTTACCGTCCTTTCGGGATATGATTAATTCATACAGTTTATTCTTATTACTTTCGGTGTTCATTTTTTCCGCCATTCGTTCTGCATTGTTTTTATAAGAATCATTGTTAACCAAGTCTAACAATTTGCTTTCAAAGTTGTTTTGATCCAGTTTTTTTATAGACATACCCTTTGGCCCGAGTTGTAATCTTGAAATGGTCTCATTCCAAAAGAATTGATCCAGAATATGAGGGATAATCAAACTTGGGCAACCATATTTTAAAGCGGTATGCGTGGTTCCTGAGCCACCATGATGAACAACTGCCTGGATTTTTGGAAATAACCAGTCGTATGGGAGGTCGTTCACAAAATGAATACTATCCAAAGATTCCGCCGTCTTTTCCAATCCTCCTGATGAAGTATTTATAATCGCTGAGATATTATTTCTTTCCAATACATCAACTAAGATATTGGTAGTTTCCCTGGGACGGGCATTTGACATACTCCCAAAAGTGACAAAGACAATTTTGTTATGCTCATTAACAAATGAAGTTAATGCTTCATCCGGCTTCCAGTTAACCGTTTTGTCCCTTTTATAATATCCGGCTATATGAGCCGATGAAGGCCAATATTCAGGTTTGGGAAATAACGAAGGAGAAATAGCATACAACGTCTTCTCTTTTTTCAGCATCGCCTTTTTAATAGACGACACTGTAATTTTTAAATCGGGATAATCTTGACGATATCGCTTGGAAAATTTCCAGAGCATTAAAGCCTTTAACGTGTTTTGTGCCCAAAAACTTAATTTATTCAAGGTTTTTCCATAATCACCCAATATGGTCAGATGGTTAATGGTATGACATACCCCGGGAATAGGACTTACCAATATGGATTTACCCGGATTCGCCATTCCCCAGATAAGGCTATAATTACATTTCGGATGGTATAGAACTCTATCCGGACTTTCTTCTTTTTGTACCCTGTGATGCAGCTCCAAAATATCCTTTGACAGCTTCAAGCCAAACCGAGCCATTTTTATCAGGAATTTAATCCGTTTTAAAAATGAACCCTGACCACCCATAAACATTTTGGCTTCTTTGCTATCCAGCATATCAAGAAAGGCTCTGCTGAATCCGTAGAAAGGAAGCCCCATACTTTCTACCGTTGCTCTAAATTGCTCAGGAAAAACACAGACCACATCCCAATCTCTGTCTTTTAGTAGCTCCGCAATTGCAAGAAATGGTTCAATATCACCCCTCGTGCCTATTGAGAATAAGAGTGCTTTCATGGCTAATGGCCTTCTTTTTTTGCTTTGTTATACGTGATGATGTAATGAGCTTAAAGCCTAAGTTCGATATTATGCTTTTTATTTGATTCTATTGACATGATGGTTTTACCCTCTCCACCACTTGTACCAAATTACCAAAATCCAGATCGTATTCATCCATGAATCGAAATATGATGGCTTCACTCGGCAGAAAAAGCACAGAACTTCCTCCATAGCCCAACATGTACGTTACATCAACATTACAGCCGTTTGTGTAAGCTTCCCTGATAGGTGCATTTGTCAAAATTCTCAAGAATGAAATCTAAAATTGTTTGAATTCTGCTCATCTTGTTTAAGAATACCTAACGTCATTGCGCATAAGGTGCGCACGCATTAATGTTGATTTGTTAAATAATGAACGAAGAGCTAAAAAGCCAAAAGTTGGCAGAGTGGGGCGAGATGCGTCCGCGTTGACGCGCTGGTTATATAGCGGCTCTTGCGTGAGAATGTATTATACAATGTTAGCTGTTCATTGTTTTTTCGTTTGTCGGTTCATAGTAAAGTGTTACTGCACCACCACTAAAGGTTTTAGTCTTTATGAGTTTAAGAATAGTCCTGTCGTTTATATTTTCAAATAATGGGAGCCCACTTCCTGCAACAACAGGATGAACACAAAATTGGTATTCATCAATTAAATTAAGTTTCATCAGCTGTATAATTAAACTCCGACTGCCAACTAAAATATCTTTACCTGATTGTTGCTTGAGTTCTAAAACTTTTTCTTTTAAATCACACTTTGCTATGGTTGCACTTTCCCAATCTACATTTTTAAGCGTGCTGGAGAAAACTATTTTCGGAATTTTGTCTATAGCTTTAGCAAAGTCATTCATTGGTTTTTCTTCTGAAGGGTTTTCTAACAACGTTCGCCAAAATTCCATAAGTTCATAGGTGGTCCTGCCATACAGAATTGCGTCTCCCTGCCTTAATAATTCTGTATAATGCTGATGTATTTCTTCATCTGGAATTCCTGCTGTATGGTCGCATATCCCGTCAAGTGTCGTATTGATTGCGGCAATTAGTTTTCTCATACTATTTTATTCAATATAGGTTATCATTGCTTCAAAGAAATCGGACGTTTTAATTATATCAGTTGGAAAGACCATTCGCACGGGGGAATTACGACATTGCCAAAGGGGAAATAAGACAATTTCTATTATTGAAGTATTACCAAGCCATATAACAGATATTATATGTACGAGTTGACGGTGGTATCTCCGCCTTACACATCCTATGAAAGTTTGGCAGCTTCAGGTTTACTTATGGGCTTTAACCATATTCTCTTTACTGCTTGATGATGTTTCAAGTAGTAGGTTGAAGCATCATCAAGCAATAGGTTGAAGGTTCTTCTACTTATTGTTTCATTTTCCTGGCCATCCCAAAGTGGATATTCGGTTACGGTAGCCATTCCATCACTGTTTGGCCGGGATCAACTCCTTGTTTCCTCCGTACCTTCTCCGTACCAACTCCTACAGGCAGTGGACGAGGTAGGGATTTGGCAGGGAGGAAGTATACGCATAGATTTTGGCCGAATATTGAAAATAAATGCTGGTCAAACCGGTAAGGAATCAACAAAGTAAGAGGGTATTTATCTGCTTTTTTCGAAGATAAATATCAGCGAGTAACTTGGGGTGGGAATCTAATAAAAAAAGAACCGGAGCACATTTTTTAATCTCTTTTTTCAAGAGTATCAAAAGAATAGTCAGCGGATATTTTTCTAACTGATCCATTGCAATGCCATAGCATTGCGACGGACTGTGCTCTTCGCTCTTCTTCACAATGATGCAAGTCAAATAACTCTACACATAGCATACAAAACCAGAAGCAATGGCTTTGCAGTATATCGGCTGATGTGGATGTAGGGGATTTACTGAACTTCTTTACTACCTGGTAAATCATGTAGGATTTTTTCTCACACAGACGCACTCCAAAGTCCGTACATAAAGAAAGTGAAAAGGAATGTATACTGGTAATCGTGTCAGAGATCAAGGATCGATTAGAAGTGTTAGCCAAAGGCATGGGTTAAGAAGTGGCATGAATGCTCAGCGGCTTTACGTTTTTGTAAGAAAAAGGGTTACACGTCATTTATTGTTGATGCAGTATTCACACAGAACATAGAAAAGAGAGTAGGTTTTATTCAAAAGTTAAGGCCCTCTGCTTGGGAGGGTTGGAATATAATAATGAAGGTGTATTGCATTATGGAATTGATAAAAATACTTGTGATAGATGAGGATATTTTAGTTCGACGTGCGCTCGCACGTATACTGAGCAGTGAACCTGAGGTAGAGCTTCGCGTTAGTGGAGATCTACATGAGAGTGAAAAACTCATTGAGCATGAAAACCCTGATATCGTTTTGTTGGATGTTGGTTCCCTGGCTCCGGATAATTTTTCATTTTTCAACACCCTGCGGGTACGATTTCCTAAAACTCCGGTAGTTGTGCTAAGTCCACGATCGGAAGAGGGGGCCCGGGCCGCCCTTTATGCCCTGCAAAATGGGGCCATTGATGTGATAACAAAACCCGAGCAAAATTATGCGCTGTTATTTGCTGATAACCATCTAAAAAAACGACTGCTACCGATTATCAGCATCGTAAGTCAAATGATTGACACTGGTACGGTTGACAGGCAAGCTGTAAATACGGACGTTGATGACTCCCAACAGGAGCGGGAAAAGACTTTGTTTCCCAAAAGCTACCGGCGTTCTGTCAATCTTATAGCGATGCAGGGCTGCACAGGAGGTCCAAAAGCACTCTTTACGATCTTTAAACGCTTTCCAGCCTATTTGTCGGCTCCGGTTGTGATAGCCCAACATTTTCCTAAAACCTATACCAGTGTATTAGCGCATTCTTTGAATAAGCTATCTAACATTACGGTTAAGGAAGCCCATGACGGGGCCGAACTGGAACCCGGCATTGCCTGGCTGGCCCCGGGCGGCTATCATTGTGAAGTTCAGCAGTATGGCAACAGGTCTCTGTTGAAGGTACACCAGGGACCAAGAGAAAATGGGGTTCGTCCCTCGGCTGATGTGCTATTCCGATCTGCCGCCCGACTGTATGGACTGTCGGTGCTTGGAGTGATTTTGAGCGGTCATGGGGCTGATGGTATCACCGGAGCGAAGATGATCCAAGAAGTAGGAGGAGAAGTGATTGTACAGAATCCTCAAAATGCCCTGGTCGGTGAACTGCCGCTATCGATGTTGCAGTCCGGTTTGGCCCATCAATATTATCCGGCTGAACAGATCGCTGATGAAATTGTTAAACGAACGTTTTTGGCCCGAAAAAAGCAGGCAAGCCGGTGGGAGAACCATTCAATAGATACCGAGAGGGTTAGATACATTTAAGGAGCTGTGTAGACATATGCGATGTAGCTTCCCCGCTACTTGAAGGGGCTGTTGCCTGAGTGCCCGACTACGTATTTGATAATGATTATATCTTTAATCCAATACCTATGATTAAACGTATTTTAGTAGCCCTTGATCCCGATGAGGATACGCCCGTAGCTACCAAATATGCCATCGAACTGGCAAAAAATGTAGATGCAAGGCTAACAGGTCTGGCCGTTGTGGACACCAATCGTATTGCCTGGGACAGCTGGGGCGGCGGTATTGGTACGATCTATTACACCAAACAGCTGTACGATACGATGAGCGATACATCGAAGGGAGTGGCAGAAAAGCTTCTGCAGGCCTTTGAAACGGCCGTAAGTGAAGCAGGCATAAACCACACCGAAGTTTTGCGGGAGGGAGTGCCCTATGAAAGAATCATCGAAGATATGAAATATCATGACTTGCTGGTGGTAGGCCGCAACGCTCATTTCTTTTATAATCATGCTGATGAAGATACAAAGACGCTGGCCCGCCTCATTAAAAAAGGCAATGCTCCCACCTTGGCTATAACGGAAGAATATCATCCGGTAAAGCGGGTGTTGGTTGCTTTTGACGGCAGTTCAGCCGCGGCCCGAACATTGCAGTGGTTTATACATCTGTTGCCTTTTGGAAAGAACCTTGAGTTGGAATTAGTGCATGTTAATTCGGATCAGTCAGAGGCAGGCAGGGATCGATCGGATCTGTTGTTACAGCAGGTCGAAAACTATTTAGAGGTCCATGGGTTTCAACAGATCAACAGGACTATCCTGGGAAAAGGAAAGCCGGGAGGACGGCTGCTTGAACACCAACAATCGATAGGGGCAGACCTTATACTACTGGGGGCGCATTCGGTATCGGCCATACGCCGACTAACGCTTGGTTCTACCACGCATCACCTGATGACCAAGAGCTCGGCTCCCTTGTTTTTGTGTCACTAAGGCTATGGCGTATTACAGGTGAAAACCCTTTGCTGACGGACTACTATTCACTTAGAAACTAACAATAAACAATCAAGCTTGTAGTCAAGAATAATGAGCAGCCAATCGTCGCTTACCGTTCCTGATGAGATATGGGCCGCCGCGCCTGAAGAGCTGTTGGCTGAGTTGCAAAGCAACAAGGAAGAAGGCCTGAGCCAGGGCGAGATCGCAAGGCGACTGAAACAGTTTGGCCCCAACCAGTTAAAAGAACATAAGAATAAGAGCTTATGGCATATACTGGCGGACCAGGTTAAAAGCCTGATCATTTTATTACTCGTCATAGCCACCATTGTATCCTTCCTTTATAACGAGATACTGGAAGGCTGGGCCATTGTGATTGTGATTGTCATCAACACCGCCATAGGTTTTTTTACCGAGTTGCGGGCCGTCCGATCTATGGAATCCCTCTTTAAACTCGGAAAAGTCGAAACCAGGGTACGCCGGAAGGGAGCCGTAGAGCTTATCCCGGCGCCAGAACTGGTGCCCGGAGATATTGTACTGTTTGAGGGGGGAGATGTGATAACCGCGGACCTCCGAATTATCGAAGCATCCAAATTGCAGGCGGACGAGTCTGCCCTGACGGGAGAGAGCCTGCCCGTCAGCAAAAAGGCGGAGGCCGTTGCCCCCGATACCGTGCTGGCTGAGCGATCAAGCATGCTCTATAAGGGTACCTGGGTGACCAGGGGTTCCGGTGAAGGCGTAGTCGTTTCCACCGGATTGGAGACCGAATTGGGACAGATTTCTTTGCTGGTTGAGGAAGCTGATGATGAGCAGACACCGCTGGAAAAACGGCTGGACCGGTTGGGCTATCGCTTGATTATCCTCACCCTTATCATTGCCTTTTTTATTTCAATTACCGGTATCTTATCCGGCAAGAGCACACTGCTGATGATTGAGACGGGCATCGCTCTGGCGGTGGCTGCTATTCCCGAAGGCCTACCGATTGTAGCGACGATAGCGCTGGCCAAGGGATTGCGCATCATGGCTGAGAAAAATGCTCTCGTCAACCGGCTCTCCTCCGTAGAGACACTGGGCGCTACGGAGACCATCTTTACGGATAAGACAGGCACTCTTACTGAAAATAGAATGAGCGTCGTCCGATTATTCCTGCCGGCTAAAGAAATTGATGTAACGTCCGGATTTACGGATACATACGGACCTAAAGAAAATGGAACGAACCGGGATGTGAGACTGGCACTGGAAACCGGGATGCTATGTAATAATGCGACTTTTTCGAATGAGGGGGCTAATAACGGCAGTGGAGATCCACTGGAAGTAGCGCTGCTGGAGGTGGGGTACCTGGCTGGAATTGAACAGGCCCAGCTTACCGATCATTATCCGGAGGTGCGGGAAGAGGCCTTTGATCCTGAAGTGAAAATGATGGCTACATGGAACGAGGTTAATCCAGAGCGTTTTCGTATCTCCGTAAAAGGAGCCCCCGATGCGGTATGGGATCGATGCCAATCAATGCTCCAAAATGGAGAGCAACAGCCGTTTTCAAAGGAAGAACGCGAAAAATGGGAGTCCATAAATCATACCCTCGCTGCCGACGGATTACGGGTCATTGCGCTGGCTTTTCGGGAAACAGACACTATGGAAGGTCATCCCTATGAAGAGTTGACCTTTCTGGGGCTGGCCGGGCTGCTTGATCCGCCCCGAAAAGATGTGAAAGAGGCTATGGAAGCCTGTAAAGAAGCGGGTATTCGTGTGGTTATGGTTACCGGAGATCAGCCCGCAACCTCACACTATATTGCCAGGTCGGTCGGACTGGTTATGGATGATCAGGCGACAATCATTCATGGAAAGGATTTACCTTCACCCGAAAAGTTAGCCTCTTCTGCCGATGAAATGGATCATGTAATGAAGGCTAATATTTTTGCCCGTATTAGTCCCCGGCAGAAACTGGATCTCATTGAGTTGTATCAAAAAAACGGGCACATTGTGGCAATGACCGGGGATGGCGTCAATGATGCCCCCGCCCTGAAAAAAGCGGATATTGGCATCGCTATGGGTAAGCGGGGCACCCAGGTAGCCCGGGAAGCCGCCGATATGGTGCTGACCGACGATGCCTTTTCGACGATTGTCTCTGCCATTAAACAGGGACGTGCTATCTTTAGTAACATTCGTCGGTTTGTCTATTATCTTCTTTCCTGCAACGTCAGCGAAGTGCTGGTCGTGGGGCTGGCTGCCCTGATCGGGCTGCCGCTGCCACTCTTGCCCCTGCAGATCTTGTTCCTGAATTTAGTTACAGATGTTTTCCCCGCACTGGCCCTTGGGGTGGGTGAAGAGTCAGAACATGCGATGCAGCAGCCTCCGCGGAAATCTGATGAACCTATATTGAACCGTAAGCACTGGATGGGAATTGGCAGCTACGGGCTGGTCATAACAGCTTCGGTGCTTGGGGCGTTGTTTTTGGGCATGTATGAATTGGACCTCATACAAAACGAAGCCGTTACGTTGAGCTTCCTGACACTGGCCTTCGCCCAGCTTTGGCATGTGTTTAACATGCGAAGCAACAACTCCAGCCTGTTCCACAATTCTATTGTTCGTAACCCCTGGGTTTGGGGAGCCATTATGTTATGTCTGCTCATCATCTTTGGTGCAGTCTACGTTGGGCCCGTTGCCGAAGTCCTGGATTTAACCCCGCCCGGAAGAGAGGGCTGGATCATCGTTGTAGGTATGAGCCTGGTCCCGCTTGTGGTTGGTCAGCTACAAAAAATACTGGCCGTGAAGTTCACTCAAAAGGCACGAACGTAAACAGGAGTATTTCAAATAGGAGGACGGCAAATTTTTTGATAAAAGTGAGGAGTGTTTCTGATAAATGGTAAAACCGTAGGTAAGGCTGGAGATGTAGTGGATCCTCCTTCATTGACGGACAGAGAAATACTGTCATTTATTTTGGGGTAAATAGTCGTTTATAAACACATCGTCTCCGAATGCTCGGAGCTTGCTAAAATAGAATCTTGGTTAAATCGAAAATAAGGTAGTTATGGAAAAAGAAAGAAAAGAGCTTCACTGGTATGAAAATGTAGAGCCTGATTTTTCAACGGCTGAGGAAGGGAGTGATAAAGAGGATCAAAAGAAGGTCAGCCTGGCGAAGTATGCGGCAGATGCCTATCAGTGGATCGAAGAGGTATCGGTAGAGTTGGAAGAGCAGGAACGAAAAGATATAGCCTGGAGTGTTTTGCGTGGTGTTTTACATGCCATCAGAGACCGACTAATCCCGGAGGAGATGTTTCAGCTATCGGCTCAACTACCGATGTTGATTCGGGGCCTGTATTTTGAAGGGTATCATTATGGTGATAAACCTGAAAAATTTCATGTCGAAGAGCTTGAAAAGCGCATAAAGGCTGCTGTGGCATTTCCGGTCGATGCCAAGCAAGCGTTTAAAGCGGTGTTACAGGTGCTCTACAAGCATATCAGCAAGGGAGAGTTGAACGATATTTATGCAACCATGCCCAAAGATATCAAGCAGTTATGGGACGATTGCCTGAAAACCAACACTCCTTAGACATACCATATTAGCAAAAAGGCCAAGCACATAAAAAAGGATATCAATATCAATGTTGGGGAAGACGATCGATTTGAGCTTGTAGGTATAACTTACCATCCTCATAAACGAGGTCGCTTTTTGCCACTTTAAAAACTTCACCGGGCTTTATGGGAAGGTTCACTGATGAGCTATCTTGGCTGGTGGTGTTCGTGGGCATTCCACCTTCGTTTTCCCATCGTGCCAAGTCCTCAATATCTTCTTTGGTATAACTATGATCTTCAACTTTTATTTTGATTGACGTAGGAGGCATGGTCACAGAAAATTATTTTGAATTTGTTTAAATACCACTAAAGTTAAGACCTCAACGGCTATCCATAGTAGCGCTTTTACAGATAAAACTTGTAGGGAAAAAACTGATATGTTGAAAATAGGTAGGGGATAGGATCGCATCAGCGGATTAAAGAATTCCGGATAAACCAAGAGATTACTTTTACACTTATTGATCCCTGCTTATTAAATAGGAGGTTGAGCTAAATAAATTAGTCTCCGGTGTCTATCCGGAATGAACGTTTTATTTTTGAGGAGGATTACCGATTAATATCAGCAGTGGGACCTTCGAATACAGGGCCATCTCGCGGATATGGTTTCGTTCAGCAAGGGCTTCAAAAAACGATTTCTTGTATTTGATCATGACCAGTAAAGAGGTGGAAGATTCACTCAAATAATCAGCAATGCCGGTATAAAAATCATTCTCATGCTTCCTGCTGAAGTGAATGTCATCATAGTCGATACTGGATTTTACCAAGTCACAAAACCCCCTGAACTTTATTTCATCCTCAAGAGTTTCGTTGTCACTGGTATGGAGGCCCTCATCAATGTGGCTGATATCAATAGTTGAATCGAAGAGCTTTGCAAAATGAACGATTTGCTTCAATGCGGCCAGATCTCCCTCTTTGTAATCAGTGGTAAAAGTAATATGCGGAAATTTGTCGAACTTACTGCCATAAGGAACGGCGAGGACCGGAATAGTAGATTTTTTAATAATTCCGGAAGTAGTGCTGCCCAACAACGCATTTCTGTCCGCCGTAGCGCCCTTGGTTCCCATGATAATAAGTCCCTGCTCATGCATCTGTACCTGTTTCAGTACATTAACAACCGGGTTGCCCCACAACAGTACCGTAGAAATCTCGAGTTCCTTAAATCGTGTATCCTGTAATAGTTGATTGATATACCGGTCAAATTGTTCGTTGGCCGTCTGTACAAATTGTTCCTTGAGGTCTTCGAAGCTGGGGGCAATTTCAACCACATACTGTATAGCATGCATCAGGACCAGCTTAGATCCGGTCTGCAGGGCAATTTCTGCTGCATAGGGCAAAACATTATTAGCATGTTTTGAAAAATCAGTAGGAAAATAAACCTGTTCAAGATTCGCATTCATATCAGTAGTAATCAATGTTAAGAATTCATTTCAAATAGAGAAGAAGGTAGCTTTAGGCTAATAGTTCAGCTGTTTGCCGACCATAGTTCATATTTGCTCCCCGGGATGACTTTTGGGTTGTCGTTTTAAAATACTTTTTATCCCTAAGCCAATGTGTTTCATGAAATAATATATAAAGCAAACCGAATGGTGAGCAGGTGGAAAGCAGAATTAGTATGTGGGGGTAACCCGCACATATCTACTTTAAAAAACCTGTAAGATATTGCCCTACACGCTATCGGTATCATCGAACTACAATACATTCAGGGCAGGGGCTTCAAGAGGTAGTCTTTATTATGGTCATTATTTAACCGGGTATTAATACGAAAGAATAGCATAATATCCAGGCCTTTGTAGCTATTAGGTTAACAGTCAATCAGAGTATTAATGGAACACAAGAAAATCATATCTATGAATACACGAGAAGTTATCAACCGTTTGAAGCTTTGGGGTGCCGGCATGGCTTTATTATCGGTCGGAGGCATTGCCTATGCTATTGTGAAAAGCCTGAAATATGCCAGAACATACAGGCGGCCATTCAATCCGGAAACCTATCAAGAGATTGAGGGTAAGGTTTTATCGGTGGAGCATTCGAATGAAAGAAGTGACGAAGAGCAGGGAGTGTATCTTATAGTACAGACACCGGATGAGACTTTGCCGGTACACTTGGGACCGGCCTGGTACATCAACCGGCAGAGAAAGCTGCCCAAGGCCGGTGAAAAAATCACAGTAAAAGGATCTCGTACCGATTACCATAAGCAACAGGTTATGGTAGCGGCCCAGATTCAGCGCGATAGCATGAGGCTGGGGTTAAGAGATAGCGATGGAAATCCATATTGGTATGGATGGACCCCCATTAAATAAGTGCGGAATCTATAAAAGGCTCTTTTTACGCTAAGAAATCAGCTATTGTATGGTAGGCATCAGCCTTCTACAGGCTCTCTTCTTTTCTGTCTTCAACTTTTTTAACGATGGAAATCCATTTTGCATCCGGGTTGATATGTTGTTCGGCGAGATCACTAAGTCCCATATCGGCTCTTTTTTCTTCTCGGAGCGTATCGAGGAGAGGTTCGGCTATTTCATGGCGATCATGGGCCTTGGCATAAGAAATGGCCGTGCCATAGCCAGCAATCTCATAATGATTAATATGTTGGATAGAGGCGATAAGCCCCGCATCGCAAACCTCAGGATTCTTACAACGGTCAGCTAACTTAAGGGCTTCTTTAACCAGGCCCTTTATGCCGTCACACTGTTCCCCGGTGGGCTCTTCATCGAGGATGTCAAATATGTGTTCCAAGCGTCCTAACTGTCGTTTGGTTTCCTTCTGGTGCAGCTGAATGATCTCATCGAGCTCCCAGGATGCAGCCCGTTCGCTTGCTTTAGGCAGAAAAGTAAGCTGCTGGCGTTCGCCATCATATAAATCACGAATTTGCTCAAGCATGAGGTCGTATAGATCCAAAATATCTTGTTCTTTCATCATAAATACGGTTTTTAAAGCAACACAGTTGTTGTTTTTTATTATGCTGCAGAAGAATACATGTTAAGCCGTAAAAAGGTTTGACGGCATAGATTCTTTTTTTGTTTATATGTATCCTGTTTGTAAACTACAGCAGGTAAAGTCATTTATAGTATTGACATAGCTTTTGTGCTTTGAAAGAAGAGAAAAGCCATACAATGGATAAGGGAAAAGAGGAAGCGTGTGTGGGGGATTCCACTAAATAAAAAAACACGGCATATTTTATAGGGTTTGAAATCAATAACACATAGATTTATTTGGCTTTTTAATAATATGAAGGGGCCGACATGAGTTCACATAATGATGATTCTTTGATAAGTTCTGTTCCGGAAGAAGATCTTTCAACCATTCTGGACAGTCTGCCCACGTTAGTTACGCTTATTGATCTGGACGGAACGATCACCTATTGGAATGAGGGGGGCGAAAAAGTTTTTGGATATTCAGCTTCAGAGATCGTAGGTCAACCTACATGGATGCTCTATGCCAATCGGGGACAGTCTGAATTTAGGGAGGAACTCAAGGTTTTGGGAGATACCTCAAACTTATCATTTGAAACAGAAGGGGTACGTCATGATGGCTCCCGGATCTGGATAGAAGTAAAGAAGGTTTTAATCAAAAACAGCAAGGAGGAACCGGTTATATTGGGCACCATAAGTGATATAAGTTTACAGAAAAAGGCAGAATTTGACTTGGCCCAGAGCAGAGCGCGTATAGAAGCTATCCTGGAGACAACCGTAGAAGGCATTATTACTATTAGCAAAAGAGGGATTATCAAGAGCTTTAACAAGGCGGCAGAAGAAATGTTTCAATACCATGCTTCAGAAGTGATTGGGAAAAATGTAAGTGTCTTAATGCCGGCCCCTTACCAAGAGAATCACGATCAGTATATATCTAACTATTTAGAGACGGGAGAACGCAAAATTATCGGTCTTGGAAGAGAAGTACGGGGTAAAAAGAAAGATGGGACTATATTTCCCATCGATTTGGCCGTAAGCGAGACAAAGTTCGACAATGAAATAATTTTTACGGGCATGATCAAAGATATCAGCGAGCGGAGGAAGTTAGAAAATGAAGTACTGGAGATTGCCGAAGACGAACGCCGACGCATAGGCCAGGAACTGCACGATGATTTTGGACAAATGCTTTCCGGTATAAGTCTTATTACCCGGAACCTGGCCCGTAAACTAAAAGCCAATGGCCTGCCGGTCGCCGATGAGGTAATGGAAATAGCTGATATGATCCGAGAGACGGATGAGCGTGCTCGTAAGCTTGCCCACGGGTTGGCACACATTGAGCTCGAAAATGAGGGGTTAGGGGCCGCCCTCGCACAGCTTTGTAAACGATTCGAAAAATTCTCGGATATTCGATGTAGGTTCGAATGTGACAATAATCTTGAGCCAAAAACAAAAAGAGTGATCCTGCATCTTTACAGGATTGTCCAGGAGGCAATCAGTAATGCCCATAGACATGGCAAGCCCAGCATCATTATTGTTCGTTTGCATGTAAAAGAGCAATATTTGCGGCTAATCATAGAAGACAATGGTTCGGGATTTCTCGATGGGAATAAAATGAATGAAATAAAGGGTATGGGGATGAGAACCATGCAATACCGGGCTCATACCCTGGGGGGCAACATGGATTTTGCTGAGGCCGCCGAAGGAGGGGCACAAGTAGTGTGTACTATCCCATTGACGAATTTAGAAATAGTAACCAAAATCTAATAAAATGGTTATGAGTAAGATCAACAGGCAGAGGGTTATTGTGGTAGATGATCATCCTATGATGCGCAAAGGGTTGGTTACGACCTTGGATGCAGAGTATGGCCTGGAGGTGGTCGCTCAATTAGAACGAGCGGAAGAAGTCATCCAAAAGTATACGGAACTGTCTCCCGATTTGGCCATCGTTGATATTTCACTGGACGGGATGAGCGGATTGGAACTAATAAAACATCTGATTACCCGCGATCCGGACTTAAAAATTTTGGTGGTCTCTCGCCACGAAGAAACGCTCTATGCGGAACGGGTTATCAGGGCTGGTGCTAAAGGGTATGTGATGAAACAGGAGGCCGGGGAAGTCCTGATCAAAGCCGTCCGAAAGATTCTTAATGGTAGAATTTATGTGAGCGATACCGTCAGTGAGAAGCTGCTGTTGGGCATGGCCCAGGGACAGAGAGACATTTATAAATCGCCGATGGACCAGTTAAGTGACCGGGAATTGGAGGTCTTTGAACTTACAGGCAAAGGAAACAAGACGCGTGAAATTGCCGAAAAACTCCACCTCTCCGTAAAAACGGTGGAATCGTACCGCGCCCGGATCAAAACCAAGCTTAACCTGGAGAACGCTACCGAACTGATGATGCATGCCGTAAAATGGGTAGAAGGCGAAGGGAAATAACTCCATTAATTCCGTTTTATTCAATCCACGGCTTCCGAAGGCCAATGGTTTGGGCGACAAACCAAGCTTTCGGAGCTTAAATGATATGTGCCATTATTGACGCCGCCCATCAATAGTTCGGCCCCTCCCCATCCCCCCTGTAGGGAAATCCCTTAGCAATAGTCATCGCCCTTCTCCTACAATAGTGCTAAGGATCATACTGCACCCCATAAAGGCTAATTTGTTTTTCTTTTAACTGTACAAAATATGTAGTCCACCTTTAGTCTGGACGTACAGTTAATTTTGAATCATGTAATTTGAATTTAAGGAGTAACATTATGAAAGCAGTTGAAAGATATTCGGGTTTGACACCGATGGAAACCATACGACGAGAAATGGATCGTTTTTTTGATGATATGACCCCCTTTTCAAGAAAACCGGGAGATGGCAGGAAGTTAGCACTTTGGGCCCCCGAAACCGATATGAGTGAAACCGATGATGCTTATTCCATTACGGTAGATCTGCCGGGTGTTCCTAAAGAAGATGTGGAAGTGAGCTTTCAGGACAAACGGTTGGTCATTAGTGGCGAGCGCAAGAGTGAGGAAGAAAAGAAAGACGAAGATTATATCCGCAAGGAACGGTATGTCGGCAAGTTTGTACGCTCCTTTACTCTTCCGTCTGCGGTAAAAGACGATAAAATTAAAGCCAGCTTCAAAGATGGCGTTTTAACCGTCAATGTGCCCAAAGCGGAAACCAGTAAACCCAAAACCGTTGCCATCGATTAACCAATATCAAGAAGCTATAAAATCACTTTTATAGAATCAGTTTTGACCGATTGGTTCTATTTTATTACGCAGTTTTACTACACAAATACTGATGAGAAAATGGAAACAAATATCGGAAATATTGATCGAATAATCCGGCTGATGCTGGGTACTTTTATTCTTGTTTTAGGCGTGTATTATCAGAACTGGTGGGGAACAGTAGGCCTTATTCCTTTAATCACAGGTACTATTGAGTATTGCCCTATCTATTCACTACTGGGAATATCGTCCTATCATGGATTTCACAGAGTTAAAGAAAGGTAAAAGGTAAATCGTAATTGAGAGAAATGATGATGAATGATAAAATTGCGCTTGTCACAGGTGCTGCTTCGGGCATAGGCCGGGCTACGGCTATCGCTTTTGCCCGAGAGGGGGCCCAGCTAGTGATCAGTGATGTTGATAAGCAAAAATTACGCGATACAGCAGAACTTGTTAGAGAGGCGGGAGCAGAAGTGCTGGATCTAAAGGCTGATATTTCTTCAGAGCAGCAAATAAAAAGAATGGTTGCGGAAACCGTTGACCGGTTTGGTCAGCTGGATTTTGCCTGTAATAATGCTGGAATAGAGGGAGAGCAGGGCATCACAAGCGAATGCACTTCGGACAACTGGAGCAAGGTCATTGACATTAACCTGCAGGGAACATGGTTGTGTATGAAATATGAGATTGCCGAAATGCTAAAAGGGGGAGGAGGTGCTATCGTCAATATTTCATCAATAGCCGGGTTGATAGGGTTCCCGGGCATACCGGCTTATGTATCCAGTAAACACGGCATCAATGGCTTGACAAAAACGGCAGCTTTGGAATATGCGGGTCAGGGAATACGTGTTAATGCTATCTGCCCCGGCGCCATACAGACTCCGATGATAGATCGTTTTGTTGGAGAAGAAACCGAAGAACGCCAAAACCTGGTTGCCCAACACCCTATGGGAAGAATGGGCCGGCCGGAAGAGGTGGCCGAGGCTGTAGTATGGCTCTGCTCAGAAAAGGCTTCTTTTGTAACAGGACAGACGTTAGCCGTTGACGGAGGGTATATGGCTCAATAGTAATGGTTTAACCAAGATGACACAAGAGCATAAAAATGAATCAAGATAAATATATTCGTTGGTTTAAAGAGGTTGATCTTAAAGACATAGGTGAAGTAGGGGGCAAGAATGCTTCACTTGGGGAGATGCTCAGGCATTTGAAGCCGTTGGGTATTAATGTACCAGACGGTTTTGCTACCACCAGCAAGGCTTATTGGAAGTTTATAAGAGACAATCAGCTGGAGCAACCGATCACTGAGCAGTTACGACGGTATGCCAGGGGAGATGTCTCTTTGGAAGAATGTGGCCGTAGTATACGTCAGAAGGTAAAAAAAGGAATATTTCCCACTTCTCTGGCGGAAAGTATAAGGACTGCCTATTCAGAATTATCCGTTCAGTACGACACCTACAATGTAGATGTAGCGGTACGAAGTAGTGCTACGGCCGAGGACCTGCCTCAGGCCAGTTTCGCGGGACTTCAGGAGACCTTTTTGAATATCAGGAGCGAAGATGAGCTGTTAGGTGCGTGTAAGAAATGTCTTGCTTCTCTTTTTACCGATCGGGCCATATCCTATCGCGAGGAAAAAGAATTCAATCATATGAAGGTCGCCCTTTCTATTGGAGTGCAAAAGATGGTGCGGGCCGATAATGCTTGCTCGGGAGTGATATTTACGATTGATACCGAATCGGGTTTTCCGGACGTCGTACTTATCAACGGATCATGGGGATTGGGCGAAAATATCGTGCAGGGCACGGTAAATCCCGATCAGTTTTACGTTTTTAAACCATTTATTGGTGACCCCAATAAGCATCCGATCATCGAGAAAGTCAAGGGCAGCAAGAAACTCAAAATGATTTACAGGTCCGACGCGGATAGCCGTACTCAAAATATACCTACAACCCCGGTAGAGCGGCAGATTTTCGTTCTGAACGATGAAGAAATTTTACGCCTTGCAGGGTGGGCCCAAAAAATAGAACAGCATTACGAAAAACCTATGGATATCGAGTGGGTCAAGGAAGATAAAACCGGAGAGCTGTATATCGTACAGGCCCGCCCCGAAACCGTACATGCTGGTAGTAACGGCCACTTCAAGACGTTTAGTCTGGGAACAGCTAAAACAAGAACTTTGGTTAAGGGGCTAAGTATCGGCAGTACCATTGTGCATGGAGTGGTAAAGCACGTGCAAGATGCTACCGATTTAAGCGATCTGAAGCCGAACCATATTCTTGTGACAGCAATGACCGAACCCGACTGGGTGCCTGCACTGAAAAATGTGGCCGGCATCGTTACAGACTTTGGGGGACGAACTTGCCATGCGGCCATCGTGAGCCGGGAATTGGGTATTCCGGCCGTAGTGGGAACCGGAAATGCCACTAAAGTACTGAAAGAGAATCAGCGTATTACCCTTTCCAGCGCAGAAGGAGAAGAGGGCAAAATATATGAAGGGCTCATCGATTTTAATGTCCATGAAGTTGATTTAAGTAAATTGAGACCTGCAAAAACTGACATCATGTTAAACCTGGCAACTCCGGAGTCAGCTTTTAAATGGTGGAAGCTACCAACGCGGGGGGTAGGGCTGGCCCGGATGGAATTTATTATCAGTCAGCATATCCAAATCCATCCCATGGCACTGGCTCATCCCGACCGCATCAGCGATGAGGAGGAGAGCGCTAAGATCAGAAAGCTTACCAAAGGCTATAGCGGGACTAAAGAATATTTTGTAGATAAGCTGGCCAGCGGTATTGCCAAAATTGCGGCTTCACAATATCCACATAAGGTTATTGTACGCACCAGTGATTTTAAAACGAACGAATACGCCGAACTTATAGGAGGCAAAGGATTTGAACCGCACGAAGAAAATCCTATGCTGGGCTGGCGGGGCGCTTGCCGGTATTACAGCGAAGGCTATCGCGATGGATTTGCCCTTGAGTGCAGGGCACTTCGCAAGGTGCGGGAAGAAATTGGATTTGAGAATGTAGTGGTTATGATTCCTTTTTGCCGTACGCTACAAGAAGCAGAGTGGGTACAAGAGGAGATGAAAGGGCACGGCTTAGAAAGGGGGAAGCATGGCCTGCAGGTGTATATGATGTGTGAAATACCCTCCAATTATATTCTATTGAAAGAGTTTGCCCATTATTTTGACGGATTTTCGATTGGGTCTAACGATCTCACCCAACTTATACTGGGGGTCGATCGCGATTCAGCCCAGCTGTCGTACCTCTTTAATGAAAACGATCCGGCGGTAAAAAAAGCGGTGCGTGAAATCATCAGTACTGCTCACTCCGTCGGTTGTAACGTCGGCTTTTGCGGGCAAGCCCCCAGCGATGATCCCAGTTATGCCGCTTTTCTCATAGAATGTGGGATCGATTCTATTTCGCTGAATCCCGACAGTGTAACCAACGCGATAGAAAAAATTATACAGGCAGAACAAAAGATTACTATATAGTTATATGCAATGACTGGGGTACATCAAACAATATATAATAACGACCACCAATATGATGGCGCCGTTGGCCTAAAGGAGAAAAATACGGGCAAGATTCAATCAGTCAGAGGGAGTATCATTGACGTTCGGTTTGATAAGGAGTTGCCAGAGATTCGGACCAAACTCATGACTGCTACCGCTCCCTTTATCATTGCGGAAGTAACCTTTCATCTCGACCAACAAACGGTACGGGCCCTGACCTTGACATCAGCCCGGGGACTCCGGAGAGGTACCACAGTTATCGATACCGGTAAACCTCTTGAAATACCGGTGGGCGTGGGGCTGAAGGGACGGATTATAAATGTCTTCGGAGACTCTATCGATGGTAAAGGAGAGATAGAAAGCGAAGCCTTACGCAGCATTTTTCAACCCAGAGTGCCATTAGCCGAGCAGGAAACCAGCCAGGAAGTACTGACCACGGGCATAAAGGCAATCGACCTTCTTTCACCGCTCGAACGTGGTGGCAAGGCTGGGTTATTCGGTGGCGCCGGGGTGGGTAAGACGGTACTCATTATGGAGATGATCCAAAATATGGTGACTAAGCATGAGGGCGTGAGCCTTTTTTGCGGGATCGGAGAACGTTGTCGTGAAGCCGAAGAGCTTTATCGTGAGGTAACCGAAGCCGGGGTGCTTGAAAATACGGTCATGGTGTTTGGCCAAATGAATGAACCCCCGGGGGCGCGTTTTCGTGTGGGACAGACCGCAATGACCATAGCAGAATATTTTCGGGATGCACGGCGGCGCGATGTATTACTACTGATTGATAATATTTTTCGCTTTGTTCAGGCCGGTTCTGAAGTGTCGGGACTGATGGGCAAGGTGACCTCCCGGCTGGGGTACCAGCCTACCTTGGGCAGCGATCTGGCTGAACTACAGGAGCGCATCTGTTCTACTAAAAATGGGGCTATTACTTCTGTGCAGGCAGTGTATGTTCCGGCAGATGATTTTACGGATCCCGCGGTCACACACACCTTCTCGCACCTGTCTTCTTTTCTGGTACTGTCTCGGGAGCGAGCCAGCCAGGGGTTATACCCGGCTGTTGATCTGCTGAAGTCGGGCTCCAAGATGATGTCCAGAAAAATTGTAGGCGATCGGCACTACCGGGTTGCCCGGGCAGTTAAAGAGACGCTGGCCCATTTCGAAGAGTTAAAAGATATCATATCGATGCTTGGAATGGAGGAGCTGTCTCGCGAAGATCAAAAGGTTGTCAGTCGGGCCCGGCGCCTGGAGCGTTTTTTGACGCAGCCTTTTTCGGTGACAGAACGGTTTACGGGAATAAAGGGTAAAATCGTTGAGATAGAAGAAATACTGTCGGGGTGCGAGCGTATACTGGCCGGTGAGTTTGACGACACGCCTGAACAGGATCTATTCATGATTGGAAAGATAAAAGAGGTGCACTCATGAACAGGAATACAATGACACTGAAGGTCATGGAACCAGAACAGATCCTAATTGAGCAAGAGGTAGAGAAGGTTATAGCTGAAGGTACCATGGGCTCATTTTGCCTGAAACCAAACCATATTGATTATGTATCGGCTCTTAAATCGGGCATTCTGCTTTACCAGGCAGATGGAAAAAAGAACTATGTGGCCGTTAATGAAGGAATATTGGTCAAATATGGCGGACGGGTACTGGTATCAGTACTGAACGCCATTAAAGGAACGGGCCCAGAGCCTCTCGCAGGTCTTGAGCAGGCCGTAAGAGAGAAGTTTCATAAGACTGAGGCCTTAGCCAAAGCCGCTGAAATAGCCTTAAAAAGTATGGAAGCAGATCTGCTGCTGCATTTTATTGAATTAGAAAAAAGACGTTAAAGGTAAGGGGCCGATGAGTACTGCTAATGAGGAACATAAACCCGAAGAGTTTGCTGAAGAGATCCGGGAAAAATCTTTGCGTAAAATTCGTAGCCAAAAAGAAAAGCGCAAAGGACTTTGGCATGGGCTGGGGATGTTTGGGCTGGTCGGCTGGTCCGTTGCTACTCCCACACTACTGCTGCTGCTTCTGGGTATATGGATTGATGGTACGTATGAAAGCAAGTATTCATGGACATTGATGATGTTGGTTATCGGCATCTGCTTAGGCTGCATGAATGCCTGGTATTGGATAAAACGAGAATCAGAAGGGTAAGGAATATGGATACATCATACTATATACTAATCTCACTAATTGCAGGGTTGTTGCTTGGAACCATCTACTTTATGGGTTTATGGTACACCGTCAAGAAAATAACTGGCAAAGGTCGGCCTTACCTGTTGGTCTTTTGCAGCTTTGTTATACGTATCTCGCTTGTGCTGTTTGGTTTCTACCTGTTGGTGCTATTGCACTGGTCATACCTAATACTGGCATTTTTGACGTTTCTGCTTACCCGGCAGATGATTATCCATAAAATAGGAAAGCCAGCAAACATCATATATGAATAACTGTCATGGAAATTAACATCGACCAAATTATCTATTGGGAGTGGGGCTTTTTTAAGCTGAATGCGACGCTTCTGTTTTCATGGCTGATTATGCTTCTGTTGGTAGCCGGGGCATGGCTATTAAAACGGGATCTGACGCCGGGCAGAAAAATGTCACGCTGGCAGGCCTTGTTGGAGTCTCTTGTTGTGATTATCAAGCAGCAGATTGAGGAAGCTACCCAAGAAAAGGCCGACAAATATTTTCCGTTCATCAGTACGCTCTTTCTGTTTATCGTGATATCAAATGTGATAGGTGTCGTCCCCGGGGCATATTCGCCAACAGCCTCTTTGTCGACCACAGCGGCCCTGGCTTCTTGTGTATTTGTTGCGGTTCCTGTTTTTGGGGTGATGACGAGGGGAGCCCGAAACTATTTTCGTTATTACCTGCAGCCTACGCCTCTGATGCTGCCCTTTAACATCATTGGTGAATTCTCGCGGACGCTGGCATTGGCTATACGTCTATTCGGGAACATCATGAGTGGAAGCCTGATTGTTGCCATTCTGCTCAGCCTGAGTCCACTCCTTTTTCCGGTCCTGATGCAGGCCTTTGGACTACTGATTGGGGTCATACAAGCATATGTCTTTGCTATCCTGGCCCTGGTTTATATCGCTTCGGCCGCAGGCATCCATAACGGTAGTACCTCAGCCTCAATTACATAATATGATAATCATAAAATTAATATAACAACCATGGACAGTATAAGCATCATCGGAATGGTATCTATCATCACTGCAGGGTTGACCATTGCTCTGGGATCCATCGCCCCGGCTCTCGGTGAAGGCCGCGCGCTGGCCCAGGCTCTGTTGGCCATAGCTCAGCAACCCGATGAAACCCCGACCATTACGCGCACCTTGTTCGTCGGCCTTGCTATGGTAGAATCAACCGCTATATACTGCTTTGTCGTAGCATTGATCATCATTTTTGCCAACCCTTTTTGGGATTTCGTAATAGGAGGTTAACGTGCAGATCGATTGGTTCACATTTTCGGCCCAGATTATCAATTTCCTGATACTGCTTCTGCTCTTGCGGAAGTTCCTGTATGGGCCTGTGCTGAACGTCATGAAAAACAGAGAGGAAGAAATTACTTCCCGCCTGGAGGAAGCCCGTCTTAAACTTCTGGAAGCAGAAGAAAAAGCAGCAGCCTACCAGGATAAATTAAACCAGTTTGAAGAACAGAAGGATGAATGGACCGAAAAAGCCAGGCAAGAGGCCGAGACCTATCGGAAGGAGCTGTTAGAATCGGCCCGTACCGAAGTAGAACAGACACAAGCGAAATGGCTGAGAAAGATGGAAACAGAGCAGGAGACCTTTCTTAAAGAGATAGAGAAACGGTCAATAGATAACATTATTGATATCGCAGAAACCATCGTGACAGAACTGGCTAATCAGTCGCTGGAACAGCAAGCATTGGAAAGATGCGTCGAAAAGTTAAAGAAGATGGATCCTGCAGAAAAAGAACGAATCCAAGTATCGGCCAATGGGAGTATTGAAGTGATTACGGCGTTTCCTGTGGATGAAAAGGGCAGGAGAGAAATTGATGATATCATCCAAAGGGTATTTTCGGAGAAGGTTACCTGCAATTTTAAGATCATGCCAGAGTTGGGTTTTGGTATCGAGATACGATCTGGAGGATGGAAGTTGGGATGGAGCATGAAAACCTATATGGATGAATTGCGATCGCATCTTAAGGCTATTTTTGACGTAAGTGAAGTATCACTGAAACAATGAACAAAATGAATAACGACTCCCTTTTACAGCTGATTGACAAATCGCTGGGTCTGCTTCAGGAGGTAGTGGGAGAGAAGCCCAAACTTCGTCTCAGGGAATTTGGGACCGTTACATCCGTGGGCGAGGGCTTTGTCCATGCCAATGGATTGCCTGAAGTGGGAACAGAAGAGCTGGTATATGTTTCTTCGGGGCGCGGGAATACGCCCGGGATAGTTTATAATCTTGATGCCCGGGAAGTCGGTATTATACTACTGGATGAAGAAGAAAAAGTTGAGGCCGGGGCCCAGGTGTATCGCTCCGGTAATATTCTAAGTGTGCCGGTCGGCGAGCCACTGTTGGGTCGTGTTGTTGATGCTATGGGACGCCCGCTTGACAGCAGCAAAGCGTTATATACTGATGAACGGATGCCGGTAGAACGTCCGGCGCCACCGATCATCCACCGGGCGCCTGTGGAAACCCCGCTGCAGACAGGTATAAAAATTGTGGACGCTCTTTTCCCAATAGGCCGGGGGCAGCGGGAGCTAATTTTCGGTGATCGTCAGACCGGTAAAACGGCCATCGCCGTGGATACCATAATCAACCAACACGACAAGGAAGTGATTTGTATCTACTGTGCGATAGGTAAGCAGAAGGCGGCTGTAGCCCGCCTTATTGCCGATTTACGTGAGTATGGGGCTATGGAGTACTCCATAGTCGTATCGGCAAGCAGTGAAGACCCGGTTGGCTTACAATATATTGCTCCGTATGCTGCGACCAGTATGGCAGAATATTTTATGGAGCAAGGCCGCGATGTGCTTATTGTGTATGATGACCTGACGTGGCATGCCCGGGCCTATCGAGAGTTGGCACTGCTTCTTAGGCGTCCACCGGGACGGGAGGCCTATCCGGGTGATATTTTTTACATTCATTCACGATTACTTGAACGTTCAACCCGGTTAAAGCCTGAATTTGGCGGAGGCTCTCTGACTGCACTTCCGATTATCGAAACACAGGCACAAAATATTTCGGCTTTCATACCCACAAATCTTATTTCAATTACGGATGGCCAGCTATATCTGTCACCGGAATTGTTTAGAAAGGATATACTCCCTGCCATTGATCCGGGTAAATCGGTTTCGAGAGTCGGGGGAGCTGCTCAACGGGCGGCCTACCGATCCGTAACAAAAAAACTGCGCCTGGCATATGCTCAATTCGAAGAGCTGGAGGCTTTTTCACGTTTTAGCGCTCGTCTTGACGAACAGACGCGTATGGTTCTGGAACGCGGAAAGCTGATCCGTGAGATTTTAAAACAACCCCAGTTCGCCCCTCTTCAGATTGACGAGCAGATTGTGTTGTTGTTGGCCGTAACATCTGGGCAGCTGGATGATACACCATTGGAAAAGGTTGAGCAAGCCAAAGAAAGTATACAAAAAGCGATCAAAGAGCAGGCAGATGACCTCAAAAAAGCTATTGATTGGAATACAATACTCAGTGATGAGAGCCGCTGGCAGCTACTACAGATTGCTGAAGAAGCCATCGCATCAATAAAGGAAAAGTAAGGTTATGCAAAAACTGGAGAAGCTACAACGAAAGATAAGAAGTGCAGAAGACCTGCAGTCTATTGTTCGTACTATGAAAGTAATGGCTGCAGTAGGCATTCATCAATTTGAGCAGGCTGTAGAGTCTCTTAGTGAATATTACGATACGCTTGAAAGGGGATTGCAAGTTGTATTGCAAAAAGCGTTCAGTGAAGCCAAGCCCTTTATACAAGAAGACTCACAAGAAAAGGTTGGGCTCATTATCATGGGGGCGGGCCAGGCCCTCTGCGGTCCCTTTGACGAAACAATATCTTCTTACACCCTTGAACAAATAAGAAATGAAAAATGGTCGGATGTCCGTATCTATGTGTTAGGAGAGCGGCTGGCCGGATACCTGCAGCAACAAGAGTTGATTATCGACCGTACGTTTGAGATGCCGGGCTCTGTAAACGGAATAAATGCCTTGGTGCTTGAGTTGCTTTCAGGAATGGAGCAATGGATGGACCAGCAAATACGTTCGGTACGGATTCTTCATAATAAGCCGGTTCCCAGGAAAGGCTTTATGCCACGTACACAGCATCTGTTGCCGCTCAATACAGCATGGCTCGAACACCTGATGCAACAGCCTTGGCCAACGAACAATCTGCCCCAGTATGGGGACGATTCCCATACTTTGTTTATGGCTCTGCTGCGGCAGTACCTGTTTGTTTCCCTGTTTCGCGGCATTGCCGAGTCGCTGGCTGCGGAGTATAGCGGCCGCTTGTCAGCGATGCAACGGGCTGAACAAAAGATTGAGGAGCGGCTGGAACAACTCCAACAGGCCTTCAGGAATGAACGCCAGTCTACTATTACCGATGAACTGCTGGACATCATGGCGGGCTTCGAAGCAATTAAATAAGGGTAATACCATCAGTCTGCTTCCCGGTCCAGGGTACAGCAATGCACTTGAGCGCCTTGGTCAGACTGCTCGAGAATGGCCCCAGTCACGGGGTTTGGGCGAAAGGTCGTGCATCCTTTCAGTCCTTTGTTATAAGCTGACTGATATACATTTTCAAAGGCTTCAAAGGAGAAGTTTTCCGGAATGTTGATGGTCTTAGAGATAGAATGATCCACATAAGGCTGAAGGGCTGCCTGCATCTTAAGATGCTCTCCGGGGGAAAGCTGATTTGCGTTGACAAAATAATCCGGCAAGGGTGTTTCAGATTTATATTTATTCTTCCACAGCTGGTAGGCATAATCAACGACCGTATGGGTTGTCCTGGTTCCGTCGGCATTCAGCACTTTTCGGTTATAGGTGAAATCAAAAGCCGGCTCCAGGCCGCCCGAAATATTATTGGCCAGTATGCTGATGCTGCCTGTGGGGGCGATGGAAAGCAGATGACTGTTCCGAATTCCGTGGGTTGCTATTTCTTCGCGAATGTTCACAGGAAGTCGATTAATGAAGGGCTGATCGAGGTAGGCCTCCTTTTGAAACAGGGGAAAAGCATTTTTTTCTTTGGCAAGATCAAACGGAAGTGGGGTAGGCGGTGTGACAAATTGTTTTCATAATTGTTGCGGCTGTCTGGCGACCCTCAGCACTTCCATAATGCAGCCCCAACATGATGAGCGTATCAGCCAGTCCCATTATTCCAAGGCCAATGCGCCGGCTATCCTGTGCTTGTACTTGTTGTTTATTCAGGGGGAACTGTGAAGCATCAATTACGTTATCCAGCAAACGAACAGCTATCTGTACCGTTTTACGAAGTTCTTCCATATTCATTTTAGCGTTATTCGAAAAGGGATGTCGTACAAATTGAGTTAAATTGAGAGAACCAAGGTTGCAGGCTCCATAGGGAGGAAGCGGGACTTCTCCACACGGGTTGGTAGCCGATATCTGCTCGTAATAGCTGAGGTTATTCTGTTCGTTAATACGATCAATGAATAGTATGCCTGGTTCAGCATAATTATAAGTCGAATTCATGATGGCTTTCCACAATGCCCGGGCCCTGATGGTATCGACAACTTTACAGGGGATGGGGCCATCGGTTCCACTCCATTGGCGGTGTATGATACGGTCATGCGAAGAGGTTTTGCTGCTTAGTTCTTTAGCGGGAAATACCAGCGGCCAGTCGGTATCCTTGTTAACGGCTTCCATGAAAGAATCAGAAGCCATTACGGAGAGGTTAAAGTTCTTTAAGGTTTCGGGGGTTTGTTTGGCCGTTACAAACGCCATAATATCGGGATGGTCACACCGCAGAGTTGCCATCATAGCGCCTCGACGGGCACCGATAGAGAGCATAGTAGCACACATGGTGTCCCATATCTTCATGAACGAAACCGGACCGGATGAAACATTATTACTACTTTTAGCAAGGGAGCCCTCCGGTCGAAGTGTGGAAAAGTCGTATCCAATTCCTCCTCCTTGCTGCATCGTCAGCGCGCCTTCTTTGAGATTTTCAAAAATAGAGGGAATGCTATCCTGAATCATGCCCATCACAAAGCAGTTGAAAAGCGTAACCTTATGATCGGTACCGGCCCCGGCAATAATTCGTCCCCCGGGCAGAAATTGCAAATTGCTTAATACATTATAAAATGCTTGTTCCCAATAGGCAGCGTCCTCTTTCTCAATGGAAGCTAAGGCGTGTGCTATGCGGCGCCAGGTGTCATCCGGTGTTTGATCTACGATTTCCCCATCTTTACGATACCGGTATTTGGTATCCCAAATGTGGTGAGAGATGGAAGTATGAAAGAAATTATTATCCATACCAAACGTTAGCAGGTAAGCTAAGCTGTTATCTTCCTGCTGCCCGGATTGATGTTAGGTACAATTCATTCTTTAATTAAAATTCCCAAATGTGAATGGGATCTACGTCATTTTTCTTGCACCATGCTATGACTTTTTCTTTTTGACCATATTTAGCAACCAAGATAAGGTCGGCATTATTCGAACCATCAATATGATGGTTTATGGCCTGTATCTTTTCATGGATATAATCTGATTTCAGTTTGTTGACCGACACAACTTCAAAAAAATAATTCCTCCCGTTTTTTGGGCCATCAGTGCTGGAATGTATTGGAAGCCATTATTAGCATTGATCGAGCGGGGGTCGGGATATTCGGCGTGATATTTTATGTGAATATCAGAAAAATGCAACCGCTTCAGCAATTTGAGCAAATCATCAACCAAAACGTGCTTATCCTCCATATCTTCAGTCATCATTTCCTCCCTTTTGGAGTAACGATTATTGGGAATAACCGTTTCTGCAGATATGTTTTAATGGGTAAGTAATTCTATAATAACAAATTGTTAGATGACAGACAAAGTCTGCGCATTAAGCAGTTGTGAATATTGGCCTTAACGTAAGAGATATAAGCGATTTTTTTATAGAAGAAATGAGCAGATAATATTTATTCTGTGAAAGCCCGGTATATCAATATTGAGGTTTGGGTTGGGGTGTTCGCAGGGAAGCAAGTTCATTGAGGTATTTTGTTAGATGCTATCGGATATCAGGGGGGATAAATGTTATGAAACTACGACTGTTCTATAAAATCTTTTTCCAATTTTGCTACAATTGCTTTTACCTGTTCCCAGTCGGTGTATTCATAATCTTTGGAAGGATCAGTATCTCCACCTGATTTTTGGGCGATCATCCGCATGATGAATTTTTTAAAGAAATTATATTTGGAGTAGCGAAGGGCCCCGGCTACCTGTTCCACATAGTCCGGTTGCCAGCCCGTTACTTTGAGAAACTCATCGGTAATTGTTTTGAGCTCTTCCCATGATTCGGGTTCATTAGCAGCGGCGGTGAGGCTTACCGACATAAATACCCCTAACATATTGTTTAGAACCTCACTGTGTTCCCGGATATAATGTTTTACAGAGGACTGGTATTTTTCTGCATGTAGTGATGCGCCTACTACGATAGCATCGAATCCATCCGGATGAAGGACGGTCCGGGTAGTATCATTAAGGGATACCTCGTGGCCTGCTTTCTTTGCCTCATCCCGCAGAAAAGTACATATCTTGCGCGTTTGTCCTTCTGTTGTTCCATATACGATCAGTAGCTTCATTATCACACAGTATGTTAAAATTGACCTGATTACATTTGTTTATAAAATCATTTGTTCCTCATTCAATTATTCTAAGGGGAATACAGGTATTTAGCATAGTAAATTTCCCTACAGGAATGTTTTTTATGGATAGCTAAGGTTAGGATTAGCACCATACAGTGACCTATTTAATAGTTTGGAGAGTTATCAAAGCCCGGTATCCATAAGCGGGATTTCCTTACACGGAGTTAGAAAATACTTTTATATCATGATAACAGAACCCATAATTATAAAAGGGAGGTTGTTATGATTTTATTCAGCGGAACGGCACTATTTTGGTTCATCGCGTTGGGGCTCGCAATAGGCTGGGCTTTTGGCATGATCATAAAAAAAGAGGGCATCCCTCTTTGGGCTAATATAATGTGGGGCACATTTGCTTCCGTCTTAACCGGCATAATCGGTATGTTTTTTGGCTTTGGAGACGGTTTATTATTTGCCCTTGTTTATACTCTGGCTTTTTTATTTATCGCGAATGTATTCCATCACCATCATAAGGAAGATATCAAAGGCGGTGATATTTACAGTATCCACGTTAAAAAAAGATAAGACCAATGAGTATTTGTGGTGCTACGGATGCTTTCTAATTAAACCAAGTAAGGGCTGAACACTAAACGATGTTACTGAAGACAGCCTTTTCTTTAAAAGCTTGTAGCTTACTCTACCACTCTACCTCTGTTGCCAGTGTTGTCGAAAATTGGTTGATCTGATCCACACTGGTTTCTTCAAGAACAGATAAAGCCACCAGGTAATACCAGTCAAGCCAACGTTCGGCGGTTACTGGTTGATATGATTCCATATTTTGTAAATCCAAACCCGAAACTTCCAAATATTCGATACTGTTGTTTTCAAGATAGTAGGATGTTTCCATAAGGTTGCCTGCAAACAAAGCATGCCCATACGGATTATCTGCATCCCATATAGAAAATGTTAAATTATTGAGTTCTTCAGGAGTGTTATAATTATTATACATAAGTAGTTCATTGCTTGATTGGAATGTTAAACTGCTGAAAGAGTTAAGAGCTCTTTTAGTAGCTAAATACCAATAGTTTAGAATTTAAAATTATATGATGCACATCTGGATGTGTTATCCATCCCGCTCTACAAGTTAATAACCATAGAAGGCAGCTATTTGGGTATAGTCAATTAGCTTGGCGTCATGTAGTGCTATCACTTACACGGTGTGGTTGTTTGCTCCCTGTCATGCAGAAAGAGATTGGTCTGCTTTTTCAACGATTATCAGGTTTTAAGCATAGAGAGTTGATCAGTCCTTTTTAAAAAAGGTCTGATGAGATTACTATTTCAGGTAAGGCTTACTATTCCTCAAACAGCTGGAGACTATCCATAGGTATGCCCCTTGCCCGGTCATTTTTTGAAAATAAGTTTTGTATGAAACTCCCCATTTTCTCCCATAGGGTCGATATCGGGCAGGTGCTGTAGTTGAAGCATTAGCGCCTGGTCAAAAGGCTCACCCACTTTCAATAGCGGTTGGTATTCTTCCTTTACAGCGCTAATTTCAATGCGAACGGGCTTTAACTGCAGGATAGGCAACAAGTCGTGAATGCTTTTTTCCCAGATGGGAAAGAGGCAGTCATAGCCCATATTGCGAAATACCTTTTCCCGCCACGCTCGAATATCCTGCAGGTGCCAATCCCCAAAAACAAGATGATTGATATCTTGTTGCTTGGATAGCGCCTCTTCTACCTTTTGCAGATACGTTTCATTGGGGCATTCCGGGGGCAGGGGCACAGCAATGAGTTCCAACTTCAGATGGGCCGCCTGCTTGCGAATATGAGAAAGGGGAATATTTTGATGGGGAACAATGCCGGACTGTTCTTCGTAGGTAGTCAAAAGCTGAAGGGGCCGTTCCGGATGGTTACGCCGGTGGTATTCAAAGGCCAGGTAGGCATCTTTTCCACCGCTCCAGAAGATAATATCCATCGTAAATAGATTTTAAATATGTCGCAAATCCATACCAGAATTTATTCTTGAGATATTCTGGATTCTGACTGCTGAATTCCTATATTTCACAGCGATTGCTTTCCGGTAAAATATAAGATTTGCGCGAACGGGAAAACGAAATTTTGGTACTAAATTTAATTTTTTGATTCGATGAGCAGCAACACAAAAGAAGTTTATTTGCGAACAAAAGGCATCCTGCCGGTTCAGAAATTACGCCTGCTATCAGAGGCAGGTATCATCTCGGCTGATGAAGGATATCCTTTAGAAGAGGATCAGTTCCAGCCTAACTCCATTGATTTACGCCTTGGAGAAAAAGCCTACCGCGTGCGATGCAGTTTTCTGCCCGAAGATGAGACGGTAGAGGATAAGCTGGAGCGGTTGAGTCAGTATGAGATATCCCTCACCGATGGAGCCATCTTGGAGCCTAATTGTGTGTATATTATTCCGCTGCTGGAAAAACTGCATCTCCCGTCGCATATTTCGCCCCAGCAAACGCTGTTTGATGGCAATGAAGACGGAACAAGCTATCGCGTCATATCCGGTGAGCATTTGTCGGCCAAAGCCAATCCCAAAAGTACAACGGGCCGTCTGGATGTATTTACGCGTGTGATTACCGATCATTCGCACCGGTTTGAAGAAATTCGTTCAGGCTATAAGGGGCAGCTCTACCTCGAAGTGGTTCCTAAATCGTTCCCCATTCGCGTTAAAACCGGTCACCGGTTGAACCAGCTTCGCCTGCGACATGGCTATACGCTGTTATCAGATCAGGATATTTTACGCACGCACAGCTCCAATCCGTTGCTGTTCAAAGAGAATGGCAATCCTCTGCCGGTTGATGATCTGAAGGTGAATGCGGGATTGTTTTTAAGTGTACATCTGCACGGTAAGAAAGGACAGATCGTGGGCTATAAAGCCAAAAAGCATCGCGATTATATCGACCTGGATAATATTAACCACTATGAAGTTTCGGAATTCTGGGAGCCTATTTATGCCCAGCATGATGACCATATGATTTTAGAACCCGAAGCCTTTTATATTTTTGCATCCAAAGAACGCTGCCGTATCCCGGAACACCTGGCTGCTGAGATGATTGCCTACGATACGGGCTCCGGAGAACTCCGAACTCATTACGCGGGTTTTTTTGACAGTGGATTTGGCGGGCGCATTAAAGATCAGGGGGCCCGAGCGGTGCTCGAAGTACGTTCCCACGATGTGCCCTTCCTTATCGAAGATGGGCAAACCTTTTGTAGCATGAAGTTTGAACCTAATACTGAAGTTCCGGAAACTATCTACGGAGAAGATATCAAAAGTAACTACCAGGGGCAGGAGCTTCGGTTAGGAAAGCATTTTAAGCAGTAGGGCAATGGCAGGGAACAAAGTGACACGGTGCATTTGTCACGGGCGGACCTTTAAAGAGGTGCAAGCTTTTGCCCGGAAACACCAGATCCATTCAGTAGAAGAGCTTCAACAACATGATTTTTGCAGCAATGGATGCGGTCTCTGTATCCCCTATATCAAAGAGGTATTAACGTCTGGACAGTTGAGCTTTTTTCCCGGTGAACCTTTCCAAAAAGATTCAGTATCATGAATATTTATTATGCCCCACCCGCCCAAATTCATGGCACAGCGGCCGAACTTCTCGATCAGGAAGCTCGGCATGCTTCAAAAGTGATGCGTGCCCGCGAGGGGGATCAGCTGGTCATTGTGGATGGAAAAGGCGGACGGTACGAGGGCCCTATACGGAGAATTACGAAGCAGTCGGTGCAAATTGAGATTCAGGAGTCGCAGTATTTTGACAAGCCCCAACCGGAACTGCTACTGGGGATGGGGATCATCAAGAAGCGTGATCGTCTGGAGTTTGCGGTTGAAAAAGCCGTTGAGCTGGGAGCCGCACACATTGCGTTGTTTCGAAGCCGTCGGACCATCAAGGAAAACGTTCGGATGGATCGTCTGGAGTCTATCACACTTTCTGCGATGAAACAGAGCCTGCGGACATGGCGGCCAGAAGTCACTCTTTTTCATTCAATTGAGGAGGTGATAGCGTCTTTCCCTGAAGCCCAATGTGTACTGGCTCATGAAAAAGTAAGTCCTTCCAAAATGTCTTTTGCTCACTTGGCTGAAGGTAAGGACCAACCCATTTTATTAATGGTAGGGCCGGAAGGTGGATTTGCAGATGCAGAAGTAGACAAAATGGTTGACGCCGGTGCTGAGCTTGCTTCATTAGGAAGCCATCGCTTACGAGCAGAGACCGCAGTAGTAGCCTTGATGAGCCAATTTCTTTCCTGAAATAAAAAAGCCCGACCAAGTAGCCGGGCTTTTATCAGAAAATGAGTTCCTGCGTTTATTCAAACTCTATCTTATTTTGAGATTCATTCGTATGATTGGCCGCATATTCTTTCAGCTGAGTGACCTCATCCCATAACCCCATGGCTTTTTCAAGGGTATTGTCAAACACATCATTAATCACGGGATAATACTTTTTCAAGCCCCATACTTGCAATGCTAGTCGGGCTTTCATAGCACCTTCAGACATCCATGATACTTGCTCCCAGTGATTTTGGGGGATGTATAAGGTGTCGGACTTAAAGTCAGGTTTTTTAAGAGTGTCGCTATCGCTTACCACAAGGTTATTCTCCTTGAGGTTGTTGAACACGGTTGTCATATCCTTATCCGACCACTTAAACTCCTGACGGAATCGCTGATAGTCATTTTCCCACTTCGAGCGGAAGGATTCCCCATTGTCATCAAGGTAGTTCCGAACGTAGTCAAAACCAACCCCTTTACGGCGCATATAGTTTAAGACCGCGGCCGATTGTGAGGTGTCTTCCTGGACAATATGATCGGGTACGATACCTCCGCCTCCATATACATTACGCCCCGCATCGGTGGAGAAGCGCAGTGAATCCGGAACGTGCGAAAGAAACTCTTGCACATCACTCTTGGCATTTGAACTTCGTTTATAGATCTCATAGGCATATTCAGTGCCTCCTTTCTCGGAATAGGGTTTTTGGATGAGCCGCCCCGAAGGGGTGTAATATTTCGAAATGGTAACGCGAATATTACTCTTATCCACCAGCTCGTACTGCTGCTGTACCAGCCCTTTGCCGTAGGTTCGCTGACCGACGATTAAACCGCGGTCGTGATCCTGTATGGCTCCACTCACAATTTCACTGGCCGAAGCAGATCCTTCATTGACAAGCACGATAACCGGCAGGTCTTTGAACTTGCCATCACGCCGTGAAAAATAGGCGCTGGTAAAACGGCTATGGCGGCTTTTGGTAGAAACAATTTTGGTACCGCGTGGGAAGAATTCTTCCGAAATGGCAATGGCCTGTCCCAGGTATCCTCCCGGATTTCCCCTCAGATCGATAACAGCACGCCCCATGCCTTTTTCACGAAGACCTTTCATAGCATCCATGAATTCCTCGTGCGTGGTAGCCGCAAAACGATTGATTTTTACATAACCGGTCTGCTGGTCCAGCATATAGGAAGTATCGACCGTATAAAGCGGGATATCATCGCGGGTGATGGTAAATTCTAAAAGTTCTTTTTCGTGCGGTCTCTTGATCGTGACATCTACCTTCGAGCCTTTGGGACCGCGCAGGCTGTTACGAACATCTTCATTGCTAAACCCGATGGCGCTGCTGTCATCTATAGCGATAATGCGGTCGCCCGATTGGATGCCCAACTGATCACTCGGCCCACCGGAAATGGCAGTAACTACCGTTATGGTATCCTGGATGACATTAAATTGGATACCCACACCCTGAAATTTGCCGGCAAACTCATCCTCAATGGCATCACTGGTTTTGGGCTCAATATAAATGGAATGGGGATCGAGGGACCGAAACATACTCTCAAGCGCATTCTCGGTATTTTTGGTCATATCCTCATCCGGAAAGTTATTGGACAGATATTTATAAGCGCGCTCAAAGAGCTGGATCGACTCACTAAGTCCATCAACTTTTGGATTGGAGGTGGTATCCAGGGGCGTATCTTTGAGGTTGATAGTACTGTCTTTTAAGCCGGAAACCAGACCCTTGATGCTGCTTTTATAAAGGCTTGTTAGGTTAATAGGATCAACATAATTATCAATAATACGCTGTTGGGTCTGGGCATATTTTTTGATGTTTTTCTGATCCTCATCACCGTTCTGAACGACGGTCTCCACTCCGGCAAACCAGAAGATGGAAAGCGCAATAAGAATTGCAACATTGGGGGCTAAAAATTTTTTGACGCTCATAATGATTCTATACTTAATCGTTATTTAGCTATAGAGATTTTTAAACGTGCGCTAAGCTAATTAATTATTCAATTAATTGACTTGCCGATATATTTTAATATAAAACGTTTAACTGCATTTAACACCTCTACACTATTATAAAATATATTGGCTTAAATCTTTATCCTTAACAAGATTATCCAGCTGTTTGTTCACATACTCCTGATCGATAGTGATATCGCCCGAGCTGATGTCGTCGGGAATAGCAAAAAGGAGCTCATCCAGTAGGGAGGAGAGTATAGTATGCAGACGACGAGCGCCAATATTTTCGACCCGTTCATTGACTTGCGCAGCGATAGCCGCCACTTCCTTGATTGCCTCTTGGGTAAATTCTACCTCCACGCCTTCTGACTTAAGCATCGCCTGGTACTGCTTGGTAAGAGCATTCTTGGGCTGCGTCAGGATATCGAAGAAGTCTTGTTCGGTCAGTGAGTTCAGTTCCACACGAATAGGAAATCGTCCCTGTAGCTCTGGGATAAGGTCCGATGGCTTGGACACGTGGAAGGCTCCTGAGCCAATAAACAGGATGTGATCTGTCTTTACCATGCCGTGCTTGGTCGAAACATTACTTCCTTCTACAATGGGGAGCAGGTCGCGCTGTACGCCTTGTCGGCTTACATCCGGACCACCGCCTCCTTTGCCATCACCAGAGGACTCGGCAACTTTATCGATTTCGTCAATAAATACAATGCCGTGCTTTTGCACGCGTTCAAGCGCTTCTTGGACAGCAGCATCATGGTCAATAAGTTTTTCGGCTTCTTCCTCAAGCAGCAGTTCACGGGCTTCTTCGATCGTGACTGTGCGCTTGGACTTCTGCTGTCCACCTAAATTGCCAAGCATATCCTGCAGATTGATGCCCATCTCTTCCATGCCGCCCTGGGGACCGAATACCTGCATCATCGGGGCCTTGCTGGACTTCTGGACTTCAATCTCTATTTCGCGATCTTCGAGCTCGCCATTCTGCAGTTTTTCCCGGAACTTTTCGCGTGTACGCTTATTAAGCTCTTGGTCCGAGGCTTGCTCGGGGTTAAAGTTATCGTCCTTTTGAAAACCAGCAGAGTCGTTCGAAGGTTGGGTAACCGGCGGAATAAGGATGTCGAGAATACGTTTTTCTACAACTTTCTCCGCTTTTTCTTTAACGCGTTCCTGCATCTCCGTCTTCACCATGTTGATAGCAATATCGGTCAGGTCGCGGATCATGGATTCTACGTCACGTCCCACATATCCAACTTCAGTAAACTTACTGGCTTCTACCTTCATAAAGGGAGCCTCAGCAAGTTTGGCCAGTCGGCGGGCAATTTCGGTCTTTCCAACGCCGGTAGGTCCAATAAGCAGGATATTGTTGGGGAGAATTTCATCCCGGATTTCTTTGTCAGCGTTCATCCGCCGCCAGCGGTTACGCAGGGCGATAGATACAGAACGCTTTGCTTCATCCTGGCCGACGATATACTTATCCAGCTCGGCCACAATTTGTCGTGGTGTTAAATTCTTATGTTGAACAGTCTTTTGCATCGAATTGTTAGTCTTCAAGTTCTAAGATACTCAAGTTGTGATTCGTATAAATACAGATATCAGCGGCAAGATGGAGTGATTTTTCAGCAATCTCGCGAGCCGATAAATTCGGGGCACTTTCTTTTAGCGCACGGGCCGCCGCAAGGGCATAAGAGCCGCCGCTTCCAATGGTTAAAATTTGGTCATCGGGTTCAATAACATCGCCCTGGCCCGAGATGAGCAATGCCTTTTCCTTACTCATAACGATCAGCAAAGCCTCAAGCTTGCGTAAAAATTTATCGTTACGCCATTCTTTGGCCATCTCTACAGCGGCACGTTGCAGGTTGCCGTTATACTGCTTTAATTTCTCTTCATACTTCTCAAAGAGGGTAAAGGCATCGGCAGTAGAACCGGCGAAACCGGCAGCAATTTTGCCATCATACAGATGACGAACCTTATTGACGGTGGCTTTCATCACGGTCTCACCCATCGTAGCCTGACCGTCTCCCGCGATGGCAGCTTCTCCGTTATGGATAATACCCACCACTGTTGTTGCTTTTAAATCAGCTATACTCATAGTAAACAGATACGTAAGTTTCTAAAAAGAAGATTAGATTTCTTAATTCGAATTCTTGTAATACTTAGATTTGGACCGCTTGGATCGGGTAGGCCGGGGCTTGCGGGTATCCTTTTCCTTGCTGCCATTATTTCCTTTTTTATAATAGTCAAGGTTTTTGCGGTTCTTGGCAGAAGCAATCGCTTTGTCTTCATTATTTCCGATAAGTTCATCAATATCTTTTTCTTGCATTACAACATCCGTAATGTCGATATCGGAGCCAGCGATGGTAGCCTTATATTCGTTAAGAGATACCGTATCGTCAGCTATAAGCGAAATCTTAAGCCAATAGCGGAACATCCATTTCCACTTGATGCTGGGAAAACCTTGCTCCAAATAGGCTTTAAGATAAGGATTAATATAAATGTCTACAGCGCGGTAGTCCGTAGTGGTGCGGAATTTACTAAGCCAGGCATCCAGGTCGGCGATGATGGTATTTTGAGTCACTACATTCCCGGACCCACCACAGGTGGGGCACAGCTTGGAAACAGAGTTGACTACGCTTGGGCGGATACGCTGGCGCGTTATTTGAACCAGCCCAAAGTCGCTCATTCCAATAACGTTGGTCTTGGCAGGGTCTTTTTTAAACTCTTTTTTGAGCTCGTCATAGATTTTCTTTCGATTCTTGCCGCTGCGGAGGTCAATAAAGTCAACGACAATAATTCCCCCAATATCGCGCAGGCGAAGCTGCTTGGCAACCTCACGGGCAGCCTCCAGGTTCGTTTTCAGCGAGTTGTCTTCCTGCTTCTTCTTGGCGGCATAGGGTCCCGAGTTGACATCCACCACATACATGGCTTCCGTCTGTTCAAGTATCAGGTACCCGCCTGATGGCATACGCACACGTGGGCTAAAGATAGAGTCCACGTCTTTGGCTACCTTCATAAAGTCAAAGATATGCTCGCGGCCATTATAGAGTTCCACATTGGGGATCATCTGTGGAGCAACCTGGCTTACATAAGACTTTATCTGCTTATGCATATCCGGATCATCCACCAGTACGCGGTCGTACTGCTTAGCAAAAAGATCACGGACCAGGCTTTCGGTCATATCCAAATCCTTGTACAGCAGTTCGGGGGGCTGAGCGGTCTCCAGTCGTTCTAAAATGCGCTCCCATTTCTTGAGAACATTACGCATATCATCTTCGATGGCTTCCTTGTCTTTGCCCTTGGCCACTGTTCGGATGATGACTCCAAATCCATCGGGGAGCATAGATCCAACGGCACTTTTCAAGCGTCGGCGCTCTTTGTAGTTGTTGATTTTCCGTGATACCGCAATATATTCGCCCATCGGGATAAGCACCAGAAAACGCCCGGCAACGGTAATATCCGTAGAGACGCGGGGACCTTTGGAACCAATAGGCTCCTTAACGATTTGCACCATGAGCTGCTGGCCCGGACGTAACATTTTGCCGGCCCATTTCTGCTTCTCATAATTCGGGATCTTATTAAAGTTCGTCTTCTTAAGGTCGTCCCGAACATTCTTTTGAATAGCATCTTTGCCATTCAGCATTTGCACGTAATCTTTCAGGTGGTCACCGGCATCAGAAAAGTGCAGAAAGGCATCTTTGGGCGTCCCCATATCAATAAAAGCCGCACGAATACCACTCATTACCTTGTGGACATTCGCTAAATAGATGTTGCCAACGGTACGTTGGTTTTCATCAGACTCTATAAATAGTTGGGCAAGTTCGCCGTTTTCCAGCAACGCTATCCGGGTCTGCTTTCCCGAAGCGTGAATAATGATTTGATTTTTCATTGAAATACTCTTCTTTCGAGCAGCTGCTGATCCCCGGCCTTAATGTCCTGTTCAAATAATTAATTGTCATCATTACAGATAAAGCAGTATTAACATTCAATTGCAACAGCGGAGGTGCAGCAACCGCTATATTATAATTCCTATTAGGATAAAAATTTGGTTGTACAATTCTTGTATTTTCAGTAAAAGAGCTTGTTTGCGGAGCATACTCATCAGCCACAGTGGATGCTATAGTATCCACCAAGTGGTACAAAGAAATAAGAAATTGACTTATAACAAGGTCAATAAAGATCATAAATACTCGAGTAGCTGAGAGTCGCTGCAAAGGTAAACCTAAAAAATTGTTTAAAATCTCTGAATACTGAAGAAACATTACATTAATATACAAGTAGTTTTGCTATTATGTAAACGTAATGTTCGATTTGCTTCTTTCATTTCACTATTTTGAATTAATGCGTTTTTTAAAGAAATAGAGTCACTTGGGATGAAAGAATTTCCGGTTTTAGAGACCGACAGGCTGCGATTGCGCCAACTGATGGCGCGAGATATCGACCGTATTGTGCAATATGCCAATAATCCAAAAATTGAAGAAATGACCCTGAATATGCCTTTTCCGTACGGGGAGAAGGATGCTGTTTCCTGGCTTGCTACCGCCCATGAGGGCTTTTCTGAAGAGAGGCACTATGTTTTTGGCATTTGTTCGCTGCAGACTGATAAGGTAATGGGCGGCATTGGATTAAAGGTTAATAAGCGGTTTAATCGTGCTGAACTCGGATTTTGGCTGGGAGAGCCCTTCTGGAGTAAGGGTTATATTACAGAAGGGGTAGAAGCGGTGTTGGAATTTGGATTTAACGAGCTTGAGCTTAATAAAATTTTTGCCTTCCATATGGTTAAGAATCCAGCTTCAGGAAAGGTGATGACCAAGAATGGCATGGTCAAAGAAGCAGAGCTCGTCGAACATATTCGGAAAGGCGAGGAGTATATTGATGTCGTCCAGTATCGGTTGACCCGGAAGGAATTTAACCGGATGGATCGTTAGGAATAATGTAACATACTTAAGAAATAGCCCGGGCTTTTGAAGCCGGGCTACTCATTACGATGAAAGGCAGACTGCTACTCTTCCTGACCGGCACGCCTGATGTTGGCTCCCACAGCGGTAAGCTTTTCTTCCAGATCTTCGTACCCGCGATCCAGGTGATAAATACGAAGCACATCAGTTTTGCCTTCCGCAATCATTCCTGCCAAAACCAAGCTTACGCTGGCACGCAGATCTGTACTCATAACCGAAGCCCCTTTAAGCGGTGTTTTGCCCGCTATGTTAACCGTATTTTCATCCACATCCATATCGGCTCCCAGCCGGGTCACTTCAGGAACATAGCTAAAACGGTCGTAATAAATAGTATCTGTGACCGATGACTCACCCGACGCCTGGGTCATCATCGTGGCCCATTGAGCCTGCAGGTCAGTTGGGAAACCCGGATAAATCTGGGTTTCAATATTAGTGGCATTGATTTGGTCCGGGGCTTCAATATGGATGGTGTCGTTTTTAATCGTCATATCAGCACCGGTCTTTTCGAATACTTCTGGAAAATGACCCAAATCATCCACATCAGCACCGGTTAGGGTAACATCCGATTCGGGGTGCATAGCCGCAGCAATCATAAAGGTACCGGTTTCGATGCGATCCGCAGCATTACGAACGGTAATGCCCTCAAGCTGATCAACGGCACGTATCGTTAGCGTATCGGTGCCAATGCCTTCAATATCAGCCCCCATCTCGACCAGCGTATTGCATAAGAGTACCACATCGGGCTCTTTGGCTGCGTTCTTAATCGTAAATTCTTTGGCCCGAAGCACGGATGCCAGCACCAGGTTGATAGTCGCCCCAACACTACTGGGATCCAGGGTAAACGTACCGCCTTCCATCTCTTTGGGGGCGTTGGCTATTACATAGCCTTCTTCCAGCTTGATGTCAGCGCCCATCTCACGCATCCCGTTTAGGTGCAGGTCCACGGGGCGGGGTCCCCAGGCGCAGCCCCCGGGTAGTGAAACCTTGGCGCGGCCGAATTTTCCAAGTAGGGCCCCCAGCATATAAAAGGAAGCCCGCATTTTACGGACGAGCTCATAAGGAGCTTCCAGGTGGGCGAGGTTCGCCGGGTCGATGGAAAGCTCACCTGCTTCTTCATCAAAATTGACATGCGTACCCGTTACGCGTATGACATTATTAAAGGTATAGATGTCACGCAGTTTGGGGACATTAGTAATGGTCGTTGGGGAATCGCCTAAAATAGCCGCCGCCATTAAGGGCAAAGCTGCATTTTTGGATCCACTGATGGGTATAGTACCTTTGAGAGGGGTCGGTCCTTCTATAATAAATTTATCCACTTGCTTCGATTTCTAAGATTAGAGCATTTTTTTCTAAGGAGTCGTTTTCGGCCACAGCGATTGAGCTGATGATGCCGCTTACCGGTGCTTTAAGTTCATTTTCCATTTTCATAGCCTCCAGGATGGCCACCGGATCACCCAGGGCTACTTCATCACCTTCTTTGACTAAAATTTCCAGAATCTTTCCGGGCATGGGAGCATTCAGTTCGCCTTCACCGATCTCGGCTGCCGTCTTAAAACCCAGCCGATCGAGCAGCAGATCCTGCTCGTTGCGTACATCCACCGAACACCACTGACCATTGAGGGTGAAGGTAACCGTGTGTTGGTCGTACTCTACATTATCAATTTTGTAGAGCTTTGTTCCCATCCGCAGCAGATAGCGCCCATTGGACTGTTGTTTGAAATCATAGGAGCGAGCAGGAGGAGTATCCCCAAACTGGGCTTCGCCGGCCTCCTCGTCGAGATTGAGTACAATGGTCTGTTCATCGATACGGGTTTCAAACTTCATAATTAATGGGATTCTATTTCTGAGAGTCCTTTGCTGGTAGCACGGAAGGTGAAATCCTGCAGGTTATCGGCATCATAAAAGCCGGTAAGGGTGATTTTGGAGCCATTCCGTTCATAGGCCTCCACAAAGCCAAAGCTAAGCAAGTTAATGAGATCGTCGCGCAGTTCGCCGTACAGGTGGCCGGTTTCTTCCATAATCACCTGGAAACGCTCTGGAAAAATAAGCTTTTCCAATACATTACGTTCTGACTTTGAGATTTTTCGTTTGCCCATGGTGTATATTAATCTTTTGAAAGGTCGAAGATAGAGCGACTGTTTCTATATAACAACCTGAGATCTACGGCGTTCCCCGATTATTTCAATGGGAGCTTGACAAAATTCATCAGATGGAGCCATGATTGACAAATTATGTGTCAAGGTGTTTAGCAGTTGAAAGTACATCATGGATTATAAAGGTCTGGTTTAGATGTAGATCAATCCTCCTGTCCTCCTTCTCCAAGGAAGAACTCGTTGTTTAACATATGTACTACAGGTTGTTTACCGGCAATCAACGCAAAGTCCCTCCCCGACAATGGTCGGGACAGGCTTTGGAGAAGAGGGATTTAGGGAGATTGAATGCCTGTTATAGCTGTTAGGGAGCTCTGTTCCCTAACGAATAAGCATGTTTGCAGGAGGAGCAGAGAGACAATAATGTTAAGAGTGTACCTTTTGTCTTGACACAAAAGGTACGAAAAAGTCAAGGCTGAAAATTGTGTGATCGTTTTAGCCTGCAGGATATATGCACTTTAATGGTCCTTTTTCTTTTGAGCCATATTGAGCAAGTAGAACCGGTACAAAATGCATGACCAATATCCTTTGGCTTCAACACACAATTTATAGGCTATAAAACAGCACATAAAAAGTCCTCCTTTTGGCAGTTTCTTCGAAGGGTTGGTAAAGTGAACTGAAGGAGGTACAGGAGGATGATCAGGTATATTTTTTAAAGAGTGTACATTAGCGGGAATTTTTCCCGCTAACAAGGGGGAGTGACTGCTACTGGTTGCAAAATCAGCGGTCGGTTGGTGGCTACAAGCCAATTCTTGCCCGCATTATTCAACTTTTACATCGCCATAGGTAATGAGATTTCTTCTGCCATCATCATAAATTAATATGCGATATAAATCATCCGCATCACTACCCCCGGTCGAACCTGAGATGAGTTCTCCACTCAGCGTAAATGTAGTTTGAGATTGACCTGAGGAAACGGTCCGTTGGTCAAGAGGTCTAAGGGGGTTCGAAGAAGATTCTAAGTCTAATAGATAAATTTCAATTGCAGATAGCGTTTCAATGCTTCTAAGATATATATCAATTGTTAATCGGCTATTAAATAAAACAGGATTTGGATGGGGTAGTTCAGTTAACGGCTCTCCAATAGTTATGAGACCGCTATATCGAGGACTAATGCGCCAGTCGTCTGGATCTTCATTTTTGATTGAACCATCTTGTAATGTTTCTGTGTACTTATTTGGAGGCTTAAATGCCTCATTCTCGAACTTTTTTTGATCATCACTTTTCGAGCAGCCGGTAAGGATAAGAGCTCCAAAAATACACAGAAACAGCGCTGGTAAAATGATCTTGGTGCGCATGAACGATTTTAGCATATGATACCTTCAATAATATTTCAGATTCCAAAGAATAATATCGAACTTTGGCCACTTATTTAAAACTAATTTCAGAAAACAGAGCCCCTTTGGTTAAGCGAACAATATCGGCAGTCCTTTTAATATTAGTGTTTACCGTTGGAGTATGGCGTTCGGCTCATGCTCAGCGTGGGCCCGTAACGTACGAACATCCGGAGAGCCCCCCGACAATGCAAGAGCTGTTAAAATGGAAAGAACTCTTGACCTATGAAGTAAAGTATAGCTTATTCAAGCTTGGAGAAGTACAAACAGAGGTGATCCGGGATACAACATATCAGGGAGAACATCTATGGTGGTTGCGTTCAAAAATCATTTCGGATCCATCAGTGCCTTTTGTGGGGAGGGAGGAGAATCATTACAACACCTTGTTCGTGGCTACCGACAGCCTGCCGCATACCCGGCTTTACTGGCGCGATAATGTGGATGAAGATGAATACAATGCCGAGCGGTATGACTTCGATTATGAGGCTGGAAAAGTCTATCTTTCCAGGGCCGGAGAACCCGAAGATACCCTCGATTTAGAAGGTCCGTCTACCTCTGGACAACTTATTTTACTTTATGGACGCCTGTTTGCCGGATCGGTCCAGCCCTATCAGCTGCCGGTGTATATAGAGGGCGAAAAAGGATTGATAGACGTAAAAAACACCCGAAAGTCGGAGATGCGTGAGTATGAGGCCTTCGAGCATCCGATAAAAACGTATTACAGTGAGGGTGATGCCAATATCGACGGACCGTTTGGATTTAGCGGAGAATTTAAAGCCTGGTATATGGCAGATGATCTCCGTGTACCTCTTGAAACCCACGCTAAAGTCTGGCTCGGAAATGTTAAAGTTCGATTAATTGATTATCAAAAAGTAAAAAGAAAACCATAAACGAGGTTGTATAAAAAGACTGCTTGATATTATAGGTAATAAAATAAATCAATCCTCCTGTTCTCCTTCTCCCACCGAATGGCTCGGGACGCGGCAAGGAGGAACTCTTGAACTACAATATTGGCTACTTTTAAAAAGTCCTTCCCCGACTGTGGTCGGGACAGGCTTTGGAGAAGAGGGATTTAGCCTGCTTGACGAAGCCTTGGCGTAGTTTAGGGAGATTGATCTTGTTAGGCGTTTTAATATACAACTTTTAAAAAACGATAGATCCATGAACATTATTTTTAAGAAACTACCTCATGCCGAGGATTTAGAACTACCATCCTACGAATCAGAATACGCTGCGGGTATGGATATCCGTGCTGCCGTTGAAGAACCGATCAAGCTACAGCCAGGCAATAGGAAACTGATCCCCACCGGTCTGCGGATGGCTATGCCCATGGGGTATGAAGCTCAAATTCGTCCCCGTAGTGGCCTGGCTTACCGCAACGGCATCACCATGCTGAATACGCCGGGTACTATCGACGCGGACTATCGTGGAGAGGTGAAAGTGCTGGCTGTCAATTTGGGAGACGAGCCTTTTATTATCGAGCACGGAGATCGTATTGCACAGATGGTGATTGCACCGGTGACACAGGCAGAGGTTAGAAGTGCTGAAAGCCTGCCAGAGACCGAGCGAGGAGAAGACGGATTTGGCAGTACCGGGGTGAAATAGGCCACAGATCTGCACAGATTATCACTGATTTGATTTTTACAATCTGGATTCTATGAATACAGAGTTTGTTGTATAAATAATTGACAAACGACCGATGCGACAATAAATATAAATTTATCAGTACAGATCTGTGTCAATCTGTGGCTAAACGAAGTAGGTCTGCATCTTAATAAGAAGATAAAAAATGCTCGAAAAGATACGTCCATATATTAACCTGGTATCCTACAACACCGACTACCGTCGGCTGTGGCTAAGCCAGGTTGTATCCAACTTTGGAGACTGGTTTGGGGTGCTGGCCGTCTATGCGTTGATCACCCGCTACTCAGATTCCGAGTTTCTGCTGGGACTGATTATCGTCGTCAAGATGATGAGCCTGGCCAGTTTTTCGCCTTTTGCCGGCTATATCACCGATCGTTTTGATCGCCGCCGCATTATGATGGCTTGTGATCTGCTCCGGGGGGTATTAGTACTGGGGTTGCTGTTGGTTGTATCCTACGACACCTTGTGGCTGGCCTATGTGCTCACCGCCTTCCAGATGATGCTATCCGCTATTTTTGAGCCGGCCAAAACATCATCCATTCCCAATGTAACCACCGAGCAGGAACTGGTGGATGCCAATGTGCTCTCGGCAGCCAGCTGGAGCGTTATTTTTACCATCGGGATGGGAATTGGAGGGTTGGCTACCGCCTGGTTGGGCACGGACCTGGTCTTTATCATTGACGCCTGCACCTACGTGGTCTCGGCTTGGTTTATTTACCGCACCGTCATCCCGCAGGAAAAAATGGATGAAGAAGAGCGTCAGCGGACGAGCAATCCACTGGTGGGCATTAAGGAAGGCTTCCAGTATCTGTTTGATAACGACCAGGTATTGCGGCCAATCCTGGCCAAAGGCTGTTATACCATGTTTCTTGGAGCGCTCACCTATATGCTGGTCTTGGTTTCCGAAGAAGTACTGCTAATGGGGAGTATCGGGATAGGGTTGCTCTATTCGGCCCGGGGCGTAGGTACCGGCATTGGTCCGGTAATAGGCCGGTGTATCTTTCGCCATGAATCGGATTGGGTGCGTGCCATGGGGCTCTGTATGATTTTTGGCGGGGCCATGTATATCATGGTCGGCGCTACTGAAAGCCTGGCCGTCATGCTGCTCTTTGTTTTCATTGCTCATGCTGCCTCCGGGGCCAACTGGGTGATGAGTACCGTCCTGTTGCAGCGTCGCACGCCGGATACTTTTCGGGGCAGAGTGTTTAGTACAGAATGGCTGCTGTTTACCCTTGCCCAATCCATATCGGTTATGATTGCCTCCTGGATACTGGAAAACAATTGGCTCACCATCATGCAGACGATTATGCTTTTTGCTTTCCTGCTTGCTGTTACGGGCGTAATTTGGCACTTGACGGTGACACAAAATGAAGAAGCCTACCAGCAGAAGCACCAAGAGGGAATAGCACCGGCCGGCATAGCCGAGGAATGATTATATGTGAGCAAGGGATCTATATGCTGGATTTTTTAAGCATCAGGAGGTAAGGTATCAATGAAAAAACGATTGCTCTCGACCGAATCCTATAGCAGCTATTGGATGAGGGTGGGTTTCATATATTTTAGAGCAACTCCGACGAAATTTAATAGAAGATAGGGCGGATGCTAGTTATTGGTTTTTGGGGGGGGTGATAGTAGCCTCAAGGACACCTTAATTTATTGGTTACTTTTTTGTTGTCATTCCAGTTGGTGTAATAAGAAGTGCATATCTACTTTGTAATAGTGTCTACCTGGGCAGCTTGTAAGCTTTTCGAGTTGAATGGCAGCAAGGTGTCAGTTTCAGTATTTTAGTTAAGGGATGGAAAGATAGTAGTGAAAAATAATCGATTAGTAATTCCAAATACTCAGTATTTAAAAGTCAGCTATCATGAGACGAAGCACATTTTTTAAAACTCTGTTCGGCTTGCCATTCGGAGGAGTTTTAGCAAAGCTATTTCAGTCAAAAAATGACAAGCCGGAGTATCTTCTCAATAAATTTTATGTAACCGGATTTCAGTATTACGAAGGGCCTTCTCTTATTGATGAAATAAAGGTCGGCGAGCAACTCATATTGGTGGTTTATCCAGACAATGAGTATGATAAGTTTGCCGTGGAAATATATCGTAATGATATCATGCTTGGGCACATACCGCGCACCGATAACAAACATATTAGCCGAATGCTACAGCAGAACGTATCATTATTTTGCGAGGTAATCGAAGTAAACCCCGACCGAAAGCCGTGGAAAATGCTGAAAGTGGAAGTCTGGCTGTAAGGTGGAAGAGATCTTGCGGAATTTTTGGAAAGCCGCAAGGCCTTGGATGGTATAAAGGAGAATAACAGTTATTGCACTTAGTGGTAATGTTCATTTGTGCGTTGGCTGGTATCTTTAACACAGCAATCCATTAAAACAAGGATTGAAATCCAAGTGTAGAGAGTTTTGGGCTGTTATCATCTGTTGGAAATTATATCTACCTTGCCAAGGTAAAACGGGATAGATTAAATAATTAAGGTAAAGGGAGTAGGGTATGTCTTCAAAAACGTTTGAGATCGGCTTGGTTATGGCCGGAGCCGTTTCTGCCGGTGCCTATACTGCGGGTGTGATTGATTTTTTGTTGGAAGCTTTAACCGTTTGGGAACACGCCCAAAAAAGAGGAAAGAAAGAAGCACCCCCGCACAAGGTAGAGATCAGTGTTATAGCGGGTGCCTCAGCCGGAGGCATGACCGGCGCCATTCTTACAGCAATGGTTAACGATCGGTTTTCGCCCATCCGGTGCCTGCCTGAACGAGATCCCAATCCAAGTGAAATGCAGGCAAATAAACTCTATAGCTCGTGGGTAGAGCAGATTGATATAGCGGATCTGTTAATGGCCCGGGATCTCAAACAATCGGATGGCAAAGTAAACTCGCTCCTTGATTCCACGGTGCTGGAGGAGATCGCTGATTCGGCTATTCAATTTAACGGAAACGAGGAACGGCCGGACTACATAGCCGAGCAGTTACAGCTGTACCTCACGCTTACGAACCTGCAGGGCGTACCCTATGATATCAATTTTAGGGGAGGGTCCGGTAAAGGACAGACCATTAAGCAGCATACGGATTATTTTCAGTTTCAACTCAGCCTTCAGGAGCCGGCCTCAGGGGAAACGATATGGCTGAATCCCGGTGATGACCAAGCTCCGGGCTGGAAACTGTTGCAAAACGTAGCTTTGGCGACAGGGGCTTTCCCCGGTGGGCTGGCACCACGATTTATCAACCGACCCTTCTCGCATTATAATTTACGGTCATGGCCGATCCCGCAACGCCCTGATAGCGTTGATGCAATGAGTTCAGAGCGTTGTATTGAAATGAGGAACATTAAACCCAGCTGGCCTGCCCATAACCAACAGCAGTTTCACTACCTTTCCGTTGATGGCGGGGTCATGAATAATGAACCCCTGGAGTTGGCTCGGCGCGCTTTGGCAAATGGCCAGCGTAATCCACGGGAGGCCCATCGGGTAAATAAGAGTGTCGTCATGGTTGATCCCTTTCCGAGTGATAACGAAAATGCATTGACATCTGCCGAAGAAATCAAGGATTATGACCTTGTGAGTGTGTTTGGCCAACTGTTTGGCAGCCTGATATCGCAGTCCCGTTTTAAGCCGGATGAACTGATGCTGGCAAATGATGATAATGTGTACAGCCGGTTTTTGATTGCTCCCAGCCGTTATACGAACGGGGATGTTAAAGCAGAATATCCCATTGCTTCGGGTTTTTTTAAGGGCTTTGGTGGATTCATTTCAAGAAAATTCAGGAAGCACGACTTTCAGTTAGGCCGTCGTAACTGTCAACGGTTTTTGCGTAAGTATTTTGTGCTCCCCCTAAATGATGCGCGCCAAAATCCCGTTTTTTCTAATTATTCGGAAGAAGATTTCCAGCGGTTTTCATTTATGGATAACGGACAAAAAAAGCTGCCAATTATTCCGCTGATAGGTGATCTCCAAGAGGAGGAACGTTCACTGCAGTGGGAAGACCTGAAGATGGCAGAAGATGAGCTTGGATCCCTTCGAAGCCAGGTGCATTATCGTAGCCGAAAGGTTATCGACTGTCTGCTCGATCAGTATGTTGAAAATAATTTTAGTCGTAAAATTGCCAAAGTTGTAGCCCGTTTTAAACGCAAGACCATCGTCGATAAGATCATGAGTATGGTTACGGAAGAAATGGACGACTTTGGCCTGAAATAATACTCAGTACTGATGCACTAAAATTGCTATCTATTCGAAATGTTTGCGCTCTTCTTCGAAATCCTCGTCCGACATCAGTCCCTGTTGCCATAGGCCGGTTAGGTAGTCCATCTTTTCCATACTTCCGGGGTCATATTCGGGCTCTTGCGGTTGGGCCTGTTCTTTCTGCTGGTGGCGTTTCTGTTCTGCAGCAATCGCTTTTTGAAGAACGCCCTTCAGCTGGTAGGGCTGCTCCATTCCGTATAATGTCATGGCCGAAGCCGCGGTATGAAGCTTCAGGTCACCGACATCCATTTTTTTCTGCAGCCAGTTTTGCTGAACTTCAACTTTCTGGATACTCAGCAGGTCAACATTTCGTTGGTACTGGTCATCGCGGGAGGTGATTTTATGGTCCGTTATCCAGTAAGAGATCCGGTTTTGCCGCTTCCAGACCCAGAAGATGCCCAGCAGTCCAAGCCCAAAGACGGGGATTAGCAATATGGACAGGGCATAGCCCAGAAGATGATTTTTCCAGCTAATGCCAAGAGTGATACTTTTTGATGCTGATTCTTTTTCAGTCATTCGATTTAAGCCTCAAGTTAAAACGAATAAATGTTTTTTGTAAAGGTAGGTAAAATTTGGGAAATACGAAGGTGAAAAGACTAAGTTTTCCCAAACAGATTTCGTATATTACCACGCTTTATAAAATACCAGTGGATAACAGCCCATTTATTGAACAATGAACTTAAAACCCTGGAAATATATCGTTGCGCTTTGGATGACCGGCGTCATCATTGCAGGCTTCCTGATCCCAATTCCTGACATTCCTATTTTACAGGAATCCGCGCGGAATCTTTTTCTGCATGTACCCATGTGGTTTACGATGGCCGTTTGTTTTGCTGCGGGCTTGGTTTACAGCATCAAATATTTGAATAACCCCGATTTGACGACCGACCGAAAAGCGGAAACGGCTACTCAGGTTGGATTGTTATTTGGTATATGTGGACTCATAACCGGTTCAATATGGGCGCGTTTTACCTGGGGCTCATGGTGGACCTTCGCAGAGCCACGGATGAACTTGTCGGCGCTCGGCATGATGATCTATGTAGGCTACTTTGTATTGCGCACGGCCTTTGAGAATCCAGAAAAACGGGCTAAGATAGCGGCGGTTTTTAATGTTTTTGCGGCAACGACTATTCCTTTCTTGCTTTATATCATACCGCGTCAGCTGCCCAGTTTGCACCCCGGGGCTGAAGGAAATCCGGCGTTTAGTGAAATTACAGCACCGGAATTGCGATATATTTTTTATCCGGCGGTTATAGGATTTATAGCCCTGTCGGTATGGCTGTATGATATCCTGTATCGCTATAAAGAAGTTAAGCATCAACTTGAACATCACCGAGCATGACTTTTTCACTTATTCAGGCACAAGAAGATACCGTTGCGGCCGTTGATACATTAACCAAGTCTTATTCTCCCAACTGGGAGGGTAGTGCAGGCTTTGAACAGGCCGGACCTTTTATTCAGGCAGCAGCCTCATACGATCTTATTTTTATCGTGCTGGCGGTGAGCTTGGTTATCTGGTTTGTATTACTCTTTTTTATGATTCGGGTTGATAAAAAAGTGGGTCGACTGGAAAACGAATTAAAACATTCTAAAAAGCAAACACAGCATGAAACCTAAACTGATCATTGGTATTATCGCGATTGTCGGTTTTACCTCTCTTCTGATGTACAATTTTGGTAACAGCATCAGCACCTACGTGAACTTTGAACAGGCATCCGACATGAACAGTGCGCATGTGGTAGGTAGCTGGGATGATTCCAAAGACCATGGTTTTTCTATGGAGACCAAACGGTTTACCTTTTTTATGAAGGATGAGGCTGGTAATGTTCGGCGCGTTGTTTATCCAAAGTCGAAGCCCAACAACTTTGAGCAGGCTGATCGCCTTGTGGTCATTGGCAAGATGCAGGATGATGTATTCTATGCCGATGAAATGCTCATGAAATGCCCTTCCAAATATAACAATGCCGAAGACGCCCAGTTCGAAAAAGCGAGTGCCGCTAACACCTTGTAGTTTATGATTAAGTTTTTAGGAGAATTTTTTGTTAATGCAGCCTTACTCAGCGCTGTTTTAGCCACCATTGGATACTATTTTCACGCTCAAAATGAAGACGACTCAGACTCTCGTTATTTCAGAATATCCAACTGGCTGTTCGGTATTCAGGGCCTGTTTCTACTGGCGGCATCAGGGCTGTTGGTCTATATTATTCTGACCCACCAGTTTAACTACTATTATGTATACAATTACACAAGTTCAGATCTGCAGCTAAAATATCTGGTATCTGCTTTCTGGGGAGGCCAGGAGGGAAGCTTTATGCTGTGGATCCTGTTTTCCATCTTGGCTGGTCTGGGCCTGATGCGGTGGACGCGCGAGCCTTACAGGGGACCGGTACTTTTCTTCCTGACCCTCACGCAGATTTTCCTGCTCTCTATGGTCTCGGGCATATCCATTGGTGATTTTACGCTGGGTGCTTCTCCTTTCCGCTCACTGGCCGAAGCCATGCCCAATGCTCCTTTCATCCAGTCGAACCCAGATTTTGTGCCCCAAGACGGAAAAGGGCTAAACGACCTTCTCAAAAGTCCGTGGATGATTATTCATCCCCCGATTTTATTTGTCGGCTTCGCAATGATGACCGTTCCGTACTGTTTTGCTATGGCGGCCCTCTGGAAACAAAAATATAACGAGTGGGTCAATCCTGCTTTACCCTGGACACTTGGAGCAAATGTAGCCCTGTTGACGGCCATTTTTCTGGGCGGATACTGGGCCTATGTGACCCTTTCATTCGGCGGATACTGGGCCTGGGATCCGGTGGAAAACGCTTCTTTTGTACCCTGGCTGTTAGGTACGGCGGGTATCCATACCATGATTATCCAGCGCAAGAGTTCTACCTCTCAAAAGGCTTCGATCATCTTTGCTATCCTGGCCTATGTGGCCATTGTGTATGAAACTTTTTTGACGCGGTCAGGTATTTTATCCGATTCATCGGTTCATAGTTTCGTTGACTTGGGCCTATATGGCCAGTTGGTAGTCTTTATGGTGGCCGTGACAGGAGTTGGATTGGGACTTTTCTTTTACCGGTATAAGGATTTACCGGATCAGAAAAACGAGTCTAAGTTGTTGAGTCGGGAGTTTATGACCTTTGCCGGGGCTATGATGCTGTTCCTGATCGGCCTGGTCATTATCCTTGGGACAAGTTCACCCATCATTGGACGCCTGTTTGTTGACAACCCCACACCACCGGAAGTCAGTTTTTACAATGAATGGACCATGCCCATGGCTATGGTGGCGGCTATAATGACGGTGCTTGGGCAATATCTTTTTTGGAAGCGGCAGGATGCAGAATCCCTGGCCGAAGAGCTGACGCTCCCGGTAGCATTGACGTGCGTAGTAACGCTTGCTTCCATCATCATTGGTGAAGTGCGGGATGTGTATTACATGGTTTACCTGTTGACGGCATGGTTCGCCCTGATTGGTAATGCCGTTATTATGATTCGCCTGATTATGCAACAACCTCTGCTGATCGGGGGAACCCTTTCGCACGTAGGATTTGCAGTGCTACTGCTCGGTATCCTGGCTTCCTCAGCCTATAACAGTCATTTACTGGATGATACCACCAAACGATATAACGACGCCATCCGGAGTGGAGAAGTAACCGACGAGGATGGGTTGAGAGTAACGCAGCCGGTTAATTTTCTTGAATTAAAGCTTAATGAACCTAAGCGCGTAAACGATAAGTATGTGGTAACCTATGAGGGATATACCCTCAAGAACCAAGAGCGGCCCGGACAGCAGGCCTACCGAATTAAATTTGAGCCGGCGGACGGTGAAGGCGAGCAGTTTGTGCTGAACCCACAGGTGTATCCTATGCTGTCAACATCGACGGCCCAGAATATCCAGTGGTCGGTGGATCCGGATGTCTACTCGGGGCTGTTGAGTGACATCTATTTGTATGTTTCCGGCAGCTCTTATGTTGAGCAGCGGAACGAACAGGCCAAAGAGCAGGCCGCCACGCCGGCGGCTGCAAGCCAGCTAGATAGCATGGAAACCCAAAAAATTAAGATTAAGCGGGGAGGCACAGCATCCATTGGCGCATTTGACCTGGAGTTGAAGGATTATAAGCAGGTAGCCGACGATGAGCTACAGGACAGCACCATGGTGGCGGTTAGGGCAGAGCTGAATATTATCCAACGGGGAAGTGATAGTGCGGTCTCCGTCAATCCCTTATTTTCAGTATATCAGAAAGACGGTAAAAATTGGTCCTATGCGCCCCCTGTTTCTATTCCCGGCCATAAAGGAACGGTACAATTTAGCAATATTGACCCTTCCTCGGGTGAGCTTGAATTGACCTTCCGCGGTGTCGATCAGGAAGTTCAGGAGCAGTGGGTGTTGCTTGTGGCTGAAGAGAAGCCGTTTATTTCGGTCGTTTGGTTAGGCACCTTCTTGCTGATGGGAGGCTTTAGCATATCCATTTTCCGACACTGGGATCGCGAGCGGAAGAAAGCTTAATATTATTAATTACGCGACTGTGCTATGCCGCGATATAAAATGTCGGTCGAATACAACGGGGCAGCCTACTGCGGGTGGCAGAAACAACCCAATGCCGTTACCGTAGAAGGGGAGATTGAAGCGGCCCTGCAGCGTATCCTGGGAGAGCCGGTAGATATTATTGGCCAGGGCCGTACCGACAGCGGCGTACATGCTGAGGGGCAGACGGCTCATTTTGATATGCCGACCTCCTTGGATTGCGACCAGCTTCAGTATGCGTTGCTGGGCGTCTTGCCCCATGATATTGCCGTGTGGGAATTGCAGCAGGTTTCGGATGATTTTCACGCTCGTTTTGATGCTACTTCTCGCCAGTATCGATATCAAATTGCCCGACGACCGCGACCACTCCTAAAAGATACTTCTATCCTTGTGTTACAAGATTTAGATCTGGAAGTGATGACCCACTGTGCCCAACTGATAGAGGGAACACATAATTTTGATAGCTTTACGAAGCCAGACAATCAGAATCCGAATTCGAAGTGTGATGTAAGGCAGTCGCGTTTTGAACAACTGGATGATATGCTGATTTATCGTATTGAGGCCAACCGGTTTGTACGCCATTTGGTTCGCCGCCTCGCAGGCACCATCTTAGAGGTGGGGAAGGGCAAACGAAGTGTGGCTGAGTTTGAAGATATGATCCAGGAACCCAGTAAAAATAAGCATGGACATGGAGCCGCTGCCAAGGGGTTGATACTGGAGAAGGTTCGATATCGAAAAAAATAAAAAAATCCTTGACTTAAATATCTATAATTATGTATATTTGTGCTCTTTGAAAACGGAAACATGTTGGTTTCCAAACGGGTATATTCCTCGGTAGCTCAGTGGCAGAGCAATCGGCTGTTAACCGATCGGTCGTAGGTTCGAATCCTACCCGGGGAGCCATCACATAATGAAGTGCGAACTGGTAGGTCATTTTGCTTATCAGTATCGCACTTTTTTATTTCAGCCCATTCTGCTTCAAGGTATTCGTCACACACATAAGAGATGATAATTTCCCCCTCACCTGTATAACTACCGTCTTTATTTTGTACTGTTGATTCTACCTCTCTAATCAATGTCTGAACTAATTCTTTTTGCTGATCTAAATTTCTATCATTTAATTCTTGATTGAATTCCTCAATTATCTCAGTATGGGAAGAATCGTCAATAATTCGTGAATTTTTGATTTGATCCAATTCTTCTTTAATACTTTTTATTTCTGAATCCAGATCATAACGTTGCGATTTATATTTAGTAAGTCTTTCTTCCCAAAGTTCTTTGTTTGATGGATTATCCAAAATTGTATTCATAGTTTGTTCGATCTCTGTCTGAATCCTATTCCTGTTATTTTGGACAGCACGAAGTTTTGAATTTAATTCATCCATTCGATCTTCTGCATTAAATTCAACTCTCTTTTTGAAAGCTTTCAACAGTTTAGGTTGTTTCAGAAATACTTCTAAAGTATTAATAGCAAAATCATCAACTTTTTTAAAAGGAAGGCTCTTAGGATTATGATTTTTTGATTTACCTTCTTTATTCTTTTTTACACACTTGTAATAGTAATATTTTTTATCACTTTTCTTGGTATAGGTGGGGGTCATGGAATGGTCGCATAATCCGCAATTAATTATTCCTTCCAATAGATTTGGAGAATTTCCTTTTGAATACTTCTTAGAATTATTGTCATTAGATGAACGAATCTGTTGAGCTTTCTGAAATTTCTCTTTCGGTACTATGGATTCAAACTTCGTTTCAAAATAATTGTCCTCATATTCAAATTCACCGATATATAGTCGTCTTTTCAATATACTGTAGAGAGAATTTGTAGTGAATTTGCTACCACCTCGAACTCTACCTTCTTTAGTTACCCACTGTTTATTACGATATCCCTGGTTATTTAGGATTCTTCTAATTTGTGGTACTGACTTATGTTTTAGATATAAGTCAAAAATATAATTAACTGTATCAGCTTCCTCTTCATTTACTAAAAGCTTGTTATTTTTTCTGTCATATCCTAAAGGGATATAACCACCTGTCCAGAAACCATTTTTAATTGCAGTAGCCCTTTGCTCTCTTGTTCTTTTTGAATTCATATCACTTTCAAACTGAGCAAAAACCATCAACATGTTTCGCATGGTTTTCCCCATTAAATTAGTAGTGTCAATAGATTGAGTTGCGAAAGAAATTTCGACACCCCACCTATTCAAATCCTCAATTAAATTATGAAAATCTTTAATGCTTCGACTTATTCGATCTAGTCGTGTTGTAACAATTAGATCAAATTTACCTAATTTAGCATCTTTGAGTAATTGCTGAAGTGCTGGGCGATCAAGGTTACGTCCAGATTTGGTATCTGTATATATTTCATAGAAATTATATTCAGACTCAGAAATCCAAGATCTACATAACTGCTCTTGAGTATCATGAGAACTTTGATTGTTTTTAGTTTTGGTTTGATCAAAAGTAGATACTCGACAGTAAATTGCGGCTTTTTTTGACATACGAAATAATTATATGATAGGTAACACTATGGGTGACAATGAATAGTTTAAAAATTTGTACGTTTTCATAAAACTATATATGCAGAGAATATTCGTTCATTGCAATAAAGAAATTTCCTACTAAATTTAGTTCTGGATCTATTTTCAAAAGCTTCCATTGGAATCTGAGATTCTGAAGTGAGGTCTGAATGGCAAGATGTTGTGGTTTTGCAAAGCCTTCTTAAAATTTGATCTGCTGATTAACTGTATGGATGAGAAACTAAGTTCCTTCAGTCAGTGTGAATTTGATATCGATATTTTCTCTTTTAGTAAGATTGGCTACTTCCAGGAAATCATTTTTTTGAGAGGGTGGAGCATAAACCATCATTTCAAAAAAGAATATTATTTCAATCAAGTCACCTATTGATATTCCCTTTACATAAGAAATTATAGCATGAATGAATTTGAAATAAAATTTGGGGAATTAGAAGAGGAAGTTCAGGTAAGTGGGAAACCAGTAGTCGAAGTAATAAATGAATTTTAGGAGCATAATTACTGGTTGGTAAAATGCTGGGACTCAAGATTCATTTTCCAGGAGGGAGATGATGATAAGATAACTGAAAATGTAGGAGGATTAGAAGATCTGAATGATACTATAAAATAAAGGTTTCAATAACATTAATCATTAATTAATGACAAATAAAAAGGCTCTCATATAGAAAATATGAAAGCCTTTTTTGTATCTAACTCTAACTGAGCCCTGAATCAATTAGAGCTATAAAAATACAAAAAGTTTGAATTATTAAACATTAAATCTATTTCATCAACAGATAATTAACCATGTTGAAAAGGAAATGATCATCAACCATCATAGTAGAAACTTTTTATACTCTCTTTCAAAACCCTTCTCCCAAAAAAACTTTTCTCAGGGATGTACTGAAATTTATAAGCAATTGAAATCTAAACAAGAAAAAAGGAACAATATGGTCTATACTAGGCGTGTTAGTATCTATTTCTCTGAATCAAAGTTTGATCTGCCTAAGTAGATGACTTCCTGTTCATTTCGCTCATTGAGATAAGCTACTACATCAGATTTATTAATAGTCTTCTGAACTATGCATTTTGTTTTATTGGCAGTAGCATAATTTCTTCTGTAATCATCTCGATAGAATTTTGCTACTTCTTCATCGAGAGTCCAGCTAATCCCAAATTCATCTGAATCCCTTTCCTGAACAGTCATACCCCTGTAAATAGTGATCTTATCATCAAGGTTATTAAGAAATTCTCTTTCTTCATCAGTCATTAGATACTTTTTTTTGCTTCTATTCGATCCAAAAACTGTTTTTATTATATTTTTATATCTGTATGTATTGTCAGTGCAGGTGTAAAATTGGGGCAACCAATTCCAGTACTGCTGATCACTTAATTTAGGAGCTATTTCAAGAAAGTTATCAAATCTATTACTGTCATCTACTCCAATTCCAATACAAAATTTACTGATTTCATCATCTGTTAATTGATCCTTCTCATCCAACAGAGCGTATCTTTCTTGAATTATTTTTTGAACTTTATAATTTTCTTTTTCTCTTAGCTTCAGAAACTTATCAAGGGAGTAACTTTTCTTTATAGCTTGTTGATCTATCATGATATTTAATGAACTTTTGCTAATTGATTCTCGACTTCATTTGATAGAATAGGATACACTTCAGCAATTTCATTGAGGATGATTTTCTTCAATCTCGATTGGCCTATCATGTGATATTTCATTAATTCATCTTTAGAGACTTCACTCTCATTTACATATCTGGTAACATAATCATAAATACTGCAATTATGCCTGATATGATTAACATAGTCTTTATGCATCCTTTCATTTGAAATAGATTTATCTCTTGAAGGGTGGCTGTATCCGTTATGTCTTTTATATTCAGTACAAATGTCATTGATAAGCTTTGATTCTTTCTGTTTTTTTATTTTTACATCAAAATCATAATTAATAATATCATCGATTAATTGTGAGGCTCCTATCTTATCAAGTTTTTTAAATTTTTTTCTTTTTTATTCTCTTCTTGTTTAACTGCTTCTATAAGCTTATTAAATTCTCGATCTGTCACAATATTGGTACTATTTATTGGTGTTACTTTTAATTTATTTTTGATTCAATCTCTTGCCAATTCATTTCTTCTATTCTATCACTCTTGATTAGTTGATCAATTGCATTAATAGTTCTATAAACGTCTGAATGATCTTTTAGCTCTGCTTGATAAGCAAAATCGTCATGTACCCATAAAGAAAAATGCCCTGCATAAAAATTATAAGATATTTGAATATCATCAGAGTATATCATATTCATTTCTGTTTCATCTACAGTTCCTACGTCATTCCAGGCTTCCACAGTCTCAGATTCAATTTCACAATTGAGAGATTCTAAATAATCTTCATATTGTTGATAGAATTCATACTCTAAATCTTCCCCTCTCTCTTTATATTTTTCGGCTTCCGTTTTTTCTATTCTCTCGTCAGGGATATCATAATTATCAAACAAAAATCGGTATGCTCTAACATATATATTTGGGAAAGTACCAGCATGTTGTCTTCTAATTGACTTAATCAAATATGGAATGCTTTTATCTCTGTACCAAGTTACATTATATATTAATGCTAGCTTCTTTAACTCTTTATGAGATAGATCATTTATAGAAACAGTTTGAATGAATTGGTTAAGCTTTTTCTTTTCTCCTGGTTCTAATTCTGTTTTAGTACAATACATTGCTCTATGTTTTTTAAATTAACTTATATTTAATAGTTGTAAATTTTCAATGACTGTATATAACGAGGTAGATTAAATATTATTATTAAATAATTTATTTAAAAATAGCTTTTAAACTAAAAACAAACTAAATTTAGTTTTCTTTACTATCCATTTAAGTGTGGGTGGGTTTGTAGGTAGGGGTAAGTGTTGAATAGCTCTTAGATATGCTGGTTACGCTATGTATATAAAAGGAAAAAGACATGAAGTGATTAACTCCATGCCTTTAGATTGCAGGCTGAAATTCCACTAACAGCCTGATTAAATACCCTGTTAAAAGTAATTATAGTGCTTCTATCCTTGTTGGTATATCAAGACCGTGTATTCTCTTCGCAGTTAATTGAACTTCTATTTGAGTTTCAATTTCATGATGCTCAGGTACTATTACTCCATCATGTAATCCTATAAATTCTATGTCATTATCTACCAAATACTGGCATACATTTTTCAACATGATTTCACTTTCTATTTTTTGATTCATGTTGGAATAATTCTTTGTGGAGTTGGATCTGATAGTATTGATTTTTTTCATAACTTTAGGGAAGCAATTACTCATCATTGCCAGAAATTCAAACTTGTTATAATCGAATAGCTCATTATCAAAATTGAAGACTGTTCTATACCAACCTTTCAATTCAGATCTTGTATATCCAAATCTATCTGCTAAAGCATCATAAATGGTTGAACTCATTGCCAGAAACATAAATACTATATACTCCTGTTTATCTGAGTTTAACAGATTTTCAAAATCAGGATCATGTTCTATAATCTCTACATGGTCAATGATGTTATTGTAATTATCAGATAAATCAAGAACTCCATGTCTATCATGTTGAATCATCTCAGACAATTGATCAATGATATACTGTTTATCTTCTTCATCTGAATTTTGCATATACAGAGTTAATGATCTACTTATACTATTAAGTGATTCTTTTTCTTTATTAGTAAGATCAGCAGGAAGCATAGTTGACAGTGTATAAGCATGACAATTGCTGATTTCTATTAGCTTGTATGTAGTGTTCTCTCTTTCTTTATAATAGAGATATTTCTTAAGCTCTGATTTTACAAAAGTCTCAGGTGTGTACATCCTATTACCTTTTCCACTGAAGGTGAAATAATCAGCATTCAAGTAAGTTTGTATATTTTCTTCATATTCTTCTTTGAGGTTGTTAGGGATTGCATCTACATCTAGTCTCCATCCATCAAATTGATCTCTGAGCCTCTTAATATATTTAGGGTATGTTGTACCTCTCTGGAGGGTATCTATTCCATTATACTTGTTGTAAAGATCCTCAGCGATAGTTAATCTTTTCTCTAGGAGAGGTATATCTTGGGAATATAATCTAGGATGAACTCTATATCCTTTTGATTTTGAACCTTTTTTCTGAGCTTCAAGAGTCCAGTAAGATTTATCTACCTCAATTATCTTTTCACTTTTGAGAAAATCAATGATCAGTTCTCTATATCTAGAATCATATATTCTTTCTTGAATTTTTGAATGAGACTCAAAGAATAAAATGTAATCATAACCCTTTTCATGCATATGAGTATAATTGTTATAGGCTCCTTTATATCTCCATTCTGATAGGTATAGATCATGTATGAATAGTTTGATTTTTAATAAAATATCATATGAAGAAGAGATGAGTTTTCCTATCATTTTGTCAGGGTTCTCTTCTACTTTTTCATGTCTATTCTCGAATCTTTTACTATATTTCTTACAAAAGGTATAATAGTATCCTGAGTATAGAAAGGTTCTTAGTTTTTCCTCATATTCTATATTTGGGATTGTAATATATTGGTACTTCATGTTTATGTTTAATGTGGAATTTATGTTTGAAATCTATGTTTACCTATAGATCAAACGAGTTTCCACTAAAAATTATTTGATTTTTTATTGCCAATATTCCCAAAAATACCAATAATGAAGCTATACATCTTTTAAAAGTATAAATTAGTTCTGTCATTTTTTGTTTTTGACAGAACATCATTATATATACATACTTATTTTATATACTCTCTGAATATTATTTTTCTATATATTTTTTATAGAGATAAATAACGATTGTTGATTACTGTAGAGTTCTTAATGAAAGATGAATAATTGTGAGTCCTAGGATTGACTAGTCTGGACCCTTATAGATAACTCAATTACTAATAGAAATAGGGGTACATCAAGAGATCTGTACTTAAGTAGTACCAATGCCTGCCTAAAAAATCGGCTCTTATGGGTAAGATATAAAGTTTAGAATATGGATTACTACAGGTATTAAACTTAATTAAAAAAAGAAATAAATACTGCTAAATTGTCATATACTATTATCTAAGATAATGAATAATTAATACCAGATTCAGAAATTTTAATCCGTCATTAAAATCCTAAATATGATTAAATACTTAGATCAAAAGATAGACAGGTTTGCCCAGGTTGTAGTTGAATTTTATTTTGACATGAAATCTCAGATTCAGAGTAAGGAAACTGTAGAGAATGATGAAAGCGTCTGCTAATATTATTATCAACAATGGGAGGGGGGATATTCAAGGTTTTTAGGATCTTTGTACCCATAGGTAGGTCAGCCTATGAATATAAAATTTAGGGGCTTTAGAATCGAAATATTAGTTCATTTTAAACTGGCCTTCTCTCCAAAGATCGTTGATATAACTAGCCTTTATATTTTTCCGTAATTTTAAAATATCCTGCTTATCAGCACGTTTTGAATTCTTATCCTCTCCAGGTGATATAAGCAGTTTATAATATTGTTTCTTATGAAATTTTTTGATCTGGTCTAACCGAAATTCCTCCTGGATAACAATGTCCTTCAATGGATTATTATTCATAGCATCAATGAAAATATCAGCTCTTTTCTCACTTAACTGCCTATAAATTAACCTGACATTCAGTAGGCACTGATAGGCCCTTAGCCTAGAGTTTAATATTTCAGCTTTATTAGACTTATCCATACAAAAAAACTACTAGTTTTTTCTCTCTTTAAGTACTTCCAGGACCTCTTCTTCCAGGGCTTCCTTAAACGAACTTATCTTATCTGTATTTATTTTCTTGGATGAAATGGATGGCAGGGGGAGGTCAATTATTGATCTTGATTCGAGTAAATCAGATAACTCCTGAGACTCGTATTCCAACGCTTCCTTAAGGGCAACTAATAGTCGTTCTTCATTTCCTAATTGATGGTAAAAAAATTGCATGATTGATAGTTTCCGAAGCATTATTACCCCTTGATTAAATATTCAATGTCAGTAGCCAATATTCTTTCTCAACTGTTTAATCTACTTTAATGATTTCTATTCTAACCTTGTGGTACTGATCCCCTTTTGTACAACGAAATCCACTGGTATAGATACTAGAACTGATTCCAGTGAAGGCTTTCTTTGACCTATTTACGACTCCGTGGACAGGGCAGGACTGATAATAATATCCTCGCCCATCCTCAAATGAGATTACTTCTGCTCCCTCCAAAGCAATGGCCTTATAAGTTGGTTCGGTAGATTCATCCTGAGGGAATACAGAGTTCTTAGGTTGTGTTTTATCCGCCTTGGTGGTATTTACTTTGTCTGGGTCAGGTGATTTATCTGGATTGGTACATGAAAGGCAACAGATACATATAAATGCTGTAAATAGAATACTCAATAATTTCATACACATACATTATTGTTTATTGGCAAGAAGAGTTACTAACGTATTAAGATTTATTACCGATAGTGTGTATTATTCCTCCTATTCCAACCATTAGAAGGCCTCCCACAGTATACATTGTAGTTTCAATGCTTGAAGCATCCATACCACCTTTTACAGCACTGATAAAAGTTAGTAGGGCTCCTATGCCCATAATAACATGTGCACCCATATTCGTAGTTTCTGATTCTTGATTACTCATGATTTTTATATTTAATCAGTTAATAACTACGATTTCATCTTAGTCAGTAAGTTGATGGTATCCTGAAAATATCGATCAACTTTATTGCTATAAGGTTTTATGATGTTTTCTACATCTTCGGTTTTATCCGTTGATACACTAACAAGTTTTATCAGAAGTAGAATTTCTACAGCACTACCCCATAACACTAACTGCGATATATTACGACCACTGTCAATCATAAATCCTGCTATGATGATAAAAACTACAAGAACACCTAAAACAGCAAGGGTTAAATGAATACTTAATTCATTCTTTTTCATTACATCTCCAAGCCTCTCCATAATTATTTTTTCATAAGCAATGCCTGTTATGCGAACGGTATATTTAAGTCGTTCCATGTATGTTTTATCATGCCTTGATGCCCCGGAAACCACCTTTCCTATATGATTTTTATACTCTTTAAGTTTAGGGATTATTGAATCTACAAATTCATTATCAATGTTATATAACTTTACCTTTTTCAGGATAGATCGAATTTCTGGTAGATTCAAAGGATCACAATCTCCTATATACTTGTAAATTTCTTTACCTTCCAGTTCCTGAGCCAATTGCTCTATCTTATGATTAGCTTTTAATGTATCTAGTTGATATATAATCTCATCTTCAAAAAACTTTTGATCGGATATATTTTCTAAAAAATAAATTAATGTTTCACTTTGCTTTTCTGATAAAGGCAGAGATACATATTTAGCATCAGTAAATAGATTATCCTTAAATAACACAGAGTGATAATGACGTAACTCTTCTAGCAATAACTCACGATGACTGTTTTCATCACGTATCTTTTTTAGCTCCTTTTCAAGTTTATTAAAATCATATTTATCCCCCTTTCTATAGTTGTTTATGAGCCTTCCTATCGTGGAAATTGTGACACGATTCTCATCTACAAAAAGATCCATGTCCTTCATATAGCTATCAAATACTTCATAGCACTTTTGATGTTTGTGAATAGAAGAGCTTAGCTTATTATTTAGCTTAGATAAATAGTCATGAAAATTGATGTCTTTAATGACATCTTTACGTGAATCAATATAGGCAAGTACACAACTGGCCTTATAAAGATCTTTGCCTCTCTGAAATTCACTTTGATAATCCGAGTTCTGTATTTTTTCAAGAAGCTGAGATAATTTGGGGGTAATATTTAATAACTCTCCAGTTAATTCTTCCCTTTTCTTTTTTTCCTCCTTTAAGGACTCTTGTTCTTTCTTTAGTAATTCTATCTCCTTTTTCTTGAGATCATTTTCTTCCTTCTGGAGCTGGGCAGTTTTAGCTTGGAGTTGAGCTAATGCCTTTTGTCTTTTTGCAATTTGTTGGTTTTGCAAGGCATTGACTGCAAGCCCTGCAATTCCAATTTTTCCTTTATTCTTTTCAAAAAAACTGTCGTCTCTTCCCATGAGTATCTCCTTTATAAATTAAATATTCTGATGCCCTTGGTAGTCTTAATAGGGTATTATAAGCCAACGTAAAATGTATATTTTACACATCATAATATATAGTAAATATATTTTAACTTGGCAAGTACCCTGTTCACTTATTTCGTCTCGCTGTGTATCTATTCATCTATGGAAAAACAGCAAGTACAAAACATATTTGGTGAAGTGATATACGAAATAAGGATGGATAAAAATCTCAAACAATCCGAAGTGGCTGAAAAGGGGAGGATGGATGTAACCTATATTTCCGACTTAGAGAGGGGGAAGTATATGCCATCCCTGTTTACCGTTCTAAAGTTGGCAAAAGGGCTAGAAGTTATACCAACCAAATTAATAAGTGCACTTCAGGAAAAGATGAATGCTTCTGAATAATTATTGAGTATTAGATTGAAGAAATTAACAATGTGTTTGGTTCTGACATCTTTTACTTGGTTCATAACAATCCTGTAGTATTAAAAGTCTTGACACATTTCGAACTCTAGTAAGGCTTTATTCTTGTCATTTTTCTTTCTATCAATCATTCCTCTATAAAACTCTATGACATGGTAATATTCTGATCTCCCTGATATTCCCTTAACTTTTTTGATTTGGAGCTCAGAAAAGGTTTCTAAAAATTTATTTGTAAGGATAGGATGCTGAATCTCCAAATAGACCTCATATTCATCATAAAGCCAGGTTCGAAAGCATATAGTTTTGATATACCGGGATAATACTCGTGCAGAATAGCTATAAGGGTTATCTTGGGTAACTTTTAAATTATCTCGATAGATGTTGGTCATATTGTGGTGAAAGGGTAGGAGAGTACAATCAAACCAATTGTCATATTCATGTCTCGTGGAAATATAAACCAGCTTGTTTACATTGATTTGCTCTAAATGACCAGCAAACTTTTCCTTAGATCCACTTCTAAGTAAGCCCAGGTTTGCTGGTGTCAACAATTGTCTTCTGGCATGTTTATAAGTGTCATTGATTAATTTGTTGAGTAATTCTGTTTTAAGCATTTTTGTATTTAGCGATGAATAAAAATCATTTGTTTTAATTATAGCTAACTTTGAAAATGCTACAAAAAATTGAGAATAAGTTTATTAAAATCTGTTCGGAAAGGAAGGGGATAGTTTTATCTATTTCACGGTTTGTAGTCTCTAACTTCGATATACAAAAAACATTTATAGATGCTGATTAAGCCATTTAAATAATATTTCCAAGTGAATTTAACGTTTTGTATATATTAAATAATATTAATAGAGATAATTATTTATTTGAGTTATATATACAATATTAGGAGAGGGGATAATATATAAATTTAATCATTATGGAAGTTCTAATTTTATTATTGGTTATTGGGGTAGTTTTTGTCTTTTTCATCATGAAAGGTGAAAGTGGTAAATCATTTTATAAAAATAGAAAAGAAATCCACAAAACTGTTAAGCAAAAAGGAGGGATGTATGAATTGTACAAAGATTTTGTTGACTATTTTAAGGAACAGGATTTTCAGCTAAGAGAAATAAATAAAGATTCCTTATATCTTCATTATGGAACTTGGGATGGAAAAGTTGGAATTCAAATCATACAAATAACTCCAACAGAGGCTGAAATTGTAATGGGATGTGAATTACCTTCAGGACAATCACATGAAGGTTCTATCAAAGTAAATATTGATGAAGATCAAGAGACGATGATTCATAGACTTATCGGTAATTTTTCAAATGATGAATTGGTAGATTTCAAAAATACAGGGCTAAAATTGAATAGGGATTAATTCTTTGTTATCAAATACAACTTTCATCTTATCAAAGATTATGTTTTCATTTTTTAAACGAGACAAAAACAAAAAAACACCAATTCAAGAGCATTTAAGTGACTTTCAAAATGATCTTAGCAAAAATCAAAAAGTTGCTATCATTGCAAGTTTATTTATTATAGCAAAATCAGATGGTATTCATTTAAATGAAGGAGGGTATATCGCAAAAATAACTGAAGTATTAGACTTAAATGAGGATGATCCAGCATTTGTTGAACTTGCTCAAAAAGGCCATCATGAAATAATAAAACACTTAGATAGCCTGAGTGATTTGCAAAAGGATTGGTACATTCTGGCTGTTCATGGTCTAATCTCAAGTGATGGAGAAATAACTGAAAGAGAGGTGAATTTCGCAATGGGTTTTTGCAAGGATATTGGTATAACAGAAGAGGAGTATATAATCATGATTAAGAAAACAGAAGGGTTGTATAAATGACACCATCAATAAAATTTTAAATAAAGGATTTTTGAGCTTCTGAGATCAATTCTTCATTTATATTCAAATATTTTATTCGTCAAAAATTAATGCTGATGCTTATCTATAAGGTATTTATACGGCATTATGTAATCATAATATAAATGAGTTAAATATTCTCAACATTCATTATGAATAAGTTTTTCCCTCTTCTCTTATTATTGACAATTTTCATTTCATGCTCAAATGTAGATTTCTTGAGATATACTGATCAAACTTTTGAACCCACTAAAGAAGTCAAAGTTTTTCAAACAAATCCGCCAGAAAAAGATTACATGGAATTGGGACTCCTTTCTGCTGAAGCAGGAAATGATGCAATTGTTGATTTAAAGAATAAAGCTAAAGAAATAGGTGCAAATGCTATTATAATTCTGGGTGAAAGAAATAAAGGAACAGTTGCAATGCCTGTTGGAGATATGGCCTATGGTGTACCTATTAATGAGCTTGAAGCTGTTGCAATCAGGTATAAAAATAATCAATAATTGACCAGCGAATTAAGCGGACATATTTCGTTAGAACTTGCTACTTTTGTCTTTTTAACTCATCGTTCATTATTTAACAATTCAATTTTATTGCGTGCGCACCTTATGCGCCAATCGTTAGGTTTCTTTTCCATAAAATTAATCTCCAAAATTCATCAAGAAAATGAATATATCTAAGTTGTTAGTAAATAAACTCGAAGAAACTCTTGATCATTTTTCGCAAAATGAATTGGCTTATCTGGCTCTGACATCAAAAATTGAAATGCCTATCCGCGACAAAGTTGCATTTCAAATACAAAAAGAGCTTAATTCTGAAGGTTTTATTGCTAGTAGAGAATGGATTTATGATAGAAAGCGCTGTGACTTAGCTATCTTAAATCAAGATCATCCTATTGCTCTTATCGAATTCAAGGCCATGTATCACTTTGATGTCTTATTAAACAACAGCAGGCCGAATAAATTTGAAACAGAAATTGAAAAGGATGTCCAGAAATCAAAAAATATTTCTTGGCCTAAAACAAAAATATTTGAAGTTTTACTCTCCACAAATCCTAAAAGACAAATAAAAAAGCAATTAAAGGGAATAGTTAAATACTATTCAGATATTAATCGATCTTTAAGAAAGGTTGACTCTCCACAAATAATCGATGAAGAAGTAAATTTAAGGGTAAATAATTGGTATAAGGATCACACTGTTGAGACAGGATTAATAAAATGTGGCGAGAGTCTTAATATACCAACAGAACTCAGGTATTGGGTAATTGGCCCATTTAATTAAAAATCGCAGTTGTTTAATAATGAATTCTTTGAAAAATATCGAAGAAGAGGTTTGGGTAGCTGAAGAAAACCCCACCCTAACTAAAAAGCTATTTCCTCAAAATAAGAAAGCCATCTTTTCATATTTAACAAATAGTCATGAATTCACCGATTACGTTTATTCAGCCTATATCATAGATCAAGATAATACTTATCAACCAATAATCGGCTGGGCGGGAGCGGCCAAAGAAATAACATTTATCGGACAAACAAATCGGTTTAGAAAATTTATTAAAAATAAAATACCTGTCAGTCGAAAGCGATTAGCTTTTTACTTTTCATTGTTTACTCAATCCTTTGAAGCAAAAACTAATACTCTTTCACTTTTTAGAAAAGAGGATGATCAAACTCTGATTACTGATAAATTATTTCCAGAAACTGATGGACTTATTATGTGGCGCCATCAAATGGAAAAATTATTTCAACATATTGGCTTCTCTAAAAAAGAAGCTCAAAGAATACAGAAACAATATCAGCAAGGCCTAAAAAAAGAAACAGCCAGAAAGTTACGGGAAATTAAAATTGATTCGTTATCACTATATAAAATTCTACAAACTCGTGTTCCACCCAGAAAAGCGAGTAAATTGAATTACTCTACATCTAAATATTTTTATGATCACTTTGTTAAACCAAAACTAAATTAGAAGAAACCTAACCTATATATGGCCTCCAATGTCAATAGGCTATAGCAATTCCGGGCAAGAAAAATATCTCCTCGCCTAATTGATCTCGATATCCTATCTGTAGTTGTTTGCTACAGGCAGTATTCAACAACAGTTTGTCCTAAATGTAGTTCCAAGTTAGTTGAGAGAATAGTCAAAAAAGGACCCAATGCTGGTACGAAATTTCTTGGATGCAAAAACTTTCCGAAATGTCGATTTACCAGAAACGCATAATTAGTGTTTATATGGGCAGATCTCGCCATTTGCTTTGTCTCCCTTGTATTTAATAGTTAAACTTTCATTTATAAATAATTTTAACACGTTGGCACCTGCAGGTTTTGCGCAAGGCCGTTAGGTGTAAAACTGAAGCAAAAAAACTTAATATGAGTGAAAAAGAAGATTCCGATAGAGAACTAATATCATTTAATGAGTTTTTAGAGTCTATCCCACCCACACAGCTCAGAGAAGTTGAAAATATTTCAAAACAAAAATGGACAAGAGGTAGTGGACCACCAACAGCATATAATGCAATTCAACCTCCCGATTTACAATTGCATTGTGAAAGCAAACATTGTGGAGGAAAGCGTTATTTTAGGTGTGAACACATGTCTGAAACTAGAGTTGGCAGTAAGGGATATACAGATACCTTCTTAACTTATAGATGTGATAATTGTAAAAAGAGTTTCAAAACCTACTCAATTTCCATAAAACTTTTTGAGGGCGAACAATCTGGAGAAATTTTTAAGTTTGGTGAATATCCTACATTTGGTCCACGAATTCCCTCACGAGTTATCAGTCTAATTGGTCCAGACAGACAGTTATTTTTAAAAGGTAGAAGAGCTGAAAATCAAGGACTTGGAATTGGAGCTTTTTCGTATTACAGAAGAGTAGTTGAAAATCAAAAAAATAGAATCATTCGAGAAATAATTAGGGTTGCAGATAGAATTGGTGCAGATGACCAAATGATTGAGAATTTAAAGGAAGCTGAAAAAGAAACTCAGTTTAGTAAATCTGTAGAGCTCATTAAAGATGGAATTCCAGAGTCGCTACTAATCCAAGGTCATCATAATCCACTTACCTTATTACACTCGGCATTAAGTGAGGGATTACATGCTGATACAGATGCTGATTGTTTGAGTTATGCCAGTAGCATAAGAATAGTATTGACAGATTTAGCTGAAAAACTTTCACAAGCTTTAAAAGACAATCAAAAATTAAAAGAAGCTGTTTCTAGCCTATTAAATAAGAATAATAACGAAGGGTAAATTTACAGCTAACCCGCGAATTAAGGGGACACACTTCGTCTAGCCTTGCCACTTTCTAGCTTTTTAGCTTTCCGTTCATTATTTATCAACTCAACATTCATTCATGTGCACTTTATGTGCAAGGTCGTTAAAGGCTAATTACATATATGGAGTTTCGCATAAAGTTTCTATAGATAGGGCTATTAGTGTTATGACAATGTTGGGCTCAACTAACTTAATAGTTAAGATAAGTTGGAATAATCAAGTAATTGAAATACAGATGTGTTTATGAATGAAATCATCTTAATTGGAACAGCTCATAAAGAACGTGGCATTTGTAACTCGAATGAATTGTACAGAATCATTGAACAAATTAGTCCTGAAATAATTTTTGAAGAACTTTCTTCCAACGGATTTACCGCAATTTATGAAGGGTCACGTACCGATACCTTAGAAACAAAAACAATCAAGAGATACGTCCAAAAATATCCTCTTACTCATTTTCCTGTGGACTTGGATGGAAATGAATTTGTTAACATACGTTTTAAGAATGATATTGATAAAATGTTTGACATATTCTACCATAATCAGGAATACAGATACTTATCAAGTCAACATGAAAAATGCTCGGAACGATTTGGTTTTCCATATTTGAATAGTATTCAATGTATAGAGTTATTGGGACGAACGCATTCTTTAGAAGCAGATATACTAAGGATAATGAATCATAGAAAATTGTCCCAAATATATAATGACTGGTTGTATATTCATGACAAACGAGAAAAAGAAATGATTAATAATATTTATAGTTATAGCAATCAAGAGAAATATAGTAAGGCTTTATTTCTTATAGGTGCGGAGCATAGAAAATCAATAATTGACAAAATCCCATTTTTTGAAAAGAACAATAAGTTAGTTCTTAACTGGAATTTCAATTATTTTGATTAATCACAAAGAGTCAAGTGCGATAGCCATTCTATATAAAAAACGACATATAACCCCAGGTTGAGCGGACGTGCCTCGCCCTTCTCTGCTGATTTTTAGTTTTTCAATTTCTGTAGTACATTTTGTTATTAAATCGACGTTGGCGTGCTTTCAGCTTATGTGCTATGTCGTTAGCTGGCCTATTAAATTAATAGTTCCTCTCTTGAATTACAGAAAGCTCAAATATCGCTTTAGCCTTTTGAATAGAACCTTAAATACCCAAATATCAACAAGTGGGATTCCAGAAGGTCTATTATGGAATGATCGATCGGCAATGCTCAATGATCATCTTTATTTTTGTCTTTCAAAATCGTGTCGGTCTTTAAAGGCTATAAGAATACTATATGATGAAAAACTATTTGAAGATAGTTTAACTTTATTAAGAAGTGTTTATGAAGCGTACTTATCGATGCGGTATGTATCTGAAACAAATGATCAGAATGTATTTGACTACTTAATAATGAATCCAATTTCATTAAAAGTAGGTGCTTTAGAACCCTTAGAAAGTAATGGCAAGATTATAAAGGGGAAATTAGTCGATACAAAGACTGGAAAAGTACGTGATCATAAATTCATATTACCAAGTGAACTATCTAAAAAAACAGGATATGATTTAGATAACAAGGTGCATCAATATCTTTATAACTTTTTAAATAATTATTCTCATACTAATTTTTCTACTTTAGGTCATTTTCTTGATATGACTGATGCTCCAGAATTTTCAGCTACAAGTGATATTTCAGAAAGTCCGACCGTATTAATTCTTAGCCTTTACTTAGCTACACTTCTACTTGTTGAATTGGAAAAATTTGAAGATTTAGATCCTCCTGATATTAAATCGGTTTGTCGACAAGTTTTAGGAGCTACCGAATTAATCAATTACACAATCAATAAACTTGATCTAGAAAAAGATGATAAATTATACTTGTTGATAGTAGAACGATTAAAAATAGCATTAAAGGAATCCATCAAGGAATCATATTTAAATCCAAGTTCTTCTGACAAAAAAAGAATTAACAGAATTTCTCCTGATATAATACCAGCCAGCTAACCAGAATATCTACACAGATGTGCCTCGCCGTTGGTAACAAGTTTTAATTCATCAATTTCTATAGTACATTATTCATATAAATCAACGTTGGTCTGCATGTCAATTATGAGTGGAGGTGTTAGGCGTAACCCAAAACTAAAATCATAGTTTATTTTGAGAGGCTTAGAATTCATCATTGTAGATCCTGAAATACCAGAAGGAAGATTTGAATGGGGAATGGAGCGAAATCAAATCTTTGATCTTTATTACAAAGCCGAAGAACTTTTCGAAGTCAAAGAATTTGAAAAGGCAGAAGAAATTTATAAGACTGTCATCGATAAAGATCCAGAATTTATTGATGCTTATGTCTCATTAGGTTATATAGATCGGAAAATTGGAAATCATGAAAAAGCATATAATATATTCCAAAAGGGTTATGAAATAGGTAATCAATTAATTCCTGAAAAATTTAATGGGGAAATAATCTGGGGATTTATAGATAACCGCCCATTTTTAAGAGCAGTAAAAGGACTTGGACTTAGTTCTTTGAGTACAGGTAAACCAGAGGAAGCAATAGAACTTTTTCAGAGTTTATTAAACTTCAATTCTAATGACAATCAAGGGGTCAGGTATTTGCTGGGCGATGCCTTTCTAAATGCAGGATACTTTGATAAAGCTGAAAAAATATTTTCAGAAAATCTTGATTTCAGTCCTAATCGATATAACTATGCATTGATTTTAGTTGTCCAAAACAAGTTGCTTTCAGCTATTACTCAATTTAGAAAAGCGTTTTTAGACAATGTTTATATCGCGGAGTTCTTAGTAAATGAAACTCCCAAAGTCGATTACTTTTCTAAGAGGTTTAGCAATTATCATATGCTTGAAACCGCATTTAGTTATCTGAAAAATAATCCTTTTTTATGGTCAAATAACCCAAAATCCTTTTCGATCCTTAATTTCTTGTTTAATCATGAAAAAGTGATTGAGGATATTGAGCAGTATTATTCGCTAAAAAATAAATTAGCTGATATAGAAGGAATTGAAGAATGTAAGATGAATAAGCGTAAGTCATTTTTGAGAAAGATTGATGCCTTTCAAGCAACAATAACAGAAAAATCTTCTTCTGTATTTTTAGAAGAAATAAAAGGAAAAAAGATAGTATAAAGTTACTCATTAAACGGACACGCCTTGCCTGGGATTGTCAGGTTTTTGGTTTTTTAGCTCTCCGTTCTTTATTCATCAATTAACATTTTTTTGTACGCACCTTATGCGCATTGCCGTTAGTACGCTTTGAATTTTTACATAAAATAGCATCAAATGCTAAGTGATATACTAGGACTATTAGGAGGAGTTTCTGTAATAATTACAGGTTTAATGGCTTACTTTGGAAAGGGGGTTTTAGAACTTTACAAGAGTTACTTAAAAAAGACATCTAAACGGTTAGATGCCTTATATAATAGAGCCAATCATGTATCTAAATCACAGTTTGATACTGAGTTCCAAATCTATCAAGAAGTATGGGAGTTATTAGTTCCATTGAAGCAAAACACACTTCAATTAAGACCTATGGGAGATTCTGTAGATCCTAATAAAACTGAAGAAGAAAGGATAAAAGAAAGATTATCTAATTTACAAGAAGCATTTATTGATTTCAGAGACACAATAGAAAAGAATAAACCTTTTTATTCGAAAGAAGTTTATAAAAAACTAGATGAGATAAGGCATATTTGTAGAAAGGAAGCAATTCAATATCAGCATACATCTCAAGATTGGGAAAAATATTGGAAATCTCAGGAAGAAAACCGTGAAAAAATTACATCACTAATTGATGAAGGATGTGAATTGATTAGAAATAGAATTAAATCATTAAAAATTGTAGAAGATTAGTCCTCAGAGTACTAAACTGTGCATTAATTGGAGAAACCTAGCCTATTCTTGCCAACCCCTCATTTATTAGTTAACCTTTCATTTGTAAATAATTAATAAAGTTGGCGCCTGCAGTTTATGCGCAATGTCTTTAGGTTGCTAAACAGGTCAAATAAATCAGACAAACAATGGATTTAAAAAAATTTGTTATTAGAATTTCGCAAAGCAAATCAGTCACTTTCCCATTAATAGCTGTTTTATTCACCCTTGGTTATTTAAATTCCTTTGGGATAACCAATGCTCCTGAGCATGTAGGACTATGGACTAAAGAAGGAGTGGAATTCTCACTCAATTTATTTATCGCTTTTATTGCCCTACAAGCCATATGGCTTTTTTCAAAATTTTATTTCCTGAGTGAAGAATTGCTGGCTAAACTTGGTGCAATATTAATAGGAATTGCTGGAATAGGTTTTTTTGCCAAATTAGTTGTTTTCCCCGAAGAGAATTCACCAGCTTTATTTTGGTATGCTGGAATAGCAGTATGGGGATTGTATGAACTTGAAGGCTCTTTGCAGTTAAATGGGGCTAGCTTAGCAACCTAACCCTAGAATTAAGTAAACACGCCTCGCCAATTCTTTGCTGGTTTTTGGCTTTTTAGCTCTCCAATCATTATTTAACTAATCAACATTAATTCGTGGGCACTTTATGCCCCAGATCGTTAGCCTGCATGATTTTCACCCTGTAAATTAGTCTAATTTAGGAAGGCGCACGCTTGGAAAACATGTGTACTCCTAGCAAAAACCTAATAATATGAGTGAAGTTTGATTGGAGCAACATCGGCTCTATTGGGTTCCTTAATTGGTGCAATTTTTGTCATATTCCAGACATATTTGATTGAATCAAAAAAGAGATTACTTGGAATGGAGCAAGTCTAAATGGTTACCCAACTCATGGATAAAGAAATAATCTCGCTTATTCAAAAAATTAGGCAGTTCGAGGATTGAGAAGATTATGCTAGCTGATAAAATGTGGGATGAATGGGAAAAACATTACAAAAATATTAATGTTCAATCAGATCAAATTTGCAGGGATGGAATAATTAACAAAGAGGGGTATGAGAAATCAGATCCTAAATTTTTATTTGTCTTAAAAGAAGTCAATAAATATGGTGGAGGTGATTTATGCCAACTCTTAAAAAATGGACCTAAATACCAAATGTGGCATGCTGTTGCTCGCTGGTCTGCTGGCATTTTAAATGACTTTCCTCCATTTAGTGAAATAGATAACAAAGAATCGAAATATGAAGCCATTCATTCGATAGCTTCAATCAACCTTAAGAAAACAACAGGAGAAGCAAGTGCAAATAATAAAAGGATTAATGCATTTGCTTATAGGGAACGTGAATTGTTATTGAAACAAATTGAACTAATCTCACCAGAGATCATAATTGCTGGGGGTACATTTGGCATATTGATTTAGTTATTAGGTTTGGATGTTGATCCTAAAAATCCTGAATCTAAGCCAGTTATAGATACGGAGCGTGGCATTACAGTTGTTCCCTGGCGCCATCCAGCTAGAGTAAATAACAAAAAAACATACAGAGAACTTAAAGACCTAGTTCAAGTTGTGTAGCTTAGTAATTTAGGGTCATAAGCCACCCATTAAGATTTTTTAACTCCTTGATTTTTAGTTCATTTTTAATCAATGTGGATATGAATAATGTTCTTAACATTATTAGTTGGAGGGCTTTCATGTAGTTTTTCAGTAAGTGTAATAAACTAAAAGAGAGATGAAGAAGATTTTCTTTTCAGGGGTCATTGTCATTTTAAGTAGCCATATCGTTAATGCACAGGGAGAGAAATATAGGAGTATAAATTACTCTTATACTCTACTTGTTCCATCAAACTTTTCTAAAATTGCTAGTACTTCTCCAAATATGGACTTGCAATTTTCTTCAACGGATGGAAGCTCAATAAATATAGTTGTTCGTCCTCTAACATCTGCATTTAATGGAAAAACACCACATGACTTAACTAAAGAAATGATATTAAATATGTTTAGAAAAGTTGATCCTGCTGTAAAAATCGAAGAGGTAGGCTATCCAGTCCTAAATGGGAAAAAATCTTTTAAATACATTATTGTTTTTACTCCCCCCAATGAACCTTTCACGTTAAAACAGCTTCAATATACATTTTTTAACGATGGCAAGAGTTTTGTTTTAACGATGTCAGCAGGTATCAATTTCTTTATTAACCACAGGAAAAATTTTATATCAACTGCTAATAGCATTGAATTCTAAATCCAAAATTATGGAAAACTACTATGAAATTCTTGGTATAAAGAGAGACGCCAATATTGAAGGAATCAAAAAAGCTTATAGAAAACTTGCTTTGAAATATCATCCAGATAAGAATCCTGATAAATCAGCAACAGAAAAATTTATTGAAATAACTGAAGCCTATGAGGTTTTAAGTGATGAAAGCAACAGAAAAATTTATACCGAATTATTTGATAAATATTACCCTGTAAATAAAGAAAACCAATATTCGGAGTATGGTAATATCGAATCGAATGAGACATTTAGACATTGGAAAAATGTAGGCCAGGAAAAAGCCAAACAATATTCAGAAATGTCTTTCCAAGATTTTGCGAACAAAGCTTTGGGCGAGATCAAGTTTCATGGAGATCATATTGCAAAGATAGGTTGTATATCATATATATTTTTGTTTGGTGGTGCAAGCATGATTTTGCTCCCATTATTTGCTTCAGATGAATGGAAAAATAGAGTCGGAGGTGACGTGGGTATTACTTATATGTTTTTTATGGTTCTTGGGTGCATTCTGCTGTATTTTGGCTTGCCCGCCTTTAAAAGTTTAGTTGGAGATTACAAAGAAGAAGCTCAAAATAGATCTTAATTATGAAAATAGTAGGTTGGATTTTAATAGTTTTAAGTGTAATGAATTTTCTAAACATACCTTTTAGATTACAAAATGGTGAGCCACTCGAATCGCCTTTCTTTTACTTAATTTTAACAGGAATGCTAATTGCCGGTATTTATTTTGTCAATAAAGAAGGCGATAAAAAGAGTAAAGATCTGACAGAAATGGATTAATTTTTGAATTAACTAAATATTATGATTCGCATACTACCCTATATAACAGTATTTATTTCATGTATAGCAATTCCATTATCTGCAAATGGACAAAGTTATATTTATTGGGGTAACAAAAACTATCCTTCGACTTATTTGGGTACTTTTGAGGGCGAAGTTAAAAGTATTGTCTTAAAAATTGGTAAAAGGGGAAGTGGAGATGGTGTAATATTAGTTGAAACCAAATATAAGAATGCTGGGAGTTTTAACGGGTCGATCTATCTATTTCTTTCAAATGGAGAAAGAATTAAATGTATCGACAGGAATCTAACTGATACAGTTAACCAAAAAAATAGAGCACTTTATTTTCTAACTAAACAAGAAGTCGAAACTCTAAAACGAAATAACATTATTAAAATAAGATTTAGTCTTAAAGGTACCTTAAACAGTAGTGGTGATTTTACTGTCGAAAACATAAGTAGCTTTGGTTTAGATAAATTCAGATTTGAAACTTCAGAAGATTTTATCGAGTTATTTGGACCACCAGCAAATGACTAAAAATGCAAAACCCACCACAGATTAACGCGAACGCACCTCGCCATCTTTGTGCCCTTCATGGTTTTAAAGTTCATCTTTCGTTAGTTGCCAATTTAATATTTTGGGTGTACCTCTTAAAGAAAGTTGATAATAACTCTTAAACCCCAAGTGATGAATGATTTTGACGAATTCACGAGTTTATTAAAGATAGCTACACAAGCTATTAATGAACGATTCTTTAATTTACCTGTAGCTGGTCAAGAAGAGTCTTTATACCGTGAGAGGGTCTATTGCTACGAGCTATACCACCAGCTGAGAACAAACTGGCCTGCTGATTTAAATGAATATACCTTATCAGGTGAGATTGACAAATCAGGCCATCATTTGATTGATGAAAATGTGATACCTGATTTATTAATTCATATTCCAGGTAAAATGGAAGGAAATCTAGTAATAGTTGAAGTTAAACCAGTAAACTTTAATCGAGAAGGCATCAAAAATGATCTAAAAAAGCTAACAAGTTTTCAACGAGAGGCAAATTATGATCATGCAATTCATTTAACCTATGGTTCGGATGGAAACGAACAAATAATTCTTGAAGAATCACGTATGATTCAAAAAGATAATGTAGAAGAAATTGACCTAGATCTAATCGAATTTTGGAATCATGATAATCCTGGAAATGAAGCAAAAATATTAAAATAAAGGAGAGGCCTAGCCAGAACTTAAGGGTGCAGGACTTGACAAGCTTTGGCTTTTTAGCTGTTCATTCATTATTTAGTTAATAAATATTTGTACGTGAGTACCTTATGCACAAATTTGCTATTAGTAAATGAAATGAAAAGAATTCGAGGTTGGCTTGGCGAAAAAAAGACTACTTTCTATCTGTGGCTATCACTCAATTCGAAAGTCTACCGAAGATTTCATGATGTCATTATTCCATCAGGAAATGGGACAACTCAAATTGACCATCTTCTTGTATCGCCATACGGACTGTTCATAATAGAAACGAAGAATAAGAAAGGTTGGATTTTTGGGTCTAAGGGTCAAAAAAGTTGGACACAATCACATTATGGGAATAATTATTCGTTCCAGAACCCAATAAGGCAATCCTTTAGGCAAAAAAAGATTGTTTCTGAATTTTTGGGCATTAATGAATCAAACATACATACGGTTATTTATTTCGTAGGTGATTGTAAATTTAAGACACAGTTGCCTGATAACGTTATTAAATCTCGCCTAGGCAAATATATAAAACAGTTTAAGGATCACGTTTTTTCACCTGAAGAGATTGATCGAGTAGTCGGAGAAATGGATTACTACGTTTCTGAATCTTCACTTACCACAAAAAAGCATATACTATCTTTGCGTGAAAGGCATAATTCAACAACAGTTTGTCCCCAATGTGGTTCCAAGTTAGTTGAGAGAATAGCCAAAAAAGGACCCAATGCTGGTACGAAATTTCTTGGATGCAAAAACTTTCCGAAATGTCGATTTACCAGAAATACCTAACCAACACTTTTAGGGGATAGATCCTGCCATTTCCTTGCCTCCCTTTAATTTATTAGTTAACCTTTCATTTTATAAATAATTCAACACGTTGGCACCTGCACCCTATGCGCAAAGTCGTTATACATTTTCTAATTCACTAAAGAGATGAAATTATATCCAAATAATTCAACATTTGTCTGGGCAGTTTCGATAATTGCAATTATTCTCTCTTTGTTAGCTATTTCTGTAGTTCCTCTTTTTCTTTATGATGGAGTAAGATTTTCTCCAACCTTACTGATTACCTGGCTAACAGCGTCAGCAATAATTTTAACACTTGCAGTTTCCTTCGAAAGTTTACGCGAATTAAAAGAATCAAAGGAACATCAATTCGCACCAATTTTAAACATCAGTAAGCTTGATTATAACAATGATTTTTCAAATCAAGAATCTAATGTTCATAGCACTCATATAACGTTTGACATTCGCAATTCTGGAGAAGGCAAAGCAATTAATGTTAAAAATTATATTTATTTAAGAGATAGTGATGATATTCAGTGGGTTAAAAAGGAATTAGACTCGTCAAATTTTGATTTAAAAGCTGATGAAAATGTTGAGCAAAAAACTACATTTGGAAATTTAACACACCCAAAAGGTGATAATCCTAACATTGTAATTGAATTGACATTTAATGACACACTTGGGAAAAAATATGATATAATTAAAACCTATAACTATTCATTTTTTGGTGGAATAGAAGAAACAAATACAGTTGATTCTTTAAAGTTAGAAGATGAAAAGAAAGTACAGACTGTAGAAAAGCGAGCTAAAGAAAAAGCAAAAAAAATATCAAAGAAGTATAAAAAAGATATCTCAGTTGAAGAAGTTGGATGTGAGAAGCAGAGAGTTTATTTAGTTATCACTTACAATGGAAACAAATTAATAGAAGGTGATTCCTTAATGTTTTCTGCAGATACTATAGTAGAGAATATTTTTACTGGAATAGAAATTAAATTAAGAAACGTCTAGTATGCGCATTATGGGGACGCGCCTCGTTTGGTCTTGCCACCCTTTTTGGTATTTTATCTCTCCATTCATTATTTAGAAAATAAATATATAAGCATTCTTATTTGCAAGGTCGCTAGACATTTTTAAAATGGCAACTTTCAAGAAGAGCATATTATTTAATTTTAAGGGTGAAGATCATTTTCTCTTCAGAGTTATAAATTATGGCGACTCTGAAAATCATTTAAAATTTAACTTCTTCGAAAAGAAAGTTCCTCGGGGGCTTATTAGCACTGAGAAAACTAACATAATTGGAAAAAAAGATATAGTGACGGGTTATAGTGAGTTCACTTATCATAGTGACGGATCGCTATTAGAAAAATTTCCTACCTATCCTGTTAAGTCGATGAAATATAAAAATCCGCACGGCGCTGGCCATAGAAGAAGACCACTTAATGAAATCAATGATTGGGAGCCTTTGTTTAAATATGAAGTCTTGAATTATAGAGTTAATGAAATTCCCCAAGACCATTTTTCCCAAGAAGATGAAATATACGGATTTAAGAATGAGCGTATTTTTAATGGAAACTCATTTCATGTTTTAGTTAACCTTGCTCATGTGAAATTTGAAGGTCCTAAATCAATCAGTCCATATGAGATCAGCAAAAGAATTAAAGGTATTACCGAGAATCTTGATCTTTGGATTGTAATTGCCCCAATTAGGAAAGTCGGTAATTATTTAAAAATTGAAGGCATGGAAAAACCTATTTTTAGTACTAATAATCACCTTCAAGTGGTATATAAAAATGCCTAAAAAGACATATCAATTTGGACATTCCTGGTAGATTTCTTGATTTCTTATCTTTTAATAACTACAATTTTGTTAATCAATAACTTACGTTGGTTCGTCTACATCTTGATGTACAAAATCTTTCTATACACTATAATTAAGAGATAAGTAATTCATGGAATTAGTAGCTTCTGAGGTTTATGAGGTACTTCAAGAAAAGGGAGTTGAATACTTTCATCATGCTAATACCGTACGAACTGCCTGTTCTTTTCTTAGTCAGGGCAAGCTACTTTCAAGAGGGGTACTTGATGAATTAGGATTACCTCAGACAGACCAACAATCTGATGACAAGGATAAATCTTTAAGTCTTTGGTATGACGTATTTTTAGACGGTATTGACATTCATTACAGATCCAAAGGGAGAAATTATTATGGTCCAGTTCTGTTTAGAATTAATTTGGAAGTTTTGCTAGAAGATTGGCTGGCATCATTATGGATTACTAAAGGGAACCCACAAGATTGGGAAACAGGTACCCCACAAGAAGAAAGATATTATCAATCTATTGATGAATTTAGAGAATATTATAGGTACGGAAACTTTAATAAAATGTTTGTTTTGCGACACGTTGGTGGTGTAATAAGATTAGACAGTTATCTTGATCGAATAAATATAGACAATCCAAAACGAGAAGTCGAAACAGTTAATTTATATGATCAGGCAGTTGGTGCTTTGAAAGCATCTGCAAGAGCAGGAGGCTTGGGAAATATTCAAGTTGCTAGACATCTTTGTAAAAAAGGATGCGACTGCACCAATCAGTATCAACAAATGAAAAGAGCTACAGTGAAGAAGTTTTTCCTGCCATAGGTATGTACCCCTCGTGTCAAGTGGATGTCCTTTGCCATTTTTGCCGATTCCTAGTTCTTTAATTTCTGTAGTACATTTTATTTTAAATTAACTCTGGCTCCAACTGACCTTATACCCAGTATCGTTAGGTACCACATTTAATTAGAAAGCTTTTTAATGGATATTTCGAAAAGACTACTAGATTTTTTAGATAACCAGAAAACATTGCCGTTTCTTTTTGTAGGTTCTGGAATTTCTAAAAGGTATTTGGGCCTAGGATCATGGGAAGATTTGTTAATTCGCTTTTCTGATAAATTGCCACATTCCTACAGTTACTATCGAGGTAAGTCAAATGATAATTTGCCAGAATTAGCTTCTTTGATGGCTTCTGATTTTTATGATGTTTGGTTTACGGAAGATAGTTATAAAAAGAGCAGACAAATATATGAAGAGATAGTTAAAAATGATTCTACTCCTCTAAAAATCGAAATATCAAACTATATTAATGATGCAGAAATTATCGAAGATCTACCCGAAGAATTGATAGAAGAGATTGAATTATTCCAGCAAAGTAATGTGGATGGAATAATTACGACCAATTGGGATACATTTCTAGAAGAAAATTTCAGCGATTTTGAAAGATACATTGGGCAGGAGGAAATACTATTCAATAATCACCAATCAGTAGCAGAAATTTTCAAAATCCATGGTTGCTCTACCCAACCAAATTCTTTAGTCCTTACTGATCAGGATTATAATAAGTACGAGGAAAAAAATGCTTATTTAGCTTCCAAACTATTAACAATTTTCGTAGATCATCCAATAATATTTCTCGGTTATTCTCTAAATGACCCTAATATCCAAAATATACTCTCAAAAGTATTTAACTGTTTAGATGAAGAAAAGATTAGGACCATTTCGGAACGTTTAATATTTGTAGAATGGGATGAACATAATGAGGGGGATTATTATGAAATAACTCCTCATAATATTGCCTCTCATAGGGTCTCACTTAGAACAATAAGAACAGATGACTTCAGAAATATCTATGAGCCTCTTTCAAAAATTGAACGACGTTATCCTGCTAAGGTTTTGAGAAACTTGAAAGAAAAAATTTATGACCTTGTTCTTACCAATGATCCCAAAAATAAAATTTCAGTAGTTGATATAGAAAATGTTGAGGATTACGATGAAGTTGAGGTCGTGATGGGGTTAGGTATAAAATCTCAACTATCTGATATTGGTTATAAATCAATACAAGTCAATGATATCATAGATGATATTATTTATAATCAAAATAATTGGGATTCAAACAGTATTATTAATGATACCTTGCCTCAACTTTCAGGATCCAGAAGTTATGTTCCTGTCTTTAAATATTTAAATGATGCAGGATTTATAGATGAAGATGGTAATATTCAGTTTGATGATTTACCATCTAAAGTCAGAAAATATGCAGAAATAGATCAGGACTATTTTAGTTCAATTGATCACTGGAGAAAAAAGAAAGACTATTTTAATGATGAGTTTGATTCAGTAAAAGAACTTATCCGTGAGGAAACTTTTGAACATTGTTTATACATAATACCTCTACTTGATATTGATAAAATTAACTTAAGCATGCTTCATACTTTTCTTGATGAAAACTCAGAACTAATTGAGTCAACAAATGATTTTCATAAAACATATTTTATTGCATTAGTACACTACTATGATTACTTGAAATATTATGTGAATGCTTAACCAGCACATCTAGGGCGATACACCTCGCCAGGTCTTGCCACTTTCTGGCTTTTAAGCTTTCCGTTCATTATTTATCAACTCAACATTCATTCGTGTGCATCTAATGAGTAATGTCGTTAGGTATCTTTAAAAATAATTTTACGATATGAGTAAATGCCCAATTTCAGGATTTGAGTCAAACATTTATCAAGATCATGGGGGATCACAAATTTATTATGTAGAAAATGATCTAGTTGGTAAATATACAATCTCTCGGACTGCCTCTACTATGGCAGAAAACCTAGATGAAGAAGAGCGATCTAAATTGGTAATGGTTCTAAGGGGAAATTTTGAAAACAATATAGAAACCCAGATCACTTCTGATAATCTAAAGAAATTGCCTAATTCTATTGAGCCATCTTTTGATCCAATTGAAAGAATAAATAGAATCATAATTTATGTTTTTAAAAAGCTAAAAAATCCTGCTGATGATGTTCAATATGATCCCAAAACAGATTATCCAATTGCACATGCTAAAGACCAAAATGAATTTGCTCATTATCTATCATTAGCAAGTAAATTAGGATATATAGACTGCGATAGTTCGACCATCAGACCAACCTTAGAAGGATGGAAATATTATAATGAGCTTAAGAAAACCCAAAGCTTTACTAATCAAGCTTTTGTTGCAATGTGGTTTGATTCTGATCTCGATGAAGTATGGGAGAAAGGTTTTAAAAAGGGCTTAGAAGATACTGATTATGACCCAATGAGAATTGATATTGCTGAGCACAATGATAAAATATGTGATAGAATAAATATCGAGATAAGAAAAAGTTCTTTAGTCGTAGCCGATTTTACTGGAAATCGTGGTGGTGTTTATTTCGAAGCAGGATTTGCTATGGGACTAGACATACCAGTTATATGGACATGTAGAAACGATTTTATCGATAGATTACACTTCGACACGCGTCAATATAACCACATAGTGTGGGATAGTTTTGAAGACTTGCGTGAAAAACTAAGTACTCGAATCCGTGCCACAATTCCAGGCAAGTTGCACACCAAAGATACCTAACAGCCGATTAAAGGAGGTGCGCCTCGCCAAGTCAGTCTTACCATCTTTTGGCTTTTAACTCTTCGTTCATTATTAAACAAATCAATATTCATTCGTGCGCGTCTTATGCGTATGGTTGTTAGATGTTTAAGAATATTTATCTATGGGGATCTTTAGTGAAATAGAAGAAATAGAGGAACAGATAGCCAAAATATCTGGCGTTGGCAATATTGGCAAGGTCAGACAATTAGAATATTCCTTGCAATTATTTGAGCGGAATTATGGGATGCTCTCTAAACTTTTATCACATTTTATTGAAAATAAAGAGAAGCATTCCGACTTATTTAATAGGATTAATAAATGGAAGACTGACCTCCTTTTTAAAGAGATAGCTTTCAGATTACACAATTTTGTCGCGAGCTCATTATCTCTAATTGACCATTCCAGAATAATTTATAGAAAAGCGTTTAAAGAGAAAGATCACTATGGTGTATACCAGGAGAAAGTAAATTCTGATTTAAAAGAAGATGGTCTAGTTCAGTTTATTCAAAAGTTAAGGCAAATGTGCCAGCATTATCGTTTGCCACACATTTCTGCTGAGTGGAAAATGAAAAACAGCGAACTTTCATTGTATATAAAAACTAATGATCTGTTACAGTTCGATGGTTGGAATAAGAGAGCAAGAAGCTTTATCGAAAAATCAGGCGAAAGAATTGACCTCTTAGAGGTAGTGAACCAATATTTTGAGAAGATAAAAGCTTTCCATACTTGGACGAAAAGGGAATTTTCTGAAATATATGGAGAAGAAATAATGGCTGTTTATACCCATACTCAGAAAATAAACGAAAAGAAAAGTGATATAATTATTGAAGAATTAGAATCAGCTTTGAAAAGTGAAGAAGGCAAAATTCATTACAACATAAAATTTGCTATTTCTGGGGCATTATCTTCACAAGAAATGCAGGTATTAAGCAAATATGAAGACAATACTAAGGAGTGGATATTAAAATCATTGGATTTAATAACAAATCATATTGAAATTCCTAAAGAACTTATTCAGAGAATTAGAACAGAATGCAAATAAATTATCTAAATGAAGACATTACATTCTATTCAAGAAAACATCATGGGAGACAAAGCAATATTTGAAATTGAGCTTCCCAATAGAGATAACGTTTTCATGTCTGTATCTGAAGATTCTCTAAAAAAATATCATGTAGTAATAGTTGAAGCACAGAGCTTTTTAGAACTATGGAGAAATGATCCTGGAAATATTCATTCTGAAATTAGTCATGGAGATATTCAATCATGGGAAAATGACCATAAATATAAATATGCCGAGCAAGGATTTTCTCATGGCATTGATAATCCAGTGCCTTTGGCTAAAGTAGCATTTAACACAGATGTAGAGAAAAAACCAGTTTACGAACAAAAGTTTTTCTTTTTTAAAAAATTAGAAAGAGTTGAAAGGGAAATTATTGAATACGTATCATTTATTGATGGTATTACGAGAACAATTTGGTTGCTTTCAAAAGGTGCAAAATACTTCCCCCTCAAATGCATTTCAGGAGGACAAGAGCTTGCTAGAGTTACAGGCTATAAAGACGACCCAATTAAAAGTATCAACCAAATTTTTATAGATACATAACCCCAGTGATAACGTGACAGGTTTCACTACCAGTTGTTTGACCAATGTTTTAGCAGTATAATTATACGAGGGTATTATAAATATTGACCTGCCTGCATCTTAAAGGCAAGGACATTAGGTAATTAAATATATGTCAGCCGAAACGTTCAATAAAATACGCAGAATAACCTTTTCACTTTACCATAAATGTGGGTACGAGGATTCGACTTCTTATCTCAATGCTCAACAAGAAGAATTAGGAAGGAAAGGTTATATCGGCTTAAAAGCGGAACTAGAATTTTATCATAATTATCGAGGAGACCTTGAATTAGATGTAGGCGCAGATGTTGGTGATCACTGTGACTTTTCTGGAATTCTAGGTTCTGAAAAATTCCGTATTGATGTAACAACTAACTTTAACTTTAAAGCTTATAATGAGTTTGAACCATTAATTGAAGATGGTGCAAAATATAAGATTGCTTTAATTGACCGAGAAAATTTTGAGCTTAGTGAAATAATTGACATTAATTTTCCTAAATGTAAAGTATGTAATGAAGGTAGGCTTTTTGATTTAGTATTGCTGGGTGATGAGAATATTACTATGGGTGGTAATAGAACTTGGAGCTATGACCAAATTCATTTTAAATATTGCAATAATTGTGGTTCTTACTTCGAAGAAGATAGGATTAGAACAGTACAGTTGCCTGATTATGATACATTAGATGTGCAGTTAAAAGAATTATATGACCCATTAATGGATGATAAAGAATATCTGGAAAAATTATATTCTGAAGAGTTTAATAGATTCATAACAAATACAAAAAACTATCTGAAAAATAAGTTTGAATGTATTCCTTTTGGACTATGCAACAATACATTCATTGAAGTTAATCCCCGAACTGGTGAGGGTTATAAAGAAACTGAATTATTTTGGCAAGAGAACTTTTTACAGGGCCATATCCCCACTCATTTTGGCGAATTAGTTTTGGAATAGCTACCTAACCGTACATTAAGGTGGATAAACTTGGTCTATTCTCTGCCGATATTGGTTTTGAGACTCGTCTTTTGTTAGTTGCAAATTCAATATTAATCCGTGTGCATCCGCTAGGTCGTTAGCCTTACAATTTGCTATGTCCATAGATCAGTATCTAAAACAAACGAAATATGCAATTGAACAGCTTTTACAAAATTTCTCTTTCTATAGCAGTCTTTATAGAGATCTTTATGAAAAAAATCGAAAAGTAGACTCGTTAATTTTCGATGATTATATAGCTGATCCAGAGCACCCTGATTACAAAAATGAAATCAAGCGGTGGCAAAGAAATAATCATGAAGACCAAAAAGAATTCTGTAAAGCGTTGTCGAAAATTGATGGGGCTGGAACATCGAAAAATGCTATTGCGGGTGCTATTCTACAGATAGCATTCATGGGAATTAATATTTATTCAAATAATGATTCTATACCTGAAACATGCGAAGAACTTCATAATAGTTTAACTAAATCAGGTTCAAAACTTAACCTTAGAAAATTTGGGGTTGGGAAAACTGTTTGGGGTAAACTTCCAATGGGACTAGTAATATATGCTGGTAGAAATCAATACAATCACTTTGATGAGCATCCGAATTTTGAAAATGAATTGGTTGAAAAAATATTAGATCGCTTAGCTACTTTTCGGGATGAAGACAAAATATTCAAGACCAATCATATTAAGAAGCACAATACTGCACAGCACATCTTGGGTATATTGCATTGGCAAAGTTATGGTGACTATAAAAAAGATATGATTGAGGCACTAAAAAATTAAAAAGTACAGTTATCCCAAACATTTATCAGACCTGACTTGCATTCTTCTGAGCTTCTTCTATTTATTTGCCAGGTGGTTAGATCATTGACTACAAATTATAACTGTACTCAATTTAGAGTATACCCCAAATCGGTACATTTTTTCTCTACCATAAGTAGCCTTTAGAGTTAATACTTGCGTATCCAAGCACAATACCCTAAATTGAATACACTAATTAATAATTCAATGGGGTACAAAGATGAAGGCTACCTATGTTAGAGTTTCAACTTTAGAACAAAATATTTCAAGACAATTAGAAGATAAGGAAGGGGAATTATATTGGGATAAAGTGTCTGGCATGACTGCATTTGAGGAAAGAGAGAATGGAGCCAGGTTATTGAAAGATGCTGAGGAAGGAATTATAGATGAGGTCGAAGTACACTCGATTGATCGGTTAGGTAGAGATGCTATTAATGTATTGAATACTATCAAGCGATTTACTGATTTAGGGGTTAATGTTAAGTCGGAAAAAGAAGGACTAAATACTCTTCTCGATAATGGAGAGCAAAATCCTGTAGCTAAACTTCTTGTGAGTGTTCTCAGTACCTTAGCTGAAATTGATTATAAGAATAGGAGGGAGGCTCAACGCGAAGGAATCCAAAAAGCAAAATTAGAGGGGAAGTATAAGGGGAGGGCTACTGGTACAGGATTATCTGATAAGGACATGGTTGAGAAACATGCGGATATAGTTGAGGAGCTTAATAAAGGCGAATCAATTCGTAGGACAGCAAAACTTACAGAAAAGGGTAAGAGTACTGTGCAAAGGGTAAAGAAATCACTGGAGAGAATCGATGAAAATAGTTAGAATTTTATTCTTGAATTTAGGGCTTAATACATTAACGTAAGATAATGAGGTTTGTACTTGGTATCGCTTAAGTTAAAGCTAATTAGTTGGTTAAGTTATTAGTCAAGCCATGCCTTAGGTATGAGAGATGATTTATTTTCATTGATTCCCCATTTTTCTTCAACCAATGCATGTTTGAATTGATCGTCATGATAGTTTGCATGCTCCAAAACAATAATTTGAAATTGCTCTTTCAGATTTTCTGAATACTCAAAAAATACTTGAAACATATCTCGTACTATTTGTAAATCAGAATCTTCTAAATCAGAATCTGAGTTTTCAAACTTTTTTTCAAATTTTTTGTATTCATCCTTCGATGGGAAAAATGGTTGGGAGGGCTGATCCATAATAATAAATCCAGGTACTGGTCTGTTTTTTTCAATAAATAATTTATGTAGTGATAATAATGTTATTAAGTGACAACCAAGCCAATTTCTTCCACTTCCCATTCTTTTCATCGGCACAGCTCTTTCTTCTGTGTCTGCAAAAACTGTTAGATTTTTAATATCAAACCGAAATGGAAATTCTTGAAATTCATGTTCAAATTTATTTGCTAAAGAATCCATAAAGGTTGACAATCTATTCTGAATAGAATTTAGTAATTGCTCTTCATCAAAATCTTCTAATTTACTTTCAATTCGCTCAACTTTTAATTCTGCTCTCGTGACCTCCTTTTCTAGTTCAGCTTTATCATCTACCAAATCAACATTTTCTAAATAAAGACTTATTCGTCCAACTGTTTTAGCTTTGATAGAATTTTGATCTCGCAGTTTTTTTGTTTCTTCCTTTGAAGAAATGACAGAATGCAGTTTATTTTCCTTTGCTTTAATTTTTTCTTCGATTAAATTTAGCTCATGCTTTAAATGATTTATTTGCTTTTTTAATTTTGGATCATTTCTTGTAACTGAATTAAGAGAATCGTTTAAATTTGAAAGAGATTTTGATATTTCTTCGACGGTGGGTATTTCTTTTTCAAGCTTTGAATTGCATAAAGGGCAATGTTCCTCAGAGTCTTTTTCATCGAAGAGCTCAATAGTAGATAGACGTGATTTTTGTTTGTTTACACTCTTTTGATAGTCCTCTGCTGAATTAATAAAAACTTGTAAGGATCTAACTTCTCGATTGATTTTCGAGTACTCATCTCTTAATTCATCTATTTCATTTCTAAGTTGAGTCTCATTGTGAGAGAAATTTGGTTCCAGGTATTTATTAGGATCCCAATGTGAAATAACCATTAGTTTATCCAAAACTTGATCGTTAGGGATTTTTTGCTCATCAATCAAGCCTACATTTTGAGCTTCAAATAAGAGTCTTTTACCCTGAGAAAGTTTATCGCTTATAATGGCTTCAGCTTCTCTGAGTTTCCTCTTTTTAATACTTAACTCACGTTTTGCCTTTTTTAGTCTAATGTTAAGTTCATATTTCTCTTCTTTTATCACCCCAAGGAAATAGAGAATTGTATCCTTAATAGTTTGGGGCATATGGTCTTCATTCTGTCTCCAAAATAATAGGTCCCTACTACCAATCAAGCTCTGATTTTGGAATAAATAGAATTTGGTATGCTTAAAATTAACTTTATATGATTGTGTACTTCTATTTTCATTATTATCACTTTGATTAAGTCCAATACCACAAATATTTGATAATAAATCGACTATAGTTTCATCATTGGCATTAATCTCAAGTTGATCAAGTTCAGGTATTTCAATATTAGACGATCTATATAAATAGGCTTTACTTTGCGAGGTGCGACTTAATTTCGGTGCTGGTTTTGCTATGAATATTTGTTCATTACTGTTTTGAAGTAAAACACTATACCAAGAAACGATCCCCCTATTAACGCCTTCGAAAATATTAAAAGTACTTCTTCCCAAACAATAGTCAACGATATCAATAATGGCGGATTTCCCAGTACCAGATTGCCCCGTTATTATATTTACTTTACCAAGATCAAATTCCAGTTCTCTTTTGCTACCTTTGTGGTTGTAAAGGACAATTTTTTTTATTTGAAAGCTCATGGTTTTATACCTAAAAGTGAATAAAGTATTACTGGGTCATCCGTTTTTGATAACCATCTCCCAACAAATTGTGATTTTTTTATAATAAAACTTAACTCTTCATCTTCTTTAATTGATTTGCTTCTCCTAAGTTTTCCATTAGTAAGTCTATCTTTTTTATCTGGTTTGACTATACCATGATGAAGCGAAAAAATCAGCGTTTCCTTTGTGTATTTTTGGATATTTATAGCATTCTCAATAAATATATATTTGAGTTCAATATTTTCTCTTAGCCAAATATCGAGACGTGCGTTTGTTGACTGAGGTAATTTGGTAGCAATTCTTTTGCTCAATATCATAGGCATTACTACGAATACTGTCGCAAAAGGCATACCATTTCCAATCTTTTTATCATAACTCTTTATCGCCTCATATAATATCAAAGAGCAAAAAGATGGGTTTAGTAGGTTAGTAATTTCTATGGGCTTTTTTTTCCAATTTATCATGGCATTTAATTTGAAATGACTTGCTTAAACTTTTCAAGAAATTGGGGATGCCAATAAACTCGTGGCTCGGGGTCATTTTCATTGGCAAGCATATGATAACTACCCCTCATCACATAGCCGTTATCTTTAACTTCAGATCTAATTTTGAAATTTGCTTGTAATTCAACCCATCGAAGTAATTTTTTTCCAAACTTTTTAAAATCTTCTTCAGATGCGGTTTCATCTAAATCCTCTTCATCTTTGAGAATAGTAATCTGTCGATTCCATTCTTGTACAAGTGTTTTTTCATAATTCTCTAACTCATCGTCAATAAGTAATTCTTCATATATCCAGTCATGTCGTTGTTTATATGCTTTATAATAATCATAGATACAGTTTTTGATTCTCTCTTGACTAGTTGAAATTGATTTCAATTGTTGAACAAATAATTCATCCTTATAATCAGAAACTTGTTCTTCAGGAAGGTCTATATGCAAATAATCAATAGGTAGGCTATCAATTTGGAACTGGGAGGCTAAATCACGGATTTTTTTTAATATCGTCTGCCTTTTAATATATCTGGGTTTAGCGGAGATCAGAATTTCAATTGATTTTTGAAACCACCAACCTTCTAGTCTACTAAATGCACTGTCTACAAATTTATCATCAACGCTATACTTCAGAATGTTTTTAATCAAACCGTTTATTTCATCAATAGGTTTGATATTACCTTTTATAATAATATTACTAACTAGTAGAGATTGTTCAGCTTTACTTAAGTCTAAAAATGCCTCATAGCTTTTCTTAAATTTTTTGTTTCCTTTATTGTCTGCAATCTCAGTGAGCTTTTTAACAGCTTTATCGATATTTCTATTATCATCATCTAGTAAATAGTAGGCTATAGATCCATCCGAAATATCTGCTGTTGTGATTAAAAAAAATGTAGTTTCATCAATATCAATTATTCCTCTCTGATAAAGATTAATCCAAATTCTAAGCGTTTTCCAAATATCACTACTAGAATTCTGAAGATTTGCAGTAGTTTTAAGATGATGCTTTAATTGTGCTACATTTCTTATAGAACTTGAATCATAAATATCAAAATCATCCAGAAATTCTATACTTATATTAGCCCCCTCATCTCGATCAGGTTTTATTATTTCATAAAGGGAGTAGCGTATTTGGAATAAATAACCAAGAACAGATTCATTTGCCGAAAAATTATCTCCCATAAGGCACAACGTATTAATTTATGAAAAATATAAAGTTTTTATTTTAAATAGCAATAATCGAGGTAAGTATATACTGTGGTGAGAGTTATAGTTTTGCCTCTGGACCAATACGTACACTTAAACAATTATAGCAGGTTGAAAAACTACAAGGATTCAAGTGCTATAGTCTTCTCTAATCTAGTATTAAGTATTTGATGAATAGAAAAAAATACCACTTAACATAAAAAAAGACCTTAACAATCAGTTGAAATGGTAGTTATTTAGATGTACTAAAGTACTTGGTAGAGATACTTTATTATATCAATTAATCTATTTGCTTTTTCCCTTATGTCATTTTTATTGATATTATAATCAATGCCTGAGTAGATATTAACACTACCATTGTTAAAATAAACCTGGGAGGCAGGTGTCTTATCTCTTAATAAATCCTGAATTTCATTATTTATGTAATTTTTGTGGAAGTCTTTATACTTCAAATCAACTCTCGAATCAACCTCAAGCCTCATACCATCTTTAGGGAAATTCTCAGCAGTAATTTGTTGGTTGAGTTGGAATTCATGATTTTTAAATTCTTTTGTTAATAATTTATACAAATAGGGCATATGATGATTATAGGACTCATTGTATTCTGGATGAATAGTTATTTCCTCTTCAATAGAGTCTTCTTGATCTCCAGTGGCTTTTTCTAGTACGGAGGCATTTTTTATGGATTCAATTTCCCTGATAGCATCATCATATATCTCCTTATCAGTATTCTTATTAATAAGGATACTCATCTCTCGATTATTCTTTTCAGAGTATTCATATAAGTTCATTGATGATATTATAATGCTATCATCATTGGAGTAACATTTGGCGTGTAGGTTCTGGCAGAAGTAAATATCTGTATTGTCTAAATTATTGATTTTATCCCACTCGTTTGGATGAAGCTCGTCCTTTCCATAGATGATTGTTATATGAATTCCATTCTGATCAGCATCGCTAAGCCTATCTATGAAGTTGTTGCTTAACTGTAGATATGGAGTGACTAATGTAAGATTCTCAGTAGCATTGATGATTAATTGTTCAATAAAGTACGCGGTACCCGAAGTCGTTAGAAACTTAGCCATCGTTTGAAAAAAGAATACTCTGAGATGATAATTTTGATGAATGTACTAAATTAGTTCATTTCTTGAAACCTGTCTTCTATAGATTGGTGATTAGTATGAGTATTTCCGAAGTATATTATATCTAATAAGTATTATTAAATTTTTAATAACTCTTACCATTTCACTCCTCTACCTAAGGTTATTGATATTTAGATATAAATTTTTGACCATCTTCTAATTAAAGCTTAAGATTAGCATTGCTATGTTTGTTAATAAGGATCAGAGTTCTAAAAAAATCAATAGAGGATGGCAAATAAAAAGGAGGAGTTAATATTAAATTGGGTACCAGTAGCTTTTTCAAGGGATGTATTAGAATTACCATTTCGAAATAAAAAGGATACAAAACTAGAGTCTCACAAACTTTATAAAGGTATTACTGCCATTGATGAGTATGGTGAGACGGAAAAATTATCTGGTAACTTTTTATTTAAGGGTGAATTGATCCAAGATGATCATGATATAATACAAGTCGACATAAATAATCGCGATAATACTTTTCTGATAAATGAAGTTATATCAAGAGCAGTATCAAAAGGTTTATCAGAAATTGGTTATAAAGTAACAGAAAACTTTGGGAGTCAATTTTCTGTAATAGATTTACATTCAGATAGACAAGTAATTCCAGAGGTAAGGGTTTATGATGAGTATATATTTAAACCACACTATGTGTATTCAAGAGATGAAAAAAAGGTTACTTATGGATTTATAGTTAATTATAAAAATAGTTATGAAATTACTGTTGGAGAAGATGAATTGGAATTTTTTAAAAATTCATTAGTTCTCATTCAGGATGATTCAGATTATGAAAAAGGTATATTGAAACTTATCAATGAAGATGACAAAAGTGGAGTAATTGAATTCAGAGAAAAAACTGATAACAATCAATTTAGATACTTTGAAAATAGTTTTGATCTGAAGTCACTTTCTCCAGTTGGCTCAATAAGTAATTATTACCGACTTCTGAAAAGTAAATACAGCAATCGGTTTGAAGAAATAAATAATAAGCGTAAACAAATAGTCGGATTAATTACTCCAAATGGTGAGATAAATGTTAATCGACAACACGATAAGTATAATCTTATAAATACCTTTCTGAAAAGGTTTAAAGGGGATCAGTATTTTAAATTATTTGATAACAGTGAAACGTATTTCAAGATCCAAAATAATTTTTTGGATATTCTCAAAAAGAATAGCAATGAGATAAGCATATTCGGTTCAAGACTTAACAAAAGGAGGTTTATTTTTGATGAAAATAAACCAACATCGAATATTGGTCAGTATCAAGGCATTAGGAAATATGGTCCTTATAAAGGATTAGACAACCCTGAAGAAATTGAATACCTATTCATTTATCCTTCGGGTAACAATAATAGTGCAAATTCACTTTATTTTGCTCTCAAGAATGGACTAGGTTCATTTCCAGGGATTGAGAGTTATTTCAAGATGAGCATAAATAAAGACTCTTTGCATAAAATAGAGGTTGAGAAAAATGGGACCGATTTAAGAAGTCGTACTGCTAGTTATTATAAAGCTGTTAAAACTTATTTAGAAACAACGGATGGACTTGTTGGGAGTAATACGATTGCTTTTATCATTTTTCCTGAAACAAAACCGAGTGAATATCCCAATCCTTATTACGCAGTAAAGGCTTTACTCTTAAAGCATGGAATAACCTCACAAGCTGTAAATATTGAAACTATAAATAGTTCAAATTTTAAATGGTCTATTGGAAATATAGCTCTAGCTACTTTTGCTAAGCTTGGAGGAATACCATGGAGAGTAGAAAATAAGTCATCAGCAAACCAACTTATTTTTGGTGTAGGTAGAAAGTATTTATATGACCAAGATGATAATTCATTAAATAAAATAGTAGGTTTTACTTTATGCATTACTCCTGAGGGGGAGTTCAAGTCTATTAGCACCTTTAGTCCATTTGAGAGTGAACAAACATATTTAGAGAATTTATCTAATCAAGTTGAACAATCTATTCAGGGTGTTTTAAAAAACTCCGAAGAGATCGATGAAATAATTGTTCATTTCCCTAAAAGGAGTAGTTATCGGGAGCGGTCTAGTATTAAACGAGCACTAGAAAACTTGTCAGAAAATGAAGGATACTTATTTCCATTTGCTACTGTTAGAGTTACAGATGGTGATCCATATCAGATTTGGGATAAGAGCCATAGAACCTTTTTGCCTAAAGAGGGAAATTTTACATTCATTAAACCTCAAGATGCATTATTAGTTGTTCCTGGAAGGCAGGATAAACAATCGTTAGCTGGTGTTCCAAAATCTCCAATCAGAGTTTCATTAGATAGTTCAAATTTACCTTCCACCAATTTTAAACAACTCCTAACCCAGACTTATGCATTGTCAGGTGCCAACTGGAGAGGATTCAATGCAAGAGAAATGCCAATTACAATATTCTATTCTGAATTAATAGCAGAATTAATGGGACGTTTATCCAAATATGAAATCAATTTCGAAGAAGGATTAGATAAACTCAAAAATACCCCTTGGTTTCTGTAGTTATGGATATAAAAAATAATTTTGGAAGCGAGTGCATTTTTTTATTAGGAGCAGGGGCATCAGCAGATGCTGGGATACCTATTTCAACACAACTAAATAAAAAGGTTAGAGAAAAGCTTTTAGATGAGTTTGATGATGAATCAAAAGAATCTGAATTATTTAATTTCTTAATAGGTACTATTTTGTTTCATCAAGGTCTTCAGAATAAAGATCCTGAAGAAGAAAGTGTCAACGTTGAGGATGTAGTATCAACTTTAAAAATTTTAAAAAATAAAAATGAAGAAATATTAACTGCATTTGTTGGAAGTTGGCACGAAAAACTAAGAAAGTTTGATAAAAGATTGTTGAAGGGATTTGATAATTGGTTAAATAGTATTGTAGTTAGCGAACTGAATCGAATTGCACAAAACCCTTCGCGAGCATCATATCTTGATTGGTTTGCTGATCTTCACGATGAGATAAAGTCGACGATAAATATTTTTACTCTAAATCATGATATAGCATTAGAATTAATATTAAATAAGAGGGGATACAACTATAATTTGGGATTCGATAAAAATGGAAAATGGAATCCTGAGTTATTTCAAGGGCAAGGTAATCGACAAGGTTTTCCAATCAATATATTTAAATTACATGGATCTTTAGGATGGGAAAAAGAAGAAGATACAGGATTAATAACAAGAGACATTGATTTTAGTGTAACTGACTCTCACTTAATGATATTCGGTATTCTCCAAAAGCTAACTATAGAAGAACCTTTTTTTGAACTAGTTAAGCAATTCAAAACTAAAGCTAGAGAAGCAAGCTTAATAGTCGTAATTGGTTATAGTTTTTTGGACCAGTATATCAATCAAGTATTATTTGAATCATTGAGAGTACAAAGGAACAAACGAATTTTAGTAGTTGATAAATACCCAGACCGAATTAAAAGACAAATTGAAAAGAATTATGAGAACAAGGTAAATACTAGTTTATTTAGTTATCTATGTAAAAATGACCAAGGAATAACGAATAAACCTAAAGATGGATATGGTACTGCTGAAGCATTCAAGGAAGTAAACTTAATAGAAAAAATATTCCATCAATTAGAAGGTTTAAAAGAATCCCCATTTTAAGGAAAATATATTTTTGAGGTATAGATAGTTTTGAAAGATTACAAAGCCAAAAAATTAGTGCGTACTCTGAGAGATACTGGTCTTAGTTTTCAAGGGGATGGGGCATTGCGAATAAGTTTATCTTTCAAGGATCAAAGTGATGACGATTTATTAGATAGTCTTAAGCAATTTGAAGCTTCAAAGAATACAAATCTAACTGATAATGATTTGTTCGACATTTATCAGACTATTGCGACTTTACACAAAGTAGACTCTAATAAGTTTCAAAATCTGTTATACCAGATTAGGAGTCTAAAATATAAACCCTCAGCACAGTCTGTTAAGCAAGATTATCTTTCAGATTTTCTTGAATTCACAAAACAAAAGAGAGATGAATTTACGAGGGAAGAAATCGAGTGCTTACTGAAGGAGTTTTTTAGGTTTAATAAATTTATAGAAATGAAGTGGGGAAGAGAAAATGAAGTTTTTAAACTTTCCCAACAAATATTAGATGAGCTTGAGGCTTATGATGCATCCAATAGAAATATGAAAAATGAAGAACTATCTAAGTTTATAGAAAGTTTTAGAGAGGTAAATCGGAAGTATCGTCCAGATAAGCAAGCTCTGGATTATGCTAGCCAAATAATTTATGAGCAGTACAATACATATGAACTGGATAGTTAATTATTAATAAAAAAGATTATCTCTTTTTCTTAGATATGTGATTGAAAAGGAAGAATAATATTTAAGTCCAAAAATAAATTTTAGCTGTTCAAAACTTTTGACACCCATGCTCGACTCACCTCAAATTTTCGAGCGATATCAGACTGATTTTTAGCTTCACCTGAAGTAAGTAATCTCTCAAATATCTTCTTCTGTTCAGCTTTTGATTTACCTTTTTTATTAGACTTTTGAGATTCTTTTTCAGTGTTAACTATTAGTAAATTTAGGGGTGTTAACCGATAGTTCGCATCTTTTAGAAATGGGTATATTTGGAGGTATTTTTGTATGTTTAGAGAAATATTTAACTCACCATATTGGGTCCTAATAAACTCTACAGGCCATATAACCCGAATTATAGTTCGCACTTCGTTGTGGGTCGGGGAGCAAAAAGCTAAAAGGACTGATTGGCAGAAGCCGGTCAGTCCTTTTTTATTTTGAAGGGAGTAATATGAAGCATTTTCTTTACATACTTCGATCAGAGGTTAAGGAGACATACTACATTGGTGTGTCGGATGATCCAGAACGCCGGCTGGCATACCATAATGGAGAAAGCAAAGGCTATACCCGGCGGCACCGTCCATGGAAGATTGTGTACTCTCAACCATTTACAACTGAGGAGCAGGCGTTGGCTGCCGAAGAAAAAGTAAAGAGCTGGAAGAGTAAAAAGATGATTCGCCTGCTGGTTGAAGGCAAGGTTGATATGCGTGATTACCTGTAGGGCAGAGCAATCGGATGTTATCCCGACGGCTGTCGGGACGTAGGAATCCTAGCCGGGGAGCTGATCAAAGCTAAAGTGCGAACTTGGAAAGGACCAAGTTCGCACTTTCTTATTTTATGCCAGTCTTTTTCCAGCTTCTTATCTCCTAAATTATAGAAGTCCAAGTATGTTAAAATTTTGATATTAACACCCTTTATCTCTATTCTTTAGCGTGTTTAAGAGTAATAAACATACCGTCAAAATTACTACCGGTCTGCTAATCGTGGCAGCTACCTTTTTCTGCGTACTCTTTGGTCAGGGTGCACATCTACATGATTTAGGCATTCACATAAGTAGTCATTTTGATGTTCATGCTCATATCCACGCCCATGAAAGCCATAATGAGCAAACCCAAGCTGATCACAACGAAGAAGACGATACCCACCAGCATGAGGTAAGTACGGCCAAAGATATTATTGGTACGTTAACCACCCCATACCAGGTGAGTCCAGATGTTCAGTCATTTATAGTTATCGGATTGGATGCTGGATCAGATATGTTGAACCTAAGGCTTCAGCAATTGCCGACCCTGTTTGATCTGCCGCCACCAAGGCCGGTAGTCAGTCAATATCACCTTTCTTCTTTTTTCCTTCGTGGCCCTCCTATAGCTTAATTTTCCCTTTTTAGGGACTCCCTTTCCTAACCGCATCACTTAATTACAATTCAACCACCATGACAAGGTATATCCGGTGGACTCTGTTGCTATTAATATTTCCGGCAATGGTCCATGCACAATCAACATCTATCACGCTTAATGAAGCCGTCGAACTTTTTAAACAGAACAGCCTGCAGCAGGAACTGGCCAGATATGAGCGATTGAGCAAGCAGGGAGAAGCAATCCAGTACAAGGCGTATCCGAATCCTGAAGTTAGTATTAACCGCGAACAGCTAAATGCCGGAACAGTCGATTACCAGGAAACAACCTACATGCTATCGCAGCCTATTGAGCTGCTGGGGCAACCTTTTTTGCGCAGTCGTAGTGCTTCCAAATCACAAAAGGCGACGGAATTGCAATTTGAATACGATCGGCTACAGCTGATCCGGCAGGTAAAATCTCTTTATGCCGAATACTGGCAGCTGTCGGAGAAACTTGAAATCTATAATCGTGCGCTGGAAGTTATACGCAAAGCCCGTTCGGCCGCCAAAGCTCGTCAGGCTGAAGGCAGTTTCTCCGGCCTGCAGGTGCAGCGATTTAACGTAGAGCTCAACCGGTACAGAAAACAACGCGACCAAGTGCAACTGAACCTTCGACAAACAGGCAATCGGTTGGCTACTTATTTGTTTTCGGGACAAGAGCTGGATACCGAATTCCAACTTTCCGATAGCCTGACGGTCGATCCCATCAATGTGCAAGAGCAGGCTGTCGTTCAGTATGCCCTTGCCAATCGGGCTGACCTGGCAGCCTTGGAGCAGATGGTCGATGCCTCTGAGCTGCAATACAAGGTTGAAAAACGGGATCGCCTGCCCGACCTGAATCTAAATATTGGATACAAAGAACAGTCGGATGGCGCTGAGGGATTTGTTATTGGTGGCTCAATAAAGCTCCCCATATTTAATCAAAACCGGGGTAATGTTACGATCACTCAAGCACAAACCCGATCGCGACAGACCGAATTGACCTTAAAACAGCAAGCGGTTCGTAACCAGGTTTCAACGGCCTACGAACGAGTCGAGCTCGTGTTGGAGCAGTGGACCTCGATGCAAGAGGATGCAATGGACCAATCGATGTTGGAAGCGGCATGGGCTGCTTATCAAGAGGGACGGTACTCGCTTGTTGAGCTACTCGATGCCACCGAGGCTTACGTCGATGGACAGACGATGATCTACGAAACCATAGCCGATTATAACCAGGCACTTTTTGAACTGAACGTACAATCCGCAGGACAAATTTCTAACTCTCAAAACAACTAAATACTATGAAACGCTTACTTCTTATTCTTTCAATTGCAGTAGGATTAACAATAACAGGATGCGGCTCGGATGATTCGGGGCACAGTCATGGCGAAGATGGTGACCACACCCATGAGGCCCCGGCTCAACAATCAAATACAGATGATAGTGACGCCGTCCGTATTGGAGGTGGTGACCATGAAACAGATCATGATTCCACCCATACCCATGATGACGAAGGTGATCACACTCATGGAGAAGATGGGGATCATACCCACGAAGAGGATACCCATTCACATGGAGATGAGGAACACAGTCATTAATTCCTACCCATCTAATAAACTTATCACGAACAAATTTTGATGCGATGAAACAACTTATAACGTTAATCATACTTAGTACATCTCTGGTGATGACGGGGTGCGGAGGTGCCAGTGACGAAGGTCATGCACATGGTGAAGAAGGCGATCATACTCATGAGCAGCCGGCACAGCAAGCCCAGGAAGATCATGGTCATTCCCATGATGGCGAATTAGATCACGGGCAAGAGGAAGGAGAACTTCAACTGGAGGGGGCCGGTGTAATTACGCAATGGACAGATAAGACCGAACTGTTCATGGAATACCCTGAATTAATTGTGGGACAGGAAGCTACCTTTGCCGTTCATCTGACCCAACTGTCGGATTTCAACCCCATTTCTGAATCAGAAGTGATATTTGTGTTTAGCTCAGAACGAGGCAACGAAGGTTCCCTCACCGAAACGGAAGTGCAAATTCCTGGGATTTATGGGCCTGATGTCATCTTTGATCGAGCAGGACGGTACGATCTTACGATCATCATTCAGGGAATGGTGAATGATACGATGCAAGTCAACGGCATCCCGGTATATAATTCGTCTGATGAAATACCCCATGGCCACGCCGAGGAAGATCCCAACCTGATTACTTTTTTAAAGGAACAACAGTGGGATATTCCTTTTGCTACCCAACTGGTGCAGCAGCGAACGCTTACCCAAACAGTAGATGCCACGGGGGAAATCATGGCCGCACAGAATAGCCAGGCTGTCGTTTCCGCTCCTTTTTCAGGCATCATACTGTCCAGTCAAAACGGCAATCTACCGGTTGTAGGACAACAGCTGTCAAAAGGAGCGTCGATGGCAGTGCTGAATCCCGCAATTCAATCGGGGGGTGGCGATAATTATGCGCAGCAATTTATAAATGCCCAGTCTGAGCTCGAGCTGGCCAAAGCCAATCTGGATCGGTCCAAGCGGTTATATGAAAAAGAAGCCATTCCACAAACGGAGCTACAGAAAGCCCGCATTGAGTACCGACAGGCATTGACGCGTTACCAGACCATCAATGAGGTAATCCAGGTAGATACGACGACTATCGAAGGGTACGGAGAATCAGCCGAATCCTACCGGTTTGAGATCAAAGCTCCTATGAGTGGCAGGATCATTGAATCTTTTGTCACACCGGGCATGCAGGTTGAGGCCGGTCAGCCACTGTACCGTATAGCTGATGCCTCGAAGGTATGGCTCAAGGCGAATGTCCCAGCCGCCAAGCAAAGTCACATCGCCAATGCCGGACAGGCCGCGTTCCGGGTGCAGGGCGATGACCGCCTGTATGAAGTTAGTGAGCTGGATGGACGGCTAATCAGCCGGGCCAACAGTATTGATCCACAGACCCGAACACTGCCGTTGGTTTATGAGCTCGATAACACCCAAAACGAGCTTCCGCTGGGTATGTTCTCCACAGTGCATATCAATACGGATACCAAAGAGAATGTGTTGGCGATTCCCCAATCCGCTTTAATTGAGGAAGAAGGAAACTACAACGTCTATGTACATGTCTCTGGGGAATCCTTTCGCAAACAACGTGTTACCACGGGCATTGAACACCGTGGATGGGTGGAGATTACCTCCGGCCTGCAAGGAGGAGAGCACGTGGTAACCGAAAATGCCTACCAGGTAAAACTGGCTTCGCTTTCGTCCGAGGCGCCATCTCACGGGCATACGCACTAAATACGCTCTGAAATTCAAATTCGTTAAATCGCACTGAATATGTTAGATGCAATTATTAAAGGGTCTCTAAGGCAGCGACTCGTTGTCGTGGTGACCTCCATCGTGTTATTCTTTGCCGGTGCGTATGTGGTCATCAACATGCCGGTAGATGTGTTTCCCGATCTGACGGCTCCCACCGTTACGGTGATGACCGAAGCGCACGGTATGGCCCCCGAGGAAGTCGAACAGCTTGTTACGCTGCCAATCGAAACCGCTACTAACGGTGCCAGTGGCGTGCGACGGGTGCGCTCGGCTACCTCTAAAGGATTTTCCATCGTTTGGGTGGAATTTGAATGGGGTACTGACATTTACCAGGCCCGCCAAATTGTCAATGAAAAACTCTCAATGGTGAGCAACCGCCTGCCTGAAGAGGTGCCCCCGCCGGTGATGGCTCCTATCACCTCTATTATGGGTGAAATTATGTTGGTGAGCGTTGAAAGTGACCGGCATTCGGAGCTGGAAGTTCGTACAGCGGCCGACTGGGAGATCCGGCGGCGCCTGCTGGCGATTCCCGGTGTGGCACAGGTGGTGCCTATTGGCGGAGGACTAAAACAGTATCAGGTCCGCGTGGATCCCGATCGCCTGAAAGCCTACGATGTAACACTGGACCAGGTGATGGAGGCCACCGAGTCCTCTAACGAAAACTTTTCCGGAGGATTCTTTCAGGAATATAGCCAGCAGTATACCATCCGCGGGATTGGACGGGCGAATTCGCTGGAGGATATCAGGCAATCGGTAGTGGCCGAACGCAATAACCAGCCTATTACTATTGGCGATATTGCCAACGTTACCATTGATGCCGCTCAGAAAATTGGTGACGCTTCCGTCAACGGAGATCAAGCCGTAATAATCTCTATTAAAAAACAGCCGGATACCAATACCCTGGAACTAACAGAACGGGTCGATGAAACGCTGGCGCAGATTGAGCAAAACCTGCCCGAAGGGTTTACGATCAACAGCCATATTTTCCGGCAGGCCGACTTTATTGACCTTGCCATTGACAACGTGATTGAAGCCCTGCGCGATGGCGCTATACTGGTGGTGATTATTCTGCTGCTTTTCCTGGCGAATATCCGCACCACGATGATTTCCCTCACGGCCATACCGCTGGCTCTGATTACCTCAGTGTTCGTACTGGAATTCTTTGATATTACCATCAACACTATGACTTTGGGTGGGATGGCTATTGCGATCGGGGTGATCGTAGATGATGCGATCATCGATGTCGAGAACGTGTTCAGGCGGCTTCGGGAGAACGCCAAGCTTCCGGAGTCGGACCAAAAATCGGCGATGCAGGTGGTCTTTGAAGGGTCCAAAGAAATACGGACCTCCATCATTAACGCTACGCTAATTATTATGATCGTCTTTATTCCGCTCTTCTTTTTGAGTGGGCTGCAGGGACGCATGCTGAAACCGCTGGGACTCTCCTATATCGTTTCCATCGGAGCCTCATTGATTATTGCAATGACGGTAACGCCCGTGCTGTGTTACTACCTGTTGCCGGGTCAAGCGGCAAAAGGTAAGCTCAAAGAAAGCTGGTTTACTAAAAAACTCAAATCGGGCTACCGGCGCGTGCTGGATAGCGTCCTGGGCTACAAGAAAAGTGTACTGACCGGCACGCTGGTCCTGTTCTTGGGTACGTTGCTCATAGTGCTATACCTCGGAAGCTCATTTTTGCCGGAATTCAATGAAGGCACGCTGGTGATCAGCGCGGTCACCATACCGGGCACCGGGTTGGATGAATCCAATGAAATAGGGCAGCGTATCGAGAACATTCTTCTTGACCATCCGGCAGTTACAAGTACGGCACGCAGGACAGGCCGTGCCGAAATGTCCGAGCACGCCCAAGGGGTTAACGCCTCAGAGATTAATGTAGATTTGGAGATCCCGGAAGGCACGACCAAGGAGCAGGTCCTTGAAGAACTCCGGTCTGAATTAAACGTAGTCTCTGGAACAAATATTACGATTGGGCAACCGCTTGGCCACCGTATTGACCACATGCTTTCGGGAACGCGTGCCAATATTGCGGTCAAGATCTTTGGCTCGGACTTGTACCGCTTGCGAACCTTAGCTGAGGAAGTTCGTGGTCAGATGGAGGGGGTTGAAGGCGTTGTGGATCTCTCGGTCGAACAGCAGCAGAACGTGCCCCAAATACAGATCCGTCCCGACCGACGGGCCCTGTCGCGTTATGGCATGAGCATACGGGATCTCTCTGAAAAGGTTGATGTAGCCTTTGCCGGTGAGACGGTCTCGCAGATTATCGAAGGCGACCGGCTCTTTGATCTGATGGTCCGCTACGATGAGGAACACAGAGGGAGTATCCAAGCTGTGAAAAATGCTGAATTAACGCTTGAGGATGGGACGGTGGTACCTCTTTCAGAGCTGGCCAGTATCAAGTCGCGCAGTGGTCCCAATACCATCAGCCGCGAAAATGTGCAGCGTAAAATTGTGGTTTCGGCCAATGTGGCGGGGCGTGATTTGCGTGGTACGGTGAATGCCATCCGGGCTACCATTTCCGAAAATATCGACTTCCCCCAAGGATATTTCGCCGAGTACGGCGGACAGTTTGAGAGTCAGGCGCAAGCCACCCGTACTATCTCGCTTCTAAGTATCGTTGCTATCCTGCTTATTTACTTGCTGTTGTATCTGGAATTCAGCTCCCTGAAAACAGCACTACTCGTAATGGTCAACCTGCCCTTTGCCCTGATCGGCGGTATCTTTATCGTTTGGTTTACCAGCGGTATCGTATCCATCGCCTCATTAGTTGGATTTATTACGCTCTTCGGTATTGCTACCCGAAACGGAATTTTAATTGTTTCGCACTACCAGTACCTGCGTTGGGAGGAAGGCAAGTCTTTTATGGAGGCCATCCGACAGGGCGCCATGGAGCGACTCAACCCGATCTTGATGACAGCCCTCACTGCTGGGCTTGCCTTGATCCCATTGGCACTGGCAGCCGGTGAGCCGGGCAACGAAATACAGTCGCCGATGGCACAGGTAATCTTGGGTGGTCTCATTAGCTCTACTTTGCTTAATATGATTGTGATTCCGGCCTTGCTGGCGCAATTTGAGAGCAGTGAAGCGAAAATTACAAGCTAAAAACACCAAGACCATGAAATTCCTTATTCTAAAATATGCGGTAACGGCCTTTATCATAGTCTTGGTTTCAGAAGTGGCCAAGAGAACCGACCGATTGGGAGCGCTCTTGGCTTCGCTTCCCTTTGTGACTATCATGGTGATGATCTGGCTCTACATCGAAGGTCAGGGAGACGGAAAGATAAGTAACCATGCCTTCTATACATTTTGGTATGTCATTCCTACACTGTCGATGTTTTTAGCAATGCCGGTTTTATTAAAGAATGGCATTAGCTTTTGGTGGTCACTCATTATTTGCGTTGGGATTACCATCGTCTGCTTTGTTATCACATCCTTGGTAGCAAATAAGTTTGGCGTAACCCTTATTCCATGATACTGTAATACATTTACCTACAATCATTTGTAAGGATTTCTGCTACTGTTTTGGGGAATCTAGTTTCATCATTCTGGAAGAGAACAAATGTAATCTGTAGATCCAATGATGGAATTGCCTTTCACGACCGAAGAATTTCTTGAGGTCTTCGAAACTTATAATACCGCCATTTGGCCGGCTCAGATCGTGGCATATCTATTGGGAGGATTGGCTATTTATTTGGCTTTCCGACCTTCCGCAAGAAATGACAGGGGAATAAGTCTGATATTAGCCAGCTTTTGGCTTTGGATGGGCGCAATTTATCATCTCACCTTTTTCACTTCCATTAATACAGCTGCGCACGGTTTTGGGATGATTTTTATCATCCAAGGTCTGCTCTTTCTTGGCGCGGGCGTCTGGAAAGACTGGTTGAAGTTTCGTTTAAAATGGGATGCCTATGGCATAACAGGTGCAATTCTGATTATTTATGCCATGCTCATTTATCCTATAGTGGGAGCACAATTGGGGCATGGGTATCCCTATGCTCCAATGTTTGGAGTAGCACCATGCCCAGCCACCATTTTTACGTTTGGCATGTTGTTATGGACTACACAAAAAATCTCATGGTGGATGTTAGTGATTCCAGGACTCTGGTCTGTTATTGGTTTTACAGCAGCAATTAAGCTGGGGATTCGTGAAGATACAGGACTACTGGTTGCCGGGATACTGGGAGTTGGAATGTTACTTTTACAGAAAAATCCAACGTCAGCAACATGATTGTTCATTTTGAACTGGAGGACATGGGATATTCCCAAAGGAGCAAAATACACAGCAATCGCCCTCTTTAGGTCTTAAAACCTCGCTACAATTTGGACACTCCCAAAAATACTGGCAGGAGTTGGTTGGCATTGTTTCTGTAGACTCATGCCTACATTCAGGGCAACTAATTGTGGATTTGAGTTTTATGTGTTTGTCCGCTTTATTCATTTTCTAAGTTGCTTCCCGGTTTTATTCTTTCCTTCCAAAGCTTCAAGGATAGGGCAATCTCCGATAGTTCCATCTTCAGAACAGGAATCAATGAGGCCAGTCAATGTTTCTTTAATGCGTAAGAGATCATCAATCTTTTCTGAGACATCTTGATACTTTTGCTGTGCCTCTTCCTTGATTTCCGAGCAAGATGTCTCTTCATCCAATCGTAGCTCAAGAAGCTCCTTAATTTCAGTGAGAGTAAAACCTAACTGCTGGGCACGCTTGATGAATTTAATCTGATCAATATGTCGCTGAGTAAAAATTCGGTAGCCAGACCTGCGACGATCGGTTTTGGGTATCAGTTTCCTTTTCTCGTAGTATTGCACGGTTTCTTTGTTAACATCTGCCCGTCGCGCCACTTCGCCAATTTTATAGGTGGTGATTCCATTATATTTTTTATCCATGTTCTTAATCATGTGCATCACCTCCAAAACAATCATTTAAATTTGTGAGCACCCAGGTAGAACCCCAGATGCTCATTAATATCAGTTTTTCTTTACCATGGTTTTTCCACAGCAACAGGTCGGGTTTTGCGTCCCCGAACAGTCGCTGGGTGCTCCTTTGGTTACGGTTACTTCGCAGCCGCAGCTTTCATCGGGACATTGATAAACTTCTCCTTTTTTGAGTGGCATAGCGTTATTTTTTAGTGATCACAGATTCCTATTCACCCATAATATAAGCCCTGTACCATGGTCGAGAGTCAAACAAAATATCAATTATTACTTGACGACCAATGAAGGGCAGTAATATTCCAGTTTCCTTCTTCTTTCTTAAGAACGGCCAGCTCGAGACTACTAAGATCTAATTTTTTATCGCTGTAAGTACCCCAGATTCGGGAGTGAGTTGAGACCCAGGCGGTATTGCCTTCAATAGTAACATTTCGTGATTCAACTTTCCGTTTCATAGCACTGAGAAATTTTCCATCAGAATGAAAGTGGTGAGATAAATATTCCTCCTTAGTTTCGATATTCTCACCTTCCAGGATTCGTACAGATTCTGATAGTAGGTTTTGGGCTGCCTGACTGTTATTATCAATAATAGCTTGGTGGAATCCATCAAGCGTGTTGATTACTTCTTTTTCTGTCGCAGAATTTTGTCCTACAGCAATTGAAGTTCCAATTATGAATAGGAGAACTGCAGTTAATGATATTCGGGTAGACATAATATTGTTTAGTGATTGTTGAGTTGTGTTAAGGAAATTCTATCGATCAGCACCGTTCCACCTCCATTTATCCGAAGCCCTACACTTCCAGCCTCGGGGGCATTACCATGTCCATGGACCGCCATCTCTTTGTTAATATAGCCCCGGAAGTGAGTGCCGTTACCGACGGTACGTATAAACAGCATTCCTGAGGCTGAATAAGATTCTTCAGCAAAGACTTCACGGTTGCCTTCGCTGACCCGTCCCTGGGATATGGTGCCCTCAGAAGAGAGCGTTACATAGTTATAATTTTGGGCATCTTGCACATGGTTGACGAGCGAGACCTCTCCATTGAAATCAGACAGATTCAGGTAGTAATCGACCTGCACGTTTTGGAATGAGTCTTTTCCAACAAAGAAATTTGAGGTAGAATCGACTGAGACCTTAAGCAGGTGATTATTGCCGTTGTTAACAACGTTTGGCTGTAGTTCCGAGGCAGAACCTTCCAGCCACTGGAACCGAGAAAGCAACGTGCCTACGCCATTCGGACCGATCGCCCACGACCAGTTGCCATTATCACTAACAGTAAAAATTGATTCTCTCTGTTTCAGACTATCCATTGAGACTGAAGCAGCGCTTTGCTGCTCTACTAGCTGACCGGTACCCGCTCCATAGCCAAAGACCATTTGAGCACCGTGGTCGCCGGTTTCATAGAGAAAGAACACTCCGGGCAGAGCAATAACGAACAGCCCAATTCTGATCATTTTTTGATCCATATTTTGATACCACTGGAGCTGAATCCGTAGCAGAGCATAAATTCCAAAGAACCAGACGGTCCACAGGGCCCAATCAGCATGTTCATTCAACACCGACTGCGCTCCAGATAGCAAGAATACGCTGTTGGCCGCAAGGGTCCCAGTATAGTAAGCGGCTATACCTGATACTGCACCAATACTATACAGGATGGTAGACTTTAGGTCATCCCACCATTTATTGGGTAGGAAAAAGTTTAGCAAGTCCATCAATACTGCTATTAGAATAATAGCGATGGGAAAGTGAACAAGGATCGGGTGTATGTTAGGTGCCCATTCAGGAATCAATTCCATAACAAGAGTTTCTATTAATTATAACAGTTGCGTATAAGCGAATGCAGATAATCCTAAAACATTGATGATAATAAAAATGGTCACAGCAATGTTCTTGATCTTGCCACCGCCTTCCATGTCCATCATTTTCATATCGTCGCTTTGCAGGTACTTTTATCGACTGCGCAGATTACCCAAAAAGAAATTTAAAACCACATGCGGACACCGCCGACTATACTCAGGTTGCCTACGTGACCACCACCGGCTCGGGCCATATCTGCTGTTTCGCCTAGCTTACGTTCCCAGTTAATTCCAATATATGGTGCAAATTCCCGAATGAATTCGTAGCGTAGACGGAAGCCAAGTCCAATGTTGTTGAGTCCGGATCCTACACCCCATTCGGGGACCTCTTGCACGGCAACACTGGTTTCAACAATGGGCTGACCAATTAGTCGCTGAGTAAACAGCAGATCATATTCGGCTTCCAGATCTGCGGAAATATTACCAGCCTCGCTTACATATATCCCACTTTCGAAATGAATGAAATAGGGCGCTTTGCCCTGAAGGCCGACCGTGGCAAAGCCACGGGATTTGTTGTGTTCTTCATAGGCCAAATCATAACGAACGCCACCTGTGACGTCAAGATATGGACTGATGGCTCGGCTGTATAATCCCTGAAATTCCATATGCGCCTCGCTTTGGGTTGGTATCGTTTCCCCGTGGGACTTAAACCAGAACTTGCCCCGATCTTTGCCTATATATCCCTTTATATCCCACATAATCGGGTTTGAACCATCTATGCTACGATATTCCAGTTTATCGGCTATTATATAGGCGTAGGTTTTATCGTCCATCATCAGATCATTGCTGAACTCAGGTGCCTTTTGAGCAAAGGCTGAGCTATTAGCTATGACGATGATAGCGAAGGTTGTGAGAATGAATGTTGATGCGCGTTTAATCGTGTTCATTATGTTACAATTTTGTATATCAAATAGAATTCGTTTGTAAAAGCTCGCTAAATCTATTTACGAATAGTCTTGCC
>NZ_JAGGJA010000029.1:0-2500 GCF_026229185.1 Fodinibius salsisoli | reverse complement strand
AAGCGAAAGCGAGTCCGAACAGGGCGAAAGTGCAGCGGGGCAGACGCGAAACCGGATGAGCTATCTATGACCAGGGCGAAGCGTGGGTAAGACCACGTGGAGGCCCGAACCGCCTGGCGTTGAAAAGCCATCGGATGAGTTGTGGATAGGGGTGAAAGGCCAATCAAATTCGGAAATAGCTCGTTCTCCTCGAAATATATTTAGGTATAGCATCTGGCGAATAGCAGGCCGGAGGTAGAGCACTGATTAGACTAGGGGGCTTCACCGCCTACCAAATCTAGCCAAACTCCGAATGCCGACCTGTGTTGCCAGGTAGTCAGCGTGGGGGCGATAACGTCCTCCCGCAAGAGGGAAACAACCCAGACCACCAGCTAAGGCCCCAAAATCCAAACTAAGTTGAACAAAGAAAGTTGGGTTGCCCAGACAACTAGGAGGTTGGCTTAGAAGCAGCCATTCCTTGAAAGAGTGCGTAATAGCTCACTAGTCGAGCGGCCCGGCGTCGATAATTGACGGGCATAAGTTTGGTGCCGAAGCTGTGGATTCTACGTTTTACGTAGAGTGGTAGAGGAGCATTCCAGCGCCATCGAAGTCGTCCTGTGAGGGATGGTGGAGGTTCTGGAAGCGAAACTGTAGGCATGAGTAACGATAAGAGGGGTGAGAAACCCCTCCACCGAAAATCTAAGGGTTCCTGATCAACGCTAATCGGATCAGGGTTAGTCGAGACCTAAGGTGTAGCCGACAGGCGAAGCCGATGGAAAACCGGTTAAATATTCCGGTACCGCTAATCAGCAATAAACGAAGGCGTCACGCAGAAGTGACACTACCGCCTCCTGACGTAATAGGGGGTTAAAGGTTGTAGGCCGCGGGGTAGGCAAATCCGCCCCGCATACGGCTGACCGCCGACAGTATGGGGAGCCTACGGGCAAACCAATAGTGTAGGTAATCTGGCTGCCAAGAAACCCGTCGTCGTTTGCTGCCTAGCGCTCGTACCATAAACCGACACAGGTAGATGAGGAGAGTATCCTAAGGTGCTCGAGCGAATCGTGGCTAAGGAACTCGGCAAATTAGATCCGTAACTTCGGGAGAAGGATCCCCCCACCTTCGGGTGGGGGCGCAGTGACCAGATCCAATCGACTGTTTAACAAAAACACATGCCTCTGCTAAGTCGTAAGACGATGTATAGGGGCTGACACCTGCCCGGTGCTGGAAGGTTAAGGAAGGGCGTTAATCCTTCGGGATGAAGCGCCCCACTGAAGCCCCAGTAAACGGCGGCCGTAACTATAACGGTCCTAAGGTAGCGAAATTCCTTGTCGGGTAAGTTCCGACCTGCACGAATGGTGCAACGAATTGGATGCTGTCTCGGCCACGAGCTCGGTGAAATTGTGGTATCGGTGATGACGCCGATTACCCGCAGCGGGACGGAAAGACCCCGTGAACCTTTACTACAACTTTACATTGGCTTTAGCTGCCGAATGTGCAGGATAGGTGGGAGGCACTGAAGCCCCAGCGCTAGCTGGGGTGGAGCCGCCGGTGAAATACCACCCTTTGGGCAGCTGAATTCTAATTCCCCGAGTGGGAAGACAGTGTATGGTGGGTAGTTTGACTGGGGCGGTCGCCTCCTAAAATGTAACGGAGGCTCCCAAAGGTACCCTCAGCACGGTCGGCAATCGTGCGTAGAGTGTAAAAGCATAAGGGTGCTTGACTGCGAGACATACAGGTCGAGCAGGTGCGAAAGCAGGGTTTAGTGATCCGGCGATTTCCGAATGGAAGGGTCGTCGCTCAAAGGATAAAAGGTACTCCGGGGATAACAGGCTTATCTCCCCCAAGAGTTCACATCGACGGGGAGGTTTGGCACCTCGATGTCGGCTCATCGCATCCTGGGGCTGGAGAAGGTCCCAAGGGTATGGCTGTTCGCCATTTAAAGCGGTACGCGAGCTGGGTTCAGAACGTCGTGAGACAGTTCGGTCCCTATCTGCTGTGGGCGTTGGAATGTTGCGGAGAGCTGCTCCTAGTACGAGAGGACCGGAGTGGACGCACCGCTGGTGGACCAGTTGTCACGTCAGTGGCACCGCTGGGTAGCTATGTGCGGAAGTGATAAGCCGCTGAAAGCATCTAAGCGCGAAGCACGCTCCAAGATAAACATTCCCTACTGGAGCCTTCTGGAAGACGACCAGATTGATAGGCGGCAGGTATACGGGTGGTTAACACCTTTAGCCGAGCCGTACTAATAAGGCTACCGGCTTCCACTTATATGGCTTGCACGACTCGCCGGTCGTGTGGGTCCACAGATACAATCAGGCAGCACAAGATTTTTCTTTTGATTTACCATACAGCTATCATTAGGTCAAAGAAGCACGAGATGATATTGACATTATTGAGCAGAAGGGTTTAGCGCAGGGGCCCCACCCGTTCCCATCCCGAACACGGCCGTTAAGCCCTGCAGCGCCGATGGTACTGCCCTCCGGGCGGAAGCGTAGGTCCCCTCCTGCTCTCTTTATTT
>NZ_JAGGJA010000028.1 GCF_026229185.1 Fodinibius salsisoli | reverse complement strand
ATGATAGCGAAGGTTGTGAGAATGAATGTTGATGCGCGTTTAATCGTGTTCATTATGTTACAATTTTGTATATCAAATAGAATTCGTTTGTAAAAGCTCGCTAAATCTATTTACGAATAGTCTTGCCCATAGATACTGCCGTCTTCATCGGCCACCTGGACCACCCGGAACATGCCGCGTTCCATATGGTAGAGAATGTGGCAGTGAAAGGCCCATCGCCCTTTGTCGCGCGGCGTAATGAGGGCTGAAATTCGTTGGGCCGGTTGTACGAGTAGGGTGTGCTGGCGGGGATTGTATTGCCCGTTACCGTTTTCCAGCTCCATCCACATGCCGTGCAGGTGAATCGGATGTTCCATCATGGTATCGTTGACCAGCGTGAGCCGGAGCCGTTCGTTGTGTGTAAATTCAATGGGACCGTCCACTTCGTGAAACTGCTCACCGTCAAACGACCACATGTAGCGTTTCATGTTTCCGGTCAGGTGCAGCTCCACTTCACGCTGGACATCGCGTTTATCTTTATTGGGACGCAGGCTTTTAAGATCATTATATACCAGTACTTTGCGTCCGTCGTTGCCGAGACCTATGCCCGGCTCATCGAGTCGGTTAAACTGGTTCTGTGCAATCGCAGCGGCACCAATACCGTGTGTATCGGGACCGTGTTTTACGGGTGTCTCCTTCATAGCTGGCATTTGCATATCGCTATGATCCATATCTCCGTGGTTCATAGCCCCATGATCCATGTTTTCCATGTTATCACCTTCCATATCACCCATCTGCATCATCATGCCCATGTCTTTCATATCACGCTTGGGTCGGGGACGGAGATCGGGCACTTGTGCTGACATGCCTTCACGCGGTGCAAGTGTGCCACGGGCGTAGCCACTACGGTCCAAGGATTCGGCAAAAATGGTATAGGGTTTTTCTTCTTTGGGTTCTACAATAACGTCATAAGTCTCAGCAATACCGATACGGAATTCTTCGATGGGCACCGGCTCGACATTCTGGCCATCGGCTGCTACCACGGTCATCTCCAGGCCGGGAATACGAACGTCGAAAGCAGTGGTACCGGCCGAGGCATTAATAAATCGCAGGCGCACTTTTTCACCTTTCTTAAAAAGGGCATTCCAGTTTGAGTTTGGTCCAAGGCCATTCATCAGATACGTGTAGGTAGCACCGGTTATGTCCAACAGGTCAGTCGCCTTCATACGCATCTTTCCAAATGAAAGGTAGTCCTTAACGGTATCGCCAAACCCATTTTCTTTTATATCCCCAAAAAATTCTCCGAGTGTACGCTGCTGATAATTGTAATAAGCGTCCAGTGATATGACGTTGTCCAGCACATCATGGGGATCTTCAAAGGTCCAGTCAGAAAGCACGATCGGGTATTCACGATCATACTCAACGGGATCTTTGTCAGCAGGATCAATGATCATGGGACCATAATGGCCGAGCTGTTCCTGCAGCCCCGAGTGACTATGGTACCAATACGTGCCGTGCTGACGCACTGGGTATTGGTATTCAAAGGTTTCACCGGGGGCGATGCCGTCAAAGCTGACGCCGGGGACGCCATCCATCTGGAAAGGCAATAAAATTCCATGCCAGTGTATCGAGGTGGTATCTTCCAGCTCGTTTGTAACTCGCAGCATTACGTCTTCTCCTTCCTGAAGCCGGATCAAGGGGCCAGGCACCGTACCATTGATACCAATGGCTTCGCCTTGCTTGCCATCAATCTTGTGAGGCATTTTACCGATGGTCAGATCGATAACATTGTCCGGTCCTTTGGGGGTTAAGACCTCCCGATTGTCAAATCCGGCAAAAGCGTAGGTGGGGAGGACAGAACTTATTCCTGCCATGGCGGCCATCGAAGCTGTATAGCGCAAGAATTTACGACGGCTCATATTATTATTGTCACTCATAAGGAATCGTAACCTGTTGTTTTTATTAGCTAAAGCATTGGTTTTATAGTGTCGAGCCGCAATATAAGGGGTGAACCTTAAATCAAGCTTAAAACATTATTGATAAGCATCTTTTATCTTTAGGTCATTATTTCAATAATTAGAAAGCCAGTGGTATGTGGATATTATTAGTGGAAGACGAAAAACAACTTGCCAGCTCTCTTAAGCGTGGACTGGAAGAAGAAGGCCATGTGGTCGAGGTGATGCATGATGGGGAAGAAGCCGAGCTGCAGGGGCTGGTGAATGATTACGATATGGTTATCCTGGATTGGCGGTTGCCCCATCGGGACGGCAAACAAATTTTGGAGCATTGGCGTGCAGAAGACCGATCTTTTCCAGTCCTTATGTTAACAGCACTGGGAGACTTGGATCACAAGGTTGCGGGGTTGGATGCCGGAGCCGATGATTATATGGGTAAGCCATTTTCTTTTGAGGAGCTGCTGGCACGCGTTCGAGCATTAGGACGGCGTTCCTCGGAGATGCAGAATAATGACCCTGTTTCTGTAGGACCTATTGAACTAGATTCGCGGAAGCACTGGGTAAAAGTTTGTGGCATTAAGCGTTCGTTGCGACCTAAGGAGTTTATACTTTTAGAACTTTTGCTCAATGAACCGGAGACCGTCTTTTCCAAAACACAGATTGCCGAGCGGGTCTGGGGATCGGCCTACCACGTAAGCGATAACACCATTGAAGCGACGATTTCAACGTTGCGCCAGAAGTTGGCGGAATCATTTAAAGAATGTGAAGAAGAGTTTATGGAAGATACTTCAAAGGTCATTGAAACCATACGTGGAGCGGGTTATCGACTCAACAACAAATTAACACAGACGGAAGAGTAACATAGTGGCACATATTACCTCATTTTTTGACCGGTTATCTATTTCTAAAAAATTGGCGTTCTGGTATGGGTTAAGTCTGTTCATGATGCTCAGCCTGTTTGGCTATTTCCTGTACGAGACTTTTCATCAGTCCATTCATCATAATTATGATCGGCACCTTCGTTTTGAAGCTGAGCAGTTGCTTCCCCATATAAACACCGAAGATTCACTCTCCATTGATCTTACAGGGTACAGTAGGAACGCTGCACTTGAAAGTGGGGTAGAGTACGGGACCTATGTTCGGATGTATAATCAGAAAGATAGCTTAATTTATAATAGCCCCAACTTCTCGGATACGATACAGCCGCTGGATACAGAAATTCCCGAAACAAACGAGGAGTATTCCTTCAGCAGCCAGTGGCAGGATCTTCCGGCGCGGACGCTGTTTTATCCTATTAACAATAGTGATGGTGAATTTTGTGGCTGGCTGGAAGTAACCGGATTTGAATTGACATTGAATGAAGAGCTGAGTTGGTTTAGGCAATATCTGTTGGTCCTGATTGCGATAAGTGTGGCGTTTTCTATCCTGGGGGGGTACTGGCTTTCCCGAAGAACTCTGAAGCCGGTGGCGTCTATTAATGAAGCAGCGAAATCAATCACAGCCACAGGTTTGGATAGGCGAATTCCCGTAAACTACCAGGTAAAAGACGAGCTCACGGACTTGGCCGAAACGTTTAATATGATGCTCAACCGCCTGCAAAAGGGGTTCGAGCGAGAAAAGCGATTTACCTCGGATGCTGCTCACGAGCTTATGACCCCTCTGTCGTCGATGCGCAGTGATGCTGAAATCATGCTTCGCAAGCCCCGCTCCAAAGAGGAGTACCAGGAAACCATTCAGCGGATGCTGGTGGAGGTGCGTATGATGAGTGAAATGGTGCACCTTCTCCTGCAGCTTTCGAGGGTGGAGTCGGTGCACAGGTCAAAGCCGGAGAAGGTTAGCATCAGCCGTATTACAGAAGCAGTGACCGAACAACACCAGGAAAGTGCTCAGGCAAAGAATATCAGTATTCAAACGCAGATTGATTCTGACCTGCAAGTCCGGGCGCATGGAGCGTACATTGAAGAGGTGATCAACAATCTGATGGAAAATGCTGTGAAGTACACACCTGAAGGTGGCCAGGTAAAGCTCCAATTGCAACGCAGTAGCGGTAAGGCAGTTATCCACCTGAGTGATACTGGGATCGGCTTTGATGAGGAGACCAAAAAGCACCTTTTTGAACGCTTTTACCGGGCCAATGAGTCAGAAGTGCAGCAACAGTCCGGCAGTGGGCTGGGGCTGCCACTCGTAAAAGCCATTATTGAATTGTATGGTGGAAGAATTAGAGCTTACAGCGAAGGAGAGGGGAGAGGAAGTACATTCGTGGTTGAATTGCCGCTGGCAGATGAAAAGGAAATTTAATGCGGTTTGCTCGCTTCGATTTTTTTGAAGATGCCCTTCGCAGTTAAATCCTGAACCTTTTCAATACTCCAGCCGGCCTTTTCAACATTTGCTACCGTTTGCCGGGCGATATGAACACCACTAAGATAGTGGATGGGAGTATCCAGCGTTTCCATTAGACTGGCTAGAAAGGAATGTTCCGGCTTCATGTGTTCTAACAGATGTAGCTTGCCACCAGGCTTTGTGACGCGCAGTGCTTCTTTTAATCCCAATACGGGATCGGGAACCGAACAAAAGACAAAAGTGGCTACCATTTCCTTAAAATGATTGTCTGGAAAATCCATGTCTTGGGCATCCATCTCTTTAAGGGTAACATGGTTTTTTCGTTTATCCTTCAGTAACCCTTTTGCCCGTTTGAGCATGCCTGAGGAAAGGTCAATTCCCGTTAATTCAATTTCTTTAGGATAGTACGGGATGTTTTTACCGGTGCCAACTCCAATTTCCAATACTTTTGGACCGTGTATCTGCTGCCAAAGTTTTTGTCGCCATTTTTTATACCAAAGATGTTCGACCGGCCATTCCATCACGTCGTAGATGGTCGATACAGTGTTATATCGATTTCGAGTAAATTCCGTCCGTTCGTTTTTCAGCTCCTTCATAAGCATGTATAAATAGTGGTGAAAAAGACAGATGAATAGGTATTAGTGATTCCCTCCATTCATGCCGTGACCACGGCCATGCCCGCGTCCACCTTCTTCCCAATAATCACAGATTCCATTTTGATTAGCATCAGTGAAGCCCGGCCCATGCCAAATGGGACTGCCGTCTTGGGCATAATCACAAATTCCGTCTCCGTTTTGATCTACGAAGTTATGACCGGCCCCCCTGTGAGTTTCTCTTTCAAAATAGTCATTGATTTCGTTGCTATTTTCATCATGAAACCTCATGCCTTCATGACGTCGGTGCATAGCATGAGAAGTATCCCAGTAATCACAAATACCATTATTGTTGTCATCGACAAATCCTGGCCCGTGCCAGGTAGGGCTTCCATTTTGTGCATAATCGCAGATCCCGTCGCTGTCCTGATCAATAAAATCATGACCGTGCTCTCCAAAGTGTTGATCCTGATTCGAGGTTCTATCATTACTTTTAGATGTGGTAATCGAACCTGATTCATGGGTCGACTGTTCTACATAATCATTGATGCCATTACTGTTTACATCTACGAACATGGGATATACAGCGTCTTCTTCATGCTGGCTGTCTGTGGAACCACAACTGTTGAGTAGCAAAAAGGCAGTTAATAGCACAAAATAAATAGTTAGATTTTTCATCTTGATCCTCTAGTAACATTGAATATTTAGCAATACATAAATAAAAATAAGATTGTCTTCCTAAGCGTGATCAGAAGGGTTATCCTCTTCTTATGCCGTACGAAGTCCTACAAGAAACACTGGTTATGCATCAATTTACTCCTCAGTTATTTGTTGAAGTTCTGAAGCGGTCCAGGGGCGGGTACGTTTTCTATATTTTTGGGAGGTCTTGATGACCTCATCTTGGGTAATCTTAGGAAAGTTCCCCTGACTTTGGGTACGTACATAGTTAAGTATGGAGGCCATTTCCGCAGCACTAAGTCGGGCTTTGAATGAGGGCATTATCCCTTGATACGTTTGTCCCTGAACGTCAATCTCCCCCTGCAGACCATGGAGTAAAATACGGATGGGAACAGATTTGTTACTGTTTACCCATTTTGAATTGACCAGTGGTGGGAATGCTCCTGATATTCCTTCGCCGTTACTTCCATGGCAGGAGGCACAGTTTTGAGAATACAGGTTTTCACCATTCAATAACGCGGGATCTCCTTCCTCGTTAAAAGGCACCTCGCTGGGCTCATCCAGGTCGGGAATCATCTTTCTCATATTACCATACTCTTCGGAGAGACGACGATTTATCCGAGCCATATTTTGCTGGTCCATCCGCTGGTGCATTCGGGCCATTTGTTCGTGCATGCCCATCATCTGGTTATACCACTCACCGGTCATGTGGCTCTGCATGTGCATGCCCATGCCTTCAGCCATCATATTATCGCCCTGCATATGACGCCCCATGTTGCTAGCCATCATTTGACGGTGACTGACATCCATATCATCGTGCATTTTCTGCATCTGGTTGTAGAGCGATTGTAAGTCAGACGGCAGAGTGTCCATTGCGCCTTCATAGTTTGTCAACAGCTTTTTGTAATTAGATTGCAGAGAATCATAGGCGGTTTCTAATTCCTTCCGTTGTTCCTCACTCATGTAGCCTGAGCCTCCCATTTGACATGAGGATAGAAAAACGAGGAGTCCTGCTATTACCAGATAAAATCCAACGTCTTTTTTATTCATCATAATTCTCTTCTCAAGTTAAAGTTAATTCATGATAAACTTCTCTTAATAGGATTCATAACCATCCGTTTCTAAATCCTGCTTTTTTTAATCCATTCACAAGATGCCTGGATCCACGCATAAGCTTCCATATCAATCCGGTCCTATAATTTTCGATCATAAAGACAACCGGCCCAAGATTGATACCATAATGATAGGAAGACGTCCACCCCTCCCGGGTTTTTGGGTTATTGGGATAACTAAGATTGAAACTACATCTCAGGCAATATTTCCCTGTAATCTGGGGATACACGTCTTGGAAATTTTGGATGGTTGGCAATACAATTTCAGGGGCGAAGGGTAGCGAAGCGACTACAGCCCACGGGGCAACCGTGCCATCATCGGGTCCGTAGGGTGCGCCACGGGCGATATAGCCAAAGAAGGAACGTTCAATGCCGTTGACTTTTTTTGTGCTCCAACCCGGGCCGTCGCTGGCTGTTATTCCCCAGAAATTTTCTCCGTAGCCTTTAAAGTCTAATGGATTTCGTATGGCGTAATCACGCTGGACATAGGTAGCCCGGCGGCTATTTTTAAAATAATTGGTCCCTTTTTCCCGCATAAAAGCATCCTGGATACCACGAAAATCGATCCAGATGTGGGAATATTGGTGGATAAACAGCGGGCCGCCGTAGATGAATTCATAGCCATATATTTTCTTCCATTCATAGGAAGAAGTCCAGGCTTTGTAGCTTTCCTTCGGCAACGGTTGGGACGGAGAGCCAAGAGCAAGGAAGTACAGGAGCCCAGCCTCGTCATAGCCTTCCCACCGATAGGGTAGAAAGCCGTCCTCTGGTGTCCACCCGTGGGTGATTGTGGCTTTACCGTTGCAAACCCATTTCCAATCGACACGGCGATAAATCTCATCGACCAGGGTTCGGATTTCCTGTTCCTGTTTGGTTTCGCGGTCAAAAAAGGCGGCAGCCAGAAGCATACCAGCCAGCAGAATACCGGTATCGATCGTCGACAATTCGCACTTACCGGCACGTTTCCCAGTCTTCATATCCAGAAAATGATAATAGAAACCTTTGAGTCCGGTAGCATTTGGAGCGGGACTTTGCTCGCTGGTCCAAAAGAAGCGCAGGGTGGATAAGGTACGTTGAACTGCTTCGCTTCGTGATATCCAGTCGCGTTCAACTCCCACCACATAGGCTCCTAATGCAAAACCGACCGAAGCTATACTGGCAGGCGAACCCAACTGTGAATTGTCTGCTACCAGCCCGTTATTCGGATTGGTTTCATGCAAGAAATAATCGAAAGCGTGGCGTTGCAACCTATCCAATCTTCCACTATCAAAGTCGGAAGGTGGTTTGTGTTCTGATGGTATCTTTTCGAATCGAATATTTTCTGATTTTTTTGGTAGCTGACGAAATGCCTCTTCTGTTATCCTTTGGGTAGAAATACCGTCATAAAGTTTATCTTCTATAGCCTTAATTACCCGGTCAATCACTTTTGAATCAGCACCGGTAGCAACCAGCATACGGCGTAGCTTAGCTTCATTATAAGGTTCTTTTTCTCCGGATGCTTTTGTGACGTTTATCGTAGCCATAGGCAAAGTGGTTACTGATGGTTTTTAGCAGGTAGGGTACCATAATATTTGTGGTCAACCTGTTTTCTCCATTGATATCGATCCAAAATACTTTTGACTTTCGAAATTGGGGGTTTTTCATGATAAGTTCCATTTAAGAAGAGTACAGGCAGAATCAAGGGGTTTCCCAGTTCAGATATCAACGCTTTTGCTTGCTTGGTATCAAAGCGTAAATCGATAAAGGTAAATGCTTGTTGTTTGACCCGAAGCAGATTGACTAATTTTTGGAGGTATTCACACCATTCCTTGCAGTAAATAATTAAAGTAGGATCCCTTTCAAGGTGGTTATTATCGGAGTATTTCATTTAGTCATCTCATTTTTATTGGTATTGCAAATATCCTGAGCTTCCTTCAACACTTGATTCTTTTTGCGGCTGTCCAGTCCTATGCTTGTCAGGATCTTATCATTCTCACATAACTGTTGGCAAAAAACGATATTCTGCTGAAGCAACTGCTGTTTATCTTTCTTACTAAGGGTTGAAAGACAAGTAATAGGATGGAGATTCACTTTGCTAATAAGATCTTTCAGCCCATTATTTTGGGGATAGTCCCAACTTAACAGTTTAAGATCGATGCATTTGCCATACTGCAGGGCATCCTTGGTAAATCGAGTATTGGTTACCACCCATCCCTGGTGTTGCTTGTCTTCGTGACTGGGCTGGCTACTCCAGTTTCTTTCCACATCCTTGAATCGTGATTGAATGTAAAGGGGGACTTTTACATTACATTTATGCCCTTTTCGGTTGTGAAATTTGCATTCTATCATGAAATGCTTGTTATCCTTCTCAGCAATCACATCAATTTCATGGGATACGCAGTTGCCCTCCACAACAATTCCTGTTTCAGTTTGGTAGCCTAACCTTTTAAGTAGTTCGCCAACAAACTTTTCAAAGGGATAACCAGTAGGTCCCAGTTCCAATAATGCTTCTTTTAACTTATAACGTCCGGCGGAGCGATCGGAATACTGTCTAAGCAGTCGAAAAGCCCTTTTATAGATCTCCTGAGTGGAAATGCCATCATAGAGTATCTCACTGATTACATTTATAATTCGATCAATAATTTGTTGATCAGCACCTGCACTGTTGAGTGAACGCCGAAGTTTATTTTCATCAAATGATTCTTTTTCTCCGGATGCTTTGGTGACTGTGATTGGTGTCATATTTTAGACCATTATTGAATTGAAATAACTACAAATTTGATTGTCCAG
>NZ_JAGGJA010000027.1 GCF_026229185.1 Fodinibius salsisoli | reverse complement strand
GTCTCATCTGAGGCGCCTAAAAGGCCACCTCGACAAGGGCTCGACGTGCGATCGTCTGTATATTCTCAATATGGCAAAGAACACGTTGTGCTGCCTCAAAATACGCTGCTGCACTTCCCAAGAGTACCTACAAGCGGGGCCGCTGAATGCGACACCCTTTCCTCCAAGGCGATGCAAGTATAAGAAGTTTTAAATCAACTTCCAAACTTAATTTCAGCGGATTTCAAAGAGCATGAAAGGGGTTTAAAACTACTCCCCTTTCGGAGCGTTGCAAAGATAACAACCTTACAACTTAAATCCAAATAATAAATTGGATTTTATTACAGGTTTAAAAATACAAGCTAAACCTGATATTCTGATCAATAATAGAACAAAAACTATTCTTCTTCCAAAGAAGTACTATCCTCTGTAGAATCTGCCTCACTTACAGGCTCAGACGTTTTTTGGTCTGATGTATCCTTACCTGAGGTGGATTTGTTAGACTTGCCAGATCTACGTGTACGCTTCTTCTTTTGGCTATCCTCTGGCTTGATATCATTGTAATCAACAAGCTCTATGACAGCCATTTTTGCGCCATCTCCCGATCGATTACCAATCTTTATAACTCTGGTATATCCTCCAGGGCGATCCATCGCTTTTTGGGCAACTTCCTCAAACAAATGAGAAACCACCTGTTTATCCCTAAGCTTTGAAAAAACCTGACGACGATTATGCGTCGTATCTTCCTTCGCTTTGGTTATCAGCGGCTCTACATAGCTTCGAAGCTCTTTAGCTTTTGCTTCTGTAGTCACAATTCGATGCTCTTTAATAAGTGCCACCGAAAGTGAACTTAATGTCGCCTTACGATGTGAAGGCGTTCTGCCCAGTTTTCGACCTTTAACTAAATGACGCATTTCTTTCTAATATCTTTATGAATTATCTAAATACTTAGTAACATCCATACCGAAGTGCAGGTCTTTACCTTCAATGACTTCAACCAGTTCGGCTAAGGACTTTTTACCAAAATTTCGGAATTTCAACAGATCTTGCTCATCACGAGTAACCAGCTCACCAATGGTATTGATATTTGCTGACTTCAAACAATTGTATGAACGAACACTCAGATTCAAATCCTCAATGCTGGTTTTTAACAACTTTTTAATACGTTGTTTTTCTGCATCAACCTCTTCTTCTTCCTGAGTAAATGGCTCATCAATTTCCTCGGTAATAAATTTCTCAGTATGCTCTTTGAGAATTTTTCCAGCAATAGTAAGAGCCTCTTTAGAATTGATAGACCCATCGGTAGTAATATCCATTACCAACTTTTCATAGTCGGTATGCTGGCCTACACGAACATTTTCTACATCAAACTCGACCTGTTTTATAGGAGTATAAATCGCATCAATAGGAATAATATTGACGTCCTCTGAAGTGTCTATATTCTGTTCTTCTGCAGGAACATAGCCTCGTCCCCTTCCCAGTCGAAGTTCAATCTCTAATTCAGCACCTTCCGAAAGGGTAGCAATTATCTGATCAGGATTTAACACTTCATAATCAGCCGTTGCTTCATCAATATCAGCTGCCTTAAGTGTGCCTTCTCCTGATTGGGATAGATGCACTACTCCACTACTTTGCTCTACCTGCTTAAACCGAACTTCCTTGAGGTTAAGAATAATTTCATAAACATCTTCTTTAACCCCTTCAATGCTGGAATATTCGTGCTCAACGCCTTCAATTTTAATGGCGTTAATTGCTATTCCTGGAAGGGAAGACAAAAGAATACGGCGAAAAGAATTACCGACCGTTACCCCAAAACCACGTTCAAGGGGTTCTAAGATAAAGGTTCCAAACGTATCAGTTGCCTCCTCTACATTAAGAGGATCAGGCATTTGTATGCTGTAATTGCTCATAATAAAAGCGTTTTCACACTAAATGATTAAAATTACTTAGAGTAAAGCTCAACAATTAGCTGAACATTAATATTTTCAGGAATTTCTTCCATTTCAGGCACATTCAAAAACTTGCCTGCCATCTTCTTTTTATCAACCTCAACCCATTTAAATCTCCGGGTTGGTGCATGCTCGAGCGAATCATTAATCACTTCGAGTGTTTTTGATTTAGGTCGAACACTAACAACATCTCCTGGCTTAAGCTGATAAGAGGGGATATTGACCACTTGTCCATTAACTACAATATGCTTATGGCTAACAAGTTGTCGGGCTTGTCTACGTGTCCGGGCAAAACCAAGACGATAAACCGTATTATCTAATCGGCTTTCGAGATACTGAAGCAGAATTTCACCAGTAACTCCATCCTTGGCATTTGCTTTGTCGAACAGATTTGAAAACTGCTTTTCCAACAAGCCATAGGTATATTTGGCTTTCTGCTTTTCCTCAAGCTGAATAGCATATTCAGACTTTCGGGAATAGCGAGAGCGCCCATGCTGCCCAGGCCCATAAGGTTTACGTTCCAGTGCTTTACTGGGACCGAAAATAGGCTCCCTAAATCGTCTTGCTTTTTTCTGTTTTGGACCTCTATATCTTGCCATAATAAATGCTAAACCTTCTTCTTTAAACTCTTCTTCTTTTGGGTGGCCTACAACCGTTATGTGGTATAGGCGTTCTATCTTTAATAGCAGTAACTTCAAGACCGCTTGAAGCTAAAGCCCGTACTGCAGCTTCTCTACCAGAACCAGGTCCCTTCACAAATACTTCAACTCGTCGGAGTCCCATCTCGTATGCTGCTGTAGCTGCTGTTTCTGCACTCAATTGTGCAGCATAGGGCGTATTTTTTCTTGAGCCCTTGAAGCCCTCTTTACCAGCGGAGGACCATGAAATTGCATTCCCATCAGCATCAGTTACGGTTACCAGAACATTATTAAAGGTTGCCTTAATGAAGGCCATTCCATTAGGGTCTGATAACTGCTTTCTACTTCTTCGTTTTTTGCCCGGAGATCGTCTTTTCTTCTTTGCCATTTATTTTTCAGTATTCTTATGTTCGTGGAGCTGATTTCTTACCGGCTACAGTACGGCGCTTCCCTTTTCGTGTTCGGGCATTAGTCTGAGTATTCTGTCCGCGTACCGGCAATCCTTTTCGATGTCGGGTACCACGGTAAGAACCAATCTCTATCAGGCGTCGAATATTGGCTTTTACTTCACTCCGTAAATTACCTTCGACGGTATGCTCATTATCTATCTTAGTACGAAGTTCGGTAACCTGATCATCGGTCCAATCCTTGACCTTAGTATTAGGATCGATCTCTAACTCATCAAGTATTGACTGAGCAGTAGATTTTCCAATACCAAAGATATAGGTTAACCCTATTTCGCCTCTTTTTTCTTTCGGTAAGTCTATTCCAGCAATTCTTGCCATAAAACTATCCAGATTTATTATCCTTGCCGTTGCTTGTGGCGTGGATTCTTCTTGTTAATTACATATACACGACCGTTTCGTCGTACAATTTTGTCGTCAGAACTTCTTTTTTTAACTGAAGATCGGGTCTTCATAATACTAAAACTCTTTTAGTTAGATTTTATTTATAACGATACGTTATGCGTCCCTTACTTAAATCGTAAGGTGACATTTCCACGGCAACACGGTCGCCGGGAAGAATTTTAATATAATACATTCTCATCTTTCCTGAGACATGAGCCAAAATTTCATGTCCATTGTCAAGTTCGACGCGAAATTGTGCGTTAGGTAACGCTTCAATAATTTCGCCATCTTGCTTAATAGGCTCTTGTTTAGCCATCGTTAAATGTCTGCGTTAATTCGATTTTTCGTTATCTCTCTAATATAATCAAAAGTACTGAGAATTTCAGCCTTTCCTTCACGGACCACAATATCATGTTCAAAGTGAGCCGCATTTTTCTTATCAGCGGTGACAACAGTCCAGCCATCTTCGAGAGTTTTTACCTTCCAGCTACCCAATGTTATCATGGGTTCAACAGCCAGTGTCATACCAGATCGTAACCGCTTGCCTCTTCCTGCTTTCCCAAAATTGGGTACCGAAGGATCTTCATGAAGCGATTTTCCAAGACCATGTCCGACAAGATCCCGGACAACGCCGTAACCTTCAGCTTCGCAGTATGTTTGTACAGCATTTGAAATATCTCCCACCTTATTACCATGGGTTGCCTGGTCAATACCTTCATACAGTGATTCGAGCGTAGTCCGCAATAACTTAATTGTTTTTGGATCACACTCACCAACTGCAAAAGTATATGCATGATCGCCGAAATATCCTTCTTTTTCGACTCCACAATCTATAGAAACAATATCACCTTCTTTAAGTTCCCTCTTCTCGCTGGGAATACCATGAACCACTTCTTCATTCACAGAAATACAAAGCGTACCTGGAAAAGGATTACTTTTGGGGCCATACCCTTTAAAAGCAGGCCTGGCATCATGTTTCTGTATAAATTCTTCTGCGACTCGATCTAACTTCGCAGTGGTAACGCCAGGTTCAATATGTTTGGCCACTTCGGCCAGCGTTCGCGAGACAAGCTGCGCGCTTGTTCGCATTTTTTCAATTTCGGATTCACTTTTTAGAAAAATCATCCGGCTCGACGACGTCCCTTCATTCTTCCGGTCTTCATAAATCCATCATAATGACGCATCATTAGATGACTTTCTATCTGCTGTAGCGTATCAATGGCAACCCCAACAATAATTAACAAGCTGGTACCGCCATAGAACATTGCAAAACCAGGGGTAACTCCTAACCGTGCAGCAAAAGCGGGCAATATAGCAATAAACCCTAAGAAGATAGCTCCTGGTAAAGTTACTTTCGTCAAAATATTATCAATAAATTCTACGGTTTGATTACCGGGACGTATTCCGGGAATAAAACCTCCTTGCCGCTTCATAGTATCCGCCATTTCTCGCGGATTAACAGAAATTGCCGTATAGAAATATGTAAAGAACACACAGATAATAAAGAATATTATCGAATAGGTAATTCCTGTAAAATCGGAAGACCATGCTGTTAACATTTGTACCGTGGCATTCTCTGGGAAGAAGGTACCGATAGTACTTGGAATAAACATGATAGACTGTGCGAAGATAATGGGCATTACACCTGCTGCGTTCACCTTCAATGGCAGGTACTGCGTAGTACCTCCATACACTTTCCTTCCCACAACACGCTTTGCATACTGTACCGGAATCTTTCGAACTCCCTGTGTAAGCAACACACAAAAAGCAATAACTAATATCAGCGCAGCAATTTCAACAATGACGATGATAGCATTTGCAGAAGTCGTTACCTCATTAACCAGACTCGCTGGCAAACGGGCGATAATTCCAATCATAATTAAGATCGAAATACCGTTTCCAATACCACGATCCGTAATACGTTCACCCAACCACATCACAAAAGCCGTACCCGCTGTTAAAACAATAACAGAGGTAATAACGAAGGTTACATTCCCAACAATAATTGCATTGGGAGAGGTAGCCATCAGGTTAATTGCAAAACCAATAGCCTGAACTGCTGTAATACCAATGGTTCCATAACGAGTCAACCGATTTATTTTACGACGTCCTTCTTCCCCTTCCCGCTGTAACTTCTGGAAATAAGGAACAACAGCACCCATCAGCTGAATAATAATAGCTGCAGTAATGTAGGGCATAATTCCTAATGCAAATACCCCGGCCCGTGAAAAGGCGCCGCCCACAAACATATCAAAAAGTCCCAGCAGGCTGGAAGCATTTCCAGTTTGCTGAACCAGCTGAGAAGCATCTACGCCTGGGAGTGTGACATAACTACCTATACGGTAGACCATTAAGATACCAACGACGTAGAGGATACGATTTTTCAGCTCCTCAATTTTAAATATGTTGCGAAAGTTTTCGACTAAACTCATCTAAGAAAGAAACTATTGTTAATTCTCAATAAATGATATACTACCACCAGCATCTTCAACCTTTTCCTGGGCTGATTTGCTCGCTTTATGTACTTCTATGTCAATAGAAGTTTCAATTTCGCCATCTCCTAAGAGCTTAACTAAATCATTCTTGCCAGCGAGACCAGCCTCAATAATATCATCAAGGCTAATTGTTGAGTCCTTCAATTTACCCGCTTCAAGGAACAGATCAATGGTTCCAACATTAACAGCTACGTATTCTTTCCGGAATGGATTGTTGAATCCCCATTTAGGCACAATACGCTGAAGGGGCATCTGACCACCTTCAAACCAAAAGCGCTCCTTATAACCGCTTCGTGCACGCTGACCATTATGTCCCTTTCCTACCGTATGGCTTCCATATCCCGAACCTTCCCCGCGCCCAATGCGCTTGGCCTTTTTCTTATTGGGTTCAGGAGCTTTTAAATTACTTAAATCCATTATTCTGTAATTGTATTAAATTCCTTAGATCAATTATCCTTCAAACACTTTGTTCAACGATATTCCACGTCGTTCTGCAACTTCAAGCGGATCTGTAAGATTTTTCAGCCCGTTGTAGGTTGCTTTTACCATGTTATGGGGATTTGAAGATCCTACCGACTTAGTAAGAATATTCTGCATACCTGCAATATCAAGCAGTGCTTTTACAGGTCCGCCAGCGATAACACCGGTACCTTCGGAGGCAGGCCGTAACAATACTTCACCAGCTCCTTCCTTACCCGTAATAGTGTGATAGATGCTCCCGGTCTTTGTCATGGGAACTCTAATCAGGTTCTTCTTGGCATTATCAAACCCTTTTTGGATGGCATCAGAAACCTCATTGGCTTTTCCAAGGCCATGCCCCACCACTCCGTCTTTATTTCCAACTACAACAATTGCGTTAAAGCTGAAACGGCGTCCACCTTTTACAACCTTCGAAACCCGGTTAATATGAACCAGCTTTTCTTCGAGGTTCAAATTCTTGGGAGCTACGTTATGTCTTCTTCTTATTTTTGGCATAATAAATCGTTTTAAAAGTCTAATCCACCTTCGCGAGCACCATCTGCAAGTGCTTTAATTACACCGTGATATTTATATCCACTGCGGTCAAAAACGGCTTTATTGATTCCTTTTTCGTCTGCAAGTTGCGCTAAATGTTTTCCAACAGCTTCGGCGGCTTCTTGCTTAGTCTTTCCTTCAACCTCATCCGAAAGCTCATTACTCTGTGTAGAAGCTGAAGCAAGTGTTTGCCCCATCAGATCATCGATCAACTGGGCATAAACATGCTTATTGCTTTTATAAACACCTAAGCGAGGTCGCTCGGCCGTTCCTCGTACTGTGGCACGAATACGTCGGCGTATTTTATCTCGGCGTAACCGTTTTTCTATTGTCTTATCCATTGTAATAATTCTGATTAAGCTTTAGCAGCAGATTTACCGGCTTTTCTTCGAACCCACTCACCCACATATCGAATACCTTTACCGTTGTACGGCTCTGGTGGACGTAGTGATCGAATCTTAGCGGAAACCTGGCCAACCAATTCTTTATTAATTCCAGAAACAATGATCATTGGATTGTTTCTACTCTTGGTATCTACTTCAATTTCTATCCCGTCCGGAGCTACAAAGTAGATCGGATGAGAGAATCCAAGCGTGATTTCCAGGATACCATTGCTAATAGAGGCACGATATCCAACACCAATAATTTCAAGTTCTTTTTTATACCCTTCTGAAACTCCCGTAACCATATTACTAATAAGGGATCTGTAAAGTCCATGCAACGATCGCTGGCTTTTTTCATCAGAGCTTCGTGTTATCAAAAGTTCACCATCTTTTTCTTCCACGCTGATGGTTTCATCTACCTGCAAAGAGTCGCTGCCTTTGCCACCTTTAATTGTGACAACATTGTCAGCATCAATGCTAAATTCGACATCATCTGTTAATTCAATCGGCTGATTTCCGATACGAGACATAATTCTATTGCTTTAGTTTTAATAAACAGTGCATAAAACTTCGCCACCCACATTTACCTTACGGGCCTCTTTGTCGGTCATAACACCGCGCGAAGTTGACAGGATAACAATACCCAAGCCGTTAAGAGCTCGCGGGATATCACCAGCCCCACAATATTCACGCAATCCTGGTTTGGATCGGCGCTTCATCTTTTTAATAACCGGCTGACCATAAGCATCATACTTCAGGAAAAGCCGGAGCATCCCCTGCTTTCCATCATCAATATTGATGTACTTATTGATATATCCTTTGTCTAACAGGATCTTGGTCATTGCCCGCTTAAGCTTAGATGCGGGGATATCCACTCGACGGTGGCCTGCCTGCTGAGCATTTCTAATTTGTGTTAAATAATCTGAAATTGGATCAAACATAGAAGTTCTTCGTTATATTGTTACCAGCTTGCTTTACGGATCCCAGGAATCTTTCCATCCAATGCAAGTTCTCGAAATTTAATCCGGGAAATACCATACTTCCGGATATAGCCTCGAGAGCGTCCGGTTAAGCTGCACCGATTATTCAATCGTGTGGGGCTTGAATTTCGGGGGAGCTTTTGCAACTCTTCCCACTTGCCCTCTTCCTTAAGCTTTTTACGCTTTTCGGCATATTTCTTTACCATTCGCTTTCGCTTCCTATTACGTGCTATCCAAGCTGCTTTTGCCATAATGAATTATGCTTGTGTAAGTAGATTAATTTCGTTTCTGAAACGGCATTCCAAATTCTTTCAATAAGGAATAAGCCTCTTCGTCAGTTTCAGCAGATGTAACAAAAGTCACATCCAGTCCATGGATTTCATCAACCTCTTCGGTATTAATCTCTGGAAAGATTGTATGCTCTTTAATACCGAGCGTATAATTACCGCGGCCATCGAAACTTTTATCAGGCACACCCTGAAAGTCTCTGGTCCTTGGCAATGCCAGGTTGATTAGTCGATCCAAAAACTCATACATCTGCTTTTTTCGCAATGTTACCTTGCATCCGATAGGCATTCCTTCTCGAGTTTTAAAATTCGAGATAGATTTCTTTGCCTTGGTAGTTACAGGATGCTGTCCGGTAATCTTGCCAACATTATCAACGACAGTGTCTAACCGTTTTTCATTCTCTACGGCTTCACCGACTCCACAGTTAATTACTATCTTTTGAAGCTTTGGGACAGCCATGATGTTTGCATATTCGAACTGTTCCCTTAGGTTCGAGATAATGTTGTCTTTGTATTCGGTATAAAGTCTTGCTTCAGCCATTCTATAATTCCTTCTTATTTATCAATAATCTCGCCACTTTTCTTGGCATATCGTACCCATCGACCGTTGCCTTCTTCCTCAATGCGCTTCCGGCCGATGCGAGTTGGTTCTCCAGTAGATGGATCTATAACCATCACATTTGAAATGTGGATAGAAACTTCTCGTTCAATACGTCCACCTTGCGGATTCTCCTGGGTGGGTTTATCATGATGCACTCGCATGTTAATGCCTTCAACCAAAACGCGTTCGTCTTGAGGAAATACAGCCAATATACGGCCTTCTTTTCCTTTTTCGTTTCCAGCAATGACTTTTACTTCATCACCTTTTTTAACATGTAATTTCTTCTGTGGCATAACTAAATTCTGTTTTAAAGCACTTCGGGCGCAAGCGAAACAATGCGCATATAATTCTTTTCGCGTAATTCTCGTGCAACCGGCCCAAAAATTCGTGTTCCGATCGGTTCACTTTCCTTGTTAATGATTACAGCAGCATTTTCATCAAATCGAATATAACTGCCATCACTACGACGGATTTCTTTTTTAGTACGTACGACAACTGCATTCACAACTTCCCCTTTCTTAACATTACCACCGGGGATAGCTGTCTTTACAGAGCAAGAAATAAGGTCACCAATGCTGGCATACCGCCGCTTGGAGTCTCCAAGTACTTTTATACACTGAAGCTCACGGGCTCCGCTGTTATCGGCAACTTTTAACTTTGTTTGAGCTTGTACCATTGCTAATTCCTAATATGTGTCCGTTATTTTGCTCGTTCAATAATCTCAACAAGGCGCCAAGTTTTTCGCTTAGAAAGCGGTCGGGTAGATGTGATTTGGACAACATCACCCTCGTTAGCCTCATTATTTTCGTCATGAGCCATATACTTGGTCGTCTTGGTAATAAATTTACCATAAATCGCGTGCTTAACCTGTCGGTCTACTGCAACAGTAATGGTCTTATCCATTCTGTTACTTACCACGCGACCTGTTCGTTCTCTTCGTTGTACTCGTTCAGTTTGTGCCATAATTCAATTATCCAGCACTTTCTTCTTGTTCTTTTTCAGTAATAATCGTGTGCAGACGAGCAATTTCTCGTCGGGTCATCGGTACACGGGCCGGATTTTCAAGCTGTCCGGCTATTGCACGATTGAATTTCATATCCTGCAATGCCTCCTTCTCATCCTCAAGGCGTGCTTTAAGTTCTGTAATCGTCAGTTCTCTAAGTTCGTGTGCTTTCATGCGTATTTAATAATCCTTTGAAAATTAAGGTCCGTCGTAGTCCCGACGTACAATAAATTTCGTTTTAATTGGAAGTTTATAATCAGCACGTCGCATTGCCTCGCGAGCCAATTCTAGAGGCACACCAGCAATTTCGAACAAAATTCTTCCCGGCTTAACAACTGCCACAAACTCTTCAACAGCACCTTTACCTTTACCCATTCGGGTCTCGGCCGGTTGCGAAGTTTTGGGCATATCCGGAAATATTCGAATCCAGGTCTGGCCATCACGCTGCAACTGCCGGGCAATTGCAATACGGCAAGATTCAATCTGCCGTGATGTGATGTACTTTGGCTCCATAGCCTTCAGACCAAAATCGCCGTGGGCTAATGTATGGCCTCGTTGAGCAGTGCCTTCCAGACTTCTTCGGTGCTGACGGCGGCGTCTTACACGTTTTGGTTCAAGCATGATTAATTAATTTCAATATTAGTTTCTTCGATTTCTTCGTTTTCGACGCGAGCGGCGTTTGCCTCCTCCGCGACGTCCCCGGGAATCATCTTTTTGCTGTGTATGGGCATCACCAGGAGTAAGTTCAATATCCCCCAGAATTTCTCCTTTGAAAATCCATACCGTTACTCCAATAGATCCATAAATGGTGTTGGAGGTAGTATTGTAATAATCAATATCAGCCCGCAGCGTATGCAAAGGAACTCGTCCTTCTCGATACTGTTCGGTACGAGCCATTTCGGAGCCTCCCAAACGCCCTGCGCAACGAATCTTAATGCCTTTAGCACCCATTCGCATAGCCGATGAGATAGCCGTCTTCATAGCCCGGCGGAACGAAATACGTGCTTCGAGCTGCTGCGCAATATTTTGAGCAACCAAGCTGGCATCTGTTTCAGGCCGCTTAATCTCACTTACATTAATCTGCACTTCTTTACTCGTAATTTTCTTCAGCTCTTCGCGGAGCAATTCAATCTGCTCTCCCCCTTTACCAATAATAACACCGGGGCGGCTGGTTTTAAGTGTAAGAAGTATTCGTTTAGGTGTACGCTCAATAATTACGCGTGATAACCCACCACTTTGAAGACGAGTGTGCAAATATTCGCGCAACTTAGTGTCTTCATATAATATTTCGGGTTCGTTTTCTTCGGAATACCAGTTGGAATCCCAACCGCGAATAATACCGAGTCTTAAACCTACTGGATGTGATTTCTGTCCCAAGGTATTGTCGTTTATTAATTAACTAATTCTTCTTCTTTTTTAGCCACTGTAACATTAATGTGGCAAGTGCGCTTGCGAATCTGATGGGCACGCCCCATCGGAGCCGGCTGTATTCGTTTCAAAGTGGCTCCTTCATTTACAAAAATTTCTTTGACCACCAAGTCTTGGTTATCGAGCCGTGCTTCCTGAAACTTATCTCGAATATTAGCAGCAGCCGACTTAATAACTTTTGCAACGTCTGGAGCAGAAGCTTTATTGGTAAATTCAAGCTTTTTTAAAGCTTTAGCTACATTCTCTCCTCGAACGGCATCTACTACCAAGCGAACCTTGCGTGGAGATCGCCGTAAGTGCTTTTGAATCGCTCGTGCTTCAAATTTTTCTTCAGCCATAATTCTTTACTGTCCTGGTTTTCTGGGTGCTTCTCGAGTTTTTGTCTTTTCAGGGTGGCCGCGGAACGTTCTTGTGGGCGCAAATTCACCCAACTTATGACCAACCATATTTTCGGTAATAAAAACGGGGATAAACTGCTTCCCGTTATGAACGGCAATAGTCAGGCCAACAAAGTCTGGAGTAACCATTGAACTACGGGACCAGGTTTTGATGACATTCTTTTTGCCGCTTTCATTCATTGCATCGACCTTACGCTGTAACTTGTAATATACGTAAGGTCCTTTTCTGAGCGATCTTGGCATAACTAATTACTTTTTAGACTTTTTTCGACTTCGAACAATATAGCGATCCGAAAGCTTCTTACGTTTGCGGGTCTTCAATCCTTTAGAAGACTGTCCCCACGGTGAACGCGGATGCCCTCCAGATGACTTTCCTTCACCACCACCCATTGGGTGATCGATTGGGTTCATAGCAACACCACGAGTATGTGGGCGCTTACCTTTCCATCTGCTACGACCGGCCTTTCCAAGCGAAGTATTGAAATGATCAGGATTACTGGTCGTACCTACAGTAGCGAAGCAAGTACCGAGAATCATACGGACTTCTCCAGAAGGCAACTTAACGGTCACATATTTATCCGTTTTTGCTACCATCTGAGCGACTGTACCAGCACTTCGGCATAACTGAGCACCCTTACCAGGGTTTAACTCAATATTATGGATAAATGTACCCGGCGGCATGTGCTTCATTGGCATTGCGTTGCCAGCATCTGGCTCAATCGCAGATTCACTACTAATAATTTCATCACCGACTCCCAAATTATTGGGAGCAATAATATATCGTTTCTCCCCATCGGCATATGCTACCAGTGCAATACGAGCAGAACGGTTAGGATCATATTCAATCGTCTGAATCTTAGCCGGGATATCATACTTATTCCGGTTAAAATCGATTTGACGATAACGCCGTTTATGTCCACCACCACGATGGCGAGAGGTCATTCGGCCCTGTTTGTTTCTACCACCCGACTGTTTTTTGCCTTTAACAAGACGTTTAACCGTCGGTTTGCTAACCGTTACGTCGTCAAACACAGGTGCAGTTCTGTGCCGAGAACCAGGTGTTGTAGGCTTTAGTTTCTTCGTTGACATTAGACTAATGCTTTCTAAATTTCACTAAAGAAGTCTATTTCACCTTCTTTAAGCGTTACAATTGCTTTCTTCCAAACTTTTGCTCGACCCTCAACATATCCGCTCGCAGTAAATCGTCCTTTCGGCTTAGAAGGCATAATCATCGTATTTACTTTCTTGACCTCAACCTCTGGATAACGATCAAGCACTGCTTGCTTGATATCCGCTTTGGTTGCATATTTATCAACCTTAAAAGCGTACTTACCTTCTTCTTGGAGTCGTGTTAACTTCTCAGTAATTAATGGCTTCTGTAATACTTCACTCATGCTTAAACCTCCTCAGCGGGTTCAATAGATCCTTCTAAAACATCAACCGCACTATCCTGAATGAGGATAACATCGGCATCCAAAATTTGATATGTCGTCGGCTTGTTGGCCTCCAGAACAGTTACATTTGGGATGTTACGAGCTGACTTGTAAACAACCTTGTCAGTCTCTGCTGTAAGGATCAATACTTTTTGATCTTCAATTTCCAAACCTTTTAGGATATCAACGACCTTTCTCGTTTTGGGCTCATCAAAGCTGAAGTCATCAACGACTTTCACATTCTCTTCTGATGCTTTGATGGATAAAGCCGACTTACGAGCTAACTGTCGAGATTTCTTAGGCAGCTTGTGCGAATAACTGCGGGGCTTAGGTCCAAAAACCGTGCCACCACCTTTGAGCAACGGCGAACGAATTGATCCACGACGAGCCTGTCCAGTACCTTTCTGGCGATAAGCCTTTCGACCTCCACCGCGGACTTCTCCTCGCTCTTTCGTCTTTGCCGTTCCTTGTCGCTGATTCGCCATGTAACGGCGTACATCTTCATAAATAACGGTTTCATTAGGCGTTACGGAAAAAATTGTATCCGCTAAATCTGCCTCGTTACCGCTATCCTTACCTTCAGTTGTATAAATCGGAAGCTTCATTTCAACTTAGTCTTACTATCTATTGTAAATTTCTACAAACCGTCCATTGGGGCCAGGAATAGAACCGGTAACCATCATTAGATTCGACTCAGCAAATATTTTTGCCACCGTCAAATTTTTAATCTTGGTCCGCTCATTTCCACTTCGCCCGGCCATCTTAATTCCCGGGAATACACGTGCAGGATCAGAAGCCTGACCAATAGAACCCGGATGTCGTTGACGGTTATGCTGGCCATGAGTTGCTTCTCCAACACCGCTGAAGTTATAGCGCTTTACTACACCAGTAAAACCTTTCCCTTTGGAAACGCCAACAACATCTACACTGCTACCAATTTCAAATATATCTTCAACATTCAGTTCGTCTCCAACTTCCTGGTCTTCAGGAATGAAGTTTCTGAATTCTTTCACATAATGCTTAGGCGATGCTCCAGCCTTTTCAAAATGACCTAATAAAGGCTTTGAAACGTTCTTGGCTTTTTTATCAAAAGCAGCAAGTTGAACAGCTTCGTAACCATCTGACTCTTCTGTTTTAATTTGCGTAATAACGCAAGGTTCAACTTCGATAACAGTTACCGCATAGTTGCGGCCTTCATCATCGAATATATTGGTCATTCCGACTTTTTTTCCTATTAAACCACTACTCATTGTTCAGTGATTGATAATGTTACACTTTAATTTCTACGTCAACACCAGAGGGCAACTCCAGCTTCATCAAGGCATCTACGGTTTGCGAACCGGTTGATAAAATATCAATCAACCGCTTGTGAGAACGATACTCAAACTGCTCACGAGCCTTTTTATTCACATGTGGCCCTCGCAGCACCGTAATGATGTTCTTCTTCGTCGGAAGTGGTATCGGTCCCGATACAACAGCTCCCGTGGATTTTACCGTCTGAATAATTTTTTCAGCCGATTTATCGATCAGGTTATGATCGTATGACTTTAGCTTAATTCGAATCTTTTGTTGTGTAGCCACAGCTTATCTATTTATTAACAGCGCCAGGAAACAAGATTGCCTCCTAACGCTTAAGCAATTCTTATTCAATAATTTCAGTTACCACGCCGGCGCCGACGGTGCGGCCTCCTTCGCGGATCGCAAATCGCAACCCTTCCTCCATGGCTACCGGCTGGATCAACGTCACGTCCATCGTTACGTTGTCGCC
>NZ_JAGGJA010000026.1 GCF_026229185.1 Fodinibius salsisoli | reverse complement strand
GCCAGCGCTTGCATTCAACGCTGGACTACCGCACACCGGCGGAAATGCAAGAGTATTTAACCCAACAACAAGAACGGGCAGCATGATCTGGCTTAACGTACTGTCCATTTTTTTGTAGCAATTCCAATACGCCTGTCCCTCCTTTATCTAATTGTGATGAATAACCTAAGAGGTACCGAAGTAGTTAGTACGGGCTATCGAATATATCGGAAATCTTTTTCAAGCTAACAATCTTTAATCGGCTGCTATCATTATTAGCTCTTGTATATCCAGCTAAGTTATTAAAGATACCTTTGGATAGACTATGTTATCCGGAAAGTAAATACAGGCTGAATAAGGCTATAAAAGGAGAGTAAGTGACAGCTTGCTACTATAGTTTAAGTAACTAATTTATAGTAAAGGGTTGTGCGGTTGAACAAGCATGTAAAACGGGATATGATCGCTCATCGAGCGACTGGGGTTAATGGACCAAGTGTCTCTTACACTCCATCCGAGGTGAATCCCAGAATTTGGATGAGGGGACCGCTTTTAGGATCATAGTATTATACATGAACCTTGTTAAAAGCAACCGAAAAACACGTCGATACTAACATGGAGTGACAAGTTGAAATATTTTATATGCCTTTAGGGTTGTGGCTAAAAAGAGAGAGAAGTTTTAATGATAAACTGAAGCGCTTTGTCTAAGCCAAGGGTATGGTAGCGGACTTCCGTATTCAAGAGGTTACGGACCGAAAAGGAAGTGACAAAGCGGCGATCCCAAAACCATTTTTTGGCTGTAATATCGATATTAAAGAAGGAAGGAGTATCAATATGGAAGGTACCGTATTTGATCGGATATTGAGGCTGTAGCGAGCGGTACGTTTCTCCATCCAGGTTTTGATATTCAAGCCATGTTGTGGCACTTTGGTAATGCGCTGTAGCTGAAAAAGAGAGGTCCTCCGCCGGCTTTATCTTGAAATTATAATCAAAGGTGGCCTTGGGCACCTGTTTCCAATAGTTGCGATACCGTCTTGACTGGCTTCGGCTGTGTTTGAAACTTGCATTTATATTGTGGTTAAATAACGAGCCGATATATTGAGAGGCCGAAAGGCGGAATATAAATCGATTTCCCTGTTCAGAAGTAAAATAAAAATCCTGGGGGTTAGTGTATTCTCCCGTAAACTGTTGTTGATCATGCGAGACTACTTGCCAGGGTATATTCAAGGCTGAGTGATAAATATATCGTCCCGATAAATTAAGGGATACAGAGGGCGAGAGCGTGAAGATGTTTGAAACTTCAAAACTAGTGGATTTATTCTTTTCTGTACTTAACGGCATATCATAGGATATACTCAGCTGATCAAATAAGTCGTAACCACGCTGTAGCCAATAGGTACTATTCTGCTGGCGGTGGTAGAGGAGCTCTTCATAGATTAGTTGTGAAGATAGTTTCCAGGCGTTGGTAAGCTGATGCGTTGAACCAAGAGAAAGAACGGGTGCTGTTTCAAAAGTGGCGATATCAACGGAAGCCTTTGCATTTAGGGCATGTTGGGGGGCAATGTTGGATGTCATTTCGCTGTAAAAAGTAGCAATGGTTTGCCGATTGTCCATTTCCAGGGCATGCGTGCGGATACGTTCAATAATAGTGCCCGCCTGAAGCTGTGTGTTCGATCGTTGGTAACTGCCTGATAGCGAAAAGCTGTGGGTCAACTGATCCCAGTCAAAATCATAATCTTTATTGTTAACCCGGTAGTCTAATTTTTTTTGATGGCCCAAATATCGGCTTTGGAATTTCCAGTTACCTATTTGATAGCCTCCCTGAAGCGCCAGTTGTTTATATTTTGTCAATGAGGGGATTTCCCTTCCAAAGGGCTGAAAGAAGACATATTCTTCATTATTTCCGTATAGAATGCGTGTTTTAAAGTCCCATCCGGATGATGAATACCCTGCTTCGGCCAGCCCATTGGCAATAATATTTTTGACGGGATGCCAGGTCCCATCCACATAGGAATAGCTGCCGATGCGGTGATGGTTGTTGAGGTTAGTAGGCTGATGTTGGCGCAGTGAAAATTGGGTTTGGGCATACCAGTTGGTATCACTGTAGGCAAAACGGCTAAAATAGTGAGGTCCGCGACGGTCTATGTTGGGAGTAACCCGTGTGGTATCGTAGCTCCAGGGACCGGGATCTTCAATTTGGTTACCAAGGGTAAATGATCCATAAGCGTTAAAGCCGGGATCAAGGGGCTGGGTGTGAAGGTCCAGGAAGCCGGCGGGGGCTACCGCTTGGTTATGGATCCGGCTGTCGGCGCTGTAGCTAACATGGTTAATGTGATCCATGGAGGCTGGCAACATGTTGAGGTTCTGCCAGTTGAAGTAAGAAAAATCGATAGGGATGCCATCCAGGTAAACGGAGGGCTGAGGACCATAATAGCCGTAACGGCCGGAGTTGACAAGATAGGTAAAGCCGTCGGTGGTGGCAGCATCCCACTCGGGTATGGTGCGCAACAGATCGTTTGGATTGGTGAGTACGGTTGTATCGAGGCTGTCCTGGCTGTTTGTCCAAACCTGGGCTGTAACTTTTGCCTGACAAAAGCACAGGAGTAACGTAAGGGATAGTAAAAATCGAATCATTGTAGAAAGTTCTTAATCCAACCGGGGGTAGAAAATGAATAACTAACGCCTACGGAAAGAAGTCCCACGGTCATAGGGTGGTAGGTCAGTGTTCGGCTGTAGGAAAAGGTGGAATAGAGGGCCCAGGGGCTATCGCCCAGGGAATATTCGAGGCGCGTAAGCAGTTCATAAGTAAATTCGCTTTCTTTGGGATCAAAGACATATTCTCCAAAGGAACCATCCGGGGGATACGTTTTGGTATTTTTAAAGGTGAGGAAATTGTTTCCAAATCGGAGCCCGGGTGCAAAAGTTAAGCCTTCCGAAAGAGTGAAGGGATACTCCCACCCGATATAGACAAAGTAGGAGGTAAATCGAACTTCTTCCGCCGGATTACGTCCCTCATACGAAGGGTCGTTTGCCGAGTAATCGGTATAGCGCACTCCGGCTTCTAAGTTACCAAGATGGTAATTGATACGTCCGCCCAGATGCAAGCTCGGAGAGGGGTTCCAATGCTGGGAGAAGGTGTTTTCAAGAATGGATGTCGCTCCTCCTACATCCAGAGAAAGTTGCCTGTAGCTGTCTTGCTGACCATAGCTGAGACTGGCTGAGACCGCCAGTATGGTTATAAGTGTAGAAAGATATCTCAACATAAAAAGTTACCGTAGCCAGAATTTAACAATAGAAAAAGGTTTTTAAATTATAGAAGCTACAAATATAGTGATATTTGTTTGGGTTAACGAATAATATACGCATTCTCGTTAAGCTGAGAAGTCCCCCCATTGGGGTGGCTTCAAAGAAAAGGGCTCCTTCTAGGTTGACCAGTTTATATACGAGAGGAGCTATATGTCAGATTGGATGTTGTTATCTGGTTCTGTTTCTGGAAAAAAATTATTTTGTAAGGATTAGCTGTTAAAACGGACTTACTTATGTGAGTATCAAGAGATCATATCGATTCCCATTTGCGGCCTACCCGGCTTTGCGATTGGTGCTGCTTTTTGCGGCTGGGATAATTATAGACCTGCAGATCGACGGGGCTGAAAAAATATGGGGCTGGTTCTTCGGGTTTTCGATCGTTTTGTACCTGTTATGTGAATATATCCACACAAAGTTCCTGGCCACAAGCGTATATCGTGCATCGCTTATGTTTTATTTGGCCGCGGTTATCTCTTTTGGTGGCCTGTGGCATTCCTTATTTAATACCCAGGATGTACCGCCACAAGCTGATGTCATCAACAGTTATCGGTGGGAGTCGCTCATTTTTAAAGGAGAAGTTTATCAAATTAAGGAAACGAGCGGAGGGAATATCCAAATTAACGTTGCAGTGGATACCACCGTTATTTCAGATAGTTTGCTTTGGTCGGTGTCATTAAACCTGAGAACGGTTGTCGACAGTCAAGAGGTGGCTTTTCTATCCGATCTTGGGCTGGGCGACCGCTTACACTTTGCGGCAACGATTTATCCATTAGAAGCCCCGACTAATCCCCACGTATTTAACTACAAGAGCTACCTGGCTTCTCAGGATATCTATATTCAATCCGGTTTGGATCAGATCTATAATATTCAGAAAACAGGGGAGGTGTTCAGCTGGAATAGTATCCGTCGTGCAGTGCTGGCGGCCATTGATCATAATTTTAGTCATGAGACAGCCCCGCTGGCAAAAGCGTTACTCATTGGCTACAAAAATGAATTAGATCAAAAAACGAAGCTGGCCTTTTCCCGATCAGGACTTTCTCACATTATGGCCGTATCTGGCCTTCATGTGGGATTTATATTAGCCCCTTTTTGGATCATCATTCCTTTCTTCTGGACCTTTCGGTATGGTAAACAGGTGGGCCTGCTATTGATGGTAGGCCTGCTTCTGTTTTATGCGGGCTTAACGGGCTTTTCTGCCTCGGTAACACGAGCATCTTTGACGGGCGGCTTCATCATGTATGGACGTCTTTTTCATAAAGTTCGAAACTCTAAAAACCTAACGGCCGTAGCTGCATTTATCATATTATTGATAAATCCAAGTGACCTGCTTTCCATAGGCTTTCAGCTCTCCTTTGGAGCGGTATATATTATTTTACTGGTAGCGCCCATCGTAAGCAAGTTAATTCCCAACTGGATTCAATACCGATGGTATGGCACACCCGTAATGGCTATGATTATTTCACTCATTGTCCAGGTAGGGCTTTTCCCGTTATTAGGTTACTACTTCGGGGAATTCTCACTGGTTGGTCCACTGGCGAACGCGATGGTCGTTCCCCTATTAGGCATCGTGGTGCCTTTGGCCCTTCTGTTGCTGTTGCCAGCGATGGTTTGGCCTGTTACCGTATCGCTGATTAATACACCGGTCGACTACTTCTTATCAGGCCTCAATAAGTGGGTCAGCATGATGGCTGGCTGGGAGTGGAGCTGGCTTCAGGTGCACATAGAAAGCAGCATCCTGTTTGTTGTATGGATTGCAATAATATTCCTTATCGCAACACTGCCCATTCCAAGACTTCGGTGGAAGTTTGTTATCATTCTGTTGGGGATTTTTTGCTGGCAACAGGCCCAGCAACTGGTACAAAAATTTCAGACTGCTCCTTTAGCATTAACCGTCTTTGATGTCGGTCAGGGTGATGCAACATTAATTGCCACACCCGGAGGCAAGCACTATCTGGTTGATACGGGGCGTTGGCAGCCGGGATATAGCAGCGCAGAATATGTGCTGATTCCTTATCTGGAGGGAGAGGGTATCCGCAAGTTGGACGGGATTTTCTTGTCGCATCCCCATGCCGATCATATTGGGGGAATGGTAGAATTATTGCAGCAGGTGCCTATAGATACCATCTATAATTCAGGTGTAGCCTACGATTCTGATCTCTTTAAAAGGTATCAACAGCTTGCCGCAGAGAAGAACGTTCCTGTAATAGGGTTGCAGGCCGGAGAATCGTTGACCCTGGAGCCGGGTATAAGCCTTTTGGTGTATGGTCCCAATGCAGAAGCGACTTCTTCTAATATCAACAATCAGTCATTAATTTTTGAAATGATCTATGGGAGCACGGAATTTCTTTTTATGGGAGATGCGGAAACAGAGCAGGAGCAACAACTGGTAAGGAGTTTTCCCCGTCTCTTAAATACCGACTTTTTGAAGGTAGGGCATCACGGGAGTAAAACGAGCTCTTCACATGCACTGCTGGAAGCAGCCTCCCCAGCCATTGGGGTCGCATCACTGAGGTGGAGAAATCGGTTTGGCCATCCGCATAAGGAAGCCATCCGGCGAATGCGCAGGGACTCTATGGAGATACATTTTACCAGCTTAAACGGGGCGGTCAGGGTTTATTCGGATGGAAAGACCATCCATATTGAAGAATAAAGTTCGTATAAGGGACTTTCCCGAACTCGTCGGGTCCCGAATCCTCGGGATCGTCCGGGGAATGGTCTTGGGCTATAAAATCACCCGACCAGAAAGCCAGTGTTCGGACGAAGAAGTATGTCAAAGCCCCTGTAAAATAAAGGCTTTGGCTTTTATCTTGAATCAATATATTAAAGCAGGTGAATTTGCTTGAACGATTTCTAATTTCTCTATCATAATACATGGCTACAAATTCGCATTCATGGCTCAATGAGCATGGACAACTAGTTTTGTTGGGAGCCGGTGTTGCAGGACTTCTTTTCTTGATGTACCTGCTGCAACATCTAATCAATCCGCTGGGTTACGGACTGCTGATTGGCATTGTGCTCTATCCTATCCGCCAGCAACCCGTGGCCCGTGCCTTGTTATATGCTACCTTTTTTGCTGCCGGCCTTTGGCTGATCTATGATTCCGGTCATCTGCTCATTCCCTTTGTGTTGGCCTATATTATTGCTTTTATCATTAATCCATGGGTAGAACGTATTGAACGCAAACGCATTCCGCGGGGACTCATTGCCGGAATACTTACAGTGGCCAGCCTGGGATTGTTGGGGATGATGCTTTTTCTTACGGTTCCGGCCTTAATTGAGCAGTTATCCAAACTGGGAGGCCTCCTGAATGAAACGGCAACCAATACGGAAGGAATCGTTGAGTCATCCGGTATATTGAGGCTTTTTGAGTATTTGGGATTTGAGGCCGCCGCTGTTAAATCTCAGATTGTTAGTCAAGTTAACCTGCTGTTGGATGAATTTTATCGCGGTATTACTTCCCTTTCATCCACCTATGTCTCGGGGCTTGGCAGTGTGGCAACGGTTGTTTTTTTTATAATATTGATGCCCTTTTTATGTTTTTTCATGATTCGGGATTATGAGAAGATCGGGGTTTTCGTCCGTTCACTGATAACCCCGGAAAATGTATCCAGTGATTATAGTACGGAGATAACCCGTATTGTAGGCGCTTACCTTCGGGGGCAATTTATTGTCGTACTAATAAGCGCTGTGAACTTAAGTGTCGGCTTTTATCTTGTGGGTGTGCCCTATGGGCTGGTGCTGGGAATATTTGCGGGATTGACCAACTTTATTCCTACCTTTGGGCTTTGGTTTAGTATCTCGATTTGTACCCTTGTGGGCGCCTCGCTGGGGCAGCCCTGGTACCAGTTTTTGCCGGGCATTTATATTGTATTTGGCATTGAACAAATCTTAGAGTCAGGTTTTATCGTACCTCGTATTGTAGGCAGGCAGGTAGGGTTGCACCCACTGTTGGTTATGGTTTCGCTATTACTTTTTGGCTTTATGTTTGGCATTCTGGGACTGTTAATTGCAGTACCTTCTGTAGCGCTGATTTCAATTTTCCACCAGCAATACAAGAAAACGAAAAAGATTTCGTTTTTGAGTGGTAGCGAGTTGGATTCTTTCATCCAGCAGTTTGATCGCGAGTCTGAGAAGCAGAAACGGAAGAAACAGCGTAAAATGGAAAAAGAATTGGATTCCAACACCTAAAACACTTTATTTTTAAGGTTTTGGATCAGTTAATGCGGTGTTAAATAAAAATTTATGAGCAATAAGGAACATCTGAGCTTCGAAAAAGCTTTATCAAGGTTAGAGAAGATTGTTGAGGAGCTCGAAAACGAATCAATAAGTCTCGATGAATCTATTGAGCTGTATGAGGAAGGTATTGCACTTTCTAAACAGTGCACCGAGAAGCTGGAAGATGCAGAGCTTCGAATTAAGAAGGTGGCAGAGCAGCAGGCTGATGATAATGAATAAGGAATAGTGTTTATGGAATTTGAAGAAATTACCCCCGGTCCGCTACTTGCGGATATCAACTCACCCGATGATTTAAAAAAGCTGAAGCCAGAGCAGCTTGTCGAAGTTTGTGATGAGCTTCGCGATTTCATTGTTGATGTGGTCTCCATTCATGGGGGACATTTTGGCGCCAGCCTGGGAGTGGTAGAAATGACGGTGGCCTTGCATTATGTATACGAAACGCCCAAAGATTTGCTGCTTTGGGACGTCGGTCACCAAGCCTACGGACACAAGATTTTGACCGGGCGGCGCGATAACTTTCATACCAACCGTAAATATGGCGGGCTTTCCGGATTTCCCAAAAGAAGCGAAAGTATTTACGACACCTTTGGGGTCGGGCACTCCAGTACTTCTATCTCCGCAGGACTGGGAATGGCGGTAGCCCGCGATCTGGATCAAAGCGATAAAAAAGTGGCGGCTGTTATCGGTGATGGAGCCATGACAGCAGGACTGGCTTTTGAAGCCATGAACAATGCCGGGGCTATGAATTCCGATATACTCGTCATCCTGAATGACAACTGCATGTCGATCGATCCCAATGTGGGAGCCCTTAAAGAGTATTTAACTGAAATTACGACCAGTAAGACCTTCAATAAGCTGCGCGATGAAATTTATGATATGCTCGGCCACTTTAAGTCGGCGGGAGACAAGATGCGCAAGGTGGCTTCCAAACTGGAAAAAGCCGTGACGGCGGCCATCACCCCCGGCGGCCTGTTTCAGGCACTGGGCTTTAAATATTACGGTCCTGTCGATGGGCACAATGTGGATACCATGCGCCGCTACCTGGAGGATCTGAAAGATATACCCGGTCCAAAGTTACTGCATGCCGTTACCGTAAAGGGCAAAGGTTTTGCCCCGGCCGAGCGCGAGCAGACCAAGTGGCATGCCCAAAGCAGTCCGTTTGACAAAATTACCGGCAAGCAGCTCGATCCTGATACGGATCCCAAGCCACCCAAGTACCAGCACGTTTTTGGAGAAGCAGTTGTAGAATTGGCCGATGAAAATGAAGACATCGTCGGCATTACGCCGGCTATGCCCAGTGGCTCCAGTCTGTGGCCGCTGATGAATAAATATCCCGATCGCGCTTTTGATGTAGGTATTGCGGAACAACATTCCATAACGTTTGCGGCGGGACTGGCGGCAGAAGGCAAGAAAGCCTTTGCAGCGATTTATTCCACCTTCCTGCAACGGGCTTACGACCAGGTCGTCCACGATGTAGCCATTCAAAAGCTGCCGGTGGTATTCTGTATCGACCGAGCAGGATTAGTGGGCGCCGATGGACCAACCCACCACGGCTTGTACGATATTTCATACCTGCGCAACGTGCCGAATATGATTGTCTCTTCTCCGCTTAATGAGGAAGAGCTGCGCGACATGATGTATACGGCTTCGGAGTATAATGAGGCCGCATGGGCCATCCGCTATCCTCGGGGACGTGCAACCGGCATGGAGTATCCCAAAGGATTTAAATCCATGGAAATCGGCAAGGGAACGCAACTGCGGGCTGGTGAGGATATAGCTATTCTCAGTTTTGGTCCCTTTGGCAACTACGTGATGGAGGCGGCCGATGATCTGGCCGAAGAAGGGATTAATATTGGTCATTATAACATGCGATTTGCCAAGCCGCTGGATACCGATCTCATTGACCAGGTTTGCCATTCCTACGAACGTATTATCACCATTGAAGATGGAACACGGTTGGGGGGCTTCGGAAGCGCCGTCGCAGAATACCTGGCCGACAAACCGCATCATATTCCTACCACCATTATGGGCGTTCCCGACCGTATTGTAGAACACGGAACCCAAGAGGACCTGCACCGGGAAGTAGGGCTCGATCCGGAAAGCATTAAAGCCAAAGTGAAGGAAGTAATGCAAACGATGTCGCTCAATGCCTAAACTTTGATGTATAACGCATGGGACGGTTTAAAATCAGTAGAACGTTTAATTAAACTGTTTTAAAGCTATATCGGCGAATTGGACATACCCCTGTCCCCCTTCGAAGGGGGAAATGTACGGTGCTTTCCCGTACTTAGGGGGGGATGAAGTGCGATGGAAATTTGTTGATGACGTTCACCTTCAAGGTGGCTTCCATCTTTTTGGATATTAAGAACCAGAAATTAGTTGAACACTTGATAAGACCAGCAGGAATAAAAGTATGCCCCAAGGAACACATGGCACGCATAATGCCGTAAAAGATCCGCGAAATGAAGAAGTGCTCATATACATCAACGGGGAGCTTAAGCCCCGCGAAGAAGCCAAAATATCCGTCTTTGACAGTGGGTATTTGGTCGGTGACGGCGTCTGGGAAGCACTGAGAGTCCATGACGGCGTCTTGGTATTTCTGGATGAACACCTTGATCGGCTTTGGACCGGTGCCGCTACCATCGGCCTGGACATTGGAATGAGCCGGGAAGAACTGGTTCAGGAAGTCTGGAAGACACTGGATGCCAATGAGATGAACAATCATGTGCATGTGCGCATTATGTTGACCCGGGGCATCAAAAAGACGCCCAGCCAGGATCCTCGTCTTACCGTGTCGGGACCTAATCTCGTAATCGTTGCCGAGCATAAAAAAGCAGATCCCGAAAGCAGGGATGCAGGTGTCACACTTTTCACCAGCACCATTCGGCGCGGCTCGCCCGACTATCTGGATCCTCGCCTTAATTGCCATAGCAAACAGCACGAAGTGCAGGCTCTTATTCAGGCGCTGGAAGCAGGCGCTGATGAAGCCCTGATGCTGGATGTCAACGGATTTGTGAGTACCTGTAATGCGACCAATTTTTTCATTGTCAAGGATGGCGAAGTATGGACATCCACCGGGCAGTACTGTATGAATGGCATTACTCGGGGGAAAGTTATTGAAGTTTGCCATGAAGAGGGGATCCCTTGTTACGAAAAGAACTTTTCACTATTTGAGGTTTATGGCGCTGACGAAGCCTTTGTCACCGGCAGTTTCGGTGGATTGACGCCGGTGACCGAAGTGGACGGACGTGTGATCAGCAAAGAGGTGCCCGGCGAGCGGACCCGGGAATTACAAAAGCTTTATCAAAAGAAAATTAAGAAAGCCGTAGCAAACCATTCTTCTCATGCCTGATACCACCAAGCGCATCTGCCTCTGGAGTAGCCCGCGGAACATCTCTACGGCCCTGATGTATTCTTTCGCCCAGCGGAAGGATACGACCGTAGTGGATGAACCTTTATACGGCCACTACCTGACGTCTACTGATGCTGATGAATATCATCCGGGGGCAGAAGATATTATCGCTGACCAAAGAAACAGTGCGGAAGAAGTCATCGAGGAAGTGATCTTCGGCTCCTATGAAACCCCGGTCGTCTTTTTCAAGCAGATGACCCACCATCTGGTGGATCTGGACTGGACCTTTCTGGAGGGTACCGTGAACGTGATTTTGACAAGGGAGCCCAAGGATATGCTGTTATCCTATTCAAAGCAGGTTGCAGAACCGACCATGCGCGATGTCGGCTATGCCAAACAGTTAGAGCTTGTGGACTACTTAAAAGGTATTGGCCAGCATCCGATGGTGATAGATTCCAAAGAAATTCTGATGAATCCCAGCGAAAAGCTTTCCGAGCTGTGCTCATACTTAGCCCTTCCCTTTGATGAAGCGATGCTTAGCTGGGAAGCCGGTCCCCGACCCGAAGACGGCGTATGGGCTCCATACTGGTACGATAGCGTACACCAGTCGACGGAGTTTAACTCCTACAAGCCCAAGACCGAAACTGTGCCCAACCAGTTAAGAGATCTCTTAGTAGAATGCGAGGAGATATACCAGCAACTGAAAGGAGTGGGATAATCGTACCTAATCTAATCCCCCACAAGTCAAATTTCTGTAGGATTTAAAGTCTGCCCGCAAGGAGTTATAAGCCAGCTAACTCATTACCGATGTTACTATAGGATATGGTTTCGCTATGATGCAATTCTTTGAAACCTGGACTAAGGTAAAATAAGTTATTAAAGGTTTGCACTGATTTTTTAATTAATCGACCTCTTTATTTAAGTTTTAGGCCGTTGATTTAAATAAGGGTCTTTCTTATTTAATAAATAGTAGAATCCTTATTTAAGTATTCAATGTAATCTTTTAGTACAGGTCTTGTATAAAATCGAGGGAGGATGAGCAAACGATGCCCTACTGGAGAAAGAGAGTGCATCACCGGAGAAAAAAATATACCGTGTCGGTTCCCTTGGCATATCTACATCATTTCTTTTATAATGATTCAAATAATATCATGACGTTGCGTATTGGTCAAGTTAATGGGTCATCTATGCCTATTCTCACCACTTGAAGAGAAAAATAGAATCGTAAATAAAGTCCAAGAAATTTTTACTTGGTGATGAATCTCAAAGAAAAACTTGGCCGTTCTCAAGAAACCGATCAGCGACTACTGGAGGCGTTGGTGAATGGGGCTAAGCAAAATTATTAAAAGTATGCTTGAAGAAGTTACAATAAATAAACCAGACTTTTTATCAGAAGGAAATTGGGAGATTGAAAATCTAAATAGAATTAATATCCTTTTCGGTAAAAATGGAAGTGGAAAAAGTCTTTTGTTGCGTAATTTGAGGGACCAAAATAGAGAGTACGCTCGATACATAGTGCCGGAAAGAGCTGGGAATATCACGTCCCGTCCAAACCTATTGCAAAATCTTAGGACTCCAGAACAGAGGGAACAACAAGCGAACAATAACTTTCAAAATAATTACCGAGAGTTCGTTGTAACCAGAATAGACAATTATTTCAGAGTTAAGGGATTCCATGCAGATCGGGAAGAAAAGTTTGCAAATGCTGAATTAGAGGGATTGTTAAACACTCTATTATCTGATTTTGTATTTGAATTTCAGGACGGGAATCAACCTTATACTTTGCATAGGGATCATAATGGCAATAAGCAAGCGGTCAATAATATTAATCAGCTAAGTAGTGGAGAAACTCAATTATTTACTCTTGGCTTAGATATTCTAATGACAGCTGCAGAATGGGAGCTTGCTAATTCAGAGCAGAGATTGTTACTAATAGATGAACCAGATGCTCATATCCATCCTGACCTACAAGCTAAATTTGCAGACTTTTTGGTTCAAGTTTCTAACAGATTTGATGTTCAAGTTTTTATCGCTACCCACAGTACGGTTTTACTCTCAACTATTGGTGCGTATGCTCCGGATTCCACAAATGTAATTTATCTCAGTAAGAAAACTGAAAATATTTCTGCAGAGAGATTTGATGAACTAAAAACTAAAATCACAGCCTGTTTGGGTGGCCATTCTTTAGTTGGAGCGCTGTTTGATATCCCTATTTTATTAGTAGAAGGGGATGATGATTATAGAATATGGAGTCAGGTTGGTAGGTATGATACAATTGATCTATCAGTAATCCCTTGTCAAGGAGAACAAATATTTAACTATCAAAAACATCTTGAAAAGTTGTTTTCTGCATTATTAGAAACTCCAGAAACCCCTATTGGTTATGCATTATTAGATAATGATAAGGCATTGCCCGAACCCAATCCAGATAATCCACAAGACTACATTAAGTTTATTCAATTAAGTTGCCATGAAGCAGAGAATCTTTTTCTAAGTGATGAGGTGTTAAATGATATTGGAATAAATTGGGATAAAGCCTGTGAACGAATTACTGAAAATGCGTCAAATCATGGAGCTAAAGAACAGTTACTGGTAAATCCCCAAGACTGGAATAGAAAGAATCATGATTTAAAGCCTATTATAAAAGAGGCTGAGAAGGCAATTGATAATAAAAATGTATTATGGTCACAACGTGTTGGCCAAGTGATAGGAAAAGAAAAACCTGAAGGCCAGCTTGCTAATTTCTTGGGCGGGCAAGTTTTAAATTCATTGTGGAATTAACTTTAATAAATAGTTCGCAAATTGCGAACTATTTTGTACCTTTGGTTCGTTATGTAAATGAATGTACACTTAATAAAAGCTAAAACGGTAAAAGCTTTTGCCAGGAAGCACGCTTCATCTATCAGTTCATTCAATAGGTGGCTGAGGATGATAAATGAAACTGACGACTGGGAAACTGCAAATGACATCAGAGTTTCTTTCCCTACAGCAGATTTATTAGGCAAAGGAACCAACAGAGTGATATTCAATGTTGGGGGTAATAACTATCGAATATTGTGTAAGTATCAGTTTGGCAAAAGTATGGTCCATCTTTTTGTTCTTTGGATAGGGACACACGCAGAATATGACAAGCTTTGTGCTGAGGATAAGCAATATACTATAGAGAAATACTAAAAATGGGTGCAGGAATGGAACAATTAAAATACACCGTCATAAAATCTGAGGAACAATACGAAGAATATTGCGATACCCTTGAGGAATTAGTTTTCTCAGAAAATACAGAAACGAAAGAGGATGAAATTGAACTTCTTACCCTTCTTATCGAAGATTGGGATAGAAAACATCCACTTGGCCCTGAACTCGATCCGGTAGAGCTTATAAAAGCCTTTATGGATGAGCATGGTCTTAATCAGACGGAACTTGCAGAGGTCGTTGATTATAGCAAGAACTATGTGTCTGAGATTCTGAACTATAAAAAACGTATTCCTCCTAAGATGGTCCGCAGATTTGCTGATTACTTTAAGATTCAGCAGTCAGCTCTTAATAAGACCTACCGATTAGAGGATGAGAAAACGGATGACAGTAATACAAAATCAAGTAAGATTTTTTCAATTAAGACAGGAAACCAAGTAAAGTGGGATGAAGATTTAGAAAATGATGAATCTGCTTATTACCCACAGACTGAGCTTGAGTACGGAAGTGTAAATTAGCCGGTCATGAGTGAAGAGAAAAAAAACAGTAAAGGACTATCTATAAATTTCGGTCTCAAATCATTCGATATTCTGAAATATGATTATGAGGAATCCGGAGAAAAGATTGATACCCGTAAAATAGGATATCAAATTCAATTCCGACCAGATGCAGATCTGAATGAGGGTACGATTTCAATTGAATTTAAAATTATCGGTCAGGCTGGGGAAGAAGATCCAATTGAGTTAGGCTCTATTCATACACTAACTACTTATCACATCTCATCAATAGATGAATTACTGACAGATGATGGCAATTTATTAATTCCTAAGGGACTTGCCATTTCTTTGTTGAGTATTGCACTTTCTACAACACGTGGGGCCTTAATTGCAAAATCAGAAGGTAATATCCTATCTAAAGAGATTTTACCTCTTGCAGATCCTAAAGAGATGTATGAAGCCTCGCCCTTAAAAGGGGAGATTGAGATTAAGTAAGGTGTAGATGTAAAAATGTAATAGAAAAATCCTGTAATTAGTCGACTAGTGGCTGGTATCTTTATCTATTGGTCGAGTTGTTCCATACCCGTTACCAAGATCGATTATCTTATGATTAACTTCAGGTTCAAAAGTTTCGCCCGTACGTTCCTCATAAGATTTGAGTCGATTTGGTGATTCGATATCGACGAACTTTTTAATATTTTTTTTCTTGTATTTATCCATTATAACCTCCTCGGCCTTGGAAAAGGCGACTAAGTTACGCCGATATCTTGACTTCTTATAAAGGTTTGAACCCTTTTAAGAGCTTTTTGGTGTGAATCTATACCATCAGTACAGCAGGCAAGTATTTTCTGTGTTGTATTCACTGTTTTGGTAGTTTCTATAGACCAATCGGATCCATTTTCACAAATTTGAATTCGAAAATCTCTTCCGTTGCTATCTTTCATTTCCCATGCTTCGTGGCCTGTATCAGAACCACTGGGTTTCATCTGCCACTTCAGATAACGTTTGACAGTACCCAGTTCGTTCATCATTTCTCTAATGGTATTATAACGATCATCTGGATGAATTGCAGTAGCCTTTCTAATAACCTCACGTAGTTTTTGAGGAATATGTGGTAGGAAAGTATCTAGGTCAGGAAACCGCCCATCAATTACGGCATGTGCAAGTGATTGATCTGGATCAGGTCTTTGGTTTTTAGCAACTCTAAGTTGTTCTTCCCACTCTTGTGGCATATTGCAGAGTCGATACAGTGTTAGCCCCGCATGATAGATATCAGTTAGTTCAGATTGTTGAGTCGTTGTTATACGTTCTGGAGTAACATGAGGGAGGTAAAATTCTGGTTCAGTAACAGTGCTACTATGTAACCATTCTGCAATCCCGAAGTCTGTAACGGCTGCCACACCGTCGTTTTTGAGAAGTACATTAGAAGGCTTAATATCAAAATGCAAAATTCCTTTGCTGTGTATGTAAGCAATCCCAGTTAGAAATTGAAGACTAAACCGGATAATTTCCTCAACTGTTAAAGGGCGTTGCTCATGTAAGCCCGATAATGAGCCCTTAGGGTAATAATTCATTACCGTATAAACATAATCCTTACTGTTATCAGTCCCAATTCCCGCAAAATGAACTGGAACTACATTCGGGTGAGCAGATTTATGCATCTTTTGTGCTTCGGAAAAATATTCGTCTATATCCGAGAATTTAGATGTTTCTATTTGCTTTACAGCGCGCATAGTATCTAATTGAACATCTCTAATTTTGTAGACATCTGAATTGGCACCTTGGCCATTTCCAATTGGGTCGAGTTTTTCAAATTCTACTTCTGTAGAGACAAGTTTATTTGTTGCTTTAACCATAAGATTTAAATGCGGTGTAAGCTGCGAGTATGCTTTCTATTTGCTTAGAATCGTATGAGCCCCACTCCTCATCATCAACTTGATCCCAAGACTGTCCATTTTTAATATTTCTAAATTCACTTATAGTTAAATCGAGGTGTGGCGATAATACATTTACATCTCCTGAGATATAATGATCAGCAGAACTACTTGCGACTGCTTCTTGTATGACACCTTCAATTCTATAACGTTGAGGATTTCCTGGGGCTCGTGGATGGTAGTCGGCCTCCTTAACACAAGCTGCATTGATATTATAGGCATTTAATATATCGAGTACATTAGTTCGTACAAACAGTAAAAGAGTTGGCCCTTTTAATGCCTCCCTGGGAATAGTTAATTGTTGAGGGTTACTATGGCCTACTTCTCCACCTAAATCATCTATAACTGTAAAATTTATTTCACTTGGACTTGGGCGAATACCAATAGCTTTCATCATTGATGGATTGTATGTAATAGATGTACGTCTCTATTGATGAGACAATTGTTTATAAGGAAGTCATCATAGTAACAAGTTTCAAGTCATTAAAGGGTAGGTAAAAAACATCCTGTTGTCCCTATGTTGTCCCCGGCCGAATGTTGTCCCGATTAAATCGTAAAACATCTAAAATAAAAAAGCCCATAACTTATTGTTAGTCATGGACTTAAAAGGAAGTACGCCCGGAAGGATTCGAACCCTCAGCCTTCTGATCCGAAGCCAAACTGATATATGGCTTTATAGTTCATAAAGGTCGATTTTCAGGAGTTATGTTACATCATATGTAACAACTAGTAGGAAAGCTGTGAAAACTATTCATTTTCACCTAGCGTGATCGGCATTAAGTTTTGCCGGAAAAGTGTAGAAAGTATATAGCCAAAAATAAACAGGCCCTAGCCGTTCAAAGCTAGGGCCCTGACTATTCATCAAGAGAGACGCTACTTGAGAGTAGCGCAGACGAAGTTCGGTAAAATTCCATAGAATTCAAACCTATAGATTAGACCTAATTTTGATGATAAATAGATGCATAAATCCTTTACGTTTCAATCTCTTATTTAACAGCATGATTCTTCTTTTTGAACAGGTGGGCATGGGATATTCCCGTAAGAGCAAAAAACACAGCAATCTTCTTGTTTAGGTTTTAATAGCTCATCACAATTAGAACACTCCCAAAAATACTGGCAGGAGTCGGTTGGCATGGTCTCTGTAGACATATGACCACAATTTGGACAAGTAATTGTTGATTGAAGTTCAATTTCCCGGTCAGCGTTATTCATTTTCTAAGTTGTTTTCCGGTTTTATTCTTCCCTTCCAAAGCTTCAAGGATAGGGCAATCTCCGATAGGCCCATCTTCAGAACAGGAATCAATGAGGCCAGTTAATGTTTCCCTAATTCGTTGTAGGTCTTTAATCTTTTCTGAAACATCCTGGTACTTTTGCTGTGCCTCTTGCTTGATTTCTGAGCATGATGTGTCTTCATCCAATCGTAGCTCAAGAAGCTCTTTAATTTCAGTGAGGGTAAAACCTAACTGCTGGGCCCGTTTGATAAATTTTATCTGGTCAATATGTCGCTGGGTAAAGATTCGGTAGCCGGACCGACGACGATCTGGTGTGGGAATAAGGTCTCGTTTCTCGTAGTACCGGACAGTCTCTTTGTTAACATTAGCCCGCTTGGCTACCTCACCAATCTTGTAGGTGGTAATGCCATCATATTTTTCATCCATGTTCTCAATCATATACATCACCTCCTGTAAGGTAAATATTTACATTTGTGAGCATCCAAGGTTCTATCTTGGATGCCCATTAAACTTAATTTTTCTTTACCATGGTTTTTCCACAGCAACAGGTTGGGTTTTGAGTGCCTGAACAGTCGCTGGGTGCTCCTTTGGTTACGGTTACTTCGCAGCCGCAACTTTCATCGGGACATTGATAAACTTCTCCTTTTTTGAGTGGCATAACAATACATTTTGTTTACTATAGAATGCAATTCACCTACAATATAAGCCCTGTACCATGGTCGAGAGTCAAATGTTAATTTGTAGAAGTTTATCAAGAGGCAGCCTATAGTTGTCCTTATGATAGATAAATTCTTCTATTGATAAGTTCAGCCGTTTCTTAAAAGTGTCTTCCAAATCCCTACTTGAAAGATAACCCAGCTGCCGAGTAATTTCTTCAGGTGCTTTTTCATTATAAGAAAGCAATTCTTTAGCCCGTTCAAATCTAAGTATATCCCAATATTTTTTAATTGATATTTTATAGATGGAATTAAATTGAGAATTCAGGAGCTGATAATCCAAGTTGGTGGCTAATTCAAGGTAGTTTTGTAAATGGGATGATGTTACTCCCCTGGATTGAAAATAGATGTTATATATCAACAGAATTTTTATCCGTTCTACTAACTTGGCCTTTGGTGTTGATAAAAGGTCGAATCCCATAGTCCTTAGCTTGGAGGCAATTTCGGGTAAAACAGGAATATTTGTTGACTTAATAACCACCTGTCCTAACTCAACAGCAAGAACAACGCATCCCATCTCAGATAATAGGTTCTTTACTGCAAGCTTGCAGCGGGGGCAAACCATATTCTTGATGTATAATATTTGAGTGTTGCTACTCATCGGCAGTATATAGTTAAGATTCTACCTACAAGTAACAACACCTTTGCTTAAAGCAAGCTTAAATTGCTTCTTACTTTTTAGATAATTGAAGAGTTAAAACTATTGGTCAGCATTCATCTGTATCCATTGGTCGTAGGTTTGTTCATCCCAAAAGCTTTGGAAATAGGCAATAGTTGCGATGACTTCCTCATCACTTAAGGTGTCGCCAAGGGCAGGCATAGTTCCTCCAAGTTTAACTCCACCTTCATTAATTTGTCGAACCAACACACTCAGGGGATGATGCCAGGCGTGCGCCGAGCCATCCAATGGCGGTGCCGGAAAAGACCCGTCGGGATTTCGTTGTTTCCAGTCTTCAACTATGCCTTGGGCCCGACTACCATGACAACTGGCGCAATGGGTTGTAAATACTTGCTTGCCCAACTGGAATTGCTTTTGCGTAAACCAACGCCCTTTGGTAACAGGTTCCTTTTTATCAGGTGGTTCGCTGGAACAACTGATAGCTATAAAAACACTCAACATTAAAATAATTAGTTGATTCGTTCTCATTTTGCCACAACAACTTAAAAGTGCTAATGGCTGGTATAAACCTGGCTATTTCCTTCTTGATCTATAAGATAAACATCATAAGGGGTATTAAACGAGGTATTCATGCCGGGAGAACTGGACGGCATTCCGGGGGCTGATATTCCCACGGCCTGTGGACGTTCATCAAGTAAACGGTTGATATCTTCCACCGGCACATGGCCCTCTACTGCATAGCCGTCAATGAGCGTAGTGTGGCATGATTCCATATTGCTGGGGATATGGTATTTATCCTTGATTTCCGGCATGTTACTTACAGCTTGGATAGAAATATTATATCCATACCGCTCCATATAGGTTGCCCATTTATCACAGCACTGGCAACCGGAATTTTTATACATAACGGCTTCTGTTACTGAAGTAGCCATATGGTTTTGGCGCTCATTATAATCACTGATAATCACCCAAATTACGGATCCAGCAATACCTATCACTAGTAATGCTAAAAATATAAATGTCTTTGATTTCATAAGATTTATCTGAATTTATTTAGCACTTGTTAGTGCGAATGTCTTTCACTTTGTAAAAAGTCGTCACCGGTTTCACCGCTTCGGATATGAATAGATCGAGTTACCGGGGTCACGTAGATAATGCCATCACCGGGTTGACCGCTTCTGGCATGTTTACGAATAATCTTAATAACTTCTTCCGTGTCGTCCTGGCCGCAGACCACTACCAGCTTTACAATATCAGAGAACCGCTCGGCAATGCTGATTGATAGTTGTGCTTTTTGGGGGTCCGACATCCTTCCAAGTCCCATTACATCCATTAGAGTCATACAACAGAAGCCTTGGGCTTCCAACCCGTCAATAACTTCTTCTGCTTTTCGTTTGCGAATAAATGCTTTTATTTCATTCATAGTAGCCACCTTTGTTGAATTATGGGCCCCAAAGAGAGGAGCCCATAATTTGTTAATTGGTTATTTGTTGGTCTTCGCTTGTCGCTGCTAATTTTTTTACTTCCCGGCTTTTCCAGAGGTAGTAGATGACCGGTATCACAACCAGGCTGAGTATGGTTGCTGACACCATTCCACCAACCATCGGGGCGGCAATTCGCTTCATAACGGTTGCCCCAGTCCCTGTACCCCACATGATAGGAAGCAGGCCGCCGGTAATGGCACAGACAGTCATGAATATCGGGCGGATACGCTGGGCCGATCCTTCGAAGATGGCCTGTTTGAGGTCCTCTAAGCTATTCATCTTGTCGTTATATTTACGATTGTTATATGCATTATCCAGGTAAGTAAGCATGATCACGCCGATTTCAGCGGCCACACCCGCAAGAGCTATGGCACCAACCCCAACAGCCACACTCAGATTATAATCCAGGAGATACAATAACCAGAAGGAACCAACCAGTGAGAATGGGAGCGTTAGTAAAACGATCATACTCTCCTGCAGGTTTTTAAAGTTAAAGTACAGCAGCAAGAAAATGATTAGGAGAGTAATCGGAACGACCACCTGGAGGCGCTTTTTGGCGCGTTCCATGTACTCGTATTGACCGCTCCAGGCCAAGCTGTAGCCGGATGGCAAGTCCAGCCGTTCGTCTACCGTCTGTCGAGCCTGCTCTACATAGCCTCCTATGTCAGAGGTGGTTAGATCTACGTAAACCCAACTGGAATATCGGGCGTTCTCGGTTTTGATCACCGGGGCGTCTTTGCGGATCTGCAGGTCGGCCACGTATTCAATCGGTATTTGCGCCCCGGAAGGCGTAGGGATTAATACCCGACCGAGGTCCGTAAGGTTTTCGCGAGTTTCACGGGCGTATCGCACGTTCACCGGATAGCGTTCCAGCCCTTCCACGGTCTCGGTGACATTCATACCGCCGATAGCTGACTGAATGACATCCTGCACGTCCCCGGTTGTCAACCCATAGCGAGCCGCTTCCTTGCGGTCGATATTGAAGTCCAGGTAATATCCACCGGTCGTCTTGTCAGCGAATACACTCAGGGTACCGGGTACATCCCGTACCACCGAGGCAATATCCTGGCTCAGATCGGAGAGCTGCTGCAGATCAGGACCGGTTACCTTAATCCCAATCGGCGTCTTGATCCCAGTCGAAAGCATGTCAATCCGGGTTTTAATTGGCATTGTCCAAGCGTTGGTAAGGCCCGGTATCTTGATGGCCGCACCCATTTCCTGCTTCAACTTATCCATGGTCATGCCTTCGCGCCACTGTTCTTCAGGCTTGAGTTGGATGATAGTCTCGAACATGGAGAGCGGGGCCGGGTCGGTTGAGGTCTGCGCCCGTCCCGATTTACCAAATACCGTTTCTACCTCGGGGAAGCTGGCGATGATTTTATCAGTCTGTTGCAACAGCTCTTTCGCCTTGGTGATACTAATGCCCGGGTCGGTGGTGGGCATGTAAAGCAGATCGCCCTCTTCGATGGGGGGCATAAATTCCGAACCCAGTCGCTGCAGGGGCACAATGGAAATGACAAGTATGGCAATGGAGGCAATAATGGTGGTCCATTTAAAACGCAGTGCCAAATTAATTATCGGTCGGTATATCCAGATTAAAAACCGGTTCACGGGGTTTTTATGTTCGGGTTGAATTTTTCCGCGAATCAGGTAACCCATCAGCACTGGGACCAGCGTGACCGAGAGCAGGGCTGCCGCGGCCATAGCATAGGTTTTGGTGAAGGCCAGGGGCTTAAAGAGTCGGCCTTCTTGTCCCTCCAGGGCAAAGATCGGCAGAAACGAAACTGTGATAATCAGCAGCGAGAAAAACAGGGCTGGTCCCACTTCTTTCGACGCATCTATAATAATGCGCCAGTGTCCTTTCTTCCCCCGGTCTTTCTCCAGGTGTTTATGGGCATTCTCCACCATGACGATAGCGGCATCCACCATCGCCCCGATCGCAATAGCAATACCGCTCAGCGACATAATGTTGGCGTTGATACCCTGGAAGTACATCACCAGGAAGGCCGCCAGGATACCGATCGGCAGGCTGATGATGGCCACCAGCGAGCTCCGGAAGTGCAGCAGGAATATCATCACGATGATGGCGACTACAATACTTTCCTCTAAGAGTTTAAACTCCAGAAATCCAATCGCTCTTTGAATCAGGCTGGACCGGTCGTAGGCCGTTTTAATGGTTACGCCTTCGGGCAGGCCGCTTTTGAGCTCTTCCAGCTTCTTCTTTACGTTGTCAATGGTTTGCAGAGCATTTTCGCCGTAGCGCATCACGACCACGCCCCCGACGGTTTCTCCCTCACCATTCCAGTCAGCTACCCCACGACGCAAGTCCGGTCCTATTTGAACATTGGCCACATTGCGAATGGTCACCGGGGTGCCATTGCCATCGGTGCCAATAGGTACATTTTCTACATCTGCTACGGTTTGAATGTACCCCTTGCCGCGGACCATAAACTCGGTTTCACTCATCTCCACAAGGCGGCCGCCTACGTCGTTGTTACTGCGTTTGATAGCCATCTTTACTTTCGATAATGGGATATCATAGGCCAACAGTTTATCCGGATCCACTTCGACCTGGTACTGTTTGACGTGTCCTCCCACACTGGCAACTTCAGCTACCCCATCCACACTGAGTAGTTCATACTTAAGGAACCAATCCTGGATAGAGCGCAATTGCTGGAGATCATATTGGTCACCCCCGTCCAATACATACTCATAGACCCATCCAACACCGGTGGCATCCGGGCCAAGGGTAGGGGTGACGCCCTCAGGCAGGTTGCTTCCTGCTGTATTGAGATACTCCAGTACCCGGCTTCTGGCCCAGTACATATCGGTATCATCCTCAAAAATGATATAGATAAAAGAGAGCCCGAAGAAGGAGTAGCCACGTACTGTTTTTGTATTGGGAACCGACATCATGGTGGTGGTCAGCGGATAAGTAACCTGATCTTCCACCACCTGTGGAGCCTGACCGGGATACTTGGTGAATACAATGACTTGTACATCACTGAGATCTGGGATGGCGTCCACCGGGGTTTGATACATCACATAGGTACCGCCTGCCAGCAAGAGAATACTGGCGATTATTACCATAAAGCGGTTGTTGACGGATAGTTCAATTATTTTCTGTAGCATGGGTTCTATTTCCTCATAAAGAGTTTTAAATCTTGAAAATCAGTCGTTATGTGTTTCGGGTTGAAGGTTACATGTTTCGGGTTATTGGCCGGCAAATATTTAACCTGAGACCTTTAACTTTCAACCTTCCATATTTTCCATATCTGAATCGGGGGACTGCTTCTGATGCAGCATTTTCTGGATGGCTTCCTGCAGGCGGCTCTCGCTGTCAAAGAGGAACTGGGCTGAGGTTACAATCTTTTCGCCTGGTTTCACACCTTCCAGTATTTCAATGTCATTATTGCGTTGGCCGCCTTCCATGCCCAAAGTCACTTCACGTGGCTCAAAAGCTCCTTCGCCCTTGGCAACAAAAACGATATTTCGTTCCCCGGTTCGGATGATGGCCTCATTGGGAATGACCGTAACATTGTTCTTGGGACGCGATTGGATTCGGACGTTGGCGAACATCCCTGGCTTCAATTCAAGGTTGGGATTTGGAAACTCCAGGCGCACCTGTACGGTTCTCGTCTTTTGGTCCAGGCTGGGATATACGTAGGCGACAGTCCCCTGGTAGGTTTTTCCCGGCTGGTAGGAAAGTTCCATCTGGGCGGGTTGACCTTCTTCAATCCAGGGCACTTCGTAGTCGTATACGCTGGTTTGCACCCAAACAGTTGAAAGATCAGCGATTTTATAGGCCGGTGTGCCTGATTTGATAAATTCACCTTCCACCGCATTTTTGTGAAGTACAACCCCGGTAGCAGGAGACTTCAATGTCACCGCTTTCTTAACTTCGCCGCTTTGTTCGAGTTCTTTTATCTCAGAATCAGGAATATCCCAGTATTCCAGTCGCTTTCGCGTGGCTTCAAGCAGGCTGTTACCTCCGGCGCGGATTTGTTCAAAACTGCTGGAACCCACTTTGTCTCTTGTCTTGAGAGCCAGCAGGTATTCTCGCTGGGTGGTAACCAACTCCGGTGAATAGATGCTAAACAGCGGTTGTCCCCGTTGGACCATTTTACCCGTGTAATCCACATAAAGTTGTTCCACCCACCCGGAAACTTTGGGGTTTACGTTGTATAGCTTTTGCTCATCGTATTCGACCTTGCCCACGGCACTGACCGTAGTCGAAAGATTTTTTTGCTGAACTGTGGCCGTTCGCACATTCATATTTTGAACAACGACCGGATTGATCTTAACCATCCCTTCCGAACTGTTGGCTTCATCAGCATAAACGGGCACCAGGTCCATTCCCATCTTGGATTTACCCGGTTTGTCGTATATCTCACTGGGGTTCATCGGGGCCTGCCAATACAGTATTTTTCGGTCTCCCTTTTGGGAGGCTTCTGATTTCGTATCCTTCTGAATATCATCATGCTGCATCTCTTCAGCAGCCTGAGGAATTGAAGCAGTCGTATCTGTTGATTGTGTCCCCAGCCAGTAGCCACCCAGTGTGAAGATGGCAATTACACCCAGGGAAAGAAGTATAGATTTGGTATTCATGGTGTTGGTCCTCATTGTTCTGTGTTCTAAAATGGTTTAAAGGTCGGTGCCGGTGAGGGCTTCCAGTTCTGCTACGGCCTTATGGTAATCGGCCACAAATCGATGGTAATCGAGGCGAAATTCAAAAAGCGTCAGCTCACTGTCGAGCAGGGAAAGGAAGTCCACTTTATCATTTTGATATCCGGCCATCGAAGATTCCAGCGACTCTTCAGCCTGTGGAATAATGCCGGTTTTATAGAGATCAACCAGCCTCCTGTGTTTTTCAAGGTTAGTCAACGATTGCTGGAGCCTTTGTTCAACGGAGTTTGCCACATTTTGGTAGCGATACTCCACGGAAGATTGCCTGATGCGGGTCTCCTGTACCTTTTTGTCCTGCTTTTTGTTGTAAAAGAGTGGGATCTTGACGTTGAACATGGCCGAGACAAAATCGTAGCCCGGCATTCCGTTTTGCAGCTCATTTCGTTGGGTATAGGCCAGCCCTACCGCAAAATCGGGATAGCGGTCTTTGAGAGCCAAATCTACCTGTTGACCGCTCTGTTTTACGGCCGTTTTCCATGCAGCTAGTATGGGACTGGTGCTGTCGGCTTGCTGGATGAGTGGGCCTAATTCGTACCCCCGCGGTTTCGGTTCGGAAGCCAACGCTCTCCCAAGCGGGGTATCTGCCGGCTGATCTATCAGTGTGTTAATTTGGGCCTGTATCGCTTCACGCTGCTGGCGAAGCTTGAGTTCACGGTCAATCATCTTCGAAAGGGCCACCTGTGCTCGCAGTACATCTTGCTGAATGCCCTTGCCCACACCATATCGCGTTTCCGCGATTTCCACGAATTCCCTAAGCAACTCTTGATTGCTGGCGACGGTAGCCAGGGCTTGATCTATGTAATAGAGATCGTAATATGCCTGCTTGGTTTTCTTGATCAGCTGATTTTTGAGCTCGTGATACTGGTGTAAAGTTATGTCCGACTCGCTGCGTGCAATATCTCCTTTAAGACCGAGCTTACCCGGGAAAGGAAAGGGCTGCATCAGGGAAATTTGCTTACCGGTCATCGGTTCCTGGTCCAGGGCAAAGCTGTTGACTGGCAGGTTCATCAGGTTTAAGCCCAGCGTTGGGTCAGGCAATGCTTCCTGTTGCGATATTCTGGTTTTGCTGGCCTCCCATCCCTGAAATGAAGATTGTAGTTCAGGATTCTGGGACAATACCTTTTGGATTAGTTCATCCAGAACAAGCGTTGAATCATTAGTCTGTCCTTTTGCTGCTAATGGGGATATCAATAAAAAGGAAAGGAGTAATATTAGAGGCGCAAAGATGATTTTGTTCATAGTTATTGCTGTGTATTTAGTTCAGTCAACGTTAAAAAAAGAGTTTCTTGTCTTATTTCTGACTAAACTAACACAAACTTCCTTAAATGAACCTTAAATCATCCCCGGGTTTTCAATAAAAAAAAGTCCTGCACCATTAATGCAGGACTTTGAGACAAAGTAATGAACTAAGACTTAGTCTTGACTGGCCGAGGACCAGTGAAGTGCGGTGATTTGCCAATGCCCTTCTTCCTTCTTAAGAACAGCCAGTTCGAGACTGTTTAGATCCAATTTTCTATCGCTGTAGGTGCCCCAGGTATGTGTTTGAGTTGAAACCCAAGCGGTATTGCCCTTAATCGTTACATTTCGTGATTCTATTTCCCGTTTCATGGCACTCAGGAATTTCCCATCAGAATGAAAGTGGTGGGACAAATATTCTTTTTTGGTTTCGATATTTCCGCCTTCCAGGATTAGCACAGATTCTGATAGCAGGTTTTTGGCTGCCTGACTGTCATTATCGATAATTGCCTGATGGAATGCGTCAAGCGTACTGATTACATTTTTCTCTGATTCAGAAGGCTGACTTACAGGTATAGAAGTTCCAATTATAAATAGGAGAACTGCAGTTAATGATATTCGAGTAAGCATAATGTAGTTTTAATGATTAATTGAGTTGGGTTAAGGTCAACCGATCAATAAGTATGTTTCCAGTTCCATTTAGTTTTAGCCCGACGCTTCCGGCCTCGGGAGCATCGCCATGGCCATGGACTACCATCTCTTTGTTGATATATCCCCGGAAATGAGTGCCGTTACCGACCGTACGTAAAAACAGCATTCCCGAAGCAGAATAAGATTCTTCGGCAAATACTTCACGGTTGCCACCACTAACCCGACCTTGGGATATCGTGCCATCGGAAGAGAGCGTCACAAAATCATAGTTTTGGGCATCCTGCACGTGATTTACGAGAGATATCTCTCCATTGAAATCGGACAGATCCAGGTAGTAGTCAACCTGCACGTTTTGCAATGAGTCCTTTCCAACAAAGAAATTAGAGGTAGAATCGACTGAGACCTTAAGCAGGTGATTATTGCCGCTGTTAACAACGGTTGGCTGTAGCTCCGAGGCAGAACCTTCCAGCCACCGGAAGCGGGAAAGCAACGTGCTTACGCCATTCGGACCAATCTCCCATGACCAGTTGCCATTATTGCTGACAGTGAACATTGAACCGGCCTGTTGCAGACTGTCCGTTGAAGATGAGGCATTACTTTGTTGTTCTACCAGTTGACCAGTACCCGCCCCATAACCAAAAACCATTTCAGCACCATGATCTCCTGTTTCATAGAGAAAGAACACTCCGGGCAAGGCAAGGGCAAACAGCCCAATTCTAACCGCTTGCTGATCCATCTTTTGATACCAGTGGAGTAGCATTCGCAGAACGGCATAGATCCCAAAGAACCAGACGGTCCACAAGGCCCAATCAGCATGTTCATTCAAAACCGATTGCGCTCCCGACGGCAAAAACACGTTGTCGGCCGCAAGGGTCCCTGTATAGTAAGCGGCTATACTTGATACTGCACCAATACTATATAGGATGGTAGATTTTAGATCATCCCACCACTTATCGGGTAGAAAGAAGTTTAGCAAGTCCATCAACACTGCCAGTAGAATAATAGCGATGGGAAAGTGAACAAGGATCGGGTGAATGTTAGGTGCCCATTCCGGAATCAATTCCATATGAGACTATTTTATTTACTTAAGTTAGCTGAATAGTGAAGGTACTTTATTTACTGCAATTGTTTAAAACCACATGCGAACACCGCCTAAAAGGCTCAGGTTACTCACATGCCCGCCTTCGGCGCGTGCCATATCGGCGGTTTCGCCCAGCTTGCGTTCCCAGTTGATACCAATGTAGGGTGCAAACTCACGCGCGAATTCATAGCGAAGCCGGAAGCCGATCCCGATGTTGTTAAAGCCGGATCCGACGCCCCACTCCGGAACCTCCTGTACGGCAACGCTGGTTTCAAACACCGGCTGACCGATCAATCGCTGGGTAAAGAGTAGGTCATATTCGGCTTCCACTGAGGCAGAAATATCACCGTCTTCACTGATGAACATTCCTCCGTCGACGTGGAAGAAATAGGGGGCCATACCTTGCAGGCCAATCACCGCAAAACCTCTTGACTTGTTGCCAACGCCCTCGTAGGCAAGGTCGTAACGGATTCCTCCCTGAATATCAAAATAAGGGCCAATGGCGCGGCTGTACAAGCCCTGAAACTCCATCTCGGCCTCACTTTCGGTGGTCAATGCTTCGCCGTGGGATTTAAACCAGAACTTATTTAGGCTTTTGCCCACATAGCCTTGCACTTCCCACATCAGGGGATTAATGCCGCTGACGCTTCGGTATTCCAGTTTTTCAGCAATCAGATAGACGTATGTTTTATCGTCCATCATCAAATCGTTGCTGAACTCAGGTGCTTTTTGAGCAAAAGCTGAGCTGCCGGCGATTACAATGATAGCGAAGGTTGTGAGAATGAATGTTGATGCGCGTTTAATCGTGTTCATTATGTTACAATTTTGTATATCAAATAGAATTCGTTTGTAAAAGCTCGCTAAATCTATTTACGAATAGTCTTGCC
>NZ_JAGGJA010000025.1 GCF_026229185.1 Fodinibius salsisoli | reverse complement strand
GCCAGCGCTTGCATTCAACGCTGGACTACCGCACACCGGCGGAAATGCAAGAGTATTTAACCCAACAACAAGAACGGGCAGCATGATCTGGCTTAACGTACTGTCCATTTTTTTGTAGCAATTCCAACCCTTTCAGGGTTAATATTGTCTAACCTTGAAGAGTTTTGATAACTTGAAGCCAAATTGCTGTAATATTATATACGGCCAAGTAAGAGGTATCTAATAAGATATCCCCGGCACTTCGAAAGTGCCGGGGATATTTACTAAGCGATGATCTTTTTATCTACTTCTGCCCGCTTGCCAAACTCTATTTCCCCAGCGCTTGACGTCATCCAGGATGAGATAAATAGCCGGGAGTATAAAAAGAGTAACGACAGTAGAGAAGGTAAGGCCCCCGACAATAGCACGAGCCATGGGAAAGTAGGGCGGCCCGTCACCGCCAATCTGGGTGGTTCCAAAACAGAGGGGCAGGAGGCCCAGCACGGTAGTAGCAGCGGTCATCAAAATGGGGCGCATACGATCTTCGCCGCCTTTGACAATCGCTTCGAATCGAGACATACCACTCATTCTAAGCTGATGAATATGGTCGATGAGTACGATACCATTGTTAACTACAATCCCCATCAGTATAAGGATGCCGATCATGGCCATGAACGAAAAAGTAGTTCCGGTGACCAGGAAAAACCAGAAGACGCCCACAACACCGAAGAGGATAGAGGTAATAATGCTTGATGGAAATAGCACCGATTCAAACAACGAAGCCATCACAAGATAAATCAAAAAGCATGCGAGCAGCATGTTAACGAGCATTTCATCCATGGCTTCCTGGTCTTCTTCAAAGCTTCGGCCCTGGCTCCATCCGTAGCCGGTGGGGTAATTAATTTGATCCAGGATGGGAAAAATACGTTCCTGGGCTTCGCTCATGGTAATATCTTCAAGGTTAACGGTAATTCCGAGCGAAGTTTGCCGGTTTTCTCGCTGAATACTCCGTGGACTCGCACTAACCTCGTAGTTGGCTACAGAAGCAAGCTTTACGGACTGTTGATTACCGATGTTGATGGGCAGCTTCATGAGGTCATCAATGGTTTCACGATCGGTCTCCTGCAAGGCCAGTACCACATCGGTTTCACCTTGCTCCCCGCGTACTCTGCGCAGGTTAATGCCACGCATGGAATTGGACACCATATCAGCCACTTGCTGGGTTGAAATACCCATATTACGTGCGCGTCCTCGATCGACCTTTACTTGCACTTCATCTGTTCCGGTTTCAGCTTCCGAACGGACATCAGCCAAACCGGGGATGTCATCCAGCCGCCGCACAACCTCATCGGCAAGCTCAACCAGCAGGTCGGAAGATTCTCCGATGACAAAGAAACGCAGTTGTTCTCCGCCTGTGCGGTCTCGATATTCAAAAGAAAGTTCTCCAATAGGAATTTTCGGCAAGTTCTCTACAATCTCTTTCTTGATGGTTGTGACATCCTTTTCAGCGCTGTCATCATCAGTCAGCAGTATGGTGGACATAGCATGTCCCGGCTCGAAGTAGGAATAGACGGCGTCTATTTCGAAATCCTCTTCATTGTCATAAAGGTACTTTTCAACTCTCGTGACCGATTGCTCCACCCGATCTAAGATATAGTTGTCATTTAAATTATAGTGCAGGTAAAGTTCGCGTGATTCAGACGAAGGAAACATGTCAATATTTGTCATGTTCATAGGAATCATAACACTCACGAGGGTCCCCAGGATGAGGAAGCTCGAGGTATATCTGCGATTGAGCAGCCATTGTAATGCTTTGGAATACCAGTTTTCCAGTTTGTCGATGATGTCCTGTTTATCAGACTTCTCCGGAGGTTTAATCCTGGAAGTCAACAGGGGGATGACAGTCAATGATATAAAGAGGGAGGCACACAGAGCCAGGATGATTGTGATGGCCACATGGTAGAGCTGAATGGCAATCATAGAGTCATCACTGATAATGTTTGGCAAGAAAACAATGATGGTTGTTAAAGTTCCTGCCGTTACGGCCATGGCTACTTGCTTAACTCCCCGCTTGGTCGCCTCAAATTTATTATCGACAAGGTGCTGGGTGCGATGGATATTTTCAGTAACGACCACTGCGTTGTCAACCAGCATACCTACGGCTAACATAAGCCCCATCATGGACAAGATATTGAGCGATAGATCCATAAAATAGAGCAGCCCGAGTGTTACAATCAGTGAAAAGGGCACAGCCATGGCTACAATAAAGGTTGTACTTATCCGCCTCAAAAAGAGGTAGAGAATGAGGATAGAAAAGACAGCGCCCAGAAGTCCTGCTTTAAAAAGCTCCCAGAGCGAGCTGATAATACCCGCTGCCTGGTTATTCATCTCATAAATGTTGATGCCCCGCATTTCGGGCAACTGGTTTATTACTTCAATTTCGGTGAGTACACGGTCAGCTACGGCTACCGTATTGGCACCCGATTCCTTGAATACGTCAAGGCCTATGGCATATTTTTGATCGAGATGTCGACCGTAGTCACGCTCTGGACTTCCATAGCCTATAGTAGCAATATCTTTTAACTGGAGATGACTCGGACCTATAACGAGTTGAGCAAAATCACCGGGCGTGGTCAATTCTCCCGTCGGGCGCACCAAATACCGCTTGCCCGCCTCTTCCACTTTACCAGCTGTAACCGAGAAGTTGCTTTGACGAAGCTGCTGGGCCAGTTGATTTAAATCGATGTTATGAGCTTCCAGCCGCTCGGGAATAAGTTCAATCCGAATTTGTCGCTGCTCAACACCATACAAATCTACCTTGGCAACGCCTGTAATACGCTCAATCCGTTGTTTCAGGTTTCTGTTCAGCAGTTCATAGGCATTCGAAAGATCTCGCTCGCTGGAGATACGCAGGTTCATCATCGGGTTATCTTGGGCCGAAAATTTATTGATGAAAAAGCGTTCCATGTCATCGGGAAGCTGATTACGAACACCATCAATTTTCTCTTTGAGCTCCATCGCCTTCATACTGATATCGGTACCCATCTTAAACTGCACAAAAATACCGGCCTGATTTTCACTGGATGTGGAGCTTATGCGCTCAAGACCACTGATTGTAGCAATAGCTTCCTCAATAGGGCGGGTAATGTTTTCTTCTACTTCTTCAGGTGTAGAGTTTTGGTAGGGCACCGAAATATAAGCCCCGGGAAAAGAAATGTCCGGGAAATACTCCAGGGGCACCATCCGACTGGCAATTATTCCAATCACTACAAAGCTAATAAATACCATGATTGTAGTGACCGGCCGGCGTAAGGAGAGATCTGTGATATTCATTATACTTGACCCTCCGTTGAATTTAACCGGGCAGTCTTTTTATATACCTTGCGATCCATGATAGCATACATGGTAGGAATTACAACGAGCGTCAGCAGGGTAGATACCACCAGTCCGGCGATAACAGTAATAGCCATTGGAGCCCGGAGTTCAGCCCCGTCTCCAAATCCAAGAGCCAGGGGAAGTAAGCCAAGGGTTGTAGTGAGCGTCGTCATTAGGATAGGCCGCAGGCGCGATTTTCCGCCTTCCAGTATGGCTTTTATTTTTGATGTTCCCCGTGCACGTATCTGGTTAATCAAATCGATGAGGACGATTGCATTATTTACCACAATTCCGGCCAATAAAATGAGTCCAATAAATACGACAACACTGATGGTAGAGCCGGTAATCCAGAGTCCTAAAATGGCTCCAACAAGCGCGAGGGGAATAGTAAACAGGATAATAAACGGATGTAAAAGCGACTCAAACTGTGATGCCATTACCAAGTATACCAGGAATACCGCAAGAGAGAGGGCAAATATCAGGGACTGGAAGGAATCAGCCATCTCTTCATTTTGTCCACTTACACGAGCCTGCAGCTGGGTGGGGATAGTCGTTTCAGCAATAATGGAACGAATTTCTTCAGCGGCGGTTGCCAAGTCTCCGTAATTAAGGTTGGCCGAAATAATGGCCACCCTTTGTTGGGCAACACGGCGGATTTCGCTGGGACCCGTAGCCACCCGGATATTAGCAATACTCGCAAGTGGGATCGGTGAATGACTGTTTGGATTTACCGTCAGATTTTGGATGTCCGAAACGGACGATCGATCCTCTTTTTGGGCACGAACCAGTACATCAATTTTTTGGTCTCGCCAAGAGTAGCGGGTAGCTACATCGCCCCGAACTTTACTGACGATTAAGTTGGCTACTTCGTGTACCTGAAGGCCCAGGGCTGCTGCCTTGGGACGGTCGAAGGTAATCTGTATTTCCGGATTTCCCTGTTCCATGGTCGACTTTACGTCAGTATAGCGATCGTTGCTGGCTATTTTATCACGAATGCGGCCACTTACCTTTTTTAGGTCATCCAAATTATACCCTGATATTTCCACTTCAATAGGCGTTTTGAAAGTGAACAGGGCGGGGCGCGAAAATTTGTACTCCAGTCCCGGAATACGCTGTAAATCAGTACGGAGTTCATCCATGGTACTTTCTTCAAGCGACCGACCGGATCCGCTGCTCAAAGTGACATTTAATTCACCCCAGTTTTCGCCTCCTTGATTGGGATTAGCGTCCATCTGGTTGCCCGTACCGGCTACAGCGAAGGTTGCATTGATGGGAGCAATATCTGTTGCCACCTGTTGCACTCGCTGCAAGGCACGATCAGTCTGTTCGATTGGTGTACCAGGGGGGAGTTGAAATTCTACATTAAATTCTCCCTGTGATAACGATGGAATCAGTTCCATCCCTAATTGGGGCACCAGCATCAAGGAGCCTAACAGTGACAGGAAAGCAAAGCCAATGACCACAAAGCGGTGGCGGAGTGACCAACGTAAAAGGGCAGGATAACGATCTTCAATGGAAGAAAATCCACGGTCAAAGCCATTGAGGACCGGGCTGAAGATAAACATAAACCCTTTAGTGAGCGCTTTTATACCTTTGCTGGATATGCTGACAATAAAAGCAGGTACCGTCTCAAACAGAAAAAGCCGGGCTTGGCGCATCCAGCGACCTGCTTTGGTCCTCGGTTCGCGCAGTTCGGGTTTCTCAACTTCAGCTTTTTCACGACCGGCCAGCGAGGAAAGCATGGGAATTAAGGTGACAGCTACGATCAAAGAAGCTAACAAGGAGAAGGTAACGGTCAGGGCCTGGTCTCGAAATAACTGACCGGCAATTCCATGGACAAATACAAGTGGAAAAAATACGGCAATTGTAGTGAGGGTAGAGGCAATGACGGCGGTACCCACTTCTCCCGCTCCATCTTTTGCTGCTTGCAAGGCGCCTTTGCCCATCTCCCGATGGCGAGAAATATTTTCAAGCACTACAATAGAGTTATCTACCAAAAGACCTATACCCAGCGCAATACCGCCCAGCGACATGATATTCAAGGTAATATCATTACCATACATCAGATTGAAAGTGGCAATGACCGAAACGGGAATAGAAAGTGAAATGATAACGGTTGCCCAGAAATTTCGAAGGAAGAGGTATAAAATGATGATCGCTAAAATACCTCCGATGATTCCGGCATCCACTACTTCGCTAACGGCGGATGAAATAAAGGTAGACTGGTCATAGACTTTACTTATGGCCATGCCTTCAGGCAATCGTTGTGAGACCGATTCCATACCCGATTTCACATTATTAGCCACATTCACGGTATTGGCATCGCCTTCTTTATAAATGGCAATTTCTACTGCTTCCTGTCCATTGAGGCGAGTGATGGCTTCTCTTTCTTTGTAGCCCTGTGTAATACTGGCAAGATCTTTTAAATAAATGGGCGATCCCTCTTGGGTATCCACAACAACATTACGAATATCGCTTACCGTTTGGAACTGGTTGAGGGTGCGAACCAAATATTGCTGAGTTCCTTCTTCCAGCCGTCCCCCGGAGAGATTAACGTTCTCGGCTCCCAGAACCTGTGTTATTTGACTCATGGGGATGTTAAGATGGGCCAGCCGATCCTGGTTGATGGCAACCTCAATCTCTTCCTCCAGTCCACCACTGATTTTAATAGAAGCTACGCCCTGGGCTGACTGCAGGTCTTTTTTGATCTGTTCATCCGCAAAGCGACGCAGTTTTTTGAGTTTGTTAATCTGAGCTTCAGGCGTTTGCGGTTTCTCTTGATAATTCGCAAAATCTATATCAGCATTATCACCTGCATCCGGATCTTCAATAAAAAAGGCATACCGCATGATGGGATCCAGGGTAGGGTCGAATCGCAATATGACCGGCCGATCAACTTCTAAAGGTAATTGAAGCGCATCAAGCTTTTCACGAACATCGATACTGGCAAAATCCATGTCAGTTCCCCAGGCAAACTCGAGGGTTACGTCGGATTGCTCCGATCGGGAAATGGAGCGAACCTGCTGCACATTTTTTACCACCCCAAGTGCTTCTTCAACTGGTTTCGATACCAGGTTTTCGACTTCAGCGGGAGCGGCGCCCTCGAATTCGGTACGAACCGTGAGGGTAGGATAACTAAGTTCGGGTAACAGGTTAATATTTAAACGGCTCAGAGATACAAAACCGAACAGGATGATGCCAAGAGTGAACATGGCAACAGTCACTTTACGGCGGATGGAAAAGTTGATCAATTTCATGGTTATAATTCCTCTTAGAAGCTATGGATTAAAAGGAGACCGCTTCTACCAGCGAACTATCCTGGAGGCTGCTCTGCCCAATGGTGACAACAGTATCTGCGGGGCTTATACCTTCGAGTACTTCAATATTTTCTCCATTCTCGTAGCCGGTACGGATCGTTTTGCGATAGGCTAAACTGCTATTAATTATGAATACACTGCTGGTACCATCTTCATTCATAACAGCATTTTTAGGGACCATCAGGGCATTCTCCCTGGTGTCATAGACAATTTGAACCCGACCAAACATACCCGGCTTCAGACGGCGCGATTCGTCTTGGATTGAAACGGTAACTTCAAAGGTACCGGTTTCAGGATCCACGGTGGGGCTGATGCGCAGGACGGTGCCCTCAAAGGTTTGGCTGGTAATAGCATCAACCTGGATGAGAGCCGGCTGACCTTTTTTTAGTTTATCCATTTCATGCTCGGGTACATTCAATACAGCCAGCAGAGGATTGAAATCAGTAATTTGGTAGACCTCCTGATCTGAGTTAATCATATTTCCCACCTTAATCATCCGATCGGATATAACCCCACTGATAGGAGCACGAATCTGTGAGTGTTTAATCTGCAGGTCGGCCAATTCGTAAGCAGATTTTTGAGCCTGGTACTCATACTTGGCATTTTCAAATTCCTGGGCGCTAATCAGCTTTTTTTGAAAAAGCTCTTCTTTTCTATTGAGTTCATTTTTGAGGCGGTCCATTGTTGCTTTGGCTCGTTCTGCCTCCAGCTGAAGCTGTTCATCCTCAAGTTGAGCCAATATTTTGCCAGCCTGAACGTAGTCGCCCTCTTCTACATAAATATTTTTCACAATCCCCCTTACTTTTGCTACAACAGTAGCCTCTTCATCAGCTTCAAGGGTGGCTGTGCTGGAATAATAGGCCGAAATTTTTCCAGAATTTGCAACAGCTATTTCCACGGGTACAGCCGTGGTAGAATCTTCATCCGATACATTTTTGGATTGTGTTTCTGAGCTGCAGGAAGAAGTGAAAATGGCAAGTATCCCAACCGATCCTAATATGATCCAGTGCTTTAACAGTTCCATGTATGAGTCCCCACAAATAATTTTTACCGATTTAAACAATTTGTTCAGTAATACGAGGGGGTTAAAAAAAAGTTACAAATCGATTATGGGATAAAGGCACTTTTAGCCTGTAAAAGGCTTCTGTTAATTGAGGAGGGAATAAAAAATCCCTCTCTAATTATCTTAGAGAGGGATCAGCGTTGGAAAATAAGAAGTTATGAGCGACAATTAGTGCGCATGCGTTTTGAAGGTAAGCATGCTTTTAATGGTCATAATGATAAGTTTTATATCCATATATAATGACCGTTTCTTGATATATTTGAGATCGCATTTCAGTCGTTCTTTCATTTGATAAATATCAACAGTGCCACCCCGAAGTCCGTAGGCCTGTGCTAAACCGGTCAGGCCGGGCTTTACCGAAAATCGTTGATAAAAATCGGGGAAGGTTGTATTCCAGTGCGAATTTTCCCGGATAGGATAGGGGCGAGGGCCGACAAGGCTCATATCCCCCTTTAGTACATTGATAAATTGGGGAATCTCATCCAAATTGGTTTTCCGGAGGAAACTGGCAAAAGGAAAAATACGACTGTCGTTCTTGTCGGTGACATCCAGTTCGCTAACGGACTTTTCTTCCTGTTCGGTGTGCATGGTTCTAAATTTATAGCAATCAAAAATTTCACCATCAAAGCCTGTTCGTTCTTGCTTAAAAATAACAGGTCCATTAGATGAAAGTTTGATACCAAGGGCAATAAAGGGATAGAGAATGGCAAGGATTAGCGTTCCAATAGATCCAAAAAATAGATCAAAAGCTCGTTTCCATATTAACCTTTCATTATAAATTTGGGCGTAGTCAATCGAGATTGAATTAATCTCTAAGTTGGTTGGCTTCCGAGAAGATGGAAGCGAAACCTTCTTCAAAGTTTTACTCTTTGAACCAATCTTTCTGGCAGTAGAGCTCATAAGACAGATCGTTTAATATTAGTCGTGTTAGGTAAATTAACAGGCTACGGATACCGTAACCTCTTTGTAGTAAGTAGTTGCAATTTGCATACCACCACGCCAAATTTTTAAAATAAACTTTGATAATAAGCAATAAGGCTTATTGGAGTACTTAGGATAGGTTTCGTACTTATGAGTGAGGGAAGAGAGTGGATAGCCGAACTGTACTAAATTGTACACACTGTACAAAATATAACACAGCGAAAAAGGAGAATGCCCGGAGGTTAAGTTTGGTCAGTCAATAATTTGCCGGTCTAATTGGTAAATTTCTTTTGGATAGCGACCATTATTCTTATTCGAATAATGATAGGCTATGCCTAAAAACAGCCAAGTCGGCAGGTAAGTATACTCAGTGACCGCAATCATCATGGTAACAAAAATAATAGCAAGAGCACTTTTTAAGGCGAATTCTTTAGCGGTGTTACCTAATATTAATATGGGATATAAAAATAATATGATAAAAATGGATAGCCCGACTATTCCATTGTTAACCAAAATTGTTGAGAAAAAGTCGGTTGAACGGATATAGCCAAATCCAAGCCCAAATATTTTGACTGGAAAGGGAGCTTCCCACCAAAAGGTCAGTGAGTCCATCAGGTTTGAAATACGAACATTACCGGATATGGAAGCTGTGGATAATTTTCTTAGAACCATTTTATTAAAAATGGAAAATACGGTCTCAAACTTGATTATCGTTATGGTCATTCCTAAACCTGCGGCTCCGACCAGGTATTTCCAGTCAATTTTGCCCGTAAATATTAAGATGACTAAATATATAACGATGCCCAGGATGGCTGTCGTAGAGGTGGTAAATATTAGAGCCAGGGTTAAAAGGCCGGCGATAAGTACTCTTTTTTTATGAATCGCAAAGACCCAGTAGGGAAGTACCGTAAAAGCAAACATAGATGCTTCCCCGGTAAGGCTCTTCATCCGCAGAAGAGACAAACCTGCAATGTTCATTACATGGGTGGAGCTTCCAAAATATCGTTCGTTGAAAACGCGGTTCGATATAAAATCTCCGGAGGTTCCTGTAAGCCAAAAATAGATGGTTTCATAAAACCCATAGGCTACCAAGATCAGAATTCCTGCAAATAGATAAACGTCCCAGGTAGAGGAATACCACTGGTAGACAAACAAAAAAGTTAAGAGGCAGGCACAGAGGTAAAGACTTTGGGTAAAGAGGGTAGGTCGCAGTACGAACTTTTTTGTAAAAGCAAGGGGATCTACCAGCGGTAAGGTAGATAAATCCATATCACCGATAACCGAGAGTATAAACTGGCTGGTAATGTTGAGCGTGAAATATCCGGTGCCAATAAGTAATACGACCCAAAGATACTGTTTGATTTCTTTAACGGTAGCGGCATATAGCAGTAAGGGAATCGATAAAAAAGCCATCATATAAGCCGGAGTCGTTCCCTGTATGGAAGGGACAATGAGCACCGAGGTAATCGGCAGGACCAGCGCCCAGCATTTGAAGAAGATATCGATGAGCCGGCGACCTTCTACAGCTCGTTGATATGTTACCGCAATATCTTTCATAAGGTTTTAGATTTTGGCGCCATACTGAGGCTCAGCAACTGCTCAGTAATAGATTGCCAGGAATGCTTTTTTGAGCTGCGCTTTGCGATACTGCTTAATTGGTCTTTTTGAGCAAGACTCTCTTGAATTTGGCGGTGGAAATGGGTTGAATCTTCCGCAAAAGCGATGAATTTCTCCTTCCGTTTTTTGAGCTCCCGTAATGGAGTACTTACAACAGGCAGCCCGCTGATACCGTATTCATAAATTTTCATTGGGGAACGGGCGTGGTTCGCTTCCGTCATTTTGAGGGGCAAGATCCCGATATCTGCATGCTGCATATAAGCGGGCACCTGTTCGTAAGGTTTCGGTCCCAGGGCGGTGATATTTGGAATATTGTCTGGAATACGCTCTTTGCTTTTAGGTCCAACAATCACATACTGCAGCTCGGGACTTTGTTGGGCTGCTTGGGTTAAAAGTTCCAAATGGAACCGTTCATCCAGACTACCGACGTATAAGACGATAGGTTTTGTGATGGAGGTATATTCTTTGGGCTGATTGTGTTTGGCGGCAAAGTGATTGGCATCAACACCATTACGTAAGATGGAGGCATCAACACCATAGCGTTTCTTAAAAACTTGCTGCAGCGGCTCGGAGGTGACCAACACATGATTCGAAAAGTTGCAGATTTTCTGCTCTAAGATTTGGATGGATTTTTTGCCAGCGCCCTTCGACATATTGCTGTAGTCATCCGTTGCCCTGTAAACCCAGCTTTGGGCATTAATGAGGTTGCGCATAAAAAAAAGCCCCACTTTATCCTGTATTACTAAATCTACGCTATCGAAGCCAATGTTTTTGAGCTTCTTCTTGATTTGGTTAAACGTAAACTGTTGTCTGAGGGGAATCTCCGGACGGTCAAAAATCCCTTTATTATAAGGGGTAAGCACAAAAGGAGTAAGATTGGTGATACCATGGGAATCTTTTTCCGGCTGCAGTGTTTGCAGGCGGCTTTTAATTACATCCCGATAATCTTTATCTCCCAACTTTGGAAAATTTAGAAAATGGAAGGGGGACAGCGGAGAGGGAATATACAATACCTCGTGGCCTAAGCGCGCGCATTCGTTAGACAGATGATAGCTGCCTACCTTGAATAAATAATTCCTTGGAGTATGGCTAAGAAAGACAATTTTCATGGTGGATAACTAACGATATCTTGATCCTCTATTCGTAAACAGTAACTTATGATTTTGTACGATAATAATGAATTAGTCCTTTTGCCCAGCCAGAGGCCAAAACGATCTGTTGCAGGTAATGAATCAACCAAAGCCTTCCAAAACTTTTATTCATGGTGGGTTTCCCGCGGCGGCGTATTTTGTCTCTCAACACCTTTGTACCCGGTGGCACCAGTTGATAAAAAATAAGTGCAACAAGTTTTAAGGGATGCATATCATTTTCAATCCAGACTTTGGGCTGGCCGGTTCCTACACGGAAGATTTTCTTGAGCAAGGGCCTGAGCCGGCGAGCCGGGTAGTGGACTTCAGCCCGGGCATCATAGACCAGGTTAAAACCACTGTTGGATGCTTTCTTGGTCCAGTACAAATCCATACCCGAGCGTTGTTTCTCGGGGAAAGATCCTATCTTATCCAAGACCTTTCGCTTGAAAAAAAGATTACCTCCGGCACACGACTGTCCGCGTTGAATCAAATCTTCCATATCCACAAAAAGTAGTGAGTCGTACCATTCGCCCACTGTTTCCTCTTCCGAATAAGTAAAGGAAACTTGTCCGCCAACCAAATCAACGGTTGGATCTTGCAGCCGGTTGATGCCGCTTCGGAGCCATTGGGTGGTTGGGGTACAGTTCACATCCAGAAGTACCATAAGATCGCCCTGGGCATGCAAAAGTCCTTTGTTGCGAGCAGCATATGGATTCTGAAGATCTGTTCGTTGCAGCAGGGTCACATCACCGGAATACGATGCTATTTTTTCCCGGGTTTGGTCCGTTGACCCATTATCAACGATAATAATTTCATAGCAATCACGGGGATAATCCTGGTGAGCAACGGCATCGAGAAAAGAGATGATTTTTTCCTCAGCATTAAATACCGGCGTTATGATCGAAACCAGTGGTTCTTCCATAAGCTACGATTAGGATATAGATTCATCAGATATTAGTGGATATTCTAATGTAGCTGCGACAGGAGCGATAATAGCGTTCACCTGCTCCACTTGCTGATCCGTCCAGTTAGAGGGCTTGGAAAACTGTCCTCTTTTCTGGGCATTATGTTTTTTACCCATAACTCTGTTGATGTCGGAAACAGGAGGATGAAAATCCGATGACCCAATGAAATTGAACAGAGGATCTGTCAGCGAGGGATCTGCTTCAAAAAAATCTTCGGACGAGAAACTCATCTTTTGCTCTTGGGGAAGTGTTGCCATAAAATTGAGGCAGTACTCATTAACCCTCTTCCAGTTCCAGGCTGTTTTTTGGATGGCCGTATAAGTTTTCCATTGCTCATGATCAGGCTCTGATTGAATAGGATGGATGCGGGCATAATCGCGCATGTGTCCCTGGTAATAGCTGCGGCGCATACCCGATCGAATAAAATCATAAGGGTTGCGATACACATGGATGAATTTACTGCTCGGATAAAGATCCAACAGCAGATCAGCAATATAAGCTAACCGGTTGTTGGTCTCCACAAAAATAAATCCATCCCGGTAACTGCGAAACACCAGCTCGTCACGCAGGTATTTTAGCATCTGCTTGGCATCCGACCGGTCGATCTGGTTCATAAAATAATCGTACGAAAACTGGAATAGTTCCGGAGCTGGTTCATGAAAGGCATCAATCAAAGGTGATAGTTTGAAAAGCTCAGTCATGGTGTTGGTGCCGGTGCGCCCCGTTGAGAGCACCCATACCGGCTGAATGGATTGCCAGCGATCATCGGTTTGCCGGTTGGTAATTTGCGGAGCTTCGGCAATAGGGCTGGGATGCTCATCAACAGAGCGTAATAACGCCCTGTTTGCTTGCTCAAACCTTCGTAGGGTGCTGCGAAGGTGCCGATATAAGAAATTCCGGATCCGTCGCAGCGACTGTTGCTTAAATGACATATTACTGATTAGATGAAGTTAAGAATCATCAAGAGGGCGTCCACTGATGCCTCCATATTTTTCTTCGTCTTCGAGCCGGTTATAATGCTTTTCGTCCCGTTTTTTTAGCAGACGATATTTCTGACTTCCAATGATAGACAGGGCCGGCACGTGGCCCGCGACGGTACATCCGGCCCCCACAATAACGCCGTCTTCAATGACGGTTCCGGGAGCGACCACCACGTTCATGCCAATCCAGACATTCTTACCAATATGCACCGGTTTATAAATATCGTTGTCATCAATAGGCAAGCGTTTTCCTTCATAGTCGTGGTTCATGGTATAGCAGACAAAATTACGGCTGATATGCGTATTGGCTCCAATGAAGAGGCCACCCTCCGCCCGGATGTGCACATTGTCTCCAATATGGACATTCTTTTCAATTTTTGCCTGCTTAAAGCCCGAAAACTTTTTGACGCGTCCGTTGATCCGAAGATCAGGACTGCAGTTATCAGAACTCTGGATAAGAGCCTGGTTTTCTTTCTCAATAGTATGCTTGCGGCCCTGCTCAACTAATTTATAGAAGAATGCACCGATCCGTCGGGCAAAGTACCGCGCTATATCTTTAACCATAGTGGATGTATTCTTTTAAGAAGTACGAAATTGTTTTTCCTTTTCGGTAAAAATGGATCAGTACTGCTACTAAGAATAGTGGAGAAACCATGTACTCCAGCAGGTAAAAATACTCTTTCCAATATAAGAGTGTTAAAAAAGCAATGCTGACAAAGGCGCAGAAGGTGCCTACGTATCCTATAGCGGCACTTTTAAAGACTTCCAGCGAAAACAATCTATACGCCATAACCGTACGGTAAATTAGTGCAATTAAAAATATAAGTCCTACGCCATAAGCGGTACCTATGACACCAAACTGAACAGTAAACAGGTAAATAATAGGGATAAACAGCACTACTTCAATAATTCTACCCACGGCGAGTATATTTTGTTTCTTCTCAGCCAGAAACAGGGGCACAATGATGTTGCCAATCCCACGAAGAATACCGGTAAATGTTAGTATTTGGATGATTGGGATTGCATCTACCCATCGGTCGTCGAAAAGTATATTAATCAACGGAGGGGCGAGACTAAAAATAAGGGCAAAAAGTATACAAAGCAGTAGTATTTGATCTTCCAGGATGCGGTTAATTTTGCTGTGTGCTTTATCATCTCCGGCCACCAATTTGGTATAATAGGGAAACAGCACACGGCCAAACAGTTTACGGATGATCGTAATGACGACGTTAATGAGGGTATATCCAATGAGGTAATATCCCAGTACATCGCTGCCCAGAAGTTTACCTACGGTTAAATCATCTATCTGGATGGTAACAAATGAACCCAGTGAGATAAGGAAAAAGTGTTTACCGTGATGGAATATTTCTTTGACATAACGCCATTCGGGCAGGCGCGGTTTGGCCGGGATTCCGAAAAAACCGTAACTCATGAAAACTTTAACTCCCTCCACGATCAACAAGGCCATAACCATAGCCAATACGCTTTGGTAAACGTAGGCCAGTGCAACTACGATGATAAAAAATAAAATCTGTCCCAGCGCATCAAATATGGCAATATTTTTAAATTCAATATCTCTTTCTGCCAGGTAGAGGGCCGGGGTTGTGAAAGATTGGATAGCAGGTACAATAATAGCCAGTGTAAAGATAAATTGTCCTTCCGGGGAATCTACAAAAGAGGCATAATAGGGCACGATCGTCAGTGCAATACCCGTAATAAAGAGTCCGCGGAGTATCATGAAGCCCCAAATAGAGCGGATGAAGCTCTTTTTCATGGTATCGCGTTGAATAAGCAGCTTCTGAATGCCTACTTCCGTCAGGCTTTCCATGGCTTTGATGAGTACATTGGCGAGTCCCCATATGCCAAAATCTGCCGGAGATAGAAAAATGGCCAGAACGGGAGTCTGGATAAATTTTATAAGATAGGTTGCCCCGAGCGGCAGCGCCAGCAGCTTAACTGAAGATAACGACTTTTTTTTAAGATCTTCCCCCATTCAGCAGTATGCCCAACAATTTTGATTCTTCATTAAGTAGAATGTTGCTAGAGTAAAACAGACGCAGCCAGTACCTTTTCAGGATGACCATATTTTTTCCGACTCTTTTAAAAGGAAAGAAATCGTTATCCAGCTAAAAGCGACAAAAAAACCAAGTAAGAGGCTTAAAAATATCATTAGTTTGCGTTTGGGCTTAATTTGAGTACCCGGTGTCGTAATATCATCTAATATGCGGAAGGTAGGCATTTGTTCCTCAATATTTAATCTCATGCGCTGCAGCTGCTGGGTAAGGGTGTTATACTGATCTAATGCTGTTTCATAGGTGCTTTGCAGTTCCATCCGTCTATTCAAAGGTTGGCTGTCAGCGCCATTAAACTCAATGAGCTCTTGGCGCGCTTTGTCCAACTGTTGCTTCTGGCGTAGCTGTTGCGACTCCAGGAAATCCAGATATTGGCGTCCTTTCGCAGTTTTATAGTCGCTGGCTTTTTCGTGGAGCGTTTCCAACACGAGTTGAACCACTTGGGGAGCAGTATTAGCCTCGGGCATTCGAGCCGAGATACGAACGATACCTGTTTGGCGGTCGTAGGTAGCCGTTATACGGCTGGAGAATGCACGGGCCACTTGGCGCTCGCTTGGACTAAGGTCTAAAATGGGGAAGTCGGATTGCTGATGAGACTGACTGGTATCCTGCGCAGTGGAAGCAGGGGGAGAGGTTTCCCCAGACTGCATAGCGCTTAATATTTTCCCGGGAAGCCCGAAGGTATAATCGTAGAGGCTGTTCAATAAAGGGGGGCGGTACATTTGAGTAAAATATTGGTGCAGGGTAACAGAAGAGTCCGTTGAACCGTATTGGAACGGCTTGGACATCAACGTACGCTTAAAATCAACGCTGTTGATCATGTGCGGATAAAGCCTAAGCAGGTAGGAGGGCGTTCGGTTTTCACGGATACTACCCGTCAGGCCAAACAAAAGCCCATAGCTTTCAATAATCTCATTAACCCGATCCTGCAGCTCATACTCCGGAATAATAGAGGCATTAGAAGTATATTGCGAGGAACTCGCTAAGGCAAAAAAGAGTCCAACAGCCAAAAAAGCTCCAATACACCAGTAAAAAAGACTCCTTCGTTTCCAGTAGTTTTGGAGCAGTTCAGAAAAATTGAGTCTTTGCTCTTGGCCGCTTACTGATTCAGATATGGGAACCAGCCGGTAATACTGATCACTATCCGGGCTTTCAACATTTTTATGGTCTTTTGATGAATTCAGTGGAGTTGGACTTAAATGATTAGAATTTAAGAAGTACTTTAATTTAACTTACAACGAATCTTTTTACAAAAGCATTTATAAAGTTGAAATAACTGTTACATTCGATGGAACTTTGATTTTGTAATAGAACTATATATCCGTATAAGATGAAGAAACACAGGGTATAACTGTAATTCCTTTAACCAAGATCTGCTTTTAATGTTTCCAAACTTTATCATTATCGGTGCGATGAAATGTGGCACTTCCAGCTTATACCATTATTTACAGTTACATCCAGAACTGGGGATGTCAGCCATCAAGGAGGTTGATTTTTTTATTGAAGAAAATAACTATAATAAAGGCATAAGCTGGTATCAGTCACAATTTCAGGGTGATTTTAAAATCTTTGGGGAAGCATCACCGAATTATTCAAAAGCACATTATTTTAAGGGGGTTCCCCGGCGAATGTATGAGTTGGTGCCCCGGGCTAAGTTAATCTATCTGGTGAGGGATCCCATCGAGCGTATTATCTCCCACTATACCCATAATTATAGTGAGGGCAGGGAGCACCGTTCTATTGAAGACGCTCTACAAGAATTAGAGGATAATCACTATGTAATGTGCAGTAAATATTTTTGGCAGCTACAGCACTATTTCGAATTCTTCCAAGAAGATCAGATGCTGATTATTCCCTCTTATAGGCTTCGGGATGAACGCCGCGCGACACTGCAACAAATCTTTAAGTTTCTTGGGGTTGATGATTCGTTCTATTCAAACGACTTTGAGCAGCAGATGCATAAGACCAATAAGAAGAGGAGAAAAGGCAAATTAAGCCGCTTCATCTTGGAGAGTCCGGTTATAAAAACACTCAAAGGCTACATTCCGGATAGCGTTAAAGATCCTGTAAAAAAAGCTATTCGACCCGAAGTAACCAAACCTGAGCTTTCTTCTGCAACAAGAGTAAAGTTACAAGAATATCTTCATGCTGATGTTGATCGGCTGCGAACCTTTAGCGGGCTGTCCCTGGATGGCTGGGAGCTTTAAGTTTGAGAGGTTCTTGAGAGGCCTTTTTAGGACGAGTGGAAAGCTCGCTTCATCCAAAAGGTTTGGCACCAATTTAGATAAGTAAGTCAGTGTTGTGATTGCATTGGCAGACACACATCCGGGAGAGGGTTGGCAGCAGGAGAGTTTTAAATCAATCGTGAGGTTAGTTTGTAGGGCATATCATTTATAATTGAACTGAAGTGCATTTGAGACGATTTAAAAGGGATTTGAAACAATATCAAAGGTTGGTTTGCCTATCTTCTAAACAGATAATTTAAAAACGTGGCTATATACTTACCATTTGCGCTCAGGTTTAAGGCATTCACAGGCCGATATATCTCGGTGTTTTTGAATTGTATGAAATGATAAAAAAACATCATGCTTTTCGGGGGCTCTCGATGGGGTAAAGCATCATTTGAAGATAGATAATGATGCTGCCCTTGGGAGCTTTTATTGAGTATTGATTCCTGCCACTGTTCAACGTCAAATATTTTCCATTTTTCCTCTACAGTTATGAAACTGGGATGAGGGTAAATTAGAAAGATTAATGATTCAATCAGTACATAGAAAAATGAAAAAGCCCGCTCCTTATCTTTCTTGGTTTGTATTTCTGTTTGTATGTCTTATCACGGTCGCCCTTTCCTGCAGTGACAACAGTGGAGGTTCCCAGCAGAGCACGATCGAAATCACCAGCCTCAGCCCCGACAGTGGCGCTGTAGGCAGTTTGGTACGGATTTCCAGCGACTATATCGATCCGGAGCATGCCAACAACCAGGTTGAGCTCAATGGCCTCAAGGTGCCTATCCTCAGCTATGGGGCGGGTAGCCTGCAATTCCGCGTCCCCGAAGGGGCCACCAGCGGGCCGGTTACCCTGTCGGTTAACGGGAAGGTCGCCAACGGCCCCTATTTTAAGGTACTCACCGAAGGCCCGGCCATTACGGCTATTAGCCCTGCCAGCGGTGGGCCGGGCACACAGGTCACCATCACGGGCGAGCACTTCCTCCCACCATCGGCCATGGCTAAGATGAAGGGGGACAGCACGGGTCGGCCTTTGGCCGGGGCTCCCGTTGATTCTCTGGGGGCCGACACCACGCAAGCTCCTCTGAAAGCCAAGGGGACACCTTCGCCCAGCATCAATGGGCTGCCCGTTTCGGTTACCTTTGGCGACCAGCTGGCACCCCTACTCAGTCTTAGCGCTACCGAAATTATTGCGAAGGTTCCCGAGGGCGCTACCGGCGGCACTATTACGGTGACGGTAGGCGATCAAACGGTTGTCAGCAGCGTCTTCCGACTGATGCTGGGACCGGTAATTAGCCAGGTGAGCCCCACGGCTGGCCCTGCGGGCACACAGGTAACCATTACCGGACACTACTTTTCTCCGGACCCTGACAGCAACCGGGTGACCTTTAACGGCATTCCGGCCGCCCTTACCCACACAGACAGCACCAGGCTTATGGCCACCGTGCCTAATGAGGCAACTACCGGACCCGTCGAGGTGATAACCCGTGGGCAAACCACCGAAGGCCCGACCTTTAGCGTGACGGAGGCCCCGGTACCCCAGGTTGCCATTGACGACATCAGCCCCAAGCAGGGACCCGTCGGCACGGCTGTGACCATCAGCGGGCAGAATTTTAGTGCTGTCAACACCGAAAATACCGTCACCTTTAACGGCACGGAGGCGACTATCAACAATGCTACTGAAACTACTCTTGAAGTGAGCGTGCCGCAAGGGGCGACCAATGGACCTGTTAAGGTAGCGGTTGGCAGTCAAACCGCAGAGGGCCCCTCTTTTACGGTCACTTCCGATCCTGAAAAGCAGCTTACGGTCACGGGCATCAGCCCCAAAGAAGGGCCGGAAGGTACGGCCGTCACCATTACCGGCGCTAACTTTAGCGCTACCGCTTCGGACAACGCTGTAACCTTTAATGGGACTGAGGCAACCGTAACCAGTGCTTCCACCACTGAACTAGTGGTCACCGTTCCACAGGGAGCAACGACAGGTAACATCACCGTTGGGGCAGGCGATCAGACGGCTACGGGTCCGACCTTTAGCGTGACGGATGCGCCGGTACCCCAGGTTGCTATTGAGGACATCAGCCCCAAGCAGGGACCCGTCGGCACGGCTGTTACGATCACCGGCCACAACTTTAGTGGGACCGCATCCGAGAACACTGTGACCTTTAACGGCACGAAGGCGACCATCAGCAATGCTACTGAAACTACTCTTGAAGTAAGCGTGCCGCAAGGGGCCACCAGTGGTCCTGTGAAAGTGAGTGCCAGCGGACAAACCGCTACCGGACCAAGTTTTACGGTGACTGAGGCCCCAGTACCCCAGGTTACGATCGACGACCTCAATCCTAAAAGCGGACCGGTTGGAACAAGCGTTACCATTACCGGCGCTAACTTTAGCGCTACCGCTTCGGACAACGCTGTGCGCTTTAATGGGACTGAGGCGACGGTCAACAGCGCTTCCACCACTGAACTAGTGGTCACCGTTCCACAGGGAGCAACGACGGGAACTGTCACCGTTGGAGTAGGCGACCAAACCGCTACGGGCCCCACCTTTACGGTCACGGAGACACCAGTGCCGGAAGTAACTATAGACGACCTGAGTCCTAAGGAAGGTCCCGTCGGCACGGCTGTGACCATCAGCGGGCAGAATTTTAGTGCCACCAAAGCGGAGAATATCGTTACCTTCAACGGCACCGAGGCTTCCATAAGCAGTGCTACTGAAACCACCCTCGAGGTGAGCGTGCCCCAGGGCGCGACCACGGGTCCGGTTAGCGTCGAAACCAATGGGCAGACGGCCGAAGGCCCCACTTTCAGCGTGACTGCCGATCCGGACCAGCAGCTTGCGATCAGCAATATTAGTCCCAAGGAAGGGCCAGTCGGCACAACGGTGACCATCACCGGGGCTAACTTCAGCGCCACCGCCTCGGAGAACGCCGTCACCTTCAATGGCAGCCAGGCTATGGTCAGCAGCGCCTCTACCACCGAACTGGTGGCTACGGTACCCCAGGACGCCACCAGTGGACCTGTCACGGTTAAGGTCGGCAGCCAAACAACCACCGGTCCGACCTTCACGGTCGGGGACAATGCCGCCCCCACCATTACCGGGGAAGGCTCTTCTGAGATCCAGGAAAACATCGCCGTGGTAGCCACCATCACCGCCAGTGACCCCGACGGGGACGCCCTGGCCTTCGGCCTGAGCAGCGGCGCCGACCAGGGGCTGTTCAACATCAACAACGATAGCGGAGTCCTGAGCTTTACCACCGCCCCCGATTTTGAAAATCCCGCGGACGAGAACGGCGACAATAGCTACGAACTCGAAGTAAAAGTCACCGACGGCAGCGTAATCGTCACTAAAACCATTACGGTAACCGTTACTAACGTCGATGAAGCGCCGGTCCTTACCAGCCCGACCACCCTGCAGGCCGATGAAAACAGCACCGACGCGGGGAGCATTGCCGCCAGTGATCCCGAGGGGCAGCCGCTGGCCTACGACATAACCGGCGGAGCTGATGCGAATGCTATTACGATTGATCCAACCAGTGGCGCCCTGACATTAGATGCGGCCCCTGACTTTGAATCACCGGCCGATGCAAACAGCGACAACGGTTATGAGATGGAAGTCACCATCAGTGATGGGAATCTGAGCACAACCCAAGCCGTCACCATTACCGTCCAAGACGTTAATGAGGCACCGGTGATTACCAGCGCGGGCCCCTTTGAGATACAGGAAAACAACGCCGCCGTGGGCACTATTACCGCCAGCGACCCCGATGGGGACGCCTTGGACTTCGCCCTGCTGGGCGGCACCAAAGGCACGCTCACCTTTAGCATCGACGCCAGCACCGGGGAGATTACGATCAGCCCCGCCCCAGATTTTGAGAGACCACGCGATGATAATAGCGATAATACGTATGAGATGGATATCAACGTCAACGACGGGGCCCTCGGCACCAGCCAGACGGTGAGCATCACCATTACCAACGTCGTGGAACTGCCTATCATTAATCGGGGAACAATCCGTCCGGCCAGAACCGAAAGCTATTTCCTCAACACCACGAATGAGGCAAATGTCTACCGGTTTGATCCCGTCCCCGCCGGCACGGACTTAAATAATATACTTAACTTTTCACTTGGTACCAGCTTATCGGCGGACTTAGCCACCAGTGCCACGGTAACGGGGGGCGCCGATGGCGGGCTGTTCAGCGTGAATAGTATTAACAGCTATGCCATTCACATAGATGGTCCTTCCTCTCTTGATTACAGCCACAGTGCGGACGGCAACGCCCACGAATACCGGTTTACCGTCACCGCCGAGAATGCGGCCGGGGTTACCCCGACCTACACCATCATCATTCCGGTACAAAATCCCTTTGCGGGTGGCAGCGGCACGGCTGCTGATCCCTACCAGGTGGAAACTATAGATCAACTGCAGACGGTCGGACAGTTTTTGGATGCCCATTTCGTGCAAACCGCGGACATCGATGCATCAGCCACCAGCAGCTGGAACGGCGGACAAGGGTTCGATCCTATCGGCGTTTATACCAACCCGTTCACGGGTAGCTACGATGGGGACGGACATACGATTGACGGGCTGACCATTGATCGTAGCCAAGGCGATGTTTTTGGATTATTTGGCGTAGTAAGCTCAGGAGGCCAAATTATTAACGTGGGACTGACCAATACCGATATTACAACGAATAACGGTACTGGAGGACTGGTGGGATATAATCGAGGTGGTGGTACTATTGCCGACTCTTACATTTCGGGGACTATAACCAGTAGCACTAATACTACCGGTGGTTTAGTGGGTGAAAATTCGGGAGTTATAAGAAGATCCTATTCAGTGGCCAATGTAAATGGCAGAGCTAATGTAGGGGGGCTTGTTGGAACGAATAGGTCAGGCAACATCATAAACTGCTATGCAATGGGCGATGTACATGCATCTCTTACCATTGCCGGGGGATTGGTAGGTAATAATAAAGGAGATATAGATCATTCTTACGCCACTGGGGTGGTTACTTCAGCTAACACAATCGGGGGACTTGTGGGATATGAAGACACAACAGTGGGCACCACATTAGAAAGTTATTGGGATACACAGTCTTCCGGGCAGGCCACTTCGGACGGCGGCACGGGGCTGACGACCAGCCAGATGCAGGGAACCGCTGCCGAAACCAATATGACGGGTTTTGATTTTGGCGGCATATGGACCGTAAGCCCCAATGAGTATCCAATTTTGATCGGGGTTGGAGGGCAATAGAAACTTTAATGAATGTGTGCCTTTTGCGCACCGAGGCTTTAGCATAGGTGCGGCAAAGCAACGCCGGCGACTACCCGACGTTGCGTGATAATCCATAGGGGTATATTTAGTTGCTCTTGACCTCAAATCGGCAGAAGGGGCTTTCCTAAATCATAACGGATTATAGGGAGGCCCCTTCCCGATTAATTGTAGCAGATCCTTCACAGAAAAAATATGATAAGTACCTAAAACTTTTCCTGATATGTTAGTACGGGCTTAGTTAGCGTATGGGACTAAATATGTTATTTAAACCAATAGCATTCTGTTTGAAACGATTTAAAAGGGATCTGAAAGAATATTAAAGATTCGTTTACCTATTTTCTAAGCAGATAACTTAAAGCTTGGCTATATACTTACCATTTGCGCTCAGGCTGTGACGTATCCATATGGTTACATGGCACTGTATTCATAGCTTGAATAAAGTGATGAAATCATTATGCTTTTCGGGGTACGCTCAAGAGGCAGACATTATCGAGATAGATGATGTTTCCCTGGGTACACAACGCCCTACTATTTAGGATGGATAAACTAAGCGACTTTTAATTTAAATAACGAGATATCTTATGAAAGATGAATATATAGGGGTCATTAAAATGTTTGGGGCAGAATGGGCTCCGAGGGGGTGGAAATTATGCAATGGACAGTTGTTGGAAATTACACAGTTTGAGGCTTTGTATTCAGTAATTGGTACGACCTATGGTGGAGATGGCAAAAATAACTTTGCCTTACCCGATTTAAGAGGGCGAGTGCCAATAGGATGTGGTAGCGGGCCGGGACTAAGTCCACATCATGCGGGACACACCGGAGGGACGGAAACCACGGCCTTGAGGATATCTCACCTGCCGGCTCACAGTCATCAAGCTACTGTAAATAATTTCCAGGTAAAGATACAAGCTTCCGACCAAGCAGGAACAAAATCCACACCAGGTGCAGGCGGGGCTCGAACATTGGCCGCTGGTGCAGGAGAAGGCCGAGGAGTTAACCTTTACAATCATGAACAACCGGTCGTTACATTGCGTACTGAAACCGAAGCAGCAGCAGATGTGGGTATTAAAAAGACCGGGGAGGGGAAGTCTTTTTCCAAGATACAGCCTTATTTAGCTATTAACTTTATCATTTGTAGCGAAGGCATTTATCCTTCACGAAATTAATGGTTTGGTTCTTTACAGGATTTAAAAACAATTGGTTTTGGGGAATTTATAGTTTAGATGAGTCATATTCACTCGACGCTATTAATATTTTGGTATAAAATGGAGGTGTCTCATAGTAGAAGGCAATAGAAATTTATGGAGCAATGCCGTTCCGGAACTGGCTGATCCTTTACGGCTTTAAATGCCAGTGATAAGTCACAAACAACATCATACAAGGTATTATACTTGAACTATTAATGTGGACCTAATGAAATAGGGTTATCTATACCCAAAGGATAAAGTAGATAGATGTCGATTTTTTTATTATCAATTTCAGTTTTTAGTCACATTTTATTACCCTAACACTGCCAAATAGGATAAGGTGCGGCATCTGCCGTATTATGATGCGAAAGAGCAGTTTATCAGATAGGCTTTAATGGTAAAAGTTGAATCGGGGAAGTACGACACCGACATGAAAAAGTGTATAGAATATTCACAGCAACTGTTTTCGGTTGCTGATTTTCCACAGATCCTGGAAGGTGCCAACGGTAATATCCAAAATCGAAAAGAGGAGCATCAGCTTATTGATGACAACGAGCATCATTCCACGGTGCTTACCTACCGTAAGTTGAGTGATGATATCCTGCTACTGCATCAGCAAACGGAATGCCACACGCATCATCGCATCCACTTTACCCCGCAACGCCATAAACAACATTACCAGCTTAAATTTCTACGGAAGAGCAACGACACGATTCAAATCCATAAAACCGGGGACTGCTATGATATCCACCAAGGATTTATGACGCTTTATAATAATACGACGGGCTATACTATTGATTTGCCCAAAGGCTTTGCCAAAGAAAGCCTGCAGGCTATTATAAGCCACCGGTTTCTTGATCAGTATGTATCACCCCAGTCGGTTCAAAATAAAATGTTGTATGACACGCTCACTCAACAATCTGATCAGCTTTTTGTATTACCGCAGGCTCCATCCCCGATCAAAAAGAAGCTTTTTCAAGTTGCGGACCAGCTAAACAGATCTGACGATCAGAATCCACCGAATCTGCGTCTACTCAATATTATGAGTACCATGCTGGTGCATCTATTCCAGATGGATTTACCCCATGTAGAACAGTCCTCAGGTATCGATAATCTGAAAAAAAATGTGGCCCACCGGGTAGCAGAATACCTGGAAAGCCGCCTTAGGTACTCTTTCCCGGGTATGGAATTTCTGGCGACCCAGTTCGGCATATCCGTATCCGGATTAAAACGGCACTTTAAGCGGGCCTTTGCAACCACTCCATTCCAGTACTACCGGGATAAGCAGATGCAGTTGGCCTGTAACAAGCTGAAGAATACGGATAAAAACGTGGGGGATATTGCGCAACATATGGGCTTTGATGATTCCTCAAACTTTATCCGGGCTTTTAAGGCCGAATTTGATATTACCCCCGGGCAATATCAGCAACAGGCAGAGCGCTCCACTTGATTGGTCAATCTTCCCTTGGCCTGTAGAACCGTACTTCATTCCAGGGGGGCTGCCCTAGTGGAATCCACACGAGCGGACACTCACGCTATTGAAGGGGCTTGGTGCAGAAATGAATTCCCGCACTATGAATATTGCTAGAAACGAACGTTGCTTACCTTATTTAAGCTATATCATATGTATTGCCCATCTCGTTCCGTCGCTCCGCTGCGGAACGAAGTAGTTACAATGACACAAAAAGGCTGCACTTCTTTTACATAATAACACGCCGATCAGGGTGTATCTCGTGTCACTCTGAAGATGCGCAACAGTGATGAGGAAAAAGTCTCAGATGCAGGACAAAACTGGACATTGCAATCTCTACTGATCCAAGTTACAAACTTGAACCAGTGGGATAACTTCCTCTTGAAGAGTAATTTTTAGTTGATTGATTAACAAATAGTATCACCGAGTTCTTCCTTGGAGAAGGAAGTCAGAAGGATTGAATAATTAAGATGGATATTACTGTTTTATTCAATTCCCCTAAATCCCCTTCCTCCAAAGGGGACTTTGGGGCACTCTTCCTTACAAAAGGAGGAATGCTTAGATTGCAACCTTGCTCAAAATACTTTAAAGATCCTATTGAAGTCCCTCTTGACGAAGAGGGATTCAGCTAGCTCTACAAAGCCTTGTGCGTAGTAGTGGGAGATTGACATTTTTACCCCTAATCGGTGCTCGCGTTAATTATAGGGCGACGACACTAAATCCATTCGCATTTTTACTTCCCCGTTGTTTTATCGTACCGGACCGCAAAAAGCTGCCTTATCCTCTGCTATCCCCTTATATGACTCCCCGAACCATCAACATACATGGTGGGCTTATCTGACTATCGTAATTTGAGCTCATTTGGATATATTTCTTTGCGCGTAATTCCTTTTCTTATCCCAAGAAATCAGGCAGTATGTTACGTAGGCTAAAATACAAACGGCAATTACGGTAGTAAAGGATACACTTATTTTCGGTGGGATTGTTTGGTCATGCGGGTTAGCAGTACATTAGGTGAAATATCATCACAAATCCTCTCTACATGCTGTTAAGATACGACCATTTATTGCTAAAAAGAGGTGAACAGTTCTCCTTCTAAGGATGCCTGCGTTGCTATTGCGGTTGGCTTTTACAAAAAAAACAAAGAGACGGTTTTCATATGTACAACGATAGTCAGTATCATTTTATCTTTTCTGCGCATAATAAGCTCACTTCTTATATCCAGTATTTGGTAAAACCTCTGGCATTTTTACTGGTCATATTTTGCGGAATATCATCAAGTCTATATGCCCAAACAGATTATACCTCATCCTTATCCGGTGGCGATAATCCTTTAAGCAGTGTACCCGAAACTGCAAGCGGAGTTATTACCGGCGACTTTGATAATGATGGAGATGTCGATGTGTTAGCATTTGATGACAATGGCAATTTCGATTCATACAACTTTTACGCCAATGATGGTTCAGGGGCATATTCTGTAGTTACCGGTTCTTCTAACCCCTTTGATGGAATAGCCGCAAGCGATATTTTTTTCGTAGGCGATCATACCTATGTAGCAGATTTTGATAATGATGGTGACCAGGATATTTGGGATTATCGAGGCGAAAATGCTAATGATAATCAAAATATCTATCTCGAAAACACCGGCGGTAGCTATACCTCTTCCAAAGCGGGAGGAAGCAATCCTCTTTCAGGAATACCTGATGCTGACGGTGGCGTTATTGTCGGCGACTTCGATAGTGATAGTGATATTGATGTATTGGCATATGATGATGATACCTATACCTCATTTAGCTTTTTCGCCAATAACGGTTCCGGATACTTTTCTGAGGTCACCGGGTCATCCAGCCCGTTTAACGGAATAACTGATGGGGATATTTTTTTTGTCGCAGACAATACTTTTGTGGCAGACTTTGATGGCGATGGTGACCAGGATATTTGGGATTATCGAGGCGAAAATGCTAATGATAATCAAAATATCTATCTCGAAAACACCGGCGGTAGCTATACCTCTTCCATCGCGGGAGGAAGCAATCCTCTTTCAGGAATACCTGATGTTGCAACCGGCGTTATTGTTGGCGACTTCGATAGTGATGATGATATTGATGTATTGGCGTATGACGATGATACCTATTCCTCATTTAGTTTCTACGCCAATAATGGTTCTGGCTCCTTTTCTGAGGTCACTGGATCATCCAACCCCTTTGATGGAATAGCTGACGGGAACATTTTTTATGCAGCAAGTAATACCTTGGTAGCTGATTTTGATAACGACGGTGATCAGGATATTTGGGATTATGAAGGGAACGGCTCCAATATCTATTTAAAGAAACAGGGTAGTCCCAACACTGCCCCTACTGATATCACCCTTAGCTCCAATTCCATTAACCAAAGCGATGGCACCAACGCTACCGTAGGCAACTTAACAACCACCGATGCCGATGGCGGCGACACCCACAGCTACAGCTTGGTTTCAGGGACAGGAGACACCGACAACTCCAGCTTCAACATCAGCGGCAGCGATCTGCGTGCTAATGATGCCTCGAACCTGGCATCCGGCAGTTACAGCGTTCGCATCCAAACGGATGATGGCATTGATACTTATCAAAAAGCCTTTACCATCACCGTGAATGATGATTTGGCGCCGAATTATGAAAACAGCACGCCTTCGCTTTCAGGCACAACCGTATCCCAAACCACCCTTACCGTACGGTTAAATGAAATAGGCACTGCTTATTATGTGGCCGTGCCCGACGGCGATGGGGCCCCCAGTGCATCCCAAGTAAAAAATGGCCAAAACAGTAGTGGAAGTGAGGCGTTAGCAAGTGGCAGTATCACTATTAGCTCCGCCTCCCAGGATTTTACTGATGACATTACCGGTTTGAGTTCCAACACGGCTTACGACATTTATGTGGTGTCCCAAGATGATGAAGGAACGCCCAATCTGCAGGGCAGTCCAACAAAAGTGGATGTGACAACCGATGCACCGGACACGGATGGTTCTTTGACCGCCGCCGGTGGAGTCAGCGAACCAGTTGGCATTAACAGTATACTGGATACCTCTGGCGAAGCAGTTGATGTGTTTGACTTTACGCTATCTGACGGCGGAGGTGGCGACGGCTTTGCCATGACGGTGTCAGAAATCACGGTAAATGTGTCCGGCACTGCCACCGATACGGAGCGCAACAAGATAACCTGGCGCCTGAACGGCAATGACGCTTCTAACGTGACGGGCACCTACAGCACTGGATCCGATCAAATTACCTTCAGCGGCTTGAGCATCTCTGTTGCCGACGGGGGAAGCGAGACCTACACTGTTAATGCTTATTACAATGACAATACCGGTCTCACTGAGGATCGCACCATTGTTTTATCCGTAGATGGGGACACCGACGTAACGACCGGGGCCGGCGGCACCAGCATAGGAACAACATCGGCCGTCACCAACGGAAGCGGGAGCACTATTGATATTGATGCTACCCAATTGGCGTTTACCACCCAGCCGGCTAATTCCACTTCAGGTTCGGCGTTGGGCACGCAACCTGTGATAGCAGCACAAGATGCTTTTGGGAATACCGATGTGGACTTTTCTGAGACCGTAACCCTGACTGAGTCGAGTGTAGGATCATTGTCCGGCGATGTGGACCTGGCTGCTGTAAACGGGGTGGCCACCTTTACCGATGTATCCTACACCGCTACCGCTGATCAGGAATCGTTTACCTTAACGGCCAATGATCAGGATGGGGTTGGAAGTAATTTTTCCACCGTGGATGCTAATTCGGTCACTTCGGATGTAGTGGCGACCAAGCTGGTATTTGATACCCAGCCGGCCCCCACTATCCTGCAAAGTGGAATAACCGAGGATATGACAACGGACCCGGTGGTGCAGACTGTAGATGCCAACAATATCGTGGATACCGGCTACAGTACTGATATACAGTTGTCCGAAGTGAACGGGCCGGGGGGAGCAACAATGACCGCCACCGGTGATACCGATGGAAGTGCAGCCACTGTATCGGTCACTCCATCTTCGGGCGTTTCCACCTTTAATGACTTACAACTTACGTACACCGCCTCGGGAGGCAGCAATGAGAATTTTAATTTGCAGGCTTCGTCCGGCGGATTAACCTCGGTCAATAGTACGCAACTGACAGCTGAAGAAAACAATCCCCCCACCCTCACAGGGCTCCCCTCGGACATCACCATTACCGAAGACACCGAAAGTAATGTAGATCTGTCCTCTTCTGTATTTGGGGATGCAGACGGTGACAATATAACTGTTACATTAACCGCTTCGGCGGGTACTTTTAGCACTCCGGCCGATGGGGCAGGCGTAGGAGCCGGGGTTACCGAGACCTTGGTCAGCAGTACGGTGATCACCCTGGCCGGATCCCCGGGCGATATCAACACTTACCTGGATACCAATTCGAATATCAAGTACACCGGGGCCTCCAATGTGAACGGAGACAATGCCGCCACGATCAGTGTGGAGGCCAATGATGGTAATGGGTCGGGCGATGTTTCCTTCGGAAATACGAATATTGATATTACAGCAGTCAATGATGTGCCGGTGGTAACCACCACGGGGGGGGCAACGGCCTTTACCGAGGGGGATGCGGCAAAAGTGATCGACGATGGGGTAACCGTTTCCGATCTGGATAACAGCGGTCTTGCCTCTGCTACGGTTTCGATTACTGCCAATTTGGGCTCCGGAGATGTGCTGGCCTTTACGAACGACGGGGCCACGATGGGAAATATAGGGGGGAGCTATAATGCTGGAACTGGAGTACTCACGTTGACTTCCACAGGAGCCATTGCTACACCAGCTGATTTTCAGAACGCACTGCGTGCTGTTACTTATGCTAATAGTTCCGCAAGCCCAACCACGGCCAGCCGAACGATTGCTTTTGTGGCCAATGATGGCGTTGCCAGTAGTGCGGCCGCTACTAAAACAGTATCGGTATCGGGGGTCAATGAAGCTCCCTCGTTCAGCTCCATGCCGGTGACGGCGGCCAAAGAGGGCGAGGCCTATAGTTATGCTATTGAGGCCTCCGATCCGGATGGCGATGGACTGAGTTTCTCTGGCGTAGAGATTCCCGCTTGGGCCAGCCTGGCCGATAACGGTGATGGTACAGCAACGCTGAGCGGCACACCCGGCCCTGATGACATGGGAGACGCCACGGTTGAGCTGGAGGTCAGTGACGGCACCGATACCGCCAGCCAATCCTTTACGATTACGGTAGATAATACCAATCGGGCCCCGGTCTTTGATTCGACCCCGGTGACCGCTGCCAAGGAGGGTCAGGCCTATAGCTACAGTGTGGAAGCCTCTGATCCTGATGGTGACGCAGTGACAATTACCCCCGCACAGATTCCAGGCTGGGCGAGCCTGACCGATAACGGGGATGGTACGGCCATACTGGAAGGCACGCCAGGGTTGGATGATGCAGGAGACACGGCCATAGAACTTACCGTAAGCGATGGTACCGCCACGATCGCCCAGTCATTCATCATAACGGTAGGAAACACCAACCGAGCCCCGGTTTTTGATTCGTCTCCGGCGACCAAAGCCCAGGAACAGCAAGCATATACGTATAACATAGTTGCCAGTGATCCCGACGGAGATGCATTGACGATAACAGCTCCGACTGCCCCGGATTGGGTCTCCCTAACCGACAATGACGATGGTACGGCCAGCCTTGGGGGCACGCCGGGTCCCGAGGATATGGGCGAGGTATCGGTGGAGCTGCAGGTCAGTGATGGCACAGTGACAGCTACCCAATCCTTTACGATTTCCGTGTCCAATACGAATCGTCCGCCAGTCTTTGATTCCTCCCCGGTTACGGCTGGTAAAGAAGGTGAAAATTATTCCTACACGGTGAAAGCCTCCGATCCGGATGGCGATGGACTGAGTTTCTCTGGCGTAGAGATTCCCGTTTGGGCAAATCTGCAAGACAACGGTGATGGTACAGCAACGCTAAGCGGTACGCCGGGTCCCGACGATATGGGCGAGGTCCAAGTAGAGCTGGAGGTCAGTGACGGCACCGATATGGCTACCCAGTCGTTTACGATTACCGTGGATAATACGAATCGTGCTCCGGTGTTCGATTCACAGCCAGTAACCTCGGCCAAAGAAGGGGAGGCCTACAGTTATGCCATTCAAGCCAGCGACCCCGATGGGGACAAGGTGAGCTTATCAGCTGCAGAACTTCCTGATTGGGCCGATCTGCAAGATAATGGCGATGGGACAGCAACGCTGAGTGGCACGCCGGGTCCCGACGATATGGGCGAGGTATCGGTAGAACTGGAAGTCAGCGACGGTACGGCTACGGCCAGCCAATCCTTTACGATTACGGTTGGTAATACGAACAGGCCCCCGGCCTTTAATTCCAGTCCGGTCACAGGGGCCA
>NZ_JAGGJA010000024.1 GCF_026229185.1 Fodinibius salsisoli | reverse complement strand
ACACGTTTTTTCTGCATTTGAAAGAAACGGAATTTCGTTTTAATCATCGAAACAATAATTTATATAACATCTTGCTGAAGCTCCTTCGAGAAGATCCTCTTTGAGTCGTTTGCTTCACTAGACCCTTAATTTTTACGAGAAGGCTTTCTACAACTATAACAAAATGATCAGAGATCATAGAACTTTTGGGTATTTCCTCCCATAACCATGGCCTGTTCTTCTTCAGAATATACTTTAATATATTCCTGGACGCCGGCAATGACTTCGCTGTATTCAGCAGCCAATGTACAAACCGGCCAATCAGATCCAAACATTAGGCGTTCTGGGCCAAAAGCGTCAAAAATAATATCGAGGTAGGGCTTCAAGTCTTCGGCTGTCCAATTATGCCAGTCGGCTTCAGTAACCAAGCCAGAAATCTTGCAATAAATATTGTCATGTTGGGCCAATTCTCGCGCTCCTTCCTCCCAGGGATCGATAACCTTTGCTTTAATTTTGGGCTTTCCAATATGATCTAATACAAAGGACTGCCCCGGAAAATGGTTCACAAATTCAATGGTGGCCGGCAACTGCCGCTCATAAATTAAAATATCATAGGTTAAACCATAATCATCCAACATTTGGATCCCCTTCAGGAAATTAGGCCGCAATAGAAAGCGATCATCGGGCTCATCCTGTACAATGTGCCGCAGCCCTTTTAAAGCCGGATTACGGCTATAGTGCTCCAGTTTTTTGGGAAAGCTATCCGCTGCAATATCCAACCAGCCTACCACCCCCTTGATAAACGAATATTTGGATTGCAGATCCAGTAAAAAACGGGTTTCTTCCTCCGACTGATCGGCCTGCACCGCCACACATCCCTCCACCTTTTCATTATCCAACAATTTTTTTAGGTCTGGAGGCATAAAATCGCGCCGGAGCTTCTTCATCTCTTCATTAATCCAGCCGTGCTTATCTACATCATAATTCCAAAAATGCTGATGGGCGTCAATCTTTTTCATTCAACCTATGGATTCATTCTTAAAATTTATGTTCCAATGGCACGTATTTTATAGACAGCCTCTCAAGAATCCAAAATATTTCTCTCTCCCTCCCTTTATCTGTTAACTCATCAACCTTTCCCAAAATACTATTTTGAGTACTTCAAAAATCCAGCCCGTCATACCTCTTACTTTCATTATTTACTGCTAACAAGCAAAAAAATGTTAAATGCCATAAAATTTGTATCTTTAGATGCTTATTTTAAGCTGATATACATTTAATTAACCTATAAAAATGAAACGGTACGGTTCTTTACGCTGGATTTTATTAGCGGCCGGTCTGATTGCTATTCTGGGCCTTACCGGCATGAATGTATACTCCTTATATCAACTGCATCGGAGTACCATCGAAGCGGACCGCCAGCCCAAAAAATTGCAGGTTGCTGAGTTCGCTGACAAAGTACGTTATCGCTTCTTTAAGCCTTTTTGGGGATTGAGCAGTACAAACATGGAGCGGTTTAAAGCCCAGTTTCAGAAAAACAATCAGTTTACGAACGAAGTCAACAAACGAGTTCGTCAGGCCGCGAACGACTCTATTTTTACCAACATCTACTTTATTCCTTCCAACTCGGGCAGATGTAGTCAGTTTGAATCTATTTTACGTTATGAAGCCGAACAGGAAAAGTTTGTCTGGGATTCAAACTACCCCAATACAGTGTGTGATGGAATGGGTATTGCCCGTACTCAGATGAAAGCGCTCGTTAAAGATTATGAGTACAATAATAAAGCTATCTTTGACACAAACCGCAGCATTACTATTGCCTTTGTTGATCCTTCGGCGCATACTATTTTGGGATATTTGACAATGCCAATCAACCAAGAGTATTTGAAGGAACATTATCTACACAATGAATTGGCTGAACACTTTGGCCCTGAGAAACAGACCGGTATGCAGGTTTGGCTGCGGGACTGGACCAACAATGAAATTATTGCGAGTAGCCATCCCAAAGCGGCCTATAGTAACGATCAAATTCAATACAAACAGCGATTCCCAGATTTTTTTGACAACTGGAAACTGGAGGTCGCCTTTACAAACTCTTCCACGGTAGAAGCATCGAATGCTTCGCTGCTTAAAAACCTGATCGTGCTTGGGGCAGCGGTACTTCTTTTGCTCGGGGCACTTGTCTTTATGTTTATCTCTGCCCAAAAAGAACGCGCCCTGGCAGAACGACAAGCGGGCTTTTTGGCGAACGTCACTCACGAGCTAAAAACCCCCTTAGCTGTAATGCAGGCTGCTGGTGAAAACTTGGCCGATGGTCGTGTTAAAGACCAAAATCGTCTTAAAAGCTACGGAACACATATCTATAATGAGGCCGTTCGGCTTCGTAAGATGATCGAAAAACTCCTCGACGTTGCCAAGTCGGATGCTGGCCAGTCATTGATTGAGCCCAAACCGGTTAGTCTTAACACACTGGTTAACGACTATATTGCAGAGCATAAAACCTATATAGAAAATAAGGGTTTTAGCCTGCATACATCCATCGCTGATGATGTACCAATGACCATGATTGATATCGATAGCTTTGAAACCATCCTCGGCAACCTGGTAGAAAACGCCCTTAAATACAGCCGAGACGAACAGTATATTGGCATATTTCTGGATTCCAATAATAATGAGGTCACGCTTACCGTTGAGGACCATGGTATCGGGATGTCCCCGCAAGTAAAAACACATATCTTTGACAAGTTTTACAGAGGTGAAGATGCTATGACAGCTCAAACCAAGGGACACGGCCTTGGGCTATCCATTGTGAAAAGCTTAACGGAGCTCAATGGTGGACAAATTACTGTTGAAAGTGAGGTAAAAAAGGGATCGACCTTTAAAGTCATATTCCCCATTCTGGTTGACCCTCCGCCCTCTGCTCATGAACAGCTTTCTTCCGATGGAAACAAAGAATTATCATCTGCTTCTATAACACAGAATTAACACTATGTCAGCAAAAAAAATTGTTATCGTTGAAGACGAACCCAGTCTTGTCTTTACCCTCGAAGATACTCTTGAAAACGAAGGATACGAGGTGTTCGTAGCCAAGAAAGGCGACAAGGCCGTAGAGATCGTCAAAAACGAAAATCCCGACTTAATGATACTGGACCTGATGCTACCTGGCATGAGTGGCTATGATGTTTGCAAAAAGGTTCGTTCAATGAACTATACTTTTCCGATCATTATGCTTACGGCACGAGATCAGGAAATTGATAAAGTAACGGGACTAAACATCGGGGCTGATGACTACATGACCAAGCCCTTTGGTGTCAAAGAGTTGTTGGCCCGCATCCAGGCTCGTCTGCGACGGTCGGATCAATACTCCAACAATACTCCCATGAATGAAATCAGTTTGGGGGATACCTACATTGACCTGCAGAATGCCGAGGCCGAACATCCTGAAAAGGGAGGCGTAGAATTAACAACCCGTGAAGTGGAACTTATTCGTTACCTCGCAGCCCATGCCAATGAACCCGTTTCAAGAGATGCCCTCCTTGAAAATGTGTGGCGCTATGAGTTCAGTACCAATACCCGCACTGTGGACGTTCACATTTCAAAACTTCGTTCCAAAATTGAAGTCCATGCCGATGACCCCAAATATCTGGTAACGCTGCACGGTGTAGGTTATATGCTCAAAATGAATTAGGCCATGCTATATACGCTCTTCAACCAACAGTTTGGAGAGTCTCAGGCATCACCTTTTCTATTTAAGCCTGCATCTTTATTGACTCTAAGCGTACATTATTAGACTGATAGATCAGACGCTATGATTCAGTTGTCCGAAAGTACCGCTCTCTTTTTAAAATCCTGTACGAATAAAATAAAGTTTTTAATTTGGGACTCCAGCAACTCTTGCTGAAAATCATCCCGAATCCCCTCTTTATCATCAAAATTATCGCTCACTCGCGGAATAAATACCCGTTCTGGAAAAATATGGGCATTACGGTAGCCAACAACCTGCTGAAGCTGCTCCACAGCTCTCAAAGCACCAAAGGCTCCATTTGCCTCACCCACCAGAGCCACCGGCTTCTTTTCTAGACTTTCAGGAAACGGAAAGTAATCGATATACAGTTTCAAGATACCCGGGTAGCCTCCATTATATTCCGGACAGACGATAACGAGACCATCAGCAGCAATGGCCTGTTCCACAAATTCATCGACGGCGGGAATTCGCTCTCCATATTTACCACCACTTACTTTTTCGACCGGAAAGTTACGCAGGTCTATAATGTTTGCTGATACTCCCTGATGCCTGTATTTCTTCTGGAGGTATTCAGAAATGCGGAGGGCATTTGAACCCGGTCGGTCGGTTCCACTGATGATACGTATATCAATCATGATACAATTTTATTGGATGTATAATAACATTAAAGATACCATTTCTATAGCAAAAGTTGGCAGGCGAATTATATTTACCTGAGTGAATACTACTCACTTAACCTTAAATAAAAAGTCCAAAACGCCCCTAGGCAAAATATTTTTACTTAAGAAGCAGTATTTATATAAATTAATTTTTTATTGAAGTCAATTAGCTTTAATTTACACCTTCAAAAACAGGAACCACTTAAATTATATAGCCTAAATGAGGAAATATCTTAACTATATTTTGACTACAGGGATACTTCTTCTTTTGCAAGTATCCGTTGCTATGGCGAGTGACATTTCCAAATCATCGGCTGCCGAGGTACTTCAGGCAGCAAACGATAAGGTATTTATCGACTTACTCTGGGTTATGATTGCCGGCTTCTTAGTTTTTTTCATGCAGGCTGGTTTTGCCCTGGTTGAAACCGGTTTTACACGAGCTAAGAACGTCGCCAATATCATGATGAAAAACATGATGGACTTCGGCGTGGGCACTATTATATTCTGGGCCGTTGGCTTTTCCATCATGTACGGCACAGATGTATGGGGCTTATTTGGCTTTAGTAATTTCTTTCTTTCCGATGCCTTGCAAGCTGATGGCTCCCTTGACACCTGGCTGTATGCCGAGTGGTTTTTCCAGGCCATGTTTGCTGCTACTGCTGCTACGATCGTTTCAGGAGCAATGGCAGAGCGAACAAAATTTACCGGTTATCTTATCTATACGCTGTTTATTTCTGCTATCATTTATCCCGTTGTGGGGCATTGGGTCTGGGGTGGTGGATGGCTGGCAGATTTAGGATTTTATGATTTTGCAGGATCCACCGTTGTACATGGCGTAGGAGCGTGGGCAGGTCTCATGGGTACTTATATCCTTGGTCCGCGAATAGGTCGATTCGTTAATGGCAAAGCCAAGCGCATATCGGGCCATAGCGTAGCACTGGGCACCCTTGGGGTTTTTATCTTATGGCTCGGATGGTTTGGCTTCAATCCGGGCAGCACACTGGGAGCTGACCCCTCCTTTGCCCGCATAGCCGTCACGACTAATCTTTCTGCTGTTGGTGGGGCCCTTGCCGCCATGCTGATCGCCTGGTATAAAACAGGAAATCCGGACTTGGGCTACACTCTTAACGGAGCCTTAGCAGGACTTGTAGCCATCACGGCCGGCTGCGCAGTAGTATCTCCTGCTTCGGCCGTAGCCATTGGCTTTATCGGTGGTGCAGTCATGTTTTATGGCACTCGCTTCTTAGAAAAAATTCAGATAGATGATCCCGTGGGCGCTATTCCGGTTCATGGATTTGCAGGTATCTGGGGAACACTCGCTGTAGCCCTTTTTGCACAGCAACCCTACTCATCTTCGTTTGAAGGCCTATTCTTTGGTGGCTCTGCCTATCAGCTACTTATCCAAGCCGTGGGTATCACAGCCGTGTTGTTATGGACTATTGGAACCGCCTACTTAGTATTCAAAGTAACCAACGTAACACATGGATTACGGGTTTCAGAAGTCGAAGAACTTAATGGACTCGATCAAAATGAACACGGTATGACGGCCTATCCGGACTTTTTTGGTGTCGATGAAGTGCGGGACATGATGGACCTTGATATAGAACAAGAACTAACGCTCGTAAAAGAGGAAAAGCTCAAAATCGACCTGTAACAATAAAGCTTTTAACATATGAAGTTGGCGGATAAAGGGGCGTTGTTGTGGAGAGGCAGCGCCCTTATTTTTTATCCTTCATATACGCTTCCTTAATTTTTTGAAGCCTCTTCCATAGTTTACCTTCTCTGCCAATGTTCCCTGGCTCGTACCATTGTAACCCCTCAGCCTCTTCCGGCAAATATTGTTGTGGAGCCCAATGATGATCATGCGAATGAGGATAGGTATAATCATCTGAAGCATTCTCTACACCTAGATAACGAGATTGTTTAGAATTGGCCGTCTTATCACGCAGATGAGGCGGAACAGTGCCAATGCCACTATGCTGAACTTCTCTGCGTACCGAAAAAATAGCTCCGGTACTATTACTTTTAGGAGCTAAGCATAAATAAATACAAGCATGTGCCAGAAAATATAAACCCTCGGGCATACCGCATTTTGTAAAAGCCTCATGCGCCGCATTTACCAGCGAAAGAGCATGTGGGTCAGCCATACCTACATCTTCTGAGGCCAAGATAAGCATTCTCCGGAACAGAAAATTGGGATCTTCTCCCCCTTCGAGCATAGCCGACATCCAGTAAAGTGCAGCATCAACATCGGAACCCCGCATCGACTTAATGAATGCCGAGGCAAAGTGATAATGTTCGTCACCAGTACCATCGTAGCGCACACTTCGTTTCTGGATGCATTCTCTGGCGATCTCCAGGTCAATATGGATGACTCCGTTCTCATCAGCATCACTTGACAACACTGCTACTTCCAACGCATTTAAAGCGTTACGGATATCTCCGGCCGCGAATTCTGCCAGATGATCTTGAGCAGGCTTAGTAACTTCAACATCTTTCTTACCCAGGCCTCGTTCCTCTTCTTCAAGCGCCCGGTCAATCATCAGCAGTACATGCTCTTTCGTGAGATCATACAGCTCGAAAAGCTGGCATCGAGATAGCAGCGGACTTACCAAACTGTAAAATGGATTTTCGGTAGTTGCTCCTATTAACGTTATGACTCCAGACTCCAGGTGTGGTAGCAAAGCATCCTGTTGCGCTTTGTTCCAGCGATGAATTTCATCCACAAAAAGAATGGTCTTTTGCCCATTCATCTGCTGTATCTTTTCAGCTTTGGCAACCACTTGTCGTAAATCCTTAATACCATCTAACACAGCATTAAGTACCGTAAACTGGGCATTGATCTCTCGCGAAATTACATGAGCCAATGTCGTTTTCCCTGAACTTGGAGGGCCATAAAAGATAAGCGATCCGATGACCCCTGACTCAATCATACGTCGAAGCATCTTACCTTCTCCTACAATATGCTTTTGACCTACAAATTCCTCCAGCGAACGGGGACGCATACGGGTAGCCAGTGGTTCATGAGGATTCACGAAATCACGCTGCCCACCTGTTGTAGTATTTGAATCTTCGTTAAATAAATCCATGATTCAGTTTTGATCAGCATTAAACCGAAAGGTAAGGATATAGCATCAGCCAGTCTAAATTTATTGCAAATAAGGTGAGCGGCTTCTAATACTTTCTATTTCATGTTAAATACAATTACCCCGGAGTTGCGACGGACATGAACCTGATCTCAGAATGCTTCAATCATTAATTAATTAAATTATTTAAGTTAATAATCCTTTTTTATTTAAATATTAGTCGATTAAATATTTATTTTATTCCGATTTATTTGTAGTATATCCATTCTTATTAATAAAATTTTCAGGTTCAATGAACACAGATCGCTCCGTCATATATGACAATCATGGACGACCGATTACCTATCTTCGTCTGTCAGTGACCGATCGATGCAATTTGCGATGCAAGTATTGTATGCCGGCATCGGGGATCAATTTTCTGCCACGCAAAGAGTTGCTCTCTTACGAAGAGCTTGAACGGCTTATCTCTATTCTCACAAACCTTGGAATATCTAAAATCAGAATTACTGGTGGTGAACCTTTCGTTCGTAAGAATCTGATCGACTTCTTTTCAGTAATCAGCAAAAATGACAAGCTGGAAAAAGTTGCCTTAACCACAAACGGCACTCTTTTGGCGCCCTATATCTCTCGCCTGGAAGAAATGGGGATCACCTCTATCAACCTTAGCCTTGATACTATCGATCCGGATCGTTTTAAAAAAATCACACGCAGAGATCAGTTTGATCGAGTCATGGACTCCTTCCATCTGCTGAACGAAAGCGCTATCCCTTTCAAAATCAATACTGTTGTGATGGAAGAACACAATATCGAAGATATCATCCCCCTGGCCGAACTGACTAAAAAATATCCGATTTCTGTTCGCTACATAGAAGAGATGCCCTTTAATGGATCCGGAGGAAATGGCCCGGCACTGACCTGGACCTATGATAAAATTCTATCGCACCTTAAAAGTCGTTATCTAAATATTAAGGAAATACCCGCTGGTCCGCATTCTACTTCCACCAATTATCAAATTCCCGGATACCGGGGAAAAATTGGAATCATTGCGGCATTTAGCCGAACATTTTGTGGCAGCTGCAACCGCATCCGGGTCGATTCTAAAGGCACATTAAAAACCTGCCTCTACGACAATGGCGTGTTGAACATCAAAGAAGTTATGCGTGGTGGAGCTACGGATAAGGAAATCAACCAGCTATTTCGCCATACTTTTAAAAACCGTGCAAAGAATGGTTTTGAAGCCGAAAGAAGGAGAACCCAAAACCACAACCCTATTGAGGAGTCCATGGCTCTGATTGGTGGATAAACAGCCTTCCCCTTAACATTAAACTTATGTTTCGTTTAGCACTATTCATAACGCTCCTGATATGGCCCCATTCCGTGCATCAAGATGACGCAGCTCATTATGATGGGAATGATCAAATAACCGTGGCAGTGGCAAGCAGCCTCACCCTTCCATTGGAAGATATTGCACGGCATTTTGAAGATAAGTTTAACACAGAGATTGCTCTCACCTCCGCTTCTTCCGGGGTCTTGACGGCCCAAATAATCCATGGAGCGCCCTATGATGTGTTTGTATCAGCTGATATTGCGTATCCTGAGAAACTACACCGCTTGAAAAAAACATTAGGCAGCACACAAATTATTGCCTTGGGCTCTCTGGTCCTGTGGAGTAAAACAGATTTTGAGGAAGAACAAGCTCTTTACGCTCTTGCCAACAAAAATGTTCGAAGCCTGGCTATTGCCAATCCGGAATTAGCTCCTTTTGGGGTAGCCGCAATCAAATGGCTCAAGGAAAAAAAGCTATACGAAAAACTTCAGTCCAAACTGATATATGGCGAAAATATCGGGAGCATCAACCAGTTTATTGCATCAGAAGCTGTAGACATGGCTTTGACTTCCATTTCAGCCCACAGTGCTTCCCAACTCCGTGAAAAGGGGTATTGGCATAAAATAGCCGCCTCAGAAATATCAGGCATTCCACATGGAGCGGTCGCTATTAAGCAAGACCATTCGGAAGAGGCAGCCCAAAAATTTCTGCGTTACCTTTTCAGCAAAAACGCACAGCAAGTGTTTGGCCATTATGGTTATATAAACCCCAAAAAAGATCGTTGACATGACTCCTTTTTGGGATCCCTTCTTACTTAGCCTTCAGCTGGCTGCCGTTACGACGGTATTACTGCTGATCATCGCCCTACCTATTTGCTACGGGATATTCTTTTATAGCAATCGAAGCACGCCGATATTAAAATCTCTGGTCAGCCTTCCCTTGGTCCTCCCGCCCACCGTACTGGGATATTATCTACTCATCGCCTTTCGACCGGAGGGCCTATTAGCAAATATCATACCTGGAACCAATCTGGCCTTTAGCTTCGAAGGGTTAGTAGCAGGATCTATTATTTTTAGCTTCCCCTTTATGGCCAACCCTATTTTATCGGCGCTTGAGAGCACCTCTAAAAACCTAACACAAGCGGCCTTTACGCTGGGTAAATCTAAATTCGAGACCTTCTTCTATGTTTTATTGCCCAACATTAAGCCTTCCGTTATTATTGGTGCCGTAATGGCTTTTGCCCACACTATTGGTGAATTTGGAATGGTATTAATGATCGGTGGCAACATCCCCGATGAAACGCGTGTAGCCTCTATTGCTATTTATAACGAAGTAGAAAAGATGAGCTACGCTAATGCTGACCTTTATGCATTGGTACTACTGTTTTTTTCTATGGTTGTCCTGCTCTTTATCTATGGTTTCCAATACCAACAGAAAGCCAAACTATTTTGATACAGCTATCTGCATATAAAGAGCTAAACCCGGATGGCGCTACGCCCTCGGTAGACCTCCAGCTGACAGTTAACCCGGGAGAAAGACTGGGGATCATGGGGCACTCTGGCGCCGGCAAAACCACACTCCTTAAAATATTGGCAGGCCTTATTAAGCCCGATCACGGCCAACTTTATATCAATGGCAAACCCTGGATGGATACAGAAAAAGGGATCTATCTGCCTCCACAGAAACGCAATATTGGATTTGTCTTCCAGGAATATGCCCTCTTTCCCAACATGACGGTGCAACAGAACCTGGAATTTGCTTTTTCGGATCGTATAAATCAGTCTCGGTTACGTGCCATTATCGAGATGTTAGGCATCGCATCGGTTAGCTCCCAAAAACCGGCAACCCTTTCCGGGGGACAGAAGCAGCGCGTAGCCCTGGGACGCGCGCTCATTCGTGACCCTGATTTGCTACTCCTGGATGAACCTCTTTCGGCGCTCGATCCTGCAATGCGCGGGCAACTCCAAAAAGATTTGAAGAGGATCACATCCCAATTTGATGGAACCATCGTGCTTGTATCGCATAATCCCATAGAGTTAATTGAACTTACGGATCGGGCTATCATCCTCGAAAATGGTACTATTACTGCGGATGGTCGCCCATCGCAACTCTTAAGTCGCGGGGCATCAGCTAAAGCCGGTGCTGCTAAAATTATTGATATTCTCCCCCAAGAAGAGGTACTCATTGCCAGATCTGCCCATGGATTGATACACATTCCTTACTGCCCATTTGAGCATGCAGATTTAGACGTTGGAGATCAGGTTACACTCTCCGCTAAGAATATAGAAATCAAAAAAGAAGGCAACCTGAGCATATAGTGTAATAAGCATTAGTTACAGGTGCTTGTATAAATACAGCGGATAAGCCTGCCCCTTCTTAAAATGACTCTGCTGTTCGGGAAGCTCCAAAAATCCGTCTCCGCGGCATAGATTGGCAAAATCACTGGATCCTTTACCTTTGACAGGCGTTGCTTCCAAGACGCCATCCTTTCCGCTCTGGACCTGCACTTGCAAAAAATAGGTCAACTCCTTTTCGAAGGTAAAATCCTTCGTAAGCTGTGCTATCAACGGCTTGTTTTCAATGCCCACCTGTCTTTTTAACCATGGCTCCACATATCGGTAATAACACATAAAGGTGGATACCGGATTACCGGGCAAAGCAAAAACGACGGCCTGCTCTGAGGTGCCAAACCAAAGCGGCTTACCCGGCCGTTGACGCACCTTATGAAGGTGTTTTTTTACTCCGCATTCGGCAAGAACTTCAGGAATATAATCCAGCTTACCCTTCGAGACGCCCCCGCTAAGGATCACTACTTCAAATGCTTCCAGTATTTCTTTCAAGCTCCTGCTTATTTCTTCCTTGTTGTCTCTTAAATGGAAAAGCTGGGCATCTATATGTAAACCCTGCACAGCTGCTGAAACAGCATACACATTGGAACGGCGTATCTGATGCGGAAGGGGCTCCTCATGAATGTCAACCAGCTCGTCCCCAGTAGCAACGATAGCAACCCTTGGCGGACGAGTAACTTTTAAGGACGACTTACCAACCGTAGCAGCAACTGCTATCTCTGCCGGACTTAAAACTATTCCTTCATCAACCAATATCTTGCCCTTGGGCCTATTCGTTCCTTTAGGATGAATATTTTGGCCTTTCTTTTTAGGAGGCCGATTGATAACAGCCACCTCTCGGCCTTTGACTGTTTTAATACTGACATCTTCATATCGAATAACCGTATCTGTATTTGGGGGCAACATAGCTCCGGTCATAACTTCCAGGCAATAATCGTCCTTTTCCAATGAGTGTTGAGGATCACCGGCTTTTTGCAGTCCTGCTACTGGGAAAGTTGTTTGCCCCTCCTTCCATTGATCGTACCTTATAGCTATACCATCCATCATCACCCGGTCGAAGGGCGGCAAATCCCGATCAGACCTAATCACTTCCTGCAGAACCCTCCCCGCTGCCTCAGCAATAGCAACTTCTTCAACTTCTGGTTTCAACCGGGCTTTCCGGATGATTTCCTCAGCTCTTAGCACTCCTATCATAAAACAAAACTTATTTGACAAAACAGATTAATAAAGCTAATAAATTATTCATATATTCAATATTATCCTAATTTAACTATGTTTAAATTGGCATAAAGTTCAATTATCAGTCCTTAAGGGCACTCCCAAAACGGTATCCTATGTCTGCTCAAACCAAGACGTCGCACCAGAAGCATATCTCATTATCAAAGCCTGACTTGCAGCATTTTGGCCGGAATGAACTTGCCATTACAGGCTCTACCTGCTCTTCAATTCGAAGACTGGCTCGCCACATTAGCTCAGCTTTGTCCAACCAATACCGAATCAGCTATGTGGATGCCGAACACGGCTCCTCCGAATCGGTACAACCGTCGGGCTTAGAGTTGAGCTATCTCAAGCAGGCTACCGCTCAACAATTTACCTTTCACAGATCGCTCAATAGCTATCAGCTTAAACCACTGTTCAATGAACAAGATCTCATTCTGCTAAACGGCAACCATTTTGAAGCCCGGGACCAGCTCCTCATTATTGATCCTCAAAAGCCCGTAGATCCGGAGTCTTTGGATGATGTCAAGATGATTATACTACAAGAAGGAGTAACCGATATCCCACAGAAGGTATCAAAACGAATTCCCAATCTTGACCACCTCCCGGTTTTCAGGATACACGAGATGACCAAGATTGCTAACACCTGCCAGGAACTGATTGATGGCACAATACCACCTTTATACGGACTCGTCTTAGCCGGTGGAAAGAGCACCAGGATGCACACCGACAAGACTGAACTTAACTACCATGGGAAACCTCAGCGATTGCACCTGTATGACTTGCTTACCCCATTTTGTGATGAGGTCTTCCTTTCCTGCCGACAGGAACAAACCGAAAAATTAACGAACAACCTAAACGTAATTACAGATTCCTTTTTAAATATGGGTCCGCTTGGTGCCCTGCTTTCGGCTTTTCGTGAATATCCAAATACTGCCTGGTTAACCCTTGCTTGTGATCTTCCGTTGCTTTCTTCCCACACCTTACAGAAACTTGTCAACCAACGAAATCCTGCTAAAATTGCAACTGCTTTTAAGAATAAAGAAAGCGGTTTTCCAGAGCCATTGATTACTATTTGGGAACCCAAAAGCTATCAAGTGCTGTTACAGTTCTTGGGGATGGGCTATTCCTGCCCTCGTAAAACGTTAATCAATTCTGATGTTGAACTTCTTGAATCTCCAGACCCGCAGGAACTCATGAACGCCAACACCCCTCAAGAATATGAAGAAGCTCTGGACTTAATTTCCACTTGATGAAACAGCATGAATTTTCATTTTATATACTGATCACTGATGCTTATATAGTCATCAAGAAATAAAAAAATTACATTGTTATGGCTACTACAAAATCACTCGATCAAATAACTGCACTGGCTTTTGAAAGCAGAATGGCTGACTCTACAGCCCAGCTTTTACAACGAAAAGGAGCAAAAACGATTAGTGCTCCTTCTATGCAAGAGGTGCCACTAGATGATCATTCAGCCGTTTTTAGTTTTGCCGAGAAGCTCTTTGATGGCGAAATCGATATTTTACTCTGTACAACAGGGGTAGGCACTGATATGATGATCAAGACCTTGAAAACAAAATACGATTTTGATCAAATATTTGAACAACTTTCCAACATCATGATCGTTGCCCGGGGGCCCAAGCCTTCCAAAGTGTTGCGCGGGCTCGATATCCCCATCGACATTAAAGTACCGGAACCCAATACCTGGAAAGAAATCCTTACCACACTAGACGAGGATGAGCGAACCGCTAATCTGGAGGGCAAGAAGCTGGCAATTCAGGAATATGGAGAAGCCAATGAAAAGCTAAACAGTGAACTTCGAAAACGAGGAGCGGAACTTATCCAGACGCCCATTTACCGCTGGATGCTGCCAGATGACCTGGAACCTCTTAAAAAAGGCATCCAATCTATTTTGGATAAAGAGGTGGATGTCGCCCTCTTTACCAGCAAAACCCAAGTTCATCATGTTATGCAAGTAGCAGATATGGTTGCTTCGAAAGAAGACTTCCGCGACGCATTGCAGGATGTATTCATCGCTTCTATTGGGCCCGTCTGCACAGGTGGGTTAGAAAGCCATGGCATCGCTGTGGACTTTGAGCCTTCTCGTCCGAAACTTGCTATTTTTATCAATGAAGTGGCAGAGCAAGCCCCGGCTTATGTAAATGGGTAAGTTTTCAAATCTCAAGCGTGGACGCTTGGGATAGCTATAAAATTGATAAAATCGCAAATATTTAAATAATACTATCTATAGAACTGATGTTTTAGGAACCTCCCTCCAAAGCTGTGTCAAGCGTCCACGCTTAACACATTTCAAGAATTGAAAACTAATTTCCTATTACGGATAGGCGGAGATCCATACTTCATCATCTTCAAAGAATTCCTTTTTCCAGATAGGCACTGTTTTCTTGAGGGTATCTATGATGAACCTGCAGGCTTCAAATGCTTCGGCGCGATGTGGCGAGGAGACGGCAATGCACACGGCAATATCTGAAATAGCGAGCTCTCCCGTGCGGTGTACAACGGCTGCTTTTTGAATAGGCCACTGTTCTTTTGCTTGGTCAAGGATGTTTTGAAGTTCCGTTAACGCCATTTTTTCATAGGATTCAAAGTCCAGCTTTTCCACCCGTTTGCCATCAGTCAAATTCCTTACCGTTCCTATAAAAGTAGCTATAGCTCCAGCACTATCCGATGAAGCCTGATTAATAGCTTCTTGTACCTCAATTGGTTGGTCTGTCAGTTTAATCATACATCGTTTGGTTATATTATCACTGGTCATCAGAGGTTTTTGTAAAGCAGACTATTAGTCATCAATCCTACGAACCAATAACTATTAACGAAGTCACCCTCCGCTTACCGGTGGTATCAACACAATTTCATCACTCTTTTTTATGGGGTGATCATCTTTGGCATAACAACCATTAACCGCAATAGCCAGGGAAGCCAATCGGCCCAGCTCTGGATAATCCTCCTGCAGCGACTGCTTAAGCCCCTTCACATCCATAGAAGAAGGAATCTGGTATGACAACCGATGCTCGCCTATAATTTCTTTGGTAATTCCAAAAAGTATTAATGTTAGGTTCATGTCATGTCTTGATTATTGATTTTTTCTTATATGGGACAAAAATTGATGCTAATTTAATAACATCTCTTTGGCTTCAAACTCAGCTTTGGGGGCCTCGCACATGGGACATTCATAAGAATCCGGAAGTGCCGTAAATGAAGTTCCACTGGCTATGCCCATCTGCTGATCACCATACCGTTCATCGTAAACGGTCAGGCAGTGGGGACACTGATACACACGATGTGTCTCCTTCTCCGTTTCCCCATCCTGCCAGACTCGATCTTCAGACTCCTTACTCATTTCGGCATAAAATATCTGGCTAAGTTTCATAAGTACCCTGGGCAACTCCCTTTTGGTTACATACATCGCAAAAGGAATATACTCTTCTTCATTGGGATCGAAATTTTTGCTGTAGAAGATATTATATCGTTTGATAAGGCTATACTTACCAAACAGGCGTAGGCTGGGCTGCGAGAGAATAGCAATGGAAGTAAACAGGTTGGCAGGCAGTTCTTTAATAGAAAAAGTCAGCCCATAGGTACTAATATCGTGCTGATCAAAGACATCCACCAGGTAGTTTTTTAGCTTCAGTGCTTTCTCATCCAGTACCGGCAAATGCCAATTGAGTTCAAGCGAAGAATGTCGCAAATTGATGCCATTATTCCCGCACAGGATCTCCCATTTGGGTCGATCCTCTTCTGAAATACCTTTAACGATAAATGACTTCCATGGGGTGATAATAATTCGCCCACAGTTGGTTTGATCACACAAATCACAAATCTTCTCGAGGAAGGAAATGGTATATCGGTTGTTACGCCAATATAAACCCAGCCAATATTTATTATTCCCCATTTTATTGAACCCCTCATAATAGGGAAATGGCTCAGTATGGGAATCCAAATTATTGTCAATCGTTCGATTATTGGTGTCTAATGCCATATTTATCTTCTGGAATAAGGCATCTATCGACATTTTCACCTCCTGTCCGTTTCTAAAATAAAAGGAGTCAAGAGCGGCAGCAACCTTACCCACATCCTGGCTATACACAAGTACCGGCCACCGCTGTAGCTCATCCGAGGTATCAAATTTTATAAAAAGGTACCAGTAGTCTTCATGCTCGGAGGCCACAAAGTTAAGCTGTCCGTTAAACAATGGAACCAAACTTTGTTCGGGATCGGTGATATTTACTTTTAGCCGGGGACGATAATCAAAAAACTCAAGCACATTATAATAGGTACCGGTCGTCACCCAGGGTCTGCTGGGCATAATATCAACAGCGACATAGGAGGTTACTATATTTTGATATTTTTGACCACTCCATTCATAGTTGGTCCGTATAGACCCAAACGCCTTATCCAGCTTCTTCTGATCCACATCATCGCCCGGAAACATAATATCCTGCCGTGAGCCAAAATGCACAACCTTATTCCCCAAAGCTCTGGCAATGTCAATGATCTTCCGTAAATCTCGTGGCGTTAACACCCCTCCCGGGATAAATGCACGTATTAAGTCTTTTTTCTTCATTGTCTCCTTACGCTTTTACCCATTACCAGCTGCAACAGCCATTTCTTCCATAATTGCTTTCACTTCGGGCTTACAGCTTCCGCAGCCCGTTCCTGCTCCCGTCAGTTGGCAGAGCTCCTTGAAATTACTACACCCTTCGCGGATTACTTCCCGGATATTACCATCGCCAACATTATTGCAAGAGCAGACCAGTTCGCCTTTCATGGGCGGCAAACTCTGGCCCGAACGCAAGAGCTCTTTGCGCTTATCAGATAGCTCCATCTGTTGCTCTATCAGCCGACGGTAGTCATTAAATTCTGTTTTATCTCCCATTAAAATGGCACCGACCAGTCGATCGTTATGGACAATACATTTTTTATAAAATCGCTGCCCCTTATCCACCAGCACAATTTCTTCATAGCTTGCGTCATCATCCGGCACTTCCGTGATGCCCAATGAACAAAGTTCGAGATCCGGAAATTTGAGAATATTCATTGATATCGATCCCGTATAATGGCTGGACAAATCCCCAGCTATATATGAGGCCACGATATCTGCCTGTTGCTCGGCAGCAGCTGTAATGCCATTCATTGATCCATTATGTTCTGCGATCTCACCAATAGCATAGATATTTGGATCACTGGCTTGCAGGTGGTCGTTGACGATAACTCCGCGTTTACAATCCAACCCAGCCTCTTTTGCCAAACCAATATTGGGGCGCGTGCCGATGGCATAGACCACTGCTTTAGCCGTCAAAAACTTGCCGCTTTTTAAACCTGCCCGGATGTCCTCTTCCTGCTCTGAGAGGTGCTCAATTTCATCATTGAAGATCACGCGAATACCACAATCATGTATATGCTCATAGAGCAGCTCACTGGCCATTTGATCGAGCTGCCGCTCCATTAACCGGGGATTGCGATGCACCAGCGTAACCTCAACATCGACCTGTCGGAGCGAGGCTGCCATCTCGAGGCCAAGTAAGCCTCCCCCTACGATAATCACATGCCCCTCACGGTTTGTGTACTCCATAAGCTCATCCGCATCGGTTCGGTTACGGATCGTAAACACCCCCGGTAGCTGTGGAATACCACGTGGAAAATTGGCCCGGCTTCCAGTAGCGAGAACCAACTTATCATACCTATGCTGTTCGCCATTAGAATCCGTGACATACTGCTCATCTGGCTGTACTTGGTCCACACTAATACCTTCATGCATCAGGATATCCAGCTCAACCAATTTACCTGACTGCATCTTCTTAAGTTTCTTCCAATCAAGCTCGCCGCTTATATAATCCGGCAACAGCACACGGTTGTAAAACCACTCATACTCTTTGGAGAAGACCTGGATTTCATCCTCCATATTATGCTGCCGATAGCTGTTTATAAACTGGAACGCAGCAGCCCCGGCCCCCACAACAAGAATTTTCTCCTCCTCCTTTTTGAATTTAGTTATGGCTACCGACGAATATTTGAAGTCGGGCTCTTTCGACACCGGATCGATACGATCACTCGTTAAATTATTGGCCCGCGGATAATCTTTCTGCAATACCTTTCCCCAGTGCATCGGGATAAACAACATTCCTCGTTTGATACCATCAGAAAAAGAAGCGTTCAAACGCACCTCTCCACGATCGTTAGATACCTGCACAACCTCTCCATCTCTAATACCATATTCTTTGGCATCTTTGGGATGAATCTCGACATAGGGTTGCTCAATATGCTGGTTGAGACGACTGACTTTACCCGTCCGGGTCATCGTATGCCATTGATCACGAATACGTCCGGTTGTTAACACAAATGGATGATCTTCGCCTGGCCTTTCTGGTCTTTTCTCCCCGCGGGTATGAATTTGAGCACGCCCATTGGGTGTATAAAATTGATGGTCGGTAAATAACCTCCGTGTTCCTTCTTCAGATTCATTTAGGAATGGCCACTGAACTGTGCCGTTTTGTTTCAGATACTCATAGCTTAATCCGCTGATATCAATATTTGTACCCTCGGTTAGCTTACAATGCTCAGAAAAAATGGCGGCGGCATCTTCAAAATCAAATCCGCTATAACCCATTTTTCGCGCAAAACGACACAATATTTCGGCATCGGGCAGTGCTTCGCCCGGTGGATCTACGACTTTATTCAGATAACTGATGCGCCGTTCGGAGTTGGTCATCGTCCCCTCCTTCTCCAGGTAGCCCGCTGCCGGCAATAAGAGATCGGCATAATCGGTTGTCTCTGAATTTTGAGAGATATCCTGTACTACTACAAACCGTGCTTCCTCCAGGGCTTCTTCAACGATAGCGGAATGCGGCATACTGACGACCGGATTGGTACAAATAATCCAAATTGCTTTCATAGCCCCACTTCGAAGGGCATCAAACATTTCGGTAGCGGTATAACCCGGCTCAGCAGGGACCGAAGATACCCCCCAACGGTCGGCGACTTCCCGGCGATGTGCGGGATTGCTTAAATCCCGATGAGCCGAAAGCAGGCTGGCCATTCCTCCCACTTCCCGACCGCCCATAGCATTCGGCTGCCCCGTCAGTGAAAAAGGCCCGGCACCGGGCTTGCCAATCTGCCCGGTAATGAGAGAAAGGTTAATGAGCGCCAAATTTTTCTCTGTGCCATCCACACTTTGGTTAAGGCCCATTGCCCACATTGAAATATAGCCGTTGGCATCACCAATCCAACGGGCTGCTTGCTTAATTTCCTGCACTTTTAGGCCACAAATTTTAGCTGCTTCTCGCAACGGTTGCGCCATAACCTGCATCTTCAGCTCGTCGAACCCATCCGTATGATCCTCGACAAATGATTCATCAATACGGCCATCTTCAATCAGGCAACGGGCGATAGCCTGAAATAAGGTCGTATCGGTCCCCGGGTTTAGCTGCAGGTGCAAATCAGCAATTGAGCATGATTGAGTTTTACGAGGATCTGCAACAATCACCTTTACATCGGGATGCTTTTCTTTATGAGCTTCGATACGACGAAATATAATGGGATGACACCAGGCGGGATTGGCACCCGCGATGAAGAAACAGTTGGCCAACTCGATATCTTCATAACTGATCGGTACCGAATCTTCGCCCAGTGTTTTCTTATAACCCGCTACTGCGGAGCTCATGCATAACCGAGAATTGGTATCAATATTATTGGTCCCAACAAACCCTTTGGCAAGTTTATTGACGGTGTAATACTCCTCAGTAAGGCACTGCCCAGAGACATAAAAGCCGACCGAATCAGGACCGTGTTTGTCGATAAATGTCCCAAATACAGCGGATGCCCGTTCTAGAGCCGTATCCCAATCCACGCGTCGGCGGGGCTGGTTGCGTGCCCACCGCATCTCCGGATAGAGCAACCGGTCTGACTGATCCGCAACGGTATAATGCAGATTCATTCCTTTAGAACAGAGCATACCTTTGTTGGAGGGATGCGACTCATCCCCGGTCACCTTAATTTGCCCCTTGGCATTTTTTTCAACGATGACTCCGCAACCTACTCCACAGTAGGAACAAGTAGATTTAAATTTTTGGGTCCGTGCGTTTTGCATATTTGGTGTTTTACAATTCTTTAGCTACCTCTTGTCAATCTCCCTGTATCCCTCTTCTCCAAGAGGGATTTTAACTTTCATATTTACATCTCGATTGATATCAAGAGTAAAGAGTTCCTCCTTGGAGAAGGAGGCCAGGAGGATTGAAACAAATTTAAATTCCATATTTTTTCTGGCTATAATGAATATCAGTGCTGCCTTCTTAATCAGCTAATACGGGCTCAAGCTCTGGTTCGGCGAGGGCTTCTTCCAGCTCTTCTTCTGCCTCTTTCTCATCAGCGGTTGAAAACCGTATGGTAAAGGCAACAAATGATACAATGGTAACCACAATACCAATGATAAAAAGAGCTTGCGGGTAGGGTATGGACTCGTATTTGAATAAAAATCCAGCCATAACAGCACCGGCATTTCCACCCGCTCCCACAATACCGGATACTGCACCAATTGCTTTTCTATTGATAAATGGAACAACGGAATAGGTTGCCCCCTCCGCCATCTGTACACACAGACTGAACAGGATCATCGTACCAATGGCTAATGGAAGGACCGACATACTTGAGAATACCATCAGCGCGATCCCTTCCAGGAAGAGCATGATAAAAAGGAATACCACACGCCCCCGCAGGCCAAATTTGATACCGCACTTGTCTCCCAGGAAGCCACCGACTGAACGGGCAAAAATATTCATCAAGCCGAAGAGTCCGGCAATAAGGCCTGCCGTTTTTAAATCCAGCGAAAAGTAGTCGTAATAATAAATCGCGGCAATGTTGTTGATGGTAAGCTCAATACCAAAACTGGCACCATAAATGATAAACAAACTCCAAACACGGTAGTCCTTCATCACCTCAAGCATTGATACCTCAGACTCTTCCTCGTTATCACCTTCAAGCTCGGCCATTGAATCGGCCTTTAAATCAGAAAAATTACCTTCGGGGGTGTCAGTCGTATATTTGTAGTAGAGTATTCCCAACACAATCATTGCCACACCGGGGACGGCCATAGCCCATCTCCAGGCCGAAGATTCCTCAAGCCCCAGGAAAACGAATCCTGAAAAGATCATCGGCATAATCACCTGGGTCGCCCCGCCACCCATGTTCCCCCATCCTGCCGTCGTTGCATTGGCTGTTCCCACCACATTATCCGCAAACATAACGGAGGTATGATACTGGGTGATAACAAAGGAAGCCCCGATAACCCCAATTACCAGCCGGAGAATCAGGAAAGACTCATAGCTGTCACTGAGACCGATACTAATGACGGGAATCGATCCGAGTATTAAAAGGGTACTATACGTTAACCGTGGGCCGTACTTATCACAAAATCGTCCGATGACTATACGTGCAATCACGGTAATAGCTACTGAAGCAATAATGGTATTGCCAATTTGAGATTGCGTAAGGTTCAGTTCTTCACGAACAACCGCCATCAATGGTGCAATGCCGAACCATCCAAAAAAGCAGAGGAAAAATGAGATCCAGCTCAGATGAAACGTTCGCATATGCGGCGCCGCAAAACTAAACAGATTTATTTTCGTAGCTTTATTCGTTTTTTGTGTTGACATGGGATTAGGTTTTTGTGATCTGTTAGGTATCTATCAAGGTTACTTTGTGGTAAAAAAGACCGGATTAAAAGAAATCATCAGCCAGGCCCAGCTGGCCCACTCATCTTGATTCCCTCCCTTTAAGGCGCTCAGCGAAGAGGTCCCAAACATCTGAGCATAACCGGCTTTAAAAGAAACTTCATCCGTTATGGCATGGCTGAAAACCACATCTATTTCGGTGCCAAGGCGGGAATTTAACTCCGAAGACAAATCTATTGGATTCCTGATTTCAACAGGTGCAAAAAATTCGTGGGCGTGCAGCAACAAAGACGAAGCATCAGTAAACTGCATTGAAGCCTTGAGGTATAAATCAACAAGCCCAGCCGCATTAGTATTAGTACCTACCGACTGACTGTGGCCATTGCCCACATAGAAATAATCCATGAACCCATAAAACTTATGATGGGTGCCGTAGAGGGGATTAAATGACCGATTCTTCTCATCATCCACTTTTGAACCGGATAGATAATCTCCCCCAACAGTCAGTTTCAGTTTTTCAAACCCACTATAGGTAGCGTTCAAAGATGCCAGCCATGCCTCTACTTCCATATTGGCCGGGTCTCTGCCAGTTTGATAGTACAGTGAACCACTTAGATTTATATTTTCGAGACTATAGTTACCGGTTACTCCAACGGTCTGGGTAAAATTAGTGGATGAGTCTGGTAACTGAACACCATTATTCAGAGCTAACAATGAAATGTTCGCTGCCTTTGACTGATGATTAAACCAAGTGTACTGCAGCGTTTTATAATTTTGTACTCCAGCATAATAGCTACCAAACAATTTGGCGGGCTCCGGAGGATTATTATCCTGATTGTAGGCCCAGCCGGTGTGTAAAGCCCAATTCTTTTTGCTAATCTTCAATAACAATGCATCGTGGCTACGCCCCTGGGCCGTCCACCCCACACTTCCCAAAATACGCTGGTCGTCATATACCAATTCTTGGCGTCCAGCTTTTAGGGAGACTATGGGACTAAAATGTATTTGCCCCCAGGCCTCGTGAATCGAAAACAACCCATCCGACTTATTCAATTGGTTTTGATTCCCCCATATCCGGACATCCTGTACAGTCAATCCGATATCGTAGTCCTCCTTGTTATACCCAAGGTTAATTCTGGATCGCTGCTCCGTAAATAAAGCAGCCTCATCATCACTGGATGGAAGTGTTTTGTATCCGTGGCGGAGTTCGGTTCTGGGGCGTACTTCCCCTTCCAGCGTAAATTGGCCGAACACGGATATTGCCGGAAACAGCAACCATCCCAGAAACAATAATAAGGCTTTGTCAAAATGGTATCTAACGATCATAACCAGAGAAATAAAGTTGAGAATAATGGGGAAATAGCAACATTAGCTTTTGACTCGTGCAGCTCTTAGCATTTTCTTCGCATAGAATACCCCCGGAAGAATGCCTTCCAGGCTTTGGCGAAGTCCATCTGAACTGCCCGGCAGGGTCACAATGAGGGATTTTTTGTATATCCCTGCCGTCAGGCGCGACATCATGGCAAGGGGGGTTCGCTGCAAACCATGTAGCTCCATGGCATCAATTACCCCTGGCGTCTCTCGCTCAATAACTTCTTGTACTGCTTCACAAACAGTATCTGTAGCTCCGAGCCCGGTTCCTCCCACGGTAAATATGAACGGGATATTCCGGCCGGCCCACTCTTTGAGCTGAGCCTGAACTGCTTCGGGTGTATCCGGTAGCACTTTAAAATCCACAATACTTCCACCCTGCTCTTCCAACAAATGCTGAATAATGGGGCCGGCCCGGTCATCTTTTCTTCCTGCCGCAACCGAATCTGAACAGATCAATACGGCCGACTTGTTTTCTCTACCCACCATGGCCCGCATGTTGCTTTTACCTCCCGTTTTGTTCAGCAACTTTGTATTACTTATTTCCACTTCGTCGCCAAGGGGTTTTAGCAGGTCATAAATAGTTAACGCCGTGACAGAAACGGCCGTCAGAATCTCCATTTCTATCCCGGTACGATCAATGGATTTACCTTCTGCAATGATGGCAATACCATAATCCACGTTTAATCCTTCGACCTCCTCAATGCTATGTTCGGGCTCGATTAATTCATAACTGATATCGAGCGCATCTATAGAAACCGGATGGCAGTGCGGAATTAGCATGTGGGTATTCTTGGCCCCTAAAAATCCGGAAGCACGGCCCACATCAAGCATATTTCCCTTGGGCAGGTTATCAGTTTTAACTTTTTCCAGTGCCTGCTCACTACATTGCACCAGGGCCATTGCTTTTGCTGTTCGGAGCGAGGTTGATTTACCAGATATATCTCTCATGGTTCTTTGTTATTAACTTTTCAAACTTGTATCTGAATTATTTCAAACACCGTTTTTTCAATTTCCCTGAATGGCTATTCCAAGCGTGGACGCTTGACACAGCCTGATCTGATATAGAAAGCAGGGAGGATTGATCCTTTGGAGTTTATTTTATGAAAGTCCGACGTACACATAACCCCCTTCGATTTTAACGGGATAGGTTACCACCTCATAGTCTTCTCCATCAATATTTTCGCCCGTTTGAAGCGAAAAGGCTTTTTTATGGAAAGGACAGGCTACCTTAGGCTCTCCCTGGGATTCTCCTATCATCCCTCTGGCAAGAGCCATCTCTTTTTTATGTGGACACATATTCTGGCAAGCAAACCATTCGTTGCGCCGCGTAAAGTTGAATACAGCAATCTGTTTATCCTTGTATTTGATACAAGCTCCTCCATTTTTGGGAAAATCTTCTACTTTAGCAGCTTTAAACCAGTTTTTTACTTCTTGTTCTGCTTCCATGGGATTCCTTCGAAAAACTACTTTAAAAATTGTGATTTGGATGTAAATAGGGACTAAGAATCAAAATCAGGGATCTATAAAGATATTTGGGTTCGACTATCCTTCATCTTTCCAACCTTGAGCCGCAGGCACAGACTGCTTGCGATAATCCTTAAACTTAACGCTTGGATCGACGTCTTCGGAGTTGACAAAGTGTTGGAAGCGTTTTCTCAGTTCGGGATTATTCACTACTTCTTTCCACTCACAGGCATAGACGTTGATCAGCTGCTGCATCTCTTGTTCGAGCTCTTCACCGATACCCAGAGAATCTTCAACAACCACTTTTTTCAGATAATCGAGTCCGCCTTCCATTTTATTCAGCCACGTAGAAGTCCGGTTTAGGTGTTCGGCCGTTTTGATATAAAACATCAGGAAACGATCTAAATACTTTACTAATGTTTTTTCATCGAGATCGGTGGCCAGCAATTTGGCGTGCTGTGGATTGGTCCCGCCATTACCGCATACATACAGATTCCACCCCTCTTCGGTAGCGATAATACCGAAATCTTTGGCCTGGGCTTCAGCACATTCTCTCACACATCCGGATACTCCCCCCTTTAGTTTATGAGGGGCTCGCAGCCCGCGATATCGTTCCTCAATTTCAATGGCAAAAGAAACGGATTCGTGCAGACCGTAACGACACCATACGGATCCCACACAACTTTTAACGGTTCGCAGAGCCTTTCCGTAAGCGTGCCCGCTTTCGAAACCTGCCTCAATCAGTTCTTCCCAGATATCGGGCAACTGATCCACACGCGCACCCATCATATTGATACGCTGTCCACCGGTAACCTTGGTATACAATCCGTATTTCTTAGCCACTTCGCCGATAGTAATTAACTTATCGGGCGTAATTTCTCCGCCGGGCACACGCGGTATTACAGAATAAGTTCCACCACGCTGAATATTAGCCAAAAAGCGATCATTGGTATCCTGGATGGTGTCCCGATCTTCAAGTACATGTTCATTGAAGGCGCTTGCCAATAATGAGGCCACTGCAGGCTTACATTTTTCGCATCCATGGCCCTTGCCTACCTCATCCAACAGCTCATCAAAGGTATGCAGTTCTCTTACTTTGATAATATCAAATAGCTCTTGGCGGGTATAGTCGAAATGCTCGCATATGACCTTGCGGACTTCTTTTCCGCGGGCTTCCATCGACTGAGTAAGCAGGTCATCCAGCATCGGCACACAACCACTGCAGCCCGTCCCGGCTTTCGTGCATTTTTTAATACTGTCAATATCTTCCTTGCCTTCATCCTCAATAACCAAACAGATATCCCCTTTGGTTACACTCTCGCACGAACAAATAATGGAATCATCCGGGAAGTCATACACCTTTTGTCCGGCCCCGGATTCTTCATCTCGATCTCCAATAATGAGATCCACCGGATCCGGGGGAAGTGAAAAACCATTCTGGGCAATCTGAAGCAACATATTGTAGTCATCTGCATCGCCCACAAGCATACCACCCAACAGGCGATCGCCATCTTCAGATACATTAATGCGCTTATACACCCCTTTCGCCTTATTGTCGATGATGACCTTTTTGCTGTTCTCTTCGGTTTCTCCAAAGGCATCACCAAAGCTGGCTACATCGACGCCAACCAGCTTAAGCTTGGTAGACATATCAAATTCAGTAAATGCGGCATCTCCTCCGGTCAGATTCTCAACCAGCACATCAGCCATCTCATAGCCCGGGGCCACTAATCCATAGATCATCCCCTTGTGCAGGGCCGACTCGCCAATGGCATAAATATCCGGATCGTTGGTCTCCATACGATCATTAACAATGATGCCCCCTCGCTCTCCAACACCTAAGTCAGTTTTCTTGGCTAATTCATCCCGGGGACGAATACCCGCAGAGACAATCACCATGTCAGCATCCAGGCGATCTCCATCTGCAAAGTTGAGGTATTCGGGTACGCTATTTCCGCCGATCTGCGTCGTATTTTTATTTAATAATATCTCCAGATCCAGCTCTTCGAGTGCTGCCTTAAGCGCTTGTGCACCAATATCATCAAGCTGTTTCGGCATCAGTCGAGTTGCAAATTCGATCACACTTGTTTCCAGCCCAAGATCCATTGCTGACTTAGCCGCTTCAAGGCCCAACAAACCACCACCGATAACAGCCGCTTTTCGAGCACCTGAGGCATAGCTTGTAATGGCCTCCAGATCTTCTATCGTCCGATATACAAAGACGCCATCTTTTTCCACACCATCTATAGGCGGAACAAAAGCACTCGATCCCGTTGCCAGCACAAGCTTATCATAGGAAACGGTACGGCCTTTTTGAGAAGTGATGGTTTTATTTTCCCGATCCAGGTCGACAATTAACTCGCCAGTAAACAGTTCAATGCCCTGCTCGGCATACCATTCGGGTGGAGCCAGCTGCAAATCTTTCTCATCAGCATCCGCAAAGTAGGAACTCAACTGAACCCGATCATAGGCTGGTCGAGGCTCTTCTCCAAAAACAGTAACCTTGAAATTTTGAGTTTCTTCTTTATCGATCAGTTTTTCACAAAACTTATAACCGACCATTCCATTTCCAACGACGACGATATGTGTTTGTTTACGACTATTCATAATCCGACCAAAAGAGGATTCTTTTCAATATTTTAACTGCGCTTTACAAATAAGCTCTTAAAACAGCGAATTTTTTATGAATTATTTAAGTTTTATTTTTTAATAATCATAATTAATTTATGCATAAATAACTTTTCGCCTTTAAGAATAAAACACTTGTGGAGTTTTGTCAACAAAAAATTTTAAAAGATGTTAATCATTGTATAGGTGTGCCAAAATTACAAGAAGAATAAATAGTTTTAACAAATGGAAAATTGTTATCTAATTTTATTAGGAGCAGGACCTGGCGACCCAGATCTTATTATCGTAAAAGGAGTTAAAGCCTTAGAGAAAGCTGAAGTGGTATTATATGATACTCTTTCCCACCCAGACCTACTCGATTATGCTCCGGCTGATGCCGAAAAAATATATGTGGGTAAAAAGGCAGGGTCCTGTCAGAATAGTCAGCAATCTATCAACGATCTTATCGTACAAAAAGCGCGCGAAGGCAACTATATTGTTCGCCTGAAAGGGGGAGATCCCTTTGTCTTTGGTCGTGGGCATGAAGAACTAACCCATGCCCGAGCTCATGATATACCCGTAGAAGTCATACCCGGCATTTCAAGTTGTACCTCTATTGGTGAGCTACAGACCATCCCTCTTACGAAGCGGGGAATCAATGAAAGCTTTTGGGTTACAACAGGAGTAACGAGAAATGGCGGGGTTTCGGAGGATATTGAGCTGGCTGCCCAAACAACTGCCACCATTGCCATTTTAATGGGAATGAGGAATTTGCCTAAAATTGTTAATATTTTTAAGCGCTACGGCAGGAGCACCACGCCCATAGCTGTCATTCAACGGGGATCACTGCCGGAAGAAAAAATTGCCTTGGGCACCATTGCAAGCATCACAAATGAGGTGGAGAAGAAGAACCTCACCAATCCGGCATTAATCCTGATCGGTGATGTGGTACAACTGCATCCGGAGTATGCAACGTGGGTAAGTCGAAAATCCGGGACTACTGAAGCGGTTATGGAATAAGGCACAAGATCAACGAGGATGGATGCTGGAAGTTAAATCTAATTTCCAACGTCCGATTTCTAACTTCTAACCTTCTATAAGGGAAGGTTATCATGTTTTTTCTGAGGAATTTGGTCTACTTTATTTTCGGTAATTTCGAGGGCATTAATGAGTTTTTCACGCGTTTCGCCCGGCATAATAACATTATCAATAAATCCGCGTTCCGCAGCCTTATAGGGATGGGCAAATTCTTCTTTATAATAGTCGATTAGTTCCTGTTCTTTGGCTTCCGGATCATCCGCTTCGGCAATCTCTTTACGGAAGATAATTTCAACGGCTCCCTTTGGACCCATAACGGCAATCTCTGCTGTGGGCCAAGCGACGTTGTAATCTGCACGGATATGTTTGGAGTTCATCACATCATAAGCGCCACCGTAGGCCTTGCGGGTGATGACGGTCATTTTAGGCACGGTCGCCTCACAAAACGCATACAATAACTTGGCCCCGTGCTTGATAATTCCACCCCACTCCTGGTCGGTACCCGGCAGAAATCCAGGGACATCCTCAAAGGTAACCAATGGAATATTAAAAGCATCACAGAAACGAACAAACCGGGCTCCTTTCAGCGAAGCATCAATATCTAAGACTCCGGCTAAAGAAAGGGGTTGATTGGCGACAATCCCAACGCTTCGTCCATCGATACGCGCAAACCCAACAACAATGTTATCTGCATAGTACTCATGAACTTCCAGAAAAGAACCCTTATCCACGATACCACCGATTACCTCTTTGATATCATAGGGTTTATTGGGATTGTCGGGCACTAAACCATCCAGTTTTTGAGCCTTGCTTGTGTCGGGGGCCTTGGGCTCTTCCCGGGGAGGCTTTTCTTCACAGTTTTGTGGAATATAGGTTAACAGTTTACGCATTTCACGGAGACACAAAGCATCATTTTCCTCAGCAAAGTGAGCCACCCCGGACTTTGTGCCATGAGCACTGGCGCCTCCAAGCTCTTCTGAGGTTACCTCTTCGTGGGTCACGGTCTTCACTACATCCGGGCCCGTTACAAACATATAGCTGGTGTTCTTAACCATAAAAACAAAGTCCGTTAACGCGGGACTGTAAACGGCCCCACCTGCACACGGACCCATGACTGCAGATAGTTGGGGTACTACACCCGAGGCCATGCTATTTCGCCAAAAAACCTCTGCATAACCTCCCAATGATGAAACTCCTTCCTGTATTCGAGCGCCACCTGAGTCATTAAGTCCAATGACGGGCACCCCATTTTTCATGGCCATATCCATAATCTTACAGATCTTTTCGGCATGGGTCTCCGATAGAGAGCCTCCAAAAACGGTAAAATCCTGGCTGAAGACATAAATGGGGCGGCCATGAATTTTCCCAAAACCAGTTACCACACCATCACCGGCTATTTTCCTTTCATCGAGCCCGAATTTTTGACTACGGTGCGTAACGAAGGGATCAATTTCCTCAAACGTCCCATCATCCAGTAACAGATCAAGACGTTCACGGGCAGTCAATTTACCCTTTTCATGCTGCCTTTGAATACGATCTTCTCCCCCACCCTTTTTAGCATCTTCGCGTTTTTTTCGTAACCGTTCTACCTTCTCCTTTGAAGCCATTAAGTTATTTCTTTCATTTGTTTTCTTTTGCTAAAAAATAATTCTGCAGCCGATCTGTAAATGCCACAGCTGGCTCAGAATAAAGGTCCACCATATTTCGGCTAAAAACCTGTTTCTGGATGTATTTGCTGGCTTGTCTCCAGTTTTCAAATGAAACAATATTTTGAAGAGCTTCTTCGTAGGCTTGTTCAGAGCCATCAAAAATAGCCTCTACAAAATGATCATGCCGATCAGCGAGCTGCTTCTCAAGTCGCTCAACTTCTTTTTCCTTCCCCAAATCTTCATCCTTATGCTCGGTGGAATCAATTATAGGCTCTTCTTCCTGTTTATCAAAATCGTTGGCATTATCTTCGGTAAGCTGCTCTCCAAAGCTGATGGGGGAATCCTCTGCTGACTCTTCTTCTGCCAAGACCGTTTTTTCTTCCTCACTCATGAATCGCATCCAAATGGGATCCTCTTCTTCCTCTGGCTTGGCCAGAGGTTCCGACTCCTCTTCTTGATCATCCGATTCTATTTCTTGTTGTTCATCTGCTTCGGCCTGGGATTCATCAGCGCCTTCCAGGGTACCTAACCCTTCTTGTTCTTCCGGATCACTGAAGAGCGCCGAAATTGAATCATCGTTTTCATCGCTGCCGTTGGCGGGTGTTTCCTGAATCGTCTCCCATTCTGAAAAATTGGTGTTTAGAGACAAATCCTCAGAATCATCTTCTACATCTTCACCTGTCTTATCCTCTTGCTGCTTTTCTTTAAACTCAAATTCTTTTTCCACAGGAGGCTGTTCCTCAGCTGGCTCTACGGAGGTTGGCACCTCCTGAACTTCATCCAATTGGGGCGGAGTTTCTGCTTCTGGAGCTTCTTCTTTTTCCGGTTCTTCCCCAGCAGGGTCAGAATCTTCAAGAACTGCGGACTCGGTATTTGTAAAATCCGGAGCAGACAATATTTCGATAAATTCTGCCCGATCGAGTTTATCATCCCGACGATCAAAAATATCCGCAATTTGGTCTCGCCCCTTATCCTCAAAAAATAATCGAAGCAGCGTTGGATCAATTTGATCATCCAACAGGTTAAACAAAGGATCGAGCATCTGTGCCCAATTTAAGGGCGAATAGTTAGCAGCCAGTCGCTCATCCGCCTTACGGATAATCTTTTCGCAACGCTCTCTGGACAGTACCTCAAGCTGCTTTTTTTGCATATATCGCTGCAGAAGTGTCGCAAAATGTTGATAAACGACTACGGCCTTTGCACGTTTTTGTAACGTCTCATAATCAAGCTCATCGTTACTACCGAAAATAACGTCCGGAATATTTTTTCGAGGTTCTGTCATCATATCCAGCACATCGGTAACCGCTGTCTCAAATACCGCTTTAGCATAACTGGCTGGCAGACGGGCTTCATCCCGAATAGCCTGCACAAACTGATCCCATGCATTCTGCACGGCCACAGACTGTAAATTAGCCCAATCTGTCGTTGGCAAAACCATTGATTCTGCAAGGTTCCGCTCCAATTCTACCTGGATACGGCGTACAATAAATGGCGGGATCCCCCAGGATCGTAGTTCATCTACCCGGTAATGCTCTTCGTTTTCCGGCAGTAGGTCGATTAGTTTTTGGGTCGTCTGCTGAACAGTTTGATTCATCATTTTTTGTGGGAAATATATTGTCTAACAAGTGGCAATACAACAAAAAGAACGCTTAAATATGTTAAATACTGCCATCCTTATGAAATATTGATTTACTGTGTGGACCCTTACAACGAAATGATTGATTAATAATTTTCTACTTTTCTTGTTATAAGAGGCCTTTGGAAAATCGGGCTTATCATCCTGAATTTAGTTCAGAATGACAAAGCCTACCCCAATCATTTTCGGAGATGTGATAGTTTTCCAAAAGGCCTCCTATAATGATCGCTAATAATTCGTTGGGCAATTGCTTATCACTTTTTACCTTTGGCTATGATTACTTTACAGCTCACAGATTTAAAAAAGTCTTTTGGCCCGAACACCGTTTTTGAGCATTTGGACCTCACCCACTCTCAAGGCCCCCTTGGGATTGCCGGGTCCAATGGCTCGGGCAAATCAACCCTTCTACAATGCATCGGGGGACTGCTACCTCCCACGAATGGGACTATAACATGGAAAGAACAATCAGAAGTACTTTCATCCGGAGCAATACAACAACGATTGGGCTATGCTGCTCCCTACATTAACCTCTATGATGAATTAAGCTGCCTCGAAAACCTTTCCTTTTTAGCAAACGTTAGGCTACAGGATTACGGTAGTAACATTGAAGAATGGTTGCAAAAGGTTGGGCTTGGAGGAGTTGTTGATCAGCCTTTTGGTAAAATATCTACCGGACAACGCCAACGGCTGCGTTTAGCTGCTGCTCTATTCCATCAGCCCAATATTCTGTTACTTGATGAACCGGGCTCTAATTTAGATAAGTCAGGTGAACAACTTGTTAAAGAAATAGCATTACAGTTTTCCGGTGATAATAAACTACTGATCTTAGCTTCAAATAATAACCAAGAGCTGAATCTTTGCCAAAAAGTCTATTCCATTGAAACCCAAGCATTTCTATAGGTATTACTGCTTCAATAACAAATATATTCTGTAAGCCTGATTTTGGGGGACTACCCTTTAACCAGGTTCGTCCTCTCTAGGATAGTCTCATACCTCGGCTAAAAACTAATAAGCAGTCCGAGGCGGGTGATGTTGTCGGTGGCCGTGGGCCCCTGCGGGATCGCCAGGCTCGCATTCACCTGCAGCGCCCCGTAGCGCAGCGAGCCGCCCCCCGTCACAAACTCCCGGCCGCCATTGGAGGCTCCCTCCCGGTAGTAGC
>NZ_JAGGJA010000023.1 GCF_026229185.1 Fodinibius salsisoli | reverse complement strand
GAACAAACTTATCACCATTAGTTGTGCCATCTGGAACAGTGGGGAATTTTATGACCCGGATCATACCTCCCGGTTTGACCGGGAGAAAAAAGTGGCCTAAGACTTGATAAAGTCATAGCATTCCCTCGGAGCTACGTTTTAGGATCAACGGCTGTTATCCTGAGTATTCCCAATCAGCGTTGATGTCATGGTGAGCGAAGGCTCTGCTTTTTAGAGCCGTAGTCGAATCCATCTCCCTAACTTGATTGACTAACGGTTGAAGGAGTCGCCCTTTAGATTCTACGCGAGCCCCGTGGCAGGAGATACTTCGACTGCGTTCGCTACCGTTCCCTCCGCTCAGTATGACATTGCTTTTTAAAGTGAAAATGCTTCTCAGTCCCATCAACGGCTGTCATTCCGCGCGAAACATAATGAAGCCCGCCACTTTAGTTTATAGAGGAGCTTCAGTATCTTAAAAAAGGGCCGCCCGGTGGGGCGGGCAGCCCATTATTCCCGGTATTATACCAGGATTGTTTATAGGTGACAGGTCTCCCGGATTAAGGTTCGGGAACCTGCTCTTCTGCTACGGTAAGTGATCCCAGGTAGGTACTGTCTGATGCCTCAGAGCCATCCGGCCGGACAAAAGAGAGGTATCCTTCCAGGTTATCTCCCTCGTATACAGCCGGCAGGGTGAGGGTATAGGTTTCTTCACTCCGCTTGGGACCTTCTTCTACGATGTAAAGAGCACGATCCTTTGTTGTATTATACAACAGGATGATAGCCTCATCGTCGGCAGAAGCGCTGCCAAAGGTTGTATCCGATTGCCAGCTGATAACAACCTCCCCGGGATTTTCAGATTGGAACGAAGCCGAATCGACCGGGGTTAGCGGACCGCGGGTAACCGTCAGCGCCGCAAAATCAATCTGCAGATTTTCAGGATCTTCGCCCGTCACTGCATTCTTGAGATTAAAGGATGCGGCACTGTTAAAGGCCGTCCGCTGATTGGACTCCGTTTCAAAACCGGCCTTTAAGACCGGTTTGATCTTCTTTAAGAACCCCATCATCAGGCCAAACTTGGCCCGCTGCACTTGTTGTGCATTTGTTTGGGGATCCTTTACGTGGCTGGGTACTGAGCGCATATAAGGAATTCCTCTCCAGTAGCTGCCGACAAGGTTGCCGACTTTACCTTTGAAAGAACCTAACGCGCCATTATTATATTTTGCCATAATATATTGCTTAATAGCGTTTAGTTATAATTGATGCATTCTGCGGCTTGCCGGTTTAGCCGACAGGGGACCGTCGTCTGCGATTCGGTAAGAATCTATGGGCTGAAATCGCCGTTAGCAATTTGTCAGGGCAGTTTTCGCCGCTTTTCCACTCTTTTCCATACTTTTCACATCTTTTCTATAGCGCCTTTTGGTATGGTTGGGCAGTTGAAAGAAATCAAACGTCTGGATGACAAGAAAAAACAGCGGGATTTTTCGGGAACAGTCCGCTATCAACCCGGTACCCGCCCCGTACCATCTCCGGTGCAGCCGGAAAGGGATTGGGATGGGCGCCACCGACCTTGGTAGGAGGTTGGTACGGAGGGGGTACGGAGCAGCACCGGAGGTCCACCGGAGAGGCACCGGACCCCCACCGAAGGATTTTAAAGCTCAACGGAGGCCCATTTTTTTAGGCAGGGCTTCGGTGGGTACCTAAAAATATTCGGTATCCGGGGAGAGGGAATGGAAAGTTGCAATTGTCACTATTTGCTATCACATTTGTATAAGTTTTTAAGAAAAGATGCGCATATCTCAGATAACCGCATAATGTTAGACTTGACAAAAGAGATGGATAAAAAGAAAGACCACCTGCTTCCGCAACTTCTGTACGGATCCTGGCGCCCCTGGACCAGGGAGGGCACCACTCGGTTTATGGAAGGCCGGAGGGACCGCCGGCCTGTTAAAAAGCACTCGCAACCTCCCTTATTGAGCGAAGTAGATACGCCCGAACCGGAAGGTCGCATCGCACGGGCCTATGAGAAATATATCGCAGAATATCTTTCTAAGTGGTATGGCTCGGCTATCGAATCTATTGAATCAAGGGGTGAAACAGAGGACCAGAAGTACCACTATGCGGTAGTCCGGGGTGACCTTCAGAACCTTTTGCTGGATATCTCCTCCATTAGGCAACGCATTAGGTACCATCCGGAGGAGAAAGAAAATCCGATATCCAAATTTGTCATGGAGGTCGTAAGCCTGCGCCTCGCCAACCTGTTGCTGGATCTTCAGAAACGCTATCCGGCCTTTAATAAACAGGTCTATTCTGAAGCTGATATCTATCTGGAACTGCTTGACCGACGTCCGCCCGATCCTTCCCCTCACCGGCCAACGGTGATATGGCACAGGCAGCAGTCCAATCATTATTTACACAAACTGGCTACAACAGAAGGGGCGGATGAACCGTTGATCTCCGGTATAACGGACGTAATGGATGAAATAGATAACAGGCTTTCAGCTATGGGAGGGGAAACAACGGACTTTCGTACATTGGCAGCATTATTCCATCACCTGGAAAATGCGCTGTTTTTGTGGAAGATGGAGACGTCTTTTTTAGAGAGACATCCGGAACGTCTCTGTGAAGCTGATTTTTGCCGGGAATGGGTAAGGCAGATGATTACCAACCTTGTAGCCGGAGAAGACGATAAGGCCATCCATCAACGATTTCAGCAACTGATTGAAGTGCGTTCCTGGTTTGATCTGCATTTGAGCCATCATAGAAGCGGAGGGGAGTACCCCATGTCGGAGGCCGGACGGTGGGTGCTACTGGTTGAACAGCTAATGGATTCAGAGAAGTTATCTATTGGAACGTCAGAAGATGAAGAGGTAAGCTACGGAGCGGCGGGGAACGGTGCGGCTGAGAATGAGATCAGTGCGTTTGTTAAATTTTTCCAGGAAACCTATGTACATAAGCAGGAGGTGGAAATAGCTATGGGGATAAACCACAAGACCCTGAAGAAATACCTGGATATGGCAGAAAAACCGATCAAGAGGCTGCGACTAAAACAAAATGTGTGGTATCATGAGGAGGATTTGAAGCGGTTTCTGGAGAAGCATACCGAGATGTAGGGCGAGATTTATCTCGCTTGGGTACCCATGATTGAATTACTATAGTAGGGACACGGCGCGTCCTGCCCCTACTGTTTTGTAACCCTAAATTCCCCTGGCTCCCTCCCGAATAGCTCTGGACAGGTTTTGAAAGGGGATATTTGCAGCGGTCAGACCCAAGGCTCCGAGGGAGTTACACTCCCGTTATCCAATAGCATGAGCCGAAAAACGATCGGGAGTACAACTCCCCTTGAGCTACGTTGGTTTACTTCACCGTAATAGGCCTTCACGCAGGGTGCAGGAGGCGCTTTGTTCTGTTCCTCTCCCTCTGGCGAAAATTGCGCCACAAGGAGGGGCTCTTATTTTGTGCCTCAGAACTATTTAAAAGCTCGTATCGAATTCTCCCCTTGAGGGGAGTGCCGCGCAGCGGGAGGGGTGTTTGGATATCAGGAGCCGATGAATCTCTATATACGAAGACAGAAGCAATAGTACGGTCTGTATTCTTTTTATGTTCCATTTTTTGGGTGACCAAAAAACGAAACGCAAAAAAGTCACCGACTGAGAAAGCTTCGGCTCCCCGTCGGGCTTCACGTCGCTAAAATCATTTAACTCGAGCTGGAAAACCACCAATTCTCAGACAGAAATGATTTCTTTACGCTCCCATTCGTCCCGCCGATACGGTCACCTCACCTTTCTTAGGCCGGGTATCTTATTGTAATTTCAATCTTATCTCCCCTCCGTGGGAGGGGATTAAGGGGTGGGTTTTGCTATCCTGTGAGAGTTTAAAACTTTCTCCAGCAGAATTTATTTAGGCCAGAGAGGATAAAGAAATACCCAGATTCCCCCTTTGAAGGGGCAGGCCCCAGCCGCAAAAGGTAAGTTTGACAAGGGGCGGGCAAAATGGGTAGAATGGCAAGGGCAGTAGCGACTTAGCATATTTTTTGCTACCATTGTATATGTCAGTATAAGGCTCTGAGGGAGTTAAACTCCCGTGGATCTGACACTATTGAAGATATAGCATAGCATGAGCCGAAAACGATCGGGAGTGTAACTCTCCTGGAGTCAAGTGTATTTAACATCAAGAAGACAGGGAGGCTTTTTTGGAAGTACAACAACCACGATCAGCGTTACGAAAGAAACAGCAGACGGGGCAGCAGCTTCGGATGAATATCCTCACTTTTCATCCACCGGACACGGAGGTTACCTTCGATTTCTATTATGGGGATAACCCAGACCGTCCGATGGCCCCGCTTCATAAAAGCGAATGGCCGGAAGAAGTAACACCCCGGACAGAAGATCCCTTTATATATACGGACTTTTTAACCACAGGCAAGGCAAGTCTGGAGCTGACGATCGATCTGGAAAAGGTGCCTCGCTTTGCCGGTGGATACCTGGGCTACCGTCTTTTTAAAATACTCGGAGAACTGGCGGATATACGGGAACGCAATTTTATCCATAACAATGTGCTGTGGTTGCGGGATGAAAAATACGACCATCAGGGGTGGAAAGCCTATCGACAGTTTGAGCTGCGGGTGAGCATCGGCAAATACACCGGCCGTGATGATGGACAACCCGCACTCGGAGAACTGTTGATCAACGTGCGGGGCCATCGGTATGTCGGTAAGGATAGTATGCTCGATTATCATGGAGATCCGTCGGATATCAACTGGGTGGTGTATAAGGGACAAAACGGCCGGTATGAGGATCTTTCTGAGGATACCGATCTGGACCACGAGGAAGTATATCCCGTGTTAAATCGGCAGATTGCTGCTCATCTGGGCATCTCTATGCCGCACCGCTATGTGTCGAACAAGATGAAAGATTATTACGGACAGTTGGAACGGATCCGCAAACGACTAACCGCACATGAGGATTTTAACCAGCTTTTTGACCTTACTGAAGAGGGGTGGTACCGGCCACAGCAACATCGCATCCATCGGCTTGAGGCTGCTTCCCGGAAACTGGTATTTCGGGGCGACCGCAAAGCCATAGAACCAAAGACAGGCATCTGGAAACACGGCGGCTATCGGGCCCCGGACCAGCCCTGTGGTATCTTTTTTATTATGGCCGAAGAGGATGCCCGGGAGGGCGGTGACGGCCGGGCGCTCAAAAAAGCGCTGATAGAAGGAACCGAGGATTTTAAAAGTTTGAGCCGCTATATCAATACGCCCATAAAATATTATGGGGAAGATGTGTTGTTTCGGGATATCCATAACCCTTTGCCGGACATTATGCAGCGGCTGACCAATGGCACCTTTCCCGACGATCGGCAGCTGCTGGCTATCTACGTGAATCCCATTCCCGAAGAAAAGCAGGGGCCACGCGACCAGCGCCCCTATTACCGGCTTAAGGAAGAGTTGCTGAAGCGGGGGATCGGTATGCAAAATATCCATAGCCATAACATCAGGGATAAGTATTTTAAATTTCATATGCGCAATATCGCTCCCGCAGTATTGGCCAAGCTGGGCGGGGTACCCTGGAAGCTGGACGTGCCCGAACGGGACGAGCTTATTGTAGGTGTGGGGGCTTTTCGTCCCCGTGACAAGGATCGCCAGTATGTAGGCAGTGCCTTTTGCTTTGACAACAGCGGACGGTTTAAAGGCGTGCAATGCTTTGAAAAAGAACAGACGAATATGCTGGCCGGATCGATCCGCGATGCCGTACACCGTTATGTGGACAAACACGGCAAGCCTGAGCGGCTGGTCATCCATTATTATAAACAGATGAGCAGGCGGGAACGGCGTCCTATTGAGCGGACCCTGGATAACCTGGGGCTGGATGATGTGGATATTGTGATCGTGACGATCAACAAGACGCCTTCGTTTGATACGGTGGTATTTGATGCGGGCTGGCAAGAGAAGATGCCATACAGCGGTACTTATCTCCGCCTGGACCATCACCGGCTGTTGTTATGTAATAATACGCGGTACCCGGGACGGAACGGCAAGCCGCGGGATTATCCGTTTCCGGTAAAGGTATATATAAAGTCAGATATCCGTGGGTTCATGCACAAAGAGGAAGAGGTGGAGCGCGTGGTGCGACAGATCTATCAGTTCAGCCGTATCTACTGGAAGTCGGCCGACCAGCAGAGCCTGCCGGTGACGATAAAATACCCAGAGATGGTGGCACAGATGTTGCCCTATTTTAAGGTTGATACGCTGCCGCCGTATGCCCGCCGGAGTCTCTGGTTTTTGTGAGTTAGAAGCCAGACGCTGGATATCAGTTAGCGGATGCCGGTCCGCGGGCATGTCAGACCCAAGGCTTCGAGGGAGTACCACTCCCTCAAAGCTGCGTGCAGGTTGTTTTTATCCATATCTCTTGCCTGGCTCATGGAATCCTCAGAGGTATCGGAGGCCTCAGCATGAAATTCTTTATAGGTAGGCCGGAGGATAAAGAAATGCTCGAATTCCCCTCTAACCATCAGGAACAATTTTTCATACACTGACTATACACCATTCTTACCCTTTTGGTCTTGAAAAATAATCCGTATTATTAGCGGCTTGATAAGTTACAATATGCGAGATAAGCATATCCAAAGTTATTTATGCGTAGCGGTATGCCGGCCTTTAAAAATGGGCGCCTATTGGGTGGGTGAATGTTCTCCCGGATGTAGGGTTAGGACTACTGTAGTCTACAGTCAAAAGAAAAGTTATTAATATAAGCACATAATATTTTGCGTAGCAACAAATCTGAAACAGTTTTTGTCACCGGAGGGGCGGGATTTATCGGTTCTGCACTGGTTCGATATCTAATTCGGGAAACAGACCATACTGTAATAAATGTTGATAAACTTACCTATGCCGGACACCTGGAAAGTCTGGAACCGATTACAGATTCTGATCGCTATCATTTTGTGCAGGGCGATATCTGTGATAAAGAGGAAATACAACGCTTATTTGATGAATATCAACCCGATACAGTAATACATTTGGCTGCAGAATCGCATGTTGATCGCTCTATTGACGGTTCAGCAGAGTTTATCAGAACAAATATTGTTGGAACGCATAACTTGCTGGAGCTCGCCAAAGATTACTATGAGTCTTTGGAGGGCGAAAGAAAAGAAATATTTCGCTTCCTGCATGTCTCTACCGATGAAGTTTATGGAGAGCTTGGTAACGAGGGATTCTTTAAAGAAACGACCTCCTATGATCCCAGGTCTCCTTATTCGGCCAGTAAAGCATCTTCCGATCACTTAGCCCGGGCCTGGTTTCATACTTATGACTTTCCTGTACTCATTACGAATTGTTCCAATAACTATGGCCCCTACCAATTTCCTGAAAAACTCATCCCAGTCGTTATCTTGAAAGCCCTGCAGGGAGAAGATATCCCCGTATATGGTGATGGAACCAATGTACGCGACTGGCTGTATGTAGATGATCATGCCCGTGCGTTATTTAAGGTCGCCCAAGAAGGTGAAATTGGTGAAACCTATAATATCGGCGGTCATAACGAAAAACAGAATATTGAAGTGGTAAAAGAGATCTGTTCGATACTGGATGAACTACGACCCAAAGCTACCGGACACTACGAAGACCAAATTACCTTTGTTACTGACCGCCCCGGACACGATTTCCGATATGCTATTGATGCATCCAAGATAGAAGAAGAACTTGGCTGGAAACCTGAAGAAACGTTTGAAAGTGGTATTAAGAAAACCGTACAGTGGTATCTGGATAATATCGATTGGTGCGAAGCAGTAACGGAGAATAATTATAGTCTCGAACGACTTGGAACAGCTGAATGATCAAAATAAAGGGTCGTACTATTGTTTGCCGATAACCAATAACAATTAACGAATAACCAAACCATGAAAGGAATCATCTTAGCCGGAGGCGCCGGAACACGACTACATCCCAATACGCACGTTGTTAGCAAACAGCTGCTGCCGGTCTATGACAAACCGATGATCTACTATCCCTTGTCAACCCTTATGCTTTCCGGGATAGATGATATCTTAATTATTTCTACTCCTAAAGATTTACCTCGGTTTAAAGAGTTGCTTGGTGATGGTTCACAGTGGGGGATCTCACTCAGTTATACAGAACAGCCCAAGCCCGAAGGGTTAGCCCAAGCCTTTATTATTGGTGATGACTTTATTGGTGATGACAATGTGGCTCTGATTTTGGGAGACAATATCTTTTATGGTCAGGGGTTGTCTAATAAGCTTCAGAATGCCGCAAGCCTGGAGAGTGGTGCTACCGTTTTTGGATATTACGTGCATGACCCCGAACGATATGGGGTGGTAGATTTTGATGATAACGGCAACGCTTTAAGCTTGGAAGAAAAGCCGGATAACCCCAAGTCGCACTATGCCGTCGTTGGTTTGTATTATTACGACAATAAAGTAGTGCAGCGGGCTAAATCGCTAGAACCTTCCGATCGGGGGGAGTTGGAAATTACGGACCTGAATAAAATCTACCTGAACCAGGAAGAGCTGTCTGTCGAGCTGATGGGGCGGGGAACCGCCTGGCTGGATACTGGTACCCACGACTCTATGCTACAGGCCGCCAATTTTGTACAGACCATAGAAGAACGTCAGGGACTGAAAATTTCCAGTCCTGAGGAGGTCGCTTGGCGAATGGGGTATATTAATGATGAAGAGTTAATAAAACTTTCAGAGCCATTAGTGAAAAGTGGATATGGAGACTATCTGGTAGAACTGGTCAAAAGTCGGAAAGTCGAAAGTTCAAGGACAACTTTGGACGTTTGATTTTGGATCTGTGACCTTAGACTTAAAGACCTTAGACAAAAAACATGAAAGTTATCAAAGAACCACTGCCGGGATTATTAGTAATTCAGCCTGATGTATATGAAGATGATCGCGGCTTTTTCCTGGAAACGTGGCAGCAACAACGTTATAAAAATATAGGTATTGAGGAAGAATTTGTGCAAGACAATTGGTCTCGATCTACGAAGGGGGTATTGCGTGGGCTTCATTTTCAGAAAAAGTATCCACAAGGTAAGCTGGTAAGTGTTCGGCAGGGAAAGGTTTTTGATGTAGCTGTGGATATTCGTCCTGAGTCCGAGACATTTGGTAAATGGTATGGGAACGAATTGAGTGATCAAAACCACCTGCAAATGTATATTCCACCCGGTTTTGCTCATGGTTTTTGTGTGCTAAGCAAGGTGGCAGACTTTAATTATAAATGCACGGAGTTTTATCATTCCAATGATGAAGGAGGAATAGTCTGGAATGACTCAAACTTAGATATCAAATGGCCTATTGAAAATCCAATAGTATCAAATAAGGATAAACAATTGGGTACTTTTAAAGCATATCAATGCTATTGAAGAGTGATGAGAAATTTTAAAATAATTTGTTCTTTCACATACTGTAATAACTGCTCTTTGAGTAGGGAGTTGATATAATGGCCTCACTCACGGATAAAACGTTATCCGGTTTTATTTGGGCCTTTGGAGAACGCTTTGGCGTTCAGTTGCTACAGATGGTTGTCTTTATCGTATTAGCCCGCAAGATTGCGCCGGAAGCGTTCGGATTGATGGGCATGCTGGCGGTATTTATTGCCGTCAGCCAAAGCCTGACGGACAGCGGATTTGGACAGGCTCTGATACAGAAAAAAGAGACCGATGAAATTGACTACTCTTCAGTATTTTATATTAACCTGATTGTAAGTATAGTTATTTATGGTTTGCTTTTTGTCACGGCTCCACTGATTGCTTCTTTTTATGGTGAATCCATTCTGATTAATCTCATCCGGGTCTTGGGTCTAAAGTTTATTATTGCCGCCTTTTCGATGGTCCAAATTGCACGGCTGACTAAAGAGGTACAATTTAAAAAACTGATGATGGCCAAGCTGCCTTCCACGCTGCTGGGCGGAGCCGCCGGCATAGGAGCCGCTTATGGGGGGCTTGGCGTTTGGAGCCTGATTATTCAACAATTAACAGATTCTACAGCATACTCTATTCAGATATGGATACAGTCGAAATGGCGACCGATCTTGGTTTTTGATTGGCAGCGGGTGAAAGAGCTTTTTGATTTTGGTAGTAAAATAATGATTGAAGGAGTTTTGAGTAGGATATATACGAATTTTTATGAAGTAATGATTGGTCGTTATTTTTCAACAGCTCAGGTAGGCTTTTATACCCAAGCTAATAAAATTAAACAATTGCCGGTGCAAAATATATCAAATGCACTGAGACGAGTTACTTTTCCCATACTGTCTGAAATTCAGACTGACGATATGCGATTAAAACGGGCTTATAAAAAAATCGTCAGACAACTCTTCTTGGTTATTGCACCGATAATGGTAGGAGCTATTGTTTTAGCGGAGCCTCTTTTTCGCTTTGTGCTAACCGAAAAGTGGTTGCCGGCGGTACCCTATTTTCAGTGGCTTTGTATTAGCGGGTTGTTTTATCCGGCTAGCGCATATAATTTGAATATTCTTAAGGTAAAAGGCCGAAGTGATCTATTTTTGTATGTGGGGTTAGTTAAAAAAGGAATTGCTGTTTTGGGTATTCTTATTTTTGTGCAGTACTCGGTTATAGCGCTGGTGATATTCAGAGTATTCCAATCGCTTTTGTCTTATTTTATAAATAGTTATTACAGTGGTAAGTTTATTGCATATGGAGTGTTTGAACAGATACAGGATATATGGTGTTTTTTGTTTCTCTCAGCTTTAATGGGAGGGGCCATGTGGGGAATTACCTCTTACTTAGCCCTTGGAGATCTACTAACACTTATTGTTGGTACCGTAACCGGGGTCATTGTTTATCTCAGTTTGTTATACCAATTTGAAAGGGAAATTATGCAGTATTCGATCAATACGGTAAAAGAGTTTATTTCTAAGTGAATATGATTGAAATAATTAAGGATAAATTGTTGAAAAGAGTAAAAGGAAGGGTTAAAAAAAGTATATCCCGTTTCCAGTCTATTGGTAGGCAGAAAGTATTTGGTATAGGAAATAATAAAACAGGAACTACTTCTTTGGAAGCAGCGATGGAGAGGTTAGGATTTGTCGTGGGTGACCAAATAACTGATATCCAATATACCAGAGATTGGGGGCAAAGGGATTTTGAAAGTTTGATAAAATATTGTAAATATGGACAATTTTTTCAGGATAATCCATTTAGCAAGCCATTTACATTTATTGTGTTAGATCATGAATTTCCAAACAGTAAGTTTATATTAACAGTTCGTGATAATCCAGAACAGTGGTACAATTCGCTAATTAAATTTCATGCTAAACTATGGGGAAAGGATGGACGAATTCCTAATAAAGAAGACCTTATAAATGATACAAAGTTTTATAAGGGTTATAGATGGGAGAAAAATCGAATACATTTCAATACCCCAATAGATGATTTATATAATAAAGATATACTAATCGAAAGCTATAAACGACACAACAAAAATGTGAGAGACTATTTTCGTCATCGGCCGGATGATTTATTAGTACTAAATGTCGCGAATGATGGTTCCTACCAAAAACTCTGTGATTTCTTAGATGTGAAAAGTGAGTGGCAGGATTTTCCATGGAAAAATAAGACTAAAGAGGTGAAACAGTGAGTATTCCCGTAACAAAACCGTTTTTGCCGCCCAGGGAAGAGTATGTAGCCTTGCTGGATGATGTTTGGGAACGTAATTGGCTGACCAATAATGGGCCTTTGGTGCAACAACTTGAAAATGAGTTGGAAGATTATCTGGATGTGCCGTACCTAAATTTGGTATCCAATGGGACCATTGCTCTGCAAATTGCCATTAAAGCATTGGAGCTTGAAGGAGAAGTTATTACTACTCCTTTTTCTTATGTCGCTACCACCAGCAGTATTGTCTGGGAGGGGGGCGAGCCGGTGTTTGTGGATATTGATCCGGATACGCTAAATATAAATCCGGCACTGATAGAAGAGGCCATTACCAATAAAACTTCTGGTATTTTAGCTACTCACGTTTTTGGCAATCCTTGTGATATTGATACGATACAGCAAATAGCTGATAGACATAGTTTGAAAGTTATCTATGATGCGGCGCATTGTTTTGGAACGAAATATAAAGGAGAGTCGGTCTATAACTACGGAGATATCAGCACGGCCAGTTTTCATGCCACGAAACTATTTCATACGGTAGAAGGGGGGGCAGTAATAACAAAGGATCCTGCGCTTAACCAAAAAATTCAGCAGATGCGCAATTTTGGTCATGCCGGACCCGGGCATTTCGATGGGATAGGCATCAATGGCAAAAACTCAGAATTTCATGCAGCAATGGGTATTTGTAACTTGAAATACATTGACAATGTATTAGAGCGAAGAAAAAAGCAGAGTTATGTCTATGAATCATTGCTGAATGATTTAACAGTCAAAACACAACAGGTAAAGCCAGAAACAGTATATAATTATGCTTATTATCCAGTCATTTTCAAAAATGAACAAACAGCATTGAGCGTAAAAAAAAGATTAGAAGAAGAAGACATATATTCAAGACGATATTTTTATCCGAGTTTATGTGAGCTTGATTATGTAAGGTCCAATGAAACAGACATTTCAGTTGATATTTCTAAAAGGATTTTATGTTTACCTTTGTTCCATGATTTAAAAGAGACCGATCAAACAAAGATAATTACAACTATTAAAGAAAGTTTAACAAAAGTTTTATTGTAATATCAGTTAAAACTTATTTTCTCTATTTATTGTGTATACAGTAGAGTACTAGTGGCTTGATATTATTTTATTACGAATAAAAAATCACCATTTTAATGAGTTCAGAAAGAAGAACTATTTTAGAACGAAAATATCAATATGTTTATTAATCGACTTGAAGTACCTTATAGAACAAAAAAACCAAGAAAGAAAGGGTTAACATCTATTATGGATGTTGGTTTATCTACAAGAGAATTGGAAATGATCTTGAATGATTATAGTGATTATGTAGATATAGCAAAATTAGGAGTTGGTATTGCAGCTGTATCTCCCAATTTGGAGGAAAAAATTTCACTGTATCATAAATTTGATATTAAAGTTTACTTTGGAGGAACATTGTTTGAAAAATTTCATTTTCAAAATAGGCTGACCAACCTCAAAGATATATTGTTAAAATATGAAATAGATTTTGTAGAAATTTCTAATGGTACTATCGATTTAAGTTTAAGTGAGAGAAAAGATCTTATCTCTTTTTTTACTGGAAGTGACATTGATGTTCTTTGTGAAGTTGGAAGTAAGGATAAGCAGAAAACGATGCCACCCAGTGAATGGATTAACGAAATTGAAATACTGCTGAAAGAGGGGGCTAAATATGTAATAACGGAAGGGAGAAATTCTGGGACAGCCGGATTATTTGGGCCAAACGGGGAGCTGCGGACAGACTTAATTGATGATATTATACACACTATTGATCCTGCAAATTTAATTTTAGAAGCCCCGACAGGTGATTCGCAAATGTTTTTGATTAATTTAATTGGCAGTAATGTTAATTTGGGTAATGTTAATCCCCATGATATTTTATTGCTTGAGGCGGAAAGAGTTGGTTTGCGGTCAGAAACATTTAAAATTAACTCGTGATGGAACTGTATTTAATTCGTCATTTGCCAACTACCTGGAATAAAGAAGGGAGGCTACAGGGTCGTAAAGATATTCCGATAAAAAAAGTTGATCAGAAGACGTCAAAAAGAATAAATAAGACGAAAAAAAGATTAAACAAAGTACCTATTACAAAATGTTTTTCATCACCTCTTAAACGAACTGTTAGTACAGCTAAAGAATATGGATTCCAAACTCCGACTACCGATAATCGCGTTATCGAATTTGATTTTGGAAAATATGAAGGTAGGCCAAAGAGTGAAATGCTTGCTGATATTAGTTCAATATGGTATGATAATGTAGAAAAACTAAAATTAGGAGAGCAGTTTGATGAGTTTAAAATGCGTGTGGATGCCTTTATAGATGAAAAAAAGTCTTTGGAAAACGTATTATTATTTTCGCATGGTTTTGTAAGTAGATATATATTGGCTCAATATCGATATAATGATATTGACCGTTTAAATCACATTGAAATCCCAAATAACCATTTAACTCGAGTTAATATTTGATGGAATTGAAGAAGATTTTCGTGATTCATTGCAGAAGAACTGGCTATGGTGTGATACGATCCGTAAAAGATAGTGGGTATGAAATTTATGGAGCAGATACATGGAGAACGCCCGTAAGTAAGTCAAAATATCTGAAAGATTTTTTTGTCATACCTGAAATAACTGCGGTTAGCGATGAAAAATTTATAGAGGTTTTAATTCAAGCTGCCGAAAAAATGAATTATCGAGAATCGAAACCGGTAATTTTTACCGGCGACGATGACTATTTATTATTTTTTGCCAAGTATTATAATAGACTTAAAGAATATTACCAGTACAGTTTTGAAACCGATTACAAATTATTAGAATATGCTTTGAACAAATCAAAAGTGAATAAACTCGCCCAATCTATTGGGGTATCAGCTCCTAAATCATATAAGATGGCTGAAGTTTCAAAAATAAATGCAAGTGAATTTCCTATTATTATAAAACCTGCCATTAAAAAGACTCCAGAGATAAATGTTGTTAAAGAAGCATTCCGTGTAAAAATTTGTGATAATAAAAACGAGCTTTTATCAGCAGCTAACCAGTTACAATCGCTTAATCAAGAAGGAATTGTACAGCAATATATACCCGGTGGAGATGATAAATTATGTACGATAGGGACCTATAGTTTTGATGGCAAACTCATTGCATGGTCAACCTGCACAAAAGAGAGGCAATTTCCACCAGTGACTGGAGAATGTTCATTGGGAAAAACAATTTATAAACCTGAATTAGTAAAGCCTGCCAAAGATTTGCTTAGAGAGCTATCACTGACAGGAATAGCCCAAATTGAGTTTAAAGAATATAAAGGAAAGTATTTTTTGATTGAGATTAACCCCAGAATATGGAGCTGGCACCAGATAAACAACGCAAGAGGAGTAAATCTTACACAAATTTGTTTAGACTATTTACATGGTGAAATTGAAAATAATTTAACTTTTGAACCTGTAAAAAAGGAAGAAATATATTGGCAATTTTTCTGGATGGATTTGCTTCATAATAGATTGCTAAATAAAAACACAAGCTTTTTTAACATATTCAAGTATCTTTTGAAGTCAAATCAGGAAGCATTTTTCTATGGCAGAGATCTTCGAGTATTTTGGGAACATTCCAAACGAACAATACCTTATATTGCACAACAATATCTGCAGAATCGGAACTAGATATAAATTATTTAAATAATAGTTAATAAAATGTATGATAATACTGTCGATTTATTATCAGAGAAAATAAATTATTTCCAAAAGAATGGCCGAAGAATATTTGCTACTTCCTCTTTTCAAACACAGAGTATACCATTACTGCATATAATATCTGAGGTTTGCCCAGAGATTTCAATTGTGTTCATAAATACAGGTTTTCTTTTTCCTGAAACATATAAGTTCAAGGAGCATGTGGCAAGGCTACTTCATTTAAATGTTGTTGAAATTAGTTCCGAAACTTCTTTACACCTCCAAAAAAACGATGAGGGTCTTCATTATTACTCGTCCGATACCGATTATTGCTGTTACTTGAATAAGGTTAAACCGTTGAATACATGGATTAAGAAAGGAGATGTATGGATCAGCGGTGTACGAAGGGATCAGTCATCCGTAAGAAAAGGTATGAAGCAAATAGAAGAAAGAGAAAATGATATTATACGATTTCATCCTATGCTCGAATGGACAGCCCGCGACATTTATCGCCATATTAATACCTTTAACCTACCCAAGCACCCACTAGAAGATAAAGGATATACATCAATAGGATGTGTGCCCTGCACTTCTCGCGGAGTTGCAGCAACTCGCGAAGGGCGTTGGGATGGCCAGCAGAAGACAGAATGTGGTTTACATACAGAACTTTAGAACAAGATTATGCGTGTATTAGTAACAGGAGGGGCCGGTTATTTAGGCTATTCGTTAACAAACTATCTTAATGAGCTTGGAGATATATCCGAAGTTATTGTTTATGATAATCTCTCGCGGGTGCATCCAAATTTTTTTCTGGGCTCAAAAAAGTTAAATAAAACTACTTTTATAAAGGGGGATATACTTAATACAGACAAACTTATAAAAATCCTCAAAAATATTGATGTGGTTTACCATTTAGCAGCTCATACACCTTTCCCTAAAAATCACTTAGAGAATTTTCGATATGAGCAGATAAACCAGTGGGGGACACTAAATGTGGTAAATGCTATTAAAAGGGTGGAAACTGTAAAAAAAATAATTTTTCTAAGCACTTCTGCTGTTTATGGTAACAGACATGAGATTAGTCCTGAAGCAGTTCCTCAACCGCAAAATGCCTACAGTAAATCAAAATATGAAGCAGAAAAATATGTTAAGGCACTTTCAGAAAAATGTGAAATAAATGTCATTCGATCCGGAAATATTTTTGGCTATAACCTCTGTTTCCGGCTTGACGCAGTGATTAACAATTTTATCTTTGAAAGTATTGTGAATAAAAAAATTCAAATCTATGGTAACGGAAAGCAGATGCGTCCATTTATTCATATTGATACATTGTGCATGTATTTAGTGGATTTGCTTGAAGATTTTTCAACCAGCCAAACAACCAAAACTATTGCGGATTTCAATTCCAATTTAAATCAAATTAAACAAATACTTTTAGACAATCTTCCAGAGTTGGAATATATATACTTAAACCAAAATCTCTCATTTGATAGTCATTCATTACATAAATCATTGCTTTTAGATAAGGGGCAGGAGACCTTAATCAAAAAATCTTTTTTGAATTTTAAGAATCATATAAGAATTAAATAAAAATATATAATAAAGCACACGCCAATAAGTAAAAACAATAAAATGGCTACTGTCTATTTGCACATCGGTTATCCCAAAAGTTTTTCCACGACTCTGCAGCGCAGCTATTTCGAAAAACATCCGAAACTGCATTTCGGAGGTGTAGGGATAGGTAATAATATTAGTTATGCTAATGATTCTCTTGAATTAGGATTTGAGTCGTTGTTAAAATATGCTAACGAGCATTACTGGTTCAAAGAAAGGAACAAAGTCAAACAAGCGATTCAAAATTTTATAAGCGAAGCTGGAAGTAGAAAAGTTGTTTTTTCAAGTGAGCATTTTGCTACCAAATTCACTCTTCAGGGCATCTCAAATGAAGAAAAATATGACAGGATTAAATATCTTACAGGAGAGCATAGGATCAAGATATTGGTTATTAAACGTAAGCCCGTCTCTTTTGTTCGGAGTATGTATGGTGAGTATGTCAAGATGGGATATGATAAAGCTTATCCTGAATTTCTGAAATGGATTATTACCTTTCAGGATAGAAACTTTCTGCCGGATTTAAATTTTAAAATGAAAGAAGACCAGCTCAATTCTTTTTTTGGTTCTGACAATGTAGATTGGTTAGATTTTGATTCAATAAAAGATAAAGGAGTGGAAAAAATTTTAAATGAGAAATTAACTGATTGGTTTGATATTGACTATCATCATATGCCTATAACAAATGATAATCCTTCTCTAAATTTGCAAGAAATTGCTTCGTTAGTGGAGTGGAATAAAGAAAACCCAAGAGGTTTAGGCAAAGACCAAACAGAACCGTTTGCACGCCATAGGTCTCGTTTGATACATGTAAAATCGCGTATTGATTATGCGGAGGAGGAAATATTTTCTGAAGTTTTGGCTAAGCGTAAGGGGCTAAAATGGTTAGAGCATAAGGAAAAGAATCGAAAAATAAATTTTGATGCAGCAACTGATTTGGAAAACCAATTATTAGAAGAAATAAGCAGTTACTCTTACGCATTTTAAATCTGTAAAATAAGATTTCCAAAAAATATAAAATGTCAGGAATAAAAGTAGTACATATTTATTCAGATCAAAAATTTGCTCATCAAACAAAAATATTTGAAGGAGACTATTTTAGTAACCTTATTGTCAAGGTTGGTAAAACTGATACTCAAGTTATTCATGAAGATCATAATATGGTAGTTGTCAGTCAAGATAAGAGAGGTTTAGATGAGATATTATCAATCTGTAACGAAGCAAAATTTGTTGTGTTATATAATCTTGATGTCTTTAAAATGAAAATAGCTTTGGCATTACCGAAACAGTTGAAAATAGTCTGGCGATTTTATGGTTATGAGTTATATTCAATGCGTTCGGATTTATTTTATAGCGAACTCTCCCAAAAGTATTATGAACGAAAGACAACTTTGTTAGGAATAAATTTCAGGTATATTTTAGCTCCAATACGTGATTTACTTAAATACGGAGTAAGACGTAAGAAGTATTTATGGAAGGCGATGAAAAGAATTGATTATTTTCTTGCTTTAAGTGAAGAAGAGTATTTATTCTTACAATCAATATGGAAAAATTTACCCGAGTTTGTAAAACTTCCGCATTTTCATCAAATAACTGAGTTAAGGAATATTGATTATGACATAAAACAAAAAACAAAAAAACCAACTATTATTTTAGGGAATAACCGATCCTTCTACAACAATCATTTAGATTTGATTAATATTATTGAGAAAGAAAGGCCTAAAATAAATTATGATTTTGCTCTGCTTTATAGCTACGGTAATAGTAGTAAGGACTATACCAATGAAATAAAAAGACGAACTGATAATAAAAGTTATTTTAGGTTAATAGAAAATTTCATGAGCAAGGAGAAGTTCTTTTCATTTTATCAAAAAGCTTCAGCATTAGTAATAAATGGTTATAGGCAAATGGCCGGTGCCAATATTAGGACGGCTTTTCAAACCGGGGTTAAAGTATATTTAAATAATAAAAATGTTCACAAAAAATGGCTAGAAAATGAAGGGTTCCATGTTTTTTCTATCGAGGACTTTAAAAATGACTTATATAACAATGATTTATTTTTTGATGAGGAAAATGCCAAACACAATTTTGAAAATATAATAAAATTTAAGAATAGGTATGGAATAAAAGATTTTCAGAAAAAAATAATTGATAATACAACTAAATAATATTATTCATAGAATAATTGTATTATCAATAGTTTGAGGGGAAATTTATAAATATGATTTCAGTTAAAATATTTATTGCATTAGAAGATAGGTTTAATTTCTATTCTTGATAATATTTTTTAGAACTAACTCAGTTACCGGTAATATCGTTGCAGTACATCGCAAATTTCCTTTTCAGTATATCGGGCATTTCATATCTCTTAATATGGATATTGGTATCTATTTCTATTGTAGTAATAAAGGATAAGAAAATTGATTACTTGTTATCCTCTGCGATAATTTTTTTTGCATTTTTATTTCTTGGGTTAAGGGATCAGTACTCTGGAACAGATACTATTGAATATGTAAATCATTTTCAAGAAATAGGTGCAACTTCCTCATTTAGGAACTCTTGGGATTTCCTCTACAATAGCTTTGCCTTTACCATTTCACAAATTGGGGGCAAGAACTTTTTTATTGCAAGCAATGTCTTGGTACAATTATGTCTTATCTTAGGCATTGTCTCAATTATTGGCATAAAAAATAGGTCATTAGTACTGTTAGTATATATAAGTTTTTATCCAGGCTTTGATATGCTCACTAATGGTTTAAGACAGGGGCTATCATCATGTGTTGCACTATTAATTTTTGTTTTAGCATTTCACAAAAGGAAAATTCCTAAGGTAGTTTCATTAGCTATTGTATTAGGTCACAAATCTACCTTGCTTTATCCTATCTATTATTTTTGGGAAAAAGTCTTAGACAAAGATAGAATATTAAAACTAATTAGATACGCTACTTATATTTTTGGAGCCTTGATAGTAACATGGCAATTAATTGATTTTTCTAGTTTTCTTAGCCCTTTTTTTAAGAGTATTCAGATACCTTTAATGGACAGTGTATTTGGTTTGGGAACAAAATTAAACACGTATCTTACAAGTGAAAAAGATATACTATCATGGATATATAGATATTATTTTTTGGTAATATTGATATTTTTTCTATCTCACTTTTATTTGCTAAAATCCAAGGTTCGTTTACCATTAAAAAAATTACCAAATATGAGTATTTGGGGTTTGACTTTTTTATTATCCCTGATCTATGCTTTAGTGTGGATAAGTCCTTTCTCATATAGATTTATGTATACAGCATATTTACCTGCTTTAGTTGCTAGTATTAATTCATTGGATATAATAGGTGAAAAAAAATATTATGTTTTCTATTTGCTTGTGACTTTGCTCGTTGCCATTCTGACTTATGGCAGTAATACTTATTCAAATTTTAAGTTGATATTTTGAAATGAAGAGTTTGCTAATAATTCCATTCCATGATTATAAGGTAGCCCTAAATAATGGATTTAGAACAAGAGATTCTCATATTTATGAGCACTATATTAGCGAGGAATATGATAATATTGATAATATAATTATTATCAATAGGCCAACCTCGCTTGCTGAAGTTTTATTAAGAAATAAAAAAGTAGTTTCTGAAAAAGATAAATTGATAAAGAAAAGTAACCATACTTATATTCAGAAAATTAATCATCAAACATATGTTGTTGATTTTTTTGTATATGACTTTTTTAATGTCATTTGGAAAAGGCATGCATGGTTACCGCAAATTTACTCAAGTAGTGAAATTGTGGATAGAATCAAAGATGTATTGTCATATTTGGAAATAACCCAATATTCAATTTATATGTCTTTCCCCTTTTCTGTAAATCTTGGGTTAAATCTAGATGCCAACATAAAGATGCTTGATGCTGTTGACAATTTTACTGAATATAAAGAATGGGCATATTTTAGAGATAAAATTGAGCAATTATATGATACTGCTAAATGTGATTTTGATCATATCATTGTTAATTCAAAAGACACATATAGATATCTCTCAAAAGATTGTGAGGCAAATCTTGAATTAGTACCTAATGGTGTAGATTTCAAAAAGTTCAGCGGAACTTTTGAGAGGCCGTCAGATTTGCCAGAGGATAAACCACTTGTAGGTTATGCTGGAAAAATGCAGAGAATGTTTGATACAAAGTTGTTATCAAAATTAGCTGTACAAAATCCAGATCTTAATTTTGTTATTTTAGGTAAATTCTTGGACAAAAAATGGAAAAAGAAGAATTGGGATAAAGATATCAAGGGATTATCGAATGTCTTTTATCTAGGCGATAAACATTACGAAAGAATACCAAGTTATTACAATCATTTCGACATTTTATTTATTCCATACATAATTGAAAATCAACATGGCGGAGACCCAATAAAGTTTTACGAATATATGGCTGCAAATAAGCCAATAATTTCTACTAATATTGGTAATATTGAAAAATTTCATGACGACAAAAATATCATCATTTGTGATTCAAGAGACGATTTTCTAAATAATTTTCAGATAGTAAAGAATCAGATTGGTAAAAACATTTCATATGAATTGCCAAATGAGTTGTCTTGGAAATCTAAATCAAACTATTTTGCCAAGTTACTTTTTAATGAAAAAAAGACGGTTTAATAATTATAATGAAGATAGCTTTTATAGGGTCAAGAGGAATTCCCGCAGGATATGGTGGGTTTGAAACATTTGTGGAAGAGGTAGGGTTAGGCCTTAGTGAGTATGATGATGTCAGTATTATTGTTGTCTGTGATAAGTATCAAAAGAAACTTTATTCTAAAAAGACATATAAAAATATTGATCTTATCTATTCCAAATATTCGAAAGCAGAGAACCCCAATTTATATTATTGGGACTCTACAAAGAAAGTGTTAGACAAAGCAGATATCATTTATTCATGCGGGGTGGGTGCTGCCTTTAGCTGCTGGATACCCAAGTTGAAGGGAGTAAAATTTGTTACCAACCCAGATGGCATGGGATGGTGGAGAAGCAAATGGTCTTGGAGTACCAAGATAGCTCTTTATACGATGTTTTGGCTATCGACAAAGACCAGCGAATATTATCTATCTGATTCCAGGGCAATTGCGGATGCGATGGAATCAGAGTTCAATCGACGGCAGAAGAGTGATTTTATAGAATATGGTGCCCATGAAAATATTTTCATGGAACATCATGATGATATTGATAGTACCTTAAAGTCATATGGACTGGAAGCTAATAAATATCATTTGATCGTCAGTAGGCTTGAGCCTGAAAATAATGTGCATCATATTATAAAAGGGTACAGCAACACGAAGCGTAAATATCCTTTGGCTGTTGTAGGTAATCTACAAGACACGGCTTATGTTAACAGCTTGAAAGAATTGGGCAACGGGCAGGTTAAGTTTTTAGATGGCATCTATGACAGTGAAAAACTCCAAGCCGTTCGGTATGGTGCTTTAACATATTTGCACGGTCATTCTGTTGGTGGAACCAATCCATCTCTTTTAGAAGCAATGGCTTCAAAAAACTTGTGTATTTGTCATGATAATTCATTTACACGTGAAGTGACTGATAATAAAGCCCTTTATTTTTCCGATGCTCAAGATATTTCTAACCATTTAAAAGAAATAGAGATAAGCCCAGAAGCAAGCGAATGGGATGAAATACGAGAGGCCGGTTTTAAGAGAATAGAAGAGTATTATAACTGGCCATCTATTATTAGCAGGTACTATAAATATTTTAAGGAGATTTATGGAAACTCAACTTCCTAACTTTCTAATTGTTGGTGCGGCAAGATGCGGAACAACCGCTCTCTATAATATATTAAGAAAACACCCCGATATTTCGATGGCAGGGCTTAAAGAACCTCGCTACTTTAGCTCACGGCATTTAGAATTTCCACATAATGGGCCAGGAGATCATACAATAGATAATGCAGTAATAAGGAAAGAAAAAAACTATAAAAAACTTTTTGCAAAAGTTGAAGGTAAAAGAATAGGTGAGGCAAGCCCAGACTATTTGTTTTTCCATGAATTTACTGCAGATAAGATTTATAATTATTTAGGGGATGCTGAGATAATTATTCTATTACGGAATCCAGTAGAGCGAGCATATTCAGCTTATAATCATCTATTAAGAGATAATCGTGAAAAATTAAGTTTTAAAGATGCTCTGGAATTGGAAGATCAGCGTAAAAAAGATAATTATGATTTTATGTGGTTGTATAAAGAGGTGGGATTATATTATGAACAAGTAAAAACATTTAAAGAGAGATTTTCAAATGTCCATGTTCTTTTACAGGAAGATTTAAAAAGACAACCAGAACAAGAAATTAGCAGGGTTACAGAATTTTTATCCATATCAAACAACTTTCAATATGATTCGAGTGTTAACTATAATAGTGCGGGTGAACCATCTAATTTTGTAGCAAAGTTTATTTTAGATAGAAATAATTCAATTTCATTGATGCTCAGGGAGACGGTAAAAAAAGTAATTCCGAGAAATGTTTTGGAAAAAGTATCAGGGAAAATGATTGAAGAAAAGGAAGAAATGGCACAGGATATAAGAAGAGAATTAAAGGAATTCTTTAATGAAGATATTAAAAAATTAGATTCATTAATTGATAATGATCTCAGTGTTTGGCATAGATAATATGTATACCCCACCAGCTGAAAGTGCCATTCCGTTTGAGTTTTCTAACTCTAAAGACCAAATAACTTCTTTCTTAGATAATGAAATTACATACGATGGGCAATTTCCTATTCTGATCAGTAAAAATGCACGTAGTTTGCTCCGTTTTATTGCTAAAAAAATACTAAAACCCAATGATGAAGTTTTGTTACCAGCATATACTTGTGAATCAGTAATTTATGCTTTTATTCAAAATAAGATCAAACTTTATGATATAGAGAAAACTACTCTTGAACCTTCGCTTTCATCAATTAAAAAAAATATCTCTGAAAATACGAGAGCTATTTTACTTCAAGACTTATTTGGCTTGAATATAGATGTAGAAAGGGTGCTTAATTTTGCTCAGGAGAATGAGCTTTTAGTGATCTACGATTCTTCCCAATACTTATCAACCTCTTCCTCGGATTCCAATATAAAGGGAGATTTTCAATTATACAGTTTTGATAGAGGCAAACCTTTGCCATTAGGTATGGGAGGTCTATTAAGGATAAACAATGAAAAGTTTTGGGGACTTGAGGAAGTTTATAATCCCAGTGAGGTTCATAGAAAAATTAGATTTTTATTGAATTTAGGTTTATTACAACTGGGTAAGAATTCTGTATCTTATTCATTAATAGAAATGTTATATCTGTCAAAGAGAGATAGCATTCAAAAATATAAAGCAGATGAATATACTTGCTCAAAGATACCATTTTTGAAAAATGTAATAGCTGACAAAAATACTTATCTGAAAGAATTAAACGATCATAGAAAAAAGGTAGCAGCTCTTTATTCTTCATCTTTGGATGAGGAGTTAATAACAGCTAATACGAGTTCTATATTTATTCGTTTCCCAATTATACATGAGAATGATAGTATCCCAGAGGTATTATATAGGATGGGTGTTAGAAAAATGTATCGAAATAATATTTTTATCAGCAAAGAATTTGACAATGTTTCATCTAACTGTAAACTCAAAAATTCGAACTTCTTGGAAGAGTTTTTAATTACGCTACCAACTCACTTAGGAATTAGTAAAGAAATAGTGCATAAAATATCTACCTTGCTAAAAGAATAATATAGTTGTATAGCTGTAAGCTGATTTTTATACTATGAGCAATTTTTAATTAGGCAATCTTAAATAATTTTGAATTCATGAGGATTGAAAAGCTGCAAGCCAATAATCAAGAAGATTGGAATACATTTGTTGATCATTATCCGGGCCAACCAACGATTGCCCATAATCCATCCTTGGGTAGTATAATTGAAAAAACATTTAAATTTAATGATAAAAGTGTATTGCTCTATGATGATGAAACTGTCATAGGAATTTTCCCTTGTTGTCAAGTGGGTAATACGATAGTTTCTATGCCACATTTTTCATATGGAGGATGTTTTTTATCAGAAGAGTATGATAAAGATGAAGTATATAGAGAAATATTCAGCTACTTCGATGCAGAGTTCGAAATACGATCCTTCCATGGGATTTCAGATGATCTTGTCGAGGAAACCAACAGCAAAAAAATTTCAGCATTCTTAAACCTGCAGGACTCTGAAGATGAACAGATGGAGTTTTTTGATGGGGATAAAAGGACGGAAGTTCGCAAGGGAAGAAAGGAAGGCATTGAAACGGAAATAGGTGGAGTAGAACTTCTTGATGAATTCTATACCGTATATTCTGACATAATGCATAGGTTAGGGTCTCCCGTGCTTACAAGATCACTGTTTTCTAACATTTTAGAGGATTATGAATTTGGTGAGGCTAAATTATTTATTAATTATTATGAAGATAAACCGGTCAGTTCATCTATAATAATGACCTATAAAAACTTTGTAGAAGTCCCTTGGGCTGCATCACTTTGGGAATACAGCAAGTTTGGGGCAAATAACTTCTTGTATTGGAAGATGATTGCGTACAGTATTAATCAAGGGTATGATATTTTTTCATTTGGCCGGGCAACAGAAGGGAGTGGTTCTCACAGATTTAAAAAACAATGGGGGACAGAGGATAAACAGCTATATTTTAATTATAGTAATCCCTCGGATATGAATGTTAAGAATATGGATTTTTTGGCTGATATATGGGCTAAAATCCCTAAATCTATTGCAGATAAAATAGGTCCATTCTTTTCAAAAAGGGTGTATTAATTTGACCATTTTAAGATAACTGTAAAATCCTTGAAACACGCTTTATCGTTTGATATTGAAGATTGGTTCCATATAGCAGGGCTTCCTCAGCTTGAGCGGCGGGGAAATTGGGAGCAATATCCTTCCATTGTTGAGGACAAGACAAATCTAATCTTAGACATTTTAGATAGATATGGAGTAAAGGCTACTTTTTTTGTTTTGGGATGGGTTGCCCAGAAATATCCCAGTCTTGTAAGAGATATAGCCGCCCGAGGACACGAAATTGGTACCCATGGCTATTGGCACTACCGGGTAAACACATTATCGCCTGATCAGTTTCATGATTATTTGAAACAATCTGTAGAGGTGTTGGAAGATTTAATCGGCTCCAAGATAAAAGGATATAGGGCACCTTCTTTTTCAATTACACAGGGAAATGAATGGGCCTTTGAAGTAATGAGTGAAATGGGTATAGAATATGATGCCAGTTTGTTCCCTGCCCAGCGAGGTCATGGTGGCTACGACATTGAACAAGGTCCTCAGATTCTCTCCAAAGAATATTTTGACACTCGGTTTGCTGAATTGCCAATGAGTATGATATCATTTGGATCAATGAATATTCCATTTAGCGGTGGAGGATATTTGCGTTTCTGGCCGAAATCCGTCATTAAATATGGCTTTAACCAACTGGAAAAAAGGGAGATACCAGGTGTGGTCTACCTCCATCCAAGAGATTTTGCTCCCGATTGTCCGAGAGTACGAATGCCTTTGAATAGACGGTTTAAATGTTATATCGGCCTAAGTACAACTAAAGGTAAATTAAATATGTTGCTCCAAAATTTTACCTTTGGTACTTGTCAGGAGGTATTAAATGATTGGAACGTTTTGAACCGAGTTAATGGTGATAGGCCTTCTAAATAGAAAGGTATATTATTTTTTTGTTAAAATATTGAATAAAAACTACTGATAATAGGCCTATGTGAAATCATAGCTTATCTTCGCATAAGGTATAGTCTGCCAAAGATTTTTAGCATAAACATGGCTTCAGTGGACAAGTATCTGTTTATAGAATTCGCAAAAACATGAACAAATTAATTATAGTAATCCATAATGTAGGTAATCAACGTAGCAAGCACTCGATCTAATTTTATGAAGGTTGCGCCCTTATTAGAAGAATACAAAAACCATCAAGAGATAGAAGCACAGTTGTTGCATACCGGTCAGCATTACGACTATGAAATGTCCAAAATATTTTTTGATGAACTGGGGATACCGGCTCCCGACCACCATCTGGGAGTGGGTAGTGGCAGCCATGCCGTACAGACCGCCAAAGTGATGACCGAGTTTGAGCAAGTGCTTGAAGAAGAGCAGCCCGATTGGGTGGTGGTAGTGGGGGATGTCAATCCCACCATGGCCTGTACCATTGTGGCCAATAAGATGGGTATCAAGGTGGCGCATGTAGAAGCGGGCCTGCGCAGCTACGACCGAGAGATGCCCGAAGAGATCAACCGGGTGCTGACCGACAGTATTGCCGATCTGCTGCTGACGCCTTCCATTGATGGCAATATGAACCTGAAGAAAGAGGGCATACCTGATGCAAAGATCCGTTTTGTGGGGAATATCATGATCGATACGCTTTTCAATATGCGGGAGCGGTCGGGCGAATCAACCATACTGAGCGACCTTGGGCTCGATGCACGAAAATACGGGCTGGTGACACTGCACCGTCCCTCGAATGTGGACCAGGAAGAGACGCTTAACAACTTTGTGGATATCCTGGAAGAGACGGCCTCCGATATACCGCTGGTATGGCCCGTACATCCGCGCTCCAAGAACCGAGCCGAGCAGTTTGAGTTGTGGGAGCGACTTGAGTCCATAGCAAACTTACACCTGCTGGAGCCGGTGGGCTACCTCGATAATGTAAACCTGATGAACAATGCCCGACTGGTCCTGACCGATTCAGGCGGCATCCAGGAAGAGACCACGGCTTTGGGCGTTCCTTGTTTGACGGCGCGTGAGAATACGGAGCGGCCTATTACCATTACGGAAGGGACGAATACGCTGGTAGGTACGGATCCAAAGGTGATTTTGGATCATATTGAAAAGCACCTGCAAAATGGAGTGGCCGGTCAAAAAGACTTGCCGAAGCCGCTGTATTGGGATGGGCATACGGCGGAGCGGATTGTGGAAGCGATTATGAATTGGGAATTTTCAATCAGAGTGTTGAAAAAAGCATAGAACGCAGAGGACACGGGGTTTGATCACAGAGGGCGCAGAGAAAAATATAAGCTCTGTACTCTGTGTTAAAAAGGTATAGAATATGAAGACTAAATTATTAAGCTGAGTAAGATCTGGATCAAAGCGTCTCTTCCCCTGCCTGGTAGGGGAAGAATAAGATGGGGTCAAAAATGAAAGAACACGGCGCCCACGGAGAAAAATATTAACTGTGTACTTTGTGGGTTCTCTGGGTACTCTGTGTTCAAAAGTATGGAGGAAATTTGTATTTTAATATATTATGATAAATAACTATTGGAAATAATCAATTATGAAGAAAATAACGCTGACCATAAAAGATGATAAAAAGATTGGTTTTTTGATGAAGCTGTTGGAGGAGTTTGACTTTATAGAGATCCAACAAAGCGGAAAAAAGGTGGATGAGGCGTATGATTTTTTTTCGTCTGCCGGAATGTGGAAAGGCCGAGACATTGATGCCAGGGAATTAAGAAAGCAGGCATGGAAGAGAAGTCGTTAGTACTTTGTGATACAAATATCATTATTGATTTCTATAAAGAGCATCCGGATACGCTAAAAAAGCTACAGGCTATTGGGCAGAATTCTATAGCTATAAGTATTGTCACTGCCGGAGAACTTCTGTTTGGTGCGTTAAATAAGGAAGAATATCAGCAAATTCGTCAGGATATCGCTCATCTTCATCTTTTACATCTCGATCCGGCTATAGATGAATGCTTTATGGATCTGATGGATACCTATTCATTGAGCCATAACTTGTCATTACCGGATGGACTTATAGCAGCTACTGCTATTGTAGAAGATATCCCGCTTTATACTCGGAATAAAAAAGATTTCAGATATATTGAAGAGCTAAAATTATATCAAACGTAGAATAGAACAGGGAGGGCACTGAGGGTTGGAACACAAAGGGCACGGACAAAATATGACTGTGCTTTCTGTACTCTGTGTTAAAAAGGTATAGAATATGAAGACTAAATTATTAAGCTGAGTAAGATCTGGATCAAAGCGTCTCTTCCCCTGCCTGGTAGGGGAAGAATAAGATGGGGTCAAAATGAAAGAACGCGGAGAGTTACAAATTATGAATTAGGAATTTTCAATCAGACGTGGTTTATATCAAAATGGGAAGTGCCGGGGACGTAAGTAACAGACCTATCAGGTTTTCAAAACCTGATAGGTCTTGTAGGGCGTATTCTGCGCGCTCTGCGTTAAAAAAGGTAGCATAGGGAACCTGCAACAAATTTGGAAAAGCAATATCAGAGTATCATTTTAATTGTTACATTAGTATGTAATATCTATTTGCAAAATAACTATTTATGATTAAAGAAGCCCGTTTTTTAAGCAGAGATAAGGCTGAACAGGAAGATATTACCTATTGGAAATCCAAATCACCGGAAGAACGTCTAAGCATACTCCAGGATTTACGAGAGCAGTATATTAGATTGTTCCTAAAGGAAAAGGGAGGCTATGAGGCTCGAGAAGGATTACAAAGAGTTTATCGAATTGTTGAACGAGCATAGTGTTGAGTATCTCGTTGTGTAGGCTTCCCCATTTTTTGTCAATAATTCAAAAGAAAATATAAAGCGGCTTTTGACGGTGCTTGGTGAATTTGGTTTTGGTGAACTCGCTCTAAGTCAAGAGGATTTTATGGGGAATGATAAAATTCTCCAGCTGGGATATGAACCGGTGAGGATAGATATTATGACCGGTATAAGTGGGGTTTCATTTCAGGAGGCCTATCGTAATAGAGAAAACAGCGAACTTGGGGGACAGGGGATCAGTTTTATCTCTTTGGATGATCTGATTATAAATAAACGATCCAGTAGCAGGACGAAAGATTTAGCGGATGCTGAGCTGCTTGAGCAATTTAGAAATTAGTTGATGGAACACAGAGTCCCCCTTAAATATGTAGGTCGGGAAGCTTTCCCGACCCTTAATAACGGTACTTGTCCAAAGAGTGTGTCAGCCAGTATCGATGTCACGCTCTGCCTTTAGAGTAGAAGATCTCTCCCGCTGGTCGAGATGACAGTATGGAGGTGATGATGAGAGCTATGGCTTTTCTTCTTGTATGAGCTATCCCCCCTGACCGTCATTTCGCCGTGCCCCGAGCCAATCGGGGAGCGTTAGCGGAATGAGAAATCTTCTACTGTAATGGGCTATTTTCTTGTTCCATTTTTTGGTTGGCCAAAAAACGAAACGCAAAAAAGCCACCGTCTGAATAAATTCTTGCTGCCGTTCTCTTTGCCTCCGTTAAAATCATTTAACTCAAGTTGCCAAAAGCGCAACTTTCAGACAGGAAATGATTTTTTACACTTCGGCTTCGGTCACTTGTTCCAGCAGAATTTATGTTAGGTCGGAATGCTAAAAGGAGCATGATTCTAAGGTATCACTGGCTTTACATTTGTCGGCAGATATCTCCCCTTCAGGGGAGTGCCGTCCCGATTTCTCGGGAGGAGGGGTGTTTGTTCGTATAGTATAAAGCAGCAAGTAGGTAAGTGTTCAGTTTTTAAGTATGGCATTCGTTTTTTTACTTACTCTTACCGTCATTTCGCCGTGTCCCGAGCCAATCGGGGAGCGGAGCGAGAAATCTTCTATTGGTAAGCTGGAAAATGAAGAAAAGCTCAGAGTCCCCATTCGAAGGGGGAAAATTTGCAGCGCTTTTTACTGCAAATTCAGAGGGATGACCTGTGGCATCTATAACAGGTTGGGCCTTGGAAGTGTCCGTTCCAGCTTTGCGACCCCTAAATCTCCTGGCCTGCGAGTAGGGGGGCTCTTATTGCATTCGAGATGACTGTGTGGGGTAAAAAAGAAAGGGGGATCTTACAATGTCATTTCGAACGGAACGCAGGTGGAGAGAGAAATCTTCTACTGTTGAGGATTTTGCCCTGGGAATAAAAGATCTCTCCCGCTGGTCGAGATGACAGAATAGGGAAGCGGGCTATAAAAGTTTAGCAGAATTGTAGAGCGAAATTAATTACGCTAAGATTCTCTACCTCTAAATCCCCCTGTCCCCCTCCCGAATAGCTCGGGACAGGTTTTGAAAGGGGGAATATCCAGAGTCGATCCCTTTGAAAACCGAGAGTCCAGGTTGTCACTCCGAGGAGGGCTGTCATCATGAGGGAGCGCCTGTTGCAACCGCGGTAATCTCCCGGATCTTCTATTGATAAGCTGGAAAATGAAGAAAAGTTTGGAGTCCCCCTTCGAAGGGGGAAAATTTGCAGCGCTTTTTACTGCAAATTCAGGGGGATGACCTGTGGCATCTATAACAGGTTGGGCCTTGGAAGTGTCCGTTCCAGCTTTGCGACCCCTAAATCTCCTGGCCTGCGAGTAGGGGGGCTCTTATTGCATTCGAGATGACCATGTGTGGGTTAAAAAAGAAAGGGGGGGCTTACAATGTCATTTCGATCCGCCCGTTGGCGGCCAGAAATCTTCTATTGTTAAGCAGGACAATGTCCCTCTCCCTAATGTTAGGGAGAGGATAGGAGTGGGTCAAAATAAAAGGCAAAAGAAACGATAACTCGGTTATTAAATAATGCGATGCTTCCATTATTATTTTTCACCCAGGAAATCCCGATGTGTCGGGACCAGGCAAGTTAAATCCCCCTGTGTGGCTGTCCCAAAAATCACAGTCAACAATCAGATTCCTAAACAAATGAGGTCTATGATTTCAATCGATTGGTCAATCCTCCTGTCCTCCTTCTCCCCCGAATCGCTCGGGACACGCAAGGAGGAACTCTTAGACTTCGATATCGCTCAAAATGCCATCAAGGCCCTTTTAAAGTCCCTCCCCGACAGTGGTCGGGACAGGCTTTGGAGAAGAGGGATTTAGGGAGATTGATATACTTTAATTATTTAGGCCCCATTCCAGAGTTTGGACTTTTTGGACAGCCTCAATATCCAGAGTCGAATCCACTTGAAAGCCGAGAGTCCAGGTTGTCACTTTTGAGCAGGTCCAACACGGCAAAAGGGATAGAAACAATAGCTCAGTTGTTAAGGGTGCGGCCTCCGAATAGAAAATCTATACCTGAAATAGAGATGGCTTGGTCATTAACATTAGAAGTAAAGGCGCATTGACGATAGATTCTGTAATAGAAATTCATTGGAACATTTAATGGCAGCTTTTACTATAAACAGACGTTAAGAATTGTTAATATTGTGTCAAAGGTATTAATGTGTTATCTTCAGAACGAAATATAAGATGAGGCGTATACCGATGAATTAATCATATTCTATGGAATACTTGTTACAGGACAGGGTGATGATGGGCGGGATGGTCCTATTTGCTTATTTGATATCCTCTTTTTCCATTCCTGTCATTATCAGAGCGGCGAATAGGCGTAATCTGTTTGATCATCCGGATTACAGCCGTAAAATACATTCAGAGTCCATACCCACCCTGGGAGGAATTGCTATATTTGCTTCTTTCCTTTTGAGCTTTGCTATCAGTTCCTGGTCGGACAGCTTTACCGGTTTTTCTTACTTGGTAGCAGCATTAGTCATCTTATTCTTTGTTGGCCTTAAGGATGACCTGGTGACCCTGTCGGCGAAAGTAAAGCTGGGAGCCCAGATATCTGCGGTCGGCTTGGTTATGTATGGCTCCGGCATCATTATTAATGATTTTTATGGGATGTTCGGCCTGGCAGAAATACCGTTATGGATAGCCTTGCCGATTACGTTGTTCACGGTGATAGTCGTTATTAATGCGGTAAACTTAATTGATGGTATCGACGGGCTGGCCGGAGGCTTTGGCGTCCTTGCTTCGCTGTTATTTGGGGCGGGATTTATGTTCGCAGGCCAATGGCCCATGGTTGCTTTTTCGTTATGCCTGGCCGGGGCGTTATTAGGATTTCTGCGTTATAACTTTAGCCCGGCTTCCATCTTTATGGGCGATACGGGATCCATGATATTGGGCTTTTTGCTTTCAGTACAAGCGATTGCTTTTTTAAACCTGGGTAGTGTACCGGCCTTTACGGCCTTGTTTGGCAATACGGTATCGGTACTTACGGTTGCTATCCTGGCTTTTCCACTCTTTGATACGCTCCGCGTCGTTGTTAAGCGATTACGAAGAGGTCGCTCAATATTCCGGCCGGGGCAGGATCATGTGCATCATGAACTGCTTCGTATGGGACTCTCGCATAAATGGGCCTCAACGACGCTTTATGTTTTAAGCTCTTTGGTAGTGGGTTTTGCACTGCTCCTTAGCCAGACGACTCTGAATGTAAATGTGATGCTGGGGCTGGTGGTAGGCTCTTGCCTGCTCATCTTTCCTACTAATGGGTTTAAACGACGTCTCTTTTCAAAGGTCTTTGGCCGCAAGTGGCAGCGCTGGTATAGCTACAAATGGGGCCTGCAGTTTGACCAGGAGCGAGGTGTTGACCTGTTAAGCAATATTGTTGAAAACGGTTCCGCGTCCAAGGTCTACGATTTATCGGATAAGGAAGAGAGCGAACAGGATAAGATTGCGGTTTAAGTACTCCGGATGTTAAATGTTGGATGTAGAAGGTTGAATGTTCGGGCAATGCTCTAATTCCATTTCTCTGCTGTTTCAAGTTTGTAACTTGGAACAGTGTAAAGCAGCCCCATATTATCTCGCCTTGTCATCCCGAGGAGCCAACGACGAGGAGTCTCAAATGGGAAACAGGACAGTATTCCATATGTAGGTCGGGAATTTTTCCCGACTGTAACAACTATAATAAAGATGCTATCAGCCGGACGAGATGTCCGGCCTACTATTGTAGGCCACCTGTCACAATCTAATCTCCCCTTCAGTTGAAGGCCCAAGTTGCAAACTTGCGCCAGTTAGGGAAATGCTCGAATTCTCGGTTGTAGAGCGAAATTTATTTCGCTTAGATTCTCTATCTCTAAATCCGCTGCCCCTCCCGAATAGCTTGGGAAAGGTTGATATCCAGAGCCGAATCCACTTGAAAGCCGAGAGTCCAAGCCGTCACTCCGAGGAGGGCTGTCATCACGAGGGAACACCTGTTGCGACCGTGATGATCTTCAGGATCTTCTATTGGTAAACTGGAAAATGAAGAAAAGTTTGGAGTCCCCCTTCGAAGGGGGAAAATTTGCAGCGTTTTTTACTGCAAATTCAGGGGGATGACCTGTGGCATCTATAACAGGTTGGGCCTTGGAAGTGCCCGTTCCAGCTTTGCAACCCCTAAATCTCCTGGCCTGCGAGTAGAAAATCTCTTCCCCGACAGTAGTCGGGATCGAGATGACAGGGTGGGGAAGCGAGCTATAAAAGTTTAGCAGAATTGTAGAGCGAAATTTATTTTGCTTAGGTACCTCTACTGACAAAAAAAGCAGCATGAAATGCTCTAATTTAACATTCTATAGATCTTTTCTGTGTAGTAGTATGGATATTAAATCAAGCATGGTCGGGACAGCTTCCCGACCTACCGATCTCTTGCAGGTTGTTTCAGCGGCCTGCATATAAGAGGCATCACAGCTCGAAGAGGAGTTGTACTCTCGATCGGTTTTTAGCCCCAAACTGTTTCAAGTTTGTAACTTGGAACAGTGTAAAAAGCATCCCTATATTATCCCAAGCCGTCACTCCGAGGAGGGCTGTCATCACGAGGGAGCGCCTGTTGCGACCGCGGTGATCTCCCGGATTTTCTATTGTTAGGCTGCACAATGTCCCTCTCCCTAATGTTAGGGAGAGGATAGGAGTGGGTCAAAAAAGAAACGGAAACCAGGCCTGTCCACACATCAGATGCATATTATCTAAATGACCGGGTGGAGCCCTACATCCCCTGAATAGGGATTCTCAATAATTAACTATGTAAGTGGGGCAGGAACACGTTTGGGGATCCGCAGTGGAGGGATCTCCTAATAAAGGTCCGAGTAGCATCTGAAGGGTTTTTACGATAGCAGGATAGTTCGAGCTGCGAAACCTGCTTGTCAGGGTTTTCGTCAAGGACATCCATAGACTGGTACTTTAGTGCCGGGCGGAGTGTGTGGGCCGTATACTATCCGTGGACTGCCAATAGTTAGACTGATACCGTATTCCGGACTGTTTTTAACACCACCGGTTGTTAAATAGTGAAATATGAATAATATTTGTTTAAGTTTTATTAATGTAGCAACATTCTTAGTGCAATGATCGTGTCCAAAGCTATTTAATTCCTGAACAATGAAAAGAGATCAAGTTTTAAAAAATACAATAGAAAAGCTTCATCAGCTTGATGATGTTGAGTTGAAAGAAGCAAAGGATTTTGTGGATTTCTTGCTGTCTAAAGTTGCTGAGAGGGGATTGGTGGATGAGATCCAACAACAGGCAGAGAAGGGCAAATCTTTTGATTTTTTACATGACGAAGAAGAGTTATATACCCTTGAGGATCTTAAAGGTGACGAGGAATTATGAGGAAAGGAGATATTGTGTTAGTTCCCTTTCCTTTTACGGATTTATCTTCAACTAAGAGGAGACCGGCCGTGGTTTTAGTAGATGATGAAGATGATGTAACATTGGCTTTTCTTACTACACAATTACATTGGAAAAAGGAGTGAGACCTTTTTTAGAACCGACAGAATTGAATGGCTTGAAGAAAAAGTCTCTTGTTAGATTGGCAAAAATTACGACTCTCGAAAAGAATTTAATTTTAGGTCGCCTGGGGACTATTTCTGAATCAAGATTAAAAGAGCTGAATAAGAAGCTGAAAGTTTTACTTGGACTGAAATAGTAGGGTATTTGATTTGAAATTAGGGGTTGTCATCACAAGGGAACACCTGTTGCGACCGCGGTGATCTCCCGGATCTTGTATTGGTAAGCTGAAAAATGAAGAAAAGTTTGGAGTCCCCCTTCGAAGGGGGAAAATTTGCAGCGCTTTTTACTGCAAATTCAGGGGGATGACCTGTGGCATCTATAACAGGTTGGGCCTTGGAAGTGCCCGTTCCAGCTTTGCAGCCTCTAAATCTCCTGCCCTGCGAGTAGAAGATCTCTCCCAATGGTCGAGATGACAGGATAGGGAAGCGAGCTATAAAAGTTTAGCAAGTCCATAGGTTTATCACTCATCGGATGAGTGATTTGACCGAATATGTAACCATGTCTTTTGGTACTCATCCGATGAGTATGAAATGCTCTAATTTTCGGCTTCCGTGAACGGGAACATAAATTAAAGTACGGCCTTCAATAATAGGTATTCCATATTCTTATAACATTTGCTTATATTCAGCGTCTTATAAAATTTATAATCAGCCATAAAATTCATGCTTCAAGAGCTACTCAAAAAAATAGATGACAAAGAGTTTGCCATCGGTATTGTAGGGCTGGGCTATGTGGGTCTACCCCTGATGTGGACCTTCCACAATGAAAACATGCCGGTGTTGGGCTTTGATATCGATAAAGAAAAGGTCAATTGCATCCGGGAGGGGCGTCCATACATTAAGCACCTGGGCAAAGAGATGATGGGGAAGCTGGCACAAAGCGACCGGGCCGATGCAACCACCGATTTTGATCGTCTTGCGGAAGTGGATGCGGTCCTGCTCTGCGTGCCTACGCCGCTGGATGAACACCGCGAGCCGGATATGCAGTACGTAGAGCGTACCTGTTTTACCGTTGGTGAGCACCTGCAGAAAGGCCAGCTGGTTATTTTAGAGTCTACCACCTATCCGGGGACCACCGAAGAGCTGATCATCCCCATCCTGGAGTCGAAGTCCGGCCTGACATCAGGAGAGGATTTTTATGTGGCCTACAGCCCCGAACGCGAAGATCCCGGGAATGTGAACTTCAATACCGCCAAGATTCCCAAAGTTGTGGGCGGCCATGGGGAGGAGGCCATCAGGCTGGCCTGCGCGCTTTATGACACGGCCATCGTGCAGACGGTGCCGGTCTCTGATACCAAGACGGCCGAGGCGGTGAAGATTACCGAGAATGTGTTCCGGGCGGTCAACATCGCCCTGGTGAACGAGCTGAAGGTGGTCTTCCAGGAGATGGATATTGACGTGCATGAGGTGCTGGATGCCGCCGATACGAAGCCCTTTGGCTTTATGAAGTTTGTGCCGGGTCCGGGGCTCGGGGGGCACTGTATCCCCATCGATCCCTTTTACCTGACGTGGAAGGCACGGGAGTATGAACAGAACACCCGCTTTATTGAGCTGGCGGGGGAGATTAATACCTCCATGCCGCAATACGTGATGGACCAGACGCTGAAGGCCCTGAATGCCCACAAGAAGCCGATGAACGGAAGCCGCGTGCTGGTCCTGGGACTGGCCTACAAGCCGGATGTGGACGACATGCGGGAGTCGCCGACCTTCAAGATCCTGGACCTGCTGAAAGAGTACGGGGCGGAGGTAGCCTATTACGATTCGCATATCCCGGTCATCAAGCCGACGCGGGAGCATGCGGAGTGGACGGGCACGGAGTCGATTGCGTGGAGCGAGGAAAATATCCGCAGCTATGATGCGGTGATCATTGCCACGAACCATTCGGATATCGACTATGAGCAGCTGGCGGAGTGGTCGGAGTGCATCATCGACACCCGCGATGCGATGAATGGCTACGCGAAGAATCCTGAGCAGGTGTGGCAGGCGTAGGGAATGGGCAATGAAGAATTAAAAATTAGGAATTGAGAGGGCAGGGCGTTTTAAGTTAGAGGACCTTGTAAAACAAAACTATCAGACCTTGTCATGCTGATCCCGAGAATTCGGGACAGCATCTCATATGATTTTAGTAAACTTTGAGGAAGATCCTGATCCCGATTCCGACTACTCGGGAGGGACAGGATGACAAGCTAAGTTTTGCAAAGTCCGTGAGTGTTAAGTCTAAAGGTTCACAGCTCCAGGGGAGTTGTACTCCCGCCGGTTTTAGCTCATGCTATTGACTAACGAGAGTTTAACTCCCTCAAAGCCTTGTTCGGTTTTAAGTATCCATAAATCCCCCTAACCCCCTTTTATAAGGGGAGAATCTTCTGGAGTTGAATTTTTTACTGTCGCAAGTTTGTAACTTGTGACGGTCAAGAGTTAGCTCAATGCCGTGCATGTCACTCCGAGGAGCCGGTGACGAGGAGTCTCAAGTGGGGACATAGGCTGTCAACTTATCGGGGGGAGTTTTGCTCTTTTTTGACCCATCCCCGACCTGACCTGTGAAATCTTATTCCACTGGGGGCAAATGGGAAATTGGCTGGTATCACTCATCGGATGAGTGATCTTGCTCAATGCTTGTTATGGATCCTGTCACTCATCCGATGAGTAAGAAGATTCTCTCTCTACAAGCAGGTCTTGGGGGATACTACGCTGTGGCCCTCCGATTCTTCGGAGGATTCCATGGGTCAGGGAAGGGAGTAAAGGCATATTTTTTAATCAACTATCACAGTCATATTAGAACGAATTCCGCCAGCCGTCGTGAGAAGAGAGAACCCCTTTTAGTTTTTAGCTGCAAAATATCCCTCTCCCTAATCCTAACATTAGGGAGGGGATAGGAGCGGGTCAAGAATAAAGGCGAAAGGAATGACTGTCGTATTGTTAAGCAATGCCATTCTGCTATCACTTTTTTGAATGATCAAAAAAGTAACCCAAAAACACACCGTCCCATGGAATCCGGGCGGGTCACTGCGTGATATTCCAAGGGGCAGGCTGATGGATTCATCAGGTGTATATTGGGTCGCTTCCTCGGGAAAGAATGGAAACTCATCCTGAAGAATCTAGACTCGGACAACCATTCTTTCTGATTCCCCTCGGCTTCCGCACCGTATTCTGATGCCGGAATGTTAAAGGCTAAAGACCAGTAAAAGGAGAGATAAAGCTACATGTCCCCCTTTGAAGGGGGCCATGGGGGATGACTTTTGATCATTCTTTAAGCCTCGCCAATGATTCGTTGGGCCGGGATATTGATATTTCGCCAGTCGGCGGAGAGAAATCTTCTATTATTAAGCTTCAAAATGTTCCTCTCTCTAATCCTGACATTAGGGAGAGGATAAAATGGGCAGACACGGCAAAAGGGAAAGAAACAATGGTAGTGCGCACGTGGAGTTATTTGCCGGGAATATCGCTGAGCCGCAATCGCTTATTTATCACATACCTTCCTTTTTCAGATGCTATGGTAATAACCTCTTCTTCTGCATCATGCTCCAGGAAAAGATGCCAGTTGTTTTCTACGGCCTGGTCTAAAAGGCGTTCTTTTTCAGTCAGCGTTTGTACGGGATACATGTCATACCCCATGATCCAGGGCAGGGGGAGATGAACGTGTGTGGGGAGCAGATCACCCATAAAGACAATGGTCTCATCGCCAAAGGTAAGTTTGGGTAGTTGCTGCCCGAGCGTATGACCATTGACCGGCAGGGCCTGCAATCCTTCTTCATACTCATGATTTTCATCCACTACATTAAGCTTACCCCATTTTGCGATGGGGGCTATGTTGTCGGGCAGGAAGCTGGCCTTTTCACGGGCGTTGGGGCTGGTAGCTGTTTGTAGATGTTCCTGGGTTACATGGTAGGTGGCATTGGGAAAGGTATGCTGAATTTCTTGCTGCTCATTATAATAGGTGGTGCCGCCACAATGATCAAAATGCAGGTGTGAGAAGATAAGGTCGGTAATGTCTTCGGGATCAAAGCCGTGATATTTGAGGGAATCTTTAAGGGTGCTATGGGTGTAATCCAGCTGGTAGATCTGTTCATATTTTTCATCAAACTTGGTTCCGCAACCGTTATCTACCAGGTAGGTGCGGCCGGTATTTTCGGAGGTGATAAGCAGACACCGCATAGCCATGGGAATACGGTTATCATCATCGGCTTCAATATAACGAGACCAGAGTGTCTTGGGGACTACACCGAACATTGCCCCCCCATCCAAACGAAAACGGCCGGTTTCAATGGTGTATAAATGGAAAGGTCCAAAGGATAGGTCTGATAGTTCCATGGGTATGTAATCGAAGTTATTAGTTTTGGACTAACTTACAGAAAAGAATCAAATATTTAATATAAAGTCCAAAGTGTTACGTTTTAAGTATGGAAGAAGAAAACCTTTCATTGGGGAGTCTCAGTTATGAAGCTGTCAGTCTCCCTTCTAAGGCCTCTTCCGGAGGGGGAAAACGACTTCTTTTTTTTATTTCTACAAAAAGGACAATGCCCATCGGAAAAATTTGTGTCCCTTTTTAACCATCCCACCACTACGTTAAAAGTCCACTACGCCAAAGTAGCTTAACGAATGTAGAAATTTCTTGAACAGGCGTGGCTACGTAGGCTGTACTTCGTAGTGCAGGCCAGCCCTTTCCTACTGGTAGGGAAGGGAGAACATAGCGTGATTTTGAATCACCTTGTCCAGTCATTTCGAGTGGCAGGAAGAAATCTTCTATTGGTAAATCGAGAAATGAAAAAAGAGCTCAGAATCCCCTTAGCTTGCCCCGAGCTATTCGGGGAAGGAAGATAAATTTGCAGCGGTTAATCTGCAAATTCAGGGGGATGATGGCCTAAAGTAAAGAAAGTTAGCGCTGTATAGCCTTCCCCAACCACAGCTCGGAGGGAATGCTATGACTTTATCAAGTCTTAGGCCACTTTTTTCTCCCGGTCAAACCGGGAGGTATGATCCGGGTCATAAAATTCCCCACTGTTCCAGATGGCACAACTAATGGTGATAAGT
>NZ_JAGGJA010000022.1 GCF_026229185.1 Fodinibius salsisoli | reverse complement strand
GCAAGCGCCTGCATTCAAGCCTGGATTACCGCAGCCCTGCACAAACCGAAGAATTATTAATAACCCAACAGCAACAGGCCGCATGATCACCCTTAACTCACTGTCTACTTTTTTGTTGCAATTCCAATAAAAGGGGGTTGTTTATAACAAACTATATAAATAAGCTCTAAATTGAGTAATTCAATGGGTTATAGAACTCATGGCTGGGATGACACCCAACCATGAGTATACTGGATAATAAAGTTAATTTTGGGTAAGCGAGTAGGTGTATGGGACTTCACTCAGGTTGAGTTCAACGGTATAATTACCGGCCTCTTCTACTGCAATGTTATCTGCACCGGCCTCCAGTGTGCCATCGCCTTCCGCATCACCGTAATTCAGATCCCAGGCATCGTTGGCACGGAATTTCATTTCGCCGGCTGTCAGGTCCGTTGTGATTGTCCATACTTTGGTATCGGGATTATACGTCATATCCTGGTCCGCATCCCATTCACCGGCTGTTGCATCTCCGATAACACCCCAATCGGTATTGGTTAAAGAGTAGGTAAGGTTACTTAAATCAACATCCATTTTATAATAGCCAGCCGTTTCAGCTATAATATTATCTCCGCCTGCGTCAAGCGTTCCATCGGCACCGGTATCGCCCCAGTCGCCATTATTCCAGTTGCGTTCAGCTGTAAACTTGAAGGCTGCACCAGCGTTAGCAATATAGACGTAGCCTTCGTAGAAGTCATCATCTTCAAAAGAATAGAGGGCAGGGGCATCGGCAGGTTCCCAGTCGGTCATATATCCGCTGGCTGCCTGGTAGCCGCCTGGAACGTAAATTTCCGGGTATTCTACCTCCACCAAGTAAGGAGTAAAAGTATAAGATGCTGGTTCCGAGATTTCTTGTTGAACGGAATCATTGACCATGGCACGAACTCGTACAGGCACCGTTATTTGTTGATTGGCCGCAAATCCGGCAGAGATCAGTCGGTTGTTCATGCCACTGACGGTAAGCGCATAGGAGCTCTCCGTGGTGGTTCCAATTTCTGTGGAGTCAGCAAAATCTCCGTTTGTGAGTCCCATTTCTATGGAATAGGTCACGGGGGCAGCAAAACCATAGTCGGGCTCTGTCCATGTTATCGTCATTAAGGTGTCTTCGGCTGTTTCTTCGGTAAGGGTATAGCCTTGTCCCGATTCAGGAGCAGTGATAGCAGGAGAACCCGGCTCTGAACTGATGACCGGGCCCATCTCTTCTTTATCACATGCGACAATGGTGAAGAGGCTAAGTAAAACAATAAAAGGTGTACGTAATTTCTTCATTATCATCATATTTTTGACGTTCAACATTATTAATAACCCAAATTCTGCGTCAGGTTTGTATTTGAATTCACATCTGAGGATGGAATAGGGAAGAGCGCATAATGATCGCTGGTAGCGGCACCTTCTTGTGTATTTCCTTTCCAGGCCCAGACGTAATCTGCAGAGGTAAAATGACCGTAGCGGATGAGATCTGTCCGCCGATGACCTTCCCAGTAGAGCTCACGTGCCCGTTCATCCAGGATGAATTCCGGGGTTAATTCACCGGGGGTAATATTTTGGGAAGCATCGCCAAAGGCTCGTTCCCTGATTTGGTTTACCAGGTCAACGGCTTTGGCGGTATTACCGCCTTCGGCGCCGCGCGCTACTGCTTCGGCATATATGAGGTATACATCCGCAAGACGGAACATGGGGAAGTCAGTATCCACAAATTCAGGGAAAGAACCAGGCTGGCCATCAGAGGTAATGTTTTTCCATTTCGTGATGGCATAGCCCTGCTTAAAGTCTTCAATGTCTTGAATTTCGAGCTCTTGTCCCTCGGTAAAAAACAACGCGCGGCTATCGTTCTCTTGGTCAAACTTATCGACCAATTGAGGAGTAGTTCGGTGTCCGGCCCAGCCCGCGTCAATGCCGAACTCCGTTGCGCTCATGTCGCCTCCTACGGCTGCATGGACGATAAAATTCGTACCTCCGTAGGTTTTGGTATGCTCACCATCGAAAGTGATAGGGAAGATAATGCCATCAGCGGTGTGATTATCGGCCAGGAACAGGTGTTGATAGTTGTCTTCGAGCGCATAGGCTCCACTTTCAATAACTTTATCAGCATAGGAAAGGGCATCACTGTAACGCTGTTCACCGGTATAAACTTCGGCATTTAAATAGAGCTTAGCCAGGAGCGTCCATGCCGCTGCCTGACCGGCGCGTCCGTATTCATTTTGGCCGGTAGCTGGAAGCTGATCTTCAATGGCAAGCAGCTCATTTTCGATATAAGAAAAAACGGAATCAGCCGAAGCCGGTTGCGGGTTGTAAGCACCAACTCCATCCTTTTCGGTTACAAAAGGAATCCCTCCTCCATAAAAATCAAGCGCATGCCAATAGCTGAGGGCCCGGAGGAATCGTGCTTCAGCATTATAACTTTGGACCATAGAGTTTTCGTTGCCGTTCGCATTCCTGATAAACTCATTGGCCAGCGTGATTTCATAAAAGATGCGGCTGTACATTCCCATGACAAAATCGTTGGAAGCCCCCCATGATTGATAATTAAATTCAGGAAGGCCGGGATCCGTCCAGGCGACGACTGCTTCGTCGGTTGGAATTTCCTGGGCTACCCAAAATTGACGAATGTAACTTGAAAATCCTTCATCAATGCCTTGGATATCTGCATTACCGGATGGCCCTTGCTGCCCGGTTGCTGCAAATCCGGCATAAAGTTTGGCAAGTACCTGCCGATAATCTTCAGGGGTTTCATACACCGCCTCTGATGTTACAATATCATTGTCGAGGGGGCTGGTGTTGAGGTTGTCCACGCAAGAGGCCATGAACAAAACGATCATGGCAAGCAATGCTGCTGATACAATTTTATAGTTTTTGATAAACATAATATCCGTGGTTTTATACATTCTATTTAGAAATTCAGATTTACACCTAACATGAAGGTGCGTGGACGTGGGTAAAGGTTGTTGTCAATACCGCCAAATACTTCTGGATCGAGTCCGCTGTAGTTGGTAATCACAAAAGCATTTTGCACTGTAGCTGACAATCGAAGTGAAGAGACAGCAGTCAGCACATCACTGAAGGTATATCCCAGCGTGATGTTATCCATGCGCAGGAAAGAGGCATTTTCGACATAATGATCAGAATGAAACTGTTCGGTATTGAAATCAGTATCGAAAATAGAGGTAGGCGTATTGCGGATGTACTGGGTGTACAACATGTCGCTATAAAAGGAATTGCTCGAAGCTACATTATTGTAGATGTAGTTACCTAAGCTTGCGCGAGCTGAAAAGGAAGCATCCCAATTTTTATATTCTAATCGTGATGAAAGCCCGAGGGTTACATCTGCATCTGGGTTTTGATACCGATACTTATCATCTTCATCAACCACTCCGTCATCGTTGCGGTCAACATAGAGTCCTTCAATGGGATTTCCATCTTGATCATAAACTTGCTCATGAACATAGAAAGAGCTTCGTGGGTGACCAACGCTATGGATTTGGATGGTATTGCCGGTCCCCCCAGCGATACCCCCGGTTTCAACTCCAATGTAATCTGGGTCGTCAGCGGTAGTAAGTTTAGTAATCTCATTGGTATTGTGGGAGAGATTAAAGCCAACTTCCCAGAATGTATTGTCTGTTGAAATCGGACGTCCGGTTATATTAAATTCAACTCCTTTAACCTCCAGCGTTCCTACATTTGATAGAATGCGGTTGGTAAAGTTGGTTCCGGCTGGAACGGGTACTACATTTAGCAGATCCGTTGTTTCTCGGTAATAGGTTTCTACAGATCCATAAATGCGATCATTTAAAAATCCATAATCGAGCCCAAGGTTATAGGTTGTGGTTTCTTCCCATTTGAGGTTGGCATTGTAGCCTTCAGGACGAAGTGTTTCCAGAAATGTATCCCCGAATTGATAAGAGGCGGTCGGTTCTCCATAAGTGTAACGACCCAAGTAGGGATAGTCACCCTGGCCGATTCGCTGCTGGCCCGTAACGCCATATCCCAGGCGGAGTTTTAACTGGCTGATATCATCAATGCCCTTAAGGAAGGGCTCTTTGTGCATCTTCCATGCCAGGGCGGCAGACGGAAAGAGGCCCCATCGATTATCTTCCGAGAACCTTGAGGTACCATCCTGGCGGAGCGTAGCTGTCAGCAGGTACTTATCCTTAAAAGTGTAATTCATACGCCCAAAGAAGGAAATGATGTAGTGCTCGGTCTCATAGTCGGTATCCTGATCGACAACAAGCGTAGAAGAGCGGTCGAAGTTAGTGGCGTATTCGGAGCCCCTGGAATAGTGATGCTCCCACGAATAGCCGGCCGTCAGATCCACTTTACTGTCAATAGAAGAAAGGTCATCATTGTAATTCAGATAAAAGTCGAGCAGTTCATTTTCTTTTTTCTGAGAATAATCACGTCGCACGCCATTCGCTTCATTGGCGCCCGAGTATTCGAAGGCCGCCGTTTCCGGGACAGTATATAATCCATCGCCAACATCCGAATAGTCGTATCCCAGATTGAGCGTTGCACTTAGCTCGGGCAGAAATGAAGTTGTATAATCGAATTTAACATTTCCAATAGAGCGGTAGACTGTGGATTCGTCATTAGTCTGATTCAGCAGTGCCACGGGATTGGACGGAGCTATAGAAATAGGACTTCCGTCAGCATCCACCCAGGTATAATAACCGTCGAAACGGTTTTCGCCCTCTACTTTCACGGGCTTCGTGGGGTCAAATACAACTGCAGATCCTATAGCGGCCTGATTGGCAAACTGATTATTTACCTGCATGCCTTTGAGATTAAGGTCTATTTTCAGGCGATCATCCAGAAAAGTGGGCGTTAAGGCCAGAGATCCCGTTAGTCGATCTAATTGAGAGGTTTTCAGGATTCCATTGTTTCCTGAATAGCCCAGCGAGAGACGGTAAGGAAGTTGATTGACAGCTCCGGTAAAGCTCAGGTTATGGTCCTGGCTCAGCGATTGTTTATAGATTTTATTTTGCCAATTGGTACTGGCTTCCCCTAAATACTGGCTGCCATCTTCCCCAAACTGTTCCCGGATCACATTCCGGAACTGGTCAGCTGATAGAACATCCACCTGGTTTCGGTTGGTCTGCACTGAAAACTTTCCGGTATAATTAACCTTTAACTCTTGGCCAACCGTTCCTTTTTTGGTTTCAATAATGATGACCCCGTTCGAAGCCCTGGAACCATAAATAGCAGTAGCGGAGGCATCTTTGAGCACCGTTATGGAGGCAATGTCATTGGGATTGATGGTATTTAGTGGGCTTCTCATCCCCGAAACACCACTGCCATCCAGCGGCACTCCATCTACTACAAAGAGGGGATCGTTGCTGGCCGATAGGGAAGAGCCACCACGAATACGAATGGTAGCTCCGCTGCCGGGAGCGCCATCATTAGAGGTTACGTTGACGCCGGCCGTCTTGCCCTGGAACAGTTCCTCCGGAGAGGTGATAGCGCCTTCATTAAAGTCATCTGCATTTACGGCTGTGACCGATCCGGTATTGTCATCAACATCCTGAGTACCATAACCAATGACCACCACATCATCGAGCGCCTGGATATCTGAGGAAAGTGCAATGTCAATCGTTGAGCGACCATCAATCGGAACTTCTTGCTTTATATATCCAACAAAAGAAAAAATGAGGGTGTCGGTTTCCGAAGGCACTGACAGAGAATATGCCCCATCGGCTCTGGAGGAAGTCCCCACGGAAGGAGCATTTTGGACAATAATATTTACCCCAGGCAATGGTTGACCATCGCTGGCATCCGTGACAATACCTGATACAGTAATTTGGGCAATACCAGGCAGAGCAAAGCCCAATAATAGGGACGTTGTTATTAGTAGCTTTTTTATATCATTCATAGAGTTAGCTGAGTTAAGTTTAAAGAATAGGCAATTCGTGGCTATTTAAAGTTGTTTTGAACCAAAACTTTCAGTCCAAGACTTAAAAATTTTAGTCAAGAAATATTTTTTTGTGTAGCTCGCTAAGTGTTGTAACAAGACCTCTTAATATATCTTTGGAAACGCCTTGCAATACTATGTAAGCGCTTACAGTCAATGGTATAAAATAAGGGCCTATTATCTCAACGGCCTGTTGTAAGCGCTTACAATGTGCTCTTAATTAAGAATTATTGCAACAATATTCAAGTTCTTCTTGGGATGATGAAAAAAATTAAAAATAAAATTTCATAAGGTGGGAGTTGTAAGGGAATAATAGAAGGAGGTTTGCACTTTATGGTTGGTTCATGGTTGCAAGAGCAATAAATATTATGCACTACTTCCACAATTAGCCAAAAAAGCTTAGATGAATAAATAATTATGAAATGATTCTTGTCTATATTCAGTTATCAAATTGTCAATTCAAATGGATTTAGTAAGTGCTCATGAGTGAAACGGTACCACAAATTACCACCCTTGGCCAATTAAAAGAATCAGAATGGAAATCAGTCTCGGTCAAGGAAGAAATCCGGCGTAACTTGATCAAAAAAATAAGGGAGGGTGACATATTGTTTCCTGAAATTAGGGGATATGATCAGTCGGTAATTCCTGAATTACAACATGCGCTTCTGGCCAAACATGATTTCATTTTATTGGGATTGCGAGGCCAGGCGAAGACCAAGATATTACGGCAGCTTTATCTTTTACTGGATGAGTATATGCCCATAGTCAAAGGGTCGGAAATTAATGATGATCCACTTAAGCCAGTTTCCAAACAAGCACGTGAGCAGATTGAAACAAAGGGGGACAAGACCCCTATTGAATGGGTTCATCGGAGTCAGCGATATGGAGAGAAGCTGGCTACACCGGATACGGCCGTAGCAGATCTGATCGGGGATATTGACCCTATCAAGGCGGCTGCCCGGAAATTGACACTGGCTGATGAACACGTAATCAATTTTGGGCTCGTACCGCGGACCAATCGTGGTATTTTTGCGATCAATGAGTTGCCTGATCTACAGCCGCGTATCCAAGTATCATTGCTGAATATTATGCAGGAGCGTGATATCCAGATTCGTGGTTTTAATGTGCGTATTCCATTGGATGTATTGATGGTATTTTCCGCCAATCCAGAGGACTATACCAACCGGGGAAATATCATTACGCCGCTTAAAGACCGCATTGATTCACAGATTTTAACGCATTATCCGCGTAAGCTGGAGATCGGGCAAAAGATTACTGAGCAAGAAGCGTGGGCCAACCGCAATGGTTCTGTGGAGGTGGAGGTACCGCCCCTTATGAAGGAGCTACTGGAGCAAATTGCCTTTGAGGCTCGTGAATCGGAGTATATTGATCAGAAGAGCGGGGTTTCAACAAGGATGACGATAACGGCAATGGAGCAGCTTATTTCATCTGCAGAGCGGCGGGCGTTGTTAAATAATGAAAAGAAAACAACGGCACGTATTACCGATCTTTTTCATATCGTTCCGGCGTTAACCGGCAAGCTCGAGTTGGTCTATGAAGGCGAGCAGGAGGGCGTTTTGAATGTAGCAAAGCATATTATCGGAAAATCCATAAAACAAACGTTTGGGCGGTATTTTCCTGATCCGGAAGAACAGAAAAAGCAGGATAAAGAGAGCTTGTATCAACCGGTGTTGGATTGGTTCGCCAATGGAAATGAGCTGGATATGACCGATAAGATGTCCCAAAAGGAATATGAAGCCGCCTTACAACAGGTTGAAGGCTTAGAAAAGTTGGTTGCCGGACGGGAAATATTGTCATCTGACGACAGCAATAAATATTCATTGATGGATTTTGTGGTCGAAGCCCTGCATCAGCACTCTATGTTGGGCAAAGAAGACCTGGATGACGGACGTTCTTATTCGGATATGCTGGGAAGTATGCTGGGATCGATGGACGACTTTGATGATCTGGAGGATTTCGATCGGTGATTGGGATTGCAAATGAGGCAACAGAGCCTTATATTTGCTTCTCTGAATAGCCAACAAAGAAATTTTAGGATCTCATGAAAAAAGGAATTCACCCAGAATACAACGAAATTACGGTTGTCCTCAGCGATGGAACAGAATTTAAAACCCGAAGCACAATGGACACCAATGATGGTGTTTACCGCAGCGAGGTTGACTCTAAAAACCATCCCTTCTATACCGGAAATATGAACTTCCAGAAAAAGGCTGGCCGTATTGATCGCTTTAAGAAGCGTTATGGCAACAAGTAGTTTTCTGTAGATCAATTATTTTAAGGATGCATGTCGTTAAGAGATGCATCCTTTTTTATTTCTTTCCCATTGTCCTGCTATTAATAATGACATAATGGATATCCACTCTTTTACCGTCGGGCCTTTTGCCGAAAATAGCTACCTGTTGATAAAAGGAAGTGAAGCCTTACTGATTGATCCGGGCTTCACATCAGCCAATGAATTTAGCCAAGTTCAATCAATTGTAGAAACTAATGAGCTTTCATTGTTGGCAGTGTTATTGACACATGCCCATGTCGATCATGCATTGGGTGTGCCACGGGTTCTTAATTACAAGCAGCTGCCTGTTTATTTAAGCGATAAGGACCGCTATTTATGGAATAATTTTGTTTCACAGGCCTCAATGTTTGGTCTGAATGTTGAAGGGTTTGATTTTGAGCCAGAGATTTTGCCGATACAACAGGACTGGTCAATCGGAGAATTTACTTTTGATGTATTGTACACACCCGGGCATTCCCCGGATCATGTTTCCCTGTACAGCCAGGATGAGGGTATTCTAATCGCAGGGGATGCACTCTTCAGGGAAGGCATAGGGCGTACGGACCTTTATAAGGGAAGCATGGAGACACTTAAAAAGTCTATCAAAACGGAGCTTTACACCCTGCCGGATGATACCACGGTTTATTGCGGGCATGGACCGAAGACTACCATCGGGCATGAAAAACAAGCAAATCCCTTTGTGTCGGTGTAGCGTAATTCGTTAAATGCCTCTGCGTAAATTAAGGCAAGAAAGCTACTCTTCTTCGGATTGCTCTTTAATGCTTTTCAGCCTGGTAATTTGCTCATTATAATAATCCTCTTTGTCTGCCTTTATTTTTTTCAGGCGCTCATAAGAACGGATTGCTGTATCAATTTTTCCTTGTTGCTCATGAATCTTTGCCAATGTTTCTGAGGTAAATTCGTCAACATCGCTGTTGATTTTAGCATTTCTTTTGCTACCTTCATCCATTTGATCTTGCTTGGGCCGTATACGTTGCGACTCCATTTCGGACAATCGTTGAATCAACATGTCCAAGTCTAAAACAGGTCCATGGCGCTTCAACCCAAAAGAGGCTTGAGTCTGATTGGTATCGGCTGGTTTGGGAATCCAGGCATCAAATACATCCGGATGCTGTAGATAATAGTGGAGCTTATTCAAAAAGGGACTACCCGGCGAAAAGATACGAGCTTTGAGTGCTTTTTCCATTGCCTCCTCCGGCATATTCCGGAGATAATAAAACCATGCAAGTAAAAAGTAACCAACTGCGTCGGGCCCGCGCTTGTCTAACTGTTTGGTAAGCCGCTTGGTAGCTTTAACAGGATCTTTTTGAAAATGTTCTGCATAGGATATAAGCGACTTAGGTATGTCAAAAGGTAATTGAAGCATCTCTGTTATTTAGTATTTCCCGACATCAAATTAGTTTGGTGTACAAACGAGTGATAATAGCACTCACGTCCATTAAGTTAACGTATTATACTGTTACCAGCCACTAACTGCATCATTAAACATATTATCAGCAACGCGGCCTAAGGCTTCTTCAGCCGCGGTTTCTTCTCCCTCAATTGGATTTTCATTGGTATCATAAGTAGCTGCTCCGCTGAAGGTTTTATTCCATTCCGGTTTATCCTTTTCTATATACTGGTAAGTGGCCCGTACGTTAATAGTAACCTCGTTACGAGTGGTCTCGTCATCTCCTGTTATACTAAAAGGGCCATTTCGGTAGTTGGTGATTGACCCTTCCAAAACAGCATCAGCCGTAGCTCGCGAATTGGCCAGCTGTAAGCGTGTTTGATTGATAAATCGATCAATGAGAGCCTCATTCAGCCGATCGCTGAGGTTGCCAACCCCACTCGATGATTGATCAGCAAAGAAGGGTATGTAGACTGAATTTACGTTTTCAGGTATAGAGGCACCGGTAAAACTATATCTAATACAGCCGGACCCAATAATGCTGATAAACAGCACTAAAAACAGGAGGATTTTTTTATTGTAAATCATACTGGTCTAATTTGCGATACAGCGTTCGTTCACTAATACCAAGAGCTTCAGAAGCTTTGCGGCGATTGCCATCATATTTTTGCAACGCCTGTTCAATGAGAAATTGTTCTGTTTTCTCTATTGAAGGAATATCCTCTGCACTAAAAAATTGGGAAAAAGCTTCTTCCTCGCTGTTTTCTTCTTCCGAAATATCAGCTTCTGCAAAAGGCTGCACGCCAATATTTTCCTCTGATGTTGCTCCTACATCAATATCAAATTCAGAAATATCGCTATGTTGAACTTCATCCTGAATGTTTTGGGGTAACGCTTTTAAATTTTTCTGGGAAAAGGTAGAATAGAGAAAGGTTCCCAGCATTTTTTTAAGATCACCGATATCATTTCTTAATTCAACCAGAGCCCGGTAAATAAGCTGTTGATCTCCATCTCCGGCCGACCCATTGGAGGTATGTTGCTGCTTATCAGCCAGTATTGGCAAGTTGTCCGCCGAGCCGGTATGCTGGCGTCCCTTCAAATACTTTTGCAACTTTTCGGTATCGATGAACTGCGATTTTTCCAGCACTACCAGCTGCTCGGCGACGTTACGGAGCTCACGTACATTGCCGGGCCAGCGATAAGAAATAAGCAGTTCTTTGGCATCATCAGAAAAGCCTTTGAATACCGAGTCGTATTTGGACGAAAATTCGGTAACAAATTTACGAAAAATAGGGATAATATCATCTGGGCGCTCACGCAGAGGAGGAAGCTTCACTTTTACCGTATCGAGTCGGTAATACAGATCCTCGCGGAATGTTTCATCCTGTACCAGCTGCCAAAGGTCTTTATTGGTAGCAGCAACGACACGAACATCGGTCGTACGCAATTTACTTGATCCAACCCGAAAATATTCCCCGGATTCAAGCACGCGCAGTAGTTTTACCTGCACGTTAGCTGGAGTGTCGCCAATTTCATCCAGAAAAATGGTACCTCCATTGGCTTTTTCAAAATAACCTTCCCGGGCCTCATGGGCACCGGTAAAGGCCCCCTTTTCATGGCCAAAAAGTTCACTTTCAATAATACCCTCAGGTATCGCACCACAATTGACAATAACCATATTTTCATGCTTGCGATGGCTGACGGCATGAATAGCTTTGGCCGTAATATCTTTACCTACACCACTTTCTCCTTGCAGAAGAACCGTTATATCGGTATCCGCAACCTGTATTATTTTGTCAATGACCTGTTTTAGGGCAACAGACTCACCTATGAGCCCAAATCGTTCTTGAAATGCTTCACGATCCATAGAAATGCCTATTTCTGATCTTTATGAACTTAACAACATCTTTAACTCTAAAGGTAACAATTACAACATTAGATACATAAAGATATTCTGATAACCGCTGAATATCTATGTCAAAAAATTTGGTAACTATCTTCCGGTTTGATCGTCATATGAATAGTGGAAACTATCTGAACTTTATTTTATGATACTGAAACCAGGCTATTACCACCTTTTGCAGTCAGTTTTTCTTGCGTATGAAAAATGAAAAAGAATTTCAGATAGTGGATGCGGTCCTTAATGGGAACAAAGACCGCTATCGCGAATTGGTGGATCAGTATGCCCCGATGGTTTTTCACATCGTCAACCAGTTCGTGGATTACAGAGATGAGGCAGAAGAACTGGCACAAGATATTTTTGTGAAAACATATGAACGACTGGCCTCTTTTGATAAGAAGTCTCGTTTTTCATCCTGGTTGTATATGATTGCCAAAAACCACTGCAGAGATTATGTAAAAAATGTTCGCCGGCAAAATAAATCCTTTAGCGAGATGAATCAGCATAAATTAGAGCAGCAAATGAAGGATGAAAGCAGAGCCGATACTGATATGGAAAAAAACGAATGGCTGCAATTATTGGAAGAAGGGTTGAAGGTGATAAACCAAGAATACGCAGAGGCTTTTTTGATGAAATATAGGTCTAGGATGACCTATAATGCGATGTCGCAACGGTTGGGGGTGTCTGTCAGCGCCCTCAAGGTTCGAGTATACCGAGCCAAGAAAGAGTTGAAAACATACATAGAAAAAAATAGCTGAACATTATGAACAAGGATGAATTGCTCCGGGGTTACCTGGAGGGTAATTTATCGTCTGAAGAAGAGAAACGAGCCTTGCATACAATTGCTGAGGACGAAGAGCTGCGTGCTATGTTACGATTTGAGCAACGGCTCAATGAGGTTTCTTTAGATGAATCGCTCGACTATGACAGGGAAATCGTGCCGGAGAATTTTTCGGCGCAGGTTATGCAGCAAATTGCACTGGCGGACGAAATACAGAGCCTTTCGGTTTATCAACAGCTGAAAGCTTGGTTTCGCGGGTTATTTACTCCAAAACAGATACAATGGCGGCCGGCTTACACTTTTGCAATGGTGGTATTGGCATTGGCTGCCTTCTTATATCCATGGTACCTGACGCAACAGATGAAAGAGGATATGCCCTCATTCGCTGAAAATAGTGAAAGTAAAGAGGGGGTAAATGGCTCGGTACAACAAGTTTCATCCGGTACGGAGGAAGTTATGCTTAGATTTGTTTACATCGATGAAAATGCTAATTCGATGGCAGTAGCAGGTGACTTTAATGATTGGGAGCCCGTAGAAATGAGAAGTCAGCAGATCGATGGAAAACAGGTATGGACTGCCCTTGTGCCAATGAAGCGCGGAGAACATCATTATATGTTTGTTAAAAATGAAGATCAATGGATGACAGATCCGCTGGCCACTATCCAGCGCGATGATGGCTTCGGTAATAAAAATGCTGTTATCTATTTATGAAAAAGAACCTGCTGATAATGTGTTTTATATTTTCTCTAACAACCTGTGGATTTAGCCAGCAGTGGCAGACGATATTTTACCTGGATACAAGGGTGGGGTATTCCACGAACAGCTATTTGAATCCCTTTTTATCTGAGTGGGATCCGGCGATGGAATCGGGCTATAATTTTACATCGTTTATTGGACAGACGTCTTGGTATAATGATGGTCATTCCTTCTCTGTGATGGGAGGTCCGTTATACATGCCCGTTTTTAACGAACAACAGGATAACTGGGGCGGAGGATTGGGTTTGCTGAACTACAATTATTGGCTGTCTGACAAAATAAGTGCAGGCTTGGAGGGCGGCGCCAGCTATATGACGGGAGCATACAGCCGGACATTATTATGGGCCCAGCCTCAATTAACGTGGTTTATTTCACCTTTTACACTGTTGCGTACAAAAGCGGGCTCCAATTTTCGCACCTATCGTAACTATGGAGGTGTAGATCAAACCAGGGACCGGCTTGACCTTTACAGCCTTGAGTTTGAGACGTGGCCCAGTTATAAGTGGCGTCTTAGGACAGCTTTGCATGGGGAATTGGATGCCTTTCCCGATATTCGCGAAGGGTTCAACAGCCAGGCATCAGTGACCTACTTTCTTAGAGACGGAGCTTCTGTAACAGTGAGTGGAAGTTGGGCCCAATATCAATATGAAAGTACAACAACCGAAGATAATGGGACAACACCATTTCCACCAGGCAATGATCAGAATCCTTCAACTATTTCCGTTACAAACGTAGATCGAATCATAAATATGAGTATAGAGGGGACATTCCCTGTCAATAAGCAATTTACGCTATTTGCCGGGGTTAATGGAGTTCAGCTAAGACCTGAGTCAGAGTCTTCGGGCGAGGCTGTTACTGAATTTAAGGTATCCGGAGGGCTACGATTTAGTTTTAACCCGCATTTCAGGTCAAAAGATTATAGCATAAACCCGGAATGGAAGAAGACGAAAGGTGAACAGGAAGTGCGTATCCGTTACTCAGGAGAGGGACAGCTGTTTCTGGTGGGAAATTTCAATAATTGGAATAAAACAGGAATCCCGCTTACCGAGAGTAGCGATAATGTGTATAGAGCTCAGCTTCTGTTGGAAACAGGAGCCTATGAATATAAAGTGCTCAAGGTACAGGGCCGTTCGGAAGATTGGCTACCATTTTCGAATAAAGTCTATACAGTAGATGATGGTTTTGGCAGTGAAAATGCCATGTTATTAGTCGAATAAATTAGAAAAAAGAATTATGAAAACGTACAAACAGTTATTGCTTTTTATATGTACTTGCGGAATGCTGGTACTGTCAGGACAACAGGTAGGTGCTCAGAATAGCGAATTATCCTCATTATTTGAAAAGGCCAAACAAGCTGGTGTTGAGGAGGCTTCGTTAACTGAACTCCAAGACCGGGCTCAAGCGCAGGGGATCAGTTCACAGCAACTTCGTCAAATTTTGCAGTCTGCTGTAGATATGTCGGCCAGGAATCTTCCGGGAGAACTAGCCATCGACAAAGCACTTGAAGGGTTCTCCAAGGGAATTCCCGGCAACCGTATTATCGCCGTTCTGGATCAGGTGCAGCAGAGCATGGTGCAGGCAACCGACATTGTTGATCCCTGGTTAAACCGCCCGGCGGTTCAAGAGATGCTGAATCAAGCCGGTTCTTCTATGCCCGAACAAAATTTTCGTAATGATATGGCCCGGGCAGCTTCGCGGTCATTGATGAAGAATGTTTCTCCGGGAAATATCAGCACTATTTTATCTCAAATCGAATCTGACCCCGTAGTTTCAAAAGTTTATCCTGCAGATATGGTCGCTGCAATGCAAATACTTTCAGATTTGCCCACTACTGCTGACCAACCAGAACAATCAGCTTCGTTTATCATACGAGCACTCAGAGGAGGATTCAATGCCAATGAGTTACAGCAACTGCCTGCTGCTTTAAAAATGGGACAACAGCGCAGCCAGCTGCCTGCTGCTTCCGTGGTAGACGGGGTGGCCAGGCAAATGGAGGGAGGTATCCCGGCCAAACAAATCCTCGATAATCTTTTCAACGGCAAAGTAGGGGGTGGCCCTCCGGGAAATGTACCCAAAGGCCTGGAAAACAGGCCTGAACGCGGAAATGGTTCTGGAAATCGAGGTAACTAATGAGAGGTTTCTACTACAATATATTGAACAATAAATAATTCTGTAACCATTCTTCCTTTCGCTCGTCTTATGCTCAGAGATGGAAGTACAAAACAAAATAATTAATCATAGACAGATGAAAGATATGTTACGGAATAAAATATTATCAATACCATTTGCATTTTTTCTTGCTGCAGCGGTTTTCTTCACAGGTTGTGACGACAACGGTACCGGATCGGATGGAAGTATGGGAACAATGACGGTAGAGATGACCGATGCACCCATTGATTCGGCCGATGCGGTAAATGTGTTCATCGAACGCGTTGAAGTACAGGCACAAGATTCCGAGGGAGAAGAGGGAGAATGGATTGTATTAAGCGAACCCCAGCAGAGCTATAATCTGCTTGAATTAGTTAACGGTGCCACTGAAGTGATCGGTACCAAAGAGCTCGAACCGGGCATTTATGAACAAATACGACTGATTTTAAGCACAAACGGTCACAGCGTGGTGGTGGATGGCACTGAGCATAGCATGATGGTGCCAAGTGGAGCACAGACCGGCATTAAGCTTAATATCAATGCGGAAATTCAGTCTGATATTGAATATGTATTACTATTGGACTTTGATGCCAGTCGCTCGGTTGTAGCTGCTGGGCAACCCGGCAATGCACAGAAATACCTGTTGAAGCCGGTTATTAAAGCCTCAGAAAAGGCTATTACCGGTAATATTGAAGGCGTTGTGAACCCTGCTGATGCCCAACCTGTAGTTTACGCTATTGCAGGATCAGATACTCTTGCTTCGACTATTGCTGATACTACCAGCGGAGACTTCAGACTTATTGGTCTTGAAGAAGGCAGTTATGATGTATCCGTGAACCCTCGTGTTGACAGTTACCAATCCGCCACAGTTGAAGATGTAACCGTACAAACAGGAAAAACCAAGGATATAGGAACGGTTGAATTAAATCAGCAGTAAAATATGTTAAAATAGGGAACAGTAATAGGGCTACAAATCAGTTAAGTAGAGGCCTGCAACGCGAGTTGTGGGCCTTTTTAATATGGATGAAACATAAATAAAAAGCATTAGTTTTAAGCTAACTTATATGCGGAAGAATTTTTATAAATAGACATTTTAAACCGAATAGATTGATGCTTTAATTTAAAATCTCATTGGTTATTTTTTGGACTCCGAGGCCGAAGTTTTAAAACCAAAGCTTTTTCTATGAGTTTTGATGATAAAGCATTACAACGACTTGAGTTTTTATATGGATCCGAACAAAAAAGGGATCTGTTAAACCGGCTTAAAAAGCTTGTAGGCAAGCACAACCTTAGATTGAGGGATACCCCATCATCCAGAATATCCTTCAGCCAGGAAGATGCTGTACTCATAACGTATGGAGATGTCATTCTGCCTGAGAACGGCCAGAAGAATAAGCTACAGACATTAAAAGAATTCGTAGAAAAAAGGTTGGGAGATGCTGTAAATACCGTTCATATTTTGCCCTTTTTCCCCAGCTCATCAGACCAGGGCTTTTCGGTCATTGATTACTTGAAAGTACGAGAAGATCTTGGAGATTGGGAAGATATTGAATCGCTCTCTGAAAAATATAATGTGATGGCAGACCTGGTGATCAATCACACTTCAAGGTTTAGCGATTGGTTTGAAAATTACCAGATGGGAAAAGCCCCCGGGAAGGATTACTTTATTGAAGTTGATCCCTCTACCGATCTTTCTAATGTAACCCGACCTCGCAGCAGCCCTCTTTTAACTACGGTCAAGACCAACCGGGGGATGCAGTATGTTTGGACAACATTCAGTGATGACCAGATAGATCTTAATTTTATCAACCCGGATGTCCTTATTGAATTCGTAGATATCTTTCTGTTTTATCTGTCGAAGGGGATCAACTTAATCCGGCTTGATGCAATTGCCTACTTGTGGAAAGAAATAGGTACCAACTCTATTCACCTTGAAGAGACGCACCAGGTTATCAAACTTTTCCGCGATATAGTGGATCATATTGATCCCGATATAACGCTGATTACGGAAACCAATGTACCGTTTGATGAGAATATCAATTATTTCGGGGACGGTGATGAAGCCCATATGATTTACCAGTTTAGCCTGCCTCCGCTGCTTTTGCATGCTATTCTAACAGAAAATGGGCAATACCTCACACAGTGGGCTCAGGAGCTGCCGGAACCCCGGGAAGGGTGCACCTATTTTAATTTTACCGCCTCCCATGATGGCATCGGAGTACGCCCTCTGGAAGGATTAGTCCCCGATGAAGAGTTCGATTATTTGATCAAAAGTACCAAGGAAAGAGGGGGATTTGTATCGTATAAAAAGAATGAAGATAATTCTCAAAGTCCTTACGAGCTAAATATCACTTACTACGATGCCTTTGCCGAGCCGGGCAGAAAAGATACACAGTTCCAGGTAAAACGATATTTATGCTCGCAGATTATCATGCTGAGCCTACAGGGCGTGCCCGGGGTCTATTTCCATAACTTCACGGCCACTAAAAATTATTTGGACGGTGTTACGGAAACCGGTGAAAAGCGTGCCATCAATAGGAAACAGTGGGGAGAGGAAGAGCTGGAAGAGCATTTAAGCCAAACAAATGATATAACTCATTATATATTAACACGGTATAAAGAATTATTGCAGATTCGCAAGCAGCATTCGGCGTTTAGTCCCGCAGCGAAACAAGAAGTACTGGACTTGGGAAATGATTTTTTTGTGCTGCACCGGAGTTCGGACGAAGAAAATATCCTCTGCATTAGCAATATAACCCATGAGCACAAATCTCTGGCCAGAGAACTGCTGTCTTCCTTCATAGCCGAAGCTGATACCTATACGAATATCTTGACGGGTGATCAGCTTACCATAAAGAACGAGCTTAAACTTGAACCGTTTAAAACGGTTTGGCTAGCTATCTAGGCACTGGAGTATTTGATGGAGATCCCGAATGATAAGGTCGGGCTGAAAATCACTTTCATCCAGCTCCCGGGTTTCATGGCGAATAGATCGCTGGTCGCCTACATAGAGCGCTGTGCGCATCCCCAGGTTTTTAGCAGGTCGGATGTCTTTACGGATATCGTTGCCGACATATAGTATTTGTTCCGGTTGTAATCCTTCTTTATTGGCAGCACGGTCAAAGACCTTGTAAAATTCTTCTGAAGGTTTTTTGAGGCCGGTCTGATACGACCAAACCAATAAATCGGGATTAAAACCAAACTCTGCAGGACTTACCCCCAGGAATGCTTCAAATGCAATTGGAGTATAAAACTGAGAGTTCGAAATAATGCCTAATTGAAGGCCATCATCCAACAGGTTTTTGAGTAGCTTTTTTAAATCGGGTACGGGCCAAATATCATTAATTCGGAATTCGAACTCAATGCCAAAGCGCAGGGCAAGTCCTTGGGTAACCGAACCGGCAATAAGCTGCTCCTTTTGCATCTTCTGCAGAACTTCAAACCATACGGTACGCACATCGGGTTCCGGATGGTCAACGCCATCGGTTTGAGCCGAAGAAATATGAGCAGTAATGGTATCTTTAAATAATGTTTGCCCGCGATCGCCGGCTTGTTCATGCAAGATCGTAAGCCCACAATCTTTAAGGGAAGCGGTAAAATAGTCGGCACTTTTAGACTGTTGATCCTCATCGATACCGATATCTCCAACAGCCGATATAAACATGGTGCCATAAAAGTCAAAAGCTACACACTGGATATCCTGCAGGGGCTGCAGCTTTTGAGGATGATTGATTGAAATAGGAGAAAGGGGATGAGTGAGATCCCGAATGCGCTTCAGTAGCTGTGCTCTATTCATGTATATCAGACGTACGGTTAAACTTTTCACGATAAGCATCTATTTCAATCATGGGCGGACGTTCTTCTTCCACAATTTCAAGTTCAGCCTGTTCATAGACCTTATCCTTGGCCTGTGTTTGCCGTAAAACGGTTTGGAAGTCATCAATCTTTTCAATGATCCCCAAATGTTTGGCTCGTTTGATAAAGGTTTGTAAGATACCAAAAGCCATCTTTCCCAGTGCCTGTGTCGGTTTGTTTTCATGCACGCGTTGGTCGAGGTCGGTTTGGGCAAAGGCTTCCAGTCCATATTTGGTGTAAACGTCGATCAGGTGCGAGGTCTCAACACCATAGCCGATGGGGAAGTTGATATGCTCCAGCACTTCCCGACGGACTGCATATTCCCCGGAAAGCGGCTGAATGATACCGGTCAATTCGGGGAAGTAGAGGGAGAAGAGCGGGCGAATAAGGATTTCCGTAACCCGACCGCCACCGGAAGCGCGAACGTTTCCCGATACCGCCAGCGGTCGATCATAAAAGGCTTTGACGTATTTGATTTTCTCTCTATAAATAAGGGGCGCTACCAGTCCATAGACAAATCGGGGATGGATGTTGCTGATATCAGCATCCACATAAACGATAATATCTCCTTTTAACTGGTAGATTGCTTTCCAGAGGTTTTCTCCTTTGCCTTTCTTGGATTTGATATGGGGCAATATTTCGTCTGCCAGGTAAACATCCGCACCAAAATTTGAGGCTACTTCACGGGTATTGTCATCCGATCCTGAATCGATAACTGCGATCTCATCCAGCAGGGGATAGCGGTCAACAAGTTCAGATTTAAAGATAACCACTTCCTTGCCAATGGTCTTTTCTTCATTAAGCGTAGGCAGGCAAAGAGAAATCGTCAGCTCATTTTTTTCCTTGGCTTCTACTAACTTCTTCAGATCCCAAAACTGGCAATGGTGGTAGGTGTTATTATTAATCCATTGGTCAAGTTTCTTCACAATAACCTCCGTCAATAGCTAACAAGGTACCAATTATCTGTGCAATGCCGGTATAGATCGGTTCAATTTCTACGGTTTCATCTTTTCCCCGAACGTTACTTCCTTTGGATATACCCAGCGTAATAGCCGGAATCTCTTGATCTATGAATGCTGATAGCTCGGATGTACTGGGGCCGGGGCGTGATTCAATATCCAGATGATCCATGATTTGTCGCGTTCTTTTTACCAATGGATGGGAAAACTTAAGCCCTCCAGGTCGTCTTTCGGCAAAAATATCCAGTTCAATACGATCACCACTTCGGGAAGAGACCTCTTCGACAATTTCCCGCATGTTCTGATGAATCTCCTGAACCAGCTCTGACGACTCGGAGCGAATTTCAAATTGTAGCTTTGCTTTTTTTGCTGTGGTAAACGAACTTCCGCCTTCTATCGATCCCAAGACAATACTCGTTCGGGGGCGTTGTGGCGTCTTAATTTTGTTGATACGGTTGATAAGCTCATTAATAGTGAGGATTGCACTGGCATCTCCAAAGCGTGACCAATCATAGGTTTCCGGGACTTCGCACGTCAGCTCACCTCGTCTCATACCGATAGAAGTATGACTCAATCGTCCCAGCTCTACTCCTTCAATACCTAAACCAGCTTTCAGGGGTTGATCAAAATGGGATAAGAAAAATCGAAGCCCTTTCAGATTGCCCCGTCCCAGGCTGCGAGTGGCTCCCATCAGGATGAGGTTATGGCTGAGCTCAATATCCAGTTCCTCCAGAATGGTAGGGATGGTTGCCAGGACGGCGAGCCCCAAACTGTTATCCGCTACGCCAGGCCCTTGCACCGTCTTCGGTTGTATCTGGATGGTATGGTCTACTTTAGAATCAAAGACTGTATCTGCATGAGCTACCAATAGAATGGACTCCTTATTGGAGGAGCCTTCTAAAATACCAATGCCATTGCCTGCTTCATCCACTGAGTTGTGGGCGATTTCCGCTTCCTTAAACCTGTTAAGCAGGAATTCTATTCGATCCTCTTTCTCAAATGTGGGGGCAGGAATTTCTCCGACCATTACCAAATTGGCCAGTAGTATTTCCTTGAGCTCTTTGGCCGTTTTTTGAGAGGAGGAAAGCAAACTGAGTATCTCTTCAAATGATTGAATCACGACTCATAGCATTTTTTGATATTGCATTTTTAATATTAAAAAATATGAGGAGTCTACAAATGCTTATTTGTGTCTGTTGACAATAATTAGTTTGGCAGAAACACAGTGCATTCGTTTCCCAATTTTTAGGCATGTAATGAATGGATAATCCCTGGTAGGGGCCTGCCCAGAAATAAAAAATATTTTTATGTAAGGATTACCCTTTAAAAGGTACTTACCTATGTAATGCATTAATTATCCGATTTGAGAGAAAGAGTTGGTAGATAATTAGGTAATACCAAGAATAATATCACTTTAACAAAAAATAGAAAAGAGAGGCAAAAATTATGAGTTATATATTTAAAGGATCACTCTGTGGACGCTTATGTGATGATTGTGAGGAATACCTTTCGAATGTGGTGGTTAAGTTGTACCGGATTCGAGAAAGAGAGCGGGAAACCGTCTTGGCTACGGCCAATCCCAAGAATACGTTTTCGATTTTATCTGAGAAGGATATTAAAGCCAAGGAAAAATTGTTGATTGCTCAAACAGAAACCGGAGAGCGCGGCCAGTTTAACTTTGAACTGGGAGAAAATCAGGACTATGAAGGAGAAGCTTTTGAAATTGATGTATATGTTGAACGAGCTCCCGGACAAGATGAACGCCCCGACGATACATCGCCGGTACAGTTTACTATCACCACCCTTCAGCCTCAATGGAGACAAACCAAAGAGGGACAGATAGCCGCTTGGGAATACTGTATATCTCATCGGTTTTGGTGCCGAATTCGCGAACTGTTAGGCGCCTACGTTATTTGCGGGCAGGTGCTGGATTGTGAAAAGGAGATACCGTTACCTGGAGTTAAGGTTTCAGCATTCGACAGAGACTGGTTACAGGATGATCCACTTGGCTCGGCTCTTACTGATTCTACAGGCCATTTCAGGATTTACTATTCTGCGGATGATTTCAAACAAGGCACCTTCATTGATGTGGAGTTATTTGGTGGGCCGGATATCTATTTCCATGTAGAAACAACTTTAGGGTCCCCCTTACTCATTGAAGATCCTTCGAAGGGAAGAGATCCTGATCGAGAAAATGCAGGTTCTTGTTTCTGTGTAACCTTATGTTTAGCTGATACCCCATCGATTCCCCCACCTGAACCGCTGCCTTTCTTTAGTCATATAGGAGGTTATGATTATGAAGATGATATAGTTTCAGCAACCGGATTAACGGTAGGGGCAGACAGAGCATTTTTTAGTAATCTCCGTTTAAATGGAACTTTGTCCAAGAAGTTTAATGGCAGTGATTTGGAGTATCGTTTTGAAGTACATGAGACAGATCCTTCAGGAAATCTTCTTGGTGGGGAAAGTTGGGAGCCCGTATTAGAAGCTCAGATGGGGAAACAGAAAATTGGAACCTTGCAAAGATCCAATCCCGATTATCCTGTACCCAGTCCGAATCCCATCGAAAATGTGGATTATGTAATTAAGCCGAATCAACCGGATGAATTGGCAGTAAATATTGTAAATGATAGTGGTGTGGACTGGATACAAGTTCCCCAGGAAGCTGATAATCCACTGGATTCAACCGGCGATGGTTTTTTTACCCCCAATCATAATTTAATATCACTTAATAGCCGGAGTATAGCGTCATTCCCAGATGTTGATCTAACGGGATTAGTGACCGGAAACTCAGTAACAGATGTGCATCCGTTAGTAGAAAATAAACATTTTGCAATACGGATGATCGTAAGGGAAAAGGGGAGCCCAGGAACGGAAGAGGTTGCCGGTACCTGCGACCATATATCAGTAAATAATACACTCTATGATGGCATCGATAGTCATCCTGATTGGTATTCAAACATCAGAAACAACCAGTTAGCGGTGGCTATGGTAGATGTTGCTCAATTACAGGGTCATGGTTGTTTAGGTATAACCACTGATTTGGATGTAGTGTTTACGGCGGCTCATCCAAATCTCGGGAGCGTAAGTCTTAATATGACAGGACCGGGAGGCCCATATAATTTTACAATGCCACCTGTTTCAAGTCCGGGAGATCATCATGGAACCGCAACTCCGGATTTTTCAGTCTCAGATTTAGAACCTTGCGCTTATATCGTCAATATGAGTGTACAAGTCCTACTGACTGATGGAGACGATACGCCCAGTAATCGTCATGATGAAATTGCGTTTTGCAAACGTAATGGGAATACGTAACAAAACTATCAGTTAGATTCTTAGCCAAGGAACTGATAAAACGAGTTAAGCAGGGTGCCTCGGCACCTTGCTTAGCTTATTTAACCCAAAAATTGAAGAGGGATGTTATGGAAGCTTATCAGCACGGAAAATCAATTACCATATATTTATTTATCCTGATATTCATACTTTTTTTAACCGGACTCTTCGGCTGAAATAAGAAGGGGGTAAAATATTTTTCTTGTTTGGATTCACTATCTGTGGGTGAATGAGTGTTATGCCATAATAATAAAGCCTCACCATATCTTTTATATAAAATATTTTACTTTTTGATTGATAGTCATAAGTTAGGTACTTCAAGCTAAGTATCTATACAAACCCTTCATGAATAATTCTGAGAAACCCTGGTCTATTTATATCGACACCGGCGGTACTTTTACTGACTGTATTGCTGTCACACCGGATGGAAATCAAAAAAAAGTCAAGGTTTTAAGTAGCAGTGCATTAAGAGGAAAAATTGTAGAGCGGCGCGGAACTGCAAAATATAAAATTAAAGAAGATTGGGAGGCACCGGATGGCTTTATCAGAGGCTTCCATTTTTCTTTACTCGACAATCCGGAAATAACCAGAAAGGTAACGGCCTATCATGCCGAGGAAGCCATCATTGAACTGGACGAGCCTTTTGAAGAAACAGGAAGTATTGCTGCTGTCTCTTTTGAAGTTAAAACAGAAGAGGAAGCACCCATTTTGGCCACGCGTTTGATAACAGAAACACCTGTAGGTCGGCCTCTGCCACCCATGGATTTACGATTAGCTACTACAAAGGGGACTAATGCTTTATTAGAAGAAAAAGGAGGTTCAACAATCCTGCTTGTAACAGAAGGGTATCGCGATTTGTTGACCATCGGTAACCAGCAGCGACCCAACTTATTTGCACTTCGGGTTGAGAAAACTCCTCCTATCTATGATGAAGTGATAGAAGTGCCTGAACGTTTATCAGCAGAAGGCGAGGTGCTCAAACGCATTGATTTAACAGCCCTGGAAGCCAAAATTGATAGGCTCTCTCAACAAGATATTCAATCGGTGGCTGTAGCCCTGTTACACAGTCATAAAAATGATATTCACGAACAAGAGCTAAAGAAATGGCTCATGGATAAAGGATTTTCCAATGTATCCGTATCTTCAGAGCTAAGCCCCTTTATTGGCATTATACCCCGGGCGGAAACCACACTCGTAAACGCTTATCTGGAACCCATTATTCAAAGTTATTTGGATAATGTGGCCACACACATGCAAGAGGGATCTTTGATGGTAATGACCAGCGCCGGTGGGCTAACCACAAGCCAGGAGTTCGATCCCAAAGACAGTCTGCTGAGCGGTCCCGCAGGCGGGGTAGTGGGAGCTGCTTCTGAAGGCGAGAAAACCGGCTTTGACAAAATTATCTCTTTTGACATGGGAGGGACCAGTACGGATGTAGCCCGTTACAATGGAGAGTATGAATATGTTTTTGAACACCAGGTAGGATCGGCCCATTTAGTGGCTCCCAGCCTCTATGTGGAAACCGTGGCAGCGGGAGGAGGTTCAATCTGTGGTTATGATGGACACAAACTATATGTAGGCCCAGAAAGCGCGGGGGCTTATCCCGGCCCGGCTTGTTACGGTGCTGGAGGTCCGTTTACTATTACCGATGTAAACCTATTATTGGGACGTTTGGATCCCCAAAATTTTCATATTCCACTTATTGCTGAGGCTGCCGATAAGAAGTTTCGGCAAATTTTGAAGAAGTTGCGAAAAGCTTCTGAGGTGACTATTCACCGGGAAGAAGTTTTGCAAAGTTTCCTTGATATTGCCAACGAGCGCATGGCAGATGCTATTCAGAAAATCTCCCTTCGAAAGGGATATGATGCCCATGAATATGCGCTGGCTTCTTTTGGAGGGGCAGGCGGTCAACATGCATGTGCCATTGCCCGTCATTTGGGTATGAAGAATATAGTTATTCCCGTAGAAGCAGGGCTGCTTAGTGCAGAAGGCTTGCAGCATGCCCGGATTGAAGAGTTCGCTGAACGACAGGTTCTTAAACCATTGTCAGAAGTCTATGAATCAGTTGAAGGCATGATCGAGGAGCTGGCAACCCGAGCAACAGAAAAGCTATATGCTACTGTTGGAAGAGATCAAAAGATTGGGGTGCGCAGAAAAATATGTTCCTTACGATTTCAGGGGCAAGAGAGTAGCCTTGATGTAGAATTTAGTGCTGGTGATGATTTGGCACATCGCTTTCGTACATGCTATATCAAGCAGTATGGTCATTGGGTATCTGGCCGGACTGTAGAATTGGAATCTGTGCGGGTGGTAGCATCAACAACTCAGGACAGGCAGGAGACTATTCCATTGGCAGGAGAGCAAAATTGGCCTGTTCCGGCTTTTACCAAGCCCATTTGGTTTAACGGAAATAAAAGAACAGCCCCTGTTTTTATTAGAGATCATTTGTCAGTCGGTGACTGTATTCAAGGGCCTGCCCTTATTTTAGATCCGCACAGCACTATCGTCATTGAGCCGGGCTGGAAGGGCGCAGTTGATGCAAGAGATACATTGATTTTAAATTTTGATGCTACGGACAACACTACCGGTTTTGAACAAAGGCCAGAAGCTGCGCGACTGGAACTTTTTACCAATCGATTTAGCACCATTGCTACAGAAATGGGAGAGATGCTTCGGCGAACGGCCGTTTCGGTGAATGTAAAAGATCGACTGGACTTTTCCTGCGCGCTACTTAATCCGGAAGGAGAATTAGTCGTCAATGCTCCGCATATCCCCGTTCATCTGGGCGCATTGGGATTATGTGTTCGTCGCCTAATGGAGACTATAGCCATGGAACCCGGAGATGTTGTGGTTACTAATCATCCGGGCTACGGCGGGTCGCACTTACCGGATGTAACAGTGGTGACGCCGGTTTTTACCAAAAATAAGCAGTGTATCGGCTATGCCGCCAGTCGGGCTCATCATGCGGAAATTGGGGGTTTAGATCCGGGATCAATGCCCCCAATGGCCACAAATTTGGCTGAAGAAGGGGTCGTAATTCCTCCAATGTACCTTATCAGGGGAGGAGAAGAAAAGTGGCAGGACATTGAGCAGCATTTGAAGGAGGCCACGTATCCCAGCCGGAATGTGGAAGAAAATATGGCGGATCTCCAGGCAGCGGTGGCTGCAAACCATCGGGGCGCAGAAGGGTTAAGAGCATTAGCCAAGAAGTATGGATTAGACGAAGTCCACCACTATATGAAAGCGCTCAAGCAGCATGCACATTCTAAAATGGAAGACACGCTGATCAATATTCCCGATGGGGAATATGTGAGCGAAGAGCTGCTTGATGATGGGAATCAATTGAAAGCTCGATTTCAGGTAAAGAAGAATCGGATGCAAATTGATTTTACCGGCACTTCAGCCGTACATCCACATAACCTGAATGCTACACCCGCTATTGTCAATAGTGTGGTGATGTATGTGCTGCGACTCTTGATTAATGAACCGTTACCTCTCAATGAAGGTATACTGGCACCAATTGATATTGTATTGCCTCATTGTCTTTTAAATCCGGAGTTTGACCAGGATCCGGCTCAGTGTCCAGCGGTAGTTGGTGGGAATACAGAGGTGAGCCAGCGCTTAGTGGATACCTTGCTCAAACCGTTTGAAGTAGTCGCCTGTAGCCAGGGAACGATGAATAATGTGCTCTTTGGGAACGATTATTTTGGATATTATGAAACCGTAGGAGGTGGGACGGGGGCAGGTCCCGGCTTTCACGGGGCCGATGCTGTTCATCATCATATGACAAACACCAAGGGTACCGATCCAGAGATTCTGGAGTATCGCTATCCCGTTCGGCTGAGGCGTTATTCGATTCGAGATGAGTCCGGAGGAGAAGGGGAATACGGGGGAGGGAATGGCATAATAAGGGAGATTGAGTTCCTTGAATCGGTCAGACTGACGGTATTGACCCAACATCGATTAGAAGTACCTTATGGACTAAAGGGAGCAGAAGCCGGAGCTGCTGGAGAGCAATGGGTCCATTATGCAGATGGATCCAAAGAAAAGTTAGCCCCCATTGATGGCCGGGACCTACAAAAAGGCGATCGGTTCATTCTTAAAACACCTGGCGGTGGCGGGTTCGGCCATCCTGATAAATAGTGCTACCAGATACCTCCACTAAAATGGAATATCATCGTCGGTGGCAGAAAGATCGATAGAGGGTTCTTCATCATTAAAAGGTACATTGTCCTGTGGCGCGCCTCCCGGATTACTATCGCCACGTTCTACTTTCCAAGCTTTAACATCAGTGTACCAGTTTCCTTTGTATTCACGACTTTGAATATCGATATGTGCAATGATGTCTTCACCTTCCTGCACATTTGCCTGATCAATACTGTCGCCCCATTGGGTGATACAGATTTTTTTGGGGTATTGCCCAGCAGTTTCCAGGATAAAGTCGCGCTTCCGCCAAGGGCCATTTTTGCCCTCACCAGATTGTTCTTCTAAGATTTGCTTAACGGTGCCTTTTATTTGCAGATCCATCGGTGATATAAAGCCTGATTATAGAATATTGTCTGCCGAAGGATAAGGCCTCTAAAACTGCTATGCAATATTAAAAACGGATAATAATTTTATTCAGAATTAAGGAGTTCCAGCAGAAATTCTCTGCTGCTTTCATCGAATATTCCATTCACCTCCAGGTCAAAATTAGTGGATTGAAGTTGTTTGACGCCCCCTTCCGTTTTGGGACCGAAAATGCCGTCGGAAGTCCCAACATCAAAATCAGCAAGTTTCAGTGCATCCTGCAATTGTACCACTGCTTGTCCACGGTCGCCTCTTTTTAATATCTTGTCTTCAAGCTCGATATCTCCTTTGTGTTTTAACCTCCGGAAGTCGAGCAAGCGGTCGGCCGGGTAAGCAGATATAGAGACGGCGTTATTCTGATTACCTCCAAGCGTATAAATACGGGAATGATCATTAGAAAAGCCCATAAAAATTCCCACATGTCCCTGGTGAGAATCGGGATGGCCCCGCCAGTAAACAACAATATCTCCCGGCTCTGGATTTGCTACCGAAAACCCCACATTTAACCAGGATCTGGCTGCAGCTGAATTAGAGCGCTCTGATCCTGCCTTTAAGGCTACCCAGTTCATAAAAATACTGCACCAGGGCGTCTCATCATCATTAATCCAGGTTTGGCCAATATCTTCAGCGTACTGAAGAATTCGTTCATTATCTGTACTACCCGCTATTTCTGTTATACCCAATTCTCCTGAAGCTATTTTTAATAAATTTTCCATGGCTTTTAGATTATGTTAGAGGTTTCTCTTTTCGGTTTAATTAGAACGATAAGAAATGGATGCGTTCAGAGGAATAATCCCTATATTTATTAATCCCCAGCATACTTTTGTCAAATTGTTAACGAATCTTAGACCTTCTTCTAATAGTAAGACCTTTTATGACATCAATACTTACAAATTTTTTTGATAAAATTGAATTTTTCTATTTATGAGCACGCTATTAATTATTGGTTCTGTCTGGCCAGAGCCTAATTCTTCGGCAGCCGGCAGACGTATGATGCAGCTAATATCACTATTCCAATCCTGGGATTACGAGGTGACTTTTGCCTCATCAGCAGCTAAAACCGACTTTATGTCTGACCTACAAGCAAATGGTGTCGATTGCCGAGAGGTTGCCATCAACAGTTCAACTTTTGACGCTTTTGCTAAAGAACTTCAGCCGGAGGTGGTACTATTTGATCGGTTTATGGTTGAAGAACAGTTCGGCTGGCGGGTAGCCGAGGTATGCCCTAATGCAGTACGTATCCTGGATACCGAAGACCTCCACAGCCTGCGCAGATGTCGAAAGCAGGCCGTAAAAGAGGGTAGCATATTTCATAAAAAAGATTTGCTCGCAGCAGATGTAGCCAAGCGCGAAATTGCCAGCATCTACCGCTGTGATCTGTCGCTTATCATTTCGGAGTTCGAGATGGAGCTATTGCAGGAGGTATTTAAGGTTGATCATTCTCTTATCCAGTATCTTCCGTTTCTCTTAAAATCAGTTGAACAGTCCACATTACAGGAGAGGCCGTCCTATAAAGAGCGGGATCATTTTGTGATGATTGGTAATTTTCGTCATCCTCCAAACTGGGATGCCGTTACGTATCTGAGATCGGATATCTGGCCGTTGATTCGTCAAAAAATGCCTGATGCTGAGGTCCATATTTATGGGGCCTATCCCTCGCAAAAGGTTTGGGATATCCACAAACCGGAGGATGGCTTTTTTATTGAAGGTCGGGCCAATAATGCTGAAGAAGTGGTTGAGCAAGCACGGCTAAGTTTGGCACCACTGCGTTTTGGGGCAGGTCTTAAAGGTAAGCTGGTAGAGTCAATGCGCTGTGGTACGCCCAACGTAACAACGGATATTGGTGCTGAAGGACTCGCAGGAAATATGGAGTGGGCCGGAAGTATAGCCAACAAGGCTGAAGAATTTGCCGCAGAAGCGATTAGGCTGTATAAGGATCAAAGTGCTTGGGATAAAGCACAATGGCAAGGCATGCGGATCATAAATGAGCGTTTTGCAAACAAAGCATTTAAATCCAAGTTAGCTGATACCATAAACGAAATCCTAGAGAATTTAGATGATCACCGAAAACAAAATTTTATTGGAAGTATGCTCATGCACCATTCTATGGCCAGCACCCGGTACATGTCGAAATGGATTGAAGAAAAGAATCGGTCATAAAAAGTAGGTCGTCCCGTGATTTTTTTATATTAAAGCTTGTTGGATATCAAATTTGCTAAATAGATTATCCTATGGCGATACTTATTGCAGCCTTGGTCATTGGAATGTTAGCTCTCTTTTGGCTTTGGAAAGTACCCATTAGTGGTATGGTGACAGCGCTCAAAAAGGGAGGGAGCGGTACATTCGAAGCTTATACAATAATCGTATTGTTAGTCGGTGGATCAGCCGCTGTCATTTATATGGTTTGGGAAGTATTGTAGTAAGGTAATAAAGCTTGGTTACAAATAATTTATAATCAAAAAGAGGAAGCTATGATAAATGTCAAATGTTCAATTTTGGTACTTTTCTGGTTGCTGTGTTTTGTTGGAAATGGGGTAGCACAGGAATCTACTTCAGTGGTCGTACGTGCCCAAGCCAAAGATGCTAAATTCATTGGTTCGTCCATGGGGGGAGTAGCGATTGTAATCAGCGAAACAGAAACAGGAAAGATACTTGCTGAAGGTACAACAGAAGGCTCCACGGGAGATACCAACCGATTGGTGAGTAATCCCCAGCAGCGATACGGCGAGTTGCATACTGAGGACGCCGCAAAATTTGAAGCCCATCTAACGCTTAATGAACCTACTTTTGTTACCATTACAGCACGAGGACCATTGGCACAAAAACAGTCCGCTATAACAGCAAGTACTCAACTTTGGCTGATTCCCGGTAAAGATATTACGGGGGATGGCGTTGTTATGGAGATGCCCGGTTTTGCGATTGATATTTTACAACCCCAGGCACACGAACGAAATAGTAATGATACTATAACAATCACTGCCAACGTGGTTATGATGTGCGGTTGCCCGATTGAACCGGGTGGGTTATGGGACAGTAATGAAATGGAGTTCGTAGCCACCATTGCAAAGGGTGGGCAAGAAGTTAGCGAAATACCGATGGATTTTACGGGTAAAACGAGCACTTTTGAGGCTGAATATACTCCCCAAGAATCCGGAGCTTACCAGATAACGGTCCATGGATTTGATCCAAGAACCGGCAATACCGGGGTAGACCAAACAACCTTTATCAAGCAGTGATAGCTGGAGGTTAGAAGTTAGGGGTTGGATGCTGGAAGTGTTGAAATTAATTCTTGACTCGGTGATTCGGAATACCCAGCTTTTACCTGCAACCTGCAACCTGCAACCTGCAACCTGCAACCTGCTAATACCCTTCGGGATTTTCAGACTGCCAGCGCCAGGAATCGCGACACATATCCTCAAGGTTATGCTTAGCTTTCCAACCTAACTCTTCTTCGGCCTTGGAGGGGTCGGCGTAGCAACTGGCGATATCTCCGGGACGGCGCGCTGTAATTTGATAGGGCACATCCTGGCCAGAGGCTTTTTCAAATGCCTTTACTACGTCTAAAACGCTGTAGCCTTGCCCTGTTCCCAGGTTATAGGTTGCAACGCCCGGATTTTCTCTTAATTTATCAAGAGCTTTCAAGTGCCCAACAGCTAAGTCAACTACGTGGATATAATCACGTACGCCGGTACCGTCAGGGGTGGGGTAGTCATCGCCAAAGACCGATAGTTGTTCAAGTTTACCAACAGCCACTTGTGTTATGTAGGGCATCAAATTGTTGGGAATATCATTGGGGTCTTCTCCAATACGTCCGCTTTTGTGTGCCCCAACCGGATTGAAGTAACGTAAAAGGGCTATATTCCAATGGTCACTTGCTACATGTAAATCTCGCAAAATTTTTTCGATAAAAAGCTTCGTTCGTCCATAGGGATTCGTAGCAGAAAGCGGGAAATCTTCTTTGATGGGTACTTTATGCGGATCGCCATATACCGTCGCAGATGAGCTAAAAACCAAGTCAGTAACCCCATGCCTTTGCATCGCTTCACAAAGGTACAGGGTGCCCGTTATATTGTTGTGATAGTAGGAAAGAGGTTTGGAGACCGACTCACCAACGGCTTTATAGCCAGCAAAGTGGATAACTGAATCAATATCATGCTGAGCAAAAATTTTGTTTAGTGCTTCTCTTTCCAACAGGTCAGTGCGATAAAAGGTGACCGACTTGCCAGTAATATCTTCGACACGATCAAGGGCCTCTTCTTTGCTATTACTCAGGTTATCAATAACAATAACTTCATCGCCCTGATTGAGCAGTTCTAACACTGTATGGCTCCCGATGTACCCCGCTCCGCCTGTGACTAAAATCTTCATTTTTAACTAACTAAATTAAATTCAGATTAAGATTCTGTTGTATCTTGCCCTGTGAAATACGATTTAAGCCTGTTTTTTACAAACAGTTGAGCTTCAGTAAGCTATTTATACTCCTTGGATAAGGTATTCAGCTCTTCAAGAATAGCTGAGCAAATCGCGTCCATTGCCTGAACTGATTGTTCAAGCTTTTCTGTAGAGGCATTATCTTCAAGCATGGTGCGGGCTTTTGTATATTCATCAACGATCTCATCCGCTCCCATCATCTGTGCCCCCGGTTTAATTTTATGGCCGGCATTCCTGAGCTCTTTCATATTGCGATTCAGCAGATGAGTAGAAAAATTTTCGTTGAATTCACTAAAGGATGTAATGCCAGCTTCACAAAATTCAACAATATAGCTATCATCACCAAAGAGCATTTCCGATATTTTATCCGGATCAATATACTTATAGGACATAGGACAAGACCATAGTGAATTATCAATTAGGTTTTGAATTTATTCCTAATTTTGAGGGACTGTAGCGCCATGGGGAGCAGGTCGCCCGTCTTCTCCAAGATGTACAAAGACAATTTCGTCAATTTTAATAATAATGTCTTTTGTAAATTTATTTCTAACTTCGCAGCGAATAGTGATGGATGATTTCCCAAATTTAATAGTTTCCATCCCAATTTCAATAATATCACCCAACTCGGCTGAACTCACAAAGTTAATCTCTGTCATATACTTTGTGACTACATTTCCCTTATCTAATTGGCAAGTCACAAAGATAAAGGCCTCTTCATCAATCCAGCTCAAAACGGATCCTCCAAAAAGTGTACCGTTGGAATTAAGGTCTTCGGGCTTAATGAGCTTTCTGCTATAAAATCGCATAATAATCTTAAAGTTGAATTTTTATTCGCCCAAATTATAAGCATTTCTCAGGGATATTACCTACCCGAAAGTGATTCAAGTTGTATAGGACTGAAGCATCAGAAATGAGTTTATCAATGAATTGGTAATAGCTAGGTGATGTCTAAAATCTTAAAAGGGAAGGGGGCAATTCAAAGAGAACGTTAGGGGGGCGGGCACATCATCGAAAAGGGAAGTACCCCATGTATTTAGAATCGTTCTAATTGTATTTCCATCTGTTAATTACGTATTTAGCATTTGTTACGTGTTGTTTTGACAGTTACAGCCGAATCAACAGAAAATTACGACAAGTTCTGTTGCGCAAGGCCGCCTTTCTAAAGCATTCCTCAGGTAAGTTGTCATCAAACGGTAACATAGGGATACGATCTAACATAGATTGTTAACAAAACCTCGATAAGGGATAATTATATGTCTTATAGCAATATTTCTCGCAAAGATTTTTTACAAAAAACCTCAGGAGCTATGGCCGGTACCATGCTGGCTAATCCTGTGGGAGCATTAGGCAAAAAAGCATTTGGAACAGCAAAGAAACGAATTGCACTGGTAGGAACCGGTATCCGTGGAATTACATTCTGGGGCAAAACCGTACGAGAGCGATATGGAGATATCACAGAATTTGTTGGACTTTGTGATATCAACCCGGGCCGGCTTGAATATGGTAAGAATTATATTGGTGCCGACTGCCCCACTTTTACGGATTTTGATGAGATGATGGACCAAACCAACCCAGATATGCTCATTGTTACAACCGTAGATGCCACCCACCATCAGTTTATCATCAATGGACTTGAGCGTGGCGTGGATGTACTTACCGAGAAGCCGATGACGACTGATGAAGTGAAGTGTCAGGCTATCCTGGATGCAGAAGAAAAGTCAGAAGCTGATTTAATTGTGGGCTTTAATTACCGCTATAGTCCGCACCATACGAAGTTAAAAGAAATGCTTGTAAACCAACGAGTTGGAAAGATTACTTCAGTCGATTTCCATTGGTATTTAAATACCTATCACGGCGCTTCGTATTTTCGGCGATGGCACGGTATTGAGGCCAGCGGCGGTACGCTCTTAGTACACAAAGCCACCCACCACTTTGATCTGCTTAACTGGTGGCTCGATTCCGATCCTGTAGAGGTATATGCGGAAGGCGCTTTGGAACATTATGGCAGTAATAATGATTTCCGGGGCAATAAATGCCGAACCTGTCCTCACCAAAATGATTGTGATTTTTATTGGGACATCACCGATAATGATACCTACATGGATCTTTATGTGGCGAACGAAGAACATGATGGATACATTCGCGATAATTGCCTGTGGAGACATGAGATTAATATCTATGATAAGATGTCGGTACAAATAAAATATGCCAATGATGTGCAGGTTACCTATTCTCTAACTACCTACTCACCTTATGAGGGTATGGAAATTGCTTTTAATGGCTTTGATGGAAGGATTGATGCTTGGCATGGTATCCCCTGGAGGGAAACGGAGAAAGTAAATCAGGCTGAGCTGCATGCCCAGGAAATGTCGCAGCAAGAGCGTGAAGAAGCGGCTAATTACGAAGAGATCATGGTCATGGATAATTTTGCAGGTGAATATGATCATATAAAAGTACAGCAGGAAAGCGGCGGACATGGAGGTGGTGATGTGCGACTGCAGAACCAGATATTCCGTGATCCGGATATGGCTGATCCCCTGGAGCATTCCGCAGGTATCAGAGATGGAGCTATGTCGATTTTAATTGGTATTGCGGCCCGTAAAAGTATAAAAAGTGGGCAGCCTGTTCGAATAGAAGATCTTACTTCGTTTAAACCACATCCTACAAGAGATGCTTAATTTATTTTAGGTTATTGCTGTAACCTCTTGTCATATAGTGAATAATAAAAAGCCGATCCTTAATGGGGATCGGCTTTTAAATGAGAGTAGAATTACATTATTAAAAGTAGAATGTACCTGTCAGGGCCGTGGCCGTAAAAATTGAGTTATTGTCACTATCATCCAGCAGGAAGTTTAATTGTCCTTCCACGCCCAGGCTAAAGTGTTCATCAAGAAAATATTCACCTCCACCGGTCGCTCCGATAAGGAAGTCCGAATCGTCATCATCTACATCGCTATCATAAGAAGTATTCTGTAAAATTCCTTGCACACCGATGTAAGTAGCAAAATCGTTGCCCAGCGATTGGTAGAAACGGGGATTAATTCCAAGATTGATAGACGTAAAGTTATCATCCTGGTGGGTGAGACCAACAAGGGGAGCGATTACGATATCCTCAGAAACCCAAATGGGGACTTTAATATTTGTTTGACTACTCTGCACTGAAGCAGATAAGCCTACAGTACCTTCATCTGGTCTGCTTTGGGCAAACGATGATGTTGTAGCTAAAAATAAGACGGCAATTAACACTAATCGTTTCGTAGCATTCTTCATAATAACTTCGTTTGGTTAATGATTTACGAAGTCTTTATAGCCAAGAATGTAAGCTGTGTTCCACACTACGATTGTTGAAGTGCCTGGCGACATTCCTGCAAATCTTTCTTTGCAGGCTGATAGGAGGGTTCAATTGTAAGGCATTGCTCAAAATAGGAAATGGCTTTTTCGTACTGTGCGAGATGCTTGAGCATATAGCCAATATTGTTGTAGGCCTCGTAAAAATCCGGATTCAGTTCGATCGCTTTTTTGTAGCACCGTCCCGCTTCTACCGTGTTATTGTGGCGCAGATGGTGGTTGCCAAGGTTAAAGTAGCCCATGGCCTCGTCTGGTCTTATCTTGGTGATATATTCAAACAACTCGCGCGCCCGATCGGGCTCTTCAGCGAGTTCATAAATATCAGCCAGGTTATTGAGAGCCGGAACGTAATCCGGTTGGATGTCAAGAGCATCTAAATAATGATTGACGGCGGCATCAATTTGCTGGAGTTCAAAAAAGGTATTAGCAAGGTTGAAATGGGTTCTAACGTCTTGAGAGTTCTGGCTCAATGACTTCTGATACGCCTGAACAGCCTTATCGTATTCGCCCAACATGTGGTAACCAATGCCCAGCTCATTAAGTAGAGCAGCATTTTGGGGTGTTTCCTCAAGTTCTTCCTTTATTTCGTCTATTTGTTGTTTGATCTGTTCCATAGGGAGGGAAAATATGAAAAGATCTCTTCTTTCTCATAGCATAAACTAAGATTGCCGGCCGACAAACTGAAAATAGGTCCACAGTCCGCCATAGGCTTTTTTTAGTTCAATATCGGAAGGCGAAAAATATTTCTTAAAGAGCGAAAACAGTTGCTCGCTAAAATCAACATGGTTCATTTCCATCCATTTGCAAAACCAGTTAAAGGGACTGGTGTGGAAGTCAACGGCTGCGATGTATCCCTGGGGCTTTAGATCCTTACAAATTTGTTCGAAAACGTCTTCAATGTTGTCGTCAAACATGGTCAGTGAATAGGATACGAGGATTAAGTCAAATGAATCGTAATTGAAGCTTTGTTTGCCATATTGACCAAGTTTTAATTCTATATCTTTTGTAGATCCTAATCGCTTTTTAGCTTTTTGCAGCATATCCGGCGACAGGTCAATGCCCACGATACTGGCATCAGGAAAATGGTAGCTGAGGCGTTCCATATTTTTGCCTGTGCCGCATCCAATTTCAAGGATATGCGGTTGGGAGGGCAGGTCGGGAATTTTGTCGAGCAGGTTTTCCCGGCCAAAAAGAAAACTCCAGCGTGTGGCATCATAAATCTGAGCATGAAGCTGATAATATGCTTCAACCTTCTGGCTTTGCTGAGAAGAAGTAGAGGTGGTATGAGAGGATGAAGATTTTGTCATTGGACAATACCTAAGTGCGTACTTTCGTAGGTGCCTACTCGATCTTGAGGATGCAGTTTAGAAGATAGTTCTTCTTTGAAGGATATATGTTTTTTAACAAAGGGAGGTAAAAAGTCGGCAGAGGGGCTCGCAGAACGGAATAAAATACGAGTACCAGGGGATGAATTGTTCAATATATGGTGCCAGCCTTCTGCAAGCAGATCTGGTTTAGCATCGGCCATCCAGTCTTGGTGGTCAAGCAATATAAAATGGGAATACGTATCCGGATGATGCTTTAAGAATTGAATTAGGGAAGAGGTGTGGGTATGGATACGATCGACTCTTGGCTGCAAATATTTAAAGTTCTGGCTGCTTAAATAATTGGGACAACAATCAGGGGCATAGGAGCCTGTCAGATAAACCCTCCAAAAATAGTTGTCGTGGATGGGTAGTTGTGTAAAGACCCGCTGAATGGATTGGCGAATGAAATTGAAAATGCCATCATATTCTTGCTCAATCATTTTACGCTGTACGGCCGGCACTCCCAGCATGCTCATCGTAGCATTTCGACTTATAAGCCATTTATGAAAGCCATTCCACAGAAGCGGCTCTATCTCGAAAAAGTAATAAGCCTGCTCTTTAGTTGACTGAGCGTTAAGGAGTTGCAATACATTGTTATATAGTCCTTTTCGTTGTATTCTATTGCGAACCATAAGGGCAATTTTGCCAGAGGTCCCCTTGTAATAGAAGCTGGGCTCGGTAGGAGAGGGCGTAAAATAGCTTATGTGGCTATCCCAATACTCTTGAGCGGCTGTAGGTAAAAGTGGTCGTATGTTCCGCTGATAAACGACTTCAGCACCCGTTTTTTGTCCTTCGCCGAAGAAATCCCATAGCAAAGAGTAGTTGCCATTTGTAAACAGTGCTTTTTTAAGCTCAAGCAGATAGTTTTGAGCAGGATTGACATCCACACAGTGAATGTGGCGCGGGGAATCCAGCAGGTAATCCAGCGCATTGCACCCTGCACTGGTTAGCATAACTACATTGCTTTCTTTATTAAGTTGCAACATCTTACGATCCAGTCGCGGATCTTCCCAGCAGGTGTTATAGACTAAGTTATTGGATACGACTGAGTTAAACAGCCGATCCTGTAAATTTTCTACTATCTTTGAGAGCGTAATCATAGAATCGAAAATCTATAAAACAGATGTGTATTCTATATGAATGAATTGTAAACTTTCTGTAAAGAAGGAGCTCATCTGATTGGATTCATCTTATGCTTTCAACTTAGACGCCCGCTTGGCAATATAAATTAATGCGATAAATTTGGTCGTGTAATCCCCAATGAAATTTGTATCTTTGAACATATTCAATGAAACTAAAGAAATTTCCTTATGGCATCTGATAGCAAGAACCGCGCGGGAATCCCCGGGAATCAGGTTGAAAAGTACGAACATTTAATCAAGCGTTTGCAGCAAGAACGTAAAGCGTTGCAAGAGATTATAGATCGAGACTATCGAGAAGCCCGTCGTTATGTGCGGTCCCATCCAGAACAGGGAGTATCCATAGCTTTTATCAGTGGTATTGCAGTTGGATATGTTTTGGGTAAGTTAGGTCGGTAAATTATTCAGAATCCTAACTTTGTCAGGTTCCATCCATATAATTAAAACGAAATTAAAGAGGAAGCACCGTGAGTATTACAGCTATTAACAGCGACCATTTGAATGAATTATTTGAGCGTGTAGATGCGCTCAGGGGGTATCTTTGACTATGAACAGCGAAAAGTTCGAATTATAGAGCTACAAGAACAGACGCAAGATCCTAATTTTTGGGATGATCCCGATGAGGCTCGCCGGATAATGAAAAAACTCGACCATGAAAAGAACATGGTTGCCGAATGGGATAAGCTCAACGACCTTCGGGACAGTATTCAGGTGTACCAGGAATTTATGGAGGAAGGGGAAGACGTTGAAGCCGAACTAAGGGGCGAAATACGGCAGCTTGAGGCTAAGCTGGAAGCCCTTGAACTCAAAAATATGCTCCGTGGTGAAGATGATCACCGGGACGCTATTATGACCTTCAATCCCGGGGCCGGTGGAACGGAAAGCCAGGATTGGGCAGAAATGCTGTACCGGATGTATACCCAATGGGCAAAGAAAAATAATTTTGAGCTGTCTAACATTGAATATCAGCAAGGTGATGTTGCTGGGCTCAAAAGTGCCACGGTGGAAGTTAGTGGTGAGTTTGCGTATGGCTTTTTAAAGGCGGAAAGTGGTGTACACCGACTGGTGCGCATTTCGCCTTTCGACAGCAACTCACGCCGGCATACTTCTTTTTGTTCGGTTTTTGTATCGCCCGTCATCGACGATAGTATCGAAATTGCTGTAAATGAAAGCGATGTTGAGCTGCAGCGGTTTCACTCCAGTGGGGCCGGCGGGCAGAACGTGAATAATGTTGAGACGGGGGTTCGCCTGATTTGGGAAGGCGAGCTTTCCGACGGTTCTACCGAGCGGGTTGTTGCAGAATGTCAACAGGAGCGTTCTCAGCTGCAAAATCGTGAAAAAGCGATGGTGCTATTGAAATCTAAAGTCTATGAGCTCGAAAAGCAGATCAAGGAACGTGAAAAGCAGAAGCTGGAGGATTCCAAAAGTAAAATTGAGTGGGGATCACAGATCCGGTCTTATGTTTTTCATCCCTATAATATGGTCAAAGACCACCGCACGGATTATGAGACCTCGGATGTTGATGGCGTAATGGATGGTGAAATAGAGGAGTTTATCAACCAGTATTTACTTTCCATTTCAGCTACAGATAAAACGGAATAATGATCATTGTTGGAATTACCGGGGGAATAGGCAGCGGTAAAAGTACCGTCTGCGAAGTCTGGAGAGATCTGGGGGCCTATGTGCTCAACGCAGATAAGCTGGCCAAAGAGCTTATGATCTCTAATGAAGAGATAAAAGCAGAGCTCATTGAAACTTTTGGGAAGCTATCTTATACAAAAGATGGCCAGTTGAATCGAGACTATCTGGCCCGGGAGGCTTTCCAAAAGGGACGAGTGGATGAGCTTAATGCTATTGTCCACCCCCGCATGCCGGAAGCCATGAAAGCTAAAATGGAGCAGGCCGCCCGGAATGGATATAACATTGGTGTTTATGAGGCGGCATTGCTGCTCGAAAGTAACCATCTGGATGAACTGGATCTCTTGGTTTTGGTCTTAGCCGATCAGGAAAGGCGCCTGCAATGGGTGAGTGAGCGTGATGAAACCAGTCCACAAAAAGTGTTGGACCGTATAGAGGCCCAACGGAATTTTTCTGAGGCTACGGATAACGTGGATATCGTAATATACAATGACGGCAGCCTCGAAGAGCTCAGGGAAAAAGCAAGGAACGTTTTTTTAAAACATTTTCAGTCCGGCGATTAGAATACACTAATCGATTGGAAAAAAGATCCACGAAAAGATAAATTTTTAAAACACACATAATGAAAGGGATTATCTATGGTAGATCGTAAAACTAATCGCGTTATTACCCTGGAGGAATACATAATCCAGGCTCAAAATAAATTTCCCGGGGCTACCGGAGAGCTGTCACAGTTATTGCGAGACATCGGATTAGCGGCGAAAATTATATCAAGAGAGGTCAACAAAGCGGGTATTACCAATATTTTAGGTGAGGATGGAAGTACCAATGTGCACGGCGAATCCGTCAAAAAGCTCGACCTCTTTGCCGACCGGCAGTTGATTTCTGCTCTCAATCGATCCGAAATAACGTGTATGGTTATTTCCGAAGAGAATGATGGCATCGTAGAGCTGGACAATGATGGCGGAAAGTATATTGTTTATCTCGATCCATTGGATGGGTCCTCAAACATTGATGTCAATGTATCCATTGGGAGTATTTTTTCTATCTACATGCGTAAAAAGCCGGGTTCTGATGAGCTCTCCGAAGATGATGCCCTGCAGCCGGGCGTTAAGCAAGTGGCAGCCGGCTATGTTTTGTATGGATCCAGTACGCTCATGGCCTACACGACCGGACTTGGTGTTTCTTTATTTACGCTTGATCCCAGTATTGGGGAATTTATACTTTCAGATACGGATGTAAAAATACCCGACCACGGAACCATTTACAGCGTCAATGAAGGGAGTTACCATTCCTGGGATAAGGGATTAAAGCAATATGTAAAATATTGCCAGGTCGAAGATCCCGCCACCAAGCGGCCGTATAAGGCCCGTTATATTGGTTCGATGGTGGCAGATGTACACCGCACCTTAATTACCGGCGGCATTTTTATCTATCCCAATAGCAGTCAATATCCGAATGGCAAATTACGGCTGATGTATGAGTGCAACCCGCTGAGTTTCCTGATTGAGCAGGCCGGCGGAATGGCCATTGATTGTGAGGGTAGAATTATGGAAATTAATCCGGAATCAATCCACCAGCGTACCCCGATTTTTATCGGATCGAAACAGAACGTATTGAAGGTTAAGGAATTTCTGGATGAATATGCCCCCGAATCGATTAACTCCTAATATAAAGCAATGACCATGGATTATACCCGACGGAATTTTTTGCAAGCCATTACCACCGCAACGATTGGAGCTACAGGGGCTACAATTTGGCCTTCTGGATCTTGGAAAGATGATGCGGCAGGTTCCCAAAAGTTTGATATCATCGAAGAGAATGCCACCATTCTTTTTCAAGGAGATTCAATTACAGATGCCGGCCGGGATAAGGAAAACCATGGAGCCAACCAGGGGCTGGGTGGTGGATACGCTTTTTTGGCTACGGCCCAGCTTCGTCATACGCTGGCAGCCCGCAGCATTTCATGCTATAATCGCGGAATCAGCGGTAATAAAGTTTTTCAGCTGGCCGACCGCTGGCAGGAAGAGGCCTTAGCGCTTAAGCCGGATGTGTTAAGTATTTTGATTGGCGTTAATGACTTTTGGCATACGCTTAACGATTATGACGGCACAGTTGAGGTCTATGAACAAGATCTCAGAGCGCTGCTTACCCGTACTAAAGAGCAGCTGCCGGATGTCACCCTGGTGATCGGCGAACCTTTCGTGGTTTTGGAAGGATCTGCCGTTAGTGAAGAGGAGTGGATGCCTGATTTCAAAGATTACCAACAGGTGGCGAAGGAGATTGCCCGGGATTTTGAAGCCGGCTTCATACCTTATCAATCGATTTTTGATGAAGCTTCCAAAGAGGTAGAACCCACCTATTGGACGGGCGACGGCGTGCACCCGTCACTGGCTGGATCGCAGCTGATGGCCGAGGCATGGCTACAGACCGTAAATAAGATGTGACTTCTTGGTTATTTGTTAGCTGTTCCCGCGTTATGTGTTTTTTTTAACAAGGTTTATGGCATATTATGATCCTAAAAGCGGCCTTCTCATCCGAATTCTGGGGTTGAAGTCGGATGAGTGAAGGGGCCCTTGATTTATTCACCGGACGACAAACCCAGTCGCCCGATGAGAGATCATATCCTTGTTTTATATGTTTATTCAACCGCACAACGCGTTTACTTGTTATTCGTTAATCCAATTCTTTTCAGTTTAGATGTTTGAAGTAGAGACCAAGAAATTTACCGTTGTGAATGAATTCTGCACCTGAATAAAAAAGCGGGAGCAGAGCTCCCTCAAAATGATAGGTTCTAAACTATCATCGGATGACTGGGGTTGTCATCCGATGAATGAGCCCAGTCACAAGATTTGAGTTGATTGTGCCTAAAACTGCCCTAAATGAGCTGCTTGTGATCTTGCAAGAGAAAAAGATCTCTTTTTCAGATAACCTTATCTGGATACATTATCAGGAAGTCATCATTCCTGATAATATACGCCCAATGTGCCCTCACAATAAATAACTGGACAAACCCCGATATTATATGGAAGTTGTGCTGAAACGGGATTCCGCTTAATTATATGTTAGCCGTACTCATCAAATCAAAATTATGAAACTGATATTATCTGATGGAATTTGAAAAGGGAGAACTTGAGGAACTTTTAGAAGCAAACAGCTCTGACCGAAAGCTTCATGGTAAATTGAAGATTGGACAAAGATATATGCTTCACTGTTCAAACTGTTTTAATCCTAATAACTTTTCTATAGAAGATGAAGAAAATCTTCTCATAAGATTTGAAGAAGTATTTTATGCTATACAAAATATAGTTGAAGTTTTTAGCCTAAAATTATTTGAAAAAATAGCTGAGATAGAATCGGAACTTAACCTTTCTCAAAATGTAGTAAAACTTGGAATGATTGATGGAAGATTGCGAAGACCTCCAAGAGGAACATTCTCAAAATTACTTTTAAGCCCTTCTCATAAAATTGAAATTCCTGAAAAAGGCACAGTTCCTCTCACGAAACAATTATTGTTAGAAATTCAAACAGCTTTAGCTAGAATTGGGGGGTTATGTGCTGCAGCATCAAGAGAAGCTAAAGAGTGGTGGTATTCAGATGAAGACGTTTTTGTCGTAGAAGACTACTATGATCCACGAAACGTTTCAAAAAAGTATTTAAAAAGACTCATCGATGATATAAAAGAGTCATTGCATGAAGATCCAAATATTCCTGAAAAAGTCATTAAAAAACTACACAGTGAGTTAGACGATGTAACTAGAGAATTAGATAAAGGAAAGCCTTCCTGGAATAAAATTGTTTCAAAAGTTTCTCAAACAGTTTTGGTTTTGGCAGCCGTAGTTACAATTGCTGCCAACTTAGATGATGCATATGAAAATGCCGTCAAAGCATTTAACTATATTTCTCAGCAATCAATAACAGTTCCTCGAGTCCAACAAAGTAACATCAAGGATATTCCAAAACTTTCAGGTATAAAGGAAGAGCAAGAAAACGAAGATGAAAAAGGTGGTGATAGATCTAACTCCAATGGCTCAAACTAAGAAGTACGGCTAACCCGCGCATACCCTTAGCTAAGAGTCAAATAAAAGTGTTAAAAAGGGTAACTAAGATGCACCTTTTCCACAAATGGAGGGATTCCATTTAAAAAAATCCCGATAAAGAGGTGGTTTTAGGCAA
>NZ_JAGGJA010000021.1 GCF_026229185.1 Fodinibius salsisoli | reverse complement strand
ATTTTTTTCCGTTCCTCGAACTCTTCCCGTTCAATTTCTCCGCGGGCAAATCTTTTCTTTAATATTTCCATGGCATTCTCTTCCAGTTCTGTTTTGGGGCGATAGGGGATGACATTGAAAACAACCAATAGGATAATACCAACCACAATGAGCCACCATATCCAATGCATGCCTATAAAGTGATGATCGTAAAACATAATCCTTATTTTTTTAATTAACGGTTGGTAAATACAGTAAGGACTGTATTGAAACTTATAGTAAGATAGGAACGGACGCCTTAAAACAAGCTTAAATTGGGCGGGGATTATTTATTCTTCAGCTTGTGCAGTTATCTGTTGTTCAAGAAGAATCTTATTGAGATCAGACTTTGTAACTATGCCCCAAATCTTGTTGTTGCCAATAACAGGATACATGGATTGATCCTCCATTTGAAGGACATCAACGACATCCGCCAATAATAAATTGGGCTCAAGAGTTTTTACATCATCCTGAATAAGATCAATTATTGGGCGTTCTGATTTACCACCCTGAAGTGCCTGAATAACGGATCTATAAGACACGATTCCTACAAATTGGTCCCCGTTTTTAACAACAAGTTCAGAGGATCGGTTTTCAAGCATGAGAGAAGCGGCCTGTGCTACAGAAGCACTCAGGGAGATACTCTGGTAATTACTGGTCATGATATCTTTTGCTGTTATCACCTTCATAGATTCAGCCATGGAGACCTGTCGGGCTTCAGCCCCAGCGCCAAGAAATACAAAAATCCCAATAAACAGTAGGAATGGATTGTAAAAAAGTCCGAATAGTATAAAGCCTATGGCCAGTAGTTGTCCTATCGAGGCAGCAACTTGGGTGGCTTTGGCACGTTTCATTTTAAAAGCCAGCAAGGCTCGGAGCACGCGACCTCCGTCCATTGGAAATGCTGGTATTAAGTTGAAAACGACTAAGATGATATTAATTACAAGCAAATCAGACAGGAAATTACTCCCCGTTACATGATGGCTAATATCGAGTTGGCTCTGTCCGGTAACCAGTATCAACAAGAATAGTACACCGGCAATAGCCACATTTACTGCAGGACCGGCAGCCGCAACAACTAATTCTTGCTTGGGTCCTCAGGCATTCGCTCAAGTCTTGCTACTCCACCAATGGGTAATAAGTTGATATCCTGTGTATCGATACCATACCTGCGAGCTGCCAAGGCATGTCCAAATTCGTGTAGCGTCACACAAGCAAACAGTAAGGCCAGAAAGAACAGGCCCATTATAATTTCAAAAAGTCCGTGTCCCTGTTGCAGGTGCATCCAGGAGAGCCATATAACCAACAGGATAAAGGTCCAATGAATAAAAACTTTGATGCCTGCTGGTTTACCGAGGTAGAGGGACCACTTCATGATGGTCTGCTTTCCTCTTGGGTATCCTGATCAATGCCAATATTATATATAGCCGCGATCAATGCACCGACCAGCCAACCCAGAATAAAGGTTTGTATGAGGCCAAACAGTGCATCCAATGGCGGTACACTCATGCGAATTATGGGTTCTACATCAAGCCCGTGCAATAGGCTATTAAAGAAGAAGATGGTTCCTTCTCTTCCAACTGAAACCATCAGGATAATACAGCCGATATATAGAACAGCGCCAGTAGTGCCAACGGCCATTCCCAATTTTTTAATGCTTAGCGTTTTCATAGTGACCTCCGTATTTAATGTTGATGATCTTGATGTTTGGATCCTTTTCGGTGGTGCCCAATCATCAGGATGTGGCAGGCAAACATTGCTACGACAAATAGAAAGATGGTTATGTTACTGCTCAGCCCCAGCATTGGGGCGAAAAACAGAAGTAGAAGTGGAACACCACAACCAATAATCATCCAAAGGGTATGCTTGCTCATTTTTATGTGATATGGTTAGTTGTTGGTAAGTGAACTTTTGAGCCTGTTGAACTCTTCTTTCGATATCTCACCGGTTTGAAATCGTCTACGGTGAACTTCGACGGCTGCATTTCTGATTTCAAGCCGGTGCTTGCCACGTAAGGCCAGATACCAGATTAGAAGAAAAACCCCGGCTAATAAAATCCATAGTACCGGGGCCCAATGCGTATTTAGAGCGTTTAGCCAGTCCATGATTAGTTGTGATGTTGTTGGTGGCTGTTGCCGTTCATGCCGTCTTTTTTGTTCATCATTCCTTTTCCGTCCATCATGTCTCCCTGCATCATCTGCATACACATCATATGCATCTTCATCATGGAAGAGTCACCCATCATCTTCATCATTTTAGAGTGGTCCATTTCTCCATCCTGCATCATAGACTGCATCATGTTCATGTGTTTCTGCATGCGCTCCTTCATCTGAGGATTATCCATCATCTTCTGCATATTGCCCATCATCATGGTACTGTCCATCTTCATATCACCCATCATTTTTTGCATCATTTGTTGGCGCATCTGGGGGTTCTGGGTCATATGTTCCATCATCATGGCCCGCATGGTGGAGTCTTGCATCATCTCCATCATTTGCTGCCTTTTTTGTGTCATGTCTCCCTGCTTCTGCTGAGCCATACCCATAGTTGTAAAGAGTAGCATGAAGGATAGAATCATTGTTAAGCGTTTCATAGTAGTCACCTTTTATTTGGATTTAATTCCAGTTTTATTTCTTGTTATAGGTTGCTGATTACCTTTTCTAATCTCTTTCGGACCTCGTCGGCAATAGGCTGAAGCCGGTCATTGGAAACGGCCTGCATCGAAGCCACCGGGTTGACGGCCGAAACTTCTACCGTACCATCTTCATTTTCCTCCACAATGACATTACAGGGGAGCATTACGCCAATTTTGTCTTCCGCCTGCAGCGCCTTGTGGGCAAAGTTTGGATTGCAGGCTCCCAGGATTTGATACTTTTTAAAATCTACATCCAGTTTCTTTTTCAGGGTATCCTTGACGTCGATTTCCGTCAACACGCCAAAGCCTTCTTCTTTCAGTAGGCCAGTTACTTTTTCTATGGTCTGATCATAGGAGAGATCGACTTTCTGTGATGTGAAATATTCCATAGTGTTTTTGGTCTTTTAAGATTCAATAGGTTTTGATGTTCTACTGTAACATACAACAACCTCCCTTAAAGCAACCTTAAAGTGCGCAAGAGTTAATTAAGAACTGTTGCACCCTCTTTACCGTCACGAATTCTTGTTACTCTCTCTATGGGGCAGACAAAGACGATGCCGTCTCCTTTGTGACCCGTTTTTCCATGCTTTTTAATAATATCGATAACTGTAGCTACATCGTCTGATTCCACTGCAATTTCAATCTTTGCCACATGCGTATGCATGGCCGGGAAGTTTAGAGATCCATGCTGATCATTGGGGTCGCTGAAACGACCTGTGCCTTCACCTTCGAAAACAGTCATGCAGCAATGCCCTTCTTTGCGGAGTGCTGTGTAAACATCTTCCAGTAGCATGGGTCGGATGTATGCTTTGACTAATTTCATCATAACCTCGGATTTAGCGTTCTATTTTAAGGAACCGTGCATTAATAGCCACGATTACGGTACTGAGTGACATGAGCACAGCGCCAAGGGCGGGGCTCAGAATAATGCCATAAGTGTATAACACACCTGCAGCCAACGGTATCGCAAAGGCGTTGTATCCCGTAGCCCACCACAAGTTCTGCACCATTTTCTTGTAGGTCGCTTTTGCAAGCGCGATTAATGACGCTACATCTTTGGGATTGCTCTGGGTAAGAATGATATCACCGGTCTCTACTGCAACATCCGAACCAGCCCCGATAGCAATACCCACATCGGCCTGCGCCAGGGCGGGAGCGTCATTCACACCGTCGCCGGTCATGGCCACTTTGAGTCCGCGCTGTTGTACTTCTTTAATTTTAGCTGCTTTTTCTTCGGGCAATACCTCGGCAAAGAAATCATCCAGTCCGAGCTCGTTGGCCACATAGGCGGCTGTTTGCCGGTTGTCGCCGGTGAGCATAATACACTGGATACCCATGTCGTGGAGGCTTTGAATAGCCTCGCGGGAATCTTCCCGGATACTGTCGCCAAGGGCGATCGCCCCCTGAAGTTGATCGTCAATAATGACGAAAACCACGGTTTTCCCCTGCTCAGAAAGCTGCTCATACTGTTCTGTCGGGAGTTCAATATTATTTTCACGCAGATAGCCGGGGCTCACTACTTTGACCTGTTTGCCATCCACGCGACCTTCAATTCCTTTTCCTGTGATAGAGTTGAACTCCTCTACTTTCATCAATCCGTCGGTAGCTTTTACGATGCCGCGGGCAATGGGATGTTCAGAGTTTTGCTCCAGCGAGCCGGCCAGGCTCAAGAGTTGTTCCTTATCTTCGAAGCCATTGAATGTCAGGACATCCGTTACGCCAAACTCACCATGGGTCAGTGTCCCCGTTTTATCGAAGATGATAGCTCCGAGATTACGGGCTTCTTCAAAGGCGGTACGGTTGCGGATCAGGAATCCATTCTGGGCGGCCAGGCTGGTGGAAACGGCTACGACCAGTGGTACGGCCAGTCCCAGCGCATGCGGACAGGCAATCACCATCACTGTAACGGTACGTTCCAGGGCGAATACAAAGCTTTGGGTTGTAAAGAAGGTCCACGCAAAAAAGGTGAGCGCACCGGCACCTAACGCAATGATTGTTAGCCAAAATGCTGCACGGTTAGCCAAGTCCTGTGTTCGAGATTTGCTTTCTTGTGCCTGCCGTACAAGGTCAATGACCTGGGAGAGAAAGGAGTCCTCACCCGTCCGGTTAACTTCAATCGTAAGAGATCCTTCTCCATTGATAGATCCCCCGATGACTTCATCGCCGTGCTTTTTGGATACCGGTTTAGATTCTCCGGTCATTAGCGATTCATTAACCGAACTTTTCCCGTCTACGACCACTCCATCGGCCGGAATCTTTTCTCCGGGTTTGACAAGCACTTTAAATCCTTTTTGCAACTCTTCCAGAGGGACATCCTTTGTGGAACCATCATCTTGGACAACGTGAGCCTCCGAAGGCATGAGTTTGGCCAGCTCTTCTAACGCACGAGAGGCGCTCATCACCGACTTCATCTCGATATAATGGCCGATCAGCATAATATCCACCAAGGTGGCTAGCTCCCAGAAGAAAACCTGTCCTTCTACCGCAAAGACTACGAGAGTGCTATATACGTAAGCGGCCGTAATGGCAACACCGATCAGGGTCATCATTCCGGGCTGGCGATCACTTACCTCGTCGTAGAGGCCCTTCAAAAATGGCCACCCACCATAAAAGAACACGATGCTAGAAAGGATGAATGAGATATAGGTATCACCGGTAAACTGGAGTGTATCTCCTAATCCCAAGAACCCCTGAATCATGTGAGAAAGAATCAGGATAGGAATGGTTAGGGCAATGGATATCCAAAAACGCTTCAGAAAATCCTCGGCCATGTGGGCGTGGTGTTCAGCATGCCCACCGGAGTGCTTGTGTTCTCTATGATTTTCGTGGTTATGTTCATGGTCGTGATGCTGATTGCCACTGTGATTATGATCGTGCTTCATGTCTTGGTGAGAATGTTCCATAATACCATCCTTAAGCTATTTATTGTGGTAACCCATAGATTATGGGCCTTGGTTTTCAGGTATTATAGGAAGAAGAGGCTTAAATTAAGCTTAAAAATCAGTGGTTTTTCCAGATTGATATTTATTTAATAAAAAAAGGCAGCTTTTTTTATTAAATCTGCCTTTTAGATAGTGCGTGGAATTAATCTCTATTTGAATCCTAAAATAGTTTTCGGATTACGCCTCCTATTCTAATCAATATTTTACTCCCGAACTGATCAATTACAATTCGCAGTTCGTTAAGAAACAGATCTAGCAGTCGCTCCTTTTCCTGTGGAGAGAGCTTTTTGCCTTCTTCACTATTGGGGTTGGTGTATTGGGCATACAAGCGAAGGATTCCTTGGGCTTTCTCAAATAACCCGCGAATTTGAACTGAGGCCGACAGGGCAATCACCCCCAAAATTACCACACCAATTTCGGCCAAGTTATTTGGAGCCAGTAGGCCTGATAGCCAATCAGTGCTTAAGAAAACTAAGAGGGTTGTGAAAATGAAGGATAGAAATGTAGTCATCGTTTTTTCTTTGATTTATGGGGTTTGTATTGGAAAATATCTTCGGCGCGGATGTTGAGATCAGAGTAGTCATCATCAAATAAGGAGTTGCCAGGAATCCGGTACTCCTGATTCTTCTGTATTTGCTTAAGCCATTCTCGTCCTAAAAATTTAGCCTGCTGATCTGATAAGCCTTCACCTTTTCCTTGGAGAAGATCATGTACAGGATTGGTCTGCGAGGACCCCGATGAGATCGCGATCATTCCGTATAGGTAGCCAATCATTTCCAGGATGGAAAGAATAAGCAGAAGGGTCGTATCAATTCCAGATGCAGAGAGCCTGCCGGTTGACAAAAGTCCAGAAATGGTAAGGCTAGCGATGCCGCTTTTGACGATTCCCCGGCCTTTTTTAGGGGTTCTGGATTTGAATAGACCAATTAAGGTAGGGACTGCTTTAATAATCGGCGATAGTATCTTTAGCATCAGTAGTGTCTCCTTCGATTGGAGGTTTATGTTGGTGGATTCGACGGGGAATGATTTCAAATTCGATAGATCGAATTCTCTGGTTATGATCGTCGAAAATCTCGTCGGTACGCTGAACATGGGTTTCCAGGCTCTTTTCCAATTTGCTTAGGTTGTCAGCCTGTACTTTTACTTTTTCATTGATGCCAATCATCAGCTCATACCACTTTTTAATCTCGGCCGTCTGATTATTGATGGAATCGTAGATACCGGTCAGAAATAGGCAGATAATCGTGGTAACAATCAGCTCCTTGTATTTTTGGAAAAAGCCATTGGGTTGGGAGTTGCTCATGGCCCGTACCTCCTAATTGCCTCATCCAGCGTAATGGTTTGCCGATTGGTTTTGCAGTAAAAATCGCCACGAGTTAGCGATTGGTAATAGTACTGGCCGTCGATTCGGAGCCAACGGAGCGGGCGCTGAGAATAGCCGTTCCCTGCCCAATCGTCCACGTGCAAACCGATAGCTGGTACTTTGTTACCTTCTTTGTTGGTGTAGCTCCAATCAAAGTACAAGCCTACGCCGTTAAATCCCCAGGTGGTTGCGAGCAGCCAATGCTGGAGCGCGGACGGTTGACTGACCAGCCACTGGTCAAACAGTAGGACATCAAAAGCCAGGCCTTGGCCGTGGGACTTCGGATCTCCTTTGCGCCAAGCCGAGGAAATAAGGGTGGAGATGCCGTGCCACTGGCGCCAAGCTAGAAAAGACCGTAAAAAGCCTATGTCCATGCGACCAATAGTGCCGGGACCTTGGACTTCGAATTCGGAGATCGAAAAATGATTGCCGTAACTGTCGAGGAGGGCCAAGTAATCATTTCTGTTCATATTAGTTTCCTCTCGTGGCTAAGGTGAGAAGGAAAATCAGTGCTACTCCACCAGCAATCTTATAGCTGGTCGGTATTTCGCCGTTAATGTATTTTTTGGCTTCACTGATAAGATCTTTTTGCGTTTCTGGGGCTTTGTCTTCTCCCAGTCCTCCGGTGCAACCGCATCCGGATTGGGAGGTATTACCAGCAAGACCGCTTCCAGCGCATCCACAGGATTGTTCATTTACAAAAGAGGTTTCCATAGTATTTCACCTGAATGTTTTGAGTTTTTAAAAGAGGATTTTCCAAAGAAGCAGGCTGCCTGCAATTCCGCCACCTGCCATTGCCGCATGGGTTTTCTTTACCTGCATGCCGCCAATACTAAAAGTGCCCACTAGGATATCCTTGTGGGAATTAGGCTGCTGCTTGCTGGCAGATTTGTTTGTGGTTTTGGATTTAGTGGTCGGCTGTGACTTTTGAGTAGAGGTTTTCTTAACTGTGTTGATTTTCAGTTTTGGAGGAGCAGGTACCGGATTTTTGTCAATAACCGGCTGAGGGAAAAGAACAGGCTTTGGTTTTGGGATAGGTCGTGGCCGTATTCGTGGTCTAGTTTCCCGGTCTCTATTGCGCGGCATAGGTTCATCCAGTACCGGGCGAAGCATAGTCGGTCGCGTCGGCATTCGTCCCAATCCTTGGGTTTCCGTAGGTTCTTCGTAGATATAACGTGATTCGGTATTCATGGGTGTTGGGTGGTCATATAGTTATAAGTTGCAAAAGCGATAGCGGCCATCGGAAGGACATATATGGATAAGCTGGTTGCTTTGGAGAGGCCGAGCAGCTGGACGATGAGCTGTTTTCGCTCCAGCACATCCTGGCTGTAATCCTTGCCAGTGGTGACCGAATCCGGTGGCAAGCCCGCGTAAATGGCAGTTCGTACTTTATTAGGCCCGGCGTTATAGGCGGCAACGGCCCGGGTGGTATTTCCGTTGAACTGTTGGAGCAGTTTTGCCAAGTACTGGGCTCCATAATCAATATTGGCTTGATGGTCAAAGTGGCTATGGCGGTCGGTAAAGTTGGGATGATGCCGCTTGTCGATCTGCATAATGCCGATGCCGTTGCCATGGTCGCCGGTGCCATCGGGAGCAAGGGCAAGTCCCATTCGGCTTTCCCGGGAAGCTACTGCCAGCAGCAGTGTCAAGGGTACGCCATATCGCCTGGAGGCATCAGCGAAATATCCCATCAGGCCACGAATTCGGGCGTAGGTAAGCTCGGCCGATATCGAAAAAGAGTTGGTCATTACACCACCATCTTAATCTTGTAGTTAACCTTGCGCATTTGACCGGCCATGATGGTAAACTGATCGGCGGGGGCAAGTGCTTTTCGGGCTACGAGTTTGGGGACCCATTCGTCATAGTCATCCCCACGGTTGGCGTAAATACCTACCTCCTTTATGGTGATGTCGGTAGTGCCCCTGTTTTCAAATACGCGAGCTAAGTTGAAGTACGCTTCATTGTTGGCTTCATCAATGGTTACCTGGTCGTCGATGATCATCCCGTGATGGATCAGCTGGCCGTCTCCGCTGCCATGCATGATGCCTCCGATGTTATAGGGCGTCTCTTGGGTAGCATCCGGAGACAGGTCGGTGTCGGTCATGGAGACGAACTTGTTGCTTTGGCCGAGCCGGAGTCCCAGGTGCCACCCCTTATTGATTTCTGACGCCCGGCGCTGCAGAGAGGTCATCGAGGTGCCCCCACCGGCGATACACATCAGATCCCGCCAGTTGGTATTGGTGTTTTCGACCGCTTGTCGCCGGAGGGCGCCCACAAATTCAGCGGTAAACCCGCCGTTGGAACCGTTGAGGTCGGTATCTTGGTTGAAGTTTTCGAGCTCAAACCGGCACTCGTAATCCAAGGTCAGCGTCTTGCCATTGGGCAGGTTGAGGGCTGCCGGTAGCACGTCGCGTGCATAGAGAGTAGCAATGGTGTTGATTTCATGGCGGTTGACATTGATATGCGTCATCAGCCCCATTTCGGTAATGGCCAGGTCACCTCCGGAGCCGTTGGTAAACGGAGCCGATACGGTAAAGACGCTTTTTTGCTGGTCGGTAATCACGCCGGAAACCGACCGCGCGCCCCGAGCCAACAGCGCGTCAATGGGGTTGTGCAGGCCCACATCGGAGATGCTTACCGGGCGGCTGCCTTGCCCGATGGTGGGCAAAATGACGCGAAAAGGTGGGCAGTAGCTTTCGGTGGTCGTAATAGGATGGTAGTGCTTGGCAATAACCTGCGCCTGGTCGGCCACGTAGGTTGCTGGATCAAAATTCGTGGGGGCGTCTTTCAGTCGGATATAATAGTCGCCGTAGGTGCTTTCAACTTCCCAGGTGCCGTTGATCTGTGGGATCGAGCTGCACCCCCAGATGTGTACCCAGACGGGCTCCTCGCCGTTGGGATTCACCCCGTGCATACCGCTGAATATATATTCCAGATAGTACTGGCTGTAGATTTCCAGGGCCCCATCGACAATGTGTAGGGACGTTATTTTGCCGTCCTGCACGTAATCGTCACCGGGGCTAATCAGCCGATCCGTTTTGCCGCCGTGCATCATCCCATGGACGTCGCGCAACAGGTTACCCACGAAGGACTCGCAGTGCATCCGAAACAGGTGCTTCCCGTCGATGCTGACGTTGCAAAACAGGTCCATCCCTGATTTAGGTGTGCCAATAGAGAGAGTTTGATTGATGGTATTCATAGAGTCAGCTAATAATGGTAATGGGGTTGGTGGTGGCATTGCTGCTGGTGGCGCCCGTCAGCTCCGACAGGTTTGCATTTGTTGATAGACCACTGATTATGGGTTGGGAGCTCGCTTCCGGTTGGTGATCCGAGCGGATATCTGTCGCTGGGGTGCAGGCCAGATATCCTTCTTGTTCATCAATAGGTTGCAGCTCTAGGATAACCTGGCTGGTCGGTGAATGGGTCGTCCGCTGGACATCATCGGGGGTAATGACCGAGTAAATGCGTGATTGACCGACTTGGCCCCCTACGGTCTTGGATCGAACCCGGAAGTAGTGCCGGGCGTCCAGGTAGGTGATGGGAAAATAAAGCGTGTGGTAGCGAACCATCTCCGCAGGTTCGCGATGATATTCAGGGGTCGTGGCCAAATTTTCCGGATCCAAGCCCCAATCCATCTGGGACGAGGCTTTTTTACCGGTGGCCCATGAGACCTGGATGGAGCCGTCGACCAGCATGCCGCTGACGACCCGCATTTTAAACCCTTCAGAAAACTCTTTGCCGGTGATTTCACTCATGCTAGGTGGTCCAAAAGATTTCAGTTACGAGGGCTTTTGAGGTCTCTAAAGCCCCGGTGTCTTCATCCCACAAACCCATCATGCCGCCTTTGTACAGCTCCTTGAATTGTCGTTCATCCATGTGCAGGGTTTCGCCGGGCTTCAGCCGAAAGGTGTAGTAGCGCTCATCGATGCGATTTTCGTCCAGGGCGATCATGAATTCTCCATCGCTACTATTCTGGATTATGACGCCCAGCCGCATAGGGTTGCCATTGACTAGTTTTACCGGCTGGGTCCCCTGCTTGAGTACCGGGGAAATAGAGGTCCCGATACGTCCGGCGGGTCCGATCCCTATGGATGGGGCATTCACTCGGAGTTGATCTAGAAGGACATCCATTTTCTGGGTGAGTTCGCAAAGTGACTGAATGAGGCTGTTCCACATCGATTATACCTCCAGCGGGTTGGCATCGGACTTCTGCACCACGTAGGATTCACAGAGGAAACTTACACCAGCCTGTTGCGCTCCTTTGTTAGAAGCGTACACTTGAAAGGGCATATTGGAGCCAATGATAAAAGGGACGTTAGCATAGAACTGGCCGAATTCGTCGTTAATCTGCTCCAAATAAACCTCGTTGCGGATAGTCGTATTATAGACTTTCAGGCTGGCAGTGATATCGCCCGGCCGGTCGCTACTCATTGCCAGGCGTCGGGCTTCTACATCGATGCTTTTGGCTTTCACGCCCATATCAATATTGACCGCGCCCGGGACCAGCGTGGCTTGTCCGTAGAGGAAGCGCGGCTGGGGCATCGGACTGCCAATTTCGGAGTAGATGTTTATCAGCTTGGTAAGGCTGTAATGATCGTAGCCAACGAGCTGGATATTTACGGTCTGAACTGCGTTGTGGGTGTTAGTCAGCTCGAAGACCAAGCTGTTGCTTTTTTGAATAATGAACGGGGCCAGCAGGCCGTCAATGTGGCGGAACAACCGGTGTACTACAGAAAGTTGCAGGTCGCGAAACAGGTACAAATCTTCATTAAGTCGAGCGGAAACAAATACCTTATTCATATCCAAGGCATAGGGCAATATCTTTCGGACGCCAAAACTTTCCCCGCCCATGCCATTCATCATAATATGTCCGCTAGCCCCAGCTTGCAGCTGGACAGCTTTGGCTGGATTAAAGGGCGTAGACTCGGTTGGTGGAATAAAATTCTTAACAATTTTCATTATGGTCAGCTAGGAGTTAGGGCAATAAAAAAGCCGGCAACGACCCGATGGCCGTTGCCGGATAGAGGGGTTATTTTTCGGGCTTCATTTCAGCCACGACAATGCTGGCGCGCAGGTAGAGCAGGCCTTGGCCGGACGTGGTCCAGTTCTCGTCACTTGGGAACACCGAGGAATCCTCGAAATGAACCGAGAGGGACAAGGTCTGATTGACAGCCAGATCGAAGGGATCGGCCAAGCGGTATTCGTCCGCTGAACGAAGGGCAGCGATACGTTTGAAAACCACCGGAGCATCTACGGTATTCGCCGTGCCGGCCACCAACTGCACATCAGTGCCGGAGAAGTTGGAATGCTTGGAGATGGGCACGCGCAGAAACTCTTTGTTGTCATTATCGGCCTGCAAAATGACGCCGGCATCTTTTAGGGAATTAACGATTCCGCGGGCATCGATGCCGTTGGCCTCATCGTCCTCGATGAACTGCTTGGTCACTTCGAAGGAAAGGGCAAGGATGCGTCGCTTGAGTTCCCCCGGGAAGGGATTGCCCACGTAATTGTTCCGGGTAATCTTCCGCGTCGAGTTAGGAGGAAAGAAGTTAACGACAGCGCCGTTTTGGGTGACTTGCTGGGTATCAAAATAGGTTTTGATGCGCGCGCTGGCGGGGACAATAGCTTTTTTAGAAATTTGGTTACTCATAGTTCGTTGTTAGTTAAAAGGGTTTTAGGTTGAGGCCGCTCTGGCCTACTGCTTGTTCCCGCAGGCAGTCCCTTATTCAGCAGGAGCTATGAGAAAAAATGGTAGCCGATTACACCTCCACGGTATCTTCAAATACGGTTTCGATTTGAGAGACATGGCCGGTTTCGATGGGGAGCTGCGCTGGTGGCGTGGGTTGTGGAGCGATATTTTGCTCATCCCACAGGTATTCGCTGCCTTCCATCAGGCCCTGGGAAGGAGTCCAGTCGGGCATGACGAACTTGATCAGTTCCATCACACCTTGCACGCCGAGCCCCATGGCCAGACCGCGAAGGTGTTTGTTTTTGGTGAACATGGTAAAGGCCATGCCAAGGGTGAGCGGGAGGCCAACGCGGGCCGCTTGCTGGACGGTCGCTGAGCTTCCGCCAAGAATAGCGGGTACGGCCAGCCCATTAAGCTGCGCACCAATTGCCTGGCCGCCCACAATATATCCGGCAGTGATAAGCTGCTGCTTAAATTCGCTGACAGCTTTTTCGGTTGTTAGTTGTTTTGCCATAGTTGCAGGTTTTGGGGTTGTTGGGTTTTCAATTACATCCAAGTGTGTTGGATTTTTTGCAAATATTCGTTGGGTCATAGGTCGGTTCGGTAAAGGTTAGTTAAGGATGCCTCGGCCGTCAATATTCAGGTTTGTGATGATGTACACGTCCCCGTAGGAGAAGACGGGACGTTTGCCATCGTCGAAATAGTGGTAGTAGTGATGGTCGTCTCCTTTCTGGTCGCCGGAGTAGATCACCTTGTCGCTGGAGTACATGATCCGTTCGGCGTGACCAATGGAAACCAGCTCGGCGCCGGCCGGTGGAAACAGTTCGTAATCGTAGCCGTCGGCCGGGAAATGGTGGAACTCCTCATACATCTGTTCGGCATCTCCGTTGTCAAAGGCTCCTTTTAGGAGCTTCATGCGCTGGGTCGGGAAGGCAAACAGCGTGGTTCCCTCGGCGTCGATAATCATCGCCAAGTCTTCGCTTTCCGAGACGATGCGCTGCATGAATCCTTTAGTGTCGATAAACTCCAGTTCCCCAACGGTGCCAGCATATACCAGCGGCTGGCCAAAGAGTGTCTTCAAGGGCATAGGGAGAGCTTTTAAGGGTGATTCTTTCTCGGACCGGTTTGGGCGAATGTTTTCGCCCGTTGGGCTATCCCGGTAAATACCCACTTCACGGACGCGGACGGTACCCTTCACGCCGTAGGTGGGGGCAATGCGGTTGAGCTCTTCGTAGAGCTCCGACCGGTCAGAAAATTTGGTTTTGACCAACTCGTTGACCACATCTTGCAATTTGGTTACAGTGTCTTGGTTGGTGGTAAGGTCGGACTGGGCCTGCTCCAACTCTTTTTGCGTTTGCTGGTGGGTACTCTCCAGTTCTCGCAATGTCTTTTTGGATCGTTCCAGCTCCGAGGTAATCTGCTGAATGCGTCCTTCGGCCGATTGCTGCCAGCCTTGTTCCAGGGCTAGGAAGAGTCCGGCCAGTTTTTGTTTTATGATTGGCAGCCAGCGCTCCGTTTTGTACATGCCCAGCTGTTGCTTAATCTGATCGAAAGTTACTTCGGTTCCGTCGGGGCCTGTTTTCTGTTTTTCGGCCTCGATATCTACATCGTAGTGGCTGTAAAAGTCGGACTCATCGGCAATAATATTGCCTTTGTTGCCGGCCAGGCTTCGGCCCCATTGGACCGGCTCGTCCATACTCCAGCCAAATTGCTGATTTAGCTGGTCGCTGGCCATCTGTTTGATCGAGCTCCACTTAATCTTGTTGTAGAAACTTCGGTTTGGAGCATTCGGGTCAGGGATAAGATTAAACAGCACCCGCCCGTTGGCGTTATTTTTTGGGACTTCCAGGGTAAGCTCGTGGCGGAACCGGGGAATGCGTTTGCCGTCTGAAGACAGGTTGTTTTCGATGGTCCCAACCTCCCCGCTGTGATCCAGCCAGTCTACCCGAATAAGTCCTTGATTTAAGGCCTCGGCCCCCGAGGTCGGAAGCTCTGAATCAATCAGGGATTGCTCTCGCTGGATCGCTGATTCCATGCGTTCACTTTTCTTGGCAACATCTTGGCTTGCTTGGGACAGGGAGGACTCCAGCCGCTGGGTTTCGCTAAGCAGGGAATCGATGCGGGCTTTCAGCACCTTGGTTTGTGCTTTGGAGCCAAAAAATTCTTTAACTCGCGGATCAGAGTTGGTGGCGGCCACCATCTGCTCGTATTCCAAGGATTCGCCCTCGGAATCGGCGGAGGTTTCTCGGCCGTCCCCGAAGAAGAGTTCATCAATCCAGCTTTGTTTCTTGCTGACCAGCTCCAGGCGGTACTGATCAAAAGAATCCTTCATCAGATAAAAATGGATGTTCACTTTTCCATGTTGGTTGCCCTGCCGGAGCCCGCGCCCGTTGCGCTGCTGGATCTGCGAGGGCGTATAGGGCACGTCCATGTGATGTAGGTCGGTGGTCCATTTCTGCAGGTTCATGCCTTCAGCAATGGACTGATTGCCGATCAACACGCGGTACTTTCCGATATTAAAATCATCTTGCACCTGCTTTTTGAGGGCTTCCTTGTCATCGGCCGAGGAGACGAAATAGTCGTTGCCCTTCTTATCGGTTCCAATGATGGAGCCATTAATAATGGCAACTTCGTTAGCCGGGATGCCTGCCTTTGTGAGTTCCTCCTTGATCAACTGGTGGTAACTGCCGCCTTTCTGGCCTTCCACAGAGATCCAGTCGCAGAAGATGATCTGGTTACGGAAGGTTGGGAACGCTGGGTTTTCGCGGCCGCCATACAAGACCTCAACAATCATCATCGCCCGGTCAAAGGTTTCTTCCATGGCATCGGAGCCGTCGGAGTGTTTCTCACGCTGTTTTTCGATTTTATTGAGCAAGAACTGTTTGCCAACGGGTACGGCGTGGAGGTCGCCTTCGGTGGCTTCAACTTCACCGGCTACCTCTTCGAAGTGCCCCAGGGATTTGAGCTCTTGAATAAGTTTGTGACGCGACTGGCCCGCGTAGGGGTTCGGGTTTTCTCTGGCCGGCGGTACTTTTGAAAAGAAGTCGCCATAGATGCTTTCCGGTACTCTGCTTGGGGCGGGGTTTTCGCGGAAGGCGTAACTTTCGGCTACGTTGTCCACTAGGGCTCCCAATTTGAGAAACTTGCCATCTACGCCTTCGAAGCTGTGGTCATAGACACGAAGATCCGTAGCTATCTTGCTACCATCGCCGGTAATGACCAGGAAGTTGTCCTTGGTCTGGCATCCGCGCTGGCGCATGCAGTCCAGAATATTATCGGCCCGGAGAATAATGTCGTCAAATAACAATTTGTGAATTTCGCTGGGCTCGATAACCTGCTGTTTGGTTTCGGCTTCGGGGCGCTTGAATTTCGGTTTGAGCGCTTGGGGATTGCCCTGGTTATCGGTTACAATTACGCCAGATTTATCTCTGAGGTAGTCCGGAAATTTCTCGTAGAATCCCACCAGCTGATCATAGCTTTTGATGTCCATGACCTCGTCGATGATAGACCGCATTTCCGGCAGGTTGTAATAGCCGGCCACTACGCGTTCGGTGCGGTATTCACCGTTGGTCTTTTTGACGATCTTTTCTTCCTCACGGACAAACTGGTTGATGAAGTTGTCGAGATTGGCAATCTGGTATTTGTCCAGCAGATCTGGGGCGCAGAGGTTGAGCATATGCCAGACCTCCACCGGAGAGTTGACGACCGGCGTGGCCGTTAGGACAAACACGTTCTTATATCCTATCTTGGAAAACAGCCATTTGGTTTTCTGGAGCGCATCTTCAGCTCGCTGGGAAGGCTTATTCGCGGCAATGCCCAGCTTGGCGGCTTTGGCGCTGCCCAACGCATTTTTGTAGAAGTGGGCTTCGTCAAAGAACAGGGCATCCACGCCGAGCTCATCAAAAAAGATATCGGTATCCAGGCGCTTGGCACTGGCTACGTTGCGGAGCTTGGCCTCCCACTCTTCTTTCATCTTCTCCAAGCGCGTGACCATCGACTTTTTAGCCGTGGAGCTTAGCGCGTCGTCCTCTTCGATAAGCTCGTCAAAATTGTCAATCATCTGATCGAAGTATTCCACGCGCTCCGAATACATTTGCTGCTGGACGGCCGGTGACAGTGGCAGACTCTTGAAGGCATGGTCGGCGATAAAGATCGCGTCCCAGTTGTAGAGTTGGGCCATGGTGAGTTCTTTGTGGCGCTCGGGGCCGGCCATTTTCATGTTGAGGATCTTGGCCTCCGGGAACAGCATCGCGTATTCCTCGACCCACTTTTCCTGCACTTTGCCGGGTACCACAAACATGGGCTTGTGGCAGGCGCCCTGCTGCAGAAGGACTTGCGAAGTGATAATCGAAGAGAGCGTTTTTCCGGCGCCGACGTCGTGGCAGTTGGCGCCGCGCCCGTTCCATACTAGTTTTTCGGCCACCGCGCGGTTGTGTTTATACACCGCAAAATCTTTGACTCCATAGAAGGTATCCGACATGCCGCGCACGCGGAGGGTACTCCCATCGAATTGCGGGTTGATATGAGCGTTATACTCGTGGTTATAGGCTCCCTCGATGAGTTCGCGAATTTCCGTGGAGGCCTTGGTGCGTACCCACTGGTTGAACTTTTGGGGCACGCGCGTCAACATCTGATCGTTATGAGTGCGCTGTTTAGCGCGCGCTCGTTCAATGAGCGCCTGCTGGCCGGTTTGCTCGGCTCGTTTCAGCGTCATATTTGGCAGGACGTTGTCGTTCTCATCATAGAAGACCAGCGGGAAACTGGAATCCTGGATATAGTTGTTAATAATTTTGCTAAATGGCGTCTCGCCCCACCCCTGGTTCCAATCGTCGGCAGTTTCTTCGCCATTTTTTATATACCGTCCGCCTTTGCGGAGTTTCATATAGAAGCGGTTGCCCAGCTCGGCTTTATCTTTGACCAGGCCAATATGGACATCCCGATAGCCCAGCTCATCTTTTATCCATTCTACTAGCACTTTGGCCGGCAAGTAGGTGAAAATGTGTCGCGGATCCACGGTGATCGAATAGGCATCAATCCATTCAGGCAGGACCGCCTTCAAGGCCTGGATGTTTTTTTCCAGCTGGTTGTCTTCGGCCAGCTCCAGCTTCCGGCGGACGTTACCGGCCAAGTATTGATACCGAAACTCGTAAGTATTGGACGCGGGATTATAGAAGAAATCCGGGTGCTCTTGGATGGCTCCAGTGAGCTCGGCCCGACTGGCGGTCCCGCCCTTATAGGTGGACCCGTAGAAATCTAGCGTCAGTTCTTCACCAATGGAGCGGCCATACATGGCAATTTCGGCCAGATCATCGGAGTCGGATACCGCCGGTACGTAGTTGCGGTTAAATAGGGAATCGGCGTCGATAATATCGGCATAGACCAGGTCTCTACTGATGGGATCCCGTTTCACAAAAGTTGTGAGTTTATACAGGCGGTTATCGAAGCGGAATATCTCGCGGATATCCTCGTCTTCGTCTGGAATACCGTAGCTATTGATGTGGCTTTCGAGCAGCTTCTTAAACTCTCCGCGAAGCGGCTCTTTTTGCTGGCTGTCTTGAGCCAGCGCCGTGACGAAATCATCGTATTTGTCCAGCATTTGGCAAGCCGAGCTTATCTTGGCGCGAAGGCCGTCACCCGCATTGTCCTTGCTGCCTACAGCAATAGGTTTAAAATAGTGGCGCTGTTTTTCGTAGAATTTCTCATCATGGTAGACAATATTCCCGGCGTGATAATCGCGGGTCGTCTCCAGCCGCACGCCCTCATCGGGGATCCGGTAGAACGGCAAGGTCCTCGGAAGCGGGTACGGGAAGCGAAGATCATCTCCGAGAACCTGGCCGGCCAGAGCCTCATCAACCTGACCTTTGACGCCCATGCGAGTCAGAAACTGCATGTCGTGGCCTTGGATGTGCTCGCCTAATACCTGCTCGGGATATTTCTGGTAATATGGATTATAATAGGCCCCGTAAGATTCTCCTTTGTGTTCAGTGATACTGACAGCCAGCTCTTGGTAAGCAAACAGCTGGTTTAATTCGCTGCTTACGTCCGGGTGGGTTTCCCCGTCCACATCCGGGTACTTCTGAAACAAAATAAGGTCCGTGGTAACCAGTGTATCGGCATTGTCTTTAAAAACAGTCGAGGGGAGCCGGTAAGCACCCACAAACCGGGCGCGTTGAACCATAGCCTGTCGAATGGCTGGATCCTTCTTGTCCATGGTACCGACTGAGGTGATCACCGCCAGGAAGCCGCCGGGTTGCAGAGCGTCCAGGGACTTCAGGATAAAGTAGTCGTGGATCCTTGGATTGAGGGGAGCCAATGGGTCTCGCTGGGTGTGAATTTTAATATCCCCAAAAGGAACATTACCGACCACGCCGGTCAGGTTATAGGGCGATAGGTCAGTCTGAGCAAAGTTTTCGTGTTTAACTAACTGGTTAGGGTATAGAAGCCCCGCGATGCGTGAGCTTACCGCCGACCGCTCGACCATCAGCATGCGAAAGGCTCCGCTGGTTGGCATGAAGCCTGCAAAGTTACCTACCCCTGCCCCGGGTTCTAAGATGTTACCACCGTCCACGCCCATGGCTCCGAGTTTATCCCAGATCAGGCTGGCCAGTTGGTAGGAGGTGTAGTGCTCGTTAAGTAGGCCGCGTTCGGTTCCTGTGGCATCCTCCCCATACCCGAGCCCGCCAGCACCGGTGTATTGTCGGAGTAGGTCCAGATCCGATTCGGTAATCGAACGATCTTCTTTTTCCAAGACGGCCAGGGCCGCCTCGTTGGCTTTTCGTCGCTCGGACTTCGAGAGTTTAATTGGGGCAAAATTTTTCAGTTGGAGGCCGGAAAAATGGCTTCCAAATCCCGCTTCTCCCGGCCGATCTTCGGAGGGTTGGTATGATGGATCGTCTTCTTTTTTTGGAGTTTCGGTTTTCTTTTGGGCGGCAGAAAATACTTCTTCAAAATCAACGCCAATAATATTTCCGTGCTGGCGAAACAGTTCCAAGGCCTGCTCTCGGTGCTCTGTGGGAAATTTATCGAGGGAAAAAGCCAGGGCTAGTTTCTTTACGGCCAGAGTGAATGAATTTTGGAGCTGTTGTAGGTCACTCGAAGGATTTTCGCGGGTTGTCAACTGCCCCGTCAATTTTTCTGGGTCATCAAGAAGAGCATCAATTTGATTGGCAGCAACTTCATCCCCTTGGTCCGCTTGCCAGGCCAAGTCAGTGAGCTGGTGCATTCGATTAGTGTTAAGTTGTCCGTTCTTGTATGGCGTGTGAGCGGCACTGGCTATTTGTGCCATCCGCCGGGTTTTTACCTGAATCTCGACCGGAATATCTTCGGTCTCCCCCGCCATCACGATAAAGTGATGCGCCCGGTAGCCACCGACGGGCTCGGCATATTTATCTTCATGTTCGAAAACTTTACCAACCGTACCTAAGCTAATCTGTTTGACTATCTGATCCAGTTCGGCTTGACCAGATAGCACGATCATACAGCCGGCCATATCGGTCAGGCCTTGGGTGTAGAGCTCGTTTGTATCAGCCTGTTTTATATCGCCTTTAATGCGTTTGCGACGCAGTTTGTTGATGACCGAGTAGGGCGATTTGACGCGCCCCTTCACGGTAGCTTTGGGTTGCAGGGCTTTAAGTTTTGCGATTACCTCGTCTAAGGCCTGCTGATAGTCGCCTCGCAGGTCGATCAGCTGCTTGATTTCTTCGGTGAGCTGGGTCTCTTCGACGGTTTCGGTGTCGCCAGCCAACTGTGGATTGGGATCATCGGCGTTGGGGATCCCGTCCCCATCAAAGTCCCCAAAAATGCCGGGATAGTCCTCAGTTGTAATGTCTTCAAAAGGGGTCACAGTGGGATTGTCTCGCATACGATTATTAGCCTAATACGTTGGTTAGGAAGGCGTCCAGTTTGGCCTGGCTTGCTTTGGCCGCTTCAATGTCTACCTGCTGCTGGGGTTTTTCCTCAGATGATTTATCCTTCGTCCTTGGCTTTTCTTTTGACGGAGTTTTTACTTGTTGCTTGGTTGAAATGGGTTTGGGTTTAGAAGCTGCTTTCTTCTTGGTCTTCGGGGCAGGTGAGTCGGTCGCAGTAGATTTTTCCTTTTTACCCAGCGCACGTTCCTGCCGTTTATACTCTTTGGCGCCCAATACCACTTTGGCGTGATCTTGTTTGAAGATGCGCACTTCCAGATCGCCATATTTGCTGACCAGCTTTTCCCAACACGCTTTTAAACCGCCCGCTTTGCCTTCCGTGCAGGCCTGGTATTCGAGGTGGCCGTCCAGAAGCAGATCCATGATATACCGCTTCTTGGGATAGTCGGCCGTGTACCGAATCGACAGGTGGGCGTTTTCAGATTCCCCGGAATGCTTGGGCGCGTAGCACGGCATCTTGCTGCCAAACATGGAGTTGATCCGCTTCCAGGAGCGAATTTTGTGGAGGGTGTCGATTTCTTTTAGGGTAATCTTAAAAGGGGTATCCACCGGATTCTCGCGTGATTTGGGGTCGTTTTCTTTGGTCACTGGGGTAGCCGGTTTAACTTCACGGTCTTTCGCTGAAAAGGGCACGGCAATAGCAGTGAGTTCGCGGTAGCGGTTTTTCTCGGTTTCCGCCCCGCCTTCTTTGGTGACTTTGATCTCAATATCACATTCGTGGGCAATGCTGGTGTTGCCTTTGTACTGCCCGTCTTTGGTCGCGTGGGAGACCATGACGAACATGATCCCGTTCTCGCGGCACCATTGGGCCAGCTCGACCGTTTCCTTCGCGTTGGCATCAATCACCGAAATGGAATCCAGGATGCAGGCGAACGACCGGTTCTTGAGCAATATTTCTTTGAGGGCCTGAATGGATTTCCACTTGGTAAAATTCAGGTTCCGGTGGGTGGCACCGAGTCGTTTGACGCGGTCGACCAGTGTTTTGCCAAAATGCTCTTCGGCGGGGATGTATTCGATACGACCATGCTCGGCCAGGGCGTCAGCGAGTCCCAGGCTCATCGTGGATTTGCCGGCCCCTTTTTCGCCCCAGATAAAAATGACGGCATTCTTCTCGGGTTCGCCAAGGAGCCGCCCGTAAGGTTGGGCTATTTTGATGCCTTTGATGTTGAGTTTTGCAAGCTGCTGGGCAGTCATCGATTCCATATTAATCTCGTTTAGTTCGTTTAATTGCGATTCCAATTCCAATGATGGCGATGGTCCCTATGGCCAGGAGTGCTGTTTTTGGCACAGTTCTTTTCAGAGTTCCCCGAAGAGATTGCTGGTTAATACCAAGCCTGCTTAGTAATACCTCGTCAGCTGTTCCACTCGGTGATAGTCCCAATTGTTGCTGGACCTGCTTGACAGCTGCCTGCGTTTCGGGGCCAAATATGCCGTCAACCCCATATTTAGGAAGCCCGATACCGAGGGCTTTCAGTGCCGATTGCAGGTGCATCACCTGCGGGCCTTTATCGCCTATGCTAAGAGTCATGTTGAAGATCGTTTTCGGTTATATAAGGAGAGGACGGCCACACCAATGGCAATACCGGCCGAGAAAATACCTACGTGCTTGATTATAGCCACTGGCTTGCTTTTGGCGACGGTTTCCTGCAGGCCAATCATATCGCTGACCGCCTGCAGATCGACATGCTCGAAATACTGGTTGATGACGTCGGCATTGCGGTTGAACACTCCTTGGAAGGAGCGCCTGTCTTTAGTGAGACCGGCCAGGACAAGGGCCGTGGTAGCGGCTTGTCCTTTTCGCCCGCTCAGGGCACGGTCGGCCAGACCGATGGCTTTTTTAAAAGCATTTCGACTGGTATGACGCAGGTAACTGCTGAGATCACCCATCCCGTCATCAACGATCTGGTAGTCCCGGCCTTCGATTAACTCATGCATCAGATTTCTCCTCCTGTTTCTTGTTGCGCCCGGCCATCTGTTTTACGCTGTCTCGCAGTCCGGGCATGAGGGGAGCCAGGAAATACGCGCCCGCGCCAAGACCAATCATCCACAGGGCTTTGGTGAGCGTGCTATTGACGCCACTAAATGCGCTTTGGGGGTCCGGCAGGTTGATGTCGTACCAGGACTCGGTGGGCTGGGCATACACTCCGCTTTGTTGACCTTCTTCGATATCCAGATCAAGGGTCATCACCTTAGAGGTTGCCAGTGGCTTGGCCTCGGAAATGTTTGCCCCAGTAACATTGCTGTAGTGAAGCTCAAATATGACGGGGTGATTTCTGTCGGGCCGGAACGAGCGGCCGAAAACCAGTCGGGCCTGTCCGCGACAGCCGTCCCACATGCTGGTGACGATGCGGGAGATGGCTAATACTTGTCTGGACTGGGGATCCAGAGCCGCGACCACCACATCCGGACAAACCACAAAAAGAAACGAGTTCCAAAAGGTGCGGTAGATATCGACTTCTACATCCACAGAAAATGGCACGCCGGATTTTGGCAGCCCGCGCTCGGGGTGACGTCCGATGATACGAAGTTCTCCGGCTTCCGAGCTTATGATGTTGCCCGATATGGCCGCCGATCCTAAGCTGTTATCACTATAGTTAGAATGGGTCACCGGTTACCTCCTTCGGGTTATGATTCGCAGGGCCAGGTATCCACCCGCAATCCATCCCAGCGTAGCTTTGTTGCGGTCAAACCACGAGCGAATTCCTTTGGTGGGATCATCTTCAGTCAGGCGCTCACATAAGGTTTGTTTAGTTTCGCCAGTTACTTCTGCTCCCTTCGCTATTTCTTGCAGTTGCACGGTGGGTTGCAGGTACACGGTCTCTTGCGAGGCCGTTGGATTAGGATACCGCCCGTTGGGAATATGACCATCGATAAAGTGAGAAATCCCAACGGGATGGTCTGTAGGTTCAATGGCTTGTGTCATATCAGGACTTCTTTTTTAACAGGGTGTACATGATACCCCCGCCAACGACGACCACGCCGCCAATCAGCAGTAGGGAAGTCATATTCCCACCCGACTTCTGGGATTGCATGAGCGCCATCTGTTGCTCGGGCGTGAGCCGAGCGCCCCCCGATTGGGGTTTTCCGCCATTGATAATCCCGTCAACAGTTACGGCGGTATCGGCCGCGGTCGTCAGGAAACTGGACAGGTCATCAAGTACACTGCCAAATTTGGTCTTCTTCGAGGCGGTAGATGATTGCACCGGTGGAAGCAAGGGATTTGTTACCCCGTAGTTAAACGGTCGGGTCGTCTGCAGAAAGTCTAACTGATCGTAGGAGCTGCTGTTCATAGGGATTGGGATATGTTTATTGGGATTTAGATTTCTTCTTTTTGGCGATAAACATGATGGCGGCTCCCAGGATGGCAACTCCGCCCACGGCGGCCCCCGCAATCATGGCCGTACTTGCAGTCTCTTGCTTTGCAGCCGTATTGGTTACGTTATGCTGTAGGGCCGTCATGAGCTGCTGTTTTTCCTGTTCTATTTTCTTCTTTTCGGCCAGTTTGCGCTCGTGAGCTTTGCAGAGGGCTTGGGATTTTTCGCGCTGACGGCGGCAGCTTTTGAGTTTGCCAAACATTTTGCCTTTGCAGCTTTGGTTGGCATACCGGCAGGGATCATCTTCTTCCCAACCTTCCAATCCACCGCCAGGAAGTTGGCTGGATATAATTAACCGGTCATTTTCGGGCTGTATAGCAACGGGTTGGAGATAGGAACTACTCATAAACAGTTGTTAATGGTTGAAGGCCCAGTAGCTGATTCCGCCGAGCGCGGCAAGCCCGGCTGAGAGTCCGCCGTACAGGAGCCATTTTTTGTTTCGGGATTGTTGTTGGCTAGCCAGAAAGTTGTTATCCAGGCTTCCAAATTTGTTCAAGTAATCAACGGCCGGTTGCCCGTGCTCTTGGATAACCATAGCATACTGCTGGAGGATGGCATTATCCTTTTGGGAAAACGAAATCACGTCCGAGCGAACCCCTCGGGCCATCAGGTAGTCCCGCCATTGTCCGCGCTGGGTGCGTTCGCCCTTATCTTTGGCGCCAAACCATTTGGAAAACAGCGGTTTCATAGCGGCTCCCGTTTTCAGGGCCGTCGTGGCAGCTGCCGTCAGGGTAATCGGGTCAATGCCTAGGCCTTCTGGCATACGGTTGGGCAGGTGCCTGGACTTTTTGATCAGCCGCTCGTCAAATTCGAAACCGGGATATTTGGCAACGGTTGTATCAAAAGATTTCCATCCTTGTGGCGACCGAAAGACCGTATAGATGTGATCGTAGGTTCGCCCCGTTCGGCTGACAATACGAAAGCCGGTTTGGATGCCCAGGCTTTGCAGCAGGGCCGCCGACAGGATCGCGTGGTCGTCGCAATCTCCGGCTTTTTGCCGAATGGTTACGTCCGGGGACTGGATCCGCTCGATATTCCACGGGTCGCGTACGTAGTTGATGTTGCGGGTTATCCATTTGTAGATGGCACCCGCAATCTGGTCTATATTTCGCAGGTCAGGCAGGCCGGTATTGATATTCCTGGGAACCTTGCGAGTAATTTTTAGCGCTAGTCCGCGGATGTCTTCGCGTCCGGTATAGTTGGTAACCAGCTTCGAAGCCAGTTCCAGGACGCCGTCGATTCCAGGGTATTGCCTGCGACTAGCAATAATAGAGGCGGCAACATCTCCTTGGGGGGAGCTTGCTGCCGCCTTGCTGCTCATCACTGAACCATGGGTCGTGACTGCGTTGCGGGAAGTTGGTATGGGATAGTGGCTACTCAATAAGTGTTTCGCTTAAATTTGTGGGATATGATTACCGGCCAGCTTTGACAAGCTTTTGCAGCTCGGCGATGACATCAGTGAGCAGTCGCCGGACTTGCGGGCTGACGTTGGTGCCGGTGAAACTCAATAATTGATTACAAGCGAAAGGGGCAGGGATATAGCAGAGCGTATTAGCGTGTTGCCCTAATCCATCCACAAGGGGATATATCGTTTTTGCAATGCGTTCGGCTCCTATATCCCTGCTTATCGCTTCAACAGAAAGTATCTTTGCCATCCGTACCCAGTCGGCTGCGGTGATCGGTTGCCCGCCAGCCTGCATTAAGGCCAGCTGCGACTTTATACGTTTGGCATAGCAGGCGTAGCCGCAGGGTTGACCCGCCAGGTATTCCAAGGCCATTTTCAAAAGGGTGAGCTGTCCGGGTTTCATTGGTATCCTTACAGGCTGATGGTTGGTTCGGCGTGGCCGTTGGTTTGGGGTGGTTCGAACATGCCGTTCAGGGTAGCAGGCGTTTCAAATTCGTTGGGCTCGGTTTCCGTGTTGTTGTCGGAGGGAAGGTGCCGAGGAGCTGGCTCCCCGGCACCTTTGGGTTGGCTCGCCTCGTCGGTAGAGAGGCTATGGGGTTGTTGGGATAGCGAGCCAAGAGTAGGTTGCAGTTGTCTTTTAAGCGATTCGGCCATCGATTTGGCCTCCTCTTCGCTAATATCAGGAGTGGCCGGAGGATTCAGTTGTTGATTCCTTGCTTGGCCAGCAAACAGCTGCGAGATTACCGTAAAAAACATTGGGGCATTTTCTTCGAGCATATCCAGCATGCGACTGCCCGCATCGCGGCCACCAGCCCGCTGTTCCATCTCCATGCGGAATTTTACCTTTTCTAATTCTCCAAGCTCTTTTTCGAGGGCTTTGAGGTTACTACGTTGAATTTCTTTGAGGCGGTCAATTTCGTTGCGATGGGATTCCTTGAGGTCGCCTAGCTCTTTCTGGTGTGTGAGCAGCGTGGCCGTTTTGTCTTCGGAGAGCTGACGCTTGAGGCCCATGATCTCGTCAACGAGCTGGCGGATCTTGCGGTCGGCGTCATGTAGCTCGCCTTCCAGGCGGAGGGCCCTTTGCTGGTAGTAGTTTTCGGGAGCGGTTCTGCTGGGGTTCAGTCCGTTAGCCTGATTATTTGGCTGCTCTTCTGGTCCGTCAATGCGAAACCCGATAACAATATCTTCGTCGATGCCGGTGTGAAGGGAATACAGGCCGGGCTCTAATTTGAAAATCGCTTTTACTACATTGAAAGGTTGCCGGAAATTAAAGGGGAGTTCCTTCTCTACTTGCTGGAGCCCATCGGTGGTACCGGTGATGCGTCCAAAGATGGGCAGCCCCTGCTCCAGCTCTTGCAGGCAAGTGGCATAATCCCGCTCTTGGGGTTCGTTCGGCAACTTTTCCAGCGTTTCAGGCATCGGGGTAGTGTTGGTTAGCGTAATGCAATAGCATCACTGTGATCAGTAACTGATGCTAACGTAACACTAATTTAAATCAGGAAAAATACCTCGGGATGGGCTGGAACAGGGTGTAATGAACTGTTAAAGAATGGGACAGATTGGGAAAAGATGAGACATCAGTAAATGATAATAGGCTGTGACGAATTATTTGAGTCTTTGTGGTTTATTTATCAAACTCAAACATTGATTCATTACATTTGATGTAACAAACCGAGCTGAAGTAATTCGATTTTTTCACATGAATGAAATTTGGTTAGAAGAGCCAACAGAGAGTGACGAAAGTTGGGCTCAAATTGGAGAACATACATTGGATTGGTTATCGAGATCTACACTTCCCCGAGCTAGACAAATGAGATTATTTCTGAATCATAATCTCTCCCAATTACCTTCATCTTTTGCAGACAAGCTGAAAAATGATTTAAGAGATCATTGGAAGTCCGCTTTCTTTGAACTTATAGTCGGTCGAATACTTCAAGAAATCGGATATGAATTTAAATATGAAGTAACTTTAGCTGGTGGCAGTAACCCTGACTTCTTAATAGAAACTTCGGTGGGTGAAATTGTAATTGAGGCGACTTCTCCAATTATCAATTCTGAAGTAGGTGATTTTTATAAAAAAGTAAACCCACTGATCAAAATCTTAAAGGAAAATGCACCAGAAAATTGGATTATAAATATCAATAATTTACCTGACATTGGATTTAATGATTCCAAAAAACCATTCAAAGCATTTATCAAAAGAGAATTCGATAATATACCAGCTATTGGTTCAAAGGATGAGATAAAAATCACAGAGAATTTTCCGCAAGGAAAACTTAAACTTTCTCTTATATATAGACTAGATCGTTCTAATCCAATCGGTTTTTATCCTTCTATTGGCTATGCTGAAAATTCTAAATACCGCATAGAACACATTATTGATGAGAAAAGAACCCAAATAAGAGAAATTGAAAAACCAGTAATTTTAGCAATTCAAGGATCTAATACTGGCACTGATTTAAATGACTTTGATCAAGTTTTATTTGGTCAAACTTTCACAAGAATGAATCGAGATATGGAAGTTATTGAAAAGGGTTTTAATCCAAATGGACTATTTATAAGTGATAATGAAAGCCCTACCTATCAAGCAATTTTAGCGTTTCATGAGGTTGGTTGTAAAGAGGTAGAAGTTCCAACTTTATATCTGCATCAAAAAGCTAATCCACAACTCAAAAATATATTCGACGCATTTCATATTCGATATTATGAGGAGTCAAACAATTGTATAAAAGAGATTGAGTCACAGAGAAATGATTACTTTAAAGATTTTAAATTCGTGACCGCCTAATCAATTGGGGCATCTCTGTTGGCTTTTTGATTTACCCTTCGTTATTTATTCAATTCAATATTGAATATTCTTATATGACTCGTTAGGTAAATATTAAAACTGATCAAAGAACAATTTTATGACTTTAGTTTTATCATGGATAGCTGAAGATAGTCGCAAGCCCTCCTCAACTTATATTATGACTGATTCAAGAATATCATGGGATATTAAGATGGAAGAGGGAAAATCAGAAAAGATTGAAAGCAATTGGGATTACGGAAGGAAAATTTTTGCCTTTAAAAACTATCCAGACATAATTGGGTATTGTGGTGATGTCCTATTCCCTACCCAAGTTATTTCAAAAGCTGTGGATATATTAGATAGCGGCCAATTTTATAAAAAAGGTTATGATTTTGAAGATAGAGTTGAAGTCATTAAAAGTTTTATTAAGAAACAATTAGACGATTATCCTGATCTTGTAAAACAAGGATTTACTATCCTAATAGCTGGACGTAAAATTGATAATCATGTTTTTAGAAGGTTTATTCTTTCTTGGCAACGAGATTCCTGGAAAGAAAAATATGTTGATGAAGATACCGATGCTATATTTGATAGTTCTATCATTCTAGGCTCAGGAAGAGAATATTTTAAAAAGTTTTATAACAATAAATATTACGATAGTGAACTACATAATTTTAGTAGAGGTGCAGCCACGTCTTTCTCGGATGCATTAACACAAGATAATTTAGAGGAAAGATGTGGTGGGGCCCCACAAATTGTTGCTGTTTATAATGGTGGTATGCCTAAAATTATTGGTACAGTATTTAAATCAAAAAGATATCTGCTAGGATCTGAAATAAATACACCAATTAATCTTGATAGCTTTCAGTGGAGAGATGAATCATTTCAGAGAATAAAGGGAGACAAGTTGGAATTGATTGAAGACGCTCAAGTTCAACCACCCCTACAATAATGAAGGGGGACTTGCACCCCCGTCCTCCCACATGTAGTATGGGCGCTCTACTTCTGAGCTATTCAGACATATTAACCTATAATTCCTAAACTTTACTTCCAAAAAATAATAGTGGATTCCTAACCTAGCCTATTGAGTGGAGATACTTCGCTTTTTCCTGCCGATTTTGGGTTAGCCAATTTCTAAAGTACATTTTGTTTTAAATAAACGTTGGCATTAAGGCACCTTATGCGCAAGATTTTAGCTATAAATAAATTTTCAGGATTATGCGAATGACAAGAGAAGAGGGCATTAAGAAAACCTACCCAGGTGTATCTCATGTTGTAATACTCGGTGCTGGGGCTAGTATCGCAACAACTATAAGAAATCCAGAGAAAAGCGGTAAGGAATTACCATCTATGAATAACTTTATTGATGTGGTTGGTCTGGATGATATTATTGAAACATTACCAGATGAAGTACAAGATGACAATTTTGAAAAACTTTACAGTAATTTGCATGGTCAAAACCCAGAATCAGAGGAGATATTAGAAATTCAGAGAAGAGTTCGGGATTATTTTTCTGATATGGAACTTCCAGAAGAGCCTACTATCTATGATTATTTAATTTTATCACTAAGACCCAAAGATTTTATTGCAACTTTTAATTGGGACCCCTTTTTGTATCAGGCATTTTGTAGAAATGTAGATAAAGCACCTATGCCTCATATTTGTTTCCTTCACGGTAATGTGGCCATAGGATATAGTAAAGCAGATGACAAAACTGGCCCTTCAGGTATGTATTCTAAAAGAACTGGAAATCAGTTTAAACCTACCCAATTATTGTATCCAGTTGCTGAGAAAAATTATAACAGTAATCAATTTATATCTAGAGAATGGAATAGTTTTAGAACAAGACTAGAAAGTGACGGGACTAAAAGAGTAACTATTTTTGGCTATGGAGCTCCTGATACAGATGTGGAAGCCATTGATATAATGAGAGAGGCTTGGGGAGGATCTGATGAAAGGAATATGGAGCAATTCGAATTACTTGATATACGTGAAAGAGAAGAACTAAGAGAGACTTGGGATGACTTCATTCACACACATCATTTTGATTACGGGAAAAGTTTCTTTGATTCAATTTTAGCTAAATTTCCTCGTAGAACAGGAGAGAGATACATGCATCAATTCCTTCCCACTACTCCAGCAGAGGCATTTCAAGAACCTTTTCCAGTACCTCAAGATGTAGATACTCTAGAAGAGTTATGGGATTGGTACGAGCCATTATTTAAAGTCGAAAGAGCATAGTAGTTATATGCGTTTTATCAAAAATGGTCCTGATATACCTGTAGAATTAATTCAAGCATTAGAAGAAGAGCGGCTTGTTATTTTTTGTGGAGCTGGTGTGTCAATGAAGGCAGGACTTCCAAACTTCAAGGGATTGGTTTGTCAGTTGAAAAAAAAGTTGGGCGCAAGTTTTGATTCAATAGAGAAACAAGAATTTGATAAAAAGAATTACGATCGAGTTATAGGCCTCCTTGAACGTGAAGAGCGTTTTGGTGCTAAAATTGTAAGGAAATATGTGAGAGAGGTACTAGATACACCATCAAATCCAGACTTGTCAACCCATGATGCAATATTAAAATTATCTACTTTATCAGATGGCTCTAAGAGATTAATTACTACAAATTTCGATTTATTATTTGAAAAGGTAGATAACAATCTTAAGGTGGCTTCTGCACCTACTTTGCCACCTCCAAAACCTAAAAAGTGGAATAGCTTAGTACATCTCCATGGGAAGTTTGATAAGCATGATCCTTTATGCAAGCATTTGGTCTTAACTTCAAGTGATTTTGGAACGGCTTATCTACTTGAGCGATGGGCAAGTGTTTTTATTTCAGAGTTATTCAATCATTATACAGTACTCTTTATTGGTTATGGCCTTAATGATCCAGTAATGCGATATTTGGTTGATGCGCTTTCAATTGAGAGAAGTATTGATCAACGTATTAAAAAAGCATATGCGCTTGTAGAGTACAAGAGTAAGGAAAATAGGGATTCAATAAGGGAAGAGTGGAAAGCAAAAAATATAATACCAATCCTTTATCATAATGATGATAATCAACATAAAAAACTTCACGAATCATTAATAAGGTGGTCAAAGATTTTTGAGGGTGGGGCTACCTCAAAAAGAGAGATAGTAAAAAAAGTAGCCCCTAATGAACCTGACAGTTTATCAATTGAGCAGGTAGATCAACTATGTTGGGCAATTTTTCAGTCTGATACTCCTTCTTATGCTAGACAGTTTGCAGATATCAAACCAACACCTCCAATAAGTTGGCTAAATACTTTTGAGAAACGAGATCTTTTGAAAGATTTGGTGAGTCCTGAACAAAATTTTAGTCTGGCAGGATATTATTCTCGAACCAAATCTCCACCAAGTTTAAATGATAAAGAAATTGCTATAGGGCGGTGGCTTTCTCAACATTTAGAGAATAAGAAACTTATAGACTGGGTAATTGAACAAGGAGGTAATCTTCATCCCCAATTTGAGGATTACATTAGAAGAAGACTTCAGAGTGATAACAGTGAAATAAAAGAACCTTATAAAAAGGCTTGGAGTACTTTGACAAGTGGCTATTTATTTTCTAGCCAAAATCAATTTGTAAATCCATATCACTTAAAAAAATTAGAATGGTCCAAAGCAACCCGGTTAAAGTTGCTCGAATTTTTAAAGCCTCAAATAAGTGTAAGAAAATATATTAATTGGGGTGTTGGTGAAAAGAAAGAGACATCTGATGAAATCGAAAGTACTAAAGAACTTATAAGAGCTGAAATATCTTTAAAAATCGGTAATACAGCCAAATCTGTATTTGATGATTTAGGTCAAAGAGATGATTGGAGTACTGTCCTTTCTGATATAGTTTTTACTGTTATTCAGTATCTCCGAGAAGCCTATGATTTACTTGAAATAGCTGGTGTGGTAACTGAAGAATATGACCAAAGTCACATACATCAGCCTTCAATTGAACCACACGAGCAAAATAATCACTTCCAGGACCAAACATTTTTAATTGAACTTATTAGGGATGCTATTGATCAGCATGAGGAGGATGTTAATAAGGTTAAGTCAATTATAGAAGTATTACTTTCACACCCTTATCCTATTTTTAAGCGAATATCTTTGTACGCTGTTAATAAGATTAATGCATATTATAAAGTTTATGATCTCATATTAGATCAACCTGATGCGTGGCTCTGGCGATATAGTGTAAGGAAAGAGATCTATGAATACCTGCCTAACCTGTGGGATGAGATAAATTTTATAGAAAGATCCAACTTATTTGATGTTATTAGGAAAGGGCCTTCGAGGGAGCTTTTTATCGATGGTTTAGAGGATGAAGAACTTGAAGAGGCGGTTGATCGGAATGTATGGAATCTATTAGTGCGGATTAATTATCATTCCGAAACCGGTTTAAATAAAAAACAGAAAAGTCTGTTAGATCAAATTGAAGGGCGAAGACCCAATTTTAGTTATAGAGGAACAGAAAGAGAGGATTTTCTTTTTTGGTCTGAATCTGGAAGCAGATCGTACCAAACAGATTACTCAATTGATGATTTGAAATCACAATCATTGAATGAAAGAGTTGACACGCTACTTGACCATGAAGAACATAGACGAGGTTTAATTGAGAACTGGCGGACATTTTGCTCGAAATATCCAACTGAAGCAATTGAAACATTAAATTTTATAATAAGAAAGAAAAGATTTGATGAGGATGTTTTCTCGACAGCTTTTCACGGACTTAATTTAGATGTTATAAGTAGCAGTGACATTTTAGACCTTCTATTAAGTTTAAGTCGTGAGCAATCATCATTAATTATCCGCTCATCTTCTAAGCTTCTTCAATCTATTTCAGAGGAATATGATGTAGTTCCAACAGATAAATTTTATACTCTCTGGGATAGGCTGTATCCATTTGCTGTCAAGGGTTCATCTTCATTAAGTGATTCGGATAGAATTAATCAAGCTATTAACCATCCCGCCGGTTATTTAGTATTTGCCTTAATAATGGTAACCAACCAATATAATCTTAAAAAAGGTGATGGATTTCCTGTAGAAATAAAAGAGAGGCTGATGCAAGTTATTTCATCAGAACAGGGATCAGATAATTTGGGTCAGGTCATTTTAGGTCGTTATTTACCCTTTTTAAATAGTATTGATCCTAAATGGAGCCAGAATGAGCTTATACCACTTTTCGACTTATCAGATCAAGAGCAGTCGATTAATCTTTGGCAAGGATACCTATGGAATCCCTCAATTAATATAGAGTTATGGGAATACATTAAGCCATATTTTATCAAAACATTTGATTATCTAGATAAATTAGAGGGAGGAAGTAAAAACCTGGCTCAAATTTTGGCCCTAGTTAATACAATGGATGAATATGATATAAGCCCAAAGGTAATAAGAAAGTCTCTCAAGAAATTAACAAATGAGGATAGAGCAGAATTTTTTAGATGGTTTGAATTGTATTTAGATAATACCGATAAGGAAGATGAAAAAGCTAAAGTTTGGCGGCAGGTATTAATCCCCCTTTTCAATAATACATGGCCTAAGGAAAAAAAGTATAAATCAGAAACAGTATCTAATAAAATTGCAACAGTACTTTTAAAAAGTGAAGACGTTTTTCCAGAAGCAGTAAAGGCCTGTAAACCATTCTTGGTATCACGAAGTGAACATTTTTATCATCCTCACGAATTGTTGGAGTCAGATCTGATTGAAAGATTTCCTGAGGCATCTTTGATATTTATTAATAAGTCCACTCCGGAAAATCCTCCACAATGGTTTGCCCCAATCCACAAAGTTCTACATAGAATAGAAGAGGCTGATGAGAAGTTAAGGGATAGCGAAGAATTTAAACGACTTCAGAAAATAATAATTGAGAATAACTTGGACCGATTTGATTAAATATTAAAATATGCTTCAAGCATGCCCATTAATATTCAGATTAATGTCAGGATTTATATACATAGCGATAAACAATTCGATGCCCAATCTTATTAAGATTGGTTTTTCTAAGAAGAATCCCTTACACAGATTAGATGAGTTATATTCTACAGGGGTACCTGAACCATTTATGCCAATTGCTTCTTTCAATGTTAAAAATCCTGAAGTATGTGAAAAAGAAATACATGCACTATTAAAAGAATACAGAATTAATAATCAACGTGAATTTTTTAGACTTGAACCAAGCAAAGCATTAAAATTATCGATTGATATTATATTGGAATTTATTCCGGATGGTATTGATGGTGCAGTAATTGAGGGATATACAAAAGCCCCAAGTTTTGATGAAGATCAGACTTTTGCTTTAAGGCTATTAATAGAAAAACCATTTAAGAGTCGAGGCTTATCAATTGAAGCAATGAGAAAAAATGGGCATTGGGCTAATGCACTTGAATTAGAATACAAATTGCTTGAATTAGAAAGAGAAGGATTAATTAAAAAGTTCAAGCAGAAGCGGCGGCAGCCAAGTATTTGGAAAATTACTAGTATTGGTATCAAATTTATGCTAGATAATGACCTAGTACATGATTCTGTACGAGAACAGTACGACTAATTGGGAAGAGTCCTAGTCTTAATTCGGATCAGTTTTAAGCCCTTATTATTCTCAGAGTTTAATTAATATAATTGAAAAAATGACTTTAAAAGAAGAGAAAAACGAGTTATCACAAGATGAAGTTTTATGGATAGAGAGTGTTTATGAACAGACGAATGGGGAAGGAAAAGCAAATTTCCGAGAATTATTAGTAGAACTTTGGGATGATTTATCTGATGACTTTCATCCAACGAATGTCAATTCAAATTTTTATGTGAGTGATACGAGAAACGAGAGATATCAAGAACTAACTTTAATGGGTGTCTTTCTAGTTGATCCAGATAATCAATTAATAAAGGACACTGATGCGGTAATCAAAGAAGTTAGAAGGCTACTAGTTGAGAATCCCCAGTTAGAGGAAGTTAGTTCTGCAAGAATTGCTGAAAGTCTAAGTATCCAAGAGGAAAGGGTCAGGAAGATCTTTGACTATATGAGGGACCTCGGAAACTTTTGGTCGGGAGCGTCCAGTGAAAAAGATGTAGAGGGGCACTCAAAAATAAGGTGTTATAACAGAGTATCTCAATTATTCTGATATAAAGGATCAAATCAATAAGAAACTAGAGAAACGCAGTAACAGGAATAGAAATGAATTTTCTCCTACTACTGAGAAGCAAGAAGAGGAAAAAGAGGGTATTTACAAAAATACCGTTTTTATTATGATGCATATGAATGAAGACATTCCTGGACTGGAAGATGTAAAAAATACTATTAAAGAAGTCTGTGATAAATTTGGACTAAAGGCAATCAGAGCAGATGATATTGAGCATCAAGATCGGATTACCGATATAATCTTAAAATATATTAGGAAGTCTGAATACTTGATCGCGGATTTGTCTGGCTCAAGGCCTAATGTTTACTACGAAATTGGCTATGCTCATGCAATGGATAAAAAACCGATTTTATATCGAAATAAAGGAACCGAAATACATTTTGATTTAGCCATTCATAATGTACCGGTATACAGTAACATTACCGAACTTAAATCAATGCTTATAAATAGATTTGAAGCTTTATTGGGTAGAAAGCTTGCGGAAGATTAAAGTGAAGTAGTCCTATCCAAGATCCCAATCAATACCTTTCAGTCTTTCAGCCACTCTTTTAATAGCCTTAAACACCGCATCATCTTTCGGGAGATCCCCAATGACCAATTCCTTGAAAGTGCCGTTATAAACAGACTTTATCTTATCCCAGGTTGCTTTGGGTTTGTCAAAAAGCAGTGCCGAGACAGGATGCTCATATAGCCAATCGTACTGGTCGCCATAACTTTCGATATCATCGGCTCCCACTTGAAGCAGCATCTCATCTAGCTTTTTGCTTTCAAAGAAGTCTTGAATCGCGGGTTGCTTTAGCAGCATGTGAATGTCATAGGTATGGCGGACTTTATTGCCGAGATCCTCATAGGGATTTTCGGCATGTGAGAAGCGGACCAGAGACATTATTTTTTCGCAAAAGGTCCGTTCTATAGTTAGTACTTTCAAGGGGAAGGCAGCTAACCCATATTCTTCAATGAGCTCTTCCTGGCCTCTTGCTTTCATCATATCGGCAATAAACGAATGGACCTCTACTTCTTCATGAGGCTCGAAATGTCCCAACCTTGATACTTCTACAATGATTTTATCCCGAACCTGGCCAAAAGCTTGGTCATATCCATGTTTGGAATACTCGTAGGCTACTTTCCTGTTTTTACCACGTTTCATGGTAATCCCGGATAATTCTACTTCCTCCAAATCAGTATCGTCAACTACTTTGCTGACGTCCCTGACTCTATTGTCCATTTGGTTGTTGGATAGGTCGGGATCCTCAAACACCACAAGATCTATATCCTCCGAAAATCGGTTGATCGCCTGGTAACATTTGGAAAGCGACGTACCGCCCTTAAATACGGCAACGTCTTTCATATCGGAATGAAAGATCGCATGAAGGGCATAGGTTACCCAGTAGTCTTTCTCGATATAGATTTCCCGAATATTCTTACGATCGGCGGTAGCCCTTATAGCATCCCGAAAGATTTCGGTATCTTCGTGTAGATTCATCTAAACAATATTCCAGTTTTGAGCTGTAGGCAAGCTACTGCTTAGACTACCGAATTCATAGCTCGACAAGGGATTCAGGCTATTCTTCAATTTCGGGAAAGCGCTGTTGAATTCCTGATCGGTAAGCAAGGCTCCCAGCAGCGCTCGTACGCGTGGAGGATATTGTAGGGCAAAGGTAATCAGCTTGTTTCTGTCGGCATCATTCAAATCACGTATGCGGACTTGCAGTTGGCTGATAGCATTATCGATGTCCAGGTCCGGAATTTTCTTGAAATCCTTTATGGCATCCAAGATCTCCAGGAAGCGAATGTTATCGTCAGTGGGATCCACGTAACTTTTGACCGATTTTACCTTCAGGTTATCGATCTCTGTGTTGATCCTTTTTTTATTGCAGGCCAGGGTAACCGTTTTGGGAACTTGGGTCGTAAGTCCCATCCGATTGTACAGGGACAAGCCGGTTATATAGGCAATACGATTATCACCTTTGTACAAATAGGGTTTAAGCAGCTGCTCTTCATTCGGCTTTAAATCGCCAAACAGTGACTTCTTGGGCTTGTAAAACAGGCCTTTGGAAATTCTTTTTACGACATCGTTGGATATCAACCGCTCGATGGCTTTGGTAGCAGCCCCGTACTCGCTGTTATCTATGCCAAGCTGGTCATATTTAAATGTCGTTCCTTCGTCAAAGGAAGAAACTTTGTCTTTTATTCTTTTTGCAGTACTCATAATGCTAGGTGTTATGGTAATGGCTTTTAACAGCTTGTATAAATATAGCATTTAATCGTTAGGTATGTCAAGTTTTTTACGTTATTTACTTGACACATCAATTTATCATATTCACATGTTTAGGCATGTATTGGGAAAGAAATCTTTGAATTAGTTATGGAATGTGCTGAGTAGAAAATCTAATGCTTGTATAAGTGCAGGCTACTAATAAATCGCTATATTTTTCCTGGAACTGAAGAGGATTGGCTTATTTTTTCCTTTTGGTAGTTACTGATGTGTTTTAGAGGGATTTGTTATTCACAAGTAAAAGTTGATACTAGTTTATTTTTGTTTAACTCTTTTAAATTATTACCACATACTATTCCAACACTAAATCTGGCTCTTGTGATTGCAACATAAAATTTTGCTTTCGTTTGATCCTTTAAGTTTGTTTCAGGATCCTTTATCCAATTCAACATGCTTTTTGTAGGGTAAATCAAAACTCTATCATAAGTTTGCCCTTTAGATTCTCCAAAATTTAAAACGGGATACTTTTCTAATACTTTCTTGTTCTTACTACTCCAACGAAGTTGAATAGGATCATACTTATCTAAATATTTAAACCGATCTTTACTCTTAACAAGAAATATTCCATCATGTTCAGTCTCTTCATTATTTGCTGATTTGGCAGGTTCAAAATCTGGATAAAGTCTATTTGCAAAGTTACATATTTCAGGATTATTTCGGTGCGAATTTGATAGTGTTGTTCTATCTATTTCAACATTCTTATCGGCACATTCATCGTTAATAAAATCCGCAATTTTTCCACTCTGATATTTTTTGTACTTCTTCTCCCAGTGGGTCAAGTATGTAACTTGCCTCGGATCCCCCACGAGAGTTAAAGATGAATCGCTACTAAATATTTGTTTCAAAAAAGAAAGGTCATAACCAGCTAAATCTTGTGCTTCATCAATAAAGATATTCTGATATATCTTTGATATGCGATCTATTACTAATCCATTACTTTCAAGGTTACACTTATACACAAATTTCGAAAGCTTGTCAGAATAAATCTTATTTCCTTTTGAAAAATAGTGTCTTTTAAAATTTTTTGATTCTTTAAAAGGAATTGGATTCCCTTTGTAGTAGTATTTTATTCCTGATTGTTTATTAACAAATGTAAGCCCTTTTACTTTTTCCTCGAACAAGAAGCTCTGAAATGGCTTTACACCATGTTGTATTAAAAAAGAAAACCAAGTTTGAATGGTAATATCTCCAGGGATAAAACCATTTAGTTCTATAAACTTTTTCCTTATTTCTTCTTCATTTACTTGAGTATAAGTAGTGATTAAACTATTACCTTCTTCGATTGATAGCGCTTTTTTTACTATATGAGTAGTCTTACCCGCTCCTGCAGCTGCAATCAATAGTTTGTTTCTACTCATCTCCTTCGAACTTAAAAGAGTTAAGTATATACTGAGGGAAGCTTATTTCTTGATCAGAATTGAAAATCTTTAAGGCACAATCAGTTTTGTTATTGTACATATATTTTAGAATTCCATCCTCATCATAATCAGTGTTAAAGACTTTATTTAAAGTTTTTACGTCATTCTCTTTTAATATTTTTGGTTCAAGTGTATTGTAATTAAACTCTTTATTACTGATCGTCAGATCCCCATCATCAATTTCATTGTCAAAGCAAATATTGATGTAGTTTTTAGAATCTTTATCTAGATATTTCTTGTATTTTTTCTTTAAAGCTTCAATATCGCCATCATTATCAGTCACAACAGATACTTCTTTCTTTAATTTGTCAGCAATTTCTAAAAATCTTTTAAACGAGGTACCAACTGATATTATATCGATTCCATCCTGTATTGGAAGTTTATCATTTTCATCTAGATAGGCTCTTTGGACAATAAGTTCATCGGAATCCCCTTCAACGAGAATAGCTTTATCACATAAGATCAGTCTTAGTGTATCATATCCTGAAAGTTTCTTGAAGAAAGTCTGTGTAGATTCTTCAAGATCACTTAGCTGTGTAATCGATAACTCATGTAAAAGAAGTAAGTTTTCTAAGCCGAGTTTGTTCGCGACAAAACTACTATGCGTTGAAATGAGTATTTGTTTGTCCTCACTTCCAGCCTCAATGTCATAAATAAGTTGGTTAAGTTTAGTATGAGATAAATGATTCTCTGGTTCTTCAAGCAGTATCAAATTTGCTTCTTTAGTTTTTTTATGACTCAAAGCCAATTTAGTTTTAATGACACATTGTTCTCCTTTCCCAATATGTTGAAATGGGATTTCATCTAGATAAGTCATCAAAGTATTTTTCCATGCATCTCTTGAAGAAAGTTCAACAGACAGTTCTACTTCTTTATCTGAAATATCCGATGACTCTTTGATTTTTTTATTAATTGCTTGAATGGCTTCTTCATCCCGAAATACATCTTTCATTTTTCTATGAGCTTGAGAAATATCAACTATTTCTTTTGACTCCAACAAATTCCTAATAATACGAGATATATAAATATCAGATCCACTTTTATACCTAGAGTTTGAAGAATCTATTAAAGCTGATTTTACAGGTAAACTTCGAGGTGTAATAGACGAATCTCTGGCAAAGGACTTCCAATAGTATTTATAATATTCTATAGGTAAAGATTTGATATCATCCTGTTGAACTAAATGTTCATACTCATCCTTATAGTTTTCATCAAACTCAATGTTGAAAGAAAAACCACATGCCTTATTACTTTTCAAGCGGTTACCATTTCCTATAAACTCTGCTGCATCATCTGAATCAAAATAAACCTCAATCAAGATATTTGGAGGTTCAATAGGATCTTTTCGTAAACTTGTTAAATACTTCCTGACCTGTTTTTTATTAAAAAGGTATTCTGATAATTCACTCGAGATGTGTCTTCCATTTATCCAACCAGTTAATGCTAAATGAATCGCATCTAAAATTGTGGACTTACCAGCCTCATTGTCCCCAACAATAATATTTAGCCCTTCTTGCAAATCAATCTTAAAAGTGCCACTAAAACATTTAAAGTTTTTGATAATTACTTTTTCAAAAGTCATCTCTTCAAGAACTATTTAGATTTTAAATCTCTACGCTCTTTCCCACTATCCCAATCTCTACCTTAATGAATTCATAAAGAATAATTAAAGCTTATCTATCTTCAGTTTTACTAATTCTATAGTTCTTCCCAATAACGGAAGTAATCATAAACTCTATCAGGATTATTTAAAACATTTTGTAAGTCTAAATTTCTAAGATCAATGTTAATCCTATTGCCATCTTGCCCCAATTCATTAAGATTGTCATAAATATTTAATCCCGGATCAGATGGCCCCGGTAACAAAACTATAAATTTTCTTTCTCTTTGGTCGGTTTTTAAAGTAAATGCAACAGCAAATGATTTTAGGCTTTCAGGCTTAGTAATTAAATTTATTCCTTCAAATTTTGATGGAAAATCTACATCTGCAATCCCAAACCCTGGATACTTTAAGTCGTTATAATTTTGAATTTGCTCTCTTATAACGTGCATATAAGGATTGATTAAACTGGCATACCCGAATTCACTTATTAACCAAAGATAGGCTATTCTTAGTTTTGCAAGCCTTGCACGACTTTTCTTATGCTCACCAAAAATTGTAACCCTGATATTTTCCATTTCCGCATCACCTTTTTTAAATAAACGGTGATAGTGTTTCTCATGGGAACTGCCTTCAATAGCAAGAAGTTTAATTCCACCTTCTTCAGTATGGTGAATAGTTCCACCAATATTCCATTTGTTATCTACCTCAAATCTTGCTTTTCGCTTGATATTAGATGTTCCTGAGAAAAAATCTTTTGTGAGCAATTGTTCTTTTAAATGCTTGTCAAGAGAACTTCCCTGCTCATTATTACAAATTTTACAGGTTAAAAGCCTTACATTTCCTCCCAAGGTTTTAGGAGGTACATCTTCCAGAGTTAGGTGATCATCATATTCTTTTGATAGTCCATTTTTATCAAAAATCTTATTGCACAGGGGACAAATATATCCGGATGTTTTTTCTCCTTTTAAGTCAAACTTTGGATGTTTTTTCAGTAATTCTAAGTTCTTGGAGAAGATATCGTAAATTTTCTCTCTTCTTATATGTCCAGGACTTTTTCCCATTTTTATTATTCTATTTATCCCACACTCTCTTCCACAATCCCAATCTCTTCCTCACTTAAACCATAAAGCTCATACACAAGCTGGTCTATTTCCTCCTCCAGTTCGCGTGTATCTGCATCGGGATTGTCTTTTTTGGTTGAGAGGATTTGATCTATTAAAGTCTCAACCTTTGGCTGGTATTCAGAATTTGATATAATAGGTATTTTCTCAATGTATTTTGTTAATAGCTGATATCCATTTCTAATTTGAGTACAAACTAATGAAATCAAATACCAGCCAAGTTTTGAGTTGAGAATGGCATAAAGCAATAAATCATCTTTTCTAATAAAGTAAATTGCATCATTTACAAATGATCCTTTATCATCATAAACAAATTTTGGTTTTACCTGAAATCGTTGATATATAATTTTGTTCTTCTTGAATTCATCATAGTAATCACAAGCTCTTAATTCCCACCAGTATTGCCCTTGATCATATCTATCCCTTGCCTTTTTCTCATACTGTGCCAAGTAAGAAGCAATTGCTGGATACGATTTTTCAAACCATTCCCATTTATTTTCCTCATTAGTTTGAGAATTAGTCCATCCATGAGGGATCATAATGATATATTTATCATGTTGAGGCAATTCATATCTATTAAGATCCCTACCTGCTAAATAAGGTTCAATTAGTTCAAGGCTGCTAGCATTCTGTTCAACTAAATTATTTTTAGTTTGTTTATCTATGAGAAATGCTTCATTTAATCCAGTTTTTATTCCATAAAAAATATTGCCGTTAACATATTCAATTAGAGGTGTGCCTTTCTCTTTCATTTTTTCAAACAACAGTTGCGAACGCTTATTTATTAATGACCATCCGTCTAAATGAAGCTTCTGTTGTTCGACCTTAAAACTATTTTCTTTTAAATACTTTGAAATACTCTCTATTTCCAAGCTATCAACCTCAACAGCTTTAAAATCTTTTTGAATATTTTTTCTTCTTATCTGTATTAAACACGGATAGGTTGTAGCTTCTCCAAATACTTGAAGGTCTCCGAAATCAATCATCGATTCAATCTGGTAATTCATTAACCATTCGCGTAAAGGTTTCCCATAATTGGTGCGCATCCATTTATTAGAAACAATGTAATGGAGATAATTTTTATCCTTTAAAATTTCGAGACCTAACTGTACAAAATACTGGTAAAGGTCAGCTGTACCATGATAAACTTCATAACTTCCTTTTAAATACGGTTTGATATCTTTTAGCAACTCCTGCCTCACATAAGGCGGATTCCCAATCACTGCATCAAAGCCGGTAAAGTTACCATCCTCGTCGAGTACTTCAGGAAACTCAAATCGCCATTCAAAGGCCTGGTCGTAAAAGCTGGCGTTTTCAAGTTCTTCCAACTCCTCTTCCAGCTTGCCAATTTTCTTTTGGGTCTTAGTAATCTTCTTCTGCTCTTTCTTGCTCTTCTTATCGCCCTCAAACAGGTCCAGTTTGGCTTCTTCCTTAATCAGAATTTCGCGCTGTTTCTTTAGTTTCTGACGGACGGGGTGTAGTTCTTTGAGTCCCACAGAAAAACTTTCTTTAATAGAGCTGATCTGCTTTTTCAGCGCTCGTTTGTCCTCCCGGTCGCCAGTTTCTTTGTAGCTTCGGACGGCCTGTTTGTATTCCTCAATCGTTAAATCGTTATTATTGGCCAGTATCTGCGAGAGGTCTGCATCCAGGTCAAATCGGCTTACCAGTGAGTTGCCTTGTTTGATGTTAATATCAATGTTGGGTAGTACTTCGAGCTGCTGGAAGTCCGTACTTTCCTTGTAATAGGCATGTTTAAGCAGCTCAATCCATAGGCGAAGCCGACAGATGTTGACCGAATTCGGATTGATATCCACCCCGAACAGGCAGTTTTCAATAAGGATATTCTTTTCGCGGAATAGGGCTTTCTGCAGGCGCTGGGTGTCAGGCCCGACCGTTCGCTCAACGGTGCCATTTTCTTTCCATTCCGAATGTACCCGGTATTCGAAAAATGGATCTTGTCCCACCGCAATGCTGAGCTCATCATTGTCCACGCTGATCTCCACATCCCGGATGCGGTGGTTATCCTCATCCACAAAGATACGAAGGTCGCTTTTAATAGCTATGAGTTCATTCAGGGCTGAAACCAAAAAGTGTCCGGACCCTACGGCCGGATCACAAATCGTGATGCTGTTAACAACATCGTTGGCTTTATCATACGGAATTTCGTGGCGGGATATCTTGGCGGCGACATCGTCAATGTCCTCACAGTCCCAGTTCTCGTAGGTTTCATTAAATTTTTGGACCACCGCCCGGCGAATGGTCTCCCGGCACATGTATTCGGTGATATAGCCGGGCGTAAAGAACGAACCGTCTTTATAGCCGTTGATCTTTTCAAAGATGCGTCCCAGCACCGAAGCGTTAATAAGCGTTTTGGCTTCTTTCTGGACCTCGGCCGTACCTTCCGTGTTAAAGTTATAGGCATCCAGAAAACGGAGCAGGTATTCAAGAGCCGACAGTTTTTCTCCTTTGAGGCGCTCCCTGTCCCGGTTGCGAATTTTACTGCGACTGTACACCGGCATTTGGAGTCCGTCCTCCAGCTCCGATATGCGAATCGTATCTTGCTCGATATCAGCCACATCAAACAGTGAGCTGTTCAGGTAGGGAATATGTCCGAAGTGTTTGTTGATACGCTCGGAGCGATCCTCCTGAGGGACGGCCAATACCTGGAAGAAGAGTTTATTGAGTCCATCATATTCGTCAATGTCACGATGACTTAAAAACCGAAAACGATCATCTTCCCGATGGTATTTAAAGAGCTGGGATTCGAGCAACTTCAGAAACAGGATACGGTTGATCCAGGTGATCAATAGCTGAATGGCTACATTGAACAGTTGTTCGTCTTCATCTTCGCCAAACTCTGACCGGTTGGGAAGCCGCGAAATTACGTTTAGACTTTTAAGCTGTGTGATAGTGTTTTCAATCAGGGAAGCATGCTGGCGGTTATCTTCATCCAGCCGGGTTATATAGTGAGTGCCTTTTTCCTTGTATTCTTTCAGCCCCATGATATAAAGCAGCTCACGGTAAAAGGCCTTGTTGAGCTCATTGCTGTCGCTGGCAAAGGGTTGTTTGAGCAGGTGGGTAGGCGTAAATAGCTTAAAGATCGGCACCAGCTTTTTCTGCTCGTCGCGGCTCAGCTCATCTTTTTCCAGCAGCTTTCGGTACTTGCTCAGATCTAATTCGGCTGCTGTAATATTTGCATCCAGCTCTTCCACAAATTCCGCTAGGTGGTCATAGACAAACTGGGTGCGGGAACTTACTTTTTGTCCCTGCTTCCATTCTTTATACCAGCCGGTTAGTTTTTTGGAGTCGTAGAAATGACGTTCGAAATCCTGGGCATCGAAGATGTACCAATTGTACACATCAGTAATGATGATATGTTTGATATCTTCGTTGCCGTTATCGATGCGTTCCCGAAGATAGTAGAGGATGGATTCGTGAAAGGCCTTACGGTTCAGCTCATCCGCGGTAATCATCTCCGAACTGTTGGATGGCCGCTTGGCTTCTATGATGACACCGACATTCGACTTTCGGGTTTTGCCATTATGGATGGCAAGGTCCTGTCGCTCCTTGGTGTTGATGTAGTGATCTTCTTCAAAATTGGTATTGCTGAAGAAGGGCTTGATCAGGTTTTTAAGATGTTCTTCAGATTCGCCTTCTTCTACAGCATCATCAGCCTGGCTCAATAGTTTTAACAGTCGCTGGCGAAAGGTTTCGAACTCGGTCTCGGTAATCGACTCTTGTAAGAACGCATTGTCAACAGCTCGTCTTGGGGATATGGTCTCTATCTGCATCAGTAATTGTTAATAAACCAACTTTTTGTTTGACCTCATTCTAAGGACTGGGAGGGGAAAGAGCAAAAAAGGTTAAAATAATGGGTTTTAAACTATTCAGATCGAACTTAAGATTTTAGTAAACCGATAATTATAAATTTTATGAATAGAAAACAACCTCATTATCTTTTTATTTGGTATTTTTATAAATATTCATTTATATTTTTATAAATCAGAATTAGAAATGAACATTAATTATTATGAAGACTCAGAAGAAGAAACCTCAGAACTCCAAGAAAGACTCTAAGGATAAAATTACAGTTCAGGTATATGCTCCCCGAAGTCTTGATTCCAAGGAGTTTACATGGAAGAAGAATAGAAACGTAGGTGATGCTGCAAAAGAAGCAGCGGATGCTTTCGGCTATGAACCGGAAAAACCACCTAGACTCCAAAAGGATGACGATATATTGGATAACACTAAAAATCTGGTATCCGAAGGAGTCAGAGAAGGAGATGAGCTTGAATTAGTTGGAGGTGGCGGTGGTGTCAGTTCCAACTGAAGTAACGAAGCTTGAAATTGAGGAGGAACTTGGTGCTGCAGAGGCATGGGCTGAGCGGCATCAAATCCCTTTTAAGTGGATTGAGGATCGTCTTGAATTACAGGTTGTATTAACACAACCGGAATCAAAAGATCTATACTATCTAAAAGGTGTATTCGATGACTATAAAGAGATGCCACCCAAATGGATATTTACAGATTCCAATTGGAGTGATGAGATAAAGAAACAGAATTTTCCTAAAGGTGAAAGTACTCCATTTGGTTCGTCCATGTTCCATCCTAACGGGGTTATTTGCGCTCCATTTAATCGTTTAGCATATAAGGTTTATGATGGTCCGCATTCTGATTGGGGGTCACCAGCCCAATGGCTTAATGCAGCAAGAGATAAAGTTGTTGCGGATACGATGGGAGATATGTTGAGTGCAATTTATCGCGATTTTAGATATACCAAAACACATTTATCATGAAAGACCTTCAACCATATTATAGAACTAATCCAATAAAAATAGGACCAATTAAAGGAGAATATGCTGCTACCGAAACTGTTATCTCGCAAACAGCAAGTATTTTAACGGATTATTCAAAAGAAGGAGTCCAAGGTCATGAGGGGTTGGTGTTTTGGGGTGGCAGAGACCTTGGTAATCTTACCATATTTACATCCGTGATAGCTCCAAATACAGAGCATGGAGCACACCGTGTTATGGTCGATGAGAAAGAGTTTGGGAAATGTAGTAGGGAGGCAAGATCCAGCCGCCTTACTATTCTTTGTCAAGTACATTCTCATCCAAGTAGTGACACCATACATTCTGATGGTGATGACCATCTCATTATTATGCCTTTTGAAGGAATGCTATCAATTGTGGTCCCTAACTATGGTATAGGTTTTACCGATTTATCCGAGTCTACAATCCACCAATTCAAGGATGGTTCTTGGTTTGTTTGTAGCGAGGATTCAGTAAAGCAAAATTTGCACATATTACCAGATCTTATTGACTTGCGTGAGGTGAAAAATGAATTCTAAAAGTGAGGAGTTTTATAAGGAAAGGGATAAGAGGACAATCAGATTTATTAATGATACTGATCATTTGAATAAGAGAATCGGTGTTGTCATATCTAAGGAAGCTTGTCATAATCATACGGGACAACTGTTGGCTCTAACTCTTGTAAATCAGCTAAGTAGAGTACACCGTAAGATATCAATTATTGTGGAAGAGTGAACTTGCTACATTTTGGTGGACACCCAGTTAAGCCATAGATTGTCGCCGCAATTTATGACCAATACCTATTATGAGTAAAAGACGAACCTACAGCAAAGAATTTAAATTGGACGTGATCCAACA
>NZ_JAGGJA010000020.1 GCF_026229185.1 Fodinibius salsisoli | reverse complement strand
TCCCTGTCATAACATTGTGTAATCTTATTCATGGGCATCCTCATAGGGTTCGTTCGTGGTGGAACAACCAAGGTGACCTCTTCTGTGAAGAACGTCAACCTTGAGGGTGCCCTAATAGTATGATTAAGTGGGACGCACCTCGCCCCCGATGCGTCGGGGCCGCTCTTGGTTTTAAGACTCTTCTTTCGTTAGTTGCTAATTCAACATCAATCCGTGCGCAGGTTATGTACAGCCTACGTAGCCGTGCTACTTCGGCGTAGTAGTCCGCAATGTCGTTAGGTACATTTCCGAAAATTGCTTCCTTTTGAAAAAAGTACTACTTTAGTATCACTATGAAAACAGAACTTGTTACCACATTAAAACGACAGGCTACTAAACTCCTTGCCGAACTTCGGGAAGAGAAAGAACCTGTGCTTATCACAGAACACGGAAAACCTTCCGCTTATCTCGTTGATGTTGAGCAATTTGAACAAATCCAGAAGAAACTTGAGTTGCTCGAAGGTTTAGCACGAGGAGAAAAAGCGATTTTAGAAGATCGGGTTGTACCACATGAGGAGGCTAAAAACCGAATGCAACGATGGCTCAAATAATTTGGACTGAGCCTGCCCTCCAAGATTTAGATCAAATTGCCGATTACATTTCTCTCGATAATCCAGCTGCGGCCAAGAAATTGGTTCGTCGTTGTTTTAAACAAATCGAGAATTTAAATCAACATCCTAAGCTGGGTAAAACCGTTCCTGAATTAGGAGAATCAGTTTATCGGCAGTTGGTTCTTTCTCCTTGTCGCATTTTCTACCGTATGGACAATGATACCATTTACATTATTCATGTCATGCGAGCCGAACAGTTGCTTCATCTCGACATCCTCAAATCGCGGTAAAATGTACCTTAAATTTGGAAACTTGCTAAACGCTTACAGGATTGTATTTTATAAATTCTAATGGCCAAAAAAGCTACATACCGTAAAGCCCTATCTTTAAGAGGGTTGTTCGCCTTGTCATTGGTGTTCAGCTTATTTGCTTTTCCGGGACTTATAAGTACGGCTGAAGCCTGCCGTCCACAACCACAGCGTATTGAAGTTGTTGCCGACGGACAAGATATTGCGGAACCTACGGTTTTTCCTTACCAGATAGCTGATTCGGAATTTTCTTCGAATTCGTTACAAACAACAAAGGAACATGAATATAACGTACAAATCGTGTATCAACGGAAAGTCAAAGAAACGTTGGACACAATTTTAAAACAATCCTACGCCTACTGCCCACCTAACTCATTCTGGATTGCAAAGGTGATCTCCTCACTTCGTGATGACAACCCGCCCTTCACTTTAGGATAGTATCACATCTCCACCGGTCCATCCGGATCTCATTACTCAATCCAATTTTGTGCTCTTACCAACAGGTAATAGCATGCAATCCATTTATATACTATGAAGACATTCAAAAAAGTCATTCGAATACTCTATCTGGTTTTATTGATAACTTTAGCAGCTACAGGTATAGGGCTTGCCGGAGCGGTTCCTTTGCAAATTACTCATAAAAGGGAGACCCAAGAACATCCCATTGAACTGGTTAGGTCTGAGGACGAATCTGAACCAGAATCGGATCAAATCAAAATTATACAGTAAACCATGTTTCATAGGCATTCCGGTATATAGCCGGCGCTTCAACGGGACGCGCCTCGCCGGGGCCGGCTGGTTTTGATTTCCCGGTACCAAATAGTAAAATGGAAATTGTATTAATATCGACCTGCGCGCCGGTTAAGCGCAATGTCGTTAGCCATATTGAATCCTCCCTTCTCATATACTTTTTTGCTTTTTATTTCGTATTCTTATGTTAATAACTTCGTAAGAACACAAGGCAACATAATTATGATTAAGAAACTTCAAAAAATTGGTAACAGTCGTGGTGTTTTGCTCGAAAAAGCTTTGCTTAAGCTTTTAAAAGTAGAAGATGACGATCAAGTTGAAATCATCCCACAAGATGAAGGCCTTTTGATTAAAAAAGTGGATGCAAAGTCTGCTTATCAAGAAGTCAGCAAAAAGCATCGAAAATCGTTAGACAAATTGGGTGAATAATGAAAGCGCCTTCCCTTTTAACAACGGAAGACATTTTATTCATCCATGAGCAAGAGATTCAAAAAGCAGGTGGTGATCCAGGTATTCGAGAAGAACAAGACGTCCAAGCTTGCGCGGATGCTCCGAAGGTTAGTTTCGATGGTGAATATTTAAACGATCTATTTGAAATGGCAGCCAGTTATATCATTTGTTTAACAATTAGGCATCCTTTTGTCGATGGAAATAAACGAACAGCCTTGGCTTCTGCCCTGACCTTTTTGTATCTCAATGGATATGAAGTTAAGGAATCCTATGATCTGGAACTTGCCAACTTGGTCTTAGACTTTTTATCAAAAGATATTTCTAAAGATGGAGTAGCCGAACATCTAAAACAGAATTCGAAAGAAAGATAGAAAATACGGCTATCCCGCGCATTTATTAGATTTCAAGCGGACACGCCTCGCCTACTGTTTGCCGTTCTTGGTTTTAAGGTTCATCTTTCGTTAGTTGGCAATTCAACACTAAATCGTGCGCCGGTTAAGCGCAATGTCGTTATACCGCTCATTAAATACCCATTCATCTATGGAACTTTATGCAGAAGCTTTTCAACAACTTGCATTTATTAGTGCGGTCGTCGGCGGCCTCGCCTTTACTGCAGCTGCATCATTATTAAATGCCGGAACTGCTACCAATGATCCTACTGCACTGAGCCGATCTGCTAAAATAACAATTGGTACTGCTATAATGAGTGCTCTGTTTATGATAATTTCTACCTTTATCTGGTCATTTCAATCTGCAGATTTATTTCGTGCAGCAGTAAACAATCAATCTTTTCCAAAATCTGTTGGTTGGGTTAATTTTGCAGCTTCAATTTCAATGATTACCGGTGGTATGCTTTTATTTGTTAGCATAGGAACAAGCGGTTGGATAGGGTCCAGAAATCTTGGAATCGTTACAAGTATCGCAGCAGTAGTTGGAATAGTTGCTTTAATACTCATGGTTTTGTGGTTTGGGGATATATAGATTAGACTTCACTATAACTTTTTAAACTAAGCTTAAAACTTTTGAAAAAAATCATTTTTTCTGCAATCGCAGTCGTTATCAGTTTATCGTCTGCTACACCCGTTCAAGCACAGAATGCTGGCACAGAGTCAGAGATTATTTTTGTGCAAGAGAAAGAAGATGAAGCACGCCAACAATTAAGGCGCATTCTGTCATCTTATGATCTTGATAATTGGATCTTTACCGAAGAGGTAAGAATTAAAATGGGAGCTCAACCGTACAGTCACCCGATCCTGACGCTCAACACCGATTTTCTCGATAGTGATGAACAGCAAATGTCCATCTTCGTCCATGAACAAGCCCACTGGTTTGTTAGTGATACTGTCCCTTATAGAGCACCCAAAAATGGAGAAGAAGTCGAAATTATCAACGAACTCCGACAACTTTTTCCGAATGCACCTGTCTCTGGTTATAGTACATTTTTGCACCTTATTGTTGGCTGGGTAGAGCTTGATGCCATGGTCGAGTTAGTCGGCGAAGAAAAAGCGCGTCAATTGCTAAGAAAAAAAATTCAGCGGCTCACAGGTGAGCCCCTATCGCAAGTGGATCAGCGCTACAAATGGTACAATATGCGAGTCCTCGAAAACACGCAAGAAATTGGGATGATACTGGCTGAGCATGATTTAATCATAACTCCGGGCAAAGGTTTAATTGTCAAATGAGACACCTAATTTTAGTATTAATATTATTCGGCTTCACATTTAACTCTTATTCGCAAGAAACTGATAATAAACAAATGAGAGATAATGAATTTTTAGGTCTTAGAACGGTGATTTATAAAGTGGATGACCTGCAAAAAGCCAAAAAATGGTACTCAAAAATACTTGATCAATCACCCTATTTTGATGAGCCTTTTTATGTAGGTTTTGATGTGTCAGGATATGAACTCGGCTTACAGCCAACTGAAAATCAAAATTCAACGGGCAATAATGAAGTGGTCTATTGGGGAGTTCAAAATATCCAAAAAACGTATGACCGATTGTTAGAATTAGGAGCTAAATCATATGAAGAACCAGAAAATGTCGGTAGAAAAATAATAACTGCAACAGTCAAAGATCCTTGGGGTAATGCATTTGGTATTATTTATAATCCAAATTTCAAAGCAGAAGATTAGTTTTTGAGATGAATAAAGAGCAATCCATCAAAGAGCTTTCAACAATTCCAGGTGTAGGAAAATCAATTGCCAATGATTTATGGAAGATAAATATAAAGTCAATTTCAGATTTAAAAGACAGATCACCTGGAAATCTCTATGATCTAAGTAACCAGAAAGCGGGGGTTGTACAGGACAGATGTCTTCTTTACGTATTTAGATGTGCAGTCTATTTTGCAAATACTCCAAAATGGCAACGAGAAAAGGAAAAGTTAAAGTGGTGGAATTGGAAAGATGAAAAAATAGACCTGAAATGATTTAACTTATCCAAAAACCTCAAGCGGCATGACCCGCGCATTTATTAGACTACCCTTACCTATTGAGATAGATAAAAACGTCTCTCATATTTAAAAATACCAGCACGGCGGGAGACAGGCTAGCCCCCGCGCACAAAGCTTCGGAAAGCATACTTTTACGGGCTTATCTTCTGAGGGTGGACAGAAGCTGTGGCTCAAAGCGAACCACTATCCCAGATATCCAGCCGGTCGATGTCCCAATCTCTCGCATTTACAACTGTCGCCGCTTCGCTGGTACCCGTTGAAAACCACCTTACATAACCGCCACTTCTACCACAAAATACAGAATTCAAATAGGGCTTCCTGAATAATTATGCTCGTTCTTTGCTTTTTAGAACAGTATTTACTAAAACATACCATCTTGACACCCCTTCTATGCCCGGGAGCAAGTCCTTGCCAAGGCCTTACCTTCTCCGTACCAACTCCTACTGGCAGGGGAGATGGTACGGCGTTGCCAGGGGATTGGTCGGGAAGACAGTTCTCGCACAAAACTGACTCGAAAGATCAAAAAATATATAAAGTCGGAGAACCCCGCAGCCAAATAACGAATTAGCTATGTCTTCCTCATTTATTGGAACAATATTCGCATTTCACTGAAAGTTTTAAATGCGATATCACTCTTCTTTACGTTATTTGTTTGGTAATATGATTGCCTGTTGGTATAATTTGCAAATCGAAGTATCTTGCAAGAACAAATTAATGGTCTAAGTGGCCATTATGAGTTGTAAAAGATGGATTTAGACACATGAGTATACTCGAAAAACTGGGATTGGCTCCCAAAAAACGCCAGGGAGCACCCGTTATCGGTGAAAAGAAGAAGCAACAAGAAGAAACTTCTTCACTCCGAAATAATATCTATATCCGTATTCTCATCATCCTTGGCTTTTTGGCAATCCTGATTATTTCCATTCCACAAGGATCATTCAAGGAACCCATTAACTATAGTGTGGGTGAACCCTGGCGGGCTGATGACTTGACGGCTCCTTTTACCTTCCCCATCAAAAAGGAAATGGCAACCTTAGAGCAAGAGCGGCAGAATATTAGAGAGTCTACGTTGCCGATATACCATACCAACGGTAACATCAAGCAAAACGTACAGGCAGAGCTTGACTCCCTGTTTCAAAACCTGCAGCCGGTCTTGAACCACTATTCGCAGTGGCAGGAATCTAAACAAAATTCTACTCAAAATGCTCAACGCGATAGTCTTCAATTTGAGCAGTTTAAAAGTGGTGCCCCGCTGAATCTATCCGAGCGTGCCTGGACCGCCCTTATCTCTAATTATCACCGCACAGAAATACTTGGCCAGATGGTTAATACCAAGGCAGCTCCTTCTGGCCAATTTATTGGGGATTACCTAAAAAACCGCCTCCAGAACATTACTGAGCAGTTGTTAAATGACGGTATCATTGATGGCAGCAAAGAGGAGCTATCCAATGCACAGATCATAGTGCGTGACTTAAAACAACGGACAGAACGCACCCTGAATATTGCCAATGTCCGGGATGTTGAAGAAGCTCAGAGCTTTGCACGGGAACAGCTCTCAGCATACTTTTTTGAAGATATTACCAATGTGGGGGTCCAGATTTTTAACCAAATCATAAGGCCCAACATCACCTTCAACCAAGAAGATACTCAAATCCATACCCAAGAGGCTCTGGCCAGTATTTCAACAACTAAGGGAGCCGTTGCACAGGGCCAGGTGATCATCAGGCGCGGTGATATCATCTCACAAGAAAAACTTAATATGCTCCAGAGCCTGGCGGACGCACGAGCACAGAATGCAACGGACCTGGAGCTTTGGCTCCGATATGGCGGCGATGTATTGGCGGTCATTGCCATCGTAACCATCTTCTTCTTTTATCTGTACCTCTACCGGCGACCCATATTTAGTAATAATGCCATGTTACTGCTGGTCTTACTGGCGATGTCATTAATTTGCGTGGGCAGCTCCATTACTTATGAGCTTGAAACCATTTCTCCCTATATCGTTCCGGTAGCTATAGCACCCATCATTTTAACTATTATTTTTGATTCCCGTGTTGGTATATTGGCAGCTTTTACTTTGGCTCTGCTTACCGGGTTGATCAATGGGAATAATTTTGAATATGTAACCGCGACCACGGTGGCCTGTACGCTTGGATTATTTTCAGTGCGTGATATCAAAAAAAGATCTCAGTTCTTCTTTACCACGCCCGGCATTGTCTTTATCTGTTATACCGTTGTTATTATAGCTTTTAGCATGACGGGCTTTGAGGGATGGGGCCGGCTGGGCAACGAGCTCTTTTTTGTTTTCTTCAATGCTATCTTCATCCTGTTCACCTATCCCCTGATTCTCCTTTTTGAAAAGACATTTAAGGTTACCACCGACTTTACCCTCCTTGAACTGAGTGATACGAATCTGCCGTTGCTTAAGAAACTGATGACTGATGCCCCCGGCACCTTCCATCACAGTCTCCAGGTATCGAACCTTGCCGAAGCCGCTGCGGGCGCTATCGGGGCAAACAGCCTGCTCTGCCGTGTAGGCGGCCTCTATCACGATATCGGTAAAATGGAAAACCCGGGCTATTTCACAGAAAATCAGACTGAGGGCAATGAACATGACAAACTTAAACCGCGAATGAGCGCCCTGGTCATCAAAGCCCATGTTTCCAATGGCGTTAAAATGGCTGAAGAAGAAAAGTTGCCCGGAGTGGTTATTGATTTTATTAAAACCCATCATGGCACTTCGCTGATTAAGTTCTTCTGGGATAAAGCCAAAAAGCAGGCGGATGAAGATAAAAAAGAGATTCGGGAGGAAGATTTTCAGTACGACGGACCACGTCCACATACCAAGGAGACCGGGATTTTGCTGCTCGCCGATTGTGTAGAAGCCTCTTCACGTGCCATGAAAGATCCCAATTACCAGAAGATTGAGAACCTTATTGACAAAATGATTGATGATCGCGTCAATGAAGGGCAGCTCAGCAAGACGCCCCTTACCTTCCAGGACCTGACGACCATTAAGGAGACCTTTCTAAATATCCTGGTGGGTATTTATCACAGCCGCGTTGAATATCCGGAAGATGAAGAAAAAGAGTCCAAAGAGGCGGAAACCGAAAGCTCTAAAATCGATCATCCTGCGGAGGAAACTACCTCGGAAATGCCGGATCAGTTTCCTGAGAGTAGCTCCGATGCCCCCTCTGTGGATGAATACTACAACTCTTAACCTCCTATGCATTATCAGGAAGAGCTAAAACGATATCTCCAATTCATTAAACTGGAAAAAAATCTTTCTGAAAATTCTGTCTTTTCCTATAAGAACGACCTTCAACGATATTTAAAGTTTGTTGCGCGAGACCTTCGCATTCAAGACCTGCAAGGGGTGACTCTGCAACACATTGAACAGTATATCGAGGAGTTATCAGCTATGGACCTGTCGGTAAGCTCCATAGCCCGGAATATATCCAGTATTCGTGGATTCCATGAGTTTGCGGTTGTAGAAAATATAACGACAGCCAATCCGGCAGAACTCATAGAACTCCCAAAACAGGCCCAAAACCTACCGGAGGTACTGAGTCCTGATGAAATTTCAGCAATTATTGATATCCCCAACCGAGAAACGGATGCGGGTATCCGAAATGCAGCCATCATGGAAACGCTATATGCTACCGGGATGCGTGTTAGTGAACTAACCGGACTGGAACTCGACAACCTTTTTTTTGAAATTGGTTTTATCCGCGTAGTTGGTAAAGGGAATAAAGAACGACTGGTTCCAGTGGGCGAAATAGCGCAGTCAGCACTAGAACATTATATCGAAGTCGTCCGACCCAAGTTCAAGAGTGATAAAAATCCTCAGAAGTCTAAAAACAAAATTTTTCTCAATCAACGTGGTGGACCACTTTCCCGGATGAGCATCTGGAATATTGTTAATGATTCCGCCGAGCGAGCCGGGATTGAAAAAAATGTCTATCCCCATATTTTTCGCCACTCCTTTGCTACGCACCTTCTGGAAGGTGGAGCTGACCTGCGCGCCGTGCAGGAGATGCTGGGCCACTCTTCTATCCTGACGACCGAAATCTATACCCATGTAGACCGCTCCCTCCTGCACCAGGTGCATAAAGAATTTCACCCGCGGGCGTAAAAATTAATGCCTTACAGGCTACTTATTAGATTAATAGTGGTCTACTGAAATAAAAGAAGGCCTTTCCCTCTAAAGAAAAGGCCTTCTGTGAGTGGCTTAGCAGCACTAAAGAAGCAACTTTGTCAACTCTTGGATAACAAGTCAGTTACAAACGGCGCCACTACCTGTGCCCCATCGGAGGCTTCCGCCCTCACTATCCACCCATACTTCAGCCTGAGAGTATTCATCAAATGCCGGGGCGCAACGCGGGTTAGCACCGTTTGACCATGTGTTGCCGATGGCCTGAATTTCGGTTTGTACACCATCTCCGTCGCCAAGATTATCACCGCGGGTTACCGATACATCCAAGCCCTCGATATCTTCAAATACATTATTGCCGGCATTGCCTTCGGTTCCCAGCTCAACAAAGAAATCATTGCTGTTGGGGGTCAGTGGTCCACCGATGTCTATCGCATTGGTATTCATATCACGAAAGGTCGTACCACGCACAATCAGGGTTCCATCAAGATGTTTGATACCGTCTCGGGCCAAGTTCGGATCCCCTGTACTCTGGGTATGCACGCCCTCAATAACACTGTCGTTCACTTTTACTGTCGCCTGGTACATTTCGATGGCAGACCAGAGGGTATATTGCAGGGTAGAATTCAATACATCGATATTGGCACTGGGCTGATCGCTATCCATATCAATGCCATACTTAAACCGGTTGCCCGATGCGGTGCCGTCACTGCTGGTAATGGTGGTATTATCGAGCGTTATATTCCCATCGCCATTGAGCTCAATCGCCGCGTTATTCTGGCTGGAGGCGGCATCAGGTCGGATGGTACTGTTGGTAATGAACAGGTTTATGTTACTGCCATCCTCCATATCAAAAGCAGCATCATGACCAATATTCTTCACATCAGTGTCACGCACATCCAGGCGAGCATCAGCGGTATTAAACCGGTTGGTCCAGGCGTGACCTATCCCCTTCCCATCGATCGTACTGCGAGTCCCTTCATATCCTCGTACCTCTACATTAATGGTAGAGCCTGTGGTTATGATATAGCCGTTTTCATTGTTCGTGGACAGCGTCACATCCTCCAGATACACATAGGATGATTCTGATGACGATCCGCTATATACAAAGACTGCATCCGGATCTCCGTTAAAACTACCGCCGGTATAGCCATTTTCTATACTCATATGCCTCAACGTTACGCCTTCCCCTACCTCTATCGCCGGATCTCTGTCTACATCGGGGCTAAGAATATGGATATTCTCTCGATCAACATTCTGATCTCCCTTCACGATCAAATCTCCATAGAAGCTGAGTGGAAAACTCTCGCCGTTTGCCTGGTCATAGACTCCTTCTGCAACACGCAGTGTATCAATATCCAGGAAGGGATCATTTTCGTTTTCTCCATACACTTCCAATGCTTTGGTTATCGTTTTGAGGGGTGTATTGGGCATATAACCATCAATATCACCATCCGTACCATTATTAGCATCTATAAACAACCGCTTTGCTATAGCTGATATAGCCACCTGCGAAGTGTCCGTTTCTCCATCAGAACTGGCTTCGAGCGACAGTACATACTCGCCCGGCAGGTCTGGGATAAAACCTGGAGATTCGCTGGAACTTCCCGAAAGTGAAGCCTGGCTATTGGTCGGCTTGTTGCTGATGCTCCAGGAATAGGCTACCGTGCTACTGCCCGTGGAGCCAGAACCATCTGCCGTGACCTCAAAACCGACTACGGCATTTTGGTTCGAACCAGCATCCGCCGTTACTGAGGGTGTGCCATTTCCCCCACCCCCGCCCCCATTTCCGGGGCCAGTACTATTTTCACTACAAGAAATAAATGCAGTAGTGATTAGTGATAGACATAAAATCATCATTTTCCTTTTCATAACGTGTCTCTTTATTGAATTACAGAGTTAGTTTAATTATATATTCAAGAGTTGCCTTGTTTGGTTCATTAGTGTATACGAGGCGCCAGCGCCAATTAGATCATCTACAGTGAAAGCCTTAATTAATTCCTTAAATTCAAATGGATAAACCGGGCGTTACCCAACTTTTATTACGTCTAAAGGATGGAGAAGAGCAAGTTTACGATCAGCTATATCCTTTGATCTATGAAAAATTAAAAGGCCTGGCTTATGCCCAGATGAGTCATCAATCCCAGGGACATACCCTTTCTAAGACAGAGCTTGTTCATGAAGCATACCTCAAGATGGTTGATCAAACCAAAATCGACTTTAATAATAAAAGTCACTTCTTTGCTATAGCCTCTCGCTGTATGCGACAAATATTGATTGATTATGCGCGAAAAAAGAATGCCGAAAAACGTGGAGGCAAAGAAGAGGATGTGACCTATATCGACCAGCTTTTTCACGCTCAAGAAGAGAAGTCCCAGGAATTATTGGGCATTGACGAAGCTTTAGACAAACTGAGTGAACTAAACGAACGGTTGGTAAAGGTAGTTGAGATGAAATTTTTTGGAAATATGACCATCGAGCAAACGGCCAGTGCACTGGATATCTCCACAAGTACCGTTAAGCGCGACTGGATAAAAGCCCGAGGATGGCTGCACCGAGAGCTTAAAGGACGATTCGAAATCACGTGACCCAATGCATTAGTAAAGGATTATACTTCTTGGCAGGATATTTTACTTTTCACCAATACTTTTTTGAATTATCATGAGTGATCTCAACTGGGACCGAGTAGAAACGATCATCGACCAGGCACTGGAGTTACCGAAAGAAGACCGGGAGACCTTCATTGAGCAGGAGTGTGGAGAAAATGAACGTTTAAAAGGAGAAATTACGACACTCCTCGAATCCATTTCCGATTCGGAAGGGTGGCTTGAAGACCCTCAAGACTATCAGCGCGAATTTTACCAGGAAATTGCTGACGATGTAGAACTTATTTCCACCGGGCGGAATCTGATTGATACAAAGGTTGGTTCTTACCTTATCAAAGAAAAGATCGGGGAAGGCGGGATGGGAGCGGTCTATCTTGCTGAACATTCGGCGGATGAATTCGATCATCGGGTAGCAATTAAAATCATCCGCCGGGGACGAGCTTCAAAAGAAAACCTGCAACGGTTTAAACGCGAACAACAGATTTTGGCCGGACTCAACCATCCCGGGATCGCCCAGTTTTTTGATGGTGGCATGACGGAGGATGGCTTTCCATATATCATTATGGAGTATGTGGATGGAATGCCTATTCATACATATTGTCGCGAAAACAAGATACGTACGGATGTAAAAATCAACCTCTTTAAAAAGGTGCTGGAAGCGATCCGCTATGCCCACGAAAACCTGGTGATCCATCGAGACCTTAAGCCCGGCAACATTCTCGTCGATACGGATGGAAATATCAAGATCCTTGATTTTGGAATCTCAAAACTGCTGGAGAACGAATCACACGATGGATCTTTAACCAGAACAGGTGCACGGATGCTCACCCCCCGCTATGCCGCTCCTGAACAAGTTAAGCAACAAAATATTACGACTGCTACTGACCTGTATGCCCTTGGGATTCTCTTTTATGAGTTAATGGCTGGGCAAGGACCATATGATTTTGAAGATCAGTCCCCTTACGAAATTGAACAAATTATCCTGGAAACAAATCCACCCAAGCCAAGTGCCCGGGCGCAAAATACAGGCCTGTCCAGGAAACTCCATGGCGATCTTGATGCTATTGCCCTGAAAGCAATCAGAAAACAGCCTGAAAACAGGTACAGGGTTGCCAATGAGTTCTTGGATGATCTAAGTAACTACCAACGGGGACTTCCAGTCTCAGCACAGAAAGGAACTTTTAGATACCGAACTCAAAAGTTTTTAAAACGGCACAAGCAGGGGTTAGCTGTAGCGGCTGGTATCTTGTTACTTATCATTGGATTCACTGGCTTTTATACCTGGCGTATCACCGAAGAACGAAACCAAGCACAATTTGAAGCCGAGCGGGCGCAGGAAATCAAGGGATTTATGCTGGATATGTTCGACCGGGGTAATCCTGATAATGAAAATTATTCGGGCAGAGAACAGTCCACTACTGAATTGTTAGTTGCCGGTATGCAAAAGGTAGAAAATGAATTAAAAGATCGGCCACAAATGTATATCGAGATGATGGCCTCCATTGGTGATGCCTTCTCTAATATTGATGAATTTGAAAAGGCAGAAATAGCCCTAACCAAGGCATTATCCCGCAGCAGAGGTTATTATGGAACCCATAACCTGCAAACTGCTGGCATCTTAAGTGACCTGGCTAACTATAATCACGAAATCCAACAGTACGGTGAAGCTGAAGACTACATCCTGGAAGCACTGTCCATCGATTCTACGCTCAATGATGGACATTCTGAATCGCTTTCTGATAAGATATCCATTTATGCCTCAAACCAATTTCTTCAGTCAAATTATAAAAAAGCCAGGTATCTTTTCTTAAAAGCGGACAGCCTTGATAAGATACACGGAAAAACCCAGTCGCCTGACTACCACACGATGCTGGCTAACCTGGGCGAAACGGAGCTCTTTTTGGGTAAATACCAGCAAGCAGAAAGCCATTTTAACCAAGCACTCAACTTCTTTACAAACTACTATGACAGCTTACATGTAAATATTGCGATGACCCAATATCGTCTGGGTATGCTCCACCACTACCGGAGTGAATACGAACAAGCTGAGGAATACCTGCTGAAATCATTGGACGGATATAAAGCCTTATATGGCGAGAATAACTCTCAGTTAAGTTCCAACTATGCCATGCTGGCTCGTACCTATCGCCTGTTGGGCGATCTGGAGCAAGCCCATTACTATGCCCAGAAAGATGCGGATCTTACCAAACAACTATTTGGTGATACCAGTGCCATGTATGCTAAAAGTCTGAATAACCTGGCCATGATGCAGAAAGCCCGCGGGAAGCTTCAGCCAGCGAAAAATAACTATGAGCAATCGCTGCTTCTATACCAAAAGCATCTGGATAGCGATAATCCCGATCTGGCCATGCCGCTATACAACCTGGCTGACGTACTTATGGACCTTGGAAACTATGATCGTGCTCATGACCTGATAAAACGTGTGGTTAAAATTGATAAAGCCAGATTGGGGGCCAAACATCCTGAAGTTGGTATTGATTTGAATAAGATGGGAGCTATTTTGACAAAAGCCGGACGCTATACACAAGCTGACTCTGTTTTTGCAGAAGCGGAGAGTATATTTTTAGAAGAATTTCCAGAGGACCATTATCGAATCGGGGAGTACCTTGTCAACTATGGCATACTACATTTAAAGCAACAAAATAGCAGTGAAGCCAAAGAGTTTTTTAAGCAGGCAATAAAGATTTTAAAAACTAATTTTGATGCTGATAGCAAACGGGTAACTGAAGCTATGGCATATTTAGAAAAAAGCCAGCGAGCCGCGGGCAATGATGTAAATTAATAGAGAGAACTTGCATACACCATATTAATTTTTCATAGTATCCTACAAGTTGCATTCCACCAAGAGCACAGTGCATCTCCCCCCCTCGTGACTGATCCCTTTTCTAAATCAATCTCTTCTACTGTGAGCTTAATCTCGTTTAAAATTCGTATATAATTATACCAAACGGCATCGGATACAAAAAGAGAGAAGGACTCTATGAATCGACAAAAATGGAAGCGAATAGAAAAAATACTGGATCAGGCGTTATGTTTTAAATCACTGAATGAACAAAAGCAATTTATTCTTAAGGCGACTAAACAACATCCAACGCTCAGGATAGAGTTGAAGGACTTGCTGCACGCCATCCATGCCGCCCAGCAGGTCGGGTTTATGGAAGATTAATCTATCTATACTTTTCTTTTGTACAACTAATTGTATTTCGCTACCTACCTATATCTATTAATTTAACAACCCTATTGACTTGCAATAAGTTAATTTTTCATCATCGGAATGATGAATACCAATAAAAATGTTAGGTTTTCTCCTTTTGGGATGTATATCAAATAGTTACCGATCAACAAAATAAGTCTATTATGAAAAAGATAGTTACTCTATGCTCTTTCATTATTCTTTTCTTAGTTCCAATATTAACGTTAGCTCAATCCTCCGCTACTATCAGGGGTACCATTACCGATACGGATGGTGAGCCTCTTGCCGGGGCAAATGTATTGCTTGTTGAAAGCTCACAGGGAACGGCTTCCGATGCCGAAGGGGCTTATGAAATCGACAATATTGACCCGGGCACCTATACCCTCAGGGTCACATTTGTTGGATTTCAATCCATTGAAACAGCCATTACGCTGGAAGCTGGCGAAGAGCTTAACCGCGATTTTACCATGCAACCGGGCGCCACGATGGGAGAAGTTACCGTTACGGTCGGTTCCAGGGCCTCCCATACGGCGGCAGACGAACTGGCGGTACCGGTGGATGTCTATACCGCTGACGATCTCGAAAAAACCGGGACGTCCGAAGTAGGCCTGATGCTTCAGCAGGTATCTCCCTCTGTGAACTTTCCGCGTCAAACCGTGGCTGATGGTATGGATGCCCTCCGTTCTTTTACACTTCGCGGACTCAGTCCCGACCATACACTGGTCTTAATCAACGGTAAACGCAGGCATAAATCGGCCTTAGTAAATCGCCTCGGATCGGGCATCCAAAAAGGATCCAGTCCGGTAGATATGAATGCGATACCGGCCAGTGCCGTTAAGCAGATGGAAGTTCTGCGGGATGGAGCGGCCGCACAATACGGCTCCGACGCTATTGCCGGGGTTGTGAACATTGAACTTATTGACCGACCTGTTCCTCTTTCTCTGGACTATAAGATTGGCGGTCACGCCACAGATGATTTTTCCAATGACGGAACCACCCATGACATCAATGCTGCTTACGGTATCCCTGTCGGAGAAGGTGGATATATCAATCTTTTTGGTGAAATCCGATTTCGTGATCCCACCAACCGTGCCGGACCGGATCCGCGCGACCAAATTGTGGAAGGCGACGCTGATGAAGTCTTGGATATGGACGGGGATGGTGTAAATGAAGTGATGACGAAAAATAATCCTATCCCCCAACCAAATTTTCACTGGGGCAACGGGGAGTCCAATAATTACTACCTATGGACCGATGCCGCCGTGCCGGTCAGCGAATCAGCTGAAGTGTATGCTTTTGGAGGCTACAGTTACCGAGATGCACTGGGACAAGGATTCTATCGGCGTGGTTTAGGAGGTCGAAACTGGCCGGATATCTATCCACAGGGTTTTTTGCCTGAATTCGATATCAAAACCGGTGACTACTCGGGCTCACTGGGATTGCGTGGCTTGTTAGGTGACTGGAATTATGATCTAAACATCCAAACCGGCGGTAATGAATTTGAATACAATATTGACAATTCGCTTAATGTTACGCTTGGACCCAATTCCCCCACCTCCTTTTATGCCGGAACCGTCTCTTTTCAGCAGTCGCATGCCATGCTCGATCTTTCGCGAACCTACGATGTTGGCTTGGCCGGACCACTGAATGTAGCCGCCGGTGCTATCTATCGTATTGATCAATACCAGATTGAAGCCGGTGAAGAAGCTTCCTATGTTGACGGGCCTGTCAAAGAAAATCAAAATGGTGGGCGTGCCGCTCCGGGTGCACAAGTGTTTCCCGGATTCCGTCCCTCGCAAGAAGTGGATGAAAACCGGTCTAATGTTGGAGCTTATATCGACCTCGAATCCGATGTGACCGAACAGTTGCTGGTAAATGTAGCAGGCCGCTTTGAGAGCTACAGCGACTTTGGGGAGACCCTGACCGGTAAGCTGGCACTCCGTTTTCAGCCGCAAGAAGAACTCGTCTTCCGCGGAGCCGTCAGTACAGGATTTCGGGCTCCCAACCTGGCCCAGCGATACTTTTCCAAGATATCGACTACTTTTATCGACAATGTACCTTATGAGGTTGGCCTTTTTAACAACTCCAGCAATGTGGCAAATGCCCTGGGCGTGCCCGACCTGAAGGAGGAAACCTCTTTCAACGCAAGCGGAGGACTGGCCGTCAGTCCAACTGACAACTTTACCTTCACCGTTGATGTATTCCATATAGATATTGAAGACCGGATTATCCTGTCGGGGAACTTAGCAGGTGAAGAAATTGAAGCATTGGTTTCTGAATTCGGCGCTCAACGCGTGCAGGTATTTTCCAATGCTATCGATACCCGAACCTGGGGCATTGACCTTACGGCTTCCTATCGTACTCTCATTGGCGAAGAGGGCTCCCTGCTATTAAAAAGCTCCTTCAATTCCACACGCAATCGGCTGGTAAGCGACATTCGAACGCCCTCCCAGTTAGATGAATCATTTGGACAAAGTATTTTTGGCCGTGAAGCACGGCTGGAATTAGCCAGAGAACGTCCGAAAAATACCCTGAATCTGGAAGCAACCTACGATAAAGGACCTTTCAGTTTTTCCACGATTACCAAACGATATGGTGAGGTGTTGGTCCCCGATGATGCTCCAGACGAGGATTACACACTCGGTTCAGAGTGGATCGTCAATATGTCCACCAGTTACGACATAGTGGATAATTATGCCACGATTACGGTCGGAGCTCGTAACCTGCTGGACAATTATCCCGACCTGACACCGGCCAGCGAGAACTTTTTAGGTATCTTCCCCTATCCCACGGCCTCTCCTATCGGCTTTAATGGAAGGTACGTCTATTCAAAACTTAGCATTACCCTTTAACTTTGACATCCCTGCCGGAGGCCTTACCTTGAGGCCTTCGGCATTTTTAATTTCATCTCGATATATTAAGTGGATATTTGTGTAAGTGTTAAAGCCAAAATCAATTATATGAAGTCTCTCTCCCGTATTGTAATATATCTATGCCTCATTTTTTTGTTCGTACTCTCAAATTATAGCTATGCCCAGGTAGGTACCGCCAATCAATATGAGCATGCGGTTGTAGTATCGGCCGAAAAACACGCTTCGCAAGTGGGCAAACAAATACTTCGGCAAGGCGGTAATGCCGTGGATGCAGCCGTAGCCGTTCAATTTGCCCTGGCCGTCACACTGCCTCGCGCCGGCAATATTGGCGGCGGCGGATTTATGGTTATTCACTTGGCGGATGGCACAGATCGAACGCTCGATTTTCGCGAGCAAGCTCCGCTCAAAGCAGGGCCCGATATGTATATTCGTGACGGCGAATATGTCCCCAAGCTAAGTCGCGAAGGAGCTTTGGCGGCGGGTGTGCCCGGCGTCGTGGACGGCATGGTTGAGGCCCTTGAGGAGTATGGTAACTTATCCCTTGCAGAAACTATTCAGCCGGCCATTGAGCTGGCACGTAAGGGCTATCCCCTTTCCTATGCTCAAGCGGAAGTACTTAATGAATATGATGGTGTCCTTCAAAAATATGCTGGTTCTACCCGATATTTTGTTCCAAGTGATACCACCCAAGATTGGCAAGAAGGAGATCTGTTCCAACAAACTGATTTGGCTCAGACCCTGCAGCGTATTGCTACAGATGGACGAGAAGGTTTTTATGAGGGCAAAACGGCTGATTTAATCGTAGCAGAAATGCAAGAAAATGGTGGACTCATTTCGCATAAAGATCTTAAAAACTACAAGAGTGTGTGGCGCGAACCGGTCAAAGCCTCTATGAATGGGTATGATCTGCACATCATGCCACCCCCGAGCAGTGGCAGTATTGCCATCAGCCAAATATTAGATATGCTTCGCCCTTACGATCTGCAGGAAATGGGGTTTAATTCTGCGAAATATGTCCACACCGTTACTGAAACCATGCGCCGTGCTTTTGCGGATCGGGCTCACTTTTTAGGGGACCCTGACTTCGTGGATATCCCGCAGAAAAAGCTGCTCAGTGACAGTTACAACGAAGAACGGATGCAAAGCTTTAGCTGGGATAAAGCTTCCTCCAGTGATGATGTTGGTCACGGTAATATTCCTTTTCGGTATGAATCTCCCGAAACCACCCACTACTCTGTTGTGGATGAACACGGCAATGCCGTTTCTGTCACCACTACGCTAAATGGCAATTTTGGAAGCAAAGTAGCTGTAAGTGGAGCTGGATTCTTCCTCAATAATGAAATGGATGATTTTACAGCTAAGCCGGGAGAACCCAATATGTTTGGTCTTATCCAGGGAAAAGCCAACGCCATTGAGCCCCAAAAACGAATGCTCAGTAGTATGTCGCCAGCTATCGTAACCCAAAATGATTCCGTTCGAATGGTTTTAGGCGCTGCCGGCGGACCTCGGATCATTACAGCCACATTACATAATTTTTTGAATATGGCTGTTTTTGAGATGTCCCCTCAGCAAGCGATCTCTGCCCCTCGCTTTCACCATCAATGGATGCCGGACAAGCTGTTCTACGAAAAATTTGGTCTTAGTCCTGATACGCGTGCTATCCTCAACGACAAAGGACATATCTTAGACCCTTCTGGTGGATTAGGCCGTGCACATACCATCTTCATTGATGCCAAAGGAATGAAGTTTGGCGCAGCGGATCCCCGGGGCGACGGTGCAGCCCGAGGATATTAATGATCCAAAATTAGAAATTGGCGATCAGAAATCGGATATTACAAGAAGGAGCAATCCCCTCTTGTGGTAAGCGTCCATACTCATCGTATAAAACTTGTTTCAAGCGTGGACGCTTGAAACAGCTACAAGAATGATGAACCCAAAGACCCCAATTGAAAAAAAAGTTGAAAAGCTGAATCAACTCTATCAATTTTACCAAAAAATTTCAAAACTAAGTGAGTCTGGAAAGGCTTATAAAGCTAAAGAAAACAATAAAGAATAATTTATGAGCAACAATACTGCAACGGCTATACAATCTATTGAATGGCGTGAAGACCACGTTCGTATTCTTGACCAAACCTACTTGCCCGGACGTGAAGTATATAGCGACATTCGGGATGTAGGACGTATGTGGGAAGCGATCAAAAAATTGCGCGTACGTGGTGCCCCGGCCATCGGCATTGCGGCTGCTTATGGATTCTATCTCGGTATTAAGGAGTTACCGGAAAACTCATTCCAAAGCTTTTTTATAGAAGTGGAACGAGTTGCTGAATACCTGGAAACAGCACGGCCAACCGCGGTTAATCTACACTGGGCTCTTGATCGGCTTAAAACGACTATTCAGGCTCATAAAGATAAAGACATAGCAGAGATTAAGGATATTGTCCTCAAAACAGCGAAAACAATTCACGATGAGGATAAGCGCACCTGCAAAAAAATTGGAGAAGAAGGCGTAAAACTCGTCGGCAAAAAATCTAAGATTCTTACCCACTGCAATACCGGCAGCCTTGCAACCGGTCAATATGGAACGGCTTTATCTGTAATTTTTCATGCCCATGAAGAAGGCAAGGATATCCATGTTTGGGTTGATGAAACCCGACCTCTGCTGCAGGGTTCTCGACTGACAGCCTGGGAGCTGAAGAATGCAGAAATTCCGATGAAACTAATCACTGATTCTACGGCAGGCTCTTTAATACGCCGTGGTGATGTGGATATGGCATTAGTCGGAGCCGATCGCGTAGCTGCCAATGGTGATGTAGCTAATAAAATTGGTACCTATCCCCTCGCTGTACTGGCTCATGAAAATGACATTCCCTTTTATGTAGCTGTTCCCCTCTCTACTATCGATATGGAACTGGACAATGGCGATGACATCCCCATCGAAGAACGCGAGGATGATGAAATTACTCAGTTTAATGGGTCCGAAGTGGCCCCTAAAAAGACCGAGACCTATAATCCCGCTTTCGACGTCACTCCCCATAAATATGTTACAGGATTTATTACCGAAAAGGGACTTGTTGAACCCCCTTTTAATGAAAACTTCGAGAAGCTTTTTGAATGATTTAATCGGGGAGGTAGGTTCCTAATATTATCTCCTCCCTAATATCGTAATTATCTCTCATCGGATGAATGGTACGGACTACGGGCTGGTTTCCATCAAAAATACAAACCACTCATTGGATGATTTTTTATTTTTTCTGAATTAACCATTCCCATGTAATGCAGTAAGAATTACTTCTGTTTTTATGGCTCCATGCGACTCATGCCAAGTAACTTCTTCTTTGTTCAGTAAAATTATTTGGGGTGATTCATGGCGTACATTTAGCTTTTCAGCAACGGCGTTAGAGACCGGCCGACTGCCAATGACATCCAAGAAATAGAGATCCGCTTTTTCAATAATTGTATCAGCCCCCTCTTCCACTTGCTTCTTGGAAAAAAAGCACGTGGCACAACGATGGCTGTGTTTATAAATCAACTGGGGCCAGTCGTTGGAGGCCTGTATTACATGCTCTAACTCCGAAGGGGCGGCGAGGATGCCCCAATAACCGGGCATTTCAGATGAAAAGGCATTTTTTATAGAATCAAAAAGTCCCATTTAATCCCCCAAACAAATTCCTATATCTCTTGCCGTCTGTACCGTATCACTTTCAAGAGAAACTGATTTCATTTTTTCTGCAATGCTGGTGATGGGGATACGTTTCAGCTGGTTATCCTGTAAGACCACCAACTTATTAAAGTCATGTTCCTGGACGCAACGAATGGCTGCTGCTCCAAATCGTAGTGATATTAGTCGATCATAGGTAGAAGGAGACCCCCCACGCTGTAAGTGCCCCAACACCACGGATCGAGATTCTTTACCCGTTCGCTCACTCAGCTTATTGGCAACACGATCGGCAATACCGCCCAATTGGACTTCTTGTCCCACGGTCTTGCCTTTGGTAACCAGTTCGCCATCCTGTTCTTTGGCGCCTTCGGCAACCACAATCATAGTGTAATGGCGGCCCTTGGCTTCGCGTTCTTTAATTTTCTCAACAATAGAATCGTATGAAAAAGGAATTTCCGGGATCAGCACCACATCCGCAGATGCAGCGATACCCGAATAGAGAGCTATCCAGCCCGCATAACGTCCCATCACTTCAACCACCATTAGCCGGTGGTGAGATTCGGCTGTCGTTGTAATTCGGTCAATAGCTTCAGTAGCAATACTTATGGCCGTATCAAAGCCCAGGGTAACATCACAGCCATAAATATCATTATCAATGGTTTTGGGAACCCCTACGATATCAAGCCCCTTTTTGATAAGTTTACTGGCAATATTCATCGATCCATCGCCTCCAATAGCGATGAGTGCATCGACCTCATGTTCTTTAAATGTATTTACCAGTTGATCGGAGACATCTTTTGTGCCCCATTCGCCATCTTCCTTTTCGTAAGGCATCTCGAAGGGGTTACCCCGGTTGGCCGTACCCAGAATGGTCCCTCCCTGGAGGGTAATACCCTGTACGGCCTGCTCATCCAAGGTGATAAAAGGCTCATCGGTATAGATAGAACCATATCCATTTTTGATACCCAGGACTTCCCATCCTCGCTTTAAGGCAGCCAGGGTTGCGGCCCGAATAGCCGCATTTAGCCCTGGTGCATCTCCGCCGCCTGTATTAATTGCTATTCTCATAGGTAATTTACGTGACTTCTAATGGTTCTCGCTGCATACGGAACACCTCTTCCAGTGCTTCCATTCCTAAATCCCGACGCAGTAGCTTGGTATTGTCATCGGTCATATCCAAAATAGAGGTCTCACGCGAGGGTAGCTCTTGCTGGTTGTCGATAACAACATCAACCAACTTTTCAAACTCCCGTAAAAAAGGTTCGCGTTCAAATTCCTTCAGTGCATTGCCCTGCATCTCTGGCTTTTTAGCTGTAATGGCCAGCATTGGATTCCCCGTTTCTCGAATTAACCCTTGAGCAATGGGATAGTCTGGCACCCGAAAACCTACAGTCTTTTTCTTTGGATGGACCAGGAGTTTAGGTACTTCTTTGGTAGCCGGTAATATAAATGTATAAGGTCCGGGTATAAGCCGCTTGATAAGCTTAAAATTATGATCCGATATATGAGCAAATTTAGCAATACCGGAAAGTGAATCACATAAAATCGTCAGGTGATCATCCTTATCCAGTTTGCGTATCTCACGTATGCGTTCAATCCCCTTCTTATTTTTATAATCACAACCAATTGCATACTGGCTGTCTGTCGGGAATAAGACGACGGCCCCCTGTTTAATCATATCAGAAACCTCAAAAAGACGCTTCACATGTGGTGTTTCAGGATGCAGTTTTATTCGTTCGGCCATAGATAGTCCTCAATATTTTGGGGTTAATATTTAGTCAGATAGGCTATACAAAGATGCCGGGTATTGTCCCCTTAAAAAAGCGTAGTTAAAACCTGAATAATTTATATTGTAATCTGGCATACTACCTCTTCTATTTTACACCTTTGAATTTATGTATAACACAAAGATTTCGAATAGTCAACTCCTAAGCATAAAGAATATTACCCGAGGAATCTTCCATTTATATAAATAATACTCTCATTACGGGTCGTTCTATCTTTGGTGCGGACCAGGCAATCTAAAAACCAACAAAACGGACTGAAATCATTCGTAACGTTCAAAGAATTTCGTTAAAAAGTAAATCCAAGTGAGACGGTAAATAACCCATCCTCCCGGGATAATGCATAGCCCGCCGTTAGGATGGCTCGCTGTAATGGACTAATCCACAGACCACCGCCATAGCCAAAATGCCATTGTGTTGAGTTTTCCCTGTTTGCCCAAACCCGACCTTCATCTACAAAACCCAAGACGCCCATCGTTGCAGGCAGGTAATAAGAGTCGATATTAAACAGCTTGGTTCTCACTTCGGTGTTATGGAACAGGCTGGTTCGCCCTGAAAACCGGTCGCGGACATATCCTCTCAGATTACCGGATGTTCCCGTAAAGGTCTGCCCGCCTAATGTATTGGCCTGAAAGAAATTAAAGTCTCCAACATTCGTGGCAAAGCCCAGTCGGGTGGCCAGTGTTGTGGTAATCTTTCTGAATGTATAATAAAGGCTTGTTTTAGAGCTGATTCTGTTAAACGTCTTGCTACGGTCATTGAGGCCTAATTTTAGTTCCGAAAGCAGCTCGAACTTATATCCATACTGCGGGAAAAGCTTGTTGTCAACGGTCGTTACCTTAACGCCTGCACGCGCCTTGGCAAAATGGTGGGAATTAAAGGTAGTACCGGGCAGCTGCGCTTCTTCTGAAGTCACAAACCGATTATCAATAGAAAGGGGGCGCAGAAATTCATATCCCCCACCCATGCGCACTTGTAGTAAATTATTGTATAACTCTGTTAACTCTATATTGGTATCTAAATTATTATATGGATAACCATAAAAATCGTCGTCAGCACGGGTTCTTTCCGTTTCATTGCCTAACCCGAAGAAGTTTGAGGAATAATTAGGTCCTCGGATACCAACTTGTATTCCCAAATCATATCTGCCAACGCGCTCGGTAAACAGTCCTTCATAATTAAATGTAAAGGATGACGTTAGCGTTGCCATTTTGCCTGTTATCCAATGATCGGATGCAAAGGGCTCTTTTCGAAATCCCTGCCTTTGGATATGCACTCCGCCTCCCACAAAAACACCATCATTTTCATTATATCCGCTGGCTATAAGCGGACCTAAAAAATCATACTGGAACCCCCGTTTTTCATACTTATTAACCCGCAGGTTGGATGAGGTTTTATCTTTTACTTCTCCCATTGAGGAGATACGAACGCTCTGAGGCCTGTCATATACCAACGTCTTTTTTCCCCAGGAAGCCACTTTTAACTGATCTTCAATGACATCATCTCCTTCTCCACTTATAATCCGAATTTTTATCGCTTTATCTGTTTCTCCATTCATCGCAAAGCGATCAGCGCCACCAAAACCATAGAGTCTTATTTCTTTGGTTTCATCAGCTTGGAATACCCGGTGGTATATTTTCTGCTTCCGACTGCCTTCTGCCCGATATACTTCGACCAAGGTTGCTCCATCGGATTTTCTTTTTATCTCGAATGACTCATTCTTATCACTGCCGTACACATTCACACTGCGAGATAACAGGTCGTAATAACGTCGTGCAAAATCCGGGAGCTGTTGACGGCGGGCTTTTAACTTCTCAATAAACGTAGCACCGTTAAGCCCAATAATTTCTTCCGGCCACTGTGAAACCGCGGATGTAATAACGGAATCCGATAGCGCGACCTGCATCTCTTCGGCAATAGCTACCCATTCCTTCCTTGTCAAGCCATTCATAAACCACCGGTCGAAGTGCTGGGCATTTAAATTAATGCCTTTAATATTCTGTATGCCATCGTTAAAAAGCTGAAACTTGGGAAATACCGTCAGCCGTGCCAGCCCCATGATGACGCCGTCACTTTTGTAGAAGGCATTATCCCGATCAATGGGAATAGGCTGATAAGCCGGAAGGGAATCCGTTTCGGTCTTGGCCCAGAACCATTGCCCTTCATGGCGGTCCCAGTCACCAATGTACATATCAAAAATTCGGGAGCGCACCAGCTGTCGCTGATCGATGGTTGCCCAATCTCCTTCTCTAAGCTGGTTCCAAAGCTCATCTGAGTCTACCACTTCAGCGGCACTTTTTGAAAAGGTTTGGTTAAACCAATTGCTGCTTACAAACTCTTCCATCGTGACCAGCGTACCCGGCGTACGTTGCGTATTTGTCGATATATTGAGCGATGAGTTATCCGGTATATATCGTAGCTCTGGCGTGTTCTGATATATGCCGGCTGCTCGCGCCAGTGGAGGCACAATTAATGCCCCATATGGATGGGAAGCAGAGGTTTGATCTTGAGCAATTTTAGTAACGAAGGTTTCTTGTAATGCTTCTGGAAGTGATTTTTTGGGATTTTTTTGTACCGAACGCATCACATACTTTCGCCCTGTACTATCTTCGGCGATGATGGTTATGGTCTGTACCCCTCCGGTTTTGGCCAATATATTCAGTCCCCCTTTCTCTTTTTCAAGATCAAGAACCGGAACATCTATTGGGGTCGTCCATGCATCCCGATAATGGTCTCCCCACATAAAACGTTTGAAGCCTCCCGCCTTGTAACCAGGCCCGGGAGCAGTTGTGCCCATAATATCTCTTTGGATGTGGCTTTGTTGATTTTCATGGCTCGAATGATTCGCTGTACCAGCCGGCTTTGAAGATGCAACAAGTTGTCTGGAATAGACCAGCTTTCCCTCTTTTTCCTGCTCGTCAGGAATCCAAAACTCTATATCCACCGACCCATCCACATAGGAAACCAGCTTGGTAAAGCCCTTTTGTGAGTACACAAATTGAGCTCCGAAGCCGCGACGGGCATAGGAACGCTTACTGCCGGAACCACTAACAATAAAATAGTTGGTACCCTCCTTTGCTATATTCTCCTTTTCTTTTGTATAGAAGGACAGATTATGTTCATGCCCTGAAGCCAGAAAATTAACTTCATGGTCTTCAATGGCCTCCAATATCTCTTTTTTAAAAAGTCTGTAGCGCTTGTTGGAGACATCCTGACCCGAGGCACCCAGCTTTCGAGACAACGGATATAACGACCCCAAAACAGGAAGGGGAAGGTACAGTTGGTCTACCAGGTTTGTAAGCGGAAAAAGGTGATCCTTAACTGAATAGTAGCCACCATGGTTTCCATTACTGTAGAGCGGATGATGAAATGCCAAGAGCATCTTTTTATCGCTGTTTTCCTCAACCAAATGCTCTACCTGATCAATGACATCGGTCTTAGTTCGTGCCGAACAGTCTGTCAAGTCGTTATTGGCGGCCTCACTCCGGTTAATCCACCATTCCGAATCCAGTGCAATAACAAACCAATCGTTTCCTACGGAAAATCCATTCGGTCCCGGGCAACCGTTATCCGGCAAAAATTGCACCTTTTGGTTGCCATAATTTTCAACAAACTGCTCCTGAGCCTGTACTCCCTGCCGACCATATCGCCAGTCGTGATTTCCGGGAATAAAATATGCTTGACCTCTGTAGTTGGTCAACATATCCAGAGCGGGTTTCATACTTGCTTCCGCACGTGCTCGTGCTTCATGAGGTTCGGGCGGCATCCCATCCGGGTAAATATTATCTCCTAAAAAGATGACCGCACTACTGTCGCCGGCCGCTTGCAATTGAACATGCAGGCTCGACAATACGTTCAATGCTCCCTCCTTTTCGGGAGCCCCGGTGTCTCCCACTAAAAAGATAGAAGATTCCACTTGTTTGGAAGCAATCGCTGATTCAGTGGGCACATAATCAGATTTATAATAGGGTTGCGAGGTTCCACAACTGCATAACAATAACAGGCAGACCATATAAAAGAGATATCTGCCAGAACGGGCTTCATATTTCATAAAAAATCAGTCAAAATTGTGTTCACTTGGCAAATCTCATTAGCTCCATGAAAGGATGTTGACGAGTATCTTCTTAATCAACCACTACTTCTTCAGAAGTGTGTTCTTTAAATTCTCTTCCCACAAAGCGTACGATCAAAATCCAAAAAAACAAAATTAGCAAACATGCTACTGATAACCAACGAATGTTCTCTAAGCCAATGTATGCTGCTACTATCAAATTCAGAAACACGGCTAATACTTTAGCTGAACGTTGTACAAACATATCAATAAAAGCTTTGGCTTTGTATATCACATCTTTGCTCATCGGGGTGTATAACGCTTCTTTAGCCGATTGGTTAATAGAATAATTCAGGCTGTTATCACTGGCAGACATAATAGTGACAAAAATCAAGCTGGGAACAAACAGAAATCCGACCGATCCCATGGTGATAGCGACTGGCAAAAATAAGAGCGCTATTCCCACACCGTACCTCTTCATCACAAAACTGGTTAAGAAAAGCTGCACAATGACGGAAATAGTGTTGGTTAGTTGTCCCACATAACCGAAATAGGCATCCTTTCTCAAATCACCAGCTACCTCTTGGGCAATGATTGCGGATAATTGAAAATCCACAATATTCGAAACAATTTCATAGAGGCCAATAATTCCGACAATACCCAATAAATATTTCGATTGAAATACCAATTTAGCGCCTTCAACTATTGCATTGTCCGGGGCTTGGTTATCCTTTTCTTTGGACGATCGTGCTGCCTGTGTTGAAGTGTCGCGACGATCCACTACATAACCAATCCCAATGAGAATGAACATTGGAATTACGCAAAGATATAATAAGGTTGGTCGACCCCATTCACTGACATTCCCGGCAACCACCGTCGCCCCGACCATCCCTCCGATAACGCCTCCCAGCCCCACAATACCGTATGTTCGCTTGGCTTGATCTGAATTAAATATGTCGTTTGAGAAAGCCCAAAAAAAGGTGAGCAACACCGAGTTAAACATATCTCCCAATATATAGAACGACCAGGCGACCTTCGCGGTTGGGCTATACATTAAATTAGCAAAAAGAATAAAAAGGGCAGCGAACAGCAGACACAGGGTTACATTCATTTTCTGCCGTGAAAACTTCCGGGCCAGTACCGTAAAGAGTACGACCATCCCATAAACGACAACCATATTAAGGACCTTTGCCAACTGTTCCACTTCGGCACCGGCAAAAGTTGTTCCCAAAAACTGTAGTGGCGCATTTTGATAATACCCGACCAGCAGGCCCCGCTTCATAGGTTTTAAGATCCAGAATGTACCAATGACCATAAAGAAAAACGTGGACATCAATAGTACCGTTGGCCATTCTCTCTTTCGTATATCAAAAAATTGTTTGCGTACACGATTATAAAACGTCTCTTCCCCCATCAGCATCAGGTTTAACAATTAATATTCTCCCCAAGACGATGATTTATTTGGACAGTAACTATTGGAGCTTATTATTAAGTAACGCCAATAATACTTAATTAACAACATGTTTAATGTTAACTTAATATAGGTTAGCTTTTCCTTTACAGTTGAACTTCATACTGTAAATAAACTCTCTTTTGTCCTGCTTGATGATCTGAACTAAGCTGCCCATATTCCTGACACTGCTTGCGTACTGGATTGATGAAAAAACTTATTTTGTTTATCCATCTTATTTATTAAGGAACATTGGATTTTATGACTCTGCCAGCATGCAAAAGAATAAGCAGCACTCTAATACCCTTCAAAAGTGGAATATTTAAACCGTTAACATTAAAAAATATCATTCAACTATTATGGAAACCACTGTTCAAGCATACTGGTTAGGACATTCAGCATTTAAGCTGGTAAGTCCTGCTGGAAAAACAATTCTAATTGATCCCTTTCTGTCTCAGAATCCTACTACTCCGGATGAGCATAAACAACAAAATGATGTGGACTACATCCTGCTGACCCATGGACATGGCGACCATGTTGGCGATACGCTGGATATTGCCGTGGATACCGGATGTACGGTAGCATCCATGGTAGAACTCTCAAGGCTGCTGGTGGGTAAACACGGGCTGAGCGAAGAGCAGGCCGTAGAATTCAATAAAGGTGGAACGGTAGCCTTCGATGATTTTGCAGTCACTATGGTTTCCGCCAACCACAGCTCCTCTTACCAGGGCGACTACGCTGGAGAGCCCGCCGGACTCATCATCTCTTTTGATGATGATATCACCTTTTATCATCTGGGAGACACCAATATTTTTTACGACTTGGAACTTTACGGCGAACTGTATGAACCGGATGTCATAGCCGTGCCCACGGGTGACCATTATACGATGGGCCCCGAAGAGGCAGCAATGGCCTGCGATCTTATCGGCGCTGATTACGCGGTACCCATTCATTACGGAACGATGCCTGTGTTATCCGGAGATCCGGAGGAGTTCAAAGAGTATACCGAAGATGCCACCGATACCGAAGTATGGATTCCTGAAGCCGGGGACAACTTCCTGGCATAAGAAGTAGCTTTTGATGTTCTAATAATTATCATATTAAGGTGCAGCCCACTATTCAGGTGGACCGCATCCGTCTTTTGAGGATGGAGCTCGCCCCTTCGCGGTGGCTCCATCTTTCTATTTAAAATCCTCTCTCCATTAGACAGATATTAATTCCCCGCGCTATTGATTTCTGCAAGTAGGATGTATAGACTACAGCAACGCGCGCATTTACTACGAAGACTCAGAATTAAACTGCAATAGGATGGCCAAGACCAAGAACAACAGTCGCCCCAAACGTCGTATCGCTGCCATTGATATGGGTACTAACTCATTTCACGCTGTTATCATGGATATTTACCCCGATGGGAGCTTTCGGCGTATCGATAAACTCAAAGAGATGGTCTTGCTTGCCAAAAGAGGCATGAACCGCGGACTTTCTAAAAAGGCTATGCAACGGGGCATTGAAGCGCTCAAAAAAATCAAGATTCTTTGCGATAACATCGAAGTAGATCACATTATGGCCTATGCGACCAGTGCCATCCGGGAAGCACAGAATGGTGGTGAATTTATTCAGCGCATGATTGATGAAGCGGATGTAAAAGCCCGGGCCATTCCGGGATCCATGGAAGCAAACCTGATTGGACAAGCCATACAGCATGCCGTTGCCCTGGATGAACAGCCCGTCCTCATGGTTGATATCGGAGGTGGAAGCGTCGAATTCATTACAGGTAACAATACGGAACTGTTTTTTAATGAGAGCTATAAAGTTGGTGCTGCCCGTATGGCTGCCCAGTTTATTGAAAGTGATCCCCCCTCCAAAAAAGATCTCAAAGAGCTGCGAACTAAGTTCAAAACTGAACTTACCAAAGTCATTGAAGCTGCCAGTGGCAAAAACATAACGACAGTCATCGGTTCTTCGGGGACGATGGAAAATATTGCCCAGATGATTGCTGATCGAAAATCTTTGAGTACCTCCCTTTCGCTGAACGAGCTTACCTTTAGTGCTCAGGATTTTAACCGTTTCTATAAAGACTTTATCACTCTCGACCGCGATGAACGATCAGAACTGAATGGTCTGGATAAAAAACGAATTGACATTATCGTACCTGGCGTGGAGCTGCTGCGCTACCTGATTCAAACCTTGGATATTCGTGAAATACGGATATCCGAGGATGCTCTTCGGGAGGGTATGATTCTCGACTACATTCAAAAAGAGAAAGGGGATCTTGACCTGAATCTAAAATCCTACTATCCCGACCCCCGCCGACGCAGCGTCTATGAACTGCTGCGCAAGTGCGACTGGCATGAAGACCATTCGACGCACGTCACCAACTCGGCTCTAAAACTGTTCGATAAACTGCAGGAAGAGCTTGCCCTGCAGGATGGAGATCGTGAGCTACTGGAGTATGCCTCCCTGATGCACGATATCGGTTACTACATTTCTCACCGCAAGCATCACAAGCATGCCCTCTATTTAATCCGCTATGCCGACTTGCGCGGATTTCGCGAAGACGAAATTGAAGTGATGGCTAATGTAGCCCGCTACCACCGGCGCTCTACGCCCAAAAAACGTCATAAACGATATCGCAAGCTTGACAAACCGCTCAAGAAAAAGGTGCGCCAGCTTTCCGGCATCCTGCGGGTTGCCGACGGCATGGATCGCAGTCATTATCAAAACGTCAAAGACCTTGATATTGAAATAACGGATGACCAGATCACGCTTTTCATTACGACCAAAGCCGATCCTCAGCTTGAAATTTGGGGCGCCAAACGTAAAAGCAAGCTTTTTGAAGAAGTGACGGGCCGAGAACTTCAAATTGAGTATGAAGAAAACAGCAATTAAACTATTTGGATAGCTCCAGCTCTGCGGGTCTCGTACTACCGTCGAGATTGCGTCGCTTCAAAAATGGAACCGTTAGTTTTATTTATTAACCCAATATTATTTCCGCCTTTTGTCTTGGCACTTCCGAAGGGTCGGAACCAGCAAGCTGGGACTCGTAAAAAATCTCCCGAGCAATTCGGGATAACTTCTCGATGCTGGTAAATTATACTGCCGCTAATCACGGCTTGCCGGCAGCACCTCGTCAAACAGAAATTCTTCCGGTGGGGCTTGTCGCTTTTAACGAGTAAATGGTAATTTGTCCGGCATAACATAAATTCTGCTGGAAAAGTGACCGTAGCCGAAACGTGAAAAATCATTTCCTGTCTGAAAGTTGCCGCTTTTGCAACTTGAGTGAAATGATTTTAGCGTAGGTGGAGAGAACGGCAGCAAGAATTTATTCAGCCGGTCAATTTTTTGGTTCATTTTTTCTTGATTGAAAAATGAACATTACTTCTAACTTAATAATCTTACCTGTTTTTTATCACTTTTGTATCGTTAAAAAAATGGAACAATACATTTATTTTTTCAAGATCCAGCCCACTTGCTAAGTGGATCACACCACGTACCAGCGGATAAGGATATTAACTGAGTGTTAAGTTATCTGGTAATCTTCCGCACCTCTCTTTTTTTACCTATATTTCATTTTTTCTATGCTATTAAACTAAGGTAATATCGTGTCTGACTATCCATTTAAAGAAGTAGCTGTCTTTTTGTACAATGAAATTAGACGACACGGAGAATTAAAGCGCTCCGAGGCCATTGAAAAGGTTGAGTCAGCTTTTGATAATTCATTCATAGATCTCTCGGATAAAGGCAACAAAGTTCTCAACAAGCAGGTTCTTAAACATTTTAGAGAGCTGAAACGCGATGCCATCAAATGGAATGTGGGTAAACAGCGATGGCTTTTTGACGAGAGTAAACTAAACTCATCTAATGGGGACCGGAACGATAAGATGCCGAAGATTCCCACTTCCGTACAGCCTCAGGAAGTTCCTGAGCAGGCTTCAATTGATCATCCCTCGCTTTACCTGAACAGAGAATTAGGATGGCTGGACTTTAACTGGCGGGTGTTATACCAAGCCATGGATTCCAGAAATCCTCTGTTGGAAAGGGTTCGGTTTCTTGCGATTACGGCCAGTAACCTGGATGAATTTATCCAAAAACGGGTAGGCGGACTAAAACGACAAGAGGCCGCCGGACTGATTGACTTGAGTCCTGATGGAAGGACGCCTGATTCGCAGATTGATATTGTGCAACGCGAGGCAACAAAAATGCAGCAACAGATTTCGGATGTCTGGAACAATCAGCTGTGCCCAGCACTGGAAGAGGAAGCATCTATAAAAGTTTGCTCGTACCAAGAACTAAACAAACAGCAGCAAAATAAATTAGACGAATACTTTCTCGATCATATCTATCCCATGCTAACGCCGCTGGCGGTAGATCCGGGACACCCCTTTCCTTTTATTTCGAACCTTAGCCTGTCACTGGCTATCAAGTTAAAGCGTCCCAATCGGGATGCGTTTAACTTTGCGCGGGTTAAGGTGCCTTCTAATCAGCCGCGCTGGTTAAAGCTCGAAAGCGAATCGCATGCCTATTCGTTTATCCCGGTAGAAGAAGTTATTCGACAAAATATAGACCGGTTGTTTCCGGGCATGGATATAGACAGCGTTTGTGTATTCCGTGTTACGCGCAATGCTGACCTCCGTCGTAACGAAGAAGAAGCAGAAGATTTGCTCTCGATGATGTCTGAAGAACTGCGTGAACGTCGCTTTGCCGAGGTCGTCCGCCTTGAAATTGAACAGGATGTGGATCCGGAAGTCTTGAAGCTGCTCAAGAACGAACTCAAACTGGATGAAAGCAATAATGACATCATCTTTCAGGATGGCTTACTTGACCTGACCGGCTGTTTCAAACTGGCCGACATCAACATCCCCAACCTGCATTATAAAAAGTGGAAGCCCATTATTCCTGAGCCGCTGTACCATGAGGGTGAAACCGAAGAAGAGCAAACGATATTTGATATCATCCGCAAAAAGGATCTGCTGGTCCATCATCCTTACGAGTCGTTTTCAGGGAGCGTGCGCCGTCTTATTGAAGAAGCCGCTGATGATCCGGATGTGCTGGCCATTAAACAAACGCTTTATCGCACATCAGATAATTCGCCCATCGTCAAGGCGCTGGTGCGGGCCGCTGAGAAAGGCAAACAGGTGGCCGTACTCGTAGAAGTAAAAGCGCGCTTCGATGAGGCCAGCAATATCGAGTGGGGTAAAATGCTTGAAAATGCCGGTGTGCACGTGGCTTATGGACTGGTGGGACTTAAAACCCACGCCAAGGTTGCGCTCATTGTGCGCCGCGAAGGCGACCGCCACGTTACTTATTGCCATATCGGCACGGGCAACTACCATATCCATACCGCCGAAGTCTATACCGATCTGGGCGTGTTGACCAACGATCCGGATATCGGCTATGATGCGACGAACCTCTTTCATTACTTAACCGGCTATGCTCCGGACCAACAGTACCGCAAATTGTTAGTCGCTCCCAATGATCTGCGCAATGCGTTTAACGACCTTATTGATAACGAAATAGCCATTGCTCAAAGTGGAGGCCAAGGGCACATTATTGCCAAAATGAATGCACTGGATGATGTGGATATCATCAAGCGGCTATACCAAGCATCTCGCTCGGGGGTTAAAATCGATCTGATTGTTCGCGGCCACTCCCGACTGCGTCCCCAGTTACCGGGCTATAGCGACAACATCCGGTTGATCAGCATCATCGGACGCTTTCTGGAGCACGATCGCATTTACTTCTTTGGCAATGAAGGGGATCCGAAGATTTATATTGGAAGCGGAGACTGGCGCTCACGCAATTTAAACGAACGGGTGGAAGCCATGATGCCCATCACCCTTCCCAAGTTAAAAAAACGCATTACCTCTATCCTCAAAAAAGCTCTTCGCGACAATCGGTTAGCCTGGGAGATGCAACCGGATGGCTCCTATCATCTGCGGGAACCCAAAAAAGGAGAAAAAGAGCGTAATTTCCACCAGATGATGATGGATGACGCCCGAAAACGCGCCTTTGGATAGTTTTTTGGTAGTTAGTTATTTGTTATCAGTGAGCTATTGAGGCTAAAATATAATATGGAGGTTTTTACTCTATCCCCAGTGCCCCTTTTTATTTTTCCCCTGCGAACAGGGGAAAAAACTCATGGTTATAGAATTAAGAAACTTTATTTGATAAAGAGTTTCCCTCCCTGCCAGCAGGGAGGGATTAAGGGTGGGTCCTACTGTCCTACAAGCAATAACTGTTATTGCTATAAGCCCACAGCAGGAAATATCTGTAAAGGAACAGATTAAATGAACCTAAACCTAAAAGCATACTCAGAACCGCTCGACCTAACCACTACCCCATTAACTGTAGCGAAATTTATTGTATCGAAACAGGCAAATACGGGCCACTAACGCCGATTCAGAACCCCCGAAAGCGTAGCGATTTAGGGTATACCCTAATTTGGATACAATAACAAATATCATCTCTTGCTATTAAGATGTATCATTTGTAACCGTCTTGTCATTCGTATGAATGAGATCATGGTAGTATCCTTAATTCAAATTTAAATGGAGAGAAATAAAAAGGCCACCCAAAAGGCGGCCTTTTGTCAAATTTAAAATTAAATATTTTACTTATTATTCTCTCTGGGTCGAATATCTTTATCTTCTTTAAGAGCAGCAGGGTCGGGATCAGGCCCAGGAGGATCTGGTTGTTCTGCATGTCGACATGCACCATTACATCTTCGAAGCCAAAAAGTCCCACAACCATATGCATCATTCTGGCTACACGGCAGATATGGTAAATCATCTTTGTGTACACATCGGACTTCGGGTCCAACTCCAGTTGGGTCACACCCATACCAAATATCATCAGTTCTGCAGTTACAATCGATTTTTTGGTTCTGACTAGCGTTTACTATTCCATTCACATCATTTACTAGAGATATAGAAGAATTTTCAAGGTGGTTTGATGGAGCTAAAGAGGTAAATATTCTCTTTGCGAGGTCTCTTCCGAAAATACGAACAATCTCGCTTGTATTAGTTAAAACATTAAGCTTCTTGTCATTGCTTTTGCTAAAAACCGAAGGAGATAAATCATTAATGATTGATCTTAGCTTTGACTTCTCTTCTGCAGATAATTTATCTTTTTCCATGAAACTCCTTAACCTTTCTTTCCATAAATTATATCTTTCCACTGATGAAAGCTCATTAAATATTGCTTTCCTATATGTCTTAGGAAAAACGGAAATAGAACTAAGGCTATTTGGTAAATTTTCAGAATTTTTCTGTACCCAAGCGTTTACAGCTTTGCATCCTAGCTCTAAGGAAGAAGTATCAAAAAGAACGGATTTCTGATTAGATTGAGCCTTGGACCTAGACTCCAAATGTACTGGTTTCTCAGTAGAATTTATGGGATTAGTTTTGTCACATGAAACAAACAAAAAAGATATTACAAATATACATATTGGTATCCCGGTAAACTTAGATGAATTCATAGTTATTTTATTTAAAGATGAATATATTATTACGTCATACAATTCATATTTAAAAAATATGATATTGAATATAAATAATAGTTTATTATATATCCATGTTGATCATTATATTTCTGGATAACCTATCATGGAATATGATTAGAAACAGGATATCACAAACTGTATGAAAGAAAACATATACAGAATTATAATTATTGGCTTGTTAGCCCTTTTTGTTGGGTTTTCCTATTGGGTCAAAAAGAATATCCGGGCCAATCAACGACTGGTATATAATGTCAGTGACCAGATAAAACCGTTTACCCTTCCAACTATTGATCGTCGCCCCGTTGAGCTTCAGGATATTGTCAGCGATAACAAACTTACATGGGTAAACTTTTGGGCCACTTGGTGTGGGCCTTGTCGCCAGGAAATGCCGATGATGAGTGAGCTGTATGAGCAGTATCATGAGAAAGGACTGGGGATGGTGGGGATCAGCATAGGAGAACGACCGGCGACCGTAACCAAATATTTAACTAAGTCTCCGGTCCCCTATCCTATTTTGGTCGACTCTATGCGTACCCAATCCCAGCCTAGTAATATTACAACTGTTCCCACCTCCTTTTTGGTAGATGATTCGGGGATGATTCTCCATGTGAGTGAAGGCATTCCGGAAGGATGGGACCAAATAATTAAAAGAACATTAGATGATGAGTGAAAACCCTGTTGTCCGTATACAAAACCTGACCAAGAGCTACAGGAGAGGGATGTTTCGGAAGGAAGTAGAAGCTGTGGATGAGTTATCCTTTAAGATTAGCAAGGGCTCCGTCGTAGGGCTCATCGGACCAAATGGGGCTGGGAAGTCAACCACGATCTATTGTATACTTGGGATGCTCATTCCGGACGCCGGATCGATTGAGATTTTGGGAGAACCGCCCCAATCGAAAAAAGCACGCAGCCGCCTGGGATTTCAGTCCGAAATTTTTCATACTTACGAATTTTTAAAACCCAGGGCGGCACTTCGTTTTTATGGGCGGTTGGCTAATATGAGTGGTACCCGCCTCGAAAAAGAAATTGACCACCAACTGGATCGGATGGGCCTTATGTCAGCTGTTGACCAACGGGTTGGTTCTTTTTCCAAAGGCATGAAACAGCGCTTGGGCATAGCGCAGGCGCTGTTGCACGATCCCGAGTTGCTTATTTTGGACGAGCCGTTTACGGGGCTGGATCCTCAGGGCCGGAAATTAATTAGAGACCTTATTTTCGAAGAGAAAAATAAAGGAAAGACCATTTTCTTCAGTAGCCATATCCTGTCAGACATCGAGCGATTATGCGATGAAGTGGTCATGATCCGAGAGGGAAAAAAGGTACTTTCCGGTGATTTACAAGACCTTAAAGCCGCCAGCAACCGATGGGCCATAACGATCCGCGGTGGGCAAGAGCTTCTGGACAAAACGATATTGGATGGTAGATGGAATGTGACGATGCGCGATCGGGAGCAAGGGACTGGAATTATGTGTACAGATCAGGATAAGGACGAACTGTTAAGCCGCCTGCTGGAGTCTCCCGTAGAGATCGTGGACGTGAAGCGCCAAACACGGACTTTGGAAGAGTTGTACATGAAATTAGAGCAGGAGTCATCATGAAAACCATTCGCCTTGTTGCCTGGAATACGCTACACGGGTTTGCTGCCAAAAAGGTGTTTTATCTATTTCTATTTTTGATTGTGATCATTGCTGCCCTGCAATGGCAAAAGGTGTATAATATTTTCTATGCCTATGCCAACCTGCAACTGTTCATTGAACAGGTTTGGCTGCTGTCAGGCACCCTTGGCTGGTGGTACTTTCTGACGGCCATCACGGCGATTATCTTTGCCTCCGGGGTACTTCCCAAAGAGCAACAAGATAAAAGCATCGCCGGGGTACTAGCCAAGCCCATCAGCCGCTGGACGTTTGTGCTGGGGAAATGGAGTGGGGTGTTATTGTTCTTTTGTACCATCTTTGTGATAGGAGCTGGTTTTATTCTTACAGCGATGATCTATTGGCAATTTCCAATATTAGGATTCTTTTATATAGGGCTACTTCACTACCTGCTACTGCTTGTGACATTTACCACCCTGTCCTATATGCTGAGCATTGTGCTTCCGCGGATTCTGGCCGGAGGGTTGGCCTTTTCGCTGTTTTATTTTCATACCTACTTCCTTCGCTTCGCCGATGGGGAAGGTGCTCTTCGGCAACTAATCGTTTCTGCGCTGTATTACGTAACGCCGGTTCATTTGAATATATATCCGCTATGGGAAGGAAGTTTGCAAGATAGCCTGCACCTGAGTGTCCCTTTTTTGTGGGCTACCATCGGGATAAACGGTTGTTATGGAGCACTTTTATTACTGTTCGCTGTTATTTTGTATCAGAAAAAGGATATCGCCGTAGGGCAACCATAGCCCAGGGACCAAATTCACCATAAATAATTAAACGTTAATCAAGAACGCCTCTATTCATGCGGAAGTCATTGCCCATTATTGCAGTAGCCATTGCTATCGTTTTTGCCGGGGCCCAGTGGTGGATGAAAAAAGAAAGCCGCAACAGCCCCTCGCTTGTATATTCTCGGGACGATCCCATCCACTATTTTTCATTGCCTGATGTCAGCGGGCAACAAGTAGATATACAACCCATCATTGAACAAAATAAGCTCACGTGGATTGGTTTTGGACAAACGGGGTGCGGGCCGTGCCGGCGCATGTTCCCGGTGATGAAGAAAATGCATGAGAAGTACCAAGAGAGCGGGTTGGGGATGGTCTTGGTACAGGTAGGTGATAGCCGAGAGGCTGCTCGCCGCCTGGCAGAGGCATATACCCTGGAATTTCCGGTCTTAGTCGATGCCCGTAACGTCCAGTCGCAACGGATAAACATGGAAGAGTTGCCCACCTCTTTTTTAGTGGACAGCACGGGCACCATCAAGCATATTAGCCCAGGCTTATTTAACATACGCCATTGGCCCTACAGTATTGAATATTGGTTGCAAAAGGAATAACCCAATACATTACAACCCATAGATGGGAAGGCCGCTTTTGATATCTAATAACAAGTAGCAGAAGAACTCAAGATGAAACATGTTTATGTAATTGCCAAGAACACCATCCGGGCGTTTCTGGCCAACCGTATTATTTATCTGCTCTTTTTCTTGATGCTGGTTGTTTCTTCTTTTGTAGGAGATGATTTTGCTGACGCTATGGATGGCATTTCTTCATCGGAGGAGTACTCGGTGTTTTTAACCCAAGTGAGAGTCCTAACTACATCTTTAGGGCTATGGACTGATTTTATGACTATCGGCGTCATTATTTTTGCCTCTGGAATGGTTCAGAAGGAGAAGAACGCCCGGACTATTGTAGGCGTGCTGGCCAAACCCGTAGCGCGCTGGCAGTTGTTGGTCGGTAAATGGTGCGGCCTGCAGCTGTTTTTTGCTGCATTTTTTCTGACAGGCTTTGCCATGGCTGGCAGTTTTATGATCTACTGGAACCTTTCAGTCTCCCCGCTTTTCTGGATGGGCGGACTCCAGAAGCTGATGCTTATTTTCGGATACTCCACGGTGGCCTTTGTCTTGGGACTATTCTGGTCTCGAATACCCAGTAGCGGCGTGGCCATAGCCCTTTATATCGCCGGACCCTTCCAGCATATCTTTCTTTATGAGCGTATGATGGAAAGTGAGTACGCTGTTTTTCAAGGACTCGGAGCTGCCATTTATTATTGCTCCCCGGCCTTACTCAAACAATCACTTATTCAGGATGGTATCCTGCAGAACATCCTGCACCCAGAATTCACATTATTTTGGAATGTCATTGCCGAGAATTTTTTATATAGCGGGGTTCTTCTTCTTTTGGGTGTCCTGTTATACCAACATAGAGACCTTATTTAAAAGGCGAAAAAATGGAAAAGATAAATTAAACATAAACTATGAGGAGGGTGTACTCTTTTCAACATGATTGTGCATTAGCCCACTTTACATAACCACCCCTTATACGACAAAAAGTTCTCTTTTACATTATAGGTGTTGGATGAGACTCCCTTTGTTAAAAGAATATGTGGCAGTAAATGAGATGTAAACCGATACGGTATATTGGCTATACATCGGCATTCATTACCCTTCCCAAATTAAAGAAAGGAATCACATCCATCTTAAAAAAGCTCTTGTCGGAAACCCACAGGAAGGAATTCAGGGTGCGTCCTACAAGAAATAAATGAGTAAAGGCTATTATAAGTGGACAAAATCACCTAATAACCAATAACGATTAACTAACTGTATGCCCTCAGCAGGAAGAAAATAACCACACCCGTAACTGACACGTACAACCAAACCGGCAGCGTTACTTTGGATACTCTGCGGTGCAGCTTCAGTTTGCCGGAAAAGGCAAGATAGAAGCTGGTGAGAATCATGGGCATAACAAGGGCCGAGAGAATAATGTGAGAGATCAGGATGAAGAAATAGACGGGGCGAATGATGCCCTGGCCCGTAAAGGGCGTACTGCCATGGAAGTTGTGGTAAATTACATAGCTGATCAAAAACAAAGAAGAGGTAACAAAGGCCGTTAAGTTATACTTCATGTGCTTGGTAAAATCCCGCTGACGGATAGCATTGTATCCAAATAATAACAGCACCGTACTGGTACTATTTAATAAAGCATTGAGCGCGGGCAGGCTGGTTATCAGATTTGAACTGTAATCACTCCCCCCCTTGAAGTAGATCAGCCAGATTAAAAAGCCAAAGGCCGCCGCACTTATTAATAGTATAACACCAATAGCCTTTGCCAGGCTAATATCTTTTAACAGATCTAACGTAAAGGGCTTGTCATTATTCATTACTCAAAAATACAGTTCAATTTTATAAGGCCACAAAGATACGGATATTGCCACATAATTCAGAGTGGTTTACAGTTCTTAATATTTACCCCGCTATTCGGCAAAGCCAATAGAGAGTCTGTCAAGATTTCAGCATATTTTGAAAACTATTCAGGGATTAAATTAGGCATTTTTAAAAAATAGATGATATCTTAACGAACTTTATTTTCGGGTTACAGACCGAGGTAACCGATCTATTTAGAATCGTTTTAAATATGATCAATGCTATTTTTCTGGGTTCTAAAAGAGTCGGATTTTCCATACCTTCAGGCCGAAAAGTTTTTTACGAATATTTGCTAACCAAGCAACGATAAATTCTACGAGACCTATGGCTCAGATTTTCCCCAAATGGGCAGACGATGTACCGCAGCGGTTATTGCTCGGATTGATTATTATCGCAACAGCAGCAGTAGCCGGAGTTTGGTATTATTTCTCTCCGGAATATACGGATGTTGGCTACGCTCCGGAACAGCCTGTTCCATTTAGCCATAAACTCCATGCCGGCGAATTGGATTTTGATTGCCAATACTGCCATACCAAAGTATTTGATTCTAAACAGGCCAATGTGCCAGCAACCGAAACTTGCATGAACTGCCATAGCCAAATTAAGACGGACAGTCCTAAATTGGCCAAAGTTCGGGAGAGCTGGGAAACAGGCAAATCGATGGAGTGGGTTCGCGTACACAACCTGCCTGACTACGCCTATTTCAATCACGCAGCACACGTAAATGTGGGCGTAGGTTGTGAAAGTTGCCACGGCCGTATAGATCGGATGGAAGTTGTACGACAGGCCGAGCCACTGAGCATGAGCTGGTGTCTTGACTGCCATCGCAATCCTGAACAACATGTGCGTCCTGTCGAAGAAGTGACAACAATGGGGTATGAAGTTCCCAACCAGATCGAAAGAGGTCGTGAGTTAGTGGCCAAAAATAATATTGCGCCCCCGACCTACTGTCAAGGCTGCCACTATTAATAAGGTATAACAAACCGAACGAATCTGAATTAACGCAATTGTAACCGAATGAGCGAAGAAGTAAAGAGTCCCAATTACTGGAAAAGCCTGGGCGAACTTGCCAAAAATGAGGAGTACCAAAAGTTCGTCGAGCGCGAATTCCCCGAAAATGCTACTGAACTCAACGATGAGGTATCACGGCGTAGTTTCTTGCGCGTAATGGGTGCTTCTATAGCCCTTGCCGGGTTTGCAGCCTGCCGGCGTCCTGTGCAGAAGATCATGCCTTATTCGGATATGCCGGAAGAAGTAACCCCCGGCAAACCCTTGTATTATGCCTCAGCAATGCCCTTTCAGGATGCGTTGACGGGTATTGTTGTTGAAAACCATGAAGGCCGACCGGGCAAAATTGAAGGAAACGATATGCATCCGGCCAGCAAAGGAAATACCAGTGCCTTTGGGCAGGCCGAGATTCTGAATATGTACGATCCTGATCGCTCTCGCTACGTCCGGAACGACGGCGAGCGCTCGTCAGTAAGTGCTTTTGCTAAATTCTGCGCCAATCATTTTTCCAACACCGATCAAAATATTGCTTTTGTATCGGAGGCCAACTCTTCTCTTACTTATAATAGATTAAAAGAGCAGGCACTCAACCAATTCCCGAATGCCCGCTGGATAACGTATGAGGCTTTCGGCGAAGACAATGCCCTTGAAGGCACCAACATCGCTTTTGGGCAACGCCTGCGAACGGTTAACCACTTCGATACTGCCAATGTAATTGTCAGTTTTGATGATGACTTCCTGAATCCTGCAGGTGATAAAAACAGTGTTCAAAACACCAAGGAATTTACAAGTGGACGGCAGGTAAGCTCTCCTGAAGATGGTATGTCACGCTTTTATGCTATCGAGAGCACCTTTTCAATAACCGGTTCTAATGCTGACAACCGTTTGCGCATTAAATCCGGCAATATCGGTTCCTTTATATATGCCCTTGCAGCTGAACTCTCCGGATCTGTTAACGGACTGTCGGCTTTCAGCGGTTATAACAACGAATTTTCGGATCATGAATGGATTCCCGTTCTGGCAGAAGAACTGCTTGAAAATGAAGGCGAATCTATCCTAACAGTAGGAAGCGAACACCAGCCTGAGCTCCATGCCACTATTGCTGCTATTAATACGGCTCTTGGCAATGCTGGTGAAACCGTTACGTATCACGAGGTCGATCACATTGATGACCAAAACAATCGCGAAGCTTTTGCCACACTTGTTGAAGACCTTAACAATGGCGAAATCGATACGGTTGTACTGACGGGTACCAACCCTGCATTTACCGCTCCTGCTGACTTGAACTTCTCAGATGCACTTTCCAACGCCACGGAGGTTATTCATCTCTCTGATTATTACGATGAGACCTCAAAACAGGCAAGCTGGCACATTAACCGGGCTCACTTTCTTGAGGCCTGGAGCGACGGTCGATCCTATACCGGAAGCCGATCTATTGTCCAGCCGCAGATTGAGCCGTTATACTCCGGCGTCAGTGAAATTGAATTTTTAAGCACCATCCTCAACGGAGAGCCTGCAGAAGGCTATGATCTCGTTCAAGAGACCTGGCAATCCTATTTTAGCTCCAATTTCAAGAACCAATGGGAGCAGACACTGCACGATGGTATTGCCGACGAAGAAGAGACTTATCCTACGGTCTCAGCAAGCCTTTCTGATGAGTTTAGTTCGCAGGCAAGTAGTTTTATCAACGATACAGCTTCTGCTGAGGGTATGGAACTGGTTATTCGCCCTGATTCAAAAGTTTTTGACGGACGATTTGCCAATAATGGCTGGCTTCAGGAACTTCCTGAACCAATGACGAAGATCACTTGGGATAATGTTGCGCTGATGAGTAAGAAAACAGCGGACGAACTGGGTGTAGAAGAAGCCGGGCTTGGTAAATCGGAGGTAGAAATTGTTTCTATTACGGTTGATGGAACCACTGTCGAACTGCCTGCCTGGGTACAGCCCGGCCACGCAGATGACAGCATTACCATCACCGTGGGGTATGGGCGTGAAGGTATCGGTCGTGTTGCAAATAAGACCGGTGTTGACACCTATCCATTGCGTACGACCTCCAATATGCTTTATGCATCTGATATTTCGGTCGAGAAAACGGGCAGCACCTATGAGATTGCCTGTACGCAGGACCACAACTCGATGGAAGGAAGATCCCTCCTGCGCCATGCAACCCTGCAAGAATATCGTGAAGATCCGCATTTCTCCACTTATGAATCATCTTATGATGCAGAAATGCCCGGTCTGTCGTATGCTGAAGAGCACGGCGAAGAAGATCCGCTTTCTATCTTTAATCCTATTGATGAGCAAGAATATCCCGATGGCGAACCTCAATGGGGTATGTCTATCGATCTGAATGCCTGCACGGGCTGTGGTGTTTGCACTATCGCTTGCCAGGCTGAGAACAACATCCCGGTTGTCGGGAAACGAGAAGTGAGCCGGGGCCGTGAAATGCACTGGATCCGCAACGACCGCTATTATGAGGGCGATGTCAACAATCCAAAAGCGTTACACCAGCCAGTGCCCTGTATGCACTGCGAGATGGCGCCTTGTGAGCAGGTATGTCCCGTTGCGGCAACCACCCACAGTGAAGATGGGATGAACCAAATGACGTATAATCGCTGTATCGGGACTCGTTATTGTGCTAACAACTGTCCATACAAGGTTCGTCGCTTCAACTTCTTCAACTATTCCAAAGAATTTTTGACCAGCGGTGATGATCCGGAAATCGTACAAATGGCGATGAATCCGGAAGTAAGTGTTCGGTTCCGTGGTGTCATGGAAAAATGCTCGTACTGCGTGCAGCGTGTGAATCGAGCAAAAATCCAGACGGATATCGACACAAACGGCGCAACAATGAAGCCGGAAGACGGTTCAGTAGAAACAGCCTGTCAGCAAGCTTGTCCTGCCGATGCTATTTATTTCGGTGACCTTACGGATCCTGACAGTGAAGTTGTGAAGACCAAGAACAACAATCGCAACTACCTGCTTCTTGAAGAACTTAACACTCGCCCCAGAACTTCGTATCTCTCTGAACTTAGTAACCCCAATCCGAAATTGGCTTAATTTTCAATAATTTTACGATGAGCACAGATTATCAATACGTACCAGAGCCAAAACTCGTAAAAGGTGACCATTCTTTTAGGAGTATTACTGATATGATTGTGAAGACGCCCCTGTCTTCTACTCCTAACCTATGGTACCTCGCTTTTGGTCTTGCCAACATCCTTCTTATCACTCTTTTGGGAGCCATTGGGTACCTTATTTGGGATGGAACCGGAATTTGGGGCTTAAATAACCCAGCTGGATGGGGTTGGGCTATTATCAACTTTGTATGGTGGGTGGGTATCGGTCACGCCGGAACCTTGATTTCCGCTATCCTTTTCCTCTTCCGACAGGGTTGGCGAACGGCTATTAACCGTTTTGCGGAGGCTATGACGATTTTTGCGGTAATGTGTGCCGGTATTTTTCCGGCTATCCACGTGGGACGTATCTGGGTGATCTACTGGGTGTTCCCCATTCCCAACCAGATGGCTGCCTGGCCGAACTTCTCCAGTCCCCTGCTGTGGGACGTATTTGCGGTAAGCACCTATTTTACGGTATCCCTGCTCTTCTGGTATGTTGGACTCATTCCTGACTTTGCTACGCTGCGTGATAAAGCCAAGAGCAAAGTAGCCAAAATCTCTTATGGTATTGCCGCCCTGGGATGGACTGGTAGCTTCCGCAACTGGTGGAACTACGAGAAGGCATATATGATCTTAGCCGGCCTTGCAACGCCCCTGGTTCTCTCTGTACACACCATTGTATCTTTTGACTTTGCCGTTTCTGTTATCCCGGGCTGGCACAGTACGATATTCCCCCCCTACTTTGTGGCTGGTGCTATTTATTCTGGTTTTGCCATGGTGCTTACCCTCATGTTGATTGCCCGCAAAATCTACGGGCTTGAGGATATCATGAACATCGATATTATGGAGAAAATGAACCTCGTAATGATGGTGACAGGTAACTTAGTTGCTTTTGCTTACCTGATGGAGGGTTTTGTGGCTTGGTACAGTGGTTATATTTATGAACAAGGTATTTTCTGGCTCTACGTCGTTGGTCCCTATGCCTGGGGCTTCTGGATTCTGATGTTCTGTAATGTGGTAACACCACAGTTTTTATGGTTTAAGAATATACGGCGTAACGTGGCCATCACTTTTGTGATTTCAATTATTGTGAACATCGGTATGTGGTTTGAGCGGTTTATGATTGCCGTTGCATCACTTTCAACCGACTTTATGCCCTCTGCGTGGGATTATTATTCACCCACCTTCTGGGATATCATCATTTATATAGGCACGTTCGGTCTCTTTTTCACCTTCTTCCTGCTCTTCCTGAGGTTCTTACCCATGGTTGCTATTGCAGAAGTTAAAGGGGTGATGCCGCAAGCCGATCCTCATAATTATGATGAAGAATCACAAAAATTTGTAGAATCAAAAACTGAACCTGTGGTGGTTCAGCAAGAGCAAACTGTTTAGTAACTGATATTTATGGAAACAGAAAATAAAACGACATACGGTGTATTAGCAGAGTTCCGTAATCCAAAGGAACTTGTTGATGCCGCTGCCTCTGTCAAAAATTCCGGGTACAAAGATTTCGATACGTATGCCCCCTTCCCTATTCACGGAATGGAAAAAGCGATGGGTATTAAAGAATCTCCTCTCGGATGGATTGTACTTGGGGGCGCTTTAACAGGACTTATTGGAGCGGTCACCCTCATGGTCTGGGTAATGGGATATGAATACCCCATGAACATTAGTGGTAAACCGTTTATTAATATTCCTATTTATGTACCCATTACATTTGAGTTAACGGTACTGTTGTCGGCTTTTGCTACCGTCTTTGGAATGCTTGGCCTGAATAAACTGCCAAGATTCAATAATCCGCTTTTCAATGCCGATCGTTTTGAAAAGGCTTCCGACGATGGTTTTTTCGTCTGTGTGGAAGCAACTGACGATCTCTTTGCCGAAGATAAAGTTACCAAGCTCTTCCAGGATAATGGAGCTACACATATTGAAACCGTTTACGATTCGGAATAAATCAACAAAACAATCTTTAGTTTGCATAACGATCCGATGAAAGCTACTAAGCACTTATTTCTTGCGGCTATTGCCCTGCCAATGGTCCTGATGTCATGCCGTGGACAAATTTCTGAAAAGCCACCGGTTCATCCCAATATGAATATGGACCAGCAACAAAGGTTTGAACCTCAGGAACAAAATACCTTCTTCGAAGACGGCCGTGCGATGCGTCAGCCCGTTGAAGGAACCGTTTCTCGTGGTAACCTGCGTCATGATAAGGTTTACTATCAAGGAATTAACGAAGACAGCAGCTTTGTGGAAGAAATTCCCGTTGAACTGACGAAATCATTCTTGTACCGCGGTAAAGATCGTTATGAAGTATACTGCACGCCTTGCCACGGTATCAGCGGTGATGGACAAGGTATTATTATGACTGGCAACTACGGATTTGTTCCTGCACCCAGCTTTCATATTGATCGCCTGCGAAATCAAAGTAATGGTTACCTGTATTCGGTCATTGCCAATGGCATTCGAACGATGCCTTCTTATGCCCAACAGATTCCCGTTAAAGACCGATGGGCCATTGTCGGCTATTTGCGGGCGCTACAGAAAAGTCAAAATGCTACCGAAGAAGAAATTCGTCAGTATGATGTTAACCTGACATCCATGCAGGAAGAGTTTAAGAACCAACAGGCTGCCGCAGCCGCTGCAGAAGCAAAAGCAGCAGAAGGCGCCAGTGATGAAGTTTCTGTAGAGCGTGGTAAAGCTATTGCCGAAGAAAATGTTTGTGGCAGTTGTCATTCACTCGACGGGTCCAAAATTATTGGACCAACATGGAAGGGTCTGTACGGCCGTGAAGTTGAACTTGAAGATGGATCAACCGTGACCGCCGATGAAGAGTATCTGAAGGAATCTATCACTAATCCATCTGCTAAGGTTGTAAAAGGGTTTCCACCTTCTATGGTTCCCTATGACCAATTGTCCGAAAGTGAAATCGGCTCACTGGTTGCATACATAAAATCGTTAAATGATGCAGCCGAATAACGAAATTAGATCAACAATAACAGAAGGTTCAACTAATCCTCAGTAGATACGCAGAGGTAACTGTTGCAAACACCTAAGTGTACAAATAAAAGCTTAATCGTCTTTTAAAAATTATGAGCAAGCCCAAACTAACTGATACGCTGGATTTTCCTACTGATCTGAATATCACCAAATCCTTATTTGGAGTAGGGATCGTAGGTTTGATAGCCAGTGGATTAGGCTATTTTCTGGATCATGGCCAGTTTTTCTTTTCTTACTTGGTCAACTTCGCCTTTTTCTCCAGTATTGCCCTGGCCAGTTTATTCTTCGTATTGTTGCAGCACCTTACCCGCTCGCACTGGAGTGTAGCTATCCGTCGTATCCCTGAAACTTTTTCTTCCAATATCTGGATCTGGGCCCTATTTATTATTCCTGTCCTCTTGGGTATGCATTCCCTTTACCACTGGACCCACCCCGAGGCCGTAGCTCACGATCCGGTCTTACAGGGTAAGGAGCCCTACTTGCACAGTACCTTCTTTATCATCCGGCAGATTATCTACTTTGGCGTTTGGAGTTTTCTCGGCTATAGGATGTATAACAAGTCTATCGAGATGGATGAAACAGGCGACTGGGGGCTGCAGACACTGCTCCGGCGAACCAGCGGCCCGGGCCTTTTCTTTTTTGCCATAACGCTTGCTTTCGCCTCTTTTGACTGGTTGATGTCGCTTGACCCACACTGGTACTCAACCATTTTTGGTGTCTATTACTTTGCCATGAGTTTCCAGGTGATGTTTGCCACCTTTATCCTTCTGATCCTGTTTCTCTGGAAAAAGGATCTGTTGACAAACACCATCAAAAAAGGACATATATATGATTTGGGAGTACAGATGTTCGGATTTACGGTATTCTACGCTTATATCGCATTCAGCCAGTTTCTGCTTATTTATTATGCCAACATCCCCGAAGAGACCGTCTGGTTTTTGGAGCGTCTCAGCGGTGGTTATGAATACTTAGCATACTTTTATCTCTTTGGGCGATTTGTGATTCCTTTTGTAGTACTTCTGCCCAAAAAGACAAAATCGAACTACAACATTGTTGCTACTATTTCGGTGCTCATTCTTGCTTCGCATCTGGTAGAACTGTATTGGCTTGTAATGCCGGTACTCGATCATCATGGTTTCCATTTTAACTGGATGACCGTAACCAGCTTCCTGGGACTTGGAGGAATTTTCTTTGGATTATTCTTTCACAAGTTTAAGCAGAATAAGATGGTTCCTGTCAACGACCCTCGATTGGCCGACTCACTGGATAAGCACTAAATTGAAATTATCAGCAAATAACATAATTAACGCAGTAAGGGTCTGCCCGCTGCGAAGGTTAAGTAACTAACGACCATGCCAACCGAAGAGAATAACTACACACCGGAGTTCAAGAAAAAGATTGCCCAGCAAGCGTTGGATCAATCCAAACAGAACCTTGAGCAGCTGTCCAAAGAACATAATGTCCCTGTATCTGTGATTCTTATGTGGGCTACTGAACTCGAGAAAGGAGGCGAAGAGGCCTTTAAAGAAGCTGATAAGACTGAAGATAAGGCACATAAAGCTTCTAATACCGTTGATGTAACCGTCTCAGAAGAAGAGGTAAGCTCCTCTATTGAGTATGGGGTGATGTCTGACAACCTAAACTATAAACGACTCACATTTTGGAGTGTTTTAGGCATCGTTTTGGTTCTAGTATTTGTACAAGCGCTTTTTGAGATGTACCAATACAACACACAAAATATGGAACAGCGTGTTGCCGCCGAAAGTGGAGATTACTACCAATCGGTGCAGCTAAAAAAGGAAGCAAACGAACATTTGAATAACTTTGGCGTCGTAAACCTTGAAGAAGGAACATACAGTATGCCAATTGACAGTGTAATTAATAATATGGCTGTCAATGAAGAATAAATGACTATGGTCTTATGCATAATGTAGGATTAGCTTTTGCAATCTTGGGCTTCTTCCTGCACCCCGTGGTTTCTGTTGCGCAGTTAAACAAACAGAAGCCCCAAAACATCCAGAATGTAGGAGTGACAGAACAACTGGGAGAACAGATCCCACTGGATTTAACGTTTGCTACGGCTGAAGGCGATTCAATAACGTTAAACGAACTTTTTAAAGATGATAAACCGGTGCTGCTGAATCCGGTTTACTACGAATGCCCGCAGCTTTGTTCAATGATCAAAGAAGCCATTTTTAAAGGTGTAAAAGACTTGAAATGGAATCCGGGTACGGACTATAATATTGTTACCTTTAGCTTTGACCCTGAAGAGGGGCCTAAGCTGGCAGCCAAAAATAAGACGAAGTATTTAAATAAACTGAACAGGAAGGGTTCTGAAACAGGCTGGCACTTCCTGACAGGCAACAAAGAAAATATTCATAAACTTACAGAAGCCGTAGGTTTCAATACGCAGAAACTTGAAAATGGGGAGTATGCTCACGGAGCGGCGATTATGTTTTTGAGTCCCGATGGAACTATTACACGATACCTTTATGGACTCAAGTTTGATGAATTTAACATGCGAAATGCATTATATGAGGCAGCGGATGGCGATATTGGGAGCACCACAGAGCAAGTATTGCTCTACTGCTACCAATATGACGCAGACTCTAATTCATATGTACCTGTTGCCTGGCGAATTATGAAAATCGGTGGTTTTGCTACCATGATAATTCTGGGAATTTTTCTTAGTTTCATGTGGATGCGACACCGATCTTCTACAAATGAAAAGCAAATAAATAAACCGAATGGACGCGCTTAACGATCTATTACTACCTCCGGCCAAATCCACGCTGGCTCACCAAACTGATACTCTTTTTTGGTTTGTACACCTCAGCAGCCTCGCTTTGACGATAGGGCTTATTGCTGTCATTGTTTATTTTGTGTACAAATACCGACGTAAATCAGAAGACGAGGTCACCCCCCTTATCACCCACAATAATACCCTGGAGGTAACCTGGTCGGTCATTCCACTTATCTTGGTACTCGTGGTTTTTGGATGGGGATACAAGGTCTTTATGGACCAACAAGTGGTTCCCGATGATGCTTATGAAATTAAAGTAACGGGACAAAAATGGATGTGGCAGTTCACCTATGAAAATGGTGCACGAACCAATGGAGAGCTTCATGTGCCGGCTGATCGCCCCATTAAGCTTATCATGAGCTCCAATGATGTTATCCACTCCTTCTATGTGCCCGATTATCGGTTAAAACAAGATGTTGTACCGGGACAATACACCGAACTCTGGTTTAATGCCAAAGAGCCGGGAGAATCAATTATTTACTGTACCGAATACTGCGGTACGGCCCACTCCGATATGTTGGGCACGGTTGTTGTCCATGAACAGACTGATTTTAAGACCTGGCTTGCCGAAAATGCGGGCGGTGGTTCCAAACCAGAAGATTTAGCACCTGCTGAATGGGGTGAACAGTTGGCCCAGGAATATGCCTGTGCAACCTGCCACTCTACCGATGGAAGCCAAATGACTGGCCCCACCTGGCAAGGTAAATTCGGAAGTGAGGAACCTCTTGCTGATGGCTCCTCGGTTACTGTAGATGAAAATTACCTTCGAGAATCTATCCTGGAGCCCAATGCTAAAGTCGTTCAGGGCTTCCCTGCCGTCATGAATACCTACCAGGGGCAGCTGAATGAGGAACAGATCAATGCTATTATTGAATACATAAAAACACTGAAATAATATGGCTACTGCAGAAGCAAATCCTAAGAAAATCCAGGTTCAGCGGTACGAACCGGAATCAGATCCTGACAAGCATTATCTTAATGAAGAAACAGGACTCTGGACATGGTTGACAACGGTTGACCATAAAAAAATCGGCTTAATGTACCTGGCCTCTATCACCTTCTTCTTTTTCGTCGGTGGTATTATGGCTCTGCTGGTGCGTACAGAACTCTGGACCCCGGCCAAGACGTTTATTGAGGCCAATACCTATAACCAGCTGTTTACCCTGCACGGGGCCATCATGATTTTCCTCTTCCTGGTACCCTCGGTGCCAGCAGCTTTGGGGAACTTCTTTCTGCCTCTGCAGCTTGGAGCCAAAGATGTAGCCTTCCCCAGGTTAAACTTACTGAGTTACTATATTTATGTAGCCGGAGCTGTCATATCGATTGTCTCTATTGTATCCGGCGGTATTGATACCGGCTGGACCTTCTACACCCCCTACTCTTCCACAACCGGAGGGGCTGTGACTATCATGACTTTCGGGGTTTTTGTAATCGGATTTTCTTCGATCCTTACCGGAGTTAACTTTATTACCACCATCCACAAGATGCGTGCTCCCGGACTTACCTGGGATAAGCTTTCCCTCTTCTCCTGGAGCCTTTATGCAACCAGCATCATCCAGATTCTGGCAACCCCGGTACTGGCCATTACCCTCGCACTCGTTGGGATGGAACGTATTCTGGGCATCGGAATTTTTGATCCTGCTATGGGCGGCGATCCGGTACTCTACCAGCATTTCTTCTGGTTCTACAGCCACCCCGCCGTGTATATTATGATTGTACCCGGCTTTGGTATCGTCTCAGAAGTAATTACGACTTTCAGCAAAAAACACATTTTTGGATACTGGGCGATTGCGCTTTCTTCATTGGCTATTGCCTTTATTGGCTTCCTCGTTTGGGGCCACCACATGTTCGTTTCCGGTCAGGCTTCCCTGGCAACGATGGTCTTTTCCTTCCTGACCTTCCTGGTTGGTATCCCCACCGGTATTAAAATGTTTAACTGGACGGCTACCCTATACAAAGGATCTATCAAACTGGCTTCACCGCTGCTTTATATTTTTGGATTTTTCTTCCTCTTCCTGGTCGGTGGACTAACAGGCATTGTACTCGGATCTATTGCTCTTGACGTACACCTCCACGACACCTACTACGTTGTGGCCCACTTCCACTTTGTGATGGTTGGTGGTATGGTAATGGCCTTCCTGGCCGGCCTGCACTACTGGTGGCCTAAGATGATTGGTCGCATGTATAATGAAACCATGGCCAAAATTGCCTGTGGTATTATCTTTATTGGCTTTAACGTTACCTTCCTGCCCCAATTTGTAATGGGATCACAGGGCATGCCGCGACGATATTTCAACTACATTGAGCAGTTCCAGTCTTTCCACCAGATCTCAACGATTGGCTCCTACATACTTGGTTTCGGCTTTGTAATGATTTTTTACTACCTGGTAAAATCAATCTTTACCGGCGAAAAAGCTTCTCCAAACCCCTGGGGCAGCCGCGCGCTCGAGTGGCAGGTAAACTCGCGTCCACCGCTTCATAATTTCCACCATACGCCGGTCATTGTAAACGGCCCTTATGACTACCATAAGCCTATGGACGAGTTCCAGCTTGGTCTGGCAGAAAACCACAACGCACACAGTGATGTTAATGGAGCAGAAGTATCCGTTAGTAACGAAGAGGAAACAAGCGCTGAATAGTTGATTATTAATTTTATAAAACAGTAGAATCTGATTATGGCAAATCATTCAACCACATCCTCACATTCAAGATTTCAGCAGCATCATTTTGTAGATGCTGAGCAGCAGTTCGATGCTGCTAAGATGGGTATGTGGGTATTCCTGGTGACAGAAATCCTAATGTTTGGCGGACTCTTTGCCGCTTATATCGTCTATAGGCTTTGGTATCCCGAGCTCTTTGTTTTAGCTTCTGAGGAGCTTAACACGCTGTGGGGAGGTGTAAACACCTTGGTACTCATTGGCAGTAGCTTAACCGTTGCCATGGCTATCAAGTCTGCACAGCTCAATCAAAAGCGAAATATTGCCATCAACCTGGGCATAACCCTTGCCTTGGCGGCTATCTTTATGGTGATTAAGTATTTTGAGTATACTCACAAATTTCACCTTGGCATATTTCCCGGTGAATTTTACACCTTTGAAGGTATTGATCACCCTAAAGCCAATGTATTCTTTAGCCTCTACTATCTAATGACTGGCCTGCACGGTATCCACGTCACTATTGGGATGGGACTTATGATCTGGCTTTTGGTGCGTTCAACCAAAGGTCATTTTGGCGAAGAATACTATACGCCGATTGAAATGACAGGCCTTTACTGGCACTTGGTTGATATCATCTGGATTTTCCTCTTCCCTTTGTTCTATTTAATTGATTGATAACTATTAAACCGTTTTACTCATGAGTGGACATCATATTTCAACAGACAAAACCTTACTGGGCGTAGCGGGTGCCCTGCTTATTCTTACGATTGCTACCGTTGGGGTACACTACCTGCATCTTCCAAATCCCTGGTCAATCATTGTCGCAATGATAGTAGCTATTATGAAAGGCTCACTGGTGGCCGTATTCTTTATGAATCTCTATTGGGATACTAAGTTTAACAGTATGTTACTACTGGCTGCCTTTTTGTTTTTTGGTCTATTGGTAGGATTGACACTGCTCGACACTCTTTTCCGTCCAGAAGTTATTCCTTCTTTCTAAATAGCGCTTCACATTCTACTGTTTTAAAAGCCGTTCCACTTGGAGCGGCTTTTTTATTTGGAGGGGACTTTGCAAAGTTCTCTTGGATATAACTATACAGCTTTCTCCCTTTCCCGATTTCTCATAAGCTAACATTCCAAATACTTTACTCAATATTTTGTATCTTCAGGTAGTGAAAAAAGGGTACAACATATTGCTTTTTTGCCTGCTTCTGGGGATTTCCTGGAATGCCATGGCCAACACCAACTCTTCGGATCCGGATCGAGAGACAGCTCATCTGCAACCGTTTGAAAGAGCCAACTCTCAAGCTAAGCCCGATGATAATGCCAATAGGTTTCGGATCCCGCACCAAGGAGAAAGTGGAAGCAATATATTATCGCGGCTCGTCAACCCGGATACCCTTACTGAAGTAGAGGACTCTTCATCTGGGAAGCTTTCTGATGATTCCCGTCCCACCAACTACGCTTCATTCAATTATAGGGTTGCCCGTAACCTGGAACGAAGCCTCACGATTAAGAAACTGATCTTTCCCTTCCATTCTTTCTTGTAATCCATCGCTGGTTATACCCACCGTCGGACAAGATTCCGACAACTTTCTAACATAAATAAAAGCTATCTCGGGGGACCTATGTTTATCCGGTCTGCCTGACGTATAGCTTATACACAAAATTATACCACGATGGATATTGATTTAACTTCTATTATTATAAGCATTGTAGCATTTTCATTTTTTATTGTCCCCATTGTATACGATCAGATTAAAAACAAGAAAGGTTAATGATCATATGCTAAACAGGGCTTGAACCTTACAGGCAGCAGTTACCCCGCACGTAACTGCTGCCTTTTTTAGTAAATTTAATAAAAAACCCACGGCCTTTAATATTTCCCTCGTGCTAACGCAGAGCATTCGAAGGAAATAAATTAATACACCTGTCTGGTTCAGGGATATAGAAACCGACACCCGAAACGACCAACTAACGCCCGGTGGGATGGCCATTGTTTCAGGGCGACATTTAAAAATAGAACCGGATGACAGCCAACAAGGCGTATTCTTTATCAGTCCGGATGGTACAAAAACTCCCGTCGATCGCAATACCTTCAGATAGCCACCAAACCCAAAAACACCATTGAGCTTCGCACCAGGCAGCTGGATGAAGATCTGCTTGTAATATAATCAAGGGTCTAGTGAAGCAAACGACTCAAAGAGGATCTTCTCGAAGGAGCTTCAGCAAGATGTTATATAAATTATTGTTTCGATGATTAAAACGAAATTCCGTTTCTTTCAAATGCAGAAAAAACGTGTGT
>NZ_JAGGJA010000001.1 GCF_026229185.1 Fodinibius salsisoli | reverse complement strand
CGCCAGCGCTTGCATTCAACGCTGGACTACCGCACACCGGCGGAAATGCAAGAGTATTTAACCCAACAACAAGAACGGGCAGCATGATCTGGCTTAACGTACTGTCCATTTTTTTGTAGCAATTCCACTTTCACTTCTGCCTCTTATCCTTATTCCTGCCGATCCATGATAATTCGCAATCCATCCAGCGTAAGCATGGGATCAATGGTATCAAAATAATCGGTATAGGGTCCTATCTTTTCAGAGAATCCGCCGGTTGCAACCACCTTTACCGTTGGTGAGTCCAGCTGTTCTTTCATCCGGTCGATAAGTCCTTCCACCATGCAAAGGTGTCCCAAAACCAATCCCGATTGCATAGACTCTTGCGTATTTTTACCAATTACGTTGGGCGGTGGTACAAGCGGAATCTGTGAAAGTTGGGCAGCCTTTCCAACCAAGGCATCAATAGTAACCTTAAGACCCGCACAAATAGCTCCACCTACTAATTCACCGGGCTTCTTTACAGCTACCAGGGTTGTTGCCGTTCCAAAATCCACAACAATGCAATCATCCTCAAACATTTCGCAGGCCCCTGCCACACCGGCTATCAGGTCGGCCCCAACAGCTTTCGGGCTGGTAGTGGTTATTTTAACTCCGGTATCAAGTGTACTATTTAGTACAACGGCCTCAGTCTGTGCACGCCGACGGAATACCTCGCTAATCACTTCCGTAAGTTGAGGTACAACGCTGCCAATGATTATACGGTCAAACTTTTTATAGCTTAAGCCTTCTGCCGTAAATAAGTTCTGTAAAAGGACTCCATATTCATCAGCAGTCTTACTGTCATCACTTTGTATTCGCCATTGATATTTCCATACTCCTTCATCAGACACCCCTGCAACAATGTTTGTATTCCCTATATCGAGCGCTAAGAGCATAATTGTTTTACTTTACATTTTCTTGTTGTCACGCATAAAATAGGTTACCGGTTTCCTACTTCAAAATTTGTATAATTATGGATTGACAATGTTTAGTTGGGGATGCCGAGGTGTGGAATTAGAAAGCTCTTCATGATTATTCTTACAGACCTGACATTGACATTGAGTAATGATACCACTACGATTGTATCTTAAAAGGTTGACTAATTCGAAGCGCAACGCTATTCCCTTAACTGCCAAATTACCTCAATTTATGAGTCAAAAGGATCAACTATTACGTTTATTCACCTATGATATGTGGGCCAATGATCAAATTTTATTAACGCTTCAGGAGCATCTCAACTTTCCGGAATCCGATAAAGCTGTAGCTTACTACTCTCATATCGCCGGTAGCCAAGAGCACTGGCATGCCCGCATTAAAGGAAGCGCTTCGGACAAGATAGAAATCTGGCCGGACTATGGCCTCCCTACCGCACTGCAAAAGCTAAAAACATTAGCAGAAAAGTGGGAGGTGTTGATCGAATCCAATGACCCTTATTTTAACCGCAAAATCCATTATCAAAACTCAAAAGGTCAGAAGTATGCCACTCCACTTGCGGATATTCTACAACATATTGTTATTCACGGCCAACACCACCGGGCTCAAATCGCTCAGTTGTTACGAAATGCAAAAATAACACCTCCCGGTACCGACTTTATCTACTTTAGTCGTGCTAATTAGTATATTGGCCCTCTTAATTTTCATTTAATCTACGCGAGGTTACACTCTGGAATCTCTCGAACAACTTCTGTCAGCATTTTCAAGTTTCATGTGGGGCATTCCACTTGTCCTTTTGCTCTGCGGCGGCGGGCTCTTTTTTATGATTTATTCTGGCTTTGCCCCCTTCCGTTATTTTAAACACTCCATCAACATTTTGCGGGGTAAATATGATGACCCCGATGATCCCGGAGATATTAACCACTTTCAGGCCCTCTCGAGTGCACTTGCTGCAACTGTGGGCTTAGGTAACATCAGTGGTGTAGCTGTTGCTATAGCTATGGGTGGTCCCGGTGCCGTTTTCTGGATGTGGGTAAGTGCCTTTCTCGGCATTGCTACCAAATTCTTTACCTGTACGCTCTCTATTATGTATCGGGGCGAAGATTCCAAAGGGAAAATCCAGGGAGGAACTATGTATATGATACGCGAAGGCTTGGGCCCCAAGTGGAAGCCCTTGGCCGGCCTCTTCGCATTGGCAGGACTTTTTGGCCCCCTGCCCATTTTCCAGGCGAATCAGTTAACGCAGGCACTTCGGGATATCGTATATATCCCCAACGGATGGGTTACTGAACAGGCCCACTTCATGGGCGACCTCTACACCGGCATTATCATTTTTCTCATCGTCTCGCTGGTCATCTTTGGAGGCATTAAACGGATTGGAAAGGTAGCTTCGCGCATGGTTCCAGCTATGGTAATACTCTACGTGGGCCTTGTACTGGTTATTTTAGGTGTTCACTTCCAGGAGCTGCCAACCTATTTATACCTAATTGTGACAGACGCCTTTACGGCTAAAGCGGCCCTCGGCGGAGCGGTGGGACAAATTATCATTACTGGTTTCAAACGCGCCGCCTTCTCCAACGAGGCCGGTATTGGGACCGCTACATTGGCCCACGGGGCTGCCAAAACGAAAGAACCCGTCCGAGAAGGGCTCGTAGCCATGCTTGGCCCAGCCATCGACACGCTGCTTGTTTGTACGATGACCGCACTTGCTATTCTGGTAACAGGGGTATGGCGAACGGGAGACGAAAACGGTATTGCGCTTACCGCTTCGGCCTTCGGTGAAGCGCTGGGTCCTATTGGCCCCTACCTGCTGGTGCTTTGTGTTGCTGTCTTTGCTTTCAGTTCACTTTTTACCTATTCCTACTATGGAACCAAATGCTTTGGATTTTTAGCAGGTGCCGAACGACAAGACTGGTACCAGTATTTTTATGTAGCTTCGATTATCTTCGGAGCGGTAACCTCTATCTCCGCTGTTATCAACCTCATTGATGGCATGTATGCCGTGATGGCCATTCCAACGATGGTCGCCACACTCATGATGGCGCCAAGAGTTAAGGAAGCAGCCCAGGATTACTTTTCCCGCATCGATAGTTTCAAAGAGTACCATTAACCTTCTTAAATTACCCTCGACAGTGAAAAAACATACGCTTTTATTTACCCTCACTCTAAGCCTACTTTTTATAACGCTGTGGATGTCCCCTGCAAATGCACAGCAAGCAGATAAACCCAAAGTGCCTGTTATTAAGGATGGCCAGGCTCAAGTCGTTCCCGCATTCGAAGACACTTCAAAATGGATACGACATGACTTATGGGTGGAAACCAATTTTGATTCCGATGACGATGGAAAACCTGATCGCGTTCATGTTGATGTTACCCGTCCTGCTGAAACTGAAGCAGGTCTTAAACTTCCGGTTATTTACGAGACAAGCCCTTATTATGCCGGTACCGTATCTGGGTCAGACATTTTTTGGGGTGTTCGCCATGAGCTGGGGGAAAAACCACCTAAACGCCTCCATCCTCCAAAAATTGACCGGCGGGATACCAGTCCCATTATTTCCAATACCCATATAGAAACATGGGTCCCACGTGGGTTTGTTGTCGTGCACTCATCCTCGCCCGGCACAGGGCTATCCGAAGGTTCACCAACCGTCGGCGGTAAAAATGAATCATTAGCACCCAAGGCCGTTATCGATTGGCTTAACGGACGTGCTAACGGTTACAAAACTGTTGACGGCAATGAAAAAGTTGAGGCTTACTGGACCACAGGAAATGTAGGCATGACCGGTACATCCTATAATGGCACTCTGCCTCTTGCTGCGGCTACTACCGGAGTTGAAGGTCTTAAAGCCATTATTCCGGTAGCGCCTAACACCTCATATTACCACTATTACCGCTCCAATGGCTTGGTTCGCTCACCGGGAGGATACTTGGGCGAAGACATAGATGTGCTGTATGATTTCATCCACAGTGGAAACCAAGAGCACAACGCCTATAGCGACTCTACTATCCGTGATACCGAGATGGCAAATGGAATGGACCGTATTACGGGCGATTATAATGACTTTTGGGCTGGACGTGACTATCTCAATCAGTTAGAACCCTTGAAAGCGGCGGTGTTAATGTCCCATGGATTCAATGACTGGAACGTGATGCCGGAACACAGCTATCGCATCTATAAAGCTGTTAAAGAGCAAGGCGTTCCCGCGCAGATCTATTATCACCAACGAGGTCATGGCGGACCTCCTCCTTTGGAGATGATGAATCGTTGGTTCACCCGCTACCTGTTTGACATAGAAAATAATGTTGAAGATGATCCCCGGGCCTGGATTGTCCGTGAAAATGATAACAGCAAAGAACCGACCCCATATGAAGATTATCCCAACCCCGATGCTGAACCAGTTACCCTTCACCTTACGGCTGGAGCTCCGCAACAAGGTGGGTTAACGCTCAAGAAAACGAAAGGTGAAGGAACAGAATCGCTGATCGATAACTTTTCTTTTTCAGCCTCAGATTTAGCCCAGGCCGAATGGACCGACCACCGACTGATGTACGTTACCCCTGAACTTCGTGAGCCTGTGCACATTTCTGGAACACCCTCGATCACCATAAAACTGGCCAGCAGCAAGCAGGCTGCCAACCTATCCGTGATGCTTGTATCACTCCCCTGGCGTGAAGGCCGAGACACTAAGATCACCGATAATATTATCACCAGGGGGTGGGCGGATCCTCAAAACCATGAATCACTTCGGCAAAGCGAGCCGTTAGAGCCCGGTACATTTTATACCCTGACGTTTGATCTACAACCGGATGATCAAGTTATTCCTCCGGGCCAAAAAATTGGGCTGATGATTTTTTCCAGTGACCGGGAATACACGCTCCATCCTGACCCCGGTACAGAAATAACCGTTGATTTAGATGGCACATCGCTCACCTTACCAGTTGTTGGTGGGGAGAAGGCAGTGAGTAACGATTAATTGAATTATGGGTATCGGCTTGCCAGCCATATTATTTATTACTGCCAGTCGGTACCGTTACCTTTAAAGCGTTTTTTTTATTTTTTCACTTCTTCTGAAACAATAGAAAAGAATTGTCGTATTAAGAAATGTCTTAGCACCATAGATATTAAACGCAAACCTATGCATTATAATGAACTTATATAATAATGCCATTTTAGTTGCATTAGTTATCCTGTGTAATAAGATCGTTTTGAAAAAGAAAATGCGAACGCAACCTACCCTTGCGAAGTAGCATTCTAAGCATAGATAGATACCCTGAAGCCCCGGTAATAAATTGCCGGGGCTTTTTTATTATCAATATGTGTAATGGTGAGCCGAATCCATTATATTTTACAAGACAGATCATAAAACAACTTTATTCTGTAGCTATGGCTGATAATATTTTAGGTATCGATCCGGGATCTCGTACCACAGGATACGCCATCCTTACGAAGCAGGACGGTAAACTGGTGGCCATGCGCTGTGATACTATCACCATGGCCCATATGGATGATCATTCAGAGCGGCTACAGCATATTTTTGAAAAAATATCCGGGATTATAGCCTCCTTTAATCCTACTTCATGCGCTGTAGAAACGCCTATTTATGGAGTGGATCCCCTGGCTATGCTTAAATTAGGGCGTGCACAAGCCGCAGCCATGCTTGCGATTACCAACAGTGATATCGGGGTAACCGAATACTATCCAAAGCAGGTTAAAAAATCGATTACGGGAAATGGTAACGCCAGTAAAGAGCAGGTGGCTTTTATGTTACGTAAGACGGTACGTCTGCCTAAAGAGAAACTATCGAAGGATGCCACCGATGCCCTGGCAGTTGCCTGGTGCCATTTAATGAAGCAAGATAGTGTCTTGAGCCAGACGCCCGCCTCAAAAAAGAAAACTCATCAGAATAATAGTAAGTCGAGCTGGGAAAGCTTTGTAGCCAATAATCCAGATCGAATACGTTCTTAGATTTAACAACATTTCATGATTGCTTATTTAAAAGGTATAGTTCATTCTAAATCAGAAAATCAGCTGATTCTCAATGTACACGATGTGGGTTATCAGCTTGAAATTTCAAGTCAAACACTGGAGGTGCTGCCCGCGAAGGGAGAAGAGACTGAGCTACTGGTTCATCACCATATTACGGATAATGATCAGCGACTTTTCGGCTTCTTGGGACAAAATGAAAAAGACCTCTTTGAACTGCTGATTACGGTTAAAGGGGTGGGGCCCAAGCTGGGGCTGACGATCCTTTCAGGCCTGCCGGCGCAGGAAATTACCGGGGCGATCGTCCAGAAGGATAAATCTACCCTCTCAAAAATTAAAGGGATCGGTAAGAAAACGGCGGAACGTATGATCCTGGAGCTTAAAGACAAAGTTTCTGAAATGGTTGACGCCACTTATACTTCCAGCAGTAGCTCGGTTTCCGGTAACCTGAAAGAAGAGGCCGTATCAGCTTTACAGTCGCTCGGCTTTAAAAAACGTGATTCCGAAAAGGCCGTTTCAAAAGCGGTTAATAGTGGAGAAAATGCCGAAAACGTACAGGATCTTGTCAAATCAGCACTTGCCCAGCTCAATACATAACAATTATTTAACAACCTTCGGGTTTAATTTGAGAAGGGCTCTTTGTAGTATTGACAGGTAAAATTGTGATCATAATTTCATTACGTTAACTAAACATGCAACCAATCCTAAGCCCGTGGCTAATAGAAAAACCATTTTAGTTGTCGACGACGAACAGGACCTCCTCGATCTAATCGAATATAACCTCAAAAAAGAAGGCTTTGATGTTTTAAAAGCAGAAAATGGGCTGGAAGGTATTGAAGTTGCTCGTGAGCACAACCCTGATTTAGTGTTACTGGATATCATGATGCCTAAGATGGATGGGCTGGAAGTTGTTGAACGAATGCGGGGCGACAAAAAACTTAAACAAATTCCTATCATCTTTTTAACGGCCCGGGGCGATGAAAAAACCGAAGTGGAAGGGCTCGATAAAGGCGGTGATGATTATATCACTAAACCCATTAGCACAACCAAGCTTATTTCGCGCATCAAAGCCGTGCTTCGTCGTTTTGAAGAAACCCAGGAGATGGCCGACCAGATCGACGTCCATGATATTGTCATTGACAAAGATCGTTATATTGTAACCCAGGGGGAGGAAGAATTTCACTTGCCCCGCAAAGAATTTGAGTTGCTATATTTCTTAGCCAGCCGTAAAGGCAAAGTCATGGATCGACAAACGCTGCTCAACCATGTTTGGGGCGACAATATTTACGTCGTCGACCGTACCGTGGACGTCCATGTTCGGAAAATTCGTGAAAAGCTGGGAAAAGAATATATCGAAACCGTTAAAGGCGTAGGATATCGCTTCAAAGAATGAAACGAGCATCGTTCACCAAATCATCCCGATTATCATTTAGGGTTGCTCTTTTTTCGGCACTGCCTGTCGGCGGCCTATGCATCATTTTGTTGATCTTCTTTGCGGACCTATCCATAAGTCTGGCCCTGCTGCTTAGCTTGGTAATAATGGTTACAGCCTTTTGTACCATTTACTACACCATTTACCGGCTACAATTTTCCCGGATGGAATCGCTCAATCGCATCACCCGGAATATTGCCCGCAAACGGTTTAGGGAATATGAAGAACTCTCTGCCGGCGGCCATGATGAACTCGACTACCTCATCAAACAGTCTATACGAGCAAGCAAAACGGTGGAACGGGAAATCCAGCGCTTAAATCGCATTGAGAATTATCGCAAAGAATTTATCGGCGACATTTCGCACGAGCTAAAAACCCCGATCTTTGCCATTCAGGGCTTTATTGAAACGCTGCTCAATGGTGCAATCGATGATGAGGAGGTGAACCGACAATTCCTGAAGAAGGCGATGCGAAATGTGAACCGTCTTATTTTCCTCACCAAAGATCTGATGGAGATTTCTAAGCTCGAGACAGGAGAGCTAAAGTCGGAGGTGCAGGATATTTATCTCCACGATATAGCATCCGATGTGGTGGAAAGCCTGCAGTATAAAGCGCAAAAAGAAAATGTCTCCCTGAAAGTAGATCGCTTTGAGAAAAATACCTTAGTATCTGCCGACCGCAACCAGATAAAGCAGGTGCTGATTAACCTGATCGAAAACGCCATCAAATATAATGTACCCAATGGCTCCGTTACAGTTGGTTCGAAACCTTTCCCTAAAGATGAAGACAAAATCCTGGTCTATGTGAAAGATACCGGTATTGGAATTGAACAACAGTATATTGAACGGGTAACGGAGCGGTTTTTCCGGGTTGACAAATCACGATCTCGTGAAAAAGGGGGTACCGGCCTTGGATTAGCTATTGTAAAACACATTATGGAAGCCCATGGTGAAGACTTTTTTATTGAGAGTACAGCCAATGAAGGTTCTACATTTAGCTTTACACTCACTAAAGTGCAGAGAACTCCCGTGTCTGCTGAAATGGTTGAATGATTTTTCACCTTCACTTCCCATAGGTATCTGTCGAAGAAATCCAAACGGGCTAAAATCTCATCTTTCATTATTGCTGCAATATTAGCTACTTTTCAGCTTAAAATTATTCTCACTAACTCATATTCAACGTTATGCTGCACGCTGTAATTATGGCCGGAGGATCGGGCACGCGTTTTTGGCCCCGAAGCACCCAAGAACATCCCAAGCAATTTTTGAATCTATTTGGCGATCGTACGATGCTACAGAAGACGGTCGATCGCATTGAAGAACTAATTCCTGCCGAGCGCACCTGGGTGATCACCAATGAGCGTTATGAAGACTTGGTTCACGAACAACTGCCCGATGTTCCCCTCCAGAACATTGTGGGCGAACCGATGCCCAAAAATACCGCACCCTGCGTTGCCCTTGCTGCCGCACTCATTCACGATCAGGATCCCGACGGTACGATGGTTGTCCTCCCCGCCGACCATCTTATCGAAGATACCGAGACCTTTCTTGCCGTCTTAGAAACTGCTCAGGCTAAAGCAAAAGCAGGGGAAAACCTCATCACGGTAGGCATTGAACCCGGCCATCCCGAAACCGGCTACGGCTACATTGAGTTTGATAAAGATTCTTCCGGTATTTATGCTGGACGTGAAGTCAAGAAAGTACACCAATTCCGCGAAAAGCCTGATAAAGAAAAAGCCCAGGAGTTTCTGGACTCCGGTAATTTTTTGTGGAACAGCGGCATGTTTGTCTGGACTACATCCACAATACTGAAAGAATTTGACCGATTTCAGCCGGAAATAAAGAAAGAGGCGGATAAGCTGCAGAACTCCGTTGGTACCGATAGTCAGGATGAAGCCATTAACACCTTTTATCAAAACTGCCCATCAATTTCTATTGACTACGGTATTATGGAGTCTTCCAACAATGTTTTTGTAGTACCGGGTTCTTTTGGCTGGAATGATGTTGGCAGCTGGAAAGCCGTGTATGAGCTGCGTTCCAAGGACGAAAACAAAAATGTTATCGAAACAGAAACCGCTGCACTCACCAATGCTGGCGGCAATCTCATCCAGAGTAAGAGCGGAAAGATGATTGCGCTCGTTGGTGTAGAGAATCTTGCCGTTGTTGAAACAGATGACGCTATCCTGGTCTGTAACCTCAACGAAGCCCAGGGCGTTAAGCAAATCGTCAACCAGCTTAAAGAAAACGAAGAGACTAAAAGATTTTTATAAAGTCTCTTTCACGGCTAAAATATAGAAACAGGAACAACTCTTTTTGAGCTAAAACCTTTCTCAAAGAGTAGGATATTACTAAACATATTATCCCAAAATATTTTTTCAGTTCCTATTGCTCCACAAATACCATAATTATAAAAAATGCCTTGTCGTAGCTTAACTTTTATGGCATAAACCTTATTGCCCTTAGCTAACATTTTATCATGAGCATCCGCTAACTGTGAAGCAACCTCTGTTGATAAATCACTTAATTGATGTTCCGATACAACTTTTGTTTCATTTTCATAATCTAAAACATAGTTATCCTTATCCATTATCTGCTCCTTATAAAATGACATGTTAACATCGTTCAAGGTGTCAATGAGTTCATAGGACAAGGGTTCAATTTCTTGATAATTTTTTATGATTTTGGGATTCCATGAGTCCATTAAATATTCCAATTGAGACGAACAGCTTTTGTATGTTGAGTCGTTTTTCTTAACCCCAACCTGTGCTAAAGTAAGATCGCTCCCTAATAATAACGATATGGACAATACTATTATATTTTTTACCAATATAGGCATATATCCTCCTCCGGTGTATTTGAGGGGTTTTTGCAAAATCTGCCTCCCCATCAATTAGTTAATTTAATGAGTTCTAACGCCGATATTTGCTTTTCCTCATTATTTAAGGTCCCATTTATATTTCTTCAACTGAATAATGAAAAAATATTACTATATACATATATGGGTATATATACTATATAGTATTTAGATGAAATTATATTGTACTTTACAATAATTACTAATTTACTACTATGCAAAATAAACCACGCAAAGTTACCCAGAAAGACCTTCCCTTAACCATTAAGAACGTATCGGCTGTTAAAAAAGCGACCATACAAGAATACGTCGGCTATGCAATTCTTGGAATAGGTGGTGTTGTACTGCTTACTGGCATCCTAACTCTTCTCTTTGGGCCCAGTTCTCTCCGAATTGGTTTGGGCGGGCCTACATTTACAGAGTTTATCCTGCTATATCCCGGTCCTATTGCCAGCATTGGCTTTTTCCTGGTTTTTGCCGGCAGCCAGGTTTCAAGCCATGCCTTTGATCGGGTTCAGCAATATGTGGAGGATAACTATATCCTCCATGATGAATATAACAAACCAGCCACTGACGCCATCATCGCTGCAGCTCCTTCGCCAAAATCTGATAACAGCCTTACGCTGCATTATCTTGCGGTTGACAATAAACCGGATACTGCCAATGCCAATCAGCCTGCTTAACCTCAACATCCAAGCATATGGATGTTATACTTCTATTGTCAGCTGATCGTAGGCCAACTGGACGTTATCCGGGAGGCGTGCATTCGTTTTTTTATGATTTACATAGGAGTTCATGTGAATCAAATACGTCTGCGGAATTTCTAACTCATTAGCGATAGCTGTTGCTTCGGGAATGGTTAGGTGGGTAGGATGTTTGGGCTCCCAGCGTAATCCATCAAGCACCAGCACCTCAGAGCCCCGAATGCGTTGTTTCGTTACCTCAGGAATCTCTTTTACATCGGTGAGGTAAGCAATTTCATTTACCCGGAAACCCAATACATCTATCCGACCATGGCTGGCGGGCAGCGGGGTAATGTCAACATCCTTGAACGAAAGGGTATCCGTCATCTCCCGGAGATCTATTGATGTTGCCCCCGGATATTTATCCGGACCAAACATATAGTCAAACCTTCGTTTGATAGCTTCTATGCATGATTTGCTTGTATAAACGGGAATGCTCTGTTCCTGCTTATAACAGAAAGGCCGCAAGTCATCCAGACCGGAAATATGATCCATATGCTCGTGCGTTATGAGCACCAAATCGATGTGAGACAATCCGGAACGAATGGTCTGCAGTCTAAATTCCGGACCGGTGTCGATCACTATCGAGGCTTCGTTGGTTTGCAGCCATGCCGAACAACGCCAACGAATATTACGCGGATCGCCATCTAAATGCTCTTTCCCAAATCCACCTGCTACAGGAACCCCCATGGAGGTACCTGTTCCTAAAAAAGTTAGCTGCATTAATCCAGATCTATATCTAATTCTTCAATTTCAGTATCTTTAAACCTGTCAAAACGATCCCAAAGTTCTTCGAGGTGATTGCGGACGGCAGGCTTAATATAAATATCCTGCAGGGACTTGTCTTTTAAAACGCGAGCCAGTAACCCTACCTGCTGTTGCTCTGGCTTTTTCTTATTGAGTACAACCAGGTTTTCCCCCTCTACGATGCAGGAATCTCCTCTAAATGTTCCTTTTTCTTTCCGGATGGTATAGCCGGCCTCTTCTACCAGTTGTTCTAACTCTAAAAGTAGTTTTTCTGTTTTCATGGGGATCCGTTAAAATGTAATTCCCACCTGTATGCTGTGCCCGTTCACACGGTAATCATATTTTTCCTCATCTACATTATAATTTCTCAAATCATACTTATAACCCAAGCTAAGTCCGGTATCTCCAAAAAGACGGTCAAAGAACAGCCGTCCATTTAGGGCAAGCGTTCCCAAAGAGCCACCAAAGAGTCCACCTGAGGCAAACGTAAATCCATAGCTTGGTATTGCTCCCAACTGAATGCGTATATTGGGTTTGGGTCTTGCATTGGCCTTGAGCCCAGCACCAGCTGTAATGCCTCCAAAACGGAACTGGTCACGGGTTCCTAAGGGAGCTGCACTTGTTCGATCGTTTGTGATATTAGTTAGTCGAGAGGATATTCGAAAAGGCAACAGCAGGATAAACTTTTCGGTTATATAAAGTGGGAGACCAAAATTCAGGTTTCCTCCGACGTCAAAATATCCGACATCATCACTTCCCGTCACTTTACCTCCGGCTCCCAAATAAAGATTCAGTGCCCTACTGCTAAATCCTGCACGTATTACCGGGGCATCATAGGAAAACTGTCCGGCACCATCAATTCCCTCCTCCCCTTGGTATGTTACCGTGGCTGGTTCAAAGCCCAAATATAATTCAGTTTTGGGGGCATTAAATTGTGCCTGCCTGTCACTATCAGCAGAAAACATTTGTGCACGGGTAATATCGGCAGAAACTACAACGAATAGGGTGATTAAGAGTACTTTCAGCATAAAACTGTGCTGAAAAAGCCTTTTTCGGGAATGCTTAATCATAAATTCATATTTTATAATTACAATATCTTATTAAAATAACGGCTTATAATCTATGAAAACTCTCGGACTACTGATAATATTTTCATTTGCATCACTTGCCTTTATGAATGGCAGCAACGACTCGGTATATAATTATAACCTATCCGATATTGACGGAGAAGAGACTTCCCTGGGTAAATATGAGGGAAAAGTATTACTCATTGTTAATACCGCCTCAGAATGTGGTTTTACCCCTCAATATGAAGGGCTGCAGGCCATTTACGAGGATTATCAGGACGAGGGATTAGTTGTTCTTGGATTTCCCGCGAACAATTTCGGGGGACAAGAACCGGGAACGGAAAAAGAAATTAAAAGGTTTTGCAAAATAAACTATGATGTTTCGTTCCCTATGTTTTCTAAAGTTTCAGTGAAAGGCGAAGAGCAACATCCGTTGTTTAAATACCTCACAACGGCTCAGAACCCTGATTTTACGGGCACCATCAAGTGGAACTTTGAAAAGTTCCTGGTGGATAAGAATGGCAAACTCATTCGACGTTTCCGCAGTGATGTAGAACCAAAAAATAATACAATTTTAAAGGCAATAGAATCCGCTTTAGATAGTTAACATAATGTATCCCTAATATACATCCCATCACCATCCCGACAGAGGGCCGTAACTGATACTTACGGTCCTCCTTTTTTTATATTAATTCAAGCGGTGCGAGATAAGCAAAAACTTTGGAATGCGCACTTTCAATATCCTTCCATCTTCAGCCTGCATCGTATAATATCCTTCCATGCTCCCCCGATATGATTTCAGTACGCAAAAACTGTTATAGGTGTGTTCGCCACCAGGCACGATAGAGGGTTGCTGGCCAATGACGCCTTCTCCATCAACCTCATGATCTGTGCCGTTGGAATCTTTAATTTCCCAATGACGCCTCAGCAAGGTTACTGGACTTTCACCTAAATTCCTGATAGAAATAAAGTAAGCAAATACATGCTTACCGGCTAATGGACTTGACTCTTCTTCTAAATAGGTGGGTTTCACTTCAACACTGATGTTGTGTGAAACTTCAACAAATGTTGGTTGATACATAGATTCAGGGCATTATTTTTTTTCTATGGTAACTAAATTCTACCAGTCAATCAAAAGATACTAAAAAATGAATATTTACCTTGACATAGCTAATAAATTATCCGTATATTTGGAGCTCTTAATGCGCAAGGGCATTTACGTCCTCGCAAAATAAGTGGTTTTTTGGTCCGGTAGTTCAGCTGGTTAGAACGCCTGCCTGTCACGCAGGAGGTCGCGAGTTCGAATCTCGTCCGGATCGCTCAACGATAAGCCTCTGACTCACAACGAGTTAGGGGCTTTTTTGTTTTGGGGAACTGAGCAAATTAATAGGTTTATATCTTCTCTGGGACAACAAAAGTTTTGAGACCCTTTCCCTTTATTTCAATAATCCCAACCATTCTGATTGAGCATCTGGAACAATCAGCAGATCTATTAATTGTCAGAGAATGATACCTATTCACTCCCAGTTTAAATAGTCCCTTCGGGATATAGGTTGGGAAAATAATACCCCACCACTTTTGCAGGGATATTGAAACGAAGGGGGCTCCGATGACTTTCTGAGGTTACCAGCTCTTCCCCTTCCAGCTGGCTTACTACTTTACGTGCTGTTCGATCTCCTAAACCAGTCACTCGTTTTGCCTCTCCACGGGATACCTCTCCACGAAGCATGACTTCAGTTAGGATATATTTCGCCTCTTGACGAAGTGCTGGCTCTCCGGCTATCATACTCTGCGAACGCAGGTCAATATATCCCTTGATGCGCTGCTGCAGGTTATCGAGATCCAGCAGTTCGCCCATAAACGCTATCTGATCCAAACAAGTATCCAGGAAAAACTCACAAAACCTCCGTAATCCATGGTCAGACAGATTTCCGCGGACATCATAATTCCCCTTCCTGGGGGAATCTGCTATAGCTAAAAATTGCTGATAATCTTCTTTTCTTCTGGATAGTCCCCGAGAAATCGTCCATAGGCCATGGGATTCTATTTGAGCCTTTTTCATGTAGGCATGACTAAACAACCGTGCTGTCCTACCATTACCATCCAGAAAAGGATGAATCCATGCCAATCGGTGATGACTTGCTGCAACGGCAATTAATTTCTTGGCCCCATGCAATTTATCAGGATGATAGGAATCACTAAACCTCCGCAAAAAATCATCCAAGGCCTTTGGCAAGGGAGGCATATGACGCCCAACCTCTATTAACCGATCTCGCAACCTGCCAGGTTCCATCAACAGCATTTTATCTGATCCAGGCCCTTTGATTTTCCGAAATTCTTCTGGCACCTGCTCATAAAAGCGTTTATGTATCCAGCAAATAAACTCCCGGGAACAGATCTCCAGCCCTTGCTGTTCGGATAGCCGATTCTCAATTTCTTTCTAAACTTCAATATGAGCCGTACTCAGTTCTTGCAGAGATCGTTTTTCGGAATCTAAATCGTAATCCTTCCGTACAGCTCGCTCAATATCTGAGGGATGCGTATGATGCCCTTCTATGAGATTTGAGTAATAACTATTTATATGGCGCACCAGATCTGCAATGCGCTTTCGCGTCTTTTTGTGAAGCGAATTTCGTAATGCTGCTGCTTCCCGATGGACTTCCATGGCTAAATCAACCAAATCACCACTGCGCTTGGGAAACATTGGTTCCATATCACTGGGATTATCAAACATACTATTTCCGCTTATATTGCCGGTTTATTTTCCGATTGTATAATATCTGTAACTAATTGAAAATTAGTTGATTACATGAATTACAGACAAATAAACAACCTTTTATTTTGCCGGTTATATTACCGGTTTAAATGCCGATTAATGCACGAAAGATAAGTTAAACTAATGTCCATCAAAAGTCCTGGGAAATTACGCCAGAAAAAATTGATGGCCGCCCAGCTTTAAGAGCAAAAAGTCAATATCTGCAATGATTGGCAATACGCTTAACAGCAATCGTACCTGGTTTCGATATCGTTTGACCATTGATCTTCCCTCAACAACTTGGGTACTACAATTTTGAATTTCTTATTAAGTTTTCCCCCTTCATGATTTTTCTTTTGCTCTCCCAAAAATCTATCGTGGAGCTATCAAGCCGTTCAAACCAACGATGGTTATGATCTTCGGCCAGACAGATAAATAGTCGCTTTACGCGTATTGATTTACAGCTCTCCAATAGCTGCTGGAGAGTGTTCGGCCGCAGGGAGGCTAACCCTTCCATGATATAATTGGCTTCATCAAAGCCTTCGCGCTTGGGTACGTCATAAAGATATTCCATTATTGTCCGCTCCGCAGAAGATATAGTGATATCTCCCTGATTTAATGTCTTCGTTGAAAGCCCTTGATCGTCCTTGGGAAAAAGCGTAGCCGACCGCACTTCTAATTGGCTCTTCGACTTATTATAGTTTTTAAACCACAATGGCAGCCTTACTTCTGGTGTTTTCCACAGTATTACCTGGTCACGAGAAGACATTTTGATATAGTGGCCCAATCCCCGGAGTTCTAATGCTGTTCGACTCCTAATGGATCGGTAAGCCTTGGAGCTTCTGCAACGCATATAGCCCCCCTTCCCACAACAAATCATTGCCTTTTCTTTTGTAGGCTCCTCTGCCTATTCGTTCCAGCCAACCGCTGGTCTCATAAACATCAGCCAGCTGCTTATAAACTCCTTTGTAGACTTCATATCCCCCCAATAGATTCTACCATATTAACTATTTTGTTCAAATCCGTTGTATTTTTGCTTAAAAATTTCTGCGAATTTTTGGGAGGAAACACTTCGATATCCTCCATCTCTCCACAATATACCGACCGTTCGCCGAGGCGTTGGGTTTTTCAGTTTAACCGATTTTAACCCACCGGATACCTTCATCTGCATAGTTAGTGCAGGCAAAATAGTTCCAACGGCAGAATTATTCTCCAGAACGGAGAGCAGACCGCTAATGGTGTTCATTTCAATTTGCAGTTCAGGAGCAATGCAAGATTTGGAGGCACATTTCTCCCAAATACGTCGGGTACAGTAGCCTTCGGGAAGAAGGATCAGCTTTTGCTGATCAAGGGCGGTAACATTAATCCACTTTTTACTTGCCAGTGTGTGCTTTGAATTGGTTATCAGCAGTAACTCTTCTTCAAATAACGCATCGAAAATAAGATCAGGCTCTTCTGTAGGGTCAAAACTGACGCCCAAATCCAATTCACGGTTGTAAACCTTCTGTTCAATCTTCGGTGCAGAAAGCTCCTGTATCTTAAGCTGTACGCCTGGAAATTGAGCCGAAAATGATGAAACTACCCAAGGCATCAGATAGGCGTTTACGGTCTGTACTACTCCGACAGTAAGCGTTCCCCGATAAAGATTTTCCAGTTCATCAATAGCCGTTTTGGCTTCATTCACTTCCTTAACAATGCGTTTTGCACGCTGATGCAGCAGCTGGCCGGCCTCGGTAAATTGCAATCGATTACCAGAACGATCGAATAGCAGCACTCCCAGCTCTTGTTCCATACTCTTCACTTGCTGCGATAATGCCGATTGTGAAATATAAAGCTTATCTGCTGCTGCTGTGAAGGTGCCCTCTTCAGCAATCGAAAGCAAATATTTGAATTGCCGTAACTCCATTATAGGTATAAGTATTTCTTATGATAAACAGAAGTAAATATCGATAGACTTATATCCAAAATCCAACCATCTTTAGGCTCAATAAGAATTAATCTGCAAACCCAGTTATGAAATTACGAATTGTACTCCCTGCCCTTTTTGTCTTCGCAATCAGCCTGTTCTCCTCAGTCATTGTGTATGCACAAAAAGCCACCGACCAACAGATTATGCAGCTTAATACAGCAGATATGAATATTACGGATGCCCAAGTCACCTACCTAAGAGCCCAAGACCAAATCCTCTTCCAGATGGAAGTTGATGGTACGGCAGGACAGACCAAGCCCGAACCAGCCGGACAGCTGAATGGTGCACCCGTCCTTGGTTATGTGTTCCCCACGACCCTTAGTCCAACGGCCGTCGGGTTTGGGGATGTGAAGGGAACCTTAGCTTTTGCCATAACCTCTCATCCAGATTTTGATGACACCCCACTCTGGGACGAAAATGGGGACCACGACTACAAAAATGACGGAAAATGCTATCATACGCACTGGGTGGTACTTGTGGAAGATGATCGTGTTGAAGGCGGGCTTTCCGTAAAGGAGTTCAAAAAGGAAGATCAGGGCGTGGTACTTCCGCCCACCAATCCCGGCATGCCGATGTATCTTGATTCACCCGGCTTCCCTGTAGTCTTCGACCATAATTTGTTGAGGGTTACCGTACCTGCGCAACGGCTAAGCAATGAGCAAGCATTCAACTACGACGGCGTTGCTGCCTATATGGAAGTCTCAACTGAGAAAGGCCAGCCTATGTTGGGTGTTTATAAAGTATTCAAGGTACTATCGGGTGATTTGAGCTTGCCTTATTCAGTACAACAACCATAATAATTTCATCATCAAGGCGATGTGACCGAATGGAAGGTGGAAGCTTGCAACGCTTCTTATGGTGGTTCGAATCCACCCATCGCCTCTATCTTTATTTTCAGTTAATGGTTTAAGATGAAGAACTCTATAAAACAGAATATTCAACAGGTTGAAAATCGCATTATTCAAGCTTGTCAACGGGTGGGCCGCGATCCCCAAAAAATTCAAATAATCCTTGCTGTCAAAACGGTTGAAGCCGAACGTATCCTAAATGCGGCCGATCTTGGTTACTCAGTTGTTGGTGAGAACCGCGTACAGGAAGCCCGTCGAAAAATAAAGCAAATGGGTGAACAATCGGACAAGCTGGAGTGGCATTATATCGGCCACATGCAAAGCAATAAGGTCAATAAAGTTATACGGTTTACCTCAATGGTGCAGTCTGTTGATCGCATGAAAATCGTACGAAAAATGAATCGTCGGCTCGAGAAGGTAGGCAAAACCATGGATGTTTTGATCCAGGTAAATACTTCCGGAGAGGACAGTAAATACGGCATTCATCCGAATGATGCTATCCATTTCGTCAGAGAAGCAGCCGAATTTAAGCGACTCAACATTAAGGGCCTCATGACCATCGGACTATTTTCGGATAACTGGCCGAAAGTGCGGGCGGGTTTTGCCCGGTTGCGGCAATTGCACGATGCCATTGCCAACCAGAATATTCCGGATGTTCAAATGCAGCATCTTTCGATGGGAATGACCAACGACTTTGAACTGGCCATCGAGGAAGGCGCAACGATCGTTCGAATAGGCCGGGCCATTTTTGGTGAACGTGATACCCCTGATTCATATTACTGGCCGGGCATTGACTCTCCATCCTATTCCCCCAATCGCATACCCGAATAAATCCAACCCGAATTATAAGTATATCGAAATCAGATAGAAATGAAAATACATTATTTGCAACATGTCTCCTTCGAAGGCTCAGGCTATATTGAAGCCTGGGCCAAACAGCGGGGCCATGAGCTAACGGCTACGCACCTGTTTAATTCTGGAACGCTGCCTTCACCTGGGGATATCGATGCCCTGGTTATCATGGGGGGTCCAATGGGAGTCAGTGACGAACAGGATTACCCTTGGCTAAAAGAGGAAAAAGCATTCATAAAGGAGTGTATCAATCGCAAGAAAAAAGTACTGGGAATCTGTTTGGGAGCGCAGCTTATCGCCGAAGCGTTAGGGGCTAAAGTAGTGACCCTTTTGGAGAAAGAAATCGGTTGGTTTCCGGTACAGTGGACCCCATCTGCACGCAATCATCCTGCGTTGGATTTTCTTCCTCCTCAACAAATGGCTCTTCACTGGCATGGTGATATGTTTTATCGGCCTGACGATGCTATCAACCTGGGGAGTAGTAAGGGCTGTAGAAATCAAGGCTTTATGCTTGATGATTATGTACTCGGCCTGCAATTTCATCTGGAAATGACAAAGGAAGGGTTGTCCCAACTTATTGAAAGCACCCAGCATAAATTTGGCAATGGCCGGTTTGTACAAAACGCCGAACAGATGCTTGAGGCGGGATATTTTAAGCAGAATCATGACACAATGGGTGAATTACTTGATCGATTCATGAACTAGGTCTCTTCCCTGCAATATTTTCTTTTAATGCTAACCACTAAGGTATCACTATACCATGGCCGGTCTCACGGAAGGGCTGAATAGTGAAAACAGTTTCCGGTAATACCATTTTCATCAATTATCAAAAAACCTATAACCAATTATGACGGATAGTGCACAAGAACTGGCACAAAAGTACCATGTAGATTTGTACGACCGTTATCCTTTAACGCTAACTGAAGGTAACGGCGTGTATGTGAAAGATAGCGAGGGTAACGACTATCTCGATGCACTGGCGGGGATAGCCGTTAAAAGTTTGGGACATGCCCATCCCGGGGTTGTCAAAGCGATTAGAGAACAGGCGGGACATTTAACCCACATATCAAATAACTATTATAACGAACCCCAAAGCCAGCTGACTAAGAAACTTGCCGAGATCTCCGGCCTTGATAAATCCTTTTTCTGTAACAGTGGTTCGGAAGCGGTAGAACGTGCCATAAAATTGGCCCGTAAGTACGGGAAGGTGCATAATAAAAAAGGAAAGATCATTGCCATGGGTAACTGCTTCCACGGGAGAACGCTCGGCACCATAGCCATGGGCAAAAGGAAGTACCGTGAGCCGTTTGAGCCGGTACCAGGAGGGTTTTCAAAAGTTCCTTTTAATGATTTAGAGGCCCTCGAAGCCCAAACCACGGATGAAACGATTGCTGTTATTGTGGAAACGATTCAGGGTGAAGGCGGTATTTATCCTGCCCGAAAAGAATATATTCAAAAAGTATGTTCCCTCTGTGATCAGCATAATATCCTCTTGATCTGTGATGAAATTCAGTGCGGTATGGCCCGGACCGGACGCTGGTTCTGCTATCAGCACTATGGCATTACGCCGGATATTGTAACTTCTGCCAAGGCTTTAGCTAATGGCTTTCCCATAGGAGCAATTATGGTAAAGGATAAAGTCGCTGATGTAGCTGAATATGGAGAGCATGGAAGTACATTTGGAGGCAACCCGCTCGCTTGTGCCGCTGCCTTAGCCACCATTGCAGCAATGCAAAGAGAAGATATTCCGCGCCAATCCGATAGAAAAGGATCCTACTTCATGGACCGTTTATATGAAGTGGCTAAAAAACAAGATGCTATCAAAGGCGTTCGGGGGAAAGGCCTAATGATTGGCGTGGAGCTCCATTCTGATGCTGAGCCAGTCGTCAACGAGATGATTAAACGTGGCGTACTGACGAGCTGTACATCGGGAAAGGTGATGCGCTTTGTACCTCCTCTTATAATTACCAGGGAGCAAATTGACACACTAGTAGATGTTTTTATTGCATCCCTAAAAGCAGTTTAAAGTATAAAACCATGACTCATGCGAACTCAGGAGATTCAGCACCAGCAGCTTTAACCATTGCCGGCAGTGATCCCAGTGGCGGAGCGGGATTACAAGCCGATCTGAAAGCGTTCTCTTCTTTGGGGATATTCGGAATGACAGCCGTAACAGCCTTGACCATCGGAAACACGACCGGTGTTTATGATATGATTAAAATAGACCCTGCCACCGTCTGCCGACAGGTTCGAGCCGTAATCGAGGACATACCACCTCAAAGTATTAAAACGGGCCTGATGGGCACGAAAGAGGTCATCATAAATGTAGCTCAAGAGCTGGAAGAACATACCTCATGCCCATTGATAGTAGATCCCGTGATCGCTACAAAGCGAGGGGATGTATTAGCATCTGACGAAGAAGTCTCAGCCTACCAATCATACTTATTACCCCAGGCAGAAGTGGTCACCCCTAATATTCCGGAAGCCGAACTGCTGGCCCGAATGCAAATTTCATCTCCTGATGCTATGCCCGAAGCTGCCAAACAGATTATAGATCTCGGTTGCAATTCGGTTGTCATTAAAGGCGGATATTTCGATGAGTGGGAACAGAGTAACGATCTTTTTTACGATGGAGAAACAATGAACTGGCTAAACTCACTGCGGATACACTCGAAACATACACATGGATCGGGGGATGTATTTTCGGCAGCTGTTACAGCACATATTATTAAGGACAAAAACTTGCTGTAAACAGTGCAACAGGCTAAAAAAATGGTGACGGAAGCGATCCGTAATGCGCCGGGTCTTGGTCAGGGACAGGGCCCTGTTGGTTACGACTTTTAAATACAATTCAGATGGATTCTCTTTTATACATAACGTGACGTGCTGTGGCTGTGCGGTTAAAAAGAGACATACCCAAACAGGTTATATTGTCTCATCGGGCGACTGAGGGTGTCGGCCGATGGATATATCACAAGCGCTTGGCATTCACCCGAGGTCAACCCCAGGATTCGGATGAGAATGGTTGCTTATTAGGATTATGATGATTCATTAGCTGTTAAAAAATAACTACACAACGCGTTTTTACATCTATAAATTTAAACCATCCCAATATCCCAAATTTGGTATCTGAAATATTACAGGTGGAATGGCTTGAAAATTCGTAGATCTTTAAAGATATAGTTATTTTGGGGAGGCTGTTATAAATACAGAAAACGAATGAATATGACTATTCCATCAGCAAACAGTATAAATCGTTTTGTCCGGCACGATCCTCCAAGAAATGATTTTGACCAGGTGAAGCACGAGTTTGATCGCTGGGAGTGTTCATCCGGCAAGAAGATTGTAAATAATCGAGAAATCTGTCATAACCTTTTTTATTTAGCAGAAGGATTGGTTAGATGCAGCAACTTTTCAGATGACCGTACCCTATGGTTTGAAATTGAGCACAACTTCTTTACAATCCCAAACAGCTTTATCAATCAATCCCCCTCATACCAAGAGCTGACGTGCCTTGAGGATAGCATCCTTTACACCATTAGTAGAAAAAAATTACGAAGGCTGTGTCGTTCTGATATAGATTGGGCCAACTGGTGGGCCCAACTGCTGGAAAAGGAGTACCTGAAGCTTGAGTATATTTACCAAACCTTAATCTATAAAAGTGCCCCAAATCGGTATCAAGAGTTAATAAGGGCTATTCCCGACATTGAGAACCGAGTGCCCCTTAAATATATTGCCTCTTTCCTTGGGATCTCCCAGGTATCGCTTAGCCGCATACGTGCCGGCAAGCAATAGCCAGCTATAGAATGGCAGACATCCCTGTAATTCTGCTCGTCTGTCATATTAAAAATAGCTGCGTCTTGTATCTAAAGAATAGCTGGTATCCTTCCCCCCCTCATTCCCATTATTTAACAAATGTTAATGCTTTTGGATGAATGGGTCGTCATATTTGAATCGAATCAAAAATGGCCACCATATATGCGAAACTCCAAAGTAACGATCCCCAAAGTCCTGCATGAATTCCACGGGACAAAAGCCAGCATCCCTGATCTGATTTTGACCTATCTGGCGGCGTGCATAGCCGCGAGCGTTGTTTACTTTTTTATACCAGCGGACTTTGTCCTGTGGAAACAAATAATGCTCATTCTTCTGGCCCTGGACATCGGTGGTGGTGTTGTGGCAAACTTTACGGAAGGAACTACCAGGTACCATGAGAATAATCCAAAACTCAGACTTTTTTTTATTGCTCCTCTACACTTAGTACATCCGGCTATTCTCGTCATTCTTTTTCCCACTCAGATGGGAATCATCGCTATAAATGCTACACTGATTATTGCTTGTACTTATAGTGTTAATGCCATTAAGGGGTACAAGCTGCAAAAAGCAGTGGCTCCACTTCTGTTACTGCTGGTTATAGCAATAAACATCGTAAGTCAAATCCCGGATCCTATTATTTCATTTCTGTTGATCCTATTAGCGGTGAAACTCATACTGGCCTACGCTGTACGATGGAAAACATAACCTATCACTATAAGCTATGGAGATAGGTCCCATTAGTAATCACTATAGTAGTCAAGCCTTTTTTACTCTTATTTTAATCATCCTTAAAAATTCATCATATAAACAACAAACAAAACACTGCCAGTAAAAATGCAAAGAAGCTTTAATTACATTTCAATATTACTTATAACACTTTTTCTACTATCTTGTAGTGACAATTCTTCCGGTCCCGGCAACACTGGCCCCATCTCTGCAACTATTTCGGGCCAGGTGCAGGCTCCGGATAATGCCACCCCTATTCAAGGTGCTACCGTCTATATTGGGGAAGCTCCTGCCAATAATTCTGGCAGCCAAAATAAGATAATGGCCCAATTGCCTACCCAGTCCGGCGGTCAAGAAAACTGTGAGGAACCGTCGGCGTCGTATACCGCTTATACCTGTACTGATGCAGATGGAAGCTTTGAATTTGAAACAGAAGTGGAAGCTGGCCAGGATGAAATCGAATTGAAGATATTAAAGGGAAATTTCTATTTCACCAAGTCAGTTACTATAAATACCGACGGAACCAGCGACGTAGGAACGTTAATGGTTTCGACTAGCAACATTGATATCGCTGTTATCACTGGCTCCTACGATCGGATGCAGGATGTACTGGCTAAAGTAGGGTTCGGTGAAATCGTAACAGATCCGAATGCTGCAGAATATGGCAAATTAAAACTGGGAACTGAAACCTTCGATCTCTATGATGGAGATACTTCACTCCCAGAAGATTATCCTGACATGGGAATGCTCTTTGAGGATAAAGATGGAGATGGTAAACCTGATGTTAATAACTATGATATTGTTTTTATAAATTGTGGCGCTTCGGAAGAATATTTATTCCCGTCTAAAGAAAAGACACACGGTCATGCTCATGATCAAGCATTTCATGCGAAGAGCCTGTTGGCTGAGAAGGAAATATCCACCATCAACGATTATGTGCAAAATGGTGGAATGCTATACACCACCGATTTAGCTTACAATTATACTGAACAGGTATTTCCATCTTATATAGATTTTATGGGAGATCCTGGGGCTTCTGCCGAAGAAGCCGAACAGATCTATGCTGCTGAAACAGGTCTTCCAGACATAACAGTACAAGCAGAACTTCTTGACAGTAACCTTGCAGACTGGCTTTCGGTGGTGAATTGTGAATCAGAGAATTGTATAAACGGAGATCAATCCGTTACCATCCGAGGCTTTGCCTCAAACTGGGCTGTGATGAACGGAGCTCACAATGGGGCGGATACTAAACCCTGGGTCAAAGGTCCGGTTGAATGGAACAATGGATCCGGCGTAAAACCGTTGAGCATAAGTTTTTCATTAGGCTCAGGTAAGGTCATCTATAGTTCATATCATACCATCGAACATGAACATTCTCATGAATTTCGGCCACAAGAGCGTATTCTTCAATATCTTGTTTTTGAGTAAAGAATGCATGTACCCTTTTTAATATCACCTCCCAGCGCATCTCAAAGGGTCTTATTTTGACCAAGTAACCAGACCTGTTATGCAGGATATGGATATATTGATCATCGGGGCCGGAGTAGCAGGGCTTACCTGCGCCGGCCTTCTTTCCAGGCATGGGCTGCACCCCCAAATTGTAGAGCGGGAGCCCCAGCAACAGTTTAATTGTACCGGATACATGCTCGGGCTCTACCCACTGGGCGGACGAGTGTTAAATGCACTGGATGCCCGGACAGCGTACTACAACCAAAGTATCCAGATGGAATATTATGAAGCACACCGCTCAAACGGGGCGTTGATAAAGTCGTATCCGCTTGATTTTATTAACGAAAAATACGGCTCTTACCGAAGTATTACCCGTCAGAAGCTTATTGACATTTTATTGGCTAACGTAACACCCGAAGCTGTCCGTTTTGATACAACAGTAGCTAATCTGGAACAAGGTAATGATGAAGTGCGGGTTACTTTTTCTGAGGGCCGGTCCGAGCGATTTGATCTGGTAATTATAGCGGATGGACTCCATTCTGAGACTCGGGATTTCATCCTGGATGATAATGAATATTCCTATTATCACACCGGCTGGGGTGGATGGGTGAGCTGGCTTCATGGTAATCCAACAACCTCCTACAAAGAATACTGGGGCGCCGGCTCTTTTCTTGGTATCTACCCGGTAAAAGACAAAGTGGGCGTCTTTTTAGGCGGCCCAATAGATATTATTAAAGAAAAAGGATTAGCGTCGTTTGCGGATGAGGTAAAACAGATGGTTTCTCCTGAACATGAGCTGCCCCGCCAAGCTCTTGAGGCCTGTCGTAAAGATGAGCGCCCCTTCTTTTGGGATTTTCACGACTGCAGAACCAAGACCTGGCACAAAGGGCATGTAGTGCTACTGGGAGATGCCGCAACAGGATTTCTGCCAACCGCCGGTGTCGGGGCTTCGATGGCAATGGATTCGGCTGCGGCCCTGGCCGATGAGCTTAGTCGGGCACATAAACAGCATCTACCCTATGCATTAAATCTCTATACTCAACGACAGAAACAGCGCGTGGAAACTGCACAGGCAGATTCTCGCAAGCTGGCAAAAATGATATTTATGAAATCACCCGTTCTTTCCAAAATTCGTAATAGGCTGCTGCCGTTTTATAGCCTGCAACAAATCCTTTCTGACTTGAGCAACGTAATGGAAGGTAGAAGCTGACTCTTATTTGCTAATTTCTGACTACTATTTAACAAATATTTATGGGTTGTAAGATTAATATAATTTACCCCTAATAAAACATTATAACTCAAAGCTATTATTTATGGAAAAAAACATTCTAATTATTGGGGGGTATGGTAGTGTTGGGAGCGTCATAACCCGGCACTTGTCTGAAATCTATCCAGGTAGAGTAATTGTAGCCGGTAGAAACTATAATAAAGCAGAACAATTGAGTAAAGAATTGAATCATCGAGCAGTTCCCTTACGCTGTGATATAGCTGATACCGGAAAATATAGCGAACTGTTGAAAGATGTTGCGCTGGTTATTATGTGTATAGATCAAGAGAACACGGACTTTGTAGAACACTGCTTTTTGGAAGAGATAAATTATATCGATATAACAGCTGGCTATGAATTCTTATCTGAAGTTGAAAAGCTTAATGGTATAGCTGTTGAGAACAATGCTATTGGGGTACTAAGTGTAGGATTGGCTCCTGGTATTACCAACCTCTTGGCCAAACATTGTAAGAACCAATTGGAGGAAGCAATGCAGCTGGATATTCATGTTTTATTGGGAAGTGGTGAAAAACATGGTACAGCTGCCTATCAATGGATGTTGAATAATTTGAATACTGAATATTCGGTGAAGGGAATAGGAGAAGCCCATGTAGTAAAAAGTTTTAGCGAGCCAAAGAAAGTTTATTTTAATTCAGAAATAGGTAAGAGAAAAACATTCCTGTTTAACTTATCAGATCAGCATGTACTTGCAGATAATATGGATGGAGTTCAAGTCTTTACCCGCGTTTGTTTTGATTCTTTAATTATGACAAATCTAATAGCCTTTGCCGAAATGACTGGATTATCAGCAATATTGAAAAAAGAACTAATCCAAGATATTGTAATAAAATTAATTAATTCTATTTCATTGGGGAGTGACATTTTTATGGCCAAGGTCATAGGTAGGGGATATGATGGTTCCACTTATAAATGTTCTTTAAGTGGTCATGGCGAAGGATATGTAACCGGGTTAGTTGCTGCTGAAGTAGCAAAAAGATTAATCAGCAGTTCTCACCCAACAGGTGTTTATCATTTGGAACAATTATTTGAACCACAAGAGGCTATAATAGCATTATTAGAAACAGAGGAATCTCTCAAGGCCATATTGTAAACATACATTACCAATCTATATCTACTATTAAATATTGACAAAGACTTGTACATCAATATGAATTAAGGAATTCTTTCCTAATTTGTCCTTTCAATAAGATAAAATGTCTTCAAAAAGTTCTTTAATATGCATGTTCATACTTTCAAAGTGCACAGTAACCATATTTTGTTCACTTATAGCTATATCGGATGATAGATAATAACCAAGTCTGCCATTTGAATAATCATTATTAAAGGAAGACTCATATCATATTAAAATAAATAGTTATAGCTGTTTATATATGTGTATAAATAACAGGTAGTTACATCAAAAACATTCATCTATCAAACCACAAGGTATAACATCTATTATGTATAAATCATTATCAATTCTTCTGTCTATAACAATAGGCCTCTTGTCAGGGTGTCAGTCGAATAGTACTGATACCAATACCACAGGTGAACCAGCATCAGTAAAGGGAGAAAACTTTACCTTTTATAAGAGCCAGGATATGTATAATGATCTCCATAAAATAGGTCAAGAGGGGAAGGAAGAAGTGGGGGCCCCTTTTGAAATTACTGATGTATGGCACTCCGACAGAAAATGACATAAAGTATTTACATGTTGAAGTAACGCATAAAAAATCATGTGATGATCAATTTGAAATTGTTTGGGATGGCCGGGTAGCCGAATCATATCCATACCACATAGGGTTTCTTGTGAAATTGGATACAGAGGATTGTCCCGATTTAGACAAGGCCATAACGGATACACTTTCCTTGGATCTCTACGAATCTCTGGGAGATCAAAAATATTTGGCAGATGAAGAAGTTATTTTCCATGTATATAATATTTCATCTGATCAAAGTACTGATTATGATAAACCAGTTTCAAACCAGAATTGATGAATTCAACTGTTAAATGCTGATTTAAAGGTCAGAAACTAAACTTCCGGTATTTAGAATATCTACAGAAAATTTGGAATAACAATTCTATCGCCCCCCCGAGGATAGCATCGGGGGGCGATGGATATAAAGGTAATGTTCTACATCATGTCATCTGCTCTGCATGTATCCAGATAATCGCTAAATACAGTATTCTTATTCCCTTTTTTGTTGACTGTAAAATTCTCTTCCTGATTCTGCTTTACCCCGATAAAACTCTCGGAGCCCACCCACTGCTCATCGGAATAAAAATAGGTGATAACTCCCTATCCATCAACAATATAGCACCGGCAGACAAGCCCAATTAAAACAACATTATCCCCATGGGTGATTTCTCTCTTCAACTAAAAAGTATTCCTCCTTCAAAATAGCTTTCTTGTCATCCTGTTTCTTTTTCTCTTAGCTTCATTGTACTTCTAAAAATGATATTAAATCCTTCATATCATTAACGGTCAATCGTGCTTGCAATCCGGGTGGCATCAGTGAGCTTTCAACCACACCGTAATCAACCACCTCATTCTTGTCGAAACTAATTACTTCACCGGCCTGTGTATAAATTTCTATATCATCATATCCCACGTTTATCTGTCGCCCTTGGTCTCTGGTACCGTCTTTCAGCTCAATGTACCATCCCTGCCACTGGGGACTGATCTCCTCTGAAGGCCTCAATATGGAATGTATTAATTGCTCCCGGGTCTTGGATGTTGCAACATTGGTTAATGCTGGTCCCAAGTCACCGCCTCTCTCTTTTACTGCGTGACAGGTTGAGCAGGTAGAATGAACTGAGTAAAACACATTCCTTCCACGCTGAGGGTTACCCTCTTCAGAAAGTGCTGACTGCCACTCTTCAATTGAGAAAGGTCTTGTCATGCCTCGAGCCGGATACACCAAAACACGACAATATGCTACTCCTTGGGGAGGAGACCATTACCGTACGTGGTTAGGTTTCAGAAATGCTGTTATTGGAATGCAGCGATCCGCTATCATGGGATTCCCTTTCTGGGGATCTGACACAGGTGGATACCAAGATCCCACCGACCGGCATGTACTGGCTAGATGGCTCGGATTCAGTGCTTTTACACCAATGATGGAGGTTGGCCCTATTTCTGACCGGGCCCCCTGGGATATGCTGGGTGAGCCGCATTATGACACGGAATTAATTGCTATTTACCGTTTGTATTCCAAATTAAAAATGCACATGCTCGACTACACTTATGAATTAGCTACAAAAGCACACAAGATGGAACTCCTATTGCAAGCCCATTATTTTTTAAATTTCCGGAAGATGAAAAAACATGGGGTATCTGGGATCAATACATGTATGGTAAAGATATTTTAGTGAGCCCCGTCATTGGGGAAAAAGATAGCCGAAAGGTATACCTTCCTGAAGGCTCATGGGTTGATGTTTGGGACCACTCCAATACTATCGAAGGACCGACCACTATTGAGGTACAGACACCACTGTTTGCCAGAAATGGGGCAGAAAAGCAACTTCCAGACTTAAAGGAAATCTATAAAAAATCACTAGAGATAGCTGAATCCAGGCCTTCTCCCACTGATGGCTCAGAACTAACGATAGGATTTTAAACTAAAAGCCAACACTTATATCAGCCCCTGACCTGCTCTTTCTTTTTATCAGATTAATGGCATCACATCGGTCAAAATGTAAAACCTCCTGACTTACCTAAGCTGTTTCCTATGGGTAGGTAAGTACCTCGGGAGGTTAATCCTGACAAGTCTTTCTCTGCAAAATATGTTGGAGCGAGAATCATCCTTATATGCCTTTTTATCCCAAAGTAACCTTATTTATATTTGGTCCTTTTCTATTTCTTTAGCATGATTGGGATTACATAGATATCAGTATCATAGAGGACACAAGTTATCCATCTTGTAAGATTGGCTATTTAGCCGGATAAGGAACCAGTACCCCATTGTCAAAGTTATTGTCTTCTAACTTTGATAAAGCCGTCTGGTAATACCAGCTAATCCATTGCTCAGCAGAAACAGGTTGCAGGGAGTGCATATATTCCAAGTCCAGGGCAGACACTTCAAGGTTATCTAAATCTTGGCGCTCAAGAAATTCCGCAGTCTCAGGAACAGATCCAACGAATTTTGTATGGCCTTTTTGCCTGGCTATATCCCAAACGGAAAATTGAAGGGTAGCAAGTTCTCTATCCAAAATATGCGTTCCTTCGATGCTAAGACGGCTATCTGATTTTTTATCTTTTGTAACTTCTTCATTACCCATAAAATAAATCCCCCGCGGCTTAAGCTTGGCATGGTAACATTATCTTTGGGGCTGTTTATTATATGAAGTGCGTACTAACAACATTGTAAGAGAGTGGATAAGTTCAATGTGGGATATTTCCTGCCACTGCTTTACCTTTATTTTGGATAGGGCTTATCTTTTCCAATTCTTCGCTATGCATAGTATTTTTCCTTACAATTATTATAGTAGTAAAATTACTCAGTAAATCACGTATACTAAGGGCAAGGGTTCATTATATAAATACATATCATATAAATATGAATGAAATTGATTTCCCAGTTGTTGGTATCGGAGCATCCGCCGGCGGATTGAAGGCATTGCAAAAGTTTTTTGACCACTTGCCGGATGACTCGGGGATGGCATTTGTAATTATTGTACACTTGGCACCACAAAAATCAAGTGCAATGGGGAAATTGCTTTCCTCACACACTCCCATGGATGTGCAGCAGGTTTCCGGTACAACCAAAGTTGAACCTAACCACATTTATATCATTCCTCCCAGTAAACAATTGCGCCTTCAAGGCGATCAATTGCTGGTTGAAGAGAAAGAAAAAGATTCACAAGCCGTCATTGACGTCTTTTTTCGTTCACTGGCCGAAGAATGCGAAAAAAAAGCGATAGGTATTATCCTTTCCGGCAGCGGCAGTGATGGTTCCCTGGGACTGAAAGCCATAAAAGAACATGGCGGTATTATGATGGTACAGGACCCCAAAGAAGCTGCCTATAACGGCATGCCCCTTAGTGCCATAGAGACTAACCTCGTGGATTTTGAATTACCCGTGAAGGAATTGGCCCAAAAGGTATTAGACTACAAAAATAATTTAGGCAAAATAGAGATGCCGCTGCAGGAAGAGCAGCTCGATAAACGAGAAAAGCTGGCTCTGGGTGAAATTTTTAAGTTATTGGATTCAAAAAAGAATCACGACTTCAGCCAGTATAAAAGATCTTCTGTTCTAAGACGCCTTCAGCGCCGGTTGTATATATCAAACTGCAAAACCATTACGGAGTACCGGGAATATTTAGACAAAAATCCCGATGAAATTGATTGGCTTTTCGATGATCTGCTGATCAGCGTTACCAACTTTTTCCGCGATCCCGAAGCTTTCGAACAGCTTGCGGAAGAGATCATCCCCAAGCTGTTTAAAGACAAGGAAGTCGATAAACCCATTCGCATCTGGGTGGTCGGCTGTGCCACTGGGGAGGAAGTATACTCCCTGGCTATTTTGCTTGATGAGTATGCCTCAACACTGGACTATAAGCCACATATTAAAATATTCGGTACCGATATTAGTGATGATGCCCTCAGGGTTGCTCGCAAAGGGATATATCCGGAAACAATAGCCTCAGAAATTTCAGAAGAACGGTTATTGCGTTACTTCCACAAAGAAGATAGAGGATACCAGATCAGCGAAGAAATTCGCAACATGGTATTAATTTCCAAACACAATATTCTTGCAGATCCTCCATTTGTAAACCAGGATTTAATTTCCTTTCGCAACCTGTTGATTTATTTCAAAAAAGACTTGCAGAGTGAAACATTAAAAATAGCACACCACGCCTTGCGGTCGGGAGGGTATTTATTTTTGGGCTTATCTGATTCTACCATTGCTGCTTCAGACTATTTTGCACCAGTTAATAAATCAAAGGGTATCTATATATCACGACGGGTACCCTCTTCTATTCGAGATGTTCCCCCTTTATCACTTTTGCCTAATATGAAGCAAATTAACCTTGGTTGGCGAAAGAAAAACCTGGATACCGGAAAATTGAACTTTGATGAAATCCATCATTCACTACTGGCCGATCAGTACGCCCCACCGAGTATTATAGTAAATGAAGACAATAAGGTAATGCACTCCTCAAAAGGGATTAACCGGTATCTGCATTATGCAGGCGGAGAACCCAGCCATGATCTGCTGAAAATGGTATCTCCCCAAATTCGTCGGCCATTACAAAATATCATTTTTGAATTCAACCAACACGATGACGCTCCAACCATTACTAAAAATGTGGCCGTACAATTACAAAATCAGTTGCTACATCTTAATCTTAAGATCAGGCCTATTCAGGGCTCAAAAATTCCCCAGGGATATCGTCAAATCGTGTTTGAGGAAATGGAAGAATCTGGTAAAGATGAAGACCAGAAAATTCCGACGGATAATCGGGAGTTTGAAGAGTCTGAGGTAGTATTACAATTAGAGAAAGAACTGGAACAGACCAGGGAGCAGCTCCAGCAAGTCTTAGAGGAGTATGGTACCTCTAATGAGGAATTGATGGCATCCAATGAAGAACTGCAGTCAATGAATGAAGAACTGCAGACCACTACAGAGGAACTGGAGACCAGCAAAGAAGAGTTACAATCGGTTAATGAGGAACTGAAATTTGTTAATGAAGAGCTCGAGACAAAGATCGAGGAGCTCCAGAAAGCCAATAACGACCTGAAGAACCTGATGGAAGCAACTGAAATTGGGATTTTATTTGTTGATTCTAAAATGCGAATCAAGCGTTTTACTCAGAGTACAAACAAGCTATTTAATTTAATTGCTTCAGATTTAGGCCGCCCCCTCTCTCACATCACACATCATATTCAAGAAGAAGATCTTATTAAACAAATCGAATCGATGCTGGGTGATAAAAAGCTGGATCCAATACAAAAACAGATTCGCAGCAGCGAGGGCAAATCATATATGATGCATATCAAGCCGTATAATACAACGGATTATAAGGTTGAAGGGGCCGTGCTCACATTCGTGGACATAACCGAATTAGAAAAGGTTAAAACAGAACTTGAAGAAAAGATTGAAATTCAAAAACAGCTCCAACAAGATGTGTTACGCGTAGAGAAGAAAGAGCGCTGGAGTATCGGCCAATTCTTGCATGATGAGATAAGTCAAAACCTGCTGGCTATCAAGTTGATGCTGGACTCGAGTCCACAAATAAAAAAACTGGATGAAGACAGCCGGAATGAAATCAATGATATCAAACAACTGATCGTTGAATCCTTACAAAACATACGGGGGCTCTCTCATTTTGTACTGCCTCTGGCTGGTAGTGTCAGTTCTGCCTCTGATGCGCTTACTTTGTTAGTCAAGCAAACAAAAAATGTATATGACGTAGAGTGTATGTTGACTACCGATGATATCTCCGGGCGGATAACCGACGATTCTATTACTTCTTCCCTATACTATATTGCCCAAGAAGCGATCACAAACGCCATCAAACATGGGAATGCACAGAAAATTGATATCACCCTTTCCTTGGATAACAATATGTTGAACCTAACCATTGAAGATAATGGCATTGGCTACAATCGGGAAAAAGATACAAATGGCCAAGGTATCAATATAATGCATTACCGTACTGAGTTATTGGGAGGAAAATCAGAAATTAAAAGAGTCTCCGAAGAAGGTGGTACTATCGTCAAGTGTGTACTGCCAATAGAAGAAAATACTGCTAAATAGTCCGTTTGGGATAACACTTTTTGCAGCCAAGAAAGGAATTTACCTTATCCTAAACTGACGACCGTCTTAGCTACCAGTTACTACAAACTAAGAATGAACTTAAATAAATGGGTTCAATTCATCGCAATGCTGTTCTTTAATATCAGCTCTCAATTTAACTCTTCCGTGCCTTCTATTAAATCTTAGTCCCGATAGCAATTCATATCCTTTTGGCCGGTAATGTAGGAGAATCTTTTACATTGTCCGGCAAAGAAACACTACAAATGAATTTAGTGCCGACTTCTATATTACTATCAGATTCAAGATACAAGAGAGAGTCTTGAAATAATGGATATGCGCAGTCATGAGTGGCATAAAATGCTACCGACGATAAGCCCTGAATTTAAAGCCGGGGGCTTCTTTCCAGGATTTCATAATAGGAAAAATGGAAAGTGCGCAACGGCTATTCTTTGTTGACACCTGAATAGTGTTGACATTGAAAGCCAGTGGTTGAGGGTGCCCTTGAGGGGGCTGAGAATATACCTAAAGAACTTGCTCCGGGTAATGCCGGCGAAAGGAAACCGTTGGCTTTATTGGTGGGCGTATCCGCCGGGTAGTACTCATAACTCCCATATGAAACTGTTATGCATTATAGGATGCGGGGCCCTCTGGTAACCCCAGAACAGCTTCTGGATACTATGAATGTATATACTTGCTAAGGTGACATTTAAAGGGAGAGTACAAATGATCCGTCTAACTATACAATTAAAGAGATTGAAGAAAGCCACACTATTTTACAAAATCTACTGGAGCCGAACAGGTTCTTATCTGTACGTTTTCCCGCTACAGTAACTTCAGTGCTCTTCCCACAGATTTTCTGCCTTTGCTACCGTAAATAAAATAGAGATAATCACTTAAAAAATGCTTTACCATGTCCCATACATCAAGATATCCTTTTACGGAAGAGGAGCTCAAGCACTTTAAAAAGGTGTTGCTTGAAAAGCGTAACGATGCTGCAGAAAGGCTCGAAGAGGTTCGTAATGCCCAAACTAATTTGGGTGAAGCAGATGATGCGGATTACTCTTCCCTTGCCCATCACATGGCCGATGTTGGTTCAGAAGAGCAGGAATCAGAGATGAATTATCTCCAGATTGAAAGAGTCAGAGAATACATCATACATATCAACCATGCCCTGGAGCGTATAGAAAATAAGACGTATGGTATCTGCCAGGCTACCGGTAAACCTATTTCAAAGGAACGGCTGGAAGCTGTACCTCATACACGTTACAGTATTGAGGCTAAACAAAAAGGATTAGTTAAAGACCAATAACGTTATGAATAATCGCTATGACAACCGCGGACAAGAATCTGTCTTTCACGAACGCCCTCACCTTCTATCCACTAAAGGATATCGGGGGTTTTCGATAAAGGAACGGGCCCAACATTGGGATGGTATTAAAATTATGGCCTCTTCGAAGGGGGGAAAATCAATCTCGGCTACCGGAAGTACCGAAGAGGAAGCACTCCAGAACCTTATTGATTACATCGACTTGCATTTAGACTTATAGAGAGGCAGACCCGCTAATAACAGTCTCGTTAGGAGGCAATAATTTTTAATGGATAGACAAGATTATCCATTAACTAAGAAGGCTGTAATAATTATTCCTTAATACAACATCTTTAATCTTAGCGGAATTGTTATGGAAAAGGCAAAACAAGAACGTGATAAATACATCGAAAAGCTTACCGCTGATTTAATGAACTTGAACACAAGTTGAGAAAAAGTATGGCGACCTGAAAGTGAATTATGCCACAGGTATGAAAGGGTTTCTGGTTGTTGCAGATGAATAATCTATGAAAACTGGATATGGATAACATTAAAAAGAGAATAGGCAACCACAAGCGACCGTATCAACCGGTTACAGAGGGATTCATGTAGGTTATTTTTCCACATTACAAGCCAACAATAACTTACACCAATAATACGAACTGCCATTATTTTTATAGAAGCAGTTAAGCTTACAAAAGGTTAAGCAATATGGAACAGCTTCCGCATATATCATATGATGAATACCACTCTTACGGCATTAGGCATTTCATGGACAATATTATAAGAAGAAGATGTATGTATTACGCAAGTGATTTTCTTCATTCAGATGAAGATGGCTTAATTGATATTGAACAATCTGTAAACCATACCATGAAAGTCTTTCGAACACTCAATATACCACTGGAAGAACATTTCTATTTAATTTTCCGTAGTAAGCCCCATTATATTTACAAAGACTGGAAGCTATCAGGGTTAGCCTGCGTTTATATGCTCATGAATGGCGATCCTGACGATGTAAATAACCTGGCGCAGCAACAAACCACACTGATCGATCAAATGTTGCATCATATGAATCCCTCCCAATTATCTCATATAAAAAATGCTTACAGATAGTGCCATACCTTCTCTATACCGGACCCTCCAAATTAATCTTAATTAGCTAGCACAGCTATAATACCAGGTTTTCGTTGTGCAGTGGCAATCAATTCCGAATTTCAACCCTCACACCATCTTCAATACGCTCATCAGGATGGGTGAGGACCGTCTCTCCCTTGGCCAAGCCGTTAACAATTTGCGTATGCAATCCGTTTTGGCGCCCCGCTTCAACGCGACGCAATCGGGCCGATCCACCGTCCACCAAAAAAAGACCCCATTCTTCATCCATTCTAAACAGTGAAGAAGAGGGAACCTGCAATACGTTATCGCCCTGCCAGATAATAAACTCTGCCACCACCCGGTAGCCATCCCCCAGCGCCTGCCACTGTTGACGGGACGACAGTATATCCACCACCACCGGTACACGCTGCTCTTCGACCCCCAGCGCCGATATTCGGGTATATCCGGATGGCTCTACAACCCGAACAACACCATCTAAAATTGTATCGGAACCCCACCGCTTAATCCGCACCGCGGTTCCCCTGCGCACCTGCACGGCATCAGCGGAAAGCAGGTCTGCCTTTATTTCGAGAGATAACGGATCACCGATTTCTAAGATGGGGGTCCCCGCCTGCACGGTTCCCTCACTCTTCTGGTGAATCTTCAGCAGGTGCCCTCCGACTGGAGCGCGTATAGAGATCTGTTCCCCTCCCCCTGATGCCTGGAATGATCGCAGTGCCGATTTGGCGGCCTGTATTTCATGTTCGGCAATATTTAATGAAAATTCCGCCGATGCTTTCTGAGCGGCAGCGCGTCTGGCGGCTAATTTGGCATTATCCAGCCCCTGCTCACTCCCTATCCCTTCATCAAAAAGGTTTTGAATGCGTTGCAGTTCTAAATCAGCCAAACGCTTTTCCTCACCGGAAAGATTAAGATGCTCCATGGCCTGCTGCCGTCTATATTTAGCGGCCTCAAACTGCGACTGGGCTATTTCACGCTGGCGTGCACTAATCAAATCGGGGACGGGCTGGATCTGAAAGAGCTCTTGGTTGGCAGCTACCGTATCTCCCACTTCGTGCTGAATTCTTAATACATAACCGGTCACCGGTGCCGAAATGGTGTAACGATCGGCTACCTGTGTTTTACCCTCTTCCTCTATGGTTACTTCAAGGGGGGCAACCCGGGCCTGATCCACCGTTACAGGTACGGGCGAAGGAAGAAATCCCCAAACTACCAAGAGCACCACCAATATGGAAAAGGCTGATATAAACAACTGTTTTTTTGTGATTTTCATGGCTCTATTCCCTTGTTTTTAAAACACCTATTAAATCCAAACGGTTTAATTTTCTGCGTACCAGCCAGCCCGAAAATACAGCCGATACTATTACCACCAGGGCAGCCAGCGCATAGGTAGCAGCTGTTATATTCATCGGTATCCGGTAAAGCTCGGTTTGCATAGACCATAGGGTAAAGTATGTTATGCCCCATCCTATAAAGAAGCCTATTGGGATGGCAACCAGTACAACAATGGCCAATTCCCCCAGCAGAATATAGGAGATCTCTCCCCGCGTTAACCCCAACACCCGAAGGCTCGCCAGCTCTCGGTTTCGTTCGGATAATGAAATACGCGCATTGTTATAGACGACACTGAAGGCCGTAGCGCCGGCAAACAGTGATATAAACAGGGCGATAATCAGCCAGGTTTGGGCGGTTGACTCATAAAAACGTTCGATCATTCGATGTTTGGATATTATTTCTCCTACAAATGGACTTTCTTTGAGAAAGGCGGTTATTTCATCCTCATAAGCCCGATCAATAGCAAGGTAACTGCCGGATACTAGACTTTTTTCCGGCAACAGGCTATTTAGTTTTTCAATATTCATATAGCAGCCCAGCCCAAAATACTGGTGGATAAAGCCAACAGTCGGGATTTGTGCCATACGCCCGCTCCCGTCCATAAACTCAACGGTAATGGTATCTCCTGATTCAACTTTTAATATCTCTCCAAGGGTTTTATTCATCAGCAAACCCTCAACAGGGATTTCAACAGGTTGTTGTTCGGTGTCCAGTATTTGTCTCAGTTTCATATTGGTATAGTGCCCTTCGAGGGCTGTAAGGTACCTGCGATGTCCAGCTATCATCCGTACGGGAACCGAACGGTAGCCCTCACTGTAATACACACCGGGGGTTCGCTGGATCTCCATAATGGCATGTTTGGAAATCCCCTCTCGGAAGGATACACCAAGATCAAATAGATTCGCCTGGCGGAATTCCACCTCTACGGCATATTTTACGGAATCGTTACTCATCCGGCCCAGCATCACCAATGCAATTGCAAAAGCGACGCCCAAAACTCCAAAGACAATCTTCATCCGTTGCCGTCCCATTTGGCGTAAAATCATTTTAGTAGGCTGATCCAACAAATCAGATGCCCCCATCTTCTCCAATATACTTTTATGGTATATCTTGGGCTGTTCCGGACGCATCGCCTCGGCAGGTGGCAGGGTAACGGCCTCCCTAATTGAAAAAAACACTCCGCTATATGCAGCTGCCATACAAATGAACGAGGCTGCGATAAGATCCCATAGATTTATTTCAAAGTGCAGGAAAGGGAACCGATAGTAACTGGCATACAGTGCTGATAGCCGTTGTCCAAGATCATGGCCCAACAGTATCCCCCCCGCGAGTCCTATGAGTACAATGACAGATACCATTAGCGAATAGTGAATCCCGATCTCGTAATTCGTGTAGCCAAAGGCTTTTAAAATGCCCACCTGCTCTCGTTGTGTACGTACCAGTCGGCTAATTACCACATTCAGCAGGAAGGCAGCCACCAAGATAAAAATGGTAGGAATAATAGTAGCAGTCTGCTTTAATTGTTTGAACTCCTCGGTAATAAAAAAGTGTGAATTTTGATCTTCCCGGCTTATGGCTCCAAGCCCGCCATGTGATTTCAGGATTTGATCCAACTGTACGATTACATCCTTTTCATTAGTTCCCCGTGTTACTGAGAGTACCACATTGTTAAAGGCTCCATCCATATCAAAGGCCGCCTCCAGCGGCGACCGCCGCATCCACATGATGCCAAACCGCAATAAATCCCCCGAGGTGTTACCCGGCTGTCCCTGAAATATAAACTCGGGAGACAAGCCGATACCTACAATCGTCAGTTCTTTCTTCCGACCGTTAATGACAGCCATCAGCTTGTCCCCGGTACTTAAACCATGCCCTTCCGCGAATCCATCGCCCAGCACAATTTCGTTCTCAACATAAGGGTTGGGCATACGTCCTTCGCGCAGATACAATCTATTCAACAGCGGCTCTCGCTCATCAGGCAGTGATGTGACCATGCCTGTCACTGCTTCATCAAAACCAGGGACCTCCAGATTTACGCCCGATTGAATCCGTAGTTCTATACGATTTACGCCCTCAATCTCTCGTACGCGACTGGCCAAAGCATTGGGAGCCCGTTTCAGTGAGGCAAACACATTTGAAAAATAGTACTCTTGGTAATAGGATTCCTGCGATTGCCTAAGGGAGTCGAGTGTACTTAAAAAGGTGATATAGGTGGCCGAACCACAAATAATCATCAGAGCGATGACAAAGACCATGCCCCACATATTGGAGATGTCCCGAAAAAGCTTCCGATTTATTGCTCTCATGGCGTTACCACTCCATTTCTTCCGGCAATCGCTTTACCTTGTTTTCCCTGATCCCTGCAATTTTCCCATCATGCAGGCTGATGATGCGATCAGCCATGCCACCGATGACGACATTATGCGTAATGAGCACGGTGGCTGTTCCCAGGCTTTGATTAACTTTTTGTAGCGCTTTAAGCACAATAATACCGGTTTTGGAATCGAGCGCACCGGTGGGCTCATCACAGAGCAGCACATCCGGATTCTTAGCCACGGCCCGGGCAATAGCCACACGCTGCTGCTCGCCCCCCGAGAGCTGAGCCGGAAAATGGTCCATCCGCTCCTCCAAATCGACCAGTGCAAGCGCCTCCTCCGGTTTCATAGGATGCTCAGCGATTTCGGTAACGATAGCTACATTTTCGCGGGCGGTCAGACTGGGGATAAGGTTATAAAACTGGAACACAAATCCCACACTCAGGCGTCGATAGCTGGTCAACTCACTCTCAGATGCTTCCGTGAGGTTAACTTTGCGATAATGGACCTGGCCTGCTGTAGCCGTATCCAAACCACCCAAAATATTAACCAGCGTAGATTTTCCGCTTCCCGATGCACCGAGCAATACTACAATCTCACTCGCATATATCTCCATATCAATGCCGCGCAAAGCCTGAACCTCTACCACTCCCATCTTATAGGTTTTGGTCAGGTTCCGGGTAGAAAATATTGTTTCATGAGCTATGGTATTTGCCACATTTGCATTCATAAATTACATGTTACAATTCATCCTGGGATGTTGTTGTAAAGAAATCCCTTAACTCATTGTCTGAGAATGAAACCTTCTTTGTAGGTGATTTTCCTACACTCCGCATCCCGAATAGTTGTATAGTCCCGTCCATCATTGCATATGACGACAGTAACTATTTGAGCCCCCTTAAGTAAATATTAGTCTTCATTATTTTCGCCTTCCACTCCCTGGGAAGGCAGACCATCGTTGGTCAACTCAGGATGCATAATTTTCCCACCCAGATAGGCCGTATAAGCAAGCATTGATCCTACTGCCAAGCTGTAGATGAGCAAAAACCATATGATATGCTTCGAATACCTGGTCTGTTTGCTCATCATAAAGAGACCCACGATCGCTGAAACTCCCAAAATGATGGTCAGCCACTGGGCCGTTTCCGCTGCCTCTTCATGATCATGAATAACTTCCTCGGATACACCGGGCACCGACTCAACAATATCTTCAGCCCTCTCCCCGCTTTGCACCGCGATAACGGCCGTCAACCCGGCCAGGATAAAACCGACGAGTGCTACCTTTTTTATAGCCTGTTGATGGACAACCATTCCCCAGGCCAGAATAGCCATGGAAAAGAATGTTGCCAAAATGGGAACATGATTGACCATTAAATGAAGATGTGCAGCATTGATATCCATGTTTGCCTCCCTTTTCTATCTGGAGATAAAGCATAACTCCATCTCCATAAAATTAGTTTTTTAGTCTATTAGCGGTTTAAAAAACTTATTGATTCTTCATCATTGTTCGCATTCTCCAGCCTCTCCACACTGGGAATCCATTTTCATCTCTTAGCCTCAGTGTCATTCCACCTCGCTTTACTGTGGCCGCAACAATAGCCGGCGCCCCATTGAATGTGATACGGGAGCCCGTTACTTCAATCTTGTCTCCCGCTTTTAACGAATCTTGCTCACTCATATACCACACCGGCCCCAAGTGCACCGGGACAGTCTCATTTTGGGTTTTAAGGGTCACATGAACCCCCATCATAACCCTATTATTTTTGCTCGGATTGTAAGAGACTTCCATGACTTCTCCCTGAATCGTTTCAACTGTGTTCACATCATAATTCCGGCTATACATTTGCTTCATCTCCCGACCAGACCGCTGTTGAGCCCAAGCCGTTGTCGTAACCATTGCCACAGTCGTAACCAAGGCTGTTAACACTACTATGCATATCTTTATTTTTTTCATCTTCAATTCCTCATTCAGTTTTGGGTTAATATTAAAGTTTTATGCTCCACCCAGCACCTATGTTGAAGTCCGAAGCTGACTCCGTTAATCCAATTAGCAGATTAGTATTGAGGGAAACATTCGTTGAAGTTTGGAAACCGAACCCCACGCCAGTACTGAGCGGAGGGTCGATATCATCAATTATTTGAGTCGATCCAAAGAAATTAGCCACTACTCTCAACTTACCATTCTGAAAAGTTTGCCCGATTGCAGTACTGTAACTCAGGATGTTGTTAAAATTGAGATCATCCATATCACCAAGCTGCCAATACATTCCACTTAATACCAGCAAAACCGTATCTGCCACACGTTGTGACCAAGACACCCCCGCACCGACATCCCAAGCCCCGGTACCGAAACCGTCACTAGCATCGGTAAAAGGTATTTTGATGCCGATATTTCCATTGACAGACGACCGGCCAACCTCTGAGCTATAAAGCTTTATGCTCCCCGAAAGTGAGGGATCTCCAAAATGGGTTTCAGTAAAATTCAGGGTATCTGTTACCCCCGGATCAATTCTTCTCCCCCGGCGGTTTCCCTCTCCATTTCTGCCTCCAACCAACCGGTTATGTGGACCACCGGTAGGCAGTGGGCCAACCCCCGTATTTGTATAAGAAACCCACGGAGTATTCTGAGCTATGAATGGTACATTCAAATATATGCTAACCGCATCTCCGGCAACGCCAAATCCATTATTTAAATAGAAACTCCCGGTTTGTTCGGTAAAATAGTAAGACCCGGTGGCATATTGTACAGATCCCGAATAATTAATAGCCTGCCCCTTGACCGGGCCTGCTCCCAAGGCCCAAAGCAACACCTCCCCTACCAATAATGAATGGATATAATATTTCATTTCATGAATCTTTCAGTAGTACTTAGTTCCCACCACCCATTGATTCCTGCTGATGTAAGCTTTTCGTTATCCGCTCCATAGTTTGAACCGTTTCTTCTGCCTCTCCTGTCATATTGTGCAAATGTTCACGAAGTCGATCCATATCCTGTTTCATGTTCTGATCACGCGTCATCTGACGATCCTGCATCATTTGATTGCACCGTTCCGCGGCATTCTTCATGTTGCCTAACGTCATCTGCATTTGCTCATTAAATCGATGCATCATCTGATACTGTTTTTTCATCTGCTCATCCTGAACCTGCTGCATACGTTGATTCATGTCCCGGTTCATCATGTGGGTTCGCTCCATAAGTTGATTCATCTGTTGCATCATTTGGTCCATCTGCTGCATTTGATGCTGCATCTGCTGGTGTTGCTGCCCGGTTTGTTGTGCAAAAATGGTTGTATAGCTGCCCAGCACCAATAGAAGTAATAATACCATTAAGCGTTCCATAGCTCTTGAGTTTTGTTGTGATTATTTTTACGGCTTAAACTTCCCCAACTTTTAGGTCTGGCAAAGTGGTGGCTTCCTTGATAAAAGCTGTGGTTTAAATATGCTCTAATATGTAGAGAAAAATATTACAGCCTGTGAGTATCATATCGCTATCCCCATCTAATCCGTTACCTAACTCCAGTAATTTTGGGTTTCAGATGCCCTCTTAGCTTTTTGTATGGTTAATATAGCTTTCTAAAAGCTATATTAACCATCATATATATTTCTAAGCCGTGTGGTATTCCCATTTTTATCGAGAACCTCCAAATCATACCGAATGACGATCCGGGTACCTATTGGAGCGTAATAATAAATGTACCAAGCGGCCGCCTCCGAAGTACCGATACAGCCGTTTGAATAAGCTCTTCCCAATGTTTCGATATTAGTGGTAGGATGGATAAGCTGGCCATAACGCACCCCATTGATCTCGGTTTCCAGCCAGGGAATATTGGGCAATCCGGTCACAATGCCATCATCCCGCCGGGTGACATGATACACGTGGTTATTGCTGGGATTGATGAAAACTGGTTCTTTTATATGCCGAACGATAGCGCCTTTCCCGGTATGCGTTTGCAGATTTACAACTCTGCCCGCCATAGCCAGGTACTTACGCTCATTGCGTCCCACGCGCACCGGGAATTCATAGATCACGCTGTCTTTTTGCCAAATTCTAAGCTTAAATTCAGGTATGTTTACATCCAGATAGGCCTGTTCAAAGAGCCGGCTCAAACTATCTGCGGCTGTAGAATCGGGAATAATCAAATGCTGATCCGGCTCAAAGATTGGCAGCTCTTTGGGATGGAGATTAGTAATTCCATGTTCCTTTAATCGATAATAGTCGGTAGCAGCTAATGAATCGATCACCCATGGATTATAGCGAACGATCATATGCTCTGTGACCGGATAATTCAGTAAAGAGTCATACCGAGATATGATGCTGTCCATAACCTTAAAATAATCCCTGACCTTTACTGTATCCTCAAAAACATGGGTGGTTTCTGGCATTTGCTTAGGTGACTTTGCACAAGTACTATCCCAAAAGGCTAAGGGGCCTTCTTTGTCATAGGGAACCAAAAGAAGCATAACCGTCACTACGATGAATAAAACGTTTCGATATGTAATGATATTGATTGAGGTTGCTCTTTTTTTCACTACAGCTCCAAGATTCTATTGGCACCAGCCAGTTTAACAGCAGATTCTCCAGACATGGAATCATAATAATCAACAAACCGATTGGTTTCGGGACTATCATAGGGCGTCAGGTTTTGTGCCCAGCGGAACCCAATGGGCTGGTACCAGAGCTCGGCTTTTACCTGTAGCATACCTTTTATCCCTTCTATATCAACCCGGTAGGTAACTTGATCACTGCCTCCTATAAAATCCAGATCTCCCATCGCTGGCCCTTGAACACTAATTTCATCTTCCGCAGTGATCTTATCGAAACCGTCCGGCAGAATTCGATTGTCTTTAATGAATCGCACAGCTGTCAGCAGACCAGTCGTCACTTTGTCATCCGGCCCTACCATGATGGTTTCATAGACTTGCACTTGGTCGGACTGGGTAATCTCTGTATAGTGAGATTCATAAGTCGAGGCATCCCGATCATTGTCATTACCAACGATGGATCCATCTGGGTGAAGAGCACCCGATTCAAAAATCAGGTTCCCATTTTGATCCTCTACCGTAAAATGAACCCATATGCGCCGAGAGGGGTAAGCCGTAGGCAATTTATGTCCTGCAAGGTTTTTTACTTGGATTTTTGCCCGTATTTCACCTTTAGACATCTCGAGGTCGGCAAATTCCAGGTGTGCTGCCTTGCCTTGCAGGTGGTCTATAGTTCGGGTTACCGCATTTTCCATTTCCTTGGGCAGTGCTTGAACACCCAACTCATCACGATAACGATTGAGCATCTTGAGCATAAAAAAGTTACCTCCCTGAAAGGTATGCCTCGACACATCCTTCCTTGGAACCCCCATGACCGAAGATATTGGAACCTTTTGCTTTACCACCGGCATGTGACACGACTGACAGCTCTTTTTATCCACAAAACTACTGTGTTTCCACTCTTGGTAGGGAACCTGCTCGGGTAGTTCGCCGACTACTTCTCCATTAGGCCCCAAAGATTCTGTTATCAGCGTATGGCAGGTGGCGCAGACTTCAGAAAGTTGAATATGTTTGGATTGCGCCTGGAGAAAGCCTGACGAAGAATGCATAATATGGACCCGGCCGGCATCTACCGGGTAGGGACCATAGACCTCGCGCTGTCCAATCGGCTTCAGCGTATCTATGACAAATCTCCCCACAAAGCTTTCGTAGGTCCCCAATTTCTCTTCGGTAATTTGGTGGCAGGAGGTGCAAGAGACCCCGTCAGCTGCCAATATGTTTTCTCGGCTTACAGCTTCATTCACCGGCAAATTGGCAAACACTTGTGCTTTATTTCCGTTATATAAGGCCTCATAATGTGCCATCGGCATGTGGCAAGTCGAACACTCACTTTCGATGACAGACTGCGATTCTGGATGATCCATTACCTCACGTCGTACAGCAGCATGCCAGTAGGGATCCCGCGCAGAATTAGCCATCATAGTTGCCCGCCAATCGGTGCCAAAAGAAATATCCTCACCTGCTGGTGTTAGAATACCATTGTGACAACTCATGCATGCTTCGGCAGTTTCAAAGAATTGATGGTAGGGATCCTCTACCCTCACCTTTGGCTCTTTAGACTCCACATGTATGAAACTGTATACAGCTCCCGTTAAGAGGGCCATTGTTGGCAATGATATCAAAACAATTATTCGCTTATTCATACTTTTTGCTCTACTTCAGAATAGTCACCATCCTTCAAATATGCCGCCGTCGAACCAATCCCACAGAATATATACCATCAGCTGGGTATCTCTTCCGGCATCATCGACAGGAATCCTAACCCCTACATTCATCATGATATGTTGGCGTTTGTTTAACGTTACCTGGACCTGGGGTATGATATCCCAGTGATTGACCGCACCGACCTCCAGTTCTCTTGCCCCAAGTATCTCGACCATCGGAGACCACGTCCGCCCCCATTGCCTCTGCGTAAGACTTGTTCCAACCACTCCCCTCCAAAAAGCTTCTTCTTTGGCTTTCTCTCTTAGCATCGGCAGCTCCATCCCACTTTGGATTTGAAGAAAGCTCCCAGCCGGTAATATCTGCCCAAATGAGAAAAACGGCTCAAAAATTGTAGTCCCTTTGCCAAAACCGGTCAATCGATCTCCCGTAGGAATAATTACTTCTCCCGTGACGCTGAAAATAGAGCCGCTGTTAATATTATGATACAGCGCACGTTTGATACCTACAGCCATATCTCCAAGCTGCCCCCCGCCCCATTTACCGGCTGTTGATTGGCGGAAACCAAAGGGAACCACGACTTCCAACTGGTTTCGCGCTCCCAATCGGTGCTCATACACCACTTCGTTCATAACCAACCCTTCATTCTCCATGTCTATGGAGGTACTTATAACGGCTTCATCCTCCGGATATGCTTTTTCCGTAACCAGTGGACGAGGCAGATTCAATTCGCCCCTTGGCCAATTATCATCCCCACAAAACGTGCGAATATGGGTCATAACCTTTTGAAGCTCCTCCTCGCTTAATGCTTTTCCAAATGCGGGCATTTCTTTGGCAAAACCCCGCACTGGACCGCCTTGGTGTGTAACAGCAATCCAATCGGAATCTGGCTCTCGGCTGGCAAAGTCACAATCTGTAAAGTCCGGCACAGGCGTATTTATTCCCAGTTGCCCCTGCGGCACCCCACGACCTGTTACCCCATGACAGGCCACACAGGCATACAGATAAAGCTCCATTCCTGGCTTTTGGGAAAGAGTATCTGGCCCTAAACAACTTACCTCACCTGCTTCAACCCCCGGCTGCGGGCTATGATATCCTGCGCCGACTAATAGAAACAATACCAGTGTTAACACGAGTGGATATAAAATTAGCTTCTCACTCTCCATATTTATATTCCTCTTAACTCTCTGGGACGTATTTTCTTGTTACCTGGAGCTTACTAAAATATTGCTATCTCTTTTGTAGGGTTTTCCCTCAAAAACCAATCTTCGTTGTCCTGCATTATCCAACCCAAGCAATATTCAGCTTTAAACATTTTGTAGGAGAAAATTTTACAGACACTTCCAAGAAAACATTACACCTGAGTTTATCTTAGGCTAATATATTTCAGATAGCATTTAGAAAGAGTCTTTGAAAAAATGAATATGCACAGCTGTAAGATGCGCTACGGTGTTTCAAACGGTTAGTCCAAAAATAACGACCGTGGGTTGCTTCCCGGGATTCTCTTAAAGGAAATAACGGGATGTGTGCAACGGTCTATCTTTGTCGATACCTGAATGGAAAGTCAATGGTTGAGGGTGTCCTTTAATTGGGACTGAGATTACACCTCTTGAACTTGACCCGGGTGATACCGGCGAAAGGAAACCGTTGACTTTTTATTTTGATCCCATAGAGTAGTAGATACAACGTCAGCCCATCCCACCTGTAGACTGTCTACATAGCCTCATACTGTGCAGGGACCAGCACATAGGGGTATCCCTCTCATTAATTTAGGATAATAGCCTATATTTCTACACCTGCTTAAACCTAAATTTAATTTTCAGAACTCCTAAAATGCACTTATAGATTAATTTAAAAGCAGTAGAAGGAATGTTTGCGGATCGGAAACAGGCAGGAGTAGCACTGGGAAAAGCATTACAGAAATATGAAAAAGTCAAACCTATAGTCTTAGCTATTCCCCGTGGTGGCGTGGTCGTCGGATATTATGTAGCACTTGCCTTGGAATGTGACTTTGATGTAATTATCACTCGAAAACTCGGCTACCCTGAACAACCTGAAGCCGGCTTTGGTGCTATTGCAGAAGATGGAAGCCTATACCTTGACCCTTGGTCAAATCGGTATATCTCAAAAGATATAATTACTAAGGTTCAAGCACGAGAAGCCAAAGAAGTTCAACGGCGAATCCAGACATATCGTGATGACAGGGTCTTGCCCACCCTCGAAGGTCGAGTAGTTATACTGGTTGATGATGGTATAGCCACCGGGGCAACAATGATGGCAGCCATTCGGATGTGCACAAAGAAAAATGCTGAAAAGATTGTGGTAGCAGCACCGGTATCAGCTATAAAAAGAATCTCTAAGCTTGAAGGCGAAGCAGATGAGGTGATCATCCTTTTTAAGTCAAAACAATTAACGGCAGTATCTCAAGGCTACCGTGACTTTTCCAATCTGAGCGACGAAGATGTTATCCCCTATTTAAAAAAATGGTATAAATTGAATAAAGATCGTTCCTAATTCAATTAAAAATTGAACAGAATCCTCGTTAATGGAATTTGCTGCTTAATAAATGCACAGAATAAGGTATAAGAGAGTAGCACCTTATTTATATAACTTTCAAAATCTATCACTTCTTAGTTATATAAAGATTATTATATATCTATATATTAATTGCATATTAGTTATAGATTAAGGCAATAATACTATAATTATTTGTTCTATATAGGCTATTTTTCATATATTGTAAACACTGATTCAAAAATAAGTATGGCTCTTAAGTCGTACCTATTCTCATCCTCTTACAGCTCCCATACTCTCAAGCATCATCTTTGTATCGAGTTTTTTATAGCTGTCTTCCCCGGAAACCCCTATTTTGATTATTTATCTATTTGTTATAGATTTTGGTCGCGTTTATACCATCTCTATTGCTAGATGCCTAAAAAAATTAACCAATACATAGTTTAATGACCTCTGAAGAGATTAATAAAGGAAGTCGACTTATTAAAGAGCTAATGGGAAGCACCATCAAAATTGACCAGGATGATGTCAAAGACATCCCATTGGCCTTCTTGACCGTCGAAGACATGAAGTTTCATCTTTCATGGAAATGGCTAATGCCCGTTGTTATTAAGGTAGAAGAAGAATTCAACGTGCCCGTTACAATTGAGGGAAAAGCTTGTACCATTGAAACCGAATCCGGTGAAACCTTTCATCAGGAAGCAGACACCAAACTTTTAGCTATCTGGCATACCATTGTAGAATTTTTGGATGCACAATAGATTAGATAGCTACTCCTCTCCTTTTAGGCTCCGTATAAGAGAGTAGAAATATTCATTCCCAATCGACTACTCTCTATAATTTTTCCGCCAACGTATTTAATTCTATAGAAGTTAAAATTTCCTTTAAAAATCCTTATTTTAAGGGATTAAATGGGAAATGCTGCTCAATGAGTTGAACGTACTTCTTAATATTGCAGCAAAGTCATACTTCCCGCCAATTGATTAACCTAAGTGTAATAAAAACATACACTTAACCATATATGAGTTCTCTTTTTCCAAAATATGATGTTATTGTAGTCGGTGCAGGCCATGCTGGAAGCGAAGCAGCCGGTGCAGCCGCAGAAATGGGGGCAAAAACCCTTCTTATTACGATGAACCTGGATGCTATTGCCAAGATGTCTTGCAATCCCGCCATTGGTGGTGTCGCCAAAGGACAGCTGGTAAGAGAAATTGACGCCCTGGGCGGTTTGACCGGTGTTGTAGCCGACAAATCAGCGGTACAATTCCGGATGCTGAATACCAGTAAGGGTCCCGCTATGTGGAGTCCCCGCTGCCAAAGTGATCGCGCATTGTACAGCAACATGATGCGCGAAGAGTTAGAAAAGAAGGAAAACCTGCATTTTCGCCAGGATAATGTTGTGGATGTTCTCACCACCAATGATGGAAAGAAAGCCACAGGTGTTAAAACCTCAACCGGACAAACCTTTGAGGCGCAATCAATTATACTTACCACGGGTACTTTTGGAAATGGCCTAATGCACATTGGGGAGACTAACTTTGGGGGCGGACGTTCAGGAGAAAGGGCCTCAATTGGCATCTCCGCAGCTCTTGAAAAACTTGGATTTGAAGTTGGACGGCTCAAAACCGGAACCCCACCCCGCCTGGATGGTCGATCCATTGATTACAGCAAACTCGAAATCCAGTATGGGGATAGTGATCCTAGTCCTTTTTCTTTTATGACTGAAGAGCTCCCTTCTAAAGAAGAGCAACTCACCTGCTGGATCGGTTTTACTAATGAAGAAGTGCATGAGACGCTTAAGACAGGTTTTAGTCGAAGCCCTATGTTCAATGGGACTATAGAATCCACCGGCCCTCGCTACTGCCCCAGCATTGAAGACAAGATAAATCGCTTTTCTGATAAAAACAGCCATCAACTCTTTCTCGAACCTGAAGGGTGGGACACTTATGAGATGTATCTTAATGGATTTTCTACCTCCCTTCCGGAAGATGTGCAATACAATGCCTTGCGCACTATTCCCGGCTTTGAAGATGCTGTAATGCTCCGCCCCGGTTATGCTATTGAATATGACTACTTTCCTCCATATCAGATAAGGCGAAGCATGGAGACTAAAATCACGGAGGGCCTTTTCTTTGCCGGGCAAATTAATGGCACAACCGGCTATGAAGAAGCTGCCTGTCAAGGACTTATGGCCGGCATCAATGCTGCCCGGAAGGTCAAAGGAGAAGAAGAATTTATCCTTAAGCGGTCAGAAGCATATATCGGAGTTCTCATTGATGACCTCATCACAAAAGGTACCGAAGAACCTTACCGAATGTTTACCTCCCGTGCAGAGCATCGCATCTTACTCCGTCAAGACAATGCCGACCTCCGATTAACCGAACTTGGTCATAATATCGGATTAGCTTCAACAGAGCGATTCGAACGTTACAAAACTAAAAAAGCAGCGATTGACAAGCTGCATGACCTGATTGCAGACTATACGGTCTACCCCCAGAAAATGGACCCCATGCTTGAAGAGCAAGGGACAAGCAAACTCTCGCAACCGGTTAAGGCCAAGACACTTATCCCAAGACCCCAACTCTCTATTTATAATTTGCTGAATGCAGATGAAGAGTTATCAGCTAAGACCTCTGCCATAACGGATGATAAAGATGTGTTGGACCAGGTTGAAATACAGATTAAGTATGCAGGGTACATTGAAAAAGAGTTTGAAATGGTTGAAGAGATGAAAAAACAGGAAGACACCCTGATTCCTGACACCCTTAATTACGACCAAATCAACAGCCTTTCTGCAGAAGGAAAACAAAAAATGGATCGTATTCGGCCGGAAACCCTAGGACAAGCCAGCAGAATTAGCGGTGTCTCCCCCAGCGATATCTCTGTCCTGATGGTTTATCTCAAGAACTAAACAATGTTCCACGTGAAACACCATAATATTTCGACCTCAAACGTTTCACGTGAAACGTTTGAGCAGATTAACAGCACCTTTACAGAGCACCAAGAAGCTTTAAATAGTTATCTTGATCAACTTTTATGGTGGAATAAGCGCGTTAACTTGGTTAGTCGGAATGTTCCACGTGAAACAATTGAAAACCACTTGCGGCATTCCTTGCTTTTAGAACATCTTGAGGGTTTTAAATCTGCCGAAAACATCGTCGATGCTGGTACCGGAGGCGGACTTCCCGGCCTTCCTTTAGCTCTAACCAACCCAACAAAGGGTTTTGTTCTCAATGATATTGTTTCCAAAAAATGCTTAGCTATTAAGCAAATAGTTAGGAAACTTAACGTTGCAAACGTCCAGGTAGCTGATTCTTCCATTGAAAACATACAGGAAACCCATCCTTTTTTACTCATTTCCAAACATGCTTTCAAGATCAATGACCTTTATAATATGACTTCCCACCTCCCCTGGAAATCCATTATTCTTTACAAAGGAACGGATTTTAAAAAGGAACTCGATGGCATTACCCCCTCCCTATCAATCGAGTGCCATAACCTTTCTGAAGGAGGAAAGTTCTACAAAGGTAAAGCCCTGATAGAAATTCAACGTAAATAAAGGGCTATAGTAATCCTATCCCCTCCCCTTCCTCAGAGAAAAAGCATTCTTTATACACCTTCAATTTAGCCGGCCCGCTGCATCTATACCTGCATATTGAAGTCAAAGTCTCGTTGAATATAAGAGTAAAACACTTCTATTTAAGCTGTATTAGAACCTCAATTCGCTTATATTAAGTCGAAAGTCTTTCCAATCATAACCCGAGTTTCTATGAACAGTTCTGAGCGGCGAATGAAGCTCATTCTTATGCTTCAACAAGCTACTAATCGATTGAGTGTCAATGACATAGCAGAAAAGTTCGATATAAGCAGACGGACCGTATTTAGAGATTTTAATGCTCTGTCTGAAATGAATGTGCCTGTAACCTGGGATGAGTATAAGGGGTATGGCATTATGAGAGGATATAAAATTCCACCCCTAATGTTTACTTCAAAAGAATTAGCAACTATCCTTGTCGGGCTTAATTTTGTGAAATCACAAGTAGACAAGACGCTCATCAATGATGCAAAAGGGGTAGAGCTTAAAATAAAGGAAGTCGTTCCGGATGACCTTTTGGACTTTATGGAATCATTAGACAAACGAACAGTTGTTGATCCATATATGAATTTCGGAGCCGAAAAAAAAGAAGGCGGCAACTGGTTTTTGATAAGTAATGCTATTGCTGAAAATAAAACCATTACTTTTGACTACCAACCAAAGTCCAAAGAGTCCCCCTCCTCTCGAAAAATTGACCCCTATATTATTGTTTTCTATAAAGATCATTGGAATGTTATTGGTTATTCTCATAAAAGAGATGATATCCGAAACTTTGTGCTCGACCGGATGTCAAATGTGGCAATTTCAAACAAAGAATTTGTACCACATGGCAAAATCGACATAGAAGGGCTTATTTTTCGATCTAACGAATCTTCACGCGAAATAACGGTAGATGTACACAAAAATACTTTAAGCCGGTTCAGGGCGAATCTGCCGACGAAAATAATTAAGGAAAAAGACAAAAATCCTAATTTTGTAAGGATCACTTTCAAGTTTAATAATCTGGACTTTATCAATGAGTGGCTTCTGCAGTTTGCAGATAACACAAAAATCATTAGTCCGGAACTGTTAGTAGAAAAAAGAAATAATATTTTAGAAAAAATGCTGGAAAGAAATAATTAATTATGATTCAAAAAAGATCTGTTGCTATTGTAGGTACCGGAAACGTTGGTGTCGCTGCAGCCTATGCCCTGTTTAACCAACGTATTGCCAGTGAAATTATATTAGTTGACCTGAATAAAGAACGAGCTGAGGGAGAGGCCATGGATTTAATGCATGGCCAACTACTCGTGGGAAATGTAAAAGTAAGGGCAGGTGGATACGAAGATCTTAAAGAAACACAGGTTGTTGTGGTTACAGCGGGTGTTGGTCAAAAAAGTCCAGATGAGTCTCGCCTGGAATTATTAAATAGAAATGCCGAAGTTTTTGATAGTATTATTTCCGACTTAGACAAATATGCTCCACAGGCTATTCTCATCATTGCGACCAATCCTGTAGATATCCTAACCTATGTATCACAAAAAATTAGTAGCAGAGCCCCCAAACGTATCATTGGTACTGGTACCCTCTTAGATACGGCCCGCTTTCGTTCATTACTTGGACGTTATTATGATGTGGATCCCCGATCAGTACATGCCTATATCCTTGGAGAACATGGGGATTCGGAAGTTCCCATCTGGAGCCAGGCAAATATTGGTGGTAAACCCATCCTCAAAAATACCCTCTTAGGAAAACCATATGATAAAGATGCCCTCAACCGTATTTTTGAAGAATCTAAAAATGCCGCATATGAGATTATAAAACGCAAAGGGTTTACCAATTCAGCCATTGGTGTCGTTATCGCTCGCATTGTTGAAGGAATATTGAAAGATGAAAAGTCAGTTATCCCCATTACGGTCTATTGCGATGGACAGTATGATATTGAAGATGTATGCATGAGTCTCCCCGCCAGCCTGGGAATAGAAGGAATTAAACACATTATGTCACCAGATCTGAATACGAAGGAAATAAAGGGGCTTAAAAAATCGGCTGCTATTTTACAACAAAGACTTAAAGGAATGGATATCCAGGATTAAAAACACCCTCTATCTCATTGAAAATACTGAACTTAGACAAAACACAAATACCCGATGGAAATTAGTCCACCGGGCATTTATTGGTTTTTGTAGTCCTTTATCAATTAGACAGTTGCATCATCCTCTTCGTTTACCACACGAGTGATGGCCGCAATTTTACCGTCCGAATCGAGACGCATAATACGCACACCCTGTGTGTTACGTCCCATCGTCCGGATATCTCCACAATTCATGCGGATTACTTTACCACTTTCGGTGATAAGCATCAGATCATCCTTATCCGAAACTTCTTTAAGAGCGATAAGCTCCCCGGTTTTACCCGTCACCTTTAGCGTAATAACTCCTTTTCCACCACGGCTTTGTTCTCGGTAATCTTCAACCAAGGATCGTTTACCATATCCGTTTTCAGAAATGGCCAGAACGGTAGCTTCATGGGTGTTTTTAATCACAACCATATCAACCAGTTCATTATCCTTACCCAGACTCATGCCCTTCACTCCAGAAGTATTACGCCCCATGTCTCGTACTTCGTCTTCATGGAAGCGGATAGCACGTCCTTTACGATTAGCCAGAACAACTGTACTATCACCATCTGTCAGTGATGCTTCTAATAAGGCATCATCATCATTTATGTTAATACCAATAATACCATTACTTCGCGGACGGCTGTATGCTTCTAACGTTGTCTTCTTAACCTTTCCTTCACGTGTAGACATCATGATGTAATGATTATTGATATACTCTTCGTCATCCAGTGTTTCTACTGGAACGAAGGTTTTTATCGCATCATCTTTGTCGATATTGATCAGGTTGACAATTGCCCGGCCACGTGCAAGTCGGGACCCTTCTGGAATTTCATACACTTTTAACCAGTAACACTGCCCTTTTTCGGTAAAGAACAGAATGTAATTATGGTTCGTCGCTACAAAGAGATGTTCTACGTATTCGTCATCTTTTGTGGTGGTGCCTTTCATTCCTTTTCCACCGCGCTTCTGTCGGCGATACCCACTGAGCGGCATACGTTTAATAAATCCTTTGTTGTTTATCGTAACAACAACATCTTCATCCGCAATCATATCTTCTACGCTGAAGTCCTCAGCAGAGTGGATGATTTCGGTACGTCGCTGGTCTCCATATCGGTCCTGAATATCCAGCAGTTCTTCCTTAATGATAGACGTCTGTCTATCTCGATTAGACAAAATATCCCGGAAATCGGCAATTTGATCGGCAATTTCTGCATATTCCAGCTCAACTTTATCACGTTCGAGTCCTGTAAGCTTCTGCAGACGCATATCCAAAATAGCTTTCGCCTGGATATCCGTGAGTGCAAATTTGCGGCGTAACGCTTTGTTTGCTTCCTTCGGGCTGTCCGAAGCTCGAATGGTTCTAATGACCTCATCCAGATCATCAAGAGCAATTTTAAGCCCCTCTAAAATATGAGCTCGTGCTTCCGCCTGGTCAAGATCATACAACGTTCGGCGGATAATAATTTCGATGCGATGCTCAACATAGTGATATATTAACTCCTTGAGCGGCATTACCTTAGGACGACCCTTCACCAATGCAAGGCTAATAACGCCGAAGGTAGTCTGCATCTGCGTATACTTATACAGCTGATTAAGCACAATACCTGTATTAGCACTTCGCTTCAGCACCACTACGATACGCATACCCTCACGGTCGGATTCATCCCGGATTTCAGAGATATCCTCAATTTTCTCGTTTTCAACGTGACGAGCAATTTTCTTAACCAGCGTCGTTTTGTTGACCTGGTAGGGAATTTCGGTAATGACAATCTGTTCCCGTCCACGGCGCAACTCTTCCGTTGTGCATCGGGCACGCAAGGTAATCTTGCCACGGCCTGTTTCGTACGCTTCCTTAACGCCGCCATAGCCATAAATAATACCGCCGGTGGGGAAGTCAGGAGCTGAAATATGCTCCATCAGTTCCTTGCATTCAATATCCGGATTATCGATATAAGCGACAATACCGTCAATGGTTTCCGTAATATTATGAGGCGCCATATTAGTGGCCATCCCTACCGCAATACCGGAAGCACCGTTAAGTAGCATATTCGGCAGCATGCCTGGCAGCACCGTAGGCTCCTGGAGCGTATCATCAAAGTTATACTGATGATCAACCGTATCCTTGTTAAGGTCGGTGAGCATCTCTTCGGCAATGCGCTCCATGCGGACTTCCGTATAACGCATAGCCGCCGCGCTATCACCGTCAATAGAACCGAAGTTCCCCTGTCCATCAACCAATGGATAACGGAGAGAAAAGTCCTGAACCATCCGGACGATGGAATCATAGACGGCCGAGTCGCCATGCGGGTGGTACTTACCCAGCACTTCACCAACAATACGGGCACTCTTCTTATAATTTCTGTTATGGGTCATACCCAGTTCACTCATTCCGTAAAGAATACGCCGGTGAACAGGCTTTAAGCCATCCCGTACATCGGGCAGGGCACGAGATACAATAACCGACATCGAGTAGTCGATATAGGCCGATTGCATCTCATCTTCAATAGAAACAGGTACAATTTTTTCTCGAGCCATGTAAACGTTCTTCTAAATCAGTTGTAAGTAAAATTTATGAGATCAGGTTGCCAATAATGCTTAAATATCCAATGTGGCATATTTAGCATTACGTTCGATAAACTCACGACGTGGTTTTACATCGCCGCCCATCAGCGTTGAAAAGAGTTTATCAGCGGAGGCTGCATTTTCTATCGTAACGCGCTGCAGCGTTCTGGTCTCCGGATCCATAGTGGTTTCCCAAAGCTGTTCAGGATTCATTTCTCCAAGTCCCTTGTAACGAGATACGTCAAACTTGGTTCGCGAATTTTTCAGCTCTTTGATCTTCTTATCGCGCGTCTCATCATCCCAGGCGTATTCAATATTCCCGCCGGTGTAAGAGATACGATATAAAGGAGGTGTAGCAATGTAAATATGCCCATGCTCAATAAGGGGATACATATAACGATAAAAGAAAGTGAGCAGGAGCGTTCGGATATGCGAGCCATCCACATCAGCATCCGTCATCACAATAATTTTGTGATAGCGCAGATCTTCAAGCTCAAAATCCTCTTCGGCATGACCAACTCCGGCGCCAAGCGCCGTAATCATCGCCTGAATTTCATTATTCTCCAGAATACGATTGATCTTAGCCTTCTCAACATTCAAGATCTTACCGCGCAACGGCAGAATAGCCTGAAAACTTCGATTCCGTCCCATCTTTGCAGATCCACCGGCCGAGTCACCCTCTACCAGGTAAACTTCGCTGTGTTCCGGATCCTTAATGGAGCAGTCGGCCAGCTTTCCGGGCAGTCCACCACCACTCATTGCACTTTTACGCTGGATGAGTTTTCGTGCCTTGCGGGCTGCTTCGCGGGCTTCTGCTGCCAGAATTACTTTTTCTAAAATCTTTTTAGCAATCTTAGGATTCTGCTCAAGGTATTCATTCATCTTTTCATAAACGATGACCTCTACTGCACTCTGTACTTCCGAGTTCCCCAGCTTCGTTTTGGTCTGTCCCTCGAACTGTGGTTCCGGAACCTTCACACTGAGTACGGCCGTCATACCTTCCCGGAAGTCATCTCCGGATACCTTTATATTGCTTTTTATCAGATTGTTGTCTTTGGCGTACTTTTTCAACGATCGTGTTAATGCCCGACGAAAACCTGAAATATGGGTTCCACCCTCGCGCGTATTAATATTATTAACGTAGGAGTGGACATTTTTAGAATAAGTGCTGTTGTACTGGATCGCCAGCTCTACCGGCACCATATCCACTTCGCCCTGGATAAGAATCGGCTCATCCATCATCGGATCGCGGTTCTCATCCAAATATTGAACAAAATCTTTCACTCCACCTTCAAAATGGAATTCTTTCTCCAATATATCGTCATCATCTTCACGCTCATCGCGTAGTACAATCGTAATCTCAGGGTTCAAGAATGCCAACTCACGCATACGGTCGGCAATGATATCAAACTTGAATTCGGTGGTCTGCTTGAAGATTTCCGCATCCGGGGTGAAGGTAATAATAGTTCCCGTTTTATCGGTCTTGCCCTTTACCTTTAGAGGCTGAACGGTTTTTCCGTGCTCAAATTCCATTACGTGTATTTCTCCATCACGGTGTACTTCAGCATAAAAGTGTGACGACAATGCGTTTACACAACTTACTCCTACCCCGTGCAGTCCACCGGAAACCTTGTAGGTATTCTTATCAAACTTACCACCGGCATGTAACTTGGTTAGCACAACTTCTACGGCGGGGAGCTTAATTTTGGGATGTTCATCTACCGGAATTCCCCGACCATTATCCTTAATAGTCATGGACCCATCTTTATTGATGATCACCTCCATGCGGTCGCAATACCCGGCCAAGGCCTCATCAATAGAATTGTCAACAACCTCATTAATCAAGTGGTGAAGCCCGCGCTGACCAACGTCCCCGATGTACATGGCTGGTCGTTTACGTACAGCTTCAAGCCCCTCCAGAACCTGAATATTTTCCGCTTTATAATCTGAACTCTTATTTTCTGCCATAAATCTAGATGTGACTGGGGTTTAAAATAATGATGAAGACGCCTGAAAATAGTGTATAAATAGGCAAAATCAAAGCGAGCAATGCCCGTTATTGCCATATGTGGAGATCTGCCCGCAAATCTAATTTAAGCTATAGTTGCGGGTTCTGTTTTTTGCGTCTTTTACTTGAATTTTAAAGCCACAAATATGTTAATTTTTTAACTTTAAAAGAAACATTGATATTTTTTTCATATAAGCCTATCTTCCTTGTCTATCTACGAAATGTAAACAATGAGTTTATTTAGGACATGGCACGCAAAGATGATATAACTGGCAAAGGGGCGCAGAATGGTTATCGCTCTTCAAAGTCAAATAACAAAACGAAGCATAAGTTTCAGCAAAATCTGCAGAAGAAGCGGTTCTACGTGCCCGAAGAAGATAAATGGGTAACATTAAAGGTTTCTGCAAAAACGCTTCGCACTATTAACAAGAAAGGTATTAGTGCCGTTTTAAAAGAAGCCAGAAAAAAAGGAACTCTTTTAAAAGACGTATAGCATTATGGCAAAAGGAAACAGAGTACAAGTAATTTTAGAATGCACAGAGAAGCCGGGTTCTTCTCGCTATGTTACGACGAAAAATCGTCGCAACAATCCAGATCGTATCGAGTTGAAAAAATACAATCCGGTTCTTCGTAAGCATACTGTTCACAAAGAAATTAAATCGTAATCATTTAGCATTATGGCAAAGAAACAAACATTTGGTACCGGAGGTTCTGAAAAAAGTGCGGACCGACGCATGGCTAAGGTGATTGTTGCTAAAAAGACAGCCAACAATAAGTATGGCTATAAGGAAGCAATCATTGAGCAAGACGAAGTGCAAGATTTTATCAAAGCAAATAAAGAATAACGACTATTCTTATTTGCTAAGGAGGTTGCATTCGTTAAAGCGGATGGAACCTTTTTTTATGCCTGATGAAGCAGGTTTCCTACTATTTTCAACTTTATCACTCTGATATTATGGCACTTAAAGATCAAATAATGGCTGATCTGAAGCAGGCTATGAAGAATAAAGACCAAGATCGCCTGCGTGTATTACGGTCACTTAAATCCAGTCTGCTGGAACGGGAAATCAGCGAACGCAAAGAAGGGGAAGCAACCCTTTCGGATGAGCAGGTCATTGAAGTATTGATGAAAGCAGCCAAACAACGCAAAGAGTCGATAGAGCAGTTTGAAAAAGGCGGTCGTGATGACCTGGCACAATCAGAAAAAGACGAGCTTGAGATTATCAACTCCTACCTCCCGGAAATGCTTTCGGAAGAAGAGGTGCGCGATATCGCCCGTGAAAAAATAGATCAGCTGGGAGCCGAAAATATGGCCGATATGGGTAAGGTAATGGGTGCCATGATGCAAGAGCTTAAAGGCAAAGCGGAAGGCTCGGTCGTCAGCAAGGTAGTAAAAGAGGAACTCTCCTGACCATAATGTAGCATGAATATTCTGGATTTTCTGATATTACTACCTATTGCCTTTTTCGGCTATCGGGGATTCAGAAATGGTCTCATTCGTGAAGTACTCAGCATCATTGGTATTATATTGGCCGTCTTCCTGACATTCCACTACATGGATGTGGCCAGTGATTATATCCAACCCTTTTTCGAGGCCAATGCAAGCTATGTTCCTTTTGTAGCAGCTCTGCTTATCTTTATTGGTACGCTCATTATTGTGAATGTAATAGCCCATCTTGCCCAGAAAGTTCTGGAAACGATTCATCTTAACATTATTAATCGTATTGCGGGCATGGCCTTTGGAGCACTAAAATGTGGTATCATCATTAGCGCGCTGCTTTTAGTTGTGGCTGGCTTTAATATTCCCTCAGAGCAAAGCCGGAATGAGTCGATCTCTTATCCTCATGTTATCTATCTTGCGCCCTGGGCCTATGATACGGTAGCCACGATCTATCCCGGTGCAGAAGACTTTGTTAAAACCATTCAAAAAAGCTTTGAGAACCATAACCCTATTCCCAATTTCCCTTTTTTAGAACCATAATATTTATTCTCTATGTCATTTTTACCTGTTGATGAGCAACTTGAAATCATTAAAAGAGGTACAGTCGAAATTGTACCGGAAGATGAGCTTGTAGAAAAACTAAAAAAATCCAAAGAAGAAGATCGTCCCCTGAAAATAAAACTGGGCTGCGATCCCACCCGGCCCGACCTGCACTTAGGACACTCTGTTATTCTTCGTAAACTCCGGCAATTTCAGGATTTGGGCCATGAAGCTATCCTCATTATTGGAGACTTTACGGCCCTCATCGGCGATCCCACGGGACGTAATAAAACACGTCCTGCCCTTAGCCGCGAAGAGATCCAGGAAAATGCTTCCACCTATTTAGATCAGGCTACCCAGATTCTGGATGAATCGCAGACCACAATTGTCTACAATTCCGAATGGCTCGGTACGATGGATTTTGAGGATGTCATTAAACTTTCTTCAAAGCTGACGGTTGCCCAGATGATTGAACGTGACGACTTCTCCAAGCGATTTGAAAACAATGAGCCCATTTCGCTGCACGAGTTTCTCTATCCCCTGGCACAGGGACAAGATTCCGTCCATTTAGAGTCGGATGTTGAGCTTGGAGGGACTGACCAGAAGTTTAACCTGCTGGTGGGGCGTCAACTACAGAAAGATGATGGACAGGAACCTCAAATAGCCTTAATGATGCCATTGCTGGTTGGCACCGACGGCACCCAGAAAATGTCAAAATCCTATGACAACTATATCGGCATTACGGAAGAAGCTAATGATATGTATGGCAAGGTTCTGTCTATTCCGGATGATCTGATCTATTCCTGGTTTGAACTTCTTTCGGATGTAGATGTAGACGAGTTACCCAGCCTCAAGAAGAAAGCGCAAGAAGATCCACGCAATACCAAGCACGAACTGGCGCTGGTCATAACTCGTATGTACCACGGAGAAGAAAAAGCTAAGGCCGCTCGTGATCATTTCGAAAAAACGGTCGTTGGCAATGCTATTCCGGATGATGCTCCAACACTTGAGTATGAAGCGGGCACGGAGGTCCGATTACTGGATATTGTTTCTGATGCGGAATTCACCTCCAGCAATGGGGAAACCAAGCGCCTGATTAAGCAAGGCGGTATCTCTATTGATGATGAAAAAATTTCCGATAAAGGCTATAGCGTGACCTTCGAAACCAGCACGGAATTTACCCTTAAAGTCGGTAAACGTAACTTTGCTATTGTGAAGGGCAAATAAATAGTTATGAGCAGTGAGTCTTGAGTTCAGAAGAATAGAAAGACTCAAGACTCGCAGCTCACCACTCAAAACATCATCCCATGCTCAAGATTTCATCGTTAAACTGTAATGGTATTCGTGCGGCTCATCGCAGAGGTTTTACCGACTGGATTGATCAAAGCGATCCTGATATTATCTGCCTGCAAGAGCTTCGGGCCATGGAACACCAAGTGCCAAATCCCATCCAGAATTTGGATTACCACAGTACCTACCATACCGCCGAAAAGAAGGGATACTCGGGCGTTGGCATTCTATCAAAAAAAGAACCGATAAAGGTGGAAAAGGGCATCGGTGTAGATTGGATAGACAACGAAGGACGCATTATCATGGCCGAGTATGAAGAGCTGGTTGTGTTCTCAATTTACGCGCCGAGTGGCACTACCGGAGATGAACGGCAGAATTTAAAAATGAAATTTCTGGATCACTTTCTACCCTTTGCCCAGCAATACCTTGAGGATGAAAAACCGATAGCCTTCTGTGGCGATTTCAACATTTGTCACAAAGCGATTGATATCCATAACCCCAAGCGAAACAAAAACACTTCCGGGTTTTTACCTGAAGAGCGTGCCTGGGTTACTGATTTATTGGATGCTGGCTTTGAGGACGTTTATCGTCACCTGCACCAAGGCGAACCGGAACTTTACAGCTGGTGGAGTTACCGCGCGGCTTCTAAAGACCGGAACAAAGGATGGCGCATTGACTACCATATGACGGGCCCCGGCCTGCTGCAAGCCGCCCAAGAGGCTGTTATAGAAATGGAGTGGGATCTCTCTGATCACGCCCCTGTTTCTATTACATATAACATTTAATGGCTTTGCGTACAAAATTGTATATTAAGCCTTTATAAAATCCACGAAAAAAATTAGCACATAATGGGGACGCATTATAAAGGTAGTAATTCTGAGGTCCGCACTTTAAACGCATTTATAAAGTTAATGCGTGCATCCGAATCGATTAATAATCGCTTAAATCGCCATCTCGCAGAACAGGATCTAACCGTTAGTCAGTTTGGGGTGTTAGAGGCTCTGCTCCATTTGGGACCTCTCAACCAAAAGTCGCTGGCTGAAAAGCTACTCAAAAGTGGTGGCAATATTACCCTCGTTATCGATAACCTGGAAAAAAGCGGCTGGGTGGAACGGCATCCCAATCCTGAAGATCGCCGTTCGGTACTCATACATCTGACTGATGAGGGAGAAAAACTCATCAAATCATATTTCCCAAAGCACCTACAAAAAATAATGGGAGAATTTTCTTCCCTCTCGGATAAGGAGTTAGAGCAGCTGGCATCTATATGTAAAAAAATTGGTGTTCAAAAAGACAATAACTGACCCCCGCTTTAAGTTATAGAAGTAAGGATTGAGACCCTATATCTCAAATGAGTAGCTTCATAAAATCCTCCGGGGGTGGACAATTCATTTGTCCATCCCCTTTTTGCGGGCCGCGGACCTCCTTAGTCATAGCGTATCGCATCAGCAGGTTCTACCATCGATGCCCGCTGGGCAGGGTACCAACTGGCCAGTAAACAAAAGAGCAGGCTTCCGCCCAGGACAATGCTCACATCCAGCCACTCTATACTTACCGGGTAGGCGTCAATAATAAATGCGGATGACAGTTTAATAAGCCCGTATTCCTTTTGCAGCCAACTAAGCAATAGTCCCAATCCCCCGCCAATAATGCAGCCAATCAACCCGATATACAGCCCCTGCCGTACAAAAATACTTTTGATATCGGCAGGCGTAAAACCCATGGCCTGGAGCACCCCAATGTCTCTCTTCTTTTGAATAACAATCATGGTTAAGGAACCAATAATATTTAATACGGCCACAACCACAATAATCATAAGTATAACATAAGAAGCCCATTTTTCGAGGTACATCACATCGTATAAAGGCTTCTGCAGATCGTACCACGTCGATATTTTATACTTTCCTCCAAGTAATGTATTCAAGCTTTCCTTCACCCGCTCTGCTTCAGCTGAATTGGTCAACCGTATATCTACCCCGGATATGTTATTTCGGAGTTCAAACAGTCGCTGTGCAGCTTCTTTATCAACATATACAGCCGGACCATCTACAATCTGTATTTGAGAATAGGTGCCACGTACCTCAAACTGGTAATTACGAGGCAGCGAAAATTGTGTCAGCGATTTACGCATTCCATCAGCACTAAGCAGTGCTACATTATCCTCCGTGGTAAGTTGGAGCGTATTCATCAGCTTATCATTAGCCAGCATTCCCAACTTTCTGTCACGAATAGCCAAATCCGCTGTTCCGGTGCTAATAAACCTGTCCAGAGTATTAATTTGGTTATATTCCTGCAAGTCGACGCCCATCACCGATACTACTTTATCCCTTTGCTTACCACGAACCATCAACGCTTTCCCTGTGACATATGGCGCTGCCGCCGTTATTTCGGGAATTCCTGATAGTTGATCTTGCATTTCCGGAGAATAAAAGAAGGATTTTTCTTCCACCGACTCGATGCGGATATCAGGATCATTTTGGAGCAGAAAACCCTTTATTACATCAAAAAAGCCGTTAAAGACTGATAAAACAACAATAAGTAAGGCCGTACCAACCGTTACGCCCGTAATACTGATAGCCGTGAGGGTAGATATCAGCGAAATATGCTTTTTTGAAAAAAGATACCGTCGGGCAATGAATCCATTCGTTTTCATAGATGGAAACTAAGGATAATACAGAAAGATTACACCTATGGATCTAAAGGATTTTTCTGAAATAATTCTACGGGTTGGAATATTATTTTGTCCTTTATCCTAGGTTCCCAAATATTTTATTTTGTCTAAGTATAATAATGCAAAAAACCCTATTACAATATTTTACTTTTATAAAGTATAATGGTCTTGACTTATTGATTAATAATACCAATTTAAAAAAATACGTAAATAATAGGATGGGATAACATTACAATAATAATTAAACCACGGGATGGTTAAATTATGATAAAATTAACTATAGGATGGATAAGGTGTATCTATGAATCAAAACGTCTCCGCGCTTTTTGTATACCTCTTTTTATTTTTGTCGGCAGTTTGCTTTTGTCGACATCGGTATATGGCCAGCTGACAATAAACGGTTCGGTTACTTCTGCAACTGATGGAAGTCCTCTTCCAGGCGTAAATATTTTGGAGCAAGGGACAACAAATGGTACCAGCACCGATCGTGATGGTAATTATTCTCTGGAAGTACAGGGAGCTAATGCTACGCTTATATTCACTTATATCGGTTTTCTGCCTCAAGAAGTTGACGTAAATAATCAGCGTACTATAAATGTACCTCTGCAAGAAGATGTAGAGATGTTAGAAGATGTAGTGGTAATTGGCTATGGCGAACAGGATCGCAAGACACTAACCAGTTCAGTTTCTTCGGTCAGCGCTGAAGATATTCAAAACACGCCGGTTGCCGGAACAGACCAGTTGATGCAGGGAAGAGCGGCAGGTGTTCAGGTGAGCACTAATTCCGGTACTCCCGGGGGAGGTATTTTTGTTAAAATACGAGGTACCACCTCCATTTCAGGCGGCAGTGATCCCCTCTATGTTGTAGATGGTGTTCCCATTGAAACCGGCAACTTCGGATTGGGTTTGGGCGGTGAGACCACAAGTGCACTCGCCGATATTAATCCTTCTGATATCGAATCTATCGAGGTGCTAAAAGATGCTTCAGCCACAGCTATTTATGGAGCACGGGCAGCCAACGGCGTGGTCCTCATAACAACAAAACGTGGTGGTGATGCTGCTCCATCCATCAGAGTCAGGAGTTATTATGGTTTCGAAGAGCCCGTAAATACACCCGCCCTTGTCAGTGGTCCCGAGTTTGAAATGCTCATCAACGAATCGGCTCGCAATAACGGAGAACCGGAGCCTTATGAAAACCCCCAAAGTGCTATCGACACCGACTGGGCCAATACCGTATTCCGAACAGGAACGGTGCGTAATTACGATCTTTCCATCAGTGGTGGTAATGAAACGATAAAGTACGCAATTTCAGGATCCAATTATAAGCAAGACGGGGTGGTAAAGCCGGCAACATACGACCGTAGCAGTACCAGGATTAATCTGGACCTGAATGCCACCGATAAGCTCTCATTGGGAACCAGCCTAACCTATTCGTTCTCAAACAGAAACCGGGCGCGTAATAATGATAACATCACCGGTGTTCTGGGTGGCGTCTACTTCATTCCCTCTAATCAGCCCGTTTATCGGGAGGATGGTTCCTACACCAAGTTCAGCATTTTCGAGAATCCTGTTGCAGCCGCAACGGAGATCGACTTCAATATGGATGTGAACCGGTTTATAGGAAATGTGTTTGCTGACTATGAATTTTTCCCGGGATTGACCTTCCGCACGAGCTGGAGCTATGATTACAACGAGATTAACGAAGATCGATATAATAATACCTTTACCAACGAAGGGGCAGCCGTAAATGGCAGCGGGCTTTCCACGGTAGCTAACAGCAAAAACTGGACGGGTGAAAATACCTTAAGCTACCTGTTTAATATTGGAAACCATAACTTCAGCACGCTCTTGGGTACAAGTATACAGGAGTCTGAATTCAAGCGTACCACCGCTGAAGGGCAACAATTTCCAAGTAATGATTTCCAGCGGATTGAAGATGCAGCGGTTCAAACCTCCTCTTCGTCCGGCACCAGCTGGGGTATTGCCTCTTTCTTCGGGCGTGTTAAATACGATTACGATCGCAAATATTTGGCAACCCTTACCATCCGTCGCGATGGTTCTTCACGCTTCGGCGAAAACAACCGCTGGGGAACTTTCCCCTCCCTTGCGTTGGGATGGGTACCTTCCGAAGAATCCTTCTTTGATATCGATTGGATCAGCAATCTCAAGATTCGCGGCAGCTACGGCATTACCGGCAACCAGGGCGGTATTGATAACTTCCAGGCCCAGGGGCTTTGGGGCGGAGAGAGCTATACCAATGCCCCCGGCACAAGCCCGGAACAGCTCTCAAATCCAAACCTGCAGTGGGAAACAACCAACCAGCTTGATATCGGTTTCGATATTGGATTTATGGACGACCGCATTACGCTCGTCTATGACTATTACCATAAACAGACTGAAGATCTGCTGCTGGCCGTACCCGTTCCAATGTCCACCGGCTTTGAAGAACTGGTGCAGAACTTTGGAGAGCTCGAAAATAAAGGCATGGAGCTCGGCATAACAGCTGATATTATCCAACAGGAAGATCTGAATTGGAACCTGCAATTCAATATTGCCGGCAATCGTAATGAGGTTACCAAACTGGCTGCCCCGTTTAACGTATATAACCGGGATATTTACCGCTACCAGGAAGGCTACCCTATGTATTCGTTTTACTTCCACGAGCAACTTGGCGTCGATCCCCAAACAGGAGATCCCATATTTACCGATGTAGATGGGGACGGAACATTCAACCCCAATACCGACCGTAAAATTGTGGGGGATGCTAACCCGGATTTCTTCGGCGGTATCACCAACACACTAAACTTTATCGGTTTTGACCTGTCGGTCTTTTTGCAGTACAGCTATGGCAACGACCAACTAAACTGGAACCGTTTTTTCCAGGAACATGGTGGAGCGCGCAACACCAATTTCCTGAGCTCCCAGCTTGACCGCTGGCAACAACCGGGAGACGATACCATGGTTTCCCGAATGACCAGCGCCAACTATGCCGGAAACCTGCGTCCCTCCCGGTTTGTAGAAGACGGCTCCTACATGCGGCTGAAAACGGCTACTCTCGGTTATACCATTCCATCCGATTTTTTTGACAGTATTGGTATCAACCTGTCACGGGCCCGCTTCTATGTTACGGGGCATAACCTGTTGACATTCACCAACTACACCGGCCTGGATCCGGAAGTAACAGCTACCGCAACCACTTCACTTACCCGTGGTATTGAATTTTATACCATGCCGCAGGCGCGATCCATTCTCGGCGGATTTGATATTACCTTTTAACCGAAAAGCTTTTTCTGATGAATTATTTCAAATATTGTCTCTTTATTTTACTGATTATAACCGTTGGTTGTGATGTGCTGAACCAAGATCCCCAAACAGCTATATCAGAAGATATCGCTATTCGGGATCAAAAAAGTGCTGAAGCTGCACTCAATGGACTGTACAGCCAGCTGCAGTCCGGCGACTATTACGGAAGTAACCTGCAAATTATAAGTGAGGTGACATCCGATATATCCCAAAGTGTCGGCACTTGGGATTTCTACCGGGAAATGGATACCTACGTAACATCCGCGGGTAACCTTGAAAACCGAAACCTGTGGTCACAGGCCTACACTACCGTCAACCATGCTAACAACCTCATTGCGGATGTACCCAATCTGGAGGGGCCCTCCCAGGAAGTCAAAGACAAGATTCTTGGCGAAGCCTATTTCATTCGTGCACTGGCCTATTTTGATCTGACCAGAACCTATGGGGGTATTCCCGGCGTTGCCGGCAGTATGGGGGTTCCGCTTGTAACGGAGCCTTCCCGGGAGATCAATGAGGATAGCTACCCCAGTCGCGCCAGTATCGAAGCCTCTTACGCGCAGGTGGAATCAGATCTGCAGGAAGCGGAGGCCCGGTTATCCGGTTTTACAACGGCCAACTATGCCTCTGAAGCAGCTGCCAAAGCGCTGCTTTCGCGTCTTTATCTCTACCTGCAGGATTTTGATCAGGCCGAACAGTACGCTACAGAAGTCATTGATAATTACAGCTTTACCCTCGTCGATGACTTTGCCGATATTTTTGTGAGTGAAAATTCGCCCGAAGCCATCTTTGAGCTCGCCTTTAATACAACCGATGGTAATGATATCCGCTTCTGGCACTTTCCTTCCAGCGGGGGCGGGCGGGGTGATATTGCCCTTCACGATGATTATGCCGAAATGGTCATGAGTCGTTCTGCAGATGAACGCGCCGGATTAATCGGCTTCGATGAAAATGTTGGCGTTTATTATCCAACAAAATATCAAAAGCCCGGGGAAGACGACAATATCCAGGTACTCCGCCTGGCTGAGATGTATCTGAATCGGGCTGAAGCACGAGCCCGAAAATCAGCTCCCGATCTTACCGGGGCACTCTCCGACCTCAATAGAATACGCTCTCGCGCCGGACTCTCCGATACCACCGGAACCGGGGTGGATACCCCTGATGAAGTGCTTATGGCTATCGAGCATGAACGGGCCATCGAGTTTATGGAAGAGGGGCATCGCTGGTTCAATATGGTCAGAACAGGCCGTGCCATGGCGGTTTTCACTGACATAGATCGTACAAATGGTGACCCCGTTTCCCTTACCAACGCCGGACGAATGGTTTTTCCCATTCCTTCGCGCGATATCGACGCCAATGAGAATTTGGATCAAAATGAAGCCTATAAATAATGATCTCTATGTTTTCTCTATACTTATAACCTCATGGCACAGATTTGCTTTAACACATTGCTTTAAACTATAAAAAATTCTGTACTTTATGCTTCGAAATAACCCGACCTCATCTCCAAAATACGCCGGTTTCGTTACCATAATTTCAACTTTACTATTCACCTTTTTTTCATTGCCGGCCGAAGCCCAAATTTTTGGTCACGGGGCTGACTCAACCACAGACCGTTCTTATGGAAGTGAATATGTACAAGAGCTGAAATATCGCAATATCGGTCCCTTTCGCGGGGGAAGATCGGTAGCAGTATCCGGTCATCCTGATCAGCCGCATACATACTTTGCCGGTTTTACGGGCGGTGGGGTGTATAAAACGGTTGATGGTGGCCAAAACTGGGGTAACGTCTCCGATGGTTATTTTAAAACAGGATCGGTTGGTGCCCTCACCGTAGCTTCTTCTAATGCCAATGTCATATATGCCGGTATGGGAGAAACCTGTATCCGTGGTAATATGTCAGCCGGCGACGGTATGTATAAATCCACCGACGGCGGAGATACCTGGCAACATATCGGCTTAGGTGAATCACACTTTATCGGTGAAATTGCGGTTCATCCCAAAAATGAAGATATCGCATGGGTAGCCGTTCTGGGACATGCTTTCGGCAACGAAGGCAATGAGGAACGCGGTGTATTTAAAACTACGGATGGAGGCGAGACCTGGGAAAAAGTATTGTACCATAACCGGCATACAGGGGCTGTGGATATAGAGGTTGATCCCACCAATCCTAAAATTTTGTATGCCTCGCTCTGGGAAGCGTATAGAAATCCCTGGGAGATGTCGAGCGGTGGAGAAGGCAGCGGGCTGTATAAAAGTACGGATGGGGGCGAAACCTGGGAAAACATATCTCAACGGCCCGGAATGCCTAAAGGAGTGCTTGGTAAGATTGGTATGGCCGTCTCCCCTGTCAACCCGGACCGTGTTTGGGCCATCATTGAAAATGAAAATGGCGGAGTATTCCGATCCGACGACAGCGGACAAACGTGGAGCCGCATAAACAGCGGCCGGGAACTGCGTCAGCGAGCCTGGTATTACACTCATATTGTTGCCGGAACGGAAAGCGAAAACGAAGTATATGTCCTCAACGTTGGCTTTTATAAATCTACCGATGGTGGTAGCTCTTTTGAACGCATAGGCACCCCGCACGGTGATCATCACGATTTATGGATCTCTCCCGACGACGGTAATCGTATGGTTGTTGCCGATGACGGGGGTGGCCAGGTTTCTTATAACGGCGGTAAAAGCTGGTCTTCGTATCATAAATATGCGACCGCCCAGTTTTATCAGGTCATTCTTGACGATCAGTTCCCTTATTGGATCTATGGTGCTCAGCAGGACAATAGCACTGTGGGCATCAAAAGCCGAACCGGCGGTTATGGAATTACTGACCGAGACTGGCATCCGGTAGCCGGCGGCGAAAGTGGGTATATCGCTCCGGATCCGGAAGACCCGGATGTTACTTTTGGTGGCAGTTACGGCGGTTACTTCAATAAGTTTAATCATTTTACCAGCCAAAGCGACCGCATTGATGTATGGCCGGATAACCCGATGGGCGCGGGAGCCAAAGATCTGAAATACCGCTTTCAGTGGACCTTCCCCATTTATATCTCCCCTCACGACCCTGATATGCTATATGCTACTTCCCAGTATGTACACCGTTCCACCGACGAAGGCATGAGCTGGGAGACTATCAGTGATGATCTGACCCGCAATGATAAGTCGAAACAGGGACAATCCGGCGGGCCGATTACCAAAGACGATACCAGTATTGAATACTACAACACCATCTTTACTTTTGCAGAGTCAACAGTTGAGCCCGGTGTGCTTTGGACGGGTGCCGATGACGGGCTTATTCACGTCAGCCGCGATAATGGAGAAAGCTGGACCGAAGTAACCCCCGATGGTATGCCGGAAGCGATGGCCAGTATTATTGATCCATCGCCCCATGATGCGGGAACGGCTTACCTGGCTGCTACGCGCTATAAATTCGACGATTTTACACCCATGCTTTACAAAACCACCAACTTCGGCCGGAGCTGGACTGAAATTACCAATGGCATTCCTGAAAAAGATTTTACCCGGGTCATCCGTGAAGATCCAAACCGTCGCGGATTACTTTATGCCGGGACCGAAACGGGCGTCTATGTCTCTTTCAACGATGGAGAGCAATGGGAGCCGCTACAACTTAATCTGCCTGACGTTCCCATTACTGACCTGGCTGTTCACGAACGCGATAAGGATCTGGTTGTAGCCACACAGGGACGTTCTTTTTGGATCCTGGATGACCTTTCGGTTCTCCATCAGCTGACCGATCAGGTTTCTCAGTCCGACTATTACCTTTATCAGCCGGAAACGACCTATCTTTTCGGCAATCATACTGATATTGATCCCGGACAAACAATGGGCGAAAATCCCAGGGAGGGGGTCGTGGTTCACTACAATATTAACCAAGAAGTGGCTGATCAAGAGATTGAGCTGCAGTTTGCTGAACCGGACGGTGACGTAATCCGAACCTTCTCTAATAAAGAAGATCTCGAGGGTAATGAGATAAAAGAGTCGGAAGAATTTTATGAGAAAAAAGATGAAACAGCTCATGATGTGCTTACCGCCAGAAAAGGACAGAACACCTTCGTCTGGGATATGCGCTATCCCGGGGCTGCCGATTTGGAAGGACGCCAAATTTTATGGGCCGGATCTACAAGCGGTCCGACAGCGGTCCCGGGCCGATACGAAGTGCGGCTGATTGTAGAGGATGAGACGGTGATGAGTCAGACGTTCGAAATCACCAAAGATCCCCGTATCGAGACTACTCAAGAAGACTTTGAAGCACAATTTGACCTGCAGCAGACGATCATTGCCAAGCTTGATACTACCCACAAAACGATCAACAGGATTCGCGAGATACGCGAAGAACTCAATGATATCAAGTCGGAATTTAGTGACGATGAAGAAAGCCAGGAAAAAGCGGATGCCCTGTTAGAACTGCTTGCCGATGTTGAGGGAGAACTGATGCAGACCAAGGCAGAATCATTTCAGGATGTCTTAAACTATCCCATTAAGCTGAATAACAAGCTGGCTTCATTGGCCAGCACCGTGGCGACGGGTGATGGGCGACCTACGGAGCAACAGTATGCTGTCTATGAAGATCTCGAAGCCCGGGTTGACCAACAATTTAAACGGATAGAACCTATTTTAAAAGGCGAATTGACTAACCTCATTCAGGAGATAAATCAGGAGGATATTCCTATTGATTACTAAATTCTTGTTCCATGAGATGAGCTGGTTTAAATAACAGGTCGGGGGATAGACTATGCCATTAATCTATCCCTTCGTACCTGATTCAACACCATTCTCCATAACACTTTGCAACGGAGTCATGGCCTCTTCACCATCCATGGGGGTTGCCATATAACTACCAATAATGCCCTTCATTTCTTTTTGGGATAATCCAACACATCCACGGTCCATTATTATATCTACAATCTCACCTAAAGTAACTTCTTTTTTATTCACAACAACAGCCTTATGTTGATCCGTCTTTTCGGCCGATGGGTCTGAAACTAACTTATATTCAAGTGCCATAATTAACCTCTTTTTTAAATTAATTATCTGTTAATGAAGCTCTATATATAGGTAAGACTGTTTAGGAAGGAAATCCTTACAAAATAATTTTAATTAATTTCAGAATCCCTTCTCAACGCTTAAAAGAGGGCTCTATTCTTTGCTGTTGGGCTCCGAAGAACTAATAGGTAATGAAACAGAACTACGCATGTGAAGATCACGCTGGGGGAAGGGGATCTCAATATCGTATTTGCGAAATGTTCGCACAATAGCCTGATTGAGCTCATTCCGAACTTTGGGATAAAATTTTACGTCGGCTATCCATGCCCGCAGTTGCATATTCCAGGAAGACTCTCCAAACTCAACCAAATGGACCTCGGCCTCCGGTCTTCGCATAACACTTTCGTTATGGTCGGCTACCTCTTTCAGCGCCTTAAGAACAGTATCCAAATCGGAATTGTATGAAACACCTACGTTAATATCGAGCCGATAGGTGGGGTCTCCATGCGAATAATTGACTACGTCTTCGGAGACAAAAGCCGAATTGGGTACAATAATTGAAATATTGTTAACTGTTCGAACCATCGTAGAGCGAATGTTTATCTCCATGACATCTCCTTCTATCTCATTGACTATCACCCGATCACCTACGCTGATGGGACGCTCGAATAAAATAATGAGTCCCGAGATAAAATTGGATGTCACATTCTGTAGTCCAAAACCTATACCCACGGAGAGTAGCCCAAAAATAACCGTGAGGCTGCTTAAGTTGATACCCACAAAGTTAAAAGAGACCAGTACTCCAATTGTAATAATCAAATATTGGCTGATGCGAGAGAGGGTATAGCTGGTACCGGAATCAATTTTAAATCGCTTTAATACCCTATTGCTAAGTTGGCGACGTACAAAAACTCCCAGGATGATGAAAAAGGTAAGCATCATCAGGAAGAGAAGAATCGATGATACCGTCACCGGGATCTCATTAATTCTAAATAACTGAAAATTTAATATCTCTTTGATATACGTAAATAACTCTTGAATGGTCATAATTGTAGTATTTGGTCCCTGCTATTTGCTTCACTATATCCCTAAACCTTCAGGAAATTTAATATACAATGACTCTGGCAATCCTCCATCATCCATTTTATTATTGAATATAGTAACGTATTACGCTATTTTCTGCCTTATTTGAAATCCGTTTAACATTCTATTTAAGTATTTATGCGCATCATCATTTTTGGTCCTCCGGGAGCTGGAAAAGGAACCCAAGCAAAGCTTATTAGCGAAGAGTATGATATCATACCTCTCTCTACCGGGGAAATCTTTCGATCCGCCATTAAAAATGAAACCAAGTTGGGTAAAGAAGTAAAAGCTATTTTGGATGCCGGTGAACTGGTTCCGGATGAAAAAGTGGTTGGACTTGTGGAAGAAGAGCTTCAAGATTCCAAATATGATGATGGCTATATCCTCGACGGATTTCCACGGACGGTAACGCAGGCCGAGGCCTTTGATAGCATCCTTGAAAAGAATGGCCAGACACTGACCGCCTTTCTGCAGCTTATAGTGCCCGAAGAAGAGCTCGTAAATCGCATTTTAAGCCGGGGCGAAGGCCGTTCAGATGATACCAAAGAAGGTATCAAAAAGCGCCTGTCCGTCTATAAGGAAGAAACAGAACCGGTCCTTGAACACTACCGAAAGAAAGGAGCGGTACAAGAAATAGACGGGGTTGGCTCTATTAATGAGATCTTCACCCGCATCACGGATACCTTATCCCCATAGTTTTTAACTCTTGGTGTCGTAAATCGATACTAAGTTACAATTAACTAGTTAGTTATCTTCCAGTATTTCTAAAATACCGGGTGTTACATCCATAATGCTTTCTGCATCCAACAAGTGATGTGCTCCCGGTCCTTTTGCATAAAACGGTACCTTATTATACGTATGCGTCTTTATAGATAAATCTTCTACATTTCCATGATCGCTGGATAACACCAAGGTGCATTTGTCTGGCTTATTTTCTATTAGGTGTGTAAGGAAACGATCATAAGTGGCAAGATAGCTATGTGCTTTTCCCATATCCTGGCTGTGACCTGCTTTGTCGGTTAAATAATATTCATGAAGCAACAAGTCATAGCTAACCGATTGGTCAATCAGGCGTTGTGCCGCTACCTCCGGTGTTATGTGAGGCACATCTATATCCAGCCTATTTCTCCAGGCTTCTTGTGTTAACTCAGCAGTTAGGGCTTTTTCCTTTTTTACTTCCTCAGTTGTATTTAGTGCTATTCCCGCACTCTTAGTCATCAACGTAGTGCAACTCCATCGATTTCTTTTTTGGGCTTTCCTAAAGAAGATATCCGGATAAGCATTCATAAACTGACACCTTTTACCCTGCTCCTGCGCCTTGATAAATAAACTCTGCTCTCTGAGCAGATGCTTTGTACCGGAATGCGGAAAAGGACCAAAGTGCCTACCTATTATTTCCGGAGCATTTTTACCGGAAAATAAAGCGGCCTGTCCGGTCCCACTTTGGGGCAGTCCCTCCACACCCAGTGTTGCATCAATAGATTTAAAAACGTGATTTTTTTCTGTAATTTCATTTACCGCATTAGTAAATGGCTGGCTATTGGCCATGGACTTAAATCCATGATAATCGGCCTTAAGGAAAGGATTTTCTTCAGCTGGATCACCTAAGCCAACGCCATCTATAAATAAGAAAATAACCGCCATAGGTTTTAAAACCTCAAATTTCACATTCATTTGACACAAATAACCGATATACCAGACATATAGTTCTGATCTACCGTTCTAATACCAGCGTTACCGGACCGTCATTGCGCAGCCGTACATCCATATAAGCTCCAAACTGCCCCATTTCTACGGTTAAATCTGAGTATTCTTTAAAATACGCTACAGCCTCCTCATAAAGCGGCTCGGCCTTTTGAGGTTTCGCAGCCGACATATAGCTGGGCCGGTTTCCCTGCTCATAATCTCCATACAAAGTAAACTGTGGTACTACCAGCAGTTGCCCTTCCACATCCTGCACCGATAAGTTCATCTTTCCTTGCTCGTCATCAAAGATGCGGAGGTGCAACACTTTATCACAAAGCCACTCTAATTCTTCCCGGCTATCATTTTCATGGATACCTACTAATAACATAAGCCCGTGACTAATCGCACCAATCTGCTCATTATCGACCCAAACCGAGGCTTCAGAGACGCGCTGTAGAACTATTTTCATATTTAAGTCTGTTGATAAGATTGTGGATTACTATGTGGAAAACTTCTTCTCAAAATGATCTCCCCAAAACCAACAAAATTTCTCCACAGCTATCAACAAAATTATTTTCTTTTCCACAGGTTATACAGTTCAAAATTCATGATGATAACAAAAAATTCTTGACACCCACTTTTATGTGGATTGTGGATAACTAAAATTAACTTCCTGTAAGTCCTTGTTTTTATTAGTCTAATTATCCACAAAGTAATCCACAATTAGAATAGGGCAACTTAATTTGTGTGTATTAAAAAGTTATCCACTTATCCACAGCATCTACTATGTACTACAAATATTTAATATCTTATACTCTTTATGTTTTCCGGTGGATAATGTGGAGAAAAAAATCTTCACAAGCAGGGTCAAACTTTCTATATTCATATCAGTCAAATCGAAAACGCTTAGTCTTCGCAGAGAACTAAATGGATAACAACAAATATCCTATCGGTCCATACCAGGAAAAAAAAGATATCAAGCCACAGGATGTTACTAAGTGGATTGATGAAATCCAGGTGCTTCCAGCAAAACTGCAATCAGAACTTGCGGATCTTTCTGATGAGCAGCTGGATACCCCTTATCGTAAAAACGGTTGGACTCTACGTCAGCTGGTGCATCACATAGCCGACAGCCATATTAACTCTTATACCCGATTTAAGCTGACCCTAACGGAAGATCGTCCCACAATTAAACCTTACTTGCAGGATGAATGGGCTGAGTTACCAGATTCTTCTATGCCAGCAGAAGTTTCGCTTCAACTGATCGAAGCACTGCATCAACGCTGGTGTTGTTTGTTAAAATCGCTGGATGGCAAACAGCTCAATCGTGAGCTTATACATCCGGAATCAGGTCGCGTGGTTCTAAAAAGCATGATTGGCCATTATGCCTGGCATGGGAAGCACCATTTGGCTCAAATTGTTAATCTCAAAGAGAAAAAAGACTGGAACTGATGTCTAAAAAGAAATTTACCTACAAAGACGCCGGCGTTGATATCGAAGCCGGAGAAGAAATGGTTGAATCGATCAAAGGAATGGTTAAAGAAACCCACAGCGATGCGGTTCTAAGCAACATCGGTGGATTTGGTGGATTCTTTCGTCCCGACTTGCAGGGCTATGAGGATCCGGTTTTCGTAAGCAGCGTGGATGGCGTCGGTACCAAGCTGATTGTGGCTTTTAAGTCCGGCCGATACGATACAGTAGGCCAAGACTTGGTGAACCACTGCGTCAATGATATTGCCGTCTGTGGAGCCGATCCCCTCTTCTTTTTGGATTACTTTTCCACCGGCAAGCTGGAGCAGCACGTCGGTACCCAGGTAGTAAAAGGCTTTGCCACTGCCTGTAAAGAAAATGGTGTAGCGCTTATTGGTGGAGAAACCGCCGAGATGCCCGATATCTACAGCGAAGGCGAGTTTGATCTGGCTGGCACGATCGTTGGTATGGTAGATCGGCAGAACGTCATAAACGGCGAAAATATAGAGAAAGGCGATGTATTGCTTGGTTTCAAAAGTACCGGACTGCATACGAATGGCTATTCGTTGGCACGCAAAGTCCTATTTTCGGAATATGAGGTCGACGATCATGTAGACGAGCTTGGAAGCACCGTCGGCGAAGCGATGCTGGCCGTGCATAAATCATACCTGCCCATCATCAAAAAATTGCGAGACAACACCGGCGTACACGGATTTTCCCATGTTACGGGAGGCGGTATCATCGGAAACACCAAGCGAATCGTTCCGGACGGACTAACTATTCAGTTAGATTGGGATGCGTGGGAGCTCCCTCCCATCTTTCAGCTCATTCAGGATCTGGGAAATGTGCCCGAAGACGATATGCGCGCTACTTTTAACCTCGGCATTGGACTCATTACCGTTGTGGCTGCCGATGCCGTAGATGACATCAAAAACGCCGCTGCAGAGATGGAGGAAGAGGTCATTGAGATTGGGGAGATAGCATAAAACAAATCTATGGCTAAAGGGGTTGAGTAGAAATATTATGCATTGACACGCTTTCTTATTTCTTTCGATATAAATGCCCAAGGCCATCTACTTCTTACATAGAACTTAAAATAATGAGAGTATTAACATTCTTAGTCCTACTCTTAACTTTTATAAGTGTTAATTGTACTGCCCAATCTGGTCAAAAGTACAATTTGAGTTTTGAGCAAGAAGGGAGAAAAGGAAATTTAGCGAAAGGATGGTTGAAGTGGGGGAATTATACATCGGAGTTAGATTCTTCCATTAGCCATTCCGGCAAATACGCAGCCCAAATTATATCTCATTCATCGGGTGATTCTTTTGGTAGCGTAGCCTATAATATTCCAGCGAACCTTGACGGCAAATCAATTACGCTCAAAGGTTTTATGAAGATCGAAGACGTTAAAGATGGCTTCGCTGGTTTACTATTACGAATTGATGGTGGAGGTACTTCGTTAGCCTTTAATAATATGCAAAACAAGGGGGTCAAGGGCACAAAGGCTTGGACAGAGTACAGCATCACACTGAAGTATCCGGCCAATGCTGAAACTATATATCTCGGAGGAATTTTAACAGGGAAAGGAAAGGCATGGTTTGATGATTTTGAATTGATTATAGATGAGAAGAATATAGAAGAGCTAAAAAATGTATATCCAGCAAACAAAGATAATGAGTTTGATAATGGTTCGAAGGTTGATTTCCCAGTAATAGATAAAAAATTAGTCAATGATTTAAATTTGTTGGGGAAAATTTGGGGTCTTTTAAAGTATACTCATCCAGCTATTCAAAAAGGAAAATATCATTGGGACTATGAACTTCTCAGGGTTTTACCCAAATACCTGGAAACTCAAAATGTCACGGAAAGAGATCAGCTTTTAATCAATTGGATAGACAAATTAGGAACTGTTAAAAAGTGTAGGCAATGTCCTGAAATGAAGTCTGATGCGTTCTTAAGTCCAGACTTATCATGGATTAAGAATAGCAACATGGGGGCTAGATTAAAGAAAAAACTAATTTTTATTTTCAATAATAGATACCAAGGCAAACATTTTTACATAAAAATGGGCCAGAGTGCTGGTAAGCCGAAGTTTCTGCATGAGAACCCTTACGCCGATATGCCTTACCCAGATGAAGGCTTTAGATTGTTGGCGTTGTATCGATACTGGAATATGATCGAATATTTTTATCCCTACAGAAATGTAATGGATAAAAACTGGGATCAGGTTTTAAAAGAGTATATACCCAAATTCATTAATGCTAAAAGTGAGTTGAAATACGAATTAGCTGCCCTTCAAATTATTGGTGATGTACAGGATACACACGCCAATTTATGGGGAGGCGCAGATAAAATTAATGATTTAAGAGGTCATTTTTACCCTCCTTTTCATGTACGATTTATTGAAGAGAAACTGGTAGTGACCGATTACTACAATCCCGAATTGAAAGAAGTCGCTAGACTTAAGATTGGCGATATCATTACGCAAATCAATAACCGGCCGGTTGAAGCTATTGTTGACAGCCTTAAACCCTATTATCCGGCCTCAAATAATGCGGCAAGATTGAGAAATATGTCCCAAGATTTATTGCGATCTGACAAAGATGAAATCAGTATCCAATATAAATCGTCGGATAAAAACAGAAAGAAGGAGTTGGTATTATATAAAAAAGATAGCCTGAACTATTACAGCCGATATAGAAAAGGAGATCAAAAAAGCCACAAAATGTTAGATGACAATATCGGTTATATCAACCTTGAATCGATAAAACAAAGCGATGTAAAAACAATCAAGAAAACTTTCAAGGATACAAAAGGAATTATCATAGACATCCGTAATTATCCTTCTGCTTTTGTACCATTTTCCTTGGGCTCCTTTTTTGTATCATCCTCTACTCCCTTTGCTAAATTTACATACGGATCTGTACAAACACCTGGAGAATTTGCTTTTACAAAAGACATTAGCCTCTCCCCATCCTCACAAGCATACCATGGAAAAGTTGTAGTCATTGTCAATGAATTTACTCAAAGTCAGGCTGAATATACTGCTATGGCGTTTAAAGTGGGTAAAAGAACCACTATCATTGGAAATACCACGGCCGGAGCCGATGGAAATATTTCTACAATTATGCTTCCAGGTGGTTTAAAAACAGTAATTTCTGGGGTTGGAGTCTATTATCCTGACGATACTCCAACACAAAGAATTGGTATTGAGCCAAATATTAAGGTCAACCCAACGATCGAAGGTATTAGAAAAGGAAAAGATGAATTGCTTAATAAGGCAATCGACATAATAAACAATTAAAAGGCAAGGCATAAATCATTACCGATCGCTGTGGCCCAGATCGCGATCAGGATTTACCGTATCACGGACCAGCTGTTTAAGTTCCTTGGACTCGGGAAAGCGTCCCTGCTCGGCCCGGGAAAAGATCAGCTCTCCATTAAGATGCACATCAAAAGTACCGCCCGTGCCGGGACGCAGCGCTACCTCATCCAGCTCCTCCTGAAAAGTGGTGAGCAGCTCCTGGGCCATCCAGCTGGCACGGAACAGCCACCGGCACTGCGTGCAGTAGGTAATGGTGAGTCGATTATTCATGGTTATTGGTTATTAGGATGATATTTTTATGACCCACCCTCGGTTCCTCCCTAAAATTAGGGAGGGAAACTCCTTATCAGATAAAGTGTCCTATTCTATATCAATAAGTTTTTCTCCCTGCGAAGTAGGGAGAAAAAAAGAGGGTCATGACAAAATTGAATACAGATATTTTATGACTTGTGGTAGAAAAACTAAAGCTCCCGCTTAAGTTTAGAATAATGATAAGAGATGTCTAATGACTGGTAACAAATAACTAAACTTTAAACACCTTTAAATACCACAATGGCGTTATGACCACCGAAGCCAAAAGTATCGCTCATTGCTACATTTACCTCCTGCTCGCGGGCCTCATTCAACACAATATCGAGTTCGGCGGGAATTTCTTCATCAATATTTTCCGTATTAATAGTCGGTGGAATAACATTATTGTTAATCGCCTTAATGCTGGCAATAGCTTCGATAGCGCCGGCCGCCCCCAAGAGGTGACCCGTCATTGATTTGGTGGCACTGACTGAAAGGGTATCCAGATGATCGCCAAACACGCTGGCAATGGCTTTGGTTTCACTGATGTCTCCCATCGGCGTAGAAGTGGCGTGGGTATTAATATAGTCAACGTCTTCGGTATTCAGCTCACTATCATCCAAAGCCTGGGTCATAGCAACAGAAGCTCCTTTGCCTTCCGGATGGGTGGCCGTCATGTGATAGGCATCAGCCGTCATAGCCGCGCCGGTAACTTCTCCATAGATATGAGCTCCGCGGGCTTTGGCATGTTCGTATTCCTCCAGGATGAGGGTTGCAGCTCCTTCGCCCATTACAAAGCCATCTCGCTCTTTATCAAACGGACGAGAAGCATGCTCGGGATCGTCATTGCGTTGAGACATCGCCCGCATGGAGGAAAATCCACCAAAAGAAGCTTCCGTAATTCCGGCTTCAGAACCGCCGGTAATCATTACTTTGGCTTTGCCCCAGCGAATGTAATTAAGGGCATCCATAATCGCCGTATTGGATGTAGCACAGGCTGAAACGGTAGCATAGTTGATGCCCATCAGTCCATATTTCATGGAAATAAGTCCCGGTGCCATATTGATAATAAGCTTGGGCACGAAAAATGGATTAAAGCGGGGAGAGTAATCATTTTCTGCGTAGTTTCTTACCTCCTGCTCGAACGTCTCCATACCGCCCTGACCACTGCCCCAGATAACGCCGGTGTCGTAGGGATCCATTTCGTCGAAATCTAATCCGGAATCTTCAACCGCTTCCTGAGTAGAGACCAGTGCATATTGACTGTAAGGGTCGGTGCGTCGGATAGTATTATGATCCAGATGATCTTTTGCATCATAATCTTTGAGCTCACAGGCAACATGAGTACGGAACTCGGAGGGATCAAAATGCGAAATCCGTCGCCCTCCACTGACTCCATTAGTCAAGTTATCCCAAAAGTCATCTACGTTGTTACCGATGGGGGAAAGGGCTCCTAATCCAGTGATAACTACTCTATTCGGCGTATTCATGCTCAATAATTAGTTAATAGGTAAAATTCTACAAATGCTTGTTGCACCCGACGGACGATATATTGCGTTATTTGTCGAAAAATTCGACCGATTACAAATAACTAAACTTCTTAGGAAACAGAAAATGAAATACTATGATGTACGAAGTATAGTTACTGCAGGCTGAAAATAGGAATTATATACCTAAGCATGCAATTATATGTTGAGCTAAAAATAAAGCCCCTCTGGCAAAGAAGGGCTTTATTTAAATAATAAATGGGAAGCGCTTAGCCATTTTGTGTGGCATAGAAGCGTTCTTTTTTAATGAGATCACCTTGCCAGTGCTGTACGGCAACCTGTTCCAGTTCCATTCTGTTTCCTCCTTCAAAGGTTACATCCATCACACATTCTACAGCGATGGTTGCATTATCTTCGTTAGCAGTTATGGAAGTGATTTCCATACCGTTAAAAGCCTCAACACTATCAAAGAATTCATTTTCACGGTCTCTGTTGGTATCCTTGCCCTCCAATTCCGTTCCATCTTCAAGAATTATCACAACGTCTTTGGCATAGTACTTTTCAAAGCATCGAGTACTTCACCCTGGGCAATATCATTATAAATGTCCGTAATTTTGTCCAAATAACTCATAATATACTAGTTTAGCTTTATATTAAATTAATCAATGATGAAATAAAAATAATCTCAATAAGAAATCGTTTATGGATTGAAGATATTTTTGGGTTTGCGGTAGAAAAAGGTTCCTTCTATCTTAGCAATAAATAAAATAGCTCTGTCTCAAAACAATTTTGATATGGCAAAGGTAAGACTCATAGAGATAGCCCACGGACGTAGCGGTGATAAGGGAAACAACAGTAATGTGGGTATTATTGCGCGTCACCCGGACGTATATCCCTTCTTACAAGAAAAGTTGACAGCTGAGGTGGTAAAAGAGCATATGAAGCATATCTGCGACGGAAAAGTAGAGCGCTATGAATTACCTAATTTAGGAGCTCTTAACTTTGTCTTACATGACAGCTTGGGTGGCGGGGGCACCGTTTCTCTAAAACTCGATGCCCAGGGAAAAACACATGCCTTTACCCTGCTCAGACTTGAAATAGATGTGCCGGAAGAACTACTCCAAAAAGTATGTAAAAGTGGATAAAAGCAGGAGACATTAAGTAAGCGAGAAACTTTTTAGCTACTTGGTGTGTGTTTTTAGCCGATGGGTACTTATCGATTTGATCTAAGGACTAGCTAACTTCAATCTTCTTCTAAAGGACTACTCTCCTCTTCTGATGAGTCTGATTCTATAAATTGTACGGGGATCGAAACCTCGGTTTTATTCCATCCCATAACAACCTGTGTAGAATCACCATCTAACTTGGCAAATTCGATAGTAAAGGCCTCAGTAGAAGATTCAGTTTTAGTTGAAGGAATATCCACACGCAGTTCATCATCAGTGGATTGATAGTCGAAGGCTCCCCACTGGCCAAGCTGGCTGTTTAGGATGATAGTCCAGGGATCATTTTCTCTGGGGATACAGAAAAGAGCATAGGTTCCGGCTTTAAGCTTTTTACCGGCCCAGAGAATATCCTGTGTAGTTGTGAGTTCGGTTGCCTCATTTGCGCCCGTGCGCCAGACCTCGTTATAGGGAACTAATTCTCCAAAAATTTTACGTCCCCGTTTATACGGTTGGCCGTAGATAATTTTCATATAGGTATCCGTAGGCTGATGAAGTATCCGGGCTATAGCTATAGGACTTTTACGCCAGCTTTCAGTGATTTCTTCAGTTTCAGGCTCACTACAGCTGCTTACTAAAAAAAGGATGGCAAGAAAAAGGATTGATGAAAGTCTAAAACAGGATATCATAGTAAAAGAATGTTTTTTGATGAATGTTGGAATATACCAACAAATACGTCTCTTAAAAACCGCCTACATAAAATTGATGCAGATTGCGGGTAGGTTCATATCCAAACCCAACACCAATATCGAAGGATAAGTTTGATAGTCTAAATCGGCTGCGAAGTTCCAGCCCAAAGACGGTTCGAGACTGCTGGTACCAGTTGGCGTTGGTAGGATCTGCTACCGTATCTGAGAAAGCTGCCAGGTAGATATTGCTTAAATAGAGAGGGAGCAGAAATCCCCCGTCATCTGGATAGGTAAGTGGTATGGTGTATCGGCTGCTCAAACGAACCAGATTGTTGGAAGTAATAAAAACAGCTTCGGAAAAAGCCTCCGAAACCAGGTTTTGATTATCAAATACCAATCCGGATTGGGTGAGTCCTTCGATACCTATGCGCAGCGACTGATTCCAGCGTTTAAAAGGAGAGATATAACCCCAAATCCCTCCCTGTAAAGCGGTGGGCTGTTGTAGTGAAAGGCTGATATCTTCGTTTCTGGTTAGAAGTTGCAAATCAGAGGCTTTCCAATAATGTTCCAGTTCAGAAAAGAGGATAATCCCGGCATTGGGCTGTACGTCCCGGATATTCTGCTGCAGCCGGTAGTTGAATTGTGTCGTCAGATTTGTAACCGTACTGTAGGCAAAGTTAGATGCATTGGACCCTCCGCCCGTTTCAAAAAAACGAAGCTGTGAATATCGGAGTTCCGGTTCAAAGGAAAAGGAAGTAGAATAGATATTCTGATTCAATTGGATATCGAAGGGCATGCTTAAAGCAATATCTCTGCGCTGGCGAAGGAGTGTCAACGGAGAGCTCAGTTCATCATCTACAAAGCTAAAGTAATCCGGATCGCTATAGAGCTGGATCTTAAAACCCGGGAAAAACTGTTTATTTTGATAGGTCAGATCGTACCAGAATCGGTCTTCCAGGTAAGAAAATTCTGCGGAGTAGGCCTGGCTTTGCAAAACATCGTTGCTGTGAAGTTCTACTCCCCAGCGATACGAATCCGTGGCCGAAAAGTCTTCTATCACCGGTAACACGACGCGGGGTTTAATCCAGCTAAATCCAGAGCGGTAAGACTCCACTTTCCAGCTTTGTGAGGCAGCCATCATACTATCCGAAATAACCGGCTGCTGCATAAACGCTACTTTTGCTCCGGTTGGCTTCCACAGTGATGTATCTATACGTTCTGGCCTTATTTTTGAGAAATTAATGACGGCCGGCAACCGCTCATTGTTGACTTGTTGAATAAAGGCAATTTGCGAGCCGTTTGGGCTGTATGCCCCTTCAAACGCATTATACCTGGAGTTGGTGAGCTGATAAATCGAATCTTGCGCAAGGTTATACTCATAAAGCTGATGGGTGCCCGAAAAATTGCTGCTGAACAGTAACTTATGGCCGTCGGGATGCCACTCGGGATCGAAAACAGAGCCTCTTTGGAAGGAAAGGTCGGGCGGCCTGTTAGCAATGGCATCAATATTATTAGCCTGTACGAGCCATAACCCCTGGTGACCTCCTTTATTGGCTACAATGGCTAAGTAAGAATCATCGGGATGAACAGACACTGCCGTAATTTCATAATCGGGGGAAGAAAACTTTTTAGTTATAGATGGATTGTCTCCCTCCTCTTTTACCGAGACCAGAGCCGAAGAAGCAGGTCGACTTTGTAACGCCAACTTTTTATTGGCCTGATATACCGGCGCATAAAGACGTCCTCTGCTCGTAATCTGATGTTTCTCGTTGCAATTAAGGTGGAACTCAATCAATTCGGAAGTGGCTGTATTATCATAGATGGGATCGGACTGATAATAACTATAAAGCAGGATTTTACGATCCTGCGAAAGGTCATATTGGTAATCACCCACAGAATTTGTAGTAACTAATTGGTTAATTGACTCCGTTTGGAGGTCATATTGGTAGAATCCGGGTCGGCCATTGTAAAAGGAGCCATAAAAGACGAGGGTAGAATCAGAGAGCCATTTGGGGCGTCGGATCTCTCGCCCTTTATGAGGAATGTCAAGCGTTTGTACCGTTGACTGGTAGTTGGATCTCTGATTTAACTGCCGTTGTTTGTCTTCCGTAAACTCATCGTAAAGCTGGCCGGGCCAGTTGCCCGTCGCGTGGCGCAGAGCGATGCCATACCCCAGGAAGGGAAAATCCATATAGAAATCTAAGGCTTGGCGGGTAGTATTGGGACCATAGCGACCTTGCAACCAGGAAGTGAATTCATAGCCACCGATGTAGTGGCGGTCGAAAGGGCGACTGTTGGATGACACCTGCACCATCTGTCCCATGGACCAGCGTTGAGGACTTTCAAGAACGGAGTTAAACTGGTTAGTGAAAAAGGGATAGTTGCCACGGCCACCCTCAGGAGCTACCTGCTCTGTTTCATGATGCACTGCTAACCCCTCTGTTATACCCGATGGAATGGCGCCGTGAAAAGATCGAGCCAGATCGGGACCGAAAAGGCTGAGAAAAGCGGGAAAATTAATACCTCCGAGATTGCTGAACTGCAGGGCGTGTACCAGCTCATGGGGACCAACAGCCTGCAGCCAATTGCCGCTTTTAGGATTAATAGCTTTCCCTTTGATGGGCGGCAGCTCTATTTCTGATCGAAAATGAAAGGGCGTAACAAATCCATTAGAACGGTCATTATAACTGTTAAGAATAACCGGAAAGTTCCGGAGCTCCCCGCCTACCAGCTGTTGCGCCAATGGATACTGTTGTTCAAGAATTCGGCCCATTTGTACAGCTGAGGAATCATCCCCTTCTGCAAAGATGATGTTAAAATGCGGCGTCTGCAACTGCTGCCAGTTTTGATTGGGCGGCCGGTATTGGGTGGGATAGAATTGTGCTTCTGCCACAAATGTAGTTCCTAAAAAAAGCAGTAAAAGTAAATAGGTCCGCATACTGTCTTTAAAATTTCCAATCAGATTGACGGCAATCTAAGAAATATTGAATCAATTTTTTAGCATAATTGAAGTCTCCAATTGGTTATTAAACGCGTTATACAGCTAGAATTGGAATGGCTCATTAAGTCATTTGGCCCTTATGAGTATTTCATTGTTGACCCCATTCCCGATAGTTTTCGGGACAGGCTTTGTTCTTCTCCTACAAGCAGGGGAAGAGACGTCACGTTGGCAATACAGTAGATACAAAGGTCCCTCTCCCTACCAGTAGGGAGAGGATAGGAGTGGGTCAAGAAGAGCTTAACCAAAGGCCTTAGCCATATATATGTACCTCTTTGGTCCAATCAACTTTAACCGAAGAACGCGTTATTTACCCTCTCTAAGAAAGGTTATTCAGTTTTTTAAAAGCAAAGTTGGGCGCAATGCGAGAAAGAGTATAGAGCAGTCCCACTTTTCCTACCCGGATTTCCTTTTTGTCACTGCCAAGGCCTTTGAGCATTTTATTAACCGCCTGCTCCGCAGAGATCGCTATATCAGGAGGACTGCCCTCGTGCCAGGGCGTATCCACTGCGGGGAAAAGAACCTCTGTTACACTTATGGGAGAATTTGTAAGTTGGGCTCGCAAGACCTGTGTGAAGGAATGCAAGGCCGCTTTGGTGGCATTATAGAATGGATATTTAACGCGGGGTACATAAACCAGTCCCGTAGTAATATTGATGATGTTGGGCTTGTCATTACTTCTAAGTATGGGCAGAAAGAGTTTCGTAAGCCTGATGGGGCCCATTAAATTCGTTTGTATTTCGGCCTCTGCCTTTTCTACAATGAGGTTATCCTCAGCAAAATGCTCCATGTGTACAATGGCAGCATTATTGATGAGTATATTACAAGAAGGATGCTGCTGCTCTACCCACTGCACTAATTTTTTGCACCCCTCTTTATCAGATATATCACACTGTAAATAATCGAGATCCGGTAGCTGTCGCTGGGCAGCCTCCAGCTTATCAAGAGATCTACCACAGATAAGAACGTTATTCTGTTTCTGGATGAATTGTTTAGCCAGTTCTAATCCAATGCCGGAACTACCACCTGTAATGAGGATCGTATTGTTTGTAGGGGCCATAATTTTTTATCTCTTATTTTAGGTTATGGACCAAAATAGTTGCCCTAACATAAGATCGCATTGATCTATGTTAACCCGGCTTATTAATTTTCAAAAGTAAGCCAATTGGATTTAAAAAAGATCAGCTAAATTATGACAGTATGGTCAATCTCCCTAAATCCCTCTTTTCTAAGAGGGACTTATTCGGAGTCTGTACAGAACATGACTTAATATGGAATTTTGGAGTTCCTCCTTGGCGAAGGAGGACAGGAGGATTGACGGAATTACTATGTAATCTGAATGGACTTTTACAGAGGGGTATCAACTAAAAATTTTTCTAAAGCAAATAACTTGGTACATCATTTAAATTCAAACCACATTTAACTATCCATATTTTTTCGGATGCGGCTCAGGGATTCGGGAGCAATACCCAGATACGAAGCAATGATCTGCTGTTTAACCCTGGATTCAAGATTGGGATAGCGTGCTAAAAACTTTTGGTATCGCTGTTCGGCATCCAGCAGTAAAAACTCACGCTCTCTGGTTACTTTTGCCAGGTATCCCTTTTGGAGCAGCGCAACTAAAAATGTATTCCAGCACGGATCTTCATCGAAAAGTTGCTGAAACTTATCGTAATCCACGATTTCAACAACAGCATCTTCCAGAGCCTCGATAGTGTAATAGGCTGTTGTTTCTTCCAGGATAGCATCGTAAGCACTCAGTACGGAATGTTGATCAAAAAATCCCTTGGTATAAATTTTACCCTCCTTGCTGGTATAAAAATATCGGAATAATCCTTTTTTAACGAAGCCAATGGTTTTAGGGTACTGTCCGGTGCGAATAAAATTTTCGCCCTGGGTTATTTGTTTCGTCGAAATCAGTGCTTGGAACCCTTCTTTTTGTCGGTCGGGTAGCTCAACGATCGAAGAGATAAAATCGCTAAAACACGTCGCATCATTCATGGTTATTATTTTAAAGAAAAATTATAGGTTAATGGTCTACTTTAGATTTACTCCCAGATGGTACACCTTTTTCAACCATTTCTTACGGTCTTTTTCATTAGAATCCCTGATACTTCCAATATAGTTTACTGATACCGGACTGACTCCACAAAATTTTAAAACACTTCTTTTAAGAGACTTAACACTTGGACTTCCATAAATTAACCGATAATACCAGGCGGGTTGATCAATGGTTGTAATAATACGGGCTGATATACCGGTCAGCAAGCGATCCCACCACACTGAATCATCCCGATAACGAAAGGCTCTTCCGGGAAGAAAAAGCCGGTCGATAAAGCCCTTTAAAATGGCAGGAAATCCGCCCCACCATACCGGATGAACCCATACCAGGTGATCGGCAGCTTTAATTTTTTTCCAAGCCTCTCGCAGATCAGGCTCTAATTCTATTCGCCGGTTGTATCCATATTGTAAGTTGGGATCAAAAGCTAAGTCTGCAACTATAATTTGTTGGACTGTTGATCCCGACTGCTCCGCCCCTTCTTTGTACCGTTCTGCAAGGGCCGTATTGAAACTGTTTGTATTCGGATGTCCGTTAATGATGACAATCTCTTTCATGCTTTTCTTTTCCATGAGCGTTAAAATTGGCCAGAAAAGTAGAAAGAAGGGCCGCTTTTTTATAGGACAAATGTCTAAAAAGCGAGGTCTTTTCTAATACGGCTTAAATGGCGCTGAGAAATTCCAAGATAAGAAGCTAAGTACTGAAGAGGTATTTGTTGAATATATTTGGGATGTTCTTGCATTAAATCAATATATCGCTGCCGTGCATTTTCCTTCTGGAAGGCGAAGATCCTTTTTTCAAGCTCCAAATATTCTTGTTCTGCAAAGAACTTTTGCAATTTTAGCCAATTGGCGCTCTTGTCAGTTAGCTTTTGGATATCACCATTCCTAATAATACGTAATTCCGTTTGGGTGATCGCCTGAATGTTTTCTGGAGTAGGATTACCAGTAATGAGAGAGGAGTAGGCGGTCATAAAGTTCTTGCTGAAGGTGATACAATAGGTGATTTCCTCTCCATTTTCATCGGTATAAAAAGAGCGCATTATCCCTTTTTTGATAAAGGCTACTTCTTGGCAAATGCTATCTTCCCGGATTAAAAACTCATTCTTTTCAAGTGTGCGGGGATGTGAATAAGTACTTAGTTCCTCAATTTCCAGATCTGTAAGAATACCGAGAGACTTTAAAAAATCATGCATACTATAAATTATAACGTCAGCTAATAAATTAGAAGAGGGTTTGGTAAATCCTTTTTGCACTATAACTTACAAATACGAATATATTGCCCAGAAATGAGAGAAAGTACCCGCCAGTACAAAGAGGTGCCAAATCTCGTGATGACCAAACCAGTTGGGAATAGGATTCGGCTTTTCAACACCATAAATAATGGCTCCCACCGAGTAGGCGATGCCGCCAATCGCTATCCAGATAAGAAAAGCCAGCGGTAATTTGTCAAGGAGCATTGGAAATATAAAAACGGCCATCCAGCCCATGCCCAGGTAGAATCCCGTTGAAAGCCATCGAGGGGCATCCATCCAGAGAAACTTCTTGATAATACCAATGGTAGCCAGCGTCCAAACGGTGATAAAGAGGCCCCATTTCCAGGTGCCTTCAAAGGCCAACAGGCAGACCGGGGTGTAGGTGCCGGCAATGAGCACGTATATCATGCTGTGGTCCAGCTTGCGAAGTAGCCGAAGCGTCTTTTCTTTTACGTGCAGCGCATGATACAGTGCACTTGCCGTATATAGGAGGATCATGCTAAGGCCAAAAATGGAAAAGGCAATAAGATGACTGATGGATACCCTGGTTAAGGCTTCATAAAGGAGGAAGCCGAGACCAATAAATGCTCCAAGTGCTCCTGCCCCGTGCGTGATGCTGTTGACCGGTTCCCGGAGAAATCGCTGTATATTTTTCATTAGATAAAATTCTGATCTTAGGTATGGAATCTCCCTAACGCTATTTCTTTCAGAATAGTTTTGTGGGATTATTTTTAATAATATTGCGCAATTTTTTATCGGCTAATTTGCGTCTTATCCAGAGAATAATGAGAAGTATTTTTATTTCGGTTAAACATAGGATCTGTCTATAAATATCCTTATTTTTGCTCGCCTAAAATCGCCCCATCTTTTTAGGACTTTCTCCTTCACATATTTACATAAAAATCGTGCGCAGGATCTGCTTAGAAGTTGAGGATCAAAAGCAGGGAAAGCAGAATAATGTTCATTTAATTTTTTAACAGCAAAATGGTTTTTCTCGATCAACTAAAGAATTACGAATTTAACCTTAAAAACGAAGTGTTATCCGGATTGACGGTGTCGCTGGCACTGGTGCCGGAAGCGGTAGCCTTTTCCCTCATTGCGGGAGTGAGCCCACTCGTCGGTTTATATTCCGCTTTTTTTATTGGATTAATTACGGCTGTACTGGGTGGGCGGCCGGGGATGATATCCGGCGCGACGGGAGCTATTGCTGTAGTCATTATCAGCTTGGTGGCCCGCCATGGCGTGGAATACCTGTTTGCAGCTGTGGTACTCATGGGAGTCATTCAAGTCATAATCGGGGCACTGCGATTAGGTAAGTTTATTCGCCTGGTTCCTCATGCAGTGATGTACGGATTTGTCAACGGGTTGGCTATCGTCATTTTTATGGCCCAGTTTGAACAGTTCAAGTTTGAGGCGGCTAATGGAACCATGCAGTGGTTGACAGGAACTCCCCTCTGGATTATGCTCGGCTTTGTACTGCTGACAATGGCCATTATCCACTATTTGCCCAAGCTTACAAAAGCTGTGCCGGCCTCGCTTGCGGCTATTATTGGAGTATCTGCTATCATCATCGGCTTTGAAATTCCTACAAAAACGGTAGGAGATATTGCCTCTATTTCCGGTGGCCTGCCGTCCTTTCATATCCCGGAAATTCCATTTAACCTGGAAACCCTGATGATTGTCTTCCCCTATTCGCTCATTATGGCACTGGTAGGGCTCATCGAGAGCTTACTGACGCTGACCGTAGTTGATGAAATGACCGAAACTCGTGGACGTGGAAATAAAGAATGTGTTGCCCAGGGGCTTGCAAACTTTGTCTGTGGGCTGTTTGGAGGTATGGGCGGTTGTGCGATGATTGGTCAAAGTATTATTAACGTGAGCTCCGGTGGTCGTAATCGAATATCAGGTATTGTTGCTGCTGTAGCGTTACTGCTCTTTGTACTGGTCGGAGCCTCACTGATTGAACAGGTACCCATGGCGGCCCTTGTTGGACTGATGTTTATGGTCGCTATAGGAACCTTTGAATGGGCCAGTCTCCGAATGTTCCGTAATGTTCCGTTGACCGATTTCCTCGTTATGATTACCGTAGCCCTGGTAACGGTCATATTCCATAATCTGGCTGTTGCCGTACTGATTGGTGTAGTGATTTCAGCCCTGAAGTTTGCTTGGGAGAATGCCTTGCGTATTCGTGCCCGCAAGCGTATTGATGATGATGGCATCAAACACTATGAAATCTACGGTCCCCTTTTCTTTGGATCAGTAGGACTCTTTCAGGAAAAGTTTAAAGTGCTTGACGATCCGGATGAGGTTATTATCGACTTTGAAGAGTCACGCGTAGTAGATCACTCGGCTATTGAAGCCTTGAATAAGGTTACCGAGCGGTACGCCAAAGTAGGAAAAAAAGTCCATTTAAAGCATCTGAGCTCGGACTGTCGGGCTATGCTCGATAATGCTGAAGCTATTATCGATGTGAATTATTGGGAAGATCCCAAGTACAAGCTGGTTTCGGATGAGTTGGCGTAAAGGCACATTTTTAATGGTTAATGGTGGGTAAGTAATCTTTTAATTTTACTGTTTATAAAGTTAAGTAAATAGGGTATGTACTCGTTTAGAGAAGAAGCATATTGAGCTAAATAATTCAGAAGAAGGTCAATCCTCCTGTCCTTGTGGAATCCCGCAAGGCGGGGCCATGATGGCATTCCACGGGGCCTGACCTCCTTTTCCCGCTGAGTGGTTTGGGGACAGGCAAGGTGGAACGCCTTAATTTATGGGACTTTAGATCAAAAGTCCCCTTTGGAGAAAGGGGATTTAGGGGAATTGAAAAAATGTTAGTATCTCTACCGATTATTCAATCCTTCTGACTTCCTTCTCCAAGGAAGAACTCCCTTATTAAATTGGTTGCCTATAAATTCCCTTTTGCGTGTCCCGAGAAATTCGGCGGTAAGAGGGATTTAGCTAGCCTACTCTACAAAGTTTTAACGTAGTTGAGGAAGATTGAATAAACGTTTAAAGAAGCTAAAGCTTATTTTGATCAAAGAATTTCCCGATGTCTCTGCCTCAGGGGCATCCATTATATGTTTGCTGATTACTCTTTATCAGCAGCGCGGGAATTAATTTCCGCGATAATGATCTGGACCGTTCTATATCCCTTTAAACTTATAAGGGAAGCGGTGATTGAATAGATATGGCTATTCAGAAATCCTCTTCAAATACTCTTCTTCCATTTGCATGTGGACCTTCCAGAAAGGTTTAGGATCTTGACCATTGAGCTTATCTATCAAAATGCCGAGATGCGTATGCCATCCACCCGCTACACTAATCAGGATATCATGGTCGTCGCCCAGTCTGCGATGGGTCAGGGTTAGGCGTACCTGCTCTCCTTCTGGTTCCAGCTCAAAAGTAACTATAGAATCTGCCGCAGAGGGTTCCTCCCACGTATAACTCAGTAACCGGGGAGGATCGATCTGTACAATTTTGCCCTCAAGCCTGCTTTCCCCGGCATGCTCCGCATATTTTTCGGGAGGCTTTTCATCGTACGGGGTGATATTGTCATGGTTGAAAATGAGTTCTACTTTCCCTCCTTTACGTAATTCCATTTCTCCTGCAGCCAGCCATTGACCTCGTTTATCTGCATCCGTAAGGTACTCCCACACGCGGTCGATGGGTCCCGGCAGCAATCGTTCAAACTGAATGGTCCCCGGTTCCGTAAATATGCCGTAATTATCCATGTTTTTTCCTTCTGTATTAAAAGTTACGTTCCTGAAAGGGGATGCCTTTTCCTTCTTCACAATACTGTTTTAAGCTATATAGAAAAAATCCCCAGTTATAGTTACACCATCGGTAGAATTCTGTCATTTCTTTCCAATTCTTTTGTTTAAGAGTTACAGACGTCTGGCCGTTTTTCTCTTCCAGCTCAAAAGTTACGGTCGTTCCAACCCATTCAGGATCAGATTCGATGCAGAGCCAGCGTATTTTTTTATTGGTTATGAGCTCCTCAATCCGGAATTTAGTTGGACTCTCATCGCCAAATTCAAACACATTGATGCCTCCTTTTTCCTCTGCAACATTACATTGCTGCGTCCACGTTTCAGAGAGCCCTTTCGTGCTTGTAAGAGCCTGATATACCACTTGCGGAGAGACATTTAAATAGTTAGTGATTTCAATATTTGCCATAGTTTACATGTTTTAAGCCTGTGCCAGCTGAATATAGTTGCCGCAAGTATCGTCAAACACGGCTTCCCAGCCCCAGTCGGTCTGTGTGGGCTCCTTTTTAAATTTAACTCCCTGTTCTTTCAGCCGTTCATATTCCTTTTTGATATCTGGCACGCTAAATACGATGGCCGGGATACCTTCTCTGTATAACCCCTCTTTGTATTTTTGGGCTATTGGATTGTCGCTGGGTTCCAGGAGCAAAGCTGTTCCCTCAGGCTCTTCTGGCGAAACAACGATAGCTACATACGCATCGGGCATGTACATATGTTCCTTAAAGCCCAGAACTTGGGTATAGAATTCAAAGGCTTTGATGGGGTCATCGACGTGTACGCTGGTGAGCTGTATTTTCATGAAAATAGTGGTATGTGTTTTGATTGATTATTTATAACGGACCGCCTTTATTCTTCCTCAAGAAATATTTTGTCAGGCAGCCTTATGTCGGGATCTTTCTCACGAGCTTCCCGATAGATTTTCTGCATTAAGTTCTTGCAGTAGTCCAGATCCTCAACCCGGAAGAGAAAAAAGATCTCATCAGGTTCATCTGCATTTCTCCAAAGATGTTCCAGGTACATGCCGTGTTCAGCATGAGAAGCAGCATCGGTATTCAATTGTTTTTGGATATCTTCAAATTTAACACCGGTCATTTTGTTAAGTACGTGCGGCATGATAAGCGGATGATTTTTAGTTTGGGTCTGCAATATATCATCAAGACCTGCCAGGTTTTAAAAACCTGGCAGGTCCTGAATACTATTTTAAAATTGTGTCCAACTTACCCAGCATATAAGTCCAGCCCTCTCGCGTACGCTCTGCATAGTCGGCCCATTTTGGATCCATCACGTGAACCAGTGTAAGATGACAGCCGGTAGCGGTAGACTTAATGTTGATGGTGACCACGCTTTCATCGCCGGCTTCCTGGTCCACGCCCCAGGTAAAAACCAGCCGGTGCGGGCGTTCTACTTCTCGATACGTTCCACGATGATCGAGTTCTTCACCATCTCGGCGGACGACAAATGAGAAAGTGCCGCCTTCTATGGCATCTGTGTGTAAACTTACAACTTCTTCTTCGCGTACATCCGGACCAAACATCCATTTACTGAGCATGTCGGGTTCCAGCCAGGCATCAAAGACTTGTTGAGCGGGTACATTAAATTCTTTTTCTACCTTTACCCTTGGTTTTTCCTTCTGGGTCTGATGGGTCATAATGATATATATTTATTTTATGGCATCAGGATGGTGGTCGCTAATCAGGTTTAAGTTTGTGCCGTGTTCCAGATAAGCTTTAAGAGCGGAAAGGACCAGCGCCCAGCCTTCTGTTTGTCCCACAATGTGCTGGATGGCCGCTTCGTCATCCATATCAAACCCCTTTTCATTGACCTTTACAAACGTAGTGTCTTTGGATTTAGCTTCAAGCATGATATCCACCGTTCGATGGTTATCGGTTTCAACGCCGGCTGGCCATTCAAAAGAGATCTGTTGGTCGTGCACAATGGTTGTAACCCAAATGGCGGCCTGAACATCAAACTGCCCCCACTCCCAGGTGACGCTTTTCCCCTCCTCCAGGCGACCGCTTCCCTTGGTAAACCAAAATTTGGAGGTGATATCCGGATCCACCAAAGCTTCAAATACGTCATGAGCCGGTTTACGGATCAACATTTGCGCTTTAGCTATTGGCTGTGAGTACGATGTCATAACTTCTCCTCTTTTGATTGGCTTTCTTCATTGAGTAGCATTTCTAACGCATCCAGTTTTTGAGTCCAAAACTTCTTATACCTGCTTGCCCACTCTGCTACTTCTTGCAGCTTGCGTGGATCTGATCGGTACAGCCGTTTGCGGCCTTTTTTGCGAATTACGACGAGCCCACATTCGTCCAGAATTTTTAAATGCTTGGATACTGCGGGTCGCGACATATCAAAATTGCTGGCTACCTGCTTAACCGGAAGCTGCTGTTCGGCCAGTAAATCTATGATAGCCCGGCGCGTAGGATCTGCTATGGCCTGGAATACATCTCGCTGCATATGAAAAATAAAATTTATGTAACTGTTCAGTTACTAATATATGCGTAACTTATCGGTTACGCAATTATTTTTTCAGTCTTCTCAAAAAATAAGCGTTGATACAAGCAATCCTTAGGTAGCAAGTACGGCCTCTAACGCATTTGAGATCCCTTACATGTGTTCGGAATGACACAAAGGAATAACTGGCAAAGGCGTTTGTTTGTAATTTAGGATGGAGTATCTCCTCTTCCGTAGAAGCCGGGAGGTTGTTTTTTTAATCATATTCTGATTACTCTTTTTTATAGGGGTTTGCACTGGTCGGTATTACCAAGAAGGTTTTGCAAAACCGAGCTTGTCATCCTGAATTTAGTTCAGGATCTCCTTTAAAAGGCAGCCAAAGGTCATTGAGATTCTGAAACGAGTTCAGAATGACAAGATATAGGAGTTTTGGAAAGCCTTCACCAATAAAAGATGCTCAAAATACTGCTTATCTGTACCGGTTGATGCAGGCAGAGGAGTCTAAAAAGGATGAATTACGTTTTTTGGGACTCAATAGCGATAGTAGCACAAGGGATATCAGCAGGAAAAATAGAGAAGGTTGGTATCCTCAAATTAAATAGAGGGGGAGTTATGGATATTAGTATTCTTCGTGAAACGGTAACAAGATTTTGCGATCATTCATTTCGTATTGAACTGCTTGTAAAACATCATTGGGACGATGAAGTGCGGCTACGATTTGGTATTTTAAATACTTCAGCCGATGTACAGCAAGTTCAAATTGATGACAACCAGTTTAACCTGGGGGCAGGTGAAGAGCGGGAAGTCGTGATTACAGGACAGCTGTCGGAGGCCTGTGCAGGTGGGGAAGTTGAATATGAATTTGTCCGCCGTATCGATGGGAATGATTATCCCAATTCACATGATTCAGTCCTCGTATTGCTTGGGAAACCTGGCTTTCGGGCGGATGATGAACCGGATCCCGTACAAGCAAATGAGGACGGGACTTTTGAATATGAGGTTTTTGTAGAATGTTGTGATGATGCACCTGGGGGGCAGACCATTTCATTTGAAGCCCTTGCCGGGGATAATGTGGCAGGGATTCGAACGGTAGAAGGAAGCCCCTTGGCGTTAAGTTGTCCTCATGGCATTGAAACGATAAAAGTTGAAGGCATTCTGTCTGATCCTACAGAAGAAGGACTGGGCTGGTTACTTATCGAAAGTGACGATAACAGTGAGTGCAGCACACTTACCACCATCAGACCACCCGTTGAAGTAGATGAAGGTGGCTTCCAAAAGGCAAGCCGGGCATTCAGACTAAGTTAACCACAGCAGATCCCTGATTTTATGTCTTCTATGGCTGTAAAGGGCGAACCTGTACATCCGTATAGTGAAAGTTTTGGGAACATTCTAAAATGTGAACGGCTGACTGCGCCAGCTCATCGGGTTGCAGCTTATTTTTCTGGGAATCCGAAAAGCCGGTATCTACCGAGCCGGGCGACAGGCAGGTTACTTTAATACCGTCATCACGAAGCTCCTGGTGCAACGACCGGGTGAGTCCCACTACGGCATGTTTGGTGGCCGAATAGCAGCTCATACCCGCAATACCGTTGGTGCCCGCACCGGAGGAAATGTTAATGATGTGTCCCTCCTGCCGGTCTTTCATCTGTGGAATCACCAGTCGGCTTACATAGAAAATGCCGTGGACATTCAGGTCGAAGAGGTAGCGCCATTTTTCCGGAGGCATTGCATGCAAATCGCCTTTATAACCCACGCCGGCATTGTTAATCAGGATGGAGATGTCATCACCTACAGCGTTGGTGGTTTTTTCAAATGCTTTTTCAACGGATTGCTGTTGAGTGAGATCCGCTTCGATATAGTGAAAATGATTATGACCAAGATTTTCGGGCTTCGAGCGGCTCCATCCGGCCACAGTAACGCCTTCATCAAGTAAAGCTTGGGTAATAGAACGACCGATGCCTCGACTGGCCCCGGTTACAATAGCAGTTTTGTTGGATAAATCCATGAATGATAACTGTTTCCTTGAAGTTATTGGGTTCTATAACTGAAGTAAGCTTACAAACGTTTGATATGAAGACGATAAATCTCCCCTTGAGGGGATACGCCTTCAGGCGGGAGGGGTGTTCAAAGCATTGGAACCGGTAAAACACCTCCCGCCTAAATTCTGTTTATTCACAGAAATTTGGCCACCGCTACGTCGCTAAAGCTTTGAAGCGTCGGCGACCTCCTCAAGGAGGGACAAATCGATGCCATTGTTTGCGGTCCTGGTTTTCCTCAAGTTAAAGCAATATAGCAAGATTTGGGTGTCCATTTATTTGCTATTTCTGTTATCATTAGAGCTATGAATTCAACGAGCAAGCATATTTTACTTCCCAAGCCCAACATTTTTTCGTTTTCCGAATGTCTGCACTTCCTGGATCGGGGTTATGATGACTGTCTCTATACTCTTGCCGGGCAACAGGTGTTAAAACCTCTGCGCATCAATGGAGAAAAAGGGCTGATCGAAATTTCAGAAACAGCAGATGCTTTAAAAGCCAGGCTGCTCACGGGAACATTATCTCCGGCAACGATAAAACAATATATAACCCACTGGTTCGATCTGGAGAGAGATCTACAGCCGTTCTACCGTTTGCTGAACCAACATCAGCAGCTTTCGAAGATGAGCAGCAAGTATCATGGCCTTCGGCTCATGGGGATCCCCGATCTGTTTGAAGCTCTCTGTTGGTGTGTCATCGGCCAACAGATTAATTTGACCTTTGCTTACCGGTTGAAACGGCGACTGGTGGAGACGTACGGGACTTCCACCACTTATAAATCGGAGCAACACTTCTTTTTTCCGGATCCGGAGGTTTTAGCGACATTAACAGTAGATGAGCTCCGGGAGAAGCAGTTCTCCCGTCGAAAAGCCGAGTATATCATCGGCATTGCCCGGCAGTTTGCTGGGGACAAGCTGTCGAAGCACGATATAGAGGCGCTTGCAGGCAGTGATCAGAGACTCAAGCGGCTGACGAAAATCAGGGGTGTGGGTCCGTGGACCGCCAACTACGTACTGATGAAATCGTTGCAGCAATCCGATTGCATTACTTATGGCGATACGGGCCTGCAGAGTGCGGTTTCTACCTTACTGGAGTTGGACCGAAAACCGACGAAAGAAGAAATTGATTCCTTTTTTGAACCCTTTGCCGGCTGGGAATCGTACTTGAACATCTATCTGTGGCGAACGTTAAGTTGATAAGCTGTTTCTATAAAGCTAATTTATTTATTGTCCTGTCAATGGTGTCAGCATCAAGTTGGTTATATCACAGAGCTACACCGAGCAAACACGGAGGGCCAGGAAGAATAAATGGAACTTTGCGTACCTCTGTGCCTTCTCTGAGGTTCTCTGTGCTACAACTATACAGTCTTCTAAGGTTAGATGGATTTCTTTATTTGGGAGTCTCTGCTGCTTGGCATAAAGCAGTCACAAAAGCGAATAAAAGTATTCGTAAGAGCATAGCTGAACTTGTCATTAACCGGTATTGCCAAGTTCTTTTATTTCCACCAACCATGCAAGCAGTGGTGGTCTCCTGGAGGCGACGATCACCTATTACCTTTCAACGGAATTCCATAACAGGCGGTTGGCTGACAAGCCTGGAGGGTCCCCATAAAAGAATATTATGTCAACCTGTTATGTCATAAAAAGAGGGGCGCGAGGCATGATAATATCCCAAAGTAATGCGTTTTTTGTGTTTCAGCGGGATTTTGAGCAAACTATGGCCTTGCACGATAATATCATTATGTCGTTGGCTGTTTGACATAAGTATAGGTTAGCAAGCTTGCAAATACTAATTATCCAATAAATCATTATGATCAATCGACTACATTTTTCATCAAGTTATAATCTTCTAAAGATGCCTGAAACTGGAATTGGTTATCAAATCATTGATGCAGTAATCGAAGAGGGAAAAAGAAAAGAAAGGTTCCTAGTCTATAATACATTATTAGCCGTAAGTTTTGACGAAAGTTTTTTTCAAAGAAGAAAGAAAATAATTGAAGAGGGATATAAAAAACATTAAATAAGGCTTCTTATATTTCATTTGAAACCGCTTCTGTAGTTAACATATCTGAGCTCGGTATTTCACGACGCGTTATAATGGAAGAAAAGGATGACAAAGGCAGGCATAAAGGAGGTAATGGAGCGACTGATAATCCTAAGGAAAATGCCGATGGTAAAGAAATATTTGTTCGAATCTCGGCTTATGAAAATGATAGAAGAATTGACGAAAAAAATAAAAAGCTTTTACCGGGTTCATACACAACTACTCATAACGATTATCTAACCTGTTTAACTTATGATGATGACCCAATTGATAGATATGCCCTTCCAAATGATGAAGACATTGAATGGGCATTTTATATTCAACCTGAAAGGAAAGATGAACTACAAAGAGGTATCGTACAACCAGCTTTCGGTCACGCTGGAGGTGGAATAGAAGCATATTTTGAAAAAGGAACTAGCAAAAACACATATTACAACCAAAAACCCTATGGCCAATGATAAGCCTAATAAAATCAAGTTAGATAAGGAGCAGATTGAATATTTATCTAAATTACCAGAAACAGGTATGGGTTATCAAATTGTTGATGTAACTCTAAAAAATGGACAGAAAATTAATAACCAAACTGTTTTAAATTCAGAATTTTTGTTATTAAAAAGGGATGACATTTCTTTAGAGCAAATATCTAAAATTGAACTTTCAAAAAAATAATCAGCTTGCTAACCCGCGCATTAAGTGGGACGTGCCTCGCCGTTGGCTGCCGGTTTCTATTTTGTCAGTTCCGTAGTACATTTTAAAACAAATTCAGCGGCGTTTTGCACGCCCCTTATGCGCAAGGTCGTTAGGTAAACTAAAATCAACCATTCAATATGGCTGAAAAACCCAAAAGGCTAGAACCTAAAAAAGACACTTTACGAGAACTTTTTCTTAAGTCTGGTAATCAGTGCGCTCATCCAGATTGTAAAGAAGTAATGATGGACGACAATGGTGTTTTCATTGGTCAACTCTGTCATATTGAAGCTGCCTTACCAGGTGGAGAAAGATTTAACCCTGATCAATCAAATGAAGATCGACGACATTTCGATAACTTGATGTTAATGTGTTATACACACCATCAGGTAACTAATGATGTTAAAGAATATCCCGTAGAAAGACTTAAAAAAATCAAAGCTACACATGAAGAAAGGTACACCAATGTTGAAGATAAGATCTTCGATAGTATAACAGACAAAACCAAAAAAATTGATAAGAAACCTCCTAGTGACCTATCAACAATCAGTGATAGTTTAAATTGGAATTTAAAAGAAGAGCAGTTAGAAGTCACCGAAAGAGATATTCGAGATTTCTTCGAAGTTTTGAGTGATGTACCTGAGAATTCTAGAAGAGTTTACACTATTATGATTGAAAGATATGAAGAAGATTTTTTTGATTATGTCGTAAATCCAGAAGAATTGGAGGAGGTCACAAAAACAAGTTCTGAGGAGTTGCTAAAGCATATTAGAATATTAAATCGGTATGATTTAACATCAATGCCTTACACAAATATTGATGATAAGCCTGAGGTAGAAATTCTTAAAATAAACGGTTGGGGCATTCCCATTACTTTACTTGAATTTGCTGAAAAAGAAAATATTGAACTATCAAAATTGATAGTCGATCTTAATTTTGGCCTTTTAGGTTAAAGTTTACCTAACCCGCGCATTTATTAGACTACCCTACCGACTTGAGATGCCCGACAACGTCTTTCATATTTAACAATACCAGCACGGCGGGAGACAGGCTAGCCCGCGCATCAGGCTCCGAGCCTAACGCTTGAATCAGCCCTCCCGCCGATGGTATTACCAAAACCTAAATAACATTAAGGGGACGCACCTCGCTCTCCTACGCTTTAAAAACAAAGCTTCGGTGAGCAGGCCAATGTCTACTTTTGGCTTTTTAACTCATCGTTCATTATTTAACAAATCAACATTCATTCGCGTGCAGCTTATATACAGCCTACGTAGCCGTGCTACTTCAGCGTAGTAGTCCGCAATGTCGTTAGAGCCACCTTTTCGCATTTCGCTCGTTGTTAGTTTGTACTTTTATTTGTACTATTTAAAAGTCACTTATTAACACAATTTATAGCCTTATGAAACGTGTCCAACTTGATAAAGATATTCAGCCGTTGTCCGAATTTCGGGCCAATGCGGCCTCAATGATTGAAAAAATTAAAACGGAACACCGTCCCCTTGTGATTACTCAGCATGGGAAAAGCTCGGCCGTATTGCTTGATGTGGGTGATTATGAGCAAATGATCAATACTATCGAATTGCTTCAGGAAATCAACCAGGCACGTCAAGAAATTGAAGATGGCAAAGGTACCGAGCATGAAGAAGTGATGAATTCATTAAAAGAACGATTGGGGAATGTATAAATGCGAATCGTCTGGTCTCCTACTTCTCAACGAAAAATTGATGAAATTGTCGACTACATTTCGAAAGATAATGTAGATGCTGCATTGGCGCTGGTTGAAGAGTTTGAAAAGCGTGTCCAGCATTTGAAAAAGCATCCTCGCTCTGGCCAGATGGTTCCAGCCCTAAATGATGAAATGGTACGACAGCTTGTGGTTCAGTCTAATTATTTGATCATCTATGAAATCAATAAGGATCACATTCATATTTTAACTATTCGTCACGCCAGGCAAGATGAAGACGAATCTGAGATTAAGCCTGAATAAAGGTTGCTCTAACCAGCGCATTAACGCGGACAGGCCTCCCTCCTGCGCTAAAGGCCCACTACGCCGAAGCAACTTGGCTGCGTAGGCCGTGCTACTTCGGCGAAGTAGTCCGCAATGTCGTTAGCCCGCAACAATATTTGAAAAACCTCCATCTACCATAATTTCTGTCCCGTGGATGTAGGAAGCCGCCTCAGAAGACAGGAAATAAACGGCTTCGGCAACCTCCTCAGGGTCACCAAAACGCTTGAAGGGAATCGTCGGGATGGTCGTTTCTATCGCCTCGTCAATTTGTTCAGGCGAAAGACCTGTTTTATCCCAAATATTGGTTTCAATATACCCCGGACTAACGCCATTGACCCTGATATTACGGGCGGTGCATTCGGCGGCCATGGTTTTAATAAACGATTGAACGGCTGATTTAGCTGCCGAGTAAATGGCCATGTTGGGTAATCCGGACTCGGTAACCACCGAGGTATTGAGGATAATGGAGCTTCCCTCCTTCATGATGGGTAAAATCTGTTGCACGGTAAAGAAGGTTCCTTTAACAAGCACATCAAAAAGTTCATTAACATGCTCTTCGGTGACGGCTTCAACAGGTGCAAATTGTCCATAGCCGGCGTTCGCAAAAAGAACATCGACATGAGGAGTAATCTCCTTAACCTGTTGTTTCAGGTTGCGAATATCGCCCATTTTGCCCGCATCCGAAACCAGCCCGTGAGCCCCGGGTCCCAATTGTTCCACCGTTTCATCAATCGTTTCCCGGTATCGTCCCGTGATGATAACTTTCGCTCCTTTCTCGATATATAACCGGGCAGTAGCTAATCCTATGCCGCTTGTTCCACCGGTAATGAGTACTGCTTTACCTTGTGTTTCCATTTTGTTTATTTCTTAAATTCAGCATTTCGTAGAGCTCGTAATCTCGCTGCTTTGGGCAAATTCTAACACCCGATTCTTGCGGAATACTTATTGAGTGGGTATTAGTATTCCCATTTGATAATTATGTACCTTTGGAGCTATGGAATTGGACCAAGGCCAAAAAATCATCCTGTTCGACGGTGTCTGCAATCTTTGTAACGGTGCGGTCACCTTCATCATCAAGCGCGATAAGAAGGACCGTTTCAGGTACGCGGCCCTTCAGTCGGAGGTTGGCAAAAAACTTACCGACAGCTATAAAGTTGATACCGAAGAGGTGGATAGCATTATTCTGATCGAAGGCGACAGCTACTACACGAAGTCATCAGCGGCACTTCGCATTGCACGGCATCTTTCCGGCGGCTACCCGCTTTTATATGGATTGGTTATACTGCCAGCCTTCATTCGCGACTGGATGTATGATGGGATTGCCAAGAACCGCTACCGGTGGTTTGGCAAGCGAGAAAGCTGCATGGTTCCTACGCCGGAATTGAAGGCAAAGTTTTTGGATGAGGACTAAGTTAGAGCAGAAAATGCATCATTATTAGTAGCCTGGTGCTATTCATCCGATGACAAAGTCAGTCATCGGATAAGGGAGGTATATTGTTTTTTGAAAAGTATAGAGAAGGAGGACAGGTCCTGTGGAATGCTACGTAGTAGCCCTCCGTAGGAGGATTGATCTATTTTGTTGAATCAAATCAGTTTTTTAATAGTACATAACCTGTTTAGGGATTGAAATAGGGTCTTTATGATCAAACAACCCCTCCCCGACAGTGGTCGGGACAGGCTTTGATCTCCCCTTGCTAAGGGGAGAAACTCCAGGTGACAACTTTTCCCCTCCTTATGCAAGGAGGGGGCAGGGGTGGTTGGCCTAAAAGGCTATGGTTTAATCCCTCAACGCGTTAGTACATAATGATAATAGTGTTTAAGCAGTAAAAGATTAGGTAACTAACCCTGCTTACGTTTCTTCCATTCGTGATACTGTTCCCGCATGCAGTGCCCGCAGGGACGATAGCCTTGCTCTTTAGCCTCCTCTTCGGATTTGAAAAACACCCGGTTCTCAGGATTCATCCGTTTTCCAGAACTGCAATCCAATCGCCCATAGATTTTAAGATTGCGGTTCCCGGCCAGGGTGATTTTTCCACCTTTGATAAGAGACCGGATGTTTCGTTTCTGAATAGCGGCTGTTTGGCCTAGCTCAATCTGTCTAATCATCAGATGTTTGGGCTGCCTCCCATCCGATAATGGCTGTTTTTCGGGTACTGCCCCAGCGATATTCACCAATGCCGCCCACCTTCTTGATTACCCGATGACAGGGAATCAGGTAAGCTACAGGATTACGAGCCAGTGCGGTACCCACGGCCCTTGAAGCCCTGGGCTTACCAATAGCTTCGGCAACATCCGAATAGGCTGCCAGTTGACCGGACGGGATTTTCAGCAGGGCTTCCCACACTTTGAGCTGAAAGTCGGTGCCCTGGATATGTAGTTTTACTTCGTCCAGGTTCTCCCAGTCATCGGCAAAAACTCTTTCTATATTTTTTATGTGGATGTCTTCACCCTCGGCAAGGTCCGCATTTGTCCAGGTATTTTGGAGCGTTTGTAGTCCTGTATCCCTATTTGCTACAAACATGAGGTTAGAGAGACCTTTGCCCGTGGAGGCTGCCAGCATATCTCCAAAAGGGGTTTGAGTAAAATGGTAACGGATGCTAAGGTTTTCACCTTCGTTCTTAAATTCTCCGGGGGTCATGCCTTCGATGTTGACAAACAGGTCATGTAACCGGCTGCTGCTGGAAAGCCCGGTGTGAAAGGTCGCTTCTTCGATGGTTTGGTTCTTATTCAACAGCTTTTTGGCATGATTCAAACTGATAAACTGCAAAAACTCCTTCGGCGTGACACCGGCCCACTCCTTAAACATCCGGTGGAAGTGGTAGGGGCTGAGATGCACGGCCTCTGCAACATCATCCAGATTTGGCTGCTCGGCGGAGTACTCGTTGATGTAAGTAATAGCTTTGGCTACGCGTTGATAATCAATCATGGCTTATGGTTTCTTTATTTTGATAGCAAGGTAGCAATGCGAGAGGTGGAAGAAAATCCGATTCTTGCGGCATATCTGTATTGCTTTTCCAGGGATGTCGCTTATTGAGATACTACCTTGGTTTTTACTTTGCTATCTGCAAAAATTCATAGTGTTTGACGAAAGGGTTAAGAGTTAGCAGGTACTCCTTATCTTTAGGATAGTAGCGGGCTTTGTTAATTGGTTCGTCGGCAAATTCTTTGATCGACTGATATGAATCCCACAAAGTAATCAGGAGAAAATGAACCTCCCCTTTCTGTTTTTCAGAACGTCGTAATACATAAACCCCGCAATTTCCTTCGATTGATTTATAATCTGCCAGTCCTGTTTGTAACAAATAATTGTAGTAAGCATCGGCATGCTCTTCTGGTACCGCACCGTGCCAGGTACGAGCTATTTTGGCGTTAGATTGATTCATCATAAGATCAATTATTTTTGCAGGGCCAGGTGTTCAAAGGGAAAGATGTCATGATCATATCCCATAAGAGTTATATCGGGACAGTCATCTACACCTTGTGTAAGCATTTTCTGGAGGTACACGATTTGACCAAGATGATAGATGTCGTGCTGTATGATGCCATTCAACAGGTAAGAAAAGGAGTAGGGTTTTCCTGCTACTTTTTCCTTAAGAATAGAGTCATCATAGTCGCCTAACAGCCGTAAGAGCATTTGCTGACTCATATCCAGTTGGTCCAACATAGCCCCCCAGGCTTTTTTTCTGTTGTCGGCAAAGCGCTGCCAGTTAAACGTTTCTTCTTGTTTGGGAAGGTACGACTGATCGTTTTGCAGCCGTCGTTCAGCGAATTCTCTCCAAGCTAGCATGTGAGCGACAAGTTCTCCAATAGAATGCCTTCCCTCTTTGGGCGAATCAAAAATATAGTCACCATTAAACGAAGTTAGGGTTTCCTCAATAGAAGGCCCATACCAAGCATCCCCATTATAAATCAGTGTTAACCTCTTGCTGATCAAATCTAAGTGTGAACATTTCATAGCGATAGTTTTACTGGTATAATAAGTTTTAGTAGTAAAAATATAGAAAGCTATGATATTACCTCCAAAATTTATTTTACTGGTAAAAAACATTACTTTAGAAATGGCAATGTTAAAGAAATAAGGATATGGAAGAGCGAACAATTGAAAGTCTTCCTCTTGATGGAGGAAAGTTGTGTTTAAATTTTGTTAATACCGTGCACGATCGTACGGTGGAAGAACCTTTTGAATACCTGTCCAGCTACAATGATCTATTGGAGTGGTCTGTTAAATTAGAAATCCTGTCTTCTCCTGAGCGGGAGAAGCTTACTTCTCTGGCAGATGATGATCCTGAAAAGTCGAGCGCCGCGTTGCGGCAGGTATTAGAGGCAAGAGAAGTTTTATACAATCTATTTCTTGCAATTGCGCAGAACCGGGTCCCGAATGATGAGACTCAAGGCAAGTTCAATAAGTTGTTAAGTGAAGCGACGAGTGGTCTGGCTCTGCAAATAAAAGGTGAGGATTTGAATGTACAGCATAAATGGTTGGAGAAGGATAATTTTAGATATCTTTCATACCCCATCCTCAAATCGGCCTATGATCTGCTTGTTTCGGATGATCTGGATCGCGTAAAAGAGTGTGGGGCCTGTGGCTGGCTGTTTTACGATCAGAGTAAAAACAAAAGTCGTAAATGGTGCAGCATGGAGAATTGTGGCAGTAATGTAAAGGCAAAGCGGTATTACCATCGGCATAAAAAGAAGAAAGAAGATTAACGAAACAAGTTAATCTTTTCTTATAGCTTTCGTTGGGCATACTTCAGGATCCATTTAGTGTGTTGGTTTTCTGAGGACTCCCAGTCGGAAATAAGCTGTTGTGCCGCTGATCGGTTTACTTTCAAGTAGTCGGTGATATGATTGGCTACCGATTTTTGCACGTAGCGGACAGGATCGGCCTGTAACAGTGTTAAGATATCAAAAACAGGCTTGGGCTGATCAATAAACAGGTCTAATTTGGTAGCCCACGGCAGTTTGGGGCGAAGCCCTTCGGAGGCAAGCCGCCGAAGGTGAAAATTGTTGGCTTGTGCCCATTTGTTCATCTGCAAGAGTGTTTGTTCCGGGTACTTTCGGATAAATGGTCGAATGGCATATTCTCCTGTATTGCGTTTGGTTACCTCTTCTATTAGGTCCATAGAAGTTTGAAAGTGATCCAGGCCGTATTGTTCAACATAGGATGCTATAGGCATAACCCAATAAAATTCAGAAAACATGCCCGTTCCCTTTTTATTTTCAGGTCCTAAAATGTTAGTGAGTATTTCGGTCGATGCCTGGTAATCATCCGGTAAAAAACGGTGCAGCTGTTCAGCAATTAAAGCCACGCGTTCTTTTAAACGTTTATCTATACAGCCTGCCTTGATGCTATTAACGAAGGCGCTGTCATCGAAATCTGGGTAAAGAGGTTTTAATTTTTCAGCTAAAAGCTGAGCTAACGCTTCATCGAAGTAATCAGTAGGTTTTTTATAAGCCATGAGCATTTATTATTGAAAGTCCCACCAGAATATAGAACTGGCGGGACCTAATTTTAATAGGAGCTTTGCAAAACTGATTAAAAGCTTTGTTCATCGGCACTGGGACCGTAGCTGCCGGGAATGGGGATATCCAACAGGCGCAGATACACGCCCAGTTGCGCGCGATGATGCGTTAATTGACTCAGGGAATGACGAATTACCTCGTGTTTGGGCATCACCATAAGCACCTGGTCTCCGTTTTTCATGGTCCAGTCGGGCAGTAAGTCGTCTTCATTGGCTTCATCAAGCGCTGTGTTAGATTTCTGGATAGATGTCTCCAGCAGTTCGAGCAGATCGTCCGTGTTTTCTACCGGTGTTGGTTCATATCCATCGGCGAAATCCAGTACATCTTTACTAAGGGCCGATTCGATCCAGCCCGGTATTTCTGCAACGTGGACGGCTAACTCTTTGAGGGACATGCTTTTTTCATGCGGTTTCCAGTCAAATTTGTCGTCGGGCACAAGCGGAAAAAACTTCCGGGTCGTCTCTGCTTCCTGCCTTAGTTCTTTTTTGAAGATAGGGATCAGTTCCATAGTAGTCTCTATTTTAGGATTAAAAATGTGATTCAATCCTAATATAAGCAGGCTTATGACAACCCTATGTCAATGGGTGTGGAATTAATTAAAGGCGTTTGAACTGCCATGTAGGCCGGACATCCTGTCCGGCCAGTTTTATTTTTGCAAGTCGTAAGAATTCGGACAAGATGTCCGACCTACCCCGAAATGATTTGAGCGTTTGATCAGACTATAATAGGATTCCTCTTTTAGGAAGTTCCCTGATGAAGCCCCGCGTTGGCATAGCAAGACGCGGTTGCTACGCCGATTATTGCACCCAGAATAAGCCCTCATGCCTAGCAGTGGGCCAGCCCTATGATCTGCTTGATCGCATTGCTTTCAGGTGATCCAGGTTTTTATCTTTTGCAAGCTCATCATACTTTTCAGACTCCACACCATACAGTGCCATTTTGCCATCCTCATCATAGTGGATACCCCAGCCGTATCGTTTTCCGATAGAAGAAGACCGGAGGCAGGCCCGTCCTTTGGAAAAGTAGGCTTCCCGCTCTACTTCCCTTTGGGAGTCGGAAATGTTGTGCCTTTTGGCATAAATATGGAAGATCAAATCATCGGACGTATATTCGTAAGGGTTCTCCGAAATGAGCTCATACTGCATGCGTACTTTGGTCTTACGGCTGCGTTCGGGTGGAACTTCAGCTTTATCTACCGGACAGTCCTCGGCCACTTCAATAAAAGTGTTGAAATAATTAGTAGTTCCCATCACATCAAGGTCTAATTGCGATTTATCTGTAAAGGTAGTACCCGGTACTGATAGCACTGCGTCAATCATCTTAAGGTTTTACCGAGACCTGTCAGGTCTGTTTTTATCTATGATGCTGGTACAGTTCTTTACTCAGCTCGCAGACACGCTCCTTTAGTTCTTTGGGCTGGTGGACGGTAACGCCATTACCCCACATCAGCAGCCAGCGGGCAAAATATTCTATCGAAGAGGTCAGGAAGGTCATTTGAACTCCTCCGTCTACCTTTTCTTCGGACACCCAGCCCCGGTAATGTTTTTGATCTCCCAGATAGCGAATCATCTCTTCATCGAACTGCACCACTACTTCTTCCAGGTCTTGTTCCTCGCGCAGGCTCTGTTCCGAAAACTCTTGCAAAGTATGCTCAGGAGCATCGGCCAGCTTTTTGCCAGTCTTCTTATAGTTTTCTATCCGATCGACACGGAACATTCGATAGTCGGTCCGCAGCCGACACCAGCCCGCGAGGTACCAGTAATTCCCACGAATCAGCAGCCCAAGCGGCTCTACATCGCGCTGGGTGTACTGATCTTTGTAGGGCGAATAGTATTCAATGGCAACCACTTCTTTGTTCACCACCGCATCCTGCAGGAAGACGAAGATGCGGTAATCCGTTTCAACTTGTCGTTCATCGGCATAGGAAAACGTTTTAATATGCTGGTCTAAGGTATCGAGGTATTCTTTTTCCCGACTGTGGAGTACCGAACGTATTTTATCCAGTGCAGCCGAATAGGATTGGCTTAACTTTGTTTCACTCCATTTCTCCATAAGGCGTTCTCCCGCCAGCAGCGCAGCCACTTCGTCTTTGTCGAACATAACGGGCGGCAGATGGTATCCCTTGACAATAAAATAGCCCTTTCCTTCTTCTGACCCAATCGGTACACCCGCCTCCTGCAGCGCACGTAAGTCCCGATACACGGTGCGGCTGCTGATGCCGTACCGCTCGGAGAGATCTTTAACTGTAACACGGCTCCGCCCCTGCAGGTAAATAATCATAGCCGTAAGCCGGTCGGTGCGATTCATAAGAGTATTTAGTTGAATTTATGTACGACGGAGCAGGGGAATTTTTTTGCCTTGCTCACAAGATTCAATCAGCACTTTCAGCCGACGTTGCCGGGTTTCTTCTCTTTTGGCGCTCATTACCCAATGAATGGACGTCTGCGTATAGCCCGGAGCCAGTTCCTGCAAAAATTGCCAGGCCTTTTCATTGGCTTTAATCTTTGCTTTATACTCCGCCGAAAGCTGTCCCCCGGGAGGTCGCATCCGTCCTTCTTCCTTGAGCTCTTCCACCATCCGGATGTTCTTTTTACTCCAGTGACTTTTGGGTCTTCGCGGAGTAAAGCGAATTTTATAGCTCTGTTCGTCAATAGATTTACGAAGTCCGTCAATCCAGCCATAACAGAGCGCCTCGCGGACAGCCTCTTCCCAGCGGATGCTCCTTTTCCCGGAACTTACCTTATAAAGCCCTACCCAGAGCACCTCTTTTGAATCATGGTTTGCTTTAAGCCAGTTCCTAAAGGCGGCTGAATCGGCAAAAAAGGTGACATCCCTGGACATTACAGCAGTTAACTAACTGGTTAAAAGCTATAGGGAGTTTCTTGTTACTTGTCCACAGCGAACTTGCCGGGCCCCATTAAAAAGATAATTACAAAAGCGAGGAGATAAAGTGCTGCTATCTCGAAGTCTCCGAATGCATCTCCACGTGGAATATGAAACATAAAGATTGCTACTGCCATATTTATTATTAGGATAAGTGAGGACAACCGTGTCCAAAACCCAATCAATATAAAGAAGGCAAAAACTCCTTCGGCGAGGGCAGCTAGTGTGAAGGATATTTCGGGACCGAGGCCAAGAAAGTTTAAAAATTGAAAATCATCACCAAATCCACTTAATACATTCATCACTTTGCCAAAACCGTGCAAGTAAATCATAAAGAATGCTATGAAAATCCGAAAAATTGCAGCGGAGGTTTTGGCGTCAACAAATTCGCTTAGTGTAGAGGACTTTAAACTTTTAAGCATAGGAGATATGTTAAGTTGAGGGTTAGTGATAATAAAACAACTTTCAGGGGAATAAATCCAGTGAAAGCTATTAACTTATTATGATGAAAGCGATTAGCTAAATCAGCGGCTGGCAGTAATGGTGGGTATGTGAAAGCAGCTAACAATAGAAAAGGGAGTTTAGCCATGCTGTGGACGTAATAACAACAACTGTTACTCATCCCACTTCTGGTCCAAGTTTCAAAGTTGGACCAGGTAAGGTTCCCCTACGATAATAATGGGGGATCATTTCTTTCCATCTCTATGAGCCACCGTAATTTCTTGGGCATAAATAAAATCCCCGAACTCCGACTGGTCACCGTTGGCGGCATTAACTGCAATATTAAATATTATAGTATCAGAGACCGTTTTAGGGGCTTTCCAGTTAATCTGCCAGCGGGCTTCGCTTTGGGCCGTCGGCTTCGTACCAGCTTTTGAATGCTGCACATATTGCAGTGAATCCGGAATAGATGAGGTTGCCATAATGCGGCTATTGCCTTCAATCTCAAAGCGACCAGCTTGGCGGCCATCTGGATAGCGGGCTGATAGTTGAAAGCCGCCCTTCCCCAACTTTTTGCGATCCACGGTAATGGTAATAGTGAGCGATTGGCCAGCATCAATAGTCTTCGGTATGCCGGCAACCGAGAGGCTGCCACCATCAGGGTTTAAGTCATAGTCGAAGTGGCAGCTGCGGCAGGTTTCTTCTCCGAATCCACCGGTGAACGCGCCGGTTAAGTGTTCGGGGTAGGACTGTGTACCCCGCTGGTGCTTCGGTATGGACTGGTTGGGACTGGGACCAAATAAAAAGCCTGCGATCAAGGTGAAGAACGGAAGCAGTACAAGTTTATACATGGCAACGGGGCATTAGATAGTTCCGTTTTATGTTAAAATACATTTTTTCTATTGAATTGCAGCTGGTTTATCCAACTGAAGCCACTCCTTACAAAGTCTTATAGTTATAAGGCCTGCTTTCATGGTTGTTGAAGGTCTCCCTCCTTACTACTCAGCCTAAAAGTCATACGAATGAGAATCGAAAAGTTATTCTAGTGACTTTTTAAATCTCATTCGTATGAGTCCCGGACACTCACTAGTATGACTTTTAGAATCTCATAGGAATGAGTCTTCAGTACTCATTCCTATGAGACACAGAGACTCATTAATATAACTTTTTGGGAGTCCTTATAAGGAGAAGCGGCTTGTATAGTAAGGTCAGACACCGGAACCTTATAAGTTGGAGGTAACGCATCAATAAGGAGGGTGGGAGATACCACGGCTGAGTTGTTGGTTATTCGGATCAAGGAGCATATCCAAATAAAAAATACGACTGGTCCAAGCCTCAAACTTGCACCAGTTTAGGTCATCTTGGCCACCGGGAGAAATCCTCAGTTCTCGAGGCAAGTGCCCAAACAGTAGAAGATTTCTCACTACGCTTGCGCTTGTTCGAAATGACAACGGTGTGAGGCGTTTCTAGCACCACAGTCTATGGCTGCCCCCTTATACTTACCTCACACAGTCATCTCGAGTGGAACGAGAGATCTTCTAAACTCCAGGCAACGTGCTTGAATAGTAGACGATCTCTCGAAAAGGCTTGAAATGACACGGCTGGTCCACGTTTCAAACTTGGATCAGGTTATTATGTAGATAAAAGTTTTTTATTGAATCCGGGCACGACCGAGATAATTCGTGTCGGTGCCGAACCAGATGGACTGGGTCAGCTGATGATAGACCATATGTCGTACGGTGCCGCCCCCGCTTTCAATGGCCGTAGAGCTGACAAACTCTTTGGCATCGGTGTCGAAGCCGACAAACATATTGGGCTGCACGCCGGTCTCTACCAGCCAGACACGATCTTCATCGTCCACCGTTACCGCATAGGGACGTGATTGCTCGCCGGAAGGCATGGGCCATTCGTCAAACGATCCGTCTTCTGGATTGTATCGGCCAATGTACCCGCGGCTGTAGTCTCCATACCAGATCATACCGTCGGAGGTCTGGGCGAGCCGGCGCGGACGAGATTCCTGGTTGGGAAGGTCAATTTCTTTGAGCTCCATGGTTTCCGGATCTACGGTGGCCAGCTTGTGGGTGCCAAACAGGGCAATCCAGGGCCGCTCCATATTTTGATCCATAATGAGTCCATAGGGACGCGCATGGTCGGTGGGAACGTCGAGAATCTGGGGTTCTCCAGTCTCAACATCCAGCTTGCCAACTGAATTGGCCCCCTGCGAGGTAAACCAGATATCGCCCTCGCTGTTAAAGGCCATGGTATGAGGATCCCGGGCGCTGTTATCATCGGGCATCATATGTTTGGTAATATCTCCGGTTTTGGGATTTACGGTGCCGATGTGGTTGGCACGGTTCCCCGCATACCAAGGCGTGCCTTCATCATCCACAATGACGGTATGGGGACCGGCCCCGTCGTCAAGGTCAAACTTTTGAAACTCTTCAGTTTCGGGATTAAACTCCGCTACGTAGTGCGTGCGCTGGCCGACGAACCAGATATGTCCGTCGGGTGCCACATATGGATCGCGCGGCCGGCTTTCTTCCCACGGGACTTCCCACTCGGTTATCGAAACATCAACAGTATTGGTAATCGGTTGGTCAGTCACCACAAAAGCCGAAGTAAAAAGGGCGGCAACAGTCAGGATGGCGAGTAGTTTTTTCATAGTTAGGTGTTTTCTTGATCATTGTCATCACTATTACCGTTATCCGGATCAATATTGGGCGCCTGTGGGATATTCATATTGCTTATCCCCTTGAATGATTCCATAAATTCCATCGGCAGCGGAAGTAAGGCAAAAGTGCTGTTTTCTTCGGCTACTTCATTCATGGTCTGCAGGAAGCGAAGCTGCAGTGCCATGGGGGCTTTTTCCATCATCTTGGCGGCATCCACCAGTCGCTCGGCGGCCTGGTATTCCCCTTGGGCATTAATGACTTTGGCCCGCCGGTCACGTTCGGTTTCAGCTTGTCGCGCCATGGCACGCTTCATGTTTTCGGGCAGCACCACGTCCCGTACTTCCACGGAAACCACTTTGATGCCCCAGGGATCAGTCTGGCGATCAATAATTTCCTGGATATTCTTATTCACCTTGTCACGGTTGGCCAGCAGTTCATCCAGCTCAACCTGTCCGACGATACTTCGGAGTGTCGTTTGAGCCAGCATGGAGGTTGCATGGATGTAGCGCTCTACCTGGATGACAGCCTCTTCTGCATCTATGACCCTGAAAAAGGTGATAGCATCCACGTTTACAGTAACGTTATCTTTAGTGATCACCTCTTGTTTGTCCACATTGATGGTAAGCACGCGCAAATCTACCCGCTCAATCTTATCAATAAAGGGAATCAGCACAATTAAGCCCGGCCCCTTGGTGCTTTTATATTTACCCAGCCTGAAGACTACGGCGCGTTCATATTCCCGCAATATCTTAAACATCTGAGGCAACAGGATGGCTGCCAGAACAGCAATGGTTATGATCCAAGTGATTGAGTTTACAAGTTCATTCCCATTTTCCATAGCGTTATAGGTTATGTTACAGTTGGCCTCATGAAGAGGAACGTTTCACTTTTGCAGTAAGTCCATCGATCTGTATAATTTCGCAGGCTTCTCCTTCTGTAATCTTTTCATCACTTATAGCATTCCAATATTCGCCATTTACAAAAATGCGTCCACTATTGCCGTCGATAGGTTCAATAACTTCTCCCTGTTTGCCGATCATCGATTCCTTGCCGGTAATATTATTGGCAAACTGTACACGGATGCCCTCAGTGACAATCCAGACAAAAAAGAGTGTCGTTAGCACCGTCGCCGGAACGAGCCAAGCCCATGATAGCTCCATTGATTGTGGAAGATCCTGAAAAAGCATCAGGGCCCCGAGGAAGAAAGATACGGCTCCCCCCGCGATTAGGATGCCAAAGGTCGGCGTAAAGGCCTCTGCTACAAACAGTACAATAGCCAGTCCAATCAGCGCAAAGCCGGCAATATTGATGGGCATAGAGGCAGAAGCATAGAGCACCAGAATAAGCGCAATAACGCCGGCCATGCCGGGTACAATAGCCCCCGGATTCGTTACTTCTCCAATGATACCATAAATGGCAATCATAGTGAGGATGAGCATAACTTCCGGACGCATAATAAAGCCCAAGAGATTTTCAGCCAGGTTGGTTGGAATTTCTGTGATGGTGGCATTACGGGTTTGCAAGGTATCTCCATTGACCACACGGCCATCGATCCCGGCTAACAGCTCTTCCCGATCGGCCGCTATAAAATCAATGACATTTAGCTCCAGGGCTTCCGCGTCCGTGATTGACTCTCCGTCTCTTACTGCTGATTTAGCCCATTCAGCATTACGATCGCGCCGGTTGGCAATACTTTCAATAAAACTCTCCGAGTAGTTGAAAATTTTCTTTTTCATTACCGAGTCGACCTGCCCGCCCCCCATTTGTACCGGCGAGGCCGCCCCGATGGTCGTGGTCGGAGCCATCACAGCAATATGGGCCGCCATGGTGATAAAGGTGCCCGCACTGGCCGCCCGTGCTCCTTCAGGGGCCACATATACAACTACCGGCATATCATCTGATTCCAAGAAGGCCTGAACAATATTCTTCGTCGACTCCAGCAAGCCACCGGGCGTATCTAACTGAATAATCAGGCACTCGGCACCCAGCTCGTTGGCTTCACGAATACCTCGGTTGATATAGTTGGTTGTAGTAGGTGAGATGGTTCCTCTGACGGAGATCATTGCCACAGATGAAGAGTCGGCCAGGCCCATAGAAGTACTATCTGGCTGAGTCAAACCTGGTTCAGCCATTAGAAGTAAAAATGATATGACTATAGCCAACCGCTTCATATAGGTAAGATATTAAAAAGCACCTTGGAAACAATAGGTAGTAGAGATTAAATTTTAATTTTTAACGCCCCCCTAAGAACCCAGTATTACGGTTGTCGGATAAAGTTAGGCTGGTAAAGTATTGGTTGATGGGCCTGCGAGTCTTCAGGGGATCTAAGAAAGGATAACCATCGATTATTTCATCAATAAATTTCTTGGTTAGTATAGCTTGACTTAATGTCAGGCCGGCTTTATTTTAATTATATATAAGGTTAACTAATTAATTAGTTTTATGGCTGAGGATACAAGAACGGAAATTATAGAAGCCGCGCGCCGAGAATTTTTGGCTCATGGTTATGAAGGGGCTCGTCTTCAAAAGATCGCAGATCAGATTGGCGTTACCAAAGCTATGATCCACTATTACTTTAATACCAAGAAAGAGCTGTTTGAGCAGGTATATAGCCGTTCTGTGGAGCTCATGTTTAGTGGATTATCTGAAACGTTGGAAAAAGACATCCCCCTTTTCAAAAAAATTGACCAGCTGGTTACCGTATGTATGGAAAAGGCACAATCGGAGTCTGAGGTCCTGGGATTTGTCTTAACAGAAAGCGATCGAAATACCGAATGGCTCCTCCCGATCTTTGATGAGCACGTTACTCTCGAAAAAGGCTCATTCACGAAACAGCTGGAAGAAGCAGCTTCTAACTATATGGTTAGCTCCGTACAGCCGGAGCAGCTACTGCTCAATATCTTTTCACTCTGTTATTACCCGTCCTTATCTTCAGCAATCAATCGTTCATTACTTGGTGTAGAGGTTGATGGTGATATCAGCAAACGAAAGGGTATTGTTCTGGATACTGTTCTAAACTGGTTAACAGCTTAGCAATGCAAAACGGTGCTCTCCGCAAATATTGTTGTTGTATACAGATGAATAAAAATTCTTATGCGTTAACTATAAGAAACCTTGCCACAATTTGAACGTATAATGAATTTAATACTTTCTAAGTGAGCATAACTTGGTGGGTGAAATTATGAATAGAAATGGATTGCGTACGGTATTTTTAATGACACTTGTGGCTGTCCTGTTGATGATAGTAGGACAGCTTCTGGGAGGTACAACAGGTTTGATCATTGCCTTTATTGTTGCCATGGGCATGAACGTTTTTAGCTACTGGCAGTCTGATAAAATGGTATTGCGGATGTATGATGCCCAACTTATTGACCAGCAGTCGCACCCTCAACTGTATCGTATGGTTAGCGAGTTGGTGGAACGGGCAGATTTGCCGATGCCCAAATTGTATATCATTCCGCAACAACAGCCGAACGCCTTTGCAACGGGACGAAATCCAGAGCATGCGGCTGTGGCATTTACGCAGGGAATTCTGCAGACACTAAACCGGAATGAGTTGCGTGGGGTTACAGCTCATGAGCTGGCTCATATTAAAAATCGTGATATCCTAACACAGACTATTGTCACTACCGTCGTAAGCGCGCTGAGCTTACTGGCTCAATTTGCTTATTTTATTCCAATGGGGAATAGCGAGCGGGGAAGTAATCCCCTGGTTGCGTTGATCGTTCTTATCACAGCCCCTATCGCCGCAATGATGCTGAAAGCCGCCATCAGCCGGACGCGTGAATATGAAGCTGATCGGGAGGGCGCGGAGATTTCAGGTAATCCCCAACATTTGGCATCAGCATTACAACGTATCCAAAAGGCGGCCGAAGAAGTGCCGATGCGGGTTTCGGAATCGGCGATGCGGTCGACATCCCATATGTTTCCCGTCAACCCCTTTAGCGGTGGAAAACTGATGAGTCTATTTGCGACTCATCCAGATACTGAAGATCGGGTTAGTCGTCTGCTGTATATGGAGCGAACCGGCGAGTATCAGTTTAAATAAAAAGAGGAGACTTGGTGCCTTGCTATTCTTCTTCAGCGTTATGCTGCTCTTTATACGCATTTTTGATACGCTGATTCATATGTCTTCTATAGTTCTTATACTCATATTTTCGGACGGTAAATTCAGATCGATAGGTACCGTCATTACAGACCACTTGTAATTTATTGGGGTGATCAGTTTCCGTAATTTCTACCTCAATGGAGCCCAGCTTATAAGAGTCAACCAAAACAGAAGTCGTTATTTTTAACTTTTTGTTAGATGAAGATAAGCACAATGTTGGTCTTTTTGAACCCTAACTATTTTTGGCAGGGATGACACCACGGGGACACCTGTGGAAGTTATTTTTCTCCCTGATGGGCTACCGACTTGTAAAAGATATCAAACACATGTACCACTCTGCGTGCAAGGGTAACTATTTTCAGCCAATCTTTGAGCGTAAGCTGGCCCAATATATCCAGAGGCGTGCTCCCAAAAACTCTATCCATTGGCAGAAGCTTAAGTATGAGTTTCATAATATTTACAGAAAATGTCGTGATGGCAATAAGTCTGCTGCCGCATATCTGGAAGTAATAGCAGAACTGACTGAAGCGGCTTTAGATGGGGCCCATAAGCAGGTAGAACTGGATGTTAGCACACTTAAGGTTGTTTCAGCTCACAAAGAGAGGGAGCTATAAAAAATGGCCACTGCCATTGAGGCAGCAGCCATCAAGGTACAAATTTATCAGATAAATGGTTGGCTAGCCTTACCTGCCAAATCGTTGTTGGATTTCTTGGTACGACATCTGCTTTATATGCTCTCGGGAGAGCTTTTGTTTGACTGCAACGCTGCCCGGGATGATGACAAACCGGTATTCGAGGCTGCTGGCAAAGCCAACGCTGGCGCTGTTATCCAGGGTAAATCGGGTGATATACAGTCTATTCAACCTTGGTAAGAAGTCCATGACATTTGCGTCGCCGCCGGCATAGCTGGTATAAGGCAAGGGGTATATATCGCCGGAAAAGTTCATGTAGACATTGATAGTACCTTGATCCAGGATCTCCTGGGAGATCTGTGGAGCATCAATATGGCCCACTTGCATGTCGCTTCCGTCGATAGTGGTATCGCGTACAGCGGAATCCAGGTTCGTCCAGGCAGAGTACATAACGTTTGCGGTTCCCTTGAGATCAAGAGGTGAACCCCAGCCACTGTTGGTTTTTGGGCCGTAAAGCTGGAAGTTGGATTTGTCAAGGTAGTAGTCGCCCTCTACGCCCAGTGATGCTGCAGGAGCGCCGGTGCCCGAGTGAATCTGGCTTCCATCTTCACCATCTTGTCCGTCGGCACCATCATCGCCCTTAGGCCCTTCAGGTCCTTGTGGCCCCTGATCACCCTGTGGTCCTTGGTCGCCCTGGTCTCCTTTGGGACCTTGCAGGCTAATGGGGGTTCCCCAGCCATTATTTGTTTTAGGGCCATACAGCTCCCCGGTGTCCTGATCTAAATAATAGTCATCTATTTCGCCAATATCCGAAGCAGGGGCGCCGGTACCGGCATGGATAATACTGCCATTTTCACCAGCTGGCCCTATAGGCCCTTCGGGGCCCTGCTCACCCTGTGGTCCTTGCGGGCCATCCGACCCCGCGGGACCTTCACAACCTGCGATAGTACCCAGTATTAAAGCCAGAGGAAGTGCAAGAAGTAGTAGCTTTCTAAGAATGATATATTCGCTCGCTCTCTTTTTTATAGTTTCCATAACAATTTTTTCTTTTTAATTAAAGATTGATACATCCAAGGGAAGGCACTCTATTCCCTCCTTCATTAATAGTATACGTGTCAAAAATCAGGAATAGGTCACATAGGGAACGATAAAGAACATGATCTGAATAACTTCAGGGTTGAGATTGTCGGTATTCCTCCTAATTTATGGGTGCGACTTGCGATATGAGGTCTAATTCAATAGGATACAGGAAGTACTATGCCCCAAATTATTGACCCTGAAAACTTCGATCCGCCTGGTACATTCCGAGAAACGATCCCCCATCCCGCGGGACATCATCGGGCCATCGAGAAAGCCATAATGATGGAGCACCGGTTTGCCTTTTTTTTCTGGATGAAATGGACGCGGGTTCTTCAAAGCCATAGCTGGCTACAGCAAGAGGCACCCACACTGGTAACCATAGACTGGCATCGGGACCTCGCTCCGCCTACGGCCGAACAGAAAGAAGGACTGGACAGGCTAAACTCAGCAAATCTTTCGGAAGTAGCTCAATATGTATGGAAAAAGTTTGATCAGACCAACGATGGACATATTTTGTGCGCGGCCTGGTTAAACCTTGTAGGTGATATTATCTTGCTAAAAAATTCCGCTGATTCTATGCAACACACCTTTACCGACCGGAACGGCCACCGCCATACGATCCGGGAATTTAGGGAATTGAATCAGCTGGAAAACTATTTACAGCAGCGGAAGGATAAAAATATCTTTCTGGATGTCGACCTGGACTACTTTATTCATGGCAAGGGAAATATCGTTTATCCTGATACCTTTGAGCCGTATTCGGCCCAGGAAATCAAAGCTGTAATTGATTATGAGAATAAGTTCTTTAAATACCTGTTACCCCGAATAGATGGTATGACCATTGCTCAGGAGCCATCGTACTGCGGAGGAATTGTGAATTCCTGTCGCATTATGGAGGTAGTTAATAGCCAGCTGTTTGATAAAAATAACAATTGGAGGCATTTGGATTCCAGTACTTAAAAAACAATTAATAACGTGATGGTATATATAATGATGGGAGTTTCCGGCGCGGGCAAAACACTCGTTGGCCAAAAATTAGCTAAGCGCATGGACCTGCCCTTTTTTGATGGTGATAACTTCCATCCGGAAGCTAATATTCAAAAAATGGCCTCCGGTCAACCGTTGAATGATAATGACCGACGGCCCTGGCTCGAATATTTAGCTAAGAACGTTAAAGAGTGGCAGCAGTCCGGGGGAGCGGTACTGGCATGCTCAGCCCTGAAGCAAAAGTATCGAGCTACGCTCACCTCTCAAGAAGAGGCCTCTTTTATTTATCTGAAGGGCACCCTCTCGCTTATAGCCAGTCGATTGGCCGAGAGGTCAGACCATTTTATGCCGGAAGAGTTGCTTCAATCCCAATTTGAAGCCTTGGAAGAGCCCCGGGAGGCCATAACCGTTTCTATAGACCAACCACCTGGCGAAATCGTAGATGATATTATTGCGCAAATCCAAATGAAGGAACAGCATTAGCATCCCGAAAGTTTTATATAGACATTGAGCAGTAAGAACGATCCGTTGACATAATTTGAAGATTATTACGCTATGAAAAAATCAGACATCGGTATTTACGGCCTTGGAGTCATGGGGCGAAATTTAGCCTTGAACTTTAATGACCATAACTTTCAGGTTTCCGTCTATAACCTGGATTTGCCCGGCGAAGAAAATTTGGTTGATGCGTTTCTGTCGGGCCCTGCGGCTGAAACAAATATTCAAGGCTTTCAGGAAGCGGAGTCTTTTATCCAGTCGCTGGACCGCCCCCGAAAAGTTTTGCTGATGGTCAAGGCGGGCGCACCGGTAGATAGCGTGATCAATCAGCTAACCCCACTGCTTGATGCAGGAGATATCATCATAGATGGTGGTAATACGCACTATGCGGATACAAATCGCCGGATGGCGGCCGCAGCCGAGCATGGCATTCAATATGTGGGGATGGGGGTCTCAGGAGGCGAAAAGGGAGCGCGTTATGGTCCCTCGTTAATGCCTGGGGGAGACGCCAATGCCTGGGCAGTTGTTCAGCCGATGTTAGAAGCCGCGGCCGCAAAAAACGAAGATGGCAACCCTTGCTGCTCTTGGATGGGTAACGAAGGCGCAGGGCATTTTGTGAAGATGGTGCATAATGGAATTGAATATGCCATCATGCAGCTACTTGCAGAGTGTTACCAGATCATGAGTGAGGGATTGGCGCTAACCAATAGTGAAATGGCCGACACCTTCCATGCCTGGAATAACGATTTGTTAGAAAGTTACCTGCTCGATATTACGGCAAAGATTTTTACAGTAGGCGATGAAGAAAATCCGAAAGAACTAGTGCTTGATAATATCCTCGACAAGGCTGGCCAAAAAGGAACCGGCCGATGGACCGCGTTGACGGCTTTGGAGCTGGGTATTCCGCTTCCGATGATTACTGAAGCAGTATACGCCCGAACCATATCCAGCTTTAAAGACTTGAGGGAGGAAGCCTCCAAAGCCATTAAGAATGAGGGGGCCGTAGCGGATCCAAAATTAAAGTTGGAGCAACTACAACAGGCACTGCTGGCCGGTAGCCTGGTTGCCTTTGCGGAAGGGTTTTGGTTGTTAAAAGCAGCCAATCAAGAATTTGGATGGAATATATCTTTCCAAGAGGTCGCTGAAACATGGCAAGGGGGATGTATTATCCGGTCAGCACTATTGCATCCGATAGCAGATGCGTTCTGTGAAAATGGGAAGCTACCGCACCTGTTTATGGCTCCTGTATTCCAAAAGATACTGGCCAGCGGTCAGCAAGATTGGCGTTCTGCGGTGGCCTTCGGTGTGCAATCCGGTATCCCGGTACCGGCGATGGCCGCGGCGCTTTCTCATTATGACGGTCTGCGGACAGGGCGACTGCCAGCAAATCTTATACAGGCGCAACGCGACTTTTTTGGAGCCCATCAGTATGAACGGGTCGACCAGCCCCGGGGCAAGATGTTTCATACCCAGTGGGAGGAGTGATAAATGGATGGGCTAATGGACGTTTTTTGGGCACTATCCTGAACCCTTTCAGGTTAATGCCGAGGCATCAATACATTTATAAAAATAGGCCACAGATTCTTCCAAACCTGTGGCCTCTAAGGGAAAATGGCACGGGATTTAAGGTGCCATCTTATGGAAATAAGCTTCTTTCCTAATAATCACCGCCCGGTCCGCCTCCACCTCGGCTTCGTTCTTGCTCTCTGCCGAAGAAGTACTGGAAGTTTAGTGAAAAAGAGCGTGTTGACCAGCTAAACTGACGCTGGGTAAAATAATCTGTGTTGGGATTCCCATCCGTATTCACCGTATGGTCAAAGTTCTGAGCATCAAAGACGTCGCGGACATTAAAAGTGATTTTGGCACGTTCATCAAGCACATCATAAGAGATGCCGGTATCGGTCATGGTCATGCCCTCGCGACTACCCTGGGGGGTGGAACTTGGTCCCCGATACCGCATAGAGGCCTGGTAATTGAGGCCATCAAAAATCTCCCAACGAAGCCGCATCCGTGCCTGGAAGTTATCGGAAGAACTGCTGAAAATACGAGTCACATCCTGACTCTCATATGTTCCGTCCATATCAGACTTAAAGAGGTTTGCACTTCCATTGAGGGTAAAGATATCGCCAATTTCCTGGTCGGCTGAAAACTCAATACCCCACGCTCGTTCGCGGGCAAAGTTGATGGGACGTATGAATTGAACCCCGTTCTCCTGCTCGGTAATACGTTCAATAACATCTGTTCGGTACCGATAGTAAAAACTGGTTAGCAGAGAGCCGGATCCCCAGTAGTGCAGGTAGCCTGCCTCATACGAATTACTGTACTCCGGCGTCAGGTTAGGATTTCCGGTATATTGACTTCGGTTATCATCAAAATCGATGCCTGGCAACAGAGAGCGAGACCATGGGCGGCGCAGCCGGCGACTATAACTTACCTGCACTGATTGTTGATCATTAAAGGCATAGTTGAGGAACACACTGGGAAACAAGCCAATATAATTCTGTTCATTGACGTCGCCCGTCTGTTTGATTTCTGTTTTGATATTCGTGTTTTCAGCTCGTAAACCCACCTGTCCCGAGAAATCGCCAAACTCGCCACCAAGAATCAGGAAGGCCGCATTCACATTCTCACGATACAGGAAGTTTTGGGTATAGGCCGGCTCTTCTTCCCATACGCCATCAACCAGCGTGGCCGCACTGTAGCCCGTATCCATCCACTCGGTGTCGGTACGGAGGCCGGCTTCCAGCTTGCCGTTTTCGCCGAGGGGACGCTGATAGTCGGCGTTAATTCGAAAATCCATTTCTTCTTCATTATCCTCAGCCCGCTGCTGGAGCGGAGCTGCAGCCCCTTCTCGGACTATTTCGTTGATATCCGTATCCGCATTTTCGCGGCTGATATCAAAGCTGGCGTCGGCTTCAAACTTATGATCATCACCGTCGATCTTATTTTCGTAATCGAGGTTGAAGTCGAAGTTACGCTCATGGGCTTCTTCTTCGGTATCACGCAGGGTAATTTCTTCCGGTGAACCGCTTATATAGTTCATGGGATTTCCTTCAAAATTGTCTCCGTTGTAGGTCCAATCCGAATAGGCCCAGTCGGTATAAGTCATATCTTCATTGTTGGTCTCCTGCTCAAGGCTGATATAACTGCTGGCCGTCAATATTTCGTTATCAGAGAGGTAGAAATCGGCCCCTACACGGAAGTCGCCATCAATTTCTGCTTCCTGGGCATCCGTTTGCTCACGGTACATGTACTGGGTGTCGGGTCCTGAGAATCGCTGAAAGGAACTACCCGACTCCGGCTCGGATCGAAAGTCGGCTCCGATGTTTGTAAACCAGTTGACATTTTCGGTTCGATAATTCAGGTTAATCGATCCCTCATACTCCTCTGGATATCCGCCGCCTACACTGGCACTACCGTTAAGGCCAAGCTCGCGGTCATCAGTAAGAATAATATTAATGATTCCACCGGACCCTTCGGCTGCGTATTTGGATGAGGGGTTCGTTATAATTTCCACTTCCTTAATCATTGTGGAGGGGATGCTCCGCAAGGCATCTACATCGCCGCTGACCATGCTCGAGGGTTTGCCATTGATGAGGACGCGAACCGACTCATTGCCCCGCAAGCTGATATTGCCATCAATATCAGTAGCGATAGAAGGCACATTATTTAAAACGTTAATGGCTGATCCGCCGAGACTGGTGATATCCTGGCCTACATTGAACACTCGCTTGTCAAAATTCATCTCCATCTGCGAGCTTTCAGCGCGTACTACCACTTCATCCAACTCCTCTGAAGTAGCCTGTAGCGTTATCTCGCCCAAATCCTGGGTTTCTCCCGCCCCAACAGAGACCGTCTCGGTATAGGGAGCAAAAGAAACAAACGTTATTTTGATGACGTATTTTCCAGGGTCAACGTCTACAGTAAAGGAGCCGTCGCCCTCGGTCGGCGCCCCGGTTATAACCTCCGACTGTGTAGAATCATAAACCGATACAGAGGCGGAAGGGACGGGATCGCCCTGCTGGTCATATACTTCTCCGGTGATTATTCCATCATCCTGGGCGATTGCCATTGATGTAATCATAAAGGTGCCGATCAATAGCGATAGTAACTTCTTCATCGTAGCGTAAATAATATTAGTATGCGTTGACTTTTTGCTTCGGTATTAACGTAACAGAGGATCTTGTGCTAACGTTGTATGAAATCTGAAGCAAATTTAAAGAGTTCGGCTTATAGCACCGTTATAACAAAAATTTACATTTTAGTGGGGCCGAGCTGTGGAATAAAGATACAGGGATGCTCTTGTTTGGGGCCCACTACGCCGAAGTAGCATAGCTACGTAGGCTGTACTGGAAATTTCTTGGCGGCGCTCATGGCCTTCATGCTGTATAAATTCAATGGTCCTTTTACTGTTTTAACCTTGTGTTAAAATCAAACCGGGGTGAATTTATACGGTCGCACTCCACCCTTTCGCGCTCTTAGCCAACAAATTTAAGGCCGATGGAACTTTAGTTTATCAGATAGAACTCTTTCCAGCCTCAGAATTGTAAATGCATTGGATTGCCAATACATCCATAGCGCGGGAATTTATCCCGCGTCGGAAAAGGATTGCATAATCCTGTGACAACGCAGAGCATTGTCACAAGATATTTTATAGGGAATATGATCCCGGAGAAACGAATCCGGGGGCATTATTCAGGTCCCTCCTTCAGGAGGTTAGGGGGCATTGAGGCCGGAGGTAGTCAAAATACTCATCGGATAAGTAACAGGACCTTATCTCATGAGCTGAATACTTTCACTCATCCGATGAGTTGCATGCCCAAAAATGGAATTGCAGCTGTTGTTATCTACTTACTCCTGCCATTAGGCTAAAACCGAATGGTGATTGAATGCCACTTCCCGTCATTCTCATAGGAAATGGTGTAGTCGTTTTGATCCACAATACGTTGTATGATGGAAAGCCCGAGACCGATAGAGGCCATCCCCTGCTCCGCTTTCTTAAAGCGTCCAAAAAGCTTGTCGGGATCAACTTCGAGCTCTTGACCCGTATTGGTAATCTTGAGCTGCTCGTTTGTTAACGTAATATCGATTTGGCCGTTTTCAATATTATGCTTGATAGCATTTTGGAACAGGTTGGTCCACATGATATCTGCTAAGACCGGATGTATGTTGAGAGTTACCCCCTCCTCGAGATCAGTGTTTACCTCCAGGCCATTAAGCATGATGAACTCTTCAAAAGCCCGGGTGCTCTCGGTAATCAGTTTGGTGAAGTTGACCTTATCTTTATTCGTAAACTCATGGTTTTCAATTTTGGTCAGCAGGGCGAGTGATTCGCTCAGGCGCGACAGTTTCTTGATGGATCGCTGGCTGGCCTCCACATACTTGTACTGCTCTGGGGAGAGGTCCGTTTCGGTAAGCAGCTCCAGCTTACCCTGGGTAATGGCGAGCGGTGTTTGTAGCTCGTGTGAGGCGTTTTCAGCAAACTCCTTCAGATTGATATAGTCAGCCACCGCCTTCCGGGTCATCTCTTCGACAAAGTGATTCAGGTCGTTGAACTCCTCCACATTCGTCTCCTTGGCACGGATGGGCTGTTTGTTTTGAATACTAAAGTTCTTGATACGATCCAGTGTTTCACGGAACGGTTTAAAGAGGCGCCCGGGGATAATAAATCCTAAGCCAATGGCCCCTATAAGCTGCATCCCCAATATCCACAGCAGGATCTGTGTTACCGCTTCAGTGATGTCGTCGCTCTCAACCAGCGCGCCGTGGGTAGAAATGTAGTAGCTGGTGTCTTCTACCGTGCGGAAGGCCGATACCTTCAGGTTGGTTTCCATTTGCTGCAGGCGATCGTGCCATACCAGGGTATCCTTAAAGTTGATTTCGGGTTCTACAACATGCGGCAGTGGGCGTACAATCAGATTGCGGCCTTCGGGGTCTTGCATCTTTTCCAGCTTAAAGCTTTTGCCCTGTTCCAGCAGATAGGTAACCCGGTCGATGCGATCCATGAAACGCCATTTCATCTCCTTGTCTACCTCGCCCTTAATAATGAAGTAGGAAAGGTAGCCCCCGATGCCCAGCACGATAACCGTGACAATAAGGTAAATGAATATAAATTTGGTGATGAGCTTCATACTTGTCGGGGGACCTTAAATTTATAACCGATGCCATATACGCTCTCAATATAATTTTGAGCGCCTGCGGATTCCAACTTTTTACGCAGGTTTTTTATATGCTGGTAGACAAAATCAAGATTGGTGAGGTGGTCGACATAATCGCCCCACAGGTGCTCAGCGATGGTCTGCTTGGAGAGTACCCGGTTTTTGTTGGAAGCAAAGTAAAGCAACAGGTCATACTCCTTGGGGGTGAGGTCGACGATGGAATCATCAATCGTGACTTCCATGGAATCCGTATCAATAGCTATTTCGTTGATATTCAGGATCTCCTGCCCGTCTCGCTGATTCCGTCGGTTGACTGCCTTGATGCGGGCATGCAGCTCAGGCAGTTGAAAGGGCTTGGTGATATAGTCATCAGCCCCCAGCTCCAGCCCTTTCACTTTGTCATCCAAAGCATTTTTGGCTGAAATAATGATTGTGCCGGCCTGGGGATTCACGGACCGCAACTCGCGCAGCACTTGCAGGCCAGACCCACCGGGAATCATAATATCGATGAGCACCACATCGTAGGTGTACGACATCACTTTATCAAAAGCCTCTCGGTAGTTTTGGGCAAACTCACAGATATATCCTTCCCGTTTCAAATAGGTTCGGATATTCTGCAGGAGCTCTTCATTATCTTCAATGATCAAAAGTTTCATAACTCAGAACATAAAAAATGATTTTGAAGCAAAACTGAAGTTTGGAAATGCATTTTATAATTGTAATCCATAGCAATGATAAAATAGATGATAGTTTTATGTCAGGTCTTGCCTGCCTCGCCTGGTTCAAGGTTGCAATCTGGGCCAACCCGTTAAAATATTCTGGTTGGATTCCTTAATTAGCCGTCATGCATTTACAATAAATTCAAGTGCATCCCTAAAGGTATTTAAAGTCCAGCCCTTGAACGTTAGGTATTTATTGTATCGAAGCCAAGGCTTTAAAACAACTATTCAGCTATATTCTTTTGGATCAGTTCAGGAAGACCATTAGCTCTTTGATAAGCTTTGGTTATATTGATGATCTGTCAATGATCTTAAAAACTGGATATCATGAAGCCTTATTGGTTTATCGCAATGTGTGGGCTCCTGTTTATAGGGTGCACCAACGAGTCGCCCCAAAGGGGTGGGGAACGGGATACTCCACCCGACTCAACGTTTGTACCCTCTGCTGGTCTGCCCGATTCCAGTACCTATGAGCGGGCAAGCAGTAGTATGGGCCAGCTTATCTATATACCGGTATATTCGCATATTTATCAACAAGATCGGCAAAAGACGTTCAACTTGACGGCCACGCTGAGTATTCGTAATGTCGATCCTTTCCGTACGCTCCGGCTTAGAAAAGTCGCTTATTATGATTCCGGTGGACAATTGATTCAGCACTATTTGGAAGAATCAATACAGTTGGAACCCTTGTCTTCTACTTCTTTTGTCGTTGAAGAACGTGATTTGCGGGGGGGCGTTGGTGCAAACTTCCTGGTTCGTTGGATCGCGGAAAACGAGGTGAACCCGCCCATTGTTGAAGCGGTGATGATAAGTACTTCTCAGCAGCAGGGTATTTCATTCATAAGCGAGGGTCGTGTTATAGAAGAGTATTAACTAGCATTAATGGTCCTTTAAGATCGACTTATCAAGCATATCCGTATCCTTGAATACAAAGTAGTTCGTGAAGCGGATGCCCAGGAAAACGGACAGGATAGTTCCAGAGAAAATAGCCACCATGATCATAATTTGATATTTAATGGCAATGAGAGGAGAGCTGCCGCTCAGTATCTGTCCCGTCATCATGCCGGGCAGCGAAACCAGCCCGATGGTTGCCATAGAAGCCAGTGTGGGGTTAGCGGATTTCTTCAGGGCCTCGCTTATAAACGATTGTAATGCTTCTGTTTTTGATGCCCCGCAGGCAAGATAAAACTGGTAACGCTCTTCATGTTCGTTCAGGCTGTAATAGAACGCATTAATCCCGATTACGTTACTTCGCAGGCAGTTGCCTAATACCATGCCGGTAATGGGAATGGTATATTGTGCCGCTAAAAATTTAGGCAACTGTATAACTACCTGTAGAAAAAACAGATCAATCACTACAATACCTAAGAAGGTGGCCCCAAAGATAGGCACCAGTAGCGACCATTTGCGACGAAGTTCGCTGCGGTCTATGGTTGCAAAATCTGCAATTATTACCATTATCATAATCCAGCCGGCATTAACCCAGGGATTATCATACAGGAACAGGTACTCCAGGTAATAACCGACGAAAAGCAGCTGCAGCACCATACGTACAGAAGCGGTGAGTAGCTTTTTGTTGAGGCCGGTCTGGTACTTCCAGAGGATGTAAGCGGGAAGCAGAAGAATGACAAAGGCGGTAGCCAGCTGAAGCCAGGAAAGGTCTATAATATCCATTAGTCTAAAGAAACAGTATAGTCGGCATGATCAAGCCAAAAGGGGTCGTGGGATGTAGATACCACTGTTTTGCTTGTGTTTGCCAGCAGAAGGTTTGTAATTCGTTGTTTGGAAAGGCTGTCGAGGGCCGAAGTGGGTTCATCCAGCAGCAGGAGCGGCTTGTCGAGCAAATGGCAGAGGGCGATCCCCACCCGTTGCCGCTGCCCGGTGGAAAGGGACTGAAACGATTTCCCAAGGGTGTGGTCAGCGAGCCCCAGCTGAGAGAAGGTGGAAAGGCACTGTTCTCGGTCCGGCCGATTAGATTCATTGAGCCTAAAGGTAAAGGGCTTCCGGATGAGCTCTTCGACGGTGCCGGATCCCAAATCCAAATCTTGTGGCAACCAGGCTGAGGAACTTCGTATGTCAGGGGTGTCCATATCGTCAAAAAAACGGATAGTGCCGCGTGTAGGTTTCTCAAACCCCAAAAAGAGCTTGAGCAGTGTGGTCTTTCCGGCTCCAGACTCTCCTTTAAGAATCGTATGCTGCCCCCGGGGAATGTCGAAAGACAGATCCCGTAAGATGGGCTCCTCTCCAAAACTAAAATGGAGATTCGTGCAGGATATTAGCGGTTGTTGAGTCATGCTTTTAATTTTTTATTGGAACATATAGGCTAAAATATGGCATTGATCTTTTCTGTATGCAAAAGTTGCAGTAGTTGGAAAGTAATATGTTCCATAAAAGATGGAAACAAATTGTATAATCTTTATGCAATACTCCGTATTATTCTATTTCTTGCTAACAAGCTATTACTAATTAACCATTTTGCTGTTAAGGAAGATTATGTCGGAAAATCACGATTTAGGGAAAGAGGCGGCCTTTACTTTTGTGGAGATAATGCAGGGGAGCTCTACCATATTTTACCGTTGTGATTTTGGAGGACATTTCCCGGTACGGTACATGAGTCCCAATGTAGAGCAGGTACTGGGTTTTAAAGAAGAGGCGTTCAAAGCCGATGATAACCTTTGGCTTGATCGCATCCACAAGAACGACCGGGATAAAGTAATCAAGGGGTATAATGAACTGGGCAGGTCAACATTTACGGTTATAGAGTTCCGCTTTAAGCATAAGGAAGGCCACTATATTTGGCTGCAGGATGAGGTTAAGCTTACGGTTGACCATGATGGAGAGCCTGAATCGGTGGTGGGCTCATCCCGAGAAATAACGCTCCAGAAAGAAGCAGAAACGAAGCTTAAAGAACTAAATAAGACGCTCGAAGAGCGGATAAAGAAACGCACCTCGAGTTTGGAAGAAGCAAGCACTACGCTTAAAGAGCAGCGCCAAACGATGCAGTTGCAAAAACTGGCTATCGACAATTTGAATGATATGGTTGTCATAACCAAGGCCCCCAAGGATAATCCGCTCAATTCGGAAATTGTATTTGTGAACAGGGCTTTTGAAGAGTTTACCGGCTACCAGGCTGAGGAGGTGCTTGGGGAGGAGCCCAAATTTTTACACGGTACAGAAACCTCACCGATAATAGTCAATCGGATTGAAGAGCAACTGTTAGCCAGCAGCTCTCTGAGAGAAGAATTTATTAATTACAAAAAGGATGGCACCCCCTACTGGGTGGAACTGGATATGGCTCCATTTTTAACGGCCAGGGAAGAGTATAATTACTGGGTAGGCATCAATCGGGATATCACTCAACGAAAAGAAGCCGAGCAGAAGTTAGAAGAGAGTGAGCAGCGGTACCGGGCTATTACCGAACTTTCTTTCGATGCCATTTTTGAAGTTGGCCTTGATGGTACGATCCTTGATTGCAATAAGCGGGCCTGCCAGCTCTCCGGATACAGCCGTGAGGAACTGGTTGGGATGAATGCCAAAAAACTTGTGCCGGAAGAATATCGATCTGAACATCCGGAAGCTTTTTCAGAAGAGCACATAACGGGAGATGAAGTATGGGAGCGAATATATCGGAAGAAAGATGGTACGCAGGTACCCACGGAAGTTCATACCCAGCTGTACAATATCGGCGAGAAAAAGCGTATTGTAGCCTATGTGCGAGATAATACAACACACAAGGAATATGAAAATGCCATCTTTAAGTCGCTGAAGGAAAAAGAGACCCTGCTTGCAGAGATTCACCATCGCGTAAAGAACAACCTGGCCATTATATCCGGTCTTCTGGAGATGCAGGTTTTCAATACAGAGGATGAAAAACTGTTGAATAAGCTGCGCGAAAGTCAGGCTCGCATCCAGTCGATAGCTATGGTGCATGAAAAATTATATAGCTCAGACTCCTTTTCTGAGATAGCCATCGATCAGTATATCAAAGATTTGGTGGAGCGGATTGTAAGCTCAATGGCCAACTTTAACAAAAATATCAGGATGCAATACGATATGGACCCCGTGACGTTGACCGTTGGGCAGGCTATTCCCTGTGGGTTGATACTTAACGAGCTGATTACAAACTGTTTTAAACATGCCTTCAAGGACCAACAAGAAGGACAAATATGGACCGTGTTGAAGAGAAAAGATGAGAACCTGCACCTTGTTGTTAAAGACAATGGCAGTGGGTTAGCCGATGATTTTGATATCCACACAGAGTCATCACTGGGCATGACGCTAATTAATACCCTTATTCAGCAACTCAATGGTGAATTGAGTGTATCAACAAATGGAGGAAGCAATTTTGAAATAACATTCGAAATTGACCAATAACTTCTTGAAGGCGGCTGTATGAGCGACTTATGTGGTCTGAGCAGCATTTTTAGAATAGCCTGTGCCCAACCAGTCTAAAAGAAGAGGTTATGGAAGGCCCACCGAAATTTTTATCTTAACGGATCAGTTATATATTAGAACAACAAAACTGACCTATCGCAGTTAAAACATATAGGATTTTGTACGGTTTTATAAGGTTTTTGGACGGTTTTACCCAAGAATAAAATTCATTGTTATGATAGATTCGATTAATCGTAAGGCTTTTATGGGAACGGTAGCGCTATTTTTTCTCATTCCCAGCCTACTATTTGCACAGTCCGGTAAAGAAGGATTAACGCCTCTGCAGCTGGCACAGCTGCAGCAAGTTGAGGATGTCGTATTATCCCCATCGGGAACGAAAGCGGCTTACACATTAAGCCGACCAGCCGATCCACGGAAGAAAAATAAGCCGGTTGAGAGTAGTCTCTATTTGTATAACCTGGATACCCAGGAAGCTTCTGCTTTTATAACAACACTGGATGTTGGAAACATTGCATTCCGGCCCAAGAAAAAAACGATTACCTTTTTAAGTAAACGCGAAGAAGATGAAACCACAGGGTTATTTGAAATAGCCATGTCTGGTGGCGAGGCCCGGCGTATTCTCTCTTTTCCAACCGATATCGTTGGATATACGTGGGCCCCGGATGGCGATCATTTAGCGTTTATGGCCCCCGACACAGCTCAGGAAGAGGCCTCTGTTCTGCCCTATGAACCGGAGATTTATGAAGAAAATTTGAAGCAGCGCAGAGGATTTGTTACAAATGTAGCGGAGGGAAATGATCCAACTCAACTGCAGGCAGAAGGATCGATATACCAAGTGCACTGGAACCCTGCCGGCGATAAGCTGGCGATTGCCATAGCCCCCAGTCCGCTTATTGACGACTATTTCATGAATCAGAAAATTGCAGTTGTTGACCGCCAGGGAGAAAATATTCTGGCTACCGTCGACCATAAGGCAAAGTTGGGAAAGGTGGCCTGGAGCCCGGATGGCACAAAGCTGGCTATGTTGGCCGGGTCGGATGTACATGATCCCATCGCCGGTCGTTTGCTGATTGCTTCTGCCCAGGGAGGAGCTCCCACACAGCTTCAACCCCACTACAACGGGAAGTTTGAGCAGTTTCAATGGGTCGATAACAGCACCCTCTCCTACCTGTCGAGCGAGGGCGTATGGTCAACCTATGGATATGTAAATGCCGACGGCACCAACCGGACAACAATTATTGACCGGGGTGGTTCAAATTTGTCGGCCTATGACCGGGCCTCCAATGGAGCGGCTGTTTTCATTGCAGACTCGTCCGCCCATCCGTCAGAGCTCTACTACTTCCAGCCGCAAAACAGCAAGTTAGAGCGGTTGACGTATAATAATAGCTGGTTAAAGGAAGTGGACATAACCCGTCAGCAACCGGTTAGCTGGACGACCGACGATGGAACGGAGCTCCAGGGTATTCTTGTCTTCCCCCTTGATCATCAGAAAGAGCAGCAATACCCGTTGATTACAGTAGTGCACGGAGGCCCTGAAAGTCATTATAACAATGGATGGGTGACCAGTTATTCTGAGCCCGGCCAGGTGGGGGCAGCCCAGAACTATTTTGTATTCTATCCCAACTATCGCGGCAGCACGGGCCGGGGAGAAACCTTTGCCAAAAGCAGCCAGGGCGATCCTGCCGGAAAGGAATTTGATGATATCGTAGCAGGTGTTGATGAATTGGTAAAAGGCGGCCTCGTGGATTCTTCCAAAGTTGGTGTAACGGGTGGATCCTACGGCGGATACGCTACGGGCTGGCTCTCAACAAAATATACTGATCATTTTGCGGCTGGGGTCATGTTCGTGGGCGTGAGTAACAATATTTCAAAATGGGGAACCAGCGATATTCCCGAGGAACTGTACCTGGTCCATTCCCGAAAACGAATCTGGGAAGACTATGGTTTCTTCTTGCGCCGGAGCCCTATCTACCATGCGGGAGAAACAGAAACACCCCTTCTCATAGCTGCGGGAAAAGAGGATACCCGGGTCGATCCCGGCCAGTCTTATGAGCTTTACCGGCATATCAAAACACGGACCAACACCCCGGTTCGCCTGGTGCTCTACCCTGGTGAGGGGCATGGCAATAAAAATGCCACGGCCCGGTATGATTATAATCAGCGAATGATGCGCTGGTTTAATAAATACATAAAGGGAGAATCGGAGGAGCGCCCGGATACGGAATTTGAAAGCGAGGCGGTGCCGGTACAGGCAAAACTGTAAGGGTACATTATTATTCCCCTGGATGCAGGTCCTGGCAATATTCTGGCTCTAAACTGAATAATAGAATTGGACCGGGCAGCCATAAATTCGTTTGCTAAATCAGTAAACTCCTCGTACCATTTGCAGAGCATCGCACATTATGGATAGAACTTCTTAAGTCTTTGCAGGGATATGCCCGACCAGCTACATAACCCCATTGAATCCCCGGAATTCACTGACATTGATGATGTTCTTGCCGCCCTGGATCAAATCATCGATCTGAGTATTAAAGAGAATAGTACGGCCGCTCTTTTCGCCTATGTTTACCGGCGGACCACAGCCAAAGTTAAGCAAGGCATTGAGGAGGGACGGTTTGATGATAATGACCGGATGGAGCTCTTTGATGTCGCATTTGCGGGAAAATATATTGAGGCCTACTGGCAGTATCGTAATGGCGAGGAAGTGCCTGAAGTCTGGGAGCAGGCTTTTAGTCCGGCTAAGGATAACCAACTTATTCTCCAGTATATCCTACTCGGCATGAATGCCCACATCAATTATGATCTGGGGATCGCCGCAGCCGAATTTTCTCGGGATGGAAACATCCAGGATTTGAAAGCCGACTTCATGCTTATCAATCAGTTGTTGGAAGAGCTGGTGGATGAAATACAGGGGCGAATAAGCCGGGTCTCCCCAATGGTTTTTCTATTAGATTGGATGGGAAAAAATAACGACGAAGCCATCATTAATTTTAGTATCAACAAAGCCCGCGGGCAGGCCTGGAATTTTGCGGTGCGCCTTACGGAAGCGCCCCAGAGCCACAAGGCGGATATCATTGCCGGGGTTGACCAGAAAATGACCAGCCTGGCGCGTCTCGTTTCTAACCCGCCCGGATTTTTCCTGCCGAAGGTGCTGGGGGTAATCCGTTATTTTGAGACCAAAGATGTGGGAAGCGTCATTCATAACATTCAACAAAAGAATCCATAGCCTATTATGCAGAAAGTTCGATGGGGCATTTTAAGTACCGCTAAAATTGGAGTTGAAAAAGTCATTCCCGCCATGCAGCAGGGAACATACAGTGAGGTCGTGGCCATAGCATCGCGCAGCGCTGGTAAAGCCCAGGAGGCCGCCGGGGCGTTGGGTATCGAAACGTCGGTGAGCTCTTACCAAGAGCTGCTGGACCTTGCTGAAGTTGACGCTATTTACAATCCCTTGCCCAACCATCTGCATGTGGACTGGTCTATCAAAGCGTTGCAGGCCGGCAAGCATGTACTCTGCGAGAAACCCCTCGGCCTTAATGTCGCCGATGCCCAACGGCTGCAGGAGGCCGCGGCATCACATCCGAAGCTGAAAGTGATGGAAGCCTTTATGTACCGGCACCATCCGCGGTGGAGAAAAGTTAAAGAGCTGGTGGATAACGGGGTGGTGGGAACCCTTCAAACGGTTCATTCTTTCTTCTCTTATTACAACGATGATCCCGACAATATCCGCAATAAACCCGATATCGGCGGGGGTAGCCTCATGGATATCGGTTGCTACTGCATTTCAGTCCCACGTTTTATCTTTGGAAGCGAACCGACCAAGGTAACGGGAGCAATGGAGGTTGATCCAACACTGGGAATCGACCGGCTTACTTCCGGCATGCTTCAGTTTGCTGGAGGAACGGCCACCTTCACCTGTGGCACGCAGATGGCACCTCACCAGAAAGTGACGATTATGGGTTCAGAGGGCAAGATCAAGATCCCCATGCCCTTTAATGCGCCGGTAGATCGACCGACAACAATAGTGCTGACCAAAGGCTCAGAGACCGAAGAAATCAGTTTTGAGACCTGTAACCAGTATACGGCGCAGGGCGATCGGTTTTCAAAGGCCGTCATCGAGGATACCCCCGTGCCCACTCCCCTGGACGATGCCCTGGCCAATATGAAGGTAGTGGATGCCGTAGTCCAGAGCAGTAATGAGGAGGCTTGGATTCAATATTAACCCCTTTTACACCTAACCTTAGGCGTACCCTTTTATGAAACACCAATACGTGGCATTTGATATAGAAACGGCCAAAATATTGCCGGATGATAACTCAGACCTGCATGACCATCGCCCGCTCGGGATCTCTTGTGCGGCACTTTGGGCAACCGACAGCGACGAAGCCGAACTATTTTACTCAAAAGATGGGGACGATAATCCTGCGGCTAAGATGACCGGTTTTGACTTATCCCAGCTGGTAGATCTGCTGCTGGATCGCCAAAAGTCGGGCTATACCCTTCTTACGCATAACGGACTGGGGTTCGATTTTGATATCCTTGCGGAGGAGTCCGGCCGTATAGCAGATTGCAAAAAGATAGCCCGCCGGCATGTGGATATGATGTTCCATATCTTTTGCGGAAAGGGATTTGGAGTGGGCCTCAACGCCGCCGCACAGGCGATAGGCCAAAGCAAACCGGAGGGAATGGACGGTTCCCGGGCGCCGCTGCTCTGGAAGCAGGGAGCGCATCAAAAAGTGCTGGATTATGTTGCGCAGGATTGCAGGCTGACCCTGGATGTCGCTGAAAAAAGCGCCCGCCGAAATTCCTTCCAGTGGATTACACAAAGAGGTAAAAAAGCGTCTTTTTATCTTCCCTCGGGATGGCTTACCGTTGAAGAGGCCATGGACCTGCCGCTTCCGGATACCTCGTGGATGGATAACCCGTGGAGCCGCTCAAAATTAAGTGGCTGGCTTGATAATGAGGGATAGCGAGGACTCTCAATTGTGAAATAAGCTAACCACTCATCGGATGAGTGAGACTGCTCAGCCCATAAAAAAGATCCTGTTACTCATCCGATGAGTATCTACAGCCACCATCACGTTAAAAGAAGAAGGAATAACCGTTACCTGTTCCATTCTTTCTGACTCTCGTTGCTCCCGGCAACCCAACACCTTCACAATCCGAAGGCCGGAGAAACCAAAGGCACGGTTGTCATAAATTGTTGTTTTTCATTACCGAAAAGAAGCGACGAGCCCCAGCTTGCTGGTTCCGACCCTTCGGAAGGGCCAAGCCCCCGTATGGACGGGGCGCGGCAAAAGGCGAAAAAAGAATAAGCAACGGCTATTTCCCTTGTTCCATTTTTTGGCTGGCCAAAAAACGAAACGCAAAAAATCACCGGCTGATCCCGAGTAATTCGGGACGCTCCGGTCTCGGATGGGATCATTTCAATGGTCCATCACGGTATAGGGTTGCCTTGGAAAGGGCACCGGTGTGAAATGGTCCTGATCATCCTTCCCCCTCCGCCCATGATTCGTTAGGCTGGAGGAGCAGACTCCTTTCGACCCCAAGAGACCTAACCGCCGGCATAATGAATACTGTGCGATACCGAGGGTGATCAGAATAATTTTGTACCGGTAAAGACAGAGGGAATAGCTTCCATATGTGATGGACCATCAAAATTATTCCACTCGAAGGTTATAGCGATTACAGTATTCTTAGCCGGTCGTTTTTGCTCCACTTTTGTCGACACAAAAGTGGTTATAAAGAACAAGAGCTGGTGAATGCGAACGCGATGGATTCGGACATTAGAATCGCGCCAAAAGGCGAAAAGAACAAAGGGCTCATTTTTAGGGAATGCCCTGCTTCTATCACTTTTTTGAATGAGCAAAAAAGTAATCCAAAAACTCACCGACTGAATAAATTACTGCTGCCGTTCTCTCTGCCCACGCTAAAATCATTTAACTCAAGTTGCCCAGAAGCGGCAACTTTCAAACAGGAAATGATTTTTTACGCTCCGGCTTCGGTCACTTTCCCAGCAGAATTTATTTAGGCCGGAAGAATACTTAAAAGCATCCAACAGTGATCTGTCGACCTGCGAAAGGTAAAGGATAAGAGGTATGAAATCCTCTCATTGTCATTTCGATCCCGACTACTGTCGGGGGAGAAATCTTCTACTCTTTGAACTCTTTCTTTGAGAGTAAAAGATCTCTCCCGTTGGTCGAGATGACGGTATGAAGCATACCAAAGATATTACTTGATTCCTGTTCGGGGCTTTCACCACTCATCGGATGAGTAAAATAACTGACCCATCCCACCACTGCGTTAAAAGCCCACTACGCTAAAGTAGCTTAACAAATGTAGAAATTTCTTGAACAGGCGTGGCTACGTAGGCTGTACTTCGTAGTGCAGGCCGGCCCTTCCCTCCGAGCAGGGAAGAGAGTACAAGCTTATCTTTTAATTACTATTCACAAAGTCCCCCTTTGAAGGGGGGCAGGGGGATGTGGTAAATATTAATATGTTGCTCCATTTTGAAACAATGCCAACCTCCTATCACTCTTTTGAGCTCTTTGCTTTGAGAGTAAAAGATTTCTTCCGTTGGTCGAGATGACGGTGTGGAGCATCCCAAAGATGTTGCTTGATTCCTATTTCGGGACTTTCACCACTCATCGGATGAGTGAAAATGCCCATGTCCATGAAATAAGATCCTGTTACTCATCCGATGAGTATAGGCCACCTCTTCCTCAACCCTTTTCAAAAAACTTTGTAAGGATTGCCCTCCCAAAGGTACTTACCTATATACGTTGGCGCTACCGGCGGCCCGGAACGCCTTGTTCCACATACAAAAGCTTACCCCGCGCTGCCCGCTGCGTTGGCTATATATACATCTACAGAGGCTTATAACGGCCTTTAGAGAGAGCAATACAATCATAATAAAATATCAAGAAGATGTTAGAATACACTTTATATAATAACCACTTTACCGCCGATAACCCCGACGACCGACTGGCCCGCCCCGTAAACGTGCCCATCAATACGCGGGAAGACCTGATTGACGACATTACCAGTCCGGGCTCCATCCTGAAGCCCACCGAGACCAATGCCGTCATCGACAACTACTGGCAGCGCATCACCGGCTACATTCGTGACGGGGAGGCCTACCGGGACGACTACATCCGTACGCGCTTTGGCATCAGCGGGGTCTTCCAGAATGATGAGGACCAGTACGACCCGGCGCGCCACCAGGTGCTCATCAGCATTGTGCCCAAAGACAGCGTCACCGATGCCGCCGATGACATTAACCTGCAGAAGGTGGACGGGCAGGCCATCCGCCCCGAAGTGGAGACCATATACGACTGGGGCAGCGGTACCGACGACGATATCCTGACGCCCGGCGGCGTGCTGGAGATTAAAGGAACCCACCTGAAGATCCACAACAACATCGAAGAAGAGGGCGTCTTTTTCGTCAACCAGGCCGACAGCACCGAGACGGCCGCCACGCATATCCGTACCAGCGAGCCCAAGACGCTGACCCTGCAGGTGCCCGAGGGACTGACGGCCGGTACCTACCGGATCGAGGTGCGAAATACCACCTACAATAGTGATAGCCTGCGGACGGGCCTTTTTGCGCCTGAATTAACCGTAGAATAGAAAGTGCCATTTTGTCGCTTTTTAGCTCATAACCTCAAGTAGACCGCTTTACTTACCTGAAGCAGGGTACTTCAGGGTAGTGAACAACCCTTCCTCACTATAGTGAAGTGGTCTACTTTACTATAGGGGGTGTGATAAGGCCTATTTACAGATGTCAAAGTGTCGTCATGTACTAACCACACAAATTTAGTTTCCCTATCTATTCTTCCGGGACTACATAAAACGCCTAACTCCCTACACGACCGCTTCTTGAATGTTAGGCATCTGGTACGTACCATGGAAAGAGTACAAATAAGAGTATGTTAGGTTACAATACCCAATAAATTTTACCTAAGAAAAAAATCATAGTTGGCTGAAATCAATATAGAAGATATACTAGGGACTAATTTTGTTTATAAAAGACTTCTTAAATACGGTCTTTTCTCCGAAACCATAGACGACATTTTCCAAAGCAAAAGTTTCGGTGAATGGGCGATAGAAAATGGAGTAAACCGATATAAGAAAAGAAGCTTCTCACTTGTTCAATATCGTTTAACGAGAAACAACAACGCCCCAAGAATTCTTAGTATTCCCCACCCTATCGCATACTATCTTTTGTGTGATTCTATTAGAATAAATTGGGACAGGATAGTAAATAAGATTGGAGAAGTCGAGGATTATGAAGATAGAAGTATGATTATTCCTAAACCTAATAACCTCAACAATAGGTTATTTTCAATGTTATCTTACAATCTACGAGATGACGAAAAATTCCTTCACTTAGATAAACAATCAGATGCAAAATATTTTGTCCATGCAGATATATCTAAGTTTTATCCCAGCATTTATTCGCATTCAGTTTGCTGGGCACTAGTTGGCCATTCAAAAGCAAAAAAACATCAAGATGATAATCGGCGGTGGTTTAACAAACTTGATATTGCCATAAGATCAATGCAAAGAAATGAAACTATTGGAATCCCAATTGGACCAGACACTTCCAATATAGTATCTGAATTGGTTCTTTCTAGAGTAGATAAAGAATTAAATGACTATGATTATTTAAGATTCGTTGATGATTATAAATGCTACTGTAGCACCAAAGAAGAAGCTGACAGTTTTCTCATTGATTTGAGCAGAAGTCTAGAAAAATATCACTTGAGGCTTAACACTAGAAAAACAGTTGTTGGAGAATTACCAAAAGCTTTGGATCCCAATTGGGTAAGAAGGCTACGAGAGTACTCAAATCATTTTTTATCGGAAAGTAAGCTGACAAAGAAATCAATTAATAGAATCAGTGAATTTTTAGATTTGGCTATTAATCTAGCTGAAAATAATCCTGGGGAATCAGCTTTAAAATATGCAGTCAAAGTTTTATCGAGTAAAAAATATTCTGATGAAGAAGTTTTCTCATTTACTTTTTTATACCTGTCCAGAATTTGCTTTCAACATCCATACTTTATTGATGTCTTTAACAGTTTTTTGTCTAAAAACAAAGATGAGCTTGGCAACAGCATAAAGGGTTTAATTGAAAACGAAATCAATAGGATTAGTGAAGAGCATATTCAATATAGGCGTTCAGATGTTGCCCTTTGGTCCCTATATATTGCGATAAAATATGAACTGGAAATAAAAAATTATGAGTCTATTTCAGAACAGTTAATTGAAGATCGAGACTGCTTGCCTTCATTAATGTCCTACTTATATGCAAAAAAGAATGATTTAGATATATCCAAGTATTTGGACATGATACCACAAATAATAGACGAGAAGAGCGAAGACGATTGGTGGATTTATATTTATCAGACTTTTATTGACCAGCCCAACAAACCAGTATTTAATCAAATTGACTACAAAGATTTTTATATGGATCTAAATGGTAGCGATGTGACATTCTTAAATGAAACTTTAGCTGAATTATAAGTTGCAACCTCTGTAGGCCTCTCGTGTTTATGTTTCTTAGGTTGCTTAAAAATATTAGCAGAGAAAATGATTGAAGATATTATTAAAAATCTAGAATACTCTCCTCTTGAAGAGAATATCAAAGAGTTTACGGATAGGCCAAAAACACAAAATACTTTGTCAGACAAAGAATCTGGCACTTTATGGATAATTCGTGAAGGAATTCAACCTGTAGATTTATATTGTTATCTATATGGTAGATTTGGACCGCCCAATGGTTTTCAAATGATTCTAAGAAGTGATGATTCAGACAATCTTATCCACTGGCATTACACATTGAAATATAAAGGAAGTAGAATGGATATAATGTGTATGACTTTTCGGCTTGAAATCATGCATCATATCCAATTACAAAATCCAGATACAGCAAAGAAAAGATTCATAACAAAATTAAAAGATGATTTCTCTAACCATCATAAGAAAATTTCAAAAATCCGAAATCAGATTGAGAAGTGGAAGTTATTTGTAAATCCATTTTATAGAATAAAATCTGTTATTGAGCACCAACTTGAAAAATTGGATTCATTAGCACTTGAAGAAAATGACCACCCACCACATCCACATAATCCTGAACAGCTTGAAGAATGGAAAGAAAAAACAAGGGAAACTGGCAAACTGTATACTGAAGCTATTTCGTTAGGCCTTAACATTCGTATGTTGGCACCAATCTATGCCGAATCATTCATTAATCTATTAATATTTCTACTTGCAAAGCAAAATATCAAAAATGACAAACGTTTATATGAATCAATAATAAGACAACAAATTGATATAAGAGTTAAAACATTGCATCAATACTGTAATGGGTTTTATCAACCAGTAGATTACAACAATGTTGAAATATGTAAAGAGTTTCATTCATTGATGAATAACAGAAATGATCTTTTACATGGAAATATTGATCCTACTAAAAGCTTTTATGATACAGTTTATTTTGATGGAAAAATCCCATTGTTTACAAAATTCCGTGATTTTAGTTTCTATTCTTGGGAAGCCTCTATAAAAAATGTGACTCCAGATTTAGCTATTAAAGATTATCAGACTGTACAAAATTTTCTTTCCTATCTTTTGGTATGCCTAGAAAAAGATGCTGCTAAAATTGTTAAAGACTTTATGAATACAAAAGACCCTGGATGGAATGTAGGTGATGGAAGGCCAGGAATACTTTTTCCTTCTCATATGGTTGATATGGTTCCAGAATTCAAAGGTGAGGATGTTAGAAAATAAAATCTTAAATCAATAACAACCTAACCCTCCTTTAGACTACTCCTCCAAAAAAATTAACACAACCCCATGGAATGGTAGAAAGCCAACTATACCATCACCGATAATCGAGACGATTTAGATGTGGAGCAGTCGATCGAGCACTCCCTCTGATTTGGGCTATTCCACGAGGCCCGGCAAATAGGGTTCGCCCGCGCCGTAACCGACCGGGCCACCTTCGGCTACCTTGCCGATGTGTTTGTGATCCACGACTACCATGGACGCGGGCTGGGCAAGTGGCTGGTTTCCTGCATCCGGGAGCACCCCGATCGCCAAAAACTGTGGCGCTTTCGAGACCGGCTTTAATGCTGATGCTGCGAATGTATTTTAGGATGTCCCGGCCCTCGGGATTACCCGATTCAGCGATTCAACTTTGAAAATATTCCCCCTTAAATCAGAGGGGTGTTCGTTTATAGCCAACTAGTAATAGGTTGGTTATTTTTGGTCGTCGCCTTGTTCTGCTTCATTTTCATTCTGGCCTTGTCTTTCTCCCATCTCGCGGTCCAGGAGGTACAATCCAGAGCCATCTTCTCCAACTAATTTTAGCTTATCAATAATATCTTGCACCATCTCTTCTTCCTCCACCTGTTCATCAATAAACCAAAGTAACAAACTTTCGAGCGGATAATCGTCTTCCTCCCGGGCAAGCTTATACAGTTTATGAATACGTTTGGTAATATGCTGCTCCTGTTCAAGAGCCGACTCGAACGCTTTCCGTGGAGAATCAAATTGCCCTTTTGGCTTTTCAATATCTTGTAATATTGGTCGTCCGTCTCTTTGAATAAGGTGATTGTAAAATTTCATGGCATGTTCTATTTCCTCTTGCCACTGGGCTTTCAGCCAGCTTGCAAAACCACCAAGGTTTTTCTCTTCAAACCACGCTGACATTGCCAAATAAGCATACGCCGACTGAAATTCTTCTTGAATCTGATTGTTTATTTCTTCTTCTATATTTTGCTTAATCATAGTATCAAATATTTAATTTCAGTTAGTGACTGATTTATATCTATCACCAAAATACCATTATGATGCTAAATTGTCCTATATATACCTATTATTTAACACATTGTGGGACTCTATTGAAAGACCTGCTTGTAATATCAGGCTTTAAAAATCCTGTTTACACTTCCAAAAATCCACCCACCTAACCCCCTGGCTTTTGAGCTCTCCGTTCATTATGTAAGTGTTCCTTAAGCGTAAAGCCCTTTAATCCTCAAAATTTAATACAGAATAGACCCATGAAATGGAAGAACGGCGACTATATCATCACCGATAATCGAGAAGATCGCATCCACGGCTTTTTGCAGAATTCGTATTGGGCGGAAGGCATCCCCTGTCCCACCGAAGCGTGATAGACGATTCCAGTGCAGGGCCATCCTCCTTTTTCTTCTTCAAAGGAGGACTCAAAGTTGAGCCTGCATAGATTGCATAAGTTAGAGAAAAGAGATAGCATTAATAATGCATAGCAATTGAATATTGAGAAAGAAGCTCCGGAGTCCCCCTTTGAAGGGGGATACAGGGGGATGGCCAAAAGCACCCAATCAGAAATATGATATACAACTGCTGGAAGTGATATTAAATAGCCTTGTAAAAAAGAAGCAGGAGGACATTGAGCTGAGGTTTCCCAATAATATTGTCCATTGGCAGTTTGGCCCTATGTGAGGCCGATGAAGGTTCCCATGCAATGGCCCGGTTAAAATCTTATGGGGGATCCCGGCCCTGTGCCCTACACTCTTCCTAAGTGTCCTCCCCAAGCACACGTTCAATTAGCTGACCAAAGAGAGCCGCACGGCGGGCAAAGTTCGGTTCAAAGCGGTTAAAGCCCGTTACTTTGGAAGAATCCCCGTTAAAGAGGAGGCGATAATTCCATACATACGGTGCGGGCTGGTCCGTCAACCAAAGGTCCGATCGCCCGAAACGCAAGTCGTGGACCAGCAGGTTGCCCTCCGCCCCATCGGCCACGAAATAGCCCTGCGAGAACCAGAGCAGTCGCTCTACCGGCAGCTGTTCCCGGTAGGAAGCAAGAAGATGTGCCTGGCGGTCCACAGACTGGAATTCAATTTGTGTATCGTTATCAAAAATGGAGTAGAGCCCGGTGTGGATGGTATCCTGCTCAACGGCATAGCCGGTCCACAGGAAAATATTGAAGGGTGTCGGGGTGGTCATCTGCTGTTCAGCACGAATACCCTGGGCTGCTAAGTTTTGGTCAAAGACGTCGTTAACGTGCGTTTTTATGGCCAGGCCTGCGATGAGGTAGAGGGAGCTGAGGGCAAGGCCCGCCCGGTTGACCCATCGTCGGCGCAGAGAATCCCGCTGCATAAAGAGAGCGGTAATAAGGCCTGCTATGAGCGGAACCGTATAGAAAGGGTCAATGATGAAAATAGAGTTGAGGCTAAATAGTTGATTGCTAAACGGCTGTAGAATCTGGGTGCCGTAGGTGGTACATACATCAATGCCGATATGGGTGAGCAGTGCTAAGCATACCATCCAGGCCCAGCGTCCCCATCCAATATTCTTCTCTTTATATCTTCGGTTGAGTAGCCAGCCGAAAAGAGGGGCCGCTATGGCGCAAAATAGCAGGGAGTGGCTGATGCCCCGGTGGATAGCCAACGCTTCTACTTGAGAAACAAAAGGAAGGACGACCACGTCAAGGTCGGGTACGATGCCTATGGCTGCACCCCAAAGCGGGCCTTTATTTCCCATCTTTTTTCCCAGAACGGCTTCGCCGACAGCACCACCGAGGGCCAGTTGCGTTATTGTATCCATAAATTATTGTAAAATAACATTAAACAAATGCTCAAAACCCACGTTAGGATAGAAAAGTTCAACTTTTCTTCAGAATTCAATCGTTTCTTTATTTCTAACAACATATTACATCTCTTAATGAAAGATTTATCAAAAATTATTCATTTTTCAGTAAGCTGTTATGTAATTAAAATTAATTGAATTATAAAAACGAATGGTGCTTTCAGAGGCAAAAGTAATTAACAATATTCTCCTTCTTTTAGCTGCCGTAACGATGGCCTCTTGCTATGGAAGTTCGGCCAATAATGACGGCATGTCTGAGGCTTCAGCCAATATACCGGCTGTGGAAGCTGTCCAGGCTCGTTATGGTTCGCTGCCCTTGTCTGAACGGTTAAGTGGTACGGTCATTGCCCAAAACCAGGTAGATCTCTATCCCGAAATTTCGGGCAAGCTGGCGCAGGTTCATGTCCAAAATGGGGAAGCGGTACAAAAAGGCGCCCCTATTGTTTCGCTGGAAGACAATCAGTACCAGGAGCAGGTTGACCAGGCCATGGCTACACTTCGCATCAACCGGGCCCGGCTAAAGCAGGCCCAGGCCCAGTACCAGGAATTGGAAGCCCAATACAAGCGAACAAAGCAGCTGAGCGATCAAAACCTTTCGAGTGCGCTTGAGATTGAAACCATAGAGGCTCAGATGTCATCGGCTGAGGCGGATGTTGAGCTGGCTGAGGCCCAGCTGGAACAGTCGCAATCAAACCTCCAGGAGCAGAAAGAAATTTTGTCAAGAACGGTGATTCGTGCTCCCATAACAGGTACGGTGGGCCAGCGTAATGCAGAAGTGGGCATGCAGGTAAGCTCGGGAAGCCGGCTTTTTACTATTGGCGACCTTGGAAACCTGCGTGTGGAGGTTGTATTGACCGAAGGTATGCTCGATGACGTAGAAATAGGCCAAACGGCCCGTATTTACGTCGGCTCTGGTGATAACCGTGAGATCATAGAAGCCGAGCTCTCCCGAATATCGCCCTTCCTGAATAATGTAACCCGCAGCACCGAAGGAGAAATTGACGTTTCCAATGATAGCAAAAAGCTCCGTCCGGGGATGTTTGTGCCGGTCGATATTCTGTATGGAGAAAGTCGACAGGCTACGTTGATTCCCACCAGTGCCCTTTTTACAGACCCTGATACCGGCGAAGATGGCGTTTATGTGGCTACCTCTTTGGGAACGGAGATAGAACCCGCCGAGCAGGTCAACGCTGATAGTCCCCCGCCCCTTACGGAGCCCACGGATGTGGAGTTTCAGGAAGTAGATGTAATAGCTGAAGGGCGCTTTGAGGTCGGTATTGAAGGTATCGATCCCGGCAGTTGGATTGTCACGGTTGGACAAGATCTGTTAACGGGAAGCACCTTGGGGCAGGCTCGCGTACGAACGAGTTCCTGGGAGCGTATTATGACTCTGCAGGGGCTACAGCGCCAAGACCTGCTACAACGTGTTTTGGATGAAAACCAAACCACCGGCAGTTCCTCAAATCCATAATTTTATTAGTAACGAACACCCAACGCCATGAAGATCACTGAAACTGCTGTCAAACGCCCCATTGCTACCACGATGCTGTTTCTTATCATCATCGTGCTGGGGGTTATGTCATTTCGTTATTTACCGGTTGATTTGCTGCCGCCGGTAGAATTTCCTCAGCTTACGGTGGCTACGGATTATCCCAATGTGGGGCCCGAAGAGGTCGAGAAAATTATTACGCAACGCATTGAAAATACCATTGCCGGGGTTCCGGGCGTTGAGCGGGTGCGATCCAGCTCGGAAGAGGGCGAAAGTCGTGTTACTCTCGAATTTGCCCAGGGGACGGATATTGATGTAGCGGCTAATGACATCCGCGCTGCCCTTGACCGGGTACGCGATGACCTGCCGCCGGAGGCCGATGCCCCCCGCATCTGGAAGTTTGATCCCAATGATTTCCCTGTCGTCATTATTGGAGCCAATTCGGATATGAACCTGCAGGAGCTTACCCAGGTGCTTGACCGTGAGGTGACCAAGCGATTCGAGCAGATTGCCGGGGTGGGCTCTATCGATATTTGGGGCGGGGTCTATCGGGAAGTCCACGTTGAGCTTAAACGCGACCGTCTTATTGCCAGCGGCTTGTCGTCGGCACAGGTGCAGCAGGCTATTGCCAGCGAGAATGTGAACCTTCCGGGCGGAAACGTCAATTCGGGCGTGCAGGAGTTGTATGTCCGAACGCTGGGTGAATACAAATCCATCGATCAAATTGCCAACACCATTATAACGGTAGTGGATGGGAAACCCATCCGGGTGAAAGATGTGGCCGAGGTAAGCTGGGGCTATGAAGACCTGAATCGGCTGGTAACGATTGATAAGAAACCGATGGTCCGCTTTGGGATCCGTAAACAGACCGGTGCCAATACCGTAGCTGTGGCCGAAAATATCCGCAGCGAGCTGGAGAAGGTCAATACGGAGCGTAAAGATATGGAGCTGTTTGTTACGACTGACCAGAGCGAGTTTATCCAAAATTCTATTGATAATGTACAGAGCTCAGCCGTATGGGGAGCACTGTTGGCCATCGTGGTGCTCTACCTGTTTTTGCGGAACGGCTCGTCTACCTTTATCATAGCCGTTTCTATCCCGATATCGATCATTGCAACTTTTGCCCTGCTCTATTTTAACGGTTTGACGCTCAACCAGATGAGTTTCGGAGGGCTCGCGCTTGGGGTTGGCCTCATTGTTGATAACGCCATTGTGGTGCTAGAAAATATTATCCGGCTCAGGGAGGAACGCGGCAAGGACCTTGAAGCCAGCGCTTTAGTGGGAACCCGGGAAGTGGGCGGCGCTATTGTGGCCTCGACCATCACGACTTCGGTCATATTTTTGCCGGTCGTTTTTATGCAGACCATTTCGGGGACCATCTTCCAGCAGTTAGCCCTGGTTGTGGTCTTTGCCCTGCTGTGTTCATTATTTGTGGCCCTCACGCTGGTTCCGATGCTTTGCAGTAAATTTTTGACGGTGCAGCCAGAGAAGTCGAAAGAGGCCCAAAAGAAAAACTGGTTCCAGCGCATATTCCGGCTCATGGAGCATAAGTACTCCAAGATGATCGAGACCACCTTACGGCACAAGCCGACGGTCTTTGGCGTTACAGGCGCCCTGGTCGTTCTCTGTTTCCTGCTGATACCTCTTATCCCCGTCGAGCTAACGCCGCAGTCCGATGCCGATGAAATTGATGTGGATTTCATGATGGCCGAAGGAACCAATATTGCGGTGCAGAATCAATATCTGCAGGAGCTCGAGAAGGTTGTACGGGCCAGTCTTCCCATGGAGGATGTTGAGCACTTGACGACCGAGGTTCGGGATGGCCGTGCCGAAGTGGAAATAGCGATGGTTAAGGCTTCAGAACGTTCAATGAGCACCTCGAAAGTTGCCGATCAAATCCGGGAAAATGTGGTAGGCCTGGTACCGGGCGGAGATATCCGGGTGAGTGCACAGTCGGGCTTATGGATTTTACGACGTATTTTTGGGTCGGGCGGTGGCGAAGCCGTAGAAGTGCAACTAAGAGGCTATAACCTGGAACGGGCCCAAACGATTTCACAAGAGATTAAGCGCCGGATGGAAGAGATTCCGGAAGTGACCGGTGTCCGTACGGACCGCCGTGAGGGTCAGCCGGAAGAAAACCTGGTTTTTGACCGCGAAAAGATTGCTGATCTCGGTCTTTCAGTCCGCGAGGTAGCCCAGGTTATTCAGACCAATGTGGGAGGAAGCCGTGCCGGAACGTTTCGGGTAGGCGGCGATGAATATCCTATTACGGTACGCCTGCAGCCGGAAGATCGGTTAAGCAGTACGGACCTTGAAAATATTTCCATCCGTACGCCCAATGGAGAAGTACTCCCGGTGTCGGCGGTAGTAAATAAGACTAAAGCCCGCGGACCTACTGACATTAATCGGGTGAACAGCCAGCGGGTTTCCTACATTTCCGCTAACCTGGAGAGTGGCGTTGCCCTTGGTGAGGCCGTAGAAAAAATTCAGGCTAAGCTCGCCGATATGCAGCTGCCTGATGGATACTCTATTGTGTATGGCGGTGAATATGAGGAGCAGCAGAAAGCGGCGGCCGACTTCCGCCTGTCAATCATCATGGCTATTATCCTTATCTATATGGTGATGGCGGCCCAGTTCGAGCGTTTCTTCGACCCGCTTATTGTCATGTTTTCAGTGCCCCTTGCCGTCATCGGTGTGGTGCCCACGCTCATGCTTACCGGTACGACCATCAACATGCAGAGTATGATGGGGATTGTGATGCTCATCGGTATTGTGGTGAACAACGCCATTGTGCTGGTTGACTATATCAACCTGATGCGGCGCGAGCATGGAATGACTGTACAGCAGGCGGTTATCCATTCGGGTAAACTTCGTCTGCGGCCTATCCTTATGACAACACTGACCACGGTACTTGGGTTACTGCCCCTTTCCTTTGGATTAGGTTCGGGAGCAGAGCTCCAGGCTTCCCTGGCCCGGGTCGTTATTGGCGGACTTACAGCCTCTACCCTCGTGACGCTGGTCTTTATCCCGGTCATTTATGTTGCATCCGAACAAGCCTTCAACCGCATTCGTGCCAAGAGCTGGATGCCGTTCTCCAAAAGAGAAATTAAGCCGGCTAAGGCCTGATGGCCTTGGGCTTAATGAGGAGAAGGATTGATGATCCTTTTTTGAAGGGGTTATACCGCTCTCAATATTATTTGATTCTGGATGGTTTATTATAAACCCTCAATCTTACCTACCCTTACCACCGGCACTTCATCATAATCAATAAAGTAAAATCGGTTATTTTCATCCATCCAAACGGCAGGACCATTAGATGTAAAAGCTAAAAGGTTTCTGTCTATAGCTATTTCATCAAAAGAGCTGGTTCCGATCAAATCTCCCTGTGGATCGAAAGCCTCAACCATGGTCTGCAGTGAATCTTTATTTTGTATGCGCTGACCGCTGAAGTGAAGCACTTTTCCATCGTTCATTTGGACAAGGCCAATGCTATAGCTGTTAATTATGCCTGCTGAATTTTGTCGACCCCCATCTTTATAAGTGTTGATAGTCATGCTTTCATCCTCATTTGCGTTTAGGACTACGGCTTCCTCCCAATTTGTGTGTCCATTTAACGTATTAACAAGCTTCCATTCACCTGCTGTATGTTCAAATTTATAAACTTTTCCCCCATAAATACCGGGGGAATACAAGAAGCTATTTTCCCCTGTTTTTATAAAATTTCCGCTATTCAAGCGGTTACTGACCATCTTAACAAATTTGGAATCGCCCTTTGGAACCAAACGATCAAACTTCCCAAAAGAATTGATATGATTTTTGAATGATTTACTGTAGCGGTGGAAAACGTATTTCCGGTAATTACTGGGATCATTTGTCCCAATATCTCGTGGCTTTTTTAGCATGATGTAATTCTCATCAGCTGTTTGGAAAAACTTTTCCGACCATACCATACCCGCTTGCGAAGGAGCGTACTCTGAGAGAATATCTCCCTTTTTTGAGAACCACGTGACACGCTGACTCACCGGATCAAGTGCTACAACTTCATTTTCACTATTAAAATGGAATCTGGGTCCGGAAGGAAACTCCCCCGGGCCATTGCCGGATCGACCAATGGAACGCAAATATTTGCCCTGCGGCCCAAACACCATGATCGTTTTTTGCTGTCCCTCTGCGATATAAATGTTCTGCCTTTTATCCGTACGTATTTGATAAGGGGATGCCAGGAAATATGCTGCATTTGTATCATCACCGATGATAAATGATTCCTCAAAAGAGAGAGATAACTTTTTAGGGGCCCAATTTGATATAAATCCGCTGACAGTAAAAAGCAGAGTGAAGGCTGTCAGCCAGAATAGTTTTGGGCGGAATGTATGGATATTAAGTTTCATAACATTTAAACTTAACTTGAAATTAAATATAAGTGCTAAATGTATGTTTAATAACTATTTATAAAATTCATTAGGGAAATCGACTCAAATTTAGCGATGTAACTTAAAATCATACTAATTAACCCTTTTTGGGCTAATTTATCAATTATGGGCAAACTACTTATAGAGGGTTAGGACACTTCTTGGGCTTGTCTACCATAATATCTTTATATCAGGTGGCTATATAACTAAGGTCTATTATGTTCAGTCAATACTTTCATAAAAGTATTTTTACTTTATGGTAATATTCAATTAGTTATCCTTAGCGCATCAACTAATTATGATTAAATAAGGTGGATTTATGTCGCTCTCACGCAAGCATTTTCTGAAACAGGCCGGTGCACTGTCCCTTGGTTTTTCGGGCCTGCACATGCTCAGCAACCTTACATCAACGGGCAAAACGCCCCACGAATTAATTACCGAACCCTTTGGCGCCCTACAGGCAGATCCAGCCGAGATATTTAACCTGCCTGAAGGATTTTCCTATAAGATTATTTCCAGGTTCGGTGACCCCATGGATGATGGCCTCAAGGTTCCTCATCGTCCTGATGGTATGGCTACTTTTCCGGGTCCTGACGGTACGACCATTCTGATACGGAACCACGAAGTAAATGCTGCAAAAGGAGGTGCTGAAAGTGCTTTTGGAGAAAATTTTGAGCTTGCTGATAATATAAACCTGGAAGATCTTTATGATCCGGGACACGATAATCCGGGTCAGGGTGGAACCACCACGGTGGTCTATGATACTGAAACCCAGGAGGTAGTTCGCGAGTTTTTGAGCCTTGGTGGGACTATCCGGAATTGTGCCGGTGGACCAACGCCCTGGAACAGCTGGTTGTCTTGCGAAGAGTTTGTATCTGAGCCGGATGACGTTTATGCCAAGCGACACGGATATGTGTTTGAAGTACCGGCCTCCACGGAAATGGGTCTGGCGAGCCCCACTCCTATCAAAGCTATGGGCCGCTTTAACCATGAAGCAGTAGCCGTGGATCCCAAAAGTAATGTCATCTATCTTACCGAAGATGATTCGGAAAGTCTGCTCTATCGCTTTATTCCGGATACGCCCGGGCAGCTGCTGAATGGCGGTACGTTGCAGGCCCTTGCCGTCCGAAACAGGCCCAGCCTGGATACCCGGAACTGGGAGTCACGAACGGTAGAGGTTGGCAATACTATGGAGGTAGAATGGGTTGACCTTGAGGAGGTCGATAGTCCTGATGATGACCTCAGATACCGTGGATTTGATGACGGCGCGGCCCGCTTTGCACGGGGCGAGGGCATGTGGTATGGTAATGAAGCTGTCTATTTTGCTTGCACCAATGGCGGACCTGAAGAATTGGGACAGATTTGGAAATACACACCGAGTCCCGAGGAAGCCAAGCCCGGAGAGGCAGGACAGCCTGGTAAACTTGAGCTTTTTGTGGAATCCATGGACAGCGCAATTATTGAAAATGCGGATAACCTGACCGTTGCTCCCTGGGGAGATCTTATTGTCTGCGAAGATACCGGCGAGAAGCAGGACCTGAATGGCATCACTCCTGAAGGTAATGTCTATAAGCTGGGCCGCAATGCTCAGTCCAATTCCGAGCTGGCTGGTGCGACTTTTTCACCGGATGGTTCTACCCTTTTCATGAACATCCAGCACTCTGGCATAACCTTGGCTATTACCGGCCCATGGAATAAAAAAAGACAAGGATAGTAGGTTAAATATCACCAGGAGCGCGGGCATAAAGGCCCGCACAAAAGGTGAAGAGACAGCCTATTTGAAGGTATAGGTTAGTTAAATTTTAAATATCCTTCTGTAGCTAACTCTTTTCCATGTTCATCATAGGCGGATTCATCTTCGGGCGTGAAGGTTTCCAGTCCATCTACATAGCGGTTATAGAGGCAGAAGGCCGCGGCGATAAGGACGGTATCATGAATTTCTTTATCGGTGGCTCCTTCCTGGCGGGCGGCAGCAATATCTTCTTCAGAGACATGGCGTCCACCTTTCTGAACCTGCGCTGCAATGTTAAGCAGTGTCTTCAGTTTGTCGCTTACGGGGGCTGATCGAAAATCTTCGCGAACCTGTTCCACCAGTTTTTTATTTCCATCCAAAAGATGGCTGGCCGTAGCGCTGTGTGAGCGCATACAAAATTCGCATTCATTCCGAGAGGAGACCAGGCTGGCTATTAGTTCTCGTTCTCCCTCTGAGAGGGTTGACTCTCCGCGTAGCAAAACCTGGGCTAATTCCGTGAGTGGCTTGGCCGTTTCCTTAAATTGGGTTAGTAAGCCTACGATGCCCGGCATTTGATTATCAAGGTTGATATGAGCCATGTGAATCTTTTATCTAATGTTATGGTTTGAAACTGTTTTAAGTATGATTCTACTTTTTGGGGATTAAAACAAGTGCTTAAACGGCTTTGCTATTATTTTTTCCAGGTCCAGGTGGTCGCATATCTGCAAGGTAGATCCGCCAGACAGCGGGTGTTGCCGTCCGGCGGATGGGTGATAGAGCCCAATGATTTATTCAGTAACTCCTGAATCGGCGGGTGAATAACCTGCAAGAATCCATGCTGCACCGGCTAAGGCCGTGTCTTTGAGCAGGCTACTCATGGATGCCTGCATGGCCTGGCCAGATTCAGCTCCTATAACTCCCGGCAGGTGAATGCTTAGTGCAAAAATAAGAAGCATCACTCCAAGCAACAGGCAAGCCAGGCGTGCTTTCTTCTGAATGATGATGCTGACACATGCTGCCAACAAAGCGACGCCCGTTAAATAAATCCAGAAGACACCGCCCGGTATTGGAACCATGCCCGCCATTTGACTTCCATTCATAAAATGGAATAGTCCAAAAATTCCAAATGGTATTGCATATAAAAAACGACCTGCTTTTGATAACATATCCATAATTCCCTCTTTTTTATTGATGTTTAGAACTAAGTAATATAGATAAAAGTCATTTAATGTTAAATTGCATGGCAGGGTTACCACTATGGGAGGGGCTTAAGGGCATAGTTATAATAAAAGGAGGCTTTGAAAAACCTAATTGTCATCGTTCGCGAGTACTCGGGAGAGCGCGGCGATCTCCATTTTAAGCTTTCAAACGGAGATTGCTTCGCAGGCTCGCAATGACAGGTTTATTCTGAGGAGGTTTTTCAAAGCCTCCTAAAAATATAATGGAAGTAAGCCTTACCAGCTGCCAAGCATCCGTCTTATCAGAACGATCTGGCCGATATGATAAGCGTTATGATCGACGATAAGCATAGCTTCGCGGAAGAGCGTCTGGCCATCGCCGTGGGAGAAAGAGGTTTGGAGGTCGTTATTGGTATCGCGAATCATCGAACACATTTCATCGATGCCATCCCGTACTGCCTGCACCGACTGCTCAAATTCGTCTTTATTGGCTGGGGCAGCCGATTGGGGCCAGTAATCATCTGGCCAGTCAGGGGCTTGGTAAGAGGGGGTTTCACAAAACTCCAGGATGTCATCCTGGCTGATCCGGATATGTTCAATGAGCTGCCAGATCGTATGCGGCACGCCCTCGACCTGTATGCTGGACTGTTTGTACGTTAATCCCTGGACGGCCTGATTGAAATCCACATGGGCGTTTTTGCCTTCAAGCTGTTCCAGCAGAAGAGATCGAACGGTTTTAGATGGTTCCATGGTGGGTGACTTTCGATATTAGATTGGGATAGAGTCTTATCAACCAGTAATGTAGTAATGATCGTACTTAGAACAAAAAATATGAGATCAGGAGTGGGTGGAGAAGATGAGGAAATCAGAAAGAGAAAAGGGTGAAAATCGGGAGAGAAAAACAAAAAGCCCTGCGGTTGCAGAGCTTTCTTTCGAATCACTGTTTATAATATACAGCTATTGACCTATACGGAACAAGTTAAATTGGAATAGACTGCCTAACCTATAAGTAATATATAATTATCAATAATTTATGTTTATTAAATAGACAACTATTGTTAGTTTCAGTGGGTGTGTGATTGAGTAATCCAGAACGAATATTTTTATCATTTGTGCATTATGCCTAAAAAAATTGGTAATCTTACGCTGTACTCCGTTGATGATCTCCATGAACAACTCGGCCTTAGCAAAATGACGATTCGCGCCTATTTGAGGGAGGGGAAAATTCGGGCCCGGAAACTGGGCGTCAAATGGTATGTTACCGAAGAGGCCCTGCGAGAATATTTCGATACGCCGGCCGAGGGCAAGTCAGAAAAGTCCAATACTCCTAAAAATTTTCGATATATTTTGAAAGGTATTAACGATTTGGTGAGTGAGCAGGAAGAGTGTGATACCATTGAAGAGACCATCAGCTGTATTGAAAATCAGGCGATCATCAGCCTTTTCCAGGTAGAAGTGATCGATGAAAGTACCGACGAAGTAGTTAAGCTCATCAAGGCCCGGGATTTCCTGGAGCGTTATCAATAACGCCCCGCATGGTAGCCCTGCCCTGCTACTTATCAGATAAACTATAATTTCGGATGTTAGATTGTACTATGTTAGAAAAAGACGATACTAAACTCGAGATATTTGGATTCGGCGACGACGATGAGGATAACTTCTACTGCCTGGTGAATGTGAGGAAAAATCCGGAGGGTATTGATCTCGACAAGCTATCCAATGCAGATCCCCGAAAATTTGATGAAGTGCTCAACGAAATGGGCTGTATCCTGATGCTTCAGGGCGATGAGGTGGAAGAGCTGATCAATCGTGGTGACATTTCTGATACTGATTTGCATAAATCCCTGTATGAGCTATCCGTGGAGGAAGGTATTATTTCATAGACGGCAAACGTGGCGTGATAGTTATTTCTCATATTTTACGTTTACCGTCTCGCCTTTGTTCACTGAATACTAAACGGTCCCTCCTTTTGCCACCAGTGCCACGTTCGCAACAGGCTGACCATCGTTTTGCCGTCTGATATTTCGCCGGAATGGACCATCTCTATGGCTTCTTTGAAGGGCAGTCGTTCCTTCAGCAGGAACTCATCGTCATCCACTTGTTGATCAAAAGCTTCGATATCCCAGGCGGCATAGATATGGATGATCTCATCCGAATAGCCGATCCCCGGGTAAAAGTGACCAATATACTGGAATTGCTGGCAAACCAACCCGGCTTCTTCATTGAGTTCGCGCTCGGCAGTGGTGTCTGCATTTTCATCGGGATCGATCTTGCCGGCCGGCACCTCATGGAATATTTGAGAGACCGGGTAGCGAAACTGCCGCACCAGCATTACATCGCCATTTTCAAATACCGGCACTACTGCAGAAGCCCCCGGATGTTTAATCCATTCACGGGTAGAAGTAGATCCATCGGGCAGCCGGACATGGTCCAGGAAAACATGCAACAACCGGCCGTTAAAGATTTCTTCGGATGATTGGGTCTGTTCGATCAGTTTATGAGAGTCGGTCATGGGCAGAATTTTGCGTATCTTAAGCTGCTGAAGATCAAGTATAAGAAAGAATTTGGTTTCCATTGACAAAATCATACAACATAGATCAGAAAGAGGTAACCGTTCGGCAGGTGCTGTTTACCTGGTCGAACCTGATCTCTTTTTCACGCATCCTGGTGGCCATCCCCATTATCTACCTTCATTATTATAATGGTCAGCAGATAACGTGGGCCATTAGCCTGCTCGTTCTGTATGGTATTGTCTCAGATTACCTGGATGGATATATAGCCCGGCAGACCGATCAGGTTTCGGAATGGGGTAAAGTGCTTGACCCGGTGGCCGACAAATTCTGTGCTTTTATCCTGTTTTTATATGCCGTCTATATTGGTATTATTCCCCTGTGGTTTTTCATTGTGGAACTGGTTCGTGATGCGCTGATCCTAAGTGGGTCCCTCTACATTCAGCAGATGCATGGCAAAGTAGCCATGGCCGTCATGTCGGGTAAAATAAGCGTCAATGCCTTAGGCTTGTATTGGTTGTCGGTGTTTTTCTTTCCCGACGCTGAGCCGGCCCACCTGTTGTTTATGGGCAATTCACTGGCCCTTATGTTTTTCTCCTTCTTTGATTATCTTCATCGTTTCAACGAAATTCGTAAAGGCGTAGCATTTAACTGAATCATTATTGGCCACCAAAACATTATGGCATGAACCTTTTGTGAATACGTGGCTACATCAATAGCAAACAATTATGGGTTTTTTAGAAAAAATAGGTCTCAAAAAGAAAGAAAAGGTTGAGAAAGGGGTAGAAAAAAGCCGGTCCGGCATCATGAATAAGATCGGGAAGGCTATCGCCGGTAAAAAGACCGTGGATGCCGGCGTGCTGGACGACCTCGAAGAGATCCTTATCACCTCGGATGTAGGGGTTAAAACAACGGTAGAAATTATTGACCGTATTGAGGCACGGGTAGCCCGGGATAAATATTTGAATAGCAGTGAGCTGCAGGGTATCCTGCGGGAAGAAATCATTGCCCTTCTTAAAGATCATGCTCCCGATAAACCTGCGGATTTTGATGCGGAATTTCCCCAGAAACCCCATATCGTGATGATCGTCGGCGTAAATGGCGTAGGCAAGACCACCACTATTGGTAAGCTGGCCCACCTGTACAAAACGTCGGGCAAGAACGTAATGCTCGGTGCCGCCGATACCTTTCGGGCAGCTGCCGTTGATCAGCTTAAAATATGGAGCGAGCGGGCAGATGTGCCCATTATTCAGCAGGGGCAGAACGCTGATCCCGCTGCTGTGGCTTATGATACCGTAGAGTCGGCTAAGGCCAAGCAAGCTGATATTGCGTTGGTAGACACCGCCGGACGTTTGCACAATAAGAAGTCGCTGATGGAAGAGCTGGCAAAAATAAAGCGTGTAATGGGGAAGGTGGTAGAGGGTGCCCCACACGAAGTGCTGCTGGTGCTCGATGCCTCAACGGGACAAAATGCGATGCAGCAGGCCAGAGCCTTTACTGATTTTGTAGATATCACGGGGTTGGTACTCACCAAACTGGATGGCACAGCCAAAGGGGGTATCGTAATTGGCGTCTCGAACGAGCTGGATGTACCGGTCAAATACATCGGCGTGGGAGAAGAAATTGAAGACTTGCAGGTCTTCGACCGCGAGCTGTTTGTAAACTCTATGTTCAAGGAGTAGCAGGTAGCAGAAGGTAGCTTATATCGTAGTTATTTCCTCTCTTAGAAGATGCTGTTAATGGAGACAATCAGGTAGTTTTTTCAAGCATATTCAAAAACGAGGGCAATCCCCGTGCAGATTACGAACACTTTTACACGGCTACTGACAACTCTTTTTGGGGTTCTGGCCCTCACTGTGGCTGTTCAGGGGCAAGATGAGGCATCTACGTCGCCAGCTTATGCAAAAGGAGATGCTCTTCGCTTTGCCGCCCGATACGACTCTTCGAACACTTACCTTCAGCGCTCGGTTAAGGAATTTGAGGCATCCGATGATTCGCACCGAAAGGCGATGGCGATTTATAAGCTGAGCCTGAATAAATACAGTCAGGATGAGCCCGGGGAATCCGAACGACTGCTGGAGGAAGCGATTGTATTACACCAGCAGGATGGGCATAATGATCACTCCTTCCGGGTTAAAGCCTACCATCACAGGGGCGTACTTGCTGAGGCCCGGGCCGACTATAAAAAGGCCCTGGAGTGGTATCGCAAAGGATTAAAGTCTGCTGATAGTGCAAGGTTACCTAACCTGCAAACACGATTACTTGCCAGTATTGGCGACGTTTATCAGTCCCGGGGAAATTATGACCGGGCGCTGCAGCAGTTGGGAAAAGCCGAATCATACTATCACCGTAACGGAGTTGAGGATAAACGGTTGTTGGGCCGCATTTATAACAGTTACGGGGTGGTGCACCAGGGCCAAGGCAACTGGGAAACGGCCCTGGAATATTACCGGCAGTCCCTGGAGATCGATCAGGAAATTTTGCCCCGGCCTCATCCCGACTTGGCCAAGGGTTTCAACAATATGGCCATCACTTATTACTATCAGGGTGATTACCAGCGGGCGCTGGACCATATGAAGAATGCGACGCAGGTGTTAGCAGATTTCCATGGCGAAAATCACCGCTTGGTCGCTGCGGGGTATAATAACGTGGGCATCGTCTATTCGGAGATGGATGAACTTGACAAGGCTACCGATTACCTCAAGAAAGCACTTGCCATTAAAAAGAAACTGCTGGATAATGGCCATCCGGATATTGCTATCGCCTATCAAAATCTGGGGGCTATTCATTACGATATGGGGCAGTATGATGAGGCGATCACCCACTACAAACAAGCTGAGTCCTTATATTTGGATCACTTTCCCGAGGGACATCCGGAGCTGGCCAATACGTATGCCAACCTGGGGCAGGCCTACGCCAACAAGCAATCTTATGACAAAGCACTCGATTATTACCAGCAGGACCTGCAGATAAATTTGGATAAATTGAGGGCGGACCATCCCTTCATCGGAGATACCTACACCAAAATTGGCGAGACCCATGGCATGGCCGGGAATTATGAGCAGGCGCTCAAATATTTCAGGCAGGCGGCGGATATTTTTATCAGAGGATCGGGCAGTGAGGTCGCCGCTCAACAATTGCCGATTGAGGAGGTGCTCTATCCTACACAACTGGTAGAGACCCTGCAGCAGCAGGCCCGGGTATTGCAAAAGTATGCGGATCAATCCGGTGAAACATCTCCGCTGAAGCAGGCGATGCAAACGTACCTGAAGCTTACGCAGCTGGTCGGCGATCTCCAAAAATCCTATCATCGCAAAACATCGAAGCTCCAGTTGCGAAAGCGCAGTGCTGAGATCTATAAACAAGGCTTTACAACGGCCTGCCAGTTGTTGCAGAAGACCGGAAATGCCGATTATAAAGAGTATGCCTTTTATTTTGCCGAGAAAAGTAGTGGACAGCTCTTGCTTGAGCAGCTACAACACCTGCAGGCCCGGAAGTTTGCCGGAGTGCCCGATACGCTTATTGAACAAGAATATGAGCTTAAAAGTCGGCTGACAACCTTACAGGAAAAACTGAAGGTACAGGCCGAACCGTCCCAATCGACCGATTCGCTCCGACGGAGATCTCTTGAGGATTCCCTTTTCCATAGCCGGCAGGCACTCACACAACATATGGAACAGGTGGAGCAAGGCTATCCCTCCTATTATGAGCTGATGTACCAGCCGCTGGTAGTACGTGCGGCCGAGGTACGCCGAAAGATGCTGGCCGGTAACCAAACGATGATCCGATATTTTTGGGGTTCTGATGATTTGTATGCGTTTGTACTGACCGAAGAAGAGACCCGGCTGCGAAGGCTGCCTGTAGATTCTCTTCTGGAGGAAAGCATCATCCGGTATCGCAAACAGATGCGGGAAGTGAACTCAGTAAAGGCCTTTGTCGAGGAAAGCTATTACCTCTATACCCAGTTATTTGATCCCCTGCGGGATTTGATACAGGGTAACCAGCTGACCATTATTCCGGATGGGCCACTGCATCATTTGCCTTTTGAAAGCTTGGTAACCCACGCAATTACGGAGGATGCTGCCGAACGATTTCATGAATTGCCGTACCTGGTGAAGGACTTCACCATCAGTTACGCTCCTTCCGCCAGTTATCTCCAGGTTAGCCGGGCCACCACGACGGATGAACGGCAGCGGTCCTTCCTGGGGGTCGCACCCGGATTTGATCCGGACCAGAAGGCCGGCCGGCAGCGGAGTTATCCCCATTCTGATCGTCCCCTGTCGCCGCTGCCGCTTAGCAAACGGGAAGTGGAAACACTGGGAACGCTTTTTGAGGAAGAACATTCGTTCCTGACCCCGGAGGGCCAGCCGGCTCTTTTCCTGGAGGATGAAGCGACTGAAAATGCTTTTAAAGATATTCCGCTTACGAACTATCGTTATATCCACCTGGCCACCCACGCTGTTGTGTCGGAAGAAGATCCCGGGCAATCGGCCATCTTATTCTCGACCTCGGAGCCGCAGGATGATGGCGTATTATATACTTCAGAAATTTATAACCTGCAGCTGGATGCCCGCCTTGTAGCGCTCAGTGCCTGTAAAACCGGTATTGGTTCGATGGCACGGGGAGAAGGGATGATGAGCCTGAGCCGGGCCTTTCAGTATGCCGGTGCCCAAAACTTGTTGGTTTCGCTCTGGGATGTCGATGATCGTTCCTCAGCCCGGTTGATGGAGGACTTTTACCGGCACCATTTACAGGATGAAGGGATGCCTTTGGCGCTTCAGCGAACTAAGAGACAGATGATTAAGGGTGTTCAGTATGCGCATCCCAAATATTGGGCACCATTTATATTTATTGGCCACTGATATGAGAAGGGGCTCCTTGCAACAAAAAAGCCACATGCTGATAGACAACATGTGGCCGGAATGAAGTTGGTTATCTAAATCAATGAACGATCTAATTAAGTTGACCGGCTATCGTCGTCATCGTCATTCTTGGTCTCTTCTTGGTCCGGTATAGCTGAAAAAGCTAATAAGGTGGAACTATCTAAAGGTTCTAACATAATATCTCCTGATTTGTTGAGTGTTATTTGTACTATAAGTACCCCATTTCAAACTGAGCACCATAATAAAGTGTCATAATTTTGGTACAAATGCCAGTTTTTAAATGGTTAGGATACTTCTATTTTATATTTTAATGTGATGGGCCTTATAGCAAAGGTTTTAGGGGGCTTTGAAATACTGGTACATATTTTCCCGACTGATCGGGACTGCGCTCAATATGACGTCAGGCTGAGTGCAGTGAGACCCAATTTTTATAGGGGCGAATGTAGTTGAAGAGTAAACAGTTGGTTTTAAAGTCCTCTTAAAACAGCTTGGATTACTAGTGTACTTTAAAAAATAAAGCAGGGAATTATTTCAATCGGTGGGCTTTAAAATAAATATCATGAATAAACGGTGGCTACTCTTCTTTGGGATGCTTTTGGGGCTGCCGCTTGCTTTGTGGGGACAAAGCGTACAGTTAGCCGACTCATTGCTGCAGCAGGGCAAGCAGTATGACCAGGGCGGCAACATGGAGCAGGCCGAGTTTTATTACCGGGAGGCCTACCAGATCTACCGGAACTTTCAGGATACTACCTCATGGCTGGAGGCGGGCAAGGAATATGCCAGCGCAATGGTCTATCGCTCGAAAAATGAGGAGGCGATGACCCTCTATAAAATGCTCCTTAATGTCGATCATCCGGCCAATGATGCCTACAACCGGGGTGATCTGTACAATAGTATGGGCTGGTCTTCCAGCAGAATTGGAAAAACAGATGAAGCATTATCTTTTTATCAAAAATCAATGCCTTTGGCAGAGCAATCGGGCGATAGCTTACTGATTGGAGTAGTCTATGATAATTTGGGAAGCGTGTTCAACAAAAAGGGAAATTTAGGTAAGGCATTGGAGTATAGCCAAAAAGCACTTCTTTATTTTCAAGGATTAGGTAATAAGAAAAGCATTGCAATTACTTTAAATAATATTGGGAGTATTTATAAAGCCCTTTCTCTTTACGAAAAGGCGTTGGAGTATTACACAAAAAGTATCGGCATTCGTAAAGAACTAAATAACGTTTTTATGATGTCGGTGAGCTATGGAACTATAGCAAGCATACAAAGAGAATTGGGAAATTATAGTCAAGCATTGACTGCCTATCAAAAAAGCTTAAAGTATAGTCAGCAGGCTGGTGTCCCACAGAGAATAGGTCTTGTACTGAACAACATCGGGCTTCTTTATAAAACCTTGGGAGAATATGAAAAGGCGAAGGATTATTACCGGCAAAGTTTAGCAATGAAAGAGAAAGTGGCGGGGCCGCAATCGATCGCTACGACGACCAAAAACCTGGGGAAACTGCTTTGGGAGCAGGGCCAGACCCAAGAGGCCGCCACTTATTTTAAGAAGGCTCTGGCGTTGCGAAAAGAAGTGGGCAACCCGTACGACATTGCTTCTTCGCTCAACACCATGGTGGAGCTGGCGCTGGAGGAGCAAAAATTTGAGCAGGCCCGAGTCTATGCCAGCCAGATTAAGTCCATAGGCGATTCAACGGAGAGTTATGAGATACGGGAAAATGCTTCGGCTTATTTGGGCGAAATAAATGCGGCGGAAGGGAAGGATGAATCTGCCTTAACGCATTACAAAAAAGCGTATGCCTACAGTACCTATTTGCCTAGAAACAACCGGCTGGGGATCCTTAAGCAGCTGGCCCGGCAGTACCACAAGCTCAATTCCGATAGCGCGGTGGTGTACGGGCAGAAAGCCGTTGATATCATTGAGGAAGGGCGAGGCAAGGCGGGCGCCGTCTCTAATCTGAAAACCGGCTATTTTAAAAAACATTCTGACTTTTATACCGAGCTGGCCTCCTGGGTGCTCAATTATACCCAAGACACGCCGCGGGCTTTTACCCTGGTTGAACAGGCCAAGGCGCGCTCCTTCAGTGATGACCTGGCCAAAGCTACCCAGAATATTGAGCAGCAGCTGCCCGAGGAGGTCCGCATCCAACGCAACGAAAAACAGAACAGGATCGACAGCCTCTACACCCAACTGGAGCGGGCGCCAGACGCGCAGCAACAGGCTCGAATCAGCGAGCAGATACGTACCACAGAGCTTAATTATGCGGCCTATGAAAACCGATTAAAGGAAGAGTACCCGGTGTTGCAGAAGCTGGATCTCCCGGAACCTATCGCCCTGCAGCGGGCCCAAAGCCTCACCGATGATCAGACGGCCGTACTCGAGTATGCGGTAGCGGGCAACGAGTTGATCCTGTTTCTTATCGGTCAGGATGAGGTGCGGGTAGAGCAGTTTTCGTATCCGGCTAATCAGTCCTTAGACAGTGCGCTTACGGCCCGGGTAACGGCATTCAGAGACGGAATATTAGCCAATGCCGATAAGACACAGCTGCAATCGCAGTCCGGTGAATTGTATGAAATTCTCATTGCCCCCTTCGAGCAATCACTCAAAGAATACGAAAACCTGATCATCGTTCCGGACGGCGCGCTGGCTTATCTCCCGTTTGAGGCGCTTTTGCAGGATGATCGGTACCTGATTGAAAACTTTAAAATAAAATACGAGCCTTCCTTAACGAGCCTGGAGCTTCTGGAAGAGGCATCGACCAAAAATCGCAAAGAACTATTGGCTGTAGCAGGATCGCAATCATCAGATGGCGGAAGTGCTTTAAGTTCGAGCCGTCTTTCAGCCTTGCCTTCCACGCTTATTGAGGTCGATTCCATCGCCTCCCACTTTCAGCAGGTGTCCATGCTGAAAGATGAACAGGTTTCGGAACAGGCGTTTAAGAATTTGCTGCAGCAGAGTCGGTATCAGTATGTGCATATGGCCACGCACGGGGTCATCGACGAGGAGCGCCCGGGGCGCAGTGGGCTGGCCCTATCAACAGAAGGAGATATTACGGCTTCCTCCAGGGAGGATGGGATGCTGCGCAGTTCGGAAATTTTTGGGCTCAACATGAGTTCGGATATGGTGGTACTCAGTGCCTGTAATACGGGCTTGGGGAAAGTGGTCCGGGGAGAAGGCATGCTGGGTATGCAGCGTTCTTTCTTTTATGCGGGCGCTTCTACCGTGGTGGTGAGCTTGTGGAGTGTGTATGACCGCTCAACAGCTTCGCTGATGAATGAATTTTATAAGGCACTTATCGAAGGCAAAGGCGAAGAGGGATGGGTTGATGCGACGCTCCGATGGGTCGGCTGGGATACTTCTATTCCTTTTGGAGAGAAAGCAACGGCTATGCGCCAGGCTAAACTACAGATGATCAATCACCCCTTGTTTAATCATCCGGTTTACTGGGCGCCATTTATTGTAGTGGGAAGGTGAAAGAGACAAGTGAAAGACGGCAGACGTCTTATTTTTTAGTTTATAGGCCTTTCTAAAAACGTGTCAAAGGGACGCCCTCCCACCGGAAGAATTTCTGTCTGACCAGGGGCTGCCTGCAAACCGTTATCAGCGGCAATGAAATCTGTTAGCACCGAGGAGTTAAATTCTTCTTGGCTTTTCTTCCAGCTCTGCTGGTCCCGAAAACTTTCGGGGTTGTGCCAAGACAAAAGGCGAAAAAATAAAAACATTACGTGTTCCATTTTTGGGATGGCCAAAAGATGATAGAGAACTATTGCTCTATTTTAAAACAATGCCGTATGTCTATTACTTTTTTGAATGAGCAAATTCCGAAGTGTCGGGACCAAGTAAACGGGAACCCGGGTTGTCACTTCAAGCGCAGCGAGGAGTCTCAAGTGGGAAGTAGGCTGGTAATCACTCATCGGATGAGTGATTTAGCTTAGCACCGAATAAGAGCTCTTGTTACTCATCCGATGAGTCTATGAGTTTTCAACCTGTAACTTATAACCCCCAACCTATTTACAATAACATTTTTTTACGTCCAAGGCCTGCGAACAAAAGAAAAATATTTGTAAAATAGTATTACCATTTTAACCAAATTTTAGAGCCATGATTTACTCGATTTTTTCCTCTGCCAGGCAACTCATTCAGTTCGCTATAACCGCTTTGCTGTTGCTATTTCTGTCTGTTGGCTCTGGAATTGCACAGCAGACCAGTGCATCGGAGTCCCCTTCCTATCGCATTATTGCTTACGCCGATGGCAGTAAAAACAGCTGGAATATGGGCGTCGATATGCTGACCCATATCAACTACTCATTTGCTCATGTTAATGAAGATGGGGAAATCTATTTCCGCAATGAGCTCGAAGCAGCTCAGCGATTAGCCCGGCTGCAAAAGCTGAAGGCAAAAAATCCTGATTTAAAGCTTTTGGTTTCTGTGGGCGGATGGGGTGCTGACGGTTTTTCGGATGCAGCCCTGACTAAAGAATCGCGCGATATTTTTTCGGAGAGCGCGCTCGAGCTTATCAAAACGTATGGTCTGGATGGCATCGATATCGATTGGGAGTTTCCGGGTCAGCCGGGACCGGGGATCAAATACCGGCCCGAGGACAAGCAGAACTTTACGCTGATGATGAAATCCCTCCGCACACATTTGGATAGCCTGAGTAACGAGCGCGGACTCTCCGGCGATGGTCGTTATCTGCTTACGATTGCCAGTAACGATAATCAGTCATTTTTTGATCATACCGAGATGGGTGAGGTGCACCAATACCTGGACTTCGTCAACGTGATGAGCTACGATATGTTTACCGTCGGGTCTGAGACCACCGGCCACCATACCGGGCTGTATCAGTCCTCGCCGGATGCCCCGACCCGAACTACAACAGCCGCAATCCAGCGCCACCTGGATGCCGGAATTCCGGCAAATAAAGTCGTCTTGGGAGCGGCCTTTTATGGGCGCAGCTGGTCGGGCGTACATCCAGAAAATAATGGACTCTACCAGCCTTTTGAGGAATTTTACCAATTTATTTCCTACGAAAAACTACAAGCCGAATTTATCAATAAAAATGGCTTTAGCCGGTATTGGGATGAGGGCGCCAAGGCCCCCTATTTGTGGAATCCGGATAAGCAGATTATGGTAACATATGAAGATCCTGAATCATTAAAGCATAAGGCAGATTATATTAAAGAGAAAGAGTTGGGCGGCGTAATGTATTGGCACCACAGCTACGATCCCACAGAAAAATTGCTGGAAACGCTGTATGACGGGCTTAAGTGAAAGGGGAAATAAGGGTATAAAGGAAATAAACCACACAATGGCGCGAGCGTCCGCTCGTGCCTCATCATACATAACTCCCTTAAAATCTTGTTTCCCCTATACCCATATACGCTAATCTCCTTTCGTGATTTCAATAAACTCCTGGTTATCTACGGCCGGGGGCTCTTCCGTGTTGGCCAGCAGCACCGCTGATGTGTACATGGTTCGAACTATTTTGGCCATTTTCTCGAAGCGTATTTTGTGGACTTCATCCGAAGGCCTGTGGTAGTCTTCGTGAATGCCCGTAAAGAAGAAGGCAAAAGGAATGCCCAGCCGGCCAAAATTCCAGTGGTCACTGCGCCGGTAAAACTGGTTGGGGTCCTGCAGGTCATTATATTTTTTATCGAGTGCAATCTGTCCGGATCGGCTGTTAGCCTCTTTGATCAGGCTATCCAGGTCGGAAGAAATAATTTCGCTCCCGATGATATAGGCATAATCTTCAACGCCCTCCTGTTCATGCTCTTTATCGATGCGGCCAATCATATCCGTATTCAGGTTGGCAATGGTTTTGTTGATCGGAAATACGGGATGATCGGAATAGTAGCGAGAGCCGAGCAGTCCTTTTTCTTCACCACTAACATTTAGAAACAGGATGCTTCGCTTCGGTCGAACGCCGTTTTCAGCAGCCTCGCTGAATGCCTTGGCGACGTTGACCAGGCCAATGGTACCGCTGCCGTCGTCATCCGCGCCGTTATAGATGCGATCGCCGGTAGAATCGGGTTCGCCAATACCGACATGATCGTAGTGAGACGTCATGACGATAATTTCGTCTTTAAGCTGTGGGTCGCCCCCCTCCAGTAAGGCCAGCACATTCTCTGTTTGAATTTCGGTTTCGGATGAATAGGGAATCTGGGTGAGCGCAAATTCAAGCTCTTTAGGGGTGAAATCCGAAATATTTGCAATCAAGGTATCCCGGTGTGAGTTCAAGGCGTCTTCACTATCCAGGTGCAGCAATTGGGCTGCCATTGCCGGACTTAAAATATTATATCCTTTGCTGAATCCGCCGGAGTCACCTTCGCGATAGGCCAGTCGCATGTTGGAAGGCGTGCCGAACTCACCTCGTTGGCCCGTTGCCGACTGTTGAAAGGCTTCGCGGTCCATATCCGGAATAAGTAAAATCCCTTCTGCTCCCTGGCTGAAGATGGCGTTGAAGCGAGCCCGATTGCCAATCTCCGGATCAACTAAGGTGTCTCCATTAGCAGTATGGGGAATTTGTTGAAAGACCAACACCCATTTGCCCTGTAGGTTGGCTCCTTCTAAATGGTTAACTCCCCGGTCCGGATCGTTAATGCCAAAACCTGCAAATACAATATCTCCTGACAGGGAGTCGGTCCCTCCGAATGATCGGATATATTCTGCCGAGGAGTTGGCGCTGGCCACCGAGTGGCTAATCAATTCTTTTTGGCCTTCTTTTGTAGCAAAGGTCTTAAAAACAACGCTGTCCCTACGGCTAGCATTAAGGGAGAATTTCTGTAAATAGGTTCCGTCATCACCGGCCGGTTGTAATCCCAATTGGCGATACTGGCCAGACAGATACTCCGCCGCTTTTTTTTGGCCGGGCATGCCGGTTTCACGTCCTTCCATAGAATCCGCGGCGAATGCTGTTAGGCGCGGTCGCATAAAATCGACGGTTATTTCGTCTTGATAGGTAATGAGCGCATCAGTGTCGGTAGAGGGCGTGGGCTCTTGTTGTTGGGTGGATTCGGTGGGACTGCAGCCAGTACCAAGGGCACTTAACAAGAGACCAACGACTATGATCCGTATCTTCATTTTCATATAGGATATATTGGAATTAAAAGTACTATTAGGGGAAATCAGTTGGAGCTAATAATTTCATCCACGGGTTTAAGGTCGAGAAAGAAATCGGTAGGATCGTCGTTTTCAACATATAAATTGATTTGGCGCTCTTTCAGCATTTCCAAAATAGCCAAAAAGGTGACCACGATTTTAGTTCGACTCTGAAGTTCCAGGCACATTTTTCTGAATGCGGTACGTCCCCGGTTTTGCAGGAGATCAAGCACATATTCTGTCTGCTCCTCAATGGTATGCTGTACCTTCTCTACGTGATGAACCGTATTCTGTTTTTTGATATCCGTCAGCACCTTTTTAAAGGCTGCCATCAGGTCGAACATGGTTACATCCTTCAGGGCTTCTCCGCTGGCTTGTTTTTCGACCTGGTCGGCTTCGAGGTAGCCACGGTAGTGCTTTTTCTGGGCCTCTTCTTCAATTGATTCCATTTTTTCCGCCATCTCTTTATAGCGCTTGTACTCCAGCAGCTGTTGGACAAGTTCATAGCGGGGATCATGCTCGTCCAGCTCTTCGCCGGAATCTTCCTGCGGGAGCATCATTTTGGCTTTAATCGACATCAGCATGCTGGCCATCAGGATAAATTCGCTGGCTACATCCAGATCCAGCTCTTCCATCAGGCTAATATATTCCAGAAACTGGTTGGTGATGTAGGAGATGGGGATATCATATATATCAAGTTCATCTCTCTTTATGAAAAAGAGTAGTAGGTCTAAAGGACCTTCAAAATTTTTGAGCTGAACACGATACATAATCAATAATTAGAAGTGGTTTGACGGCTTATTGTACCGATACACCATGAAAAAAGGAAATATTTCCGGTTAATACTACCAAAATTTTTAAAATTAAGGCAGCTTGTTTTTATTATCTTAAGCTGAACTTTTTATTTCTACCTTATTACCGCCTATTTTTTGACTACATGGATTATTCGGAATTGGTGACGGCTATCAATAATAACGATACCCGTAAAATTAATAAACTTATTGATTTAATTCGTCCCCGTCTTATTGCTTTTCTTTGCATCCATATGAATGCCGGCGAGGCCGATGCCAAAGATATAGCACAAGATTCTTTGATCATAGCAATCGAAACCATCGAGGAAGATGAATTGAGGGAGCCCCAACAGGTTATTAAGTATATGCTGTCAATATGCAAAAATAGGTATCTTAAGTATCTAAAAAAGCAGAAAAAAATTTCGGCGACTGATATATCAAAGCATCAGGAGCAAGGTCCCAATCAGTTGCAGGCGTTATTAAATAAGGAGCAAATGCGTTTACTGAGGCTGTGCCTGCAGCAATTAAAAAAGAAGCATCAGCAGTTTATGCAGTTTTGGTTTGACCACCCGGATGCCCATACCAATAGAGTAGCTGAAAAATTTGAGATCAGCGTTAGCAGCGCCTGGACCCGCAAGCACCGGCTTATAAAGAGATTAAATAAGTGCTATCAAAAAAAAAGTAAATTATAATGTAAGGATTTGCCTTGAAAACGGTCTTACTTATAGAGGACATCATCAAAATCATGCTTTAAAAGCGAGGATGACCACTTTTTATAAAAAAATAAGCACATATGGTACGCAATAAAGAATTAGAAAAACAAATAGATGCCTATATTAAAGGGCATTTGGATGATCAAGAGGCTCAGGAATTGTGGGAGAATTTATTTGAAAATCCCGAATATATTGAACTGTTGAACACTGAAATAGGTGTGCAGTCGATTCTTCAAGAAGATGTTGGACAGCCACAACAAGATGATAAAAATCGCCATGCAGTGATTCATACACTGCAAAACTCATGGAAGTGGGTGGTGGCTGTTGCAGCCGTTGTTATTGTGGCTGTTGCAATTAATGTCTTAGAGCTCAACACGGAGCAGTCACTGAATGAATTGGCTCTTAAGGATATCAACCTGTCTGAGAATCTTGCATCGGCTCCTACACTGCGTTCTGTTCAGCAACAGCAGAGTCCCAGTGATTCTTTGCTTAATCTTGGTTTCAAGGCTGCAATTTCGGGAGATATTTCTGGAGCGGTGAAGTTTTATGATATGATTATCATGGAGCATCCGGAACAACCAGCTGCTGTACAAGCCCATATGAATAAGGGCATTATTCAGTTTAATGACCGTAGCTTTGAGGGGGCTATTGCTTCTTTTAAGCAAGTGACTCGTAAAGCTGAGCCGAAAGCCTTTATCCTGGAAAAAGGATATTGGTATCTAGGCAACGCCTATATAAATACGGACAGCCTGAACCAAGCTCATACCGCCATAGAGCAAGTCTATTCTATAGAGGGCATTTATTACAAGCCCGCTATCGATTTGTTGAAGAAGCTGGATGAAAAGCTGGGAAATCCTGAAAGAGAATACGACTTCTGAAATGTGGCTATTCAGTAGCAGGGTTTAGCAGTTATACAAGAGAACGTAATTTTAGGCTTCGAATGTTTGTAAATAATGAGTTAATTTTATCCGTCGTTTATTGATTTGTTAACTGATTAACTCAGCCATTGTGCAAAATCCCCTTTTAGATGCCGAAGATAGTGACAGAGTGTACGAGCAGTCACTGCGTCCGAATCGTATTCAAGAATTTATTGGACAGGAAAAGGTCATTAAGAACCTTTCAATATTTATTAAAGCGGCACAGAAACGGCAAGAGGCGCTTGATCACGTTATTTTGTCGGGACCTCCAGGGCTGGGTAAAACAACCCTGGCCCACATCATTGCCAATGAGATGGGGGTTCAGATCAAACCAAGTACGGGCCCTGTACTTGAAAAACCGGGCGACCTTGCGGGGATGCTTACCAATCTGGAAGACGGCGATGTGCTCTTTATTGATGAAATCCATCGCCTAAATCCCGTTGTTGAGGAATACCTGTATTCGGCGATGGAAGATTATCAGCTTGATATTGTCATTGACTCCGGTCCTAATGCGCGCAGTATCCAGATAGAACTTAACCATTTTACCCTGGTGGGGGCCACTACCCGAAAGGGGCTGCTTACGGCGCCACTGCGCGCCCGGTTTGGTATCGACATGCGCCTGGATTACTACAGTGTAGAACTGTTGCAACGAATTGCCTTACGAACGGCTGCCATCCTGGATATGGGCATCACTGACAAAGGCGCTCACGAAATTGCCCGCCGAAGCCGGGGGACACCCCGTATCGTCAATAAGCTGCTGCGGCGAACGCGTGACTTTGCGCAGGTCCAGGAGATGAATACCATCACGGATGAGATCGCTGATACCGCCCTTAATGCCCTGGATGTAGACCAGAATGGCTTTGACGAGATGGATATTCGTATCCTGAAAGCCATTATTGAAAACTATGAAGGCGGACCGGTTGGGCTGGGAACCCTCGGCGTTGCCGTCGGCGAGGATAAGGGCACTATTGAGGAGGTTTACGAACCATATCTGATCAAGGAAGGGTTTTTGCAGCGAACGCCTAAAGGACGTATAGCTACTAAGAAAGCATTTCGTTATTTAGGCGTCAAACCCAACGATGAATAAGGGGCCTGACCGCACATTTGGCCCATAAAAATCACTGGGATATAACCTGCAATATTAAGCAGTTTTTTGTAGCTTCAAGGCTTTAGATTATTCAATTACTTTTCACGAATTTTTAGTACTGATGAAAAAACTATTTACTTCAGAATCGGTATCAGAAGGACATCCGGACAAGGTAGCCGACCAAATTTCTGATGCTATTTTAGATGCCATGCTCGAACAGGATCCGGAATCAAGAGTTGCTGTGGAAACACTCGTTACGACCGGACTTGCAGTAATCTCGGGCGAGGTAACCACGGATGCCTATGTTGATGTCCAGGAGATTGCCCGAGAGGTAATCCGGGATATTGGCTATACTAAAAATTCGTATCAGTTTGACGCTGACTCGTGTGGTGTATTGACGACCATTCACCAGCAAAGTCCGGATATCGCTCAAGGTGTTGATGAGGGAAGCGACAAAAAGATGGGAGCCGGTGACCAAGGCATGATGTTCGGCTATGCGAATAAGGAGACGGAAACGTATATGCCGATGTCGCTGCAGTATTCACACGATTTACTCAGAAAGCTGGCCTATATCCGCAAGGAAACCAACCTGCTTCCCTACCTCGGTCCGGATAGTAAAAGTCAGGTAACGGTTCAGTATGGCGAAGATGGCTACCCCGAGCGTATCGATACCATTGTTATTTCTACCCAGCATGAGGACGGAATAGACCAGAAGCAGATAAAGAGCGACCTGATGAAGCACCTGATCCCACAGGTGGTTAGTGAAAAGCTGATTGACGATGAAACTATTTTTCACGTTAACCCAACCGGTAAGTTCGTTATTGGAGGGCCACATAGTGATACGGGCCTAACGGGACGAAAGATTATTGTTGACACCTATGGCGGTTATGGTGGTCACGGTGGCGGTGCATTTTCTGGTAAAGATCCATCAAAGGTAGATCGGAGTGCTGCTTATGCTGCTCGACATATTGCAAAAAATATTGTCGGAGCCGATTTAGCTGATGAATGCCTTGTACAGCTGGCCTATGCCATTGGTATTCCGGAGCCGGTGTCGGTAAACGTACAAACTTATGGAACGTCCGATGTTAAGGATGTTGAGTTAGCTAAGGCAGTAAAAAATACCTTCGACTTGACCCCAGCAGGAATTATTGAACGTTTTGACCTTAAACGGCCGATTTATCAGGCTACTGCTGCTTATGGCCACTTTGGCCGCATAGAGTTTCCCTGGGAACAGCTGGACTTTACGGATGAAATTGCCAATGCTTTGTAGTGTAGCAGAGTCAAAGGCGACGTGAAGTGGAAAACAGTATTTCAAGCCTACCTTTAGGTTTGGATACCAAAAGAAAACAATATGGGAAAATCCTCGGTTGACGAAATTCGCCAGCGCTTTGATAATGATGTAGAAAGGTTTTCTAACCTTGCGACGGGACAGTCAGCTACCATTGACGCTCCCCTGGTGTTGGACTTGATTACCGAAGCTGCTGCTCAAGTTAACCCCAAGGCTACAGATGTCCTAGACGTCGGGTGCGGCGCGGGAAATTATACGTTGCAACTGCTGGGAAAGCTTCCAGAAGTAAACGCAACGCTTGTTGATCTGAGCCAGCCAATGCTTGAACGAGCAGAAGAGCGAATAGCCCCTGCAACATCCGGAACGATCCATACCATCCAGTCGGATATTCGGGAATGCAACTTTGAAGAAGCCTCTTTTGATATCATTATGGCAGCGGCCGTGCTCCACCACCTTCGCAGTGACGAGGAGTGGGAACAGGTGTTTCGGAAGCTCTATAAAAGCTTAAAACCGGGTGGTTCCCTGTGGATATCTGACCTGATACAGCATAGCAGTCCCGAGGTTCATCAACATATGTGGGAGCGGTACGGAGCATATTTAGTTGATTTAGAAGACGAGGCCTACCGAGATAAGGTTTTTGCCTATATCGACAAAGAAGATTCTCCCAAACCCCTGATGTTTCAGCTTAATCTGTTGCAATCTGTTGGATTTAAAACGGTAGAGGTCTTGCACAAAAATAGCTGTTTTGCCGCTTTTGGGGCTATAAAGTAATGAGTAGCGGAGATATTGGTATGGTTAAAATCCACAGACGTTCTAAAAAAGTAAGATAGCTTCCATGCTGTCCCCATTACTTGTTATGCCGTTCGCTGTTTTAAGCATCCACGCTTAAAACAACCAGTAAATAAAAAGTATAAGCTACACTTCACATTGTCTTTAAAGCGTTATGCGGTTGCTTTTAACAAGGGTCATGGCATATGATTATCCTAAAAGCGGTCTTCTTATCCGAATTCTGGGGTTGACCTCGGATGAGTGTAAGGGGCCCTTGATCTATTCATCGGACGACAACCCCAGTCGCCCGATGAGAGATCATATCCTGTTTTACATGTTTGTTCAACCGCACAACGTGTTGTCTTTATACTAAAATGGAGGCCACCGCGAGGTGGACTCCATTAGTATGTATATTTGCCAATAATAAAATGCTAATTTCCTGAGCTGCCGTCGATAGTCTGACCGAAGAAAATGGCGTTCATAAACAGTTTGTTGGTTCCAAACCAAAAGGCTCGGAAGTTGGGATTGTCAACCATGGAAATAACACGTCCACGGCCAACATCGCTGACAATAATAGCGGCTGTATTTTCCAGTTGTTCCAGGTTTTCCTCCGAAATATAACCGCTGGCCAAGGGTTCTTCAGTATAATAAAGTGGTGTTGCATAAGGATTATCCGCCTTTTCTAAGAAAAGCGTACTGTTTCTGAAGACCGTCAGGTCGTCATCGTTATAGCCATATCCGAGGGGATGGGTCAGGTCCAATTTAGTATGAAAAATTGAGCCCCCGATATACTGTGCCCCACGGCTATTGTCCATATCGGCATACGGCTTGGGCATAACTTCGGTGGTATCCTGCTCTTCTTCTTTAAACTGGATGTTGGCCAGCTCCTGCTGCTTGGCCCAGCGGTTGGCGTATTTTGTAGTAATCAAGGTACCGCCATTGCGTACCCACCGCTTTAAGCTTTCGACCCCACCTTCAGAAAGATCTCCATAGCTTCCGTTTACCATCACGATAACGTTGTAGCGATCCAGGTCGGCATACCCAATACGATCCTGGGGAAACAGGGTGGCTTGCATATTATAGCGCTGGTCCAATAGGTGCCAGGCCTCGCCCACTTCGTAGCTACTACTGCCCTCTCCGGAAAGAATAGCGACAACGGGCAGTTCGAGGTTTTCAAAGTTACGGCTTCCCAGGTCTAACCCACTGGATGTCAGGCCACTTCCAACGGCATAGATGGTGAGCCCATCCTTTTCAGCGGCTTCTTGAATAAGCTGATGAATATCAGCCTGGCCCGTGGATTGCGGACCCAGCGGTACCATAACGGAACCATAATCAAATTTCTTTGATCCACTGGGGGTCTGCATTTCAAAAGGTTTAGCAGTAACTTTGGCCCGCACTCCTTCCTTTAAGAGGCGATAAAGTGCACGCGGGGCGTAATATTCATCCCACTCAAAAATGTAAGCGTAGTTGCTCTTGCCGCCAATCACCTCTCCTTCTGGCAAGGGTGGAACCCCTTCAACCTCCTCTCCCATAGTCACTGCCCCTTCAATTTCGGCAAATGGCAGGTTAAAAGCGTAGGGCATCGTCCAGGTGGATACGTCGTAAAATAGGCTATCGGTAAAAGAGGTACGGCGTTCAAAGAGTGCTTTTACAAATTTGTATTGTTTCTGGTTGGTGGGTACCACATAAGCAGAGCCCGCCTCAAAGGATTCGTCGTCGGCTTCCAGGTTTTCAGACAATTTATATACCTCGACCCGGTGGCGCTTAAGCATTTCTAAAAAATGATGGGTGCGGGCTTTATCGTAAGGCGTGCCAAACACATAGGCATTGATTGAAGCATCCGCTCCGGCCTCTTTGCTATCTATGAAAAAGCTACGCTGGTAATTGAGGATATCGGTTCGTAGATCCTGGGCGGCTTCGAGGGTCGAAAGAGAGCTCAGAAACTGGTTTTTTATAGTGAAAGGGAATTTTAATATCCCGTGGATGCTTTCCTGGGCGTGCCCGCGGGAACTGGCTTGCTCAAACAGAATACCGATCCCTCCATTTACATCCGGATAGGTGGAACCTTTGCCATAATAGAAGTCATCGAAACTCTCCTCTGAATAGTACAACCGTTGCTGATCATCCAGTTTTTCGGCATGATATTCGGCAATTGATTTTGTGAGGCTTTGATTTTTATCCGGTGTAATGGGATGGGTTCTCGACTGAATGCCGGGCTGAAAGAAAAAGGTGGCATCGGTACCCATCTCATGGTGATCGGTAAGGATGTTTGGCTTCCAGTGGTGGAAGTTATCAATTCGCCCCTGGCTCGTTGGATGCTGTACCAGCATCCAGTCGCGATTAAGATCGAACCAGTAGTGATTCGTTCGGCCACTGGGCCACCGCTGATTGAGCTCCATGCTGTTAGGGTCGGCTACCAGGTTTTTGCTTTTATGGGTGTTTGCCCAACTGGCAAAGCGGTTGAGCCCATCGGGATTTAAACTCGGATCCAGCAGAATGACACTATTTTCCAGCTGCTGCTGAATTTCACTACCCTGTGCTGCCGCCAGATGATAAGCCACCAGCATGGAGGCATTGGATCCACTTGATTCATCCCCATGGATACTGTAGCCCATATAAAGTACGACGGGCATATCTGCGATGTCAAGCCCGGACGACTGTTCAGGATCAGTCAGGGCAAGGTGATCTTCGCGAATTTGCTCGATATTGCTTTGGTTGCCTGGGGAGGTAATGGTGAGGTAAAGCAGCGGGCGATTTTCATACGTTTTGCCGAATTCATGCAGCGTCACGCGATCAGAAGCCTCGGCCAAGGCATACATATAGCGTACCAGCTGATCATGACGTACATGCCATTTGCCGGGTGCCGTTCCCAATACTTCTTTAGGGGTGGGGATAGTTTCATTATAAGAGACATTCTGAGGGAGGTAATAATCCAGGGAGGCCTCCGCATCAGCTGGATTTTGAGCTCTGATATTTCCAAAGAGCATCGTAACAGACAAAAGAATAAAGAGCAATCGCAATGACATAGATAGATAGCAGTTAGTTAAAAATATACCTACTTCTAAAATAGCAGGAGATACCTAAGTGTAAAGAGAAGAAATGCAAAAGATCTTTAAAAAATGCTTTTGAATAAGCTTCAGTGTATGAACCATTTAAAAAAGCCGCACACCATTGTTAAAATGACATGCGGCTCCATTTTTTAGCTGATCCTTTGATCAGTAGATAACTGCTAAAGACGCTTCCGGCTATAGTCGAAGGTTTTGTCCAAAGAAGACAGCATTCAGAAAGAGGCGGCTGGTGGTATGCCAATAACTGCGAAAGTTGGGATTTTCAGCAAACAGGATGACCGTACCATTGCCCTCGCCTTTAGCAATAATGCTTGCCGTACCTCGGACCTTATCCAGGTTTTCATCGCTGATGTGTCCACCGACAAAAGGGTCTTCGCTATATTTGGCGATGGTCGAATAGGGGTTTTTACTCGGCTTCAAAAACAGGTTGTTATCCTTAATAAAAAGCTGGCGACGGTCGTTGACGCCAAAGGCAATGGGGTTTGAGGGATCGATATCGGCCTCCAAAATAGTTCCCGGAATGGTACTGGCTCTCCAGCGGTCGCTTTGCTCTTCGTAGTCATAACGAGGCTTCGTCTCGGTGGTGTCTTCATACGTTTTCAACAGGTCTTCACTTACAACTTCCTGCTGAATGGCCCAGCGCGAGGCGTCTTCATCCGTGATAAGTACCCCACCGGCGCGAACCCAGGTTTTAATCTTATCCACCGTGGACTCCTGCCAGTCATTGTAATTGCCATCCACCAGTATAAGCGAGTTGTAGCGGCTGAGGTCGGTTTGTGGTAGCTGGCGTTTGCGGATTTTCGTCGTTCCGATGCCGGCGTGTTTGTTTAGCAGAAACCAGGCTTCCCCCGCCTCGTAGCTGCTTACACCGGATCCGATAACAAGAGCCGTTTCAGGTTTTTCAACAACCTGGTTGTTGGTGCTTCCCAGGTCGGTACCGGATGGCGTCATGCCTGAGTCAACGCTGTAGACGGTAACCTTATGCTCTCTGGCCACTTTCTGAAGCTTATCATATAATTTAGAAGAGGAAATATTTTGGTCATGCGTAGCTATGACAATCGATCCATAGCTGAAAGATTCCTGGCCTTCGGCTGTATTTATGGTAAACGGTTTGTGGGCTACACGTGCTCTTATTTCATCAGATAGCAGGTCGTAAAGCGCTGGTGAGGCATTGTAATCGGACCATTTGAATACATAGGCATAATCTGAGGCTCCACCTTTAATGTTGCCCTCACGCTTGGGGAGTTCAGTTACCTGCGTGCCCTGGATATCTCCATATCCACCGCCTTCCCACTCATCATACTGGATACCATAGCCGTGTACCAGTGACCATCCGGTGATGTCGTAAAATACACTGTCTGGAAAGGAGGTATTGGCCTCGAAGATATCGTGAATGACCCGATAATGCTTCTGGTCGGTAGGAACAATATAGCTTTTGCCGGCAGCAAACTGTTTGTCGTTGCGCTCCACATCTTCAGTCACTTCATAAACTTCCAGCTGATGCTTCAGTAATAGATCAAGGAATTTATGCGTCAGAGAGGGATCCTCAGCGTCCCCAAACTGATAGGCTTCTACCGGCTGATCGTCGGCTTCATCCAGGGCCGACTGGAAAAACTCTTTCTGATACTCAAATAGTTTCTGTTTCTCATTAACAGCGGCACGGACCGTCGCAATGCCCGTATGCAGGTGCTTGCGGATAGTTGATCCGAAGGTAACATTGCCGGCGTCACTTTCCTGGACCAGTCCCCGCGAGCTTCCCACTTCGAAGGTTACGCCCACCCCGCCCTGTATATCGGGATAGGTAGAGCCATAGATCGGCGAAATGTTATCAAAAATCTCTTTAGTCCAATACAACGCTCCAAGATTATTCAGGGCCTCAGTCTGGTATTCAGCCAGCAGTGGATTCATGACGGTGTACTGCTCTTCCGGGATAATAGGGTTCCAGGTTCGTACTGGCTGCGTAGGCTCTAAATAATAGGTGCTGTTGGTTCCCATCTCGTGAAAGTCGATCTGCACATTTGGATACCACTGGTGGAAGAATGCTATTCTATTGGCGCTCTCTTGCTGCGTGATAGCAAACCAATCGCGGTTCAGGTCATGCAGAAAATGATTGGTTCGTCCGCGAGGCCAGCCTTGATTATGCTCGGCATCGGCAGGATCCGCAACCGGGGGGAAAGACTTGTAGCTGTTATGCCAGTGGGCCGCACGGTCACGCCCATCCGGATTTTGGGCGGGATCGATAAGGACCACACTTTCGTCCAGGAAGGTTTGCGTTTCCTGATCCGTGTTGGCTATCAGGTAATAAGCGGTCAGCAGGGCCGCCTCGCCACTGGATGTCTCATCGCCGTGGACGCTGTAGTCCAATGCGACGACCGACTTGCCTTGGTCCGGATCCAGTAGGGGCGCATCCGGATCAGTGAGGGTGAGGTGCTCTTGCCAAATCTGCTCAAGGTTGTCATGATTTTCTGGAGCAGTGACCGTCAAAACAACCTGGGGACGTTTTTCGTAGGTTTCACCGATTTGCTGGAAGGTAGCTTTGTCTGAAGTTTCGGCCAGCTTCTTAAAGTAGGCGACGATACGATCATGCCGCGTATAATGGGTACCAATCTCATATCCCAGAAATTCTTGCGGAGAGGGAATTTCTTCGTCAAATGAAGCTTCGTTGGTATCTGGAAAATAGTAGCTGTTTTGAGCCACCCCCCAGGTCGGTAGCACCAGCGCAGCAATGGCAAGGGCGACAACAGCCTGCCAGACTTTTTGTGGAATTGATTTCTTCATGGTATAAAGAGGTTAATTAACTAATTGGTTATTCTTGTTTGTCATTATCCGGACTTTGCAAAGCCCTCTTGAATAAATTAATCGAGTGTAATATTTGGATTCGCCCTGATTTCTGTAATGGTAATAGGAAAGAAGTTTCCGGCCTCTACCCGGCTGAGAAGCCATTCCGTAGAAGATTCCTCAAAGCGATAGAGATCCGCCAGTCTTCTTCCCTGTAAAAACAGGTTCACTTGCCGTTCATGTTTTAAGAGATCTACGGCTGGCAGCTGATTTTCATAAGCGGAGAGACCATCCAGCGAACGCAGGTTATTGATAGCAGTTTGGAAGGCCTCTTCATCGTCGCGTGCCAGAGCGTCCTCGGCAATAATCAGGTGAAGCTCTCTGACCGAAGCGATGGTAATATCCGCATATTCATTGGCCTCTACAAAGGTATTTATACGATTCACCAGGTAGGGTGCCGGTACCTCGTCGATGGGATCCTCCAGCGAAACGCTTTCGGCCTTGGTGTTATCTTCAGTGGGGGTCACAAAGGTATTGCCGATACGTAACTCCAATCGCTCATTCACCTGGAAAGCCATATTATTACTGGGCGTCTCGGAGGTAACTTCCAGCTGATAGTTCCAGTCGGTTCCATTTTCGGCAAGAGCCAGGGCTGCTTTTGCATCATTGACGGCTTCTGTACTTTGCACCAGTGGATCCCCTGTTGCTACATCGGGGTTGAGCTTGTTCCAGAGCGCTTGCTCAAAGTATGCCCGGGCGCGAACGGCAAGTAAGCGTACTTCCCATTCGGATCCTGATGATGAGAGTTCAAGACCTTGGTCAAGATAGCTGATAGCTGTGTCGTAAAGCGTAGCCATATTTTCTTCGCCCACGGGAGGCACCGCTTCCTGCCGGTCACCGATGACTACATTGTTAAATGAAGCGGCAATGGCCAGATAGTTAACAGCTCCATAAAGATAGCTTCGTACGAGGGGTTGGGCTTGTTCCAGGGTGCCTTCCTCTCGAAAACCTTCCAACCGGCTGATGGCATTGTCGGCGGTCCATCGCGACTCGCTGATTGCGTTGAAAGCACCATCCGAAAACTCGTTGAGCGGATTCTCCAGCTCGCCCTGATCCAGATCTTGCCAGGCATCGCGGGTACCGATCCAGGTTAACTCATCGGTAGCCGTAGAATAGGGAGCGAGCAAATTGCCCAATGCTTCAGTCAGAGTTGCCTCTGCCCCATTCGCTATAGCTGGTGCGGCAGCAGGGTTACCAAGATCTTCTTCTACCAGGCTATTGGGATTATTTACTTTTAGAACATCGCATCCTGCAGTTATGAATAGCAGGGAAAGTGCTCCTATCCAGATTTGTTTAAAAATAGTGTTCGTGAAAAACATAGTAGTGTGTTATTGAATATTTAAAATGCTTACTGCTATAAACCGAGCTTGAGTGTGAAGAGCACTCGACGTGGAATTGGCATATTCCAGGTATCCGTACCCAGCAAAAAGTTGTTCTCCAGCTCGCTACCACCACCCCGACCCACGGCGTTTACTTCGGGGTCAATACCTGGGTAGGCGGACCAAAGCTTTAGATTTCGGCCGGAAATGGAGAAGGAAAGGTCACGTACGCCAATGCGATCAACGACAGTCTGTGGTACTTGGTAGGTCAGGCTCAACTCTCTCCATCGCAGAAAATCTGCTTTCTGGATGACATTGAGTCCGGCAAAAGGATCGAGCGCCAACAGGTCATAGACCCACTTGCGAGCGGCTGCTAACCTGACTTCACTATCATTTTTGGGAGTATAACTTTCGTTAACGCCTCCGGTTATATAGTCACGTTCTACTCTTGCAGCTTCAGGCGTGTTGCGACCAATGCCTGCACTACGCTGACGAAATCCATCGGTGAGATTATTGACGTAAAAGTTTCCGGTCTTATACTCAAACAACGTATACAGACGGAAGTTTTTAAAGTTGATGGAGCCTCCGAAGGAGCCTTGCCAGTCGGGCGTTGGTTTGCCTAAGTGATGGTCCAGTGGATCTCCATTGCCATTTTCATCTGCCAATAACACGTAGTTGTTCAGCTCTTCGAGGCGAGCGGTCCCGGGCGTGAGGGTATTGAGGTAGTCTAACACCAGGGCGCGCTCAGCAGGCTGGCCTGATTCAACACCGGAAGCATCTCTATTGAGCGCCTGAAGCAGACCTCTTTTGTCTAGCGGCAGAAAGCCTTCAGGCACGCTTGGAAGTTTAGCTCCGAAGTTAGTGGCTGGGGCATAGCCTTCTTTGAGGAACTGACGATATCGTGGATAAGTGCCACCCACTTTAATCGGCGGTGCGCCTCCGAGCGAACGGACTTGTTCCCACAGGTAGGCTGCTCCGGAAAAAGCACGTACTGACCAGTTATCATTTTCTACCAGTTGTGCTTCGAGGTTCAGTTCGAGGCCTCGCCCTTTCAGTTCCCCAATGTTGTCAAGCTGGGTTTGCAGAAAGCCGCCGCTTACCGGGAATTGTCGCTGGACTAATGCATCACGGACGGTGCGATCCCAATAGGTGGCTTCCAGCGTATATCGCTCGCTGAACAATCCTACATCCAGTCCAACTTCATATTCGGTGGATATCTCGGGCTTGAGGTCCGGGTTGCCCAGGTTTTCCGGAACAATACCAGGGCCGTTGGCCGAGGTGAGTGAAGTATAAGTCGTCAAGGCGTCAAAAGCGCCGGGTTGCAGGCCGGATTGCCCTACTGCTGCCCGTAAACGCAGGGAGGATATCGGTCCGGGACTATTCCAGAAAGGGGCATCCGATGGAACGACTGAGAGTGAAACTTTAGGATAAAATACTCCGCTAAATTCCGTTCCGAAGGCGCTGTGCGTATCATAACGTCCACCAATGGTGGCAAAAATGTAATCATCAAAGCCGACTTGCTCCTGCAGGAAAATACCGGCCTGGGATTCCTCTACATATTGCTCGGTAATGCTTTGGTTGGCTGCAGCGCCACTTACGTTTAGTCCCGGACCGGGAAAATCAACGCCTTCAGCGCTGCGGATCAGGTTCTGCTGGTTAAACACCTGAAAACCTCCAATCAGGGTCGACTCAAGTCGATCACTTAGCTGATTTTTAAGTGTAGCTTTGACATCCACCGTGAGGTTAAAATTAGAGCGGTCGGAGGTACGACGTGCCCCTTCGCTCTCTATACTGGCGTAGTCATTAATATTCCATCCAAAAGGGCGTGTTGACTCACTAAACTGGCTGGTATAATCCACGCCGAAGGTGCCGTCCAGTGTCAGGTTATTGAGGGGACGGTAATTCACACCCACGCTGCCGTTAAAGTGCTGCACTTCCTGACTGACGGACTGCTGCAGGCGCTCCTCAACGGTAGCGGAATAAGAAGCTCCTGAACGATTGTTATAGCCAACCAGCTCCGGTTTCCCGTGCATCGCACCTGACGTTACTCCGTAGTTATTATTACCGGTCTGGAATGTTTTGAAATTGGAGGCCGTGTAGCCGGTCACAACACGGAGCTGAAGGTTATCCGTCGGAAAGATATTCAGATTTGCCGATGCCTGTCCCTTGTTAAGCACATCTTCTGCCTGGGGGCCCGCGCCTTGTGGAAAGACCAGGTTTTGTCCCCCGATAGGTCCGTCTTCCCCTGACCATCGTCCGTTTACAAAATAGGTAATGCCCTCGGTTCCTCCGCTTACAGATCCGGAATATTCTTGGGTAATGCCGGTCTCAAAGAGCCGTTGTACATAATCTTCGCGCACCAGCTGGTAAGGGCTGATATTTCCACCAATGTATTTGCTCATGGTGTCGGTCTGGGCAGTAGTTCGGGCAAAACCGGTGTTGTCCGGGATGGTCTTGGGGTAGTTGATCGTCCCCTGCGAAATTTCGAAGTTGAATTTCGGCTCACTCACCTGTCCTTTTTTGGTAAACACCTGGATGACTCCATTCGAAGCCTCTGTACCATAAAGCGTGGCTGCGGCTGCTCCTTTGAGCACTTCCACCCGGTCAATGGCATCGGGATTCAGGTCATCAAGTCGGGATGGTGAAGCACCGCCGCCGGCACTTACCGATCCGCCAAATCCACCGCCGCGATCTACACGAACGCCGTCGATGAGTACAATAGGCTCATTGCTTTGGGATAAGCTGGATGACCCTCGGATCCTGATACGAGAGCCTTCACCGGTAACTCCACTGGAGGGCAGGCCAACCAGCCCGGGAATACGTCCCTGTATGACATCCGAAAAACTTTGGGTCGGTGCGGCATCAAGATCCTCAGCGCTGACGCTTCCAATAGAGCTCCCCAATTTCCGTACCTCTACCGGCCCCCCGGCACCAGTTACGACTACTTCATCCAGGTTAACGGAACTGATTCTAAGCTGGAAGTCCAGGGTAATGGACTCGTCAGCAGCCAGTGTCACTTCTTTGGATTGTTTTTTAAATCCAATGAACTGGGCAGATAAGGTATAGGTGCCTGCTTCGAGGTTAGAAATCTGGTATGCCCCGTCTACACTTGTTGCGGCGCCCTTTGTTGTGCCTTCTATCACCACATTTACGCCCGGCAGTGGATCTCCGGTACTATTTTCGATTACGGTACCCGAAATGGTACCCTGAGCCAGGACGCTGTATGCCGAGGCCAGGAAAATCCCGAGCGTTGCTAAGAGTAACTTATGTTTCATTATGTTAAGCTGATTTGATGTTGGGTTTGTGATAAGGTTTGTCCCAAACATTCGCAGGAGAGAGGGCAATAAAAAAGCCCACTCACCTGCGAGATGAGTGGGCTTTTTTGACGTTCTTAAAACGTTACGTTGCTTTCATGGATCCACTATCATCCCAACCGGTGTATGTCATCATCATGCTACACATAGACATAAGCATGCCAAAGGGCATAATACACATGTTGATTTGATAGTTTCTGGAAGTCATAAAGTTGTTCTACAACAATTTTGTTAAGGCGCTAATGATAGGCCATTTAATTTCAATTATCAAATAAAATACTTTTTTCTTTCGATTTGCTTCATTTGGAAGCTTTCTCCTTTTATTTCTCAGATCTATAAACTGTTTGACGGGAAAGGACTACAGGGAGGGATTTTGTTCACTGTTGTGAAGCCAAATTTAGCATTGCCCCTCTAAGGTTAAGGATTACAGTTGGTTTTCTTTCCTCAAAAAAATTTAGAATGTGCCTTCTAAGAGTCGGCAAAAGCTAAGTCCAAAATTTTGTTAATCGTCCTAAGGTTGCGATTAGTTGCGGGTATGTTAAGCTGTTGTTGGATAAAGTTGCTTGAAAACTTTGGTTTTGCACTGGTTTGTTTATCAACCTGCGCATAGACCACTTTATTACCTAATTTAAAAATCTCAATGTTGCTGGATTGGGCCTCCAACTTTTGTTTATGCGACTCGTCCGGTTCCTCAGAAAGAAAGGTAATATATCGTTTCCAGCCCTCTTGTTTTTCAAAGGGCATATTTTTCAACACTTTTTCCAGATTGGCAGCGGTTCGTACAATAACCGGCACATCATATCCAAACTGGTCCTCAATCTGCTGTTTGATGGTATTGCTCAATCTATTTACCTCCGTTTTCGGAGCATCAAAGACCACATTTCCGCTCTGAATATAGGTGGCTACATTTTTAAACCCCATAGACCCAAAAAGTGCCCGAAGGGCTTTCATCTTAACTTTTCGGTGGCCGCCGACATTGATCCCGCGTAATAAGGCTATATATTTTGGCATAATGTGATACGATAAATTCCGCTTATCTTCAACTATTGCTTAGCTAAGCAAGTTACCCAAACTGTATTTGCCAGTAAAGGTATAATAAGGCAAAACCAGTCAAGAAGATGAGTCCACCCCAGCTGAGCCACCGTAACCATGGAGCCGGTCGGCAGGATTTAGGCACGTGATCAGCCATGACCAGACGATAATTAATGTAGGCCAGTATGGGAGCAACTAAAAAAGATATGGTCGTAGCTAAGTCAATGAGCAGGGTAAAATATTCGCCTAAAAAGTAAAGCACGCCAACCGATAACAAAGAAATGGTAATGAGTAGAAACCGATAGACCGGGAGGTTATCATCGCTCTCTAACAAATCCGGTCTTGTAACGTTAAGGATCCTACGACAGACCCGGGGATAAGCATCCGTGACCGTGAGGGTGGTACTAAACATGGTTGTAAATGCACAGATGGTGATAATCGGGTAAGACCAGTTGCCCAGATTATCCGTAAATAAGCTAATCAGCTGGGCCGAAAACGCAGCCCCACTGCTGGCATACTCTTCCCCGGATCCAAACATGACCAGGGCGCCAAGCATAAGGAAGCAAAGCGCTAAGAAGGCAGCTCCAATATATCCAATATTAAAATCCAGCAGGCTTTCTCTAAGCTTCGGTTTGTACTGGGTCTGTTTTTCACGTTCCAAGGACCAGAGCGAATGCCAGGCAGCGGCGTCAATCGGGATGGGCATCCATCCCATCAGTGCAATAAGAAAAGAGAGACCTGCAAAATCCCAAATATCCGGATAGAAGTTGACGGTCGTTTGTTGACCGCCTTTAAGAAGGGCGGCCCCAACGGCAATAACGGTTGAGACAGCCAATACAACCATGATGAGCTTTATGGCTCCATCCAACACCGAATACTGCCCAGACATAAGCAATGTTACACAGATAGCTAACAAAATGATGCTCCAGCTAAGCGGGGATAGCGCTATTCCCGTCAGTTCTACGGCGAGGCTGGCACTGACGACCGTAACGGCAGCCTGAATAATGAACATGGTACCAATTGTGAATACCGCAAAAATACCGATAGCCCAATTGCCCAGGCGTTTATAGCCTTCGATCATACTTTCGCCGGTGGCAATGGCGTAGCGGGGGCCATATTCCAGGAACGGATATTTAAAAATGTTAGCCAGTGCTACAGCCCAGATCATGGCAAAGCCATAAGTGGCGCCGGCCCGGGTTGATTGTACCAGGTGGGACACCCCGATAGCGGCGGCAGCCATCAAAAGTCCAGGCCCTAAACTTTGTTTTACTCCCTGCCAGTTTATATTTGCTGATTTTTTTCCTTGTTTACCCATCTGTAGCCGTTCATTAAATTTTATGATGGAACTATATACCAAATTTCATAATCAATATAAATACAACCCCGTTAAGGGGCGGTTAAAATTAATGCATTTGAATCTTGTCTTTAGATTCATTGTTTATTAATTATCGATTAAGTAACAATACTAATAACTGGAGGTTCCTATGATTACGCGTGATAATATCCTCGACCTTGCCAAGCAACAATATGATATATGTATTTCAATTTTTTTACCTACCCATAAGATGGGTGAAGAGGTACAGCAAGATCCGATCCGATTAAAGAATCTGCTAAGTGATGCTGAAAGCCAGCTTAAAGAGCGGGAGGTATCCGAAAAGCGGATTAACAGGATATTAACAGAGCCCCGGAAGTTATTAGAACAGCCGATGTTTTGGCAGCACAATGATAAAGGGTTGGCTTTATTTATCAGTGATGAGAGCTTCAATTACTATCGCATTCCCCACAACTTTAAAGAACGGGTCATGGTCAGTGATCACTTTTTGATTACACCGCTTGTCCCTATGATTTCGTTGGAGGGCACGTTCTGCATGCTTACCTTGAGCCAAAAGAACGTCCGTTTGCTTAAGTGCACTCGCGGTTCGGTCGAGGAAATCACCCTTGATGAGGCCCCCGTCAGCCTGAAGGAGTTTCAAAAGTTTGATGTTTTCCAAGGGCACCTGCAGCATCATTCCGGGCAAGGTAGCAGTAACAGAGCCATTTTTCACGGGCAGGGCGGTTCTGAAGATACCGATACCGAGGTGATCATTAACTATTTAAAAACGATAGAAAATGAGGTCACTACCATTATGCGCAAACGAAACGACCCACTTATTCTCGCCGGGATAACCGAAGCAGTAGCTGAATACCGGAAGGTTAGTCACTACAGCCGACTGCTGGATCAAACCAGCTCGGGGAATCCTGATCCCAAAAGTAATGAAGAACTCAAAGATGAAGGCTGGGAGATCATCAAATCATACTTCTTGCAAGATATGTATAAGGATATGGATCGGTTTGCTGATCTATCGGGCTCTGACAAGCAATCAGACAATTTGACTCAGATTGTGGAAGCGGCTTATTATGGAAAGATCGAGTCGCTCTTTGTACCCATCGGTGAACACAGCTGGGGATGGTTCGACCAGGAACGAGATGTGGTACACCACAGCAAACAGTCTAAAAATGGAGAGCATGACCTTATCAATATGGCGGCCATTAAAACACTTACCCAAAGTGGTACGGTGTATGCCCTGGATCGGGATGAAATGCCCAATAAGGCACCGATTGCAGCCATTTTTAGATATGCTTAGACAGTGCATAAAAAAGGGCGTTTTTACACGCCCTTTTTTACTTTTATTTGCTTCATTCTATACGAAACAAGCCTACTTTTTAACGACCGGCAGAAATTCCCGGAGCGGCATATTGCCCTCCCCCCCTTTGGAGTCCCGATTACGCTCAGCCATTAACTCATAGACAATTCGATCGCTCCGATAATACCTCTTTTGATAATAGACTGGCTTCTCTCCTACGGTCAGTGAAAGACGATCAATCAGCAGCAAGGCCGCCTGCTCTTCTACTTGTAAATGATTTGCCAGGTACGCATCGGCACTTTCTGCCTCAATGCGGTAATATCCCTTATCGACTGGGATTTCGTAATCACGTTCCAGGATATCGTAAATAGTTTCTTTGTCCAGTTCATACCCTTCAATAAGCTGACCGTAAAACATCGGCAGCCATGTAATATCAAAAGCGATTGGTTGCCCATCGCCTAAACGAAGCCGATCCAGTCGGACAACCGTACTGTCGGGGTCAATATTTAGTTTCGAAGCGATTGGCTCAACAACTGGTACCGGCTTAAATGTAATAACCGATGATGAAGCTTCCATCCCTGCCCGCTGCATATCCTCTTCAAAATCAGTTAGTTGAATGAGAGACTGTCGGGGACGGTCATCGTTGACGAATGAACCCAATCCCTGGGAGCGATAAATAAGCTGTTCATTTTCCAGTGTCTGTAAGGCTTTGCGTACCGTTACACGGCTCACCTCAAATTTTTGACAGAGTTCATTCTCTGAGGGCAGTTGTTCATCAGCTTTAAATTTATGGTCTTCAATTTGTTGGCGTAGCCACTGACTAATTTGTGTATGTCGGGGTATTCCTTCTTTCAGCATTATTTGGATTATTCATGAACTGTCTGATGGGTTATTATAATAATTTTATACTTGTAATTACAAGTATAAGGAAGGTTTTTCTGGTATAATCACTATCTATGGGGCTGATAAATTAAAAATTATTCATTTGTATCTACTTGTATTGACAAGTAATGTTGATACTATTATCTTAAAGCAGAGTTGAACATGTAGTTATTAATTAAGTGCATATAAAATGATAGACTTCTTACAGCAGCCGTGGCCTTGGTATGTAGCGGGTCCTATGATTGGGCTTATCGTGCCTATACTTTTATTAGTTGGAGGCAAGCAGTTTGGTGTATCCTCCAATCTTCGGCACACCTGTGCAGCCTGTTTCCCAGGAAATATTACATTCTTTCAGTACGACTGGAAAAAAGCCGGAGGGTGGAACCTTGTTTTTATTGCCGGTACAGTCTTGGGTGGCTTCTTGGGAGGATGGCTTTTCAGCAATCCAGACCCCATTGCCTTATCAGCGCAGACGGTAAATGATTTGCAAGCCTTAGGTATCACCAATTTTTCCGGGATGATGCCCGAAGAATTTTTTAACTGGCAGAGTTTGTCCACCTTGCCTGGCTTTATAATGATGGCAGTGGGTGGCTTTTTTGTGGGCTTTGGAGCTCGTTATGCGGGTGGATGTACTTCCGGCCATGCCATTAGTGGATTGGCAAACCTTCAGCTTGCTTCCCTGCTGGCCGTTGTAGGTTTCTTCATCGGGGGACTGATCATCACCTATTTTATCTATCCACTGATACTCTAACTTTACTATAAAGGCCCTTTATTGCTATGAAGTATTTTAAATATCTGTTATCAGGCGTTTTTTTCGGATTTGTACTCGTAAAATCGGAAGTGATATCTTGGTTTCGAATCCAGGAGATGTTTCGCTTTGATGCTTTTCATATGTACGGCATCATCGGATTGGCCATAGTAATAGCGATGATTGCTATTCAGTTAATCAATAAATTTCAACTTAAAGATCAGGAGGGAAATGACATTTCTATACCTCCTAAAGATTCTCAACAGATAACACGTTACCTGGTCGGCGGAACGATCTTTGGGTTTGGCTGGGCACTTACCGGAGCCTGTCCTGGCCCCCTTTTTACGCTGGCCGGTGCCGGATACGGCATTATCTTAGTTCCAATTGCAACAGCTATTTTAGGAACCTGGGTCTATGGAGCGCTACGACCCTATTTGCCTCACTAAAAACGAAAATAAGACCACGATAGATTCTAATGTATTTTAAACAACTATTTGATCCCAAATTAGCACAGTACGCTTACCTGATTGGCTGTCAGGCTACAGGAGAAGCGATAGTGATCGACCCTTTACGTGATATTGATCAGTATTACGAGCTGGCCAAAGAGGAAGGGCTGACCATCACCGCAGCAGCCGATACGCATATCCATGCCGACTATATTTCTGGACTGCGCGCTTTTGCAGAGGATGGTGTCAAGGTATATGCTTCGGATGAAGGAGATGCAGACTGGAAATATGAGTGGCTTACAAACAGCGATTATCCCAACCGGCTGGTTACAGATGGGGATACCTTTAGTATCGGAAATATAGGCTTTGAAGTTGTATATACGCCCGGTCACACCCCCGAATCCATCAGCTTCTTAGTTACCGATGGGGCTGCCACAGACGAACCCATGGGTATTCTAACCGGCGATTTTGTTTTTGTCGGTGATGTAGGGCGCCCCGACCTGCTGGAGACGGCCGCCGGCCAAAAGGGAGCGATGAAGCCGGCCGCAAAAACGCTCTATCAATCCGTTGATGACTTTAAGAAGCTACCGGATTATCTGCAGGTATGGCCCGCCCACGGATCCGGAAGTGCTTGCGGTAAAGCACTGGGTGCCGTACCCGAATCTACCGTGGGTTATGAAGTGCGCTTCAGCCCTGCTTTCCACGCTGCAACCAGTGAAAATGAATTTGTAGACTTCATTTTGGATGGCCAGCCGGAACCTCCGCTTTACTTCGGGCACATGAAAAAAGTTAATAAAGAAGGTCCGGCCGTGCTGGCATCACTTCCTCAGCCCGCCAAAGTAAGTGTCGCTCAGCTTATGAAGCAAGACGGAGAAATACTCGATGCCCGTGATAGGCATACCTTTAGCGAAGGACATGTACCCGGCTCTCTGCTCACTACGCTGGATGACAACTTCAATACCATCGCCGGCTCCTATGTGGATGCAGACCGCGACATATATCTCATTATTGAGGAAGAAAAACTGGAAGAAGCCGTTCGTGATTTAATCCGCGTTGGGCTGGATAATATTAAAGGCTACTGCACGCCCGAAGAGCTGCAAGGAGCAGATATTGAGTTGGAACAAACCCAGTCACTCACCTTTGCTGATGTGGAAGAAGAGCGTCATCGGGATGATGTGCAAGTGCTGGATGTACGCAAAGCCACCGAATACGCCAGTGGACATGTGCCCGGTTCGCTTAATATTGCTCACACCCGGCTGGCCGCTCATCTGGATGATTTACCCAAAGACAAAGAGCTGCTTGTACACTGCGGCAGTGGTCAGCGGGCCTCCTATGCCACCGCACTGCTTGCCCGCCATGGGTTTAAGGTAAAGTGGATAGACGATCTATTTTCTAATTGGAAGGAAAGGGTTAAACAGTAATAATGTTAACCTGCAGAACATACTGGTTAAGACGCCTGTGCAAGGCCAGGGTATCATGGGCTGAACTGAGAGGTGGAAAGCTATGATTCTATCTTGGATTGGTGCTCTATTGGTTGGTCTTTCGCTTGGCTTGCTGGGATCTGGTGGATCTATCTTGACAGTCCCCGTGCTTATTTATTTAGCAGGAGAGCAGGAAAAAGTGGCCATTGCTGAATCTCTGGGCATTGTAGGTGCCATTAGCTTAGCTGGATTTATCCCTTATGCCTTAAAGAAGCAGGTACATTGGCGTAGTGTCATTCTTTTCGGCTTGCCGGGTATGGCCGGGACATATGCCGGGGCCATCATCGCCGGTTATGTTTCTGGTACCTTCCAGCTGATGCTTTTTGCAACCGTCATGGTAGCAGCTGCTTTTATGATGCTCCGTAATAACAAGCAGACCCTTGATACTGAAATCTCTCCCCATGCATGGTGGAAAATTGTGCTCGAAGGAGTCGCTGTTGGCATCTTAACAGGTCTCGTTGGAGTGGGGGGCGGCTTTTTAATTGTTCCGGCGCTGGTACTTTTGGGTGGACTACCGATGAACTTGGCGATAGGCACCAGCCTTATCATCATTACGCTTAAAAGCTTCAGCGGTTTTTTCAGCTACATGGATGTCCTTGCCGAACTACACCTCACTGTCAACTGGCACCTGGTTACCATATTTAGCCTCATTGGCGCTGTGGGAACCCTTGTTGGGAAAAGTATGGGCTCGAGGCTTTCTAACGAAAAGCTTAAAAAAGGCTTTGCCGGCTTCTTGATCGTAATGGGCGGCTATATCATTTATATGAATATTTAAAGTATCGGCAATTCACCAATATGGTGATTTTCTTTGAAAAACATTTAGAAAATATCATTCCTGCACTGCTGTTGATAATATGTCAACTGCTTGTTTCTGCTCCTCGATATTGAGAGAGGCAAAGCCCAACCGAATAGATTGATAAGTAGATTCTTTATTATACATTCTACAATTATTGATTTTTAACCCCTTATGGCGGGCATTTTTTTCAACAATAGCGAGGTCCGTATTTTTAAAAGTTGCCCACACCGACATGCCACCGTCCGGTTTTTTAAACAACACACGATCTCCGACTTTTTCTTGAAGAAATCCACAGAAATGATCGCGGCGTTTTCGGTAGAGTCGAACCATTTTTTTGATATGTCGCTCCATTGTTCCATTATCGTACAGTCGGGCAACAGCTCTCTCTTTCATACTATCTCCCTGCCAGTCAACCGATCTCCTAAGGTGAGAGACAGCTTCCGTTAAATTTTGTGGGGCAACGATAAACCCTATCCGTATTGAGGGTACCAAGGTTTTGCTCAGCGTTCCGATGTAAATAACATTTCCGTGTTGATCGAGACTGGCCATTGGCAAGACAGGGGCACTAGCATAATGAAAACTGTAATCATAATCATCCTCGATGATGGCAAACTTATATTTGGCAGCCAGCTCTAAAAGCCGGATTCTTCGATGAGGAGGTAATGTAACGGTAGTAGGATGTTGATGATGTGGGATAACATACAGCAGTCGAATCTCTTTTTCTTCACAGAGCTGTTCTACCGCGTCAATATCCATACCTGAACTATCAACCGGCACTCTATTGATGTGGGCATTCGTTTGCTGTAGGATGTGGGTAGCGCCCCAAAAACAAGGATCACTGACGATAACATTATCTCCCGGGCGGAGCAGCAGTCGTGCTGCTAAGTAAATCCCCATACTTGCGCCGGTGGTAATTATGATATTATCAGCAGAAATGGGAAGACCTCTGGTATCGTTCAAATGGGCCGCTAATACTTCTCGGAGATAAGCAATGCCCTTAGCATCCTGATACTGATAATATTTGCGATAGACCTTACGCCTTGAAAGGCTTCGCAGTTCGCGGGTAAATTCCTCCATCGGTGCTTCTCGAATATCGGGAAAACCATCATCGATGACTAACTTTGGGTTAGGTTGTTTTGAGTTTGAAACAGGAAACCGAATTAACTGCTCTTCATCAATAGCAAAAGCTGTTTCCTCAGGATACGTTTCTGTAGTGGGTTTATGACCGTGTCCCCGTGGCTGAAGGTCCGGCAGATTCCGCGCTACAAACGTCCCTTTGCGCGGAACAATTTCTATCCATCCCTGGGCCTCCAGCTCATCATAAGCCGCGAGCAACGTGTTGCGATGAATGTTTAATGACTTTGCCAACTTCCGGGAGCCCGGCAGCTTGACGCCCTTTCGCAACCGCCCATTGCGGATATGGTGAATCACGGCATTCGATATCTGCAGGTAAACAGCGGTATTAGCTGTCTTGTCAATAGTAATCAGCTCCTTCAATGGAATCATACTGGTCTATCTGTTTTATGTATACTGGTCTACCATGATAGTCCAACAAATGGATATACTCAAGCAAATCAACCACGCATCAAAACAACAGACGAAATGAGTCTTTTTAAAGAAGCAGAACCCCGGGTTTACGAGGCCATGTCGGAAGCAGAAAAGCAGTTAAAGGCATTTGACCTTGATCCCAAGCTTAAGGAACTAATCAAAATACGTGCATCGCAGATCAACGGATGTGGATATTGTATCAATATGCACACCAAAGACGCCCGTGAGCTGGGAGAAACCGAACAGCGACTCTATGCTCTCAGCGCCTGGTGGGAGACGCCTTTTTTTACTGAGCAGGAAGAAATTGCGCTGAAAGTAACCGAAGAAGTCACGAATATTTCCAATGGAGGTATGCCGGATGAGGTGTATGAAGAAGCCATAGCTCTGTTGGGAGAGCGGGGATTTGCACAAGTCGTTTTTATAACAAATACGATTAACAGCTGGAATCGTATTGCTATTTCTTCTCACCTGATGCCAGAAGAAGATTAGAAAACCATCCACCGGTAAAAAGATTCTCTGAGTTTATGAGAGCACATACTCGTTTTTTGTTATTACTATTATTTACAGTCATTTTCCTGGATACCTTAACTGCAGATTCCTGCAACGCTCAATCATCCGATCAAAAGCTGGGAGATATTCCCGTTTTGAGGCAGGCACTTGCTGATCCCGAACTTGAAGGATATGAAATGTTCAGTAAGATACTTAAAGTACCGCCGGCTTTTACAGACACCGTCTCGCACCGGCATGATGCGGAACTCTTTGGCTACGTGCTGCAGGGCAGTGTAAAAATAAAGTTGAAAGGCAGGCCGGCTGAGGTGTTTAGCCAGGGCGAAATGTTTTATGAGCCACGCAACATCCTCCATACCTTGTTACAGAATATGGATGAGGAAAGGTGGTCAAACATTCTTTTAGTCTATATCATCAAGGAGAGAAGAGCAGACTATCGTAAAGAGTACAAGCCTTGAGATGAACAATATAAATTTCGATCTACATATAGGTGACATGAAAATGTGTTTCTTACCTATCACTACATGAGTTAAAAAACACTTTGGCAGGATGCCTATCACTTGGGCTTTTTTTGCACTTTATATGTTAAAACCGCAAACACATCGCCATGCTTTTGTACATCTACTAATTTCAGAGGTGGCGTGGTGATCTCGCGCGGCAATAACGGGGCTCCTGTGTCAAGCATAACAGGGGCCACGCTGAGGATAATCTCGTCGAGCAGGGCTTGATCATGAAACTGTCCGACCAAATCACCGCCACCGACGAGCCAGACATTCTTTCCGTCAGCTTCTTCCACCATTTTTTCATGGACGGGTGCAACCTCGCCCTGGACAAAACGGATATCTGCTCCCTCAACAGCAGGCAAATTACGCCGACTAAAGACCCACGTGGGCATATCGTAGGGCCATTTATCCGGATTTTCTGACAGGTTTTCATATTCCAGTATCCATTCATAGGTCGTAGAGCCCATGGCAATAGCACCTACTTGGCTAATGAATTGGGGATATTGGCCTTCCATACTTTCTATTTTCTCAAACTGGAAAAGCCAGTCAAGTGAATGATTATCGTCTGCGATGTAGCCATTCACGGTTGTAGCGGTAAAATATTGCGTCTTCATCCGTTATCTTTTACTCTTTATTGTGTAATTGTTTAGCTATTCCATTATTCGGGATCCTGTAACCCTTTTATTCTTAATATTTTAATCTCAGGATACTCCACGCCCCAGCCCCTCACGGTTTTCTCACCGGTACGCTTAATATCGGCTATAATTTGAATCTGATTTTTATTTTCAGGAAAATAGTCAGCATAGTCTTCCCGGGTGCCGGGCACTCCGTAGTATGTTTCATCTTCTGTCTTAAATAACATGCCAGCTCCATCAGCAGCGGGAGAGCCACTCCACAATAGCGTTCCGGCCTGATCGGAAAGAATATCTCCTGAAGCATCGGTGCCAAATAGAGAGCAGGCCTGGAAAAGCAAACCAATTCCGATGATCCAAATAACACTTCCTACATGGTTAGGTCTCATAACGATTAATTTGATATTGGAGGGTTTTGCAAAATCCTCTATTAGGTAAAGCAAGTTCAGTATATTTTAATACACATTCAACGGAGGGACTAACTATGGTTGGTACTGTCTTTTATATTAAAAATCAAGCCTGCCAAATTTTTTGACAGGCCTGAAGTTCATGAAAAGTTAAGTGGATCAGCTGAATAGAACCGATCTAACAAGACCCGCTGATTATCCAAACTGCCCTACTTCGTAATTACCGGGCGTGGGCCGGAATACCTTGTTAACCCGGTTCCAGACGTTAATTTGGGTAACAGCCAGCGTCAGGTCCGCAATTTCAGATTCGGAGAAAAACTCCTTCAGTTGATCGTAGATATTGTCACCAACATCCATCTTATTGGCATTGGTAACGGCTTCTGCAAAAGCCAGGGCTGCTTTTTCTTTCCTGGTGTAAAATGGGCATTCCTGCCAGGCTGGTAACGAGTGTAACCGTAACTCCTCTTCTCCCATATGTATGAGTTCCTTGTGATGCATATCCAAGCAAAAAGCGCAGCCATTGATTTGCGAAACACGATAATTTATCAATTCTCTTAGTTTGGGATCCAAATCTGATTGTGCCAGGTACTGGTTAACCCGATTAACACTATTCAAAAGATTGGGATTGAGATCCTGATATGAAATTCGTTCGTCCATTGTATTGTGTTTTGAAGGTTTATGATTGACTTCTACTATTAAGACAACCCAGCTCCTCAAAACGTGACAGCAAACCAGAACTAATCGATATTTTTTAATTTTTCCGGATCCAAAATATTACAGATACGCTTAATCCGTTGACCGTTCCTATCAAAATGATAGACCTGGCAAGCTTTGAGCAGCTGATCTTCATAAAAGAGCAAGGCCGGCTGGTGATTGACGATAGCTGATTGAACAATCTGTGACTGCTGGAATTTTTGGTAGACATACATCAACAGGTCCGAAACATCTGGTCTGCCATTGCAGATATGTTGTACCACTTTTACCGCTTCACCCCCATCTGCATAAAGCGCCACATCTTCGGAAAGCAGCGATTGCAACGTCTCCAGATCGCGATTTCGAATAGCTGTGAGATATTTATCAATCTGTACTGCAGGAGCATCGGCTTGGGGGATTGTGGCAGAACTTTGATCGGCACCCCGGACCTTCGACCGTGCCCGGCTCAACAGCTTCCTCGAATAGGGCACGGAACAGGAAAGCACTTCTGCAATCTCTTTATGCTTGTAGGCAAAAGCCTCTTTGAGGATAAACACGGCGCGCTCTTTGGGATTCAGCTGCTCCAGCAAAAACAGCAGAGAGTAAGAAAGAATGTTCTCCTGGATAATATTTTTGTCGGTATGATCCGTTGCCACCGGCTCGGGCAGCCACACCTCCTCAGAAGAAATCGTTTTTTGGTTTTTCTTCTTAAGATTAATGGATTGATTGATGACGGCCCGTTTCAGATAAGCTTCGGGATTATTCACTTCCGAAGTAGATCCGGAAAAATACTTCGCCATAACCTCTTGGATAGCATCCTGAGCGAGGGTCCGGGATCCGAGAATATTATAAGCGTAGGGAAATAATACATTCTGATAATTCTCCATCTTGGAAACAGTTATTTAAAAAGAGAGCTCTATATAATAAGACAATCCCAAAGCCTAAAACGTGACATTAAAGTGTGCATCTCTAAAAAGTAAAGCTGTTATCTATTCGGCCCGACCAGTTTGAATAACATGCGGCCAAATTGTTTGCAAGGATTATTCGCTTTCAATCATTTAGTAAGTTTCTATAATCAGGTCTTTGCCTCAATTCAAAAGATGGAAGAGATTATAGATTCAGGCTATATCAAAACCGCCGTCTACGGTAATAGTTTGTCCGGTAATCCAGGATGAAGCAGGGTTAGCCAGAGAAAGAATCCAGTGGGCTACCTCCTCCGGATTACCACGCCGTCCCAGTGGAATTGTGTTGCGCTCTTGTTCTTTTACAGCTTCGGCTTCTTTTTTTGAAAGCCCCATCATTTGCTCCAGTGCAGCGGTCTCGGTCGGCCCCGGTGCAATGGTGTTGACCCGTATATTTTCGGGGGCTAATTCTAAAGCCCAGCAGCGGGTCAGGTGCTCAAGGGCGGCCTTACTCGCCGCATAATGACCTATCCCCGCACTTGCTTTATGCCCAAATGTACTGGATATATTGATGATGCTCCCTTCACTTATTTTAAGGTGGGGAAGCGCTTCTTTGGCCAAAAGAGTAGGACCAGTTACGTTTGTGGTAAAAATGTCGTTGACGTCATCCGCTGTAGATTCTTCAAGAGACATAGGAAAGCCTGCTCCGGCATTGTTGACCAGTACATCTATCCGATCCCAAAGTTCAACGGCTCGCTTAATTGTTTTCGGAGTATCTTCAGGGTTGCCCGCATCTGCTTGCAAGCTTTTAATATTTTGATGTTGACTGGCCGTTTCCTCAAGCGGACCGGGCCGTCGGCCGGTGATAAGTACCTTGGCTCCTTGATCAGCGAACTGAAAGGCAGCAGCCTGGCCGATGCCAGAGCTGCCTCCGGTTATAATGATGACTTTATTTTTGAAATCTACTGATTGATCCTTCATAAGAGATTTTCGGTGTTCATTATTTTATGAGATGATATGCTTTATCCTTCACTGTCTAGTGGGATTGCAAACTCACTAACAATTTTCCACTCCTCATCAACCTTTCGCAGGACAAGATTAAACAACAAGTGCTCTTCTTGGTCATGGAGCTTCATTCGGCGCTCCACCGCCACATGTCCCACGGGCCCCGAGGCATGAGCATACCGGAAGGTAGATTCGGTGCTCAGAGGATCATCGCCCGCTTCTTTTTTGGATTTAAACAATGCGATGTTTTCGCCCTTATCCATGACACGTATTTCTTGATTCGACTCCATTTTTGCTATGCGCAGGTCGTCATGATAGATGGCATCTAGCGCTTCAATGTTATAACGCGTTGCATTTTGTATGAGTTTTTTAACTGCGTCAACAAGTTCTTGGTTAAGCATAATGATGGGGAAATTTATTGAATTAAAATTAAGACGGTATTTATTTTTATAGTTTTACGTTTGTCGAAATATAAAATATTAGAAGATAAAGAGCCAAAATCTTATTTTAAGGGTTATGAGAAAATTAGTACATCCAAATATCGATACCGTCACCCTCGCTTCGGTGCTCTATGCATTGAGTGATCCCGTTCGATTGGAGATCGTGAAAAGTTTGGCCGCCCAGCCTGACCAAAGTTGCGGAGAAATTAAGGTAGATGTGGCGACCTCTACAAAATCCTATCACCTCAAAATATTACGCGAATCCGGCATCATTATGATGTGTGCTGAAGGAAAGCAGCGCTTTGCTTCATTGAGGAGTGAAGAGCTTGACAAGCGGTTTCCAGACTTGTTGGATTCGGTCATTAAAGCGATAGAGTAGAAATCCCAACTTTTAGTGTTTCCGGATGAAGAGAGTCATATTCCAGCCGGTAAAGATCGAAAGTTATAAGACGGACTATATCGAATGTCCGCCGCAGTCTAATGCTTTTTTTGAGCTCGTTTTTGTAGAGACTGGCAGTGGCAGCAGAACCGTTGGCAATTATTCCATTCCTTTTGAGGCCGGAGATCTATTCCTGCATTTACCAAGTGAGAAAAATGCCATTACGCTTAATGAGTATTCAGTACTCCACTTCATAAAACTCCAGAAAGCTTTTTTTGATAAAAATCGTCAAGACGTACTCGAAATAACGGAATGGTTCAGCAATATTGAATTCATCTTGTCAGGGAATCATCACCAGAAACCAAATATCATCACCATTGATAAAGATAGGGATACAATCCAGAGCCTGTTTGATGTAATTTTGGATGAAGAAGACCGTTCAGGAAAGTTTTCGAGCCTAAATTTAAAAGCACTGCTATTTACGTTGTTGAATATTGTGGCAAGAAATATTTTGAATGAGCAGTCGACCAATCAACAGGCACAAGAAAAGAGCGACAAAAGCACAGATTTGTTGAATTATATTAACTATCACATTTTGGATTCCGATAAAATGTCGGTAACTCATTTGTCAGAGCAGTTTGCTATCTCTCCCAATTACTTCAGTGAATATTTCAGGAAGAATTTTGGCACGTCTTTTAAACAATATGTGCTTACTTATAAACTGAAGTTGGCTGAATCAAAGCTCAAATATACGAATCTGACAATCTCTGAAATAGCCGCTCAACTTGGTTTTACAGATGTCAGTCACTTGAATAAGACATTCCAGAAATACCAAGACAGGCTTCCCTCAGAAATTGTTTAGGCCCAATCCTGATCGCCTGTTTTTTTACCATAACTACCCCCAAAATTACTACGCAGCCTTCAGCGTCAGCTGATAGTTTTGAACAAATGATAATGAACTCAAAACTATCAGATTATGGATATTAAAGATATTTTTGTCACCGGCGTAACCGGGTATATCGGTGGATCTATTGCTCACCGGCTGCTCGAAAATGGATATAAGATAACCGGCTTAGTACGATCCGCTGACGATGTTCCAGCGGTTGAAAAACAAGGAATAAATGCGGTAACAGGCTCAATTAATGAAGTTGAAACGATACGGAAGCAGGTCCAAAATCTCGATGCCGTCGTGAATGCCGCGGATGCTGACAACCCGTTTGTTGTAGCAACGATTTTGGAAGCCCTGAGAGGGACAGAAAAAACCTTAATCCACACTACAGGCTCAAGCTTGGTGGGATCCAGGAGCCGTGGCGAAAAATCTGATATTGAATACCATGAGGATATGCCCCTTTCGCCGGCTATTGAGAAAAAAGGGCGCGTCGCTATCAACCGGTCGGTGCTATCCTATGCAGCAAGGGGGATGCGGCCAATTGCAATATGTCCACCTATGATTTATGGCCAAGGACTGGGTATTAAAAAAGAAAGCATACAGGTGCCCTGGCTGATTGAGTTAGCCAAAGAAAAGCAGCAGGGTGCTCACATTGGCAAAGGAGCAAACAGGTGGTCGCATGTGCATATCGATGATCTGGTCGATCTTTATTTGTTGGCCATGGAGCAAGCACCGGCTGGATCATTCTTTTATGCTGAGAATGGAGAAGCATCCCTCAAAGATATTGCCCAAGCTATTGGCCGTATGTTGGATTTGGGCGATGAAACCACGTCTATTTCCATTGATGAGGCTATCGATCGATGGGGGCCTGAAGCCGCCCATTTTGCTTTTGGAGCCAACAGTCGGATCAATGCCGATAAGGCACGAAAATTGCTGGGTTGGAATCCCAAACACCGTTCTATCTTGGACGATATTGAGGAGGGCTCTTACAAACAGAAACATAATCCGAGAAAATTTAAATGAAACATGCTGTAGCCTAAGGAGTTAAACAGTTGATACCTTCTTTGATCCCTCATCACTTCTCAAGCAATTAAGGGCTAAGTTCAGAATTTAATTTTTATTCACCATTTAATCTTTTACTATTTCAAACAAACCTATAAATGGTATATTATCACAATTAAAAATGATTGAATTTTGCCCGAATCATCGTAGATTAAGTGGAAGGCTATCACCCCTTCTATTACATAAACATGTATAACCACTTGTATAGAAACACTTTTAGTAGAAATGAATAACAGCTCTCTTCTTTTGTCTTTGCTGGTACTGTTTTTTTTAATGGCAACAGCACCTTCAGCGAATAGTCAGGACTCTCCGATAAAAGCGCTACTTATTACAGGTGGTGGCTGGCATGATTATGAAGCCCAGGAAAAACTACTCACAGAAGGCATCAAAAAGCGGCTGGGCAGCCAGATCGAATGGACGGTTATCCATGAAGGTGAGGGAAGTCCTGCGCATAAAGTATCAATATTCGAGCAGGCCAATTGGGCGGATCAATACGACGTAGTAGTCCATAACACAGGCTTTGCCCGTATGCGGGATGGCGATTTTCTGGCTCGGTTCGTTGAAGAGCACAGGGGTACGCCAGCGGTGCTTGTTCACGCAGCAATCCAGAGTTACCGCTATGCCCAGCCTGCCGATCCCTGGTTTACGTTTATGGGCTACCAATCGATGGTTTCGGAAGATGAAAGTAGACCGGAGATTGAAAATATGGCTCCCGACCATCCCATTATGAAAGGCCTGCCCAAAACGTTTGCTATCCCGGAGGATGAAGTTTTTATTGCCGAGAAAATATGGGGAGATATCACCCTGCTGGCGCGAGCTTATGGCGAAGAAACAGGAACCTATCAACCCGTTACCTGGACCCACGAAGTTGATAGTACACAAACACGAGTTTTTGCCACTACATTGGGACATCATAACGAGATATACCGGCAGGAAGAATTTTTAAACATGGTTTCAAATGGTATTTTATGGGCCGTGGAGCGGCTATAAGTGCATCTTAATTGACTATCTGTAGCCTGATCATTAAAGGGTTACTGATGAAATACCGGGCAAGAACGGTATGAAATATTATAGTTTCTTTGTAAATGGACGACAGCGCTCGAAGAATCAGTGGATAGATAAGCAGTTATAAGCCTCATGCTAATTCCCGACGTATTCTGCTGAGGGATTGCGGGGTAATTTGCAGGTAGGAAGCGATGTATTGCTGAGGGACTTTCACAGCCAGATTGGGATATCTGTTTATGAATTCGAGGTATTTATCTTTGGCAGAGCCAAAATGCAGGAATTCATTATCCTTTATTTTGTTAAGGAGCGCCGCCTCGGTTAAACTTTTAGTGAGAATGTAAAGCTTTGGGACTTCCTCACAGAGCCTGTGCCAGGTTCTGCGCTGAATAACCAAGGTCTTGCTTTGCGTCACAGCCTGGATGGCGGAACTGCTGGGTTCATTCTCGTAAAAACTTTCGATTTCTACAGCAAACTGGTTTTTTCGAATAAAGTATTTCGTTGCTTCCTCCACATCACCCCCAACGGTATAGGCCCGAAAAATTCCTTCATCCACAAAACCAATACGGTTGGACCTCTTGCCGATGGACAGGAAATGATCGCCCGGATTGTAGATCTTGGCTTCAAAGAATCCCGCTACATATTCCAGCGCTCCATCAGATAGAATGCCTCCAAAGCTCAGGGCGTTAATCAGGTTTTCCATAGTTATTAGCAATAAGATTTATGCCAGTTCCAACTTGTTGATGCTTTTGGCACAGGAGAGTACGGCTTTGCGGTTGGGTAACGGCTCCCAACCTAACAAATTTTTAGCTTTCGAGTGATCAACTTTTCGTTCCACTCCCAGATCGATGAGCACCGGCTGGAGTGAAGCATCAAAATAGGAGAACAGTTGAACTAAGAAGTTAGGCAGTGTCCGTTTTGGGATTTTTTTGTCAGGATACTCCTGCCGTAGCATATCGGCTATCTCTTTTAATTTTAGAAACCCAGCCGAGCCAATAAAGCGTTCGTTGGCAGCTTCAGGGTGTTCCATCGCCCGGATCTGCAGGTCGGAAACAGATCGTACATCCACAATGTCAAAGCCGAGGTTGGGCAGGGCAGGCATGCTGCCATCCATCACTTTTATGATGATATTGGCTGAGGTTCCGAAATCCTTCTCTAGTACCGGCCCGAGTATAGCGCCCGGACAGACGGTTGCCAGTTCCATTTCACTGCGATCTTGTTCCATGAATTGCCAGGCGGCCTTTTCGGCGATGGTTTTGCTGCGAAAGTAAGGGGTTGTATCCTCTGTATTTTGGATGTTCGTCCAGTCAGATTCGGAATACATACCGCCACGATTACCGTTCGTCCTGCCGTAAACAATGGAACCGATTGATGAAGTGAGCACCACTCTTTTTACATTATGGTCCGCCGCGGCTTTGAGTACATTTAGGGCACCGTTTTTGGCCGGGATGATCAGGTCGTCTTCGTGGTCCGGGAGCTCTCGTGGAAAAGGAGAGGCGATATGTTGAACGAAATCCATGCCGGGCATTAGCGTATCCCAAACCTGGTCATCTGTCAGATCGGCTTTGGCGAAATGCAAACGGTCCATATGCGAAGTATGCCGGCCGATTATCTTTTTGATACTTTTCGCCCGGTCCATACTTCGCAGTGTGCCGGTGACTTCATATCCTTTTTCCAGCAGTTGAATAGTCGTGTGTGATCCCAAGAATCCGGTAACCCCGGTGAGGAGCACTTTGTTTGGTTTACCTTCCATAGTGTTGGTTAGCTTAGAATTAAAATGACACTACCAAGATAAAGACCAGAGCAGTCTTTTCTTTTAACATTTGGTAAGAAATGGCGGTTTATTGGGGTAGCTGAACATAAATTCAATGAATGCTATACCCAAAAAGCAAGCCTATGACTGATTTGTGTACCTTCGGTTATAACCAGACCGGCATCTGCTCGCTGTTGATAATAACGAGCCATCAGATCAGTTGGGATATTGCCTTTGCCTGCCCGAGAACGAGTCATGGGCGGCATCACAATTCGGTTTTTTGTTTCGTAAGGTCCTAATGAATGAGAAGTAAATAGAATATTGGAATCGCTACTCATAGGATAAATGATTTTATTGAATTTTGATGGGAGGTTAGACTAACGGCGGATTAAGCTGCCTAAATCCTTCCTGTCGCCGGTAGGGCCAGTAGGGATAAGCGGCTGTTTTCTTGCTGACTTTATCCAGCCGGGATACCTGGTCGGAAGTAAGATTCCAGCCGACTGCCCCGAGATTATCTCGCAGCTGTTTTTCATTTCGGGCACCGATAATTATTGATGAAACCGTGGGTCGTTGAAGTAACCAGTTGATGGCAATTTGCGGAATCGACTTGCCCGTCTCTTCCGCAATTTCATCCATAACATCAACCACATCATACAATAACTCCTCATCGACAGGGGGCCCGGCATCGGCAGTCTTATGCAGGCGGCTTTTTTCAGGTAGCGGCTGGTCGCGGCGGATTTTACCGGTCAGACGTCCCCAGCCCAGCGGACTCCAGACCATCGCGCCAACACCTTGATCTTGGCCCAGCGGCATGAGTTCCCACTCATAATCTCGTCCCACAAGTGAGTAATAGCTTTGGTTGACAACATAGCGCGGGTAACCGTACTTCTCTGAGATGGCAAGTGATTTCATCAGCTGCCAGCCCGAGAAGTTAGAGACACCCACATAGCGCACTTTGCCGGCGCGAATCAGACCATCAAGCGTGGCAAGGACTTCTTTGATCGGGGTTTTTGCATCAAAAGCGTGGATCTGTAGCAGATCGATGTAGTCGGTTTGGAGGCGACTCAGGGAAGCATCTACGGCTCGGAGCAAACGAGATCGTGAGGGCCCGGCATCATTGGGACCTTCACTCATGGGCAGGGTTGTTTTGGTGGAGATCATGAGTTGATCGCGTCGCCCTTTAAGAGCTTGGCCCAGGATTTCTTCTGAAGCCCCATTAGAATAGACGTCCGCCGTATCAAATAAATTTACACCCGCCTCCAGGCAGATGTCGATTAACTTGCGTGCTTCGGCTACAGTAGTATCGCCCCAGTGACTGAACAGCGGTCCCCGTCCGCCAAAGGTTCCGGCTCCAAAGCTCAGGGCAGGCACTTTCAGTCCCGACGCGCCAAGATTTCGATACTCCATATTGTTGTCAGATTGTGAATCCATTTTTATGTAAGTTTTGTTTGCAGATTCTGATTAAAACTGTCACCACGCAGTGTCGTACCTCAATAAACGGCGCGAGGAAATGCCGACCGTTGTATAATTTTGATATCCTTTTGTAAATAGACAGCAAAATGAAGCGATACGTACAGTTTGATCCTTTCATCATTGAAGATTTTGAGACGGATAACTGGGATCACCCGAAACACCGGCATAACCATTTTGAAATTATCTTCATCATGTATGGGAGCGGAAAGCATATTGTTGATGAGCATAAAATGGATTATACGAGTGGAGATCTTTTCTTGCTCCGGCCAGAAGATTTTCATGAGTTTAAAGTCGATTAAACCACGCGTTTTATCTACTTCAAGTTCACACAGCTATATGTTTCCAACAATACATTTCAGGTGCCCGAACACTGGAATCGAGAGATAGACCTGCTTCTTCGAAAGTCACAAATATCCCACGGGAGCCTCATTAATTCTGCCGAGGACATAGCGATGACCCGTAAGCTAATGGAGATGATATCCATGGAATGTCGCCGGTCTGCAAAGCGGTATAAAGAAACCATTTTTCAACTATTCTCAGTGATACTGACGCTGATCAAGCGCAATCAATCACGGCCTCATAAAATTTCTGGGGAGGATGATACCTCAAAAATAGAATCTATACTGTACTACATAGAATGCAATATTCATGATCCTGATGCTTTGAATACAGAAAATATGGCCAATCAATTTTATTTATCCCAAAACTATATCGGATCGTATTTTAAGCGAAATGTTGGCACAACCCTGAGTGATTATATTGGTGAATATCGGTACAAATTAATTGAACAGCGGCTCCGCTATAGCCAAGACTCCATCAATGAAATTGCAATGGATTTTGGCTTTTTCGATGCGAGTCATTTGAACAAGTTTTTTAAAAAGTATAGCGGAGAAAGTCCTACCGATTACCGGATGCAATTATCTGGGGCTAACGCGACTAACTAATTGCGGCATGTTGGGCAGCAAAGGTATGTTTTAGATGGATTTTGTATTCTTTTTTAAAGGTTTCCATCTCCCCATTTTTAACAATGTCATGAAAGTGGAAACTTTCCAATTTTTCCATACCGAGGTAAGCGTTCATTCGATGAAATCCAAACATCGGACCTTCATCCACACCTTTTTGCATAAAAAATTCGTCGGGAATGGTGAAGGCGCCTTTCGGGGCATTCCAGCTGGTGGTGAGCATGTATTTTTTATCCGTTAAAAGTCCGCCTGTGCCGTAATTGATCTCTGGATTTTTTGACGAACGCCCATCGTTGGTCCAGATGCCGTTGTAGTGCCCCTCGCGGAATACCACATCAAAATATTTTTTAAGTCCGTGAGGAAGTTGAAACCAATAAATGGGCGTGTGGTAGATGATGATATCAGCATCAATAAATTTGTCGACTTCGTCCTCCGGGTCATAGGGCTCGTCGGTATGAGTGACAATGACGTTACAGCCTTCAATTTCGGTAAAAAATGAGGCTGTAACATCTGTAATTGTCCGATTGAATTTTCCTTTGGCATGAGCAAATTTTTGCCCTCCATTGATGATAAAAACGTTTTCCATGGGTGTTTTAGGTAAATTTTAGGATTATAGCTGTCTGTTATGCACTACTTCAATCGGGCTAAGCTTTCATAAGAGAACACTGGTAATTTAGTTATTGAGCAACCATCCGATAACGACTTGCAGTTAGCGGCGTTATCGCTATTAGGAGCTTTCTCTCTGTTGTTAATCTTTACTTCAGCAGCTTCTGTTCGGTTATCAGAGTTGTTGAATTTTGGCATTGTAACGACGATTTCATTTTTGCCAGAGTGTCACCCGGCAATCGGTTTTGTTTCTGATAACATGATATCAGTCGCATATGTATGAATAAAATGAATTGTTTTTATATTTTGGTTGAAAATAATTAATAGGTAAGCGATCAAATGTTGAACTCATGGAGTTACGCCACCTAAAATTAGTCAAAGCTGTTTCCGAGGAAGGAAGCCTTACCGGTGCAGCAGAGCAACTGCATCTGTCACAATCTGCGCTCAGCCACCAGTTGCGAAAGCTGGAAGAAGAGTTGGGCGCATCGGTTTTCAATCGGATTAACAAGAAGCTTGTATTGACACAGGCCGGGGAAAAGGTACTGGAATCTGCCCGAAAAATTCTGGATGAACTCAGCAAAACGAGAAGAGAAATTGCTCAACTGATGGATGGAGAATCGGGTTTGATTCGCCTGAGCACCGAATGTTATACCTCCTATCACTGGCTGCCACCCATCATTAAGGCGTTTAATAAGCGGTATCCCAAAGTAGAGATAGAAATTAAGACGGACAGTGATACGTCAACGATAAAAAATCTTTTGGAAGGAGAACTGGATGTGGCACTGGTGCATGAGGCGGTTAAAGATTCGAATATCCGGTATACAAAGCTACTGGATGATGAGTTGGTCACTATTTTTAATGCCGATCACCCGTTCAGTGAGAAGGAGGTCGTTCTTCCCAGCGATTTTAAAGAGGAGACGCTGATCACCCACTCCAAAAATTTTGAGTCCAGTACGCTGAACCAGAAAGTTCTAAAAAGATATAATATCACGCCTGCAAATATTACTTATGTACAGCTGACCGGAGCCGCTTTGGAGATGGTACGGGCCGATCTTGGTGTCACCGTTATGCCCTACTGGATGGCCAGTAATCACCTGAACCACACAGCATTAAGCTACCTGCCATTGACAAGACAAGGACTTTTACGAAAGTGGAAAATCGCTACACTGAAAGATCAGCACACTCCGTCATATATCCGACACTTTACCCAGTTATTAAAAGAAAAACAGCAGCAGATTTACGATCGTTTTGAAGAATAGTCCTAGGAGATACTACGATTGTGGTTTATGATGATGAAGGCAAAATAGGGTATTAACCGGCTTTGGATACGTTGAAAGCAATATTTATCGCTTAAATGGCGTTTAACGAATCCAGCGTAAGTGACGAAATGATTAGCATTGAAAAATAGTTTAATATTAAGTAGTATTTATTCTAAACAGACTCAGTGCATATGGGGCAATTTATAAAAAATAGCGAATCGACCAAGGTAGAACGAGAAACCATCCATAATTTATTGGAGGCAGCTTGTTCTATTCGGCATGATCTGGATTCCATCTCCTCCGATTTTGGGATCAGCCGATCACAACTGGGCGTCTTGTATATCCTGAAAGAAGCCCATCCGGAAGGTCGCTCCAGAGGAGAAATTATCGACGGCCTGGTGGATACCTGTCCTGATGTAACCCGCCTGATTGACCGCCTGGAAGATGAAGGATATGTAACCCGCTACCGTTGCGAAAAAGATGCCCGCGTTTCAATTGCCAAAATTACTGATAAAGGTATCGCTATCTTTGACAAAGCACGTGAAGCTTATATTGGTTACCTGGAACGTATGGGGCAACTTTTTACCGAAGAAGAGTGTGATATTATGTCTGATTTCTGCAAAAAAATAAGTAAAGAGATGACCCGAAGTAAAGCACTTGAAAAATCAGCTTAAAAGGTTCAGGTTTCCACAGTTTTTAATTTTGTTTATCCATTCTTTCTTCCCTTTCCTTCCTGTGAGATCCAGTCGATAAATTTTGTAGAGTAGTTAACCAACCGCTGTATTAACCGAGAGAGTGCTCTTCACTTTTTTAAGGATAGGTTAATACAAAAATAGAAGTCACGAACTGGACAAAATAGCCCTTCATCAATTTTTACAATGACCCCAATAGACATAAAAAATAATTATGTGTTGAAACAAAGTTTGTTGCAACATATATTGTTCGAACACATAATTGGCGGCAATAGTTTGTTGCCTGCACACTTTTTTAATTGATAATCTTAAAGCTCATGCCGTTTTACAGCAGAAAAACATCAACAGAGAGTTTCACTATGAAAAATTCAATCTTATCCAAATTACAATTTGTTCTTGTTGGAGTGGCAATTGTTGTCATGGCGAACAGCTGTAGCAGTTCAGAAGGACAGCAGGCCACTCCTCCTCCACCCACGGTAACCGTTAGTGCTCCGCTGGAGGAAGCTGTGACACAGTATGATGAATTCACCGGCCGTTTTCGGGCGGTTGAACGTGTTGAAGTTCGTGCCCGGGTCGATGGATATCTGGAAGAGATAAAATTTGAGGATGGTCAGCTGATAGAAAAAGGTGATGTACTTTTTGTCATCGACCAACGTCCGTACAAAATTGCGCTGGAGCAGGCGCAAGCCGATCTTGAAAGCGCCCAGACACGACTGGAGCTTGCCCAGAAAGAATTGGAGCGAGCCCAGAACCTCCGGGCAAGCGGTGCGGTTTCTCAGGAATTGATTGACCGTAGAAACCAAGAGTTTCTGTCGGCCCAGTCTGCCGTTTCTTCGGCCGAGGCTTCGGTTCATTCTGCCGAGCTCGACCTTGAGTTTACGGAAGTCAAAGCGCCCGTTTCCGGCAGAATAAGTGAGAACTTTGTCAGTGTGGGTAATCTCGTGAGCGGAGGACTTTCCTCGGCTACGTTGCTTACAAGGATTGTCTCTTTTGACCCCATTTACTTCACTTTCGAAACCAGTGAAAATAAGCTGATTTCTTATATGAAAAATCAATCATTTAAAAGTAATCTGGCGACTATTCAGGATAGTGGTCAGTGGATGCAGGCCAAACTACTGGGCGAAGAGCAATTCACCCATCAGGGAAAGATAGACTTTATCGACAATGAAATTGATCAAAGCACCGGAACGCTTCTGGTACGGGCGATCTTTCCCAATGATAGCTTACAGTTGACGCCCGGAATGTTTGCCAAGGCCCGTTTTTCGGCGACGGGCCGGCACCGCGAGTTGCTGGTCCCTGACAAGGCTATTGCCAGCGATCAGTCGCAGCGCTTTGTGCTTACGGTTGATGACAGCAGCAAGGTAAGCCGCAAAGTTGTGGAAACCGGTTCGCTGCATAATAATCTGAGGATTATAGAACGGGGTCTTACCAAAGCCGATCGTGTCATTATCAACGGAGCAAGTAAAGTGCGCCCGGGACAAACAGTGAATATTAATCAAGATGAAATTGCACTTGTTGCAGAGGATCAACAACGATGAAACTTCCGCATATTTTTACAGATCGCCCGATTCTTGCCACCGTACTTTCGCTGGTCATAATCATTATCGGAACATTATCTTATTTTTCACTGCCGGTCAATCAATATCCGGATATCGTTCCCCCCACAATTGAGATACGAGCCTCTCTGCCGGGTGCCAGCGCAAAGACCGTTTCAGAAGTCGTTGCTACGCCCCTGGAGCAGGAGATCAACGGGGTGGAAAATATGATTTACATGCAGTCTCAGGCAACGGATGATGGAAATCTGACCATTACCGTAACCTTTGAACTGGGCACCGATATTGATGATGCCCAGGTACAGGTTCAAAACCGGGTAGCCCGCGCTGAGCCCCGACTGCCACAGCAGACACGCCAGCTGGGCGTGACTACTTTAAAAAATTCGCCCAACTTTTTGATGGTGGTAAATTTGCTGTCACCGGATAAGAGTTACGACCAGTTGTACATCTCAAATTATGCCACCCTCCGCATCCGCGACCAGCTGTCTCGTATCGACGGCGTTGGTAATGTGATGGTCTTCGGGGGTAGCGAGTATGCCATGCGTGTATGGGTTGATCCCGATCGTATGACGACACTGAATATTACTTCCGGTGATGTGTTGGGAGCTCTGCGTGCTCAAAATGTGCAGGTAGCGAGTGGTAACCTCAACCAGGAGCCCAATAATGCGGAGGGTGGAGCCTTCCGGATTAATGTGCAGACGCAAGGGCGACTGGAATCAAAAGAGGAATTTGAGCAGGTTATTGTTAAAGAAGAAAACGGGCGAATTGTCCGGTTGGAAGACATCGCCCGGGTTGAGCTCGGCGCCCAATCGTACACTACCCGCAGCTATCTGGGCAAGAATCCAGGAGTAGCCCTGGGTGTCTTTCAGCGCCCCGGTTCCAACGCCATTGAAGCCGCAGATGAGGTGTTGGCGAGAATGGAGGAATTTTCGGAAGATTTTCCAGCCGGACTGGAATACAAGGTATTGTACAATCCGACCGAATACGTAGAGCAATCTTTGAATGAAGTGTACCGCACGATTATCGAAGCAATCATCTTGGTGGTTATCGTCATCGTTTTGTTTTTGCAGTCGTTCCGGGCATCTATCATCCCCATCCTGGCTATCCCTATCTCGCTGATCGGGACCTTTGCCATCATGAATTTGCTGGGCTTCTCGCTCAATAACCTGACGCTGTTTGGTCTCGTGCTGGCTATCGGTATTGTGGTGGATGATGCCATTGTCGTGGTCGAAGACGCTGCCCGCAATATCGAGGAAGGCATGAGCCCGCGGGAGGCGGTCCACAAAACGATGGATGAAGTCGGCGCGGCGCTGGTCTCCATGGTATTGGTGTTGGCGGGTGTGTTTATTCCCACGGCCTTCTTAGAGGGCATCTCCGGACAGTTTTTTCGCCAGTTTGCCCTGACGATTTCCACGGCTACGCTGTGGTCGCTGGTGGTTTCACTGACGCTCACCCCGGCTTTAAGTGCCCTGATTTTGAAAGACGAGTCGAACGTTAAGCGCTCAGGACTGCTTAAACCCGTAGACTACCTGTTTGGAAAGTTCAACAGCCTTATGGACCGGCTCTCCGGGAAATATGCATCGGTCGTTGAGAAGGGCGTCCGACGGGAGCGATCGGTCTTGCTGGTCTACCTGGTATTGATTGGGCTGGCCTTTTTCCTCTTCAACCGGCTGCCCGGTGGATTTATCCCTCCCCAGGATCAGGGGTATTTTATTACGGTTGTGCAGCTTCCGCCGGGGGCTTCTCTGGATCGTACCGATGCGGTGGTACAACAGGCGACCGACAAGTTTTTAGACATTGAGGGGGTAGAGAACACCATTGCCTTTACCGGCTTATCCGGGGCCACATTTACCAATGCTCCAAACGAAGCGGTGATCTTCCTCCCGCTCGAAGATTTTTCTTATCGAGAGGAGCATGGCATTGGATTTGGTCCTTTACTCGGCCAGTTGAACCAGACCGCCGCGCAAATCCAGGAGGCCAATGTGTTTGTCATTCCACCTCCACCGGTGCAGGGTATTGGGAATGCCGGCGGCTTTAAAATGATGGTCCAGGACCGGTCAGGTGTTGGCTCGAAGGCATTGGATGAAGCCACGAAAAAACTGGCAATGGCGGCCAACCAGGATCCGGCTATCGTCAATGCTTTCAGAACCTTTGGCACCAATACTCCCAAAATATTTTTGGATGTGGATCGAGAGCGTGCCGAACGACTGGGCGTGAATGTTTCTGATCTTTTTCAAACCCTGAATTTAATGGTCGGATCTTCGTACGTCAATGACTTTAACTACTTGGGGCGCACCTATCAGGTTACGGCACAGGCGGATGCGTCGTATCGAAGTACACCATCCGACCTGCTTAACCTGAGGGTTCGCAACGATCAGGGTGGGATGGTTCCCCTGGGCTCGGTCTCGGATGTAGATCAAACTACAGGCGCGCCGCGGGTTCCCAGGTTTAACTTATTCCCTGCAGCAGCCCTGAGTGGCGAAGCTGCGCCTGGTTACAGTACCGGCGAAGCCTTGGACCAGATGGAGAAACTTGCTGCCGAGACCCTTCCGCAAGGTATCAGCTATGAGTGGACGGAGCTGGCCTACCAGGAAAAACAGGTTGGCAATATGGCGATCCTGGTATTTATTCTGGCTGTCGTATTTGCCTTCCTGATCTTGTCAGCTCAGTACGAAAGCTGGCTGCTGCCGCTGGCCATCGTTCTCATCGTCCCGATGTGTGTGCTCTCGGCTGCTATTGGGCTGGGACTGATGGGACAGGATGTGAATGTGCTCACACAAATCGGTTTGGTTGTGCTGGTAGGACTGGCCAGTAAAAATGCGATTCTGATTGTTGAATTTGCCAAACAGATTGAAGAAAATCAGCAGGTAGGTCGATGGGAAGCTGCCGTGCAGGCCGCTAAGATTCGCCTGCGTCCCATCCTGATGACCGCCTTTGCGTTTATCCTTGGCATGATTCCTCTGCTGATATCTACCGGCGCGGGATCGGAGATGCGATTTGCCATTGGCCTGACCGAGTTTGCCGGTATGTTGGGCGTTACACTACTGGGCTTATTTCTGACCCCCGTTTTCTATGTGGTGGTGCGAAGTTTGGCCAAAGATCAGCGTAATACCCGGCCTCCAACCCCTGCTATTGAATCATCAACTTCAGAAGAATAATTGATATGTATCGAATCAAAAACAGTAACATCGTATTAATCCTCACTGCTGCTATATTTTTAGCTTCTTGCAGCGTGCGGAATTATCAAGAGCCTTCGTCATCCTCGATGACGGATCAGCAGCGGTATGAGCTGGAGCAAAGCAAGCGATTTGAAGTGGCCGAGCCGGTAGAGGACTGGTGGAGCCGGTTTGAGGATGAAACGTTGGACTCACTCGTGAGTCAGGCACTCAATCACAACCTGAATATTGCCGTGGCCGTGGCCAATGTGCGCCAGACCCGGGCCCAGCTCCGTGAAAAAGGTTTTGAGCTGTTTCCGATTGTGCAGGCCGAAGGTGGATATAGCTGGCAGCGGCAAAGCGAGAAATCCGGCGTCCCAATCGCCGATCGTAACATTGAAACGTATGACGTCGGTCTGAGTGCTTCCTGGGAACTGGATTTATTTGGACGAGTCTCCCAGCGTAAAAAAGCAGCTAAAGCCACTTATCAGGCGAGTGCTGCTCAACTGCGGGGAGCTTATGTGAGCGTAGCTTCTGAAGTGGCTTTAAATTATATGCAATTGCGGGGTGCCCAGCATCGGCTGGATGTCGCCCAACAAAATGTTGAAAATCAGCAGGAGACCTATGAATTGAGCAAGCAGCTTGAAACAAACGGCAGTGGTTCCGAGCTGGATGTGTCACGCTCGCGTGCACAACTGGAACTCACAAAATCCACGATACCACCGCTCAAGGCGCAGGTTCAAGAGGTGATGAACCGCCTGAGCGTACTTACCGGGCAAGCTCCATCAACATTACATGGCTGGTTGGAAGAAGAGCAACCCCTGCCTTCCATTCCACTGTCGGTTGCGGTGGGTAAGCCCGAACAGATGTTGCGGCGGCGCCCGGATATCAGGGAGGCGGAGCGACAGCTGGCCGCTTCCGTAGCCCGTTATAACGTACAGGCTGCTGACTATTTTCCCCGCGTAAGTATTTTGGGGAACCTCGGGTTTATCGCTACCACGTTCGGGGACCTCTTCTCGGGCGGAGCCTTAAGCGCGGCAGTGGGTCCCTCTATTAGTTGGTCGGCTTTCGACCTGGGTCGGGTTGATGCTCGTGTGGATGCGGCTGACGCTGAAACCGAAGCACGCTTAGCCACGTACAGGCAGGTAATATTGCAGGCATTGGAGGAGGTATCCACTGCGATGTCTGATTTCAGCCGGGAAGAAGAACGGCGCCGCCGGTTGACTACTGCAGCCCGATCCAGTGCCAAAGCGGCCGAGCTCGCCCGTCAGCGATATGAGGCGGGCATCGACAGCTTCCTGGATGTACTGGATGCCGAACGCCAATTGTTGCAGGCCCAGGATCAGCTGGCCATTAGCGAGATTCAAGTAGCCACCGATTTGATTCGGATTTACCGCTCGTTAGGCGGAGGATGGCAGGTAAGTAATCAACAGTATGCGGACCAGCAAAATGTTAAGAAGCAGTAACGAAAATATCTTAAGATGGTGATGTTATGAAGGCTCAAAATTATACTGACGAGTTTAAAAAAGCATTTATTCGTAAAGTAACCAGCGATGTAACGCGTTATGTAATCGAAAAATACTTTGAAGCGATGAATACAGGTGCTGAGTCGGATACCATCGCTTCATTGTTTAGCAAGGACGTCAACTTTTATTCACCCGACCATGATAAGCCGACAAATGCTATGACTGACGGATATAAAAAAGTGATAAACTGTGTCCAGGAGCTAAAAATTAAGATGAAATCTATTTTCTTTAATATTAAATCCATGGATATAGATGGCGAAGAAGCCGTTGTATTAGCAAAGCTGACAGCCCGACAACGCAAAACGGGTGAGGCTATTTATGAGGAGTTTTCTTTCCAGTTTACGGTTCATAATGGAGAAATAACGCGCTTCCGGATCTACAAGAACGATATTACTCGCTTGGAAGATAAGCCTGAAGAGCAAAAATATGCGAATATATCCAACTGAGTAGAAATTAAATGTCATCAGTATTTAAACTTTTCTGTCTAATATGATTAACCAGCAATATCCTCATTCTTCATTGCAGAGTTCGCAGCAAAAAACAAAAACTGAAGTAACAGAAAATGTCGTTAATCTTTACCTGGAAGCTGTACGGTCGAACATAGATCCCGCATCCATTGCATCCTTGTTCAGCAAGAGTGTAGATTTTTATATTCCCGGAAATACAGAGGATGTGCCTTGGGTTGGGCGTCGCAAAGGACGGGTTGGGGTCACAAATTTTATTCGTGATCTGCGTACGAAGATCGAACCCATTGACTTTTCGGTCCGTTCAACCCTGGTGGATGACGAACAAGCCGTAGCTCTGGGATCTTTAAAGTCGCGTGTCAATGATACAGGACAAATTATTGAAAGCGAATTTGCCATTGAGTTTGAGGTGCGCAACGGGCTAATTGTCCGATACCGGCTCTATGAAGATAGTTTTGCGGTGGCCCAAGCCGTTAATGTTAATTAACGGTAACCTTAAAAGATTGGGTGGCAATCGTTTTTTCTTCTTGGGCCTCTATGTTGGTTCTGACTTTATAAACGCCTTCTGGCAAGTTCATGTTGTCCGTTAGATCGATATGATACGAAGCTGAGTCACCGGGAGCAAGACTTTTTAGATCATAGGTACAAAGTAAAAAGGAGTCCATTTCTTGCCAGCTTTCTTCATTTTTATGAACTAGCGTGGAGGAGCAGGGATTATAGGTAATCCGTAGCCCCGAGCCATTCTTGAGTATGGTTTTAATGGAAGAACCAATCTCATAATTACTTTTTTCCACTTTAAAACTGACGTTCAGAGGTCCTCCTTCCGGTACATCTGTGACCTCACATCCTGCCAAAGCTAAGATACCCAATAAGATACTACATATGCCAAGGCAAGCAGAGCCCTTACTCATAAACTTTACAATTATTACTTAAAATAAATTCTTTTAAAACACAACTATTCTAAAAGAATTATTCAACAATTGAAAGCCTAAAATTTGGAAAATTTATCCAGCGATTTCTAAGGACGATTTTACTTTCCGAATCATTACAAGTTAGGTCCACCCGCTTTACAATGCGTTGAAAACGCCAGGCACCAAAGGTATCTCAAAACTGTTGGCTTAGCTTATTAATTTTTATCGTTGGAGGGACCCCAACTTCAGTTAAAACGATTGGTGTTACTAGTCTATTTTACCTCTGAGATATGTTCAACAATGGAGCCCACCAATCCGTATTCTTTGGCCTCTTCTGCAGTGAGCCAGAAGTTTCTCTGGGTATCGTCCTGTACTTTTTCGAGAGGTTGGCCTGTTGCTTCCGCAAGAATTTCATTCAACCGTTGACGCATTTTGACGATTTCTTCTGCTTCAATAGCGATATCGCTTCCACTACCCTGCACACCTCCGCTCGGTTGATGTAGTAAAAAGCGGGTGTTGGGCAGGCAGTAGCGATCTTCGGGCGGAACGGACACATAGATTAAAGCTCCGGCGCTGGCTACCCATCCGTTGCCAACCATCCGGACCCGTGCATCAATGAAGCGAATAGCATCATAAATAGCATGTCCGGAATCCACGTGGCCACCCTGTGAATGAATAAACAACGTGATGGGCTCATCGGATTCTGATGCCAGGGCTAATAACTCTCCGGCCACTCGGCCCACCAGTTCTTGAGTAATTTCCCCGTTGATAATGACAATGCGAGACTTAAAGAGTCGTTCGGTTACTGATTTATGAAGGCGGTTCTTTTTTTCTTGTTCCATAGTTTAAGGTTTTATTAACGAGATGGAATACAAGCTTATAATATCTTTCAATGAACGTATTGTAAAATATTGCAGAAAAAAGAAAAAGTCAGGCTCCAAAAACTTAAGCACCATTCATATTCAGGAATTTCAGTTTAATTTCGATTTTTAAAATTTTGCTCCTGGTATTCTTTAGGCGTCTGTCCTACTTTTTCCCGAAAGGTCTTATTTAAGTGACTCTGATCGTAAAAGCCGGCCTCAACAGCAGCTTGTCCAGGGGACATTCCCTCTTTCAGGAGCTCCTTTACTTTTTCAATTCTCTTGGCAATCAGAAATTTCCATGGAGTAGTATCTTGCTCTTTCCGGAATAGACGTATTAGCTGGTATTTACTGAGTTGTGTTTCTTCCGCTAACTTTTCAAGGCTGAGCTGTTCGGTTAGATTCTCCTCTATATAAACAATGACACGTCCTACCCGCGGCAGAGCTTGATTCGTATCCGATGACTGTTCTTCTTTTGGATCCCTTTCATATTGGAATGTCGGCCGACCCGATTTAATTCCGGATCCTGTTAGCAGGAGCTGTAATTTAGACAAAAAAAGCTGGTAATCATGTTTAATTGGGTCGAGGGTTGTCATAGTTTTCTTGGTTAATTCGGTATTTATACTTTGGTTCAGTTCCGGTTGAGCGTCACGAGGCCGACTGTTCTTTAAGGTATTCAGCTAATCGATTCAATGTTTGCTTTCCTCCTTCTATGGCACCAAACTCAGCCGCTTCATTTCGTTTTTCAGCAGTGGGGAAGAACATTTGCATCTCGATCTTTGTTTTCTCTCCTAAATTTTCAAAAGTAATGGTTGATTTAAAATGCGGTGGATCGCCCTCCTGATCTTTATGACCATAGTGATCATATTTTAAATATTTCGGCTTTTTTATATCTGTGTAAACAATATGGTTAGGATAATCAGTTCCATCGGGTCCATGCATGGTAAAAATCCATTCGCCGCCTACTTTAAAACTCATACTTTCAGTAGTGGTAGAAAAACCATCAGGTCCCCACCATTGACCAATATGCTTCGGATTCGTAAAAGCTTTAAATACGAGTTCGCGAGGAGCATCGAATTCGCGTGTCAGACGGATTTCTCTATCCCTGGTATCTGAAATGTTATTATTTTTGTTGCTCATATCTTATAATTACTTAATCATCGGTAGATATTTTTCCCGGTTTTCTACAATCACCCAGGCCAAGACGGCTGTCATCACAAACGGAATCACAAATCCTTCTCCCAAATAAAAGTGAGAACACAATATTCCTGCCATAATCGGTACCAGCATCACCGCGGCCAGCGCCCTGGTCTTCGGGATAATAAAAAGCAAACCGCCCGCAATTTCACCTACGGCAAGTAACGGCATCAGCCAGCCTATTTGCATCATGGCGTTGAACATCGTCGTGGCTTGTTCGGGCATATCTTCGGGCACAGGCATGTAGTTGAAGAATTTGTTCAGCCCTGCGTTGATGAACATCAGTCCAAAAAGCAGGCAGGCAACGAATAGAATTTTCTTTTTCATAATAGTATTTTCCTTTGTTTACTGATTGTTGGTCGTGAGTTGAGCCAGGTACTCATCCAGTCGATCCAGCGAACTGGTCATTCCTTCAACAGCTCCCATCTCCACAACCTTCTTGAGTGTTTCGGGGCTGTCAAAAAGTGTAGTACTGGATAGTTTGGTTTTGCCTCCGTGCTCAATAAACACAACTGTTATCAGCATCCCCGGCATCTCTTCATTGATGTTGCCATCCTTATCCGAAAAGTAATCCTCATATACAAGCTTCCCCGGCTTATCAATCTCCTTGTAGATTGCCTTGCCCCACGACTCATCTCCTTCATTCGGCCCGCGCAGGCAGTAATGCCATTTGCCTCCTTCCCGGAAATCCATTTCACATTCTTCCATGGGCCACTCTTTGGGTCCCCACCAGTGTTTCAAATGGTTACAGCTGGAATAAGCTTCAAAAACGAGTTCGGGTGGAGCATCGAAAATACGTTCTATTATGAGTTCCCGTTCTTTGGTCTCTACATTCATTTTATTCATTCCCATTGATGTCTTCACTTTTTGATTGAAGTTGTTGTAGATAGTCATCCAGCCGGTCAAAGCTCGCCTCAAAAAATTGGCGGTACTGCTCCATCCACTCATCGATATCTTTGAGTGGCTCTGGATGGAGTTTGCAGGGCCGATATTGTGCCTGCTTGCTGCGCTCAATTAAATGTGCCTTTTCCAATACTTTCAGATGCTTGGTGATGGCAGGCATCGTCATGTCAAATGGCTCGGCCAGGTCAGAAACGGTTTTCTCACCGGTTGTTAACTTAGCCAGGATGGCCCGGCGTGTTGGATCAGCAAGTGCTGAAAAAGTATTACTCAGTTGATCGGATGACATAAATGATTCTGTATTTTACTACCTGGTTATTTAACCTGATAGTAAAGTAATGCCTGAAAACATATAAACCAAGTACATTCTTATTGCAAAATAGTTTACAAGGTGTATTTTATGACGGCTTTATAGAGTTATCATTCAAAATGAATCTAAAAATACAACAGACATGCTACAGCATACCGTCTATTTTTACCTGAATGAAGATGTTACATCCAAAGAAAAACAGCAGTTCGAAGAAGGACTCAAAGAGCTGTTACAAATAGCTGAAATACATCACGCTGAGCTGGGTACGCCCGCAGATACCAAAGAGCGCGACGTAACCGATCATTCGTTTGCCTATGCCATTTACACCTGGTTCGAAACCATAGAAGATTGTGAAACATATGCCGAGCACCCGGAACACCTGGATTTCATTGACCAATACAATTCGCTTTGGGCAGATGTAAAGGTCTATGATACAGAGCTGATTGATACTTAATAAGGATTACGCTTTTACTTCAATCACATACGAAGTTATTCCTTTAATTTTCGCATTATTTCTGGGCGAACTAAAGGTATATACATCACAAAAAGCAAGGGTCACCCCACCTTTGAACTTGAGCAGGCCATTGGTGGTGCCATTGTAGCCATGAGTAATAATATTGTGGATTACCAGCTCAGTAATATCCATACTTCTCATCTTTTTCAGTTCAGCAGCGACCTGTTCCTTGCCCTGGCGATGCTTTTCTCCGACCATATTCCAGCTAATATCATCGGTAACGTTCTGGTTAATAAATGTCCGGTCATTTTTTACAAAAGCAATATTAAACTTCTTAAGGTGTAATTTTTTTGGTGAGTTGCCGCAATCTTCACTAACTGTAATTTTTGCCATAGTGCCTCTTTTCTGTGTCATTCAATGTCTCGGTGGAACCGGATGATGTTTGAAATTAAAAATAGACCAGTCAAGAAATGTAAGAATCAGGGCAGGGGATTAATTTGATATCCATTGTCTTCCAGTATACTCACAACTTTTGTGCTATCCGCCTCTGGTGCATTGTATTCAATACGCAGAACATTGTCACAGTCGTCTAAATCAAAGCTTGCATCGCTTCCGGGAAGCCTGTGCCGTATTTCATCCAAAATTGAATCTGCTTCTGATAGATCATTTACATCGGTTTGATAAACGCCAATTCTTTCCATGAAATAATGTTAGTGCTTAGGTTGATATTGCAAAAGAACCACTCCACGGGGAAAAGTCTGGGTTTTGAGGAGCTCAAGATTAATGTTGGCATTCTCTGGAAACATGGGTTTACCCTTGCCCAGCACAATCGGATGGATATACAGCCGAAATTCATCAATCAAACCATATTTAATAAAGGTTGAAGCAAGGTTTGCGCCACCAACTGCCATATTCTTTCCAGGCTTACTTTTAAGTTTTGTAATTTCTTCCGGATCCACTTCGCGCAACAGCCGAGCCTTACCCTCTACCTTATCCAGGGTTTTTGAAAATACCATTCGTTGCGTGTTTTGCCACAATCGGGCGTATTCACGTTCATAGTCTTTCAGATCCGGATTTTGATCGGCGGTTAACCAATAGTCCATCGTTTCGGACATTCTTCTGCCATAGAAATTAATCGCAATACTTTTTTCGAGCTCATTAAAGTGACGGTGCAACGTTTCTCCCGGTTCGGTCCAATCGATTTTCCCTTCGTCGTCTTCGATGTATCCGTCGGCAGAAACCAGTTGGGCATAGATGATTTTTCGCATATCATTATTTATTTACCAGAAGAATTCGCAAGCTCCTTTGTTATCACTACATGTGTGGCTTGGTCTGTTGTTACATGGTCCGTACATAAATAGCCTAACGCCGGTAGATCAATTTCTGAGAAAAGATGCTCTCCTCTTCCTAAAAGTACAGGAGAAATGGCGAGATGCATCTCATCTATCAGTTTAGCAGTAAGATATTGCCGGATCGTACTAACCCCACCACCAAGTCTAACGTCCTTATCTCCGGCAGCTTCACGCGCTCGATCAAGCGCGTTATGAATGCCTTCGGTTACAAAGTAAAAAGTAGTTCCCCCTTTCATTTCAATGGGCCGGCGTTTGTGATTGGTTAAAACAAAAACCGGGACATGATATGGAGGGTTTTCTCCCCACCATCCCTTCCATTTTTCATCCGGCCATGGACCACGTATAGGACCAAACATGTTCCGCCCCATAATCCATGCCCCGATGTTGGTAAATCCCCGGGAAGCAAAATCATTATCGGTGCCCGTGGTACCTTCATCCTTACCCATACTACTTTGTTGAAATGTCTTAGTAGGAAAAAACCACTGATGCAGGTCTTCCGCCCCTTCCCCTAAAGGATTGTCAAGGCTTTGGTTTGGACCGGCCCCAAAACCATCAATAGAAATAGAAAAACTTTCGACACGTAATTTTTGCATTTTTAATCCTATTAGTAGAAATTCATACGTATTAAAGCAACGAATTCAGGATTCAGAAACCAAGAGTTTTTATTCTGAATGGTGAGTCCTAACTCCTTAGTTCTTAAGCGTTTTTCAACATTTTAATATCCAGTTTCTTCATTTTGAGCATAGCCTCCATCGCTCGTTTGGATTTCTCCTGCTCATCATCCTGAAACATAGTACCCATTTCTGCCGGCACAATCTGCCACGAAACGCCGAACTTATCCTTCAGCCAGCCGCACTGCTCGGCATTGGGATCAGCGGAGAGTTTCTCCCAATGGTAGTCGATCTCTTGTTGGGTTTCGCAGTGTACCACAAGCGAAATGGCCTCACTGAAATTGAAATCATGATTTTGAGCACTGTCCATGGCGGCAAACCACTGGTTTTCAAGCATGAAGTCAGCGTATGCAGCCGTGCCTTCTTTATTTGGGGGCTGGTCAGGGCCGTAAGGAAAGAACGTACCCTTTTGTGAGTCCTTAAACACTGATCGATAATAATCGATTGCTTTTTGGGCCTTGCCGGCATTCGGGCCGGTGAACATCATAGATGGTACCAATGTTGGCGGCTGACCATGTTCCCAATTTGCTATCATTACTTGCCAGGAGATGCCATATTTGTCCTGCACCCAGCCGTATTTATCACTGAAGGGGTAGGAATCCAGCGGCATTAAAGGAGTTCCTCCATCCGAAAGTTTTTCCCAAAGCCGATCTACTTCTTCTTCGGTGTCACAGTTTACAAAGAAAGAGATGGAAGGGTTCGGGGTAAAAAGTGGCCCCCCGTTCAGGGCAGTAAATCGCAGGCCTTCCAGTTCAAAGTCCACACTCATCGTACTACCGACGGGCTTGTCTGATGGAGTTTCAACAAGATAAGGGATGGTGTGTAATATTTTGGCGTTCTCAAATATAGAAACATAAAAGTTAGCAACGTCCTCAGCCTGGTCATCGAACCACAGGCAAGTGCTTATGTTCTTTGTGTTTTGTGTTGTCATGGTGATAATCCCTGTTTATTGAAGTCAATGGTTATTTGTTAATAGTTAACCGGATAACCAATACACTAAGGTTCAACCTAAATATTCCTCAAGTTTGTCGAGCTGCTCGTTAAAACCGGTCACTACGCCCATCCCTTCATGTTTTTTGCGATCCGCCACGGATTGGTGCATAATGGAAATGGTCACGGTTGTTTTTCCATTTTCTTCATCAAAGGCGGTCGTTGTAATCATACCGGTGGGCAAGCCTTCCGGGGCAGCCTGGTCATTATTAGCAGAATCTCCAAACTCGTCAGTTGCAACAATACGTTGGGGCTCAGTTATCTCTTGAAATACACCCACTGACGGGTACTCATTTGCGTCCGCATCCAGCATCGTATATTTGAAGTTACCGCCGCGCTCAAACTTCATTTCATCTACCCGGGTTGTAAATCCACGCGGTCCCCACCACTGTTCTATTTGATCAGGTTGAGTCCACGCTTGCCAAAGGTCTTGACGCGGCGTATCAAATGTGCGGCTAATTACGATTTCCTTGCTCGCTACTTCCGTGCTCTCATTGGTCATGGTTTTATCCCTGTTTTTTAGATTAAGTGCGTCGTTTGTATATCCTGTTAAGTAGTATAGTTGATGGATAGGAAGCTTGCGCGGTGGAAATACGCCAACCTTACGGGCCGATTGCGACAATATGAGACGTTACTCGTCATATTCATTGGGATAGCGAATTTTTCCGCTTCCGGCCGGGGTTCCCAGTCCGGTGGCACGGCCTTTGGGTTCTTCCCATTCCTCTTGGCGGCCGAAGGCCGTCAGATCGAGGAAGTAGTTGGCACCCCCAACCGCTTCCATTCCTCGTCCATAAGTTGAATAGGTATGATAGACCTGCTCTCCATCACGTAAAAAGCAACTTATTCCGGGCTGTTCTCCTTCCACATGATAATGTTGCCCTAAGTGCTCCAGGGTGGCTTTATCCCGATAGTTGTACGTCACGGGCGTCACCGATTCGTCGGTTGTTACGTGGTAATCATAGTTGAAGTCACTGCCGTAGGAGGAGTACCAGGGAATTTTCCACTCCATCCGCTGTTTAAATATCTTTAGTTTATGGAATGGTGCTCTTGAAACTAATGCCAGCGTGGTGGAACGGGAATTGATGTGGTTGAGATGCCCCCTGGCAATATGATCGGCCCACGCAGAACAGCTTGGACAGCCTTTATCCCAGTCCGGATCAAACATAAAGTGGTAAATAATGAGTTGCCGGCGTCCATTGAACAGGTCTAACAGCTCAACTTCACCTTCAGGTCCGTTGAACTGATAATCCTTTTCAACTTTTACCATGGGCAATCGGCGGCGTTCAGCGGCCACAGCATCCCTGGCTTGGGTCAGTTGCTTTTCTTTTTTAAGGAGTTTTTTGCGGGCATCCAACCACTTCTCCCGCGATGTGATTTCCGGGAGTGTTATAGTATTTGTTTTCATAGTTCCCCTATTTTGTGATTATTTACAAAATAAAGTTAGCACCTTTTCAGGTGGTATGTGCGGTGGAAATACGCCAACCTTCCGGGCTAATTGCGACAGTGTGAGAGTTCCAAGATATAAAGGGCTAAAGAGAGAACAGCTGGACGAGTATGAAGCTGATAGTTTTTAATTAAATTCTTCTTTTGGAGGATATGATCCACCTTGAGTCTCAGCACAGAAGGAATTACATAGGTATGGATAGAGTTCTCTGTTAGACGTCTCCTTTTAGTTTTGCAAGATATTCCTCAATAACTTCTGCTTTATCCTTTTCGATACGTTTGCCGAGCTCTCTGCGGGGACAATTAGCGTTATACTTTGCTCCCCAGTCCATAATCTCTATGATGACAGGCAGAAGATCTACCCCCTTTTCTGTAAGACTGTAAATATATTTCGATTTATTCTCCGGGGATACTTTTTTGGATAAAACCCCTTCTGATTCAAGCAGTTTTAGCCGGTCTGCAAGGATATTCGTTGCTATCTTTTCTTCTGACTCTAAAAATTCTCCATAAGAAGACTTTCCCCGTAGCATAACATCCCTGAGAATAAGCAGGGTCCATTTATCTCCGAATATCTCCAAAGAACAACTTATGGGACAATTTGATCTGGCTTTTTTCATGCTGTCAATAGTTTTAAGTACTTGCAATTTGCAATGACTTTAATTATTGTACTTGTGTAATGCAAGCACTTAGAAATAAATACTAAATATTTAATACGAAACAATAAAATGGGAAATTCAGAATCGACAAGAAAGCTTCTGGAAACATATTATGAGGGATTTGCAAAAAAGGTCGGGTGGGAGTCGGTCATTGCCGAGAACTTTGAGTACATTGGGGGAGATATGACCGAGACCACTCCGACCATCGGAAAAGACGCCTACATAAAAGTGATCAATCGATTTTCCAAAGTATATCAAACGATGCGCGTTAAGAAAATGGTTGTTGAAGGAGACAGTGCTTTTGTAGTTGGGAATTATGACCTGATGTTTCCCAACGGAGTAAGTATGAATGGAGATGTAGCAGAAGTCTGGGAGGCAAAGAACGGGAAGCTTGCTTCATTGCGCATATTTTTCGACACCCTTACCTTTGAAGAGAATACGCCAACATAACATTTAACTTTCAAGTATGGCTTATAACGAAAAATTGGCGGATAGAATCCGGCAGGCGCTTGGCCACCAGCGGGACGTTGAGGAGAAAAAAATGTTTGGCGGACTGGCGTTTATGGTTCATGGGAAAATGTGTGTAACAGCAGGTGCTGATCGGATCATGTGCCGTATTGCCCCGGATATGCATGAAACTGTGATCGATAAAGAAGGCTGCCAGACTGTAATTATGAGAGAGCGGGAATACAAAGGATGGGTGTATGTAAATGAAGAAAATATACAGTCCGAGGCTGATTTTAACTACTGGATAGATCTGGCGCTTGACTATAATAAAAAGTTGGTCTCTATGGACGAGGAGTAAAGTCAGGTCCAACGCTGAATTGTACTCCGTTTATTACAAGCCTTTGATTTCAAAAAATGTGTTGCTATAAGACAACTTTTCATTAATGGTCCATTGGCTGGTACAGGTCAAGCTTATTGCCGTACAGATCTACAAATGCTGCGCCTTTGCCGCCGGGTACTTCCCGAGGAGCATTCATAAAGGAGACACCCCGCTTTTTCATGACTTGATAATCTTTCTCAATATCATCGGTCTCAAACATGACAAGCGCCATGACCGGTGATTTTCCAATGCGTTTCTGCCTTTCGGGATCATTGACTTTTTGAAGCTCAAGCACTGTTTCGCTTTTCTCGGATGGCGCCACCGTCAAATATCGCCAGCCCGGCGAAAATTCCATTTCTGTCCGGACAACAAATCCTAATTTTCCGGTGTAAAATTCTTTGGCTTCATCCAGGTCTTTTACCGGAATGCTAACTTGGCTCGACTTAATAATCATGGTAATGTTATTTTTTAACGTCAGCTCGATATAAGAAATGATGATTGACGCTAATTGTGTTCTTATCTCGAAATAGGTTTTTCAACTATTGATCGTTTATTCATTTAGAAATTTATCGATCAGTTCAGCAGTAATTTCAGGCATTTTGCTATTTTCTTTTGTGGTAACGACTTCTCCGATATAGGAACCGTGGGTGCCCGGTAATATCATCAGTCGTGCATCGGGTATGAGCTGCGACATTTTTACGGCGTGCTCAGCTGTTATAATATCACGGTCTCCAACCATAATCAGGGTGCTTGCTTTTATGGAGCGCAGGTCATCATCCGGCCAATCCTGGAATGTGAGCATCCGCTCCTTGTCTTTATCGTGCATAACCTTCAGGTTATTTATATCAGCGGCCACTTGTATATAGGCTGTTTTTAAAGGTGCAGGCATATTCTCCAGTGTTGCTTTTTTCATCTGTTCCCAAAAACCCGGTACTAATCCCTCTTTTTCATAAAGGGCTGAGGCAACAATCAGTTTATTAACCACATCCGGATGCCTGATTCCAATTTGCATAGCCGTATTACCACCATTACTGAAGCCAAAAAAATTTGCTTTCTTGATATTAAGGTGAGCCATCAGGCCGGCTACATCATCTGCATCCTGTTCGAAGGATAAAGCTCCTGCCCGGTCACTGGTACGTCCGTGGGCCTGCAGTTCAACTGCAATGACTTTACGATCGTCAGCAAGAAATGGGAGGATATTCCCAAAACTGGTTTCGATAGTTGAACCGCCACCATGGATCAAGACCAGCGGTGTGCCTCCTGTTCCGTGAATTTCATAATACATCTTGAGCCCATTGATGGGAGCATAACCAGTAACAGGCTTATCAGTCTGTGCAAAAGCTGGGGCACAGGCAACAAACCACAAGACCACTGGTAAGACAAATAGCCAATTTTTGGTCGTTTCTTCGCTGATAATAACGTATTGACTATTCATGCTGATTGTTTTCTACGTTGGATTGGGTTCTGTTCTGTTTTGAAGATTGCTGTTGACGAGCTTTTTTTATTGTGAAGGCCGTCAGCCCTCCTGCCGAGCTACCTCCGGCTATGATTAAAGCGATGCATGCAGGACACATAGCTTCACCTCTCAGTCTTCATATTCATCATGAAGTTTCCACCAGGTATAGGGCTCGCTTTGTGGCCATCCTTCCGGTGAATCCTCCCAGTTTTCTTGCCGTCCGTAGGGCGTGAGGTCGAGCAGCCTGAAGTTGGTATCAAACAATTCTCCGCCACGCGCGGTGGTAAAGTAGGTGCGATACACATTATTTTCATCATCACGAATGAAAACGTTGACCGCGAACCCTTTGCCAGCACCGAAATCATCAGCAAAACGACGACCCTGGTCCGTGTACCAGGGGGCATCCCAGTCCATCCGCTGCTGCAATTCAGTGATTTCTTCTTGGGGTGCCGGTGACGTAAATACAAAGGTGGTGTCGCGTGCATTTACATGTACCAGGTTATGACCGATGTTATCCATGACCATGGAGCAGCCTTCACAGGGCGAGGCGCCGGGTTCAAGCATTGCGCAGTAAACGATAAGCTGCCGACGACCGTGAAAAAGGTCCAGCAGGGTAACATCTCCTTCAGGCCCAGTGAAAGTGTAGTCCTCTTCTACAAGAACCATGGGCAGGCGACGGCGTTCGGCAGCCAGTTTATCCAGCTCCCGAGTCAATTCTTTTTCTTTGGCAAGAAGTTTGTTACGGGCTTCCTGCCATTCCTCTTGTGATACAATTTCGGGTAGTGCTTCTTTTTCGTTTTTCATAGTGGTTTCTCCTAAGTTGTAAAGTGACAGAGTATTTCCGGTAAATGTTATTTACCGTTATAAAACACATTCCATTTGTGGCCGTCTAAATCTGCAAAGCCACAGCCATACCAATGCTTATTCCCCTTTATTGTCTGCGGCTTGCTAAACAGGGTGCCGCCTGCTTTTTTAACTGCTTCCGCCCATTCATCCACTTCTTCCTTGCTATCTGCGGAAAGGGTAAACATCACTTCATTGCCGTTCTCCAAATCCGCTATATCTCCACCCATGGATGGTTTCAAGCTTTCCTCCAAGAAAAAATGAACCACAAATTCATCCTGACCGACCAAAAAGCTAACCAGTTCATTTTCTTTGGAAAATTCCCCATTGGGCTTAAATCCCAGCTTTGTATAGAACTTGTGGGTACGTTCCAGATCTTTTACCGACAGGTTGGCCCAAACTTGTTTTGTTTTCATAATCATTTTTTCCTCTTTTGAGTTGGATTGTTATCAAAATTTCGTTCATAGCCCTGAGAAGCTCTTTTATTTATGCTTTTCCTTTTTATCAAAATTTAGCATCCACACTTTTCCAAATTTATCGTTTGTTACTCCAAAAAGGGCACCCCAGGATTTTTCTTCCAGTGGCTCGATGATAGTACCGCCATCGGAGAGCTCGTCAAAGCACCGCTTGATTTCCTTTTCGTTATCAAAATTTAGAGAGATAGCCATGTCATTTCCTGTGATGATTTCATCGGCTTGGGTCATATCCGTTGCCATTAACACAAAATCGCCTTTAGAAAGCAGGGAATGCATAATCTGATCTTGCATGCCCTCAGGACACTGGTCGGCGATGGGTGTTTCGGCAATGGTTTGGAAGGTCAATTCACCTCCAAAGCAAGTTTGATAAAAGGTCATGGCTTCACGACAGTTGCCGCCAAAGGTCAAATATGGATTCGCTTGTATCATGATAACTTTTCTTTTTATAGGTCAGTTAGTCTTTTAAAGGCTGACTGGCATCTTTAAAATTAGCTTCTACGCTTTATTTCCGGGATAGTACACCATCCAGCGGGTACCATACTTGTCGATAACCATGCCAAACAGTTCCGCCCATTCGGGTTCTTCGAGCGGCATTTCTACTTCTCCACCATCCGACAGATCATGGAACAATCGTTTTGTTTCGTCCAAACTTTCCGCTTCAAGATTGATATAAAAATTGTTGCCGGGATCATACGACTGTCCCCACGAGCCCATAACATCTGAGCCCAAGAGCATAGTGCCCCCGCCGATAGGTAGCCCTGCATTAGCAATTTTATCCAGGTCGTCGCCCGATGCTCCCATGTTATCGCCCATATCTTTAAAGCGAACGATATCGAGCTCACCGCCAAATACAGATTGATAGAATTTAAAGGCTTCTTCGCAATTTCCGTCAAAGTTGAGATATGGATTTACTGATTTCATGATTTTATTATTTGGTAATGGTTGTTAATACTAAGTGTAATTTTAGCGATCAGCCATTAGCTTTCAGTATGAATACACTAAAAGCTGACGGCTTCATATTCATAGCTTTTTGCTTAATCAAAACTCATGGGTGGCTTCCCAAATCCCCGCCGCAGGATACCTATTTGACCGATGTGGTAGGCAATATGATGATTGAGAAAGGCCCAAAGTTCACCGCGCGAATCTGCAAAGTCATCCATCGGTGCCGGTGGTTTTTGACTCAGGAATTTTGGGCTTAGGTTAACCAGCTTATTCCGGATGGGATCATGAACTGAGTTCCATTCGGTTTTTATCTCGTTGATTGATGGATAATCGATGTCATCTTTGGCCTCCGACTGCCCGGCACCGGCAAATAACTTATTCCACTTAGGTACAATGGAGGTTGCATCCGCCAGTAGGGCAATGCCGTACTGAGAGTTCAAAATATGTCCGGCCAAATATTTTACATGGTTGATGTTGGAATCATCATAAAGCCGTTGATTGGTTTCGGTATCGGTAAACCCATCCAGCACGTTGTTATACAAGCGTTGGTGTAAATCGAATTGCGTCAAAAGTTGATTCTTCATCATAAGTCCCTTTCCTGTTTTTAAACTTCTCTTGGCTTTCAATATTAATGTATAACTCCTGGCACTATGTTGCGGGGTGTAAATGCGCCAACCTCACGGGTTGAATACGACAAACTGATTCTGTAAAATGCAGATAACTATTACTTAAGATTCAAGGCCATGACACACATATCTATACTTATCCCGAGGGGACACACCAGCTTAGTCAATATTGCAGGCACGCACCAGATTTTTAATCAGGTGAACGGAATACGTGCTGATATGGGTAAGCCGCCCGTTTTTGATGTGCACCTGGTGGGGCTTGACAAAGAGGTTCCGCAATCGACCGGGCTATTTTCGGCACGGCCGGACTGCCTGCTGAAGGATGTGGATAAGACAGATTTGATGATCATTCCAGCCATTCACGATGATCCGCAAAAAGGGTATGAACAGAATAAGGAGTTTGTGCCATGGATAATCGATCAGTACAGAAAGGGTGCTGAAGTAGCAACCATGTGTGTGGGAGCGTTTTTCCTGGCGGAAACCGGTCTGCTTGATGGCAAGCAGTGTGCCACCCACTGGATGCATGCCCAAAACTTTAAACAGATGTATCCCAATGTTAATCTGGTGGATGAAAAAATTATGACAGAGGAAGACGGCATCTATACTAGCGGTGGAGCCTATGCATTCACGGATCTGTTGCTGCACCTTATCGAAAAGTATGCCGGTCGCGAAGAAGCCATTATGGCCTCAAAAGCGTTTTCTCTGGATATCAGCCGGGAAAGCCAGTCGGATTTTATCATTTTCGAGGGACAAAAAGATCACGAGGATGAAGCAATTAAAAAGGCCCAGCAGTATATCGAAAGTCACTACCAGGAGAAAATTCGGGTTGATAACATCGCTGACGAACTGGCCATGAGTCGACGAACCCTGGAGCGCCGGTTTAAAAAGGCTACCCATAACACGGTAACGGAATACAAGCAGCGAGTAAAAGTGGAAGCGGCCAAGCGAGAGTTGGAAACCAGTCGCAAAAATGTTTCCCAGGTGATGTATGATGTGGGCTATTCAGATACAAAGTCCTTCCGCAATTTATTTAGTCGTATAACGGGATTGACGCCGGTGGAATACCGTGAGAAATATAACAAAGAAGCAGTGGCGGTCTAAAATTACTTAGCTTTTCTCAGTCATCTTGTTTCTCATTATCTAAAAATTGGAACGGCTAAAATATTCCTTTGGTTCACACAGTCTATTTACGAGGAACTAATTTTGCTAACCTCCATTATAATATATAGGCATATTAGGGGACATAAAATAGGTATCAATACTACCATCAATTAGTATTAACGATACCTCCTAATAAAGTTTATATTTACAGGCAGATAATATTTTATCAAATTTTATTTCAGTAAATCCTATCAACGATAATAGTCACATATACAAATATTAGTAAGATGAAAAAAACGCTTCTATTAATTTTTATTATTGCCATTGCAGCAAGTACCAACCAACTAAAGGCTCAAGAGATTACATTTAGCGACACCCTTTCCGGGTGGGATTACAGCTGGGTAGCAGGATTGAATGGCTCACAAGCTTCCTACTCGAATTGGGCTAAAGGAGGGGTTAATAATATTAGTGGAAATGCACATTCAGCCATCACCGGCAAGTATCGAGAAGGTCGGTTTTCTTATGGCTCTCTTTTGAGTACCCGGTATGGGAAATCAAAAATTGAAGATCAAGGGACGCGAAAAACTGATGACCTGCTATTACTTAAAAATCGGTTCCTTTACAATCTTGCAAAAGAAGAAAGTGACTTTTCTCTGTTCGGAAATATTGATTTCAGAACACAATTCGACAAAGGCTTCGAATATGGTGCTGGTCCTGAGGGAGGAGATGTATTGATATCAAAATTTATGGCGCCGGCTTATTTTTCCCAGAATGCAGGCTTAGCCTATGTACCCAATGATATTTATAGTTTTGAAGCTGGTTTGGGAATGCAACAGACCATTGTGACGGATGATAATCTGGCAACAGTCTATGGGTTAGATGAAGGGTCAAACATCAGAAATGAAGCAGGCATTACCCTTGGGGCCAGCTATGAACATCCCATTGTTAAAAACTTTGTACTCAGCTCGAGCTTAGAAAGTTTTACCAACGTCAATCGGGCTATTTCAAGCACGGACATATATTTTTCAAATCAGCTTACCGGAAAGATCAACAGTTTTATGAATACCTCGCTCCGGTTTGAACTGGTGTATGATGACGATTTCTCGGAAGAGGTTCAGATGTTACAAGTGCTATCGCTCGGGGTTTCGTTTATCCTAATCTAAGTTTTCGATATTTCCTGCTCATCGGATGAGTGATATCAGCTATAGTTAGTGTACTATTTGCCAGAATTCTATCTTATTAAGAATAAATAATCCTCGGGGCTCTGCCCTGAGGTATTAAAATAGGAATGTGATATCATTTAGCTACTGAGCGGCCTCTTCCGTTTGTTTTTGATGCATCTCTCCCCATTCGGACATCTGCTGCAGCATGGGACGCATGGATACACCCAGCTTGGTCAGCTCATATTCAACGCGTGGGGGCACTTCCGGGTAGACGATACGGTTGATAAGCTCATCTTCTTCCAGTTCATCCAGCTGTTTGGCAAGCATACGTTCTGAGATGCCGGAAAGCTGATCTCGAATTTCGCTGAATCTCAGGGTCCCCTTCTCTACAATAGCCCATAGGATCCCGGCCTTCCACCGCCCGCCAATTAAGTTCAGCGTGTAGCCCATCCCGCAATTGGCGGTTATCTTTTTTTCATTAATCCAATTGGTTGAGTTCTTTTTTCTCATAGCTATTATTAACTATTTCCAAGTGTTCAAAAACTTCTGTCAGTTACATAATCAAAATAATCGCCCAAACCATTCAACTTAAAATGGTATTCACTGTTTACATGCTCTGGAGCCAAAACTTACAAAATTGTAAGGAGTTATAAACTCTGTAAGTACTTACATACGACTTTTAAAACGGATAGGTTTAGCCACAGAAAACGCTAAACGTAAATAAGCACACATTATGAAAAGTCAGAAAATATCCGTTCCACAATCATTAAGAAAAGCAGTTCATTGGATTGCATTAGCTATTGTCATTTATATTTTTGGCTATGCCGGACCCTACAAGATTTTGGGTGTTCCCAGTATGATGGAGGGAATGGCCAGCATGGGCTTTGGAACCACTATTACATTTCTCATAGGGCTTGCCGAAACCCTTGGTGTAATAGGCATTATTGCTGGTCTTTACTACCGGCCCCTCAAAATAATATCGCTCTTCTTGTTATGGCCATTTGCGATAGGCGCCTTCACCGTCCATATGAGTTATCATCATCCATTCTCCGTTTATTTGAATTCGTTGCTGGTCTGTACCATGCCACTGGTCATTCTCTGGACAGATGAGAAGTTTAAATTGGTCCTTAGATAGAGCTATTAATGTCACTTTAGTCAACACAAAATTACTTCTACTATGAACACATAACCTAAACTTGGCTCCCCGGAAAATTCCGGGGAAATTCTAAAACATTACTCCCGACAGCTTCCTTGCTGGCCTGTAGATTAAGCCAAGGAATTGTGCAGCTCCCTTTGTCAATGGATTTTAAAATTGCTAATGCAAAAGAAGGGTTGCGGTAATGGTCAGCACCAGCGTTACGGTAGAAGCAATTGTTCGTACATGGTTTAATCGGTTCCAGCGAGATTCAAATCCCTCGCGAATCTTAAACATGTCATCTTCGGAAACTGAGGCTAACTGAAAACTTTCAAGCTTGTTATTAAGTGGTACATTACCAGAAATAGTTACGCCTATGACGCCGACCCAGTAGACAATGGTGGCGCCGACCAATAACTCAAAAACCAATGCAACACCATGGAATAGGTATGACGATAGCGGAAGAAGCAGGGCTGCACCGAAGAAAATGCTAAAAAAGAGTGGATTTTGAATCGCTCGATTCATGGATTGCATAGCTGTTATAAACACCCTGTCTGGGACCCGGGATAATCCGGGCATTACCGAGCACGACCAGGCAAAAAACAGTCCGGCCGTAAGTCCCGTAAAGGTTACCATACCAATAAGGATAATCAGCTTTATCGTTTCCATAGAAATGCTTTTAAAAAGTTTTTTTTCCAGTTCACATTAATCGAGCCCCGGTGAAGCCGGCTTTATGTAGCTGTTCAATCATACGTTGTGCACTACTTCGAGGATGACATTCTACCCTTAACACATTGTCACAATCTTCTAAATCCACATCTACTTGGTAAATGTAATCATCATCAAGCAAAGTGCCTTGAATATGATTGACCTTAGCCGGAGTATCAATGTTTGATTTAAAGACCAGAACCTTCAGGTTATCCGCGATAATGTTATTTCCCATCATAGATCGTATTTACACCAATAGTTGTCTTTTTTCAATGATAAATGCTCGAACTGACAACCCTATGTCAATAATCTGAAAAGTTATCCTTATAGCATTTGTAACAGGGTATTACCCCAATTTAGCTATCAATGACCATACCAAATTGTACAAATGCGACATTTTTTTGATCTATGAGAGGCCTTCCTAGATATCGAAAAGTCACCGCTGTCATTATTTGGCAATACGGTAGGCACAGCGCCGCGCTCCCTTTATGATGTGTTCCTCTCGTTGAATATCGACCTCCTCTCCCAGCACCTCTTCAAAAATATTAAGTTCAGCCTGGCAGAATTGTTGGCATGTTTCAGCAGCTGCACAGATGGGGCAGTGATTTTCAACAAACAGGAAACTATCCTCTTTCTCCTGGTACTCGGCCATATAGCCTTCCCGGCTTCGGATTTCCGTCAGTTTAGCCACTTTTCCTTCCAGGGTATCGCATTCTTTGAGCTCCTCCTCGTATTCAGCCAGCGTACGCTTTTCGTTCGCATTGATAACGTCTTGAACGGCTTCATCCCCCAGTGTTTGTCGCATCATGGCTATAAGGTTGACAGTCATATTTGCATGTCGATCAGGGAACCGGGCATGTCCTTTTTCTGTGAGTGACCAAATTTTTTTAGGCCGGCCACGTCCCTCTGCTTTCGACTGCGACTGCACTAATCCTTCTTTTTCCAACTTCAGAAGATGAAATCGAGCCCCCTCTTTGGTCACATCCATCTCTTCCGCGATAGCAGAAAGAGGCTGAGCCCCCCGGGTCTTCAGAATCCAGACGGCGCGTTCATGACTTGGCAATTCATTTTTCATAATAAACAAAGCATTTAATTGGACAACTTTTTCAAAGTACTGAATAAGCCTTCAAAAAGAAATTAAAAGCCCCTTTGCAATTATTTATCGACCGCATAAAAAGAAATTATCACAATAAACAAAGCATTTATTTGGTTTAATAGCGAGAATTTTTAGATTAGCGGGTGAACAGGAACAATACTTGAAACTAAAGATCAATTATGAGTTACCAACTTCCAACACTTTCATTCGAATACGACGCCCTGGAACCCGTTATCGATGCCCAAACAATGGAGATCCATCACACCAAACACCATCAGGGATACACCAACAAATTCAATAATGCTATAGCAGGTACTAAGTTGGAGGATGCCTCCATTGAGGAGGTCCTCTCCAATGCATCTGAACATTCGGATGCTGTCCGTAACAACGGTGGTGGATATTATAACCACCGTCTTTTCTGGAGTATTTTGGCTCCTGAAGGAAAAGAGGCACCTGAAGGAGCGTTAGCGGAAGCTATTGATCAGGCGTTCGGCTCGTTTGAGGCCTTTAAAGAACAATTTGCGGATGCAGCCGGCAGTCAATTTGGTTCGGGATGGGCCTGGCTGGTCGTGACTGCTGATGATGAGTTGGTGATTACATCTACAGCTAATCAGGACAATCCATTGATGGATGTCGCAGGTACGCAGGGCACACCGATCCTGGGGCTTGATGTCTGGGAGCACGCCTACTATCTCAACTATCAAAATAAGCGCGGTAGCTATGTCGAGGCGTTCTGGAAGGTCGTAGACTGGGATGCTGTAGAGGTAAACTACCAAGAAGCTTAACGACTAAAACTGTAATTCCGAAACCTCCGGGGAATTCAAAATCCCCGGAGGTTTAATCTCTGATATTATGCCCATGGGTCAACCAGAAAAACGCATCCACATTGACAAGTTTACAGTTCCAAAGCAAGGAATTGAGGAGTTCACCAAACGACTGCGGAAAAACCCGAATATCATCAAAAAGCTCCCCGGATTTATTAAGCACGAGGTGTATCAGCGGAGGGATGAGTCGGGCAACCTAATTTGCATGACGATAGCTGAGTGGGAAAGCGCAGAAGCACTGGAAAATGCTAAGAAGACCGTGAAGGCTGCGTATGAGGAAGAGAATTTCGATCCTGCTGAAATGTTTGAACGCCTCGGTATTACCGCCGATCGTGGAGTTTACTCTATAATGAAAGAAAATATATAACTCTGAGAATACGCAAGAAACTATGAACACCAATCAAGCTGAACAGAAGAAGCACGAAATATCCAACCCAACAACATTATATGATCCTACGGACTTCGGCTACTCGCATATAGCTACCGTACCGCCCAACAGTACCATGATCTATGTAGCCGGACAAGGCGGCGGGCAGCACCAGCAAGATACTATTGCCAACTTCCGAAGCCAGGTGCATCAGGCCTTTGAAAATCTAAGGCTGGCGCTTGCTTCCCAAAATAGCTCTATGCAGGATGTTGTGAAGCTTACTACGCTGGTGGTTAACCACAATAAGGATAAACACCGGGTGCTCATTGAAGAGTCTCTAAACCATTGGTCAGACAAGAAATTTCCAACCCAAAGCCTCATTCCTGTATCACGGCTGGCTGTAGAAGGTATGTTGTTTGAAGTAGAAGCCATCGCTGCCAAGCAGCAGGATAAGAACCAAGACTAATTTTAAAGTTAACCTCTTAATTAATTTTAATTACCAAATAGTATCTACCTATTATGCTTAACCACTCATTATTTCCCAAGAAAGTAGTAACAGTAAGCCGATTTTTGTTAGGATTTATGTTCTTCGTTTTCGGCCTCAATGGATTTTTCCATTTCTTGCCTCAGCCAGCCATGCCCGAGCAAGCGGCTCAGTTTATGGGTGCCCTGGTCCAATCCGGGTATATGATGCCGCTTGTTTTTGCGGTACAGCTTTTCGCCGGCATTTCACTCCTTGCTAACCGGTTCGTTCCACTGGCGCTCATTCTGCTGGTGCCCGTAATCGTAAATATCATCGGTTTCCATCTGTCGCTGGCTCCCGCCAGTATTGTACCCGGTGTAGTAGCAGCTGTACTCAATTTATATCTGTTGGTAGCCTACTTGCCTGCATATAAACCGATGCTGCGTGTGCAACCTACGCGTCCGGAATCCTAAAATAAATAACTATTAATACTTGAAAAGCTATGGATAAGAACAGAAGCAGAGCCCTTATTTTTGCTGGAGAATACTCCGAACTTCGCGCTCTGAATCATAACTACATTGCCTATGCGCCCAACCCATCCTCAGCAGCAGAACTTGCCGGTACGTTAACCAAAGACAAGGGAGTGGCATCCATCGAACTTTGTGGAGGCACAGGCCTTGGTTGGATTTCCGCTGTTCGTTCGGTCGTGGAGGATGATATTCCCGTGGGACTGGTGACTTATCCTTTTGAGGTACTCATCGATATCGCAAAACTGAAAGAACGGTACCAATCCACAGCTAACCAGACAGAAGAAAAGGAAGTATTCATTATCCTGGACGAACATGCTGATCCACAAACCGACCGCATAGAAGAACGGTATGAGGGTGGTCAAGTGACTTACGTAGCTGTTAGTGATACCCTGCAGGCCGTCAGGCTGGCCAGCAAGGTAGCCGAAGATGGTGCTACACTTATTGAACTATATGGCGGGTTCGATTTTGAAACTGCGGATACTATCCATGAAGTAACCAATGGGGATGTTCCCATAGGCATTGCAACTTTTGGATTCTATGCTGGATTCGGGTTCCCCGATAAATCATAACACAAACCACAAACATTTGATATTATGAAAGTTGCTATAATTTTGGGCAGCGCTAGAAAGGGAAGACAAACACATAAAGCTGCCTATTACCTGCATAATGAACTTCAGGATCGAGATATCAAAAGTGATCTGATTGATCTGGCTGAAACTTCGCTGCCCATATTTGAAGAAAAGCTCCAAAATCATCCAGACAGTCTCACGCAGGCTTCCAAGATAAGCCAACGGATGAACGAGGCCGATGCTCTCATTTTTATTACACCAGAATATCATGGCAGCATCTCGGGTGTGCTCAAAAATACGTTAGACTATTTCTGGAGTGAGTTGCAGAAGAAACCTATTGGTGCTGTGGCTACTTCGTCAGGTAAAATGGGTGGTATCAATGCATCACGACACCTTCAGCAAATAATTTTGAGTATAGGCGCTTTTCCGATGCCGTTAAAATGGCTGGTGCCCCGGGTTCATCGTTCCTTTGATGAAAACTATTGCCCGAAGAGTGATAAAATAGAAAGTTCGGGACAAAAATTTCTGGATGAATTCCTGTGGTTTGCCGATGCCTTATATCAGAAAAAGATTGATGATGCTTTGCGTTTTAATATTAATGAGGAGGCTGCATGATGTCAGCAATAAATCTGGACAACTATTTCGAACGAATTGGATATGAAGGAACACCAACGCCCACCCTGGATACGTTACGCATTCTCCATGAGAAGCACACGGAAGCCATCCCATTCGAGAATCTTAATCCACTACTGGCATTGCCGGTGAAGTTGGATTTGCAATCGCTGGAAGACAAGATGATCCAAAACCAACGGGGCGGCTACTGTTTTGAACAGAACCTACTGTTCCGCAATGTGTTGCAACAGATTGGTTTTGAAGTGAAGGGGCTGGCCGCCCGGGTTCGGTGGAATAAATCGGAAGAGGAGATGACACCCCGCGGACATATGCTCCTGTTAGTTCAGGTGGAAGGTAGAAGCTATATCGCAGATGTGGGTTTTGGCGGATCGACGCTTTCAGCCCCAATGTTGCTGGAGCCGGATATGGTTCAACAGACCCCACATGAGCCCTATCGGCTTGTTCAAAAAGAGGAAGAATACCTGTTACAGATACAGATAAAAGAAGAATGGAAGGCGCTTTACCAGTTTGGTCTGCAGGAACATTATCAGCCGGACTACGAACTCACCAGCTGGTACCTCTCTCATCACCCGGAATCCCATTTCGTGAATGATCTGATAGCAGCCCGAACCGCTCCGGGGCGTCGTTATGTGTTATCTGGCAATACGTTTAAGATCCACCATTTGGAGGGCCCAACCGAGGAGCAAACCCTTGAAACGGCCAATGAATTACGGATTGTGCTCGAAAATGAATTTAAACTCGCTCTACCGAATGTAGAAAAGCTAAGATCGACCCTGAAGCAAAAAACGGGTCACCAGGAAACTGTCTTATAGGGAGCTTTGCAAAGGCCCCTGATAAATCAATAAGTTATAATCTAAAAACCTTATACGATTATGGAATCACTGAAAGATAAGATTGTTGTCGTAGCAGGAGGAACTGGAAATGTAGGATCTTTTATTGTTAAAGAGCTTTTAAAGCGGCAGGCTACTGTGGTGGTACCCTCTCGTTCAAAGGATAGCCTTCAACAATTGAATGACATTATAAATCATGATCTGGATAAAACATCTGTTGAACAGCTTCATACCATGGTCGGTAATATAGGAGATCCATCCACCTCCAAATCGCTTTTAAATAAAATCGCTAAGCAGGTTGGGCAACCCGATGCGGCTATTGCATCATTAGGACGTTTTCAAGGGGCTCCCTCAATGATTGATGTCTCTGTAGATACTTTTTGCGAAGTTATTAATGATTATTTGATGGCTCATTTTGTAACGGCCCAAACTTTTCTGAAACGGTTCAGAGAGCGTGGCAAAGGTCAGTATGTCTTTATTAATGGTCCGTTGGCGTTGAGTTCTCCTGAAGGTATGGGCGCGGGACTCGTCTCTTCAGCCACCGCAGGGCAACAGATGATGTTCAAGGTTATGGCCCAGGAGCTGGACGACAGTCCGGTAACGGTGACCGAACTGATTAACTTCGCATATATTCGCAACCATAAAACACAACCAAGTAGTGCAATTCCGGGGGAAGCTACGGGCGTCTATGCTTCTCATTTGGCATCCGGGGATATAAGCGACAAGCATGGCCGGTCCATCCAGTTAAAATCAACCGAACAACTGGCCGAAGAAGGTATTACATTAGAGGTAAGTGAAGCAGAATGACGAAAAAGAGCAGACAAAAAGGCCGTAATGAATATTACACAGATCAAAGAGACCAGCCTGTATGTGCAGAATTTAGAACGTACAGAAACTTTCTACAAAGAAAAGCTTGGTTTTAAGATGATAGCCAAAGAAGAAGGGCGCCATGTCTTTTTCAAAGTGGGCTCCTCGGTATTGCTATGCTTTTTGTCCGGTGCAACCCAACAGGATGACAAACTACCGCCGCATCATGGAGAAGGCAACCTCCATATTGCCTTTGAGGTACCACAAAGTGAGTATAAAGCCATGAAAGAGCAGGTTCAATGCTGGGGAATTACTATCGAGCATGAACAGCACTGGTTTGAGGACTACTATTCCTTTTACTTCCGAGATCCCGACGGGCATGCCCTGGAGATTGTACCCCAAGGCATGTGGGATTAGAAGTCGGATGCCACTTTTCGCTTATACCACGCCTTGGGCAATCATGGATTGAGCTACTTTTTTAAATCCGGCGATATTAGCCCCGGCAAGGTAATCGGTACCCAAATCATATTCACTGGCTGCTTCTATACATTTTTCATGGATCTCGCGCATGATTTCTTGCAGCTCAGAGCTCACCCGGTCGCGGGACCAGTACACGCCCATCTTATTCTGCGTCATTTCCAGCCCGGAGATCGCTACCCCGCCCGCATTGGTCGCTTTGCCCGGCGCGTATAGCACATCAGCATTCCGAATAACCTCTAGGGCCTCGGGTGTTAACGGCATGTTGGCCCCCTCAGCAATGAGTTGGATACCATGATCCACTAAGTGCCGGGCGTCCTTTTCCTGTACTTCGTTCTGGGTGGCACAGGGGAAGGCGCAGTCGGCTTCAATATCCCACAGGGGGTTCGAATCGGAGTTCCCATCCACCTCGGTATACTCGCCACTCGAAAATTCGTCGGCATACTCTTTAATGCGACCTCTTTGCTCATTTTTTAGTCGTTTGATGAATTCCAGTTTTTCCTCGTTGATGCTTTCATCATCATAAATAAAGCCGTCAGAGTCCGATACGGTAACCGGCATACTGCCTTCCTGGATAATCTTTTCAATAGCATACTGAGCTACATTCCCTGCCCCCGATACCAGGCATTTCTTTCCTTTTAGGGATTCATTCTGCTCAGCTAACATGTTGAGAGCAAAAAAGATGAGTCCATAGCCGGTAGCCTCAGTACGGATCAGGCTGCCGCCCCAGTTTACCCCTTTACCCGTCAATACCCCGCTGAATTCGTTCTTTAACTTTTTGTATGCACCGAACAGGTAGCCGATTTCGCGAGAGCCGACCCCTATGTCGCCGGCGGGTACATCCACATCCGGACCAATATACCGGTACAGTTCTGACATGAAGCTCTGGCAAAATCGCATAATTTCATCATCTGATTTCCCTTTTGGATTGAAGTCAGATCCCCCTTTGCCCGACCCCAGCGGAATGCCGGTCAGCGCATTCTTAAAGGTTTGCTCGAAGGCCAGAAACTTCAGGATATCCTGGTTTACGGACGGATCGTACCGTAGGCCACCTTTGTAGGGCCCCAGGGCACTGTTCATTTGCACGCGATAGCCCCGGTTGACGTGAATTTCCCCGTCATCGTCCTGCCAGGTGACTTTAAAACTGATGATCCGGTCGGGTTCGACAAGACGTTCAATAATTTTATGCTCCTTGTATTGCCCATCTTTATCCAGAACCGGTTTTATAGAATCAAGAACCTCGGCTACAGCTTGGTAAAAAGTAGGCTGATGAGGATTCCTCTTTTTGATGCCGGCAACTATATTATCTGTATCCATGGCTGCGTTATCTTTTGACTATGGTTTTAGAGAAGGAGAACAATTAATGTTGTGCAAAAAGTCCCACCTGTAGTGTTAAAAGCAGTCGCCTCCCTCCATCTTCAAATCAGATGAAAATTATTCTTGCTGAAGATAGTTATTGCCTTGTTGTCGGGTGTAGTATTACCTGTTAAGCAGCTGGTTTTGGCAGAACATTTTTCTGTAAATATGTACAGCTGTTAATTCAGCATACATCAGGCATAAACTCCAATCAACAATTTTTCAGGAGAAGAATTAATAAAGCTATGAAATCAGCTCGCACTTTCATCTCGCACAGCATCACCCTACTATTTATAATTTTCGGATTTTGTTATTCCGCAGTAGCTCAATCCACCGATCAAAAGCCGGACAAAGAAAGCACCTTCCAGGTCTCTTTTGTACCCGGATTAAGTACCTCTGACTCGTATTCTACCTCCCGGATTTCCTTCAATATCATAGGAGGCTATAACGGAGCGTTCCACGGCATTGAGTTGGGATCTGTTTTTAACGGCAACCGGTACGATATCAGCGGATTGCAGATGTCGGGAGCTGTTAACTATAATGGACAACAGGCGAGGGGACTACTGCTGTCAGGAGCACTCAATATTTCGGATACGTTTACAGGCGGAATATCACTGGCCGGTGCCGCCAATATTGTAGGCAAGCATACCCGCGGTTTATTGATGGCCGGCGGACTTAATGTAGCAGGTGAAATAAAAGGTGTGGCATTCGCCCCTATTAATGTGGCAAACAACCAGATGGGAACGCAATTCGGTGTCATCAACACTGCCAACCGGCAGGAAGGAACCCAGATCGGAATTATTAACATCGTGGGAGAAAATGATGGAGGAACACCGATCGGACTTCTCAGCTTTGTCAGGAACGGGCGATTTGATGTAGACATATGGGGCAGCGAAACCGGATTTGTCAACGGTGGGATGCGGATCGGCACCAAAGAAGTCTACAATGTGCTCAGCATCGGCTATAATCCATTCTATGGCGATGACCTGTGGCAGGTAGGTCTCGGCCTCGGTTACCACTATTCCTTTAATCAAAAAGGCAAGGGATTAGAAACGGATATCATGAATTATCACCTGAATTATGACGGAAAATGGACGTCCGAAACCAGCAACCACATCCAGTGGCGGATGCACTATGTACACGCCTACACCCGGAATGTACGGCTGTTTATTGGTCCCAGTGTCAACCTGTTGATCACCGATGAGGAGTTATCTACTCAACACCTGCCCTACACTATTTACAAACATTCATCGGGCAGCAACGAGTTACGCTGGTGGATCGGCGGAACGCTGGGGGTTGAACTTTTTTAAGCATACAAAAGCAGCTATACATGTTAATATGAGTTGAATTAAAATCCGCAAAGTTTTAAAAAATTTGCGGATCTACTATATCATATAATCAGGTCCTCCATCATATATAGGATGATTTTTAACTGCTAAACATGTTACTTTCTTTAACTGGTATCCATATTTCGCTTTTAAAAGCCGGTGATGTGGTATCTTTATCTTCGTTCCACAGGATATTAGGTACCGATCTGCTACTCGAAAATGATCAAAAATATAAATAACTTTCTGGCTCAATTGTATCAACCCCAACCTGCTTAATCCACCGTTATGAAATTTGGCAGCACAGATACCCCCGGTAACATTGATTATTCACTTCCGGTAGACCATCCTGAAACAGCAACCGTTCTTTCGGACAAAGGATCAAAAGGAACGCCTGATTTGTATGTGGGATGCGCCAAATGGAACAAAAAGGATTTAAATAATTTTTATCCGGATGGAGCCGGCGATGAGCTTACCTATTATGGTTCGCAGTTTAATTCTGTAGAACTCAACGCCACGTTTTATAATACCTTCGATGCTGATCAAATTAAAGAGTGGCACGACAAGGTACCGGAAAACTTTAAGTTCTTTCCCAAAGTAAACCGATATATCAGTCACCTTAAGTGGCTCAATGGCATCGAAGATGCTACCGATAATTTTATTGACAGCATTGTGCATTTCAAAGAGAAGCTGGGCACGATCTTCCTGCAGCTACGCGGTAACTTTAAGCCCAAATTCTTTGACCGTGTACAGTCGTTTTTGGAGCACTGGCCCGAAGGCATCCCGCTGGCGATAGAGTTTCGCCACCCCGACTGGTTTGATGATGACATTGTAGCCGACGAATTGTACGGTCTACTGGAAGAAAATAACATTGCCAATGTGCTGGTGGATACCGCCGGCCGGCGCGACTTGCTGCATATGCGCCTTACCAACAACGAAGCCTTTATCCGCTATGTGGGTGCCAACCATCCTACCGATGTACCCCGCCTGGATGAGTGGGCTCAACGACTACAGGCATGGAATGAGCAGGGATTGAAAAACATTCACTTTTTTGTGCACCAGAATAAGGAAAAGAAGTCACCCGCATTGGCAGCCCATTTTATTCAACAGATGAATGAAGAAGTGGGTACGGATCTGTCCATTCCGGTCGTCGGCGGCGATGAACAGGGCAACTTGTTTTAGTTTAAGGGCGGCCAAAAGACGATAGAGAACTATTGCTCTATTTTAACACAATGCCGCACTTCTATTACTTTTTTGAATGAGCAAAAAAGTAACCAAAAAACTCACCGGCGGAGAATCATGGCCCGCTCCGGTCTCGGATGGGATCATTTCAATGGTCCTTCCCATTACGGAACAGTTTCCCAAATAGCACCGGTGTGAAATGATCCAGATCATCCTTCGAGCCTCCGCCCATGATTCGTTAGGCCGGAGAAGAAAGTTTTATTTTGATTCAAAGGGACAAGAACCACCGGAAGAATTTCTGTATGACGAGGGGGCTGACTGGAAACCGTTATCAGCGACAATGAAATCTGTCAGCACCGAGGAGTTATCCCGAGTACTCGGGAGAGTTTTTATGAGCCCAGATCGCTGGTTCCGATCCTTCGGATGGGTCAAGCCCCCGTATGGACGGGACACGGCAAAAGGTGATAGAAAATTGAGGTAGAAATTTAATATCACCACCTTCCAGCTTGTTGGTTAGGTGCATTCGGAATGTCGATACAAAAGCGGTAAAAGTTACTCTTCGCGGTTCCATTCCTCAATTTCTACAAAGCTGGTATCGCCTTCCGCATTGGTATAGACCAGCCGATCAGAAAGGTCCACCGCCTCGGCCGTCCCTTGGATTACCGACGAGGTCTTCATAATACGCGCCTCAATAAACACCGTAACCCCGGCCTTATTGGCGATCTCAGCGCCATGCGACTGTCGCTTTTCATAAATAATGTATTGAGGCGTATATTCCTCCGGCCAATGCTGAACACTCAGGGTTAAATCTGTTCCCCTTTCCGGTACATCTGATCCCACAGGAGAGGGTTCAGACCATTTTTTATAGGTTGCGTACACTACTTTCATGCTTTCTTCATCAGTCATATTCTCTGATGAGGAACATCCCTGCAATAAAAAAAACGAAAGGGCCATAATTATAGTTATTTTCATAGAAGCAAGGATTATGAGATTATTATAATGAACAAGTGCTACGGTACGAAGTTAAAATAAAGTATACTATTTTATCATAGCGAGATTGATAAACGTATAGTATCAGTAAAAATTTTGCACACTGATTTGAAATCTGTGACTTATTATCTATCGTATTAAATAAAAATGCACGATCATTCGTTAAATGGCAAAGGCAGTTAGAGAAAATATCGATATTATGAAAAAATCACATTATTTATGGGTCGCCTTACTTATGGTCTTCTTTATTTGGGGCTGTGGTGACGACTCTCCGACCAACACAAATCCAGATCCCAACCCCAACCAGGGAGAAGAAGCCTCTGCCGAAAAAAAGTTTGTCTGGAATGCTATGAATTATTGGTACTACTGGCAAGACAATGTGCCAGATCTTGATGACAGCTTTGATGATGATAGTGCTGAGTTTAACCAGTATTTGTTGGATTACAGCGATGCTGAAGCACTTTATGAAGATTTGTTGTACCAAGACGACCGCTTTTCCTTTTTTATTGACGATTACGAAGAGTACCAGGATGAACGCGACGGCGTGTATGCAGCCTTGGGCTTTAATTACAACTTTTTCTATGAATCAACCCCCGCAGCAGGAGACTTGGTTGGCTACGTCCGGTATGTTATTCCGGATTCTCCCGCTGATGAGGCAGGTTTAAAACGTCTTGACCTGTTTACCGCCGTTGATGGCACCGACCTGAATGTAAATAACTACCTTGACCTCTTGACAAATAATAACGCGCATGAATTGACGATGGCCCATATCGATACCAGCAATGGGGGCCTCTCTTTTCCTACAGATTCTACCGTTACGATTGCTTCAAGGCAGGTTATTGAAGATCCTGTGTACCACCATGAAGTCATTGATACCACCGGTGTTCAAATTGGATACTTGATGTATAACGCTTTCCAGGGGAATTCACATCAGCGGCTTAATGAGGTGTTTGGGGAATTTAAAAGCGAAAATATTGATGAGCTGGTGCTCGACCTTCGGTACAACGGCGGCGGTTCCGTTCTGACCAGCCAGCTGTTATCCAGCTTGGTCTCTGGATTGGGCAGCAACGACGAATTTGCCCGGTTTACCTATAATCAAAAGCGCTCGCAACAGCGGGACCGAAGCGTGTACTTTTTGGACGAAGTACCCCTCCAAAACAGCGATGGAGAGTTTGAAACGGATGCACAAGGCGGCTTTATGAACTCGGAGCCCATCAACAACCTGTCCCTAAATACCATCTATGTGTTAACCTCTGCCGGTACCGCTTCGGCCAGTGAAGCCCTAATGAACGGCTTGCGTGCCCATAATATTAATGTAGAAGTTATCGGGACCCTGACGTCAGGTAAAGATGTGGGGTCCTTACTGCTTACCGATTCCCCTGTTCCCTACTTAGATGTCTCTGAAGCTAATGAAGAGCATAAAGTAGCTATCCAACCCATTGTATTGCAGTTTATTAACGCTGACGGAGAAACCTATCCTTATGAATACACCACTCAATATAATGGAAACACAATCACGGTCAATGCCTTCAATCCTACCGGTGAATACAACGTTCCCGAAGTTACGTTAGAGAATCTGCTTAACAAACCTGCTATTGGTGATACAGATGAGCCACTGCTGGCCCGTGCCATTGCCATTATCACCGGCCAGCCGGCTAAACGACGTGCAGCGCCTACTGTTCTTCAGGAAGTACAGATAAAGGATGGCATCCAGAACCTACGCCCCCACGGTCAAACCATGTACATCGAGCCCTTTATGGTGCCAGATGGTTCTGAACAATAGCCTAACGCACCCCGTAGCTCCTTGAAAATACTTTTTAAATACAGCCCTGTATCGTCTCTCCGGCGATGTAGGGCTTTTTTGTTTGGAAAAATAGACCTTTTTTAAATTAATTTGTAAGGATTCCCCTCTTTTTCGGTCCTACTATATAATGGGGATTATAATAGACCATAGAATGTCCCCTGCTAAATACTAACTAAATCAAGAAAGCTATGAGCTTAAAATATGCTCTATATCCGAACTACTTAACTACAGACCCTAATGATTATATGGCTATTGTGCAGGATCAGGAGAGCCACGAGATTGAAGATATCATTGATCTCATGATTAGCCGGGGATCAACGGTAACCAAGGCTGAAGCCCTTTCGGTGATTGAAGAATACGAAGCTGCAATTGAAAAAGTGCTTGAGGGCGGAGACAGCGTCAATACCTCCATCATGCGGGTAACCGGTTCTATGCCTGGCGTGTTTAATGATTTGACTGACCGCTATGATGAGTCGCGCCATTACGTGCGGCTCAACATGAATCCGGGGCCGCGTGTAAAACGGGCCGCCCAGAATATCGAGGTCGAGAAGATTGAGGCCGACCGTCCCGAACCAGCACTTAAGCTTTTTGAGGATGTCGCCAGCGATACCACCAACGAGACCCTGACACCAGGGGGCGTGGCTAAAATTACGGGCCGCCTGCTAAAGGTCGATCCGGAAGCTACCGACCAGGGCGTCTTCTTTATTGCAGATGATGGCACTTCTACCCGTTCGGATACCTATATCCGTAACAAGCCTGCCAACCTCATCGTGATGATCCCCGAAAGCCTGCCCAGCGGGGAATATTCGGTAGAAGTGCGGACGATACTCCAAAATACCAAATCGGTACGAAGTGGACGGTTAAACTCTACCGTTGTTGTACCATAACCCTCAATTAAATAAACTATCAGGGCTATATGTCAATCCTTAGGTGTATAGCCCTTTTATAGTTATAAGTATAAGGAGTAGATAGTTGTAACTATAAGGTGCTTACCCTTATAAGTATAAGGTGTTCATAGTTATAACTATAAACAGTATATAGTTACAGCGTGCTCTAAACGGCGGTTTTGTCTATTGTAGATACGTATCCATGAGCTTTTCGGCATGCGTCATTGATGTTCGCAGTTCTCGCGCTTTTCAAAAATGGGGTCAGTCTCTGCATGATGATTCACCAATAACTTTAACAACGTGTTTTTACCCCGAATACAAAGAAGCTCTACCTTATAGTGGGCCGAAAGAATTAAAAAAGAAGTAGGGTCAATTTATTTATGTGTGCAACTAAATATATTAAAAGAAGTATTTATGGTGTGTGGAGGACTTTCATTATATAGTTGCATGAGCAAGCAATGGAATTTCTCACTCTTTTGAAAGACAAGAGGTCATACATTTTGAAAGGATTCGGTAAAGCGGCGCTGCATCTCTTCCGGAGAAACCTCTTCGATGGAGTGCCCCAGCAGCCACTCGTGGCCAAAGGGATCGCGCAGCTTGCACTGACGCTCGCCATGAGGTTCATCGGTCGGCTCCCGGAGCATCTCGGCCCCGGCGTCAACGGCGCGTTGAGCCAGGGAGTCCACATCATCCACATGCAGGTGGATCCTAACTCCGGTACCTCCATAGTGCCTGGGACTATGGATATCATATTCGGGATACTCTCCAGCCAGCATAATAGTTGCGGGACCTAACTTAAGCTCGGCATGTCCTATCTTACCACTGGGTTCCGTCAGGCGAAACTGCTCCTCAGCTCCAAATACGGTGCGGTAAAAGTCGATTGCTGCCTGGGGATCATCCACACATAAGTAGATGAACACTTCATGAATAGTAACTATTGGTTTTTTATTAGCATCATTCATAATATTTATCCCTTCAATATTTTAATTTACGCTTTTAGGGGTTAGAATAGGATTAGCTTCTTTATATACAGTAGCCTATTGAAGTAAGTCAATCTCCCTGAATCCCGCTTCGCCAAAGCCTGTCCCGACGACTGTCGGGGAAGGACTTCCAGTAGCTGCTCCTTTGGCAGTATACAGCACCCCTTCCTCAGCAACAAGTTCTTCCTTGGAGAATAGCTTGTACCGACTACTGTCGGTAAGGTCAGGAGGATTGACCGTAGTCTTCTATATTTTATAGTATGACACGATTTTAACCCCAGAAAGGGTTATTAATCAATTAGTTAACTGCTCAGTCTTGCACAGAGGTGATCCACCAGGTATTTCCAAAAGGATCTAACACTCCACCGGATCGGCCGTAGTTTTCGTTGGAAAGCTCCATAACCGTAGTAGCTCCTGCATCCAATGCTTTTTGGTAGGTATCATCAGCCGAGGATACATTGATATAGAGCCCAGCCGGCTGTGGATCCCAGGGACCACCACTCTGCCCTACCATAATGGTGCTGTCGCCCATCACGATTTCGGCATGCCTGAGCCCTTTCTCATCTTCATGCTTCATTTTTATTTCTGCATCAAATACCGTTTGTGTGAAATCTAAGAATGCCTCCGCATTTTCTAGTATCAGGTAAGGCATAACCGTGCGATAATATTCAGGATTTTGGTTTTTGCTGGCCATAACGTTGAGTTTTTTTAGCGTTTCGTTTGGTAAAAAATGTCCCATAGGGAAGTAACACAATTGTAAAAATCCGACATTTCTTATGCATCGCGCCATTCCGTGCCCTCAGCTTCTCCGGAAAAGAAGACGCTGGGCAGGCAGCCCGCAAATGTTTTAAAGTCCTGTATAAAATGGGACTGATCGTAATACCCGCAATCCAAAGCTACTTCAGTAAGCGACTGGTTATAACCGTTTTCATAACGCTTAGTGGCCGCATGGAATCGGGTGATCCTTGAAAAAAGCTTAGGAGTGAAGCCTGTATACTGCTTAAATAACCGGCCAAACTGTCGTTGGGAAAGTCCGCACTTAGAGGCTAATGTTTCCACCGTGAGGATTCCTTTGGTTTTAAGAATATATTGTACGGAGTTAAATATGGCAGGATGGTTATTCTCCCTGTTTAGAAGCTTCTGACTCAAAAAATCGGTAATAATCTGAAGTCGCTGCTGATTGTCGGCAGCCGTGCACATTTGTTCTTCCAGAAGGGAGCCTTCTTTACTCCATAACGTCGATAAGTCTGGCATCCGGCCGATAATTTCCGTGCTCTCCATCTGTAGCAGCGGCGGTATGGCATAGGGATACAAATATACTCCGAAGATCCCAAACTCCCGGTCAATGGTAAAGCGACTTATAGTATTGGATTGTCCGTGTATGCCAGAACGGAAGCTGGGCGTTCGTGCTCCTTCAGGTCCAATTTTGTCAAACTTACCTTTGTAGTGGAATATAAGCTCAGGGGAGATATCCGCCAACTGGCGATGAACATAGGGTCCATTACTCTCTAAAATCCAGAAGAACCGTACGTAGGTTGACAAATGATCCGGTGGCGGTATGGTAGTGTAGGTTACAGCCATAAAAGGGTTTGCGGGTTGCAGTCATGGTTCAGCAACTGGTAGCAAATTAACAAAAACCGCATAAGCTTCAAGAGATAATTGACGAAGGCTTTGCAAAGCTTGACTTGTCATCTTCCCGAGAATTCGGGATTCAGGATCTCCTTTGGAAGGCTGTCATAGGTAAATGAGATTCTGAAACGAGTCCAGAATGACAAGATGAGGTGGTTTTGCGAAACCTCTTTATAAACTATTGCTGATTAGAAGTTCGGTTTGAATTTCTTCACGTAGCGACAGCATCTGCAGGTTCTCATCGTAATCAGCATTAAGCATAAACGGACGGTCATCCGCTATAAACTGGTAGATATACCGATCTGTTACCGGTGTGGGTATCTCCGTAAGTTCCCCACGGCTAATCCAATGCAGTATGCCTTCATCACAATCAGGGGGTTCCCGGAAGCTAATTTCGGAGGTATACACATAGCTGTTCCAGTTGTAGTCAGTGGGTGAGGTCTCGACCAGCGTACCGCAGTAGGTCAGATCAACCAGTTCGATGCCGGTCTCTTCGTAGGTTTCCCGGATGGCGGCCTGCCGGGGATTTTCATGGGGATCCAACTTACCGCCGATGGGGGTAAATAGTCCTTTGTTGGGATTTCGGAATCGTTTTAGTAGCAAATACTGTTGATCGCAAGCTAATACACAAAGTACGGCATTCCGTTTAATTCCCTCATCCACTTCCATACTAACTTTCTGACTTTATAAATTTCGGAACGAGTGAAATGTCATCCAGCTGGTGGTAACCGTTGGACTCGGTCTCGGAAAGGTCCACCGACTCGTGGTCCCACGTTACATGAAAGGGAATATGGATAGCGTGTGCCCCGACCCCTTTGACCGGTAAAACATCTGATTTAAGGGAGTTGCCCACCATCAGGAATTCAGAGGGATGGAGGTCATAGCGTCTGAGAATTTGGTTGTAGACCGATTCATTTTTTTCACTGACTATTTCTATCCACCGGAAATGTGGATCCAGTCCCGAGCGGGCAATCTTGCTCTCCTGGTCGAAAAGATCGCCTTTGGTCAGGATCATCAGGGTATAGTCTTCTTCCAGTGTTTTCAACGTTTCTTCAACGCCCGGCAACAGTTCTACCGGGTGTTGAATCATCTCTTTGCCGAGATCAATAATTTTTTGAATTTCTTCGCCGTTCACCTTGTCACCGGATAGCTCTATGGCCGTCTCAATGAGCGATAACGTAAATCCCTTGATACCATAACCAAACAGGTTAAGGTTTTTAATTTCGGTTTCATAGAGCTTCTCTGATAGCACCTTGGGCTCCACATATTCTTCCAAAAGTTGTTTGCACTGCTCTTCTGCACTCTGGAAGATAGGCTCATTAGCCCACAGGGTATCATCTGCATCAAAAGCGATAACCTTAATATTGTCCATATCTGCTCTTGCTTGTTCAATCGTCTATTGCAAAAACAAATATACTGATCTGAGGCTGCTTATGAAACAGGGCTATTTAGATAGATTAGCCTGTGTGGTAGATACAGGACTGAACAACTTCGTAACTCACTTTATTGAACGACGGCCTCAAAGAGTTCGACCAAGTTACCCGAGGGATCTTGCAATAATACCTGCTTTCCCCCTTTCCCTTCGACGATTTCATTTCGAAAAGTAGCGCCCTCCGACTTTAGCTTCGAACATAATGCTTCCAAATCATCAACCGACAGCTGTATTCGGTTCCAGCCCCCGGGCTCCGGCGACTGTCCATCGGGCATATCACGGCCTGCCCCACCAGCTCCCGGCTGATTGAGCAGTAGTCTAAGACCATCCTTGCTAAGCGCTGCAAAACCCGGTGCGGGATGCATTTGTACCTCAAAGCCCAGCAGTTGGGTATAGAATTTGATGGCTTCATCCACATTATTGACGATATATCTCATAGCTGGGTTGTTCATAGCAAATTGTGAGTTATGTTAATTTTATCATTATTGATTTGTGCATTTTTTTTAATGACAAAAAAACGCACAAAAAAAGTCACCGGGGAATCGAAGATATTGTTCTGGTTAAAACTATTACTTCTTCTTTGCTTTGAATCCCTGGTATTTTCAAATTGTTTTTCCCATGATTACCGGATCCCATTTATTTACTTAATCATTTGGATCGATATTGGTTTTTCCTTCGCACATACTCAAAACACTTTGTTCATTTTTATAAATGGCTCAAAATATTAATAACAGTTCCATTCGGATCCTCTACAAAAAAGCGACGAACACCCCATGGTTCATCGGTTATGGGATAGATCACTTCTCGGCCTTGGTTTACCGCACGTTCAAACATAGCATCCACATTGTCCACCTCTATACTTACATCCGGATGAGGAATATCGGTTTGGGGACGGATTAAGCTAATCTGGGTTGTTGGACTCCCCGGCTCAGCAAAGATGATGATTTCTTCTCTTTTCATCGCGATATCCAGGCCGAGAAATGAAGTATAGAACTCTTTGTTTTGGGCCGGATGATCGGAGGCAGTATTGGGTACAATTCTTCGGATCGACATTACTTTATCTTCTTATTTGCTATTATTCTGTGATTGTATACTCAGAATAACATACCGACACCAAAGAGTATTGTAAAAATGTGATATTGCTACCCTACATCGGGATATGATTCTTTTGTTTAGGCTTATAACGTCGATATTCGTCCGGAGAGAGGTCGGAAAAAGACTGAAAATCATGGATAAAGTGCGATTGGTCGTAATAACCCAGCCCAAGAGCGAAGCGAGTCCAGTCCGAAATATTACACTGATGGATTATATCAAGGGCATGCTGAAAGCGAGATAGCCGGGCGTACTGCTTGGGCGTAAGGCCGATTAGTTTTTTGAAAAGGTGGGAAAAATGCCGGCGGCTATATCCAATGTGATCCCGAATTTCTGCAATGGGAGTTGTGCCATGAGTCTTGCTGATCAGATGAACGGAGTGCTGAATCGCCGGATTAGGTTTAACGTCTTTATCCAGCAAGTCCATTAAAAAGTTGGCAACAATGCGAATCTTTTGGTTTGGATCGGCGGCCTCTTCCAGCGTTCCCAATAGCCTGCTCGTTTCTGTATTGAGCACATTTTTTAACGACACTACTTGATTATGCAACTCATACGCAGGAATACCAAACAAGGCGGGTATAGCCCCGGTTCTAAAGATTACACCGATTGTTGAAATCCGTGAATACGAATCCAGGAAGATATGGTGAGAGCGGATGCCCGTAAGAACGGCGGAATCGTAACAATACTCCTTGTCAGGATTGCTTTTATCAAAATGACGGAATGGAGCACCCGCAAGATTGATGATAAGTTGACAGGCCGTCGATGGAAGAACGCGTTCTTTGGAACTGGACGGAGTATATCCATCATTGAGCCACATCATCCTCACATACGTGGAAAGTCGCCCTTTGGGTGTAAAAACCATTTCCATCTGAAAAACAGTAAAATTCTCTTTTATGAATAACTAATATGCTACTTTTTTCCTTATTTTACCAGCTATCGAACAAGAGCGTATATCAAAAAGAAAAGCCCCGCATAACTTCTGCGAGGCTTTTTTTGAGTCTAAAATATGCGGGTATGGAAGCTATTCGGCCACGTTCATACGTTCTTCCATGTTGATAACATTATTTTCCCGGTTGATATCGGCTAACCGCATGGATGGGTCAATCTCAATAGTTTTAATCTGGGAGGCAGCCCCATCAATGCCCAGTGTGTAAGTGGGATTCACCCAGGGCCAGTCTGCCTTGACCGTACGGGGCGTGTCGGATTCAGCCATTTTTTCGTTCCGCATAATGCGAAGCGGGATGTAAAAGAGCTCTTGGCTACCATCCTCATAAGTTACCATCAAGTCGATGGGCATGGGCGTGAGGTCGTGGCGTTCGAGCGTTACAAAGGTCTCATTGCCGTTGGACAGCACGGAGCTAATGCCGTAATCGATGGTCTTTGTTGTCTCAATAAAGTATTGGTAATACCAGTCAAGCACCATATCCGATTCTTTTTCCATTGTCCGCAGGAAATCGCGACCATCCGGATGCTTGAATTTCCAGGTATGAAAGTAGCGCTTCATCCCTTTGTTAAAGGCTTCGGTACCAACGATATAACGGAGCTGATTTAAGAATACCGATCCGGTGGAGTAAGAAGCGGCACCATAAGCTGCATTCGTTTCGTAATGATCTGCATGCGTATCGAGGGCTTCGAAACGTTCAGCCCGTTGCATCCCCAAATATCTGCTGTAGGATCCTTCGTGAGGGTTTTCACTCTGACCATTATTGAACAGGTGATCCATCGTTAGTGCTGAAGTGTAGGTAGTGAAGCCTTCGTCCATCCAGGGATAGCGGCTTTCATTCGTGGCAAGTACGCCATAGTACCACATATGAACAAATTCGTGAACCGTCACACCTACCAGGCTGCCCAGCGAACGGTTTCCGGTAATCAGCGTTCCCATGGGATACTCCATGCCGCCGTCTCCACCCTGGATAACCGTAAACTTATCATAGGGATACTTCCCGAAGTTTTCGCTCATAAACTGGAACGCCTTAACCGTGTATTCGGGCAGCTGTTCCCAGTTTTGGGTCAATTGCTGCTGTGAATATCGATCGGCATTCACCGCTACCGTATCCTGTTGATAAAGGAAGTGCAGTTTGGGTCCGTTTGGTACCTGGGCCGTAGTGTGGGTAAAATCAGGATCGGCGCCCCACATAAAATCGTGTACCTTGTCGGCCTGCCAGTGCCAGGTAAGTTTGCCATCGTCGGGGCGTTCATACTCTTCTGCGTAGCCATGACCAATTTCATCGGCATTCTGCAAATGGCCGGTGGCGCCCATCACGTAGGAACTGTCAATAGAAATCTTTACATCAAAACTACCCCACACGCCGTGAAATTCGCGCCCGATATAAGGATTCGGATGCCAGCCATCGTTATCATACTCCGAGAGTTTTGGATACCACTGACTCATCGAAAACTCCACACCTTCCTTGTTGGCCCATCCTGAACGACGAATTTGTCGTGGAACCTGGCTTTCAAATGCCATATTGAAAGTCGTTTCCTCACCGGGAAGAATAGGCTGGTCAAGCGTTACTTCCAGTATCGTGCCATCCACCGTATAGTCTACCACTTCACCATCCTGGGTTAGGCTGTTGATATGATGATAGCCGATTTCATCTTTGGGAAGTTTGGAGATGCGGTCACCAACCCGGCTGTCGGGATCTTCTATGGTTCGGGAGCGGACGTCCATCATGCTGCCGGGCTGAAAAGCATTAAAGTACAGGTGATAAAACACACGCCGAAGGGTATCCGGGGAATTATTATGGTAGGTGAGTTCCTGGGTTCCTGAAAACTGATGGGCTTCTGCATCTACGTCAATATCCATTTTATACTCAGCTTCTTGTTGCCAGTAGTCCTTGCCCTGGCTGTAGCCGGTTAGTGCAACAGATAAGAAGAGGATACAGAGAATCGTGGCTTTAATCTTCATAGATGATAAATTAATTAGGAATTAAACCCAAGCATTAGGAAATAAGATGATAATTCCTAATGCTCAGCGTAGAGTTTTCAATTTTTAAAAAGTATTCCGGCTGGCAAAAGCGCGGCTAAGGGTTGCTTCATCGATAAATTCGAGTTCAGTTCCCATGGGAATGCCATAAGCAATGCGGGTAACCTCAATTTCCTCGTAAGGCTTCAGCAGCTTGTTAATGTAATAGGCGGTAGCCTCACCTTCGGAATCCGGATTTAAGGCAAGGATAATTTCGTCGATAGATTCATCCTCATCATTGATTCGATGCATTAAGGATTTTATACGGATATCGTCAGGACCGATGTTATCCAGTGGAGAGATAACCCCACCCAGTACGTGATATCGTCCCCGAAATTCGTTGGTTTTTTCAATCAGGAAGACATCCTGGGATTCTTCAACTACGCAGATCTTGCCCGTCTCGCGTTTGACATTGCTGCAAATGGAACAGGGATCGCCATCGCTGATGACGCCACAGGAAGAACAGCGGGTAATAGACTGTTTAAGACTTACCAGGGCATCGGCGAGCTTAACGACGGATTCTTCATTTTGTTTGAGCAGATAAAGAGCAATGCGGCGAGCCGACTTTCGGCCGGTCCCGGGTAATTTGGCTAACTGCTCGATAGCCTGCTCAAGTATTTCAGACGTACCTTCCATTTATGAATGTTGAATTATGAATTTTGAATGATGAATGAATCGTAAATCCAACATTCATCATTCAACAATTGATTAAAGTCCCAATTTGCTTAGATCCATTCCTGGGATGCCGCCGCCGGGAATCATGTCTTTGTACGTATCCTGCATGCGCTCCTGGGCTGCTTCTTCGGCTTTATCCAGCGCTTTGTTAACTCCTGCAACTACGAGATCTTCAAGCATTTCGGCATCTTCAGGGTCGATGACATCCTTATCCAGTTCAATGCTCAGGATTTTTCGGTCACCGTTGGCTTTCACTTTCACCATGCCGCCACCAGCTTCGGCTTCTACTTCTAACTTGGAGAGCTCTTGCTTTGCTTCTTCTACTTTTGATTGAAGTTCGGAAAACTTCCCGAACATATCTGCCATGTTATTCATAAGAATATGCTGTTTTGAGTTTAAATTCGTATTCATTAAACGGAAATACCCTTCCGTTCATTCTGTTCGTTATTGATTTAAGTTGTAATCGAGTTCGGCACCAAAAAGCTCAACCAGTGTTTTTATGGTGGGATCCCGTTCCTGTAACTTTTTGAATCGCTCGTATGGACTCATCGATTTTTCGGGATCTTTTTCGGTTTTGTGCACCTTGCAGTCAATATTCAAAAATGCATCTACCTGTTGGGCTAATATTTTACCCAGCTGTCGTTTATTTTCTTCCACAATTTTTTTAGCAAAATCATCATTGCAGCGCAGCAATAAGTCTCCATTTTGGAGTTTCACAGGCTTTACGCGCTGCATCTGGAAGTAGAGCATTTGTGGAACTTCTTTCCTGAGATCGCCAATGAAAGCTTCCCAATGTTCATTTATTTCATCAAGTGTGACATCTTTGGGCGCTCGCTTTGGTGCTTCTTCAACGGCGGTTTCTGTTTGTGATACGGCCGCTGAGGTACTGCCCGAAGATGATCGATTTCCCAAAGAAGCGCCGTCGAAGATCTGGTCAAAGCTTTCTTCTTCCTGTTGTGTCTCATTTGTAGCAGGCGCATCCTGGGGCGGAGGTGCTGGAGTGTTACCCGCTTCGGAAACATCAGGCTGAGTGTCCTCTTGTGGTTGCTCTTCCGTCTGCCCAACTTCTTCCTGAACTTTGGGAGCCTGGCCATTACTTTCAATATCAACAGGCTGTGGAGCTTCAGGCTCAGGGTCCGGTTCTTCTTGGGCCGTTGGTTCAGGCTTTTCCGCAGCTTTGGTTTCTTCTGTTGGATGGCTCTGTGAAGATGATGTACCGTTGGTAGAAGGTGGAGCCTCAGAAGAGGATTCTCCTTCTACAGGCTCTGCTTCAATGGTCAGCTCGTCGTGACTACTGAGCTTTTTTTTTAACTGCTGCAGCTCATTGACCAGCGTATCGAGTTTTTGGCTGCGTTCCATATGAATGAGCTTCAGCAGCGTAATTTCGAACTGGATTTTGGGTTGGTGAGCATCTCTGATTTTATACTGGGCTTCACTCACTAAGTGAAGCATACGCATCAGGTCATCCTCTGAAAAAGCTGTAGCAGCTTCTTTGTATCGTCTTTTCGTATCCGGTGAGGCTTCCACCAGGTGCATCTTATCGGATTTCTGGGCTACGTAGAGATTGCGAATATGTTCGGTAAGGCCCACCAGGTATTCCTGGATGTCATAGCCTTCGTGGAGCAAGTCATTGATCAGCTCCAGTCCTTGGCTGGCATCCTGCTGTTCTACAGCCTTCATGAAATCAAACATCCGCTCGGTGCTTACCACATTCAGGGCACGCAGCAACTCCTCATGCTGGATGTCATCTCCACAGAACGAAATTGCCTGGTCCAGCAGGCCGAGAGCATCCCGGAGGGCTCCATCGGCTTTTTTAGCAATTACATGCAACGACTCATTGTCGATATTAATGCCTTCATCATCGGCGACTTTGCTGAGGTGCTCTACAATATTATCGATGCCGATGCGCTTAAAATCGAACCGTTGCACGCGCGAAAGAATTGTCGGCAACACTTTGTGTGGTTCCGTAGTCGCAAAAATAAAGATAATGTGGTCGGGGGGCTCTTCCAGCGTCTTCAACAGGGCGTTGAAGGCCGACTTACTGAGCATATGCACCTCATCAATGATGTACACCTTGTAGCGGCCATTCTGAGGCGGAATGCGAACCCGTTCCCGGAGATCACGGATGTCATCCACGCTGTTATTGGAAGCAGCATCAATCTCAACAACGTTCAACGTCTTATTGAGCGATTCACCATCTACCTGTTGACCGATTTCATTTACGGTCCGTGCCAGTACCCGAGCCATGGTTGTTTTGCCAACGCCCCGGGGACCGCAAAACATATAAGCATGGGCCAGTCGGTTCTGTTTGATGGCATTTTTAAGCGTATTGCTTACATGCTTCTGCGAAACAATATCATCGAATGAGGTCGGTCGGTATGTGCGAGTAAGTGCGCGGTAATTGTCAGACATGTAGAGCTTTTCTTACGCTTAAGTTACATATAAAATCAAGTCTTAAACCTACAAAAAGTGAAGGCCAAATGCGTGTAAAAATTTGAGGAAGAGCTTCGATGTTTTGCGATTACAATGTAGCGTACATTTGGTATAAAAGGAAAGTTATAACAGGGCTCGGAAAATATGAGACTGTCTTAAAAATTTGAATCGAGGAAATTGGAGCCTAAATAATTAAGGTATATCAATCTCCCTAAATCCCTCTTCTCCAAGAGGGATTTTATGGCAGAGATAGTAATCTAAGAATTCCTCCTTGGAGAAGGAGGACAGGAGGATTGATCGATTGGAACCATAGGCCTTATCTTTTAGGAATCTGATTGTTGAATGTGACTTTTGGGACAGCCTCTGGGGCAAGTAGTACCTTCGAATTGGGAATGAGAGGTGGCTGTTTTGTAATGAAAACAGCCCTCCCCCTCTCGTCCCGACTGTTGCCAGGAACTGAGAGGATTTCCCTAAAGGGGAGAGGGGGAAATTATTCCCCGGCGTCGAGGCCCCGTCGTTTGAGCAGGTGCTTCACTTCGGGCTCTTGACCGCGGTACTCCTGGTAAAGCTCCATCGCTTCGTCGCTGCCGCCCTGCGAAAGAATATACTTGCGGAAACGATCACCGTTTTCACTTTCCAGTCCTCCGTTCTCTTGCATATAGGCAAAGGCATCGGCGGCCAGGACTTCACTCCAGATGTAAGCATAGTAATTAGCCGCGTAACCGCCGGAAAAAATATGCGCGAAATAGGGTGATTTATATCGCGGATGAATGGCTTCCATATCCAAATTATATTTGGCCAAGGCCTGCTGTTCAAAGTTTTGCACGTCCTCTGGAATTTCTTCTGTTCCCAGCAGATGCCACTCCATATCCAGCAAAGTGGCTGCCAGGTACTCTTGGGTATCAAAGCCTTGGTTAAAGTTGCTGGCTTCAATTACCTTATCCAGCAATTCCTGTGGAATTTGTTCCCTCGTTTCATAATGTACGGCATAGTTTTCAAGTACTCCCGGCTGGATGGCCCAGTCTTCCTCGAAAGTCGAGGGGAACTCTACAAAGTCCCGGGGTACCGAGGTACCGCCCTGCGAAGGATACTCAACGTCAGAGAGCAACCCGTGTACCGCGTGACCCATTTCATGGAACATCGTTGTTACATTGTCGAAGCTGATAAGCGCAGGGTCGCCTTCGGCCGGTTTCGGGATATTCAGCACATTGACGATTACCGGTTTATGGTCCAACAGGTGCGACTGCGACACAAAAGAGTTCATCCACGCCCCGCCGCGCTTGGACTCGCGTTCAAAGAAGTCGGCATAAAAGAGGCCGATCTGTGAGCCGTCTTCGTCATAGACGTTGAAGACACGCACATCCGGATGGTAAACCGGCAGATCATTGCGTTCCTCGAGAGTGATGCCGAACAGCTTGTTCATGGTATAGAAGACCCCGTCTTTCAGCACCCGGTTCAGTTCGAAGTAGGGACGCACCTTCGATTGATCGATATTATACCTATCCTGACGCACCTTTTCGGCATAATAATTCCAGTCCCACGGCTGTACTTCACTTTCAATACCATCCTTCTCCATCATTTCCTTAATGGCTGACTGTTCTTCCGTGGAATTGGCTATCACCGGGGGAACGAGATCTTTCAGCATGTCCAGCGCGTTTTCCGGTGTTTGGGCGGTTTGGGGATCCAGTTTATAGGCCGCATAATTTTCATATCCCAGCAGCTTGGCCTGTTCGGCGCGTAGTTTTACCAGCTCCAGGATGATCGGTTGATTGTCAATACCGCCCTCCTTGCCAATGCCCCGGTAAGCAGAGGCTTTCCAGAGGCGTTCGCGCAAGTCGCGGTTATTCAGTTCCTTCAGCACCGGAACGCGCGTGGTATTGGAGATGCTTAACAGGTACTGATCTTCATACCCCCGTTCAGTAGCCGCTTCTTTGGCTGCAGCAATACGATCATCACTGAATCCATCCAATTTATTGGCATCATCCACCAACACCGATCGTTCTTTGGTCAGGGCCAGCAGGTTTTCCTGGAATTCGGTGGTCAGCGAAGAGATGCGTTCATTAATTTCGCGCATCCGTTGCTGCTCTTTTTCTGTAAGTTGTGCACCGGCGCGTACAAAATCGCGATGGGTATCTTTGAGAAGCTTCATTTGTGCCTCATTCAGATCCAGCTCATCGCGCTTCTCGTAAAGGGACTTTACACGGTCGTAGAGTTCGGCATTGAGCAGGATGTTATCAGAATGAGCCGCCAGTTTTGGGGCCATCTCCTTCTGGATTTCCTGAATTTGGTCGTTAGTATGAGAGGAGGTAAGATTATAAAAGACCGAAGAAGTTCGGCTTAGCAGACGCCCGCTTTTTTCCATCGCTACGATGGTATTCTCAAAAGTAGGTGCTTCGGGATTAGTCGCAATTTTCTCCATTTCCTTGAGCTCTTCCCCTATACCCGCTTCAAAAGCCGGGCGGTAATGCTCAATCTTTATGGCGTCGAAGTCAGGGGCGTGAAAGGGAAGGGCGCTTTCAGAAAAAAATGGGTTGTCGCTCATGTCGCTACTTTGACTCTGGGATTTGTTACAGGCCGATAGCATAAGGCTACCTGCCATCAGTATCAATAGAAGAGATTGTAATCTCATGGCTTTGTGAGATAAATGCTTAAAAATTTAACGAGTAATATACGGAAAGTTATGGTCAAAAATAGAACCAAAGAATCGTTTGATTTTATCAATAGATGCTTTTCCACCTTTTGGTTTGACCCAAAAGCCTAGTAAAAACTCAAGGCTGAAAACTTCTTGGCGGTGCTCATTCGTTTCGGTGCTGCATAAATTCAATGGTCCTTCTACTCCTTCGGCCTCAAGTCAAGACCCGACCGGTGTGAATTTCTGCGGGCGCACCTCGCCCCACTCGCTTGGTTCCGCCAAAAATTTAAGGCCGTAAGTGTCTTGTATTCACAGGCTATTTCCTATCCTTCATCCTCTCTGTAAAAAATTCCTGCAGACGACTGGAAATGATCCTGGTCGTATATTAAAGCAGCTTGCGACCTCCCTTCCCTGCTTGTAGGGAAGTCAAAACAGCATACAATCCATTACAAGCAAAGATGCTAATCTTCTAAGCCCAGAACCTTCTGGTATCCGGAAAACACATCCCTCCCGTCTTAGGCGGCACTCCCTTTGTTAAGGGAGACTCAAATCTCTGGTCTAAGAAAGGTGAGCCATGGCGCGGGTCCGAAGTTTCTGCAAATTTTAGGATTAGAACTTAAAGGAGCATCCCATAGATAACCCTCCCTGTTAAACCTCATAAAATCGACAGGAGAACGCTTGCCCTTCTGGATGGCCTTTATTTACTTCCAAGGCAATACCATCCAAAACCAATGATTACATCGATGAAACGTTTTAAATTTTTTCTGCTGCTGTTTGTCCTGATTCCATCATTATCCCAGGGACAAGCCGGTGTAGACACCCTCAGCCTGAAGTCCATTTTTTATGAGCCCCTTTTGGCAGGCAATCGCCCGGACTTCTCGACTTTTTCACCCAACATGCGCCGGGTTTATTACCAATCTAACGACTCAGCCTATATTGAGGAAGAGCATTACAGTGTGAGTCTAAAAGGAAATGACAAGCAAAAAGCTGACGATCAATTTAAGGCTGATTTTGCTCTTGCACCCAATAACAGGAGGGTTGTTTATGCCCAAGATGGAGACCTTTGGATAGCTAACCCAGATTTCAGCAATAAAACCCGGCTCGTGAAGTCTAAAACCTCTGAATATGATCCCACCTGGGGACCGCAAAGCCGGCGCATTGCTTATGTTCAAGATGGTGATGTATGGATCATAAATATTCAGACTTCTATGTTAACACAGGTAACAGGCAAGGAGAGTGATGAACCAGGCTATTCAATTGTCGACTGGGCCGGTGATAATAAGCTGGTGCTTTCGCAGTGGGATACTTCGGATTACAAGGAATATTACTTCCCGGAATATGTGGATCAGTATGTGGAAACAGGTGCCACTCGACGCGGAGTAGCTACACGACTACTTTCGGTAGCCTACCTGGATTCTAATAAAACGGAGAAATTACACCAGCAGAAGGGCTATTTGAGCACCAGCATCAGCGCGGATGGACAATACCTGGCGGTGGATCAACGGGATGCGCCGATGAAACAGCGATCCATTTTGGTCTTTAATCTGGAGGAGCATGATAGCACTACCGTTTTTGAAGATTCTACCGAGGGATGGATCTACGGCACGGATCTCGCTTTTGCCCCCGAAGGAAATAAGCTGATGTTTCAGTCCGAGCAAGATGGGTGGAACCATATTTATACCGTCAATCCGGATGGCAGTGAGCTGCAGCAGCATACCAAGGGTAATTTTGAGGTACCTTGGGCTGCCTGGACCGGAAAAGACCATATCGTTTTTGCTTCCACGGAAGTTGATCCGGGTGAACGGCATGTCTACACCCTCGATATTTCCGATGACAATATCGAAAAACTTACGTCGAAGACCGGATACCGGCAGGATTTCCAGCTGAGCCGAAATCATCGGCACTTAGTGTACAATTATACCTATTTCAATCAGCCTTCGGAGCTTCATGCTCTTGATCTCAGGAATCCAAAGAAAGAAACCCGCCTGACCCATACCATTCCCGATCGTTTTAATGCCATCGACTGGCAGCAGGAAGATTATATCCGTTTTACCGGCCGGGATGGCGATACGCAGCTCTCCATGTCGGTACTGGAGCCTCTTAACAAACAGGCTGGCAAAAAATACCCGGTCGTTGTCTTTGTCCATGGCGCAGGATCCCTGCAAAATGTCTACAAAGGATGGTCCAATAACTATCACCGGGAATATATGTTCCACCAGTACCTCACAGCCCGGGGATATTACGTTATTGAGGTAGATTACCGACACAGCACGGGCTATGGACGCAAATTTCGCGAAGATGTCACCAACTGGATGGGCAAATACGAAACCCAGGATATTGTGGATGGAATCAACTACCTGGCCGGGCACTACGCCCAGGCCGACACATCCCAAGTTGGCATTTATGGCGGCAGTTACGGTGGATTTATGTCGCTTTATGCCACCAGCGTAGCTCCCGATTATTTTGACGCTGCCGCTGCGCTACGATCTGTCACCAACTGGGATAATTACTACTACACCAATCCCTGGTATACCCTGCCGCGGTTGGGTAAGCCCGAGACTGACTCTACCAACTATGCCCGCAGTTCTCCGATCACTTATGTTGATCAGCTTAAAAAGCCCGTTTTGCTGCTTCACGGACTTGAGGATAACAACGTCGGATTCCAGGATGTAGCTCAATATATTCACGAGCTTATTGAAGCTGGAAACAAGGATTTTGACATGATGATGTACCCGGATGAACGGCACAGTTTCGAAGATCCGGATGCCTGGTACGACGAATATAGTCGTATTTTCGACTTTTTTGAAGAGCATCTGCAATCCCGGTAGAACCTTATAATTTCCAGTTGCAATCTAAATATCAATAACAACCCCAATAGTCGGCAAAGTACTGCTGTTATCAAGATCCTTGATTTGAACAATCTTCCGGGGTTCAACAGGCCTGCCCATTTGGTTGCGTTGGAGGCCGAACTCCGGCGGCTTGGGAATGTTACTGCCCAACACATTCGTGACTTCCAGGAAGACATTTAGTGACCACTTCTTAAAATTCCATTTTTTGTCTATGCGCACATCTAATGTGTTAAACATATCCAGACGATTTTCATTCAAGGAGCTATAATCAAAGGAAAGGGTGGGGTAAGTCACTTCAGTGGCTTCTCTATTCAGGGAGGGATAGGGTGCTCCACCTAAAACGCGAATACGTGTTCCTATCTCCCAATTTTTGGGGAGTTTATATCCACCGGTAAAAGTAAGCAGGTGGCGGTTATCCCAGCGCGAAGGATAGTAGCGATCAGTATTGAAACCGGTAAATTCACTCCAGTACAAGGTGTAAGCCAACAATCCATAAAAATTATCGCGAAGTTTCTGCTGGTAGGTGAATTCGAGACCGTAGGAACGGCCTTTGCCAACACTCTTAACCGATTCGTTGCCAAAGATTTCAAAGTTTGCACCCAAATTTGCCAGTGATACGCTATCGGCAATCGACACCGGGTAGTCGTCATAGCGTTTCCAGAACCCTTCCAGAGAAAACTGTGTGGATGTTCGCGGACTGTAAGTGACGCCTGCAACCAAGTGGTCGCTGCGAATATATTTTGTGTGTTGGTTGACGAAATCGCCTGAACTGTTTTTAAAGCCTAAAATAGTGCTTGGTGGAATTTTAAAATATCGACCAACTGAACTGTTGATGCTCCACCGACCAGCAGGATCGAGGTTATATGATATTGCCAGGCGTGGGGAGAAGTTCTTCCAGAACTCCTTGCCCCCAACCATAAATGTATTGCCATCTACTCGCATACCCAGAGAGGTTGATAGCCGTTCATCGTACCATTTACGGGTAAGTTGGCCCGACAGCCCATATCGTAGAAAATTGAGTTTGGTATGAAATTGAACGTCGTCTACAACACGTAAACTTTGCGCTGAATAGTTATTGTGCTCAGCAACGAGGCCAGCTGATGCGGTCCAGTCTCCCCAAAATTGCTTGTACTGACTCCTGATCGCGGTTGTCCATTCGCGACTTTCAGTACGTTGCAACAAGCCCTTCTTATTCTCATTGTCTCTGTAGCGTCTAAAATCATTATCAAAAGCGCTGGTACTCAGGCTCGTTTGCAGGTATCCGTCGCTACTTCTAAACCGGTGTTTCCAGCTAATTCCGCCAGTACTGCTCCACTGCTTTATAACCGGCACCTGATCAAGCGTGGACTGCTGCTCGGCGGTTATATTATCTGGCTTGTTAATCCTGAAATCATCAATAGCCCCGATCCCCGTTATATAAATTTCATTATACTTATCGATTTTATGATTGACCTTATATTGATAGTCCCAGTAGTCCGGTAAAAAAGGTAAGTCGATTAACTGAAATAAAAGCTGTAGGTAGGAACGCCGCACTGATGCAATAAAGGTGGTGTTAGAATATTTTTCTTTATCGGACTTGAATAGAGGTCCTTCGAGCGTGAGCGCTGCTTCGCTGGCCCCTATACGCATGTTGGCACCAAAGTCTCGGGTATTCCCATTGCGTTGGTTAAACTGCAACACCCCGGAGAGTACATTATCATAGTTAGCCGGAAAAGAGCTGGTGCTGAGGTTTACGCCCTCAAAGAAAGATACATTAAGCAGCCCAACAGGCCCACCTGCGCTTCCCTGTGTTGCAAAGTGATTAATGACGGGAATTTCTATATCATCCAGATAATACACATTTTCACTGGGAGCCCCACCCCGAATGATCACATCGTTACGAAAGCCTCCGACTGAACCTGATACCCCCGGCAATGACTGCACGACTTTAGCAATATCATTATTACCACCGGGGTAGGAAGCAATTTCTACCCGCGATAGTTTTCGCCGGGAAAGTGGGGTTTCAGGAGGTTGTTCATATGGATCTGCTGCCACGCTGATCTTTCCAAGCTCATTGACCGAGGGCTTCAGGCTGATATTCATATCCGGGTTACTGCCCGAATTTACTATCACATTGTATTTGCTGACCGATTGATAGCCAATATAACTGACTACTAAGGTGTAGGAACCCGGACGGATATTATTTAATTGGAAATACCCACTGCTATCCGAGGCTGTCCCCTTATTTGTTTCTTTAAGCTGAACGGTTGCTCCGGGCAGAACCTGCCCTGTTTGTTGGTCGGTAATAAAACCAGAGAGAGAGGCTGAACTTTGAGCAGTTACATCTTTTGGGATAAGAAATGCTACTGTAACAACCAGTATTTTAAATATTGTTATGATGCCCAGCTTAGTTGAAATAAGGTTATCTTTTTTGATCACTGATTGTCTGTTTTAAAAATGGTATTGAGCTTTCTGTTACTACAAAAATTATTCACGCCGATGTGCAAGAGAAAGTGTTCCTCTGACCTATCGAAAAGTAACAAGGTTGAAACAAATCTTCTGTTATGGAACGATAGTCCTGAGAATAAGAGTTAATTATTGTATAGATAATTTTAAATAAACCTATACAACTATGCAATCTTTTCAAAAATATCTTTTAAATGGCTTTGTCTTACTTCTTTCAATACTGGTATTTCAAGCCTGCGGTGATGACGATGGCCCTACAGCTCCGCAAGGACCTGGAAATATCGTTGAAGTCGCACAATCCAATGATGATTTCAGCATTCTCGTCTCAGCTGTTACGGATGCGGGACTGGCTTCTACCCTGCAGGGCAACGGACCTTTTACTGTCTTTGCTCCTACCAATGATGCTTTTGAAGCCTTGCCAGAAGGCTTATTAGAAAGTTTATCTAATGAGCAGCTGGCTGAAATTTTAAGTTATCATGTTATTGCCGGATCTGAAATAAGGGCTGCCGACTTGTCGGCTGAACAATCCGTTGAGGCCGTTGCAGGCGGTAACTTATTTGTTACCGCTGCAGATGGTAGTGTGATGGTCAACGGTAGTGCTTCGGTTGTGGCTGCTGATGTAGAGGCCTCAAACGGAGTTATTCATGTCATTGACCAGGTAGTCTTACCTGATAGCTATTTGGATTTAGTTGGCATTGTCGCCAAACGATATGATTTGCAAACTGTTGAGGATGCGGTCGTGCAAGCCGGATTAGCATCTACTCTTCAAGGCGACGGTCCATTCACCGTTTTTGCTCCAAACAATGCTTCTTTTGAAGGGGTAGATTTATCTGGTCTTTCTCAGGAAGAATTGCAGAATGTGTTAACCTACCACGTAATTCCGGGTAAGGTTCTTTCTGGAGATTTAATGTCGAGCCAATCGGTTGAGACGGTTAATGGCACTGAGCTGACGATCGAAGTGGATGGCAGTGGTACTGTTTCTCTTACCGATCAGCAAGGTAATACTTTCCAGGTAGTCGAAGCAGATCAGGAGGGAACGAATGGGGTCATACATGTTATTGATGGTGTATTAATGCCATAAATTATAAGCACTTTTATACACATCTAACGACAGATATGAGCAGTTTTCCTTGTGAAGGCTGCTCATTTTAATATTTTTTGCCCATTCCTTCTGCTTTCAGGCCGTCTGATAAAAAAATGGAGAAGGGATATATACATGCTTTTTAGTGGCAATGCCATAAACGGAGCATGCTGAAGGTTTTGGATTATTGATAAGGTATAAATACTTTAGTCAAAACTTATACAGATGGATAAATTCTCTATATCTCAAATATCTCAGTTCACGGGTATTAAGCCTAATACTTTAAGGGCATGGGAAAATCGTTATAACGCTGTAGAACCCAATCGGTCAGAAGGGAATACGAGATATTACGATAACTCCCAATTACGGAGATTACTGAATATTGTAAGCATCAAAGAGAGCCATAAGATATCAGAGTTATGCTCCTACTCCGATGAAAAACTTTTCGAGCTGGTTTTAAAACGCCAACAAGAAAAAAACGAAGACGAGACGGACAACTATTTTGTTTCTCAGTTAATATCTGCAGGTATCAATTATGATGAAGCCTACTTTGAGAAGATATTTTCTCATTGTTTGCTTCGATATGATATAAAAAGCGCTTACATGATGGTAATTCATCCAATGTTGAAGCGTTTGGGCCTTTTGTGGACAAGTAATAGAATCCCCCCTGCTTGCGAACATTTTATTAGCAATCTGGTTCGGCAAAAACTCTTTACGGCCATTGATGCTCTTCCTCCATCACCACCGGAAGGGGATACTTGGGTACTTTTCCTTCCTGAAAATGAATTTCACGATATCGGTTTACTTTTTGCTAACCATCTCATCCGACTTTCCGGCCAAAAAGTAATTTTTCTGGGTGCCAATGTCCCAATGGAATCATTAAAGTCCGCGGTTGCAGATATCCAACCCGAGCACCTGTTTTTCTTTTTGATCCATAACGATTTACCCGAAAATACGCAGGAGTACCTCGATCAATTACGGACCTCTTTTCCTAATATAAATTTATTACTGTCCGGTAATAGCCACCTGATTGATCAATTAGAACTACGTGATGTGCAATGGGTTAAGTGGATCGAAGATCTGGAAAAGCTTTTGTAGAAAATATTTATTAAGCTGTTAAAGGCTTTCACTACTCCTCATACAATACATCTTCACCAAATGAGCCCCACTTTCTGTTGGCCATGTATAGAAAAATGCCAACAATCATAATGCCCAGGCCTACGAGCGACTCAAAGGGGCGTTCGACAACCACATAGCCCATGATAAAGGTGTTTGCCAACAAGAATAGTGCGGGGGTTACCGGGTAGCCCCACGTTTTATAGGGACGCTCCATGTCGGGTCGGCGCCATCGCATTACATACACGCCGGCTACGGTCAGGCTGCTCATCCCGATCATCAAAAAGGTAGCATAGACCATCACCTGCTCAAACGAAGAAGTATAGAGAAAAAGCAGGGTCAAGACTCCTTGAAATAACAGCCCATTAACGGGGATATGTTTTTTATTACGTTTGCTCAGCTTACTAAGCACGTGGTAGTCTTCCCCCATCACCTGTGTAATACGTCCGCCAATAAAAACCATAGCACTGATGGTAGAAATCATCAATACGGAGATAAGGATGGACAGCACATCCGCAGCTGCCGGACCTAGCATATGTTCTGCGGCCACAAAGCCGACTTCCACCTTCCCCACCAGCTCCGGAATGGGTACCAACAGAAGGAATACATAGTTGAGCACGGCATAGAGTGCCGTCACCATGATGGTTGCAATAAATAAGGCCCATGGCAGATTCTTTTGTGGATTTTTTATTTCCCCTACGATGTATACTGCTGCATTCCAGCCGGTATAGGCATAAGAGACGTACACCAGGGCCACCGCGAAAAAGGGGCTGGCCAAAATCTCCCAATCAGAAAGCGTGGGCATCAAGCTGATGGGTTGGTGGTCGGATGCCATGAAGCCCAGAACGATAAACAGGAGAACAACCGCCACCTTAATAGCTGTGGAGATATTCTGCAGGTAGTTTCCCCACCGGATACTACTGCCATGCACAGCTGTTATCAGCACAACGGCCAACGCACCGGCGTGGGTGACTGGTACGGATGGATAGACCGCATGGGTGTATTCGCCCAAGGCAATGGCCGCTATAGCCGTAGGGGCAGCAAATCCTGCAGTCAGGGATACCCAGCCCGATAGAAATCCGAGAGAAGGGTGATAGATTTCCGATAACAGATGGTACTCACCACCCGAGCGCGGAAGGGCAGCCCCCAGTTCTCCATACGACAAGGCTCCACAGAGCGCAACGATGCCTCCTACAATCCAGAGCATAATAAGCGCAAAGATGGACTTAATATCCACCACTTGGTAGCCGAGGCTGGTAAAGACCCCGGTTCCTACCATATTGGCCACCGCAATAGAAATTGCGGTGAATAGTCCCACTGATTTTTTTGCACCGGAGCTTGTCTCGACCATAAAGTTATTTTGCCGACATATTGTCTACGTTAAGTCTCTTCGCTGCCCTCCCAATTAATATCGAAACGTCAGCTTCGTAAAGTAGTAAGCCCCATTAAAGCCTTGTTGAGATGGTGGATACTTGAAGACATTAAAATAGCTGTTGGCATACAGGTGCTCGTCGGGATAGATATCAAAAATATTATTGGCCCCGGCTGTGAGATCTACCTCATCAAAGATTTCATAGGTCAGGCTTACATCGGTTACGAATTTAGCGCTATACGTCTGCGGCTCACCAAAGGCCCCGCCCGTATTTAGGCTGACTTCTCCAAATCGAACACCGCGAACCATGGCCGACAGGCGACCGATATCATATTGGGCCGTAGCGGTGATTTTGCTCTGCGGGTCGCCGTCCTCCAGCTCCAGCCGATCCCACGGCTGCAGGTACAGATCTGCCTGGTTCTGCAGTTCCGGAGACGTCTGCACGGCCCCCTGCACCTGCACGTCATTAATATTTGCGCCCAGAGAGAGATTCAGTTGGTTGCCGTTGGAAAAAGGTTGATTATAGGTGGCCACCACATCAACACCTCGCGTTCGTGTGTCGATAGCGTTGGTGAAAAAGTTGGCCGCCTGTACGCCCAGATCACGGAATTCGGCTGAAATGTCCGACGGCAGATCGGCGACGTCAAACTCGCTGGTCAAAATGATGCGGTCTTCAACATTAATCTGGTAAAGATCAGCGGTTACTTTCACGTTTTTGATCGGCCTTAGGGTAAAGCCGAGGCTGTAGTTGGTAGAGGTTTCTTCTTCCAGCTCAGGGATGCCCAGCAGTTCGGCGGGGCGACTATCGTTGCTGAAAGTGCCAACTTCCACTAATTCGTTATTGTCATTAAAGTCACTGGAAACCTTGTTGTAGTACACCTGGTGGAGTGATGGTGCCCGGAAACCGGTATTGATCGCCCCGCGCAGGGTCAGCACATCGCCAAATAAATAGCGGGCAGCGAGCTTGCCGTTCAAGGTGTTGCCAAAGTCACTGTATCGCTCAAAACGACCAGCGGCTGCCACCAGCAGTTGCGGGGTCAAATTCACTTCTACATCGGCAAAAGCCGCAATATTGGTTCGATCGGCACTCACTTCATCAGAAGGTCGGAACCCGGGATAGCCCTGCGATCCGCCGGGACGGCCCAAGGTATCGCGCTGGACGATCTCGCCGTCGACGATTACCTGACCGATGCCATAATTCCTGTAGGAGGCTTCCTCCCCGGCGTTAATTTGGTAACTGTCCACCCGAAACTCTGAGCCCAGTGCTACGTTAATGCCGGATAGCGCCTGGTCAAAGAGCCGTGAAAAGGTCAGGTTCGTCACATTCTGGCTGAAGGCAAATCCGCCGACATCAAAAGAGGTGGGCGAGGCCGCCAGCATACTGGCATTTACGCTGTTTTCCAGGCGGAAGTCAAAAGCATTGCGGCCGTAGCTGTTGCTGAAGTCCACGTTCCAGTCGCCAAGCTGTCCACGGATACCGAGCGCCAGTGACTGGTCATCGATAGATGATTCCGTCAGCGGCTGGAACCCATTGGGATAAATGGCCTCCACATTATTTGATTCGACCGGCAGCCGGCGGAATGGATAGCCGGTGCCCTGCTTATTACTCAGTCCACCAAAGGCGTAGAGTTCTGCCCCCTGGTCACCCACCGGAACAGCGGCGTTAAAGAAGGTAGAAGCCGTCTGAATGCCCGCATCCCCAATATGAAATTTGAAGTCATCCCGTGTAAGACCACGTTCCTGGATTTCTTCGTTATCCTCGGCGCGGGCTTCTTCTGAACCATAAGCAAAGCCCGGCGTGAAGACATGCAGGTCATGATTTCCCGTGCGATTGGTTGACTCCCGGTTCACAAAAGAGCCGGTAATATTCACGTAGCCGTCATCTCCTACATTAAAGCCATAGTTAAGGTCAGCCTTGGCCGTCTCGCCATCGCCTTCCTGGTAAACGCCGGCCGTGGCACTGGCCGTTAGCGTGCCGGTATCCTGCTTAAGGATGATGTTGATGACTCCGGCAATCGCATCCGATCCGTATTGGGCGGCGGCCCCATCGCGCAGAATTTCAATCCGATCAATAGAGGCGGTGGGAATGACCGAAAGATCCGTGCCTACGGTCCCCCGTTTTCCACCGATTAGGTTAATAATGGAACTTGGGTGCCGACGCTTACCGTTGATGAGCACCAGCACCTGGTCGGGTCCCATGCCTCGCAAGGAAGCAGGTGCTATATGTTCGGCCTCGTCTGCTGCCGACTGCCGGTTGGATTGAAACGAAGGTGCTACATAGGTCAGCAGCTGGCTGACATCTACTTGCGGAGCCTGGATATTTAGGTCTTCAACCGTGATGACATCAACCGGCACCGCCGACTCCAGGTTGCTGCGTCCACCGGTACGAGAACCGGTGACTACAATTTCGCCTCCGGATAACAGGGAAGAAGCGAGTTCTATATCCAGCGTTTGCTCCTCGCCGGCGGTTAATCCTGAGATCGTTTCGGTCCGGCTTTCATATCCGATATAACTGAATTGCAGCTGGAGGTCACCCGTCGGTACGTTCAATTCATAATAGCCATCACGATTGGTAACCGTACCCGTAGAAGTGCCAACAAGTCGTATGTTGACGCCTGGCAATACCTCACCGCTTGCCTGGTCAATGACAGTTCCGTTTACCGTAGCGTCTTGCTGGGCCCAAGTCGTAAGCGGAACAAAAAGAAATAGAAATGCTATGAATAGATATCCCGAAAATTGATTCCTCGAAAGCATAAAACTTTTGACAAGTGATTAATTATAGATTGTGATAAAATATTGTCACATAATGTTAACTAATAAAGAATCCGCTTATAATTAGAGCGGGTTCTCTGTTAATTATTCCACTATTTTTTACAATATTAATCCAACTTTACTTATTGTATGGTGTAATCAATAAACGGGCGCAATGTTACCAATTTTAGCCCACAGAATCCAACGACTTATAAAACATAATTCTGCAATATTTACTTTGAATTGAAACCATTCATTTTTTTCTTTCGTTCTTATCTTTTAAAATAAAGCATTGAACAAGTTATAACGATAAGCTGCTATGGTCTGGATATTTTTAGGATTTACTGTACTTCCCATTGCTTTATTTGTGGTAGAACAGCTTATTGGCGCTCCTCACTATTCGGAAAATCAGTCCAATCATTTTGACGGTAAAAAGTTTGTTAATCCCGGAGAACTTAACGGGCATCATTATCTTGATGTCCTCAAATGGTGGTTCTCGGGCAATGAAAAGGGGCCATGGTATACCTTTACCGAAAAAGACTTTCCAAATAATCCCAAGCCGGATGAAAGGGTTAGCGGAGAAGATCTCAAGGTTACTTTTGTCAATCACTCTACTTTTCTGCTGCAAATGGAGGGGCAGAATATTCTTACAGATCCCATCTGGAGCGACAGAGCCAGCCCCTACCAGTGGATTGGCCCCAAACGAATGCGTCCGCCGGGTATTAGGTTTAAGGATCTGCCATCTATTGACACCGTGCTTATCAGCCACAATCACTACGATCACCTGGACCTGCAGACGGTGAAAGATTTGCAACGGGTTCATGATCCTTTATTTGTGGTCCCGCTGGGCGTTGAGCAGTTCCTGCATGATCAGGGTATCTCCAGAACCGTTCGCCTGGATTGGTGGGATTACCACCAGCTGGATGACCAGTTTTCATTGACCGCCGTTCCGGCCCGCCATTTTTCGGGTCGTGGCCTGTTCGACCGTAACAAAACCCTTTGGTGTGGCTATGTGCTCCATACACCGTTGGGCAACATCTATTTTGCGGGCGACAGCGGCTATGGAGATTTTTTCGAGAAGATCGGAGAAAAGTTCGGTCCTATGCATGCTTCCTTTATTCCTATTGGTGCTTACAAGCCGCGTTGGTTTATGGCCCCGATTCATATTTCACCGGAAGAAGCTCTTCAAGTGCATCAGGATGTCAACTCCGAGCAAAGTTTTGCCATGCATTTTGGCACCTTTCCAATGGCTGATGACGGCATGAAAGACCCAAAAATAGATTTAACAGCAGCCCGAAAAGAGCTCAGGATCCCGAAAGCCGATTTTATCATTCCTAAAGAAGGTCAAACGGAAATCGTCAAGAAAGAGGCAGTCAAAGCCTGATTCTCTTATCTATCACTTTTCCCTTTTAGCACTACCAATGTGTACTATTAAGATTCCTGAAAAGACTTTATGAGACTAATTATCCACTTTTCATCCGCTCCTTTAATCTTTCTTTAGTCTTATCTGGATAATAATTCAAGTTATCAATTTCTAGAATAGCTGCATCATATTGACCTCTATTTGCTAAAACCCTAGCATTCAATACGGATAAATGCCCGTAATCAATAGACATGTTTTTTAATGTTCTAATAATTCTACTCATGCCTTCAGTATCTTCCAGCTTTTCTAAAACATCAAATTTCCTAAAAAGTGGGTATTTGCTATAAGGAAATTGGTTTATGGCCTGTTCTATAGTAGCAAGTGCTTTATCGGGATCGTCTAAAACCTTTAATTCATATGTGCATTTCATTGTCAAATACATCTCTCTTGCTTTTTTAGTTTTTATACCATTTAATTCTTCGACTAATCTCTCTAAGACTTTAAGTGAATGTGTATTTTCATCTACTTGATGTACTAGGCATTTGAAATATGCTTGAATATGAAAGGGATTATTTCTATCCCCTTCATAATTGGATTTTGCGTGGGTCAATGCTGCCTCATAATCTTCCATGTTTATATAGGATTGAACCAACTCCCTTTTTGATCGTTGAAAATTTGGATCTTCATCTAAAACACTTAGATGTCTATCAATTGAATAGCTATGCTTACCTATCATTCTATAATAGAAACCCAGTAAAAAATTGTATTCTTTTCCTTGAAAATATTGTACTTCTTCTAAAAATCGATCATCTCTTAATCGGGCTAGAGAGAGACATAACCAATAAATTATCTCTCTTTTGATAGATTCATCTAAATTTTTGGTATTCTTTAATACCCTATCGGCTAATTGTATTACTTCTCCATATTGGCTTTCTCGCTGATATTTATCGACCATTGTTTTCAAGAAGTGTGAAGGTATCAGATATTTATCCGGTGGACTAAAACCGTTATTAAGCGCTTCTTTCATTGAATAAAAGAAGTTTGATATATCCTCAACCCACAAATCTTCGTTATTTACAAATTCTTGTAAGTGCTTTTTTAATTTATCTCGATACTTATGAAGAATAGAACCCTCTCCCCGAATGATATAATCTTTGACTGTATCATTTAATCGAATATATTCCTTCCCCCTCCCTAAATTCTCACAAATTGCTATATTAATAAATTCATTAATTAATTCAGTGTAGTTCTTTTCATTATCCAATAATTGGAATAAAAATTCATAGCTTACAAAATCAAACTCAGCTAATAATCTTAAAAGTTCTAATGCTTCATCATTATCTTCATATTTGGATATTATCGTTGAAACTTTCTCTGAGCTATAATCAGATATTAGGTTGATATGTTCTTTTGCATATCTTTTTCCTTCTTCAGCTATAAGATCTGCCGCAAAAAATATTTGTTCTGGAAACCCTGTTAATCTTTCTAAAAAGATATTTAAATCTTCTCTTAACAAGTTCACATCTAAAATGTCTAAATATCTTCTAAATAAACCCGTTCTTTCATTAATGGATAATTCAGGTACTTCTACATAAAAAATATTATCCTTATCCCCGATTATATGCTTTTTACTTCTGAATTTTGAGGCTATTCCAAAAGTAAATTTATTATTTATCAACTTATTATTTGTCAATAAATCTCTAAACCAATCAACAAGTCTACCTCCGGGTCTTACAATACCTCCAACATCTTCAATAAATAAAATTTCATTTATTTCTTGAATTTCCCTTACTAAATCAGCGGCCAAGTCCTGTTTTTCCTCGATTGTCATTGACATGAAAGATTTAAAGTCTCTTTTTTTAGAGAATCCTAGATCATATACTTTAAGTATAAAATCTTCAATGCTTTCATGTGGATCAATATCAATTATAGAAGGAGCGTAAGAATCCTTCGTCAATATACTTGATTTTACGAGGCTGTAATTCAGAAAAGACTTCCTCCCAATATTTTTTAATCCCGAAGCAATTGCAGCTTTAGGTATTGGCCTATTTATGTTATCGACCCTTAATTCAAATTCTTTTACTAAATCATTTCTGCCAACGAAGATATTTTCCTTTTCTCGCAATATTGGATGCTTTTTCCAAGAAATTTCCTTTAACCTTTGCTTGATTAAACTCTTAACCTTTCCTGGCCTTGCCACTAATTTTAAGTTGTATTCTTTATTTAACCAATTCGGAATTCTTTTATCTTTGTGATCAACATCACGATCAATTATTAAAGGATATATCTTATCGATTTTTTCACTATCAAAATAAGTTTTCGCAATTAAGATTTCTCTTCTCACCCATGTCGATTGAAGTGATTTGTCACTTAAAAAAAGAATAAATATATCTGAGGAAGACATTCCTTCAATAATCTCGTCTAATGTTTTCTCCCCTGCCTCAAAACTATATTTATCATACACTATATTGTCCCTTCCTAATTCATCGGCCACCTCATCAATAAAACCTTTATCGTGACTACTATGAGAAAGAAATGCTCTTGACATGATTCAATATTGAGATTGAAATTTGTTTAAACCCGATTAAATATTACTTACCAATTTTCCAGTATGTAACTATAAACTTTAAAAAATAAAATGCATTATGTTTAACGTCATGTTTGAAAATTCACGCGATCAATCAAAAAGCTAATTATAAGAAAAAAATTATTCCACTATCGCCTGGTAGACCATATTCTTAAACAGATCCCGGAAGGGCAGGTCACCGGCTGGCACCAGCTGGGTCAGGAACAGGCAGACCATGTCAGTTTTGGGATCGACCCAGTAAATCGGGTAGTAGGCGCTACCCCAGCCATAGGCCCCAACCGAGCTCAACTCCCCGTATTCACCAAGATCTTCTACCACCTTAAAACCGAGACCAAAGCCCAGATCCTCCCACACATATTTATCGCCGGTGTGATTCGCATGCATCAGCTTTACCGTTTGGGGACTTAGCAGCCGTGTGCCGTTAAATTCGCCGCCGTTGAGCAACATCTGCAGGAACACCCCGTAATCGGAGATCGTCGAAAGCAGGCCTGCGCCCCCGGAGAAGGTCGTTCTGGGTCCATGGATGTAGTCGGTGCTGCTGGTAGGCTCCATGAGCTCCAGCGAACCCTGATCGTTAAAGCCGTAGACCGGCGCCAGTCGATCTGACTTTTCAGGCGGTAGGTAAAAATGAGTATCCTTCATGCCCAGCGGATCAAAGATGCGCTTTCTGAAAAACTCGTCCAGCGGCATGCCGGACACCACCTCCACAAAATAGCCCAGTACATCCGTTGAATAGCCATAGTGCCATTCCTCTCCGGGCTGAGAATTCAGCGGCAGCTCGGCCAGACGGTTCACCAGTTCGCCGATGGGTTGCTCGCGATCCGCAAAGTACCAGCCCGTCAGCCCTGCCTCTTCATGCACATCCTGTGAGATGCCGTAGCCATATGTTAGGCCCGAGGTGTGGGTCAGCAGGTGACGAACGGTTATTGGTCGTTCTGCAGATACGGTATGATACCCCTTATCGGAAGAGTCAGGGACGGCTACCACAGGATCTTCAAACGCCGGGATATAATCGGCAACCGGGTCGTTGAGTATAAATTTCCCCTCCTCATAGAGCATCATTACGGCCACACTGGTCACGGCTTTACTCATAGAGGCAATCCTGAAAATGGCATCCTTCTGCATGGGAAACTGTTCTTCAATGTTCATCATGCCGGCTGACTTGAAATAGGCCGCCTTTCCGTGGCGAAGTACGAGTGTATTGATGCCAGCCATCTTCTGTTCATCAATCTGCTGCTGTACCAGCTGGTCAAGCCTTTCAAAGCGTTCGGAAGAAAATCCCACTTCTTCCGGCTCAACCGTGGAGAACTGTCCATAGGTGATCGCAGAAAATCCGGAGATAAAGCAGATAGCAATCAGAAAGGAAGCCAGCAGTCGTATTGCAACAAATTGTTTTTTAGTGCGCATGGTGTTCATAATATTGATATAAAGATAAATTAAATAATGAATGGCATTATCAAAGTTTCAAATCCCTTAATCCCATCCAATGTAACAGGATATAGGTAAAATTAGAAATAGATCGTTTACTGGTTGATAAAACTATAATTTGTCGAGGTAATACGAATTCCCCAGCAGATCCATGTATTGCATGACCCATCGTTGGCGTTCTCTCATGTAAGAAGAAGGGGCCGCCAGGTTATAGCGTTTAGGGGCGGGGAGGGCCGTGACCATCAGCGCACTTTGGGATTTTGACAGTAGACCTGGAGGGGTATTAAAGTAGCGCTCTGATGCTGCTTGTACGCCATAAACTCCGTTGCCAAACTCTACAATATTCAGATAGACTTCCAGGATACGTTCTTTGGACCATAAGAGTTCAAGCAAGAAAGCGGTATAGGCTTCAATACCTTTGCGAATATACGACTGAGCGGGCCATAAGAAAAGATTCTTGGCTGTTTGTTGCGTGATGGTACTGGCTCCTCTCAGACCTTGGCCGCGTTCATATTCCTCGAGGGCTTTTTGTACTGATCCAAAGTCGATTCCCCAGTGATTGGCAAAATTTTGATCCTCGGAAGTAATCGCTGCCATCTTTATATGGGGCGAGATGTCTTCCCAGTCCGTCCAGCTCTGATATAACTCAAAGTTTTCCTCCCCATTCCACCAGGCTGCAACCGAACGCTGCATCATAAAAGCACTTGTGGGTGGATTAATCCATCGGAGCAGCAAGATAAAAAGCAGGCTAATGAGTATGATTCCGCCGATTGCTCGTCCTATCCACTGCAGAACCTGTGACGTATGGTTTTTAAGTTTATACCATAAAGGAGATGAATCGGCAACCATCATTTTAAAGCCTTTGGATATTATTTCTATAACAAATTGATAAAATAGATAAGTTTGATCCCAGTTTATATATTAAATTTGATAATTCGTAACCACTGAAAGGGAAATATTTGATGCCAGCAAATTTAATGTAATAAGGATTGATATGTCGCTTACAAAGAATCACATGGAGAGTTTAAGAAAGGGAAAGTGGCTTTTATTGAGAATAGTGAGACCCTATCTGGGCGTTTTCTTGCTTATTATGACGACAACGACTATTTCATGCGCCCAAAGTGTTGATGAAGATGCAAAATGGCTGATTGAGGAACTCAACATTCAGCAAGAGGATGTGGTGGCAGAGATGGGCTCGGGCAATGGACGCCTTACGATGGAGGTGGCACGCCATGTTGGTCCTTCTGGACACGTTTACAGCTCAGAGCTGGGGGCTGATTCAGTTCAATACCTACAGGATGTGGTAAATAAGGCTGAAGTATCCAATGTAACGGTTGTTGAAGGTCACCCTACAAAGACTAACCTCCCAAAAGAATGCTGTAATGTTCTCTTTATGCGCCGGGTGTATCACCATTTTGATGATCCTGCTGCCATGAATAAAAGCATCTGGCAGTCGCTGAAACCCGGTGGCCGGGTAGCTATTATTGATTTTGCACCGAGCGGAACGGAGCGCAGTGATCCTGAGGAGAGAGACTGCAGTTCCTTTGAACACCATGGCGTAACGAAGGAGACCGTTGTGGAAGAACTCAAGAATGCTGGATTTCAATTGGTGAGCGCAGAAGAACGCTCAGGCGGGGATATCTATGTGGTAGTTCAGAAAATGGAATAGGTTGACTACTGTCCAAAAAGTACACCTTCTTTCTTCTTTTGGGCTGCTACCATGGCTGCGCCAACAATGCTGGCATCATTTTGAAAGCTGGTTGGCTTAAAAGGGGTATTAATTTTTATAAAAGGAAATATTTTGTTCGTTTTGCGGCTGATCTCCCCCCCGATGATAAATAAATCCGGATGGAAGATCTTCTCAAAATGTTCGAGCACAACCTGCAAGCGGCTGGCCCATGTCTTTTTGGGAAAGCCTCCCTTTTCTCGTGTTTCGTTGGAAGCGTGTTTCTCGACCGTCTGCCCCTGGATTTCTATAAGTCCTAATTCAGTATTTGGAACCAATTGCTGGCCGATAAAAAGAGAGGAGCCAATTTCGGCACCTACGGTAAGTACAATAGTTGATCCTGTTTGGTGCTTACCAGCTCCGAAATAGATCTCAGCAAGTCCGGTTGCATCGGTGTCATTAATAACCGACACGGGGTTATCAGTAATTTCGGCAAACAGCTGTTCGGCATTAGCGTCGACCCAGGAATCGTTAATACGCTTGCCGGAAAGTACAATGCCTTTGCTTACGGCAGCAGGGAAAGCACAGCCTACGGGGCCATTCCACTGAAACTCTTTCCTCACCACCTGGTGTATTTGAGCCAATACCTTATGCGGAGTCGTGTCTTCCAGTGGCGGAGTGCTGATACGGTCAGACAGGATTTTGCCCTGCTGGGTATCCACAGTAGCCCCCTTGATACCATAACTCCCAATGTCGATTCCTAAAACTTCCATGGTTTAGTTTTTAGTTAGTAGTCACTTGTTTAGGATGACACCAAGGTGCCAATAACAAATAACTATTAACTATTTTTCAATAAGTACCCAGCTATCTTCATCGATCATACGTTTGGCTTTTTTCCATTTGATGTCGATGACTTCACCACTACTCATATTCTGGATTTTTACGTAGTCATTACGTCCGGGTTCTTCTTCAACAGTAATGGGTTGCGGCTTCTGATCACTTCGTTTTTGCTGCTGGCCTCCATTTTGGCTTTGTGCAGCACCCGATTTAAAGCCCATGTTGGTAGCATCGGAATGTTGGGTCTTAGCCTTGTTCATATTGACTTTGGCCCGTTGCTCTGGAGCTTGCTGTAATCGCTGTTGATCGGCCTGCATCTCGGGAATGGCTTTCCAGATCAGCGAAATAGCCTCCTGGTTGATCTCATTCAGCAGCTGTTTGAACATCTCAAAAGCTTCGCGCTTGTATTCAAGCAGAGGATCTTTCTGGCCAAAAGCACGGAGCCCAATTCCTTCTTTCACTGAGTCAAGCTCTCGCAGATGATCCATCCATTTGTCGTCGATAATAGAAAGCACAGCCGTCCGTTCAAGGGCCCGCGCTACTTCGTGTCCCTCATTTTCAAGGGCATTTTCTACGTCAACAACAACGCGCATACGCCGGATACCATCGGTGAAGATAACCTGTACTTTGGTCGGTTTTTCGTCTTCTTCGGCATCCGAGGCTTCAATGTTTTTAATGACTTCAAAGAGTGGTTCTGAAATCATTTTCTCTTTTTTGCGATAGACTTCATAAGCACGTTCTATGATATGGTCTATCAGCACGTCTGGACCCATGCGGCCCATCTCGTCATTTTCAAGGTCAATATCGACGGCTAAAAACCGCAGGATGGTATTGCGAAGTTCATCCAGCTCGCCATTCGGGTAATGCTGTTCTACGATGTTCTCTACCAGATCTTCGAGCATGTCGTAGAGATCGCTGCGCAGTTCATCCCCGGCAAGGGCATGCTTGCGGCGCTTGTAGATAACCTCACGTTGGTTGTTTAGCACATCATCATACTCCAGCTGTTTCTTACGGATGCTGAAGTTATTCTGTTCAACCTTCGACTGGGCTCGTTCCAACGATTTCGTGATCCATGAGTGCGTAATCACTTCGCCTTCTTCAAAGTTGAGGCGGTCCATGACTTTGGCAACCCGATCGGATCCAAATAGCTGCATCAAGTCATCTTCGAGCGAAACATAGAATTGAGATTCCCCGGGATCCCCCTGTCGTCCGGATCGACCGCGAAGCTGAAGGTCAATACGGCGGGAATCGTGTCGTTCCGTTCCTAAAATAGCGAGTCCGCCTTTCTCTTTGACGCCCGGAGCCAGCTTAATATCAGTACCGCGACCAGCCATGTTAGTGGCTACCGTAACGGCGCCCGGCTGACCGGCAGCAGCTACAATGTCACTTTCTTCGGCGTGGTGTTTGGCGTTCAATACGTTATGTGGAATTTTCGCTCGCTTGAGCATACGGCTGACCGTCTCAGAAACATCAACACTGGTGGTACCTACAAGTACAGGCTGTCCTTTTTCATGGTACTCACGGATTGTATCAACGGTAGCGTTATATTTTTCGCGTTTGGTGCGGAAAACAAGGTCCTCCTTATCATCGCGAATAACCGGCTTGTTGGTAGGTATGATCACCACATCGAGGTCGTAAATTTCGCTGAATTCACCCTCTTCTGTTGCAGCGGTACCCGTCATGCCGGAAAGCTTGCTGTACATCCGGAAGAAATTTTGGAGGGTAATGGTTGCGTAAGTCTGTGTGGCTGCTTCTACGCTTACATTCTCTTTGGCTTCAATTGCCTGGTGAAGGCCATCAGAATAACGCCTTCCGGACATAACACGGCCGGTATGTTCGTCTACAATTTGAACCTTGCCTTCCTGAACGATGTATTCTGCTTCGCGTTCGAATAGGGAATAAGCTTTAAGCAGCTGGTTAACGGTATGGATACGATCACTGCGTTCGGCAAACAGACGGTGGAGTTCACTGAAACGACGCTCTCGCTCCTGCTCTACTTCCTGTTTAGCCTCCTTAATTTTTTTCTCTTTATACTCGTCACTAAACTCCTCATTCTCCTTAACCTCCTGGATTTTTTCTTCCCTTAATTCCTCAATTTCTTCCTCAATTTGAGAAGTTTCGGTTCCAAGATCCGGGATAATAAAGAATTCGGGCTCTTCATTGGCGCGGGTGATGAACTCCTGCCCCTTTTCCGTCATCTCAATGTTATTCATTTTCATATCCACCGAGTAGTACAGCTCTTTGTCAACCTCGGGGAGGCGACGGGCATTATCCTGCAGGTAAAAAGATTCTGTACGCTGCAGCAGTTTTTGATTGCCGGGGACCTGCATCATCTTACGGAACTGCTTATTTTTTGGGAATCCTCGCTGGGCCCGATAAAGTGCCAGGCCGGCCTTGTCTTCATTCCCTTTTTCCAGCTCTTCCTGGGCTTCTTTCACAAAAGAGGCTACCAGCTTTTTCTGGGCATTAACCAGCGATTCAACGCGTGGTTTAAGTTCTTCAAACTTTTGGGACTTAGTATCTTCGGGCACCGGACCAGAAATAATAAGTGGTGTACGCGCTTCGTCAATCAGGATGGAGTCAATTTCATCAATAATGGCAAAGTTATGATCGCGTTGCACCAGCTGGTCGGCACTGCTCACCATGTTGTCCCGCAGGTAGTCAAAGCCAAACTCGTTGTTGGTACCATAGGTAATATCTGCACGGTAAGCTTTGCGGCGGCCTTCTGAGTTAGGGTCGTACAGATCAACGCAGTCTACTTCCAGCCCGTGGAAGTTAAATAACGGCTCGTTCCATTCGGCATCACGCTTGGCCAGGTAATTGTTAACCGTTACTATATGTACGCCGCGCCCGCTCAGGGCATTCAGGTAGGCCGGCATAATAGCCGCCAGTGTTTTACCTTCACCGGTTTTCATCTCGGAAATTTTACCTTGGTGCATGGCAATAGCTCCGGCCAACTGCACATCATAAGGTACCATGCCCCATTCGTTCATGCTGCCGCCCACTTTCCACTTTTGGCCCAGAAAACGCCGGCAGGTATCTTTCATAACGGCAAAGGCCTCGGGGAGAATCTCATCCAGAACGTCTTCAATAATATCAGTTTCTTCCTGTTCGAGTTCATCCAGTTCTTCTGCCAACTGACGTCGACGATCAACGGATAGCTGTTCGTCACTGTTCAGGGTTTTTCTGATAGATTCAATTTCTTCGCCGACTTGCTGGGTGGCATCAGATATTTGTTGACGGAAAGATTCGGTTTTCTGTTTGAGCTCTTCATCCGAGAGTTCTTCCATTTTTTCATAGTGCTCGTTGATCTCATCAACGATAGGCCAAATTTTCTTGAGATCACGTTCACTTTTTGTCCCGAAAATGCTTGCTAAAATGTCGCTTATTTTATCGAACATAGAACGTATTACTTACCTGTCTATAATTTATAGGATTTACTAAAGTTACAGCTTACACAGAGCCTGTTCAAATTAATTAGGGAAGTTAAGCCAGTTTTTGAGTTTTCTTGCAGGTTTTTGCATTTAAGATAACCCATAAATTCCGGTTCTTATTGTCTAAATTTATTTTTATCTTTCGGGACTATCAAAGAATTGAAGTTTTTCATTAACCGATTTACCGATGAAACGTACTTATCAACCAAGTAAACGTAAACGTAAGAATAAGCATGGCTTCCGTAAGCGCAATAGCAGTAAAAACGGAAAGAAAGTATTGAAAAAGCGTCGTAAGAAAGGACGCCATCGTTTGACTATTAGTGATGACAAAGGACCGAAGTAACCAATCTTCGCGCTCAAACGGTGATTTTAGCTTACCCAGAGCAAAGATCCTGAGGGGCCGAAAGAATTTCCAGCGTCTTTTCGAACAAGACGTTTTTATACATCGTAAAAAGCACGTTGGTCTGCGATATTATATTCCAGATTTTTCTTCTTTCGGCTGCCTTATGGGATTTATCGTAAAAAAAAGCTTGGGTAAGGCCCATAAACGCAATCATATGAAACGGCTTCTGCGAGAAGCCTATCGGCTTCATCAACATATGCTGTATGACCCTCTGCGTCAGCTTCAACGAACATTTCATGGAGCATTAATAGCATACGACGTTGATGTACCATATACAGAGATTGAGCAAGAGGTAGTTGCATTGCTCGAACAAGTTCAAGGCCAACTTCCTACCATTTCGCCTGGTCATTCATGAAGTATCTATTAATAGGTTTTGTTCGATTGTATCAGCTGGTCATCTCCCCATGGATGCCCAAAAGCTGTCGATACCATCCTACCTGTAGCGCCTATAGCATTGAAGCGTTTCAAAAGCATGGTGCAATGAAAGGACTATGGCTTACCGTCAAGCGTATAAGTCGCTGTCATCCCTGGGGTGATGAAGGTCACGACCCTGTACCAGAACCCAAAACAAAATTTTAGACTGAGGATTTCTCTTGGATCGTAATACCGTAACCGGATTAGTACTAATATTAATTGTAATGGTGGCATGGAGTTATTTTACCATGCCCTCGGAGCAAGAACTGCAACAACGCAAAGCAGAGCAAGCCCGCCAGGATAGCATTGCGGCTGCTCAAACAGACAGCTTGCCCACACAGCAGCAAGCGGATCCCACCGTTGATAGCAGCAGTAACAACAACCAGCCTGATACCGCCTCAAGGTCAGAACCTCAGGATGAGCAGGTTGAGATGGGGGCCTTTTCTGCCGCCAGCGCTGGAGATACTACAGAAACTATCGTAGAAACTCCGCTCTACAAAGCTACCTTCACCAATGTTGGGGCCGGCCCTTCCCAGTTTGTGCTCAAAGAGCATGAAACCTGGGACCATAAGCCCATACGCATGATCAGAGATACCACACAGTCTGCGTACTCTTTGGGTTTCCTGACCAATCAGAATTACAACGTTGAGACCGACGAGCTTGTTTTTGAGCCGCTTACATCGGGCCAAAATCTCAGGCTCGAAGAAGGAGAAACCAAGACGCTGCAATATGCATTCAATCTCAGTGATTCACAGCGCATGGTGTACACTTATACCCTCAATGGTGACTCCTATGAAATTGATCTGGATATCAGTTTCGAGGGGCTTGATCAGACTATAATCGGGGGAACCGTTGATTTTGGATGGGAGTCACGGCTAAACTTTACGGAAAAGAATATCGATGGAGAAGCGACGCATGCGTCTGCTTATGTTCATACCGGAGGAGAGTTAGAGCGGTTAAAACTGAGCGAAGCAGGAGAGAATGAACAGACCTATAATGGAACCATTGACTGGGTGGCAACCCGAACGAAGTTTTTCTCTCAGATTATCAAAACGGATAATCCCACACAATCTGCAAGACTTGTTGGTGAGCAAAGCGGGGCCTCGGATCTGCCATCTACTACCCACCACTATAAGTCTTCTATAACCGCGGAAATTGCCCAGCAAAATGCTTCTTTTCAGATGTATATTGGGCCGATGTCATACCATGCTCTCAAGGTATACAACGAACAAGCCTATGATATGGTGGATACGGGTTACTCGTGGTTGAGCTGGATATCCGATCCACTGGTAAAATATATTATCATTCCCTACTTCGGCTTTGTTGAGGATTATATGAATGTAGGGCTGGCGATTATCTTATTCGCCATTTTGATTAAGATGGTCCTCTACCCACTGACCAAGAAGAGTTATAGTAGTATGGCGGCGATGAAAGAGTTGCAGCCAGAAATGAAAGAGATTAAAGAAAAGTACGCGGATGATCCTGAAAAGCAGCAGAAAGCCACCATGAAACTGTATAAAGAATCAGGGGTCAATCCGTTGGGGGGATGTCTGCCGAACCTGCTTCAGCTACCTATTCTGATTACACTTTGGAGGTTTTTCCAGAATTCTATTCTTATACGCCAGCAGGAATTTCTTTGGGCCAGTGACCTTTCGGCTCCTGACTATATTTTGAACCTCCCATTCAGTATTCCATTTATGGGCGATCAAATAGCAGGTTTTGTTTTACTGATGACGGGAGCCATGTTCCTGCAAAGTAAACTGACCGGCGGCATGGGTCCCGGTGGTGGAGGCGGAGGCGCCGGACCGGATATGAGTGCGATGAAGTACGTATTCCCCTTCATGCTGTTGTTCATCTTCAACAATTTTGCAGCAGGGCTTAGCCTCTATTATCTCATTTATAACTTAGTATCAATCGGTCAGCAGCTGTTAATTTATCGCCAAATTGATAACGAAAAAGAGGCCAAAGAAGCGGTGGCTGCTTAGTAAAAGCTTTTGCTGTGATAAGCTCTGCGCTTATTATCAATGGGAGCTTTGCAAAGCTACACCATCTTGTCATTCTGATTTGTTTCAGAATCTTATATGCCTTTGGCAGTCTTTCTAAGGAGATCCTGATCCCATGAATTCGGGACAGGGTGACATGCCCAGTTTTGCATAGGCCTCTAATACTTAGTTTCAAACATGGGCGCTTGACCTTGAAGCAGCCAGAGTGAAAAGTAGTTTTGAAGAAAAAGGCTCCGTAAATTCGGGGCCTTTTTTATTTGGTAACCATTTAAAGCTATATTTACCGCTTATGGATAGCATTGCGAAGTACACATATCCTCAGATCGTTTGGAGGGAAGGCGAGAAAAGGTTGTGGAATCCAATCCATCGAAAGCCTTTGAAAAACCGACCTGAAGAGCGAGTACGTTTGCGCATCATTGAAGCACTTCTCTTAGCGGGATGGTCACGGCATCGGATATCCACCGAAGAAGCGATTGGCAAATTAGCCGACAGCAAGATGAGGACCGATATTATTTGCTACAACCAGCAGTTTAATCCACAGATCCTGGTCGAATGTAAAGCGGAATATATATCGTTATCAAACAATACGGCTGAGCAGGTTGCGCGGTACAATCAGAATGTTGGTGCTCCATTTTTATTGCTGACCAACGGCGTAGCTGATTTCTGGTACGAGGTGAAAAATGAAGGGGTTAAGAGCTTGGAGCAACAGCCGGAATTATTGGATAATAAATCCCCATCTCCCGATTATGAGTATGTAGATTGGCAAAAGCGGGGCTTTGCGGGATCCGAAGCGGCACCGGCGTTAAGAAAATGGCTGGGAGAGCTCCTCCCTGCCCTCTGGCACTCCCAAAACTCTTCAGCGATTCAGTTCTTGTCGTTTAGCCAAAGGCTGTCAGATCTGGACCTCAGTCATTACTATATACTACAGGGCATCTCTGATCACGAACGACTTGCGTTCTCAATATTAACAACGGCCTTTGGGGGAAGCCGACTGGTGGCTATCCTCAATGAAAATAGTCACAATAAAGCAGTGCTGGTAGTTAACCTGGACTTGTTATTTGACAGCCAGGCACAGAATGCAACCATCTACTCAGGGGCCGGGATGCATGCTGTTGATGGTAGTGAGGTCGTTGAAAGCCTAACATCGGATACGGCTAAAACAGCCGAACAGCTATATGAGCTGATCGCTGAAACCATCGGTTAGATTTAGTTTCCCATAGTTTTTTGAACCACAATTTTATCGTAAGTTCCAGACTCATTTTCATCAACAAAATCTCTTATGCACCATTTACATCGCGACAAATTATTTTCACTATTTGATGAAGAAGAAAATGCCATCGTTTATATGAAGGGGGCTGATCTCATGTATCGCTATGATACGGATTACGAGTTCCCCTTTCGGCAGGAATCCAATTTTTGGTATTTGACCGGTGTAAATGAGCCCGACTTTCACCTTATCCTGGATCTTGAGCGTCAGGAGTACCATCTGTTTGCACCCAAACGGGATGCGCAATATGCAGTTTGGCATGGACGGGTAAAGACGAAGGAGCAGTATCAGCAGGAGTATAACCCCGACCATCTGCATTATGAGGGTAAGCTTCCGCAAATACTCAAAGAACTCGATCCCCAAAAAATATACTGCATCGACGAGAAGCAGGCCGAGTTTATCGAAGAGTTTGACCGTAAAACGTCTATCGATCTGGATGCTCTGCCCGAAGCTGTAACCCACTGCCGGGTTTTTAAAACCGACTGGGAACTTGACCAAATGAGAGAAGCGGCACGAGTAAATAATATTGCCCACCGTGGCGTCTTAGAAGCTCTGGAACCCGGAAAGTATGAATACGAATTAAAAGCGGTATTCGATTATCACCAGATTGAAAACGGACTTATGCAGGATGCCTATAACGGCATTTACGCAGCTGGAGAAAATAGTGCCATCTTGCACTATGTGGAGAACAACCGGCAGGTTAAAGATGGAGATCTCTTTTTGATTGATGCCGGCTATGAATGCAATGGTTATGCCTCCGATTTTACGCGGACCTATCCGGCTAATGGAGAATTTACTTCGCTGCAGGCCACGGTCTATGAAGCTGTGCTCGAAGCCCAAAAGCAGGCTATTGAGGCGTGTGTGCCGGATGCCAAGATGGAGGATGTGCATATTCTGGCTGCCCGCGTCATGATGCAGGGCCTGAAAGATGCCGACATTGTTTCCGGCAGTATTGATGATTTAATGGAAAAGGATGTCTTTGCCCTCTTTTTCCCCCATGGATTGGGTCATTTCTTAGGTATGGATACGCATGATGTAGGAGGTTATCCCAAAGGAGTTGAACGTATTGAACGTCCCGGGGTTAAGTATTTGCGGATGCGTCGTACGCTGCAACCGGGAATGGTACTGACCATCGAGCCCGGGCTGTACTTTGTACCGGCTCTTCTAAAACCGGCGCTGGAAGATGATAAGGTTTCGGAGTTTTTAAATGCTTCGAAACTTCAGGATATGATGAGTTTTGGTGGTGTACGTATTGAAGATAATCTCATCATTACCGAAGACGGCTATGAAAATATCACCGATGTGCCCAAAGAACGCGATGAGATTGAGAAGGTAATGAGCTAATGCTTCTCCCTGTACATCTGTGAGTGAATCGGCAGAAGTAAGGGCTCGTTTTAGTGAGCTAATTTTGCCTGTATCTTGTTCACTCTTGAGTTATAAACTCATAGCTGACGAAGGCAAATCGTTTGCTGTCGGGCGCCCATGAGGGAACGTTGATGGTCCCCTGTCCGCCATAAAGATCGACAACGACTTCGGGTGCGCCTTCAGCAGACATTAGTCGGAGTGTTACGTCTTTAAACGGCGGATGCCCTTCTACACCGGCATCATAAGAAAGGAAGACAATCTGTTTGCCGTCCGGAGAAATATGTGGAAACCAGTCGGCATATTGTTTGTTCGACGTAATCTGTTCCACATTGGAGCCATCTGGATGCATACGGAAAATTTTCATCACTCCCGTACGCACCGAGTTAAAATAAATCCAACGACCATCCGGCGTATATTCTGCCCCGTCATCAAGCCCAGGGGTATCGGTGAGCTTGATTTCATGGCCGCCATCCACGGGGATAGCATAAATGTCGAACTCACCATCTCGCTGGGCGGGATAGACCAAGGTATCGCCGTCTGGAGACCAGCCGTGCCAGTAGGATGGAGCGTTGTCCGTAACTAATTTGGGGGTACCGCCTTCTGCCGGCATTACATAAATTTTGGAGCCTTCGCCTTCCGGAGCGTGACTGATAGCCAGCTGTTCGCCGTCGAAAGAGAAGCCGTGATCATTATTACAGTTGGTGGCAAAGCCGGTGTCAAGTTTTTTAGGCGTTCCTCCTGCTGTTGGAATGGTGTAGAGATTGCCTCCACTGTTGAAGAGGAAGTAGCTTCCATCGGGCGACCAGTTGGGCGCTTCAACATGTCCTTCGGTACGATAGATAACCTTTCGCTCTCCGGTTTCAATATTATAGGTTTCAAGCTTACTTACCAGAATGCTGTCCGCCTGCCCAACAGTTTGGAGCGGAAGAAGGTACATAATGCAAACCAGCGATAGGACGATGTTAAGATAAGGAGAGCTGGGTTTCATGAAATTCATAATCCAATAGGTTACATTTATACGGAGACTTTGTAAAAGCCTCCTATACATTATGTAACTATAGTTGGAAAATTAAAGAGCTTATGCAAGCTTAACTGTTTATAATATTGCTTTTGCTATATTACTCATCAAAGCTATCGGGCAAATCGTTTTCATAGAGCACAATATCTCCCGGCTGAGCAAACTCCTGCGCCAGACTATTTGCTTCGGAAAGACTGGCAACGGTATTCAGCTTAGATGGGTCAAAGTCAGTTGAAAGAATGCCCTGTTTGATGGGCTCAGTTTGATTTTGTCCGACCAGGATGACCAAATCCAATGCTGCCTGTCCAATTTGTCGACCAAATTCACGATTTTTCTCTTCCTGGATGTCGCCGAGCTCAATCATTCCCGGCGTAATAATAATGCGCCGCCCGCTGTTAAATTGAGCAAGAATGTCGACCGCATTTTTAGCGCCTGTAGGGTTGGAGTTGAAGGCATCATCGATAACCGTCAGGCTACCCTGTTGTTTTAACTCAAGGCGATGTTCAACCGGCTCCATATGTTTGGCCGCCATTGCCATAGTCGTTAAGCGTACATCAAACGTTTGGGCAACCCCAATAGCCAGTAGCATATTTTGCACGTTGTGGGCGCCGAGTAATCTCATATTGAAGGTTACCGACTCGTTGTTGGTTGAAGCCGTAAATTGCATTCCTTCCTGGTTGTATTGGATATCCGAAGCCCGGATTTCTCCATTTTCAAGACCAATACGAATAATATCGATGTCATCCCGGAGGTCCCCCATTGCATCAACGCGCTTGTCGTCAGCATTTAAGACTGCTTTGCCATGAGGTTTCGTTCGTTTAACAAGGGTGGATTTCGTACGGGCAATGGCATCTTGGGAGCCAAAAGTCTCCAAATGTGCAAGGCCTACATTGGTGATCACCGAGATGTCGGGCTCTGCAATGTCACACAGCTCGTCGATATTGCCTTCGTAGCGGGCGCCCATCTCAAGCACCAAAACTTGGTGGTGTGCTTCCAGATCGTTATTGATGACCTTGCAAATGCCCATCGGCGTGTTGTAGCTGCCGGGAGTCGAACAAACGGAAAAGCGCTCGCTGAGCAGGTCCCGGATCATAAATTTAGTACTGGTTTTCCCGTAGCTGCCCGTAATAGCGATAACCGTGAGGTCGGGCATACGCTCCAGTTTTTTCTTGGCCAGTTTAATAAAATACCGGTGCACATAGCTTTCATATGGCTTGGTAAGCAGGGCAGCAATAAAAATGAAAAAGGGAACCGCTATATTACCGAGCACCCATCCAAAAGATAAAATGTACATCTCGGCTATATATAATACATCTTTATTTATCAGGGCTACCCATCGGCCGGTAAAAGCGATATAGGTGCTTAAAAAAGGAATTACGAAAACAAGAATGGCAAAGGGAATGGTCAGGCGGATCATCCGCGGAGTAAAGGCCAGTGGTTTTTTGGGAGACTCTCCCCGGTAGTAGTTGAAGGGCACAAACCAGAAAAGCCCAAAAAGTCCTAAAACGATAATTGCAGAGCTGCCGGTGATCGTATTTGAAACAAAGAATAAGAGTACGGCTATAACAATGTTATACAGCACGTGCTCGGTAGTAATCACCCGTTGCGCCCAATGGGAAATCATCCAGTGCCAGAACTCATTCAGCTTATATCCATTTTGTTGAAAAATGTGCAGAAAGTAACGTGCGCGCAGGACCGTATGGCGGAGCATGACGATCACAAATAAAATGATAAGGCCGTTAAGAATGTTTAAATACCAGCTCAATAGTGTCGTACCAGTTTTTAAAGATTAAATAAGGCGTTATGGTCGCTAAAGTATAGAAGTTCTGTTATATTAACGCCGCTTTACAATTAGTTACGAAAATCTTTCATCTAAATTGGCTCAAATATATGAAATTAATCATCCCAATGGCAGGCCGCGGAACAAGGGTCCGGCCTCACTCTCATACCATCCCGAAACCACTGCTTCCGGTAGCGGGCAAAATGATTGTGGAACGCATTGTAGAGACGTTTGCACGTACTTTAGATCGAAAAATTGATGAAATCGTATTTATTTTAGGCCCTGATTTTGGCCAGGAAATTAAGGATGCACTGAAAGCAATGAGCGATCGGCAGGATGCGAAAGCAACCTTTCGTGTTCAGGAAGAAGCACAAGGTACAGCGCATGCCGTATATTGTGCAGAGCAGGATTTAAGCGGGGAGTGTATCATCGTATTTGCCGATACTATTTTTGATATGGAAGGTTCGGTAACGATTGGCGATGCTGACAGCGTAATTTGGCTGAAGGAGGTAGAAGATCCATCCCGTTTTGGCGTAGCTGTGGAGAAGGATGGACAAATTACGGACTTCGTGGAAAAACCCAGTGAGCCTATTTCAAATCTGGCAATCATTGGAGTCTACTACTTTAAACAAGCTGAAAAACTGAAAACAGAGATTGAATACCTCTTAGAGCATGATATTCGTGGTCATGGCCGGGAGTTTCAGCTAACAGATGCACTGGATCGCCTCCTGAAAAATGATAACGTCTTTAAAAAAGCTACCGTGGACGAATGGATGGATTGCGGTACGCTTCCGGCATGGCTGGATACTTCCGGTAAGATTGTGGAGAAAGAATACGAAGAGGTTGATGAGGCACAGTTTGAAGGAACGACTATTAATCCCCCGGTCTATATCGGCGATGATGTGGAGCTGGAAAATTGTACCATTGGTCCCTTTGCCAGTATCGCAGCCGGATCTAAACTAACAGGAAGTACCGTAGAAAATAGCTTGATACAGGAAAATACTACACTGGAAGATTGTGAAATCAGAGGCTGTACCATTGGCCGCCATGCTGAGCTGAAGGGCGTTGACCAGGAAGTGCACCTGGGTGATCATTCCAAAATTGGGGTTGAGGTGTAATAGTCTTGAGTTGTGAGCTATGAGTGGTGAGTAGTTAGAATCCGTATTTCGTAGTGCGTATTAACGTTGCCTTGCACGAAATAAGCAACACGAGATACTCTACTGCTACTTCCTGGGAGGTAAATTTCTAATTTCTATTCACCACTCAAGGCTCACAACTCACTCAAATAAAATCCTGCAGCGGGCGATTCTGGTCGGCATCATGAAGCGGATGATGAACATCTTCGTGTTCTCCCTCCGGTTCCAGGTGAATGGTAACAATGACATCGTCCTTAACGGCATTGATAAGCTTTTTTTCTAACAGGGTCGCGTCATTGTGAGCGGATTTGAGACTTACTCCCTTTTTAAAAATAGCGTGGAGCTCAATCCATGTGGTATTGCCCGTTGTGCGGTGCCTCAGGTTATGAACATTGAGCATGGCACCTGGTAGATCAGTGGAAAGAACGTGGCGAATGGCTTCATCTACTTCCGGGTTGCGGGAATCCATCAGGCCATCAACCGAATATTTGAGCAGCTTGAACCCCTCGTACATGATGTACAGGGCCAGCAAGGCCGCGACGATAGAGTCGAGCAGGGTAAAGTCAGTAAACCTGATGATCAGCAGGGTTATGACAGCACCTGCGCTGGTCCAGACATCGGTTAAGGTATGTTTACCGTTGCTAATGACAATCATGTTGTCTTCGCGCTTCCCGACTTTAATCAGGTAGCTGCCTAATGCGAGGTTAATCAGTCCTGCACCACCAATAAGGTATACGCCGCTCATTAATTGTGTTAAGTTGTAGCCGAACAGGTAGTTGTCGACAGACTGATAAATAATAGTAAGTCCGGCAAGGATAATTACTGCTCCCTCAATACCTACAGAAAGGAATTCTACCCGTTCATGGCCATACAGGTGCTTTTCGTCAGCAGGCTTCGTGCTCAGCAACAACCCATAATACACAAAAGAAACGGCGAGCAGATGAATAATGGACTCAGCGGCATCAGACAGGGCTGTGGTAGAACTGGTTACCCAGAATCCACTTAGCTTCAGACACAGGGATACTACGGAGACCAAGAGGCTAATACGTAGAGCCGTTTTTGCAGAGGATGATTTCACAGTCATAAAATTAAAGTAAACAGGCTAAAAGATTAGGCAAAGAATTTCTGAAAGCAAGTATATTTGTTCTTATTTTTACGCTCATTTTAAAAGACGAACATAGACGCGGTGATACCAAATAAGGTAAAGGTCCGTGTTACGTGATTTGTGGCAAAAGGAATAAGCATTGTGCAAGATATCCCTCCAAAACATAAAAAAGTATTTGAAACAATCTCAGAAGCAGGTGCAGCCATCGACCAGGATGTGTTTGTGGTCGGCGGCTATGTGCGTGATTTTTATCTGAACCGTACCAAGAAAGAAGAGGATCTGGATATCGATTTTGTAACCATCGGCTCCGGTATTGGCTTGGCGGAAAAGGTAGCTGAGCTGCTTGGCACCGATCGCCTTTCAGTATTTAAACAGTTTGGGACGGCCCATATCAAATACCGGGATATGGATCTGGAATTCGTCGGTGCACGCAAAGAGAGCTACCGCCGCAATTCGCGGAAGCCTATTGTTGAAGACGGTACACTCGAAGACGATCAGCTACGCCGCGACTTTACCATTAATGCTCTTTCCTGGTCGCTTAATGAGGAGGGATATGGCGAACTGATGGATCCCTTTCACGGAATTCAGGATCTCAAAAAGCAGCTTGTTCGAACGCCCGTAGATCCCCTACAAACCTTTGATGACGATCCGCTGCGGATGATGCGGGCGATCCGGTTTGCGACTCAGCTCCAGTTCGATATTGAGGAGCAAACCTATCAGGGCATCGAAGAGATGGCTGATCGTATTGAAATTATATCCAAAGAGCGCATTATCGAAGAACTGAATAAGATTGTGCTTGCTCCCAAGCCTTCCATCGGCTTTGCCCATCTGTTTAAGACCGGCTTGCTGCACCACTTTTTCCCGGAAATGGTTAAGCTGCACGGAGTTGATGAAGTGCGCGGTGTTCGTCATAAGGACAACTTTTGGCATACCCTCAAGGTGCTGGATAATGTAGCCGATATGGGTGGCGACCTGTGGTTACGTTGGGCGGCAGTGATGCACGATATCGCCAAGCCGGCCACCCAAAAGTTTGTGCAGGGAACCGGCTGGACCTTTCATGGGCATGATGCTTTGGGAGCTCACTGGGTAAAGCGGATTTTCCGTCGTCTGGGGCTTCCACTGGATGAACGGATGCGCTACGTTCGAAAGCTGGTCCGCCTGCACCTGCGTCCCATTGCGTTGGTCTCTGATGAAGTGACCGACAGTGCCGTACGCCGGCTTATTTATGAGGCTGGAGATGACATCGACGACCTGATGCTGCTCTGCCGGGCCGATATCACCAGCAAAAATGATTACAAGGTGAAGCAGTACAACCGAAACTTCGATTACGTAGAACAGAAGATCGAAGAAGTGGAAGCGAAGGATCGGCTGCGGAAGTGGAAAAATCCAATAAAGGGAGACGAAATTATGGAGGCGCTGGATATATCGCCCGGACCGGTTATCGGTGATATTAAAGATGCCATCAAAGAAGCCATTCTGGACGGCAAAATTCCCAATGAGCACGATGCGGCCTTCGAGTATATGATGAGTATTAAAGACGAGTATATTGGTTAATCGTTAATGGTTATTTGTTTCACTCCTTCAATGAGTTGCCTGATAACTATTAACCAATAACAAATTTTCAAATAACTAATCACCAAACCATGTGGATAGCTGATTCGTACGCCAAAATAAACCTGGGACTTCATGTGTTAGAGCGGCTGCCAACTGGCTACCATCGCATAGAAACAGGCTTCTGTTTTTTGGATTGGCGCGACCACTTTGAGGTTGAGCAGGCACCCGAGATGAAGCTCGAAATTGATAGTTCCGGCGATCAGGATATTCCCACCGATGAGAGCAACCTGATCAACAAAGCTATTGCTGCCCTGGATCGCTATGTGGGACTGCAGCACAATTACCTGATCCGCGTGGAGAAACGCATTCCGGCGGGCGCAGGTCTTGGCGGGGGCAGTAGTAACGCCGCCCTGACCCTTCGTATGTTCAATAAAATCGAAGACTTAGGTCTTAGTGATGATGAGCTTATTGATCTGAGTCGCGATTTGGGCGCTGATGTTCCCTTCTTTATCAAAGGGAAAACCGGGATTGGGCACGGCATAGGCCATGAAATTGAGGAGCTGGATATCCAGCCAGACTATCCCATTGTAACTTGTTTTCCAGACGAGTCGAGTAGTACGCCCGAGGCGTATCGGTACTGCCAGCCGAACCCTGAACCTGATTTCGACCTCAAGAAGACACTGACCCAAACGGAGCTCGATGAATGGCGGTATGAGCTGGTCAATGATTTGGAGCAGACCGTCTTCCCCCGGATCCATGTGGCGGGGAATCTGAAAGACCAGATGTATGAATTTGGAGCGCTTTACGCATCCATGACGGGCAGCGGTTCCGCCGTTTATGGTGTTTTTGAACAGGAGTTTGTAGCAACAGAGGCCTACAAGGGATTGTTGGAGCTGGAGCTACCTTGCAGTCTTACCCCTGCGGGTTTTACGCCCGACTATGGAATCTATCGTAAAGGGTGAAGGAGTTGAGAGTGTTTTAAACTTAAGCTTTACTAAACTTTCGAAGTTTAGTAAAGCTTACAGAGTGGCATTCCACAGGGCCTGTCTTCCTTCTCCTCCGACCATTCGGGGTTTCAGACTCTCAACGATCCATGTCAATCTTTTCAAGGAGATCCTGAACTGAATTCAGGATGACAAGTGTAGTTTGGCAAAGTCCCTACTTGAGGCCCCAAAAACGTATTGTCTACCACTATTTTATCTGTTTATGTTCACTATCTTTACCATTGATTCTATTCATACTTTAAACAATATTCAGGCCTGCTCCAGAGGCAAAATCGAAAAAACATCAAAAAAATTAACAAATTAATAATTAGCAATTTTGTTAATAATTACTCATCCTTGACCTTTGGTTTTTAATCTTTTTATAAGAAATAGGTAAATAATATGAGCACGGGCACAGTTACGAATCCCCGAACAGGTATGGATGTAGATGCCTTCCGGGAAGATATTAAGCAGCACCTGCATTACACCCTGGCAAAAGATCAATATTCGTTAACCGAATGGGATAGCTACCAAAGCGTGGTGTTGGCGGTGATGGATCGTTTGCATGACCGATGGATCGATACACAGCAGCGTTATTATAACGAAAAGTCCAAGCGGGTTTACTACTTGTCCATGGAGTACCTGATTGGACGGCTTCTGGATAATATGCTCATCAACCTGGGCGTGCAGGATGTGGCGGCCGAAGCTATTGAAGAACTTGGCTTCGACTATGACAAAATTCGCGCAGCCGAAGTGGATGCCGGTCTGGGCAATGGCGGATTAGGACGTCTGGCAGCCTGCTTCCTCGACTCAATGGCTACACTGGGCGTTCCGGCTATTGGCTACGGGATCCGGTATGATTACGGGATTTTCGACCAGGATATTAAAGATGGCTGGCAGATCGAAAAGCCCGACCAGTGGCTGCAGTATGGATATCCCTGGGGCGTTGCACGCCCATTAAAGAAAAAGTATACCGTACAGTTTTATGGAGATACGACGGCTACTAAAGATAGTAGCGGGCGTCTTCACTTCGACTGGACCAATACGCATAACGTCAATGCCCTTGCTTATGATACACCCGTTCCGGGTTTCCAGAATGGCATCGTTAATAATCTGCGGCTCTGGAAGGCTACCTCGGATGAAGGTTTTGACCTGAAAAGTTTTAACCAGGGCGATTATATCAATGCGGTGCGGAATAATATGCTTGAAGAAAATATTTCGCGCGTGTTATATCCTAATGACAAGGTTTTTAAAGGTCAGGAGTTGCGACTCAAGCAAGAGTACTTCTTGGTGTCAGCTTCGTTGCAGGACGCCATGAGTCGGTTCAAAAAGCAGTTTGATGATTTCCGAAAAATTCCGGACCAGATGGCCATCCAGTGTAATGATACCCATCCGAACTTAGCGATCCCTGAATTTATGCGCATGCTGATGGATCAGGAAGGGCTGGAATGGGAGCCGGCATGGGATATCGTAACGGAGACCATCAGTTATACTAATCATACGCTGATGCCCGAGGCACTGGAAAAGTGGCCCCTGTCACTGATGTCGAACCTGTTGCCGCGACATACCCAAATTATTCGCGAGATTGATCGTCGTTTCCTGCAGTCCATTGAAGTAGAGAGTGATAAAAGCAGTCAATCGGATAAAAAAGATCGTATGCGCATCATAAGCAACGAGATGAATGCCCGTGTTCGAATGGGGCGTCTGGGTATTGTAGGTGCTAAAAAGGTGAATGGCGTTTCTGAGCTGCACAGTAATTTGATGAAAAAGACCATCTTTAAAGATTTTGCCCAGGAGTATCCCGATAAATTTACGAACGTAACGAATGGAATTACGCCCCGCCGCTGGCTCCGACAGTGCAATCGTAAACTGGCGGACCTGATTTCGGATCGTATTGGAGATGATTGGGTAACGCATTTGAGTCAGCTGAAGCAAGTAGAGCAGTTTGCTGATGATCCTGAATTCAAGGAATCGTTTGAGCAGATTAAGCTTGAGAACAAGCAGAAGCTGGCAGACTATATTAAGAAAACGGAGGGCGTGACTGTCGATCCTCACTCCATTTTTGATATCCAGATTAAGCGTATCCATGAGTACAAGCGTCAACTGATGGCGGTCTTCCATATGATTACGCTTTATAATAGGTTGAAGGAGAATCCCAATGCGGATATAGAGCCACGAACCCTGCTTTTTGCAGGTAAAGCTGCGCCGGGATATACGATGGCCAAGCTGCATATAAAGTTAATTAGTAATGTGGCAGAGATGATCAACAACGACCCGGAGGTAGCGGATACTCTTCGTTTGCTCTTCTTGCCAAACTACAGCGTAACTTTGGCTGAGAAAATGATTCCCGCGGCGGACTTGTCGGAACAGATATCCACGGCCGGAATGGAGGCATCCGGAACGGGCAATATGAAGTTTGCCCTTAACGGTGCCTTAACTATTGGCACCCTGGATGGAGCCAATATTGAAATCCGGGAGCAAGTGGGTCCGGAAAATATCTTTATCTTTGGTCTAACAGTAGATGAAATAGAAGAGATACGGCAGAATGGGTATGATCCCGAAAAGATTTGTGAGGCTGACAAAGAGTTAAAGAAGGTCATTGATCAAATTCATAAAGGATACTTTAGCCCCGAGCAGCCCGACCTTTTCCACCCGATAACCAACGCTTTGTTGAAGGAGAAAGATTATTTTATGGTCTTGGGCGACTATCGTGCCTATGTAGACAAGCAAGGCGAGGTAGAGCAGGTCTTTAAAGATAAAGACGAGTGGTTCCGCAGAGCGATTGTTAATACTGCGAACATGGGACACTTTTCTTCAGACCGTTCCATTCAGGATTACTGCGAGCGGATATGGGATGTTGAAGTTTAAGGCGTTTTAGGGAATAGGGTATAAAGGGAATAAGCTGCTTTATACCCCTATTCCTTAAATTTTGTATATTTAATTGTATGCTCAAGCAAAATTTAAGTTGTTATGGAAGGTAAAAATACAACTGTTTTATCAGAGAATATCTATTTTTTAACTTCAGCGCTGTCACGGAAGCTTTCAGGACAGGCGGATGAAGCCTTTGCGACTCTCGGCTTGTCCTCCTCTCATGCTCTCATTCTGGTGCTGGTTGACAATGAGCCTGGAGTGCGCCCAAGCCAGTTGGCACAAAAGCTTTACCTAAAGCCTTCAACCATCACCCGCTTGGTACAGAAGCTGGAACGGCGCGAACTGGTAACGAAAGAAGCTGAAGGGCGAGAAAAGTCAATTGTGTGTACAAGTAAAGGAGAAGAGCTGGCTGTCGAGGTGGAGAAAACCTGGCAGCAGTTGTTGAAGCAAAAAGAGGCTGAACTCGGCGAACGCTATGTGGCTGTTCTGTCGGAAATGATAAGTAAAGCTATAGAGGAAGTATAAGCAGGCTTTGCAAAGCCTGCTATAAGATTATGTTACACTCATTTACATTTCAAAATAGATAGAACATATGAAAAGAAGTACTCAACAGATAAGTGAGCTATTGAATAATAAATCCTCTGTTTATTCAGCTACATTTATTTTCCGATTGAAGAATCAGGATTCAGAGTTTGAGCGCTTGAATGATATCATAGACCAGGTTGCCAACGCTAATCCGGGATTTTTGGGTAAAGAGGGATGGTCGAACAACGAAGAAAACAAAAGATCGGTCGTTTACTACTGGTATAGCTTAGATGCCTTAAAAAGGTTTTCAAATTATCCCGACCATCAGAAAGCGAAACAAAAGTACAAAAAGTGGTATAGCGGCTATGAAGTTATCATTTCAAAAGTAATAACAGTTAAATCTGATGATGGTCTATAACTGGTTGTGCTTTTATCACAAGCTGATGTTATAATAGATTAGTACAATACGCAGCCCACCATTTTTTTAGTAAATGGCATAAACCAATCGAGGATTAGCCCACCTAAACAAACGGTTAATAACGTTCCGATGCCAATTGGTCCATTTAAAGCCAATGCCAATATCAGGAATACCAGATAAATGAATGTTCTTGAAAAAAATAGGCTTGTTCTGGCTAATTCCTGTATGGTCAATGTTAATCGATCGATAGGTATGGGGACAAAATTTGTTTGCAAGTACATTGCCGTTCCTAATCCTATAACAACTAATCCAATACCAAAACAAATTGCTTGGCTAAACCACAGGTTAGGTGTGATCGTATTGTGAAATAGAAAAAGCCACATATCAATCCCAACCCCCGTTACAAAAGCTGTTACTAACCCCAGTATTTCTGGCTTGTCTCTTTTTAGCAATGAATCACAACCTATTAATAAGGATGATATTATTATTTCCCAACTTCCCACCGTAAGGCCGATGTTCTTTGCCAGTCCGACCAAAAGAGCATCAAATGGGGAAGTTCCAAGGTTGGATTGTATAGTTAAAGAAATGCCAAGTGTTAGGATTAAAATTCCTAATACATAAAAGAAATACTTCATATTAATCGTCCTCCATTTATTTTTGTTGCAAATGCAACATTTAAAATTTATATTAGAGTAATGGCATTTTGTTGCAATTACAACATTAAGGCGCAACGGTATTATGAGTACAATTCTCCGAGAAATTGGAATGATTGCACGAGCGTTAGATTCGATAAGCAATATTGAGTTTAAGGAACTTGATCTGGCAAAAGGGCAATATTTATATCTTGTTCGGATATGTGAACATCCCGGCATCATCCAGGGAGAGGTAGCTAAGATGATAAAAGTAGATCGAACAACCGCTGCCCGGGCAATCAAAAAGCTTGAAATGAATGGCTTTATCGAGAAAAGAGGGGATAAACATAATAGAAAAATAAACAGGCTCTTCCCTACCGAGAAAGGAGAAGATGTTTATTCCTTCATAAAAAAGGAAAATGATTATTCTGAAGACGTTGCATTGGAGGGACTTACCAAAGATGAGGCTAAAACTCTTTTTTACCTCCTTCAAAGAGTAAGAAAAAATATAGAAAAGGACTGGGAATTTGTGAAAAAAGGAAACAAGCGCACCTACTGATTATTAAAGCATGCTCCAGCCAACTGATGAAGCGAAATGGTTTCGTTACATAGATAATCCTTTAAATAAAAACTGCTAATTAAAATACTAACCCTATCAATGGATCTGGATTTTAAGACTTGTACATTATCTGATGTTGAACTTCTTTCTGAAGTAGCTAAAGAAACATTCCATGAAACATTTGCGGATACGAATAGCTCCGAAACAATGAATGCATATCTGGAATCTTCATTTAATAAAGAGCAACTTAAAAAAGAAATAAGAAATCACAATTCCCTTTTTTTATTTCTATATAGCAATGGAGAACTGGCTGGGTATCTTAAGGTCAATGAAAAGGATGCACAGACAGAATTCCAGGAAAAGGACGGGTTAGAAATAGAGCGGATATACCTCAGAAAAGAGTTTCAAGGCCAAGGCCTCGGTAGCTCACTATTGGAAAAAGCTATTTCTATCGCTACTGACCGAAATAAAAAATATGTCTGGTTGGGAGTATGGGAGCATAATGAAAAGGCTATTTCTTTTTATGAACACAAGGGTTTTGCGAAAACCGGGAGCCATACGTTCTTAATGGGTGAAGAGCAACAGATAGATTACATAATGCGAAAAGAGCTTAACTGAAAATTGGATATAACGACCGCTGTCGATAAGGACAGGAGGATTAATTTCTATTTGTTTTTTCAATGTTGTATTGCCACTTAAGAATAATATAAATCACTAACTAAGTATTAGAGGGCTTTGTAAAACTTCCTTTTTATTGGGCTTTTCAAGCGTTCACGCTTGAAATAAATGTTTGCAAGGTGCTAAGCATGGACGCTTAGCACAGCCATTAGTATATATTGGTTTTGCAAAGGTCTCTATTAGCATTTATCGCAAAGAGCTGTCGTCTATTCATACTTAGCTGCTATCTCTGATAATCGTTTGTCAATTTCTTCTTTGGAGAGCCAGTTTCCGCGGTACATGACTCCTGCAATTGAACTTGAATTGGATATGTCGTCCAATGGATTTTCTTCAAGCAGCACCATGTCTGCCACTTTGCCTTCGGCGATAGTACCTCGATCTTGCGTTTTACCAAGATATTCTGCAGGATTTACGGTACCGGTTTGAATTGCTTCATACGGGGTGAGTCCGGCTTCGACAATATAGCGCAACTCGTGATGCACTGAGAAACCCGGTACATTAAAGATTTGTGGGGCATCAGAACCGAGCAGAAGTCCGGCATCGGCCTCATGCAGGGTTTTTAGAATATCCCGCCGAAGCTGCAGGTACTGCTCAGCCAGTTCGGTGGTAAAGCCTTCATGGCCGGTGATCGACTGTTTGCTGCCAATCCAGTTGTTGACCATTTCATCAGGCATATACTGAAATTCAGGTCGTTGGGACAGTTCTTCGGGAGAATCGGGGCCCAGCACGTGCTCTGACAAAGCCTGGGTAGGCACATTCCATGTACTAGCCTCTGCCGTCATTTGGGCTACTTCTTGTATCCTGTCACGATTTATATAGGGCGTTAGATGCATCCCGAAATAAATAACACCGGGATCTTCTACCTCTTGTATGCTGGAACTATCGGTAACCAAAGCCTCGACATATTTATCCAGGTGGTCGATGGTGGTTTGGCCCGCTTCCAGTGCTCGCTGGAGTCCTACAGAGGCTGGGATGTGACCCGAAAACTCAATGCCTGCCGCATTCGCCTCATCAGCAATGGCATTATATTCTTCCAAAGAGGGACCCGGAAATATTTTTAGAAAATTATAGCCTGCTTCATGTTGGTCACGTACTCTTTGACGTGCTTGTTCAGTACTTTCTATGTTACCGCCAAAGCCGGGGCCCGAAGTGTAAATATGTGGACTCAGAAGTTCATTTTGTGCGGCTTGCTCTCGTAATTTAAGATGAAGCGGGTCCCCGAGCATACCGCGTATAGTCGTGATGCCATTGGCAAGATAAAGAAACAATACATCGTCAATATATTCACGGCTAGCATCTCTGGATGGAATGTGAGCATGCATCTCAGCGAGTCCGGGGATCAGGTATCCGCCATTACCATCAATGCGTTCAACGGTGTCTGCCACCGCTACCTCTCCTCTCTTAATAACTTGTTGGATGCGATCATCTTTAATCAGTACTGAACGGTCTTGTTGTATTTCTTCATCCCCCATAGAGATTACATGGACGTTCTCTATCACTTTATCCACATCCAGAATTTCTTGTGATGAACAGCCTATGAATAATCCCGTTACTATCAGAAATGCTAATCGGTATACCATAACTTTATCCCTCTTATTTATTTTAACAGACTAAGGTATAGTTGGAAAATATGGTCAGTTTCCCAAATTAATTTTTCGCCACAGGGGCCTTATCCCTTGCGAACTACTTTGTTTTGAGAGTTAAGGTAAAGGTGGTCTTCATAGCAGTATCGCCAGGTTTCTTTCGGTTCGATTGAACGTATGAGCGGATGACCGGTTTGCTGGTAATGCTGCCGGGCATGTTTGTTTTTGGATGAATCGCAACAACCCACATACCCACAAATGAGACACATTCGCAGGTGGACCCACCTATCCCCTTCCTCAAGGCAATCCTCACAAACATTTGTATCCGTTTTAGTAGTTTCGATCAGGTTAAGATGTGTACAGTTCATAGCTTGTCAAGATGTTAGTTCTGGATTTAAAATGATGTCACTTGGCGAACCATCATCACCCAGGCTTAATTCGGCTAACTTACGGCCAGCCTGGGTAATTGGTAAACATACGGCACTTGCCCCTGCCTTGCTCAATGCCTGATGTTCAGCTTCTTGCATGGTCAGAGCTAAGATAGCTCCCTGATAGCTATTAGCACGCATGAATTGGGTGGCATTTATTTTAGCCTCCGGTGTCCCAATGGCTAAAATAACGGATTGTATATTCCCCAAATCCATATTTTGCCAAAGTTCTACATCTTGCATATCTCCATAAATGACACGTCTGCCATTAGCAATATTTTGTTGGATTCGAGCAGGATCAATATCCATGCCCACAACGTGTTTATCAGCCTTTCTTAGGCGATCGTAGGCGGCTTGGCCTGCACTGCCCATCCCAATAACCAGGTACTCAGCTGTACCCAAAGACAACGTTTGATGTTCCGGGTGACGGACATCACGTTCGTATTTAACAAGGGATGTCTCAAGCTTTTGCCAAAGATCTTCTTCCCAGATCGACAAGGGCGCATTCAGTGCAAAGGAAACGGCTGTAAGGAGGGCAAAGGCCACAACGACGCCCTCCGGGATAAAACCAGCAGAGGCTGCAACAGACCCAGCGATTAGGGTAAATTCGCTATAGGAAGTCAGCGAGGTTGTTGCAATAAAAGAGGTGCGCGCACGGAGTTTAAACGTCAGCATCAGGGCAAAGAATAGGACCGATTTTAGCGGTAAGAGGGCCATCGCAGCTAATGCCAGATATAAATCCTGTAAGCCGGGGAGGCCTGCCAGTCCTACTTCGAGGAAAAATCCCACGAGGAACGCTTCTTTTAAGCCCCATAATTTTTTGGCTAATTCATCTGCAGCGGTATGTCCGGATAAAAGCATGCCAGCCACCAGGGCGCCCAGCTCTGATGATAACCCCAAGGACTCAAAAAGCGCTCCCCCACCGACGGCCAGCATCAGGGCAAAGAGTAGCTTAAGTTCTTCTTCACTGCTTAATTCAACCAGTTTTATAGCTACAGGACGCAGTAGTGGAAGTAGAAGCAAGGCTATGCTCCAGGGTGATGGCGCGGCACCACTGGTTAATCCCAATAAAATAATAGCTACGATATCCTGCAGGATAAGGATGCCTATGGCAACCCGTCCGTGGTAAGCTCCCAGTTCATCGCGTCGCTCCAGGTTCTTAGCCGTAAGCACGGTGCTTGAAAAGCCTAACACAATGGCGATGATGAGTGAAGCCGAAAAAGGATATCCAAAGCTTAGCGCAATGGGCACAAAGATAGCGGTGCTTATAAGCAAATGGATGCCACCGGTACCAAGAACTTCGATTTGGATGATATTCTTAAGCCTGAGGTGTAATCCTACGGTAAAAAGAAGAAAGAGCACGCCGAGATGAGCAATTTCATGAAGGGCGGTCCCGGCTTCATACCCATAAGCTGACAGCATTCCACCTGCCGCCAGGTATCCAACCAAAGGCGGTAGTTTGATTTGAGAGAACAGCATCCCAAATATAAAGGCCATACCAATCCAGAGAATGTCCATACTATCAATATCCCATTCAGGCAATTACATTGTAGGCAACCACAGGGTGTAGAGTCGCATTATCCTATGATTGAACCCGGTTTTATTGATAGTAGTGAACTTTCGTTTACTAATCCAATAGTAACATTTAAAAGTCAAGGCTCGTGATTGAGAACCTTGACTTTTCTTTGCAATTGCTAAGTCAAATACCGAATGAAACTTATCAGGATATGCTATTTAAATCCTTGGGGCGCCTTATCTGCCAAAATAAAAAATAGTTTAACTAACTTGTTAGTTCTTTAAGTTCTGCTTCAATACGATGGCGTTGCTCTTCCAGCCAGCCAGGCAGTTTTAGTTCCGTGCCGAGAGCATCAAGCGCTTCATCTTTTGTAAAGCCCGGTGGATCCGTTGCTATTTCAAAAAGGACTCCTCCGGGTTCGTGAAAATAAACGGACTTAAAGTACCCACGGTCTTTCACCTCGGTCAAATAATATCCCTTCTCAGCCAAGCGCCTGCGGATGGATTGCTGGTGGTTTTCATCTTCTGCCCGGAAAGCCACATGATGGACGGTGCCCCTGCCCGATCGCCCATTGGGTTCAAACTGGTCAATGATTTCAACAACGGCACCGAAATCACCTTCTGCTTCATACAGATACCTACTATCTAACTGATTGGTTAGTGTAAAGCCGAGGTCTTCTTCCAGTAAACGTCCGGTTTGCTGATAACTCTTTTCAGCAAGGGTTACGCCGTGGATGCCCCGAATAGCATGTTCGGCCGGAACAGGGCCGCCGCTCCAGCCATCCAGTGTATCAGCTTTTGGATCAAAAACGAGCTCAAGATGCAGTCCATCGGGATCTTGCAAGCCAATGATCTCTTTGCCAAATCGTTCAAAGGTAGAGCCAAAATTGATATTGTGCTTCCTTAGGTAGTCTGTCCAAAACGCTTTGGATTCTGTTGGCACCAAAAAGGATACAGCTACCGCTTGTCCCCGATCTGGTTGGCCACTCTGTAGCTCTTCCCAGGGAAAAAAGGTAAGGATCGTACCCGGTTGACCAGACTCGTCTCCATAATATAAATGATAGACTGTAGGATCATCGAAATTAACGGTCTTCTTTACGAGTCGTAGTCCCAATAATTGGGCATAGAAACGATAGTTTCGCTGAGCATCGCCTGCAACAGCTGTGATATGGTGTATGCCTGAAGGTGCCATATTAAATAGGTTGATTAAAAATGCTTTTATTTAGTTAATGGTTACTAATATATTCGGTGACAAATCCAATTTTATGCCATAAAGTGCCGTTTAGAGCCTCCTGTAAGTATATACTGTTCATAGTTATAAGTATAAACACCTTATAGTAGTAAGGATAAGCTCCTTATAGTTATAAGGATAAACATATTATAGTTATAAGGAACAACTACTGCTCATAACTAGCAAAGATATACTTTTGGAGGTACGAATTGCGAAATTTGCCATTGGGATCATACTGCATTAAAAGTTCTTTGAAGTGGGCTATTTTTGGATATCGGCTGGCGATAGTTAAAGCATTCATCGTAAAAACTTTTCCCCAGTGAGGACGTACTTCATAGGGAGCAAGCGTTTCTTCAATGACCGGCAGTATCTTCTTTACGGCTTTTGGTTTTTGTTTCCAGGTAAAATGGAAAGCAACAGAGGGACGTTTGTAGCAGGGACTCATCCAAAGGTTATCGCCGGCAATGGTTCTGATTTCTGACGTAAGCAGATGTGGCGTTATTTGGTCCCCAAGGGCAAAAAGTTTCTTCATGGCCTCGTAAGCATGCTCTCGGGGAACGAAAAATTCGGATTGCAGCTCCTCGCCGGCACTGGGCGTAAAATCCATGCGGAAATGAGGCAGTCGCTGATGCCAGGGACCGGGAATGCCTAACTGTGGCGTGCAATGTTCCGCGGATACCCCATCAATGGGATGCATATTTTTGTCAGCCAGTGCAGCATCAAAAAGGGTAGGTTCAGCTTGAGTAGTGTTCCCCTCTTCAACCTGTTCCTTTATCCAAACTTGATTAATTGTTTCATTTCGCCAATCGGTAAAGAAACTGACGCTGTATCCACTGGACATGATGTCATCAAAATGCTGCTCCAGGTGTTTTGCAGAAAGATCCAGGTAGACATTTTGTTTAACCTTGTAGGTGGGCTTGATATCCAGTGTGATTGCCACCACGGCTCCCAGTCCACCAAGTCCAACAACTGCTCCTTTAAATGCCTCTTCATTTTTTTTCGCACTAAAGGTAACCAGATTACCATTTGCCGTAACAATCTCCATAGCTGAAACAGCCGTTGCCAAATTACCATTGTGGATGCCCGATCCATGGGTGGCCGTGGCACAGGCGCCCGGAATTGAAATATGAGGAAGCGAGGCCAGGTTATGCAGGGCATATCCTTTATCCTGGAGATAAACAGCCAGCTCACCATAGTTCATGCCGCCGCCTACGGTCGCCTGGCGCTTCTCTTCATCCAATTGTATAACATCGTTGATATTAGCGAGCGAAAGCAAATCGTGTTCACAATCCGCTATGCCGTTAAAGGAGTGCCGTGAGCCGAGCACCCGCATGTGATTACTCTGTTGGATGAGCTCCCGGACCTGATCGGTTGTATCCGGTTGATAAAGACGACGGGCCTGATACTGATAGTTCTTCGCCCAGTTTTTGCCTATAGAATGCTTGGGAATGTCGGAATTCACGTATGTCTTTTTAGCGGATTAGGATTTGCCGTATACGGGGATAATTCCGCCGCGTGTAACCTGATTGACAGGAGAAATAAGATAGGCTATTTGTTGGGCCAGATCACCAGTTTTGGGCCACTGGGTGTAGTCGGCATCGGGCATAGAGTCCCGGTTTTGAGGAGTATCAATAATAGAAGGAGCAATAGCATTGACCAGGATGTTCTCATCCACCACCTCCGCGGCCAGGGATTCCGTAAGTGCCGCCACCCCGGCTTTGGCAACGGTGTAGGCCGTCATGCCTTTGCCCTGTCGGGGTTCTATACCCGGGCGAGAAGCAATATTGACAATACGTCCACCTCCCTGGTCAGACTCGCGTATCCAGTGCACAGCCGCCCGGCAGGCATTGTAGCAAGTAACGGTATTCATCTGCAACTGTTTGTTGAAATCGTTCAGCGGGGTATCGGCTATGTTGCCCATCCCAAAGCCACCGGCAATATGGATGGAGGCCCACAGCGATCCCTGCTGCTCAACAGCTTCGGCATAAAATGTTTGGGTCTGCTCTTCATCAGTAAGATCGATCCCTGCTTGACAGAAGGCGTCCTCATTATTTTTGAATGTGAATGATTTCAACTCATCGTCATTATAGCAGGGCACACTACAGCTAGCTCCGGAATCCTGTAACAGTTTTACGACGGCTGTTCCAAGTGCACCGGCGCCCCCGGTAACAACGACATGTTTATCCTTTAAATCAGGTTGCATAACAAAGCATTTATTTGGAGATGTAATGGTATAAGGACAAACCTAACGAAATCGTTTGTTGCAATCATCCTAAAAGAGGATGGATAATCCCGGCCCAAAGATAGCTCCGTATTAGTATGCTACCGTAAATCGGTCATTAATGTAGTCCTCATTTTTTAATTCGTCGAGAAAAGCAACAGCAAGATCTTCGGCCGAAATTTTGCTTTCTCCGTTGTCATCAAATACCGGATGTTCCGTCCCTATACGATAGTTTCCGGTTCGGCCCGTGTCGATACCCGGGTGCATCAGGATAGCAGGACTCAGAAACGTCCATTTAAGTTGCTCTTCTTTACGAAGATAGGTGAGGTAATCACGCGCAGATTTTGCTCCTTCTTTCCATTCTTCCGGGAAGTCGGGCTGATCGACCAGCTGTTCACCGGACTCATTATACAGGCTACCGGCCCCGCCAATGACAAGGTATCGTTTTACGTTCGCTTTTTTTGTTGCTTCCTGGATGGCTTTGGAGCCGCTGAGATAATCCTCATATAAATTCGGATTTTCCCACCCGGCATTAAAAGAGCTTAGGACCGCGTCATGACCTTCCAACACGTCGGCGAGGTCATCAACATTGGTAGCATCCACCGATACAGCCGTAACAAGTTCATTTTTGTCATCAATTTTATCCGCATTACGTGCTATAGCGGTGATTTTGTGATTTCGTCGGATGGCTTCTTGAACAAGAGCAGAGCCTACAAATCCTGAAGCTCCAATGATAGCAATTTTCATAACAATCTAAGTTAAATTAAGAATTAATTGTAATAGTTAATGTTACAGTTATGGGTAAAAAAATTAGGCGAACTGCCGGCTAAATTCGGCCAGGGTTCGTTCGCCAAGTCTCGACATTAGAATATCCTCAGTCTCTTGGTATAAGTCCGAGAGATGGTCATTTATTTCTTTCCCCACCGGACAGTGAGGATTGGGATGATCCCGTTTTGAACCCAGTGCCGGCGTCTGGCGGACCGCTCGATAAACATCCGATAATTTTATGGCATCAGCAGGTTTGGCCAGGCTGCTCCCTCCATATTTTCCGGCTTTGCTTTCCACCAATCCGTGTGCATTAAGATTACTCAATTCTTTGCGCACCATGGCCGCATTGGCGTTAATACTGCCGGCAAGATACTTGGAAGACAGTCGTTCTTTGCCCGAATGGTCCAGAAGCGTAAGAATATGGATGGCTATTGCAAAACGTGTATTATTCATAACTGTAATAAATTAACTTACAGTTAAGGTAGTGAATATTTCTTTGATTATAAAATATGGTTGTCAAACTCTATCGGAGAAAAAAGTTAGAAATGTTTATGCTCTCGCTTGACATTTAAAGTTACCCACGCCTTTATTTGTATTTGTTCTAAATAAAAATTGAAGATCTCTTATTACTATTTTATTTTCAGTTCGCATAAAACGTGATTCAAGTATGTCATATGGTTTTGGGGCAACAGGGTTGATGTTCAACTTGGTTTAAAAAAAGAATGATGGTGTTATTACTATTCACAATTTCTGCTTTGCTGTTTTACAGTACATCAAAATACTTTCCTTTTACCATACCGAAGGGCTTGGCCGTAGGTAAGAGGATGCGCAATGGAGCGGCAATGATATTGGTAGTATTCGGAATCATTTTGATGACCCAGGATATGGATACAGCCACAGCCATCGTAGCAGCACTGGTTATGATGATGACCCTGATTCCACTGCTTGTGTTGTCACTTTCTGCCTATCCCAAAAGCTGGATCGGCTGGTTAGTTGTTATAACTGTAATTACCATTATAGATCTGTTTTATTATGCCAGCTAACAAACGTCACCTGGGGAGCAGAATGCAGCGTATCTCAAAAACGCTGGCTGGCATTGTCGGTGGATATCTCATTGCAATGGCCTTTCATTTGGCAATTGGAATTTTCTGGGGAAGTAGCCCCGGCTGGATCCAGACAACAACCTACAGTTCTTTCGCGGTATGGATTGCCGCAATAATAGTAGCATTACTCTTCAAAAAGGCCTGGCAGGTTTGGGCTATATATGGATCCATTATCGTTAGTTGTTCGGTTTTAATTTATCTATTTCGTTGATATGAGATTAAAGGGATTGGGAAGTCGAGCCTATAATGTAATGCATCATGCCCATACGGTAACAGGGATGATGATCAGCTTGGTACTGTTTGTAATTTTCTTTGCAGGGGCCTATACCTTATTTCGTGCGGAAATTGATCAATGGGCCAATCCGGCAGCCCGAACGGAAATGCCGCAGAATTTTGACTATGATCGGGCGATTGAAAATCTGACGGCATCCTATGAACTCGATATGCATGATCCGGTCCGCATTTATCCGCCCCGTACCGGTCATCCAGATGTAGAGCTGTACGCTTCCGTCAAGAATGAGGGTGGCACCCACGATCACATACATGGTCATGTAGACCAGGCAAGCTATCAGATTGAGCTCGAAGATGAGGAGGCCGGTCCGAAAACTACGGTGGGCCAAACGCTTTATTACCTCCATTTTTTGTATCAAATACCGGTCTTAGGGGCATATATTTCTGGTTTTGCGGCCCTGTTCTTTCTGTTAGCCACTGTAACCGGAGTGCTAATTCACTGGCGTAATATTTTTCAGAAATTTTACGCCTTTTTTGTCGGTAAACGCTGGAAACAAATTTGGACGGATGCCCATACCGTGATAGGGGTCATTAGCTTACCTTTCCAGGTGATGTATGCTATAACGGGAGCCCTTTTTTGTTTATCAATTTTCCTGTTATTGCCCAGCGTTATGGTGATGTTCGGAGGAGATCAGGCGCCCGTGCTTTCAACGATCCAGCCGCCCTATGGAATCGAATCGAACGAAGAAGCTCCCACGGATCCAGCGCTGTCTGTCAATGAGCTAACTTCAAATGTAAAGCAAGACTTCCCCGATCATAGCATAAGTCGTATTACATTAAGTAACTATGGTCACAAAGGTGCCATTGCCTCCTTTTATCTTGATGATGAGACTGGATTAATGGGAAGCGGAAGCGTTGCTTATGGGATGACGGACGGTACGTTGATCAAAGAACATAGTCATATACCATATGATAAATCATACGGACAATCGGTATATGCCGTATTGGTAAAGCTTCATTATGCAACCTACGGAAACTGGGTATTGAAAGTTATTTATTTTTTGTTGGCTATGCTGACCTGCTTTATGATCATCAGTGGAATACTGATTTGGCAAACGGCGCGCGACCGCAGCCGCTATTCGGAAAAGCAGAAAAGGTTCCACCATCGGATTACCAAGCTGAACCTGACGGTTTGCATGGGACTCTTTCCGGCCGTTGCAATCCTGTTTATTACCAATAAGTTAGTCCCTATGGATTATGAAGGCCGGGGCATATTGGTGGAACAAATCTTTTTCATTGCCTGGTTGGTACTGGCTGCAATCGGTTGGAAGTGGGATAACTATGGACGTATGAACCGGAATTATTTTCTACTTGGTGGCGCACTTTCCTTTTTAATACCTCTTTTAAACGGAGTAGTTACCGGCGACTGGATATGGCAAAGTTGGCGAACGCTGCCTGCTGTAGCCGGTATTGATATCTTGTGGCTGCTTACCGGCTGTTTGGCTATCTGGACTGCGACAAAGATCACGGTTCATGAGGATACTGTAGATGAGCAAGAGGCTGAATCCAAAGCTAAGTTACAAAGGTCAGTGGTCTGAGGCTCTCCAAAGGTAGTCTCAGGTATAAACTGTTGAATAGATTGTGGAGTAAAGGAATAATTAATTGTGCAGTTAAAATAAAAGAACGGGAAGCTGAGAGCTTCCCGTTTTTTCTGTACCCTTTATAAAGTTGCGACAATGCTGTTTTGTGGGACTAAGACACCGGCTTGGGCTCCCTTCTTTTCTTTCCGCCTGATCTTTTCCAAGGTTTGGCTCTTTTTTGTTTATCCCGCTTGGATTTTCTGCGCTCGCGGTCATACCAGAAGATAAAGCCGCTGATGGGCAAACTTGCAGATACAATACAGGCCAGGAAGGCAATAATCTTTGTCCATATGCCGCCGATGGCGCCAATATGCAGGTCGTAGTTAAGGCGGCTCAGCTGTTCCCCTCCATTGGCTTCAGAAAACGTAGGATCTTTTCTAAGCTGCTTGAGCGAATGCTGTTCGTAATAGGTACTCCGTTGGAGATACCTGTTATGCAGATTGGGATTTACCTGCACGTCCCAGACGCCTTCTTTGCCACGGGGATAAAAGAACCAGACCTGGCTGTCTTCAGTATTAAATCCAGACTGCAAGAGATTATCATATAGCCGATCTTGATCCGGTCTTGCATCTGATGATGCTACCAGCGTAGTATCGGATGTGACCCGCTCTTGGCTGGGGAATTCACCGCCGGAGCCTGTCCAGTAAACCGCCGTCTTAAACCAGCTCATACCGTACACCATGCCGGTTAATCCCAGTATAAGTGCAATGAGCAGTGCATAAAAGCCTACCACATTATGCAGGTCGAGGTTGATGCGGCGCCAGCTGGACTTCCAGCTAATCTTCAGTCCTTTTTTGAGATAACGCATAGACCATCGTTTAGGCCACCAGAGGACCAGTCCACTGATAAGCAGAATCACAAAAATAAGCGTACCATAGGCTACCACCGGTTTTCCAATCCAACGCGGCAGCCACAAGTTATAATGGCCTCCAAGAATAAACCGGAAAAAATCCCCATCGAGGTATCGATTGTGCAGGGGCTCGGCCGTGTAGGGATTCACATAGCCTACCTGGTATTCAGAAGGGTCGGAATAATAGGGCACGACCGCGCTCTTGCCTTCTCCACGGTAGTGTACGCCCCAGACGGAAGGGTAGTCATAGGCATCCTGTACGGCATTCGATAGCTGAGAAGGAGGCAGCATGGTAGCATCCTGAGGCACTTCTACCGTTTGAAAAGGCTCAATAAGCGTTCTGATTTCATCTTTGAAGGTATAAATAGCCCCGGTTATGCTAACGATAAAAACGACAATGCCCGAAAGGAGTCCCAGCCAGAGGTGTAACCAGGCTGATACTTTATATAAAAGCGAGCGATTTCTCTTTTTCTGTGGTTTAAAGCTAAACATGACTGGTTGTTTAATTGTGTTGACCTATTTGAAGCTCACGAATCTTAAACTTGGACTTCTGGTCAATTTCAATTCAGATGATATTTCTAAGTCCATATTTCGTAAAGTTAATGGGTTATCGTTAGGGCTCCCGCGGATCGCGCAGATGACGCAGATTTTGTGGTGCAGGAGAAGATGCTATCTGCGCAATCAGCGTAATTCGCGGGAAATTAGCCCGCAGATAAGCCACAGCCCCGCGGTCAAACGAGACTATGCAAAAGGTTAAATTATTCTGCAGGTTCCAGCTTGTTAATGGAGGTAATGGCACCGCCTTTCACTTCAAGTCCCCGGGTAGCGGTAGCCGAGGCTATATCAATGGCATACACATAACTGCCTTCAAAGACGGTTTCCTTTTCCCCTTCCTCGTTCTCGATGGTGTTGCCGATGGTAATACCGGTGTAAACAGTGCTGCCATCTTCCGATACATAATTATTCATGCTGGTAACATTGAGAATGGATGAAGCGTCCGGTAATCCATTTACCCAGGTAAAGGTTTGATTATGTACGTTGACGATAGCGAAATTATGACCGGTCGTGTAAGGTGCTTTTTCGTCGGCGTCTCTCATCATCAACAAAACATTGCCATCGCCGGCGTATACATGGTCGGTAAGGTAAAATCCATCGGAAGCTTCTTGGATGTTAAAGAAGTAGCTTTGATCGAATTCCATTGCGCCACCGTTGATACGGGTGATGGCGGAAGGCTTTGTAGAAATCATCTGGCCATTATCATCAGTAGCAATAGCTGATGAAAAGGCATAGACATCTCCATTTTCATCCACGGAAAGCCCCTTGGTAAAGTAACGTCCGATAAAACTGGTGCGGTCGTCTTTGATGACTGTTTGCAGTGCCATCTCCGGATACGAATACACTGCAACCCATGCGCTGTCGGGATAAGAGGTGCTAAATGAATTATTGCCTTGCCCCGTAATGGTAGAGAAGGGCATAAATACTTGATCATCGACTTGGGTAAGCCAGGAAGGGAAAGCACCTTCTCCGTTGCCGGCGAGTTCGATGATATCAATCTGGCCTTCATCTGTGAACTGGGAATTTTCTGTGTTTAAGCGATACCAGTAAGCGGTGGGATCATTAATGCTCCGGGGAGCTTTCACCATTAAAACATCATCCTCAATGGGGGCAAATGCCTGTACCGTCTCAGATTGAAAGTCCGAAAGCTCATCGAGTTTGCCATTGCTGTTAAGTTGATAGGTTGTAACGGCGCCCGGGTTACCTTGGCCATAAAGCAGGCTAAAGTATTTATTATTGTTGGTAACATAGTAGCGGTAGGTTCCGTCTTGCTCTTGGCCGCATCCGACCGTGCTAATCGAGCCGGATTCAAGACTTTCAGTGGTCAAAAGGTAATCAGCTACGCCGTCAAGCGCTTGAGGCGTGGCAGCAATGATAAAGTTACCAGACTCCTCACACGAGTCTACTGAACTGGGGTCGCTACAGCTTGTTACAAGCAAGGCAGTCATGAAGATATATATGTATCGGTGTAGAAACTTCATAATTATTAATGTTGGATTTATTGATTGTTGGTATTGGTTTATTAAAAACTGTAGCGAACTTTGCCGGAGAAGTTACGCCCGGGCTTTTGAAGGCTAAAGTTGTCGTATCGTCTTTCGTCGGTGATATTCCGCGCTTCCAGCGTAAATTGAAATCGGTTGGTTGGCCCAAGGTTATAGGTAATCGTGATATCGTGGGAAATTTGTTGAGGGATGGCCAGCTTTTCGCTGTTTGTACCCAGACTGGGCCAGTAGAGGTAAAAGTCATGCACATAGAGCAGGTTGTATCCAATGCTGAGAGAGTGGTTATTTTGCCACAAATTATTGAAGGTGTACTCCGCATTGGCATTTCCATAGAAGTAGGGCATGTTGGGAATACGATCGCGATAGACCACGCTCTCGGTTGTTCGCCCGTCTACATACTTGGTATTGTTGCGTAAATCCTGGTAGGTCAGATTGAAGCCGGCGGCCAATTTGTCCTGGTACTGGTAATACACCTGTGATTCGAGCCCCAAGTTGGTTACACTTCCCAGGTTATCCTTTACCTGCTGTGTTTGATTGGTATTTAATTTGGTACGGATAAAGTCGCTGGCATCACGATAAAAAACGGTTTGGTTAACGTTCAGGCGATGTCCGGAGCCTAAATCCATCCAATAGCTACCTCCCAGGTTGTAATTGTGACTCTTCTCCGGATCGAGTTCGATATTCCCCTCCAGGTTCACCAGGTTTCCAAACAATTCATTACTGTTGGGTAGCCGGTAGCTTTTTTCATAAGAAGCCTTCAGCTGGAGGTTGTCCGTGGCAAAATAGGTGGCAGCCGCGCCGTAGCCCATTTTGCTAAAGTTGCTGGTTCGATCGCGATAGGCCACATCGCCATAATCGCCCGATGGATTATAGGACTGTACGTAAATATTTTTTTGGAAATAGTGTTTGGTAAAGAGCGATACGTTCCAATCTTCGCGGCTGTATTGGTATGACAGCCCTGCAACATTCTTGCGGGTTTTCTTGGGCTGGTCGTTGGTTATGTCATCCGGATTCAGCGGATCGTGTCCCTCACGGCTAAAGGTGTTGAAGGTATTACCCAGCGAGAGTGCATGGCGTCCGTTTATCTGGTAATTCCAGTTGGTGGTCACCAAACCATTATTGTTTTGATATTTGTATTTTGAATAGGAGCGCTCGCCGCCGGGGCCTTCGTATTCTACATAATCGCCAAGCCAGTTATAGCGACGATGAGAGGTGTCAATATTTTGCTCTTCGCCAAAGTTGTAGTTGGCATTAAGGCTTACATCCAGATTTTCGGTAAACAGATCGCTTTTCTGATATTTCAGGGTGGGCATGATGAGGTTGCCCTTGCGGTGCCAGTCACCAAAGACACTTACCTGTCGGGCCCCGGTCTGGATTTCATCATAATTCTGTCCTAATGTGATTCCTACCAACAGCCGGTCGGCAAAGGACTTATTGACGACCCCCAGATTGGCAATGACGGTCTCGTTGTGGTAGGTATCGTTAAATCGTTCGACTTCACGGTTCTTATCATAGGCACCAGTCTCAATATCAGCGACATCCACTGTAATGTCGTAGTTGTTGTCAGAGTAGTTTTGAAAAGCATTAATTTGGGCTGTAAAACCTGACTCAGCTACATATACCAAATTTGCATTAGTGCGGTGGGTATTGAACGAACCATATGAGTAAGAGACATCCGCATGGGTTTGCTGATAGCGATTGGTAATAACGTTGACGGCTCCGCCCAGGGCATCGGCGCCCAGTCCGACCGGCACAACCCCTTTGTATACCTCGATCCGTTCTGCGTAATTGACCGGAATATTGTTGAGCTGGAAGGAGGAACCAAAGTTGTCGATGGGAATACCATCCACAAAAAACTTGACTTGGTTACCGGTAAAGCCGTTCATCGAAAAATTCATGCGCGAGCCCACGCCTCCACTTTCGCGAACACGCACTCCGGAAACACGGTCCAGAGCATGGCCTAAATCCAGGGTGGTTGCATGTAGCTTTTTGGCATTAACCACATCCACATTAAATGCTTTTTCTTCCACTTCGCGCAGTTCGCTCTTGCCGGAGACGGTCACGGCATCCAGGTTGTAGGCTGCTTGCTGTAGGGTGATGTTCCAGGTGTGCGTTTGTCCTGCGTTGAGCGATAGTTCTTCTTTCCGGGTTTGGAAGCCGATCGAAGAAGCAACAATCGTATAGTTACCAGCTGCTATATTACGGATGCTGTACCGTCCATTGGCATTGGTAGTTGCGCCCCACCGCGTACCCTCTAATGCTACATTAATACCCGTCAGCGGTTCAGCGGATTCATTAACCACACGTCCTTCGATAGTGGCCTGTTGTTGGGCAGAGGATAAAAAGGGAAATGCTAATAACAAGGTCAGCAGGAGTAGGCCAGATAGTGGGTACGAATAGCGGGCAGGGAGCGTCATAGAACTAAGACAGTGAGTTTTCTTTGATGGACGTTAATGCAGATGCAATAGTTATTTAAACTAAGTCTATATAGTAGAAGGGCAGAACTTATTTAGATCATGTATAAATAGCAATAGCTATTCCGGGAATAAATAGTTTTTTACATTACCTTTTATTTGATCTATTATCTTATTTTCGGAGGGAAAGAAGGATGCTCATGCACAGGGGCATCTGTAATTCTAACAGCAATTTATCATGACTATCCGAGACCTCCAGGGGGTGGGAAATTCAGCCGGTATCCGGGGAGGAGGTCAATCCGAGGTTCTCTTTAGCTCTTTTGAGACTCTCACTGGCTTTGACAGACCAATTTTTGGGAAGGTACCGGCGAACCATCAGTACTGAACAGGGTGCTCGGTCCGCTACAATATCAGGAATGGTACCAAATAAGACGTTGCGTATACTCCACTCATGGGAGGCCCCGATAATGACCAGGTCATGGTCACTGCTCTCAAATTCTTCTGTAATACCGGTCGTTACCTCAGGGGCTTCCCGGATGAGGATTTGAGCCCGGTCGAAATCTCCCAGTACGGGGGCGATTCTATTATGCAGCGATTCTCGCTCATTTTTAACATTAATACCCGGTTTTACGAGGCGCAAAATTTTTAGATCTGCATTTTGCACGCGAGCGATACGTACGGCCAGCTCAAGGCCCAGCTGAGCATGGTGGCCTCCCCCCCAAGGCAATAAGATTGATTCTAACTTGTCAAAGCCACGATCTTTGAGAATGCCCACATCGGTTTTAAGCTCTTTGATGATACGCTGTACCGGGGAGTTATAAATGCGCCCAACACTGAATCCCCCTTGCCAGCCCATCAATAACATGTCTGCGCGACGGTTCTGGGTTTCACTGATGATGGCCCCAAATACATTATGTGCTGCTTCCGTAACCGTACGGAAGTCAGTTTGCGCCAATATGTTTCTATAACCGTTGTCGATTTGTTGTGCTTCAGCCTTAGACTGCTGAAGGATATTATCAATTTTTTGCTGAATGGAAGGTTTCTGCTCAAGGGTTTCTCTGATAGAGGTGATAGGAGTTTGGTAGGGGACATGCAGGATGTGCATACCCTCAACGGTACCTGCTTCGCTTTTGCCAGTCGAGATAAATTGAGCAAGTCTTAACAGGTCAGTTTCATGTTCGGGATTGGCCAAGGCAGCAATAAGGTGCAGGGGAGGGGTGGCATCCAAGGGACGTGAGGCCGGGGCCACCTTCTCAACTTCTTCTTCTGCAGCTTTTTCAGCGGGTTGAGTGAACAAGCTCCAGCCATATTCTTGCCATCGTTTCCTGAATTCCGGCATGGCGTGATCAATCGATACTTTGTCCCGTCCCCATATCATATACCAGGCCAAACTTACCACGATAAGAACCACCACGGCAACCTGGGCAAAAGGGCCGGAATAAAGAATTACGGCCAGGCATCCTAAAGCTGCCAAAACTTGTCCAAAAGGATTTCCCGGGGTGCGGTAACTCGGCTTATACCAGTCAGGGTCGGCCGCACGCAGTACGATACAGCCAATGTTAAGCGCCGCATAACTGTACAGTTGCAACACGCTGGCTATCTTGGCCAAACTTTCGAGACTTTCAATTAGTAAAAAGCAAAGGGCCAGGAAGCCGGTTAGCAATATGGCCCGGTAGGGTGTTAATAGTTTTTTATGGATCTTACTCAGCCAGTTGGGCACCATGCGATCGCGGGCCATAGCGAGATTGATACGTGAGGAGGCCATGATGCTGGCGTTAGCCGATGAAAGCGTAGCCAGTAGTCCAGCAAAGATAATGGCAATACCCCCAAAGCCTCCCAACATCTGTCGGGCGGCCGTGGTAAGTGGATCCTTTACATCGCGTATGGTTGACTGCGGGAAGATACCAGCAATGACAAGTAGAATAATAACGTATAGAAGAGTGACAAGTGCCACAGAACCGATGAGAGCCCGGGGCAGGTTTTTGGAAGGGTTTTTAATCTCTTCGGCAACGGCAGCAATCTTGACGAATCCCAAAAAGGATACAAAGACCAGGGCGGTTGTAGAGTAAATCGGATCTGTCCCCAGTGGAAAGAAAGGATTTAGGTTTGCTGTATCAATATGAAAGAAGCCTGTCAGGCTGAATCCCCCCAAAATGAACAGGAGCGTTAAAACTACTACCACCTGGGTGCGGCCAGACTCCTTGGCACCTATGATATTAAGTGCAATAAGTAACACCCCACCCAAAAAGGCACCCCAAAAGGGGGTAAGCGGAAGAAATTGGCTTAGGTATTCTCCCAGCCCAAACAGGTAAAAAGAGATGGCAAAGGTCAGGCTTAGCCAGATTCCCACTCCTGAAATCGCCCCGAATGCGGGTCCCAAAGAACGCGAAACAAAGAAATAATCACCTCCGGAAGTGGGCATGCCTGTAGCCAGTTCTGCGGCACTGGAGGCCGTAATAATACAGATGACGCCCGAAAAAAGATACGCGAAAATGGCTGCTGGTCCTGTCAGCTCGAGTGCAACGCCTGCCAATAAAAAAATGCCGGCTCCAATCATGGTACCGGCCCCGATTGTCAGTGCATCCCAAAACCCTAACTCCCTTCTAAGATCAGCCATTGAATATTACGTTGGTCAGTTAAAGATTTGAATGTTTTTGTTTTTGATCAATTTTATGGTCGCCGATTAGCCGTTGAAGATCACAATAAATCTAAAAATTATACGTAACCTATGAACCTTAACTCAACTACCCAAAGTAGTTATATGCTTATTATAGTAATTTTTCCTTTAGAAAAAGAAAAATTACGCAGATCATCATGAATTATTAAAGCATATCGCTGAGGATCGCGTATACAGAAATAACTTGTTTTAAAAAAATAAGCAATACCTGTACTTTGGGAAGGCAAAAAAATAACATCACCAAATACCTGTTGCATGAATATTTTTGGAATCATCATTCTGCTTACCCTGGCCATTGATTTTATTCTTAATCTGGTGGCTGACTTTTACAACCTGCAGTCGCTTGACAAGGGGTTACCGGCTGAATTCGATGATGTTTATGATGAAGAAACCTACGATAAGTCACAGCGCTATACCCAGGTCCGGACAAAGTTTGGGATTCTGACTTCAGCCTTTAATCTGATTGTTTTATTGGTCTTTTGGTTTGCCGGCGGTTTTAATTGGCTGGATGAAATTATCCGCAGCTGGGAATTAGGTGCGATTTGGACTGGGTTGACGTATATCGGAGTTCTAATTTTGGGTAAGAGTATCCTGTCGTTACCCTTCAGCATTTATTCTACGTTTGTGATTGAAGAGCGATTTGGGTTCAATAAAACGACACCCAAAACCTTTGTGTTGGATATGCTGAAGGGATTGGCGCTGGGCATTGTGCTTGGTGGTCCGCTTTTGGCAGGTATCCTGGCCTTCTTCACCTTTATCGATCAATATGCGTGGCTCTATGCCTGGGGAGCTGTCACGGCCTTTACGTTGGTTATACAGTTTATAGCACCTACATGGATTATGCCTATCTTTAACAAATTTGAGCCGCTTGAAGAAGGAGATCTGCGTCAGAAGATCCGCGACTATGCCGATAGCGTTAGCTTTGCCTTGGAAGGTATTTATGTGATTGATGGCTCTAAGCGCAGTAGTAAATCCAATGCTTTCTTTACCGGCTTTGGCAAGAATAAACGGATTGCGCTCTACGATACGCTCATTGAAAACCATACGGACGAGGAGCTGGTGGCCGTACTGGCGCATGAAATCGGTCATTATAAGAAAAAGCACATCATTAAAAATATGGTAGCGAGCATCGCCCAAACCGGTGTTATGTTCCTGCTGTTATCTGTTTTCCTGAATTCGCAGGGGCTGTACGATGCCTTTTATATGGAACAGGTTTCGGTGTATACGGGACTCATTTTCTTCGGCATGCTCTATGCGCCTATCGATATGATTACTTCTATCATTATGCAGGTGCTATCGCGGAAGTATGAATTTGAGGCCGATGCTTTTGCTTCCACAACCTACCGACCAGAGCCCATGGTAGCCGGACTAAAAAAGCTATCTAAAGATAACCTATCCAACCTCACGCCGCATCCGTTTTATGTATTTCTAAACTATTCGCATCCCCCTGTACTGCGACGTATTAAGGCGATCAAAAAAGGATAATTGCGATCACATACAGAGAGGATAAATAAGATTTTCATCTGACGACTGGGTTTGTCGTCCGATGAATAATTGAGCACTTAATGGCTAATCAATCTTCCTAAATCCCTCTTCTCCAAGAGGGACTTAAACGCCCATAATTTTAAACAAAGAGTTCCTCCTTAGAAAAGGAGGCCAGGAGGATTGATTGTACTTTTGTTCATCTCAGGCAGAAACCGAATCTTCTTTCAGGGTTATTTATATTTTTAGTATTCAATTTATATTTTTGCGAAAAATTTGCCATCAAAAAGAGAAGTATGAAAAAATTATTACTAACACTTACGCTATTTATTACTGGAGTTATTGCTAATCAGGTAAAAGCGCAAACTTCGCCTGAATTTGGCATTAGGGGCGGCATCAACTTTGCTTCTTTCAGCAATTCTAAGCAGGAAGTAGATTCGCGTCGCGTCGGACTTTTGGCTGGGGCCTATGCGGTTGTTCCCATATCCGGGACGTCTTTTTCTATTCAGCCAGAAGTACTCTACACACAAAAAGGAGCTGAGATAAATGATGTGGAAATTAAGTTCAGTTATATAGAAATTCCGGTCTTGGCACGAATTGATTTTGCTACTGAACGTAATCTTACCCCACACCTATATTTAGGACCCTATGCGGGAATTAACGTTAATGCTGAAGAAAACCCACCTGCACAAGGCGACATACCTCTCGCAGAAGAGAGGGCTAATGATTTTGTTTATGGCCTGACCGTTGGCGGCGGGATTGACATGAACAGTATCAATATTGGTTTACGTTATAGTTATGGTCTTGAGGAAGTCTTTAAAATAGAAGGGGCAAGAAATACGGCTATTTCTATTGTCGCGGGATATCAGTTCTAATTTGGTGACTATTTATTGTAAACTGTTCTGAGCCGTCTTTTTTAAGCTAATTCGATAGAATGAAAGAATCGACTATCCTTTTTATTACTGTAATGATCATGGGTTTGACCCAAGATTTTGCTACGGCACAAAATAAAACCCCTGGGAGGGAGGCGGCCTATTTTCAAATTGGTGGCGACGGTATCACGATAGTAAGCCTTAATTACGATCGAACCCTTGCAGGGCCATTGCAGGGACGTGTGGGTTTGGGATATTCGTATGCTGTGGGTGATATAGAAATTCTCGACCACAATTATCTCGTTTCCCTGCCTATGCAGGCAAGCTATTTAATGGGTGGTGATAACAACTTTTTTGAGATAACCGGTGGCATCACGCCAACCTATCTTTGGGGAGCAGGATCGGGTGCGAAGAGAGAAAGCGAATTCACGGTGGTGCCTTCCCTTTTTGTTGGATATCGTCATCAACCTTTGGGTAATGGATTTTTATTTCGGGTTAACCTTGGTGCCGGATATGATCGGGAAGGGATTCATCCCGCAATAGGCCTTAGTTTTGGCTTTGTAATCAACTGACACTCGTAAATACAGCGCATTAGGGCAATACGGGAACTTAGTCATTCACCACGGATTTTAGGTTAATAACGTCATCAAGGAGTTCTTTCTTGGAGAAGGAAGTCAGAAAGATTGAGTAAAAATCAATGTAGTAAGTCCGAGTTGGTTCAGAAGAAAAGGACGGCAGGCACGTTCTACGAAGCCTGTTAAGGCGAAGTGGGGAGGATTGAAATGTTTTCGGAAAATCTGTTTCCATCCGTGCAAATCTGTGGCTATTTTAAGCATGAATTTTTAAAGTCAGATTAACGAAGACAAGAGTTTAGCAATGCATTTTGAGACCAAGGCTATCCACGCAGGTATTGACGTTGAAAATCCCAATGCTGATGTGGTGCCCCCCATCCACAGGAGTACCGTTTTTGAACATCGTGAAGGCGGCTACCAGGAAGGCGATATGAATTACACCCGGGCCGTCAACCCTAATCGGCTGAGACTTGAGCACCTTTTGGCTCAGTTGGAAGAGGGCGAAGCTTGCGCCACCTTTGCTTCTGGTGTTGCCGCTGCTACAGCCGTTTTTCAGGCACTGGAACCGGGCGACCACGTGATTATGCCGGCCGATGTCTATGCCGGGAATAGCAAGTTGCTCAATGAGATTCTTATTCCATGGGGATTGGATGTCGACTACATTCCGATGGATGATCTGGAAGTGATTGAAGATACCATCCAGGACAGCACCAAGCTTATCTGGATCGAGACGCCCTCCAATCCAATGCTGAATATTACCGATATTGCGGCGGTCAGCGAGCTGGCCCATGAGTACAGTGCCATTACCTGTGTGGATAACACCTGGCCATCGCCGGTGAACCAACTCCCGTTAAAGTTGGGAGCCGATTTAGTGTTGCACTCCACTACCAAATACTTTGGCGGACACAGTGACATCCTGGGCGGCGCGGTGATTGCTCCTGCGGCTGATGGCATTATGGAACGTATCCGGAATATCCAGATAACGATGGGAGCCGTCCCCTCGCCGGAAGACTGCTGGCTGTTGTCGCGAAGCATTCGGACGCTACCCTACCGCATGCGGGGACATAATGAAAATGCGGCTAAACTGGCGAGCTTTTTAGATAATCATTCTAATGTAAAGAAGGTCTTTTACCCGGGATTGGAAACCCATCCGGGTCATGAAATTGCCCAAAAGCAGATGAGTGGATTTGGCGGCATGATCTCTTTCCTGGTCAATGGAGGCAGGGAAGAGACATTGAAAGTAACCGGTGGATCTAGGATTATTACGCAAGCAACCAGCTTGGGCGGTGTGGAGAGCACCTGGGAACAGCGTCGAAGTAGTGAAGGTCCGGATTCTGATACACCGGAGAACCTTATCCGCATCAGCGTGGGGCTGGAGCATCCGGATGATTTGCTGGAAGATTTAGAGCAGGCTTTAAAGCAAATATAGGCTCACAGTGTAGGTTTTGTACCAAATGAAGAAGCTGTTTTATCTATCCGTTTTAATAATCGTGGTTGGTTGCTCCAGCGCAGTGATAAATCAGCCTAACTATGTTGATCCGACCGGAACCTATGAGCTTGAGAGCGATACCCGGGAGGAAGGGGACGAAGTGTATGGGTATACTGGCCGCATTCAGGTTAAGAGAGTTACAGTAAACAAAATCTTGATGACCTTTGGGATCAATGAGGGAGCGCCAAACTATAATTCCGGGAGCTTTGTGGATACTTTAGCTTATCAGAATAATCGGGCAGTTTACAGGGCTGATCCCGCAATTGACCCAAGCTGCATTATTACATTTGAATTCACAGGCGAGAACGTAACGGTCAAAGAAGAAGCAGATAATTATACCGCAGGCTGTGGATTCGGATATGGGGTGGTCGCCAACGGTATCTTTGAGAAGACAGCTTCTGAGGAGCCGACCTTGAGGCACCCAATGACTGAACAGAAAATTGAAAAGTAAAGCTGCATTTAAGTTCTAATCGTTCGTCAAAATTCTTATCTTTTGCCTCTGTTACATTTACTTTTGATCAATAACTTTTTTTATGAAACCTTCTCGATTTTTTAGTTACGCTGCTATAATTGTTTTAGCCGCTGGTGGAGTTATTTGGTATATCATTAGTGATTATTATGCTCGCCAGGAGCCTGTACAGCAATCCGTAGAAAATCAGGTGGTGATGTATAAAAATCCCAATTGCCAGTGTTGTACGAAGTGGGCAGCACATCTGGAAGAGGCGGGATTTACCGTATCCGAACAGCCAACGCAGCAGATGAGTGCGGTAAAAGCCAACTACAAGGTTCCCTATAATATGGGATCCTGCCATACCGCAATTGTTGATGGATATGTTATAGAAGGGCATGTGCCGGCCAAAGAAGTTAAGCGATTGCTTAAAGAGCGACCTGATGCCATTGGGCTGGCCGTTCCCGGAATGCCTGTTGGATCGCCCGGCATGGAGCAGGGGAACAGAACCGAGCCCTATGATGTTTTACTTTTTGGTGAAGAAAATGAGAAAAGTACCTTTGCCAGCTATTAACCCGAAATACTGTTATGAACATCCAAAAATTCGATTTTTTCCTATTCCTAATGCTGATGTTGCTGGTCGGCTGGGGCTGCACATCAGAGGGAGGCAATGAGCAGCAAAAGGCTAAGCCAACGACGGTAGAGCAGTTGGATCCCTATTCTGCGCCATTATATGCTGCTCAAAACGAAGCGGAAGCCAAAAATTTTAGTGTAAAACTGGTGGGCGGCGAACAGTTTCAGCTTGCCGAAAAGCAAGGTCAAGTGGTGCTTTTGAATATTTGGGCTACTTGGTGTGCCCCCTGTCGTGAGGAAACACCCGAACTGGTAGATCTTTATGAGAAATACAAGGAGAAGGGGTTCGTAATTTTGGGTGTTTCAATCGATGAGCAGGGCATGTCGGTAGTTAAGCCTTTTATTGAAGAGTATGAAGTAAATTATCCAATGGTAATTGATGACGGCACAATTATGGATAAATATGGCCCTACTATGGGAGTCCCGACAACCTATATTATTGATAAAAGGGGGAATTTGCGCTATTTCGCAGTTGGAGCAGTTACATCCAAGGAGCTTGAACCCCGCATCAAAGCTCTTTTGGATGAAGATGTGGGTTCCAAAAGTTGATGTAGTCATCCCAACACCAAAAAGGTATATATTTTGATCTAATCGCATTTATTAAGATCTTTGAGGGCTGCTCGCCGAAGGTTGGAGGCAGTCTTTTTGTATATGATTTTCTATTTAAATTTTTAACGATCTAATTGGAGTAACGATGGCCCGAGTTGAAGTAGAAATGCCCCAGATGGGTGAGTCCGTGATGGAAGGAACCGTCATTGAGTGGACCAAAAATATCGGTGACAGTGTAGAAGAAGATGAAACACTTTTAGAAATTGCAACCGATAAGGTTGACACTGAAGTCCCCTCGCCCCAAGCCGGAATTCTTGTCGAAATTTTAGCAGAAGAAGATGAAACAATCGAAGTGGGCCAGGTGATTGCTGTTATCGAAACAGATCCTGATGCCGCCGGGGAGAGTAAAGAAGCTTCTGATGGCCAGGTGGAAGAAACGGTAAGTGAGCCGGTAGAAAATGAGGCCACTGATGAGGATGCCGACTCGGATCAAGGTGATGCTTCTGAAGAAGAGGGCGAGCGTGTTGAAGTACAGATGCCGAAGATGGGCGAATCCGTAATGGAAGGTACGGTCATCGAATGGGTTAAGTCGGTAGGTGATAGGGTAGAAGAAGATGAAACGCTACTCGAAATTTCTACGGATAAAGTAGACTCAGAAGTTCCCTCTCCACAAGCCGGGATCCTGGTTGAGACGCTGGCTGAAGAGGGCGAAACGATAGAAGTAGGCCAAACCATTGCTATTATTGCAACCGGAAAGGCCGCTGCCGGCGCTTCTGCATCGGCGGAACAAGAATCGACACCGACTGCAGATAGCTCTGAGGAAGAAGAGGCTCCGGCTTCAGCCGTTTCAAGCAGTACATCAGATAATGGTGCTGAGCCTCAGCGTATTGGCAGTGACGGCCGTTTTTATTCACCGTTGGTCCGCTCCATTGCTAAAGAAGAAGGTATTTCGCAGCAAGAGCTTGAAAATATTGAAGGGTCCGGACAGGGCGGCCGGGTTTCCAAAGAGGACATTATGAGTTACCTGGAAGATCGTGCATCCGGTGAGGCGGTGGCGGCTGCCGATACCCAGAAGCAGGCTGCTGCAGGATTAAGTAAGCCTGCGGCCCAGCAAGATACTCCGGTTCAGGCTAAGGAGCGATCGATTTCGGCCGGGGAGCTTGATATTCAGCGACCATCTGAAAATGTGGAAACCATTAAGATGGATCGCATGCGTAAGATGATTGCCAAGCATATGGTCGAATCGAAGCAGACCTCGGCTCATGTCACAACTTTTGCAGAAGTAGATGTAACCAACTTGGTACGCTGGCGAGAGCAAAATAAAGAAGAGTTTACCGAACGAGCCGGTGTTAAACTGACCTATACGCCGCTGTTTATTGAAAAAATCATCCAGGCGATTCGGGAATTCCCGCTGATTAACAGTTCAGTAGATACCGAAAACGATCAGATCTTATTGAAGAAGGCCATTAACCTCGGCCTGGCCGTTGCGCTGGGTGAAGGAGGAAAAGGCGGACTTATTGTTCCGGTCATCAAGAATGCCCAGCAGAAAAACCTGGTAGGCCTGGCAAGCGCTGTGCATGACCTTGCGATAAAGGCACGAAATAAAAACTTAAGTCCGGACGACCTTGTAGGTGGCACCATTACGCTGACCAATTACGGCAGTGTTGGCAACCTGATGGGTACTCCTATCATTAACCAGCCTCAGGTAGCTATCCTGGGAACCGGAGCTATTGAAAAACGCCCTGTTGTAAAAGAAACCGAAGAAGGAGATGTGATTGCCATTCGCCATATGATGTACCTGTCGATGAGCTACGACCATCGCATCATTGACGGTGCACACGGTGGAGCCTTCCTGAATCGGGTGAAACAGTTGCTTGAAGGATTTGACACCGACCGTGCAGTTTAATTGAGCGCGGATTAAGCGGATATTGTAAATAATCGCAGATTGGGATTTATATAAGTCCTTTTCTGCGGCAGTCCGCTCAATTCATTAAGTCTGTGTTCTATTCAAGATTATATGGAAGCAATTACAACCATTGAAGACATCCGGGATAAAGTTGCATCCCTCAAGAAGGGGGGAAAGACTGTAGCTTTTGTGCCGACGATGGGTGCCCTTCATGAAGGGCACTTTTCCCTCTTTCGTCTTGCAAAACAGCATGCGGATGAAGTGGTAGCCTCCATTTATGTAAATCCTGAGCAGTTTGGTCCGGATGAGGATTTTGATGAATATCCACGACAATTGGAAGCGGATCTGAAAGTCTGTGCAGAAGAAGGCATCGCCGCCGTTTTTGCGCCTTCTGATAAGATCATGTATCCATCGAAACAGTATCTGCATATTGAGGTGGATGAGCTTAATATGCATATGGATGGAGGATCACGGCCCGGTTTTTTCGAGGGCATTTTGCTGATCGTCAATAAGCTTTTTAACATTATTGAGCCTGATTTTGCCGTATTTGGGCAAAAGGATATCCAGCAGTTTCGTATTCTTCAGCAGATGGTCAGTGAGTTTAATCACAATATAGAACTGGTTATGGGGTCGATTAAGCGGGCCAATGATGGACTGGCTTTAAGCAGCCGGAATGCCTATCTGGATGAGGAACAGCGTAAAAGGGCTCCGGGACTGTATCGTTGTCTGCAGTATGTGCAAAAACAGATTGGCAACGGGGTAACCGATGTGCACTTGCTTTTAGACCATCAGCGAAGCGAATTACAAGCAAAAGGGTTTAAAATTGATTATCTTAAGCTGTTTTCATTCGATACGATGGTGCCGGTCAATGAAGTGAAGAACAGCTCCAAATATATATTGGCCGGGGCCGTTTATTTAGGAGACACGCGCTTAATTGATAATTTAATTGTAGAAAGACCGTAGGTAGCAGTTATGACTGTAACGATGTTCAAATCGAAACTACACCAGATGAAGGTTACTGAGGCGAACCTTCATTATGAGGGGAGTATTACGATTGACAAGGAATTGCTGGATGAGGCTGGGATATTACCTTACGAAAAAGTTCAGGTAGTAAATATCACCAATGGTGCACGTCTCGAAACTTATACTATTCCTGGTGATGCCGGCTCGCGCATATGTTGTTTAAACGGTGCAGCGGCGCGCAAAACACAGGTCGGAGATCGAATTATCGTTATCTCTTATGCCGAAATGACGCCCGAAGAAGCCGAATCGTTTAAGCCCAAGGTGGTTATTGTGGATGAAAATAATAATCCCAAAACCACTACAGACGAGACAACCTACGGTACGAAGTATGATGAAAAGTCCGGTTTGTTAGATAACTCCATCGTCTGAGTCTATTTTCCTTTCTTTTGAAAGAATTTCTCGTTGGCATAATTTCAAGAATCCTTTCTCAGGCATTCTTGAAATCGCCTAAGTTCTTCATTCATCAATCACTTTGCGTAACAACTTCTTTGTCAGCATTCTTGCCATACTTTTTGAAAAGTTCGACAAGGGAATCCAGTTTTACTTCTAATACAGCCAGGTATTTATCTCGTTCTTCCTTGGGGATATCGATGTAGATAATACCGGGGTAATGAGCCCAGTCGATGGCCCCTTTACGATTAAATGGCCCCTCAGTACCTGAATTTACCACTCGTATTGATTCGATATCATTTTGGATGCCCTTCAGGATCGTTGGATGATCTGTATTGTCTTCAACAAACAGGTAAAATGCGGCGTGATAGTTGTATCAGAGGTCTCTTTTCATAATTTGATCAAAGGAGAGGGGAAAAGGTCTGGAAAGCAATAAAGAAGGTCGCATATCTATCTATGCTATTTATGTAAATTTAGTGTTAAAAATTGCAAAATAATTTCTAAGTAAGTATTCAACGTAACTTTTGTTATTGTTTTTCGTTGAAATGGTATAGTAATAGATTGACATCCTACTATCTAAACAGTAATATGGGATTGAACGGAATTCAAGGGATGTTGGCAGCTTCAAATTTGATTCAGTTTTTATACCGATATTGTTTTTGAATATTACTGATAGTATAAATGGTAGAATAATTTTTATCACTAATTACAGATATGAGTTTTTTAAAGAATAAAAAGTATGTTGCATCGGGAGTTACTGTAATTCTTATCCTTATTTTTTGGTTGGCTTTCGGGAGTGAATCAGAAGATAATCCAGCGATATATACGACGCCGAAGCAGGGCACTTTTAAAGTTGAAGTAACGACAACAGGAGAGCTCAGAGCTAAAAATTCAACGAGCATCCGGGGGCCCGAAGGAATCCGGGAGTTTCGAATTTTTAATGTTCCCATCCAGCGGCTTGTACCGGAAGGAACCGTAGTGCAAAAGGGCGATTTTGTAGCAGAGCTCGATCGATCGGAAATAACCAGTTCGCTGCAGGATGCTCAGTTGGAGCTGGAAGAAGAAAAATCACAATATGAGAGTGCTCAACTTGATAGCACCCTTACGTTGTCACAAGCTCGTGATAATTTGATAAACCTGGAATATTCCTTGGAGGAAGCCGAAATTGCGGTTGAACAGTCGCAGTATGAATCTCCTGCTACACAACGTCAGGTTAAAATTGATATGGAGCGGGCAAAGCGGGAGCTGGAACAGGCCCGTAAAAACTATAAGACGGAAGTCCGTAAAGCTGAAGTTACGCTTCGTGAAATTGAAACCGATTTAACCCAGCAGCGCCGAGAGGTTCAGCGTATTCAAGAGGTTATTAAGCAGTTTACCATTTATGCTCCTGAAAATGGGATGGTTATTTACAAACGTAACCGCGATGGAACCAAGGTGACGGAGGCGAGTTCTATAAGCGCCTGGGATCCTGTGGTCGCTCAACTACCCGATTTCAGCGTGATGAACTCGGTAACGTATGTCAATGAAGTAGATATACAAAATATCCGGAAGGGGCAGCTGGCAGATATTGGACTGGATGCTATGCCGGACAAACAACTAACGGGGGTAATAACGGATGTGGCTAATATTGGTGAACAGCATCCAAACTCTGATTCCAAAGTGTTTCAGGTGGTTATAGAAGTGAATGAAGCCGATACCACTCTGCGGCCGGCCATGACGACCAGTAATACCATCCATATTAGTTCGGTCGATAGTGCTTTGTATGTGCCACTGGAGGCCATTCATTCTCAGGATTCGGTAGATTTTGTTTTTAAACGAGACGGCCTTGAGCCGGTTATGCAACAGGTTGTGCTGGGCTTAATGAATGATAATGATGTGATCATTAAAGAGGGATTGGGGATGAATGACCAGCTATACTTGTCAACACCGCCCGATACGGCCAATATTGAAAAGAATCTTTTGTCCCCGGAGGTATTGCAGAAGTATCAAAACCAAGAGAATGAAAAAAAGATCGAAGCAGATCCCTCAGAGAATATGACGCCTGAAAGAGAGCTTGAGAGTACCAGAAGGGGCGAGAACGGACCTCCTGCAAATCGAAGTAATCGTTAGCCGCTTTTAAAAATATGATATCGTTGGTAAACCATTTTTACTTAAGAATCGGGGACTAATATTTTGCTGCAAATAATTTTATACAATCTGGATATTGCACTTGATGCTATTCAGCAAAATAAAATGCGTTCTTTTCTCACCTCTTTAGGTATTATTTTCGGGGTAGCTTCTGTCATTGCTATGCTTGCTATTGGACGGGGAGCACAGGAAGAGGTATTAAATCAAATGAAGTTGTTGGGTACAAATAATGTTATTGTTGAGCCCATCATTAACCAGGTTGATGAAGAAATCACCTCTCAAGCGTCAACCAACCAAGACCAGAATAAGTATTCGCCCGGACTTAGGCTCAGTGATATGCAGAGTATCATAGAGAAGGTACCCCAGGTAGAATATGCCAGCCCGGAAATCATTTATGAAACCTCCTTTATACGAGGGGGTCGCCTCCGTAGTGGAAAGCTGGTCGGCGTAAATCATCACTATTTTAATATCAATAATTTTAGCCTGGAACAGGGGGCTAACTTTACCTCAAAACAAATGCGGGATGCCGAGCGTGTCTGTATTATTGGGTCTGATGTAAAAGCCAAATTTTTTGCCGGATCCAATCCAATTGGAAAAGAGATTAAGGCCGGAAATATTTGGCTGACGGTGGTGGGGGTTCTGGAAAAACGGGAATTGAGCACCGAAAATATTCAAAATTTAGGCATCCGAAATTACAACCTGGATATCTATGTGCCGGCCACATCGGCTATTCTACGGTACAAAAACCGGGCGTTGGTTACCGAACAAGAGATACAGCAAGCGGCCGCCCAGAATAATGATAACGGAAATGGTCAAAATGAACAGAATAATCAACGTTCGTCTCAGGTTAACAACTACCATCAGATTGACCGTATGGTCGTGCAGGTAAGTAATACGGATTATAGTGTTCCGGTGGCTGATATTATCCGCCGGATGCTGCAGCGCCGCCATAATACCGTTATTGATTTTGAGGTCATTGTCCCGGAACTGTTGCTCCAGCAAGAGCGGCGTACCCAAGAGATTTTTAATATTGTATTATCATGTATTGCCTCCATTTCGCTCATTGTAGGTGGCATTGGGATCATGAATATTATGCTGGCTTCAGTAGTAGAACGATATCGCGAAATTGGCGTTCGATTGGCCGTTGGTGCTCATAAAAGAGACATTCATCTGCAATTTTTGACCGAGGCGTTAGCAATCAGTATTTCAGGCGGAATTATTGGAATTATTTTGGGTATTTCACTCAGTTACATCATTGAACTATCAGCCGGCATATTGACGATTGTCACCATCACTTCAATTCTAATCTCTTTCGGGGTCGCTATTGCGATAGGCGTTATTTTTGGATTCTTTCCGGCCAAGAGAGCCGCCGAGCAAGACCCTGTACATGCTTTGCGACATGAATAAAGTATTTAAAACCGCATCTGCTTACTTCATCATCATATTACTAACCACTTTACCTGCCAGGGGGCAGCAGTCCAGCAATGAAAACCTGGGCATCCTTTCATTAGATGACTGTATCACCGTTGCGCAGGATCAAAGCGCGGTGGCTAATGCCGCCCGTTATGCGTTAATAGCCAGCCGATGGCAGTACAAGTCATTTAAGGCCGACCTGTTGCCCAGCCTGTCGCTATCAGGAGATGCTCCGAACTATAATAAATCCATTTTTTCGAATGTATTGGACAATGGGCAGGTAACTTTTTCTTCCCGGACGCAGTCCGAAGCGGAGGCTGAGCTTAGTATCAATCAAAATATTTTACCAACCGGCGGTACCTTATCTCTGTCTTCGGGGTTAACCAGGCTGGGAATATTTAATGGGGAGAATACCTACCTTTGGCAAAGCACACCACTGGTGGTCGGAATTAATCAGCCACTCTTTCAATATAATAACCTCAAATGGCGTAATCGTGTAGAGCCGTTGCAGTATAAAATTGCTCAAAAGGAATATGTGGAGGAGATGGAGGATATCGCCCAGACGGTAACACAGAGTTTTTTCGATGTGTATTTGGCGAAAATCAATCTTGAGAATGCAGAATTTAATGTTGCCCGAAATGATTCTATTTATCAAATATCACAGGGGCGTTATAATGTGGGAAGTATTGCAGAAAATGATTTGCTGCAAAGTGAGCTGGCACTCCGTAATGCGGAGTCAGACCTGACCAATGCACAGATAGATTACGACCGTCTGCTCAACGAGTTTAAAATTCTGCTGGGATATCCAACGGATGTACAACTGGATTTGGAAGCTCCGGAAGAGCTCCCGGAAATAAGCGTCAATATAGATAAGGCGAGACAGTTGGCCTTGCAAAATAATAGTGAATCATTGAATTATCGCCTAAATGAAATGCAGGCAGATCGCCAGTTAGACCAAGCTAAAAGTGAGGCCAGTTTTGGTTTGTCGCTTAATGCACAGTATGGATTAAATCAGACTTCCACAGATTTTGCAGATCTGTATAACAATCCTCAGAATCGGCAATTCTTTAGCTTAGGATTTGAAGTACCCATTTTTAACTGGGGTAAACAACGGGCTCAAATCAACGCGGCGCGTAACCAACAGCGCGAAGTTGCCAATAGTATTCAATTTCAACGCCGGCAGTTTATGCAACAGGTGGAATATACCGTAAGTCAGTTTTTGCAATTACGGGGACAAGTGTTACTCGCTGCGAAAGCAGATACCATTGCCCAGCGGCGATACCAAGTTGCCCAAAATCGTTACCTGATTGGCAAAATTGATATCACCAACCTTTATATAGCACAGGACGAAAAAGATTCGGCCCGTCAGGCGTATATCCGGGCTCTTCGAACGTTCTGGACCGGCTGGTACGAGCTGCGACAGCTAACGCTATACGATTTCCAGTATAACCGCCCCATTACGTACGATCTTTAATCAAAGAAACGCATTATACGGTTGCTTTTAACAAGGATTATGCAATTTTGTTATCCTAAAAGCGGTCTTCTCATCCGAATTCTGGGATTGAAGCCGGATGAGTTAAGGCCCCCCTTGATCTATTCATCGGATGAGCCAAATACCTAATTGTAAACCCTGTTACTCATCCGATAAATAACTTAGACCAATTAGCTGCACCTTAGCTCATAATAGATTTGTAAAAATAATTTGGTAGGCTTGCAATTTCTTTGCATTTCTCTAAATTGGTTAGTCACAAATAATAAGGATTAAAAGAGGTGAACTGATGAGTGAAAAAAAGGAAGATGAAGTGGAAAAGAAAAAGGGCCTATCACGCAAGGATTTTCTAAGCACTTCGGCAACAGCAGCAGCTGGATTTTTTGTAGTGCCCCGGCATGTATTAGGTGGGCCGGGTTATACTGCCCCCAGTGATAAACTAAATATTGCCTGTATTGGTGTAGGAGGTATGGGGGCCAGTAACACTCGTTCGCTGGCAGAGCTTGGCGAAAACATTTATGCACTTTGTGATGTAGATGAGGAATATGCCGCAGAAACCCTCTACAGCTATCCCAAAGCAAAACGCTATGTTGATTTCCGGGAAATGCTCGACAAGGAAGACGAGATCGATGCCGTAATGGTGGCCACCCCCGATAATACCCACGCTGCTATTGCCATTTATGCAATGGAACGAGGCAAGCACGCCTTTGTACAAAAACCATTGACACGAACGATTTACGAAGCCCGCCGTATGGCAGAGGTTGCAGAAGAGACCGGGGTTGCCACTCAGATGGGAAACCAGGGGCACGCCTATGAAAGTACATACAAGATTGTAGAATATATTCGCCAGGGAGTTATTGGAGAAGTCTCTGAAGTAGACTGCTGGACGAACCGTCCCAAAGGGTACTGGCCGCAGGGCGCACAAGTAAATGAGGCAGATGAAATGCCAGTCGTTCCATACACCATGCACTGGGATCTCTGGGTAGGACCATCCCCTTATCGTCCGTATCATCCGGATTATGCGCCTTTTGCCTGGCGAGGTCGCTGGGACTTTGGTTCCGGATCGCTGGGCGATATGGGCGCTCACATCATGGATCAGCCGTACTGGGCCCTTGATTTGGGGATGCCGGAGCAGGTGCATGCCAGCTCTACACCGTTCAATGGTGAAGCATTTCCGCTCGGATCTTCCGTTCATTATACATTTCCGGCCAAGGGAGATCGTGGTGAAGTAAAATTAAATTGGTACGACGGTGGATTGTTGCCACCCCGTCCGGCTGAATTAGCTGACGGCAAGCAGATGGGCGCCGGGGGCGGAGGAATGATTTTCCATGGAACAGAAGGAAAGCTCATGGCCGATGTCTATGGACAAAATGCCCGTTTTATTCCTGAGTCAGACATTGATAAATTTGGCCAGCCCGACAAAACGATGGACCGATCCCCTGGTATTCACGAGGAATGGGTACAGGCAGCCAAAGGAAATAGTGAAACCTCGTCTAACTTTCAATATGGTGCTGCGCTCACTGAAACAATGCTGATTGGGAACCTGGCCATCCGCTTCAGCGATTCCAATAAAAAGCTGCAGTGGGATGCCGAAAATATGAGCGTTAAGAACTTGCAAGAGGCTAACGCCTGGCTGGATGAACGCAATAATTTCCGTACCGGCTGGCGCGAAATTATCGGCTAACACAACAGTCATCTCTTAAGCTTATAACCTGGAAGGATTCCAATTCCTTTCAGGGTTTCTTTTTTAGCGTAATAAGCTGTTATGAAGTAAGTCGTTTAGGGCTCACAAATTTTTAACCCACTCATACAAACCTTTACCTTTTCGGCGGGTTCCTGAGCGGCTGCATTGATAGCAACCAACAGGATAACAAATAAACCAGATTATTGTCCTAAGCAGAATAAAAGACTACATGAGTTTACTTTTTTAAAATATTATGCAAACGAGTGGGCAGAGATGGACCTCAAGTGAGAAGTGAAGCTCGTGTTTTACGAATCCTTGGCAGGGATCAGTTTAGAAGGAGAAGAGCCAAATTGCTCCTTAAAACTCCGGCTGAAATATGAAAGACTGTTAAAACCAACACTATAGGCAATCTCGGAGACATTCCCCTGACTGTTTTTAAGCATTTTGGCTGCTTGTTCAAGGCGTAAGTTTCGGATATAGACAGAGGCGGACATATCAGTTTCCTTTTTTAACTTGTGTGTAAGATATGAATTACTTAGTTGTAAAGCCTCAGCCAGCTCTTGCACACCAAATTGTTCATCAGTCATATTCTCCATAATCACAGTCCGTACACGTTTCTCGAACGGGGTTTGGATCCGGCCATTTTCTGATTCCGGTTCAGGTGGATCATCTTGTAATAACTTTCTCAGCCGCATGCGTTGTTCAATCATGTTCCTTATGCGGACCTGAAGAATATCGGCATCAAACGGTTTCGTGAGATAATCGTCAGCGCCGGTTTCCAGGCCTTCAAGCCGGCCCGCTTTATCAGCCCGGCCGGTTAAGAAGATAATCGGAATAGCTGCAGTCATCGGATCCTTTTTAAGTCGATCTGTAAAGGTAAATCCGTCCATTTTCGGCATCATCACATCGCAAAGGATCATATCCGGCAGTTTTTTTCGGGCAATCCTAAGCCCGGCCCTCCCATTATGGGCTTCGACGACACAGTAGTCGGCTTCCATGACATCCCGTATATACCGGCACATATCTTCATTATCATCAATGATAAGCAATGTTTTCTTGTCCCGGTCGCCTGAGGTTGGTTTTGACTTTCCGTTGTCTTGTTGTTTAAGGCCGGCCAATTCAGGAGTCGTCGCTGACTCGTTCTCTGAGGAAACATCTTCGGGGTGATCTTCAATCCGTTCGCTGCTAAAGTGGGCGCTGCCTTTTAACAGACGGATTGTAAAGGTGCTACCTTCACCGTGTTCACTTTGAACACTCAGCTTACCATGATGCAGCTCAACTAATTGATAGGAGAGCGAAAGCCCAATCCCTATGCCTTCCTCTCGCGTCATCGAGGAGTCAACCTGGTAAAAACGACTAAATATGTGATCCAGGTCCTCTTCATTTATTCCAATCCCGTTGTCTTTTACTTCAATGGCAACCGTATCGTCGTTCTTCATTAATGTAACTGATACTTTTCCACCTTCGGAGGTGAATTTTATTGCATTGGATAGTAAATTTGTCAGCACTTTTTCGAGCTGTTCGGCGTCGTAATAGATATAACAGGGATGATCCGGGAGGTTTGCCGTTAATGTTATCTCCCTGCTATCAGCAAACGATTCAAAAGAGCTCATCACTTTCCTGATAAAATCAGTCAGATCATTCTTGGAAACATGGATGTTTAGATTGTCAGAATCTGTTTTTTCTAAATCAAGCAGCTGGGTCACCAGGCGGTGCAGGCGCTGGCTGTTTTGCAGTGTAGATTTAAGCGTTGTCCGTATTTTTTGGGGATCCCGGATATTATCGGTTAAAATATGTTTAATGGGCCCGGCAATAAGGGTCAGAGGTGTTCGCAGTTCATGACTAATATTTGTATAAAACTGTGTTCTGAGCTGGTTAAGTTCCTCCAGCCGGTTGGCCTGCCGGGAAATCTTATCTCTGCTGAGGGAAAGTTCCCTTGTCCGCTCAGCCACACGACGCCGGAGCCGGTAGTTTTGCAAGCGATAACGATTGGTGATCAAATAAATAACCCCTGCAAGGATCATTAGCAGTATGACTGAAAATATCAGCCTGGCCCACCAGGTTTGATACCAGTGGGGCTCAATATACAGTTGTAAAGTGGCTGTAGGACTAATAAGGTTAGCCTGATTTCTGGCACGTACATGTAGGGTATGATCACCGGGAGAAAGGTTGCTGTAATTCACAAAGGGCTCTTGGGTCCAGGGAGACCATTGGTCACTAAATCCCGTCAGCCGCGTCTGATATTGTACTCTATCTGATGATAAATAAGGCAAGGATGAATAGTTTATCCGAAATCCCTTAAATTGGTTCCCAACGACCGCTCCCTTACTTTTATTAAAGGGGACAGGCTTTCCGTTTATGCCTGTAATACTTCGGACGACGGGTGTTTGGGGTGGTTCAACTTTACCTGCAGGCTTTTTCGTCCGAATATGAACGAGCTTGCCATCACCGCTGATCCATAAACCATGCTCTTTGGTTGGAAATATCCCATCCAGGTTATATGGATGGTATATTCCGGTATTGAGGGGTTCTCCGTGCCAACCCGTATTGTCTTTTGTTAACTTAAAGAAAGTTTTGCCATCCCAACCCCAGGCCGTTGTGCTATCCAGAGGCTGAACTCTTTTGAGAGCCAGGTTCGGAACCGGATCGGGCACAATCTGAATTCCCTTTTTCTTAACTTTGAACCAGACGAGACTGGTATCCGTTGGGAACGCAAACAAGCGCCCCATTTTGTAAATCCTTATTCTGCTTGACGGAGATACTTTTTGTTCGGCAAAGGGTTGTGTAATAACGGTATCTTTGGCCATTTTAATACGTAATACCCCTTTTCTTGCTGACCTTGTGATAAGCTCGTTCTTCCCTATAACATAGGTTGAGCCAAACCGTCCCCTGTAGAGAAATTTTCCGGCTTCCCATTGCCCGTCTACCAGATGAATCGGGAATAACCCGTTATTAGAGTGGGCATATATGGTTGTTGAATCATATTGAGACGGTGTTGTTAAGCCGTATGCAGGACGGCGAATTAAAATCTCCCGGGAGTGGTTGCTGTTATTTTTTATCAACTGGATGTTGCGTGTACAGTTCAGGAATAATTCCTGGCGGGTAGGAAGCAGCGACCAGCATTGATTATTCGTTTGATGTAGCCTTTTAAATATTGCTTGGTGTTTGGATGAGATGAGTTTATAGGCATTTTGTGTGGTGGCGATATACAGGTGATGGTTGTAGAAAGCAATGTCGTTAACTCTACCTGCAAACGTATCTTTTGCAAAATGGCTGACCGGAGAATTTAGATTCATAACAGCTAAGCCGTTGTTCATTGAAAGCCATACATTCTCCGCTTGGTCAACGAAAATGTTTATGATAAAATCCGTTGGCAGACCGTTCGCTTTGTTTATATTGGCAATCAAATGGCCGGAAGGGGAAATAACAATAAGCCCTTTTCTTGTGGCTAATGCAAAGTTACCACCGGGAAGGCGTTTGGTATGAGTAATCTTGGTCTCCTTAATCAAACTCTGGGCTTCTGTGATCCACGGAGTAACGCGGTTGTTTTGTAAAATATAGGTGCCATTAAGAGTAAAAAGCGCCAGGCGGCTGCCTCCAATATCATAGGCGTTCCTGACACCCCTTTTTTTTAGGGCTGTTCCTGTGTAAACAGGATTAATCTCTTGCCCGTTAATGGCCATAATTTTTCCATTCTGGAGAAAGGCCAACAACCCTTTGTTTGGCACTTTGAACATTCTTTTAATCTTCAAAGAGTCGGGAAATGGATAGATCTTTCCCTGGTACCATCGCAGGAGACGAGCTCCAGTGTTAAAATAAAGCCCTTTAGGGGTGCTTGCCATCATCCTTATTTTATCGACTCTGATGCCCGCTTCTTCGGTTTTTTTAACCAATGGAATGTAGGTCGCCTGCCCGGTCGAGTCCTTTTTAATGTAACCCCAGGTACCTCTGCCGCCCACAAATAGCGTATCACGATAGAACTCCACCTGCCTGACAACATTATGCTTAGGCATTGATATCTTCTCCCACCGGTAGCCGTCGTATTGTAAAACTCCACCCGTATTGGCAGCATAGATCAGTCCGTCGGGGTCCTGGACTACATCCCAGTTTTGTGGACGGGCCTGATAGTCAGACGGTTGAAAGGTACGGATGAAGGGCTGAAGTCCTTCGATATCAGGCAGAGATTGTGCATAAACTTCCGTAAAAGAAGAAAGAGTCAGACCCAAGAAGAAAGAAAAAACGATGTAACGAATCCACTTCATCATGAATAGTTAGTAGGCTTCCAAAAAGAAATGAATACTATCCTGTTAATTAAATAACACGGGTTTTAATCAAAAGGTGCTAAAATAACATATAGTTTCAAATATTACTACAAATAAGTTCAAACACCTTTGGGGCACAACAGGCTACATTCGCACTGATCATTCAAGTGATTGGGTGATCGGGTCAAAGATGAGATAATATTTAAAGTTATAACGGATTATCATCTCATCTTTTTATGGGACATCATCATTGGAGTATCCTTTCAGATTAGAGCGTTGAGTCTGTGTTTATCAGACATTAGCGCAATCTAATTGATAAGGATATATCAAGATAGACCCTCTTTATAGATAGCCATTATTACCTAACAACTATCATACTACAGGCATGCATATATATTCAACTGCCTACGATCATAAACAGGCTTTTAAGGCATTTCTACTTTTCTGCTTATTCATGTTGCTGGGAAGCATTGCCCATGCACAATATGCCACAGGGGGCAGCAGCCCCTATCGTGACCAGGTTCTCTGGCTAACATGGGGAGGAGGTGAAAATGGAACGCCCAATCAGCCCTTGAATGTAGGTTCTTTATCCTCAGCGAGTATTCAGGTAGCAGGAGGATCACAGCTGAACATTCAATGTAGTATCGACGCCGTTTCACATTCAGGTGGGGGGACTCCTCAATTACAAAGTTACCGTCCTGGTGATTGGCAAGGTGACATATTGGATGATTTGTATAATATTGGAGGTACTGGTGGAAATAATCAATTAATTAATGGGATTAGTCGATCAGGTGGAGTTGCCGATTTTACGATTGGGTGTACCGCAACATTAGGCGGGCAGGCTTATAACCTTAAGGGGCTGGTTATGGCTGATGCAGAGGCGATTAATACTGGTACCGAATATGTGGAGGCGACGGCCGAAGGTACCTGGAATGTAGTAGAGATGGCACAAAATCCTGGTGCAGGAGTCTATAATGCAGTAAAAACTAATAATGGAAGCCTGCAAACTATCCGTTTCGGCCCTGGCACAGATGATGAAACAGCCGCCGTAACTTTTCTATCTTTTACCAACCCCAGTAACAGTATAAGCATGGACTTTAGCATTGAGGGTGGAGGGACAACAGCCATCGCCATTGGTCTATTGGTGCCATATGCGGATTTCGGGGATGCACCGGCCAGTTATGGAGATGCTATGCATTTGGTTAATGATTTACAATTCCAAGATGATAATTTGCCGGCGGATGGAAATCAGTATGATCTAAATGATTCCGGTTATCAACCAGGTGGTCTGGCACCTTCGATGGATAATTTCGTTGGTAGTCAGGGACCCGATACAGAGCTTGAGCAGGACTATGATACCAATGCTGCGACTGATGATAATGGTAATAGCGAAGAAGATGCCTGGCCCGATAACTACACCATTACGGTCCTTCAGGAAGGAGAAACCTTGTCAGAGACTATCCCTTGTACAGGCAGTGGTTCGGTAGCCGGTTGGATTGACTTTGATAGAAATGGAACATTTGATAGTCCGACAGAACGTGCGGAATCGCTCTGTTCAGGAGGGACGGCAAACCTGTCGTGGACGATCTCTTCAGATCTAACGGCGGGTACCAGTTATGTACGCCTGAGATTCAGCACAAATAGTACAGAAATCACTGGCCCAGCAGGAACGGCCAGTGATGGAGAGGCCGAGGACCATGTAATGGAGATTACTGCTCCTGAGCTGTCTGTAACTAAAAGCAGTAACGCTACCGGTGGTACCTGGGATGTAGGGGAGCAAAACGCCCGATATGACTTGACAGTAACCAACAACGGTCCGGTTGGTACCGGTGATCTCCCTGATACACCAGTAGAGCCAGTAACGGTCCGTGATCAGTTACCCACCGGTATTGAGCCCGACTGGACCGGCACATATACTACTAATGGCTGGAGTTGTACTTATGCGGGCCAGGAAGTGACTTGTGAAACTTCTGAAGTCATAGAAGCGGCTGGCCAAGCTGGGGATACATCGGTAATAGAGCTGCCTGTTCAGGTTACGGAAGATGCTATTGGTCAGCAAACAAACTATGCCAGTATTGCCGGTGGGCGCGATCCTTTTAACGATGGAAATACTCCTGCTCCCGGCCCCTCTTGCACCGATGCGGAGCACTGTGATGACTATATGGTAACAGTTGAACAGAATGCCGCTTTAGATTTGGTCAAAAGTACAGATCCGGTGACGTATGGAGCATCCGGCGAAACCATTGAATACAGCTTTGCCGTGATGAACACTGGTAATGTAACGATGGAAAATATCGAGGTGGAAGATCCTATGCTGGGCGGAACAGTGCCCTGTAGTTTAACCACCCTGGCGCCGGGCGAGAGCACCGATTGTGGTCCGGTTGAATACACAGTCACCCAGCAGGACGTGGATAATGGCGAAATTACGAATACAGCGACAGCTTCTGGGGAGGATCCAGGCGGAACAGTGATTGGAGAAACCGACGAGGCAACGGTGACAGCCGATCAAACTCCGGAACTGACCGTTGAGAAGGGATTGACAAATGTGCCTTCGCCCATAGTGGAGGGTAGTGAGCTGGAATATACTATTACGGCCACGAACTCGGGCAATGTAACGCTTGCGAATGTAGCAATTACCGATCCGATGTTAACACCCGATACAGAATCGTGTGGAACACTTAATGTCGGTGATGGCTGTACACTAACCGGAACCTATACTGTCACTTCATCCGATGTAGATGCCGAAGAAGTGGTGAATACGGCCACCGCAACGGGGGATGACCCTGCAGGAGATCCCGTGGAGGAGGAGGATCAGGTTACAGAACCCATTCCTGTTGCAGATTTAGCGGTGAGTAAGTCCGTTGACAATGCAACACCTAATGTAGGCGAAGATGTAATCTTTACCGTAAGTGTCACCAATAACGGTACGGCAGAGGCGACGAATGTGAGCATTACAGACCAATTGCCTTCTGGTTTTAGTTTTGTTAGTGCGACGGCAAGCCAGGGCAATTATAGCGATGGTACCGGAATTTGGACTATTGGAACCGTAGCAAACGGGGCTGCAGTCACGTTAGATATTACAGCTACGGTAGAGCCGTCTGGTCCTTATGAGAATACGGCATCGGTCAGTAATTCCGACCAGGAAGATCCGGATCCCAATAATGATGAGGATACCAGCGAACCCAATCCCAGTGCTTCAGCTGATGTAGAAGTGATCAAAACCCTGGATACAAATGGACCTTTTAAAGTAGATCAGCAGATACAGTACACGCTGGAGATAAGTAACTACGGTCCCTCGCAGGCCACAAATATTGTAGTGGAAGATACGCCGACTAATTTAACCATGGATAACGTATCGGGCAGTGGCTGTAGCAGTTTTCCTTGTACCATCCCCAGCCTGGCCAGCGGTGGTTCAACAACCATCAATATAACGGCTACCATTGATGCGGCCGGGGCCTTTGACAATGAGGCGACAGCAAATGCGGATGAATATGATCCAAATGAGGATAATAATACCGACGGTTCCGGGAATGGCGGCACGGCAGATCCCGAAGCAGACTTGTCGTTGACCAAGACCGTTAACAATGCCAATCCGGATGTGGGTCAAGATGTGATCTTTACCATCACGGCGACCAACGCGGGTCCCTCGGAAGCGACGGGCGTCAGCGTGATCGACCAGCTGCCGAGCGGCTATAGCTTCGTGAGCGCAACACCTAGCATGGGCAGCTATGATTCAGGAAGCGGCACATGGACGATTGGCACCTTGGCTGATGGGACCAATGCCACTCTTGACATTACAGCCACAGTACTGGCTGACGGCGACTATGAAAATACGGCGTCGGTTACCGGCGATGAGGATGATCCCAATCCAGGCAATGAGACGGGGACGTCTACACCAAATCCTGTTCCGCAGGCAGATATAACATTGACAAAGAATTTGGATACGTCCGGACCGTATGTAGCCGGGCAGTCCGTTGACTATCAAATTGCCATCACGAATAATGGTCCCTCCGACGCAACCAATATTGAGGTTACGGATACACCTACAAACCTGACTATCGATAATGTATCGGGTAGTGGATGCACGTCCTTTCCTTGTACCATTCCCAACCTGGCTAACAGTAGCACAACGACTATATCGGTGACAGGTACCGTGCAGGAAGAAGGGGCCTTTGGTAACACTGCAACGGCTACGCCAAGTGAAGAGGATCCAAATCCGGATGACAATAGGGACAACGACGGCGATAGCGGCGATGCTTCTGCTGATGTTGCGATTACGAAGGTGCTGGACACTGCGGGCCCATACAATGCCGGGCAGGAAGTAGCCTACACCATAACGCTCAGTAATAATGGCCCTTCGGATGCGACCGGTATTTTGGTGGAAGAAAATCCGACGAATCTGACGATTACCGGTGTCAGTGGTTCCGGCTGTAGTAGCTTTCCCTGTACCGTCCCGAATTTGGCGGAGGGAAGCCAAACGACCATTTCGGTAACAGCGACGGTTGATGCGGAGGGTGATTTTGATAATGAGGTTACTGCTACGCCTACAGAAAACGATCCCAATGAAGATAATAATACAAGCACGGATGGCGGTTCCGCCGATCCGTCAGCGGATGTCTCAATAGACAAGACGTTGGATACGGCCGGACCCTACAGCGCTGGTCAGGAAGTACAGTACACGGTCACGGTTGCGAATGCGGGTCCCTCGGATGCCCAAAATGTAGAAATTACCGAAACGCCGACAAATCTGACAATCACGGAGGTGAGCGGAGGTGGTTGCAGCAGCTTTCCGTGTATCATTCCGACGGTGACCAGCGGCGATCAGCAGGTGCTTAGCGTAACGGCTACAATCGACGCGGAAGGGCCCTTTCAGAATGGTGTTACCGTGACCTCCGATACCGATGATCCGGATCCCAGCGATAACGACGATGACGATCCGGAAAACGGCGGCGAGGCCGGGACTTCGTCTGATATTTCCATAACTAAGACCCTGGATACGGAAGGTCCCTATGCGGCAGGACAAGAGGTTAATTATACGCTGAAGATAACCAATGCCGGTCCTTCGGAAGCCACGAATATTGACGTGACCGATACTCCGGAGAACCTGACGATCACGGACGTCTCGGGTGCGTGTACGGAGCTACCGTGTACGATCCCAAGCTTGGCGGCCGACGGCTCGACCACGATTACGGTGACGACCACCATTGACGAAGCCGGAGATTTCCAGAATACGGCCACGGTCACCTCCGATACGCCGGATCCGGATCCGAACAATAATGAAGATCCCGGCACCGGCGGCAACGCTGATCCCTCGGCCGATGTATCGATAGACAAGACCCTGGATACGGAAGGTTCGTATGTAGCGGGACAAGAGATCAGTTATACCCTGACGGTAGCCAATACGGGTCCTTCAGAGGCGACGGGGATCGAGGTAACGGACACGCCAACGAACCTGAGCATTGCTAATGTATCGGGTAGCGGCTGCAGCAGTTTCCCCTGCACTATTCCGTCCCTGGCCAGCGGAGATGAGACTACGATTGATGTGACGGCTACAATTGAGCAGGAAGGATCCTTTGACAATGTCGCCACGGCGACCCCGAACGAAGATGATCCGACGCCAGATAACAATACCGACGACGATGGAAACGGTGGATCAGCCGATCCTTCAGCGGATGTCGCTCTGACGAAGACCCTCGTTACCGATGGTCCCTACAATGCTGGCGAAACGGTTACCTTTGAGATTCTGATTTCCAATGCGGGCCCGTCGGAGGCAACCAGCATTAACGTAACGGATACCCCGACGAACATCATTATTGACAATGTCAGTGGTGCCTGTACCACACTGCCGTGTACAATTCCGTCGCTGGCTTCAGGCGATGAGACGACTATGACGGTACAAGCTACGATAGATGAGGCCGGTTCATTTAGGAATACGGCTACCGCTACGCCCAGTGAAAATGATCCCAATCCTGGAAACAACACCGGAAGTGATGGTGACAGTGGTGATCTGTTGGCTGATTTGTCGCTGACCAAAACATTGGATACCCCGGGTCCCTATGTGGATGGGGAGGAGGTTCAATATACGATTACCGTTTCCAACGCCGGTCCATCGGAGGCAACGGGCGCGCTGGTCATCGATACGCCCACAAACCTTACCGTAAACAATGTGAGCGGGGCCTGTTCCAGCCTGCCATGCGACCTGTCTTCGATACCTGCCAGCGACCAGAGAGAAATTACGCTTCTGGCTACCATCGATACCCCGGGATCGTTTGATAATACGGCGACCATCAATGCCGCACAGGATGATCCGACTCCGGAAAATAACACCGACAACGATGGAAGCAGTGGCTCAGCCCTGGTAGATGTTTCTGTGGATAAAACACTGGATACGCCTGGCTCGTATGTTGATGGTCAACAGGTACGGTACACGCTGGACATTTCCAACGATGGGCCCTCGGAAGCAACCAATATCGAAGTAACAGATACCCCGACGAACCTGAGCATAGACAACGTCAGTGGAGCTTGTACTACCCTGCCCTGTACCATTGCTTCCCTGGCCTCCGGTGCAAAAACCAGTGTAACGGTCATGGCCACGATTGATAGTCCGGGGGCATTCGACAACACGGTTACGGTAACGCCTGCTGAGGAGGATTCCGAACCGTCGAATAATACGGATGATACGGAGAACGGAGGTTCTGCTGATGCTTCGGCCGATCTTTCGATGAGCAAGTCTGTTGATAATGCAACTCCTGATGTAGGTAAGCAAGTCACCTTTACGTTGTCAATATCCAATGCCGGACCATCAGAGGCCACAGGAGTAACGGTAACCGACCAGCTGCCCAGCGGTTATGATTTTGTGGGTGCACAAGCTACGGCCGGCAGCTATGATGAGAGCTCGGGCATATGGACCGTCGGCAGTTTAGCCGATGGCGCTAATGCAAGCCTGGATCTGACCGCAACCGTGCTGGATGACGGGGACTACGCGAATACCACTACCGTTGACAGTGATACCCCCGATCCGGATCCGAATGATAATACAGGCGGATCTACGCCCAATCCGAACCCGTCTGCGGATGTTGCTGTAACCAAAACCCTGAATACGGGTGGCCCTTATGCGGCAGGTCAGCAGGTGGACTATACCATCGCGATTAATAACAACGGTCCCTCCGAGGCTACGGGCATTGAGGTGACGGACACGCCGACGAATCTGACGATTACCAATGTTAGTGGCAGTGGATGTAGCAGCTTCCCTTGTACCATTCCATCGCTGGCTTCCGGAAATGAAACGTCTATTACGGTAACCGCCACGATCAATAGTGCCGGTTCGTTTGGTAATACTGCTACGGCCACACCGAACGAAGACGACCCTAATCCGGAAAATAACACCGGAAGGGATGGAGACAGCGGGCAACAATCTGCCGATGTTGCCCTGACGAAAACGTTGGTTACCCCGGCGCCGTATGTTGATGGCCAGCAAATAGAATATACCCTGACAATTTCCAATAGCGGTCCCTCTGAAGCCACCGGTGTCTTGGTGGAGGATACGCCGACGAATCTGAGTATCGACAATGTCAGCGGCGCTTGTACCACGCTGCCGTGCACGATCGCTTCCATTCCGGATGGTGAAGAGAGACAGGTGACCGTTATGGCCACAATAGAAGAATCCGGCGCTTTTGACAACAAAGCAACGGCTACCCCGACCGAAGATGATCCGGATCCATCGGATAATACTGATGGTGACCCGGAAAATGGAGGATCAGCAAATGCTTCGGCCGATCTGTCCGTAAATAAGACGCTTATAACCACAGGCCCTTATAGTGCCGGCCAACAGATAGAATATGAGCTTGTCGTATCGAATGATGGTCCATCGGCGGTAAAGGAGATAGAAATAACGGAATCACCCACGAATTTGACCATCACTAATGTGAGCGGGGCCGGTTGCAGCAACTTCCCCTGTACCATAACCTCTTTGGCAGCCGACGGGCAAACAACCGTTACCATAACGGCAACCATTGATGAAGAGGGTGCATTTAATAATTCCGTCACCGTTACCTCATCGGTGGATGATCCGAATCCATCGGATAATACCGATGATGATCCGGAAAACGGTGGGTCAGCAAATGCTTCGGTGGATGTTTCCCTGGATAAGATCTTAAGCACAAGTGGTCCGTATAAGGTCGATCAAAAAGTGAGATACACCTTGTTTATAGCCAATGATGGCCCCTCGGAAGCGACGGATATCGTTATAACCGATACGCCTGAAAATCTTACCATTGTGGGAGTCAGTGGCACCGACTGTAGCAGCTTTCCCTGTACCATCCCTTCACTGTCCGCTGGGGGACAAACTTCTATTAACGTTACAGCAACGATTGATGCCTCTGGTGATTTTAATAACACGGCTACGGCGACCCCGTCAGAAAATGATGGCGATAATTCGGATAATACGGACAGCGATGGAGGAACGGCTAATACCCTCGCAGATGTCTCGATAGCGAAATCCCTTCAAACCGCAGGCCCTTACAAAGCAGGCCAGGAAGTATCCTATAGATTAGTTGTAGATAATGAGGGACCTTCCGTTGCAAGGGATGTTGAGATAACGGATACGCCCCAAAATTTGACTATTACCGGCGTAGTAGGAGCTTGCTCCGAATTACCTTGTACTATTTCGTCGCTGGCCGTCGGTGCACAAACAACGATCGATGTGACGGCTACCATTGATGGAGGAGGACAATTTGATAATATCGCAACCGCTGAAAGTGAAAGCATCGAGGATCCAGAACTCACCAACAATACGGACGATGATCAAAATAACAGTGGGACGGCTCAAAAGTTAACGGACGTCTCCGTTAAAAAGACCCTGGAGACCGAAGGTCCATATGTGGCGGGCCAGCAGCTGGAGTATGTGATTACGGTCACTAATAATGGTCCCTCCGAGGCCACGGGGGTGGTGGTGGAAGACACTCCGACGAATCTGAGGATTGATGAGGCCAGCGGGGCGGGCTGCAGTAGCTTCCCCTGTACGATACCCTCTTTGCCAGCAGAAGATCAAGCAAATATCACGGTACTGGCCACCATCCAGGCCGCTGGTTCCTTTGATAACACCGCATCCGCAAATGGGGCCGAAGAGGATACGGATTTGGAGAATAACAATGATGCGGTGAGTGCGACGGCTCAGGCTCCCGAGCTTCGCATCACCAAACAGGCCCAGAACCTGACGGCCCGGGCAGGCGGCTTTGTCCCCTATACGGTTACTATTGATAATCTCTCGGAGGTGCCGGTGAAGGGCGTGCAGCTGGTCGATACTCCGCCCCCGGGGCTCTCCTATGTGGAGCAGAGCCTGGGGGTTACCGACATGGATAATGCGGGGCTGGTGGAAGGGCTCCGTCCCCTGAGGATCGGTCAAATAGATGTACCCGCGGGTGGACAAGCCACCGTCAGCTACGTGATGCGGGTGGGCGCGACGGCCCTGCCCGGGGCGCTGCGCAATGTGGCTTATGCCGCGCGGAATGGCTCTCCTGTGAGCGGGGAAGATGAAGCCTCTGTTATGCTGGAAGGGGATCCGATGATGGATGAGACACGCGTGCTTGGTACGGTTTTCCGCGACCACGATCGCGACGGCTGGCAGGATAAGGCGACCGCTACGGATCTGCACGCACAGGGCGGTTTCACACCGGATGCCTACGTGCCGGGCAGCACCGCCATTGACCGAGGAACGGGCCCTGAGGCCGTCCCCGACGGCAGTGCACCACTGCTGAAAGGATTGGAGCTGGGCGATCTGGGCGGTCGGGAATCAGTGGGGGCAGAACCGGCCGAAATTGTGATTCGCCAGCGACTGCGCACCCCTGATTTGACCGGAGATTTCAGCCTGACCAGCGACGAAGGCACTCAGTTACGGATGGATGGTTCCGGGGTAATCAGCCGCGATCCGAAAGGAGCGCTGAAACGGGGAGCTAACAGCCAACGTCTGGAAGTTGAGCGAACCCTGAATGAATTAGATAACGGGGAGTACGAGTTGATCTACCGGATAAGCAATGCCGGCTACAGCGACTGGGGACTGCCGGGTGCCCGGCTGGCGACCCCCCGTGGGCTGATGATTGAGACCGACGGCTACGGCCGCTACCATATCGAGGCAATTCAGGTGGATAGCTGGCGCCGGGGCCGCAACTATGTGGTCAAGGTGGACGGATCCTCCCTGCCACGAAGCAGCACTTATACCACTGAAAATCCGCTGGTACGCCGGGTGACGCAGGGGCTTCCCGTGCGCTTTGATTTTGGGATCTGGTGGCCCTCAGCGGATGTGTCGATTACCAAGACTCTGGTGGCCGACAGTTCGTATCACCCAGGCCAGCAGGTCACTTACCGGCTGACGGTGGCCAACGACGGGCCGACCGTGGCTGAGGGCATTCGCCTGAGCGACCGGTCCGATAATCTGAAGATGACCGATGTGCGCGGGGCCGGCTGCGATACCTTGCCCTGCGTCCTTCCGGGGCCGCTGGCGCCCGGCCAGCAGCGGCAGCTGATGGTGAAGGTCCGCATTGATACCGCTGGCGCATTCACCAATACGGCCACAGCTTGGGCAGAGCAACCTGATCCTGCGCCGGATAATAACAAGGACCGGGTGCGCGCCGTAGCTACAGCCGATACTGTTACCCCGCCTGCTCCGGTTCCACCTCCTCCGTGTGCGGGAGCCGAAGTACTGCCCAAGGCCGTCCATTTTGAGACGGACCAGGCGACCATTATTTCCACCTCAGCACAGCTGTTGGATCAGTTGGCGGTGTTCTTGGCCGACCGCCCGGAGTGTACCCTCCAAATAGCGGGGCATACCGACCACGACCTGGGCCACGATTATAATCAGGATCTGTCAGAACGCCGGGCAGAGGCTATCGCAGCCTATCTTAAAGAAGCAGGCGTGCCGGCGGAGCGTATAACCTATACGGGCGCCAGCTACGATAATCCGGCTGTTGAAGAAAAAGATGTACTGGATAAAGCTCAAAATCGTCGGACCAGCTTTACCCTGCAGCCCGGAGACTCAGCTGCCATGCTCCTGCCCCAAATCGAAGACTTGCAGGTTGATCCGGAGCCGCGGGCCTGGGATTACGTATTTGACTTCCGTCATAACGCGGTGCCGACGCGGCTGCACTTCCCGGCGGGATCGGCGGAGCTGAACTTCGTAAGCGAGTACATAGTGCAACGCATTAGCTTGGCCTTGGCCGAGTATTCCGATGTCACTGTGAGGTTCGGGATTCCTGCTTCAAGTGATGCCGGGCTTAATGAGCGTCGGAAAGAAACCCTGCAACAGACCTTGGCTGAGTCCGGACTGTCGACTGACCGATATCGTATCGCAGCTTCCGGGGCGAGTTCCGGGCCAGTGAGAATCAGCTATACACCTGATGATAATCTTATTCTAGTGGGGCAGGCTGATGATGTCCGGCTGGCCGGCGACGAGCGATACCGCCCGCTGCTGCAGAAAGCCTTGCGGCTGCTGGAAGGCCGCCGGGATAGCCCGTTGTTGGGGAATCCCCCAACGGGTGTGCTACGCACCGCGGGCAGCGCCTCCGGCCAAGCCGACTAACGCCGGTTTATTTTTGACGCAACCTCCGATTTTTGATTCCAATGTTAGACCTTAATCGTTTTATGCATACGACTACACACTATTATAAGCGAGCCGGCATCATAACGAGAGCAGCAGCCTGTGTGTGCATCGGCGTTTGGCTGATGCTATGGCCTTCCGGGGCCTCCGGGCAGGCCTCTGGCAGTCTGGCCCCATCGGATACAACCCTGACGGCCTCTCAGGGAGGTCGCTGGTTTGTGAACCTGCCGGGCGGCGGGCGCATCTGGGCCACCGAAGATCCGTCCATGGGGGACCCAGTGCTGAATGTATCTGGGACCTCGGTGGCAGCTCTGCAGGGCCAGCAGCTGACCGAGCCGATCACCTTCCGGGGCTATGCGAACTATGCGCCCTTTATCCAGCGGGCGGAACTATTGATTTACCGCGGCCGCGATGAAACCCTGAATAATCCGTTGGTGACCCTGCCGGTCGAGCCCGGTTTGTCGATGGAGATTCCGTGGGAAGGCCAGCTGCCGGACGGCCATGGGCTCCAGCAGGGTGGTTCTTTGCTGTATGTGATGCGCGTATATGGTCCGGGCGGGCAGATGGATGAAACCTATCCCCGGAGTATTGAACTGCTGTCCCCGCAACAGATGCAGCAGCGCCGCACCGGCAACCAAATGAACAGCCAGACAGGATCTGGCAATCAGCGGGCCTACGATGGGTCCGAAACCTCCTCAGAAGGGAATGCTTCCGGGCAGGCTGCGGCCACCGAGAGCGTGTTTGGTCGCAGTAATCTTCGCATCCAAAACATCCCGATTGTCGGATCGGCGATTCGGGTGCAGGGGCAGAATATTCCGATTGCGGTCAACCAGGTAACCATCAATGGACGATCTATTCCGGTCGACCGCGACCAGCGGTTTGTGGCCGAGTACCTGTTGCCGGCCGGGTCCCACCAGTTTGAGATCCAGCTGACCGGATCCGGAGAACCTATCAAACGGACGCTGCAGGTGCAGGCCTCCCGGAGCCACTTTTTTATGGTGGGTATTGCCGACGTGACGGCCTCCAAGAACGGCCTGCATGGCAATTTGGAACCCATTGAAGGCAGCGAAAACTTCCAGGAGGATCTGTTGGTGGAAGGACGAATGGCCTTCTATCTGAAAGCAAAAGTGAAGGGTAAGTATTTAATTACCGCCCAGGCCGATACCCGGGAGGAGGAGCTGCAGCATATGTTTGATGGCTTTTTTGGCAAAAACCCGCAGGATCTGTTCCGTCGGATTGACCCCGACCGGTATTACCCGGTATACGGCGATGATGGAAGCACCCACCGGGATATTAATTCTCAGGGGAAGTTCTACGTGCGGGTGAACTGGGATAAAAGTGAGGCGCTTTGGGGCAATTACTCGACCCGGTTTACCGGTACTGAAACGGCCCGGTACCAGCGCGGACTGTATGGTGGAGCCCTGCGGTATAATTCGCCGGCCACCACCCAATGGGGACAAAGTAAACTACAGCTGGCCGGTTTTGGCTCGGATGCACAAACCGTCTATGGGCACAACGAATTTGTGGCTACCGGGGCCAGCGTCTACTACCTGCGGCATACGGATGTGCTGGCTGGGTCCGAGCAAATAACTGTGGAGCTGCGCGATGTGACGACCGGTCAGACCACCCGGCAGCTGACCTTGCAACCAGACGTGGACTACGAAATTGATTACCTGCAGGGACGGCTTATTTTGAAGCGTCCCGTAGCCCAGATGGTTCAGGAGCAGGGACAGGAGCTGATACGCGATACCCCGCAGGCCGACCTGCAGAATGTGTTGCTGATTGATTACGAATATATCCCGAGCGGGCTGGCCGCCGATAATATTACCGCCGGTGCCCGCGGAAAAGCGTGGCTTGGAGAGCACGTAGGCGTGGGCGGAACCTATGTTAATGAAGGGCGTGGATCCGCCGATGCTTACCAGCTGGCTGGTGGCGACCTGACCCTGCGGGCCGGCCGCGGGACCTATCTGAAGATGGAGGCCGCCCAAAGTGATAAGACTCAGGCGCCGGTCTTTTTCTCCGATAACGGTGGTTTGACCTTCACGGAAACGATTCCGGAGGGCGTGGCCGGGTCACGATCTGGCCAGGCCTACCGTGTGGAAGGGCAGGCCAGCCTGGGCACGGTTTTTGGGGGCGATAGCAGCGGATATTGGGACCGAAATCCCTGGACGATCAGCAGTTGGTGGAGCAAACGGGACGGAGGGTTCTCGGTGACCCGCCGGGACTTTGGCTATGATATCCGCGAGTGGGGCGCCGAAGTGGACGGGCAGGTGAGCGAGGGCCTTCAGCTTCGCGGACAAGTGAGTCACCAGCAGGTAACGGCCCCCACCGGTGGAGCGCCGACCAGCACACCGCTACCCGGTACGGCCGCCCGGGAGCGTTCCCAGGCCCAGTTGATTGGGGACTACCGGATAAACGATCATCATACGGTGACCGGTGAGGTTCGGCAGGTGCGTGAGTCGCTGGGCGGGCCGGAAGGGGAAGCGCTCTTGGCTGCCGTAGGCTATGAGGCTCGCCTGGCGGCCGGACTTGAGCTATATGGTATTGGCCAAACCGACCTGTGGTCGGGGGACGACTACCGGGATAATGACCGGCTGACGGGCGGGGCCCGGTACCTGTGGAGAGACCGCACGAGCCTGGGCGGAGAGTACAGCCGGGGGGGGCGCGGGGAGTCTTTTAGCGTCAACGCCAGCCACCAGATCACCCAAAACTACGATGTGTACGGTCGGTACGGCTGGTCGCCGGACTACCGGGGCAACGCCCTGTTTGGGCCGACCCAGCAGGATGGATTCTCGGTGGGGCAGCGCTGGCGGGCGACCGACCGGCTGAATGTGTTCCATGAGAGCCAGCAGATCCAGTCCGGATCGGACACGGGTCTGGGGCACAGCTTGGGGCTGGATTTTATGCCGGCCGAACATTGGCAGCTGGGGCTTCGGCTGGGCGGGGCGCGCCTGCAAGCCCAGAGTGGCCGGGTAGACCGTCGGTCGGTGACGGCTACGGTAGGGGCCCGGGACGGGCAGACCAACTGGAGCAGCAAGTTTGAATACCGGGGGGATCTTGGCGCCGAGGAGCGGACCCAGCTGGTGACCACCCAGCGGATTCGTCATAAGATCAATGAATCCTGGCGACTGGCCACGCGGCTGAATTATGCCGATACCGATGACAAGGCCACGGCGGTGGCGGATGCGCGCTTTTTGGAGTCAAACTTCGGGGTGTCGCTGCGACCGTGGAACAGCACCCGATGGGGACTGCTTGGGAAGGTGACCTACCTGTATGACCGGCAGTCTGTTGGTCAGTTGGGCAGCGACGCGCAGGCGTTAACCGGCAGCAACTTTGACCAGCGATCGTTGGTGGGGGCACTGGAGGCCATCTACCGGCCGCACCAGCGAGTTGAATTGACGGCCAAAGGCGCCCTTCGGGTGGGGGAGATTCGCAATAGAAGCGCCGGGCCTTTTGACCAGTGGTTTACCAGCACCACCCGATTTGCAGCGCTACAGTTACGCTACCAGGTGTGGGGCCGGTGGGATGCACTGGCGGAAGGACGCTGGCGGGAGAACCTGGAGTCCGATGATGCCCGCCGCGGGGTGCTGGTGGGGGTTGACCGGCGGATTACGGATTTCCTGCATATAGGGGCAGGGTATAACTTTACGGACTTCAGCGACCGGCTGACGGACCTGGACTATGATGACCGCGGCTGGTTCATCAACATTGTTGGCATTTATTAACGGATAAATGGTAATACGTATTGATTAAAAAAGCCCGGCACTTTAAAAGTGCCGGGCTTTTTTGTTTCAGGGTAGTGATAATTTAAGGGGATCTTATTTGAGGGTCCCATCTGAAAGATAATGTGGAGCTCATTGAAGCCATTGCCGAGCAGTTCTATATCCCAGTCAAATGGCTACACCCAGACAAGCAGCAGATCCTCAAATCCTGCATCCCAAAAAGACTATACTCAAGAACTCCCTTTCTATAAAAAGTCATCTATAACTAACCCTTTGATTCTAAAGAAAAAGCTTAAGGCATCATAAAAGCTGATCTGTTTATTAGTCGAAAATAATACCATCACAAAGTCTTAAAAGTTCCTTAACACTTCCGTCTTTGAGGTTATATATGTTAGGGCTTCCTAATTTTTAGGAGCAGATAAATACTCAACGGTGCTACTAAAAAAGAATCTATTCTTTACTGTAAGAGGCCTTTATAAAACCGGGCTTGTCATATTCTCCTTTAGAAAGGTTGCCAAGGTAAATCAGACTCTAAAAAAACCTCTCCCGGCCTATTCAGGGTCCGGAGTGACAAGATACGATAGTTTTTAGAAGGGTCTCTGTAACAGAAATGGGTAAACTCAAATTATTAACCACTTAAAATTTCATAATGTATTTAAGGTTACGAAAATTTTTGATGCTATTATTCAAACAACTTCTATATGTATTTATAATTCAGGCCGTTGCTTTTCAGTTTGTGTCGGCCAACCCTGCTTCGGGATCTACAATGGAGAATGCTGTTCAGGCAGTTGACGGAACCATCACCGGAACCGTTGTTGATGCTGAAACAGGAAATCCGCTGCCCGGAGTGAATATATCTCTGAAAGGAACTACAACAGGTACCTCCAGTGGTATAAAAGGACGTTATGAACTGAATGTTCCATCCCTTTCGGACACTCTGGTGTTTTCTTTTATCGGATACCAAACGCGGGAGGTACCCATACAGGAACGAACCCAGATAGATGTGGTTTTACAGCCACAGGCCATTTCGGGCGAAGAGCTCGTGGTTGTCGCTTACGGAGAGCAGAGAAAATCAGATATAACGGGGGCTATATCCTCAGTAGAAGCCGAAGATTTTAATGCCGGGGTCGTTGCAAATCCCGGAGAGATGCTGCAAGGTGTGACAGCCGGTGTAAATGTTACCAGTGCCAGTGGTGAACCGGGGGCTTCACAAGACGTTATTATCCGGGGAGTCGGTAGTTTGCGATCGGGTACCACACCGCTTTATGTAATCGATGGTTTTGTGTTAGACAATTCATCTATAGGAGTTGCCAACAATCCACTAAATTTCATCAATCCTAATGATATCCAAAGTATGGAAGTGCTAAAGGATGCGTCAGCTACCGCTCTTTATGGTGCAAGAGCTTCTAATGGCGTGGTGGTAATCACGACTAAGAAAGGCCAAGAAGGCAATACTCGAATGAGCCTTTCCACTTCTACTTCCTTATCCACCATGGCCAATAAAATTGATGTATTTGGCGCCGAGGAATTTCGAAACCGAGTCTCTGAAGTAGGTGGTACATTGGATGATTTTGGAGGAAGCACTGATTGGCAGGATGAGCTGACGCAGACGGCTCAGTCGCATGACATCAATTTCTCTTTGAGTGGTGCTGCTACCGATAAGTTTAACTATTTCGCATCACTTGGTGTACAAGAACAAGAAGGTATTTTAAAAGAAAATAACCTTGAACGCTATTCCGGAAGGTTAAATATGAATCAGTCTGCGCTAAACGGCCGGTTGGATGTAGACTACCACATCAATGCTGTACATACTGAAAACCTAAGGCCAAACAACGGAGCGATGGTTGTGGATATGCTGCAGCTCAATCCAACGATACCTGTTTATACCGACGGTTCTCCCACCCAGTTGGATGAAATGCTAAACCCGGTTCAGCGATACGATATATATTTAGATGAGGCCGCAAATAATCGCATCCTTGCAAATATTGCGCCTACATTGGAAATCTTCGATGGGCTTCTCTATAAGCTTAACCTCGGGATAGATTACTCAGTAACCGACAGAGATGTACAAACCTCTCCCTATGCACAGCTGGAAGGTTATGAAAATGGTACTTTATCTACTTTCAATACTAAAAATACCAATACTCTTGTAGAAAATACTCTTACATACAGTATAGATACGGATGTTCACTCTGCTACTCTTCTCGCAGGACATTCTTACCAACACTTCTACAACGAGTCAAGAGCGTTATCGATGGAGGGTTTCAGTGACAACGGCATTGAGCCTCGGTACCAGGATCAAACAAGTACTGAAATTACGCCAACCTCTATAAACTCCTCTGCGGAGAAAAATAAACTACAGTCGTTCTTTGGGAGGATAGATTATAGCTATGATAGTAAATACATGCTTACTGCTACGATGCGGGCAGATGGTTCTTCCAAGTTTGGAGAAAACAACAAGTATGGCTACTTCCCGTCTTTTGCCCTGGGATGGAACATAACCGAGGAAAACTTCTTCAACAGTTCTTTTATTGATAATCTCAAGTTACGGGCCAGCTGGGGACAGACTGGGAACCAGGAAATCCCGAGTAAGATTACAAAGCTAAGCTACAGCGAGAGCCGAGACGGTAATAATACCTATCCTTTAAGTCCTGATGCCAGCAATCTGGATGGATATCCCTATGGGACCATATTTACACGGCTGGCTAATCCAGACCTCCAGTGGGAGGTTTCCACTCAGACCGATGTAGGTGTTGACTTTGAGCTCTTCAATAACCGCCTGTCAGGTACATTGGACTACTATAACAAGGTGTCTGACAACATTTTGTTGGAAGTAGTCCCGGCTGATCCTGTCCAGCCTACGTCAACCTATTGGACCAATATTTCCGACATGGAGATTCGTAACTCAGGTGTTGAACTGACCCTTGAGTACAGGAGTGCAGCTTCAAAGGATTTTCAGTACAGCATCGGCGGTAATGTTTCTACTATAAATAATGAGGTTGTAAATTCACCGTATTCGGTATTGACCACAGGTGCAGCCCAGGGAGCGGGACAAACCGGGGCTACGATCAATGGTTACATCAATGAAGAGCCTATCGGATCGTTCTATATGCTGGAGTTTGATGGAATTGGCGAAGATGGACTGAACCAGTTTGTGGATACCAACAACGATGGAGAGGTGCTGGAAGATGACCGCACTGTTGTAGGTAGCGCGCTTCCAAACCTGATTTACGGAGTTCAATTCAACATGAATTATAAAAACCTGGGGCTGGGCCTGAACTTTAACGGGGCTTCGGGACACAAGATTTATAATCACACAGCAATGTCCATCTTCAACAAGGGGAATCTGGCATCAAGCTTTAATACCACAGACTTTGCCACCGAATATCCTGATGAAGCCGCCACCAACTCAAACACGGTATCCACTCGATACCTTGAGGATGGAGATTATATAAGGCTGAATAATGCCACTTTATCTTACCAGATGAGACCGGAACTGATTGGTCTTGAAGGCGTGATCAGGAACTTACAGCTGACGTTAACGGGGCAAAATCTGTTCGTGCTCACCAATTATTCAGGCTACGATCCTGAGGTAAATACCGGTACAACAATGAGTGGTATACAGACCTTTGGTATCGACCATTTCACCTATCCTTCGGCCAGAACCTTTCAATTAGGGGTAAATCTTTCATTCTAAAATGCCGAGAGGTTGTTCGCAGGGGGTTTTGACTCCCAATGAAATAACCCGACATCAAGACAAAAAAATATTTTTTCTAAACATTAAACCATATTCAAAATGAAAAATCGATCTTTAATCACATTGATCATAGGTGTGCTTATCGTAACTATCTCGGGATGTGACGTCCTGGATGAACAGGTCATTGACGAATCACTGACCGGAGCGGGAGAAGCTGAAACCGTGAGTGGAGCTATTGCTCCTGCTTACGGACAGCTTGCCTGGACATGGAGACATACTAACTATTTTGGGCTTCAGCAGCTCGCTTCAGATGAAGCTATTCTTCCTTATCGGGGAGGAACCGACTGGTATGATGGGGGTAAGTTCATTGCGGTCCACCAGCATTTAATGACGCCCAGCAATGACCTGATAACAAGCTCATGGAATGAGGTCACGAAAAATATTTCAAGAACGGTGGCAGCCATTGAAGTATTAAGACCACTTTCAGAGGCTGGAGATACGGAAGCCACAGGCGCATTACATGAAATGATTGCCTTGCGGGCTTATTTAAACATGTTAATGTTGGACAGTTGGGGACTTGCCTTTGAAAAAGAGTCAACGGATGAGACTTCACGTATCCTGAGGGGGCAAGAGGCCATTGACTATATACAGAGCGAGCTGGAATCGGTGGTCGATGTCATCAACACAGATAAAGGTCCGGGCCGGTTAACGCAGGGAGCGGTCTGGGGATTGTTGGCACGGCTACACCTGAATGCGGCGGTGTATCGGGATCCTTATGGTACACCAGATTTTACAACCGAAGATATGGATAAGGTGATCGAATACACGGACAACATTATAAATTCTGGCAATTATGCTCTTTCTTCCGAATATTTTGATCTTTTCAATGACACAAACAGCAGTAACCCTGAGTTGATATTTGCCATTGATCAGCGAGGAGTCTTGAACAACGAGCATAACCGCTGGGCGTATTGGTCGCTTTCAGGGGACTTGTACCCAAGGCCTGAATTTCCGGGAGCGGATGGGACTGATGGTCCGGCAGCGACTCCGGATTTTTACCAAAATTGGGAAGATGCGTATGGTAATGAAGATCCCGCAGAAGCAGATGCCCGGTTCTACAAGGTTGAGACCCCCGTACCCGCTGATTTGCAGGACCTGAGCGGAGTATCTCCTGCTAATGACCAAGATCACTACTTTTGCATCGAAGCCACTGAGTTTGAGGTGGACAAAGGTATTCTTCGGGGAATCATTTGGGGGCCTCGAAAAGGAGACGATGGCAATATTCTTACCTGTGACGATGGAAGGGTTCGGATTTATCCAGTCATAAATACAAGAACAAGAGGGGAGGGAGAAACGGAATATGTTGATCATACATTGAACGTTGATTTTACCAACGAAGGACGATTACATAACACAGGCTACCGTTTCTCCAAATATCAATGCAGCCGCACTTCTGATGATTGCAACAACTACAGTAGTGTGGATATTGTCCTGCTCCGCCTAGGCGAAGTGTACCTGATGCGGGCCGAAGCAAAACTTAGAAATGGAGATGCCGCTGGCGCTTTGGAGGATGTGAATGCGCTCAGAGCTGCGAGGAATGCCCGGCCTGACCAAACGCCACCTGCTTTATCATCCATCGATCTTGACATCTTATACCGGGAGTTAGGATTTGAACTTTATTGGGAAGGACTCAGAAGAACCAATCAAATCCGTTTTGGCAAATATGAGGATTCCTGGACCGAAAAAACAGCCAGTGACGTCGAGAAAAGGTTGTTCCCCATTCCACAAAGTGCTATCGATGGGGCATCTCTTGAAGAAGGCTACCTTGAACAAAATACCGGCTATTAATTAAGGTTTCTAAACCCTGTTCAGAGGCTGTTTCAAAGGCTTAAACCTTTAGGGGCAGCCTTTTTTTTCGATCTAAAAATTTAAATATTTAAAAGAACGTTACTTTTATATGCCTAAGTTTGTACTAATATTCTTATCCACATTTTTGCTTCTCGCAGTTGGCTGTGAGCACGAAAAATCCACAAACGAGAAACCCAATATTATACTCATGGTTGGGGATGGAATGGGGGTAGCACAGGTTACAGCTGCCAACTATTGGAATCCCCAAAAGTCAAACTACTACAACTTTAAGACCGTTGGACTGATGGAAACATCCAGTACCAGTCATAAGGTAACCGATTCAGCTTCCGGAGCTACGGCTATGTCCACCGGCGAAAAAACATATAAAAGAGCAATAGGTGTAGCGTCGGATAGCACACATCTGAAAACGATTCTGGAAGAGCTTCATGACCAGGGTTATCAAACCGGACTGATCAGCCTTACCTCTATTACTCACGCTACACCTGCCAGCTTTTATGCCCATGTGACCGACCGAGATATGCATGAAGAGATCGCTTCGCAACTTGTAGATGCGGATCTTGATTTCTTCGCAGGCGGGGGTTGGAAGTATTTTCTTGAGCGTAAAGATAATCGAAACCTGTTCCATGAGCTGGGGGAAAAGGGGTATGAGATGGATTCCCTGGCTCTTCCTTCAAAACTGGATGGCAGTAAGAAATACGGATCTTTGATAGCTGAGGGCTCCCTCCCATCAAAAGTGCAGGGCAGGGTGGATTTCCTGCAAAGAGCTGCTTCTTCAGCCATCGAATATTTTAAGAAAAGCGACAAGCCCTATTTTCTGATGGTTGAAGGCTCGTACATCGACTGGGGAGGACATGCCGAAGATGCTGAAATGATGATTCAGGAGTCTGTGGATTTTGATCACACAATCGGAACAGTCATGGATAAAACGAAAACAGATGATAACACATTGCTGGTGGTGACCGCGGATCATGAGACCGGAGGCGTGGCCATCGGTAAATATTACGAAGAAGATGAGGTGGGAAATCGTATTGAAGTCCCCGATACCCTTGGGATCCAATTTAATACGGATCAACATACGGCGTCGATGGTACCAGTCTTTGCCAAAGGCTACAAAGAGGAGCTATTTTCAGGGGTTTATGCAAATAACCAGATTTACCATAAACTAATGGAGGTCTGCAAGCTTCCTGATTGAAGCTGATATCCGTTGGGAGTTTGAGGCCTCGTTTTTGTGAAAGTGCAGCCCACTCGCTAAGTCGACCGCATCTGTTTATTTCAAGCTTCGCTTCTCAACGCCCTCGAAGGTGATGGTCACCGGCTTGATGTATCCATTTTCATCAAACTCCAGCTTGTCAATGGAAGTCACCCGGTGATTGGGATCAGTTTCGCCCAGCGGTCGCCGGTGATACACGATGTACCACTCGTCTTCCTCCGGGACTTTAATCAGCGAATGATGTCCGGCACCGGTGGCTACTGAAGGATCCTGTTTTAAGACCACGCCAATCCGTTCGAAAGGTCCGAATGGAGAATCTGCGATGGCATAGGCCACCTGGTAATTGGGGCCGCCCCAGCCCCCTTCCGACCACATAAAATAGTATTGGCCATCTCTGGTAAACATAAAGGAACCTTCCACATAACCTTCGGGGGTAATCTCTTTGAAAATGGTACCATCCTCATAAGGTTCAAAGCCGGTAAAATCATCCTTGAGTTTAACGATGTTGCAATGGCCCCAGCCACCATAAATCATGTAAAACTGGCCATCTTTATCCTGGAAGACAAACTGGTCGATAGGCTGCGCTCCATTATGGAATTTATCCAGCAACGGTTTGCCTAAATAATCTTTGTAGGGACCGCCCGGTTTGTCAGAAACACCGATACCAATTCCACCGTATTGCTCATTATTTTGGATATCATTTGCGGCAAAAAAGAGAAAATATTTGTCATTATTCTGGATGATGGATGGCGCCCACATGGCACTGTCGGCCCAGGCTACAGCTGCTGTATCAATAATCTGATCGTGCTTAGTCCAGTCAACAAGGTTTGGGGAGGAGAAGGCATCCATATGTACCTGTTCGGCGTAAGGTGCCGAAAAAGTGGGAAAGATCCAGTACTCATCGCCAAATACTATCCCTTCTGGATCGGCATACCATCCCTCAAATACCGGGTTTCCGGCTCGTTCAGGGTCTTGTTGCTGGGCAAATAAAGATCCTGAACTCAGGAGTATTATCAGAAGAAGGCAAATATTTTTCATAATGGCTTTTCGCTTGGTTGTTTGTTGAATTGGACGGACTTAGCTGTAATCAGGCAGAAGCTCAAAGAATTTAGCCGAGGTATGGATACCGCGGTAAAAGTCCTTTAGGGCAAACTTCTCATTGGGAGAATGAATGGCATCGCTGTTCAGGCCAAAACCCATCAGGATCGACTGAGCTCCCAGGATTTTTTGGAAGTCTGCGACAATAGGAATAGAACCGCCTTCGCGTGCAAAAAAGGGCTCTTTATCATAGACATTCTCAAAGGCCTGGGCTGCTGCTTGCAGACCATAGAATGAGAGGTCCGTGATGGCCGGATGCCCGCCGTGATGTTCAGTCACTGTCACCGACACAGACTCCGGGGCCAGGGATTCCACATATTCCTTAAACTGCCTAGCAATGGTTTTGGGATCTTGGTCGGGCACCAGCCGCATGCTTATTTTGGCATTTGCTTTGGATGGGAGCACGGTTTTGGCACCTTCTCCCTGGTAGCCGCTCCACAGGCCGTTGACGTCCAGAGTCGGACGGGCCGAAGCACGTTCCAGCGTACTGTATCCTTTTTCTCCGCTCACCGTTTGGAGCCCTAAATCTTTTTTATACTTTTCTTCATCAAACGGCAGCTTTTCATATGCTTCCCGGTCTTCTTTACTTAAGGGTTTGACATCCTCATAAAACCCGGGGATCTGAATCACACCGTCTTCATCTTTTAGCTTGGCAATAATTTCGGCAAGGGCATTAGCGGGATTTTCAACGGCACCCCCATAGACTCCTGAATGGAGATCCCGGTTAGGGCCAACCACTTCTACTTCCATATATGCGAGTCCGCGAAGACCGTAAGTGATAGAGGGCGTATCTTCAGCAAACATGGCCGTATCAGAGATAAGCACCATATCGCAGTCGAGTAGCTCTTTATGCTCGTTAATAAAAGGCACCAGATTGGGGGAGCCGATCTCTTCTTCCCCCTCCAGGATAAACTTTATATTGACGGGAAAATCTTCACCGGATTTCAGGTACGATTCCACCGCCTTTAGGTGCGTGTACGATTGTCCTTTATCATCACTGGCTCCCCGGGCGTAAATATCGCCGTCGCGTACGGTAGGTTCAAAGGGTTCAGTCTCCCAGAGATCCAGCGGGTCTGGCGGCTGTACATCGTAGTGCCCATAGACCAAAACGGTGGGCTTGCTTTCGTCAGTGACAAGCTCTCCATATACAATGGGGTTACCTTCGGTTTCAAAAAGTTCAACCCGGTCCAGATCCAGTTCCTTCAGTTTGTTAATCCAGAACTGGGCCGCTTCTTTGATATCTCCTTTATGCTCGGAACTGGTGCTGATGCTGGGGATGCGAAGCAGTTCGAATAGTTCTTCTTTGAACTGCTCCTTGTTGGCATCAATATAATTGGATACAGTAGACATAATGGTAATATTAGATTGATGTTGCTTATTTCGTATTCCGTTTGAGGATATCAATACGCACTACGGAATACGCAAAAGTTAGAGTATGAGGATATTTTCTGTTGGAATCCATCCGTACAGCCCGTTACTCATCCGTACGTAACTCCAGTTCGGGTGCCGACCGCTGCGCCTGTGATCCACGGTAAAGGTATAGCCTTCAAATGCCTGACTCACAAGCGAAGTCTCTGCCTGTGGATTTTCTACAATGGAGGCTTCTTCGGTAACCATAACGGCTTCCCGATAACGATCACTTATATATTGGGTGTAAAAAGCGGTAGCCATAATCAGTAATGAAATCCCAATGACGACGAAGCTTCCCATCCGAAAATAAGATGGAATCCATGGGATAAACCAGCGGGCTATAAATAGTAAAATGCCGATATTCAGCACAATGATTGCCGCCGCTAACAGGGTTGAAGCGCCAATATTTTTTTGCAGCCAGGTGGTTGCCACATCCCAGGGCAGTTTGGGCAATACGGCAGATTGATGGCTGAACTGACTGTTGACGTACGAAAGAGCCTGTTGAGCTTTGGAGGCGGTTTCTTCAAAGTCAGATGCTTTCAGGTAATAATATTTTGCTTTGCCAAGCGAATCGAGTCGTTGGTAACTGATACCCAAATTAAGGAAAAGGGCCCCGGACCATTGTTTTTGCTTTTCAAGTTGCTGATAGTGTGTGATAGCCCGTTCATACTCTCCGGAGTTGAGCAGTTCATTGGCTTGGTCGAAGGTTGCTTGTGGACTTTGTTGGCCCAAGCCGTGGGTGGGTAATATGAGGACACACAGTATGATCCAAAAGAATAGTCGCTTAATGTTTTTCACTGCTACAGTACTTTTTTCAATTTCTCGAGCGTGCTTTGCGCTAATCCCACATGCGATTTCAAATATTCTGGTGTGGTGGTAGGAGCATAGCTGATGGAATCGCATTTATCCAACAGCATACGGATATTTTTGATGAGCTCCGCATCAATATTCTGCTGCTCCAGTGCTTGAATATAATCCTTATTTGATAGCCCGGCTTCCGAAAGGTTGAGGCGGTCTCCAATGAAGCCGGTGATAGCCTTTTGCAACATATTGTACGCCTCTTTTACTTTCCCCTTCTCCGAAAGCTCAACGGCACGCTTCAGTCGATCATTGGAAGTATCTGCTGCTTTTTGTGAGCGTGCAAAAGCGCGATCATTAGACATACGATCCGTATATCTTTTTTGCCAGTATGCCACCACCAGAAGTCCAATGGGCAAGAGCAAGCCTATCCAGAACCACCAATGCGATAGTAAGTCTGTGGGAGCGGGAGTAGTCCATGCCGCCAGGCCTGTTACCGGGCTCACTGGCATGGTTCCGGCTGAAGGTCCGTTAGCTACCGTATTCGGGTTGCGAGCTACTTTAAAATTAAGGGCCGGCAGTGTTTGGGATACATAACGGTTTTGACTGGGATCAAAGTAGGCAATTTTCTGCTCGGGGATGGTATAATGGCCGGCTTTACGAGCAATGATAACATCCGTAAACGTCTTGTTGCCACTAATCTGATGGTTGCGCCTGTTAAGTTGTGAATTTTCCTGCGGCTCATAGACTTCCAGCCCATCCGGAAGCTCATACTCGGGCTTGGTGATAAGCGGGATGTTGCCGGTACCGTTAATCCGGGTTTTAATTTCAATGGATTCTCCTTCAGTAGCTTTCTGAGCGCTTACATCGCGACTAATATTGTAATTCCCAACCGCTCCGAAATAGTAGCTGTCCTCAGCAGCCGGAAGCGATTGTACATTCAGGGTTACGGGATCGCTTTTAAGTTCTACCTGCCGTTGGTTACCTCCAAATCCCCCAAAGAAGCTACTGAATGAATCGCCACGCGAGCGGGTTGATCGCACTGATACAACAATCTCATAGGGACTAATTTGCAGCTCACCACTTTTGGTGGGGAAGAGGGCAAATTGTAAAAGTCTTGCTTTGCGATATCGAACCCCATCAATAATCGTAGAAGTAGCCTGCGGGCGTTGAGTGTTTTCCAGTTCTTCTTTCCAAAACCCCTCCGCTTTCCACCCCGGAACCGGCTGATAGGAGTTGACCTCCAGCCCATCCTGAAAATAGAGCACTACATCAGAGATGATTTGCTGTCCGGTGATCGGCTGCTCATCCGATACTTCAAGCTGTAGAAAGATATCGGGCCGCTGGGAGCCGCCCGACTGTGCCGCATCATTGCGATCAACAATGGATACATCAATGGGCTCTGTCTGATAGTCCTCTCCATCAATTGTGACGGTAACCGGAGGTATCCGGAAGTCGCCCTGTTGCTGGGCAATGAGCTGGTAGCTGTAGCTGTAGGTAGTGCTGCTTTGACCATTGACATATCGAAAGCTGCGGGAGGTTGAAGGCGTGTTGCTCAGCAGGCGAAACCCTTGGAAATTGGGTAATTCAGGACGAGAAACGTCATTAAAATCACCACTTATCTCAACGGTAAGCTGGATGCGTTCCCCGGTGTAAATCGTTGTTTGAGTGACCGTGCTCTTTACAGATACATTCGATTGGCCAATGGCTTGCAGCGGAAGGAAGCCAGCCAACAAGAAGGCAGAACAAATGACACAGAAAAAACTACCAATCCTTTTCATTCTTACTTTTACTGGACTCCATTTTCTGTTTCTTGAATTCCTTAAGCAGGTTTTTCTCTTTCTGCTCCAGCGCTTTTAAAATCTTTTCGGCTTCAGCCTTGCTTATTTTACTTTTACGCTGCTGCTGTTGCTCTTGCTGATTTTGTTGTTTCTGCTGCTGGTTTTGTTGCTGTTGTTGTTGCTTTTGCTGATCCTGATTTTGTTTTTTCTGCTGTTGATCCTGTTTGTTTTGCTGCTTCTGGTCCTGCTGGTCTTGGTTCTTCTTATCCTGTTGATTCTGTTGATTTTTATTCTTCTGCTGTTTTTTCTTCTGTTCTTGCTGCTTTTGCTTGGCTAACTCGTAATTGTGTTTGGCGTCTTCATCGTTGGCAATATACCGCAGTGATTTTTTATAGTAATCAACAGCTTGGTCCCATTTTTTTGCCTTAGAGAGAATGTTGCCAATGTTATAGTCGCTCATGGCTTTGCGCTCCGCATCATCCGACATGCTTTTGAACTGCTCAAACGTACGAATGGCTTGTTCAGACTGCCCGGCTTTAGCTTGGGCACTGGCCAGGTTATAGTAGAGTTTTGGATTTTTGGGCTCAGCGTCGATTGCTTTCTTGTAAAGGGATATGGCCTTTTCGTAATTACCGTGCTCATAAGCTTCATTTGCTTTACGGGCATCCTCGATAGAAGCTCCCATCAACAGAAAGACAGACAGTGTGGTGATAAGAAGATATCGCATAAAATTAGTCCATTAGGATTTCAGAAAAGATAACGAAATAGCCGCCGGTAAATTGTAAGGCATTAATCCATCTGTTCGGCGATGGCCAGGGTCTCGTCATCCATTTTCATATTGGTAAATACATTGGAAACATCGTCGCTGTCTTCGAACTTGTCCATCAGCTTAAAATTAGATTCTGCCACCCCCGCTTCCACTTTTACTTCCGTCATTGGGATCCGGATGAGTTCGGCTGATTCAATTTCATAGTCCATTTCCTCGAGCTCGTCACGTACATCGTACATGGTCTCCCGACCCGTGGTGACATTAAAGAAATCACCTTCCGTATCAATTTCCTCGGCACCGGCATCAATGGCATTAAGCATAAATTCTTCTTCGTCGTGATTTTCCGCCTTTACACGAATCATGCCTTTTTGTTCAAAGAGATATCCGACCGATCCGTCAGTGCCCAGGTTGCCTCCGTGAGAAGAGAAGATATGGCGGATTTCGCTTACGGTACGGTTGTAGTTATTGGTTGTTACCTCAATAAAGTAGGCAATGCCACCGGGTCCATAGCCTTCATAAGTGGCATCTTCGTAACGCCCATCACCCTCGTCAAGCTCGCCGGTCCCCTTCTTGACAGCCCGCTCAATATTATCCTTTGGAACATTATCACTCTTGGCATTATCAATGGCTGTATCGAGCCGGGGATTCATATCCGGATCTCCACCTCCCTCGCGAGCCGCTACAGCAATTTCGCGGAGGTGTTTGTTAAATATCTTTGCTCTTTTCTTGTCTTCTTTGGCCTTTTTATGCTTTATATTTGACCATTTGGAATGTCCTGCCATAAGATTATATGCTTATTAGTAAATGTATGACATTGATAAAATAAAGTGCTTTTGTACAAGCCTTCAAAAGGCTATAATATAATAGATTGCTGGCTTTACACCTAATGCCCAAAAGCCGGAAATGGACCGTCAATTTTTTTTGTTAGTCTATCATCATATCGTAATAACCGTATTGCTAAGGCGTTGTAATATAAACTGTAGTAAGATATTATAAGATGAATATAGGAATAGTTTGTTATCCTACCTTCGGGGGGAGTGGAGTTGTAGCTACCGAGCTGGCAAAGGGGTTAGCCCAGCGAAATCATAATGTTCATATTTTGAGTTATGCCAAACCAGCCCGGCTCGATACCTTTCAAACAAATATTTCTTATCACGAGGTAAATCTAAATTCTTACCCCCTGTTTGAGTATCCTCCTTATGATTTGGCTCTTGCCAATCAAATGGCCAGCCTTATCGATTACGAAGGTATTGAGGTGTTGCATGTACATTATGCCATACCTCATGCCACCAGTGCCTATCTTGCCAAACAAATTTTGGGTGAACAGGCGGCACATGTGCCGATTATCACGACGCTTCATGGAACTGATATTACACTGGTGGGCAGCGACCCCAGTTATAAGTCGGTGGTCGATTTTTCCATCAACCAAAGTGATGGAGTAACGGCGGTGTCGGAATATTTGAAAGACGAGACCTACCGGCGATTTGATATAAAAAAAGATATCGAAGTGATTCCCAATTTTATCGACCTGGATCGTTTCAAGCGTTCCGACAAAGATCATTTTCGGAAAGCTATTAGCCCGGAAGATGAAAAAATAATTGTACATGTTTCTAATTTCCGGGAAGTGAAACGAGTGCCGGATGTGGTATCTGTATTTGATTACATCTTAAAACATGATGTTAAGGCCAAGCTGCTGCTGGTCGGCGACGGTCCCGACCGAAATCGGGCCGAACAGCGGTGCCGTGATTTAGGCATTTGCGGGCAGGTTCGATTTTTAGGCAAACAGGAGCAGGTAGAGGAAGTGCTTTCCATCGCTGACCTGTTTTTAATTCCTTCCGGATCTGAGACCTTCGGTCTGGCTGCCCTCGAGGCCATGGGATGTGGTGTGCCGGTTATCAGTTCCAATATTGGAGGATTGCCCGAAGTAAATATTCATGGAGAAACGGGCTACCTCTGTGATTTGGGAGATACAGAAGAGATGGGCAAATATGCGGTAGAACTTCTTTCCAATCCGGAAAAACATAAGCAGATATCTAAGCAAGCCCGTCACCAAGCTGAAAAGTATGAGCTTGGTGATATTGTCAGCCGGTATGAGGAGTATTATGAGTCCTGCCGTCAGGAATTGGATAAACAGGTAATATAGTCATATGGAATCTCCAGGCCGCAACTTCCAAATTGATTATATAGAGTTTGGGGCTACGAATATTGAGGAGCTCAAAAGGTTTTACAACACTATTTTGGGTTGGCAGTTTACCGACTATGGTCCAACGTATACCAGCTTTCATGATGGACAACTGGGCGGTGGCTTCACGACTGATATCCCTCCCGGTGGTAATCCGTTAGTCGTTATCTATACTGATGATTTGGAAGCCATTTTCAGACAAATTAAAGAGAGCGAGGGAACAATCGTTAAAGATATTTTTAGCTTCCCGGGCGGACGACGGTTTCACTTCCAGGATCCTTCGGGCAATGAATTGGCGGTATGGTCTGAATAAGGGGTGTCATTTGAAAGTGAAAAGATACGAATTGCTATGGAACATTACGTCTGTACTACTTGTGGATCGCAATTTGAGCAAAGTAATCAAGTGCCTGAATCATGCCCCATCTGTGAAGATGAACGCCAGTACGTACCTGCCAGCGGACAGCAATGGACCACCCTTGAGAAGCTACAGGGCAGCTATCGAAATACCTTTCAGAAGAAAGAAGATGGATTATATGGCATCGGAACCACTCCCACAGTAGGTATAGGACAGCGAGCTCTTTTGATCCAGACGGCAGCCGGAAATGTGTTATGGGATTGTCTGACATTTCTTGATGAAGCCACCGTCGATATCATCAAGGCACTGGGAGGTCTGGAAGCGATTGCCATTTCACATCCCCATTACTATACCACCATGGTTGAATGGAGTAAAGCCTTTGGCGATATTCCCATTTACCTCCATGCCGCTGATCAGGAATGGGTGATGCGTCCGGATAAACGCATCCATTTTTGGGAAGGAGATACCTATCCATTATTGGATGATCTAACCCTGATTCGGGTCGGTGGACATTTTGAAGGCGGAACGGTCTTGCACTGGCCTTCCGGGGCTGATAGTAAAGGGGTATTGTTATCCGGTGACATCCTGCAGGTGGTAGCCGATCGTAAGCACCTGAGCTTCATGTACAGCTATCCCAACCAGATTCCACTGAGTGCCTTGAAAGTGCAGCAGATTGCCGATCGTTTGGATGGCTATTCTTATGATTGCATTTATGGGGCCTTCTGGAATCGTAATATTTTACAGGATGCAGAAAGCGCTGTTGAGCGTTCCGTACAGCGATATATTGCTGCCTTGGAATAAAGCAGAACAATGGTCATTACATGCTTTGCAAGTCGTGAAGGAAGAGCCTATTTTCCGCCCTCATGAATAAGGCTTCACTTTCCTCCTCAGCTCGAGCACTTTTATATATCATCACAGGTTCATCAATGGTGAGCTTTACCTCCGTTTTTGTAGAGCTTGCCCATGTCGGTCCTACCGTATCGGCTTTTTATCGGGTTTTATTTGGTGGCGTTATTTTATTAGCCATTTCGCTTATCCGGAGAGACCAGTTATGGCTGGGGATTAAAAATCTGGCGCTGCCTTTTGGCTGTGCTCTGTTCTTCAGCCTGGACCTGTTTTTCTGGCATCGGAGTATTGAATTTGTCGGGCCGGGTTTGGCAACGATTCTGGGTAATATGCAGGTATTTTTTGTGGCTCTTTTTGCAGTTTGGTTTCTCAAAGAGAAGCTCAGCTGGCAACTAATGACCGCCATACCGGTAGCGGTATTCGGCTTATTTCTGATTGTTCGCACAGGATGGGGGGAGCACGACGGAGCCACTAAATTAGGAGTCTTATATGGGCTGCTAACAGCCATTTCTTATGCCGGTTATGTATTGATCTTGCGGAGATCCCGAGCGGGGCACAACCAGCAATCCTTTTCAATATTTGCCAATATGGGTTGGATAAGCCTCTTGGCAGCCTTGTTGTTGGGCGTCAGCGCATGGGTAGAACCCAATACCAGCTTTATAATTCCAGATGTACAGACCTGGGGCGCCCTGTTAGGGTTGGGGATTATGGGACAGGTTTGTGGATGGGTGCTTATCTCCAAAGGCCTTCCGGATGTTGATGCTTCCATAGGCGGACTTGCGATTTTGATGCAGCCAGCGCTGGCCTTCATGTGGGATATCCTCTTTTTTGACCGCCCGACAACCCCATTGGAATATGTAGGAGGTGTTATCGTATTAGCAGCCATCTATTTGGGATCAGTTAAAGGGAAGACTTCTTAAAGCATCAATGAGTTTCGAACTTTAAGGAAAGATAGGGGGCAATCGGGAGTTGGTTAAACTGTTCATGATCATATACATCGTAATAAAATAGATTGGTACGGTTGTAGGTATTCATGGCCCCGCCTTTAACCGTAAGCTGGCTGTTAGCAAACCGGAAGCTGCGTTCCAGAGAAATATCAAGGCGATGGAATGGTGGCATGCGCCCGTTGTATGGTTTGTTCATGATAACGCGAGGTGTGCCGTATTCCTCCTTGACATTGGGCAGCTTTTCTTTGAACCGGAGGAGGTCATCAAAACCCAGTGGACGGGTGTAAGGGAGTCCGCTGCCGAACTGCCAGCTGAGTCCCACTGTAAACGAGCGGAGATCAACATTTAGTTGGCTGCTAAGCTGGTGCCGGCGGTCGTGAGTGGGGTGGTATTGCTGAGTTGAAGATCCAAACCATTCATCGAAATGTCCTTGGCTGGTTTCATATTCCGTATGTGAATAGCCATATCCAAGGAAAGCATTCCACGAATTACCGGCATATTCTAAGCGGATATCGCTGCCGTAAGACATCCCATCTGCTAATGCTAAGTCGGTAGTAAATCGGGCGATACTGCTCCATGCTGACACTGGCAGGTGGTCAAGCTTTTTGTAGTACGTTTCTACAGAAATATTAAGGCCATTGTCCAAAGATTGATTCCATCCTCCCAATACATGAATGGCTTCCATCTGGGAGCTGCCCAGGGGAGAGGGCATCCAGGCCGTAAAGACCGAGCCGGCATCTCGCCGATCCGTAATTCCTGAAATGGGTTGTAGATAACGCCCGACTGCTGCATGAAACGATTGCTGGTCGTTACCCCAGGGGTGCCAGGAAAGCCGAAGACGGGGTTCTAAACTCACGGGGTAGTTATTTCTGTGATAGGAGAGAGCGAGACCGGGTTTTATTTGCATTTTATCCCCGATGGGAATGGTTGATTGTATAAAAGTACCTAAACTTGGCAGGTGCTCAGAATCAGTTTGAGGTCCGCCAAACCGCTCACTCATGTCATAGTTGAGTGAATTGACGTGCAGGAATCCGCCGTAGTCAAACCGAATAGAACCGGAATATTGTGTGAGCTTCACATCGAGGTTAAAGCGGGTAGCCCTGGCAGAGCGTTCCGGGTTATTGGCGCTGCCGGCACTATTTGTTATATGAGAAATGCCCGCATTCATATCGAAAAGAAGATCCGATCCTTCGGGGAGCACCACACAGCGACCACCTAACACCAGGTTTCGCCATTTAAAGACATTATCTTCAACCGGATCGAGTCTCCCCCGGTCATAAGTACGCATACCCATCATTGAGCAGCGAGAGTTGCCTTCACCGAAGAAGCTCATTTTTAAGTATTGGCTTTCAAAGTGAAGGGGTTGTTTCTCTCCCAATATTGTTGAGCTTGTTTGCTCAACTAAGGATCGCCGTGTGGAGGCGATCCAGGAAGACTTGCCCTTTTTGAGCGGTCCTTCAATCGTTACTTCTCCCAGGAAAGGACTCAGAGAGGCCGACCCTTTGGTTTGGTTTCGGTCCCCATCCCTCATCTTAACGTCAATGACCGAAGAAATTTGTCCGGTGTATTCCGGACCAAATCCCCCGGCATAAAAGTCGGCTCCAGAGACCAGGTCCTCCGGGAAAGCCGAGAAGAAACCGAGTATGTGGAAAGGTTTATAGATTAAGGTACCGTCAATGAGTACCATATTTTGAGCCGGCGTGCCGCCCCGTATAAAGAGCTGTCCCCCACGGTCTCCGGTAGAAACTACGCCTGGAAGCGTCTGAAGATATCCAGCCAGGTCTCCGCTCCCGCCCGGCGTGGGGACCCGCCCTAAATCGCTTGCGGAAAGTCGCTGTCGCCCTGCCTCTACCTGTGTGGTTTGCTTAAGTGATACAACCACTTCATCAAGTTCTTCAGTATCCGTCTGCAGGCCAATATTTATATTTTGGCGACTGTTTGCTTTAAGAGTAAGGGTATCTTGGTAGGGTATGTGCCCTACAAAAGTAATACGAAACAGGTACGTACCAGGTCGGATATTGCTGATTTGGTAGAAGCCATTTCCGTCGGTAGCCATCCCCCGGGCGGTCTCATCTGCAAGATTTTTTAGGAAGACATTTGCTGCTTCAAGCGGCTGTCCACTGGCGGCATCGGTTATGATACCCTGGATGGAGGCTTGCTGCGCTCGGGCATGATTTGCTTTCCACAGTGTTAAAGCACAACATAATAAAATGGGTAAGCTTTTAATTATTCCCTGCATTGGCCGACACTTGGTCAAAAAATGTTTTGAGGATTCTATTCAATAGGTATGGAATCAGAGTTATCAGCTGTACTTTTCTTGATTAAATTACTGCAATAAATCAATTTATTTGTCTTTTAAAAAATATTTCAATAACTAAAAATAGTTGAGAATGTTATTTTTAATAGATTAAGGGTTATTAAAATACAATTTGCAAATACTTGGGTTAAAAAGTGCCGTATTATTTGCTGCTATAGCTTTTTCGGTTGTTATCGGCTGTAGTAACACCTTCGAACCACTACAGGAAAATGACCAGTACCATTTTTCTATCTATGGCTACCTCGATGCCTCTGCCGATACCCAATGGGTTCGTGTTATGCCGGTACGAGACAGCCTTTATTTTTCTCCTCGCCCGCTTGATGCAGAGGTAACCTTAGAAAATGTAGCTACCGGACAGTCGGTTGTAATGAATGATTCCTTGTTTTCCCCTCTTCAAGGGGTTTATGTTTATAATTTTTGGACGAAAATGAAGTTGGAGCCCGAGCAGACCTATCGGTTAACGGCCCGGCACACAACAGATCCGAAAAATCGTGAGAAGCTATGCTGAAGTTACGCTTCCTCCCGATTTTCCCACACCCGTTGTAAAAATAGATGAGAACTCGAGAGCACCTGACTTTGTATATGTTGATGGAGTAGAGGATTTAGCCGATGTACAAGCCGTTTATTATGGGAGAAGTTTACCTGCCAGTAAGGGACGGATTTTGGGCATTGGCCATCGCCAGGACACTGTTAATACTGCTATTCACGACTTTAGAATTTCCATCAATACCGAGGAACATGAAACAGCATTAAGTACGTTTCCACCGGTCTATAAAAGGCAAGTTTATGTAGCCGCTGCAGGCCCGGGTTTTCATGATTTTGGTGCAATAAACGAGAATGTTACTGCTCTTCCGGAAGGAGTCTCCAATGTAACCAATGGCGTCGGATACCTGGCCGGGATTGTAAGTAAAACGGTGCCCTACAAAAGCTGTTATGATGAAGATGATGTGTTGGTTCCATGTCCATTAGAACCTGCCCCGTGGTAAAAAACCTCAAAAGTGTAACGACTCAGTTGGTTGGAGAACACGGAATACGATTCAGGTTGTCGTCGAAACAACTTTTATATGGAATGGTCTTGCTGAGGATACCTCCCACATAACCCACCCCGCTTTCCACATTGGATATGCCCTCTGGCAGGGTAGAAATGATGTCATCAATGGTTGCAAAATCCGGAAAATCATCGGTTGCGGCAGCTACGAATATTTCTCGATTCTCGTTGGGTATTTCAAGTTGTTCCCCGAGGTCAGTGTTGATCGTTTCAATATCTTCCCACGGTCGAATGTAAACTTTATAGGAGCCATCGGGCACTATCACCGTGTCTTCTATATGATTGATGGGGAAATGTCGCCCTTGATTTCGATAAATAACCTGCACATCTGCGAGTTGTTCAATACCTTCAACTTCTATTCTATCGGGCGTGAAATCGTCCGGCTCCCAAATATAGGCGATGGGGATAGGAAAATCGGCGGGTAGGGCGACGGAAACATGGCTTGCAGCGCCGTCAGATCGTTCTGCCTCAAGGCGATAGGTTCCGGACGGTTTCAGGGGGTGGGTGGTCCAGAAGTTATGGGCATACCGATTATTAGAAAAGTGAAAAAGGGAGTCGTTGAGCGTTACGGTTTCCCCGCTTTCAAGTTCTTGCAGCGTGACGGTGGCATCTATTTCTTTTGGATTATAGAAAAGAGAGTCGCGTACGGGCATTATGCGGACCCATTGGGTATCGGCGGAGGCATCCAGATAACCGTACATAGAGAAGTAATACTGATCGTTCTCTTGGAGAGGGTCAAAGGATGGGTTACAACCTGAGAGTAATAATAGGCAAGTCAACAGGCAGTAGAAGTAGATTGATCGAATGTATATGGAGGAAAATATTTTCAAGGAGTTATCTCATTATTTGTCAGGCCATCAGATGAATTAAATAAACCGTTGCTCATTACAAATGAAAGAAAAATAAAAAAGAGGTGCTGATACCATCTTTCTTAGAATCTTAATAGGTATGTATGTAAAATATCTCCGGATGAATCAAACCCATTTCTTGGGATGCGTAATCCGAATCCTCCGGCCTATCCGTTGTTCAATGGCACGCCGGCCAGCCTCAAGATATTTGCCAAACTTTGAAAAAGCTTTTTTTGAGGTCGTCATATATTCCGGAAAGTGACTGGGACTGAGATCGGGTTCTACGCCCTGTAGCTCTTCGAGCCACTGGTTATCCTGTTCATAACCGAATTGGATCAAATCGTTGGAGATATTTCCGTGTAGCTCTATCTGTCCGGCAATACGCGCTTTATGATTACGCCATCGTCCCACGCTTGTGGGTTTGATGGGGCGTACGCCACTAAGTGCCTTCGTCGATGAGCTGGATACCGCCGCCTCATTATGGTAGTTGCTGAAGGTAGTGATCTCCTCCAAAAAGGGAATACTGCTTGAGAGTTTTTGCTGGATGTGATCCGGATCTGAGACAAAGTCTTCATAACGGACAAGGATAAACCGTGGATGGGCTTCTAATTTTAGAACTTGCTTGCTATATAGCTTCCAATATCGCAGGCTGGCCCAATACCGGTCGGGATCTTTTTTGTGCTTACTGCAGATAATATCCCGCGGATCGCGGAGCATGCAGATGACATACAGGTCGGGATCGACTTTCAGGCTCGGCCCGACAATCATAATGTCCTTTGGGCTTTTGGTTAAAAAGATATCCGGTTGACCGGACGCCCGGGAAAATAAGCGGTCTTCATGCGAAGTGTAGCAATCAATCTTGTAGCACGTTTTCATGGCTTCGGCCATCAGGGTGGTGCCGGTCCGGGGACTCACCCCTACGATATGAATTCGCTTCATAAGAAAAAGCTCTTTCTCTAGAATGTTCCAATAAAAAAGACTTGCCAAGCATCTCACTCAGCAAGTCTGATACGCTGTGACTGTCATCCCGAATCCACCCGAAGGGAATGCCTGGGGATGACAAAAAGCATCGAATTGATCTACGCCGCCAGCACTTTGGAAACTTCGTCCGCAGCATCTTTCAACAGAACCGCAGAGATGACATTAAGATCAGAATTGTCAATGATCTCTTTTGCTTCTTCAGCATTAGTTCCCTGCAGACGGACGATAATGGGTACATCCTGAACTTTTTCCGCAATCTCGGGATCTTTAACGGCTTCGATAACACCGTTGGCTACCCGGTCGCAGCGTACGATACCTCCAAAGATATTGATAAGGATGGCCTTTACATTTTCGTCTTCAAGAATAATACGGAAGCCATTTTTGACCGTCTCCACATTGGCACTACCGCCGACATCCAGGAAGTTGGCAGGGTCGCCGCCGGAAAGCTTAATGATATCCATCGTTGCCATGGCAAGACCGGCACCGTTTACCATGCAGCCGACGTTGCCATCCAGTTTAATGTAATTTAAGCCATATTTTGAAGCTTCCAGCTCAACAGGGTTTTCTTCCGACTTGTCGCGCAGATCTGTAATATCTTTATGACGGAACAGGGCATTGTCATCGAAGGTGACTTTAGCATCCAGTGCCATAACATCACCGCCGGGAGTGAGCACCAACGGATTGATTTCAACCATGTTAGAATCCGTTTTCTGATAGAAGTTGTATAGGGCTATAATAAACTTGACCGCCTTTTTGAAAGCATCGCCTTCAAGTCCAAGTGCAAAAGCCAGACGGCGTGCTTGGTTATGCTGCAGCTCCATGCCCGGCTCTACCCATTCCTTGACAATTTTTTCGGGGGTCTCTTCAGCTACTTTTTCAATTTCTACGCCACCCTCGGTAGAAACCATGATCACATTTTTACTCTTGGAGCGGTCGAGCAGAATACCAAGATAGAATTCCTGTTCAATATCGACGCCATCCGTGACGTATATGCGCTGCACTTTTTGGCCTTCTTCGCCTGTTTGTACCGTCACCAGGGTGTCGCCCAAAAGGGAATCAGCTGCATCGCGTACTTCATCAATGGTATCGCAAAGAATAACACCACTTACACCACTGTTTTTGGTTTTCCCTTTTCCACGGCCACCGGCATGAATCTGTGCCTTAACTACAAATAATGTAGCCCCGTTTTCTTTCATTTCTTCTGCGGCTTTAACAGCATTTTCGGTGTTTGTAGCTGATACGCCAGCTGGCACGGCAACACCGTGTTCTTTTAGAAGCTCCTTGGCTTGATACTCATGAATTTTCATAACGACAATCTGTAAGGTTAATAGTTACTGCAAGTTGAATTCCTGGAACGATCAGTAAAAAACACGCTGATCGAAGTCATTTATTTTGAATTATGCCAAATATCGAGCGGTTAATATAATAAATGAATAGGAAGAAATTCAGTCAGATCAAGAATTACTCACAGAGGCTTTTAATGCTATTATTAGCGCTTGGATATTGTTGCTGGGCGAGGGGTTTTAGAGATACAGGTTTCAGTTACATTTATAGGCTCTCCATTCATCCAATGAGGATGAAGTACTTCAGTAAATAATATGAGCAAAGCTATCTATTATGCCTGATATTAATCCTCTTCATATTACTACCATCACTATCCATGATGTAGATTTTATTTTGTCCATCTCGATTGGAACAGAAGATGATTCTTTGACCACTGGGCGACCATGAAGCATAAAAATCTTTTGCCGGATGACCGGTAAGACGTTTGAGGTTACTGCCATCGCTATGTATGGTAAAAATATCGGCGTCTCCGTATCGGTTAGAAACAAAAACCAGCTTCTTGCCGTCTGGCGACCACTGGGGACCCAGGTCGAAGTGTTGATCCGTGGTAAGTTGGATCTGATCTGAACCATCGGCATTCATGACAAAAATATCAAAATTTTGATTCCGGTCGGAGGCAAAGGCAATCTTTTGCCCATCGGGCGACCAGATCGGATCGACCTCATAGGAATGGGGGGAAAAGGTCAGCCGTTTTTGATTACGTCCATCAGGATCCATTTTATAGATCTCCATATTGTCATCCCGGTCAGAGAGAAAGAGGATATCCTTACCACTGGGTGAAAAGAAGGGATATACATCGGTAGCGTCATTGAACGTAAGTTTCCGGATATCCTTGCTTCGATAGCTGCGCATATAGATCTCCATATCTCCATCTTCGCTTGAGTGGTAAAGCAGATTTCGACTATCGGGCGACCATGAGGGTAGGTCACCATCACGGGCAGAGCTGATCGGAAATTGCTGCTCTTCGTTACCGGCATATTTTATATTGTAATGATGTTCCCGTTCTCGTTCTGAGAAGAAAGCTACATATTTGCCGTTAGGCGACCAGGCCGGGTAGAAGTCATTAGCGGGATGCTCGCTCATCTGCTGAACAGCATTCGTATTCAGGTTGATTACATAAATTTCAAAGTTGCCGCTCATTGATGAGGCAAAGGCAATCTGATCCCCTTCCGGCGACCAGTAGGGCTGCATATGCGAGGTGCTGTCAACTTGGGCTGAACTTATTGTGACTTCTAAAAAAAACAAGCCTAATATAATGATGAGTATGCGTTTCACGGTACCCTCCCCTTTTTCTTATACAAATAACATAAGTAATTTAATGCACCGTTGGATAAATGTGTAGTGAAATTCTTTTAATACCTATTGGGGATCAGATTTCTTGACAATTCCACTATATTTTGAGAAGTGGAAGGATGAAATATTTCTTGTCTGCAAGTTCTGAAAAGGATCAGGCCCCTTTTGTTAGAAGAGGCCTGAAAATTTTCTTATTTTTTTAGAAACCGATCTGTATTGCTGCTAAGAAGTTAGAATATTCTGCTGCTCTATCGGTGGGTAGAATATAATTCAACTTAAGCTTGGTAAATTTATTAGGCACATAATTGAAGCCAGCAACAATGGAATCCATATCTCCTGTTAAGGATTCTCCAGAGAAAGAGTCCCATCGGAGTAAAAGTTGGCTGACCGGCGTTACATCGTATCCTGCCGTAAAATAGTATCCATACGGATTATACTCTTGGTCGTTGGGAGATTCCATCCACCCGTAAATAATTTCACCATCAAGTAGAAGCTTGTTTTGGTTAATGCTAAAATATGAGCCTATTAAGGTTTGTTTGCCCTGGAATGTAGACTGTAAATTGCCAGAAGTAGCCGGAGTATCTTTTTGTTCGTGGGAAATACTGACACCAACTTTGGCAGTTGAGGTACTGTTCTGTCCCAGATATGCTTCTGCACGGCCTATATATTGGAAGTGACCGTCAGCATTGTTGTTGCCTCCATAATTATTACCGTTAAAAACCCCACCAGTAAACCGGAATCTTTGGTTAGAGGTATAAGTATCAACTTGAATGCCTAACTGTCGTTTAGTTCCCAACTGGTTTACAACAACGGAGCGGTCTATAAACAGAATCGAACTTGCTCCGGTTAAATATTCATGGGTGAAGGGAGATTTAAAGAGCCCTGTTTTTATAGATAAGTTGGAAATAGGCTTAAAATAGATGTTGGCATCAATGACGGAAGGGCTTTTTAACATTGTAGCCTGCAGGTTATATCCGAATTTGTTATCGAATATTCCGGATAGTTTGAATCGTCCATAATTGATATTAAATCCATTATGTCCGGCTACTCTTTCTGGACGGAAGTCTGCAAGACCTTGGACCAAAAAACTCAGTGAGAAAAAATCGTTTTTTAAGTGCTGCTGAAGTTTATCAGCCTGCTTGTTGAATTTCGATTGGTCTTGTGCGTAAACAGAAGTAGCGGTTACAATGAGTAAGAGTGCAAATGGAAAGAGGTGTTTTATAGCCCTGTATGCTAATTTCATGGTTGTAGCTTTTTTAGAATTATTAAAATATTACTTCTTTTTATTAGTAATAAGTAAGGTTATCGTATTGATCTACCTGACCTTAAATAGATAATTCTAAAAAAGATGTGGAGAAATGTACGAGTTGGGTATTGAAAGAAGGGACAAGAAAGCCTGGTATTGAGAACAAACTTACAGAAAAATATTAACCCTCAAAGTCAGGTTGTTAGGTTTATCGGAGGTTTGGAATGCAAGCAAGCTTTTATTGTGCTAAGCAGTTTGCTATGGCTCCCGGTTCTTTTTTGGATAATGGCATCAACTTTGCTTGAAATTTTTTCCTCTTTTTTATCGGTTATCTTCTTTCCAGTGTAAATTATAATAGGAATGTTAGCATATTTTTTGTGTGATTTTAAATTTTGTAGAATCTTTTCACTGGTGGTATCAAAGAGAATATAATCCAATATAATACAGTCTATTGACTGCTGGCTGAGTATTTTATACGCATTAGCTATTGAAGAAGTAGTTAGGCAGTTTGCAAAGGAATAGCCCAAAAATTCTTTGATTGCCAAGTTGTGTATTTTACTATCGTCAATGACAAGGATCGTTTTGCCATCGGCGTTGTCTTTTGTTGATTTAGACAGAATCGTAGAATCCTGTCGGTTCGACTGGTGGATTTTCGGTTCGCTATCGCTCGGCAAATATAAGGTGATAGTACTGCCAATATTTAGTTCACTATCAATATGAAGTATTCCCCCAAGGACTTTTGTCAACTTTTGGGAAATATCTAATCCTAATCCAGAGCCACTGATATTGCACGAGCGGTTTTGTTTTATGCGTGTAAACCGTTCAAATATATGATTTAATTTCGATTGTGGAATCCCGACCCCAGTGTCTTTAACCTGGAACGCAATAGCTTGATCCAAACCGGTATTAATATTTTGAAGCTCTTCGTTTGAGGGGGAATATATGGTTAAAGAAACGTCTCCTTTTGGGGTATATTTAAACGCATTAGATAGTAAGTTTTTTAAGATAATTTTCAGGTAGGTAGGGTTTGTGGGAATTGTATACTGGTCAAGTTGTTGGACTTGATAGGTGAAGGTGAGGCCCTGTTTGGTAGCAATTGGATCAAAAATATAGTACAACTCTTTACCCAAGGTATCTATTGAGACTGTTGTTGTATTAAATTTTAGATTTGCTATTTGCTTGTCTGTTGAATTAAAAAACTCTTCAATGTATTTCATTAAATGTTTACCGGAATAAAGTATAGCATTTGTAAGCTTTTTACAGCTATCCGTTAACTGGTCATTATTTTTTTGGTTAAGGAGTTTAGCAGAGAGTATGATAGAATTTATGCTTGTTCGCATATCATGAGCTGCATTGGCAAGGAAGATATCTTTTCGTTTGCTTTGCAGGGTATGTTTTTTTGTTAAGCTTCGTTGCCGCTGCAATTTTTGTACCTTAAACCACAAACTGCTTATGTCCTTATTGATAGCAATTATATAGGATGATTCATGTTGTACTACCTTTCTAAGATGGATTTCAGCCGGATATACAGTACCTAATCTTGTAGTGACAAATGTACAGATGGAAAGTTCCTTCCGTTGACCTTCCAGTAGGGGGGTTATGAGTAGCCTGAAAGATTCTGTGCTATATTCTGAATATATATCACCTGGTTTTAGCGCTAATATTTTTTTTTCAGAATATTTTTCTCCCTTACCTATGGGGGCAAGGCTTGTATATAGGCATTTAAATGTTTCCCCGTCAAACAAAAAAACCTCTTCTTGGCTTTTGTCTGTCAGGTTAGACAGGATATGCTTAAATTTGAAAAGATCAAGATGTTTGTTCTTTAGGTTATGGTGTTTTAATTCTCTTTCTATAATTGGAATTAATCGCTCGAGGCCATTTATAGAAATGCAATCATCAGCTCCATTTTGCATGGCTATTGCTGCTATACTGCTATTATAATTTTCAGGTAGAAATATAAGTGGAGTATATTCATGCTTTATAGAAATACGATTTAACAGCTTATATAGAGGAGGACTTTCCTGACCTGATAAAATGATTGTATCCCAATATACGCTTTCCTTGAGGGCATCTTGTATCTTTTTCTCATCTTGTAAACTTATATAGTCAATGTCAATATCTCTTTCGCCAAACACCCTCAATATGGAGGATAAATAATTTTGTGGAGTGTTTATGAAAAGTAATTTTAGTTGTGCATCCATAAAAAGGTTTTGGCAACTAATTATACAAAATTTGCATGGACTCAAAGCAACTATAACAGGAAGAGTGTGATTTAACTTCTACAACCTGAAATGTGAGAAAAGTCTACCTGTCAAATACAATTCTGATTGTAGCACTATCTTCTTTTGATGAATAAAACAAGTGCCTTTAAAACAATCAACATTAACATTAGAAATTTTTAATATTATAATTTTTTAATATTTTGTCTTTGCTTTTTCAAGGGTATTACAAAAAAACGTTGGTTTAAATATATGTATTATGTATAAGGAAGGAAGTTCTGGCCGTCAGGGGATAGAAGGCTGGCAAATAAAAAAGGCAGAGCAAAGTATTACCCAGTTTTCATACCCTGTATCTAAACCAGTTATTAATGATACACGGTATCATTGCCTCAGGGAGATCCATGATCTGCAAAAAAAGATGATTCGGCAAAACATGCACAAGGCCATGTCTCCTATTAGTGCTATTTCTGGTTATTTGGAACTGATGAAAATATTTCTACAGAATGATGCTAAAAGTAGCAAAATTGAACATTATCGTTCAAGAATTGAAGAGGGGGTTGATGAGCTGGGTGAAATTATAGAAGAGTTGCATGATGTTTTTGATGAAGAAGAGGAGAATTATACCCAAATTATCTTAGATAACAGAACTTAATTTTGGTAGAAGTCGCCACCTCAATTAAGTTTACAGTATGTCAAATTGAGTTGGTTTCAATTTTTTATCATTTCATATTTATAGAAGAGTATCGTGTTGTTGGCCTTTAGGGGATTGGAATAATACCATTTGAAGCTGGTAGTAATGTCGGCGCATTTCTTGAATTTTGTGGTTGTTTAGGTCCGTTATATCAAAGAGAGTGTTGTTGTCGATGTTAATTTCATTCTGCAACTGAGACTGTAGAAGTCTCAGCTTGTTATGGCTGGTCACAAAAAAGCAGCTTAGCATTTCTTGAAAATCATCACCGGAAATAATATTTGTGATATCAGAAGATTTTTCTTCAGCCCTTAAGCTCTCTTTTTGGGATGGTGAGCTTTCTTGCCCTTCCTTCTCTTGTTCATCGTTTCCCAGGGAAGGAAACGAAAAGTGGTTAGTTTGCAGATCTGAAACATAGTTTTGTAGGGGATGCACATTTTCTGGAGATAAAATTCCAGATGCATATCTTGTTTGGGATGAACGTGGTAACATGAACGACCCTTCTTTGATATAGTACTCTTATAATAAGATTTCGTTTTACTAATTATCGGTTTTAGAGGTATAAACTTTAATGGCTTACCTCTTAAGTACCGAAAACAGTTATGGGTTATGATACAACTAGAAACCTAACTCTCAAAATTACATAGGTCTAACGGTTCGTCTGATAATTGCTGAAAATAGTTAATAAAATAAAAGGATTTGACTTGCCTGTCTTTAAGTTTCTCATGAAATAAAAAATACTTAAGTAGCTTCCCAAAAGACCGATAAACATAAAGACATAGTTTATAGTTAAATGGATCTGGTATTTAGTTATACCTAATATTGCAAAGGGTAACTTATAGTTATTAATGGTATTGCCGTCCTAAAAATTTAAAAGCAGACTGGAGTTAATAATGGCTAAAATAAAAGCATTAGTTGTTGATGATTCGAAAATTATGAGAAGTGCCGTCAAACGGGCATTAAATAATTTAATGTTGGCTGAATTTGAGTATGTGGAAGCCAAAGATGGTGAAGATGCATTTGAAAAATTCAACGAAGAGATAGAAATCATGTTTGTGGATTGGAATATGCCCAACATGACCGGAGTGGAATTTTCACAGGCCATTCGGGAAGAAGGGTATGACCATATCCCCATTATTATGGTAACGGCTGAAAAGTCGATGGGTAAGGTTGATAAGGCGCTGAACGAAGGTGGTGCCAATGAGTATATTACGAAGCCATTTACGGCCGATAAGATGCATAAGGCTATTAGCGGCTATTTTGATGATGATGGAGCTATTGCCGGCAGCGATGACGGGGATGATGAAGAGGAAAAAAGTTTTTTTAAAGGCATTCTGAACTCATAATAAATTAGAGGATGAAATTAGCACAGATAGACCAATTAGATAGGATACCTGTAGAGCTCGAAGAGAAAGTAAGAGAGTCGGTTTTAAATACGTTTGAATCCATTCTCAGCGAAAAGCTGGAATATGTAAAAGAAGAGAACGCTGATGGGCCGCTTAATGGGATTATCGGGAATGTGACCGTATTTAATGCCGAGCATACGATATCACTGATGTTGGCAATTCCAAAAGATACCGCTCTCTTCCTCTCAAAAGTTTTTATCGGCATTGAGCTTCCTTTTGAAAGTGATGATATGGGAGACTTGGTTGGAGAGGTATCAAATATTTTAGCCGGTGATGTGGCAGCAAATGTTGAAAAGGTAGGGTTCCGGGGGCAGTCATCGTTACCAACGGCGACCAGAGGGAGTGATCTAACTCTTTTTATGCCCAGTAAACCTCCAACAAAAAAAATGAAATTTGCCAGCGACAATACGTCATTTCTTTTAACAATGGTTTTAAGCGAATCTAACTAAATAATTGGTGGGATGAGTAGTCAAAAAAAAGAACGTATAGAGGATCTTGAGAAGATAATACGAGCTCTGGCTGAGGTCTGGCCGGCGGATCGTGATAATGTAGCGATTGCGGGTGCCCGGTTCGAAGAGTTTATCTCTACTTTTGAAGATGATCCCGGCCAGCTACAGCGACTGATAAATATAGCCTGGAAAGGGTTGAAATATCTGTTTGAAGAAGACGATTATTTTATCAGTGTTAAGACAGCTACCATGCAGGCTATTAACACCATTCGTGAATATTTGCTCAATGAAGGTGATATAGGGGTTGAGGTATTTGAAAGGGCCTATGATGATCTTGACGATGCCTTAGCTGGTGAAAAGGAGTCTGCCGACGAGATGATTGAAATTACTGCCAGAGAAGATGAGATTGAGGATTCGAAATCATTGAATGATCTTGCTTCCTATATTATGGAGTTGGATGAAGAAAGTGTTACGCCTGAAGAAATAAAAAGCCTTTATGACGTCATCAATGCTGTTATTGGTGATGTGCGTTCTGATGTTGCTGTAATCATTAAAGAGGCAAAACATAAACTGGAGAAAATTTCAGAAGAGGGTATGGAGGGCCACTCTGACTGGCTGTCAACCATTTCTTCGATTACGGAAAAAGCAATTGCATTTGAACAAAGCAATTCTGTAGACCATCAAGAAGTAGAAGGGCAGGAAATTGTTGAAGCTGAGAATACAGAACCCAACCAGAATCAATCTGAACAGGTAGCATCAGAGGAGTTTTATATCCCGGAAGATATTGACCCCGCTATGATCGGGGAATTCATTACCGAATGTTCCGAGCTGCTGGAAATGGCTGAGGGCGCCCTGCTGGATCTGGAAGAAAACCCCAATGATGATGAGTTGGTCAATAAGGTTTTTCGGGCCTTTCATACCATTAAGGGGACCTCTGCTTTTATGGGGTTGGACCCTGTATCGGACTTTACGCACCACCTTGAAACGGTGTTAAGTATGGTACGCGACGGAGATATCGATTTTGATGTGGCTTCCGCCGATATTTCGCTGGAGGCTATTGATATTATTTATAGCATGCTGGATGTTGTTGAGGTGGCTGATGGAGGTGACCATCTGCCCAAGCCATTAAACTTTGATCGGTTAACGGGGGTATTACATCGCGTGGCGGATGAGCAAATTGCTCCGGCAAAAGCTTTGGAACAGGCTGGAGGTATCCAGTATGAGGATCCAGAGGCCGATCCAATACTAGCTGAAAATGGAGAGGCAAAAAATAATGGCGAAGCCAAAAGTGGTTCTGATGAGAGTCAAGCAGAATCTTCGGTGCGTGTAAACGTCAGTCGGTTAGATCAGCTTATTGATATGGTGGGTGAATTGGTAATTGCCCATTCGGTGGTAGCGCAAGATGAAAGTATTCCCGACCATTCCGAGCTTCAGAAGAAAATAAGTCATACCAGCAAAATTTTACGAGAGCTACAGGATACAAGTCTTGCTCTTCGGATGGTACCGCTGAAGGGAACGTTCCATAAAATGAATCGTTTGGTTCGTGACCTTTCGCGCAAGGCGGGTAAAAAGGTAAACCTTTCAACCTATGGTGAAGATACAGAGATCGATCGAAATATGGTGGATATCATCAATGAGCCGTTGGTTCATATGGTGCGAAATGCCATAGATCATGGTATTGAGACTCCAGAAGAACGCCTTGATGCTGGAAAATCCGAGCAAGCGAAGGTGTGGTTGCGCGCATCCCAAGAAGGAGGCAAGGTAGTTATCGAAATTGAGGATGATGGACGTGGAATCAATAAAGAAAAGGTCTTGGAAAAAGCAGTTTCGAAGGGGCTCGTAGATCATGATGAAAACTTGACGGATAACGAGATTCATCATCTCATTTTTTTGCCGGGTTTTTCTTCTACGGATGAAGTGACTGATTTATCAGGGCGTGGCGTAGGTATGGATGTAGTTCGAAAATCAATTGAAGATCTGAAAGGCAAGGTTGATATCGAGTCGGAAGAAGGGAAAGGAACAAAAATAATTATTGAGCTTCCCTTTACACTGGCTATTACGGATGGCATGCTCGTTCGGGTTGGGGCACAACGATTTATTGTACCTACATTAAATATTGATCGGGCCTTTCGGGCTCAGAACGATGACCTGTTTACGGTGATGGGTAAATCAGAAAAAGTTTCCATCAGAGGAGAAACCGTGCCGGTCATTCGATTGCACAATCATTTTAATATTAATGACGGGGAGGAAGATCTTACAGAAGGTACATTGTTGGCAATTAAAAATGCGAATAAAAAGTATGCGTTGCTGGTCGATGAAGTTGTAGGTCAGCAGCAATTGGTAGGGAAATCTATCAATATGGTTGCCGAGATGGACCACATTTCTGGAGGGGCGGTCTTGGGTGATGGGACTGTTGGCTTGATTTTGGATACTGCGGCATTGATCAAGAATTAGATGTCAATGATATCAACTTCTTTTAGCCTATTTACACAGCAGGAATTACGAAAGCCCCTTGGTAGATATGTGGATCTACCGAATAAATGGTTATAAGCATGAAGTTAAAACAGACAGATTTCGAGACGATACAGTCTAAGATTTATGATTATTGCGGTATAAACCTTCATGAGGGTAAGCAGGCCTTGGTTCGTTCGCGGTTGATGAAACGTATTCGTAAGCTAGAGCTCAGAGGTTTTAGCCACTATATTGAATTTCTGGAAAGGGATACTTCGGGCGAAGAATTTTTGGCATTAGTTGATGTATTGACAACTAATAAAACCAGCTTTTTTAGAGAGAGTCAGCATTTTGATTTTATCGTTGAAAATGTACTGCCCAAGATTAACGGTCGACAGGTGAAGTGGTGGTCAGCTGGTTGTTCTTCGGGTGAAGAACCGGTTAGCTGTTCAATAGTGCTCCAAGAGCAAAATATAAATGCACGGGCCGTTAAAATTTTAGGAACCGATATCTCACGCGATGTAATACGTAAAGCTAAACGAGGAATTTATCCAGCCAACAGGATTAAAAATATTTCGCCCAGTATTGTTAAAAAGTATTTTAACAGTGGTGCTAACGGGCAGTGCCAGATAAAAAAGAAAGTGAGAAAGATGATTACTTATGGACGATTAAATTTAAAGAAGAAATGGCCGTTAAATGGACCATTTCAGGTAATTATGTGTCGGAATGTGATGATTTATTTTAATCGTAAAACCCAGAAGGAGCTCGTTTCCCGCTTTTGGGAGATCTTAGAGCCAGGGGGTTATCTATTTTTGGGACACTCAGAGAGTATCGCAAGTGCAGATCGAAATTTTGAAAATATAAGTCCGGCTGTGTACCGGAAAAAATAGTGAGCCTTGGCATGAAAACAGTGGTAGGGGTTAGTGATTTTAGGGTCTCATCCAATACTAACGAGACTATCATTACGTATGCATTGGGCAGCTGCCTTGGCATTGCCGCGTATGATCCTACTATAAACGTGGGGGGACTGTTGCATGTAATGTTACCCTTATCCAAGGCCGACCCTGACAAGGCTGCAAAAAAACCAGCCATGTATGTTGATACCGGATTTGAGTTACTACTTAAGGAGTTATATGCACTGGGCGCTAAAAAGAGAAATCTAAAAGTTACGGTGGCCGGCGGCGCAAGTATGAAGCCCAAGGGCAAGAAAGATTATTTCAAAATTGGAAAGCGGAATATTACGGTACTCCGAAAATTACTGTGGAAAAATAAGTTTATGATTAGTAGCGGTGATGTGGGAGGGAATATTTCTCGTACTATGGCACTGCGAGTTGCTGATGGCTACATCACTATTAATAAAAAACCGCTTGGATCACAAAGATAAGTGTAATTATTAAATTAGTCTGATAGTTGCCAGAATATATTAAATCGACTGTATTTTGATGAAATTAAACCTATAAGAACATTTAACAATGGGGACACCCAGCATATCATACAGCCAAAAAATTTATGGAACAGTCATCGAAAAGGATGTGGAAGTATATGGTCAAATACAGGAGATATTATGACAAAAGTATTAGTTATAGACGATTCAGCGTTAGTGAGAAAGCTATTATCCAAGGAGCTGGGTAAGCAGAAAGATATTGAGGTTGTGGGATCGGCGATTAATCCCTATGTGGCAAGGAAAAAAATTGCCCAGCTTAAACCGGATGTGTTAACGCTGGATTTAGAAATGCCTCGGATGGATGGGCTTTCATTTTTGTCTAAGGTTATGAAGTATCATCCTATGCCGGTAGTGGTCGTAAGTTCACTAACGCCTAAAAACAGTGAAAACGCATTAACCGCACTTCGGTTAGGAGCTGTGGATGTTATCTGCAAACCGGGCTCCGCTTATTCGACTAAAGAGATATCCCAAAAAATTATAAAAGCGGTACGTGTGGCTTCGAAGGCCAATATAAAGTCTGGGATAAGAAAGCTACAAAAGAAAAAGAAGTCAGTTAAAATTAATCAAAATGGAAGCAGGGGAGCCCGCTTGAAACAGACGACAAAAAAGCTTATTGCGGTGGGTGCATCGACCGGAGGAACAAAAGCTCTTGAAGAAATACTGCCTGCACTGCCACCACGATTACCAGGTATGGTAATTGTACAGCACATGCCGCCGGTATTCACAAAAAGCTTTGCTGAACGATTGAATACAGTGTGTAAGGTTAATGTGAAAGAGGCCGAAAATGGAGATTGGATTCAGCCTGGTCAAATCCTGATTGCCCCCGGCAATTATCATATGTTGGTTCAGAAAGAGGGGGCAAAATATTATTCCCGAATTAAGAAAGGGCCGCCCGTTCATCACCATCGCCCCAGTGTGGACGTCATGTTTAATTCTGTAGCAGAAGCAGCAGGCGTAAATGCTACGGGAGTTATTTTAACTGGAATGGGATCGGACGGTGCTAAAGGACTCAAAAAGATGAGAGATAAAGGAGCGCATACAATCGGACAAAATGAAGATACCTGTGTCGTGTATGGTATGCCCAAACAAGCCCATGAGATGGGGGCTGTTATTGAATCATTGCCGCTACCTAAGATTGCAAAAGCTATCATGAACAGAACAAAGGAAAAAATGGTGTAATTGAGAAAAAGAACACGCATACAATATCTGTGGCTACGACAGCGCCTCAATATTTGAGGCCGGTAATGGCACGGGAGCATGGAAGGGCTTGCATTTTTGGAAGAGCATAGGTGGCCTGTTTGAGTGGGACTCAACATACCTATCATGGATTAAGTGCGGGTGTTGTAAGAAGTTAAAAGGAGGGAGGAAAATAGCTCAGTGGTATTTTTATATGTATCGGTGAAGATTAATAAAAGAGAGTTAAAAGTTAATGATGGAAATAGAAGGATTTATCTAAGAAATAGAAGTGACATTCACATTAAAAATAATTTAAGAAACTTTTCAGTGAGACGATAAATAAGATCTGATTGATTTATAAAAACAAAGTCAATAGGCTCAGATTATCTTAATAGACCATTTTAGCTATGAGTGATACAAAAGTTTTAGGGCAAGAAGCCGATAGTAGTTCGAATGTAGAAGTAGATGGTGGCAAGTTTCTTACATTCTTTTTAGGTGAAGAAGAATATGCGATCGAAATTATGAAGGTGCAAGAAATCATAGGGTTAATGAAAATTACACCCGTGCCCAAGATGCCTGGCTACATACGGGGGGTATTAAATCTTCGGGGTAAAATTGTTCCCATTATGAATTTGCGGACACGGTTTGGTCTTGAGGAGGTTGAAAATACTGACGAGACATGCATCATTGTGATCCAACATGAAGGGTATTTAATGGGAGTATTGGTAGACAAGGTATCTGAGGTTGTAGATATAAGCACATCAGATATTGAAGAAGTGCCTTCAGTAGGTGCCGGTGAGCAAAGTGAATATCTTTCCGGTATAGGGAAGGTCGATGATTCGGTTAAAATGATTGTAGAAGTACATAAAGTATTATTTGATGTGCCCGAAGCCGTTCTCAATAAGTCTTAGAATAGCAAAGGATAGTAAAAGATTAATACAGTAAATATAAAAGAAGGATAGTTATGGCAGCGTTTGGAAATAATAAAGGTGATGGGGCCGAGAAGAATAAACCATGGACAATCGGAAAAAGAATAAAAATACTTGCTTTCGGTGGGGCTACAGTAGTGCTCTTAGTGGGTGCTTTAGCCAGTTATGCATTTTATATTATTGATGGATACTCTGCAACTGTTGATGAAGTATACGTTAATCAGTGGGGTACAGGTACGGCTATGGAACGGGCAGTTCGTACGGCAGATAGCCATTTTCGAACTTATATCACATACAGGGAGAAGGAAGAATATGAGGCCGCCATTGAACGATTTAGTAAGATTAATCAGGAGCTGAGTGAATTCCAGGAATATGTGAAGGCGTATGACTTGCCTGCACTTAAGAGTGTATTGCCTGAATTGGAAAGTGGCATCCCTGATTATCGAGAGAATATAGATAAGTACTATGAAGCAGCAGAAGGGCTTAATTCCAGTGATAATAAAACAGAGGTGGCTACAAGTAAAGCCATTACAGCTCTTGAGGAATACATCAATAACCCTGATGCAGAATATGTGCAAAAAGTACAAAGTGTAAAGATCGATCTGATGACGAATTTACGTAGCGTCTATCAGCGAATGCTTTATGCTGGCCGGACTGATAAGTCGGGTTTAAAAGATTGGGATACTATTGAAAATGGTTATCAAAACATAGCTGAAGATGTAGGTGCGCTTGCTAATGAAGTTGATCAGGATACAGATCGAAGAGACCAATTGAGTAAAGCCTCTGATTTGATTAATGAAAATATATCATTGATTAAAGAGATTCGTCAAGCTAATCAGGTTATGATGGCGCAGGAACAGCAAGCGTTGAAGGTGTTTGAAAGTCTTATGCTGGATGTGATTACAGCAACAGAAGCCGCTGAGCAGGGTACGCGCGATCAGGTTTCGTTAACCAGTGCAACGGCCGACCAATACTTATGGATTATCCTTATTGTGGCAGGCGTGTCTGTTATTGGAGCTGTTATCTTTGGTCTCTTCATGGAGAGGTCGATTATCTCAGTGCTCAAAAAGGTGATTTTTAAACTGAGTGGGGGGGCAAAGCAAGTTGATGCCTCGGCAGAACAGTTGTCGCAGTCGAGTCAAGAGTTGGCAGAAAGCTCAAGTGAGCAGGCCGCCAGTTTGGAAGAGACAACTTCTTCGCTCGAAGAGATATCCTCGCAGCTTAAGCAAACCGATGAGAATTCAGCCGAAGCTGAAACCGTGATGAAAGAAGCCAAGCCATTGGTCGAAAAAGGGGTTGATGCGATGGAACGAATGCAGGGAGCCATGGAAGATATTCGAGAATCTTCGGATGAAACCTCCAAGATTATTAATACGATTGATGATATTGCCTTTCAGACCAACTTGTTAGCACTTAATGCAGCAGTTGAGGCGGCGCGGGCCGGGGAGGCTGGCAAAGGATTTGCAGTTGTAGCTGAGGAAGTACGCAACTTGGCACAGCGAAGTGCTGAAGCTGCACAAAATACTTCGGACTTGATAGAGAGCTCCCAGGAAAATTCAGAGCGTGGGGCCAAAGTAGCAGAAGAAGTATCGGAATACTTACAGAAAATTGAAGATAAGGTAGCAAATGTAAGTACACTGGTTGTCGAGATTTCTGCGGCTTCCAAAGAACAAACCAATGGAGTGCAAGAAATCAACTCAGCGATGTCCGAAATGGATAACGTAGTACAAGGTAATGCTTCGGTTTCAGAAGAGTCAGCCAGTTCTGCTGAAGAGTTATCATCACAGGCTGCTGAACTAAATAATGTGGTTGATGAGTTGACTGCACTGGTTGGCAACGTAAATGAGAAGACTAAGAACGGCAGTCCTCAAGATTCTTGGACAAATGACTCCAATAGTGTGAATTCAAATGGCAATAATTATAATAGGGGTTCACATTCTGCCAATAGTAATAGGTCGGATGAATCTATCAAGAACCAGTTTCAGAACCAGGAATTTGCAAATGATACTGAACTGATTCCTTTTGATGAACATGAAGATGATTTTAGCAGTTTCTGATTTAGTCTACTGTTGAAAAAAGATCTTATAACGTTAAAGTATCCCTTCATAACTGAAGGGACATTTTCTTTTTAGCTAAATATCTGGTTAGCATATTTTATGCAAGAATTTTCTTAAGAAAGTTATCAAGAGACCGATAATATAGTCTATAGGAGAAATTATATGGTATCAGTCGGTTTTTTGGGCAGGTTCTAATACCGGGTATTATTAACCAACTACTCTAAGCAGTTTAAATAGTATGGATTATATTAGAAATATAGTACGCAAACTGGTTACAAAATATGGCAATAATAATCAGACCATAGGCAAGCGTATATTAATGATTGTTGGTGGAGGTTCACTGATGACATTGCTTGTAGGTATTGCGGCTATTTTCTATCTGAATACTATTAACAATTATACTAATCAATTAACGGATGTTAATATATCAGAATGGGATATAGCAAACTCTATTGAAAAAAACATGTGGGCAGTTGGTTACAATTTAACCAGGTATAGTGCCACTTACAAAGATACACTTTATAAAAGAGCGGTTAGTCAATTAGATACTGTCAAAAAGGAAATTGAAACCGGAAGTACCTTAGCCAAGAAGTATGAAATAGATGAATTTGAGCAAGAACTCAAGAACATGAAGCTTGCTTATGGAAATTATAGGAAATCGGTACAACTATTTCACCAGGCTATACAAGAACTATCTCAGTATCGGCAAAATACGGGGTCAGCATCAGGGGAGTTTGTAAGCAGTATGGATGAATATGCTGCCATTGCCTCATCGAATATCCAAAATTCTACTGATGCCCAAAAAATTCAGCAGACACAACAAAAATTGGCTAAAGCTGATGAGATAACGAAAGGGTTTTTAAATAATACAAGTAAGTTATGGCAGTCTGAGGCTTTAAATAATGCTGAGAAGTTAACTGGGTTAGAAACGAATTTTAATGAGTTGCGTACAGATTTGGGAGAACTATATAAAGGGGTTTCTGACCCTGAAGGAGATATGTTATTAAATATCGCGCTTGCTGTACTTAACGATAATGTGGCTGCAATTAAAGCAATGATATCTGCCCGAAAAACAGTGGATAAACAAGAACAGGTACGGTTGGCAGCTTATGATAAGATAATTAGCAATGCGGGAACACTGGCTGAGCAGTCAAGGACTTGGGCCAATGAACAGGGAGCTTTGACGAATGCTACAGTTAGTAATGCAATGTGGATATTAGCTATTGGAGTCATTATTGCTGTTATAGGAGCAATAGTATTTGGGTTCATCATGAGTGAATCGGTTACGCATGTACTTGGTGATATTATTGAGCGTTTATCAGCCGGTGCCCGTCAGGTCAATGATTCAGCTGTTCAGATGAGCGGTGGAAGTCAGGGGTTGGCGGAAAGTACAAATCAACAGGCCGCCGGTTTGCAGGAAACCACGGCTTCGCTGGAAGAGATGTCGGCCCAGTCTAAACAAACTGCGCAAAATGCCAAACAAGCCGAAGTGGCAATGAAGGAGGCTAGGCCGCGTGTAGAAAGCGGAGTGGAGGCTATGAAGCGGATGGATAAGGCTATGGAAGAAATTAAAGAATCTTCGCTTGAAACGTCTAAGATTATTAAAACGATTGATGATATTGCCTTCCAGACGAACTTGTTGGCGTTGAATGCAGCAGTTGAGGCGGCACGGGCCGGAGAAGCCGGAAAGGGTTTTGCGGTTGTAGCTGAGGAGGTACGGAATTTGGCTCAGCGAAGTGCTGAGGCAGCCCAAAATACTTCTGAACTTATCGAAAGTTCACAGGAAAGCTCTGAGCGAGGAGCCAAGGTAGCCGGTGAGGTTGCTGAAAACCTGGAGAAGATACAAGACAGTGTTCAAAGTGTTAATACTCTTGTTGTCGAAATATCAGCGGCATCATCTGAGCAGCAAAAGGGAATTGAAGAAATGAATTCTGTGATGAATAATCTTGATCAAAATGTGCAGAATGATGCTTCCAATTCTGAAGAGTTTGCCAGTTCTGCCGAGCAACTTTCATCGCAGGCCAATGAGCTCACCAATATTGTAGATAATTTGATTGACTTAGCTGGTCTGGGTAATACCTCAGAGGTGAATAATCTGAATAACCGCAAGGAGGATTCTAGTTCACCGTCAAATGGTATCGATGATGACGAAACTTATTCATCTTATGGCAATGATAGGGATTACAGGAATGATAAACTTGTGCCGGCAGAAAATAATACAAATGGATATAGGGGATAAGGTTGTATAACTGTTGCAATCAACATGTTAAAATAACATTACCTCTAATTTTGAAATAATAATTGTAAATAAATACTCATTATGAAAGACCAATACACTAAAAAGGATAAGTATGTTAAAATTATTGGATTATTAGCTGCTGGGATATTTTGTTCGGTTCTGTTGTCATCTACTGCTTTGGCTCAAGAATCTAAGCCTAAAGTCTACACGGTTGTAGATCAGATGCCTGAAATTAAAGGGGGCTTGTCTGCTTTATATAAGGAAATCACATATCCAGAAGAAGCTCGTAGAAAAAATATCTCAGGACGAGTGTATCTGCAAGTAATTGTAAACAAAGATGGTACAACTGAGAATCCTAAAGTGCTTAAAGGTATTGGTGGAGGATGCGGTGAGGCAGCTAAAAAAGCGATTAAAGAAATTCAGTTTAAACCTGGCAAGAATAAAGGAAAAGCTGTTCGGGTTAAATATTCATTGCCTGTAATATTTCGATTAGAGAAGTAAGGTTATTAGCGCTGTGTGATGATAGTCGACCTTACAAAATGACAAAGTCTGTTGATGGAGAAGGAGGGATGGCAAAAGGTTGATACCATTTAATATATTGAAATGAAGACAGTATGGAAGGCAATATACCCAGTGATTTAGAAATACTCGAAGATATTTATTATCGGTATCACAAAGATTTTCGTAAGTATGCTAAAAAAGATCCCGATAGAATTGCACGGATTCGGGTTCCCATTGAGGTAGAAGATGTGGCAGAAGCGTGTGGGGTTGAAGAGGATATGATTTTCGGACGTATTTTTTATCACTTTAACAAGAACTATAGTTATACCAATACCGATGGTGAAGTAACGTCATTCTTTTCAACAGAAAAGTTTGAAGGGTTAAGTGTAAACTTTCCATTAGTGGCATCGGTATTGGCTGATAAATATGATGAAAAAAAGAAATACGAAACCATTTTGTTGTTAGTTGCTATCGCAGTTGTCATTTCTATTGTGTCGCTATTAGTTGCTTTTTTTGTATAATGTAATTTCCAAAACTAATCGTTTAAGTGTAGGTAAGATGAAAATTAGTGTATTGATTGTTGAAGATGATCCAACAATGAGAGTTGTACTCAAAAATACGATTCAATCAGTGGATATGGATATAGAAATTGACAAAATATATGAGGCTGAAAATGGACAGGAAGGAATAAAGGTACTTAAAGAGCAACATCAGATAGACCTGATGTTGGTGGATATTTATATGCCGGTGATGGATGGACTTGATATGCTCGACTATGTCCATGATCATCCTGACTTTCAACACATTCCAGCTATTGTTGTATCTACCGAAAATGATGAGCAACGAATTGATGCAATTCTTCGTAAAGGACTGGGTTTTGTACCCAAGCCGTTGACCAATGTATTGTTGAAGGACCAAATAGTTAATATGTTAGGCAAAGTTGCTGAAACCAATTAGTAACAAAGCTTTTTAGTACCCGTCTTCAAACCCAAACCATAAGTAGGGATACCCATTCTTAGGTTAATAATTGCTCAGCCATCCTAGATTCTAATTTATCAGTATGTTGAGATCTTAATATACTGATAAAGATCATACTGATGATTCAGTGGCTGGGCCCAATTTATTTAATTAATGAAACTGCTTTAGGATTTCCAGTAGGGGGTAGGCAAAGTAGAAATGAGGTCTCCTGAAATGGATTGTTATCCGTTACAAAAATAGACCCATGATACCGTTTGGCATAAAGGAGGGCCATCGTTAAACCAATTCCCAACTTGCGGGCGGTTGTAGTCACGAAAGGATAAAAGAGTTGGTCCGAAATAGGTTTTGGAATCGGATTGCCATTATGAGCTACTTTGATAGTATTGGCGGTAGGTCGCGAAATTTGGACCTGATATTCTTCAATGGGCGAAAATTCTACGGCATTATCAATTAATAAAGCTAATATTCTACGTAAATCTCCTGGGTTGCATCGGAGTGGTGAGTTGTGCCCTTTGTTATGGTAACTGATATTTTGGTTGATATCAGCTGAATAGTTAGTAAGAATATCTGCTACAATTTCTTTGGGATCTGCAGAGAAGTTATTAAGGTCCACATGGGTTAACGAAATTTTCTGTAGAGTATCCAACTCGTCAAGTAAATCAAAGAGCTCCTCAATCCCTTCATTAATTTTATTGAGATATTTAGAGGACTGTACAATATCGGTGTTTGACTTCACCAGCTCAGCATAACCCTGAATACCTGTTAAAGGAGATCGAACCCGGTGAAGTAAAAAGCCAATCATTTTTTTCAGGGATTGCATAACATCAAAGCCGGGCACGCCATCACGCTGTTTGAGTTGTATTTTTAAATGTTGGCTTCCTTCCCAAAGGAATGTTTCTTGTTTTAATTCATACCATCCTCCATCAAAATAAGCTGGAGTAATATTTGGTCCGGCACTGGGTATAGTATGAACAATCTTTTTAAGTTCTTTCCCAACGGGATTAAGTTTTCCGAGCCTAGTAATAGCTGCATCGTTAGCTTTACATATTATTTTGCTACCCATCTTAACAATGAAGGTGGGTTCTATACTATCGAAAAGTGTCATCTCAGCTGTACCCCCGCTTCCCTGTTGATTTTGAATAATCATAGTATATTGTCTTGTAAGAATAAAAAGAATCTACTATGCAACCATCTATATACGTCTACTTTTATCCTTGAACTGATCAAGTTATCAGCTGTGATTATGGATACTTAAGCATTGGATGGTTTCACCGCCAACATATTAATATTAGTCAGGAAAAAATTACCTTCGGAGCGGTTATTTATGCAGTTCCCTGTCTAAGAAAGAAAATTATAATGTATTTGTACCGCCGTGTTAAGAATATTGATATCTGGCACAGCAATTGCCTGTAGTATTTACGCAGGCTTATACTTAGGTAAAAATGTTTTGTTCCGAATAAAATGTGAGAATCTAAAATAATTTTTAATTGCTATGCAGATAATCGATAGTGGACACAGTCAGTTATTGGCAAAAGCGATGGATAGTTATTCATTGCGGCAGGAAATTACCGCTTCAAATATTGCCAATATTGATACGCCGGGTTATAGCCGGCATAACGTTGAGTTTGAAAAAGCATTGCAGGAAGCGCAAAAATCAGGTAAAACTATGCATCAGGTTAATCCCCATATTCAAGAAACAGGGGATAAGGTGGTGTTAGAAAATGAACTTCTTGAGATGGCAGATACCCAAATGAGAGTACAGCTGGTAACCCGGTCGCTACGCCATCATTTTGATACTCTACAAACTGGTATTACAAGTACTACACGATAATTAAAGAACATATATAATGATACCTGACAGACTTTCTACAGCTTTTCAGACGGCAGCTAAGGGCTTGGCCGTACAGCGAGAACGTATTAATGTAGCCTCCCGAAATATTGCAAATGTTAATACAAGTTCTACTGAGGGCAGTGGTAACGGATACCGGCCACAGTCCGTACGTTCATCTGCTCCCCAGCCCACTGACTTTAAAGAGATGTTAAGCCAAAGCTTGGGAGGTTTGAAAAAGACACGTGAGCAACATATGTCTCCCAAGGTGCTTGGTAATGGCAGGGCTTTGGGCAGCCAATCACTGGGGCCCAACCATACGATTGCTGAAGAAGATAGCTTCCGCTATGAATATGAGCCCAACCATCCTGATGCCAATGAAGAAGGTATGGTCCGGTATCCCGATATCGATATGGTTGAGGAGATGACTCGCATGGTAAGTGCCAATCAAATGTATGAAGCTAATCTAAGCAGCATTGAAGCTGAAAAACAGATTATAAAGCAAGCACTGAAAATTTAATCCAACATCAAATTTCGATTCAACAAAGCAGTAAGGAATTAGAAAGCTAAAAGACTCACCACATTATGATTGAAGGAATTGAAGCAAGCGGCCTATTAGAACAGGTGAATGACATTGAGCAGGCTTCACCCGAGCGTGAAATAGTCACTGAAAAAGAAAATGAGCAATCATTTTCGGAGGTGCTTTCTGACGCTATCAATGGAGTAGATCAGACGATGAAAACTTCGGATGCCAAAGTTCGAGATTTTATAGCTGGCAATACGGACAATGTGCACGACACGATGATATCAATGCAGCGTGCCAAATTAAGTTTTGATTTAATGGTAGAAGTACGAAATAAGGTAGTGGAGACGTATCAAGAAATAAGCCGCATGCAAATATAGAAGCTGATTAAATGAGTTCATTTGTAGAAAAAGTTAAAGAATTTCTCGATCCGTTATCGACTGCTCAACAAACGCTATTTTTTGGATTAATTGGGGCTATCCTGATTTTTACTGGAACAGTATTCTATTGGGGGTTGAGTCCCAGCTATACGCTGTTATTTGGATCACTTGAGCAAGAGGCGGCCCAGCAGATTGTTACCGAACTGGATGAACGGGGCATTAATTATGAGCTGGATAATGGAGGTAGCTCTATTTATGTATCCAATGAACAGGTAGATCAGCTTCGGTTGGAGTTGGCACCAATGGGAGCACCCAAATCTGATATGAAAGGCTATGAGCTTTTTGATAATAACTCGCTGGGGATGACAGATTATATGCAGCAGTTAAATAACAAGCGGGCGTTGGAAGGAGAACTTTCGCGTTCAGTGAATAGCTTGCAGCAGGTCGAATCTTCACGCGTGCATTTGGTGTTGCCTGAGCGTTCTCCGTTTCAAGAGTCAATGGTTAAAGCCTCTGCCTCTGTGTTGTTAACGCTTAAGCGGGGTGAAAAACTGGAAAAATCACGTGTGGATGGTATTACGTCTTTAATAAGTGGTAGTGTTGAAGGGTTGGAAGCCAAAAATGTAACTATTGTTGATCATGCAGGGAATCGATTAACCGATGACCATCAAAATGAGGGGGGCTTCGCATCCGAAAATGGATGGTTGAAGTCGGAAAAGAAGACGGAAAACTACTTGGCCCGGCGTGGACAAACGATGTTGGACCGCGTATTGGGCCCCGGCAATAGTATCGTTCGGGTTTCTGTTGATCAAAATTTTGACAGCCTGGTTCGAGAGTCGAATAATATAGATCCGGAGAGCAGAACATTAATTTCGGAGCAGCGTGATGAGCAGGTAGAAACGGAAGAAGGATCAGAAATGGTACCCGTTGATGAGTTTACACCGGTGGAAAACCGCGGTGAAACATCTGTCATAACCACAAATGAGAATGAGAGTACATCACGAACGCGAAACTATGATGTAAGCGAAATAAAAGAGGTATATAAAAAAGCACAGGGCGAAATAACGAATATTACTGCTTCGATATTGGTAAATCACAAGAAGATTGAAACCGTAAATGATCAAGGGGAAACGGTATATGAAACCGAACCTTATACTGAAGAAGAACTACAAGAGTTTCGTGACGTGATTGCTTCTGCCTTGGGGGTTAGGGATGAACGCGGTGATGATATTACAATCCGGCAAGTTGAGTTTTGGAGTCCAGAGCAGCAACCCCCGGCCGGACAAATTGTTGATGGGTATTGGCCTTGGTCCCGTGTTATACGGGGGGTCGTTATGATAATGACACTTGGGTTAATTATCTGGTTGCTGTTTGGTATTCGCCGACAGATGCGTGGAGGCCAGCCTGGGCTTGCACTGCAGTCTGCATTTGGAGATCAGCAGCAAGTCTTTTCTGAAGGGCAGATGGATTTCGGATTAGAAAGTAAGAATAAAGAGGAGATGGAAAATCTTATGGGTGATCAAGACGAAGAAGGAGTCAAAGCATTAAAAGGGAAGAGTTACGATATGGAAGAGATTATAAATATGGTCGATATGAAACCTGATAAAGCAGCTAAAATCATACGTTCAATGTTAATTTCAACAGATGATGACGAATAAAACAGTATGGCAAAGCAGAATAAAAAGCGCGTAATCAGTGATGTGTCGCAATTAAAAGGAGCTGAAAAAGCAGCTGTTTTTATTACCAATATTGGTACTAAATATGCCACTCCGCTTTTTAATTATATGAAAGAAGATGAGATTGAAGCTATAACCCTTGCTATTGCCGGGATGGATAATATTAAGCCCGGTGTAGTGGATGCAGTGATGGGTGAGTACTACCGAATGATGTCGAACGATGAGTTGCTTCTGGAAGGCGGGGAGGATTATGCCAATCAGTTATTAGATGAGCTGGGGGATTCGATCAATTCTGATAAGGTGCGCCAGAAGCTCAAGGCCAATTCGGAAAGTACAGCATTTGATGACTTTCAAGAGAGTAAAATTACACAGATTACGAATTTTCTTAAAAATGAACATCCACAGGTTATTGCGCTCATTTTTTCTCAGCTTAATGAGAAACGCACTGCTGAGATATTGGCTCATTTGGATGGTGATTTACAAGCTGAGGTAATCTATCGTCTTACCACGATGGAAAAAATATCGACTGAGGTCATTGAAGAAATTGAGGAAGTCATCGAAGAGCAAATGGGGGGTATGTATACGGTTGGTGATCGGATCAAAAGCGGTACGGATGCCGTGGCTCAAATTCTCAATGAAGCTGAAATCGCTGTTGAGCGACACATCTTGGCTCAGATTGAAGAGCGCGATGCACAAATGGCTGATGATATCAAACAACAAATGTTCCTTTTCGAAGATATCATCCACTTTAACGATCGCACGGTTCAAACCATCATCAATGAGATGGAAAAAACGGATCTTGTAATGGGTTTAAAGGGCGTAGATGAACAGGTTAAGAAAACCTTCTTGAACAACATGTCGGATCGAGCTGGAGCTATGCTTCAAGAAGATATGGATGCCCTCGGACCGGTACCGCTTAAGGATGTGAAAGAAGCACAGTCTCGAATCATCCGGAAAATAAAGCAGCTTGAAGAAGAGGGACAAATTACAACCCGTAAGATGGACGAAGAAGAAATTGTTGAGTAGACCTCTATGGAAGATCAAAAGATTTTACATACCGAAGAAATTAACTGGTACAATGAGGAAGAAAATCGTCTTGATTATGAAGTAGCGTTTGGTGATGATGGGTATAAAAAAACGCAGAAAAATAATTCACCACAGGTTTACTCAGAACCTAAGGTAGATATAAAAAAGCTTATCGAGAAGCGAGATGGGAAATGGAAACAGCGATTGGAGAGAGCCCGTGAGGAAGCATTTGAGAAAGGATGGCAATGTGGATATAAAGAAGGTTTTGAAAAAGCTGAACAACAGGTTGATGAGAAGATATCTCGGTTGGAGGAGTTGGTGGAAAAGGCCCATGAGGATTGGAATTACCGCCACCAGTTATTAAATCCGGGACTGCTAGATTTAGTGTTTGATATTGTAGAAAATATTGTTGGCCTACCCGTTGAAAATCCCGAAATACGAAAGCAGTTAGAAGAGAAATTATCGGTACTGTTGCATGAAACTGACGATGAAATTAAGCCTCAGCTTTGGGTCAGTGAACAAGATTATCATTTTGTGGAAGAGTTGGTTGAAAGGTATGCTCCCGAGCTTTCGCTTTCTATACGTGTAAGTGTCGATTGTAATACCGGTGAGTTTGAGTTTGAGACCCAAAATGAGACGGTCGTCCACCGGTTTAGAGAAAAGCTTGCTGATCTGAAGGATAGTATGACATTACCTTCCTGGAAATGACTGAAACTACTGATTTGCGTACACATATCGACCAGATTCGGAACCATCTTGATGATTATTCTGGTGGTAGTAAGCGATACGGGAAGGTATCATCAATCGTGGGTACTATTATTAAATGTACGGGCTTGCAAGCCAGTGTTGGTGAAGTGTATGGCATTGAAACGATTATGGATACTGTGATTCCTGCCGAGGTGGTAGGACTTGAGGATATTTACGCACTGCTGATGCCCTATGAAAGTATCAAGGGAATGCGATCGGGATGCAAGGTTGAGTATATGGGACAGTCACTGACGGTTTCAGTAGGTGTGGAAATGCTGGGGCGCGTTGTTGATGCCAATGGCGACCCCATCGACAAAAAGGGCCCCATTTTGTGTGGACATCAGGCCCCTGTTCATAACGATCCTCCCTCACCAGTTGAGCGTGAGCCAATTGATGATCCTATGAATACAGGAATCCGAGCTATTGATGCTTTAAATACCATTGGCAAGGGGCAACGTATTGGGCTTTTTGCAGGTTCAGGGGTTGGTAAAAGTGTGCTGTTGGGGATGGTTGCCCGCCATTCGGATGCTGATATCAATGTGATCGCTCTTATTGGAGAACGAGGGCGAGAGGTGCAGGAATTTATTGATGATACGCTTGATGATGATCTGCTTGAACGGTCAATTGTTGTAGCTGAAACTTCAGATAAATCGGCCATGAGTAGAATTAAGGCAGCGTACACTGCTACATCTATAGCAGAATATTTCCGTGATAGAGGAAAAAATGTCCTTTTGATGATGGATTCGGTCACACGTGTGGCTATGGCTCAGCGCGAGGTAGGATTGGCAACGGGCGAACCTCCAACTACGAAAGGATATACCCCAAGTGTCTTTTCGATGTTGCCGAAATTTCTTGAGCGTGTAGGTAAAACATCGAAAGGAAGCATTACTGGGATTTATACTGTACTGGTTGACAGTGACGATATGAATGAGCCAATTGCGGATGCCGTGCGATCTATTTTAGATGGTCATATCGTACTTTCAAGACGACTAGCACATAAAAACCACTATCCGGCTATTGATGTCCCCGGAAGTATTTCTCGAGTTATGCCAAACCTGGTGACGGCTGAACAGCGGGAATTGGCAGGCCGGGTTCGGGATATGATAACCACATATCGAGAGGCCGAAAACTTGATTAATATTGGGGCTTATGTGGAAGGATCAAACCCTAAAATTGATAAAGCGATAGAAAAACGTGAGGATTTGGAATCATTTTTGATACAAGATATGAATGAAGCGGATTTTGATGATAGTTTGTGGGATTCGTTACGGAAGATAATTCAATAGAAGATATTGAAACATTATGACCTTTGAATTTTCGTTAGAATCGGTATTAAAAGTTCGAAAGCATGAAGAAAAGGTCCAGAAGCAGAAGCTTGCTGAAAAGCTAAATAAGAAAAAGGATCTAAATGAGCTTAAAGAACGATTAGCAAAAAAATTGGAAAATCACATTAGTGGCGCCGATAGCATTAAATTTGTTAATCTGCACGACCTGCAACGGCAACAACAATATATCAACGAACTGCATGAAAAAGTCAAGAAAGTGAATAATAGTCTTGACAGTATAAAGGCTGCTGTAGAGCAGCAGCGTGATAAATTAGCCGAAGTTCATAAAAAGCGACATATCATGGAAAAAGTAAAAGAAGGCGAGCGGGAGTTGTTTTTGGAAGAAATGAACAAGCAGCAACGCAAAGTTATGGATGAAGTTGCAACGCAAACGTTTAGTAAATAAGGGTTATGTCAGTAAAGAGAATTATAAAAATTCTGGGATATATTTTTGCGCCAATCCTGATATTGACGATAGCGATCTACTTTTTATTTCCGTACCTCAATGAAGAGAAACATCAACAAGTGGCCAAAAAGTATAGTGATGATTTTGTAGTTGGGGATACGACGAATATGACGACTTCCTTCTTTTCACCAACGATAGAGGGGGATAGGGAAGCAACCGGAAGGGCTGGAAATGTAAAGGATATTGGTGAGAGTCTAGCTCGCTTGAAAGAAAAATCACAATCTTATCAACAAGATATTGACAGCCTGCAGAAAGAAATTGATTCATTGACAACAGCTAAGGATTCACTTAAGGAAAAGCTCAAGGGTAGTACTGAATATGAAGGCGAGACACAGGGAAAAGATACGGTAATATCCCAGGAACAATTTTCGAAAAACATTAAAAGTCTCCTTGATCTTGATGTCGAAAATTTGACTCCTATTCTCAGTAAGATGAGCAATGAACAGCTGGTACGGATGTTCAAGGCGGGATCAGGGTTGCAGCAGAAAAAACTTTTGCGATCACTGACGGCAGATCGGGCAGCAAAATTGATGACTGAGGTACTATAATGTTAAGCAAGCTATTATCAAATATTAGGTCGGGAAGCTCAGCTTCTGTTGAAGACACTGGAAATGGTAGTGGCAATAAGGATGGAATAAGCTCTTCTGAGCATGATTTTAAGTCACTATTGTATTCATTAAAAAGTGAGGGTGTTTCCAATAAGGCTAAACAGCATTTGTTAACGCTGGCAGGGGAATCCTCAAAACAAAAAGAAGCAGCAGGTGACAAAGCGACCCATAATATATTAGGTGGATCGTTTATAGCAACGTCGGGAAATGATGATAAGAATTTGCTAAAGGCTAAAAAGGGTATCCTGAAAGAGCTAAAGAAAGAATTTCAGAATACTAAAAGTGAACTTACAGGGGGTAAGAGTACTGAATCTTTAAATAGTGACCCGAAAGTAAATACAGAGCAATTGATAGAAGAGGTATCAGCGAAAAGTGCTGAGGGTAATAAAGAAACTGTTTCGGACAAAAATGTTGATGCTGAATCAGATGACACGCAACTAAATGGGGAATCAAAAGTTGAGGGTGAAAAACAGAAGGAATCTAATTCTGCAGAAACTCAGGCTGTCCAAAAGATAGCGGATAAGGTTAGTATTACTCCACAAGATAAAAGACAGAAAAATGGAGAATCCCAAAAAGGTGATTCAGAAAAAGTATCTGCGCGTAATAATAAGGGAGATAGAACCCAAAAGAAGCATCGTCTAAAGCAGAATGCTGAAAAATTAGTAGATGTCCAAAACAATAAGGCAGTTGCAGATCAAAAAAATATTGATGAGGAAGTAAATAAAGCAGCTAAAAATGTAGATGAAACGAGTGGTAAAAATCAGATAAGGAATAATAAGATAGACGGTCAAAAGGTTTCAGCTACCAATATTCAGAATGAGTTGCCAAATGAAAGGAATAATATAGCATCGACTTCTACGAGCAACAAGCAAAAGAAATCCGTATTGCGGAATCCAGAATCGTCAAATGAAACGAAGGGCGGTGCTGGAGGTAAAAAGGGAGCGGGGCAAAGTGATTCGGTTATAAAACCGAAAAATGAGAACGTGCCTCTACAAAAGGCCCCAGAAATAAAAGAAAATGCTTCTGTAAGCCAAGGTAGTGACAAGCAGTCTCCATTGTCGAACCGTGAAGGTTTATCATTTGAAAAGCGTCAAAATAATGGCAGTCGCCAAGTACTAAGGGATTCAATGAAGCAGCACGACAAAGTGCGGAAAAGGCCTGACAATCCGAAGGTATCATCTGGAAATAATCAGGTGTCAGAACCATTACAAGCTGGGCAGTCGGCAAAGACCGAATCGACTGAGCAGCAGAAGAATATGATGAATTCATTCTTCCAGAAAAAGGGTACGACCAATATTTCGATGAAGGCCGTACAAAATCAAAAAGTAAAGAAGAGTAGCAACGAAAAGACTGAGACGGAAAACAGCCTCAGAGGATTTGGTAAACAATCCTTAGAGGATAGAAATAAATTTTTGAGTCGCTTGGGGATCACTGGATCAAATGCACAAAAACAGGCGAAACCGTTAAAGCTACAGAACTTTACGGGAGTTTCGGTTGGAGACTCAAATGGGAGTTTGAGTGAGCAGAAGATAAACTGGGAAGAGCAAATGACAAAGGCTATGGATTCGTCCTGCAATAAAGAATCTAATGCAAGTTCGAGCGCCAGTTCTATGCGGCTTGGACAGATGCCAGTAACAAATGTATCGCTCCGCAAGAAGATTATGCCAGGTTTAACACAGCGTGTTCAAAAGGCGGCCTCATCAGCGAAAGAAAATGCAGGAAATTGGCAAAAACACACGTTTACGCTGGATGATGGAAAAAATATTCAGCTTTCGGTACGTGAATCGAAGGGCGTGGTGCAGATTAAAATGGGATCGATGAATCTTGATTTGAGTAAATTTTTGCAGCAGAATTTGCAGCAGATTCGTGAGCATTTGAGGCAAGAATTTGACTCTGAAATTGATCTGCAGTTTGAAAATCAGCAGCAGGGTGAGGAGTCAGAGCTTTCAGAAAATACCGACCGTTCGAATCAGAAAAGAAACTATCGCAATAACTTTGCCGGTGAGAGCTTGGCAGCAGAACACGCAGAAGAAGTACGTACAAAAACCGTCCGTAATTTTGGATACAACCAAATGGAATGGACCGCATAAATTAATGAAAATGACAGTGTTATGGATATAGGACAAGTAAGTGCACAATCGCAGGCAACATCTCAGAACAGTCAATCGCTAACCGGGAATAGTAAACTTGGGCAAGAGCAGTTTTTGCAGCTCCTGGTAACACAAATGCAGAATCAGGATCCGCTTAATCCCATGGATGGTAAACAGATGGCTTCACAGTTGGCTCAATTTAACTCTGTTGAACAGTTGATTGGTGTTAATAATGGGCTGGAGCAACTGTCGCAAAGTCAGCAGTTGATGCGTACCGAATTGACGAATTCTATGGCTTCTTCACTAACAGGTAAGAATATCCGGGCCTTGAGTGATAAGGTACAATTAGAGAGCGGCAAGGATGCTAATGTAAGTTATGATCTCAATAATGCTGCCAGTGAAGTAGAGATTGTTATTCGTGATGCTTCTGGTAACGAAGTTCGCCGCGAAACCATTGAAGGCGCTTCAAAAGGAGAAAATAACTGGAGTTGGGATGGCAAAAGCAATGATGGAATTGATGTGCCTGATGGAGAATATCGTGTAGAAATTAATGCCACGAATGGCGATGAAAACGTAAAGGCACGTACCTTCATTGAAGGAACGGCCAATAAGGTTCGGTTTACCGGAGAAGGCGTTAAAATATCAATTGATGGGGTAGAAGTACCCATCGGCGATATCGAAACCGTAGCAGAAAGTGAAGAGTAGTTTTAACTCATAAATAATCAGTTTAACAATAATACAGTAAGCAGTAGCAATCGAAAGCTGTACTCATAAAAAAAGGAGTAAGTTATGTCGTTAATTAAGTCGTTAAATTCAGGAGTAAGTGGATTAAAGAGTTTCCAAACGAAGATGGATACCATTGGAAACAATATTGCGAATGTGGATACCAACGGATTTAAATCTTCGCGGGTAACCTTTTCGGAATTGATGAATGAAAACATTGGTGGTGCCGGAGGCGGTGAATCGGCCCCCTCACAAAGTAATCAGGTTGGTTTGGGAGTGCGCGTAGCCTCGGTCGATCGTGATTTTAGTTCTGGTACGATCGAGAATACAGGTAAAACTACGGACTTGGCTATCGAAGGCGATGGATATTTTGTAGTCAACAACGGCTCGCAGGATCTGATGACCCGTGCAGGCAATTTTACGTTCAATAAAAATGGTCAGCTTGTTGATCAGGCCGGGAATTTCGTGCAGGGATATAATGCTAACGACTCAGGAAATATTCTGGGCGGCGGTGCAACCGACAATGTACGCGTAGATTTTGAAAATGTCCTTGAACCTAAGCAAACAAGCGAAGTGAATCTGGGTGGAAACTTGGATGCCAGCACAAGTTCACGGCAAATTGTTTCTTCTCAAAGTGCATTTACCGATGACAGTGGTAATCTGGCCGGCGGTAGTACCGATATCAATGATTTGAGTCAGACTGCGGAAGACCTTGAAGCAACGGATGTTATTGAGGTCTCATATACACAAAATGATGGCACGGCAGCAACGGCAGATTTTGAGTACGGTACTGATGGTACAACTCTTAATGACATGGTTAGTGCCCTTAATAGTGATATTAGTGGAGAAGGAGAATTTGCCTTGGTTGACGGGATGTTGAGGCTAAAGTCTGATACCGTCGGTGATAGCGAACTTAATGTTGATTCTGTTGCTATAACTGATGGTAGTGGAGATGGAACTGATTCAGTTAACTTCCCTGGCTTTAAAGTATCTCAAGAAGGAGATACAGGGACCCAAACGATGAGTACGACCGTGTATGACGGGCTTGGTAATGAGCATTCCCTCTTAGTTGATTTTACTCAAACGGGCGAAGGTCAGTGGGATTATGAGGCTAAGTTCGCTGATGGTGAGAGTATCACGGGAGGTTCAGCAACGGGGACTATAAACTTTGATGAAGCTGGACAGATTGATGGAAACAGTAATTTTAACATCGAGTTTGATCCCAGTAATGGAGGCAGTAACGTTAATTTTAATGTAAGTCTTGGTGGATCTGAGGGCACCGACTTTACCCAATACTCTGGTGCAAATACTGCTAAGGTATTGAACCAGGATGGTTATACGCAGGGATCTTTAGTTGATGTACGTATTAACGGAGATGGACGAGTACAGGGTGTCTATGACAATGGTGAAAACCAAGACCTGGCACAATTGGCCCTGGGCGATGTACAAAACGAAGACGGTCTTGAAATGGTTGGCGGCGGATTATTCCGGGCAACCTCAGCGGCTGGTGAAGTTTTTGTAGATGGTGCCGATAATGTTGCCAACAGCAATATCCGATCTGGAGCTCTTGAGGGATCCAATGTTGATTTGGCTCAACAGTTTACGGAAATGATTACCTCACAGCGGGCTTATCAATCAAGTGCACGAGTAATCAGTACTTCTGATGAAATGCTTACCGAGGCTGTAAATTTAAAACGATAATGAGTCTGACAAGCTGATTTTATAATTAGCAGGGTAGGTTAACGCTCTGGTCTTGTATTAGTAGGTACAAGATTGGGGCGTTTTTTATTTAGTTGATAAGCCGTATTGATCCTGTCATTTATTGCAAATTTGATGTTAAGAAATTAGCTCAGTTGACGATAACCATATCTATGTTAGATAGATCAACAATAATAGGATTTGTTTCTGGGTTTACCTTGATTTTAATGGCTATTGTGCTGCAAGGTAGCTTAATAGTATTTGCGAGTTTGTCAGCATTTTTAATTGTTGCCGGTGGTGTCTTAGCAGCAACTTTGGTGAACTATAGCTATGAAAATATCAAATACAGCTTCTTGACAATTGGTAGGATGATGGGAGCTAAATCGGTAGACCTACGAACCGATATGGAATTAATGCGGATGTTTGCTAAGAAAGTACGTACCAAAGGATTGCTGGTTATCGATGATGAGATCGGTAATATTGATAATGATTTTTTACAGAATGGTTTGCAGTTGGCTGTTGATGGATATAACAAAGAAAGTTTAAGCAATATTTTAGATGATGAAATTCAAAGCCAAGAGCGCCAGTTATCGATATCGGTTAAAGTATTGGACTCGATGTCGGAGTATTCACCAGCTTTTGGGATGATCGGGACATTGATAGGAATGATTCTGATGCTTCAAAATATTCAGGACCCCGAATCTCTTGGTTCTGGATTGGCTGTAGCCCTTATCACAACGCTTTATGGTACTATTTTGGCAAATATGGTATTGGGTCCATTGGCCGGAAAATTAGAGTATTTGAGCAAGCTGGATTTAAACCGTAAAGAAATGTTTCGCGTAGGTATCCTGTCGATGGTTGAGGAAGAAAATCCACGCATTATGGAAAATAAAATGTTGATTTATCTCGCCCCTAAGCAGCGCGCAGAGTATAAAAAATTCCATGAGAAATTGCCGTATGGTACTGATCGTGAAGATAGACTTTTTCAAAAATGGCCTAAATATCAGAGTGAAGAATGGGAGAAATTGAACGAAGATCTGGAAGTGGAAACTGGATGACAACTTACAGCGACCTTGTTACGCTGTTGTTGGTTTTCTTTGTGTTATTGTATGTGTTAACACCGGGTATTGACGAATCTACCTTTAATGATATCATGGCTTATTTCCAAAATTCGAGCAGTGTCGTTTTTACAAAAGATAGCGCCAGTGAGCAAAAAGATGATGGAACACTACGCAAGGAGTGGCAACAGGTGCAAAGTTTTTTGGAAGAGCAAGGGTATTCACAAGAAGTTGATATCGAAAAAACAGATGAAGGCGTTAAGGTTACACTTAATGATTCTCTTACGTTTGAGAGTGGTTCTGCACAATTGTTAAAACGCTCAGAAATTGTTTTAGAGCGTATTGCTCTGGCCATCGATGGTGAAGTGAGTGAAGTGAAAACGCATGGACATACTGATAATGTGCCGATTTCAGATAGTTCAATATATCGTACCAACTGGCATTTAGGGGCTGCTCGAGCTGTCTCGGTGGTGTTATTTTTAAATCGTGAGGCAACTCTTGCATCAGAGAAGTTTGAAGCAAGCAGTTATGGAGAATTTCGACCAGTAGCATCAAACAATAACTCGGAAGGGCGCCGACGAAATCGAAGGGTGGAAATTTATATCAATTATGAGCAAGAAAAGGAAACCATACAAATTGATGCTTCAGGCATAAATCCTGATTCACTTGAGGGTATTGTGCTACATGAAGTAATGAAGAAAAGAGGTCGGTATGGCGAATAAAAAGAAAGGACCTATAAAAAATAAGAAGAAATTGAAGCAGTCAATTTTTCTAAGATTTGGAAAATATTTCCTAATATTGGCTTTAGTTCTGGGCCAGTTTTTTGCTGCATATTCTATCATTAATAAAAATTATGAGGCTATTTATAGCTATACGAAAAGTCTAATGCCCGAAGAACGAGGAAAGGCTGAACTAAAAGAGATTATCGTAAATCCGGCCGGGACTAACGGCCAGCGTTACTTATTGGTTCAATTATCTCTTGAACTGGATAGTATAGAGGATCAACAGCTAATTGAAGACAACAGGTCAAAGATTCGGAACAATATCATTAAGTACCTTTCTGCCAAAACAGTCTCTGATTTGATTGGTGTTCAGGGTAAAGAGGATTTACGGATTGAACTGGTCCGGTTAATTAACCAGGCCATCAATTCTCGTTCGGTACGCAATTTGTATTATTCTAAATACGTAATGCAATGATGTTAATAAATATCCGAACGAAACAGTATTTATGGAATCGCAAGAGCCCGGGCAACAGCTTGGGAATGTTAAATATGTAGAGACCTATGACTTTAAGCAGCCTAAGCTGTTTAGTAAAGAGATCATGCGTAACCTTCGTTCATTGCATGATATTTTTGCTCGAAGCATAAGCCGAATATTTGGTAGCGCGCTACGTAAAAAGGTTGATGTGAGTCTTGAAAAAATTGATCAGCTCTCTTCAAGTAAATTTATCAACAAAATAAAAAGTCCGAGTGTTATCTATTTGTTATCGGTTGATGATTCATCATCCGGTAATATTATTATGGTGATGCCGCCAGGGTTTTGCATACATCTGGTAGAGCGCCAAAGCGGTGGCTATGGAGGCGATATTTCGGAGCGAAGAACGCTTACTACGATCGAGGAAAAAATTGTTTCTCGTATTGTAAATAATATCACTGATGAAATTTTGATGGCTTGGGAACCCTATATGGAATTCGAAATTCAGTCATCAACCTTTGAGAGTAAGCCCGAAAATATTCATATGGCTTCGGTTGATCCCACCATTGTGGTACAGATTTCTGTTTCATTTGGGGATAAAAAAGCCAATTTCCACCTTTCTTATCCGTACAGTCTTTTAAAAGAAGCGATGAATAATTCGGTCTTGAAAAAGGGTAAAAAAACCGAAACTGTTGAGCTTACTGACGAACAGTTGAAATCATACAAATATACGCTTTCAGATGCCGCTGTTAGCATTAAACCATTGCTGGGAGAAACCACAATATCGGTACAAGATATTATTGGTCTAAAAGAAGGTGATGTAATACCACTTGAACAGCGGACCGATCAACCCCTGAAGGTAAAAGTAAATAATGTACATAAGATGTCAGCCTATCCAGGCGTCATACATGGTCGCCGAGCTGTGAAAATTTACGATTTGATAGAAGAGATTAACGAACAGGAAGTTATATAAATTCAGTTATGGATATTCCACAAGAAACTTTAGAGCAGTACCTGCCGACAATAGAAGAGTTTTTGACCTCGATTTTACTTGAGGAGACCGATATTAGTATTGATGCTTTTAAAGATGTTGACCAAGAGTTTGTTCAGGAGCACTTAAACAATACGGATGTATATCTTTATGCGCGTGAACAAAATGTTAGTACTGATGTTATCGTGGTGCTCGATCAAGAATGGTTTGGGCTGCTGTCGAGCATTATGTTGGGTATTGAAGAAAAAGAAAAGAATGAACAAACAATTGGACTGCTTGAAGATTTTGCAGATGATTTGGCAGCAGCAATTAAAGAGGAAGCCAGCTCCAATGAGTTAGATCTTGATTTTGGAGAGGTGCGGGTTCTCTCAAAAGAAGAACTGAAAAAGGAGTTAAGACACGAAGAATATGGTTGGTCTAAACTTGATATTGAAGGGATTGCTGACGATGTAGTGCGAGCTGAATTTTTAATGGGCGACCCTGATACTGAAATCGAGGTTGATGAAGAAGAAAGTACTGATGAGGCAGAAGAAGACGATAGCAAGAGCAAGAGTTCTATCGACGAATTAAGTTCGCTTGAGCAAAGTGATGATGAGGACGATTTTTCAACAATTGACGCTAAGGCTGAGCCTAAAGAAAGAAAGAAAGAAAAAGTAATCTCAGCCCGACACATTGAATTTGCTGAATTTTCGGATGAAAATGACAATGGCAATGGCGAAGCACACAGTATGGATCTGTTGAAAGATGTGGAATTGGATGTCTCGGTTGAGCTTGGACGTATTGAATTACCGTTGGGTAAAGTGTTGGAGCTGGCAAAGGGCTCAGTCATTGAGCTTGAAAAATTGGCCGGTGAACCGGTAGATGTGTTAGTAAACGGCAACCGCATTGCCCTTGGCGAAGTTGTTGTCATTGATGAACATTTCGGGGTCCGTATTTCAAGTCTTGTGACAACCAAAAAACGATTGGCTAAAATTAAAGATGGATCTGAGGGATAAGCTTTCTTCGCTGGATGCCCCCCCCAGCAAGATTTTAAAAATTGTTCTCGGCCTTGCGGTCGTATTACTGCTGATGTGGCTATTTACCTTGTCACACATCGATTACAGTCAAGGCTCCAGTGCTAAAGAATATATTAAGGCAGAAACGGATTCTACGGAGCAGGTTATTTCTTCTTCCTCCAATGTTGAGGATAAAGCTGATGATATACAGTCATATAAACAGCCATCGGGCGTATTTACCAATGGACTTATTACCTTTTTAGTGCTGCTGGTTGTTTTGGTGATGGTCTGGTTTTGGGTCGACCGTAAGCAATCAGGACGTTCCGGGCGGAGGGGGCGAGAATTAGACAGCCATGTGTTGGGAGAAGGGGCAAAGCTCAAAATTGTCGAAATAAACCAAGAGGTATGGGTTGTAGGCGTGACTTCCAGCACAGTGAATTTGCTACACCGATATCCCCGGGAAGAATGGAAAGAGAAATCGCAAGAGCAGGACTCTAAAAAGAAGGATGTATTTAGGAAGCTCTTGAAAAGGCAGATGTCATAACATGAACATGTCCGGAATTTTTTCTTGGAAAAAAATTGGGATTATCGGCAGCTTGTTGGTACTACTGTTACCTGTTAGTGGATGGGCAAGTTCTCTCTCCTATACTGGATTAGGTGTGCCCGCATTCTTGCAAGCTGCTCCCACCATCGATTTGGGGATGGAAGGCGAAGACCTTTCGGTAGCTATACAAGCATTAATTTTGGTTACCGTTTTGTCGTTCGGATCTGCCTTTATTACAATGATGACGAGCTTTACGCGTATTGTCATTGTCTTTTTCTTTTTACGGATGGGTCTTGGCACCCAACAGTCGCCTCCTAATAAAGTATTAATAGGGCTGGCGCTGTTTCTCACCATTTTTATCATGATGCCTACCTTTCAACAGGTGAATGATGATGCCGTACAACCATACCTGAACGAAGAGATCACGCAGATGGAGGCACTGGGAGAGGCTTCGACGCCCTTAAAGGAGTTCATGGTTAAACAGACGCGTGAAAAGGAGCTGCTCTTTTTTATGGATATGGTGGAAATAGAATCCGTAGACAGCGTAGAAGAAATGCCCTTTTATATTGTGGTTCCCTCTTTTGTAATGAGCGAACTTCGGGTAGCTTTTCAGATTGGTTTTATGATCTATCTGCCGTTTGTCGTTATTGATTTAGTGGTATCAGCGGTACTACTTTCGATGGGTATCATGTTTTTGCCCCCGGTATTGGTGTCTCTGCCGTTTAAAATTCTGGTATTTGTGCTTACCGACGGATGGTATCTGCTGGTACAATCACTGGTACAAAGTTTTAATTAAAAGATGGAAAATTATGAATACAGAAACGGCCTTATTTTGGTTACAGGAAATGTTAACAGCAGTTGTAACACTATCTGCCCCCCCATTGATCGGTGCTGTGGTTATTGGCTTGGGTGTTGCTATCTTTCAAGCGGCTACATCAATTCAGGAGCTTACGCTTAGCTATGTACCAAAGATGATTGTTGTGGCTCTTATCCTATTCTTCTCCTTTGGTTTTATGCTACAATATGCCATCGGTTTTACCGAACGTGTCATTGAAATAATTCCCGAACTGATAAATTCATAACCGAGATAACTAAGAGGCTAATAATGTTATAATGACGCTGTTATCATCAACGTATATACTGGGACTATTCCTTATATTCGTGCGGATTAGTAGCCTAATAATGACAGCGCCTTATTTTAATTCGGCCGCTTTTCCACGTCGAGTTAAGCTGTTTCTATCGCTCATCTTAACCTTTATTTTGTCTTTTGTGATTCCCGAAGAAAGTGTCATGGGGCTATTAAGGCCTACGCTTCCTTTTGTGGCTTCAGCTATTGTGTTAGAGTTACTTGTGGGTGTTGCAATGGGATTAGTTGGGCAATTAATTTTTGCAGGCATCGAAATGGCAGGGCGATTAATTAGTCTTAAGATTACATTGAGTTTTGCCCAAATTGTAAACACGATGACCCAGCAAAAGACTGATGTAGTGGGGAATCTATTTAGCTTGCTGGCCATCTTTGTTTTTTTATCGATGGATGGAGACAAAATTTTTATTAATGGACTGGTTAAGAGTTTCGAGGTGATACCACTTAATCAGGCAAACCTGAAGCAGGCAGGTCCTTTCATGCTTGAGGTGGCCAACTACCTCTTTGTTATAGCCGTACAGATTGCAGCCCCATTCTTAGTTGTGCTTTTTATTTTAGATCTTTCTCTGGCAATTTTTGCTCGTATTATGCCTCAGGCCAATATTCTCTTTATCGCTATTCCTATTAAGCTATTATTGGGCTTTACGTTGCTTTCTTGGTTGCTTCCATACATGCCAGACGCTTTCGGAAAAATGTTTGAGCGTTTGTTTCAATATCTGGTTAACTTATTGGGTACCATGGCCTGATAGTATGAATGGGTTTTGTTTTACAACCATCAGTTTCGTAATGTGTAAGACGGTTGAGATGAAAAAATGTGGGGGGCTAAAATACGAGCTTCAAAGTACTGTTTAGAGAAGAGATAATGCTTATCTGGCGAGCATAGCGCTAAGAGTTGTGATCCTAACCAAAATATAATAGGCGGGATAAGCAGTAAGTATAGCCAATCAGTGGGGAAGAGGTTAGCCAACTGTGACTTTTTCTTTAATCAAATCATCTTTCAGTTGAATAAGAATTTTGCCAATAAGTTGTGAGATGCGTGCTTCTGAAAGTTCAAGTAGCATAGCAACTTCTTGCATGGTCATATCCTCATAATAGTAGAGTGTGAGAATGAGTCGGTCACGCTCTTCAAGCTCACCAATCTTTTCTTTAAGGATCTGATTCCGCTCCTTGTTCAGAAGGTTTTGGTCAGGTATTTCCGCATCAGCATTTTTGTGCACCTCATAAAAGGAGTTCGAGTCATCGTTATTGAAGCTGCTGTCGAGCGAAAGGGCATTGCGCGTCTGTACGTTGGAAAGAAGTTGACGATAATCCTTTAAATCCATATCCAGCTCGCGGGCTACCTCTTCGTCGCTGGGTTTACGGCCAAGCTTTTGAGAAAGTTTTTTGATAACTCTTTTGACAATACCATAATCCTTGCGTTTTTGCCGAGGAAGCTGGTCTATTTTACGGAGGTAATCGATGATATTACCACGAATTCGATAGTAGACAAAGGTATTAAACTTGATGTTGCGACTGCTATCATACGAATCCATCGCTTGGATGAGTCCGCTTATACCGGCACTTTCAATATCTTCTTTTTGCGTTAACGGTTGGTCAGGGATGTTAACCTTGCCAATAATGCTGCGGATAAGCGGCATCGATTTGCTGATAATCGAATTCCGCAATCCATCGGATGGTTCTTCGCAGTAAAGCTCGGCAAGCTCTTGTAGTGATTTGTCACTCATCATCATTTTCCACTTTCGTTCTGTGATTTATCACTGCCTTCTGCTGCAGCTGATCCCTTAGACATTGCGTTGGTATTATTTTGTACGATATTCAGCAAGAATATCGAGATATATATCAGGGAAAATAAAATCAGGAATACCACTAAACCACGGTAAAGAGCAATGTTCATGCTTTTACCCGATACCATGAGCAATAGAAATTGGATAAGAGATATAACTGCTATAATTCGTAGTAACATATTCCTAATATTTTATTATTCCTTATAATTTCATGTGTAGCACGATATTTGCAAGGCATGCTTGTAATTATTATTTCGGTTATAATTACGCTTGTAAAAGTTTATGGGCAAATTTTTCAGGATCAAATACAAAAAGGTTGTCCGAAATAGTAGGACCACTGCTGATGTACCGCAATTTATAATCAGTGTTGGCTAAAAGTTGGACTGTTTTTCCCCATTTAAGAGATTGATCAATGTGGGTAAATGCAATGTGATCTGTATCAATATCTTTTGCCAGCGGATCGTTAAAAGCTGTACCATTGACCGCCGTATTAATCAAGTAGTGCGTTTCTATTTCCATCTTTTTTTCTAGAAGTTCTTTTAAGACCATGATGTCTCCAATCAGTGTTTGTTCTTCCATTTCAAGGGCAGGGGTATCGATCAGGACGTGGTCGTACTTTTTCCACTTTGGGATGGAATCTTTGACCTGTTCTTTATTTCTTGTCCAGAAAAAATCGATGCCTTGATCATCGCAAAATGGTTCTAAAATGCTATATTTATTTTTTGCGCTGCCATTCGTTGGTGCAAAAGATGCAATAGCTATATTTTTATCAGTCCCCAAATCAGGTAACGATGCCAGTTTCATAATTAAGTGGGTTTTACCCGCTCCGGATCGACCAGCAAATAGCAAAACTTGTTTAGGCTTTCCTGCTTTTGATTGCCGCAGTAACTCATCAATATGGTGCAGTAGTTTAGAATGAAACAGCTCAGGCTGCTGATGTGGTTGAATGCCTTGCTCGGTGATACGCTCAAAGCACTTGTGAATCAATTTTTGAGATACGCCTTTGTGTAGCAGCCTGTGAAAAAGGGGATGTTCAGAATAAGCCGTATCGGGTGTGGAAAGGGCCAAATGCATCAGTGATTCCAGCCGGTCTAAGCGTTTGTGAATGTCAGTAGCACTGTTTTTTCCATTTTCTTCTTTATTGCCAGGAGCTGGCGACACACCGTTTGGCAGCTCTTTGACAAATTTATTGTACAGTGGCACCTTCTCTGTCGCTGAAGAAGGATTCATACTATTCAATGTTAGGATATCAAAATCTTGTCTCGGAGGTTGCTGCTTTGTATTCTCTTTCTTCCCTGCTGACGATTGATTTCGGATATCTTTTCTACTGTAAACATTATTTGTCGACTGCAGAGAGGTAGCTTCCTCTTGGGATTTTGTTGGGGATGGTTCAGCATCAGTGGAAGTATCTTTCTGATCAATAGATTCGCTATTATCATCCATTGATTGCTGCGCGGCATAATTACGAATAGATTCCAGTTTTTTATTTAATTGCTTGTCGGATGAGTCGTCATTTTGCGATTTTTTTTCTCCAGATCGCTCATACACAACGCCCCCCGTTGCTCTTTTGGTTGTCGTGTCTTTTTCATCCCTGGATTTAGTTTGCTGTTTCTGTTGCGAGAAAGTGTCCTTCCCATCCTTGTGGCTTTTCCCTTTGGGTATGATGCTTTTCAGCATTGAATAGTCATCCCTGTAGATTTGCAGTGCACTTTGCTTGGCAGCTTTAAATGTTTTGTCTATGAATTTGTTAAGTATCATACAGTTGCAGCTTCATTTAATTCTGCTTGTTCAATGCGCAGTCGATCGAACGTTTGGAATTGCACATTTTGGCTGATATCGTTATACGACAACACATTTATTTCAGGCAAAATTGGTGCCAAAAACTCAAAAAGGGTATGTCGCAACACTGGGGAAGTTAGTAAAACCGGGTCATATCCTTGGTGAATCATATTCTCAAAAGTACTTGAAGCACTTTTGTAGAGTTGCTCTACCACATTGGGTCCAAGCCCAAGCGTATTAGCGTTGAGCCCCCCCTGTTGAGCTTGTTTTATGAGTCGCGATTCCAGATTGGAATTCATCATTACAACTACAATTTCATTCTCGTCCCCAACAAAGCGTTCTGTGATAATCTCTGATAGCGATGCACGGCAGTATTCCGTAAGCACATCGGTGTTTTGAGTCTGTTGACAGTAATCAGCAAGGGTTTCTAAAATGGTAACCAGGTTGTTGATGGGGATACGCTCACACAGCAGGCGCTTAAGCACTTTTTGTATCTCCCCAATGCGCATGCCCTCAGGAACAAGCTCTTCAACAAGAGCAGGTGACTGTTCTTCAATGTTATCAACCAATCGCTTTACCATCTGTCGATCAATAAGCTTGTGTGCATTTTTCTTGAGCACTTCCATAAGGTGGGTGGTAATGACAGCGCCGGCTTCGATCACCGTAAGACCAAATTTTTCCGCTTTTGATTTATTTTTTCCGCTTACCCAGATGGCATCCATTCCAAAAGTTGGATCTTTTGTTTCAATGCCTTGGATGTTGGCATCAAAATCAGAGGGGACAAGGGCCAAGTGGTAATCAGGCAACAGTTCACCGTCCCCTTGCTCAATGCCGCGCATTTTAATGATATATCGGTTGGCATTGAGCTGTACATTATCACGGATACGTACCGATGGAATAATGATGCCCAACTCTGAAGCCAACTGCTTGCGCAACGATGTGATACGGTCCAGCAGGTCACCATCTTGTTGCTCCTCAACCATTGAAATAAGGCTGTAGCCAATTTCGAGTTCAAGCGTATCCATTAGCAAGTAATCTTCGACGGTATCAGTTTCGCCTTTGGGTAACTCTTGTAGTTCTTGAGCCTCGGCTTGCTTCGCTTCTTCTTCAGCTTGGTGTCGTTTATAAGCAAGAAAAATGAAGAGACCACCCATTAGTGCAAAGGGGATGAAAGGCATGCCTGGCATAGCGCCTAAAAAAAGTACAAAGCAGGCGCCCAGTATAAGAATTTTGGGATCTCCTAAAAGTTGGCTCGTTAGTTCTTTACTTAGGTTTCCTTTTGAAGCTGTACGTGAAACAATAATACCGGCAGCGGTAGATATAAGTAGTGCAGGAATTTGTGAAACCAAGCCATCACCAATAGTAAGCAAAGTGTACAGTTTAGCAGCTTCAGCCAGTTCCATCCCATTTTGAACCGTGCCAATTACCAATCCACCTATAATGTTGATGCAGGTGATAAGCAGGCCAGCTATAACATCACCACGAACAAATTTGCTGGCACCATCCATGGCGCCATAGAAATCAGCTTCACGGGCAATTTCTTCACGACGTTTTTTAGCCTCCTGATCGGTAATGAGTCCGGCACTTAAATCGGCATCGATGGACATTTGTTTTCCCGGCATGGCATCCAACGTGAAACGTGCCCCCACCTCGGCAATACGCGTGGCACCTTTTGTAATGACTACAAAGTTAATAATGATGAGAACAGCAAAAATAATGATCCCAATAACATAATTGCCCTGTACAATAAATCCTCCAAACGATTCAATGATAGATCCGGCATACCCTTCACTCAGGATCAGTCGTGTAGAGGCGATGTTTAGTGAAAGACGGAATAAGGTTAGAATAAGTAACATGCCCGGGAAAACGGCAAATTCAAGCGGTTTGAGTGTGTAAAAGGCTACCAGCATGACAATAATAGATAGCGACACATTTAATGCCAGGAAAAAGTCCATCAGCATTGGTGGAAATGGGATAATCATTATCAGCAAAATGATAATGATGCTTGATGAAATAAGAACATCAGTTTGTAGAAACCTGTTCTTTATTTTGCTTGTTGAAATATTTGTAAAAGCCATTTCCTACAGTTAAATGTTGTGTTTGTTTTTAAGCTTATAAACGTAAGCAAGAATTTCGGCCACTGCCCGATATAGATCTTCGGGGATATGCTGATCAACCTCAGCCGAGGCAAACAGCGCTTGGGCGACGGGTTTGTTTTCTACAATGGGAATATCAAATTCTTTGGCATATTCTTTAATCTTTTGAGCTCGCAGTCGCTGTCCCTTGGCCATAACCAGCGGCGCGCTATTTTCTTCAGGGTCGTATTGTAGCGCAATAGCATAGTGCGTTGGATTAGTTACGACCACATCCGAATCCATGACCGCATGATCGAGGCGTTTTTGTACCAGCGACCGGCCCATCTCCTTTCGCTTATTTTTCATGTGGGGGTCGCCTTCGGACTCTTTATGTTCGTCTTTTACTTCTTTTTTACTCATCTTAAGGTCTTCTTTGTGCTGATACTGCTGGTAAATGGCATCCACAATGGCAAGGATAGAAAGAGCAACTAACGTCCTGCCTAAAAAAAGGAGTACATAAGTGCCAGTCTCACTAATGTTGTATTCCAAAGGCATTACGGTAAAAGAGACGAAATGATCTACATTAAAAAAGACCGTGACGTAAACAACAATAGCTATGATTAACAACTTGAAGAATCCCTTCCCGAGCTCTACAAGCCCCTTCATGGAAAAGATATTTTGAATGCCGGTAATGGGATTTAGCTTCTCGAATTTTGGCTGAATAGCTTTAAGCGAAAAAGCGCCTTTGGTTTGTATCAGGTTAACGACCAAGGCGGTAGCCATCAGGACAATCAGAATAGGGGTCATAGCTTCAATACCGTATCGGAACGCAAGTCCCACATAAGCCACCCCGTGATTTTGATTATTGACAGCCATTTGGGCGTTTAAAAAAAATGTTTCAAAAAGCGCTTCAACCCGACCATACATAAATCCGCCCATACCCACGATAGTTAATACCGAAACCACCATAATCATCACGGATGAAATTTCGGTGCTGATGGCCACTTGCCCCTCCTCACGTGCTTTCTCAAGCTTCCGCTGTGTGGGGTCTTCTGTTTTTTCTTGGTCTGATTTGTTATCCGCCATAACGTGTTGATAATTCAAATATGGTACCATTTCCGGAATAATTGATTTAAGTGTTTTGGGGATGGCATTAGCGCTGGTGAGGGAGAAATAATCCACGATGACGGAAAACATTTCCATTTGTGCAGTATTTCTCGGGATTACAGTTACACCTCTATAAATGGCTTCTAAATAAGTTTTTAGGCTATATAAAAGAGCAATTTATACATCATTATATATTAAGGAGTGATCTTACAGGTGGATTATCACGGCTTAGAAAGCTGGAATTTTGGTGAGGTCAATTATTGGTGGCATAGAATTTGAACGTCTCATACCTCGGCCGGAGCAACCGGATTTTTAGTCAACAGGAAAATGGAGGTCCCCAAAACATGATAGATCGATTACAGGCTCAAATGCAGGCCATGCAGATGCTGATGAAGATGCAGGATGTTACGGCCAATAACCTTGCAAATATTAATACACCGGGGTTTAAGGGCAGTAATACTTTTCAAAACATGGTGCAGAAACGTATTGATGGCAAAATGGTGACCCAAGCTGTTCCTCAGCAGCAGGTTGATATGCAGCAAGGGGTGCTTGAACCTACAGGAAATCCGCTTGATTTTGGTATCAAAGGGAAGGGCTTTTTTGTGGTAGAAAATGGGGAGGGAGCTCACCTATCGCGTGACGGCCGCATGCATTTTAACAGTAACGGGTTCTTGGTGGATGAAAATGGATCGCGTGTAATGGGCGATTCTGGTCCTATTTATATGCCGGAGTATCTGAAGGCAACGGGCCGTGATGGCGATGAGGCAACGTTGGATGTTGCCGATGACGGGACGATTCGTTTGGACGGTGAAGTTTTTGATCGACTTCGAATTGTTCAAGTAGAGGATACGTCGAAGTTAGAACGTAGAGGGAACAACTATTTAAGTGCCCCTGAAGAGGCGATGGCAGATGATTCGTCAAGCAAAGTTATGCAGGGGTATTATGAATCGTCGAACGTTGATCCACTAACCGAAATGGTGGATATGATGAAAACGACTAAAATGTTTGAGTCACAGCAGCGAGCCATGACAACAACTGATCAAATGATGGGCCGAGCTACACAGCAATTAGGGAAATTTTAATCTAACAAACAGATAAACACTATGCCTTTTAGAGCTTTAACAACTGCTTCGCTTGGAATGAGCGCTCAGCAGAAATCAGTCGACAATATTGCTAATAATCTCTCGAATGTTAGTACAACCGGATTTAAGAAGAGTAATATCGCCTTCCAAGATCTGTTTTATGAGGATATTGCCGTTTCAAAGTCTGGTGGAGCGGCGAATAGGTTGTCAAATGACAGTCCACGTCTACAGATTGGCCACGGTTCTCAGGCGGTCTCAACAATTCGGAATTTTACCCAGGGCTCTATCTCGGAAACGGGTAATCCACTGGATATGGCCATTAGCGGCGATGGATTTTTTCGTGTTGAAAAGCCGGATGGCTCAATTGGTTATACTCGGGACGGAAACTTTACGCGTGACTCAACTGGAATGTTGGTGAATAGCTCTGGGTTGCCGCTTGCTGAATTGATTGAAGTGCCTATGGAGGCAAAAGCCGTGGAGGTTTCGCAGGATGGTACGGTAACGGCTCTCATGGGCGGTGATAATCGTGAGATTGAGCTCGGGCAAATTGAGCTGGCTCGATTTTCTAATCCCGCCGGACTTGATGCCGAGGGTGGGAACCTATTTAGCGAAACCCAAGCTTCGGGAATGCCTTTTATAGACCGTCCCGGCGCCGAAGGGTTTGGGAATGTACGGCAAGGATACCTTGAAGGATCTAATGTAGATGTAGTGACCGAGATGGTTCAGCTCATTGAAGCACAGCGGGCATATGAGACTAATTCGAAGATGGTACAATCAGCCGAAGATATGATGTCAGTAACCAATTCTATTAAGCGATAAATACGGCTTATCTTGAAATTACGTGCGACTATTTTTTTTCTGCTTATTTTTGTCAGCCTGGGTGAGCTGCCTTTGCAGGCAGGCATAGATAGGGGCGAGGATGACGAAATGAAATCGTTTATTCTTGATCAGGCCCAAAAGAAGTTAGCCCAGCGTTTGGCAAATGGTGAGGTTCGGTTCGAAATTCAACCCCGATGGATTCCTGATCAGCTTTTACGGCAATCTCCCGCTCAGATTACTGACATTCAGATACTGGGACAACTGCGAAGATACACCAATTTTGAGGTGACATATAGCCATCGAGGCAATCGTCAGCGTGTAGAAGTTCAGCTTAAAGTCAAGGTTGAGCAAAAGTTGCCTGTTGTTGTTGGCCGGGTCCGAAAAGGATCGAAGCTAAAAGCGGACGATCTTGCTATGCAATGGGTATCAATATTGAAAAATAGGGCCGCATATTATGCCGATACCAAAGAGCTAATCGGCAAGACACTCCGTCAGACCCTACTGTCAGGACAGCCCATCCGCAAGTCTTATGTGAGCAGAGATTTGATTATCAAGGCCGGAGACGAGGTACAAGTTTTTGTTAAGCGTAATGGGGTACAGGTTCAGGTATCTGGAGAAGCACGTGAGGATGGAGCGAAAGGAGATCGAATTACGATTTTTTGTAACAAAACCAACCGAAAATATGTGGGCGAAGTTATTCGTCCGGGAGTAATTCTATGGAAAAATACACTTTGATTGGAACATACACTGTGGCATTATTATTGGTCGCAGGAATCACAAGTACCACCTATGCACAGCGTTCACTGTATAAAGATAATAAAGCAATGCAGGTGGGCGATGTCTTGACGGTTATCTTACAGGAAAATATTTCTGGGAGTACCAGTGCCGATGCTCAAAACTCTTCAAATGCAGGCAGCGGCGCGGGCGGATCAGTGGGGGGGAACTTTATGCCGTTTAAGCCCACTTTTGGAGCAGACGCGGAAGTAAATTATGAGTCTGATGAACAGGTATCTACGAATCAGGGACAGTTATTGGAGGGATATATGAGCGTAGAAGTTACGGATAGATCACCCTCAGGAAATCTTATTGTCGAAGGATCACGAACGACCGAAATAAATGGCGAAAAGCATCAAATTGAATTAAGCGGCACGGTTCGTCCCAATGATATCAATGGTCGGAACGAAGTCTTTTCGTTCCGATTGGCCAATGCCCAGATTAATTATGAGAAGGAGGGAGGTATAAAAGGTGTGACAAAAAAAGAAGGATTTTTAAAACGAGCAATATTAACCGTAGCGGGCCTTGGTTTAAGTGCGGTAGCAGTGTTAAAAGCAATGAAATAGAACCTATTGAGGTTTCAGAAGATTACAACAATGAAGAAGCAATTAAACATATTTATAGCAGTGTTTGTGGTGGCCGTCCTGTTTCCCACCCAAAGTGAAGCTCAAACGCCACTGAGTCGATTGTTAAAAGTTAAAGGGGCCAATGCTACCAAAGTAGTAGGATATGGATTGGTTGTAGGGTTAGATCGTAGCGGCGATCGAACGATTAGTAGACGAGGGGCCCAATTTACTGTCCGCTCTATCGCCAATATGCTGGATAATTTTGGTATTAATGTTGATTCTGAGCGTCTTCGAACCCGGAACGTGGCCGCGGTTATTGTTACTGCAGATATTGGACCTTATCACGCATCTGGCAGTGAAATCGATGTCACTATTTCATCAATGGGGGATGCCAGTAGTCTTGAAGGAGGAGTTTTGCTGGAAACGCCGCTTTTAAATCCTGAAACAAAAGAAATTTATGCATTGGCTCAAGGGCCATTGGTGGTCGGTGGGATCAATGAAGAAATCGGAAGTTCCCGCTTTTCTCGCAATAGCTCTCTTACGGCTACCATTCCCGGTGGTGGTATTGTAGAGTATGATAATAACTTTCAATTAAATGCTGACCAACCGTTACAGCTAAGTTTAACGCAACCCGGATATACAAATGCGCGACAGGTGGTGGAAGCAATTAACGAAAGTTTTGATGAAGAATTAGCTACCGTATACAACCCTGGGATTGTACAGGTAGAATGGCCGGAAGCATTCCAAGCGCCTGGTATGAGGAATTTGTTTGTTAGCACGATTATGGATCAACAGGTTGAGCTGGAGAAGCCGGCTCGTGTTGTCATCAACGAACGTACTGGAACCATTGTAGCGGGCGGCGGCGTCACGATTGATGATGCGATGGTTTCGCACGGAAGTGTGCAGGTGCGGACACAAGTAACGCCTTTTGTAAGTCAGCCTCCGGCATTTAGTGGGGGAGAAACCGTGACTCTGCCGGTACCAGAAGTAGGGATTAGCGAGGAGTCAGCTCAAAATATTGTTTTGGAACCGAATACCAATGTACAACAGCTGGCTGGTGCACTGGATTCGTTGGGACTTAGTCCCCGTGATATTATTTCAATTTTCCAGGCCCTTGACCGTGCTGGTGCTTTGCAGGGCGAACTCATTGTGATGTAGGATAAAATAAACTTGAAAAGCATAATCTCATAAAGAAAGATAATTATGGATGTCAGTAGCATAGTAGAATCAATGCCAGTGGATCTGGACAAGAAAAATATTGCTCTGGAAAAGAAGGAAGAAGTTGCCATGCAGTTTGAAAAAATGTTTGCTAAGCAGCTGGTTAATGAAATGACTAAAGATTCTTTTAAAATGGGCGATAAAAATGGTGTTGCTGGACGGGCCAATAGCATGTACCGGCATCATATCACAGAGACACTTGCTACAGAAATTGCAGAACAACGGAAATTAGGAATGGCTGATATGATCTCGAAATATCATAAAGTGTGATGTCAATCAATTAATAATGAGATGCTGTAAGGAAGGGTAGGTATGGAATCAAATGAAGCTTTTACAGAGTTGGGGCAAATTGTTGATCGTCTTAGTAAACTGTCTGATGCTCTGCAGGACGTTATTAGTAAACAGGTAGAGGCCGTTGTCTCATCCAATGGAGATGATATTGAACAAAACGTTGAGGATTACACCCAGCTAAGAGAGGTATTCAAGGAACAAGAGCATAAGCTTGTAGGACACCTGCGAATGATGTTAAACAATGCTGGCATCAGTAATGTAGAGGTTCGTCTTGAGAATCTTAAAGAAGTCTACCCCAATAAGGGCGATACTATTTCTGGTTGGCAAATGAATCTTGAGCAACAGATGATAAGGCTTAGGAAGAAACATGATAAACTAAATAGCCTGCTGGAATTTGCGGTCGAAAAGAACATGCAGCTGATGCGCTCAATTTACAGTTTGCACAATAATAAAAATACACGGTACAGTGCCGGTGGAAGAAAAGAGGAAATTTCTTCCGGAATAGCACTTAATAAAGAAGCATAGATATGAAATCATTATTTGAAATAGCAAAGAGCGGCCTTCGTGGCTCTCAGCGATCCATGTCGGTTACTTCTAACAATATTGTTAATGCGGACACGCCGGGCTATAGCCGTCAACGTGTTGAGAAAACGCCTGATGGTATGCAGATGGATCAGTACCATGGAGGACTGGGAGTAAATATTGAGCAGGTAACCCGGTTGCGGGATGATATCAATGATAAATTGCTGAATAAAAAACAGCATGACATGGGCTACCTGCAAAAGAAAGCCGATGTATATGAGAAGTTAGAGGCATCGATGGTTACCGATTATGGAGACGATTTGGATACGCAGGTAGGCAGTCTGTTTGATAATTTTGCTGATTTAGCAAGTAATCCTCAGGATGTAAGCGTTCGCAACAATTTAATTAGCGAAACGCAACAGTTGACGAGCAAGTTGCGGTCAACGAGCTTGAATGTGGATGAAAATAGTGATCTTGTTAAGAATTTTGCCGGCAAAACGCTTGACTCCATCAATAGTCTGCTCAACGATATTAATGAGCTCAATGGATCGATTAAGCAGGCCCAGGCGAAGGGTAATCCTGACTTTTCCAGCCTTGATAAGCGAGTGGCTAAGATGAACGAACTATCGGAGTTGGTTGATTTTGAAAGCCGAAAAACCAGTACCGGCGCTATGGAGATTCAGATCGATGGGCATAGTGTGGTGGACGAAAATAAGGCGTACAACATTACCTCTGAAGTTGATGATGCGAATAAAAAGTTTCGTCTTCGGCTCGAAAATGGGCACGTCATAGAGCCCGAAAGCGGTAAAATTGGAGCCGAGATTGAAATGTATGAAGAAGGTATCCCTGAAATGAAAAAACGTCTTGATAATATTGCTTCCACCATTGTTTCGGAGGTCAATAACATCCATAACAGTGGGTATGGGCTGGAGGATAATATTCAGCGTGATTTCTTCAATTCTGCAGGTACAACGGCCGAAAGTATTACTATCAACCAAGACTTGATCGATAACCCCAAGCATATTGCAGCATCTGACACTGATGGAGAAGCAGGAAATGGAGAGGTTGCTTCAGCGATTGCCAGCTTGCGCAACCAGAAAGTGATTGGAGGAACATCTCAGAATCAAACCTTGTCGAATTATACCATTAGTACTATTAGTGAGCCGGGGGTAAATCTGGATGCGGTTACCAATAAGATGAGTACACGAGATTCAGAAATTCAAATGTTGAAAACACAGCAGGAAGAAACGGCAGGGGTTAATATTGATGAGGAGCTCAGTAACATGATGAAGTTCCAAAATGCGTACCAGGGAGCCGCCAAAGTGATGAGTTCTGCTCAAGAAATGTATGACACATTAATTAGTATAGTGAGGTAATATATGCGCGTTACACAAAAGATTATCTTCGATAATTTTATGCGGGATGTAAATAAGAACCGCAGCGAAATGGCTGAAATACAGTCAAATTTATCAAGTGGAAAGGAAATTCGTGTTCCATCGCAGGGCCCCGTTAATTTCCAAAGTAGTCGGGTGTTAGAAGCTGACCTCAGTAAAGTGGAGCAGTTCCAAAGTAATATTAGCAGTGGATTACGGCAGGGACGGCTTGCCCAGGATACAATGGATGGGGTGATTGATAATCTCATCAAAATTAAAAACTCCATGGTTAAAGGATCTTCGGATTCCTTAGGAGCCCAGGAACGCGAAAGTTTAGCTGATGAGGTGGCAGGCATTCGCAGTCAGATTGTCGATAGTTTAAATATTAAGTATGGAGATCGATATCTGTTTGCCGGGACCAATAGTGGTAATAAACCCTTTAATGAAACGGGCACTGGGGTTACCAATAATAGTAATGATAAAGCCCCTCATGTTGTAGCGGGTGATGGTGTAGAAATTGACATCAGTGTTACAGGCCAAGAAATTGTTGATACTCCCGCAGGAGATATCTTTACCTTTCTTGAAGATACAGAAAATGCCCTGCGCGATAACAACAATGGCCAGCTGAATAACTTATTAACTGATGCTGATGATGTAATTAACCACACAACAGATTTAACCTCCAAGCTGGGGGATAATATCAATCGCATGGATTTCATGTTTGAACAGTACGAATCGACCAAGATTACACAAGAATCAGATGTTAGTGAGCTGGTAGATACCGACTATGCTCAAGCTTTTTCTGATATGCAGCGTACCCAGGTGGCCTACGAATCGGCGATGGCCGTACACAGCAAAATGTTTGAAAACACATTATTGAACTACATATAATCAAAGAATTCTTCGGGCTTCCCAAGAGCTGTTTGTTTCGTTTAGAGGGTTTGGCAAAGCCTCCGTTTAGAATGATTAATCTTCAACATCATCGGCAACCTGTTACAGGATTAAATATGGGATTGAGAACAATATTCAAATAAAAACAGAGTTTTTGCACAAAATAAAGAGGTTATTATGGAATCGGGGATCTCATCAATATCAGATGGAGAGAATACAAGGTCAGATTGGCTAACAGGCGTACTTTTTCTTTCTGATTCAGCATTTTATAACACCAAGAAGCTTCGGCAGTGGCAAGGATATTTTTCTGAGTTGATTGTTGCGGGAAAGGGAGAAGCTCCTCAAAGCTTGCCGGAGGGGGTACGGTGGTATCAATATGACGCTGAAAGTAGTCGTTCAAAAGTATGGAATACTATCACCGAAAAGGTTACTGGTTCTTGGGCACTTTTTTTAGAGGATGATGAACAGCTTCAGTTCAGCAGTTTTCCGAATGCGCAGAGTTTAGATAAAACAGAGTGGGCTCCGGCTATTATCAATATTCAAAGGAACAGTACCACGCATCATTACTATCAGATGCGCTTGGTAAACGTATCGATGGATGAGGGGCATATTTTCCAAGGCCATCAGTTAGCAGATGCTACGGAGTTTGTGCGTTCTAACAAGATCAATTTGAGTAGCAAGCCAATTATTATTGAACGAGACACAAGTCTATATTCACATATTGATATCGAAGAAGAACTTTCGTTGAAAAAACAGGCTCCCAAGCTATACCTGGTACAGGGAAATAGATACCTGAAAGCAAAAAAGTATGTGCGGGCCTCCGCTCAGTTTCGTCAGTTGCTGAAACAAGAGAAACTCTTGCCCTTTGATCGATTGGCGGCCGTAAATGGGTTGGCCAGCTGCTTGGCGGAGCAGCATAAGTGGGAAAGGGCATTATCACTATGTACGCAGTCGCTCGAAGCCGAATCATTGCAGCGATTACCCTATCTGATACAGTTTCGTATCCACGAATTGCGTAAACAGTGGCAACGAGCCTTTGAGGTACTTAAGCAATATTACGATCGACTGGCGCTATTTTCTGGAGCCAGTTTTGACCGAAAAATTGATGAAGAAAAGACCTTTGTAAACCTGGCTAATGTAGCACTCAAAGCTGGTCGCCGTGCCAAAGCTAACGAGTATTTTGATAAGCTCTTTACGTTTAAACGTGGAAACAGCGATCGAGCGATGCTGGAAAAAGCCTTGATGCTTTCCATTGAGTTAGATGATTTTGAGCGGTCGACATATCTGTTTGAACAGATGTTTGGAGACCAGTTGCCGCCGAATGAGATGGAGGAAGGTATAAGGGAAGAAATTGATGAAGTGATGACTCTTTTTATGACACAGAATTGGTATGGTTATGTCTCTACTGTTTATAAAAAGCTATATGATGCACACCCCGGGGACCAGGTATATAAGCGCAAGCTTATAGTATCGCTCACCAAAACGAACAGGTTGGAACAAGCAAAAAAAATGGTCGCAAATATTATTTAGATTTCAGCATTCAGGAGAGAAATATTGTTCTGATAAAAACAGTTGTCAGGAACAGACACTCCCAGGTAGCTGTTTTATGTTGCACTATTTGCCCAATCTATTATTGTACTTCGTTGGCCTGGGCTTTTTTAATTTTGTTACGGATGGTTCGATCTGTAATGCCCAAAATTTTAGCAGCCTCTTTTTGATTGCCTTGCGTATGCTCCAGGGCTTTTTTGATAAGCTGAAGCTCCATGTCCTCAATTGACATCAAAGGTAGGTCGGAGAGAACTTCTTTACTCACTTCAAGGTCCACTTTAGAAAAGAGATTGTTCTCAATATGATCAAGAGTAATAGTATCTTTATCCGTTGATAAAATGACGCCTCGGTGGATCTTGTTTTCCAGCTCACGAACGTTCCCCTGCCATTTTTTATTGACCAGGTGCTCCATCAGATTATCGGATACTTCCTTCGCTTCCATCCCATACTGTTCAGTATATCGATTCACAAAATAATTAACGAGCAATGGAATATCCTCTTTACGCTCACGGAGTGGAGGAATGGATATCGGAAAGACATTGAGACGATAATAGAGATCTTCACGGAATTCCTCGTCGGCAATAGCATCGGCAATATTCCGATTGGAAGTAGCCAGTACGCGGACATCACTTTCAATGGCTTCTTGGCTACCTACGCGATGAAACTCATTTTCTTGCAGTACACGGAGCAGTTTGGCCTGTATATTGATGTTAATCTCTGTAATCTCATCCAGCAAAATAGTACCACCGTTGGCTTTTTCAAAAGCTCCAATTTTGTCTGAGATAGCTCCTGTAAATGCTCCTTTAACATGGCCAAAAAGGGTGCTTTCAACCAACTCTTTAGGCAAGTTGGCACAGTTTATTTTGACATAGGGTTGATCAGATCGGTTGCTGTTTTGATGGATCAGGTTGGCGAATACTTCTTTCCCAGTTCCACTTTCTCCTTGAATCATCACAGGAGCAGTACTTTCAGCAATTTGTGGAAGAATTTCCATCAGTTTTTTTATTTCGGTAGCTTGTCCAATAAATTTTTTGTCAGTGGGTTGGACAATGTTGCCACTATTTTTTGAGTCAACAGACTGTTTTCTTTCGCCTTGATGATCCTCTGAAAGGGGTTGGATTTTTTGTTTTCTATTGAAGTCGATATTATCTGCTTCAAAAAACCGATTAATCCGATACGTAATTTCTTTAGCCTTAAAAGGCTTGGTAACATAGTCAAAAGCTCCCTTTTGCAAAGCGTGTACAGCGTGCGTGATATTGCCGAAACTGGTCATCATGATGACACCCGTGTCAGGATAATTTTTTCTCACATGAGCTAATACCTCATCTCCGGTCATATCATCCATTTTAACATCGGTGAGCACCACGTGAGCTTCATTATCTTTGAGATAGTCAATGCACTTAATTGGTGATTCAAAAGCTTCAACCTCGTAGCCATTCATGCCCAAATTTTCGACTAAAAATTCGAGCAGCATCTTATCATCTTCAACTATTACAACACGCTCTTTCATAAATATGTTTTTGATGATGGTTTACTTCGTTGGGGTAAATATATTTGAATGGATTTAATAAGGGTATTTTTTGACCCAATATATTACACGAATATAAAAAGCTTTTTTGTCGAAAACTTCAACAATATTACGCGGTTATCGTAAATTCAGAAAGCTTAAAAGCAAGGTGATTACTGTACGTATGAGATCTGTAGAAGGGAAGTACTTTTTTGAACTATTGAACACTTTAAGAAAAGGTCAATTTCCTGATTTGTTTGTACGGTAGAGGTTTTTGTAACAGCTTAAAAGGAGGTCGAAGAATAGAATTGTTCGTCAATATCTTGAGAAGCAATTTTTGTAAAAGGTCTATGGATGTCTGATGAAATATAAATTACTTAATTATTTTATTAGCGATATTGCCCCAGACGGACGGATCATTTAATTTTTGCCCCAACTCTGTTTGTTGAACATCAGCATCTGGATTATCGGAAGCCTCCAGATAGGCAGATACCTGGCCTTTCATTTTCTTAAACTGTTGTGATGAAGATTGGTTGAGCTTTTCCAGTTCGAGTTTAGCAAAAAGTTGATCATTATTTCGAAAGGGGTAATCCCTTAAGGAAACTTTATCAACAGGTGTATCTACCGAAGCATTCGAGTTTTTTTCAGAAGCTTCACCCTGCGTGGATTCATTGGTTCTATTTACGTTACTACCACCTATATTGTTTAGTTTATTGATATCCATAGTCTTATAGTGAGAATTTTATAAAAAAGTATAAATTGTTCTACCGTTTTAAAACTTGTTTATAGCTCTTTTCGGCTTTATTCTTTTTTATGGCATCGTCAAGTCGCTCTTTTGATTTCTCTAAAATATAATCAAGGGCTTCTTGAATACTACGTTGTTGATCTTCAAATCGTTCAAATAGTGATGTCAGGCGTTTTTTTTGACTGTTTGATAACGAAGATGCATCATAAACTTCCGTTACCGAAGCCAGCTTTGTAACATGTCTTCCTCGTTCATTGAACCGTTTCTGTAACAGTGCTACATCAGCTTCATCTTTATGAAACTGGTTTATGATTTTTCTATTTACTTTTATCAGCTTCAAAAGCTGATTGGCAATTGCATTCATATTACAGTCCTAACGAAGATTGTTGACTCATTACGGCGTTAAGTTGGCGCTGGCCTTCTTGTTGCATTTGATAAATTTCGGCAAACGTTTCGCGCTGGCGTTCTTCATACTTTTCCAGGTATTTACTCTCTGATTCTATACGATTACCAAGAAAATCTATTTTTTGGTCCAGTCCACTTTCCAGTGATGAAATAGTACCGCCCGTTTCGGTAAATGTATTAGCTCGTTCATACATCTTGGTGACCGGTGAATCATCATTGGTAAACAGGTTTTTTACCTCATTTGGCCTTTCTGTCAAGGCCTCTTTTAGTAATTCGGAATCTTCCACCTTCATATTTCCATTGTTTTCAAACCCAATACCAATTTCAGAAAGGTTGTTGAATTCATCAGCTCCGGCAGAAGCCATATCAGTAAGTGCCGTTTGGCGCAAATTAATGGTCAGGTTGCGAATAGAACGCATATCTTGCAACGGACCCTTATTCCCCGTTTCGCCATTAATAAAAGTTTGCTGGCGGATCTGTTTGTTCATTTCATTGAATTTGCTAATGAAATCATCAATATTACTGTCAGCCGTTTCAACATCTTTATCAATAGTGATCTGTTCTTGCTCTGTTGTAGAGCCCAGAAGTGAAAAAGTCATCCCTGATATTGCATCATCTACCGTATTTTCCCCGCGAGTAAAGGTGATGCCATCAACCGTAAATTCAGCATCAAGATCATTTAGCGTGCCGCCGTCATCCACAACTTTGTGACCCATGTTGTTAGTGATATCAGTCAAAGCTCCAGTGGCATTGGCAAATTGCACACGCTCATCATAACCGGTTTGGGCACTCTTTACTGATAGTTGAACATTTCCATCATTATCTATTTCAAAAACATCGCTGTCAGACTCTTCTCCCAGCATATCATTGATAGCGGTGGAAAACGATTCTAAAATTTCTTTATTCGTTTTGTCTGTGCCGTCCCCATTAGTGGCTGAAATGGATATGGTTTCTGTCTTATCCCCAATCGTAATGTCTACAGATCCATCTCCGCTGCCCGCGAGGTTGGTAGCCGTACCATCCATCACATTCGAGAGCATGATATCTTTACTGGCTTTGCGGCTTACCGATATATCATAGGTATTGGGATCTTTTAACCCTGATATGGAATCCACTCGAATGGCCTCTTCATTACTGGAAGAAGAGGTAAGCGGGTTGAAGCTATCGGATGTATTACTGGTTAATTCATCAACCTGAGAAGTAAAATCAGAAATGACAGAACTAACTTTACTTAGGGCAGATTGCTTATCATTCAGTTGACTTTGCTGATCTTCAAGCCGGAACTTTTTTTGACTTTCGAGCAGTACCAGCTGATCAACAAATTGTGAATAGGGGTTTGATGATTGTATTAGGTTACTAATAGAATTCATAGTGTTACCTTATCAATAATTTGGTCAGTATTCTATATTCTATAATTAGCCGGCTGCCTGCTCTCCGGTTTTCCCTTTGGCCGCTTGTTCCCAGGCATCACGCAAGGGTTCCAGCACTTCACGAATCTCCTCATAGTTTTCATCGCGGGCTAAATCCTGGCAATACTGGTAAAGTTGAAAAAGCTCTTCGGCAGGTTCGTGATCAAAATTAAGGCTTTCGGTAAGTGTATTTAACACTTCGCGTACTCGGTTTTGATCTTTACGGTAGGTCGCCTGTAGCAGAAGGTCATATAATTTTACGACCAGCTGCAGCGGCGATGCATTCATGACCGCTTGTTGCTGATAAACCTGTTGTGGATTCTGCATAGCTTTGTTATTTCGATAAAATTTAGTCTTGCCTATCTGGTATTATCGGCCAAAACAGAAATTACTTAAGGACACTAAGATTAGACCTTTCTAATCATCTCCCTATCACACATTTATTCAAATAATGTGCCAAATTTGGATGAATCATTCTCCAGCGATAAGCATTTTGATCTCCATGACAATAAGCTGCTTTTTGGATCGTGTTTTATCGATACCATCGTCCTACCTCCTCCGTGTCTTCTCCGTACCTGCTCCGTAATTTGTAGGAGTTGGTATGATGGAGGTACGGAGGTATACCGAACTTGTTGTCGGCTAAAAATTTGCATACTGTTGACAGTATATTGTTACATATTTGACTCGTTCCAGCAATAGAATGGAGCAAAGGCACAGGGGAGATGGACAAAAATAATAGAAGAAAGGTATAGATGCTTTCCAACCGCCAAATATTCCCTTCAAAAGAAATAATTTCCGTTGATCGAAAGAGGGTAAAGCGGTCAATCTCTTTTTAAATAGCATATCTCCTAAGAATCAGCCTGTGGCATTTTATTTGTTCTGATAAAAAGTGCAGGACAGCAATAAAATGTCAACGAACGCAACAAACCTTGCAGAAAAAGATCAAGCAAGCCCAAAAATATTTAGAGTGGCAAAAGCCGGATCAGGCGATTGCTGAATTGAAGCCGACCTTAGATAGTGACCAAATCCAAAAGGAGTTTGCATGGTTGCCCCATCATATGATGGGTATTGCTTTGTCACTCAAAGGCGAGCATGAAAGTTCAGCCAATCATTTAGCTGAGGCAGTAAATTATGATTCGGATCAGCCTGAGACGTATCATATGCTTTCTGTAAACTATTATAATCTTGGCAAATATAATGAAGCAGAAAAATATGGTCAGGAAGCTGTATCAATGAAGTCCAGTTTTTTAGAGGCTTGGCTAAATCTGGCAAAAGTTTATCGGGAACAAGCAAAACTTGAGGAGGCATTACGTTGTTATAAAAAAGTTAACAAGTTAGATCCCAAAAATGCGGATGTAGCATATCATATCGGAAATATTTATAAGGATTTAGGAGACTTTAAGCAGGCTCACAAATTATTTGACTATGCCTTAGAAGTGGATGAGGATCATTGCAAGGCTTTTTTGGGAAAGGCAGATGTTTACAAAGATACAAGAAGGCTTGAGAAGGCAGAAGAGCTAATCAATGAAGCTAAAGAAAAATATGGCAGTAGTACGGCAGCGGATGTAGCATTAGCAGAAATTTGTAAAGGAAAAGGAGATTATGATAGGGCTATTTCTATATATGAAGAGTTGGTCCGGGATGGAGCGGAGAATGGATTATTATACGTAAACTATGCCATTTGTTTACAAGAGGTGGGGCGGTTTGATGAATCGGAAAAAAATTACAGGCATGCTATTGAACTGCTGCCTGACCATACGAATCCCATTTCAAACTACCTCATGGGACTACATTATAATCCCCAAAATGAAAGGGAATACATTTTTGAAGAACATGTTAGGTTAGGAGAAAGGTTTAAAAAGTTTAATCAGAATGGAAGGTCTGTGCCTTCAAACAAATCTAAGAATAAGAAATTAAAGGTCGGGTTTGTTTCAGGAAGCTTTAAGCGTCATCCGGTTGGTTTTATGATAGTGGGGGCTTTAGAGCAGTTGTCCTCTGGGAGGTTTGAACTTTATGGTTATACGGCAGATAATAAATTTGATTTCGTAACTCGACGTATTCATAAAAATATAGATGTGTGGCGTTCTATTGTAGGTTATGATTCAAAAGTAGTGGAAGAGATCATCAGAGATGATGAAATAGATATTCTGGTTGATTTATCTGGGCATGCAAGCCACAGCAGTTTTGATGTTATGGCTGGAGAACCAGCTCCTATTATTGTAAAGTGGGTTGGTGGACTTTTTAATACGACCGGTATCGAGGCTTTTGACTACCTGATTACCGATAGGTTTGAAAGCCCCGAAGGAGAGGACCAATACTATACTGAAAAGTTAGTACGTATGCCTGATGATTATATTGTTTTTACCCCGCCAGGTTATGCTCCTGAGGTTGGTGATTTACCTGTGTTGGAGAATGACTACATTACTTTTGGCTGTTTCAATAATCCAACGAAAGTGAATGAAAAGATTATTGAACAGTGGGCCAAAGCCATGTTAAGAGTTGGAAACAGTAAGCTCTACTTAAAAAGCAAACAATATGATACGGCTTCTTTTCGGGAGAGGGTAATCAACATGTTTGCAGATCAGGGTATAGAAAAAGAGCGATTACTATTTGAAGGGCAAACCTCACATACCAATCACTTAAATGAATATAATAAAATTGATATTGCCCTTGATCCCTGGCCCTACTCAGGTGGTCTCACGACCTGCGAAGCCCTTTATATGGGGGTGCCGGTCATAACGATGCCGGGCCCTACTTTTGCGGGTCGCCATTCCGCAACTCATTTAATGAATGCTGGCTTAGGTAATTGGGTCGCAGATAATTGGGATGAATATATTGAAAAAACGGTCGCTTTAGCTCAAGATTGTAAGAGGTTAGCACAAGAACGGAAACAACTAAGAAAGAAAATACGTAATTCTCCCGTTTGTGATGGAAAACGTTTTGGAGCTCATTTGTCAGTTGCCTTTCGAGAAATGTGGAAGCAATGGGTTGAAGGGCATAAAAATGATACTAATAACTGGCAGCAAAAAATCAATATTGAACCTCTAACCCCAGCGAAAGTAAAGGCGTTAACTGATGGGCCAGAAGAAATGCCTCTTTTAACGCCAGAACAGGATAGTGGTGGGGAAGAAAACAAGGTTCATTCTTTCGCAGCAGAAACAGATAAAGAGGAGGAACAGCATACGATAGAAATAAAAGGCGACCTCTCAATTATTGTACCAGCAGACTTGGAGGTATTATCAACGTATGTCTTTTTGGAAAAAGAGGAATGGTTTGAGCCTGAGCTGGATTTTGTGCAGTCGTATTTGCAGCCGGGGATGTATGCTTTGGATGTAGGGGCCTGTTTTGGTGGTTATGCTTTATCCATGGCAAAAGCAGTAGGGAAAAAGGGTATGATTACTGCCTTTGAACCTTCAGCCAGAAGTCGGAGTTACCTGGAGAAAAGTAAGCTGGAAAACAAATTAAGCCAATTGGAGGTTATTGGTCGTGGGGTGTCTTCTAAGACAGGGAGCCTTTCTTTTAAGGAAGGAGAGTCGCCGGAGCTGAACCAGGTGAGTAAAGAGGGAGAGCAAAAAATTAGTGTAACCACGCTTGATGGCTGGTGGAATTTTGCGGGTCAACCAGAAGTGGAAATGATTAAGGTTGATGTTAACGGTATGGAGGCTGATGTATTGAAAGGGGCTTCAGAAATGTTGGCTGGGGTTAAGCCTGTAGTGATTGCTTCTGCCGAGAACAGTGAAGGTTGTCTTGACAAACTACAAGAAGATTTTTTACAACAGGACTATAGATTGTATGAGTATATCCCCGGTCCCGGTGTGTTGGCTGAGTACGACTCCGAAACGGGCATCGATCCTTACCGGATGAATTTGGTTGCAATTGCTGAAGACAGGGTGCAAGAGTTTAAAGAGGCCGGGTGGATTTTTGATGAGGATGTAAATTTAGAGGCCACTGATCAACACAGATGGAAGCAGATGCTGGAAAGCCAGCCTTGGGCTGAACATAAAATTGATGAATGGGCTGACAAGGTATTGGCTGGCACTAATGAAGAATATATAAAAGCACTGAACTTGGTTTGTACTGCTGAGCAAATAGAGATTTCAGAAAAGGATTCAAAATCAAGATCACGCAAAGGAGCGATGATGCTTACTGCTGCTCAAAAGTTAATTGGGTTGTTCAACAGTGGACAGGCTGGTATTGCAGCTGCCCTGACCTACGTACGTGTAATGAGTCAGCTGGGAAAGCAAAGACAGGCTATGGAAATGATGAAGCAGCTGATGGAAACAGTTAATTCAGGAAAAGATATTTCTGTACAACTTCCATTTTTGCCGCCACTACCCGAGCAAGACCAAACCGTTGTTAAAACTACATTTCCAAATTGGTTGACGGTGCGGGTGGTGGAGGCATGGATAATGCTAAAAAATGATACTACTCATGAAAGTAGTAAAGAGGAGCAGCAAATGTTAAAGGCCTTGGAAGATAATCCTGAAATTTTGAATAAAGTTGAGAAGAGAATACTCCTTATAAAACGATTGAATGGTGAAAAAGATGGAATTTCCAAAATAAATTGGAAAGGAAGAAATGGATGGTTTTGGAATAGAATAGCAGAAGAACAAAAAGGCATTACCAAAGGAGAAACAGTAAATGCTGAAGATAATACGCCTTCTCAAGTTATTGAAGTATCATTAAATTATGACTATTTAGGTGGTGGAAGAACCACCAAATTTAGAATTCCTGAGAAAGAGCTGTTTCGGTTGCGGAATATTTTTGATGATCATGAATATTCATTGCCGGGAAATTATGGATTGCAAGATAACGCAGTGATTGTTGATATCGGAGCGAATATTGGGGCTTTTGCTCTTTATGCAAGGCAGTGGAACCAATTGGCTGATATATATTGTTTTGAGCCGAATCCATTGGTTAGATCCATGCTTAAAGCTAATACTGAAAATATAGCGAGGGTAACAACAGAGTTTTGTGCTTTAGGTGAAAGTGAGGGTGAACTCACATTATTTCAGCATCCATATAATACGGGTGCGACAACTACATCTCACAAAGTTCCCGGGGCAAATGAAGTCAATGTTGAAGTAAAGAAGGCCAGTGAAGCATTGAAAGAGAAAGGAATAAAAGGAATCGATGTGCTAAAAATTGATACGGAAGGGGCAGAAATACCTATTCTTAAGGGGATGGAAGAATTATTAGTAGATACAAAAATAATAATGCTTGAGTATCATTCAGAGGAAGATCGTCGTGATATTGATGAGTTGTTGGATGACTTTTGCATTTATGATGCCGAAGTACCCGGTTTAGGGGGAGTAGGAACAGTAAAGTATATTAATAAACAGCTACTCAGTGAATAAATTGCATTTACATATCGGTTCTTATAAAATCGGCACAACCTCTATTCAGGAAACATTTTTTACAAATGATGAAGCCCTTGATCGACAGGGGTTTCGTTATCCCGGTTATCAAGGCCGTAAAGACAGGTCAAAAAGCCATTTGGGAGTAGCTAATAGTTCTATTTTACTCATAGGCCGAAACTTCAAGATTAGCTAAAAGATGGTACGGAATTAATTCCTAAGCTATGAATTAGAAAACAGGTTAACTTGAGTACTAACTTTTGAAAATTACAAAGCCACTGTTCGCGATGTCTAAGCTCCTTAGTGAAGAGGCCGTAGAAAAGTATGAGACCTTGGTTGTGTAGCGCTTTTTAAAAAGCTGGTTCAGAATAATTAGTATAATAGCCCTGGGGCATTGCTATAGAGTTAATGGGGGGGGCAATACCCGTCATTGCAACGAACGAATGTATTGAGCGAAGTGTGGCATTTCGGTGCACTTGCGAGCTATGTCAAGGAGATTACGTCGGTCGATAAGTCTCCTACCTGAGCAATGACTGCTTATTTATCAGCTGTAATCTGTGTAGATCTTTGGCTCCAAAAGAAAATTAAAAAAATATTTAAGAACGGCTGCCGGGCAACGATAACCACTACAGACGCAGGTAGTCAACAATTTATTTGCAACAAAAAAAGAATACATTATGGCAAGTTTTGGAGATTTAAACAGAGTAAATACAAACATACAGTCCCTGGACTCCCAGCTGTCGCTGAACCAGGTAAACAAGCAGATGGCCGAGAACCAGATGAAGATGTCTACCGGTAAGCGGATTAACCGTGCCGAAGACGATTCTGCTGGGTTTTCGATTGCAACGAAGCTGCGCAGTCGCGTTGGCGGGCTCAACCAGGCAATGCAGAACGTCGGTGATGCAAAGTCGGTGCTCGATATTACCGAGTCCAGCTATGGTACGATTATGGATAACCTGGTGGAAATGAAAGGTTTGGCCACACAGGCAGCCAACGATACGCTGGGAGATGAAGAGCGGGGATTTATCGGGGATCAGCTGGAAGCCCTGGGCGAAGATATTAACAATATTGCCGACCAGACGGTGTACCAAGACTATGAGCTGTTGAATGGCGATCATAATGCTACTTCTGCAAATTCAAAAGTGGGTTCGTTGAGTCTTGAGTTTCAAGTGGGAGAACGAGCAGAAGATACCATTACGGCCACGATTAATGCCGTGAATGTTGATGCATTATTTAATACAGCAGGAGGCAATCTTTCTATTACAAATGCTTCTGGAACTGCAATTTCTGCGGCAACTGCGGCAACTGATAATGGGGGGGCATTAAATATTAATAATACTAATGCTACTTCTGCAGATTATCGTTCCTTTATTGGTGCAGTAGACAGTGCGATCACGGAAATGTCGAATAACGTAAACGATATTGGTATTACCCAGTCATCGCTGTCGGTACGTGAGCAGACGCTTTCGGAATCGGTAAGTGCCAACGAATCGGCGAAGTCTCGTATTATGGATACCGACTTTGCAAAGGCCCAAAGTGAGTCGGTCCGCCTGCAGATCTTGCAGCAGACGGCGACCTCGGCACTGGCACAGGCCAATAACGGTCCACAGTCGGTACTCGGATTTATTGGCGGATAATTATAGCAGCCAAGATATTCTGGCCTATAGCCAGAGAAGGAATACAAAGCCATGCTACCTTCAGGGTAGTGTGGCTTTTTTATGTTAGGGGAATAATAGAAGACTGATGATACGGGTAGAGCAGAATTTTACGGAATAGTTTATGATTAGGTATCAAGACTACAGCAAGGTGGTAGCTCGAAATTTATTTTGAGTAAGTGAGATAAATCTCGCTCTACTTTTATAAACCAATTCTGATAGATGATTTTGACAGCACCTTCAATTATGTTCAATAGTATTTTCGGTAAGGTGGGATGTGTGTCAGTAATAATCAGTGTAGATCTTTGGCTCCAAAAGAAAATTAAAAAAATATTTAAGAACGGCTGCCGGGCAACGATAACCACTACAGACGCAGGTAGTCAACAATTTATTTGCAACAAAAAAAGAATACATTATGGCAAGTTTTGGAGATTTAAACAGAGTAAATACAAACATACAGTCCCTGGACTCCCAGCTGTCGCTGAACCAGGTAAACAAGCAGATGGCCGAGAACCAGATGAAGATGTCTACCGGTAAGCGGATTAACCGTGCCGAAGACGATTCTGCTGGGTTTTCGATTGCAACGAAGCTGCGCAGTCGCGTTGGCGGGCTCAACCAGGCAATGCAGAACGTCGGTGATGCAAAGTCGGTGCTCGATATTACCGAATCCAGTTATGGAACGGTGATGGATAACCTGGTAGAAATGAAAGGCTTGGCCACACAGGCAGCCAACGATACACTGGGCGATGAAGAGCGGGGATTTATCGGAGATCAGATTGAAGCCCTTGGAAATGATATCAATAAGATTGCTGATCAGACGGTCTATCAGGATTACGAGCTGTTGAATGGAGGTCATAATACTTCAGCTGCTGCCACAAAAACTGGTTCATTGAGTCTTGAGTTTCAAGTGGGAGAACGAGCAGAAGATACCATTACGGCCACGATTAATGCCGTGAATGTTGATGCATTGTTTGGTTCTGGAACAGATATTACTAATAGTAATGCTACATCGGCAATTACTGTAGGCGCTGCTTCATCAACAGCTGGCGGATCATTGAACTTTAATAATACTGTTGCCGACGCTACAGCATATCGTCGTTTTATTAGTAATGTTGACGATGCAATAACGACAATGTCGAATAACGTAAATGACATTGGTATTACGCAGTCGTCACTGTCGGTACGAGAGCAGACGCTTTCGGAGTCGATCAGTGCGAATGAATCAGCGAAGTCTCGTATCATGGACACGGACTTTGCGAAGGCACAAAGTGAATCTGTACGACTGCAGATCTTGCAGCAGACGGCGACCTCAGCACTGGCGCAGGCCAATAACGGACCGCAGTCGGTGCTCGGATTCATCGGCTAATAGGTACGTAGACATTTCGGTTACAAACCGAAAGCTTATAAAGCCATGCTACCATTGGGTAGCGTGGCTTTTTTATTTTAACAGGCAGCTGATTTTATTTCAGCTTCTATCTTCATTGGGCATCTGGATTCGTCATTCGGTGATTGAAAATTCTCTGCCTCTCTCATTCGTCCGACTTCAACCCAGAAGCTGGATGAGAATTAGGTCCTCGCCGTGCAGTGGTTCACAGAGTCTCTACCACCTCTTTGATATTGTCGTAAGTAGATAGCCCATGCTCTTGAAGCCAGGATTTATCCTGCTTGGGTTCATGCCGTGAGCGAATGAAAAAGGGCTGCATGCCCAGGGTAATGGCTGGTTTTAGGTCTGTGATCTTATCTCCGGCCATATAAGACTGGCTGAAATCAATTTGGTGCTTTTGGGCGGCCTTCTCAAACATTCCGATGCCGGGCTTGCGGTCTTCCGGGGCATACAGGCCGTCGGTGTCATGCTCTGGATGGTGCGGGGCATAATACCAGCCATCGATAGTCACCTTATGGGCGTGTAATTCTTGATCCACCCATTGGTGTAAAGACTGTACATGATCTTTGGTATATCGCCCGCGAGCAATTCCCGATTGATTAGTAACGACGATAATTTTAAAGTTTTCTGCTTGCATCCATTGTAAGGCTTCTATCGCTCCGTCGCACCACGTCCACTCTTCCGGGGTATGAACAAAATTATAATCCACATTGATGGTACCGTCGCGATCTAAGAAAAAAGCTTTATTCATGTCTACAAAAGTTTGTTTCAATAATTTGCTATCCCCAAAAGGCTCATTGGGTTAAGTATCAAAAAGATAAGGTTTAAATGCTGAGAAGGTGGATGGGAGTACTACAAAATTTAACATTCATTAAATAATTCTAATATATCCCGGAACAAATCAGGTATCCCGAGTATAAAAATAATGCGGCTACAACAATAATATTTTATCTCTAAATTTTTTGGAAGGGCATTATGAATAAATCTAAAATAACAATTATATCTCAACGATTTTTCCAGAGTCTTTTTGTATTAGGACTGATAAGCTTTTTAGCAATCTCCTGCGATGATATCAACATGGATGGACCACAAAATCCGAAAGGTCATCTAAATGTGTATCTAACAGATGCGCCGGGAGACTATGAGGAGGTCAATGTTGACGTTCAAGGGTTGCGGATCCATTATACTCCGTTCGACAGCGATACCGTAGAAGCGGATGAAAAGGACGGTAAATGGATTGATCTGCCCGTAGATCCTAAGGTTATAAATTTACTTGATTTGACTAATGGAGTAGAGGAATTGCTATCTTCTGCGGACTTGGACCCTGGCCATTATAAAGAATTAAGGCTGATACTGGGCAAAGACAATACGGTCGTTATTGATGGCAATACTCACACATTGAAAGTACCCAGTGGGCAACAATCTGGCTATAAAATAAAGTTTAAAACGGATCTTGAATCGGGCGAAGAGCTGGACCTGATTGTCGACTTTGATGCTGCGCGTTCTGTGCATAAAGCTGGTAGAAGTGGCAAATATATACTCAAGCCCGTATTGAAGGCATTTGTTGAAGATGGTGAAGAGTCGGATGTTGGTTCTGTTGCAGGTACGGTGTTACCAGCAGATTCGGAGTCCTATGTTTTTGCCATTATGGATGGGGATACTGTAACTTCAACCCAAGTCGATACATTAGGAAGCTTTTTATTGCGAGGGCTGGAAGAAGGGTTGTATGACTTGTCTGTCCAGCCTGGGAGTGATGAGTACTTGGAAGGAGAAGTTAATGGAGTCCTTGTAGAGGATGACACGGAAACGAATGTGGGTGAAATCATGCTGGGCGAGAATAACTAAGCAATTTTTGGTCCATATATAAAAAGCATAAGCCCCAGTTCATGTATCAATGAGCTGGGGCTTTTTTATATTAGCTAAACCCGTTTACCAGTCAGGTTAAACGATTCTGGACAGCATTCTTGGCATGTATAGCCCCCACCTCTTCACCCTTCCCGAGGAGGGGAGAATTCGTCTGAGGCTGTCCTAAAAGTCATAGTCAACATATCAGATTCCTAAGCAAATAAAGCCTATGGTTCAATCGATCGGTCAATCCTCCTGTCCTCCTTCTCCCCCGAATGGCTCGGGACACGCAAGGAGGAACTCTTAGATTACGATATCGCTCAGGGTGCTTTAAAGTACCTCCCCGACAGTGGTCGGGGCAGGCTTTGGAGAAGAGGGTTTAGGGAGATTTATATACCTTAATTATTTTGGCACCAATTCCCCAGTTTGGGCTTTTGGGGACAGCCTTATTAAGAGCCTGCTCCGAGAATTCGAAGGGTGTGTTAGTTGCCATAATTGAATCTATCATCCATTATTACTTTTCAACCGTAAAAACACCTTAGCTAAGTATATTTGGAGGTATACAGACCATTAGGAAGCCTAAATTCATAGTTTCTGCGTGGAACCTGAGCCACTCAATACCTTTCTTTTTAGTTTTGTTTCGGAAGGTGGTAGCGTAGAGATAGATTGATCCCCAAATGGTTTAAATCATTTTTATAGATGTAGTCATCATTCATCTCTCTGCGATAAACAAAGCCAATATCAGTCTCAAACTGTTTGTAGAAATACAGAAGAGAAGCGCCAAAGCGTAGTTCTGTATTGTGTAACAGGTATTTCGGATTGTCGGGGCTTTGCAGGTTTTCGTTAAGCATGTCATCAGATGCATACAGAAAGTCATTATTCAGTGTGGCCCGCTGCGCAAATATTTTAATCTTGCCTTTGTCAAAAAATAGAGAGCTTCCAATATATTGACTGTTACCACCCGGACCTATGGCGGCTCCCAGTAGTTGCCCACGGTTAGTATATCCCTGGTTAGCAAAACTATGTACGTAAAAAGGCGGGTTAGGTCTGAATTCTCCTGTCCTGGTTGTTTCAAGCTGGGTTAATTCGGCATTCACGGACAAGATTTGTCGATTATCTAAGTTAAATGTTTTTTCTAAGCCTATTGTATAGCCTCGACTGTGTCCGGGTTCAACGATGAAGTCCCGCCAGTTCCAACTGTGGTCTGTTCGAGCCCACTCTCCATAAATTTCAAAACCACTCTTAGGGAATGTCCAGCGTCCAAAAAGGGATACCAGCTGATCCGAGAGGTCATTCCCGCCCAAATTAGTGTCTTTGGTAAGATTAATTTTGGTAAACGACTCAAAAATTTTAAGCAGATCACCGGGCGGAATGCCTTCAGGTGGGATCGACTTATAAAAGATTCTGTTAACACCGAGAGTAAGTCCCGGTACCGGTTTGGGATTTATGGATAAGGTGAGTCCGCTTATATAACGTTCATCATTAGTTGGGTTCGAATCGAAATAATTTGATTCATGCAGTTTACCCCATAGTATCTTCGCCTTTAGGTATCCAATGTAAATATCTTTTGGATTGGAAGTGCCAAGGAAAAAGTGGCGGAATCCCGGGGCATTACTATCCATCAATATGGCGTTGTGCCTTGCAGGTCCCCATCGCATTTGTTCATTGGAAATACCAGCCGCCCATCCCCGGTAATCTGCCCGGATATAAGAGTTGCCCCAGTCGGCGGTCCAGAACGTACCATCTCCAAAGCGTTGCGGCCAATCTATTCGATCTAAGGGATAAGCATATGCTGATTTTTCTGCTATATTCTGATAGGGAGAAAGAGTGAAGCTCCGATTCTGATTAAACATCAAGTGTGGGCGAAATGCCGCTGATAGAATACCGTATCGGATAAATAGCCCGCCGGAAATATCATTAGTAAATCCTCGGCCCTGCCAGACCGGTCCATCATGTTGTCCACCTGGTTCCAATGATTGCCAGTACATTCGGAACGTTGGGTTATGTGGGGTAACACGAAGCTTGCCCATTTCTATAATTGGTTTAGGCAAAGCCAATGATAGGTCTGCCCAGGGATGGCCTTTTAGAGTATCGATTCTTTGGTAGAGCGAATGGTCGGCATTGGAAAATGAAAATATCCCGTGGGGAGGAGAGAAACTTCCTTCGATTGTGAGTATGTCAAGATAATCGAGATAGGGATCGTTAACATTCAGTCGTTGTCCATAGCTTTGGGATAAAGAGCAAAAACAGATCGAAATAGCAGCAATAATTACAACAGGAATCGACTTGTGGGTAAGCTTCGGCAATGGGGCGTCAATAATTTTGGCAAGCATGGAAATATCGAGGGTAACAATTTTATAAAAAGGGTACGGGTTATAGGCAGATTTGACGTTTTTTGTTCCACCTTTGGAGCTATGAGAATAATTTTGAGAGATTAAAACCAACGATATTTTTCTTTTAAAAGAATTGAGTTCGTACTTATCATTCCCTACATTCTTTTTCTAAAAACACCAAACGAGGAGTCCCGTTTGAATACAGTAAAAATAATGTCGGCCGAAGATTTAAACCGCACGTACCTGCGGTTTGCCCATCAGTTTTTAGAGCCGTATGATGATTCTACATTGCCAGCACTTATCGGTATGCAAACACGAGGTGTGTATATGGGTAAGCGGATTTTAAAGCATGTTGAAGAGGAGTTTGGGCATAAGCTGGATTTTGGCGTGCTTGATGTTACCTTTTATCGCGATGACTTTCGATCCAAACTTAAGATGCCCGAAGTAAAGGTGACTGAAATTCCTTTCGATCTATACGAACGCGACATCATCCTGATTGATGATGTGCTCTACACCGGACGGACGCTCCGGTCTGCTATGGATGCGATCATGGATTATGGACGCCCACGAAGTATCAAGTTTTGTTGTATGGTTGACCGGGGGCATCGCGAGCTCCCCATGGCGGCTGACTACGTGGGAACAACACTACCTACCCATGTGCAGGAGGAGGTACGCGTAAAAGTTAAAGAGCTGGATGAGGAAGATGCGGTGTACGTCGTACAAAATTCGGATGAGGAGGAAGAATAATCATGAGTAAAGAGTTGGAGTTAGGAAACGACGATTATGATTTTCCCCACAAACATTTACTTGGGTTGACCGATTATTCCGGCAGCGACATTCAGTTTATCTTGGATCAGGCTCAGAATTTCCGTGAAATTTTAGATCGTCCGGTACCCAAGGTGCCGACCCTTCGGGATAAGACGATCGTCAACCTGTTTTATGAAAACAGTACCCGGACCCGGCTCTCCTTTGAGCTTGCACAAAAGAGGATGGGGGCCGATGTAGTCAACTTCTCGGCAAGTTCTTCGAGTGTAAAGAAGGGAGAGTCATTGAAGGATACGATCCGCAATATCAGTTCTATGAAAATTGATATGGTCGTGGTTCGGCACGAAAGTCCCGGTGTGCCGCATTTCCTTACCCGATGTGTAGATGCTGCCATTATTAATGCCGGAGACGGTGCTCATGAGCATCCCACGCAAGCCTTGCTGGATTTGTTTTCCATGCAGCAGATATATCCGGACCTGAGCGGAAAGCATGTCGCTATTATCGGGGATATTGCTCATAGTCGGGTGGTTCGGTCCAACATCATAGGATTGCTTAAGCTGGGCGCTGATGTCACTGTTTGTGGCCCAAAAACTATGATGCCGGCCTATGTAGAAGAGTTAGGAGCCAACGTCTCTTACAATATTGATGAAACCCTTGCATGGTGCGATATCGCTATGGCACTGCGTATTCAACTTGAACGCCAGGATGAAGGAACGGAGCTCTTTCCAAGCATCCGGGAGTATCATCAGCTGTTTGGAATTACCATGAAGCACCTGGAAAAATATCCCGACTTTACCATTATGCATCCCGGCCCGGTAAATCGTGGAGTAGAGCTGGAGAGCAGAGTCGCCGATAGTGATCGATCCATCATCCTAAGCCAGGTAACCAATGGAGTAGCCGTACGGATGGCCGTTCTTTATCTGCTGAGCGGCGGTACCCGAGTATAGTTTTTTTGAGGCAGCGTAGATTTATGCTTCTACTGCGGCTTTTTGCGGGTCTTTAGGCTTTTGATTCTTGTCACCTTTCTTCCAGCGGGCCAGTATAATGCCGGCTATGACTAAACTAGCTCCTCCATATTGCAGCAGGCTAAGCTGTTCATTCAGTAAGACCACTCCAAAGATAAGTCCCAATACGGGAACGAGATTTTGATAGGTAGCCGTGTGGACTGCTCCTACCGTTTGAAGCCCATAGTTCCAGATTACATACGCAATCCCTATTGAGAGGAGTCCGCTGTATACTACGCCGCCATAAGCTGCCGGAGAAATACTGGTCCACTCGAGCATCAGTATATTCGGAAGTCCAATAAGAAAAAGAAGAACAGCCCCAATCGTTGCCATAATCGTCGAAAACTGAATCGGAGTATAGCGATCCAGGAAAGGTTTGGAGAGGATGGTAAATCCGCCCCAGACAACGGCTGCACCGATAATGATAAGATCTCCCAGGAACGTATCTGATGCAAAAGAGAAAGGATTTTCGCCTCCTGACACAATGAAAACGATGCCTCCAAATGCGAAGAGAACGCCCAGCGTTTTGAGCACATTCATCTGTTCGAGATTAAAAAAGTGGCTAAACAGGGCCACCCAGATGGGAATGGTACCTAACATGACGGCAGCATTAGCAGCGTAGGTATAGTCAATGCCAATGATAAACAGTCCCTGGTAAATGAGGTTGCCAAGAATGCCCATCCCCAGCAAGGGAAGCCAATCCTCTTTTGGGATCGTAAATAACTGGTTTCTGTAAACCAATACGGCCCATACAGCAGCTGCAGCAAAAATAAATCGAAGACCGTTAAAGCTGAGAGGATCGATTTCGGAGAGCGCACTTTTGACCACCGTAAAATTCAAAGCCCATATTAATGCAACCAGAAATAAAGAGAGTTCGACAAGTGATCGTTTGGAAGTATTCATAAAAAATATAAAGGCTTTAGATAAACAGCAGCCACTAAGGTAAAGCTAATTTTGGAGAAGGGTTGTTAACAATTATTTAACCTGCTGATAGAATGTTTCTAACACAAAATGATTGGATAAGAAGGTTTGAATTCTTAACTTCAGTCACTTTATGACTAACGGTCATTTTATATTGAAATTTATATGGGAATTGAAGAACGAAAAAAACGAGAGCGGCAACATCGGAAAAATGTGATCATTGATGCCGCTGAAAAGGTAATATTTGCCAAAGGTATTGAGCAGGCTACCATGAAAGAGATTGCGGAGGAGGCCGAGCTCAGTAAGGGCACGCTCTATCTGTATTTTAAGAATAAGAATGAGTTGTATATTGCGATTGCAAAGCGGGGTTCGGATTATTTGAATGACCAGTTTTCCAAGGTGTTTGCGGGTGACCATACCGGCATTGAGCTGATCCGGATGATAGGAGAAACCTACCTGTCATTCGTACGCGAAAATCCCGATTATTTTCACGCATTCCAGTACTACGAGTCCATAAACGATGTTAAAGAACTCCAGAAAAGTGAGATTGCCGAGACGTGTGAAACAAATAGAAGGGAAGCGCTAAACTATATGGTGCGGGCCCTGCAGATAGGAATGCAAGATGGTACCATTGATGATAATTACGATCCGAAACAACTTGCCATTATTTTATGGTCAAGCACACGAGGCATTACAACGATGAGCCATATGAAAGAAGTTGGTCATTATTTTAAAATGCTTGACGAAATGGAAATTAAAGTCGAGAGCCTCTATGAAGATTTCTTACGGCTTATAGGAGTCGGTATTGCCACAGAGGAGGCTCGAAAAGAATGGGTGACTGATGGTCAGAAAAATGAAACATCCGTAGATGGATGACGTACACAACGATCTTCTTGACTAAAATAAAATTATTGATGCACAAGAATTCTAAACTGGATATGGATAAGTATTCTCGAATTAGCTTCACCGCACTTGGCAAAGCCATTATTTTAATCGCTGTAATATTTTCGTATACGGCTACACCGGCTGTAAGTCAGCAAGCTGACACGGTTTCCGTCTCTGATGCGATTGGCAACGAAAAAATATTGACACTAACAGAAGCCATTCATGTAGCAATGGCAAATAATTCGCAGGTAAAGCGTTCGTTGCTGAGCCTGAGAAACGCAGATGAGCAGGTACGGCTGGCATGGAGTGAGGTGCTACCGGATATTTCTGCTTTGGCTACCTACACCCGGAACCTGGAGATACCGGTTAACTTTGTGCCGGCGCAGTTTTTTGATCCTGAGGCACCATCCGGAGAGTTGGTGCCCCTGCAGTTTGGTACTGACAATAACTGGCAGGGTGGTCTTTCCGTAAGTCAAACCCTTTTTCGGGGAGAAGCTATCGTAGGTATTGGTAGCTCGAAGGTTTATAAGGCCGTTCAATCAGAAAATCTCCGTGCCACGGCACAACAGATTGTTACCCAGACCCGAATTGCCTATTACAATGTGCTTGCAGCCGAAGAGCAGTATCGCCTCCAAAAAGAAACGGTAGACCGATTGCAACAGAACCTGGAGGAGAACAAAGCTCGACAAGAAGCAGGGTTGATTGATCAATATGATGTGCTACAGGTTCAAGTACAGCTGGGGAACCAACAGCCGCAATTGACACAGGCAAAATATACGGTGGAGCAAGCCTATCGGGAATTATCGGTGGTATTGGGAATTCCCTTAGAAATTGATTTTAACGTCCAGGGTAACTTGAATGCTTTTAATGTTAAGAGCCAACAGGCCTCGGAGAAGGTAAATGAAGTACTTAAGAAAGTAGATAGTATGACCCCTTACCAATACACAGGACCTGCTATGCCGATGGAGCAGGCTACTGATATGCGGGGCGATATCCGGGTACTTGAAAAACAGAATGCGCTGAAGAACAGAGAAATTAAGGCAATCAAGAGTCGGTTTTTACCCACGCTTTCTGCCAATTATAATTTGAATTGGACGGCTTCTCAGGCAGGAAATCCCGTATTCTTTGGGCGCGAGGATAGTCGGGCTCGATCTCAGACGCTTGGCTTCACCTTAAGTTTGCCGATTTTTGAAGGCTTTGAGCGTTCGGCGAATTTAAGTATCGCACAAATTGAGAAAAAGGATCTTGAAGAACAAAGGCGTGCTGCTGTCCGATCGGCAAAAAATGAGATCCAATCGGCCAGAGAGTCGTTAGATCAGGCTATAGAAACAGCTCCGGCGCGTGAAAAAGCACTTGAACTGGCCCAGGAAGGGTATGATCGGGCAAGGACAAGGCTGGAAAATGGGCTTGGATCGCAACTGGATGTGACAAATGCAGAATTACAGTTGCGACAAGCCGAAGCGAATTATGCACAGATGGTATCAAACTATTTGTCTGCAAAGGCACAATACGATCGGGCGGTGGGAATAGTACCCTTCGTGGATGAAAGTCGACCAACGTTAAATGATTAAATACAAAAGGTATATTAAGAGTAGGATGGATAAACAATTTACAGTTTTAGGAATCGTAATGATGTTGCTGTTGGTTGGGTGTGCAGAGACCCAGCAGGCACCAGAAGAGGAAACAGTCAAAAGTGTGACGGTAGAAACCAAGAAGGTGCAGCCGCAGCTCTTCGAACGGCATCTCAAGTTGGTGGGTTCCGTAGAGGCACAAAATGATGTGCGTATCTCTGCTGAGGTTTCCGGAAGAGTGGAACAGTATTATGTAGAACAGGGTGATGCAGTCAGTAAGGGAACCCCCTTGCTGAAAATTGATGACAGCAAGCTGCAACGCGAGAAAGCCCGTCTGCAGGCTCAGACTCAGCAAACGAAAGAACAGTATGAGCGATTAAGTCGAGTCTTTGAGCAGGATAGCATTGGTTCTGAGATAGATGTCATCAATGCGAAAACAGCATACGAACAGAGTCGGGCGGCTCTTGAGTCGGTTGAAGTTGATTTGCAAAATACCACGGTTCGTGCCCCCTTCGATGCTACAGTTGAGGATATCATGATGGAGGAAGGTGAGATGGCAAGCCCGGGTGCTATGTTGGTCCGTCTTATTGGCAATAATCGACTCAAAGTTTCAGCCGGGGTACCCTCTAACTATTCAAATGTAGTTAACAGAGGAGATAGTGCCGAAGTATGGTTCGACTACCAGCAGGCGGATACCTTGAAGCTGCCTATTTCGTTTGTAGGCAAGTCAATTAATCCGGAAGATCGTACTTTTGAAATAGAGGTGAATTTGCCGGCTGGTGGCGAAGACTACAAAGTAGATATGGTTAGCAATATAAAGGTGCAGACGCTGCGGCAGGAGAATGCAGTTGTTATAGGTAAGGAGTTCCTGTATCAGAATGGTGAACAAAATGTGGTTTATGTAGTTTCTGAGGACAGCAGTGGACATACGGTTGCACAAGTGAAACCGGTCCAATTGGGCGCCTCTTATCAGAATAAGGTGGTCATTGCTGATGGTCTTGGCAGTGGCGAGCAGTTGATAACCATAGGCTCTTCATTTTTGCAGGATGCGATGCGTATAGAAGTCGTAGAAGAGAAGAAAAAGAATCTTGTTCAAGAAAATTCGTAAAGTATTTCATCAATGGATAATTCAAATATAGACAATAAGAACCTTTCCGGGAACGGAGCCAGGGGAAGTGATAGCCAAAAAGAGTTTGGGCTGTCGTCTTTTTCTATTGATAATCGCATCAGCGTACTTGTACTGGTGCTGCTGGTTGCGATTATGGGGATTCAGTCATACCTGTCAATTCCCAAAGAAGCTTCCCCGGATATTACTATTCCGAATGTAATGGTCATCACCACCTATCCCGGGGTTTCGCCAGAGGATATGGAAAGTTTGGTGACGCGGAAGCTGGAGGATGAGTTAAGCGGTATCTCGGATATTAAAGAGATGAATTCTACTTCAGCCGAGGGATATTCAAACATCAACATGGAGTTTAACTCCGACGTCAATATTGATGATGCCCTCCAGAAGGTACGGGAGAAGGTTGATTTAGCTAAGCCGGAGTTACCCGAGGAGTCCGAAGATCCGATTATACAGGAGATTAATTTCTCTGAGTTTCCCATCATGCAGGTAAACCTTTCCGGTCAGTATGGTGTGGTACAGCTTAAAGAAATTGCCGAGGATCTGCAGGACCAGATAGAAACGATTCCTTCGGTACTTGAGGTGAATTTGGCCGGTGGACTTGAGCGCGAAGTGAAAGTGGATGTCAACTTGCCCAAGCTTAAGTATTATGGGCTAACCTTTGGTGATATTATTGCAGCCATCCAGCGGGAAAATGTGACCATACCGGGCGGTAATATTGATGTGGGTATTAAAAAGTTTTTGCTGCGTGTGCCGGGCGAGTTTGAGTCGGTGAATCCCATTGAAGACATCGTTATTGATGCCCCCGAAGATCGGCCGATTTACATCCGGGATGTGGCCAAGGTAACCTTTGGCTTCAAAGATCGGGAGACCTATGCCGAGTTAAATAACGATCCGGTGATTTCGCTGGGTGTTGTGAAACGAAGCGGAGAAAATATTTTAGAGACCTCATCCGCCGTCAAGAGCATCTTAGAAGAAGAGCTGCCACAGCTACCTCCGACAACAAAGTATGAGATTACCTCTGACCAGAGTAAGAATATTAATAACATGGTTAGCAGTTTAGAGAATAATATTATTTCTGGTCTGCTGCTGGTTGTTGGAGTACTTCTGTTCTTTCTGGGCGTACGAAATGCTTCTTTTGTGGGCATTGCTATACCCATGTCCATGTTTCTTTCTTTCATTATCATCAGTGCTATGGGCATAACCATGAATATGATTGTGCTCTTCTCATTGATTCTGGCCCTTGGGATGCTTGTGGATAATGCCATTGTGGTGGTGGAAAATATCTATCGATATCTCGAAGAGGGATATGATAATTTTACTGCTGCCAAAAAAGGAACGGGAGAAGTAGCCATTCCTATTATTTCGGGAACATTGACCACGCTCGGGGCTTTCTTTCCGCTGCTTTTCTGGCCAGGGGTAACCGGAGAGTTTATGGGTTTTCTGCCCCAGACGCTAATCATAACACTGAGCAGTTCTCTTTTTGTAGCGCTGATTATTAATCCGGTATTATGTGCTTTGTTTATGAACCTGGATCAAGCCGAAGGGGCGGATGGGCCGACGATGACCTCAAGAGGTAAAAGGTTTATGTTGATAGTAGCCGGTGTGATTTTATTATTTGGCCTGTTAAGCAGTGTGCTTACCTGGACCATGCTGCTGGTTAGCGGAATTTTGCTCTACCTGTTGAATCATTTTGTTCTTAGTCCACTGGGTGATTGGTGGCAAAAAGAGGGACTCGGCAACTTCCTGGAGAAATATGAGCAATTTTTGCGCTGGTCGCTCAATCATGGGAAAACGGTATTGGGTATTTCTATACTGACTCTTTTTTCAAGTTTTGTAGTGTTTGGATTGTTTAATTCAGGAGTTGAATATTTCCCTGAAAGCATTCCGCCGGCGCGAGCTTACGTGCAGGTAGAGGCACCGGTAGGCACTAATGTAGATTTTACCAAGTCTGTGGTTGATGAACTGGAGCGGAAGGTCCCGGATATACCAAACAACGAAGATGTTGAGTCTGTTCTCAGCACCTCGGGTTCCGCTATTTCATCTAACCCCATGTCGAGTGAAGGGAATTCTTCGCATCTGGGAACTATTGTCTTGAATTTTAAGGATTATCAGGAGCGTCAGGGAACCACCTTTGATGCTATAGAATATGCTCGCAGCAATTTTGCCAAAGGAATTGCAGGAGCTGAAATAACGGTAGAAAAAGAGCAGAGTGGACCTCCATCCGGACCGCCTATTAACCTGGAAATTGCCGGGAAAGATATGGAACGGCTGGAGACGATAGCCAATGAAGTAGTCATCCAGCTCGAAAATAACGCCGTTTATGGCAAATTGGATGGGCTGGAGTCGGATGTGTCGGAAGCACGTCCGGAGATTAAAGTTAATGTAGATCGTGAAAAAGCTGCCGTGTACGGGCTTTCAACCCAACAGATCGGAAGTACGGTCAGGCAGGCTATTAATGGTGTTGAAGCTTCTGAATATCGTGACGGTAAAGACGAGTATGATATTACCGTGCGCCTGGATGAACAGTTCCGAAACAACTTAAGCGCACTCGAAGATCTTACTATTGTTGATGAGGGACGTCAGATTCCTTTATCCAGCGTTGCCTCCTGGGAGATTGGAGAAGGCTTGGGGAGTATTAAGCATAAAGATCAGGACCGGGTTGTTACGGTCATGGCGGATGTGCGATCCAATTACAACGCTAATGCTGTGCTCCAGGAAGTACAGACGGTACTGGATGACTATATCAGTAATGAGTTACCCTCAGGATATACGGCCCGATGGACTGGCCAGCAGGAGGATCAACAAGAAGCAATTGATTTCTTGTCTATGGCCTTCTTGATTGCACTCTTCCTGATTTCATTTATCCTGATATCGCAATTTAACTCCATAAGTAAGCCGTTTATCGTCATGACTTCAGTTGTGATGTCGACAGCCGGCGTGCTGTTTGGATTGGTTATTTTCCAGATGCCGTTCGTCATTATCATGACCGGTATCGGGGTAATTTCATTGGCGGGGGTAGTAGTGAATAATGCCATTGTATTGATCGACTATATCGATATTTTGCGTACACGTGATAATATGCCACTTTTTGAGGCTTTGGTTGAAGGTGGGAAAGTTCGTTTTCGCCCTGTTATTCTTACTGCTTTGACAACCACGCTGGGGCTGGTGCCGCTTGCCATAGGGTTTAACCTCGATTTTATTACACTGGTGAGTGATCCGGCTGAGTTTTTCATGAATATTGGGGAATATCTCTACTGGGGAGGTGTTCAGGCGGCTTGGTGGGGACCCATGGCCATTGCTGTTATCAATGGACTTATTTTTGCTACCTTCCTTACCTTAATTCTGGTACCTGTACTATATTATCTCTTTGAGAAAGGAAGACGCAAGGTTAATATCTTCTTTTATGATGAAAGAGATCCGGGGATTCTCGCATCCGCTCCCGGAGGAAATGGGGCGGCCGAAGAGGAGCAGGAGTATCATACCACGGAAAGTCCGGTTTCTCCTTCTTAGAATTATAACAGGGCGTCGTTATTTCTATAAAAGTGTAGTACATCTCGCTGGTGTGCTACACTTTTTCTTTTGGAGCGTCGTTTTTCTAATTTTTATGCGTAAGTATAGCGTAGTAATCATACGTATACTCAACCTTCAATAAGCGTTTGAGCAACTTGGCTATCGGTAATTAATACATCGATGAGGTTCCCATTTAAAGCCCCTTTGATTACATCAACTTTTTGACCCCCACCCGCAATTCCCACTACATTCTCTATTGATTTGAGCTCTTCAATGGAAATGCCAATGATCAAGTCTTTAAGGCTGGAATTAATCTCTTCTCCATGAATGTCAAAAAATCGTAACGCAATGTCTCCCACTGCATTGGAATTGATCATTTCTTCATAGAGATGAGGAGGAAGCTCTTGGCTATTCCGGTCTAACACAGGGTTCGTTTTTAAGGCACCCAGGCCAACACAGAGAATGTCAATTGCGGAGAACATATCCAACGCACCCTTGACCTGTCGATCTGCGAGTAACACTTTTTTAGCCTCTTTGCTTCCCACAATGCCCGGCGCCGGCAGCAGGGTGAGCTGACTGTGAAGAAGTTGTGATAACCTCCGGGAAATATCCGTAGCATGGGCTTTGGCCTCAGGTGGCCCGACCCCTCCCAAGGCCTGTACAACATGAGAGTCCTCGATTGCTTTGGGAGTCATAGCATCGACCATGGCCTGAAGAGTGGTCCCCCAGGTAACGCCTATGGTATCTCCATTAGCAATGGTCCGATGTAAGTACTGAGCCGCTGCAACACCTATCTGTTGTTTGGTTAATTCAGATGAAACATGAGATTCATTCTCAACGACTACAACCTCTGTCAGCCCAAATCGTTTTTCAATCGATTGCTCGAGAGTTAAAAAATTGCCATCAGGTTTTACAACAGATATTTGTACGACTCCTTCCTCCCGGGCCTTTTTGAGCAAGCGAGAGACTTTTGGACGCGAAAGGTGCAATCGGTTAGCGATTTCCTGCTGATTAAAATCTTGTTCATAATACATTGAGCTCACTTTGGCTAACAGCCTGTTGTCAATTGTTTTGTTTGATGATTTCATAAGCAACGTAAATTAATAAATACTCAAAACACACACTGTTATACCAAACAGGCATGATTCAGTAATGAAAAACTTTCAATACAGGGTTGCGATTTTATATCCCGATGCAAACATAAAGGTGTTTTGAAAGCAGGGTAAAAAAATTCTGTTGATATTGGAAAATATTTTTATAAATTACTAGCAGAACAAAAGTTCAATGACTGAACATATGTTCAAAACATAGTGATAAGGCCATTAAAATGCTATAAGCAATTTATTTTGGCGGATGAAGCAGGGGGATTTATTGATATTTATTTTTAATTTTTTTGCAATAAACTTTTTGTATATATGTCTTTGAGTGTAGGGATGGCCCAAGGTTTATCGGGAAGAACGAATAATAGGGGATCGAATCTAGATGAGTTGTGGTCTGGTATTCGAGGATCAAATAAGTTAGCCTTGTCCCAGTTATTCAACACTTCGTATTCATGGTTATTTAAGTATGGATACCGCATTATTCCCAAGCGGTCTTTAGTAAAAGATGCTATCCAGGAACTGTTCTTAGTTATCTGGAATAAACGGGATACTATTAATGAGGCTCGGTCGGTAAGGTCTTATCTCATAACGTCATTGCGAAGAATAATTTTCAGGAGGCTTGAAAAGCAGAGAAACCGATCCGAACGAAATTATGATTATCGGGAGTCTTTCCTTGAAGACGAAAAAAATATTGAGCAGTCAATCATTAGCCATGAATGTTCGAACAGCCAAAAGGAACAGCTGAAAATAGCTATTGAGGCACTAAGTAAACGACAGCGGCAGGCTATACACCTCAAATATTATAGGGGATTATCAAATAATGAGATTGCCGAGGTGATGAGCATTAATAAGCAGAGTGTTTATAATCATGTGTCAAAGGCTATTATCAAAATGCAGAATGTAGTAGAGCAATAAATAATAGCTACAGTGAACTGCAATAAGGATTTAAATTTGCTATAACCTTTTCTTATCCCCCTTTGGGTTATAGCTAATTATGCCAGGCTCCCAGGGCTATGATATTCTCATGGTCAGGGCCTGGTATTTTTTAAAAGGGAAATATTTTAAGAAAATTGTTATAGTAGAAAATAGGGATTAGGGTCTCTTAATAAAGGGAGGCTTTTTTCTATTAGAATAAGAACAAGCTCTTGAACCTTTCAACTTATTACCTATGCAAGAACATACTTATCCGAAACTACATAATGCAGCATGGCCGGGCGTAGTAGGCAAAGGTCCTGATTCGGAACCACCTATTGGGCTCGATACTCTTCTTGATTTTACCGCAGCTGTAGAAGTCGATGGTGTAAAGTTCGATGGAATCGACCTCTTTCTTTTCGATCCTCATATAGATATTGACAGTACGGAAAGTGAAATAAAAAAATTGGCCGACAGTATTGCAGGCAGAAATTTAGAGGTGGGAAGTTTGGTAGCCCCCGTTTGGCCGGATATTGGTGGCGGATCGGCAATGGGAAGCAAGGAGGATCGGGATAACTTTGTGAAGCAAGTAGAAAAGTCGTGCAAGATCGGGAAGACATTGCGCGATCATGGCATTCGTCCACACGGGGTAGTCCGAATTGATTCAGCTACTGACCCAGCGAGCTGGGCTGAAGATCCGGTGGAGAATACGAAGCGCATTGCTCAAACATGGCGCCGAGCCTGTGATGTAGCAGCTGACTATGGGGAACAACTTGCTGCTGAAGGTGAAATCTGCTGGGGCGGCATGCAAAGTTGGAAGACGATGGTCAATACCCTGGAAGCCGTTGATCGACCTAATATTGGTTTCCAGGCCGATATGGCCCATACGCTGTTGTACCTGCTTGGATATAACAAGCCCGATGATCGCATCCTGCCGGAAGATTTTGAGTGGGATCATCGTGATGAGCTTGAGAAGGGATTGAAAAAAATGACGGCAGCCCTGCGTCCGTGGACCATCGACTTCCATGTGGCCCAGAACGATGGATCGGTCTTCGGCTCCGGAACGCACGACAAAACGGGTCGGCACTGTTTGCCTGATGATCCCAACGGACGGCTTGACATCGCCAAAGATGCAGGCCATTGGCTCCGGGATGAGGATGGTGAGCTGACCAAAGCATTTAAGCATATCTGCTGGGACGGCTGCATGTTTCCCAACGAGGTTATGAAGAAGCAACAAACCTGGAATGACATTTTAGCGGCAATGATTTCGGTGCGCGAACAGCACGGCTGGTCAGAATAAATTGAAATACATATCAAATTAAATACCTGAATACGATGGCAGAAAAGAAAGAACTGCGAATTGGCATGATTGGATATGGCCTTATGGGCAGAATTCATACCAATGGATATAAAAACGTTAACAATTTTTTCCCAGAGCTGGAATATAAACCCGTACTCAAGGCCGTAAGCGCTCGATCTGAGGATAAGCTTAAGTCTTTTGCGGATCAATGGGGATATGAGTCTATCGAAACCGACTGGCGAAAACTGGTCTCCAGGGATGATATTGATGCCATTGATATTTGTACGCCCAACAATATGCATGCCGAAATTGCTATTGCAGCGGCCGAGGCAGGGAAGATGATTCTCTGCGAAAAGCCACTGGCACGTACTGTTGAGGAAGGAAAGCGAATGCTGGAGGCCGTTGAAGAAGCAGGGGTTCCGAATACCGTTTGGTATAACTACCGTCGTGTTCCGGCGGTCACCTTAATCAAAAATATTATTGATTCAGGTAAGCTGGGGCGCATATTTCATTATCGTTCTAATTTCTTGCAGGATTTCACCATTAGTCCGGATGTGCCCCAGGGCGGAGAAGCCTTATGGCGTCTGGATAAGGAGGTGGCCGGATCGGGCGTAACGGGCGACCTGTTAGCCCACTGCATAGATACCGCTATGTGGCTTAACGGAAGCATCGACGATGTGTCAGCGATGACCGAAACGTTTGTCAAGGAACGGGTTCACCAGGAGACAGGCGAAGAGAAAGAAGTCAAAATTGACGATGCCTGTTCCTTCCAGTGCCATTTTGGAAATGGTTCTTTGGGTTTGTTTGAAGCTACACGTTATGCCCGAGGTCATAAAGCACTATTTACCCTGGAAATCAACGGAGAAAATGCATCGCTCCGCTGGAACCTGCATGATATGAATCGCCTGGAGTTTTTTGATTACGAGGATGATGACAAAGTGCACGGATGGCGGTCAATCCATGTCTCGGAGAGTGAGCATCCGTATATGGATCGATGGTGGATACCCGGGACCTCAATTGGGTACGAGCACACCTTCTTGCACCAGGTAGCTGAATTTTTGGAAAGCCTGGAGACAGGCGAGCCTTGTCATCCAACATTTAAGGATGCCCAGGAGACGCAGAAAGTATGTGAAGCTATCCTCGATTCTGCCGCTTCGGGAAGCTGGAAAGAAACAGGCGTTGAGTGGTAGATTTTGTGCTCATTAGGATTAATGAAACACATGATTAGTTTAGTGATAACCTTAATTTAATTACTCTTGATGTCAGATCCTCAGAAACCCCGCTTTGCCTCGACAGGATGGAGACAAAAAGTATCAAATCATCAACAGGTGGGTGGTATTGAAACAGCGATCCTTGATAATGGGCAAGGCAAAGGAACAAGGGTAGCCTGGATCAATACGGGGAGCGGTCTTCGTTTTAAGGTAGTGTTAGACCGGGCCATGGATATTGCCGGGGCTTTTTACGGTGCCCACAGCTTAGCCTGGATCAGTCATTCGGGGGTAACGCCTCCCAATCCGGCAGCTGTAGAGGGAGCAACCTGGCTCGATTCTTTTGGAGGAGGGTTGCTCACCACCTGCGGACTTACCCACGTGGGCGGACCGGAAGAAGACGAGCACGGTGTACGGGGGCTTCACGATACTATCAGCCATACCCCTGCAACGATAGAGTCTATTCTACAACCTGACCTGAAAGCCGAGCAACCGGAAATGAGTATTACGGGCCGGATGGTACAGAGTACGGTTTTTGGTCCCCATCTGGAACTTAAAAGAACAATTTCGGCCAGGCTTGGCGAATCATCCATTTATATCCATGATGAGGTGACCAACCTCGGAAATGAGCCGGCGCCACATATGATTCTATATCACTGTAATTTTGGTTGGCCACTGGTTGATGAAGGGGCTAAGCTACTTTGGGAAGGCGACTGGGAAGCTCCGAATGAACAAAGTCGACAGATATTTAATCAATTTAATGACTTTAAAAAATGCAGTCCTCCTTTGGACACACATAGCGGAAGCGCCGAGGCCGTGGCTTTTATTGATGCTAAAACTGATGAGGAGGGAATCTGCCGGTGTGGAATCCAAAATACAAACTTGGGTTTGAGGCTTTCGATGGAGTTTGAGAAAGAGCAGCTCCCTTGGCTAACCAACTGGCAACACTGGGGTAAGAAGGAGTATGTTACCGCGCTCGAACCTTGTACCCATCCGCCCATTGGGCAATCAAAAGCGCGCGAAGAAGGAACCCTCATCGAGCTCAATGTGGGTGAAACCAGAACCTATGATATTACATTAACCGTGGAGGACTAAATTAGTTACTTGTTAATAGTTAATAGGTGTTTAGTCAACGGAAAAAATAGTGGAGTTTTTCGCAATAAGATTATACATAACTAAATAGATTAGGAAGACAATGAGTAACAATTCAAGCATAGCAAAGCAGGCATTTGAACAGGGAGAAGGAATTTTACGGTTGGCACCAAACTGGGTGCCTCGCTCTTTTTGTGTGCCGGGACGCAGAATTAAGCTACACCCCGATGATTATTATGCGCTGGGAGGCGAACGAGGAGGGATCGACGAACGGTGGTTTTCTTCTACTACACCTGCTGATAATGGTCCATTGACCGGCGAGATCGAGGGTCTGAGCGAAGTCATTTTCGAACACAACGGAACGACGGAACGCATCTTGTTGAAGGAGGCAGTCAGCGAGTTGAAAGGTGAGTTGCTCGGCGATCGCATTTGGGATGAATATGAGTCGTGGCCCATGTATTCCAAATTTTTTGACAACAAAGGCGCCCTGCCGCATCACGTACATCATCGCGATGAACATGCAAAATTAACGGGCCAAAACGGGAAGCCGGAAGCCTATTATTTTCCACCGCAGGTCAATAATCACGGCGGAGACTTTCCATATACCTTTTTTGGCTTGAATCCCGGGACGACGAAAGAGCAAGTGCTGGAATGCTTGAAAAATTTTACCGAGGGCGACAATAAAATTACGAATCTCTCCTCCGCCCAACGCTTGCAGCCGGGGACAGGCTGGAATGTTCCTCCTGGACTGCTTCACGCGCCCGGAAGCCTCTGTACTTATGAGCCCCAAAAAGCTTCGGATGTTTTTGCCATGTATCAATCACTGGTGGGCGATGCTATTGTGCCGGAAGAACTTCTGTGGAAAGATACTCCTGAAGATCGCGTGGGTAACTATCAACATTTAATAGATGTGCTAGATTGGGATCTAAATGTGGATCCTAACCTTCAGGAAAAATGTTTTATGGATCCAAAGCCTGTGAAGCCAGTTGACCAAATGGAAACTGAAGGCTACGTCGAGAAATGGATTTGCTACAAATCGGAAGCCTTTAGCGCCAAAGAATTGACGGTACTTCCCGGTGAATCGGTAGTCATCGAAGATGCGGCAGCCTATGGCATGATTATGATGCAAGGCCATGGGAAAATGGGTGTTTGGGATATCGAAACCCCATCCCTGATTCGGTTCGATCAGCTGACGCACGATGAGTACTTTGTCAGTGAAAAAGCGGCAGCCGAGGGCGTTAAAATTGTAAATCACTCGCAAACCGATCCGATCGTGATGCTCAAGCATTTCGGTCCCAATAACCCTGACTTGAATTTATAACAGTATGTAATGCATACGGTCGAAGAATAATATGCGAATCCGATCAGAAAATTTTAACTCATAACAATATATGATAGAAAACGACTACTCTTTTCGCTTTGGTGCTGAAGTTTATACTTGGTTTATGGACGGCAATGGCAAAGGGAACGAGGGACAGCTTGGGCACATGATTGAAGTAACGGCCCGGGCTGGCTTTTCAAGTATTGAGCCGATTGCTTTCTGGATGGGAGAGCTTGAAGATCCCAATCGTCTTGAGCCTAAGTTGAAAGAGCAGAATATTGAATTGGCTGCCATTGCCCTGACGTTAGACTGGAATAACCCCCGGGAAACTGAAGAGGAGCGGGAAAAGGCGGATCAAATTATTGAACTGCTGCAGCAGTTCCCCGATGCCTTGCTTTGTACGGTTCATAATCCGGTGGGGCGCCATAATATTGTCGAAAGAAGACAGAATTTAATCAAAAATGTGAATCGCGTATCGAGACGAGCAGCAGAAAAAAGAGTGGAATGCACGTTTCATCCGAACTCTCCGGCCTCTTCCATCACCCGAACCGAAGAAGATTATGATATCATATTGCAGGGATTAGATCCTGAAGCTACCGGATGGACCCCGGATGTTGGTCATATCATTAATGGCGGGATGGATCCATTGACCAAGATGAAGGAATACGAGTCCTTAATTAACCTGGTGCATTACAAAGACTGGGCCGGGGAACATGAGTTTGCTCTCATGGGGGAAGGCAAAGTGGATTTCGTTGGGATTACGCAGTGGCTTAAAGATATAGGCTACGACGGCTGGATCATTTGTGAGGACGAGGCGCCCCTGGCAGTAGAAAATCCTGACAAGGTAACCTTACATGACGGTGAATGGATAACCAACAGCCTGCTCCCGGCTATTGAATAGTATGAACCTTGGGAAATCCCTGATATCAGAAAAGCATTAATTAAACACTTTTTTTATGCCTTATGTCAATTCAAATGGAATAAAAATTCACTATGAAGAGCGTGGCAGCGGTGATCCTTTATTGCTGATCATGGGGATTACAGCGCCGGGTTCAGTGTGGGAAGATCATGCAGCCTATTGGGAAGAGCATTTTCGGTGCATCCTCGTAGACAACCGGGGGGTCGGCCGTTCTGACAAGCCGGAACCGCCTTATGCCATGGCCCAGATGGCCGATGATTATGCGGGCCTTCTGGACGCATTAGAGATCCCTGAGGCACGAGTTGTTGGTGTTTCTATGGGCAGTCCTATTGCCCAGCAGTTAGCGTTGCGGCATCCGGAAAAAGTGAGCTGTATGGTACAGATGTGTCCCTGGGCCCGGTGTGATCGCAAAGCTAAAGCTATTTTCGAGCATATGGTGCGGGCCAAAGCTCGTTTAAGGCCCGAGCACTTTCAGCATTTTATTCAGCTGCTCATTTTCGACAAAACGAGCTGGGATGACGATGAATTTTACCAGGATATGGTCGATGGACAGCAGGAGGCTGCCACAGATCCCGAACCGCAACCTCTGCACGGGCTGGAAGGTCAGGCCGAAGCATGTATCAATCATGACGTATTGGATGAACTGCCAGATATTGAACAGCCGTGCCTGGTGATTGGCGGAGAGGAAGACATGTTTACTCCTGCGTGGATGGCTCATGAAGTGGCCGAAGCAATGCCTAATTCTGAACTTTTTTTATATGAAAAATCTGGTCATGCATTTCACTGGGAAAATATAGAAGATTTTAATCCCCGCGTCTGTGAGTGGCTAAATAATAATGGGTAATCAATAAAGATATTATGAAGCAATTTATTTTAATCGTATTTGGAATCATCTTTATCTCCAGCTCTTCTTTATATGCTCAGTTTCCAGAGCCGGCCGCCGATGAGGATGCAGGTTTTAAGCAGATACTAACCGAAGAAACTTTTGACAATTGGAATGGTAAACTGGATTACTGGCGGTTTGAAGATGGCGTTTTGGTTGGCGAGGTGAAAGAAGATGGTCTCTTGGATGAGAACACCTTTTTAGTTTGGGAGCAGGAGATTGAAGATTTTGAACTTAAGGTGGAATACCGGATTTCGCCGGAAGGAAACAGCGGCATCAATTACCGGAGTAAAACCGTGAATGGCCAAGAAGATATCTTAAAAGGTTACCAGGCCGATTTAGACGGTCCCAATAAATGGAGCGGTCAGCTTTATGAGGAAAAAGGTCGTGCATTTCTGGCGTTGCGTGGACAAATAACACATGTTGGTAAAGATAATGTGCCGGATGAAATAGGGTCATTGGGAGAAAAGGAAGAACTGGGAAAGGTTATTAACCAAGATGGCTGGAATGAATTTCATCTGATTGCGCGGGGGAATACATTGATCCATATTCTGAACGGCCAGGTGATGAGCGTAACCACGGATGATGGATCAAAAGCAGCAGGTAAGGGATTGCTGGGGCTCCAAATTCATCAAGGTCCCGCCATGAAGGTTGAATATCGTAACCTTCGTCTAAAAGAACTTTAAGAGATAAAGGAAAAGTGTTGTAGGATCGCCACTAAAAGTGTTTAAATATTAATTTCAGCCTCTGCGAAATGAGTATTAAAATAAATCAATGGTTCCCAGCCCCAATAAGCGTCCAGTCGTTGGCCATCCTTTTTTTATCGGGATTTCTATTATTTGCGTGTAAACAAAAACAACAAGAGGGGGCGGAGGAGGAAAGCGAAGAGCAAAAAGAATCCGCTAATCCTGAAGAGATTACAACGCTATCTGGTTTTGAGGTAGAGCTCGTCTACAGCGTTCCACGAAATAGCCAGGGCTCTTGGGTCAGTTTGTCGGTAGGACCTGAAGGACAACTGTATGCGTCTGACCAGCAGGGAAAGGGCATGTATGAAGTGACGGTAGAAGATAGTTCCGGTACGACGAATGTTAAAGTCGAAGAATTGACAATGCCTGTTTCAGGAGCACAGGGTATGGTTTGGGCTTTCGATCACTTTTATACGAATCTAAATGGAAAAGGTGTTTTTCGGTTAAAGGATACCCAAAATGACAGCATCTTTGATGTCATGGAGTATCTGGGAGGTCCCAGAGAAGGAGGAGAGCATGGAAATCATGCGCTTGTGCCCACTCCCGATGGTGAAGGATTGTACGTGGTTAATGGAAACCATACCCCGCCCCCAGAGTTGACGAAAAGCCGAGTCGCCAATTGGGAAGAAGATATCCTGTTGCCCCGCCAGTGGGATGCTCGGGGGCATGCGCGTGGTATTATGGCGCCCGGTGGATATATCGCTCGCATCAACGCTGATGCCAGCCAGTGGGAAATGATAAGCATGGGATATCGTAATATTTATGACGCTGCGATCAATCCGGATGGCGAATTGTTTACTTATGATTCAGATATGGAATGGGATATGGGGCTGCCCTGGTATCGCCCCACTCGGCTGGTACACGTTGTAAGCGGTAGCGATTACGGATGGCGCGGTGGAAGTGGAAAGTGGAAACCGTATTATGAAGATAGCTTGCCTCCGCTGCTTAATATTGGGCCGGGCTCACCTACCGGACTATTATTCGGTAAGGGTGCGAAGTTCCCGGCGCGCTATCAGCGAGCTCTTTTTGGACTCGACTGGACCTTCGGCACCATGTATGCCTTTCACCTGACGGCCGAGGGAGCAGGCTATACGGCCGAAGCCGAAGAATTTTTATCTGGTAGTCCATTGCCTTTGACGGATGCCGTCATTGGCAAAGATGGAGCCATGTATTTTATCACCGGTGGGCGAGAGCAGGATTCCAAACTATACCGGGTGAAATATACCGGAGATGAATCGACAGCTCCCGCTGAGCCTGAGAGTCATCCCGAAGCAGAAAAGCAACGCGAGCTGCGTCATCAACTGGAATCGTTCCATGGGAATGAAGATCCCGAGGCTATTGCAACGGCCTGGCCCTACCTGGATAGTGAAGATCGGCTGTTGCGAAACGCAGCTCGGGTAGCCATCGAGTCGCAATCCACGAGCAGTTGGGTTGATAAAGCATTGGCAGAAGAGCGGCCACAGGCACGTATAACCAGTTTGGTTGCGCTGGCTCGCACCGGGTCTGAAGAACAGCGCTCTGAGGCTATAAATGCACTGCTGGAACTTGACCTCCCGTCACTGAATACGGAAGAAAAGCTCGGTTATTTACGGGCGATGGCGCTCATATTTATGCGATTGGGTGATCCAAATGAAGAGGAACGAAGCAAAATAGTTGATGTCTTGCAGGAGCAATTGCCCAGTGATGACAAACGGCTTAATACCGAATTGATACGGGTATTGGTTTACCTGAAAGATGATCGCGTTATTGAAAAAGCACTGACGCTGATGCAAAAAGAGGGGAATACCCCTCCCCCGGATTGGGGTGGGCTGTTGGATCGAAATGAGGATTATGGGGGCACTATCCAGGAGATGATTGATAATCCTCCGCCAACCCATAAGCTGGAATATGCGTTTATGTTGCGGAATCTTCGTAACGGTTGGTCTATCGATCAACGGCGCGAATATTTTACCTTCATCAATCAGGCGGCCGACAGTATGGGAGGAGAAAGTTATACCGGTTTCCTTACCAATATGAGGGCGGAAGCCTTAAGCAATGCCTCCGAAAAAGAGCGAGAAGCGGTTTCAGATTTGACAGGCGTCAGCTTATCGAAAGAACCGGACTTTGAAATTCAACCACCAGAAGGTCCCGGACGAGAGTGGACAGTTGCTAAAGCTAAAGAAGCGGTAGAGGGCCACCTCGAAAACAGGGATTTTGAAAACGGCCGCAATGCCTTTTTCGCCGTAAGCTGTGCTACCTGCCATCGGTTTGATGGTTATGGAGGAAACATTGGCCCGGATTTGGGTACGGTGAGTAATCGATTTTCAACCGAAGGGTTACTGGAAGCGGTAATCAAACCCAGTGCACTTATTTCAGATCAGTATAGTAGTTCTGAAGTCACCCTTAAGGATGGAAGTACGGTATTTGGCCTAATTATAGAAGAAGAGAACCAGCTAAAAGTCTATAGCAGAAATCCGGATCAGGAACCCAGGATCATTCCACGAAAACAGGTAACGTCTGTAGAACCGATGGACGTTTCCCAAATGCCGGCCGGACTCATTAATACGCTCAATGAAGAAGAGCTAAGAGATTTGGTGGCTTATCTGGAATCTGGTGGAAATCCTGATGACGATATGTTTCAGAAAACAGAAGAATAGCGAGAAAACGATTTCCTTACACCATAAGCCTGCTCCCTCAAAATTGAGGGTAGTGGGCTTTTTTATTAATAAGCCAAAATGAAAGGTATATATCTTCAAAACCTTTTTATATATCCATAAATATTGAATGTCGAAATAAAATAATAAATCAAGTAGATCTATTATTCCGCTGTCTCTTTAGTAATGATTAGGGAGGATAATGGATATATGATTCAGTTTATCAGATCAGTTACATGTCATGGCTGTTTTTTTACAGCATAGTAGCTCGGAAAATTAGTGGAAAAGGGTGATTTTTCCGGTTACAGTCAATTGGCTATTCCGGTTTTCAACGGAAGAGAAACTGTTTAAAGGTAATAATGCAAGAAGCTAGGTATATACAATCGAGTTACATTGATAGCCGAGACGAATGTTCCCGGGAAGAGTTATGGGAGGCGTTTCGCGGCGGAGATGAGAAGGCGTTATCGGAGCTTTTTGTACGATATTATGCCAAGTTATACCGATATGGGATGAAACTTCTATCTGATGAAGAAGCTGCCAAAGATGGTATTCAACAACTTTTTTTGAAGCTATGGAATAATAGGGCGGATATTGGGCGGGCAGAATCTGTTACATTTTATCTTCTTAAGTCATTGAGAAGGATTTTATTCCGAAAAAAGAAACAGTTGAAATCTCGTCGTCGGAGAAATAAAGAATACATGCAGAACTTTATTTCTTTACCCCGAACAATTGAAGATGAAATTGTTGTAGCAGAACGAAAAGTAGAACAAAAAGAGCGTTTGGAGAAAGCCTATAAGGTGTTGACAGATAAACAAAAAGAGGCTCTTTTCTTGCGACTGCAGCATGGCTTACGGAATAAGGAGATTGCTGATGTAATGGCTTTGTCTCATCAACGAGTACGTAATCTTATATATGAGGCTACTAAAAGGTTAAAAAGTCACCTCTCGTAGAGCATTTAGGCTTTATCATACTGTCCAGTTTACCTGCTACAGAAATAATTTCGTATTAAATAATAGAAAATCCGGTACAAAGGAGTTTTGGCTGTGTCTATTGTAGAAAACAGCCAGAAATTTTTCCGTGATGCCCGATACGAAAATAGAAAAATTATTAACAAACGATTCTTTTGTCCGGTGGATAAAAGGAAAGAGCTCAGTGGCAGAGGCAGCATATTGGGAAAACTGGATGTCAGAGCATAAAGAGCGGGAAAAAATAGTGCATCAGGCAGAAGAACTGATTCGTTTAACCCGATCGGATGAGTTGACAGTACCGGATGTACAGGCCGAACTCAAGAAGTTTGAGACTTCTATATATTCAGGGAGCCAACAACATACAAAACGAGGAAGCAATATAACCTCAATATATTCCCCCAAGGTTTTTTTGGGAGCAGTAGCCACCGCCTTGATAATTTTGGTTGTATCAGTCGGTTTTTACTCGGCCTTCAATACCAACAGTGCTGATCATTTAAATGAGCAGCAGGCCGTCAACGGGGCGTTTAGTACTGCTTATGGAGAGAAAAAATCATTTAGACTCAGTGATGGATCTGTCATCATTTTAAATGCAAATTCCAGTTTAGAGTATACTTCTTCTGCCCGGTCAGAACAGAGTATAGATGTTTGGCTGAAAGGAGAAGCCTATTTTGATATTACTCAACTGACAGGTGATGACCAACGATTATTCAGGGTGCATACATCTGATGGAACGGTGGAAGTTGTGGGGACTGAATTTGTCGTCAAATCTTCTTCTTTAGGAACCCGGACCGTTCTCAGTGAGGGAAAGATAAGGATAAAGATCGGCAGTGATTCTACACAATCTGATACATCATTTGTTATGAAGCCAAATGAAATGGCTCATTATGTATCAGGAAATCTTAAAGCAGATCTGCAAAGGGTCAAAGCCTCGGTTTATACCTCATGGGTAAACGATGAATGGCATTTCGATAAGACACCATTAAAAGAGATCGCTCAACGTATAGAAGATATCTATGGCGTAAGAGTTATTTTCCGTAGAACTGAACTAAAACAAAGGGTTCTATCGGGATCAATAAAAAGCACCAACCTCAACATTTTAAAAAGAGCATTGTCCAAAATATTGGATGAGCCAGTTGTACAGCAAGCAGATAGTACAATTGAAATAGGTCGCACAGAAACGAAAAAATAAAAGGGATTATAATTATGAAAAAACGACAAAGCATATGGCACCTTTTACTTGTATTAGTTTTTATCCCCTTAGTATCAACGGGAGAGATATATGGACAGGATATTGAAAAACCGTTATTAGCCAGTTCAGCTTTAGAGCTAAAGGGACAAGTTGTATCTCTTGAAGAAGTGCTTGATGATATCAAAGCTGACTACAATGTTACATTTCTTTATGAAGATAAAGTCATTGCTGACAAATATGTAGATTTAGAACAGCTGTCTTTTGGTGAAAATTCAACAGGTAATGATCTGGCGCATATTCTAACAATGCTTAATATCAATTATTGGCAGATCGATGAAGAGACCTATGTTCTTGTTGAAAAAAAGCAACCTTCTCTTTCCAGTTTTGTGACCCAGGATGAAACTATAACAGGAACGGTAACGGATGCTCAGGATGGCATGCCACTGCCTGGTGTTAATGTGATAGTCAAAGGAACTACGATGGGAACATCTACGGATAGCGAGGGCCAATATGAGATTGATGTTTCTACGCTCCAAGATACACTGATCGTTTCATTTGTAGGCTATCAAACGCAAGAGCTACCTGTTAACGGCAGAACAGAGATAAACATTGAGTTACAGTCTCAGGCAATCCAAGGCGAAGAAATGGTTGTGGTCGGGTATGGTACCTTGCAAAAATCGGACCTGACGGGCTCGGTAGGTACAGTAGACGCTGATGCTATAGAACAACAGTCGGCAACAAATATTTCTGAAGCCTTGGCTGGTAAGGTATCAGGAGTGGATATTTCCTTAAGCTCTGGTGCCCCCGGGGGACAACCGACCATTAGAATACGCGGTAGTAGCTCGGTAAGTAATACCAACAGTCCGCTGTATGTCGTCGATGGGGTGATCATGAATGTAGAGGATATGCAGGGTGGGATAAGTCCGATCAATTCCATACCCCCGGGTAGTATTGAGTCTATAGAAGTGCTCAAAGATGCCTCAGCAACCGCCATTTATGGAGCTCGTGGAGCCAACGGGGTGGTGATTATTACAACCAAGCAGGGACAGGAAGGGGTACGAGTGAACTATAACGGGTCCGTCAGTGTGGGAACGGTTTCTAAAAAAATTGATGTCTTAAATGCTGAAGAATTCTTGCGGGTTGAAGAGATTGCCTATGAAAACGCTGCCAAATACGATCCATCGGGATTTGCGGCCGGTAAATATACAAATCCAACTACCAAACGAGATGATCCCCGACTTTTCGATGAAAACGGAAATCCCATATATAATACAGACTGGCAGGATGTAGCCTTTAGAGAAGCTATTACACAGGATCATGGGTTGTCCATTTCCGGAGGAGATAAAGCAACCACCTATGGTGCTTTCCTATCCTATAGAGATGAGGAAGGGGTAATGACCGATTCTTGGCTTAAGCGTTATTCGGGCAAGTTTAATTTGCAAACAAAAGTGAATGACTGGTTAAGTGCAGGAGGTAGCCTTAACTATAGTAATCAAGAGCAAAAGAGACTTCATGGATGGTCCATGAGAATGTTATATGAATCGATACCCATTGTACCTGTAAAATATCCGGATGGTACATGGGCCGGCAATGAAGATTATCCCGGAATGGAGGGGGGACCCAACCAGCAGCGGGTGTCGCAAGAAGCCATCAATAATTACACGACTAAAAATATTGTTGCCAGTTTTCATACGAATATTACTTTTTCAGAGAAGCTGAATCTGAAAACATTAGTTGGTGCGAATATTGTCAATCAGGATGTACGGACTTATAATGGGCGAACGATTCCCTATTTATCACGTAATGCGAATGGGACGGCCAGTATTACCGGTGAAAATAATGAAGACTGGCAATTCGAAAATACATTGAATTATACCAACGATTTTAATGATGTCCATTCCATTAATGCTTTGTTAGGACAATCAATACAGGTTTCCTCAGCTCAAATTTCAACGGCATCTACACAAGGCTTTTTGGATGACTATTTTGAGTACAATAATCTGGGAATTGCCAATAATCCACAGCCTCCGAGCTCGAGCAAGAACAAATATACGTTAGCCTCATATTTCGGACGATTAAACTATACTTATAATGATAAGTATCTGTTCACGGCAACGGGTCGTGTCGACGGTTCTTCTCGATTCGGTAAAAACAACAGGTATGCCTTCTTTCCTTCCGGAGCTATAGGGTGGAGGGTTTCGGAGGAAGATTTTATGCAGGATATTTCTTTCATATCCGACCTCAAAGTTCGTGCCAGCTACGGACATACCGGAAACTCCGAAATTGCTAACTACCAATACCAAGCCGGTTTAGGAACCTACACAGCTATCTTTAATAATACCAGATATACAGGTGTAGGGGTAAATAGACTTGCAAATCCTGATTTAAAGTGGGAAATCAACAAGCAGTTCGATATTGGGCTTGAGTTGGGGTTATTTAATGACCGGGTATCTATTGAAGCCGATGTATATCGCCGCAAATCAGAAGATATGCTGTTGAACCGACCACTTCCAACGACCAGTGGGTATTCCTCTGTTTTTGAAAATATTGGCAGTATGGAAAACCGGGGTATCGAGTTAACGCTGAGCACGTATAATATTCAGCAGTCTGACTTTACATGGAGTACTGACTTTAATCTGTCTATTAACCAGAATGAGGTTCTAAAGCTAAGCGGAGGGTCTGATATTGAAACTGGCGGCGGTGTGCACGGTGGCGGTGCCGGTAGTATTATCCGTGAAGGATTACCCGTCAACACCTTTATGGGATATGTTGCGCAGGGAACCTGGAATACCGATGAAGCAGAAGAGGCCGCTCAGTACAATCGACTGCCTGGGGATATCAAGTATAAAGATGTTAACAATGATGGAGCCATAAATCAGGATGATCGGGTTCCAATAGGTAATGGTATTCCGGATGGCTATGGTAGTTTTATTAATACCGTTTCTTACCAAAACTTTGAATTCTCGGCTGATATACAGTTTGTGTACGGTAATGATGTGATGTGGGAGGCGGTTCATTCTACCGAAGATAGGGTAGGGATTGCTAATAGTTTAGGATCCGTTCTTAATGCTTGGACACCAGAGAACCAGGATACCCCTGTTGCCCAGTTACGGCCAACACAAGCCGGTTACGATACGGATAATGATACCCATAGAATACAGGACGGATCGTTTATTCGGGGACGAAACTTCACCTTGTCTTATACCTTTTCACCCGATGCACTGGCCCCTTGGAGTATTCGCAACTTAAGGGTATATGCAAGTGCACAAAATTTATTTACTATCACAGAATTCAGAGGTTATGATCCGGAAGTATCAACCTCCGGGTCGCCATTCTCAAGGGGGCGGGCACAGTACTTTGAATATCCTAAAGCCAAAACTTTTCTCCTTGGGCTGAATATCAGCTTGTAACTAAAGTTACACTGTGGCTAATCATAACCTTTTTATTTCTACCATTATGAAAAATACAATTTATTACTCTTTGATTGCTGGGATGATTGTAATTGGGATGTCAGCTTGTGATAGCTTTTTGTCACAGTCCGATCCTTCAAGTTTTACTAAGGATAATTATTATACACAACCTTCACACGCGGAGGCTGCTGTGAGTTCAATTTATCAAGATCTTCGGTCGGTACGAGGCGGGGGCTTTGGCGGGGCCACATGGCTGATGACCGAATTCCAAACGGGGATTGCTAATACTGAATTGGGGCAGGCTACCAATAGTTTGGATATCCGGCAGCTTGACAATAGTGCAGCCAACGATTACGGTGAGACCTATTGGGAAAGCTATTATCGGGGTATTGCCAATGCCAATGAGGCTATTGCCAATATTCCAGATATCCAGATGGATGAATCGGAGAAGAATCAATTCCTGGGCGAAGCTCGGTTTTTACGAGCCTACTATTACTTTACCTTGGTCCGGCTTTTTGGAGAAATACCCTTAATATTAGAACCTGTTGGATTAAATTCAGAGCAACTGGCCCCTGAAAGGTCACCTGTGGGGGATGTCTATAATGCCATTATCGAAGACTTAACCTGGGTAGAGCAGAATTCTGGCTTACCTTTTAATAACCAAAGTGGTCGTGTGACAATGGGAGCCGTTAAGACCTTGCTTTCAAGTGTCTACTTAACGATGGCGGGGCAACCCTTGGATGCTGGAGCAGAATATTATCAACTTGCCAGGGATAAGGCCGCAGAGGTCATTAATTCTGAAGAGTATACCTTATTCGATTCCTATGATGATTTACATAGCGATGCTACCGAAAATACGGGCGAACATATTTTTATGGTCCAATTTGAGGAAAGCATAGCTGGGCACACAGGTTTGCAAAGTGTAACACTTCCCTATAATCAGGATATTTCCGTACTTTCAGCCGAAACCGGTGGGATTTACGTTCAGCAAGAATTCTATGATACGTATGAGTCTGGAGATAAACGAGCGGAGGAAAAGCAGTTTTATTTTAGAGAGTTTACCCGAGCAACCGACCGTACAGATACAATTGATGTGGGCAACTGGTATATTTATAAATTCTTTGACACCGAAACACATCTTTCGTCAGCACAGTCAGGTAGAAACTGGCCACTGTTTCGTTATGCAGAAGTTTTGTTAATTTATGCCGAAGCCGAGAATGAGGTAAATAATGGCCCGACTCCTTCTGCATACGAGGCTGTAAATAGTATTCGTCGCCGGGCCGAGATACCTGACCTATCCGGGCTTTCACAAGCTGAATTCAGAGAAGCCGTGTGGGAAGAAAAATGGCATGAACTCAGTTATGAAAATAAATTATGGTTCGATATGGTTCGTATTCGAAAGGCATATAATCTGGAAACAGAAGAATTTGATGATTATGTTGGTCATAGCTTTGTGTATGGTCCAACATTAACAGAGCGCGAATTGCTTTATCCAATTCCGGCAGACGAGCTGCGAAATAACCAAAACCTTATTCAAAACCCAGGATACTAACTTTTGTCTTATCCAACATTAAAACCAATAGTGGACACAAAATTCAAACAGTCGTTTAACAATTATTATGCGCAATGGGCAAAAATTCTTGCCTTGCTACTCATACTATCTGGCTGCTCGGCTACAGAAGAGCCAAAGTTAACTTTTGAGAAAGGCTCTCATATCGTTTTGATGGGGAATAACCTGGGGTCGAGAATGATGGACTTCGGTCACTTTGAGACCGAAATGCAGCTTCGCTATCCGGATAGTTCGCTTTATATCCGGAATATATCAGATCCCGGAAATACGCCCGGCTTTCGGCCCCATGCAGCTCGTAATTCGCCCTGGGCCTTTCCGGGAGCGGCGCAATTTCAGGATGAGCTGGCGGCCGAACCATCCAGCGTGGGTCATTATCCAACACCGGATACCTGGCTAACCCAGCTCGAAGCCGATATCATTATTGCTTTTTTTGGCTATAACGAATCCTTTGAAGGCAAAGAAGGTCTTGATGCCTATAAAGCCGAGTTGGAAGCTTTTATAGATCATACCCTCAAGCAAGATTATAATGGAGAGCATCCGCCGAAGCTTGCGATTATTTCTCCCATAGCGTTCGAAAATTTATCTGACAGCCTTGATGTGCCCGATGGTCAACGAATAAACGAAAGACTTTCACTCTACACGGATGGGATGCAGGAAGTGGCTCAAAAGAAGAAGGTATCTTTTGTAGATGTCTATGCACCGACTAAAGAATGGTTTGGGAATAGTAGGCAAGCGCTGACCATCGATGGATCACAGCTCAACGAAAAGGGCTATAAAAAGTTTGCCAATCTACTGGCCGATAAGATTTTTGGAGACAAGGAACCAGAAGTAGCAGAACGCCGATCGCAGGTCCATAATATGGTGATGGAAAAGAACTGGATGTGGGAAAACGACTATAAAATTCCCAATGGTGTACATGTCTATGGCCGAAGGTATAAACCATATGGTCCGGATAACTATCCTTATGAGATTGACAAGATTCGACAAATGACTGCCATCAGGGATACGGCCATCTGGAAGGCTCTCAACGGCGAGGTGATGGATATGGAGGAGGCGGATGCCAAGACGAAAAAGCTGCCCGAAGTTAAAACAAATTACAGGTCCGATGCTTACGGGCACGGAGATCCGGAATATTTATATGGACAAGAGGCCCTCGACAAATTTGAAACAGCACCGGGTTATGAAATAGAACTGTTTGCTTCAGAAAAGCAGTTTAATGATCTCGCCAATCCGGTTCAGATATCTTTTGATAACAAAGGACGTGCATGGGTAGCCGTGATGCCCAGTTATCCCCATTACAAACCCGGGAGCGATAAGCCCAACGACAAGCTTCTTATTTTTGAGGATACCGACAGCGACGGCCAGGCAGATAAGCAGACCGTCTTTGCGGATAGTCTACACCTGCCGGTTGGATTTGAGCTTGCCCCGGAGGGGGTATACCTTTCCCAGGGCTCTGATATGGTGTTGCTCAAAGATAACAATGGAGATGATAAAGCTGACCAAAGAAAGGTGGTGCTCAGTGGTTTTGATGACCACGATACGCACCATGCCCACAGCGCTTACACGGCCGACCCGTCGGGCGCGATCTACATGGGCGAAGGCGTCTTTTTGCACACAAATGTAGAAACATCCTATGGCCCGGTTCGCGCAACAGATGGTGGATTTTACCGCTATAATCCCGCACGTAAACGACTGGAGCGCACGGCTCAGATTTCCATTCCCAATCCCTGGGGTATCGCCTTTGATCGGTGGGGACAAAACTTTTTTGCAGAAACATCCGGCCCGAACGTCCGCTGGATGATGCCTTCGACTATTAAATCAAGATATGGAGAAGCCTCGCCAATGACGGAAAATCTAATTGAGGAAGATCATATGGTACGCCCAACATCGGGACTTGAGTTTGTGTCGAGCCGGCATTTCCCGGATGAGGTTCAGGGCGATATGTTGATCAATAATACTATCGGCTTTTTAGGCACGAAGATGCACAACGTCCAGGAGGCGGGCACCGGCTACACTACCGAACACCGTCTGGATTTGGTGCAGTCGTCCGATCCGAATTTTCGTCCCGTTGATTCTGAATTTGCTCCCGATGGATCGCTCTATATCGTTGACTGGCACAATAAACTGATTGGCCATATGCAGCATAACGCCCGCGACCCGCTTCGTGATCATTCGCACGGACGTATTTATCGCATTACGTACCCTGAGCGTCCACTCGTAGAGCCTGCTGAAATTGTCGGGGCCAGCATCGATCAATTGCTGGATAACCTGAAGCTACCTGAGTATCGATCACGTTATCGTACCCGGCGCGAGCTCAGAAGCCGTGATGCCGATGAGGTGCTCAGCCATATCGAAACATGGACACAGAATTTGGATGAGAATGGTCCTGACTATGAGCATCATCTCTTGGAAGCGCTATGGGTTTCCTGGGGACTTAACAAGGTGGATAAATCACTGCTTCGCCAGTTGTTAAAAGCTGAAGACCATCGGGTGCGGGCAGCCGCAGTTCGGGTACTCCGCTATATGGGCCACCAGCTTGCCGATCGGCAAGAGCTATTGATAGAAGCGGCCGGTGATGAGCATGGCAGGGTCCGCCTGGAAGCCATTACGGCCGCATCCTGGTTAAGCGAAGAGGAAGGCATGGCTATACTAAATGAAGCCGAAAACCATCCGCTGGATAAATGGATGGAAGAACCATTGAAGGCAGCGGTAGCCCATGTGCAGGATAAACCCTATCATGATGAAGAAGAAAAAGAGCAGGAAAAGATTGAAACTGATCTTGAAGGGGAAGCAAGGAAGCTTTTTATTAAGGGGAAAGACATTTATGAGCAGGATGGGTTTTGCGGAACCTGCCATCAACCGGACGGGCAAGGGGCTTCGGGATTTCCACCTCTTGCGGAATCCAAATGGGTGACAGGCCAGGAAGAACGGCTCATTAAAATTGTACTTAAAGGATTGCAGGGCCCCATTGAGGTGGCTGGCGAAAAATATCCGGGTCAGGTACCAATGACCGCTTTTGGAGGTATGTTGAGTGACGAAGAAGTGGCTGCAGTCTCAACCTATGTTCGCAATGCATTTGGTAATGAAGCAGCTCCTGTTACAGCCGATAAGGTAAAAGAAGTACGTAACGCCGTTAAGGATAAAGAAGGACTTTATACACCGGCGGAGCTGCTGGAAGAACATCCTGATTAAGCATAAAGATTTAACTTATACAGTGTATATCAGAAATTAATAGCTATTATGTATAAGGATTTTATTTTCTCCTATTATTTTTTTGACCCACCTTTTAATCTCCTCCACGGGAGGGGATAGGGTGGGTTACGTTACAACTAAGGCATTATTTAATATTCATTATCAAGGTTTAAACAGAATTTATAAACACCGGATAAAGTGTAAGAGCTATGGCAATAGAAAAAAGGTTAGCGATATGTATCGGACTATTTCTTCTCCTGACTTCATTAAATATCCAATGCGTAGATGCTCAACAAGGGGAGCAATGGATTTCGTATGAGGCCGGGGAAGGGGCCGGAAATGGAAAACATATTGTCTTAGTGAGTGGAGATGAGGAATATCGCTCAGAAGAAGCGTTGCCTCTGTTGGGAGAGATTCTGGCGAAGCACCATGGATTTGAGACTACGGTGCTGTTTGCGATCGATCCGGAGACAGGCAATGTGGATCCTGAACATCAAACTAATATTCCCGGCCTGGAACAATTACAGGAAGCTGACCTGATGGTGTTATTTACTCGCTTTCGGGAGCTGCCGGATGAGCAGATGAAATATATTGATGAGTACATCCATTCTGGCAAACCTATCTTGGGGATGCGGACCGCTACGCATGCATTTAATTATAAGCGAAACACCGACAGTCCCTATGCAAAATATGATTATGCCAGTGAGCAGGAAGGCTGGGAAGGTGGTTTCGGCCGACAAATTTTGGGAGAAACATGGATCGACCATCACGGAGTGCACGGAGAGGAAGGCACACGAGGACTGGTAGATGGCATTGAACAACGAAAGGGACACCCCATTCTTAGAGGTGTCGATGATATTTGGGGCCCGACGGATGTGTATGGCGTTCGGGAGCTGGAAGGCAACCCTAATGTGTTGGTCTGGGGACAACCGACTGAGGGAATGACTCCGGAAGCCTCCTTGAATTGGCAAAAGTCGGTAATGCCGGTGGCCTGGACGAAAGAGTATACTAGTGAAGCCGGAAATACCAGCCGGATTTTTACAACCACGATGGGCGCATCGGTCGATTTAAAAAGCGAAGACCTGCGCCGCCTGTTGGTCAATGCCAGTTACTGGGGATTACAGATGGAAGAAGATATTCCGGAAGAAAGTGACGTTTCGATTGATGGAGCCTACAACCCCACGATGTTTGGCTTTGGGGATCATCAAAAAGGCATGAAACCCTCTGATTTTAAGTAAAACCATAATTAAAGTGTTTGTTTGGGTATAATGATATTAACAACCCCTCTTGATCTCCCCTTCATAAGGGGAGAAAAAATAGGATACAAATATTCCCCTCCTTATGAAGGAGGGGTCAGGGGTGGTTGGCCCACTAACCGGTAATTAAAATATCAAATAACAAAACTACAATGACGAAAGTTGGATTTAACCTGTTGGCCTGGTCGGCGGCTATTTCAGAAGAAATGTTACCAGTTGCAGAACGCCTTAAAGAAATTGGCTACGATGGTATTGAATGTTTCCTGGGAGTTGAGGATAAAGATGCCTATCGAAAATTTGGAGAAGAGATCAGTAATTTGGGGCTAGATATGACCTGTGTAATGGTCATGAATCCAGAGGAAAATCCCATTAGCCCTTCTGCAGAAGTACGTCAAAAAGGACTGGATCGTATTAAATGGGCCATCGACCGGGCAAATGATTTGAATGCGGAGCTCATTTGTGGGCCCATGCATTCGGCTTTTGCAACCTTCGCCGACAAAGCTCCGGATGAAGACGAGTATAAGCGCAGCGCGGAAGTGTTAGCCAAGGCGGGAGAGTATGCCGCACAGGCGGATATTATGCTGGCTCCGGAGGCTATCAACCGGTTTGAATGTTACCTTTGTAATACGATGAGTCAGTTGTTGCATCTCGTCGAGCAGGTAGACCATCCCAATGTAAAATCGCTCTTTGATACCCATCATGCCAATATCGAGGAGAAGAACCTTGGAGAAGCCATCCGTACTATCGAACCCGTGTTGGGCCATGTGCATATCAGCGAAAACGATCGCGGCACCCCGGGATCAGGACATGTGCCGTGGGATGAGACCTTTGCCACACTCTCGGAGATTGATTATGATGGGTGGCTGACCATTGAATCGTTTACCCGGGATGATCCGGATTTTGCCAATTCTATCAATGTTTGGCGCGAATACAATAAGCCCTGGGACGTGGCTGAGCAGGGTTATGCCTTTATTAAACAGATGAGTGAAAAACACGGCCTTTAAAATATTCCCATGCAGAGGTTTTATTTGAAAATACTCTCAGCATTCCGGTAATTATATGGGTTAGTTAAGGCCTTAGTCTAAAGGCGAAAATTTGTAATAGTTTAAAATATATTTAGCAATATAAATCCAGGATGGTATGAAATACTCTTTACTTTTTTTAGTCGTCTTAGTATCTGTTACTTGTATTCAGCCTATACCCGTAATGGGACAGGCCAGCATGTTAAAAGCACAAGAAGTATCGGATCAAACATCTATGGATGATAAAGAATTGCGTCATGTCGTTTTAATAAAGTTTAAGGAAGATGCCACAGAGCAGGAAATTACTAAAGTAGAGGAAGCTTTTTCAGCACTTCAGGATAAAATACCAGTTATCGATGATTATGAGTGGGGAACCAATAATAGTCCTGAAGGGTTAAGTAAAGGGTTTACGCACTGCTTCTTCGTTACTTTTGAGACCGAAGAAGATCGTGAAACCTATTTGCCTCATCCCGATCATAAAGCCTTTGTAAAAGTGTTGGAACCTCATATGGAAGATGTGCTGGTCATCGATTACTGGGCGAGCGAGGAGTGATGGGCATTTATTGGAATAAGTAGTTTAGCTTTAGTCAGAATTAGTTTCTGGCTCCTGTATTTGCTTAAACAGTTTTTTGGTTACACAAGAATTGTAACCTTATTTAAGATTGAGTTAGCTTCTCTTTTTAGAGAAGCAACTCAACCATTTATATCTTTTCTTAGTTCAATTTTCCCAATTCTTCAAAATCATTACGAGTAGAATTTTCTTTTGAGAGTCTCTTATCTAAAGAAGACCAAAGAATGATAAGGGAATTCTATGGGAAGAATAAGTGACCAGCAATTGGTGCAGAAGATCCGGGATGGGGATCGGGAGGCATTCAAAAAGTTATATGATCGATATCATAAGCAGCTCTATTTCCTTGCAAAGCGCTACCTGAAAGATCAGTATCTTGCTGAAGATGCCGTTCAGGATATCTTTATCAAGATTTGGAATAAAAGAGCGAAGCTAAGGGAATCTTCTCTCAAAGGATATCTGTTCGCAATGATGAAGAACCATTTAATAGATACCATTCGTAAGCAAAAAAGTAGTACAAAAGTTAAAGAAGAGTTTAAAAAGGTATCGCAGCAAAAACCGCGCAGGGAGAAAACTGCTGAAAAGATCATCTACGATGAATATAGAGAGATGGTCCATAAAGCGTTAGACAACCTATCTCCGGAGGAACGTAAAGTTTTTGAAATGAAAAACTTTGAGGGCCTTTCCAATGCTGAGGTAGCAGACAAGAAAGACGTATCTGTAAATACCGTAAAGACACAATTTTATTTAGGATCGAAGTATGTCCGTAACTACTTAAAGAAACATGCTGATATACAGTAGCTCCAGCCGTCAGCTATCAGTTTTAGCTTTCTCTCCTAAATTAAATATAACTGAGAGGTTATGGATATAAAGGTATAGGGTATGGTCCAATTAATATTCTTTATGCCTTGCTACGGACTTACCAAAAGAATTCTAAAATAGGAGCCAAATTCAGAAGTTATTTGCTCTCGGCTGGATAATCACGTGGTCAGAAGTCCAAATGAGGCATAAGTAGCTATGAATTTTTGTTCTATTTTAAACCGGGAACTAATTTTCCGGCCTATGAATCCTGAGCGGAGACCGGAAGGTGGTCAGGAGTATTTCATACCGGTGGATGTCAAAAAGCGAGCACCCAACGGGAAGGACCATTGAAATGCTCCCACCTGTAGGACGGAGCTGGGTTCAGGATTCTCAGACGGTGATTTTTGGGTTCCTTTTTTGATCGTTCAAAAACAGGAACACCACCATGGCATGTTGGTTTCCGAGGTTATAACTCACCTTAACACAGTAAAGTCCGGGATTAAAATACCAACCTTTAAATATCGAAAGTCCTGATCAATCACGTCCCTTCTATATATTTAAGACGTTAACATTGATTTATATTTGGCCTCCTTATCAATGTACGGCAGATGAATATGCAGCCATTTTCCGCATACTTATGTTCTTATACCCTCCCTGTTAATTAAGGATTTTCAAAAAAAAGAGAAGGAAATCCCGCAAATTTTTAAAAAAACTTCTAATACTTTCGGTCTGTGCAAACGTATTCATAATGAAGGGTTAGTAAAATACCCTCAGATAATTGCTAAAGAAGTAAACTATGGATCGAAGGAAGGTAGAAAATTTTTTTAAAGATCAATGTACGCCTGAGGAAGTTGAAGAGGTAAAGGAATGGCTGAAAACGCCGGAAGGCCAAGCCTTCCTCGAGGAGAGGTTGGACCAAGATATTGGGCATCTAAAAGATGGGGACATTAAGCCTATGACGTCTGAAATACGGTCAGAAACAATGTGGGATGTCATTGAAGGTGAGACCCAGCCGGAGGATAAATATAGTCATGACTCGAAGCGTACGTTCTCTTCTTATGGGCAAGTGGCGGCTGCAGTCATCCTGTTGTTGGTTTCGGTGACGTACTATGCATGGATTCAAAATCCTGAGCCGGAGAAGAATGTATCCCAGCCCATTACTTATGTGACCGGAAGTGACCAACAAAAGGCATTAACCTTGAGTGATGGTACTAAAATCAGGTTGAACAGCAATGCTAAAGTCGAAATACCGGCAGATTTTAACCAGTCCACCCGGGAGGTTATGCTGGAGGGTGAAGCTTTTTTTAAAGTAGGAGAAGATGACGAAAAGCCTTTTGTGGTGCATACCGATCGGGCCACAGTCAAAGATTTAGGTACGGCTTTTAATGTTCGGGCTATACCGGGAAAGCAGAATGTTCAGGTAGCAGTCACGGATGGAAAGGTATCAATATGGTCAGATCAACAGGCCGAAGAAACAGCTACTCAGTTAACGGAGGGACAATTTGGTCATTTGGATCTGCAGAAAGAAACGCTCCAGATTGAGCGGTTCGGAGTAAATAATTACTTGAGCTGGATGAATGGTCGGTTAGCCTATGATCAGGCACGCCTGGACCAGGTAAGCCGGCAGCTCAGCCGCATTTATAATGTATCTTTTTCCTTTTCTGATGATAGGCTCAAGAAATTAACGGTATCTACCAATTTTGAACGTAAATCACTTAAAAAGGTTCTGGAGGTCATTTCTATGACCCTGCGGATCAATTATCAGCTAAAAGGAGAAGAGGTAGTCTGGCTACAGCAGAATCAGAACGCAGATAACAATGAATATCAAAGGTAGGAATCAAATCTTATGAAAATGCTTAATAAAGTTGCTAAAGAACATCCGGATAAGTCCCAGATGAAGAGCATAACGGTTGCCTTAATTGGGATTATGCTACTGGCTTTTTCCTCAGCTGGCTTAGCGTCTGCGGGTTCAATCCAATTAAAACAAGAAAAACAACAGAGTCAATTGGAGGGACAGTTTGCACTAAATCAGAAAAAGGAGGCAGATTATCAGCAACTTTCCCTTGCATTGGACAATGTAAAGCTGGTTTCAGCACTAAGCCAACTGGCAGAAAAGGTTGGTGTGGGCTTTTCTTATCAGGAATATGCTATTCCCAATAAAAAAGTAACCGTTAACTTAAATGGGGTATCCATATATGAGGCCCTGAATGTGTTGCTTAAAGATACCAACCTGGAGGCAACCTTAGCCCCTGACCGGGATATACTGATTATCAGGCAGAAACTAAGTCCTGTGCTAAAAACAAAATTAGAAACAGTCACGGGAACCGTTACGGATGCGCAGTCAGGAGAGACGCTTCCGGGTGTGAACGTGATGATAAAAGGTACCAATACAGGTACTTCTACGGAAGGGGAAGGATACTTTGAACTTAATGCACCTTCGCTGCAAGACACTCTGATATTTACTTTCGTTGGTTATGAACGACAGGAAGTTCCCATAGCCGGCAGGACCGAAATAAATATCGAGTTAGCCCCCAAGACTGTTGAGGGAGAAGAGATGGTGGTTGTGGCATTTGGTGAACAAGAAAAGGAAGATGTAATTGGAGCCGTTACCTCTGTCAGTTCCGATGATCTGCAAAAAGCAAGTTCAGGTGGAAACCTGACAACCTCGTTAGCCGGACAAATGGCCGGAGTTATATCTTACCAGCGGAGTGGCGAACCGGGCCAGGATAATGCTGACTTTTTTATCAGAGGGGTAACGACCTTTGGCTATAAACAAGACCCGTTGATATTGATTGACGATATTGAAGTGTCATCAACAGAGTTAGCTCGCTTAGAACCAGATGATATTGCCAGTTTCTCTATTCTGAAAGATGCTACCGCAACATCATTGTACGGCAGCAGGGCTGCAAATGGGGTGATACTCATCAAAACCAAACAAGGGTATCAGGGTAAGCCTACTATCTCTGTACGAATGGAAAATTCTATTTCCATGCCCACACAGGAAATTAAGTTGGCCGATCCCATCACCTACATGGAGTTACATAATGAAGCAGCCCTCACGCGCGATCCTCTTGCTGTTTTGCCCTACTCCGATAGAAAAATTGATAACACAAAGTTAGGCGTTGATCCTTATATGTATCCCTCTACGGATTGGAGAGAAGCCCTGTTTAAAGATTACGCCATGAATCAACGGATCAACCTGAATGTGCGCGGAGGTGGGAATGTAGCTCGTTATTATGTAGCAGGCTCTGTGGACCAGGATAATGGGGTGCTGAAGGTGGACAATCGGAATAACTTCAATAACAATATTAACCTGAAAAACTATAATCTGCGCTCAAATGTTGATATTAGTTTAACCAATACCACGGATATAGCTGTTAAGCTAAGTGGCGATTTTGATGATTATGAAGGTCCGCTCGAAGGTGGAGCAGAAATATACGAGATGGTCATGCGCACCGACCCTGTCCGTTTTCCTCCCGTTTATCAGCGCGATGATGAACATCAATATGTCGATCATCCGATGTTTGGGAATTATGAAGAAGGCGGGAGTTATATGCTAAATCCCTATGCCGAAATGGTTCGGGGCTACCGACACTATAACCGGTCTGTTATGTCTGCCCAGTTTGAGGCCGAGCAGGATCTTTCCTTTCTGACGGAAGGCCTTAAATTGAGTGGACTGTTGAATACACGGCGGGAGGCATTCTCCGAGGTGAGCAGATCTTATGATCCATTTTGGTATTCCACTTCTTCCTTCGATCAGGCCTCAGGAAACTATCAAATAAACCTGCTTAACGAGGGAGAAGGAACAGAATATTTAAGTTATAATCCGGGCTCTGAGACCGTCGTTTCCTCCTTTTACATGCAGTCGGAGTTGAATTACCAAAATTCATTTTTAAATAAGCATGATATAAGCGGCCTGTTAGTCTTTACGACGCGCAATGAGGTGGCAAGTAATGCCAGCGACCTGCAGTCTTCATTACCCCGACGTAATGTTAACTTGGCGGGTCGAGCCACTTATACGTATGACAGTCGTTATTATGCCGAGTTTAATTTTGGGTACAATGGCTCGGAACGGTTTCATAAAGATTTCCGGTTCGGCTTTTTCCCTTCGGTAGGGGTGGCATGGAATGTGTCCAACGAGCCTTTTTGGGAGCCGATAGCCGATAAGGTTGATAAACTGAAATTTCGAGCTACCTATGGTTTAAGCGGAAACGATGCCATTGGAAGCCTGTCAGATCGCTTTCTATATCTGTCGAATGTGAATATGAATGACGCTTCGAGAGGCGCCGTTTTTGGCCGCGATAATGGTTATTACCGAGAGGGGATGTCGCTGTCCCGTTATTCGAATCCGGCTATTACCTGGGAAAGAGCTAAAAAGTTAAACCTGGGCTTGGAGATTAGTTTATTTGAGAGGCTGAATATCCAGGCGGATATTTTTCGGGAGCAACGCAATAATATTTTAATGGACCGGGTTGCTATCCCGGCATCAATGGGCCTTTCGGATACGCCACAAGCCAATGTTGGTGAGGCTGTTAGTCGGGGCTTTGATTTATCAATGGATTACAGTCAGTTTTTTGGGAACACCTGGTGGCTCCAGGGACGGGCTAATTTTACCTATGCTACCAGTGAATACTTGACGTATGAAGAATATGAATATGATCAGGAGTGGTGGAAGTCTCGCGAAGGCTATCCGATCGAGCAACGGTGGGGCTATATTGCCGAGAGTTTATTTGTGGATGATGAAGAAGCGGATAACGCGCCCCGTCAAAACTTTGGTGAGTACGGGGGCGGAGATATAAAATATCGTGATGTGAATGGTGATGGGGAAATTACCGAATTAGACCAGGTCCCTATCGGTTATCCTACAACTCCTGAAATTGTCTATGGGTTTGGTTTCTCAGCAGGGTATAAAAATCTGGATATTTCCGCCTTTTTCCAGGGATCGGCCCGCTCATCATTTTGGATTAATGTTGGCCAAACTACCCCATTTATCGGAGATCAACAGCTTTTGCAAGCTTATGCAGAAGACCATTGGTCTGAAGATGATCGCGATATCTACGCCTTGTGGCCGCGACTAAGTTCAAGCTCTATAGGAACGGATAATAACTCGCAGACCAGTACCTGGTTTATGAGAGATGGTTCCTTTGTACGCCTAAAGCAATTAGAGGTAGGATATACTCTGCCTCAGAAGTTTCTTCAGCAGTTTTATGTAGATGATTTACGGATATATGCCAATGGTTCCAATCTGCTCACCTGGAGTAAGTTTGACCTTTGGGATGTAGAAATGGCGGGCGAGGGACTGGGATATCCCATACAGAAGGTATTTAATCTGGGCATCCATGTATCATTTTAATCGAAAGGTTTAACAAACAGATTAAAGGTTATGAAGAGAACCAAACAAATATTATTAGTTGCGTTACTGTTCGCATTATCAGGCTGTTCCGACTTCATGGATATTGTTCCGGATAATGTTGCTGAAATAGATCAGGCGTTTGAGATGCGCAGTACAGCCGAACGTTTTTTGTTTACGTGCTATTCTTATATGCCATCGCATGTAAGTGAAACCGAAAATCCTGCTTTTTTAGCAGGTGATGAAGTGTGGGTTTCTCCAAGCTTTTCAAGTGCGCCTGTACAGATCGCACGGGGAAACCAACGATTAGTGGATCCATACTCAAATTATTGGGAGGGAGAGAATGGCGGAAAAGATTTATATGAAGGCATTCGGCAGACCAATATTTTCCTGGATAACATTGGTTCGGTACCCAATATGAATCAATCAGAAAAAGATCGCTGGATAGCAGAAGCCAAATTTTTAAAGGCTTATTATCACTTTTGGCTGATACGAATGTATGGACCTATCATTGTGGTGAAAGATAACGTGCCGATATCTGCAGACCGGGAACAGGTAGATCAATCACGGGCTTCGGTAGATTCAAGTTTTGCCTATGTCGAACAGCTACTGAATGAGGCTATCCCTGATTTGCCTGACCGAGTGAATAGTGAAATTTCTGAGCTGGGAAGGGTCACAAAAGCTATTGCATTAGGCGTAAAAGCCAAGGTGTTGGTTACGGCTGCCAGTCCCTTGTTTAATGGCAATGAAGGGTATGCAGGCTTTGAAGGCCCTGATGGACAAGAGTTATTTAATACCACTTTTGAGATGGAAAAATGGCAGAAAGCAGCTGATGCTGCCAAAGAAGCCATTGATTTAGCGGAGTCGTTGGGCTATGAATTGTACCAGTTTCAGCCCCAGTTTTCGCAATATGAACTGTCGGATACGACTAAAACAAAGATGAGTATTCGCAACAGTGTAGCTGAAAAATGGAACTCGGAGATTATCTGGGGAAATACCAATAGTATGGCCGACGGGATACAAAATCTTGCTACGCCCCGGGGACTCGATCCGGATTATATAGATAACGGTTCATTACGGGGAAGTCTTGCGCCACCCATAAAGATTGCGGAGATGTTCTATAGTGATCACGGAGTGCCTCTTACCGAAGATAAGACGTGGGATTATTCAAGGCGGTTCGAACTTAAAGTCGCTACTGAATCCGAAAAATATAACTTGGAGGAAGGCTATGCCACCGCCTTGCTGCATTTTGACCGAGAGCCTCGCTTTTACGCAAGCATGGGCTTTGATGGAGGAATCTGGTATGGACAGGGCCGTTTAGACGACGATGGGAACCTATTTTATGTATCCAACAAGAAAGGGGATCCGGCGACACAGTATAACCCAAAGTTTTATTCAGCAACGGGTTATTGGACCAAGAAGTTAGTCAATTATAATAACGTAATAGGGTCGGGTGATACCTATACCGTTGAAAGTTACCCCTGGCCCGTCATGCGCCTTGCGGATCTCTATTTACTCTATGCAGAAGCATTAAATGAAGTGCAGGGTCCTACTGCTGAGGTCCACGCCTATATTAACCTGATACGCGAAAGAGCAGGAATTCCGCCCGTTGAGGAAGCATGGTCGAACTACTCTGAGAACCCGAATAAGTACACAACAAAAGAGGGGATGAGAGAAATAATCCATCGTGAACGGTTAATAGAGCTGGCCTTTGAAGGAAAACGTTTCTGGGATCTGCGCCGATGGAAGAAAGCTGATGAAGAGATGAACGAACCAATAACTGGATGGGACTTGAGCCAGGAAACACCGGAAGGCTATTATCGGGAGCGGCTGATATATGATCAGCGTTTTACTGCCCGCGATTATTTGTGGCCATTGGATGAAGATATACTCTTATCAAATACACAAACGGTTCAAAATCCAGGTTGGTAGTTAATTAATACAACACTCAAAATTTATTTTGTTATGAAGAATGATAGACTTTGTTGTCTGACCTTAATGTTGTTGGTCGCATCCCTGCTAAGCTGTAGCAAGAGCAAGGATAGTGTCTTCCCAACGGATACCAATGCAAGTGCCCCAGACCCTGTGAGTAATATTGCAGTGGAAAATATCCCCGGAGGAGCAAAAATCACTTATGATTTGCCTCAGAGTGAAAACCTGCGTTATGTAGAAGCTGAATTTCCCATTGGAGATGATGATGTCCGCGAGGTGAAAGTTTCTCACTATAAAAACGTACTCACCGTAGAAGGCTTTCCGGATGCTAGTAAGTATGAAGGAAAGATATATGCAGTTGGACAGGATGAGCAACGCTCTGAACCCGTAACCGTTTCCATTGAGCCTCAAACACCGCCGGTAGTCAATGTGTTTGAAACAGTGACGATGAATGAGACTTTTGGCGGGGTTAAAGTAAATTTTGAGAATGATTTTGAAGCAGATCTCATGCTGAATGTACTCATGGAAGACTCCACGGGAGAAGTGGTTTCAGCATATAAGCATTATACCCAGAGTCAGCATGGAACCTTTGCTGCACGTGGTTTTCCGGCTGAGCAACGCCGCTTTGGTCTATATATCCGTGATCGTTGGAATAATCGGTCTGACACCATTTTCACTGAATTAACTCCTTTGTTTGAAGAGGAACTAGCCCCGGAAAATTTTGCAGAAGTAGCTTTGCCAACCGACTCGCATGAACCTCACTGTTGTGGTGATGGCATACATTCGATGTGGGATGGCGTGTGGAATGAAAGTTCTAATGTCTTCCATACTAAGGCAACGGGCTTGCCCCAATGGTTTACTATTGATTTGGGAGTTAAAGTCAGGTTAAGTCGGTTTAAGTTTTATCATCGAAATAATGATTCTCCGAATGACGGAGCCTATTACTCGGGGGATGTAAAACAATTTGAGGTATGGGGCAGTAACGATCCTAATTCCGATGGAAGCTGGGGGAGCTGGACCAAATTGGGAGATTTTGAATCCATTAAGCCCTCCGGACAGGAACCTCCTACAAATGAAGACATCGAGTATTGTTGTGTCAATGGAGAAGACTTTGAAATTCCCGATGCTGAAAATGCTCCTGCTGTACGCTATTTGAGATTTAAGGTCAATGAGAATTGGGGAGGCGTGACCGGCTGGTTGTATATAGCAGAGCTTAGGTTTTGGGGGAGCATACAAGAAGTATATAACTAAAGGAAGATGAGGCTATTTAAATTGTAAAGCCTACAAAATGAACTTTATTAAATTGATTCGTTATGAAATCTATTCACGTTAAGTATTTCTTATTGGCAATCATTGCGGTAGCTATCAGTTCTGTCTCATGTAGTGATTCAATGCATAGTTCTTATGAGGGATTTACAGAGGGAGGGCCGATAGACTATCCGGCCATTCCCAACGCTGATTCTATTAAAGTTTATCCCGGAAAGAATCGGGTGCAAATATCATTTCCATTGCCCTCAGACCCGTCGGTTAGTAAGGCCAGGGTCTATTGGCGCAATGGCAGCGACTCTCTTGAAGTACCAATAGATCGAGAAGCAGAGGACGGGATGGTCAATATCATGCTTTCGGATATGGCAGGGGGATCCTACACTTTTGATATCTATACCTTTGATGAGGAGAGAAACCGGTCAATCAATGTAACAACCATTGGTGAGGTGTATGGTGAGAGTTATATTAACTCGTTACTCTCCCGGGCCCTTGAACAGACGCTTTTTATTAATGACCAGTTAGAAATTGAATGGGGGGATGCTGAAGACACAGAGGTATATACCGAGGTTCACTATCAGACGGCATCAGGCGATAGAAAAACGGCAGTTATAGAACAGGGAGAGACAAGTAGTGTTCTTGAAGATTACGACTACGAGGTGAGTAACGATATTATTGAATATACCACCTACTTTCATCCCAGTCCTATGGCTATTGATACATTTAAGACCGAGGTAACGCCAGCTGAGATTAGCTTTGGAATTGGCGATATCATTGCAGACATAGCCCAGAATGATGGTGCGTCATCGTGGGAGGTGCCAGAAACGGGTTTGCAATCAGGTGTTAAATCTTATGTTGATCGGGATTACGTATTCGGAGATGTAGGGCCTTACCAGGGCTTGGAATTTATCCGGTCTGCCAATGATTCCAAAGCCTGGTCAGCCGAAGGCATTGAAGGTGATCCCCTCGCAACAGTAACGATACGAGAAGACCTGCAGGGTACGGTAACTTTTTATGCAGCGCATGATGATCGTTTGGATGAAAGTAATTACAGATGGTTGCAGGAGCGGGGTTGGAGTATGAATGACACCCAGGTCGTACTGGATGAAAATGGTACTGACCGCACCTTTAGTGTCTGGGAAAAACAATTTGAAGCAGGTGACGAAGTACTGCTCGGAGGAACGGGGGGGACGGGCCTTTTATTCTGGTTTTTTGCAGAGATAAATGGTGGGTAACCAAAATAATAACCTTGAATGTTGGGTTAATTGATAGGTATGAACGTTAGAGTACTTATTGCAGGCATACTGTTAACTTTTTTAGATTTGTCTGTACTCGCTCAGCCCCTTGCTTTTCCCGGGGCTGAAGGCTTTGGCCGCCATGCTTCGGGTGGCAGAGGTGGAGAAGTATATTTTGTGACAAATCTGAAGGATTCGGGGCCAGGGTCATTCCGTGATGCGGTAAGCCAATCCCATCGAACGGTGATCTTTAGAGTGGGTGGAGTTATTAAGATCAAATCTCGCATTGTGGTGGCTCCAAACATTACCATCGCAGGTCAAACAGCACCGGGAGAGGGCATTACTATTTATGGGAATGGACTCTCGTATTCAAAAGCCAATAACACCATAACGCGATATATCCGAATCCGGATGGGGAAGGTGGGCGATAAAGGAAAGGATGCTATGGCCATTGCTTCCGGTCATGACATGATTTTTGATCATATATCGGTTAGCTGGGGACGTGATGGCACCTTCGATATCAATGGAGAAGTACGCAATGTGACCATTCAGAATTCTATTATTAGCCAGGGACTGCAAAATCATTCAACCGGGGGGCTCATACAGTCTGAGGGCGGAATTTCAATACTGCGTTGTCTGTATATCGACAATCATACCCGAAATCCTAAGGTGAAGGGAATTAATCAGTATGTGAATAATGTGATTTATAATTGGGTTGTAGCGGGGTATATACTGGGGGATTCAGGACGCCATTCTGAAGCAAATGTACGCAATAATTATTTCATTGCAGGTCCAGAAACAAAGAGTGCCCCATTTAATCGAGCGAATAAAAACTTTCATCTTTACGCTTCTAAAAATTGGTATGATGATAACAGGAATGGCCGCCTGGATGGAGCTATTATAGATCAGACTGTCTATGGACCTGTAAGCTGGATGAGGAAGCCGTTCAATTTTCCCACAGTCACTGTGCGATCAACTCAAGAAGCCTATAATTGGGTTGTTGAGCATGTAGGTTCGTCTCTACATCGCGATGAAGTTGATCAATTTTTGATCAATGAACTCACTTCTTTGGGTGAAAAAGGTAAAACGATTAGTAACGAAGCAGGTTTACCGACAGCAGGACCGGGTGATATAAGCGGGGGAACCCCTCCCAAAGATGCTGACCGTGATGGCATGTCCGACAAGTGGGAATTGGCGAAAGGGCTGGATCCAAATAACAAGATGGATTATAATGAAGTGAATAAAGAGGGCTATACTAATCTCGAACGGTATCTTAATGCTCTTATAAAGTAGCAAAAGGCATAAATAAGAGAAGGAATCTGCCTATCTAATTTTTTTATTCTACCTATGTGGATGAAAATCATTTAAATAAAAGTAGATTGTTCCCTTCGCCGCCTCTAATAAGATGAAGGATAGTATAGAACTTGGTATAAGTCTTCGGGAAAAAGGGAAGCTTACACTACAGTGTGTGATTTACTTTTGACAGAAGCAGAGTTTTACAAGTCTGCTCCGATTCAAAGCACGGCTGAAAGATAGGGTAACTATTCGTCTTGTGATGTTTACATTGTTTGATAAGTCGTTTATAAACTTATTGCTGATTTTCTGTAAGCTCCTGCAGAATATACCGCAGATAGCGATGAAAACAAGGTTAAATGAAGTACAGCAATGTGTTTCAAGGTTTTATACTATACTTCATAAGATGCAAATTATTTAGTTTATACCGATGAATCATATTGGTGGGAGGCAAACACTGAACATTGGAATCCGAACATACCATTTTTAAACGATGAGAATTATTTTATCCGCACTTATATTACTCCTGAATTTTTCCCCACTCTTTGCGCAAGATTGGGCACCCAAAGTACGAGAAGACGTACCCTTAGACTCTATCAGGCTCAGCGATCCCGCCATCCTTGCTGATAAAAAAACGCAAACCTACTACATGACCGGAACGGGGGGCTTGCTTTGGGAAAGCAAGGACCTGCGTACCTGGACGGGTCCTTACCAGGTTGTAGAGACCGATCCTGACTCATGGATGGGCCCACGTCCAATGATTTGGGCCGCTGAACTGCATCAATACCAGGGCAAGTATTATTACTTTGCCACATTCACCAACAGGGATGTGGTTATCGATACGGTAAAGGGCAATGCCATTAACCGTCGTGCCAGTCATGTATTGGTTAGTGACCAACCTGATGGCCCGTACGTCCCCATGGAAGACGATACGTATTTGCCGCCGGATATCCCCACGTTGGACGGCACGTTTTTGGTCGGTGAGGATGGCAAACCGTATATGATTTACTGCGAGGAATGGTTGATTAACTGGAACGGGACCATGGAAAAAATTGAATTGAAACCTGATTTGTCAGGTACTGTAGGGGAGGGAGAAGTGTTGTTTCGGGCATCTGATTCTCCCTGGAGCAAGGAGCGGGATGAAGATGGAAATATAACCCCCAACAAGGTTACCGATGGCCCTTGGTTATTCGAAACGCAAACCGGAAAGTTGGGGATGTTGTGGACAAGCTGGGCTTTTGATGATTATGTACAGGGGGTGGCATACTCCGAGAGTGGTACACTGGATGGACCATGGGTACACCAAGAGGAGCTAATCACTCCGCCAAATTTCGGGCATGGCATGCTTTTTCGCACATTTGAAGGAAAGTTGCTTATGTCGGTTCACAGCCACAAAAGTGTAGACGGGCGCTACATCCGCATACCTCATCTTTTTGAAGTGGATGATTCCGGGGACAAAATAGTCGTAACGGGCCCGTATCAACCATAGAAAATTTTATTCATAAGCCAGGTACCACCAGGCGGCTGGACGTTGACTTGGGAGACCTGAATTTTTGCTCTTCCGGTACATCCAATTGATGATCAGTTTGAGATATAGCTGGGCGTACAGGTTGATGGTAGGCTTATTGATATAACACATGGCCGAAGTAAAGAATGGAAGCAGAACGTGTTGTCCAATACAGCAACAGAATCAAGTATCTTCACTGGATTGGAGCCTGCAATACATACTATCAAGCTGTATACCATTGATCCGGCTTTAATTCTCGATCGGATTGAAAATGATATGGAAGGACGCCCCACCATCAAGAGATCGTAACTACTTATAAGTGGAGAGAGTGGGCCCAATAAAAAGACAGTAGATAATAGGTTTCGCCCTCTCTTCATAAACGAAGAAGTGTAATAAGATTGTGCAATCGATTGTACAAAAGGATCAGCAATATTCACCAAAAATATAGGGTCATGAAAGAGAAAGTTAGTTTTAACGTTTTATCCCAATGGATTTTAATGTTATTGGGAGTGTTAGTGTGGACCACTCCTGCTTTTGGTCAGGAAACTACGGTAGAAGGCCAGGTTATTGATCAACAGACAGGAGAAAGCTTGCCAGGTGTTAATGTAGTAGTAAAAGGTACAACCACCGGTATTTCTACCGATGGGGAAGGGAGGTATGAGCTTAATGTGCCTTCGCTACAAGATACACTGATATTTTCATTCGTAGGGTATCAAACAACAGAGGTGCCCATTAACGGCAGAGAGCAAATTGAAGTGAGCTTGCAGCCCCAGGCTATCACGGGTGAAGAGATGGTCGTCGTTGGGTACGGCACGCAACGACGCCAGGATGTGACAGGATCGATATCGTCGGTGAACTCAGATGACTTTAATGCCGGTGTATCTCTTGCACCAGAACAGCTCATGCAGGGCAAGGTCGCCGGGGTAAATATTGTAGAGAGCAGTGGAGCACCGGGTGCTGCTTCGGAAGTTCGTATCCGGGGATCAAGTTCTATTTCTGCCGGCAATGATCCGCTATATGTAATTGATGGGGTACCGGTGCAGACGGCTTCTACAGATAATTATATTAACATCGCGGGGGCTTCATCGACCTCTCCTTTTAATTCTATGCCTTCAAATCCCCTCAACACACTGAACCCATCAGATATTGAGTCCATCGACATCCTGAAGGACGCTTCTGCTACAGCAATTTATGGGTCACGGGGAGCGAATGGCGTCATTATGATTACGACAAAAAATTATTCTGAGACAACCGTGAGTTACAATGGCTATGTCAATGTTTCAACATTACCGAGCCAATTGCCATTTCTTTCGCATGATCAGTATGTGGGTTATGCTGAAAACAATGGACTTGAATATCCGGATGAAGGAGCCGAAACCAGATGGCAGGATCAGGTGTTCCGAAATTCAGTATCGCAGAACCACAATATTTCATTTGGTGGAACCTCCGATAATACCAATTACCGGGCTTCTGTCGGATATAATAATCAGGAGGGTATTGCGCTGGCTTCCAATTTGGAGAAATACACCGGCCGCATCAACTTAACACAGCGAGCGATGGATGATAAGCTGCAGATCAACTTAAATTTGATGGCAGCAAGAGTAGACCAAAATAATGCGGCTATTTCTTCAAATATAGGAAATGAAGGAGGTAACCTGTTAAAAGATGCCCTGCGTTGGTCTCCAACACTGCCAGTTTATAACAATGATGGCAGTTACTACCAGATTGGAGAGTTGCGCGTTAATCCGGTTTCATGGCAACAGCTGGAAGATGTTACTGAACGAAATACGCTGCTGGGTGATGTGAAGTTAACCTACGATCTGATGGAAACACTGAGTGTATCAGTAAATCTGGGTCATAACAGGGAAGACCTTAACCGGTATAGTTTTGTGCCGGCCTCGCATCCGGTGGGGGCAAGTGAAAATGGACGCGCTTCGATCAACAAAGTACAAAATGAGAGCAACCTCATAGAGACCACGGTCAATTATGTGAATGATATATCGGAGAATAGTTATATCAATTTCTTGGCAGGCTATTCATTTCAGCGCTTTGTCGTTAATAGTACTTTTACGCAGGCCAATGACTTTTCTTCGGATGCTGTAAAATGGAATCTTATTCAATCAGGAAGTACACTGGTTAATACATCCGGTAAGTCGGCTAACAGGCTGGCCTCGGTGTATGGTCGGTTAAACTACCGTCTGATGGATCGCTATAACTTTACTTTTACACTGCGGCGTGATGGGTCAAGTCGGTTTGGTCCTAATAACCGCTGGGGACTTTTCCCATCCAGTGCTGTTGCATGGAATATTACGGAGGAAGATTTCTTTAATGTTGATGCTATTAACAACCTGAAGTTTCGACTGGGGTATGGCGTTACCGGAAATCAGGAGATTCCCAACAACCTTTTTATGGAACAGCTTTCCATTGCGGGTTCTTCTACATATTCACTGGGTGGGCAGGCCGTTCCAAGCGTGCTTCCCAGCAATTATGCCAACCCCGATCTCAAATGGGAGCGAACAACGCAAACAAATGTTGGTCTCGATTTCGGTTTGTGGCAGGGACGTCTCTCCGGATCAGTCGATTATTATATGAAAAAGACCACCGATCTTTTGCTCAGTTTCTCAACGGCTGCCCCTTCGGTAGTGAATACGCAGTGGGCGAATGTCGGCGAAGTTGAAAATAAAGGCCTGGAAGTTTCGCTGAATGCAGATATTATACAAAGTGGTGACCTGATTTGGAACAGTAGTGTTAACTGGTCTACCAACGAAAATGAGGTCATCTCGCTTTCAAATGAGCAGTACGAGCGCGACTATTTTCGAACCGGTCCGCTTTCAGGAGTCGTCAGTTCCTCAAACGGTTATACCCAAATTATTAAGCCGGGCTTGCCCTTAAATACTTTCTGGGGGCGTAAGTATACCGGCCTCGATGAAAACGGACAGGAAACATATCTGGATGAAGACGGAGACGGTAGCGCTGACCTTGTAAAAATCGGCGATCCTAATCCGGATTTCACCTACGGCTGGACGAACTCCGTTCGATGGAGACGGTTCGATGCCTCGGTGACCATGAGAGGGACCATAGGCAACGATGTGTTTAACAATACGGCTGCTGAATTTTCATATACCAACCTTTTGCCGGGTAGCAATGTGCTGGAAACAGCTTTGGAAAGACAGCAGAACGGATTAAGTCCGGAGCAAACTGCCCAGTTTTCTTCTCAATGGTTAGAAGATGGAAGCTATTTAAGGCTGGCTAACCTGACGCTTGGTTATAACTTTGATACTTCCTCATTGCCGTTGGTCTCCAAAGCTCGATTATATGCTACCGGTCAAAACTTATTTGTAATCACCGGATACTCAGGATTTGATCCCGAAGTACAAACCAATACCAACACCGGGGGATCTGCTCCCGTAGGTATTGATTACTTAGCCTACCCTCGACCGCGCGTCTTTCAGTTGGGAGTAAATTTATCGTTTTAGAACCGATATACGATACAAAATGAATGTCAAAAGCTTATAGTATTATGAAAGAATCAATGAAAAGAATAAATAAGCAGCTGCTTATGTTAGCTGTAGCGCTATTAGTTATATTCCCGGCTTGTGAGTTACAGGAACAACCGCATTCTGTGTTTACCCCGGATAATTATTACGATAATGAGTCATCAATCCTAACCTCGCTGTCTGGAGTCTATAGAGATTTTGCTACTATCTCGAGTATGGGTCCTCCTTACCGTGTTTTAGAGCTTACTACCGACCAGGTGGTGGTTCATGCCAAAATTCAGGGGTGGTGGGATGGACCTGATTTCCATAATCTGGCCCGCCATGAGTGGACGCCCTCGCATGCTTGGATTGGCGATTTCTGGAATCAACTTTTTGGTACCGTCGGTCAGGCAAATGCCTTGATCAGTTCATTACGCAGCTCCGATCTGGATGGGCTGGAAGGTCCCATTGCTGAGTTACGAGCACTACGTGCTTATGCCTATTTTTACCTAATGGATCTCTATGGAAATGTACCCATCTTTACAGAGCCCAAAGTGGATCCCAATAATCTGCCTACGCAGAACACACGGACAGAAGTTTTTGATTTTGTCATCGAAGAACTGTCTGCTGCAGCAGAAGTATTACCCTCTGCTAATGATGTCGGGGCAGAATATTACGGCCGTCTCACCAAGGAAGCCGTCTATGCCCTTATAGCAACGACCTATCTTAATGCTGAGGTTTATACCGGCGATGCTCAATACGATATGGCTATAGAGTATGCCGACCAGGTGATAAATTCTGGTGCCTATCGTTTGCTCGATGATTATCACGCCAATTTTGCAGCGGATAATAGTAATAACGAAGAAATGATTTTCGGCAGTGTCTATACGCCCAACGAAACGGGTGGGATCGGGCATCCTTTTGTGCTGAAAGTGCTTCCCGGTATTACCGGTGGCTTGTTTGACCTGCCCTTTACTCCGCAAAATGGTTTTGGGACTCGTCCTTCTGTAGTGGAGTTATATGAAGACCAAGATGTTAGGAAAGAGATGTTCCTTACCCCGGGACCACTGACTGATCCCCGTACCGGCGATACCGTTATGGTAGAACGCATTGTGCCGGATGGAAACTCAGAGTTATATGTTGAAGGAGAGTCGGACCAAGGACCTGTACCCTATGAAATTATCAAAGCTGACGGCCTTCGAAATCAGCCGATGAATGCAGGTGTTAAATGGATAAAATGGGGGCTTGATCCCAATACCGATGGCGGTGATGCCAGTAACGATATCGCATGGATTCGATATGCGGATATCCTGCTTGTCAAGGCTGAAGCCCAGTTGCGGTCAGGCACTGGTAATCCGTTAGCGCTGGTAAACAGGGTAAGAGAGCGAAGTAATGCTTCACCTCTAACTTCTCTGACCCTGCAGGACATCCTGGATGAGCGTGGACGAGAGCTTGCTTTTGAGATGTCGCGAAGACGAGACCTAATCCGCTTCGGTCAGTTTACCAATAGCTCGTGGGAGTTTAAGGAGCCATCCGAAGAGTACCGCAGGTTATTCCCTATCCCCACGGAGGCTTTGGATGCAAATTCAAATTTAGATCAAAACCCTGGATACTAATTAGGTAGAAACTACATTTATACTGCTCCGCCAGAGTTATAGGTAGCTGCCTATAATTCTGGCGTGGCTTTTTTAAGCTACACAATGTTTGTTGTTAACATATTCTATAATATTAGCATGTCTTATTTAAAGAAGTTCGGGGTATGCAGTTGCTCGTTACTTATTATTGGAATCCTGTTTGTCGGCTCGGCTCATTCCCAGAACGCCAATGAACGTGACATCCTGCTGCCCAAAGCTGCTAATGCTAACGTACCCTCTATTTACCTGGTGGGAGATTCCACCGTAAGGAATGGAAGCGGGGACGGATCAAACGGCAAATGGGGATGGGGAAGTTTTCTGGGAGCTTATTTTGACTCAACCAAAGTGAATGTGGTGAATCGGGCGCTGGGGGGACGTAGCAGCAGGACCTATATCACACAGGGCTATTGGGATCAGCAACTCGAGTTATTGGATGCCGGGGATGCAGTCATCATCCAATTTGGACATAACGATGCCAGTCCGGTGAACGACACCAGTCGCGCCCGGGGCGTTTTGGATGGCATTGGTAGTGAAAAAAGAGACATTTTCAATAAACTGACGCGCCAAGATGAAACAGTCCGTACCTATGGCTCCTATCTACGAACCTATATTTCGGATATTCGAAGCCGGGGAGCAATTCCAGTCATCTGTTCGCTGGTACCGACGAACGGAGATGTAATTGATGATGAGGAGCAATTTGCAACATGGGCCGAGCAAGTAGCTACGACCGAAGGAGTCCCTTTCCTGGATTTAAACGACATCATTACTCAGGGATACCAGGAAGTGGGTGAAGCAAAAAAGCAGAAGTTCTTCTCGGACGATCGGGTGCATACAACGCGTACCGGAGCCCAATTTAGTGCGAAGATGGTCGTAGCGGCTTTGAAAGGGTTGCAAGAAAATCCGGTGAGTGATTGGTTTTCTGATAAAGCTGATAAAGTGACGTCCCGCCGGAATAAGGCAGAAGAGGCTTCGCGTCCCGTTGTAACCGGTTATGGAGAGGGGCTTTTTGAGGTTGGTGAGCTTATGTATCAAAGTGATTTTGACGATCCGGATGTGTGGGGGGTTCAAATAGAAGAGGCGAATTCTCCCATCCAGCCACGCGTAGACTTTTGGAATGGCTTTTTGGAAGTATTAGTGCCGGGACGAGGAGCGACCATCTGGAATAAAAAGAAGTTTAGCGGTAATGTTGCAATTACGTACAAGGTCAAAGCTCCTTCAACCTACGTAGATGAGCTGGGGATCGTCGTTCGTGACATCAATGTTTTTTGGCATGCCTCGGATCCAAAGATTCCTGACGCCCTGTTTGATCAGGACAAATATACCGGGGCATTTACCTCCTATCACAAACAGCAGGGTTATTATGCAAGTATGGGGGGACGGGACAATACCACGACACGATTCAGGCGATACCCACGCACCCAAGACGGCGAGCCTGCTAATCACCTCGCTCTCACAAGCAGAGATGGACAGGAAGAGTATCTTATTAAACCGAACAGGACGTATACAATACAGCTGGTTGTCTTTGACGATGTTATTCAATACATCGTGGATGGTAAGGTTTTTTATGAAATACGTAACGGAGATATGGTAAAGATCACGAATACTGATGGAAGTATTAAAGAAGTGAGATATACTAACGAGCGGTTCCTCGCATATGAGGAAGGATGGTTTGGCTTTCGGCTGGTGAATACCCATCACATCTATTCAGATTTTCGGGTTTACCGGTTGAGGCCTGTAGAATAAGGAGGCTGTAATTTATATAACTACTTTGAGTCTGAGATAAAGGATGTTTTAACCAAGGGTTCCCAGAAAATCCCTCCTTCAGGAGGGTGGCCCAATTTGGCTTTTTTAAGCCGAATTGGGTCGGGAGGTGTTATTTAGGATGGCCAAACACCCCTCCTCCCGAAAAATCGGGACGGCTCTCCCCTCGAGGGGAGATTTTTATAGCTTATTTCTTACATCGAACTGATGTTAACTATCAAAAAATTAAAGAATGAAAAAGGTTTTACAGAGTTTAGTTGTACTTGGTTTTGTCTTTGTCTGTGTTGGAATGAACTTTGAGTTAGTTGCTCAAGGTCAGGATTCCGGAGTGAAATTACACTGGCTTAAAGACCAAGCGCCCGACGTGCCTGCAGGCGTGAGTTGGGGAGTGCCATTTCCACAAGGTGAAGTAAAAAAAGGAATCCAGTTTACACTTGCCACGGCTAATGGAAGTAGATTGCCTGTACAGAGCTGGCCTACGGCTTACTGGCCAGATGGATCCTTAAAATGGGTCGGGTTAGCTACGACGGTTGATACCACAAATGAAGGTCCTTTGACGCTATCCGTTGTGGAGAAAAAAGAAGAAGCTAATCAGCTGGACTCGCCACTTTCAGTCGAACGAGAGGATGGACAGATTAAGATAAAAAATGGGACTATGGCAACTCATTTGGCTGAGAGAGGGCGTTCACTTATCGACTCTATCGTGGTTGACGGTCGTAAAGTAGCAGGTTCTGCACGACTGGTGGCGATACACCAGGAAGGTCCCGGAGAGGATGTTTTGAATCCACCAAATCGGGAAAAAACAGTGAGCCGTATTGACTCGGTACGTATTGAGCAGGATGGCCCGGTTCGAGCGGTAATCCGTTTCGATGGTAGGCATCAGGCAGTCCAGGGAACCCTCGAATGGCTGCCTTTTACAGTGCGACTTTATTTTTATGCGGATAGTAATCCAGTAAAAATGGTCCACTCGTTTACCTACGATGGTAACCAACAACAGGATTTCATTAAGGGACTTGGTCTCCAGTTTGATGTTCCTATGCGGGAGCAGGTACATAACCGGCACATTCGCTTCTCTGGGAAAGATCAGGGACTTTGGGCCGAGCCGGTAAAGCCGTTGGCCAGCCGCCGTCGCATCAGCTACCAAGATGAGTCGGTCTATCCCGCCCAGGAGAAGGGGAATCGCGTGCCCAACGTAGAAGAATTTGAACCACCGGTTCAAGGTTTGATTAATGATTTAGCTGACTGGAATGATTTCAAATTAGTGCAGGAGAGTCCGGATGGCTTTACCATTCAAAAACGGACGAGCCCCAAGGGGCAATGGATTGCAGCAGGCGCCGGCACACGCGCTAGCGGCTTTGCTTTTGTGGGAGATGTCAGTGGTGGTCTGGGCGTTGGACTTCAAAATTTTTGGCAGACGTATCCGTCTCACCTCGAGATTAATGACGCCACTAAGGATGTCGCAACACTCAACGTCTGGATGTGGTCGCCGGAAGCCCCGGCCATGGATATGCGCCACTATGATACTGAAGCCCATGGCTTACAGGCCAGCTACGAAGATGTGCAGGAAGGGTTTAGCATTGCTAATGGGGTGGCACGGACACATGTATTAACACTTTTTCCAGAAGGATCGGTTGCTTCACACAAAAAATATGCTACAAAGTCTAATGTCAGCCAAAATCCGCCCCTGCTTACAGCCTCACCGGAGTATCTGCACTCTGCCAATGTATTTGGAGTCTGGAGTCTGCCCGATCGCTCATCTCCGGGCAAGCGATGGATAGAAGATAAACTTGATGCGGCCATTGAGGTATATCAGAAAGAGATTGAACAGCGTCGTTGGTACGGTTTCTGGGACTATGGGGATGTAATGCACAGCTATGACGGGGTGCGCCATAAATGGCGATACGACGTCGGGGGATTTGCCTGGGCTAATTCAGAATTGGTTCCAGATATGTGGCTATGGTACAGCTATCTGCGCACCGGTCGCGAGGATATCTTCCGGATGGCCGAAGCCATGACGCGCCACACTGGAGAAGTGGATGTGTACCATTCCGGACGGTTTGAAGATTTGGGTACTCGCCACAATGTAATTCATTGGGGCGATGGAGCCAAGGAAGCACGGATCAGCCAGGCTGCCCTGCGACGTTTTTACTACTACCTGACCACTGACGAACGCACGGGTGACCTGATGCATAATGTGAGTGATACCGAAGAGTCTTATACAAAACTTGATCCTATGAGAAAGGCTATGCCTGCAGACGAATATCCAACCGAAGCCCCAACACGATTGCGGGTAGGACCCGACTGGCTTGCCCTGGCAGGTAACTGGATGACGGCCTGGGAACGTACCGGGGATGAAAAGTATCTGGAGAAAATTAAGAACGGCTTCGACAGCATTGCGTCGATGAGGTACGGGCTGTTTTCAGGTCCGGGCGTACTGGGCTTTTATCCGGAAACCGGTCGTTTGCTGAATGATACAGCACAACCGTATGACCATCACACCTCGCACCTGCTCATGATTATGGGCGGAGCTGAAGTTTTATTTGAGCTGACGGATCTAATCGATCATGAAGGGTTTGAAGAAACATTTCTGAATTATAGCCGACTCTATTCAATACCACAAGATTCACCTGACCGCAGTTCTTCGGATGGAACAGTTGGCGATGGCAATTTTAAGTCGTGGCATGCACGATTGACGGCTTATGCTGCTGTTCAGCTGGATGATCCCAAACTGGCAGAGCGCGCTTGGAAAGATTTCCTGGGTAACTCTGGCTGGCCAAAACCCGAACAGCGTTTTGAAACAATAAATATTTCTGGTCCGGAGGTCCTCCACCCGATGGAAGTGAGTCCCTGGACCTCAACGAATGAAACGGCACAATGGTGCCTGAATGCCATCCAGATCCTGGAACTTATAGAAAACCAGATGCCGGAAAAGCATCCCGCGTGGAATTAAAAAGTCATCTTTCAATACCTGAAAAAAGAAAACACAGTAGAAAAAGAGTTTGGTTCCCTCTTAGAAGTTGGAGCACCGAATTTGGAATAACTTGGATCAATCTGTGCAATCGATTGTACTCTTTGTTTAATTGAAATGGTGCCAAGAATAAGAACTTTTACAGACCTGAGAGCGCAAGAACATAACCATAAACATTGTGATGATTGATAGATATTGTAAAAAAACAAGGGACTTAAAATATATCTCCTTGCTAATTGTGAGCATGTTTAAAAAACGGCCGTTTCTATTTGTTTTTAATACACTGCTCATAGTTTTATTGATGGGGATTAACAACGGGTTGCAAGCCCAAAATTTTATTGATCGCCATGCCTTGGTCACTCGCCATAATGTGGAGATAATGGAGTTTGACTCATTGAATTCTTTGTCCGTAGGCAATGGTGAATTTGCTTTTACTGTTGGGGCTACAGGACTTCAAACCTTTCCGGAATTTTACGAGCGGGGCATTCCGCTGGGCACGCAGTCGCAGTGGGGATGGCACAGTTTCCCGAATACCGGCAACTATATCATGGAAGACGTAGCAAAATATTATACCACGGATGACGGTCGGGAAGTGCCCTATGCTGTACAACCGGATGAAGGACGAGGCGCTGAGGCGGCCCACTGGCTGCGAACCAATCCGCATCGTCTACATTTGGGATTAGTGGGACTAACATTGCTGAAAGAAAACGGAGAAGAGGCCGATATCCAGGATATACAGAATATCGATCAAACGCTGAATCTATGGACCGGCAAAATTGAAAGCCAATACACGGTAGATGGTGAGCCCGTACGGGTAGAGCTGTTTGCCCACCAGGAACAGGATCAAATATCGGTACGCATCGAATCACCGCTTGTGGCCAAGAATCGTCTTAAGGTGAAATTCCAGTTTCCTTATGGAAGTGATTGTCATGTTTGTCCGGGCTATGACTGGACTAAACCCGACCGACATGAAACAGAGTTGATCACTGGGTCTGATTATGAAGCCCGGCTTCAGAGAACGCTGGATGAAACAAACTACCGGCTTGATCTGCAGTGGGAGTCTGCTGGAAAATTGACGGAAGTCGGAACCCATCATTTTCAGCTTTCCCCTCAAACCGTTGAAGATACCTTTGCCTTTAATGTACTCTTCAGTGAAGAGGAAGAGGGACCCGATGAATTTGAAGCGACGGCAGAAAACAGTCGGCAGCAATGGGAAGCCTTTTGGGAGAGTGGCGGCGCGATTGATTTTTCCGGCTCCACCGATCCGCGGGCGGAAGAACTCGAGCGACGAGTTGTTTTATCGCAATATTTAACCAAGATCCAGACCAGTGGCTCGCTGCCACCCCAGGAGACAGGTCTGACGATGAACAGCTGGTACGGCAAATTTCACCTGGAAATGCACTGGTGGCACGGAGTGCACTATGCGCTCTGGAATCGCATTGAATATTTAGAAAATAGCCTTGATTGGTACACTAAAGTGATGGATGAAGCCCGGGGAACGGCAGAGTGGCAGGGGTATGATGGCGTGCGCTGGCAAAAAATGACGGGTCCCGGTGGACGTAAAAGTCCTTCAAGCGTGGGTGAAGTATTGGTTTGGCAGCAACCGCATCCCATCTATTTTGCAGAAGAGCTTTATCGGCAAAATCCAAGTCAAGAAGTGCTTGAAAAGTATAAGGACCGTGTGTTTGCTACGGCTGAGTTTATGGCTTCCTTTGCAACCTATGATTCTACCGACGGAAAGTACCATTTGACCCGACCCGTAAAGCCTGCCCAGGAGTTGTTTGAAACCATGAACACCAAAGATCCACCCTTTGAGATGGCCTACTGGCATTATGGTTTGTCGGTTGCTCAGAAATGGAGGGAACGGTTGGATTTACCTGTCAACAAAGGGTGGCAGAAGATAGCGGATAATCTTGCGCCACTACCCCGGAAGGATAACCTATACCTTCCGAATGCACTCACACCCAATGCTTATACCAACGACAAATATCGGCATGACCACCCGGTGGTGCTCGGGGCCTATGGAATGCTCCCCTCGGCAGAGCTGGTTGATGAGTCGATTATGACCAATACCTATCATGAAATTGAGGATCACTGGATATGGGAGAGTACCTGGGGCTGGGATTATCCGATGATAGCCATGGCGGCTGCTAAACTGGATATGCCCGAGAAGGCCGTGGATGCCCTGTTTATGGATATGAACAAAAATACCTACCTGAAGAATGGACATAACTATCAGGATAAACGGCTGCGGTTGTATCTGCCGGGCAACGGTGGTTTACTAACCGCTGTAGCCATGATGGTCGCTGGATGGGAAAACGGACCTGACACGGAGACCCCGGGCTTCCCGGATAACGGAAAGTGGAACATCAGGTGGGAAAACATTGAGAAAATGCAGTAAAAGCACTACGTAATTAGAACTAACAGGATCAAAATTGTGAAGATGAATTATTGGGTGAAGTATAGTCAAACAGAAGCATCAGCTGTCAATTGGAATTTGCAGACCTCTTGGTCAGTTGTCATGAGTATCGTTTTTTGTTTCTTGATAGCCAACCCGGTGAATGCCCAGGTAACACCGGGAGATGCAGTGGGGCAATGGGAAAAAGAAGGTAACATCATTACGATTCCAACTTCGAATGCCGATATTAAACTGGAGTTCTGTACTCCATCTATGGTGCGGGTGCGGGCCAGTTGGGATGGAGAGTTCGCGGAACCGGAACCCTGGATGGTCACCCAATATGACTGGGGACCGGTGCAGGTTGAGTCTTCGGAGGGCGATGGTTTTTATGATTTTGAGACAACCGATCTGCGCTTGCGTGTTTCAACTGCTCCGTTGCGAATCGCTTTTTACTCGTCAGGTGGGGAGTTACTATCCACAGAGAAGCTGGCCAGTTCTGGAGGCGGTATGGTAAAGAACCAAGATACGGTATCTGTTAAGAAGAAGCTCTTCCCGGAAGAACAGTTTTTTGGGTTCGGCGAACGTATGGACTTCGTCAATCAGCGGGGTAAAAAGATTAAGCTGAATGTAGGGCGGGGACTGGGACGTCCGCATATTGTTGGTGCCTATAACATTCTCGAGGCCAATTACAGCCCGGTACCCTTCTTTATGAGTACGCGCGGGTACGGTATCTTTTTCCATACGCCCTATAGATCTACCTGGGATATGGGGCATTCCAATCCAGATAGTTACTCCTTCAAAGCAGCTGGCGAATTGGATTACTATTTTATTCACGGACCCGAATTCCCTTCCATCCTGGATAGTTATACTGAAGTGACCGGCAAGTCTCCGTTGACGCCTAAAGCTACCCACGGACTCAATGTGGGAACGTACAGCGGGGGCACTTGGGGACATGAGGAACATACCTCCACCGATTATGTGGTCAATCTGGGCCGCAAGTTTAAAGAGCTTGGCATCCCGGCCGATATCCTGCATCTGGATTCAACCTGGCGCATCTTCGGAAAGAATGGCCACGGTTCTACTACTTTCGAGTGGCGCGAAACTTTCGATAATCCCACGGCCATGTTCGACAGTCTGTATGCCATGGGCTACGATATGGTAGGCCTGCATGTGCGTCCCCGTTACGATAATGGAAAAAAGTATAACTTGCTGGATCGCGCCCGGGAGGCGAATATGGTCTACCCAGAGCCGGATAATTCCGGTGAGTTTGTGAATTTCTTTGATTCTACCGCCATAGATTGGTGGTGGGAGAATGGCGTCAGCATGGTGGTGGAACAGGGCGCGATGTTCTTTAAAACGGATGAGGGAAGTGCCTTTGGACGTAAAGCGAATGAAAGCAATAAAGTCGGTCCACAAGGCAAAGATGCCGAGCGACTACACAATGTCTTTCCGGTGGCCTATGCCAAGGTGCCGTTTGAACGATTTAGCAAAGAAAATAACATGCGGGGATTTAATCTCACGCGCGAAGGCTATGCCGGTATCCAGCGGTATCCATACATCTGGGCGGGTGACTGGCCTAGTGAGTGGCAATATTTTGAGCCGGTCATCCGGGCAGGACTGAATATGGGCCTTTCTGGTGTGGGCTACTGGTCGCACAATATGGGTGGGTTTGAGCACAAAGCTGATCCTGAGCTATATATCCGATGGTCGCAATTTGGCATGTTTAGTCCCATAGCGCATGTTTTTGGGATGGATCACCCCGGCTACAAAGAACCTTGGAACTACGGGGAGGAAGCTCAGCGTATCTTCAAAAAGTATGATCGCATGCGGTATCGGTTTATTCCCTATATCTACAGCGAAGCCTGGGAGATGCACAATACCGGCATGCCGCTGATGCGCGCGCTGGTGCTTGAATATCAGGATGATGAAAATGTATACGGCATTGATGATGAATACCTGTTAGGAGATAACCTGCTGGTGGCGCCGGTGACGACCAAAGGGGCAAAGACTCGCATTGTATATCTGCCAGAGGGAACCTGGTACGATTACTGGACCGGCAAAGAGTACAAAGGCAAAGAGTATCATAATATTGTGACTCCACTGGAAAAGTTGCCGCTCTTTGTCAAGGCTGGGGGGATCCTTCCACAACGAAATAATATTGAATCGCTGGGCGAGCAGCCCGCGGATACGCTGACGCTGGAGATCTTTCCCCACGGAACGTCTTCTTTTGAGATCTATGATGATGACGGAAGCAGCAAGGATTACGAAAACGGGGAATATGCTATAACATCCATAAGCTCCGAGGACTCTGATGATCAAATTGAGGTTGGAGTCGAAGCTCCCGAAGGAGATTACGAGGTGCCGGAGCGAGGCTATAAGCTGCTTGTCCATCTTGACGACAAACCCGATGCCGTTGAAGAAGATGGCACGCAAATTTCTTCTGCGTCAAGTTTGGCTGCGTTTAGGGATGACATACATAGTGCCGCTTGGTATTTTGATGAGGAGTCCGGTCAGCTGCACATTCGTCTTTCGGGCAGTAGTAGCGATGACATTACGGCTACAATCGAAAAATGATTATCTATCAGTACTATGGTGCAAGATAATGACAGCAATAAATGTAGTTTTTTTATGGCAGTTATTGCTCTGCTGGTTTCTTTGCTGACCGTATCTTGTTCAGGATCAGACGATTCGCAGCAGACCCAGCGGCCCAATATTCTGGTTATTATGGCCGATGATGCGGGCTGGAATGATGTCGGCTATCACGGATCCGAAATTGAGACGCCCAATATCGATTCAATGGCATCAAGTGGGGTCGCTCTCTCTCGATTCTATGTGGCTCCAACCTGCTCGCCCACCCGTGCAGCTTTCCTGACCGGGATGCCCGCCAGCAGAATGGGCATCGTCGTTCCCATAAGCGGCAGAAGCAAAAAGGCGTTGCCCGACTCTATCACCACTCTTCCTCAAGCATTACAGCAAGCCGGCTACCAAACGGCCTTGATGGGCAAATGGCATCTGGGATTGACCACGGAAAGTGGTCCGGGCGCCTATGGATTTGATTATTCTTATGGTTTCCTGCACGGCCAGATTGATCAGTATACCCACAACTATAAAAACGGCGACGCCAGCTGGTACAAGAATGGCAAGCTGATCGACGAAGAAGGGCATGCTACCGACCTGATTACTCAGGAAGCAATTGACTGGCTGAGCCAAAAAAGAGATCAGAATAGCCCTTTCTTTTTACAGGTTGCCTACAGTGCTCCGCATACGCCTTTGCAGGAAGAAGAAAAGTGGAAAGAAAGATATCAAGGGGTTATTAGCGACACCTCGCGCCTGGATTATGCTGCGGCGATGACGCATATGGATCACGGCATAGGGCAGCTTATAGCAACCCTGAAGAAAGAGGGCCTCGAAGAAAACACGCTGGTGCTTTTTATGAGTGATAACGGTGCCCAGGAGGAATGGGTGCCCGACTGGCAGTACGACGGCAAGTTTGGTCCCAATCGGACGCTGGGCAGTAATCAGCCCTATCGTGGATGGAAAACCTCAAATTATGAAGGCGGCATAAGGGTGCCGGCTGTACTTTACTGGGATGGGCAACTCAACCAAGGTGCTTTCAATAAGTTAGTAAATGTAACAGATTTGATGCCGACATTTTTAGCGCTTGCGGGCGTAGATACCCAGCCTTGTAGTATTGAAGGTCGAAATATTTGGCCTCAGGTATCCGGTCAGGATCAGGATTATGAGAAAGAACGCGAGGTTTATATTCGGGGTCATCTGCAGGAAAGTTTCATTACGCAGGGTTGGAAAATCATTCGAACCCGACATCCGGATGAAGAGCCGGACTATGAACTCTACCAGCTTGCTGAAGATCCGCAAGAGATAAACAATGTTATGGATAAATATCCTAAGAAAGTCGCTGGGATGAAGAAAAGGCTGGAACAGGAGTTTTCAGCGGATGCCGATAGCGTAAATTATACGATTGAATGACAGGATAAGATTATGAAACAACACGCCTTTACGATGAAGCTGAAGCCGGGCTATGAAGAAGAGTATAAGCGGCGACATGATGAAATATGGCCGGAGCTGGAACAGCTGCTTGCGGAGTCCGGAATTCGTAAATACCTCATATACCTGGATGAAGAGACGGGTACATTATTTGCCTACCAGGAGCTCGAGGATGAGCATCAGGATGTTTCAAGCAATCCCGTAGTCCAAAAATGGTGGAAATACATGAAAGATATTATGGATACTAATCCGGATAATTCCCCGGTGGAAAAACCGCTTAAAAAAGTCTTTCAGTTAAAATGATATTATTGAACATATGATTACGATATCTCAAAGATCAAGGCTCCAAGATAAATTAAAAGGCAGTCATCCCCCTGCCCTTGTGGAATCCCGGCAAGCCGGGGCCACATTGTGGCATTCCACGGTCTCTGTCCCCCTTCGAAGGGGGAAGGTTACGGCGTTTTTATCCGTAATCAGGGGGATGATGAAGGGGCTGTTAGCATTGATATTAATTGTTTTTTTCGTACAGTCATCGAAGGCACAGCGGCATATGGAGCAGCTCGATCGGGGTGTTGTAGCGATTCCCCAGGGAGAGGGCAGCGCCTTTATCAGTTGGCGGCTGCTGGCATCAGATGCGCCTGATGTGGCCTTTAATTTGTATCGTGTTTCAGGCGGGGGCTCACCTCAAAAGCTGAATAAAACACTGCTTTCAAAAGGCACCAATTTTGTGGATAAAAAAGTCCCCGCGAATATAAGCAAAATTTCTTATTTCGTCCGCCCTATTGTTGACGGCGAGGAAGGAGAGGCAAGCCAAAGGTATCAGTTTGATCAATCCCATCCCTACCTTTCGGTGCCGGTAGATACGCCCGAAGGATATACAGCCAACGATGCCTCTGTAGGTGATCTGGATGGCGACGGGGAGTACGAGCTGGTCGTCCATATGACCGGGCGTTCGCATGATAATTCGCACTCCGGCTTTACCGACGAGCCCATCCTGGATGCCTATGAACTGGACGGCACACAGCTGTGGCGCATCAATTTGGGCAAGAATATTCGGGAAGGCGCTCATTATACCCAGTTTATCGTGTATGACCTGGATAGCGATGGCCAAGCTGAAATTGCTTGTAAAACCGGCGATGGAACAGTGGATGGCACGGGTAAAGTGATTGGTGATAAAGAGGCGGACTACCGCAATGATGAGGGATATATCCTTGAGGGGCCGGAATATTTAACGGTGTTTGATGGTCAAACGGGAGCAGCATTGGCTACAACCGACTACATTCCGCCGCGCCATCCGGAAACGCTTACCCCGACAAGAGATCAGCTTGACAAAATATGGGGTGATGGATATGGCAACCGCATGGACCGTTTCCTGGCGGGTGTAGCCTACCTGGATGGTGAGCGTCCAAGCCTTATCATGACCCGGGGCTACTACACGCGCTCTGTACTGGCAGCCTGGAACTGGCGAGACGGCAAATTAACCCACCAGTGGACCTTTGACAGTGAAGATGGCATGCCCGGACATAAAGCCTATAGCGGAGAAGGGAATCATCAGCTGAGTATTGGCGATGTAGATCGCGATAATAAAGATGAAATAATTTTTGGGGCAGCCGCTATTGACGACGATGGAACCGGTTTGTATGCTACGGGCATCGGTCATGGAGATGCCTTGCACTTTGGAAATCTGGATCCCAACTATCCGGGAAAGGAAGTGTTTCATATTCAGGAGCGCTTTGATGATGCCGGGGCCAATCTGCGCGATGCCGATTCGGGCGAAATACTCTGGAAAAAGCCTTCGGTTACAGCCAGCGACGAAGGCGAAGGGCCTGGCCGCGGACTGGCTGCCAATATTGACCCGCGGTATCCGGGAACCGAAGTTTGGGTACGGGGTGGAGGTATTGAAGGTCTTTTTAATGTGAAGGGAGAACAGATATCCCAACAGAAGCCAGCGTCGTGTAATTTTGCGCTTTGGTGGGATGGCGATCTGCAGCGGGAACTGTTAACCGAAAATCGTATTACCAAATGGAATTGGGAAGAGGAAACGACGGACTTGCTGCTTGAGGCAGAAGGGGCAACTTCCAATAACTGGACAAAAGCTACGCCTGCTTTGAGTGCCGATTTGCTGGGCGACTGGCGGGAAGAAGTGATTTGGCGATCTGAGGATGGGGAAGAACTTCGGATATATACTACTACAAATCCCACTCAGCATCGGTTTACAACGCTCATGCAAGATCCCATCTACCGGATGAGTATTGCCTGGCAGAATGTAGCTTATAACCAGCCGCCACATCCCGGTTTCTATATCGGAGAGGAGATGTCCACCCCTAAACAACCGAATATTTCTATCGTTCAATAGGCCACTGTAAATATGGCTAACCAAAATTTTGATCATATGCTTGCTACAAAAAAAATAGAAAAATTTTTCTTTAAAGGATTATTAACTGCTTTTCTGCTTTTCTCTTTTGGGCTGGATGGATATGCTCAAACAGAGCCCACCTGGCCGGAAATTACCGAAGAAAATAAACCCTGGACCCGCTGGTGGTGGCAAGGAAATGCCGTGGATAAAGCAAATTTGTCCAGCGATTTGGAGCAGCTGAAAAACGTGAACATAGGGGGAGTGGAGATTACTCCCATCTACGGAGTCGCCGGTTACGAGGACCAGTTTATCAATTATCTTTCCTCAGATTGGATGGATATGCTGGAACATACGCTCCGGGAAGGGGACCGTTTGGGATTGGGAATCGATATGGCAACCGGCACTGGCTGGCCTTTTGGAGGTCCGTGGACTGAGCAAGAGCACGCCAGCAAAAATCTTCGGTACAAGATTTTGGATGTCGAAGGTGGTCAAAATATTCAGCGTGACCTTACGTACATGCAAGAGCCCATGCTCGGCATGATTGGTAAAAGGTTCAACGATCCGGATCAAAAACAAGCGGAGGAGCGGGACCTCACTATTAAAGATATCAAAGAACCCGTTTCAGCTAATGAAAATCTACAGTCTCTGGCTATTAGTCAGCTCCGCTATGAAAAACCGCTGGAGCTGCAAACCGTGATGGCTTATTCTGGTGACGGAAAAATAGTAGACTTGACTGAAAATGTTGATGGCGATAGCAAGCTGAGCTGGCAGGCGCCGCAGGGCAACTGGATCCTTTACGCTCTGTACCAGGGCTGGCATGGCAAGATGGTGGAACGGGCAGCCCCCGGCGGAGAAGGACTGGTGATCGACCATTTTTCTCAAGAAGCCCTTGATGACTATTTAAGTAAATTTGACCAAGCCTTTGAGGGGCAAGATATATCGTCCTTACGCGCCTTCTTTAACGATTCGTATGAAGTGGATGATGCGTCCGGGGAAGCGGCCTGGACCCCGAAACTCTTTGAAGAGTTTAAGCAGCGGAGGGGATACGATCTTCGCAACCACCTGCCGGCCCTGCTGGATGAAGAGCGTGATGGAGCAGAATCCGAGAGGGTGCGTACTGATTTCAGGGAAACAATTTCTGATTTACTGTTGGATAGGTTTACGCGGCCGTGGCAATCTTGGGCAAAAGATAACCAAGCTGTCATACGTAACCAGGCACATGGGTCTCCCGCTAACATCTTAGATCTGTATGCATCCAGTGATATCCCGGAGACCGAGGGGACCGATATTATGCGAGCCAAGATGGCTTCGTCGGCAGCCAATGTAACCGGTAAGCCGCTAATTGCAGCAGAGGCGGCGACCTGGCTGGATGAACATTTCCAAGCTACACTGGCCGAGACGAAGACAGCAGTTGATCGGTACTTCATCAGTGGTGTGAATCATATCGTGTATCATGGAACCGCCTATTCGCCTGATGAAGCCCGCTGGCCGGGCTGGCTGTTTTATGCGGCGGTTCACTACCAGCCTGCGAATCCTTTTTGGGACCATTTTGAAGCTTTCAACAGTTATGTGGGGCGGGTACAGTCGTTCCTGCAATCCGGCAACGCCGACAACGATGTATTGCTTTATTATCCAATTCACGACCGATGGGCAGAACCGGGCCGGGCCATGCTTCAGCATTTCGACGGGGGTATTGATGAGCAGTTTGAAGGTACAGCCTTTAAAGAAGCGGCCGACCTGATGCAGGAAGAAGGCTATACTTTTGATTTTGTATCCGACCGTCAGATTACAGCATCAGAATCTTCAGGAGAAGCCATTAATACTGAAGGCGGGACCTATAAAACGATTCTGGTCCCGGCCGTTGAGTATATGCCGCTGGGGACGCTGGAAAATATACTCCGGCTTGCACAGGGTGGCAGCACGATTCTGATGTACAAAGGGCTGCCAAAAAAGGTAACAGGATTATCCAACCTTGAAAAGAATAAGAAAGCATTCAAGGAGCAGCTGGGCCAGCTGGAGTTTACAGACAGTGGTCAACTACAATCCGCTTCGCTTGGAAAAGGAAAGGTTCTGCTGTCAGATGACCTGAGTTTGTTGTTAAGCGAAGGGAAGATTCACCGCGAGCAGATGACAGACCAGGGGCTTGAGTTCGTCCGCCGGGCCTCCAAAGATGGGCATCATTATTTCGTGACTAATTGGAGCGAAAAACAAGTGGACGGTTGGGTTCCGCTCTCCGTGGAAGCTTCTTCGGCAGCAATTTTTGATCCAATGCAGAATGGTAAAGGATATGCCAAAATGAAAAAAGGATCTGAGGGAAGTACACGAATATATCTGCAACTGGAGCCGGGAGAATCACGCATTGTTAAAACATTTAGTGGGGAGACACATTCAACTACCTATAACTATCTTGCTGTAACAGGCGAGCCTAAAGCTATAGAGGGTGATTGGACCATTGAATTTTTAGAAGGCGGTCCCGTGATCCCGGATGAAATAACAACGGATAATCTTCAGTCGTGGACGAAATTTGAGGGGAGCGAATACCATAATTTTTCAGGCACGGCTCAGTATACTATTGAGTTCGAGGTTCCCAGCCATGAGGGAGCGGGTTGGCAACTGGATCTTGGAAAAGTTTCTGAGAGCGCAAGCGTTACTGTCAATGGGGAGGAGGTCGGAACCGTTATTGGAGCTCCTTATCAACTTTTCATTCCTGCAACGTTAATTGATGATTCTGGATCTAGTACGCTTACGGTTGAAGTTGCCAGTTCAATGGAAAATCGTATTGCATATATGGAGCGAGAGAATATCTTTTGGAAGAAGTTTTACAACGTAAATTTCCCCGCTCGACTGGGAGAAAATAGAAATGAGAGTGGGTTGTTTGATGCTTCCGAATGGAAGCCGCAAGAGTCTGGCCTGCTGGGACCTGTACAATTAACTCCAGTTAAATCTGTTGAATAAGTTTCCTGTCTCAAATTTTTAAGGGTATTTGTTGATTGGTTTCCGCTGATATAGTGATTTCTGAATAATCCACTTACAACGGGACATCAGTCTTGGAAAATCTATATTCATTTCGACCTACATTGCTGTTTTTTTAAAAACGGAGAGCTAAGCAAATTGCAGTCTTAATTTAATAGCTTCTCAGTTTATAAACACTCTTTAGCGCAGATATTTTAATGAAATTGAAATACCTAAAATAAAAATTTAGCAACATATTTTTATTATTGAAAAATGATTTTATATTTAAATAAAGAAAATATTATGTAAGTACGCCTAAAGTGAAGCCATTAGAAGATTTACTTGTCCTTGAATTTAGCCAATATATGTCTGGCCCTTTGGCTGGTTTAAAATTAGCCGACCTGGGGGCACGTATTATAAAAGTTGAGCCACCGGTAACCGGCGAAGGGGGTCGGAATATAGATATCAAAGGTATGTATGTTGATGATAACAGTCTTTTATTTCATACCATAAATAGAAATAAAGAATCGTATGTTGCCAACTTAAAAGTGGAAGAAGATTTTCAGAAAGTAGAAAATCTTATTGCCCGGGCCGATGTTATGACGCATAATTTCCGGCCTGGTGTCATGGAAAGCTTAGGGTTGGACTACAAAAGAGTTAATAAAATTAATCCACAGATTGTTTATGCTGAAATATCGGGCTACGGAACTGACGGTCCGTGGTCGGGCAAGCCGGGCCAGGACTTGTTGATACAGGCCATGTCCGGTTTAACCTATTTGTCTGGAGATCGGGGAGATTTACCTACGCCCTTTGGGTTGTCTGTTATCGATATCTTATGTGGAAATTATTTGGTACAGGGAATTTTGGCTTCGCTTGTTCAAAGAGGTAAAACAAACGAAGGAGCGCATGTTGAGATCAGCCTTCTGGAAACGGCACTGGATTTACAGTTTGAAGTCATTACAACCTTTTTGAATGATGGAGGTAAATTGCCAAACAGGGCTAAACAAGGAAATGCCCATGCTTACCTGGGAGCTCCGTATGGTATTTATAAAACAGTAAACGGATATTTGGCCTTGGCAATGACAGGTCTCGATAAGTTGGGAAAGATTGTTGGGTTAGAGAGTCTGGGGGATTATTCTGACAAGGATTACTTTGATCGGCGGGATGAGATTATGGATAAACTTCGTGCAGTTTTTAAAACCAAATCAACCGACGAATGGTTAGCCCAGTTAGAGCCGGCTGATATATGGTGTGCCGATGTAAAGGGATATAAGGAGTTTCTCAATCACAAGGCTTATCAAATATTAGATATGGATCAAACCTTGGAACTTACAAACGGCAAAGAACTGACTACAACTCGCTGTCCCATCCGTATTGATGAAAAGAGATTCTTCAGCTCAATTGCAGCGCCTCAGCTTGGCGAACATACCAAAGGTATTGATAAAGAATTTGCTTTGGATATGACGTATGAAGAAAATATACATGAAGTGAAAGAGAATTAGATTTGATTAATTATAAGTTATTATTTCTAAATTGATGCAGAAACCTTTAGAAGATATTTTGGTGGTTGATTTCAGTCAGTTTTTGTCGGGGCCCTCGGCGAGTTTAAAACTGGCAGATTTTGGAGCCAAAGTCATTAAGATAGAACGTCCCAAAACAGGAGATATATGTCGCGAATTGTATATTTCTAATGTAAAGATGAATGGGGATTCATCCGTATTTCATGCTATCAACAGAAATAAGGAAAGCTTTACCGCTAACCTTAAAAATGAAAAGGAAAAGCAAGAAGTATGGGCGTTGATCAAAAAGGCTGATATCGTTATTCATAATTTTCGTCCTGGCGTCATGCAGCGCCTGGGATTTGACTATCCATCCGTTCAAAAAGTAAACCCGGATATTATCTATGGAGAAATATCCGGATATGGTAATGAAGGCCCCTGGAAGGATAAACCCGGGCAGGATTTATTAGTGCAGGCACTGTCGGGAATGACAGGATTAAGCGGAAATGCCGGTGATGGCCCGGTTCCCATGGGATTGTCGATTGTGGATATTTTGACAGGCGTGCACCTGGCCCAGGGGCTTCTGGCCTGCCTGGTACGGCGCGGCATCAACCAGGAGCAAAAAGGAGGACTTGTCCGGGTAAGTATGCTTGAATCGGCTGTGGACTTCCAGTTTGAAACGATTACTACCTTTTACGAGGATGGCGGAGAAAAGATCAGCCGATCGCAAAAAAATAACGCTCATGCTTATTTGGGAGCGCCTTATGGCATTTATCAAACGGAAGATGGTTATCTGGCCCTGGCTATGGCATCAATTCCTGAGTTGGGTGATTTATTGGGATGTGAGGAGCTGCTTGCTTTTACCAATCCCAGGAAATGGTATGAGCAACGAGATGAAATAAAGAGAATTTTAGCTGACCGTCTCCGGGATCGAACAACCGAAGAATGGCTGAGAATATTGGAGCCGGCCGATATATGGTGTGCTGATGTATTATCCTGGGATGAGCTTATAGAAAGCGAGGGATTTAAGGCGTTGGATATGATCCAGAAGGTGCAGATGGGGGATGGTTTTACTTCCCAGACGACTCGTTCTCCCTTGAGAATTAATGGTGAACCTCTTTTATCTTCTGTAGGAGCTCCAAAATTGGGGGAGCACACGAAGAGTATCCGAAAAGAACTCATTAGCAGGAATTGAGAATTGATGAATTGAATTTATGTCAAAGCAAACAACATCTCTCAAAATGGCTGTACGGATCTTTGAGCCGTTTGAAGTGGCCATTGCGGAAATGTGGGAGCAATTTTGTCACCATAGAGGCACAGACTTTGAGTTAGATATCGTACCCCTGGAACTGGAAGATCTGCATCGGGAAGCTGTAGCGCAGGAGGGCCTAAAGAACGGGTCTTGGGATTTAGCTCTTATCAATACCGATTGGATTGCAGAGCTTTATGCTAAGGAGGCTGCCAAAAATCTGAAGCCTTACATCGACCGCAATCCTCCGATAGAATTTCCGGACGGATGGTCCGAATCACTATTGAAGATGCAGCAGTTCGGGGATGACATTATTGGCTTGCCATTTCATGACGGACCGGAGTGCCTAATTTATCGTACTGATCTTTTTGAGGATCCTGACGAACAGCAAAAGTTTAAAGAAGAGTATAGAAAAGAACTTAAACCGCCGGAGACATGGGAAGATTTCGTAGATATCGCCCATTTCTTTCACCGCCCCGAAGACAATTTGTACGGATCAGTCTGGGCGGCTTATCCGGATGGACATAATACCGTTTTTGATTTTGCCTTGCAGGTATGGACAAGAGGTGGGGAGCTTACAAACGCGAATGGCGAAGTTGTTCTTAACACTTCAGCAGCAGTAGAGGGTATGGAATTTTACCGCAAACTGTTACAGGATCGACAGGCGGTGCATCCGCAATGTGCTGATTTCGATTCCGTGAAAGCGGGTATGGCTTTTGCCCGGGGAGAAGTGGCGATGATGGTGAACTGGTTTGGTTTTGCCTCGCTTTGTGAATTCCACGAAGAATCAAAAACGAAAGGTAATGTAAACATAACATCCATCCCCCGTAGTTCTGGCGGCACAAAAGTATCCCTGAATGTGTATTGGCTGTATGTGTTGGGGAAGGGGAGTCAACACAAAAAAATTGGATATGAGTTCTTGCGATATGCAGTAACCAGGGGAAATGACAAATTGCTTACGATGAAGGGAGGCATCGGCTGTCGCCTTTCAACCTGGCATGATCCGGAAGTGAATCAAGAAGTACCTTATTACCACCGGCTGGAAGCCTTGCATCAAAATGCAAAAACGCTGCCCCGTAAAACCAATTGGTCAGCAATGGCCGGAGTGATCGACGAGGCCGTCTTGCAGACGATGAATACAAGTCGCCCGGTCAGGGGGATCCTGGAAGAGGCACAAGAATCAATTTCGAAAATATCAGCTACTCAGAGATCATGAAACTAAACTATAAGCCCCCGTTGCCTGATGGTCCGCCCCCAATAGTTATTATCGGGGCTGGAGGTATTGTAAAAGATGCTCACCTGCCGGCCTACAGCAAAGCGGGTTTTGAAGTATATGGATTGGCTGATATTGCCGTCGATAAAGCGCAAAAACTTGCGGAGAAATATGATATTCCTCATGTGTTTAGTTCCGCTGCCGAAGCCGTAGCAGCGGCCCCGTCAAATGCAGTCTATGATCTTGCGCTGGTGGCCGATCAATCAAGAAAGGTCTTGAAACAGTTGCCGGATGGGGCTCCGGTTTTGATTCAAAAGCCGATGGGCGACTCTTATAATGAAGCGAAAGAGATACACCAGATTTGTAAAAGCAAGAACTTAACCGCAGCCGTTAATTTTCAGCTTCGGTATGCTCCTTTTGTAAGTGCAGCCCGCCAGGTTATCGATCAGGGGTTGATTGGTGAGATTTATGACATGGAAGTACGACTGACAACTCATACTCCGTGGGAAATATTTCCCAGCCTGATGGACCATCCGCGCCTGGAAATTATGTATCACAGCATTCATTATATCGATTTGATTCGCTCTTTCCTGGGGACACCAAAGGGCGTGATGGCTAAAACGCTCAGGCATCCGGCTAAAGAAATTTCTTCCACAAGAACCACCCTTTTATTTGACTATGGAGATACTCTCCACGCGGTTATCAATACGAATCATGACCATGAGTTTGGTCCTGAGAATCAGGAAAGTTTTATCAAATGGGAAGGAACCAAAGGTGCAATTAAGGCAAAGATGGGACTGCTGCTGGACTATCCCAAGGGAAAGCCAGACAAATTTGAATACTGCTTACTGGAAGAGGACAAAGAACCCCGGTGGCAAACTCAGAAGCTGGATACAAGCTGGTTTCCCGATGCGTTTATTGGCACGATGGCAAGCCTGATGAGATTTGTGGAAGGTTCCTCACCCACACTTCCAACCTGTGTAGATGATGCCCTGGAAACCATGGCCGCAGCTGAGAGCGCATATATTTCCAATAACCGCGGCGGAGCATGGATTGAGGATCGAAGTAAAATATGACCTAAAAGAGAACCCAGAATATAATTACGGAAGCGATGAGTGAAAAAGCGATTTTTTTTGAGGATTACCAGTTGGATGACAGCCGGGAAACATTCGGACGTACCATTACAGAATCAGATATTGTCATGCATGCGGGCCAAACCGGTGATTTTTTCCCTCACCACATGGACAAAGAGTGGTGTAAAGACCAGCCTTTCAAGAAACGAATTGCACATGGCACCCTAATCTTTAGTATTGGCATTGGCCTGACGGCTAACGAGATAAATCCCGAAGCGTTCTCGAAGGGATATGATCAGCTTCGGTTTATAAAACCGGTTTATATCGGAGATACAATCCGATCGGTCATTACGATTGCCGATAAATCGGACTACAAGCGACCAGAATTGGGGCAGGTAACCGAGCATGTCGAAGTCTATAATCAAAAAGATGATATAGTGCTGGCCTGCGATCACCTGTTACTGGTCAACCGAAAGAATACCAACTGATGTTTGCCCACCGTGCTGGTACCGTTTTAAATGTTTATGCGGCAGTTTCACTATAAGCCGCAATTATAACTTATAAAAAGTGATTGATAATCTATTTGCTATGACAAATCAAAAAACTCAGAATCTATTTTCAAATGTTCTTTTATTTGGGATGTTGGTACTTTTTTTGGGTTGTAACGCTCCGAAGGAAGAGTCTTACGACGCCACGGGTACTCTAAAGGAGTACGTGTCTTACTTTAACCAAATGGAAGAGGAGGGCGTAGTCAATCATATATCAAATGAAGAATCCTATAGCTGGCTGGAAAAAAATATCCCGCTTTTTGAAGCCCCGGACTCTACCCTGGAGCAGACCTACTATTATCGTTGGTGGACCTTCCGGAAGCATCTGAAGAAAACCCCGGAAGGATTTGTATTTACTGAATTCATCAGGCCGGTCAGTCATGCCGGCAAGTATAATACCGTTAGCTGTGCCCTGGGGCATCATGTTTACGAGGGGCGATGGCTCCACGATGATAAATTTATCGATGAATATATCCTATTCTGGCTTATTCGGGATCAGTATGCAGAAAATCCGCAGGCTCACAAATATAGCAGTTGGCTGGCTGATGCAGTATACCATCGATACCTGGTCAATAAAGATGAAGTGTTTGTGTCTTCGCTGGTCGATGAGCTGAACCAGGATTATAGGCAATGGCACCGGGAAAAAGGATTGTCGAATGGGTTGTACTGGCAGTACGATGTCAGGGATGGCATGGAGGAATCGATCAGTGGATCTCGAACCGATAAGAATGCACGCCCCACTATTAACAGCTATATGTACGGCAATGCGGTGGCATTAGCGAATTTGTCCGACCTTATTGGCCGTGACAGTCTCCAAGAGGCCTATCAAAATAAGGCATCCAGGCTGAAACAATTGGTCCGGGAAGAGCTTTGGGATTCGGATGCTCAGTTCTTCAAGGCACAGCTCGAGGATGGTACCCTCTCAGACGCCCGCGAAGCAATAGGTTTCATTCCCTGGTATTTTGATTTGCCCGCCGACAAAGAGAATTTTGCCCGGGCATGGGATCAGTTAGAAGATCCCCAGGGATTTTTAGCACCCTGTGGATTGACTACAGCGGAAAGAAGACATCCCGAATTCAGGACGCATGGTACCGGTGAATGTGAGTGGGATGGAGCCGTATGGCCTTTTGCCACGACGCAAACGCTGAAAGGAATGGCCAAGCTGTTGACTGGCTATTCCAATCATTCGGTCCAAAAAGAAGACTATTTTGAAGTTCTGAAAACCTATGCGAACTCGCATGAAAAGAATGGTAAGCCCTATATCGGCGAGTATCTCGATGGGAAAACCGGTGAATGGTTGAAAGGAGATAACCCGCGGAGTCGATATTACAACCATTCGGGTTTTGCGGATTTGATTATCAATGATTTGATAGGACTGAAACCACAGCCCGGAGATTCGGTTGTGGTCAAGCCATTGATACCTGAAGGAAAATGGGACTGGTTCTTGTTGGACAATGTGAAATACCACGACCGAATCCTGATTATTCAATGGGATAAGACCGGAGAAAAGTATGGTAATGGACAAGGATTGAGAATTTTTGCAGATGGAGAGCAGATCTATCAATCGGATACGTTAAAACCAGCTACTTGTGAGCTACCCGGAGCATCCGATGCCCATCCGGTTCAGCAAGTTGGGATGAAATAATGGTGCAATAAGAAATTACTCGCTTTCAGATCAATAAAGGGGATTGGAAGAAATTTTTATTAAAAAATAAGGGATGTTAGAGCTACCTGTTGTAGATTACGTAATTTTGATTGTGTACTTGCTCGGAATTGTTATTCTCGGGTCGTGGTTTGTCCGTAAAAATCGTACGCCAGATGCTTTTATGGCCGCTAATCGTTCGTTGTCGGGCTGGGTCGTTGGATTATCGATTGTGGGTACCTATATCAGTAGCATCAGTTTTTTGGCCAATCCCGGTAAATCCTATATGGCAAACTGGAATCCTTTGGTATTCAGTTTTGCCTTACCCATTGCCGGTTGGATAGCCATCCGATATTTTGTGCCTTTCTACCGGAAGGTTGGAGAAGTATCGGCCTACCATCATTTGGAAAATCGGTTTGGGCCCTGGGCCAGAACCTATGCCGTAGTTATGTATTTATTAACGCAAATGGCCCGGGTTGGCACCATTCTATACCTGGTTGCGTTGACCATGACCACGTTTTTGGGCGTTAGCATTCAGACCATCATCATTATTACAGGGGTGCTTGTAATTATCTATACGCTATTGGGAGGGATTGAAGCCGTTATTTGGACAGATGCCGTACAGACCGTTGTACTGGTTTTTGGAGCCATTATTACCATTGTAGTCCTTTTGGTTAATATGCCCGGAGGGATATCTCAGCTCTTTACTGTAGCTATGGAAAGCAACAAATTTAGTCTTGGAAGTTTTGGAAGCAGTTTATCCGAACCAACCTTTTGGGTGGTATTGGTTTATGGTATGGCGATAAACTTGCAGAATTTTGGAATTGATCAAGGATATATTCAGCGATATATCACCGCCCGTTCTGATAAGGATGCCCAAATGAGTGTCTGGATAGGCGCTCTGTCTTATATTCCGATATCCGCAACCTTCTTTTTTATCGGTACGGCTCTTTTTGTTTTTTATTCGGCGCAGCCTGAATTGCTTCCTGCCGGGATTGAGGGCGATTCGGTTTTTCCCTACTTTATAGTTTCTGAATTACCGGTCGGTATAACCGGGATTATTATTGCTGCTATTTTTGCGGCGGCAATGAGTACGGTGGACTCCAGCCTCAATAGTTCTGCTACCCTGATTTTGGAGGATATCTATAAACGCTATGTGCGTCCCAATGCCAGCGATAAAGAAGCCATGAGGGTTCTATATACAGCTACTCTTGTTTGGGGAATCATTGGAACAGGGATGGCTCTTCTGATGATAGGGGCGCAGAGTGCTCTTGATATCTGGTGGGAGTACGCCAGTATTTTCAGCGGGGGCATGTTGGGACTGTTCTTGCTTGGTCTGATATCTCGTGCCCGGAACCCGGCAGCCATAACCGGGGTCTGCTGCGGCATGCTGGTTATTCTCTGGATGTCGGTCTCGAAAAGCTGGACTGGCAACCTCGCTGCGTTTAGCAGTCCTTTCCATACCTTTCTGGTTATTGTGATCGGAACGTTGGTCATTTTATTGGTTGGGATATTTGTCAGCCGAATGAGAAGGTCTTTTAGCAAAAAGTGAGGTTATCCCATTTATTAAGTTAGCATAAGAAGGAATCGTAACACAACTGAAGAAGTCAACAATCGATGAAAGTAAATAAGTTTGAAGGCATAATTCCGCCGATGGTTACCCCATTGCAAAAAAATGGCAAACTGGATGTGCGGGGACTGGAAAAGCTCCTGAATCACCTTATTGAAGGAGGAGTAAACGGTTTGTTTATATTGGGAACCACAGGCGAAGGTCCAAGCCTGTCTTACCATCTGCGAGAGGAACTCATTAAGCGCGTTTGCAGGCAGGTGGATGGAAGAGTTCCTGTATTAGTCGGTATTTCGGATTCTTCTTACGATCAATCCGTTTACATAGCGGAAAAGTCCCGGGAATATGGAGCTGAGGCGGTTGTGGCGGCTCCTCCTTTTTACCTCCAAATAACCCAGGAAGAGCTTTATCGTCATATGCAGCAGCTGGTCAATGAAGTTTCTCTTCCGGTATTTTTATATAATTATCCAGGCTTGACCAAGACCCATTTTGGGCTGGATACGTTAGCTAAATTGCTGGAGTTGCCCGGAGTGATAGGCGTTAAAGACAGTTCTGGGGATATGGACTATTTTAACAGGGTCAGACAGCTGGTAAATAACAAGGGTTTGCCTTTATTGATTGGGCCCGAGGAGCTTCTAATGAAATCACTGGTGATGGGAGGACAAGGGGGCGTCTCTGGTGGAGCCAATATTTTTCCAGAGCTTTACGTGGGCCTTTACAAGAACATCCAAGAAGGAAATTTGGACGAAGCATCAAAATTACACGAAAGGATAATGAAATTGAGTAGTGTGGTTTATAGTGGAAGTGATAATAGCTCGGGTAACGTAATTAGTGGAATCAAAAAAGCATTGTCTTGTCTAAATGTTTGTGAAGAATATGTTGAAAAACCATTGATGAAGGTTTCTGATGAAAAGGCCGGAAAAATTAAGCAGTTTTTGTCAGAATATGCATAGAAAGAATAGGGAGAGCTTATGCAGCGTAAACTTTGAAGCCCAACGTAAATTTTAGCATAATAGACTTTTGGGTGACTTTTATGAAAAGGGTAAAGGTCATCCAATATTAAGTAAATTTTTTCCATCGATCGATTTTAGTATAGGCGGTGGGAAAACCCGTGTCGGAACAATTCGTAGCAAAGTATTGGCTTTAATGGGGCCAATACATCGTTCTACTGCTCCTTTCAGATATTTTATTTCCCAGATTACTGGTATTAGGAAAGGATTATGCGCATAAATTTATATATAAATAAAAATTTGATATTTAAAATGATTTCCATTTTATTGAAAACAGATGAAATAATTTTCTTCTTTTTATTAAAGAAAGGGATTTTTTTTAAGCAGTAGTGCAAACGATTGCACATTAAAATTAAATCTGTTAGTTGTAAATAATGGGAGTTTAAATATGGATAGATTAAGCCAAATAGTAATAAAGGGATGCTTGGTTTTGTTTTTGGGTTTTATGGTACTGACCCCAAAGCTAAGTGCTCAGGATGTGACGGTTTCCGGAAACGTATACGATTCTGAAACCAATGATGTGTTAGCAGGAGTTAATATATTAGTGAAGGGTACAAATATAGGAACCAGCAGCGATGCCTCTGGTAATTTTATAGAGAATGTTCCCTCTTCTAGCGATACTCTTATCTTTTCGTATATCGGTTATGAAACAAGGGAGGTACCTCTTAATGGCCGAACAGAGATCAGTGTGGGACTGCAACCTCAGGTACTTTCCGAAGACGAGATGGTTGTTGTTGGTTATGCCGAGCAAAAACAAGAACATTTGACCGGTGCAGTCGAAACAATAGACATGAATGAGGTCAATGAGCTGCCGGTAGGTGACTTGGCGACTGCCATACAGGGAAGGTTGCCGGGAGTAAACTTTTCCGGAGGTTCAGCAAGGCCGGGTTCAAAACCAATCATGACAATTAGGAACCCCATGTCCATGTCAAAGGATGGGGGGAATAACCAGCCGTTATATGTGATTGATGGAATTCTGCAAATTGATTCGCAGGGAAGAAATGACAATAGTTTGTTTAATTCATTAGATCCCTCTGAGGTCGAAAGCGTGAGTATCTTAAAAGATGCAGCTGCTGCTGTCTATGGTTCGCGGGCTGCTAATGGAGTAGTCGTGATTGAAACAAAGCAAGGCCATGAAGGAGCGCCACGGTTTACCTATAGTGGTTCCTATGGGATAAGCGATGAACAGGAGCGAACAAAAATGCTGAATGCTGCTGAATTTGCCCGATATATTAATATCATGAACGGTCCTAATGGAGCAAATCAGGAGCGGGGCGTCTCAGGCAGTGACAATTATTTCTTCTCAGATGATGAGATTTCTCACTTTGGAACCATTGATTATGACTGGCTTGATAAGGCTTGGTCCGCGTCTACTACGCAACGACACTCATTAAATGTAAGTGGTGGATCACAGAGAGCAACCTATTTCGGTGGAGTCTCTTATTACAAGCAGACAGGAAACTTAAGCGAGGTCAATTACGATAAGTGGACGTTTCGGGCTGGAAGCAACATAACAGTAGCCAGTGGATTAAGGGCAAATCTGCAAGTTTCTGGTAACTATTCAAACCAGTCAACCACTTTCAACAAGGTAGCCGGTGAAGATCAGGAGGATGATTATAATAATCTGCTGAGAGCCCCACGATACATACCTACACATATCCAAGGGTTACCGGTACAGTTGCCTGGAAACGATCGCCTGGCAGGCTATCATTATTTTGCAATCCGGAATATGAATAACTATGCAAAAGATAAAGGCCAAAATATAGCTGTTAATGTAAGTGCCGAATATGAAGTTCCTTTTATTGATGGATTACGGCTTAAAGGTTCATATGGACGAAGTATGGGCAGTGGAAGAGGAAGTCAGTTAGGTCAAGTGTATTCCGTGTACGACTTTGCTCAATCTGGAGAAAACGGGCACATATATGATGAGAATGCCGAGATGATCGGGAGTGAAGAAGTGAGCAATGGCAATCGAATTTTTTATTCGAATTCAAACAATTTATCTGAACAGTATAACTTCACTGGGACTTATGAGAAAACATTGGGAAGACATAATTTTAGTGCATTAGCAACTATAGAAAGAGCGGAGTCTGAAAGCTCAAGAGAACGAGTTAGAAAAGAAGAAGTGGCTCCGGGTTCTAATGGTCACTTCAATACAGCTTTTGGAAACATCGATGGTTATACCTTTGGTTATGAGTCAGGATCGCTTTCTTATGTAGGACGAGTGAATTATCAATATAATGAGCGATATTTAGCCGAATTTTTATATCGAACCGACGCCTCTACAAAGTTTGCACCGGAAAACTACTGGGGACATTTCTACTCCATTTCGGGTGGTTGGATTATATCCAACGAATCCTTTTTCAACTCTGATGTGATTGACTTTTTAAAGATTCGCTACTCGCACGGTAAATTAGGGAAGGATGATACCCGTCCCTGGCAATGGCGGCAACGATTTACCTTCCAAAAAGGACAAGGAGCTGTATTTGGAGGCAATAACCGTACCTCTGACGGTATGAAGATGGAAGTATCACCCAATCGTGATGCTACCTGGAGCGATGATTATAAAAACAACCTCGGGATCGATGCGCGCTTTTTAGATGACCGATTATCTGTAAGCATCAATGCCTTCTACAATAAAGGAAGAAATATGCTTCTTGAGCGAACAGGAGCTGTCCCATTTTCGATTGGAGGCTCGGTAGCGGCTGAAAATTATGGAGAAGCAAACTTCTGGGGCGGTGACATTTCTGTAGGCTGGGAAGGAGCCGTAGGAAATGATATCTCTTATGGCATTGATTTACAGACAGGATGGAGTACCAACAAAGTACTTGTTGGCGACTTTGATGAAAATTCTGTCCTTCCCTGGAGAGCAGGTCCCGGTCAGTCCAGTGATGTTGGTACCTGGGGCTATGATTACCTGGGTATGTTTAAAAACCAAAGTGATATTGATGAGTATGTTAGCAAATATAATATTGAGCAAGTATTTGGTGTAACAGCAGATAACTTAAAGCCGGGCATGCTCTATTACCGGGATGTGCGGGGAGAACATTTGGGTGACGGTGAATTCGCCGGTCCCGATGGCATTATTGATCGAAATGACCAGGTTCAGTTAGAAAGTCCCAACAGTAGTGTTGGTATTGGGACAACCGTAAAATTTGCTTACAAGAACCTGAGCTTTAATGCGAATATGGGGATTTCATGGGGTGGCTTTGATGATATCGATGCCAGAGACGCCCGTTTAGAATCAGATATCCGTCAAAACTTTCAAAGTGTACCTAAAATATGGAACGATGTCTATGACCCGGAACTGAACCCGGATGGTACTATGCCCAATCCATATTATGACAATATCTATAATAGACCATCAGATTTTTGGCGAGTGAGTAGTTTCCGATTTGGAGTGCGAAACTTCAACTTGAGCTATTCAATGCCAACGGAAACCGCAGAAAAGCTGAACCTGTCAAGCCTTAAAGTGAATTTAACAGGGCTAAACCCAATCAACTTTGTAAATCCGTATTCTTATAAAGGTGCAAGTGGATCATGGGAAAACTATCCTACTTTGAGAACCTTTTCTCTTGGCATAACTCTTCGACCTTAATACATACAAATATCAGAACAATGAAAAAATTTAATATAGTACTTTTATTGGTCTCATTAGTAGCAGTGATGTCTTGTGATGACAGCTTTCTGTCAGCAAAAGAAGACTATACGGGCTCAAACGAAGAAGTCTTTAAAGATCCTTTACGGGCCACAGCCTATGTGGATTATATATATGGTCAGTTCCTTCCTTCGGATGGGAATGCGCCGCAATGGTTTTATATTCATTCACATAATGATGATTTAATGCAAACCAGTGATGAAGCCTATGGAGAAAGCCGGTGGAATCAAGAGTGGGCAGAGATCTCACCGAGTGAGTACCATGCCTGGGATTATATTGGTCGCAAGATGGAAAACAGGGTTCGAAATACTACGTACACCCGGATACGTCAAATTAACCTGTTCCTCACCAATGTCGACAAATACGATACGATGGATGAGGAAACAAAAAATCGCCTGAAGGGACAGATGTATTTTTGGAGAGGATTTCAGTATTTCGATTTGGCAAGCTGGTATGGTGGGGTGCCCATTGAGTTGGAACCCAAAAATCCGATTGTAGATCCCGCGGGAGAAACGCCCAGAAGCTCTGCAAAAGAAACCTTAGAGCAGGCAATGTCGGATTTGGATAAAGCCAAGGAGCTGCTTCCGGGAAGATGGGAAGATGCATCGGACTGGGGCCGCGTAACCAGCGGAACGGCAGCGGCTTTAAAAGGACGCGCTGCCTTGTTGTGGGCAAGTCCGCAATTTAACCGAAACGACGATCGGGCAAGGTGGGAAGCGGCCTACGAGGCTAATAAAGAAGCGAAAGAAATTTTGGAGGCTAATGGATTTGGGTTATATCAGGGCGACTGGGGAGATATCTGGAGCGAAGAAGTAAATAATCCGGAAGCTGTTTGGGTATGGGGTTTTAATAATAATACCCAGGACCAGATACAGATGAACAGCGGTTGGGAGACGGTTACACGACCCAGTGATCAAAATTCTTTTAACCAGTTAAAACCTACAAAGCAAACGGTAGATGCATTCCCGATGAAAGACGGGAGGCAGCCGGGCGAGTCTCCAAATTATGAATACGATTTGCAAACCTTTTATAAGGACCGGGATCCACGCTTTTATGCTACTTTTGTTTTTACCGGAGATGAATTTGCGTACGAGCAAGATCCAGAGTACCGCTCCTGGAATTATACCTGGTTTGGTGAAGAAGGCTTAGAAGCACCGAATGAAAATACGGGTGATGCTGCAAATAATAGTGGTTTCTATGTCAAAAAGATGACCACAGCAAACTCTTCTAATGACGACTTTTTCACAGCCTCTGGTAATGACTATATCGAGTTACGCTTCGCCGAAGTGGTACTGAATCTCGCAGAATCCGCCATTGGTGCAGGAAAACTGCAAGAGGGAAAGCAGGGGATTATGGACATCCGTGAACGTGCCGGTATAGAGAATATGGACGGTAGCTACGGGCTGGCCAATGTAAATTCTCGGGATGGTTTGTTAGGTGCCGTTGTAAAAGAACGACAAGTAGAGTTTGCCTATGAAAGGAATAAGCGGTATTACACACTAAAACGGTGGATGCTGTTCAATGATGACTTTGGAACCTGCAGTCGTCTGGGAATCGAACCTATCCAAGGTACTCGAAGAACCGGTTTCTACTTTATTGCCCAAGATGGCGAAGGTAATGATTATGTGGGTTCTGATGATCCGTTTGAGGGCGAAAATGCGCCGGTAGTAAGCCGTGAGCCCGATGAATACCCTGAAGGGATTAACAATCAGGATGAATATTCGGAATGGTTACGGGATAATTATTTCCGTGTTGCCGTTCGTGACGATCTGGATCCTACGGACAACAACTGGACTTTCCAATGGTATAATGAGTTTTATTTCCTGGGCATTTATCAGGAATTGATGGATACTAACCCGTATTTAGAACAGACTGAAGGCTGGGGTGGAACCTTTGACCCCCTCGCTGAACAATAGGGAAAAGGCTCAGCTGCCATTGAAGGTAGAGAATAATTTAATCCTGATGTTAAAGAGACAATACAGCAAATTAAGGTTCGGCAAGCCTACATTACTGCTTGCCGAACTCTTTGCTGATCAGATAAACATCATCAGTATCAGATGAAAGTTTCATAATGGGATAAATCCACATTAATTGAGGCAGAACTGCGAAGCGTTGCTGGTTCTAAGTAGAAAAATGATCACAGTTTATAGTAAAATGAAAAAGATTAAAAGAACACTGTCTTTCCTCTTAATAATGCTGGCTTTGAATGTCGGCGTTGCTTTTGGGCAGTTAGCAGATGTACCTACCCCGGAGCGGCAGGCTCAACGTATGAGTAATGTTATGGCAGAACGGCTTGATTTATCTGAGGAACAGAAGCAAAAGGTATTAGACTTAAATGTACGATTGGCCAAGAAAGAAAAAGAGCTGCTGGAAAATGAGGATCTGGGCTTTTTCGACAGGGTCGAAAAAATGAAGGAGCTCACCAGGGCAAGGGCCCAAAAACTGGAAGGAATTTTGAATGAGCAGCAGTTTCAAAAGTTTAATGCTCTTAATAATCGTATAAGAAATACAGGCAATAACTGATAGAAGAGCGAAGAAGTTACATCCAAAAATAAACCGGTTTAAGGATAGATTTATTCATGTTTTTAGCAGATATCCGAAGTAAGTGTGGGTTCATATTATTTTTTTTAGCCTTAAGTATGGTCAGTTTTACGGAACCTGCTTATGGCCAATATCCTGATGTGCCGAGTGAAGCGCGGGAAAGGGCAGAGCGGGCCAAGCAGGAAGCATGGGCCAGCGTGAATGCCAAATGGGAAGCGGCAAAAGAACTCAGAGATAGTCTGGAGGCTAATGGAAAGCCTTTTATTCCTTGGGCGTCCGATCCCAATGATTTATCCCAAGCTGAAATTCCTGCATTTCCGGGAGCAGAAGGTGGGGGCGCCTATTCTTTTGGCGGTCGCGGCGGAGAGGTGTATACGGTAACTAGCCTCAAAGATAGCGGTCCGGGTACCTTACGGGAGGCGCTTGAAGCCGTGGGGCCCCGCATTGTGGTCTTTAATGTTTCGGGTATCATTCGCCTGGAGAAACCCTTAATCGTTAAAGCCCCTTATGTAACCATCGCCGGTCAAACGGCTCCCGGAGATGGCGTTGTCGTCGCTGGAGAAACGGTTTGGGTCAATACCCACGATGTGGTCATCCGTCACATGCGTTTTCGTCGGGGAGAAACCGACGTAGGCCGGCGCGATGATTCTATTGGAGGAAATCCTATTGGGAACATTATGATTGATCATGTATCTGCTAGCTGGGGACTGGATGAAAATATGTCGATGTATAGACATAATTATTTGCCTGGGGCTGGTTATGATGAAGAAAAGTTGCCCACCGTAAATATAACCATCCAGAACAGTATTTTTGCCGAAGCCCTTGATACCTACAACCATTCTTTGGGTAGTACCCTGGGGGGCGAAAATTGTACTTTTGTACGCAATTTATGGGCCTCCAATGCGGGACGTAATCCATCGATTGGCTGGAATGGACTATTTAACTTCGTCAATAATGTCGTTTTCAACTGGAGGCACCGAACGACGGACGGCGGAGACTATAAGGCCACCTTCAACATTATAAATAATTATTATAAACCGGGTCCTGTTACTCCGTCGGATGAGCCAGTCGGCCATCGTATTCTTAAGCCCGAAGCGGGACGCAGTGATCTTGATTACATGACCTTTGGACGTGCATACGTTTCCGGGAATGTTATGGAAGGATATGAAGGCGTTACAGAAAATAATTGGGATGGAGGTGTTCAGATTGAAGGTAAAGACGGCGAGCTGATGACCTACTGGGAATCCACGGCCTATTTCCCCAATATCCGGGCTAAAAGCCCGTTCCCGATGGCTCCTGTCAACGTACTGCCGGCCCGAAAAGCCTACAAGTATGTGCTCGATAATGCTGGAGCAACCCTGCCCCGCAGGGATGAAGTGGATCAGCGTATTATCCGGCAGGTCAGAACCGGTGAAATAGAATACCAGGAAGGGCTCAATCCCGACGAGTTTTACCAGTTTGAACATCGTCGGTTAGGCCCCGAATCTTACAAAAAAGGAATTATCACAGACATCCGGCAGGTGGGCGGATATTCTGAATATGAGGGAGAGTCTTACACCGACTCTGACAGCGATGGCATGCCTGATGCCTGGGAAGAGAAATATGGACTTGATCCCAATGATCCATCAGATGCCAACGGGGATATAAATGGAGACGGATATACAAATATCGAAATGTATATCAACGGAATTAACCCGGAAACAAAAAAAGACTGGACCAAGCCTTCCAACAACTTTGACACGCTGGCTGATAAGGAAGAAAATGGAGGGCTTTTAGGCCATATGGATTGATATTGAGCCTTACGATCACAGTCATGACAAGCCAATAAATGGTTTAGCTTCATGACTTTTTCAAGGGGCAACTGGTGCTTTGATCCTGGGCTTCCGGTTGCCCCATTTTTAAAACATTTTTTAACTGAGAAACTAAAGAATAGTCACTGATGATGAAGCACGAACATAAATTTTACTCTTTGCTTATAGTACTGTTGGTTCTTATGGCCTACCCTGTAATGGCTCAAGAATTAGAGACGATCGTTCCTGAAAAGACCTTTCCCAAAGAATATGTGAAAGTTACGGAAGAGCGAGCAGCCGGAATTGTAAAAGAAATGGATTTGACCAAAGACAAGAAGCAACAAGTTATACAAATCGTAGCGCAGCAATACCGTGATTTAAGTGCCATCCAGGATACACGGGATGCACAAATCAAAATGATTGAAGATAAATTTGCAAACCAAGCTACGATCGAGCAGTTGAGTAGGGAAATCAGGCTTAAGGCGGAGCGGCAGACAAATGCACTACACAATCAGTTTTTTGCAAAGTTGACCGCTGAAATTTCAGCTGAACAGGTCAATGAAGTAAAGGATGGTATGACCTACAATGTGGTTGAAAGAACCTACAACGCCTATTTAGAGCAGTTGCCGGATCTGGAGGCAAAACAAGAGGCAAAAATAAAAGCCTGGCTCATTGAAGCGCGCGAATATGCCATGGATGCCGGTTCATCTGACCAGAAGCACCACATTTTTAACGACTATAAGGGGAAAATCAACAATTATTTATCTGCCGAGGGCTACACCCTTGACTAACCATACACTTTTACTCCTGAATTTTAAGATTTTGCAACATGGGAACAGACGATAAGCAAGCAAGGAATATCAGCCGCAGTGATTTTTTGAAAACAGCTGCATTTTCAGTAGCCGGATCAATGGTAGCCATACCCGGTTGGTCACAGGCCGGGATCCGACCTTACCAGTCTGGTACCGATTATCGCTATAAAATTGGTGTGTGCGACTGGATGATTCTCCAGCGACAGGATTTAGATGCCTTCCCGATAGCCGACAAGATTGGAGTAAATGGTGTTGAAGTGGATATGGGTGGACTGGGAGATCGCAAAACATTTGACAGCGAATTGGACAAAGCTTCCAAGCGAAAGGAATTTTTAGATACCGCTGCCAGCCTGGATTTGGAAATCTCCTCCATTGCCATGTCCGGATTTTATGCACAGTCATTTGCAGAGCGACCTACCGTCATGCGCATGGTGCAGGACTGCATTGATACGATGACGGCCATGGGAGTCAAAGTCGCTTTTTTACCGCTGGGCGTACAAAGTAATTTAGTGAAGAACCCGGAGTTGCGACCCAAGGTTGTTGACAGGTTAAAGAAAGTAGCCGAAAAGGCAGAAAAAGCGGGGGTAATCATTGGTATTGAGACCGCTTATGATGCGCAGAGGGAAGTGGAATTGTTGGAAGATATCGGGTCTTCAGCTATCCAAAGCTACTTCAATTTTGCCAATGCCCTACAGGCGGGCAGAGATCTGCATAAGGAGCTTAGAACTTTGGGCAAAGACCGTATTTGTCAAATCCATTGTACCGATAAGGATGGTGTGTTGTTAGAGAACAATCAGCGTTTGAACATGCAAAAAGTTAAAAAGACGCTTGATGATATGGGATGGAGCGGTTGGCTGGTGTTGGAGCGTTCCAGGAATGCAGATGACCCTCATGATATACAAGGGAATTATGGAGCAAATGCAGCTTACATGAAATCTGTATTTCAGTCGGATATTTAAACAGAAATGTTAATGATAAAATTAAAAGTGAAATCGTACCGGATCACAATGAAATACTTTTTTATTTCTGTTCTCTTATTCTTTGGAATAGTGAGTTTAGGACCACCCGCTAAGGCGCAATATCCATCCATTCCTGAAGATCATGAAGCCCGGGCCGGTGCCAAAATGGAGAAGGTCGAAAGCCGTTCGGATAGCATTTGGCAGGAAGTGCTTCCCACCGTTATGGACCAAGCGTTGAATGGAAGGCCCTACCTTCCTTATGCTTCGATGCCCAGTCATCTTCCCCAGGCCGAAATACCTGCTTTTCCCGGTGCTGAAGGCGGGGGAGCGTACACGCTGGGAGGTCGAGGCGGAAAGGTTTATGTAGTCACAAGTTTAAAGGATAGTGGTCCGGGGACTTTCCGAGAAGCAGTGGAAGCAGGTGGAGCTCGTATCGTGGTGTTTAATGTTTCCGGCATTATTAAGCTCAAAAGCCCGATCTACATTCGAGCTCCTTATCTTACTATTGCGGGTCAGTCAGCGCCGGGTGATGGTGTTTGTATTGCAGGGGAATCAGTTAAAATTAATACCCACGATGTGATCGTCCGCCATATGCGATTCAGGAGAGGTAAAACCGAAGTCACCCGTCGGGATGATGCACTGGGAGGACCCGCGGTGGGCAATATTATGATTGATCATGTGTCGGCCAGCTGGGGACTTGACGAAAACCTCTCTATTTATCGGAATATTTTTCACACTGGCCATGAACGGAAAAAGCTGCCTACCGTCAATATTACCATTCAAAATACCATTTCAGCCGAGGGGCTTGATACCTATAATCATGCTTTTGGAAGCACGATTGGCGGACATAACAGTACGTTCATGCGGAATCTCTGGGCCAACAACGTAGGCCGTAACCCTTCGGTAGGCATGCATGGCGATTTTAATTTTGTGAATAATGTGCTCTTTAACTGGTGGAACCGTTCTGTTGATGGCGGAGATTACCGTTCGATGTTCAACATCGTCAACAATTATTATAAACCCGGTCCCATTACGCCTGAAGATGATCCGGTACGGCATCGGATTATTGAACCGGAACGAGGAAATATCGACTCCCTGGTATGGGGACGGGCCTATGTGCATGGAAATCGCGTTGTCGGTAACGAGAAGGTCAGCCAGAATAACTGGGCAGGCGGTGTTCAGTTGGATGATATGTCGTATGAAGAAGCCCAAAAGTATTTTCCCTATTTGAAACGGGAAAAGCCGTTCCCGATGCCAGAGAATATGACCGTCATGCCGGCTGAGAAAGCCTATCAGTTTGTGTTAGAAAATGCTGGAGCGACCCTGCCCCGCAGAGATGAAGTGGACCAGCGTATAGTCAGGCAAGTGCGAACAGGAGAAATCAACAATACCGAAGGAAAGGTCGTGGATACCGGAAGCGAGTTTGTTGACCGTCGCCTGCCGGCTGACTCCTATAAGAAAGGGATCATCATGGACATCAGCCAGGTCGGTGGATATCCGGAATACACCGGAGAGCCATATACAGATTCAGACAGCGACGGGATGCCGGACGATTGGGAAGAGAAGTACGGTCTGGATCCCAATGACCCGTCCGATGCAACCAGTGACATAAATGGCGACGGCTATACTAATATTGAGAAATACATCAATGGTATTGATCCCACTAAAAAAGTGGACTGGACGGACCCGGATAATAATTATGATACCCTGGCCGAGAAGGGCAAGCTCATGGGAAATTAAAACGCCGCTCGCTTAATGAAGGCTTTGCCAAACTACCGAATTTGTCGCTCTGAGGCCCACTGCGCCGAAGTAGCTGTGGCTACGTAGGCTGTCACTTGCCGATCCCGATTTTTCGGGGCCAAATAACGGCTAAAGCTTCTTAGGGGAGATCCTTCTCCGGCGGACAGGATGACAGTTAGGTTTTGCAAAGTCCGTTTAATTACAGGATTAGCAGTTTACAAAGAGATTAAATTTTGATGAATGTCAGATATAAATTAGCCATTAAATCATATTTTGCGGGATGGCTTCCTGTTGCATTGGCGGTCGGGCTACTCGTATTCGGAAATGTCGTGTTGGTATCAGCACAGGAGCAAGAAAGCCCCGTATTCTCCAAAGAGAATGGAGAACTGGGGTACGCTCGTGATGACCAGGGCAACCGGGTGCCCGACTTTTCCTATGCCGGATATATGGCAGGAAATGAGCCGATACCCGATGCCCCTGTCAAAATAGTGGTTCCGCTTAAGAAAGGAGATGATACCCGGCGTATCCAATCGGCCCTGGATTATGTAGCCTCACTCCCGGCTGATGACAGGGGGCTGAGAGGAGCAGTTTTGCTTGAAAAGGGCACCTATTCGGTTTCCGGACAACTTGTTCTGAGAACTTCTGGTGTAATACTGAGAGGGAGCGGAATGAGTAAGGAAGGGACGGTGATAGAGGCTGCCGGTCAGGATCGAAAAGAATTGATTCGGATTGTTGGAAAAGGAGATCGGAAATTAGGAACGGAAGTAGATGTTTCTCAGCCGTATGTGCCGGTCAATGCCATGCAATTTGCGGTAGAAAAGCCGGAGCTGTTCCAGGAAGGAGATCAGGTTGTAATTCGGCGCCCGAGCACAGCAAAGTGGATCGAGGAGCTGGGAATGGCGGAGTTCGGCGGTAATATAGACTGGATTGGCTGGAAACCCGGAGAACGGGATATCGTCTGGGATCGAAAAGTTACGAAGATTAACGATGATACCGTTTTCATCGATGCCCCCATTACCACGGCCTTGGATTCCACCTACGGAGGTGGAACAATTGCCCAATATTTCTGGCCCGGACGGATTCGCCAGGTCGGCATTGAAAATATACGACTGGTTTCTTCTTATGATAAGGATAATCCCAAAGATGAATCGCACCGCTGGATGGCTATCACGATGGAGAATGTAGCGGATGCCTGGGTGCGACAGGTCGTATTTGAGCACTTCGCGGGTTCGGCGGTGCTGGTCCGCCGCAGCGGACGAAGTATCACGGTGGAAGACAGCAAGTCACTGAACCCTGTCTCCGAGATAGGTGGTCAGCGACGATACACCTTTTGGACCAAGGGACAGCAGACGCTTTTTCAGCGCCTGTATGCTGAAAATGGCTACCATGATTTTGCAGTCGGTTACCTTTCGACACTCAACGCTTTTGTTCAGGCAACATCCATGCATCCCCACAGTTTTAGCGGTACGATCAACAGCTGGGCTTCAGGAGCTCTTTTTGATATTGTGAATGTGAAAGGTAATGCTCTGCGGCTGGCTAATCGCGGTCAGGGTGCCCGGGGAGCAGGTTGGACGGCCGCCAACAGCATGGTTTGGCAATGCAGCGCCGCAATGATTGCTTGCGCCAAGCCTCCCACGGCTGAAAATTGGGCCATAGGAGTGTGGTCACAGTATTCTGGTTCCGGCTACTGGGGAAATGTCAATGATCATGTGGATCCTCGCAGTTTGTATTATGCCCAGCTTTCGGAGCGGCTGGGAGAACAGGTCATGAGTCGAGCGGATTTACTGCCGATTACCACAAAATCTTACACAAGCCCCACAAAAAAGCAGGCAGCTGAACAAATTGCAGCTGCCATGGAGACGGCTCCACAGTTGGAGGACTGGATTGACAACGCTTCGGAACGCAATCCTATTCCGACAACTGCCACAGGAGTGAAAAGATTAGAACCATCGGATGTGGCTGCCCCTGATAAGAACCCTCCTGCTCCCAAAGTTACCGTCAAAAACGGCTGGTTAGTTCAGAACGGACAGGTGTTAATGGGGAGAAGGGAAGGTGTGCGCTGGTGGCGGGGCGGAATGCGTCCATTTGCGACCAAGGAAGCGACGCCTCATGTAACCCGTTATGTGCCGGGTCACTATGGGTACGGACTTACCGACAGCCTGCAACAGGTTGTAGAAACATTTGACCGGCAAAATGTTGCGGCCCTGGATCATAATTATGGACTTTGGTACGAGCGCCGCCGCGACGATCACCAGCGGGTACGGCGCATGGATGGGGATGTCTGGGCTCCTTTTTATGAACAGCCTTTTGCCCGCAGCGGAAAGGGTACAGCCTGGGATGGACTCAGCAAGTACGACCTAACGAAATACAATCCTTGGTATTGGGATCGCCTCGATCAGTTTGCAGATATGGCAGAGCGGGAAGGGATTATGCTGATCCACCAGAACTATTTTCAGCATAATATTCTGGAGGCCGGAGCCCACTGGGCCGATTTCCCGTGGCGAACGGCCAACAATATTAACGATACCGGTTTCCCTGAGCCTCCGAACTACGCGGGCGATAAGCGTATTTTTATGTCCAAACAGTTTTATGATGTTACCCATCCCAAGCGGCGAAGCCTTCACCAGTCGTACATAAAAAAATCTCTTTCCAATTTTACCGGAAACAGCAACGTGATCCAGTTTATTGGTGCTGAATACACCGGTCCGCTCCATTTTGTTCAGTTCTGGATTGATACGATTCAGGAATGGGAAGAAGCGACCGGGAACGATGCCTTTATCGGGTTAAGCGTCACCAAAGACGTTCAGGATGCCATTTTAGCCGACAAGGAACGTGCCAAAACCGTTGACCTGATTGATATTCGGCGCTGGCACTACCGCAAGGATGGCAGCTTATATGCTCCGAAAGGCGGACAGTTTTTGGCACCCCGGCAGCATGCCCGGCTGGTGGAATACGGATCAACTTCGTTTGAACAGGTCTACCGGGCGGTTTCCGAATACCGACAACAATTTCCACAGAAACCGGTCACCTATTCAGCGAGGAAAGACCCTGATCTCGGCTGGGCGGTGTTTATGGCAGGCGGATCGCTGGCCTCTATCCCGGAAGTGGAGAACAAGGAATTTTTAACCGATACCGCTACGATGCAGCCGGTTCAGCAGTTTGGAAACCAGCAGTGGGCTTTAAGCCGGGATAAACAGGAATACATTATTTACAGTCGAACGCGGGGTATCCGGCAGCTGGAGGTAGATCCAAGTGTGGAGTCAGTCACGATTAGCTGGATCGATCCTGAGAATGGAGAGATACTGAAAGAGCAAGAAACTTTGGTGAAAGATGGAACGCTGAAATTGGACAAGGCCCCGTCATCACCCTCCATAATATGGATAGATAGCGATATAAATTAAGAATGACCTAAAATCAACTAAATTATTTATGCTACGATATTATAGTCTCTGTTTTCTCATTGGGATGTCTCTGGCAGCCTGTTCAACAGATACGCCGGAAAAGAATAAGAAGGATGAGAAGATGAGCGAGTTGAAAGTCTCGGAAAATAATCGGTACCTGGTCGACGGACAGGGAGAACCTTTTTTCTGGCTGGGCGATACGGCTTGGCTACTCTTTACCAAGCTGAACAGAGAGGATGCACTAAAATACCTGGACAATCGAAAAGATAAAGGGTTTAATGTCATTCAGGTGATGGCCATACCGTCCGTGGAATCCGCGAATGTGTACGGAGACAGTGCCTTTACCTCAAAGAGTGTCGGTCAACCCCGAATAACCGAGGGAACTGAGTTCGATGATTCCACTGCCTACGACTACTGGGATCATGTGGATTACCTGGTAGAAGAAGCTGCCGAGCGGGATTTATATATGGCGTTGGTCCCCGTTTGGGGCAACAATGTGAAGTCGGGTAATGTGAGCCGGGAAGAGGCCGGGAAGTATGCAGCATTCATGGCCAACCGGTATAAAGACAAACCCAACATTGTCTGGCTCAACGGCGGAGATACCTTTGGCAGCGATTCCACAGCTACGTGGAAGATCATCGGGAATACGTTGAATGAAAAAGATCCCAATCACCTGATCACTTTTCATCCGCGTGGAAGAAAAATGTCATCCATGTGGTTTCATACGGAGCCGTGGCTGGACTTCAACATGATACAGTCGGGGCATCGTCGGTATGACCAGGATGACACGGAGCTTAATTTTGGGGAAGATAACTGGCGGTATGTGAAGATGGATTACGAGAAAAAGCCGGTAAAACCCACGATTGATGCCGAGCCCTCCTATGAAGAGATTCCGCAGGGTTTGCATAATCCCGAAGAGCCCCGCTGGAAGGCCCGGCATGTGCGCCGGTATGGTTACTGGTCCGTTTTTGCCGGTGCCTTTGGATACACCTATGGTCATAATGCAGTTATGCAGATGCATGAGCCGGGCGTTGAAGGCGCTTTTGGAGTCAGGAAAGCTTGGTATAATGCAATTGATGATCCGGGAGCGGAACAAATGATTCACTTGAAAGAATTGATGCTTTCCCGTCCGTTCCTGGAACGGATGCCGGACGCTTCATTGGTAGTTGAGCAAGGGGAGCGGAACGACTATTTGGCGGCCACACGGGGTAGCGATTATGCCTTTATCTACACCTATAACGGCCGAGAGATGAATATCGCCATGGGGAAGATCGATGGAAAGGAGGTCAAAGCCACGTGGTACAGTCCCCGGGACGGGAGTGAAAAAGAGATTGGAACGTATGCCAATGAAGGGACCCGTGAATTTGATCCGCCGGGCGAGAAAAAGAATGGCAACGACTGGGTGTTAATTTTAGACAGTGTATGAAAACCCGTATACCGATTAAGAAAATGAACCTTGTCATCCTGAACTGGTTTCAGGATCTCTTGAGGCAATGAGCATTGAAACAAATCTCAGCCAAAATTAACGGCTTTCAACTTTTCAGAATCCTGGATCTCCGAATCCTCTGGGAGGACGACAAAAATCGGTTATGTTCATTTGAATGAAATTTTTGCTTCTATACTGAATCGGTGGACTATAAATCAAGGCTCTTTGGAGTTAGTTAAAATATGAATTGAAAAAGAAGACAATACAATCGGTTTCAAAAAATACATAGTACTCATTTTATGTTCAGCATTCTTGGCGTCGTGCAGCTCCAAATCGGATGAGGTGTATATCTTCAGCTCCTTCCGTGAACCCGGCACGGAGGGGTTATATTTGCTGTACAGCTATGATGGCTACCATTGGAAGAACCTGGGCGGCCCCTATTTGGAACCCAAAGTTGGAGACAGCCATCTTATGCGTGATCCCTCTATTGAACGTGGACCTGATGGTACCTTCCATATGGTGTGGACGACCGGTTGGAAAGGAGATCGGGGGTTTGGATATGCTTCATCTGAAGACCTTGTGAATTGGTCCAAACAGCAATTTATCCCTGCCATGGAACATGAGCCTACAACGGTAAATGTCTGGGCCCCGGAGTTATTTTATGATGATGAAAAGGACCGATATATAATCCTATGGGCCTCGACCATTCCCCATCGTTTTCCAAAAGGACAAGAGGCTGAAGACAATAACCACCGCATGTATTACACCACGACGAAAGATTTTGAGGTGTTTTCAGAGACCAAGTTATTTCTTGACCCGGGATTCAGTGTGATCGATGCCACGATCGTAAAACGAGCCAAAGATGATTATGTGCTCGTGCTCAAAGACAATACGCGTCCCGAGCGAAATCTAAGCGTGGCATTCAGTGATGATCCATTAGGGCCATACGAAAATTATTCTGAGCCTTTCACGAAAAAGTTTACCGAAGGGCCGACCGTCATCGAGAAGCAAAATTCTTGGATCATTTATTATGATGCCTATGAAGATAAGGAATACCTGGCGGTCGAAACTAAAGAGTTTAAGTCATTCGAAGATGTTTCTGGTGAGGTGCAGATACCGGAAGGACACAAGCACGGTACGATTGTCAAAGCCAGTGAAACAGTGTTGGAGCATTTGAAGAATAAGGCACAAGAAATTCGATCTCAGGAAAATTAAAAATCAGGTTTAACGTAATGTTGAAGAAAAGTATAACAGTTATTTGTTGCTTCCTGTGGTATGTTTCCGCAGGCGCACAGGCACCGGATACTGCTCGATTTCATGGAAAGATCCTGCCTAACATGGATTATCATCACGGGCAGTTGCCGCCGGTCATGGGGGTTCATAATATCCAGATACTACGTGCAAATCGGGAATTCCCGGATCGCGCTGAAGGAACGGGCTGGACCTATAATCATGCGCCCAATATGGCCTACTGGAATGGGACTTATTATGTTCAGTATTTAAGCAACCCCGTGGGAGAACACGAGCCTCCCGGACAAACACTGATTGCGACCTCCAACGACGGATACAACTGGTCTACGCCGGAAGTGGTATTCGCACCTTATCCTATACCTGACGGGACAGAAAAAAATGGAGCGGTCGCTCACAATGACAGCTCCCTTATGCACCAACGCATGGGGTTCTATGTGGCCGAAAATGGTACGATGCTTACCCTTGCTTACCACGGAATAGCAATATCCGAGGAGGGGGATCCCAATGATGGAGAGGGCATCGGCCGGGTCGTACGGGAGGTAAAAAAAGACGGCAGCTACGGTCCTATCCATTTCATTAATTATAATGACGGATGGGATGAGGATAACACTTCCTATCCCTATTATACCTCAAGTGACAATGAAGCTTTTGTTGAAGCCTGCAACGAACTGAGAGATACGCCACTGATGGTACAACAGTGGGTGGAAGAGGCGGATCGGGATGACCCGATTATTCCCCTGCAAGATCAATTTAAGGCTTTGAGTTACTATCATCTTCCCAATGGTCGAGTAATCGGATTTTGGAAACATGCGTTGACGTCTATTAGCCAAGATGATGGAGAAAGCTGGGAATACCATCCTGTTCGTTCCCCCGGCTTTGTAACGGCCAATGCCAAACAGTGGGCACAGCGAACCTCGGATGGTCGATATGCGATGGTGTACAATCCGGCTGAGGAATACCGCTGGCCATTGGCTGTTTCCACCAGCGAAAATGGGTTGGATTACCATAATTTATGGCTCATTACCGGAGAAATACCTCCCCGGAGATATATCGGCGCGTACAAATCGTTTGGACCACAATATGTTCGGGGTATACTGGAGGGGAATGGGAGTCCGCCGGATGACAATATGTGGTTGACCTACAGCATGAATAAAGAAGATATTTGGGTCGCTTCTGTCCCGATACCTATAAAGGGCGGGGCCGAAAAGCAGGTGGACCAGGATTTTGAAGGCATCACTTCTATCAAGGATCTTCAAAAATGGAACATATATAGTCCGCTGTGGGCGGCTGTTAACATTTCTGAAAATGACAGTGGGACTAAAGCATTGACATTGACAGACCGTGACCGTTACGATTACGCGCGGGTGGATCGTCTTTTTCCTGAATCTAAACGATTGGCGACCGAATTCACCGTAACTCCAGGGCAGTCCGACTATGGGACTCTTGAGATTGAAATGCAGGATGCCAAGGGGACGGGGGCTGTTCGAATCATCTTTGATGAAGATGGGATACTAAAGCTAAAGGTGGGGCCCAAAAATAATGACTTGCTGGAATATGAAGCCGGTGAAGAGTATCAGTTTTGCATCGAATATGATGCTGAAAATTGGGAATATGCCCTCTACCTGAACGGAGAGCGAGTAACCTTCCGCCGGTTCTATGTGGCCGTTGATGATTTAAGTCGCGTAGTATTTCGCACGGGTGATCGTCGCTATTTCCCGACTATTGATACGATGGAAAAGAAGGGGGCTGACCTGGAAAAGGCCGGGAAACCGGTTGAAGAAGCTGTATACTATCTTCATTCCCTGAAAACAGAACAATTCGAAGGATTTTGAGGAAGGGATTAACAAGAAACTAACTACTAAAAGAAAAGATAGACAAATGAAAAAGTTAGCAATAACAGTATTGATGCTGTCTTTGATTGGGATAGGTGAGCTTTGGGCCCAATCGGACCAATGGAAGGAAGGTATCGTTGAAGAAGAATTTATTTATAAAGAGGCTCCCTTCCCCTCGGCTCATGCAGCTACGATAGAAGAAACGGAGCAGGGATTGATTGCGGCCTGGTTTGGGGGGACCGATGAAGGCGATGACGATGTAGGCATTTGGATAAGCCGGCTTCAAGATGGCGCATGGACGGCCCCTGAGGAAGTGGTTACCAGCGTGGAGGATGAAGGAAAGCAGTATCCCAGCTGGAATCCGGTCCTCTATCACACGCCCAACGGACAGACCAAGCTTTTTTATAAAGTGGGCCCCAGCCCTTCTACGTGGTGGGGCATGGTGATAACTTCAGATGACGGCGGAGAAACCTGGTCGAAGCCTGAAAAATTGTCGGAGAGTATCTTAGGACCAATAAAGAATAAGCCGGTTCTATTGGAAAACGGAGACTTGCTTGCCGGTTCCAGTACCGAAGACAATGGCTGGAAGGTGCATATGGAACTAAGTCCCGATTTCGGGGAGACATGGACCAAGGTTGGTCCCTTAAACGAAGGGGATGAATTTCAGATTATACAACCAACGATATTGAGCCACGGGGACGGTACCCTGCAGATCCTTGCCCGCAGCCAGAGCCGGGCCATCGTAGAATCATGGTCACAAGATTATGGCCAAAGCTGGTCGCCTATGAAAAAGAGTACTCTTCCCAATAACAACTCCGGACTCGATGCGGTAACTCTGGATGATGGACGGCATTTGCTCGTCTATAATCACGTGCGGCCGCCCGAAGGAGCCGAGCGGGGGAAAGCGGAACGAACGCCCTTGAATGTGGCTGTTTCTGAGGATGGCGAAGCATGGAGTGCAGCATTAGTATTGGAAGACTCAAAAATCAGCCAGTATTCCTATCCTTCGGTTATTCAATCGAAAGATGGGATGGTACATATCGTCTATACCTGGCGGCGCGAGCGCATTAAGTATGTCAAAGTGGATCCGTCAAAGCTTGATCTTCACGCTATGGAACAAGGGCACTGGCCCGATTAGGTGCAGTGAATCAGGATAAAAATGAAAGAGATTCTAACAAAATATAGCCTCTTAGCTATACTTCTGCTTGCAACAGGAGTGGAAGGGAAACTATGGGCCCAGGAAACCGGCGATCGGTTACCGGCAGCGTTTGAACAGATCGAGGCTGAGTATAACGTCGATCTACGATATGAAGGGGGGTTGGTAAAAGACCTTTGGGTCTCTGATAAAGATTGGCAGGGAGAAGAGTTGCAAGAAAGCCTGATCAGCTTGTTGTCTCCTCATTATCTGATGTTTAGCAAAGCGGGGGAAAAGCAGTATGTGATCAAAAAGTTTGAGGTGGACCGCAGGTCGCCGGAAGAAGGCAAAGCACAGCTTGAATACTTGTCTCATCGATATGATGATCGCCAAAGCTGGGAGCAAAGAAGTGAGTTGCTGCGCCAGTGTATGTTACAATCATTGAAACTCTCGCCGCTTCCACCAAATCCCAATTCTGATCCCATTATTACTAACAAGCGCACATACGATGGCTATACGGTAGAAAATGTAGCCATCGAAACTGTACCCGGTCTTTATGTGGCGGGCTCCCTCTATCGGCCTTCCAAGATGCAGGGGAAAGTGCCGGTGATTCTCAGTCCCAATGGACATTTTAACGGGGGGCGATACCGGGAAGATCAGCAGCTACGGATGGCGACCCTTGCGCGGATGGGAGCGATGGTATTTAGTTATGATTTGTTTGGGTGGGGCGAATCTCAGCTTCAGGTTGATTCAAAGGCCCACCGAACGCCCCTGGCCATGACGATACAGATTCTCAACGGCATGCGAATTGTAGATTTTTTAACCGGCTTGCAACATGCTGATTCCACCCGGATTGGCATTACCGGCGGTTCAGGCGGAGGCAGCCAGACTATGCTGCTGACAGCACTGGATAATCGCATCGATGTAAGCGTACCGGTAGTGATGCTTTCTTCTTACTTCAACGGGGGATGCCTCTGCGAAAGCGGTCGGCCGGTACACCTGTGTGGCGGCGGGACCAACAATGTTGAAATAGCAGCCATGGCTGCTCCGCGTCCGCAGCTCATCATTTCGGATGGCAATGACTGGACGGCGGATGTGCCGGAAATCGCTTTTCCGTATGTGCAGAAGATATATAGGTTTTATGGTAAAGAGTCGCGGGTTGAGAATAAACACTTCCCTACTGAAGGCCATGATTACGGACCATCCAAACGAGTAGCTATGTACCCCTTTCTGGCTCGGTACCTGGGATTGAATTTGGAGGCTGTTACCAATGAAAAAGGGAATATTGACGAATCGGCTGTCAGAGTGGAGGACGAATCTGAGCTGTATGTCTTTGGAGAAGATGGTAGTCGGCTTCCCGAGCAGGCAATTTGCAGTTTCGAGGCCCTGCAGAAAATAGCCGCAAAATATTTCAGCAATTAATAAACGACGATTGCCTTTAACATTTGATACAACATTATGAAAACACGGACAGGTCTTTTTACTGGTGTAATGCTGGGGTTTCTGATTTCAACCGTTACTGCGACAGCCCAGCAGCGGGGGTTGGTCAATACGGCTGAAAGTCGACATGCTGCCATGCACAGCGTTGATATGGATGCGGTAAAATGGACCGAGGGCTTCTGGGGCGAGCGTTTCCGGGTAGCGCGGGAGTCGATGGTGCCGCACATGGGAGACATGTACCAGGATCCGGAAATTAGTCATGCTTATCGAAATTTTGAAATTGCAGCAGGTTTGAAAGAGGGAACCCACGAAGGACCCACCTTTCATGATGGCGACTTCTACAAATGGTTTGAAGGGCTGGCCGCCGTTTATGCCGTCACTAAAGAGGACACCCTGGCGCAGGCGATGGATCGCATTGTAGATGTGATTGGCAAGGCGCAGCGACCGGATGGTTATATTTTTACGGCTCTGACCATTGCCCGCCAGAATGGTGATGAAGAGGCCCAGCCGCTGGACCGCGATTTTGAAACGTACAATATTGGTCATTTGCAGACCGCTGCGGCAGTCCATTACCGTGCTACCGGTAAGCGGTCGTTACTGGATATAGCGATACGTGCCACTGATTTTCTATATGAGGTCTATAAAAATGAGCCGTCTAAACTGGTGAGTAATGCCATCTGTCCTTCGCACTATATGGGCGTGGTAGAAATGTACCGGACTACCGGAGGTCCCAAATATCTTGAGCTGGCCAAAGGGTTGATCACACTACGGGATAAAGTTGAAAAGGGCACCTTTCACAACCAGGACCACAAGCCATTTCGAAAACAAACCAAGGCGGTGGGACATGCGGTCCGCGCAAATTACCTATATGCGGGAGTGACAGATTTGTATATGGAAACAGGCGATGAAACCTTGCTGGAACCGCTGCAGGAGATTTGGAAAGATGTGATACAGACAAAGATGTATGTGACGGGAGCTACCGGTGCCCTCTATGACGGGGTCTCGCCGGATGGCATAAGCTACAATCCATCGGAAATCCAGCAGGTGCACCAGGCCTATGGAAATGCCTATGAGTTACCCAATATGACAGCGCATAACGAAACCTGTGCTAACATTGGTCATATGCTCTGGAACTGGCGGATGCTGTTGGCTACGGGAAAAGCCAAGTATGCCGATATCGTGGAGCTGGCCCTCCATAACAGTGTGCTCTCGGGAGTAAGCCTGGATGGCCGCCGTTATTGCTACACCAATCCATTACGGGTCGATCAGGACCTTCCCTATAATCTGCGATGGTCCAAAGAGCGAGAGGAATACATCAGTCTTTCAAACTGTTGTCCGCCTAATTTAATACGGACCGTAGCGGAGGTTCAAAATTTTGCCTATAGCTTATCGGAGGAAGGCTTGTATGTCAATATTTATGGCAGCAATACACTGTCAACCTCTCTGGGCAGCGAGGGCGGTGACCTTAGCATAATCCAGAAAACCGATTATCCGTGGGAAGGGACGATCAATCTGACTATGGAGAAAGTGCCGAGCGATAAGTTTTCAGTCTTTTTTCGCATCCCGGGCTGGGCGGATAATGCGAATATCAAGGTTAATGGCAAGGTCATTGATACTGAGGCTGAACCCGGTACGTATGCTGAGATTAACCGAAGCTGGTCGGCCGGAGATCAGGTAACGCTGGACCTGCCGATGGAAGTGAAGCTGCTGGAAGCCAACCCGTTGGTAGAGGCCAACCGTAATCAAGTGGCCGTGAAGCGCGGCCCCATCGTGTACAGCATGGAATCGGTGGATGTACCCAAAAGCGAGTCAATCTTTGATATTGCCATTCCATCGGACATCAAATTTGAAAAAGTGCGCAAGCAGATTGGATCAAGTGAAGTGGTGGCCCTGAAAGGGCAGGCCAAGCTGGTACAGGATCCGGAATGGGAAGGACAACTTTACCGGGAGGTATCTGCAAAAGAACCTACTCCGGTTGGCATCCAACTGATGCCCTACTACGCCTGGGGCAACCGCGGAAGTGAGACCAATATGACCGTTTGGATGCCGGTTATCAGGTGAATTGAAATTCTATTCTTTCTCAGTTTATGGAACGTATTACCGCACAGTACTACATTGAGACCCCGCTGGCAATTGAACAGGCCGCCGAAGTATTGGCTGGGGAACAGTCTTCAGGGACTTTTACCGATGTGCCGGGGGAGACCGAGGAGCTTAAAGAACGTTTTGCAGCCCGTGTGGAATCCATAGAGCCGCTGGATACCGTGCAAAACCCCAGCTTGCCCGGTGTGAGTGTGGATTCGAAGGGGCATTCATATCAGCGAGCGAATGTAGAAGTATCCTGGTCGATAGAAAATTTTGGATATAATCTGCCGGTAATGATCTCCACCCTGCAGGGAAATCTGTACGAGCTTCGTCAGTTTACGGGACTTAAACTCATGAATCTGGAAGTGCCCCCTTCGTTTAGCGATTATTTCAATGGACCGAATTTTGGTATTGAAGGGAGTCGGCAGGCGGCCCAAGTACAGGACCGGCCCCTGATAGGAACGATCATCAAGCCCAGTGTTGGCATGTCGCCCGGGCAGACCGCCGAACTTGTGGATACATTGGTGGACACCGGCATCGATTTTATAAAAGATGATGAATTGATGGGATCGACGGCTAATTCTCCATTTGAGAAGCGACTGGAGGCCGTGATGAAGGTGATCAACAGGCATGCGGACAGGACCGGTAAAAAAGTGATGTATGCCTTCAATATCAGCGGCGAGATGGATGATATGCTGCGTCGATATGAACAAATTGTGAAATCGGGAGGCACCTGTGCCATGCTCAGTCTTAACAGCATAGGACTTTCCGCCGCTAAGAAAATTTGTGACCAGGGCGAATTGGTGATCCATGGCCATCGCAACGGCTGGGGCATGCTGAACAGGCATCCTCTGTTGGGCATTGAGTTTCCTGCTTATCAAAAATTGTGGCGGCTGGCAGGAGTTGACCAAATTCATGTGAATGGCATTCAGAATAAATTCTGGGAGTCGGATGATTCCGTAGTCAAATCCATTAAATCCTGTCTGAAACCCCTGCTTGGCGGTTATTCAATACTGCCGGTGGTTTCATCGGGACAGTGGGGAGGGCAAGCTCCCGAGACTTATCGCCGTACGGGCACAACGGACCTGCTCTATATGGCCGGTGGAGGTATCCTCGGGCATCCCGGGGGACCGGCTGAGGGCGTAAAGGCGCTGAAGCAAGCCTGGGAAGGGACTGTTGAAGGCAAGTCGGTGGAAGAGACGGCCGATAAGTACCCGGAATTTGCAAAGTCTGTTCAAAAATTTGGAGGAAATCAGTAATGGCCGGCAACTCTGACCCTTTATTGGCTTTTTATGGTGATGATTTTACCGGCTCGACCGATGCTCTTGAATTTATGAGCCGGGTTGGAGCCCAATCCATACTCTTCATGGAGCCGCCCACACCCGATCAGCTTGCCGAGTATGAGCAGTTGGATGCGATCGGGGTAGCCGGCAGAAGTCGGGCGATGACGCCGGAAGAAATGGAGCAGGAGCTTCCCCGTGCTTTAAAAGCGATGAAAGAGTTAAAGGCCAGGCACATCCATTATAAGGTCTGTTCGACCTTCGATTCGTCTCCGACTATTGGAAGTATCGGCAAAGTGATTGATATCGCCGCAGATATTTTTGATTCCAGCTTCATTCCTTTGCTGGTGGCGGCTCCTGCCTTAGGAAGATATTGTACCTTCGGCAACCTGTTTGCCCGGATGGGCATCGGAAGTGACGGCGATATTTTTCGGCTGGACCGCCATCCCTCCATGAAAGATCATCCGATTACACCGGCCGATGAAAGTGATCTTCGGTTACATCTCGGCCGACAGACGGCAAAGGAGGTTGGCTTGCTTAACCTGCTTGAGGTTGCCAAAGAAGGGGAGGAAACCCGTCGAATCCTTGAAGAAACTGTCCGGGAAGGTGCGGACGTAGTCCTTTTTGATGCGCTGGAAGAGAAACATATGACTCGGATTGGAAGCCTGATTGACGAATATGGGTCACCCAACGATCCCCTTTTTTCGGTAGGGTCGTCCGGCATCGAAATGGTACTGGGCAATCACTGGATAAAAGAAGAAAGGTTGCGGCCCCGAGAAACCTGGGATAGCCCGGGAAAAGCAGCGCCCATGCTGGTGGTTTCCGGAAGTCGGTCGCCGGTAACGTCAAAACAGATCGAATGGGCGCTTGTGAATGGTTTTGAAGAAGTGTCCCTGGATACGGAAGCTCTTGCGAAGAAAGGGAATATACCTTCAATCCATCACCAGCATGTTGCAGAGGTAGTAGAACTACTGAGAAAAGGAGAAAATGTCATCGTGCATACCAGTTTCGGGGCTGATGATTCACGGATCAATGCTACAAAAGCGGTGTTTGATCAGCAGGGACTGAGCAATTACGAGATCCGTACCCGCACAGCTCAATTGTTTGGCACCGCGCTGGGCAAAATCGTGGGAGAGGCATCGGAGCAATTCGATCTACAGCGTGTGGTCTTTGCCGGTGGGGATACCTCCAGCTTTGCCGCCCATGCGTTGGATATCGAAGCATTGAAAATGATAGCCCCCATTGTCCCAGGGGCACCGCTGTGTAAAATCTCGGCCTCAAAAGAATCACTGGATGGGCTCGAAGTGAATATCAAAGGGGGGCAGGTGGGACCCAAAGAGTATTTTGGAATGGTATTGGAAGGAAAGAGTCATCACAATTTTTAATAACAAATGATATAGCATTATGAGCAACAAAACCTTAGGACTCATCCATACTTCGGCAACGCTTGTACCGATTTTTGAAGAACTTTGTAATGAGCATCTGGATGGTATCGATCGATTTAACATCGTTGATGACAGCCTGATCAGTATCTGTATTGAAGAAGGTGAGCTGACCCCGTCAACGGCCCGGAGAGTCGTAGAGTATGTAGGATCCGCGGAAGATGCCGGAGCCGATTATATCCTGGTGACCTGTTCATCCATCGGTTCGGCTGTGGAAACCGCCGATACCCTGAGTAATGTGCCGGTGCTTCGTGTCGATCAGCCGATGGCCGATAAAGCGGTAAAAACGGGTCAGGAGATTGGCGTCATTGCCACTTTGCCCACTACTCTTAATCCGACGAGTGATCTCGTTGAGCGAAGAGCTGCCAAAGCAGGAAAAGAGATCGAACTGACATCCAGACTATGCGAGGGCGCCTTTGATGCCCTGATGGGCGGTAATCCTGAGAAACACGATGCTATGGTGGCAGAAGCGCTGAAAGAGCTTTCGGACCAGGTCGAAGTAATTTTGCTGGCCCAGGCATCGATGGCACGGGTCGTTGACCAGCTGGATGAATCCGAAAAGACCGTTCCGATCCTTGCCAGTCCCCCAACTGCTGTAGAATACCTGGCTTCCGTACTTTAATAAACCATTATGCAATTATTTCGCAAACTTTGCCTGGGGGTAACCGGTGGTAGCCTTTTGCTGCTGATAGTTGGACTATTAGGCAGTACTGCAGGACTGTGGCAGGCAGCGGCGGTGGGATTGGCGGTTAGTTTTTCAGTTGGGATGGGGGCCATCCCGGCGCTGCAAAACTATCAATACACCGGCTGGATCGTCACCGCAGTGGTATGCGGAATGATTTATCCCTCGGCATTTCTGGAATGGGGCAGCTTTGACTTGCGACACCCTTGGGTCATATTGATTGTCGTACAGCTGGTGATGTTTGGGATGGGCACCCAAATGAGCGTGGATGATTTTTCGGGCCTGGCAACATCGGGTCGGGGCGTACTGATTGGATTACTGGCACATTTCTCGGTTATGCCGCTGGTGGGATTTGGGTTAACGCAATTATTTGGCTTCGACCCAGAAATTGCAGCCGGCGTCATATTAATTGGTTCCTGCTCAGGCGGACTGGCCTCCAACGTGATGGTCTACCTGGCCCGATCCAACCTGGTGCTATCGGTGACCATGACAGCTATGTCCACCCTCGTGGCTCCTTTCATGACCCCTTTGTTGATGAAACTTCTTTCCGGTACGTTGATCGAGGTTTTATTCGTCGACATGATGATGCAGATCATCAAGATTGTGATCATTCCCATCGGAGCGGCCCTGCTGTATGATTACCTGAAAAAAGCTTCTGGTAAAGGTTGGCGAATAGTGAAGATATTGTCTTGGATTAGTGCCGTTTGGTTGAGCGCACTGCCGTTGGGTTTATGGAATGTGTTATCAGGTATTCTACCGCCTGCATTGCTTCAATCAGCCGGGATGGTGGGCTTTGTAGGAAGCGCTATTCTGGCCGGTGTGGGCTATTATTGGCTCACAGTTCGATTCCCAAAGACAGATGAGATTATGCCCTATATATCGATGTTTGGTATCGTCTATTTTACCACCGTGACGACTGCTGCCGGTCGTGAGCATCTGCTCACGATAGGTCTTTTACTGTTTGCGGCAGCGATTATCCACAACACGGCCGGCTATGTATTTGGTTACGGATTGGCCCGCTTATCGGGATTGGATAAAAATTCGGCGCGGGCGATCGCTTTTGAAGTGGGGATGCAGAACGGCGGCATGGCCTCCGGTTTGGCAGGCAGTATGGGCAAGCTGGGGACGGTTGGCTTGGCTTCCGCGGTATTCAGCCCCTGGATGAATATTACCGGCTCTATTTTGGCCAACTACTGGAGAAAACAGCAACTGGCTGACGAAGAATCAGATCTGACGGTCGAACAGAAGCAAGAAGCCTATGCTTCAAAAGTGTAACAGGATCAGAATATATAACCATTTATAATTAATAAAAGTATCACTATGTCTTCAAAAATAACCATCCGCTTATTTGTACTGCTATTGGTTGCATGCGTTGGATTAGTACAATCAGTCGAAAAAGTTCATGCTCAAGATGATGCTGGTGAGGCTGTTATCCAACCGTATAGTGAGAACCCTTGGTATTGGCAATATGAGGGAAAGCCGTTAGTACTGATTGGTGGATCTAATAATGATAATTTGTTTCAATGGACAGGCAGCAAACTGACCGATCATCTGGATCTTCTTGTCTCGCTGGGAGGCAACTATGTGCGAAATACGATGTCTGACCGTGATGATGGAGATGCCTACGCTTTCAAAAAGCTTGAAAGTGGGAAGTATGATCTCGATCAATGGAATGAAGAGTACTGGGATAGGTTGGAATTCTTTCTGCAGGAAACCAGCAGGAGGGAAATAATCGTTCAGCTTACCCTGTGGGACCATTTCGATATGAGCGGCGGAAATTGGGAAAAGCATCCCTGGAATCCAGCGAATAATATAACTTTTGAAGCAGGGGTTCTCGAAGGAGAGGAAGATTTTTACGGGGGATCCGTCTATGATGACAACAAAGAAATTATAGCCTATCAGCAAAAGTATATCGACAAATTGCTTTCCATTACACTTCAATATGGAAATGTCTTATACAATATCAATAATGAAGGTAGTCAGCGTAAAGTATGGGACAATTACTGGGCATCGTACATCAGTGAGGAAGCAAAAAAGCAAGACAAAGAGATTTATGTGACGAGTATGATATTTGATCCTTCCAGCTCGGTCAGGCATGTGATGACCTATCGCGATTTATACTCTTATGCGGAAATCGCACAAAATAATCAGGACTCCCGCGGTGCCCGGGGACCGGCACATTATGCCAATATTACTAACTGGAGAGATAAACTTCAGTCGGATCCGATGCCCATGAATAATGTTAAGGTTTACGGTTCGGGTATAGGGGATAATTATTCTGCCGGATCCCGGAAAGAAGCAGTAGCCCGATTCTGGAAAAATATCTTTGCGGGGAGCGCATCAAGTCGATTTCACCGCCCGGAAGGAGGCTGGGGTATTGGCTTAGAGGAGCATGCTCAAACCAACATCAAAGCCATGTCGATGCTGCTGGAGGAGTTCAATATTTTCGAATCCGTTCCCCATAACGATCTATTATCATCTTATGTAACTTCTGTTCCTTCCGCTATGGAAGCATATTGCCTGGCGAATATTGGTGAACAGTATGCCGTCTATTTTCCAGAAGGCCGCTATACGGTTGATCTGGATCCCTGGATATTTGCAAGGGAATTGCAGATTAAATGGCTGAATATTGATGAGGGTACCTGGTCGGAGCCAGAAACGGTTTCGATGGAGTGGGAAGGAGGTATTCAGGAATGGGGACACCGGGGAAGTGTACGGCTCACGACGCCCGGTAATGAATCGTATGTGGCTTTCTTAGAAGTGGTAGAACCTTAGTAAGATAGAGTCGTTCAAATATGTTACCTCTATCTGATAATCATTGGATTGTAGTTGATTTCCGAATAGCAAACCGTAAGAGGTGAATAAGCTAAAGTTTAAAAGGATAATACGATTTACAATTTTAACCAAGTCAGCGATGAATAGCTTTCAAAATTTTCAATACTTATTTCTCAGTTCTTCGCTCGTTTTTTTGAGCTTCAATACCGTTATCGCCAATCCATCGGTTATGCAAACAGATAGTTCCGCTTGGCGGGAGGCGCCGTTTGAGATATTATCTGCTGGATATCCCCCATTCCAAGTGGATGATCTGGGGCATCCTTATGCCGGACGAGAGCACTGCGTGGTGCGGGTGGCTCCGGAGATTAAGGGATTAAAAGGCATCAGGATACCAGCCCAAAGCATAGAAGGGCAGCAGCCTGTTGCCATCACTATCGAGTTTGACCAACCGGCCAAAGTGCTGTTAGCCCTGTTTCAGGCGGAGGATGAGGGGAAATATCTGGAGCCATCAGATTTTGACGGGCCGCTCTCTGCACAACCAATCCTGGAGAACGGGCTGACCTTTACCGGGCTTCCGCCGGTGGATATCTATGCCCTGCCGCTGGAAGCGGGGAAGCACACCATCCAGCCACAACGCAATGGTCTCTTCTCTGTCGTAGGGGTTATTGAGGCAGAACAGCCCATCACGCCCCGCAACGCCGGGCGGATGGATGGCTGCGAGTGGGATACGTTCATTGTGGAAGGCTTTTCGGAAAAGGCGGCCCTCTTTGATATTGTGGGTGGTAAAGACCAGCCGGTAGTTGACAAAGGCATGCCCGGCACCGAGGGCAACCGCGGCGGGTTCGAAGGCGGTCGCCTGGTGAAGATTGATGATACCTATCACATGTTCCCGACCGAACGCATTGGAGAAGAGGGGATCGGCTCCTACCAGGACCGCGTCAAAACCCGTATTGCCCACTGGACCAGCAAAGATGCGGTCCACTGGACCCGGCAGTCCACCTTATACGAATCCAGTGGCGACTATGCGGTGACGGATACCGATAATCCGGCTAATGACCGGCGCAGCGCCCTGTGGTCGTTTATGCCAACCTTTAGCGAAAAAGAAAACCGGTGGCTCGCTACCTATGTGGGGTATACCACCCACCGGACGATTGAACCCAACCACTCGTTTGGCCGCATCTGGCAGGCGCAGTCTGTCCAAAAGGGAAAGGAAGGCATTGGAGGTCCTTATGAGGACCGGGGAATTATCATGGAACCCGGCCTCAATTCACAACTCTGGGAAGGCCGCCAGGCCGTACAGTCTTTTTTTCCCTTCAAAGTGGAGGGCGGCTGGCACGCCTTTTACGGAGGCGGTTTTCCCTGGGGACAGTGGAGTAACTATCCCGACAGCACGCAGCAAGGGTGGTACGTAGGCTTAGCCAAAGCCGACTCGCTGGAGGGACCGTGGGCCCGCATGGATACGACGGTGAACCCGATTACCAGCATGCACCCGTGGTTTATTGAGAATCCGATCGTGAGCCAGCTTCCCAATGGCGTCTATATTGCCATTTATGACGGTGGGCCGGACGGCTGGGGGCTGCACCTGCCGAATATGTTCGGCTACTCCCTGTCGCTGGATGGGCTCCACTGGACCGAAAGCCACTACTTTCCCATCCGAACCAAGGTGGACCAATGGTGGGACATCATGCGTACGCCCATGGGGCTGATCCCGGAGGGCCATGGCATATATACGGTGGTCTACGCGGCCATCGACAACGACAAGCGTTTCCACCCGCTGGGGATGGTGAAGTTCCAGCTGAACCGAGAGGTTCTCCGGCACCGCACAGAGCAGATGAGACAGAATTTGGAATCAGGGAACTTGGAACACTGATTTTGCGGATTCAACAGATGGGCCCGGGATACAATATTGTTATTCGTGCTGATCTGTCCAACGGTGTCATCGGTCTTCTATCGCGTAAGCAGATGAATAAACCCCAATGGAACTTTCAGTATTATAAACTGACAGCTAATCTTAGTACCTCTAATTCTTTATTAAAGAAGATTCAGATCCCCACCTAATTGATACTGTTCCCCTTTCTCCGTTTTGAAGCTTGTTATTTTTCCATCATATCTGAGAGTACATTTTTTGCCGGCCTTTGAGATTACGGTCAGGGATTGGAGGTCACCTTCTGACCAGCTCATCTCCAGCTCAAAACTACCCCGGGCCCGAATACCTTTGATGCTCCCCTGAGAAAGAGCAGAGGGCAGGGCCGGCAGGATGTCAATGGTATGATCGATATGACTTTGGACAAGCATTTCAGCGACACCAGCCGCTCCTCCAAAGTTGCCGTCGATTTGGAAAGGAGGATGGGCATCAAACATATTGGGATAGGATGCTCCTTCGATATCACTGTTGGGATTATCGACCGGGCTTAACATCTTTTTGACCAGTTTGTATGCATGGTCACCATCCCGGAAACGAGCCCAGAAATTAATTTTCCATGCAAGACTCCATCCGGTTCCGCCATCGCCCCTGAAAAGAAGCGACTGGCGGGCAGCGTCGTAAAGTTCTGGGGTTTCTTTCCAGTTAATTTCATTCCCAGGATGCAGTCCCCACAGGTGAGAGACGTGGCGATGTGTTTCTTCGGGATCGTCTTTATCTTCAAGCCACTCTTGCAACTGCCCGTGTTTACCGATTTGGTTCGGCGCAATACGTTCATACTTTCGCTGTAAAGTGTCTCTGAAGGCCGGATCGACATCAAGTATTTTACTGGCTGCTATAGAATTTTGAAAAAGATCCCGGATAAGCTGATGATCCATAGTTGGCCCCGCTACCAGTCCCCCGATTTCAGGAGAGTTTGAAGGCGTACTGATCAACCAGCCTGTATCAGGGTCTTCAACCAGGAAGTCCACAAAAAATTTAGCTGCTTCTTTCATGATCGGGTAGGAGATTTTTTCCAGGTACAGGGTATCCTGGTTAAACTGAAACCGGTTCCAGAGCTGGTGACTAAGCCAGGCACCTCCGGTGACCCAAATGCCATGATTGGAGGCATTGACCGGGGCCGTGCCGCGCCAAATATCCGTATTGTGATGCAGCACCCATCCTCGGGCATCATAGTGTTCTCGGGCTGTTTGCTTGCCGGCCTGTGCCAACTCTTCGGTCATCTTAATCAAAGGCTTGTGGAGGTCCGGCAGGTTTAGCAGCTCAGCCGGCCAGTAATTCATCTCTACATTTATATTCGTTGTGTACTTGCTTTCCCAGGGCGGAGATAACTTATCATTCCAGATGCCCTGCAGGTTCGCCGGCTGAGTACCGGGACGAGAACTGGAGATCAACAGGTACCGACCGTATTGCATATGCAGGGCCACCAGGCTGGGATCTTTGGATTGGGCAAATTGTTGGATGCGCTCGTCGGTAGGCAGGCTGGCATTGGGAGAATTGCCCAAGTCAATACTCAAAGTATTAAAATACTGTTGATAGTCGTCGATATGCCTGGATTTTATTTCATCATAACTGTTGTCGGTGATTCCCTGCATGACACGAGCAGAGATTACTTCGGGGTCACCGGATACGTCTTTATAGTTTTTGAAATTAGTTCCCGCTGAGAGATAAAGAGTCGCCTCATCTGCTCCTTCAACGGTAATCTCATTGTCAGATACTTTTATGCTGCCCCCATCAGACTGGATATTCAGATAGCTTCGTCCTTTGACCACGCTGTTGCGGACTTCTACTGACAGTCCAAGCGTATTCTCATTAATTTTTTGGGTGGTGAAGCCAAAGTGTGGGCTTGTCATGTCAGCCTGGAAACTAATCTTGCCGGCCTGGTCAGCGGACAAATGAATCGCGATCGTCTGGTCCGGGGCACTGGCAAAGTATTCGCGGGTGTACCGGGTGCCATCAACAGTGTAGGCAGTTTTAGCCGTGGCATTGGCAAGATCAAGTTCCCGTCGGTAGTCTGTAACCTGATCGTGCCCATCAAACTCGATGTGGAGATCTCCGAAGGGCTGGTATTTGGCCATGTAGTCGGGATAGCCCGGGGGCTGGAGATCCTGAGGTTTGTAGCTCCATTTTTTATTGAGCGATATCCCTTCTTTTGGGTCGGCTTCTTTGGGATACACCATCAGTGATTGATCACTGTCCCCGAAGCCGGTAAAGCCTCCTTTATCAAAGTAATTGATAATCTGGACCGCAATAGTGTTTGTACCCGGTGTCAAATGAGAAGCGGGAATAGTGTAACTTCGGTGTTGGTCTTTTCCCTGGGTGGATCCAATTTGTTGTCCATTCACGTAGGTGAAATCCTGGTCCCGAATGTGTCCCAGCTTTAGGGTGAGATCTTGTCCGTTCCAATCTTGTGGAAGCTCAAAATGGGTTCGAAACCAAACGGCCCCATCCCGTCCTTCAAGTCCGGCGTTTCTCCAGCCGTCTTCCATGGGCACCGTCATCGTGTCCCAGTTGCTGTCATCATAGTTCTTATTGGATGGGTTTTCGGGGGCTACTACACGTTCTCGAACTTTTTGCAGCCACTCCTCTTTCAATTGGCCATAGGTTTCTTCATGGTATTTGCGTCCCATGAATTCTTCTTGGGCAAGAGCCTCAGCCTCATCTTGGTTGTCCTGGAAAAGCAAGGCGCGTATTTCGGAAAGGTATTTAGAGGCGCCCTCGCGATGGTAGGCCCGTGGTTCCCCGGTCCATAACGTTTCTTCATTAAACTGAATATGTTCTTCAGATGGATCGCCGTAGATCATGGCGCCAAGCCGGCCATTCCCGATAGGAAGCGCTTCGGTCCATGTAGTAGCAGGTTGCTCATACCACAGGATTAATTTCTCTTCTGTCTGACTATTATTATTGCAGCCGATGAGGAATTGAAATAAGATGCATATCCCGATCCAAGTCGATGCATAGCAAAAAATGTTGGTGAATCCCTGGTTGTCCCCAATCATAGGTAAATAATTTGCTCGCTGAAATTATTTTTTAACAAAGATGACGCTCAGACAAAATATATTTTTTTATAAACAAAATCTATTTTCATTAGTAAAAAAAGATTTAAATTATTAGATTCATGGTTCCCGATCCCGAGGGGCACGGAGGTTTTTGAATCTTTGGTTGAGATAGTCTGAGTAAATGATGAGGGGAAAAGGTTGTTAAATGCAAATTTTGTATCAATACAGGTAGTGCCATGAAAATTAATAAGGGATTAGCTGCAATAAAATTTAGTGTCGTTACAGTTTTTATAATCGGTCTTTTCGGACCGTATGCTTACGGGCAAAATCCGGAATTTAATGCTGAGTTGATCGTCCCATTTCAGGAGCAGCATTTGCACGGATCGACCATCGTTGAGCTTTCCAATGGAGACTTACTGGCGAGCTGGTTTCACGGTAGTGGTGAGCGATGGGCTGATGATGTGCGAATCATGGGGGCCCGCAAGAAGGCCGGAAGTACAAGCTGGAGTCAGCCATTCTTGATGGCTGACGTAGAAGGGTTCCCGGATATCAACCCGGTGTTATTTGTGGATAAAAAGGACCGGCTTTGGTTATTCTGGTATACGGTGATTGCCAACCAATGGAAGACCTCTCTGCTAAAATACCGCATCAGCGAAGACTATACGAACACAGATGGGGCTCCCGAATGGAAATGGCAGGCGGACCTGCACGTTAAGCCGGGAGACAAGGCGGAGTGGGGCATCCAGCCCAACGATGCTTTTGTAGCTTCGGTTGAGGAGCAGGTTGCGGAATATAAGACGTATGTTAAGCAGCACGCCAACCAGCAAACTGTCACCAACTGGGAAGAAGAATCGGAAGAGCTGATTTCAAAATCAGCCGGAAAAGATATGGTCAAGGATGGTTTGTTGGTTGATAAGGAGTACAAGCCGGCCCAACTGGGTTATCCATACTTTCGCCGAATGGGGTGGCAGACCCGCAGCAAGCCGGTGGTTACTTCCTCCGGGAGAATCATTCTTCCGCTTTATTCGGATGGATTCAGTTTTTCGATGATGGCCTATACGGATAACCAGGGAGAGAGCTGGAATTTTAGCGATCCGCTTGTGGGTTTTGGAAATTTACAGCCTACCATTGCTGAGACCGCTTCTGGGGAACTTGTCGCCTACATGCGCGACAGTGGTCCGGAACCGAAGCAACTGATGGTTAGCCGATCAACGGATGACGGGCAAAGCTGGAGTACCGTGAAGGATACTGACTTTCCAAATCCCAGTTCCGCGGCCGATATCGTTACTTTGGATAATGGTCACTGGGTGATGCTCTATAATGACACGATTGAAGAGCGCCATAGCCTGGCCGTGGCGCTATCGGAAGATGGAGGCAAAACCTGGCCCTGGAAAAAGAAAATAGAATATAATCCCAGTGATACAACCTCTGTGTATGCTGCCTATCCGGCCATCATTCAGGGAGAGGACGGAACGCTCCATGCTACCTACAGTTTTCGTCGTCCTAAGTCAAAGTCCGATGCAAAGAAAACGATAAAGTATGCTACGTTTAATGAGGCATGGATTAAAAGTGAATAGCGGCCAGATATGAGACGAATATTAAGTATTTCCATAAAAGCGATATGCGGCTAAGGCTACCTTCTGATTCATATTTTCTTGTGACATTCTGCTTACTGGTTGCTTTTTCCAGTATGGGTTGCAGTCAGGAAGCTTCCATACAGGTCGTCTCGGTCCAAAGTAACGGCAAGACGGTTTCCCGGGGAGTATTATCGGAAACCCTTTCTTTTAGCTGGGAGATGAGTTCGGCCAAACGAAACCAGTATCAAACCGCCCGGCAGATCATAGTCGCTGCTTCAGTGGAAGAGCTGGAAAGTGGAGATTACGTTTGGGATTCTGCTAAACAGGAAGATACGAACAACACGAGGATCCCTTATGGTGGAACTTCACTTCAGCCCGCCCAAAAAAATGTATGGAAAGTAAGAGTCTGGGATGAAAATGGGGCAGTTTCTGACTGGAGTAGTCCCGGTACCTTTTATACCGCACTGCCTGATTCCGGTGGTTGGAAGGGTGCTGAATGGATCGGCTACGAAAGATTGCCAGACTCAATGCAGGTTGTTCCCGGGGTTCACGGTTCGGGTGATGATCTTGGAGAAAAAGGGCAAAAACGTCCGGTTATTCCTCAATTTCGAAAGTTTTTTTCTATTGACAAGCCGGTCAAAGAGGCCCTGCTTTTTATTTCCGGGCTTGGGCATTATGAGGCTCGTCTCAATGGACAAAAAATAGGCGATCGTTTCCTGGCTCCGGGGTGGACCGACTACCAAGAAACTGTTTTTTACAATACGTATGATTTGACTGACCAATTAAGTCAGGGCGAAAATGTGTTGGGCGCTACTGTCGGCAACGGTTTCCACAATGTAAATCGGGAGCGGTACCGGAAGCTCGTGATTAACTACGGCATGCCCAGGATGATCAGCCGGCTGAAGATCGTATTTGAAGATGGCTCGGTTCGGAATATTGTTACAGACTCCGGCTGGAAAACGTCGCCCTCGCCCATTACTTATTCCAGCATATACGGGGGGGAGAACTATGACGCCCGTTTGGAACAGCCGGGGTGGGATAGCCCGGATTTCAATACTGATGAAGACTGGAAATCGGCCTTGGCTTTAGATGCGCCGGGCGGTCAGCTTGAAGCACAAATTAATTATCCTGTGAAAATCATGGATACCCTGGAGGTAAAGCGTATCCTGGAGCCGGAACCGGGAAAATATATTTATGATTTTGGACAGAATGCGTCCGGTATTATGCAGTTGGAAGTTAAAGGGAAGAAAGGAGAGGAGGTGATTTTACGACCTGCTGAACTCCTGTCTGATGAGGGTTTGGCCAACCAGGATGCCACTGGCAGTCCCCATTATTACAAATATACGTTGAAGGGCGAGGGTACGGAAACCTGGCAGCCCAAGTTTACTTATTACGGCTTCCGTTATATACAGGTAGAAGGCGCTGCTCCCGATTCCGTAGAGCAAGAGATTAAACCCAAAGTGTCAGACCTTAAATTTCTGCATACGCGCAGCTCCGCTCCCCGAACCGGACATTTTGAAACCTCTTACGAATTGTTCAATAACATTTACTCGTTGATCAACTGGGCTATAAAGAGCAACATCCAGAGTGTGGTTACCGATTGTCCCCATCGCGAAAAGTTGGGATGGATGGAGCAAACTCATCTGATGGGCGGATCTATCCACTACAACTATCACCTCTATCACCTGTATAAAAAACTGGTGTTTGATATGATGGACGCTCAAACAGAGGAGGGGTTGGTTCCCAATATTGCCCCGGAATACGTTGAATTCAACTGGGGCATTGGCTTTCGTGATTCCCCGGAATGGGGCAGTGCTTCCGTTATTCTTCCGTGGATGATCTACAAGTGGTACGGCGACACACAGATCATGGAAGAAGCCTGGCCGATGATGACCAAATATGTCGACTACCTGCAGAGCAAGGTGGATAATCACATCGTGTCACACGGGCTGGGTGACTGGTATGATCATGGTCCCGAGCCACCGGGCTTGGCACAACTCACGCCCAAAGCTCTCACGGCCACCGCTATCTACTATTATGATGTGAAATTGCTGGGTGAAATGGCTGAAACGCTGAGAAAGGCTGACCAGGCTGAAAGTTACAGTGCCCGAGCTGAAGATATAAAACAAGCCTTCAACAAAAGATTCTATAATGGAGAAAGTGGCGTCTATGCAACCGGCAGCCAGACGTCCATGGCCATGCCGCTGGTTGTTGGATTGGCTGATAGCCTGGATCAAAAGCAGGTCTTTAAGAACCTCACCGATTCCATCCGGGCAAATGATAAGGCACTTACCGCCGGCGATGTAGGATTCAATTATCTGGTTAAAGCACTGGAACAGGGAGGAGCTTCTCAGCTTTTGTATGAGATGAATGCGCGGGATGATGTGCCGGGGTACGGATTTCAGCTTAAAAAAGGAGCTACGGCTCTTACCGAGTCGTGGGCGGCCCTGAAGCGGGTCTCCAATAATCACCTGATGCTGGGCCATATTATGGAGTGGTTCTATAGTGGCCTGGGAGGGATCCAGCAGACAGAGGATTCAAAGGCATATGAGCATATTCTTATTGAACCGGATATGGTGGGCAAAATAGAATGGACCAAAGCCTGGTACGATTCTCCCAATGGGCGGATAAAATCAGCATGGGAACAGTCAGAAGATCATGGTGAAATTAATGTGACTATTCCTGTCAATGCTACGGCCACAGTGGTTATACCTTCTGCTGATGTTGGACAGACCACAGAATCGGGAATACCAGTGGAAAATCATGACGATATAGAAGTACAGAAGGTGAGCGAGGCAAATTCTACAACTCGTATCCGGCTGGGTTCAGGGACCTATAATTTTCAATTTAAAAGACTGCAAGACCGTTAGGTGTTATAATATATAAAACTTATAGGTCGGCACTTCTGAATGGCTATCATAGCTTTGGCGCTGATCTATTTAGCAGGATGTACAGAAACTAAATTTTACCGGAAATTAAACTCGATACCATGTTATCTACATTAGATAGAAATTTATACAGCTGCACTGCAAGACTGTTTTCCCTTGTTGGCTTGCTATCCATTATGCCGTGTATTCTCTTTGCACAAGAACCCTCTTTTAAGGTGGATTTAGATCAGTTCGGTCGTCCGGCTAAAGAGGTGAATAAATTGGGATACCAAAGCTGGGCTATTAATGAAGCAGAAGAGCACAGCAGAACTTTTGGCGACGTTGCGATCACCTTCAGTCGTGCAGGGAATGCTGGGACGGTGCTTGGCTCCCATTGGTACAAGGTAGGTATCCAGGCTCCCAATTACGCCCAGTTGATAAATGACGGGCTGACTGTTCAGGAGGGTGATCAGGGAGGGAAGATAAAAATGGAAATTACGGGTCTCCCTCCCGGGAGGCATACGTTGCTAACGTATCATAATACAGTGCAGAATCCCGAAAATAACACATTCAGCCCCATCAACATTACGGTAGATGGGGAATTACAGGTCAAGGGGATGAGGCCCAGTAATCGCGAGCTGAACGACATCAATGGAGAAACGGCCTACCTGCAGATCACAGCCAAAGAGAACCAGACGAATACCATTATTTTTGGCGCAGATGAAGGAGCTACAGCCGCAGTGAAGAATGTTATGATCAACGGCTTTGAGCTGAATACTCCTAATATTAAAAATCAGGCGCGATTACCGGTTCCTGTAAACGGGAATGAACATGTAGAGGCAGATAGTGACGAATTTACCTTGCAGTGGTCGGGCGCTGACAATGCCGATTCGCACGATCTGTATTTTGGAACAGACTCCAGTGCCGTGGCATCGGCCAGTCATGCTTCCTCACAGTTCAAAGGAAATTATCAGGATACGACCTTCCAGGTGGATAGCTTATACAGCATGGACACCTATTACTGGCGGGTGGATGAAGTCTCGGATGGCAGCAGAACACAGGGCGATGTATGGAGTTTTCGTACCGCTCAGCTTGCATTCCCCGGAGCGGAAGGCTACGGTCGGTTTGCCCGAGGTGGTCGCGGCGGAAAAGTAGTAAAGGTGACAAATTTGAACGACAGCGGTCCGGGAAGTCTGAGAGAGGCCGTAAACAAAGATATTGGTCCGCGGACCATCATCTTTGAAGTGTCCGGAATGATTCATCTGGATTCTACACTGAATGTTGACAAACCTTATATCACCGTTGCGGGTCAGACGGCTCCTGGAAAAGGCATCGCCATGAAACATGCGACCTTCGGGGTCACCGGGAACGACGTCATCATACGATTCTTGCGGGTTCGCCTGGGGGCGGATAATGTGGCCTATGGCGGTATGGGGCTAACCGGGAATAATCACAGTATTATGGATCACTGCTCTATTAGCTGGACGATGGACGAAGCATTCAGTTCTCGTGGTGCCAAGAATATTACCCTGCAGCGTACTTTAATATCCGAAGCACTGAATATAGCCGGACATGATAAATATCCACCGGGAACGGCGCATGGCTATGCGGCAAGTATCGGGGGAAGCATCGGAAGTTTTCATCACAATCTGTTAGCGCATAACTATGGACGCAACTGGAGCATGGCTGGCGGGGTTAATGGAAATGGCCGGTATATTGGGAAGCTTGATATCCGCAACAACGTGGTGTATAACTGGGGGACAAGGACTACCGATGGCGGTGCCCATGAAGTCAATTTTGTGAGCAATTATTACAAGCCCGGTCCGGGCACCAAGGTATTTCATGCCCTCAAAGCTGATCATGAAAATTATGGCGGAGGCAAACAGCAGTATTATATGAAGGGGAACGTCATGCCAGGCCACTTTGGGGTGAATAATCAGGAAAAGGGGCAAAAGATAGCCGGGAAAGATGTAGAGTACGAAACTTTTGTGGATCATCGCTTTTTCCCGCCCCATGTCACGACACAGTCAGCAAAAGCTACTTACAAGAACGTCTTGTCGGATGTGGGAAGCAACCAGTCCATGCTGGACCAGCATGACCAGCGGATGATAAAAGAAACGCTGAAGGGAACCTATTCAGTGGAGGGAAGTGTGAGCGGGGAGCCCGGCTTTCCCGATCATGAAAAAGATGTAGGAGGATACGAAACTTATCCTGAAGTCCATCGGGATCAGAATTGGGATAGCGATGACGATGGCTTGCCAAACTGGTGGGAAACGATCCACGGCTTAGACCCCCATTCAGACAAAGGCGAGTTTTCGGATGCCAATACCGACGATGACCGGGACGGTTTCACAAATTTGGATCACTACCTCGCGTGGATGGCCGAGCCGCATTACAGTACTCCTTCAGGGACCAAGATTGAAATTAACCTGGAAAAATTGGCTCGGGGCTACACGAATGCTCCTACCTTCACTATATCAAAGACTGCTAACGGAACGGCGACGGTTACAGAAGGAGTAGCTGAGTTTAAGCCTGAAGGTAAAGGGTTGGGATCATTCCAGTTTACCGTCACTGACAAACACGGCGATTCAATGACCCGGACCGTAAATATTGTGAGTGGATACGATGTCAAATTTTAGCCTGTTCCTTAATTAGAAAAGAAGGATTGAAGCCAGGGATAAAAGATCAGTTGTTATGCAAATGCTCATGAGGAAGTATTGGGCCACACTTATAAGAACTATATTACTTTTTTGTGTGATCACCCTATTTGCGATAGTTAATCGGGTTAATGCACAGGATATCTCCTTCAGAACAGATATCAGCCAAGCGATTCAAAATCCATCAAACTTGGCCAAGCCGTGGGTCTTTTGGTACTGGATGTATGGAAGTTATTCAAAAGAGGGCATCACGGCTGACTTAGAGGGCATGAAAGAGGCGGGTATTGGGGGCGCCTACCTGATGCCGATCGAAGGTCCGCAGGATCCCCCGCTTTATAAGCCTGCCATTGAGCAGCTTAGTCCCGAATGGTGGGAGATGGTAACCTACGCGATGAAAGAGGCCAAGCGATTGGATTTGGAGCTGGCCATGCATGTCAGCGATGGCTTTGCCACGGCCGGGGGTCCCTGGATCAAGCCGGAAGAGTCGATGCAGAAAGTGGTCTGGAGTAAAACGTATCCGGAAGGAGGAAAGATTATTTCCGATACGCTGAGTCAGCCGGAAACAAATGAAGGGTATTATAAGGATATTGCGGTGTATGCATACCCCACACCGGAGGGCGCTCGGCAAAATAGCTATGCCCGACAGGTAATGGTTACAAGCAGCCGGGAGAAGCCCGAAACCGATCCCCAGCTCTTGACTACGAAAGGCAATGAAGAGGAGTTTGAATGCGAGGAGCGGTGTTGGATCCAGTATGAATTTGAAAAGCCCTTTACGGCACGTTCTCTGACGATTCATACGGGGGGAAGTAACTATCAGCCCAATCGCTTGCGAATCCAGGTTAGTGACGACGGGCAGCATTTTCGGTCAATCGGGCAATTACAGCCACCCCGGCACGGCTGGCTGGATTGGGATGCCCCGGTGGCCCACGCCTTGGAGGCGACGACCGCCCGGTATTTTCGGTTTGTGTATGATCCCAAAGGATCGGAGCCCGGGGCCGAAGACCTTGACGACGCCAAGTGGAGTCCGGATCTGGAAGTACTGGGCATAGAATTGTCGGGAGCTCCCCGGATTCACCAGTTCGAGGGAAAGACCGGGGCAGTATGGCGCGTGAGTGAACAAACCACTTCTGGCCAGGTGCCTGATTCCCTATCTGTTCCGTTGGACAAGATGATCAACATCACCGAATATTTAAACAGAGACGGCACATTGGATTGGAAAGTCCCTGAAGGCGCATGGACGATCTTACGGATGGGACATACCTCAACCGGTCATACGAATTCTACCGGAGGAGGCGGAGAAGGATTGGAGGTTGATAAATTCAACCCGGATCCCATCCGCAAACAGTTCGATCGATGGTATGGGGAAGCCATCCGCCAGGTAGGCCCTGAACTTGCCTCCGAAGTGTTGAAAATTTTTCATATCGACAGCTGGGAAGCCGGCAGTCAAAATTGGTCTCCCGTATTTCGGGAAGAGTTCAGGAAGCGTCGTGGGTATGACCCGTTGACGTATCTTCCGGCTATGGCCGGGATACCCGTGGAAAGCGCAGAGGTGTCTGAACGGTTTCTCTACGATATACGAAAGACTATCGCCGAACTGGTTAACGATGTATTTTTTGAGGTGGTGGCGAGACAGGTGCACAATGAAAATAAGATGTTCAGCGCTGAAAGTGTATCCCCTACTATGACCAGCGATGGTATGCTCCATTTCAAGACAGTTGACATCCCTATGGGAGAGTTCTGGCTGCGCAGCCCCACACATGACAAGCCAAACGATATGCTGGATGCCATTTCTGCGGGACATGTGTATGGAAAGCCTATCATCCAGGCGGAAGCCTTTACGGAAGTGAGGATGGAATGGGATGAACATCCAGCCATGCTTAAAGCACTTGGTGACCGGAACTACGCGCTTGGCATCAATCGGTTTGTATATCACGTATTTACCCATAACCCCTGGCCGGAACGCGGGCCTGGTATGACGCTCAGTGGAGTGGGACTTCTCTTCCAACCCGGACAAACCTGGTGGGAGCCGGGCCAGGCGTGGGTCGACTATGCTCACCGTTCGCAGGCCTTATTACAGCAGGGAAAGCCTGTGGCGGATGTGGCTGTATTTACCGGGGAGGAAGTGCCTCGACGATCATTATTACCTAACCGATTGGTGCCAACCCTGCCGGGTATTTTTGGGAAAAAGGTGGTCCAGCAACAGAAAGGGCGCCTGGCAAACCAGGGACAGCCACAGCAGGAAATCCCGGTAGGAGTTGATAACTCTGCCAATATAGCCGAGGCCCCCGATTGGACCGATCCGCTGCGCGGATACACCTATGATTCCATTAATCGCGATGCTCTGTTGAATTTGGCCACCGTCCGCAATGGGCAAATTGTATTGCCCGGCGGTGCCCGTTATAAGTTGCTGGTGCTGCCCGGATCGAGGAGAATGTCGCTCCACGCGGAATTGATGACCCCTGAGATTGCGCAGCGGACTCTTGAGCTGGTGAAAGAGGGGGCAACCCTGCTGATCGGTGAACAGGCTCTTCAGGCTCCGGGTCTGCAGGATTATCCAGCAAGTGATAAAAAAGTACAGAATATAATGCGGGAATTATGGAAGGGGGCTCCGGAAGACCTCCAGCCCATGTCGACCTGGAAAGTTGGCAAAGGCAAAATAGTAAAAGGACCTTATAAGGCCGATACATTTGACCGCCTGGGCATAAGTCGCGATGTAGAAATCACCGATTCCTCCAATCGCTATCTCGATGATTTTGCCTGGACCCACCGGGCGGACAGGGCGAAGAATATGGATGTCTATTTTATTTCCAACCAGCGATCTAGAACCCGAGAATTTCGCTTGTCACTTCGAGCAGGTGGACGTGTTCCCGAGATCTATAACGCTGTAACGGGAGAGTTACGTCCGGCGGAAAAGTGGTCGATTGAAAATGGACGCACCCAATTGCCTTTAAAACTGCCTCCCAACGGGTCCATATTTATTATTTTGCGAAAACAGGCAGAGCAGGATAATAGCAAGGGTGAAAATTGGTTGACGCTTAGGTCTGTCAAAGAAATTGAAGGGACATGGAAGGTTACATTTGATCCAGCGGAGGGTGGTCCGGCAGATACCATATCATTTCGCAACCTTACCGATTGGGTTAACCGGCAGGATTCCAGCATCCGTTACTATTCTGGTACCGCTGAGTACCACAATTCATTTGAGTGGGATAAGGCTCAATCAAAAAACAAACGAGTTTGGCTTGATCTGGGAAAAGTGGCAAATATCGCTCGGGTAACGGTCAACGGGCAAGACTGCGGCGTGGCATGGACACCGCCATATCGGGTGGATGTTACGAAGGCGCTCGGGAAAGGAAAGAACAGTATAAAGATTGCAGTTACCAACACCTGGAGAAATCGCATTATTCGTGATCACAACCTGCCTGAGGATGAGCAGGTTTCGTTTTTAACAGATCCCGTTCCCTATTTGTTGGAGGGAGAGCCGCTCGTCCAATCCGGATTGCTAGGCCCGGTAACCCTGCAAATGGAATAGTTACTGGTATTTTGTTGGTTTGGATGAGGAATATTCATCAAAAAGAGGATTCTTAATACCCCAGATCTTCTCATCAAGTTTTATATAAGGCCTCATGCACATTATTTCCGGAATATGGCCACCTGTCGGTCTGTAATTACTACAGGCCAATACCTTAACTAACGATAGTAGTTCGTGTTAGACTCCATATACTGACCAAAGCATGAATAAATATTTGGAGTAAGAGGAAATAAGTTGCGTAAAATCTTGCAAAGGAATAAATTATTTTCTATATAAAATATAATTTCAAATATAAATATAAAGATTATGGGGAAAAGACAGATTGTTGGTTACAGGCAGTTCAGGAACCGTAAGTTAGTAAATGCCCTCTTTATGGGTGGCCTTGTATTTTTACTGTTATCCATGACAGTAGATCATGTTTTTGCTCAGGGACAGGGTAAAGAGACTATTGAAGGCATTGTATCGGATGCTTCAACCGGGGAGCCTCTTCCCGGGGTGAATATTCTGGTAAAAGGTACGTCTGTGGGCACCAGTTCGAATACCGATGGGAGTTACGAAGTTACCGTCCCCTCTCTGCAAGATACGCTGGTGGTTTCATTTGTGGGATTCCAAACGCAGGAAGTTACTATCGCAGGACGCAGAACGATCGATATTACCCTGCAACCGCAAGCGATTAGTGGCGAAGAATTAGTTGTAGTAGGATATGGTACTCAAACCCGGAGGGAAATTTCGGGATCGGTGAGTTCGGTCACTCCAGAAGATTTTAATGAAGGAGCGGTTAGTAATCCCATGCAGCTGCTTCAGGGTAAAGTGGCGGGATTATCGGTGGTGAACACAAATGGGGGCGATCCGACATCTGACTTTGAAGTAAGGTTACGTGGATCATCCAGTTTGAATGCGAGTTCTGAGCCGTTGGTAGTTATTGATGGTATACCGGGCGGTGATCTCAATCAGCTTAATCCCAATGACATAGAATCTATTGATATCTTAAAGGATGGATCGGCTGCTGCAATCTACGGTACGCGCGGGACCAACGGGGTGATCTTGGTGACTACCAAGAAGGGAAATGCTGGAAGTGTGCAAGTGGAATATTCCGGGAAGGTTCAGACGCAGCAGATCCAGCGCAGTATTGATGTGCTGAGTGCAGAGCAGTACCGAACGCTCAAAAGTCGTCTATCCGAGTCCGATCCCGACATCGCTTCCAGCATGACTGACTACGGGGCGTCCACAGACTGGTTCAATGAAGTTACCCGTAATCCTGTCAGCAATATACACAGCTTGGCCCTGAGCGGAGGGATGGAGAATACTACCTATCGAGCTTCCCTTTATTATGCGAATCAACAGGGAGTTATGCTGAGCTCTGGTCAGAATGAGTACCGAGGTAACATAAATTTACAGCAGTCCAACCTGGATGGCCGCCTGCAGCTTGACCTGAGGCTCGGTGTTTCAGATCTGCAGGAGAATACAGTGGACTATGACGCAATACGGCAATCTATAAAATGGAATCCGACGGAACCTGTGTATAATGAAAGTGGGGAATTGAATGAGAAGCTTGGGGCCTGGCAGTATCAAAATCCGGTCGGTGTGTTGACGGAACGGACAACCGATGATGGAACGACCCGATTTCATGGAGACCTGGCGGCCTCCTTAAAAGTTCTGAACAACCTGGAGGTTACGGCACAGGCGGGTATGCAGTCTAATAAGTGGCTCAACGGCTATTATGAACCCAGTTACTCCTATCCACAGGAAGTAAACGGAACCCACGGTACGGCTTCAAGAGCAGCCGGGCGTACGACGACGAATACCTTTGAATCAACCATCGAATGGTCCCGCGATATCAGCTCACACTCTGTAGATCTGATTGGGGGATATTCTTATCAGAAGTTTACTGATGAAGGCTTCGATGCTGAAAATACTGAATTCATTACTGATGGCTTTTCCTATAATAATCTCGGATCCGGAAGTTATCTGGAAGAAGGCCAGGCCGGAATGGGGTCATATAAAACGGAAAGTAAGCTTGTCGGTTACTTTTCTCGTCTGACCTATAATTTTGATCAGAGGTACTTCTTGAGTGCCAGTGGTCGCTACGAAGGGTCTTCCAAATTTGGCGAGAACAATAAATGGGGCTTCTTTCCGGCTGTTTCAGCTGCCTGGGACTTATCGAATGAAGAATTTACCGGACTTTCAGAACAGTTTGATCTGTTTAAACTCAGGGTGGGTTTCGGTATCACGGGGAACCAGGGAATAGATCCGTATATCCCGCTCCAGCGTTTGAATGCCAGCGGATATTTCTATTACCAGGGAGAGTTTATTCCGGGATATGAACCAGTCAGCAATCCCAATCCTAACCTGCAGTGGGAAACCAAGGAGGAGCTCAATGTCGGTATTGACTGGACCCTGGCCAGCGGACGCCTGGGAGGGGCCATAGAGTATTACCGGCGCGATACCAAAGACCTGTTACATGAATACGATGTGCCAGTACCCCCGAACCTTTATGAAACGACCTGGGCTAATGTAGGATCCATGCGCAATAGCGGCTTTGAAGTGTCACTGAATACCGTACCGGTTCAGACGAGGGAATTAAACTGGGTGGTCGATTTTAATATAGAGCACCGCAAGAATGAATTGCTAACGCTATCCAATGATCAATATCAGCTGGAGTATCGCAATGAGGGAGCTATAGGTTCGCCCGGTATTGAGGCATGGAGCCACCGGTACGAACCCGGGCGGTCGATCGGAAGTATTCATGGCTACCGATACGAAGGACTGACCGAAGACGGGGAATGGATATTTTCAGATTTGAATGATGACGACCAGTACACGCCTGAAGATCGAACCTACATCGGTAACGGGGTGCCCGATTTCTTTGCTGGTCTGACAAGCAGGTTAAATTACAAAAATTGGGATATGACCGTGATGTTCAGGGGCATGTTTGGTCACCAGGTGATCAATCACAAACGTATCTGGTACGACAATCCGACCACCCTGCCCAATAATATCATGGTGTCGGCCATGGATTCCGAGATCAGGGATGATCCACGGTTTTCGAGTCTCCAGGTCGAAGATGCTGATTTTGTAAAGCTTGATAACCTGACGCTGGGGTATACGCTACCGGCCGAGCAGATCGGTTTCCGTGATGCCCGGGTCTTCCTGACCGGAACAAACCTGTTGCTGATAACAGGCTATTCGGGGCTTGATCCGGAAGTGGCTACCGGGGGATTGACACCGGGGCTTGACGACAGGCAGGATTATCCAAGCACCCGCACCTTTACGCTGGGCGTTAATTTGTCATTCTAAAACATATTTTGAATATCATGAAGAAATTACTTCTCACTATATCGACCTTTTTAAGTATTCTGCTTGTATTCAGCTCTTGTAACGACCTTTCTCAAAATGTGCACAGTGACATTGCCGAGCAAAATTTCTATGAAACCGAACGCCAGGTTCTGGCGGCGGCAGGCCCGGCATATTCAGGTCTGCGTACGTATACCCAGATTGCAGGAATTTGGGGGGTACAGGAGCTAACCACAGACGAAACAGTGTTGCCCACTCGCGGTCAGCATTGGTATAACGACGGGATGTATCAGCGCTATCAGCGCCACACCTGGCATGCCGAGGAAGGTAATACCAATATCGCATGGAATGATATTTTCAGCGGTATTAATACTACCAATCGCCTGTTGCATCAGTTTGGAGAAATCGAAGAAAAGAGTGAAGCCCTGGAGCTTATTACTTACGAATTAAGAGGGCTCCGTGCTTTCTGGTATTTCCTGGCGTTGGATATGTTCGGTAACGTTCCTCTCGTCACAAGTTATGAAGAGGCTGATGCCGCCCCGGCTACCAACAGTCGGCAAGAAGTGTTTAATTTTGTTGAAGAAGAGCTGACGTCGGTCATTCCCAATCTCAGTTCCGAGGTAAATAGTAATACCTACGGTCGGTTTCATCGTTGGGCTGCCTATGCAACGTTGGCCAAGTTGTATCTGAATGCGGAAGTCTATACCGGTTCTCCTCGCTATGGGGATGCGTTATCAGCCCTGAATGCGATTATCGATTCAGGTAACTACTCGCTGGAAGACAACTATTTTGCCAATTTTGCGGTAGAAAACCAGGGCTCGTCCGAAAATATATTTGTGATACCCTACGACCATACCTACACCACCGAATGGGGATCGATGCACCAGCCCCATTTCTGGACCCTTCATTTTGTAGGAAATCAGGCAGTAAATATGCAGTATGGGGCCTGGGGAGGTTTTGCCGGCGGACCTGAATTCGTCCAGTCATACGATGATGCGGATGAAAGAAAGGATATTTGGCTGACGGGCGTGCAAACCACTCCCGCAGGGGATACGCTCTATAACAATCAGGAGCTTCCTTCAGATTCCGCTTTAGTATATACTGAAAGTATCAGTTCACTGGAAAATGCCCACAAGAATGAAGGTGCTCGCCTGATGAAATATGACTACACGGGAGCACAGGAATGGTCGCTGGATAACGACTACGCCATTTATCGTTATGCGGATATCTTACTGATGAAGGCCGAGGTCCTCATGAGACAAAATGGGGGTAATGCCACGAGTGAAGCGGTCACATTGGTTAATGAAGTTCGGAGCAGGGCCTTTGATAACCCGGGTGAGCATATGTACTCTACAGGATCACTGACCATGGATACACTGCTTGCAGAACGTGGGTGGGAACTTGCCGGAGAGGCCTGGAGGCGTAACGACTTGGTGCGGTTTGATGAATTCGCCTCAGGATCATGGACGTTTAAAAGTCCGGTCGATGAGACCAGGAACATCTTCCCAATTCCCCAGCAACAGATAAACTCAAATCCAAACCTGGAGCAGAATCCCGGCTATTAGTCATACCGCTTTATTTTTGGATGAAAAGCGAAGTTGTTATATGCTTAGGCCATTAAATCACTACAGCGAGCTTCAACTGCGACGCCTTATAACTCTAAATTATTAAAATGAGACCTAAGAGGATTAATTTGCTGACGCTGCTGTTGGTCACCCTGCTTTTAGGGTGCAATAGCAGTTCAGAAACGAAGACAAAAAGTTGGACAGAACTTGAGAATAGTACTCCCCAATGGTTTAAGGATGCTAAATTTGGAATCTACTTCCACTGGGGAGTTTATAATGTGCCGGCCTATCACAGCGAGTGGTATTCCAGGAATATGTATTTCCCGGGCAGTAAAGCCAATGATTATCATCTCAAGAACTATGGTCCCTTGGACAAGTTCGGTTATAAAGACTTTGTGCCTAAGTTTAAGGCCCCAAAGTTTGATCCTGGCGCATGGGCCTCTCTTTTTGCCAAAGCCGGCGCTCGTTTTGCAGGTCCGGTTGCTGAGCATGCTGATGGATTTTCGATGTGGGAGAGTAAGGTTAACAGCTGGAATGCCAAAGACCGGGGTCCCGAGGTTGATGTCGTTGGGGCAATGGAGCAGGCCATAAGAAAAGAAGACCTTAAGTTTGTCACTACCTTTCATCACCAGTGGCATTGGGGATGGTATCCTACTTTCAAGGATACATCAGTCGTGGATGCAGGGAATCCGGCGTATTCGGAACTCTATGGTCCGGAAGTGTCCGAGGAAGCCTGGCGTCATAAAGAGTCGGCCGCTAAACCTAACGAGGCTTTTTGCAGATTCTGGGCTGATAAAGTACACGAAGTAATCGATGGTTATAACCCGGATATGATCTATTTTGATACTCGGTTGGGACATATTGAAGAGTCATATCGTAAAGAAATAGTGGAGCATTTTCGCCGCAATAATGAAGCAAGAGGAATGGAGAAAAAGGGGGTGATTCTTCATAAGGATAACGATCTGCCGACAGAAGTGAGCGTCCAAAATCATGAGAAGTCACGTATAAATCAAATAGGAGAGAAGGTCTGGCAGACCGAGGAACCCATTACAACCTTTAGCTGGAGCTACACCCGGGATATGGAGCTGCGCCCTGCCAAAGATATCCTGCATAGCTTGATTGATGTCGTCAGTAAAAATGGGGTGTATCTTCTGAACATTTCTCCGAAAGCGGATGGGACGATTCCGGCGGATCAACGGTCGATCTTGTTAAAAATGGGCGACTGGTTGAATAGCTATGGGGAAGCAATCTACGGAACGCGCCCATGGTACCGGTATGGGGAGGGACCTCGTTATCGACAAGACCAAAATAAGGACAAAGATTCTGAAGAAGAGTATCACGAACGAAGATATTCGGTAAAAGACGTCCGTTATACGACCAAGGGAAATACTGTCTATGCCATCTTGCTGGGGCAGCCGAAATTAAATGACGAGATCTTGCTGGAAGCTTTTGCTGAAAAAAATGCAGTGCAAGAATCCAAGGTAACGAATGTATCCTTGCTGGGATCTGCTCAAGAACTTTCCTGGCAGCAAGAAAGTAATGGATTATCTGTTATGATTCCTGAAAAGAGAACTGAAACAATGGCAACAGTCCTAAAAATTCAGGTTTAATAATGTATCTGAGGAACTAATCAGTTTCCATGCCTAATCGCTGTAAAATTTTGGAGGAGGTTTTTTGAGAAGCGGAAATAATTTCATCCATAGAAATGACGTCATCAAGCTGTGTGGTAAAAATCGATACGGCAAGTGAGGCAAAGAGCTTTGTATCGCTGTTACCTATGGGTACAACGACATCCGTTACCCCCTGTGATACATCACTCTGCTTGGCATAATATCCCTGTTTACGGATTTGTGTCAGTGAATCGATAAAGTCTTTTTGCTCTTTAGAAGAATACTCTTGGAATTCTGTACTTCGATCGAGTATATTTTGTCGCCGTTCTTCATCCATAAAAGCCAGAAGTGTTCGTCCGGAAGCTGTCAATAAGAGTGGAAAAAGGCTTCCCTCCTCAACAGAAAGTGAAATTGGTCCTGGACTTTTTGATTGGTAAATAACCATTAACTGATCGAGATAGATGATACTAAGGTGGCACGATTGTTTAGTGATTTCCGAAAGTTCCTGCATGGGATATTCAGAAACCCTGCGAATTTCATCGACCGGTGAATGTCGGTGTGACAGGTTGAATAGTTTTAGCGAAAGTCGGTATTTCCCGGAAACTTCCTCTCTAATCAGGTAGCCCCGTTCTTCCAGGCTTACGAGCATCCGGTAAATTTCATTCGTGCTTCTGCCTATTCCATTGGCAATTTCAGTTTGTGAAAGTGAAGCCCCTTCTAATGATAGATGTTCAAGTATATCCAATCCCTTTTCAAGAGCAGGAGCCTGGTAGCTATTCTTCTTTTTCTTCGCCATTTTCTGGTTGTATCTCTTGTCAGTTCGAATTAACTGGGCTTTATAGCAGGCTAATTATACATAAATCCTATCCCAAAGGATAGTCCGGCCAATCAGTCTATAGATAGAATAAAAGAGTATTTTTTTATTTATGAAATTTAAATTTATTTTTAAATAAAAAGATCGTATGACAATTAAAGAAATTCAACTAAAGGGCATCACATGGAATCATAGCAGAGGGTTAATCCCCATGGTTGCGACGGCCCAGCGTTACAGCGAGTTGCACCCTCAGATCGATATTGAGTGGAGGGTACGTTCATTACAGGAATTTGCAGATAAGCCGTTGGATGATTTGATCGGGGAATATGATTTACTGGTAATTGATCATCCGTGGGTAGGATACGTTGCAGAAACGGGAATTTTGGTCCCTCTCGATGAGTATTTGTCAACTTCATTTCTTGAAGATCAGGCCTCAAACAGCGTTGGTAAATCCTACGAAAGCTATTCCTGGGACTCACGCCAGTGGGCCTTACCTATTGATGCGGCAGCGCCAGTGGCTTCCAGCCGTCCCGATCTGTTGAGACAGGCAGAAGTGGAGCGACCGGAGACCTTTGAGGACCTGCTGAATCTGGTTGACCTTGGGCTTGTCGCTTTTCCGGCTATTCCTATCGACACCTTGATGAACTTTTATATGTTTTGTTCCGCTTTGGGAGAGCCTCCATTTTCCGGGCGGGAACAAGTCGTTAGTCAGGCTGTTGGAGCAAGAGCCTTACAGCTATTGAAACAACTGATTGGCAAAATTGATCCGGCCTGCTTTGAAAGGAATCCTATCAAAATTTATGAGATAATGACCCAGAGCGATGAGGTAGGCTACTGCCCTTTTGCTTATGGCTATATTAATTATGCCCGAAAAAATTACGCTCGAAAGGCATTAGAATTTCACGATGTAGTCAAGTTTAAAGATAACCGGCTGGTAACTACACTGGGAGGAACCGGATTGGCGGTTTCGGCACGAAGCAATCATGTTGAGGCAGCCTGCGATTATACTGAATATGTTGCCTCTGCTTCCATCCAGGCTTCAATCTACACAGAAAGTGGTGGACAGCCAGCACACAGAAAAGCATGGGAAGGTCAAGATGCCAATAATTTATGTGGTGACTTTTTAAAGAATACACTCCCAACACTTGAGAGAGCTTTTTTGCGGCCTCGGTATAGCAGATATATTTCCTTCCAGGATCAGGCCGGTCCCATTATGTGGGATTATTTCAAAAACGGGGGAGAGGCCGAAGCTTTGTTGAATAAGGTAAATCAATTATATAAAGATAGCCTAAATGCTATTGCTGAATAGTAAGTTGAACGATGCATCTATTTAAAAAATAAGAATTCATCAAGATTGCTGTTAATTTCAAAAACCTTCGAGTAGATATATAGTATGGATGTCTCTCTTAAGATGAAATTAGTAAAAAACCGCTAAGTATTCAGAAGTACTAAACGGAGAAACAGCAGAATTTTTTAAAGAGCGATTAGAATGCAAAAAAGTATTTTAGAGCGGTTAGACACCCGGCTCGATGCTATTGATGAATATGAGCGCGAACCCGTTCCTGATAGTAAACGAAAAGGATGGAAGGGCTTTCTTGGAATGTACGCTGGTGAGCACACCGCCGGTACCGAATTTGTTATTGGTCCCTTATTTGTCGCTCATGGCGTAGCTGCCTATGACTTAATCTGGGGACTCATTGTCGGTAATATTTTAGCGGTATTAAGCTGGGCTTTTTTGTGCGCACCTGTGGCCGTAAAAACCAAGCTTACGCTGTACTGGCAGATGAAGAAAATATGCGGTGACAAGCTTGCCCTGATCTATAACATCGTCAACGCCCTGATGTTTTGTTTCTTAGCGGGATCTATGATTGCCGTGTCAGCGACAGCGGTGGGATTACCCTTTGGTATAGCAATGCCATCGCTTGGGGATTGGCTCCCCACCAGTCTTGGGTGGATTCTTACCGTCTTTCTTGTGGGGGCGGTCATCACGGTTGTAGCTATTTTGGGATACGATTATGTGGCGCGCTTTGCCAATATTGCTTTCCCATGGATGATTTTAGTATTCATAGCTGCAGCACTGGCGGTCTTACCTCAGCTGGGCGTTACGTCTATTTCAGATTTTTGGACAGTGGCACAGGAGAAAATATGGACGGGCATACCGGCGGAAGGACAAAGCAAATTTACCTTTTGGCACGTTATGTTTTTTGCATGGTTCGCCAATATGGCAATGCACATTGGGATGGCAGATATGTCCATATTACGCTTCGCCGAAAAATGGCAGCATGGCTTCTCATCGGCTACAGGAATGTTTTTTGGACATTTTATCGCCTGGATGGCATCGGGTATTCTAACAGCCGCAGCTGCAGGGGCCATCGCTCCCGGAATCATTGCATATAACAGTGCAGGTATTGCAGGCGCCATTTGTGTGGTTATTGCAGGGTGGACAACAGCCAACCCTACAATTTACAGGGCGGGCTTGGCCTTCCAGTCGGTAACCCCAGACTGGAAGCGCTGGAAAGTGACCCTCTTTACCGGATTGGTAACATCCATAGCAGCCTGCTTCCCGGCACTGGTGATGAAGCTGTTGGATTTTGTAGCTCTGTATGGCTTGGTGCTCATGCCAATGGGCGCAGTGATCTTTTTAGATGTAATGGTGTTTAAAAAAATGAACCTCCAGAGCAACTTTGCGGAGGCAAGTGGATCGGACTTTAACTGGGCAGCAGGATTGACATGGTTTATTACACTAATCCTTTGCGTTTTTATTAACTTTTATATGGGAATTGAGATATTTTTCCTGGGATTACCAGGATGGTTTATAGCCGTATTACTGTACATAGGCTTAAGCATTTTTTATCAACGCAGACAAGAAGCTGCCGTCCAGAGTGTTGCAGGATAATATAAGGTGAGTAACAACTGAAATTTCAAAATATGTTTTTAAACTAAATGACGAATCAAAACGAGATTGAAGTGGATATTGCAAAAAAGAAAGAAACAAGTACTACGAAATCCTATTTCAGACAAGTGGAAAGTAAATGGGATGACCAGCACGTTGAAGGAGAAGACCTGTTAAGCAGACTGGTCTATCGGTCAAACTTGTTGGGCAGCGATTCGTATATCAATAATACGGGGGGCGGAAATACCTCCAGTAAAGTGATGGAAGAAGATCCAATTACAGGGGAAGAGGCTGAGGTGCTCTGGGTTAAAGGGTCCGGTGGTGATTTACGCACCGCAACCAAACCCAACTTTGCCTCACTGTACCAGCAGAAATTGCTACAGCTGCAGGATATCTATCACGATATGGAAAATACCGGGCTAAAAACGCCGGCCGAAGATTCCATGACGGAGATGTATGCGCACTGCACCTTTAACTTGAATCCACGTGCTCCGTCTATCGACACGCCGTTGCACAGTTTTATCCCTTTTAAGTTTGTAGATCACACCCATCCGGTGCCGGTCATTGCCATCGCTACCGCTGATAACGGTCCTGAACTGATGAAGGAAATTTACGGCGACGAAGTAGCATGGGTCGACTGGATGCGTCCCGGTTTTGAGCTGGGGCTCAAGCTCCAGGAGACAATCGAGCAGAATCCCGGCATCAAAGGCATTATTCTTGGAGGCCATGGACTAATTAATTGGGCGGATGACGACAAGGAGTGCTATGAGCTGAGTATTGAACTAATCAACAAAGCGGCCGATTATCTTTCAGATCATGAGCTGGGGGAAGATTCCTACGGCGGAGCCAAATTTCAGTCGCTGGATAAGAAAGAACGGCGCGAAGTGCTTACCGAAGTTCTTCCTTATTTGCGGGGACAAGTAAGCCAGGAAAATCAATTTATAGGAACCATACAGGATGATGACGTAACTCTGCAGTTCATTAACTCTGAGGATGCGCCGCGGCTGGCGGAGTTGGGAACTTCCTGCCCGGATCACTTTCTGCGCACCAAAATTAAGCCGCTGTATGTGGATTGGAATCCCCAGGAAGGTTCCGTTGAGGATCTGAAAGCCACCATTAAAGAGGGCTTGCAGGGGTACCGCGAAGATTATGCCGACTACTACAATACGCATCGCGACGAGGATTCGCCGGATATGCGAGATCCCAACCCCACGGTTATTTTGATCCCGGGATTAGGGATGATTGCCTGGGGTAAAAACAAAAGCGAATCGCGGGTAACGGCTGAGTTTTACACGGCGGCTATTGGTGTAATGCGCGGCTCTGAATCGGTGGCTACCTACACCGCATTGCCCAAACAGGAAGCCTATGACATTGAATATTGGGCTCTCGAAGAAGCGAAGCTGCAGCGTATGCCTCCGGAGGCTGAACTTTCCCGGCAGGTAATTGCCGTTGTCGGTGCCGGAAGTGGTATCGGTAAGGCACTGGCTCCCCGATTGATAGCAGAAGGGGGAACGGTAGCAGCGCTTGATTTAAATGCCGAAGCTGCGGAAGCAACCGCAAAAGAAATGTTGGATGATATCGGGATGGGTATCGGCGTTGCTGGCTCAGATATCAGTGGATCCGGAGATATTATTGGAGTAGAATGTGATATTACAGACCGCGCCTCCGTACAGAAGGCACTGCACGATATTGTGATCGCCTATGGCGGTATCGATAATGTGGCGGTTACGGCTGGTCTTTATCCCACGCCGGACCAAGATGGCAACCTGGGTGACGAGGCTTGGGATAACAGCTTCGCTGTGAATGTTAAAGGCAACTATATTGTGGCAGACGAAGTTTCGGATATCTGGGAAGCCCAGGATCTGAAAGGCAGCATGGTCATTACCACCAGTGCCAATGCCGTCGTCCCTAAAGCCGGTAGCTTTGCTTATGATACCAGCAAATCGGCTGCTAATCACCTTATTCGTGAGCTTGCTATTGCATGCTCGCCCAAAGTGCGGGTCAATGGCGTAGCTCCGGCTACGGTAGTAGAAGGAAGCAGTATGTTCCCCCGTGATCGGGTGATCGCTTCCCTGACGAAATATGACGTTGATTTCAGCAAGGACGAAAGCACGGAAGAATTGCGTGATAAGCTGGCTGACTTTTATGCAACCCGCACCCTGACTAAGGAGCCAATAACACTCGAACAGCAGTGCGAAGCGATCTATTCTCTTCTCAGCTCTGAGTTTGAGAATACGACCGGCCATATAATTCCGGTTGACGGAGGCCTGAAAGAGGCCTTCTTACGATAGAAGCCAGGCTAAATTAAAGGTAATATGAAAATTATACTCATCATACTTTCTGTTCTGGGGCTGGCGCTGACGGTTATTCCGTCGGTGTTGGTCTTTGTTCAGGATATATCTCTTCAAACCCACCAAAATATTATGGTGTTTGGAATGCTCTTGTGGTTTGGGACATCCCCATTTTGGATGAAAGAACAGAAATTATAAACCGATTTAAGATGAAGCCGTGGCTGTTGTGCCCGGTTATTAGGAAATAGCAGTTCTATGGAAATAAATGATCAGCAAATAGAAAAGCATAACAAAGAGGTAGAAGAAGGACATATCGCTTCTTTTGCACCCTTAGTAGATCAGCTTGATAAACAAGGCATTGAAGTTAACGCCCTCATTGAGCAGATAGGATCTTTCCAGATTGCTATACCAAGCTGGGCCCTCGGGGCCGGTGGTACACGATTTGGACGGTTCCCAACCGGGGGAGAACCAGGAAGCCTAAAAGAAAAAATTGAGGATGTGGGACTGCTACACACCTTAAACCGGTCAAGTGGGGCTATTTCGCTGCACATACCCTGGGATATTCCGGAAGATACCGCTGCTATAAAGCAGTTAGCTGAGAAGTTTGACCTTAGCTTCGATGCCGTGAACTCCAATACCTTCCAGGATCAGGAAGATCAGGAGCATTCCTATAAATTTGGGTCGTTATGCCATACCGATGACTTCGTTCGGAACCAGGCCATTGAACATAATATTGAGGTCATTAAATATGGTGAGCAGCTGGGTTCCAAGGCGTTGACCGTGTGGCTGGCGGATGGTTCTAACTTTCCGGGACAGCAGAATCTAAGCAAAGCACTGAAGCAGACCCATGAATCACTTGAACAGATCTATGCAGCTCTACCTGCTGACTGGGAGGTCCTGATTGAGTATAAGCCGTATGAGCCCAATTTTTATTCTACGGTTATTCCGGATTGGGGAACTTCCTTTTTACTGGCTAACAAGCTTGGCGACAAGGCACAGACGTTGGTCGATTTAGGACACCATCTTCCCAATACCAATATAGAGCAGATTGTAGCCACCTTGCTGATGGAGAATAAACTGGGAGGATTCCATTTTAATGATTCCAAATACGGGGATGACGACCTGACGGCAGGATCCATCAAGCCGTTCCAACTCTTTTTAATTTTTAATGAATTGGTGGGCGGCACCGACACTTATGATGATTTAAAGCATAATATTTCGTGGATGATCGATGCCAGTCATAATGTTAAAGATCCACTGGAAGACTTAATGCAGTCGGTAGAAGCTATCAAACAAGCCTATGCAAAAGCGTTGCTCATTGACCGGCAGGGGCTGCAACAAGCCCAGGCAGATAATGATCCCGTTGCAGCTCAGCAGCTACTCCAGGAAGCTTACCAGACGGATGTCCGCCCCCTGCTGAGAGAATCACGAATTAGAAATAAGGCCGCTGCTTATCCGGTGAAACTGTTCCGGGAATTACAAGTGAGAAATCAGCTTGTTGAAGAACGGGGAGAAGAGACCATCGCAACGGGGCTTTAATATTCAGCATCCAATAATTGATAATAACCAAGCAAGAAGTCATTGAAGCAATCTAAGCCCATACCGGTAACAGCCATCTTCGATATTGGCAGGACTAACAAGAAGTTTTTCCTGTTTGATAAAGACTACAAGATCTTACAGAAGCAACAAACAAACTTAGAGCCTACAAAAGACGAAGACGGCTATCCCTGCGAAGAACTGGAGGCTCTTGATTCGTGGGTCCGTACTAAACTAAAAAAGGCACTTCAAAATGATGGATTTACCGTAAAGAGGCTGAATTTTTCTGCCTATGGTGCCAGTTTTGTTCATCTTGACCGAAATGGTCAGGCTGTTACTCCGTTGTATAACTACCTCAAAGATTATCCGGAAGAACTGCTTGAGAAGCTGTATCAGGATTACGGTGGGGAAGAGCAGTTTTCACTGGAGACCTCTTCGCCTCCCATGGGGATGCTCAATTCCGGCCTGCAGCTATACTGGCTGAAGCACAAACGACCTTTAAAGTTTAAGGAGATCCAGCATTCCCTGCACTTCCCGCAGTATTTAAGCCATTTGATCTGTGGAAAGCTTTCCACAGAACTTACCAGCATCGGCTGTCATACAGCACTGTGGAATTATGATACGGAGGATTACCACCAGTGGACCCAGGAAGAAGATATTGCAGAGCTGTTTCCCAAAATACAAACGGTTTTTCAAACCTACGATACAGACTACGAACAATCATCATTCAAGACGGGCATAGGCATTCATGACAGTTCAGCGGCCCTTGCTCCGTACCTTATCGCTTTTGAAGAACCGTTTATCCTGGCTTCAACAGGGACATGGAGTATTAACTTGAATCCATTTAATGACGAGCCGTTAACTTTCGGAGAGCTCAAAAAGGATTGCCTCTGCTACATGAATATATTTGGAAACCAGGTAAAAGCAGCACGTTTTTTCCTGGGCAAAGAATATCAGCATCAAACGAAAAAGTTGAGCGATCATTTTAACCGGAAGTTTGTGGAAGGGTCAGTAGAGCTGGATCCGGAGTTAATACAAAAGCTTGCAGCCAATCCTGATCCCGCCAAGAAGCTCAAGCTGGAGAAAGGTCATAATTCAGGTCCATATCCACAAGAGGAGCAAGGGGACTGGGAAGTTCATCAATTTGATAGCTACAAAGAGGGGTATCACCAATTATTGTTGGATTTAGTAGCTATCCAGGTGGCCTCACTAAAACTTGCTGAAGGATCAACGGATATTGAGAAGGTAATTGTAACCGGTGGCTTTAGCCAGAGTGACTTTTTTACAACGCTATTGGCTTCCCTTTTGCCGGAGAAAAAAATATACACCTCTTCGTTACCTCACGCTTCGGCCTTGGGTGCTGCAATGGTTGTAAATAATGATACCGATAAGAAGCGGGCCGATGTTTTCCAGGAAAAGCTGGGATTAACCCATCATGAACCGCATGACAAGCTGAAAGGCTTGAATTACTCCTGGGCACAATCCGTTGCCGGTTGATGGAGTGATTGGCAGGGGCTGAATTTATTTAAGGATGACCTGTTCCCTAAAAAATGCTATTTTAGGCCTGTTAATCAAATCCTCAACCTAACGTAAGTATTGTGATTCAACGGATTCAGTCTGTTTTACTTTTTCTGGCCTTTCTCTTGAATGGAAGCATCTTTTTTAACGCCCTTTATCATCATGCCGTAACCGATCCCCAGCAGTGGATGGGTATTTCCTTTGCTATTGTATTGACCCTGGCAGCACTGCTTCCCCTGGTATCCATTTTTTTGTATAACAATAGACAGAATCAGCTTCGGTGGATAAACATCGGACTTCTTGCACAGCTTATTACCCTTGGTTTTAGTTGCGGAATTTATGTTTCACTGGGTGGATTTGGAACCTTCCTCTGGGATGAAACGATCGGTCTTGGGCTGCTTATGTTAGCCTTGGTGGTACAGCTTGTTGCCCGGAAAAAAATTAAAGACGATATCGAACTGGTCAAATCTATGGACCGCATCCGCTAATCCCATTAACTTAAAGTTCCGGGATGTCATCTGATCAGTATTCGAAAATTGGTGTAATAACAGCTCTTTTTTTAGGGCTTGTCGCCTTTGGTTTTGCTCCTATTTTGGTGCGGCTTGCTCCCAATACATCTCCGCTTGTATTAGTGGTTTATCGCACTGTCTTTGCCGTTTTGATGCTCCTTCCCGCATGGATCTGGATGCGCAATAAGCAAAGTTCACCAGAGAAAGCAAAGGAGCGCTGGTGGATTGCCCTCTCTGGGATGTGTCTTGGTCTTCACTTTATCTGTTGGCTTTCATCCCTTTATTATACCTCGGTTGCATCCGCCTCCGTGCTGGTTACCATTCATCCGATTATTATGATTTTAGTGGAGCGGCTCTGGTTTAAGCGGAGCTTTGCTGCTACCACGTGGATCGGTGTACTCTTTGCCTTTGGAGGTTCACTCTTTTTAGGTATCTCAGACAGTCAGATCGACCAGCCCTTTGCCAATCCGTTGTTTGGTAATTTACTGGCTTTGACTGCCGCTATCATCTTTGTAGTGTATTTGCTGATAGGCCAACAGATTCGTAAAAAGCGGGCATGGATCGACTATGTGTTCCCGGTCTATTTTTATGCTGCCGTTACCTGTGTTGCAGTTGCTGTTATTGTGGGCAAAGATCTGCTGAATATTTCTACAATCGGTATCTGGGCTGGTGCAGGCCTTGCGTTTGGTCCCCAGATTTTGGGCCATGGATCTATGAATTATGCCGTGAAATTTATATCTCCAACACTTCTTTCCACACTTATCCTGGTAGAACCACTCTTGGCTTCCGTACTGGCCTATTTTCTGTTTGCCGAGTTGCCGCCGATAACGTCTATGGTGGCGATGGCTATTATTCTGGCAGGCGTAGGCCTGACATGGCGACGTGAGGCCCATTCGCCGGATAGTGGCGTATAGCATGATCATGGTATTTCGACTTCGTCGTAAATTCTATACCATCACAAAATTAATCGCAAGAAAGCTTGGCGAATCCCTTTAACAAACAGCTAAGACCTAAATATGCTAAAGCATTTATTTCTAATTCTATTTTTTATAGGATTTACAGGCCCTTTTTCTTCAGGCATTGCTTTAGGTCAGAAGACCATAAAGGTGATAGCCGAAACTACGTTAAGGCCCATATCTGATGTCTATATCTTTAATAACAGCCGGAATAAAGTAGTCTCAACCAATGTTGAGGGCAAGGCCATATTGACAAAGTTTGCTGCCGAAGATACCCTTCATTTTCAGCATCCTTCTTTCAAACCCCGGGTCATTATTTTCCACCAGTTAAAAGGGGATAGCCCTACAATCAGCTTGGTAGAACGGCCGGTAGTAATGGATGAAATTTTTGTATCGGCCAACAAGCGGGAACAGAAGTTAGAAGAGATTCCCCAGAGGATAAAGCGTATTCCAATGGATGATATTCAGTTTCAAAATCCCCAAACCTCGGCTGATTTACTTCAGAGCTCAGGGAATGTATTTGTACAAAAAAGCCAGCTGGGAGGGGGAAGCCCCATGATCCGGGGCTTTGCTGCTAACTCAGTCCTTATTGCGGTTGATGGTATTCGGATCAATAATGCCATTTTTCGCAGTGGCAACCTCCAGAATGTTATTTCTGTTGACCCTAACGCGCTGGAAAGTACGGAAGTACTTTTTGGACCCGGATCTATTATATATGGAAGTGATGCCCTGGGCGGCGTAATGAATTTTCAAACCAAGCAGCCGGTGCTTTCTTATTCTGAGGAGCAATCCCTTTTGAAAGTAAATGGGCTAGCCCGCTACAGCTCCGCCAATAACGAACGTACCTTTCATGCCGACCTGAGTTATGGCAAACAGCAGTGGGGGTTCCTAAGCAGCGTCTCATACAGCTATTTCGATGACCTCCGATCCGGCGGAAATTTTTATGACGAATTTCCAACCTTCGGCAAGCGTGAAGAATATGTTGTTCGCCAAAGTGGAGAAGACACCGTGGTCGAGAATGATGATGTAACCATGCAGCGTCATTCGGGCTACCAGCAGTTGAATCTGATGCAGAAAATTCGCTATAAGCCTACCGGAAGCTGGGATCTAAGCTATGGATTGCATTATGCGACTACCACCGATATACCACGTTATGACCGCCTGATAGAACGCTCAGAAGGCGATGCGGGATCACTGGTAAATGCTGAATGGTATTATGGGCCTCAAATTTGGATGCTGAACACCATAAAAGCGGATCATTTCGCCGATACCGGGTTGTATGATAAGATGAGCGCCGTGATTTCTCAGCAGTGGTTCCAGGAAAGTCGTAACGACCGTGATTTTGGAAGTCCCACCCTGCGCAACAGGGAAGAAAATATCGACGTCTATACAGCCAATGTCGATTTTGATAAACAATGGGGAACATCCCGGGAGTTATTCTATGGACTGGAAGGAATCCATAGTTACGTAACATCCGAGGCAATGGCAACCCAGATGGAAACGGGCCGCAAATCTCCGGTTGCAACGCGCTATCCGGATGAAGGAAGCGGCTATACACAGCTGGCAGCCTATGCGAAATACAAACAAGACCTCTTCTCCAACCTGACGGCTGTAGCCGGTACCCGCTATAGTCATGTGATGCTGGACGCTCGGTTTAGTGATCAATTTTATGACTTCCCCTTTGATGATATTGACCTTAACACCGGCGCGTTTAGTGGGAGTCTGGGTTTTACCTATCGTCCGGCGAAAACGCTTCAATTTAACCTGAATGGGTCCACAGGATTTCGGGCTCCCAATATAGATGATGTAGCCAAGGTCTTTGACTCTGAGCCGGGCACAGTTATTGTTCCCAATGCCAACCTAAAGCCGGAGTATTCCTATAATGTTGATTTTAGCGTGATCAAAGATTTTAATGAGCAACTGCGGCTTGAACTAAACACCTACTACACTTGGCTCCGGGATGCAATGGTGCGCCGCAACTTCCAGTTTAACGGGCAAGATTCGATCCAATATGACGGCACACAGAGCAAAGTGGAGGCGTTAGTAAATGCAGGACGGGCCTATATTTATGGTGTGAGCGCAGATTTATCAGCGGAATTAAGTCCCCATGTGGCATTTGATTCTCAACTCACTTATACCCGCGGGCAGGATACCTCCAATGATGAGCCTCTACGGCACGTTGCTCCGTTATTTGGGGCTGCAGGAATTACGTATAAGGCAAAACAGATTAAGGTCGAAGCCTATACCGAATTTAATGGGAAAAAGGATATTGATCTGTTTTCTCCTTCCGAACGAAATAAACCACACCTTTACACTCCTGAAGGCACGCCGGCCTGGGCTACCCTGAATATGAAAGCATCGTACCAGGTAAATGAAGAGGTGATGATCAATGCAGGCATCGAGAATATTTTGGATAAGCACTATCGTCCGTATTCTTCGGGTATCAGTGCCGCGGGCCGTAATATTTCTGTAGCACTACGCGCGCAGCTGTAAATGAGGGATGAAGCAGCTTGTGACTAAAAACTACAATTTCAATCTATTTTTTCTATCTTAGGTTTTAGATTCGGTAGATGGACTTTTAGTTGCAGTAGGTGACTTTAGGCAAGGACCGTGCAGATTATGAAACACAAATTTAGCTTTCCGTTGAGCGGTGCCATACTCGCGATTATGGCTGTCAGCCTCTATTTGGATGCATGTAGCTCTCTGGAAGAGGAGCAGGAGCTTAGTAATAGTCTGGATGTAAACGTTGTAGAGCCCGTTGAGCGCGACTTCGACGAAATTAAAGATCGCGGAGTGTTGCGGATGATTACCCGCTATAGTTCGAATACCTATTTTCTGCATCAGGGAGTGGAATGGGGGTTTGAATACGAATTAGTTCGCCGTTTTGCCAAAGAGCATGATGTAGCGCTCGAAGTTGTGGTCATTGGAGTTGGTGAAAATCCGTATGATATGCTCAATAGCGGGCAAGGCGACCTGATTGCCGGAAATTATACTACCACCCCGGAGCGTAAAAAGTACGTCGATTTTACTCACCCTTATAACTTAGTGGACCAGGTGGTCGTTTATTCAAGTGAAATTGGGGATCCACCACCCACAGTCGACGATTTGGCCCTAAGTGGCATTCCGGTGACAATGCGCAGCAACAGTTCCTACTACCATCGCATCCAGGATCTCTGGGAAGACAGTACCAACATTTCCGTGAACCTGGTTCCCAATCAGAAAGATACCGAATCGCTTTTATTCGATGTATCCCGGGGAAAGTATAGCGCTACTGTTGCAGATGATAATATCTTCCAGGCCTCCGCAAAGTATATGGATGGATTAGTGCAGGGACCTACCATTTCTGAAAATGATACCATTGCCTGGGCCGTTCGCAAGAATGCGTCTCAGCTTAAAAAGGAGATGAATCGATTTTTGTCTGATCATTTCCAGTTTAGATCGGAGGGCAAGGATCCCAAGCGGTCCCTTTTCCTGGATGTGTTGAAACAGCGATATTTTGAAGGCGGGCGCCAAGTGGCAGAATACTATAGCCCCAGTCCTGATATGGAGAAGAGCGGAAGCTTATCTCCATATGATGAGCTTATCCAGACGGTTGCTGATTCTGCCGGACTGGATTGGCTGATGGTAACCTCTATCATTGCCCAGGAGACCAAGTTCGACCCTATGGCTAAGAGCTGGGCCGGTGCTGTTGGATTAATGCAGATTTTACCTCGTTATTCGCAAGTTACTGATACAACCATGTTGTATAACGAAGAGGTTAACCTGCGCGAGGGGGTACGGATTATCAATAATCATCTGGATCACTACTCATATATTGACAGTACTGATCGGTGGTCGTTTGCTTTGGCTGCCTATAATGCAGGGGAAGGGCATATGGCCGATGCCCGCCGATTAGCCATTGATCACAATAAAGATCCCAACGAATGGGATAATGTAGCCGATGCCCTGCTTAAGCTAATGCATCGTAGTTACTACCGTAATGCTCGTTATGGCTTTTGCCGGGGTATCGAAACCGTGCGGTATGTGCGCGAGATCAACAGTCGATATAAAGTATATAAGAATATTATGGCGATGGAAGATTACAATGAGGATGAAGCTCTGCCCGGCGTGCTGGGATTCTTCAATTAGCGGTTCGCTTTAATCACCATCAGGGTAATATCATCAGATTGCTGGCCATTTGAAAAAGAGCGCACTTCCTTTATTATTGCCTGTTCAATGGCTTTGGCCGTTTGTTGACGATGTTCCTGGATGCATTTCAGCAGTCGTTCCTCACCAAACTCTTCTGTAGCGCTCTCATTCATAGCTTCCGTGACGCCATCAGTATAGAAGACCAGCAAGTCATCCGGGGAGAGTTTAATCTGTTGTTCTTCATAGGGAGTCATAGTAGGCATGGCGCCTAAAATGAGCCCCCCTTCCTGCAACTCTTCCGGAGATTCCTCATCAGCTTTAAACCAAAGGGGAGGGTTGTGCCCTGCATTGACATATCGGAATGTAAGTTCATCCGGATCGATAATGCCCCAGAAAAAGGTGATAAACTTATCACTTGGCGTATTCTGGTAGATAATATCATTGACTTGGTTCGAAGCCTCAGCCAGCGAGATGTCAATGGGAAGCAGTACATGTAACATAGACTGCAGGTTGGCCATCAGCAGGGCGGCCGGCATGCCTTTCCCGGTAACATCACCAATCGCAAATAACAGTTTCTTGGCGGGTGTTTCCAGGATATCGAAATAGTCGCCTCCCACTTGGTACGAAGAGATATTCGTAGCTGCGATATCCAGCTTTTCATGTTGGGGGATGGGATCCGGCAGCAGTCCCTTTTGGATGTTTTTAGCAATATTGAGTTCTTCCTCCATCCGTTCTTTCTCAATACGTTCTTCCAGAAGGTATGTTTTTTGGATAGAAAGAAGGGCCAGATTTCCCAGTGACCGCAAAAAATTATAATCTGAACTGCTGTAGGCCTCGCCGTTGGCCCGAGCCCCTACTCCGACCAACGCCATCTTCTCATTTTGAAAATGAAGCCCAATGACAGCCCGGATGTCATTCTCTTTGAGAAAAGGAATCTGGTCCGCCAGTTCACCATCAACCTCTACTAAATCTTCTTCTAAGTTGAATAATGTATCAATTTCATCGGAGCTGGGCTCTTTCTGAATGCCACTGGTGGTGACCAGTCGTTGTTTGCCGTCCTGCTCCAGGACAAAGAAAAATTTCCGGATTAACATCTGTCCCAGCATAGCAAACTTGAAGATGCGTATAATCTCCTGCCGATCAACCATGATGTTGAAATCCTTGCTCAAATCGAAAAGAGTATTAAGCTCATAAACTTTCCGGTCAAGCATCCGATTGATGCGGCGCAATTCGGTAAACATCCGGGAGTTGGCAATAGCTACCGATGAGATAATAGAAAGACTCTCAATAAATTCGATTTCATGCTTGCTAAGCGGTTGTTTGTTGCCTTTTGTCCCCAGGCAGAGGAAGCCAATATGATTGTTGCTGGTTTGCAGGTTAAAAAGGGTGCAATGGTCATCACCTGGCAGTATATTTGGCAGATCAATCTCATCAATACCGCAACGGATAACTGATTTATCGCGGACCTTCTCGCCAAACTTGATCGTCAGATGCTCTCCTTCATTGGGGCAGTCTTTTCCCTTGGCTTTGGATATTTCATACGTATCATTAGCAGGATGGTGGATGAGTACCATCGCCCGGCTAACCATCAACTTACCCATGGTAATTAGGAGCAAGTTATTAAGAACAAACTCCATGTCCTGAGACTCCACGAGCATTCGGGAAGTCTCTAATAGCGTGGTTAGCTCGAACCGTGACTGTCGATCTTTTTGCTGAAAGGAGGAGTCACTCACAATGCCTTTACTTTTTTTTTGTCATACGTATGGTGTTAACAGCGTCATCCGTCTGGTATTCAACAGCATCCATAAGTTTACGGATTAAGTAGACCCCGACACCCCCGCGTTTTTTTTCTTTAATTTTCTGGCGAATATCAGGCTTATCATATCGTTGGGGATCAAAAGCGTCACCGGTATCCAAGAGTGCTACCCAAAATTCGGTGTTATCATATCCCAGTTCAATATCGACGGATTTTTGTTTGTCGTTATTGTAAGCGTGTTTAATGATGTTGGTATAGGCCTCATCAACAGCAAGGCGGATGTCGGCTACCTCATTCTCCTTAAAACCAGAGTTGGTGGCATGGTCAGCTACAAAACTGCGTACTTCGGCCAGATGCTCCGTCGAAGCCGGTACTGTGATTTTATATGTAGCTGTAGATTTTGCCAAAGCTTACTCTAGTTGCTTTCGTCTTGTTCAAATTTCTTTATGGCATCTTCTTCCTGCTGCACAATGTCATAAAGCGTGGGGAATCCCAGCAAGTCAAACACATTATATACCTTGGGGTTCATATTCGTAAGCTTGATATCGCCCCCGAGGGTTCGTACATCTTCAATATAAGCCATAAAAACACCCAGGCCGGCACTTGCTATATAGTCCAGCTCTTCACAGTTAACAATAATGTGATGCTGGTTCTGGTCTATCAGTCGCTTGAGCTTGGTCTCAAGTTGAGAAGCTGTATGGGCATCCAGCTCACCGGTAAGCTCTAACACATCGTAGGTCTCTACTTTTCTGTGATTAATACTAAAATTTTTCATCGTTGCGGTTTTAAGTTAGACATCTATTCCCGGGATAAATTGAAGTTTCTAACATAAAAAAAATTCAGAACATCCAATGTAAAAAGACGATCTAATTTTTGCTGGATACCAATCTTCGCCTTTTATGGCTATGTGTAGGTGGAGTATACGAGAATAATGCAGGAAGGGTTCAAAAAAATAAGGCCTCACACGTATCAGGTGTGAGGCCCTGACTATTCATCAAGAGAGACGCTACTTGAGCGCACTGTAATATACAGTAATTACCCATTATTACACAAATGTTTTCTTAAAATTAAATATGGGTTAATATTAAACGGTATTTAATTTTAGGGTGTTGTTCTATCTTTTTGCATGCCAACGTATTTTAGAAAGTTTTTTGTCTCAGAAATAACTTCTTTTGTCGATTTTGATAACAAAGAACTGCAAATAACGTGATTTTTTGCCTCCGGAAAGTTCGCAGAATGGACCTGAGCGGTCGGAGTTCCGAGCATAGTAAGCATTCTTTGGATGGCCGGCACAGACACGGTGTTATCCTGATTGTTGGAATCTTTGTAATAATACCCGGTAAAAACCGGACATCTTACTTTTCCAAAAAGCTCCGATCGCATTTGGTGCTCTACGAATGCTCCCAGGGCCAGGGCTCCCCGCAAGGCATAAGAAGAATTCCAGATTTTACTTTCAGCTTGGCTTACCTCCGATGTAGTGATAAGGTAGGAGGAGGGGATCAAACGTTTAAGCAATGTTCGACTGAAGGGATGCTGCAGCAGTTTTCCTTTGAGTCCATAAAATTGGATAAGTGGAGAATATAGGATTAGCCCTGCAATATTGTGTCGATCATCTGCTTGTGCCGCCAGGTAGAGGGCAAGTGACCCACCGGTTGAACAGCCCATGATAAGCACTTTTTTTCCTATTTTTTGTCCAATAGTCAACGCAAGTCGGGCCGATTCCAACAGCTTGTTTTCAGTTAGATCGATCAAAGGATAGTTGGACTTTATGCCGTGCTCTTGAAGGCGACTTAAATAGAGGTTGGCTCCTAAAAAATCAGCAATTTCACGGTGCACAGGATGGCCTTCCGGATGAGAGGCGCGAAATCCATGCAGATAAACGAGTGCATATTCTGTTTGTTGGTGCTTGCTGTTGGGCTGCCACTCGATATGAGCCTCTGTTCCGGCTTTCAGATCATAGGTTGCCTCATGATCGGCGAGAAAAGAGTCCAGCTCTGAAAGGTTCTGAGGTACATCGCAAGGAGCAGCCATACATTATAGGCACAAAATATAGAGTTAAAACGGTACCCGCTCGGGCTATCCGGCATCGGAAGAAATCCATGAAGGCACGTCGTATTGGCTACTGATCTGCTCCCGAAGGTTTTCAGCTGCTGCTCGCGAAGAGAGACGTCCCAGTCGTACACGGAACCAGATATTACCCGTTTCTTCTTGCCCATATTTAACGACAAAAGCATTTTCAAAACCGCGGTCAACCCATTTTTGCACCTGACCTTCGGCTTTGGCACGAGATCGCCAGGCTTCTACCTGAACAGAATAAGAACCATCCGGATCAAAATTGACGCTAATCTGCTGCTCTTCTTTCTCCTGTTTTTGGTTGGCTGCCGCCAGGCTATCCAGCCGGGCTTGTTCTATGCTGTCTTGTCTTTGTTGCTCCAGCTGTTGTAGCTTTTGTATTTTCTCGAGAGAATCTTGGCGTGCTTGTTCGGCTTGTCGCCTTTCCTCCTCGCTAGGACCGCATCCGGTTAAGATGCCAAACATTACAGCTGTGATGAGTGAAAATATGATCCGCTTATCCATGATGACCCCCTGATTGAAATGTTAAATTTGTATGTGCGAGATGGCTTAATTTATTATTCACAATGAATTCCTATAACTCAATCTCTGGCAATTTGTTCCGACAGGTCGGACCGTTGAATGTTGCTTAAGAGTTTGTTTCTATTTAGCTTTTGAAAAAGTGCTTCACTTCCACTGTACAAATCCAATATTATAAATATTAAAATACATAAAAAATCCCCGCCTTGGTATTTATTAATTGTGGCGGGCATCATTGCTGTTGGGGTTCTTCTGCCTTTGGTCTACCTCTTGATTCGTGCTTTTGGAGCCTCCACAGAGATGTTAACCAATGTTATTTTCAGGATTCGCAATCTACGACTATTAGCTAATACGTTGTTGTTGGCCGGCAGTGTGTTAGCTTTGGATGTCCTGATTGCCTTACCATTAGCTTATCTGTCCGTACGATGTAAGGTTGTTGCCCGCCGTTTTATTACGCTGATGGGCGTTCTCCCCCTTGCCATGCCGGGCTACATTATGGCTTATGCGCTGCTGGGGCTCGGGGGATACAATGGAACATTCCAGGCTTGGTTTGGGTGGACTTTTCCACGAATTAGTGGGTTTGGCGGCTCCTTGATTGTCCTTACTATCTGTACCTTTCCCTATTTGTATCTAAACCTCAGAACGGCTCTTTTAGGATTAGATCAATCAATAGAAGAAGCCTCACGTTCACTGGGGCATGATGCTAAATCCACCTTTATTAAAGTCATATTGCCACAACTAAAACCGGCATTGCTGGCCGGTGGCCTGTTAATCTGTTTGCACGTGATCGGAGATTTCGGAACGGTTTCATTAATGAGGTTTGAAACCTTCAGCTATGCACTGTACCTGCAATATATTTCTGCCTATGATCGTATCTATGCCGCCTGGCTGGCCCTAATGCTGTTGGGCCTTACGACAGGAGCCCTTGTGCTCGAGTACCGACTATTAAAACAGGCGATCTACCACCGGCTTGGACGCGGCGTTGCAAAGGCCAAAACATATCTTGATTTAGGTCCATGGACCGTTCCGGCCTATATATTCATATTTTTTTTGTTATTGATTAGCATTGTATTGCCGGTTTCGTCCATTGGGTTTTGGCTAAATGAGGTGGCAGTTGGTTCGTTGATGGGAGATCTTATGGACGCCTTCTGGAATTCGGTTAGAGCTTCAGCACCAGCAGCAGTACTTACTACAATATTGGCTATTCCACTGGCTTATATTGGGGTACGATACCAGACAAAACTGAGCGGTCCCATTGAACGGGTGGCCTACCTGGGATATGCAACACCGCCTTTGGCATTTGCACTGGCACTGGTTTTCTTCTCGCTTTACGTCTCTACAGCCCTTTACCAGACGCTGCTGTTACTTATTATTGCTTATTCGTTGCATTTTTTGGCTGAAGCTATTGGGCCGGTTCGAAGTGCTCTATACCAGGCTCCCCCTGAACTGGAAGAAGCAGCACAATCACTGGGCTATTCATCGATCAAGTCCTTTTTTAAAGTTACCTTACCATTATTACGTGGTGGAATGGTAGCGGCTACATCTTTGGTTTTTTTATCAGCAATGAAAGAGTTATCCATAACGTTTTTATTATCACCCATCGGTTTCGATACCCTGGCACTAAAAGTATGGTCATATACGGGTGAGGCGATGTTTGCAGAGGCCGCTCCTTTTGCCCTTGCAATTATGCTGTTTTCATCCCTCTTTGTAGGGTTCGTATTCTCGAAAGAGTGGAAAAAGTCATGAAGAAACTTTTAGAAGTAACCAATTTAACGAAAGCATTTGATGAAAGCGGTCCCGTGGTGGATGCGCTTAGCTTTAGCGTTAGAGAAGAGGAAATATTTGCTTTACTCGGCCCCAGCGGATGTGGTAAAACGACCTGCCTCCGTCTTATTGCCGGCTTTGAGCATATCGACCAGGGGAGCGTATCTATTGCAGGTGAGATGCTTGGTTCTCCCACAAAACATATAGCACCCCAAGATCGGGGGGTAGGTTTTGTTTTTCAGGATTATGCCCTCTTTCCCCATCTTTCGGTAATCGATAATGTAGCTTTTGGGTTAACCGATATCCCAAAACAGAAACGTAACGTCTATGCCGAAGAGGTACTCTGCCGAACAGGGATGGGAGATTATAAAGATCGCAATCCCAGTGAGCTTTCCGGTGGACAGCAACAGCGGGTAGCACTGGCCCGGGCTATAGCCCCCAAACCCAAGCTTGTACTTTTGGATGAGCCGTTCTCTAATCTTGATGCCATGCTACGGGAATCGACTCGCAAAGAAGTTCGTGCTATTCTTAAAAAGGCAGGCATGAGTGCATTACTGGTTACGCATGACCAAGAAGAAGCCCTGTCTTTTGCAGATCGTATTGCCGTAATGAACGAGGGGAAAATTGAGCAAGTGGGAACACCAGAAGAAGTCTATTATCATCCCAAAACCCAGTTTGTAGCACAATTTTTAGGTCGTACCAACCTCTTTTGGGCCCGGGCCAGCGGAGGTTCAGAAGTACATACCAACCTTGGACCGATGAACCTTAATTGCAAAGCAAAAGGGAATGTTCTTTGTTCTATCCGTCCCGAGCATTTAACGCTTGAAAAGCCGACTACCCAACATCCGGATGAAATAGGAACCGTTGTAGCACGGGAGTTTAAAGGCCATGACATCACTTACCATGTACAACTGAAAGAAGAAAAATATTTGGTTCATACTGATAACCGTGTCATATTTGAACCGAACGACGAGGTTGTAATAAAACCATTAGAATCAGCTGTTATTTTAGAAGGCAAAAATTAATCAAACTTATTTCGTTATGTCGATTACAGGATTTCTGCTTTTGTTATTGATTGCCGCAATTTGCGGGGGCATTGGCCAAAGTATTGCCGGCTATTCACTGGGAGGCTGCCTGGTCTCTATTGTTGTGGGACTCATCGGAGCTTTTATCGGGAAATGGCTTGCTGCCCAGCTGGGATTGCAGCATGTGATTGAAATTATGGGTATTCCCGTTATCTGGGCTTCTCTTGGATCAGCGTTATTCGCCATAGCTATTGGGCTAATCACACGAGGACGCCGCGTTTAAGCTGAACTTTCCCAAAAGATATATAAAGACTCCTCAGTCAAAAGAGGTGCGAAAGAACTATGGCAGAACTAACGTCACTGTATACACGCATATCCATAGACCAGAATAGCCTTAAATATTTTCTGGCGGGCAGTATACCCCCTGTTTCTCATTATGATGATTGGATTCCTTGGTTAGAAGGGCAACATTATTATGGGAATCTTTCTGCCGAAGAAGTGTTGGATATCGACTATCCAGATCTTACCGTAGGTCAATATTTAGAAAGGTGGTTGGAGGATTCCTCATTTCCAGGTAACGGTCGTATCGGTTATAACAAAGAGGGAAGTGAATGGGAGTTATCGCTGCTTCAATTTTCAGAAAATTACTCAGACTATGTGGCTATGCTAAATGTACTACGGTCAATCGACCGCTACCTTGGGTCCGAAGATGAAGGCTTCATCATGATTTATGATTTTTTCTTCGGAGATAAAGAGAGTAATACTGTGATTGAAATAAAGAATAGTGAAAGTATTATTCTTCCTGAAGTACCCGAAAGATACTTACAGGTAACACATGAAAGCCTTCAGGGTCGGATTACATTAACAGAATGATTCGGTTTTGTGAGTCAAAACCAGGATGTATTTACTCGGGTGCAGAGAAGTCCTGGTTATATGGATTGTTATCAAAGCCGGGGTTAACCTCCACGAAACCGTGACTGGTGGCATTATGGCAAGCGTTACAGGCATCAACCATATCGATGGTATTTTGTCGAACCCTGTCCCACTCTTTATTGGCAAGGGCCGTTTCAATGGGCTCGATGGTAGGGTCGAGCATTAAGCGCATAAATCGGGCAATATCATATCCCTCATAACCCGGAATGTTCTGTTTAATACCGTCGGCTGCCGCACGTATTTCATGGAAATAGAAGGTGGCAAGTTCATGGTTCTGGGCATCCACGGCCAGTGCATATTTGTGTGTATAATACTGAAGTTGTCCCATGGCATCCGCCAGTTCAGGGACATCCTCCATGGCCCGCTGGGTGGGCGGCGGTTGAGATTCTTGGGACTGATTTTGCTCCTGACCAGCATTGCAGTGAACCAGTAAAATGGACGCGGTTAAGAGGCCCAGGATGCCAAAAATACTTGCTGTATCCTTCCGAAATATCGGCATGACGCTAAATTTCTTTTCTTTTTATTTAAAATGAATTTAAAGTATAGCGAAAAAAGAATACAATTGTGAAGCACAGCCTATCTAAGGGTTGCTCTTCGAGTATAGCGATGGATGCGGTTCCCTAAAAAAGTCGGGCTACTCCGATGTTAATCAACAAGGTCGGCTGGTCTATACGGGCGGCAAAATCGACACGAAAAAGTCCAAGGATACCATTGAGCGATGCGCCCGCTTCCCAGTGCGTGCCATTTGTTCCATGGAGAGCATAACCGTCCATCGATTGTTGAGGAATGGTATCAGGTCCCCATGTTTTGGCGGCTCCCGCAAATAGAATTAAGCCGATATCCCGATCTACAAGAGGCTTTAAGCCAATTGCCTCGAAAGGAATGGTCCGAAAATTATGCTCCGCATGGAAGGCTACATACTGTTCGCCTTCGTATGGACGTCCACGGGCGGCCCGCAAAATTCCATAGGGGCCCAGCGGACCAATGGCTCCGTCAATAATGCCCAACTTTTGATAGGGGAGGTCGCCACTGAAGGTACCTGCTTTGACTCCTACATCCAGGGTGTTGGGCAGAAGGCGTCGTTTATAGAAGGTGGAGAATGACCAGGCGAGCCGTGTTTCGTAGCGGCTAAAGTTAAAGTCGCTGCCAAGGGCATCGGAGGAGTGCTCAACCTCAAAGCGGATATATTTCTGGCCGGTGACTCCAAAATTGTAGGCTTCATCCAGGTTGTAACCGGTAACGAAGTTTAGGGCATTTAGGCGGCCTTCATTGATAGCGGGATTAAATCGATAGTTGCCGTTACGCCCGAGCAGATCGTAAGCGGTTGTGGTGGGAAGCGACTGATGCTCTTCACTGTTAAATCCTATTTCGAAGGCCAGTTCTTTGCCCGGCAGTTCCCATTTGGAAAAGGCCCGGTATCCTTCTGACCGGTAGTAGTCAAAATAACCCGTGTTCCCCAACAGGTTGGGGATGATCGTAAAATAGGGGCTGTAGATGTGAGAGGTATAGCGCGTGGAGGTTCGGGCGCTGTACTGCCATCCCACGGTTGACTCTAAAGGTCCTTCTTGCAACCATTCAACTGAAAGTCCTCCGCCGTAACTCCACTGCTCATAGCCGGTACTGTAGCCCCCGTTACCCCGCAGGATGAGGCGGTCAAGCGGTTCGACCTTATATTTTAATCCCAGGAAAAGTTCATCTACGCGGTTATAGCGGCCATCCGGCGTGATGGAGCCCGGAATGTATTTAAACGGACGAAATCCGTTACCGGAACTGGAATCTTTTTCTTCTTCCTCTTCGTCATCATCGATATAACGAGCCAGGAATCCACTCGGTTTAAACGCTTTTTCCAGTGTGGCCGTACTGTCGAGGGTGGCGTAGGCTTCTTCCTCATCCTCAGAGAGTGGGACCGTGCTGGCTTGCCGGGCAATAAGGGAATCGGACTGCACGGTCAGGCTGTCAATACTAAAGGTATCATCCTGTTGATATAACGAGTCGGGCAGGTCGGTATTTACCTGGTAGTTCGTAATCCGTGAAAGTTGCTTAAAGTTAATACGAGGAAAGTTGAGACCGATGAGTGAAATTTTAAGATCCCCGGTGATGCGCATGTCGATCGGCAGCCAGTAGTCCTGTCCAAAGTTGTTAAACTGCTGTTGATAAGAGGTGGCGAATGATTTAACGGGACGCGGAAAAGTAACTACCTCATTGGGTTTGAGATCGACTTCCAGCAGGGCATACTCATCATCCAACACAAAAGCGGTACCCTTGAACAGCGGCTGCAGCTTTCGGGCCGGGATGACTTTAATTTTATATACGGTCTGCTCATCGATGGAGGTTTGGTCTACCAGTTCGAAATCGTAATAATCCAGGGCATCGGGATGGGTGATACCGACCACATCGAAGCCGGCGATATCCACATTGTCATCATAGAGGTTTGGGAGGTAGCTGACGCCCGCAAAGTTATCGGAAGCCTCAATGTTGGCGGTCTGGCGTTTCGATTTCAGCACTTCTCGGTGGCCTTCTTCTTTATGCCAGTATACCTGTGAGGCCGATTCGGTAATAGAGACAATGCTGGTATCGTTGGCCAGCGTCTGCCGGGTGTATGCTTCGGCGCTGTAGGTATCCAGCTGTTGACGCCACTGCTGCTTCCGTCGGATGACCTCGCGCATAATCCGCATGCCCGGATCCTCATCCGTGACGGTGATGGCCTCCATTTCGGTGACCGAAGGCATAAGGGCAATATCTTGTTGTGTGGCACTGCTTGCTGTAATCGTGATGCTTCGCGTCTGGTAGCCGATGTACCGCAGCTGGATGGTGGCCGGCAGGAGGGTGTCAGGGATAACAAGGGAATAGTTCCCGTTTTCGTTAGAGATAGTCCCTCGATAGGTGTTTTCAATAGAAATATTGGCTGACGGCAGCGTTTCGCCGGTTTTGGCATCGGTGAGTGTTCCCCGGATAACCTTCTGGGCAAATACAGAGGTCGTTATCAGGCATAAGATACTACACAGGATTATTCTTGTTAATTGCTGGGGCATGACAAGTTAGTTTTGCAAAGGCCTCATTGTGAATAATTTTTGAATCAGGGGTAGTATACCCAAATTTCACTCTCAATGTTACGTTCGAGAGATATCGACTTTAATATTTCAGTATACTTCCAATCGGGGTCCGGGGAATTGCGGGAAAAACGGGGAAAGAGTTGAAATTGTTTCAGAGCATAAGATGATAGGGATATTTTAGACAGAACAATATCTACAATTCCCCGGCGACTTTTTTGGTGCGTTTTTTTGTCGTTAAAAAAATGCACGTACAAATAGCTGATGTCAAAATAAATCCAAATAAAACAATGCTGCCAGTATTAATAAAAAACACCCCTCCCGCCTAACGGCGTACTCCTCTCAAGGGGAGATTATTTCCATTCCTTATATCGAGTTTACATAATTTACAAGGTTCTATCTGTAACCTGATACCTGCACCCTAAAATCTGATTCTATTATTTAGGGGGGCAGAGCCCCAAATTTTTACCTTTGCCATTATTTCAGGGACAGTCGCAGCAGGTAGTCATCCGCCGTAATGTAAAGCACCTTCCCGTCATTGCCGATGGTACAGTTGGAAGTCGGCCGGTCTATGTTGATAATACCCAATACCTTCGCTTCAGGGCTGATCACCCATACGCCGCCGGGACCGGTGGAATAGATATTACCCTCGGTATCCACATCCATGCCGTCGGGACCGCCCGGCTGGTCCACAACTTTTTGGGGATCCAGAAAGACACGCCCGTTGGAGGTCGAGCCGTCCTCGGCTACGTCAAAAGCCAGCCAGATGGGTTCTTCCCGGCCCGAATTACCGACATACAAAGTCTTCTCATCCGGGGAAAGGGCCACGCCGTTGGGGCGATACAGCTCGTCGGTGACCAGCTCAATATCGCCGGAAGGGGAAAGGCGGTATACGCCCTGGAAATCCAGCTCCTGGGCCGGGTCGTTGCCCCGCTGCTCAAAACCGTAGGGTGGATCCGTAAAATAGATACTGCCGTTGCTGTGCTGCACCAGGTCGTTGGGCGTATTGATTCGTTTGTTGTTAAAACGGTCCGCCAGCGTCACAAAATTAGGTTTTGGATCTGTAAGCGGAGCATCCATACGGACGATGCGGCGGTCGCCGTGTTGGGCCATGAGTAGAGAGCCATCATTCCCGATAATGAGTCCGTTAGAGCCCAATTCGCCACCCCGTTCTTCAGTGCCCGTATAGCCAGCCGGCTTCAGGTACTCGGTAACGCCTTCGCCTTCTTTCCACTTGTGGATTACATTGTTGGGGATATCCGAAAATAGCAGGAATTGATGCTCTTCGACCCATACCGGACCTTCGGACCATTCATAGCCTTCGCCGATTACTTCCGGACGCGCATTGACATCCAGCAGTTCGCTAAGTTCCGGCTCCATCTGCTGGATGCTTCCGATCATCTTAGGTTCCGGGGCCTTCTCCTGTTCCTCAGATTCCAGGAGTTCCGATGTCTGGGCACAGCCCATTATTAAGCTTAGCGTAAGGAGTAGTAAAAGTGATCGCATCATAGATCGTCGGTCGTTGGTTTAATTATATATAATCCCTGTTCAAACAAAAACATAGTACTGCTTTTTTTGATCCATTGCCAATAGGGTAGGGTTCGGAGGCGGATGTTCTGTCCCGCACCAGGTATCCGGCATCGGGCATCTGGAAAAAGCACTTCCAAAATTTTGGGAATATGTCTATTCTTGATATGCTTTACCAAAGCAGCTTGGCTTTTTCCTTTCTTGCCCCCATAGTTCAAGTGGATAGAACGGAGGCCTCCTAAGCTTCAAATCCTGGTTCGACTCCGGGTGGGGGTACAGTAATATTCATAAGTATTTGTTTTTATTTATCTTATAAATATGGGTGCTAACTATAGTGCTAACATTCATCAATTAGCTTATCATTATTTAGTACATAGTCTAATTGTGCCTCCCTTATAAATCTATATTTCTTGTCTGGCTGGAAAAATTAAACTACAGCTTGGTCTTACTTAGCCCTTACAATATAGATTTGAAAAATAATCCACTTCAGGAGACGGGATATTGAGCTCGGACAATTCAATATTGTGAGTAGGCAGATGACCCATGAAAACATACTTATATTTTAAAAGTTTGTTTGATACCTTCATCACATAACTTTTTCAGACTTTACCATATAACTATAAATGGCAACACAAACAAAATACCGCTTCTCTTTTACCGGTGCTAGTGCTATGATACCTGAATTTATTAAAGTAGCACAACTCGTTGTGGAAGGTGCTCAAGTTGATGAGCTTGACGATAAAACTATGGGTAGAGAAAAGCTTGAGACCAATCGTCGCCAATTCCGGGAGTTGAAACATAGAATTAAAAACCTTACGCTTCATCAAATAGAAATTTTGGCCACGGGGAATATAGAAGAACAAAAACAGATTACCCATTTAGCTCTATGCAAGACTTACGGTATATACAAAGACTTTGTCACTGAAGTAATAGCTGAAAAAGTACAGGTATTTGATTATTCACTGACAGATCTTGATTACAATACCTTTATTAGTAGTAAAAAGATAGATCATCCGGAGTTAGAGGATAGTGCCCCAACCACCCAGAAAAAGGTAAAGCAGGTAATATTCAGGATGCTTAAACAGGTTGGCTTATTGAACTCAGTTTCAGAGGCTGTAATCCAAACACCTATGTTACATTCAGGGGTTGAGCAGGCTGTCATATCTGAAGATCCCAACTTGTTAACATATTTCTTGTATGACCAGAATCGCATTGATGAATTAGTATGATTGAAGAGCAGCTACATAAAAAGTTTGACCACATTTTTGAGGTGATTTCGACACCTACTTTTTTGTCCATGGAAGCATTGGGGGGAGAAGTGCCCTTTTGGATATCCACTTATAATCCAACGCAAGAAACGGATGTAAATACAGAGATCCATAATCTGACGAAGAGACTTAAGAACAATGGAATCAACCCCTGTGTAATCAACTTGTTTGAATTATCAATTAAGCTTGTTGAAAAGCATATCGGGCTGGAAAAAATGTTGATGGTGGAAAAGAGGAAGAGCAAAAAGAAGTTTAAGAAAGCTCTTCAATCAACCATCAACATACACGAGCGTTTAATACCGGCTATTAGAGAACAGGTTGAATCAAAAGATCATGATCTGCTTATGATTCACGGCGTAGGGGCTACCTTCCCATTTATTCGTTCTCATACGGTACTAAACAATTTACAGAGTTCGGTAAAAGACATTCCAACACTTATGTTTTTTCCAGGAGTATTTAATGGGGAATCACTTGAGCTTTTTGGGCTGCTAAAAGACGACAATTACTACAGAGCTTTTAATATCGACGATTATAAACTTTGACTATGGAACTTAAACAACTATTCGCAGACGACTTTGCTCGGCCAATAGAAACGGTCATCAAGGCTGATGATAAATCTCATATTCTGCAAGAGGTAGAAGAGTACGTTATAACCAATGAAATCTCCTTGAAACTGGCGGATTTCTTTGAGCAGTATAATAATTATGAGGGTGCTAACGGGGTCTGGATCTCGGGTTTCTTTGGAAGTGGTAAATCACACCTACTGAAGATCTTAAGTTACGTACTTGAAGACCGCACGGTTAATGGTACGCACCTTGGTGAACTGTTTGCTAATAAAGTAGAGGGTGATGCCAAACTTAAAGGAGATATATTAAACGGGACCCGGATCCCATCTGAAAGTATCCTTTTCAATATTGACCAGCAGGCTCAAATCACTTCCAAGGAAGATGATAACGCTATACTGCAAGTCTTTTATAAGGTGCTCTACGAGCATCAAGGCTTCTATGGGTTTCAACCCCATGTTGCTGAATTTGAGCGGTGGTTAAGTAAAGAAGGAAACTATGAGGCTTTTAAGGAGGGCTTCGAAAATGAGTTTGGTAAACCCTGGGAAGATGCTCGGAATGACTATGTAGATCCCATGATTGAAGATGCCATTGCAGAGGTATGTGGTGATATTTATGATGCGGATCCATCCAAGTACCAAGGCATTCTGGACAAATTCGAAGATACCCGAAAGTATTCCATTGAGGACTTTGCCCATAAGGTCGATGAGTATTTACAGAAGAAGCCGGATGACTTTCGCTTGAACTTCTATGTAGATGAAGTGGGCCAGTATATTGCAGATAACACCAAGCTGATGCTGAACCTGCAAACAATAGCAGAGTCATTGGCTACGAAGTGTGATGGTCGTTCGTGGATTGTAGTGACCTCACAGGAGGATCTCGAAAGCGTGGTTGGGGATGAATCGGCTACACAATCTGACGACTTTTCGAAGATTCAGGGACGGTTTAAAATTCGTTTGCCGCTGACTTCTGCAAATGTGGATGAAGTCATTGAGAAACGGCTACTAGCTAAAGGGTCAGAAGGGGAGTCTCAACTTTCAAGCGTCTGGCAGAAAGAAAAAGATAATCTGGCCACCCTCTTGTCATTCTCTGAAGCGGGGGTCCAGTTTAAGAACTATGAAGATGAAGAAGAGTTTATTGCGAAATACCCCTTCATACCATACCAGTTTGATCTGTTTCAGCAGTCCATAAAAACCCTTGCCAAGCATAACGCATTCCAGGGGAAGCATGCTTCTGTAGGTGAGCGGTCCATGCTGGGTGTATTCCAAGAGGTGCTTAAAGATATTGATGGCTTTGATGAGCGTAGCTTAATCAGTTTTGATCAGCTCTTTGAAGGGCTTAGAGCCACCATGCGGACAGAGATACAGAACTCTATTATCTTGGCCGAGCGGCAATTGTCTAATCGCCCCTTGGCGGTTCGTATCCTTAAAGCGCTCTTCTTAGTGAAGTATTATGACAGCTTTAAAACGACGATTCGTAATATATTGGTACTCACATTGAATCACCTCAATGTGAATCCGAATACCCATGAGGAAGAGGTGAAAGAAGCCCTGAGCCTGCTGGAGCAACAAAATTATATTGAGCGTAAGGGCGGGGATACCTATGAATTCATGACCGATATCGAGAAGGATATCAAACAGGATATCAAGAATACAGAGATCAACTCCTCAGATGTAACGGACCTCTTTAGCAGTCTTCTCTTTGATGGTACGATTAAAGAAACCCGTCTGCAGTTTCAGGATAACAAGCAGTATTACGAATATACTCGCAAGGTGGATGGGACCCTCTACGGAAGAGAGAAGGAGCTTACCGTTGAGTTGGTTACGCCCAATAGTGAGAACTACGATAACGAAAGCTACTTCCAGGGACTTTCTATGGGCAATCAGACCCATATGCTGATGAAGTTGGCCCCGGATGATCGCATTGTAAAAGAAGCGCGTCTTTATCTGCAGACCGAAAAATATATCAAACAGAATCAGGCTACTTCTAATAAGGACCGGGTAAAGCAGATCCTCTTTGAACAGGGTCAGCAAAACCAAGAGCGTAAACGGGAAATGCTGGATACCCTGAATGAAATGCTAGCCCAATCGACAGTTTATCTGAATGGGACTGAGCACCAGGTATCCTCAACCAGCGATGGGAAGACCAAAGTGATTTATGCGTTTCAGGATCTGGTGAAGTTGGCATACAGCAAGCTCAAAATGCTCGGGGATACGACCTTTGATGAAAGCAGGCTAAAAAGCATTATGAAAGGTCGGCAGGATGATCTGTTTGGAGAAGATGAAGCATCTATGACTCCGCCGGAAAATGAGGTTATGAACTTTATTCAGCGCCGGAAGAAAATGAATGAACGCACGACGCTAACCAATCTGAAAGAACAATTTTCCCAGAAACCTTATGGTTGGCCTGATTTTGCGATCTGGTGTATGGTGGCCATGCTGTTTAAGCGTGGGAAAATTATTGCAAAACAGGATTCCAATATCATTGAGGATTCCGAGTTTGAAAGTGCGTTGATGAACAATCGAAGCCATGCCAATACCCTGGTCTATCCACAGATTGAATTTGATCAAGGGCAGGTGCGCAGGCTTAAAAAGATCCACCAAGATCTGTTTAACGAATCCAATCCACATAATGAAGCTAAGGATGCTGCTACTTTATTTAAGGAGAAGGCCATAGATGAGCTGGAGACAGTAAGTAACCTCATCGCTCAAAAGCAGAGCTATCCGTTTGTGGAACAGCTACAACCGATGGCCGATAAGCTGCGCAAGATTAAAGAGATGGACTATGCGACGCTGATTACAGAAATCGGATCCATGGAGGATGACCTGTTAGATATCAAGCAGGACAACCTTGATCCGATTAAGCAGTTCATGAACAGCGGACAGAAAGAGATTTACGATCGGCTCAATCAGTTTGATTCCTACAATCAGGCGAATTTCGATTATGTAGATGCCCACGAGAAAGAAGTACTCAGGAAAGCCAAAGAAGACTCAACACCGTATCGTGGGACCACCATGCGGGAAGCCAAGGAGGCGATGGATACCCTGGAGGAACGGGTGAAGCTGGAGCTCAAGGGCGAAAAGGATGCGACTATTGAACGGTATGAAGAAGCCATTGAGGATCTGAAAAGCCGGGACGAGTTTTCTGAACTTTCCAACGCGCAAAAAGAAGAGGTCATGGGGCCACTGCAACAGGAGTTGAAGAAAGCTAAAAACGAACGCTTTATCGGGAACCTGCGGGACCAGCGTAGTCGCCTTAGCAATCATTTATATACGGATCAGCTCAACTTGATGATCGAACTGGCCCAGCCGGAAGAGGATGATGAACCAAAGCGCATGTTCATCAAGCAATCTAACCTCCATCCTTCCTTTCCTAAGAAGGAATTGGAAACCGAAGAGGATGTGGATGACTACCTGAAAGAGCTACGCAAATCAATGATCGATCACATTAATAAGAATCACAATATACTGTTGGACTAAGTTTCATCTATGGACACTAAGAAACTCAAAAAATTTGCACAAGAGACACGCCGTAAACTGCTTAAACAAGTTGAAGCGAAATTAGATCATGTATTAGAGGGGGATACCAGTGAATTACGTGCAAAAGCCTCTATCATTGAGGATCTCAAAAAAGACTTGGGCCAGTATGGCCGTAAGCAATTAATTGACAAAATGGCCTATACCTGGTTTAACCGCTTTGTAGCCCTGCGCTATATGGATGCCAATGGATTTCAGCCATTCCAACTGTCGGTTCTTACACCGGAGAATGGACAGGTAAGTCCAGAGCTGTTGCAGGAAGCCATGGGCGGACATATTCCAGGAGAGCTGAAGGTCGATCAACAGCAGGTCATGGATATCCTGGATGGGCGCACGAGTACCAGTAATCCGGAAAATGAAGCTTACCGGCTGTTATTGATTGGGGCCTGTAACCATCTCCATGAGATTTTTCCATTTCTGTTTGAGCCTATTGATGACTATACCGAGTTACTTTTACCGGATGATCTGATTAGTGAGTTTTCCATCATTCGTGATGTGGTAGAAGGCATGTCTGCCGAAGATTGCCAGCAGGTTGAGGTGTTAGGTTGGCTGTATCAATACTATATCTCGGAGAAAAACTCAGAGCTGATTAGCGCAAAGAAAAAGTACAAGCCTGAAGAAATAGGTCCGGCTACCCAACTGTTTACGCCCCGGTGGATCGTGGAGTATATGACGGACAACACCTTGGGCCAATACTGGCTTGAGATGCATCCTTCCTCATCGTTGAAGGATAAAATGGACTTCTATATTAAACCTCCATCTCCGGAACAGATCCCTGAAAGAGATACCAAGAAAATTGAAGAGATTACGTTTCTGGATCCCTGTGCAGGGTCGGGTCACATTTTGTCTTATGCTTTTGATCTTTTCTACAGCATGTATGAAGAAGAAGGATATCCCCCTTCCGAAATTCCAGAACTGATTATTAAAAATAACCTTTACGGCTTAGAAATCGATGAACGGGCTGCGCAGCTTGCTTCACTCAGTCTTATGTTTAAAGCCCGGGAATATCAGCGACGCTTCTTTTCTAAAGGTGTGGTACCGAATATTGTTCACATAACATCCTTTGAGGATGATGAGAAATTAGAAAGTGCGGATTCGTTAGGCTCTCTTATTAATATAACCGAGGAAGAAGCGGACGACTTAGAGATTCGGGAGGGTACGATATTTGAAGAACAGGATAGTCATCGGGCAAAGATTTATGACCACTTAAGTAGAAAGTATGACTTAGTGGTTACCAATCCTCCTTATGTTGGTGGTAAAAGAATGAATAAAACTTTGAAGAACTTTCTGGAAAACAACTATTCAGAAACAAAATCTGACCTATTTGCTACTTTCATTGTCCGATGCTTAGAACTTGCAAAGGAAGAAGGTCTTACTGGTTACATGTCTCCTTTTGTATGGATGTTTATATCAAGCTATGAAGATCTTCGTACGAAGATCATTGATAATCACTGCATAAATAGTTTGATACAACTAGAGTATTCAGGATTTGACGGGGCGACAGTTCCTGTATGTACTTTTACGATCAGAAAAGAACAACTTAAAAATAATGAAGGAAATTTCATCCGATTAAGTGATTTTAAAGGCGCAAAAAATCAGCCCCTAAAAACACTTGAGGCTATAAATAATCCTGATTGTTATTGGTTCCATGTTGCAGACCAAGAGAATTTTGAGAAGATACCTGGAAGACCTATTGGGTATTGGGTAACTGAAAAAGTCTTTGACTTATTTGAAACCTACCCTCCATTATCAGAGGTAACTACTTCAAGAAATGGAATGACTACTGGGAAAAATGCTCGTTTCTTACGGAAATGGTATGAGGTAAATGACTCAGCAATAAATCTTACTAGGTCTGATATTAATTCAGATAACAATATGGATCGCGAATGGGTGCCTTATAATAAGGGAGGTAAGTTTAGAAAATGGTATGGCAATATTATTGATGTTTTAAACTGGACTGACAATGGAGCCATTATAAAAAATTATGAAAATTCTATAACTAGAAATACATCATACTACTTTAAGGAAGGGATTACATGGACATTACTCAGCTCCTCGTTCTTTGGAGTTAGAATACTAGAAAATGGAGCTGCTTTCGATGTGAATGGAATGTCGATGTTTTTAGAAGATGATGAGTACTCAAAAGAGTACATATTAGGTTTTATGTGTTCAAAATTGGCGCATGAGTTTTTAAAAACAATAAATCCTACTTTGGCTTTTCAAGTTGGGGATATTAATAGGTTGCCTTTTAAATATTCTGAAAATCACTCTGTTGATATTATCAGTCTTGTAAATTCGTGTATATCAATAGCAAAATCAGACTGGTATTCAAACGAGACTACATGGGGTTTTAAACAAAATGAATTAATTCGAATAAAACGTGAACAACCTGTTGAGGTTGATATTGAAGAAACACTCGATCTTTATACGCAATATTGGTCTAATAGATTTAAGAAACTTCACGGTAGAGAAGAACAACTCAATCGGCAATTCATTGAGATATATGGTTTAAATGGTGAAATCAGTCCTGAAATACCTTTGAAGGAAATCACCATTCAGCAAAGTGAAACAAAAATAAAAGATGGGACTCTGTCTTTTAAACCAAAAGAAGTCTTAGCCCAATTTGTCAGCTATGCCGTTGGCTGCATGTTTGGCCGATACTCCTTAGACAAAGAGGGGCTCATTTTAGCCAACCAGGGAGAGACGTTAGAGGATTATCTAAATAAGGTGGAGAAGTCCAAAGACGAAGTGACCTACCTGTCTGATGATGACAATATCATTCCCGTCCTCGACGACGAATGGTTTGAAGATGATATCGTGTCCCGGTTCCATCAATTTCTGAAAGCCAGTTTTGGCGAGGAAAATTTCCAAAAGAACCTGGCATTTGTGGAAGAAAATATCAAACAAGGAGATATTCGCAAATATTTTGATAGAAGCTTTTATAGAGATCACTACAAGCGGTACAGCAAGCGTCCCATTTATTGGAAGTTCACTTCTCCCAAGGGACATTTTAGCGTGCTTGTGTATATGCATCGCTATACCCCTGATACCCTCAACAATATTTTAAACAACTATCTGCGGGAGTTTATCGAAAAACTTGAGACCCGAAAGGAACGAATGAAACACCAAGAGCAGTCAGGGTCTACCGGTGAAAAAGCAAGTGCCACCAAAGAGATTGACAAGCTCAATGAGATGATCAAAGACTGCAAAACCTACGAGCGGGAGATCCTTTATCCCCTGGCTTCCGAACGTATCGAGATGGATCTGGATGATGGGGTATTGGTGAACTATAACTTATTCGGTCAGGCCGTAGAAGAGATTAGAAGCGTCAACGATAAAAAGAAGAAAAAGAAAGTAGCAGACTTTGATTGGGTAGACGGGAGTAGGGTACGGTGATCTTTATGTATTTAATATTCCAAAATAAAGATGCTGGATTCTTTGAATGGCTAATCATTTCAGCGCAAACTTATTTTAGTGACTTAAGTTCTGATACGGTTTTCTCAGTCCTTGTATCAATAGGAATCTTCTCTCTTGGGTGGTTTCTAACTGTTTTTTATGAGTATAGAAAGGAACAAAAAAGATTAAAACAAAGGGGAAATTATCTAATTGGGGCACTTGATGAGACCTTAAAATCAATAGAAAAGCAGGCTGAAGAATTTGAAGAGCTCTCAAAACAACTAAAAGATATTAGTAAACGAAATTATGTTTTCAATAAAGTTACGGAAATGAGCTTTGCGTTTTATAGTCAGAATATAATTGAAGATGTTCATAAAATATTGGAGAAGCATGAACCAAAAAGCTTTGAAATAATCAAAAAATTGAGTGGAGCCGTAAATGGTATTAATAGCCAAATGGAACATGCTATTATTAATCACAACAATTTTAGTACTAATGCATATAGGAATGAATTGTCTTGGGTAGAGTCGACAGACAAAATCTTTCGTTTTTATGACGAACTATTAGGAAAGGTTGAGGAAGATGAAAGCAAGAAAGATGATTTCTTCACAGCATTTGATGCAATTCTTTTAAAATGGGTGAATAACCGGGATGATGCTGATACTACAAAGACATACAAGGAACTAATCCTCCCATTAAAAGAACTTAGCTTAAAAAGTATTCCTCATAAAGAAGCGAGAAAAGTTTTGCCTTATCTTCATCAAGCAACATATACCTATGAAAATCTTATCGCAAATAGAGAAAAGTATAGTGATATCTTTGGGAATGATGCTATTCAAATAAGGGATAATAAGAAGAAAATTGAGTTAACAATATCAATTATCAACGATAATTTGGAATCATTTAGATGGATTAAGAAATATTTCAATAAAGCTGATGCTAAAGTTGAACTTCTTGAGGGGAATAGTTCTTCCAATAATGATTAACAGATGGGAAAAATAATGTAACCAAATATTGGATCTATGAATATTTACTTCTCAGACTTTTTTAACATTGACCCTGGAGTATTAGAAGGCTATGGGGCTTTTAATATTTCACTGATCAACGATTTGCCTTTATTCATAGATCCATTTCTGTTATTTGGTAGTGAAAAAGAAGAGTACCAAAAGCTTCATGATAGCATTCTGAAATATATCGCTTTTCTAAAATCAAAATCAGAAGCAGAGAATATCAATAAAGCTAAAATTAAATCTTGGTATAAATTTTCAGAAGTCAAACAAAATTGGTTTGGCTATAGCAAAGTTGGTAACAGTGGTAGCGGTTTGGGGATGAAATTTGGTAAGGCCTTTTCTCAAAACATAGAGGCTCTATTTGATGATTTAGGTAAAGAAACAATTACCGAATCCTCTCATTTAGAAAAAGCAACATTGTTTGAAATTGGTGTAGGAAAAGATAATATCAGTGATTTTACTACCAATTTGATTAAAGAGTTTTTATTGGAATATACTCAGAACTTTGCCCTTGCTAATCTTAATGATAACCAAACCGAAAAGCTAAAAATTGAGCGAGTATATTTTGATTATCAACTTGAAAGGTGGATGCCCAAAACCTTTACTCTACCATTTATTTTTGGTGATTATATTTTATTGACACCCAAAGACATTCTAACTAAGGATGAGAATTGGATTAATAACCATGATCTTAAAGGGGATTTTAGTAGGGTTTGTAATAGCATTCCGAATGACCAACTTAGAAGTGAAGTAGTAAATTATTTTAAAAAAGAACTACCAAAACCTAAAAAAGGGAGAACAAATACCAGTAAAGAAGTTTCAGAAGCCATTCATGCAACCATAAGAAAATATCCTGACTTGATTGATTATTACATTGCCCATAAGGAGGAACAAGGAGAGATGGCAAAAAGTATTTCTGAGAAAAAAGTGGAGTTGGTGAAGTCTGCATTTATTGACAATGTAAAAGAGATAGTTTCTTTGCTTCAGGAAGAAACTAATTTTTATGAAATCCCACCGATTTCATCATATGATGAAGCATTGAATCGTATTAAATACCTAAAACATGTCATTGAAAATAATGATGGATATAAACTCTTCTATATTGACGGAAAACCAATAAAACGAGAATCAGACTTACAAGTTATCTATCGACTTACATGGTTTGCAAGTGACTTTGATGTGAATAGAGAGCCCAATAATGGCCGTGGGCCGGTTGACTATGCAATATCAAAAGGGGCAGGGGACAAAACGCTGATTGAATTCAAGTTAGCTAAAAATACAAAGTTAAAGCAAAACTTGGCAAAGCAGGTTGAGGTGTATAAAAAAGCAAATGCTACAAATAAGTCAATTAAAGTGATTTTATATTTTGATGGCAAAGAGCTTAAGAGAGTTCAAAAAATTATTAATGATCTTAGTTTAGGTGGCAAGGAGAATATCATCCTCATTGATGCTGGCAGAAAACCTTCTGCATCAAACGTAACTTTATTTGAAAATTGAGCTAAATACTACATTTAAAATTAAAGAAATCAAATGGATAGAAGGAAGTAGGATACAATGATTGATAAAGAACAATTACATAATATGGTGGAGGGCGGCGAAAATGACCGTGTAGAATTTAAAGAATGTAGTGACAGTATTCCCTCCTCCGCCTATGAAACCGTGGCCAGTTTTTCCAACACCAATGGAGGTACTATTCTTCTGGGGATAGATGATGCTGGAGAAATTATGGGTATCAACGAAGATGACGAGCTCAAATTAAAAAGTGATTTTGTAACTGCCCTTAACTCTCCAGATTGTATTGAACCACCTGTATATGTACAGCCACAAACGATTGATACCGACCAGGGAAAGGTCATAGCAGTTACCATACCCAACAGTTCTCAGGTACATAAGCATGCAGGGAAAGTTTATCTGCGGGATGTAGAAAGTGATACCGATATAACAAATAATCAGCAGCGATTATCAGATCTCTATCAAAAAAAGCGGACTGCCTTTACCGAAACGAAGATTTACCCTGAGCTAACGTTTGAAGATCTGGATTCTTCGCTGTTTGATAAAGCCCGAAAACTGATTCGAGCGAATCAAAGTGATCATCCCTGGATTGTCTTGGATGATAAAGAGCTTCTGGAAGCCTCCATTCTTTATAAGAAAGATTTTACTACCGGTCAGGAAGGACTTACCCTTGCCGCTGCCCTAATTTTTGGTAAAGACCAAACTATTCAGAGTCTGTTACCAGCTTATAAGGTAGAGGCCATGGTTCGACGAGAAAACCTGGATCGTTGGGATGATCGAATTACGCTACGGACAAACCTAATCGATACTTACCAGCAGCTTAAAGAATTTGTGTATAAGCACCTCTCTCAGAAATTCCACATGGAGGGTGATCAACGCATCGATCTGCGGGATGTCATCTTTCGTGAGGTAATTGGCAATGCTGTTGTGCACCGGGAATATACGAGTGCTCTTTCTACTAACCTGATTATAGGTAGAAATGAAGTGACGATTACGAATCCCAACAAAGCCCTGTTCCATGGTCCTATCGATCCATCAAGCTTTAATCCCCATCCCAAAAACCCTAATATCCGTAAATTCTTTACTTCTTTTGGGTGGACAGACGAAATAGGATCGGGTATTCGCAACACTACGAAGTGGCTACCCCGGTATGTCCCTAATGCCAAGCCACTGTTTATTGAGGATGACGTTTTCAAAACTATTATTCCGTTAGAAGTTGCCCACCTTGGTACTTATGTGAACAAATGGATAACCTTGTTGGATCTCCCTGAAGAACTTTCTCAACATATAGAGGAAGGACTAGAAGAAGTACTGCTTCCTTCGGACCTTATAGGTGCTTCATGGAACGAGGTTCTTCTATACTTGGTACCAAGCTGGCATAAAAAAGGTACCAAGCTAGAACGCCTTGATTGGCCTGATAAGCAGTTTTATAAAGAGGAAGATATTAAAGAGGTACCAAGCTGGACTACAAATGGTACCAAGCTACTGCATAAGAAAGTCATGTATCTAATCCAGATACTAACTCTAACTTCTACCCCTATTTCTTTGGATGATATGATGTCTGCTATTGGATATAAGAATAGGGCTACCTTTCGGGGAAACTATCTGGATCCCTTGGAAAACGTAGAATTTGTGACAAAGACGATACCCGATAAGCCTCAGTCTCCCGATCAGAAATATGTGATTACGGAAAAAGGGAAACTGTTTCTTGGAGGACATAACTTAGTATCAGAATGAATAAGATAGGAACTCCGTAGAAAGAGGATCATATGAGTCAAGAGAAAGCAATAGGCATTATCAAATGGTTTAATCGAGAGAAAAAGTTTGGTCTTATTGGAGCACCCAATAAGGAAGATTATTTTCTATATTATACTAATGCAGTTGATCCCCAAACAGCATTTAAAAAGGGTATGGTTGTTCATTTTGAGAAGGGATACGACGAAAAGAGGGATAAAAAAATGGCATATAAAGTAACGCCATTAGATACGGATCAATATAATAGTATTATTACCCTTCTGAGTAAAGATTCGACCATAATAATAAAAGGGAACCGAAGGAAGACAAGGTACGGAGGAAAAAGAAGTCTGGATGTTTTTACCCAAGCTTTAAAATTATTTTTCCGGAAAAAATCGAAAGAAGAAATTCATCATTTAATTTTAAAGAACCTTCAATTTGCTAAGAATAACCATACTGATTTAATATCGCCTTTTTGTACAAAGGTAAATGATCTAATTAGAAAATATACTCTTTTTGACAAGGATGAAATCCTTGAGATTTTTAAACAGATAGAAAAAGATGTTGATACAGAAACATCAGTAATACTTTGGAAAGAGGGATTTTATGATATAAGGAAAGAAAGGAGTCAGAAAATGCGAAGCTGGAGTGAACTTGATTGGCTACGCCCAAGACAAGATTTTCCATTCAAACAAAAACATCTGATTCAATATGCTCATCTACTTTCTTTAAAGAATCTTTTGAAATTCAATGATTATAACTTTGATGATCAAACTCTGATAAGGATAGTTGAAAAGAAATACGAAAGTAATGGGATTCCAAAGGAAGATCTACTTGGCTTGGTGAAAGTCTTTGAAACATTTGATCATCTTAAAGAGGAAATATTTAGCAAAATCGAACATGATTTTGATGATGAGCTTTTTTTTGAAGCATGGGTAACTAAAAGTGTTCAAATAGATTTTGCTAATAAAACTATTTCAAGGGTTTATTCCGGTGATTATAAAATAAATAAATCCATATTATATAAGTTTTCTGAAAGACTGACTATAAGCGAAATTAAGAGAATCTCAAGACTTTATAATGATTCTGATCGAATATTAGTGACTGTCATATCCGACAATCTTAGTAAAAATGGGAGTTTACAGGTCCCTAAAGAGAAATATTATGCTATACAGCAGATTAAGGATGAGGAACAAAAAAGAAAGGTGCAGGAAATATTTATTGATTGCTGTTTAGAAGATTCAGCAGAATTTTTACTTGAGAATGCCTCAGAATCATTTCTCACTTCATGTTTACAGATAATTGACCTTCACAATAAACTCAAGCGAAAGAAATACCTCTCCTTTTTTGAACAAGCTTTAGAAGAAATTGAACCCAGCCTAGCAGTTAAGAATGGACTTCCTGTCTTTGAGAGATTAGAAGAGGACAAGCGTTTAAACTACTTTAGAAAGTATGCGAAAGAGTTAAGTGACAAAGAAAAATTAATACTTTTAAAGAAATGGCCAAATGCAGAAGTTCAAAATATTACGATCCAAAACTGGGAGTTTGATAGTAATAATTCTACAAAAGAACTAGTTAAAATTATTCCATTTGAAATCCTAAATGCTCATGAAAATTTTAAAGAAGCTTTCCTTAGATATTTTGATGACTTTTTAAGTTTAACTACAAATGAGTCTAAACGGTTATTTAAAGTTGCCTCTGGGTTTAACGATTCTACTACTTCAATTTTAGAAATCCTCTCAAAAGAAGGCTTTGAAATTGGAAACAAGCCAAATGCTGAAGTTACACCTAAAATGTATAAGGTGTTAGAAGAGCATTATGGTTATACTCTTGATCAAGAGAGAAGCCTTTTAAAAGTAGAAGAACTATACAATTTAGTTCCATTCGATTTTCTTAAAAAGGAATTACTTCATCGTATTCCTCCTGCTAAGATTTATAAGTATAAATCATTAATTGAACATCTAAGTGAAACCGAAAAAAACGTCATCTTAGAAGAGCTTTTTAAAGATCCCGCTAAAATATCTATACACGATTTTTTAGATACTTTAGAAGTCTTTTCAAGTAAGAAATCAAAGTTTCCTGAGGTATTTATTTCAAATTTCATTTCAAGTTTGAATCTAAATGATTTGGATACTTTGCTTACTCAAGTTGAGAAGGTAAAATCAGTAAATGAGAAAGCATGTATTGAAGGTTTAGTACAATTGATAAAAGAGAAGAAAGAAAAACTGCCTCTCTTAAATATTATTGATAAGGTCGATTCTCCAAGAATGATCGAAAAGGCCTTAGAACACTATCAATTTGAGGAGAATGGGAAGCTATTAGAACTTCTAAAAGGGAGTTACTCTTTAAGAAGGCTTTCTGCATCATTAATGGAAAGAGTATTAGGTAATATTATAAACCAGTTTCCATATGATGTGATAAACTTTGTAGTAAAACATTATCCTGATTTAGCCGAGAGTCTCGCACACAAAATTGAGATAAATAAGGGAAACATTACGTCCACAATAACTATTATTGATGAAGAGGTTGTCGATTTTGAAGTATCTGGTGCTGAATCAGACTTCTTTATTCTTAAGAACTTTTTAAAGAATTACAACGAAAGTTCCAATATTGAGAGTTTAAATGAGCTATTAAAAAGAAAGAAATATTCAATTCAGCTTACGCTATTTAAGTATCTGATTTCCCTCCATCATAATGGGAAGCTCCCTAAGCAGTTTTTGGTTGAGATACTCAAATCAATTGATACTGTGCAACTCAGTTCATTGTTAGTAAGAAAATTCATTACAGATGAATTTAAAAATCGTAATCAACTTATGAATATAATGAATCGGGTTTTAAAAGAGCATTTCAACCTCTTAAAAAGCGAAGATTTAACCCAGGATGCATTTAATCAGATTTTCTCATTAAAAGGGCTCGTTAAAAAATGCAATAGTAGAAAAAAAGTTCGTGGAGCTGAATTATGGCAGCGGAAAAATATTTCGAGGTATTACACAGATGGAAACCATTATATAAGTAAAGGTGCAACATTAGATATTTACTGTGAGGGGAGATTTTGGAAGGAACAACAATTTTATGACAGTGATTCAAATAAACCCACCGGTGAATCCTGTAATCTTTATTGGTGTCAGAATGATTTATGTGTGGGGGTAAATGATAATGTGGATTTGTCACTTCCTTTTAAGGAATGGACACTAAATGAATTGAATGAATTGAATGAATTGAATGAATTGTTTGATAAGCAATTAGATCGATTGGTGTTCATCTATTTAGCTGGATGGCTGAATAGAATGAACACAATTCTTGATAGGCTAAATTGCTATTCGTGCGGTGAAATTTTGCGTCCCAAAAGTTATGTCCCTAATCAACTTGGGTACTATGCGGTTCCATTATTTAATTGTGTAAATAGTAGTTGTGAAAACCATGGAAACCCTATTAGATTTACACACTGCCGCGGATGTAAGAAAATCCTGGACAGTAGAGAATGCGAAACTTGCAATAATTGTAATTGGCTAATCTGTGATAATGTGGAATGCGGCAAATGTGGTTGTGGCGCAAATCATGATCCAAAGTATGTACAGTACTAATCACGTTAAAAGATGAGTTTTAAAAGGTTGAATGAATAAGATTAAACAATCTATAGAAAAGCTACTTGATAAACATCGTATCCTAATCTGGTACGATGCAGAGCAGGCTTTTACAAAAGAGTACGAAGGCCTTGAACTCTCTAATGCTCAAAAGGTACAAGTAGAGGGCAATGAGCTGGAAGTAAAAGTCCAGGTTTTATTAGAAGAGCCTGGCCAACAGTTTTTGCTGTATATACCTAAAGAAAAACCCGAGAATAAGGAGAACTGGTTATTAGATGTCGAGTTAGCTCACCACGTCTACCACACCGATCAAGAAGCTCTTTACTTGCAGGAGGTGGGTTTAGGATATCATTACAAAGAGTGGATGAGTAAGCATCTGGAATTCTTCAAAAACAAAGAACGGGTTGCTGCTTTTAAAGAAATTGCTCAGGAAGAGGATGGGGATCATCTCCTTTCTTTGAAACTACTTCAGGTAGTCTTTCAGGCAAAGATGTTATCCCTGAATGAGTATTTACGTAATTACGCTTCGGCCTTTGTCAATGAAAAGCATGAATCTATAGAACGAGAACTGGAGCGATTTAAACTCAAGGATATTTTTTGGCATGAAGTAGCCAAAAAGTTTGGATATACCCACGAAGAGCCTTCTATCTATGACTTCTTACTTGAAGTATTCCAAAAGAATTTCTCTCCTACAGCCTCTTCATCCGTGGTAAATAAGGAGTCTGAGGTCATGATTTCTACCTGGAAGGATACACTCTCTTTTCAGGATGACTTTCAAGCGATTTCTAATCGGATTCAATTTGATCTGCATATCGAAGATATCCTCAATGACGTTAGTTTGGATGAAGTCATTGATGACGATCTCTTTGAACTCATTGATCAACGAATTATATCAGAGCTCATTCGCGGTATTCTCGATGACAGTGTGGATAGGCAACGATTGGAAGCAGTTATCAAAGAGCGAGAGTCAAAGTATTGGTTTTCCCGCTATGAAGCTTTCTATAACGCTCTTACTGTTGGATTTAACCTGCTGGAAGCAGTAAATGATACAGAACAGTTAGTCATATCTCATTTTGATGAAGGTGTGGAAAGATATACCTCTGAGTGGTATAAGATCGATCAATATTATCGAATTTTTATTGAACAGTACCGTGCCACGAATCAGAATAATGTACTTAATCCTCTGTATAAAGAGGTGAACAAAGCATACAGTAACAACTGGCTGCTTAATATCAGTGATGCCTGGCAACGAACACTGGATGAAACGGAAGGATGGCCCGTTTCAAATAACGCTCAAACAAGCTTCTTTAAGCGAGACGTCAAACCTTTTATCAATAAGAATACACGTTTGTTTGTCATCATTTCTGATGCCCTTCGCTATGAATGTGGTGTTTCTTTGCATGAGTTGATGCAGAAAGAAAATCGCTTTGACAGCTCGCTAGACCATCAGGTGACATCCCTACCATCTTATACAAAGCTTGGAATGGCTTTCTTGCTTCCACACAATAAGCTTTCGTTTGATGAATCGGATGACATATTAATCGATGGAGACAGTACCAAAGGCTCTCGTCAACGAGAGAAAGTTCTGAAATCCCATTCTGGTGTTGATGCCACTGTCATTGATGCCGAAGATATGATGAAAATGGCATCAAAAAGTGATGAGGCCCGAGAGCTGGTTACCAGTCACGATTTGATATACGTGTACCATAATCGAATCGATAAGCTTGGAGACGATAAAAGCTCAGAAGAAAAGGTAATTGGTGCTGCAAAAGATGAAATCAGCTTTCTCGTAGATCTTGTCAAGAAGGCCACAAATATGGGAGGGTATAATATTATTGTAACTGCTGATCACGGTTTTATCTATCAAAATGATGTGTTAGAGGAGAGTGACTTTGCTGATGCGGAGGTCTCAGGTGATATCATAAAAACAAACCGCAGATTTGTTCTTGGCAATAACCTCGCTCATAATGAAAGTGTTTTTAAGTATGACTCTTCGGAAGTAGGTATTGAAGGAGATATTGAGATTTTAATTCCAAAAGGCATAAATCGTTTACGTGTTCAGGGAGCCGGGTCTCGGTTTGTCCACGGCGGAGCCACCTTGCAGGAGACAATTGTACCTTTGATTCATATCAAGAAAAAGCGGGAAGATACTGTTGAAAAGGTCGATGTGGATGTATTAAACAAACGGAATAATAAGATAAGTACTAATATTCAGCGTGTTAGTTTTTATCAGCATGAGCCTACTTCGGAGAAGATACTCGGACGAACATTAAAGGTTCAGTTTAAGAGTGAGAGTGGCGAAACCCTCAGTGATGTAATGACTTATACATTTGACTCTGACTCGAAAAATGCTAAAGATCGAGAGTATGAGTACAAATTCCGCCTTTCCAGTAAGGCAAAAAATGAATATAAAAATGAAACTATTTACTTGACACTGGAAGAACAGGTGGAAGGAAGTAACAAGTGGATCGAGTATGATCGCTTCCCATATACTGTTAATATTTCATTCACGAATGACTTTGATGATTTTTAAATAATGGATGCATTCAACAACAAAATAAACGAACATTTCGCAGGCAGAGTCGTTAGGAAGGATCTAACAAGTCTGATCAAGGGTAATGCGAGTATCCCAACCTATGTGTTGGAGTATCTGTTGGGTCAGTACTGTGCCACAGATGATGAGGAGACGATTAAGGAGGGCGTTGAAACGGTTAAGAGTATTATTACAAAGCACTTTGTCCACAGAGATGAGGCCCAGATTATCAAGTCGACTGTACGAGAACGTGGAGCTCATCGCATAATTGATAAGGTGGCCGTTAAGCTGAATGACAAAAAAGATCAGTATGAAGCCTACTTTGGGAATCTTGGGTTAAAACAGATTCCTATCAATGATTCTTTTATAAAAAAGCACCCGAAGCTTCTCACCGGCGGCGTTTGGTGTATTGCCACCTTGGGGTATCAAGTTTCTGAAGAGCGAGATTCGTTACCGTGGACTGTTGAGAAGCTCAAGCCTATACAAGTTTCAGGCGTTGATCTTTCAGAATTTAAAGAAGCTCGAAAGCAGTTTACCAAAGAGGAATGGATGGATCTGCTTATGCAGTCCATTGGATTAAACCCAGAGGGGTTTTCGAATCGCTCTAAACTTCTCCAGTTAACACGTTTAGTACCTTTTGCCGAGAAGAACTACAACCTAATTGAACTTGGTCCAAAGGGTACTGGTAAGTCACATCTCTATTCTGAGCTTTCTCCTCATGGGATCCTCATTTCAGGGGGGGAAGTTACTAAGGCCAAGCTCTTTATCAACAATAACACTGGTGAAATTGGGCTCGTGGGTTATTGGGATGTCGTTGCTTATGATGAGTTCGCGGGTAAGAAGAAACGAACAGATAGAGCCCTGGTTGATATTCTGAAGAACTACATGGCTAATAAGTCATTTTCAAGAGGTACTCAGGTCTTTCAGGCAGAAGCTTCGATGGTTTATGTAGGTAATACGAATCATTCAGTACCCTACATGTTACGTCATGCAGATCTCTTTGAGGCACTTCCCGAAGAATACTACGACTCAGCATTCCTTGACCGTGTTCACTGTTATTTACCCGGCTGGGAGGTCCAGAAACTACGCAATGAAATGTTTACCAGTGACTATGGTTTTATAGTTGACTATCTCGCTGAGGTCATGAAGGAACTTCGTAAAGAAGATTACATGAAGTCCTATGAACAATTCTTTGAGTTATCTGATAGCATAACCACCCGGGATAAAACGGCTATTGAGAAGACTTTTTCTGGATTAGTAAAAGTCATTTATCCTCATGGGGAGTTTGACGAAAAAGAAGGCAAAGAACTGCTTGATTTCGCGATTGAATGTCGAAAGCGGGTTAAGGACCAGCTTCGGAAAATGGACGAAACCTTTAATGATGACATAATTAAGTTCCAATACGAGACTTCTGACGGGAAAGTCCATAAGACAGAAACCTTGGAAGTTATTGAATACGGGGACTTTAAACTAGATATACCGGCTGGTGGAGACGCAGGGGATAGTGAAGACGGAGAGAATATTCCTGCTCAATCAACCAATGAAGAAAAAGAAGAAACGGTCCAACCGGAAGCGGGGCAAAAGATAATCAGAGAAAATCAGACTGGTATCAGCTATAAAAAGCTATTCGGTATTTATCTAAAAGGAGCTTCAGAGATAGAGGTAGTTGATCCCTACATTCGTCTTCCCTACCAGTTGAAGAATTTCATGGAGTTTGCACGCTTAGTAGCAGATCTGAAACAGCCTGAAGAGGAGGTTAGTATCCATTTAAAGACTAATAACAATGAGGATTACATTGAGAATGCCAAAGAGGCTTTCTCTGATATGATGGATTCGCTTGACCCAATCGGGGTTCAGTTTACCTATGAATTTGATGAGGAAATTCATGACCGTTCAATTCAATTAGATAATGGATGGAAAATAATCTTAGGTAGAGGTCTCGATATTTTCCAAAAAACAAACGGCTGGTATGATATCGCGGACCATTACCAGGAAGTTAGAAAGTGTAAGGGTTGTGAAATCACTTATTTAAAAGAAGGTTAAACCTTGATATTGATATGTATCAAATGAATAAATTCTCAGAAAATGTAGGCTTCTATATAGCTGCATTAGCTTTACTTTGGCTGGTATTTCAAATTTGGAGAGATAGTAAAGAACAACAAAAGAAAATTTTTTAATTCAGTTATGATTATTGTTGAGGGCAATTAACTTTTAGTCGTTAAGCCAAACAGGCACTTTATGGTCGGTCAAAAGTTGGCTTAAATTATTTTGGCTAAGAGACTACTGAGTAGAGATGTCATTAAACATATGACAAAAAAATCACATTTTTTGGAGACTATCTACTGGAGCTTGAAAGCGCAAAAAAAATCCATATTTAGATGCTTATTAAAAATAAGTCTCAAATTTTGTTTCTAAGCGGTGATCTTGTTATTTAGCTTACTAAACAGTGTGAATAAATCAGGCAATTTTTAACTATCAGAATCATGAGCAAAGAAAAAGTCCTTGACGTTCTTGATATGCTTCCCATCGATTATCTGTTGCTGTTTTCTGAATATATTATGGAAAGCCTGTCTATATATGATTCTGACATTCAAGAAACCTGGGAAGATGAAGTTCAACGACGCATTGATAGTGTTCATCACGGCTCTTGTGCGCTCATTCCCAGCGAAGACATACATAACACATTATATCGCTTGTTTAAAGACAAAAAAACGGGAGATACTCGGCAGCAATTCACCAATAAGGAGCCCATGACTTTAACAGAAGTCATCGAGGAAATAGCAACCTATTCCGACACCGAACGGATTAAAATAAGAACAGCCATTCAAAAAACGCTCCGTCCACCTGATCCTGAGATTGAACAAGCGTGGGCCGAAGAAGCGGACCGAAGGTTGGACGAGATAGAAAATGGTGAGGTCGAAACAATACCGGGAGACCAGGTAATTCGCTCTATTAGAGAACGCTTGTCAGAATGAAATATAGGTTTTTCATTCTGAAGCCAAAGTTCTTTGCTCGTAAGGTTTTGTTATTTCTTTCCATCTTTTGGGATCGATTACTGAATCGATACTCATGCCTAAATAAAGAAAAGTCTGATGAGTTGATTTTAGAAAGCCTATTACATATTACAAAAATTTTAGAACGGGTGTGTTCCTGTCATTAGGGTAATTATTTGGTGAACAGAACCTTCTTTTTATCGCTCAATATGATATGTCTATTCTATATTATCCCATTAAAACCTGTCCAAACCGTTCTTCAAGCTTTTCTAAAGCGAAATCTGGATGAATCTTCTTCAACCGAACCGGATATTTTCCATTAAACAGAACCCCACCCCGAGGCAGTCGGTGAATAGTCCACCGCCACTCCCATAATTCCTCTTCAAGCTTTTCCCAGCTACTTGCTTCCTTAATAATAGGCCGGGCTTTCCATTTAGCTAGTTTCAATGGGTGGCATCGCTCTGCCCGTTCATCCACAATGGCTAAGTGCTGTTTATACTGTACGGGATCCTTCTCGATGCGTCTGGCTTCTCTGTTGTCCATATATTGCTTCAGCGCCTCGGAACGCTCTTCTTGAGCCTCATAGTAGTGGATACTACCATTGTCACAGACTAACGAATAGCCAAAATAAGGCTTAATGGATGCTATTGTTCTCTTATGGGACTGTAGGCCCAGGATGTTTTTAAATACACTCAAGGTATGGCTACCAACCGTTACTTCCCGATCAATAGCCATCTCTCGGACGGTTAAATTTTCCTGGTGAAAGTTTTCTTGGCTATAATAACTTCGCTGATTGGAAACAAGGTTATACCCCGCCAGGTACCCCGCCCAACGCCAAGCTTTGAGTATCTTATGGGCATCTCCATGGGTATAGGTTGAAATGGTCGATTCAAGGATCACCAATTCGGGACGAGCTTCAAGAATTCCATCTAATTCCTGAAGCCATGTTGATAGTTTGTTCCTATTTCGAGATGCCTTATTAATTAAATCACTGACATCGGCAAAAGGATCTTTGGCTACTCCAATATAGCATGTCGGTTTAAGAAGGTCATTATACTCGTAGCCAAGTAAAAAATTAGTCGGTTCAATGAGTGCATAGATGTAGCGGGGTTGTAAATCGGCAAAAGCAAATAGCATAGTAAGATGTATGTATTATGTTTTGGTTTTATGGTATAAGACACTATTTATCACTCTAAGAGGTATCGCAGGGTACCCCAATACTTCGCCCAAATAACGACAGTGGTGAATCCACCAATGATGGCGGACAGCAGGCAGGCCGCGAAAAACTTCCAACTTCGGCCCCGTTTAAATCGTTTAATTTCTGTCAGGGTTTTATATTCGATACTGCTCAAATTCTTACCAACTTCATTAACTCGGCGCTCATAGATCTTCATCTGATTGACCGCATCTTTTATAACCCTATGGTTCTTTGCCATGATGCAATTGGTGGCCTCCCTCCATTCAGTCAGCTGTTCCATGACATCCTGGACCATCTGTTGGCGGAATTCTTCGTGGTCTTGTTTTTTCTGATCTCTGAGTCGTTGCTTCATATTTTGTGCCATACTAGTATCCTCGTCCTCTGGATTGCTCATGTTGTTTTATGTGGTTAATCATTGTTTTCCCAATCATGCTCACCGCTTTAAAAGCCGGGTTGCCGGGAGAGCTAATGGCCAGCAGCGTGTTTAGGGATTTCTGGATCTTGCGAGCGGTTCCCAAGGCCTTCAGTGTTTTTTGAAGTCCGTTTTTAAACGAACGAGCCTGGCCGGGCCTGCCAAGCCGGTGGGCTCGCTCGTAACGCGCGAAAGCACGCTGTATATCGGTTAATTGTTTTCCTTGCTGTACCTCCTTCAACGATTGAAATAGGCCCAAGCGCTTCTCCAATCGTCCCATGCAAAAGTCCCGGTGTATTTTCGACAGATTTGTATATTCAAAGCCATCAGTGACTTTGCCGCCGGTGCCCCGGCTTCCTCGCTGAATGGTGAGCCCTTTTTCCGCTAACCGATGGTGAAGGTTTTCCCAGCTTTGGGCTTCCCGGAAGTCATGCCCCGCCTGTTCCCGGATAAGCAGGAATAAAGGCGTTTGGCCTTTCTTTATCTGAGCACATTCGAATTGGTTCAGACTGTTCCCAAATTCCGGCTCTTGCTGGCCGTCCAGCTGGTGATGATGTCCTGGTACTTCTTTCCATCCATACTTGCGCTCAATCCTCCGCAGACTTTTCTCGAGCTTGATATAATCTCGATAACGATCCCAGGCCGTACAGGTAACCGGGTGTACGCGGTTAACCATGATATGAAGGTGCTTGTAGTCATGATCATTATGAGCAACAAGCAGCGCCTGGTGCTCCTCGAGTCTTAAGTCTCTAAGGGTTTGTGTCGCCGCCTCAATCATCTGTTGCCGGGTGGGATTATCTGATTCGTCCCACGATAGGCTATAATGATAAATGGGCTGATTCGTCCGGCTGTCTTTGGCCACCTCCCGCATTTGGCTGATTACAAACTCGCGGTCCGTACTGGCCAGATGCCGGGGATGCTCCCAGGCCAAGCGGGTGGGATCTTTTTCGACTAAATAATGCTGGGTTTGTAAGATGCTGGTAGAACCTCCAACTTTGGCGATCATAACTCCTCTAAGGTTGTGAGTAATTGATGTTCGATCTGAGTGATTTGCTTGGCACTGGGAAGTTGTCCGTTCCGATTGGCCACCCTTGCTATCTGGTTGAGATTGACCCCAATCTTGTTGAGCTCGTATCGGATCTTCCGAAGATCAAGCAGGTCTTTGGGAAATTCATAATCCAGCAGAACGGACCTTCCAAAAGCTGAATACTTAATTCCCACTGTTTTCGCCATTTTCTTAATCCGGGCCTTTTCTCCCTTGGTGAGGTAGATCTTTAGCAGATAATCACGCCTATGATTTGATTCTTTTTTGTGGCTGATATTATTGTCGTTTTCCATAGCTTGATTGTTTTTTTGGTTTACATTTAGAGCATCGCAGATGCGAAAAATCCCCCTACCTTTGGCCAATTCGCCTCGCGAATCTGGTACCAAAGGTACTTGCTTGCCATCCTTCTCCCGGCAGCCTGTAGCAGCTTGTAACCGGGTTTTTACTATTTCCCTTAATCCTTCTACACGCAGGTTCTGAAAACAAGCTTCCATGAAGTCAAGAATTTTTTCTTCTGAAAACTCCGACCAATATGGGGTTGAAATAATTCTTGACTTCATACGCTGTTTTCTATTTTTCTGGTAGAATGATTAAGAGAAATAATATTTCTGGCTTTAGCCATTAGAGGATCAATTGCTTATTAATTCCCTTAAAGGGTTGCCACGTCCATCCTTTTTATCATGTCTTATCTTGAAATCTTCTTCACTATAAGTTCCAGCTTCTCTTAATTTCTGTACTTCCGCATAGGTAAATAATTTTTTAGCTCCTCCATTCAAATGCATCGTTTGTTCTCGTAATTGATACAGTGATTTATTCTTATTTCTAATTGACTGGCTTATTACTTTTTTGGGAGGGTGTCCCTTTTGTTGACATTTCACCAAAAAGTTTAGCTCTTCTTCAACTACAAACTCATTGAATGTTTGGTCACGCGTAATTATTAAGTACTTCCACCATCTACGATAGTTATTCAGAAAATCATCTATAGCTTTTAGTTCAGGAGGAAGGTTAAAAGTGAATTCTTTTAAACGCGCGTATTCACTCTTATCATTTTTAACTTTTCTTTTATCATTATTGTCAGTGGATGACTGATGGTTTGCTTGGGGACTACTTTTGGTCGGTTTCTGGCTAACCTCTTGGACAGTCGAAGTGCTATTTTGGTATTTTTCCCAATTTGCTACTGTTACTAAGCTATATTTGCTGGAAGAGTTGATGGATATTGATCCCCAATTCTCTAGCCTCTTCATCCAGCGCCAAATTGTCCTTGGCCCTTTTTCATCATTAGCAGGAATTGCATAAAACTCTCTATGTAAAGCATTTCTACCAGTTATGAATTGTCCTGGTTTAACTTTAATAGGATCTGTTATTCCATTTATATGCACATAATTTTTCTTATGGTTTGCTTTGATTAAGCAAAGCATAAAAAGTTTGAAAAGCTCAGGATTACTAAATACACGGCTTTCCAAAATTTTTCTGTGAATCTTTATCCAACCTTTCATGATGTTATCTTATTTTTATATACTGTTTCGGAGTTTCCCTGTCACTATTCCTAAATAGAGTCAGATATAGTTAACCACTTATAAGTTTTGAAGGGTACTTGCTTAATCAGGAGGGCTTATCTTGTTAGATTCAAGATACTCGTATATACTTTCAGTAGGATAGATAATAGATTTTCCGGAACGGACATGAGAAATTGCCCCAGACTGGCGTAAATATCTAATTTTTCCGTATGAAAATCCTGTTAATGATTTGAGCTCATCCAGCGATAAATATTCTTTTCTTGTAGCTTTCTTGATAATTCGCGGAAGTTCGTCATCTAATATATTTTGTATAGTTACTCTAAGTAATTCATGAATTTTTTCTTCTGAAGTAACAATAACTTTTGTTTCTGTAGACATATTTGAAGCAGTTGTTTTGGGGTTCTGGTTCGATCAACTGCTTCAAATCTAATGGCTCAAGATGGGCTAAGGCTATTTTTTCCTCAAGCTTCCTGAACTTTCCTGAGAATATCTATCAAATAAATCAAGCAAATAGGTTGAAACTTCACTCAGGGTATTGGCCTTAGCAAGTTTTTTGATTTTATTCTCTATGGTATCACGTGATGGTTTTCGGTCGACTATTTTTTTCTTTTTATATTGTTCTGATATAAAATCATAGACTCTTTTTTCTGAGCCAGGTAAAAATTCGTTTTTATTAAACCACTCAAGTAGAAATCGAAAAGTTGCTGATACCTTGAATTGACCTTGTCCATCGTGAATACCTCTGCGAATTTCTGTCTCCCAATGTGAAAGGCCTATTATTTGTTTATCATTAGCTTTATTAAAAGTATTAAATTTGACTTGATATTTCCCATTATCAAAGGATATTCCATGAACATATTTGAAACTCTTACTTGCAAGTTGTGACAATATGTAATCCACATAAATTGAGGAAGCTTTACTTTTTATCTGATGTAGCTGTTTTAACTCGTCTTCAAGTATTGTGATCACTTTTTCGCCAAATAAATGTATTAGGGAAGGAACTGTGTTAGAACCGTCATACCCCATAGCCATTTTTTCAGAAAGTTTTTGAAGGTCTTTGAATAGCTGTTTTTCTTTTCGTTTATAATTTTTTCCAGCCAAAACATAATAGGTTAAGAAATGGGCTGGCCTACCTAAACTAAATATGCTTAAAATCAGAAGCTGAAGTATCAATGCATAGAATAAAAGTAGATTAAATAACGTCCCATGTCTGAACTGTTTTTTCCTATGTTTATAAAATGGATTTAATATTAAGGTTTGGGCTTCGATTCTTCTGACCGAAGTAGTTTTATTTATCTCTTCTTTACAAATACTTGCCAACTTAGGTGGGATATTATTTAGGGTTTTATAATATTTAAATCCTAAATTTTTTAATTTTTTTCTATTACAAGCTCTTTTCTTTATTAGGTTAGCTTCGGATAGAGAGTTTATTTTGTTCCAATTATCCTGGAAGTCAATTTTGTCAATCTGGATTTTGAGTTCAGGACTGGATTCTAAAAAATGGACAACTTCCTTCGGATAGGTTTGTCCTTTTACCTCTGGTGATTCAAAATCATAAGAAAAAACTTCAAATTGTTGATATGGAGTCCAATTATTATTGAGTTGAAGTTGAATTTCATTTTTGACCCTTTCTTGTAAGGTTTTTTTAAAGTTCAGGCTCAAACCATAGAAGAAATTAGTCACTCTTTTTGGGAGTAGTTTTCTCAGACTATTGATAATAATATTGGCTAATTGTTAATTAAATAATTGATTCATTTCTTCTGTGAGCCCATCTTGATCAAAGTTTTTAAGATATTTCTCTGTTGTTTGAAGATTACTATGGCCTAAGGCTTTAGAAATCGTATACAGATCCATTTTACTTTTACGGGCATAATCAGCAAAACTATGTCTTGCTATATGAAATGAAACATTTTTATTTATATCGGCACTTTTAGCCACTTTCTTAAGATATTTATTAATGAGTGCATTTTTGGAACCTATTTGTCGTTTTTGATATGCAAAGTCAGTATAGTCATCATTATTATCTAAGAGAGGGAAGAGGTAATGGTCAGAATTATTATTATTAGATTTATATCCGTAGTGGTTTAAAATGTCAATTGCTTGCATTACCAAAGGAATCGTTTTGGTTTTTCCGGTCTTATCCATTGTATAACTCAAGGTGCTATCCTTAATATTATTCCATTTTAGATTAGCAACATCACTAAAGCGAATTCCGGCACAATAGAACGAGAATAGGAAAAGGTTCTTGGCATCAAAAATCCGGGTGCCTTTTTCGGCTTCTACAGAATGAATTGCTTTAATTTCGTCTAGAGATAATTTGGTTTTTTCGGTTCTCTCTTTTTTTAATTTCTTTTTGTGGAAGGGATTATCCTCAAAAGCCATTAAGTCTTCCTTTATAGCATAGTTTAGGATTCGTCTAAATATTTTCAGGTTAGCGTGAATTGTGTTAACTGCATTGTCATATTTAGTTGATAGAAAGTCTTCAAAATCATTAACGAATTGGAGTGTGATTTTTTCAAAAGGAAGTACTTCGCTCTTAGTGAAGTGTTTTAGCTTATTAACTACTGTTCGATGTTGCTTCCTTTGAGAAACTTGATCATTGTTTTTTAATCGTTTTATTCTTTTCTCAGCATATTCAAAAAAATCATTATGATTTTTACCGTGCATTCGATCTAGGATCATTTTGGCAGTAATATTTTCTCGACCAATCTCATCTTCTAATTCAAAAAAAGCTACTTGCCCTTTATGTTCGGCTCTCTCAATACGATTATTGAAGACTTCGGAGCTATAGTGTTTAGATTTGACCCGTCCTGTCTTTTGTTTCCAATCTGTTTCAAGTACACTGAACCCTAAATGATAGTATCTGTTATTTCTGTTGTATGTAATTCTAAGATAAACAGGATACTCTAAATTACTTTTTCTCTTGTCTTTCTTTAATGTCCCTTTAAAAGTTGCACTCATTGGATAAGGATTTCTGTAGGTGATTTTTGTTTCTTCCAATATACAAGGTGCTAACATGAGGTGCTAACAAATTACAACTTAAAGTCCCTATAATGAATGTTGTTAATTTGAATAAAAGGCCATTAAATGCTCTATATGGTATTTGAAGAGGGTTTTTGAACACCAAAAGCTTTGTTTGATGTGCAAAATTCGATTCCGGGTGGGGGTACTTTTGAATTCTGAATTAAAAATGAAGAATTATGAATTCAAGCTTTCTAATACATTTTTTAATGTTCCTATCCGGCATTTTAACGCATTTATTGTATACCCATCCCAAAATCTATTTTAGGTAAGCCATAAGGCACCTAATTTCTAACTTTTGTCAAAATTTTCATTAATTGACGAAAATTTGAAATGATTGTTATTCTTTTCTTACCAAGCCCAGAGGGATAGTCCCAACAATCCTCGGCTGGTCAAGCTGTCCCGTGGGGAAACTTTTTACTCTTAGAAAAAGTGTTAAAAAGAAAAAAGGAACACCAATAGGTGCTCCCTTTTTTCAATATAGTATACTTTAGCAACGAATGAATACGTTTTTGGGCTGTTTATTCCGCAGCGACCGGGGAAGGTTCGGCACTCAGCTTGAGGGCTGTTTGGGCTACGTGTCTGCCCTGGGTTTTAGCAATTTCCAGTTCATTCTGTGTAGGCGTGCGGTTGCCGGTGGGACCTGCTACCGTCGTGGCTCCGTAGGGCGTGCCGCCGGATATCTCTTCGACCTCATTGAGCCGATCTTCAAAGTAGGGTACCCCAACGATGGCCATCCCGTGGTGAAGCAGCGTCGTATGGAAACTCCGGATGGTCGTTTCGTGTCCCCCGTGCTGACCGCCCACACTGGCAAACACGCTACCCACTTTGCCGGTGAGCGCTCCCTGGGCCCACTGCTTGCCGGTTTGATCCAGGAAGTTCCGCATCTGGGATGCCATCATGCCAAAGCGGGTAGGGGTGCCGAAGATAACGGCGTCGGATTCTTCCAGCACGGCGGGAGTTGCTTCGGGAATGTGATCAAAAGCCTGTTTGATTTCCCAGGCGCCGGAGTTTTTGAGGACCTTGTCGGGCACAAGTTCGGGGACCTGGTAGATCGTGGCATCGACACCGGGGATTGAGTTTGCTCCCTCGGCAACGGCCTCGGCCATCTGGTGAATGTGACCGTACATGCTGTAGAAAATAATTGATACGTTGATTGGTTCGGTACTCATAAGTTAGTGTAAGTTTTGGGATTTAATTATTGCTGTTGTAAAGTTGGTTCAACGTGGTTTTCGGGGAAGCTGGCCAGGAGTAGCAGTCCGCCCATAATGCTGATGTTCTTCATAAAAGACATCATTTGCATCTGGAACTGCTGGCCTTCCATCGTCCAGAAGTTGTGAAAGAGGAAGGTCGCTGGTACCAGGAAAAGCACAAGCAAAGTGGCTGCTTCTTTCATCTTATAGCCTGTTATCAGCGCCAGGGCACCGACAAATTCGGTAATGATCGCGCCCCAGATTAGGATGGAAGGCAACGGGATGCCTTTGGCAGCCATGAACTGAATGGTTCCCTCAAGTCCTGTTATTTTACTGATCACGGAGACGAAAAAGATGCTGCTCAGCAGTATTCTTGCGATTAACTGTAGGATGTTTCGTTGGTTAGTATTCATCATAATGGTTGGTTATTGATATTTAGAAATAGTTAGTTGAAAAGTATTCGAGTAAAAGCCCCAAACTGGTCGCGGTGCAAAATTTTCGGACCGTACTGGTCCAGGTCGTAGCTGAATCCAAACTGAAAATGCTTTTTATAAACAGGGCCAATGCGAGCCTGGATGTTGCTGCGGTCATGGGTATCAAATCGCAGCCAGGAACCCATCAGGAAGGCATCGGCGGCTATGGACCATTGAGAACTAATCGGCACCATCTTCCGCAGCAGCAGGGCAAGGCCTCCCTGGAATGCTTGGTTGGCTACGTTGTAGGCCGCCTGGGGCGTCAGCCTCATATCAATGCCCGCGACCCTTGTATGAGCGTTCAGTAATAGTCCGGGTTGCAAGCCGGCCACACTACTGTAAAAGAGCTTCGGTCCGGCACTGAAATGCTTCGAGAGTGAGCCAGTGACCGACGTGAGGACGACCGCTTCATCAAATGTTCTATCGGCCGAATCATAAAACCGATTGAAAAAGGCGAGTCCATTGACCCGGAGGTTGGGATTTTGATTCCACTGCTGCGAGAATGTCGTCTGGAATACCATCTTTTCGGTTCCACTCAATAATTCTTGCTGCAAATGTTGGGCAGTGGTGATATTTGCTATGGCGGTAAAGGCGGTGATTATTACAATAATTCGTTTCATTTGTTGGTACGACTGTTGTTGTGGAATCAGTTTAGTAGTAGAAAAGTTGCTAACCTCTTAAATAAATAGAGGTTGTGTTGATATTCTATTCTAAGTTATCGGGGCCGTTAAAAACGTTATCAAGGTTCGTCCTTAGCTCATCGAGTAGGGCCGTTAACTGCGCGGCCTTCTCATCATCCAATGTTTGTTTCATGAGCTCAGCGGTGGTTAGGTTGGCATCTACTTGTTCCAGGAAATCAAGTCCATCTTGGGTGATTTTAATTTCAACTTTGCGCCGGTTCTCGGGCTTGGGCTGCCGGGTCACAAATCCTTTTTTTCGAAGTTTTTCAACCAGCCGGGATACATTACTCCAGCTGTTGAGCATCCGGTCCCGAATTTGGTTGAGCTCATAAGCGCCAGGATGATTACCCCGGAGAATACGCAGCACATTAAATTGCTCGTGGCTTAAATCGAATTCATGAAGCAGCTTTCGCATGATATTCTCAAAATGGTTGGCGCTATACACCATATTCAGTATTGCTTCCATTTGTGGACTGGGAAATCGTTTCTGTTTTATTGCTTGTTTGAATTCCATAGTTGCCGGCGTTAATCATTACTATGTTTAAACAACTGTTGTTATTACATCAGTTGTAATAACTTAAATATTGTTGGTTTTTACAAAAATGAATACAAAAAACTTTTAAAAACTTATTATTAAACAGCTGCAGAAGGTTTAGAAATGCTGAGCTGGATCAAAACGCCTTCCTTCCTGGAGCGATATAAAAACCCCAGTGATTATTCCCTGATTAGCAGTATTACATATTACAGTCCCCGTGCTACCGAAAAAAACAAGATTGGATGGATGATCCTTACTGGAATGGTCAGGCTTGCAACCAGCGGTATGCTGAGCATGTTCCAGAAGGTCGACCGCTGGAGATATCACAGATCTTATTTTGTTGTTCCCACCAAAAACCGGGCTCTTTATTTAAAGAGAAAGGACTAAATAATTGTATTTGAAATGATTATTGCGGTAAAGTAAACCATAAGGGAAGCCCCTACAAAAAAGATAATATATGCTGAGTATATTGATTTTAAATTAGCTTTTTTATATCCAGGAGAGTTAGCTATGGCTTTCGATTTAAAAAACATTCTTTTCCCAACCGACTTTTCAAAAAATGCTCAACGAGCGCTGCCAATTGCTGCAAAAATAGCATCCATTACGGGTTCAAAACTCACTTTGTTCCATGCCAGTCAAAGTGCTCTGGATTTTGCACCTGATTTTGAAAAACAAAAGAAGAAGGCGATTAGGGAGGCCAGTCAACAATTTGATGAGCTCATTGCAGACCTGAAGAAAGATGATCAATACAAGTATTTAGAGGTATCAACGGTGTTGCAGTCTGGACATCCCACGGTTGGGCTACTTGCAAAAGCCAGAGAATGTAATGCTGACTTGATTGTAATGGGAACGAAAGGTGCCACTGGTAATCGAAGTCTGTTATTTGGAAGTGTTGCTGGCAGTATCATAAATAGATCAGACATCCCTGTACTAGCCGTGCCTCCGGGAGGGTCACCTGATGATTTAAAGCATATCGTATTTACCACCGACTATCATGAAGGTGATTTTCAGGCCTTACTGCAAACCACTGAATTTGCAAAACTGTTTAGAGCAACTGTTGATGTAATCCATGTAGCAGAACAGCGAAGTCTGTCAACGGAAATTAAATTCAGAGGATTCAAGGATCTGGTAAAAGATCATGCTGAGTATGAAAACATAAATTTTGAGCTTAATTATGATTATGATTTCTATCCTGTTATGGCCGACTACCTTGTTGACAATCCTAATTCCCTGTTGGTGATGGTCAGATATAAAAAAACTTTTTGGGAAAAGTTGGTCGAAAACAATCACTCCAAAGAGATGGCTTTTTATACTAAAGTACCGCTGCTTGTTTTAATTGGAGATGGAGAGTTAGACCATGGCTATTGAAATTAAAAACATTCTTTTCCCACCAGACTTCTCGAACAATGCTCGACAAGCGCTGCCACTTGCGGCAAAAATAGCATCACTCACCAGGGCTAAGTTAATTTTGTTCCATGCAATCCAGGTTGATTTGGATTTTGCACCCGATTTTAAAAGGACCAGGAGAAGGTAGCTAATAAAGCCCATCAACAATTCGATAGGCTTATCGGGGATCTCAAGAATGATGAACAATACAGAGATATTGAGATATCAAGAGTAGTAGAATCTGAGCAGCCGTTGCAGGGATATTAGAAATCTCCAATGAATATAACACTGATTTGATCGTACTGGGAACGAATGGGGCTACCGGAGAACGAAATATAATTTTTGGGAGCGTTGCCTCCAGCATAATAAATATGTCTGATGTTCCGGTACTAGCCGTACCTCCGGGAGGTTCGCCCGATGATATAAAGCATATTACATTTGCCACCGACTATCATGAGGGAGACTTGCAGATTTTACAACAGACCATCAATTTTGCAAGGCTGTTCGAAGCAAATATTGAGATAATACATGTATCGGAACAGAAAAGTCAGTTAGATGAAATAAAATTTAGAGGGTCCAGGGACTTAGTTAAAGGTGAGACTGACTATGAGGATATTTCTTTTGAGCTCAAATATGGATCCGATTTTTTTCCAGTCATGGCCGATTACTTAAGTAGCAAACCATGTTCCTTGCCGGTGATGGTCAGGTATAAAAAAACCTTTTGGGAGAAGTTAGTAGAAAAGAACCACTCTAATGAAATGGTCTTTAACTCTAACATACCATTATTGGTATTGATAGGTGATTGAACCCTAAATTAAAATGAAATAAACAAAAGAAGAGAGTCTATATCTTATGGTCGATCAAATGGAAGCCCCGATTGATGTTAATATTTCCGAGCAGCCCTGGTACACTCTTACCCCGGAAAAAACATGCGAGATCGTTAATACCACTCCTGAAACAGGATTGAAAGATAAGGAGGTTGAAAAGCGCATAAGCTTTTTTGGTCCCAATGAAATTGCCACAGAAGTCGGGTTGACCCGCTGGCAGATCCTCATTCACCAGTTTAAAGATCCGCTGATTTATATTTTGCTGGCAGCTGCCTTTGTGACCTTCGTGCTCCAGGATTATATTGACTCAGGGGTGATCATGGTGGTGGTCCTGTTAAATGCTGTCATCGGCTATATCCAGGAAAATAAAGCCCAACACGCTATACGGGCACTTTCCAAATTGTCGGATCCCAAAGCGCAGGTTATTCGTGACGGCCGTGAGATTGAGGTTCCGAGTCGCGACCTGGTGCCCGGTGATATTGTATTGCTCAGCTCCGGTGGACGGGTGGCCGCAGACATGCGGATAATAACGTCAAAAGGACTGGAGATGGATGAGTCGGCGCTCACCGGAGAATCCGAGGTGGTCAACAAGCAGGTAAATACGTTGCGAAAGGCCAATCTGGTCCCGGCTGATCAGAAAAATATGGCTTTTGCCGGTACCATTGTTACCCAGGGCCGGGCAAAAGCGGTTGTGGTACGCACGGGGGATTCAACGGAGCTGGGGAAGATAGCTTCCACCGTCAAAGAAATCGGTATTATAAAAACACCCTTGCAGGAGAAGGTTGACAGGCTGGGGAAGCACATTGGCAATCTTATCCTGGGGTTTGCAGTGCTAATCGCTGTGATCGGGCTCCTGTACAACATGGATCCTTCCGAGATCTTTATTACTGTTGTTGCTATGGCGGTATCGGCTATTCCAGAAGGATTACCAGTGGTTCTTACGATAACCCTGGCCATCGGGGTTCGCAGGATGGCTAATCGGCGGGCCATCATTCGATCTTTGCCTGCGGTTGAAACCTTGGGCAGTACCACGGTCATTGGCTCAGACAAAACGGGCACGCTTACCAAAAACCAGATGACGGTGCGTCAAATTTGGGCTGATGACAAACTATACGAGACGACCGAAGCGGGGTACCAGCTTGAAGGAACGATTAGCAAAGATGGTAATGTGGTAACGCCTTCCACCGAAAGCGGACTTTTCCAAGCATTACTGGCGGGAACTCTGGCCAATGAGGCCAATACAACTGCTGTTGAGAGAAGTGAGCCGCAGGGCGATCCCACCGAAATCGCGCTGCATGTGTCGGCCTATAAAGGAGGTATCCGCCTGTCTGATATCCGGTTGCAGAAAGAACAGTTGGATTACCTGCCTTTTGAACCCGAACGAAAGTTTATGGTCACATTAAACAAGGACGAGAGTGGCCAGACCATTTTCATGAAGGGGGCCCCAGAAGCGGTTCTGGACCGGTGCAAATACCAACTTAAGGATGGCCAGCTTGTACCCGTTGAACCCGAAAAAGTTAAGGCTGTTTCAAAACAGATGGCAGCCCAGGGACTCCGGGTGCTGGCCATGGCTTACCGGAGTACAGAATCTAAATACCTTGATGACATGTCGGTTTTGGATGAAGAGTTTGTGCTTACAGGTCTGCAGGGCATGGAAGATCCCGTACGACCCGAAGTCATAGAAGCAGTGCAAAGCGCCCGGGAGTCCGGAATCCGGGTGATCATGATCACGGGAGACCATATTGATACAGCTGTAGCAATCGGGCAACAGCTTGGCCTGGATCCCGAAGGGCACGGAGCACTGGAAGGTAAGGTACTGGATCGGCTCTCGGATGAAGAGCTCGATCTTCAGCTGATGAATATCAATATTTTTGCCCGTGTTTCTCCCAAACATAAATACCGCATTGTTGACAGGCTGAAGAATCTGGATCATGTGGTGGCCGTAACCGGGGATGGCGTGAACGACGCCCCAGCCCTGCGGGCTGCTCATATCGGGGTGGCGATGGGGAGAAGTGGTACCGATGTTGCCCGGGAGGCATCTGATATGGTTTTGTCTGACGACAACTTTGCAACAATTACCGCCGCTATTGAAGAGGGCAGAATTGTTTTTTCAAATATTCGAAAGGTGACCTTCTTCCTGCTTTCTACAGCGGTGGGTGAACTGATTGTAATACTGGTTGCGGTTCTTATGAATTGGCCACTCCCCTTTATTGCCGTGCAGATTCTTTGGATCAATTTGGTAACCAATGGATTACAAGACATAGCCCTGGCTTTTGAACCCGGGGAGCCGGGCATATTGAAACGCAAACCTCGCCCCACTAAAGAGGGCATACTGACAGGCCGTTTGATGGAGCGCCTCGGTGGAGTAGGTCTTGTTCTGGCTGTAGGTACGCTAGGAATATTTTGGTTGGTTTACCAACAAACAGGTAACTTGGATATGGCTCGAACGGCAGCGATGACCCAAATGGTCGTATTCCAGTTTTTTCACGTTCTTAACTGTCGTTCACTAGACAGGAGTATTTTTCGTATCAATTTCTTCTCAAACAAGTTTTTGTTTGTCAGCCTTGTTGCCGCTTTGCTTGCCCATCTGGCGGTGCTCCAAGTAGGATTTTTGCAGGCCATATTCCGTACCATGCCACTCAGCAGTGATCAGTGGATGTTGATTATCGGTGTTGGTTTTTTAGTCATTTTAGGCGGTGAAATTGACAAGTTTATCAATCGCTGGCGTAAAAATCACATTGGATGAGTTTGACTTGATTACTAGTGTCTCTTGTCCAACATAGATGTAGAAAAGTACAGGTGAGAAACTGGTAGCAATTTATGGTTCCAGATTTCAGATAACTTGCAACTATTTCTATTCTTTAAAAAAACGCATACTACTATACCCAATTATAAGTACAAATAAATCGTAGGCAATTAGTAATTTATACTCCCTTAGCAGTATAGACAATCGTATCTTATGTATTCTGGTTAAATGCGATTTCTTCGCCCAAATAAAGGCACTTATTAAGAATTACCAGTAGATCAAATGCCATAAAATACATCAGGAGTAGTAAAAGTTGTAGTAATTGGCAGCGTCCTTTAAGAGATCTTTTCCTTTTTTTGAGGCAACTGAGCATTATACAGGGGAGGTAGTTTATTGAGATATATCCATGATATCTTTGAATAGCTAAGGTTGGATATTGAAAGTGTTAGGCAATTCGCTTGGTTTACCAGCAGGTAATGAAATTCCCTTCATCTTAGATCAAGTTTTTCCCTATACGCGAGAATAAGATCTTTCATATTCTTAAAAATATGTAGGTACTAATAGTCAATTCATCACTAAGGATTACAACTATGGATTTCAAGGAGAAAAAGCGGAAAATAATGAAAGATTTGGGTGGAAAAGCGCTTTGGACAATCGAAAAGCTGATTGCTAAAACCTCGAAAGTAGACAATACACCGTACTTTGACTCCGATCTGTTTGATTGGACCGAACAACTGGAAAAGAATCAACCCATTATCCGTAAAGAGTTAGATGGGGTGTTGCAGTATCTGGAACAGATCCCCAATTTCCAGCAAATCTCTACGGATCAGAAATCCATTACGACGGATGACAAGTGGAAAACCTATTTCTTATATGGTTTTGGCTATAAGGCTGAGCAAAACTGTGCCCGATGCCCGGAGACCACGAGGCTTGTTGAAAGTATTCCCGGTATGAAAACGGCTTTTTTTTCTATCCTGGCTCCCGGAAAACATATCCCCGAACACCGGGGGCTTTATAAAGGATTTATCCGTTACCATTTAGGCGTAAAGGTACCACAGCCACCATTACAGTGTGGCATTAAGGTCAATGGGGAAACCCGGCATTGGCAGGAGGGAGAAAGCCTTATTTTTGATGATACCTACCTACATGAAGCCTGGAATAGCTCCGATGAAATACGAGTCGTACTTTTTATGGATATACTGCGACCGCTTAAATTCCCGGGGAATATTCTAAATACAGCGATATTAAGCCTAATAAAACGGTCTGCATACATACAGGATGCCAAAAAGAACCAGGAGCAATGGGAAGAAAAATATTCCCGGGAGGTTGCACTGGATAGCTGGATCCTTATGATTCTAATTAGTTTGGGCGCTTCTTCGTTCTTGTAAATTGTGATAAAATCAGGTTGGCTGGTTATGATAACATTTTCTTGCGGATCTTTCGCTGCAGGGGCCTTACTACCTCATGTTGATGTTCAAAAAGTGAAGGGGAATGGATTGGAAACTTGCGATTCAATGGGGTTGGTAAAAAACGGAGAGAGAGGATAGAAGATGAAGCAAAATCGAATCCTAAAAAATATTGTGTTGATTGCTGTGTTCTTGCCGTAGCCTGCTTTGCCCAGTCACTGCCGATAAGATGCAAGTTTTGGCTGTACAAAGTATATGGCGACATACGAGTATCGGGGTAATTTCCCTGATTGTTATTCCGGTTGTTATCATACTACTATTTGTATCGCTGATTACTATACCTCTGGCCATCCTGCCGTCTTTGATATATGGTTTCGCTCTTTTCCTAAGTTATCTACTGGTTGCACTGGTATTGGGTAATCAAGTCATTTTTCTTTTCAGGGAGAAGGTAGCCGTCCCATCTCAGTACGCAGGTTTAGTTTTGGGTATGATAATCATAGCAATACTGAGAAACATCCCCCTATGTAGGTAGCCTCACAAATATTTTGTTTGTTCTATTTGGAGTGGGGAGTGTAATTTATTATTTCCGGACCGAAAAAAAGCCAAGCTTTCAGCTGTGGGGAATGACTAAAGAGCGATACACATCTTAAATTCCCACCTTGAAGTTGTAGAAATCACAATAATTTCAGTTTTGTGATTACGAAAAATGTAAAGATGATGAATAAGAGGGAAGGAAGTTGGATATAATAAAACAAAAGCCCTGCGGGTGCAGAGCTTTTTTCGAATCACTATTTATAATATACGATGATTGACCTATACAGAACAAGTCATTCTAATCATAGGGCACTTATGTATAGCTAATATATAATTAATATGTATTTAATAGAGTGTTGATAAGTACCTAATAGCTATAATTAGAGAGGCGGCATTTTATGATATATTATATCTCATATCCCAACGGTGTGCATCAACATCTTTGTGAAAAGTGATATTGCTAAATACTTATAAGGAAGGAGTTAATGAACTTGCTACATTTTGGTGGACACCCAGTTAAGCCATAGATTGTCGCCGCAATTTATGACCAATACCTATTATGAGTAAAAGACGAACCTACAGCAAAGAATTTAAATTGGACGTGATCCAACA
>NZ_JAGGJA010000019.1 GCF_026229185.1 Fodinibius salsisoli | reverse complement strand
TGATCTCGTATTCGTGCCCGTCTTGCCGGTATCGGCTGTACAGATCCAGCCGGCGACTGCTCACATCAATTGCCAAAAGCAAATGTGAGGGATCAGGTTTGTCCCTGTCATAACATTGTGTAATCTTATTCATGGGCATCCTCATAGGGTTCGTTCGTGGTGGAACAACCAAGGTGACCTCTTCTGTGAAGAACGTCAACCTTGAGGGTGCCCTAATAGTATGATTAACGCGGACGCACCTCGCCTATTCGTTGCCGTTCTTGGTTTTACGTCTCTTCTTTCGTTAGTTGCTAATTCAACATTAATCTGTGCGCCGGTTAAGCGCGAGGTCGTTATAACTCTTTCAACTATTCAGCAATTTTTTACTGATGCAAACTCCAAAATCCAATGGTAAAATTTCTAATTCACACAACGTTGAATTAACTGCCATCGGTATTCATGAGCATATTTTTAGAATTTTTAAAAATCATTTCATCAGGTTCCTAACTTCATTTTCAACGGTTTTCCTTTCATTAGTTGGTATAGTTGAAGTATTTAAATACAACCCGCAGTTTTTATCTGAACTAGAATTTAATTTGGCACTAGCAATAGTTTCCATAATCACTGCTTTTGTTTATACCGCTTATCATTATATAAACTTATGTCCAGATGGTTTTGAAGACGAGTCTGAAGAGATAAAAAAATTAGCACATCTTAAACGTCCAAAGTGGGAATACAAACTTGCTAAAAAGCTTTTGCAAGACAGACTATCCAAAATTGATAGTGAATTAGAAGACTTAATAAAAGGAAGAAAATATATTGAAATAGAAAGACAACCAGATATTGACGACTATTGGGAATGGGTTAATATTCGATTATATAACTTGGAAAGAATGGTTGATCCTATGCTACAACTACTTGTCACAGATTTACCAATTGCTATGGGTGGTAGCAAAAATAAGCCTGCATCACCAATTCAAATACTAAATACAGTTGAAAAAATTAAGACTTTGTATCTTCAGACTTATGAATTTGAACTTGAGGGTAATAAAATCGATACCCCTGATTTTTTTCGGACATTACATAAATATCAATATGGGTGGACACATGTCATTAGGGATGCAATTAATCAAATGTTCTCTTTCTTAGACGAAGTTATTCAACACGATTTTAAAATAGAAACAACTGCCGAAATAGATTTTGAAATTAAGGTTGGAGCACCAAATAATTTAGATAAGTTTACAGATGAACTAGAAAAAAAAGAGTTATAACCCGCGCATTAACGCGGACAGGCCTCGCTATTGCCTTGCCACCCTTCTAGTTATTAGTTAATCTTTCGTTTTAAAACTAACTCGACATTCCATCGCCTGCAGCTTATGCGCAATGTCGTTATAGGGCTTTTTACCTTGGCTATCCAAATGCATTAGTTTAAAAATATTTCAATGGACGATTCAGCCACAGCTTTGTTGATAATATTGGTAATAATAGGCTTTGTTTGGCTGATTCCACAAATGCGTGAAAAGATATTGATTCTATTTAGAGGTTGGATAGGCGAAAAAAAGACTACTTTCTATCTGTGGCTATCACTCAATTCGAAAGACTACCGAAAATTTCATGATGTAATCATTCCATCAGAAAATGGTACAACTCAAATTGACCACCTTCTTGTATCGCCATATGGACTGTTCATAGTAGAAACGAAGAATAAGAAAGGTTGGATTTTTGGATCTAAGGGTCAAAAAAATTGGACCCAGTCACTTTATGGAAATAACTATTCATTTCAGAACCCGACAAGGCAAACCTTTAGGCAAAAAAAGATTGTTTCTGAATTTTTAGGGGTCAATGAATCAAACGTACATACAATTATTTATTTCGTTGGGAATTGTAAATTTAAAACTGAGTTGCCAGATAACGTTATAAGATCTCGGCTAGGAAAATATATTAAACAGTTTAAGGATCGAGTTATTCCGCCTAAAGAAGTAGATCGAGTAGTCGGAGAAATTGAATACTATGTTTCTGAGTCTTCACTTACCACTAGAGATCATGTACAGTCATTGCATGAAAGGCATAATTCAACAACAGCTTGCCCGAAATGCGGTTCGAATTTAGTTGAGAGAACAGCGAAGAAAGGTCCTAATGCTGGTACGAAATTTTTAGGATGCGAAAACTACCCAAAATGTCGCTTTACAAAGGATATATAACAAAAACTATGGCGCCCTATAACCCGCGCATTTATTAGACTACCCTACCGAGTTGTAATCTGCAAAAAGGTCTCTCATATTTAACAATACCAGCACAGCGGGAGACAGGCTAGCCCTCCCCCCGGTGGTACGTAATAATCTGATCAACAAAATGATTAAAATAATCTGTGCCATCTGAAATATTGGCCAGCCCTACCGGCAGGACTATGAGTCTCGATTTGACAGGCAAAAAAATGCGGCATAATACTTGACAAAGTCATAGCATTCAAGCGGACTCCCGTATGATGGGGCTCAGCACCTCGCCCCCGATGCGTCGGGGCCACTTTTCTGGCTTTTTCCCTTTTCGTTCATTATTTATCAACTCAACATTCATTCGCGTGCAGCTTATGTACAGCCTACGTAGCCGTGCTACTTCGGCGTAGTAGTTCGCAAGGTCGTTATACGGCTTAAGATAAACTTCAGTAACAAGATTGGAGGGTAACATGACACAATATATCGACGGATTTGTACTTCCTGTGCCTCGCAACCAGTTAGAGAGATATAGAGAAGTTGTTGAAAAAGTTGCGGAAATTTGGAAGGAACATGGTGCACTCGATTACTCAGAATATGTTGGTGATGATTTGAGTTTGGAGGGCACCCGATCTTTCACTGATGTGACAAACGCAAAAAAGGATGAAGCCATCATCTTTGGATGGGTTGTATTTGAATCTCGTGAGGCGCGCGATCTTGCAAATGAGAGAGTCGCGGCCGACCCAAGGATGGCGGATTTGATCAATCCACTGACTCATACTACAAGGCCGATTTTTGATGCTGAACGGATGGTGTATGGAGGCTTCCGGTCGTTCGTTCAATCATCCAGTCAGAGCGCCGTATAGCCCGCGCTTTAACTCGGACGTGCCTCGGCCCTTCCCTGCCAATTTTTAGTTTCTCATCTGTAGTATATTTTGTTTTAAATCAGCGTTGGCCTGCACGCAGCTTATGCGCAAGGCCGTAAGGTACACTCAAAGTAAAAGCAATTCGATAGAATTTCTTGTATGTAAAAAAATAGATTTCAGTCTTTTCTAAATACTCAAAAGTAACTTCTTCGGTTCTGAAGCAATGGTTTAGTCTTAATGCATCTGACGATACCGAGGGCATTCGGGTTTCCGTCGGTAGGCGGACACGGTATTAGTTGGGGCCAACAGGTTTAGCGAGTCCCGACAGCTGTCGGGATGCCCCGTACCTGCTTCTTGGTTAGTATATGCCAAACGCCTTTAGCTAATTCCTTGTCAACCACTGCTCTCACTACCGAGCGACCGCTTCTACGCTTAATTTTTCGATAAAACCTTTTGACGACTTTGTAATGGGTATAGTCGATATTTGTTTTATGTAGATCTATGTCTGAGTAAATCATCGAACCCTCCGTTGTCAGATTTTGGTTATCATCGACAATCTACTTTGACGGGTCCTTCCAGTAAAGATCAAAGACTTCAAGTGGACAATTTTGCGATTTTCGGCCCAATAAAGTTGGGCGTCTCGCCACTTTAGCCATGAGCCATTCTTCACAAAAAAGTTCGATAAACTTTTTATTCAGCCGAAATATTTAAACGACTTTATTGGATTTTTTTGGATTTATAGAATGGGATTCCACATGCCTATGTGGTGATCTTCAGGATGAAAGATATTTCTTTACGGATGATGAAACGTTCATCAATAATATGTTAGGCCACATGAAGGCACACAGGAGGTCTAACTTAAAATAAATTGTGCCAAATTAAGGAGAGCATTATGGAAAAACTAAAAGGTGATATTGGCGAAGTCTTACAGAAAAGCATCGAGACTGAAGAAACAGTTTCAGATTGCGTAAATTTCAACTTTGACGTCAAGATATTTAGCGTCAAGGGCAAGTTCTGCAAATCTGGAATTATTGACGTTACAGTTACAATAGCCGGAGTTCAAATACAACACTTACACGTGGATCTTTCGGACGGTGAGTACTGCAACAAAGTAAGTGTTGGCGTCGAAGAGGTGAAGTATTGTTTTTATCTGAAGGGAAGTTGCCTTTACACAAAGGGCTACGTCGACGGATGGTTACATCCTAAACAACCTTGGGATGAAAAAATAGTCTGTATCTAGATGTAGTTGAGTCCTAACAAATAATTCCAGCGGACGGCGTTGGCTTCCGCTTAACTTCGTTCCCAATCACCCGGTTGGGAATACCATAGCGGGCCACCCGATCCGCATAAAAAGGCTCTAAGGTATTTCTTTATCCTTGCGAAGTAGGTCTCCGGAGATTCAGGCTGATTAAGTCAGATAATCGACTCGGCGTCTCCGCCCAAGATTGAGCGTAGTTTGTAGTCTCGTTTCCTTCAGACTCCCGGTTACCCGGAACGCCCTTGCGGCTTACTAATGATTCAGGAGCCTAAAGCCTGCCCATAAGGGATTTTTAGCCTCAAGATTAATGGCTTACATTAGCGTAAGCCAAGACAGCCATGCCGGACACACACGCACTAGCACCATGCCGTTATACCCACAAACACCACTTGGAAGTTGATTATGTAGGCCAAAGATTTTATTATCAGCCTTCATTATCCACTTCAATAAAGCAGAACGAAACCAATCATGGGTTTTGGAATAATAGATATGCGCCAAGTAGACCGGTTGAAAACAACCTGTTAACTTGTAGCGTATAAACACCCCAAAAAATTTAGAACTTCTCCATTCTAACAGGTAGCCTTGCCATGTTACAATGGGAGGGGAATATTCTGCTTTCAGTAATAAGCTAACTTAGCGGAGCTTTATCGGGATTGACAGCACTGATGATTAATAGCTGAATATCAGTGCCTCTCCTCTCTTACCTATACGCTATGATAACAGGAATCAGCTCTTCTTTTCACCCAATTCCTAATTTATCCAGCGTATATCGTATTATGAATAATCTCAAGTATACCCAAAACTTCTTAAATGATCCTGCTATTACAAAAAAGATGATTAATCATGCCCAAGTCACTGGTAACGATATGGTTATCGATATCGGAGCCGGTAAAGGAGCTTTGACGAGTCCACTTTCACGACAAGCTGGAAGAGTAATAGCTGTAGAACTTGACAACAATTTAGCAAGCTCGTTAAAAAAATCATTTGGTAATAATCCAGATGTGAAAGTTCTCCACTTAAACTTTCTCAATATGCCTCTGCCTAACAGTAGCTTCAAAGTAGTTTCCAATATCCCATACAATATTACTGCAGATATATTTGGGCAACTCTTGGATGTTCCACAGACATCTTTTACTGGTGGCGTTATAAATATCGAGTGGGGAGCTGCCAAGCGATTTACCGAGCACTCCACAGACCCAAGGACTATAGGATGGAATACGTGGTACGATATCTCAATCGTTAACCGTGTTTCTCCAGAAGTATTCTCTCCGGCACCCTCTGTACAATCAGCTATGGTAAAGATAGATCAGAGAACAAAGCGATTGGTCAATCCACACGAGTATTACAACTATATAGCTTTTGTGGCTTCATTGCTCGAAAATCCCAAAATGCGTATGAGAGATGTACTTAAACGTATTTTCACCTGGAACCAAATCAAACGAATTAGCAGAGATGCTGGCATAAATCGTAACTTCCCCATTGCAAATCTCACGTTTTCTCAGTGGGCCCATTGTTTCAATACGATGCAAAAATTAATTCCAAAACGGATGCACCCGGTGATGCCAGATAAATATAAAAAGTACTATAAACGTTAGCTTTGTTTTGAAATAAGGTTTTAACAAAATTTGTTTTCAAAATACATTATGAAATATTCTAACAATGTGGGTACAACCCACGCATTAAACGGACGCACCTCGGTGAGGTGCGTCCGTTTTGTTTTTCCGGCGAACAAGTAGTAAACTGAAAATTGAATTTAAATCAAGGTGTGCGCCGCTTATACTAAATGTCGTCAGGTGGCTTTGCCCAAAAAATTAGCTCAAGAAATCTTCTTGAAATTTTAACGTCTATAGTTTAAAGTTTTAAAAAGAGGTTTTTATGAAGATCAGAGTTTACGATACCAAAAATGCTCCGAGGTGGCTTCTAATTAAGGTCCAGAATTTGAAATGACGCTTCTACTATTTATAGTTGGTTTAACCTTTCTTATTCTGGGAGCAGAATTACTGGTCCGCGGGGCATCGAAAATAGCAACTGCCCTAGGAATTTCTCCACTTGTTATCGGCTTAACAGTTGTGGCATTGGGAACAAGTTCTCCAGAGTTGGCAATTAGTATTAATGGGGCTTTGTCAGGGCAGGCCGATATCGCTCTGGGTAATGTTATAGGAAGTAATATATTCAACATCCTCTTTATTTTAGGTCTGTCTGCTTTAATAGTCCCTCTCTACGTTTCCCAACAACTGATTCGTTTCGATGTTCCGCTAATGATTGGGCTTTCGGTAGCGGTATTATTTATATGTCTAGATCAAATGCTTACCCGATTTGATGGCTTATTACTAGTAGCTTGCTTAATTATTTATATTGTTATATTAGTGGTTTTAAGTCTTCGAAATCGTTCAAAAGAAAATGGGGCTGACTTAAAACCACAGGAGAAGTCTACTTTCCAGGATGAAGAAAACTGGATAATAAATATTGTTTTTGTAGTAATTGGTCTGGCCCTATTGGTTTTGGGATCACGATGGTTTGTTATGAGCGTTATCACTTTTGCGAATTATTTTGGGATTAGCGAATTGATTATTGGACTTACAATTGTTGCTGCTGGTACTTCAATGCCTGAAGTGGTGACATCGGTTATTGCAGCTATTCGAGGAGAGCGTGATATTGCAGTTGGAAACGTTGTAGGTAGTAATATATTCAACATTCTGGGAGTTCTCGGTGTATCAACTATTCTAGCACCTTCAGGCATACCAGTTTCAGAAGCAGTAATTGGGTTTGATATCCCAATAATGATAGTGGTTGCAATTTCTTGTCTACCCATATTCTTCACTGGTGGTACAATCAATAGATGGGAAGGTGCTTTATTTTTGAGTTACTACATTTCTTATACCTTGTACCTTGTATTTAATGCAACGCAACATGACTTGCTCCCGATTTTCAATTATATAATGTTGTATTTTATAATTCCATTATCAGTAGTAACAATCATCGTTGTAGTGTTTCAGGAAATGTACGTAAAGAGTAAAACGCCACCTAACCAGGTGAATTAAGCGGATAGGCCTCGCCTGTTCTTGCCCGCTTGCCATTAACCTTTCATTTGTAAACAATTTCAACGCTTCGGCGCCTGCCCTTGTGGAATCCCGCAGAGCGGGGCCACAAAGTGGCATTCCACAGGGCCTTCAGCTTATGCGCAAGGCCGTTATACTACTCCAGCCAATAGTTTAGGTCTCATGACTTCATTCTAAATAGGGATTCAAAATATTTATATAGGTATTTTATTTATTATCAGCTATTTTATTAAAACGATAAGTTCATTGATTGAACTCCAGTAACGCAAGTGGTGATCGTTTTCTACTAACTCAGCCAACGTACAATGAAACGATTAACCGGAAGTATCTTCTTCCTCATATCAACCTTTCTGGTGTTATTACCTGGTGATCTCTTTGCTCAAGATTTGAATAATCCGGAATTCGCTCTGGGCAAGGTACAGTTTGAGGTATCCTGTTCCGAGGAAGTTATTTCGCCCTTTAACAAGGCGGTTGCCTTACTTCACCACATGACCTATCCACTGGCAAAAGAAGCCTTCGAGAAGGTAGCCGCTATGGATCCTAATTGCGCCATAGCTCACTGGGGAATTGGAATGACGTTATTTCAGCCGCTCTGGCCGACCCGGCCGGGACCAGAAGAATTAAAGGAAGGCTGGGAATCGGTTCGTAAAGCTAAATCTTTAAATCCGCCAACCCGTCGTGAACAACTTTTTATTGAAACTACCGAGGCTTTTTACCGGGACCCAATGGATTCAAATTATTGGGAACGCATCGGCCGGTGGGCTGAGGCTACCAAAAAACTTTATGACCAATTTCCGGATGATCCTGAGGTAAAAGCCTTTTTTTCACTTTCTTTGCTATCCGCGGGACAGCTACAAAGAGATAGACTTGATTACAACAATCGAGCTGCAGAAATTGCTTTGTCTATACACGCGGAGAACCAGTTTCATCCGGGGGCTATACATTACCTGATTCATGCAAATGATATCCGGGGGCGCGAACAGGAATCTCTGGACGTGGTTGAAAGCTATGGTGCTATCGCCCCGCGTAACCCACATGCGCTGCATATGCCAACCCATATTTTTACCCGCTTAGGCCATTGGGATAAGGTTATCGAAGGGAATCGCCAGGCCGCCGAAGCTGCTCTTGAACATCCGGCAGGTGACAAAGGACAGTTCATTTGGGATGAATATCCCCACGCCGTCGAATATATGGTCTATGCTTACCTACAGCAGGGTGATGATGAAGCAGCTTCTGCACTACTTACAAATATGCAATCTAAAGAATCCCTTCACCCAACTTTTAAAACGGCTTTTCACCTATCTTCTGCGCCTGCACGGTACGCACTCGAACGCCGGGCTTGGCTCGAAGCGGCTGGTTTGATTCCCCGTGCCTATAATGCCCTTGCTTGGGACGACTTTCCCTGGCCGGAGGCGATAACATGGTTTGCACGCGGCCTCGGTGCAGTCCACAATAACGACCTTGAGGAGTCAAAACGTGCGGTTTCACGGATCCGCGAACTTGAAAAGATAGCACACCAGGCGGGTGAGGACCTGTTTAGGAAGCAAATTAAAATCTTGCAGCTGGGCCTTTCTGCCTGGCTTGCACATGCTGAAAACAAAGAGGCATTGGCTGAATCATTAATGCGGCAGATGGCGGATCTTGAAACTTCGACAGCTAAGCATCCCGTTACCCCAGCCCCGACGCTACCTGCACTTGAGCTTCTTGGAGACCTCCTGATGGAACAAGGTAAGCACGAAGAAGCCTTGGCAGCATATAGAGAGACACTCGCGTTATATCCCCGTCGTTTTAATAGTCTGCTTGGTGTTGCACGCGCGGCACGAGCACTTGAGAATCAGCAAATAGCTGCGGAGTTCTATAGTGCCTTAATAAAAATAGGTGCAGATGGATCAAATCGCTCAGGATTGGATGAAGCTCAGAACTATCTTCAATCAGGTATCAAAAATAAATAACTCAAGTAGATTTAGTATTTAGGTTGCGTTACAACCGCGCTTCAATCGGACATCCTTTCCCCTCTTTCGTTTTTTTAGCTAACCTTTTTATTACAGGTAGTTTCAGGGATCCATCGCCTGCTGCTCAAGCAGAAGTCTGTTATACTGCTTTTCTTACAATAAGCGCCCCTTCTATTTAGTTTCACTTTGAAACCAAATTAATTTCAAATTGCTATACCAACAAATATCACAATCCGGGATATACCCGACGAAGTCTATGCCAAAATAAAGAAACAGGCAGAACTACATCATCGAAGTATTAACAGTGAAGTGATCGTCTATTTGAAAAAATTAGTCCAAAGCAACCGACGAGACCCTGATCAAATAATTACCCGTGCTAAAAAACTTAAACAGAAAGCAAAAGGCAGCCTTTCTATGGACGAAATTCAACAAGCGATTGATAAGGGACGTCCATGATTGTTGTCGATACGAATGTAATTGCGAGCATGTGGGTACCAAACGATATGGACGAGTGGGTTTATAAGGTACTTAAGAAAGATGATGATTGGGTTGTCCCTCTTCTCTGGCGATCCGAATTCAGAAATGTTCTATCGATATATTTACGGAAGGAAATTTTAGAATTATCGGTTGCTTTGCAGGCCACAGAAGAAGCCGAACAATTTATGGATACCAATGAATTCGAAGTAAACTCAACACAAGTTATGATTCTTGTTTCAGATTCATCCTGTTCGGGCTACGATTGTGCATTTGTGGCCTTTGGCGTGTTGGTTGCCGTAGTGGAATTGGTTTCGGGGCAAACGTATGAGGATTTTCTGATCCAACACTTTTTTGAACCGGCGGGGATGTCGCATACCGGATCCTACGGGCAACATGGCGGGCATGCACTTCGAGAATTTACTGTGGGTGCGGGACCTGAAATTATTGGGCTCCCCAATATTCCGCCCAATTGGGGTCCCACCCCCTGGCTGGTCAAAGGCAGTGGCGGCATGTATTCTAACCTGGATGACCTTCTGAAATTTTACCACTTTGTGCGCTCAGATCAATTGCTTGATGCTCGGTATCAGCACTTCTTCAGACAGCTCAGCGTAAACCTGGACGGATCTATGCGGGGATTTGAGTTGTTCAGTATTGCTAAACCCAACGGTGACACGGTGTATCTCTTTATAAATAACAAAGGAGAAACCGGGGCTTTACGAAAAGTATCCCAAGCCCTGGAACAGTTTATGATGGATTGAAACGAGGACTGTCGGAGGACGAAACACATAATTATTATAGGGATCTCCCCTCTTTTAGTATTCATACACCGCTAATACTAATTTTTGCTTTTTAGTGCACTTCTCTCCAAATTATTATTGATGCGCCTCTCGCTCAAGCACTGAGCCCGTATACCTTAATAATTGGTAGTGGATGTTTCTCGTGAAGTCACGGATTTTTCTTATCACCATTTTTCTAACTGTTTCTGTGGCATTATTCAATGGTGGATATGCCCAGATCCCGGAAAAGGCAAAAAGATCTTCTCAATGGAAAAAATTAATCCAAATGCTCCGAAACAACTTTCAGCTTTTGCTTTCCTTCTGGGAAAATGGAACTGTAAAGTTACCGTGAAACAAGAAGATGGAACAACTGTGAAGCTTCGTGCCACCTGGCAAGGACAAACTATTTTGGATGGATATGTAATTGCGGATCAGTTTAGGATGGTAGACACGAAAGAAGACCTGGTGATGCTCGGAATGAATTACCGAGCCTACAATTCAGAAACTAATACCTGGAATATGAAATGGCTTGAAGCCTTGTCCGGTACATGGCTGGATTTGGGAGCTCAAGAACTGGGAGGTGTCCAACTTACTGATACCACTATCACATATAAGGCGGAATATAAACCCGGTGAGCTGCATAGGATTACCTTTTCCGACATAACTGAGAATCATTTTAGGTGGAGTGTCGATATTTCAACGGATGGAGGACAACAATGGAATAAATCGGTAATGGTTATTCAGGCAAACCGAGTTCCAGAATCCTAAGTATCAGTTTAAGCTATCACAGGCACCTCAGCCCAGCAAAAAGATTTACTTCTTCTGTGGGAAGTACACTACACCATTTTAAATAGCTAAAACCTCGTAACTAATCTCTCTAAGGGGAGTATACAATCATGAAATCTATCTACTTTCTATACCAATATCATAAATACTGATCATTTCTCCGGCATGGAAAAAACACTGTGTATCCTGTCATTATTTCTTTTTACTAACCTTTTGGCTTCGGCTCAAGATAAAGCCGTACCAGCATTTTATTGCCCTCCCTGTGATTGCCAAGCCCATGAAGATGACGAAAAATTTAACGCAAGCGGCACCTGTCCCCATTGCGGAATGGACTTGCTGCCGGTGCAAAACAAAAACCACGCTGCTGTATCTTAGTTACAGCATTTCAATAAATCCTCTTTCCAAACCTTTCGCTGGCGACCAGGTTCGTTGATCACCCTCAGATTACCTGCCAAATGTAAGAAAAGCTGTACCGATATCCACAGATACTGAGCTCCTAAAAAGCCCCAACCATAGTTAAGTTTGAGTAGCCATAACCAAATGACTGGAGAACAGAAGTTTACATTTCAATTATTTTTTGTAGATTGAAATATCCATCATAAATAATTTTGCTTATGCCTTTATTCATGGATTATCATATCGTTTCTGATATTAGCATCGATGCGGTAAAACGGGGGCATATGGCAGACAGGTCTGTACAGGATAAATACGGCGTCAAGTATATTCAATTTTGGGTGAACCAGGAAGCCGGTACGATCTTTTGTCTCATTGAGGCACCTGATAAGGAGTCCTGCGAAGGAGTTCACCAAGAAGCTCATGGAAATATCGCCTGCAATATTGTAAAGGTTGAAAGCGGCTTTTATAAATTGTTTATGGGGGAATCACATCAGCTGGATCATGGAATTGTATTGGGGAAAAACGGCGATTTAGACAAAGCATACCGCTTTGTGCTTGCGATTAATATTTGGGGGATTACAAAAGCTGCAGGTTCGAATAATATGAAGCATTTAATCATTCCCTACAAACCCAAAAAACTGATTCGGCAAATTATTCCTTCTTATGAGGGAAGAGAGATTAAAAACCCTGACTATGATGGTATTCTGTGCGTCTTTACTCAAGCTGAAGAATCGATGGATTGTGCCATCGAAATTCAAAAGGAGTTATTAAAACGGATTGATAAACAGGAGGATGAATCCTGGAATATCACCTTCAAAATCGGGATTGGAGGTGGCCAGCCGGTAACGATGAGCGACCAGTTTTTTGAGCAGACGGTAGTGCTTGCCCGACGGCTTAGTTTAATTGCCGATGACGGAGAGATTGTTGCATCGAATATCGTTAACAAATTCACTACAACAGAGGAGAAACCTAAAAGCAGAACAGCATTAAAAGCGATACAATTGGCAGAAGAAGAGTTTCTCAAAAAGCTTTTTGATATAACAGAGAAAAATCTCTCCGATAATGCCTTTAATGTTGAAAGACTCTGCCATGAAATTGGCATCAGCCGTACGCAGCTCTACAGGAAAGTTAAGGCTACGACCGGACGTTCTCCGGTTGCATTTATTCGTGATTTACGCTTGAACAGGGCCCTTTCACTGATCAAAGAAAACAGATACAATCTTAGCGAAATAGCCCTGGAAATTGGGTATAACAATCCCTCCTATTTCTCAAAATGTTTCCGGGATAAGTATGGGGTTAATGCTTCCAATGTTGCTGTTTAGTTTCACAAAATTGGTTCTGTAGAATTACAGAGAGAGACTTTAAAAGTATTAGTACATAACCTGATTTTGAGAGTTATATTAAAAAAATAACACTCTTAACAATTACTACCATGCCTTTATACATGGATTGTCATGATACGCCGGGAATAAAAATTGAAGAAGCCGAAAAGGCTCATTTAAAAGATTTAGCTGTTCAGGAGAAATTTCATGTAAAATACCTGGCATATTGGGTTAACGAAGACAGTGGCAAAGTTTTCTGTTTGATGAAGGCCCCAAACAAAGAGGCCATTCATAAGACACATCTTTTAGCAAATGGGATAAAAACATGCAATATTGTGGAAGTGGAGGGAGGGCTTTACTCAGCCTTTATGGGGAAAGACCTGAGAAACAGAGAGGATTTAGTTGTAGATGAAAACGGAACACCAGATGGTGGATATCGATTTATCCTGAACCTGGATATCATCGCCGTCACCCGGTTGTCTGACTTTATTGATTTTGATGAACTAAAACTACCCCGGAAACCACGTGAAGCTGCGGAACGATTCATTTTAAAAAACAATGGTAACGTTGTAAATCAATTATCTTATGATCGAGTCATTGCTGTTTTTAAAACACCGGAAAGCTGTCTTCTTTGTGCAAAAGAAATCCAGGAAGAATTTCTCTCCCACAAAGTTGAGTATACATCCAATGAATGGAACTTCAGGTTCACAATGGGCTTGTGTATTGGAGAACCTGTTACTACTACTGACGACCGGATTTTTCAACAAGCACTTAATCAGAGTATGTGGTATTGTAAAATTGCTGAAAATGGTAAAATTGCACTACCGATTGAATTTCAAGAGATAAGCGTATTATGCCGAACAGAAATGGATATGCCCGATATTACAGTAATCGACAAGTCTGACCAGGATTTCATTCGGCAGTTGTTTGACCATATAAATGTGAACATTTCTAAAGACAATTTTACAATTGCCAAATTAAGCAGAGAGATGGGATTGAGCAGGGCACAATTGTATCGAAAATTAAATTCTATGTCTAATAGCTCGCCGGTTCAATTTGTCCGGGACCTCCGATTGAAATATGCACTTAACCTCATTAAAGAAAAAAAATTAACCATATCAGAAATTGCATATGAATTGGGATTCTCTAACCCATCCTATTTTGCCAAATGTTTCAAAAAGAAGTATGGTATTTCTCCCTCCAAAATAAAAGTTGAAGTGTAATTAATACAGCAAAAACGAAGCTGTAGCCCCTCTCTCCCCAGCTTTTTGTCTGCTTTTTAAGCCATGCAACAAATGTTGCATTATTTGAAACATATGAAGTGGAAGAGAACCCCAAACGGCAGTATATATAAACCAACACCAATTATTAACTGCCTAAACAATCATAACTATGAACTATTTATATAAAATTACTCTGATGTGTGCCCTTATCTCTTGTTGGGGATTAACGCCCCTTCAGGCCCAATCCGCAGACGGCATTATGACAGAATACCCGGAAGAAAAAGCCGAGATCATGCAGACGTGGAATGAAATTGTGGAGAGTATCAAAGATGGGGATGTAGACAAATTAATCTCTTTCCATGCATACGGCCCCAAATTCACTGAATTTAAACAAGGTGCACCTCGGAACGGTGGCGAGGAAAATGAGGCCTTTGAACGCGGAGTGTTTGGAAGTGTCCAAGAAGTTGTAAAAATGGACGGAAATAATATGAAAATTGCTATATATCACGGGAATGTAGCTGTTGTCACTTTTCATTCAGACTTTCATTTGAAATTTGAAGAAGACCAGGCGGTCATCAACGATCAGATAAGCTTGGTATTTGCTAAAAATGATGCTGGAGAATGGAAAATTGTACATGAGCATCACTCCCCGCTTAGTCAATCATAGGGAAAGATTCGTTCTACTGCTCGGTTAATACACAATAACAGGAATGAAAATAAGTGGGGGTACCCTTTTAGGAGCCCCTGATAATTAATCACTTAAATAACGAGGGAGAAACCCATGATAAATATTGAAGCATTGCAGTCAACGTTTAGAGGTCGTCTCATTCAACCAGACAACTATGATTATGATGAGGTACGACAAGTCTGGAACGGATATATTGATAAACATCCCGCCCTGATCGCACAGTGTTCCGGTACAGCTGATGTGATAGATGCGGTAAAATTTGCACGAAAAAATGATATAGAAGTGTCTGTTCGTGGCGGGGGACATAATGTGGCCGGAAGCGCGCTTTGTGATGACGGAATGGTGATTGACCTGTCTCAAATGCGTGGAATACATGTAGATCCCTCACAGAAACTGGCTCGAGTGCAAGGCGGAGCAACCTGGGGGGATCTGGATCGAGAAACACAGATATTTGGGTTAGCTGCTCCCGGCGGTGTGGTATTTACAACAGGAGTTGCCGGACTTACCCTGGGGGGAGGATTGGGATGGCTTCGAAAAAAACATGGGCTCAGCTGTGATAACCTGCACTCAATTGAAATGGTAACAGCCGATGGCAAATTACTTACAGCCAGCCAAACCGAAAACCAAGATCTTTTCTGGGCGCTGCGCGGTGGCGGCGGAAACTTTGGGATTGTCACCTCCTTTGTATTTCATCTTCACAACGTGGGTCCCACTGTAATGATGTGTGCAATCATGTACCCCATTGAAATTGCTGAGAATGTATTGTCTACATGGAGAGATTTTATGATATCCTCGCCGGATGAAATCAGTTCTCAGGCCTTATTCTGGGCGGTACCGGATATCGATGCTTTTCCCGAAGAGGCAAGGGGAAAACATGTCATCGTCATCTCTGCCATGTATGCCGGTGATCCGGATGAAGGTGAAAAGGCATTCCAAGAACTACGAGAAATTGATACCCCTGTTCTGGATTTGAGTGGTAAGATCCCCTATACAACAGCCAATTCCATGTTTGATCCATTTTTCCCAAAACATGAACGATACTATTATTTCAAATCACAGGATCTGGCCTCCCTAAATAAAGAAACGAGAAGTGCTCTTATTGAAGGAGCTAAAAACAGACCGGTGCCATCGATGTTGTTGGCTATATGGCATTATGGCAGAGAGATGAATCGAATTGCCAGCAAGGATACGGCATTTGGAAGCCGGGATACAACATTCCTACTGAGTGTAGATTCCATTTGGGATGATCCGGCTGACTCTGAAAAAGTCATTTCATGGTCGCGAGCATTCCTGGATAAAATGAAGCGTTTTTCCAGAGACGGGATGTATGTGAATTTTTCCGGATTCGGGGAGGAGGGCGATGACTTGGTTCAGAAAGCGTATGGGGATAACTATAATCGGTTAGCTAAAATTAAAGGCAAATACGATCCCGATAATTTCTTCCATCTGAACCAAAACATAAAACCTCTTTCCAGCTTATTGAAATAAGTATTTATTTTAGAACAGTTGCATCAACCAATAATAATTGCTTGAAATAATGTTTATGGAATTCACTTGTAATCTTTCTATTAAATTTCAACTCCTGTTAGCATTTGGTACGCAGGAAAAACCTCTTACATATGAAAAAGCATACGCTACCCAAATGTATGATCTATTTATTTTTTGTAGGGTTCCTGACCACCGAAGTAGTAGCGCAAGTTCAGGTCAAGGGAACCGTAGTTGATGGGGAAGGTTTGCCGTTGCCTTCAGCAAATGTACTGATCCTGAATGAAACCGATTCTGCGTTAGTAAAGGGGGCTATTTCGGATGAACTCGGGAATTACCAGTTTTTGGATATAAACCACGGGTCTTATATAATCTCAATCTCAATGGTTGGATTTAAAACCCATGAAGAACTTCTCCTTATTGAAGAATTAAACAATGAGCAATTTAGCATCAAAAAAATAACTCTTGAAGAGTCAATTGAACAACTTGGAGAGGTAGTTAAAACAGCCAGGCGACCCTTATATGAACAAGAAATAGACCGTCTGGTCGTAAACGTTCAACGGAGTGTCACTTCTTCGGGCAGTAGCGCATTGGAGGTCTTGGAAAAATCTCCCGGTGTTCAGGTGAATCGTCAAAGTAGTGATATATCACTTAACGGGAAATCGGGGGTCTTGGTAATGATTAATGACAAAACCGTTCGATTACCACTGGAATCTATTATCACCATGCTTAATGGCATGAACGCAGCGAATATAGAAAAGATTGAGCTAATAACAACACCTCCTGCAAGGTATGAAGCTGAAGGTGATGCAGGAATCATAAATATCGAGATGAAAGAATATTCTGACCTGGGATATACCGGCACATTGGGTACAAATGTTGGATATAACAGTGCCGAAACCCTTGGTGGAAATTTTGCATTCAGTCTCAGGAAAAAGAAATTGGCCTTCCTTTTAAATTATTCCATCAACTACAACAACTCTGAAGAAATTATGTTTGGCGAAAGGTTCTTGACCCAGGATGATTTTACCCAGACCATCCGCAGCGAAAATTTCCGCGATCCTATTACAACCGTGCAGAATATTTCGGTGGGTTTTGAATATACTTTAACTGAAAAAACGAATGCTGATCTTTTATTGACAGGATTCCAAAGAAATTGGGATACTTCAGATATTTCAGAAACCCTGGATCATTCCAGCCCCAGCTCTATGCTTATTATGGAGCAACGTATAAATGAAAAGAACTTGTGGAGAAATGGGATCGTAAATTTTGGTGTTGATCATTCGTTCAGTGAAGATAGATCACTAAACTTTGACTTGGATTACCTGTATTATAAAAACAGCAACCCATCCACTTACCGGAATGAAGTGATTACAGGAAATTTATCTCCAACGGACCCTGATGCTATCAACGTGGAAAAAGAAACTCCAATTAACATTTGGGTTGCCAGGCTCGATTATAAACACACGATATCCCCAAAGCTAACGCTTGAATCGGGAATGAAAAGTACTTTTTCTGACTTTTCTAATGACGTTAGGGTTACCGACAATATTAATGGCAATATTGTGGTTAATAACGCCTTTACAAATAAGGCTAATCTGGATGAATATATCGGGGCTGTATATTTTTCTACGAATATAACTCCTACTGATGGCTTACAAATAAATAGCGGGATTCGCTACGAGTATATCAACCGAAATTTAAACTCGGTAAGTGAAGGAAATGTAGTTGACCAACATTCAGGTCGCTTATTTCCAAGTTTATTTATCCAAAAGAGTATCAACAAAGATAATAATGTAAATTTCTCTTACAGCCGAAGAACCACCCGTCCTACCTTCTTGGACCTGGCACCTTTTGTTTTTTTTGTTGATCCAAAGACTTTTCTATCAGGTAATTCAAACCTGAAATCCGCCATCAGTGATGGATTTAGTTTGGGGTACTCCAGAAAACAATTTTTGGTCACTCTTTCTTATACACACAGCAACGATGAAATTGCTCAGTGGCAGCCTGCAATAAATACTCAAACCAATGAACAAACCTATAGTACTCAAAATTTAGACTATTTAGATACCTACTCACTGACAACAAGTTTCCCCCTGGAACCGCTGGCTTGGTGGAGCCTGCGTATCAGTGCTACCGGTAGATACCAATTTTACCGCTCCGCACACTTGCAAGATAATTTTTCCGGAGAGGCGGCTGGATTCAATTCAAATGTCGTGAATACGATCGATCTGCCAAAAGATTTTTCGTTTGAAGTGTCCGGCTTTTACCAGTCAAAGTCAGTTTGGGGCATTGCAAGGTCCAGACCCCAGGGGGCTTTAAATCTTGGCTTACAAAAAAAGATAGGAAACGGTCAGGGTACACTGAGATTATCAGCCACAGATATCTTAAATACCAATATATTGCAAGCTAACAATGATATTGAAAGTTCCAATATTAATTCTTTCTGGAGGTATAACTTTGATGCCAGATCAGTTGCTCTTTCTTTTACATGGAACTTTGGCAGTAATGAGTTTGAAAAAATCGAAGTAAAGTCTGGGTCTCAGGAAGAGCAAAATAGAGTTGGAGTCAATTAATTTTATTATTAGCTATGATGAAATTCAATTTCCCGACAAGTAACCAAGTAATGATATCTCTGCTATCTAACCAACTATAATTCACGACTGGTAAATTTCTGAGAGTATTTTAATCGTTAGCTTGGTTACCCCTCTTCCAAAGGCCGGAATGTACAGGTAAATTTGAAAGTAAATTCAAAAGTCGCTCAATAAGATTAGACCGTTTCTGTTATTAAGTAGAAGCTATCCCCTCCTATACTGCAAGTTCGACGTACTTCATTTTAAACTACCCTGACTTCAGTAAGGGGCCACTATTCGATACAATCATAGCAGACTTTTCATTGACCAGCAAAATCAACTCTGATATTATTATCCACGTATTGATTATCAATTCATTATGGTAATAACTATATGACGGCTGGAGCGGAAATCAGCTCAGACAAGTGCTGGATAGCCTTACAGACATCGTTGAGGAGTATTATCCCGCCTCTGTGTAATCCTGTAACTGATCAGCCTTCCTGCAATTGTGATGTCACATGTATGTTGAAAAATTCCTGTCTCATTATTTAATATGGATATTAGTTATACTTTAGGTATTTATCATCGACAGAAAAGACTATTGGATAAATAATGAGTTACGATTTTAAGAGGTATTTAAAAGGACATGCAGGTGTAACAGAAGAGCAGTCAGAACGGCTTGCAAAAGACATCTATAAAAGATCTCTTGAGGCGAATGAACTTTTATTAAGTAAAGGGGAGATATGTAAGAATTTCTTTTACGTTGAAAAAGGACTCCTTCGGTTTTATTCAATCGATAGTGCAGGTAAGGAACATATTTTAGAATTTGCCCCTGAAAAATGGCTTGTTGTTGACAGGGCGAGCTTTTATTTCGATGAACCTTCCGAATTCTACATCGATGCTATTGAAGAAACTACGGTCACGGTATTAGATGAAGAGTTCATCAATATCGCTTCTGAAATAAGTCCACAGTTTAGAAAATATAATGAGCGTATCCTGCAGAACCACATTCGTCACCTGCAAAAAAGAATTGGACAGCTGATCGGAACCAGTGCTAAAGAACGATATTTAGACTTTATCGAACAATATAAAGATGTAACCGCTCGGGTTCCTCAATGGATGATTGCTTCATTTTTAGGGATAACACCCGAAAGTTTGAGCAGAATTAGAAGAGAACTATCAAAATGAATAACACTCATCAGAGGCCAAACTTTAGGAGAAAATCGTTACACCTGCTCTCAATTCTTACCATACATCAATGCGCTTTAGTAAATAAATTCATACCATCCTTCTAGTGCTTGAATGTAGAACTATAGATAACAATATAGACTGTGATGTGTGTCGGTACATCCCGGATCTCAATAATCCGGATAGTTAGTTGTTAAAGCAGAATGAACTAAAATACTCTAATTAAATCCAAATAAACTAATCGTTATGAATGACACATCGAAAGGTATTCATCATATAACTGTTTTGGCAGGAAATGCACAACGTAATGCTGATTTTTATGTAAAATCGTTGGGAATGCGATTGGTAAAAAAATCCGTAAATCAGGACGACCCCGGTACCTATCACTTATTCTATGGAAATGCTGAGGCTTCACCGGGTTCCGGTCTTACCTTCTTCCCCTGGCCCATGGCTCGGCAAGGGAAACCGGGTCTGGGAGAAGCCGTTAAGGTTGCCTTTGCGGTACCAACGGGATCAGTAAATTTTTGGGCCGAACGTTTTGGAGAAGAAGGCATTGATTTCGACGGTCCCTATGATCGGTTTGGACAACAGGCCATCAGTTTTAAGGATCCGGACCACCTGCAGCTTGAACTGGTTTTCGATAAGCAAGCCGAACAACTGCCCGGCTGGGAAAAAGGTTCTGTGCCTGCCCAACACGGCATCCGAGGCTTTAGAGGTACTACCCTTCGCCTGAAAGAAACCGAACCAACAGCTAATGTCTTGGAAAATGTGTTTGGATTTCAGGAAACGGACAGTACCGAAAACACCCGGCTTTACACAACAGATGCTCCTATTGGGGGATCGGTCATTATCGAGGAAGGAGAAGAAAAGCCGTCCGCCAATGGACGTGGCATCATCCACCATGTAGCCTTTCGGGCCAAAGATGATGACGAGCTTTCGTCCATGCGTAAGCAGGTACTGGAGATGGGACTCTCCCCCACCGATGTTATCGATCGGCACTGGTTCCATTCGGTCTATTTTAAATCACCGGGCGGTGTGCTGTTTGAAATTGCAACCGACGGTCCCGGCTATGCGGTGGATGAAGACGCGGATAAACTCGGCCAGAAACTCATTCTCCCCCCCTGGCTTGAACCACGACGAAAAATGATCGAAAAACGGTTACCGGAAATCAACGTATAATAATTTAGAATCTTTGACTATATAAATTGTTTTCATGACTTTATTTAGAGTTGATGCCAATAATCCATTTAAAGGGCCACACCAACAATCCAAAGCGTTTGAACATGGGGCCTCGTTATCACGGGCAAAAGCGGCCATGATTATGGTGCACGGCCGGGGTGCCACCGCCAAAGGTATGTTTCCGCTGGCCGATGCCTTTGCACAACCTGACTTTCATTATGTCGCTCCCCAAGCAGAAAATCGTACCTGGTATCCCTATTCTTTTCTGGAACCTAAAGAAAAGAACCAGCCGGGTATATCCAGTGGATTACAACTTCTGCATGATCAGCTGGAATCTGTTGTACAGGCTGGCATTCCCAAAGAGAAGATTATCTTGTTAGGTTTTTCTCAGGGTGCCTGTTTGGCAACCGAATTTGCCGCGCGTCATCCACAGAAGCTGGGCGGAATCGTGGCCTTTAGTGGCGGACTCATTGGTCCCCAGATTGATGAAACGAATTATACGGGTTCACTAGATCAATCACCGGTATTCATGGGGTGTAGCGACTATGATCCCCATATTCCTCAAGAACGGGTTGATGAAACCGAGGCCGTCTTTAAGAGGCTCAACGCCGCTGTCAACAAACAAATCTACAAAGGTATGGGCCATACGATCAACAAAGAGGAAATTAAAGAAGTCCGTGCTATAATGGCGGATCTTCTCAAAAACTAAATATGATCTATTATGCAAATTACAAGACTGTATACCGGCTCAGACAATGAATCGTATTTTGAGGAAATTGAAATAGAGCTTGATGATGCGGGCAATATCGGTCAACTTTCAGAAAAGGTAGAAGCTACCGGTATTATTTTCCGCCGCACGGGTCCTGATTATGATTATGACTGGCATAATGCACCCCAACGCCAGTATATCCTCATGCTGGATGGAGCTGTGGATGTCGAAATTGGCGATGGAACAGTAAGGCGTTTTTCAACCGGCGATATCTTACTTGCCGAAGACACCACCGGCCGGGGCCATAAAAGTAAAGCCGTTAATAATGAAGCACGTACTTCGGTTTTTGTAACATTGGATTAAGCAGCACCACGCCTTAAGAATAAATAGCAATCAAAAATAACCTTCATTTAAACGTATGGCAGATTCAGAAAAAAATCAGACTATCGAAATATTAGCGTTTGCCGGGAGCCTTCGCAAGGGATCTTTCAATAAAGCTGTACTACGAGCAGCAAAAGAGCTTGCTCCTGAAGCATTGAATATTAAAATCTTTGACCTTCAGGGCATTCCCCTTTACAATGCGGATGTGGAGGCCCAGGGTGACCCCGATCGAGTAGCTGAATTTAAAGAAGCAATTGACCAGGCGGATGGGCTCCTCATTGCAACACCCGAATATAATCATGGAGTGCCGGCAGTGACTAAAAATGCTATTGACTGGGCCTCCCGGCCTCCGAAGAAAGCACCCTTAAATGAAAAGCCTGTTGGCATTCTGGGCGCCTCTCCCGGCATGACGGGCTCGGCACGTGGACAGAGCCAGTTACGGCAGGCCTTTGAATTTACCAACTCCTACTGCATGCCACAGCCGGAAATCCTGGTCTACCGCGCCCACCAGAAGTTTGATGATGCCGGTAACTTAACTGACGAAGCTACCCGTAAATATCTGGGCAAATATTTGGAAGCGCTATCTGACTGGGTCCACAAATTTACCTAATAATAGTCCGACTGGCAGACCTGAGAGTAAAACATACCGATTTGCCCGGAAACAAAAACTTTTTGGGCAAATCAAGACCCACCTATTACTGACAATAATCCGACCTTGTACAATAATGTACAAATAGCTGAGGCACTACTCGTCAAGAGGTACTTTAGTTGGAGAGATGATAAGGAGCGATGCATAGCTGCATGATTTGGGCTCACTATTTGTTATAATATTTAAAATATGGGTTTTCGTAGCCTTGTGAGTAAGATGCTATTGGTTTTTCTGATTTTTTGGGTTTATAATAACAGAGTTATAAGAAATATAAATCTCCAATCCAATACTATTCCAAACAAGTGATACGAAAAAACTATTATAATCTCTTGATCAAAGGCGTTGCTTGTCTGTTCGTCCTGCTGGGTGCCATAGCTTGTAAAAGCTCTGATACCGCTCGGCAAAGTACATCTGCAGACAATCAATCCAGCCTTGAAGAATTGTACTGGGCTCGTCAAGACAGTGCCCGCATGGCGTTTACGAAGGCCGACGTTAAATTCATGACCGGCATGATTGCCCATCACGCCCAGGCGCTTATCATGTCTCGACTGGCCCCCACTAATGGAGCCAGCTCCAGTATACAGACGCTGGCCTCACGGATTATCAACTCCCAGAAAGACGAAATTGCAACTATGCAGCAGTGGTTACGTGTCCGGGACCAAGCGGTGCCACAAATCTCTTTTGATGGTCTTGATATGACGATTATGCTTGGCGGTGAGCCATTTACCAGCTACCGTAAAATGCGGGGCGTGCTTTCTCAGGCGCAGTTGGAAAAACTGGGACAAGCCCACGGTAAAGAATTTGATCGGCTGTTTCTGAAACAGATGATTGAGCACCATGCGGGAGCCGTCTTTATGGTTGAAAACCTTTTTGCTACTGATGGTGCGGCCCAGGGCGATGCGGCCTTCCGACTGGCAAGCAACATCCAGGTTGACCAGCGTACAGAGATAGACCGGATGCGACAAATGCTCAATCGACTTACCCAACAGGGATAACGGCAGGTTGAACGATCAGTATTCTTCTCGTTGTACCATGATGAACTTTTCAATCAGTTTATAACTACCAAACAACAACACTTCACTATTAATCCAGACAATCATACACATATGAAACTTATCGATAAATTAATGCCGCCGGCTCACCTTCCGGGAGTTGGCAGATACTGTCTTTGTCTAATGCTAATCACCGCCCTTTTTGGGGCCTATGCCTGTACCCCATCCAAAGTGGTGGATGAACAGTCAGGTACTTCAGCAACAGCGGTAAACGTTAAGCCTTTAAGTGAGGTCAATCCTCCCAGTCCTGACAAGCGGGTAGGCCTTAAAGCAGGACTTTTTGATGCCGAAGAAGCCATCTGGAATCTTGAAATGCTCTCCCAAAAACGACCACCGGAAGACTTTGTGGGAGTTACCAATTCTGACCTCGCTTTTAAAGATAATTATGCCATCCAGGGGAATTACAACGGTTTTATGGTATGGGATATCTCTCAACCTAAAACGCCAGAGCTTGTTGTTGACTTCCTCTGCCCTGCTTCCCAGAGTGATGTCTCCGTATACGGAGACCTGCTGTTTGTATCTGGTGAAGGACTCGGTGGACGTCTGGACTGTGGTACCGAAGGCGTTGAGCAGACTGTAAGTGATGATCGGCTGCGCGGTATCCGGATTTTTGATATCTCTAACATCAAGGAGCCTGAGTATATCTCTAATGTACAAACCTGCCGGGGCTCTCACACCCATTCCGTGCTGAAAGACCCTGAGGATGATGAAAACGTATATGTCTATGTGTCCGGTTCTGCTCCCGTTCGACCGAACGAAGAATTGCCCGGTTGCTCGGATGCCATGCCTGAAGAAGATCCCAACTCGGCGCTTTATCGTATTGAAGTAATCCAGGTTCCGCTCGATAATCCTGAAGATGCCCAAATCGTTAACTCACCCCGCATTTTTGAAGAGCTGGATCCTGCTCCTACTCACGGTATCTCTCCTGCCGACCGAGCTAAGCTGGAAGAAGCCCGCAAAGAAGGTGCTTTTATTGTCCATATCTTTGGACAAGACCGTATTCTGCCTGATCGCTATGTTACGCCCATGCTTCAAAATGTTGTTGAAGAACGGGGTGGCAGCGGAGAGCCAACAGCAGCTGACAGTGCAGCCTTACGCGAGCAACTTCCTGAAATTATGGCCGAAAGATTCGGCGGTGGTGAAGAGAATCCCATGGATAACCGTGGACCCAACCAGTGCCATGATATTACCTTGTATCCGGAGATTGGCTTAGCCGGTGGTGCTTGCGAGGGTTATGGACTGCTGCTGAACATCGAAGATCCGGCCAACCCCCGGCGTGTAGATGCCGTAGCCGATTCTAACTTTGCCTACTGGCACTCTGCGACCTTTAGCAATGACGGTGAGAAAGTACTTTTCACCGATGAGTGGGGCGGCGGCGGACAGCCTAAGTGCCGCGAAACTGATCCAATGGAATGGGGTGCTAATGCCATCTTTACTATTGGTGATGATGATAAAATGGACTTCAAGAGTTACTTCAAAATGCCGGCACCACAAACGGCCCAGGAAAACTGTGTGGCGCATAACGGATCGCTTATTCCTGTCCCGGACCGCGACATTATGGTCCAATCATGGTACCAGGGTGGTATTTCCGTTTTTGACTGGACTGATCCGGAAAACGCAATAGAAATTGCGTATCACGATCGTGGTCCCGTTGATGCTAACAGCATGCAGATGGGCGGAAGCTGGTCGGTCTACTGGTATAACGGTGTGATTGTGAATTCCGAAATTGCCCGTGGACTTGATATCTTTGAGCTGAAACCCAGCCCCTATCTCACCGAAAATGAAATCGCTGCTGCAAAAACTGTAACATTCGAGCAGCTTAATCCACAGGGACAGCCCAAGTATGATTGGCCAACAACCTTCGTGCTTGCTAAGGCCTATGTTGATCAGCTGGATCGCGGTAAAGGATTATCTTCCGAACATATTGCCATGGCCCGGACTCAACTGGCTATAGCTGAACAGGCTTCCGGCAATGAGCAAGACGAAATTCTAACTTCTTTAGCTGATGAAGTAGAAAGCCAGGCTTCTGGTTCCAGTCAGAGTGAGAAAGTAGAAAAGCTGGTCACTACCGTACGTAACCTGGCGAGCATGTAACGCCTCCTTGCGTACTTCTTCATATTTCTACAAGGTATGGCTCCGTTAAACATTAGCGGGGCCATTTTTTATTTTGCCCTCCTTTTTGAACATCAGAAATACTTCTCTTCCCTTCAATAAGCACGCTTTTTAATCAATTATACTTACTATTATTTAATAAATTTAATAACATAGTAAACCGTATATACTATGAAATACATTGGGAATTAAAATTACATAAACCACCTATTAATAAATATGTATCAGGAGAAAATATTATTACTATTTATAATTTTATTTTTGTGCCTCGCCTGTAATAAAGAAAAAGTCCAAACGCCTTCTGTTACCGCTACAGTCATTGACCACCAAGGCAATAGTCTATCAAATTTCAGCCTACAGTTAATTGATGCTGCTGAAACATGGACTGGTAAGCCTTTCGTAGCAAAAGTCAGTGACAATACGAATACTATTACTACGAATCTTCCAACAAATCGGCCTGTTGTGCTAAGATTTGGTGCACCTGGTTATCAACCATTATTTACCTTTCTGATGCCTGTTGACAAGGCCGTAAAAATGAAAGTTAAACTTGGTGCTCCAACTAAAATACCTAATTCCAAGCCCGTTCTGGTGGGTAACTTTAATAACTTTGATGCCCAATCAGGTAAACAAATGGTTCAAAAAAACGATGGAAGTTGGTCCACAGAAATAAGATCGACAACAGATACGCTCAATTATGCAATAAGCCACTATATATTTGGAGCAACTATTGCGGGTACACAGGGGAGCTACCGTTTTCAAAAAGAAAGTCGTGGTCCAGAAACTTCTTTTACAAATACGATCACACGTTCATCTGAGGATTCAACTTTTCATATACGATTTAATCCTAAAGCTTACCAAGCAATCTTCAACTCTGCAAAGCCTGAGATTTCTTTTATAAGCCAAATCCCGGCTAGTGTAGAAGGGATTGCAAAAATCTATACAGCTATGACAAAAAAATTCGCAGATGATATAACGTCTCGGTATTTGTCTAAGCTTGGCCAAAATGAAACAGAAGCTTCATCCCCTTCTTTCAAAGAAAAACTTGTATCTATTGAACAAGAGTATGATGAAACCGCTGTATCCCATGCCTCTGATATAGCTAAATTGAGAATATCAGGATCAGATGCAATGTCGGTACCTGAAGCTGAATCTCTTTTGCAGAGTATAGCCGCCGACTCTCCACTTTGGCTGATCCATTTTCCTGCCCTAACCTCTGCAGTAAATCGGGTAGGACTTAAGAATAGTTTTGAACCAATTTCCAGGATAGCCGAAGAAACTCCCTATAAAGATCTACAGGGTGAAGCTTTATTCAATCGCCTTCGCTATTATTATGAGCAAAAAGCCGAAGCGAAATGGTATGCCACTTTTACAGAGTTGGTTTCTAATCATCCCGACCACTTTCGAACACCATATGCTTACAAAAAGTATGCCCCTTCTCAACCAATCAGTAAAGGCAACCCTCTACCCTTTGACCATTTTAATGGTCTAACAGAGGATACAAGCATCAATTTATCCGATTTAGAAGAATCTTACCTTTTAATTGACTTTTGGGCTACATGGTGCGGACCTTGTATCAAATCTCTTCCAGAACTACAAAAGATTCACAATCAATTTTCTAATAAAGACTTTGCCATCGTAAGTATTTCTCTTGATGACAGTCCACAGGAGGTAATAAGATTCAAGAATAGTAAAATGGCGATGCCTTGGTACCATGCTTATCAAAAGAGGGGAAGTAAAAAAATACGAAAGATGGGTATTACAAGTATCCCTCATTACCTCTTGTTAGGTCCTGACCGAAATGTCATTATCAGTGATCAAACAAAGCTTAAAGGCGACAGCCTTGCTAAAACCCTAAGCAGATATTTATAAGAACTACGCTGAGTTATTAACTGCAGTTTAGGAATAAAGAAAGCAATCTAAGAATTGATAAAAATGCGGAGAGAGGGGGATTCGAACCCCCGGTACGCGCTAGACGCACACACGCTTTCCAAGCGTGCGCCTTCGACCGCTCGGCCACCTCTCCAAAGAAGAATCGCAAATATAGGCTAATTTTTATGCGATCGCAACGTTAATTCTTATTCAAAAATATTATTGAGCAAGGATAGGGTTCTGCAGCCACTAAAGAGGGTTAAAACCCAAAGGTGAAAATCTGGGTAGAATATGCCCATACCACCTCTCCATTACTACGAGCAGGTTTAAAGGTCCACTGCAACGCGGCATTGAGCGTAGCCTCCGTCAGTCCATAACCGATCGTTTGCACCATCTTATAATCACTGGAGTTGGGACTGTCGTACAACCGGATTTCTTTGATACTGGCCTCCTGCACTTTTCCCGCTTTATCTACCAGCATATTGACCGTAATTTCCGCCTTTATGTTAGCCTGCTGAGCGGCATCCGGCGTAGCGGGCTCTACAATACGGATTATGCGGGGTGGCTGCTGAGGATTTCCTGACACCGGTCCTTCCTCATCCCCCTGCTCGCCAATAACAGCCTCCGACAGTGGGTCCGGATTCTCTGAAAACTCAATGTTATTTATCTCTGTGATCTCCTCCTCAATAATCTCGTCAGTCGGTTCCGGTATGGGGGCCGTTGGCTTGGGGGGTGGTGGCGGACTGCTGGACTGACGGGTGATTACGGCATCCTCCAATGTCACAACATCCTCAGAGAAATCATTCTGGTTAAAGGAACCTCTTTCATTTGCCTGTACGGGCCAGAATTTAACAATAGCAATACACAGAAGCTGTGCTACCACAATAGACATCAGGATTCGAATCCGATAAGCCGACTTTTGCTGGTTGCTATATTTAGGGGTATCAGCCAAATGAACTCCAGGATTAACAGCGATTATGACGAATGTAATTCCTTTTCTATTAACGAAAAAGCCGTGTCTTTTAATTCAGTTACCGAATCATACTGCTCAGAATCGAGGGGATCTAAGACCGAAATTTTGAAATTCTGTCGTGGAGCTATTCTCCAACTTCCGGATGGCATGGCTTCTCCCCCCCCTTGTAGAACGATGGGCAGGATCTTAAAATTATACTTTTTAGCCAGTTTAAAAGCACCGTTTTTAAAAGGCTTAAGTTCACCCGTGCGGCTGCGAGTACCTTCGGGAAAAATCATGGCAGGAATACCGGCCTGGATGGGAGCAACCAAGTCATCAAGCTTCTTGGCAGACCGCATGCTTTTCCGGTCAATGCCAAGATGGCCGGTCATATAGATAATCCAACCCAAAATAGGGATATAAAACAGTCCTCTTTTGGATACCCACTTCATACTCCAGGGCAACAGGTATGAAAGCGGCAGGTCAAGGAAACTTTGGTGATTAGCAATAACGATGGTTGGCTGTGCAATTTTTTGTGGATTGGCCCCTTCAATTTCAATGTTCCAGCCTGGATTCACTTTTAGCATGATCCACCCCAGCCCCTGCAGGCTCTTGTTGGTAATCGTATTAAAACGATCAAAAAGAAACGTAAGCAGGTACAGTACCAAGACGATCCCGAAGAATCCAATGATACATATCGCCCAGTATATCCACAAAATGATACTGAAAAGCGTCTTCATCATTGATAACTATACGGACGTTTCTTGCAATACTTTTCGAATAAACCCATCATGCTCTTCCAGCTTCTGCCGAGCCTCCAACTGGCTAAACCCCGTCTGTGCCATCACTAAAGCTGTCTTAACGTGTCCCCCGGCCTTTTCCAACCAAGTACCCGCCTCTTCATAGCTGGCCCCGGTAAACATCATTACTATGCGTTTCGACCGTTCTTCCAGCTTCTGGTTGGATAGCTGAAGATCTACCATCACATTTTCGTACACTTTTCCTTTTCGAATCATGGCGCCGGTGGTGAGCATATTCAGCACCATCTTCTGGGCCGTGCCACTCTTCATCCGGGTACTGCCCATGATGGGTTCAGGGCCGACCGGTACGTCTATCATGACATCCACATCAATCGTAATCTGGTCGGCGGGGACGGTTGTGACAAAAATAGTATGGCATCCCAATTCCTTTGCTTCTTTGAGCGCTCCATGTACATAGGGTGTACGCCCACTGGCTGCTAATCCACACACAATATCATTGCTCGTCAAATTGGCTTCTTGCAGGGCTTCCCTTCCATTGGATTCATGATCTTCGGCCGATTCCTGTGACTCAAAGACGGCCTCCTTTCCACCGGCAATTAAACCAATTACCTGTCCAGGATCCGTTCCGAACGTCGGCGGACATTCGGAAGCATCGAGGATCCCCAACCGTCCGCTGGTGCCCGCACCAACATATATCAGACGCCCGCCCTTATCGAAGGCTTCTTTAATCAGATCAATGGCACGTGCAATTTCCGGCAACTTTTTTTCTACCTCAAGTGCTACTTTTTGATCTTCGGCATTAATCAGGCGGGCAATTTCAAGCGGATCAGCGAGATCGATTTGCTGGGTAGAAGCGTTGCGCTGTTCGGTATCAAGTTCTTTAAGCTGGCTAAATAAACGTTGGTTTTTATTCTCCACAAAGGTCAGGATTTAGTAAAAATTATGCAACGATAAGTTAGTAAAAAGACCGCTTAGTTTGTACCTATTCTTCCAAGATGAGTATGCTTAAAAGAATCCGGATATTTGAGCCCAAATCCGAAGATACGATCTAATGCGGCATGCCCCAATAGAATAACTCCTGTTAATTCCAATAAGGAGATAGCGGCAAAGTAGCCGGCGAGATAGATCACAACGGCTATCCCCATGTGATGAAATAAATTATAAATTGATGCTCCAATTTTTGGATTCAGCAGATAGCCTATCATTCCTATATCCGGAAGCAAGATAAGTAGCGGGAACCACCACCAACTGAAGTCAGTGAGCGAAAATAAAAAAATAGAAAAACAGAATATACCAACTTCTTCCAGCCGTAGTAACGTTCTCATAGAAAAAAGTTTTATACCAATTATTAATACATAAAAGAATAGTCCTTTTCACAATATGCAGCAGAATACATAAAGTTATGGTGAATATCCGCTGGCTTTTAGCTTGCTACCTCCACATAACAAAGCCAATGCATGCACTTTTCCCCGATCCAAATGAGCTAACAATCAGGGAGGTTATTGGCGGCGTTTCCACCAGGCTGAGTTGGAATTATAGGCCTCACCCTTTTTATCAGAGCTGACGGAAGAATCCGTCCCCTTCCGTTTTGTGAGCTTCAAAAGAGCAGCGGCCAGAGCTTGCACTTCCGTATCTGCCTTCTGATAACTATCCAATACTTCCGGACCAAAGTGATCCGGCACAAAGTGGGTGTCATACTGGGCTTTTTGAAAAGCATGATGCCCAAGCACATAGCTACAGAAAGGAATGGTCGTACGACATCCCGCAATCTCATACTCATCCAGTGCCCGAAGCATACGCCTGATAGCATGCCCGCGGTCCTGTCCATAAGCACAAAGTTTGGATATCATCGGATCATAGTTGATGGTCACTGCCTGTCCCTCCTCAACGCCGGAATCTACACGTATGCCATTGCCCGAGGGAATGCGGTGCTTGGTGAGCGTACCGGTACTGGGCAAGAAGTTATCGCGTGGATCTTCCGCATAAATGCGGCACTCGATGGCATGACCTTCAGTCTCAACGTCTTCTTGCTTAATAACGAGCTCTTGGCCCTCTGCCACCTGTATTTGCAGTGCCACTAAATCTAACCCCGTAATGAGCTCTGTCACCGGATGTTCTACCTGCAGCCGGGTATTCATCTCAAGGAAATAAAAATTGCGATCTGCATCCACGAGAAATTCTATGGTGCCTACGCCTACATAATCGACCGCCCTTGCAGCCGATATCGCGGCCTCAGCCATTTCTGAACGCAGCTCCTGGGTTAAAATAGCACAGGGGGCTTCTTCTATCACTTTCTGATGGCGACGCTGAATGGAACACTCGCGGTCAAAGATATGTAACACATGGCCATGCCGGTCAGCCACAATTTGAAACTCTACATGTCGCGGTTCCACCAAGTATTTTTCAATATAGACCCGGTCATCACCGAAGGCACTCCGGGCTTCCGATTTCGCTGCTTTAATACCCGATTCAAACCCTTCTTCGGTATCCACGATACGCATACCTTTTCCACCGCCGCCAGCCGCTGCTTTTACCAGCACGGGATAACCGATATCGCTGGCTATAGCTTTGGCCTCCTGAATATCAGACAGCTCCTTCTTTGTTCCCGGTGGAAATGGAACCTCAGCCTTGCTCATCAGTTCGCGGGCGGCCGTTTTATCGCCCATAGTTCGAATGGCATGAGGATCAGGCCCGATAAAAATGATTCCCTCCTCCTTGCAGCGTTGCGAGAAATCAGCGTTCTCTGACAGGAAGCCGTAGCCCGGATGGATGGCATCGGCTCTGGTCTGATGGGCCGCCTCAATAATTTTATCGATGACCAAATAGCTTTCTGAAGAGGCAGCCGGACCAATATGTACTGATTCATCTGCCTGCAGCACATGGGGAGCTTCAGCATCGGGCGTAGAATAGACGGCTACTGTTTGTTTGCCGAGCTCTTTACAGGTTCTGATGACCCGAAGGGCTATTTCACCGCGGTTGGCAATCAAAATTTTGGATATATCAGGCATGAAACTGGATTAAATGATATGTGTTTTTAGCATTTGCTGCCACTGGCTCCACTCATCCCTGCTATCCATATCCCAGATATCCAGTTTATGCTCAATAAACTTCATACGGAACACATTGCTCAACCGACGGCTATAATCCATACGCGGATCGTTGTGATAACTCACTAATCTAAAATCGATATCACGTATGTTATTTAAAATCGGCTGACGACTAAGATTAGGGATAAAATCCATCGGATTATTGTAATAGACATCATCTTCGTAATAGCCATTCATAAACTTTTTGATGTCATAAATACCGCTCAGCCCGATGGCTTTATCAAATTCTGCGGGATGCTTGAGTGCTGTATTTATTGCGTGATAACCTCCCAAATCGGTGCCGGCGATAATCAAATAATCAATAGGGTTCTGATCTTTAATGTAGGATACGACTTCATCTACCAAATACGATTCGTACTGCTGATGACGAACCAGACGCTGGCTTGGAGAAGCATCTTCATTTAGAAAGCTTTCACTATCTACGGAAGACACGCAATAAAGTTGGTTAAACCCATTTTCAATTTGATAAGAAATAGCATCTACCATGCCGAACTCTTCCCATTGTCCACAAGATGCTCCTCTTGTTGGAATACCAATAATGGGCGTTCCTGAGGATCCGTAAACTTTTAGAGTCAAATCTTTCCCAAGACTGGGGCTTCGCCAGTTGTGAGTATTTATTTCCATCATATATCCCCTACAATTAAATAGTATCTCTTAGAAGGCTTTACAAAGCCCAACTGTCATCCTGAACGAAGTTGAAGGACCTCCCCTTAGAAGCTTTTGTATTGTTTGGAGACTCTTCGGAAAGCTCAGAGTGACAAATTCTATGGTTTTGCAAAGCCTTCTCTTATTTAATATAAGAATATAATAGATAGATTGCTTTAGTGTAAGCCTGGAATTATCGGAGCCTATCTATTTAACTGTCAGGTGGTTGCTATCTTTGTGCGATAAAAGACCTGAGGTATGATCGACAGTTTCTCTGTAGTATTGAGATACGCTCGTATATCAAACACATTGTAATTATTCTGCTCTATCTTATCCAATATTCGGCTGTAATTGTGCCGTGCCAGGTACACGGGCAGACGGCTATCTGCAGAAAGCATTCCAATGCCTTTATCGGAGCGCACATAATAACGGCGGGCTCGGTCTATCTGAAAGGCCAGCAGCTCTTTTACGGCCTCTGTGCGTGCATGGTTAAACAAATCACTTTCTGAGACTCCGAACTTTCGAAGATCTTCCTGTGGAAGATAAATCCTGTCTTTTTGCAGATCTTCTCCCACATCGCGTAAAATGTTGGTCAACTGCATGGCAATCCCCAGATCTATAGCATAGCCAAGCGCCTCTTTGGATTCATAGCCAAAGACCTGGCTGGTCATTAAGCCCACAATAGAGGCGACCTTGAAGGAGTAGTCATAGACTTCATCAAATGACTCATATCGGTTTTTGTACAAATCCATACAGACGCCCTCCATCAGTTCAAAGGGCATTTCAATGGGAATATGATACCTGCGCAATACATCCGAGAAAGCAAAGAGAATGGGATTATCGAATGATCTTCCTTCATACGTATCCTTCAGCTTCTGTTTCCAACGGTTAAGTTTTAACCGAATATCCTGATGGTTCAGCTGCTGTTGTTCAACCAAATCTTCTGCTTCATCCACTAAATCATCCACATACCTACAGAGACTATATATGGCAAAAATACCCCGCTGCTTATGATTGGGCAGAAATCGAGTAGCCATATAGAAGGTTTTCGCATGTTTGCGGGTAATGGCTCTGCACTGAGCGTAGGCGTCTTTTAGCTGCTGATCATCAAGCTCTTCAATAACCGACCGATGAAATGAGGTCCGCTGGTAGAGTGGCTTAATAAAAGCATACGGTATGCGCAGAAAATCATTCATACATCATTTTTAATTAACTGATCCATATAATCAATGTAATAAAAGAGGGGATTAGTTCCCGAGTGATAAATTTTTAATAATTAACATTTATCTTACGGTTTAAATCGCAAGATAGATTTCTATTCTTCTAAACTTTTTTCGATTTTCTAATCGATCATTAATTTAAGTAAACTCTTGCTACTGTGGATAATTCTCCGATCAATAACCGAGTTCTCAACAATTGCATAACACGAACCGATGTGCCCGGAACCGAACCTCCCTACAGAGGAAAAGTCCGTGATGTATATTCACTTAATGAGCACACCTTGGGTATTGTAGCCAGTGATCGTATTTCTGCCTTTGATCACATTATGAAGCAAGCAATTCCGTATAAAGGACAGATTCTAAACCAGCTTGCTGCCTTTGCCTTCGAGAAGGTAGATGATCTTGTCGATACCCATATCATTGATGTGCCCCACCCCAATGTAACCATCGCCAAAAAATGCGATCCCGTTCCCATTGAGGTCGTTATCCGTGCTTGTCTTACAGGTCATGCGGCACGGGTCTATAAATCGGGCGAGCGTACGCTTTGTGGCGTAGCATTACCGAATGGCATGGTAGAGAACCAGAAATTTGATGAACCGATTCTAACACCTGCTACGAAAGCAGAAGAAGGCCATGATGAAGATATTTCGGAGAAAGAAATTCTCGAACGGGGCATTGTTGATTCTGAGGTGTGGGAAGAGATCCGTTCTAAAGCCTTTCAAGTATTCCAACGGGGACAGGAAGTGGCTCAAAAACAGGGCCTTATTTTAGTAGACACGAAATACGAGTTTGGGTTACACCAGGGAGAAGTAACGTTAATTGATGAGGCTCACACAGCGGACTCTTCTCGATACTTTTATGCCGATGGTTATGAAAAACGATTAAAGGAAGGAAAACCACAAAAGCAACTCTCCAAAGAATTCCTGCGCGAGTGGCTGATGGAGCACGGATTTCAAGGCAAGAAGGGACAGACCCTGCCCGATCTTCCGGACGCATTCCGTACCAAGGTATACAATCGATACGCAGAGCTTTTTGCCCAGCTAACCGGCCAGTCTTTTGAACCTACCCCGGTTGATACCGACAGTTTTGATCAACAGATCAAAGAAATATTTAACCAATATCAGTAGCTGTAATTGAAGACGATAGCTTTTCCTTTATTGAGGGGTTATTAGTAAAGCGACGGGCCAAGCGAGATAATGCCTTTTTGCCCATTATTGCTTTACGGGCAAAGTTATCTTCTTTCTCATTATTGGCAAGATACTCTTCAAAAGATTGGCGCTCGCCGTCATCTAAATTTCCATCTATGTAATCAGTCAGAAATTCGGAGAGAACTTCATCACGATCAAATTCGGTAATATCCATAATGAAATGATATGAGGGTAATAAATGAGTTAACAAGTTCATCTATTACCCTCTTACGGACTTACGCAGAAATTGTTCCCGGATAAACGTGATCTTCTAAAAGTTCTTGCAGATGTGCCCGTCCCCTGTTGATACGAGACTTCACCGTGCCCATCGGAAGATCAGCTATTTCAGAAATCTCTTCGTAGGTAAGTTGTTGGATATCACGAAGAACGACAACCTCACGGAAGTCTTCGCTGAGTTCCATAAGAGCCTTTTCCAGCTCATCCATGCACATTTTTTCGTGCAGAGAATCATCCGGAAGGATATTGCTATCTTCTAATTCCATGGGACGATCTTCCGAATCATCGGGATCTTTGTGAATGGTTACCGTAGTCATTCTTTTCTTCTTTTTATATAAGCTTTTCGCCAGGTTAATGGCGATAGTATACATCCAGGTAGAAAATTTTGCGATGCGTTCATACGAATGACGGCTGCGGAAGACTCTAAAAAAAGTTTCCTGGACTAAATCTTCGCAGTCCTTGTGATTATGGGTATAACGATAAAGAAAATTGTGCAGGCGATCGGTATATCGCTCCACTAAAAGATTAAAAGCTTGCTCGTAACCAGATTGAAAATGCTCCATTAAATCTTCATCAGATAACTGCTGAAGTTTAGCTCTGGATAAAGCTTCCATATAAGACCCCAATTAATTTGTTGCAAATGATTATTAAAACTCACTAACAACGACTGAATAAATCAGTTGATGATTCTTTTGATCATCAAGAGAAGTATCGTGGAGGGGTTCATTTTGGAAAAGCCTTTCGCTGCGCGATCGGCATCCAACAGTGTTTCAAAGATTCGTGGCATCTCCGAGAGCTTAAACCTCGAAGCGTCTTTCCACAGTTTGTTAAAGTACCAGCTATTACTGATACCCAGTGTATTCTGAACTTGTTTTTTCGAATTACCCTGTGCGGATAGACGCTGGATTTGCCAGATATTTGAAAACACATTGTAAAAGAACCCCACGGAACGAATAATTTCTCCCGTGTTCGCTTTAGAGTGTTGCAACATCTGTTCCGCAATAAACAGGGCCTTATCCAGGTTTCGCTCAAAAAGGGCATCTTTTAGCTCAAACACCGAATATTCACGATAAAGGCCGATTATTTTTTTTATATCGCTCTCTTTGATGGTATCAGAAGTGTCTACAAAAGTACACACTTTATCTATTTCAGTAGACAGTAGCTGTAGACTATTACCTACAAATTGGGCCAGCATTTGGGCCGCCGGCGGCTGAATAGTCTTATTATGATGCTTTTTCGCCCAACTGATAATCCAATCGGGCAGTCGATAATCCGGGACTTCCTCAAATTCATGGAAACCAACATGGCTGCTCTTTTTGAATGCCTTGCCTATCTTGGATCGCCCCGAAGGTTTCTTGGTGTCTATACAAACAAATAGTGTGGTCGGGTTGGGATTATCCAGGTATGGGAGCAGATCGTTAACCTTGCCACCGTAGCCATCGGCATACTCATTCAACTTCTTAAAGTCGCGCAAAATCACCACCCGCTGTTCCGCCATCATCGGATAGCTGCGAATAATGGAAAGCAACTTCTCGGGCGAGATATCTCTCCCATAAAGCAGATCATAGTTAAAATCTTTCTGATCCTCAGGGACCAGTGATTCCACAACCTGCTGTAGCTTATCCAGAAAGAACTCCTCCTCCCCATAAAAAAAGTATACGGGCTTCCGCTCCTCCGAACGTAATTCGCTCAGAAGCTGAGAATAGAGTTCTATGCTGGTATTTTTAGCCACTTGGTTATTAGGTATTTGTTAATGGTTATCAGGCAAAAACCCAATAACCAATAACGATTAACAAATCACTACGGAGTAAGTCGTCCCATCATGCGGGGGAAAGGAATGGTCTCTCGCACGTGATCGAGCCCACAAAGCCAGGCAACAGTACGCTCCAAACCCAGTCCAAAACCGGAGTGAGGCACCGATCCGTACTGTCGCAGATCCAAGTACCACTGGAAAACATCTTCCGGAAGATCATGCTCATGTAATCGTTCTTTGAGCGTTTCAAGATCTGCCTCCCGCTCGCTTCCCCCGATAATTTCGCCATAGCCCTCGGGGGCCAACATATCTACGGCCAGCGCCAGCTTTTCATCCTCGGGATCCCGTTTCATATAAAAAGCTTTGATCTCGGCCGGGAAACGATGGACCAGGATGGGCGTATCGTACTGCATGGTGAGCAGGGTTTCGTCGCTTCCACCAAAGTCTTCGCCCCATTCAAAATTGAGGGCTGACTCTCTCCAATCGGGGATATTTCGGAGATCTTCCTCAATCTGATCGATGCGCGCTCCAATATCTTTGATCCGCTGATCAATCTGGGCTTTCCGCCATTTCTTGGCTTGCCCGCGTTCCTTCTTGATCTCTTCTCGCTCCTCCCGAAGTTCTTTCTTTTCCTGCTTTCGATCGTCCACCATCTGATCAAGCATCGCTGCCATCTCATCACTGCGCAACGTTTCGACGGCTTCGGTATATGAAATGCGTGGGAACTCTTCTGAAACTGTTTTTTCGAGCTTTGTGGTATCTCGCTCCAGGATCTCCAGTTCTTTTTCGCAGCGATCCAGCACGCTCTTAATCACGAACTTGATAAAATTTTCGGCCAAATTCATGTTCATCACCAAATCATAAAAGGCCATCTCCGGCTCAATCATCCAGAATTCCGTTAAATGCCGGCGTGTTTTGCTTTTCTCGGCCCGAAAGGTCGGTCCAAAGGTGTAAATAAGTCCATGGGCCATGGCCATTGCCTCGCCGTATAACTGACCTGATTGCGTCAAATAAGCCTGATCATCAAAATATTCCGTTTCAAAAAGATTGGTTGTTCCCTCTGCGGCATTGCCTGTAAAGATAGGAGCATCCATCTGTACAAATCCACGCTCCTGGTAAAAAGTATGAATGGCATAAATGATAGCATTACGAACGCGCATGGCCGCCCATTGGCGCTGGCTACGTAACCAGAGATGACGATTTTCCATCAGGAAATCGACCCCGTGCTCTTTGGGTGTAATAGGATAATCCTCAGCTACCTGCAGCACTTCCAACTTACTTACCTGCAACTCATACCCGCCAACACTGCGCTCATCTTCTACCACTGTACCCGTTATAACCACAGAACTTTCCTGACGTAACGATTCCGCTGCTTCCCAGCTCTCCTCAGACACGCCGTCTTTGGCAACTACACACTGACACAGGCCTGAACCATCACGAAGTTCCAGGAAATAAAGGTTTTTACTGCTTCGAAAATTATAGATCCAGCCTTTTAGGGTTACTTCTTGATCTTCATGATCTGCAAGATTCCTGATATAAACCATTTAAAGCGTCTTTTTTATTGTTTTGATCGGTTGTCTTCCAAACCCGAAATCCGGATTAGGTATATAAAGAAAAAGTGTACCCAAGGATAGCAGTTATTGCAAATACAATCAAAGAAATTGCCGGGGATATTTGGACCGTTATCCGAAAGAGATATTTGATCACTGGCGTTGATTATTTTATCCCAAAAACAGCGGTTTATTTCTTTCAATTGCCATTCATAGTTGGTAATCTTGGGACTATCTGAAAATAGTAAATAGCAAGTGTTACAAAGCGGTATGAAAGACGGGAAATTACGACGAAAAATTTTACATGATGGCTCCGGCCAACTCACTTATGAAATTCGTGAGATTGTTAACCTGGCCCACCAATTTAAAGAGCTGGGGCTCCCTATTGTTTGGGAAAACATTGGTGATCCTATAGAAAAGGGAGAAAAAATTGCCGACTGGATTAAGGAAATCATCATCCAACTGGTGGAAGATGACAGCTCCTACAGTTACAGCAGCACGCAGGGAAACCTGCAGACGCGGGAATTTCTGGCAGAGCTGGTTAATAAACGCGGGGGCTGCCAGATAACAGCAGATGAGATTATCTTTTTTAATGGTCTTGGCGATGCCGTCGGCAAAGTATTCGGATACCTAAAAAAGGAAGCACGGGTCATCGGTCCCTCTCCCGCCTATTCTACCCATTCATCCGCTGAGGCGGCTCACTCAGGATATAAGCATTTAACATATAACCTGGATCCGGATAACAACTGGATGCCTGATATCGAAGATCTCCGCAAGAAGGTAAAGTATAACGACTCTATAGCGGGACTACTGCTGATCAACCCTGATAATCCTACAGGAGCCGTCTACCCAAGAGCCATTCTGGAAGAGATGGTAAGTATTGCCCGGAAACATCGCCTGTTTATTATCTGCGACGAAATTTATGCCAACATTATATATAATGGATCCGACACTGCTTCCTTGAGTGAAGTTATTGGGGATGTGCCCGGCATTGCACTTCGGGGCATCTCTAAAGAGTATCCCTGGCCCGGTGGACGCTGTGGATGGATGGAAGTGTTCAATCAGGATAAGTATCCTGCTTTTAAAACGTATATCGAAACTCTCATTAACGCTAAAATGCTGGAGGTCAGCTCTACCAACCTGCCACAGCTGTCCATTCCACTGGTGATGGGAGATCCACGCTATGAGCAGCATCTCGAAAGCCGAAAGCAGCTTTTTGCAAAACGAGCAGCAGAAGCTGAGCAAATTTTCTCGGCGGTGGAAGGGATCCAGGTGGTTAAACCTCAGGGGGCATTCTATATGACCGTGCTTTTTGAAGAAGGGACACTCCACGAATACCAGCAATTGCCGGTTGAAAATTCAGAAATTCATTCCTTACTATCTGAGAACATCCAGAATATCGCCCTTGACAAACGCTTTGTATACTACCTGCTGGCCTCTACCGGCATCTGCGTTGTACCTCTTACGGGTTTTGCCAGCGAAAAATATGGCTTCCGTATTACTCTTTTAGAAACGGATGACGAAAAGAGACGGCAGATCTGGGAACGTATTGCTAAAGCAATTAAAACTTATCTTGCCTCATAATATACTTTATTTATACCTGACCGAATTTCGTATTAGTTATCGCTACTGCTGAATGTGTATCTAATATAGAGACCTGTACATGATATCAGGATTTATATAGACTAATCTGACTAATTACTCCCACAAAGGCTCGGTATTTATGAGGGTTATTAAAAGACTTGTTTTGATTAGTACTTTAGCTCTTACCTTACAAGGCTGCTTCTCTTCCGATAATACCAATTCGATTGTTGACCCTGTTAATTGTACAGGAGTATTTGTTACAAGCTCCATTGTTGTTCTTAATCCGGCCGGAACCCCTCTCGACTCAGTGAAGATCACAGTGCAAAATAAAAACAGTAACCGCTACTATGATCTTTGTGAAAACGAAACCTGCTATACTAATCAACAAGGTGCCGCTGCGATTATGAACGATGCGTTCCGTGACCACCTAAAAGAAGAGGGAGGCGAAATAATAGTAACAGGCTCAAAAGATAATCTGTCGTTTGAAGAAGAATTTGAATTTAAGCCTGGCGTGTGCCACATCCAGAAAGTAGCAGGCCCCGACACTGTTACTCTAAGCTCGAATTCATCCCCTTCAATTAGTTATTAAACATTGCCAGGTAAATTGACAGTCACTGGCAAGTATCACCTACCTTTTTACATTAATACTTAGTGTAATTTTCTCCTGCCTAATTAATGCACAAGAATTACTCCCAGTAATTAGCTAACCCAAAATACATTGCCAAAAGTTGGATGACGAGCATCGCTCTATCAGCCTAATAACACACTCTCCTTTTTCTATAAAGGCCCTCCGAAATTCCTGTAAAACTTAAAAAAGAAGACATTATTTAATAAAAGCTTCCCCAAAACTTATTTATTTAATCAAATAAATATCACCCTTATCCCATTTAAGCTATTTTTTACGATGAAAAATCCCTTAAATACACAAATCCTTAATTATTTAGGTGAAATTTACCTAAAAATTTAAGTATAAATCATTTTTTGACATTTATTTATAAAAATCATATACACCTATGTTTTTAATGATTTTTAAATAATTTCCTTACTTTTTTACTACAAATTACATATAAATATAATTATTTAAGTTGTTTGTTTAGCCGACACAAAATACATTAGTGCTGTTCAACAAAGAGTAAAAGTTTTAAGGCTCTTTAGAATATTAACCTAAATTTAATAACGGGGTTACCCAAATGACTAAATATTGCATTATCACTTTAGCATTTCTCTTAACGGGAGCGACAAGTGCATTCGCAATTGATTCTGCAGCAATTCAGGATGCTGCTGCAACACAAACCAACCTTAATTATGTGTGGACGATGCTTGCGGCCATTCTGGTTTTCTTCATGCAGGCTGGCTTTGCACTACTGGAAACCGGCTTCACCCGGTCTAAAAATGCAGTTAACATCATTATGAAGAATTTCCTTGATGTGGGTGCAGGTGGACTCGCTTTCTTTGTAGTCGGTTTCGGACTCATGTTTGGAACCACTGCTGGTGGCTGGATTGGTACTGACGGTTTTTTCCTTTCTGGCATTGAAGGTCAGGAGCAAACCTGGACATGGGCTTTCTTCCTCTTCCAGGCTGTATTTGCAGCTACCGCAGCAACCATTGTATCAGGAGCGGTTGCAGAACGGACCAAATTTACCGGCTACCTGATCTTTTCCATTGCTATCACTGCCGTAATCTATCCTATTTTCGGATCTTGGGCATGGGGTAGTTTATTTAACGGTGACGGCTGGTTAGAAGGACTGGGCTTTATTGATTTTGCCGGTTCTACAGTGGTACACTCCATTGGTGGATGGGCGGCATTAGCAGGAGCATTGGTCGTTGGCCCTCGTGTAGGTAAATATGATGATGAAGGAAATCCCAGACATATTCCCGGGCACAGCCTCCCCCTTGCTGCTTTGGGTGTCTTTATTCTGTGGTTTGGATGGTTTGGATTTAATGCCGGTTCCACAACAACTGGTAATACAAGCATTGCTTTAATTGCCATGAATACGTTCTTAGCTGCCGGTGCTGGAGCTACCGCAGCGATGGTACTCACATGGTTACAATTTGGCAAACCCGATGCCCCTATGACTCTTAACGGAGTGCTTGGTGGCCTGGTAGCCATTACGGCCGGTTGTGCAAACCTTACACCGGGTATGGCTATAATTGCAGGCGCTATTGCCGGTATCATTGTTGTCTATGCTACCGAGGGTATTGATAAATTCGTTGATGACCCTGTTGGGGCTATTGCAGTGCACGGTGTCTGTGGAGCATGGGGTACCCTTGCGGCCGGACTTTTCGATGCTACAAATGGCTTGTTCGGGACCGGAGCTTTTGATCCCTCAATCATCGGCGTGCAGCTTATTGGAATTGGCGCTGCTTTCCTCTGGACCTTCCCTATAAGCTATGCCCTGTTTAGTTTCATAAGCAGCACCGTTGGACTCCGTGTAAATGGTCAGCTTGAAGCAAAAGGCCTTGACCTGCACGAGCATGATAATCGAGCTTATCCTGAATTTGTAGGAACGGACGAATTTATCCCGGGCGAGGTTTAATCTCCACTACTCTATCTATAAAAAGGCTGACGGAAAAACTTTAGGGTGAACTCCGTCAGCCTAATAATCACTCAAAACACCCTTTAACAGAATTTTCCAAACACTATATTATTAAAACCATGAGTAAATCATATAAGAAAAAATTGTTACAATACTTTTTTATTTCTTCTTTTATAGCCCTATTGGCTTGCTCCTTTTCCCCCCAGACTGCGAATGCCCAGGAAGTAACAGTCACTCCGGGTGTTGATCTCTACAGTACGTATGTATGGCGTGGTGTCGCCTACTCCGGTCCCTCCATTCAACCCTATGTAGAACTGGGTGCTGGCGGCTTTGCCTTAGGTGCCTGGGGCTCGCAGGGCATTGACGGTTCATTTACTGATGGATCCACCGGATTCCAGGAAATGGATTTGTATGCGAGCTATAGTTTCGATTTTGGTTTGAGTCTTGGAGTAACCGATTATTACTATCCTGGAACACTCTATTTCGAGGAAGACAGCCACGCCTTTGAGCTGAATGGTGGTTATACGATTGGCAACCTTTCCCTCTCGGCCAACTATATTTTTGCAGGCGGTGGTTCCGTAGGTGACGATGTTTATTTTGAGGCAGGTTATTCTGCCGGACCTGCAAGCCTCTTTATAGGCGGTGGTGACGGATGGCACGTTAACACTCCTGAAGACGGCTTCCAAATCGTCAATATCGGAGTTGGAACCAGTAAGGAAATTCCCATTACGGATGATTTCTCTTTACCCGTAAGCGGATCTGTGATCCTCAATCCTGATACAGAACAGCTGTATATCCTGGCAGGTATTTCATTATAAACACAACTATCAAAATCAAAGAGGGCTAACATAACCTCCTCAATACAGCATTAGTTACGCTACTTGAGCTGCTACTTACATATAGAATCCATAGGCTTCCGTCCCTGCAACTGTTACGTTGGCAGGGGCGGAAGTTTTTTATGCCCCCCCCTACTAACCTACCCTTCCGGTGTTAGCACAGCCTCCGAAAATATTTCTCCTTGAAAGAAGTTTTGGGCAAAGTGCTGCACTTCATCCGACTGTACACCATCAATGTTTTCGATGAGCTCATCAAGTGTTATGTATCGATTAAAGTAGATTTCACTCTTGGCCAGGCGCCTCATCCGGCTGCTCATGCTCTCCAGCGACAGCAAGAGCTTTCCTTTAAGTTGGGATTTGGCCTCAAAAAGCTCCTTCTCCGGTATAGGTTCTTCTTTAAGCTTATCCAACTCTTTCTGAATCAGGTCGCGAACATGCTCAACATATTCTTCATCCGTTCCCACATAAATGCCGTACATACCCGTATCCTTATACGACTGGTTGAAAGAGGTAATGGTATAGCAGTAGCCATATTGTTCACGCACGTTTTGGTGAAGTCGTGAACTCATCCCTCCTCCTAATACGGTATTTGCCAACAGAAGCTGATATTTATCATCATGATCATAATCAAGACCACGACGCCCCATGATAAGATGGGTTTGTTCTATAGGCCTGGACAGTTTAATTTTCTTGGTTTCATAATCCGTCAGCGTTTGGTCCAGCTCTTTTAACGGCTTGGATTCAATCTCTGCAAATACTTCAGATACAAGCTCAACAACCTGATCGTGATCTACATTTCCGGCTACAGCAACTAACAGGTTGGAAGGCTGATATCGATCAGTCATGTACTGATAAAGATCTTCTCGGCTGAAAGCTGAAACCGATTCCTCGTGTCCCAATGTGGATCGCCCCAAAGGGTGACCATTAAAAAGATGTGCACTAAACTCCTCCAAAAGGTAATCTTTGGGACTATCGCGATACATCTTCATCTCTTCGATGACCACATTTTTCTCTTTCTGAATTTCATCTTCCGGGAACGAAGGGTTCAGTACCATATCCGAAAGAACATCCAGTGCCCGGCTCAGATTGGTATTTAAACATCGGGAAAAGTAACAGGTATATTCCGATGAGGTAAAGGCATTCAAATACCCCCCCACAGACTCCATGCTCATGGCAATATCGTAGGATGACTTTGTCTCCGTACCCTTAAAAAGCATGTGTTCCAAAAAATGTGTAACACCGGATTGTTTTTCCGTTTCGTTGCGACTACCTGTTTTCGCCCAGATTCCCACCGCAACACTTTTGACGCTTTCTACATGTTCTGTAACAATCTTAAGTCCATTATCCAGAATGGTCTTTTCTACGGAATTTTGTTCTTGAAAATGTTGGTTCATTATCCAGAAATACAAATTAGGTTGAACAATAAAAACGCCACCCCGGATTATGAGATGGCGCTTTATCTAATAATAGGTTAAAAGAAAAGATAGTAAGTGACGCTATTCTTCTCCATCTTTAGGAAGCAAAGCCTTACGGGAAAGGCGGAGTTTGCCTCCGTGTTCTACTTTCAGCAATTTCACATCCAGTTCATCTCCTACAGATAACACATCACTCACATTTTTAACGTGACTGTGATTGATTTCTGAGACGTGGAGCAGACCATCCTTACCAGGTACAATCTCAACAAAAGCGCCGTAATCCTTAATCGCTTTTACCGTACCGTGGTATGTCGCTCCTTCTTCGAGGTGACCTACGATGCCTTCAATGCGTTTCTTCGCTTCTTCCGCTTTGGAAAGCGCATCAGCGGTAATGGTAATTTTACCCTTGCTCCGCTCTTCGTCTTCCTCGACCCAAATCTCAGTATCTGTTTCTTTCTGAAGCGTTTGAATCACTTTTCCGCCTGGCCCAATAACGGATCCGATGTCATCAGCATCAATTTCCATATTGATAAACTGAGGTGCAAATTCAGAAATCTGATCTTTAGGCTCAGAGATTGATTCGGTCATCTTATCCAGAATGTGCAGACGTCCTTTCCGAGCTTGCTCCAGAGCTTCCTCAAGCTTCTCGAATGAAATACCACTTACTTTCATATCCATCTGGCAAGCGGTAATACCGTCTTTACTTCCAGCCGTTTTGAAGTCCATGTCTCCCATGAAATCTTCTTCGCCGCGTATATCGGAAAGTACCACGGATTCCTCTTCACCGACGATCATGCCCATTGCGATTCCCGCAACTGGCTTCTCAAGCGGTACACCGGCATCCATAAGGGCCATGGAACCGCCACAAACGGAAGCCATGGAAGAAGAACCGTTGGATTCGGTAATATCAGAGATAACACGGATTACGTAGCCAAACTCATCGAACGATGGCATCAATTTGCCAATTGAGCGCTCGGCCAAATGACCGTGCCCTATTTCACGACGACCAGGTCCACGCATGAAACCCGCTTCACCCACGCTGTAATTGGGGAAGTTATAGTGTAGAAAGAAAGTTTTATCTTCTTCTTTAAGTAGCGTATCTACGGCCTGTGCATCTTGTTTGGTTCCAAGCGTAACAGAGACCAAGGCCTGTGTTTCACCCCGGGTAAATATCGCAGAACCGTGCGTTCGAGCGAGGTAGTCTACCTGTGTCCAGATATCACGAATGTCTTCCGGAGAACGGCCATCAATACGACGTTTCTCTTTAAGGATCAGATTCCTCAGCTCGTTCTTCTCAATTTTGCTGAAAATATCTTTAATAGCTCCTTCTTGATCTTCATACTCTTCCTGTGCCGTAAGTTCTTCAATAACGGCCTCTTTTACTTCACCAAGCTTTTCGCTATAGTCTTCTTTGCCAAGACCAATGCGTGCGACTTCCCGAACTTTTTCTTCTGCCAGTTCGTGAACCTTAGCCTTAAGATCTTCGTCCACAGGCTCAGGGGTAAATTCTCTTTTGGGCTTACCAAACTCTTCGCGCAGTTCTTCCTGAAATACGCACAGCTTTTTAATAGCCTCATGACCGGCTTTGATCGCATCCAGCATTTCCACTTCTGTAATCTCATCCATATCGCCTTCCATCATCAGGACGCTCTCTTCCGTACCCCCGATAATCATGTCGATATCGCTGGCTTCCATCTCACTAAGCGTAGGATTGATAACAAACTCCCCTTCTACACGACCTACGCGAACTTCGGCAATAGGTCCGGCAAATGGAACATCAGAAATGTGAAGTGCTGCAGACGCGCCAACACCACCTAAAACGTCACCGTTATGCTCTCCATCGGAAGAAAGGACAGAACAGATGATTTGTGTATCAAATCGGTAGCCATCAGGGAAAAGTGGACGTAAGCTGCGGTCAATCAGACGGCTGGAAAGTACTTCTTTATCATTGGGACGACCTTCCCGCTTGATGAAACCACCGGGAAACTTACCTCCCGCGGAAAAGCTTTCACGCAGGTCAACAGTTAAAGGGAAAAAAGGTTTGTCAGTAGGCTCTTTGGAACTAACAGCCGTACAAAGAACCATGGTATCACCCATGCGTACTACAACGGCACCATCAGCCTGCTTGGCAATTCGACCGGTTTCTATCGATATTGTTTTACCCGGTGCAAATTCAACACTTCTAAAGTCTTCTTTCATTATAATATCTATTCAATTCAAATTTTTTACGAACTATAGCAGCTGACAAACAGGTGTAATCAGCTGAAAAATAAACAATCCTCTGGGCCCAGCCCCGAGGTATTAAAACAGGAATACATTCACTTCTTATCTTAATGAAAACCTCAGGTTTTCAAACTTTCCTTGTCTTACCCCAAGGCAAGCCTCGGAGAATTCTTTGAGTAAAACGGTCGAAAAGAGAGGGGCTTTTCTTACCATAACAGAGGTGGAACCAGTAAAATAACACAAAAAGGCACGCCTTTGAACGTGCCCTTTGCTCTACTTACGGATGCCTAATTCGCTGATAAGCTCACGATATTTTTCAATATCTTTTTTCTTCAGGTAGTTTAACAGCTTTCTTCTCTTCCCTACCAGTTTCAATAGCCCCCGGCGAGAAGCATGATCTTGCTTATTATCTTTGAGATGCCCCGTTAAGTCATTAATCCGCTCAGTAAAAATAGCAATTTGAGCTTCTGTTGACCCAGTATTGTCTTTGGATCCACCAAATTTCTCAACAAGTTCTTCTTTGCGTTCTTTTGTTATCGACATGTGATAATTAAATTCTTTTTCTTTACTACAACTACTTATTTTTCTAATCTTAATAGCGGTCAAAGATAAGCTATTAAGCAGTTGTTTGCAATTAATTAATGACCGGCAAGCAATTCTTGGGCTTTTTTTTCATCTTTTTTCAGCTGCTGGATAAGTTCATTTATTCCATCAAACTTTATCTCTTTGCGGATACGATTAAAAAAACGGACCTGTACTTCCTTACCGTAGATATTTTCATCGAAATCAAACAGGTTTACTTCAAGAGTTCTCACCTTACCGTCAAAGGTGGGACGAGTGCCAATATTCATCATCCCTTTAAACCAGTTATCCATGACCCGAACTCGTACAGCATACACCCCATCCTGGGGGAGAATCTTTTCTGGATGTTCAGGTTTAATGTTGGCAGTAGGATACCCAATCTCTTTACCCCGCTTGTCTCCATGCACAACCATACCATTCAGTCGATAAGGGCGCTGAAGAAATGTTGCCGCTCGCTCTACATTGCCCTCTTCACTGATAGCTTTTCGGATGGCTGTGCTACTGACCGTTTGATCTCCAATTTCACGTTTTGAAACCACATAGGCATCAAAGTCAAGCTCCTTGCCAAGTGTTTCAATAGTTTCAATGGTTCCCTTCCTGTCGCGACCGAAGTGATGGTCATAACCAATAACAAACTCACTCACTCCTATTTTCTCATAAATGACATCACGTATGAATTCTTCGGAACTTAAAAGTGAAAAATCACGATCGAATGGAATTACGACCATTTCATCAATTCCAAGTTCTTTCAAAATCTCTGACCGCTCCTGGGTGGTTGTCAATAATTTTATTCCTGACTCGCCCGGATTTATAATATTACGTGGATGGGGATCGAAGGTGACTAACACACTCCGGGCCTTTCGCTCTTTTGCTTTGCGTACCACCGTATCTAAAATAGCCCGATGTCCGGCATGCACTCCGTCAAAAGTTCCTACCGTCAACACGGTATTGGGATTGTGCACCACATCATCCAGTAAAATAAGCTCAGCCATTACTACAGTACATCATTTAGGATATTACAAGAAGTTTGTTGAAGCTATAAAGTAGGGAAAAGCTGTAACGACGCAAATTTCTATTTAGGGATCCTACATCTAATCGACAGTATTGAGCCTCTGCCAACTCACTCCTCTTCAGAACTGTTGTGACGCTCCTCTCTCTCCTTGCGAACTTTCTGAAATAAGTTCTCCATCTTTTCGACATATTCTGCCGTTTGGTCGTTAATAAAATGGAGCTCAGGAATACGTCGGACCTGATGTCGTATTTTATCGGCTAAATCCTTTCTGATATTGGCCTTATTCTCCTCAAGATGGGCAAACAGAGCCTCCTCATCTTTGCCGGGAGCGTATACACTCAAATGTACTTTGGCAATCATCAAATCAGGGGTAACCTCGACTTTTGTTACCGTCACAAAAGAGCCGCTGGCTTGATAACTTTTTTGAATAATTTGACCGAGGTCCCGTTTTATAACGGCACCCAGTCGTTCAGTACGGATACTCATATCTACTTACAATATCTTAAATAAGTTTGAAAGGATTAGTCGTTCCCTTTCACATCCTCAAGGCTACGACGCTCTTCAATGACCTCATAATTTTCAATGACATCACCGACTTTCAGATCGTTGTAATTTACAATACTGAGTCCACATTCATAGCCGGTCTGTACTTCTTTGACGTCATCTTTAAACCGCTTAAGCGAGTCAATTTCACCGTCATAAATCACCACTCCATCGCGCACAATGCGAACCGGATTATTGCGATTCACTTTACCGTCGGTTACATAGCAGCCTGCAATGGTTCCCACACTGGAGACCTTGAATATTTCTCGCACTTCCGCATTTCCAAGGAGTTTCTCGCTAATTTCTGGTGAGAGCATACCTTCCATCGCATCTTTGACTTCGTCAACGGCATCATAGATAACGCTGAATAATCGAATATCGATCTCTTCGTTATCTGCTACCGATCGTGCATTGGAAGTTGGCCGTACCTGGAAGCCAATGATAATAGCATCGGAAGCTGAGGCTAACAGTACATCGGATTCCGTAATTGCTCCTGCTCCTTTATGGACAATATTAACGGATACTTCATCATTGCTTAACTTCTGTAACGAACCGGAAAGGGCTTCGATAGAACCATCCACATCGGCTTTAATAATAAGGTTCAGATCGGAAACTTCACCCAGGGCCAGTCGGCGTGAGAGATCATCCAGTGACAGATGCTTAGATTGACGCAATTCTTGCTCGCGGCGAATTTGCTGTCGCTGGCTGGCAATTTCTTTAGCCTTCTTCTCATCCTCGAGCACAACAATTTTATCACCGGCTTGCGGAATATCATCAAATCCTGTTAGCTGAACAGGTTCTGAAGGCCCTGCAGCTTCCACACGGTTACCAAGTTCATTTTCCATGGCTCGAACGCGGCCAAAGCAAGGTCCTGCAACAAATGAATCTCCCACACGCAGGGTACCATTTTGAACCAGAATGTTCGCGACTGTTCCTTTACCTTTATCGACTCTCGCTTCAAGCACCACGCCATCGGCTTTACGATCGGGGTTGGCCTTAAGCTCCATCAGCTCAGATTCAATGAGCACTTTTTCTAACAACTCAGGAATTCCTTCTCCCGTCTTTGCCGATACCTCGGCTGCCTGATTTGTACCGCCGTATTCCTCAACAATCACATCGTGCTCAGCCAGTTGCTGCTTAATCTTTTCAGGTTTAGCACCGGGCTTATCCATCTTATTAATCGCAACAATGATAGATACGCCGGCCGCCTTGGCATGGTTAATAGCCTCAATGGTCTGGGGCATCACAGCGTCATCAGCGGCAACAACCAGGATAACAATATCAGTAGCCTGGGCACCACGCGAACGCATCGCTGTAAAAGCTTCGTGACCGGGTGTATCAAGGAATGTAATGGGGCGTCCATCATCAGTTTTAACCTCATAAGCACCTACGTGCTGGGTAATTCCACCGGCCTCGCCTTCAGCAACCTGCGACTTTCGGATATAGTCCAACAACGAAGTCTTTCCGTGATCAACGTGTCCCATAACGGTAATAATTGGCGCTCTGGGCCGTAAATCTTCCGGATCATCTTCTTCGAGCTCAATCTCTTCGATAGCTTCCTCAGCATCGACAAACTCTACTTCATAATTGAATTCTTCAGCTACGAGTTCGATTGTGCTGGCATCCAGACGCTGATTGATTGAAACCATCATGCCCAGATTCATGCACGTAGTGATTACTTCATTAGCCTTTACATCCATCAGTTCGGCTAAATCACTTACGGTTATAAATTCTGTAACTTCTAACAGACCTTCTTCTAACTCTTCCAGTTCAGCCTGCAGCTGTTCTTCTTCCTCGCGTTCTTCCTTACGCTGCTTTCGTCGCTTCTGACGACGGCTACCGACTGTTTCTGACGACTGCATCTTACGCAGCGTCTCCTTCATTTTCTGTTCTACATCTTCATCGTCAACACGGCTGCCTCTACGCTTACGACGTTTTTTCTTCTTCTTACCCTTTTTCTTTTCACGCTTGGCCGATTTCGTATTGGATCCTTCATCCTCATCACGGCGATCTTTCTTGCGCTTCCGTTTTTTACGGCGCTTGGGCTTACTGTCGTCTATCGTAACCTTACCTACCACTTTGGTTCCTTTCAGACGACCAGCACGTCCACGGATAACTCCTTGTTCTCGCGTTTCTTCCTCTTCATCTTCATCAGCCTCATCTTCGTCGTCAGATTCTTCTTTCTCTACTTCAGCAGACTCAGGCTCATCATCTTCTTCTGATTGTGGCTCTTCCTCCTCTATTTCTTCCGAAACGGGCTGCGTATCTTCTTCCTCTTCATCAGCCTCTTCCTCTTCAACCTCTACATCTGACGTATCTTCGCCTTCATCGGTCTCACCTTCGACCTCTTCGGAATGGTCAACCTCTTCGGAATCACTGACTTCAGCAGTTTGAGGCTCTTCAGCTTGTTCTTGAGTATCTTCTTCCTCCTCAACAACATCGGCATCTTCCTGGTCTTCTTCCGTTTCCGCCGCTACAGGATCAGGCTCAACGTCTTCTTCAGGTTCTGGCTCTTCTTCCTCTATTTCTTCCGAAACGGGCTGCGTATCTTCTTCTTTTTCTTCTGGCGTTTCTTCTTTTTCCTCAGCTTCAACTTCTTCAACGGACTCAGGCTGTTCTTCTTTTTCCTCTGGTTGGGACTCTTCCTCAGACTCAATCTCCTCTTCCGGGGTGTCCTCTTCCTCCTCACCTTCTATAGGTTCCAGTCCTCCAATCTCTTCAGGCTCTTCCTCTTCTTCGGGCTCAAGAGGTAAATCCTCCTCGGGCTCCAAAGGAAGATCATCCTCGAGGGGTTCAAGGCTATCTTCTATAGAAACACTCTCATTACGGCTGGACCGAATCTGATCACGTCGGCTGGCATAATCTTCTTTTGCCTTAGCATGCTGTTGGCTATTAGCTTTGTCAACGCCATATACCTCTTCCAGCACCTCGTACATTTCGGGTGTAACTTTGGTGTTGGGCTTATTGGTAACATCAAAGCCTTCTTCCGATAGCGAATCTACAATCGAAGTCGTAGATACGTTAAATTCAGATGCAACTTTAAATAACCGTTTTGGCTTTTTCTTTGGCGACATATAAATGTATTTCTGAAAAGTGCGTTTCCTATGTTATCTGTTTAATTCGGCCCTTAGAACCTTTCCTTATCGGTTGCAAGTATAAGGTAAAACTTATTCAGGGGAAATCTAAGTTTCAGAACTAATCTTCATCCTCGAATTCATAAGCAATAATATCGATGATGCGTTCTGCTTGGTCTTCGGTAATTTCTCCCTCAGTTCTGCGAACGATTTCCTCTTCATCAAGCTCTAACACCTGTCGAGCCGTATCACAGCCGATATCATGAAGCAACTGAATAACCTCTGGACCGAAGTCAATTTCGAACTCCTGCAGGTCAATATCATCTTCCTCTTCAACCTCACGATAGACGTCAATTTCACACCCTACCAACTTGGAGGCCAATCGAATATTGACGCCTCCTTTCCCAATGGCTTTGGATACTTCATCGGCGGGCACCAAGACCTTCGCCAGGCTTCCATCCTCCGTCAGATCGACACTCAACACTTCGGCCGGCTGCAAGGCCCGCTTTATAAACTCATGCTGGTCGTCGGTATAATTGATGACGTCAATATTTTCATTCTGAAGTTCGCGAACGATAGCGTGAATTCGGATACCTTTCATCCCGACACAAGCGCCGACGGGATCTACCCGCTCATCGTGCGACATGACAGCCACCTTTGAGCGATCTCCCGGCTCACGTGCAATCCGAACCAATTCAATGATGCCATCAAAAACTTCCGGAATTTCATTCTCAAACAAACGCTCGAGGAACAAGGGGGAAGTCCGCGAAATAATCACCGATGGATTGCTGTTATACCGCTTAACCTCTTTGACCACGGCCCGGATGGTATCGCCCTTGCGGTAACGATCTTTGTAAATCTGCTCCTTCTTAGGCAGCACCAATTCTACACCATTATGATTAATCAGCATCTCACGGCTTCGAATCTGATACACATCTCCAAGAACTATTTCCCCTACACGATCGGAGTACTCTTCGAAAATATTATCTTTCTCAATCTCGCGAATGCGCTGAGCAAGCTGTTGGCGGGCCATCATAACCGCACGACGGCCAAAATCGGTAATCGACAGTTCCTGTGCAAACTCATCATAGAGTTCCAGGTCAGGATCGTGCTTCAGAGCCTCATCTATGGTAATTTCCTGTACCTCATCCGTCAGTTCTTCTTCAGGTACCACCTCACGAATATGGAGTATCTGGATCTCTCCCCGATCCGCATTTAAAATCACCTCAAATGCTTCATCGGAACCATACTTTTTACGAATCATGGTTCGAAAGACATCCTCGAGAATCGACAATAATAAATCTTTTCCGATGTCTTTATCCTTTGCTATCTCAGCAAAAGATTGAATTATTTGTTTCGATACATCATTTGCCATCGTTAGACTCCTGTCTGCTTAAAATTATTTAAAAGAAGGAATAATTTTGGTTTCAACCAGATCATCAAAGGGCAGGGTAACTGTCGTTTGTTCATTGATCTCTACAATAATACCTTGTTCGGAGATATCCTGTAAGGTTCCTTCAACCCTTAGGTCTTCTCCGCCCTGCTCATATTTCACTTTAACTTTGCGGCCTTTATTCTTCGGATATTGCCGCCGGTCAACCAATGGACGATCTAAACCCGGAGACGAAACGTTAATACGGTAACGTCCCGAAAATAGCTCGTGCGCATCCATTAAAAAGCTAATTTCATTACTTATGTCGGCGCATTCATCCATGTTCACGCCGCGCTCTTCACCATCAACGGACACCCAGACTTCCGGGATATCGCCCCCTTTAATTTCCACATCAACGAGGAAAAAGTCGGTCGTCGCAAGTACCGATTCTGACAGTTCAGAAATTTTATTTATAACCTTATTAGACACAATTTTCTTAATTAACAGGTACAAAAAAAAGCGAGTACCTCACGGCGCTCACTTAAAGCAATCAAAGATACCGTTAATCCGTTAAAAAAACAACTATAGAAGACTATCAAATATCTACTTGAAATTTAGCTATGGATAAGATGATTTTTTACTATTTCTATTGTAGATTTTTGCTTTAACGTTACCTAAGCTGACCCTAGCACTACTACTTAGTAAGAATAATCAAACTATAACACCCTTTACCACCAACAATCGTCTTTATGAATCGAACGCTATCCCTCTTTCTGATCGCCGCATTTGCTATGCTCACAACCGCTTGTTCTCAAGATTCTGAAACGGAAGATAACGATCCTTCTTCCCAGGACCGCAGTACTTCTCTGGAGTACGTACGCTCTATTTCTTTTCTTTCCGCCGACACTGATACCATCTCAACCATAGAAGCAGCCTTGGCAGATGATGATAAAGAGCGAAGCCAGGGCTTGATGGATGTGCGAAGCCTTCCTGCAGATAAAGGAATGCTCTTTATTTTTGAGGAAAATAAACCCCGTGGATTCTGGATGGCCAATACCCCTCTCCCACTGGATATCATTTTTGTAAATGCTGATAAGCAGATTGTACGTATCCATCACAATGCAGAACCTTTTTCGGAAAAAAGCTTACAGTCCGGGAAGCCTGCTCAGTATGTTATTGAGACGAATGCCGGATACTGTATTTCCCACGACATCCAGGAAGGTATGAAGGTGGCCTTTTAATAAATCCGATGTAAACAATAAGCAACAAAAAGGCCAAAAAACTCTGGCTGTGATAAGCGTTCACTTAATACTCAGTTTCAAGCGTGGACGCTTGAAACAGCCAGAAGATAGTTTAACCTGTCAGGCTATTCAGTGCTCTCAATTCCGAAATATCGGTTAAATAATTCCTCGGCAAGCCTTTCCCCTTCTTCGGTAACAACGACAGATTTAGCTTTGCTTTTGGGGTTACCGATGTATCCTTTTTCATGAAGACGATCCAAGTGTTCCCAATTGTGCCCTTTCCAGGCTCGCACGGCATCTCCTTTGTCAAACATGGTAAGCCAAAGGAAAGCAAGCATCATTTCATCAACTTTATCTTTATTGTATTCCATTTTCAAGATGGCTGAATATATTCTGAATAATTAAAAGCCGCATAAACTGCCCTGTGGAACCTCCCGAAGGGTCGGGAGATCTCGCAGCAGCATTCCATGGGGCCCGGTTGCGCTGGTTATACACCCAGCTTGGCAAAAATGGCTTCCAGATTACGGAATGCTGATACTTTGAACGTGCTTTCGACGCTATTACCAACACCAACAAATTGATAACCAAGTTGATTGCTAGCTATTCTGTCCCATTCTCCATCACCAAAATATGTTTTTTTATGGGCGGTCTTTCCATTCAATGCCCGTCTTTCAGCAATTTGCATAATTTCGATGCGATCTGGTGAATCTGAGGCTGTAGCGAGTGGAAAACTACCAGAATCGATTCCGATCGCCTGAAGTTTCATTCGTGCAGTTTCTTCCCAACCACCAGTAGCAATAGCAAGCGCTACTCCTTTTTTTGTACTTAGAGCTTCAATCAACTTTTTAGCCCCTGGGATTTCAGTGAGGGAACCTGAAAGGTTTGATATATAGTCCTCGGTCTTTTTGACAAAACATCGGTGTACTTTTCGATGAATATCTATACTAGAGTGGTGCAGGTTATTTTCCTCAATGATTTGATTTAGAATGCCACTGTCAGTTACTTGTTTATACTTGCTCCAATCTGAACCAATTTCCACATTTAGCACTTTTTGTATCGACTCCACATACAAATTGCTATCAAAATCTTGTGAGTCTATCAGAGTCCCATCGATGTCAAAAGTAACCAGGTGCATAAAAATTCATTTAGGCGCTCATGCCGTTGTTAGGTTTCTAATTTTCTTTTATAAGTTTTAGAATAACTTCATAATCTAACTTTCCAAATTGATAAAAAGTCTTTTCTTCTAAATTGATTAGATAGTTGGTAGGATACATGAGTATTCTAAAATCATGTTCGATATTTTCAGATACTTCGATATGATTCCAACTTAGATTCTCACTTTCAATAATTTCTTCCGCTTTAGGATAATTTGCAGCTTTTAAAAAACTTAAGATCTTAATTTTTTTACCATTCCCGCTTCTCAATTTTTTTAGTTCAGAGATTTCTGCTATACAGGGACCACACCACTCACCCCAAAAATTTATCAAAAGAAACTCAGTATCATAATCACTGATATTGACTAACTCCCCTTCAATACTGTTAAATTTCATCTTAAAAAATGGAGATTTAAGACGACCAGAGGCAGAGGCCTGAATACTATTATTTATCTCTTTGTGTGAAAAAGTTAGAAAAGGATGTGCTGTTGGATTGTTATCTATTCGTTTAACCTGCATGTAATTTCCATATTTTTCGATATCGGTTACAATAAAATTATTATTACCAACAGTAAGGGTGTCTTCTAAACCAAATATTTCACTTCTCTCATAATAACTTAACTTTCCGTTATTGTTTAAATCTAAATAAACTCTATCGTCATCGTCGTTATACAGACCATTGACGCTATAATCAACTAACCCAATCATAGTTGTGCCCTGGGGATGTGTTAATTTACCTCGTCTAAGATTTAATCGCTCTGTAAAGTAAAATGAACCTTTTGATCCATCGAAAGCAGGATTATGTCTTCGCCAATAGTTGATCCAGTAGGAATTTAAACTGCCATCCGAGTCGAAATTGCTTTTAATAAATTTTTCTTTTTTTATAGACTCGCCTATAACTTCTGATGGAAGTCTTAAGAGAAGTCGTCCCGTTTTTTGTTTGGGGTCAGTTGGGTCAGTAATCCAAAATTCAAATCTTTTTTTTGTATACGGAAAAAAGTAACTCTGCTGATCTTTTGTTATTATCTCATCGTTATCAAGGTCTATATGCAGTAGCTCTCCATCAGTTTTCTTTTCAACAACAATGTCCATTTTTGGGTCTTCAGAAGTTTTGAAGGTGTAAAAGACGACTAGATAAAAAAGTTCATTCTTTTCCCATTCTTTTGGTATTGAAACTGATGTAGTTGGTTTTTTAGTAAAGGATTTGATGCCCTTATCCACATAGTCATGGGTAGTTGGTTCTCCTAATTTTATCGTTTGCACTTGACCCAATAAAGCCAGAGGAGAAGTAATTAATACAAAAGAAAATATTAAGTATTTAAAACTCATAGGTTTAATTAAGAAGGAAATTAGAAGCATAACGACCTTGCGGACTACTACGCCGAAGTAGCACGGCTACGTAGGCTGTACATAAGGTGCGCACGAAATGCTGTTTATTTTGCAACTAACGAAAGATGAAACTCAAAACCAAGGCCGGCAAAGAATTGGCGAGGCACGTCCCTGTTGAAGGGGTTAGGTTCGCGCATTTATGGGGCAAACATTTCTTGTAATGTATTTAACGTTTTATCTTGGGCAGAAGAACTAATAGTTCCGAGTTTTTTGATCAGTCGTTGCTTATCGACCGTTCGAATTTGATCTAAGACGATCTGTCCGCGTTTCTTTTGAAATGTAGTTGTAACTCTTGATGGGTAATTCTTGATAGTCGACGTCATTGGAGCAATAATAACAGTCCGAATATGCCGATTCATTTCATTTGGGGAAATAATCAGGGAAGGGCGGGTTTTCTTTATTTCTGAACCTTTGGTTGGATCAAGAGATATTAAATAGACATCAAACCGCTCGACTGGTTCCCGTTTTACCATGTCCACTCAGTTTCATCCCACTCGCTTGGGGCCTCAACTTCTTCTTTGTCAATCAACTGGTCATCATCTTTTTGGGCCATTTTTTCAAAGGCACTATCCCAGCCCTTGCGGGTTTGCTTGGCAGAACGCAGGATGATTTGATTGTCTTTGAGGATCATTTCAATTTCTTCAGATAGCCCAATTTCTTCAATGACAGGCTTCGGAATGCGAACCCCTTGGGAGTTTCCTATGCGAATAAGCTTTGTTTTCATAACACTAAGATCTAATCAGATTCTGTTATAATGTAATTACATTATAAGTACTATGCAACGACTGAAATAGGATTTTAGTGCGTAACGGCCTTGCGCATAACCGGCGTGCAGGCCAACGTAAATTATTAATAAAAGTAATTGTAGCTATAAAAGGATTGGGAAGCAAGGAATTGGCGGGGCACGTCCGCGTTGATGCGCGGGTTATAGTTAAATTATCCCATCTTATTTTTCCAGTAATTAATTGTATATGCTACTAAAGTGAATATGTAAGAAATAGATGTAACTCCTGCGAGAATTACTGAAAACCAAAATATGACTACAAGGCAATAATATTCTGAAAGACCAACACCCAATAGACAAATTACTAAAGCCCATAAATTTTGATTCAGGTTGATTTTGAAATGATCGGTAGCGGACATAATCAATTTTTGAGGATTAGCGAATAGAATTAAATAAAATTATTGTCGGTCAATTCCTTTACTATTTCTCTAACATCATCATTCTTTATTTTATCAACTAATGCTATTCGTTTACCTAGTCCATTTAGGGAGGTACCGGAAATTATTCCTTCACTGCGATTATTACTGATCCAAAATCTGTCATGGAAGATACTCGTATTAATAAATTGAACTTTGATTTTTTCCCTTTCACAGATCCCTTTTATGTAATTATAAAAACGCTTATTTCGACTAGACTTTTTACTTATAAAAATTATCTCATCAAGCTTTGTAAAATATCTACTTAGAATATCTTCAAGTAATTCCCATTCACTTTTATTGGATGTTGCGAATAAATATGAGTCGATAATTATTAATTCTTCATTTATTCCGACAGAATCTAAAAATCTTTGGAAAATATTTACTATGGCATTTTTGCTCTCGCCTCTTTTAACAATATCTTCATTTACTTGTTTTAAGTTGATTAGGGTTGAAAATCCATATTCTAAAATGTATTCAATAAATTGTTCGCGAAAATGTATTACAGGATCATGGATTTGAGACACTTCAAAGTCTGATAAATCGACTAGCCTGTCATTTGCTAAATCTACAACGATCTCTTCTGCAAAATTGAATTCATCTTTAAGGGGCTTCAGTTGCCAGTATATATTTTGATCCATGAGCTGTATTCTTATTTAACTATAACGACATTGCGCATAAGCTGCACGCGATGAAATGTTGAATTAGCAACTAACGAAAGAAGAGCCTCAAAACCAAGGCCGACAAAGGATTGGCGAGGTGCGTCCGCGTTAATGCGCGGGTTAGCTACATTTAGTAGTGATTAAATGAGATATTTTATTATAAGAAACCAGATTTCATAACCTGCTAGAATAACTCCACAAGAACCAGCTATTAACGTAAGATTCAGATGTTCTTTTCTATATTTGGTGTAGATTAAAATAGGCAGAAGTAGAATTACAACTCTGATATAAAAGAAGATACTTTGCATGCGACTGTCTTTTAGCACATACCTACCTTGATCTATTTTTGCTACATCTTTTCTTACCTCAAATATTCTTGATCGAAATATTTGCAGAGTATCCCCAACTGATAATTTCCTAGCGAAGGGATCTGACAATTCAATTGAAGAAGTACGATTCAAAAGTGGCTTATTCTCATTGTAAATGGTGACATGCATGAAGGTTTCTTGAGGCTTCTCTTCATCAAATATCAAGTAGAAGTAATCACCTCTGTCATATGTATTATCAATACGTTCTTCTAGCCAATAAACTTTAACCTGCTCAGCGGATATTAAAGGGAGAGAAGAGTCGAAAATAAATAATAGAGCTACTAAGATTGATGGGATCGAACCGAATTTAATAAAAGTTGTAATCCAGTCATTATAATCAGTATCAACCTTGTTTCTTTGTTCAAGCCACTTCTGATGATTGTTCATTTAAGATGATTTAGTAAATGTAGCTAACGACATTGCGCATAAGGGGCGTGCAAAATGACGCTGAATTTCTTTTAAAATGTACTACGGAAACTGAGAAAATCGAAACTGGCAGCCAACGGCGAGGCACGTCCCACTTAATCATACTATTAGGGCACCCTCAAGGTTGACGTTCTTCACAGAAGAGGTCACCTTGGTTGTTCCACCACGAACGAACCCTATGAGGATGCCCATGAAGAAGATTACACAATGTTATGACAGGGACAAACCTGATCCCTCACATTTGCTTTTGGCAATTGATGTGAGCAGTCGCCGGCTGGATCTGTACAGCCGATACCGGCAAGACGGGCACGAATACGAGATCA
>NZ_JAGGJA010000018.1 GCF_026229185.1 Fodinibius salsisoli | reverse complement strand
GATTCCCTCCTTGGAGTCTAAACTCCAGTGTACTCCTTAGCCTTTCTCCGGCCGGCTGGTATTTTTAAAATGACAAGATTATTGCCATTTGCAATAGGTTGGTAAGTCTAACAGAGTTGTACTCCCGTCGGTTTTCAACTCATTCTATTGACTAACGGGAGTTTAACTCCCTCAGAGCCTTGTAATAGCAACCTGGTCGGAGAAGATCCCCGACCTACATATCCATAGCAGGTTGTTTTAACAGCCTGCCCCTGTGAAATGGAGCTCAATTCCACGGGGCCTGCATATAAAAAAGTCCCCTTTCAGGGGATTTAGGGGTAGCCAAGCGAGATAAATCTCGCTCTACATCTGATATCCGGCGACTGGCATCCGGCAACCGCCTTCTCTTAATCCTGCCAGTCTATTTGTGCATTTTGCCACCAGCTCTGCACCAGCACCCACCCTAAAGCAATAATCCCACCCAGTATTCCAGACACCATCAAAATCAAAAACCCACTCGTATTATCATTCAGCGGCACACTCACCGGCTGTAGTACCGAAAAGACCGGCGTTTGTTCCTGCAGCTGCAGGCGGGCCTGTTGCAACTGTTGGTTGAGCGAATTATAGAGGTTAAAAGCCAAGTCATACTGCGACTGCAGCTCCTGTTCACGCGTCTGGGCCTTGGCCGTCGCCAGGCTCAGGTTGTTGTCACGAAACTGGGCCAGCTTATCCTGGGCCTCTTCAAACCGTTCCCGGGCTTTTTCTACCTGCTCTTCCACAAATTCCAAATCTTTGGTCGCCTTCTGCGTACGGTACTCCCGCATATACTCTTTTAACAGCTTAATCCCAGCCTGTCCAACTTCCGCCGCGGCCTGCGGATCCGGGAATTCTGAACTCACAGAAATTACGCCTGTTTCCTGGTCTACGCCTACGCTCAACCGCTGACGCATTTTCTTCACGGTTTCCATCTGTTCCTTAGAGAGATGGAGCACCGAATCGCGATCAACTTTCGTTATGACAGGCCCTTCCTCTTCTTCTCCCCTGAAAAGGCCTAATATCTTTAACGGATTCAGATAACTCAATATGGAAGGCGAACGGACCTCACTAAAAAAGAGGTGGGGCGTTGCGGTGGTGTCATAGCTGGCAAAGCGCACCGGGGTATTCATCAGTTCGACCTGGAAGGGCAGGCTTTCTACCACATTCGGGTACAATTGCGGCGGGATGGTTCCCTCCTGTCCCGCACTGGCAGCTCCACCCCCGATGCCTAATAACCCACCATACTGATTCAACAGGCTGCTGGCTGCCCCTTGCGAAGATTGCGCTTCGGGCATGAGCGTGGCGCTGGTGGAGTATTCTTTGGGGCTGAGGAGGGCGACCAAAAGCCCTAATACTAAAAAGGCACCGACGATCTTGGCAATGAGGATGCGCTCGCTCCAGAAGGTCTGGAAGAGTTCGACGAGGTCTATCTCGTCTTCTTCGACGGGCCGGTAGCCGTATTCGGGAGGGGCACCGTAATAACCCCGGGGTTGTTGGTGAGGTTGAGGCTGTTGACCTTCCTCGTGAGGGTGATGATCGTTATGTTCGGATTTTTTACTCAGCGTTTTTCAATTAAAAATTAAAAAAAGATAAATGAAAAATTGATGTAGCTTTTAGCTTCAAAGTTAAAGCGCGACGGCAAATATAGAAATTTCTTTCGTCCTTTCTTGGTTTTTCGTCCAAAACCACCTTGTCATCCTGTCCCGAATTCTCGGGATCAGGATCTCTTATTACGATTATCATTGCCACTGGAGATGCTGAAACGAGTTCAGCATGACAAGTAAGTATCTTCTAATCTGTGAAGTCAGTCCATAATCTTCCGACTTAGGCAGCCTATGGGTTAATTGATCCGCCGGCTGGCGGATTCCAGACAAATGTAGTGCTTTCTGTCACACTTCCATGTCTTTAAAGCTTTTAACCATAAACAACCCTAATCTTAACATTCAATGGTTAGCCTGAATTTTAACAAGCGGTAAAAATAAGCTTATTTGTATCAGATTCAAAAAGATAAATGTGGGACATCTATTTTATTGAATAGCCCCTTGTTTGTTCCGCCTTTCTTGCGTTTACTGAGTATTCTATGGGGTGCTTCTTCTGAAGGGACATATAACAAGCTGGAATTGCCTGAGGACATCCCCCTGGCCCCCTTCCAAGGGGGACTTTGAGCTTTTTTTTCATTTCTCAACTTACCAATAGAAGATTTCTCATTCCGTTACACTTCATTCCCCCGAATTCTCGGGGTGCAGCGAAATGAATATGAGTGGTAATTAAAGGGCAAAACCATTACTCCCTTCCCTCCGACCTACCAAATACGGGTTGGGGCCTCTTTGGCAAATATTCTGTATCAATGCGTCTTTTCCCCTGCTTGTAGGGGAAAATCAAAAAGGGGTCACTGTTCGGGCACTCCGTACTCAGCGGATGAATATTAGGTAAGGCGTTGAACAGTTAGAGCTAATTTTTATGCTATAGATCCTGACCATTCAATCCTCCTGTCCTCCTTCTCCAAGGAGGAACTCATTGTAAAAGATGGAACCTACACCCAATGACTATGAAAAACCGGTAAACGGGTTCAAGTAAAAGTATTGAGCTATATCACTCATCTGATGAGTGATTCTGCCTGTTTCCCGCTTGAGACTCCTCGTCGCAGGTCCCTCGGAGTGACAAAGCAGGTGGCTTTCTATCTTCTGGCCTTTTATCTTTAACTAAGAAATAATACTATGTTGTATAAATAACCGTTGCTATTCAACAACCGGATGCTGTCTTACAAGAATCTGATTGCAAGCAGGTTTTCCACAAACTCATAGAAGAAGATGGATCAAAATATTTATATCGCATTTTTATTAACATTTGCAAACAACCTCCATTAGTTATCACTGCATACAAAACTTCCAAAATTGATAAATATGAATATTAAATTTGACAAAGAAACGGACATCGTATATTTGCGATTTACGGATGCTGACATTGTAGAAAGTGATGAAGATAAACCAGGCATTATCATCGACTATGACAAAGATGGAAATGTTGTGGGTATTGAAATGCTTGAGGCCTCTAAAAAGATGAAGAAGCCTGGCAGTTTAGTTTATGAAGTGGAGTAAGGTTGAGGCAAAGAATAACAGCCCCTCCTTGTTTCGTGGTTTTACGGAATAGGGGATTTTGATCTTTGGAAGTACCTAAGATTCATACAATGATAGCAGTCTGGTCGGAGAAGCTCTCCGACCTACATATCTCTTGCAGGTTGTTTTAACAGCCTGCCCCTATGGAATCTCCCGATGCATCGGGAGGCCACGTTGTGGCATTCCACGGGGCCTGCATATAAAAATCCATTAAAAGCATTCCTGACTAAAGTCCCTCCTCGCTTGCAGGGAGGGGTTTGGGGTGGGTCACAAAAAGGCACAGAATAAAAAGCCCCCTGCACCCTGTGTTAAGGCCTATTACGGTGAGCTAAACCAACGTAGCTCCGAGGGAGTTGCACTCCCGATCGGTTTTCAGCTCATGTTATTGGCTAACGGGAGTTTAACTCCCGCGAAGCCTTGGGTCTGACATCCCCGCGGACATGGATTAAAGCGCAGGCTTTCTAAAAAAATGAACCAAGGTATAGCAGCTCTACATCCCCCTGAGCCCCCTTCCCCGAATTGCTCGGGGCAAGCTAAAGAGGGAACTCCGAGCTTTTGTTCATTTCTCAACTTACCAATAGAAGATTTCTCATTCCGTTTACACTTCATTCCCCGAATTCTCGGGGCGCAGCGAAATGACTATGAGTGGTAATTAAAGGGCAAAACTATTACTCCCTTCCCTGCTCGTAGGGAAGGGCCGGGGTTGGGTCACTGCGGGAGTGCAACTCCCTTAGAGCTGTGGAGCTGTGTGGGTCACGATTCGTGCATTCCGTACTCATCAGGTGGATGACAATCGAAGAATGAACGATCAGTTATTTCAGGCCCTCTTTAAACGTATTCTGAGAGCAGAAAGCTTTTGAATGCCGGGTAAGAAGTGGATGCTTTGATACTCTTTTTATCCTTACTCATGCTTTCTTTCAAAGCAGGAGGCAATTCAATATTAGCATCAATAACAGGCTCTACAATATCCGAAAACTTGGCGGGATGTGCGGTTGATAAAATAACGATCGGGTGGTCACAGTTCTCTTCTTGCTTATACTGCTGAGCGGTCAGATATCCCACGGCGGTATGAGGATCCAGTGTATAACCTGCTTCTTGGTACACCTTGGCAATAGCCTCCCGGGTTTGGTTATCATCAAAAGAAGTAGCCCAGAGATGATTCTTCAGAAGCGGCATCTCGGTGAACAAAGCCCGAATACGCTCCAGGTTACTGGGGTTTCCTACATCCATAGCGCTGGAAATCGTATTTTGAGAAGGCCGGGGAGTGAAGGTACCCTCGCGAAGAAATTCCGGTACCACATCATTGACGTTGGTGCCTGCTAAAAACTGCCGGGCGGGCATGCCCGTCTTCGCGGCCATCATGCCGGCGGTAAGGTTCCCAAAGTTTCCGCTGGGTACACAAAAATGAACTTCTGTTTGCTCCTCGAGCTGGGCCAACGCTCTTCCATAGTAAAACATCTGGGGCAACAGGCGACCGATGTTAATAGAGTTGGCCGAACTCAATACCAGCTGATTCCGTAAATCCTGGTCGGCGAAGGCATCCTTGACCAATTTTTGACAATCATCAAAAGTGCCGTCCACTTCCAAAGCGGTAACGTTATTTCCAATAGTGGTAAGCTGCTGTTCCTGGAGCTTACTCACCTTTCCACTGGGATAAAGCAGACAGACGTCAATGCCTTCTACGCCTTCAAAAGCCTGTCCCACGGCACTTCCCGTATCGCCGGAAGTAGCTACCAAAATGACCATCTTTTGATCATTTTTCAGCGCCTGGTAACTCATCAGGCGAGCCATAAAACGGGCTCCAAAGTCTTTAAAAGCCAGCGTAGGACCATAAAAAAGTTCCAACACATACAGATCGTCATGCAGGGACCGAAGTGGCGCATCAAAAGAAAGAGCGTCGGTCACCAAGGCATCTAACTTCTCATCGGAGATGTCTGAAATAAAGGCCCGGGCGATCTGCCTCCCTATTTCCTGGATCGATTTTCCCTGAATGTTGTTCCATAGCGTCTCTGACAGGTCCGGCCATTGGGTGGGCAGGTAAAGCCCCTGGTCAGGAGCCAACCCCTCCATCATCGCTTTCCAATAATTAACGTCCCCGGCCTCGCCCCGCGTACTGTGATATTGTATTTCAGCTTTTAACATCAATTACTTTTGAACCTTTGGTATTAATCTCAGAGATATATTCATCCGATGGCAAACCGATACCATCTAATTCCGCTTTCATTCGTTTGCTTACCTTTTCAGCGATCTGACGGTCGGCCGTCAGTGCAAAAATGGACGGACCGGATCCCGCGATGCCGGCCCCGATGGCTCCTGCGTCAAGAGCTGCTTTTTTGACGGCGTCATAACCTGGAATCAGTACAGAACGGATGGGTTCAATAATCACATCCTCCATCGAACGGGCCATCAGGTCTAAATCTTTGGTCATCAGTCCGGCTACCAAACCGCCCACGTTGCCCCACTGTTTTACGGCTTTCCCCAGCTGGATGTCATTCCGCAATATTTTACGGGTGTCCCCGGTTTTAATTTCAATCTGGGGATGTACCACTACTGCATGCAGGTTTTCCGGATAAGACAGGTTGAGTATATCCGGCGCTTCGGAGCTCCGGATAAATACGAATCCTCCCAATAATGAAGGGCCTACGTTATCGTAATGAGCCGTTCCACAGGCAGCCTTTTCCGCTTCAGCGGCAAACGGTAACAGGGCCTTTCGGGCCAGGGGATTACCCAACAGATGGTTGGCGGCCAACACGGCACCGGCTGCACTTGCCGCACTGGAACCTAATCCACTGCCCAGGGGCATTTGCTTGTGTACTTCAATTGCGACGCCTCCATCGAACCCCAGCGAGCGGAACAGTGCCTGAACGGCAACGCTGGCGGTGTTCTTGTCGGCATCCAGGGGCAGCACCCCTTCATCACCTGTCACCTTGTTGATGGTAACGCCCTCCCCTTCCGGATTTTGGCGGACGATAATTTCGTCACCGGGGGTGCCCAGGGCGAATCCCATCACATCAAATCCACAACTTACATTGGCTACACTGGCCGGGGCAAAAACCCGGACTTCCTTATACTTAAATTCGCTCATTATTTATCACACAATTTCGTTACTAAATGCGGGCACATTACTGATCCTCAGGATATCCGCCAATATACCGCTGGCCGTAACTTCAGCCCCGGCACCCGGTCCTTTTACGACCAAGGGCGTATCCTGGTAATGCTTGGTGTGGAAAGCAAAGATATTGTCACTGCCCGAAAGACCGTTAAACGGATGTTGACCACCAATTTCCTGGAGCCCTACATTGGCTTTACCATCCTGGTAACTGGCGATGTAGCAAAGCTTGTTCCCCCTGGAAGCCGCCTGATCATACCGTTTTTTAAACTCATCGTCAAATTGAGCCAGTTCATCAAAAAACTGGTCGATACTATTGGCTTGCATGGCAGGCTCAGGGACCAGGTTTTCAACTGACAGGTCATCCATCTCTATCTCTATACCGGCCTCCCGCGCCAATATGATCAGCTTGCGGGCCACATCACGACCATTCAGATCTTCTCTCGGATCGGGTTCCGTATAGCCTTTTTCCAAAGCGGTACGCACTACTTCACTGAATGGTGTTGCTCCATCATAGGTATTAAAGATGTAGCTTAGCGTCCCGGATAGCACCCCTTCAATCTTGGTGATCGTATCTCCGGCCAGCACCTGTTCTTTCAACGTTTTGACCACGGGAAGCCCCGCCCCAACATTGGTTTCATAGAGATACATGACGTTATGCTCGAGCGCCAGTTCCTGGAGCTCTTCATAACGTTTTAACGAACCCGAGTTGGCCTTCTTATTAGCCGTCACCAGCGAAAAGTTTGCTTTCATGACTTCCGGATAAAAATCCGATACTTCCTGGCTGGCTGTACAATCAATAAACAGACTGTTGGGGAGGTTCAACTGATCGGCTTCTTTCAAAAACTGATCCAGGCTCATCGGCTTTGCGTTCTCCTCCAAATGATCCGGCCAGCCGGTAAACGGCATACCCTCGGCATTGATCTTAAAGTGGCGGGAATTGGCGATACCGCACAGCTTGAGCTTAATATTATGCTTTTCAAAAAGCAGCTCGGTCTGCTTCTCAAACAGTTCAAGCAGCTTGCTTCCGATCAGGCCGATGCCTATCAGAAACAGGTTCACGGATTTTAACTTACTCAGGAAAAAAGCATCGTGGATGGTATTCAGCGTCTTGGATAGATCCTTCTCCTTCACAACCACCGAGATGTTACGCTCCGAGGAGCCCTGAGCAATAGCGCGTACATTAATACCGTTACGGCCAAGCGAACGAAAGAGTCGTCCCGAGATGCCCGGCGTACGCTTCATGCCTTCTCCTACAACCGCTACAACCGAACAATCTTTTTCTGCGATAATCTCATCAATGATTCCTTCGGCTATCTCCCGGCTAAAGTTGTCGTTTAGTGCATCCATCGCCCTATTCGCCTGGTGCGGCAACACGGCAAAACAAACGGTATGCTCCGAAGAGGCCTGGGTGATCATGATAATATTAACCCCGGCATCAGCCAACACCGAAAAGATGCGAGCAGCGAATCCACTGACCCCCACCATTCCACTGCCTTCGAGGGTGATGAGCGTCACCTCATCTATCGAGGAGATGCCCTGCACGTTGGTGGAATCTTTCTTCCCGTCCTTACTGATGATGGTACCGGCAGCGTCCGGTTCGAATGTATTCTTTATGTATATGGGAATGGAATCCGCCATAGCAGGATGTATGGTAGGCGGATAGATGACATTAGCCCCAAAATGAGAAAGCTCCATGGCTTCTTCATAGGAGAGTTCTTTTATCGGCAAATGATCACTGACTTTACGGGGGTCAGCGGTCATTATACCGGTAACATCGGTCCAAATTTCGATGGCCTCCGCCTTCAGTGCAGCTGCGATGAGGGAAGCCGTATAATCCGATCCTCCCCTTCCAAGTGTGGTTGTTTCTCCCGTCTCCGTAGAAGCGATGAAGCCGGTAATAATAGCTACGCTATCCAGCGCTCCTAATTTGTTTTGAATGGCAGCATAGGTGTCCGAAGTACGCACACGGGCATTTCCAAATCTATTGTCAGTGGTGATCAGCTCACGCGCATCGATATATTCGGCTTCTATGCCTTCGCTCTGTAACGCATGGCTCAGGATAAAAGCGGAAAAACGCTCTCCAAAGCCCAGCACAAAGTCCCGGGTGCGTTCGGTCAGCTCGCGGGTTAAGGAAACTCCGTGCAACACATCTTCCAGCTCATTGAACAGCACCTTGAGTTGCGTTAACACATGACTTTGCTGTTTAACCTTAATAAGTTTCCGAACAACTTCGATGTGTCGTTCTTCCACTTCTTTAAGCTTGGTCCGGTAGGCCTCTTCCCCCGCATAAGCTTCCTCTACCATTTCTTCCAGCAGATGAGTAACACCACCGAAAGCCGAAACGACCACATGAATACGGTCGTTCTCCAGCTTACGGCTAATAATTTGGATAACTTGTTTGATGGCTTCTTCAGAACCTACCGAAGAGCCGCCGAATTTTAAAATACGCATTGGAAATACTTTTTGGACCGAGGTGTTGTTACCGATTTAGTCTAACGTAAAGCGTCTTCTAACTCAAGAGAAGCATCACTTTGTTCATCGCGATATTTGACGATCATGGGGCAGGCCATATTCAATCCCTGCTCTTGCGCCCATTTGCTGCTCATCGGTCGTGTACCGGGAATGACTACCGCTCGTTCAGGGATAGGAGCTCCTTTTTCCAGGATCTTTTCATTAACGCAATCATAAACCGGAATAGATTTTGACAACGTCACACCGGGTGCAATAACGGCTCCTTTCTTGACCAAGATGCCCTCTACTATAACGGCTCCTGCTCCAATAAAGCAGTCATCTTCAATCACAACGGGCGATAATCCTACCGGTTCTAATACGCCTCCCAGCTGAACGCCGGCAGAAAGGTGAACATTTTTACCCACCTGTGCACACGATCCTACCAATGCGTGGCTGTCCACCATGGTCCCTTCATCTACGTAAGCGCCTACATTAACATAAGCCGGGGGCATAATGATAACGCCAGGTGCGATATAGGCTCCCCGCCGCACGGATGATCCACCGGGCACCAATCGTACGTTTTCATCCGCGGTAAAACGTCGGGGAGGCAAATTGTGCTTATCAACAAAACCATCATAGATGCCGGAATACTCGGTATTTTCGCCCGCACCAAAGGAAGCCAGAATCGCTTCTTTGACCTCTACATTAGCTTCCCAGCCATCCCCTTTGGGATTGGCTGACCGTACATTTCCTTTCTCAAGTTCTTCTAACACTTCTTCCCAATTATTGTCACTCATTACTTAATCTATATTTTAAAATTAGATCTTTATTCTTGTCCCGGATGTTTATTACCCGGATAAAATTATCGTTAGCTATTATTTTCGTACCAGTTCTGAATCATCTGGTCTGCATTTTTTAATACGCTGATATCTTCAACCTCATCACCGGTTAACGGTGGACGCAGGGTTGCGGATGAAATCCAACCCTTTTCCTTAAGCAATACTTTCACCGGAATAGGATTCGGTGCTCTAAAAAGAACGTCTGAACACTCTTGCCACAAAGGCAAAAGCTCAGGTCCACGTCCGTCGAGGCACCATTCCACATATCGATGAACGGCTTTAGGCCATACGTTGGAAGCTACTGAAACCAATCCGCTGCATCCCGCCATGGCGAAGAACGGCAACAAAGCGTCATCTCCGCTGTAGCAGGCTACATCCGGAGCTGTTTTCCGATAATCCTGGTACTCTTCGATGCTGCCACTGGCTTCTTTCAAGGCCAAAAAGTTTGGATGATCGTGCAGTTCGGACAGTACGAGCGGACTCATTTTAGTGCCCGTGCGCGAAGGCACATTATAGAGCATACAGGGTTTATCTGCTGCGTCTAATAAAGCCTTAAACCATTCAACTTGTCCCTTTTCGCCGGGCTTAGCGTATAGCGGAGTCACTAACAAAAACGCATCAACTTCGAACTGTTGACAATACTCTATCCACTCTATTTGTTCGCGGAGGTTAAACCCTCCTACGCCCACCATAAGGGGAACTTCGATATTGAGACTGGCCGCCGTTTCAACGACTTTCTTTTTGTCTTCGAGTCCCAACGCCAATCCCTCACCGGTGCTTCCCAGTACAAGCACCCCGTTCCCGGCATCATCTTGTCGGTGGACCAGCGAAGCAAAATCTTCTAAGTGAAGATCTCCATTTTCCTGCATGGGGGTTGCCAGGGCGGTCCATAATTTCCTTTCTCTAATACTCATAGTTATTGTCGTTGCATTGCTTGGTCAAAAATTGTTGAAAAGTCGTAAAATCCGGCCTCGATATCAGATTTTACCAGCTGTTCGGCAGCCCAAATAGCTCCTTCAGCAAAAATTTTCCGGTCATGCGCCTTATGTTCCAACTGTATTGACTCGGTTTCTGTTCGAACTTCCAGCTGATGGATGCCTTTAACATCCCCCTTCCGCTCGGAGGTTATCTCCGCATCGCGGCCCAGCCATTCTTCCCACGAGAGTGCGGTACCGCTGGGCGCATCCTGTTTATGAACATGATGAACCTCATGTATCTTGAACGTAGGATTCGTCAGTACGGAAGAACCTTGCCCGATTATATTAAGGCAGCGCCGGACAATACTCATACCCAAACTAAAATTAGACGCTTTCAGCCACTTAATTCCTTTTGTGCGCAGCTTAGCATCAAGATCATCCGGCCACTCATAACCCGTTGTGCCCCAAGCAGCAGGAATTCCAGCTTCGATCAATGGATCAAAGACATCTTCAACCGCCGCACCGGGGACAAACAGAATTGCGGCATCTGCTTCTTTAAGCTTCTCGGCCGTGGGTTTATTAAATTCATCAAAAGGCCCAACGACCTGTTCCTTCCCTAAAACGTCAACTACTTTACCACCGGTTTTACCGGCCCCAATTACTGCAAACTTCATATATACCTAACAATTCGAATTTAAAATAGAGTCAGTAAGTATAACCTTTTCAAACCCTATTTTCATACCATTTGCACAGAACCCTTAATATAATGTAGATTCCCGCTTAATCATCTAAATAAATAAAATTATGATTACACTTTTTGCTGCCCCGGTTTTCACGAATGATGCGGTTGTTTTAGGCCTCCTGCTGGCCATATTGGCATTAATTTTTATTACCTCCAGCAGTGAAAAACCCTTTTGGAAGAAATTCTACACCTTCGTTCCCTCGCTCCTGTTGTGCTATTTCATCCCATCTATTTTCAATTCGCTGGGGCTGATATCCGGTGAAGAGTCGAATCTCTATTTCGTTGCATCCCGCTACCTCCTACCCGCCAGCCTGATACTTTTGACCCTTAGTATTGACTTCAAAGGCATCATTGGATTGGGTCCCAAGGCCATTATCATGTTTTTAGCCGGGACTGTGGGCATTGCTATTGGCGGGCCTATTGCAGTGCTTACTGCCGGCTATTTTGCCCCGGATCTCGTGGGAGGAACCGGACCTGATGCCCTTTGGCGAGGACTCTCAACCGTAGCCGGCAGCTGGATTGGAGGCGGCGCAAACCAAACGGCCATGTACGAAGTTTTTAACCCGAGTGATAACCTGTTTTCGGCTATGGTTACTGTGGATATCATTGTAGCCAATATCTGGCTGGCCTTTCTGCTGTATGGAGCCGGCATCTCGGAACGCATCGACCGGTGGTTTAAAGCGGATGCCACGCCCATTACCGAACTGCGCAAGAAAATTGAGGATTATAAAGCAAGCATTGCCAAAATTCCTACATTGTCTGATCTAACCAGCATCGTTGCCGTGGCTTTTGTCATAACCGCTATTGGACATCTGGGAGCCGATGCCATTGCTCCCTGGATTGCTGAAAACGCTCCTCAATTAAGTCAATTGAGCCTGGATTCCCGGTTTTTCTGGATAATTGTGATAGCCACCACCGGGGGACTTTTACTCTCTTTTACCAAGGCACGTGAACTGGAAGGAGCGGGAGCTTCTAAAGTTGGGAGCCTATTTCTTTATATTCTTGTAGCCACCATCGGAATGAAGATGAACGTATTGGCTATCTTTGAAAACCCGGGTTTCTTTCTCATCGGCCTTATGTGGATTCTCATCCATGTAAGCATTCTCTTTATCGTTGCCAAGATTATCAATGCACCCTTTTTCTTTGTTGCAGTTGGTAGCCAAGCCAATGTTGGGGGCGCGGCATCAGCCCCAATTGTAGCTTCTGCTTTCCATCCGGCCCTGGCTCCGGTGGGTGTATTGCTTGCCGTCTTGGGCTATGCCCTTGGCACCTATGCGGCCTATGTTTGTGCCCTCATGATGAAGTTTGTGAGTTAGCATCGGTGAGAAGCCAGAAGTAAAGACCGAAAAGTAAAAAGTATGCATTTAGTGAATGAACTACCTCGGGGCAGAGCCCACGAGGTATCTATCTAATTTCAACTTATTATTCTTTCCGACCCAGAGGGTCAGGGAATTAAACCACTTACTGAATTAAAAATCGTCTTCTATATGGTGAAAGAGCTGATTCGACTCCATCAGGCAGGTCAATCCTCCTGTCCTCCTTCTCCCCCGAATCGCTCGGGACACGCAAGGAGGAACTCCTTAATAGAGATCGAGGCTTGTGCCCCCCCTTTAGAAGCTACCATTTTGAAGTCCCTCCCCGATAGCATTCGGGACAAGCTTTGGAGCCATGATCGCCTGCCGGCGGTAAGAAGGATTTAGCCAACTCTACGAAGTTTTAACGGAGTAGAGGGAGATTGAATACTCATCTATAACCGCTAAACGGATTTTTAAAAACGCCTTCCAAACACTTTCTAACCGTTTTTTAAGTACTCTTCTGGCTTCTTCCTTCTCGCTCATTACTTCTTGCTTTTAGACCTGATTTCTATTGGCAGGATGATTATATTTCAGGGTTCAAATTTCATACGCTCTAATCGTATTCATGCGCATTTTAAAATTTATTGGTGTCACTATTGGCACCCTCTTGCTCGTCTTTTTCATTGTCTTTGGTTTTAACCTCGATGCCCTCGTTACCTTATCAGAAAACAGCGACGATCTGCAGGAAGGCCAACAGTGGGTCCCCAAAACTACTTCTCTTAAAGGGCTCACTGAGTACATTGCCGCGAATCCCGAGCGAGTGGCCGTGGTATCACGTTCAACGGTCAACGCGGATACTACTATTTCTTATGGCGGCAATGAACAGCATACCATGGGTACGCTTTCCAACTTTTTTCTAATTGCTACTTATGCCCGGTTGGTTGAAGCAGATTCCCTGGATCCGGATGAACTGATTCCACTGACGCAAATCGACCGGTATCAACTGCCGTATATTGATGCCTCAAATCATACAGATGCCAAGACTTCGCTCACCAATAAGGGCGTGCTAAGGGAGGGCAAGGCTCCACTGGACGCATTGGTCCGAACGGCCCTGGTTTTCAATGATTTGGCCATTTCTGACTACCTTTTTTATAAATTAGGCCAGGATAATATAAGTACCACTTTCGAGCAGCTGAACCTGCAGCATACGGATCATCCCCTTCCCTTTTCAGGGCTTTACATCACCATTAATCCGGCTGTTACAGGCACTACCTTTCAGCCACATTTTGAAACATTAACGGCGATGAGCGAACAGGCTTTTCAGGATACTGTTCTGGCGAATGCCCGCAGATATCAATCTGATTCGCTCTACTACAAAAAGATTTCGGACACATTCAAAGCGGCCCAGGGACTCTCTATGCAGTTCAGGCACCGTCGCGATGCGCTGAGTTTATTCCCGCAATCAACAGCCAGCGAGCTTTCGGAGCTTATGGTCCGCCTTCAACAAAATGAACTTATTTCACCGGCTGTTTCCAAACGAATAAAATCGATTATGGATTGGCCTTATGAGCGCCAAAGCCTCAATAGCGACTTTACCTACTATGGGGCGCTTTATGACAATCGGATGGGGCTGCTGAATGGCCTGGACTACGGGGCTTCAACTTATTCCGAAGAACCCTTTGGACAAGCCGTATTTTTTGACTCCCTTCAGGTAGCTTTCTGGTTCCACATGAGTAGCACGCTTATGCACCAGGATTACCAACAGCGACTGATGTGGGACCCGGCTTTGCGTGAAGCCACTATGCAACAAATCAATAAATAGTATTATCTTTGCTGTAACCTTTAATTCAATGATCACTGATTATGGGAGACTCGAACAACAAAGTTACCGAATCAGTCCGGGGCGGTATCACGCTGGGATCAGCACTGGCGATCGCCATCTCCTGGTCTGTCAATAAATCAATTATCTGGGCCATCATCCACGGTTTGTTGAGCTGGCTCTACGTGATCTATTATGCTCTTTTTTATTAGTCACCGTACCCTATAAACCACCCGTAATTTTCTCATCCGTTGATTATTCAGTTTTTAAGTATTTGATTTATGAACGTGAATCCTTATAAGTATCTCTATTTTGTGTGGCTCATTCCGGCTGCTTTTCTGTTTCTTTGCCTGCACCAAACGGTTGTCTGGTACGGTATCCACGATACCTATGAAAATGGAACCAGCTACACTGCTGAAGTGGTAGATTTTGATATCAAACAAATTGCTGCGCAGACAAACGGCTATATTATTCTGCGATTTGTGGATAGCAATGAACAGGAAATCCAACGAAAGCTTTCGCTTCCGGTAGAGATGGCGGGAGAGTTGCGACAAATTCGTGTCATCCCTATCCGGTACCAGCCAGGTACTATGCAAGAAATTGTACTGATGCCCGCTTACAGTACTCAAAAAAACCTGGTCTGGTCGAATTTGGCAATGGCCGTTGTGGCTCTACTCTGTACCCTTATCATTGCCATCTTCACCCATCGGCTGGCCAACCGAAAGTTGGAAAGCGGCAATGAGAAATTAGAAATTGAACGGATTGACATCTAATTATGAGCAGTAAAGATTCCTCCCAAGGCACCCTTTACCTCATCCCTAATACGCTTGGGAAAACGCCTGAGAATAATACCATCCCCGAGTATGTACTGAATGTCATTCGGCGTCTTGATGTGCTGATCGTAGAAAATATCCAGACGGCATCGCGTTATTTACAGTGGGTGGGCGAGACAATCCCGGATTATAAAATTGATTTTTTACTCCTAAATAAGAAGACGCCTACACAAGAAATCGCCTCTTTTATAAATCCGCTAAAAAAAGGCAGAGATGCAGGTCTTCTCTCGGAAGCAGGCTGTCCTGTGGTTGCAGATCCCGGTTCCGAACTCATTAAGATGGCCCATGCCCGGCATATCCGGGTCTCTCCTTTAGTCGGTCCTTCATCCATTTTATTGGCTTTGATGGGTTCCGGATTCAATGGGCAACAGTTTGCTTTCCACGGCTATCTGCCAATCGAGCAGAACCCGCGCCGGCAGGCCATAAAGAAGCTTGAACAGAAGGCCCGAAAGAGTCAACAGACTCAAATTTTTATGGAGGCGCCTCACCGAAATGATGCTGTGGTTAAAGATGTGATCCAATGTTGCCAAGACGATACTCGGTTTTGTACTGCTACCAATTTAACCCAGCCAGAAGAGCGCATTATTTCGCAGGCTATACATGAATGGAAGCAAGAGAATCCCCCTTCTATCCATAAAAGGCCTACGATTTTTCTGTTATCTGCATAGTTTAGACCTATAAAAAAGCCCACTCACAATAGAGCGGGCTTTCCTTGTTACCTGAATCTATTCATTTTCGTTAAGCTCCTGCCTCTTCCAGCATATGCACAATGTCGTGGTGCTTATGGTAACTGGCCTGATCTTTAGCCGACCATCCCCGATCATCATGCACGCCTACATCACTGTGGTGCTTAATCAAAAGTTGTACGATTTCATGATGTCCATTACTTGAGGCCCAGTACAGAGCACTGGTTCCCCGATTATCTCTCATATTTACATTGGCACCATGATCCAACAAATATTGCACAATTTCTAAATGACCATGTTTGGCGGCTTTCAATAATGCGGTTCGCTGGTGCTCATCACTGGTGTTGACCGTTGATCCCTTTGAGAGGTGTCGCTTAACGGCTTCCAAATCTCCATTCTCGGCTGCTTCCAGAAAGGCGTTTTCTTCCATATAATAATCCTCCTCTTCTATTTTTAGGTAGGTATGTAAATGCATTGTAATTGATTCACAAATCATAATCAACCTCTTTCAAAAGGAAGAGACTTTTTTTAGAAATTACGCCCTGAATATATTACTACTTTATATTAAAACATAATTTCACAGTTTTATTTTTACCATATATAATTATACCATTTAATAAAGTTATTATATGTAATTTCACTATATGAATATTAAAAAATACTTATATATATTTATTTTATTTACTATTTATATTTTAACTACATATTCTTTCGGTAATATTTTTTTACAATAAGTCCGAGAATATATCTAAACTGCCTGTTGATAGTTTATACATACCCAGCTACCAATATGAGAGCGGCAAAGAATTAGTAATGGTTTACATTGGTTCACCCAATTGCAATTACTGTAATTTACCTGATATGCCAAAATATGTTGAGATGTCTAAACTAAAGGCTCTTGAAATAGCAAAAGAACATAATGCAAATTTTGCTACAATCGGAGTAGGTATTAGTTGGTCAGCTAGAAAAGGTTTTAGCCATTTAGAAAAGTTTGGAACTTTTGACGAAATCATGGTAGGTAGAAGTTGGTTTAATACTGGTGCAAGAATATACATTCATACAGATATTCCTACCGATACCAAAGGATCAGTTCCTCAAATCCTTTTGGCTTTTAGAAATGTTTTATACGAATCTCGACCAATTAAAAACAAATACAAAATCTCCAATAAAACTGAGTACGCACGTTTTAAAGGATTAGATGAAATAAAACAATTTGTTTTTCAATCAGATTCATTGAAGTACAAATCTAATTAAAATATTAATTAACCACCGATGAAATATAAAACCCTCCCTTTACTTTTTAGTCTATTGTTAATAATCACCTCTGGTCTCCAAGCCCAAGGTTTAAAAATCAATAAATCCAAAAGTTCAACGGTCTTCAATGGTAATCAAAAAGATTATCTGATAGGTAATATACAGGATGTGAAACATCATAATCAGACGGTATACTTAATTGACGAGGCAGCCCCGAAAGTCCTAATACTATCTAAAAAAGGTAAATTAATTCAACAAATAGGACGGGCAGGGAAAGGGCCAGGTGAATATTTGAGCCCAGTATCAATTGATATTTTCGATACTGGTGATCTTGTTTTACTCGATCAAAACTTAGGAAGGGTTACCCAATACTTTTATAACAATGAATCAAAAAAATGGGAGGTCAAAAAATCTGGAGCCCATAACATGAACATGAGTAATCTTTGCGTATCAGATGGCAATGTTTGGGTTCATGCACGAAAAGAGAACAATGTTATACACCGATTGAGTGATGATCTAAAATCAAAAAGTTATTCTATCGGAGGTGGTTATGACTCCGATGATATCGTTACACGAGAAATTTCTCAAAATGGTGTACTTGCTTGCAAAGGTCAGAATATCTACACAGGCTTTACCACAGATAATATAATACGGGTTTATAACAAAAATACTGGGAATTTACTTAAAAAAATCGAAATTAAAGAGGCTATTCCTATTGAAATATCTAAAATAAGTCGTAATGGGGGGGTCGGTTTTGCACGGAAATATTATCCGGGAGAAGCCTATAACGACAAGGGTGATTATCATGATGGTTTAGAAAATATAGCAGCTATTGACAATCAATTACTGGTTCAATATAAAAGATTTTTCTCAGAATCCGACCAACAGTCTATTATCAGTTTTAGTGTAGATTTGAGTGATGGTACTTATAAAATATCAAAGAACTTGCCCTTAATATTTGATCATGTGAAAGGTCAAATAATTTATGGGGCAAATTATCCGACACCACACGTCAAAATTAACGGAGTTAACAATTAGTAACTCTTGATTACTAGTTGCTCTAATACAATGAACAATCCCGAGGCGAGCCATCGGGTTATTCTTTGAATAAAAAACCAAACCAAAATAAAACCCCACCAACTTTTTATCCTTGTGAGGATATGGGTTGCTCTGACGGTGGTCCCAAATGCGAAGAAAAGGATGGTGCGAGAAGTTGTGTACCACGTCCGGACCATCAGTCATGTTCACACATTACGTGTTAAATACCAATATTAGAAATAAACGAAAAATCGCTGATTAAATATTGTAAGGATGAATCGATAAGTATATCGATTCATCCTTATTTAGTAAGAGATATCCATAACTATTCACTTAGTTCAGTTCAAGCTCCTGAACCTCTTGACTAAAAATCTCACTTTATTAGAATTGTAGCTTTTTTTCAAAATTATTCGATTTATCCTTTGCGATGTACGCTGCTTGCTAATATCTCTTTTTCATTCAATTCACCCAATATCAGTTCCGTCATGTCACTCTTGAAGGGAAACTCGTACCGAATATCCAGTACATAAGCTTTGACCCGTAATTTGACAATGAAATTCTCTTCATGCACTTCATTCAATACGATAACCGACACCGGCTTATTAAGATATACATACCGCGATGAAACCGCTGCTTTATAAGCGATACGTTTCACTAAGTCGATGGGGACATGCGCCGGCAAATAAATTTCGGCAACAACCTGACAATCAAAAGCCCCGGAGTTGGCGTTCGAGACGGCTTTATTCATCAATTCCCCGTTGGGTAACGATACGATAGAATCGTCAGGCGTTAAAATGCGGCTGGAGCGTAATCCAATTTGTGTGACTTCACCATAATCGTCTCCGACTTCAATTTTATCGCCCACCTGAAAGGGACGATCAAGTATGATCATAAATCCGCCGAACACATTCTTGAGAATATCCTGGGCAGCAAATCCAACGGCAACACCTATAGAAGCTAACACGGTAATAACCGTTCCCCAGGGTGGATCGATAATGCCAGCAAGAATGATATAAAAAGCAATAGCCCAGATTACCAACCGGATAACCGGTATCAATCGTTTAAGCGTGAGGCGATACTTGAAGAATCGCTCCGAAAGAGTATCCAGAATACTTATCAGCAGGCGATTGATCAGATGCGTGACTATGAGAAGTACCAGAATTAAAATAATGGTCCCTGCAGAAATAAGTTCATGCACCTCGGTTACCTTTTGACCAACCTTATCGCCAATGGTAGAATCCCTTGTAGCGGTGGATGTATCGACCCGGACCGGTCCGACGATAATGGTCGTGTCCCCTTTCTGCCTGATGCGCAGCGTGTCAGTACGACTGGTGTCCGTGCGGGTTGTATCCTGCTGTTGAATAATTTCCTGAGGAGCATCTGCCGGATAAACGGGCATTGCATGCACCTCCGCATTTAGCAACAGGGCCGATCCAATCAGCCAGAAAACAAAGCAAAGGATTTTATTTTTTTTATTTATGATCATAATTATTCCACCAGGTGAATAATATTCCGTTCTTTTAACACTCGCACAATCTGCCGATACACTAAATGATTCAGCATATAATGACCTTCTTTTTCCAACAAAAGTCCCCTCGTACTAAGCCTTTTTAGCATTAGTCGACTTTCTGATAGGCTCATATTTAAAATCATCGCCAAGTCTTTATCCGAAATGGTATCCTGTATAACAAATGCAGCCAGGACAAACAGTACTTCAGGACTAAGGTCTGCGATAATTTCAACCGATGTTATTTCCAGCGGTTTTATATAAATGCAATTTTCATCCACCGTACGAATAGACCGGATCCAAAAAATGATGGCTATGGAGGCATTTCCATCCGCAAACTCGGTTAACTTCTTAAAATATTCTTTCCTCAGGTTCTGCTGCTCTTCCTTTTCGGTCATCTTCTTTGCTGACCGGCTCTTGGGGCTATCCGGATTATCTTCGAACTGCAGCATATAGCCACTGGAACGATGCCTGCTCATGATCATCTTTTCAATATCCCCGGCATCGAGCGTATCCACCTGAATGGTCTGGGAAAAGTATTCACCCAGCTTGTGCACTTTATCCAGAAAGTGCCACCCATAGCGCGAACAGCTGACAATCCAAAAAACGTCATTTTTCGTCTCGGAAATCAGGTAACAGAGTTTTTCAATGGCCTCGTAGCCATTGATGTTTCGCACAAAACTATTTTGTATCGACTCAAAAATTATAATTCGTCGTTCTTTTTCTTGCTGAAGAATCTCAATAATTCCATCAACAGAGTTTTGCTCCTCAATATTCAGCTCCCTGCAAACTAAAGCGGCCAGCTCTTCTTCAGTCCAGATCGTTTGTGCTATTTCCATCTCATATAGCGGTTCGCCAGCTGTTAATTCATCCCTCATCAGCTGTAAAAAGGTAGATTTCCCACTCCCCTTTTCGCCAACTACAGCAAGAGCAGAGGGCGAATTCTGCCATTGGTCATACGCTTTTTTAAAGGTAGCAGTCGATTCTACCACAGGTATATAAAACCGCTGATCAACCGCTTGGTTAAAATCAAAAAGGCGGCGATAGATATAAGGCAGCTCCTGTATCTTCTGATCGGTTTCCGACAAATAACTGATGATATCGGCTCTTTTGGCCTCTTCCACAGCGACATCTCCATAGCCGAAAAAATGCGTTACTTCTTTGATATAACCATGGAGTCTCAACCTCACAAAACGGTACCAGAGCGACAACTTATCTTTCGACCTACGGGCTTTTGTATGAGCAATATTTTGCCAGTCGCTGGTAGTTTCTTTAACCCGGTATTGGGTGATAAACAGCTGTAATTCATTGGCACTTTTAGCATTAAAACATGCTTCTACGGATTCAATAAACTGTTCTTCGGCCCCTTTGATGACCGTTTCAATGCTATCGTATTCATTTTGGAGAATAAGAGTTAAATGCCCCAGACGTTTAATAATTCGCTCTAGTGCCTCTGTAGCAACCTGTCCCGGATCGCCCTCCTCGTCCTCTTCTTTATGCTCCAGCGAGGCCTCCAGGTTGACATCCAGAATCTCTTTAAGTTCGGTGATAGCCTCAATAATGTTTGTTATAAAGTGATCATACTCTTGTTTGGAAGGTTTAATCTCATTGATTATTTGCTGCCTGAAAATCCGGAGTAACAATAATCGCCATTCTATCTGTTTCAGATCTTCTGCAGACGGTTGTTCTTCCCTGGGAAGGTTAAAGATAAAACTCATCTGTTCCGGTGTCTGTGTTATCCTAAACAGAAGCTGTTCAGAAAACTTTTCGACCTTTTGGGAGAGCTGTTCTCTATCCCTCATCTTTCTAAAAGGTCCTTCCAGATGATGACTAATATATTTCAGCAATTTCTGCTTTAATGCGGATATATACTCGTAAGAACGCTTACCGCCTCCTTTTCTGATATCAAAAACCGCCTCTATCAACGTTTGCCGAAACTGCTGCAACGGCAGGTAGAGTTGTTCCTGGAACAGGGCCGCCATATCTTTTAAAAAATCGATCCGATGTTCCCGGAGCTCCCTTTTCAATTTTAGAAAAGACAGAATATTTTCACCCCGTTCAGCTAATAGCTCCTGAGGTTCATGCCATTGTTTTTCTATTCGCTTTAGCTTTTGGCCCATTAATGACCACTGCTTTTCTGCCTGGCCGGCCTTTGATTTTTTCCAGACTTTGGTATCCTCTCTAAGCTGGGCCGCTACAGAAGTATGCATAGATGCTATCTTTTCTTTCAGCTTTTCCCTAAACGGTCCTTCCATAAAGGCTCTTTGCTTTTGCAAGAGCTCGGCCACAGAGGCATAATCTACTGCCAACTGTACCTGTTCATCGCGACCTTCTTGCAGAAAAGGAGCCAATTCTTTTTCGAGCCTCATTAAAAAGGGCAGTTGTTGCTGCTTAAACTCGCGCAACAGATCGGCTATCATTTCTGAATCAGCAAGAATATACTGCACCTCCTTCCGCAATGGAGTTTCGGTTTGCCATTCCACTGTTTCCGGGACTTCGGCTACGGCTTCCCTGGTCCCATCCATAAAGCATCTCGTAAAGGTGGTAAGCTGCTGCACTTTCAAAAATGTTGAAACATCTTCAAAAAGATGGGCGAGTTCTGCCTCAATATCTTCCTCACTGTCCTGCTCCGGGAGCACGGAAAGTGATTGGGCAAACTGTTCGTAATAGCCATCATATTTTTTGATCAGCTCATCAAAACAGCTTACAATTTTTTGTTGTAAAGCTGTATCTAACGCTTGTATAACTGACTGACGATCCAACTGTATTCTCTCAACCTAAGTGTTAATAGCAAATAATTACAAAATACAATCTAACATAACATCGTTTAGAAACAAAGAGCATGATTTCTACTTTTTATTCTTCTATAAATATTACTTAATTTCAATCTATTAATAGCATCACTACAAAACGGATAGCATACAAGGTGAACACAAATTTTTTTGTTGGCAGACATAGTATAAATTTCTACAGCCAGTTTTTTCTGGCCCTAATGGTCAGCGGTCTTTTTATGGTAGGATGTAATACCATGTCGCAGGCTCAAAAGGCCCAAGATAATACTCTTAGCCGTATTTCCACCGCTGTCAGAAGTGATGGCAAAGGGTATGTGCTTCGGTTTCATCTCAAAGAGAAAGCGGATTCTTTTCAAGTTTATCAACCCGAGCCCCATCTTATTCAATTTGCTCTATTCAGTCCAAAAATTAATCCCAATAACATAAAAGTCACATCCGATTCTCCGGCTTTTAGTGAGGTTACTTTTAGCACGATTCCTAATGGCCTTGGTATTAACATCAGGCTTCAGAAAGATCAGTTCCTGAATAGTAGTGCCTATCCGGATGGACAAAGCAGTGATTTGCTTATAGGCCTTACAAAAACGGATAAGAAGCAGCTTGCCGCACACACCCAAGAGCTGAAAGCAGTAACATGGTCGGCCTCAGCCGTGCCTAATTTGTTGATGAACCAGGAACAGCAGCCTCCCAACAATAATTCTGTTCCGGAAAATACGACCTATAATGAAGTGCGTGACAAAATGAAGTTTGATGTCGTCGTTCTTGATCCGGGGCATGGCGGACACGACCCCGGCACAATCGGCCACGGAGGTATCCAGGAGAAAGACATTGTGCTGGATATTGCCAAAAAGGTTGGGGACTATATTAAATCCAATATGCCCGGCGTAAAAGTTGTTTATACGCGAGATGATGATACTTTTATAGAGCTCGAAGAACGGGGAAGTATTGCCAATCGTCATGAGGGCGACCTCTTTGTCTCTATTCACTGTAATGCGGCTCATTCACGGCGGGCTTATGGCTCTGAAGTCTATTTCCTGGGACTGGAACGCAGCAAAACTGCTCTTGAAGTCATGAAACGTGAGAATAAAGTGGTGCGGGCCAATGATGATGTTGAACAGAAACAACTGAGCCAGGAAGATTTATTGATTTATGAACTTGCAAACAGTGGCTATATATCTACCAGCGAACGCATTGCCGGTATGCTTGAGCATCAATTTGACGACCGGGCCCAGCGGCATTCACGGGGCGTAAAGCAGGCGCGATTTGTCGTCCTGTATCATGCCTCAATGCCTGCTGTTCTTGTAGAGACGGGTTTTATCAGCAATCCTGATGAAGGACGCTACCTTAGTACTGAGTACGGACAGAATATTATTTCATCGGCTATTTTCAGAGCAATTCGAGACTACAAAGAAAAGACGGAACAGACCCAGCAACCTAAAACAAGATAACTTCTTTTGGAACCACTCATTATCGGCGTAGCAGGGGGTAGCGGCTCTGGGAAAACAACGGTTGTACGGCATATCATCGATTCCATTGGTCAGGAGAATATTCTATTGCTACAGCACGACTCCTACTATCGCGACCTTAAGCATTTATCTTTTGAGGAACGCATCCAGCAGAACTTTGACCATCCCTCCTCGCTTGAGACCGAACTCATGATTCGCCACATTAAGGCACTGAAAAACGGATACCAGGCAGAAATCCCGATTTACGATTTTAGCAAACACATCCGGAAAGAAGAAACGCGGATGGCCAGTCCTCGTAAAATCATCCTGATTGACGGTATTCTTATTTTTAGTGAAAAGGAGCTCCTCGACCAGATGGATATCAAGCTATATGTGGATACGGATGACGATATTCGGCTGCTCCGGCGCATCAAGCGTGATATTGTTGAACGTGATCGTCAGCTTGAAAATGTACTCAGCCAGTACAAAAAGTTTGTTCGTCCCATGCACCTGGAATTTGTAGAACCGAGCAAGCGATATGCAGATATCATCATTCCCCGGGGCGGCCAGAATGAAATTGCCCTCGATATGGTAAATGCCCTTATCCAAGACCGCTTGAAATCTTCTGCAAACCAAAAATGATTTTGGTTATATTGCTTTGGAAGTAATTTTTGCCAGATCTGTTAAAAACATTTGAATTAGAGTCATTTTTCTATGGAGTTAACATCAAAAACAGCCGTTATTACCGGGGCAAGCAGTGGCATCGGCACGGCTTTTAGCCAGGCATTGATTGAAAAAGGAGTCACCGTATTTGGCCTCGCCCGTAGTTCTGATAAACTGGAAAAGATTCAGCAAAAGCTGGGCGATTCATTCATCCCGGTTACCCTGGATATTACCAACCATGATACCATTGACCAGTGGGTTAATAAGACCTTCCAACAGGAATATCCGGATATCCTGATTAACAATGCAGGCCTGGGACGCTTTGGAGATGTTGACGCTCTGCCTCTTGACGATTGGGAAGCGATGATCAGTACCAACCTATCGGGCGTCTTCTATATGTGCCGACAAATTGTCCCTAAGATGAAGAAAAACCCCAATGGTTGCCATATCATCAATATTGCTTCTATTGCAGGAAAAATAGGTAATCCCCAACTATCCGGATATAACGCCTCCAAATTTGGTGTTCGTGGATTCAGTGAGGCCCTCTTCAAAGAATTACGTTATGATGGTATCAAAGTGACCTGCTTTTGCCCCGGCTCTATTGCTACAAACTTTTTTAATGAGGCCAACAATTCTGAATCGCACGCCAACATGATGCAACCCGGGGAAGTGGCGGATGTACTTATCAATATACTGGAGACCCCCAGCAACTTCTTGATTAATGAAATTACCATGCGACCGTTAAATCCAAAGCATCCGGATGAGCAGTAAAATGAGAAGTTCTGTTGGATTGTTATTTCTACTCTGTGCTTTGGTGGGCTGCATGACCTCTCCCGAAGAACCGGACAACTTAATTCCGGAAGATCAATATATTTCTCTGTTGGTTGAGTTCCAGCTGGTACGTACCTACCAGGAAACCGGACGAATTGATAGCCTGGCGACTGATTCATTGCGAAAACGCATCTTTCAACACTATAATATTTCACCAACTGCTTTCCAATCCAGCCATACCTATTACCAGCAATTCCCAGGCGAACAAAAAAAGAGAATTGATAAAGCTATTGAAGAGCTTCGCATGGATCGGGTGGCCGACTCCATCCGTACCAGACGAAGAGCTCCCCTGCCCCCCAACAATTGATGTGCCATCTTACCTACTTATTGTTATTGACCCAGAAATATTTTTCCGTCTTTGCCCTGACTTTTTCTTCGCGTATCAGGTGGCTTAATGATCGCTTTATCCGTGCTTTACTCCACCCCAGTTGCCGGCAAAGGTGTCCTAATGTTTTCCCTCCCCCGCTTAGTGCCTGCCTGATCGCTAATAGGTCAGAATTCGTAAACTGTACGTCCTCTTTTTTCTTCTGTAAACAATTATCGCAATGACCACAAGGCGATACTTCTTGCTCCCCAAAGTACTGACGGATATATACTTCCCGACAATTTTCCGTTTGAATATAGCCTTTCATATAGGCTAATTTTTCAAGCAGGGTATTACGGTATTGCTCTAATTCTTCCTTTCGTAATCGAAGTTTTGCCTGCCGTTCATCTACCAGTTTTACCATGGGTTGCTCTCCGTTGAGTTCAAACTTCAGTAGCTGATCATGATCCTGAAGCACCTGCAATCCCTTTTTGACCGCATTAGGAGATACGCCCAGCTTTTGTTGTATATAATCGAAATCCAGGTATTTCATTGCAGCAAAGGCCTCTCCTCCGAATTGCCGGAGCAAGGTATCCAGGAATAGTGATTTTCGCTGGTTCTCGGATACTTGTATCTGCTCACGGATATAATCCTGGCTTGCAACAAATTGGATACCTACCCGTGGCTTCAGGTATTCAATTAACTCAATGATACTCAGCTGGTTAAGTACTTTAAGTGCCGACTGTGTAATTCGAGCCGGGTAGCCGGACCGCTTGGCCAATGCTCGTATCGAAACTTCTTCTGACTTCTCCATTTCAGCTCCTACTGCCAAATTTAAGCTATCGCAAAGTACATCATATACGTGTTGCAGCTGGTCCTTTTCGGGATACGAATCTTTGATACGCTGCCGGGCAATAGCTAAATCCGAAGGCTTAAACAGAAGCATCGGGAAGCTCTCCAGTCCATCGCGCCCCGCGCGGCCTGCCTGCTGGTAATACGCTTCCAGAGAATACGGCATCTCGTAGTGGATCACATAACGGCAGTCGGCTTTATCGATGCCCATGCCGAAGGCATTTGTAGCCACCACGAGAGGCAGATCACCCGCTATCCACCTGTTTTGAACCTCTTCCCTGTTTGATGATTCTATCCCTGCATGGTATGCTTCTGTTTTGACTCCAAGCTGATTCGTAATTTTCCGGGCAAGTTCCTCACAATTACGACGGGTACCCCCATAAATGAGCCCCGATCCCAATGGAGCCGCTTTTTTGACAGCATTCAATATTTTTTTCTGTTTCTGCTCAGTTGCGGTAACCCACCATTTTAAATTGGGCCGTTCAAACCCTTTTGAGATCACTTCCGGATCGGTAAAACCAAGGTTTTCTGCAATATCTGCACGCACTTCAGGGGTAGCGGTAGCAGTAAGGGCAATCCAGCTTACCGAGTCAGCTATGGACTCAAAAGCGGGTCTAATCTGGCGGTAACTTGGCCGAAAGTCGTGTCCCCACTCCGAAATACAATGGGCCTCATCAATGGCAATCAGGTCTACATCCAATCTTGGAAGCTCCGCTTCCCAGAGAGGGGTCTCGAGTCGTTCAGGGGCGCAATAAAGCAAATCATACATGCCGTTGCGGGCATTAACCAGCCGCTGTTCTACCTCCCAGGAAGAAATAGTGCTATTTACAAAGGTGGCTGCAATACCTCTCTCATTCAATTGGTGCACTTGGTCCTGCATAAGGGCCACCAGTGGAGAAATAACAATGGTCAGCCCCTCGAATAATACGGAAGGCAGCTGGTAACAGAGAGATTTCCCACCACCTGTTGGGAACAAAACCATCGTATTCTTTTTCTCCAACACAGACTTAATAGCAGCATCCTGCCCCTCGCGAAAGGAGGTAAATCCCCAATGCTTTTGTAAGGCTTCTCGGGCTATTTCTAAGGTTTCGTTATCCATTCTAACACATAAAAGTTATGGTCATCATATAATGGTCCACTGAAAAGGACAGATCATAAACCAGCAGTACAACTTACAATTTACATGGCCAAAAAAATATTTTGTATTTTGCCGGATAAGATATTATAATAGTCCCTAATGAAAAAACGCGGAAGACATATCAATTTTTTATTCGACAGTCCATCTGTTGATGTCCTCCCTATGTCTCCGCTTTGTCCAATTCGGCGGCCACGACCGCGGGCCCTCCTGGGCTCCTAAACACCTCTCTTGGTGGAGAGTCTCTTTTTCGCCACTCTCCCCACACTCCGACTTTACCGACAAACTCTTTTAACATCAGCAATAACTATATGCTGTTGTTTGATATCAATTTTACCCTTTTAACAATATGGATATTCAAATATCTGTAGCAGATTCGCGGCATTTTAAGCATGCAAAAGAAATTTGCGACCTCATGGAAGAAGCTGCCAAGCAGCGAGGTACCGGTATCGCCAAACGTAAGCCCGAGTATGTGCAGTCCAAAATGGAAGAAGGCAAAGGCGTTATTGCTGTTGATCTTGACAAAGATCAAGTGGCTGGCTTCAGTTATATCGAAAGCTGGGGACACGAAAAATATATTGCCAATTCCGGCCTTATTGTGCATCCCCATTACCGTAAGCTGGGATTAGGCCGACGCATTAAAGAGAACATTTTTGAACTTTCTCGCAAAAAATACCCGGATTCCAAAATCTTCGGTATCACCACCAGCATGGCGGTCATGAGGATCAACTCAGATATGGGATATAAACCCGTAACGTTTTCCGAGCTGACCGACGACGAAGAGTATTGGAAAGGATGCCAGAGCTGCCCTAATTATGATATTCTTACCAACGAAGATCGCAAGGGTTGCCTCTGCACGGGTATGCTTTACGACCCCAATGAGAAGACCTCCGAGAAAAAAGCTGACAAACAGACCCGCTGGAAGAAATTTAAGCGGTTTCTTCGGCTCCATCAACGAAACCTTCAACGTAAAACCAAAAAATTCCTAAACTTTCTAATCCAAGATGGCTCAACAAAAGAAAATAGTATTAGCGTTTAGCGGAGGACTTGACACCTCCTATTGTGTGCCCTATTTAAAGGAGCAATACCAAGCTGAAATTCATACCGTCCTCGTAAATACCGGTGGATTTGACCAACAGGAACTGGATGATATTGAGCAGCATGCGTACAGCCTCGGCAGCCATACGCACCAGACACTGGAGCGAACAGAAGACTATTATTCAAAAGTTATCCGGTATCTTATTTTTGGGAATATTCTCAAAAATAACACTTATCCCCTTTCAGTTAGCTCGGAACGTGTATTCCAGGCCGTAGCTATTGCTAAATACGCCCTGGAAGTGGGCGCCGATGCTATTGCCCACGGAAGCACCGGAGCCGGCAACGATCAGGTGCGCTTTGATCTTGTTTTCAATGTAATTGCCCCTGACCTGGATATTATTACCCCCATCCGCGATCAGCAGCTGACGCGTGAGGAAGAAGTGGCTTTTCTGCAGGATCACGATGTGGATATGGACTGGAGCCAGGCCAAATATTCGGTTAACAAGGGCCTGTGGGGCACCAGCGTGGGCGGAGCTGAGACCCTGACGTCAGACCAGCCATTGCCGGATGAAGCCTATCCCAGTCCGCTCAAAAAGGAAGAGCCTCAAACACTGAAATTAACGTTTACTGAAGGCGAACCGACAGCTATCAATGGTGAAAGCTACGGTTCCATCGAACTCATCCAAAAGCTGGATGCCCTTGCTTCCCAATATGCCATTGGCCGCGATATCCACGTGGGCGATACAATCATTGGCATTAAAGGCCGGGTTGGATTCGAAGCCGCTGCAGCCATGCTTATTATCAAAGCCCATGAGCAGCTGGAAAAGCATGTACTCACCAAATGGCAGCTCCACTGGAAAGATCAGCTTGCCAACTGGTACGGTATGATGCTCCACGAAGGACAATATCTCGATCCGGTGATGCGCAATATTGAAGCCTTTTTGGATGATACACAGCCCGTTGTGAACGGCACGGTTTCCATCCGTCTGTTGCCCTATCGCTTTGAAATTGAGGGCATCACGTCCGACAACGACCTGATGAACGCTAAATTTGGAGACTACGGCGAAATGAATAACGCCTGGAGCGGCGAAGACGTAAAAGGGTTCGCTAAAATCCTATCCAATCAAATTAAAATCCACCAATCAGTTAATAACAATAGTAATGATTAAAGCAGGAATTGTCGGGGGCACCGGATATGCAGCGGGCGAACTGTTGCGTATTCTACTCAATCATCCGGAAACAGAGATCCAATTTATTTTTAGTACCAGCAAGGCCGGCGAGCCTGTGGCTTCAGTCCACCGTGACCTGCTGGGAGAAACTGATTTACACTTCAGCCACGAGCTTGATTCTGATATCGATGTGCTCTTTTTATGCATGGGCCACGGAAATTCTGTGGAGTTCTTAGACTCCCACCCCGTGGATGATAGCACCAGAATCATCGACCTGAGTCGGGATTTCCGCCTGGCACCGGATCAAACGTACAACGATCGAAGATTTACCTACGGACTGCCGGAGCTTCAGAAAGAGGCTGTTAAGAACGCGGACAATGTTGCCAATCCCGGTTGCTTTGCTACCGCTATTCAATTGGCTCTCTATCCGTTAGCAAATAGTTCTAACCTTAATGAGGATGTGCATATTCACGGTATCACTGGTTCAACTGGTGCAGGGAGTTCAATGCGAGAAACCACGCATTTTAGCTGGCGTGATAGCAATGTCTCCATCTACAAACCATTGCGCCACCAGCATATCGGTGAAGTTCGCCAAAAAATTGAGCAGCTGGATCCCAATTTTGATCGAGAGCTGAACTTTATTCCCGTTCGAGGCGATTTTACGCGTGGGATCTTTATCTCCGCCTATACGCAATCCGACCTCTCGGCTGAGCAAGCCCGGGAACTCTTTAAAGATTATTACCAAGATTCACCCTTCGTTCATCTCAGTGATGAACCTATTCACTTAAAACAAGCCGTCAACACCAACAAAGACCTGCTGCACGTGGCAAAAGAGGATGGCAAACTGCTTATTACCAGCATCATTGATAATCTCTTGAAAGGAGCATCCGGGCAAGCCGTCCAAAATATGAACCTGATGTTTGATCTCGATGAATCTGCAGGTCTTTATCTCAAACCTTCACACTTTTAACTATGAAACTTTTTGATGTTTATCCCTTACTTGATTTAGAACCTGTAAAAGCCCAGGACCGCCATGTCTTCACGGCCGATGGCAATCAATACCTGGATTTTTACAGCGGCCATGGCGTAATATCTATCGGCCACTCGCATCCTCATTATGTGAACCAAATTAATCACCAGCTGCGGGATATCGGATTTTATTCCAACTCCGTTCAAAATCCCCTGCAACAAAAGTTTGCAACTAAATTAGGTAAACTTTCGGGCTATGAGGATTACCAACTGTTTTTGAGCAACTCCGGGGCTGAAGCCAACGAAAACGCCCTGAAGGCTGCTTCTTTCCATAACGGAAAATCAAAAATTGTAGCCTTTAAGAAGGCTTTTCACGGACGAACGTCAGCGGCCATCGGCATCACGGATAATGACAAATACGTAGCCCCCGTCAATAAAAGTGCGGAAGTAACTTTTTTAGAACTTAATGATCTGGAAGGCCTCCAAAAAGAACTGGCCGGCGGTGATGTCTGTGCGGTCATCGTGGAAGGCATCCAGGGCATTGGCGGTATTAACATTCCCGATGACGACTTCTTACAGAATGTGAGTCAACTCTGCTCTGAGACCGATGCGCTGCTTATCTGTGATGAAATCCAATCCGGATACGGACGTTCGGGACAGTTCTTTGCCCACCAACACGCCGGCATTAAAGCCGATATTGTGACAGTCGCCAAAGGCATGGGTAACGGATTTCCGGTTGCGGGTACTATTATTCATCCCGATATCGAACCTTTTTATGGAGAGCTGGGCTCTACCTTCGGTGGCAACCATCTGGCTTGTGCAGCAGCAACGGCCGTGCTTAATGTTATTGAAAATGAAAACCTTATTGAAAATGCGGCTCAACGGGGACAGGAGCTGCTGGAACGACTTGAGAACTTGCCTCAAGTTGAAGAGGTACGCGGCCGGGGACTCATGATTGGTATTGAATTTCCCTTCCCCATTAAGGAGCTTCGCCATACACTTATTGAAGAAGAACAGGTGCTGACGGGGGTTTCATCTGATCCCAACGTGCTGCGGCTCCTTCCTCCTTTGAGTGTTACTCAAAACGAAGTAAATCAATTTATAACCGCGCTCGAAAATGCGCTCAAACTATGTATGGCATGATGAAGCATTTTACATCAATCGAGGATGTCGATGATCCTCAGCAACTTATTCAGCAAGTCGTTGATCTAAAACAAAACCCGACCTCCTCCTCGGTCGGCCGGCAAAAGACGGTAGGACTCATATTCTTTAATCCCAGTCTGCGTACCCGACTGAGTACCCAAAAGGCCGCCCAAAACCTGGGGATGGATGTTATTGTGCTCAACATCAGCAAAGACTCCTGGAAGGTTGAATTTGAGGATGGTACCGTGATGGACGGCATTTCCCAGGAGCACATAAAGGATACGGTGAAAGTCATCAGCAGCTATTGCGATATTTTGGCCGTCCGCAGTTTTGCCACACTTCGTGACCGCGAAAAAGATTACGGTGAGCAGGTGCTGAACAATTTTATTGAACACAGCTCGGTACCCGTCATCAGTATGGAATCTGCGACGCTCCACCCGCTGCAGTCACTCACGGACATGGCGACCATTGCCGACATCGGGATCAAAAAACCGAAAGTAGTACTCAGCTGGACACCCCATCCCAAGCCGCTTCCACAGGCCGTAGCCAATTCTTTTTTGCAGTGGCTCCCGGCCATCGAGGCCGATATTACTATAACTCACCCTCAAGGATATGAACTGGCAGAAAGCTTTGCAGATGGATTTATGCAAACTTATGACCAGGAAGAAGCCTTTAAAGATGCCAACGTTATTTATGCTAAAAATTGGTCAAGCTACACTGATTATGGAGCTACGCCGAACGTCAATGGCACCTGGACCATCACACCAGAGAAAATGGCACTCACGAACCAGGCTGAATTTATGCATTGCCTTCCGATACGCCGAAATGTGGTAGCATCGGACGAAGTGATAGATCACTCTATTGTGTACCAGCAGGCCAAGAACCGCGAGTATGCTGCGCAAGCCGTACTTCAAAACCTATTGGAAAATCTATAATGCAGACTTTGAACATTGTAAAGATTGGCGGCAGTATTGCCAATAATGAAGATCGACTACCAACTTTTTTGGATAATTTTGTAGCCATGGACCATCCCAAGATTCTGGTCCACGGCGGCGGATCCTCCGCCTCTGATCTCTGCAAAAAGCTGGGCATCCCCATCCAAATGAAAGATGGGCGGCGCATTACGGACAAGCCTGCTTTGGATGTGGCTGTGATGGTGTACGCCGGACTGCTCAATAAGAAGATTGTTGCAAAACTCCAGGGACGTTCTACCAATGCAATTGGTCTTTCAGGCGCTGACCTCAATATCATCCCTGCAAAAAAACGAAACCATCCGACCATAGATTTTGGTTTTGTAGGCGATATTACGGCTGAAGACGTCAATACTTACTTTATTAAGCGACTGCTGGATGAGCAGGTCGTGCCTGTCTTTCCGGCTATCACGCACGATACCCAAGGCCAGCTTTTCAATACCAATGCCGATACCATTGCCTCGGTCCTGGCCATTGCGCTTTCTGATCGCTATCAATCAACGTTAACCTACTGTTTTGAAAAACAGGGCGTCCTCCGGGATATTAATGATGAAGAATCCTGGATCGAGGAAATTGACCATGATAAATACATCCAGCTAAAAGATGAGGGAATAATTCACGAAGGCATGATTCCCAAACTCGACACCGCATTTGAAGCGCTTCAGCAAGGAGTGCACCAAGTTAATATCAAACATGCCGATAATTTGTTAAACCTAAGGGGAACTAAACTTACACCATGAGCGAACTATTTACGGATGCAACAGAACTTCTCAAACGGCTGATCGCCACCCCTTCTCTTTCCCGAGAAGAAGATCAGACCGGAGATATAATCCAGCAGTTTTTGGAGGATCGAGACATTCCGACTTCTCGACACAAGAATAATATTTGGGCAACCAACAAGCATTTTGATCCGGAAAAACCGACGATTTTACTGAATTCGCATCACGACACCGTTAAACCGAATTCCGGGTATACCAAAGATCCCTTTACCCCGCAGGTAGAAGATGGTAAACTCTTTGGTCTTGGCTCGAATGACGCGGGTGGACCACTTACAACTCTTATTGCAACTTTTGTTCATTTTTATCCACAGAAAAACTTGAACTATAACTTTGTACTCGCCCCAACAGCGGAAGAGGAAATTTCCGGGGATGATGGTATTGTCTCCATCCTGGATAAGATTCCGGATATTGATTTTGCTATTGTGGGTGAACCGACACAGATGCGAATGGCGGTGGCCGAAAAAGGACTTATGGTACTGGAATGTACCGCCAAGGGTATTAGTGGACATGCAGCCCGTGATGAAGGTAAAAATGCCATCTACATTGCCATGGACGATGTGAACTGGTTTAAGAACTACCGCTTCGAGGAAGTATCGGAGACCTTGGGTCCCGTTAAGATGACCGTGACCGAAATTCAGGCCGGCAGCCAACATAATGTCGTACCCGATACCTGTACCTTTACGGTGGATATCCGAAGTACCGATGTGTACGATAATGCTCAGATTTTGGAAACGCTTAAAGAAAATATTGAATCTGAAGTTACCGCGCGGTCTATCCGCCTGAACCCTTCGTTCATTCCACTGGATCATCCTATCGTCCAGTCCGGTGATAAACTGGGCCTGGCGAAGTACGGATCTCCAACGCTATCCGATCAGTCGGTACTTTCAGTTCCTTCGTTGAAGATGGGTCCTGGCAAGTCGGCACGTTCACATACTGCGGATGAGTTTATCAAACTGGAGGAGATCGAGGAAGCGATTGACATCTATATCAAACTGCTGGATGCCGTTGTCAATAAATAGGTATTGGTTATTAGGACTTAGGACACAAGCCACTTTCTGAATAACCAATAACCATTAACAAATAACAAAACCGCCATGAAACTTTGGGATAAAGGACAAACCTCTACCAGCGACATCATTGATCGATTTACGGTTGGCAACGACCGAGTGTTGGATTTACAGATTGCCGAATACGATCTAAAGGCATCCCAAGCACACGCCAAGATGCTCAACAGTATTGAAATTCTCTCTGATCAAGAAACAGCGGATCTGATCGCGGCCCTCGATCAGCTGTTGGTTCAAGTTGATGAAGGCACCTTCACGATTGAAGAAGATTTTGAAGATGTGCATTCAAAGATCGAATATGAACTCACCCAGGAGCTGGGCGAGACAGGAAAAAAAATCCATGCCGGACGTTCGCGCAACGACCAGGTGCTCGTCTGCCTGCATATGTATGTGAAAGAGCAGCTAACGGAAATTAAGGAGCTTACCAAAGCTCTTTTTGAGCAGCTTATTGAACTCAGTGAAGAGCATAAAGAAGTGCTTATTCCCGGTTATACGCACATGCAGGTAGCGATGCCTTCGTCCTTTGGCCTATGGTTCGGTTCCTATGCCGAATCACTGATTGATGACTTGCATATGCTGCAGGCTGCTTATCGTATTGCGGATCAAAACCCGTTGGGATCAGCGGCCGGTTATGGTACCTCGCTCCCGTTGGATCGATCCATGACTACGGAACTACTCGATTTTGATACTTTAAAATATAACTCCGTAGCTGCGCAGATGAGTCGCGGCCGCCTGGAGAAGATGACCAGCTTTGCGTTAAGCGCGGTGGCCGGAACGCTCTCCAAACTGAGTATGGATGTTTGTCAATACATGAGCCAGAATTTTGGCTTTCTCTCATTCCCGGATGAACTGACTACCGGCTCAAGTATTATGCCGCATAAAAAGAATCCGGATGTTTTTGAGCTGGTGCGGGCAAAATCCAACAGTATCCAGAATCTGCCCAGCGAGCTTACACTTATAACCAATAACCTGCCCAGCGGCTACCATCGCGACTTTCAACTGCTCAAGGAAACGCTCTTTCCGGCTGTCGAAACCTTAAAATCGTGCCTGGATATCAGCCGCTTTATGTTTGAGCAGGTGGAAGTCAAAACGGATATCATTGAAGATAAAAAGTATGATTATCTTTTTAGTGTAGAGGAAGTCAACAAAAATGTTCTGGATGGTGTGCCCTTCAGGGAAGCCTACCAGAGCGTAGGCCAGGCGATTGAAGAGGGCAATTTTGTACCGGATAAGTCTATCAACCATACTCATGAAGGCAGTATTGGGAATCTTTGCAATAAAGAAATACGAGAAAAATTTAATCTCGTTTATAACCAATTTTAATAATCTAAAATCACTGAACAATGAAAAATGTAGCGATTCTTGGTGGGGGAAATCTTGGTACGGCGCTGGCACAGGGGTTGGCGCGTACCGAAGAAGCCGCATCTAAATACAAAGTAACCGTAACACGGAGGACTCCTGACCATATCCGGCATCTTGAAGATAAAGGCATTACCGTAACTGACGATAATACGGAAGCCGTAAAAGGAGCAGATTTGCTTATTATAGCGGTTCAGCCGGCTCAAATAGAAGGACTTATTGAAGAAATTAAGCCGGCCATAGATCCACAAAAGCATATCATTGCTTCGACGATGGCCGGTGTCAAAAGCGAAGATATTGCAAAGCTTACGGGATCCGGGGTACGAATTCTTCGGGTGATGCCCAATACAGCTGCTGCTATCAATCAGGCGATGACCTGTATCGAGAAAACGCCTCATAAAGAAGCTGAGAAAGAGGTTATTGCCCTGTTTGATACATTGGGTGAAACGCTGGTTATTAATTCGGAACTGATGGAAGCCTCGACGGTACTTGGAGCCTGTGGTATTGCTTTCTTCTTGCGATACATTCGCGCTGCATCACAGGGAGGTATTGAGGTCGGTTTCCATGCCGAGGAAGCACAGCTTATTGCTTCGCAAACGGCCCTTGGTGCTTCCGCCCTGCTACTGGAATCCAACAGCCATCCAGAACAGGAGATCGACAAGGTCACGACCCCCAAAGGGTGTACCATTGCCGGCCTTAACGAGATGGAACACAATGGACTAAGCTCAGCCCTGATTAAAGGCATAAAGCTCTCGTGCGATATGATTGAGAATATTAGATAAATCTGTCTACACCCGTTAGACCGCTCAAAGCGGTTTGACGGGTACTGGAGCTATTCTAAGATATTTTTAATTTTATTTTGGCTAACCTTCTTGCAAGATTTTTTTAAGATATCTTTCTTACCTACACTCAAAAGCTCCATAGTTTTCTTTTTATTTATCAATGATCCGCTTCTTATACCAGCATAATCAGGGAAACTCGAATATTCCCATTTTAGAAGGCTATCAACAAGATTGGCTTTCAATGGATTATGATGAATGTAATAAAGACAAATCCTTCCATACTCTCTCGAATCTATTTTAATCGATTTAGTTTTTTGCCGAAATAGAGATCCACTCCGTTGCTCTTGTTTATTGATTGCCTGTGTATAAGAGCTTAACAGAACTGCAATTTTTCTAATCAAAGGGTGTTGCTCTTCACCCGCCGGACCGCTCAAAGCGGTCTGACGGGTTTCTCGGACATTTTTACTCTTTCCAACCTTCCTCACATATAACAGCCAGTGAAAATGATTAGGCATCAAACAATAGCTGAGAATATCACAATGTGGAATCAGCTGCGAACGCATTTTCCTGATAAAATAGAGATAGTTTCTCCGTGAAAAGAATATAGGTTGATGGTTATTGCCTTGATTATAAACGTGTTATAGACTCTCTGGCTTAAAGTTCATGAATCTTTGCTTTTGTAAGTAAGACCGCTGCCAGACCCAATCCTTACAAAATATTTTCATTTTATCCGTTATTAACTTGATAATCAATGAACGGTATCCATTCAACTTTTTATCAAATTTCTAAAAATAAGCTCCATTCGCTGAGCGATGGAGAAAAATATAGGAATAAAATGGGCAGGATTTTTCATCCCCAAAAAGCCTTTGCAAGGCATGTGCCTTTTTCACGTAGCGATATCTTTTCAGTAGTTTACAAACTCAAATAGACAGCACAAAGATAAGTCCTATTACCGTTCCTACGATAGCGCTGCCATAACAAAATACTACAATATACTGCTCCAGATGCTTGAGCTGCAGTCCATCATAAAGAGTAAAACGGAAACGGTGCGCCCAATGGAACAGGGACAGTGATATAAGGGCAAATAAATAGATGCGCGAAAGCGGATGTCGCGCCAATTCGACGAGCCCCTCGTAATCCGGCATGGCAAACCAGCCAAGAGGAATTGCAATTCCTATCAGGGCGACATGTATAGGGATAAAGAAAGCCGAAATCGTCCCTCCCGCTCCGAAAAGGGTCCACCAGAATGGATCGTTATTTTTTTTGTTAGCCATACAGACTATAGATTTCAGTTATTCATCTGGCCAGTATCAGAGTTGCAATGGCCAGGGAAAGAGCGATCCACATCAAAAAATTTATAGTAATGATCACCCCTCCGGGTATTCGTTTCTTTCCGATCCGAAGTACCATGGCTGTCGGTGCAAGGTTAAACCAGGTGATAGCATGAAAAACCACAAATAAAAAGATGATAACATGCAACCCTATTGAAAAAGGTGTACTAAACCACGCAACCAACGCCTCCCAGGCTTCCGCACCCTGGCTTAACGCCCTTACCTGAAAAATTAAAAGTACTGCATAAGCTGCTACAAAGAGACTGGTTAGTTCTCGCACGATAAACTTCACAAAGGGCTTTTTATGAACCCACCAGAAAATGGACATTCGTGGGCTGTATCTCTCGGGTCGGTAACGCTGGTACCGAGGATTCGTGCTGGTATTGATGTCATCAGTTTTAGCCATTTTTTTGCGGCTTATAGGTTGCCATTTATGTATCTCCCCACGGCACAACAACCGATTTCCACCACTCTGCGGCGCCCGAGACCTTATACCGCTGAATAGCACCGGCCGGGTCAACCGCCTTGGGACAGACTTCAGAACATTCACCAACCAGCGTACAACTGTAGATCCCCCCCTCGCCCAGCAGTTCTTCGTTTCGTTGTTTCCGGCCCTCGTCTCGGCTGTCGTAATTATAGCGCTGGGCCAGTGCAATAGCTGCAGGACCCACAAATTCCGGTTCAAGTCCTGCTACCGGGCAGGCGGCATAGCAGAGCATACAGTTAATGCACATGCTGTATTGATCGTATTCGGCTTTTTGCTCCGGTGTCTGTCGATATTCGCCCTCGGGAACCGGTTTTACCTGGTCCGTTATCAACCAGGGTTTAACCCGCTTCAGCTTGTCCATAAAACCATCGGTGTTGACAACGAGATCACGAATAACATCAAAATAAGAGAGCGGAGCAACGCGGATGGGGCCGGGAAGACATTCCTCCAGAAAAGTAGCACATGTAAGTACAGGCTTATCGTTAACCATCATGCCGCAACTGCCGCATACCCCCATCCTGCAAGACCAACGGTATGAGAGTGTCCCATCAATGTTATCCTTGATGTAATTAAGTGCATCGAGTACGACCCACTTTTTGCGAAGCGGCACTTTATATTCCTGGAAGTAAGGTTCCGTATCCTTCTCGGGCAAATATCTCTGAACTTCAAGTGTGATGGTCGTTTCCATAACATTTATGGTTTCATATTGAACATTCTTTAATGTCCATATACCCGCTCACCCGGTGGCCAGCGGGTAATGGTTACAGGCTGATACTCAATTTTAGGTGGCCCAACTTCGGATTTATAAGCCATACTGTGGGCCAGAAAATGTTCATCGTCCCGGTCCGGATAGTTCACCCGCTGGTGAGATCCCCGGGATTCCGTTCTCTGTAAAGCAGATTGAATGATAGCCTCCGAAATATCAAGCATATTCGAAAGTTCAAGGGCCGCAACAAGTTCCGTATTGAAGGTATAGCTGTGATCTTCAATAGAGACGTTCATCAAGCGCTCTTGCAGCTCCTGAATTTTTTCTTGTGATCTTTCCAGGGAGTCCTCACTTCGATAAATGCCGACCCCTTTTTCCATGGCCTGATACATCTCCTGCCTTATGGAGGCGATAGATTCGGGATTACTGCCATTCTCAGAAAAGAATCCCTTTTCAATGCGTCTGCTCTCATCGGTTGCAAGAGCTTCCAGGGCAGAACTGAATGGTTTTTGTTCAGATGCAAATTCGGCCGCGGCCTGTCCCGCCCGGGCTCCGAATACAAGCAGCTCCGTCAGTGAATTTGATCCAAGGCGATTCGCACCATTTATACTGACGCAAGCCGTCTCCCCGGCGGCGTAAAGACCGTCCAGCTTCGTGGCTCCGTGAATATCTGTATCGATCCCCCCCATCATATAGTGTACGACGGGACGAACCGGTATCATCTCTTTGACGGGATCGATATTTTCGTATTTCAGGCAAAGTTCTCTCACAAAGGGGAGTTTTCGGTCTATGATTTCTTCGCCGAGATGCTGAATATCAAGATGGATATAAGAGCCATAAGGGCCTTCTATTGTCCGTCCCTTTTCCTCTTCTTTTTCAAACGCCTGGGAGAGACGATCCCGGGGGCCCAGTTCCATTGAACGGTGAATCGGTTCCGGTTTGGGCTCGCCGAGGTCATAATCCTGAAGATACCGGTAACCATCCTTGTTGAGCAGGTGTCCTCCTTCAGCACGGGCCGCTTCAGTGATGAGTATACCGGTAAACGGCAGTCCCGTAGGGTGATACTGTACGAATTCCATATCTTTGAGCGGAACGCCCTCTCGATAAGCAAATGCCATCCCATCCCCCGTCTTGATGTTGCCGTTGGTAGTAAACGGAAAAATACGACCACACCCACCGGTACACATAATGACACTCCTCGCCGCTATAGCTTCAATCTTTCCCGTAGCCAGCTCAATAGCAACGACTCCCTGGCACCGCCCGTTATCTACCAACAACCTGGTTACATAATATTCGTCATAACGCTGGATGGGATCATACTTCATAGTGGTCTGGAACATTGTATGAAGTAGGTGAAATCCAGTTTTGTCAGCTGCAAACCAAGTGCGTTTATTGGTCATGCCGCCAAACGAACGGACCGCAATACTGCCATCTTCCTCCCGGCTCCATGGACATCCCCAATGCTCGAGCTGAAGCAACTCTTTCGGGGCCTCCTTGACAAATGCCTCCACAGCATCCTGATCACACAACCAGTCGCCTCCTGAGATAGTGTCATAGGCATGGTCATCGAAACTGTCGTTGTCCTTAATCACGGCGGCGGATCCCCCTTCTGCAGAAACTGTATGGCTCCGCATAGGATAAACTTTTGAAACTACCGCAATGCTCAGTTCAGGATTCGTCTCAGCCACCGCAATGGCAGCACGTAGCCCCGCACCGCCACCCCCAACAATGAGTACATCGTGTTCATTAGGTCCGTAACGAGCCATAATTTTCCCCTCCTATGGTTACGGATTGCACGTCTAATATTGCCGAAAGTGGGATCGACACCTCTGGTAAACCTCATCACAATACGAACAGCTCTCTCCTTTGCGCATATTTTCGAAACACTGTCTTACCCTCCTCCGCTTTTAACTATTAAAAGCCTGACAAGGCGCAACCCTATCTCTTATTCCACAATGCTGCTATTATTTAATTAACCATACTTCCGCTAGAAATACAAGGCTAAATAAAGAACTCTTCCCATGGCTTCATTCCGCTAACGTAAAGCTGTTACTCATCATACCACTACACATCGAGAAACGGGGGCTCTCGCACATCATCCGGAGCCGGCTTCAGATTGTGTTGCTTAATAAAACGAATACAAGCATTCCAACGGAGTATGGACTCTTCATTCGTCTCTTGACGGATTTCCTCTGCATTTTTATAGTGCTGTAAAGCCTGATTAAGGTATTCATAGGCCATATAACTGGCCCGGGGTGTTGAACGCTTCAGAGCCGCCCTGGCCTGGCGTTCGTAGATAAGGCCGAGGCAATATTCTGTCTCATAGTTATCGGTTAATTTTGAAACAACCTCACGGGCCTGTTGCAGACTTCTCTTATTTTCTCCCTCAAACTGATCTGTAATGGCCAGAATAAGGGTATGAGTTGCTTGCTGGTTATCAGGATCTGTCCTAAGGATATCACGGCATATGCTTTCGGCCTGCCAGGGTTGATTTAGCAGGCGGTAACGAGTGGCTTTCTCCAGTGCTTGCGGAATGGCCTCTTGCGATATTGGTTTTAATTCAGGCATAACGGAGAATTTAGGCGTTAAAAACGCTACTTTATTTAAAATAACAAAATTCTTCCTTTCTTTTATCTTTAATACCTATTCTTCGGGTAAATGGAAGCCTGCCAATATCTTCTTGAAAGAAGCTCTCTCTGATTTAAAAAATATACAACGACGACCGACATCTGTTCTACCCATCAGATCGACTGGAGCGGTCTGACGGGTAAATATAGCTTTTAAGCCAATTTAGCTCACTAAAAATAGCCAAGTATTACACCTCTTCGCCTGCCAGTGCCGCTTTCATATAATTTCTACGCATTTCTGCAATAGCTGAGATTGAAATTCCCTTTGGACAGACGGCTTCACATTCGGCATAGTTGGAGCAGTCCCCAAATCCTTCCTCTTCCATCTGTTCTACCATAGCTATCGTTCGCTTCTTGCGTTCCGGTTCACCCTGCGGTAAACGATTGAGGTGGGCCAATTTAGCACCAGTAAACAAGGAGGCTGAAGAGTTCGGACAGGCTGCTACACAAGCACCGCATCCGATACAGGTTGCGTAATCGAAAGCAGTATCAGCTACAGATTTATCTATGGGTATAGAATTCGCGTCGGGGGCTGAACCGGTCTTTATGGACACATAGCCACCGACCTCGACAATCCTGTCGAAAGCGCTGCGATCTACAACCAAATCTTTTATCACAGGAAATGCTTTTGCCCGGAAAGGCTCAACAACAATGGTATCGCCATCGCTGTAATTACGCATGTGCAGCTGACAGGTACAGGTCATCGCCTTAGGTCCATGCGCCCGTCCGTTGATAACCAGATTACAAGAGCCACAGATTCCTTCGCGGCAATCATAATCAAATTCCACAGGATCTTCTTTTCCTTCGGCGACGATCTGTTCATTCAGAACATCGAGCATCTCCAGAAAAGACATGTGCTCATTGACATTGTTGAGGGTATAATCAACCAGCTTACCCGGTTGGTCCGGTCCTTCTTGTCGCCATACTTTTAAGTGGATGCTAAATTCTTCAGCCATTTTATCCGTATTCTATTTGTAACTACGTTGTTTCAGTTCAACAAATTCAAATTCCAGATTTTCTTTGTGCAGCTTTTCCTGGAGCTCGCCATTCACACCCTGGAATTCCCAAGCAGCTACGTAAGAGAAATCCTCATCATTCCGAAGGGCTTCTCCTTCATCAGATTCATGTTCGACTCTAAGGTGGCAGCCGGCGGACTCATCCCGCTGGAGGGCATCTTTTGCCATCAGCTCACCCAGTTCGAGGAAGTCAGCCACACGTCCGGCAAATTCTAAATATTTATTGTAATTCGTTGCTTCACCGGGCACACGAACGTTTTCCCAGAATTCCTTACGAAGAGCCTTAATTTCTTCGATTGCTTGCTTAAGCCCCTCTTCGCTACGGGCAATACCCACCTTATCCCACATAATCTGTCCCAGTTCACGGTGGAAATCGACCACACTTTTATCCCCCTGAACACCTAATAGCTTATCAATATGGCCTTGGGCATTATCAGCGGCTTCATCAAAAGCTTCATGCTTGGTATCTATGTCAGACAGCTCTACATCAGCTAAGTAGTTCCCCACGGTGTACGGGATGATAAAGTATCCATCCGAAAGTCCCTGCATCAATGCACTTGCACCTAAACGGTTAGCCCCGTGGTCGGAGAAGTTTGCCTCACCGGCTACGAACAGTCCCGGCACATTGCTCATTAGGTTATAATCAACCCACAAGCCGCCCATGGTGTAGTGTACCGCCGGGAATATGCGCATGGGCTCTTCATAGGGATTGTCGCCGGTGATATTCTCGTACATCTCAAAAAGATTGCCGTACTTCTCAGAGATTGTCTTCCGGCCATCCCGCTCGATAGCATCACGGAAATCCAGGTAGACCGCTCGTCCCGTTGGTCCTACCCCCATGCCTTCATCACAAACAATCTTAGCATTCCGGGAAGCTACATCACGAGGCACCAAGTTTCCGAAAGCAGGGTACTTCTCTTCCAAATAATAATACCGTTCATCCTCAGGAATATCGTGCGGATGGCGGTCATCGCCTTTTTCTTTGGGGACCCAAACCCGACCATCATTACGGAGGCTCTCACTCATCAGCGTCAGCTTAGACTGATAGTCTCCGGAAACAGGGATACAAGTTGGATGGATCTGTACATAACAAGGATTGGCAAAGCCGGCCCCTCGCTTATGACAGCGCCAGGCTGCCGTGACGTTGGAATTCTTTGCATTTGTCGACAGATAAAAAACGTTTCCATAGCCACCGCTGGCCAGAACGACCGCATCGGCCATCCAGCGCTCTATTTTACCGGAGACAAGATCCCGGGTTACAATACCACGGGCACGTCCATCCACCTTCACTAAATCCAACATTTCGTGGCGCGTGTGCATCTCAATATTCCCCTCGTGCACCTGTCGCATCATCGCCTGGTAGGCACCGAGTAAAAGCTGCTGGCCCGTTTGTCCACGGGCATAAAATGTACGAGAAACCTGTGCACCACCGAACGACCGGTTGGCTAACAGTCCGCCGTACTCACGGGCAAAAGGAACGCCCTGTGCCACCGCCTGGTCAATAATTTCATTGGATATCTCAGCCAATCGATAGGTATTGGATTCACGAGAGCGGTAGTCTCCTCCTTTGATGGTATCATAAAACAATCGCCACACCGAGTCCCCATCATTGGGATAATTTTTGGCGGCATTAATCCCCCCCTGTGCAGCAATACTGTGAGCTCGGCGTGCGGAATCCTGAATGCAGAAACTCTTTACGTTGTAGCCAAGTTCAGCCAGTGTTGCCGCTGCTGATCCTCCGGCCAGCCCCGTTCCCACAACAATAATATCATGTTTCCTCTTATTGTTGGGAGCCACCAAGTTAATGTGCTCTAAATGATTAGACCATTTATCTTTTAACGGTCCGGATGGTACTTTCGAATCTAAGTTCATAGAAACCTACTTTTTGCCACTAATACACAAAAACACCAAATTTTTTTTATATGCATTAGTGAGTAAAATTTTAATTGACAAACCGTTTTATTCCTTTGCCAATGTTTTTCACATTGAAATTAATTAAATAACCAAGTCTTTTATCAAGTAATTTAAGATGACTCAAAATCTGTGCTTCCCAAACAGGGTTTATTTCATCTAATGCTTTCAACTCACAAATTACCTCATCAGCAACAAGAACATCCAGTCTCAATCCTTCATAGTGAATAGGCAAAGCTACCTGTCTCCTACTTTGGATAGCTTTCTTGGACAGTTCATGGCAAAAACAAATTTCATAAATCTTTTCTAATAATCCGGGACCAAGGGACTTATGAACCCTGTAAGCTGAATCGACAATACCTTTCCCAATTTTCTCCAACTCAGGAGATATCGGATCATATTGGTTATGTTTATCAGCCTGTTCCAAATTGACTTATTTTGAGTTTTTGAGCTTTTGTGGCAACATCTTCAAACAAGTAATGCGCCCTGCCCACCGGTAAAGTAAATGTAGAGCGGAATGAAAAGAAATCCTACAGCCATCAAAACGGCAAATATAATACCTACCGTATATATCAAGGCCGAATACTGGTTATGCTTCATACTTAAGGAAGTGAAAGCGCTCCAAAAACCATGTCCCAAGTGGAAACCAAGCAAAATCATGACTGCGGTATATCCAAAAGCATAAAGTGGGTTTAGGAAAGTATTTATAACTAATGCCTTCAGATCCCGTGCTTCATGACCGTTCAGCATAATTGTTTCCGTGGCTCCAAATTTAAATGTATCGAGATGGAATACCAGGAATACCAGTAATACAATTCCGGTAACAATCATGGATTTAGATGCCCATGTTTGATGACTCGGACCTCCTTTACTCTGGTACTTGCTGTACCCTTCGGGCCGTGCTTTGCGGCGTTTCCACCAGATAGAAATTCCCAAATAGGCATGCAGCAAAAACGCAAATACCAAACCGGCTTCCAACACGTATAAAATCCAGCCCAAACTTTCGAGAGCATACGTATATTCGTTGAATGCCTGAGCATCCCCAAACAATTGAAGATTACCCAAAAGGTGTGTAATGATAAAAATAATTAAGCCAATACCCGTGATGCCCGTTAATATCTTTCGTCCAACTTGTGACTTTAGCGCTTTTAGAAGTGATGCCATCGCTGATAATCATTATTAAATTCTGTCTATTGACCCGCTGCTTTATGCCAACGCACGGATCCTCTTACCGAGGGGTGGAAGATGAGGCGAAATGGATAAAAAGGCAAGATTATGAGACAAGGTTTCAGTTTTTCAATCTTATTCAGAAATATTCTAAATTAGACCTGTTGTATCCACTAATTTAGAACATAAAATGGCCTTTGGCTCCCGTGCAAACACTATCTTCTACTTACAGTCACACCTTTCGAGAAAAAGGTTCAAAGTTTATAGGGTATCTTTTTCCCGTTTCATCCAAAAAAAATTTCCAAAAGGAGCTTCAAAGCATCATCTCAGAGTATCCGGATGCGACCCATCACTGTTATGGCTGGCGCATTAATCCTCATAAAATAGAAGAATTCGCTCAGGATGACGGTGAACCAAGCGGCACGGCCGGTTTGCCGATCCTCAATGAGTTAAAGTCGCACGAGCTGGTTAACTGTGGATGTATAGTGGTGCGCTACTATGGTGGAACTAAACTGGGTAAATCGGGATTAATACAAGCCTATGGCAAATCTGCACGCCTCTGCCTGCACCAAGCCTCTTTTTCTGCACTTGTACTTACTCAAAACTTCAGGATTACCTACGATTATTCAACACAGAGCGAAATTGACCAGCTAAAAAATACGTTCGACCTCAAAGAATTATCCGCCGAATACCTGGAAAAGGTAACGCTTGTTATGGGCTGTCGCATCGAACAGGCCCCCTCCTTTCATCATGCTCTGGAACAACGACAACATCTTGGCATTGAAACTGAAAAGCTCGAGCGCGGTTTCGTAACGCTTTAACATCCAGTTTTTAATTGCGCCTGCAAAAGTGCAACACGCCTTGTACCTTATTGGCCAAAGAACTTGCAAAATTTTACGTGTTATACTGCCCCAAATGCTATTAGGTTCAGAATAACAATACCAAGTAGTTCTATGAAACTCTTAGCACGAATATTAACAACAGACTGTTATGAAAATCTATACCAAGAAAGGCGACCAAGGTAACACCTCCCTCTTCGGAGGGACACGCGTTCCCAAGTCATCAGCTCGTATTGAAGCCTATGGCACTGTTGATGAGCTAAATTCCATCGTTGGTCTTGGAGCAAGCTATACTCTTTCTGACCAGGGGACTAAGTGGGTTAAAAAAGTGCAGGAAGACTTATTTGTGCTCGGTGCCGACTTAGCTACCCCCCCTTCTTCCAAGACACGCATCGACCGGATTAATGAAGAGGCTATTACTTACCTCGAAGAGGCTATCGATACAATGGAGGAAGAACTTCCCACCCTTAAAAACTTTATTTTACCCGGCGGATCTCAGGCAGGAGCTACGTTCCATCTGGCACGCACCGTCTGCCGCAGAGCAGAGCGGGCGACTGTTGCCTGTCGCAAGACGGAAGAAATATCGGACCTGACAATCAAATACCTGAATCGACTGTCCGATTTCTTTTTTGTGCTGGCTCGTTTTGAAAACAAAAAAGCCGGAACGCGGGAAGAAGCCTGGAAACCAGATCATCAGTCGCCTAAATAAGCGTTGCCATTGAACTTTGAGTTTGTATATTCTATCCGTACAGAAAATGTAGTATTAAAAGTTAGAAGCTTAACTGATTAACATTTAATTATGGCACTTATGATTTCCGTCTCGGGCATCCGGGGCATTTTTGGTACTGACCTTACTCCTGAAAACCTCGGCCGTTTTACTGCTGCTTTTGGTGCGTGGTCCAGTAGTGGAAAAATTGTTGTAGGTCGTGACACCCGCGTAACCGGTCAGATCTGTGAAGATATCGTAGTTGCGACTCTCCAATCGGTCGGCTGTGATGTTGTTAAAGTAGGCGTGGCTCCCACTCCTACGGTTGCCATGGGCGTTCATAAACACGATGCGGACGGTGCCATTATCATTTCTGCGAGCCATAATCCCGAAGAATGGAACGCCCTTAAACTCTTAAATGGCAAAAGTGAATTTCTGGATGCCGAAGAGGGAGAAAAAGTCATCCAGATTAGCGAAGAGCAGTCCTATCAATATAAACCCTTTGACGAAATTGGCTCGGTGGAGGTAGATTCGCAAGCCTTAGATTATCATATTCAGAAAATTTTAGCTCTTCCTTATATCGACCAGGAACTCATTGCTTCCAAAGATTTTACCATCGGCCTTGATCCGGTCAATGGTACGGGGGGTATTGGCATTCCGGCCATCCTGGAGGCCCTGGGGGTGGATACTATCCATGCAATTAATGAAGAACCCACGGGACTTTTTGCCCACAACCCCGAACCCCTGCCGGAGCACCTGCAGGATATTTCTGCGCTCGTAAAAGAAAAGGAATGCGATCTCGGTATTGTTACTGATCCTGATGCCGACCGGCTGGCTCTTATCACCGACCAAGGACGACTTTTTGGTGAAGAATATACCCAGGTAGCGGCTTTTGACTTTCTGTTGGATAAAAAGCCGGGGCCATGTGCCACTAACCTTTCCTCCTCTCGCGCCGCTGAAGATATTGCCAAAAAACATGGCCAACAATGCCATCGCTCGGCAGTAGGCGAAATTAATGTGGTTCAAAAAATGAAGGAAGTAGACGCTGTTATTGGCGGCGAAGGAAATGGAGGCGTCATCAACCCAGACTTGCACTACGGCCGCGATGCATTAGTGGGCGTAGCCATGATCTTGCAACTACTTGCAGAACGCGATATCACAGCTGATGAATACAGAGCTACTCTTCCCGACTACGAGATGCGCAAAAGTAAAATGCAGCTTGCCGATGTAGATGGTGATGCTATCCTTCAAAAAGCACAAGCCGTTTATCAGGATCTTGATCCAGATACAACCGACGGGGTGAAAATTGATTTTGAAGATGGATGGGTCCACCTGCGTAAATCCAATACGGAGCCTATTATTCGGGTTTACTCTGAAGGCACTACCGCAGAAAAAGCCAAAGTGCTGGCTGATAAAGTGGTGAAAGCCGTGCAATAGCATTTTATTCGAGGCCTTACTTTCTTATATTTGCCCTAAAATTATTGTTAATATTCATTTTACCCGGATTCCTTTATGATTACATCCATGACCGGATTTGGTCGCGGAGAAGCCTCTTCTGACGGCATTTCTGTTACCGTTGAATTAAAAACTGTTAACAGCCGCTATCTTAATATATCCCTCCGGCTTCCCCAGATTATTCAAGAGAAGGAGCTTGTATTTAAAGAGCTGCTTCAACAGCATATGCAACGGGGTAAAGTGAATGTTAACGTCCGCGTTGACAAAGCTAATACCGGCAAGCCCGAGGTTACCTTCAATAAAAACCTGGTTCGCGGTTATCGTAAAATGCTCAACGACTTACGAGAAACAGCCAATATTGATAAGCCCGTCACTCTGGATGATCTCCTGCAATTTAATGATATTTTTGAGTCTCGCGAGGAAGATGAAGAGACCCAAAAAATCGTTTGGGAGCTCTGCCATTCTGCTACCCAGCAAGCGGCCGAAGCTCTTTCAAAAATGCGGTTACAAGAAGGAACACAGCTGGAAAAAGACCTGCTTGACCGGATCAATCATATTGAAAAAATGTTGGGAATCATCCAGGAAAAGACCAATGGCCGGGCAGAAGAGACTAAGCAACAGTTGTTAGAACGAATTGAAAACTTAGTTGATAATGACAAAATTGATCCGGATCGGCTGGAAATGGAGGTAGCTGTGCTGGTCGATAAAATGGATATTACTGAAGAGATTGTGCGCACCCAGTCTCATATTAAATTTTTTCGAGAGGCTGTAAAGAATGAAGAATCCGTGGGACGACGACTTAACTTTTTAAGCCAGGAAATCAACCGTGAAATTAACACCATCGGTTCCAAGGCTAATGATTCAGAGATATCACAGTATGTTGTTCAGGCCAAAGAAAGTTTAGAACAAATTCGAGAGCAGGTACAGAACGTTGAGTAAAGCCAACCGTGGAAAAATAATTGTACTCGTAGCTCCAAGTGGCGCCGGAAAAACGACTTTAGCCCGGCGTTTGTTAAACGATTATCCTCAAATCAAATTTTCGGTATCCGCAACAACGCGTCCACCACGTGAGGGGGAACAAGACGGCCAGGCCTATCATTTTTTATCCGAAGAAGAGTTTGATACCAAAGTACAAGACCATCAATTTTTGGAGTGGGAACACTACGGTGGAAATCGTTATGGTACCCTTCGATCCGAAGTTGATAAATTAGTGGAATCTGGCTATTTTCCCTTGCTTGACATTGAAGTGAAGGGTGCCCTGAATGTTCTCGAAATGTATGGATCAGATGTGGTGTCAATTTTTATCAAGCCCCCTTCAATGGAGGTTTTGAAAACTCGCCTCCAAAACAGAGGTAGTGAAACAGACCATTCACTTCAGAAAAGACTGGCCCGGGCTGAACAAGAATTGAGCTTTGCCCAGCGCTTCGATTATGCTGTAGTTAACGATGATTTAGATACCGCATACGGAGAAATACAAGCTATTATTGAATCTTTTATTACCGATTAAAAAGCGAACATTACTATGCCTATTAAGACGCTTGATATTGAGAAGCTAAATAAGAACACTGGAAATCAGTATGAATTGATTTCTATCATGTCTAAACGTGCGCGTCAGGTGGCGGCACAAGAAAAGCTTGAGCTGGATGAAAAGCTGAAATATTTTGAAGGCTTTGAAGATGAAGATGAATTTTCTTTCAATGAAGAGCAGGAAAATATTTCTAAGGAATTTGAGAAATATCCACATGCCACACAGCGGGCCATCGATGAAATGCGGCGTGGCGAAATCTATTTTCGATATCCTCAAGACGAGGAATAACGATGTTATCCGACAAACGGATAATTTTAGGAGTTACCGGAGGAATTGCAGCCTATAAGGCTGCTTTTCTTTTACGTGCCTTCCAAAAAGCCGGTGCTGAAGTACGCGTTACAATGACTCCCGCGGCACATCGCTTTGTAGGAGTCGATACTTTTGCCTCTCTCTCGAAACATCCTGTTGCTACCCACATCTTCCCGGAAAATCAAGCAGCTGCTGATAGCTGGACTCAGCATATTGAATGGGGCGAATGGGCCGACCTTTTTATTATTGCTCCCTGTACGGCCAATACTATAGCCAAGATTGCCGGGGGCATCTCTGATAATATGCTTACTTCAACGGTGCTGGCTGCTCGCTGTCCCCTGCTTATATGTCCCACTATGGACGGAGAGATGTACCGTGCCCCAGCCGTAAAACGGAACATCCAAACATTGAGAGACGACGGATACCATATCCTGGAACCTGAGGAAGGTTATTTAGCCAGTGGGCTGGAAGGCAAAGGGCGCCTGCCAGAGACTGAAGATATTTTAGACGAATCAAGCGCCATCCTGACTCGAACAGTCAGTGAAGGTCCCCTTAGCGGCAAAAAAGTAGTCGTTACGGCCGGACCTACCCGGGAATTCATTGATCCTATTCGGTTTATATCCAATCCCAGTTCAGGGAAAATGGGCTTTGCGATGGCTGATGCCGCACAACAGCTGGGCGGGGAGGTCACCGTCATTCACGGCCCGGTTCAACTGCCTAAAACAGAGGGTATCAACTATATCGGGATTACCTCAACCGCAGACCTTTTTGAAGAGATGAAGCATCACGCGGATGCCGATGTCATTATTATGGCGGCTGCTGTATCCGACTTTACTCCCGCTGATTATCATGGACAGAAGGTGAAAAAAGACGAAGCCAAAGAAACTCTGCACCTACAATCAACGCAGGATATTTTACAGTGGCTCGGCCAGCATAAGCAAGAGGCACAAACGCTCATCGGCTTTGCTATGGAAACTGAGGATCTCGTTAAAAATGCCCGACAGAAATTAAAGAAAAAGAATCTCGACTGGATTATAGCTAACACTATATCTGCAGAAAATGTGGGCTTTGAATCTGATTCAAATACCGTTACTGTTATTAACAAGCAGAGCACTGAATCTTTTGCAGGTTCCAAGAAAAAGATTGCTCAGAAAATATTAGCCCTCATCTTTAAGGCATAGGCCTCCAAGTAACTGTTAATGTTAAACCCGTCCGGAGCTGCTGGATCCGCCTACATCTGCCTTATTAAAGGAAAAAGAAATAGCCGTTCCCCATTCGCCCGTATCTATATCCAGATTGGCATCGAGCTGCTTAACTAAGTTTTCAATAAGCGATATTCCCAGCGAAGTTTTACGCAATTCGTCAAAATTATCGGCTAAACCTACCCCATCATCCTTAACTTCTACGGTAATGACTCCCTCTTTCTCAATGACCTTCACTTCTATCAACCCCTTCTGCCTTCCCTTAAAAGCATATTCAAAACTATTGGTAATCAGTTCATTGATATTAAGGGCACAGGGAATAGCCTGATTTATATTCAATGTACATTCATTACACTTTACCTCCACTTGTATATTTTTATTCTCTGGAGACAGAGTATTGGAAATTACCCGAACCAGCTTCTTAACATAGCTATCCATATTAATCTGGGATAATTTCTCTGACTGGTATAACATTTCATGTACAATAGCCATGGACTTGATACGTAACTGGCTATCTTGCAAATAACTTGTCAAACGGGGTTCTTCTACACTTAGCATCTGCATTTGTAATAATCCGGATACAATAGCAAGGTTATTTTTTACCCGGTGATGAATTTCTTCGAGCAAAACTTGTTTCTCATCGAGCGACCTTTTGAGCTCCCGTTCATACCTTTTTTGATCTGATATATCAACATATATGCCAAATCCTGCTATTGGTTTATCATCCAGGTACACCGGAATGATACTTAACAGAAGATCAAGCTTTTCTCCTTCTTTATTGTAACGCTGTATATCCATATAAAGCTCTTGCCCTTTCAAGCCTTCTTCCGTCATTCTTGGTGCATCTTCATCAGACCCTAATATTTGATCCAGATCCCTGCCCAAAAGCTCATCTTTCTCAAACCCAAATAGCTGTTCAAAACTTTGATTTACTTTTGTAACCTTATTTTGCGTATCGACCATCACCATTGCACTTGGTGCTTCCAGAAATAGTTTGCGAAACAACTCCTCACTCCGGCGTAATTCTTCCTGATCCTTATTTTGCTTGGTCACATCCCGAACAATAGCCTGCACATATCCTCCATCTTCATCAAGACTAATACTGTTAAGGCTAATCTCCGTATCAATAAGGGTTCCGTCTTTTTTTTGATGCCGCCATGGAAAAACCTGGGGACCTTCGGTCAACGCCTTGTCAATGACTTTGCGTGCCTGTTCCAGAGAAGGGTTACCATCCGGTTGGTATTCTGGTGAAAAGTCAGCAGGCGTCTGCCCTAAAATTTCATCTTTTGTGCATCCAAAGATATTACAAACTTGCTGGTTACAGGCGATAAAAGTATCTCCCTTCATCAAAAAGATGCCATCATTGGCATTTTCAAAAAGCCGCTGATACCGAAGCCTCATCCTCTTTTGCCTGGTAATCTCTTCCACAAAGGTAATGGTAGAAATGAGCTGGTCATTATTATCTCTTATAGCCGAGGCGTGCACTCGCAAATCGATTAATTTGCCATCGGGCCGGTATATCTTAATATCAGTCCGTGTTTTATTCTTTTCCCCAGCTTGTATAGCAGACATTTCATTTTCAACGATCTGCAAATCATCTTCGGAATAAAATTGGAAGAAATAGGGCGTTTTCCCCAGCACCTCTTCCCGGCTATATCCTATTATTTCTGATATGCGGTCTGACCACTCAATAATTTCGAAACTGGAACTCCATTTGATCATCCCCAACGGACTATTATTTACATGCTGGCTGAGTTCATCAAAGGCTTTTTGGGCTTTCTGCTCTGCTTCAACACGATCTGTAACATCATGTATAAAAACGATCCGAGCCCTTTTATTCTTAAAAGTGATAGGATGAGAGGAAATCATTACATAAAAATGTTCCCCATCTTTTGAGATATGCTCTACAGAATCCTCACGAATAATTTCTGGATTCTTGTATCCTGAGGTCATTTCATCTAGTCCCCCCGCTACCCCATTGGAGGACTGTATATCTGTGAGTCTAAGTTTTAAAGCTTCCTTCTCTCTATATCCATATTTCTTTATGAAAGCCTGATTGACCTTCACAATCTGTAATGAGTCTAACTCAAAAATAAAGACGGGGTTCGGATTTAACTCAAACAGTTCTTGTTCCATACTACTACCCCTAAATTATATATTACCTCTCTAATATAATGTAAATATCAGCAGAAAATCTAAAACTCCCACTTATACGTCCGATGCGTTTTATGATGATGGCATCCCAAAGCCTCCAAACTTCGCTGCATCAGCCAATTTTTTTCACTCACCCACGCCCCTTCTAAATATTCCAGGCTGGGAGCCGCTTTTTTAGTAAATTGGATGCCACGGGTAAACGTCAGAGCTTCCAACCCCATTTTTCTAAACTTGGGTTTAGTACCGTAGACCAGCGAGCGCAGGTGTTTGGCCCGGCGCTTAAACCACAGTAACTTGGGGTAATGCCACCAACGTAGACGACCGTCTGTTTCTCTTGAAATTTCATTGAGATCCGGCACGCAAACAATAAAAGAAGCTGGCTCATCATCAACAAAGGCGATTAGGATACTCTCCGGAATCATTACCGGCTTCAGCTTCTTGACCATGGCTTGGACCGTCTCCCTGGCCAGTTCTGTAAACTCTGATTCACGCTCTCCAATATCCTGATTGCTCCAGGCATCATTATATATTTCCCGGATGAATTCGGCATCGCGCTGTAGATTACTCATATCAATAGAACGTAACGAAACGCCGGATCGACTTTCGATGCGATTTGTAATTTTCTGCATACGCTCGGGAATCGGCTGATCAAAGTTCCGCTTATAACTCCAATGGTCATCCAACTTTTGAGCGCCCGTTTGCTCTAACAGTTCTTTATAATAAGGTGCATGATAAAACATCCCATAGATGGGCGGTTCTTCATAATTTTCAACCAAGAGTCCCCAATAGGTATCATTTTCTCCAAAATTAATAGGTCCCCGCATAGCTTGGTAGCCCCGCTCTTTATGCCACTCTTTTGCAAATGATACGATCGCCCGGGCCAGTTCGGGATCGTTTTCCATTTCTATAAACCCCAGCCCTCCCATTGTGGGCTCCAGTACTTTGTCACGTTCTGGTGAATTCATCACGGCAAAGCGCCCTGCTACCCGACTATCCCTATGCACTAAATAACGTTCACACTCTCCATAATTAAAAAAATCGTTGTGATCAGGATCAAAAACATTTTCAATCTCAAATCGAAAGGGAGGTGCCCAATGGGGATCGTCCTCATAAATACGAAAAGGTAATTCATGAAAAGCATCAACTTCTTGTGATGTTTCAACACGGCTAAAAGAGTATGGCATATTGCAAAAAAATTCAGATCGTTAGGGTCGATTACTGCTAAAATAACAGCCGTTCATTCATTTTAATTTATCATAGATTTACAACAGAATAACGCCTATTATTAGATGGCTTGAATGCCAACTAAATATCTACAACTGGCGTGAAGGAACAAAAGAAAAAACGATTTATTGCTCTGCTATTGCTGGCGGCATGCCTGCTAAGTGGTTACATGCTATTCCAGACCTCTGATGGGGCCACCAGGCATTTGCAGTCATTTGCTGAGGCCGACTCTCTTATAGAGCTTGAACTGTCTAACTTTAGCATTAGCAAACACCAAATTGAGCGCACTTCCGTATCGCTTGACTCCTCTTTTAACCGTAAAATTTACCGGGTTGACCTACCCGAAGGGTTTTCTAAAACTCAATTGCATGCAGAGTTAAACCAGGTTTTCCATCCCTACGGTATTGCCATGCCGGCGAAAGTTACATTCCCGGAACAGGAAATGCAGATTCATCTGGAGTATAAGCAGACTGTTATCCGCACGGTCGAGTTACGAACCGATGCTGACCTAACGCTGCAGCGTAACAGAGCCAGCATCATCATTGCCTTTAATGAGCTGCCGGATGTTGACCTGCTTAATGTTATTTCCAACTTTGGAGAACCGATCCCTGTAGTACTTGGTGTCAACCATCCAATGGAAGCTAATGAAATTAGAAAATCACTTTCCGGACGATATAATCGATTTCTTTTTTGGCTGCAAACAGAAGATAACAAGGATTTAATCCGCAACAATCCCACTGCAGCTTTACGCCGAATGAAACAGTTTGAGGATATTCTGCCTCAGGCTGATATTCTGTTGGCCAACCAGGGACGAGAATCCAACAATAGTATTGTATCTGAAACCAATTTATCCTTTGTTAAGGTAGAAAATGCTTTGCGTCTGCATCAAGAACTTGGCAAGGCCGCTTTCCTGGAAGAATTGGAAACCCTAAAATCTGATCCTTCTTTCCCTGTTGCCATTATTACCGGCAATGAGACTACCTTAAGCTGGCTGGAACAAAAGCTGCCAGACCTAAAAAAAGCGGGCGTCCAGATCATACCGCCACCTAAAACAACATTTTGACATGTTAGAACGCTTTAATACCACCCAATGGCTGGATAAACTGCAGCTCGAGGAGTTCCCGGAACCTGATACCGTTCGCCTAAAGCACCCTGTGTTGCTATGCCATGGCTATGGAGCCATAGCCTCCCTGGTGAAACCTTCTCCGCTGTATGATGTAGCCATGCTGCTGCGAACCCATAACATCACGGCTTTTGCTCCCAACATTGTACCCTATGCTAAAATAGAAACCCGGGCTGAGAGCTGGGTTCATTTACTCTCGCGACTAACTGAAGGAGAATCCTTCGAAAAGGTGAATATTATAGCTCATAGCATGGGTGGGCTTGATATTCGTTATGCGCTTGCCAAACTTGACATTGCTCCCAAAGTGGCCTCATTGACGACGGTCTGCACACCGCATCATGGCACCTCTCTGGCTGAGCTCACCCTCAAAACTCCGGAGGCTATCAGAGATAAACTTGCCGACTTTCTCGACTGGATGGGGGATCGTATCTATCCGCATACCAAAAGTGATTCCGTAGCATCAGCGGCCCAATTAACGCGCCGTTATATCACGGAGGAGTTTAACCCCGTTATTGCTGACGTACCGGACATTCCCTACTACTCGTATAGCTCAGCTGTAGGGAAAGGAACGTCCCATCCCATTAAAGTGATGGGGCGTTACCAAAACAACCATATTTACGAGCAGGAAGGGATTAATGATGGTATGGTATCCGTGCAAAGTTCAAAATGGGGTAATCATATTGAAACCGTAAATCTCTCGCACTTAGAGCAAATGCACGTCCGCATAAAGAATGATCGGGAAGCTGCCTTCCAAGACTTTTGGCTGAATGTCATCCAAATGCTGGAAGAGAAGGGGCATTAAAGCTCAACATCTTCTACATCTTTAAGCAGAGAGTACGCCGTCATATCGTATTGGATGGGAGTAAGTGATGCATACCCCTTTTTCAGCACGTTGATATCCAGATCATCGCCTTCATCCAGCAGTTCCAGTCGGCCGGTGAGCCAGTAATACGATCGATTATTGGGATCCACGCGACCTTCGAACTCTTCAACATACCGACTATCGGCCTGTCGGGCCCACTTTATACCCTTAAGTTCGCCCGCCGGGACGTTCAGGTTGAGGGTCACTCCTTTGGGCAATCCCTGGTTCAAAACGTACCTGATAACCTTGCGGGCGGCCTCTTTGGAGCCGCTCAGGTCGGCATCTTCATCAAAATCGGTGCAGCTTACCGCAATGGAAGGATATCCTAAAATCGTGCCCTCCGTGGCCGCACTTACAGTGCCGGAATAGAGTATATTGACTCCGGCGTTACTTCCATGGTTAATTCCGCTTACCACCAGGTCAGGCTTGCGTTTCATCAGCTGATCGTGGGCCAGTTTTATAGAATCAGCAGGGGTACCCGTTACCGCCTGACCGCTAAACCGTCCGTCAATCTGGAACGAACGTGACCGCAGGGGCGTGCTAACCGTTACGGCATGTCCCACCGCGCTCTGCTGGCGGTCCGGGGCAATAATATGGACTTCCCCAAATTCGTCGGCTACCTCAGCGAGTGCCCGGATACCAGGAGAAAAAATACCGTCATCATTACAAATAAGAATTACAGGCTTATTATCACTCATAAAAAACTCTTTTACTTAAGTCACTCTAACGTTCAATTAATCTACGCTTTTCAACGCTTAATTTGTAATGATGAATGTTAAATAAATAATAAAAATAGCCAGCTGATCAGTCGTTTAGCTACTACGAATCTCTGCCTATTTATCAATTATACTCTTCATCTTTATTGGGGAAATCACCCGACTTAACATCCTGGATGTAATGCTGTACGGCGTCAGTCATATCGGTATCCATATCAGCATAACGTCGTAAAAACCGCGGTTTGAAGTCTTTATTAAGTCCCAGCATATCGTGGGTTACCAATACTTGTCCATCACATTCATGCCCCGCACCAATGCCGATGGTGGGGATAGTAATTTCCTCAGTAACTTTTTGAGCAAGCTGAGCGGGTATTTTTTCTAACACAATGGAAAAACATCCCGCTTCTTCGAGACTTTTGGCATCATCTATAAGTTGCTGGGCTTCTTCAGTATCCGTAGCGCGTACTTTGTAGGTACCAAACTTATAAATGCTCTGGGGGGTGAGTCCCAGATGGCCCATTACGGGAATGCCGGCTTCCACAATTTTGGAAATTGTTTGTACCACGGGCTTCCCTCCTTCCAGTTTCACGCCATGCGCACCGGCTTCTTTCATCATTCTTCCGGCGCTTATTAACGCTTCTTTGGGCGTAACCTGATAACTCATAAAAGGCAAGTCTGCAATCACCAGGGCCGTTTCTACGCCACGAACTACGCAAGAAGTATGATAAATCATGTGATCGAGGGTCATCGGTACCGTGGTATCATAGCCTGCCATCACGTTACTGGCCGAATCACCTACTAAAATGACTTCAATACCCGCCTGGTCAAGAATACGAGCCATCGTATAGTCGTAAGCCGTGAGCATACTAATCTTCTGCCCATCGGCTTTCATATCAACGATGGTTTGGGTCGTTATTTTGGCAGGCCGATCTGTGGGATTCTGTGTGCTCATTCGTCTTCTTTTGGAACAATTGCAGATGTCGCTTCCAGTTCACACACCACGGTACCATCTACCTTTGCAGTCCCTTCCATGGTGGTAAAATTGCGGCGCCTGTTGGTAAGTTCTACTTCCATCATAAGCTGATCGCCCGGCACTACTGATCTTCTGAATTTTGCTTTGTTGATATTGGTAAAGACAATAAGGCTGTTATCCGGGTCTTCTATATGTTTTTCGGTAAGCATAATACATCCGGTTTGGGCCAGTGCTTCTACCTGCAGTACACCCGGCATTAGGGGCTTTCCCGGGAAATGACCATTAAAAAACTCTTCATTCACCGTAACATTTTTAAGCGCTAAAATACGCTTTTCTTCAAGCTCTAAGACCCGATCTACCAACAAGAAAGGATATCGATGAGGTAATACTTTTTTAATCGCTTCTATTTGCATTACTGACATGTCAAATGGTATTTAATTGTAGTAAAATTGGAGTTTAATATACATTTTTTATTGAACGGTACCCACATAAACATATGCAATTCCACCGGTTAATTTTTCAGATGTCTGCGACGAGAATGCGTCGGACTCCTTCATCAATGCTATAAACTTATCGCCCGCCGGAAACTCAGCACTTGTACGGGGCAGGTAGGTATATGCTTCCCGATTGCCACTAATCCAGCCACCGATAGCTGGCATAATATGCTGGCTATACAATTCGTATGGATACTTAAGCAGTCCCTTTGGCTGTCCAAACTCCAGTATAACCACCTTGCCACCCGGCTTTACCACCCGGCCCATTTCTTTAAGCGCCTGCACGGGGTCATCCACATTTCGGATTCCAAAGGCTATACTTGCAATATCAAACCGATCGTCTTCGTAGGGCAGATCCATGGCATCTGCCACCTCAAAATCCACTTCCAACTTCTTCTTGCGCGCCTTCTCGGGCGCATGTTTAATCATCTCCCTGCAAAAATCTGTGCCCAGCACATGCCCCGTTGGACCAACTTTTTCTTTAAACTGCAGGGCCAAATCACCGGTTCCGGTGGCACAATCGAGTACCCGATCCCCTTCTTTTGCGGTACTCAGATGCACCGTTCGATTACGCCATGCGTGATGTACCCCAAATGACAGGATGGAGTTAACGCGATCGTAGTCATCGGCGATATCCGCAAACATACTCCGTACTTTTTCACTCATAAATGCTCAACAATTTTAAATTTGATTCCTGTATCCACAGTTAAATTGACCGTTCTGCCTTCTTATCAGCTTAACGCTCCATTTTGCAAATGATCGGTGTTATGCAGGTAAACGGAATTATAATGCTCACCGTCCCAACGTAAATGATATAACGCTCCATTGCTGTGTTCAATATGGTGCATAGCTGACAGACCAAGTCCAAGCCAGTGCGATAGTAATATCCTTATCAGTCGCCCATGAAGTACAAACAATAAATTCGAGGTATGGTGTTCGGCCATAATTTGCTCAGCTTTAGTGGCGGCCCGATCTAATACCATTTGTGGGCTCTCACCACCAGAGGCCGCGAACGTAACATTCCCTGATTTCCAGTTGGTATGAAGAGTCTGTAATTCCGTTTTTATTTCTGATGCCCGCTTACCCTCAAACTCACCAAAATCCATTTCATCGAGCTCGCTGTAAGATTGAACATCCAGTCCACAATCCTGGCCAACAAATTCTGCGGTTTGGCGAGAACGCTTCAAGCTACTGCTATAAATATGATGCAAATCTAACGACTTGGCATGTGTTGCAATAGCTTTAGCCTGCTCACGGCCGGTTTCATTGAGAGGTGCATCAATACCTCTGCCCTGCATTTGGCTACGCCTGTTGTACTCGGTCTCTCCGTGTCGGGCCAAATATAAATTCGTCATATTCAGTTAACTTCCACCCTTTTTTCTGCTAATTGCTAATTCTTTAAATTTATCTTCCATACTTTGGATTTCTGAAGGAGCCTTGTTGTAATGCATTGCATATTTTACCAAAACCATCTTAAACACACGATCATTCAGCGATAGTTTTTCAGATTTCTCGTCATCAATCTTATCCCATAGCCGCTTTAGAAGGCCTAGTTTCATCAGGAAAAAGAATACCAGTCCGACTCCTGCTGCCAGGTATTGTCCATCCATGCCCACCAGGCTGATTACCACCAATGAAGTAATCAACAGGTAACCATCGGTATTCATCATTTTCAGCACCTTGCCCAGGTAGATGGTCACAAAACCACTTTTAAAACGATACCAGAAAAAATGGAAGGTAATAGCAATAATAGCTGCAAAAATGGGATGAATAAACATCAACAGTACCAGTAGAATAGTCAGGGCTAAACTGTCGGCACTGCGCACCCATGCCACGGCTTCCTCAACCAATAAATCGAGCGAACGTTCTTTTAATAAGCCCGGCACAAATTGTTCAATATGCTTTGCAGTTGTATGGAACCAGTCGCCGGTGCGAGTAACAATACCCAGTTGTGTTTCCAGGAATAAATTTTGAGATCGAGAGGTTTGTCTGTTCATAGTTCTAAAAATATCCTTCTTTTAGCAAAAAATGAATTATATCCTAAAAATTATGCCTGTGCAACGGTCAATACAACTACCGATTCAGCTCCGGATGCCCGCACCGTTTGGGCGAGCTCAAATGTAGTAGCTCCGGTTGTAAAAACATCATCAATGATGATAATCAACTTCTTATCTACCACAGATGGTACCTTCACCCGGAAGGCATCTTCGATATTCTGCAATCGTTTTTCTAAAGAAAAGCCGGTTTGCGTGCGTGTATTCTTTCTTCTGACGACACTTTTAATATCGCACAGTGGAATGTCAGGCCAGGCCTCTTGAAACCCTTTCGCAATCTTAAAGGCCTGGTTGAAGCCTCGATAACGAAATTTAAGATAATGCAGCGGTACTGGAAGAATAACGGCTTGGGGCGCCTCCTTTACAGTCCGCGACAAAAATGGATGCTTGTGTACCCGCTTCCCCAGCTCCCGGCCTAAATCTATACCGACGGTCGTTAAGCGTTCATATTTTAGTAAGTGCAGTAAATCCTGCAAGTCACCCCCTTTATCGAATTGCCATAAGGCATGTTGGGCAAGAACCCCTTCCGGAAGAAGCGTATCGCCGGAGCTCAGCTCATTACCAGGATTGGCGTCCTCAAATCGTTCCTGCAGACAAAAAGAACATATCTGCCGATGCTTCTGAGTGTTTTCTCTGCCACAGCAAACACACACTTTGGGAAAAAGAACCTCAGAAAGCCCTTCTGCAAGAATTTTGAATAATTTAGTCATCGTCAGGTCCTCCTTTTTACAGGTAAGTCCCTTGAAAAAGGGAATCCTTACAAATAAAAAAGTCAACTGGTCAAAAAACTTTTGCCAACCATGATATTTGCTTAGATTTACGCCTATTAAAGCGGCTCTTATATGAATATAATTAAATCTATAACTTGCCTATGCCATCACTGGGAAATGATCTGGCTTTAATTCGTAAAAGCCAGGGACTGACTATTGAAGAGATTCATCAGTCCACTAAAATTCCAAAGAAAGTTTTATCTTCCATTGAGGATAATTCTATCTTTCAAAATTCGGACGGTAGTGCTATATATGTCCGCAGTTATGTTCGGAGTTATGCCAAGGCCTTGTCTATTGAAGAACAAAAAATTGTGTATGCTCTGAATCGAGTACAGCACAATAATTACGATGGTTCTCTTATTGAGGATGAGCAACGCAGCAGCTTTGAGGATAGCGACGCTCCGGATCAAAAAAATGATGACATCACCGAGCAAACGAAAGATGATGAAGCTTCCCAAGAAGAGGAGGAAACCACTTCTGATCAGCCCTCACAACCCGAGGCTTCGGCGCCAAAAGAAGAAAATCCTGTACTGCGTTCTCAGGATGTGGAATCCGTAGATTGGGTAAACTTAGGGTACCAGTTCCAGCCTGCCAAGACCGTGAAATCCAAGAGGCGTTTTGCCCTTATCGTTGGGCTGATCTTGTTGGCAGTTGCTGCATTTTTTGTGTATTGGTTCTATTTCAAAGGCGCCCCGACCAACACTCAGACTACTCAGCAGGGCCTTCCCCAAACAACCAGTACCCCTGATTCTATCCAATCAGAGTTAAACCCTCGGGCAAGTGATGATACGGTGAATCTTTCTGATTTTAGAGGCCAACCTCAAGCTCAAGGGGCACTACCAGACACGCTCTCTATTGTACTGTATGCAGCATACGAGAAGCTGGAGCCGGTTAGAGTTTACACCGATATCACGGATCAGCTGAACCCCTACTGGATTCAACGCGGCGAAGCTATTGAGTTTGATTTTGTCAACGAATTTCATTTTCGGGACGGTCTATCCAGCATTGTACTGTTGATGAATGGGCACGTTATTACAGATTTTGAGGAGCAGTTTCTGAATCCTGAAACAGGCCGAGTGGAAATAAATCGTTCTTTTTTCCAGGAAGATTCCAAATGGCTCCAGCCCGCGCCGGATACCCTGCCCATCCAAGCGCCGCCCCCCTCCGTTGTTCACGACCTTGATAACTAATTTGATTTAAGAGTACCTCGCAATATGGATAAAGAATTGGCCCGGAAACGTGTAACTGAACTACGCGATTTTTTAGACCGAGCAAACAAAGCTTATTATCAAGAAGCACAACCTTTTATATCGGATAAAGAGTTTGATGAAAAATTAGCTGAGTTAGAGCAGCTGGAAGCGGAATACGATCTGCAGGAACCTGCCTCCCCTACCCGGCGTGTGGGCGGTGAACCCAGCAGTGACTTTGAAACCGTCCAGCATCCCACGCCCTTACTCAGTCTTGACAATACCTATAATGAAGACGAGCTCAATGACTTTGATCGGCGGGTGCGTGATCTCCTGGAACATACCGACTTCAGCTATATGGCTGAACTCAAATTTGACGGCGCTTCCATCCGGCTGCGGTATGAAGAGGGGAAACTGGTAGTCGGGGCCACACGCGGTGATGGTGAAAACGGCGATGATATTACCCGCAACATCAAAACTATTCGGGATATTCCGCTCCATCTTAACGGAGACTTTCCTTCTGTTGCGGAAATTCGGGGCGAGGCTTATATGGAACGCGAAGCATTTGCCCGGATGAACGAGCACCGGGAAGAACAAGGGTTGAATACTTTCGCCAACCCCCGGAACTCTACCGCGGGATCTTTGAAGATGCAGGATCCCCGGGAAGTAGCACGCCGCCCTATTCGGTTTTTCAGCTTTGACCTGCTTGTGGATTCCGAAGAAGACTCTTTGACCCAGTACCATAAGATGGAGTTGCTTCAGGAATATGGGTTACCCGTGTGCGAGCATTATCGAAAATGCTCCTCGATCGAAGAAGTTCACGAGCAGATAGATGAATGGAAAGAACTGCGCCACCAGTTGCCTTACGAAACCGACGGCGTGGTAGTAAAAGTGAACGAAGATAAATTCCGCGCCAAGTTAGGCTCAACTTCAAAATCTCCGCGCTGGGCTATTGCCTACAAATTTAAGGCTGAACAGGCAACCACAACCATCGAAGGTATTCGCCTGCAGGTGGGAAGGCTCGGTAAACTTACGCCCGTTGCGGACCTCAAAGCGGTAGAACTTGCCGGTACAACGGTCAAACATGCTTCTCTGCATAACGAGGATGAAATCCACCGCAAAGACATCCGGGTGGGTGACCAGGTTATCGTTGAAAAAGCCGGTGAAATCATCCCCCAGGTCATCAAGGTCGTAAATCCAGATCGTGAAGACCGCGGACCTGCATTCTCCATGCCTCCGGACTGTCCCGCATGTGGACATCCCCTGACCAAACTGGGCGATGACGTGGACTGGCGCTGCACCAATGCCGAATGTCCGCCTCAAGTTCGACAGCGTATCGCTCATTTTGCTTCCCGCGATGCCATGGATATTGAGGGACTCGGCGAGAAAGTAGTCGATCAGCTGGTTACCGAGGGATTGATCCATAACTATGCTGACCTGTATAAACTTGAAAAGGAACAATTGTTGCCCCTGGAACGGATGGCCGAAAAGAGTGCCCAAAACCTGCTTACAGCTATCGAAAAGAGCAAATCACAATCGTTAGACCGACTCATTTATGCCCTGGGCATCCGTTTTGTAGGCAAAACAGTGGCTCGCGACCTGGCAGCCTTTTTCCAGAATATGCGATCACTGATTGAAGCAAATGAAGAAGAAATCGCCGATATCGACTCTATTGGTCCTAAAATTGCTGAATCGGTGGTTACGTTTTTTAATGATGAGTCAAACCTTGCGATGGTTGACGCCCTGCAATCAGCGGGATTAACATTCGAGGTTGAAGAGCAGGAACAGGCCTCAGAAAAGTTGGCCGACAAAACCTTTGTACTTACGGGCAGCCTCCCTTCCCTAACGCGCAAAGAAGCGACCGAACTGATCGAGAAACACGGGGGTAAGGTTACTTCTTCTGTAAGTGGAAATACGGACTTTCTTTTAGCAGGAGAATCACCCGGAAGCAAATATGATAAAGCCCGGGAACGGGGCATTCCCATTCTTTCCGAAGAAGAATTCCGCTCTAAAATAGGCGAAGAACGGTAACGACTTTTATTATTCCTGCCATTCTTTTGAACGATAGAATGGAATATCCCAACTACGTCTTGCCCTTCAGCTGGCAAGTAATGCTTTGTTCAAACGTAGACCCGCGGACATAGGGTGACTTTCATGATATTGATGATTTTTATGACTGGATAGCTTACCAGAATTAAAATATTGTATCAGTATTTACAATAACAGCACGAAAAAAGCGATTACGTCTCCATAAAATCGTACCGATTTTGGGTAACATGTTGGATCTTAGATCAGTAATGCCCCCGGTTTCGATACAGATAAAATATATTATCCATCGACATTATCTGTATTGGTAACATCTTTTGAATACAAATAATATGATCATTATCGGCTATTATTCTCTATAGGCCCACTTCTTGAATATTATCCATTCGATACGTACCATAGAAACCATATGAATAAGCTTAGGTTAGGTGTACTATAATCAATCAGCTTTTTTCATTGCTTTACTAATAAATTGCATGGTCTCATTGTCCACATATCCATGAGAGGCCTCTTCAGTATCCTCATTACTGTACATGTTAGAAAGTGATTTCCGTATTTCTTTATTACCTCCGGTAAATTCCTGGATTAATTCTTCCCAGCGAGCAGCGAGTTCTTGCATCTTTTCGCTGTTCGGATCGGTATCCTTCTCCATTTCTGTTCGAACTTCTGCTATGAGTTCTTTCCATTCTTGCTGTACTTCTTTAATTCGTTCTTCACCAAGCTTCTGCTTCCGCTTTTCTAAATATTCCAATTGATCCTTCGTATAGTATTTTTCGTATTTAGTCATTGTATTTAAGGTTTTTAAAAGTTCTTCTGTAGAGAGATCCTCTGAAGATTTTAGAAGATTAGCGATTGTTTTCAGGCGACTGTAGAGTTCTTTTCCAAGTTCTATTTCAGTTCGTACTTGCTTCATCTGCCGGTATATAATTTTCTCCAAATTATAATCCTCATCTTCCAGGCATTCCTTTATCTCTTCTAGTTGTAATCCTATAAATTTGAGAGATCTTATTTTTTGGAGACGCTCCAGCTCGTCCCGCCCATACAACCGATATCCTGATCTGCTGCGTTTTGTAGGTTTTAACAGGTCAAGCTCATCGTAATAACGAATTGTTCTGTTAGTCAAACCAGTCTTTTCGGCAAGTTCTCCAATCTTTAACAGTCGGTCGTTCATGATTTTTCTTGTTTTATTGTTGTTCTGTCAATAAGATAAGACCTTACGTCGCGTCAGAGTCAAGAAATAATTTTATCTTTTAAAAAATCCAAGTTCAAAGTACACCTAACCAGCGCTATAAACGGACAGGCCTCACCCTCCCTTGCCCGCTTACCATTTTTTAGCTAACCTTCTTTTGTAACCAATTACAACATTCTGACGCCTGCCGCTTAAGCGCCAGGTCGTTAGGCGTAAGCAACTATCGAAATGTAAATCCAAGTAGAATGACGGTTCAAGATTTAGAAACTTTCTACGATTATAACTATTGGGCAAATAAAAAAATTTTGCCTGTGGTCTCCCAGCTTACAACTGCAGAATTTACCCAAACTGTTGCCGGAGGATACCGATCCATCAGAAATACAATGGTTCATTTACTTAGTACAGAATGGGGTTGGCTTAGTCGATGTGGTGGGCACCAACGCGGGGCAAGCCTTAAAGCTGAAGACTATCCCACAGTGGAGCCACTGATTAAGGATTGGCATAACGTTGAAAGTTATATGCGTGAATTTTTATCTCAATTCGAAGATGAGGATCTAAATCAAAGGGTTGAATACTCTGGCAAAGAAGACAAAAAACGGTCAATGCCTTTGGGAGAATTACTGCATCATTCAATTATTCATGGCGCACACCATCGCGGGCAAATTGCTGTGCTACTGCGAGAGCTCGGCTATGCCCCTGGAAGTTTTGATATCCTTTTTTATTACGCAGAAAAACACGGGGTTCCAGCATGATAAGCATTATTGGGAAAAGAGCTTACGCCTAACCCGCGCATACCCTTAGCTAAGAGTCAAATAAAAGTGTTAAAAAGGGTAACTAAGATGCACCTTTTCCACAAATGGAGGGATTCCATTTAAAAAAATCCCGATAAAGAGGTGGTTTTAGGCA
>NZ_JAGGJA010000017.1 GCF_026229185.1 Fodinibius salsisoli | reverse complement strand
TTGTTGGATCACGTCCAATTTAAATTCTTTGCTGTAGGTTCGTCTTTTACTCATAATAGGTATTGGTCATAAATTGCGGCGACAATCTATGGCTTAACTGGGTGTCCACCAAAATGTAGCAAGTTCACAGCTACCAAGAGCTAATTCTCCAGTTGGAGTCCCGCTTCCAGGGCCGCCTCAATGCGTGCCTTTGATTCTTCCAGGTGAGCACGGGTATATTCATCAAAGTTTTGGGTCGGTGGATGTAGTCGTGCTTCCAGCATGTCATGAACTTCCTGCAGCTGATGTCGTGCTACGGACCGTGCATCGGCTGGTGTTCCTTCCGGCGCATCTATCAACAGGGCCGTCATAGCGTCCAAGTAGGTGCGCTGCAGATCCCGGCGATTGCTTGTAATATCGCTGCCCGGCGACGAGCTTACCTCACCCCATATAGCATTGGTCAACTGTCCCATCAGTTCTGGAATAGTGATAGTACTCTCTGCACCAAATTTTACTTCCGTATCGCGGATACGAGCCAAACGCACGGGATCAAGAAGCTGACCGAGAATAGCCTGCTGGATACCCGCAACCGTTCCATGCAACGGATAGTCAATGCGTCCACTGTAAGTATTACTGTTACCCCAGTGACTCCATCGGTTGGCGCCCAGTTTCTGGTAGAGGTCTTTGGGCAACATCAAAGCATCGGGATGAAACGCTGACTCCGTAAGCATATCCAACGCTTCCTGCTGCTTAGTTTTGGGAACCGGCACAAAGGGTTGACGTCCATTGGGATCCCCCACATGATCGCGATACTGATGCTGCCCGCCAATATACTTGATAGCCGGTATAAGCGTTCGCGCATACTGATACAGGTAGCTTTGGAACAGATCCGTAGCCTTGTAATAGGCTTCATTATCCTCCAGTGTAATATCGCCAACTTTGGGGATCATGATCCGCAGCAAACCAGCCCGCCCCTTGCCCCATTCCAGTGGGTCGGATCCCAGATCATACACATTCACATGCGGGTCGATAGCTCCGGAACCGCGTGCATCTTCATCCGTACCGTAAGCATGTCCCTGTGCTGCAGCCTGACGCGCAATTTCTTCAGCTTTAGTGTCATCAGTAGCATAACCATAGGATATCACCCAGCGGTCGTAGGAGCCCACACTTGGATTGTAATAGTAGCCGTCGTTCGACTGACCTTCAGGATTCAGGTTCACGGACGGATATTCCATAGCCGAGCTAAAGACGCCATTTTCTTCAGTCCAGTTTTTATCATACAGCTTATCCAGCGGCGTATCGATGGAGGACCGGAAATTGTGTCGCAGTCCGAGCGTGTGCCCTACCTCGTGCATCGTAACCCACTTCAGCGCCTGGTGGACAAATTCCTCCGGCACCGGACTGCCCGGCTTCAGCTCACCGCGTGCAATGAGCAGGCTCTGTACCAGGTCGAACTGTGCATTCATTTCCGCATAAAATGACTTGGTCTTCACACCACGACTCATCAGCTCCAGCTCTTCTTCCGATACATTAAAAACACTCTCAATAGCCGAACGCGGTTCGACCATATGGCGGTATTGCTCTTTATCGTTGAGCAGCATATTCGCTTCGAACAGGATATCTGCATCCAGGATTTCGCCGGTGCGCGGATCTACCACCGAAGGACCAATAGCACCATAACCCGGCTGATCCGAGGTATTCCAGCGGAGCGTAGCATATCGGATATCTTCTGCCATCACGCTGTCGGGCAGCATCTTGGCCTGCACCGCATTCCGGAAGCCAGCTGCTTCAAACGCCTTCGACCATGCCTCTACCCCATCCATCATACCCTGACGATATTCTTCCGGTACGGTGTGGTCGATATAATAAGTAATCGGCTTTTTGGGCGTACAAAGCTCGCCTTCAGCTACATCTTCCTTGCACTCCAGCCTCCAGCGATTGACGTAACGCTTGAAAAAGGTGTCGCTGTCGTCAGTAAAATCCTTATGGACCGTCATAAAGTAGCCCGTGCGATCGTCCGCCATCCGGGGCTTCATGGGTTCTTCCGGAAGCTTAACCATCGTATAGAACAGCGATACAGGAATATACCGCCCATCCGCTACCGTACGAGGCGCGTTCTGGGCTTTGCCATTCTTGAATGTCAATCGTGCCTGGATATTCACATTCTCCGGGAAGGCCTGAACCTTCTCCAGGTGCGATCGCCCTTTGTCGAAAGTTGCGGAACCAGGTTGTCCATCTTCGCCTACGGCATACGCTACCCGTGTTGAGATACCTGAAAGGTCTCCCACAAACCAGTCGTACACATCCACCAGCATGCGTGAGCTGTCGGCATTAAACGCTTTGATCTCGGAAGCTTCTACCACGGATTCTCCAAATGTTAAATCCACGGCTTTGGCTTGGGGCGTTCCCGCTTGGGCCGTATAGCGATGCGGATGCTGCACAAGGAAAATCTTGCCCTCATGCTTCTGGAAAGAGACCAGCAGTCCCTCAAAAATATTCAGCATCGTTCCCCCGTATAATCCGGATGCCCCGACGCCCCGGGCCAGTTCAAAATTCATTAAGAAAGGCTTGTTGAGCTGCTCCTCGGAAACCGAAAGGTAAAGCTCACTATCTTTCTGATAAAAATCGAAATATCCTTCGTATTGCTCCGCATCCTTAATAAGCTTATCATATTCTTCTTTGGATGACTGTTCTTCGGTCTTGGTCTGCTGATCGCTGGTGGTCTTTTGAGACGAGGCGCACCCCCCGTAAAATACTACCGCACACAGCAGCACAATGGTTAGCTTAGATTTCATCATACCTGGTTATTTGGTTGGTTAACATTTCCCTTCATTATGGGTCACTCCCTCTACGGATTTAAGCTGTAAAAGTTAGCACCCAAATGCTATTTTTCATAACAAAATTATCAAATAATACAGTTGATTAACTGATTTATTCCCCGTATCATTGGGATCTCATTCAATGCGCCTGTAGCTCAACTGGATAGAGCACCTGATTACGGATCAGGAGGTTAGGGGTTCGAATCCTCTCAGGCGTACTCCCTCCTAACTTTATCCCTCCCAATCACTTAAGAATTTTTTAAGTCCCTTATAATTTTAAGTAGACTTACTCTCTCATTTATATTTGGGTCACATTTGGGTCACAGAATATTCTAATAAATATCCTTTTGTTAACAGTTTTACGATAAAACCAATCGATTTGTAGGCCTATCTGAAAAGTTGAAAATTCACTAGTACCTCTAGCACCCGTTCCTTATTTTAGAGATTATGATATCAACTAGGTTTCTAATCCACCCCCCGGTTAAAGTGATTTTGGATTGATCCATTTTATTCTGGGTACTTTTACTTTAAGTAGGATATTATGAGCTCACAACGGTAATTTCTACTCTTTAGCCAGTCCATAAATAACTACTTATGATGATGCCATAAATTTATTTATACTATACTTTTTCATATTTAAGTTCAGAAAGTAAAGTATTGGAATTTCTTTTTGGCTTAGGTTACTTATTTTTAAAAAGTATTTCTAAACTGGTATAACCGAATTTTGCTTAATTATGGATTTCCGTGAATACCAAATTAAATCACAAGAAACCGATCAACGGAAAAAATCAGAAAACCTGATTGACTATTTTATTCCCCTCTTGGGACTTGTTGGTGAAATGGGATCAACTATTTCTGAGTTCAAAAAGAGGTTAAGAGATGGTAACTCATACCAAGATTTCAAAACTAACTTAAAGGAAGAGTTGGGAGATTTATTATGGTATATGTCTAATGTTGCCACAAAAATGAATCTAGACTTAGAGGAAATTGCAATAAATAACATCAATAAAACTCAAAATCGCTGGAAACTGGATTATGAAAATTACCAACTATTCGATGATAATTGTTTAGAAAGTGAAAAATTACCCAGAAGTTTTGAGTTAGAGTTTAAAGAAATTGATAATGGAAATGACTCTTTTGTAGAAGTCTATGTAAATGGGAATCAAGTTGGGGATCCGATAACTGATAATTCTCATCGGAATGATGGTTATAGGTATCATGATGTTTTTCATTATGGCTTTGCCGCCTATTTGGGGTGGTCTCCAGTATTGAGGAAGTTATTAAATAAAAAAAGAAAGAGCGATTCCAAGATAGATGAAGTAGAAGACGGAGCCAGAGCTGCAATTATTGAGGAAGCAATTGCTGCTTATATCTATCCATTTGCGGAAGAGACAAACTTCTTCAAAGGAATAGATACTATTGATTTTGAAATATTAAAAACTATTCGAAGACTATCCTCACCTTTTGAGGTTAGCAAAAGGAGTCTTAAGGAGTGGGAATTTGCAATATTAGAATCCTACAAAATATACCGATACTTGAGGAGAAATTGTGGAGGAAAGCTCAGTGTAGACCTAAAAAAAAGAGAAATAAAAATTATTTAAATCTTTTCATCCATAAACTCCAGTACTGACTAAGAATAGGATTTTTACAATAAGCCATAAATTCCTCAACAAGAGTAGAAAAGCCTGATCTTCTTGCTTCCTCAGCACAAATAATTTTTAAAAGATTTTTATAAGCCTTTGGAGCTCCCTCCCACCTTGCTATCTCACGTAATTTTTTTGTACTCAAAAATGGATCATTTATTATTTGCTCGATCTTAACAGCAAATTCTTTAACTACTTTTTCTGACCTTTTCTTAGGCAAACGAAGGTCATCTTCATTTGCACTAACTTTAATTGAAGATTTAGAGCCATAATCGGATATATCGTTCAAATACAGGTGTAAACTGTCGCTAAGATGATTATATGTACCTACTTCAATTCTGAGCCAACCTGAAATAATTTCCTGTAGTGTAGTAAATTGGATAAAATTGTAAGGCATACCTAAGATAATGTCATTACTACGCATTATCTGTTGCCATTCTAACTTTCCCTCCCTCACCTTTAGCATTGCTACTATATTGCATGGTATATCCTTACTTACTGCACTTCCGTCCTCATTTGGTAAATCTTGATTGGGATCCCAAATTTGTAGAACAACCTGTCTACTATTTGGGTTATTTTTAAGAGCTAAATAAGCTTTATTTAACTGATCTAAACCAAAACTTTTCCGTAATCGATACCCATATGCTCCGTGATATTCATCACCCTTTCCAGCATATTCAGGTAATTTCCCATTCCAATAATTTAGAAATTTTGAGTCATTTCTACCATTTAAAATCCATATTATCTCGGCAATTGCAAAAGCGGGATTTATCGCGGGAATCCTAGCACAAATCCACCTTTGCCTTGGATTACTAATTGAAATAAAAGCATGCAGTATTTCTTGAGTTGGACCTATCCTACTACTTTGAGGATCCTCCGTTTTCTTGGAAAGTTCAGCATAGGTATTTACCCAAACTTCATTTGCTGAACCACCCTTGAAAATATTATTGTATTTCATTGTAGAAATCTTCTACCTTCCCGTTTATTTCCCAATGTGGTGGATACCAATACTTAAACTTATCTTTAGTTGGTGAATATTTTTGTTTTATCCTTTTCCTATCACTTTTTCCTTTAATATTCGGGTGTGCAACACGAGCATATTTGTCTACCTCGCAAAATAAATTTTGGCAATCAATTAACATCAATGGCCTTCCCCAAAGCGACTTATAATTTAATCCTAACCTCTCGAACTCTCGATCTTGATTGTCATACATCATTTTGATGATCTCAATCTCGCTAATGCCTCCTAAATCGGAAAAACATTTGTGTATACCATCAATGGCACCAGGTCCAGGCACAACAAACTCTTTTTCCGAAAAACTTGTAATATTGCTGTAATTAATATCAGTTACATACTGGTATGCAAGAAAATCACCGATTGATGGATAACTTTTCAATAATATAAATGCTTCCTGCATAGTTTCTGATGAAGCAATTCTCTCTGGCAATTTGTCTTGCATCATCTTGGCAACTAAAGTAAGGTGATTTCTATGTTTTTTGGAATAGCCAAATGCACTTTTCCCAGAGGCCATTATATAAGCAGCTGAATAAATAGCTTGTCCAGAGGCTTGTGCTTCAGTTAATATTCTATCATAGGCATCAAATTCAAATGTGTTATAGTTAATCTCTCCAAGTTCTGATTTTAGAAGTTCCCAAGTCTCTATTTTGTTGAAAATCTTGAAAAGGATGATTCGAAAAAATAAATCGTTAAGCGAATATGAATCACTATAAATAACATTTTTAATTAAATATTGACTGACTCTATCCGATGCTCTATAAGCATTAGTGAATTTATATTTATTTAGAATAGGATCATCTGTCCAAGGTGGATACTTTTTACTAATTTTTTTAAAAAACAGTCTTTGTCTTTTAGCTGCAAATCTCCAATATGTATTATAAACTTCTGTAGGTTTTGCAGGAGCTAATTTTTTATTAATAGAGAATAATCCACTTTTATTAGTCTTATTTGAGCTTGTTAAATTGAGATCCGTTTGTTGCAACTCAGATGGGTTAAAACTTTAAAGTAAGTGTTTTAATAAGCTTTTAATATACTAATAATATTCTGGGTTGTTTCCTCAATTGTGTTATCATTTTCTATCTTGATAATATTTTTTTTCACCGATTCTCTTTTTGCTAATTTTAGATACTCAGCACGTAATTTCATCCATTTTTGATTCTTTCGTATCTCAATAGGTTTCTTTCTATTAATCAAGAATATTATATCAGGCTCTATATCCTTCCAAGCCATCTTTTCGATTTCCATTATTTTGTCTAAAACTTCTCTCTTAATGCCTCCAACCTTACCATACACAAAAGTTGACCACCAATGTCTATCAAGAAGTACAAGTTTTTTGTCTATTACTGGTAAAATAGAAGTATTTATGGTATCAAAATGAGCTGCTACATGTAATAACCGTAAACTGATTTGAGGTATATGATTTATATTATAATAATTGTGCTTGTGGTGTAGCTCATAAATAAACCTTCCTAAGGTTCCATGCTGGTTACCAGGAAATGCCACGTTTTGAGTTGGGATATTGTCTTTTTTAAGCTGTTTTGAAACATTTTCTGAGATAGTAGTTTTCCCAACATTATCTGGTCCTTCAAATACGACAAGCATTTTAATTCCTATTCACTGATTCATTGTTGTTGCAAGTATCTGACCAGTTCAACTATAAACCAACCTGATAATGATATTATAACTCCAAAGGCTAGTGTTTTTATTGTTTCATAAACTCTCTCCAATTTGTCAATTCGTTCCTTCATTTTTGTTGGTGATATAATATCCCCTTGTGTCTGCATAACATCATTTGCCGTAATATTATTTTGACCATTATGATCTCCATCATATTCACTTGATTTATCTTCTTTGTCAAGAGTTGCAAACCAAATCTGAAAAGCTGGCTCACCACAAGTTATAACGACATTTCGACTTCCCGCATTATAAACTGCGAACTTTAACCTTCCGTTAAAACCAGGATCAACATGAAAGCCAGATACATTTACTAAACCCTCTTTCTTGATACTAAATTTAACTGAAATAAAAGCTATTAAATCAAATGGGACACTTAACTTTTCTTTGGTTAAAAGAATAGCAAATTGACCCGGCTCAATAACAATCTGATTTCCTTTTTCATAGACCTCCTTTATTTGTTCCGTAGTAACAAAAGCCTCATGCCCCATTGATAATTCATAGGCTGCAGATTTAATATTATCTTCTTCAAAGCCATTTATTATTATATTATCGCTTACTATACGTGACTTGAGTGTTTCGTGGGACAGAAAGGACATATTAAATCGTATGTAGATTATAAATATCTAGGGAATTAATTCTTTTATAAAGTTTATCCCTATCATTCTTTTTAAAAATACTCTTATTAATATCGGCCTCAGATATGACACAATTCATTTGTACAAAGTCCATATTTAATTCTCTCGCAAGGAAATATCCTAAGCGACATAAACCCAAATAATTACCGTAAGCTTTCTTAAGAATTAGTTGTTTTGCATAAAACCCTGTAATACCTAAACCATCTTTTCCATTGGGACCATGAGAATTAATCGCGATTTGGTGTAAACAAGGAAACCCTTTCTGTCTACTCTTAGAGTGATCACGGTCAGGATCAAAAATCCCAATCTGTAAGGCTGAGTGTCTATGGGTACCACTCCGATAAGTATCAATAACATGTTCTATCTGATTAATAAAGTCGTCTGAGTATTTCGTGTCATTATAGCTTGTATTAAATCCAATCATTCTTCGAAAATAATGTCCGAATTTATTGGGATTACATGATTTTATTGAAGGGGTAATTCGGAAATGTCTTTTATATAACACTTTTCTTTCCTTTTTTGGATTCCATAGAGACCAGGGAAATATTGTATTGGCGACCGTGTTAATACTAGACTGTCCCTTCCTGTTTAAAAAATCATCAAATATATCCCTAACAGAGCTATCTTCGAGATTTGATATATCTTTAGGTATATCTTTAATTCTAATTATTAACGGCGATGTTCTACCATATTTATTTATATGCTTAAAAGCTTTAAACCAAGCTATTGACAAGTTACCACTGGAAGGGACATATTTATATCTCATATTTCTGTCTCTAGATGTTTGTATTTATTTATTCCCACATATTGGTGACGTGACACCCTTAGAAAATGTACTTTATCCTGCATTTGCAATCTTATTCTACCAATCCCTGTGTTAACACCCTTGTAGATCGAAATTCCATTTACCTCATCAATCCTTTTGACATTATTGCATTCAATTTTATAGCTGCCCTCAATTGCAAGTATATCATTAACCTGGATATCTATAGGTCTTCCTTCCCAATTTTCATCAACATAGATAAGTTCTCCAGGAAAGCTCTGGCCTAAAATTTCTTTTTTTATTTCTTGAACCTTAACAGAAGATAATTTCTTATACAGTGATTTTTCAATCAACCGTAAAGATCTAAACAAATGGAATAAAATTGTTTGATAGCCTACCCCTATATTTGAAGCGATTTTATAAAATTCGACTGGATTAAATTCATCGAATCTAATATTTCGAATGTTGAAAGCTCTCCTTATTGCTGATTTAGGCATTAGCAAAAAACCTGCAAAAGTATCAACTAAAAATTCTTCAGGATCAAAATGACTATTACTATCAATTATTTCATCTAATTCAATTCCATGCTCAAAAACATGATGTCCATATTCATGTGCACAATTAAAATACTGTCGCCCATGCGGCCTAAGGGAGTTCAAGAGTATTAATGGACCGGGCTCTTTACTATATATACCCTCTAGGCTACTAATATCTGTAAACTTTAGCTGAACATCTTGCTTTTCAATAAAATCAAACAGACAAAAAGGCTTATAATGATCTCCACTTATTTTTTTTCTTTCTTTTAATGCGGCAAATAATGCTTTTTCAATTAACTCTTTTTTAGTTCTAGCCACTTCTATTCACTTTTAAACGCCGTTAGAATTTTTATGATCTTATCTAAATCATCACTCTTTATCTTAGATGCCTCTCGAGCTGCAAGCTTCAATTTTTCTTTTATATCATTATTGAGTTCTGATTCTTTACATGCTAACCAGTTCAATCTAACATTATATATATCTGAAAATTTGACTAACTCCTCAGCACTTACCTTTCTTCTTCCAGCTTCAATTTCAGAAATTGATGGTCTCTTAAGACCTAAAAAATTCGCTACTTGATTTTGGGACAACCCAGCACTTGCCCTTGCCTCTTTTAACCTATTGGCAATACATTTTTTTAAATCAGTCATTTTATGCCTCCTCAACCTTTAAAATTATATCTGCCATTTGTTCAATGGTAATACCCTCTAGTTGAGCCTCCTTAAAGGCTTCTTTAACATTATCGAAATCACAATCAATTTCATCTTGGAGGTCAATACCAACTTCTGATGCTAATAAACTGTCAAAAAAATCTAAGTCCTTGAAGGGTGCTGTATTTCCGTCAATATCAGGTTCTTCACCTGTTGTCAGTGCATGGTTCTCTTTAATTTTTTCAATTAGTACGTCTTCTATTTCTTGCTTCGTCATATTATTGTAGGAATTTATTACTATTTGTAATAATATCTTACAGATAAATTTTGTTAATGTCTAATCTCTCAATAATTTATATTTAAGTTTCCAACTATGGATCTAAGATAGTTTTCAGTTTCTTCGTCATTGCAATAGATATAACATCCTTTCATACCTCTCGTCATCAGTGTACGGTAGTATTCTTAATAATCCTATCCGCTACAGCAGCCGCCTTATCCGGTTCTTTCTTTCGCATCTTTTTGAGACCGCGAATTGAAGAATCATAGGTATACCGCTCATCCAAATCGGTATTAGAAAAATACTCATTCTAAAAACTGGTGAGCGAAAGAGCAAAATAAATGTGCTTAACAGTTTAGTTACTATACTCTTCTACAACTCGTTTAGCACTCTTTTTTCGGGCCTGCTCGGCAACCTCTTTATCAACTACTTCTTTCCCAATTGGTGATAATGAAATACGAGCAAGCTTACCGTGTTGAATACCAAAGGGAATCCCTATAATGGTAATAAAACTTATAATAGCTGCTAAAGCATGACTCAGAGCAAGCCAAAACCCACCGAAAATAAACCAGAGTACATTCCCCAGCGTGCCCCAACCACCAGTCCCAACATCTTCCTTTCCTGTTAAGATTTCTCGGTTTACAGCCTCTTTACCAAATGGGAAAAATGAAAGGTTTCCGATGGCAAAACAAGCCTTACCCCATGGAATCCCAACAATGGATATAAACATCATGACCCCTGCAAACCACCATAAAAGGCCGGCTATGAACCCACCAAATATAAACCAAAGTACATTACCTAATGCTTTCATATCTCTTGTCTATAGTTAATTGAAAAAGTTTAGGACTAAATAACAACTTTTGGAGAAACTACTAAAACCATGCGTTTTTTAGGTTTTGTTGCTTATGGTATTTCGCTGTTTTGATGTAAAAAAAGAGCGATACTATTGCGAACTCTTCTCCTGCATCCAGCTCTGGAAGTCGTTAAAGAGCATATGTACTAAGGCATCCCGAAAGTCGTCATCATCGTTGAACTTCTTGTAGAAGCCGAAATGCTCGTCGATCATCTCTCGAGCATGTTCACGAGCTTTATCCTCGAAGGTGATCTTGGCATTTTCCTTCGTGTTGGCCTTAGCACTTTTTTGAACGGCATCATCTTCATACAGGCGATCACGAAAAGCCGTAAACACCTTATCATCTTCGCTAAAGTCGGTGCCGTAACGGTCATTGATGACGCGAATAATTTCGGAAAGGGATTCCTCATTTTCATCACTGCTCGAGGTTTCGCCATCCAGCTGACTTGATTTAAGTTCCCCACCACCGCGTTTAAGGTCTATCTGTCCCTTATACATGCGTTGAATACGATAGGAATCCATATCCACTTCTTGAAGCACTTCACGCGGCAATTTGGACTCCTCTAAGGAGATCAGGCGGAGCAGATACTTGCCAAAAGCATAGAACTTCTCCATGGGCACATCATCGAATGGGAGGATTTGGGACAAGAAGGAATAGGTGCGTACGTATTTGCGCAACTTGCGATAAAAGTCGCGCTGCTCGTCCTCCCCAAGCTCGTTAAAACGGTCGGCCACAGGCTCCAAAATGGAATACAACTTGGCCTGCTTCACATTCTTGGCAAAGTAGTTCTCGGCAAACTGATCCATATCAATATCGCTGTACAAGCGGTATTCTTCCAGATCCTCCATAAGGTTATAGAGCACATTCTGATCGGTGCCCTCACTCAAGAACGTTTTTTCGTAGTAATTGCTGAACGCGTGTTGGATATCCTGGGCTTCGTTTGCAAAGTCCAGCACCATCGTTTCTTGCTTCTGTGGATGCGTGCGGTTCAATCGGCTTAACGTTTGCACAGCATTCACTCCGCCCAGCTTTTTATCTACATACATGGTGTGCAGCAAGGGCTGATCGAAACCCGTCTGAAACTTATTGGCTACGACCATAAAGCGATAATCCTGCTGTTTGAACTGCTCTTTGGTTTGGGTCTGAGGAATACCATTCATACCGCTTTCGGTGTACTCTTTGCTGGTTTCGGGATCTTTGACCGTCCCAGAAAAAGCGGTGAGTACTTTATAGGGCATGTTTTCGCTCTTTACCAGCTTCTTAATGGCTAACCCAAATCGTACGGCATGTAAGCGCGATCGCGTGACGACCATCGCCTTGGCTTTGCCCTTGATCGCGTGGGATACGAACTGGTGAAAATGATCGACGATGATCTTGGCTTTCTCATTGACAGCATGTTCGTGCAGGCTCACAAATTTCTTTAGCATGGCCGAGGCTTTGCCCTGATCATATTTGGGATCATCCTCAATGGCCTTGAGCAGCTTAAAGTAACTGTTGTAGGTCGTATAGTTTTCGAGCACGTCCAGGATAAATCCTTCTTCGATTGCCTGACGCATAGTATATAAGCTAAAAGGCTCATAGCCTTCATCGGGTTCCTCAGTGCCAAATAACTCCAGGGTCTTCTCTTTGGGCGTAGCCGTAAATGCAAAATAACTAACATTCGGCAGCTGGCCTCGGCTCTGAATCAGCTTCTCGATATGATCAGTGAGATCTTCCGGGCTCACATCATCATCGGATTCTGCTTCCTCAAGAGATACTGACGACAAAATTTCGTTCATCTGTCGCGTCGTCGATCCGGCCATCGAGGAGTGCGCCTCATCAATGAGTACCGCAAAGTTATTCCCTTTATAATCTTTCATCGCTTCGGTGATGTAGGGAAACTTCTGCAAGGTGGTAGTAATGATCTTCTTCCCATCCCGCAGGGCTTTCTTCAGATCCTCGGAGGTATCATCATCCCCAATAGCTTCTACCACACCTGGTACTTTCTGAAACTCCAGAACGATATCCCGAAGCTGCTTGTCCAGCACGCGGCGATCGGTAATAACTACAACCGTATCAAACACTTTGTTATCGGTAGCATCGTGCAGAGAGGAGAGCTGATGTCCCAGCCAGGCAATGGTATTGCTCTTGCCACTGCCCGCGCTGTGCTGTACCAGGTAGCGCTGACCGGTGCCGTGCTGCTTGGCATGGTTCACCATTCGCCGGACGGCTTTCAGTTGGTGGTACCGCGGGAAAAAGAGAATCTCATCATCATCTTTTTCTTTACGGCTGTGAATAAAGTGCTGAATCAGATTCAGCACGCTGTCTTTGCTCCAGATCTTCTCCCACAGGTAAGAGGTAGCATACCGATCTTCATCTCCCATGGGAGTGGGATTTCCAGCTCCGCCTTGCTTGCCTTTATTGAAGGGCAGAAAATAGCTCTTATGCCCTTCGAGCTTGGTAGTGTAATAAACTTCCTGTGGGTCAACGGCAAAGTGGGCCAGACATCGTTTGAATTGAAATATCGGCTCCCGTGGGTCCCGATCCTGTTTGTACTGGGCCACAGCGTCCCCGACCTCCTGGCCATTCATAGGATTCTTGAGCTCGGCAGTAAAAATGGGCAGACCATTGAGAAATATACCTAAATCTAAACTTGGACCACTCCGTGGCTTATCATCATTTTTTGGGGCATAATAAAACTGCCTCATTACAGAAAAGAAGTTAGCTTTGTACTTTTTCTGTAATAAGGGGTTTAGGCCCGTGTTGGGACGGAAGTAAGTAAGCCGAAAACGGCATCCGGATAGCTTAAGCTCATTGCGCAACACATACACTGTGCCTTTTCTATCTACCTGCTTTTTAACGCGCTTAAGCAGCACCTGTTCGGCATCGTCGCCTTCCAGTTTTTTCAGCTTACGCCACTGCTTAGGCTGGGTTGCCTTGATAAAGTCAATCAGATCATCGGGGATCAGGCAGAGCGATTTATCGTAGTCTTCGGCGGTGCGCTGGTGATAGCCTCCCTGTTGACCGGCTACGGTATATTCTTTGCCTTCATCCAACGCTCGATCATCTTCCGGCTGCTCCTGCAGCAGGACGTTTTCGATATCTTCCTCTAAATACTTTTCCCTGATCTGTCGACTCATATTTAAGCTGCTTCCTTAGTTGAATTTCCGAAACCAGTGGGTAAAAATTCTTTTTCTTTAATCCACCTATAGGCAGACTTCCAACGTTTCCTGGATATTTTCTTTTTATTAGGGTGCCAGTTATTCAAAATCTCATCTAAGACTTCATCTTCACTTGGTTCTTTTTTTTCAATTAAGAGATCATTGTAAGCGGCATAAATCGTTGCTATAATTTCTGCCTGAGTAGAATTGGCATTGTTAAAAATGTTCAGTATATCCTGAATCTCATCATCGAGATCTCCCCAACTATTGTTAAAATAATGACTCTTTTCATAGGCTTTACCTGTTGGTGTATATATTTTTTGATCATAATCACTACTCTCTATTGAGTCAATATCTATCCATCCATCCTTTTTTAGATTGTATTCTACAGAATTAATGAGCTGATTATCAAAAGGACCATGGTCCCACCGTTTATAATTACTATTAAACCCCTTTACTCGAAGATGGTATTCAATCAAAAAGAGAATTTTAACCAACATAATTCTTCCAAAATGCTGATTATTTTGCATGCGCTTAATAATCTCTAAGGCCAAAACGAACTTATCCCAGCTTGAAATCTCTTTTCTGGGTTCATCAGATATTGCAAGTTCTTGGTTAGCCCGCACATCAATCTTGCCCGTTACCGCAGCGGATATGAGAGACTGGCGATATTCTTTTAGTTTTTGAATTTGCTCTCTAATTTTTTTGCGAAATATGAATAAACGTTCTAATTCTATTTTTAGATCATTTATGATTTCCTTTTGTTTTTCAATAGACGGAATTCCTAATTGGAAATTCTCAAAGAAATCATCAGGAACCCGCTTTTGTCCTCCTGCACCGTACATAAAAGATTTCCCAATCTTTCTTATTGGATAACTAATTGTGATATAATACAGGTATTCTGGTAAAACCTTTTGGGGGTTAGGCCTAAATACTGTTAATTCTGTAGTACCAAACCCTACCTCATTTTCTAAATCTTTTATAAGTGCTCCTTTGCCATTTTCGAAACAGGGTGTGATTTTAGCCACTGTTACATCTTCATTGGTAAAATATGTATACCCATTGAAGACCTTTTTTAGCTGTTTCGTCTCATCGAGAGTCAATTCTCCTGTTTCACCGACCTTTTCCATTGGTAAAAATGATACTTCAAAATTTCCAGGTAGATCGGAAACTTCTTGTTTGCTAGGATTTGTTTCCATTAAAAATTTCAACCTTTTAATTTCCCATTCCTCAGGAATCTCTGCCAGCCACTCAATGCCCGAGTCCTTCATCGGCACATCCGGGTCAAGGCCTTTGGTGACGGCCCGGGTGATAAGCGCCTGCCGTTTTTCTTTCAGCCGCTCGATGAGCTGCTCTTTCTTTTGGATGAGCCCGTCGATGGCTTCGGTCTTACGGTCAAGGAAGGTGGCGATGGAGCGTTGCTCGGGGAGAGGTGGAATATGAATCGATATATTTTTCAATTCATGCACCCCTAAACCATATCGTGTTATTCCATTGGACCTAATACCAAATTCTTCACGATATTTTTTTGACTGGAAAAGACGGAATAAGTATTTCCCATTTAAAACTTTTTCATCACTTCTAATAAGAGCTAAGTGGTATCCACATAATAGATTTTCTTTTGTCTCCTCAACAAAGGTCGGCACTGCCATATCATCTTGTGACTCCGAATCTTTGGTAATAATTACATCACCTTCTACTAACTGAAACCGTTCAATATCTTTATCGCTTGCAGTGGCCTTCATGAAGTCGAGCTCATTAGTAATAAACTCGTTGTAATAAACATCTGTATAGTTGCATAACTCTACTACTTCTTCTCCTTCTTTGGATTTTTTATTAACATTAGAGGAATTAACATTAGAAAGAAATTTCAGCTTTCTGATATCCCATGATTTGGGAACTTCGCCAAACCACTCTAAATCTGTCTCTTTCAATTCTTCCGATTTACGGTATCTCATTTCTTTAGAGGTAATTTATCTTTAAACTCATAATCGCTGCCTGTTTCATCATCCCATTTAAGCATAATTTCGCATACTTCTGGTGATTCTTCATCAACTTCTATACACCACATTTGGTCACTATCCGGTTGAATAGGACTTAATTTATTGTCCGGCCGACAAAATATATCTCGATGCATAGATACAGGATCTCCATCTACATACATTCGGATATTTTGCGCTTCATGTTTGCCTAAGTTTTCAATTGTAATCTGACGTGCAATTTTTACAGGACTATCTTTTCTCGATATATATCTAAAATATGGCTGTAAGTCTGCGCGGTTTTCTTTGGCTAATCGTTCTTGTTCGCGCTGCTCTTCAATTTCCACTACACGACGTTGTAATTTAGTTTGTTCTTCTTGCAAATCGTTACTCTTACGGCCTTGTAAGTAACTATAAATTGCAACTCCCAAAGAGACAACGAATGCTGCACCTGATATGATTAGTTCCCAGTTCATGTCCCAAATACTTGTTTAAATTTATCTGCCTTCTCTTTTAGCCATTTAAAATACTCAGGCCACTGCTCCTGTTTCTCAAAGTCAAAACCTTTGGCCTGTTTTATGCGGCTTGCTTTATTACTATTTAGTCTTTGCCATACCAGCTTTGACCCAATTTTATCTTCGATCTCTTCCTTTCGTTCATGCAGCTCATCAAACCAGGTTTTATTATCATGGATATAGAGTTCACAGCCCAGTTCTTGGTCCCGAGTGTTTACCGTTAACGTCAAATGTCCCTCTGAACTGCCGATACTAATACTATACCAATGCCGAGCCTGAGCTTTTCGGCTACCTATTCGTGAATTATGTTCCTTGCAATAACTTTTAAACTGTTGCCAGAAATCCAGCTGCATGAGCTTCGTCTCAGAAAGATTGTCTGACTTGGTCTGCTCCCGAAGCGTTTTGGTCCACTCGTTGGGTTCTACGATGGTATTAAACTTGACCGCAGGTTTTGAATTATCAATTTGCCATAGTTCCAGTCGCAGCAGAAAGAAATTTAGTTCATTGCCTGTATGGTCATTCAACCACTCCAGCGCCTGCCGGTGTTCGTCATTGGCATCTTTCACAATCCAAACCACATATTCGGCATCATGGCCGGAGGCATAGGTTACCAGTTTCCCTAAGTGATCATGATCGGTCTGTTCCAGTTGGTTTTCGATCACCAGCTTGCGTCCGGTATTCTCCTCCTCTGCTAAGATATCTACGCTGTACCGTCCGGTCTTCGCTTCAGGTTTAATTGGCGCAATCTCAATCCCAATCTCATCCGATAACATCTGCAGATTTTCGGGATCGACCAGCCACTCGGTAAAGTCAAAGGCTTCATGTGCCCACCCCTCTCGGAGATCCACTTGTTGTAAGTTGCCAAATGTACTCATAGTGAATAGTTCAGTTTATGTTATTTGTTGCTTGCCAACGTCTGTAATTTTGTACTTTTGGTCCGGGTGCGTTGGGGAATCCGGATGCGTATAGGCAATAAGTTCATCCTCTAATAGGCCCTTTAATGTCTCTTTGAAATACCCCGAACGAGAACCACTTCCCAGATGATTAATTATATCAGACCGGGAGCTTGGGCCCTTATCCAAATAAGCTAAAATCGCCTTCTCTGTCTTATTAAGATCATATTTTTGGACTTGGGCTCCTGCTTGGGCCCCCGCTTGGGCCTGCTCTTTTAAGCGATCATGAACGGGGAGGGTTGCCAAAAAGTAATACTGGTCATCATCGGTTTCGAACTTTGGTTCCGGCGAACCGTTTTTCTCCATTGTATCATAAATCTTGGGAAAGCCGGTGGAACGTCCTTCGGTAAGCTGCAGCTCTTTCAGAAAATCACCAATACGACGGTTGCGGTAATTGCGGGCAACGATCCGCTCCTTTTGTAACGTTTTATTATCTACCGGCGGTAATGGCCCCGGAAAGCTAAGCACCTCAATCTGATCCAGCCGTACATTTACTTCGATGGTATTACGGAGCTCATAACTGCGATGATACACGGCATTAGCCAACACCTCTTCGATGGCCGCATACGGATAATTATAAAAGCGATTGGCCTGGGCCTTCCCTTCTACCTTCATGACTTCTTCCCGAATCACATTAGTCTCGAGGTATTCCAGCGCTCTTGTAAGCTGCTTGTGGATGGGGCCGGTAAAGACCTTTTCAGAAAAGCGGTCGCCCACTTCATCCTGATAAATAATCACTTCAATCTTAGCGCCTGGGAAAAACTGATCCGGTTCATCATTGAACAATAGCAGCCCTACATTCACCGGCTTAAGATTCTCAACCGGCCCTTTCACAATCTGCATCTGTCGGCATAGCTCCGTAAAGGAAATATCGTCGGCCTGCTCAAAGAGCGGACTGTCGATCTCTTGCAAAAACTCCTTGATCAGCGATAGCTTCAGATCGTTCAGTGAAGCCTGATGATTTATACGGTCATCAAACGGAATTTTAGCCGCCAGCTCATGAAGCTGCTGTGTCTCCTGATCATCCGCCCGTACCGTGGAATTGTATCTGCGAATCCAATTAGCGTGACCTCTCATTTTAACCGAGAGCGATACCGGAGCTTTATAGGGACGATTATCTCCACCCGGACAATAGAGCACAAACACATACTGCCCTTGCACCTTCGTTGGTTCCGACACCGCAAAATAGGTAGGCTGAATTTTGTTGCTCAGCTCCACCAGCTTCTTTTGGATCGCATCCAACTGATTCTTCTGGAGACCGGCTGGAGGCAGTATAGGACTACCATCCTCTTCATCGACACCAATAACAATATAGCCTCCTCCCAGGTTATTGATATCATTGGCAAAAGCACACATCGTATGAATCACGGCTTCGGGATTCCATCCCTTCTTGAATTCAATGCGTTCGGTTTCTACAACCGTGCCCTTAATAAGCTTTTCTATGTTCACCGGTAATGCCATTGATCAGTCTATGACTTCTTTCATTAAGTCCTGAATCTGCTCTTCCAACATCTTTATTTCGCCTTCAATCTCATCCAGCGGTCGTGGTGGTTCATATTCATAAAAGTGACGCGTAAAAGGAATTTCATAGCCCACGCGTCCCACTTCGCCATCTTTCTCATCGGTATAGTCTTCGTCAATCCAAGCCTCCGGCACGTGCGGTTTCACCTCCCGCTCGAAGTACTCAAACACATCTTCATCCAGCGGAACGTTTTCATAATCCCGAAGGTCGGTATCTGATTCAGGATTGCCTTTTTTATCCCTTACAATGTCAGCTTCCTCATCTTTCTCACCGATCGCACGCTCAATCGCATTTCGCAAACTTTTCTTGGGCTTATAATCGTGCTCAGCGAATCGTTCTTTTAGTCGCATAAAAAAATTGCGGCTGTTGGTGAACTTCTCGTCACTCATCGAATGGAGCACATCGAGGATAAACTGCTGCTCCTTTTTGCCCTCTTCAATCTCTTTCTGCTTTTCCTCTTTGTCTTTCTTACGGCTCTTGGCAAAATTCTGATAGACTCGTTCTTCTTTGAGTCGCTCTATACGCTCAGGAATAGCATGGTAGTTCAACCGTAACGGTTGCTCAATACGAACCTTGCGATAGCCAAACTCCTCATTCTCAAAAATCTTAACCTTGTCGCCCTCCTCGAAATCGCTATAAAGCCGGGTAATTTGCTTTAGCTGTTCATCAGAAATTCTGCGTCGTTTATCACCCAAACTTTTACGCATCGGCTCCCAGATGTCTGAGGCATCAATAAGCTGGACTTTCCCCTTGCGCTCAGGAGATTTCTTGTTGGTTAGAATCCACACGTAGGTGGCAATGCCGGTATTATAGAACAGCTGTTCAGGAAGTGCTACAATGGCTTCCAGCCAGTCATTTTCCAGCATCCAACGGCGGATTTCGCTTTCTCCGCTCCCTGCGTCACCAGTAAATAGCGGAGATCCATTATGAACCACTGCAATACGGCTTCCACCTTTGCCATCTTCAAAAGGAGCTTTGTGAGAAAGCATATCTTGCGTAAACAGCAGCTGTCCATCATTTTTTCGTGGCGTACCAGCCCCAAAACGTCCGGCATAGCCCCGATCGGCTTCATCTTGTACCGTTTTCTTATCTCGCTTCCAATCTTTCCCATAAGGTGGATTGGCAAGCATATAATTGAACGTTTCCCCACTGTGCTTGGGATCGGAGAGCGTACTGCCCTGCAAAATGTTCTCTGCATCTTTACCGTCCTGCGTCTTCAGGAAAAAGTCACTTTTGCTTACGGCATAGGTCTCCGGATTAAGCTCTTGCCCAAATACCCTCACATCTGCATCAGGATTGATCTCCTGAATCTTATCCTTGGTAATACTGAGCATTCCACCCGTTCCACAGGCTGGATCGTACACTTTAACGATAATCCCTTCTTTTTTTAGCTCCTCCAGATCAGGTTCAAGAACTATATTGGCCATCAAGTTAATCACTTCACGCGGCGTAAAGTGCTCCCCGGGATTCTCGTTGGTAGCCTCATTGAACTTGCGAATCAGCTCTTCGAAGATGTAACCCATCTCCATGTTGCTTACCGTATCAGGATGCAGATCGATTTCATTGAAACGTTGCATCACCTGGTATAACAGTCCCTGGTCATCCAACTTTCGGATTGTATTGTCAAAGTCGAAGTTGTAGAGCACCTCGCGCATATTATCCGAAAAGCCGTTTATATACCTGCGCAGATTATCGGCTATGTGCTCGTGGTCAGCCAACAAACGTTCGAAATCATACTTGCTGGTATTATAGAAGGCATAACCGGAGGACTGTCGGAGCAGGTCGTCCATGTCCTCCAGCTTTTCCTTGTACTTGTTGTAGGTGGTAAGGACTTCTTCTTTATTAGGCTGCAAGACGCTATCTACGCGTCGCAATACGGTAAAAGGGAGGATTACATCCTGATATTTTCCTCTCTTGAAACTATCCCGAATAAGGTTTGCTACATCCCAGATGAAATTTGCACGTTCCCGAAAGTTGGTCATGAAGTAGTTCGAATTGGTTAGCTGTTACCCGATGATATAAATTGCACATTCCTGCATACAAATAAACAGCTTCAAGCTAACAATAGAAAGAAGTATAATTTTAAATTTATGATTTAAGCCTAAATGAGGATAACATACTTCTTCTATCTCTTTTTTGAACTATCTCTAACCGTTTGCAATGAAATATAATCACCAGTGACTGTGAATTGCCATTTCGGTTTAATTAGCACTTACAAACTGCTCAGTGTGAACCTTTTTTTAATAAGCAATAAGTTAGAAAATCAACATATTGTTTGATTACATTCTAAGCACTGCAAAATGAATCAGCAAGTAAGAAACGTACTCAAGAGCTATAGTTAATTACCAAAAGTTCTCACCAAGTGTAATACCAAATGTAAATGGCGGAATAATATCTACAAAGCTTTCATATTCATCACGCTGATAGTACCTCAGCTTATAAAGCCCTGGCTTAATTTTATCAATAAATTCTTTCTCCTGGCTTCTTTTATCTTTCGGGTGTGAATTCCCGCCTCTTTCAGCTCTTTCATAGTGGCGTAGCCACCCTTATCTCTCATGTAGATAAAGATTGAGTCAGACATAATTCAACTGGTTCGTTTCCAAGGTCATTACATTAAAAGGACCTTGTATTCGAACCAAACATATGTGGTTATTTATTGTGATGCGATATTTCTTTTCATTTATTCTTCGCAGTTACTTGGTGTAATTGGTTAACATAATCACGTTTACTAAAAAAACTGACTGTCCGAGTGAGCTTAACGATTAATTGATTTCTTATGGCTTAAAATGGCAGCTATCCAATTAGATAGAATAGCTGCCATTTTATTTACGCATTTATTGATATTTAAATTCAAGTTTTGTTTCTAAGCGGCGATCTTGTTATTTAGCTTACTTAAACGTCAATAATTCGAGAGATTTAAACATACATAAGCTGACCAGCTGCAGATACAATGTATCAAAATGAGAAAAGCATAACGGGGGTAAATTTTCCATAAATATATTCATTTGCCCGTTTATTGAAGCAGTACTAGAATCAGATATTGACTAAGAATTGGCTGATAGCGAAGAATAATTGAAAGAACTCGAGTCGAATAAGCTGCTATAAAGCCATAAAAGAGTTATACTATTTTTCTAATCCACATAGAAGGCAAGTATTATGACAAAAGAGGAGATCATAGAAAAAATTTTGAAATGGCCCGCCGATGAGAGAAAAGAAATAGCAAAAGCTTTATTGGCTTCACTTGACGACAGAGAGTCAGTATTAACAGACAAACAAATAGAAACAATAAAGCGCAGGGTTAATGAAATTGAGTCCGGGGAAGCTAATATGATTCCTTTATCGGAAGTGAAGAAAGAAATGAGAAAGCGATTTCCCAAAAAACATCATTATCCCCTATGAAGAAAGACGAACTCCTGGATATCATTTTAGACCTGCCGTCCGAACATCGCGAGCAACTGGCTGAGGAAATATATCAAAGCTTGAGTCCCGGTGAGGAATCTCTTAATGCCTCTTGGATCGTGGAAGCAAATCACCACATGCAACGATTGGAAGATACCCCACCTGCTCTTCCGGAAGAAGATTGTAATGATGATATTGCCCCCGGTGGGAGCGATGAAACAACGGACGTCCCAGACTACCAGATGATTGAAAACATTTGGACGTATATCGACCGGTTGCGTTTCCATTTTGGTCTGGAGGTTGCCTTGCAGGATACGCGTGAAGGTACCCCGCATGAAGAAGCTATGCGAGAAATTCGGGAGCGTATGGAACAACGCGAGGATCTATTGGGCGGACTGGAAATGGGCCCGAGATCAACCCCCGATGTAACAGCAGTTCGTCCCTTGGATGATTTTAAACTCCATCTAACTTTCGCTGGCGGTGAGCAGCGCGTTTTTGATATGCAACCCTACTGCCGTGGCCTGTTTGCCAGGTTACAAGACCCGGAGTATTTCAGTTGGGTACGAGTCCACCAAGGCGGGATACAATGGCCCGAACGTGAGGGTATGGGAGCCCGCCGGCTCTATAAGAACAGCGATCCGGTAAGTCAATAAAGAGGAGTAATATTATGAGTACAAATAACAAAGATAGTGAGGACAAATTCGACGAACCCATCGAGGGCGATGATTGGAAGCCAACCATAAAACAAGCGTGGATAGCCGAAGCCGAGCAAAGGCTTGCAGAGGTAGAGAATGGCGAAGTGGAAACCATTCCAGGAAAGGAAGTTGTCCGTTCTATCAGAGAACGCTTATCAAAAAGAAATACCTGAGATAGGCTATGACTAAAGAACACATATTAGATGAGATTTTATCATTGTTCGATGAAGCTAAAAAGAACACAGGCCCAATCAGGAGTACACGCCATGTTCTATGCGCGCAAGGACATCTAGGACGGCCTGGACCCCATCTTCGGTATCCAAATGGCTAAGGGGCGTAGTTTTACCCAGAGCCAAAATAGGCGATTTCAGCCACCGGTTAAAATTTTCCGGAGAACCAAAGACCTCATACCCCCGGTTAAACAGGTGGCCTATCTGTTGCTGGTGTTCAATAGAAATAGACATATTCTATACCCATTATTTTTTGCTTACTTGTAATTAAGAACCTACTGATTGTATGAAGAAAAAACTAATCGGACGACAGCTAATATAGGTTGTTGGAGTGTTTACTCGTAGATAACTAAATAACAAAAAAATAGCTAGTAGCATATGTAAGATTACAAGCTATTCCACCACAATAACGGACCACGAAGGTGCATGGATCGCATATGTAAGGCATATAAACAGCCTTCTAGAATATTGTATAAGTACACTCATTTTAAAAGTTGCAATAGCCCAAAAAAATACGAACTTTACGCAAGGTACAGGTTATGTCCACCGGCAGAAATCCGCTTTAAGTATGGAATAAGGGCCAAAAACCAATCCTTTCTTACTATTTGGGGTCATTATTTTTGAAACAAGCTTTATGACCGGGGCTTAGTAGTGTCTAAATTATTAGGGTTTAATATAATATTGTAAGTTGGCTAATCAGAACACTTGGCAGGGAATAAATAAAATATATGTCACAACAACGGTATCATATACTGATAATACAGAACGATGAAGTGGATGCTGCCCTCATTCGGCAAGAAATCAACAGGCTCCCCCTTGAGGTGGACCTTGAAACCATCTGTAATAAAGAGCAGCTACAGGCTTGTCTTGATGGTTCAAAACCAGACTTTATTATTAGTGCGTATTCTCTTACAGGATTCTCGGGAATTGGAGCCTTACAACTGGCCCGGGCGCAATACCCTAAATTGCCCTTTATTATTGTTTCGGAAAATATTGAGACAGAAACGGCCATTGATTTAATGCTGGAGGGAGCCTCTGATTGTATTAGGAAAGACAACCTCACGCGATTACATGTAGCTGTGCCAAGGGAGATTCAAAAATACAGACAATATCTCGAAAACAAGCAGAAACTTAGGCAGGCCAAACAGCGAGAGCAAACCATTATTAATTCTGTGGATGGAATCGTCTGGGAGGCTGATGCTCAGACCTTTGAGTTTACTTTTATTAGCCAAAAAGTTGAATCTATATTGGGATATCCTCCTGACCAGTGGCTTAACACTCCCCAGTTCTGGCAAGACCATATTCACCCAGAGGATCGGAGCCAGGCCGTTACCTATTGTCACCAAAAAACCCAGCAGGGAGAACACCATGAGTTCGAATATCGCATGCGTGATGCCCAGGGTAAATATGTGTGGTTGCGCGATTATGTGACAGTTATCCTGGATGATGGGGAGCCAGACCAGCTGCGGGGAATTATGGTTGATGTCACCGAACAAAAAGAATTACAGGATCTTCTTCACCGTACCAACCGGTTGGCCCAAGTAGGTAGTTGGGAAATTGATTTCTCCGAACAAGAGGAGGGCGAAGTATACTGGTCGGATATGACCAAAGAGTTGCTCGAAGTGAAGGCTGACTATAAACCGACGGTAGAAGATACCCTGTCGTTCATTGAACCTCAAAGTCGAAAACAAGCAGAGAACGACTTTAAACAAGCCGTTTCCCAAGGAAAGCCCTACGATAATGAATTACTGGTTGAAACCGGAAAAGGCAATAAGCTTTGGATACGTAATATCGGACAAGCAGAGTTTAAGGATAGAGAGTGTATCCGGGTGTATGGAAGTTTCCAGGATATCACAGATCGCAAGAGGTCAGAGAAAAAATACCGGGAGATTTTTGACTTATCTCCCCAACCGGTTTGGGTATATGACCCGCAAACACTACAGTTTTTGGATGTCAACCAAGCCGCAATTGAACACTACGGGTACACCCGAGCAGAGTTTTTAGCCATGACGTTAAAAGACATACGGCCCGAGGACGATATCCCTGAGCTTTTGGAGGCTACAAGACAGCCCCCTAACCACAAAGACCACTATTTTGAAGGGCAGTTCCGGCATCAAACAAAAGACGGAACACTGATACAGGTAAACATAAAACGAAACTCAATTGAGTATAATGGACAAACCGCTTCCATGGTGCTCGCCGAAGATGTGACCGAAAAGCGTCAGGCCCAGCATGAGTTAAAACTAAGTGAGCAAAAGTTTAAGTCGCTGGTCCAATCCGGGGCAAGCATGATTGCGGTATTGGATGAGCATGGGATTTTTCGCTACGCCAGTGATAATTACAAGCAAATCACCGGGTGGACCTCGTGGGAACTGCTCGGTCAAGATGCCTTTGCGTACATGCACCCGGAGGACCGGGATCGAATCCAGCAAGCCTTTGATAATTTACAAAGTCAGGAAGGCAATCAACACACCTTACCCTTCCGATTCAAGCATAAAGAGGGCCATTGGATTTGGAAAGAAAGCATTGGATCGGACCTTTCCGATGATGGTATTATAGACGGCTATGTGATTAATTGCCATGAGGTTACCGACCGACAATATTACACTCAGATGGAAAAAATAGAGCGTGATATCCTGGAAAAAAATACCATTGGGGAAGTGGAGTTATCCGGACTCGCCGAGGAGCTTTTACAAAAACTAGAAACATTACACCCCCGCATGCGGTGTTCACTGCAACGCATCGTGAACGGTAGGCTATATCCCCTGGCGGCCCCCAGCCTGCCCCCGGAGTATGTAGAAGCCATAGAAGATCTGACTATTGGACCTAATGCGGGGGCTTGTGGCACTGCTGCTTACCAAAAAGAGCCAGTAATATCAGAAAATATTTTTGAAGATCCACAATGGGAAGGGTATCGGCACTTGGGAAGAAAATACAATTTTAGCGCCTGCTGGTCACAACCGGTCTTGGGTCATAACCAGCAGGTGATCGCCACCTTTGCCATTTATTATAAAAACCAGCATCACCCATCCCATAGAGAACGAAATACTATTGACCGGGTAGTCCACTTACTACGGCTACTGTTCGACAGCTTTGAAAAGGCAAAGGCAGAGCAGGAGTTGGCACTGCGGGAACAACGATTTAAATCCTTAGTTCAGGATGGCTCTGATTTAATTGCCATCCTGGATAAAGAGGCAAACTATACGTACGTGGCCCCCTCTTCGGAATCTATTCTGGGCATTTCCCCAGATGAATTTATTGGCACCAATGCCTTTGATTATATTCATGACGATCATACCTCTCGGGTACAGCAGACCTTATCAAGCCTATCGAGCGGGCAAAGAGTTACTACTGACCCTTTTTTATTTAAAAATAATAAAGGCGAATGGCGATGGATTGCAACAGTTATTACCAACCTGTTGGATAATCCCGCAGTCGAAGGATATGTAGCCAATTCGCGGGATGTGACCGATCAAAAAGAACGCGAACAAAAGCTAAAAGAAAGCCTGGAGCGCTATGAGTATGTCACCCGAGCCACTGAGGATATCGTCTACGACTGGGATATCCAGCGCGATACTTTGAAATGGGACGATAGCTATTCGGAAAAATTCTGTCATACCAATGGCCAAGAGGTCTTTAATATTGGCCAGTGGGCCCAAAATGTCCATCCCGATGATTTGGCCACGACCCAAGAAAGCTTGGAGTCCACCTTGTCAGACTCCTCAGCCACCGAATGGAATGCCGAATACCGCTTTGCTTTGGCAGATGGGACCTATGTTCATATCCTGGAACGCGGGTTTATAATTCGAGATACAGAGGGTGAAGCCGTACGCATGATTGGAGCCCTTCAGGACATAACCCGACTTAAGCAACAAGAGCAAGAGTTACGGGAAGCCCTTGGGGAAAAGGAAACCTTATTGACTGAAATTCATCACCGGGTGAAAAATAACCTGGCCGTCGTATCGGGGATGATGCAATTGCAGGCATTTGAGGTGGACCACCCTCAAGTAAAAAACAAACTCCTTGACGGTGTTAGTCGTATTAAATCCATGGCCACGATCCATGAGATGCTGTACCAATCGAGCACCTTTACCCGGCTTATGTTTTCTGAGGTGGTCAAAGAACTGGCCACGAGCGTGATTAAAACATTAACAAATGATGTTGAAGTAACATGGAAATTAGACCTTGATCCGGTTATACTGAATGTGAACCATGCCATCCCCTGTTCGTTAATTATAAATGAAGTGATAACGAACAGCATAAAACACGGCTTGAAGGGAAGGCAGAATGGAATGATAAGTATTTCCTTACGTCAACGGAAGGAGAAGGTACAGCTAACTATTGTTGATAACGGCGTGGGGGTTCCCGAGGGATTTGACAATAGCAAAACCACCTCGTTAGGCCTGTTACTTATTCGCCAGCTTACCAACCAGCTGGAGGGAACCTACCAGTATGAACCCCTCACTGAGGGGCTTTCTTTTCGCCTGGAATTTAAAAAAGGGGACGTAAAAGGGGTTGGATCCTCGGCCTTTACCAAAACCGAACATTAATTCATCACTCCAACAATGTGAAGCTCGTGTTTAAAACCCTGACAACACATTATCTGGGAAGGGAGGATCGCCAACCAAAAGGACAAACTCCTCATAGTTCATTTGGATCGATGGGATATGCTCTTGCTCATGAACTAAAATTTTGTCTACCGGGTGTCCTTGGGCCAAATAAACAGATAATTCCTCAACCAGCCCAGAAAACACTTGGGTCCCATTTAAGTGCGCTGTTACTCTAACTCCGCAAAACTTTTTATCGACAGCCATTATGGCCTCACCCTCAATCTATAGATATAAAATGATCCTGAAAGGTAAGATTTTTTCAAGAAGAAATCGAATTTATCGCCCTCCCCTTCTGATGCTAAAGTTCACACAATTCAGGAGTACACGCCCCATTCCAAGCGTGTAAAGACATCAAGAACAGACTGGACCCCTTCTTCGGTATCCAAATAGCTAAGGGGGGCGTAGTTTTACCCAGCGCCAAAATAGGCGAGTTCAGCCATCGGTTAAACGTATCCGGAGAACCAACAACCTCATACCCTCAGTCAAACAGGTGGCCAATCTGTTGCTGGTGTTCAGCCCTTCCTTTTGGGATTTCACATTCACCCCCAGCTCGGTAAATCGTTTGATGGTTTGCAGCACGTTGATCGCGTCCCGACCCAGGCGATCGATCGAATGCACTTCGACCTCCTCGATCTTCCCGGCTTCGGCGTCGGCCAGCAGCTGGGCCGCGTCCTCCCGATTTTCAAAGGCGACCATGCCGGAAACTTTATCCCAATAGACCTCCCCTTCTTTACCCTCCAGCTGGCGGGAAATGTTTTGCTCAAAGGTCGACACGCGTACGTAGGTGGCTTTCATCATTATATTGGTATAGTTGGCATTCAACTGTACCGAAATTAGGGTGTTGTATTCAAACCTGCAATATCAGCCCATAAACAACGATTCCGGATCTGGAAAACCGTACCGATTTAGGGTATACCCTAATTTGAATACAAAAGATTTAAGGGACCTGCCTTTATTTCTTTTTTAATTATCATTTTTGAATTAGGGTTTAAATACTACAATAATAATATTATCATCCATTAACTCATCATTTTAATTAACCAAACATCCCTACTTGTACCTATTGAGGTGTCTTGGCTACACTAGTTCTCCTTTTGGCTGATAAATTAATCAAGTTTCATCTATTATTATGTTACAGAAAATAAAATATCCTGTATTTTTGGTTTTAATTTTTACCATTGGATGCCTAAGGACTAAAGAAACCAGCATAGAAAGAGCGAGCCGGTTAGAAATGGCAGAAAAATATTCTGCTGAAAAATCAGGTAAAGCACTGCTGATATGGAAAAATGGAGATCAGATTTTAGAAAGATATCAAAATGGAGCTGATCCAGAAAAAAGATATCCAATTTTTGAGGCAAGTACTTTGCTTTCTGGCCTAATGGCTTTGGCTGCTATAGACGATGGAATACTTACCTTAGACGAGTTGGTCAGCAAAACACTTACGGAATGGAAAAAAGACCCACAAAAGTCAAAAATAACAGTCTCGCAGCTTCTGCATCTTACAAGTGGTCTTAGTACTGATGAAACATATCCATCAATTAAGCAAAGTATTAAAGCACCTTTAAGGCACCCGCCAGGTGAGGAATTTCGTTATGGCCCAACAGCTTTCCAATTATTTGGCCTCTTAATTGAAAGACGAGTAGGATTGGATTATTTACGCAACCGAGTTTTAAAACCACTTGGAATTAAAGGTGGGTATTGGATAACTACTCAAGAGTGTACTCAATCTAACGTAACAATGTTTCCCAGATTCTTTGATGGCGCTAACTTAACCGCCCAAGAATTAGGCCGGATTGGAAATTTTCTGGTGGACGGAGGAGTTTGGAATGAAGAAACAATCGTTAATGACATTAGCCAGCTTACAGTTCCTACAACAGCCAGTCCCAGCTATGGTATGGGAGTTTGGTTAAATAAAAAGATTAAATCTGACAATGATTTTTTACAGAAGCTTCCAGAAGATATTATGCTTCTCCAGGGACTTAATAACGAACGACTCATTTATGATGGAGCCCCTACTGACCTTTACATGGCCGCCGGTCGTTCTAACCGAAGGCTTTATATCATCCCATCGAAAAAATTAGTGGTCGTTAGGTTAGGAACAGCTGACCTCACTTGGAGTGATGCTGAATTTTTAGCAAGGTTATTGAATGGGGCAAAACTCACAAGCCGACACAAATAACATTATGGATTAATTGAATTGGCATAATTACTAATATAATAGTACTATATAAGAAGTTAATTATTTATCGATACAGAAGGGACCATTATGAAATCTATTTTATACATTATCGGCTTATTCTTAATCGCAACGTCCGTTAATGGCCAGGGGCTTGGTCAAGGAACAATTGAAGCCCCTGTAAATTATTGGCCCGTAGCCAATCCCGATACCTTAGACTTGAATAAAGAGGCATTACAATCGCATCTCGAACGATGCCGCCGTTCCGGAGCTTCAGGATGCCTTGTTGCTTATAAGGGATATATTGTACAGCAATGGTATCGCCCGAAGGATTATCTGCCATGGATTGGAACTCGTTCTGCTGTTAAATCGTGGACGGGGCTCCTCACAGGCATTCTTATCAAAGATGGATCTATTGAAAGTATCGATGATCCAGTTGCAAAATACATACCTGAGTGGACGGCTGGAGCAAAAGCCGGAGTAACTATAAGACATCTTCTCACTATGACAGCTGGTCTTCGAGATCATACTGGTGGAGAAATAACCGTCCCTCGGGTTGACCAACCCCATGATAATAAAAACCGGCATCCAGGTGTAGTAGGCCAAAAGAATCACAACGCTTACGTTCTTGACTTAGAACTCGATTGGCCTCCCGGAAAGCATTTTTCATATAGTAATGAAGGAGTTCAACTACTTTCGCCGATATTAAAACGGGCTGCTGGCATGCCAGTATCACAATACGCCCGGGAGCGTCTATTTAACCCCTTAAAAATGGATTCAACCATTATGTTAGTAGATGAATATCATAATACTGTGACTTTCGGCGGTACCAGAACGACATTGCGTGATTTTGCCAAAATTGGTCAATTAATGTTAAATAAAGGAAATTGGAACGGACACCAAATTGTATCAACCTCCTGGGTAGAACAATCAACTACCTCAAGTCCGATCATGAAAAACTATGGTTTCCTTTGGTGGCTAGATCCAGAGCGTTCAAATTATGCGGCGGCAGGAAGTGGGGATAACAACTGTATCGTTTTTCCCGATATTGAATTAGTTGTAGCAAGATTACAACGGGATCGATTCAATAAAGCCACGGTTAAATATCAAAGCACTGAAACATTAGAATTAATACGGAGCATTGTTGTAGAAAACACAGCACAGGCGAAATAATACTAAACCTTTTAAAAAGCAAGTATCAAGAAGAATGTCTGCATCTTCATTGATAGAATTCTATTTCAAACCAAAAGCTGGCCACTGCCACTTTACCTAACTTTCATTTATCTTACAAATCGAACCGGTTTGACAAGGAATTTTTGACCTTCCCAACACCTCTCCCCTACCTCAAATACTCGCTGGGTCCACTTATCTCTCCTTTACATAATTCGGCATTATACGACAATTAGTTATTAACATAATAAACATAGAATTTTACTGTCGTTACACATTCTATTTATGAGGTCTATCTTTTCTGAGTATATTTAAAGAATCCTTTCTTTCTAAGAGCTACTTCTAACTTATCAAGTTGACCATTTGAAGGCGTTTTTAGAGGTAACCGAGCTGGTCCACAGTCGATGCCTAACAACTTCATTACCCCTTTGGCCGCTCCATTATATCCTCCATACTCGTCGATAGTTTGCACGTATTCCATTGATTTTCGCTGTAAATGCTGAACTCTTTTTAGGTTATCTTCTTCAAAGGCTTCAAAAATTTTGTGGTATAATTCTGGAAATAGATTATAGGTACTTCCTACAAAACCATGGGCACCCAGCATGAGTCCACAGCTCAGTAGCTCATCATTCCCGAACATGATATCAAAGCGCTCATCCTGGAATTCCAGGCACTGACTAAAGTCTACATAGTCATGATTACTAAACTTTATTCCAGCCAGCGTTGGTATCTCATCCGAAGCGAGACTTAAAAAATCATGCATTGGAAAGTTAACTGCTGTAATTGGAGGAATATGATAATAATAAAATGGTACCTCCGGAGCTTCTGTAGCAATCTCTCTGCAAAATTCAACCAACTCTTTCGTCGAATCAGGTTTTTGATAAAAAGGTCCTACCGTAGAAATACCTGAGACGGACTTTAAATCTGTTGCATGCCTCGCAAGATTTTTGGCATCTTCTATACTGGTATGACCAACATGAACCAGAAGCTTAAACCCATCATCAATTACTTCGTTCCAAGCCTCGGTTAGTGCTTTTCGCTCGTTGGTGGTTAGCGATAATCCCTCACTGGTAGATCCATTGATGAAGACTCCAATCACATCGTTTTGTTGAAATCGCTCATATAACTTTGGAATTAATGATAGATTAATACTCCTATTTTCATTCATTGGAGTAAAGGGCGCTGCGACTAATCCTTTAATTTTTTGATTGCTCATATTTGAAACTAATATTAAAACTAACGTTAAAATCTTATGCTCTTTGATCCAGTTCATTCATAGTCAGACGAAAACTTACGGTATTAGACTGATTTAGTAACCAAGCCATATTTGACTGACCGGATGCAACCCACATCCCACCAATCAGCATATCTATGAACGTGACTGAACCTTTTGACATAAAATTTGTCAGATTAAATGGACCGCCCGCTTTCATAGCTGGCAACTCTGACCTCCAGGCTCCAGTGCTGTCAGTAATGGTTTGTGAAAAATGTTGTATCGTCACGGATTCGCCTGCTTCAGCTCCCCATACAAGTATCGGCTTTTCTTGCTGTATCACCATATGATCACTAAAAATTTGAGGCAAATGTAGCTGTGCCTGAACAGACACCGTACCCACCGTAAAAATGCATAGAAACAACAGAGCGTATCTCTTCATTGCTTCTCCATCACCTCTTTTAATGTTACTTTCTGGAAGTAAAGCTCCCGTACGCCCTCATACAAAATGCCTACGGTCTGGTCATCCACCGGTGTGAGGCATGAATAGCCAAAACCACGGTCTTCATTGAGAAGTAGCTGATGCTCGCTCTTCCAACTGTTGCCATCGTCCGTGCTCAGCTTAATCGTCATATTCTTGCGTTCTTCGGTGCTGTTGGGGTTAGAAAACAGCAGCCAGTGCGCCCGAGAACTATCCGGAGAGGGGAATTGGATCAGGCTGGCCTGGCAGACCGGTTCCTGCAATGCCGAACGTGAGGTAGGATGTTTTTGCCAGGTTTGTCCCAGGTCCTCCGTAGTATAGACCGACCGTGATCCTCCACGGTTGTCACGCATATTAAGCATCAGCGAGCCATCGCTTAATTCAACTACTTGTGCTTCAGTGGTGTTGGACTTGGCTCCAGTGCCAATTTCCCAACTCGCCCCATGATCCTCGCTATAAATTATGGTCGAATACGGCTTTCCATCAGCAGCTCTAAATTGGGCGGGAAAGACCAGTGTCCCGTTGCCCATGGTGATGCCCTTACCAGGCCCTTGCAATAACAGCCGCCATTCAGGCCGCTTAATCTGTTTCGTGATGTTCATTGGCTCCGACCATGTGCGGCCATCGTCTTCACTTTTAACTACCACAAACTGGCCGGTCTCGGCGGGTTCAAGGCCGGGCCCCGAGGAATCCCAGGCTCGCCCGCCGGGCATTCCGTGGGTCCAGAGAGCCGCCACCCAGATGGTGCCGGTCTGCTCATCCACTAAAATAGAAGGATCTCCTACGCCATTTTGATCTTCCGGAAGTCCACCCCATTCATCCATATCCATAATTACCTGCATTTGCTCCCAAGATTTTCCGCCGTCGGTGCTCCGGTTGATGCCCACATCGATATCGCCCTGCAGGTCGGCTGACCCCTCATGCCTGATATCATAGGCAGCAATTAGGGTACCTTCATTTGTGGTCACCAAACCCGGAATGCGGTAGGTATGGACTCCGCCCTCTCCTCGCTGGCGCAGAGCCACGCCCACACGCTTGGCTCCTTCTTGGGCCCCACTGACGGATGTAATTTCTATGCCACCAGACAGCCTAACCGACTCCAGTCTGGCATCTACCCTATGTAACAGGTCAATGCCAGGGTTAAGGGTATATGAAACCCAAAAATAGTTCGTTCCTGGCTGCAGGAGCTGTTCACCTGAAAATCGGAGAGTTTCCCCTGGTTGTTGGGGCTCACCGAAAGCATCTGCGGCACTGAAAGAGGAATCGGTGCCAGTATAGTACATGTCCGTTTTCTTTATATCACTGATATCCGTAGTGCCTTTAGTATTGACAGACATGCGGTTAACGGTCTGGTTCTGCCCCAAGCTGTCTACCTCAATGGCAATGCGCAGCACCGGATTGGCATCTTTGCCGATGAGTACAGGGCTCACTTGTTGGTGGACTTTTACAGATGGCTTTTCATCCTGACTGCAGGAAATGATGAAGAATAAAATTGAAATGAAAAGAAAAATTTTCAATCTCATAGTTTTCAAATTATCAATATTTCAATTGTTGTAAAATAAAACCCGGCCTTCACTCACTGGTTCGCACTAAGCGTAACAAGGTCAGGCCAGGAAGGGGATTTCTTAAATGTAAATTCTTTTTTAATACCCTGGATTTTGCTCAACCAGTCCGTTAAGACTTCGTGTGCTTTCTGGGATAGGCCACAAAAGTAGATGACCTTCGCCCTGGTCATCGTGTAGCGATGGCACCAGATCAAATGCTTTTCCAAACCTTACGAGATCCCACCAGCGTTTGCCTTCAAAAGCTAATTCACGCAAGCGTTCTTGTAAAATAGCCTCCTCATTAACTTCTTGAGAACCATTAACAAACAGATGATCAGAAAAGTCATCTCCATATGCTCGCTGTCGTACCTGATTGATCTCTGCACTTGGATCCTGTCCCAAGGCATTCTTGGCTTCTGCGATCATTAACAGGACATCCGCATACCGATAAAGAATAACATCATCCAGAAACTTACGAGCTCCGGCATCTACAAAACCACGAAACTTAGTAACAGCAGAGGCATAGAAGGTGGAATCACCGTTTTCAACGGTATAAAGTTCAGCAAAAGAAGCCTCTTTGCGACTGTCATCTTCCGTAAACTGGTTTCTCAATAACTCTGATGGAGCCCAACGGTTGAGTCCACCTCCGGTCCCCAGTACTTCTTTAGATTCCTCATCTACATTTGAAGGAATCTGATCATTACGTACATACATGGAGTTGTTATACATTGCTCCAGATTCTAAATCTTCGAAATGGACTGCCATCAGGATTTCACTGTTACCCTTATTATTGTACCTGAAAATGTCGTCAAAATTCTGCAGTAGCGAAACATCTGCCTCTTGGACTTGCTGCAGAGCCGTCAAAGCTGCTTGCAAATCTTCTTGGCCGCCATCCATTTGTTTAGCTGTCCAGAGATTTACATTACCTTTCAACGCATTAGCAGCAGGACGGGACCATTGGCACCTGCAATCTGGGAAGCTATTATCCGGAAACAGGCTAAGTGCTTCATCCAGGTCTTGTTTGATAAGATTAAAGATCTCATTAACATCGGTTCGTTCCTTACCGGTGCTCTCGGGAAAACCATCTATGGGTTCAGTTACCATGGGAACATCTCCCCATGTTCTTGCAAGTATAAAATAAACATAGGCTCTCATTGTATGAGCTCGTGCCAATGCTCTGCTTTTATCGGATTCCTCAGTAAAATTAATGTCCGGAATTTCAGCAATTGCTAAATTTGCCGCATAAATGGTCGTATAAAGCCGTATCCAATCGGGACCAGCGAAATTAGCGTCGATGGTATTCTCAAAATAACGCTCGCGCCCTTCTGAAGCCTGTAATCCATACGACAACTCCTCACTTCTGGCGCCTCCCCAAATATATAAGTTTGAGGATACCTGTGGGCGGAACCATTGGTACATACTATTCAACCCACCCATGGCATCCTGCTCATTTTGCCAAAATGAATTGGAGGTAATCGTACTGGTTGGTGAAAGCTCTAAGTTATCTGTGCATGAAACGGCCATAACAAGACCGACAATCAAAAATGATATGTTGAGTATTCGTTTCATAATACTATGCTATATTTCTTGAATTTTTTAATTGGTATATCAGCCCTTCTTTTTACAAGCCCACATTGATTCCAAAAATGAAACTTTGTGGATTAGGATATCTTCCGCTGTCTTGCCCTCCCTCTTCGGGAAGCAGCCCTTTGTAATTCGTAAAATAATGCAGGTTATTACCGGTCGCATAAGCTCTTACATTACGGATGCCCAGTGTCTTTACCCACCTAGTTGGCAAGGTATAGCTGAGCGTAATCTCCCGCAGGGCCAGGTAATCGCCCTTTTCATAGTAACGGGTATTACCACGGAACAGGTTATTCTGCGCTAACTGATCTGCCCAGTAATAACGAGGAACATCCGTTTGCCGTCGATCGGATAACCACGATTGATTGACGACTTCCTTCGAGATATTGATATCACCCTGAAATTGTCCGTTAAAACGGGCTAAGCTTTCATTGTAGATGGTATGTCCGAGTGCAAAGTCTGTACGAACTATAAGAGATAAATTTTTATAGCTGAAGGTATTAGAAAAACCTCCGGTCCAGTTGGGAAGGATATTACCTGCATAAACCCGATCGCGAGAATCGATCGTGCCATTATCGTCTTTGTCCAACCATCGAACATCTCCGGCAAATTTTGTTTTATCCGAACCAGCTACAAGTTCATCGGTAGGGCCATTCGCCGCCTCTTCATCCGTTGCATAAATGCCTAGCTGCTGGTAGGCAAAAAGGTCACCGAGACGTCCTCCTTCTTGCAAGCCCCCTTTGTACACATATTCACCAGAGGAGCGATCATACACCAGTATGCCCCCGATGCGGTTATTTTCATTATCGTTTTCGGGAAGCTCCAGAATTTTATTTTGATTATAGGAAGCGTTAGCACCCAGCGACCAATTAAAGCCGGAACGATTTTGGATAACATCCCCCTGTATTTCAAATTCAACACCTTTATTCTCCAGCGATCCGAGGTTCGTCAAGATGCTGGTGAAGCCGGTATATTGTGGCAGTTCAAGACTTTGAAGCAGATCATCCGTAACGCGACGGTAATAATCAAAGAGTACAGTCACTTGGTCATTAAACAATCCCAAATCGAACCCAACATCTACAGTTCTGGAACGCTCCCACTTCAGGTCCTGATTAGGCAGTCGAGTGCTAGTGACCATAGGCTGACCGTTATACTCAGAGCCAACACTATATTGCCCCTGAGCGTGGAAGTCCGACAGGCCACTGATATTTCCGGTAACTCCATAACTTCCACGCAGTTTAAATGAGGATGCCACATCAGGAATTGACGACCAAAACTTTTCTTCATGTACATTCCATCCTACTGACACTCCTGGAAAGAAGCCCCATTTATTATTGCCCCCTAAATTTGAAGCCCCGTCATATCGTCCCGAGGCAGATAAAAGATATTTTTGGTTGTAATCGTAACTTATCCTACCAAAATATCCTGCGATAACCTGATGAGAGGTGCTGCTCGAGACCGCTGTTTCTTCTGAAGAAGCATTCAATGTAGGGATATTATCAGTGGCTGCTCCTCGTCCAGCTGCAAACAAACTATAGTTCTTACGGTCGAAATATGAAAACCCGGCCTTAGCAGAAAAATTATGATCTTGGCCAAAAGTATTATCATAGGTAAAGACCCCATCTAATTCACGTTGCCAGAACAGGCTATGAGAACCTGAGGCATCACGGGAATCGATAAACTGGTTCGCAGAAAAGAAATACGATTTTTGAAATTCATTATCTATGCCCTGAACCGTATATAATGAGGCTGAGGGCTCAAATGATAGGTTATCTGCAATTTGCCAATGGGCATTTAATCCCAACGTCAACCGATTAAGGTTATTCTCGGATACACTACGATTAAGGTGATACACCGGATTTCCGATACTACGGTTCTGTCCTGGGGCCAGCGTGCCATCCTCATAACGAAATTTTGCAGTCGATGGCAGGGCCAGTGAACGCTGAAATATCTGATTGATATTGAATACCTGCTCATCACTCGAATTGCTAAAATTCACGTTGGCATTGACATCAATGTTCTCACGCACCTTGACGCTTCCGCTGGCATCAAAGTTGAGTCGACGGTATCCGGTCTGTATTGCAGCTCCTTCATTACTCAGGTACCCTGCTCCCACTCGATATGTAGCAACTTCAGATCCCCCCGAAGCTGACAAATAGTGGTTGGTCGTCATTGCTGTACGGAATAACTTATCCTGCCAGTCCGTCGATTTAAAAATAATCGTTTGGGATGGATCAAGAGGATCAGGCATACTCTGCCAGCCTTCATTGAGCTTATGCTCATTGTCCGGCGTCAGATATTGAGTGGTAAAAGCCGTATTTTTGGTCAGATCGTTACCCGTACCGAAGCCATTAGCCATATCGAGACGGCCCAAAAATTCGGGATGTTTTTCTCCGGTTGCAGCCATTCCCATACGAGCAAACTTAATATACTCGCGGGCTGTGCCAAGATCATAAAAATCACCTAGCTGGCTCATTTGTATGCTCGATCGGTAGTTGATCTGAGTAGTTCCGCGTTGTCCTGATTTTGTCTCTACAATAATAACACCATTAGAGGCCCGTGCCCCGTAAATAGCGGTCGAAGCTGCATCCTTAAGCACCTGGATACTTTCAATATTATTGGAACTGATATCATTAAGATTACTCTTTTTAACCCCGTCAACGATATAAAGTGGAGTGGCACCATCTGGATTACTGATTGAGGTTCCACCTCTTAAAACAACCTGCGGAGAAGCTCCTGGCTGTCCGGTTGTTGTTTGTACCCTTAACCCGGAAACGCTACCCTGCAATGCTGAGCTTACATTGGCAAAAGGAACATTGTTAAGCACCGATGTATCCATTTTGGCAACGGATGTTGTAAGCGTTTTCCTGGATTGTTCTCCATAACCGATGACGACCATTTCATCCAGCTCTGCTACACTTGCAACCATAGCAATATCAATTGCTGATCTACCTGCTACAGCAACTTCTTGGGTGGCGAATCCTACAGCACTGAATACAAGGGTATCATTCTCTGATACCATAATTTCGTAATGCCCGTTTGCACCCGTAGAGGTACCCTGCGTTGTACCCTTTACAACTACATTAACGCCCGGAAGGGTATTACCGGATTCCTGAACCGTAACGGTCCCTTTGACCGTCAGCTGATCCTGGGCCTTCGATATATTAGCCTGTCCCAATAGTATCAGGCAAACTACTAAAATTTGTACTAAACGTAACTGAGTTTTCATAACATCTTATCTTTATAGGTTGGAAATCCCTGTTATCTTTTTTACTGATCTATCCTGTCTGGGTAAATTAATTTCAGATTTAAATTTTAGCTGATTTAGCGTTTTTATTTGAAGTTTTCAGCCTCCAAGCCTTATCTCCAAAGCCATAATGTCGAACAGCTGCACTCATATCTACTCAAGAATTGACTCTCCTTGCCACTATATTGATATTCAAGTATTTATTTATCAGAAAACCGTTAATAAAGTGGCAATTTTTCTGTGTAGTAAATTGGTTAAGAACAGTGCAATCAATTTTGGGAAGCTTACATGTCAAGCCCATTTTCAGATAGTTTTTCAAATTACTTCAAAAGGAATATGCCAAGATACCTCATGTTGTATATTTGAAGGGTGGACAAAAAACTTTTTGAATTCTCCATTTCTTTTATAAATTAATCAAGTCCTCCAAGCGATAAATATAGCGGTAGAACTCCTTTTATCGCGCTACAGCCTATCTCCATATCATTAAAAAGTTGATATAGCTTAGATACTAATGGCTATATCCAATTTAAGTGAGGACTCATTACACCATGGCATTCCGACCTGCGTATTTATTCTTTTTATCCCTTCTTTTGTTACCTTCTGGATTAGTCTCCGCTCAAGAGCTTCCAGACAAGGAACAATCAAAAGAAATTATAAACTGGAAATCACTACCTGACCTACCCAACCAAGAAGGGCTTGCAGGAGCATTTTCTGGTATCCTGAACAACGATATGCTCATTTTGGCCGGTGGAGCCAATTTTCCCAAGCGAAAACCATGGGAAGGTGGGCAAAAAGTGTTTTACGATCAGATTCATATCCTTAACAAAGATAGCACGGGGTATGGCTGGCAATCCGATTCTGCCCATACACTACCCAAACCGCTTGCCTATGGGGCAACGGTTGAAAGTGACAATAGACTTATCCTTATCGGCGGGGCAGATGGCAACTCTGTGTCCAACATGGTATTTCAACTCAAATGGCATTCACAAGAAAAATCGATTGCATTGGATACACTCCCCTCTTTGCCCCGGCCTCTCGCTTTTATGGATGCTGCACGACTGGGAGATATGATTTACGTAGCCGGCGGCCAACATACGATGAATAAACCACAAGCTTCGAAAAGTTTTTGGAGACTCGACCTTTCAAAACAAAATCAACCAACTCAATTCCGGTGGGAAAAGCTTCCCCCATGGCCGGGACCATCCCGCGTTCTTCCCGTCGCAGCAACTCAGCATAAAGGGGATATGCCTTATTTTTTCTTGTTCAGTGGACGTAATGTTCATCCGAATGGCAAAATGAAAGTTCTGGAGGACGCCTATCGTTTCAATATTAAAAGTAAAGAATGGAAGAAACTTCAAAATGTGGGGAATGACTTGTCAAATAATCACAGTCGCTCTGTGATGGGGGGCTCAGCTCTTTCACTGGGTGATGCCCATATCGTTGTATTTGGCGGTGCCCCCGGTCAAGCTTTATTGTCGCGCCTGGATAAAGCCGCTAAACGCGATTCCTTAAAAAGGCAACTGGAAGCAGCTGAATCCTCGCAAAAAGAAGCTATTCGACAAAAAATAAACCAACTAAATAAAGAGATCCGACAAAACCTAACCCAGAAAAATCCTTTTTCCAGTGATGTCTTGGCGTATCATACGATTACCGACAGCTGGCATAAAATTGGCGATCTGCCCTCTCCATCCCCAGTCACTACCCGAGTGCTTAAATGGAACGATCAAATTATTCTGCCAAGCGGGGAAATACAGCCTAGTGTACGTACCCCCAAAGTTTGGCAGGGTAGAATCAGTTCACAATCACCCGCATTTGGATGGGTGAATTATGGGGCTTTGGGGTTATATGGACTGGTTTTAGTAGGAATGGGCTTTTATTTTTCAAGACGAGAAAATGCCACTGACGACTATTTTCTGGCAGGCAATCGTATTCCTTGGTGGGCTGCTGGACTTAGTATTTATGCCACTCAATTAAGCGCTATCACATTTATTTCTACTCCGGTATTGGCTTTCGCCGACAATTGGGTAGTCTATATCTCCTATTTTACAATCTTCCTGATGGCCCCAGTCGTTATCTATTTTTATCTACCCTTCTTTCACCGGCTTAACGTCACTTCGGCCTATGAATATCTGGAAAAGAGGTTCCATCTTGCCGTTCGTTTATTTGGGAGCGTTTCATTTATCCTTTTTCAGTTAGGCCGCATGAGTATCGTCGTTTTTTTACCGGCCCTTACACTTACGGCTATACTCGACATGAATATTTACACTGCAATCATACTAATGGGGATACTGGCTATCATTTATACTGCTTTAGGAGGTATTGAAGCCGTTATCTGGAGTGATGTACTTCAAGTTATTATTCTCATAAGTGGAATCATATATAGTATTTATTTCATCATCAATTATGTCGGTGGTATTGACGTAGTATACACCACGGCATTAGAGAACAGTAAGCTACAATTCTTTAATTTTGACTTTAGCTTCACTTCCCTGGCAACCTGGTCTATTTTCTTTGGCTCTTTTGCCTTACAGTTTGGACCCTATACAACGGACCAAGCAGTCATCCAAAGGTATTTAACGACTAAAGATGAAAAATCAGCAGCTTCCAGCATCTGGACCAATGGTATTATTTCAATTCCCACAGGGTTTCTCTTTTTTGCTCTGGGAACTTGCTTATATGTTTTTTATAAAATGAATCCAGACCTTTTATCCACGGGGATGCAAAACGATCAGGTATTTCCACTTTTCATTGGCCAACAGTTACCAATAGGCTTTTCCGGACTGCTCATTGCTGGTATTTTTTCAGCCTCCATGTCCAGCTTAGACAGCAGCATGCATAGTATTGCTACGGTAGTTACCGTGGATTTCTATGAACGATTTGTACCATACTCATCTGACCACACGCGACTTAAGTTAGCTCGTTGGGTGACCATTATCATTGGAACACTGGGAACCCTCATTGCCTGTCTACTTGCAACCTTGCCTATTCAGTCACTTTATTTCTTCTTTCAGGAGGTGATAGGTTTACTCAGCAGTTCACTCGCAGGAGTGTTTATACTGGGTATTTTCACACAACGAACGCATGGTACGGGTGCTCTCGTTGGAGCACTCTTAAGCATTGTGGCCCTATATTTGATAAAATTTCATACTCCTATTCACTTCTATATCTATCCACTTATTGGCATACCTATCTGTGTTATTGCAGGCTACCTTGTAAGCCTTTTGCTGCCGGACCATGGCAAAGCATTAGAAGGGTTAACCTATCGGACGTTAGTTAAATCAAATAGATAAAGAAACAGCATCTATGAAGAATAGTTCACCAGAATATCTTGCTAATTTATATAAAAATGCACTCTTAGATGATGTTATCCCATTCTGGGAGAAATATTCCATTGATGAGGAGGAAGGCGGATATTTTACATGCCTTGAACGGGATGGAAGTATTTACGATACCGACAAATTCATCTGGCTGCAGGCACGCCAGGTGTGGACATTTTCAATGCTCTATAATCGGGTAGAAAAACGGGATCAATGGCTCGAAATAGCAACCCATGGATATCAATTCTTAAAACAATATGGGCGAAATAAGGAAGGAAACTGGTACTTTTCGCTAAACCAGCAGGGCGAACCACTCATACAGCCGTATAATATTTTTTCTGACTGCTTCGCTGCCCTTGGCTTTTACCAGTATAGTTTGGCTACAGACAATAAAGAAGCCCGTGATATTGCCATTGCTACCTACCAAAATATCCTCGCCCGCCAAGATAACCCAAAAGGACAGTATGAAAAATCAGTTCCCGGTACTCGTCCACTTAAAGGGTTTGCCCTTCCCATGATCTTGAGCATGCTAAACCTTGAATTGGAAGAAGTGCTGGATACAAATCAGGTACAACAATCCATAGACCACTGCATTCAGGAAATCACGGATGTTTTCTGGGATAGCAAAAAAAAGATCATCCATGAATACGTGTTGCAAGATGGCAGCTACTCTAACAGCTATGAAGGGCGGCTGGTAAACCCCGGTCATGGAATTGAGGCTATGTGGTTTATTATGGAAATTGCACGAAATCGAAATGATCAGGAGCTCATCGAAAAAGCTGTACAAATTGTGCTCGATCTGCTAAACTACGGTTGGGACGAAGAGTATGGAGGTATTTTTTATTTTTTGGATGCCAAGGGGCACCCTCCACTCCAGCTTGAATGGAACCAAAAGTTGTGGTGGGTCCACTTAGAAACGTTAATAGCACTTTCCAAAGGATTCCGTTTAACGGATAATGAAAAGTGTTGGAAGTGGTATCAGAAAGTTCATGACTATAGTTGGTCTCGATTCCCCGATCCTGATAATGGAGAATGGTTTGGATACCTCAATCGACGGGGAGAGCGATATACTCCATTAAAAGGAAGCAAATGGAAAGGGTGCTTTCATGTACCCCGGGCACTGTATGAATGCTGGCAAACATTTGAAGAATTAACTAAACTTCAAAAAAGTAAACAGACATAGCTTTTGTTATATAATAAATTATTATGAAGAGTTTCCTTAACGATTAATAGAGGTGTATTATGGACCCTATTTTCAAGAAAAATGTTGATGCCCATCACTCATTTAAGCTCAAAAATACAATTGGACAATCCTTTGACGGATTATGGCATTTTCACGAAGAATATGAGTTGATCTACATTTGGGAAGGTGAGGGAGAAAAAATTATAGGTGACCATGTATCTACCTTAAACAAAGGAGATCTATTATTTCTTGGAGCAGAACTGCCGCATTTATTCAGCTGCAACCAAAATTGTGCTGGGATGGACAAGACTGGCTCACTTGTTATCCACCTCGATGATAATTTTTTAAACGAAAGTTTCTTTAATTATTCAGAGCTCAAATCTATTTATGAACTTATTCAACAATCAAAATCCGGTATTGAGTTCAAGGGGGATACTAAGCAAATTGCTAACCGTATGCTAACAATGTTTGAGCTTGATAGAACGAATTGTATGCTGGAAATCCTTTCAGTTCTGAATAGTTTATCCACCACTTTTAATGCTCAGACTTTAGCGAGTGATGGCTATACGTCAACTTACAGTAAGAAGGACTTCCAGAGGATAAATAAAGCATGCAAATATGTAATGCGAAACTACCAAAAAGATATTGCGTTGGATGATATCGTGGATATAATTGGACTCACCAAAGCTGCTTTTTGCCGTCATTTCAAAAAAGTAACAGGCAAAACTTTTTTTACGTATATCAATGAATATAGGATTGGCCAGGCATGCAAGTTATTAATGGAAACAAACCTGAACGTAACGGAAGTGAGCTATAAATGTGGATTTAATAGCATCTCAAACTTCAATAAGCAGTTTAAAAAAGTAATGGATACGAACCCTTCCAATTATCGTAAGCGGTTTAACAACTGAAAGAGCTTTAAATTATGCTCTTTTTGGCTCTCGAAAGTGGAATAATCAAAAGCACCTCTCTCGACGTTAAAATGTATAACATGGAACAAAACCTCCAAGACACACTTTTTGAGACACTATATACGTTCCAAAAAGTAAAAAGCTGTTGAAATGTGTAAGTTCAAGCTTTTAACCATCAGGCTCATAGTATAATTTAAGCTCTCCCTCTTCATACATGGTTAAATATTTTTTTGCTTCCTCCCAGGTCCTTCTTATTCGTTTATCTTCAATCTTGTCATAGATGCTTTTCATTACCTTTGTCCCTTCTACAGATTCCCACAATGGTCGATAGGCTTTCTCACTTTTATCATACCCAAATTTACCGCTAAAACGAATATATTCAATTGTTTGAAGAGGATCATTACATTGTTGCAATTCAAGTAAACTCATCCATTCTCCCTGCTTTTTAAATATTCTATGATGTGTTCGAATACCATATTTTGCCAGTTCAATAGGATTAGCTTTCTTACCTTGTTGGTTATAAAACGCTTTATTTTTTTTATAAGCTTCTTGGTAGTGGTCTATTACATGTAACATGTAATAACCAAAAGATTGGTGACTACTATGATATAATTTTTCTTCTACTGCTCTATTTATAATGAACCTCGTTTGGTTTATTCGTTATACCTATCAATTATTTCCGTTAGGCGCTCGTCGTTCATTTCTTCTAAGGCATAGGTAATACACTGCTCAATAAACGCACGCTGGCTGATCCGCTTCCACCAGGCCAAGGCCTTAATAATCTCTACATATTCCTGGTTCAGCCGCACTGAAAAAGGATGCGGGGTGGAATCCGTATTAGCTGTAGTGGATGTAGCATCAGTATTAGATGTATTACTTGTAGTGCGTGTATTGGATTGGGGTACATCATTCCCGGATCCATGTTGGCCGGAGATCAACTCCTCAATATTAAATTCATCGTCGGCCATAGCGCTCCTCCACTTCTTTGGATAGGTTCATATAGTCAGTTGCTCCATGGGATTTGGGGTCATACTCAAAGATCGTTTGTCCCTGGGAGGTGGCATTGCTCAGCCTCGCGTTGGTCCGGATAATGGTCTGGAAGACCTTCTCCGGAAATTTTTCGGTGACCGCTTTTCGAATAGCTTTATGCTGGTTTTTGCGGCCGTCGTAGTTGGCCAGCAGATAACCGGACAGGTTCAGGTCGGGATTTATTCGCTCTTTGATCATGTTCGCTTTCCTGGAAATGTGCACCAGCCCCTCCAAGGCGAAATACTCCGGTTTGATGACTACAAGCATATCCGTGGCTGCCACGAAGGCGTTCATCGTCAGAAAGCCCAAATTGGGCGGACAATCGATGATGATATAGTCGTAATCCTCCTCCACTTGAGCTAGTCGCTCCGAAAGCAGGGTCTCTTTGACCGGCACCCCGCTGAGTTTCTGCTCGGCGTAGGCCAGTGGCTCCCCGGCGGGAAGCACGTCCAGTCCAGTAAATCCGTTGCGCGAGATGAGTACCTCCGAAATATCCAGATCCGATTCATAGTACAGGTTGTCCAAAGTCTTCTTAAGTCGCTTGCGGTCAATTCCCAAATGCGAGGTCGCATTGGCTTGGGGATCCGAGTCAACAAGCAGCACGGATTTCCCCAGCCGCTGCAGCCCTCCGGCAAGATTCACGGCGGTGGTGGTTTTGGCTACCCCACCTTTTTGATTGGTAATAGCTATGCAGTTCATCATTCGTTGTTGGTTTTGGTTATGTATTACGTGTATTCCGCTGCACTACCTTCATGCAGTGGGGGAGCCAGCTCCCCCAGGTTTTTCTTTCGTCAAGGCGGAAGGGATGGGGTTAGCGCCCGAGGCCTTCATCCCCGCGCTCCTGGCCCCAATCCCGGGATCGTCTCTTCGTTTGCTCAAATCCTTTTGCTATGCCTGTAACCTTGGTTATGCTTACGCTATCCTTAATCACGGTCCGTATGGCATTCATGCCCCCTTGGCCGGGCGATGAAAGCATACGGGCCAGGCTCTTGGATAGTTTGATACCTACAGCCCCGGCCTGAACAATCGCCCGGCCCGCCGGGGTGGTGCTGGCCACGCGGCCAACCCATCGGTTGAGTTCCTGGGCCACCGAAAGCCCGCCTACCAGACTATGATTACGCTCATAGACGTCCGGCAGCTGTTTGAAATAGGTGACCGGATCCTTGGCTGCTCCCGGCCTGTCCTCTGCGGCCTTTTCCAGGTTAGTTAAAAAGTCTGCATGTCGTTCTCTGATCTCCTCGGGCATCCGGAGCACATCTTCCAGCAATTCCAGCTCACCTATATCTTTGACCTCTCCAAACTTTTGGGGCTCCCGGAAAATATCCCTCACTAAATCGATGCCCTCTTTTTCATTCTTATAATCATTCCAGGCGATTTCGCTGAAGTATTGCTTGGCTTCGGCCGGGTTCTGGTAGGCCCGGTTAAATGAGGCGTTTATCTGTTGTAACGCCTTGGACATCTGCCGATCTAACTCCTTATTCCGGCCCACAGGGACCTCTTTAATAAAATAGTTGTGAATCATCCCCACTGCCCGGTATAGGCTAAGCGACTTGTTATAGGTCGCCGCAAGCGCCTGCCCCGCCTCACTGTGTTTAGCGACCACCCGGCGGCCCCTGCGGGCCAGCTGCCCTTTAATACGGGTTAGCTGGGCGTGCCGGTCGGTCAGACCTTCTCTCATCCGCTGCAGCTCTTTTTTTCGTTCTTCTTGGGTTCGCCCCTCAAAATAGTGCCCGAACTCGCCATCGGCCTCTGTAACCTTCTCAAAGGATTCAATAAGGTATTGGACCGCCTGCTCGTCCCTTACCCGGCCAAATTGTTCCGGATCCGCATGAAGCGCCTCTACCATCCTGTCCACTCGCTCCTCAGGAGCCGTCTCATCTAAGAACGCCTGTATCCGCTGCTGGGGCTCCTTGCCCATCCCAAACGCATATTCCACTTCTTCGGTGATCTCTTTTTCAATTTCCCTTACCCGCCTTGTATAGGCCTTATCCAGCTCAACAAGCTCCCGGTACCGTTTTTTCATCCGGGGGAGCCGGCTGGTGAGCACCTGCTCTACGACCTTTTGCTCTTCGATGTCCAGGGCCTTCTTCCAGTCGGTTGCCAGGGTAATACCGCCCTCCGGGCTCATGTCCTGCTCCCGCTCGTTGATATAATCTTCCAGGGACTCCCCAAACTGCCCTTCCAGGCTGGGGCCTGAAAATTGGCGTTGAACATCACTGGCCTTCACGTGGTAGCGTCCGTCAAAAATAACCATGCCTTTCTTGTTGCGAGCCATATCCACCCATAGCCCTTTCTGGTCCAGCACCTGATCAAAGGCCTTAAAGGAGCCTTCCTTGCCCTTGTCGTAAACGGCCCAAAGCTCATCTTTGAGTTCCTCGCACTTGCCCATAATATTCCGCCCGTCTACGCTGTCGGGGTCCACGCCCATCCCGGCTGCAATTTCGGTGAGGCGCTTTTCTGCATGTATCTCCCAGGCTTCAGGGGCTCGCCCCTCAATTGCAATCCCTAACTCCGGGTGGTGCTTGCCCGGCACGATTGTCCAGCCAAACTCCCGCTCTAATTCTTTGAGTACCGTCTCCCCTCGCTTATAATCATTAGTATCATCCCAAGACCGATGGTGTTGGGGATGAACCCGGTTAAACGCTATGTGGATATGCGAGTATGGTTTGTCAACATGAGATGCAATCTGTAACTGCCGGTCCTCCAATCCCATGTGCACTATCCACCGGTCGGCCACTTCGATCATCTGCTCTTTTGTCGGGTTGTCTTCCTGGTCCCAACTGATCATGTAATGGTATAACGGATCTTTGGCATCGGACCGGTATTTTCGTTCAGCTGTTCTGCTCATTTGCTTGGCGGCAATACGAGCATCGTTAGTCGATACATTTCGGTACTCCACCCACTCACACTTCTTCTCCCCTGCCCTGTTTTTTTCCCGGGCGTTATAGGTTAAACACTGATAAAAATGATCGCCTGCGGAAACTTTTTTTCCAATCATGATACTATCCCAGTGCGGTTAAAATGGTATTGGTTATTTGATCAATATCTTTCCAGATCTCGTCCATCTGCTCAATCATTTTTTCATCAGCCGAGGCACCTTCATTTAGCTTCCGGGCAATCTGATTCATGTTGTTGCCAACCTTGGCCAAATCGTAATCGATAACCCGCTCCATATCTCGCTGGGAAATCCCGTTTTTAAACGGTAACCGGCGGTCCTCTTTCCGAAAAGGAATCTCAGCCTGAGGCAGTTGGCAAAGCGCAACCTTCCGCATATAATTGGTATAGGTAATACCTGCTTTGTCTGCCTGGGTTTTCAGCCATTCCTTTTCATCTGTTTGTAACGATACCGAAGGCGTATGTCGCATTTTATCATTCATTGTACCAACGTAATTCTTGTATTAGTCTTTAAATTTTGCCCCATCATACGGGCCTTTGAGCAGTCGGCGTTAGCCGAGCTGTGAATAGGCAAGCCGGGTAGGTAGCCATATCTATGAGCGTTAGCGAAAATGATATGTGCCACGTACCCAATGGCTTGCATACCTATCACCCAGCTATATCACTCGCAATTCCGAAATAAATGCTTACTTCAACCATACACTCCTATAGGTTTTTTCTTTCTCCAAGGTTGGAAGCGCAATCATCCATAAATAGTTAGAAATCGCTTTTCACTTAAACCACCAATTATTTCAAGCCTTCCTTTACCTCTCGATCCTGCGTAATAACAGTTCAATAAGTTTTCCACATGACCCTCAGTATTACTACAGGATTTACTATAGGTAATACTATAGGGTGGTGTACTTAGTATGCGTGCCAAAGTGTACTTAATATGCGTGGGTTAGTGTACTTAGTATGCGTGGACAACTTCATTTATTAACTTGTTTTTGTGGATAACTTTTAATGTGTGGTTGGGATGTTGAAACGATTACCAAACATCCTCTTTCAAATCGTACATTTAATTCTGGATACCAATCAATAATCTTAGTAATTGACTTTCTTGCTTTACGAGCAAACTCTTTGGTTTCTTTATAATTTGTACCAAGTTGTTTTTCCAATGAAGACCAACTTATATAAGTCTCATATTTTCTGGGATTAATGCGATAAGTTCTGCTACATAAGAACAAGTAAAGGTCTAAGGTCAAAAGCGAAGATCTCAATGCTTCAACAGTTTTGCGATTGACTGGATAAGCGGTTTCTTGAATCCATCTATAAAAAGATTCAGAAATAACCGCTTTTACTTGCCTATTAGTTTCGGTTCCCTCCCCACTTTCCCAGAGCTCAATTCTGGTAATTTGATTTAAATAATCCTTACTTTTTTTAATTTGCCCCGTTTTTGACTTCTTATTTCTTCTAAAACAGAGCCTGCAATTTAAGAGTCGATCTAATTGATTATTTAACTGGGCGAGTGTTCCAGTTTTTCCTCCAGTAAGATCATACCCAATAGACCTCATAAACTTTGTGATACTCTCAGATAGAATAATCTCCCGCGTTGCTTCATGCTTTGCATAAGAAGTAATTAACAGGAGAAGTAATCGTGGATAGATCCCAAATGGTATTCCATAAGGTTCAAGTGAAGCACTTTTATCCATGTATTTATGGCCAGATTCTATTGAAAAAATATATTCATTATCTGCTCGCAAATACGTTTTTGCTTTAGGATCTCGATGAGGAAAAGACACCCTTCCAAATATTGCTGGGGCATATAATCTATCATAAGGAATATCAATTTTTCCTGGATATGACATAGAGGTAGATTTACTATTCATCAGTGTTTAAATAAGAGTCAAGTTCTAAATTCAGAGAAAGAGGTGCTATTTTACATCAATCTGAATCAGTACTCTCTTCAATCCAGGCTTCGACATCGGATTTTTTAAAACCTACTGCCCCTGGCCCTAGTTTGACTTTTTTTATTGGCAGTTTCCCTTGTGCTTCCCAACGGTACAAGGTCGCGATACTGATAGATAAAATGTCACACAGCTCAGAGGGGCGTATAAGTTGTAAGTCTTTCATAGTAGCTTTATGAGTTATTTTTTGTTCTCATTCACTCATAAAGCTATCTATGAATTATTATATATCCATATGAAATAAACACTTAACAGGTAATGAAAATCACTATATTGTGTTACTAAGCCATTACTAACCCACTACTAACTAGTTTCGAAAATCTCTTTTAAATAGTCATTAAGTCGATTTCGAACCGTCTCATCTGAAGGAACACCTATCGTTTCGCCATCAACCTCAACTTCCGATAATTTGCTATGAACCGTTTTATAAAAAAACCTTGTAGCATTTCCACCTTCAGTAATACATCTCAAATGATCTTCTTTCAACAACTTCTCGGCTTCTTTGATTATCTTACTCAGATAATGCCTATTTATCGTCTTCTGTTTATTTTTCTGGGTTTTAGTTAAATAGTTTGAAGACCTATTTAGCTTTTCTTTTTGATATAGTTGACCCCAAAGTGAATTTGGAATCACTTGATCTGGATAATTTTTGTCAATTATTTTCTTGACGATATAATCTATAGTCATTAAATGATATTTAGCATTTAAGTACAACCTACCCTTTTCTATTACATTTTTAATAGAACTTTGAAATACATTTTTAGCAACTTCATCAGTATACTCTAACAGATGCTCATAGAGATCTTTCTGAGTATACTCTTTAATTGATTCTAACCGATGAATTGAATTTGCTTGAAGTATATCTTGCTGAAATCTTTTTATAAATTGTCTTCTTTTTCGTTCTAACAGGTTTTCTCTTGAAGAATCTGTGACCTCATTTTTGGAATGTTTCTCAATAAAAGACTCCACAAAAAAAGTTAAATCGTCAACCAAAAAATTTATTATCTCTTCTAAGTCATCTCTTCTTTGTTCGAACTTAGATTGAACATTACTTAAAGTTTCAAGTGCTTCAATTTTATCATCAGAAGACTTGTAGAACTCAAAATAACGTTTACATTTTCGATACTTTTTTTCAACTGGACCTATAGAATATTCCATAAATTTATTTCCTTTTATTAAGAATTATTTTTAATCGGCTATTCCATCGATTCAAAGCCTGCCTTTTCTGATCCATATAATCATGTCTGTTATATCTGGCCGTAATGCTATTTTCTTTAGCCAATCCTTTATGGTTTAAGACTTTTCCAATGACCATGGGACTGGTACCACTCTCAGCCATATAAGTAGCAACCGTGCGTCGCAGATCATGTAGTCTGAAATCCGAAACTTTCGAATATTTTTGAATTCTCTGAACTGCTGACCTCAAAGACACAACTGGCTTTTTATCTTTCCTTGGAGATTTGAATACATACTCCCCTCCTTCTGATATTGATTGCATCTCTTTAATTATATCCATTGGCATTTTAGATAATGGTATTTCATGAGACCTCTTATTTTTTGCATTTTCTGCTGGAATTGTCCATACATTAGCTAAAAATGCCTCTGAGTATTCGTTGCCTTCATCGTCAAACCTAGTACGTTTATAGGGTTTCTCCATTTCGATATCCGACCACTTCATTCGCATAGTTTCTGTTTTACGCTGGCCGGTTAGCAAAAGCATCTTAAAGATTGCCTCTATAGCTGGATTCTGCTTTTCAAAAAAGCTCCACAGGTTTCTAATTTCTTCTTCATCGTAAACTCTATTCCTTTTATTTTCACCTGATTTGTATGGAGATGTAGCTTTGACAGGATTATTAGAAATTTTAATTCCAAGTTTTTTAATGGCAAACTTAAATAGACTTGAGAGCACTGCTCTAATTCGATTGGCCATCGTGGGCGATCCATCTTTAATCGCTTTTGTTTCTAAAATACTTCTTATGTGATGCTCAGATATCTCAGTTACCGGCAAACCTTTTAGCTCAGGCAATAATTCATTATCCAAGATCCGGTTATATTCGGCCTGGGTAGATTCACGAAGAGTCGGTAAATAACGTTTCTTATAAATATCGACGAGTTCTTGGAAATCTTTAGATTCAGGTTGGTATCTCTTTTTTCGTTTTTCAACCTGGGGATCGAATCCATTATTAACTTCTACCTTGAGTTCTCTGACTTTCTCTCTTGCTTTCCTTAGACTGATCCCAGGAAATTGCCCAATAGTATAACGCCTCTTTTTACCATTAAACCTGTAACGATAGCAAAAAGTTTTGCTACCAGCTGCAGAGTGTCTTAGCATTAATCCTGTTTCAATCGTATCATAATATGAAGTTGCTTTTTCTGGTATCCCTAAGCTTGAAATCTTCTGATGGTCTAACTTCTCTTTTGGCATAGTACAATCTTCAACTTTGATGGAGAAACTAAATTTGGGTCACTTTTGGGTCACACAATGTGACAGTGAATGAGAAAAGACAAGATAGCATAATAAATGCTAATCTCAAGTATATCATGGAGTTAAAGGAATAATAATAACAAATAAGAATGGTTGATAAAAGGGTGAGAACTGATTACGGATCAGGAGGTTAGGGGTTCGAATCCTCTCAGGCGTACTCTTTTCTAAGTTGTTGATCACCAATCTGTTACATACATCCCCATCTTCACCTCAGGAAAGGTCACTGTTTTTATTCCGGTATCAGAATGGTACAAGAATTGGAGTTACAATCCTTCTTATTTTTTCTCGTTCAATAGGTTGGATTTTGTGTATGGATTGTTTCCTGCATAACCATTTGAACACAGCTTCCCTTAAAAATTCAATTTCCTACCTATCTAATTCCTCAGCTATCCGTTTCAGCCAATTTCTTGCTCTCTCTTCTAACTCCTTATCAGTATTGATCAATTGTAGACGACTAAATAATTCTTCAACATTAATTAAATCTCCCAGAATAAGCCTTCTAACAAAGCTGGTATCTTTTTCCCGAAAAGCGATAAGCTTGCTGGCGGCCAAATCATGCGCCTCCACACACCAACCAACCTTCTGTTCGTCCATATAATCTTGAACTTTATTGGTTCTCCCTTTCCAACCTTCCGGAAGTGCTGCTGTTTCTACAGAAACGCCATGTACATAAAAACCATGCGTTTGATGAAAAACTGAATTCTCTCCAAGTGCTCCATCAATCCTATCAATAGTTTCTGGTTTATTTTTAGGACTTAAATCAACTTCTATCGATCTCCGAAGCTGTTCATCTGCATCGGGGAACTGTCCGAGTATAGCCTGGGAGCCAAACACAAAAAGTTCTCTATCCCCTGAAACATCACAGGCTGCTCTAATAGCATGTTCTAACTGTTCCCTATTCATTTTAAGCTTTCTTCAATTTTTAGTTTTTCAAATTCGTGCCGTTCTTGCTCATTTAGGATTTCCCAAAAAGGAAGTGATTGCCTTAGTCGAGTAGCACGTTCGGAATCTGATTCTAAAAACTTTTTAAGTCGCTGGAATGACATGCTTTCAAGGATGCGTTTCCACTCCTGCAGCTCTTTTTTCTCTCCGGAACTCGTCTGAGTTATACGATTTTCTAAATTACTGATAGTTCGCTTAATAATATCCGGATACATTTTGAGCAACTCGCTCCAGACTTGGGCATCAGTATGAGATTGGTGGTCTAAATCCTGGTGGCTTCTCCTACCTTCTCTTTCATCCTTCCAGCTTACTAAATAATGTTGAGGATCCATCCCCCAGAGCATGAGTGGCTTATTGGAATTTATTATTGGCCTTGATTCAATATCTGCTACTGTTACTCCCCTTACATCAATAGTTACATCAAATTCGTTTTCAATAGCATTTTCATAAATCCTATTTCTAAAGCTCTCTGTAAGCTCATCAATAGTTTTTAGATCACCCAGTAAGGCTATGCGTACCGGGTCTCCATAGTCATCAGTACCTTGAGCTATTTTCCCAAATATCCATGCGGATTTCGGCTTTATTTCTAAACTTTTAATTAGCTCCTTTAGGCGTTTAATAAAATTATCATATTGGTCTCTCTCTCTTTTAAATAATGCTGAGATAATATCAGCCAGAGGATACTCCTCTCTTATCGTTATTTGCTGATGCTTACCACTACCTACATATCTAAGAATACCTGTTTCAGCCAACCGCTGTATTACATTATATACCCCTTGCCTCGACAGGCTCGTCCGTTTAATAAGCTCTGAGGGGCTCATGGGACTGTCAGACTCCGTGAGCCTTCGAAGCACCATAACATGCCCTTTTGAACCCAGAATCGCATCAAGGGGGGTTTCAAGTGCACTATTTTTATTACTTGACTTATTCATAACAAATTAATTTATCAACTTTACTTGACAAATGTAAAGTTAAATTGACAAAAGTCAACTAAACTTGACAAATGTAATTTCCAAGTGGGTACTCATTTTATTTATGATACGCCAAAAAAAGATTGACTTATTTTCACGTTTTTAAACTAAACTTAAGGTACTTTACTAATTAATCTACCTTGGTACATACTCCCCGTTATTCAATTTATCACATTGTAGCCTATGAAACTTACTTTCCACCGCAAAAAGCTATATGCCAGGGTATTGTAAGCTACCTCGTTTTTTTGACCCTTTAAACGTAGATGACTATCCGCTGTGAGCCCTCCCCATTTGCAAAAGGAAGGTAGCGCTACAGTACGACTGATAAAAGATAAGTCAGCACGATTTTTTATAACTAACAGCCAAAATCAGAAGCAAAAACTAATCGTCATTTCTATAAGTATGGAAATTACTTATATCATTTTTCAATCAAAGCAATCCTAACATCTGAGGTTAGTATGACCCACCATCGATTCGTATCGCTATTATTGAAACCAACGATGGGCTCACCTTCACATTGATCACTCCGACTGGTTGAGGAATCCTGAAGTAGCTTGGGGCTAAAGGCTTCATTGATCACACACTCTTCGCTGGTAAAGGGTTTCCAGCGACCATCTTCATGATAGGCCAGCCTTGCTTCATCAGAGTCAACAGCAGCATTGGTAAATTGTAATACATAACGATCAGCTGCGGCTGAGGCAATATCCCAGTCTTGACTCGCTGACTCGGGCAACGGATGCGGCTGTTTGGCCGAGCCATCCGGCTGACTTTTAGGATGACCGACCTCTTCTTCAATATCCTTTTCCATGCCGTAAGCATTGCTATAGATGCCGGTCTGTACCTGCGTTCCGCTCACTATCAGGATATCAGACAACGTTGCTTCGGTTCCAGAGGCCCAGCTAAGCGTCAGATGTTCTTTCAAATCAATGGTCGTTTTGGGAATCTCCATAAGCTGTTTCTCCTCGGAGGGAACCAGTCTTTTGCTGCTATTCAGGTTGGGCGTCCAGGGCTCATGGTACTGGAACAGGTACTGATACGCTAATCGCGCCAGTCCCATCTGGCTTTCGGCACGACTGAAGCCCAGCCGCCAGCTTAGAGTCTCTGCAGTACTCTCGACACGGTTAAAGGTATTGTTGATGCCATCCAGAATTTTGGCAATAGAACCATCCGGTGCAAAGCATTCATTGGTACGATAGAAACCATCATGCGATAAAACGGGACGCGTATCGCCCGGTATTGAATTGGGATACACGATGCGTTCACACCGATCGGTTGTCCTGGAAAACTGGTCCAGCAAGGTCCAGTTCGGATCATTAAGTTCCTTGCTTCCCTCTTCGTTGCTATGGATGGTATGAGAGGTAAAATAAGATTGGTAGTTGACCCTGTCTCCCTCAAATGACAACATGGAGGCGTTGGCGTCGAATGCTTCCGAACCGTTTTCCATCGTATTCATCTTTTGCTGGATGATCGCCTGTACCTTTTCGCGCTCCCCATACCGAAATTCATACCCCTTATAGGATGCATTACCGGCAATGATCTGGGTATATTGCGGTAAGCGGTAATTCCTGTCCGAGGCCTCCCAGGACCTGGGATCAACATGGATGGGTGCTGCAATAACCGACCGTTGGTACATGTGCTCATGTCCCTGTACCCATATCACATCGTGCTTGGAGAAAAAGGACCTGATTTCATCCCACTGGTCCATCAAAAGATTATCGCCCTTGGTGCCCTCCACAATCAGTTCCCGGGTCTCGCCGTATTTTGCCCCGATCAGTCCATCGTGGCTGGCGATCACAATATGCTCTACATTGTTTGCCTGCCTATCCACCACCTCTTTGATCCATTTAAAAGCGATGGGCAGATTATAGTACCGCAATAAAATAATCATCACATTGTCTCGCACTACATAATAGTTCTGGTATTCCGCGCCGGACATATGGACGGCATCCTCCGGAATATATTCTTTCATGTATTCAATCCATTCCACGGTATAGGCGTGGCTGGTTTCATGATTGCCCATCAAAGGAAGAAACTCTATGCCCGCTTCCCGGTATTTTTGGGCGACGCCGGTCCATTGCTCAAACTCATAGGTCGTGCCGTGATTCGTGAGATCACCGACCGGGATGACAATATCGGCATCCAAAGCCTGTAGCTTATCCAATACTGCTTCCATAGGATGTAGGGATACAGAATCTCCGTCTCCCTGAGTGTCAGGCAGCAAGCCGATATGTAAGGCCTCATCGCTTTTACTATAAGATTGACCTTCCGCCTCATCTGGAACGGATTGACAGGAGGTGAGGCAAAAGATGCTTAGCAAAAAAAGAAACAGGTGATTTAATTCCTTAGTTAAAAACACGTTTTATGGGTCAAATTTGGTTAATTAAGTCCTTATATATGTGCTACAGTTTACACTTCCCGCGCCATTAATCTTCCAATATGATGTGATCTTTCGACAGCTTTTGGAGCGTGAACGAATCAAATAACTCACCAGTAATCTTGTAAGACTTGTACTTCAACTGATCTTGCTCAATGTTTATCACTTGGTAAAGCTGTATGTTGTCGGCACTTTTTTGCATCCATGGCTCGGAGGCCAGGTCGTACATTTTGGGTCCACTCACGGAAACAACATACATCGTCCCGTTATTGTCTGTAGCCCCCTCCCTGTCAATCATTCCCCGACCATAGGCATGATCGTGCCCCTGTAGCACCAGATCCACTTGGTGGCGGTCCAATATGGACTTAAATCTTTTCCGCAGTTTGGGATTATCTCGATCTGGCTCGGTGCTGTAGAAAGGATAATGCAGCGTTACAATGGTCCATGGCTTTGTATTCTCTTCCAGTACCCTATCCAACCACCGGGCTTGAGCCGCTCTCATTTCTTCAACCTCATGAATTTGATCGGCGTCAAGAGAAATAATTCGTACCGACGGATAGTCGACGTAATAGCTTGTACCCGCTAATTCTTCCTGATCTTGGGGCCCATTATGAGGAAGCGTAAAGTGTGAGCGCCAAAGCGGAGACAGGTAGATCCCTTTATCATCATGCCCATACTCGTGGTTCCCCGGAGTTGGTATCATGGGAATCATTCGGTGTATGAAGTCGCCGGCCTGGTACCAGTCATTCCACTCCCGGTCGTTGTAGCCACGATTCACTAAGTCGCCGGCATATAAAATAAAAGAGGCTTCAGGGGCTGCTGAATAGGCCTTTCGAATACTGCGCGACCATTGACTCCGAACATCATTTTGGGCATCGCCCATATAGATAAAGGTGAGGGTAGAATCAGGGTTGCTGGCAGGGAGTTGAAATTGAATCCACTCGCTCCATCCGGTGTCCTCATGACCCACCCTGTACATATATTCGGTAGCAGGGTTCAATCCATCCAGTTTTACCCGGAAGCTGCGGTATGGGGTCAGGGTCCCTTCAAAATCAGCGGTATCCAACTTTGTCTTCGCCGCTTTTTCATGGAAAGAAGAAATATCCGTTACCGGATGGGCTTGTGCCTTTTTCCACTGGACCATTCCTTCATCCGCGAAGACCGGCGACTTCCAGGTAATGGCCACCCCTCGTACTCCGTCTTCCAGCGGATTTAATACGATTCTATCAGGGTATGAATTTTGTTGAGCAAAAAGCACAGTTGCGGGAATCAATATAAAAGCAACCAAGGTTGCTGTAAGTATGAGTAAACGTTTCATTATTGATGGGTTCATTAAATGCAAAATTCTGATTGTATTCCATTCTTGGCTTCAAGGATGCATGAGAGGCTGGAAGCGCACATTGATAGTTAAAGTGCCATTCCTCAAAACATGAGCCGGGGGAAACGGAACATTTCATTATCCCCCCGGCTTATTGTGAACAAGCATAATCTCAGCTCTCGAGGAGCTAAGAAGTCCTGCCTATTTTACATCGACTACCAAGGATTGTCAGTTCCCTGTAAAAGCCAGGGCTTGGACCACGAACTATTCTGGCCGGATGTTGAATAGGCGGTTTCCTCCAGTTGTTCAACGGCATCATTGGCATTGGAACTGTTGGTATCCAATTCATTATTGCCGTACATAAACCGTAGAGGGAGTACAGGCTGAACAGCGGCAGGACCTGCTTCTAAGTCGGGATACCCGGTTCTTCGCCAGTCGAACCAAGATTCGGTCGCCATGGTAAAAGAACTAATCCACTTCTGTTCGATAATCTGCTGCAGGGTACCATTATATGAAACCGCCTCATTAGCAATGTATTCGGCGTAGCGGTCTCCTACCTCCCACGTATTAAGTGATTGTTGAATGGCATCACCATAAAGGCTCTCCGGATTGGCACTAATCCAGCCATAAAATGCAGCTTCAGCAAGAATAAAGTGAACTTCTGATGCTGTCATCACTCTTGACTGAACTAACTCATTACTTGGCTCTCTGAAAATTTCGCCCAGTTGGGATACATGCTGGTTCTGGACTTGCTGTCCCGGAGTAGGATTGCCATTATACGCCGTGGGCTCCACCAGGCTGGTCGGCAAGCCCACATATTCGCGAGTATCGTAGTCGGTATCTGAAAGTTCGGGATTAAACCGCCTTGTAAACTCAGCACCGGCACTCACTTCAGCGTAATACTCTTGCTCCGTTAGCGATACAATCTCCGTTCGCTCCCCATTTCTTCGAATCGTAGGTTCTTCTGCTACATCCAGAGAGGTATCTTCCACCCATTGTACATGAACCGGGGCAAACCATACCTCTAACCGGGGATCATTGTAGTCCATCAGCTTATTTAAAAGCGTATTAGCCGGCCTCCTCCTTCTGAAGTCCGTCGCGTCCGTGCCAATAGCGGCCGTAATCCAAGGATCTGCCTCATTATACGGCACACTCACTTCGTCATCGCCGTTTTGCAGGTATATCCCACTTTGATAGACCGCCTGGATATTTTCACGCGCCACTTCCGGGAGCTTCTCTGAAACCCGCATGGAATATCGGAGAATCAGAGAATTTGCAAACTTGTGCCACCTTTCCATATCCCCATTATAAAAGAGATCTGCCTCGGTGTTACCCAACCTAACGCCAGAGTCAAACAAGGCTGCGGCCTCTTTGAGATCTTCTATCACTCCAAGATAGATATTTTCCTGGCTGTCAAATGCAGGGGTTAAAACCGCATCGTTATCATTTGCTTTCAGTGCATTCGTATAAGGTGCGGCGCCCCACAGGTCGGTTATATGGCCATAAATCAGGCTTTTCATTGTTAAAGAAATAGCCTGCAGAGCCTCCTGATTTCCTTCTATCGATTTATCATGCACAAATTTATTATTGCGAAGCATGTTATAGTAACTGCCCCAGTCTCTGGGCTGCCAATTATAGTCGTTGTAATCATCTTTAAAAGCGTCTTCCTGCATATGTTGAACAACTCCCGCGATATGTCCCTCACCGAGATAGGTGTATTCACGAGCAAAGTCGCGCATCAAGTTGGGAAGCAACAGGCTTGGATTTGCCGATTCCGGACTTACGCCATTTGGATTGATGTTCGTTTTCGTCAGATCCTCGTCACAACTACCCAAAAAGAAAATTACGACTATCAGTGCTATACACTTACTGTATTTCATTGTCAATTTCATAATTTTGGCTCCTTTTAAAAGTTAATATCCAGGTTAAATCCGAACGAAACCGAGTGTGGCATTACATTTTGCCACTCCAGGCCTTGGCTAAACATCATATTTGTATCGCCCCGTGTAGAAGTTTCAGCCGTAAATGCTCTCTCGGGGTCAATACCAATACCAGCAGCCGTCCATAGCAACAAGTTTCGGGCATAAACGGAGACTCTTAGGCTTTCTACCGCAGGTACGGAAGGGATATCGTAGCCCAACGTTATGTCTCTCAACTTGATAAATGAAGCATCAAAAGTGACCTGCTGATTAAAGTCCCAGGGATAAAGCGTTGATATAGGTCGAAAATTTGTTTCCTCACCCCCAAGGTGTTCTACATATTCGCCATCCACTAGCTGTACTCCCGGAATAAAGCCTCCGTCGTAACCCGGGGCGCCCTCATCGACATAATAACCGCCTGTCTCTTCGGTATATCCTCCCACTCGTGGGAAGTTGCCGTTTCGAGGGATGATATAGCGTTCGGGATCAGACTTCAACAGTTCAGCCAATGCTTCAGGGTCACGAAGGCCTCCGGGGATTAAATTGTCGATCTGCCGCTGCGACTTCCAGTCGGACTCTCCATAGCGGTAAGTAAAGGACATAAACTCACCGCCAATTCGCCAGTCGATGTTGGCACTCAGCGTAAATCGTTTGTACGAGACCGTCGTTTGTGCTCCTACTATACCCCGGGGATTAAAATTACCCACTTTAACCCGGTCATCAGGATCCGATAACTCCTGCCAGTAGCCATTGCTATCAAGGATGGGCCAGTTGTAATACTCTGAGGAAGGATCTTCCACTCTTGCATAACCGCTACTATACAGGTTACCAATTTCTTCACCCACTTCGGTGTAGGCCCCTCCGCCGTTTTCGCCCCACAGCTGCAGGCGATCAAGCTCGTCATCAAGTTCAACTAAGGTCGTCCGGTTCCGGCTAAAGTTAACCTGGAAATCCCACATCCAGTCTTTCGTTTGAATGGGTGTTGCCCCCAAACTAAGCTCCAATCCTTTGCTTTCGAGGATCCCCGCGTTAATTAACCTGCTGGTTGCCCCTGAAGAAGCCGGGGTATTGATATTGAGAATCTGATTCTTATTCTCTACTTGATAATAGGTTCCTTCAAACCTCAGTCGATTATCAAATAGAGCAAGATCCAGTCCCCCTTCAATGGATGTTGCAATCTCAGGCTTTAAATTGGGGTTTAACAATGTGCTCGGCGTTGATATAGAGGGCAAACCAAAGCCTGGCAAATTGCCCACCCCTAAAGAAGGTTCCAGCTGGTAGGGATTGGCATCATTTCCTACCTGTGCCCAACCGCCTCTTAACTTCAACATCGATACGGCGCTTGGCAGCTGCAGTGTTTCCTGGGCCAGCCAGCTAATGGAAGCCGATGGATAGAAGTAGGATCGATTATCAGCGGGCAAGGTACTGGACCAATCGTTGCGTGCTGTCAAATCAAGATAAAGTTGATCTTTAAATCCAATAGAGGCCGTGCTATATAAACTATATATCTTCTTTTTGGATGAATAGTTATTCACCGACAACACCTCTGAAGGGATATTGGATATGCGATATAGGTTCGGCACTTCTAATCCTCTGTCATCATTGTTGGTGCCGCTGTTCACACTTTCTGATGTTCGTACCATGTAGTTCCCCCCGCCTGAGACACTGAAATCAAAATCATCCACGCGTGTCTCATACGTCACAAGGAAATCGGTGTTTACCTCTTCTCCACCGAGCTCATTATAAAAGTATCCCCCTTGCTCCATTCCGGTATAACTCCAGGGTATCTTCGTTTCCCTGGTTTCGTCTCTGGAGTTCAATGAAAGGCGACCAAAAGCACTTAGTCCGTCTAACATCTGCCAGTCTAACCTAACATTGCCATATATCCTATCGCGATTAAATCGGTTGTTGATGCCATAGGCCAGGAAGTATGGATTGTCTTTACCCGGATCAAATGACCGCTGCTGGATGCCTTGGCGCCCTTCTTGCCAGTACTGCTCCATGTCGGTAATATTAGAGTGCGGTATGGTGTAGACTGCCTCTAATGGGTTGGCATCTCTGCTTGCCGTGGATGGTCGGTCATCGGAGCTCGAGCGGGAATAATTTACATTCACATCCAGGCTTACATTTGGCAGGATACTTCTCTTATAGTCTGAAGAGAAGGTATTCCTTTTCAGGTTGGAATTAGGGATCATGCCATTATGCAGCATATTATTAAATGAGAACCGGTAAACAGCATCGTCTGTGGATCCGCTTAGAGAAATGTTATTGGAAGTTGTAAAACCGGTCTCCAGAAAGTTCTTCATATTATCCGGATGAGACTGCAACTCCATCGGCATGGGATTACCGTTTTCATCCAGGGGGCTATTCCACTGCACGGCCGTGTTGCCCGCATCCAGCTCAGGACCAGCCCAATAATTTGAACTTTCATCCAAAATACCTGTCCTGCTACCGGTAGCATACTGGTAATGGAAATCAAGGAATTTAACCGACCTTTCAAAGACATTGCTACTGCTAAAAGAAACGCTCAGGGGCTCCCCCTCTTTTCCCTGTTTTGTGGTAATCAATACCACTCCATTGGCCGCACGAGACCCATACAGGGCCGCAGCACTCGGACCCTTTAGAACCGTCATATCCTCAATATCAGCTGGATTCAAATCACTGATGGCGTTTCCATAATCAACTTCATTGCCGTCTCCCATGCCGGATATATTGTTCAATCCACTTGACATGGGCACCCCGTCGATCACATACAGAGGCTGATTGTCAGTAGTCAGGGAGGTTAATCCGCGAATAACAACACTTACGGACGAACCTACTCCGCTGGTCTGGTTCATCGTTACCCCGGCAACCCGGCCGGCCAGTCCACTGGTTACATTTTCGAGGGATGTGGTTGCTACATCTTCTCCTGATACTTCGCCCACAGAATATCCAAGGGATCTCGTCTCCCTGGAGATTCCCAAGGCCGTCACAACTACTTCCGAAAGTTGAGAAACATCAGGCTGCAGGGCTATATCTATGGTGGTACGTCCTTCCAATTTCACTTCCTGCTCAACAAATCCGATAAAAGAAAACTTCAGGCTTGTCGTCTCATCGGGGACCGTAAGTTCATATTCTCCACTGGAATTACTGCTGGTTCCAATGGACGTTTGGGGAACGGTAATATTCACTCCCGGCAGCGGCTCCCCTGTTTCTGCATCCGTCACGGTTCCCCGTATCGTTTTCGAAGCGAGCTGAGGGCTTTCACTTATTGAATCGGAGGATGAACCGGTATTTACGGCAATAGATTTATTTACCTGCTGAAATGAAAAACCGGTTTTAGCGGTAATCTTCTCTAAGATTTCAGCTACTGAAATCTGATCCTGGTGCAGGCTAAACCGTTGCCTATTTTTATCTACTTTACGTTTATCATACAAGAATAAAAAGGTTGTTTTGTCTTCGATATGGGTGAACAGCCCTTCTACGGAAGCATCTGTAATACTGATATCTATTATTACATCCTCAATATCCTGAGCTGCTCCTTCATGGGCCAATAAAATGTTGGCTGTAACACAGATAAGCATACATCCTATCAGGCCACGAATAGACATATATAGAATTGCCTTTCTAATTGCTTTTTTCATACTTTATAAGAGTTAATGGGTTTTAAATGCTCGTTAACATAGTGGCTCACTTAATCCGCATGCTCCAACATTAGGTTAAGTGGGCCTTTTTTATTTAAAAGCCGAATCGTATATATATTTTTATTGACACCTCCCGCCTGTTATGGCGACCCCTTGTTCAGTAAATTCATAGCTAATACCTGTTGCAAAAGAGATAGTCTTCAATACGTTATCCAAACTCTCTCCCTTATGCTTGCCGTGAATAATACATCCGGCAAGCCCTGAAGACGGTATGCTTATATTCACATCATACCAGCGTTCAAGTTTTCTTACTGTTTCTGGCAGCGGCTCCTCATTAAAAATCAGGATACCCTCCTTCCATGAAATAAAATCACTTACCACTCCTTCCTGCTTAGCCACTCTTTTTGTTTGTTTATCATATGCCAGGGATTGGTTAGGCGTAAGCGTCAGTTCTTGAGGTTGATCCCTTTGAGTACCACTATCCGCCACCCGAACCTTACCTTCAGTAACAGCTACACTTACTTGTTGATCTTCCCGGTAGGCTGTTACATTAAACGCTGTCCCCAAAACGGTAGTAGTAAGTGCTCCCGCCTGCACCTTGAAAGGCTTTGCTTTATTATGGGCAACATCGAAATACGCTTCACCGACCAAGTAGACCTTCCGGCTACCTCCTATGAACTGCTCCGGATACTTTAAGGTAGTACCGGCATTCAACGTAACTTTTGTGCCGTCACCCAGCATTAATGAATCGATTTTGCCGGCCGGAACCGTAAATTCTCTATAGCCAATTTCTGAATGATCAGACAACGTACCACCGAACCAAACATATCCGCCCATGCCACCGATCAAAATCACTAATATAGCAGCAGCGGCTTTCAGCCACTGAATATTTTGATCAACAATTCTACGCACGAAGTCAGTACCTGATTGCGTATTAGAATGCATAGCATATTGTACTTCATCTAATAATCTTGCCTTTACCTTTTCTTTGTCGTATTCAGGCTCGGCTGCAGGATGCCTGGCCTGCACGAAGTCCAGATAATATTGGGCATTATGATCGTTTGCCTGAAGCCAGGATTCCACTTCCTGCCTTTCGCCTTCAGTGCAAGCATTTTTGAAGTATTTGAGTAACTTTTCGTCTGTCATCTGGTTTTATTGCTTTGCCTTCTATGTATATATATAAGAGCCAGGGGTTGCTACCCTTATGGATTTTTGAAAAAAATATAGCTCGTTCGTTTGCGAAGGGCTGGATAGACTAAAAGGTGGGCCTCAGAGGCGATACTCCTCTAATTCGCCTCGAAGGATGCGCAAGGTTTTGCTTACCTGCGCTTCCACTGTTTTGGAAGATATCCCCATACTTCGGGCAATTTCCCGGTAGCTAAAGCCATTGTCTCTGCTCAGCTTAAAAGTCTGTCGCGCCCGTGGGGACACCTTCGCCAGGGCCTGCTGGTAGGCTTGGGTTAAGTCATTGGCCTGCACTCGTTGGCTTGTTGACGGATGCCGGGAGGGTAAGGGTTCAGCCAGCTCCTGGTTATCCAAATGATGCGACTGGCTGGTTTTGTTGGCCTCATACCGCGCGTGGTTGTGGGCAATGGTCAGGATATAACCTTTCAGGCCGGGATGCTCGGGATCGATATGATCTCTGGCTTCCCAAACTTTTACAAAGACATCCTGAGTCCAATCTTCCAGCTGTGCGGTATGAGAGGTATAAAAGGAAAGAATGTAGGCTACAGAATCGGCATACTGCTCATAAAGTTCTTCTAATTCATAAATGCTAAGCATCGCACTTTCTTACTTTTTTTAGATAGTATGGGTATTCCCTGAAAGCGGATCCTAATGTTACAATTTTAGCCCACGATTTTATTACCTCGTTGTTAAGATTAGATTAATTTTTTAATCTGGTTAGAAATAATCTTCCTGAGCAAAGAACAGATCTGAAAAATTGCACTGTCTCAATAATACTCTCGCGTCCATTAAGTCTTAATTTGCCGGGAAGGTAAAGACAAAGGCCACGCCCTCATGACTTCTATCAATGTGCAGGTCTGCATCCAGCTGATTGGCAAAAGTTTGTATCAGCATGGAGCCAAGGGAGTCTCCCGTTCCCAAAGCAAAGTCTTCCGGCAAGCCCGGACCGTTATCAGCGATGGTCAATACCACTTTATGATTGTGGTTCTTCAGTTTCAAAGTTAACTCTCCCTCTTCAACAGTACTGAAGGCATGCTTATAGGCATTCACAACAAGTTCGTTAACTAACAGTCCACAGGGTACCACCTTGTCGATATCGATTTCGGTTTGGTCCAGGTCAAAGTTAAGTGCTACCCGTTGATGGTTATTGTCCAAAGTGGCACTAATCCCTTCCACCAGCTCCCTGAGGTACACATTAAGCTCGATATCTGAAAGTGAATCGGTTTGATAAAGCTTGTCGTGTATGAGGGCCATAGAACGAATACGTGCCTGGCTGTTTTGCAGTGCTACCTTGGTTGTGGGTTCGGTAGACGTATCTTTCTGGAGCTCCAGAAGACCTGAGATAATAGAGAGGTTGTTTTTAACCCGGTGGTGTATTTCACGCAGGAGGATCTCCTTTTCTTCTAATGATTGCTTAATTTTCTTCGTCTTCTGCTCCATCTTCCTGCGCAGACTCAGAATCCAGATGGCGGCCCCAATGACAAATAGTAATAAAAGTCCGGCTATACCATAAATATAGTATTGGGGAAACCCGGCATATTCCAGATCATCCGGTGTACGCAGATAGATTAGGTAGCTGTGGCCCGTCGGAGCATCTTCAAACTCCGAAAGCACGCCGGTGACAGCAATTTCATCGCCAATACTAAGTACATCGAAGTTAAACTCATTAAATGATTTGTGGAAGTTCGACACAAATACTTTGGGCTCAAACGCTACGCTGTCACCATAAGAGACGGATAGATAGATACCATTATTGATGGTGCCTTTATGCGTGACTTTAGCCGTCCCCTTTACCAACATACCCACAAACTGATCGGGAGATGAAGCTACCTCCGAAAACGACTGGGCAGTAAGCGATCTGTTGACCTCCGGATATACCTCATATGACTCGACGTACATTTCATTCTGTCCGTAATATTTTTGAAGGCGTCCTGTTAATACCAGGCTGTCCCCAACCGCAAAAGAATCGCCCATGGCTTTAGAAAAGAATGGAAGACCATAGGTATCACCCTGAATGAAGGAAGCCAGGCGCGTGGTATGAACCTGGGGGAAGCCCGTGTTGGCAATGCCTCCTACAGTTACCGTTTGACCGTTATAATCCAGGGTATCATCCTTATTCGTATCAAATAGTATGACACCTAATGTCCATGTGGAGTCGACGACACCTTGGCCCTGGGCCGGCATGGTGATGCCTGCAAGAGTGGTTAAAATAAATAGCACGATTACGATAATAGCCGACCGCAATGATGCAAATGAACATGGTAAAGCGCCCATAAAATTATAGATGAAGTGTTACTGTCCCTGAACAAATGTGCCTAACTGTTTTATTTAATGTCAATCTATTTATTTAGCTTTATAAATGCAGCAGGCAAACCAAGTATTTAAATATTCTAATTTAATATAAGAAGGCTTCGGTTGGTGAGGCTAAATAAAGAGATGTAAGCAATTTTAAATACTTAAATCTTTTATTATTTAACTTTTTAGCGCTTCCGTTGTCCATTGAAGCCACTTTATGAACCTCGAATTTTTAAATTCTGTCTTTAAGGAAGCTAGGTTTATGAATAATGGATAACAACTGTGTTCTTATATACAACTTATATCAACACCCTGTCTCAAAAAAAATAAAATTATTTTGTAAGGATTGTCTTCTAAAAGGTACTTACCTATGAAGCGATTGTATCCTCATAAGCTGGTGACTCGTGAGGAGTGGTGTTAGATAATAATCATACAAAAGCCCCTTCGCCTGATTAGCGAAGGGGCTTCTTTATAAGAGGCCTGTCCCCACAATCATACAGGCCTCTCTACAAAACCTATTGATTTACCAGTAAGGTATTCATCCATAATCGGTCCCTTAAGCCGGCTGGGTCCGATAAGAATCATGTCACCGCTGCTTTCTTTTAGCCTCAATACTTAGCTGTGTATGAGGTACGGCTTCTAAGCGGCCTTTGGCTATCTTTTTGCCGGTTACCTTGCAAATCCCATAGGTTTTGTTATTGATACGCTCAAGGGCCGCATTCAGGTAATTGATAAACTTCCGTGTTCGGTTATGCAGAATGTATCTTTTCTCCTGCTCCCTGGCATCCGTCCCAACATCGCCCATATGCGATGTACTGGTCACTTTAATTCTCGTATGATCCCTTTCTTCTTCTAAGGCTTTCTTAAGAGTTTTCATTTCCCGGGCGGCCTTTTCTCGTTTATTAACTATAATTTGCCGGAAGTATTCGAGTTCCTGATCATTATAGGGCGAAATATGGTCCCCTGGCATCTTTGTCTTTTGTTGCTTTGTCATCGTAAGAATCCTTTTTAAGGTGGTGTTGAAAATTGCTAACCTTGGATTACAAGAAAAGCCGGGCTGCAACGCGACGTGCCTTGTCACAGCCCGGTCTGTTTTCTTGCTCTCTCTTTTGTATTTGTTAAAATAGCCTCGTTACCTACCTTTATTTTGTTAGCTCTATTAGACTGCTAATCGAGGCTGATACATATATTCGGTGTGTAGATACTCGGTTCCGGTGGTATCATAACATTGGATAATATTCATCAACTGTTGTTCGTCGATTTCAAAATACCGGGCGTGTCCATCCTGCTTGAAATGCAAATGCTCGCGTGGAATAGCAAAGTGACGATGCACCTTTCCGATAAAATTAGCGTAGCAGAGGAAAATAAATATAATTGTACCTTCGGATGGGTTGACCATCATATTTTGAACAACTCCTATTTCTTCGCCCTTGGGGGATCTTAACTTTGTGCCCATAAGTTCGGTGACAAGTGGTGTAACTGGTTTCATTAAACTTTTCCCTATTATTATCTTTAATCGTTTATTTAAAATTGAGAATTATCAAAAAATATGCTCAAGCGGCCCCTCCCTTGATAAATTCATCGTTTTCTTAACGTTTTGGCTTTATCTGTTTTAAAGCATTGTTAAGCAACGCTATGAATTTAGTACCCGTGGACCACTACCTAAAGGGGGAATTGCTATAATACGCCTGTAATGCTTACACCTACAAAACTGCTGCTCCTTGTTGGAAGGACTACTCCAAAAAATACTTTCCAGTAAAGACATCCAGCCTCTTCATGTGATTGGCAGAGAGACTTGAATATCAAAATTACCTTTATGTCCTCCTACACCTAACCACCGACCTGTTCAATAAGGATTTTTATTGAAAAATAACTGTATCTGGTTAAATCATCCGGTAGAAAACGGGGGCTTGGGGTATAAGGATAACATTACAAATCTAATGAGTATTATCAGTGATAAGAAAGCATCTACAAGACCAGAGAAAGAAAAAACAAAGCGCTGTTAGAACAGATAAAGTATCATTTCGAAGCTGATTATAAGTTGGTACAATCCCCGAAGCGTTTATTTCAAATTCCAGCCCCACAAAGAAATTATTACGGAGTTATCAGGGAAGCATCAACCCGACTTTCATCCGCCCCCCTATTAGTTCAAACTGGCATCTGCAACTCCACGATGTAATGGGAGACCTGGAATATTATTATCCGGATATATAGATGACTCTTTTAGCAAAGAGCTGCTTGGAAACTCTTTGAGGCAGCCTTCACAGCTAAATACAACTGCCAGATTAGCTAAAACGCAAGCAGTTTTATTCGTGAATACTGAAAGCAACCTCTTATTTATAATACACTCATTGTAGCTGCCGAGCCGTTCATTTTTTCCTGGGGATCAAATGCTAACGTAATACGCAATCCATTATCCGTTTCAATGGCAACCTCCCCTTTTAGTTGCTGACCTATCAGCTCTATTAATTGGAAGCCAAGTTCTTGACTCCCTTCATCGATTGTTATAGGTCCATCCTTTTGAGTATCAAGAATGACAGAAATAACGCAGGCCTCTTCCTCTTTTTTATACGGCCGATCTTTAAGACGCTTTCTTCAAGGTTAGTTATTAACATCGCTATGTATAAAATTAAGCGACTCGTTTAAAAATAGCGCAGATGGCACAGCCTGTTCTGACTGATCCCCTAACAAGAGCATAAATTTCAAAGGCCGTAAGGGTAACAAAGAACAGTCCTTTAAACGTCTGATAGTCATTGATCAGCTCTTGGCTGCCCAAGGTAAACTCCAGAATTTGATCGGAGCACAAAATCCATGCGATGGACAACACAAAGTAGATAGAAGCTATGCAGAGCGCATCCAGCCTGAACGATAGCTTATTAATCTTCATAATTTAATGATTCCCTCAATTGACTGACAATCAGTGTAATTGATTAAATACTGATCCCACTACTTCATTATCATTCCTTTTTGTCTATCTCATATGGATAAATTACTATATCAAAACCTCTTTATTGAATATTCATTGTACACATAGCATGGATAACAGTCAAAGAGTTATTACCTGCCACAAATCCCTGACTATCACGTCTTATACCCAAAAGCTATTCCGGCTTCCATTGATGATTGCACTTTACACACCGATAGCTTTCTTTAGACATAGAGACGGGCAGAAAGAAAGCAAGGAGGAAAAACAATCCCAATAAGATGGATTGCTCCCGATAAATATTGGGACTACTGCAGTTAGGGCATCGCCGAGCGGGTTCGAACTCTTTGCCTTCAAAAAGCTCCTCTAACTGTTCATCCGCTACCTCGTCGTTGGATATAATAGTACAGGCCTGTTCAATATCGTTCTGCGGCACATATATTTTTATGCCTCCCACCGCCTGTGCATAGTACGGGGCCAGGCTAACGGTATTCTGATCAGCCATATACGCTTCAATCCCCTCATCCTTCAGCTTCATCAGATCCAGATCGGCTTTGTGCAAAAACTCGTATGTTTTTAAAAGCTTATAGGAGGAAGACATCACATTATTGACTTAGACAAATTGTTACGGGTTACGATTCTTATCTACTAATTCTCCTTACATATATTACTGGCATCAATTGACATACCATAACGTTCTTCGACTTGGGTCGATAACTCTTGGTAATCTTCAAGCAATACTTCTTGTATGGTAACAAGCTCTTTCATTGCTGCTTTCTCTCCTTCCGGATTTTCTTTTTTACCTTGTTCTGCCTCTTCTTTTTGTAGGATGCCTGTAAATAAAGCCGTCACATAGGATTTGACGATTGAACGATGATCGCTTTGCCAAGAATAAATATCTTCCACTTTAGCTACAATTTCGTAATCAATATAAGGACCTGCACCAATAGTCTTGGCGGCATCCCATGCCTGGTTGCGAATAAATCCAATTCGCAAACCTCCGGGCTGACGCTGACCATTTACAACCTTTTGGTAATAGGGATGTACACTTTGCATGCGTGCACAATTACGTTCAACCTCTTCAACGATGCCTTTTAATGCTCGTTGCGCTAATTGCTGATGGGAGCGAGACTGCCGCCAACTGTTAATAGCAAGAGCAAGTAGTACACTAAAAACTACCAAGGCAGCCTCAATACTAAGAAGTTTCCATGGTAGTTTGGTAAAATTTTTTTTAGAACTGAACATGGTTAAATTATATATATATATTTACCTGAAAGTTAATCTTAGCCTGTAAGTATATGGACATTTATTATATGACGTAATGCAAACTCCTATCTCAAGCTATCAAATGGCATTTCTTCGCCTTGTTCATTTATAAATTCTATCTGTGGTTCATTTTGCTCATCGACATAGATTCTTATCCTGTCATTACCATACTGGTCCTGAATAAATAACCCCACACTTTTATCTCGCTTTTTTCCAGCAAAAAGCCTGGGAGCCGAAATGGGTTCCCCATCATTCATTTTCCTCATTTCTCTCCTGACCTCTCCTCGGCTATAATCCAACTTTTTCAAAGAATCCATTACATTGACCAGTTTGGGTAGGGTAAAACTCTGATCTCTATCCCAGAGTTGCAGGCCGTATGTTCGGCTTTTTTCCGATTCTAAATACCGCAACTGCATTACCTGATCGTTTTTATATTGATCAAAAGAGAGAACCATTAGTGCACCCTCTTCTTTATTACCCTGATAAATTAGGCCTCCGACTTCATCTTGTTCTTCATTAAAGAAAATGATGCCCGGTGGTCGCTCACGTTCTACAAGAACTTCTCCATTAAACATACCCGGATGCTGCTTTTCTTGGTTACTGATAACCATTTTTAAATCACCGTTACTTTCAACGATATTTATTCTCTCAACATCAATCTCTTCAAAATGTTTTTTCTTGTCTCCCTCAACGTAAGACATAAGGAAGAATGATATTATTCCTAAGGTGAGTATGGCCGAATAGATCTTTAAAAATCTCACATCCCTCGCAATCTTTTTCTCCATGATCTTATTTTTTCTTTGAAGTTAAATTCAAATCAACATCCATCTGAATATTTCATGGTACATATAGAATTGCCAACTTTCAAAAAGACTACTTAATGACGTTAATAACACTAAAACCGGTGGGTATAGCTTACTTTCAAAGCACCAGATCGCTGAATAGTCCGGAATCCGACGGCCCTGTCTATCCAGTTGTGGTTATAGACCAGGTACAGGTCGGAACCCGGCACGACGATCCACCGCAGGCGATTATTCATGGCCAGCAGGTCGCTGAGGTTGTCAAACTGTATATTGGAAGTCAGGAAAAGTGAAGTCGTTAAATCGATATTGGCCTCAAACCGTACCAAGTCAGCTGAAAAATGGCCCTCGGGCAGCTTTACATCGGTCCGAATGTATTCGGGCGAGAGTTCTATACCTGGAAAAGGCCGCAACGTGACCTCCGCCCCGTATTCGGTACGATTACCAGACCAGAAACCACCACTTTCAAAGTTTGCTTCAACCGATACCTTTCGGTAAGAGGCCGTTTGCAAATTAGCTCTGGCTATCCAGTTCACATACTCATCGACCGGCAATATGATTGAGCCGTCTCTCTTAAGATCAAAGGGACGTTCCAGGCGTTCATAGTTTCGCCTGAGATGTAGCGCCAACCTGTCGCCACTCATTAACCCGATATCAAAAAACGTAAAGGTCAAATCCTGAGTGAGTAATTTAAAATCAAGATCTGTCAGGTGTTCAAACCGGATGCCCCAGCCTACTTGCTGGATGACATTACTTCCGGAAAACTGAGGGGTATAGCCGATCGAAGGCTGGAGGCGACGAAAAGCATTGCGCGGGGTAAATCCAACCGCGGGATCAAAGGCATTGCCAAATTCCCGATACGAAACATGTCCCGACCACGGCTGGTTTGGAAAATTCAGACGTATACCCCGCGACGACCGATCCCAAACATCGCTGGTATCATCTGAAGCATAAGGAGAATTATGGAACACAAAGAAAGCCTGAAACTGCAAATTATTGTTCCCCATAAAATTGGAGGTTCCCAGCTCCAAATCGCCTCCAAAAGTGTGTCGGTTTTGCAATGTCGGCGACTGGCTGCCATCATTTTGGGTAGATCGCCGGGTATAGATCACACCCACCGTGCTTTCAGAGCCGATATTTCGTTTAATCCGGGCCACCGAAAAGTTTTCCGGATCTACCGCTCCTTTTTCACCGGTTCGAACATGCAACAGTGCCAGATTATAATCTCCGGAATTGCCAAGTAAGCGGGCCCCATAAGAAATGGGTATGGGACTCCCACCCTGTAAGCCAATCCGCCGGCTAAAATAGGGATTCACCCCGCTACTGGGAGCAAATTCATAGATATTAGCGCCCTCCAGGAAAAAGTCGCGTTGCTCTGGAAAAAAAAGCGGAAACCGTGTTAAATTGACCTGTCGCTGATCAACCTCCGCCTCAGCAAAATCAGTGTTAACCGTCAGTGAGGCTTTAAGACTGGGCGTAATGCTATAGTTGACGTCAAAACCGCCGTCAATATTTGTATGGGTATCGGTATCGTCGCCGGCCGTATCTCGCTGCTCGGAACCCTGCAGGATGCCAAAAGGAACGACCTCCAGCCCCAAGCCCTGCGACATGCCCGTAAGTCCGGTAAGCAATCCGGCGTCCTGTGGACGATCGATGCCCTGGTTACGGTGGTAGCCGGTCCAAAGTGCTGTCTCGCTCTTCCGGCGGATCACCCGCATAAAATTGGCACCCCAGCGGTCACTTTCTATATTAAAGTTCAGCGTTCTGAACGGGATTTTTATTTCAGCTGACCATCCGAAGTCACCAATTATAGTGCGGGCGTCCCAGATGCCATCCCAATTGAGATTAATGCTATTGCCTTGACCGGTACTGATCAGCCCATCCGTTCGAAGTCCGTTGGGATTAATTTCCAGAAAGTAGGCGTTTCGCTGATCGTTGAAGGTGTCAAAAATCCAGGTAAAACGCTCATCAGCCACAATACGAACATCCCGACGCTTCTGATTGGCTTTTATTTTGGAGGGCTCACTATCATATAAAATCACGCCCAAATAGAGATATTCCTCATCGTATGCAATACGAACCTCTGTCTTCTCGGTGGCCCTGGCTCCTTCATTCGGTTCTTGTTGGCGAAAATCGGTAGCGGGTTCAATCTGATCCCAGAAATTTTCATCCACGCTCCCATCAAATATAATTTCTTCCGAAGAATCAAGTTGATAGGCCCTAAGTTGTTTAGGTGACTGAGTATCCTGGGCAACCAGTGGAGCCGACACGCAAGACAGAATCCACAGTGTCATCATCGCTCCGATATATTTCATAATCCTATTCAGCATCCACACCATATTTTTAACCTGCTTATGCAGTTAATATATAATAATATTAAAAAGATAAGTTAGCTTCCGTGGCCTTGGGTTGACCCCTTTTTGGTTTTCCCCTACAAGCAGGGGAAAAGACGGCTTTATTTGGGACTGAGCAGGTAAAAACGTCCCTCTCCCTGATTCATTAGGCAGAGGATAGGAGTGGGTCAATTATTATCCATTCAATATGTTGTTTCTCATTCATAATTAACCGTTCAACGCGTGAATATTACTCATTCTTAAGCCGGGTTTTAAATATTTACAACCAATTGGTCAACAAGTTGTATTTGATACCTCCATTTTTGATCTTCGGGTATTAGTCTCTGAATTCCAAATCTTTTTCTACGCCGATGCGATACATTTCGGATCTTCACGTCCACTCTCACTATTCCCGCGCCACCAGCAAAGACCTGAACCTGGAGTCGCTGTACCAGTGGGCCAAGATCAAGGGCATCAATGTGGTGGGCACGGGCGACTTTACGCATCCGGAGTGGTTTGCCGAGCTAAAAGAAAAGTTGCAGCCCGATGGCAACGGCTTTTTTACGCTGAAGGATCCACCAGCCGATCCAGGCATTCCCGGTATCAAAACGACTGACATCGATGTGCGCTTCTGCCTGACTTCGGAGATCAGTTCTATCTATAAACATGGCGACCGCGTCCGCAAGAACCATAACCTGGTGTATGCCCCCGACCTGGATACCGTAGCGCATATCAACCATAAACTTTCTTCCATAGGGAACCTGGAGGCGGACGGTCGGCCCATCCTGGGACTGCCCTCGCGTGACCTGCTGGAGATTGTACTGGAGACCTCCGACCGCGCCCACCTGGTGCCCGCCCACATCTGGAGCCCTGGTTTTCCACACTGGGTTCCAAAGCCGGCTACGACAGTATCGATGCCTGTTTCCGCGACCTGTCGGACCATCTCTTTGCCGTGGAAACGGGACTCTCTTCGGATCCCCGCATGAACTGGAAGCTGAGCGCCCTCGATCGCTTCACCCTGATTTCCAACTCGGATGCCCATTCGCCCTCCAAACTGGGACGCGAAGCTAACCTATTGGATACGGAGCTCAGCTATGATGCTATGTTTGAAGCCTTCAAAACGGGCAAAGGCTTTCGCGGCACCTACGAATTTTATCCGCAGGAAGGTAAATATCACCACGATGGACATCGCAAGTGTGATGTATCTTTCGAGCCTCGGCAGAGCCTAGAATATGACAACATCTGTCCCGAGTGCGGCAAACCACTGACCGTGGGCGTACTGCATCGCGTGGAAGCACTGGCCGATCGGGAGAAGTCAAAACAGCCTGATGGAACAGCCGATTATCAGTACATCATTCCACTGCCGGAAGTGCTCGGTGAAATTGAAGAAGTAGGTCCAAAGACGAAGACCGTTCGCAAGAAATTTCGGCGTATTATTTCAAATTTCGGCAATGAGTTTTCGCTGCTGCACCAGGTGCCTATCGAAGACATCCGGAAAAATAACGGTGATGTGCTGGCCGAGGCCGTCAGTCGCATCCGCACGAACGAAGTGCACCCAAAGGCGGGTTACGACGGCGTCTTTGGAGTGATTAAAGTCTTCGAACCGGGCGAGATCGATCGTATCCGAGGACAACTTGGCTTTTTCATGCCGTCTCAAGAAGGGAACAAATCCCCGGATAGAGCTGCAGAACCGGAAGTATCTTTCCGCGGAGAGGAAGAAGAAACCGTCTCCGTGGATGAAGCACCCGTATTGAATGCCGAACAGCAGTCAGTGATCGAAGCTATCCAAGGGGCAACGCTGGTGAAGGCAGGGCCCGGCACTGGTAAGACTCATACCCTCATCGAATGGCTGGTGCGGCAGGTAGAGGCCGGGCCCAACGAATCCTCAAATATTGTGGCCGTCACCTTTACTCGTAAGGCCGCGGAAGAGATCAGGCAGCGACTGCGAGATCGGGTAGGCGAGTCTGCTAAAAATATCACTATCGGTACCTTTCACTCGCTCTGTTGGCAGTGGCTACAGGAACGCTTCGATCATTTATCCACCATCTATGACGTCGCCAGCCGACGGATGACACTCCGAATGCTTTTCCCTGATATGTCCGCCTCGGACCGCAAGGAGCTGCACGAACAGATTGGAACTCATGATCCTACTTCTTTTGAGAAACAGCTTCAAACTTATCGCAGGCATCTATGGGAGCAGGGCGCAATCGATCTCTCCGACCTGATCTACTGTACCGTCGAAGAACTAAAGACTGATGAGCAGTGGCTTTCGGAGCTTCGACAACGCTGCAGCGTGCTGGCCGTGGATGAACTGCAGGATATTAACCCGATACAGTATGAGCTGGTACAACTTTTGGGACGCAATCAAAACGTGTTGGCCATCGGGGATGCCGATCAGGCGATCTACGGCTTCCGGGGCTCGGAGGTATCGCTCTTTTTCCAGTTCGCCGATGATTTTGAGGCTCAAAAGATTACACTGAAACAGAACTACCGCTCAACGGATCGTATCCTAAAGGCCGCTGCTTCGCTCATCCAGAATAACCAGCTGCACAGCGGGGCCGAACTGGCAGCACAACGCCAGTCGGACAGACCGATCAAGATCTTTGAAGCAGAGCATCCTTTCGGGGAAGCCGACTATATTTTAGAGGAAATCAACCGTTATGTGGGCGGCGTGGAAAGTCTTACGACCGGCACTCATACCGACAGCGAATACGACTACGGCTTTGGAGATATTACCATCCTTTTTCGGACTAATTCGGTGGGTGAAGCGCTGTTCAAGGCGCTCACAAAGGCCGGGATTCCCGTTCATTTTGGAGACGGTACGCCCTTTCTAAATGAACCGTCGTTTACCATTGTAGCGCATTGGCTGCGTTTCCTGCAACAGCCGAAAGACCGGATTATCCTCAGTAACCTGATGGAAGAGGCCTACGGTTGGTCTCCGGCTCAAATTAGCTCCCTGCTGCAATCTTTGGAGGAAAATCAGACGCCTATCCTGGGTGAAAAACAGCTGAAATCCATTGGTGAATCCCTGCAGAAAGATCTTGATCATCTGCGCGAGTTCTATCACGACCTTTTGGAACTCACCGAACAGGGCGACCTTTTCAAGGTGGTAACGGCTGTTTTTGACCAGTTCCTGAAAGATGAACAGCTGAGCCGGTCCCAGTTGCTGAAAAAAGAAACAATCCTCGAATTGGCCGGGGAATCCAATGGCAACCCTGAAAAGTTTTTAGAACAGATGCAGCTCAATCCCTATACTGATGCCGGACGATTAAAACGACAGGCTGTTCATCTACTTACTTTCCATGCGGCAAAGGGACTGGAATTTCCGGTGGTATTTATTGCCGCAGCGGAAGAAGGCATCACGCCCATCCTGCGCGAGGGAGCAGATATAGCAGAAGAGCGACGCTTGTTCTATGTTGCCATGACCCGCGCTGAGGAAGAACTTCAAATTACACACTGCCGCGAACGATTTCACTATGGTGAAAAAGAACAACCAGCGCCCTCGCGCTTTATCGCAGAACTACCCCAGCTGCTGATTGAAAGAGAAATTGAAGAGTTTACCTCTGGGTCCGACCAATCAGATACCCAGAATGAACAACTGGGGTTGTTTTAGCAGATATAATTTATGTTTTTTAAGCTCATTCTTTACTCCCGTAAATCTCCGTATCCGGCCAGAATACCAGCCAGGCAAAGGCAAAATAGTCTCCCGCAGTAACTGGCTGTAAATGTTTGCCCTTCAGCTTTCCTGCAACCGCTTTACCCGTAACATTCCATGTGGAGCCGGTTTGCTTGTCTGTAATGGTCTTGGAGGAACGATATTCAAAGGTCAGCACCCGTTCTCCCACCTTGCGCCGAAACACCCCGGTCGAGCCATCTTCTCTGGAGTCGGAGATCTGGCGGGCATCCAGTGCCGAGCGGGCTCCCTCCAGATGGAAGACTACGATCGCTGTATCCTCTAACTCATCATTAATCACATGCTGTTTTTTCGTAACGGAGTAAGGGTAAGTTTTCGTCTTGTCTCCTATTTTAACGCCGACCACTTTCTCCATAGGGGGTAATCGGGCATCCTCACCACCGGAACTAAACAACGGAGTGTTATTGATATCATCATAGCCGGTATAGGGATTGGTTCCGTAACGCCGGGAATAGCCCGTTTGGCGCGAGAGCACCTCTCCGTCGGGATAAGAGGTACGAAATTGTTCGAATGAGATAATTTGGCTGGGCAATTGTTTTAACGTCGTTCCCACATAGTCTCCAACAATAGCCTTGCCCGTAAACTGCTGCCAAAGTGTTTCGGTCTTCCGGTCGAACATGACCAAATCAGAATGACGCAGGAATCCCGATACTCCGAATTCCAGCGTCTTTCCTTCTACCGTACGCTCAAACACGATGGCCGAGTAACAGAGCGGACAAAAAGTAACCAACACGGGCTTACCACCCATACGGTCACTTACAATTTCGTGCCAGATAAGTATCTGCAGCGGATAGGCGCGGGCCCTTCCGTTTACCTCAAGAGCAATAACAGGTTCCCGGCCCTTCAGCCACTCAGCTGCTTCCGGCTGAGAAACAAATTTCGGATTATCAATAGAAGGGATGCCATCTTTGGGCGGGCCACCGGCCTTCAACTCTCCCAAATTTATTATCTTTTTATCGGTATTCGTCTTCCACTCTTGCACATTCTTCTGGGCCGCGGCCCCTGATATCATACATCCACACAACAATACCGGTATAAAAATTAAATATTCTAACTTGAATGCATACATTTCTCTTCCTATCTATATAATCTATCTTCTAATAAATCTCTAACCATTTTCAACGTGCTTAACTGGTTTAAAAGACGTAGCGAAAAGGCTAAATCTTACAAAAGCAATAAAGATTGGGTGCAAGGATTATCTGATCCGGTTGATGAACAGGCTGTTACAAAACTTCGTCAAAATCTTGTCAAAGGCCTAAAACCGGCACTATACAAATACGTTGATTTTGAGCTGGATCAGTTTGTAGAAGATGTTGCCCAGGATGCCCTGCTGAAAATCCTGGATAATATTGACACCTTCCGCGGAGAAAGCAAGTTTATGACCTGGGCCATGAAAATTGCCGTACGAGAAGGTCTTACTGAATTGCGCCGTAAGAAATATGACGACTCATATATTGAAGATTTTAAATATCCCGGTAATGCCGGAAGAAATGAGTTAAGCTCTCTTACCTTTGCAACCGATGTACCCGCCCCCGATGAAGCAACCCATGAACAACTCGTCCTTAAAAAAGTCATCGATATCATCAACAATGAACTAACAGATAAACAGCGCCATGCTATAAGATCCCTAATGATTGAAGGACATTCGATTTCTGTCGTTGCTAAACAAATGAATACGAATCGTAACGCGCTTTACAAACTGGTTCATGATGCTCGCTTAAAAATTAAGAACCAACTTGAATTAGAGGGCATCGATCCAGAGCAATTATTTAATAATAAGTAAGATTGGACCACCTTTCGTTGTCAAAATAGAGAAATATAGTAATTTAAGCGTATGAAGATCACAAATAATTTTATAAAGAATTTTATTCGAATGGCATCCAATTCTCGTCCCGATGAGATTGGATGTGACGACTGTTTTGAACAGCTTCACAGATTCGCAGAGATGAAGCTGAAGGGAAAATCTCCCGAGGAAGCCATGCCGTTGGTTGAAGACCATCTTAAACGATGTGGAGATTGCAGAGAAGAATATGAGGCTTTGCTGGAGGCTTTAAAAGCCACCCAAAGATTTGCATAGATAACCGGGTAAGAAATGTAACCTATCTGTAGTCTAATAATTTAGCTGTTTAATTAACTTGATATTAGCCAGATAGAATTATGAAAGCCAGTAGATTCAATAATATTCTTTTTGCTCATGTCTCGATTCTTCTATTGTTTTCAGCCTGCACTTCTGCCATACAACGGAATCAGGCTACAAACAGTAATAACAATACAGAAGAAGACGCAGACTGGTTAATTCCTTCGGATCAAGTTTACGTAGGTACAGGTAGGGATGGTATTCCTTCTATAGATGATCCGAGTTTTGTAAAAACTTCTGAAGTAAACTTCCTTCGTGCTGATGATCTAGTTTTGGGCATCAAAATTGGCGATCAAGTCAAGGCCTATCCGCATCGCATCTTAGATTATCATGAAATTGTCAATGACAGGATTGGCGATATCCCAATAGCCATAAGTTATTGTCCCTTAACTGGGTCTGGCATAGCATGGAATAGGAAAATGGGAGGAGAAACAACCACATTTGGCGTTTCAGGCCTTATCCATAAGAATAATCTCATTGCTTACGATAGAACCACAAACAGCTACTGGAGTCAGATGATGCTTCAAAGCATTTATGGTGAGTTTAAGGGAACATATGTCCGGTCATATCAACTGATTGAAATGAAATGGTCTTCCTGGCAAGCTGCTTTTCCAAATTCGAAGGTACTATCGGGCATGGCAGGTTTTGAAAGCACTTATGAGGTTCCTGCCTATGGGAACTATGCAAACAATAATGAGAATATTTTATTCCCAATTGAAGATGAAGATGACCGAATGGAACGAAAAGATTATGGCCATGGGGTCTCATATAATTCATCCCTTCATGTCATTCCTATGGAAGGATTTTCTCAGCAGATCGATTTACTAACTATGTACATCAATGGTAAGGAAATAATAGTAGCTGGCAGCTTAAAGCATAAGCTAGCGGTTTCTTATTCACCTATACTTGAGGATGGAACCCGCCTGAACTTGCAGGCTGTCCACAATGAATTTCCAGTAATACTGCAAGATGAGGAAGGTACTAAATGGAACGTATTCGGAGAAGCTGTTAGCGGATCACGGGAAGGTCAAAAGTTGCCCCGGGTAAGCTCCTATAACGCCTACTGGTTTGCCTGGGCCGATTTTTTTGGTCGGGGGCCCAAAGTTCCCAAAATCATATACCCCTAGAGACAAATAAAGGTAAAACATGATTGATCAGTATTCTTTTTAATGCTAAGCAAGCCTTGCATATTTGTACGGCAGTTTCAGATCATGAAGACATCTATTAAGGAAATACTATTTTTCGGTTTACTTGCCCTGCTAATGGGTGCAATGGAAATACAAGCCCAAACCTGCAGTTGCGCCGGCGCTCCCCTGATTAGTTCTCAAAGTATAAGCTCCGCTGCCAAAGGCAATCTTTTGCTGGGTGTAACCTACCAATACAATGATATTTCCAATCTCTACAGTGGCAGCTCGCAATTAAATAATCTATCCACCGCACGGAATACGCAGTCCACACTATTGGAACTTAATTATGGTATAACAAGACGGTTAACTTTTTCCGGAACTGTTACCTATGTCCAAAAATTCAGGAGAACCGGCCTCCAAACCTCAGGTGCTGAGGAAACGTTAACAACTCGCGGTATTGGTGACGGGCTGTTTATGCTCAAGTACGTACTGCATCAAAATACCATCCGGAAACAATATCAGCTGGCCATAGGGGGCGGCGTCAAAGTACCCTTCGGCGCAAGTGATATTACTCAGGGTGGGTTGGCGCTAAATGCCGACATGCAACCGGGAACGGGGGCTTGGGACGGGATTGCATGGTCCTATTTTTCAAAGACGTTTGCACCGGCCACCACGATCAATCTTTTTTGGTACAATTCATTTAGGCTGACGGGTTCCGATAACCGGTTTGGGAGCAACGATATTTATCGCTTTGGTAATGAAGTTGTTTCGACTTTGGGTGTGACAAATAAAATTATTGGCGACCTTTCCTATATCATGATGGTACGTTATCGTTCAACAGCCTCCGACCAACGAAATGGTAATCCACTGCCCAATACGGGCGGTAAATGGATTAATTTTAAACCAGCCTTCAGCTACGGACTTACGGATCAGCTGTCATTGCGCTTTTCCGGCCAATTACCTGTTTATCAACATTTAAATGGAACGCAGCCTACTACGGCTTTTACCTTGTCGGCTTCCGTATTCTACAACTTCGGAAGCAAGACTATCTTCTAAATTAAAATGGTAACATCATGGAAACTGAGAGAACAATATCAAAATGTATTTTGGGGTTTCTTTTCCTTCCTCTACTTATAACTAGCTGTAGTGATGATAATATTACTACGACCAATGGCTCGAATAACAGTTTGGACTGGTTAATACCTCAGGAACAAGTCGTAAGTGGCGGGCCCGGCAAAGATGGTATTCCCTCTATTGACAACCCTAAATTCGCTCCTGCGTCAGAAATTAATTACATACCCAATGATCGGAGAGTCATTGGCATCAAAATTGGGAACAGTATCAAAGCGTATCCCCATCAGATACTGGATTGGCACGAAATAGTCAATGATCAGGTTGGAGATGAGGCGGTTGCCATTACCTTCTGCCCATTAACCGGCACGGCTATAGGATGGAATCGGGCAGTTGGTGGAACGGTCACAGAGTTTGGAGTCTCCGGGCTTCTATTTCGGAATAATCTTATTCCTTACGATCGTAATAGTGACAGTCGCTGGTCACAGATGCAACTGCGAAGTGTAGCAGGCGTTTTATCGGGAACAACTATCGAAACCATTGACCTCATTGAAACCAGCTGGGCAACCTGGAAACATATGTATCCCCAATCGGACGTATTGACCAGAGAAACAGGATTTAGCCGTAACTACGAAGGGTTTGCTTATGGGAAAAATTATTCAACCAGCAATTCCAATATTTTATTCCCGGTCCAAAACCCTGACAATAGGCTCCCCAACAAAGACCGGGTGCACGGGGTTCTTGCCCAGCCGCCCGCGGGGCATGGGACTATTGCTAAAGCATATCCTATCAACGGCTTTGGAGACCAAATTAGGGTTATAACTGATCAAGTCGGCCCACGGGAGATCATCGTTGTAGGAAGTGCGATCCATGATTTTGCTGCCTCTTTTAGAACTACGTTGGAAGATGGCACGCAATTTACCTTTGTGCCTGTCCAAAATAGTCTGCCTGTTGTAATGAAAGATCAAGAAGGCAATCGTTGGGATATATTCGGCTATGCTGTGGAAGGACCTCGGCAAGGGGAGCGCCTTACCCCCACCCTTTCGTATACCGGCTATTGGTTTGGATGGGGCGACTTTTTCCCCGATTTGGAAATTTATCAATAGAATTAATATTCCAATAGTAGAAATGAAAGAACCTACATTATAAAATCTAATATAATTCACTATAAAATGAGAGAAACCTATTACAAGCCCGAAGATCTTAAAAAGTTTGAAGATGTCGGCGAGTTTGGTCCTGAACTGGCGGAAAAGTTTTTTGACTATTATGGAGCCGTATTTGAGGAAGGGGCCCTAAGTGCCCGCGAAAAAGCACTGATTGCCCTGGCGGTATCGCATACGGTGCAGTGCCCCTATTGTATTGATGCTTATACAACCGATAGCCTCGAAAAGGGCGCCAGTGAAGAACAGATGATGGAGGCGGTGCATGTAGCCTCTGCTATACGCGGGGGATCTTCACTGGTACACGGGGTGCAGATGATGAATAAAACCAAAGATTTAAGCATGTAATGCAGGATGAAGGATATGGGGAGTAAGTATTCAGAACTCAGAATCCAGAATTCATCGAGTGCTGATAGCTGGACAGGACCACAGATCCCATTATCCGCCACTTATTACTCAAAACTCACTGCTCATTACTCAAAACTCACAACTCCCAAACCATGATCAAATCCCTGAAGACACAGCACCATAAACTTTCAGACCCGGCCTATCAGCTTCACGTGCTGAATGACCATTCTGAGTCGTTGCGTAATCAGCCTAAATTTCGTGAGAAACTGGAAGAGATCAACCTTTATCCATTAAAGCCTACGGGGATTGAAATTTTCCAGATGAATGTGGGCTACATGTGCAATATGACGTGCAAGCATTGCCATGTTGATGCGGGACCGGATCGCACAGAGGTTATGAGCAAAGAGACGTTCAAGCAATGCCTGGAAGCACTACGAAACTCTAAGGCAGAAACGGTAGATCTAACGGGCGGAGCCCCGGAGATGAATCCGCATTTTCGGTGGTTTGTGGAAAAAGTCTCTGCGTTGGGGAAACATATCATTGTCCGCTCCAACCTGACGATTCTGACGACCGCCCCCAAATACCAGGCGATGCCCAAATTTTTTGCTGAGCACGGGGTAGAAGTGACCTGTTCGCTGCCCTTTTATAATAAATCCAGAACCGACCGACAACGGGGAGAAGGGACCTACGATCGGTCGGTGGAGGCGTTGAAAAAACTAAATGCCATCGGCTACGGAAAGGAAGGAAGCGACCTGGAGCTGAACCTGGTGTATAATCCGGCAGGTGCTTTTTTACCCGGAGGACAGGAATCCCTCGAAAAGGATTTCAAACGTCAGCTTAAGCGTAAGCACGGAATAACGTTTAACAACCTGTTTACGATCACGAATCTCCCGATCAGTCGATATCTTAACTTTTTGCTGGAGTCCGGCAACCTGGAGGAATATATGGATCGGCTGATTACTTCTTTCAATCCAGCTGCAGCTCAAGGAGTGATGTGCCGAAATACGATTTCTGTGGGGTGGGACGGCACCTTATATGACTGTGACTTTAATCAGATGCTGGAGATGCCCGTAGAAGAGCAAGCCCCCCGGCATATCAGCGAATGGAATGAGTTGAAGCTCAATAATCGTGAGATTAAAATAAATCAGCACTGCTTTGGATGTACGGCGGGTGCGGGGAGTAGCTGTGGCGGGGCAACTACATGAGCGGATTAAGATAAACATTGCTTATACCCCTCCTAATCAACAACAGAATTGAAGAAGTTCTATAGCCTTATTACCTATATAAATCTGTCATGGCCTATATCAACATCATTGAGCCTGAAGAAGCAACTGGCTCCTTAAAAAAGATTTACGAAGAACTTGAAAAAAAGCGGCGCAAGCTGGCCCGGATCCATAAAGTGCAGAGCTTGCACCCCGAAACAATTGTTGCCCATATGGAGCTGTATTTGTCCATCATGTTCAGCAGATCGCCGTTAAGTCGGGCCCAGCGCGAAATGATGGCGGTTGTGGTTTCGGCAACCAACGAGTGTGAATATTGTCAGCGGCACCACGGAGAAGCGTTGAATCATTACTGGAAAGAAGGGGGGAGAGTTCGACAATTGCGTACGGATTATAACCAGGCAGACCTTGACAAAACAGATTCCCTCCTCTGCCAATTGGCTCAAAAACTAACATTAAATCCGGATGAAATAGATAAAGAACAGGATATCAAACCGCTCAAGAATACAGGTCTTTCGGATCGGGCTATACTGGATGCCGTTTTGGTCATCAGCTATTTTAATTTTGTTAACCGTATGGTACAGGGATTAGGCGTAGAAACAGATGAACAAGAGGTACAAGGATATAAATACTGAATGGAAATACGCTTACAACAGAGGAACCACAAATAACAAATCCACTCAATATGCTCACTAACAAGCAGGAAACACTTTGCAACGAAAGCACATGGGATTTTTCCGGTCTGACGGCTTTGTTCCTAAATTGTACGCTCAAGCCCAGTCCCCAAAAATCTCATACCGAAACCCTGATCAATGTATCGAAATCGATCCTGGAAAAAAATGATGTTTCCACCGAAATGTTGCGTCCGGTGGACTATGATATCGCCCCCGGTGTCTATCCGGATATGACCGAACACGGTTTTGAAAACGACGACTGGCCGATAATCCAGGAAAAAGTGATGTATGCCAATATCCTGATTATTGGTTCCCCGATCTGGCTGGGCGAAAAATCTTCGGTTTGCAGCAAAGTTATTGAACGCCTTTATGGCTATTCCGGCAACCTGAATGATAAAGGGCAGTATGCCTATTATGGCCGGGTGGGCGGCTGTGTTATTACGGGCAACGAAGATGGCATCAAACACTGCTCAATGAGCATTTTATATGGACTGCAGCACCTCGGATTTGTGATTCCACCCCAGGCCGATGCAGGCTGGATTGGCGAAGCCGGCCCGGGTCCCAGTTATGGTGATGAGAGCAAGGACGGACCGGTCGGTTTCGATAATGAGTTCACCCAGCGAAATATCACCTTTATGACATGGAACCTGATGCATATGGCCCTGATGATGGACCAGGCCGGCGGTATGCCTGCCCACGGGAATCAGCGTTCTGAATGGGAAGCAGGCTGCCGGTTTGACCATCCGAATCCTGAGCATCGGTAGCAGGCAATAACAGGTCATGCCCCTCTTCTATTCTCGTTGCTCTGCCCAACTTAAACTGTGAGGGTCGAATCCTGCTTCAATCGTCGGCTTAATGATTTGAAAATATGGAGATACATCGAAATCACGAGGCGCAAACAAACTATGGTGACGAATGTGTAATATCTCTTTATGATATTCGACGACGGCCTTACTACTTGACTCATCAATCTCTATGGATGGCAATATAGGATAGTTTACTAGTTGGAATGCCTGGGCAATGAGGGAAGTACATATTGCTTTCGTAGGATCTCCACTTCCCAAAGCTAACAAGCGACGCCTGTGCTTGGGCCCAACCGGTGGCGTTTGAATTAAATAGCGGGCCAGGTCAAATATATTTTTCAAATCATATGTATACCCAACCTTGTCAACCATGAAATTGATAACCTGATCAATCTCGGCCGATGACAAGCCAACAGGACGACAAATACGTACATGTTTATGACAATAATGATCGAGAGATACCGTCCGCACCCCCTCCTTTACATCAGCCTCTATAAGCAAGGATTCGGTATTATCAGTTTCCATAATATCCGATGCCCTTCCAATAAATAGTGCAGCATGAGACCAAGTGGATTGTGTAATATATTTAATGGCCATACTGATTTTGCTATTGCCATCTATCAATAAAATATCTCCAGGCCTGATTGCTGCCTTAAGAGCTTCCCTGGAACAGGTTGTAACATGTTCCACATCCTTATCCGTCTCGGAAAGATAACGGGCCAGTTTATATCCAATCCTATGTAACAGGCTATCCATATTTATCCTCCACCCTGGATTTATACGTACCTATTGATGCCTTGCTGGAACACTTTCTTACGATGGGTATTAAGTAATAAATTTACAAATTAAAAAGGGGGCAACATAGCCCCCTTCTGTTCTCATTCTGTATAAAAAATACAGGCCATTATCCTTCTACCTCTCCACTAACTCCCGTATTCAGGGCATTTCCCTTAAACACGAATAATAATGAGACGGCCAAAATAAGGACCTGGAATTCCATGCCACGCCCCTCATTACCCGTTCCCATATTGATGGAGTTCCATCCGTGCTGCCAGTGAACCATAAAGATAGCCCCGACCATCACAATCGAAAACAGAATTCCTCCTGCCCGCGTGGCCCAATCCGGACCAAAACCTCCCCATAAGATAAATAGCGATCCGACAATTTCGACAAGTCCCAGCATAAAAACCATTGCGGCTGGCATACCCATCATCTGGGATACGGCTCCCGTCATGACAACTTTTGGAAAAGCATGGTAAAGAAAGATAGCTGCCAAAGAAAGTCGTGGCAACCAATGTGCTATTCCCGAAAATTCATTTAATCGATTCATAGGTCTCCTTGTTTAATTTTAATATTTAAATAAACCCTACCTTAGATAGATTACACAGCTCGGGAAATTCTTACGCCCCATACAACAATTTATGCAAATTACTGAAATTTGTATCGGTAAATGCTTATTCCTTTACCTTTATTCTGACCAATATCTCCTATTGATTATTATCCAGATACTGCTCAAACTCCATTTCGTGATGGGCATCGGTGCCAACGTAGATCATTAGGGATTTATATACATCCCGGGGTATAAAGCCAGGCTGTGCCCCAATAACCGAACCTTCCTTATCAATAAACAGAAACGTTGGAGTGCCCGTGACCCTCATCTGCCGGCCGAACTGCTCTTGGGTCATCTCCTCTCCGTTAAAGCGCAGCAATTCGTCAGATTCTATATCTATTTTTACCGGATAGTAATAAGCTGACATCGTCTGCCGGATATCCTTATTGGGGAAAATTTCCCTTTTTACCTTTTTACAGATCGTACACCAGCTCGCCTCTGCAAAGACCAGCACCTTTTTGTCGTTCGCCCTTGCTAATTTTTGTGCTTCTTCCATCTCGTACCAGTCTATATCTATATCTGAATTCTGAGCAGAAGTCGTCATCGTAATACCCAGGAGAGTAACCAGAGCAACAACTATGATTCTGTTTGTATATGCCATCTTTTTGCCTGTATGGTTAAAATCGTGTTGGCCAATCCTGTTCCTCAATTTAGCGTTCTTCTCTTTTGAGACTATCTCAGTCGGGAGTTTCTTACCTGTTTTGCCCTTTCTTAATCTTTGAGGACCGCATAATAAAAGAGAGCCAGAACCAATCACGTATCTCAGAGCTCGTCTTATCTTTTAGGTAAGAAACCTTGTCGTTGTGTGGTCATACTAGAGTAAAGAGGAACCTCTACTAAACTTTTCTCAACTATGAATAAAGTAGCAGTTATTGTATTAGCGGATACTGAAAGCCACGAGTCTCTGGGACGAGTTGTTAATGCCCTGGAGCTTGCCAAAGAACTAACCGAGCATAATGACGAGGTTAAGATTATTTTTGATGGTGCAGGAACAAAATGGATTCCCAAGCTGGAAGATAGCGAGCATGATGCCCACCCACTATATAATGCAGTAAAAGAGAATATTCATGGCGCATGCCGGTTCTGCTCAAAAGCTTTTGGAGTTTTCAAGGAGGTAAAAAGCTCCGGAGTAACGCTGCTGGATGAATATGAACAGCATCCAAGTCTTAGAAATTATATCACCAATGGATATCAGATTGTAACATTTTAGTAAAAATGAAAAATATAGAACAAACTCAAAACGGAGGATACAGTTATGAATAAAATCAAGAACACATTCATTCCAGGTATAATGACATCTCTCCTTATTATACTGGGAATTATAGGCTGGGCGCAGCCGGCCCAGGCACAAGGAAATCCTGATGAAGCACAAAAAATGAAAATGCTTCAAGAGATGGCCCCCTACAAAGGATATCTGAAAGCTCATATGAATATTCCGCCCCAGGAATTACTTGGAGGGCCACTAGAGGTAGAAATAACGCAGAAAAGTGGGGGTGTTTTCGTTATTCTTCCTTCGAAGAGAAAACTCGATCCTTATGTTTTTGGCACTCCCCAGGTACCTCGGGCATTGGCAGGCACTCCCGGTATCAACGGGCTCCCTCCCGGAGTACGGGGCATAAACAACGGTCAGTACACGGAGATGGAAAAACCGTCTCCCTTTGGCGATAAAAATATTGTTATGGGCAATGGCAAACTAGATATCAAAGCCGTGGACGCTACCGCAACGGATGCTGGGAAAACCAATGATGAGATAAAGTTCATGGCCAGCTGGCAGGATAAACAGGGTAATACGTATGAGGTCCGCTGTTGTGGTATGCTGGCTGCTCACGGAGTGGAGTATCCAACTTTTGGAGGGGTCGTGACTAATACTGTGATGCATGGCTCCAGCCGCATTGGCACAGCTCTCATGCCCACGATGTACACCTATTTTGCCTTCTGGGGCATGGGCGAAATTCGTAAGAATGGCGATGTGCTCGACAAACCCCGACTGGTCCACGGTATGCTTACCGAATATGTACGGAAAAAAGACTATGAATTGGCCTTTGACGATGAGGTCACCCCTACCCGTAAACACTTTCATCTTATGGTACCACCTATGAGGCCGGAAATGAAAGAGCAGAAGTTTGTCCATGAGGATGTTAAAACAGGTTTTAAACTGCCTAATGGTATGGAGTTACCTTTCTGGCACGTTATGTTCGAGAATCTGGAAATCGATGCTGACCGAAGGTAATCATTAGCCCTAATCTCTCCCGCCAGTATCTCCATCTTTAGGCGGGAGAGAATTAAATTTTCTGTTAAATTTAAAGTTTCATCGGAAATGCAGAAATATAATCCCTATATAATTTCCCTGCTTTTCGTTCTTTCATTTCTATTACTGGCATTCACTCTTCATTATCATGCAGGATCTGCCATCAACACCCAGCAAATAGATAGTACCGAAATTGCAGCAACCGTAGAAATGACAAACACCATGAAGTTTAATCCAGATACTGTCATTATCAAAAACGGGCAAACCGTGCAGTGGAAGAATTCCTCATTGCTGGCACATTCAGTTACCGGTGATCCTTCGCAGGCCACCATTAAGGGAAGTGCCACATTGCCAAAGGGCGCCGATTCATTTGACTCCGGTATGATGGATCCCGACCAAACCTATCAGCATACCTTTAGCCTACCGGGAACTTATCAATATTTTTGTATTCCACATGAAGGGGCTAAAATGTATGGGTGGATAATTGTGGAAGAATTGTCAAAAAATAACCACACTTCAAAAATCATAATTAAATAATACTCAAAGTAGGTAATCCAAAAAAAATATACTATACTTAGGTGTTCAAGCGCTTTATACTGCATTAGCAGGGCGTTTTTGAACATTAAAGTAGCACAAGAAGTAAAATATTTTGGAGAATTAACAATGGCAGAACGCGAAGTAGGTACGGTAAAATGGTTCCATAATGGCAAAGGTTATGGATTCATCACACGAGAAGAAGGCGAAGACATTTTCGTTCACTACAGTGAAATTGAGATGGAAGGCTATAAAAAATTAGAAGAAGGCCAAGAAGTCGAATTTACTGTTGCTGAGGGAGAGAAAGGACTTCAGGCCCAAGAGGTGATACCTGTTTAATGGGCTGTAGAAATACAGAATAAAAGCACCATTTTTACATCAATGGTGCTTTTTTAATAGCCATATTTTAGCTGTCGGCCGCTTGTTCAGCCATTTTGGATTGATACGCCATTGCATAGATCTTCATCTGCTTAACCATGGAAGCCAATCCATTGGATCTCGTCGGCGACAGATGTTCTTGCATCCCTATTTTTTTAATAAAGGTAGGACTTGTTGCAATAATATCCTTTGGCGTTTGGTCTGAATAAAACCGGACCATTAGTGCAACCAACCCTTTCGTAATTGCTGCATCGCTGTCGGCCTCAAAAATAACTTTCCCATCTTCAAGGCGGGTATGTAGCCATACCTGCGACTGGCATCCGCGTACCAGGTTTTCATCCACCTTATATTGTTCATCCAGTGGATCAAGGTTACGGCCCTGTTTTATGATATGCTTATATCGCTCAGTCCAGTCGCTTAATGATTCAAACTCCTTTATAATCTGTTGCTGTGTGTCCAAAATATCGGGCATAAAAGTAAAATGCTAAAATATCATTGCTGTGTACACTGGAAAATAAGAATAATTACAAAGAATTTAAGGACTGCTTACCCTCATCCATAAACTATGGAAGGGATATACCTGTCAAATTCGACATTTAAAAAGCCGAACTGAAGATATATCCCACGATACTATTAATAATAAAACGCGGTTACGTCTTACTTCGCCATTGCTTTGCGAACAACGCCAATAATGGCCATCAAGACACCGCCTCCTACGCCTCCACCGGCTATATCAGCTATGATGCTGCCGATGTCCATGTCTCCTCCACTGGCAGCGATACCGAGGGCCCCTAAAATTTGACCGCCAAGTCCGCCTCCTAGAATACCTACGATGGAATTGCCGAGTGTCCCCAATGATGATTCTTTCATCACTGATCCCGCGATGTTACCTCCTACCGCTCCGCTAACTAATTGAATAATTAAAGGTAAAATACTTCCCATAATAATCCTCTTTCATTATGTTTTCTATGATTTGAATACAGAATCCCTAATCTGTATTAGGTTATTTTCTATATCCCTAATTTAAAGGCAAAATAGAAGCTTTAGGTAGAAACACAAATTAAAGAACAATAAACTTAACCCTCCCTTACTGTTAGCTCGTCTCTATGTCGAGCTTCTGGCCCAACTCGTTCTTACATTTCTGCAACGAATCTACAATCTTTTTCTGCAGGGAGATATTCTGGATTTCGGCCCGCACAACCTTTTTATCCCGTAAATTAAGCAATTGAGTTTTGCCCTTTATCTGAATAGGGACACCGGATTTATGCTTTATCACCCCCTTAAGATCCAGCCCGGTAAGGGTTTGCTCTGAAACAGGCTGCTCAAATCGGTTTTTCAATGATTGTGCATACTTTTCAGGAAACAGGGCCCAAACTTTTTTCTGCCGCAGCTCCTCTTTTTTATATCCGGTGAGTGCACAAAAGGCTTGGTTCGCTGAAATTATAACTCCCTCCAGATTAACGTCAATAGTCGTACAGTGTACTTCTTCACGCAGATCATCAAACTCAATCTTGGTATCTATCAGCTGTTTCTCAACACGCTTGCGTTCAGAAATATCGTGCTGGTAGGATACCCAATGCGTGGGATTTCCTTCCTTATCCGTAATGGGATGTATATCCCACTGGTTAACAAACTCGCTGCCATCTTTACGGTAATTAATAGTCTGCCCAAAAAAACATTGTCCATTTTTTAGACGGCTCTTTAGCTTTTCCAACACCTTGGGATCGGTTTTAGGTCCCTGTAAAATACGAGGAGTCTTGCCAATAACCTCTTCCTTGGAATATCCGGTCATCTCGCAAAATCCGTCATTTACATATACAATTTTAGGACCGGGCTTCTCCAGGCTTAGCTCGGTAATTAGGATAGAATCATAATCATTACTTATAGCTGACTCCAGTAATGACAGGCATGTGGCCTTCTGATCTTTTTCATCAACAATCTCGCCGATAATTTCTTTGAGTTCTTTGAAACAGTCCTCATCTTTACAAAGATCTTTGAGATTATCTACGTTATCCAATGACATAGCTTAAAATGGTGTAATTTGTATTTTTGGGACTTTACTGAACTTGTGAGAAGGCAATGCCCTCTAATCACTCACTTTCAACACAATAGGAAAAGCAAATCATTCCCTAAAATAAGTTTTTTTTCGAATCGCTCCCAAATTATCTGCCTAATCAGCTTGAATACCTATTTTATAAGTGTTTAAACTTCAAACCAATCCCTTCCTTATTTTAATAACAATTTAGCAATTGTATTCAGCTGCATATTGGAAGTTCCTTCATAAATTTTTCCAATTTTGGCATCTCGGTAATACTTCTCTACAGGATATTCTTTTACATAGCCATAACCGCCAAATAGGTCTACAGCTGTTGAACTGACACGCTCAGCAACTTCGGAAGCATGATATTTAGCCATTGCGGCTTCTTTGAGAAACGTCTCTCCGTTTTCTTTAAGGCGTGCTGCATTATAAACCAGCAGACGGGCGGTTTCGATATCGGTTGCCATCTTTGCCAGCTGAAACTGCACCCCCTGAAAATCTGATATGGGCTGGTCGAACTGCTCTCGCTCCTGTGTATAATCCAGTGCTGCATCCAGAGATCCCTGGGCAACGCCCACCATCTGTGCCCCGATGCCAATCCGTCCTTCATTGAGTGTCTCTATCGCTACCTTGTATCCTTTACCCACTTCGCCCAACACATTTTCTTTAGGCACACGACAGTCTTCTAGCAGAATCTCGCAGGTAGAGCTAGCCCGGATACCCAGTTTATTTTCCTTTTTGGATACGGAGAAGCCCTCAAAGTCACGTTCTACGATAAAAGCAGTGATCCCTTTATATCCCGCTTCCGGGTTAACATTAGCAAAAACAAGAAAAATATCGGCTTCATGGGCATTGGTAATCCACATTTTGGAACCGTTCAGAATATAGTCCTCTCCATCCTCTTTGGCTTTGGTCTTCAGAGAAAAGGCATCGCTTCCGGCCCCCGGCTCCGACAGACAGTACGCTCCCACCTTTTCCGTAGCCAGCTGTGGCAAATAACGTTCCTTAACATCATCACTGGCCCAATTCAAAAAGGCATTATTAACCAGTGTATTTTGTACATCCATAAAAACACCCGTAGAGGCATCCACCCTTGAGATCTGCTCAATAGCTACAATAGACATAAAAAAGGATCCCCCGCCCCCGCTGTATGTTTCGGGAATCTCAATGCCCATTAATCCCATGTCAAAAAACTGCTGAATCAGATCTTTGTCCAATTTTGCTGCTTCATCCATTTCCTGAACCTTTGGCTTAATATAGGTTTCAGCAAAATCTCTTGCAGCATCGCGGAGCATCTTTTCATCTTCGGTAAGTTGGGTTAAAGCGGGTACTGTTGCAGTAGCTTGTGCCATAAGATCAGTCTTTTCATGGTTAGAAGTACAATTAGGTAAAGAAATATAGGCATTACAGATAAAATATCCGGATTCGATTTACCCTTCCATCGCTCTTCAGCCATTAGTAAAGTTATGGTAAGCTCTTTATCTTGGAATATTCCAAAACAACCAGGATTGTGATTATGAGTAATTCTACCACCTTCTTTGATGCCTTTCCACCGGTCGCTACGGATGAATGGGAAGCCCGGATAACAAAAGATTTAGATGGGGCTGATTATAAAAAAAAGCTTCGCTGGGATACAGGAGAGGGCCTCTCTGTCCTTCCCTTTTACCGTCAGGAAGATTTGCAAGAGCTGGAGACTGCAACGCCGATCATAAATACCGTACATCATCCGTGGGAAGCACGCGCACACATTACGGGTCTTACAGCTGCAGATGCCAATACCGCTGTCCGGGAAGCCTTACAAAGTGGTGCCGACGCGGTACAGCTTTCTGTGAAAGCAAGCTGTTATTCAACAAAAGAAATCCGTATCACAGGACTGCCTATCCAAAACCAGGCTGATTTTTCAACCCTAACAACAGGCATATCACTTGAACAAACACCCCTGCACATTGACGCAGGCATATTGAGTCCCGGCCTCTTGGCCATGTTATGGCAAGAGGTCAGGCAGCAATCACTATCAGCGGACGATATTACGGGAACAATCTGCTATGATCCTATTGCAAACCTGTTGCAAAGTAAACAAGCCTTGAAATCAGATGAGCTATCAAAAAGCATTACTGAAATAGCTTCTTTTACCCAGCAACATCTGTCTAATATTCGCCCTCTTGGTGTTGATGCTCGGCTGTATCATCATAGTGGTGCTACCATCGTTCAGGAGTTGGCCTTTGCACTGGCTTCTGCAACAGGATATCTGGCAGCCTTAACAGAACACGGCTTGTCAGTAGAAGAAGCAGCCGATATGTTGCACTTTAATGTTGCCATTGGCTCTAAATATTTTCTGGAGATATCCAAAATTCGCGCTTTGCGACTCCTCTGGGATAATTTGTTGGAGGCTTTTCATGGAAATGCTGAACAAACACCTGCTTACATCCATGCGGCAACTTCTCTGTATAACAAAACGGTGTATGATCCCTATACCAATATGCTCCGAACTTCTACGGAGGGCATGTCAGCGGTAATCGGAGGCTGTGATGCGCTGACTATTCTTCCTTTTGACGAACTCTTCCAGCAGCCTGATAATTTTTCCTTGCGCATGGCCCGTAACTCACAGACCATCATGCGCGAAGAGGCTTACCTACACAAGGTCCAGGATCCATCAGCCGGATCATACTATATTGAACAAATAACCCATGGCTTAGCTCGTGAAGCCTGGCAGTTGTTCCAGGATATAGAAGAACAGGGCGGCATGCGTGAGGCTATTGAAAAAGGTTTTGTGCAGTCCGCCATCGAACAGTCTAGGCAGCAACGAGATCAGGATATTGCCACACGCCATCGCGTTTTTGTGGGCACCAATCAGTATCCAAATACCAAACGGCCTCCCAAAAAGGGTAAGGCTGCTGCCCAAAAGCGGATTGCCTTGAATACTACCGGTCGTGAATTTAACATTACAGATCCATTTTCTATCACTGAATTAAGTGATTGTTTTGCTAATGGAGCTACCTTGGGAGATGTAATTCCTCAGTATATCTCTGCCTCCAAAACAGATATACAGCTGCTGAAACCATACCGCGGACCTCAGGCATTTGAAACACTCAGGCGGGCAACGGAGCAACATGATACTACGCCAACCGTGCTGAACCTTCCCATCGGAGATCCACAAATCCGTAAAGCACGATCCAGTTTCAGCAATAATCTATTCGGATGCATTGGCTACCACATTGAAGATCCCATTGGATTTGAAGATACAACGGAAGCGATTCGGGCTATAGAACGAGAACAACCAGAAGTTGCGGTCCTCTGTAGCTCCGACAAAGCATACAAGCAGCTGGTTCCGGAGTTGTGCCACAAACTCAACCAAGCAAGCCATCGCCCCCTCTTGGTATTGGCAGGATATCCAAAGGAACAAGTAGACTCCTACAAGCAGGCTGGGATCGACCTATTTGTCTACTCCGGGTGCAACGTTCTGGAAATATTGAAAGAGGTACAACAGAAACTTAACATAATTAAAAATGGTCAATGAAAAATTATGAGCAGACCCAACATTTTTAATTTTTCACTCTCAATTTTTCATTGAAATATGAGACCGAATTTTTCTGAAATAGATTTTGATCCGCCCACTACTTCCGAAAACAGTAGCAAGAACGGCGAACCTTGGCAAACGCCAGAGCAAATTCCGGTGCAGCCTCGTTTTGATGCCTCGGATATTGAAGAGCTCGGCCATCTTGACTATGCTGCCGGTATTCCTCCCTTCCTTCGCGGACCGTATGCTACCATGTATGCCCTGCGTCCGTGGACGATTCGACAGTATGCGGGCTTTTCGACGGCGGAGGAATCCAACGCTTTTTATCGAAGAAACCTGGCACAGGGACAAAAAGGGCTTTCCGTTGCCTTTGACCTGGCCACACACCGTGGCTACGACTCTGACCATCCACGCGTGACCGGTGATGTGGGTAAAGCGGGCGTAGCTATCGACTCTATACTGGATATGAAAGTACTATTCGACCAGATTCCGCTGGACCAAATGTCGGTGTCAATGACCATGAACGGCGCCGTCATTCCTATTATGGCGTTTTATATTGTTACGGCGGAAGAACAGGGCGTCTCTAAAAAGCAGCTGAGCGGCACCATCCAGAACGATATCCTCAAAGAATTTATGGTGCGCAACACCTATATCTATCCGCCCAAACCGTCCATGCGCATTATCGGAGATATTTTCGAGTATACCTCCGAGCATATGCCCAAGTTTAACTCCATCAGCGTGAGCGGTTATCACATGCAGGAGGCGGGTGCTACCTGCGACCTGGAGCTGGCCTACACCCTGGCCGATGGACTCGAATACCTGCGTACCGGCATTGAGGCGGGATTGGACGTGGACGATTTTGCCCCGCGCATCTCTTTTTTCTGGGGCATTGGGATGAATCACTTTATGGAAATTGCCAAAATGCGCGCCGGACGATTGCTCTGGGCCAAGCTGGTCAAGCAGTTTAATCCACAGAACCCTAAATCCATGTCGCTGCGTACTCACTGCCAAACCTCTGGCTGGAGTCTTACCAAACAGGATCCCTATAACAATGTTAGCCGTACGACTATCGAGGCGATGGCTGCTGCACTGGGCCACACTCAATCGCTGCATACCAATGCGCTGGATGAAGCCATTGCCTTGCCCACCGATGCTACGGCCCGCATCGCACGCAATACACAAATCTACCTGCAGGAAGAAACCGGCATTACCCACGCCGTGGATCCCTGGGCCGGCTCCTATTATGTAGAGTACCTGACCGATCGCATTGCTCGACGTGCCTGGGAGCTTATCCAGGAGGTTGAAGAGTTGGGCGGCATGGCCAAAGCGATTGAAACAGGCCTGCCCAAGATGCGCATTGAAGAAGCCGCAGCCAAAAAACAGGCACGCATCGATTCAGGCAAAGATACCATTGTAGGCGTTAATAAATATCAGCTTGACAAAGAAGAGCCGATTGACATTCTTGAAGTAGACAATGAGAAAGTTCGAAAAACGCAGATTGAACGACTGCAACAACTGCGTAATGAACGTAATGAGCAGGAAGTCCGGACTGCCCTTCAACGCATTAGCAAGGTAGCCGAATCCGGCGATGGCAACCTGCTGGAGGCGGCTGTGGAGGCCACCCGAAAACGAGCATCGTTGGGTGAAATTTCCGACGCCATGGAACAAGTTTTTGGACGATATAAAGCAACCGTAAGATCAATATCCGGCGTGTATTCTTCAGAAATAGATGACGATCAAAATTTTAAGAAAGCCCAGAAATTGGCCGATCGATTTGCGGAACTGGAAGGACGGCGCCCCCGGATCATGGTCGCTAAAATGGGTCAGGATGGTCATGATCGCGGGGCCAAAGTCATCTCCACCAGCTTTGCTGATCTTGGCTTTGATGTGGACATCGGCCCGCTGTTCCAGACGCCGGAAGAAGCCGCTCGCCAGGCCGTTGAAAATGATGTGCATATCCTGGGGGTCTCCAGTCTGGCCGGGAGTCATAAAACACTCGTCCCTAAAGTCATTGAAGAGCTTGAAAAGCTCGGGCGACCGGATATCATGGTCATTGTAGGCGGCGTAGTTCCACAACAGGATTATGAATTTCTTTATCAAAAAGGTGTGCTGGGCATCTTTGGTCCCGGTACCGTTATTTCGCTGGCTGCCCAGCAAATCCTGGAAATTTTGATAGATGCCAGAACGAATTCAAACAACTAACACCTCCGCCCAAACTCTGCAAAACCACAGAATTTAGGCACCCTCCTCAAGGAGGGATAGTTTCTTAATCTTCCCTTGAGGGAATGCTATGACTTTATCAAGTCTTAGGCCACTTTTTTCTCCCGGTCAAACCGGGAGGTATGATCCGGGTCATAAAATTCCCCACTGTTCCAGATGGCACAACTAATGGTGATAAGTTTGTTC
>NZ_JAGGJA010000016.1 GCF_026229185.1 Fodinibius salsisoli | reverse complement strand
GCCGGAGGGGCTGATTCCCTCCTTGGAGTCTAAACTCCAGTGTACTCCTTAGCCTTTCTCCGGCCGGCTGGTATTTTTAAAATGACAAGATTATTGCCATTTGCAATAGGTTGGTAAGTCTAACAGAAGTACTCCAACTTGTTTTTAAGTTGGAGGGATGGGTGTAATCATATTTTATTTCGCGTGGCAAAAAACAAAATTATTCCATATGAACCCAAACTAAAAACTCTTGCGAGAAATCTCCGCAAGAATATGACTCATGCAGAAGTCTTATTATGGCAAAAAATTCGAAATAAGAGCTTAGACTATCAGTTTCACCGACAAATTCCAATGTTAAAATATATAGTCGATTTTTACTGCCATGAATTAATGTTAGCCATCGAAGTTGATGGCAAAGTACATGAGCATCCAAAAGTCAGTGTAAGCGATTTAGACCGACAACAAGAATTAGAAATTTATGGAGTACAGTTTTTAAGATTCGAGAATGAGGAAATAAAACAGGATATTGATTCCGTAGTTTCAATAATTGAGAATTGGATAAAACAAAATACCTAAATAAGAAAAACACCTCCCGCCCCGATTAATCGGGAGCCCCTCCTCAAGGAGGGATTAATACTTCTCCCCTTAATGGGAACGCCGCAAAACGGGAGGGGTGTGATCAACTTTATTAAATGCCTAAAAATCCAGACAAAAATAATGACTCTTCTCTCTCAGTGAACAAGGGTGTAGAACAGAACCACTCCATCAATCCGGATAGCCGCAAGCAGTTTAGCCAACGACAAGCACTATCCATCGATGAATATGTGGAAGGCATTAAAGCTGGCGATCGCACGATTTTGAGCCGGGCTATCACTCTGATTGAAAGTAGCCTACCGGAACATCAAGAGCAAGCACAGAAAATTATCGAGCGGTGTCTCCCGGATACCGGAAATGCGATCCGTATCGGCATTACCGGCGTGCCCGGCGTAGGCAAAAGCACCTTTATTGAATCGTTGGGCAACCATATTATTGAACAGGGACAAAAATTAGCGGTGCTGGCCATTGATCCCAGTAGCACACGCAGCAAGGGCAGCATCCTGGGTGATAAAACCCGTATGGAAACCCTCTCCAATAGCGATCAGGCCTATATCCGTCCCTCTCCAACCGGGGGATCGCTGGGTGGCGTGGCTCGGAAAACACGTGAAGCGATGTACCTTTGCGAAGCCGCCGGCTATGATACCATTTTTATTGAAACAGTAGGCGTGGGACAGTCGGAAACGGCCGTACATTCTATGGTGGATTTCTTTCTGCTGCTGATGTTGGCCGGGGCCGGGGATGAACTGCAGGGCATCAAACGAGGCATTATGGAGATGGCCGACGCGATCGCCATCAACAAAACAGATGAAGCTCCCCAACAAGCGGTACAGCAAGCCTTGCGGGAATATAAAAACGCTCTGCACTTGTACCCTGAGACGGAATCCGGATGGACGCCCCAAGTTACAAGCTGCTCGGCACTGACAAACCAGGGTATTGCCGATATCTGGCAACTCATCCTGGATTATATCGAGCTGACTAAAAAGAATGGTTATTTTCAAACTCGGCGGAATCAACAAGCCCGGCACTGGATGCATGACACTATTGAACGACAGCTCAGCAGCCACTTTTTTGAGCATCCTGCAATTAAGAAGCGACAATCCGAGATTGAGCAAAAAGTGCTGGCAGGAGAACTCAGCTCATTCCGGGCTGCGCAACAATTACTGGAGTTGTACTTTAAGCACTTTCGCTAAATTCATGATTTTAGTTAAAAATAGCAGTACATCAAATCACGCTTAAGGTAATCTCTCCGTCGTCGGTGTTAATTTCGACTTCTGCATTGCCGCCGGCTAATCGATACTCCGAATGATTTTCGCCCGCACGTACTGCTTCGAATGAACCTCCAAAATCTATCTCCGGGTCATCATGGTTAATGATAAAACGTCCCCCACCACCGGCTATGTTTAGCTTCAGGGAACCATCATCCATATCTAAACTATATGATCCTCCATCAACAAGCCGAGTCCCAAGCGTAATGATACCGTCATCCATTTGGGTATTCCAATTATCAAATGTGCCTTGGGCTACCGAAAAGGTTCCGTCATCCATCGAAAGTTCTAAGGAACCCTGCCCCCTATCCATGTTAATACGTCCGTCGTCCATGCTGAAATTGAATTGTTGACCGCCGGCATTAAGGATCTCAGCTTCGGTATCATCGGCTTCCAGCCTAATGCCCCGATTTATATTTCGGATAGTGTACCGGTCGTCGTCACCCTGAATATCGAGTGCAATATCGTGAGGAGCCTGAATGGTAATCTGGTACTCTTCTTTCACACTACCTACAACTACGCGCCGTTCTTCATCACTCTTTTCGGTGATATACAGATCCCCATCTCTTTGTTTGACCTCCACATCAAAAGTACCGCTCTTCTCCACTTTCCAGCCATCCATATCTACATGGCGGTAAATGACCACGTGCACATCGGATCGATCCGCGCCTTCTATCGTTACCTCGGCGTCATCGCTGACTAAGTGGAGCGTTCCTTCTTCCGCAATAGGATATGTTTCGTTCAACTTGAATGCTTCATCTTGCGCCCACACCGTTCCAGCCAGTGTGATCAATAGTGCCGTAAAAAAACCTGTCTTTACATATTTCATAACTGAACCCATTTTATTAAAAGTACATCGCACTGTACGAAAGACAGACTAAAAAGTTGTAGCAGATTAACATATTAACGATCGGCCCCAGCTTAAAACCTGGAGAAGGTTTACACCCTCTTATTTTTTTATATCTTAGTATTAGCATTTCATCAAAAAAATACGGATATGCCTGACCAAGATAAGAAGATAGCGCTGGTTCTTTCCGGAGGCGGGGCCAAGGGCGCCTTCCAGGTAGGTGCGCTGGAGGTATTTTTTGAACGGGGCTATCAGTTCGATGTCCTGAGCGGCGTAAGTGTTGGAGCCCTCAATGGTGCTATGATAGCCACCCAACAGTTTAAGGAACTTCAGCGGCTATGGCAGGTAATCAGCAGGAGTGACATACTAACAAGTCGATCGCTGGCCGGCGTAATCAAAGAGTTTACGTTATACAAAATCGGGCTTACCGATCCACCCCGTGGACTTAATGATCATACACCGCTGAAACGCCTGCTCACTAACCATCTGCTGGGTCAAGAGGTGCAGATTCCCTTTCATTTTGGTTTTGTTTCTCTGCAGAAGGGTCACTATGTGAATGCAACTATTCGGCGCAACGGCCACCAAATTGATGAAGATGATATTCTTCGGGTCCTGGCCTCCTCCGCCATCCCGGTGCAGTTTGACCCCGTGGATTTCTACGGACAAGTGCTTGTGGATGGGGGTATTCGTAATATTTCTCCTATTGCTGAGGTACTCCCGTACAATCCGGATGAGGTCGTTATTATTCCTACTGAACCAATTGGCAATCGTGAGGAAGATGTTGAAGTGAACGATATTTTGAAAATTGCCAAACGGGCCATTGATGTCATGCTGGAAGAAATTTTTAAGGAAGACATTAAGCGCTTCGTCCAGATCAATCGGCTGGTGGGTCAGGCGGAACAGCAGGGTTCTACCCTAAAAAAACCCAATGGCATGCCCTATAAATTTATCAAATCGCATATAGTAGCGCCCCAGGAACTTCTGGGCGACTCCCTGAACTTTAAACGGGACAAACTTGAGGAACGCTATGAGCGAGGCAAAAAACGGGCACAAGAAATATTAGATAATGTCCCTGAAGAGGAAGATCCAAGTTAAATTATTTAGTCCATATATGTAAATGGACCATGCCTACCCTATGCAAAGGCTCTGCGAGCACTACGCGAAGTGTTCGCAAGGCTTACGCATACTCTTCGCGTAGTACTTGCAAGATCGGATAGCAGGCAGAAAAAGGTACACTTAATTCAGGTTTAACTCCGACTGGGCAGAAGAAAAGGCAACGCCCTCATCGTCCATATTTTGCTCACCCAGAGCCTCCTGCATTTCACTCCGTAACTTCTGGATGGTGAGTCCACTGGTAAGCGAACCTTTTTCAGCAATTGAAATACGGCCGGTCTCTTCAGAAACGACAACCACAAATACATTATTCGTCTCGGTAATCCCTACGGCTGCCCGGTGACGGGTTCCAAAGACCGATGAAATATTCTGGTTCTGAGAGATCGGCAGATAACAGCTGGCTGCAACTATGCGATTGTTCCGTATGACAACCGCGCCGTCGTGCAGGGGCGTTGATTTGTTAAAGATGGTTTGAAGGAGTTTACTATTGACCCGGGCATCCAGTTTTACCCCTACATCCACCAGATCCTGCAATGAAGAAGAGCGGGCAAAGACGATGAGGGCCCCGGTTTGGGAATGCGACATATTACGTACCGCATCGATCACTTCATCGATAATGGTATCGGAATTAGAACGAACAAAAAAGCGATCCAGGTTGGTGTTCTGTCCCAGTCGGTACAGCAGCTTACGGATCTCGGGCTGGAAGATGATAATGACGGCCAACACCCCTACATCCAGAATGCCCCTTAAAATAAAGTTGATGGTGGTAAAGCCCAGTGCGCTTACGGCAGCATTAATGATAATAATAAATACCAGGCCCACTGCTGCCTGAATGGCAAAAGTTCCCCGGATCCACCGATAAAGGTAGAATAGTACCGTGGTAATAATCAGGACTTCAATGAAGTCTGTAATACCAAATTCTAAGAATCCAATGGGGATCAAGGGAGTATCTCTTTAGCTTAGGATATTTTCTATAAATATAACTATAATTTTAGAAAGTTTGAGAAGGCCTCCGATTTTTGTTGACAGGATACCAGATAGCGGATGCCAGATATTTCAGGTACGAAGATCTCAATCTTATTTAAAGTTTCTTGTAAGGAATTGCTGGTTTGAGGACCTTACCAAGGACAACGCAAATAAATTCATAACACAATGGGTTATAAAAAACTGGATATCTGGCAACGATCAAGGGAATTAGTTATTGATATCCATAAGATGAGTTTGAATCTTCCCAAATTTGAGCTATATGAAACGGGGTCACAAATCCGCAGATCTATGAAAGCTGTAAAAGCTAACATAGTAGAAGGATATGGACGGCGGCATTATAAAAACGATTTTATCCGGTTTATTATTTATGCCTTAGCTTCTACTGATGAGACCATAGATCACTTGGAAACATTGCATGAGACTGGTTCCCGAAAAGATGACACCCAGTTTCAACAGTTGCACGAACGCCTCAATATTCTAAGCAAAATGATCAATAACTTTTTGTCTTCCGTTCAGAAAAATCACAAAAGCACCAGATGATCCAGTAGGATACTGGGCTCTGACATCAAGCATCCAGAATCTGGGATCCGAAAACTGGAATCAAAAAGTTCTATTTAGCGGAAAGAGCGTTAAAGACGGCCAGCGAGTCACGAGCCTCTTTTACATCATGTACGCGGATGATGTTAGCCCCATTAATAAGCGCATGGTAATGAACAGCAATGGTGCCAATAAGGCGATCGTCCACAGTGCGGTCGTTCAAAATTTCCCCGATCATAGACTTGCGTGAAGCCCCTACCAGTATTGGGCAATCCAGAGATTGAAAGGATTTTAGCTCCCGGATAAGGGCCGTGTTATGCTGCAGTGTTTTTCCAAAACCAATACCGGGATCTATAATAAGCCGTTCGACGCCTTTCGCCTGAGCGGCCTCCACCTGCTCTTTAAAAAACAGGTAAAGATCATTTACAACATCATCATAAGTAGGGTCTTGTTGCATTGTTTTGGGATCTCCCTGCGAATGCATCAGGATATAGCCAGCCTCGTACTCTGCACATAAGTTGGCAAGGCGAGGCTCTTTTTGCATCCCGCTCACATCATTAATGAAGTGCGCACCAAGCTTCAGAGCTTCTTCAGCAACAGTATATTTTGTGGTGTCGACCGAAAAAAATGTATCGGGATATGCTGGAATGGCCCGCTCAAGGATGGGTATAACCCTGTTTGATTCCTCCTCCGCTGCCACCGGGTCGGAGCCGGGACGTGTGGACTCTCCCCCTACATCAATGATATCCGCCCCTTCTGCAACCATCTCTGCAATATGTTGCATGGCTGCATCCGTCTCGTTAAAGGCTCCACCGTCAGAGAACGAATCAGGTGTTACATTCAGAATCCCCATAATTTTAGGAGGTGAGAGGTCTAAAACTTTATCCCTGATCGTTAAGTCCATAAATATTGGAGACCTTCAAAAAATGTTAATAGTTATTGGTTATCGGTGGGTTCTTATATTCTAAACCACTCATCTTGGATGATGAGACAACTGTAAACAAATAACTATTAACGAAAATAACTAATCATCCCATTCTTCTATAAGCTGATCAAGCTTATCTGTAACCTCAGCCCACTCATCTGCTTCGGGGAGTTCCTCTTTGGTTTCATTAATAATGCGTCCCTGCCATTGCTCAGCCAATCGATCGTTAAGATCAATATAGTGCTCCCATTCCATGGGTACTTCATCGTCAGGATAAATGGCTTCTACCGGACATTCAGCTACGCATGCATCACAATCGATACAGGCAAGCGGATCAATAGTCAAAAAGTTGGGCCCCTCTAAAAATGCATCCACCGGACAAACAGCCGCACAGTTGGTGTACTTACAGTTGATACAGGGTTCCGTTACTACGTATGCCATTAGAAATCAGGTATTCTTTGTTATTTCAATAGTGGGCCGTAATATCCCGGCTTCAACGGATATATGCAACGTTTTATGCCAGAGAATCTAATTTAGACGGACTCTTAATTTAGCTATTTCTTTTAGAAGGTGCAGCCCACTTTGGAAGTGGACCGCACCATATAGTGCCACACCGTTTATTGATGGCGTCCACCTAACCTAAAGCAACTCTTACCTTAACAGCACCCGCACGCTATCCAGAGATCCGTCGTTGGGAGCGGACTTGGTGCCCATCACATGATTCATCAACTCATATAGATGAATATTCTGGAAGGCCTTGACGGTGGTGTCCGATTTAAATGCGGGTCCATGCGCCAGGAAAAGAGCTTCCATCTTCTTTTCCGCCGGATCATAGCCATGGGTTGCACGAGGCAGCGATTGAACGAACTGTTCCTTGTACTTTGAATTTAGCACCATGTATCCCAAGTCAGCAACGACTACGAGATCCGTAACCCGCCCGTGATTTTTTAGATGATACCGCTCAGGAATTTCTTCTTTCCTATAAACCCGGTAATGCTTCTCCTTTTTCTTCAGCGCCTGGTAGACCTGCTCTTCTGTCCCTTCTTTGGGTTGGATCATCGTCAGTGGCCCCCAGATAATGCGTTCCGTATCTGCAATATCAATGATCTGGTCAAGGAATATGGTTTTATCCGCTGCCAGGTCGACCATCCCGTGGTCAGAAACAATCAGTATGTTAGTGTTGTCCCAAAGGTTTTTATTCCACAGTTGTTCTTTCAGATATCCCATGATGCGATCGGATTCTCGAATAGCGGCTTTAAGAGAATCAGACTCGGTGCCATAGCGATGTCCTATACCGTCTACATGCTCGAAATAAAGGGTGGCAAAGTCTACGGCTTGTGTATCCGGTGCACTCAGCCATTTGACAACCGTGTCCACACGTGCTTTAAACGGCATATCTCCGTCATACTTCTTCCAGTTGGTGGGATGCATACCCTGGATATTCGCTTCCGATCCCACCCAAAACATGGTGCCCGTACGTATTCCCTGCTTTTCGAGGGTATTCCAGATGGGCTCGCCCCCGTACCATTTGCCATCTTCCACAGCCTTACGATCACGAATGCGATACCACTCTTTCCATTTTGGATCATACATGGTGTTCCCCACGAAGCCGGAGTTTTCGGGATAGAGTCCCGTGGCAATGGCATAGTGGTTGGGAAAGGTTTTGCTGGGAAAAACAGGAATAAGTCCTTCGGCCTGCACACCCCCGGCAGCCAGGCTATCAAAATGTGGAGTATCCACTTTGTTTAAATAGTCATAACGAAAACCGTCAAAAGAGATGAGTAGTAACTTATGCTGCGAATTTTGTGTTTGCTGTTGATCATGACAGCCTATAAATGTCAGTGCTAGAACTATCGCTGCTAAACAAAGAACGTATCTTTTCTGCATTCTATTTGTAATCATTAAGTTCAGTTCAAAAATAAAAAGGACAGCCCCAAATAGCGAGACTGCCCCTTCAATTTCAATCACTTTTCAAGCCTGAAAGCAGACTGTTAGAAGTTGTACTTCAACGATGCATTCCAGGTTCTGCCAAAACCAAACCATACAAAGTTACGGTTGTGTATACCGTTCCAGGTCTCATCTCCGGAAGCAGCGTGATAATTGGTTTCAGACTCAGAAATATAGGTCGTATCAAACAGGTTGTTGACATTAACCCTTAATGATGCCGACTGTCCAAAAAAGTCGAATCGGAATGTTGAGCCTAAATCTACCAACCCATAGGAAGGAAGCTTGAGAGCGCCTTCATTATCAGGATCAGCAAAAGCATCATCTGTAATACTATAGTTGGCATACAGATTGTCTACATACCGGTAGCCGGCATCGATGCTCCAATCTCCAAGACGATAGTCAGCTCCCAGATAGCCGACAAATTGAGCTGCATCACCTACTTTTACGCCGTCGGTATAAAGCGTAGACGTACCGATTTCGTTTCGATCCTCATCAAACAGGGTAGCATTAAAGTTATTGGTATACTTCCAGTCACCTACGGACAATGTCCCATCCAATCTTAAATTATTCGTTGGGCGGACGGTCGTCTCGACCTCAATACCATTATGGCGTTGATCCACATCATCAAACTGCGCAGTGGCATCTTGATTGGGGTTATTGGGGTCAGGAATAGTTCGCTCGACAAAACGGTTACCCCACACCGTAGAATAGAGGTTTACGTTTACATCAAAGGCATAAGAGGTGTATCCATATCCAAGCTCAATTGAAGTAATCTGCTCATTTTGCAGATCCGGATTTATATCATTAGCAAAGCCTGGGAAAACAGCATCAAAGAGCGGTTGCTTCGAGATGAAACCGGCATTGGCAAAAACATTGTGGCGATCTGAAATGTTGAAGTTTGCACCACCTTTCACATAACCGCCCAGGACATTTTTCTTTTCAGACAGCGCATTGCCCTGCTGGTCGAAAAAGTCCTCTCGCTGATACGATTGGTTGGAAACCCCACCTTGGATAACGGCTGTAAACATGTCACCACTGTCATACTCAACCATACCGTTTACCCCCTGCCAGTTCACAAGGCCGAGGTTGTAGTAGTCAATTTTTGGACCAGAGATCCCGGTATCATGGAAAGGAGAGGCCTCAATGGTATTTTCACTTTCAAGGATTTTACCAAGAGAATTTTGATTACCGTTAGAATCATCACCTCCAGAAAAGTAGCCATCCAAGCCCATTAAGTTATTGAGTGCACGGTAATGATAGCCGGTGTATTTTCGAAGGTCAACACCCAACGAGAGTGTAAATTTATCAACTTCGGCTTCCAGTTTAGAAATACCCCCAAACCAGTTATGGGAATTCATCGAAGCTCTGCGAACAAGTACGGCATTATTAACGCCATTCTCACTGTATCCGTGCGACCCAATCAGCTGACCGTTATATGCACCGAGGGCTCCGTTGTAGCCCGAAGTCGTAGATCGGTTTACATCCACTACGTTATCAAAATTGATCGAGCCGTCTTCCTTTCTTGAAGCCGCGCCATCACCACCTTCCAAGTAGTGAGCCGTCAGGTCTTCCTGATATTGGCCACCTCCGAAGGGGTAAAGGTCAATGGCTGAATTGAAGTAGTTATTTCCGCGTGGTCCGGTCCCGCCACCACGTCCGGCAGAACCATACAGGGAGGTAGCCAGCGATACGTTGTCGCTGATATTCCAATCCCAGTTTAAGGTGGCCAACGGTTTATTATAAAAGTTACGCTCCATGTTGAATGCTTCACCATTTAACGTACCACCGTTGCTGTTCCAGCGTGGGTCAATACCATCATCTCCAAAGTTTTGGAAATCACGAATAGAAACATTCGTACCACGCTGATGGTGCCACTGACCTGCTCCGAGCACAGACAGGTTGAAAGAGTGGCTATCATTCGGATCATACCCTACAGCCCCAAAATAAGTCCAACCTTCACCGCTGGTATTATTTACATACCCATTTCCTTGCCAATAACTTAAAAGGAAAGAAGCGGACCATCCATTATCACCAAGCCCTGTATTATAGGACGCAGCCGTTTTGGTATAGCCATCATTCCCTACCAGCTGAGAAACAGAACCGCCTTTTTCTTGCTCCGCTGTTTTTGTAAAAATCGAAATGGTTCCACCTACCGACGGTACCGCAAGGTTCGTGGCACCTAATCCGCGCTGAATCTGTATACCGGATGCAACATCCGTCAATCCCTGCCAGTTAGACCAGTACACCCAGCCGTTTTCCATATCATTGACGGGCTGCCCGTTAATCAAAAACGCTGTATTATTTTGATCAAACCCACGCAAACTTATACGGGAATCACCATATCCACCACTCTGCTTCGTTGCATACGCACCGGGTGTCTTATTCATAATTTCCGGAAACTCCTGATTCCCAATTTCCTGAGAAATTTCTGCCGGCGTTATAGTAGATACCGCAACAGGCGTTTCCCGGGCTCGGGCAATGTCAATAACATTGCTTGATACTACAATTTCACCCAACATTTCTTCGTCAGGCTGAAGGAATATTTCCATACCCTGTTCTGCCGTAACCTCTTGGGTATTATATCCAACAAATGATATAACCAAGACATCACCTTCCTCGGCATCAATTGTAAATTCACCTTCAGCATCTGTAGATGTTCCCGTTTGGGTATCTTCTACGACAACGTTAGCTCCTGGTAAGGGTTGGTTTGTTTCTGCATCAAATACCTGTCCGTTTATTTGAGCAGTCGATATTAGTGGAAAAGCTATTAAAGCTATAAACAAAAATAAGTAACGTTTCATATCGATAGATATATGTTCGTTTTAGTTAATGGTTAGATAAATGGTACTGTATATTTCTCGCAATTATCAGAAGTGCAAATATAACGAATAGAAAATTACGAGAATGTTAACTCTGACTGATTATGCTGGCGCTAAAATAACAAAAAAATAACATTATTGTATGAGTCCCTTATAAATACCGACCAGACGCTCCTGACTTACTCCCAAATAATAAAGGGTGAGTATGAGGCTAAATATCAGCTGGAGTTTTAATATACCCACCTTGTGATACTTGCGGGCCGAAGTCACTACAGCCCCATCCAGTATGGTAAAGGAAAAATCGCTTTTTATTCGGCGTACCATCTCTTGGTCTTCCATAACGATATGATCTTCCCGAAACCCCCGGAGCTGAGCAAATACTTCTCGCTTTATGAATAAACTCTGATCTCCAAATCGGAAAAAATCAATATCAAAACGGCTAAACCACGCATAAGATGTGAGCAGCCAGTGATCGTCGTCAAATGCCAATCGGAAACAACCAGCATCAGAGCCTGTTGTTATGGACCGGTGGATGGAGGCTGCAAAGTTCGCCGGGGGACGACTATCCGCATGCAAAAAATATAAGATATCACCAGTAGCGTGTTCTGCGCCCCTGTTCATCTGGGCGGCCCGCCCCTTGGAAGGTGAATCTATAACCGTAGCTCCTGCTTGTTGGGCTTGGGATACTGTTTCATCACTGCTTCCACCGTCAACGACAATGACTTCTTCAATGAGGTCATTTCCCTTATCAAATACTTGCCGGACTGTTTTTGCGATAACTTCGGCTTCGTTATAGGTGGGAATGATGACGCTTAACTTGATAGTAGAATCATTTAACTTTACCGCTAAGTTCTCCACAGAGATTACTAAAGAATTTAAAATTAACTATACCCAACGGGAGTATAACTCCCTCGGAGCCTATAAAAGGAGTAGTACTGGGTTTAAAGCAAGTTGCACTCCCGATTACCTTACTTCCCCAATAGACTCTTCCTCGTTATAGGTTGGTATTATTACACTTAATTCCATTATCAGCTTAAATTGATTTTTCTATCGGGAGTACAACGCCCTTGGAGCTTGAACACTTTACTTCATAAGATATATGCTCAGAGGGAGTTACACTCCCGGTTGCATCTACTACTCATTAATTTTAAAAATATCCTCCACCTCTAACGGCACGTTATTATATCCGCAATAAAAACCAGCACTGGAATACTGCCAATGTTCCGGTTTTAATACACACCCCTTTTTAACCGGATTACTGTGAATATATTCCAGCTTTTGAAGCCCAAATTTCTCATTATAAATGCCCTTTGGATGAAAACCTTCTTGCCACACTTTGAAATTATTTTTTCTTTCATCATTAATAGCCGCTCTTTTAAAAATATTTAATGCCTGCTGATTACTTTCTTTCTTTAACAGCATTGTTATTTCTCGAGAAGTAAATCGCTTAAAGTCACGAAACACATCACTCAACCTTTTGGGGGATTTGTTACTCAAAGAAACAACCAGATGGATATGATCAAGCATAATAACATAAGCATGAATCCGTAAATCTTTTTCTACCTGACAATATTGAAGACTGTCAACAATAACATCAAAATATAGCCTCTTTGTAAAAACCGGATACCATTCGATAATTGTTGAGGTAACAAAGTAGATTTCTACATCATCATATATTTTCATGATTTTGGCCCCTTTGGTTTGATCGGGAGTATAACTCCCTCGGAGCTTGACTCCCTTGAAGCTTGTTTTTTATAAAATCTCTTAAGCATATGCTTAGAGGGAGTTGCACTCCCGGTCGCTTTTTGCAATGTCTATTCCCGAAGCCCGTAAATCCTCTGCTGTATCAATATCGTTTAGTACAGGTAACTCATGATACGAGATTTCCATAGTTTTAAGCTGCTGGATGGTCTCCCGGCAAACAGATGACGTGCTCCATTCCTTTTGCTCAAAAAGAGCAGGATAGAAATTGGTCATACCTAAAAGGTAATATCCCCCATCACTTGATGGACCTATGACCACCGGATGTTCTTCCAGTTGTTGAAATGCCTGCCTTAAAATCTTAGATGTAATGGCTGCGCAGTCCGTACCGATGATAGCCACTTTAGAAAAACCATCCGAAAATGCCCGGGCAAAGGCCTTTTGCATGCGCATGCCCAAATCATCGCCCTCCTGCAACCGTTGCTCATACCCACCTTTCGACCACAGATCTTGTTCATTAATATAGTTTGAATACCAAATCTGCCTGGAGAGATCCAACGTATCGGTCACCGATTTGGTGATCCGGAGGAGTTTCTTATAAACTGCTAGAGCTTGCCCATCACCAATGGTTTTTGCCAGTCGTGTTTTTACCTTTCCTCTTTCCGGGTTTTTTGCAAAAATAAGGAGACATTCGTTTGTAGAATCTGCCATAGTGTTAATTAAATATTTTCAGAGAAAGTTTTACTAACCTTTGGAAATTTAATAAAACTGATGATCTATGTCGTTGCTCCACCACAGCTACTCCCCGCACCCGCCGTACATCCAAAGCAGTGCTGGTTTATTTTAACCTCACGATTATTGAGCTTTAACTCGTTCCATTCGCTGATATGCCGGGGGGCTTGTTCTTCTACGGGCATCTCCAGCATCTGATTAAAGTCACAGTCATATAAGGTGCCGTCCCACCCCACAGAAATCGTATTTCGGCACATCACTCCTTGAGCTGCAGCTGGATTAAAGGAAGTGATCAGCCGATCCATATACTCCTCCAGGTTGCCGGACTCCAGCAAAAAGTTAAGATATCGACTGATCGGGAGATTCGTGATCGTAAACAGGTTGTTAAACGTTATTCCGTGCTTACGCTTAAGCTGACGTTTGAAATCCTTTTCGAGGGATTCCTGTCCCCCGGGTAAAAAAGCACCCGCCGGATTATACACCAGGTTCAGCTCCAGGCCAGTCCCTTCCGTGCCGTAGCCGATGGCATTTAGTTTTTTCAACGCCTCCACCGACCGATCGTAGGTCCCTTCTCCCCGTTGCCGGTCGGTTCTGGATTTATTATAAAAGGGCAGCGAACAGGTCACTTCTACCCCGTGTTCAGCAAAAAATTTGGGCAGCGCCTGGTATTTGGGGGCGGTCGTCAGAATCGTCAGGTTGGAGCGGACAATGATATGTTTCCCTAACGCAGAGACTTTTTCCACAAACCACCGAAAATGGGGATTCATTTCGGGAGCCCCGCCCGTCAGGTCGACAGTATCGGCCTTCGAATGCTGCAGTGCTTCCAGGCATTGCTTGAACGTCTCCTTGCTCATAACCTCTGTGCGATCCGGTCCCGCATCAACATGGCAGTGCTTGCACGTCATATTGCACATGTAGCCCACATTCATCTGGAAAATTTCAATCCCCGTAGGCTTTAATGGATAAAGGTTGATTTCTTCCAGTTTCTCACGAAATTTAGGCTGATTACGCAACGACTCAGAATGGTCATTCAGCACGTGAAGCTGATAGGCCGGATCCGATAGTTTATGGTGCTGTGTCTTCAGGGATTTGATCATGGTTTGGGAGTTGTGAGTGATGAGTAATAAGTGGTGGATAATGGGATCTGTGGTCCTGTCCAGCTATCAGCACTCGATGAATTCTGGATTCTGAGTTCTGAATACTTACTCCCCATATCCTTCATCCTGCATTACATGCTTAAATCTTTGGTTTTATTCATCATCTGCACCCCGTGTACCAATGAAGATCCCCCGCGTATAGCAGAGGCTACATGCACCGCCTCCATCATCTGTTCTTCACTGGCGCCCTTTTCGAGGCTATCGGTTGTATAAGCATCAATACAATAGGGGCACTGCACCGTATGCGATACTGCCAGGGCAATCAGTGCTTTTTCGCGGGCACTTAGGGCCCCTTCCTCAAATACGGCTCCATAATAGTCAAAAAACTTCTCCGCCAGTTCAGGACCAAATTCACCGACATCTTCAAACTTTTTAAGATCTTCGGGCTTGTAATAGGTTTCTCTCATTTTAAAATCAGTTTAGATTAAGGTTTAAAGTGGTATCTATAGCTTATATACGGCAATTCCGAAGTTCCAGATTGGATTTACAGTCAAAATAAACGGAACTTTTTTATTGCAAGATTACTTAGAGATGACTGCGTTAAATAAATAAATCTTACCAAATAACCCATAAAACTATTTTAAATTTATGAAGAAAACATTATCCACTGTCTTTGTAACGGCCCTACTATTTTTATCGATGACGAGCATCACCCATGCCCAGCAAGCCGATAAAGATATTGGCATAGGGGTTATGGTAGGTGAGCCTACAGGCTTAAGCCTCAAATCCTGGTTAGGCGGCAACAACGCTTTTGATGTGGGATTAGCCTGGTCATTAAATCGTGATGCGGTACATGTCCATGCCGACTATCTCTGGCATAATTTTAATCTCTTTGATGAAGTTGATGAGGGATCATTACCGTTGTATTACGGTATTGGCGGGCGTGTTATCCTGGCAGATGATGATGCCGTTATTGGTGCTCGTGTTCCTGTTGGCCTTAATTACCTTTTCGAAGATGCTCCTATCGGACTCTTCATGGAGGTAGCCCCCATTATCAACCTTGCTCCAGATACGGATCTTGATGTTGAAGGAGGGATTGGTATTCGGTTTTATCTCTAACTGAGGATCATCGCTATATTCTTTCAACAGAAAGTGAGGGTGTCCAACCACATCCTCACTTTTTTATAAAAAGCTTGTGTCTCCCTCCTTTGCGAGCTCAATGATGTCAAAATAAGCTCCATACTCTTCCTGAATATGTTCATCAAGCTGATATAGCTTTTCATCATCCGAACTTGGATCGTGATGCGTTAACAGCAGCTTGGCTACCCCTGTCTCTCTCGCTACCTTTATAACCTGTTGCCATGCAGAATGTCCCCATCCCTGCTTATGCTTGTATGCCTCAAGGTCATACTGCGCATCATGAATTAAAATATCAGCATCCTGAAAGAACTCCCGGATTCGCTCCTTATGCCCCCAGTCCTCCTCCAGATCCTCGGGGACCAGCTCATTATCGGGTGCGAAAATAAGCTGCCGGCCATCCAGATGGAATTTATAGATAGCGGTGTTTGTACTATGATTTGCCCGCATAAATTCTACTTCAAACCCCTCATAGGTGGTTCGTTCAGGTGGTTGGTCAACAAAGGTAAGGTGGGCATTCATCATATCCAGAGAAACCGGAAAGAACGTTTTGCTGTGATGCTCGGTAAAAATTTCCCGACAGCTTCCTTGTTCCTGTTCAGGCATATGTATTTCAAAATTGTTGCCTGAACTATACAAGGGACGAAAAAAAGGGAAACCCTGGAGGTGGTCGCGATGGGGATGCGTAATAAAAATATGTCCCCTGATATTTTGGTTTTGTCCGGACAGTTTATTGCCCAACTTTCGGATTCCCGTTCCACTGTCCAAAATAAGTTGCTCATCAGAACCGGGAATATGAATTTGAACGCAGGTTGTGTTGCCACCAAACGCCATATGCTCTGGATCAGCGCAGGGCGTAGAGCCTCGCACTCCCCAAAATGTAATCTTACACGATAATTGATCGCCCATCCTCAGCGTCTTTGGTCATTGCCTCCCTATTCCCATTCCCAGCTGCTATACCTTCAAGTAGAATCCCCAGGCAGGCTATTCAGCCTCGGCCCGAATGTCATCCATCTGTTCGGTCAGGGCATCCATCTTGTCTTGCTTAGCCTGTAGCTTATCTTCTGCTTCCTGAATTTTTTCATTCAGCTGATCAAGCAGGGGGTTACCATCCCCGGAAGAACTGAAATAGGTTCGTTTTTCCTTGAACTGCAGAACCTCTTTCTCAAGCTCGCGTGCTTCTTTTTTAACCTTCTTAAATTGTTTGCGAAGTTTCTGAATTTTATTACGATCGTCGGTATCCAGGTCGGCTTTAGCCAGCTCTTGGTCAAATTTGTCTCCCGACTTGGCGGCACGGAAACGGTCATAAATGATATCGCAGGCCTCACGATACTTCTTCCACATCGTATTTTTGTGCTTGATGGGCACATAGCCTACATTTTTGAACTTCTCTTGCAGGCCTTTGGCGATTTCTACCGCCTCAATAGGATCTTCATGCCGACCGAGCTCATGTAGCTTTTCCAGAAGCTCTTTTTTCTCTTCGAGGTTATCCTTTCGCTCTTCTTTAACCTCCTTAAAATGTTCGCGACGGCGGTCATAAAACTCATCCATCGCCCCCTTAAACTGCTTCCAAATTTTATTGGACTTGCTGCGAGCCACCGGACCAATCTTCTTCCAGCGATCCATCATACTCTGCATCTTGGAGTGCCCTTTTTCAAAGTCGTCGGTATCTTTAATGGCATTGGCCTGATCAATCAGGTCGAGCTTCTGCTGATAATGCTCTTCTTCCTGCTCTTTTATCTTCTCCTGATTATTAGCCTTTAGTTCATTAAAAGCATCCGTTGCGGCTTTAAAACGAGACCAAAGCTTATCTTCGGCCCGTTGTGGCAAGTTACCTACTTTTTTCCAGCGGCGGTGCAGCTTATTAATCTTTCGGGCTGCGATAGCAATATCATCAGCCTCTACCAAGGCTTCGGCTTCTTCGATAAGCTTTTCTTTCTTACTCGAAAACTTATCGACCATACTTTGATGGTCAGGATTGTAGCGGTATTTTAAATCGTAGAAGTCATCCTGCGCTTTCTTATAGCGTTCCCACACCTCATTAGACTTTTCTTTGGGAACACGACCAATTTTTTTCCACTGCTTGGTCAACGAATCGAACTGTTCATCAATATCGCTCCAGTTCTCGGTCTCATGGTCAATAGATTTATTGACCCGTTCCATCTTTTCGAGCACCGTCAGCTTCACCATTAGGTTGTCTTCGCGCTTCTGGCGTTCCTGAACCAGCCGATCTACCTTGTGGTCATTAAAGGTGCTAATTAACTCCTTATACCGTTCATCAAAATTTTCTCCTTTGCCGGATGGCAGGGCGCCAATACTGCTCCATTGCCCTTTTATCTGACTGACGCGTCGGGTGGCCGTCCAGGTCTCATTCGAGATGATACCTTCCAGCTCCTCCAACAGCCTCTTCTTGGTCTCAAAATTTTCCTGTTTCCTTTTGTTAAGCTCCTCATAGTGCTCTTCCTTGCGTTGCTCAAAGTTTTGAACAGCATCATTAAATTTACTGAAAAGCTTCTTCACCTCATCTGAATCCGTATCCGGACCTTCGGACCACTCGCGACTCAGGTTGTCAAGCTCCATCGATACATAAGGCCAGTCGGTCTGCTTGGCGAGATCCTGCGCCTTCTTAACAATAGCGCGATAATACTGAACGGGATCGTCCTCCTCGGTCTCTTCGCTTTCTTCTGATTCGGCCTCCGTCTCCTCATCATCCGATACTTCTTCTTCGGCTTCTACCTGTTGCTGTTCATCCTTTTCCTCTTCTTCCGGCTGCTCTTCGATAGCCTCATCATCAACTTCTCCGTCATCAGAAGCTTCTTGTTCATCAGGCGTTTCAGGATTTTTTAACGTCTCCTGATAGGTTTCAACCTGAGATAAAAGCCCCTCTATATCGCCAATACAAGCGTTCCCTTCAATATCGGACCGAAGCTCTTTCACCTGTTCTACCTCCGTATCATCAGCTGCAATCAGCGCCTTAAATCTTTCCTGAAATTGCTCAAAGGTTTCCTTGAGTTCTGCTACTTTCTCTTCCACTTCGTCATCTTCTGCAATGTCGCAAAGTTTTTCGGAATCTTCCGATGCCGCTTTCTTAAGAAACAGTTCCCTTTTTTCCGTTAAAAATACCTGTTCATCCTCATATATATATTCGGATGTTTTATTTTGCTCTTCCATAATCGATTTCACAGAAACCTCAATTAAACACTTCGCAATTCAAATTCGGAATTCTTCTACAGCTTTTTAGTTTAGGTAAGATAATATTTCTACGCAACTTATTACAATGGATAGACCGGAAAAATATTTGACAGTTCTACCAAGATCATTTTGCCTGCTTTTCACCTGAATTTTATTTCAAGAATAGCTGTATTAGCCGTTGATGCTAATAAAAAAGGCCAGTTTCTGATCGAAACCGGCCTTTACCATTAAACTTTACTTATCAAGAAGGTTATGCTCCTTCCCCTTCCTCAGAAATATCCTGGTTATAAAAGTAGATATCTTGTGATGGATAAGGGAAATTCAGCCCCTCTTCATCAAATCGTTTCTTAATCGCTTCTGTAAGATCAAATTTAAGCGCCCAGTAGTTTTCCTTCTTCGTCCACGGTCTTACATTTACATTTACCGAGCTTCCGCCAAGCTCAGAAACGGCAATCTGTGGAGCTGGATCATCCAGGATACGCTCATCTTCCGAAAGCACCTGCTTAATCGTTTGCTTGGCATGATCAATATCATCATCATAACCGAATCCGATTACCATATCGACACGGCGGATATCATTAAGTGACAGATTTTTAATATTGTTGCCCCATACATTTGAGTTAGGCATGATTACAGCAACATTATCCACCGAGTTGAGCCTTGTTGTAACAAGGCCAACTTCTTCTACATGACCTAACTCACCAGCGATATCTACTGTATCCCCAACCTTGAATGGGCGCAACACCAAGATCATAATTCCAGCCGCAAAGTCGGCCAGCACTCCCTGCCAGGCCATACCAATAGCTAAGCCCAAGGCACCAACTACGGCCACCAAGCTGGTAGTTTTAAAGCCAAATTTATCTAACACGGCCATTACGACAACCACCAGAACAAGCACTTTGGCGGTCTTGGCGAATACCTTGATCAAGGTATCGTCCAGCTTGGCAGAAGCCTCTCCTTTCCGCCTGATGGTCCTGTTTACCCAGTTGGCAAAAATCCATCCAACAATTAAAATTACTATGGCATAAATCACATTTAATAAAATCGGCCAAGCCTGATTTAGATACCCGTCAATACTTTCCATAAATACTCCCAATGTTTATTTAAAATTTTTGCTAATAACAGCTAATAAAAAAGGACAATGCACCAGAGTACATTGCCCTTAATCTAAAAAAAATCTATTAGATTCCAATTAAGATTTACTCTTCCTGAAAGATAGCCTTCACATCAGAAAATCCATCTTTCAGATCTCCCCAAAGGATTTCTGTATCTTCCTTTATCTTCTCGAAGGTATCTTCACCGGAGTCTTTGATTTTATCAAGCTTATCACTCAACTTCCGTCGTTTTGCTTTTAGGGATTTAGCTTTTTCCTGCCATTTCCCCTTTAGCTCCTGCGACTCTTGATCTGCCTTTTGTTCCAACTCATCAAGTTTACTGTTCCATTCTTTGAGCTGAGCTTCCAACTTCTCGATGTATTCTTCTCGTGTAGCCATAAGTGTTTAATACTATTAATTGAAATTGAATGAGATACAATTACTCCAAGTGACTTCGAAGCATCCAGGCCGTTTTGGCATGTATATCCAATCGCTGTGTTAGCAGGTCAACGGTCGCTTCATCTTCGGCTTCGTTGGCGGGTTTCAACGCTTTACGGGCCGTACGCAAGATTTGTTCATTGCCCAATGCCAGCCGCCGAACCATTTCGAGTGCTTCCGGCTCTTCGGTATCCTCGTCTATGGAAGTCAACTCGTTAAATTCTTTGAACGTACCGGGCGCCCGGTAACCGAGAGCACGAATGCGTTCCGCAATTTCATCAATGGCTTCCGCCAGCTCGGTATATTGTTCCTCAAACTGCTCATGCAGTGAATGGAACAACTCACCGGTAACATTCCAGTGGTAATTATGTGTTTTCAAATATAGCATATACGAATCAGCTAATACTTTTGATAGTTCATCCGCAATCGCTTTCCGGTTCTCTTCGCTTATACCAATATTAATCTCCATGACGTTCTTTGCTTTTTTGGGATTACTCATTGATGTGGCCTTCTCCTATCTTATTTATTATTTGTTACAACCGCAGTTTGCGGGTTGTTCCCGATTTTTAAATAATTCTGTGAATAATTCACAAAAGAACTCTTTGATGTCGTGTAAAATCATAAAGCTTCTATGTCCATTTCCTTGATATCATTACTACATCAATATCATCAGAATCATTCCCTTACACCAATAGATGCTCTTTATAGATAGGATAGAAAATAACTGCCCTTATTATTTCGGGCGACTTTCTTTTTTCCAGCGATAATGGTCAATAAGCCGCATCATATCGGCCGGAATTTTCGCTTCATATTGTACCATCCGGTTCTTCCGGGGATGTTCAAACTCCAGTTGATATGCATGGAGCGCCTGTCGGTTGATCAGCGGCTCTTCCTTCTCCTCAGGGGCATAATGCTGGTCTCCCACCAACTGATGACCAATATGCTCGAACTGCACACGAATCTGGTTCTTAAGTCCCGTATCCAGTTGTATTTCAACCAGTGTATTGTTGAGGAAACGCTCCCTGACTTTATAGGATAGCCGTGCCGGAGTAGCCCCCTTCTCATTAGGATCGACTACAATATTCCGAAATCCCTTTTTAATGAGTTTCAGATGGTGCTCGAGCGTACCTTCATCCTTCTCTAAGACCCCCCGAACAATAGCAAGGTAGGTTCGTTTGGGGGTGTGCTCACGGAACTTCTCGTAGAGGTCATCGTAAGCTCGCTTATTCTTGGCAAACACCATGAGTCCGCTGGTGTAGCGGTCAATACGATGGACCGTCCCTACCCGCACGCCATGCTTACCCAGATGGTCGGCTACTAAATCAAACAGATTTTTCACGTTGCTGTTGGGGATTGGCACCGCTAACAATCCGGCCGGCTTATCGACAATAAAAACATCTTTGTCTTGATCTACGATGTAGAAAGGACGTTTTCTGGCTGCCATAGATTTCCTACCCGTATAACTAAGGTCTAAAACTTACGTTTAAGTGTAATCCGCAATTAATTAGCAAAATAATTTAGCCGTGGATTTACACCCATTTTTTTGAAAGCATATAACCCTGAGCCGGCACAAAATCGACTTACTAACTATACATTACTTAAGCGTCGATATCATGCACTTCTTTCAGGATGGCCTGTGCGTTGGCATCCCCATCTTGCATAACCCGATGCTGAAGATTGGTAATGATTTCTTGTTGCGCTTTTTCAAAGCCCTCTTCCTTGGCTTGTTTTTCGGTGCCGGTCCGAATCAGGTCGTAAATATCATCGGCTCGGATGATACTGTACAAATCATCATCGTTAAAAGCATGAGAACGCAGTTCTTCATACTGCTTAAAAACGGCTGGAAACTCTTCACTTTTCTCGACCCTGGTTATTACCTCTACATCTTCCGGACCTTCGGCGCTAAGAGGCGTTTTACAAAGATAGAAAAACTTATGCTCGTACTTCATCCACTTAAAATCTTAATCAGTTATAGTGATTTTGAAATATCAGGATAAAGATAAGAAAAATTATGGGCACCTTCTTAATTTCCAGCTAAAAAATGGAGACACTTCCATTATGGAAACTTATTTTATCCATACCGTGCTTAATATGAATGAACAGATATATTTCAAAACCCATTTTAAGGTCCTTCAAAGATAAACGGTAATTCAATTATTCTAATTTTTTACTGACATGTCTTTTGAAATTATTTTTGTGTTCCTCCTTTTAATAGTTGCCCTTGTTCTGTTTTCAACAGAATACGTCTCCTTTGATATTGCCGCACTCATTATTATGGTCTCGCTGCTTATAACAGGCATCCTGAGTCCCAGCGAAGGGTTAGCCGGTTTCAGCAATCCCGCTACGCTAACGGTTGCGGCCATGTTTATCCTAAGTGAAGGATTACGGCGAACGGGTCTCCTAAATACCATCGGCGAGCTATTCATTGACAAGATGAACGAACACTACTGGAGTGGCCTCTTCCAGATGCTGATCTTTGTGAGTGTCTGTTCCGCATTTATTAATAATACGGCTGTGGTCATCATCTTTATTCCCATCGTCATTCACATAGCCAACCATGTGGATGTGAGTCCCTCCAAACTATTGATGCCACTGTCATTTGCCGGTATCTTCGGGGGAACCTGTACCCTGATAGGGACTTCTACCAACATTCTGGTCAGTTCTATCGCTGAAGAGCAAGGTGTAGGTGCTTTTTCGATGTTTGAGTTTACCCCTGTTGGGCTTATCCTTCTTGCTGCGGGATTTATCTATATGTTTGCCTATGGCATCCGGGCCATACCCGACCGCAGGGAACATAAACAGCTTACCAAGGGGTATAAGATGCAAGAATACCTGACGGATGTGGTTGTGAAAGAGGGATCGGAGCTGGTGGGACATATTTTCCATCCGGAAGAATTGACCCAACGCCTGGATTTGGATGTGTTGCGAATTTTCAAAAAAGAATCAGATGCCTCAGCTCAACGATCCGAAATCAAAATTGTGGCAGGCGATGTTTTACGCATCCGTGGCAGCGCCGATGAAATTGATAAACTCTTAAAAACCGACAACCTTGCACTGCAGCCGGCCCACGAATGGACCGATACCGATTTAAAGCAAGGCCGGGATGCCTTGGTGGAGGCTGCCGTTGCACCAGACTCTGCCCTGTCGGGCCAGTCACTGGAGTCGATTGACTTCTTTGATCGTTTTGGAGCCGTCCCCCTTGCAGTACGCCAGCATGGTGAGCTGCAGCAGGAGAAATTGGGCAACCTCAAACTCAAAGGAGGGAACTCCCTGCTGCTCAGCATGAGCAAGGACCGGGTGCAAGAAATCGACAGTACACCCTCATTTGTCGTAGCTTCCAAGATTGGAGAAAGGAGATATCGACCGGAAAAAACCTATATTGCCCTGGCTATTATGTTTGGCGTAGTAGCCACCGCTGCACTCAATGTTTTACCGATCGTCGTCAGTGCTATATGTGGTACCATCCTGATGATGCTAACCGGTTGCCTTGATACCGAAGAGGCCTATCAAGCTGTAAACTGGAAAGTCATCATGCTATTGGCCGGGGTCATTCCATTGGGCACAGCTATGAATAAATCAGGCGCGGCGGCACTCCTCGCTGACCAGATGATTTTTTTGCTCTCTGATTTAGGTCCACAAGCAGTGCTCTCAGGTTTCTTTCTTTTAACGATGGCCATTACAGCTATTATGTCGAATAATGCTTCGGCCGCGCTACTGGCGCCTATAGCCATTAAAACGGCCCATACACTTAATGTAAATGCGCACCCCTTTTTATTTGCCGTCACTTTTGCAGCCTCATTAAGTTTTATAACTCCTTTTGGTTATCAGACGAATACCTTAATTTACGGTGCCGGGGAATATAAGTTCACGGATTTCACCAAAATCGGATTACCATTAAATATTTTGTTCTGGATCCTTGCAACTATCTTTATACCCATTATTTGGCCTTTTGATGCATGAAAGAATGGCTTAAAAAAACGTTTAAAATCGTTGACTGGCTACCCTATTACAGCCTTTCCAAGTTCCGTGGCGATCTATCTGCCGGACTTACTACCGGGATTATGTTCATCCCCCAGGGAATGGCCTACGCCGTCATTGCCGGTGTACCCCCTATTTATGGTCTCTATGCCGGTGTAATCCCCCTGCTCGTCTATCCCTTGCTGGGGACGTCCAAAAACCTGTCGGTAGGACCTGTTGCGGTGGATATGCTGATTATTGCGGCAGGGATCAGCCTGCTGGCTGAGCCCAACACTTCCGAATATATTACGCTCACTATTTTACTCACCATGATGGCCGGGGGACTGCAGCTCATTATGGGATCTATGCAGCTGGGGGCCGTATTCAACTTCTTCTCGCGTCCCGTCATTGCCGGCTTTACCCTCGCTGCACCCTTGATTATTGCTTTCACCCAGCTAAACAACCTGCTGGGAATCGAACTCTCAAATACGCAATACATCTTTACCATCATTGAAGAGGTTTTCTATAAGCTTGACCAGGTACAGCCGGATACACTGCTCTGGGGTGGACTTGCGATCATCGTCCTTACTATTTTCAAATACACCAAATCCAACATTCCCTCTTCCGTCATCATATTAGTAGCAAGTATATTGGCAGCCTGGTTTTTCGATGCCAAGGCGCTCAATATTCAACTGGTTGGAGAAATACCCATGGGCCTGCCTCCAATTTCATTGCCAGAAATCAACTTTAGCAATATGCGCGAGCTCTTACCCACGGCACTGACACTGGCCCTTGTGCAATTTATGGTTGTGGCCTCCCTGGGACGCACCTTTGCCAAGCGGAATAACTACGTTATTGATACCAACCATGAGCTGGTTGCCATCGGGGCCTCCAATTTTCTGGGAAGCCTTTTTCAGTCTATCCCTATTTCAGGCAGTTTTTCAAGATCAGCCGCCTCCGAGCAAGCCAACGTGCAAACACCCTTGGCGAATATTATCACCTCAGCCGTCATTATTGCCACACTCCTGCTTCTTACCCCGGTTTTCTACTATCTGCCGATGCCCATTCTGGCCGCTATCATTATTGTATCGGCCTTAAATCTTATTGATATCGGAGAATTCAAATTTCTGTTCTCTACCAAGAAAAGCGAAGGCTTTATTGCCATCTTTACCGCCGTCTGCACGCTTTTTATTGGCATCCAGGAAGGCATTTTATTGGGCGTCGTTGCCTCCATGGTTAATATTCTCTATAAATATAGCCGTCCCAATGTTGCAGAGCTGGGTCTTATCCCCGGAACCCGCCTGTTCCAAAACATCAATCGGAATAATGAAGCCCGGGCCATTAAGGGGGTGCTCATCCTCCGGGTAGATGCTTCTTTCTCCTTTATTAATGCCGACTTCTTCCGGGATTTCATCATTGAGAAAACACGAGAACGTAATAATAACACCCGCCACGTTATTATTGACGGCAGTACGATTAACTCCCTGGACACAACGGCAATCGACCAGATCAAATCCATGACTGCGACCCTTAAAAATTGGGATATCGAACTCTATATAACCGGCCTCAAAGGTCCCATCCGTGATGTCATTGATAAATCAGGGCTCCGCAACTACCTGGGCAAAAACCACTTTTTCCGTGAGCCCCACGAGGCCGTAAAACATATTTTAGAGATCATGGATGATGAAGATAACACCTCGCGGCTGGATGTCTATGAGCAGGAGGTCAATAACCATGAGGAATAGAACCTAATACTCATCGGATGAGTATATCAGACCTCTAACATTGAACTTGGCTTAATCACTCATCCGATGAGTGACATTAACCTCCCTTATCCAATCTAATTTACAACACAAAAAAGCTGGATATCTTCATCTTCATGACAGCGATTTAATTAACCTGAGTTCGAGATAAGAAATTGAAAACAATAAATGGCTTTGTTTTCCCTAAAAAACCGGAAGAGGAGCTACTTTGAGGGATCTTGGTTCATCAAAAACAGGTATCAAATAAACTTTCCAAGTCCTTCCCTGTTGACAAGGAAGGATTTAAGCCTGCTCTGAGACTTCGGAGGATGGGTCATAAAGTAGCGTTGACCCTCTTTTGCTTTCTCCCTACTCCGCAGGGAGAAAGACTCTTTTAAAAAATAGAGTTTGAACAATGAAAAAGAGGAAATCCACTTAAGTCCGCCCTAAAATATGTATCCTAAAATTTAGCTCGATCACTCATCCGATGAGTGGAAGGAAGAAAGTCTCCAGATCAGCGGCGTTGCAAAATATGTTTGGGGGCGTAAAGGGAAAGTGTGAGTCCCCGGCCCAGCATAAACAACACCATGGCCAGCCAGAGGGCATGATTGCCAATATAGGGCACACCGATAAAGTAAGCCGGCAAGAAAAATCCAAGCGTTGCAATAATCATGGAGTTTCGCATAGGCTCCGTAACCGTAGCACCGATGAATACGCCATCCCAGATATAGGAAAAACTGCTTACCGTCGGACCTGCAATGGTCCACAGGAAGACCACCATTGCAGCATCGATGACGGGCTGCTGATCCGTAAAAAGCCGCAGAATCTGCACATCGAAGACTGCATAAACGATAGAAGCCGATACGCCGATGCCTATCCCCCAGATAAAGCAATATTTAACCGCCTGCACCACCTTCTGTTGCTGCCGGGATCCTTTATACCGCCCGATCAGGCTTTCTGCCGCATAGGCAAAGCCATCAATGCCGTAGGAGACGATCATCCAAAGCTGAAGCAGGATTGAGTTCGCAGCCAGAATGACATCCCCAAAAGAAGCCGATTTAGCTGTAAAGAAAGAAAAAGAGAAAATGAGGCAGAGCGTACGAATAAAGATATCACGGTTGACCGAAAAGAACTTTTTGAGGGCTTTAACCTCCATCAAAAGGTTATGGACATAGCTCTTGAGCCAGTCCTTGTAGCGGGTCAGCAGCAGGACGACAGCCAGTGTAACGCCGGCATAACGAGCGATCAGCGTGCCCCACGCAACACCATCCACCGTCATGCCGAGGCTGTGTACAAAATAGACATCCAGGGCAATATTGATGGCGTTTAAGACGACCGTTACGATCATCGGGTAGCGTGCATTCTGCATCCCCAGGAACCAGCCATTGATGGCATACAGGCAGAGCGTTGCCGGAGCGGTGTAGATACGGATATCAAAATAGATGCGGGTATACCGTTCTACTTCCGGAGAAGCTTCCACCACCCAAAAACTAAGGTCGGCAATCCAGGCCTGCAGCAGTACGATTAACAGGCTGAACACCCCCGCTACCGTCAGGGCGCGGGCGAGAATCATCACGCTTTCGGTTTTATCCTCCTTGCCAAAGGCCTGCGCGGTGAGACCGGTTGTTCCCATGCGCAAGAAGCCAAACCCCCAAAAGATGAAGTTAAATATCATTCCCCCCAGTGCAATGGCGCCCAGGTAATAAGCTTCCTCCAGATGCCCGACCAATGCGGTATCGACGGCCCCCAGAAGAGGAACCGATAAATTGCTGATGATGTTGGGGATAGCCAGGTTGAGGATCTGCCTGTTCAACCGATTGGGTATTTATTTGTTGGAATTCTTGCCGTATATCCGTCTGCGGAGTTTTTTAATAAGCCGCTCAATATAACCTAAGCCAAACAAAATTGCGATTACTATTACCGTTAGAATTGAGGCCAACAGGTACTGCCCCAATGCCACAGCAATACCAATGGCCGCCGCAAAAAGAATAGAAGCCGCGGTCGTCAATCCCTCTACACTTTCTTCGTGATTTCGGAAAATGATGGTGCCGGCCCCTAAGAAACTAATGCCCGTAATGATGGCCTCCATAATACGGATGGGGTCGGCCTGGATGGCTTCTACGAATGGTCCGCTTCCATAGTGCTTGATCATAACATCCCCCAATATGACCAACAACGTTGAAGCACCTGACACCAACATGTGGGTACGCAGGCCCGCTGGCTTGTCAGCCAACTCTCGCTCAAGGCCAATTAAACTCCCTAGAAATATGCCAAAAATCACTTTGGCTGTCATAATCCACACTAAATCAATTTCCATAGCAACACCCGTTCTCCTTGAGTTCGTGTTTCAGCTGATCTAATAATCAACGACCACATCTGATATCTAATGATGAACTATTCCCAACAAACCAAACTTAACACATTAACAGCTAAATAAAGATAATAAGTATCTGAACCATTATTTATATACTCTTGGTTTTATTCCTATTATCTTAGCAGTAAAATTGAACAAAGAGGTAGTACCCATGGAAATTAGTTACTGGAAAAGTCGATGGCGCAAAGGGAATATTGGATGGCATATGGATCACGTTTTTCCTCCACTTACTGCCTTCTGGTCAGCGCTTGCTCTTGCAGAAGGCACAACCGTCTTGGTTCCACTGTGCGGCAAAAGCCCGGACCTGCAGTGGCTGGCCGACCTGGGGCATAAGGTGGTCGGTGTTGAAGCTTCCGGTAAAGCAATTAAAGAATTTATAGCCCACTCCCCGGAATCGTTTACGCGCACAGAACGATACGGCTACCCCATTTTTGAGTCTCCCTCGATAACGCTCTGGCAGGGAAATTTTTTATCCTTACCCACACAGGCCACAGGCCCTCTTGACGCCATTTATGATAAAGCCTCGTTAGTGGCGCTGCCCCCTGATACAAGACCTCAATATGCGCACAAGCTGCTGCAGCTATGCGGTTCGCACACCCAGCTTTTTCTTCAAACTTTTGAATATGAACAAGAAGAGATGAACGGCCCGCCCTTTTCTGTGCCGTTAAGTGAGGTTCAAACACTATTTGGGAACCATTTTACTATTCGTCTGTTACAAGAAGAGTCGAGGCTTGCTGAGGTACAGAAATTCCAGCAACGCGGATTATCATCCCATTTTGTCGAAAAAATTTATCACCTTTATACCAGTTAGTATTTTTCTTATATAAAATCGGATGCACGGATGATCCGCTAAGGCGAACAGCTTTTTTTAGTTACAGTTGCATATCAATATGCCGGCATGTATTTTCAAAGTCATAATTTCGCTAAACACAATAATTTTATATCCATCGCCACATGACTGTTGACCAGCGTAATCGATTAATAAGTATAGTATTAGGAATTATTATTATCGGATTGGGCTACTGGCTATATCGCTCAATTGTAGATCCCTATCAGGCAGTAATAGATCGGGAGCAGATGACGGAACGCGTCCGTTATAACATGGGAACTATTCGGGATGCTCTTATTCAGTACGAAAGTCAAACCGACAGCTTTCCCCCTTCCGAAGGTGGTCTTGATACCTTAGTAAGCTTTATAAAGACCGACTCACTCATGAAGATCCAGGCAGACTCTCTGTTCCAGCCGATGGATTCCACCAAGCAGTTTAACGTGGATTCGCTTATCTACTCACCGCGGCCGCCTCATTCCAGATTCGAATACAGCCTGAATGATACACTGCGTCCACCTATTTACCTGTTAAAAGATCCTGATACTGAAGACAAGATCGGATCTCTTGAAAATACAACCGAACTGAATGCAGCCAGTTGGGAATAATGGCACATGGAGCAACAACCCCCCATTTTAGGGCTTTGTTTATTTGACCATCAACTTTTTTACGCGGTCAATCAGCCGGGTACAGATGCTACCTTTACCCGCATAGGATCGTACGATTTCAACGCTGATGTCTCGGAAATGCTTTGGGATGAATCCGACAAGCATTTTCGAGGCATTCAACAGACCGTTAAGCAACTCAAAGACGAATACAATATTCGTCACCTGCGGCTGCATACGATGCCTTCCCGTGAATGCTGGACGATCGTCCCCAAAATTGTGTATGACAATGCCGACGAACGAGAGCGGCACATCAAGATTTTGATGAGTGGTACCGACCGCAGCCAAATCCAGGCCACTTGGTACACCCTCAGCAACCAGGAGTATAAGTTCCTGTTGCTGCGCAATAAATCTTTTCAGCAGGCCGCCCAAAAGCTGGCTCCCGAAACGGCCACCACCGAACTGATCAGTGATTTCGAAATCGGAAGCCGATGGATACAGCACGCCAATCCCGGCGGATCTTTTATGACGATCGGCTGCTTTAAGAACTGCATCAGCATTGCTTCCTTTATTTTAGGAAAACTGCGGGGCGCCACCTACATCACCTTCGACGACATCCAGGACCTGCCTTACTTTTGGCTGCAACACACCCAAGAGCTGAGCTGGATGGGCGGGCTGCATGAGCAGACGTACCTCTACGGCAGCGAGACTTTTCATATTGTGGATATACTGGAGCCTTTTTGGGACGACACCGGCACCATCACCAAGATGGACAGCCTGGAAAAAATCCAGGTTAATGCCGATGAAGCAACCTATGGCTTTAGCCTTGAAAAAGCCTTCCCGGCGATGATGCTGGCATTGGATTATGATTAAGGCGTTCTTTTTGTGACCCACCCTTGATCCCTCCCTAAAATTAGAGAGGAAACTCCTTACTAATTTAATGCGCCATGCTATATCAATGAGTTTCTTCCCCTGCGAAGTAGGGGAAGAATAAGATGGGGTCACTCGCGGAGCAGGCTTTGATTCTTCCCTGCCATTTAAAGCAGCGTCATACTGAGCGTAGAAAGCAAATGCGACCGGAGCCGAAGTATCTCCCGCCACGAGGCTCGCGTAGGTACTGCGGTTTATTCCTTTAAACGTTAGTTCTGTATTCAAGGAGATTCTTCGACTTCTCCCGACAGTTGTCGGGACCGCTCAGAATGACAGCCGGTGATTGAAAATATCAGGGAGGAAAAAAAGGGGTACTCAAAGAATTAAAAAGGTATCAAGAAGGCATAAAGCCAAACTTTTCAGATCGAAGGATATTGAACTAATCTCATTACATAAACCTTGCAGTTTTATATTCCCCCTTAGCAAAGGGGGTGCCCTGCTTGCAGGGTGGGGGTTGTTATCTCACGTAGTGCTAAACACAACCCTCCCGCTGCGCGGCACTCCCTTTGCTAAGGGAGAATTTTTCTTGCCAGCCCGATTACTTAAAGCCTTTAGCCATAATTTTATAACTGCGGAGAGTATTTTATTTAGCTGACATATTCAGTTGAAGCCAACTCTTGATGCTATAAAGCACATTGTCCATATCTTTTTTGACTTCCCGATCATCAAACCTCAATACGGTAAGCCCCAAATTTTCAAGCCATTCTTGTCGTTCAACATCTTCCGTTAATTTATACCTGTGGCTTTCCCCATCTATCTCAATGACCAGTTTTGGTTTAGGACAATAGAAGTCAACAATATAATTTCCGATGGGCTTTTGACGCATGAATTGGTATCCCATCATTTTTCGTGCTTTTAGTTTGTTCCATAGGAGTACCTCTGCCAGCGTAGCATTTTTCCTAAGAGCTCGGGCAATCGACTTTAATTTGGGGTTGTAGTAAATTTTCATTGGCTCTCTTGTATAATTTCTTTTTTAAGTATAATTAATATTGAAGAAAATACAACCTACCTCCTGATCCCATTACTTCGGAAAAGTTCAAGAAAAACTTTTGAAGCCAAATCAACAGAAGAACGCTACGGTTTAAGTACAACCCTCTCCCGAATTCTCGGGGACTCCCTTTTTTAAGGGAGACTATCTGTGCTTGACCTCATTTTTTAACCCTCGCAGCTATACCATTCCCCCCTTAACAAAGGGAGAATTTTAAACAGCCCCATTGCAATTACTTGCATACTATTGAATACCAAGCCTTCTCCTAAAACCACATTTTATGAAAAAATAGATCTCTATTTGTGACCCACCCTCCGAAGTCTCGGAGCAGGCTTTGATCCCTCCCTGAAACCAGGGAGGGAAACGCTTTATTCATTTAAGTACTCAATTTTATTTTAAGGAGTCTTTTCCCCTGTCCGCAGAGGAAAAACAAAAAGAGGTCATCCGCCATCTACGACTTAACCGATCGTCCACCGAAATATAGCAGATCCATTATATTGACCCACACCCGCCCTCTCCCTGGGACCAGGAAGAGGGACGCCTTACTAACTAATCGTGCACCACGCTATATAAATGAGTTTTTCTCCCTACCGAGTAGGGAGAAATCAAAAGAGGGTCATCATAAGCTTTATACGAAGCTAAGCTGTTCAAATTGCTACAAAACTCTATCCGGAGATCCAATTATAAAAAAATGGGCCTTTATTTTGACCCACTCTCCGAAGTCTCGGAGCAGGCTATCGGGGGTGGGGTCATGGAAAGTACGCTCCGCCCAATTATTTTTCTTACCTTTACCGTAGTAAAATAAGACCGCACATTTAATGGATCACTGATTTATGCGCATCATCACCGGTATTTTAAAAGGACGACGCATCCACATACCCAATACCCTTAACGTGCGTCCCACCACCGACCGCGTCAAAGAAGGACTCTTTTCCACCCTCGACGCCCGCAAATACATCCGTGGGGCCAAAGTGCTTGACCTCTTCGGGGGATCCGGCAACCTCGGTATCGAGGCCCTCTCCCGGGGCGCTAAAAGCGTGCTTTTCGTAGACAGCGACCGGCGCAACATCCAACATATCGAAAAGGTAGCCGAAGAGTTTGACCTTTCCGACCAGGTACGCACCACCCCCGCACGGGTTGAAGACTTTTTAGACGGACTGGCCCTGCCCTACGATATCATCTTTGCCGATCCGCCCTACGACTATCCCCAGATGGAAGAAATGATCAACATTATCATCAACGACGGCTGGATGGCCGAACACGGATGGCTGATCGTCGAGCACGACAAACGGCACGACTTTAACGACCATCCCCATTGCGCCTATGTCCGAGAGTACGGGCGCACTTACGTCAGTATCTTTCTGGATGAAGCAGGAATTAAGTTTTAAACCTGTTTTGAGATATGAAATATGGCTTTTATGATCATCCAACCCCTCTTTGATCTCCCCTTCATAAGGGGAGAAACTCCAAGTTATAACTTTTCCCCTCCTTATAAAGGAGGGGGAGGGGCCAGGGGTGGTTGGCCCAAAAGGCTACGGTTTAATCCCTCAACGTATAAATTTCAATCCTCCGGATATTGATGAGCCGTATTTCAAAATCCCGACAGATCTTGCATCTCCTGTTAGTTAATAGTTATTTGTTATTGGTTATCAGGGAAGCACGAATAACAACTAACTACTAACCCGTTTACTGGTTGTAAATAAAGGTTTAAGAACTATTAGGAGTAGTCAATCTCCCTCTACTACGTTAAAACTTCGTAGAGCTGGCTAAATCCCTCTTACCGCCGGCAGGCGGTCACGGCTCCAAAGCCTGTCCCGACTACTGTCGGTAAGGACAGGCCCCGTGGAATTGAGCTCCATTCCACAAGGACAGGAGGATTGATCTTATAAATTTAGATCCGATATATTCTATGACCGGTAAACACATTAACGACGATACCAATAACCAAGCATAACTACATGAAAACATTAGCACTCTATCCGGGCTCCTTCGACCCCATCACCTATGGACACCTTGATATCCTCGAGCGTGCCACCGACCTCTTTGATACCGTCATCGTCACCATTGCCGTAAACAAAAACAAAGAGACCGTCTTTACCGGTGATGAACGAGAGGCGCTGATCCGGACGTGTGTGGAAGGCAAGGAGTGGGCCGAGCGGGTAGAGATCCAGCAGTTTACCGGCCTGTTGGTAGATTTCGCCAAAGAGAAGAACGCCCAGACCCTGGTTCGGGGCGTCCGCCAGATCTCCGACTTTGAGTACGAATTCCGCATGGCCCTCACCAACCGGCGGCTGGCCCCCGAAGTGGATACCGTCTTCCTGATGCCCAACGAGCAGCTCACCTTCATCTCCGCCTCTTTGGTGAAAGAAGTCGGCTACTGGGGCGGCGATCTCTCCTCCTTCGTGCCCGAACACGTAGCTGAAGCCCTCACAGCCAAGTTTGAAGAGCAGCGCGAAGCCGAGGAAGGGTAAAAACGTTGAAATGCTGTTATTCTGACCTCCCCAAACCGCTACGTCGCTAAAAGGCCCACTGCGCCGAAGTACTTGCTACGTGGGGCGTCGGCGCCCCTCCTATGATATAAGAGGGGCTTTTGAGAAGAAATTTCATAGTCCCTGACTGTCAAAACTAAATTTAGAAGAGGACTTTGAAATACTGGTACACATTTCGACTACGCTTCGCTGCGCTCAATATGACGTCAGTCTGAGCGCAATGAGCCCGAATTATATCGGAGCGAATGAAGTCGAAGAGTGAATATTCGGTTTTGCAAAGACCTCTATTCTATGGTGTCAAAATCTTGTGGATTCTTTTGATCTTCCTCCCATTGGCTGGGGTTAGCACGGATATAATAACGAATACGTTCCAGTGACTTCTCATCCCGGATGATATGGTCATGATCATTGCGTTGCCATACCTTCCGGCCGGATACGTTCCGTTTTTTATTTATTTTGGTGGTTACCGCGGATTTATACCCACGGACGATGGCTCCTAATGTTTTGGACGGTGATCGAAATTCGGGTTGTTGCTTGTCATTGTTATTATGGGCAGACGTATTGTGTAGCAGGGACGTATCGCGATATGCCCCTGCGTTATTATCAGTATCAATGATTTGTACAATACCGTGCAGATGGTTAGGCATCATCACAAAGGCATCCTATACCGCATTATCCCGGATGGATTCGGTACGTCGCCATTCATCCCGGGCAATCTTACCCCATTTATTCAATACCATGTTACCATTGGCAACCTCTCCAAAAAGACATCTTCGATCATAGGTGCAGATCGTCACAAAATACAACCCCGGAGATGAATAATCGTATCCCTTAAGACGTAGCGACCGGCGGTTATGTTTTTTCGGATCGTAATTCATAATAATATCAGTATTACCGTCTCTCTTTCTGATGCGTTAGTGACGATATATTAAAACACCTCCGGCACTAAATCCAAATGATGAACAAGATAGGTTACCGGGGCGGCGACCTCTCCTCCTTCGTACCCGAACACGTGGCCGAAGCATCTCTCCTACGTTTAAAGGAAGCTCTGCTCCCAAAATTGTACCCCACTTGAATATTCCCTATAGATCCCTGGGCCTGATATAAATACAGCCAAAATGGATACCTGATTTTGGCTTGAAAGATAGGTATAATCCTTTTGATTAGGGGACATGAAAGATGTACTAATGGTTAAAGCATTCTCATCTAATAACATTTGAAAATGGATTTTACTAAAGAACAAATACAAAAAGCTATCCAACAGATTGATGAAAATCCTAATCTTCTAACCGGAAGAAACTCTTATAAATATGATTTAGTACATGATGGCAAACGATATCCTCCAATTCTTGTTTTGTCTGAAGCTAATAAACTAGATGGTGGCGATGAGCTTTTATTAAGTGATTTTGGTAATTCCACTAAAAAACCTTTTAAAATTCTTCGGGATAAAGGTTTCAAAATTCAGGACAAAAAAGAAGAAGATGAAAATTTTATTCCTACTCTTGAAGCATATATTGACCAAGCACTTACTGGTAGTCTAAAAACTTCAAAATACAGAAACGAATTTAGAGGGTTAACTGTAAAAGTTAGTTTTGGTCAAGGAACTCCAACCCATGTTCCTTGGATTTCTTTTTTAGGTTCCGATCAATCTACCAGTAAGGGTATTTACCCCGTTTTCTTATACTATAAGAAAAAAAAGATTCTGGTCTTAGCCTATGGAGTTAGCGAAACTAATGAACCTAATATTAATTGGGATTTAGACAACCCTAAATCTATTGAAGAACTTTTTTCTGAAAAGAATTGGGGGGAACCTTTTAGATATGGTTCTTCATTCGTGTATTCCTACTATGACTTGAATCATGAATTTTCTAAAAAGAAAATACATGAAGACCTCAATAAATTGGTCAAATATTACAAAGAGTTCTTAGCAGGTGATTTCCCAAGAAGAAATAATAACAACCTGAATTTATCAGACTTTGTGAACGATTGTAAATCAGCTAATCTCAATTACAGTCAAAAATTATGTAATCGTTTTATTTATTCTTTATGTACTAAACCTTTTATAATTTTAACCGGCTTATCCGGATCTGGTAAAACAAAAATTGCTCAAGCGTTCTCGAAATGGATTTCTGAGGATGATGAGCAAATATGCATCGTACCTGTTGGAGCAGACTGGACTAATCGAGAGCCTTTGCTAGGCTATCCTAATGCTCTTAAAGATAACGGTTACGAAAAACCTGATAGTGGCATTCTTGACTTAATAATAAAAGCCTCTGACAACAGGAATAAACCTTTCTTTTTGATCTTAGATGAAATGAATTTAAGTCATGTAGAACGTTATTTCGCAGATTTTTTAAGTGCGATGGAATCAGGAGATGAAATAAAATTACATTCTGGAAAAGACGATTGGGAAGGTGTTCCACCAACCATTGATATCCCAGATAATCTATTCGTGATTGGTACGGTAAATATTGATGAAACTACCTATATGTTCAGCCCAAAGGTTCTAGATAGGGCAAATGTAATAGAATTTAGGGTTACATCAGATGAACTTGAAAATTTTCTTCAAGAACCACAGGATGTGGATATAGATTCCATTAAAAGAATGGGAGCGTCATTAGCTACAAAATTTATACAAATTGCCAATACACCTGCTGACAGTTCTATTATAAAAGAGGAGCTAAATACTGAACTAATCAACTTTTTTAATGAATTAAAGAAAGTCGGAGCTGAATTTGGCTACCGTTCGGCACATGAGATACAACTCTTTGCAGGCATTGCAAGTAGAAAAGTTAAAGATTGGAGCAATCAAGAAATAACAGACATTGTAATTGTCCAAAAAATATTGCCAAAACTACATGGATCACGCAGAAAGCTAGAGCCAATTTTAAGAGTGTTAGCTTCTTTATGCATTAAAGATGATGCCAGCCTTGATAACATATTAGATAATCCGTACGAGTTTGATTTTAATAATTCAGCCAATGTAAAGTATCCGATTTCCCTAGAGAAAATTGTGAGAATGCACAATAGGTTATTGGAAAATGGCTTTACAAGCTTTGCTGAAGCATAATTTGTATGGTTACAAAAGAAACACATCATCAGAAACTTGATATTCCAGTACAGCTGGACAATGGTAATACCATTGTCATTTGTATTATATCCGAGTCGGGAGAAAAAATTGTAGAAGTAGATGAAGCCGAAGCTCGTGAATACGGAGAAGCGCCCATTCAGTTATATGAAGCCTCTACCTATGAATATAAAGTTGAAGATAAATATCAAATAGACAATACTGGAAGGATAATCAGGCAGTCAAAATTTAATCCAAGCAGCGGCCGGCTTGTACCTAACATTTATGTCGGCACTCTTAAATTGAATATCTGCGATAGCAATGGTTCCCAATGCGGCTGTTTAGAACTTGAAGTACGCTCAATCAAAACCAACTATCGCACTGATTATCGAAGAATGCTGGAGTATATAACTGAATGGAGTACAGAACTCTTAATGCAACACTCATCTCCAGTTAGCCAGCAATTCACCATTGATTATAGCGCCGATGCGGCCACACTTTATCAAAGGTTTGCATTCATTAAGTCCATATTAGAGTCGGATGAATTTGATCAAGCGGTTTATAAGATAATCAAAACGCCATCTTCAGAATGGGAAAAAACAAATAAGAAAAGAGATATACGATCTATAAGACGTCCCACCCGTTCCATTATCAATCAAATTTCTAGTTCTGAAAAAAGAATTAGATTGCCTGACAGCCACCCTCAAAAGAGGAAGCTGGGATCAGTACCAGAAAAGGTTCTCACAAGCAGCAAAAAGGAAACCATAGATACAGCAGAAAATCGATTCATAAAACATGCATTAAAGTCTTTTCTTAAAATTTGTAGTGACTTCAAAGAAGCCGCACCAGAAACACATAGGCTAAAAATGGAGGCCGAAAACATAGAACTAAATATTGAACAGTACCTTAATCATGATTTTTTTGCTGAGATATCTTCTCCTGACATCCTTCCATTAAACAGTCCAACTCTTCAAAGAAAAGGAGGTTATAGAGAAATATTAAGGGTTTGGCTGATGTTTGATTTAGCAGCTCAACTGACATGGCAGGGAGGTAATGATGTTTATGAAGGAAGGAAGAAAGATGTTGCATCGCTTTATGAGTATTGGGTTTTCTTTAAACTATTAAATACGATAGAAAAAGTATTTGATATAAAAACCAAGCCCGCTGAAAAGTTAATCGAAGCAACTGGGAGCAATCTTGATCTTAAATTAAAACAGGGGAAATATTTCCCAATCAAAGGCATTTGTAATACTTATTCACGCAAATTAAATATACAATTTAGTTTCAATAAGACTTTTACAGGAGATCAAGATTATCCTAATTCTGGCAGCTGGACAAGCAATATGCGTCCTGATTATACACTAAGCATATGGCCGCATGGTATTAATGAAAGTCAAGCAGAGGCAGAGGAATTAATAGTACACATCCATTTTGACGCAAAATATAAAGTTAAAGATCTAGACGATCTGTTTAGCGCTAATATTCAAAACAGTAAAAAAAAGAACCAAGAATTAGATAAGGTAAACCAAGAAGAAAAGGAAGGGAAATATAAGCGCGCTGACCTGTTAAAAATGCATGCCTACAGAGATGCTATAAGGAGAACAGGAGGCGCTTATGTTTTATATCCAGGTGACAAGAATCTTAATAAAAAAGGCTTTCATGAAATTATCCCTGGTCTTGGTGCTTTTCCCCTTCGTCCTTTAAAAAGTGATGACAGTTCTCAACATCTGAAAGATTTTCTAAAAGATGTACTTAGCCATTTCTTGAATAGAGCTTCTCAAAGAGAAGAAATATCATTTCACAAATATGATACTTATAAAGAACAGCCCGGAGATTCTTTAGAGGAAAAAATCCCTGAGAATTTTGGTCAAAAAAGGTCATTAATACCAGATAAAACAAATGTCTTGGTAGCTTTTTACAAAGGGAAAGGTCATTTAGACTGGATTAAAAAGCATGGTCTTTATAATGCTAGAACTGGAAATAATAGAGGTGCTTTAAAAATTGGCACGAAAGAAGCCGGGGCAAAATTTTTGCTTCTCCACACATTTGGGGAAACTGTTACAGATAAACTTTTAAAAATTAAAGAATCCCCTATAATACTTTCTAAACAAAAACTTGTCGACTTGAATTATCCTAATCCAAGCCAAGATTATTATCTGGTTTTTAAAGTTACTCAAGTAAATAGAAATACATTTAGAGAAGTTGAATGGGATATCACACAGTTATCTAAATATAGCAGTGGTAGAGGGTCAGCACTTCCATTTAGTGTATCGCTGACTGAATTGATGAAAGCAAAAGCAACAGATTAACTCACTTCTTCTCTGTCCTGCTCTCCCCTGCAACAGTACCTGGCACACCCAAAAAACAGTATAATTGATTATTTTACTCCATCCCCAAAAGTACGCCTTGTACACCAAATAAAACTCCAGCAGCTTTAGGTCCTCGGGTTGGGTGAGCAGGTGGGCCCAGAGATCCATGGCTTCCTCCTCCGTCAGTCGTCCTTCCGCGTAATCAACGATTTGCTTGATCGTCTTCTCCATCATACCTCCCTTTTTATGATCGTAGATCTGTAAAGCCTTTCCACTGTATGGCTTTATCCTTTAAACAAATTCCCTCTACTGCTTGATGATGATTCAAGCAGTCGGTAGAAATAGTTTAACCCACCTTTTGCCGTGCCCCGAGAATTCGGGGGCTTGACCCTTCCGAAGAGTCGGAATCAGCAAGCTGGGGTTCGTAAAAGGTCAAGAAGAATTTAACTCCTCGGTGCTGACAGCTTCGTCTGCCGCTGCTCACAGTTTGTAGGCAGCTCCTCGTCAAACAGAAATTCTTCCGGTGGGTCATGTCGCTTTTGATAGGAGTAGAAAATTGCAGTGCCCTTTCAGGGGATTTAGGGTACAACCAAGAGATCAGAAGCCCGGGTAGAAGAACTCATCCGATGAGTGATTAGCTTATTCCACATTTGAGGCTCCTCGCCGAGCTCTGAGTGACAATTTATTCTGCTTTTGAACCAAAGCCTTAAAAGCATTATTACCTCCGGCCTCAGGATTGTGAAGGTGCTGGGTTGCCGGTGAACAACGAGGAGCAGAACGAATGGTTGTCTGAATCCCGGTTCTCCAGGATGAATTTCCATTCTTTCCCGAGGTCGCGGCCCGGCATGCACCTGAAGAATCCACCAGCCGGTGAGTTTTTGAATTCCAGCTTGCCTGGTCCCGATACTTCGGAATTTGGCCATCCAAAAAATGGAACACAAAAAATAAAGAGAGGTGACTTGGATCATTCCCTGGGAGCAGTGCTAATCCTCTCCATACTTCCCTGGAGAAGGTTAGGCGAAGTCCTTGGCTTATCATGAGAAGTCCATACCTTGTTGAGAGATCTCCTAAGCTGTCTGGGAGAAGTCACAGGCTCCCTGGTAGAAGGCTCAACCTCGTTACGAGATCTCGTTATCTCCTTTAGCGAAGTCCGAACCTTGTTGGGCGAAAGCATATCCTTCCAAGGAGATCTCTTTGACTGGTTAGGAGATCTCCGAACCTCCCAATGGGATCTCCGAAGGTGGTTATTTTTATTGGAGTTAGGCCAAATACCCCCTCTTGAGTTCACTTCTGGGCTTATTGCCAGATTCGATGATCAATTTTAGTTTCTGAGGGGTTTTAACGGAGCAAAAGTTGGTATCCGGTATCCAGACCAGACAACCCTCCTTTTATTATTTTGGGGCAGCCAAGCTTCTAACCCCTCCGGCCTAATATAAATTCTGCTGGGACAAGTGACTGAAGCCGAAGCGTAGAAAATCATTTCCTGTCTGAAAGTTGCCGCTTTTGAGCAACTTGAGTTAAATGATTTTAGCGCAGGCGGAGCGAACGGCAGCATGAATTTATTCAGCCGGTGAGTTTTTTGATTACTTTTTTCATCACTGAAAAATAGTAATAAGAGTATGGCATTGCTTAGAAATTAAGTAATAAATTTCTTTCGCCTTTTGCTGTCTCCTGTCTTGCCACAAGTTACACACTTGCGACCGGATGGATAACATTCATGTCAATAAATAGCCCGCTTTACGTTTAATGCCATAAGTCATCCCCCTACTCACGGAAAAGAACCGTGAGTTTCCCCCTTCGAAGGGGGACAGGGAAATTATAGCCGTTAACAACAATGATAAAACCTCAATTTGTTAGGCGACCAGGTAGATGTAAAATCTTTTTAGACAGCCTCACTCGGAATCCTTCTTTATTTCTCAGCTAAGCAATAGGAGATTTCTCGCTGACGCTGGAAAAGACTGGGGGGGTAGGGTTCTAAGGATTCAGGTTAGGAAAAGTTCATCAATACGAGGTCTTCTTTCAGCTACAGGAACTTTTGGGTATGCCCCGGCCTAATGTAAATTTCGCTGGTCAAGAGACCGAAAGCGAAGCGTTTAACCCCGAGCCTGTTTGAAGAGCGCGAGCGATGAGTTAAATGATTGTAGCGTAGCTGGAGGGATCGAAGCGATAATTTACTCAGCCGGTCAATTTTTTGGGTTCCCCAGCTTTGCTGGTTCCGAGCCTTCAGAATTCTTGATGGAAAAAATGGAACAAGAACCTAGCCCTTTACAATAGAAGATTTCTCTCGCCGCTGACGCTTTGTTCGAAATGACTCTGGTGGTTGTATTAGAGGATGAATCATTATCTCCCTTCCCTGCCCCATGGAATCCTCCGAGGAATCGGAGGGCCACAGCGTGGCATTCCATAGGGCCTGCTCGTAAGGAAGGGGCGGCATGCGCTACGAAGTTTTAACGTAGTAGTGGGATGGGTCAAAAAATACTCATCCGATGAGTGCAGAGCTGCATTATAATTTGAAGCCGTCAATGTTCTGAATCCGGCATTGTTTTGGAAGCAAATCATAAGAATATTACCACTATTCAATAGTAATTCCGTTTTTGCATCGGCTGTAAATGCCGTACCTTTGGTCAAATCAACTGCAATACTGTCTTTAAGTACCACAATACATGAGAAATGATGATATAATCCAAAGTATCCGCCACATGCTGGATCTTAATGATATTGAGATCGCCCATATCCTGAAGCTCCGGGGCTATAAACCCAAACGCGGCGAGGTAGCGGCCATCTTTAAGAACCAGGATGAGCCGTTGGATGAAAAAGAAGCGGATTGCAGTCACCTGCTGATGGCCCATTTCCTGGATGGACTTATTTACTACAAGCGGGGCAAAAGCAAGGAGCATCCTCCCCATCCTATTAAAACGCCCGTCACCAACAACATGGTGCTCAAAAAACTGCGGGTTGCTTTCAAGCTGCGTGAAAAAGATATGCACGATACCCTCGAACGTGGAGGCTTTTCCCTTTCCAAGCATGAAATGAGTGCCCTGTTTCGTCGAGAGGGCCATAAGAACTACCGGGAGTGCGGAGACCAGGTGTTACGATACTTTTTAAAGGGACTGACTGAACGAATTAAAAATGGAGAATGAAAAATTGAACTTATTTTATTCATACAGTCCGCTCCAGCCATAGCTTATCCTTAGCTCAGCATTACTGGAAGAGTGACTAATTTCAGGCTACAGTAAAACTCTTCAATGAAAAAATTGGGGTAGTATTAGGTGGTTAGGGGCCTTTGCAAGGCTAAGCTTATCATCCTAAACAGGTGCTGAACTTGTTTCTGTATCTTATCAGGATCTTGGTTAAGATCCCCCCAAAAACATATGAGATTCTGAAACGAGTTCAGAATGACAAGATATATTGGTTTTACAAGGCCCTCTGTATAGCTATTTTCAGGGCTTAGATATTCCAAACAATTCCTTACCTTTAAACTCGCCTGAATTCTTAATTTTTCATTTTTAATTCGTAATTGATTCCTGTGAGTGATCAAAAGATAATTTTTTCGATGGTTGGGGTCAGTAAAGTCTACAAGCCCAACAACTATGTACTTAAAGACATCTACCTCTCCTTTTTTCACGGTGCTAAAATCGGGGTGCTGGGTAATAACGGCTCTGGTAAAAGTACTTTGCTCAGTATCATCGCGGGCGAAGATGAGGATTACCTCGGCGAAATATCCCGTCAGAAAGGCATCAGCTTTGGTATGCTTCCGCAGGAACCGAAGCTGGATCCCGATAAGACCGTCAAAGAAATTGTAGAGGAGGGCGTGCAGGAAACCATCGACCTGCTGAACGAATATGAGGAGGTGAACGCAGCTTTTGGCGAGCCGGATGCCGACTTTGAGAAGCTTATCGAAAAGCAGGAAAGACTGCAGGAGCAGATCGAACAGCGCGACGCCTGGAACCTTGACAGCAAATTGGAACAGGCTATGGATGCCCTCCGGACGCCCCCGGGCGATACTTCGGTGGACGTCCTTTCCGGTGGTGAGACCCGTCGTGTGGCGCTCTGCCGCCTGCTCCTCCAGAAGCCGGACGTGTTGCTGCTGGATGAGCCTACCAACCACCTGGATGCGGAATCGGTGGCCTGGCTGGAACAGCACCTGGCGCGCTATGAAGGCACCGTCATCGCGGTAACGCACGACCGTTATTTCCTGGATAATGTAGCCGGCTGGATCCTCGAACTGGATCGCGGCGAGGGCATCCCCTTTGAAGGCAACTACAGCTCCTGGCTCGATCAAAAGCGGAAACGACTGGCACAGGAAGAGAAGCAGGAGTCCAAGCGACAGAAAACGCTGCAGAAAGAGCTGGAGTGGATTCAGCAGAATCCCAAGGGACGACGGTCGAAGAGTAAGGCGCGGATCAACAAATATAATGAACTGCTGTCTGAGGAACGGGCTAAGCAGCGGGAGGATATGGAGATCTTTATCCCGGCCGGCCCGCGTCTGGGCGACAAAGTGATTGAAGCGCAGGATATATCCAAAAGCTATGGCGACCGGCTGCTTATCGAAGATATGAACTTCAGTCTTCCGCCCGGAGGCATCGTGGGCGTCATCGGACCCAATGGCGCGGGTAAATCTACGCTCTTCAAGATGATTACCGGCGAGGAAGAGCCCGACAGCGGAGATATTGTGCTCGGCGATACGGTGGAGCTGGGCTACGTTAACCAGAAGCGTCCACTGGACCCGGATAAATCCATCTGGGAAGAGATTTCCGACGGCAAAGATACCATTAAGCTGGGCAACCGGGAGATGAATTCACGGGCCTATACGGCACGCTTTAATTTCAGCGGCACCGACCAGCAAAAACGATGCAGCGAAATATCCGGGGGCGAACGCAACCGGGTTCACCTGGCCAAGATGCTGAAAGAGGAAGCCAATGTACTACTCCTTGACGAACCTACCAACGACCTGGACGTCCATACTCTCCGTGCCCTTGAAGAGGCCCTGCTGGACTTCGCCGGATGTGCGGTAGTCATTTCCCACGACCGCTGGTTCCTCGACCGTATCGCCACCCACATGCTGGCGTTTGAAGGTAACAGCCAGGTCTACTGGTTCCATGGCAACTATTCGGAGTATGAAGAAAACCGGGAAAAGCGGCTGGGCTCGAAGTACCATCCGGAGCGAATCAAATACAAGAAGCTGATGAGAGATTAGGTTTTAATTTAAAATTAAGAATGTAGAATTAGGAATTAAATGCCATTATTCTCTCAACGAGTATTAGCCAATATAATTAGGTTAAGACCATTTCTAATTCTCATTTTTAGTTTCTGATTGATTGGCTGCTGGGCATTTGCATCCTGAGCGTTAATCGTAATGTTTCCCGAAGTAGACGTTTGACCAATTAGGGCGGCACCGGACAAATACCCATACTCATCTGTACAAAGAAAGAGCCGATGATAAGCGAGGTTACAAAAATGAAGAGCATCATTTTTGGAGAAAAGAGGCTGAATCCATCCTTATCGGGGCGAAAGATATCCATGGCGTATTTCTTTGTTTAAATTATTGTTTCTACCCTGAAGTACATCCGGGATGACAAGTAGAAATCATTTTTTCTGCAGAAGCTGAAGTAAAAACAGCTGTTGGTCATCGGTCCATACCTGCTCGACTGAAAACCAGTTATCTACCAGCTTCCGGAACTCATCCAGAGAATACTTATACGAATTTTCGGTGTGGATGGATTCTCCGGCCTCCAACTTAAACTGTTCTTCCTCAATGTTCACCGTCTGTTCTTTCTTTGAGACGAGGTGCATTTCGCTACGCCGTCCGGACGGCCCTTAAGAAAGTACGCAAAACGCCCGTGATCCAGACATTTCTGGAGGACTCCACCTGTGTGATTTCGCTTAGTGCAGGCGACATAGATGAAGAGATCATCCTGGATGATATCAAGTTCATCAACGGGAAGGAAGCCTGGAAGCGGGTAGAGCAAGAGAGCACCCGTGCGATGGAGGCCTCTGCACTTGCCAGTGATCGATGGGAGGAAAAGCTTGAGCAGGAGCGCGAAAATCCACCGACCACCAACTTGACTATCGATGACTTTGCGGAGCTGATCGAACAGTTCAAACCGGAATTTATGGAGATGGACGGGGGCGTCTTTGTCAAAAGAACCTATGACTATCCGCTGCTAGGCGATTCGGAAAGCGAGGCTCTGGCCAACCGGTTCAAGCTTATGGAGCTGCTTAAATCCTCCGCCCACTATGAGGAGCTCGACCGGTTATATGGTTATTTCAAGGGTGTTAACTTTTCCGAAGGTGACTTGCTGCCCACCCTCTGTGATGCCTTTGTGGAAAAGCTGGGCAATCGCCTGAAAATGGCGTTCGGCGACCGCTCCTTTAAGACCTACATGGTGGTGGACCGGTCGACACTCTACCACTTTACCTTTTGCACAGAACGGGATGACGGCTACAAATTTCCCCGTTATTGCGAACACAGCGAGGGCGGCGTTGAGCGGGTAATCCGGCTTCCATAGCGAGCGGCTATTCCTCTTTTCTTACTCTTTAAGCAGGAGATTGCCCAAGCCAGGTTCCTCTTCTTCAGTAGGCATTTCTGCGAGCCCTGTAGTGCTGCTCCAGCTCATAGGCGTGTGCCGCCCACCCCATTGGGTTGCTGCAGCGAAATTGCATCCTATAATGTTAATTCAATCACTCTTACAACTCTATCCCCCATGAAACATGCGTCCATGGAGACTCTTTATTAGTGATCAAAAACTGAAAATGCTTGGTATATCGCCTCACGGCTTCCGGTGTATAGGTATTTCTTCTCCAATACTGGGCTCCCACCATATAAGAAAGCCCGAATTCTGCCCACGACGAAAAAACGGTTTTAATGCGCCGGCCGTTGTCTTCCAGCAGCGCCCAGGCTTCTTCTTCCGTTATGTATTTCAGGAATGCCGACATCCGGATCAACCACGAACAGCGGCCGTAGTGCCAGGCCATGTCGCCACCCGGCAGACTATCCCGGTAGTTATGTACCATATCCATAACATGGCTATAATCGCCCAGCTGGTCTTTTTTAGTAGCGGCTATTTTCAGTTCTTCTCCACTGAGTACTTCCCAGGTATTTAGTTCGCCTGTGAAAGACTTTTTTTCGTTCAGTGTTTTGATCGTATCGCTCAAATCCGCCAGGTTGTTGATTTCCCAGTCGCGGGTAAGCACATGCCGGATGTTTTCTACCAGTTCGGGATGTGTATAATCTCCTTTCGGCATCAGGGTGTCGTGGCGTTGGTTATTAAGCTGGGCCAACATGGCGGAAGTGGCCAGCAACCACAATTGTTTCTGGCTCAGTTGGTCGGGGTTTTCGTATTTAAATTGATTCATATTTCTCCTGTTTAAGCATTATTACGAAGATAATTGCCGGCCATGGTGATAAGGTTGTAATACTTCTTCGGATAATAGGCTCCTAAATCCAGGCAGTTTTGGAAATGAGGTTTCGCATTTTCCCATCGTTCGAATTCCTTGTAGGCTTTAGCCGTCCAAAACGACATAAAGATATCGTCTTCATCGGGTTGCGTCCCGTATTGCTGAAAATAACGTTCTCCAATAAAAACCATTTGGGGATGTGCCTGTGCCATCATGGCTTTTCGCATTAGTTCTACAAATTCCGGTCGCCATCTATGGGGTTCTGTTGCCGCGTTCAGCACCAGTGCCCGCAATTCTTTCATGTATTCATCGTCTTCTTCAACATATTGTTGCTCTAATTCTGCCATAAGCGATTGGCAGGTCTTGAGATATTCTTGGTCGATTTGCTCGCGTTCCAGATAGCTTATGTAATTTTGCAAGAAATCTTTGGCCTCATCCATGCGTAGTAACATCATCAGAAAGCGGGTTTTCAGTGTCGCTGCATCACCCAGGTTGTAAATTCCTGCCGAACGCCACATATCTATAACCAAGTTGAGGTATTCCAGACCTTTTTCAAATTTCGCGATGTGCTCACAAAGCTTGGCGGCATGAAAAACTGCCCACCGGCCCTGCTTAGAGTCTCCAAGCCCTTCTTTCTTCAGGGAATCGAAAAGCTGTAAAGCTTCCTCTATTTCCCTTTTCCAGAAAAGCGACTTCTGCGCTTTTTTATCTAATTGAGCCACATGCTTGCCGAGAGATGCCATAAACACATACTGGTCGTGGGCACTGGGCTGGGGCCTGATTAGCTGTACCATCCATTTAAAATTTGTGTAGGCCTTGTCATATTCGCCCATGTCAAAATAGCTCTTACCCATGCAGTAGAAACCAGCCCGGTCATACCTTCGTTCGTGTTGAAAAATACGGCTGGCTTCTATGGATTTATCATACTGCTGTAAATGCAAAGCTGCCCTGGCTACCCCCTGACAGGCGTAGATGTTTTGGGGATTTAAATCCCTTGCTTTTTCGTAAAAAGACAAAGCCTGCTCATAATTGTTTTCAGCCATGTAAATGCCTGCCATAGCAAAAACGGTAGGGTGGGCGTCGGGAAACTCTTTGTAGAAGCGAAGAACCATTTCTTTGGCCTCCAGAAGATCGTCTAAGTTCGGGTAGTGTACCATCAGCTTATCGATAAGAAACACTCTGACCTCTTTGTTGGTAGCCAGACTTAGAGCATTGTGCAAGGTCTCGGGCAGATCGCCGGGTTCATGGCTACCATTGTATTGCGCACGGGAAGCTGAATGGGCATATATCTTCAGAGCTTTAATATCCGGATCATCAATGTGCTCTTTCGGGACTTCTACCAGATCAAAGATGTCCAATTCCAATTGCTGTAACATACGTTTGTAATATGCTTTTGGCCCTTCTTCTTTGGCATGCCCCTTTACCGACCGGCTCAAGATGCCGTTCAATGAGAGGGTGACATAAGCAGCATATTCCAGGTTGGTTGGGTTGATTTCCGAGAGTTTTTTAAAAATGACGTGGCCCGCGTTGAACTCCTTCAGGTCCAGACAACATTTTCCCAGGAGGAAGAGCAATTTAAGTTGAAGCGGGTGTTCTTTTATCATCGAGATTAAATCCGCTTTGTTTTCAACTGCGGGGCGTGTCTCAAAAAGAAAGGCCCTTTGCAGGTACAGCAGCTCTTCATCATTGGGAAAACGCTGCACGGCATCACCCATGGTTGTAACGAAGAGTTCTTTTGCTTTCTCGTTTTCCTGCAAAACAGCCGATTGATAAAGGATCTGGAGCAAACGCTGCCAACCCACCAGCGGCATATTTTCCGGCTCTATTTGAGCGATGGCCTGAAAAGCCTCCTTGTTCCGGCCATTTCTTTGTAAGCCGGTAGCATGTAAAATGGTGGGAAGAATAAAATCTAATTTCTGGGGTTCATATTGGTAGATGGGTATCGCATCTATTAACAGGTCGAGTTCAAAATTTCCCCGATCAACGATGCTTTCCAGAAAAGGGTAATTCTTTTCATTATTGGCTTTCAGGTCTTCCCACTCCGGAGACCGAAACAAAGCTACAAACGGGAAAGACCGTTTTAGCAGTGCGAAAACCTCTGACTTAAGTAACGAATGCCCCGATAAAAATTCGATAATGGGCATGCAATAGGCTCCCGGTTGGCTTGTGGTATTTTCCCGGGCATTTTTGATGGCCGATTTCCAGTATGATAAATCATACCGCGTTTCAAGCTGTTGGTAAATTTCCGTAAAACGGGCAACAAGCTGGCCGGGCGTTTGTATATCTTTCCCTTCGTGTCTTTCGACAGCTTGCTTCAACGGAGGCTTTTGTCCTTCCTGTGCCAGGTTTATTTCCCTACTTATCTGTCGGTATCGGCCCAAAAGCGTCACAAACTGACCGGTATCCCGGTCAAAATCAATGCTTTTAATTTGCTTTTCTATCTCCTGAAGCGTTTTTGACCTATCGCTTTGTTGCTCTTTATCTGATGATTTCAATTTTCGTTCTTAAGTTTTGTTTTTGGTGTATCAAACTCTGGCAAGTGTTATCTAACAGATATTACAACTCTACCTCCCGGGACACATTTTCCGGGGAAAGTTTGGATCAGTAACCCACACTTGAAAATGCTCCACGTGCGGCTACTAACCGACGATGCAGGTTCATTTAGGCGATTAAACATTTAGAGCGTCGTCGTTTTATCACATCCGCCGGTACCGGGCGGCCCAAACGTTTCTCCTTGCCTGATATACTACGACAATCCGATCAAAAATTACAATTCTACTTTGAAGAGATGACGGATGTAATATGCGTGATTATTTGAAAAAGCTGTATTCAGTAGTCAGAATTCTGAAGATATTCTGACAGATCACTGATCGACTCAATACCCCGTTCGCCAGCCTGTTTTTTTCGCATAATCAGGGCGTAGCTGTTTTCAAAACCGATCGGCTTTAGCCACTGCAAGTCAAACCGTTGCTTTGATTGCTCCTGTACATAATGATATACCGCCTCCGCATTATTGCTCAGGCTATCTACGACGTCCTGCTCTGCATCCAGGAGTACGTGCAGGCCGGTGCCCGTATATTCGGGGTAGAGCTGTATTTCGTCGTTCAGCAATGCCTTAAATACGATCTGGGTGCCTGCCAAACCGGTACGAAGCCCGACGTCCAGAGCGGTATAGTTTTCAATCAGCATCTGATACATATGAGCCAAGAGAAACTGTTCGGTCTGCAGCTTTCCGCCGATCAGCAAATCCGGTGTTCCCTGCCGATCGATATCTGTTTTAAAACCCAGGCTATCCAGAAATGCTTTGGCAACCTCGGCTTCAGCCTGCTGCCCCTGATCCACCGCACTATTCAGGCTGATCATTTGCCGCGTAGTGATTTTTTCTGCCAGCTTACTGACGGCTTCTATAACTTCAGGATTCTCTTGCATAAAGTCCCGCTTCACGATCGGGGCGGCCTCATAGGGCGGAAAGTACTCACGGTCATCTTCCAGCACCTTCAGATCGAAAGCTTCTATGCGCCCATCCGTGGAATAGCCCACAATCACATCCACCTTTCCATTACTCAGAGCCTGGTAGGTCAGGGCTGCGTTCATCTCCACAATCGGCATATCGGCCAGCTCATACCCTTCCTTCAATCCCTGGTAGCCATCGGCCCGTTCCAGAAATTCCGGTGGGATACCCGCTTTAAAGGTGTCAACGTTAAATGTTGTTGCAATAGCATAGATGGATACAAAAATCATGACTACTGCCAATCCATAGCTCAGTGGTTTTAACAATGTGGAGGCCTTGCGCTCCAGGAATCCCAGGATAAAATCGAAAGCGAGGGCCAGCAGGGCCGCCGGCAGTGCTCCCGCCATAATCATAACAGAATTGTTGAGCGATATGCCCCGAAAAATGAACTCGCCGAGCCCCCCGGCCCCGATTAGCGCACAGAGCGTAGCAACGCCTACATTGATCACCGTAGCCGTCCGGATGCCCGCAAAAATGACGGGGGTGGCCAGCGGTAGCTGTACCTTTCGTAAAATTTGTCCATCGGTCATGCCCATCCCCCGGGCCGATTCAATGACGGACGAATCCACTTCTTTAATGCCGGAATAGGTATTCCGGACGATCGGCAGTAAGGCATAAAGGAAAAGAGCAGCAATAGCAGGCAGCGGGCCAATCCCCAGCAGGGGCAGCATAAATCCCAGCAGGGCAATACTCGGTATCGTTTGAATTACCCCCACCGCCCCCAGCACCGGACCGGATATATTCTCATGCCGGGTAGCCAGAAGTCCAACGGGGATGCCTAACATCACGGCAATCAGAATAGAAATAAAGGTCAACCCAAGGTGCTCAATCGTCTGACCAAATAACTCAGTCTGGTTGCTCAGGATAAAATGCCACAAGTCAGCCATCATATCCCTACCCCTGTTTTTCTTTCAGTTTATGGCGCACCCGGTAGAATCCCGAGAGCAATTGTTCCGAAGTAACAGAGGCAACCGGCTGATCTTCTTTGTCATAAATCACATAAGAATGCGCCTCTGGCTTAGCATCCTGGAATACCGAAAAAAAGCTGTCATTCGCCGCCGCCCGCGGACCATTTCCCTCGAACCCCTCCGAAAAGGATCTCGGAGTATCGGCTGAGGACTGAAGAATTTCCAGGATATCGCCTGTAGTTATACTCATCATCTCAAGCTGCAGGCGGTTAGATTTAAAGAACGAATCCACAAAATCATTTTGGGGATTAAACAACAGCTCCCTGGGCGTACCAACCTGTTGTACTTTCCCCTGATCGAGCAGGCAGAGGCGATCGCACATATCAAAAGCTTCTCCCACATCGTGTGTCACCAGCACGATGGTCTTTTGGATATTCTTCAAAAGCTGTTTGACTTCACCACGGACCTGCTGCTTGGTAATAGGATCCAGGGCCCCAAACGGCTCATCCATCAAGATGATAGGCGGATCTGCGGCCAGTGCCCGCGCCAAACCTACCCGCTGCTGTTGTCCCCCGCTCAATTCATCCGGTGCGCGGCGGGCAAACGTCTCCGGTTCCAGGCCCACCATTCGTAACAGCTGCTGAGTACGCTCACTGATACGTTGATCATCCCATTGCAACAGCCTGGGTACCGTAGCGATATTTTGCTGCACCGTATAATGTGGAAAAAGCCCCACATTCTGAATCACATATCCAATGTGCCTACGGAGCGTTTCCGATGGCTGGCTATTTATATCCTCTCCGTTAATTAAAATATGGCCTGAAGAAGGGGTTACCAGCCGATTGATCATTTTTAAAGTGGTTGTCTTGCCACATCCGCTGGTGCCGATGAGTCCAAATATTTCTCCTTCTTCAATTTTGAAGGATAAATCGACAACCGCTGCCTTTTGTCCGTAATATTTGGAAACTTTTTGCAGTTCAATCAAAATGGTTGGCTAGTACTATTATAAGAACAATATTGCTGGCAATGTCAATGGGTATAGTACAATAATTTGTAAAGGCTGCCAACAAATTTGGGCTACCGGGGCACCGGACAAATCCCCATACTCATTTGAAGCAGAAAAGAGCCGACAATAAGGACTGCTACGAAGATGAAAAGAAACATTTTCGGAGAGTAAAGACTAAATCCATCGTTTTCAGGGCGAAAAAAATCCATTTCATAATATCATTTTTGAACTACTACTCCGATCCTGGAATAAATAAAAGATGAGCAGTAGAAATCATTTCTTCTGCAGTAGCTGTAATGAAAAAAGCTGTTGGTCATCGGTCCACACCTGCTCGACTGAAAACCAAGGATCTACCAGCTTCCGGAACTCATCCAGAGAATATTTATACGAATTTTCGGTGTGGATGGATTCTCCGGCCTCCAACTTAAACTGTTCTTCCTCAATGTTCACCGTCTGTTCTTTCTTTGAGACGAGGTGCATTTCGATACGCCCTTTGGTTTCATTAAAGAAAGCACGATGGGCATACTGGTCGATCTCAAAATCAGCTTCCAATTCCCGATTAATACGCACCAGCATATTCTTATTAAACTCTGCCGTTATTCCTTTTGTGTCATTATAGGCAGCCTCCAAAATCTCTTTGTCTTTCTTCAGATCTACCCCAATTAGCATTTGGGCCTTGCCATCGGTGAGCGACACCAGGTTTTCGAAAAATGATTGAGCCTGCCCGGGATGGAAATTACCGATTGTTGAGCCCGGAAAGAAAATGAGCTGCGAAGCATTTTCCTCTTGAAGGTGGGGCACCTGAAAAGGTTGAGTATAGTCGGCAAAGACCGGGATAATATTTATCCTTGGATACTCAACCCGTAGCTGACTAACCACTTTTAATAAGTAAGCTTCTGATATATCAACGGGTACATAGGCGTTGAGTGACGGCAGGCTTTCAAGCAAGGAGCGCGTCTTACGGCTACTTCCACTGCCCAGCTCAATAAGGGTAGATCCGGGTGCTACATGGTCAACAATTTCTTCAATATTGGACCGGAGAATAGCTCGCTCTGTCCTCGTGAGGTAATATTCCTCCAGACCCGTAATCTGCTCAAATAGCGTTGACCCTTTCTCATCATAAAAAAGCTTGGCCGGCAGCTGTTTCTGCTTCTGCTGCATGCCTTGTAACACTTCTTGGGCAACGGACGGTTGCTGTAATGACAGCTGATTATCCATATCTAAAAACATCTAAACGTTTCGAGCTAATCGAAAGCCATTAAATTGCCAGCGTGCATCGGGGTAGAAAAAATTGCGATAGGTTTTCCGGATATGGGTTTGTGAAGTTGCACACGATCCGCCACGCAACACATATTGGCTGCACATAAACTTGCCGTTATATTCGCCCAGGGCTCCGGGCAGCGGCTCATACCCCGGATAAGGTTCATAAGAACTCATGGTCCACTCCCATACATCACCAAACATCTGTTTTAGGGTTGTATCATTAGAGCGGGCTGGCCTCGGATGATACAAACCTTGTTCTACAAAATTACCTTCGTAGGGCAGTCCTTCTGCTGCAACCTCCCATTCTGCTTCCGTAGGGAGCCGGGCATCAGCCCATCGTGCATAAGCATCAGCTTCGTAATAACTGAGGTGAGTTACCGGTTCACCTGGGTTGACTTTCTTCACACCTCCAAGCGTATAATAATGCCACGCCCCTTCCTTTTTAAACCAATAAAGTGGAGCTCTCCATTCCTCTTCATTCACGGTCGCCCATCCCTCATCAAGCCACAGCTCAGATCGCCGATACCCATCGGCCTCAATAAAGTCGATGAATTCAGCATTGGTGATAAGTCGGTCCGAGAGCTCAAAGGGCTCTAAAAACTTACGGTGCCGGGGCTGCTCATTGTCATAGGTATATTCTTTTCCTTCGTTACCGATATGATACACCCCTTCCTCAAAAGAGATCCAATTGAGATCATCGGCCTCTTTCTGGGGTGACGTTTCCAACTCACGATACGGCGGTTTCAATGGATTCTGGGCAAACAGAAATTTGAGATCCGTGAGCATCAATTCCTGATGCTGCTGTTCGTGGTGATTGCCAATTTCAATGACCGGACCAAATTCCTGGAGCTGTTGCTCCGAAGCCGTATCAAGAAACTGCAATATTTTATTATTCACATATTTCCGGTACTCGAACACTTCACTTACCGTGGGCCGGGAAAGTAATCCACGTTTCGATCGCTGATGAGGCTCGCCCGTCTGCAGATAATAGGAGTTAAAGATATAGGCATATTGCGGATGCATAGACTCGTAGTTGGAAAAAGCTTTTTCCAACACAAAGGTCTCATAAAACCAACTCACATGAGCCAGATGCCATTTCGTTGGACTGGTGTGTTCCACCGCCTGGATGACAAAGTCCTCCGTTTCCAGTGGCTCCACCAGTGCCTCACTAAACGACCGTATGGCAGTATACCTTTCTTTTAGATGTTCAGCATCCGGCTTGGCAAGAGAATCCTTAACGTTCTTAGCAGCCATACAGAATAAACTTAGGAACTGCGTTTTACCTATTTAGTTTGTATAACAACCTCTTGTAGCTATACAGTTCTACTGTCTCTTACTTTTTATGTAAGCCTATACCTATTGCGTAGATGCCACTCACTCTTCGCGGTAGAAATAAATTTTCTTCCGGTCAGAATCTTTTCCGCTTTTTATTTTAACACCTTCGTCCTGGTTAAACTGGTAAACAGCGGTTCTCATCGAGTTTACATTTTTATCATCTTCGTATGGCACCTCAATGGCATCACCTCCAACTTCGAGCTGGCTTAATGCTTCTAAGAGAGGCTTAAACTTAGATGACCGCTTTTTGGCATTTTGTATTTTTTCTCGATTTACGAATTTAATATCCATATAATTCTCCCTGAAATTGGATCTAATTTAAATTGTATTTTCTAACTTAACACACCTGAAAAAATCCTTAACTGGAACCTACTATAACTCTAACCTAACCTTTATAGTTCCATTATATATGTTTTTTACATATATATAACACGATATATAATTTAAATAAAAATAGCTTGTAAAATCTAATTTTTACAAGCTATTTCCTGTAAAATGAAAAAATTATAATGTTTGTCTATTGAATTTCATAAAACTGCTGGTAGACATAATCCCAAAATTCTGCCAAATTTGACCCTTTATTGTGAGGGTTTTTGGATTTTGTCGACTTCATTGCATCTAAACAAGCTTTCTCCTTCGCATCATAATATGACTTCAACTGATGGGCTGTTGGATTCTCTATCATTTCTTCAAACTTTTCTATTTTCTGAGCCATAATAGATTTTAATCTTTTTTCCTTGATAGTGGTAAAACGAAATTTTTTGCATCGAAACATGAGGTATACACTTGTTTCATACCCAATAAAGCAGTTTAAAGCGGATTTTGCAAGAATGACGCTATCTATAAGGTGCTTGAATTAAAAGCCTACCAAAATAACAAAACCCTGCTTAGATAACTCTAAACAGGGTTAAAATATTGTGGGCGATGAAGGATTCGAACCTACGACTTCTTCCTTGTAAGGGAAGCACTCTAAACCGCTGAGTTAATCGCCCTTTTTAAGAGTGCAAAATATACAGATACTTTTCTTCTTATACAAAAGAATATTGTTTCTATTTCGCCACACAATTTTCCTGTAGGTTAACAGCGTTAACCTTTTAGCTTGACTTATGAATGTTTATAACCCATCTTAGCGTTTGGGAATACATCATATTTTTAAATACAAACTAAAATATGGCGGATCAATCACGAAATAATACACAAAAAGAAGCGGTTTTAGTCGATGGTGCTCGTATCCCTTTTCTGCGGTCAGGCACCGGCTACAAAAAAATGATGGCTTATGATCTCGGCCGAATGGCTATCGAAGGCCTAATCGGTCGGTCTTCAATTAACGGCCAGGACATTGACCGCATTATTATGGGGTGCGTTATTCAGGATGTTAATACCAGCAACGTGGCTCGAGAATCTGCCCTCGGTGCCGGTCTTCCTAACTCAATTCCTGCTCATACCGTTACCCAAGCCTGTATTTCTTCTAACCAAGCCGTCTCATCCGCGGTAGACCTCATACGTACGGGACAAGCCAGGATTGTACTGGCCGGTGGTACCGAAACCATGTCAGATATCCCGATCCGGTTTCGGCGTAAGTTCCGTCAAAAGCTACTGGATGCCCGGAAATATAAGTCCATTAGCGATTGGCTCTCTTTCTTTAAAGGATTGCGCCCATCCGACCTGCTGCCCGAAATCCCCGCCATTGCCGAATTTTCTACCGGTGAAACAATGGGCGAAAGCTGTGATCGTATGGCTGCACACTTTGGAATCAGCCGCAAGGCACAGGATGAATATGCACTGCGCTCACATCAGCTGGCAGCCAAAGCGACCCACGAGGGATTTCTTGACGAGGAACTCTTAGCCGCAGCCATCCCCCCTGGCTTTGAGACCATCGAACATGATAACGGCTTCCGGGAAGACACTTCCATGGATAAGCTGGAGAAACTAAGCCCTGCTTTTATTAAACCCCACGGAACCATTACGGCCGGCAACTCTTCTTTTCTGACCGACGGAGCCTCAGCTTCACTGATTGTAGAAAAAAACAAGGCCAAAGAAATTGGGCTTCAGCCGAAGGCATATCTGCGATCTTATACTTACGTCGCCCAGGACCCGGAAGAGGAGTTATTGCTCGGCCCGGCCTATGCAACGCCCAAAGTGCTGGATGCCATGGGACTCACCCTTTCGGATATTGATGTATTTGAATTCCATGAAGCTTTTGCCGGTCAAATTCTGACGGTTCTCAAGGCCCTGAATTCCGATACCTTCGCAAAGGAAAAGCTGAACCGCAGTCAAAAAGTTGGTGACATTCCTATGGATAAATTCAATTGCTGGGGCGGCTCCCTTTCCCTGGGCCATCCTTTTGGGGCTACCGGCACTCGCTTAGTGACAACAGCTGCTAATCGGCTACACCATGAGGATGGGACCCTTGCTCTGGTTGCGGCCTGTGCTGCCGGCGGACAGGGCCATGCCATGATTCTTGAGCGATACGACGGTTAAATAAGTTGGTATAATAATTATTAGGATATCTTTACCATGAGTTATTTATCTACACAGTTAGAAGACAACATTCTGATTGTAACGCTTGATCAGGCCGGTGAAAAAGTCAATAAACTGAATGAAGAGCTGATTGCTGAATTCCAGGATCTGCTCCAAAATACCGACCCGGCTTCCATAGACGGCATCGTATTAATCAGCGGAAAGAAGCAAAATTTTATTGCCGGTGCTGATGTGGAAATGCTGAAAAACAAACAAGCTCCCGAAGAGATTGAAGAGCTCAGCCAGCGCGGCAATGAGCTTCTCCTGGAACTGGAACATTTTGATAAGCCTATTGTAGCCGCCATCCATGGTTCGTGCCTGGGCGGTGGACTTGAAGTCGCCATGGCCTGCCATTACCGTGTAGCTTCTGACCATGACAAGACCGTCATGGGTCAGCCCGAAGTTCAATTAGGACTTCTCCCCGGCGGCGGAGGCACCCAACGGCTGCCCCGGCTCATCGGCATCCAGAATGCACTGACCTACCTGCTGACGGGCAAAAATATTTATCCGCATAAAGCACACAAACTCGGCTTGGTGGATGAACTGACCCACAAAGATGCTATCCTGAAAGCAGCCAAAACGGCCGTGCTAAAATTGAATAACGAAAAGTTTGAGCGTAAGGATAAGCGCTCCCTGCTGCATCAACTGATGGAAGGGCTGAGTCCACTTCGGAAGATCATTTACTCGCAGGCCCGAAAGCGAGCCCAATCTAACACCAAGGGTAATTACCCCGCGCCCCCGCTAATCATCGACTGTGTAGAAGAAGGATATGAAAACGGTATGCGGGCCGGCCTGGATCTGGAATCCAGAAATTTTGGTCGTCTTGCCGCTACACCTGAGTCGGAAGCGATGGTCAACTTATTTTTTGCAATGCAAGGGGCGAAGAAAAACCCCGATAAAGATAAGGCGGCCGAAGTTCGTAAAATAGGCGTCTTAGGGGCCGGACTTATGGGGGCTGGTATTGCAAATGTTTCAGCGGATAATGGGCAATACCGGGTTTTGCTGAAGGACCAGAATGCCCAACAAGCCAATGAAGGGAAAAAGCATATCTGGCAAGACCTTGACCAGAAGAAAGATAAGCATATCATCTCTTCTTTCGAACGCGACCGTACCACCAGCCTTATCACGGCCACTGGCAGCTACGATGGGTTTCAAAATGTGGATATAGTCATTGAAGCGGTGTTCGAAGATCTGGATCTCAAGCAGTCCATTTTACGGGAGACGGAGAAGATTCTTCCGGATGACGGAATTTTTGCCTCTAATACCTCCTCCCTGCCTATCCACAAAATTGCCGAGGTTGCTCAGCGTCCGGAGCAGGTTCTGGGCATGCATTATTTTTCGCCCGTCCCAAAGATGCCGCTGCTCGAAATTATTACCACCGACCAAACGGCCGATTGGGTGACGGCCACGGCCCGTGAAGTGGGCATCCAGCAGGGCAAGAACGTCATTGTCGTTAACGATGGACCCGGATTCTATACCACCCGCATCCTGGCGCCCTTTATGAATGAAGCGCTGATGCTCCTCGAGGAAGGCATCGCCATTGAAACACTGGATAAGCACATGAAGAATTTTGGCTTTCCGGTCGGTCCGGCGGCCTTGTTTGATGAAGTAGGCATCGATGTAGCCGCTCATATCACTAAAGTATTGAGCGACTTATTTTCCCAACGGGGATTCAGTCCCAGTGATAAACCTACCAAACTTTTTGAAGAAGGCTATAAAGGCAAGAAAAACAAGAAAGGGTTTTATAACTATGAGCAGGAGGGATCCAAAACCAAGAAAAAGGAACCCAATAAAGATATTTACCAATACTTTGGGGGACCCAATCGCTCTTCTATGGATGCTAAAACGGTTCAACAACGCATGGCGCTCACCATGGTCAATGAGGCCGCATGGTGCCTGCAAGACGATATCTTGCGTAACCCCACCGATGGCGATTTAGGAGCCGTACTGGGGCTCGGCTTCCCTCCTTTCCTGGGAGGACCTTTCCGCTATATTGATCGACAAGGGGCTGGTAAGATTGTCGATCAGCTTGAAACCTATCAAAAGGGATTGGGGCCACGCTTCAAACCCGCCGATATTCTTAAGGATTATGCTTCCTCGGGAAAAACATTTCATAATGAGTAACCCGTTTAGCGGTTAAAAATCATCCTGCATATGGTGAATGAGCTGGTTCGAATCAACAAAACAAATCAATCCTCCCTGTAATAGCGTGAGCGTCCGCTCGTGCTGATAACTGTCAAAAGCGGGTCGCTTGCGACAGTTAGGCCTTACAAAATTGAAGTATATCCGCCTGGTGATGGACTATTCCGGCTATTTCAAGCGTCCACGCTTGAAACAACGCATAATGTGATAAGCGTAGACGTCTGCCTATGCCGAAGCATTGGAAGGCGCATAATTAATTTCATAAAGGCTCCGCGCAGGCAGGCTTATCACAGCAAAGAAAGGGGAATTGACTGCTCTCAATAGCTCTCATACCGTTCTCCAACGGCTGAAGGCATCATCGCTCAAATAAAACCGTGATATTTTAAAAGCCTATATTTTTTTTAGTTTACTAACAATTCCTAAAATTGGAGCATGGCTACAAAAACCGTATCTTTAGAAGCTTAAAATTATTGATCACAAGTAAACTGATTTTTCATGATGAACGCAGCGTTATTTCTTATGGGATCTCCTGACCAGGCCGGATGGATTAATCTTGTCTTTTTGGGAGCTATCTTTTTGATTTTCTATTTCTTCATTATTCGTCCTCAGAGTCAACGACAGAAAAAAATCCAGGAAATGGTGGATAACCTTGAGAAAGGAGATAAAATAGTCACTTCCGGCGGAATGATTGCTCAAGTTAAAACTGTTGATGAGGACACCGTTTTGGCCGAAATTGACAGCGGCGTTAAGGCTCGTTTCAAGAAGAGTTCCATTACGGATGTGAATCCGAACCAGAATGACTAACAAACCTTTTCTACTATGTCCGGCGAAATAACGTTCGATAGCATTGAATCTGCTATCGAGGATATCAAGCAGGGTCGCATGGTCATCGTAGCCGATGACGAAGACCGTGAAAACGAAGGCGACTTTTTGATGGCTGCCGAAAAAGTGACGGCCGAAGCAGTTAATATTATGGCCAAATATGGGCGTGGCCTCATCTGCGTGCCCATTACACGGCAAAAAGCCTATGAGCTCAACCTCGACTACATGGTTACGGATGGCGCCGATCCGGACGAAGCCGCCTTTACGGTCTCCATAGATCATAAGGAACGCACTTCAACGGGCATTTCGGCTGCCGATCGTGCCAACACCATCAACGAATTGATTCAGGATGATGCCCAACCCGACGCCTTCCGTCGCCCTGGTCACGTATTCCCTTTAATTGGCGTAGAAGGCGGCGTAATGCGCCGCGCCGGCCATACGGAAGCATCCATCGATTTGGCTCGGCTGGCCGGACTAAAACCTGCCGGTGTTATCTGTGAGATCATGAAGGATAATGGAGCAATGGCCCGTCTTCCTGACCTTGCAGAGATTGCTGAGGAGTTCGACATGAAGCTCATCAGTATCAAAGATCTCATTGCCTATCGGATGAAAAACGAGTCGCTCGTCCGTAAGCTCGTAGACGTAGAGCTTCCTACCATTTATGGCGATTTTGCCCTCCATGCTTTCGAAGAACGGCTGACCGGAGACCATCACTTAGCCTTAGTCAAGGGACAATGGAATGAAGATGATCCGGTGTTAGTAAGAGTACACTCTTCATGCATGACTGGCGACATTTTTGGATCTAAACGCTGCGATTGCGGCGAGCAGCTGCACCAAGCCCTGCTGCAGGTCGAAAAAGAAGGCCGCGGCGTTGTACTTTATATGAACCAGGAAGGCCGTGGCATTGGACTGGTTAATAAGCTGAAGGCCTATAAGCTGCAGGAACAGGGTATGGATACCGTGGAAGCTAATGAAGCTCTCGGCTTTGAACCCGACCACCGAGATTATGGTGTGGGGGCTCAGATTCTACGTTCGTTGAACATTTGCAAGATGCGCCTGATGACCAACAATCCGGTGAAACGAGTGGGACTTAAAAGTTTTGGACTCGAAATGGTCGAACGCGTGCCGATAGAAGTGGGCGCCTACCCGGAAAACGTACGCTATTTAAAAACCAAGCGCGACAAGATGGGCCACAAGTTAGAGCTGGAAGAGCTCGATCCCCACAGCCCGGAGTTTATAGACAGCATAGTTACCGACGAATAACCTGTGATCCCATAGCTTGCGCCAAGTATTGCCTATGGGATTTTTTCATCTCTTTGTCTTGTCCACATAGATAGGCTATTACTCTCCGTCTACCTGCCCCTCGTTTGACCCAAAAGAAACTCCTTTTACTTGTACTCTCACTTCTGGCCAACAAATAAGCCAAGGGCATATATAAATTTAGGAACAACTGCAGCAGGCTTCAGGTATAGATTACAAATAATCATCTACTTGAAAAGAGCCTTTACTGCATGTTCTGGACTTCCGTTAAGAGAACCTATTCCTATTTATTCAAAGCTATACTTTGTTTTATTGTCTTTTTCACTCTATCCTCTTGTGCATACTCACTGAGTCTGTCAAACGCCCTTAGTTTTACGCATTCTTTGCAACAACAGCTCCAGCCAGCCGAAAGTACCGATAGCCTTACCGTGGAAGGAACCGTTACTTCGGATAGCGCAGATAAACCGCTACCCGGTGTATCTGTCCTGGTGAAAGGAACCCAGAATGGAACCACCACCAACGAAGACGGCCATTTTTCGCTTACTCTTTCGACTCAAAAAGAACCGGTCCTTTCTTTTTCTTTTATAGGTTATGAGACCGAAGAGATTGCTGTGGACGGTCGCCGGACCATCAATGTAGTGCTCAAAAAGGAAGTCGAGGAGATGGAAGACATTGTCGTAGTCGGCTATGGCAGTCAGCGCAAGCAAGATCTGACGGGCTCCATTTCATCTGTCTCGGCAACGGATATCCATAAACAATCGGTAACTTCGGCGGAAGAAGCCCTGCAGGGACAGATTGCCGGCGTACAGGTAACGAAGAACTCTGGGGCCCCGGGTGGTGGATCAACGGTGCGTATCAGGGGTACGAACTCTATTCGAGCGGGTAATAATCCTCTTTATGTTATTGACGGACTGCCTATTGGGGGCGGATCTTCTCCATCACAAAACCCTTTGTCTCTTATCAATCCCCAGGATATTGTCTCCATTGAAGTGCTTAAGGATGCCTCCGCAACCGCCATCTATGGGGCCCGCGGGGCAAATGGCGTCATAATGATTACCACCAAACAGGGTGACCGGGGAGATGCCCAGGTTAACGTTGAAGCCAGCTATGGCGTTAACCGCATCCGAAATAAATTGGACTTGATGGATACCCCCCAATTTGTGGCTTTGGCTAATGAAGCAGCCGCAAATGATGGTGCCGATCCGGTGTTTGTGAATTCACCGAACAGTTATCCCAATACCGATTGGCAGGATGAAGTATTTCGTTCAGCACCCCGTCAAAACTACCAGCTCTCAGTCTCCGGCGGAAGTGAAGACACACGCTATGCCCTCTCAGCCAACTTACTGGATGAGGAAGGCCTCCTGATTGGATCCGGCTACCAGCGCGGCAGCTTCCGTATCAACTTCGATAAACAAGTGAGTGATAAGTTTTCTATCGGCAACAATCTAATCGTAAGCCGTGCCCGCTATAGCCTCGTTGAAACTGGTGGACGGGGGCTCTCAGGCATTGTCAATGGTGCTTTACAGATCCCCTCTGTAGTGCCTGTCAAAGATGATGATGACAACTATGTGTTTCAGACTGATAATACAATTGAACGCGATAACCCCGTGGCCTCTGCCCTGGAAAAGACCAACACGAGCAAGCAATTTAAAGGGATTGGCAATATTTTTGCTACCTATATGCTTGCCGAAGGATTGGAAGTACGCGTAAGCATTGGGGGAAACCTGAGTTATGATAAAGACAATTTTTATGCTCCAAATAGTACGCTCCAGGGACAACAAAATAATAGTCTTGCCCGAGTAACAACCCGACAGCGCTTTCGGTGGGTTAATGAAAACACCCTAACCTACAATAAAGAATTTGCCGGCCTTCATGACCTTACCCTCCTGGGCGGCTTTACGCTGGAAAAAGTAAGCGGCGAAAACCTGCGGGGTGCATCCTCAGGATTTATTACTGACGCCTTTACCTATAATAATTTGAATGCAGGCGAAACGCCCAACAATCCCTCTACCGGGGCCAGCACCTCTACCCTGGCCTCATACTTGGGTCGTGTTAACTACAATTTTGATGATCGCTACCTGCTAACTTTAACCGGCCGTATTGATGGTTCATCTCGGTTTGGATCGGGCAACAAATATGGCTTTTTCCCATCCGGTGCCCTGGCCTGGCGTATCTCCGAAGAGACGTTTATGGAGGAACAGGACCTCTTCAACAACTTAAAACTGCGCCTTAGTTATGGTATTACCGGTAACCAGGAAATTGGAAATTACGCAGCCCTTACCCAGCTGGGCAACTCGCAAGTCACCTTAGGTGATCGCATTGCTGTAGGCATCAACCCGGCTAGTCTTGGCAATAAAGACCTCCAGTGGGAAAAGACGAGGCAATATAATATTGGACTCGATGTCGGCCTGATTAACAGTCGCCTAAGCCTCACCGCCGATGCCTATTACAAAAAAACTACGGACCTGCTGTTAACACGCCGTGTTCCCCGCTACACCGGTTATTCACAGTATTTAGATAATATCGGCAGCACTGAAAACCAGGGATTTGAGGTATCATTAGAGACCCAAAACATCTTGAAAAGCACCTTCTCATGGAGCACCTCTATTAACTACTCTATGAATCAAAATAAAGTATTAGAGCTTGCAGATGATGAACCCATGTATGTGGGAACACCCATTTCGTTTGCCGGCGGACAAAGTTTCCGTATCCTGCAAGAAGGTGGATCATTGGGTACTTTTTATGGTTATGAATACGGAGGCGTTTATGCCGACCAACAGGCCGTGGATAACTCCGAGACTGCCCTTGCCAGCACCCAGCCCGGCGATCCCTACCTCAAAGATATTAGCGGACCCGATGGAGAGCCCGACGGAACAATAGACGGCAACGACCAAACCATTATTGGTAATGCCTTTCCCGATTTTACCTTTGGCTTCACCAATAATTTCTTCTACAAAGGATTTGATCTCAGCATCTTTATCCAGGGATCGTACGGTAATGATGTGCTCAATATGAATACCCTGCGGCTGGAGAGCACCCGAGGCTATACTAACCAGACTACCGACGTGCTCAACCGATGGACGCCGGACAATCGCAATACCGATATTCCACGGGCCACGCGAAGCCGAAACAGCGCCGCCCAAACGGCCATGCGCGCCATTTCCAGCCGGCTGATCGAAGACGGCTCTTACCTGCGGCTCAAAAATATTACCCTTGGATATACCTTTCCCGTTAACTGGGGACAAAGTTTGGGAGCCCGCTCAGTTCGACTTTATGTAAGCGGACAAAATCTCTTTACCGCTACGAAGTACAGCGGTTACGATCCCGATGTTAGCACTTATAATAACTTGGGTAACCTGGGAGCCGATTATGGAACCTACCCTAAGGCCAAAACCTATTTGATGGGTATTAAACTTGGATTTTAATCAGGATCTATCACTCATGAACAGCAAGAGTAACAAGACTTTTCCGATGAAGTATTTTACCATTTTCACCTTCGTTTGCCTGATCATACTGACCGGCTGTATGGATAATTTCCTAAGCAACGAACCCGAAGATTCTCTTTCGCCGGAAAATTTCTATGAAAATGAAGAGGATGCCGTAGCTGCCATCTACAGTGTATATGAGCGATTGGGCACTAAGGGACTATATAACCTCGATGGCGTCATGTACATCCTGGCAAATGCCTCTGATCAAACTCGTCCATTTGGAGCCAATGCAGAGCGCGTCGCTCTGGATGATTACAGCTACACAGAGCTCAACACTATTACTTCAACTTGGTGGAAAACATCATTCCAGATCATCAACCGGGCCAATGCGGTTACAGATAATGTACCTGGCATCCAGATGGATGAAAGTATGCGTGCTGGTATCGTGGGTGAAGCTAAATTCCTGAGGGCCCTTGCCTACTTCAACCTTGTTCGTATGTATGGCAAGGTTCCTGTTATCACTCAGGAGACGGAAAGTTTTGAGGATATCAAAAAGCCACGCGCCTCCAAAGACAGCATCTATGCCCAGATCATTCGTGACCTTGAGGATGCTGAAGAAGTGCTTCCAGATGAATATAATGCAAATAACGAGGGACGGGCGACAGCTGGAGCTGCCAAAACACTGCTGGCCAAAGTCTATCTGACACGCGAACGCTGGCAAGAGGCCGCTGATAAAGCCAAAGAAGTGATGGATTCCGGGAATTACGAACTCTTCGAAGATTATGCGCATGTTTTTCTCCCAGAATACGAAAATGGAAAAGAGCATATCTTTTCTATCCAGTTCCACGCCGGAGATCAAAATGCGGGTAAACAGGGACGCTTTTGGACCTATACAGCACCCAACGCTCGCAAGACCGGCGGCCTCTCTGTTGCCGGTGGAGGATCCAGTTTTGGAGCGATCTTTCCGGAGATCTCTTTCTATGAGGAATATCCCGATGATTATCGAAAAGAGGTGAACTTTTTTACGGAATGGACCTTCTCGGAGAAAGACACCACCGTCACATTCGAACCACACTTTTTAAAATACCATGATCCCGGCCAAACGCAATCCAAAAGATCCAGTGTTAACTTCCCTCTCTTTAGATATGCTGATGTATTACTGATGTATGCAGAGGCGGCTAATGAAGCAAACGGTGGCCCTACTACCCAAGCGTATGAAGCGCTTAACAAAGTTCGTCAGCGGGCACGTTTTGATAGAACAGATAGTGTACTGCCTGACTTATCAGGGTTAACACAAACGGGCTTTCGGGATGCGGTTCTTCAGGAACGAAATTGGGAATTAGCGGGTGAAGGGAAGCGCTGGTTCGACCTAAAACGTACCGGCCGACTGGTAGAAGAACTGCAGGCGGATGGAAAAAATATCCAGGAAACGAACCGACTGTTCCCGCTTCCAAAGATTGAACTGGAACTAAATAACGACTGGAAACAAAATCCGGGTTATTAATTTAATGTAATAAAGAACAGCTGTAGCCGTAAGAGGAATTCCCAGAACCTGCTTAAAGACTATCCTTATCCAGGTTAGACACCTGGTGAGATTCCGTAGCTTTTTCGGATGATGGATGTTCACTATCGTAGGATGAGGAGGTGGCCATGACAGACCCTTGCTCTTCGACCGGCATAATCTTTTTATGGAAGACCAACATAGAAATAATAGCTACGCTAATGGCAATATCTGCCACATTAAAAATGTAAGGAAAGACCGGATATCCGGCGACTTTGAGGTTAAAATGGATAAAGTCGACCACATGTCCCTCTAAAACTCCTCCATACTGACCAATATAAGCCATAAAAAGCCGGTCTATGATGTTACCAAAAGCTCCCCCAAGTATCAGCCCCATACAAAACATGTAGCCCAAATTTGTGCTATGCCGATTGTATATCACATAACCCAGAATGCTCAGTGTGGCAATAATAGCAATCACACTAATCACTTCGGTGGAGGCCCATCGCATCCCCAACGCCATGCCTGGATTTTGAGTATAATGGAATGCCAACCAACCGGGTATAACATCCCAGTTCTGCCATTCCGGGGAAAGGCGAATCCAGTGCTTGGTCAGTTGATCTAATATCACAACAACCAGTATAGGAACTGCTAATACCGTAAATTTCTTTTTATCCAAGAAAACAGAGCTTAAAGGTTATCAGCTTATCGACGCTTTAGTTTCGCCTCAATACTCAGTTGCGTATGAGGCACCGCTTCGAGTCGACCTTTAGCTATCTTTTTGCCCGTAACTTTGCAAATGCCGTAGGTCTTATTGTCGATACGTGTCAAAGCACCATCTAAATACCGCAGAAACTTCTTGGTTCGATTGAAGAGCATATATGTTTTTTCTCGCTCCTGCGCATCTGTTCCGGCATCGGCCATATGAAAAGAATAGGCTGACTCATCATTGGCGTTCTCCATACTATCACGCAGAGAGCTCTGCAGAGACTCTAATTCAGTCTGAGCTTCTTCACGTTTTTTTTCAATTATCTCCCGGAAATACTCCAATTCTTCATCAGAATAAGGGGAAATGCGTTCATCATTGTCGGTTTGTCCTTTTTTTGCAGATGCCATAACAGCTCACTTCTTAATTAGGGTTTCTTCTGATGGAAATAGTCGATTCTTCCTCTCCAATTTCCCAGGTTTTTACAAAATCTGAAACATCCAGTTCATGAGATACAATATCTTCGGCCAGCGTTTCGCTTTTGACGTACTCTTTCATTGACTCAATAGCCTCTTCAAGCTGATCCGATCCGTTGAAACCAATAGCAATACGATCAACAACTTCAAAGTCGGCTTCTTTACGCATATTCTGGATCCGATTGACAAATTCACGTGCCAGGCCCTCTTGTACAAGTTCCGGGCTTAAATCTGTATCTAAAGCTACGCTTAATCCATTTTCTGTTTCAACAGACCAACCTTCCAGTCCGGTGCGAATAATTTCAAGACCCTCGCTACCCAGTTGCACAATTCCCTGATCTCCAAGGTCCAGTTCTATAGAGCCGGTCTCCTCAAATTCGGTAATTTCTTCAGTCGTCAATTCGCTTACCTTTGCGGCCACCGGCTTCATCTTGGAGCCTAATTTTTTTCCAAGTTTTGGATAGTTAGGCTTGGCCGTCTTATGTACAATACCAGAGTCATCGTCAACAAACTGGATTTCTTTAACATTGACTTCATCCAGGATAATATCTTTTACTGCCTCTATCGCATGGCGCTCTTCCTGGTCTTCAATCGGTAAAATAATACGGGAGAGCGGTTGGCGCACGTTAATTTCAATTTTATTACGCAAGCTCAATACCATGGATGAAATCTGTCGTGCCAACTCCATGCGGTGTTCCAGTTGCTTGTCAATCGCTGTTTCTTCTACGGTCGGGTAGAATGAAATATGTACAGACTCTTCATCCTGCTGCGTTACCGTATTCAACCGCTGATACAACCACTCGCCCAAAAACGGCGCTATGGGGCTGATCAACTTGGCTAAATCGACCAAACATTCGTAGAGCGTCTGGTAGGCGGCCGTCTTATCGAGGCTGCTTCCTTCTTTCCAGAAGCGACGCCGATTGCGGCGGACATACCAGTTGCTTAACTCTTCGACAAAGTTTTCAACAACACGAGCAGCCTTTGTAGGCTCATAGTCATCCAGATGCTCATCAACCAACTTTACGGCCGTGTTGAGGCGTGAAATAACCCAGCGATCCATCTCCAGACGATCTCCCACCGGAATGGGCGTACCTGAGTAGATGAACTCATCGATATTGGCATACATCGCAAAAAACGAATAGGTGTTCACGATAGTATTGAAAAATTTGCGCTGTGTCTCTTGCAGGCCATCTTCGCTGAATTTCAGATTTTCCCAAGGCGATGAGTTACTCATCATATACCAGCGAACGGTATCGGCCCCGTATTTCTGGATGACCTCGAACGGTTCTACGGCATTGCCTTTGGACTTACTCATCTTATTGCCGTTTTCGTCGAGTACAAGACCGTTGGCTACAACATTTTTATAAGCCGGCTGATCGAAAAGCATCGTCCCCAGGGCATGGAGTGTGTAAAACCAGCCACGGGTTTGATCAACGCCTTCTGCAATAAAATCAGCAGGAAAATTATCCTCGAATTTCTCTTTATTCTCAAAGGGATAGTGCCATTGTGCAAACGGCATAGAGCCGGAGTCGAACCAGACATCCAGCAGATCCGGAATACGGCGCATAGTCCCTCCATTGGGCCCCTCCCAGGTTACTTCATCAATATATGGGCGATGCAGATCAATTTCCTCTTCATCGGAAAGACCGGCCTTCTTTTTCAGCTCTTCTACACTTCCGATAACCTCAATATGCTCCGGATCTTTATCGCTTACCCATATCGGGATGGGCGAACCCCAGTATCGCTGCCGCGAGACTGCCCAATCAACGTTATTCTCCAGCCAGGTTCCAAATCGACCGGAACCCGTACTCTTGGGCTTCCAGTTAATCTTTTTATTGTAGCTTACCATCTTGTCCTTTACGTCCGTGGTTTCCACAAACCAAGACTCCACCGGGTAGGACATCAAAGGCGTACCCTTACGCCAGTCGAATGGATAGTTGTGCAAATAGGTCTCGTGCTTATACATCAGGTGTTTATCCTTGATGGCACGGGCAATACCCTTGTCTGCATCTTTAAACCATTCGTCCTCAAAGTCGGGCACCGCATCCGTAAATTTCCCGTCGGTATCAATGGGATTAAACATCGGGATGTCGGCTTTTTGACAGGTCTCATAGTCATCAGCACCAAAGGCGGGCGCTGTATGCACTACGCCGGTTCCCTCATCGGTGGTTACGTAATCGGCAGCAATAACCCGCCAGGCATCTTCGCGGTCATATTCTTCCAGGGCATAATCAAATACCGGGTCGTAAACCCATCCTATAAGGTCTTCTCCTTTAAATTCTTCAACAATTTCGTAGTCATGATCGATAACTTCATCAATACAGCCTTTGGCAAGAATATAGTATTCTGTCCGGTCTCCTTCGGTAAGCTTAATTTTGGCATAATCCAGGTTTGGATTTACCGCCAGCGCCATATTTGAAATGATGGTCCAGGGTGTCGTAGTCCAAGCCAGGAAATAGACATCGCCAGCCATCTGAAGCCGAAACTTCACATAAATGGAAGGATCTTGTGTCTCCTCATAACCGAGGCTTACTTCGTGCGAAGAAAGCACCGTCCCACTGCCGGGCGAATACCACTGGATTTTGTACCCTTTGTGAACCAGTCCTTTTTCATAGAGGGTCTTAAAAGCCCACCAGACCGACTCAATGTAGTCATTATCAAAGGTGATGTAGGGGTCATCCAGATCTACCCAGTAAGCCATACGGGTGGTAAGCTCATCCCACAGATCTTTATATTTAAGAACGCTTGCACGGCATTTCTCATTATACTCCGCAACGCCATACTCTTCGACCTGTGCACGTCCTTCGAGGCCTAATTCTTTTTCTACTTCTATTTCAACCGGCAGGCCATGCGTATCCCATCCACCTTTGCGTTCAACACGAAACCCCTTTAAGGTTTTATAACGGCAAAACATATCTTTCACCGTACGGGCCATCACATGATGGATACCGGGTTTGCCGTTTGCTGTCGGAGGACCTTCATAAAAAGTAAAAGGAATACCCTCTTCGCGCGTGGTAAGGCTCTTTTCAAAAATATTTTGCTCTTTCCACCACTTGAGGGTTTCTACCTCCAGCTTAGAAAAATTAAGTTGTTTTACTTCATCAAACTGTGTACTCATAGAAACCGTTGAACCTGCTCAGTTGGTTTTTAAGAAAGCAGGTAATATATCACTTTTTCCCCACTTTACCGCAACCAAACAATTGTAAATAATTTATTTATCGATATAAATGAGCCTCAAAGATACAAGTCTTAGCCCATCAATTCACATTTTGCGTATAATTTTTCTCTGTTAGCGAGCTATAAAAAGCATTGATAGAATAAGTTGCAAATTAGAATCTAAAAAACTGACTTGTCCACTTTAATATGACGGTGCATTCTCTTATTCTTTGCAACCTAACCATTGAACCAATGATGACTGATTCTAATGAACTTGACTCTTGAAAATCCGATTACCAAAGAGAATCACTATAAGGTCTGTTTTGTCTGCCTGGGCAACATATGCCGGAGCCCAACCGCAGAAGGCATTTTCCAACATCTGATCGATGAACGGGGGCTCTCTGAGTACTTTGAAATTGACTCCGCCGGCACCTCGGCTTATCATGTTGGGCAATCGGCGAACAGCAAAAGTCAGCGTACCGCCCAAAAATATGGAGTTACGTTGCACTCAAAAGCCCGCCGGTTCAAAACCTTTGATCTGGACTATTTTGACCTCATACTGGCCATGGATAATGAAAATTATGCAAATATCCAGCGGATGGCCTCCGACAAGCATGACCATAAAATCGGCCGGATGCGTGACTTCGATCCACAGCCGGAAGACGGCCAGGTCCCGGACCCTTATTATGGCGGACAGGATGGTTTTGAAAACGTATTCCAAGTGGTGAAACGTAGCTGCCAGCATCTGCTTGATGAACTCGAATCCCATATCCAGTAATGATTCCAGCAACGGTTCGCCAATCCCTTGAGCAGGCGCTGGAAGCTGATGTCAGCTCAGCTACATCAGTTTCGGGCGGCAGTATCAATAAGGCTGCCCGTATAACGCTCAGCGACCACCGGCAATGCTTTCTCAAATGGAATAGCCACGCCGATCCCGCGATGTTCGTCAAAGAGGAAAAAGGGTTGCAGCTGTTACGTTCAGCAGATACGCAGGTAGTTATTCCCGAGGTTTATGCTATAGGTACAACGGAAGATGGAATCGGATGGCTCGCCCAGGAATACCTTCAGGAAGGGAACGCTCAATCCAACTCTGCTGAAATATTTGGAAAGGAGCTGGCTGCGTTGCATCAACATAAGGCTCAACAGTTTGGACTTGACCATGACAACTATATTGGCCGACTACCACAATCTAACAGCTGCCATGATAGCTGGGTCAGCTTTTTCATCCGGGAGCGAATGGAGCCTCAGCTCCAAATGGCCGTTGATGCACATAAGCTTGACAGTCATGCGGTTGCCCATTTTGAAAACATGTATGAAGAGCTACCGGATATCTTTCCCGAAGAATCGCCGAGCTTACTTCATGGCGATCTTTGGGGCGGAAATTATTTTTACGATGAAAAAGACCGACCTTGTCTTTATGATCCTGCTGTTTATTATGGCCATCGTGAGATAGAACTGGCATTTACGCATCTCTTTGGAGGTTTTTCGAGCGCTTTTTATCAATCCTATGAACAGCATTTCCCTCTCGAACCCGGATTTGCTGACCGGAAAGATATTTATAACCTCTATCCACTGCTGGTTCATACCAATCTGTTCGGCGGAAGCTATGCCCGACAGGTACAATCAATTGTGCAACGGTTTTAGACAATGAGAATGGAGTCGTACTCTACCTTACATACGACCCTTTATATTCCCTCCCATTTGAAATCATCTCATAATAAGATGAGCCAGAAATAAAGTGCAGGCCGGACAGCCTGCCCTGTAGAAACCAGCAAATATCATTTATAATAATGCGTTTACCTGTTAAAGTTAATATTAAGTTATAACCATTCAATCCTTCTGTCCTCCTTCTCCAAGGAGGAACTCATTTTAAATATTGGGGAATGGTACACAATATGTAGAACCAAATACCCACGACATCCCTCCCTGACAGTGGTCGGGACAGGCTTTGGAGCCGTGACCGCCTGCCGGAGGTAAGAGGGATTTAGCCAGCTCTACGAAGTTTTAACGTAGAAGAGGGAGATTGACTTATTCCAATAGTTAACAAACCATTATCTCAATCGGCAAACGCACTATTTACTCACTTTTAAAGGTCATACTGGTTAAAATTAGTTGTCCGGCAGCACCTCCATCAGCGGGCCTGCTTACAAAATACAAATCATGAATTCCTCCGGCTGCTTCAGCATCAATAGAGATTGATGCTGGGGCAAAGTATGGCCCTTCCCCACCTTGTTGCTTTCCAGCCCCTGCCTTCCGGACTCCTTCCCCTACTTTAGGACCGTCAGGGGCATCCAGTCGAAGTTCAAAAATATAATCACTGGAAACAGGCTCTTGGGAGGCGGTTATCAATTGAGCTGCGGTAATGCCTGTCAGATCGATTTGGCTTATCCTAAACGATCCTTCCTCCTGTGGAACCAGCATCAGCAGGTTGCCTTCGTACGTCATGGTTGAGAATCCTTCCAGTGCTGATGTCTCGCCCAAATTGACGGTACTGCTTCTCAGGTATACACTGGTGTTGCCTGTTAATGGTTTTGTATTTGCCCCGCCCTGATCGGTATAGCTGGCAGAAAGAATCAGTACTCCGTTGGAAGTCGCTTTCTTACCCATCGTAGGCTCTACCTCTCCCGATCGAGGTAGCGACTCCTGAGTTTGTCCACCACCATTCAGTGATAAAATCCAGGACACAATTTTTCGGGCATCTCCTTCACTCAGATCTTGATGGGCAGGCATTGCTCGATCTCCCCAAACGCCGGTACTACCATTGATGATTTTCTCAACCAGATAGGAACTAACGTTGGTTGAATCCTGGTATCGGTTTGCAACTGCATTGTAAGAGGGACCAATAGATGCGGCATCCACCTGGTGACAAGCCTGGCAATCAAAGGAGGAAATCATGCTCTTTCCACTCATCGCCTCTGTCATCACTTTATGCCCCTGCGATGCCTCCGCCATATCGACCCCTTCCACATAATCAGCAGAAACGAAAAGCGTAGACAACTCTTCCGAGGGTACGGAACCGTCCTCATCCTCAATTTGGACCGAATATTTTACCGGCTCATTGGGAAAGTAGAACGTACTGTTGCCTTCAATATTGATATCTACGACGGGGGCGGCATTACCGGCATAAACCGAAAGCGTTGAACTTGTAGCGGTATGACCTTCCCCATCCCGCGCTTCTACCGAGATGGCATATTCTCCCACTTCTTCAAATGTATGATTCAGCGTGGGTTCGGTGGTTTCTTTCGTTGTCCCATCCCCCAGGTTCCAGGTGTAAGTCAACGGATCCTGTTCGGGATCGCTGGCGTCTACCGTTGCTTCAACTTCCAGGGGTAAGGTGCCCGAGGTCTTATTGACTTCAATATTTTGCACCACCGGAGCTCGATTTCCGGCATTAAATTCAATGCGAGACAGTCCGGCTCCCGGATTTTTTGCAAACCAGCCACTGCCGTACTCCAGCACATAAATTTGTCCGTCGGGGCCAACCTCCATGTCAATGGGCGCATTCCATTCTGTTTCCGGCATAAAGGGCTCCATCTTGTCGTAGTCGCCATTAGGCTGCATGGTTACGACTTTAATCCAGCCGCGAATCCATTCATAAATAAACAGCTTGCCATCATAATAGTCGGGTAACCGCGTGTCTTCCGGATACATATCGGTATAATACACCGGTCCAGCCATCGCATTACGGCCGCCCTTCCCTACCTGTGGAAATTCTTCAGACGCGCCGTACGGATACCAAATAAAGGCCGGTTGAGGCGCAGGAAGGTTTTCAATGCCCGTATTGTTGGGCGAATCATTTTTGGGATTTTGGGGATCGAACGCCTTACCCGTCTCACCTGTACCGTAATCAAAACGGTGATAGGCATAGTTATCTCCTATAAACATAGGCCAGCCAAAGAATCCGGCTTCACGTGCCTGGTTGATCTCGTCATAGCCTCTTGGTCCCTTTGTATCTAAACTATCATTAGAAGCATCAGGCCCCACTTCTCCCCAGTACAAGTAACTGTTCTTTTGATCCACTGAAATACGATAGGGATTTCGATTCCCTTGTACATAGATCTCGGGCTTGGTACCTTCGGTGCCTTGGGGATATAAGTTACCTTCCGGTATGTCGTAACTGCCATCCTCATTGACCCGGATGCGCAGGATGCTTCCCCGCAGGTCGTTGGCATTTCCGGAGGTTCGGCGGGCATCATACTGCTCAAAACCCTCGCGCTGATCGAGTGGAGCATATCCATGCAACACATATTCTTGATCGGGCTGATTAAAGGGGGTTGAATTATCGCCGGTAGAAAGATAGAGCAACCCATTCTTATCAAAAGCAATAGATCCACCGGTATGGCAACAGATATCTCGTTGTGAATAAAACTGTAAAACCGTCGTTTCAGACTGTAGCGTATCGTTTTTCAATATAAAACGTGACAACCGGTTTACCGAGGTATCTGCCGGACTGTAAAAAACATACACATGCTGATTTTCTTCAAAATTGGGGTCGGCCTTAATACCCATCAGTCCTTCCTCAGCATTAACCCCTTGCACATCAGTCTTCCAATAGACATCCAGCTTGCCGGCCTGGCTTACCGTTGAATCCTGACTTTTATATAACAAAATTTCGCCGCGTCGCTGGGCCACAAGTACATCATGATTGGGCAGTATGGTCATCTCTGTAGGCTCCGTAAAGGTCGCTTCCACGAGTTTATTCTTGGAAAATCGATTGGCCTCGGGGACACGTCCTGTAGTTGCAGCCTCATAATCCAGCTTGTTATTTTCGCCAATGGCATATTGAATACCGGCCAGAATATGCTTTAAGTACTCATCCTCGGTAAAAGATTCTTTGGTGTGCCCCAGGCCGGTATAGAAAGCGCGTCCACCATCGTAATCATGATACCATGCTATAGGATGTGTCCCCATGTCAGCCCCCCCTTTATAGCTGTCTTCATCGAGGGTCAGCAGGACATTGACGTTGTTGTTAAAACCTTTGTAGCTGTACCATTCATCCGTACGTGTCCACTCTTGCGGCAAAAATTCAGTGGATGAATGATTCGTATTCTGAATATGAAGCGTTCCTTCTTGCACATTGGGATGCGGATCGTTAATACCGGGATGGTCGTCAAAGTATCCGCCTACCATACGGCCATACCAACCCCACTGGTATTCGGTGTCAGCAGCTGCATGAATTCCCACATAGCCCCCACCGGCCTCAATATATCGTCTAAAATCAGCTTCCTGGGAACGGTCAAGTACATCTCCGGTGGTACTCAGAAAAATCACTGCGGAATATTGCTTTAAGGAACTTTCTGTAAACATTTCTGCGCTGGTGGTGGTGTCGACCTCAAAGCCATGCTCTGCTCCCAGTTTTTGAATAGCAGCCAGCCCATCAGGAATTGAATTATGGTAAAAACCGGCTGTTTTACTAAAAACAAGTACTTTGGGCTTGCCCGAACGTTGATTAGAACAAGAAATAAAAAGGAAGAGTGCAAGAAGGGGTAGCAATCCTTTGATTAAAGAAGAAAGACGTTTCATAAATATACTTTGTTCAGTTTTATTTTGCAGCAAGCAGTGGTGCGTATTTACGCTTTCGATTATTACGAATTTTTATGAAGAATGGAAAAATTATATCAAATATTTAATTATTTTTTTCAATTATTTTGCAAATCAAGCCTTCCAAGATACCTATCGAGGGTACAATCAAACTCATGTTAGCCCCCAAGAAGACCACGATTTAAATGAGTGACTTACCAGTTATAAAGCCTGACCAGGTATTTGGATGGAACCTCAACTTACCCAATGACCTACAAGCCAACGGATGGGATATTTTAAACAACTGTGGCTGAGTTATGTATATTCCCCTTGTTAACTTTAGTGGCAGCAACTTTTTTCACCAACGTTTTTAACATGCCTGAAACTTATCAACGTATCATCAGCTTGGTACCGAGCCTTACCGAACTTCTTATCGATTTAGGTCTCACCGAACAACTGGTCGGGCGCACCCGTTTTTGTGTACATCCCAAACAGCAAGTAGCATCCGTTCCTATCGTTGGCGGGACTAAAAATCCCCGACTGGATAAAATCCACGAGGCTAATCCCGACTTAATCATTGCAAATAAGGAAGAAAACCGTCGCCAGGATATACAGAACCTAACAGACTTTGAAGTAGAAGTTACCGATATTTCCACTATTGAAGATGCGCTCATCACGATCCACCAGCTGGGGCAAAAATTAGGGGTTGCCAGCCAATCTGAGCAGCTAATCCAAGAGATACAGGGACGGCTGGAGGAACGACCACAAGAGCCTGAACTCCGAACGGCCTACCTGATCTGGAAAGATCCGTGGATGACCGTAGGCGGAGATACCTACATTCATGATGTCCTTGCTCACTGGAATATGCCCAATGTATTCAGTAAACAGCAACGGTATCCAAAATTTGAGCTCGAAGAACTCAAAGAATATAATCCTGATCTCATTTTGTTAAGCAGTGAGCCCTACCCGTTTAAAGAAAAACATATGGCCCAAATCGAGGAAGTATGTCCGGCAGCGCGGGTCTTACTGGCTGAAGGCGAATGGTTTAGCTGGTATGGGTCCCATATGAAACACGCCTTCGGTCGCCTAAATGTTTGGCGCAGAGCCATTACTTAAGTTTTATGATTGTAGCTCACTGGTACTATCTGGAAGCATTACTCGTTACAACAACTGGAATTATTCGAGACAGACCATTAAAGCATGCGATAATGAAGATCAAAAAATATTTGGATTGCATTCAGCTTGCACGTATTTAATAGCAAAATTTTCACTACACCATGGGCGCTATCCGACGCTATCAATTTAAAATATTAACGTTACTTTTAGGCTGTACGTTGTTTATCTCTTGCAGCAGCCCCCAGAAACTATCCAAAGAAGGGTTTCGCACCTCATCCGTCAGTGCGGAATCCATTGTTAACAGCCTGCCGAACTATACCAAAGAACTCAAAACCGTTGAAGGCAAAGGGCGAGCTATTGTCAGCGAGCCCAACAATACCGATCGTATTACTCTGCTATTTTCCAGTAATCGATTGAAGAGCCTGGTAACCGTCCGTAATGGCATTGGCATTGAGGGTGGACAATTGCTTACCGATGGAGACACCCTGCTCGTCTATAATAAAATCGATAATTATGCCCGCAAAATTCCGGTGCGCGGTGGCAAGCTGACAAGGATTAATAAACTCGCTTCCCTTAATATTCTTAATATCCTAAATTATACCATTGATCCCGAAGAAGTTACAAATGTTTGGGAAAATGAGACGCATTTTAAGTTGATGCTTACCACGGGTGCTCAAATTTTTGTTGAAAAGGCAGCACGCGTCGTCGATGAAGTTATGCAGCCAGAGGACAGTTCCCTTCCTTATTCACGGATTCAGTACGGAGCTTATTCTAATTTAGAGCAGTTCACCCTGCCGCGTAAAATTGCTATCTTTGGTACAGAAGGTAAATCTAAAATTGCATTACAGTTACAGTCGCTGCAACTTAATCCATCGCTTAATCAGCTAACAATAAACTTACCGGATGATATCCGCATCTACTATCGATGACTAAATGTAGCTTATACATAGCATTTTTTTTGTTCGTAATGGCCAATTCGGTCTTTGCTCAAAACTATGAGCAGATGCGCGAGGAAGTTCTCCAGAAGCAAGAGAACACCCGCACAGAAATTGGCAAACTGAACGAACAGATCAACACCTACGAACAGCGCCTGGCCCAAGCTACTGAAAAATATTCGACCCTCTATGAGCAATTCGAAAACCTCAATCGTCTAATTGCTCTTCGGGATGAAAAAATTTCAAAACTTCAGACCGAACAGTCACAGATTGAGGATGAAATTGCCCTCACCAACAAAACGATTGAGCAAAACCAACAAAAGCTTGAGCAGCTGATCGAAAATTATAAGGAGACGCTGCGCTATGTTTATAAACATGGGCAGGCTTCTCAGCTGGCCCTTCTCTTTGCTTCTTCGTCAATCAACCAGATGCTTATTCGGGCCTATTACCTTGAGAAGTTCAGCACTTTCCGTGAAGGCCAAGCCCGTGATATCCGAGAAACAGAAGAAAAGCTAAAGGTAAATCGAGCACAGCTGAAAGAGGCAAAAGTCGAAAATAGTGACCTACTCGTTGATATCCGTGATGAAAAGCAAGAGTTAGCTGAAAAAAGAGAGCAACAAGAAAGCAATGTGGCTCTTTTGCGCCGTGATAAAGAACAGCTGCAGCAAAAACTGAATGAGATACAGCAACAGAAGCAGACGCTCAATGAGACGCTTAGTTCGCTGATAGCGGATGAAGAAAAAATCCGTGAAGCACAGCGCCAACGAGAGGCCGAACGGCAACGAAACCTGGCTGAAGCGGAGAATATTGAAGATGACGCCGAACGGGCCCGAGAAGTAGCCAAATATGCTAACATGGGTAATGAAGGCGAATTTCTGAATGATGAAGAGCTGTCGAAGATAGAAAGCAGTTTTGCGGACAATAAAGGCCAGCTCCCCTGGCCCGTCGAAAGTAGTACTATTTCGGAACATTTTGGCAATCAGCGGCACCCGGTATATGGAACTATAACGCCTAACCTTGGCATTGAGATTGTCACCGAACCCCGGGAACCCGTTTCAGCTGTACACCCCGGTTATGTCATTGCCATCCAACCCTTTCCCGGCTATGGAGATGTTGTCTTAGTAAAACACGGGCGCTTTATTACCGCTTACGGTAACCTAAGCCAAGTCTCGGTTCGGGATGGCAGCATCCTACAACAGGGCGACCTGGTCGGGCTCTCCGGTGATCAGGATTCTACCAATGGTGAGTCCGTTTTCTTCCTCGTTCGAGAAAACAACCAAAATCTTGACCCAGAAGACTGGCTTCAAAATAAATAGCTCCCTAATTTTAAGTTGGCTTCCCTCCCTATTGTTGATATTTTGAACAGCACACTTAAAGAAATTACCACTTTTGTTTTATGAACAACTGGCAGCGCATTTTTGCATACACGACGGGCAGCTTGGTTTTAGGGCTTCTGCTTATTGTCATTTCCCATAACTTCATACGACATGTGGCCAGGGAAGGGACATCAGGACTCCTTTTCCTGCTGGGATTTGGACTTGTATTTCTAAACCTGAACTTCGGGGCCAGCCGTCGGTTTGTCATCAAGGCAGTACATACCAACTGGGTTTGCTATCTGATGGCTATTCTCATGGCAGCGCCCACCGTTTTCTGGGTATATACCAAAGACGTTGGATTGGGGGATTCTCAGTTCCTTTTTGTCCTTATTATCGTTTTTTCAGCTTTCCTGGGCAGCTATTTTGGCATTCGCAGAGGCTGCATCAAACGTGCCAAATACATCGAACGCTTGCATGAAGAAGAGCGCGACCTCCCTGAATCTCTCAAGCGACCTCATGACGATCTTCGTCAGAATTAGAACATATTGCCGAATTAAATATATCACCGATATGCCTTTTTACGGCTTTATGAAACAAAAATGATCTTCGAGAGTATTTTTTACGTATAGCCTTACCTCAAGCCACCCCCAATTAATGAGGGAAATTATGCGATCACTTACTCTTTTTTCACTTCTGCTCACACTTTTCTTCATCTCATGCACAGATTCTACGAATTCCGGTGAAGATCCTGACCCGACTGCCCCCTCTTCTTACAAAATAGAATCGGCCTTTCCCGAGTTGGCATTTAACCAACCCGTAGATTTACAACATCCAGGTGATGGAAGCAACCGTCTTTTTGTGGTCGAACAGCGTGGCGTGATTAAGGTTTTTCAAAATGAGACATCGGCAGCGCAATCTTCCGTCTTTTTGGATATCACGAACCAAGTAACAGCCGGGGGCGAACGAGGTCTGTTGGGGCTGGCCTTTCATCCCAATTATGAGACCAACGGCTACTTTTATGTGAATTACACCACCGGCGATCTGCAGACGGTCGTCAGCCGGTTTGAAGTAGATGCCTCCAATCCGGAGCAGGCGGTCAAATCATCCGAAGTAGAAATCATTTCGTTCGAACAGCCTTTTGGGAATCATAATGGCGGACAAATTCAATTTGGTCCCGACGGCTACCTCTACATTTCGGCCGGTGATGGCGGATCGGGCGGAGATCCACAGGGCAATGGCCAAAATCGCTCTACCCTGTTAGGTAGCATTCTGCGCATTGATGTGGACGGCATGCAAGAGGGAAAGGACTATGCGATCCCCTCCGATAATCCTTTTGTGGATAACAACGAAGGCTTTCGCGAAGAAATTTTTGCCTATGGACTCCGTAACCCCTGGCGATTCAGCTTTGATGCCGAGGATGGCACGCTTTGGGCCGGTGATGTAGGACAAAGTGCTTACGAGGAAATTGATATTATCAGAGCAGGCGAAAACTATGGATGGAATATCATGGAGGGCGACAGCTGTTATGAATCAGATACGTGTGACCAGTCGGAACTTACGCTACCCGTTATTGACTATGAACATGACCAAGGCCGATCTGTGACGGGCGGCTATGTATATCGGGGCTCTGCTTTAGAAGGGCTTACCGGCCGATACATCTATGCTGATTTTGTCTCGGGACGTATCTGGGCACTCCATGCGGACAATCCTCAAAGTCCGGAAAATACCGAATTGCTTAATACGGATCTCTCTATTTCCTCTTTTGGCGTAGACGGCGACAATGAGCTCTATATCTGTGCTTTTGACGGTAAGATTTACCGTTTAGCTGAAGCGGAGTCCTAGACAGAGGATAAAGTTGAAACGGGAACTGGTCTAAGTTTGAGGCTTAGACCAGATTAGCTTACAGGATGAGCTAATTAAATCGATATAGGTCAACCCCGATATTAAACTGGAGCGCTCGGGCTTCTGCTCGGAATAACCGGCCACTTTCCCAGTCATACCCGCCTTCTACAAAGATGCCGAAGGTATTACTAAATCGATATGCTACCCCGCCGCGAAGTCCTAAGCGTACTCTAAATCCCTCACCTCCCGTTTCGGTATTAGCCAATGTACTTACCGCCAAATTATTGCCAAATAGTGAATTTGCCTGTACATAGGGTTGAAAGCGATCGGTCTTAAAGGGATACGCTCGCAGTACCGGACCAAAGCCCCAGCTGCCTACACCGAAATTGGTTTCATCGCCCGAGTTATCCACAAAAAAGCTGGTCAACACCTGAAATCCTACGCCCAGTCGTTGCGTCATCATCCGAACATCACGGAACACAAACTCCAGCTCTGAGCTGCCATCATACCGCAACGTATCGTTATTCATTTGTGTAAAGTCACTCAACGAGTGCAGGTTTACTGTCAATCCGTTGATGCCCACATCCGAACGTAAGCGATTCAAGTCAGAGGAAGTCTGCGACTGCGCAACAATCGGCGAGGAAGCTACCACCAACAATGATGCCGTCAATATGAACATTCCCGCAAGTTTCAAAAATAGTTTTTGTACCTTAGTGTTCATCATACAATATTGAAGTAATGCATTAAATTTAACAGTTCTGATGCTGATCAACTGCAACGCGCAGAAAATACGTATCTTGCCAAAGAATTATAAGCCGTAAGGTAAGGCTGATAGAGAATTTGACAAACTCTTTTTCAGGAGTCCTAATTTATGTTCGAAGGTAGATACAAACTGTACTCCGGTTCATTGCTCTGACTCTTCTCGGGTTGCCGTGTTGATCGTCAGCTTAACATCCCTTTATGGCAAATAGGATACTATTCGGATTATTACTTCTAACATTCTGGATCCTTCCTGTGTTTTCCAACGCACAGCAGGCGAACTATGTTTCCAATAAACTGCTTATCAAATATGAGACGTCGCAAAGGCTAAAGTTACAGAGTAATTCCAAGGCCGAAGTTGAACGGTTTTTGCGTAGCGCGGGTGCCCAAAATATTAAACCCTTGTTCGATTTGACTCAGCGCCAACAGCTCCGTCAAAAGCGATCAACCAGAGCCCAGGCTTTATTACAAATCCATGAAATCATTTTTTCCAGGGATATTGATCCCCTCCGGCTGGCCGCCAAAGTTGAGCGTATGCCCGGCATAGCATATGCCGAACCCAAGTATATGCGAAAACTGCATCTTACTCCCAATGATTCTACGCTAGAAAAGTTCATTGATTTCCACAACTTCCCGGAAGCATGGGACCTCACGACCGGCAATCCGGAAGTTACTATTGCCGTTGTCGATGGTGGGGTGGGCTATACGCATCCAGAACTCGATGATAAGCTCTGGATTAACCAAGACGAGGTGCCGGCAACCCTTCGTTCACAAGTGGATCAGGATGGCGACGGAACTACCACCTCTACCGAAATTCGCCAATACCTTCAACAAAACGGGGAAGACTATGACGGTGATGGTAACATTAATCTTGATGATGCTCTGCACCCCGGCTCCCCTTTTATCAACCAAATTGATGACGATCAGAACGGTTTTTCGGACGATCTTTTTGGATGGGACTTTTGGGCTTCGGGTTCAGGCGGACAGGTTACAACCGACAATAATCCTATCCATGATGGCATTGATCACGGCACGCATGTAGCTGGTATTGCAGCAGCAGAGACCAATAATAATGCTGGAATAGCCGGCAGTGGTTTTGACAGCCGCTATATGGCTATTAAAGCGGGAGGCACCCAGGCTGATCCCCGATCCATAGGGTTTGGCTTTGAAGGTATCCTTTACGCTGTTGAACAGGGAGCTGACATCATCAATTGTAGCTGGGGTGGAAACGGGTTTTCACAAGTCGAGCAGGATATTATTAATTATGCAACCGAACAGGGGGCGGTCATCATTTCCTCAGCGGGTAATGAAGCGGCCAGTCAGCTAAGCTATCCCGCTGGTTACTCGAATGTTCTTAGCGTGGGATCGGTGGATACCAACAACGGCGTTGCCAGCTATTCTAATTATGGCTATAACCTGGATATACTTACCACGGGTTCGGGAATTCTGAGTACAACCTACGGCAAGTCGCTCACGACTAAGAGCGGTACGTCAATGGCGGCCCCCGTCGTTAGCGGAGCAGCGGCTCTGCTGAAAGCCATCCACCCCAACTGGTCTGCCGAACGCATTGCACAACAAATTAGAACATCTGCCGTGTCCATCGACAATGCCAATACCGAAATTTATACTCACAAACTTGGACTTGGCAAACTGGATGCTTTTGAAGCCTTAAATACCAATAAGCCGGGATTGAAAGTCACAGACGCCCGCTTTGTCAATTCAGAGGGTTCCAAGCTGCAACTCAATCAGTCCGGGATGGTGGATATCAGTATTGTAAATGTGGGAGCATCGGCTTCAGGGATCCAGGCCTCGTTGCAGTCACTAACTAACAACGGAATTGAATTAAGCACAAGCACGGCATCCATCCCATCGCTGGCAACCGGCGATTCAGCAAAAATTACGTTCGACCTGACCATCAACGAGGGATTTAATTTTAGAGAAATCCCCACTTTTCGCCTCGAGGTTCAGAACACTAATGGCACCTATACTGACTTTAGCATCATCCAGTACGATCAACTGCTCTTCGATATTATTGATGCCAATCGGGTAAAAACATCCTTTGGTGCCGATGGCACTATTGGCTTTACGCATCCGCTTGACGGACAGGGGGGCGTGGGTTTCATTCCTAAAATCCCGGTGAATGGCCGCCTGCAGGAGGGCAACAACATGCTGTTTGAAGGCGGATTAATGGTCGAAATAAATGGACAGATATATGATGCTGTTCGCGCCGAAGAAAATCAGCTTTCGCGCGATTTTATACCACTGGAAATTTTTACTACCAATGATGGAGCTGATGCCGTCTCTGATTTGGATGGCCATGCTTCTTTTGCCATTCAGTCCGACAGTATTCAAAGGGCACGTCTGGACCTCCATACCTACAGCTATAACAATCCACAGCTCAGAAATACGGTTTTGGTGAAATATACGCTGCGCAATCCATCCTCTTTTCTATCCCTCGAAGATGTATATATCGGCCTCTTCAACGACTGGGATATCGGGAATTCAGCCAATAACAGTACTACTTTTATCGGCTCTGACAGCCTGCTATACCTTTCAGAGGATTCACCAAGCAGTAATGAACCTATTGTTGCCGTAGGCCATTTAGGACCCGTATCCAGCATTTTCGCTATCGACAATGCCATTGAAGGTTCACAAGACAGCCTGACCTTTGGACTCTATGACGGCTTTACCGAAGCCGAAAAACGGGTGGCCCTCAAAGCACAAAAGCAAAAAACAACGATTCAGCAAACCGATGCCTCAGCTGTGGTTGCTTCAGGCCCCTACACCCTTGCTCCCGGGGCGGAAGTGACTGTTGGTTTTGTATATGCCTTTGGAGAAAATCCCAATCAGCTGCGCGACCAGATAGCCCAGGCCCGCAGCCAGAAACCTTTTGCCGTTTCGGCGACGGGCCTCAATGAGGCAGATACCAGTCCCACCGAGACTAAACTCTTCCAAAACTATCCGAACCCATTTCGGTCAAAAACACAAATACGGTTCAATCTGGATGAAGCCTCGCATGTTACACTCACCATTTATGATGTCCTCGGGCGAAAAGTGCAAGTACTACGAAATGAAGAAATGGAAGCCAACGCCCACTTTGTTACCTTTGATGCCTCCGGCCTCAGCAGTGGTGTTTATTTTATCCGCTTAAAAACAGAGTTCGACATGCAGACCATCCCTATGACGCTGATTAAATAAATTAGTACACTAACCCGTGGAGCGCCCTTGCCTCTGAAGAAACACCGTTTATAAGTGTTACCTTATCAACACTTTATTTAGACTTGTCCTTTTTTCGGGCATCCCGGTTCTGCTTTGAAACCTCCAGGCGCATCTCACGACGATTCACAGCTTGTTCAAAGCGTTCTTTTTCAAAGTCCGTTTCAGGAATAATTTCTGGAACCGGCACTGTTTGACCATCCGCATCCACCGCTACAAATGTATAGAAAGAGGTGGTGCAGAGCCGCCGTTCTCCGGTACGCAGGTTCTCGGCCCAGACTTCCATCGCTACCTCCATCGATGAATTAAAGGTGCGTGTCACTTCTCCTTCAATGACCACCACTTCGCCCAGTTTGATGGCATTTTTAAATTCTATACTATCGGCTGCAACCGTAACTACATTTCGGTTACAGTGCCGCTGAGCAGATATCGCCGAACAGACATCCATCCATTTCATCAACTGTCCGCCCATGAGGTTGCCCAGTGGATTGGTGTCGTTGGGCATCACCAGTTCGTTCATGCGGACACGAGAAGCCGAAACGGTTTTCCTGGATGAATCCGTATTTACCCTTGGTGTCTGTTCAAATCGGTTGGTCATAGTGTCTTACTCAATAATTTTATTTGAAAATCAAAATATCTCAGTAGCCCGCCGAAGATCGCCATCCGGTATGAATATTTGATGAAATGCTTCGGCCACGTTATACTTATTTCATTTATACATTCTGCTTCATGGAAACAAATATACGGAACATATCAAAATTTCAAGCCCCCTCCTGGTGTTTCAACGGTCACTTGCACACTATCGGTTGCTCTTTTAACGGCAACACCACGCTACCCGATCTTAAGCGTATAGAAATTCCGACGCCTGACGATGACTTCCTGGAGCTCGACTGTGCTGTGCGTCCCGACAGCCAGGCCCTCATTACGCTTTTTCATGGATTGGAAGGCTCTTCACGACGGTATTATATGGTTCAACTCATGGAGCAGTTGCTGGGGCTAAAGATGTCTGTTGTAGCCGTTAACTTTCGCAGCTGTGGCTCTAAGATGAACAACAAGCCTCGATTTTATCACTCCGGGGCGACCGATGATTATATAACGGTCTTTCGTTGGATTCAAGAACGGCATCCAAATCAACGTATTGGAGCCGTAGGCTTTTCGCTTGGAGCCAACGCCCTGATAAAGTCACTCGCAGAAAAGGGAAGTCGGCATCCGGCAGAAGCGGCCGTCGCTGTTTCCACCCCCTATGATTTGCAAGCCGGTTCGATACTGCTATCACAGGGATTCAATAAAATCTATGAACACTATTTTTTGCGCACCTTACGGCGCAAACTTTCCACCAAACGTAAATCTTATCCCGGTCTACCCACTTTTAACGGCCGTACTCTTTTTGAATTTGATGACAAGGTTACGGCCCCTATCCATGGGTTCGACGGAGCTGAAGATTATTATAACCAGTGTTCGTCCCGGCAGTTCATCCCGGAAGTTGCCAAGCCTACGCTGCTCATCCACAGCCGGCAGGATCCTATCTGTCCGATTGACTCATTTCCTGTGGATGACGTGCGCAACAATCCATCCATGGATTACATTATTACGGATGAAGGGGGCCACGTTGGATTTTGGAGCAAGCCAAAAGGCTGGTTGAATGGAACCATAGGGAACTATTTTGCCCGAAAATTGCTTGCATAGCTGTTATTCACAATATATTAACCTTATCCTTATATTTTTGCGGATATAATTTAATAAACACTTAACGAACTTATGGTCATTATAGTAGGGGCGGGCCCCATCGGCTTGGCAACCGCCATTGAGCTGCAACGTCGAAATATTCCATCCAAAATTATTGAACGCGGCTGTTTGGTTAACAGCATCTTTAACTATCCCAAAGATATGACGTTCTTCTCCACCTCCGAACGACTGGAGATTGGGGATGTGCCTTTCATTTCTCACAATTCCAAGCCCACACGCCGCGAAGCGCTTGAATATTATCGCCGGGCGGCAGAAAGCTACGATCTGGATATCCATCTTTATGAAGAGGTGCAGGCTATCAATGGTGAAGACAACAACTTTACTGTTCAGACCGATAAAAGTAGCTATGAAGCTTCTAAAGTAGTGGTTTCCACCGGATTTTATGACGTCCCAAAAATGATGAACGTCCCCGGTGAAGAACTACCCAAGGTGAAGCATTATTATGACGAAGCCCATGCCTACGCCTGGCAGGATGTTCTCATCATTGGCGGGGGAAATTCAGCCGTTGATGCGGCCCTCGAGACCTATCGATCTCATGCCAATGTCACACTCGTTGTGCGTAAGCCCCATATAAAAGAATCAGTCAAATACTGGGTAAAACCAGATATCGAAAATCGGATTAAGTATGAAGAAATTGACGCTTACTTCAATTCGGAAGTCACGCAGATTACCCCTCAGGAAGTCACCCTAAAAACACCTGAAGGCACAAAAACCATATCCAACGATTTTGTGCTTGCGATGACGGGCTATCAGCCCAACTTTGAGCTTATGACCCAATTCAATATTGCGCTTACCAATGATGCTAAACGGATGCCGATCTATGATGAACAGACGCTTGAGACCAATCGCGATGGCGTCTATGTAGCAGGGGTGGTGTGCGGCGGTATGGATACCAGCAGCCTCTTTATTGAAAATACGCGCATCCACGCCGAGCATATTGCCAATGATGTGGAGGATAAGCTCGTTATTGCCTGAGCAAAAATTGGGAGAGGGGTAAAAAAAGAGAGGGTAAGCAACCTACATCACGCCGCTACGACCTCCTACCGCTGCTACCTTCCGGTCCTGACGGAGTTGAGAGGGAGCTGGCTGCGTAGGGCCTACCCTCGAAGAGGTGAAGATACAATTTTACAGGGGTAAATGGCAAATGATTATCCAAATTATTTGACCAAGCCATCATATACTTGATTCCAATCTTAATGGAACAAATACATTCAAATACAGTAGTTAAATTGGATACTCTTGGGGAAATGGCGAGGGTGGGAAAATAAAAGTGGAGCTACGGGGACTTGAACCCCGGACCTCATGCATGCCATGCATGCGCTCTAGCCAACTGAGCTATAGCCCCAAGACGATTGCAAATATAAGTTGTTTTGGGAACTAATGCTAACATTTTAACAAGATGTCGTAAATCGATGGAAAATGAAGCTTCTATGTCAAAAAATATGGCAAATATTGTTTGCCTTTGATTCTATACAACGACATATTTACTACGTCTAAATTCTAAATTTTACATACAATTTTACCATGAAACGAGCTCTCAATATTTTTTTAATTTCATTTATGCTGGTGGGCGGATCGCTCGTCCAATATGGGTGTAGTTCAAGTGAAGAAACGACGCAACAAAATGTTGATACCGATGGCGATGGACTAACGGATGTCAAAGAAAAGTCACTGGGAACAGATCCCAACAATGCTGATAGTGATGATGACGGCCTGACCGATGGTGAGGAAGTAAACGAATATGATACCGATCCACTTAATGCTGATACGGACGGTGATGGCCTCTCTGATGGAGAGGAAGTCAATTCTTACAATACAGATCCTAATGAAGAGGATACTGACGGTGATGGCCTTTTAGACGGCGAAGAAGTGAATGAATACCGCACCGACCCCAATGCTACCGATACCGATGGCGATGGCATCAGCGACTTTGATGAGATAAATGAATATAACTCTGATCCGACCAATGCCGATACCGATGGCGATGGCTTTACGGATTCCCAAGAGCTGGAGCTGGGTACTGATTTAAATGACCCCAACGATCCTCCTTATCTTAGAAAAGAAGATGTGGATGCTGTAAACTTTGACTTTGACCGATCAAATATTGATCAGGCAGCTGCACGTATTCTCCGTGAAAACGTTAAAGCAATTATGGGAGCTGCTAAATTCCATATACGCGTCAACGGTTATACCGACCATGTTGGTGGTGACCAATACAACCTGCGACTGAGCCAGCGTCGTGCTGAAGAAGTTGCTCGCTTCTACATCAAAAATGGTGTAGCCGAAAGCCGACTTACGGTTCGAGGTTTAGGGAAGGCGCCCATTCCTTGTATGGATCAAACCCCGGAACAGGGTTGCCGCAAGAACCGACGTGTTGAATCGGTACCATTGAGTCCGTTTGATACCAAACCCGCAATGGATAACTCAGTTGATAACTAATACTTTAGTTTTTATCACTATGTTGAAAAGGCAGCCTCACACTGGGGGCTGCCTTTTTTATTAGATATAACCATATTCCTATGACGCCGGATATTTACTGCGCATATAATCCACCGATTCCTGAATTAACGCTTGTAATACCGATGAGTCAATATCCGAAAGACGCTTGATGTAAAGACAAGATTTACCGGTCTTGTGCTTTCCCAATTGATCTAACAGCTTTTCGTACCGGCTAAAGCCCGACATAATATACAGGCTGAATTTTTGTTTGCGCGGGGAAAAACCCGTTAAGAACCAGTCGCCCTCCCGACCACTCTCATATTGATAGTGATAACTTCCGAATCCCACGATGCTATCGCCCCACATTTGGGGTTCCTCTCCGGTAATGTGTCGCATCCATTCCAAAATTTGGAAACTATCCTCCCGCTTTTGCTTATTTTCTACCGCATCCAGAAACTGCTTAACACTTTCATCATTGGGTTGGGTCTTTAAGGCAGCCATAATTTCTCCTCATGCTAAGTTGAATTCTTGTAAGAAACTTTGCAAAGCCACCTCATCTTGTCATTCTGAACCTGCTGCGCCCCGAGCATTCGGGGTTTCAGAATCCCAGATACCTTCGGCAGTTTTTCAAAAGAGATCCTGAACTAAATTCAGGATGACAAGCCCGGTCTTGCAAAGCCTCCTTGTATCACTTTATTTAATAATGATAATAAAAAATTGGCAATGCCGTTGGATTGTATCTACTTTCTTGGTGGTAATTCAAGCTCTTAACTATATCAGTTTTTGATACGATATACCCGACATATCGGAATTTTTCTTCTAACCATTTTCACGGTATCGCTGGTGTTTCAATCTGGGGCCAAGGCTCATCATCTCTTCAACCTGGATAATAGCCATACGCATACCGAGCGGGGCACAGACTGCCACAAGAAAAGTTTGACCACAAGCGATGCCTCTCATGAGTCAGCCGAGTGGGCCCAGCCGCAGCCATCCCAAGAAAAAACGAAGACAACGGTTAATGTGCCCTGTCATACCAGCTTATACCTTATGCAACCTGCGGGCACTATTCTTTCTAATCCAACGGATGGCAATATATTTAGCAACCGGATTGTCTCCATCTTTCCCCAACTGTTTATAAGTCCTGCTTCCGATCCCCCGCAATATACTTCATAGTCTTGGGCAAGCCTGCTGCCTATTTTCCTATTCATATGATTGCAGTACAGCGTTAGCCCTACCATTCATTCAACTATCACAATACAACCAAGATCTTATTACCTTTACGACTATGAATATATCTATCCCATACGGAACTTTCGCTATTGCAATGGTCTCACTACTGCTGATAGCCTGCAGTCCATCGGAATCTAAACAAACCAATACGACTGCCCTATCGGTACCTGCAGATACCACCAAAGAGTATATGGATGCTCCTGATTTCACTCTCAACACCATGAGTGGCGACCCTTTCACTCTCTCGGATCATGAAGGAAAGGTAGTCGTTATTAACATCTGGGCTACCTGGTGTGCTCCCTGCCGCAAAGAAATTCCTGACTTCATGAAAATGCAGCGCGAGATGCGTGACCAGGGCGTGCTCTTTTTAGGAGTATCGATTGATGAAGAAGGCTGGGACGCCGTTCGCCCCTATGCCCAAAAGATGGACATCAACTATCCCGTTGTTGTAGACGACGGCTCTGTTTTTGATGGCTACGGCCCTTTCCGGCTTATCCCCACTTCTTATATCATCAATAAAAGAGGACAAGTAGAATACGTGGCCCCCGGCATGATGACGGAACGCAAGCTAAAACCTATCCTGGAAAAGCTGGCAAACCGTTAATCCTATTATAGATTCCACATATTATGAATACTGACCAATCTAAAAAGTCCAAAACGGGCTTAAAACGTACCATATTAGAGTGGATGGGCATCGGGGCTGTGTTGATTGTGCTTTATGCAACAGGCCTACATACCGAAGTAATTGGCACCATGCAGCGTGCCCTTTTGTGGACCGGACTCCTTGACGCAGAGACCCAAACCGTTAATACCACTGATGGACCTTTACTATCGGAGGCTACCTACAATCTGCCACTAACAAACAGTGACGGTGAAGAGCTCAGGCTTCAGCATTTTAAGGGCAAGGTACTTTTTATCAATATCTGGGCCTCATGGTGTCCGCCCTGTGTAGCTGAGATGCCCACTATCGAATCACTTTACACCGCAGTGCAGGATCATAAAAATATTGCCTTCCTGTTAATCTCCGTTGATGAGGACCAGAGTAAGGCAACCGCTTTTATGGAGGGCAAAGAATTCCCCATGCCCTATTATTTCCCTGATGCAGGGCTGCCCAGCATTTTCCAAAGTCCCTATATTCCGGCTACCTACGTAATCTCAAAAGGAGGAAAATTAGTTTATAAGAAGGAAGGGATTGCTGACTACAGCTCTGCCTCATTTCGTAACTGGATGATTCAGCTGAGTGAAAGAGAAATATAATCAAGGGTCTGGTGAAGCAAACTATTTAAAGAGGATCCTCTCGAAGCAGCTTCAGCAATGAGCTTCTTTATGTAGGACGGGCTGCCAGCCCGTCAGCGGGATTGGCAATCCGGCCTACACCTTTAAGTTGTCCAACCTATGAGTCTCTAACTATTCTAAGAGGCCTTTAAAATACTGACACATATTTCGACTACGCTTTGCTGCGCTCAATATGACGTCAGTCTGAGCGCAATGAGTCCCGGTTTTATATCGGTACAAATGAAGTCGAAGAGTGAATATTCGGTTTGGTAAAGCCTCCTCTAAGTAATCATCATAGGCTATGCTTCATTAAATCCAGCGGCGCACTTCAGCGTAGTATTTTTGGTATGGCGCTCCAAACTTTTGCTGAAGTGCCTGTTCTTCCGGGATAATCTGGAAAATATTCATATACCAGACGAAGAACGGCAGAACAATGATAGTCATCCAATTGCCGAAATAGAATATTCCGGAGAATAACATCAACAGCATGCCCAAATACATCGGATTGCGGGTATAACGGTAAATACCGGATTGGACAAGAGCAGTAGCTTTCTTCGGATGTTGTGGATGGGTGGTTGTTTCCTGCTTCCTAAACGTCCTGACACCTATAAAGGTTATCCCAAAGCCCAACAAAACGAGAACCACATATAGCCACCAGTTTATTTCGAATTTGAGAGATTCTATAACCAGCCATGCATCGATTAACCACATTAAGGCGGCGCAGAGCAACATTACGATTACCGGCGGTATCTTTAGTTTAAGTGACACTGGTTGATTTATTAGTTAATGGTTATTTGTTACTGGATGTTTTCTAACCTGCAGAGAAAACCTTTACAAAACCTCCTTTTTTTCCCGGCTATTTCAAGCGTCCACACTTGAAATAACTGTTTACAAGACCTTAGCAAAACCCCTAAAATCTAAGTTTGTCATTGCGAGTTGGCAACGCAACACCCAAATAAAAGCTATAAAAGGAGATTGCCACACTCTGTTCGCGATGACAGTTGGGTTTTGCAAAGCTTCCTATCACTCGCCCAGCCTCCAACTCAGGGTTCCCATTATCCAGCGGCCGGGCATCTCTGCTCCCAGGATATCCTGGTAACGGGCATCAAAGAGGTTATCAACCTGCACGCCCAGCTCCAGGTTTTGATAAATACGGTAACCTGCTTTGGCATTCCAAACGTTATAGCTGGATGACTTATACGCCCCGATGGCCTCCGCACGATCATCCTTGCGCTGTTTCCAGAGCCCTGTGAGTGTCACATCAAAACGACCTTTCTGCAAAGATACCATGCCGTTTAGCAGATGGCGGGCATAGTTGGATATATACTTTGACGCTACCTGCTCGTCATTATAAGAGTCGGTCAAGGTGTAGCTCAATTTATGGTGGAGCATCCAGCTTGAGCCCAGGTTTTTAGTCGCCGATACTTTTGCCTCCAGTCCAGCCATACGAACACTACTCAAATTGTTGGCATAGAGGTAATCGGTATCCGGCTCCAGGTTCGCATCATTTTGAATGTTGTTGGAATTTGTTAGTACATAGTCAATCAGGTTGGATGATTCCCGCAAAAATCCGGTTGCTGAAAATTTTACATTTTGTGCAGGAAACCAATCAAACCCGGCTTCGCCCGACCACGACCGTTCCGCTTTTAGCCAGGGGTTGCCAAGGTTACGTCCACCTGCTAATGGTCCCTCTAAGTTGGTTGAAATATAACGTTCAGTATAGCTGGCTGATCGAATACTTCTACCCCCCGAGGCGCGTAATACCCAGCTTCCCAGATCGTAGGAAGCACTCAGTTGAGGCATCAGCTCGGTATCATAATTCTGATCATGATCGAGGCGCAGGCTCCCGGTCAGCGTCAACGGGTTGGTAGGCTGCCACTGCAGCATGGTAAAGCCGGCGTAGTGCCAGTCGTTATGCCGGCCACGATCGTTACTGCGGATAAAGCGATTGGAGGTCTGCGCGCCGTAGGTCCATCCCCACTGGTCAGAAAGCTCCCGGTACTGATAGAGCTGCACGTTAAAAAAGTTTGTTATATGATGATTCGCCGGCGATCCCGGGCTGAAGACATAATCATCGATATTGTGCTTAAAGGAGCCTTCCAGCGTTGTTCGGGTATCTTTTGCTTCTTTGGTGATCCGCAGCTGATTCCACCAGGCTCTTACATGATCGGTGGCCTCGTCATAGGGACTGGCGGTGTAGAAATACCGGGCGTTATAGTCCCGATTATCATAAGCCGTTCGGGCCGCCAAATCCCAGCCCTCTCCCAGTTGGAATCCGGCCGAAAGGGACGCATTACCGATGTTAAAGCGATTTTTATAGTCACCTCCGAGCGACTGTCCCGGCGTTTTAAACCACATGCCGCCACCGCCAATTCGGTAGTCATCGCCATAGTGCGAGAAACCTCCCTGCCCCATTTTAAGATCATACTGCCCGTATCCTGCCTTCAGATGTGCCTTCGTCTGCTGCTGTCCTTTACGCTGGCCAAAGCTTCGGGTAATAATGTTGATTACTCCGCCTACCGCATCAGCACCATACTGGGCCGCCGCCGGCCCGTGCAACACTTCTATACGGTTTATTTCTGAGGGTGCAACCGGAATATTGGAGCTAAAGTGAGCCGTCAAGGGGTCGTTGATGCGCATCCCATCGACCATCACCAGCACTTGTGAAAACGTACTGCCCCGAATACTAAAATCGGACTGGGTTCCAAAAGCACCGCGCGACTGTACTTCAATACCCGACACATAGCGCAGCACCTCATCCGCCGTTCGGGCAGGCAGGTTCCGGATCGTCTGAGCTGGAATGACCGTAATATTACGTCCCGTTACGGCGGCCGTCTGCGGAATGCGACTCGATGAAACCACTACCTCTTTGGATACAACCAGTGTATCAAGCATGTCAACCCTTTGCTCTTGCGCCTGCAGTCCCGTTGCTCCCAAAACCAAGAGCAAGGCACATATTACAGTTGTTCGAATCCCAGAGGTTACCGTATTACCTTGGATGTTTGTGAGTACGCGACGAAAAGAAATCATACAACATTATAACTTATTACCATTTATTTCCGGGACTTTCAAAGTCCGCGGGAAAATATCATGATTTCAACCGCAAAGAAAGTTTTTAATACCCCTATCTGTAGTACGGAAATTCATTTCCACATTTATATTTCCTGGCATGAACAAACTCTCTGCTCTTATAAGGACAAACTCTTCATCCTTATAAGGGCAAACATCTTATCCTTATAACTATAAGCACTATATAGTTACAGGATACTCTAAACCCCATTTTTCAGATTAATTATCGGTAGGTTGGCCCTTCGTTATTCTATTTTTTTGTGGCATACCGATGAGTCTGCCCCTGTCGGGGGAAAAGGGCTCTCAAGTGTTGGTATGAGCAGTTCCAGGGTAAGAAGTTACTGCCTCTAGCACATTTGAGACTTACATGAAATAGTCCAGGAAGAATTATTAGCTAACATGCTGCCAACATATACTCAACCATTTTAGATGTTGGCAACACATCAGCTCACGTACTACTTCTGCTTCATGCATTTAACTATTTGATCTGCCCACGAACTTCTCCGCCAGGATTTTGCTCGGTATGGACGTTAACATAGGTTCTTCCTGCTTTCATCTCTTCTAACAGAATATCCAGCGATTGTCCTGCAAGAGATCCGACAAGATCATCCGCAGTAATAGTACCTTCCGCCAATATACCCTGGGTCCTTCCCTCAATTAGTTGGGGAGGCGGTGCTGAAGGGTAGAGCCAAACCACCACGCCCCCATTTTCACCAGCCGGGGCATTATGGATATGAGCCATTAATACATTCTCGATATTGGCTACTATTAATTTATAGTGAATGGAAGTACCATCATTACTCACTTTAAATATCGCCTGGCCCTGGGCATTCGTTTCAACAGCGGGAACCTCATTTTCGCCCTTGAGGTGAGTCCGGAAATTATGCTGTACGGAACCATCCCACCCATTGCCGACACCTTTCATTTTTTGAAGGCCTTCAATTTGTTGTTGCTCAGACTGTTCCGTGCTGACCGATTGATCCTCACACGCATATGCCATAATCATGAGTACTGAAAGCAATCCTATAAACCATCCTCTGTCTATCTTCATAATAATCCCTCTTCTATTTTTCATTTGAGTTAAAGCGCACATTTTTTTCATCTTTTCGATGACATGATGTGCATACTATGGCAGGTTTCTAACCTTATACCCTCTCTCTTATCTATTTAAGGAAAGTTTAGAGGTCAATTGTTATAATCCCTGCTTACCTTCCTATACAAGAATTTGGGACAAAAGGTTGCCTCCGGATATAAAAACATAGTTTTTAATGACGCCGGCATTCAGTACGGACTAACGCAAACGAATTCTGGCAGCCAGATACTCCTCTCTTGGGTAGTCCAGCCCTTACCGGGCCAGACTATGAATCCTATACAATAAACAAGAGGCTACCCCCTATTTGACCTGTTGGGACAAGAATTCCACCAGGGAGGTAAACTCTTCGTACGAGAGTGCATTGGCCAATCCGCCCGGCATCATAGACATTTCCAGCTCCTTACGGCTTTCGATATTGGCTTTCTCAATCGTGGTCGCCTGCCCGGCAATATTCCGAATCTCCAGCTCCTCCGCGGTCTCCCGGGTCACAAATCCGGTATAACTTCTGTTGTCATCCGTGCTAATTTGCACCGTCGCAAATCCCTGGGAGATCGACGCATTGGGTTTTAAGATGGATTCGGCGATTTGCTGCCGGTTCATAATGCCGCCGATCTGCCCGAGGAATGGTCCTTTTTGGACTCCTTCCTGACTGAGCGTATGGCAGGCCTGGCACCCCTGCTGGATAAACAGCTCTTTGCCCTTTTGGGCGTCCCCATCCAGCTGCTCCAGGGCCAGCATCACATCTTCAATAGATGCTTCGCCCACCTGGCCTTCCTTATTCTTGATGGCTTCCAGATCTACCTGCGGGGCTTCTTCTTTGGGCGCTTCGGCTTCAGTGCCTCCGAACTGATCGATCCCCAGCCGGTATTTGCTGTTAAGCCCGGCGAACAGTTGTTGCTCGCTTTCCGTACGGCTTTGCCATTCCTTGACTAAAAAGTCTCGAATCAAAAGCGTGGACTCCCAGTCAATTCCTTTGTAGTACGGACCATGAGTATCGGGACGTGTGCTCCACCACCAAGAGCCGTCATAAGGCTCCTCTTTGTGATATATACGTGCCAAATTGTGCAACAGCTGGTTTTTAAATCCGGCATCTTCGCTGTTATTGTACAGGGTAATCAGGCGCCGGGGGACTTCCGGCTCGTGAATGTATCGCAGCGCCCACAGGGCCAACTCGTTTTGCTCCTGCTCGACTGCGTCCAGGAGCGCATCGGTGTCGCCAATCTCTACCAGGGCTTTCACCGCCACGTGGGGTGGAATAATATCGGAATTCGGGGTTGCATGCGGACCTTCGGTGCCCGCCTCGGGCGCCTGGAAAGAGGACGGCACCTCTATTTTCAGCAGCTCATCTGTGGCCTCTGCGCGGCCGAGCCGGCCTAATCCCACAATGGCAGCAATTTTTACCCGGTCCGAGGGACTCCCGAGCGCCGACAGGAAGGGTTCAATAGGTACGGCATCAATATAAGGCTTACGGTCGGCCAGTGCCCGCAGGGCAAATTCTTTCACTTCATCATCTCCCGTCAGCTGTACCAGGTTATTGATTCCCTCTTTGCCGGTAAGCTGTGAGTACGTAAAGAGGCCGGCTACCCGTACATCGGTAGGTAACTCTTCATTCTCTGCGATCCTTAAGGCTGCTGTTTCGGCCTCACCGGACGGTCGCTGCAATAATTCATACTGAGCAGCCAGCCGGGCTTTGGCGCTTCCGGATTGCAGGTATTCGGCCAGCTCACTGACAGAGGCTTCCTGCAGGTTTGGAAAGGGCTCGGGGTCCAGCGCTTCCGGAACGGCACGTACCGTAAACCCTTTGGTGGAATTGCCCGAATATCCGGCCCCGTCCCAGGCGGACAGGTACATAATGCCCGAACCATCCACATCCAGGTCAGTGATCTGCGGAAGTTGAATAAATTCTTCTGACTCTTGGGTAAAGCTCCCCTGGTCGGCAGTTACATGGTGCATATACAGGTAGCTGCGTCCCCAGTCGGCCATCAGCGGGACATGGTTGTACTTGGCCGGCCAGCGGTCATCATCCATATAGAGCGCGCCGGTGCCCGATCCCCCGCCTACATCTACCAGGGCCGGTATCGTTTCTTCCGTAAAATGCTTGAACAAGATGGGATAGCCGTACTCCCCGGTCTGTATGTGATCGGCAAACCGCACGTTCCATCCGCCGCCGTCATTGGTATTGCCCCGCGTAAAGATATTCATGTAGGGATCGATGGCTACATCATAAATATTGCGCAACCCATGGGTATAGACTTCCATTTCGGTACCGTCCGGGCGTACCCGGAGCACGCCGCCACCGAGCATCGTCAGGGTGGTGCCATCGCGCCCGGTAGCCTCGTGAAAGCCAAAGTCCCCCACCGCGATATAGATCCATCCGTCAATACCCATCCGGATACCGTTTGTGGCGTGGTCGGTTCCCCTGCTGCGCAGGTAGTTCGGATTGCTGATATCCTCAATTAACGGCTGCGAAGGCCCGTCGGCCACGCCATCCTGATCTTTATCTTCAAATACGACCAGGTCCATACCCGAAGCCTTCCCGGTCTCCTCCGAAAAAGTAGTATGCAGCACAAACACCTGATCCCCCATCGCTAGTATGCCGCGGGGATTATCGACCCTGGCAAATTCCGTGTGGCGGTCCATGACCCCATCTTGGTTGCAGTCGGTCAGCCGCTGGATGGAGCCCTTGCCGGGATCTTTACCCAGTGAACCCTGCATATCCACGCCGACAAAGACTTCTCCGGTGGATTTTACCGCCAGGGCGGCGGGACTGGGCGTCACATCCGGACCTGAGAAGGCCGTGATATCCAGATCCTCCGGCCAGTCCATCTGTTCGGAAAGGGAGTCGGTCAGCGCCACAAGCGAAGAGTCGGGGGTTTCTTGGGGAGTACAAGGTGGTGGAGTTTCTTGCTGACAATTTTGTAAAAATATTGCAGCTAATAGTACAAAAAGGATCCGGCGCATCATCATTTCTTAACTTATTCTTTATTGTTTAAGCGGTTGGCTTGTAAGAAGTCCCATTAGTTATAACCACCCGTACATTTTGTAAGTTTTATTAGTATTCAAAAGATTCTGAAAGACTTATTAGGACATAAATTATATTCAATGGAAGAAAGCTCTTTTAATAGAGTAAAACAACCTAAGGATTGTTGGTTATATGAGACGCACACGTTTTGGAAAACGTTGCGCTAATTAGAGCTGTTAAGGTTAACAATTAGCAGCTTTCTTTTTCTGCTTGATTAATAAGAGACATCCGATAAGGGGTTCTACTCTTTTTAACTTTATTTTCTAAAATCCAATAGACTAGAGAAGTATTAATCTACGGTGCTATTATTATAGGGTACGATATTTTTAGCAATACCAAACACTCAACGAAAGAACTGGTCTCTCTGGGCATTCTGTTTTCCTTTAATGGAATTGCTACAAAAAAATGGACAGTACGTTAAGCCAGATCATGCTGCCCGTTCTTGTTGTTGGGTTAAATACTCTTGCATTTCCGCCGGTGTGCGGTAGTCCAGCGTTGAATGCAAGCGCTGGCG
>NZ_JAGGJA010000015.1:15536-100364 GCF_026229185.1 Fodinibius salsisoli | reverse complement strand
AAGTGATTAAGGTAGCCATTGCTCATAAACTGCTTCGACAGGCATTTGCCGTAGGTAGTAAGTGCGAACCATTTGAAGAAAAAAAGGCATTGGCTGCTTGACTTTCAACACAGTTCATTGCGCATAACCGGCACGGGAATTACTAACTAAATAAGGGTACAAAATTCTAAATTAGCAAACTCATCAAACCAACGGTGAGGCCGTGTCCGCCGTTAATGCGCTGGTTAGGTTGCCACCATTTTTTAAAAGTTAATAACGCCAATTATGCGTAATAAACTTACTATCACTAATAAGCTTGTACAAAATGCCGTGCTCAAAATAATTCCTTTTTGCCAATCTTTTTGCTGCTCCCAATTTCTAACTTTTTTCTGGTAACTAATTAAAATAATAACACTTAAGACTGTAAAAGTGTGAAGGGGGTCTAACCCAATACTTTCTAAGTAGTCGATAATATTTGCAACTAGTTTATCTCTAGGATCTGTCATATTATTCTAAGGCAACCTAACATATAATTGAGCGGAATCCCCCCCCCTCAGCACAACTTCCATATAATATTGGGGTTTATCCAGTTATTTATTGTGAGGGCACATTCAGTGGATATTATCAGGAATAGGGATTCCTGATAATGTATCCAGATAATATTTGCTGAGGGCAGTATCGTTTAGTCGCTATGGTACTTCATCATCTCTTCGAGGCTAATCTTTTGCTCGTAGTAAGCACGTCCCACCACCACGCCAAAGAGATCCGCTTTAGATAACTGCTTAAAATCATCCACCGAGGCTACCCCACCGGAGGCAATAAACTGGATGTCCGGATACGTTTCCTGCAGCGATTGGTAAAGTTCCAGGTTGGTACCCTCCAGCGTGCCGTCGCGGGAAATGTCCGTGCATAGAATGGTCGAGAGTCCCCGCTCAAACATGGGCTGCAAAAAATCATCCAGCGACTGGTCGAGGGTCTCCAGCCATCCGCCGTAGGCCACCTTGCCATCCTTCAGGTCCATCCCCAGGATAGCCTGCTTGCTGAAGTTATCCAAGACCTGGCCCCAGGCTTCGGGACTCTTAACGGCCATAGAACTGCAGATGATATTGGATACTCCATGATTGATCAGCTTGGCCGCATCCTCATAGCTGCGGATGCCCCCGCCGGTCTGTACCGACATGTCCAGCTTGTCAATAATCTGCTGGATATGCTTTAGATTGACGAAATTACCCTCTTTGGCCCCGTTTAAATCCACAATATGAATGTGCCGAAAGCCGGCCTCTTTGAATTTTTGGGCTTCATCAAGGGGATTGTCATTATAGATCGTTGCTTCTTTGTAGTCGCCTTTGTGCAGGCGAACGACCTGTCCATCTAACAGGTCAATAGCAGGAATTACACGCATAATTTTATTTTATTTAGAACTGCGCGTTGAGTATTAAACAGTAACCTTATTATGAGTCTGGTCATCCCCCAAATCACACAAAACCACCTTGATTTTCCCCTTTCATGGGCAGGGGGGATGTAGCCCATACAAGTACAGCTTGAACCTATAGAGTTTAGCTTCTTAAGGATTTTTTAACTACTCAACACAGTAGAATTATTATTTAGAACACTGTTGAAGCATATCAGGCGGTTGGCCGAGGATAGGGAAGTATTAGATTATATCCGCGAAAATTTGCATAATCCGCTTCATTTGCGTTCCATTCATTTCGCCCTGAAATTAAGTTTATGATTCGTTAATCTCCATTTTAAACTAAGGTTTAATGCTATTTGTAGCATAGGTCTCCCAAAAAATTAAACATAACCTATTTTTATGAAATTACGCTTTGCTTCTATTTTAATATTAGGATTTTGCCTGCTCGGCTCACCGGCCCGGGCGCAACAAACCGCAACAGGTACCGTCTACCGGGATGCCAATGCCAACGGGCAGTTAGATTCGGGGGATGAAGGCATTGCCGGAGTACCCGTTTCTAATGGTCAGGAGGTGGTACTAACCGATGCCGAAGGCACGTATTCGATTGATATAGACGAACAGGATAGCCGGGTTTTCGTCATCAAGCCCTCCGGTTACCAGTTGCCGGTTGATGAACTGAATCGTCCCCGGTTTTATTATCTACACAAGCCCAATGGGTCGCCGGATCTTGATTTTGAAGGCGTTGAACCGACGGGCACATTACCGAAGGCCATTAACTTTCCGCTTATAGAAACCGAGCAGAAAGATGAATTTCAGGCGCTTATCTTTGGAGATCCACAGCCGTATACCCGCCAGGAAGTCGATTATTTTGATCGTGACATTGTCTCTGAACTGCACGATGCCACAGAATATGATTTTGGTATTTCCCTGGGCGACCTTGTGGGCGATGACCTGGATTTGTTTCAGCCTTACAGCGAGTCGGTGGCCAAAGTGGGTATCCCGTGGTTTAACGTCTACGGCAATCACGATATGAATTTTGATGCCCAGAGCGATGAGTTGGCCGACGAAACCTTTGAGGCAACCTTTGGTCCGGCTACCTATTCGTTTAACCATGGCAAGGCACATTTTATCATCCTGGATGATGTCATCTATCCGCGGACCGATGGCGTATCGGGCTATATAGGCGGACTTACTGATCGACAGCTGGATTTCATCGAGAATGATTTGAAGCATGTGCCTAAGGATCACTTGGTGGTACTGGCTTTCCATATCCCTATTCCGGAAGGGGATAATGGCAGTTACCGGCTGTCCGACCGCCGTGATCTATTTGATCTGCTGAAAGAGTATCCGAATACGTTATCATTATCAGCACATACACACATCCAGCAGTTTAACTTTTTTGATGTTGAAGAAGATTGGGACCAATTAACGCCTCATATCCATTATAATGTGGGTACTACCTCGGGTGACTGGTGGTCTGGAGTTCCGGATGATCGCGATATTCCACCTACGTTGATGCGTGACGGCACGCCGAATGGCTATGCGATGCTCAACGTTGATGGCAACAGCTTTACCATTGATTATAAAGCGGCAGACTATTCGGAAGATTATAAAATGAGTATATGGGGGCCTAAAGTCGTTCCCCAGGATTCCTGGCACGGCGCGCAACTGTATGTGAACTACTTTCTGGGCAATCAGCTTACGGAGGTAGAGTACCGGGTCAAAGAGTATGATGACGCATGGCGCACGATGTACAGGGCTGAAACCGAAGATCCGTATGTAGCTGAGCTGCGTCAAAAGTGGGATGGGGCAACATCGTTGCCAGATGGGAAACGACCCTCAAACCCTATTGAATCAAGTCATTTGTGGAAGGGAGGCGTGCCCAATAATTTACCGCTGGGCGAACAAGTTATTGAGGTTCGGGTAACTGATATGTTTGGCCGAACCTTTACGAATGAGTTCCAGTACCGGGTAGCAGAGGCGAAGTAATTGATTTGTGGCATAAACCAAAAACCGGAGTTTCGATGAGGTATCGACTCCGGTTTTTGTATTCCTCATCTTCGCTCAAAATGAGGATGGTAGCTCTTTAGGTGGTTTCAAAGTAATAATAGGCATCAATCAGATCGAGGTAGGTGCCGTCAAAGCCAGCAGCGAGGATACGATCGAGATAAGATTCGGAAGTTCCCCAAATGAGATCCTGCCATTGCTGGGACCAATACTTTACTTTAAAGTTGCCGGGCCAGTTGGGGTTCTCGGGTTCCATCCAGTTGGGAGCGGTAGTGTTCCATGAAGAATCCCAGTAATACCGATAATCTTCGGCCTCCCCAATGCTCATGTATGCCAGTACCAAGCGTTTGCCGCCATTAGCTTTGGTCTTAAGGCGGGCTACTTCAGCGGCTGTGAAGGAAATATCATCATAAAGGAATAGGTCGATTACAATTAGGTCATGATTGGTTTGCTCAAGATCCTGTAGAAGCGCTTCTTTAGTACCATAGTTTTGAGGGTTGATCAGGTATAAGAAGTTTTTAGCTTCCGACAGGGATTGGATATCATTCGCGTTTTCGTTGTATAAAGAACTATCATAGCCCGGAACAATATCGAGGCTGCGATGTGGTGCCACGAATGGAATATATCCATGATCATGGTTCCGTTCGAAAGATCGATCAATCTTTTTGGGGCTCCAGGCATAATCAATAGTCAAAATTGGTTTTCCCGCTTTCTTCGCTTCATCCAAAAAGGATTGCATATAAAGTCTTTCATTTTTAGGTGTGGCTTTATTATCCTGCTCATATCCAAAGAAAAGATCTTCGCGGGCAAGCCCGTCAATACCATTCAGGTATTTCTGATTTAGCGTTCCTGAATCGTTATAAATCAGTTCTTCTCCATTTTGGGGAATAACAACGAAAGAGGGGTTTTGCTGTCGGGCATAGTCACCAATATTGGTGACGAAAGAGACCATCTCATCCCGGTAATCGGGTGTTTCGTTCATTTCAAATGTATATTGATCGGTTAACTCGGTGCCCGGCTTTAGGTTATCATTTGATGAATAGTAGGCATCACTTAAGCCATTGGTACAGCTTACCGCAAGCAGTGACAAGAAGAAAAAATATTTAGTAGTTGTTTTCATTTTCGTATTGAAAGAATAGTTGATGTCATGTATCACATATACAAGAGTGATTTTTTGGTCTGTTGTTACATTTTTTTCTAAAAAATTAATCGGAAACTTTACAGGCTGGCTGTGGTCGCTGTAATTTTGCTATTAAAATGAACGAAATAAGAGAATGATGGATAGTTCTTGCGCCAATAATCGTTAAGTAGATGGATGTTTGGTGCCGGTTATAAATTGGCAATACGCAAGATTACTTTTTAACTTCACCGGTCATGAAAAGAGATGGTATAAAAGAGTATGTTAGGGCTGCCGTAGACATTAAGCCTGGCGAGGGTAAGCTGGTGGGGTTAATGTTCTCATATAATTTTATTTTGCTGATAACCCTCTACCTGCTGAAGCCGGTTCGCGACAGCCTTTTTCTGGTAGAGCAGGGCCCGCAGCAGCTTCCCTTTGTTTTTATCTTTACGGCAATTGCCGCTATCCCCATTTCGATGGGGTATTCCCGGTTCTCTAATAAGTTGGCTTTGGGATGGGTTATTAATGGGATAACGTTATTTCTGACCGCCAACCTGGTACTTATTTGGTGGCTGCTGAGTATCGATTCGCCATTGCTATATTATATCTTTTATATCTGGGTTAGTATTTATTCGATACTGATAACTTCTCAATTTTGGTTATTAGCCAATGCGTTATTTAATCCCATCCAGGCCAAACGTATTTTTACCCTGTTGAGTCTGGCTGCCATAACCGGTTCTATTGCAGGTGGTGAAATTACGGGGTTCCTGATTGACACCATCGGCATATCACCCCCTGATTTATTGCTTATTGGGGCGGCTCTTTTATTCGGAACGGTATTCCTTATACCAATTATTCGGTCAGAAGCGAATGGATCTTCAGAAGCAGAAGAGGTCGGAAGGGAGGGTAGAGAATCCGGAGAATCTGGATTTGGAAAATTTCTTTTCAGGGATATCATCCAGTCACGCCACCTGATACTCATCATCGGGATTATCGGTATTTCTGTAATCGCCACAACAATGATCGATTACCAGTTTAAAACAGTGGCTTCATCCATCTATACAACCGACAATAGCCTGACCACCTTCATGGGACGATTTTACGGCCGGGTTAGTATTATCGCACTGTTATTACAGCTTTTTCTGTCCTCCAAATTTATTAGTCGCAAGGGCGTAGGCGGGGCCGTTACTCTGCTGCCAAGTATCTTATTGTTGGGTTCAGCAGGATTATTTATCTGGCCGGGATTGTTAGCAGCTGTGTTAGTACGTGGTGCCGATCAGAGCTTAAAACATTCGCTGGACCGTACGGGGCGTGAGTTGCTGTTTGTGCCTGTCGAATTAAATCTCAAAAAGCGGACCAAGGTTTTTATTGACCTCTTTGTGGATAACGGAGCGCAGGGATTGGCCGGGGCTTTATTATTACTTCTGACGTTTCAAATGAACCTCTCGGTTAAATACCTCAGCCTGATCGTTATGGGGCTTCTGATCTGCTGGATCATTTTAGCCGTTTGGGTACACCGCTCATATGTCAACGAGTTTAGAGAGTCATTGGAGAAACAGGTCAATGACCCCGGCCACAAGTCAGGAGAACTGGAGGGTCGATGGTCTCCTGAGGAAATGATGCAACGCCTGCAAAGCCAAAATGAATCTACGGTGATGATGGCGTTGAAACGACTGGAAACACAATATGAGATTGAAAATATACCGCTGAAAAACTTAGAGCGTTTGCTTGGTCATCCCAACCCCAAAGTGCGAAGGCGAAGCTTGCGGTTGTTTCGGACTCGGGAAATAGATGGATATATCCAGGAAATTGCACGTCTGCTTGAAGATCCGGATGTGGAGGTACGGCTGGAGGCAGCCCGGTACATCTACCACTTTTATGATTCGGAAAAATATGAAGTAGACTGGCAAGAAATATTGAAAGATGGTCTCAACCATCAGGATATAAAAATTCGCACCGCCACGCTTGGACTCATTGCAAAAGATGGAGGGGAGCATGAGCGTGCATTGATAACAACGGAATTTTTAGAGGAAGCCCTGTCATACAAAGGAGAGAGCAGTGAAGAATTTAAAGTAGAGGTTGCGCGAGCCTTAGGCGTAGCCTATGACCGGTCTCGGCGACATATCTTGCGCATATTGCTTGAAGATGACTCCCCCGAGGTTGTAAAACGAGCCATACTGAGTGCCGGACGGGCGGGAGATCGAATATTTATCCACGTTCTGCTCGATTATCTTGACTCAAATAAATACAAAAAGACGGCCCAACAGGGGCTTGCCATGTATGGACGGCGGATATTTGGAACACTGTTCGATTACTTAACCGATGATGAAGTAGAACTCGAAAAAAGAGTGCAGATTCCTTCTATCCTGTACTATAACGCCAGCCAGGTTGCCTTAGATGTTCTGCAGCTTGGTCTTGATGACAGCGTGGTACCGGTCCGCCATCAAATTATTAAGGCGTTGAATAAGATACGGCAAGATATTAAATCTCCCGTCTTTAATACCGAAAAGCTGAGGAAGTGTGTATACCAAGAGGCTCGTCGTTATGCATTGTTGGAACAGTCCCATTTTGTGCTGAAGGTCCCAGACCAGTATCCTGAGTTAGCAAAAGTGATGGAGGAAGAGATTGCAAAGAGTTTTGAGAATATTTTCCGCCTATTGGGATTGATCTACAATGCTAATGATATTTATAATGGGTACAAGGGGATCCGGAGCGGTAAAGAAACACTGATTTCAGAAAGTATTGAGTTTTTGGATAACCTGATTGATTGGGAGGAAAAGAAGTATCTGATGCCGTTATTTGAATCCTTATTATCCAAACAGGATAATTATGGACAGTTTGAGCAAGAAATACAAACATTGGAGCAGGCAACCCACTTTTTATCTCAGTTAAGACATCCCGTTTTACAAGAATTGACCGAAAATGCTGTAAATAATATGAAGTAATTACGTATCATATATCCTGAAGCTGGGAAAGGAGATGAAGCACAGAGGCGCTCGGTAAGCTAAATAAAGGTCATAGTGGAGTTTTTATCATTTAATCATCATAGAGTATTACGCTTGTTGTTGTGGTTGGGCATCGCAATGGTTACCCAAGCCGGGGCTGTGGTCCATGCATCCCACATCCATGAAGAGACCTTTATTACTACAACAACTAACACTAATCCTTTTTTTAAGGTAGCTGATCCGGATACGATCCCGGGCAAAGCACACCCTGATTCTATTCCATATAGGGCCGATCGTACTTTGGCCAGAACGTTGTTAAAAGCACCGGCTGCCGTTGTTCATTTAGCAATACAGCCTCTTAAATGGGGAATAAATTGGAACGAAGAAAAGCAGGTTATTTCAAGGATCTCTGATTTTCTTTTGAATGAAGAGAAAACAGCCGGTTTTTATCCCAGTTTCTCGATAGGTGGACGAACAGCCTTTGCAGCGGGCTTTACCTACTTCAACCGGGACCTTTTTAATGGTGGACATTCGTTCGACTTCAATACCTTTTATACCAATACACAGAATTACCGGTTAGATATTAATTATAAGGTTCCTCCTGCACCCCGGCGAAGATATCAAATCGATATCAGTGGCAATCTGCGTAAGAATAATGATCAGGATATTTTCCTGGGAGGTAACAGTGGACCCGAAGATCTGGAAGTCGATTATCAGATTGAAAGCTATAACCTTAAGACAGAGGTTGGATATTTAATACGGCCCAACCTGCTGGCTAAAGTAACCAATGGGGTTATTCACACTCGTGTACACAATGTTGCAGAACAGACCGAAACCGGAGAGCCTCTGAGCAATTTTGTGGATCCAGAAACATACGGCTTTTGCACGACCAACTTACTTAGTTCCGGGCTTGGAGTAACGCTCGACCATCGTAAGGGACTTTCCGAGAATGACAACACCAATTTGATTAGCAGGGTAACCACCTCCTATGATTTTAAGCAAACCAAGGTACGGGTTTATTCCGGTGCCCTGTACGACGCAGGCATTTCTTACAGCCGCAGTCTAAATAATACTGATTTTGAGTATTTAACCTATTATGGCGACTGGCAGCAATTCTTCTCTGTCCCGGGTTTGCCACTGGACCGTCGCCTGGCATTCCGGGCACGTCTTCAAAAGCGGTACCCGCTTGGCGGTGCTTCGGTTCCCTTTTACGAGCAAAGTATTTTGGGCGATGCCGATAACTTGCGGGGATATGAGCAGGATCGATTCCGGGATTTAGGCTCTCTGCTGTTTACCCTGGAATATCGGTATCCCATCTGGGATACCTGGGATGCAGTGCTGTTTACTGACCAGGGACAGGTTTTTAGTAACTACGACCAGATAACATTCAACCGATTTCATGGTTCGGTGGGCACGGGATTACGATTTATGACGGCTTCCGACTTTTTGTTCCGCGTAGAAATTGCTTTTAGTAAAGAGGAAATCCGAAGTTTACTGAAATTTACTATGAATTTTTAAGGGACCAGCTCAAAGGACATCAATGAGACAATATCCTATGCATTCTCACTTGTTTTCTTATACATTTAAGCTATTACTGGTCATCAGCTGTATATCGATTATCAGTGCCTGTGGGTCCAGCCGACCGTATACCCAGCAGCCGGTTAAAACATTTGATCCTGATAACAAAAATATACCCCGACCTGCCGAAACCGAAGAGCATTTTCAATGGGAAACACTCTATTTGAGCACTTTTTATCAGCTTGAAAAAACGCTGGATTTAGGTTCAATTTTTCAAGCGGTGGGCCATGCCATGGGGATCAATGGCATGGATGAGGCGGACAACGTAAATGTGTTGGATGAAGTGCCCAACTCCAGCTGGTACACCCGCCGCCACTATTTTAAGCCGATGAGCTTGAACGAGTTAAAACGTGGACCGATTTCCGGGGCTGGGCCTGATACCACTCAGCCTATTACGGTCATTCGGGGCAAATCAGAAGGCGTAACACCGGGATTTACCGTCCAGGATGCTCGTGGAAACACCTACATTATTAAACTGGATCGTAAAGAGTCGCCGGAGCTGATGTCGTCATCCGAAGTCATTGTAACCAATATTTACCATGCTGCGGGTTATTCAGTACCTGAGAATAGCATCTCGTATTTTGACCCCGATCAGTTAGTCATCGCCGAGGATGCTACGGTTACCAAGGGTGGAGATGAGAAGCCTATGACTAAAGCCGATTTGCAAGAAATTTTGGATAAGGCACAGATCCGGGAGGATGGAAAAGTGCGTGTGCTGGCCAGTAAATATGTCAATGGTCGTCCGTTGGGGCCTTGGAACTTCAAAGGCACTCGCAAAGATGATCCCAATGATCGCATTCCCCATGAAGATCGCCGGGAAGTTCGGGGGCTCAGAGTATTAGGCTCATGGGTGAATGACACCGACCGACGCCATGGGAATACGATGGCCGTTTATGTTGGAAAAGGAGACAAGGGCTATATTGAGCATTACCTGTTGGACATGGGATCTACTCTGGGCACTGTTGGAGTGAGCCTCCGCCACACCAAAAGAGGGCAAGAGTATCGCTACGATCCCCGCTATATGGGGGTGCTGTATGGTACCCTTGGACTTTACGTTAAACCCTGGGCCAGGCCCGAAGCAAAAGACCGTCCTTTTTATCCCTCAGTAGGATACTTCGAATCTAAGCTGTTTAGTCCGGCTAACTGGGTGACCAGCTATCCCAATCCGGCTTTTGAGAAAGTAACTCCGCGTGATGGATTATGGGGTGCCAAGATGGTAATGGCATTTTCAGATGAGGAGATCAGAGCATTGGTGGAATTGGGAAAGATAACCAACCCGGAAGCCAAAGAATACTTGGTTCAAACGCTGATTGAACGTCGTGATAAAATTGGAAATTATTGGTTTAGTAAAGTAAATCCATTGGATAAGTTTAAGGCGATGTTGGCTGGAAATAATCTCATTGTTTCTTTTGCAGACTTAGGTGTTGAAGGAGGATTGTTTGAGGCTGCGAATACGAGCTACCGGTACAAGCTGGGCGATCCGGATCAGTGGATTTCGAAAGAACTGCTTAGTCGAAAGTCATCCATTGCGATTGATCTTGCATCCACAGATTTGGAAAAACTGGAAGGTGAAGAAGTAATTAGAATCCAGCTCCATACGTTACGGAACGGAAAACCCTATCCGGATAAAAAAACGGATGTGTATATTGAAATGAAAGATGATCGAGCCCGGGTAGTAGGCATCAAGAGAGAAGGATAAAAAAATGGAGATCCAGTAGCGGATCTCCATCCAAGAATAAATTTACTAAACTGGTTTAAAACCAACCGGCGCCCAGTTCTCTGAACGGCCAGGGGATGGATAGCAGAATAAGAATAAAGGCAGCGATGTAATAGTTGAAAGCTTTGTTAAAGGGTTTTTCTGCTTTTTTGGCTTTTGAATAGCCGAGGGTGATAAGTACAATGGCAATCAGCATGCCCACCAAGTGCTCTACAGTAAAAAAGCGAAACAGGCTATCGCTCATGGTGTTGGCTCCAAAAACTACTTTGGGACTGATGAAATAAAGAATAAGCCCCACCAATAACTGGATGTGGGTTAAAATAAAGGTGAATAAGACGGATTTGGTTTCCATGATGCTACCGGTCGTCCCCCGGCGAGAAAAGGTTTGAAAAAGAGCAACGATGAGTGCAATAAGAACAAGCCAACGTAAGCCGGAGTGGGTATGTAGCAGAATATTATACATAACTAAAATCCATTTAGAATTATCGTGAGTCCATTGATCGGACTCTATTTTGTTTTAAAATAAGTAAGAGCATGTCCGCCACTGACATGTGGCTTAAGGTACAAACCTTTGGATATCTTATGAAATAAAGCCTGGGTCTTACCCTAAGTTTGAGAAGTTTTTACAGAATATATAATAAGAAGGTGTTGTGTGGTTGAACAAACATGTAAAACGAGATATAATCTCTCATCGGGCGACTGGGGTTGTCGTCCGATGAATAGATCAAGGGCCCCTTCCACTGATCCGAGGTTAACCCCAGAATTCGGATGAAAAGACCGCTTCTGAGATAATAGTATGCCATGAACCTTGTTAAAAGCAATCGCATAACGCGTTAATCATCCAGTTACTTTCTGATTCTCCACGTGATCTATAAATCGCTGTAATAATTGGGCCCCAATTTTACCCGATTTCTCCGGGTGAAACTGCACGCCCATCAAGTTATCTTTGTACACAACAGAGGTAAAATCAGTGCTGTAGTTACAGGTAGCAATGGTATACTCATTGACCGGCGCGTAATAACTGTGGACATAGTAGAAATAGGAGTTGCTATTGAAATCGCTAACCAGGGGATGGTCTGCGGTTTCTGTGAATGTATTCCATCCCATGTGTGGAACCTTCTGGCTGGAATTATCAAACTTTTTTAATTGTCCGGGGATGAGGCCAAGGCCTTTCGTTCCACCGCCTTCATCCGATGATTCGTAAAGAAGCTGCATGCCCAGGCAAATGCCCAGTAGCGGCTTGGTGGTTTGTTGTATCCAGGTATCAAGGCCATTTTTTCGGAGAGCTTCCATCGCCGGCTTCGCATGCCCCACGCCTGGAAAAATGATACCTTCTGCAGCTTCAAGTTCATTCGTTTTATTGGTAATTGTATAAGGCACGTCAAGCCGGTTGAGCGCATTGGAGACGGAAGCCAGGTTTCCGGCTTCATAATTAATGATGGCAATCATGGTTGTTCTATGTTTAATATTTGTATCGTTTAATTGGTTGCTGGCGGGACGTACCATGGTATGTCTGTACTCAACCTATTCCATAGTTAGCAACAACCCCTCTTGCATCTCCCCTTGATAAGGGGAGAATCTTTCTTGGCTGCCTCGCATATCCCCTCCTTTCAAAGGAGGGGCACAGGCCCTGTGGAATTAAACTCGATTCCACAAGGGCAGGGGTGGTTGCCATAATGGATCAATAGGAACTGTTAAATCTGACTATTATTCATTTTAATTTTAATCTTGAACGTAAAACGTATTGGTTATAACAGGTTTTTAGTACTGGGGAGAATGTTGGCATTGCGTTCACTACGGCTCACAGCAGCCCGCAGGCAACGAGAAAATCCTTTGAAACAAGCTTCTATTTTGTGATGATCGTTGGCACCTTCCACAGAAATATGCAGCGTAGCTTTTAGGTGCATGGCCAGAGAATAGAAAAAATGTTCGACCATTTCCGTGGGAAAATCGCCGACCTTTTCACGTTTAAAGGAGCCGTCAAACTTTAGGTACGGGCGGCCGGATAAATCCAAAGCTACCGTGGATTGCGTTTCATCCATGGGTAGAATAAACGCATAGCGCTGGATGCCTACTTTATTGCCCAGGGCTTCCGTGATCGTCTCACCGAGGGTGATGGCTACATCTTCAATGGTATGATGTTCATCTACTTCAAGGTCGCCGTCACAACTGAGGTCTAAATCAACGAGCCCATGTTTGGCAATCTGTTCCAGCATGTGGTCGAAGAAAGCAAGTCCGGTTGCAATGGTACTTTGTCCCGTGCCGTCCAGGTTGAGATCAATACTGATATCAGTTTCCGCTGTTGTCCGTTTTTTGGAAGCACGACGTGTTGGAAAACAAATCTGTTGGCTGAGCAGGATCCAGTTATCAGCCTGTTCAATAGGCTGCTCATCGGCTAAGGCAATGAGATTCTCACCTTCAGCTTTGACCAAAAGTTCAGCGGAGCCCTGATCAACCGAATCGTCTCGAGTTATTTGTTCGTTGGAAAGCAGTTCCCGCTGGCGATCAGAAAGAGCATCGGTTGAGAATGAAACCGCATGGTCAAGCTGCTGCAGTCGCTTCAAGCCATAGAGTGCCCCGCTCCACAACAGTTTGTCGGAGGAGCCTGCCAGGGCATCCTGTGAAATCCAGATATTCATTATGAAAGTTGTTTTAACGCTGAAATTAATTGGTCATTTTCATCATCGGTGCCCACCGTAATACGCAGGCAGTTATCACAAAGAGGTTCATTGCCACGGTAACGAACGATAATATCTTGTTTGGTGAGCCGATCGTAGATGTTTTGGGCATCGCCATTCATTTTGACCAGCAGAAAGTTGGCCTCTGAGGGGTAAATATACTTTACAAGAGCAAGCGGCTCCAGTTTTTTTCGCAAGCTGGTTCGCTTTTCTTTGATCTGCGTAACACGGTCCTGGATCTGATCCAGCCGCTCAAAAGCATCCAGCGCCTTTTGGGCCGTTAGCTTATTGACGTTGTAAGGCGCCTTTACCTTCATCATATAGTTTATGATTTCAGGCGAGGCGTAGGTGATGCCCAGCCGAATGCCGGCAAGTCCAAACGATTTAGACAGCGTCTGTAAAACCACCAGGTTCGGATATTGGTTAACTTCCGGGGCCCAGCTTTCTACATCACTGAAATCGATGTAGGCCTCATCGATGACAACAATACCGGGAAATTGTTCGACCAGCCGACGGACTTTAGGTCGGTCAAAGGTATTGGCCGTGGGATTATTGGGTGAGCAAAGCAACAGGATTTTAGTCTGATCCGTAACAGCTTCCAGAGTTTGATCCACCTTCGGCTGGAAGTCTTCTTCAGTCAGCAGCACCGTATCGATGTCAATATCATGAATGTTGGCAGAGACCTTATACATGCCATAGGTGGGCGGCGTGGTAAGGATGCGATCTTTGCCCGGCCTACAGAAAATGCGATACAAGAGATCGATGCCTTCGTCACTCCCAACGCCTACAAAAATGTTATCACGATTCACGCCCCGCCATTCGGCAATTTTGTCTCGCAAAGCCGGATGAGTGGGCGAGGGATACCGATGCAGATGCTCTGCACTCTGGAAAGGATCGCCGTAGCTGTTCTCATTGGCATCAAGCAGTAATCCTTCGCTGAAATCCTGCCGGGCACTGTGATAGGGCTTGAGCGCCTTAATGTTGGGACGGACCAGTTTTTCTAATTCAAAAGAAGATGACATAACGGGTAGCTAATTATTCTTTAATTCGTTGGTTCGGATTGAGACGGCATTTTTGTGGGCCTGCAGCTCTTCCAGTTCAGCAAGCTTTTCTATGGTTGGGCCCAACTTCTGCAATCCTTCTTCTGTAATTTGTTGTATGGTGATTTGCTTAAGAAACGAATCTACCGACACGCCGCTGTACATGCGGGCATAGCCGTAGGTCGGCAGCGTATGGTTCGTCCCGGAGGCGTAATCACCGGCGCTTTCAGGCGTCCAGTGGCCCAGAAAGACCGAGCCTGCATTCACAATTTTATCGGTCCACTGCTCCGGTTCGCGGCACTGTACAATAAGATGCTCCGGGGCGTAGCGGTTGGAAAAAGAAAAGGCCTCTTCCAAATGTTCGACCACCATGCTGTAGCTTTGATCAATAGCCTTGCGGGCAACCTGCTGTCGGGGAAGGTCGCCCAGCTGATCATCAAGTGCCGACTGGCATGCATCCAAATCGAAGCCTTCAGTTGCGACTAACACCACCTGGCTGTCAGCGCCGTGTTCGGCTTGTGAAAGTAAGTCGGCGGCCACAAAATGCGGCTTAGCAGTATCATCGGCGATCACCAGTACTTCCGAAGGACCAGCCGGCATGTCGATGGCAATTTGAGCTTCGCTGTTTTGAAGCATCATCTTGGCAGCCGTAACGTATTGGTTGCCCGGGCCGAATATTTTATCCACTTTGGGGACGGATTCGGTTCCCAGCGCCATTGCCGCCACCGCTTGTGCCCCTCCGGCTTTGAGCAGGGTAGTAGCACCAACCTTTTGGGCAATGTATAAAATTTCGTCAGCAACACTGTCATCTGCTTTGGGCGGCGTCGCAACCACAATGGTTGAACAGCCTGCAAGCATGGCTGGGATGCCCAGCATCATCAGGGTAGAAGGCAGAATAGCCGTTCCACCGGGTACGTATAATCCCACGCGTTCTATGGCGCGTGCTACCCGCTGGCAGCGAACGCCAGGCATGGTTTCAACCTCCATTGGAACCGGAAGCTGTGCCTTGTGAAACTGCTGAATGTTATCAAAAGCGGTATCGATAGCTTCCTTTACCGTTGGATCTAAGGATACCTCTTCTTGGGCGGGATTGATGGCAAGCGGCTTCGGAGATACCCCATCAAATTTTTGTGTGTAATAGCTGACAGCCTGGTCACCTTCTGTCTCTACTTTGTCAATAATGGGCGCTACGGTAGAAAAAACGGATTTGAAATCCATCTTCGGCCGCTGACAAAGTTGATTAATCTGATTCTCTGATAGAGTATTATATATGTGCTGTTCCATGATTAGAAGCAGTCAGGTTTTGATATTTTTTTCGACACGCAAATCTTATTTCACAAAGTACCATAAAGAACCGCTGTATAGCTTTTGGGTGACCCTATCCTGTCCTTTCCCTAAAATTAGGGAAAGGAACTTCGATAAGAGCAAATTATCTATTAATACGTTTTTCTCCCTATTGATAGGGAGAAAACAAAAGAGGGTCAACATAATTATTTATAGAATCATGCTTTCAATAGGGAGGATGACAATACCGGTTGCGCCCTCTTTCTTGAGCTTTTCCATAACAATCCAAAACTCATCAATGGGAATGACGGTATGGATAGCTACCATATTATTATCGGCGAGCGGCATGACCGTTGGGCTGTTGAGCGAGGGAATGATATCCTTGATTTTAGGCACTGATGATTCTGGTGCATTCATCATAATGTACCGGCTGCGTTCGGCCTGCTGGTGACCGTCCATCCGCTGCAGAAACTTATCGATAAGCTGTTTTTTGCCCTCCGAAAGGGTTTTGTTGGTTTGGATCAGCTGGGTTTCCGACTCCAGGATGGTATCCAGCTCTTGAAGTCCGTTCGCCTTAAGCGTGTTACCGGTTGAAACCAAGTCGCAAATAGCATCCGCAACTTCCAGGCGGGGAGCAATCTCAACGGCCCCGGAAATGGTTACAATTTGGGCTTCTACATCATTTTCTTCAAAATAATCGCGTGTCAGTTTGGGATAACTGGTAGCAACTGTTTTGCCCTGGAAGTCTTCGGTGGTCTGGATGTCTCCTTCTTTGCGAGCCGCAAGAGAGAGTCGGCATACCCCGTAGTCTAAGTCACGAAGTACCGTTACATTGGCCCCGGTTTCGGCGGTGACGTTTGCCCCTACAAAACCAAGGTCACACACGCCATCCTGCACATATTCGGGAATATCATCATCGCGGATAAGAAGAAGCTCAACATCAAAATTGCGGCATTCCACCATCAGGTTTCGCTTATAGTCGTCAAAACGAAGGCCAATGCCTTTTAGGAGCTCAATCGTTTTATCGGTTAATCGTCCCGATTTTTGTATAGCAATACGTAAAGAAGTTTTGGAATCTGCAGTTCTTTCCATGACAATTAGGAATATGAATTAATTGAAATAAAGATTGTTAGGCGGATATATGTAAGACGGGAGGGCAGCATAAGCTACCTATAAAGATGCTATTGACGGTCGAAACCGCCATGATGATGGAAAGGATGGATATGGAAGCTGTTGTTTTGCATCAGGAGGTAAAGATAAAACTTTTTAGGAAATCTTCCACATGAAAATGTAAAGATATTGTTATGGCTGTGTTGGAAAATAGTTATCGCTATAAAAACAGGGAAATCTGGCATAGAGATTTCCCTGTTCTTGCAATCTGTTAAGATACTTTGATACTAAATTAGGTGGATATAAACGGAATTATCATCCCCGGGCAACCACTGCTTGGCCAATGATGAGTGAGCGGCCGCCCACCCGGAGGTGTTAACCTCAGGAGTCTACAGCATTATTCGTTGAGCTGCCAGATATCCACGCGATTTAAATTAATATAAGGAACGGCTACGCGACTGCGCTTGGTATCGAGCGCGATGTCTGCGGGCTCAGGAGCTGTCTTGATTACTGCTTTATGATCTTGGCTGTCCCTGATCAGGTATAGGCTGGAATCGTTTTGGCTGGAGACCAGGTACGCTCCGTCAAACGGTTCGATGCCGTCAAAATTACCGCCCGAGCTTGTGGTGATGAAGTCTTGTGCATAGATACTGTCCGGCATAAATGCCTGGAATTTCTCTCCGCTGTTCCAGGGCGCAATCAGGAATTTACCTTTCTGTTCATCCCAGGTAATACCGTTGGGTGGACTTTCGAGAGAATCAATAGCGATACTAATTTCCGAGCCGTCTATCTCATAGACACGAGATTGGCCCGTATCCGTAACGTAGATCTTGCCATTAGGTCCTACAGCAATATCATTGAGAAAGCCGGGCTCAAAAGAAGTAAAGTCGAAAAAGTTAATATGGCTTCCAGTTTGCGTATTGAACGCATGCACACCCTTAAGGTCTGCCACGTAAAGGGTATCGCCGGTAATATACATGCCCCGGGGCGCGTGCAGAGGGCCTTCCTCTGTGGAGGTCATAAACTTCAGTGAGTCGATGGTCCCGTCCGGTTGCGCTCTGGCAATATATCCGTTGGAGTCCGCGGCACTACTCTGGCCGTTGAAGTTAGAGATAAAATAAACATCTTGTCCGGCATCATAGCGGATGGCTTCTGGTCCGGCTAAACCCTCTTCGATGGTTGCTACCCGATCAGCAGCGCCCTGCATCGTTGATTCGGTTTCCGGCTGCTCGGTTTGTTGTTCCGGATCTGAACCGCAGCTGACCACGATAATTGCCGTTAAAACAGTTAGTATACTTTGAAATATTGATTGTTTAGTTACCATAATCCCGATTATTGGGTTTGAAAGTTACTTCTGATATAAAACGTTTATGTCGGAATATTCCCCGACATAAGGTACTGGCGTATCCTGATTTAATATCAACAAAGCAGCGGGGGATTGCAATGCTAAGATGTGGTCGTTTCTTAAACAAAATGTCCACTGCATCCTATGCCTATAAAAAATATTTTTATGCGCATAAGTCCATCAACTTATGCCTATAAGTTTCCCAACGAATGCGCATTGCTTTTGGGAGCAATGGGAAGGGCTTCTTCATTGAATGGGTACTCCCGGTTTTATCCAATAAAAAAAGGTCCTGCTTTGGCAAGCAGGACCCAAGAATAAGTAAAGAACTATTAATGTAGAAGCTTAACGGAAGGAGAGGCTGTCAACCGGGGTTTCTTCGCCAGCAATCACTTCAACACCGGTAATAGTGGTATCTTCATACATCTCACTATCCGGATCGAAAACGACATCGTAAGTAGCAGGGAGGAGACCCATAATTTTATAGTTGCCTTCCTCACCGGTAATGGTAGAGAGTGTATCATCATTTGTAATGGCCATAACGTGGGTGTTGAAACCGGCGCTGTCGGCCATAGCGGGCGACACATGTCCACCGATGGAGCCTGCTTCTGCTAAGTTAACGGCGTGCAGCACAGGTTTTAAGAGGTACATGCCGCTGTTACCTGCTTTAACAATCGACTTGGCAGCATCAAAATCAACTAAGAGAGTGTACGTTTCTCCTGCTTCCACATCAGCATCTAACTGAAGCTTCAGGCCAGATTGCTGGGCACTGGGCGTTTTGAGAGGGATGGTTTCGCCATCGATGGTAACGGTATTGTTATCGCCTAAGATGAATCGCAACTGCGAATACTCGCCTTCTTCCAGCGTCGTGGACCCCAGCGTAATATCATTTCCGTTGGTTAGATCAAGAAGGTTCACTTCGAGAGGTTCATCCATGATCGTAATCCAGCCTTCCTCTTCGGCTTCTTCGTCCGTTTCTAAGCTGTCTTGATCCAAGTCTTCTTCATAGTCAGCATGCAGGCGCACACTCTGAATATCGATGGTTACAGCATCATAGTTGGCCGGGGCATCGGTGAGCTTAACTTCTACATTGGCTGATTCGCCATTGCTACTATTATTGGTTGCTGGGTCACAAGCCGTGACACCCGCCAACAGTAGCAATGAAAAGAATCCATAAGATACTATTGATTGTAGTTGTCTACTCATAATTATAGGGGTTGATTGATGATATAATGAGATGATAGTTGTTCTTGTATTACAGTCGTAAGAAAAACAGGAGGTATTAAGCTGAAACCGTAATTACAAAACCAATGAGTAATAGCGTAAAAATGGTAAGTTGGATAAAAGCGGTGCTGATTAACTTTCTATGCATGTCTGAAATTCGTCGAAGTTTTCTGGTACTGGTGTTTTATACCGGCTATTCGAGAGCTTGTTCCAAAGAAATTATGCCGATTTAAACGGTCATGAGATTGGTTAAGCACTATAGAGCTATGTAAGTCGTGGAACTGTGAAATTTATGCCTTATTCAGTTTGTTTATCGACTATGTTTCAGGTTTTTTAAATGCAAAAAAGAGAGAACAAGTCTAATGTTTGGAAAGGAATGAGAACTTATTATTAGATAGAAATATCTGCCATTTGTGATTGAACTATTACCTTGAAACAATTATCCTTACTGTTCAGTTAAGCAATGAACACAAGATAATTAGAGTATAGAAATTATGATTACAACTGCCCAGTTCACCTACATCCCGCTAAAAGCTACTGATCCGCGGGAAAGTATCGATTTTTTACTTGAGTTGGTAGCCCAGCATGATGTAGAAGTTGATGTTAATTACTTATCAACAAGTGTTCGGGGAGAAACGGAGGTGGTATTTGATCTTATACGAGAGATGTATGATACCATGACCATTGAAGGAGAGAAGTTTCGTTTTCATGTAGAATTGCTGAATCCAACATCCGGCGAAGAGGAGAACTGATATACCTAAAGAGCAAGTCGCATTTTTTTAAAGTGGCCCAATGCAATAGTCCTAACGTGTTGGGCTTTTTATATAAAAGTATGATTTGCAGTTTTCTATATTATGGTATGAAAACAGACCATGATTTTTGTATCTTTAGCGTTCTTTTTGATAAGCTAACTGTGTGCAGGTAACACATCCTTATGACCCAAATTCGCAACTTTTGTATTATTGCCCATATTGATCATGGCAAATCGACGCTCGCAGATCGCCTGTTAGAACGGACTGGCGCTATTACGGAGCGTGAGATGCAGGAGCAGATACTGGATGATATGGATCTGGAACGCGAGCGGGGTATCACCATTAAGAGCCATGCTATTAAGATGGATTACGAGCGCCCCAGTGGAGAGAAGGTGCTCTTTAACCTCATTGACACGCCGGGTCACGTAGATTTTGCCTATGAGGTATCCCGCGCGCTCAAGGCCTGTGAAGGAGCACTGCTGGTGGTTGATGCCGCCCAGGGGGTGGAAGCACAGACCATTTCGACGCTGTACCAGGCTATTGAACAAGATCTGGAAATTGTACCAGTTTTGAATAAAATTGATTTGCCTGGCGCTGACCCGGAAGGCGTAGGCCAGCAGATTGTAGATCTGATTGGCTGCGATCATGAAGATATTCTCCAGGTTTCCGGAAAGACGGGCGAAGGGGTAGACGAACTTTTAGAAGCGATTGTAGAACGTATCCCAGGTCCCTCGCGAGAAGCCGACAAGCCGTTGCGCGCCCTCATCTTTGATTCCGTTTTTAATACCTACCGCGGATCCATTGTATATGTTCGCGTAATGGAAGGCACCCTTCACCAGGGCGATGGCATCCATTTTATGGCGACCGATAAAGATTATGAAGCCGAAGAGGTTGGCCATCTGAAACTCAAGAAGGTGAAGGCCGACAAGTTAGAGGCCGGGGATGTAGGGTATGTCATTGGAAGCGTGAAATCGCTGGAAGATGCTCGTGTGGGTGATACGTTGACGACGACTAAAAATCCAGCGGATAAGCCCATTCCGGGCTACCAAGAGCCAAAGCCGATGGTATTCAGTGGACTGTTCCCTACGCAGTCGGATGATTTTGAAGACCTGCGGTCGGCCCTGGAAAAGTTGCAGTTGAATGATGCATCATTGACCTATCAGCCGGAGACTTCAAAGGCACTGGGCTTTGGTTTCAGGGCGGGTTTCCTGGGTATGCTCCACATGGAAATTGTGCAGGAGCGATTGGATCGTGAGTTCGATATCGATATTGTGACCACCGTGCCGAACGTGGAGTACGAAGTGCACATGACCGAAAAAAACGAGCAGAAGATTATTACCGTTGACAATCCCAGTGAGATGCCGGATCCCGGGAAGGTAGATGCCGTCTATGAGCCGTACATCCAGGCGAGTATAATTACGCCCTCCGATTATATTGGTCCGGTAATGAAGTTGTGCGAGGAAAAGCGCGGCAAGTACGTCAACCAGATCCACATGCAGAGCCAGCGGGTTGATATTACTTATGAGCTGCCGATGGCTGAAGTGGTTTTTGATTTTTATGATCGGCTTAAAAGTGGTACGCGGGGTTATGCTTCGCTGGATTATGAGTTTTTGGAGTACAGAGAGGGCGATTTGGTCCGGTTGGATATTCTGCTCAATGGCGACCCCGTCGATGCCCTTTCAAGTATTATCCATCGAGACAAAGCCTACGAACTGGGACGTAAGCTTTGCAAGAAACTTAAAGAGCTGATTTCAAGACACCAGTTTAAAGTGCCTATTCAGGCAGCGATAGGCTCTAATGTGATAGCCCGGGAAACAATACCGGCTATCCGCAAAGATGTAACTGCCAAATGTTATGGCGGTGATGTTTCCAGGAAGCGAAAGCTTTTAGAGAAGCAGAAGGAAGGGAAGAAAAGGATGAAACAGGTGGGAACCGTAGAAGTACCTCAAGAGGCGTTTCTTGCTGTTCTGTCTATGGATGAAGACAATTAAATTTTAATGGATAGCTGGTAATAACCGGCTATCACAAACGTTACAACAACCACAATTTTCATTTACTAATTTATATCTGATGCGAACAGTATTGAAATCTTTATCACTAACCGTTGTATTAATAGCCGTCTTTGTTGCTACAGGTCAGGCACAGTTTGAAGAACCGGAAATCACCAAAATTGGTGATGACAAGAAAGCATGGTTTTCAAATGAGTTTGAGGATATCAAGTGGGTGGGCAAAGGCTTTTACGGTAGAACTGTTCTGGATGAGCGCCAGACTAATGAAATTCGAGCCCGGCTGCAGGGACTCTACGGAGATCCCACCAAGACTATTGGCGACCTGATTAACAAAGAAGATTTTCGTCCTGCACAAGCTATTCAATTTGAATACTGGTTTGTCGTGGATGACAGTATCCCCATGATGCTTCTTGATATCGACGGACCTTTTGGTCGGGGATTGGTGTATGCGGGGGCCAGTAAATATATCGATTTGATGCCACAGATTAAGCGATACTTTGCAAAGGAAATGATGGCTATAGAAGACCTTCCTCCTTATCAGGATTATTACTACTCTATTGAGCGCAAAAAGTGGTTTAACGTTACACATAAAGATGGACAATACCGGACGAAGGAGATTTCCTCACCACCGGGTATGAGCTACTAAATTTTACAGTTAGAACGATATAAGGAGTTACTTTGGCAAATCAATTAACGAAAGAAGAACGTCAAAAACGGCGAAATCGCCGGAAGCATAATCAGAATGAGAAGGCAAAAAGCTGGCTTAGAGAATGGGCCGATGCTCTTCTATTTGCGGCGGTGGCTGCCCTCATTATTCGTACGTTCTTTTTTGAAGCGTATCGTATTCCCACCCCATCTATGGAGAAAACCCTGATGACCGGGGACTTTCTGATTGTCTCCAAAATGAACTATGGACCTCGTACACCCATGGTGTTGGGTATACCGTTTACCAATATTTACCTGCCCGGGTTGGTGTTGCCGTGGACGCGCATCCCGGGGTTTGAAGATATTGAACGGAATGATATTGTGGTGTTTAACTATCCAATTGATATTACCCCCATTGCTGCCAAGACCAATTACATTAAACGAGCAGTGGGTATGCCCGGCGATACTCTTTCTATTGACGACAAGCAGCTTTTTGTAAATGGAAACCAGGCGCAGCCTTTTCCGGGAATCCAGCAAATCTATAATGTGCAGGTTCGCGACCGTGTACGGCTGAGTGCGGCCAAAGTAGAAGCCGCCGGAGGTACCCTCTATCAATCTCAAAATGGATCCTCTGGAACCTACCGTATTGAGATGAGCAAACAGGTAGCCGAAACGGTACAAGGCTGGCCGGAAGTGACAAATGTATCTCCATTTGTGCTTCCAGACGGTTTTAATGAGTATGACCGTCGGGGCTTTAGTTTCTCAAGTGGATTTAATAACCATCATCACCTGCCGTCAACCGTGGTGCCATCCAAAGGGCAAACAGTAAGGTTAACCCCCGAAAACTATCATGTGTACGAAAATATCATTGCCCGGTACGAGGGCAACAGCGTACAGCGAAATGGAGAACAGTTTGTTATTAATGGAGAGCAAACCAACGAGTATACCATTCAGCAGGACTATTATTTTATGATGGGTGATAACCGCGATAATAGTGAAGATAGCCGCTTCTGGGGATTTGTGCCTCAGTCGCATGTGGTGGGTAAAGCGGGGATGATCTACTTCTCCTGGGATAGTGAACGCTGGCTACCCCGCTTTAATCGCCTGCTGAACTTTATCCATGATTGATAGGTTGGCAGAAAAAGGACGGTCATTGCGAGCGTAGCAATCGCCTGAAGACAATTAATGAACTAAAAAATTGTCAAAGGGATATCAATTATTGCGGATACTTTTTCCTTTGGGTTGCCCCTCTTTGATGGCTAGTTGTCCACACCCGGCGTCGATATCATCGCCCCGGCTGCGACGGACCGTGGCCGTGACGTCTCTTTTAATTAATTCCTGCATAAAGGTATCCAGTCGGTTTTCACGGGCGCCTTTTAGGGCCACGCCTGCTACATCATTATACATGATGATGTTTACTTTGCTGGGCACCCACTGCACAATGTCAGCTAGCTGTTGAGCGTCTTTTGGAGAGTCATTGAAATTATCAAACAGCAGATATTCGTAGGTGATCGGCCGGTGAAGCTTGGTGTAATAGTATTGGACGGCCTCTTTCAGTTTTTCCAGGTTCATCGAGCTGTTGATGGGCATAATCTCATCCCGCTTTTCATCGTTGGCCGCGTGGAGCGAGATTGCCAGGTTGAAGGGCTGCCGTTCATCCGCAAGCTGCTTAATCTGCTTGGTGAGTCCTACGGTAGAAACGGTAATGCGCTTGGGAGAAAGGCCAATACTCAGTTCATCCATAATGATGGAGGCGGAATTGACGATCGCTTTATAATTATGCAGGGGCTCGCCCATACCCATATACACAATGTTGGTGATGCCTTTCCCAAACTTTTCTTCACATAGTTGATCGATATACTGCACCTGATCGACAATTTCTCCATGCGTAAGACTACGGAAAAAGCCCATCTTGCCAGTCGCGCAGAATGAGCATCCAAACACACAGCCTACCTGGGATGAGACACAAACCGTAAGCCTGTTGGCGGCTCCATCCGGGTAAAAGTCAGGGATAAGTACCGACTCAACCTTATGACCCTCATCACCCTGCAGTTCAAAAAGAAATTTGATGGTGCCATCCTTGGATTCCTGTTGACGAACATGTTGGATGGTGGGAACCTGCGCGACCTCTTTAAGCTGGCTGCGCAGATCTTTGGAGAGGTTCGTCATCTCATCGAAGCTGTGCACGCCCTTTTGATAGAGCCATTGAAACAGCTGGTCACTGCGATAGGAAGCCAGCCCCATATCGGCACTAAAATCCTGCAGTTCCTGCTTGGTTAGGTCTTTAAGGTTGATTTTTTCTTTGGTATCGGCTTGAGTAGTCATAAGCCCAAAGATACAAAGATTCAGGCAGGGTTGTTAACCTATGTTTTAAGGACTTTATTGCTTTGGGTAGCATCAATTTGATGCTGATTCTGGTAAATAAACTTGAGCTGCAGTAAGCAAAACCTCAGATTTAATGCGTGTTCTGTAATTGGGGTTGACATACTGAAAGGTAATCAGTCCATCGGGATTGACGAGGTAAAGAGCAGGCACCGGAAGCATATAGTGGTCATTACCCGTGCGTTCGGCTAAATCAAGGCCATTGGCTTTATACTGTTTGATCGTCTCTTTATCCATTTTATAGGCCAGTCCAAAGGCTTTCGAGGCTGCCATGCGACTGTCGGAAACCAAGGAGTAAGAAAGGTTGTGCTTTTGAGTGCTTTCTCTAAGGAATTCTGCTTTGTCTGGACTAATACCAATTATCTGGTAGCCCATTTGAGTAAGATCTTGGGAGGCTTTTTGTACTTCGGCCAGGTGCCTGTTACAGAAAGGACACCATCCACCGCGGTAAAAGATAAGTACGGTTGGCTTTTGGGAAACAAGGTCTCGAAGTTCTTGTTCGCTGCCATCCAATGCCGTGATGGTCACATCGGGTATGGTTGTACCGGTGAGTACTGGATTGACGGACTCCGCATTTTCAGCAACTATAGGTTGTGCTTTGGTCAGGAGGGAGCTGCACAACAGGGCCAAAACCACTGTTATAGAGAAAAAAAGGTGTTTCATATACATTCGGGAGTTTAATTAGAAGGTAACTATAAGATGAGTTGAAGCAATTCTTTCTTACGAAAATAAGGGATGCCAGTTGAACTGGCATCCCTTTCAATAAACAGCTTATACCTATTTAGTGGTTGGATGCTAATAGTGAGCAACTAATAATTGCTATTTCAAGCTTCCACGCTTGAAATAAATATGCCCATTAGTGATAAGCGTGGACGCTTATCACAGCGGGTGTTGTTCCACAGATAACCATAACCACCAAATATCTAAATGACTGGATCAACTTTGTAAGGAAGCGTCCAGCTTAATATCTACGCCGGCTAATGCTTTGGATACCGGGCAGTTTTCTTTGGATCCCTCTGCAATTTCCTGGAAAGTATCCTCATCAATATCCGGGACACTTGCTTCCGTCTTTAACAGGATGGTTGTTATGGAACCGCCTTCCAAAGATACTTCAGCGCTGGTTGTCACCGATTCAGGACTGTAGCCGGCATCCGCTATGTCGGCCGACAAAGCCATGGAGAAACAGCCGGAGTGGGCCGCCCCGATTAGTTCTTCGGGGTTCGTGCCGGTGCCTTCTTCAAATCGTGATTTAAAGGAATAGGCCCCTTCATAGGCGCCGCTGCCAAATGACATTTTACCTTTTCCATTTTTTAAATCTCCATTCCACGTCGATTTTGCTTTTCGTTTTGGCATATCAGTAATAATATTAAGATTAGCTTTCTTGAGTAGAACACAAAACATACAAATCTTGTGAGACCATTCCTTTTACCAATAGTTTCTTATCGATGGCATCGGTTCACAAAGTTTGATAAAAACATTATGATTTATATACAGATATATTGATTTTAACGTCGAGAAACAAGAATTGGCAATAAAAAAATAATTCAATGAATTTCTCCACCATGTTCGAAGATTTTAGGTCAAAGCTTAACGAAAAGGTGATGACCAAGCTTGAGTCATGGCTTGATACGCTCATCGAAATGCTGCCCGCCATGGTGATGGCCCTGTTGGTGCTTATCGTCTTCTTTGGTATCGGTAAGCTGGTCCGTAAGGCCGTTCATAAAATCTTGTCGAAGGCTACGATGAACAAGACCGTCATTGACCTGCTGGAGACGATTGCTGGAATCCTTGTGGTGGGTGTAGGTATTTTTATTGCCTTGGGGGTTCTGAATTTGGATGGTGCGGTTACCTCTCTGTTAGCCGGTGCCGGTATTGTGGGTTTGGCCTTAGGTTTTGCATTTCAGGATATTGCCTCGAATTTTATTTCAGGAATTATTTTAACGTTGCGTCACCCCTTTGGTATCGGAGATATTATTGAAACTAAAGATATTTATGGTACCGTACGGAAGCTCAATCTGCGAAATACAATTTTACAAACGCCACAAGGTCAGATCGTCTATATTCCCAATAAAATTGTGTTTGAAAATCCATTGACCAACTTTACCGCTGAGGGACAACGCCGTATCGACCTTGCCTGCGGCGTCTCATATGGAGACGATCTCAAAAAAGTGCGTAAGCTGGCTGTCGAGGCTATTGAAGAGCTTGATAATTATAATAGTGACCGCGACATTTTGTTTTTCTTTGAGGAGTTTGGAGGAAGCTCGGTCAACTTTAAGATCTGCTTCTGGGTAAACTTTCGAACCAATCCCGACTTTCTGGATATGCGCAGTGAGGCTATCATGGCACTGAAACAGAAATTTGATGAGAATGATATCATGATTCCCTTCCCCATCCGCACGCTGGATTTTGGAATCCGTGGTGGTGAGAAACTGGATACCATGCTTGCAGGCCCGGTTAATGGAGATACAAATGGAAGTGAGGGGTAGAAAAAACTACGAAGTATGAGTTGGTAATAAGGATATAAGACAGGTCATTTGCCTTATATCCCATATACCTTATTCCCAGATGTACTATTTCAGATGCTCATTTAGGTAGTTCACGTACGTTTTGTATAGCAGCAGATAGCTGGCGGTATTGAAAGCAACGCCGTGTGCACCCGGTGGAAAAATACGTAAGTCTACGTCTTTGCCGGCGCTTGTGAGGGCAGTCAACAACTGCATGGTGTTCTGTACGTGTACGTTTTCATCCATTGTAGAATGAGAGAGTAACAGATGGCTGTCTAAATTTTTGGCATGGGCCGTGGACGAACTTGCTTTGTAACCTTCCTTGTTATTCTCCCAAAGTCCCATATATCGCTCCGCATAGATACTGTCATAAAGGTCCCAACTGGTTACCGGAGCAGTTGAGATACCAACCTCAAAAACCTCCGGATAGGTAAACAGTGCATAGGTAGCCATATATCCGCCATAACTGTGTCCGCGGATAGCCATACGTGTGCTGTCAACCCAACTTTTGGCTCCCATATACTGGGCGGTCTCTACAAAGTCATGGGCTTCCCACTTGCCAAGCTGTTTATAAACCACTTTTTCAAATTCAGAGCCGTAGCCACCGCTTCCCCGGTTATTAACATTGACAATTACATAACCCTCTTGGGCAAGGTACTGGCTCCAGCCGGAGGATGCCCAAGAGTTGTAAACGCCCTGTGCACCCGGACCTCCATAGATATTTAATACCAGTGGATAGGATTTGGTGGAGTCAAAGTCGATAGGTTTGAGCATATGCCCGTCGAGTTGCTGACCGTCAGAAGTGGTAAAAGAAAAGAGCTCTTTCGGGGCATACACGTGCGATTTCGTAAAGGTTTTGACATCAGCGTTGTCTTCGAGCGTCTCGATTTGGCCGTTTTCGGTGCTCCATAATTCTACCTGTGTAGGTGTGGCGATATTCGAATAGCGATCCAGGTAATATTTACCGTTAGGCCCCATTGTGATGTTATGCTGGCCTTCTGTGACGGTATGTTTTTCTTTATTGGATCCATCGAAATTGATGGAATACAGATGACGCTCCAGTGGTGATTCTTCAGTAGAGGTATAATAAATTTTGCTGTTTTCGTAATCTACGGTGTGTACATAGGTAACTTCCCAATCTCCTTGGGTTACCTGGTTCTGGATTTCCCCATCATAGTTGTACCGGTAGATATGGCTCCATCCGTCGCGGTCGCTAATCCAGAAAAATTCTTCGCTGTCTTTTGGGAAGAAAAACAGGTGGTTGATGCCGGCAAAGAAATCAAACACATCGATCCAGGCATCCGATTGTTCTTCCATAATAAGCTCACTGCTGCCTGAAGTTGCATCACTAAAGAAAAGCTTGAGGTGAGTCTGTGGACGGTTGAGGTGTACCATCGCCAACTGTCCTTCTTCGGAGGTCCAATAGATGCGTGGAATGTATCCGTCCTCTGGAGCGTCCATCCACTGCTTTTCGGTTGTCTCTACATTAACTACCCCAATATTAACAGACGGGTTCTCATCGCCTACCTGCGGATAAGGAATCTTTTCATACTCGGGATGATGTCCTTCATAGTCGGTCATCTGGAAAATGTGAACATCGCGCTCATCGGTCTGCCAGTAGGCAATGTACTTGCTGTCAGGGGACCATTCCCAAGCCTGGGCCAGCCCAAACTCTTCTTCGTAGACCCATCCAAAGCGGCCGTTGTAGAAAAATTCTTTACCACTGTCAGTGAGCTGCGTTTCCTTTCCACTTGCAATATCATAAACAAAGAGATCGCCGTCTCGCTCGTAGCTAATTTTACGACCATCAGGAGAAAGCTCAGCGGTGCGGGCGTCTTTTGCAAGAAGTTGCAGACTTTCGGTTTCTACAGAGTAGAGATAATAATCGGATATGCCCGAGCGTCGGTACACGGGGCGGAAGTTCGATTGAAAAACCAGGTACTTTGAATCCTGTGACCACTGGAAAGAAGAATATTCAAAGGTGGAATCCGTATTGGGAAAGGTATGGTCTTTATTGTTATAAATGAACACATCATCTTGGGTCTCTGGATTGTAGGCGCGGATTTCCATGCTATTGGTCTCCTCGTTGCGCTGCATATAAGAGTAACGGTTACCGTTATCAATCCAATTGACGTTACGGGGACCGTTAGAAGACTGAAGTTTGCTATTGAAAAGAGCGTCTTTGAGGTTTGTATACCGTTCTTTCTGTTGCGCATGCGTTTGTCCGGGCCACAGAAACAAAAAGCAGAGAAGCGCGGCAGTCAGAAGTTGGGTTGTATTACGTAGCGAATGGTTCATATGAAATTAGTCTTGTTAAAGAAATACTTGAATAATAGAAGTAATTAAATATTGGACTTCCCATCAAATAGATTGGGAGCGTTACTTGTTAATAGTTGAAAAGAGGATCCCATAGCTGTTAAGGGCTTTGAAATACTGGTCAACATTTCGACTTCACTCCACTTCGTTCCGCTGCGCTCAATCTGACGCCCTGAAGACTATCGGGGCGCAATGAACTCGAAGATGGTTAGAATCGGTTCTGGCAAGTCCTCTTTTGATAAACTACTTAAACTATTATCCAATGAGGGATTGAAAAAGAATCATCAGAGCAATGGCAATGGTGATGGCTGTGGCAATGGTTGAAGTGTTACTTTCTTCGAGGGCTTCAGGAATAAGTTCAGCAAAGACCATCCAGATCATCGCCCCGCCCGCAAAGCCCAATCCCATGGGCAGGTATTCTCTAAATATTTCTACAAACAGAAATGCAGGTACAGCCATCAGCGGTTGAGGCAGGCTGGAAAAGATACTCCACCAAGTTGCTTTAAGGGGCGTTGTACCGGCTGGTACAAGAACCAAGCTAATGGCGAGCCCCTCAGGAATATTATGCACGGCAATGGCCGTTGTAATGAAGAGTCCTAAATCAAGACTGCCGCTAAAAGAAACACCTACACTTACACCTTCGGTAAAGGAGTGGAGGGTCATAATGCCGACGATAAGCAGCATTTTATATCTGTTCACACTGGTAATATCCTGGATGTCATATCCATCGTGGTTGTTGTTTAATATTTTTTGGCTTATTACAATAAATAGTAACCCCAGAAGAATACCGATGAAGGTGTACCAAAGGTTATAATTGAGTCCTTCATAGATCAGTCCAAAGCTTGCTGCCAGCATCAGTCCGGAAGCAATGGCGTTTGCGATGCCCAGCCAGCTACGCGTCAGGTTTTTGAGGAAGAAAAAGGGAAGGGCACCACCCCCTGTCGCCAAGGCGGTAATCATAGCATAATAGAAAACCTTGACTTCAGGGGTAAGAAGGAAATCCATCATTTAGTTTAATTATTGGCGGTGGGATTAAAATAACTTTTCCAAAAAGTTACCAGTATAATAGGCCAAAAAAGCTGCTGCTGCTCCCAGAAATAATGTTTCTGCAATACTTTTTAATTTTCCAGTCTGATTGACGACGGATTTTAAAAAACCAATCCCAAAGAAAGCTACAAAAGTCATCAGAATGGAACTGGTAAAAAGGTGATTTATTTCAGAGTCCGAAATATAATCCAGAATGTAAATAATAAGGGGTATCAGACCAACAGCAATAAATGAAACAAATGTAACAAATCCCATAGCGAGGGGGGACTTAATTTGTTTCATCATTTCAAGCTCTTCTTTCATCATTACGTCTACCCATCGCTCTTTATCCTCGGTTATTACATCAACAACCTGTTTTAGTAATTTGCCTTCAAATCCTTTGTCTTTAAAAATTTTTCGAACTTCTTCCCTTTCCTGCTCAGGTAGATTTTCGACTTCCCAGTGTTCGATACGTTCATGCTTCTGGAAATTTTCCAGTTCACTTTTATTAGAAAGGTAGCTTCCTACTGACATAGAAAATCCATCTGCTATCAAGTTTGCAAAACCCAGGATAATGATCACAGAAGAATCAAGACCGGCCCCTGCCGAGCCTGCAACCACCGCAAATGTAGTCACACTGCCGTCAATCCCACCATAGACAAACTCCCCCAAGTAATGTTGGTATTTTGTTAGCCAACCTGATTTTTGGTGAATGTTATCTTCTTGATGTTTTAATTTATCATCCATGCTGACCAGTATTCATAGTTAACAAGCCACAACATGTGGGAAGATAATAGAGGCGTAATTTAATCCCTAATGGCAGGTAATTATTTAGATAAGGATTAAATAACTAAAGGAGGTAGAAAGGGGGATGTAAAAGTCCTTTAGATGAATCATATCCCCAATTATATAAAAGAATATACGCATTTCTCATTCGGTAAGTTCTTGGATAATATCTTCCATCTTTGCGTCAAGTTGTTCTGTTTTATTATCAAATTCAGCACGGCTTTCGAGATTCGTATTGACGCTGCAGTAGAATTTAATTTTTGGCTCAGTGCCCGAGGGACGAACAGAAACAATGGATCCACTTTCCGTAATAAATTGCAGAACGTTTGAGCTGGGTAAGTCAATAGCAGATTTTTTCCCCGATATTAGGTTTTTGGATTGGCCTTCCAGATAATCCTTAACCTTCACAATTTTAGAGCCTCCCAGTTCTTCAGGTGGATTCTCCCGGTATCCCTTGAGCATCTGTTGAATTTCTTCAGCTCCCTCACGACCGCGCTTATAAACGGAAACCAGTTCTTCCCGGAAGTATCCGTGCTGCTGATAGATATCCAACAAAGTATCATAGAGGCTGCTGCCCTGATCCTTGTAATAGGCGGCCATTTCTGCAATGATGACAGCTGAAACCACGGCATCTTTGTCGCGAACGTGCTCACCGATCAGGTAACCGTAACTTTCTTCACCGCCGGCAATAAACTGCTTTTTGCCTTCCAGCTCGGTCATCAGTTCTCCAATATATTTAAAGCCCGTCAACGTATTGAAGCATTCCACATCATAATACTCGGCAATACGATCGATAAGATAGGTGGTAACGATGGTCTTAACGATGTACTCTTTCCCGGTTAACTTTCCGGCCTCTTTCCAGGCGTTGAGCATATAGTTGATGATAAGTGTGCCCGTTTGGTTTCCGTTGAGAAGAATCCATTCCCCCTGATTATCTTTGACAGCAATGCCCACGCGATCGGCATCGGGGTCGGTAGCCATCACCAGCTCGGCATCAATGGATTTAGCTTTGTCAAGGGCCATGGAGAGCGCTTCCTTTTCCTCAGGATTGGGATATTCAACCGTGGGAAAGTCTCCGTCAAAGCTCATCTGTTCTTCAACCAGGTTCACATTCTCAAAACCATAGCGTTCCAGGGCCGGGGGCACTAATACACCCGATGTACCGTGTATGGGAGAAAAGACGATGCTTAAATCTTTCTGTCGTTCAATAGCATCCCGCGATAAAGAAAGTTGAGCAATAGTTTCGAGGTATTTCTCATCAATAGCCTTACCTATCATCTCGATGTTTTCTTCAACACCATCAAACTGTACTTCCTTGACATCATCAATTTGTTGAACCTCCTCCATAACCATTTTGTCGTATGGAGAAACCAGCTGTCCTCCATTGGCACCATAAGCTTTGTAGCCATTGTATTCCTTTGGATTGTGGGAGGCTGTAAGCATCACTCCGCCGTGGCAATTGAGTTCGCGGATAGCAAAGGAAAGCTCCGGGGTAGGCCGTAAGCCATCAAATAGGTACACGTGGATGCCGTTGGCAGAAAAGATATCGGCAACAACCCGCGCCAACGTTTCTGAATTATTGCGGCAGTCGTGGGCAATTACAATACTTATGGGTTCATCAGGATATGTCTTCTTCAAGAAGTTGCTGAATCCCTGGGTCGCCATCCCAAAAGTATATTTATTGACGCGGTTAGGTCCCACCCCCATAATGCCCCGAATGCCCCCGGTACCGAACTTCATGTCGGTATAGAAAGCGTCTGTCAGCTCCTCATATTGTTCGGCATCTAACTTGGATTGTATAGCAGCTTTTGTTTCTTCATCATAACTCCCGTTTAACCAGTCATTAATTCGGTCTTGAATCGCCTGATCTAATCCGTCCATAAAAAATAAAATCTAAGTTGAAGTCAGTTTTAATTCTTGCTATCCCTTGCCTATACAATCCAAATGTATCATTTGCAGCTAATTATTTCTAATACATTTTAGTAGAAATAATTATGGCTGGCTCGATGCTTCTGTTTTGTTCCAATTTACCTTTTTCGCCAACAACCATATGCCTACCAGGATTAAAGGGACACTCAGCCACTGGCCCATATTGATGGCCCAAGTGCCGGCAAAAGCAGCTTGGTTGATTTTGGTGAATTCAAGGAAAAAACGTCCGCCAAATAGCAAAGCCAGAAATGTACCAAACAGGGCGCCCTCTGGAGGTCGGTTACGATATCGCTTATAGATAACCCAAAGAAGTGCAAAAATGGCAATGCATAGAAGAGCCTCATAGAGCATCGTGGGATGGCGAGGCACCGTCCGTTCGATGGAAGTAAGTCCGGGAGCCTTCTCAAAGATAACGCCCCAGGGTAACTCCGTCGGTTGGCCAATAATTTCGGAATTGACAAAGTTACCGGTCCGAATAAAAGCACCCGCAATGGCTACAACAACGACTACTCGATCGGCAACCCATAAAAAGCTCATATTCGCTTGCTTACGGGCAAAAAGATACATCGCAATAAGAATACCAATGGCAGCGCCGTGGCTTGCAAGGCCTCCATGCCAAATGGCAATGATTTCGCCTGGATGCCGCAGGTAGTAGGAGGGGTCATAGAAGAGAACATGCCCCAAGCGAGCACCAATTATAGTGGCAAGCATCACATAGAGAAAAAGTTGGTCCACCTCCAGGGGATCACGACTGGCATGCTCGAACATCTTACGTGTTAATATAAACCCTACTGCAAAAGCAGAGGCAAACAGAAAACCATACCACCGGGGGGCTATAGGCCCGATTTCGTTGATTGTTGGCGAGGGGAGCAAAAGAAAAATAAGCTGCCCGATAATAAATGACCCGATAACCATTCCCCAAAGTTTCCAAGCCGGTATCTCAGGTTCCTTGCCAGCAGGAAGATCTTCGGGTACGAGTTTTTGATAGCCAAAATAGATGAGAACAGCCGCTGCTACAAGTCCCCAGATGGCAAGTGGGAAGGGCAGGTCGATAGGGCCAATGCTAAAAGCTATGGGGTCAGCGCTCCAGACGAGATAATCAGATGCTTGCATAAATATTAGCTATGAGTAATAAGTGTAGTCATTAGTATTAATTCCAGAACAACCTGTGAACCCCTTCCCGAATGCTCGGGACAGGCTTTGTACCTCCCCTTGAGAAGGGGAGAATAATTGATCAGTGCACGGATATCAATTGTGAAAATATGGTCAGAAAATCCTCTCGTTTGGAATCGAGTTCTTGTTTATTTAAAGCATTCGGGGCATTAAATATTAAATTGGTCTTTTAAATTTTGAAATGATGATTGAGAGGAGTCGCCCTTTTTAATTTTAAAATCCGTTCCGTCGGGATTGTCCATCAACTCAATACCGAGTTCCTGCAGCTGATCGCGGATGGCATCCGCCAGCTCAAAATTTTTGTTGCTGCGTGCCTGGCTGCGAAGGTCAATCAGCAGTTCAACAAGCTGTTCTGTTTTATCCTTCGAATCACCAGTTGAAGTATCTGTTTGTGGCCACAAGCCCAGCACTCCATCTACGAACTCGTGCAGAAACTGCTTGATATCGCCAATATTTGCAGGGGGCTGGCTACCGTTAATTTGTTTACGGATGTCTTTTAGCTCTTCAAAAAGTACAGCAATAGCCTGAGCCGTGTTGAAATCATCATTCAGCTTTTGCTCTATTGTTGCTCTAAGGGTATCAAGGTCATAATCTTCTGCTGTACCGCTTTCAGTGCCATCAATAGTAAGAAGCATTTCTTGCAGGTTGTTGAGTCCATTTTCAGCTCCTGCAAGAGCATCCTCCGAAAAGTCGGTAGTGCTTCGATAGTGACTCTGAAGCAGGAAGAATCGGATTACTTGTGGATCCCAGGCACGGCTTAGCAGTTCATTATCGCCGGAAAAAAACTGATTGAGTGAAATGGCATTACCCAGTGACTTACCCATTTTTTGTCCCTCGAGGGTCACCATGTTGTTGTGCATCCAGTAGTTGGCAAAGGGTTGATCAAAGGCTCCTTCACTTTGGGCTATTTCGCATTCGTGATGTGGGAATTGGTTATCCAGACCGCCTCCGTGGATATCAAAATGTGCGCCAAGGTATTTAGTGGACATGGCCGAACATTCTACATGCCAACCGGGGTAGCCCATACCCCAAGGTGAGGGCCATTTCATAATATGGTCATCGCCGGCACGCTTCCAGAGGGCAAAATCTTCGGGTGCTTTTTTGTCGCTGGCCGTTTCAATACGTGTTCCACTTTCCTGGTCTTCAACAGAGCGGCCACTGAGCTTACCATAGGATTCATCGGATGAGACATCAAAATAAACGTTCCCATCCACTTCATAGGCATGCCCTTTATCCAAAAGTTTTTTCACCATCTCAATCTGTTCAATGATATGGCCGGTAGCGCGCGGAGAAATGTCGGGACGCTGAACGCCCAGCTTATCCATATCCCGGAAATAGTTGTAGGTATATTTTTCGGCAATTTCCATGGGCTCGAGCTTTTCGATCTCTGCCTGCTTTTCGAGCTTGTCTTCGCCTTGGTCGGCATCATCCGTTAAGTGCCCCACATCCGTAATGTTTTGCACGTAGCGCACTTTATAGTCGAGGTAGCGGAGGTACCGGACTACAACATCAAAGGACACATAGCTTTTGGCATGTCCCAGATGAGGATCCCCATAGACCGTTGGGCCACATACATAAATACCAACAAATCCGTCATTAATGGGTTCAAATTTTTCTTTTTTCCGACTTAAGGTATTATAAATGTGTAGGTCGTCCATCAATGTTGAGTAATACTCGGTTGCCTATTTCAAAATATCGATGCACGCTAAGATAACGCTTACCGTGGAGAGTTGATAGTGTGGACTCAAAGGCATGGATGATGGCACCAAATAAGAAGTAAAATAAAGTAAAAATGGACCTCTGGAAAATTAATATGTAAGGATTAGGTAAAAAAAGGATCTTACCTATGTATTCCTGCTAAGGAAGTATAATCCAAACAACAAAGAGAGAGGTTTTTATGAAATCGAAAGATCCACTTAGAATTGAAGAACTGAAAGAGCGTAGCTTTGATAAGCCAGAAGAGCTATCGCATCAGTTTGAGAAAGTAAATCTTAAAACGTTTGCTTTGCCCGAGGGGACTATACCTCGCCTGGAGCGTAATTGGGAGCAACCCGGAGTTTATAATGTGGTTGCTGAACTGGAGAGTAAACGTATTGAGTATGAAAAAGAGCAACTTGTTAAACCGACGCCGGTACCAAATATTCCGGTAACACCGCTGGGCAAGAGCTGCCTTAAGGAGTTTGGCGATGTTGAGTCTATTATCGGGCAGCGACAGGCTACGGCACCGGCCAGATACTTTCCGGAGAAATCAAAAATAGACCTGGAGATAGCCGAGCAAATGAGACGCCGAAGAAAAGACGAAGATCTTCCCACAAATGTCTTTGGCACGGATGAGCGGTATATTTATCAGGATACCAGCTTTCCCTGGCGAACTGTGGGGCGGGTTTGGACAGCCTCAGGTGCCTGTACGGGCTGTACTATCGGTCCCCGCCTGGTACTCACAGCCAGCCATTGTATTAACTGGCAAAGCGGTGGTGGCGCAGGATGGGTAAAATTTTCGCCGGGCTATTACAATAGCAATGGTCCCTGGGGAGAATTTTATGCTACAAGGGTCATCTACTGGAATAAAGCGCAAGGCGGATTGTCAGATTTAGAGACGGCCTTTGATTATGTGGTACTTGTGATGAACGACTATGTTGGCAACCGGGTGGGCTATCCGGGGTATCGCACTTATTCGGATTCCTGGGATGATTTGGATGTCTGGCAGCATATGGGTTATCCCGGTGATCTTACGAGTACTCAGCGACCGGCATATGAAGGAGAATGTGCTATATCTTCAGTAAGTTCTGAGTCAACATCCGGACAAGATGGATATGTGCTTGGGCACTTCAATGATATCACAGGCGGTCATTCCGGTGGCCCTGTTTGGGGCTGGTGGGATGGCGAAGGATGGCCGAGAGTAGTAGGTGTGCAAAGTGCAGAGTCAAGCAGTCCGGCTTTTAATACCTCAGGCGATAATGAGTTTGGTGGTGGACCAGGTCTATCAGCCCTTATTTCGTATGCGCGAAGTAACTATCCATAGCCATTAGCAGCTGAAGACAAAGGGTATAAAAGGCGCCATAAATTTTTATGGCGCCTTTTTCTTAATAAAGATAGACAGCTTAATTACTGGTTGTCGTATCTGTTTGGGTAGTATCGGGATTACTCTCTTTTTTATCTCCGCCGAACAAGTTTTTAATGGCATTACCAGCTTTATTTTTCAGATATTTTTTAACGATTGGCTGGATGACGGTCTGGTCGGGCTGAACTTTAGGATTGCTATAGTTGCCGGTAACCCGCAAAGGTACCATAATCGTATTGTTGTCGCGCGTTAAGGCATTGGCGGCCTGGCTGGTTATGGCAGAAGCAATATCACTTTTAAATCGTTCGGGCAGGAGGAGTGAAATTTGGAAATCAATGTTATCATTTTGCAGGTTTTGGGTACCATTCAGTTCCAGCCCGATATCCTTGCTGGTGAGCGACAAGTCGCTAATTGTCAATATATTCTTGTCGATAGCGATGGAGCTTTTCCACTGATCGAGGACTACGTCCTGCAAAGTTTTTATCTTCGTAAAACCCGACAGCTTTTGCTGTAGCGGATGGTTGTGAACCTGCGCTTCGCTCATACCGAAAGTGCCATTCAGCAGCGTCGTTGGAATAAGAGGATTAAGTTCGGTATCGATTTTTGTGGTATAATCAACGCTGGTACTAAAGGTTCCTGCAATGAATTTATAGAACTGGCTGTTTTTACCAAGAATAGGATATTCTTCAAAAAAGGATTCCAGTCGAAGGCTATCCAGCGCCCCTTTGAAATTAAAGGTTGAAGGCTTGTTAGGCGGAATCTCCCAGAGCATCGTACCGTTGGCTTTTCCTTCAAAGAGCTCCACATTGGCTTGGGTCAGGTTAATTTGTTTAGGCGTGGAGGTTGCCTTGGCTTCGAGGTTCCGCATGGTAACACCGGTAATCTTCATCTGGTCTATCTGGGTACTAACGTTGCTGTTTAAGTCCGGCAGTTCGAGGTTAAAGTTAGTAGAGGTGGTATCGCTCCAGTCGATGAGTTCATCCAGGTTAAGATATTTACTGTAATACTGGCCGGTAAGCTTTGGCGTTACTTTGCGGTTCTTTTCATCTTTGAGATACGCCATATAATTGCTCAGCGAGCCTTTAACATCGATATCCGAAGAGCCCATCTGAAACGTTAGATTGTTGAGCGAGGCTTTATCAGGAGACAGGCTAAAGGTGCCATTCAGATCTTTGACGGGCTCGCGAAGGGATTCGCCCGCCATATTGCCGTTTTTGACCGTTAGCTTTCCTGAAAAGAACATCGCAGAAGGATCATTCGCCGGACCTTGTACCGCAAGGTTGAAATCTGCATCACCGCTCAGGTCTGTTATGTCGGGTTCTAAATCATAATAGTTACTGATTTCTTTAAGCTTGGCGCTTCCTTCCGTTTTGATGTTTAGGCTGCGGTTTTCACTTATATAGTTGTTAATGACACCGGAGGCCTGAACGTTATTGTCGCCGCTCTGTAGACTTCCTTCCACGATGGTCATCTGCGGACCTTCGAGCACCGCATCAAAAGTGATGTTTCGAAAGGGAGCGTCAAAAGAGTCATAATCTATCAAGCCGTCTTTCAGGTTAATGCTTCCACTTTGTACGGCTTGTTCTATTTGATCGGCCTTCCCATCCAGGATGGCCTGAGCCGTAAGCATGCCTTCCAGCCGGAGGGTATCTTCATCGATGGGATAAAATTCTTTAATTGTAGCGAGATCAAAATTCAGGTTGGTGTTCATATCGTTGATACTCCGGGCGCCTTCATCCAACAGATGCTGGACCTGTCCCTCGGCAGAGAAAGAGTTTTCCGCCGCCTGCAGGCTCAGGCTTTGGATGGTAAGTAAGTCCTGCGTGCCAGAAGCATTGACGTTGATATTTGTAATGGCTTTGGGCACGTCCTGGTATTTCAATAAGCCATCGGCAAGAATTGCTTTTCCATTAAAGGCAGCCTGTTCAGGCTGATCGAGTTGCCCCTCAGCATTAGCGTTGACATCCAGTTGGCCGGCCAGTTGCTGGAGGTCCAGCTCGCTGATGTCATAAAATTCATTGACCGTGGAGAGGTCCACATCCGCTATGAAATCCATGTTAAAGGTGCCGTTGTCTTCCAGCGGCTGTTGGAGTTCGCCAGAGCCCGTGAGTGAGTTGGCACCGGCCAGTGCATTAAGCGTATCGATGGTGACCAATTCGTTGGTGGCGCTGGCAGAAATTCGAATATCTTCAATAGGTTGAGGCAGGTCCGGATCTTTTAGATAGCCGTTTTGCACCAGCATACGGATATTAAAATTCGGGATGGCGTCTTCCGTAACGGCACCTCTTATAGTGCCGCCAAGGTCAAGGGAGCCTTCGGTTTCCAGTCCCTGGGTGTATTCGTTTTCTGGCAGCAGGGTAAGCAGATCGCCAAAATTATCGGAGGAAGAGTTGAACTGAAGATCTATGCTAAGTGTTTGGCTCCAATTGCTGAGCGTGCCTACAAGATCCATCTCCAGCCCGCGGATAGCAAAGGTTCCTTCCCGTAGCTGGATAATTTCATCATCCGGATAGAAGATCGATTCCTCTGTAAGGCTGAGGGGAAGGCCATCCAAATAGGTGGTGCTGTCGACCGTGGCAGATACCTGCTGGACCTCCATATCAATACTGCTGCGGATAGAATCTGCATAATTCAGCGAAAGATCGCCATTTAAATCATGGAGGGCTGCCGAGGTATTGGAGGTAAAATCCTGGTATCCAAAGTGACCTTCGGTGATCTGAAAGTAGGGAATATTGATATTATAGCTTTCAGAAGCGGTAGTATCTGTCTCCTCTTGCTCCAGCAGGAAATCCAAATTCGTGGTGCTGTCGGCAAATACTTTGTAGGTAAACTGAGGCCGGTTGAGCTCTATTTCTGAGAAATTGATATTTTCAGCGAATAGCGAAAAGAGGTCAACGCCCGCGACCATCCGATCCAGGGATATAAGCGTATCCTCCTCTGTTTCTGCTGGAATAGAAAGCTTATTGATTTCTACGCCGGGCTGGGGGAAGGTACTGAAAAAGGTAACCGACATTGATTCCACTTCTACGGGACGTCCTACAGCCTCGTTAAGGTAGGGCATCAACATATTTTGGAGCCGATCGTTGGTAAAATAGAGATTTAGTCCAACAATGATGACGACCAACAGTGCAAAAAAGCCGCCGATAATTTTCAAGAAAGCCTTCATGAGATAATATTTATTTGCTTGATGATGTAGATTAAAATCATTTTTATTCCCTCAAGTTCCTTATGTTATAGAATAACTGCAAATGATCGTAAGAGTAATTGGTTTTGAGTATGTTAAATTGGGGCTCCGGAGCACATAATCCTAAATTTAAGCAACGCCGTAAAGGGCTTGTTGAAAAGCTAAAAAGTAAAGGCATCAAAGATGCGCGTGTTCTTTCTGCTTTCAGTATAGTGCCACGACATGTTTTTGTAGATACCGCTCTGCAAAATCGAGCTTATAAAGATACGGCTCTGCCTATTGGAAAGAAACAGACTATTTCTCAGCCTTTCACTGTTGCCCGGCAAACAGAGCTTTTGGAGGCAAAACCCGGGGAGAAAGTGTTGGAAATTGGCACCGGCTCTGGATACCAAGCAGCCATTCTCTGTGAGCTTGGTGCTCAGGTTTATACCGTTGAACGGCATAAAAAACTCTATGAAAAGGCCCGTTCTACACTTCGGGAGCTGGGCTACTCGGTACAGGCCAAGTTGGGAGATGGAACCAAAGGCTGGTCGGCCTACGCACCTTATGACGCTATTGTAGTAACGGCAGGGGCTCCGGTGGTACCGGATGATCTGATTCATCAGCTGAATGTAAATGGCCGCTTGGTTGTACCGGTGGGCAATGAAGAGCGACAGGAGATGGTTCGCATCATCAAGATACGAGAAGATGAATACGAAGAGGAACACTACAGCGATTTTAAGTTTGTGCCACTTATCGGCGAGAAGGGCTGGAAAGAGTAAGAATTAAAAATGATCAATGAAAGATTGAAACATAGCTAATATTTTTGGGTAGCAAAAGACGCAATTTTTAATTCTTAATTTTCACTTCTCGATTGAATAAGACTGAGCAAGCATCAACAGACGAGCAGCAAAAAGCCACTTCCTGGAAAGAGGCTCCATTTTTAATGATCAAAGGTTTCTTAATGGGCTCAGCCGATATCGTGCCGGGCGTCAGTGGTGGAACCATGGCGCTCATTGTCGGCATTTATGCACGACTCATTAACGCCATCCGGAGCTTTGACTTTTCATTCATCAAACGACTGATCACCTTCAAATGGTCGGCAGCACTGCGGGGCGTAGAGTGGAAATTTATGCTGTTGCTGCTGTCGGGCATGGCCTGCGCAGTGTTCTTCTTTACACGTATTGTGCCTCTCCAGATTTATATGTTCACCGATCCGGAACTCATTTATGGATTGTTTTTTGGATTGATCGTGGGTTCCATTGTCATCCTGGCCAAAGCCATTGAGGGCTTTAACTGGGCACACGGGCTCATGATTATAATAGGCACGCTCATTGGTTTTTGGCTCGTGACCTTAGTGCCGACAGCAACGTCGGAATCCCCGTTATTTATCTTTTTCAGCGGATCTATCGCCATTTGTGCCATGATTTTGCCCGGTATTTCTGGTTCGTATATCCTGCTTATTTTGCGAAAATACGATTTCGTCCTATCTGAAATCGGTAAGCTGGGCACCCCCAATACGGTTAGTAGCTTAATGACGCTGATACCGTTTGGATTAGGAGCGGTTGTTGGACTTGCACTCTTCTCCCGGGTTCTTTCGTGGCTGCTAAATCGTTATGAAGCTAAAACATTGGCCCTGTTGATCGGCTTCTTAATTGGTTCGTTGTATGTGATATGGCCATACCAGGATCGAACCTACGCTGAGATTGTGAGCAAGCAAGACGTAGTGGCCTACGAAAATCCACGAGCACAAGAGCTGAGGAAAAACGGACCCAATAAAAATCAGCCTGAGTTTGAGCGATTGGGTAAGGTGATAAATCCACAGGCGGAATTAAACAGGCTCAAAAAAGTGGAGATTGAGACGGTCAAACAAAAGCTTATCAAAAGTGATCCTTACATTCCATATATAACGGTAGAGGGAGCCAGAACAGCCCATTTTGCAAGTGGTATGTGGGGCATGTTGATTGGTCTTCTTATGGTTGTGGGGCTTGATTTTATCCGGGAGAAAGGAAATTCGTGATCTTCTTTATTGGTAACCCAAGGTGATTTTTTTGGGTTTTGCGATTTCTTCAAAAAAGGAAGAGGCTAATCCTGAAAGTGGAACATATATTTCCAATCATTAAGTATAAGATTGTTTTAGTTTCTCATGCAGAAGTTCTATGTTGTCAACATTAATTATTGAATATGAGAAATTATTGTGCCTGAATTAATCACGGTTGATGAACTTATCAATATGGGGCTGCCGCCAATCATCATTTATGCGGCGCCCGTTATGTTTGCACTGGTTTTCATTGAATGGGGCATCAGTGCCTGGCGGAAATGGGACTTATATGATAGTAAAGATTTCTGGGCGTCCACGGCTATAGGTATTGGCAATATCATCGTAAGTTCACTGACAAAGATCAGTATCTTTGCCCTGATCCTGCTTTTTTACAACATGATGCCCTGGCGCATTCCGTACACCTGGTGGTCTTTTCCGCTCTGTTTTATTTTCTTGGATTTTTGTCGATACTGGGCTCACCGTATTGCCCACGAGCAGCGTATTTGGTGGGCTACGCACGTCCCACACCATTCATCGGAGCAGTATAATTTTTCGGTTTCGTTCCGCCTTTCGTGGGTGCAGGGCTTTAAAGTTATTTTCTTCTTGCCCGTAGCAATGGCAGGTTTTCATCCCGTGGTGTTTTTCATTTGTCACCAGATTGCGGTCTTGTATCAGTTCTGGATCCATACGGAGCTGATCGATAAGTTGCCCCGACCTATTGAGTACTTCTTTACGACTCCCTCGCACCACCGGGTACACCACGCCAAAGATGATCATTACCTGGATAAAAACTATGGATCTACGTTTATCATCTGGGATCGTATGTTTGGTACCTTCCAGCCCGAGTTGGGAACGCCCAACTACGGCATCACTAAACCACCGGAATCTTACAATCCTATTTACCTGGTTTTTCATGAATTTATCGATATCTGGAAGGATCTAAAGAAAGCTGATGGATGGAAAGAGTATCTGTTTATCCTTTTTGCAAGTCCTGCCGAACAGGCCCGCGTGGAGAAAGAAAAAAAGCAAGATCTGGAGGTGCAAAGTGCCAGCCTCCCCGCCAATGAATAAAGGGTTTTAGGCAGCTCATAATTTAATTATATGTATTGGCGGTTATTATCCGTATCTTCCCGCTCTGGTGTTACGTGATTCCTACCTATTCTTCGTTTTTAAACAGGTTCTTACATCCCTTTCTCAGGTCTGTCGGCGCCTCTCGTGATGTGCGGTTTTAGGAGGCAGCATTTTAGGCTGGTACCCAAAGTACAGCTTGTGGCGTCAGGTACGTATAAACTTTAATTACTACTTTATTTATGACAGATTCAACTTTTGCTGAGCTTAATCTCAGCGATACTATTCTTCAGGGACTCACAGATATGGGTTTTGAAGAACCAACGCCGGTACAGGCAAAATGTATTCCCACTCTTTTAAACAAAAGGGATGTCGTAGGACAAGCCCAAACGGGGACGGGTAAAACGGCTGCTTTTGGTATTCCGGTTGTACAGCAGACGGATGTTAGTGTTTCAGAAGTACAGACCATTATCATGTGTCCCACGCGCGAGCTGGCGATACAGGTAACCGGAGAACTTATTAAAATTGGAAAACATCTGGATGGATTGCATGTATTGCCGGTATATGGCGGACAGTCAATTGGTCGACAGATTAAAGCCCTAAAACGCGGTGCACATATTGTAGTGGGTACCCCTGGACGTACCATCGATCATTTACGACGAGGTACACTGAAATTGGATCACCTGCAACGCGTGGTCTTTGATGAAGCCGACGAAATGCTGAATATGGGATTTCGCGACGATATGGAGCAGATTCTTTCCTATGCTGATCAACCGGTTCAAACCGTGATGTTTTCTGCGACCATGTCCAGAGGTATTCGCAAGATCATGAAGCGTTATATGGATCAACCGCAGACCATTGCGATTGAACGTAAAAAGGTGACAGCTCCTAATATTGAGCAGTATGCTGTCGAAGTAAGAGATTCCGTCCGAACGGAAGCCATTGGTCGCTTTATGGATATCAATGATTTTAAGCTGGCTTTGGTATTTTGTAACACCAAGCGGAAGACCGAAAAGGTAAGCCGGGAACTTCAGTCGCGAGGTTATGCTACGGACTTTATCAATGGTGATCTGAATCAAAATCAACGCGACCGTGTGATGTCAAAGTTTCGGAGTGGAGCTATTGATGTTTTAGTGGGCACCGATGTAGCGGCCCGCGGTCTCGATATTGATGATATTGAAGCGGTTTTTAATTATGATATTCCACAAGATCCCGAATATTATGTACACCGTATCGGTCGTACCGGTCGTGCCGGGCGCTCAGGTATGGCAATTACCTTTACCACAAAGCGCAAGAAAAAACAGCTTCGGAGTATAGAGAAACAGATCAAAAATCGATTGAATCCATTGGGTTTGCCATCGGTAGCTGATGTACAGCAGTCTCGGGTAGCCGGCGTTATGGATAAACTTGTTGAAGACCTTGAAAAAGGAAGCCTTCGACCATTTATCGAGCAAATAGAGTCGTTTGATGATGATCGTTTTACGACCATTGAAATTGCTGCAGCCCTGTTGAAAAAGGCCACATCAGAGACGGCATCGGCATCCGATGCACCCGCTCAAGGCGCTAAGAAGTACGATGATTCCGCCATGATTAAGATGTTTTTTAATGTGGGGAAAAAGCATAACGTATATCCGGGCGACCTGGTAGGCGCCATCGCCGGCGAATCAAAGGTTCCGGGGAATGTGATTGGTAATATCGATATCTTTCCACGTCATTCTTTTGTGGATATTCCCGGGAAGCATGTGGATAAGGTGATAAACGCCATGAACCGCAACCGTGTGAAAGGAAAAAAGGTGCGTGTAAACGTAGCCTAACCCCTTAGTTTCAGAATTAATTAAAGGGAGCATCTTTCAAAAGGATGCTCCCTTTTTGTATATATGGATATCGTGTTTATCCGTTTTGGATCAGCTGTATATTAAGGGCTAGTTTTACTTCATCCCCCACCACTACATTTCCAGCTTCTGTAACAGAGTTCCAGGTAAGGCCAAATTCTTTGCGGTTAATGCTTCCATTAATTTCAAAGCCGGCCTTGGTATTTCCATAGGCATCTTCGACCGTACCGCCGTGGGTCACTTCCAGTTCAACTGTTTTTGTTGTATCACGGATGGTAAGATCACCGGTTAGTTTATACTCAGAACTACTAATCTTTTCGAAGGATGTAGAGTCAAAAGCTAATGTTGGATGGTTTTCAGCGTCGAAGAAATCATCTGATTTAAGATGGGCATCCCGATCTTCATTATTTGTTGAAATGCTATTGATGTCTGCTTCGAAATGCGCGTTTGCATCGCTAAAGTCATTGCCATCAGCCTCGATTGATCCTTCAAAAGAGTCAAAGCTTCCGGTGACTGTAGAAATTACCAGGTGTTTAATTTTAAACTGTACTTCAGAGTGAGTGGGATCAATAGTCCAGAGTGTAGCTGTTGCAGTAGACATAAGAGTCAAGGTTTTGATTAATGCTTAATAGTTTAATGTTGAACTAAATATATTTGAAAGAACTTGAGTATCCTAATTGAAAAAAACTATCGCATTGATAGATGGAAAGAGAAGGAGGCTTTGCAAAACCATCACATCCCCGAAAAAATGATCGGGGCAGACTTTGTCATTCTAAACTCGTTTCAGAATACCAGATAGCTTTGATAGCCTTTGAAAGGAGATCCTGAATTCCGAATTCTCGGGAGATGACCAGTCAGGTTTGCAAACCCTCCGAGAAGAGCGTTATTTAATTTGGCCGGGTTCAGCGGCTCCAAGTCCCACCACTAATTTAATAGCGGCAACTAAAAACAAAAATAGAAGTGGTATAAACCAGCCCTCTGTCAGATCGTGTAATGCTCCAAAAAGAGTAGGGCCAATAGCTGCCAGCAAGTAGCCTATCGACTGCGCCATCCCGGAAAGCTCCGTGGCTGTTTCGGTATCTGCGGTACGCAGTACAATGAATAGTAAGGAAAGACCAAAGCTTGCACCCAGTGAAAGGCCAATGAGGGATACCCAGAGTCCGGCAAGAAAGCTATCCGGAAGCATTAATCCTCCCAGGCTAATCACTTCTAACAATAATAAACCCCAGACAATTGAACGTTGATTATCAAGTTTTTCTGCCCAAGTAGGAATAAAAATGGAGCCAAGCACACCCATGCCTTGAGAAAGTGAAAGGAGCCAGCCCGAGGTGTTGGCGTTGAGTCCCCGGTCTTGTAGTATTTCTGGAAGCCAGGCCAGGATGACGTAAAAGGCGAGTGACTGTAAACCCATAAATAGGGCTACTTGCCACGCTTTTTTCTTTCCGCCCAAATCTTTTAAAGATTGGGAAAAACTTCTTTTATGTCTTGGCAGCGTAAGATCCTGTAGCTGCGGTATCCAAATAATCAATCCTATGATCGATACTACACCCCAGGCACCCAGTGCCCAGTGCCAACCCCAGTTAAAATCGAAGGCAAGGGGAACACTGATACCCGCGGCAATCGTGGCTCCAAGGCCCAGCATACTGGAATAAACGCTCGTCATAATGCCTGTGTGGTTGGGAAAATCACGCTTGACAATACTGGGAAGCAACACATTGCCCAGAGCTATGGCAATACCTGCCAACAGGGTCCCCCCAAACAAAGCAACATTATTTGGGATTACCCTGAGAAAAAGTCCACCGGTTAACACAGCCATTGCAACTGCCAGAGTGCCTTCAATGCCCATTTTGCGGGTAAATAGTGGCGTAAGCGTAGAAAGAACTCCAAATGCGAGCAAGGGGAGGGTCGTAAGCAATCCCAGCATAGTGTTTGATAGCCCCGTAGTATCACGTATGGCGCCGATCAAGGGCCCCACTGCTGCCAGCGCTGGCCTTAGGTTTAGTGCAATAAGCAAAATGCCACTAATGAGCAGAATATTTTGCAAGGTTGTATTTTGCTCGTAAGGGGATGATGCGGCCATCGGGCTAATTAGAAAGTCAGAATTGGATGTTAAAATTTCAGGGCTTAAAATACAAAACTATAAAGTGGATTCTTGGTTCCATATCTTACGAATAATCTATGAGTTTCATAGATTTTGTTAATTTGCAGCTAACAAATATATCGATAGCATTTGCTGAATAAAATCATTGAACAATCAAATCAAACTGGCATTATGAGAGCAATAGTCAACGTTGCCAACGGTGGACCAAAAGTATTGGAAGTGCGAGAAAAGCCGGATCTTACGCCGAATCCTAATACCTTGGTTATCGATGTAAAAGCTTCGGGATTAAATTTCGCCGATATATTGGCACGCAAAGGGCAGTATCCGGATGGGCCCTCCAAGCCCTGCGTGATGGGCTATGAGGTATCTGGGATCGTGGGTAGTGTCGGTGAAGAGGTGGATGACCAATGGGTAGGAAAAGAAGTTTTTGCTATGACCAAATTTAAGGGACAGGCTGAACAGGTGGAAGTCCATCCGGAGCAAGTGTTTATTAAGCCCTCTACACTAACATTTGAGCAGGCCGCCGCACTGCCGGTTAACTATTTGACGGCTTATGTTCTGTTGATTGTAATGGGATCGCTGCAATCCGAAGAGTCGGTGCTCATTCACAATGTAGGTGGCGGCGTGGGACTTGCAGCACTGGAGATTGCCCGTCACATAGGGGCCCAGACGTATGGAACAGCCAGCAGGCGCAAGCATGAATTTTTAGCCGAACGTGGACTCGACCATGCCATAGATTATCGCAACGAAGACTGGTATGAGGTATTGATGGAGCTAACCGCTGGCAAGGGGGTGGAACTCATAACCGATCCGTTGGGTGGCAAAGAGTGGAAGAGGAGCTATAAAGCGTTACGGTCTACCGGACGACTGGGCATGTTTGGGATTTCATCCGCCAGTACCAATCGTAAAGGAGGCATTAGTGGTATGTGGCAAATGCTTAAAACCGTCATGCAGATGCCTTGGTATCATCCGCTGCCACTGTTGAATAAAAACCGCGGAGTGTTTGGCGTAAACCTGGGCCACCTCTGGCACGAATCTCAAAAGGCGCGCATCTGGATGCAAAAGCTATTAGACGGGGTGGGAGAAGGCTGGATTAACCCCCATGTAGATGCTACCTTTTCGTTTGATGAAGTAGCCGAAGCCCATCGGTATATTGAGCAGCGAAAGAATATGGGCAAGGTAATCTTAGTCCCACATCGATAAAGCTGACAGATATGGACATCGTATATGTTGACATGGATAATGTGCTGGTCGATTTCCCCTGGGGCATCCGGCAACTTTCCGAAGAGGTGAAAGAGCAGTATCAAGACAATCTGGATGAAATTCCGGGCTTCTTCAGCGATTTGCCACCGGTAGAAGGAGCCATTGAAGGGTTCCGCTTGCTCCAGCAACATTATGATGCTTATATCCTGTCTACGGCTCCCTGGGGCAACCCCTCTGCCTGGACCGACAAGCATCTGTGGGTTAAAAAGCATCTTCCGGAAGCTGGATTTAAGCGGCTTATATTAAGCCACCATAAGAATCTAAATAGGGGGGTATACCTGATTGATGATCGCAAAGCCAACGGGGCCGCAGAGTTTCCTGGTGAACATATTCAGTTCGGATCGGAAGCCTACCCCGATTGGGAAGCGGTGCTTGATTACTTGTTATGAATTTTTCTTTTAGGGTTCGGATCATGATTAAAGAAGAATAGTATTTAATCTCCCTCCACTACGGTAAATCGGCTAAATCGCTCTTACCGCCGGCAGACGGTCACGCCTGTCCCGAATGCTATGACTTTGTCAAGGCTTAAGCGGAACTTTTAGGTACCCACCGTCATCTCGACCAACGGGAGAGATCTTCTATTCATAAGATCGGAGCTGAGAGTAAAGGATTTCTCTCTCCTCCCGACGGTTGTCGGGGTTCGTTCGAAATGACCCTTAAGGAGTGTGATAGTCAATCTACAATAATAGCCTCCCTCGAGCCTTTTCGAATACATTGGGAAGGACACATTGAGGGATTAGAATAGGTCACTTATAATCACCCAACCCCTCTTAATCTCCCCTTCATAAGGGGAGAAAATTTAGGTTACAACTTTTCCCCTCCTTATGAAGGAGGGGCCAGGGGTGGTTGGCTCTGAAGAATACAACTCAACTCCTAAACGGGTTAGGAAGGGTTTTTATCTACCAATATTACTAAATAGTCGCGAAGAAGAGTCCATAATGTTAGAGTCATCCCAAACTTCATTCTGAAACTCCGGAGAGAGAATCAGGGATAGCATACACTTCCTGCGAGTTGATTTCTTCGGCACCCCGTACTTTCGATCCTGCAGCGATATGGACTTTTCCATCAATGATTACCGCCTGGGTGCCATGGCGCCCTTGGTTCAGTGAGGGCAGGGAATGCCATTGACCGGTTTCGGTATTGAACGCTTCGACCTCGGCGTGGGCTGCTTCCTGGGCAGCGCTCTCACCGCCCAAGACAATCAGATAATCACCCACAGATATCGAGGTGCTCCCGGCGCGTTCGGTGGGGAGATCACCGGAAGGAGGGAGCTCAGTCCACTCCTGAGTAGCAAAGTCATAGACATCCACTTCAGGAATGGTCAGTTCAAATGTGGCACCTGTAGCCTGTGAGCTCCGCCTTCCACCAACGGCATAGAGCTTGTCGTTAATAACAGCCAGCTGGAAGTGATCCCGCTTGCGGGGCGCCTTAGTTAACTTGGTCCACTCGCCGGTTTCAGGGTCAAAAGAGTCGAACCAGCGAACATGCCCGTCGGCATGCCCATTCTGGATGCCGCCAGATACATAAATTTTGTCTTTGTATACAGCTGCGCCGGCTGCTCCGCGTCGTCGATCTTCGGGAATAGCCGGGCCTTTGGTCCAGCTGTCGGCTTCGGGATCGTAGATATAAACATGAGCAATAGGATCCTCATATGGATAGTTGCCGTTCAATGCGCCGAGCACATAAATTTTGCCATCATAGGTCACCGCCTGGAAGTGGTGCATCGAAAGGGGAGGCGTTGCCTTGACTTCCCAGCTATTGGTAGCTGGATCAAAGACTTCCACCGGACGCTCACCACGTCCGCCGAGCAGATACAGTTTACCATCCACAGCCGTAGCCGCATTCTCATGGCGATGGGTGGGCTGCTCATCAATATCCAGCAGTTGCCAGTCTTGTGCTGCATTTTGTGCCTGAAGCGGTTGAAAGCTGAGCAGGAGTAGCAGAGTAAAGGTAATCGCAGTTGAAAAAGTAGAGAGTCTCATGGATTCAGTCAGTTTTGAAAATTATAATGCCCGGCGCGTGATTCTATTTTAGGATGTCACAAATTGCAAAATCATTATACAAAGCATTGGGGATGTTCTGCAAGGTTAAGTTTGCCAATGTTTTGTTAACCGAATTTTCTTGTCTGGATAGGAAGTGGGTTTAAATTACTCCTTTATTAATTAATCAATCTCCCTAAATCCCTCTTCTCCAAAGCCTGTCCCGACCACTGTCGGGGAGGGACTTGATTATCTCACAAACTAAGGAGTTCCTCCTTGGAGAAGGAGGTCAGGAGGATTGATATCTAATTTGGTTTATCATTTGAATGTAGAATGTATTATGAATTTGATAGCAAATTGGCTTATAACATTCTGCAAGGTTAATTAAACAGTACCTGGGCGCCTTCTCCCTGGGAAATTAGCGATTGATAGTTTTCCAGTTCTTCATTTACTGCGGAATCGGTAAGATCAATGGTTTTGCCTTGTTCTGCTGCCATATAGGCCGCCTGGCAGAGGTAGGTGGTTTCCCGTCCATAGTCCCAGCTCAACAGGGCATCATGACCGTCAAGGAAGGAGCGCGTCATGTCTTCGAGCTCTGTTACATAGCCATAAAGATCGGCTTCATTGGGCTGAACGGGCATCAGTCCGCGAGAGGAAGTAGATTTTTCCAGCGCTGTTTCGGCATCGGCTACCGCAGAGGCCGCCTCATCACTGATAAAGATTTCCAGGGGCGAAATGAGCGTGTTTACTTCCATGGCATAGCCCGGTCCGAGCGCATCCATCGAGAGGCGGAGCCCTTGTTTGTCATACATCCAGGAGTCGGTAAACTGGGCCTTCACAATCTGGTCGGTCTCCGGGTTCTGGAAAGTGACGATGCCTGTACAGAAGTCTTCGGCCGGCGTTTCGGCATAATCCACGCCAAAGCATTCCTTCAGCTGATCCCGGTACTTCGGCTGCCCCCACTTAAGCAGGCAGGTATCCGCTTGGACGGAGACCGGCTTCATAAAGGTGGGTTCTTTGCCTTCCGGCGTGAGGATATGGCGAGAGATGGCAATGCTGTGGCACCCCATGTCGGAGAGTACCCCTCCGCCTTGCTTTTTGGGATCCCAGAACCAGCTGTTGTGGGGACCTGCATGCTCTTCAGTGCTGCGCGCCAGGGTAAAGTTGCCCATCTCGCGCTGCTGGGGTCGCAGCTGATGCAGCGCATTATTGATGGACCGCATGTGGAGCTGGTTTTCAAAATAAGCCGTCAGCAGGCCGGCAGACTCAGCTAACTCCACCATCCGCTGGGCCTCGGCGATGGTGCGTCCCAGTGGCTTTTCACAGATGATGCCTTTGAGGGGCACGCCCTTCTGAACGGCATCCACAATTTCTTCCACAATAGCCACACGCACATAATTGGGGGCCAACACGGCCACAGCCTCACAATTTTGGCAGACCTCTTCAATGCTGTCGTAAACCTGGCAGTCTCCCAGGTGATGGTCGGCGGCAAATTGTGCTAATTCTTCGGCGCCGCTCCGGTTATAGACCGCGGTGAGTTCAAGGTGGCGAACCTGCTGCATGGCTTTGGCCATAAAATTGGCAATGAATCCCGATCCGATAAATCCCAGTTTAAGTGTTTCCATCCGTCGTATCCGTTTAGTCATTATCATTAGCTGATGAAATAGCTTTTAATGTAAAAAAATGTGGGTAGTAATCTAGCATCATTTTAGTAGGGGGTATGCCATGGCACGGGAGCTTTGCAGAATGTTCGGTTATCAGGATTCAAAGACTTTCTATGCTGCGGATAACCATGTTGGAGAGTTGGCATAGAGTATGTCGGCTTAGTGACAAGGGCAGGTCGTAGGCTACGACAGGGTGCAGTCGGCCCCGCGACAGGATATCGTTGTACCCTACGACATGGTAACGTCTAGCCTACGACAGGATGCTGTCTACCCTACACGAAGTCTCTGCGTAGGGTACATGTAGTCTATACGTAGGCTTCGTACAGGTCATATTGGAGCCTGGGCGCTATGGACAGAGCATGATTGGTAACCATGACTTAACACTTGGAGTGGTTGGAATTGGTTGTGATAAAAAGATCAGTTAATATGGGTAAGCTCTAACTTACACTCTTTTTGCCCCACTCCTTTCCTGAGGCTGTCCAAAAAGTCTCGACAGGTAGTTTACACTTTAATAATTTAAGTTTACGGAAGAAATCGAAGATCAATCCTCCTGTCCTCCTTCTCCAAGGAGGAACTCAGTGATGCAAAAAACAACTCCTATTGTACGGAATAAGCATCCACAAAGTCCCTCCCTGACCACTATCGGGGATGGGGCCACCACAGAAAGCCAAATAGCTTGATAAACTTCCTCTTACAACCGCTAAACATCTTAGAATAAATAATCAGTAACTAATAGGCATACACTACTCATTCATTAAGTCTAATAGTTTGTCGGTCTGCTGCTGGGTTACTTTTTGGATCGAGTTTAGATCGGCCGAAGTCTTGATTTCCTTCAGAGCCCCTTCTGATAACCCTTCTTTTTCATCCATTTCCATCCAGAGTCGATGAAACCGTGCCGCCTGGATGGCTCCTTTTAGCGCATCGGGATTAATGCATTCGCGTGCTGCCAGGTAAGCCGGAGCACTTTTTTCGCCATGGCGAAGCCCTACGGTATCGGTGGCAATGGCTGTACCCTCGGTTTCCTTGTACAGTTCTTCCAGCGATTCGGACTCTACATCTGTTTCAATTGCTTTTTCGGCAAGGTCGAGGATCTTTTTTTGAATAGGTTTAAGCGTTTCATTAATCTCGCGAGCACACCAAACGGCAAACTTGCGTAACTGCATATCCTGGCCTTGTTTATGCAGATACTTTAACAAAGAGGTAACTTCATCATCCTCTTCGTGCACACGTTCCCCGGTTTCGCCATCAATCATGATCATCTTTTGATGCTCCGTATCGTAAATGTAGATAAAATCCTGGTTTCTTTTTTTCATAATAGGACAATTCTTCTGATTCTGAATGCTGCATTAAGTTTATAATAACAGATTGCTTTTCCCAAGTATTCCATCCATTATAACAAACGATAAATTTGGCAATATAGATTTCAACTGATGAGAAAAAAAACGAAAGATTCTACGGCCTCACTCTTTTCATGGGCGCTATATGATTGGGCCAATAGCGCCTTTTTTGCAGTTATCCAGACGTTTGTATTTGCGACTTACTTTATGCAGTCGGTAGCTGAAAATGATACACTGGGCAGTACGCAGTGGGGCAATACCATCGGGGCAGCCGGACTCCTGATTGCCATTTGTGCGCCTTTCGTAGGAGCGGTAGCCGACCAAATGGGGCGCCGAAAGCCATGGATCGGCTGGTTTACGCTGTTAGCTATTTTAGCAACAGCCGGGTTATGGTTCGTGGCTCCTGCGCAACAATTTGTATTGCTGGCACTGGTGTTGGTATTCCTGGGAACAGTGGGCTCTGAATTTGCCATCATTTTTTATAATGCGATGCTGCCTGACCTCACTACCGATGAACGTATGGGCCGTTGGTCGGGCTGGTCGTGGGGATTGGGATATGCCGGCGGACTCGTTTGCCTTGTCATAGCGTTGTTTCTGTTTGTCGATGTGAACCAGCCTCCTTTTGGATTGGATAAAGGATCTGCGGAGCATGTGCGCGCCACATTTGTGTTAGTGGCCGTGTGGTACGCTTTGTTTTCCATACCCCTGTTCCTGGTAACGAGTGATCGCCCGAAGACCGGGGTTAATCTTTCGGCAGCGGTACAGTCGGGCTGGCAGCAACTTAAGGCCTCTATTCGGGAAGTCCGGAAGTATCGTCCCATTGTTCGATTTCTTGTTGCGCGGATGGTTTTTATCGATGCCCTGGCAACCGTCTTTGCCTTTGGCGGTATTTATGCCGCCGGCACTTTTGATCTCGGAGAGCGAGATGTACTTCTTTTTGGCATTGGCCTAAATTTGACGGCTGGTTTGGGAGCCGCCACCTTCGCCTGGCTGGATGACAAGCTGGGCAGTCGCACCACTATGCTGTTTTCATTAGTGGGACTTATCGTATCAACAGCGGCTGTATTATTAGTGCAACAGGTATTTTGGTTCTGGGTATTTGGATTGCTACTGGGCATCTTTGTGGGTCCGGTACAGGCTGCGAGCCGAACCTATATGGGGCACGTGGCGCCGCCGGACTTACAGAACCAGATGTTCGGGTTGATGGCCCTTTCGGGTAAAGTAACCGCTTTTGTAGGCCCACTCTTGGTAGGATGGCTTACGTTTTTTGCAGACAGCCAACGCATAGGAATGAGTGTGATCGTCTTGCTTTTTATTCTTGGATTTGTCCTCCTTTACCGGGTGCCAGAGGCAGAAGAAATAGCTATTGATGATCAGTAGAAAAGATTATTCGCTTTTTTAGCGGATAAAGTGGTACCTTGGGAGCATTATTCTTCGGAACAAGATCCGAAAATGGGAGGTTTCTCTCATTCAACCATAACAAAATATTAAGAATACCATGAGCCGATTTGACGAACTCAAAGGCATTGTAACGGGAGTTGAAGAAGATATGACAAAGTTTTATGAAAAGGGCAACAAAGCCGCCGGCACCCGTGCCCGTAAAGGATTACAGCAACTTCGTAAGCTTTCTCAAGAAGTTCGCCTCGAAATCCAGGATATTAAGAATAACGGCTAAGGCTGTTTATATTTACATTTCTTTTGAAAAGCCACTGCAAAGTGGCTTTTTTTATTTATAGCTTTAGGCAGTATTATTTTTCTGTAGCAGCCTGTGTAAAAACGATAGAACTTAAAGCGATTATTTATGCGTTCTTCTCCTAAATCTAAACTGTCGAAATCTGCCATCAAAGCATGGCGGGTATCTACTACCCTTTTTATGGTTGTGTTGATACTGGTTCCATTGCTGATATGGCTGTTTAGCTTCTTTGGTGGAGATGCTTTTTCGCCATGGCTGTTACTCTCCATTACCATCATTTTAATCATAATGGCAGCCCTCTGTATCTTTTTTATTCCCGAAATTCGATGGAGAAGATGGTCGTACGATATAGACCAGCATGAGATAGATCTGCAAAGTGGCATTTTTATTATTACACGAACACTGGTGCCCATCAAGCGGGTACAGCATGTGGATACCCGCCAGGGGCCGATCTTGCGATCCTATGAGCTTGCTGATGTCACGATCTCTACGGCAGCAACCACGCACCGTATTCCAGCTCTGAATGAGAAAACAGCTGATGAAGTACGAGATCAAATTTCGAAATTTGCACGATTAGCCAAAGAAGATGTCTGAACCGCAACGCCAACATCCGGTTGCAGCTATTACCAAGGCTTTGGATATTATCAGAGGAAATTTTATTACGATTCTGATCCTCATCTTTATCGGCGGCGGCGACCAGGCTGTATTTACTCTTTATTGGATTCTGGGAACCATAGTAGCCCTGCTGGTATGGGGGGTAATATCATGGCTTCGGTTTAGCTTTCAGGTAGAAGAGGGGGAGCTTCGTATTGAACAGGGGGTGCTCATACGGAAGAAATTGTATCTTACTTCCGATCGTATCCAGGTTATTGATATTAGCGCAGGTATTGTACAGCGGCTTTTTGGACTGGTTGCCGTAGAGGTAAAAACAGCCGGAAGTTCATCCAAAGAGGCTAAAATAAGCGCCTTGACTCAAAGCAAGGCGGAAGAACTGAAAGAAAAGCTTCGGCATGGGCAAGCGCCACAGGCAGTGCAAGAGGCTGAGGATGAAGAGGAAAAAAAGTTCGTTAAAAAATATACGCTCGATACGAAAGACCTGCTGATTGCAGCTACAACTTCGGGACGGATGGGGGTGGCATTGTCGGTGGTGGGAGCTATATTTTCCCAAATAGACCAGTTGATTTCCGAAGAGCAGATGTATCAGCTTATAGAAACACATATTCCACGATCAACATCATTATCGCTGGTCATCATGTCGGCTATTGCTATTCTTGTTGTTGCCTGGATGTTATCATTCGTGTCGACCATTATTGCCTACTACGATTTTGAGGTTGAGGTGCGTGATAATGAGTTACTTATTGGTCGCGGGCTTTTTGAGCGAACCCAACTCACTATTCCTTTTAACAGAATTCAGGCGGTTCAGGTTAAAGAAGAGCTTATGCGTCAACCCCTGGGATACGTCTCTTTGGTTATAGAAAGTGCAGGTTATGGAGACAGTCAAGGGAATTCCGCTACGTTATTTCCCCTCATAAAAAAGGGAGATATGTATACCTTTCTGGAGGAGGTAATCCCAGAATATAATTACACAATTAACGATGGATATCAGCGTGTTCCCCGGCGAGCTCTGCGCCGTTACCTGTTGCGTATGCTTTGGTGGACGTTGCCGGTGATATTGTTGGCGTGGGGTACCGTTCCCTATGGCTATTATGCCTGGCTTTTGTTGGTCCCGGCCATGCTGTTGGGATATCAGCAGTATCGGGATGCCGGAATTAGAAATGAAGATGGAACCCTTGTATTAAGCAGCAGACTTTTGAGCAAAAAGACAGCTATTGTAAAGAAGTACCGTACTCAGGCTACTATTATAAAACAGAACCCCTTCCAGCGCCGGCTAAATCTGCATGACTTTACCGTGCATGTAGCAAGTGGGAACCAAGGGCGTTCCTTTGGAGTTCGTGATCTTGCCGATGATACGGTATATGAGTTCTGGCAGTGGATGGAAGTCTCAGAAAAAGTATCCACCGACCCACAAAAAAACAATGAGAATGGCTATATGCCTCCCATTGAGGGCTAAGGCCTTACCAAAAATATTATCCTGCCATAAACTGATGATATATAGCGAGGGTGCAGGCTCCGTAGATGATGTGTAATCCCAAAACATAATAAGGGATAAGTGTTCCCCAGGATGAACCCATGATGCCGGGATCTGAAATGGGCTTCCCTTCTCCGATAGCGGGGTGTGTGTCGGCCAATATGCCCATCATGGAGCCTACAAAAATACCGTGTCCTAATCCCCATAAAATGCCGGCCGGCCAGTTGGGCGTAACGACCATGGCGGTAAGTAGAAAAACATATAGGATGCCCCATCCTGCTCCGAAAAGTAGATGAAGAGCTATACCAACCGTGTAAACCCGTGATTGGTTTTTAATATCTACAAAACGGGTGCCAATTAAATAGGGGATGTCTAAACTTTGGCCACTGACCTTTAGCACGTAAATTAGAAGTGTGAGTATTACAGCGCCTATGAAGCCTGAAAGTGCAGCTATGAGAAGATTCGCTTCCATAAATCCTCCTTATTTTGAGCTTTGCTGATGATGGCTCTCCTTTAATGTAACAGAAGGATAACTATAAAGCTACTGCAATTATGCTTTCATCATCAGGCAGCGTACAGGAGGAATCAATGGCTATAACCGGGTTGCCCAAATTTTTTGAGTGTTCTATAGTGCGATTTAATAGCAATTCCCAGGGTAGGGTGATAGTTATAAGGAATGTCATATTCATTGGCAACACGCCGGACGATAGAACTAATCTCAGGGTAGTGTATACTACAGATCTTTGGAAAAAGATGATGCTCAATCTGATAGTTTAATCCGCCGATGTACCAGCACAATAAATGATTGTTATGCGCGAAGTTTGATGTTGTTTCGAGTTGGTGAATCATCCACGCATTTTCAATATTACCTTCTTCATTTTCGGTGGGATGATCAGTGCCCTCCACCACATGGGCAAGTTGAAAAATGACCCCCAGAATAATGCCGGCAGTAAAATGAACAATCAAAAAACCTATAGCCAGTTGCCACCAGGTTATGGGTAACAGTATCGCTGGCAGAACAAGCATGTATCCATAGTAAAGAAGCTTGGTGATAATAAGGGTAACCCATTCCGCAGCGGGGTGGGATTTGTCTTCGTATGGGCCCAGGCTGGACTGTAAAAAGTATTTATAATCTTTAATAAAAACCCAGAACAGAGTAGCAAAGCCATAGGCTATGAATGCCAGTATATGTTGTACGCGGTGGACGGTCTTGTGTTCGGCATTGGGAGAAAGACGGATAAATTCAGCCACCTCCAGATCTTCATCATGCTCATAAATGTTTGTATAGGTATGATGAATAATATTATGGGTAATTTTCCATATATATCCATTTGCGCCCAAAAGGTCGAAGGTATAACCCAGAATTTTATTTACATATTTATTTGAAGAGTAAGCGCCATGCAAAGCATCGTGGGAAACGGAAAACCCAATGCCAGCCATACCTATACCCATTAGGAAACAGAAAAAAGCCATGCTCCATAATCCAAAGGCCCCACTAATAATCAGACCATAGGCACCAAAGTAGATAGTTAGGAGGATAACCGTTTTTATAACCATCCTGCTATTGGCCTTTTTAGAAAGGTTGTTGGCCTTAAAATAATGGTTGACTTCTTTTTTTATTTCGCGAGCAAATCCTTTTCGATCTTTTCCTTTAAACGATATCCTAGTTGCTGACATGTAAAAAAATCCCTGAGCTATAATTGAAGTGCATTGGGACAATATGAATAAATATTGTCAGGAAAGAAAATGATTTATAGGGGGTGGTCGGTAGCAACTTTTCTGATGGATGCTTTTAAGTCTTCCATCTGAATGGGTTTGACCAGATAGTCAATATAGTTTGTTTTCTTGGCCCGTGACCGGTAATACTGGTCGGAATTACCGGTGATATAAATGACTGGCACCGTTGAAGATTTTCGTATTTCTTGCATGGCCGAAATACCATCTATTTCTCCCTTCAGTTGTATATCCATCAGTATAATGTCGGGTGAAAGCTTAAGCGCTAATTCGATGGCTTTTTTACCAGTCGTTGCTTTATCTAAAACATGATACCCAACTTTTTCAATCATTTGTTCCAACACCATAGAAATGATCATATCATCCTCTACAATGAGAACATCTTTTTTCGGGGGGAAATCCGGCATAAGTACTGGTCACCACTATTCTATTCTGCAAAGTAATAGAAAGATAATAAATACTTAATAAAAGTAAGTTATTTAAAATTATCCTAATGCAACATCCAGAAGCATCATAATGCTGAAACCAACCATAGTCCCCATGGTGGCTATATCCGTATTACCTTTTAGCTGTGACTCAGGAATCAACTCTTCGACTACTACATAAATCATAGCGCCTGCTGCAAAAGCCAGGGCATAGGGTAGAATAGGCTGCACCAGCAGGACAGCCGCCGCGCCAATAACCGCAGATATAGGTTCGACAATACCGGATAATTGTCCATACCAGAAGCTTTTTCCTACTGAAACGCCTTCACGTCTCAGGGGTACTGATACCGCTGTTCCTTCGGGAAAGTTTTGGATGCCAATACCAATTGCCAATGCTACAGCACCTGCAATGGTTGCTCCACCGGCAGCCTCTATCCCTGAAGCTGCAGCACCGAAAAGCACTCCTATAGCCAATCCTTCGGGGATATTATGGAGCGTAATGGCTAATACCAATAGTGTAGCCCGTCGCCAAGAGGTTTCAACACCCTCTGCTTCGTCTGTCGGAAATCCCAAATGCAGATGAGGCATATAGGCGTCACAAATTCGCAGAAAAACACCTCCGGTTAAAAAACCGATGACTGCAGGTAGCCAGGCGGTAATCCCTTGGGCAACAGCCATATCAATAGATGGGGCAAGCAGAGACCAAAAGCTTGCAGCAATCATAACGCCTGCTGCAAAGCCGAGCATGGCATCAAGCACCTTTTGATTTATTGTGCGAAAGAAAAAGACAAGAGCAGCTCCGAGAGAAGTGAGTCCCCAGGTAAAAAGCCCCCCAAAAAGGCTTTGATAAACGGGGCTTATTGAGATAAACCATTCCTTTATTTCAGCAAATTCCATAAATAAATTGTTTCAGGTACGAATAATTTTAAAGGGAAGGATAAGAAAGAAAAAGCTAAAACAAAATATTTTTTTAGCTTAAGCTAAATTCGAAGGTTCGGATACGGCTAATTCCCTATACCAATTAGGTTAAAGGAAGTGAGTGGCTATACTGTGTAAATAAAATTAAGGAATTTTTCAGTCAGTTTTCTTCCAGTAGATGATGCCACCGGCCTGTTTGCCTACTTCTATAACTTCCACCCGTTTCTGAGTAAGAAGGTTAATGACCTCAACGGAACCGGCTTCGCCTCCGACCCCTTCCACGGAAATAAAGGCAAAATGACTATCGGGAGAGATAGTTACTCCATGGGTTACTTTACGGCTATTGGTAATTTTTGCAACTTCCTGACCAGATTCTAAGTTCCAGACGCCGGTAGCGCCTTCTCCTTTATAGCTGGCAACCAGCCACTTTCCATTATTGCTGACCTCTAAATTGTAGGGTGCTTTACCACTTTTAAAACGGCGGCTAACTTCCCATGCTTTGGTATCAATTTCCAGGATTTCATCAGATCCATTGCCAGCTACATAGACTAGATCCTGCGAAGGGTGGGGATCGGCCCAGGTGGGTTTTACTACAGGGGCGGGCATGGTTCCATTTGCCATCTTATCAGGGGTAGAAGAAGGATTGGAGTTCAGGTTAAGTCGCCTACTGATCTCCATGTTCGCAGTATTGATCTCCATCAGCTCATCGGTCATCATGGAAACATGGTACTGGAATTTGCCGTCTGTGGTAATCCGAGACCCATGGGGCATGATGCCGGTGGTAATGTCAGCGACCACGGCCATAGCTTCGGGATCAACGACCGAAACCGTACTGGGCTCCATATCGCCATGCAGGTTGAAATTAACAACATAAAGCAGTCCCGTCACGGAAGAGACTTCCATGCTGGCTGGAAACATACCCAGCTCCGTACGACTCACAAACTCATTTGATCCGGTTTTGAATTTGTACAGCCAACCATAGGGGGTTCCATGGGCAACCGATAAGTACCAGTAGTTGCCGTCAAGCCCTATATTGATGCCATGAGGCCCTTCCGTTTCCGTAGGATATTCGCCCACTGGAATAACATCACTGATGTTTCCTTGTTGCGTGTTGGCATTAAATGCTATTTCATACACTTTATCATCCGATTCCGCAGTCACATAGATATGATGTGTTTGTGCCACCGTAGATTGGAAGGCACATACACATAAGGCAAATAGAAGAGTAAAAAAAGAACACTTCATAGCAATATAGATAGAATTTTAGCCTTGGGATTAGTCTTCAAGTTTCAGCGCCCAGATGCCAGAGTTCCAGTCGGAGACAAATATATGCCCTTTATAAGGTTGGGGTCCCCACGTCATTGCAGCATTGGGGATGATCCCTTCATGGTGGGTGGGTACGTATTTTGCAATCTCACGGCCCTGATCATAAAGGTTGCCCATCAACTCACCGGAAATGTCGACGACACGCAGACCGGCATTGTAGTAAGCGATATAAAGCGTATCATCTTTAACCCAAAAGTTGTGTGTGCCTGCTTCTGGTACCTGGTAGCGAGCCACTTCTTTGGGATTGTCCCATCCATCCTCAAATTTCACAAAGTGAATCCATCCTGCCGGAATGGTCGGTTTGTCATGCACAAAAAGTCCATTTGGAAAGGCTTCATCTCCGGCGATAACATAAAAATCATCCGTTGATTTACTCTTGAAGGGAAAAGCCGCATGGTTCCACCCACTGGGATAACTGTAGCTACCCAGCTTAACCGGGTTTTTAAGGGAGCCGACGCCCGTGCTGTGCTGCTCCGGAGACTGGGCATTCGGTGTGCTCCCCACATCAACGGCTACGATACCGTCATCCCAATTGGAGGAGTAAGCAATACCGTTTTCTACCCACACATCATGGATAGAATGGCCCGGAGTATCAAGCTCAAAACGACTCACTGTTGCGGGGTTTTCCGGATCACTGATATCAATAATATCATAACGGCGGCCGTTATTTACAGCAAAGACATGATCCTGATAGATAAAAGAATTGTGAACTCCGCCGGTCAGCCCTCGCGTATATTCAGAGATGATGCTCACATTGCGTGGATCACTGACATCTAAAATAACGATGCCATTTTTTCGATCGGATGCTCCTTCGCGAGTGATGACCCCAATGCGTCCGTCTTCTGAAATCTTAACATCATTGACGGTTCGGGCATCCACGGTAACAGTATCGATGATAGACATATTTGCAGGATCCGTTACATCCCAGAAGTAAGTTTCCCCATTGCCACCCCATGTTCCGGTGATAGCATAATCGCGACCATCAACGCCCTCCCAGACCCAGAGATCCGAGGTATGAACATCACTCACAAGTCCATGCCCCACTACTTCTAACTCTTTCTGGATGTCGCGGGCATCTACGCGGATGGTATTTTCAGCAGATACATTTCCGGCTCGGGCCACAATGGTATAGAGCCCCGGCTTGTTAGCTACAAAGCGTCCGTCATCCTTAATTTGTCCGGATGTTCCTTCGCCCAGATTATCGTCTGGTTGGGCTGTAAAGGTATATTCAACAGGCAAATCGTTAACCACTTCACCAGAAGCGTCCAAGGGTTGGGCGTCGAAGTGAACAACATCACCGGAACGTGTATTCTGGGCATCGTTTTGCAGCTGAATGTCGGTAACGGGATTTTCTACAATTTTAATCTCTTGTTGGGCCGTTACATCTGCTGTTTTAGCAGTGATGGTTACCGATCCGGGCTTTTGGGCGTAAAGCTGATCAAACTCATTAATTGAAGCAACGGCTGGATCTGAGCTGGAAAGCTGAATTTGTGCATCCTCGCGACTCATGTTTTTGGCATCCGTAGCGGAGAGTTTAACAGGTATTTTAGAGTTGGCATACAGCTGTTTGGGCAGATCCTGGAACGAAATAGCGGTAATAGGCGGATATGAAACGACGACCTGAATTGATTTGTTAATTCGATTGCTGTCAGGAGACATGGCAACTGCCTGAAGTTCAAAGGTTCCCGGTTGCAGGGCCTTGACCTTCCCGGTTTGGCTAACGGACACGCTCGTACGATCTCGCGAATAGAAAAGCACAGAGTCTTGGACAACATTACCATTAGCACCCTGAAGGGTAGCTGAAAGTTGAGCCGTTTCGTCCATTTGCAGCTTCAGTGATTCAGGAGAAACAACAATTTGGTAATCATCTGCCTGTTGAGCACAACTGGATCCTACGGTGAAGAGAAGCAGTAAGGAGCAGAAGGCTGTACAGAAAAGGTATTTGATGCTTTTCATAAAAGAGTTTTCTTAGTTGAGTAATTGGTTACATAAGTAATCAAAATGTGCAGAATAGAAAAGGCTTTGTTACGATTTTTTACATTGGTTCCGTTTTGTTTCTGCGTTGGTTAAATCATGGTCTAAGCCTGTTAATTTTGACCTTTTATGCTTACCTTCTTCCATCTTAAAAACTGCCCATACAGGGGAGCGATTGAGGAAGGCTTATATCGCAAGGTGGTTATTTGTTTAATGATTTTCAATAATAACTGATGCTTAAATGAGTATTAATTTCAACAAAGAACGTTTTTTACACCGCCACATTGGAACAGATGCTGATCAGATTACTGAGATGCTGTCAGAAATTGAGGCTTCATCACTGGATGAGCTGATGGATCAGACGGTTCCAAAGAATATTCGATTGACCGATGAGGTCGACCTTGATGAACCGATGAGTGAATATCGCTTCCTGGAACAGTTCCGTGAGCTGGCTTCTGAGAATGATATCTATGATTCTTACATCGGCATGGGCTATCATGATACCTTAACGCCCAACGTCATCTTGCGCAATGTGCTTGAAAATCCGGGATGGTATACCGCCTATACGCCCTACCAGGCAGAAATTGCACAGGGGCGCCTGGAAGCTCTGATTAACTTCCAGACGATGGTATCCGATCTTACGGGTCGGGAGCTGGCTAATGCCTCCCTTTTGGATGAGGGCACAGCTGCTGCGGAAGCCATGTCAATGTTTTACAACATGCGCCGTGGGGCAAAGCGGAGAGAGGCCCACACATTCTTTGTCTCTGAACTCTGCCATCCGCAAACAATTGAAGTTGTAAAAGGCCGGGCCGAACCACTGGATATTGAGGTAGTCGTAGGCGATCATCATGAGCTGGATGTAACGGACACCAATCTCTTCGGACTGCTGCTGCAGTATCCAGCGACGGATGGATCGGTGGAAGATTACAGCAGCCTGATTGAAGCGGCGCGTGAACAGGGCAATCAAGTTGCGGTGGCAGCTGATTTGCTGAGCTTAACGCTGCTTACACCACCGGGTGAGATGGGCGCCGATGCTGTGGTTGGCACAACACAACGATTTGGTGTTCCCATGGGGTACGGCGGTCCACATGCGGGATATTTTGCCACGCGGGAGAAATATAAGCGTAAAATTCCGGGTCGTATCATCGGCGTTACCCAGGATACAGAAGGTAATCCGGTCTATCGGATGGCACTGCAGACGCGCGAGCAGCACATCCGTCGCGAAAAGGCGACCTCCAATATTTGTACAGCCCAGGTTTTACTGGCTGTCATTGCCGGATTTTATGGCGTCTATCACGGCCCCAAGGGGTTGCGACGTATTGCCGCACGTATTCATGGCCTCGCCAAAGTGATGCATCAAGGGTTAGGAAAATTGGGTTTTGATGTTGCTCACGACCACTATTTTGATACACTTAAAGTGAGTCTTAAAGATGAAAATCAGCAGCAAGAAGTGCGGGAGAAGATGATTGCACAGAACGCCAATCTGCGATATTTTGAAGACGCTTCTGTGGGCATTTCTTTCGATGAAGTCAAAGATTTGGATCATGTACAGCAGTTGTTGACCGTTTTTGCTGAGATCATAGATTCTGAAAATATTATTGATGCCAAGAAGGTTGCCGAAGAAGTATCGGTTGATTTTCCCCAAGCATTGACTCGCACTTCTGATTACCTGGAGCATCCGGTATTTAATCTATATCATTCAGAGCACGAGATGTTACGCTACCTGAAGGAGTTAGAAAACAAGGACCTATCATTGGTTCACTCCATGATTTCGCTTGGTTCATGTACGATGAAATTGAATGCCACGGCCGAGATGATTCCTCTTACCTGGCCGGAGTTTGGAAAAATCCATCCGTTTGCACCAGATGAGCAGGTTAAGGGGTATCACAAACTGTTTGATAAGTTTGAACAGCAGCTCAAAGCCATTACCGGTTTTGAAGCCGTTTCTTTACAACCAAATTCAGGGGCACAAGGTGAGCTGGCTGGTTTAATGACTATTCGGGCTTATCACCGGCATCATGGCGAAGAGCACCGTAATGTAACGATCGTACCGGATTCTGCTCATGGTACTAATCCTGCAAGTGCGGTGATGGCTGGAATGGAGGTGGTGGTTACCAAATGTGACGAGCACGGTAATATCGATCTCGATGACCTGCGCGAAAAGGCGGACGAACACAAAGATGACCTTGCAGCGCTGATGGTTACTTATCCCTCAACACATGGAGTTTTTGAGGAAGATATCAAAGAGATTTGTGAGGTCGTCCATAATCATGGTGGTCTGGTTTATATGGATGGGGCCAACATGAACGCACAGGTGGGCTTGACAAGTCCCGCTGAAATTGGGGCTGATGTCTGTCACCTGAATCTGCACAAGACGTTCTGTATTCCCCATGGCGGTGGCGGTCCGGGTATGGGACCTATTGCTTCAACCAGGGAACTGGCTCCGTTCTTGCCGGGTAATCCCGTGATTAAGACGGGGGGAGAACATGCTATCGATGCTATCTCAGCAGCGCCTTGGGGGAGTGCCAGTATTCTCACTATTTCTTATGCCTATATTAAAATGATGGGAGCAGAGGGCTTGACCCGTGCTACGGAAATAGCAATCCTCAATGCAAACTACTTAAAAGATCGCCTGGAGGAACATTATCCTATTCTTTATACCGGACAGAATGGACGTGCAGCCCATGAATTTATCGTGGATCTGCGCCCGTTCAAACAATCCGCAGGAGTAGAATCCGTTGATGTTGCTAAACGACTAATGGACTACGGTTTCCATGCTCCTACGATGTCGTTTCCTGTCCCGGGTACGCTGATGATTGAACCTACCGAGAGTGAGTCCCAAAAAGAGCTGGACCGCTTTTGTGAGGCGATGATCTCAATCCGTAAAGAAATTGAAGCTATTGAAAATGAAGAGTTGGATGCGGAAGATAATCCGTTAAAAAATGCCCCGCACACGATGAGGGTAGCCCTTGAAGGGGAGTGGAGCCATCTCTACAGTCGTGAGCAGGCGGTCTTTCCGCTGGATTATCTCCGGTTCAACAAGTTCTGGCCGGCCGTTGGTCGCGTCGATGATGCTTACGGTGATCGAAACCTGATGTGCAGCTGTGTGCCGGTGGATGCTTATAGTGAAGGCCAAGAGCCGGCTGCGGTAGATTAAAATTAGTACTGAGGCTGGTTGCTCCCTCTGATTCTTATGATCGATCGGTTAAGAAATATAAAGAATGGGCTTATCAACCTAACTGTCGGGAGTTATGTTAAACTGGAAGAAGTATAAGCAAAATATTCGTGAAGAATTTCAGGATCTGGGGTTTGGATCACGGGTGGGGAATACCGGGAATTATCGGTTGCTCAATAAGGATGGCAGCTTTAATGTTAGGCGCGATGGACTCTCTTTTTGGGAGTCCATGACTTTGTACCAGGTGATGCTGCGTCTTTCCTGGCCCAAATTTTACCTGATCACTTTGGGTGCTTACCTATTGATCAATGCCTTCTTTGGCATAGGATATATGCTTTTTGGTCCGGATGCTATTGCCGGGGTACAGGTCACCGGCGTCAACTCTTCTTTCCTGAATGCATTCTTTTTTAGCGTTCAGGCTTTTACAACGGTCGGCTTTGGTCAGCTCACACCTGTAGGACTTGGAGCCAATATTTTATTTACTGTAGAATCCTTTTTTGGATTATTGGGCTTTGCATTGGTGACGGGTTTTATGTTTGCACGGTTTTCTCGTCCTCATGCTAAGATTGCTTTTAGCAATGAAGCACTCATTGCCCCATATCAGGGAGGGCAGGCCCTGATGTTTCGGATTGCCAATAAGCGGCGCGGTCAACTGGTTGAACTTTCTGCCAAAGTGGTGTTTTCATACCTTGAGAACGGTCACCGACAGTATGAAGAGTTAGCACTGGAACGCGATAGCGTCACCTTCTTTCCTTTAAATTGGACAGTGGTACATCCAATGACAGAGGAAAGTCCCTTAGCTCAGCAGGATGCGGATACACTGGAGGAGAAGGATGCAGAAGTGTTGATTTTGCTAACCGGCTATGCCGAAACCTTCGCTCAAACGGTACATACCCGCTCTTCTTACAAGTATTCTGAAATAAAGTGGGGAGCACGCTTTGCTGATATTTTTACAATCCATGAAGATGGCCGTATGGGAATCGATATACAGGGACTGAGCGATTATGAAGAGATAAAGGGCAGTATATGATGTAGTCCACTTCTCAAGTGGACTACATCTTACATCTCGAGGGAAAGAAGAGTTGTAGGCCACCGCACAGGTGGACTACAACAATGCTATTTATGTGTAATTGAGCTCTCTATTTTCATATTGCCCATTAAGGTGCGGTGTACCGGGCATTTTTTTGAGATATCCAAAATCTTCTGAACTTGCTCATCGGTAAGATCACCTTCCACGATCACCTCTTTTTCAATAACATCGATTTTGCTCTTGGGATCTTCGCAGTTGTCGCAGTCGGCACTATGTTTTTTGCTGTGCTTGAGTTCCATAAAGACATCATCCAGTGGCCATTCTTTTCGCTTAATGTACATTCGGATCGTCATGACGGTGCAGGAGCCCAGCGACATCAACAGGTAGTCATAGGGGTCCGGCCCCTGATCTTCGCCTCCCTTCACGGTTTTCGGCTCATCAGCAATCAATTCATGATCACCCGCGGTTAATGTGGTTGTGAAGGTTTCTTCTTTGGGGAGGTGTACGTGCACGATTTTCTGTTTGTTTGCCTGGTCAGCCATAATGCACTTTTGTTAATTAGGATGATATTGAAAGTCTTAGGATAGCTATAAACTGGTGAAAAGGAAAGGTAAACCGGGTTCACAGAGGGAGAGGAGGTAAAAGTTCCTTAACAAAGCCTTGATTAGGAGTTAATGCAGAGGCTATCCTTCAATAATATAGATCCTGTTTATTACCAATAAACAATATTCGTCTATGGTAAATAAACGTACGGTTGATATTGTAGTACTCTCGGATCTACATCTTGGCACAGTAGGCTGCCACGCGGTAGAGCTGGTTCAGTATTTAAATTCCATTGAACCCCAAATACTCATCCTTAACGGTGATATTTTTGATATCTGGAACTTTAAAAAATATTACTGGCCTGAGACGCACATGCAGGTGGTAAAATGCTTCTTGAGCATGATGGCCAATGGTACGGATATCTATTATCTGACCGGTAACCACGATGAAGTAATTCGGAAAATATCGAGCCTGCAGATTGGTCCTCTTTTCGTTAAGGATAAACTTGTTTTAGATCTGAATGGCGAAAAATGCTGGGTATTCCATGGTGATATTTTTGACATCACGATGAAGCAGACCAAATGGATAGCGAAAATTGGAGGCAAGGGCTATGACCTTCTTATCCTAATGAACCGAGCAGTCAATTACCTGCTAAAAAAGTTTGGTCACGACAAAATTTCTCTATCCAAACGCATTAAGAATAGCGTTAAAAGGGCGGTCCGTTTTATTGATGACTTTGAAGTGTCGGCCATGGATCTGGCCATCCAGAATAAGTATGACTATGTCATTTGTGGCCATATTCACCAGCCGAAGATTCGCGGTTACGAAAATGAAGAGGGCTCCGTAATCTATATGAATTCCGGAGACTGGATAGAAAACCTAACCGCGCTGGAGTATGATGGCAAAGAATGGTCGATGTATAAATATGAAGAAGATGAATTTATTAATAAGAATGAATCGCCGGTGATTCCAATCCGGCATAAACTAAAAGGAACAGCAGTCATAGGATGAAAATACTCTACGGTATTCAAAGTACAGGACATGGTCACCTTAGCCGGGCACGTGAACTATTGCCCGAACTTAGTAAGCACGCTTCGGTAGATGTGATGGTTAGTGGCCATAACAGTAGACTGGAGCTGGATAATCCCATTAAATATCGTAAGCGTGGAATTAGTCTTACCTACGATAGTAATGGCGGCGTTTCTGTGCTGGGTACGCTTAGAGATTTGCGACCTATTCGATTTATTTCAGATGTTCATTCTATCACCATAAGTGATTATGATTTGGTGGTAAGTGACTATGAGCCCGTCTCCGCTTGGTCTGCTAAGTTTGATAATGTCACCTCCGTGGGGTTAAGCCACCAAGCAGCCTTTCTGTCGCCCCAAACACCACGACCACTTAAGCGATCAAGGACCGCGGAAGCCTTGCTGCAGCATTTTGCGCCAACGGATCGGGCGGTAGGGTTTCATTTTAAACCGTATGATGATTTTATTGAACCGCCCATCATTCGTTCCGAAATCCGTAAGCTGAAGGTCAAAAGGTGGAATCACGTCACGGTTTATTTGCCAGCTTATCATCATGAAGTGCTGCAGCAAATTTTTGCTCCTTTTACCCATATCAATTGGCATATTTTCTCGCCGGCTTGTAAAAAGACATTCGAAAAAGGAAATTGCTTGATTCACCCGGTTAGCTATGGTGCCTTTTTGGATAGCTTTGCTTCTTGCTCTGGAGTCATCTGTAGCGCAGGCTTTGAAACCTGTGCAGAAGCGATGTACCTGGGCAAAAAGTTACTTGTTGTTCCAATCCGGAATCAGTACGAACAAGCCTGCAATGCTGCGGCCCTCGAAGAAATGGGCGTGCTAACCCTCGATAGCCTGGATAACTGTTCGCTTCGGCTTTGGAATTGGTTGGAGGATTACCGCGTGGTAACTATTGATGAGGTTGCAGATCCTAAAAACATCGTCGATCGTATTTTGTTACAGGAAATCCAGTCTAAAGAGCTGGCTTATGGATAAATTGGTTATTGGTTTAGGCTCTCTAATAACCAGTACCCAATAACTAAAAACTAACCAAATCTACTGGGTTATCTCTAAATCATACTGATCTCTTAATACATTCAGGTGGTGTTGCTCATGGCCGGCAATAATATGCACTAATGCCCGGACTGATAGGGTTGCATTATTGGCCGTGCCCGTACGTTTTGTTTGTTCTTCTGTGAAACTATTGAATAAACTAATATTGGCATTGCGTTGGGCATCATATTCAGATGACAAGCTTTGTAAAGATCGCTGGTCAAAGGAGGCATGCTCTACATATTCATCCTGATTATAGCCGGGCAGGGATGCTTGTTCCCCACGAGCAATACACAGGGCACGGTAGGCCATCACACGCTCAGTATCAATAAGATGTCCAATAACTTCTTTGACGCTCCATTTATTTTCAGCATAGCGATGCTGGGCTTGTTTAGCATTGAGCTGCTGAATGAGTGTGAAAACCTGTTGGCCTTGCTGAATCAGGAGCTGTATGACATTAGGCTCGGTGACGAGATGGATATAACCTTCATAAAAGTCGTTATATTCAGTAGAATCAGGATGGTTTTCATCCCATGTTAGTAGTGCCATGTGGTTGAGAATATAATGTGGTTATAATTGGGGATATTATTTTTTTAGTAATGGGACCAAAATTAAGCCTAAAGCAGGTCCCAAAGCCAGCCAAAGTGCAATATTATTAGTGGCTACACCGATGGCCGTTCCTATCGCTACTCCGAGCGATATGCCTACTGCTATGCTTTTATCAGAGTTTCCGCAATACCAATTACTTTTGTGTTGTTTACTTTCCATAATGAGGTCTCATTGTTGGTGTCAAGTTAAGACAAAAGATCGAGGTGTTAAAGAAAAGTCGATTTTAGCATTGAATATCCAGCGCGGGATTGTAAGCCCACGCCGGTGATATTCTTTTATTACAGCTATCTACTCATTCACAGTATGACTTTGGTACGAAGCTTCCGCAGATTTGTTACCATCGATATAGGTAACCTGGCTATAGGGATAAGCAACGCCGCCGGTGGTCGTCCAGTTCGAGTTACGGTTCTCAACCGATACCTGCTGACCTTGCTGGGGATTAAACTGCTTAAAGCGCTGGATCTGTGGATAACCGGTCTGCTGATCCAATAGAAGTGTTACATTCGTTCCCTCTACCTTAACACTGACCTTATTATAGGTGGTATCTTCTACCTCTTCGGTTCCCAGGAACTGGGGATCCAGTTCATCGGCTTTCATGGCGATAGCCAGGAAGCTTTTGTTGAGCGTGCTTTTTAGTCCTTTTGCCATTTGTGGAGGCAAGGGGCGTTCTTGTCCCCCCATTTTCATGGTTCCGGATCCTCCTTTATACGAAAGCTGAACCTTACCCATGGGCGCCTCAATAGTTTGTTCGATGGCATCGGGATAATCAATCGTTTGGGTGGTACCAATCGTTTGTCCGCCTTGTTGCACTTCACCTGTGAGCGTGAGTGTATTCAGATCAGTACCAGGTTCAATAACAGCCTCGGCCATTTGATTAAGTAGCGTAGCGCCCTTTTCAGCATCGCCTTTGACCGTTTCTCCATTATCAGATCCCGGTTGAGGAATACTGATATCAACAGTATTGACGCTGCCATACTTTTGTAATTGGTCACCGATTTCATCTTTATTACCAACTACTAAGATTTGCAGTTGATCAGGGTTTAGATACTTCTGAGCAACATGCTGTACGTCTTCGATCGTTGTTTCCCGGACCCCCTCAAGATACTGTTGAAAGGCATCTTCGGGAAGGCCGCGGTAATCGTAAGACATCTGTTGATTCAGCACTTTCTCATAGCTATCATATTCAAATACCGAGGAGTTTAGAATTTGATCTTTGGTATCCTGCAGCTCTTTTTCAGTGATTGGTTCATTTTGCAGACGTTCAATTTGTTCAATAATTGCGTCAATAGCTTCGGCTGTGGTAGCACTTTTGGTCATGACACCGGTATAGAAGGTCCCGGGATAGAAACTGTTCATCCCATACTGACCGAAAACAGCATAGGCTAATCCCATTTCGGTGCGCACCACCTGCATCAGACGGCCGGAAAACCCACCGCTGAGTACCCGGTTCATCACCTGTACTTTAGCATAGTCTGGGTTGTCACGCATGCCACCAAGGTGCCCCAGCAGCACAAAGCTTTGGTTTACATCCGATTTGTTAATAAAGTTGATGGTATTTTGGTCTTCATAATTGACATCAGGAAAGCTAAGATCGGTCTCATTACCTGAGGGGACTTCACCAAAAGCCGTGCGGAGCTTTTGCTTCATTTCGGCCGTCTCAAAATCACCCACAACGCCTACGGACATGTTTTCGGCCACAAAGTTATTTTGGTGGAAAGCAATCAGGTCTTCACGACTGATGTTATTTACCGTTGCATATTCCGTATTTCGACCATAGGCTGAATCTTTACCATAAATCAAGCGCTGGAATTCCCGAAAGCCAATTCCTTGAGTGTCATCATTACGGCGCGAAATACTTGACTTCTGCTGTGTTTTGGCCAGGTCAAGTTTATCTTCTGGAAACGCAGGGTTTGTTAATACATCCACAAAGACAGGCAGCAGGGCATCAAGGTCTTCTTTAAGGACATCCATACTTGCACTGCCAGAAGTAAAACCAATACTGGTTTCAATACTGGCGGCCTTATTTTCGAGGAGCGTATTCAGGGAGTCCGCTGGATAGGTTTCCGTACCACCGGAGCGGATGACCGTACCGGTTATGGAAGCCAGGCCGGCTTTATCATTAGGAACTTGTACGCCTCCTGTTCGAATGATGGCACTCGCATTAATAAGCGGAAGCTCATGATCTTCCACCAAAAAGAATTTGATGCCGTTAGCAGTAGTGAACGTTTCTACTTCGGGCTTCTGAAAATTGTTTAACTCCGGAAATTCAAGCTCATCATACTGTTTCTGGGCCTGCGTTAGTGAAGCAACGAACAAGATCAGGAAGCAGGTAATGCTAAGTCTCTTCATAATGGATAAATATTTCGTTTTTGAAAATAGGTGAGATAATCGTTGATTATTTTGCATTGGTACCCTCTTGTGTATCTGATTGTGTTACGATGGCACCCACCGTTCGATTATCTTGGGTCAGGTATGTCTTTGCTACTCGCTGTAGGTCTTCAAGCGTCACTTCCTGAAGCTCTTCTAAATCGGTAAAAACCTTCTTCCAGTCGCCTCGTAATGACTCAGCAGAAGCAAGAGAAGAGGCTAAACCGGAGTTAGAGTCCAGGCTTCGTATTAAGCTTGCACGTGCCTTGGTGCGGACCCGGTCGAGTTCGGCCTGGGTTACCTCGCCCTGTTTTACCTTTTCAATTTCTTCCAGGATGGTGGCCTCAAGGGTATCAACACCTACTCCCTGATTGGGAACGGCAAACGTCAGGAACATAGTCTCATACTTTTGTCCGGGATAGCCGTTCAGGGCTTGAACCGTGAGGGCTTGCTTTTCACCTTCCACCATCTTTTTGTAGAGCCGTGAAGTTCGTCCGCCAGAAAGCACTGAGCCAAGCAATTGGAGTGCTTTGGAATCCGGGTGTTCTTGAGCAACGGTGTGGTAGCCCATTAAGAGATAAGGTTGAGACTGTCCCTGGATGGTAAAATGACGCTCTCCGCGCTGTTCGGGCTCCTTGGTATACACCGCAGGTGGCTCGGGAGCAGCCGGAATATCTCCAAAATATCTTTGGGCCAGTTCTTTAGCTTCATCAGGATCTACATCGCCTGCAATAGCCATGGTAATATTGTTGGGCACATAATAGGTGTTATAAAACTGCCGAGCATCTTCCATCGTGGTTGCGGTAATATCAGAATTCCAGCCAACCACCGGACGTCCATAGGGGTGGGCCGTATAAGCGACAGCGGCAAATTCTTCCAAGAGGCGACCAAAGGGCTGCGATTCAGTACGCATGCGCCGTTCTTCGCGGACCACTTCCTTTTCTTTGTAGAATTCACGAAAAACGGGGTTCTTGAAGCGGTCGGATTCCAAGCTGAACCATAACTCCAGGCGGTTTTCGGGAAGGCTGAAAAAATAATTGGTCCGATCCGCACTGGTAGTAGCATTCATGCCGGTGCCGCCGTTTCGGTCAACAATCTGGGAATACTCATTGTTAACGACGTATTTTCCGGCTTCTTCCTCCAGTTTCTCAAACTCACTCCAAAGGTCACTCATTTTGGCAGTGTCGGGGGTGGCGCTATATTTTTCCTGTAGCCACTGCTGGTAGGTGTTATCCAACTCCTGCAACACTTTTTGTTCTTCTTCCCAGTTGTTGGTGCCAATATTATGGGTCCCTTTGAAGGCCATATGTTCAAAGATATGCGCCATTCCGGTATGTCCTACGGGTTCATTGGCGCCTCCAACATTTACATAGGTTGCAAAACTGACCACCGGAGCTACCGGACGTTCAATAATGAGAAAAGTAAGCCCATTATCGAGGGTAAATTCGGTAACTTTTTCTTCGAAATTGTCGAGTGATTGGGCCTGCCCCGGTTGTCCAACGGACAACAGTAGCATCGTCATCAATCCCAACGTACAAATGGTGTTTTTTAGCTTCATGTGGCTCCTGATATAGTTATAGTTTTAAAATAAACGGTATTAAATATGTGATTTGAGATGCAGTAATACAAGTATGCGAGTTCAGAGAATACCAATAGAAAACTTCAGATATAAATAAAGAGCTGGTAAAATAGATTGGAGTCGTAAATATTTATGGAACACTATCTCAAACTCTTCTTTAAGCTCACCCAGGAATTTATACAGCCAGCGTTCAGAAATATCCAGCTTGTCGGCGAGTTCTTCCGGCGGACCGGTGCTTTTGCGTCGGATTAGGGCATCCAGTCGGTGTATCCGATTAAGGTAAGTTCGAAGACTCATAGCGTATTAGCTCTCTTGGTAATTTTTAGTGCTAAGTTATAAGTTTATCCCTATTCCCTAATTAGAAGAGTACTATAATATCCCTCAGCGTATCAGTTCTGGTATTCGACCAGCGTTTGTCCCTTTAAAATAGGAAATTGTTTTTGCCAGAGGTTGAAGTAAGCATCTTTACGATCCATTAACTCCCGGTGTGTACCTTCTTCTATTAATTGACCTTTATCCAGCACGCATATTTTATCTGCTTTAAAGACGGTGCTTAGCCGGTGGGCAATAAGGATGATGGTCTTCCCTTCCTCGGTAAGCATGTCGATGGTACGCTGTACATACTGCTCGGAGGAGGAATCAAGTGAAGAGGTCGCCTCGTCCATAATTAAAATATCAGGATCTTTGTAGAGGGCCCGGGCAATGGCCACGCGCTGTTTTTCGCCTCCGGACAGGTTTGCGCCATGTTCGCCGAGGTAGGTTTTAAATCCATTGGGTAGGTTCTCGATAAATTCCACAATGCCCAGCCGCTTACAGATCCGGATAATTTTCTCCATATCCGGGTCAAATTCTCCAACAGCAATATTTTCAATGATATTCCCGGCAAACAGATCGATATGCTGTGGAACGATGGATATCGTTTGCCGCAGACTGTCATTGTCAATATACTGGAGGTTAATATCTCCGATACGAACTTTGCCTCCATCCAGGGGGTACAACTTCTGAAGAATGTTAATGATGGTTGTCTTACCGGATCCACTTTCGCCCACAAAAGCTGTGACCTGGCCTTTGGGGATGGTAAGGGTAAGGTCATCGAATACGGTGACACGGGAGCCATACCGAAATGTAACATTTTCAAATTTGATGTCTCCAATCATTTTCGGCTTCAGTTGAACCTGGTCGCCCCGGTCTTCTTTCTCCAGGTCCATGATTTCAAACAGGCGGTCGGCCGCAATAGAAGCATCCTGGATGGTTTTGTTCATGTTAACCAGCTTCTTGATGGGCCCGGTAAAATATCCAATAACGGCATAAAAGCTCATGAGCTCACCCGTTGTAATAGCGCCCTCTAATACATAGTAGGCACCGACCCACAGCAGGATAATAGTAAATAAGCGAGAGAGAAAGGTGGATGAATTGCCCGAGAAAACGGAGTTTAAACCCGAGCGGTATACTTTCTTCAGCAGTTTGACGAAGCGGGTTTCGGTCTTCATGTTGGCAAAATCTTCCAGGCCAAACTGTTTGATGGTAGAGACAGAGTTTAGCGACTCAACCAATTGAGACTCCAGGGAGGCGGCATTTTCCATAACCTCGCGCTGGGTTTTTTTGTTAATTTTGTTGGTAATGTAATAGACCAGGATGTAACAGGGAATGATGCAAAGCATGACCAGCCCCAGCTTCCAGAAATAGGTAAACATCAGTCCAAAAGAAAACAGGACAATGAAGATGTTTACCGTAAGTGTGACAGAAGCATCATTGATAAAGGCCCGTATTTTAACCGCGTCATTAATTCGTGAGGTGATTTCGCCCACCCGCATGGTGTCGAAAAAGCGTTGCGGCAACTTAAGGAGGTGTTTATAGTAGCCCAGAATAAGACGGGCATCGATAAGTTGGCCTGTTTTGAGCGTAAATACCGTTTTTGTGACTCCTACAAATATTTGGAGTATAAGCAGGACGACCATACCAACGCCCAGTAGATTCAACAGGTTTTCGTTAGAATCCGCAATGACATGATCTACAATAAGTTGTACAAAGATAGCTGTTGTAAGACCAATGAGTGTAAAGATGGCAGCACCAAACAGTGCCTGGAATAGAATACCTTTATGAGGTTTGATTAAAAACCACAAGCGGCTGGCTACCGATACTTTTTCGTCCTTGGCCTGAAACCCCTCGTCTGGCATAATGAGCATTAAAACGCCGGTCCACTGCTCCTTGAATTCTTCGTGCGACATTTTTTCTAGTTTCCCATGCCGGGGATCCATCACTTTGATATACTTATCCGTGGCCTCATAGATTACCACATAGTGGTGCAATACATCTTTGATGACGACATGAGCAATAGTAGGGGTCGGGATTTTAAATAAGCTTTCAAATTCTCCTTCAACTCCTTTGGCAGAAAAACCGAGCTTCTCTGCAGCTTCAATCATACCCAGCACATTGGTTCCTTTCTTATCAGTCGAGGCATATTGCCGGATGCGTGCAATAGGAAGTTGAAGATCGTAATGAGCAGCTACAGATGCCAGGCAAGCAGCACCACAATCCGTAATGTCATGTTGCTTGATCTCAGTTTTCTTTTTTCCAAACATTATGCAGTATGCTAAAGGTTAAGCAGTTTGAATATCGATGTTGGGATGGTCAATGGTGAAGTTTTTTGCAAAAAACAGCATGCCATTTACAATTTACATTGCCGCCTGTTGGGGTTGTTCATTCTGATCATCCCATTTAGGATTCAACCAGTCATCGAGGTTGTCATACAGTAGTTGAAAGAGGCTGCGTTCTGTAACTTTGAAGCGTGCTTGCAGGCTCATTCCTTTTTTGAGGTCGCCTCGATATCCATTTTTGAGTTCCAGCCAGGTTTTCTCGAGCGAGGCCTGAACTTTAAATACCGGTCGATCATTAACAACCGTTACATCATTGGATATTTCTTGTACAGTTCCTTTCAGCAGTCCCCACTGATTATAATCAAAGGCAGTTATCTGAAACCGAACATCCATTCCTTCTTTCAGTAATCCGATATCCTTTGGAGGTACATAGCATTCTGCAATCAGGGAAGTGTCAGGAGAAATTTCAGCCAGCGTTTGGTTCGGCGATACGGGGCTCCCCACATACAGGCCTTTCATATTCTGGATGGTACCGGAAATAGGGGCTTTAATATTATATTTTTCTTTTTTCTCTCTCGTCTGCTGCTGGTCCGTCCCAAGTTGTTCTAATTCATCTTGAAAAGAAACCTTCTCAGCCTGCCACTTGTTGCGCTGCTGGTCAAATAGGAGCTCAAAATCATTTTTAGCACTTTCTAATTCAAAGCTCACTTTTTCATATGCAGCCTCACTGATAACATCGCGCTGATAAAGCTCTTTATTACGGTTAAATTTTTGCCGGGTCATCTTAATTTGGTGAATATTACTGCGCACCTGTTGCCTGAATTCCAATAGAGAGCTGCGATACTTTGCTGTTTGTAGATCTATAGTTTGGTTTTCTTGGGAAGTTTGTTCGGCTTGATTTTCAGGCGAAGAAACGTTGAGAATTGATAAAACTTCTTTTCCAAGCATGGTTAACAATTCATTCCATGCATCATCAAGGTTTGCCTGGCTTTTATTATAGGTAGCGTCAGTGATGATGCCTCTGCTATTGAGTAACTCATGGCGATCAAGCTTCTTCTGTGCCGCTTCTATACGTTGCAAAGGGCCTGCCACGCTCTGCTTAAATTGTGATAGAGCCTGGATGTAGGTTTCTTTCTGTTGGTCTTGCACATTTAACAGGTTCGACGAGGAGATATGCAGTAGCTTCCACAGCTTGGTACGGGCATTATCGAGGATAATAGTGCCATTATTATTAGAAAAGGAACTATTTGCTGTACCCGGTTGACTACTTTGTTTTATGCCCTGGATTGCATCAAGGATTTGTTCTTTATACTGTACCAGGGGAGAGGGTAATTCGGTGTTTACATTATTGCTACCAAATGAACGTAACATCTGAGATGCATCTACCTTCAGAAGCACATTAAGATCTGACAGATATCGACGTATTTTTTTCTGGCGTTGCTCATTAAAAGTTGTTTGTTCATTTAAGACAGGTGCAGAAATTTTAGCAACCATTTGTCCACGTACAACAGAAGCATTTTCTTCAATATAAAGCTCTTCAATATTGCCAGATACCAGTGAAACAAGTTGATTACGATTCGTAAGAGGTTTTATTAAACCTTGGCTTTTGATACTAACTGTTACCTGGATAAGGGGAAGGGCTACAAAAATTGCTACCAGTGCAGCAAGCACTGTTATGTAGATGAGCTTGGTTTGCATTGAATGCTTCGAAAAGTTTGCTTCCGAGGAATTATCAATGATTTCTTTTGGAAAAAGTTTGCTACCCATCAAACCAAAAAATTAGGCGTTTATGATTCTAAAAAGAATGACAATATAAAGTTATTTCATTTTGATATAAATACAAATTATAATCACATATCATATTATTTAATAGAAATGCTACGGATAAAGTGATAATAGGGATGCCAGGAAGGATTGTAGAAAAAATATTTCAAATCTGCCACATAGAGTGACAGATTTGAAATAAAAATCAATTCTGACTATTCACCGCCAAGAACGCCGCCAAGTAGTCCTCCAAGGAGGCTATCGAGCAGACCTGTAACAGTATCGAGCAAGCCTCCTAGAAGTCCATCGAGGAGGCCGTCAACAAGACCACCGTTAATTTCTTGTAGGTTAGAGTCGCTTAATTCTTGTAAGCCAACTTCTTCTAATTTTTCCATGATGATATATGTTTATTCTGTTTTTATTGTCGATTTTATTTCAAATCAGGATATTATAAATGTTATTAAAAAAAACAAGAAAGTAAATAGCTAAAGATGGTTAATGTATATATTATAATTGAGAAAAATAAGAAAAGCTATGGGAGGTAAAACAGAAGGAAGGAGAGATAAATAAATTCCAAACCTATTGGCAATGCAATAGGTTTGGAATAATAGAATGTGGAGGTGTTAGCCTAAAATTCCACCACCGATTCCGCCAACAGATCCAAGAACGGAACTTAGCAGATCGCTAACAGCAGAAGTGAGGTCAGAGATATCCAGCTCAAGACCTGCAGAAACTCCAATGCCTACTCCGCCAGCAGTCTCTTCTAAAGTTTTGTCGCTTAATTCAGCTACTCCGAATTCATTTAAGTTATCCATAATATATGATGTATTTAATATTTGATTGTATTTTGTTATCCCCTTTTTAAGGAGGAAATACTAATGTGCTAAATACATATTGAAAAGTAAATAGCTAATATTAGTTATTTCTATATTATTTGTTAAAATACTATCAATTTTAAAATAAAAAGAGGCAATATTATATATAATTAATCTTATAATATTATGGCATTATTTTGCTTTGGTAAATTATACGGGGCAACATTTATTATTGTTAACATCCATACAATCATCAATTTCAAGAAATATTCCCTTCATTTACCCAAACCAATGTCTTGATTGCTTCTTTGTTGAGCATACAAAACTTGGATAGTTTTAAAGTATCAGTGGGGTTAAACTTTTTTTTGATATTTTTTCTATGATTATAAATAGTATGTACGCTAAGGTATTGTTCTTTTGCTATTTGTTTGGTTGGCTTACCCTCTGATATCTCTTGCATCACAGATAATTCCGCATTGGATAGCGATTTAGCTAAATTTTTCTTTAGCAACATTTTTTGCCTTTGGATGTCCGACTGGCTTAAAAAATGTTGAGAATGTCTGTCTAGTACAACACTCCTGGGCTTAATGTCGTGCAAAATATCAAGCAGATCGTTAAAGGTGGATTTTTTGCAGATAAATCCTTTGGCAGAATTAGAAAACTTTTTTAGCCAGTATAGTTGACATAAATTGCCAAACAATAGAACCGTAGACTGAGAATCTAATTTGGTGAAGATTTCATTGGACTTCGTTTCTAACAAAAAGTCTACATTAATTAAAAATATAGAGGGAGTCTTTTGGGAGCTAAGGCCATCCATTCTTTTTTTCTGTTGGGGTATTAGGTTTACATTGTGCCCTTCATTTCCCAGCAGAACAGATAAGCCTTTTCCCTCAATGTTATTGTGGTTTAACAAATTGATATGCATACCCATATATGTGTATAGTCCAGATAAATTAATCTTATTGGTAAGTAACTATAGAAGAATATAATATAGTGTAAATATAGTATGTTATTCTATGATAGAGCACTATAATATTAGCTTAATAAAATTGAATTTGTATCATAAAATCAATGAATAAGATGAATTTTTGTTAGGATAGTATTAGAGTCTGTTGCCCGGTCTTTAAAGCATTTTTTAAATGCGATAGGGGCGTAAAGTTCCCATTTTGGGCCGTTCAATTTGGAAGAAGATGCTTTCTTCTTTACGCTCTATCGCTTTATTAAGCTTCTGCCAAAAAAGAAAGGCGGTTCCAACTTTTTTGGAACCGCCTTCTGGTATTTTTATGAAGGTTAAGGACAAATGTTATTCCGTTACAAAGTAGTCATCGTAAACACCGTATACTTCGTAAGTCGCATCAGCACCAACGAGTGCCCCTAAGCTTATCACGACCTGATCAAAGTCTGTTGTAGTCTCAAATCCAATGAACTGTCTGTCTGTGCTTGTTCCAGACAGAAGGTCGAGAAGGAGTAAGGCTGATCCAGATTCCGATTCTTGCAGCGTTCCATCAAGATAAGTTTCTACTGTTACGCTTTCGATTAAGCTAAGATCAAGGGTGCCTCCAGACAGAGCGATAACAAATCCGGCTTGTCCACCACCAGACATCACTTCTGCTGTATTCTCTACTGCAACGTAACCAGATCCTCCAACTCCAAGGGAAATATCGATAGAAGCGAAGTTATCGCCGTCGCTGTCTATGACATTTGATGTATTCGTAACATCACAGCCCAGACAAACCCCCTGAGTGTCGCCAGTAGCTGACAGTCCTGACCCCGTAAGTGGCACAGCACCAACCACAAAGTCATCAGTGCTTGTGGCTGTTCCTCCACTGGTTGTAACGGCTACCGGACCTGTAGTAGCACCCGTTGGTACTTCAACAACCAGCTCTGTTTCGGAAGCAGAGAGAATGTTGGTAACGGTAGTGCCATCGAAGGTCACGGTGTTGTCACCAGCGGTAGCGCCGAAGTTATCACCCGTAATGGTAACCTCAGTGCCTTCGGGCCCACGCTCAGGAGAAACCGAGCTAATGGCCGGGCCGGGTACGGGCTCGGCCTCCATGCCTCCATAAGCTGCAAAGACGAAGTAGTCAGAATCAGCGCCTAGCAGCGAACCAAATTCAATTCTTATTTCATCGAATTCGCTGCTTGTCTGGAAGCTGATAAACTGGCGATCGGTCGTACCAGAAACAACTTCAAGGTTCAGCAGTGCAGCATCAGAGATCGTCTCTTGTACAGCACCATCCAGATAGGTTGTGAGAGTGATGCCTTCCAGGAGATCAAGACCAATCAGGCCTCCCTCGTTGGATACTACGAAACCGGCACTCCCCCCGGCTGGAATATTACCCGCACTTTCTACGCTCACCCAGTAGCTGCTGCTAATACTAAGAGGCAAGTTAACGGTAGCGTAATTATCCGTATTACCATCGATCACATTAGTTGGATTGGTAATACCACACAGACTACAACCTCCATAATCTATAGAGGCGTTGGATCCGGTGATTGGGAACTGAGGCGTTCCTTCTTCAAGCACTGTAAAGTCCGGTCCGGTAGCTGTTTGGCTATTGACCGTTACTTCTACCGTATAGGATCCGGGACTGAGGCTGCTTGGTACAACAGCTACCAGTTCGGTTTCTGAGGCGCTGTTGACCGTTGCTTCAGTACCACCAAAGGTAACCGTATTTTCAGCGATCGTGCTGCTGAAGTTCTCACCGGTGATGGTTACTTCTGTGCCCACTATTCCGCTGGTCGGATTAATCGCATCGATAACCGGAGCAGGGACGGTGACGGTAAACTGTTGCGGTGCAGTGGCTGTCTGCCCATTGGCTGTAAGGGTCACATCAACAGCACCTGCGCCCAAGCTGTTAGGCACAACGGCGACCACTTCGGTCTCGGAAGCGGAGTTGATGGAAGCCTCGACGCCGCCAAACGCAACGGCATTGTCGCCGGCCGTGGCGCCAAAGTTCGAACCTGTGATGGTGACGACCGTACCAACCTCGCCTTCAGTCGGATTGATAGCATCAATGACTGGTGCAGGCACCGTAACGGTAAATTGCTGGGGTGAGGTAGCCGTCTGTCCGTTGGCTGTGAGAGTCACATCAACAGCACCTGCGCCCAGGCTGTTAGGCACAACGGCGACCACTTCGGTCTCGGAAGCGGAGTTAATGGAAGCCTCGACGCCGCCAAACGCAACGGCATTGTCGGAAGCCGTGGCGCCAAAGTTTGAGCCTGTGATAGTGACTGCCGTACCGACCTCACCTTCGGTCGGATCAATGGCGTCAATGGCAGGGGCCTCGCCGCCGCCACCGCCATCGGTGACGGTGAAGTCGGGTCCGGTAGCGGTTTGGCTGTTGACCGTCACGCTGACTGCCACAACATCACCGGCGCTGAGTTCACTTGGAACTTCGGCAACCAGCTCCGTGGTAGAAGCACTGGTGACGGTAGCTGTAGCGCTGCCAAACTCGACGGTGTTGTCGCCGGCGGTAGCGCTGAAGTTGGTCCCGGTAATGGTAACCGCCGTGCCGGTAGGCCCTTCGGTCGGATCAATGGCGTCAATGGCAGGGGCCTCGCCGCCGCCACCGCCATCGGTGACGGTGAAGTCGGGTCCGGTAGCGGTTTGGCTGTTGACCGTCACGCTGACTGCCACAACATCACCGGC
>NZ_JAGGJA010000015.1:0-15438 GCF_026229185.1 Fodinibius salsisoli | reverse complement strand
GCGCTGAGTTCACTTGGAACTTCGGCAACGAGCTCCGTGGTGGAAGCACTGGTGACCGTAGCGGTAGCGCTGCCAAACTCGACGGTATTGTCGCCGGCGGTAGCGCTGAAGTTGGTCCCGGTAATGGTGACCGCCGTGCCGGTAGGCCCTTCGGTCGGATCAATAGCGTCAATGGCAGGGGCCTCGCCGCCGCCACCGCCATCGGTGACGGTGAAGTCGGGTCCGGTAGCGGTTTGGCCATCAACTGTTACAGCTACTGGACCAGTAGTGGCCCCATCAGGTACAACGGCTACAAGTTCTGTTTCTGAGGCGGAATTCACAGTAGCTTCAGTACCGTCAAAGGTGACCGTATTTTCAGAGGCTGTTGGACTAAAGTTTGAACCAGTAATAGTCACTTCTGTACCAATAGGTCCTTCAGTTGGTGTAATACCATCAATAGAAGGTGGATTATTATTATCACCCTCTGTGACGGTGAAGTCGGGTCCGGTAGCAGATTGACTATTCACGGTAACACTGACAGGCACCACATCGCCGGGGCTGAGCTCGTCAGGTACAACGGCAGTCAGTTCTGTCTCGGAAGCTGCCGTGATTTCGGCAGTAGCATCACCGAACTGAACTGTATTATTGTCGGCGGTAGCGCTGAAGTTCGATCCGGTAATAGTAACAGCGGTGCCGGTGGGTCCTTCGGTCGGGTTAATGCCATCAATAGAGGGATTGTTATCTCCGCCTCCATCATCGGTAACGGTAAAGTCAGGCCCCGTTGCAGTATTGCCATCCACGGTAACTTCAACAGGTCCGGTTGTGGCATCTTCAGGAACAATAACAACGAGTTCCGTATCAGAAGCTGAACTTACGGTTGCTTCTGCACCGTTGAATGTAACGATATTATCTTCAGGGTTAGGTCCAAAGTTTGAACCATTAATAGTCACTTCGGTACCAGTTGGTCCTTCGGTAGGATTAATGCCGTCAATAGAAGGGTTGTTATCTCCGCCTCCATCATCGGTAACGGTAAAGTCAGGCCCCGTTGCGGTATTGCCATCCACGGTAACTTCAACAGGTCCGGTTGTGGCATCTTCAGGAACAATAACAACGAGTTCCGTATCAGAAGCTGAACTTACGGTTGCTTCTGCACCGTTGAATGTAACGGTATTATCTTCTGGGTTGGGTCCAAAGTTGGAACCGGTAATCGTTACTTCCGTGCCGGTCGGTCCTTCAGTAGGATCAATATTACCAATAGAAGGGTTGTTATCTCCGCCTCCATCGTCGGTAACAGTAAACTGATCCGGGGCAGTAGCAGTCTGTCCATTTGTGGTAAGCGTTACATCTACAGCACCGGGACTAAGTCCGTCGGGAACAACAGCTACAACTTCTGTAGCAGATGCGGAGTTAATCGTAGCTTCAGTATCTCCAAATTTCACTGTATTCTCGTCAGCGGTAGCACCAAAATTTGATCCGGTAATAGTCACTTCGGTACCAGTAGGTCCTTCAGTAGGATCAATGCTATCAATGGATGGTGCATCGCCTCCATTATCACCCTCAGTAACGTTAAAGTCAGGTCCGTTAACGGTTTCTCCATCGACCGTTAATTCTACAGTAGCCAGTCCAATATCAACTCCGGAAGGGACTGTGATAACCAATTCATCCGTGGCCTGTACAGTATTTGAAGTATCCGTAAAGGATTTATTGTGGCTGGGATTGGTTGTCTCAGCATCGAGAGTGCCCTTGGGTGAAACATCCTTAGCTGAAGATGAGTCAGTGATTGCAGGGTTAGCTTTAGCGTCTGATGGGGCGTTCACGCTCTTAACTTCGGTAAGCGTTCCATCAAAGGTAACGACATTTTCAGAAGCTTGTGGGCTAAAACCGGTACCCGTAATAGTTACTTCGGTACCAATAGGGCCTTCCATGGGATCAAGGGTTGTAATGGATAATGCATCTCCACCTCCGTTGCCATCAGTGATGACGAAAGAAGGTCCGGTTACCTCTTTGCCACCTACTTCTACAACAATAGGGCCACTGGTTGCACCAACAGGCACTTTAGTGACAATCTTTTCAGAGGTCACACTAAGTACCTGGGCCTCTGTGTCATTGAACCTGACAATATTGTCAGAAGCTTTAGGAACAAAACCACTACCGCTAATAGTGACTTCTGTACCTACAGAGCCACTATCAGGGGAAACGGCTGTTATCTCCAGATTGATTTTTCCCGGACCATTATCATTGCATGACATCATAAGAGTGAATAATGCCACCACTAACGTAAATAATAACGCTTTATTAGACATATCGATGAATTTTAAGTTACTGCATTTGTTCGGATTAAAAATATTGGATAAGACTGGTACTATTATATAATTATATATCCAAGCACATTATTTGTATGTATGCATAGGTATATGTTATATGTGTACATGAGTATATTATGTATAATCTGTAGATATAATATCACTTATACAATATAGAATAAAAAAAATAAATTACTAACAAATTAGAAGCTATTGTTTTAAATTTTCATAAGTATTTTAATTTGTTGATATTAATGTTATAAATATTTGTTATTATGTCATGCAGTAATGTTAGGTATACTAATTTTATCGAATAGTATATTAACGGTTTGTATTATTTTGGTTCTAAATTATTATAACAAGTAGGATAAATTTAAATAACAAAGAAAAACTATTGTCATGAAAAAGATGATACCAGTGGTTCTGGCCCTGTTATTCGTTACAGGGATACAGAGTGTCCAGGCACAAACAGCTGAGCAACCCCTTGGTTTTAAGGTTCTTTTTGGAACGCAAGGCTACGATGGTGATCTGGGAAATGAACTCACCGACTTTGCCTCTTATGATCATTTATATGGGGTAGGGTTTGCGGCATATTTAAACTCATATTTCGATCTAAGTCTGGATGCACGGCTGATGACTTTTGATGTAGAAAACGGCCCTGATGATGCTTACTTCGAGAGGCGAAACTCACTTTTCGAGACGGACAATTTAAACTTTAATCTGATGCTACGTTTGAAGCCATGGGCTGGAAGAAGTCGGTTGGATCCATATGCAGCGGCTGGTCTGGGATTTAATTTCTTGCAGGATAATTCTGGGGTAAGAAATGATGAAAGTCAGTTTGCTTTTGGAATTCCATTGGGAATTGGCGTCAATTATAAGATCAATGAAACTATTTTATTGAATGTTCAGGGAACATATAATCGAACATTCAGTGATGATATTGATAACTATCCGTTAGCAGCTGGTGAGGCCGCGCCAACGTTATCCGACGAAGAGGTGAATGCCCATATTGATTTCGATGGTAAAGATCATGACGACTTTTTTACAACCTCTATTGGGTTGGTATTTAATTTTGGTGGTGGGGAAACAATGGATGATGACGAGCGACTGCTAAGACAATCTCTGGAGAATCTCGAGGCTGCTGAAGGTTCTTCAAATGAAGCGGCCAAGACTTTGCGTCAAGCTCAGAAATTAAATGATGAAACATTGGCTGCATTAGATGAACTGCGCGATGCCATCGATCAAATGCCTGAAGAAAGTGAGAACCTCAAGGCCGAGATGGTACGTATTGTTAATAATATCCAGTTCGAATTTGATAAAGATGAGATTATCAGTCCGGCTTACGATGAGCTAAACTCACTTGCAGCTATCATTCAGGAATATAAAGGGCTCTCTATTGATATTGCTGCTCGGGCTGATGACAGGGGGACTCAAAGCTATAATGACGAGTTATCAATGAGACGAGCTCAGGCCGTAAAAGATTATTTGATTAACCAAGGGGTAGATGCTTCTCGTATTACGACCAGCGCTCTTGGAGAAACTGATCCCTTGATGCAAGGTCGTTCTCAGACGGCGCACGCACAAAATCGTTCTGTACAATTGACCTTGAGCTATAAAAGCCCCATGTAGAGAAAAAACATAGGGTCGGGTATTTTAAAGCCTCATCTTCATCGGATGAGGCTTTTTTATTTGGGGAGGTCTTATACATCCACGGAAGGAAAAAATAGGCTCGCTAACTCCTGTACGTAAACCTTAACACAAGGAAAAGGGGCTGCCTATATGATATCACAGTCAGTATTTGAAAAAGTTCCTTTACTATTGCTATAGAGTGACATCGAATTTCTGCTATCGTAAATTTTTCCCACGTAACAGGAGAAAAGATAAGAATGATACATTACCTTTTAGCAAATGACGATCTTGGTGAAGGAAGAACAAATGAATGGAAACAGATGTTAGTAACCGTGTTGCTATAATATGTACCTTAGGTTAAGGTTGCCTATGAAGATTCCTTATTTGCAAGGAATTCTTGCGTAATTTTACGCGTTTGTTCGGCTCCCATATATTTTTCCAGATCATAGAGTGAGACCCGCTTTTTACCTTCATCAAAAGAGTAGGTCAGATGACCATTTTCAATCTCTTTCTTTACCTCACTTTGATCCATGTCCAGCATTTCACCAACTTCTTCTAAAGAGAATATCGAACGCATATTTCAAAGAATTTTTAGATAAAAATGATTGCCTGTCTTTAAAAAGTAGGTTAAAGATAGTAAAACTGAACTTTTTTTCGAGACCGATTTTCACCTGAAATGGCCCATATGATGGGAAAAGTGAAAAAATCTGTGCATCTATTTTAACTGCGTAATTTCTTGATATCTAAAGCAGGAGACAAGATGGTCATTGACCAACCCAACAGCCTGAAGGTGAGCATACATCGTAGTGCTTCCCACAAATTTGAAGCCCCGCTTTTTTAAATCCTTACTAAATTTGTCAGACAAAGCAGTGGTAGCTGGAACTTCATCCATGCTTTCCCAGGTATTTTGTATGGGAGTTCCGTCTACAAACGACCAGATATAAGAATCAAAGCTTCCAAACTCCTCTTGGATTTCAATAAAGCGCTGGGCATTGTTGATTGTCGAACGAATTTTGAGCTCGTTGCGAACAATTGTTTTATTATTGAGCAATTTTTGTACCTTCTGTTCGTCGAACCGAGCAACTTTTTCTACATCAAAATGAGCAAAGGCCTGTCGGTAGCCTTCGCGCTTTTTTAGGATAGTGCTCCAGCTTAAACCTGCTTGAGAGCTCTCAAGCACCAGAAATTCAAATTGAGTTTGATCATCATGAACGGGCACGCCCCATTCTTCATCATGATAACGGACATATTCGGGAAAGGTGTTTGCACACCAGGGACAGCGATTTTTCATAATTGCCTTTTTGAAAAATGTAGGTTAAGGTTCGCCTTATTTGATTGTACTCATAAATATTAAAATTGCAGACCATGCATTGGGAAAAACTTGTTGATCAATTTGCTAATAAAAGTGATTTAAGTAAAGAACTCGTTAGCCAGGTCGAGTCGCTAACTAAATTTTTAGAAAAGGTAGTAAGTGAGAAAGAAGATGAAACCTTCCTGGAGGAGTTGGTAGATCTCCCACAGTTGGCTGCCCGGGCTTTTGATGAGGGGGATGAAGAAGCCTTTGATAAGATGGAAAAACAAATTACTGATCTTTCCACGGACGAAATTAATCGTCTCCTTCGGTATTATACCGTATTTTTCCATTTGATGAATTCGCAGGAGCAACGCGAGATTACGCGTATTAATAGGGAGCGGGCCATCAATACCGATCCGGAATCACCGCGTGGAGAAAGTATTGCTGAGGCGGTCTATTTTCTAAAAGAAGAGGGCTATTCGGCCCAGGAAGCGGCCGATGTTATCGCCCAGCTCGATATTCAGCCGACCATCACGGCCCATCCCACCGAGGCTCGCCGCCACAGCGTTATGATGAAACAGCAGCATATCACCAAGATGATTAACAAGCTGGGGCAGGGGAACTTGACTCCTGACGAAAGGCACCAAACGACGATTGATATTCTCAATGAGGTTCACCTGTTGTTGGCAACTGATGAAGTGCGCAGCGAAAAAGTTACCGTCGAGGATGAGGTGGAAAATGGCATGTTCTTTTTTATGAATGCCATCTGGGATACCGTGCCGGTACTTTATGATGACCTTCGCCGTGCCTTCAATACCTATTATAATGAGGTGCCCGACTTCTCTACTATTCTTCGTTATCGTTCCTGGATCGGTAGCGACCGGGATGGTAACCCCAACGTGACGGACGATGTAACGTGGAATACCGTGCTTGAACAGCGTAAAAACGTGATGAACCTATATCTGGATGAACTCGACCAGATTCGAAGTTACCTGAGTATATCACAAAATAAGTTTGATATTTCTGATGAGTTGAGTGAATCTCTGCTTGAGGACGAAAAAAAGTATACCCTCTCGGAGCGTTATCAGCGGCTATATAATAAAGAACCCTATCGCCGTAAAATTACCTTTATGATGCATAAGCTTGAGCATCAGCTTGAACTGATAGCGGGAGAAAATAAAGCACAAATTTTGGCCGGAGCCAAAGAATATACTTCCGAAGATTTTATTGCTGAGCTTGAACTTATTTCTGATAGTCTCGTTTCAACCGGACTGAAAAGTATAGGTGAACTTGGCACCCTGAAACATTTACTCGTTCGTGCTAACACTTTCGGTTTTCATATGGCGGCGCTCGATATTCGCCAGCACAGCAAAATTCATGAAGATGCGGTGGCAGAGTTGCTTTCCATGGCCCAGGTTTGTGATAATTACTCCGACTTGGAGGAGGCCGATAAGGTTGACTTGCTGGTGGAAGAACTTAAAAATCCACGCCCCCTTTCTCCGTTAAAAGCTCAGCTTGGAGATCAGACCGCACAAATGCTTGAGGTCTTTGGAGTCATTGATGATATGCTCAGCCTTGATCCACAAAGCTTTGGCAGCTATATCATCAGTATGACGCACAGCGTAAGTGACTTCTTCGAAGTGATGATTTTGGCCAAAGAAGTAGGTCTGTGGAGTATTGAAGAAGGGAACGTTAAAAGTCCCATTGATGTGGTACCGCTCTTTGAGACCATCGAAGACCTTTCGGAGTGCGGGCGTTTCATGACAGAAATTTTTGAGACTGATCTTTATCAAAATCATCTGAAAGCTCGCAATGAGCTGCAGGAAATTATGCTGGGATACTCCGACAGTAACAAAGATGGTGGTTACTGGATGGCTAATTGGGCGCTGGAGCAAGGTCAGCAAGATCTGGGTAAAGTCTGCCGTAAATATGATGTAGATTTTAGACTCTTCCATGGCCGCGGTGGTACCGTAGGACGTGGAGGCGGTCGCTCCAATCAGGCTATTCTTGCTTTGCCACCGATTAGTAATAATGGGCGCATACGTTTTACCGAGCAGGGGGAAGTTATTTCATTCCGCTATTCGCTACCGGATATTACGCGACGCCATTTGGAGCAGATCGTTAATGCGATGATTCGAGTAACGGTTGCAGAGAAAAAAGTGCTGGATAGCGAAGGAGCATTTTTCGGGACGATGGAGACCGTAGCGAATCGTTCGATGGAAGCTTATCGCGACCTTATTGACGAAGAGGGCTTCTGGGAATGGTACACGGGTAAAACACCTATTGAGCATATTAGTCGGTTACCCATTGCTTCGCGTCCGGTTTCCCGGGGAAGTACCAAAATGGCAGATTTTGATAATTTAAGAGCTATTCCATGGAATTTTGCATGGACACAGGTGCGTTACAATGTGCCCGGTTGGTACGGAACGGGTGTTGCGTTTCACAAAGTAATAGAAGAAGACGACCAGGCGCTTGCCAATCTTAAAAAATGGTATAAGAATGATATCTTCTTTAAGTCCATCCTGGACAATACACAGCGAGAAATGGCGCGGACACATATACAGACATCTACCATCTATCCCGATAATGAGGGAAGGAGATTCCATGAAAGTATTATCGGAGATTTCGAAAAGGCAAAAGAGGCTATACTGAAGATCACAGAGGAGGATGAAATATTGGGTCACAGTAATGTTATCCTAAATTCCATAAAATTCAGGAATCCATTTACCTATCCGCTGAATATGATCCAGGTGGAACTGCTCGACCGATGGAGCGAACATACGGAGGAGGAAGAAAACAAGTTGCGCGATGCACTTTTCCTCAGCATTAACGGTATTGCCGCCGCTATGCAGAGTACTGGATAAAGGCAATGAAGAAATAAAATCAGGAATTGAAGAATCAGGATTGGGCCAGTGCTCAATTCCTGATTCTTCATTTTTAATCTATTCATCTATTTTAAAAAACACTTCTAAGAAGGCTCAGTCATGCCACCTCTTTTTTCATTCTGAACTCGTTTCAGAATCTTATCTAACGTTGGTAGCCATTTTAAAATGGGGTCCTAAACTAAATTCAGGATAACAATTCGATTTTTTAAGGTCCTCTGATAGCTAAGCAATTCTTTTCTTTATCTAGTATTTGTTGGTCTGTTATAGACCCAAAGTAGTTATTGCCATTCGATATTGTGTATCAATAGATAGCACTATATTAAAAAATTATAGATTCTCATCAATAAGCGATGATTTGAGCGTATTATACCGCTTAAATACAGACACAGGAATACACATAGTTGATTGATAATTTAAACATCAAGGATATATTTTAGAACTCATTATGAGATCATTTATACCAAAGTTATATATACTGTCTCTGTTTGTTGGACTGGCTATTTTTACAGCTGGTTGTGGAAGCGACGAATTTAATCTGTTAAATCCTCAAGAGGTAACATTGTTTGTGGATCATTATAGTGGGAATAACAATCCCGGGATTTTTCTTTATCCGAATAGGCAACCTGCTCCATTATCACTGCGGGGTTTTGAGGAACGCCAGTTAGGATATACCTACCGGGTAAAGGCTAAGGTCTATGTTCCAGGACAACCTGCGATGGATGGTCCGAATCGTTGGTTTAAATTTATTAAGGTGATCAGCGAAGAACGCTATACAGGAAATAAGCCTTTTGAGATATCACTTTTGCAACACCATATTCTGGGAAGTGGGCTGGGATACAGGAAGCGTGAGGGTACATTTCTGTATGGTAGTTATGAATTGAGACCTGCGACTGAAGAGATCAGTAAACAATTGGATGAGTTGTCGGAGCTACGGTCGAAATTTGAAGAGGATCCGGAATATGTCCGTCAGATTTTATTAAAAGCTATCGTAAGGCATGATCCCGAGAACAGAGGTGAGGGATATTTGGTCCACGAGATAGTTTTCGTTGATTAGTGTCTATCCCTCAATTCCTAATTCTTCATTTTTAATTCTCGATTAACTCCTTCATCTGGCGGCGAAATTTTGGTGCTCCGCCATTGGCAGGGTGACGTACAGGAATGTAAGAGATGCCAAAATCGGTGAGGCTCTGCTCACATTTACGTCCCACAGCAATGCGCTTGGCATCAGGAAAAAGATCCAGAAAAGCCCTGAGCGAAGGATAGCCCTGTTGTAATTCATGATCAGTAGGCGTTCTGTTGCTCAATAACCCATCTTCGGGATCATAAGGATGCCAGGGCAGCGCATTCCAAAGCACCGTTTCGTATGGGTCGATCCCTAACTTGTAGAGGGCCTTCCACATGATGGTGGCAGTGGGCTCCGACATGCCCTTGGCTTTAATAGAAGGTTTGCTGGTTCGGTTAGGGGTAAGATCCTGGAAAGCCCCATCGGCCGGAATACCGTGCACCGGCTCGTGATGACCCAATAGAATACGTTCGGAGGTCATCGCAATGCCGGTAAAATGCCCCCCCTGATACCCAAGGGCTTCCGCAATAAAAAGGTATTTGGCACTATGTAGGCGCTCCGAAAGATAGGTGCGTAGCTGTTGGCGGCGGATGTCAGGGGCATCCTCAGTAGCATCGTGTTCTCGATCTTGTTCGTACCATGGATTAAAAAAAGGACCTTCCGGAGTATCGCGGAGTAAGTCAAAAAGAGTATCAATTGAAGGCATTGAGCAGATTAAACTGTTAGAGAAAATTAAATTGTGTTCAGGTTAATACCCTGCGTGGGCAAGACAGAAGATCAATCGGCCTGAAAGATAGCGCACAAATGATCCATTGGAAAAATAATTATGGGAGAGCATTAAACTATTATGCCTGTGCTATAAGAACTTCGTTGTATTCCTTAATTGGGATAAAACACGATCTGTACTATTTTAAAGTAAGCATTTTAAGGACTTTCGGGATTCCTAATAAAATAAGTTTAGTCTGAAATATTCAGAGACTTTCTGATAAAGATTGTATATTGCCTGTTCATAAAAATAATACGAGGACTATGATCACTGATACTGCATTTGATATTCAAAAAACATCTCAAAGCCGATTAGACCAGGTCGATTTTGACAATCTCGGATTTGGTAATGTCTTTTCGGATCACATGCTGGAAGTTGAATACACCGGCGGTGAATGGAAACAGCCAACCATAAAGCCGTATGGCAATATTGAAGTACCACCGGCGCTGCATGTATTCCATTATGGGCAGTCGGTATTCGAGGGCGCCAAGGCTTATCATGTGGATAATGAGACGGTAAACCTATTTCGTATCGAGAAAAACTATGAGCGCATGGCTCGCTCTTGTGAGCGAATTTGTATGCCCTTTGTAGATCGGGACGTGTTCATGGAAGGGATCAAAACCTTGATCAATGTAGATAGTGGATGGGTGCCTCGCAAAGAAGGGAATGTGCTCTATATCCGACCATTTCTCTCAGCATTCGATACGGTAATTGCAGCTAATCCATCGGAAACCTATCGTTTTTATGTAATCACCTCTCCGGTGGGAGCCTATTATAGTAAGTCGGTTAAGTTGACAACCGCCGAGAAGTATATCCGTGCAGCGAAGGGAGGGGTAGGAGCCGCCAAATTTGCCGGAAACTATGCCGGCAGTTTTCTTCCTGCTCGTAAAGCACAGGAGCAGGGGTTCGATCAGGTGCTTTGGCTCGATGCCTTTGAGCATCAGTATGTTGAAGAAGTGGGCACAATGAATATCTTTTTTGTGATTGACGGGGTGCTGGTAACGCCCAAACTGCAGGGAACCATCCTGCCCGGTGTTACCCGTGATTCGGTCATCCAGCTGGCTAAGAAGTGGGATATGCCCGTTGAAGAGCGGCGCATTAATATTGAAGAAGTGATTGAGGCTGGCCAGGCCGGAGTGTTGGAAGAAGCATTCGGAGCCGGAACAGCAGCCGTTATTTCACCTATTCGTGAAATCCATCATGATGGATCTTCAGTGACACCTCAAGAAACCGAACGCGGAGAAGTAGGGCAGAAGCTCTACGATACTATAACCGGTATTCAACGGTCTGCGATCGAAGATCCGTTTGACTGGGTGCATCCGATCAACATTGGGTAAGTAAATTGAGTAGCCATATTATTATTCTAAAAGTGGTCTTCTCATCCGAATTCTGGGGGCTGACCTCAGATGAGTGTTAGGGCCCCTTGATCTATTCATCGGACGACAACCCCAGTCGCCCGATGAGAGATCATATCCCGTTTTACATGTTTGTCGCGTTACTCAATACTAAATCTTAGTATCCTCGTTCGCGATCTACCGTATGGTTGAGTTCCAGCCCCGATAAAGCCCGTTTATAGTTATCTACGATCTGATCCGCAGCATCATCGGGCTGGGTAATGCTGGCAATATGAGGGGTAAGCATAATATTGGACCGGTTCCAGAACGCATGCTTGCCGGGGAGCGGTTCTTGGGAGAACACATCCAGCCAAGCGCCCTGTAGAATATTGCTGTCGAGGGCATAGATCAGGTCTTCATCCACCAAATGCTCGCCGCGGGCCACATTGATAATCCAGCTATTGGGTTTTAGCTGCTTAAAGAGCTCTAAATCCAAGATGCCTTCGGTTTCTTTGGTCAGTGGCAGGAGACAAATGAGTAACTGGGTTTTCTCTAAAAAGCTGGAAAGTTGGTCCGGTCCGGCGTAGCAATCAACATTTGCTATGTCTTTAGTAGCCCGAGACCATCCAGAAACGTCGTAGCCAATTTCTGTAAGCTGTTGAGCTACGGGACGGCCAATTTCCCCCAATCCCATAATGCCTATGCTGAGCCCGGCAAGGTTAGCATGGTGATGTACTTTCCACTCTTGCTGATCTTTCTGGCGAATATAATGAATAAAATTTCGGCGGATATTGATTACACAGCCCAGAACGTATTCTTTCATCTGTTGGATAAGGGAAGGAGAGACGATACGGCAAATATCAACCGATTGGGGCAGCGATTCATCCGATAGTAGGTGATCTACCCCCGCCCCCAGCGATGAGACGGCCTTGAGGTTGGGAAAGCTGTCTAGCAGATGGCTGGGATGGTTCCAGCAGACGGCAAACTGTACCTTTTCTTTATCCTCAATAGCTGGCCATGTATCAATATCAATATTGGGATCAACGTCTTTAATTGCGTGCTTCCAGGATGACATATCCCTATTGGGTGAGACCAGTAATAATGACATTAAACCGAACTGTTAGATTCTAAATACTGATAGCTTATCACAGTATAAAAAAGAGCCATGCTCAATGCTAAAACAAATTAGTGGTATTATTCTGTTCTTAATTGTGCCTGCAACGTTTCTTATGGCTCAGAACTCTCATTCTCCTGCTGATCTCGATCAGTACCAATGGGAGAACCGGTTGCTTCTTATATTTGCTCCCTCTGATACAAGCGATTTTTTTCATACACAGATCAGCGAATTTGAGGGCAGAAAGAAAGGATTTCATGATCGGGATCTGAAAACTCTTTATCTGCTGGGGGATGGTACTTCCCAAGTAGAGGGAGAGCCGATTTCAGTTTTGGCTACTGAGCAGCTGTATGAAGATTATAATGTACCCGAGAATACCATGACGGTCATCCTTATCGGGAAAGACGGAACTGAAAAGTTGAGAACAGGGCAGCTGCTTACCATCCTCAAGTTATTTTCTGTGATCGATGCCATGCCGATGAGAAAGCAAGAAATGAATGGCGGATCATGAGCTTTGCGCTTCCATAAGCCCATCCCAACTTGTTGTATATTTTGAGGAAAGGTGTTCTTGCTTCATTTTCCAGGTTTGCTTAAAGCCAGTAGCAGCAAAATGGGCCATATCAGATCCATATTTAGTATTGATATCGTCTACTTTCTGCATAAGTTGATACTGTTCGGCTGAGTACTGCGCATCATTGAACAGATCTTTCTGTACTTCAGACTGAGGAATAATACCTGTTAACATGACCGCGGCCTTTTTATAACGCAGGTCTTTTTCATAGAGGTAGTCAATGCAGGCATGTCCGCATTTAATCAGGTAGGCCGTATTGGCTGTTGGAGCCGGCAGTGGATATTCGATGCTATACTTATACTTTGACTTGTATTTAGAATATTTATTGGTCCTGAGTGTAATATGAAGCAGGGAGGCTACCGACTGCTGGGCGCGTAATTTTTCTGCTGCAATACTAATAAACTGTGCCACAGCTTCTTGTAGATCATCAGCGGCGGTAACCGCTTCACCGAAAGATCGAGAGGTCATGATTCCTTTTCGGGGTTCATTGGTATCTTCAATATCCAGGCAAGGCTGCCCGTTGAGTTCCATCACCGTACGAAGGCCTGTGACATGAAGTTTTTTTCGGATCCATTGGCGCCGATCGATTTGATGCTTTAATTGCAGGGCATTAGTAATGTTCTCTTTATGAAGGCGTTGAGATAGCCCCCTTCCAATTCCCCAAATATCAGTAAGTTGAGTCTCTTCGAGTATGGAATCCAGCCTGACGTTGTCAGTTAAATTCAGGACTCCCTGGTACTCCGGATGGCCCTTGGCGGTTTCATTCGCAATTTTAGCCAGTGTTTTGGATGGAGCAATGCCTACAGAAACAGGCAGGCCCGTCCACTGCCAAATCATCGATTTAATATGCTGGCCAAAGCTGGCTAAATCCTTGGTTGTCATTTTGGGTAGTTCAACAAAGGCTTCATCAATGCTGTAAGGTTCAACTTTATCGGTCAGGTGGCGTAGTGTCTGCAGCACACGTCGAGACATATCACCATAAAGGGGATAGTTGGAAGAGCGCACACATATTTTTTTGTCCGTTATAAGGTCACGCTGCTTAAAGAGAGGAGCACCCATCTCTACACCCAATTCCTTAGCTTTGTTTGATCGGGCAATAATGCAGCCATCATTATTAGAAAGGATAACGATGGGCTTATTGCGGAGATCAGGCTTAAAGACCCGTTCGCACGAGGCATAAAAATTATTACAATCGATATGGGCATACACCGATTTTCCCATAAATGAAACGCTTATAACTTAAATAGCTTTTATTACCTTTGATACTCTAAACGTAATGTTGTTTTATCAGAATTCCTTGCACCATTTTATTTAAGCTGAGCTTACTTTATGGATCGAAAATCATCAAACCCAATTGCTACCTATAAACGGGATGCTCTTTTTCTTTCCCTGGCTGGTATCTTTTTAACTTCGCTGGTACTTGGCAATGTAATAGGCACCACAAAGTTTGTGACCATTTTTTCTGTTGAACTGTCAGGATGGCTTCAGAATATCGTCCCCAAATTAGTCCAGGATAATGGCAGCTATACGATGAGTGTACCCGTTGGCGTTATTGCTTATCCATTCACCTTCTTGGCTACAGATTTATTATCAGAACTTTATGGAAGAAAAAAGGCGCAACTAGTCGTCTGGGTAGGCTTTTGGATGAATGTCTTTATGCTCTTTTTGATGACGGTAAATCATTGGCTGCCCAACACGGCCGGGGTAAGCGGAGGACTTGAACTGTTTGACGGAGTCTATGAATTTATGATCGGCAATACCATTGCCAGCATGATTGCCTATCTTGTAGCCCAAACCGTTGATGTCCGTCTTTTCCATTTTTGGAAAGATTTGACCAAGGGTAAACATTTGTGGCTTCGCAATAATGCATCCACTACCGTAAGTCAGCTGGTTGACTCCACAGCAATATTAACCATTCTTTTTATTGCCGGAAACCTCGGAAGTGAGGTTGATACAATAGGCAAATTAATGATCCTTATTTTAAATTCTTATCTCTTTAAATTCTTTTTCGCACTATTTGATACTCCACTTTGTTACTTGGGGGTTAAATTGTTCCAGGATTATGAGGAAGACCCGGGGGAGTACAGTCTTTTTGAAAGATAAATATCAATGAAAAGCGGGTTTAAATACCAAGAGGCTGTATCCTGAAAATTTTATAAAAAAGATGCCTAAAAATGTTGACACGAACCCCTTATTTGTCGTACATTAGGAATCCAATTTAGAAACGGGGTCGAGCCCATTCAGTAATTGTGCTCGCCCCTTTTTTTGGCTCTTTGAAATCCGCTGAAATTAAGTTTGGAAGTTGATTTAAAACTTCTTATACTTGCATCGCCTTGGAGGAAAGGGTGTCGTATTTAGCGGCCCCGCTTGTAAGTACTCTTGGGAAGTGCAGCAGCGTATTTTGAGGCAGCACAACGTGTTCTTTGCCATATTGAGAATATACAGACGATCGCACGTCGAGCCCTTGTCGAGGTGGCCTTTTAGGCGCCTCAGATGAGAC
>NZ_JAGGJA010000014.1 GCF_026229185.1 Fodinibius salsisoli | reverse complement strand
ATTGAGCAGAAGGGTTTAGCGCAGGGGCCCCACCCGTTCCCATCCCGAACACGGCCGTTAAGCCCTGCAGCGCCGATGGTACTGCCCTCCGGGCGGAAGCGTAGGTCCCCTCCTGCTCTCTTTATTTAGTTAAGCCCTTTACGCTCTGGCGTAAAGGGCTTTTTTATTTGTTATCTGCTTAAATTAGATTTTTGTATCTAATATTTCAGCCTTTTCTTTGTACCAGTCATGGAAAGTATCTTCTGCAATTCGCTCTTTGACCTCTTCCATGAGCCACAAATAAAAGGTGAGATTATGAAGAGAAGACAATTGGAGACCCAGTAATTCATTGTTACGGAAGAGATGGTGAATATAGGACATTTTATATTTGGAGCATATATCCGTTGGAAAATTAGGATCTAAGGGCTTATGATGGTTTTTCCACTTAGCATTACGGATATTGATATAGCCGTTCTGTGTAAAGATCTGTCCATTGCGGGCATTGCGTGTGGGGAGTACGCAGTCAAACATATCTACCCCGCGGGCGATAGCATGTAGCAAATTAGCGGGTTTGCCAACCCCCATCAGGTAGCGTGGCTTTTCTTCTGGAAGATAATCGGTATTAAGATCCGTCATTTCATACATTAGATCGGTAGGTTCGCCGACGCTAAGTCCACCTATAGCAATACCTTCAAAATCAAGATCGGTGATGTATTTAGCAGACTCTATTCTTAAATCTTCAAAAGTCCCTCCCTGAACAATGCCAAACTGAAATTGTTGATGGCCGTATTTAGGCTCAGTATTTAAGAATGCGTCACGCCCCCGTTTTTCCCAACGATGAGTCAGTTCCATGGACTCCTTGGAATATTCATAGCTGCAGGGATAGGGCGGACATTCATCCAGGATCATCATAATGTCTGAACCCAGGGTTCGCTGGATATCCACTACGTTTTCAGGAGTAAACATGTGCTTTGAACCGTCAATATGGCTTTGAAATTCAGCGCCTTCTTCAGACAATTCTCGATTATCAGAGAGGGAAAAAATTTGATATCCCCCAGAGTCCGTTAATATAGGTTGGTCCCATTCTATGAAGGAGTGCAATCCACCTGCGCTTTCGATGATATCACAACCGGGCCTTAGATAGAGATGATAGGTATTACCCAGGATGATTTGAGCTTTTACTTTCTCAAGAAGTTCATCCTGTTTAACGGCTTTCACCGTCCCGAGCGTACCTACCGGCATAAAAATGGGTGTTTCAATTTTGCCGTGGTCTGTAGTTAAGGTACCTAAACGAGCTTTAGTTGAATCAGCAGTTTTATGTAGTTCGAACAAAAGTCAAATGATTAAGTGATTTACTGTTTATGAAAGATCGATTTAAAATAATGAATTTATTGCTGTAACTTTAATGCCTGATTTTTCTTATCCTTAAGGAAATTTTGCGTTAAAAAATTCGGAAATTGTGTTCTCAAGGCCCATTTATGGCTAATTCTACATTAGTTATTGTTCCAACATACAACGAATCAAATAATATCAGAAAGCTTATTAAGGCCGTTATGAGTCTTGATAAAGTTGATTTATTGATTATTGATGACGGTTCGCCCGATGGTACGGCTGAAATTGTAACAGAAGAGCAAGAAGAATATCCCGATCAGCTTTTTTTGATAGAACGGTCGGGTAAGTTGGGACTCGGAACGGCCTATGTTCGGGGTTTTGAGTATGCCCTGGAGCAGAATTATACGTATATATGCGAAATGGATGCCGATTTTTCGCACAATCCTGATGATCTTCCCCATCTTATTGAGGAGGTCAAAACAGGAGGCTGTGATGTAGCCATCGGGTCTCGATATGCAAATGGTATAAGTATCATTAACTGGCCCCTCAGCCGATTGATATTGTCTTACAGCGCAAATTTGTACGCTCGGTTTATTACCGGCTTACCTATTTTCGATACTACCGCAGGCTTCAAATGCATCCATCGAAAGGTGCTGGAGACTATATCCGTTGAAAGTATTCGTTCTAACGGCTATGCTTTCCAGATTGAATTACATTATCGAGCCTGGAAGGCCGGCTTTAATCTGAAGGAAGTAGCGATCATTTTCCGTGAACGAGAAGAAGGGGTCTCCAAAATGTCGAAGGGTATTATGTGGGAGGCCGCATGGCGGGTATGGTCATTGAAGATCCAGAGTATATTGGGGATGTTGTAGTTTTTAGTGATGAGTTGTGGGATACAAGTGCAAAATAAGCGGTTGTGAGGAAGGAAAGCAAGAAGTGTTAAGTAAAGAGTGAAATGTGAGACGGCAGACGTGAGAAGTTGGAGTTTAGATGCTGGAAGATGGAAGTCAGAAATTAGAAGTTTAAAGTGAGAAGGCGGAAGTTTTGCAATTAATCCTTGACCGGGAGTTGAGAAATGGTCAGCCTGCTAACTGCTAACTGCTAACTGCTAACTGCTAACTGCTAACTGCTAACTGCTAACTGCTAACTGCTAACTGCTAACTGCTAACTGCTAAAGAAAGTCCTTAAACTATCCCCAGTAGTTTGTATATTTGGTCATCATTGTTTGAACCTATTGTTAGATTATTCTTATGCAATATTTAGATTTTGAACAACCTATTGCGGATTTAGAGAAAAAAATTAAAGAATTACGCGAACTTTCCATTACTGATGAGGATGTATTATCCCCCGATATTAAGCGACTCGAAGAACGGGTCGACGAATTGAGAAAGTCTATTTTTACCAATTTAACCCGTTGGCAGCGAGTGCAGTTGGCACGTCATCCTGATCGGCCATACACATTAGATTATATTGAACGGATTACCGAAAACTTTGTGGAAATTCACGGAGACCGGTATCAAAGTGATGACAAAGCCATTGTCGGTGGATTTGCGACCATTGATGGACAATCGGTAGTTATTATGGGGCATCAGAAAGGCCGCGATACGCAAAGCCGGCAGTTCCGTCGATTTGGGATGGCCAATCCGGAAGGCTATCGTAAAGCTCACCGGTTGATGAAGTTGGCCGAGAAGTTTGATATCCCCGTCATTACCTTGCTGGACACCCCGGGAGCTTATCCTGGATTAGAGGCTGAAGAACGAGGACAGGCCGAAGCCATTGCCAAGAACCTTAAGATGATGGCAACCCTCAAAGTACCCATTATATCGGTAGTGATTGGGGAAGGGGCCAGTGGCGGAGCTATCGGTATAGGAATGGGCAACGAGGTGTATATGATGGAGAATACCTGGTATTCGGTTATTTCTCCGGAATCCTGTTCTTCCATCCTTTGGAAAACATGGGACTATAAAGAGCAGGCTGCCGCCGTTCTGAAACTAACAGCCGAGGATCTAAAGGATCTTAAGGTAATCGATGGTATCATAGGAGAGCCGTTGGGAGGTGCCCATCGCAATCCGGAAGTCTCAGCGGAGGAAGTCAAAAAACAACTGCTCGAATCCTTAGAACGTCTTAAAACGAAGAGTGCAGAAGAATTGGTCGAGACACGTATTGAAAAATATGCCCGAATGGGTGAATGGGAACAACCCTCAGCCCAGGTAGAATCTAAATAGATAAGCGTGTTTCCCGCAAAAGATCCGATATACATTTATGAGCATCAATTGAGAAGCCGTTATGGTGAGACGGATCAGATGGGGTACGTTTATTATGGACGCTATCTGGAATATTTTGAAGAGTCGCGTACCGAAATGATCCGCTCGCTCGGCTTTCCGTATGCAAAACTCGAAAAAAATGGCGTTATGTTACCGGTCGTACACACTGAAGTAAATTATAAGGCACCGGTATTCTATGATGAGTTGATGCAGGTAGAAGTTCTGCTTTACGATATTCCCACGGTAAAGCTGGAGACGTACTACCGGCTCTATACCGATCGGCAAGAAACCCCGCATATTGAAGGCAAGGTCACACTCTGCTTTATGAAAGAAGAGACCCGAAAACCCTGTCGGGCTCCCAAAGATTTTCTTGATAGCTTAACCACTGCAGTGGAGCAGTAAATGGCTAAGGGAGCCTCCAATATCAAATTATATTTTTTGATATTACTGGCCGTAACGGGAATTTTTGTCGCAGGCCTTGGCGGTGGAATTTGGGATCAGCAGACATTTTGGGCATTGCAATGGCAGCATCAGGCTTTAAGTTACGTATGCCATCAGTTGCCGGATCGGTCGTTTTGGCTTAATAATCAACCGATGGCTGTCTGTAGCCGTTGCCTGGGAATTTATGGTGGCTTTTTATCGGGATGGCTATTATTGCCGCTTATAGATTACTTTAAAAACAGGCCACAGCCCGCCAAAAGGGCAGCTATTGGAGCAGTCCTGGTAAATTTAGCTGATATAATTGGAAATTTGGTTGGTTTTTGGGAAAATACGTTGCTATCAAGATTTATGCTGGGAAGTCTGGCAGGGTTAAGCGTTGCCCTACTCTTTGTCGGCACTTTTTTTAATCGAAATATAAAATCAGAAAGGGACCATCATGGAAGAGTCACAGCAACAGGGATTTGATAATCCACAACCGGATTTTTCAGATCAGCCTAATGAGCCTTCGTACTGGAAGTCCGTAGCTACAGCGGGTGTCATCTTTGGGATTGTCGCTTTTGTGCTGTCACTGGTATCCAGTTACGCCGTTATTAATTCAGAACCAACCGGCTCCCTGCTTAATCCTACTCAATTTATTGGGACTTTTGCCTGCTTAGCCGGATCCTTTGGTGGTATGTTGGCGGTCTGGCACTACGCCCGGGAATATGATCTGTTTATACAATTAGGCAGAGGCGCGTTGATAGGATTTTTAACGGGTGTTGGCATCACCGTTGTTAATGTTATACTTGGAGAAGCGTGGCAGTTTATTGATCCCGATATGACTCAGAAAGTGATTGAAAGCACCATCGCCAGTATAGAGGCTATGGAGTTGCCTGAAGCCCAAAAGCAGCAAATTATTGATGCAACAGCAGAAGGATTACAAAGTCAAAACAGTATGTTCTCGCAACTGCTGTGGAGTATCCCCATAAATGGTATTCTAAACCTCATTACCGGGATGATTGGAGCAAAAATTTTCGGCCAACAAGAAGGATAACCTATTTTATCTTCAATGAAGCAAGATTCAGATCAGCAGCAGTCAATGCAGGCAGCCTACCAATCCTGGGCCGAGCGACATGGTTTTGCCAACTGGGTACTGGCCCTGCTGTGGATTATCGCCGCCTTTTTCTTATTCCAGTTTGCCGCTCTCCTGGTCTTTACCATACTGGTGATGACACGGGAGGGAAATATTGACCCCGTGGCCATTTACGAGTCCATGACCGACTACCTGGACCTGTTTTTTATTGGGAATTCCACCGGACAGATCCTGTTTCTTGGGCTGGCTACCTGGTTCTTTGTCCGTCTGCACACCTCATCTGAGCAGCGATCCGCGTTTATGCGCTTTTCGGCTCCTTCTGATACAGTGCGTAACTTGTTCCTGGCTGTAGTATTAATACTCTCCATTCAGCCTACCATTTGGTTCCTGGGATGGCTTAATGCCTTGATTCCCATGCCGGAATATTTTACTAATTTGCAGAGCTCTCAGATGGAGATGATCGAAAACTTCCTAAAAAGTGACCATATATTGTGGCTTACGCTTTTCCATGTAGCCGTTGTCCCGGCCATCTGTGAAGAAGTATTATACCGAAGCTATGCATTACGGGCCTTTGAAAAAAGCTGGGGCATCTGGCCGGCTATTATTGTAACCGGACTTTTGTTTGGGCTTTACCATGTTCAATTAAGTAACTTATTACCTTTAACCGGCATCGGCATCTTACTGGCCTATGTTACTTGGGTATCGAAGAGTGTATTCCCCGCCATGGCTGCCCATTTTGTCAATAACGGGGGGAGCGTTTTACTGGGAACCTATTATCCAACATCCGCTTTTGCAGAAATGACCCCTGAGACTATGCCTCCCCTGTGGGGCGTCGTTCTGAGTCTGGTAATTTCAGGATATATTGTATATTGGATGTATAATCAGCACAAAAAGATATCCACCGGAGGTACCAGCTATGTTTGATAATCTTAAACCAAATGAAATAGAAGATTGGATTTGTATTTTCGAACGAGGAACGGAATATGAAGTGGAGGCCGCCAAAAATTATCTGTCAAATATGGACATTCCGTCCCAGATTCTTTCCAAGAGGGATTCCGCTTTTAGCCTGAATATAGGAGACACCGCACTGGTGTACCTGTATGTTCCCAAGGAGTATGAGCAGCAGGCTCGTGAAGCTATGGAAGAATTGGATCTGCCGGCCGAATCAGATTCAGACAAGGAAGAGGAATAGCCTTTGTGAGTGAACTAACAAAACGTATTCTTTTTGCAGTTCCTGCGGCGGCACTCTTCTTATACATCACTTATCTCGGGGGACTATTTTTTGCAGCTCTGATAACCCTCATAACACTCTTTGTGCAGAAAGAGCTACTGGTCATTCTACAAAATGCGGGGTTCAAAGCGGATTCCTATTTCCCCTATCTCATTGGCTTATGTATCGTCGGGGCTTCTGTGGTTCCCCATGCACCGGCAATTGTATTAGCCCTGTTTTTACTCTTCATTGGGATACAGATTTTTAGGGTAGGAGGACAAGAACTGAGATCACTCATCGCCACTTTTTTTTGCAGTATTTATGCCCCTGCAGGATTTCTTATGCTCATCCTGATCCGTGAAACAGGGGCTGCGGAAACAGGTTTTGTTTTAACCCTCAGCCTGTTGTTAATGGTTTGGGGAAATGATGTGTTTGCTTATTTCGGGGGAAAGTCGCTGGGTAAAAATAAGCTGGCACCGTCGGTGAGTCCCAATAAAACATGGGAAGGCTTCTTCTTTGGGGTTTTGGGGGCTTTCGTTGGATTGCTGATCGTATATTACCTGGTTCCATTAACCTATCCGGCGGTCTGGTGGCAGATGCTGCCTGCCGTGGTATTAGTGAGTATATTTGGACCCATCGGAGATTTAACTGAAAGTCGTCTTAAACGAGCTGCCAATGTGAAAGATGCTTCCTCCATATTGCCGGGCCACGGCGGCTTTTTTGATCGCTTCGATGCTCTGATCTTAGCAGCCCCGGCCTTTTACTTATACATTTACTGGCTACAAATTAGTGGATATGCCTCATTTTAACCTTTCCTGGGAAACCTTCGACCTACAACTTGATCAACCGTTCACCATCGCCCGCGGAACCAAAACGCATGTGCGCAATGTGTTTGTGGAACTCCATTCTGACGGTATGACCGGCTACGGGGAAGCAGATCCCAATAAGCGGTATGAGGAAGACGCAGCGACCGTAACCGGCTATCTTGAGCAGCTCCCCGCCACCTTTTTTGATTCTGTAGCATCGCCCGATCAGCTACATCAAAAAATAGAGCACTTATCGGTGGAACCTGTTCAATCAGCAAAGTCTGCGATAGAAACGGCCTGGCTGGACTGGTGGGGACAGCAGGAGGGGCAACCGCTGTGGAAACTCTGGGAGGCGCCTTCCAATATTACGCCACCCACTTCTTATACCATCGGACTGGATACCACGGAGGTGATGCAGCAGAAGGTGAGGGATGCAGAGGACTATCCCATCCTGAAGGTAAAGCTGGGTACCGATCGCGACCGGGAAATCATAAAAGCCATTCGGGAAGTGACCGACAAACCCATCCGGGTGGATGCCAACGAAGGATGGACTACCTTGCAAGAAGCGAAGGATCAGATTTCTTTTCTGGCCGAGCAGGATATTGAGTTGGTAGAACAGCCCATGCCCGCGGCTATGCACCGGGCGATGACGGAGTTAAAAGCATGGTCGCCCTTGCCGCTGATGGCCGATGAAAGCTTTAAAGGGGATGAAAACCTGGACCAGGTAGCAACCGAATTTGACGGCATTAACATTAAGCTCAGCAAGATCGGCAGCTTGGTTAAAGCACGGAAGGTGATTGAGCACGCCCGGGAACGGAACCTGAAGGTGATGATCGGTTGTATGATCAGCAGCTCAGTGGCCATTACGGCCGGCGCCTTGCTGGGCACCTATGCCGACTATGTGGACCTGGATGGTCACCTGTTGATAAAAGACGATCCGTTTACAGGAGCAACACTTGATGAGAAGAAGAGGCTTGTTTTGAGTGACAAACCGGGACTGCGTTTGGCCGTAAATAGTGATTAGGATGGTAGAGGGCGTTACGAATGGGGGTTCTCACCACCACTTGAAAAGGTATTATGGTAGCTTTCTCTTTTCTTTTGTCCCCATCGGGCCAACAGGAATCCTATGGTAAGCACTACGGCTGTAGGAAAAAGCCAGGATAGAATAGCAGAGAGCGGTTCCCCAAAGCTTACGTTTAACATAAGCCCTGAAATGGTAAGTACGATTATAAAACCAAAGAGAAGTCGTATGCCCAGCGGGTACTTCATGATAAATAGATTTGATTTATAATGGTCTCTGCTACAAGAGTACAAAAATTGCAGCGGGTTAACAACCAAAGGAGGAAGGGGCTCAAAATCAAGAGCGGCAACGAGGTGTGCCCCCTTGACGTAGGGGTTGTAGTATCCATAACAAATGCTGATCTTATTCATGGTATGATGATTATACCAGCATTGTACTACGAAACCTGACTCTATTAATAGCCTGGGGGCAATCCCGGCTGGAATGCTATTTAGGTTTTGGTAATATCATCGGCGGGAGGGCTGATTCAAGCGTTAGGCTCGGAGCCTGATGCGCGGGCTAGCCTGTTTCCCGCCGTGCTGGTATTGTTAAATATGTGAGACGTTGTCGGGCATCTCAAGTCGGTAGGGGAAGTCTAATAAATGCGCGGGTTAGGTGGCTGTAACCTTTCTTTTTCATGATTGCTCTTGTTTTAATTGAAAGTAATACCTGAAAACATAATGCCAAATACTATCAATAAGGGATCTTACTATTAAAAATATGCCGGATGTGTCATTTGGTCGTGATGAAGGTAAATCATCTAAGTTTTGGACTATGTCATTTAAGTTAGATAGAGTTTTAAAATGATCTTTAACATCAGATTTTGAAAAATTTTGCATGTTATTTGTCAACTCAGAACTAATATCAGGATCAGTCAGCAAATATTGTTTTGTTAGAAGTTTTAGCACTCCTATTAGTTGATCTATTTTTAATCCTTGCTCTGGCACAAATCTATAAGTCTCAATTTCTCTAATCTCTTTACTTACAGATAAAATACGATCTTTAGCATTCCCATTATTGCTACTGAGCTTTCTGCATATTTTTTCAATTCTTTGCTTATTTGTAACTAATTGTGATGACAAGTTCATTTTTTTAGATATTCTTGCACCACTAAGAATAGTTGTGACACAGGCTATAAAAATTTTTCTACCATATGAAACTAAAGGCCTATAAATCAATTCATCAGAGTCATTTTTTGAAGGATTATCGGTTGGTACAAATGATAAATTTTTAGATTTTCCTTCATGCATTATTTCAGAACGGGCATCATAAAATTGTTCTAGCCAACTTTCTAACCGCGGAAACCCTCCTAATAAAACATTTACAGTTTCTTTAAAACGTTCTGTTATTTTATTTCCTTGATCTAAATTTAGTAAACATTCGAATGCTATAGCTAAGTTAACTAAGGCTACCTCATCTTCAATATCCATTAATAAAGAACGATTATACCAATTAATGGAAGTTAATACCCTTTGACCCAATTCATCTTTTTCTTTCCTTCTAGCAAAATAATTTACGACTGGATAGTATCTAGATGAAGGATCTAAACTATTGGAAAAATTTTTATGTAAATCTTGTGGTATATTAAGCCACATATGAGCAACAGGTGGGAATATTTTATCTCTATGTGTAACCCATAGCATTGTTTTATTATTTAGTTTGCCTTCATACCCGGCGATCTCTTTTCTATCATTAATATCAAGTTCATCAATATCTATCTGGACGTTAACATTGTGATTATTATAGATAAGGTTTTTTGAAAATTCTGTGGGTCTAAATAAGAAATAGCTAGAATGCTCATAGCTAAAAAAGGGCTCATTTGAAGTGGGGTGAGGGGAGGAGTAGATAAAGCATAACAGGGTTTGAAATTCATTTAATTCTTCGATGAAATCATTTGGGCTCTGAACTTCTTTTTCAGTTATGTGATAGGCAAAAGATAACTTCTCAATTTGAACACCATAGCGGAGGTAAAACATAGATGTTAATTCCTCTATGTAACCAACTATCTCATCAGGAATATTTTCTAAATCCTCACTATTTCTGACTGTAAGGTCTTTATATTGTAAATGTTCAGATGTTTTCAGATATGGGAAAATGGCAACCCAATATTTACTTCTGAAATCCATTTTGATTTTTTTAAACTTTGCTTCCGATTTATTTTTATAAGCCGTCTAACTTAAACATATAGCAACAAAACGCACTGGACTAAACTTATCATTTGTGGGCTTATCTTCAAGAAAAACCTAAAATAGACCTTATTGTTGACATAACCTCTTTACATAATGTGTTTACATAACTATGGGATGTTATTCGCTGAATCAATGAGTGTGCAATATTGCGAGAGGGTAGGGAGGGCAAAAACAATGACAGCGGGCGAAGAAAAATCCAGCTGAAGGGGGACATAAAATAGCTATGTTAACCGGGCGTCCCGGGGTAGAAAAGGGCAAGTTAAAAGTATGAGAGCTGGAGCTTGGAAGTTAGAACTTCAAATGTAATGCTTGATACGAAGCTAAGAAATTAGCAGTCTTTCCTGACTCCTGACTCCTGACTCCTGACTCCTGACTCCTGACTCCTGACTCCTGACTACCCATTGTCCGAATTCGTAAGCACAAACGCCACGATCACTAAGAGCATCATCACCACGTTGCGGATGAGGGTAAACTCCAGCCCGGAAGAGAAGCCGAAGGCGCCAAAGCATCCGCAGCCTTCTACATTCATACCCTGCAGGTAGAAATGAAAAAGGACCGAGGAGAAGCCGATCAGCATTAAGAGCATAGCCGAAAGCGCCCATTTTAAATACCTTCCCCATAACAAAAACACGGCAATGACCAGCTCGATAATAGAAGTGGTAATAACAATGAAGCTGCTGTACTCGATCAGCCAGTAGAATTCTGTAGCCAGGAGTTCCACCAGGTACTGAGCCTCCGAGCCGCTGATCAGTTTGCCAATACCGGAGACCAGGAAGATGATCCCCAGGATAAAACGAATGGTTGTTAAAATTCGGCGTTTGTTTTTGGGCTTCATTATCTTAGAGTTACATTAAGCAGGGAACGAAGGTTTGCTATCTAATGTAATTGATAAAAAGCAAAAAGTAGAAACAATTTTATGAAGATTTTTATATCTGGCGGAACAGGATTTATTGGCAGCTATTTGCGGATGATGCTGCTGCAGCAAGGTCATTTGTTAACGTTGGTGACACGGGATCCTGGAAAATATGCCAGCGAGACGGCGCAGAATCAGGAATTTGTCTCATGGGATGACGACTTGGTGAACGCAATAGAGCAGGCTGATGCCGTTATTAACCTGGCGGGGTCGTCTATCTTTGGTCAGCGGTGGACAGAGGAAGTGAAGCAGCGTATCTATGAGAGCCGTATTGAAAGTACCCGTCACATTGTAGAGGCCATCAAGGCTGCGAGTGAGCCTCCGTCGGTGTTGGTTTCGGCATCGGCCGCTGGTTATTACGGTGATCGTGGGGATGATGTGTTGGATGAATCTGAAGAGCCGGGCAACGATTTTTTGGCAAACGTCTGTGTGGATTGGGAAAAGGAGGCGCAAAAAGTAACAGAGGATGCCGTTCGTTTGGCTATCCCACGCATTGGCATTGTTTTGCAGCGGGATGGAGGAGCCATGGAACAGATGCTGCCGGCTTTTAAATGTTTTGTTGGCGGACCGGTGGGGAGCGGTAAGCAATATTTCCCCTGGATTCATATGCACGATCTTTGCCGGGGCATCCTTTTTGCTATCCAGGAAGAACAGATGGAAGGACCATTTAATCTTAATGCTCCAAACCCGGTTACGATGGGTGCTTTTGCCAATGAATTAGGTTCTCAGTTACATCGTCCCTCTTTTATGAAAGTTCCTGAGTTTGCTTTAAAGCTGGTTCTTGGTGATGCGGCAGCCCCGATAACAAACAGTCTTCGACTGCAGCCCAAGAAATTGCAACAACATGGATTTGAGTTTCAGTATCCTCATTTAGTGAGTGCATTCGGAGATATTTTATAAATGGAGGAGGGGATAAAAGGATATCAGAGCCAGGCGAATAGTAAACTATTTGTGGAACAGAGTCTTTAAATCATCTATGAGAAATTCTCATATCTTGTTTGGATCAGATTATAAATCATTGCGGATATTTTCTTTGTGACCTCTATAAGTTCGTCACATCTACTGGGAGGAATCAACCCGATCTTTTTGCAAAGATATAGTTGAGTACGTACTTCACCAGCGGAAGCTTTTGAGATATATAAGAATTTGATAAAATCCTTGTTTGTTCTCCTTTCGAATCCTTCAGCTATATTAGACGGGATTGATACTGTAGCGCGTTGGATTTGATCTTTTAAATTAAAATCTTTGCACTCTTTTAATTCTTCATACAATTGTACTGACAAATTCATGCTCTCCTTCCAGACATGTAAATCCTCGAACTTTTCTATTTTATTGGGGATCGATTCCTCCTACCTCGTCGGTTATTTGATAAATGTATTTTTTTGATAAGGATCTTTTAGGCTAAATTAATTAAAAATTTCTCCTTTTTTACCTTTCTCCGGTCTCTCTTTATCCTTTACTATGAGTCATTCTCCAAATATCGTCCAGCACTGAATCCCTTCATCAGTTTTGGCAATCAGCTCGATGTACCCATCCTCATCAATATCTGAAAAGATGGGGTACTTCATGCCTGTGGAAGGTACAATATGCATCCGATTGCCATTAATCCCATTCCAAATGTAGAGCCGGCCATAATTAGCCAGGGTTATAATATCCTGCTGATCGTCCCGGTCGATGTCTGTTATTGCGGGAGAAAAGGAAGGGTCAGCCGGCTGGCTCATATTTTTATTCAGCAACAGTTTGCCGGTGGTGTTAAACACAAAGAATGAGCCGTTGGTATCCATGGTAATAATCATCGATTCATCAAATGTCTTTCCATCACTCTGTACGCGCATATTTTCAACGACGGGAGACCCTACCAGCGAACTATTGGAGACATAAAGCCCCTGTTGATAGGCATTGCCTGAAGCCGAGAGAACATCCAGGGAATCGGCAAAGGGCTTTTCGGTACCAAGGGTATAGAGATTACCATCCGCCGCGTTGGCCAGTATGTTGTCATTGTAAAGAGTGGGAGAACCTTTCAGTGGGGCATTGACAAACATGGGAAAGTTAGCCTGAGAGGTTCCATCCGGACGCCAGGCATGAACTGCATTACCAGAGAATGTAAGTACGGTTTTGGTCCGTCTGAATTCTCCAACCGTGGGCTTTGTAATAACGCTGGTATTGGTAGTGACGGGCCAGCCGGATACATTTTGACCGCGCTCGCTAAGAGCGTGTAACCTGCGATTGGCTGTAGCTACAAGCGCTTCGGGACGTCCATCGCCATCAATGTCGCTGATGGCCAAGGGAGCGGTAACGGTTTCATCCAGTACAAAAGGAAAATTCGACAAAGGTTCTCCTTCTCCATTCCAGCCGTAAATTTTATTACCGGCGGCCTGTAAAATGACGTTTTGGTCAGTGCCATACCAGTCATATACAACCGGAGAACCAATCGGATTATCACCCCCGGTATTCATTTCCAAAACAGAGGTTCCATCAGATGCCAACACCTGTACCGTTCCTGTTTGAGAGGTAAAGATAACTTCCTGGCGACTACTGCCTCCTATATCAGCAAGCACCGGTTGGCCTGCAAGGTCTGTTTCTATCGGGAAATGCCATTTTTCTTCATATGGATCCTGTTGTTCATCGGCCCGATAGGTCTGGGCATGAAACTCAAGCGCTGACTGGTCATCGTTAAGGGTGGTAGCAACAGTGAGAAGATCAAACTTGGATAACAGCACATTTAGATAGCTATTCGGATAGTAGTAGGGCTCCAGGAAGAGGTCAAAGTCGTCATTGATAAAGAACAGGCTGCTCAGTTCATCCGGCAGGGTTTCTTTAATATCACGGAATTGACGTTCATAAAATATGGTTCGCCTGCGATTTTTGTCATCCACCACAACTTCTGCAAGCTCTCTTCGCTTAGAGATAATCGCCACATCATCAGTTATCGTCAGGTAGAAGCCGGGAAAGTCACAAAGTGAGCTGCCTATAAGCTGGGCCAGACTTTGACTCTGGATAAAATAGGTTCCATTAATACGTTCGGCATAGTTCTGAGGGACAAGACGATCCAGTTCTTTTTTAAATCCGTCTACATCCGACAGCTTTCGAATGAATAAGTGTTCGCCATTAGTGAGAAAGCCTGACTCCGCGTACATAACCAGTGCGAAGGAACGGTCAAGATGTTGAGCAATTTCAGCAAAGCGGCTTTCTTCGTTAATAAATAGTGAATCAGCACTTGAGGTGTCTGCATGTGAAAAGGAGTCGGGCAGTGAGGTTGCCGGTGACTGTCGAAAGAAGCCAAAAGCCGCTGCATTAGACGAAACATACTGGTCCAGCGTTAGCGGGGCGTTCTGGCCCGAAATGATATCCACTAAATTGGATTTGGGGCTGTCATCCAGCGAAATAGTGCCCGAAAACTGATAGGTCTGCTTCTGGTCTTCTCCTTCTTGGATCAGCGATAAGAGGGAGGGTTTCGTGCCTTGAAGTGCTTTTTTAAGTTGCGGATGATAGGTGACTTTGGCCAGCTGCCGGATGCCGTGATCCAAGGCCGGAGTATTCATGAGGATATGCCCCGGTTGGAGCGTGATATCACTAATGTCAGCCCGTGGAACATCCCCCTCATAGGCTCGAATCGCTTCTTCAATGCCAAGGCTTGACTCAGAGAGCAGGGTCAGATCGTTAAGAGCAGAAGCAAATAGTGTACGATCTTTTAGGTGGAGTTTCTGAATGGTATGTTCTTTGAAGAAATATTGGTTCTGGGCAAATTCCTTGTCGTATTTGTTTTCCAGCTTATCGATATAGCCATTTGCGGCTTCGGTTATCCAAACAATATCGAGTTTGTTGTTGGTTCCCGGATACAGGATAAGGCTCTTGATGTTTACCGCCGAGCTGGAGGTAGAATCAACTTCCGACAGCAGTTGTATGGCCGAAGAGGTGATGTCATCCAGGAAAGGAGTATAAGAGGAGCCAAGTACCGAGTGGAGCGTTGCTCCTTCTGCGGGTATAATAACAAACGGTGCTTCGGCAGGGATAGCTTGCGACCAGGGAGCATTATTGTTAGAAGAACACGAGATCGTGATAAAAGCAAGCAGAAGCAGTACCGGATATTTCAAATTATTCATGAATAGAAATCGCTTTCTAAGAAATTTAGTATGTAGTCGTATTTTGAGTTAGCCTATATACAAGCTGCAACCGATCCCAAAAGTAACAATAATTACAATAAATGAAGGTGTTTAATTTAAATCCACTCTCATGAAAATCGTTATACCCCTTCCCGTTTGCACAAGTTCCGGTCTCATTAATCCCCGGAATTATATTAGAAGGAGTACAGCCGAAGCATGGGGGCTTAAAAATCTTTAAAAGTATATAATTGATAGCCCTTTGTTGCGTTATAAAAAATAAAGCCAAAGTATAAGCTGGTTTATTTGTTCAGCATTGCTTTATTTAGATAATAGGCACAGCTTCTTGGTTGATGCCTAAGGTGAAACATAATTTCTGAGATATGACAGAAACGGATTTGAATATTATTTATTGGTTTATTCTTGGAAGCTTTACGCTGGCAGCGGTTATTTTTGCATCAGCTACGCTGCTGAATGTGGTCCGATTGCGTAATGTTCGGCTGAGTTGGAAGGCAGGTAAGGTAATGGGATATCCGCTGTTTTCGACACTTTTCTTACTGTCGGCCGTGGTGGTAGGCAGTATTGCCCTTCATCAGGGAGCATTGGCGGAGATTATGGCCGCAGGCCTGTACGCTTGTGTCGGGGGCTGTTGGTTTACGACCAGTTTCTATGCCAGTAAGCATTTTATCACCGATCACGGTATTGTTAAGAACGTGAATGAACCGGATCAGACCGTAGCCTGGCATCAAATCCGTGATTTTGTTGAGAAAGAAAAAAAGCAACATATTCATTATATTTTCATCTATCGATCCGAAGCCTATGATGAAACCTCTGATTTAATCCGTTTGGAACTGGAAGTGCCGTTTCGAAAGAAACAGGCGTTCCAAAATCTAATTTCACATAAACTCGGACGTCGAATTCGTTGTTATATCAAAGACGACAACGATATTAATGTAGAGCAGTTTGAGTAATAATAACTGTTTCTCAATTTTAATTTTTAGGATACAGTCATTTGTTTGAAGAGATACAGAATTCTGACATTGTCCAAGAGCGGGCTCTCTTGGTAGGAATTTACGGCCCTGATACGCCTCGTGTAGTAGCCGAAGAATATTTGGATGAGCTTGAAATGTTGACCCGTACTGCCGGTGGCATTACGGTAGATAAAGTCTTGCAAAATCGTATGCATCCGGATCCATCAACCTATGTAGGGTCGGGAAAGCTTCGTGAACTGAAGGGGATGGTGCGCGATAAAAAAATCGATACGCTCATTTTTGATGATGATTTGTCGCCCACGCAAATCCGAAATATTGAAAAAGAAACAAAAGCCAAGCTACTGGACCGCAGCGGTTTAATTCTGGATATCTTTGCCTCCCGGGCGAAGACGTCCGCCGCAAAAACGCAGGTAGAACTGGCACAGTTGCAGTATCTGCTGCCCCGGTTAACCCGTTTTTGGACACACCTTTCCAGGCAGCAAGGGGGGATTGGGACGCGTGGACCCGGTGAAACACAGATTGAGACCGACCGTCGGTTAATTGATAAGCGTATATCCAACCTTAAAGATAAACTGGACAAACTGGACCGCCAGCGTCAAACCCAACGCAAGGGCCGTTCGGGCAGTATCCGCATTTCCCTGGTAGGCTACACCAACGCCGGAAAGTCAACGCTGATGAATGCTTTGACGGATACCAAGGTACTGGCAGAAGACCGTCTGTTTGCCACCCTTGATTCTACCGTGCGCAGTTGCGAGATAGCCAACTACGATGTATTGCTTTCCGATACGGTAGGGTTTATCCGGAAGTTGCCCCACGATTTGATTGAAAGCTTCAAATCAACGCTGGATGAAGTACGGGAAGCCGATATCCTGCTGCACGTAGTAGATGCCTCAGCAATGATGGTCCAGGACTATATAGATGTGGTTGATGAAACACTCAGTGATATGGATGCCACCGATGATAATAAAATGTTGCTGGTATTTAATAAGGTTGACCAACTGGATTCCCAGCGGATCACGGAATTGCAGAATCAATATCCGGATGCGGTATTTATCTCCGCTGAGCGGGGCATTGGGCTGCTAAAGCTTGAGAAACATATCCGCAATCTTATTGAAGAAGATTTTGTGACGGAAACTATGACGATCCCTGCCGCTAAGTACGAAGGGGTGGCTTTCTTGCACCGTGAGGCAAATATTAAAGAAAAAAAATATGTAGGATCAGATATAAAGCTTACTTTTAGTATAGCAAAGCCCGATTTAATGCGGCTTAAGTCGATGCTGGATAATATTGATGCAACCGAATCAGTTATGTAAGTAACCGATACAAAAGGTGGCCGATATGTTGGTAAAAAAAAGCTTAATAACGTCCAAATTTGATCCACTCACAGGAAGTGATAAGGTGGAGGCTGTCAAAGCACGCATGGAGGCAGAAGATATTCAAACACTTCCGGTAGTTGATACGACTACACATACGCTTATAGGACAGGTTCATTATTCCGATTTACCGGAAGATGAAACGGATCGTTCTATTTCCGACCTGGAACTGGATGAGCCCGTAAAGGTGTATCGTGGGCAACATCTTTTTGAAGCAGTCCGCCTGATGTTACAGTATGAACGTAAGGCGATTCCCGTCGTAGATAAAGAATGGACCATGCTTGGGGTCATCGAGAAAGAATGTATTCTGGATATGATCCCCCAGATGCTGAACCTGACAGAATCCGGGTCGGTAATATCGGTTACACTTGAACCCATCGACTTTTCCATCTCCGAAATGGTTAATATCATAGAGACGGAGAACGCCAAGATTTTGGGTGTGACGGTAGAAAGACCCAATCATGATGCGCAAACGTATGAGGTTTCTTTTAAGCTTGACTTACAGGATGTGAGTCGGGTAGCTGCAGCGCTTCGTCGCTATGATTATGTGGTTTCTACAAATTCAGAAAATGAAATTTTCAGCCAGGATCTGGAAAATCGTGCCGACGAACTTCTCAAGTATATTGATATGTAGACCTTGTTGGGCTGCTTTTGAGGAATGCAAATCTCTGTTTACCTAGCTCCGCGAATTATTTTCAAGGGAACATTTTGCTTCTATATTTATACTAATCTGTAGTGCCAAACGTAGAATAGTAAGCATCTGTAGCTTTTATTGTCTGTAGCGAATAAGGTTCTACGGTTATGAAGAAGAATGGTAAAATAATAGGTGGGTTCAAACTTATTTTTTACATTAAGGCTTCGTATAATCTGGTGCGGAAATACTATTACCTCGATATTTATCTTTGCAACTGAAACAGCAAATGGTTCCCGGATCCCATGGTAAAAACGCTTAAATTCTTTAGTTCTCTTTTCCTTCTTGTACTTGGCTTTATCGCAATGAGTTATGCTCAAGAAGTGCAAAAGCCTTCAACTCAATTTTATCAGCAGGGAGTAACATTATTCGACCAGGGTCTTTATGAGGAGGCCATCGGCGAGTTGGAGCAGTTTGTGAGCCATTACGAGGATCACCAGCTTATCCCGTCGGCTCAGTTATACATAGCACGGGCGCGAGGACAGGTTGATTCTGTAAATAACCTCTCTTATTACGAACAATTTATTGCCGATTATCCGCATTCTTCCTCCGCTACAAAGTTATTGTTCGAATTAGGAAAGCAGGCCGAAGGTGAAAAGCAGTATGGCAAGGCTATTGAATATTACCAACGCGCCCTTGATTTGGGCTTGCCCAAGAAGAAAGCCGCCGAGGCCTACTACTGGATGGGAGAGACATCCGCTAAAGCGGAAGATACCGAACAGGCCAGGCAATACTTTTTGACTCTGGCTGATAAGTTTCCAGGCTCAGACTGGGCCCCCAAAGCGCTGTATGCCCGCGGACGCCTGTTTTTGAGTGAAAATAAGTACGATGCCTCTACCGATGCCTTTGAGCTCTTGAAGGAGCGGTATCCGAATGCTGAGATTACGCGGCGAACGGCAATGGCGCTTGGTGAATCTTATTATCAGCAGGAGCGGTACGAGGAGGCCATCGGAGCTTTTGAAGATGCTATGCCGTACCTGGATGAGGAGATGAAGACCAAGGCTGTTTTGCTTATTGCAGAGAGTTACAATTACCTGGAAAATTTTGATAAAGCATCAGCAAGTTATTTAGAGTACATTAACCGAACCAAAGGCACTCCGCAAGAGCGGGATGCACACTATGGACTGGGATGGTTGTACCATAAACAGGAAATTTACCACTGGGCTTCTGATGAGTTTGAAAAGGCTTCCAAAGGGGAAGATGAACTGGCTAGAAAAGCGATTTACTATAAGGCCGTAAATGAAAAGCTGGGATCACGATACCGTGAGGCCATGGACACATTCCGCGGTTTTGGCGAACGGTTTAAGGAAGGTCCCTGGGTAGAGCAGACCTATTACGAATGGGCGATAACGGCATACGAAGTGGGTAACTATTCCGAAACTATTGAAGTACTTCTGCCTTTGGTACGTAATGCCGAGTCTGCGGATTCATTGGCTTGGGCCGGTAAAATATATACCCTCTTGGGCGAAGCCTATTTTGCTAATGAAGAATTTACACGATCTATTCAGGCGTTTGAGGCGGCCGAACAAGTTACCGATGTGGATCCTGCCGTGAAGCGAGAGGCTCGTTTCCAAAAGGCGTGGGTACAGTATAGCAACCAGGCTTATGAAGAGGCGCAAGCTAATTTTGAGTCTCTTTATGATGAGGTTCCCAATGAAGAAGTCGGTACGGAAGCGCTTTTCTGGAGTGCGGATGCCTATTATAACATGGAGGAATTTGGTCCGGCAGCGAACCAGTTTTCCCAGTTTATTCAGCAATATTCCGGCCACGAATTAGTGGGGCCCGCTAATTATTCCTTGGGCTGGAGTTATTTTAAAATGGGGAGCTATGAACAAGCCATTGATCCACTGAATAACTTTTTACAGAATTACGAAGCTCCTGAAACGGCTCTATACCCTTATGATACCGATACGCGTCTTCGTATTGGGGACGCCTACTATGCTTTGGATAGCTATGATCAGGCTATCGCAACGTACAAGCAGGCGCTAAATGCTGAACCAGGCGGGGATTATGCTTTGTTTCAGATTGCTAACAGCTATTATCGCAGCGAGCGCACCTATGATGCGGTAACAACATTCCGCAGGTTTCTGGAAACCTATCCCGGGAGTCAGTTAAGTCAGCAGGCACAATATAATATCGCTTACATTTATCTGAATACGGGTAACTACAGTCAGGCTGTAGAAGAATTTCAAACGGTTATCAACAAATATCCTGGAACGAGCTGGGCCGCCCGATCACAGTATAACATTGGTGATACTTATTACAATGCCGGTGATTACGACAAGGCGATTGCTGCTTATGAAGCCGTGATGCAAAAGTACCCCAATAGTGATTATATCATTGAGGCGGCCAACGGTATTGAGTATGCCCAAGCTTCCACTGGAAATCCAGATGGAGCATCGTCGGTTCTGGAAGACTTTTTGGAAGAAAATCCACAGACCTCGATGGCCGACCGTCTGCGTTTCCGCAAGGCCGACAAATTGATGCAAACCGGTGATTACCAGGCGGCTATTGATGAGTTTCAACAATATATTCGTATCACCAATAGTGAAGACTTATTGCCGGATGCTCATTATAACCTGGCGAATGCCTATGAGCAAAATAATAGTATGGCTGAAGCAGTAAATGCCTACCAGACAATAGTGCAGGAATATCCTGACTCAGAGCGCGCAGGACCCGCATTAGCGGCTCTGGGACGCATTGCCGCAAAACGAGGTAACGATCAACAGTCCTATGATTATTACAGCCAGCTGCTTGAACAGGGCGGCAATAAATTTCGTCTTGAGGCACATATTGGAATGGGGAATGCCCAGATAGCGATGAACAACATTTCTGAAGCTGAACAAGAATATCGTGCTGCCTTGCAGATCAACGGCAGTCACGCTCCGGCCAATGTAGGTCTTGGTAAAGTGGCTCTACAGAATGGCGCCTACCAGGATGCAAAGGATTTGCTGAGTTTAGTGGCAGAGGCAAATACAACGCAGGTCGGAGCTGAAGCTCAATATTTAATTGGGGTCGCTGACCAACGTAATGGAAATTTTCAGGAAGCAATACAATCGTATTCCAAAGTTAGTGTATTGTATGAAGCTTTCGACAGTTGGGTGGCTAAATCCCTGCTGAAGAAAGCAGAATGTTTTATCGAACTGGAGCAACCGGGAGAGGCCCGCCAAATATTAAATACACTTACAGAAAACCACCCGGACACTCCCCAGGCGCAGGAAGCACAACGATTATTGAACTCAACAAATTAATGAATTACGAAGTACAACCGGCGACAACACTCCAGGGAAAAATAGACTTACCAGCAGATAAATCCATTTCGCACCGCTCGGCCATGTTTGCCGCTCTGCATAATGGACGTTCGGCCATCACTAATTTTTCTGAGGCAGCCGATCCGCATAGCACGCTGGATTGCCTCCGACGGTTGGGCATTACTATTGAAGAACCGGGTGATAATACGGTCATTGTGGAAGGCAAGGGGCGCGATGGATTGCAAACACCATCCAAAGATTTAGACTGTGGTAACTCCGGAACGACGATGCGGTTGCTTAGCGGCATTATTGCCGGATCTGGAGTATCGGCACGGCTGACGGGTGACGAATCGCTTTCAGCACGTACTATGAAGCGTATCATCGATCCCCTTACGGAAATGGGGGCAATAATTGAAGCACGTGAGGCGGATTATGCTCCGTTGAACATAAACCGAGAAGGGCCTGTCAAACCCCTGTACTTTCCACTCCCTATTGCCAGTGCTCAGTTAAAATCATGTGTCCTGCTTGCCGGACTCTTTGGTGAGGATCCTACGGAAGTTATTGAAACGCTTCCCAGTCGGGATCATACTGAACGTTTGCTTGGCTTATCTATTGAAGAAATGGATAATAAAAAAGTGATTAGTGCAAGCCGGGAGGATGTCATACCGGAACAATCGTACCGGGTGCCGAACGATTTTTCAGCGGCAGCATTTTGGCTGGTTGCCGGTGCTATCCATCAGGATGCAGAAATCACTTTACCTGCAGTAGGGTTGAATCCCACCCGGACCGGGGCCTTAGAGATCCTGAAGCAGATGGATGCCGATATTACTGTTGCGAACCAGCAGCGGGAAGGAGCAGAACCCATTGGCGATATTACGATTCGCAGTTCTTCGCTTAAGCCGGTTGAGATAACCGAAGAAGTGGTTCCCAACTGCATTGATGAAATTCCTATTCTGGCAATAGCCATGCTGTTTACTGACGGCGTTTCCCGCATTTCCGGAGCCGAAGAGCTTCGCCATAAGGAGACCGACCGTCTGCACGCCCTGGCTGAAATGCTGGAAGCTGCCGGTGCTGATTTTGAAGAATTTAATGATGGCCTCGAAATTAAAGGCCATACTGGATTTACACCAAAGCCTGCTGTTTTCGACAGTTATCATGATCATCGGATTGCTATGTCAGCGGCGGTGCTCGCCTCAATGGCAGATGACCCTTCTGAAATTCGTGATGGCGAGTGTACGGCCATTTCGTATCCTGGCTTTTGGGATGACCTGCAAGTGCTGACGAATTGATGCTTCAATCCGCAAATTTGACAAATCCTGCCTGTTGTTGACACAATAATGTCAATACGTCATAAAATAATCCTGCCGGAGTAACTTGGCATTGTGATTGCTCTTATAAGAGCGAACATCAATTAATGGGTTACTCCATGAATGAATTTACCATTGATATCGAAAAACAGTTAACAAAGCTTGGTAGAGATATCCAAGATTTTGTAGAACGGGTTGTGCCACTTGAAGACAAGGGGCATGATTTTAGACCCGACTGTGACATCATTGAAAGTGACGAAACTTTTATCATTAAGCTCGATTTACCGGGTTTATCAAAAAAAGAAATTAATATTGCTCTGAAAGAGCATGTTTTGACCGTCAAAGGAGAACGCACTGGTCAATTAGACGATGGGAGCACCTATCGCCGGCAAGAGCGGTCGACGGGGGTCTTTTCCCGTTCATTCGCACTGCCGGAAAATGTAAATACGGCTGAAACAGACGCCCGGTTTAAAGATGGGGTGCTCTCGATCACGATGCCAAAGTCTGATGTTCTCAATGATGCGACATCAATACCAATTAAATAGAGCCTTATGATGCTGTCCGCCGGCTGGCAGATCAGCATCTGGATCCCGAAATAAGTTCGGGATGACAAGCACAAAAGATTTTTACAAAAGAATTAAATAACCAACAAAAAATCATAAATAACTATTATGGGAAAGATCATAGGAATTGACTTGGGTACGACCAACTCCTGCGTTGCCGTTATGGAGGGGAACGAACCCACTGTTATTCAAAACTCTGAAGGTGGCCGAACAACTCCATCAGTTGTAGCCTTCTCCAAAGACGGAGAACGTTTGGTGGGCGCACCCGCTAAGCGACAAGCCATTACGAATCCAGAGAAAACTGTTTCTTCTATTAAGCGCTTCATGGGCCGTTTTTTCAACGAGGTCAAGGAAGAGTCCAAACAGGTTTCTTATGAGATCGTTAAAGGCGACGATGATACCGCTCGCGTTCAGATTGAAGATCGCAAGTATGCGCCACAGGAGATCTCTGCAATGGTACTGCAAAAAATGAAGCAGACCGCCGAAGAATATCTCGGTGAAAAGGTAACAGATGCCGTTATTACGGTACCTGCTTACTTTAACGATGCACAACGTAAAGCTACGCAAGAGGCTGGAGATATTGCCGGTCTGAATGTAAAGCGTATTATTAACGAGCCGACAGCAGCTTCGCTGGCGTACGGTCTCGATAAGAAAGACCAGGATCAAACCATCGTTGTTTATGACTTGGGTGGCGGTACGTTTGATGTCTCTATCCTTGAATTGGGTGAGGGCGTCTTTGAAGTGAAGTCCACAAGCGGAGATACGCACCTTGGTGGAGATGACTTCGACTCTCGACTGATTGATCATCTGGCCAAAGAATTTAAGAAGGATGAAGGTATCGACCTGCGAGAAGATCCAATGGCAATGCAGCGATTGAAAGACGCCGCAGAGAAAGCCAAGATTGAGCTTTCCAGCTCGCAGAAAACGAATGTGAACCTGCCGTTTATTACAGCTACGGATTCCGGGCCTAAGCACCTGAATGTGGATGTAAGTCGTTCACAGTTTGAAAAGCTTATTGATGACTTGGTTCAGAAGACGGTTAAGCCTTGCAAAAAAGCGCTGAGTGATGCAGGATTGAGCAAGAACGAAATTGACGAAGTTATCTTGGTGGGTGGATCTACACGGATCCCTAAAATCCAGGAAGTGGTCAAAGAATTCTTTGGTAAAGATCCAAGCAAGGGCGTGAACCCTGATGAAGTAGTGGCCGTCGGTGCTGCCATCCAGGGCGGAGTTATGTCGGGCGATGTTGACGATGTGGTTCTGCTTGATGTTACGCCATTGACCCTCGGTATCGAGACGCTGGGCGGTGTGTCAACACAGCTGATTGAGTCAAACACGACTATCCCGACCAGTAAAAAGGAAACATTTTCTACCGCGGCTGACAACCAGACCAGTGTAGAAATTCATGTACTGCAGGGCGAACGTGCCAAAGCGCAGGATAACCGAACACTGGGCCGCTTCCACTTGGATGGAATTCCACCGGCACCTCGGGGCGTACCTCAGATTGAGGTAACCTTCGACCTTGATGCTGACGGTGTGCTGAATGTTAGTGCCAAGGATAAAGGTACCGGCAAGGAACAGAGCATCCGAATCGAGTCTTCTTCCGGTCTTTCTGAGGAAGAAATCGAAAAAATGAAGGAATCGGCTGAAGAACATGCCGAAGAGGATGAACGCATCCGTGAACGTGCCGAGAAGTTAAATAAAGCCGATAGCCTGGTCTTCTCGACACGTAAGCAACTGGATGAGCACGGAGATAAGATCTCTGATGACAACAAGGAGAAGATCGAAGCAGCCCTCGAGAATGTTAAGAAGCTGCATGATGAAGAAAAGGTCGATGAACTTGATGAAGCCATGGACGAGCTGAACGAAGCGTGGTCTGAAGCTTCTCAGGAAATTTATCAATCTGCTGCTCAGGGACAAGGTCAACCTGGTCCTGGCGCTGCAGGTGCTGCCGCTGGCGCAGCCGGTGCAGCTGCTAATGGAGCAAATGATGCAGAAGCAGCCGATCAGGATGATGAAGACGATGCGGTTGATGCTGATTTTGAGGTCGTTGACGAAGACGACAAAGAATAAAAGCAGCCGTACAATCGAATAAATTAGAGCCCTTCATATAAAAATGAAGGGCTCTTTTATTATCTTGGGGAGCTTGCCAATAATGCCTTATATTTAGGGTGAAATTTTAGGAATCCAAATAATTTGAACAGCACAACGCTCAGTACAGACTTTCTCGTTATTGGCAGTGGTGCAGCCGGTTTAAATGCTGCTTTGCATGCCAGCAAGTATGGGCAAGTTACACTTGTAACGAAGTCTGATTTAGAAGATAGTAGCAGTTATTGGGCTCAGGGTGGAATCGCTGCTGTTTTAGATGGCGAAGATACCTTTCAGAGTCATAAAAGCGATACACTTGATGCCGGACGTGCCCTCTGTAATACAGAAGCGGTAGATCTTCTGGTCAAAGAAGGGGCACGTGAAGTACAACGATGTATCGACCTTGGCATGGTTTTCGACCATACGAACGGGGCGCTGGATTTGGGATTGGAAGGCGGGCACTCAAACCGTCGGGTCTTGCACGCCAATGGCGCGGCAACCGGTAAAGCATTAATTGAATTTTTGACGGCACTGGTTCAGGAAGAACCCAATATTTCTATTACCGAACGGGCTTTTGTCTATGAATTATTTCGTAATGGGGATTCCTGCCAGGGAGCTGCGGCATACCTGTATAACGAAAACCAAACGATACAAATACAAAGCCCGGTGACTATCCTGGCAACAGGGGGCTACTCGGGCCTATTTCAACGCAGTACTAATCCCCATACCTCAACGGGAGATGGTCTCTGGCTGGGGTACAATATTGGAACTACGCTCCAGGATCTTGAATTGGTTCAATTCCATCCTACTGCTTTTTATGCTAATGATGGTTCAACTTTTTTAATTAGCGAGGCCGTGCGGGGAGAAGGAGCCTACTTGTTTAATGAAGAGGGGGAGCGATTCATGGAGGATCATCCCCAGCAAGAATTGGCTCCCCGTGATGTCGTATCTCAGGAAATCTTCCGCCAGATTCAACAACAGCAAAGCAACTGTGTCTACCTGGATGTTCGTCATCTCGAAGCAGATAAATTATGGGCCCATTTCCCCAATATTTTCACAAAGATTGAGGAGCACGGTATCGATATTGAAAAGGAAGGTATTCCGGTAGCACCGGCTGCTCATTATTGTATTGGTGGTGTGGCTACCAACTTAGATGCTCAGACCTCGATCAATGGGTTATATGCATGTGGCGAAGTGGCCGCAACAGGGGTGCATGGTGCTAATCGGTTGGCCAGCAATTCACTGCTTGAATGTCTGGTCTTTAGTAAACGGGCCGTCGATCACGCCCGGTATTACAGCGGTTCAACAGGTACAATATCCGTGGGTGGATTTGATATCGACGAAGGGGCATCCAAACAGTTTACCGATCTGCAGCAAAAAGTATCAGGCTTACTAAGCCAGCATGTAGGTATTCAGCGTAACCAAGAGGGATTAACCTATGCCGTTGGGCAGTTACAAAATTTGTCGAATCTATTGGCAACCCAAGCGGAAGAATACTTTTCTATCCGGTCACGGGGATTGCTGCAGCTGGCAGAGTTAATTGCACGGGCTGCCCTGGAACGAACGGAAAGTCGTGGCGTGCATACACGCACGGATTTCCCGGAAAGTAAGTCTGATTCCAGGCATATTACATTTAACCGATCATTTCAGCACATAGAGTCTATCTGAAATTATGGCTACAAAGATAACCCAGGCTTCCCCCAATCTGGAAGCGATGATTGATGAGTTAATAAACCGGGGCTTTGAGGAAGATATTAGAACGGGTGATGCAACCACCAATGCTATTATTGATGAACAGTCCTCTGCGACAGCGGTTTGGAATACAAAAGACGAGGGAATAATTGCAGGCTTATCTATTGCTGAAAAGGTATTTAAGAAGTTGGATTCGGAGCTTCAGTGGGAGCCTCATGTGAAAGATGGTGAGACCGTCAAGAAGGGCGCAGAAATTGTATCCATGAAGGGCAAAGCATGCGCCATCCTTACGGCTGAGAGACTGGCTTTGAATATTACCCAGCGTATGTCGGGCATAGCCACTAAAACCCGTCAATTTGTTGATGTGCTGGAGGGGTTAGATACCCAAATTTTGGATACCCGGAAGACGGCTCCCGGTTTACGCTTGTTAGATAAATATGCCGTGAAGGCCGGAGGAGGGCAGAATCATCGCATGGGACTCTATGACCTTGCGATGATAAAAGATAATCACATTATAGCCGCAGGCGGCATTGCACCGGCCGTGCAGAAAGTGCGGAATCATTATCCGGAACTGGATGTTGAAGTAGAGGCGTCAACACTTCAGCAGGTCCAAGAGGCCCTGGCCTCCGATGCGGATATCATTATGCTTGATAATATGAGTCCTGCGGAAATGAGGAAAGCTGTTAAAACAATTGCAGGCCGTGCCAAGACCGAGGCATCCGGTAATGTAACGCTCCCGAATGTGCGCGATATTGCCGAAACAGGCGTGGATTGTATTTCAGTGGGTGCGCTAACCCACTCCGTACAAGCTTTTGATATTAGCCAAACATTACAAGAACTTACTTAATTGAATACAATACAAATTGTGGGATAACTTATGAATACCCAAGAATTAATAACCGAAGTAAAGCGGTTAAAGGAAGAACGAAACGCAGTTATATTGGCCCATAACTACCAGGTGCCGGAAGTACAGGATATTGCCGACTACATAGGCGATTCGCTGGGCCTTTCGCACCAGGCTGCTGAGACGGATGCCGAAGTTATCGTTTTTTGTGGCGTGCACTTTATGGCCGAAACGGCGTCGATTATTTCACCAGACAAAAGAGTGTTGATTCCGGATCTGGATGCAGGCTGTTCCCTGGCCGATAGCATCACGGTCGAACAGCTTCGTGAGTGGAAAGCCGAGCATCCCGATGCCGTGGTAGTCACTTATATTAACACGACCGCAGCTATCAAAGCCGAGTGCGACTACTGCTGTACCTCCTCCAATGCCGTTGATATTGTAGAATCTATTCCGGAAGAAAAAGAAGTGCTATTTTTGCCGGATAAGTTTCTGGGTTCATATGTTGAGATGGTAACCGGACGTGAACTCAATATCTGGGATGGCTCCTGCCACGTGCACGAAAAAATTGGCGAGCTGAATCTGAACGACAAGCAGAAAGAATATCCGGATGCGGAGGTATTGATTCACCCGGAATGTGGATGCTCCACTTCTTGTATGATGAAATCAGCGATGTATTTTGACTGTGATGATGGCCATATCCACTCTACCAGCGGTATGTTGAATCGGGCCAGTGAATCAGAGGCCAACGAATTTGTGGTCGCTACAGAGACAGGCATCTTGCACCGGATGCGCAAAGAAAATCCAGATAAAACATTCCATGCTGCGAATGATAATGCGGTTTGTGAATACATGAAAATGATTACGCTCGAAAAACTGTATGAGTCCCTCAAGTACAACCAACACGAGGTGAAGGTGCCCAAAGAACTAGCCGAGCGTGCCCACCTGCCAATAGAAAGGATGCTGAGTGTGGCATAAATTAGCAGTGAGCGAAAATGTATAACCCTTTTTTATGGCTTAATGCGTATTTCGTATTTTCAATCTCAGATAAAGATAATACGCACTACGTGATACGCAATATTTCATGAATATCTTAGGTATTGAATCTTCTTGTGATGAAACAGCGGCAGCGGTCTATACTGATGAGGGGCTTAGATCAAATATAATTGCCTCTCAGGCCGTGCATGAACAGTATGGCGGAGTCGTCCCCGAGTTGGCTTCACGCGCTCACCACAAGACCATTTGGAGGACCATAGAACAAGCATTAACCGAGGCCGACACCTCACTGCAAGCCATTGATGCAGTTGCAGTAACGCAGGGGCCGGGATTGATGGGTTCGTTGCTGGTAGGACTCTGTTTCGCTAAGGGACTCTGTCTCTCCAGGGATATTCCATTGGTTGGCGTCAATCATATGGATGCCCATATCTACGCTAATTTCATTGAAGGCCAACCCAATTATCCCTTTGTTTCTTTGACGGTTTCAGGGGGACATACCCAGCTGGTGCACGTCAAGGGGCCATTTGATCATACCTTGCTGGGCGAAACGCGCGATGATGCTGCCGGCGAAGCCTTTGATAAGATCGGTAAAATATTAGGACTTCCGTATCCGGCGGGTCCCGTTATTGATCAGCGGGCGAAAGAAGGAGATACCATGTTTCATGATTTCCCCCAAGCCATGCTGGACAACGACTTTGAGTTCAGCTTTTCCGGCCTCAAAACATCGGTGATGTATTATCTGGAAGACCAGGATGATCAGGCTGGGTTCCTTGAAGACCATCTGGATGATGTTTGTGCCAGTGTTTCAAGAGCTATAACAGAAGTCTTGGTCAAGAAGCTGGCTAATGCCATAGAACACACGGAGGTTGACACGATTGTGCTTGCTGGCGGGGTGTCAGCAAATTCAATGCTGCGTCAAAAGGCCCAAACACTTGCTAAAGAGAGGGGGTGCCAATTACACATACCCCAATTAGCCTACTGTACCGATAACGCTGCTATGATTGCCATTACCGGCTATATGATGGCCCAACGCAATCAGTTCGCAGATATGAACTTGAAGCCCTTCGCCAATTTGGCAAGCAAATAGTCGTAAGTAAAAAGAGGGGGGGGATCTGCCTGAACTTTGTTGAGAATGACAAAGCCTGCCCCGATCATTTTCGGGATGGTGTAGTTTTGCAAAGTCTCCTACACAACACTTCTTGCTGTTTACTGAAACTTTTTAGAAGCCTCTACGGCCAGTCGATCAACCCGATTGTTGCGTTCATTATCGGAGTGGCCTTTGACTTTGATAAATTGAACGTCATGCGGTTTCATAGCATTAAGCATTGCTTCCCAAAGGTCTCGGTTTTTGACCGGTTTTTTATTGGATTTCTTCCAGCCTCGTTTCACCCATCCATTGACCCAGCCTTTGTTAAAAGCATTGACAATCAGTGCGCTGTCGCTGTGAACTTTAATACGGCAGGGTTGATTTATAGCCTTTAGTGCTTCAATGATAGCGCGCATCTCCATGCGGTTATTCGTCGTTTCAGGAGCGCCGCCGGTAATTTCTTTTTCCTTGCCATTCCACTGCAGGAGTGCGCCCCAACCACCGGGACCCGGATTCCCACTGCAGGCTCCATCCGTAAATACAATCACCGTCTTCTTGTTAGACATACTTCTTTGTAATGGGCCTTAATTGATGCGTTAATTGTTCTGCTGATTCCGAGACGGCTTGTTCCCAATGAGAAGTATCATTACCGGCATAAATGATACTTCGGCTGGAGTTGATAAGCGGGAGACCCAAGTGGTCATCCAAAGCATCAGCCAGCGCGGTAATAGATCCCCCCTGCTTGCCAACACCGGGAATAAGAAGAGGAGCCTCCGAGAATTCAGTGATAACCGGCCGTAAGTCTTCTGCCTGTGTAGCCCCTACAACCATACCAATGGCCCCTTCACTATTTTCTTGTTTATAGCTGAGCTGCTGAGCGATATAGCTCGATATTGTCTGGCCGGAAGATAGCTTCTGAAGAAGCAGGTCTGCCGCCCCGGGATTAGAGGTGAGGGCCAATGTGTAAATGCCTTTATCTTTATCGGCTAAAAAGGGCTCCAGGGTTTCAAAACCCATCAGTGGATTTAAAGTAATGGCATCGACTTCTGTTTGCTCAAAAAATGCCTTGGAATAATGCTCGGCCGTGGAACTGATGTCACCTCTTTTGGCATCAGCGATGATGATTTTATCGGAGGGAATTTCATCCAGAATACGAAAAAAAAGTTCCCAGCCCTGACTGCCAAGTGCTTCAAAAAAACCAAGATTAGGCTTATAAGCGGCGCAATGATCCTGCGTAACTTCAATAACCGTTTTAAGAAACCGTTCTACCTTCTGCACGTCAGATTTATCCAGTTCTTGAACATCAGTTGGAAGAAGGTCGAGGTTAGGATCTAACCCCACGCACAGGCAGGATTGGTTATCGCTGATGGCGCTTGCCAGTTTTTGTAAAAAGCTCATATATCAAAGGATTTATAATGAAGCGGAAGTTACAAATACTGGAAGGCAATGTGAATTATTAAACCGAAAAGAAATCCATTTACATGTGTTGCTTATGAACACTTACAATCCGGACCGCAATCCTCGCCGCTTTTATCAGAAGAGGTTTTGAACTTCTTTCCGATAAAGTTCCAGCTTAAAAAAGCTCCGGCTACAATTAACAATCCGAATGCGATAAACGTCTGCATAATACCAAGAACTTGAATTGGATTAAATTACCATCCTAAGGCTTGTCCACCCTGATAGACAACCAGAGAACAAATATAAGCCAAGGCAGTCATATATATAAACATAATAGCAGGCCACTTCCAAGAGTTCGTCTCGCGGCGTACAATGGCCAGGGTACTCATGCATTGCATAGCCAAGGCAAAGAAGACCATAAGTGAAATAGCTGAAAGCGTTGAGAAAACAGCTTCACCGGTATCCGGATCTTTATCGTTAATCAGTTTTTGTTTTAAAGTGGTAGTATTTCCGCCACTTTCTCCAACGCTGTAAATAGTATTTAAGGTACCAACCATCACTTCGCGAGCTGCAAAAGAGGTAATGAGGCCGATACCTATTTTCCAGTCAAAGCCGAGCGGTTTGATGACGGGCTCAATGAATTGGCCAATCTGTCCGGCATAGCTGTGCTTTAATTTATACGAAGAGGCAGATTCCTGAGCATTAAAGGATGCTTCAGTGGTAGTTGTACTATTGGTGATACTATCGGGAACTTCAACTTTGGGATAAGAAGCCAGGAACCAGAGTACAATGGAAATAGCCATAATAATTTTACCGGCTTCTTTGACAAAGATCCAGCCTCTTTCAAACATATTGTAAAAAACAGCTGACCATTTTGGCATTTTATAGCTGGGTAGCTCCATCATGAAGGGCGTGGATTCGCCATCTGTGAAGAACATTTTCATGACCCAGGCAGCCAGGATAGCCATCACAATACCAAAAATATATAGTCCGAAAAAGGTTAGGCCCTGCATCGAAATAAACCCAAAAGCATTTTCATTGGGAACAAAGGCAGAGATCATCAGGGCATATACCGGGAGTCGGGCTGAGCAGGCCATAAAGGGGAGCACCATGATGGTAATCAACCGGTCACTCCAGCTTTCGATAGTACGTGCAGCCATAATGCCGGGAACTGCGCAGGCAAAACCAGACATGAGTGGCACAACCGATCGACCATGCAGGCCAATACGTGTCATGAAACCATCCATCACGAAAGCAGCGCGTGCCATATATCCCGTACCTTCCAGTATGGAGATAAAGAAAAAGAGAAACATTATTTGCGGCAAGAAGATTACGACCCCTCCCAATCCAGCAATGATACCTTCTACCAGTAAATCATTTAGAATACCCGGCGGTAACGTTTCGGCTACAGTATTCCCGGCCTGTACAAAAAACAGGTCAATAAGGTTCATGAAGGGCTCAGCCCAGGAAAATATGGCCTGGAACATTAGCAGCAGGATAGCAACCAGAATGACGGGTCCCAGGAACTTGTGGGTGACCACAGCATCAATTTTATCGCTCAGCGTTTCCGACTCTTCTTGCCGATGGTTGCCGTTACCATTACTGGTACACTGTTCAATAAACTTGTACCGGGCCATCACTTCAACTGCGGTCGGATTCTCTCCTGCATCTTCGAGTTGAGATTGAGCCTTGGCTATAATTTCTTCGGCTACTTCTCGGCGGGGATGATTTTTGAAATCATCCGAGACTTGGTTGTTACTGATTAAGCGCAGTGCTTCAATTGGATGAGCACGGTCCGGCAGATCGGTATGCGGATGGAGCCATTCATCTGTAATAAGGGTGATGGCTTCAGCGAGCGGTTGCTGAGGTTTCCAGCTTAGCGGCTTGGGTGCCTCCAGATCATGATCAGCAATTGCTTGTCGAACGTTTTGGATGTCGCCTTTATCTTTGGCAACAATGGGTAGCACAGGAACTCCCAGTCGTTTCTGGATAGTATTCGTATCCACTTCAATGCCCCGCTCTTCTGCTAAGTCGCTCATATTGAGCAAGACAATCATGGGAATTTCAAGGTCCATAACCTGGGTGGCCAGGTACATATTACGATCGAGGTTGGTGGAATCAAGTACCAGCACTGCCAAGTCGGGCGTTTCCTCGTATTCATATTCGCCGATCAGGGTCTGGTAAGCAATGCGTTCGTCAACCTTTTTATGGTTCAGGCTATAGGTACCCGGCAGATCAATGATTTTATGCCGGGTGCCGTCAATTTCTACAGAGCCGGTTTTACGTTCAACCGTAACTCCGGGATAATTTCCTACCTTTTGTTTAAGCCCTGTGAGAGCATTAAAGAGGGTAGATTTGCCGGTATTAGGATTTCCAACTAAAGCAATGGTGAGTGGTTGGTTCTTCAAGATATCGCTCATTCAATTTCTATACATTCAGCTTCTTCTTTACGAAGGGTCAATAAATAGCCTCGTACTTTTATTTCGATGGGAAAGCCCAGGGGAGCACTCCGGATGACTTCGACCGTCGTTCCGGGTAAGAGTCCCATTTCCAGCAGACGAGCCGCCTTTGGGCCTGTTACATCTGCAATCGTTTTTTTGCCGTTCTGTTTCTGTTCTGAAAGGAGAATACTCATAAGAGGGGAGTGTACAACTATTTGAGACTTACCAGGATGGTTCGGGCTAGCTCTTCGCTGATCGCCAGGCGAGATTCGCCGATCTGTAAGACAATGTTGGAGTTATTGGAAATGATTTTACCCTTGACACCTTCAATACATCCTAATTCACGAAGTCGACAGGCATCCTGGCAATTACACCCTAAACACTGGATGTTAATTTGTTCTCCGGCTTCGGTAGTATTTAATGGATGCATGTGTAGGTGCTTACTTCAATTTAAACTCAATCTAAACGAATATAAAAATATCCGATGTAACTTTGAAATGGAAAATTAAAAATCTTGTTAAGTTCTATGAGATAAAAAAAGGAGCCACCATATGGTGACTCCAATAAAATAAATAGCGACTTTTTTAATTTGTCACCGGGATTCCACGAGGAATAGTACTGATATCTATAGTCTGAATATTAGCATTAAATGTATTATTGATAGCATTAATGGCAGCGTTGGCAACAACTCCATGCCCTTGGTTACTCGGGTGTACACCGTCAAAGCTAAACAATTCGCCTGGAACGGGCCGCAGTGTTTCGCCACCAATGGTGACTCCACCTTCTGCAAGTATCTGGCTAAACCTTGCATTGATATCAACCAAGGCGTATCCATTGCTTGATGCTGCTGAGGCAATGATATTATTGTATTGCTGCACGACCCCACGGGCCTGCGCAAATTCAGACGCACCCGTAGGAGGGGAAGTAATGGGGCCATCGAGCACAAGATTGTTCGGGATGGGATTTAACGGGCTTACAGGCGGAGGGTTATTCCCACTTTGTATACCAGCGAAATAACTGGATGAGGGGAGCAACAGAAAATCATTTTGTTGCATAACACGAGGAGCCTCGGAGGTTTCAATATAAATAGGTAGATTTCCCTGAGGGGTAACCAATTGGTACGTTCCCGTAGCTTCATCAAAAGTAATAGCCCCTTGCTGTACGAGTCGTTGCCTCACCAGGAATACATACGGAATACTGGCCACATCAGGGATATTAAACAGGGCAGCCCCGGCTTCGGTTTGTGCGAGGGCTTGCATGGAAGCCTGGTAAAGTTGCTGGAAGTTCTCAGGGGGAAGGTAGTTTTCGGTTCCACCGCTGGTTACATACCGCAGGATATCATTATTGCCCAGCCAAAACATAACAAATGTTGGATTAAGGGCGGCCAGCTGTTCCGCTTGGGTTGCTCCCATATCTCGAAGAACAATATCAAAAAACGGATTGTTACCTCTGCGGGCCGAGTAGGGCGCTCCCGGTAAATCCTGGCCGGTAAAATCAGCTAAGATACTTCCCGGGACACCGAGATTGTTGTAAGGACGGTCGAGATCGGCGTTGATGGGTTGGCCTTGTTCATCGGTTGGCACGGGCGTATTGCTCGGATCAGTAGGAGGAAGAGAGCTGTCGAGTTCTAACCGGCCACCAATTCCGGGATCGCTGATAAGGGGTTGCTCAAAATTTTGAACAGACTCAACCTGTCCCGCTACCAGGGAAGGAAACGAATACCGCTGGCCCGTATTATATAGGGCACTGCTTTGAAAGCCAGCAGTCAGGCTGTTGCCTACCGCTGCGACCGTTGTAAAGTCAGCACTGCCACTTTCCGCTTCAAAGGTTACATCATTAAAATCTTTACAAGAATATAGATTCACTGACGTAATGACAAACGCCAGAATGAGAAGAGATAATGGTTTTCGAAGTTTCATAATAAGATCCCCTTAATGCTTAGAATTTCATGGTTAAACCGAGTGACGGTAAGTTCGCATGCGTATTATAAACGCCATGCAAGCCATTTACGGATGATCTGTTTTCCCTCTCCTTGGCTCGAATAAAAATATAGGCGGCATCGATAGCCAGGTAGTCGGTAACAGCATAGCTCAGGCCACCTGAAAAGAGTAGACGGTCAGAATCGGGGAGGGTGGGATCCATATATCGTTCATTGAGAGGGGACCGGTCAAAAGTAAATCCGGCGCGCAGGTCAAGCCCGGTAGTAAAGGCATCCGTATATTCGCCGCCGAGCCTGAGTTGCCAGGAGTCATCGTAGCCACGGGTGCTTGCGAGCTGGTCGGACTGAAAAGCAGGGATCGTCTGGTCAAATTCAATAACAAGCTCGTCGTAACTGGACCATCCCCACCAGATATAATCAGCTTCCAGGCTTAAATTTTCGGTCGCTTGTACATTGACCGCAGCCACCCAGTTGGCCGGTAATTCGAGGGTCGTGCCACCGCCAGTATTTTCGGGGAAGAGGGAGGGAGGTAGATCCCCAAAGTCTGCGTCTCCGCTATACTCTGTTGTTACTTTACTTCGATAGGTAAAGCCAAGCGTGACCATTTCGGTGGGCTCATAGAGGAGGCCGAGATTATATCCAAAGCCGGGTCGCTCCAATTCTCCCTCAAGATCGAATATGTCATTCTGGACTGCAAACTCTTCTACCGCCCGAGAGAGCTCTACTTTCCCATAAGCGGCAATCACTAACCCTGCTCCAACTTTGACCTTTCCAATGCCAAAATCGGGTAACTGGTATCCTACAGTAGGTTGTACAAAGATGGTTTCGATGGAGCTATTAATAGCTTCTGTACGCCCAACCCAGTCTTGGTCCCATTTGGTTCCCAATCCAAAAGGGGCATATACGCCAATGCCAGCGGTAAGTCCATCCTGAATTTCGTAGGAAGCATAAAAATTGGGGACAAAGAAATTCTGTTCCTCCATATCGTACCTTTTATTACTGCTTGGATAGGCGGAAGAACTCGCAAATGGCCCTCTAAAGGAGGAACGCGGAGCAATAATGGTCCCTCCTCCGCTTATCCGGAGTCCATCGAGTCCACTCAAGCCGGCCGGATTGTAATAGATCGTAGATACATGATCGGCATAGGCTGCAAATGCACCCAACATGCCGTTGGCACGAATGCTGGCTTCATAGATCGAGAAACCACTGGAATAAGCGGCCCCGGAGCTCAATAACATGAGACAGATAGTAGCTAATATTTTTCGCATAAAACCTCTGTGATAAATTAGAAAGTTAATATGAGGTAATTGGTTAAGATGACTGCCTGAATTTCTTTATTTTAGATGATTGCTGAAGTCTAAAAAGGCAACGGGTTAACACTGTTAACTTGAACAAGTTAAAATTCGGCAAATATAAAAGCAAAGTTTGTGGGAAAAAGGACAATTTTAATTCACCTATAAGAAATAATTTTCCAGAACAGGTAAAGATAATTTATGGATTGGTTTGAAGAGTGGTTTGATAGTCCACTATATGAACAGTTATATGCAGATCGGGATGAGGAGGAAGCAAGACGGCTAGTCAATTTGCTCACACAGACGCTTCCGTTGGAGAAATGTTCAAAAATATTGGATTTAGGATGTGGTCGTGGAAGGCACGCCATCAATTTATACCGCGAAGGGTATGATGTTACAGGTATTGATCTTTCGGAGCAGGCGATAGCGACGGCCCGGGAGAAGGCTGAGGCACTGGATGCTGAACATTTGCGATTTGAAGTGCGGGATATGCGAAATCCGTTACCGATGAAGTTCGATGCTATTGTTAATTTATTTACGACTTTCGGCTATTTTGAAACAGAAAAAGAAAATGCCAGCGTCTTTGACAGCATCGTACAGATGCTAAAACCAGGAGGTGTTTTTGTGTTGGATTATTTAAATGCGGCTAAGGTTCGTCGGTCGATCCAACCCTCTGATGAAGGTGCTTTTCACGGTATTGACTATAAGATACGACGATATATTAAAGATGATGCCGTACACAAAGAAATCAAATTTAAGGGAGATGGAGACCATGTTGAGGGAACAAAAACCTATTCGGAACGGGTTAAACTTTATGAGCTTCCATGGTTTAAGGAAACAATGCACGACCGTGGATTGGTAATAGACCAGATATACGGCGATTACGAAGGAAATGAGTTTAATCCGGATACGAGCTCACGCTTGCTGATTATCAGTCATTTAGAAGAAGATGGCAAAAGTGAGAGGTGAAAAGGAAGACGCTAAACGTGATGTAAAAAGTAGTGCCAACAGCTCTAAAACGTGGCTTTAGGTGGCCCAGCTAATATTGTGTAGCTATCGTTTTATGTTTTTTTACTCACTTTTCATTTTTGCCGTCTCACGTTTGTTATCTATAACACAGTCTCTGTAAATACCTCTTCAGCGCCGTGCGGGGGGCGGTCGAGGGTCCATGTTTCGAAGTAGAAGTGACGCTCTGAGCCCATTCGTTTGCTATTGATGCTAAAAAATCGAAAATCTTCTTCTACCAGGGGCTGAAAGGCATCAAATAGGGAAGGATAAATATTCTCCATTGAAAGCAGATGCAGGTCGAATCCATCATGAGCCTGTTCTTTATACATGACATAAGCTCCCGATTTTAAAATATTGCTAAGACCTTCTTTTTTATGGCCAATATTAGATTCTTCATCAATCCGAAGTGTTTCAAAGTCTATGGTTGGCTCTTCTGATGCAATAACCATAACGCCCCCAATATCCGTAGCTGACAGGGCTTTACTCAAATTCTCGAAAGAACCTGTTGAAGTGTAGATGGTACGGTCAGAGAAAACATCTCCAAGCTGATTGATGATATGAGAACCCTTATTGAGGGTGTCGAGCCCAAACTTTTCTTCCTCCAACCGCGTTCCGGTAATATAGAATTTCGAGTAAGTGGGGTCGGGCTTCATAAAGTCAGCCAGCGTAGCCTCAACTTCTTCGGGTGTTTTATTGGCATTTCGTTTTGCGAGTTTGTCCAACCGCTGATCATGGTTGAAGAAGAGCTTGAAAATATCCATATAGATATGCGCAGTGTGTATTTCGTATTACATATTGTTTAGCCTGTTCTGAAGATACGCAATACTTCGTACGCAATAAACTCAAAATAAAAGCCCTACTCCATTTTATATAGAGCAGGGCAATAATATAAAATAATAAACCTGCTTAGATCATTGTAGCAATAACCAAGGCTACAACGGACATTAACTTGAGCAGAATGTTGAGTGAAGGACCGGAAGTATCCTTAAAAGGATCTCCGACCGTATCTCCAACCACGGCTGCTTTGTGGGCCTCAGACCCTTTGGTAAGCGTTTCTCCATTGTACTCATAACCTTCTTCAATCATTTTTTTCGCATTATCCCAGGCACCACCGGCATTGGATTGAAAGAGGGCCATGAGCACGCCCGAGGCCGTAACGCCTGCCAATAAGCCACCCAGCATCTGGGCACCGCCGAGAAAACCAAATGCTACGGGAACGACAACCGCCAGCACGCCCGGCGCAACCATTTCGCGCAGGGAGGCCGTTGTGGAAATATCGACACACTTTTCATATTCAGCCTTTCCAAGTGCTGTTTCAAATATTTTTTGATCTTCAGAGGACCACTCTTCAAGTTTTTTTCCTTTGTTGTTATTCATAGCCTCGAGTCCTGCTTTCAGTTCAGGAATTTCATGAAATTGACGGCGCACTTCTTCAATCATAGACATGGCTGCCCGCCCTACGGCCTTCATGGAAAGCGCGGAAAATAGAAAGGGTAACATCGCCCCGATGAATAACGAGGCCATGACGGTCGGTCGGGTGACGTCAATACCTGTGAGGGCTACTTCATGCGTGGCATTGTAGGAGGTTATAAACGCAGCAAAAAGAGCCAGAGCGGTTAGAGCCGCCGAACCGATGGCAAATCCTTTTCCAATGGCAGCAGTCGTATTTCCTACAGCATCCAGCTTGTCTGTACGCTCTCGCACCTCTCCGGGGAGTTCGGACATTTCGGCAATGCCGCCGGCGTTATCAGAAATAGGGCCATAGGCATCTACGGCCAGCTGGATACCTGTATTGGAAAGCATACCTACGGCGGCAATGGCAATACCATAGAGTCCGGCAAAATGATAGGCGCCAATGATAGCGGTGGCAATAATTACAATGGGAATAGCCGTTGACATCATCCCCACACCCAAACCAGCGATAATATTGGTTGCTGATCCGGTTGAGGATTGTTCAACAATAGATTTTACCGGTCCTGTTCCTGTTCCGGTGTAATGTTCGGTGATTAGCCCGATGAGTAAACCGGCGGCTAATCCAAAGATAGTAGCCCAAAAGACGCCCAGGCTGGTAATAGTATGCTGGGCGCCTGAGATAGGATCAGTAAACGTCCAGCTGGCGGGAAGCATCCATTGAATGAGAAGATAGGATGCAATAAGCATAATGGCTGCTGAGACAAATTCTCCAATATTGAGTGCCGTTTGTGGGTTTCCGCCCTCTTTGACGCGGACAAAAAATGTGCCTACGATAGAAGTTAAAATACCGGTTCCCGCCAGTACAAGAGGCAGCAGCACTGCAGAAAGCCCGTTAAAGTTATCCGACCATTCTGGATTGGCCATAAAAGCTGCGCCCAGCACCATAGATCCGATGATAGAGCCCACATAAGATTCAAATAGGTCGGCCCCCATACCAGCTACATCACCGACGTTATCGCCGACATTATCAGCAATAGTGGCGGGGTTTAAGGGGTGGTCTTCCGGGATACCCGCCTCAACTTTACCCACAAGGTCGGCACCTACATCTGCCGCTTTGGTATAAATTCCACCACCGACACGGGCAAAAAGTGCGATAGAAGAAGCTCCAAAAGAAAATCCGGTAACGACAGCCAATACTTTGTTCACACTTTGGTAGGAGCCTGTGCCAAACATATCACCGAATAACCAAAATAGTAGTCCTAATCCTAATACTCCTAATCCTACAACCCCCAGTCCCATTACAGAGCCGCCTGCAAAAGCAATGTTCAGGCCTTTGCCTAAACTTTGTCGAGCGGCATTAGTGGTACGCACGTTCGCCTTGGTAGCCACTTTCATGCCTATAAATCCAGCCATACCGGAACAAAAGGCACCGATAATAAAAGAGAGCGAAACAAGCCAGTGAGATGTTTCAGCATTGGCGGTAACACCAAGAAGTACTGCAACACTGAGAACGAAAATCGAGAGTACTTTATACTCAGCCTTCAAAAAGGCCATTGCACCACGGGCAATGTGATCACTGATGTTGGACATTTTAGCCGTTCCAACATCTTGCTTTGAAACCCAGGAAGATTTAAGGAATGTATAAAGTAGAGCTATTACACCGCTGGCCGGTATAAGGTAGGTTATTAATGTATCCATAGAAGTATGAGTTGTCTTTGAGCATTATTATTGGCGAATATAATTGGAAAAGTAAATAATCAATTACGGAAAGTGTTACTGGAAAAGCAACAAGAGGGGAGGGAGGGCCAAAATTGGAGGGTAGTGGCAGGACATTCTGCCTTTTATAAATTTCGATCGAATTTTAAAGGGAGGGGTAGTTTCTGAAAGTTCAGAAAGGTAATAATGTCAAAGGCCGTGGGTACGTTAATTAAAATCATTCATAGCCTGTTCGATACCCTCTCTTGTAAAGGTAAAGGTGGCATCAACGGCCTTTTCTAAAGTCGATTCCATAACGTCAGCTTCTTCTGCTGTAAAGGAAGAAAGTACATGTTGCACCTGTTGGCCTTTGGGAAAGTCATCACCGATGCCAATGCGCAAACGGGGAAACTTGTTCGTACCGAGTTTCTGGATAATATCCTTAATGCCGTTATGTCCGCCAGCACTTCCCCCGGGCCGTAACCGGATGGTTCCAACATCAAGGGCAAGGTCGTCATAACAGATCAGGCACTGGCTGGGTACTTCTTTATACCAGTCCAATACCTTGCGAACGGCATCGCCGCTTTTGTTCATGTAGGTGGTAGGTTTTACGAGGTAAAGATTATGGCCCGCATGGCGACCTTTACCAACATGAAAAGGGCCCTTGCCGGGCCCCATTCGTACTGACAGTGCATCTGCCAGTAAATCGATAAATTCAAAGCCAATGTTATGACGAGTCCCGGCATACTTTTGTCCGGGATTGCCCAGACCTACAATAATAGGCATAGCGTCATTCCATCAGATTTATGAAGATCGTTATTCGGTTGCTTCTTCGTCACCTTCTTCGTCTTCTCCTTCTGCAGCTTCCTCGCCTTCGGCAAGTTCTCCTTCTTCGCCTTCGGGCAGTTCGCCTTCTTCGAGCTCTTCTTCGCTGGGCTCTTCGGTAATGAGAGAAGAAGTAAGCAGTTCTTCGGACTTTGGAGGACGTATAGTAACAATGGTCCGGCCGAGATCATCGAGGGGTATAATACCTTCGAGGTCAAGATCTCGCACGTGCAAAGAATCACCAATTTCAAGGGAGCTTACATCTACGCTGTAAACGCCGGGGATAAGATCAGGCGTTACACGAATGCGCAAAATGTGCATTGGCTGGAAAATACGACCGCCTCCTTCTGTAACTCCGGCTGGCGTACCATCGAGATGGATAGGTACACTCAGGGTAACCTTATGGTCATCAGCCAATACATAGAAATCAACATGTACTGGTCGGTCTGTCAATGGATGAAATTCTACCTCTTTGAGCAAGGTGCGGTAGGTTTCCCCGTCAACTTCAATCTCAATAATTTGACGCTTGCTCACAGACAAGACCTTCTCAAGCTCAAGTTCATCAATTGAGAAGTGAATGTTTTCATCAACTTCAGGTCCGTACAACACGCTGGGCACACGCAGAGCATCGCGTAGTGCATCGGCGGCCTTGCGACCGGTTTCTCTTACTTTTCCTTCTAATGTAACAACTTCAGGAGTAGTCATGATTCTGTTAAGTTAAATTTTTACCACTAAAGCACAAAATCACCAAATGTGATTTCTCAAAATTCGATAATTTTCAGTTTGTACAAAGCTTTATTCGATGAATGTAAGCTATAGTGAAGATTATTAATTAGTGCTTTCGTGTTTTTGTGGTTACCAAGTTAATCATCAAAAAGTGCGCTGATGGTATCGTTCGTATGGATACGTTGGATCGCTTCTGCAAAAATTCCGGCTACACTTAATACCTGTATTTTATGTGAAGGCTTGCGCAGCGGAACAGTATCCGTTACCAAAAGCTGGTCAATAGGTGAATCTTCTATACGCTGATACGCAGGGCCCGATAAAATAGGATGCGTACAGGTGGCGATAATATTTAGGGCACCCCGTTCTTTGAGGGCCGATGCGGCATTGGTAAGCGTACCTGCCGTGTCGATCAGGTCATCGACGATGAGGACATTTTTGCCTTCAACTTCTCCAACAATATTCATGACCTCAGCCACATTCTGCTTAGGTCTGCGTTTATCAATAAAGGCCAAGCGTGCACCAAGACGTTTCGCATAAGAGCGAGACATTTTAAGACTGCCCACATCCGGCGCTACTACCACCAGGTTATCTATCGGATTTTCATTGAAATAATCGATAAATAACCTGCTGGCATATAGATGATCAACCGGGATGTCAAAAAAGCCCTGAATTTGTGCCGCATGAAGATCCATGGTTAAAATGCGGTCGGCACCTGCCTCAGTTAACAGGTTAGCCATCATTTTAGAAGCAATAGAGACCCTCGGCTGGTCTTTTCGGTCCTGCCGGGCGTAGCCAAAGTAGGGCATCACGGCTGTTACCCGCTTCGCGGAGGCTCTCTTTGCAGCATCCAACAGAAGCAAAAGCTCCATTATATTATCTCCCGGCGGGGTGGTTGATTGTACCACAAAAATATCTTCCCCGCGGATGCTCTGCTCATACTTAACATAGAGCTCGCCATCTGAAAATGGCCTGATGGTTACTTCTCCCAATTCAGTACCATATTGCTCAGCGATAGCTCGCGTCAAAGCTAAATTACTACGGCCGGCGAATATAGCTAATGGGGTGTCCAAAGAAGCGAAATTCAGAAGTTTAAAATAAAAGAAAAGGATGGCCTTGCAGTCATCCTTTCTTGTAAGCTTTTATGTTGTTGCCCGGGGAGGACTCGAACCCCCACTGACGGTACCAAAAACCGCTGTCCTGCCATTAGACGACCGGGCAATTTGTTCCCTTTTTTAAGAGATTCAGATAATAGGGATTTACTGATTATTAATCAAGAGAAAATTTCATTTTTAAACACAAAACATTTTTGACATCCTCCTTTTTGGCAATAGTTGCGCAACTGGTGGATGGTTCCCAGTTTGTTGTTATAGAGTGCCGGACGAAGTTCAGTTTTGTGAAACTTCTTCAATAGTGATTTTGGTAGCTTTACCTCATGGTTAACCCACAGGTTCCAGGCTTTATCTTTTAGTGATGTTTTATGGAAGAGATTGCCCAATATATATAAAGAAGGCAAAAAGACGGTTCCAAATAGAATAGAAGATCGTTCCGGACCCACAGAAGGGGCCATGTCGATGGACTGAATGAGTTTTTTCCACGACTTCTGCGGGGGCGTGCGCATCCAGTGACCAAACGGCTGCTGATAAATATACCAAAACGCAAGGGCCGCTTGCTGAATACGGATGCGGGGCTGGTTATTCGGCCGGCACCCTTTATGATTCCATTTATAGGAAGTAGGCGAGGGGCTGTCATCCAATAGCCCGGAAAGAGATAGCGCATGGCGTTTACAATCGTCTGCTGAGTCGAATTCAGTAATTCGTTCAACTAAGTGGGAGCACAATTTACGCATTGATTCGCGGTTATGGGAAATGCCCAGGCCGTCGAATAATGCAACCGTTAGAATTTTTAACCAGGCACGGCTGGGAGGGAGATCTGGGTCATAGAATGATAGCAGGTCATCAATTTTTTGCTCAAAATATTCGTTGTGCGCTTTTTTTATTTGCCGGGCAAAAGCTTCTTCAGAAATATAAGACAGTTGTTTGCTGCAGGGAAGCTGAGGATGTTTAAGGTACTCTTCCAGAAAGGCCTCCAGCGGATGTGAGAGCTGGGGAGCAAGGCATAAAGTAGGCACCGAAGTTCGATCCTTGCGGAGGCTACGCTGATCTGTGGAGCGGAATACCACATGCAGAACAACATTGTTATATCGCGGATCCTGCCCGTGGCCATGGGCATGCCAGTCGGACAATTTCCAGTGTATCTCCACATCACCATACCACTGAAGTTGACCAATTTCTATTTGGGCACCGGAAAAATCAGGGCCGTCGGATTTATTACTTTGGCCGGGAAAATGTATTTTAACCGGATCTCCGGAAGCAGTATGCAGGCTCCGAGTGTTAAAATTGCGGGTCTCCCATATCCAATGGAGGAGCTTTTCATGGTATGTGGGAGCAGTTTTACGCACCGGTTAACCCATCGTCACTCAAGTCGATATTTTCGGTAGCCTCATACAAGTCGGGAATGTTACGGCGCAGCCCTTTGTGTACATTTTGACGGATGTTATGAAGCTCTGTTTCTCCTTTCTGGCGAGCTGTCCTGTGATGTTTACTCATCCAGTCAGACAGTTCTGAGGCCTGCGATGATACCCAGTGTCGGGTTTCACGGCCATTTCTGGGAGTCAATAAAACGCCGAGTGTTACTCCCCCAATAAATGAACCGGTAGCTAACAAGAGGGAACGGAGGCTGGATCTCTTTGTCATAATAAGTCTGTTTTAATGAATGTTACCTTATCTGCTAATCTTCTATATTTAAGGTATGAAATGTGTCAGATATTTTAAATGTGCAGAGTAATTATTTTTATAAAATTTAATATAAGGTAATATGATTGATACAGATACGTTGACACTGATGACGGCAAAGCGAGTTCAGCGAACGCTGGAACGCATGGCTCACGAAATTAATGAACAGAATCGATCCAATAATCCGGTATTGTTGTTCGGTATCGATCAGCGTGGTTACGTCGTGGCCCGACAACTGGCAGAGATGCTTTCAAATATTCTGCGGGCGGATATAGAAGCCCGGCAGTTTTTGGTAAAGGAAGGTTCGGAAGAGAATAAGCAGTGGAGCCCAGAAGAGGCCGACAAGAAATATTTTATAGTCATTGTTGATGATGTGATCTTTTCAGGTCATACCATGTTCAGAGCCTTAAAAGCAATCGATGAATTGCTGAAACCAAGTGAAATGCATACGGCGGTGCTTATTGACCGTGGCCATCGGAAATACCCGATTAAAGCAGAATTTTGTGGTATGGAGTTGCCCACTAAGCTGGATGAGCATGTAACCGTGGTTACAGATGAAGACCATGTTCAACAGGTCCGTTTGTTTCATCAATAAAGTAGTGTTTCCCGGTTTAATTATTTGTTGTATTTTTAACCCGAAATTTTTCCTTAAAACGACTGCATCAATATGCGCAAATATGCCTCCTTGTTTGTTCTGATAGTGCTGATACTATCGGCAGTCCGGGATGTATCGGGGCAGGAAGCAATCCGGATAAGTAAACTTCTTGAGGATGATGAAGATATATCTATCCATGATATTTCCAGAATTGATCAAACGGTCATCGTTGCTGACTCTTTGGAAGGTTGGGATGCTTCTTGGGTTAGCGGGCTTAATGGAGCCCAGGCTGCTTATGACAACTGGAGCCAGGGGGGGACGAATACTATAAGTGTAACGGCCTCTACGGTATTTAACCTGATGTATCGTAAGGATCGGTTTGCCTATGCCTTAAATACCAATTTTAAGTATGGTAAGGCAAGGATTCAGGATGAAGGGACGCGCAAAACCGACGATCGTATTGCGATCAATAATAAATTCAGTTATCTCTTCGATAATAAGCGCTGGAGTGCATTTGCCAATATCAATTTCAGTACTCAGTTCGACAAAGGATTTAACTATAATGTGCCGGATGGGGAAAATCCTGAATTGATTTCGGAGATTTTTTCGCCCGCTTATTTTACCCAGGTTGTTGGTATTGCCTATACTCCAGCTGATTATTTTTCTGCACAGACGGGTTTAGCAATGAAAGAAACTATCGTTGCGAATGATGCACTGGCAGAACGTTATGGGTTATATGACTCCGAAGTAAGCAGGTTGATCGACCCATTTTCATCGGGTTCGTACGGGGTTTATACCAGAAATCCTAAAAGCTTCCGTTTTGAGCCTGGTTATTCGGCAGCATTCTTTTTTGAAAAGGATATTTTTAAAAATGTTCACCTGGTTAGTTCTGTAGAGACTTTTACCAACCTGCAGCGGCATATCAACCGGACAGACATTAACTTTTCTAATGAAGTAGTTGGAAAGATCAATGACTTTATGAACATGTCTTTCCAGTTCGTGATGATCTATGATGAAGACTTTTCAAAACAAGTGCAGGTTAAGCAGGTTCTTTCTGCCGGTTTATCGGTCAATATATTATAGACATATTAATAGACTCTTGAATTTGAAAAGGTTGTCATATAGTTATAAAGCCCTCCGGAGAGGAAGGCTTTGTAGTTTTGGTGCGCTATGCTAAAGTTTGTGGAGGCCAGTGGATGACTTTCGGTTTTGTTGTCGGCTAATCTACATCAAATTCAATACCTTGGGCCAAGGGCATCTCCGAGCCCCAGTTAATAGTGTTTGTTTGCCGGCGCATATAGGCTTTCCAGGCATCAGAGCCCGACTCACGTCCCCCGCCGGTCTCTTTTTCGCCACCAAAGGCACCACCAATTTCTGCCCCGCTGGTACCAACGTTGACGTTGGCGATGCCACAATCGGATCCCCGGGCGCTTAAAAAGGTTTCGCCCTCCCGAATATTTAACGTAAAGATGGAAGAGCTAAGCCCTTGTTTGACACCATTATGTAATGAAATGGCTTCATCGAGGTCAGAATACTGAGTCAAGTAAAGGATAGGTGCAAAGGTTTCTTCCTGTACGATGTCCCAGTCATTTTGGGCCGTCACGATCGCCGGTCGTACATAATGCCCCCCATCAAGTTGTTTGTTTTCTAATACTTCTCCACCATAAATAACTTCTCCGCCTTCATCCTGCACCTCTTGTAGCGCGTTCTGCATATTGTCAATTGCCTGCTGATCAATCAAAGGACCAACAAGGGTATCTTCTTTGAGGGGGTTGCCGATATTAACTTCTTTGTATATTTCAACGAGCCGTTCTTTGAGCGGGTTAAACACCTCTTTATGGATAATCAGCCGCCGGGTAGAAGTACAGCGCTGTCCACAGGTACCGACAGCCCCGAAAGCAATAGCCCGGGCTGCCATCTCTAAATCAGCATCTTTTGATACAATGATGGCGTTATTTCCACCCAGTTCAAGGATCGTCTTCCCCAGTCGTCCGGCAACCGTTTTGGCTACTTCTTTACCCATGCGAATAGAACCGGTGGCTGAAATAAGCGGAAGGCGCTCATCTTCGGTCATCCATTCACCAACTTCGCGTCCACCCGTAACAAGGTTGAAAATACCTTCCGGCAGGTCGTTACGTTTTAAGACTTTGGCAATGATATTTTGTACGGCGATACTGCACAACGGTGTTTTCTCGGATCCTTTCCAAATCATTACATTGCCGGCCACGGCTGCGATCATGGCGTTCCAGCTATAGACGGCGACAGGAAAGTTGAAGGCAGAAATGATACCTGTAATGCCCAGCGGATGCCACTGCTCATACATTCGATGCCGGGGACGCTCAGAGGGCATCGTTTTTCCATAAAGCATGCGCGACTGACCGACTGCAAAATCGCAGATATCAATCATCTCCTGGACTTCTCCAAGGCCTTCCTGGTAAATTTTTCCCATTTCATAAGTCACCAGTCGTCCCAAGTATTCTTTATGTTCTCGCAGTTCCAGCCCAATTTGGCGAACTATTTCACCCCGTTTGGGAGCCGGAGTCATACGCCACTCTTCAAAGGCTTCCAAAGCAGTATTTACCACTTGGTCATACTCTTCTCTGGTAGTGACGGTCGTATCTGCAATTTGGGAGCCATCGATAGGGGTATGGCTCGAAATGGTTTCTTTTGCACCCGAGCCTATAAACTTTTGTCCGGTACTCGTTCCCAGGTTGGTGCCCTCAATGCCCAGTTTCTTCAGAAATTCCATGATGGATCTAATGTCTTTTTTTACTATTCGTTGGGCGTTAAGATAAGGATAGTTTTTGTGTTTAAAAGAAGAAGCTGTTTAATTTACGGGCTAAGAAGATAGAATCGTTATTCAAAAAATATTTTATGAGAACTGCGTCTAACCGTCAGCTAACCCTCCTGCGAAAACTGAATCGGAAGAAATACCGAGTACAAGAGCAACTTTTTATAGTGGAGGGGGGGCGAGCTGTGCGCCAGGTTGCAGAGAACCAATCTGTGCGTATTAAAACGCTGTTTTTTGACAAGACACGGGGGTATCAGAGGGAAGAAGAATGGAAGAAAAGAGCGAAAAAAGTTGAGGGCGTTATTTTGGATGAAGCGCATTTTGCGGAGGTCAGCGATACGGATACGCCCCAGGGAGTGTTGGCTTTATGCCATATGCCCGAAGAAGCCTCCATTGAGTCCATAAGCCGAAATGAAGGCATTGTCGTGGCTTTGGATGCTGTACAGGATCCGGGCAATGTAGGCACGATCATTCGCACGGCTTCCTGGTTCGGGGCGCGGGCACTTTTGTCCGGTAAGGGAACGGTTGATCTTTTTCACCCTAAAGTAGTGCGTAGTACGGCGGGAGCGACCGGAACCATTCCTCATCTCAATGGAGGTTTGGCCACATTACTTCAAGCTCTTGAAGAAGATAGCTGGGAGGTGTTGTTGCTTAACAAGGGCGCCAGATCGGTACCGCTTGCCTCTCTTAAATCCAGAAGAAAGAAAACGGTGCTTGTTGTCGGTAATGAAGGCCATGGCATTGACAACCGGCTTATGACGGATAATCGCCACCAGGTAGAAATTTCTTCGCCTTCCCCGCAGCCGCCGGTAGAAAGCCTAAATGCGGCCATCGCCACCTCTATTGCCTTATACCATTTGTCAAACTGAGCGTCAGTATCCCCATATATTAACTTTTAATTAACTTCATATTAACTATTGATTCTCACAGGGTGATTATATAACGTTGTAATAAGAATACGTTGTTTGTCACTGTTCTTTTGAAATCAAAAATCTACGCTCTATGGCTCCTGTTGATAAGCAAAAGATTTTCGTTCTTGATACTTCTGTTCTTTTATATGATTGTGACGCCGTCAAAAACTTCCAAAAAAATGATATTGCCATTCCTATTACCGTGTTGGAAGAAATTGATACGTTTAAAAAGGGGAGCAATGTCATCAATTTGCATGCCCGCGAATTCAGCCGCTATCTGGATAAAATATCAGATAAAAATATGTTGCAGAAGTGGATCCCCCTTAATGGAGAAACGCATGGGAAGCTTCGTGTGCTCAACAACGAGAACAGTGAAATAGATGCCGCCGAAGTCTTTGGTAATGCCAAGAATGATCACCGTATTCTGAATGCCGTTCTGAAGCTGATGGAGGATGAACCTGATAAAAAGGTCATCCTGGTTTCCAAGGATATTAATCTGCGAATTAAGGCGCGGGCCCTCAGTATAGATGCCGAAGATTATGAGAGTATCCGTATCAAAGATATAGACCACCTGTACAGGGGCAAGACTGAGCTCAAATATGATGATCCTGAGCTGATTAACCGCTTATATGAGGAGGGACAGCTGGAACCGGAAGCCGTTTTGGAGGAGCCGCCCGCCAGCAATCATTTCTATATTCTAAAAAATCATTCCAGTTCGGCTTTGGGGTACTATAATGCCCAGAAAGATCTTATCGAACCCGTACACCGGAATACCGCCTATGGAGTAACCCCACGGAATGCCGAACAGACCTTTGCGCTGCAGGCCATTATGAATCCCGATAATTTACTGGTGACCATCACCGGGGCAGCAGGCACGGGAAAGACGCTGCTGGCCCTGGCAGGAGCTATGGAACAGCGCCACAGTTATCAACAGATCTACCTGGCTCGTCCCATTGTGCCACTCAGCAATAATGATATTGGTTACCTGCCGGGGGATATCAACTCGAAGATCGATCCCTACATGCAACCATTGTGGGATAACCTGACGTTTATTAAAAATCAGTATCCGCAAACCAGCAAGCAGTATCAAAAAGTGGAAGAGATGCTTGAAAACGAAAAGCTACGGATTATTCCATTGGCGTATATCCGCGGTCGTAGTCTGTCAAACATTATTTTTATAGTGGATGAGGCGCAGAACTTAACCCCGCATGAAGTTAAGACAATCATTACACGGGCTGGAGAGAATACTAAAATTATCTTTACGGGTGATATCTATCAAATTGATACACCATATCTGGATACCCAGAGTAACGGGCTTTCTTTCTTGGTAGACCGCATGCATGATAATGACCTGTATGCCCACATCAACCTGGAAAAAGGTGAACGTTCTGAACTGGCGAACCTGGCAAGTAAGCTGTTGTAAGCCAAAAATCCACGGACTCCGGATAAATTATTCGTAGGTCAATTTAGTGAGTGGTTAACGTTGATTGAAATAGAAGACCGGTTAATATATTATTGATAGAGAGACTCAGCTCTATTTGTGACCCACCTTTGCTCCCTTCCTAAAATTAGGGAGGGAAAATTCATGATATTTTCACTGGATCTGCTATACAACCATATCAATGAGTTTCTCTCCCTGCGGAGTAGGGAGAAATTAAAAGAGGCTCATGCGTCTCTTCCCCTGCTTGGAGGGGAAGAACAAGATGGGGTCGCCAAAGAAATGCTCATACAAGCCAAATAGCTTGACAAACTCTACCAATTCCAACCGATCCATGCATTTATTGTAATCAACGATAAAAGGGTTTATCCAGGGCACGACCATGACCCCGGCAGCCAAAAATCGGAGTGGGGAGGCCGACTTCAAGCGCTCCGAGGTCCGGGGCTTTTCCTGTGGAGTCATCGTTCACGTTGGGAATTTTCATGCCTGCGTCAACCGCTTTGCTGTTGGGCTTCAGTTTAAAATTCAGGTCCGTTGCATGATAAATGGTATGCGGTTTTTGCGGATCCGGTTGTTGAAGGTCTTTAAAAATGTTGTAATCGACCGTTATGCCATGCTCTTCAAGACCGCTGGTTCTGCTAAAACCTTCCAGGGTCTCAAAAGACCAGCTGTCTTTATAGGAAAGTGAATAATCCCGCACCTTCCAAAGGCTTGGTGTAATCCACACATACTGCCGTTCTACTCCCTGGTTTGGCCGATACCCATTGTAGTCCGATGTTGAGTAGGAGGTAGCAAAGGGAAAGACAGCAATTCCCTTTCTGTGATCTCTGCTCAGGAATAGGTTATTCCGGAAGTGTGAGTTGGAATGAATTTCTAAATTTTTGGTTATGTCGGCTATAAAAGTGTTGTGATAGGCAACCAGCCCTGCCGGTTGGTTATAAAATTTAAAAGCTCCTCCCGATGGAATGTGATATAAAACATTGCGAATAAAGTAGGCCGGCCCACCAAATAAAGGCTGCGCGCTCAGTCCGCTCTGAGCAGCATTTACTCCGCGGTTGCGCATGATACGGATATTGTGAACACCGCCATCAGCTTCAATAAAATCGTCATTTACAAGATGGATGTCATTGTTATAGATATCAATTGACACCGCGCGCAACTGTCGTTCTTGCTCAGGGCTCCCGTAAGTGGAAATAGAAATACCGTCATGGAAATATGCTATTGAATTGTATGCAATAACATGTCCGGATCCATATACCTTTATGGCCATATAGCTATTTAGAAGATACTTGCCATAGGGACCGGGATTACTGTGTCTTCGGTCCGTCCATCCGAGAAGGCGGTACCGGTCATTTCGACCAATGATGAGATTGTCGACTATATAAAAGTTTTTTGATCCGGCATATTCTGTCCGAATTGCTTCTCCCACTTCTTCAAACCGGCAGTTCCTGATCGTGAGTCCGTTGGCCCCCGTTATTTTTTTTCGCCCGGCATCGAATACACGGTCTGCATTTATGAAAGTGATGCCTTCAAAAATATGATGTTCAGTAGCCATCACATTGAAAAGAGTGTGAGCACCTGCGCCATCGAAGAGCACTTCACCATCTCCGGCGGCTTTGATCACAATCGGTCGCTGAGCGGTTCCCTTGGCAGTAAGAAAATAAGTACCGTCAAATGGAATACTTTCTGGATTAATGTAGTCAGACCTATCCGCCCTGTAGAGCCCCCCATGCAGCATAATGATATCACCGGGCTTTACTTGGTTTTCATCTACCAAATACCAATCGCCTATTGCTTTTTGGGAACCATTGTAGGCTTCCATAAGCCCTGTGAAAGCAGGCTCTTGCTTTTCCCCTTTCCAATGTTGAGGATATACATGCAATATGCGACCGTCATGGGCTTCTTTAGGTTCCGCGCGCGTGCGGACTGTGACCGTCTTCACCGCTTCTCCCTCAACCCCGTCGGGATCTCTTAAGGTAAAACGACATTCATATTCAGTATCCGAATGAAGATCCAGGATACTCCCGGCAAACATAGCGGGAGTTACATAGTCAATTCCTGCCCTTTCTGTAATTTTTTCTCCTCCAATTCGCAGAAGCGGCATTCCTTGCTTCCAGTCAGAGTCGGACCCCGCGGCCCTATACTCAACCAAGACTTCGGCATTACGGTTATCGTCCCCATCAATTTTCCACTCGAATCCTAAATTTTCGAGGGTGGGTGGTTCGACAATAAATTCGCCTGAATGAACAGTATTTTGAGAGGCTGTACATGTTGGCAGTAACAGGTACACCCCTACACTTAACATCCTCAAAAACTTGTAGTCCCAAACATTAAAAAACTGAAAGCAACGGTGAAACATCCCATTTATCTCCTTGAATTTTAGTTATTTTCTAATATTTACCCATAAATGTCTGATTTTGTTCCGGTTATAATTGATAAATATTTTGGGCTGGAATCAGTATTTTTAAGGAAAGTATTTGAAATGCCTCTTGACGACCTGCTATTGAGGGAGGTACGAAACAAAGTAAATATTAGTAAGACATAAATGAGTCCTATTTTGCCGAGACAAACGGGGCTGCACTCAAGCTGACTAATTTTAGGCTCCCACATGTTGAGCTGCAATCCATCCGGTAGTCCAGGCCGATTGGAAGTTGTAACCGCCGGTGATGCCGTCAATATTGAGCACCTCGCCGGCGAAGTAAAGACTAGGGCATATTTTACTCTCCATAGTGCCCATGTTGATTTCCGGTAGCGGAATTCCTCCGCTGGTCACAAACTCTTCTTTGTAAGTGGTTTTGCCCTGAATTTGATAGGTTGCTTGCACAAGATTTTGTGTCAGCTTATGGATCTGGCGATTAGAAAGCTCGGCCCAGCGTAAAGTCGGCTTGATGTCAGAGAGCTCTAAAAACCGTTCCCAGAGTCGATTGGGGAGAGGAAAAAGATCCTGCTTGTCAGTTTGTTTTCGGGCATTCTTATCCCTCAGTGCTTGAAGTTTTTCTCGAACTTGCTGTTCATTTTTGGGATAGAGCCAGTTAACCCGAATAGTGAATCGGTACTCCTCATCGTACAGATACCGGGCGGCCCAAGCCGATGTTTTGAGTACCGCCGGACCACTGAGTCCCCAGTGCGTAATCAGCAGAGGTCCGCTATGTTTAAAGGAGGTTCCCTCAATGGCGACTGAGGCCTCTGGAACGGAAATGCCGGCCAGGTCTTCAAATATTTTACGGCGAAAGTCAAAAGTAAATAACGAAGGAACCGGCTTCTTAATAGAATGTCCAAGTTCGCGAAGCCAGTCATACCGACTGCCACGGTTTGATCCTCCCGTTGCAATCAGGACGAAGTCGGCCGTTAATGATGTTGCTCTCCGTAGGTGAACTTGAAAGCGATTATCATCGGTAACAGATAGAGCTTCCACAGGGGTTTTAGTACGAATTTCAATATTGTGTTTGATTGCTTCGGCCTTAAGACAATTGATAATAGTAGCAGAATCATCAGTGGTGGGAAACATGCGGCCATCTTTTTCGGTCTTTAGGGAAATGCCCCGATCTTCAAACCAACTAACGGTATCTTGGGCCTGGAATTGCTCAAAGGCCCACCGCAGCTCACGCGACCCTCGTGGGTAAGCCTGCGACAGTATTTCCGGATCAAAACAGTGGTGGGTAACATTACATCGGCCACCTCCAGAAATACGTACTTTAGACATTACTTCGCGGCTGCGTTCAAAAATGATAACCTGAAGGTTCGGATTCAGACGTGCTGCATTGACCGCTCCAAAAAAACCAGCTGCTCCACCACCCACAACGGCTAATATCTTCTTACTCATAGGCTCGTTACTGCAAACTTAAACTTCGACATATTCTGAGGTTACTTTTTCTTCAAAGAAAGTGGTGGCATGCTGATCAAAAGTTTCTGGAGCATCCGTGGTTAGAAACCGACGGCTTCCGTTTTTAGAACAGTTTTCGTCAATTTCGGGATGGCGCTGCAAGTAATCCTCCAGACTGGCGGCCACAATAGGACCTTGGCTGAGTATGGAAATATTGGAATTGAGCGTACTGCGGATTTTATCCTCCAGCAGGGGGTAGTGCGTGCAGGCCAGCAGGAGGGTATCGATATCAGGCGATTGTTGGTTTATTTCATGAAGGTATTTTTCGACAAAATAATCGGCTCCGGGGCCGTTGTGCTCATTATTTTCTACCAGGGGTACCCACATAGGGCAGGCTTGTTGATGCACAATCAGTTCGGGAAACTGATGCTCGATTTCCATTTCATAAGAATCGGATTGGATCGTCCCCGTAGTTCCCAGAACGCCCACATGTCCCGTATTAGAATGTAAGCCAATAACTTCAGCCGTGGGTCGAATGACTCCCAAAACACGTTTATTGGGAGCTATTTTAGGTAGATCCCGTTGTTGGATGGTTCGTAAGGCTTTGGCCGAGGCTGTATTACAGGCTAAGATAATCAAATGACACTGCTGGGAGAAAAGGTATCTCACGCACTCCAGTGTGAACTGGTAGATAGACGCAAAAGAACGATTGCCATATGGGGTTCGGGCACTATCACCCAGGTATAGGTAATCATAGGAAGGGAGTCGGTGTATAATATCTTTCATCACCGTGAGGCCACCTACCCCGGAGTCAAAAATACCAATAGGACCTTTAGAACTGCTCATCTATCTGGATAAAATTAATAAATTCAAAAAGATGGAAGTTAGAGATTAACGGAGAGCAATTAAAAATAAAAAAGAACAATTTATCAGGCCTGACCTACTAGGCTAAACTAAAGGAACTACCTGCTGAGCTGGGGGAGGATATTTTTTGATTTTTCTTTGGGGGTAGACGGTTTGGCAGTTGTCTAATAAACAAACGATTGCCTAACGATACACTTTGATATGGAGTTGAATGAACCAGATTATTCCCTGTTGGCTCGTTACCTGGCCGAGAAATGTACGGTTGAGGAACGCCAAATAGTAGAACGGTGGATAGTGGAGGCGCCGGATAATGTACGAAAGCTCAAAGAATTTAAGCGTATTTGGGAATTATCGGGTGCTGAGAGAAATTCGGAAAGAGAAGGACGTATTCCGGAGCAGGAATGGGAACAACTTAAGTTGCAGATGAACAGCGAGGAGAGAAAAGGAGCACGACTAACAAACATTTCTTCTACCTCGTTATATGAACACAAGCGGTTTTCTATTCACTCAGCCTTTCAAAAGACAATCCGGGTAGCTGCTATACTTTTGGTGGCGGGATTCTGTGGAATTTTTGCCTATTCCCATTGGTCTGAGTCAACTACAGAATCGGTATCCAGGGAGCCTATACTAAAAGAGATAAATACTTCGGTTGCACAGCGGGCTAATTTGACACTCGGCGACGGAACGGAAGTCATATTGAATGCAGATTCGAAAATGGAGTTTCCAGAGAACTTTGCGCCCGATATCCGGGAAGTCTATTTGCAAGGGGAGGCTCATTTCAATGTTAAAAGTAATCCTGACAGACCATTTGTGATTCACTCCGCTGGAACCGTAACCCGCGTGTTGGGCACCTCTTTTGCCATTCGGTCCTACCCAGAAGAAGCACAAGTGCAAGTGGTGGTTGAAGAGGGGCGAGTCTCTTTTAGATCTACGGAAAAGCCCTCTTCCTCGGCATCCATTTTAAATGAAAATGAGCTTGGGCGATATCTGTTGTCGGATGGAAGAGTGGTTACGGACAGCGTTGATGATATGGAGCTTTATCTGGGGTGGAAGAAAGGGATCCTGAAATTTAAAGAGGCTCCGCTAAGCAAGGTAGCCCGGGAAATAGAACGCAGGTATGGCGTGCAGGTCACTTTCGAAGAGGAAGAGACCGCCGCAATGTCACTGACAGCTTTTTTGAAAAGCCGATCCATCAGAAATGTTCTGGATGTGATTGCTACATCGCTTAACATCAATTACAGGTTTGAGAACAATGATGTCACTTTTTACCAAGAATAGTCAATTAAAGAACTTGTTTTATCTTCACAATAGCCATAACACATTACATGGGGGATTTATGAAAAGATCGCTAAAATACAGAGGATTACAGTTCGTAGTCTGGGCACTGTTTACCATACTACTGGTTCCGTTTGCAAGGGGACAATCTGCCACAGCAGAGGGGCAGTATTTGTCATCAGCCAAAAAGAAACCGATGGGACAAGCCTATTATTCGGTCAGCAAATACTCTAACCGTATTGCAGAGTTGCAACGTACAATATCCGTTGAAGCTCATAAAACACCGATTAGGGATATATTGGAAGATATCGTAAATCAGGCAGATCTCGGGTTAGCCTATAATGCCGGGTTGCTTTCCTTAAAAGAACCGATCACCATACAGTTGGATAAGGTGCCGGTTGGCAAAGCTCTTGAACAAGTGCTAGAAGAAACAGCTTTTGAAGCCAATATTTCGCAGATGCGAGAAATTGTTTTAAAAAGGCGGCCACATCCCGAATTGCGAGTCGTTCAGCTTCAACAAAATATAGCGGGTACCGTCTCTGATGCCCAGACTGGAGATCCGCTGCCCGGTGTAAACGTTTTTGTAACCAGCGATCCCACAACCGGTACTTCAACCGACTCGGATGGGACTTACAGTTTAACCGTTGCCGACGAGGTTGACTCTCTTTCCTTTACATTTATTGGTTATGAGGGTCAACAGGTTGCTATAAATAGCCAAACAACCATTAATGTGGCATTAGAGCCACAGGTACAGGCGTTTGGTGAAATGGTGGTGACGGCTTTTGGGGTTGAGCAGGAAGAAAAAGAATTGGGTTATTCTGTTGAGCAGGTAAGCAGTGAAGAGCTAACAGCAGGACAAAGTGAAAATGTAGTAAGCGCATTGCAGGCTAAAGTATCTGGTGTACAGGTTACCAATACTGGGGGCGCACCAGGAAGTAGTTCACGAATACTTATTCGTGGTATTAGTTCTCTGGATCCGGATGCAGATAACCAACCGTTATTTGTGGTTGATGGAGTTCCCATTGATAACTCTACAATTCAGTCTCAGGATACGCCCAGGGGGTTGAGTAATCGTGCTGCTGATTTAAATCCTGATGATATCGAGTCGGTAAGCGTTTTGAAAGGCGCCGCTGCATCGGCCCTGTACGGGGTGCGTGCTGCCAATGGCGCGGTTATTATCACCACTAAAAAAGGCCAGGCAGGAGATGTACAGATTAATTTTAATAACTCCATCGGATTTGATCGCGTAAATAGTTACCCCAGTTTTCAAAAAGTGTATGGACAAGGTTTTGGGGGCGAAGCTACGACGGATAGTTTTTGGCCCAATTGGGGGGCTCCTATAGCTGAAGTTGCAGATACACTTGAAGGCTGGCAATATTACGATATTTGGGGAAACTCAATGGAAACCGGGGTTAAAATTAATAACAGTATTAGTGTTTCAGGAGGGAGCGATATCGCAACCTACTATGGTTCAGTTTCTAATCTTTCCCACGACGGTGTGATTCCATTCAGTGACTGGGGAAGAACTTCAGTACGCTTCTCAGGTAACATTAAGCCGGGTGATGATTTGCAAATTTCATCGTCAGTTAATTTTGTCAATTCGGGTGGTAATCGCGTTCCCGCTGATCGGTTCATGGAACGGTTAATGTACTGGGCTCCTACCAAAGATGTCACAGATTATGAAAAATCTGACGGAACTATGAGAGGTTATTACGGAAATGAAAGTTCCGGTACAAACCCCATTTATGACGCGAAATATTCTACCTATGAGGACGATGTAAATCGTGTTATTGGAAACGTCAATGTGAATTATAACTTGGCTGAGTGGATGAGCGCTTCGTACCGATTCGGGATGGATTATTATAGCGACCAGCGGACGAACATAACACCCGGACCTTTAGGTATAGAAAATGAAAATGTGCTGAGCAGCACTGGTTTTATCAGGGAGCGAAGAATTAATAGCCGGGACTTTAACTCAACCCTGAACTTGACCTTCAATAGAGAAATTACTGAAGAGTTATCTGCTGAATTTACACTTGGTAACGATGTGTTTGATCGAGAAAGAAATATAGTTACGGCAGAGGGTAACGATTTTGTTACCCCGAGGTTTTATAACTTAAGTAACACACGCGAAATCTCCACAGGTCAGGATAAATATCAGCGTCGATTGATCGGAATATATGGAGATCTAACGCTCAATTATAACGACTATTTATTTGTCAATACTACTGGTAGGAACGATTGGTCTTCTACCTTGCCAATAGACAATCGTTCGTTTTTCTATCCATCTGTGAGTACAGGTTTCGTATTCTCCGAAATCATGGAACTCCCAGAATTCTTTTCGTACGGCAAAATACGAGCCTCATATGCCCAAGTAGGTAAAGATGCCGATCCTTATTCGACAGGCATTACTTTTAATTCTCCAGATACATATCCCCTTAATGGACAGGTCGGATATACCAGAACTCAAACGATAGGGAGTGCCGACCTAAAACCTGAGATTACAACCTCCATAGAGCTTGGGACTGACTTAAGGTTTTGGAATGGTCGTGCTGGTATTGACTTTACATATTATAAGGCCAATAGTGCTGATCAAATACTTACAGTACCTATTTCGAATGCCGTGGGAGGGACCCGATTGATCACAAATGCTGGCGAAATAGAAAACAGAGGCATTGAGATGCAGCTGAATGTAACACCCATTGAATCAGATGATTTCCAATGGGATGTAAGAGTCAATTACAGTCGTAATAGAAATGAAGTGATATCCATCCGAGAAGGGATTGAAAGCATATTTTTAGGGTCTTCATTTGGTTATGGAGGTTCAAGGGCAAGTATCCGGCTTGTTGAAGGTGAACCTTTTGGAAATATTTATGGGACTAGTTATGCACGATATTATCCTGATGGTGAACCAGAAGATCAGCTATATGTCGACGAAGATCGTACGGTCCTTATTGGTGAGGATGGCTTCCCAGTCGTTGACAACGATCAGAAAGTATTAGGTAACGCTTTTCCGGATTGGATTGGCGGCATATACAATGGTTTCTCATATAAGAACGTGGATTTTTCGTTCTTGATTGATATCCAACAAGGAATGGATGTTTATAGTCAATACGACAACTTCTTTGCTGCTTTTGGCATAACCGAGAATACACTTGACCGAAATGAGTACCGTGTATTTAATGGAGTAACGGCAGATGGACAGCCAAATACTCAGGAAGTATGGCTTGGACAGGGGGCTGACCCGGAAGGCAGGATAGATCCAGAAACGGGAGAGGTAAGAGATTACGGGGCAGGATTTTATCGAAATACATATCGTACATCGACAGAAAATTTTGTTAAAGATGCTTCCTTTATAAAATTGCGTAATATTAATCTCTCTTATAGTCTGCCTGCAAATTGGATTCAAAGAATTCCATTTGAACGGATAACCGCATCGGCAACTGCAAGCAATATCATTCTGTATACCCCTTTTAAAGGATTTGATCCTGAATCAAGAAGTGGTCCTGCAGGGACTAATGCCACCGGATTTACAGGTTTAGATCATCCAGGTGTGTCCAGCTTTGTATTTTCGTTGAATTTCTCCCTCTAAAAGCCAAATTATTACACTATGAAGAATTCAAAAAAAATAACGTTTTATCTAATAATAACTCTTTGCGTAGGTATTATTGGATGCAGTGATTACCTGGATGTAAATACTGACCCCAATAATCCTACAGAAGCACCCTTGACGGGTTTGATGACAAGCACAACGTTTGAAACTTCTCAGAATATGTATTCCCTGGGCAGTACAACGTCCTACTACGTTCAATACCTGGCGTCTCCCAACCAGGCCAGTTCAACAGACATTCAGGATGATGTGGCTTACGATGACACATGGTTTAGGTTTTATGATGTAATGACTGATTTGGCTGTACTAAGGCAGGATGCTGCAGAGCAGGGGGCGACTGAATATTTGGGAGTCGCCAAAATACTTACGGCCCTTAATTTGGCTACTGTAGTTGATGCGTGGGGTGATGTCCCATATAGTGAAGCATTCTTTGTTGAGACCTTAACACCGGCCTACGATAGCCAGGAAGCACTTTATGATACGGTTTTTACCATGCTTGACGAGGGTATTGCAGATCTTGAGCAGGGAAATTCAACAATTTCTTTGGGTGATGATGATTTTATTTACCAGGGGGATACCGCTAAATGGATCAGTTTTGCTCATATGCTTAAAGCTCGTTATTTGAACCATCTGAGTAAACAAGAGGTATATGCACCTTCCGAAATATTGGCTGAATTAGACCAGGGATTTACTGGCAATAGTGAGGATGCGCAAGTGGACTATTTCCAGGAAGAGTTTAATCCGTGGGCCAATGTTGCTATCGACAATTCAAACTTGTTGCTGGGCGGTTGGCTGTCGGAGCAAATAATCAAGCATTTGGATGGCACGCTGTATGGTGTTTTCGATCCCCGAATGGAAACTTTTACCGATACTAATGATAATGGTGAATACATCGGTACCCGAAATGGGGCCGGCCGGGGAGATGCACCCGAACAGGGCGCGCGCAGTGTTTTGACTACAAATACGTTCTATGCTTCTGAGACGGCTCCAATACTTATAGCTACTTATGCAGAACAGAAGTTTATTGAAGCCGAAGCGGCATTTCGGTCTAACCAGTTGACGCGTGCTTATGAAGCCTATTTAGCAGGTATAGAAGCCCATATGAATAAAGTGGGTGTTTCAGAATCTGCCAAAAATGATTATTCAACCGATCCGGCTGTGGCAGTTGGAGTAAATGGCCTGACCCTGGATCAGATATTCAAGGAAAAATATACGGCCATGTATTTGCACCCCGAAGCTTGGGTTGATGCCCGTCGTTATGATTACCAATACGAAGATATGGAAGTGCCGGCTAATCTAAATCCAGCATTAAATGGACAGTTCATTCGCCGACTGAGCTATCCCGATTCCGAAACACAACGAAATTCGGAAAATGTGCCGGACATTACTCTTCTGGATCGTATTTGGTGGGACCAAGAGTAACCTACAGTAAACAGTTGGCGGTAGGCAGAAGGCAGTGAGAAGTATCAAATAGAATTTCTGAAATTAATCCTTGACCCGGAGTGTAGGAATGGACAGTCTGTAACTGCTAACTGCTAACTGCTAACTGCTAACTGCTAACTGCTAACTGCTAACTGCTAACTGCTAACTGCTAACTGCTAACTGCTAACTGCTAACTGCTAACTGCTAACTGCTAACTGCTAACTGCTAACTTATGACCAAATATTGCTAATGTATCAAAAAACACTTGCTGTAAAAGTCGTTTTAGTCGCCATTTTGTTAACGGGATGTTCTTCCTCATCCGATTCAACCAGCGAGATAGCATCGGTTATTGAAGCCACCCAGCAATATTTTGTGCCGGATTCCCGGGTCAGTCGATTCGAGGTAGAAGTTAAATCAACTTCCGGTTCGCTCATTTTGAGTGGAGAAACGACTTTAGCTAAGGCTAAGCAGGCCTTACTTGATTCGCTTTCTGATCGGGGAATTTCTGTAGTCGATAGTATTGAGCTGCTGCCGTCCAAACAATTGGAAGCAGAGACGTTTGGGTTAGTCAACAATTCGGTAGCCAATATCCGGTCAAGCCCGTCTCATCCGGCACAATTAGTCACACAGGCAACACTGGGCATGCCACTAAAGGTATTCAAAAAAGAGGGTGGGTGGTATCTTATTCAAACTCCGGACGATTATCTTGGATGGGTCGATAGCGGAGGCCTCCGGCGAATTACTGAATCAGGATATAACGATTGGGCCGGAGCCCCCAAGCTTATCTATCAGCAGACGTATGGATTTGCTTACCAAGAGCCCTCCGCATCATCCGAAAAAGTAACCGATCTGGTAGCCGGCAGTATCCTGAAGTTAGACAATACCCTGGGTGGATTCTATGCGGTAACCTATCCGGATGGCCGCAAGGCATTTGTCAATAAGGCAGAGGCAAAGCCCTTCGACCAGTGGCAAAAGGATCTGAGTATCTCCAAAGCATCGCTGGTTGAGTCTGCCAGAGCCATGATGGGAGCGCCCTATTTATGGGGTGGAACGTCTACAAAAGGAATCGATTGCAGCGGTTTCACCAAAACAATCTATTTTATGAACGGTCGGATTATACCCCGGGATGCCTCCCAACAGGTGCACGCCGGCACATTGGTCGATGACCAGAAAAAATTTGATAATTTGCAGGTGGGTGACCTGCTGTTTTTTGGTAAAGAAGCGACCGATAGCTCAGATCGCAGGGTTGTGCACGTGGGCATGTGGATTGGCGATCATCAGTTTATCCATTCCGCCGGACGCGTACATATCAGCAGCGTCGATTCCACTGCCGATAATTTTGATGCTTTCAATTTAAACCGGTATCTCGAGGCCCGCCGCTATCTCGATAACTGGGAAGGCAATATCATCCAGACGTCAGAAATGTACAGTAAGTTGAATGAAGGATAATACCCAATGACCGTTCGTAACCTCATTGCAGCTTTGGTTGGTTTAGTGATATTTAGTTCGTGCGCAGAGTCAGACTCCGTGATAACAAACGCACAGTTAGCGCAGGAAATACAGGTCCGGCTCGACTCTTTGGAAGGCACTTTTGCCGTTGCGTTCAAAAACCTGGATGACAGTACCGAAACGGTTTATATCAACGAGCGCGAAATGTTTCATGCCGCAAGTACTATGAAGACGCCGGTTATGGTGGAGCTCTTTAAGCAGGCAGAAGAGGGAAAGTTTTCGCTGGATGATTCGGTGGTGGTTACTAATGAATTCCGAAGTATTGTCGATAGCAGCATCTACCAGATGGATATCAGTTCCGATAGTGAAGGTGAATTATACGACGCCATTGGTCAAAAGCGAACCATTCGCCAGCTGATTGACGACATGATTACTATGAGTAGCAACCTGGCGACCAATATCCTCATTGAAAAAGCAGGTGCCCAAAATGTTACCCAAACGATGCGCAGTTACGGGGCCGATAGTATCCGGGTACTGCGCGGCGTTGAGGACATTAAAGCGTATGAGCAGGGATTAAGCAACCGGACAACAGCTTTTGATGAGGCCGTTATCTATGAGCATCTTGGTCGGGGGGAAGCTGTAAGTAAGGAAGCCTCACAGGCGATGATAGACATCCTGAAGAACCAGCATTTTAACGAGATGATCCCGGCGCGGCTTCCGGAAGAGGTCGTAGTCGCTCACAAAACAGGTTGGATTACGGGAGTAAACCACGATGTTGGATTGATTATTCTGCCGGATGGTGGGAGGTATGTGCTTGTGTTACTTTCAAAAGAGGCACCAGCGCGGGAGCAGGTTTTGTCTGCTTTTGCAGATATTTCTCGGCTGGTTTATGATTACATCAAATTATAAAATCGATAACATGGCTTAAAGGTGGGATGAAAAAGTTACCGATTCTTATTTTTATTATTCTTGCTTACCTCTCTTGTAGTAAGAGTCATAATATTGAGCAAAAACCCATCCAGTTTGATTCCACACGTACGGCTCTTTCCTTGCAATACCTGGAAGAGCATTACGGAATACAGCAGCAAACACCCACAATTACCCCTCAGATGGTTGTTGTACACTGGACGGCCATTCCAACTTTTAAGAAAACTTTTGAAGTCTTTGATCCTCCAACCTTAAGAAATACACGTCCTGATATTAAAGGGGCCGGAGTGTTGAATGTATCGGCACATTATTTGATAAAGAGAAATGGAGATATTTTTCAATTACTACCCGATACGATAATGGCACGTCATACCATTGGTTTAAATCATACGGCCATAGGTATTGAAAATGTAGGCAGTCAATCGCAACGGCTTACAGCTGCCCAGTTAGAAGCTAATGCATGGCTGATACGCAAGTTAGCAAACAAACATCCGGTAAAATACCTGATTGGTCACCATGAATATACGCTTTTTGAAGAACATGCTTTGTGGAAAGAGCGGGATGAGGGATACCGAACAGATAAAATAGATCCAGGGGAAAGTTTCATGGAAAAACTACGCCATAAAGTTCATGCCCTTGGTTTGAAAGGTCCACCCGCTGTAACGCAAATCCATAGGATTCCATAGAATAAAACTATTGACCTGCTAATATACGCCTGATCAAATGAATGATGTCGTAAAGAATCGAACTGTTGTTGCCCTTTTGTTAACCATCATGGCTACGTTGGGAATAATGTCTTGCCGTTCTTCTGAGGGGTTGACGAAGGAAGAAACCGGGAGCACGAATAGAACTAATTTGGCAATGGCTTTTGATACTTCGGATGTTTTTTCGGGCAACTTTACGGGCTTCGCCCTCTATGATCCGGCTGTAGATTCCATGATTTATGCTCAGAACGAGCGCCGGTATTTCACTCCGGCCTCCAACACCAAACTTTTCACCTTTTATACGGGACTTAAACTATTACCCGAGAAGCTGCCGGCCCTGCAATATGTTGAACGGGGAGATTCACTGGTTTTCTGGGGAACCGGAGATCCTTCATTCTTGCGATCTGATTTGGATAACGGATTAATATTTGAATTCCTAAAGAACAGTACAAAAGAACTGTATTATTCTGATTCCCACTATCGCGATGAGGGATTGGGTCCGGGTTGGGCTTGGGGTGATTACCAGTATGCCTATTCCGCTGAAAAGTCGCCCTTTCCTATGTATGGTAATATGGTGGAGTTCAAGATGCAGGAGGTTACAACTACTTCTATCCGCGGGGATAGTTCGGGGCTTAATATTAATCCTCCATTGTTTCGGGAATACTTGGAAAAAGGGACACCTAAAGACGCCCAAAATGGACAGTTGGTATTAGAGCGTCCATTTTCTAGAAACACCTTTCGTTATCTGCCGGCCTCCGATACTTCTACATTTACTATCCATAAACCGTATCACTATACGCCGCAGCTTATTGTGGAAATGTTGAGCGATACGCTGGATAAACCCGTGCAGTATGTTAAAGAGCAACTGCCGGAGAATCCTCAAAAATTATACAGCGTTAATGCGGATACTCTTTATAAGAAGATGCTACAGCCCAGCGATAATTTTATTGCTGAGCAACTGCTGCTGGCATCTTCCTCAGAGCTGGAGAAACCGCTGAATACCGCTACGGTGATCGATACGATGAAAGAGACTCATCTTTCAGGAATGCCGGATGAGCCGCAGTGGGTGGATGGCTCCGGGCTTTCGCGGTACAATATGTTTACCCCTCGCAGTATGATTTGGTTGCTGCAGCAGATTGATAAAGAATTTAAATCTGACAAGAACTTATTTGAGCTATTAGCGATAGGGGGCGAAAAGGGAACGATCAGGCACTGGTATGGCGCTCGTGACGGAGGCCCACCTTATATATTTGCGAAGACAGGCACGCTGAGCAATAATCATTGTTTGAGTGGTTATATCCTAACAGAGAGCGGCAACAAACTTTTGTTTAGCTTTATGAACAACCATTATGTTGGTTCTTCATCTATGGTGAAGAGAGAAATGGAAAAAGTATTGTGGTTTATTCATCAACAATTTTAGTAATTGAACCCATGTCTTCTGATAAGCCCCCGATTTTCGTCAATGAAAGAACGGATTTCATCGATGGGAACAGCTTGGGTAATACCATAAGATATTCGGTGCTTTTGATCGATGTAGATCTGGTTTCTGTAAGGCCGTAATATATTTTTGTTTTCATCTTCACTGTTGGGGGAGGGGACCAAAACCTGTTCTCTGGATGCTGTGGCTGAGCGGGCTAACCCTACCCATTCGAAATTGTTAAAATTATCGTTGCTGCTTATTACCAATCCCCCACTTATACCGGGATTGAAGAGGGCATCGATAATAAAAAATCGATGGGGTGGAAGGCCTTTGGTACTAACAACACCTCTTGTAATCATGGGAAAGCCTTTGGGATAGCCCAAAATATACAGGAATGAACCTAACTGCAGGCGATCACTGCGGCCCATTGAAAATGGGAGTGGTTGATACTCTTTGCGCGCTTCCCTGTTAATATTAGTTTTTAGCAGCGCAATGTCTGTCAGTGAGTTTGATGCGATCACTTCAAACGTACTCAGTTGTCCTGGTATGAAAATAAGATTACTTTGGCTCCTTTTAATACTGATAGACTTAATAAAAGTATTTGCCGGAAGGTCATCTCCATCAAAATAGGAAATGATAGTATCCGGGGCGGTAACAACATGCTCACAAGTGATAAGCAGGGCATCACCATTGTTGTTTAAGTCTAACATTACCGAAGTGCCGGCTGTACTCTCTTCGCTTGAAAATTGATCGGAGGCAATATCAGAGGGGCGGTTGGTCCGGATATCAGCTAACCGGACACGAGCATCATCGAAAGAGTAGGTGTTATAAAATACCGACGTAATAAGTCGGACCATAGCTTTTTGGGCTTCTTGCAGGGAGGCCGAGATATCCTGATGAGGAAAAGCGGTAGTATAGCCATCCGATGAGGATGCCTTAGATTGAGGCGATGAAGACACCGAACGAGCCGTTCTTTGCGAGCTGCTACAAGAGATACTCCCGACAGTAACTACCAGAAACAATATGAGGCTGATATATTTAAGCATGGCAGTAAAATTTTATTTACACATGCAATATAAACTAAGACAACACAATGATGTTAAAAAATATATAAAAAAAGCGACTGCTGATCTGTACTTTTCGTATTCTATTAAATGTATACCAGCAAATGTAAGAAAAAGTTACAGCGGAGAAGTATTTATATTTAGTTTTGCACAGACTGACCCTGTACTTGTTTTGAACCCGTTATATAACTGTCCTCTATTTTGCCAAGGCATATGAGCGTATCTCCTTCGCCGGGGAGGGGGGCGAAATCAACGGTATAAGGCCTGATTTCTTGCGTAGCTTTGATCAGGAAGAGAGGGGTAAGGTGTTTTATTTTATGATCAAACTCTTCTTGTGTGAGGGTTTGTTCTATTTCAACAAGCTCTAACTCAGCGCCTTTTTTAAGGGCGGTGGAGATGTTATCAAAATTTAGATTCTCATCAAAAAGAATACGTCCACTTAAGTTATCGGGAACCTCTTGATCGGCTCGTTTAGCTTTGGTAGCCGCAGCAAGCTGAAAAACTTCTGATGTGCCGAAAATTTCCTTATATCGAATTACCGCTAAAGAGTTAACTTCGTCATTAGGCGTCAATGCCAAGAGTTTGCCAATGCCATCCAAATTTATTTCATCTATGGCATATTCCGAAAGCACGTTTCCATAATAGGTTTTTAATCCCATTTTGCGTGCCTTATTAATATTAGACCAGTTAGAGTCGGCCAACAGGACTTTAAATCCTTTATCATGCAGCAACTCTGCAATATCTCGGGCCCATTGGTGGGCACCAATCATCAAAAATCCCCGGGGTGTTGGTTTTGCTACCCCCAGGTAACGAGCTACTTTTGAGGCGGAAAGTCCATAAATAGCTACCGTACTGATAATGATAATGAATACGATGGGTACTAATTGTCCTGCTTCAGCATAGCCATTCTGCACCAGTTCATAAGCAAATAGTGAAGAAATAGAGGCGGCTACAACACCACGGGGAGCCATCCAGCTCAGGAAAAGTTTTTCCCGGTTATTGAGCTGCGATCCAATAGTTGAAAGATAAACGCTGAGTGGCCGTGCTACAAAAATGAGGATCAGCAAGAAGGCTAAGATTTGCCAGTTTAAACTGCCAATAAGGTTTGCCAGCTCTACACGGGCCGCTAATAGTACAAAAAGCGCGGAAAGGAGCAGCAGACGAAGGTTTTCTTTAAACTCAACAATATGGTGAATGCGAGCCGATTTTTGATTGGCAAGGGCTATTCCCATCACGGTAGTAGCCCATAATCCCGATTCGTGTTGAAGAGTATTGGAGACCGCAAAGACGACAAGCACGATCATCAGCGTTACCGGGTTTTGAAGGAAGTCTGGCAGTAAATAGCGTTTTAACAGGATGTAGATAATTCCGGCGCCGGCTAACCCTACTAATGATCCAAAAAAGACCGTTTTGAAAATACTGGACAGTGCCAGGCTGATTCCTTCTGAGAGTCCACCGGCAATAATCACTTCAAAGACCAGAACCGTTAGCATCGCACCGATCGGATCAATGACAATACCTTCCCACCGAAGCACGGAACTTACCTGTCCGGTAGGTCGCACTTGCCGCAGAAGAGGAATGATAACGGTAGGCCCCGTGACAACCAGGATGGCTCCCAGCAATACAGCGAGCTGAATGTTCATGTCAAACAGATAAAATGCGGATAGGGTACTAATAATCCAGGTGAGCACCACCCCCACACTTACAAGTTTGATAATCGCCCCGCCGATGTTGCGGAGCTCGGAAAAACGAAGGCTGAGACCTCCTTCAAATAAGATAATGCCAACAGAAATAGATACAAAAGGAGCAAGTAAATTGCCCATCAAAGCATCTGGATCTAACAGGCCGGTAATGGGGCCCGCAATAATACCAGCGACAAGGAGTAATAGGATGGCCGGCAATTTTGTTTTCCAGGCTATCCATTGCGAGCCAACTCCAAAAAGTATTACACAAACGATGCCAATTAAAAAATGTTCACCCATAGGCGAATTTATCACTTCTGTTGTTGCTATTTCTAAATCGGTAGAAAAATAAGCAAACCATATTTAATTCAAAGAAAAGGTTGACCTTTATATGAAAAGAAATCTGGGAAAACATTTGTGAAAAAAATGTTAAAAAAGGTCAGCTTTTCTTGCAATTCTAATTCCTTTAAAGGTTCTTTCAGATCATTCTACGAACAGGATGAAAATATGGTTTTTTATTTAAAGCTTCCTGAGCCCCATCTATTGTAATACGCTGATGGTAAAATAGCAGAGGAAGTTCTTTCAAAAGTATATCAAGTTACCGATATTAAGTCGATTAAAATGAGAAAAACCCTAATATCGGTGCCTTGGCACCATATTCACAGATTAGCCGAACTAAGAGAATATTGAATTTTTAAGACCTAAGACAGTGGCAGATAATAGCAATACTATAATTAACAGAATAACCGGTTTCTTTAGAAAAGACTCAGCGGCAGGAATGATGCTCATGTTTGCGACCATTCTTGCGTTGATTGTGGCCAATAGCCCTCTTTATGAATTGTATCATCATCTTTTGGAAATGCATATCCAATTGGGGGTTGGTGACCTTACCATAGATGAATCGGTTCACCATTGGATTAATGATGGTCTGATGGCCGTCTTTTTTCTACTGGTTGGATTAGAAATCAAACGTGAATTGAAATATGGTGAACTTTCAACCGTACAATCGGCATTATTACCTGCTGTAGCAGCCGTCGGCGGGGCTATGTTACCAGCCCTCATTTACTGGGGTTTTAATGCGGGAACTGAAAATATGAGCGGTTGGGCGATACCGATGGCTACCGATATTGCTTTCGTCATTGGGGTTGTTGCTCTGCTTGGAACGCGTGTGCCGGTATGGGCGAAAGTCTTTGTGACTGCCATTGCTGTTGTTGATGACTTGATTGCTGTACTGGTGATTGCGTTCTTTTACACCGAATCTATCAGCATGGTGGCGTTAGGCATTGCCGGTATTTGTTTGCTGGTATTGTTGTTACTGAACTATAGGGGAGTCAATAAGATTTCTATTTATATGGTTATTGGATTTATCATGTGGTGGGCCGTTTTAAAATCGGGCATCCATGCTACAATAGCCGGCGTAGTATTAGGGTTTGTCATCCCTGCCAGCCGTGGATGGAGCCTGGATAAGCTCAAAGAGTACGCTCAAGAAGGTTTCGACTTGTTCAAACAGGCTGCAGATGATGATATGCCCGTCACAAAGGGGCAGGCCCTGCATCATATGGAAGAGACGGTCACACATGCCGAATCTCCTTTACACAGGCTTGAGCACAAGCTTCACTTTTCGGTTTATTTCTTGATTATGCCTGTCTTTGCTTTTGCTAATGCCGGCGTCGTTTTTGATCCGGAGGTGGTAGGGCATGCCTTTGTATCTCCGTTGACGTGGGGCGTTGCCGTTGGGCTTTTTGTTGGTAAACAGATCGGTATCCTTGGTTTTACATGGATTCTCACCAAGCTGGGCTTAACCGATCTGGTTGATAATAAGGAAACCTGGAAGACGGTCTATGGAGTAGCGCTGCTCGCAGGAATAGGATTTACGATGTCGCTGTTTATTGCCAACCTCTCGTTTACAGACTTTGAACATTTGGAGTTTGGTAAAATTGGTATTTTGTTGGGATCCCTTGTAAGTGGTCTGCTTGGATACTTTGTGCTTAGCCGTCAGCCAGAATATGGCGCTGATACCCAACAGCCTTTTGATGTACCTGAGGGAAATGAAACAGAAGTTCAGCCTGGCTAAGGTAAGACTTCACATAAAGAAATATCACAGTTTCAGGGACGGCTTGTTTTCAGGCCGTCCCTTTTTATTGCTGTAAAGATGAGCGGGGAAGCGTTGTACCTTAGATTATTTAAACGCCGAGAGAGATAAGGAGGCTATTGTGCGGTAACAGGATTTGATAACGTCCCTCTAAGGCGAATAAAAATCCCGTTATCTTTACGGGGCAGAGAGATGGAAAGAAGTTTTTCAATATTTGCTAAGACTTTCTGGAAGGAAGGTGAAAAGTCGGAGACGGTAACAGTCGTTTCTTCCAGGGGAGAGTTCCCAAGGGGTTCTCTAAGCGTTAACAGGCCTTCTGCCGAAACAAGAGCAAGCTCTGATTTTAAATTAGAGGTGAATTGCAGTACACCGGGCTGAGGCTGCGGTGTGGAGCTAAAACCAGCCGACTGGAAGGGAATAGCATCTGTTGCATATCCAAAGCCCTGGATAAAGAATCCATAGCTGTTCTGAAAAGATACTGCCGGGGTAACCGTCAGCGAATCCATGGAAACTTCATGGGTCCCTTCTTCCCAAAAACTATCTTCTCCAGCAGGTATTGAACCAGTATAATTGAAGGTCTGAGCTTTAAAATTTGTGACAGACGTTTTGGGAAGTTGAAGCCGTAGCCTCCTGCCATTTAGATGAAGTTTTTGATTTTCGGTAAAAACAGTATCCGTGATGGCTGCCCGAATACCATCCAGTGCCTGCCCGTTAAAACGGATTTGAAGACTGTCAGCAGCAACCTGTCGGAGGCTTTCTTTATTAACATAGGATGGGTTGGAGAGAAAAGCATCGGCGGAATGCATATGCTCAAGACCATATTCCGTTCCCCCAATATAAATGCCTAAGACATCCAAATAGGAAAGATCAACCGTGAGCTCTTTGGCTCGTTCTATATGATTGCCAAAGATGATAGTTAAATCCTGGAACCGGACCTTACCTGTAAAGGGGGTGACATCCAGGTCAGAATACTGAACGGAAATAGAGCCGGCTTCAGCAGTCTGTTCTTCAATCAGCGCCCTGATCTGTTGCTCGGCCTGCGATGCCGCATAGTAATGATAGCCAAGAATAGCGACAAGGATTAACACTATGGCTACAAATGAATATTTGGACTTATTGCTCATAGTTCTCCCTTTATGTTGATATTAAGAAGTTAACCGTTCCAAGATTTCGTCAAAGGTGAAGGCCTCTTCTTCGCTTTCTTTCATATTCCGGAGTACAAATTTGCCTGCCTCCAGCTCATGACTTCCCACAATGATGACATGACGGGCATTCTCCCGGTCGGCGTCTTTCATCTGAGATTTCATGGAACGGCCAATATAATCCATAGAAGCAGACAGGCCGGCTTCACGAAGTTTGGGAAGATGGTTGATGCCCCATTTTCGAGCTTCATCACCGAGGGTAACGATATAGACATCCAGCATTTCTTCTTCCGCCAATTGGATATCAAGCTCTTCGCAGGCAATAAACAATCGTTCTATCCCCGCAGCAAAGCCTACAGCTGGTGTGGGTTGTCCGCCGATTTCTTCGATAAGAAGGTCATACCGCCCGCCTCCGCCCAAGGCATCCTGGGCGCCGAGATCCGGACTTACAAGCTCAAAAGCGGTTCGGGTATAATAGTCAAGTCCACGAACCAGGTAGGGATCTTCCTCAAAAGGAATATCCAGTTCCGTGAGCAGTTCTTTAACGCGGCTGTAGTGCTCTGCTGTCTCGTCAGTCAGGAAGTCTGTAATCACCGGCGCGTCTTCGACAAAAGGTTGATCCTCTTCCTCTTTGGAGTCGAGAATACGCAGTGGATTTTTTTCGAACCGGTCTTGGGATACCTCACTCATTTCCGACAGGTGGGGACGAAAGTGATCTTTCAGTACTTGCGTGTAGGCTTTACGACTTTCCGGATCACCTACGGAATTTAGTTTTAATGTTGTATTGCTAATGCCTACACGGTCATAGATGGACATCATGAAAGCAATGATATCGACATCAGCGGCGGGATCGGCAGCCCCAATAATTTCAGCCCCAAACTGGTGAAACTGGCGCTGGCGCCCTTTTTGGGGCTTCTCTGCCCGGAACATAGGACCAATGTAGTAGAGGTTTTGTGAGCCCCCACGTTGATCCAGATGATGTTCAACATAGGCGCGGGCAACAGGAGCAGTACACTCCGGGCGCAGTACGTAGTGATCGTCTCCCCGATCAAAGGCAAACATTTCTTTGGAAACAATGTCGGTCAACTGACCAACGCCTCGGGCAATCAGCTCCGTTTGTTCCATGATAGGCGTACGTATTTCTTCAAAATTGAATTTTTTAGCCTCCTCATGAATAATGCGTTCCAGTTTTTGCCATTTGTCTACTTCATCAGGAAGAATGTCGACCATTCCCACATGTGTGCTAAACGTCGATTGCGCCATGAATTAATTGAATTCGATTGTAAAAAATTATTCGTCCCTAAGATAAGCGTCTGTTAACAGAAATTCTTTGTCAATTTTGTAAGGATTACATGGAATTTCGGTCTTACTTGGTAAAGCCACAGATAATCATAGATTACAGGCTGATGAATAAATTTCGAAAACATGACAGAAAGGTTCATCGGTTAAAGGGGTACGATTATTCCAAATCCGGCTATTATTTTATAACAATTTGTGTTGCTGACAGATTTCATCTTTTTGGCAAAATTATAAAAGAACAAATAAAATTGAACGAATATGGTAAAATAGCTGAAGAGGAATGGCGGAAAACCGAAAAATTACGTAATAATGTCCGACTGGATGAATTTATAGTGATGCCTAATCATGTGCATGGGATCATTGAGTTGTTTAAGCCCAGTAGTGACACGGCGCGCCGTGTCACTACTGAACGATTTGGAAAACCTGTTAGAGGATCGCTTCCAACAATTGTCAGATCTTATAAATCAGCTGTTACGAAGCAAATCAATGAACTAAATGAACAACGGGGTGATAAAGTCTGGCAGAAAAATTATTATGATCATATAGTTCGCAATCATGAAGAATTAAACAGGATACGAAAATATATTAAGGATAACCCAAAGAATTGGGAGCATGATAAACTGAATATAGAGTGATAGTGGCACGACGGGCCGTATACCTATCACCAATTGGGACTTTTGATGAATTTTGGGGAAGAGCCAGAGTTTAAGCGCTTTATTTTTAACAAATAGAAATTTTGGCCACTGATTTACACAGATAATAACTGATTCTCTACTCTATTTGTTTTAATCAGTGTTGATCTGTGGCCCGTCAAATCAGATGCCTCTTAGGACTATTTTGCCGGTATTTTTATTCTCCTGCATGCGTTGATGGGCAGCTTCGGTCTCGGTCCAGTCGAAGGTAGAGTCGATGACGGCCCGTATCGTGCCATTTTCAAAGAGAGGCAGGGTCTGGGCGGAGAAATCCTGAGAAAGGTTAATTTTATAGTCCACTGTTCGTGACCGCAGGGTTGAACCTATGATGGAAAGTCGTTTGCGAAGAATGGGAGTGAGGCTCATTTCTTCCAGTTTATGGCCTCCCAAGAAGGCCAGATAGACCAGACGTCCATCCACAGCGAGAACGTCCATATTTTTATGCCAGTATGGTTCGCCAATGAAATCAATAATCAGATTAACCGAATCGGGACCTATATCCCGGCTAATTTCTTGGGCAAAATTTTGTTCTTTATAATTATAGGCGAAGTCAGCGCCCAACTGTTTGGCCGTATCTAATTTATGCTGTTTTCCTGCGGTACCGATAATACGCGCCTTATAAAGATGCTTTGCCAACTGTATAGCCGAGGTGCCAACTCCACTGCCGGCTGCATGAATGAGAACTGTTTCTTTCTGTTGCAATTTTCCCAGCCAATCCAATGCCTGGAAAGCCGTTAAGAAAGTCTCGGGTATGGCGGCGGCTTCTGTAAAGGAGAAGTTCCCAGGAATGGACATAGCCATATCTTCATGGAGCGTGCAGTATTCGGCGTAACCGCCGCCGGGTAGTAATCCAAATACACGATCACCGACCGACCACTGGGTAACTGATGGACCCACCTCTTCCACAATGCCCGCCATCTCCAGTCCGGGAATAGCACTTGCGCCCTTTGGAGGGGGATAGTTGCCGGTGCGTTGCAGCAGGTCGGCCCGGTTAATAGCCGTGGCGTGGATACGAACGAGCACTTCTTGTGGCTTTGGCTCGGGTGTTGGAGCCTCTTGAATTTCGAGCGCAGAATGCTTGCCGGGATTGACAATTTGTATCGCTTTCATAGCATCAATTAGGTTGGGGTAAAATAGTTTTGTACTCGGGAGCAGATATTAATTAGCAGATTTTTTACGTCCGTTGAGAGGTTAAAAAGCAATATGGAGCCGGTGAAAAGAATCGTAATAACCGCTGATCGTACCAGAACATCGATAATAAAGTTATACAGGTAGGGTATTTGAAAAGAAATGAGCAGGCAGGCTACTGCAATACCAAGAACGGCCAGGGCGTTCCACCGAAAGGGCTGCATCCCAAACGTTATCCAGACGAAGACAAATTTGACAAAGTTATAGATAAAGATGGAAATAGCGGTGGCAATAGCGGCGCCCAGCATACCGTAATATTGGATGAGGATGTAGTTGGTACCCACCGTCAAAAAGATCAGCATTATGTTGGTGTACAGATCGAAACGGAAGTGTTTGGAGTTCGCGATAATACTTCCGTTAACTCCCGTGGCCATGTTGAATAATTTGGCAGCACCAATAACCAGGATAATCCACTTGCCACCCCGGTATTCGGGTGGCAGGAGGTCCATCAGATTGTGCATATTGGCCCAGACTCCCACATATAAAAGCGTGCCGGCAATGATCTGGTTAAGCGCCGTTCGTTTATAGAGCGAGTCAATTTCATCAAACTTCTTCTCTTTGAGAAAGTCGGCCAGCAGGGGAGAAGCAATTTTGACGATCGAGCGTTGGGGCACAGCAATGACGGACCCCACATAAAAAGCAATAGCATATATTGCAGTGCTCTTGAGGTCAATCATGGCCCCGAGCATCACTTGGTCAATATTGCCCACCAATTGGGTAGCCATGCCGGCAAGCAGTGAAAAGAGGCCATAGACGCCCATGCTTCGCATAAACTTTTTGGGTTTATCAAAAGTTGGAAGCTTAAAACCCAGTTCTCCCCGGCGGTATAGATAAATCAGCAGATAAACAGGCTGCAGGCAATAGGTGAGGATGAATCCGATCATAAAGCCCGTAAAACCTACCAGGTCGTAGTGAAAAGATACCAATAGCAGGATGATGAGTATCCGGACGAACACTTCATTGACAAACGAGCCGGTAACGGAATCCTGTAGCGCCCGCACATAATTATTGAGTATTTCAAAAAAGAGAACGCCGAAGACCAGTGGAATTAAGTAGGCATAATATTCAGGAAAGAGGCCAGAGGGGTCGTCGAATAAGCTTATAATCAGATCATCACAAAGCAGGTAGACCACGGTGAATAAGACCATCCCGACCATCGGAACGAGCAGGATAAGGGATAAAAAACGATACCGGGAGGATTGTGAATGCTTGAAGTAGGGAAAGTAGCGTATGACGATACTCTTCACGCCAAAATGAACAAATTGAGAGCTGAGCATGGCTGTAGTAATTAGTACACGCGTCAAACCGTACTGTTCAGCTCTCAGGAAATTGGGAAAAAGCAGAATGGTAGAGACAAAGCCCAGCGCCACCCCGAGGTAGGAGATAATGGTGTTTTGGATGCTCTGTCGAATAATGACGCCCAATACAGTATGCGCTTAGGTTGAATTTAGTTTGGAGGAATATCCAGATTTATTTTTTGGCCCATCTGTAACTCCAGCTCCTTAGGCTGAAAAGGGACAAAGCCATTGCCCGGATAATTCGTCAACTCGCCAAAATAGATGCTCTCCTGCAATAGGTAAAGATCTACCCGCAGAAAAGTAAAGCCTTTGGACAGTTTTTCGGCTATTTGTATCGCCTTTTTAAGGTTCGGCGGGGGCTGGATGGAGCCTTCGTACGGTGGATAAAGCAGATGGCCTTGAATGCGATTAAAATCGCGATCAAAGAGATTGCGCTTCTGTTCGCCAAAGCGGTCGTAGTCCACCTGGATAAGGGCAACTTCTCCATCAAAACAGAAGAATTTATAATCTTTGGGGATATCTCCATCGGGAGTAAGGATCAGTGATTCCGCCAGGATAGTACGGGGGAGTTGCTTGTAAACCCACTCGCGTCCCACCGTAAAATAGTCCGTAGCCTGCCAGTCGTCAGTCTGTTGCTTGACCTCCTGGTACGATTCTTCCTCTTTGTCAAAAACAATTGCGAGCATACCACAACCATGATTGGCTTTGAGTACAAACTGGGAAGGTAACGATTCCCAGGTAGTCGGATCCAGCGTATTATAACAGCCAATAAGGGGAATTAAATATTGTTCTCCAATTCGATCTGCCACAAAATTGCGTACTTTGGTTCGATCTGCTATCCGTTGACGTTCGGCGGTGCGTTCGTTGAGCTTAATCCACTGAATTTTTTCAGTAAACGTTGTGGGATGCTTGAGGTCAGGCCATTCATCCAGCTCCAGCCAATATCGCACCTTGGCGTACCAGTCATCCGACAACAGGTGTCTTCCCAGTCCCCAAAAAAACTTCCGCAACAGGAATTTGATGATGTTTTTCATAGCAGTATGCATCAGAGATTAAGCGCTAACAATCAGCTGGAACTAAGATAGCCTTCTGCAATCCATTTACGAAACTTAATGAGCATCACGGCTTTGGCCGGTTGAAAAGCTACCAGGTACCCAACAAAGAGAAGAAGGGTTGCGCTCCATTTGCCAAGCTCCTTCATCAGTTGGGATACTTTTTGATTCGGATTATCATGCAGCTGCAGCGCTATACTTTGGCCCAGTCCCACAGCTTGGCGCTGAATATATTCCTCGGTAAGCCGATCGTCGTTTACCCGGTGGTAGAGCATGGCATCGGGCAGATAATGAAGGTTGATGTCATGCTTTCTGAATCGCTGGAATAGCTCTTTTTCTTCACTGGCCTTTAGTTTTTTTCCTGTTCGCCCAAGGTCGGTATGGAAAAGGCCGAGCTGGTCAAAAATAGATTTACGAAACCCCATATTTCCTCCGAAAGGGTATTTGTTTTGGGGATAGGTTTTGGGCTTGTCTCCTAAATCGTGATGGCCCAACAACGGTAACAGAAAGTGTGACATCCAGCTGGGACGCGGATCATCAAACTGCACATGGATTTTTCCACCACCGGCAATAGCTTGCGGTTGGTTGCAAAAAAACGACAACCAGGCTGGGATCAGGCTTTCGCTGGCACGAATATCATCATCCAGAAATACAATACATGGTGCTTGGGCTTCCCGGATACCCCGGTTGCGCGCATGGGATAACCCTTGATTTGTTTCTTTGATATATCGGATGGGATTGGGATCTTTAGCATACCGCTTTTGATGTCGTTCGATAATTTGCGGTGTGGCATCCGTTGAGTTATTATCCACCACCAGTATTTCCGCGGGAAGCTCCTCTAAATCCTGTTTTTGTAGGGATTGGAGCGAATCGTCCAGGTAATGGGCGCGATTATAGGTGCAGATAATAAATGTAACATCCGGTCGGTGCGACATACGTAACTATTGATCGATATTTCCAAAGCTTGAAAATACATTTTTTCTGATGAATTATGCTAATTTCCATAATATCGATGGTGACTGCTGATGGGAACTACACCCCTTGTTTCGGCGATTGTCACGACGCACAACCGAAAAGAGCTATTACCTCGTGCGCTGGATTCGGTGGCGGTGCAAACCTATCCGCGGCTGGAGTTGGTGGTTGTGGATGATGGCTCAGAAGAGTCGATGGAATCACTGGTCAATGATTATAAGGAAGTGTTGTCGGTCCAGTATCTTCGCAATGAGCAGCCACAGGGAGCCTGCCGGGCACGAAACCAGGGCATCGAAGCGGCATCCGGAGCATTTGTAGCGGGGCTGGATGATGATGATCAATGGGATAAGGGCCGTATTAAAGTGCTCATGGAGTCCTATTCGGACGGCTATGCGTTTGTAACCTCCGATGTGCGGATGGTATATAAAAAGGGCAGCCCTATTTGGCGTAAGAAGAAAAGAATTACCCTCGATGATCTGCTATACACCAACTATGTGGGTAACCAAGGGCTCATCAAAAGAGAACGGCTTCTGGAAGTGGGTGGCTTCGATGAAACGCTGGAAGCGGCCCAGGATTATGATCTGTGGATTCGGCTGGCGGATCGATTCGGTCCGATCAAAAATGTGCAGAAGCCGCTGCAAAATGTGTATCTGGATCATGGAGGGGAGCGTATTTCCAATCCACGGGACCAGCTCCATGGTTATTTTGCTTTTTACCAGAAGCACAAAGAAAAAATGAATGAATCCCAGCGAAAATACCAGCTGTACAATATTCGCAAGGCCACCGGCAAAGTTACAAGACTGACGGATGTTTGTGGCTGGGTACCTCTTCATCGGCTTTGGAAAGAGGTTAAAAGTTTGTTGGGAGGTACGATTTTGAGTTAACGTATATATTCATCTGAATTTTTATGGAACGCAGGTAATGCGGATGAAGCTAATGTTCACAGATAATAATTTATTCTGCAAAATTCCGTCATGTCTGTGTCATTTGTATTCTATATCCCGAAACTATTACTGTAATTCACTACGATGGGAATCATAAAACGTTCTGTTGATGATCTGAGTCTCTACTGGCGATACAGTTGCCGTAAGCTGGGGCTTCCCGGATATCAAATCCACCAAATTTATTTACCCGAGCAGCAGCTTGTCTATATCCCCATTCCCAAAAATGCTTGCACCTCTATTAAACATGCCCTGCATGAGATAGAGTTTGGCAAAAGATTTGATGCGGACCTCCCGGAATTTAGCGATTATCGAGAGCATCACGATTATTATAAAAAGCGCCCCGATGCCTTTACCAGCCTGCAAGCATTACAAAAGAAAAAAGGGGTCTTCCGATTTGCCCTCGTGCGAGATCCCGTAAAACGACTCCTTTCGTGTTACCGCAATCGAGTGGTTGATCTGGGAGATTTAGAGTCCAGTCGCAGCAAATTGGAACGGTTTAGGCTTCCGCTACGGCCAGACCTCAATGCTTTTATTAAGCATCTGGCTGATTATCGGCGCGTTAATAAGGGCATTGAACATCATTCACGTCCACAGGCACAGTTTTTGGACGGTTCGCTGGAATACCTCGATCGCGTTTATACGCTGGATGAGATGCCCGAACTGATTGAGATGCTGCGAAAATATAAGCCCGATTTGGAGATGCGTCGCCGCAAAACAGGTGGGACCACCGTTACTTTGGCCGATCTGTCCGAAGAAGCGCTGCATCAGGCCATTGATTTCTACCGGGAAGATTATGAATTGTTGGAAGGTTATGTCAGCTCGGATGATGTTATCACCAAGCACACCGAATTGTGCTCTGAGTAAATGTAGTTGGAGAGAGTATTCTATTATTCATCGGAAATGAATCGCGTAGAGGGCGGATTATTTCCCTATGTTGACCCACTCATTTCCTCCTACTGGGGGCAGGAAGAGGGACTTTTTAATAATTGATTGAAGCTGATAAGGCATCTCTTCCCCCAATTCTTTAGGGGAAGAATAAGATGGGATCTCCCAAAGATCGTTATCGTTTTAAGCTCTTATCTCAAATTCAGATTACTTAATTCCTTGCCAGGTATGGGGGCTGAATTACCCATCCAATGAGTATAAGACCTAACATCATGCTTTGGGTGCTCTGATATGTATTCACGCTTATCAGTTTTTCTTAATGACGACCCTAAACGCTATTTCAAGCGTGGATTCTTGAAATAGCCTAAACAAAGAACAGTTATTCCTCTTCTGATGGTTTACGCCTATGATACACCATCAGGCCAGCACCAATGCCGGAAATCCAGAGGAGGATATGTCCCATCCACGCGAGTCGGAGTCCCCAGATGCTGGAGGCCGGCTCAAACGTCATGGTGATTGAATGGTCGCCGGCGGGTACCTGCAGTCCGCGGAGCACAAAGTCTGTTTTATAAATGGTAGCAAGTTCGCCATCAATGGTCGCCTCCCATCCGGCGGGGTAATAAATTTCACTCAGCACCAGGAAGCCTTCATTGGAAGAAGACGTTTCCAGCTCAATTGTTTTGGCATCGTAGGAAGTGACAGAAACCGTAGCTGTTGAATCTGTAGAAGCTGTAAGCTGGTCACTGGTTTCTACAATAGCGTTCGTAGCAGGATTAAAATGGGTGCCCGGCTTCATCCGATCGACTGCCTGTTGTGGGCTAGCAACGGTCGTTACCGAATCCACAAAGAATGCTTTGGGCAAGACATCGTCATTTTGGTAAACCCGCTGGCCGTCTCGGCTGAAGACTTCCGTGTATCCTGTGAAAGGAATTTGCTGTTGAGCCGTCACGTATTTGACATTCAGCATATCCAAAATAGGTTCGTTCATGCTGGAGTGATCATTCATCAACAGGTGATCAATCATATCCTGGTAGTGAGCAAGCTTAGCACCGGTGTACCCCCCGATGGTGGGATAAAAATAGGACGGGATAGCATTGTTGAAGGGGTTACGCATCAGCGGAAAGACGCGATAGGGGTAGCCCTCCCCGCTGTTAATATTTTCCATGACATACTTATCCACTGGTTGCTGTTGCTGCTGGATGCGCTGTTCGGTATCAAACCGATCGGGAGCCATACTGCTCTCATTGACATAGCGGGCATCGATCCGAAGCATATCGTAGGTGGTGAGCAAGAGAATACCGAGCAGAAAATAGCCTTTGCTGACTTTTCTTTTCAATAGACCAACAACGAGTCCACCTGCCAGAAGCACGAGAATGAGATAGCGCATAGAGTCACTGTTGGCGATCTCTTTACGTTGGGGCTTTAGCCGGCTGTTGATATAATTTTGGACGCCTTGCTGAATCTGGGGGTTGTCTGGCTGTACATTATTTTGTTGCGCCAACTGTTGGGCATACTGGTCAAACTCACCGGGCTTTTCAAAAGAAAGCAGAGCATTGCTTCCCAAGGTGAAAATAACGCCTAATCCTACCGCAATACCTAATGGCAGGTATAGTTCTTTTAAGGACTCTTTCTTATTACGAGCAATATCAATAAGAGCTTCTATGCCATAGACTGCCAGTACTGAAAAGCAGAAGACTGTGACAATAAGCCACATCTCTGGTGTACGGAATTTATTGAAGTAGGGCATGTAGTTGAACATGAACTCATTGAGCAGGGGGAAATGGTATCCGAGGGAAAAAAGAAGCGTTAACGACCCCACGCCAAAAAAGAGATATTTTAGCTTCTTTTTATATTTCAGAAATCCAATAAGTGCTAAAAAGAAAGCAATACCGCCCAGGTAATGTGGCCCGCTGGTAAAGGTTTTGGGTCCCCAGTAGGCTTCACCGGAAGAGCCGCCGTATAGGCCGGGGATAATGAGCGTCAGGAGTTCACCAACGCCCTGCGACCAGCTGAAGGCATATTCGAGGGAAAGTCCGCCGGCCTGGGAAGAAACATCTAGGGTAGAGCCGCCTCGCGTACTGTATTGGGCATATTCGTAGAGGCGCCAGTAGAGATCAATGCTGCAAATGATAGCCAGGATGCCGGCTCCAAAAGCGATGCCGGTGCGCTGAAGCCAACGGGCAATCTCATCTTTTTTATAGGCCAGCCAGCTGTCATACATCCACCAGATGCCCAGCAGGTAGAGAAAGTAGTAGGTAACCTGCGGATGGTTGGCCCGGAGCTGCAGCGTCATGGCAAGGGTGAAGACAAAGAAGGCCAACAGCTTTTTTTGTGATCTGGATACCAGGTAATAGCCCACAAACATCCAGGGGATGAATGCAAAAGCCATAAATTTACTGTAGTGGCCGGCCTCGATAATGATGGGCAGATAGGTCGTGAAGCCGATTAAGATGCTCCCCAGGGCCGATGAAAAGGGACGAACACCCTGAATTACAAAAAAGAAGTAGGCTCCGCTGAGGAGAATCCAGAAAAAAGTGAGTGGCTTGGTATTGCCGCCCAGCCATTTGAACAGGGAATCAATATTCGGAGGCGAAGACGGATTGTGGAGCACGTACGAAGGCATCCCCGAAAACATGTTGGTGGCCCAGTTGGGATGTTCACCATCATGGGTTTCCATATAGTTGATGACAGATTCCGAACCGGCGCGCCATTGCAGCACGTCGTTGCCCATAAACTGCTGATCTCCAAAGAAAATAGCCGAATAGAGCAAGAGAGGGAGCAAAAACAAAATAAACAGGGCGACCCCATGCTGCTTATTCGTCGATAATCTGGAAATGAAGTCTTCTTTTAGGGAATGAGGCTGTTTGGGTGAACTCAAATCAGTGTCAGATGATGATTAAAGAGGTAGTTAACCGATGAAGCTCATGGTTAAAATCCAGGGTTCCCAGAGAAGCCGAATTAGTCAATAACTCGGGGCACACGAAAGTAATCAGTATCGGCGTCGGGGGCATTCTTGAGCGCTTCTTTATGATCCAGGGGGGCTTCGGCTTTGTCATCACGGAGGCGATACTCCAGGTCGATAACGTGCTCGAGGGGCTCCACGTCGGAGGTATCCACTTCTTCGAGCGTCGTCATATAGTCCAGAATCTGGTTCATATCATGGACCAATGAGTCAGATTCTTCTTCCGTGAGCTGCAGATGAGCAAGGTCAGCTACATATTTAACATCTTTTTTGCTTACAGACATGAAATTTCGATATTTAATTCATTTCAAAATGAAGCGTAAATTAATAAAACATACCCAGAATCGGCAACTAAATAATATGGAGTTGAGTTTTTTGTTTTTTGCTCTTCCATACATGGATAGTTAACGCAATAATTAGCATTTTAAGCTATAAACATGAGCCAACATGATTAAAGAAAAAGTAACGATCGTAAATAAAGCCGGCTTACATGCACGTCCGGCGGCGGCAATGGTAAAATTGGCAAGTAGATATAAATCCGATTTTTTTATTCACATGTACGGATATAAGGTGAATGGGAAAAGTATTCTGGGTGTGATGACGCTTGCAGCCGAACAAGGGGCTGAACTGGAATTGGAAATTGATGGCCCTGATGAAAAAGAAGCTGCTGAGGCGATTATTGAATTAATTAACGATGGATTTGGTGAAGTGTACGAGGAAGATGAATAACCAGACAGACATGCAGGAAATGATACTTTCTGGGGCACCGGCCTCTCCCGGCATTACCGTTGGTAAGGCTCGGCTCTACAAGCGAAGGCGACCTATGGTTTCCGGCCGACATATTCCGGATATGGATGTAGAACAACACATCAATCGGTTTAACAGGGCCCTCTCTGTGGCGGAGCAGGAACTGCAGGATTTGATCGCTGGGCAGGATGATGAGGAAGCCGTTGAGCTATTGCAGGCCCAGGTAGCGATGCTGAATGATCCTGATTTGAAAAAACGTGTAGAACTTGAGATTAAACAAGCCAATCGACCTGCTGACGCTGCTATTGACCAGGTTTTTGGAGTCTATATCGACCTGATGGAGGAGCATCAGGAGGGAGCATTAAAAAGACGATCCCTCGACTTGGCAGATGCCCGCGACCGACTCATCCAGCTTGTCAATGATAATGATGATACCAGAGAAATACCGGATGATGCGATTTTGGTTGCACACGAATTGAGTCCGCGAGAGGTCATTGAGTTTTCTGAGCATGATATTCGTGGCATTGTGATGGATCGCGGTGGAATCACCTCTCACGCAGCTATTTTAGCACGTTCCATGCAGATACCAACGGTTGTAGGAGTGGAGGAGGCTTCAAAATCCATTGCTGCCAATGAACTGATCATTTTGGATGGGAACCAGGGAAAAGTAATTGTTAAGCCCTCAACCGATACCCAAAAAAAGTATGATGATATCATAACCGAGGCGGCCCGTAAGCAGGCCAAAATTCAACAGGTATGTGATAAGCCGAACGAAACGGTTGATGGAGCAGGTTTCACGTTACGGGCAAATATAGAGTTTGAAAACGAGCTTCCGTCAATTGAGCGCTTTTGTGCCCAGGGAGTCGGTTTGTTGCGTACAGAATCAATTTATCTACACTGCGACCATTTTGATGATGAGCAAAAACAGTACACTTTTTATGGATCAGTATTGGAGCATACCGCGCCCCATCCGGTGATTATTCGTTTGTTCGATGCCGGGGGCGACAAGCTTTTTAATGTCGCCGAGCAAGAGCAAAATCCATTTCTGGGATGGCGGGGCATTCGCATGCTGCTGGATAAAAAAACGGTGCTGAAACAACAGCTTCGGGCCATCCTAAAAGCCGCGGGCCGCTACCCCGGACGCCTGCGCATTTTAGTTCCCATGATTTCCTCACTTGATGAGGTGGCCGCCGTTCGAAAGGCCGTAGCTATAGTGCAGGGAGAGCTTCAAAAAGAGGGCGAAGAGATTGATCCCAACGTCCCCATTGGCATTATGGTGGAAGTGCCCAATGTGGCGATCCAGGCCCGGGCCTTTGCAAAACAAGTTGATTTTCTGAGTATTGGTACCAACGACCTGACCCAGTACCTGCTGGCCGTTGATCGTGGCAATGAACGCATCTCCGGGCTATACAGTCAACGGCACCCCGCTTTGTGGCAATTAATCAAACAGGTAGCCGATGCTGGTAAAGAACATTCAATTCCGGTCAGTGTATGTGGAGAATTAGCTTCTGACCCTGCAGCAGCCTGCTGCCTGTTGGGTATGGGAATAACAGAATTAAGCATGACTCCATCAGCCTTACCAGCCGTTAAGCAAGCGTTGTGTACCCGCGGCATTTCGGATATGCAGGCATTGGCTTCAAAAGTATTAGAGAGTACAACTGTTGCAGAATCCGAAGAAATATTCACCAATTTTTAAAGTACAGAAGAACAAAAATTTAAATCATGGGCTTAGACCTATCGTTTATTCATTCCGTTGATACCCAGAATATGTGGGATCTGTTGCTAAACTTTCCGGACCAGTGGAAAGATGCGATGAACCTTAGCGAGGATATTGAACTTACGGTTGACCAGAGCGCAGTCCGCAATATCTGTTTTGTGGGAATGGGGGGATCCGCTTTAGGAGCCGACCTTCTGCGGGCCTATTGTTACCACTGCTGTCCTTATCCCATTCAGGTGGTCCGTCATTATGAGATCCCCGGCTGGGTAGGAGAGGATACGCTGGTTATAGGGTGCAGTTTTTCAGGGAAAACCGAGGAAACGCTCACAGCCCTTACAAGTGCCCGGGAGCGGGGAGCACAAGTCATAGGAATTACCTCAGGAGGAAACCTAATGCTTAAGGCAGCAAGTGAAAATTTCGATTATGTGAAAATACCCAGTGGGATGACGCCCCGCGCTGCCTTGGGATATATCTTTCTGCCGCTGTTTTATATTTTCCGACAGTTTGGTTTTGTGGATGAAGGGGAGGAGGCCCTTGAGGAAACATACCAGCTGATGCTCCAGGAAAATGAGCAGCTTTCCAATCGGGATGATAACGAAGCTCTTGATTTAGCTACCCAGCTTCAGGATACATTACCGATTATCTATTCCGATGCAACTATTATGGAGCCGGTTAACCTGCGTTGGCGCGAGCAATTTCAGGAAAGTGCAAAAACTCTGGCGTATGGCAACACGCTACCCGAGATGACGCATAATGAAATTGTAGGGTGGGACCGGATTGCCCATCTAACAGGACGACTTTCGTTGATTTTGCTGGTGGATAATAAAGACCATGAACGGGTTAAGAAGCGAATGGCTATTGTTGAAGAAATGGTAGAAGGCCAAACCGCTTCGTTGCATGTGCTCGGTACCCGGGGAGAAAGCAGGTTGGCCCGCATGTTTTCACTCATTCAGCTGGCAGACTGGACCAGTTTTTATCTTGCGATGCTAAGCAATACCGATCCCACTCCCGTTACTAAAATTGACCTGCTAAAAAGCAAACTGGCAGAAACCTGATCAACAAATTGCAACAAACAGATGATATTTTGAGTACTACCTTTGACCTGTCTGACTTTGAGAGCCATTTATCTACACAATGGCTGGGTCGTGATTTTAGATATTTTAGATCGCTTCCATCCACCAATACCCATATAAAAAAGCTCGATGCTGATGATGTAGAGCCCGGTATGGTTGTGTTGACAGATAATCAAACCGGTGGACGTGGACAATACGATAGAAATTGGATTTCAGAAGCCGGGCAGAATCTGACATTCTCGATGGTTTTTAAGCCACAAACGTCTGATGGATTTCATACCCTTACGCTGGCTTGTGCATTGGCTTTGGTAGAGCAAGTGGAAAGTATTAGTGAAGAGCCCTGCACAAAGATAAAGTGGCCCAACGATGTGTTGGTTAACGGGAAGAAAGTGGCAGGCCTGCTTACGGAAGCCGTTTTCATTGGAAATAGACCAGCACGATTAGTCATTGGTATAGGCTTAAATGTTAATCAGCAAGAGTATGCGGCTCAACTGTCTGAAAAAGCAACATCCTTGCAGATAGAAATGGAGAAGCAGATCGCGCGGGAGGAGTTACTTAGCAACCTGCTGGCACGTATTGAACATAAATATCGCCTGTGGCACCAGAACCAGGCCAAACTGTTGATACATATTAACCGAAAAATCGATGGCTATGGCCAGTGGGTTGGTCTGAAGGTCAATGGTGCGATGAAGCAAGATTCCTATAAACTTTTGGGAATCAATGAAACAGGGCGCCTGCTTTTACTGAATCATGAAGGTGGAATTGAATCTTTTTCTCATGAACAAATCCGGATTGTCACCGATTGAAACGACGGTTCAACAACACTTGGGCACATATTTTAAGAATCAGGGTGGAGTTCGTTTCGTAATAGGCGTAAGCGGAGGCATGGATTCCATGGCCTTGCTACATGTTTTTCATCGGCTTAATATTGCTGCTCATGTGGTACATCTTAACTATAAAAAGCGAGGCACAGCCTCGGATAAAGATGCTGAGCTTGTAACCGATGTTTGCCAACAATGGGATTTTGACTGTGCTATTTATGGAGTAGATCCTGCCGGAGCTGAGGGAGAGAACTTCCAGCAGTGGGCCCGTGATAAGCGATACCATTTTTTTGAAGAAATCATGGAAGTACAGCAGGCAGATGGTATTGCAATTGCTCACCATTGCGATGACCAGGTTGAGACGGTGATTCAGAAGATTTTTCGTGGCGCAGGATTGGCAAGCTGGTCGGGGATGAAAGTATGGGATGGAAAACTCTTCAGACCGTTTTTAGGATTTTCCCGGGAACAGGTCGCAGAATATGTGGAAGAAAACAGCATTCCATACCGAACAGATCAGTCAAATTTAGAATCCGATTTCGCCCGTAATTTCTTGAGGAACGAATGGTTGGCGGAACTTTCTGACTTTTTCCCCGGCTGGGAGCAGAATGTGCTTCAAGTTGCCGAACAGGCAGAAAACTTTGATCAGTCAATAGATTGGATTAGCAATCGTATAACCCAGGATGAGAAAGTCGATCGGGAGGAATTCCATAGCCTCGCTTTGGGAGTACAGAAAGCCGTTATCCTTCATTTACTAAAAAAAAGAGATCCAGATACTGAAATTACCAAGCCAGCATTGAATCAACTGGATCAGCTTCCTTGCCTCCAGACGGGGAAGGCGATTCAGCTTACTGAAGAATATTTCTTGCTGCGAGACCGTGATCAATATGTAGTTATCAATCAAGAAAAGAAGCATTTTGGTGCTGTTAAATTGCACCAAGAAGATATTACAAAGACAGTAGATATTGCAGGTTTCCTTGAGTTTTCGGTTGAGGCCTGCGCCTCTCCATACCAAGAAGATAACTTATACCTGGATATGGCCAAGCTTAGCTGGCCGTTGACCCTGCGACGATGGCAACAGGGAGACCGTTTTCAGCCGCTGGGCATGGAGGGGCATCAGCTGGTGTCAGACCATCTTACGAACCGTAAAATAAGTACGGCTCGAAGATATGAGGCTCTGGTCATAGAATCTTTTGAAGAAACTATCTGTGCTGTTATCTTTCCGCCAATTAAAAATCGTGATTCTGTCGGCACTATCTCCGACCATGTGAAATGGGAAGCTGATACGGTGCAGTGCATGAAAATTACATACAGTAAAAAAGTATAGATGTCATTTTATAAGCCCGAAACGGTTAGCTGTAATGGGGAATCGTTTAGCATATATCTTACCAAAAAAGAAATTGAACGGCGCGTCGAAGAACTTGGAGAAGAACTCTCAGCCGAATATGAAGGAAAGAATCCTATTTTTATAGGTGTACTAAATGGAGCCTATATTTTTCTTTCAGACTTAATGCGGCAAGTTGAAATTTCCTGCGAAGTCGACTTTTTAAAGCTCAGCAGCTATGGTGATGAGAAAGTATCCTCCGGCCAGGTTACTGACCTTAAAGATATTGATGCCAACATCGAAGGGCGTCACGTTATTTTGGTCGAAGATATTGTAGATACCGGCCTTTCAATGAAATATATTGTTGATAAACTGCAGGCTAAGAATCCGGAGACTATAGCAACGGTTTCTCTTTTACATAAAACCGAGGCGACCCATCATAATGTACAACTCGACTATGTAGGCTTCCGGATCCCTACGCTGTTTGTTCTTGGATATGGACTTGATTATGCCCAGGAGGGGAGGAACCTTGCACAAATTTATATTTTAGACGGAGAAGAGGAATAGCAAGCTGTTCTAGAAATTAAATCAAATTAATCATTGATAATATTTCTAAAGGGGCTTATATTTGCGACTTCTCTTGGAGAGGTGGCTGAGTGGTCGAAAGCGCTCCCCTGCTAAGGGAGTATACCCCCCAACGGGGTATCGAGGGTTCGAATCCCTCTCTCTCCGCACTCCTGCGTTAAAGCTTCGGAGCGCAGGCGAGTAACTTAAGCTTCGTTTAACGGGCTCGATTAGAGTTTGTTGGGCGAAGCTTTTTTTAATTAGAGAAGATATTATGTGGTACGTATATATTCTTAAAAGTAAGGATTACGATTGGCGTTACATTGGATATTCCGAAAATCTTAAAAAACGGTTTCGGGATCATAACAAAGGGAAGGTCCAGTCGACAAAGCATTATAAGCCTTTTGAGCTTGAGGCATATGTAGCCGTCAATTCAAAACAGAAAGCAAAAAGTTTAGAGAGCTATTTTAAGACCGGCTCGGGTAAGGCTATATTAATGAAACGAATTTTACAGTCAGATTAAGGATTTAATCCAAGGTCAACGAAGCTTTAGCGTAGTTGACCCTCTCTCTCCGCACTCAAGGCTTTATTGTGACTTGCAATAAAGCCTTTTTTGTTATGTATTACTCTTGCCTCGATAGTTTCCATCCCAGCCAAGCCATCGGCAGATAAGCTCCAAGCAAGTCCATGATTATAAACCACATAGGAGCTGGAAGCATAAAGGCGTTTGCAATGCCTCCTATCAGGAAGAAGACTCCAATTATCATCGCCAGCATCATCTTATGAGATACCGTAATTTTAGCTGTAAGCAGCGCCCCAATGAGTGTCCCTAATGCATGAGCAATAAACGGAAAAATGAAATGTTTAGCTTCAAATAAGTGCATAGACTTCTGAAGATCATTCATGTTCGTCACATCTACGCCTTCCGGAGGTGCAATGATAGATGGACCCACCATAATAATCCCCATATTGACCAGCCCTCCGACAATAATACCAATGACGACAGCAATTATATTCTTGATCATAAGTCCCCCTTTTATTTTCCCGCCCAAAAGTATTTAATCCTTTAATAAGCAACTCCAGAATAAGTTAGCTGGAAATAGATTCCCATCCAAGAGATATAAATTGGGTAATATTACTTCTGTTTTATGCCTGGGATGACAACTGTAAGTAGAGCTTCTTTTATGCTGTTACTTGTTGTTGGTCAGACTGCTGGGTATGTCCGGAAATGGTACGGCTTAATTCAAGCATCCAGCCCAGCTGACGGCTCAGATAATTAATTTGAGCATATTTAACGTAGGTCTCATTTTGTTGTTCGGAAGGCTGTTTTTGGAGTTGTTGCTTGAGTTGCCGAAGCTGCCGGGCCAGATCATCTTCGGCCTGTTCTATATTATCCCACTTTTCTACTTCAGAGGGGGACGGCTGGAAATCGGTCGTATCCTGAAGTTTATCAATGGCCAAAGCAAGATTGGTAAGAATCCCTTCTCCAATTAAATGAAACTCGTTATAATCAAAGGACTGCCGCCGGTGCTGTTGGACAAAAACACCCAGCGAAGTGGTGGTTGAGAGTATCATATAGCTTAAGAGGGCCAGATCATACGAAGGCTTAGCATTCTTTTGTTTGGATTTGGGGTCACTGATCAGCCGATAGTAGGAGGATACCAGGTTTGCCATATCCACATAGGCTTTTTTGCGGGCCAGCCGGTATTCGGTTTCATTAAAGGTGCCCTCGTATAGATGGTCCAGTACTTTTTGGAGATAAAGCTTGTTGGTAATTAATGATTTCCTCAGCAGGCTGGGAAACTTTTGATGCTCCCAATAGGGCCAGAGGTACCGGATAGCCCCAATCACCAGTACTGCGCCCAAAAGCGTATCGACCACGCGAAATACAACCATAGAGGGGATTTCACGATTCAGAAAACTATACAGAAAGATTACGAAGATCGTAAAAAAAGAAGAGGCCACGGTATAGTTATGGATGATAAAAGTAAAGGCCAGGGTAAGAGAAATACCAAAAATGGTTAGGGACATAAAGCGGCCGGGGTCCAGCTGGTAAAGACCGTAGGCAATGAGTGCTCCAATCAGGGTTCCGACAATGCGATGGTAAAATCGTTCACGCGTAACGCCGTACCCGGGCTTCATCACCACCAGCACGGTTAACAGCACCCAATAGACATTTTGGAACTGTAGAAAGTCAGCCAAAGCATAGCCCACAACCGCTGTTGTTGCTGTACGTAAAGCATACCGAAAGTAACTGGATTCGAAACCAAAATTATCTACTACACTACTCCAGTTTAATGGGTTAGGAGTAACAAACTGTGGGAGGTCTTTAGTGGAGACATCCGTTGAAGCTAACTGCTTGATATCTGCATCATCATACGTCTTGCGGTTTAAAACCGCATTCTGGATAACCTCCACTTTCTGGAGTTGTTGATGCAGGTACAATTCAATACGCCGCAGCGTGTGATAGGCCTCTTCATCCTTACTTTCTTCCTGCATAACTCTTTTTTTGAGAGCCAAAAGCTGATTTCGAAGTTGATCCAGCTCGTCTTCTAACTGAAGGTGACCCTTATATTTTGCGCCATGGAGCAAAATATCCGCCAGGTTATGCATCTCCTGGTTGATGCGGCTTATAACAGAATGAATGATATTATACTCGGGGTAGCGATGCAGCAGCTCCCGGATTTTGGGATAGTCAATGGGCGTAGCCATGGCTAATTCATGCATGTCCACCAACTCGATGAAAATAAGATAAAAACGCCGTCGCTCGGAACTACGCCGGGACAGCATGGAGGTATCGCTAAATAACAGTTCCCGAACGCTTTCCTGGGTTTCACTAAGCTCCTGTTGTAGACGGGCTAATTCAAGAAGGCCTTGGGTATGATCTGTTTCGGGCTCCAACAGCTCCAGCCGCTGTTGAAAATATTGTGCCGTCTGCCGGGTACACTCTGCTATGCGACGATTAATTTCTCTGGATCGGGCGAACCAGTGGATAATCATAGCAAAAACAAAATACCAAAGGGATCCACAGAGTAGAAGAAAGCAGTGCCTGAGGATCCCATCCATACTGCTAAACCGCCCTACCATGCTTACGGCAAGAATAATGGCAATATATCCCATAACGGCCATCAGGGTGTAGCGCAAGCTGTACGGAGAGATGTAAGCCAGGCCAAAGATGAAGATAAAGAGCAACGGCAACATCAGAATCAGGTTGTTGCCTACCACAAGAATACTAAATGTGATGGTGATCGATATGGCCGTAGTGACAATCAGGGCCGTGGCTTTGGATCGTAAGGTCCCGGCAATATCCACGGCAGACACAAAAAAAGCACCCAGCATCATTTCCAATCCAATGGATTCATAGCCCAGTAATTCGCAGAGGATAAGCGGGATGAAAGCGCCAACCGTATGCCGCAGGCTCAGGTAGAATTGTTCATCCCGAAATACTTCCCGTAGATTATGGAATGCCTGGCGGAGTTTGGCTTTCATTGATTAAATAATAAATCCTTTAAATGTGGATAAAAGTTATGGGCAATGTAGAACTAAATATCTTTGTTAGTGAATAAAAAATGAAGGTGAAACGCTATATTGTTGACAGATAAATTTCTACTTCCGCATCATCCCAATCTTGGCTCTTGGGGCCATAGACCTCAAAATCTGCCTGATAAGCTCGGTGCAGTTTTCCTTCTTGCTCTTGTTGCCATACATCCTGCCAGGTCTCTGCAATACAGTCCGGCATTTTTCCACGCGCAATCTTTCTGATGTACTTTCCGGCAGAAATAGAGAGGGAGTTAAGTCCATCAGGCATGGGCGCATCCGAGGCTACTTTACAACCAATGAAATACGAAAAAGGTTGCAGGTGGTTTCCCTCATATTCATGGTAAACAGCAATAACTTCATCGGTCAGTTTTTGAGGGATCCTGGATGAATAATTGCCTGATTCGAACTTTTGCCACAGCTTTCCACAGTCGATGGAAGACTGCCCATCTTTATTGGTCGTTTTCTCGGGGAGGGCCAGTCCGATGAGCCTAAGTTCTTCCAGGTCAAGGAGTTCCATAATATTTTATTTTAGTAGATGTTAAGCGGGCACGTCAATTGAAAGTATTTTGTTCGGTTGGTACCTGCAAATATAAGCCTTTTATTGTTATTCTTTTTTAAGAGTCACAACCGTAAATAGGCGGTCTACGTTTAAGCCATCTTTGCTTTTTACTTGTTCAACTTCGGTGTCGGTATCGACAGCTTCAAAGGACGTTTGTTTAACGATATCGTGGACATCTTCGGTGCTGTAGAGTTGAAAGTTGTACTGTGCGAACGGTAGCTCTTTCATAAATGACTTCTCCGCAAAGCAGATGCTAAATAATCCATTCGGTTTGATCACCCGGTGTGCCTCATTCAGGAGCCCGACAGGCCTATCCCAGAAGTAAATGGTATTAGTGGTCATTATTTTATCAAATTGATTGTCCTCAAACGGCATCTGTTGACCGTCATAGAGATGGAATGAGGCTTTGCCATCTCCGACAAGGTCGGCGTTGATACGTTGTGCCTCTTCCTGCATAGTCTGGGAAATATCAAGGCCGGCATAGTGGATGTTTTTCGCCTGGTTGAGGATGCGCGTTAGGTGAGCAGCATTACCGTGACCAATTTCGAGTATGGCGTCTCCATCCGAGAGATTGAGTGCCTTAACAGCGGTCATCGTCATATTGATGTTCGTCTCATGCATTTTATGTCCAACATCAATACCTGCAGAACCTTCGGGCGTTCGTAACTGGCTGGCAAGCTGCTTGATCTCTGATTCGCTTAGTTCATTCATGCTAAAAAGATTTTAATGATTATTCTCCGTGCAATGTTACTACCAACTTCCGCCGGCCGCCACGATTGCGATGTTCACACAGGTAGATGCCCTGCCAGGTTCCCAGATTCAACGATCCACTGGTGATGGGGATGCTTACAGAGGAGCCCAGCATAGAACTTTTAATGTGCGAGGTCATGTCATCGGCACCTTCCAGGGTATGCTCATACATAGAAGTATCCTCAGGAACCATTCGCTTGAAGTGGGTAGCAAAGTCACGGCGCACCGAAGGATCCGCATTCTCATTGATGGTCAGGCTGGCGCTGGTATGCTGGATGAATACATGAGCCAGCCCGGTTTGGATCTGCTTAATTTCAGGTATGCTGCGCAATACTTCATCCGTAATGATATGAAAGCCCCGTGATTTAGCCGAAAGCGTTACTTTTGTTTGATGCCACATATTTTAATTAAAAATTAAAAATGAACAATTAGGAATTGATCTTGGAGGATTCAGAATACGGAAGCCAGAATTCAGAATAAAATCAAAAAATAAATTTGATTTATATCTCAAATAAGAGTCACATTTTACCTGCAACCTGCTCAACCAAAAAGGCCCTGAATGCTGCCGCCGTCGTGGCTGATCGTCTGTCCTGTAACGTAGCCGGCATGGGGGGAGAGAATCCAAGCGGCGAGAGAGGCTATTTCTTCGCCCTTGCCGAAGCGTCCCACGGGAATGCTTGTTTCCATTTCTTTTTTTACTTCCTCGAACGATTTATCCGAATTATCCACTTTTTTCTGGATGACGCGCTCAATAGCAGGCGTATCGTGAGAGCCCGGTGCCAGCACATTGACGGTCACGCCTTGGTCTGCAATTTCCTGGGATAACGATTTTGCAAAACCGACAACCCCGGCGCGGAAGGAGTTGCTAAGTACCAGCGAAGGGATGGGTTGCTTCACCGACTGGCTCTCAACAAACAGGATACGGCCATAATCTTTGGCAGTGAAATAGGAAACCAGCCTAAGGACCAGCTCAATTTTCCAGCGCATCACGTTCTTGTAACCTTCATCCCAATCGGGGATGGCCGTTTCGAGAGGGGTAAGCGCCGGCGGTCCACCTGCATTGATGACTACCCCATGCAATTGCGCATTGCCGATGGCTGCTTCAATCTTATTATGCGTATCATCATCTGTTAAATCACCAGCTACTGTTTGGGCTAACTCCGGATATTGTGCGGTGAGTTCATCCAGCTTTTCTTCGCGGCGGGCTACGGCAATCACTTTAGCCCCTTCATTTAATAATTGTTCGGCTATGGCGCGGCCAAATCCACTGCTGGCGCCGCATACTACAAAGCGTTGGTTCGTGATTTCTAAATCCATGAAATACTTAGATCAATATTGATATTAATTTCTGTCAATATAATATGATTAATGCTGGAATTCATTCCCACGCAGTTGCTTTCTCGCTGGATAAAATCTAGCTATTGTTGACCCGTAAAGAATCATACGTAAGTATGGCATAATTTTAATTCCACAGGAATAATCTTATACACGAAAGATATAATGAATTGGAAAAATAAAACCGTATCTTACGCGACTAAAATTGTCTGGGTTTATATGACCCGGTAATTCGTTTTCAACTGACCAAACAACTTTTCCACACCTAATATGTATCAGGATATCAGAAATATTGCCATTATTGCCCATGTTGACCATGGCAAGACCACGCTCGTCGATCAAATGCTTAAGCAGAGTGGCACCTTTCGTGAGAATGAAGAGGTGGCCGAGCGCGTGATGGACTCGGGCGACCTAGAGCGTGAAAAAGGCATTACTATTAGCTCCAAAAACACCGCTGTTAAGTGGGGTGATACCAAAATTAATATCGTGGATACGCCCGGGCACGCCGACTTTGGTGGTGAAGTGGAACGTATCCTGAAGATGGTGAACGGTGTAATTATCCTGGTTGATGCCGCCGAAGGACCGCTGCCCCAGACTAAATTTGTGCTCCGTAAATCATTACAGCTGGGTTACGAGCCCATCGTCGTCATCAATAAAATTGACCGGAAAGATGCACGACCCGATGATGTGCTGAACGAGATTTTCGACCTCTTTGTAATGCTTGATGCCACGAACGAGCAGCTCGATTTCCCCATCATTTATGCGGAAGGCATTAACGGCATTGCCAAACATGAGTTGGAAGATGATAATGAGGATCTGAAGCCGCTTTTCGATAAAATTGTGGAGACTATTCCGGCGCCGGAGCAGGATCTGGATGCATCTTTCAAGATGTTGGTCAGCAGTATTGACTGGAACGACTATGTGGGAAGAATTGCGATTGGGCGCGTGGAGCAGGGTACCATCGAACAAGGGCAGCAGATTGCGCTGCTCAACAGTGATGGAGAGCTGAAAGAAAAAGCACGGGCAACCAAGCTTTTTACATTCAACGGACTGAAGCGCGAACCCGTAGAAAAAGCCGAAGCAGGTGATATTTTTGCGCTTGCAGGCTACGAAAAAGTGGATATCGGTGATACACTGACCGATACGGCAGATATGACCTCCATTGACTATCCCGATATTGACCAGCCTACGATGGCGATGTTTTTCCGCGTCAATGATTCGCCTTTTGCGGGACTGGAGGGAGAGTATGTGACCTCAAACCAGATTAAGGATCGCCTGATGCGCGAGATCCGGACCAATGTATCTATCAAGGTAGAGCAGACTGAAAATCCGGATATTTACAAAGTTTCCGGACGCGGCGAACTACAGCTGGCCATTTTGACGGAAACGATGCGGCGCGAAGGCTACGAATTTGCTGTATCACGTCCCGAGGTGCTCTACAAAGAGATCGACGGACAACGCCACGAACCTTACGAAGAAGTAGTGGTGGATGTACACCAGGATTATAGCAACCGCGTAATTGACAACCTGCAGCAGCGGAAAGGGATCATGACCTCCATGACGAAGGAGGGAGATAACAATCGCCTGATTTTCAAGGTGCCATCACGCGGGCTCATCGGCTTTCGTGGGGAAATGCTTACCGAAACACGCGGTACAGGCATTATGCACCAGCAATTTGATACCTATGATCCTTTTGCCGGAGAGATTCCGGGTCGCACCAGTGGCACGCTTATTTCCCTCGAAAAGGGAGAGGTAACCAGCTATGCCTTGGAAGGTTTGCAGGATAGAGGTACGTTTCTGGTAGAACCGGGAGACGAGGTGTATCAAGGGCAGGTGGTAGGTATCAATAACCGCTCAGACGACCTGGTGGTCAACGTGGTTAAGAAAAAGAATCTAACTAACCACCGGGCCACCCAAAGTGCGGATGCCGTAAAAATTGATCCCGCCAAAAAGATGAGCCTCGAGCAGTATATCGAGTTTATCGATAACGATGAGCTGCTGGAAGTGACCCCCGAAAGCCTGCGGGTCCGTAAGATCTATCTGGATCCCAATGAGCGCAAGCGAGCCGAAAAGCGTAAGGAGTTCGTTTAAACAGAACAACAGACAAGTTCTTGAAAATAAAAAAGCCCTTCTGTGAGGAAGGGCTTTTTGTTTGGCTTTTAAAAAATTATTGGCCGAGCCATTGCTTACGGAGCTTGAGTTGCTCTTTACTTGCTTCTTCAATTTCTATAAGGTTAAACGCTTCAACCATAGGTGTTCCTACTCTTCCAGACAAAGTAACTTCTTGATCTCCCCGGATGACAACCATTTCAATATCGGTATCAGAGGTCCAATTCATAGATTTCGGAATAAGCTGACGGATGTTTTGGAGACTGTATTCTGTCCCATTTACGGACTTGATAATATCTCCGCTCTGCACACCGAGTTTTTTAAGCGAACTATTGAGCTCTATATCACGGAATTCTATGGTTTCTTCTTCCTGATTTGCTTTGATAAATGCCGTTTGTCCATTTAAGAAAAGGGTCGTCTGTGTTGATCCTTTGACTCGCTCAAGTCCAACCTTGGTAAAGAAGTCGTTATAATCAATGGGTGTGTTACCAACTACATGCGTTTGCAAGAAATCGCCCACTGATGGATAGGTCATCGCTGTGATCTCGTTGATCAGCTTATCATCCGTAAAGGGTTTGTCCGTACCATATTTTTGAGAGAGCTCGGTCATCAGCGACATCATGCTACGCTTGCCGTTGCTTTCTTCCCTCATCAGTATATCGATACACATGCCGATAAGTGCCCCTTTCTGATATACATTGTAGTAGTTGGATGCATACGGCTCTTCCAGGATATTTTCGCTCATCTTGGTAAAGCTCATAGCGTCATTCATCCCAAGCGAAGACTCAATTTTACCGTTCATCTTGTCATAAAACTCCTGCTTGGATTGCAGCCCCTCATAAACCTGAAAGTGACTGGCAAAATATTCCGTAACCCCTTCATACATCCACAAGTGCTTTGAGAAGGTCGGGGCATTGTAGTCAAAATAGTGAACATCCTCGGAATGTACGTTCAGTGGAGTTACAATGTGGAAAAACTCATGGGAGACGACATCCGTCATGGTCTGGTTAAGCCTTGGGGCGGGCATCGCTTCGGGCAGCACAACCACTGTTGAGGTGTGATGCTCGAGCGCACCAAAGCCCGTGGGAGCTGTTTCACTACGTGGAGCCAGGTACAAATAGATGTCGTAACGGTCGGTCGTTTCAAGGGTACCCAGGTAATCCTTTTGGGCATCCATCATACTTTTGATTGTCTTTTGGATAGCCGATGCCGAATGATTTCCATTGGGAGAGTATACGCTGAGCACAATCTGCATATCATCTACCATGAATTCAGCCACATCAAGGTTGCCATACATCATGGGGTTGTCCGTAATCTGGAAATAGCGATCTGCGACATAGGTATTGGTCGCTTCCGTGCTGTCGCTGTTGTAGCTGGTTTTAACGACAGGCAGTGCTGATGTGTGTGTAAACTCTGCGGGAGCGGTAATATCCAGTTGGTATTCGTGATTTTGCAGGTTTTCAAAATACCCCACAAAGCCATGCAGGTTTAGCACAAAGTTATCTTCCTTGATATTCGTACCTGATGGAGAAAAGGGAGTCGCTTTATCACTGTTCTCAATATCAAAAGTATCGTTTACATAGTACCCCAGCTTGTCAAGTTTGCTGGCATTGGGGATGATCCACGTATTTTGCCCATCCTTGGTTGCAGTGATGGGTTGTCCCTCATAATTATAGGCCACCAGGCTGTCGGTAAAACTTCCGAAATCACTAACAGAGTAGGTACCCTGTACAACCCGGGGCAGGCGAAAGATGACGCTGTCGGCATCAAAACTTCCGGGATCAATTTGTACCCAGACACGATCATTATTGACCTCGGTAAGATCGATGGAGGAGGCAATAGGCTTTTGGTCAGCAGCGGGTTCTTGATTATTATTTTCAATGGTGTCGCCCATTTTGGGAGAACAACCGGCAACCATTGCTAATACTACAAAAAGATAAAGAAGTCTTCGCATATGCAATTTTTTGTTGGTTAACGTTTTAAAGGAGGATTCGCAAAACCATCACATCTTGTCATTCTGAACTCATTTCAGAATATCAGATAGCTTTGGTAGCCTCTGAAAGGAGATCCTGAACTAAATTTAGGATGAGAAGTCAGGTTTTGTAAAGCCTCCTTTAATAATATTTTGATTCTTGTAGAGTAACTAAGTATATCGTTTTTTAAATAGTAGTGTTACATAAGAAATACGGATTTTAAATTTTTTAATGATGGATAATGATCATAATACGCAAAACGTAACAAGGCTGGCCGAATGGCTTGATAGCCGCTTTACCATTCCGGGTACCAATATTCGGTTTGGATTAGATCCCATCATTAGTCTGATACCCGGGGCCGGTGATTGGCTGGCCGGTATGATTTCCAGTTACTTCATCCTTTTGGGCGTGCGAGCAGATTTGCCACCATCCGTACTGCTCCGGATGGGATTTAATGTGCTGCTGGATATTGTTATTGGGTCCATACCGCTGCTGGGTGATCTCTTTGACGTAAGCTGGAAGGCGAACCTCCGCAATGCCGAACTGCTGGAAGAATATCAAAACGATGCCCAATCAGCAGAGCAGCACAGCCGCTGGATGTTGTGGAGCATTGCTGCCGTACTTATCCTACTTATTATAGGACTCTTACTGCTCATTGGCTGGCTTATTGCGAGTCTTTTTGAGGCTCTTTTCTAAACGAAAGGTCAAATATCTGTTAAAGGTCAATCGAAAAAAGCAGTTCAAAGCCAAAATCCGGATAAACTTCAATTGCGGGAGCAGGGACGTAGAAACTGTTCAGCAGATCAGCGCTTATTTTGCCCCAAGAGCTGTGCTGAGGTATAATATGAGTAAAATCAAGGTTAAAACTTAGGTGGTACGAATAGTAGCCCGACTGATTTTGTTCATACGACCAGTTGTTCAGTGTGATTCCTGCAGCAGGTACAATAAATCGGGGCCAATAGGGAATAAAATCACCTACTTGTGTGGTTAGCCAGTAACTGTGTCCGTTATAATCTTCTATGAAGCGTGTTAGCGATCCCTTTGGCAGCAATTGCTTATCTTTTGAGGGATGATAAAACCAACGGAAATTAAATCGTTTTAGGAAGGCACTATTTTCTCTCCCATAAAACCAGGCAATCCCCATTAGGTTCGATATCTGGTCATAGACATCAAATCCTACATCCGAGACTTTACCATCTTTTATTTCAATCAGTGACTGTACGGTCAGGGCAATACCGGCTCCCAGCAAGTTAGACCGGCCCGAGCGTATGTTTGAAAATGTATAGAGATTAGAAATCAGTTCTGCTTGTGACTTGGTTGCATAAAAATGGCCAAATTTATCAAAACCTTTAGCATTTAAACCGCTGCTGAAGTGAAAGGGGACCTTGGGGACGTTCCATCGGTGGTTCTGTTCATAGATAAATAGACCGGTATATATACCGGTTATCATGGTTGAGGTAGCTACAAAAGTGGGCCAATTGATCAGTTCTCGATTTTGGGCGGGCTGCTGATATGAAGTAGCATGAAGGGGAAGGTTTGAAGAGTACTCAGAACTATGGTTAAACCAACCTTTCTTTTGGACAGGAGTCAAAAGCAACGATTGGGCCATCAGGTAAATGGGCTGAAAGACTATGAATACTACGATTAAAGCCAGAACTTTTTTTGAAATGAATACGTATCCTATATCGCTTAAACTATTCACACTCCCTCTTAGTTGATGCAACTAAATACTTGTAGACGTTTTCAAACTCTGAAGAATAACACTATTTAGCTATTATATTCTTCTAATATTGAGTTGGTTGCATAGCAGGATGAGAACGCCACAGTGATTTGAAGCCACTTTAATCTTGATGGCGTGACGAATGAAACTTTTTAGAAGAAGCAGTTATTTTAGGAAACTTGTGCAACTCATTAATTCTTAATCATCCCATTCCGTAAAAGCGACTTTTCTCTTTATAGTAAGGAATGAAAACTTCCCTCAACTCTTGGTTCTCATTATTTTGCAAATCGGGGTCACTATTGATCAGTCTCCAGGCTTCGGTTTTAGCTTGCTCCAGAATCCACTGGTCTTCGATAATATCAGCTACTTTAAACTCTGGCAGGCCACTCTGTTTAGTGCCCAGAAAATCACCAGGACCACGCAATTCTAAGTCGGCCTCGGCAATTTCAAAGCCATCATTGGTTTGAACCATCTTTTTTAGCCTGAAGCGGCCTTCCTTACTCACTTTTTGGCCATGGATCAGAACGCAGTAGCTCTGTCGCTGGCCACGTCCAATGCGACCCCGCAGCTGATGAAGCTGAGAAAGTCCGAACCGTTCAGCATGCTCCACAATCATAATACTGGCATTGGGCACATCTACACCAACCTCAATGACCGTGGTAGAAACCAATACCTGTATTTCATTCGCTATAAACTGTTGCATTACAGCTTCCTTATCTTCAGATGACATCTGTCCATGAAGCAGGCCGACATTATAACCGGAAAATCGTTTCTTGAGTTTTTTATATCCGGCTGTGGCATCCTTAAGGTCTACCTTTTCTGATTCTTCTACCAGCGGATAGACGACATAGGCTTGACCTCCATCCTCAAGTTCTTGCTCGACAAAATTATAGATTTCATCGTGCTTTTTCTGTGGACGAACCGCCGTTTTTACCGGTTTTCGTCCCCCGGGCAACCCCTTGATAACGGAGATATCCAGGTCGCTGTAGATTGTCATGGCCAGTGACCGGGGAATGGGCGTGGCTGACATGACTAAAACGTGTGGATGCGAGCCTTTCTGAAGAATTTCAGCACGCTGTTTTACCCCAAATCGGTGCTGTTCGTCGATCACAGCTAATCCCAGCTTGTTAAAAGTCACCTCATCCTGGATGACGGCATGGGTACCCACAACGACCTGAGCATTACCACCCGCAATATCGGTGAGGATGTCCGTCCGCAGGCTGTTTTTTTGATTACCTACTAACAACCGGATGTTAATATCCAGTGGTTCAAGGAAGGTCGACAGGGTATGGTAATGTTGCTCGGCTAATATCTCAGTAGGCGCCATGAAGGCGGCTTGGAATCCGTTATCCAGAGCCATCAAAACAGCTCCGATGGCAACAATTGTTTTTCCGGAACCCACATCGCCCTGAATGAGACGGTTCATCTGTTTTCCAGAACGTACGTCTTTTTTAATATCTGAAAGAGATGATTTTTGTCCGTCTGTGAGTTCAAAGGGAAGGTGTTGGTTAAAAAAACGTTGGGTATAGTTGCCTAAATCTTCGAAAAGAGGCCCTTGGTGCTTTTCAATAATCGAATTTTTGGTCTTGGCGACACTAAGTTCGAAAAGGAAAAGTTCTTCAAACTTGAACCGCTGAAACGCCTTTTTGTACTCTGAATCAGACTCCGGAAGGTGAATCATGCGGTAGGCCTTATGACGGAGCGGCAGATCATAATCCTTCCGCACTGTGTCTGGTAAGAACTCCGGAGGCTTCTCATGCTTTAAGACTATTTTTTGCCAGCGATGAATCAGTTTGCTTGTAGTATGAGTTTTAGAAAGGGCTTTATTCCCCGGATATATAGGGACGATGCGGCTAAAGTCAGCAATATCTGATTGGTCGCCAATTTTATTAACCTCCGGATGAGCAATCGAAATATAGCGCCCGTATTTTTTGGCTGTCCCGAAGAAAGCCACCATTTGACCTTCCGAAAACTGTTTCTTTATATAGTGGCCCCCTTTAAACCAAACTCCCTTTAGTGATGCCGTATCATCCTGGATGATGACTTCCAGTCTTTTTTTTCGGCCGTATCCCTGCTGCAGTATTTTTTTTACACGCCCTACAACTGTCACTTCTTCGCCCTGGCCTTTTACATCGCGTATAGACAGAACCGTACTTCGATCCAAATAGCGCCGGGGAAAGAAATTAAGCAGATCCAGAATACTATTGATTCCACTCTCAGAGAGTGCCTTTATCCGCTTGGTACTTAGATTTGGAAGGTCAATTAATTTCAAAATAGATATACTGATATATTATTATATACTACTTATTGAGCCCATTTTAACCGAATTTTGGGCCTTTGAGTAAAGAAATAAATCTTTAAACAAAAAAAGAAAAGAAATATGGATTTAATACTTGCGTTATTGGTTGATAATTCCTTATCATTGGCAACTCTTGTTTGACCGAAAAATCAATTAAGCGTTTAAAATAGTGCCTACTATACAACAACTTATACGTAAGGGCAGGAAGACAAAGACGAGTAAGACAACTGCTCCTGCCTTAGAAAATTGCCCGCAAAAGCGCGGGGTCTGTGTTCGAGTTTACACTACTACGCCTAAAAAGCCAAATTCGGCTTTGCGTAAGGTAGCTCGTGTACGTTTAACTAACGGCTATGAAGTGACAGCCTATATTCCTGGTGAGGGTCATAACCTACAGGAGCATAGTATCGTGCTTGTTCGCGGTGGCCGTGTAAAAGATTTGCCTGGTGTTCGTTACCATATCGTGCGTGGAACGCTCGATACTGCTGGTGTTGAGGATCGTAGGCAGGGTCGAAGTCTTTATGGTACAAAGAAGCCTAATTAATAATTGTTGAGTAGGAATTAAACCCTAAGAAAATGAGAAGAAAGACAGCAGATAAGCGTGATGTACAGCCTGATCCGGTATTTGGGGATAAGCTGATTACGCGCTTCGTAAACAATCTGATGAAGGACGGTAAGAAGAATGTAGCTCGTAAGATTCTTTATCAGGCTTTTGAAATTATTGAAGAGCAGACAGGTGAAGAGGGTATGGAAGTATTTAAGAATGCCCTGAGTAATGTATCACCTGTTGTAGAGGTGCGGTCCAGACGAGTAGGTGGTTCTACCTATCAGGTGCCTGTTGAGGTGCGACCGGATCGTGGTACGGCTTTAGGAATGCGTTGGATTATTAGTGCTTCTTCTGGCCGGAATGATAAGTCAATGGCTCGACGATTGTCTCGCGAGCTTTTGGATGCGTCTAATAATGAAGGTGGTGCAATTCGTAAGAAAGACGAAGTGCATCGCATGGCGGAAGCAAATAAGGCATTTGCCCACTTTAGATTCTAAACGATTTTATAGAGATAACTTATAGTAATGGCTGAGACGAAGACAAAAACAGATCCCAAAATTGTAGACCAGATAAAGCGGACGCGGAATATTGGTATTGCTGCACACGTAGATGCTGGTAAGACGACGATGACTGAGCGTATCCTTTATTATACGGGGATTACGCATCGTATTGGAGAAACGCATGATGGTGCTTCTCAGATGGACTGGATGGATCAGGAGAAGGAGCGTGGTATTACAATTACTTCTGCTGCAACGCACTGTATCTGGAAGGATCATCGAATTAATATAATTGATACTCCTGGTCACGTTGACTTTACTGTTGAGGTAGAGCGTTCTTTGCGTGTATTGGATGGGATGATTGGTGTTTTTGATTCGGTTGGAGCTGTTCAGCCACAGTCCGAGACTGTTTGGCGGCAGGCCAATAAGTACAATGTGCCTCGGATGGCGTTTGTGAATAAGATGGACCGCGTTGGGGCTGATTTCTTTAACGTTGTTGAAGAAATGAAGAGTAAGCTTAATGCCAATGCTATTCCAATTCAGGTTCCAATTGGTTCTGAAGAAAATTTCCGGGGAGTGGTTGATCTTGTCAGTATGAAGGGTATCATCTGGGATGATGAGACGCTCGGAATGGAGTATGATGAAGTTGATATTCCGGATGATCTCAGGGAAAAGGCTGAAGAGTATAGAAAGATTATGCTCGAAGCTATCGCTGATCACAACGATGAGTTGATGGAAAAGTACCTCATGGAAGAGGAGATCAGTGAAGAGGAAATTGAAGATGCTATCCGTGAGGCTACCTTGAGTAGGGATATTACTGTGGTAATGTGCGGTTCTGCTCTCAAAAATAAAGGTGTCCAGACGGTTCTTGACAAGGTTATTAAGTACCTCCCAAGTCCTTACGATATTCCCGCAATCCAGGGTAAGAATCCCGAAGATCATGATGAGAAGCTGGAGCGTAAACCCAGTGTTCAGGAGCCATTCTCTGCTCTTGCTTTCAAAATAATGTCTGATCCTTATGTAGGTAAGTTGACCTTCTTCCGGGTGTATTCCGGGGAGCTTGAAAAAGGTTCTTACATATATAATGCAACAACAGGTCAGAAGGAGCGTGTTGGTCGAATTCTGGAAATGCACGCCAACGACAAAAAAGATCTTGATGTGGTACGAGCTGGCGATATTGCAGCAGCTGTAGGAGTTAAGGAGGTTCGTACCGGTGATTCATTCTGTGATGTCGACAATCCTATTCTTTTAGAGGAGATTTCGTTTCCAGAGCCAGTAATTAAGTTGGCTGTTGAGCCCAAGTCTAAGGCCGATGCTGAAAAGCTTACGACCGGACTTATTAAGCTTGCGGAAGAAGATCCTACATTTGAAGTGAAGACGGATGAAGAAACCGGTCAGACTACGATTGCCGGTATGGGTGAGCTTCACCTCGAAATTATTGTGGACCGACTGAAGCGTGAGTTTAAGGTAGAAGCTAATGTTGGTGCACCTCAAGTGTCTTATCGAGAAACTATTACCTCGAGTATTGCTCACCGTGAAACGTACAAAAAGCAGTCTGGTGGACGTGGTAAGTTTGCTGATATGGAATTTGAGATTGGTCCACTGTCTGACTTTGAAGAGTACGACGAGGAGGATAATAATGTCTCCGTCGATGAAGGCTTTAAGTTTGTTAATGAAATTGTAGGTGGTAATATACCACGTGAATATATCCCTTCTGTAGAGAAAGGATTTAAAGAAGCTATGAGTGGTGGAATCCAGGCTGACTACCCTGCACAGAATATAGGAGTACGTCTCTACGATGGTTCTTACCATGATGTTGATTCGGATGCATTTAGCTTTGAGCTTTGTGCTAAGCTTGCTTTCCGAAATTCAGCAAGGAAGGCAAAACCAACCATCCTCGAGCCGATTATGGATGTTGAAGTTATCACTCCCGAGGAATATATGGGTGATGTGATTGGCGACCTTAATGGTCGACGAGGCCTTATCGGTAAGATGGATAACAATAATCAAGGTTCGGTTGTGAAGGCTAAAGTGCCTCTGTCCGAGATGTTCGGATATACAACTGATCTGAGATCAATTACACAGGGACGTGCAACTTCTTCTATGGAGTTCTTGGAGTATGCGGCTGTCCCAGAGAACTTAGAAAAGGAAATTGTAGAATCCAGAGCTTAAACATCATTAACCAATAGTATTATGGCAAAAGAGACATTTCAGCGAGACAAGCCACATGTAAATATAGGAACGATCGGCCACGTGGACCACGGAAAGACGACCACGACGGCGGCGATAACGACCGTAATGGCGAAGCATTTCGGCGGCG
>NZ_JAGGJA010000013.1 GCF_026229185.1 Fodinibius salsisoli | reverse complement strand
TTGTTGGATCACGTCCAATTTAAATTCTTTGCTGTAGGTTCGTCTTTTACTCATAATAGGTATTGGTCATAAATTGCGGCGACAATCTATGGCTTAACTGGGTGTCCACCAAAATGTAGCAAGTTCAAACTGCTAACTTACACCCCAAAAAACTTTCCAATTCCGTTCAAGATAAACTGAACACCAATAGCCATCGCAATAAAGCCCATCATTCGGGTGATGGCATTCATACCGGTAGGGCCAATATATTTGGCTGAAAAGGGAGCCACCCGCAATACGCCGTAAGAGATCAGGGCAACTAAAACAATAGCTCCCGACATAATTATCAGATCTATAAATCCTTCAGCCTGTGAAGCCAGGCCTATGACTACGGCAATACTTCCCGGCCCCGAAAGCATAGGCATGGCCATGGGGCTAAACGAAATATCCTCTTTGTCTTTGGCGGCCTCCTGTGCTTCTTCCGAAATCTTGCGCTCTGAGTGGTCGGGATTTAACATGGCATAGGCCGCCCGCAGGATAATAAGTCCGCCGGCAATACGAATGCCCGAGAGACTGATTCCAAAAAAACTCATAATATAGGTCCCCAAGAGTAAAAAAATCAGGAGGATGCTAAACATGTAAAAGGAAGATTTTTTTGCTATAACTACCCGCTCAAGATCAGAACTGCGTTCCGTCAGCGAAATAAAAACAGGCATAGCCGCAAGGGGATTGGCTACAGAAATGATGGAAGTAAAGGCTGCGATCAACAGGCTGGTTGGGCTGGAAAGATAAGTAGTAAAGAAATCATTTTGAACGAGGAGGTCTTCAAACATAATAGGAGCCGGCAGAAAGTTTGTTAGCGCAGATGAAGTTTTTGGTAGAGCTTATCTTTTCTTGGGAATAATAAAGTCGTATTTTACAACCCAAAATTTAGCTCTTAACCGAATTAATCAAGTTATAGTGGAAGATACGAAGTTACTGCAGAATGAAGTAAGCAAAATTGTTGAAAGTGCTGATCAAAGCCGTGATGAGAAACTTCAGCAAATCTGCCAATTGCTATCGGATGAGGTAGAAGTATTTGATTGGGTAGGGTTTTATATCGTAGATCCCAATGCCGAACGGGAACTGGTATTGGGACCCTACGTAGGAGAGCCTACGGATCATACGCGCATTTCTTTTGGCAAAGGAATCTGTGGACAGGCTGCCGAGACGAATAAGACATTTGTTGTGCAGGATGTGAGTCAGGCCGATAATTATTTATCATGCAGCATCCATGTAAAGTCAGAAATTGTTGTGCCAGTCAAAAAAGATGGGAAGTTTATAGCCGAACTCGATATCGATTCCCACACTAAAGATGCCATAACAGGAGATCATCAATTATTGCTGGAAGAGGTTTGTGGAAAGGTGGCCCGACTGTTTTAGATTAAGGCTTTTATTTCACCAACATTAAGGTTCGCCTGCTTTAACTAACAAAAATCAAGAGAGGCGAAGCTTTTTGAGCTATTTAACATAGCTATTACGTACATAACAGTACACAAACAACCATCAAGAAAACATTTCTATAGCTATGAAAACCAATTATTATTCTATCACCCTAATTTTTGCACTTTGTATTGTAACGCTGCAGGCCTGTAGTGATAACTCTTCGGGTTCTGAAGGTGGAGAAAAAGTGGAAGTAACAGGAACTATCCAGGCACCGGATGGCAGTACGCCACTTGCAGGGGCGACAGTGTTTATCCCCAAAGGTGGAGCCAATAAAGCAATAGCCAGTAAAGCCAAAGCGAGTCCACTGGCAACTACCATGGAAGGAGAATGCCCGGAGCCAGCCGAAAGTTATGCTGCTTTTACCTGCACGAACGCTGATGGTAGCTTTACCTTTAATATTCCGGTTTCCGGCAGCTCGGTTACCCTGAAAATTACGAAGGGCATTTTCTCTTTTGAGCAGAATATAAATATCAATGACAGTGATGGGACGTTAGGAGAGATTGTAATGCCCAGCACCCAAGAGAGCCTGGATGGAGAAGTTGCAGTCGTCGAAGGCTCTTATGATCGCATGCAGGATATTTTGGCAAAGGTCGGTTTTGGAGAAGTTGGAACCGATGAAGCTAACTTCAATTATGGTCGGCTTGTGCCGGGAACGGAACAGTTCGATATTTATAACTATACAAGCAAACTGTTTGAGGATGCCGATGGAGACGGACAAAAGGATCTTTTTAATTATGATATTATCTTTATTAACTGTGGTGCCAGTGAATCGCCGCTTAACGAAAAGGTAAGTACGCACACGCACTCGCATCTTCACGCAAAATCTTCGGACGGAGCAGCCCTTTTAAGTACAGAAGATCGTACGGCCCTCAAAGACTTTGTAGAGTCGGGAGGAATCTTATATACCACAGACTGGGCCTATGATTATATTGAACAGGTTTTCCCTTCTTATATTGATTATTATGGATCTGATGATACCCCTGCTGATGAACCAGAGGGCGAAAATTTTGCACAGAGTGGAAACGCTGGTATCGAAACTGACGGTTTAATCCTTCAGCCTAACATGGAATCGTGGTTGGCAAATGTAGATTGCTTTGATGGTGAATCCTGCTTGAATGCTGACAATACGGTTCATATTACTGACTTTTTAGGCGGATGGGCAGTCATTGACGGTCCACATGCATCTGCTGATGTAACACAATGGGTGGAAGGTAATGTTGAATGGGGTGGAGAATCAGGTGTTCGTCCATTAACTGTATCCTTCCAGGCAGGTGACGGAAGCGTCTTCTACAGCTCATATCATACTGTTGAATCCGAGCATACACCTAACTGGAGACCACAGGAACGACTTCTGCAGTACCTGGTTTTTGAATAATATGGATTAACGGCTCAGCCTTTATATGGATACAAAGAGAAAAGCGTATAAAGGTTGGGCCTTGTTAATCTTTGGTAATTTGTGTACTTATAATAAATAACTGGATGAGGGATAAGCATTAAACCAAGGATTATGGATATACAGTATATTATTGACAGAGCAAAAGGGATTATTGTAAGTCCAAAAGACGAATGGCAGGCAATTAAAGGGGAAAGTAAATCGAATAAAGAGCTCATTGTATTTTATGCCCTGCCGCTCGTGGTACTGGCCACTTTAGCTGGATTGATAGGTCATTGGTCTTTAAATATAGCCGTGTACCAATTGGTGATGCCTCTGCTTGGAATTGTAGTTGCAGCTTATGTGGCAAATGAACTGGCAGAAAAGTTTAATTCTACTAAAAATCTGAATAATGCTTTTAAGTTAGTGGTATATGCCGCAACCCCTTCATTTTTAGCTTCTGTCATTGCTAACCTTTCTTTTTTGTTGAGTTGGGTTAGTCTCTTTGGGCTTTATAGTATTTATCTGTTTTGGGTGGGCATCCCTGTAATGATGGAAACCCCTGATGATAAGCGCTTAGCCTATGTTATTGTTTGTGCTCTGGTCGTAATTGTCGTACAGCTTATTGTTTCTGCTCTCTTTGCTCCACCTATGGCAGGTATTTATTAAAGAAAAGGAATAGGCATTCTGCTCCTGTTGGAGGAGAGGCCGAAAGGGCGAAATAGCTTGCATTAGATGGAGGCAGGCTTAGGAGAGACAATTCAAGTCCGTCGATTCATTGTATGAGTCGGCGGGCTTTTTATTTTCCAGAGATATTATCTCTGGAAAAGTATTTCAGTTCTCAGCCAAATACCCTTATTTTTATCAATCGAAAAGAATATATTAATGCTTGCCTATCAGGTAATAACCCGGCAGTAAGGATAATATTATGACCTCCAAGAATAAGCTAAAATATGTCTTCATTGCAGTTGTTGTTGTGTTAGCTGGCTTGGCCCTGGCTGATGCACTTGGCTATTTTAATGAAAAGTCGTATACCGCGGTGTCACATGGTTCCCATTCCCACTATGTGCCTTACGATCGCGATCCTAATGTATCGATCGATAAATTTCCCATGGAAGAACCTGCACCCGGAGAAAAAATTACTCCCACCGGGCAGATCGTACCCGCAGATCAGTAGTTACTTGATTTGTCTTATAGGCAGAGAACTTTAGTCTGTTTGAGATCGAAATATTACTCTGCTTTGGCCTCAAGAACGTAATCCAGGGCACCTCTCAGAAGATCTAAGAAATGGGGTTCCGAATAGCTTTCCTCGGTATGGCCAAGCCCGGTATAAAATGCTCGCCCTCCATCATAGTCATGATACCAGCTGATAGGATGGTAGTCTCCATTTTCGCCGCCCTCATAGCTGGACTCATCCAGCTCAATAAGCACATTGATTTGATCACTGATCTCCTTATAGTTATACCACTCATCTGTTCGAACCCACTCGGATGGCAGGTGAGAGGTGGCAGGATGGGATTGGTCAATGACATTTAAGGTTGCCTCTTGTATTGCGGGGTGACTCACAAAATAGGCGCCCACCATATTTCCGTACCATGGCCACTCATATTCGGTATCGGCTGCAGCATGGATACCTACGAACCCGCCACCTTGCTGAATGAATTGCTCAAAATGTTGTTGCTGTTGGTCGTTTAGGATATCTCCCGTAGTATTCAAAAAGATGACCGCCTCAAAGGAAGCGAGGCTGTCAGGATGAAAGTAGGCAGCATTTTCGGTATGCAAAGGTTGTAACTCTTCCTCAGAAACCAGTTTTTGCACGGCCTCTGCACCTGTTTCAATCGATCCGTGTCGAAATCCTTCGGTCTTTGAAAAAATGAGTATTGAGGAGTTTTCTTCGGCCGGATTATTTTGTCCCTCTGCAGAGTCTTGATTACAACCTATAAATAATAATGTCAGCAATAGCAAAGAGAGTGTGTGGAAACGGAATTTTGAATGGATAAACATTTGAGCTTTTTAAGTGATTAGTCATTGATCGGTAATCTATAAAAATGAAGAATCCGTGCAAAATATTTAAAAAAAAGAAAAAGGCTTCACCGATCAGTGAAGCCTTTTGAAAAAAGTAGCTTAATAAGCTTACTTAAAAGTTTATGCCGGCAACAATAGAAAACACCCCGTTTTTACCGTCGCCTTCTTCAAAGGCGTTGGAGAGTCCGGCCGAATATCGTACCCCAACATTAAATTTAGTGATATCCGCTCCTGCACCAACGACAACCCCAAAATCGGTGCCTTTAACTTCATCGCTAATATCAGCAGATCCAGAGGTTTCTCCGGCAGAACCTTCTTGCTCGGCATTAATATTGAAGCCCATATAAGGTCCAAAAAAGACGTGCGGCGTTAGCATTGGATTATCAAGGATGAAATCAAATTTAGCAACAACAGGAATTTCGATATAATCCAGCCTTGTCGTTGTTTCTGCACCTTCTCCTGAAAATTTGGCTCCTTTTTGAGCATAAAATACACCGGGCTGAATGGTGATAGGACTCATAGGGATGCCAAAGTCATACGTCAATCCGGCTGTGAAACCTGATCGTGAGTCCAGGGAAGCATCTGTGTCATTAAAGTTGGCAGAGTTAAAACCTGCTTTGATACCCAATTGGGCATGGGCATTGGTTGCGCTAAAGCAAATAAATCCAGATAACAATAAAACTGACAGTAATAATTTTTTCATAACAAGAATGTTATTTTAAGATTAATGAGTTAGAAAAAACGAACACAAAATTTACTACTATGGTGCTTTAACTATCAAAAAGCACAAAAAGTTTCCATAATAGAAGTTAAAATCACCATTAAAATCGAATGGGATCTATTTTTTAGTTATTAATTAAAGTAATTTCCTATCATGTAAAGGAAGTGTTTTGAAAATCATCTTTTTTGCCAAGGTTTTTAAAGTAAGTGTTGGCAGGAAGTAAAAAATATTCAGAAAGGAATAACAGCTAATAGCTGGATTTTAAGGTGGGATTTGTGATTCCTCTGTAAATATTTCTCTGTTTGGAGTAAACTTATAACACACTTTATCAATTATTCAAGTAAGCTTGCGCTTTTTGGGGTTTCTTCCATGCCGCATAAAGCTTTGCAACTGTTTGCCGGGCCCTTCGAGTACGCCAGTCATTTGGGCCAAATTGCTTTTTTAGTACGCCATAGGTGTTGAGCAGTGTTTGTTCTGCTTGCCTGTATTTGCCTTGGCCAAGCCAGGCAAGGGCTAAAACACCTTCTGAAGCTGCAACTTTCCAGTGATTGGGCGGCAGGTGGTTTTTAAAGCTTTGATAAGCTTTCTTAACCAAGGGAATCGCTTCCTCAATTCTGTGTTCCTCCACTAAAACCCAGCCCAGCCTCAGATGAGACGATGCAATATAAGTATGACCGGGATCAAAAATTTGTTGGCGGATATTCAGAGCCTCTCGGTGATATTCTTCGGCTTTAGCAAGTTTCCCTTTTAGCTGCATTGTTTGTCCCAGCCCGGTCAACGCATTCGCGATAGCAACTTCTGGTTCTTGGTTGTACTCTTTAAACAATTCGATAGATCGCTCCAGGCTTGCCTCCGCTTCATCAAACTGTCCCAGTCCCATCAGTACGTATCCCCGATCCATATAAGTGCCGGCAATTTCGGGTGCACTTTTCTGCTCGTAGATTTGGATCGCTTGATTATACTGGTCCAAAGCTTCCTGGGGACGTCCCGTTTCAGAAAACAGAGCGCCCATCATTTTTACAGCATAAGCGTAATGAGTGTTCTCGATACCATTGTTACTTTTGTATATCCGTTTGGCATCCTCAAAAAGAGTCTCCGTTTCGTTGTATTCACCTTTTCTGAAAAGCATGAATCCCAGCAAAAGAGATGCCTGGGCCACATCCGGGGCGTTGGGCCCGAGTTCTTGCTTGTAGGTAGCCAGCGCATTGCGCAATAGTGGTTCCGCTTTGGGATACATAATGAGTCCGGAATAAACGCTGCCCAGTGCTTCCTGGAGTTCAGCCTTCACCAGTGGTTGAGATTCCAGCGAATTCGATATCCGGTGCATGCCGCGGTCCAAAACGTCCTGGATCGATAAGTCGTTGGCCTCTGGCTCTCGAAAAGGGTCTCCACTTTGGAATATACTGACAAGTAGTTCTTTAACCTGCTCTGCCTTTTGGGCCTGGAGCTGAGCCTCATTGCGCTGCTGGGCCAGTTGAAAGGTATAGAAAATCGTCAATGCGGTTATAATTATTACAGCACCGGCAGCAATACCAATTCTTTTTTTATGCCGCTTATAAAATTTTAAAATGTAATACCGGGTGGATCCATAGCGGGCCGTTACCGGCTTGTCGGCCTTAAACCGGTTCAAATCATCCACAAGTTGGCTGACCGACTGGTAACGTTGATCCATCTCTTTTCTAAGTGCTTTGCAGGTAATAGCATCAAGATCGCCCCTGAGCTGGCCCAAAAGAGCCGTCTGGCTGGTTTTTCGGGCTTCGATAAGAGTATCAGAATCATTGATCGCAGCCTGGCGTTGACTCGGTCTGGGTGGTTCTTCGTTCAGGATGGTCTCTTCAATCTCTTTGATTCCTTTTTCCTCAAAGTTAAAAGGATGTACCCCGGTAAGAAGTTCATATAGCAGGATCCCCAGTGGATAAACATCCGTAGAGGTAGTAATGGTGTTTCCGGACACCTGCTCAGGAGCAGCATATTCAAGACTCATCAACCGCATGCTTTGGCGGGTTTCGGCAGCAGGCAGATCATAAAGATCAGAATCAAGTAGCTTGGCAATGCCGAAATCCAGAATTTTAACATGCCCCTCTTCGGTTACAAGAATATTGGCGGGCTTTAGGTCTCGGTGTACAATCAGATTTTTGTGTGCATGCTGCACCGCTTGGCATACGGTTTTTAAAAGTGATAATCGCTGGTCGATCGTCAGCTGATGCTTATCACAATATTGATCAATGGGGATCCCGTCAACATACTCCATTACGAGGTAGGGGCGGCCGTCATCGCTAATGCCACCGTCAATCAGACCGGCGATATTGGGATGATGCAGACCCGCCAGAATCTGTTTTTCCAGCCGAAAACGCCGCATATTATCGGGCGTATTAAGTCCATGCCGCATTATTTTTAGCGCTCCTTTCTGGTGGATATCGGAGTCGCAACGTTCAACGTGATAGACTTCCCCCATTCCTCCTCGGCCCAGCAGAGCCGTAACTTTCCAGCTCCCTATGGTTTGGCCAACCAGCGAGCGATTGATGTTGGTTTCTTGGAGATGGGTAGTGAGGCTGTTGAGCAGAGCTTTATTTTTCCGAAGATGGTCATCCAGCATTTGGTCTGATGCTTCAACGGATGCCAATAAATCGTTGATTTCTTCTTCAAGTGCCGGATCATCTCTGCAGAGCTGTTTTATATAAGTCGTTCGTCGATCTTGGGGCAGGTTAAGAGCTAAATCAAAAATGTGGCTTATTTTTTTCCAATGTTGACGGTCCATAACTATTTATAAAGTTGATTGTTTTTACCCTCTTTATTAGTAAGACCGTTAAACACCGATATCCTTACAAAAAAATTTAGATTAGGTCTTAGTCAATTCCTGGTAAATCCATCCCCGGGCTTTGAGCCAGTCACGATCGATTGTACGAGTAGAGACATCGAGCAGCTCAGCAATTTCACGGATGGTCATTCCACCAAAAAAACGCATCTCAACGACCCGGCTTTTGCGTTCATCAAATTCGGCCAGTTTATCAATAAGGTCATTAAGCTCCAGCAGCTGTTCAGTATGATTGTCTAAGGCAATCTTTTCTTCATCAAAGGGCAGGGGCTCTTGGTTGCCTCCTCGTTTTTGGGCGTTTCGTTTCCGGGCATAATCTATCAGTATCTGACGCATAGCACGAGAGGCGATAGCATAAAAGTGTGTCCGGCCTTGCCAATCAACCCGAGTTTGATCAATAAGTTTAAGGTATACCTCGTGAACCAAGGCTGTTTTCTGTATGGTATGGCCGCTACGTTCTTTGCTGAGCTGGGCTTTCGCGATATCACGGAGCTGGTTGTATACGTGGGGATATAGTGCATCCATAGCCTCTTTATCTCCGGAACCGGCCTCGAGTAAAAGTTGTGTCATGCTGGGATTCTTATCCACGGACAAATGAGTTAAAATAGCATGTCGTACTCTTCGCTTTTTTTGCGCTTCTTCTACAGAGGGATCTTCTCAAAAAGTAATATATAAGCAAATATGGTAAAAAGTAAGGTTAACTAGGGTTGGAGAGGCCTACATAAGAGAGAGGGTAGATAATGCCGCAAGCAATTGCCTTGCGGCATTTCTATATGATGGTATATCCACCCGTTCGGTGTCGTGCTTACCATTTTTTTTACGCATAAACATGTTAAGGGATCGCCAAAGTCGATCTTTCGTACTTTAACCAATGAATAATTCAAAATGAGACGAAAAATATGAATATCATCAACCGACAAAGACATATTGCGATATTAAAGCTGGGAAAACGCATTTCTTATCTGCTATTACCTTTGTTGCTAATACTTGTTTTAGGAATGTCAGCTTGTGAAGGTCCACAGGGACCTCAGGGTGTCCAGGGTGAACAAGGACCACAGGGAGAGCAGGGACCAGAAGGCCCGCAGGGTCCACAAGGTGAAGACGGCAATGCCAATGTTATCTATTCAGACTGGCTGGACGCCAACTGGAACTATCTAGATGATCCTCAGAGAAAAGTTATGAGAATATCTCTGGAAGGCCAGATCAACTACAGCGATCTTCAAAACAATACCTTGGTTATGGTTTATGTATCAAACTTTGGAGATAGTTCAATTTATCCCTTGCCTGGAAGTGCCCGATGGGCCAGAGGGGAAGTATTATATTCATTCCGGTTTGGGGATAACCAAGAAAGCCAACGGGGACTGCTAATCATAGTCGAATCACTGGATGGCACTAACTTGCGCGAAATAGAATATGCTGCAGATCGGGGTACCCGGTTCCGCTATGTGATCATACCAGGATCCAATCCTTCTGGATCTTCGAAGCCTAATCTGCCGGTCGATTTGACAAGCTATCACGAAGTAGCAGAATACTATGGTTTAGTACCGACCAGTGAACAGCGGGTCGACAGTTGATTTATAGGCCTACCCAGTTCAAAGTCAGGCAGCCCTGATTTTTTCAGCACTAAATATTTGGAGTGCTATAGCAACAACAAATTGTGTGGTACACCTCCGGCTTTTAAGCACATACAAATAGAGTGTATCTGGTGGTAAGTTCCGTTTTCAGCCCGCTGATGGGTTTCAGGTTGTGTTCAATCAAACGAAAGCGACCATAAATGCTAATTTGTCGGAATCGGAATATGGCCAGGCAGTGCTTCGCAAGGCATGGGAAAGCGGTACGGGATTTCCATTTAATGACTATGACACCAACGGAAACGGGATCATAACGAACGAGGAGTTAGCCATTGTAATTATCAATCCGGGTACCGGATGTGCTGGACAAACACGTTTGGTCGATGTAGCCAGCGTGAACCCTAATATTGGGTCTTCTTTTAGGTATAAAGGACAAATTTCTCAGACCCACGGCGATGCCGATATGGATCTCTACGCATACGAGCTGTTTCACCAACTCGAGGGAGCCGAGCACATCTATGGCTCACCGACTCTGGTCGTTTCTAATCTGATATAGCCCAAATTGGGCTCCACAGGTGAAATAAAGGATAAAAAAATACTACGGTAAGATAGTATTTCACTATTTGTAAAGTGCAAAAAGGAAAAAATTAATCAATGACTAAGAACAAACTCCCACTATGTGTCGTGTTTTTGCTGAGTTTTACGCTTAAGTAAGTAGAAGGGGAAAAACCTTCATTCATCAAAGATAATTTGTAAATCAAATAGAAAATATTATGAATCAGACGAAAACAACGATGCAAGCTGCTACAAATAAGCTCTCTCTCTTATTATTATCGATACTTCTTGCCTTTGGGATGACTCTTGTTGGCTGTGAAGGGTCAACAGGGCCTCAGGGTGAACAAGGACCACAGGGAGAGCAGGGACCAGAAGGCCCGCAGGGTCCACAAGGTGAAGACGGCAATGCCAATGTAACACTCTATATTTTTGACGGGCACGACTTTTCAGCCGAAAACTTAGCCCGTCGTGAAATTAGCGGTCTAACTGAAACCGAGATGAACGAAAGCAAATGGAACGTATACCTGGTACATTCTTCGGGCTGGATCTACCATCTTTCCGGGTATGGATGGAGTGATCAGACCATGTATTTTGCTGCCCACCGCTGGGTTTCGGGAGATCCGGATTATATCGACTTCTGGATAGAAGCTGCCGATGGACCGGGTGATGAATATGAGGAAATTCGCATTATCCGAACAGCGACTAGTAATGTGGATGATCAGCGGTCTAAAGCCGCCGGCCTCGATTACTCCAATTATCAAGAGGTAGCTGATTTCTATGGGCTAACAGAAGAGAATGCCGTGCATATCTCATCAAACTGATGTTGGTGTGAGATAACCACCACTTTTAACATGGCAGGTTTCATAATCTGCCATGTTTTTTATTCAATAAAAAATCATGGCGTACTTGTCGCCATTTTTGTGCACAAAATAATAGAAGGAACATAACATCGTGTTTCATCATGTTATGAATTCACAAATATCAAAACTGAAGTCTATTTCATCATGAAGACCTTAAACGCTTTAAATATACTCGTGTTACTACTTTTTCTTCTGGGCTGTGACCCTATAGGATCAGCAGAGGAAGAAGCCCCGGAAATCGATCTGGCAGCCGAATCTATTACCTTTGACGTAGCAGACACATCAAATTTTGAAGGTACAGCTACTATTACTGGCACTGTAAAAAGTATTGGGGATGATTTTATTTCGGATCCCGGCCAACAAGTAGTCAATCTATATGAAAAACCGCTGGGAGGTTCACAGAAATTGGTCGCCCAAAAAGAATTCAACCGTCTGGATGGAGGGGATAGTCTGAAAGTGTCCTATTCCAGAAACTGGGATGCCTCTTCTCCGGCTGAAGGCGAGTTTCCTCCGGACTATATATTGATTATCTCGTATGGGCCCGATATCTCAACAGATGGTAAACAGACAAATGATGATAGCGATAGTGCTAATAATCGTTTGGAAAGGAGTGGCTCTGGTATCAATGAGATGTTTTAGGGTTGACCTGGCTTTGGGCAGACCAAAGAGATGCATCCAAAAAGATTAAAGGTAAGGTGTAAGGTCTCTGAGGATTTGGCAATAATCCAATGAAAACAAATCCCCTCTGTCGTACTTTTCCCGGTTTTTACGCATTTCCCTTTTTAGAAGTGTTGCAGGAGTTCTCAATTTAAACTCAAGAATGATGAAGATCCCTAAAATAGCTGCTATCGTTCTGTTAGTGATGGTTACAGGTCTTGGACAGGTGTCGGTGGCACAGGAGGAACAGAAGCCCATGAATTCTATATGGACGAACTTCATGGGCTTCAACCTATTGCTATCGTGTTGCAGACCCGGGATTTTTCGGCCAACCTACAGCTTCAACTCCGAAGTTACGCCTGGGCCGGCCCTCTGCGGGAACAGACTACGGATCATGAGGGGGCGCGCCATTTTGCAGATGCGAAAGCCGGAAAAGCGGCTCAGAGTATTGAAGAGCATCTTCGCGAATATGAGAAACTCTCTGATATAGAGGACTTTAATCTCGACCGTGAGGGGGATGACTCAGCTACCATCGGTATATGCCGAGTCGGCCGAGTGTGCCGAATGCTTTAGAAAGGCGCATAACGACCTCGTCTTTTACTGATTTTAGCTTGAAAAGCTGAGGATCATTTACCGGGAATATGCTCCTACGCAAACTCAGCCATCGCCTTTGGCGACAACGTTTCGGGTATCCATGCTGTGTCGGGCCTCGCCAGGCAGACGCAGCGACACCAGAACAAAGAGTCGCTCCGAAACCTACGACGAAAAGTATGGACAACTTATTAAGGCTTGCTGAAGGCGCTAAAACGATTGGGAGTCTGTGATATCTCGTTAAATTTATACCAAGAATGTCCAAGACTATTCTGTTTTTGTAGGTCCACTTCCGTGCATTTAACCAATCATGATCATTGGTGCGGATGGAGATATCAGAAATATTTACGAGGCCGTGTAGTACCGTAGATATTTTAAGCATATAATGACAAGGGGTGATATGTTACTATCAGGGGATAAAATTTCTATACCATAAAGCAAGTAATTATTATATTAGAATTGTAGCTGACGCTCTAGAAAGAACCAATACCTTTTATATATAAGGGAGGGAAGCAGTTTCAGGAAAGCAGACCAGTCGCTTTCGGTAAAACAGATTTGTTGAAGCTGGGCCCAAGAGGCCGGTTTTTAATGAATCAAAGTGAATTGAATGTCGTACTTAGGTCGGATTTTACGCATGAATAAATAAGGAGAGAGTTCAAGATGGGCTCTGTAGTTAAACTAAATAATACAAAAAGATAAGAGACTATGAGAATTGTCAATCGAGAACAAATTATCAGGGATTTAAGTATAAAGTACCACATTTCGTATTTCCTATTATCTTTAATGCTGGTAAGTGGAATCGGGCTGGCCGGTTGTGAAGGACCAATAGGTCCGCAGGGACCTCAGGGAGAGTCAGGGGAACAAGGAGAGCAGGGGCCGGAGGGTCCACAAGGTGAAGATGGCAATGCCAATGTAACGCTCTATATTTATGATGGGCATGATTTTTCTTCATCCTCTTTAGCCCGCCGAGAGGTCACCGGAGTCACTGAGACCGAGATGAATGAAAGTGAATGGAACGTATATTTGGTGCACCCCTCGGGTTGGTACTATCATCTTTCAGGATATGGTGTAAGTGATAGTACGATGTATTTTGCCTCCCACCGTTGGGTAGATAACGATCCGGGCTTCGTTGACTTTTGGGTAGAAGCCGCTGAAGGGCCGGGCGAAGAATATACGGAAATACGCATCATTCGTACGGCAGTTAATAATATCAATGATGAGCGGTCTAAAATATACGGCCTCGATTTTTCGAACTACAAAGAAGTAGCGGAGTTCTATGGATTGAGTGAGAAAGAAGCTGTGCGTGTTTCATCGCCCTAACGGAAGGGTATAACAGGGTTTCCTATATTTTTATCCACGAGAAGTACAAGCTAAGAGTTATTGGTTGGAGAGGATTTTAAACTTCTTAATAAGATCCATGAAGTTTTGAAAATTTTGTGGGTCTATTCTTGTAAAAATGAATATTACTGCTTTTCCGCAACTTAATCGACGGTTATGCAATAATTAAAATATCCTGAGCGGCTTCTAACTAAAAGTTATTGGTCCATAATTATGGTAGGAAGAGGCTCAAGCGCTAATCAGTGTTTGTAAAAAATAGGTCAACCGGGAAAGAACCTGATACAACCAGAAACGACCATGTAAATTTACAGTAAAATAACCTGGTGAGTGGTTAAATTGTTGATTTAGAGCTTTGTTCAACAACCCCTCTTTGCTATTGGGGAATTGTACTGTTGCAAGGTTTAATGAGTGAAATGTCTCCCTTAGAAAAGGGAGTACCGACTTTAGTCGGGGAGGGTTGTCTTTTATAACCGCTGAGCGCGTTAAAATATACTTTCGTTACCTATGACAGAACACTTTTTGATATTAAACTAAATTTGTTGTAATAATATAAAGTATAGTATATGATCACATATATGCTTGTTTTTAATTTATTTTCAAAATTAAGTTACCGTAGTTATGAAAAGATTATTCGGTATATTTGCAGTTCTTTTAGTCTTCACTGCTTTTACAGGCATTAATCCAGGTATCGATGGAACTTGGATTGCCCAAATGGATAGTCCCAATGGACAGGTAGAGATTACCTATAACTTCAATGTTGAAGGGGACACGCTTACCGGGAATGTTGTAGGTGGCATGGGAGAGGTTGAAATTTTGAATGGTGAGGTTGAGGGGAACAAATTTTCCTTCGATACTAAGTTTAACGGTACCACAATCTCTCATCAATGTGAGCTTAAGGAGGATGACAAAATTGCTATGGAGTTTACTTTTGAGGGATAAGGCGGTGCTGGGCCACAGGGTCCACAAGAGCTCACTTTGACAAGGGCTTCGGAGGAATAACTTTTGTACAGACTGGCGTGAGCCACGGCCTTTGCCGAAACAGCTACGCGCAGGCAAGGCATCTGCTCATGCCCAAGAGGCAAGCCAGCTGTGAATTAAAAGGTCGCCAAGAGTCAGTTTCCGGCCGTTATCTGGCTGATTAAAGTACCGTTTTAAGGTATCGGCCGGTGTGGCTTTCTTCAATGTTGGCAATTTCTTCGGGCGTTCCGGTGCCGACAATCTGTCCACCGGCAAAACCACCTTCCGGACCAATATCAATAATGTGATCCGCACTTTTAATAACATCCAGGTTGTGCTCAATAATAATGACGGTGTGTCCGCTGTCAACGAGTTCCTTGAAGGAGTCGAGTAATTTAGCAATATCTTCAAAATGGAGACCGGTCGTGGGTTCATCAAAGAAGTAGAGCGTATGGTCACCGGCCGGCTTGCTGAGGAATTTTGCCAGCTTTACGCGTTGGGCCTCTCCACCTGAAAGCGTCGGTGCGCTTTGTCCCAGCTTCAGGTAACCGAGTCCTACATCCTCCAGCGTTTGTAGCTTGTTGGTAATGCGCTCTTCATCCACAAAAAACTCGATAGCTTCGGAAACCGACATTTCCAGCACATCATGGATGTTCTTGCCTCGGTATTTAACCTGCAGCACATCCTTCCGGTATCGCTTACCGCCGCATTCTTCGCAAGTGAGCTCGATATCGGCCATAAACTGCATTTCAATTGTCTGGATACCTTCTCCTTTGCAGGTTTCACAACGACCACCAGGCACATTAAAAGAAAAATGCCCGGGTTCATAACCCATGATTTTAGACTGCCGGGTGCTTGAGAACAGGTCTCGAACACCATCAAAAGCTTTGGTATAGGTCGCTGGATTAGATCGCGAAGACCGCCCGATAGGCGACTGGTCGACCATCTCTACCGAGTCGATATGATTGATGCCCGTCACTTTACGATGACGACCAATTTTATCGTTATAACTGCCCAGCTGTTGTTGAACGGCTGCATACAACGTATCGTGCACCATGGTAGATTTACCGGATCCACTGACCCCTGTTACACAAATCAGCTTACCAAGAGGAAACTCCACATCCAGCATTTTGAGATTGTTCTCGCAGGCACCCTCCAACAGGATATGATCGCCCGTTCCTTTGCGGCGTTCTTCGGGAACCGGGATCTCTTTTTTACCGCTCAAATATTTACCGGTGAGTGTTTGGGATTCCAGCAATCCATCATAGCTGCCGGTAAAATTTACTTCTCCACCGTGGATGCCTGCAAAAGGACCAATATCAATAATGTTATCGGCGGCCTTGATCATTTCTGGGTCATGCTCAACCACCAACACGGTGTTTCCTATATCGCGCAGAGATTTCAGTATATTAATGAGCCGGTCATTATCCCGTGGGTGGAGGCCAATGGTGGGTTCATCCAGTACATACAGACTACCAATAAGTGAGCTGCCCAGTGAGTTGGCCAGGCTAATACGTTGGGACTCACCACCGCTTAGTGTTTTGGCGAGGCGATTAAGCGTAAGGTAGCTAAGGCCTACTTCATCCAGGTATTTAAGCCGTTTCCGGATTTCGTAAAGCACCTGGTCGGCTACTTCTTGCTCAAATTCTGTTAGCTCAATTTCTTCAAAGAACTCTCGGGCATGGCCGATTGTCATTTCGGCAACCTGGCCAATATGTTTGTCATTAATTTTGACATAAAGAGCATCTTTTCGAACACGGAATCCTTCACAGTCAGGGCAACGGCTGTATCCGCGATAGCGCGAATAGAAAACACGCATATGCACTTTATAAGACTGGCTTTTAACATCTTCAAAAAATGGACGAATGCCGACATACTCATCTTTGCCTTCCCAGAGAATTTTTTTCACTTCATCCGTCAAATCCTGATAGGGCGTATCAATAGGGAGGCTGTTACGGGCAGCAATTTTAATAAAGTCGCGAAGATGTCGGCTGAACTTCTCACCCTGAAACGGTGCAATAGCTCCATTTCGTATGGTTTTATCAGGTTCAGGAACGACTAAATTTTCATCGATACCGGCCACCTTACCAAACCCTTCGCAAGTGTCGCAAGCGCCAAAGGGATTGTTGAATGAAAACATCTGCGGCGTGGGCTCATTGAATTCCATGCCATCCATTTCGAAGCGCTCACTGAATTTGAGTTCTTCGCCGTCTCGTATTTTCACGGAACAACGATCATTCCCCTCCCGAAAGGCCGTTTCAAGGGAACCGGCAATTCGGGTTCGGGTATCTTCATCGCCTTTTAGAATAAGACGATCAACCAGCACCCGGTACTCTGAAGCGTCAATATCGGATGGATTGATATCGTCAGTAGTCAAATCCAGAATCTGCTCGTTTTCAATATTCAGCAGTCGGGGATATCCTTTTTCTTTGAGGACGTTCAACTCCTCTTCCAGGTTCTTTTGCTCGTGTTCGGGGATCGCGAAAAGGACATAGAATTTAGTGTCTTCCTCAAAATCGTCCAGCAGATGTTCAATAACAGTCTTTGTGCTGTCTTTTTGCACTTCCCGACCCGATTTAGGCGAAATAGTATGGCCAATGCGAGCATAGAGCAGTCGCATGTAGTCATAAATCTCAGTCGTAGTACCCACGGTAGACCGCGGATTGGAAGAGGTCGTTTTCTGCTGGATGGCCATCGCGGGCGAAATTCCCTGCATAAAATCCACATCCGGCTTATCCATGCGTTCCAGGAATTGGCGCGCATAACTCGACAGGCTCTCCACGTATCTGCGCTGGCCCTCGGCATAGATGGTATCAAAGGCCAGGCTCGACTTCCCGGATCCTGAAACCCCCGTCACAACCGTCATCTGGTTACGGGGAATTTTAACATCAATATTTTTTAAGTTGTGTACGCGAGCGCCCTTAACGATGATGGGACGCTCTTCGCTGGATTTTGACTCTTGTTTTTGAGAAATAGTGGTTTTCTGAGACATTCAGTCAATTGTTGCGTTTGTATAAACGGGTAAAGGTACAAATTTTATGACAGAAAATGAGGTTGAATCTGTTTGAACGATCTTAATTAACATGTAACGAAAAACCTGCGTTCGCATTGATAAATCAATAACTTAATTACGGGATTATGGAGAAGATACAGCCCCGCTGGTACCTAATACTGGAGGCGCTACTACTGTTTGTTGGAATTCCATTGCTATTTTACTGGGATCTGGTACCCATCCCCAAAATCATTGCATTATTGTTCGTTACAGCCTACTGCGGATACCAGCTTTGGAAAGACTCTTCTTTTGGTCGGGGGCTGCTGGCGGCCAATAAGACTAAAGAGATAAGTAAAAGTCTGATAGTTAGAATTCCCCTGGTAGCTGTTTCTTTAATCTTATTGATTTGGTTGTTTCAGCCGGACCAGTTTTTCTCCTTTCCCTCCGAACAACCTATACTCTGGATGGTGGTGATGGTATTGTACCCCGTTCTTTCTGCTTTGCCCCAGGAGTTCATTTATCGCACGTTCTTTTTTCACCGTTATGATGTCCTCATACTCTATAGAAACGGATCAATCATTTTCAGTACCTTGGCCTTTGCATTCCTGCATATCGTCTACGACAATTGGTGGGCAGTGGGCCTGAGTTTAATTGCGGGCCTGCTATTTGGATTAACTTACCAACGCACCCGATCACTTCTTTGGGTTACTGTAGAGCATGTATTCTATGGCTGGATGATCTTTACCCTGGGATTCGGAAACTTTTTTTACGAGCCTTTTTGAGCTACTCTTTAGATGTTTGATCAATTTGCTTACCCATTTTGATTCCTTTTACCAATAGGATTATTGGAATGGCGGAAGCCCAGAGAATGGGCGAGGTGATTGCTTGAGAAATGCCAGGGGTATCGATATGAATCGCACTGTACAGACCAGCAAGTATCCCCATTAATAAAGAAGCAAAAAGGATAATACCTATAGACTTAGCATTGAATTTAAGTGAGCCAATGACGAATGAAAATTCCATAATCGATAAATCAGTATTAAGCTGAGGCATGATTTGTATTACCATCCGGTGTAATGAATAATGGGTAAGTCCAATAGCTATAACCAATGGCAGCCAGCAGGATCAGAAAGATACCCAATACAACCCCCGCTTTATAAGCGGCAGTTTCGCTTGAGGAAAGAGCAGGCATAAGATCAAACAACAGGCTTTCTATAAATTTAAAAAGAGAAAAAACTAATCCGGATATACAGAAAAACTTTTTCATAGCAGTTTGATGAATGAGGAATGAATCTTAATCTATTTATTCTATTAGATAAGCTCAAATGGTGATACGTTAGGCTTGTGGAATAGATTTCAACAAACCAACTTTTGGATATGATAGTGCTTTGTAGAAAATAAGCCGTTGCTTTTATTTATCAGGGCTGCCCATATAGGAATGAAAAGAGGTTACAATAAAAAAGAGCCACACATTTAAAATGTATGGCTCTTTCCCAGGTATGGGGTTACTTATTGAGGATGAAGAATACGGTTATACAGCTTACTCACCATTATTTGGCTGAGTGCTGTTTTCAGGGTTGGTACCTTCTTCCTCTACCTGTTTGTTCCACCCACCGCCAAGCGCACGGTACAAATTGACGCCAGCGGTTAAACGCAGCAATCTATCATTAACGTTGCTGATCTGGGCGCTCAAGTAATTCTGTTGGGCCGTTAAGACTTCGGCGTAATTAGCTTCGCCATATTGGAGCAATTCACGAGAATATTGTACGGCATTTTCGAGAGCCTTTAGTTGTTTTTTACGGAGCATTAGTTGCTGATCGACATTTTTAAACTGGCTTAAGGCATTGGAAACTTCTGTGCTGGCATCCAGGATGGTACTTCGAAGCTGATTCAATGCCTGTTCTTGCTGTGCTTTTGACCGTTTCAAGCGAGCCCGGTTTTGGCCACGGTTAAAAATAGGCTGAGTCAACCCACCAATCAGGTTATAAAAAACGGAGCCGGGTTTAAACAGATCTTGCGTTTCCAGGCTTCGAAAGCCTCCTTCAGCTGTAAGGGTAAAGGAGGGATAAAAATAGGCTCGTGCGTTATTGGTAAGCTCAAAAGCACTACGGAATGAATTTTCTGCCGCAATGATGTCGGGTCTATTGCGAAGAAGCTGAGCCGGCACGCCCGTAGATAAAGAATCCAAGGCTTCTTGTTCGCTAAGGCTGCTGCGCTGAATAGAACCCGGTGCCCTTCCCAGGAGCTTGCTCAGGGCGTGTTCTTGTTCGGTAATTTGCTGTTGTAGCTGTGGAATTGTGACTTCCGCTGCATATTGATTAGCAATACTCTGCTGAACGGAAACCCCGGTAACTACAGCACTTTCTTTCAGACTTTTGACTGTCTCAACATCCTGCCGACGATTTTCCACGGTTTGTTTGGTAATCTCCAGTTGCCTGTCCAGAGCTAACAACCGGTAATAGGCGTTAGCGACATTAGCAATCAGAGAGGTTTGTACGGCGCGACGCGTGGCTTCGGTTTGAAGCAGTGCAGCGTAGCTTGCCTTTTTGACGCTGGTCAGCTTGCCCCAGACATCCAGTTCCCAGCTTGAGCTCAGAGATACGGCATACTGCTCGCTGGCTGGTATGGCAGCTCCTCCCGTGAGGGTTGAGCTGTTATCGGATTGCTCATTGTAGGAAGCACTTCCATTAGCAGTTAGGCTGGGCAACATGCTCATTTTGCCCTGGTAGAAGTCCGCTTCAGCAATGCGAATCTGTTGAATGGCATTCTGGAGCTCCAGGTTATTGCGAAGGGCTTCTCTGATCAGTTCTTGTAGTTTTGAATCTTCGAATACCTCTTGCCAGGGCATGTCAGCCAGCGTAGTGCTGTCGAGTTCGGCCTGTTTAAAAGGATAGAGGTTTTTCGTTTCAATATCCGGTTGCTCAAATGATTTCGTTGCAATACATGATGACAGGGATACTGCCAGCAGTAGTGCTGCTATAATTTTTGATGTTGGCTTAAAGTACATGGTAATAGTTACTCAGTCTTTAGGTGTTAATGCGCTACGGCATTATAATTTCATCTTTCTTTTTACGGATTACTTCCGGCGGACCTGAAATCTTTTCCTGCAGTTTTTGGAACAGGATAAAGAGTACAGGCACCACAAACAGCCCAAAGAAGGTTCCGATGAACATACCACCGGCGGTACCAATACCAATGGACTGGTTTGCATTCGCATTAATGCCGGTAGCCAGAGCCAGTGGCATCAGTCCCGCGATGAAGGCAAAGGAGGTCATAAGAATCGGTCGTAATCGGGCTTCTGCACCATTGATAGCTGCTTTGGCAATACTCATACCTTGTTCCCGACGGCGTTCGAGAGCAAATTCTACAATTAGGATAGCATTTTTAGCCAGCAGTCCCATCAGCATAATAGCTGAAATCTGAAGGTAGATATTGTTCGCCACGCCAAAGATATTGGCAAAGATAAAGGAGCCGGCCAGCCCGATGGGCAAGGGGAGGATAACGGCCCAGGGAATCAGGTAACTTTCATATTGGGCACTAAGCAGGAAGTATATAAAGAGAAGGCAGAGCGCAAAGATGATAAGCTCTTGTCCACTGGCCCTGCTTTCTTCGCGCGTTAAGCCCGAGAAGGCATAGGTGTAATCATCTGATATTTGTTGGTCAAATACTTCTTCAATGGCATCGATGGCGTCTCCGGAACTGTAACCGGGATTGGTAGCTCCAGTCAACTGGACTGAATTAAAGAGATTGAATCGCGATATATTTTGGGGGCCATACACTCTTTTAAGTTCAACGAAGGAGCTGATAGGCGTCATCTCACCTTGGCCGTTCCGCACAAAAATATTTTGCAGGTCAGACTCCGTAGCTCTATTCTGAGGTTCCGACTGAACATAAATGCGGTATAATTTACCAAAGCGAGTAAAGTTAGAGACATATAGGCCGCCAAAATAAGCTTGCATCACATCTAAGACCGATTTAGGAGATAAGCCCGCTCGTTTTGTTTTGGCCACATCCACATCAATTTGGTACTGGGGATAGCTGGTGCTGAAAAATGAAGTGGCATACTGAATTTCAGGTCGCCTGAATAAGGCTTGTTGCACTTCTTGGCTTGCTTGGGCCAACTCATCGATGTCACCACTTGTTGCATCCTGTACATTCACAGTAAAGCCACTGGTGTTGCCGAATCCTGAAATGACAGGAGGGGCGAAAAAGGAGATATTTGCTTCTTTAATAGAAGCTGTTTTCTTCTGAAGTTCTGCGATAACTTCGTTAACACTTTTTTCGCGTTCGTCCCATGGTTTTAGTCGTCCTACCCCGAAGCCGTAGGAGCTTCCCTGGCCACTAATAATTCCAAAGCCGGAAATGGTAAGTCGGGAATCAACGGCGTCAACGGAGGCAAATATGCTGTCCAATTCGGTGAGTACCTGTTGGGACCGCTGTAGCGATGAAGAGGGCGGCAGGCTTACATTCGTGAAAAACACTCCCTGGTCTTCATCAGGAACAAATCCGGAAGGAGTTGTTTGGAATAAAAATGCAAAGAGCGCAATAAAGCCCGCAATGGCGATAATGGAGGTCCATGCATAACGGGTAAAGAAGCCCAGTGATTTTTTATATCGGTGCTTCGTAGCGTCAAAGACCGCGTCAAAACCGACCTGGAATCGTTGGATAAAACTGCGATTGCCTTCCTTATGGTTATGCGTGGGTTTAAGCACCAACGCACAGAGGGCCGGGCTGAGTGTCAGGGCGTTAACGGCTGATATGATAATGGCAGTGGCGAGTGTAATACCGAACTGCTGAAAGAATACTCCGGTTGAGCCGGTAAGAAAAGTTACCGGGACAAAGATAGCCGCCATGACCAGGGTAATTGAAATAATAGCCCCGGTAATCTCATTCATGCCCTCTACGGATGCTTCAACTCCCGATTCTGCTCCTTGTTCCAGTTTAGCGTGAATGATTTCGACTACAATAATGGCATCATCCACCACAATACCAATAGCCAGCACCAGCGCAAAGAGGGTTAAGAGGTTAATACTAAAGCCAAATAGGTTCAGGAAGAAAAAGGTACCAATAATAGATACCGGAACGGCAATAGCCGGAATTAAGGTTGAACGCCAATCCTGCAAAAAGACAAAGACGACAATAAATACCAATATGAAGGCTTCTAAGAGCGTGGTATAGACCTTGGAAATGGAGGCATTTAAGAAGCTGTTGGCATCATAAAGGGTAGCGAATTCAAGATCATCGGGTAGGTTTTGCTCCGATTGACTAATCTGTTCTTTGACTCCCTCAACAACCTGCTGTGCATTAGAACCGGCGGTTTGTGAGACAAAAAGTCCTACACTGGGGGAGCCATTCGTGCGGCGGATGGATGAATAGGATTGAGAGCCCAGCTCTACCCGTGCCACATCGCCCAGCTTAAGTATCTGGGAAGAGTTACCTCCTTCACGGATAATAATATTCTCAAAAGCAGGAGGGGTAGAAAGACGTCCTTTGTAAGTCAGAGTGTATTCAAAGGATTGATTGCTGTTTTCGCCCAGGGCCCCGGGAGCTGCTACAAAGCTCTGTTCGTTCAGAGCGCTGATGATATCATTGGGTACTAAATCATAGGAAGCCATCACACTGGGATTCAGCCAAATGCGCATGGCGTAGGAATCAGCACCAAATGACTCAGCCGCTCCAACCCCATTTACACGCTGTAATTTCGGCAACAGGTTGATACGTGCATAGTTAGCGATGAAGTTTGAGTCGTAGCTTTTATTTGGGCTATAGAGTGAGAAAATGAGCAGCCGGCTGGTTTGCTGCTTCTGCGTAGTTACCCCGGTTTGGGTAACTTCTTGCGGCAGCAGGCTGGAAGCTTGGGTGACCCTGTTTTGCACATTTACCGCCGCAATGTCAGGATCGGTACCCAGTTCGAAATAGACCTGAATTTGGGCTCGGCCGCTGTTGCTGGCAGTAGAGGTAATGTAGGTCATGCCTTCTACCCCGTTAATCTGTTCCTCCAGAGGGGATACGACACTATTGAGTACCGTCTGGGCGTTAGCTCCGGGATAGGTGGCAGTCACCTGGATAGTTGGAGGAGCAATTTCAGGGTATAGAGAAACGGGCAAGGCCGCATATCCTAACAGGCCTAAAATAACGATGATGATAGAGATGACCGTCGATAATACCGGTCGTTGGATAAAGCGTCTTATCATTGTGTTTGGGTTAGATGCTTAAAATTGTTGGGTCGTTTCGACAATTGGGTAGATCTATTGGGCTATTTGCTGATCTTCAATGGTCAGTGATTGATATAAGCTGTCAGCATTAACCGGTTGAGGCTTAATTTTAGCTCCATCCTGCAGACTTCCCAGGCCTGTAGTTACGATGCTGATCCCTGGAGAGAGACCGTCCTCAACAACAAATAATTGTCTTGCAGAAAGATCCAGGGTGGTAATTTCAGTACTTTCTACCGTATTACTGTCGGTTACCGTATACACAAACCGTTTGTTCTGGATCTCATAGGTTGATTTCTTGGGAATTACGATGGCATCGGTTTGTTGTACCGGAATCTGAATGTTTGCCGAACCTCCACTGCGTAGAATTTCCTGAGGATTGGGAAAGACCGCTCGAAATGAAGCCGATCCCGTTTGTTGGTCAATAAGTCCACTGGCCAGTCGCAATGTGCCTTGTTGCCTGTAAGTTGTATTATCAGGAAGTATTAAGTTAACCTTAGGCATCTCAGAAATACGTTCTTGTAACGTTTTACTCCCTCCCTCGCCAGATGCTGCAACACTTTGCGACATTTCCAGCAACTCACGTTCACTCATGGAGAAGTAGGCGTATATGTTGGTAATATTGGATATCATCGTTAAGGGCTGAGCAATCGTGCTACTCACTAAGCTTCCAATACGGTAAGGAATTTTACCAATAACCCCGGCTGTAGGGCTTTTAACATTGGTATAACCCAGGTTAACCTGTGCATTCTCGAGAGCTGCCTGGGCTTGTGCCAAAGCTGCTTGCTGAGACTTCAGGTTATTTTTAGCCGATTGCAGCTGGTAGTCACTGATAATGTCCTTCTCGGCAAGGCTGCTCAATCGTGTCACTTCGTCTTCAGCTGTACTAACGCCGGCTTTAGCGGCTTCCACATCGGCTTTGGCAGATCGAACCTGCTGTTCAAATTCTTCACTATTTAATCTGAAAAGAGTTTGGCCTTTTGAGACAACCTCTCCTTCATCTACAGGCATATCTACAATATAGCCCTGTACGCGCGGACGTATTTCAACCGTTTGTTGACCTTCCAATGTTGCAGGATAACTGCTGGTTAGTTCGATAGAACGCGGTTGCAGGTTGAGTACCGGATAAGGTTGGACTTGCTGCTGGCCGGGCTGCATTCCTTGTTGACCTCCGCCACCGCAAGAAATAAGCAGAAATGAGGTTATAAAAAGAAGCAGGTTCTGGTTGTTGCGTTTCATGAGATAGTAATTTTAGATATTTACGAGATTAAAATCTTCTTAAAGGTTGATGATATCAACAGAAGTCGTCAGACATTGTTTGGTTGTAAATGTCAGCAAGAAATTCGTCGAGTTTTTCAAGTTTTTCTTTTGGAATACCGTCACTTATTTCCTCATCCAGTTCATGGTCGAGCACTTTGGCTTTTTTGAGTTCCTCAAATCCCGCCTTGGTTATGAGTAAAATTTTCCGCCGTTTATCCTCCGGATCCTTGGTACGGGCAACAAAATGTTTCTCTTCCAGGCCATTGATGTGTCTAAGGACTGCAGACTTGTCTCTGTCAACGATATCCGCCAGATCCTGAAGAATTAACCCTTCTTCATTATTTAAAATATTCAAAAGGAAGAACTGTTCGAGGGTCAGGTTAATTTCTTCATCTTTAAATCGTTTATTAAGGGCTCGCATTATGCCTTTTACAGCATAAGCCATTTTACAGCCTAAAGTATCGCAATACAGTTTTTGATGGGTAGACATAAATCATTCTTTAATTCCAAAACGCTCAAAGATACGAGATAATAGTTGATGTGTGCAACTAAATGATAGATAAATTTACAATTCTTAATACTCTGTTAACATTGCCGGGGGCCGTAGCCATTGGATGGCGGGTCATTAGTATCCATAGATATCCAGCTAATTTGCTTTTAGCACTAATTGGAAGAGGGTAAAACAAAAGTATGCTTGGAATTTTATCGGAGAAGGTATCAGCTAATCGTCAATTTTTTTGGGCTTTATCCTATTGCATTGCATGGACTCAATACAATAGACTATTACAGTTAATTTCTATAAAACGCTTTATTTTTGAGAATAAAGCATTTTTCATTACCTTTTTTAGATGTTTTTAGGAGGGGTAAAATACCTATAAAAACGTGCATATATTCTACATAACCCAAAGTTATAGTTCAGCATTTTATGGATTTATTTGACAAACTTCAGGGCAGGCCCGGACCGTTGGGAGAATTTACCTCGGATGGGTACGGTTATTATACTTATCCAAAACTGGAAGGACCGTTAGGCCCAAAAATGGAATTTGACGGCAAGGACGTTATCGTATGGAGTATTAATGATTATCTGGGCGTAGGCAGCAATGATGAGGTTAAAGCCTATGACGAAGAGATTGCCAAGGAGTATAGTCTAAGCAGTCCTATGGGAGCACGACTGATGACTGGAAATACCTCAGAGCATGAAAAGCTGGAAGAAGAACTTGCTGATTTTGTTCATAAACCAGATGCTTTTTTGCTGAATTACGGTTACCAGGGGATTATGAGTGTAATTCATGCACTGGTTGATCGCAACGACTTTTTGATTTATGACGAGCTGAGCCATGCTTGTATTGTAGATGGGAAACAGCTGGCGATGGCTGAAAAGTATGTATTTAAGCATAATGATATCGAAAGCTTCGAAAAGCAGCTTGAGCGAGCACATCGCAATGCAAGGCCCAACTCTTCTATTCTGGTTGTGACAGAGGGCGCTTTTGGTATGACCGGCGATTTAGGCATACTGGAAGAAATGATCGCTCTGAAAGAAAAATACCCTTTTCGTTTACTTGTCGATGATGCACACGGAGTAGGCACCATGGGTAAGGATGGATCAGGAACTGGAACACACCTCGGATGCCACGAAGGTATTGACCTTTATTTTGGGACTTTTGCCAAGGCATTTGCATTAATTGGAGCTTTCGTTGCTACCGAAGAGCGTGTGGTGGAGTTTTTAAAAGCGAACGTCCGCAGCCAAATTTTTGCAAAATCTGTACCCATGCCCATTGTAAAGTCAGCGCGGAAACGACTTGAGATGATCCGAAATAATCCTGAGTGGAGAGAGAAGCTTTGGGAAAATACGAATATGCTTCGTAACGGTCTTCGGGAAATAGGCTATAATGTACTTCCCGCAGAATGTCCTGTCACTCCTGTCTTAACGAAGGGGAGTACGGATCTTTGCCAGCTTATAATGCGAAAATTGCGCGAGGAACACGGCGTTTTTGTGAGTGGTGTTACTTATCCCGTAGTGCCTAAAGGAACGGTGCTCATCCGATTGATACCAACCGCAGCTCATACGAAAGAACATATACAGCAAACGCTGGATGGTTTTGAGGCTATCAAAGATTTTGCACTGGGTAGTGTAAGTGTAGAGGCTCAAAAGAAGATGACGGCCTAAGACTTATCGTTTAATAACTTGATTGAAATTAAAAAAGCCCCGATTTGATCGGGGCTTTTTTATCTAGGTATTCATTCTTGGAAGAGAGGCGAGATCAAGAAAATAAATTTTTCAACATATTGATAACACCCGACTTTTCATCTTTTTTATTTTTGCCAGCCTTGCCTCCACTTAGCTTATCGTAACTTGGGCGAGGAAGCTCCATTTCATTACTCTTTTTATTTTTCTTCTTAGGTCGGCTTTTTTTCTTGCCGTTTTGTTTCTTCTTTTGTGCGCTTTTCTGCTTCTTCCGCTCCTTAAGTTTTTGTTTAACTTTTTCAGGGAGGTCAAGCTCCTTGGGCGAATGTCCCAGCTTTTTCTCAAGCTCATTGATATCACTTCTATCCTGCTTAGATACAAGAGAAACGATACTGGAGGATTTATCGTCAGAGATTAAATTGGTTCTATACCGGTACTCATCTGCATCTTTGGGGACATCATAATTAATGACTTTTTTCACATCCGTAATGTTAAGCGTAGTAGCCGAGAGGTCGCCAACCAACAAGAATTGTACATCTCCATTCGTAAAGTTGGCAAATCGCTGCGAACGTTTCTCATCCGAAAGCTTGGAATGCAGGCTGGTAGCCTTATAGTTCCGCTTACGCAGAATTTTATAGAGACGATCAGTACCTCTTTTGGAAGCAGTAAAGATGATACATTGGTCCTTGGGAGAGTTCTCAATATGGGCCATTAATGTGGTAATCTTCATGCGGTTTGGCACGTAGATATATCCATGAGATAAATTTTGGGTAACCTCAGGGGGCTTATTGAGAAGCATCTTCTCCTTATCGTTAAAGCCGATGTCTATGCCTTCATTCAATGTGTCCTCGGCAAATTCTTGTATCTCATCCGTCAGCTCATCGGTAAAAATAAGCGTCTGATGATCAGACAATACACGCTTCAAGATGTCCTGGACCTTTTGAAGAAGATTTAAGGAGATAATTTTGGAAAGATCATCAATCACCAGGTAGTCCACATGGCGAAAAATGTAGCGTAATTCTTGCAACGTGTCTGCCAGTGGTCCGGGGTTGCCTACAACCACTTGGGGTTCTGCTGCTAAGGCTTCTCTTTGTTCCTCCTTACTGCTATCAAGATCAATACAGGCACACTCTATTTGTGCATGATAGCCTAAGCCACGGACAAGGTCTTCAATTTGCTGTGCTTCAGCAGAATTGGGAGTGAGAATGAGCGTAGTAATCCCCTCTACATTCTCTTTAGCATCTATTTTAGCCAGTGCGGGTATCGTAAAACATCCATTTTTACTTTTACCCGGCGAGGCCTTAATGATAGCATCTTGCCCTTCAAGTATAGCTGGGAGTGCTTGTTCCTGGAGTTCAGTAAGTTCAGTGTAGTTTACATCTCGAAGCCCGCTCAAAATATTGGGGCTTAATGACATTTCTTCAAACTTCAACGTTCTAACCTTTCATTTTATTAATGTTATCTTGCAATATGCACCGCTTCAACAGCAAGCGGTACTCATCAGGTAATGGAATATACAAAACTTATCGGCCTTGCTCATCTGATTTTGTATTTGCTCTGTACCTTTTACTAAATAAAGGAGCTACCTTCCGTTCATAACCCGACTTCACTATATAAACGTAGGAGCCTCCCCCAATTATTGCCATGCCCAGAACACCTAACAATCCTGCTTCCGGGCCAAATACTCCACCGGTCCAAAATATAGGTCCTTTTTGAGTAATCTGTATGACAGAGGCATCCAGCCGGATACCACTAACAGCAAATCCTAAAATGCCCCCCTGTACGAAATTCCAGCTAAAATGCAGGCCGATTGACAGCGCCAGGTTCCCCGTTATGATATAGGGGATGGCCAATACGATACCCGCCAGCATTATATTAAATATTGCAATTCCCGAACTATTGGGATTAAAGGCGTGCATGAGCCCAAATACAGCTGAAGAGGCCAGCGTAGCTATGGTAACGGCACCCCGAACCCCTAATTTAGGATATTGTAGCCCTTCAGTGAGATTGAGAAGCTGGTAGCCTCGGAAACACCATTCTTCATAAAAGCCAACCAGCAACATAGCCCCCAATGCGCTAAGAATACCCCAAAGAAAAGAGTGCCCGGAGGTTGGTGTCCATCCATAACCGCTGATAATCAGCCATCCCGCGGTCCATTCAATCAAAAAGATAACGCTTAAAGCAAATCCGGCAATAATGATGCCTGCTGCTAAATCCTTCCACCATTGGGGGCTGAGAGATAAGCCATAATCTTCAAGATGTCGTTTATCCAGGGCGTAGGCTGCCAGGATAATACTAACGGCCACACCAATCAGTTGGGGGATGGCAGAGGCTATGCTTAAGCTGCTTGGGAATAAGGCATTAAATGCTAATGCCGCAAACCCCGATATGAAAAAGAAAAGAAAAAACTGGATGAGTACACGCCATCCGGCGCGGGTCCGCTGTTCATCTTTATTAAAAAATAAATTCATATCTATTAAAGAAACATTGGCGGTTTTGTAGCGGTTACCTTAGTATAAAAGAAGTGGAATCTACGTGAAAAGAAGAAAAGACTAAAATTATAGTAAATTTATGAGTGACCGATATGTATTCGATGCTACGAAAGAACAAGTAGAGCAACAGTTTGGCGTTTCTACTAAGCGTAACGATTTCTATGAGTCGCATTTCAATATTACACCAGGTTCATTGATCCCGGTTATATATTTTGAAGACGGGAAAAGGGAAATCTATCGCTTCCGATGGGGACAAATACCCCCTGGGGCCGATGAAGAGCGTGACGGTATCGAAAACTATGAAATATCAACAGACCAGGTATTGGAGAGTAACTGGCAGTTGAAATGCTTGAAGTCGCAACGTTGCCTTATACCTGCACACGGTTTTTATAAGTGGAAGACTACCGAGAAGCAAAGCACCCCTTTTTATATTCGATTGCTATCCAACGAGCTTATGGCTATTGCAGGAATCTATTCGGTATGGGAATCGGATTCCGGACGCAACGTTTATTCCTGTTCGATGCTTACCAGCGATGCCAATGCATTGATACAACCGGTAGGGGATCGGATGCCCGTCATCCTGGAGCCTGAAAACTATAATCTTTGGTTGGCCCAAGAACCATTAGGTCAAGATATTCTGAACAGCCTGGTGAGTCCATTTCCAATGAGTAAAATGGCGGTGAATCGAGTCTCAGAGGATGTTAATGACAGGAGTAATAATAGCCCGGAACTCATCCAGCCCATTCCCAAATAAAACTGCTATTTCTCATCAGAAGAATCTCTTAAAATGCGCATAGTAGGATAGGCCAAATCGATATCCTCATGCTCATCCAGGAGCCGTAGGATATCTTCCCAAATGGCCTGAGTAACGCTTCTCCGTTTTCGTGGATTGGAAAGATGGCGGATGGTCAGGCAGATTCCGCTATCCTGCACATCCGTATAGACAATAGGAGTAAGGTGACGATAGTAAATGAGATATGCTTTTTGTGCTTTCTGAACCTGCTGGTCCGCATTTTTAACAAATTCTTCTAAATGTTTTTCGGCTACTTCCTGCAACAGTTCTTTGGCTTTTTCCCAATCGCTTTCGAAGGTCAGGAGTACTTCCAGTTCATTCCAGATGAATTCAAAGTCACTGGTATAGTTAGCTAATGGGTCAGAAAAAATTTGATGATTGGGCAGGTGAACAACACGTCCGGTACTTTGGTCGCTACGTACCCAATTTCCGATTTCAAGAACAGTAAATTTAAAAATGCGGATATCAATGACATCCCCTTTAACATCCCCCAGTTGAATACGATCTCCCACATCAAAAGGCTTGCGCCATAGAATGAACATCCAGCCCGCAAAATCAGAAACCGGATCTTTCAAAGCAATGGCAAGGCCGGCGGACAATAGTCCCAGAAAGGTAGCCAGCGACTGCAAGCCCTCAAACCAGATGCGTCCAATAATGAACACACCTACAAAAACGGAAATGTAGGTCAGATTTTTGCGCCATTTGTACTGTTCGCGTGCTTCGGGCAATCGCTTATTTACGATACGGACTGTTATCAGGCGAAGGGCCCATATGATCAGAATGATTGCCGCTGAAAGAAATATTTTATAACGCAGTTCGGGGGCATTTTGTACCCATTCCTGTATTTGAGTGATGAAATCTTGCACTAAGAACAGTCTTTAATGAAATTAAATGCTTATATAGCAGTTAGTAATATAAAAAGGAGATTAATTTAAAAGTAGAGTATTGTAAAAAAAGGGAATTTTGCCTAACTTACGAGTCTGAATTTTAGCGTTATCTATATACCATGCTTTATAATATTATTTTAACAGTTATTGTTCTTATTTGTGTACTTCTAACGATTGTCATCCTGTTGCAACCGGGGCAGGGACAAGGCCTTTCCGGTGGATTGGCCGGCGGTATGCAGGGAGGAGCGGGTTTAGGTGCCCGGCGCACAGCTGACTTGCTCTCAAAATCGACTTCTATTTTGGGCGGAGCTTTACTCGTGTTGTGTCTTTTTGCTAACTTTGCTATCGATGGTGGTGAAACAACCAATAGTGCCGTACAGGAACAAGGTGTTGAACTGCCCGGTCAGCAAAATGCCCCTTCCGAGACGCCATCTGCTGTGCCAGAAGTACCGCAGCAAAATAATAATGGAGGAAACAGCGGTGGGGACGGATCCAATGGAGGTTCCGGTTCTGACGGAGGCAACTAACACTCCTGCTGTATATTTTTGTGTATGAAATTTGAAAGCCCGGCTATTGATGTCGGGCTTTTTTTATGTCAACAAATTGAACGATTAGCCATACCATGCTGTTTATTTAGTTTAATGTTAAACGATAAATAGAGAAGCTGTCTAATGGAAAACCACAACATACGACTGCGCCGGAGTGAAGAGCGAGGATTTGAAGATTTTGGGTGGACAGACAACTGGATGACGTTTTCATTTGCCAATTATCACAACCCTGAGTGGATGCGTTTTGGTCCAATTCGGGTGATCGTGGAGAATCATATCCAGCCTCATGAGGGATTTGATACCCATCCACATAAGGATATGGAAATATTAACCTATGTTTCCAGTGGCGTATTAACCCACGGCGACAACATGGGAAATACCGAAGAGATTGGTGCTGGTGAAATGCAACGGTTAACGGCGGGCACGGGTATCGTTCACAGCGAAAAAAATGAACATGCCGAGGTAGAGCATAATATTCAGATTTGGATACTGCCCGACAAGGCAGGCTTGGAGCCGGGGTACCAGATGAAGCGGTTTTCAGAAGAACAGCGCACAGATCGTCTTTGTCACTACGTATCGCAGAGTGGACGCAATGAATCTATGTCCATCAACCAGGATGTGGATATTTATGCGGGAATACTTCCGGAGGGTACCCAAACGATCCATCTGTTGGAAGAGGGGCGAGGGGCCTGGATCCAGCTCATCCACGGAAGCCTCCGCCTGAACGAAGGTATCCGGCTGGAGCAAGGGGATGGTATAGGGGTAGAGAAGGAAGGGAAGCTAAGATTAGAGGCTCTGGATGATGGAACGGAGCTGATACTATTTGATGTAACTATGGACTTTGTAACACCTTACCGACTGGGATAATATAGTAATCCTGAAGTTGATTCAGGATCTACAGGTTGAACAGCTGAACAAATGAAAGAGAGTCATCGGACAAATAACTTTACTTAATTGAAAGGTCTGGAACCCTTCAGTGCCCGATAACTCTTTTTTCTGTTACTGAATATTATCGAGTAAAATTCGGATGAATTGATCAAAATTCTCAATATGGGGCAGATGACCAATACTATCCAGCTCGACCAGTGTGGCATGGGGAATAGCTTCCGCAGTCTTTTTGCCCAACTCCGTGTAGTTACCCATTGTTGCTGCCACGGAATCGGGGACCAGATTAGAACCAAGAGCGGTACGATCGCGTTGACCAATAATGAGTACTACCGGCATTTCCAGTTCCGGGAATTCGTAGAGCACGGGTTGCGTCATCACCATGTCCGTTGTCAGAGCTTGGTTCCAGGCATATCGATCGTAATTGGGGCTATTAAAAAAGGCAGTACGCAGATATAGCCATTCATCGTAGGCCGCTTTCCAGTTGTTATCGTAATAGCTGGCAGACATATATTCTTTTACTCCTTTATACGTTTTGCCAAGCTCTCCCTCGTACCAGGTTTCTACGCCTTGATAAGGTACTTTTCGCTTCCAGTCTTCCAGACCAATGGGATTTTCCAACACCAATTTAGAGGTGTTGTCTGGATACATGAGGGCAAAGCGGGTTGCCAGCATGCCACCCATGGAATGTCCCAGCACAACCGTTCGATTTACACCAAGAGAATCCATTAAAGTTTTGGTGTTTTTAGCCAACTGCTGGAAGGTGTAGTGGTAGTAATCAGGTTTAGATGATTTCCCGAAGCCTACCTGATCAGGAACCAAAACATCGAATCCTTCGCTAAGCAGTCGCTTCATGGTTTGTCCCCAATATGCCCCATTAAAGTTTTTACCGTGAAACAGAAGGACCGTCTTGCCATTGGGTTCTTCGGCCTCTTCATGCATGTAGGCCATGTCCAATGTTTGATTTTGTGACTGAAGAGTGAAAAATTCTGTGTTATAAGGATACTCATATCCTTCAAGGTTTATGCCCAGAGGTTCTTCCTCCGGAGTTTGGGCAAAGGATGACAATGCCATTGAGATAAATAAAAATAATAGGGTCAGACGTGTCATAATTAATGATACATATTTTGTCAGTGATGAATTATTACTCGAAACAAGATGACTTACGCATGCCGCTGAACTGAGAACTCCTTCATGATTTCCGAAAACAGTCGATGCGATTTAATGCGCTCTTGATAATCATAGACATAAGAAGCTATCATCAATTCATTAGCCCCGGTTTTATCTATAAATTCTGTCAGTTCTTTTTGGATGGTTTCTTTGCTGCCTATAAAAGTATATTTCAGCATCTGTTCTACGGCCATTTTCACCCTTAAATCCCAGACTTGGTTCATATCGTCCACCGGGGGCGGCATGGGCTTGCGCTCTTTGGTCACCACGCCCATGAACATCTGCTTTAGAGAAGTGGATAGATATTGGGCCTCTTCATCCGTGTCTGCCGCCACGACGTTAATGCACGGCATAACATACGGTTCATTCAGTTGTTCGGAAGGCTGAAACTTATCCCGATATACCTTCAGGGCGGGCATCAGCTGCTGTGGAGAAAAATGGCTGGCAAACACATAAGGCAAGCCCAAAGCAGCAGCCAGATGAGCGCTGTCGGTGCTGGAGCCCAAAATCCAGATGGGGACGTTCGTGCCTTTACCGGGAATCGCATTGATCTTATTGGAGTTGTCGGAAGAAAAATACTGCTGCAGCTGCTTCACATTATCCGGGAACTGTCGAACCTGCTGCATGCGATCAGGGCGAATGGCCTGGGCCGTAGCTGGATCGGTGCCCGGCGCGCGGCCTAATCCCAAATCGATGCGGTCGGGATAAAGCGTGGCCAGAGTGCCGAACTGCTCGGCAATAATTAACGGTGAGTGGTTGGGCAGCATGACACCGCCGGAGCCGACGCGCAATGTTTCGGTAGCTTGGGCTACGTGACCGAGTAGTACGGAAGTGGCCGAGCTGGCAATGTTTTCCATGTTGTGGTGCTCGGCCATCCAGAAGCGGCTATAGCCCATATCTTCAACCCGGATGGCTAAGTCGCGGCTGTTTTGGATAGCATCAGCTGGGCTCTGGCCTTCAGTAATAACGGCAAGGTCTAAAACGGAATAGCGAATATTATTTGATGGTGGGTAACTGTTCATTGAGTCAATTCAATAGCTTAATGTATGTTTAATCTCTTTTTTTATAAATCAGAACTGACCAAACAAATTTATCAGTGGTAAAGTTTTAATGGATTATCTATCGGTCAATTGTTTTTGGATTTTACTGTCAAAGGTCCCTCTATCTGAGCGTTGATTTAAAAACCGGTAACAGAGCTATTCTTTTGAGTTGATCAGAGGACCCAATACTATGTATTTGAGGTTGCAAATTTTAATGTACCCCGTCGTATAAAAACAATCACTGTGGCAATGAGTACCCCGGAAGCGGCGAGTCCAGCTCCAACGAGATCGGCGGAGGTAAATCCATAGCCGAAAGCAATCGGCAGTCCTGCCAGGTAGGCGCCAGCGGCATTGCCGATGTTAAAAGCACTTTGGTTAAGGGAAGACCCCAGCATTTTAGATTCTTTGGCCGTATTAATCATCATAAGCTGCAGAGGTGTTCCAATGCAGAAAGCAATCAAACCAATGGCAAATGTCATAACCAGCACGGCGGTTTGGTGGGACGCCAAATAAGTGTTGAGTATCAATCCGCCGGACATCAGCGAAAGCGCAAGGATGGAGGCGTAGAGCGGCCCCATCTTTTCAGCCATCTTAGCGCCCGTAAGGTTACCGACGGTCATCCCGAGGCCTGCTAAAATCATGGCCAGGCTTACCATACTACCGGGATGGCCGGCTACTTCGGTAATGAGTGGGGCAATATAGCTGTACCAGGCAAAAAAACCACCGGTGCCGATGGTGGTCAGAAAGAAGACAATCCAGAGCTGGGGACGTTTAAAGACCTTCATATCTTGCAACAGCCCCTCTTCGGAAGCGGAGGGCGGCAGCTTCGGCATCCAGAACCAGATGCTAGTTAACGTCATGATGCCGACAATACCTACAATGATAAATGCGATTCCCCAGCTATAGTGGTGGCCCATGTACGTGCCCAACGGTACGCCGATAACATTGGCAATGGTCAGCCCGGTAAACATCGTAGCGATGGCCCGGGCCTCTTTACCGGGACGCGCCAGCTCACCCGCTACAACCGCGCCAATGCCAAAGAAAGCACCATGAGGAAGTCCAGATAAAAAGCGCACGACAAGCATACTGCTGTAACTGTTGGCAAAAGCCGAGGCGGTGTTAAAAATAGTAAACCAGGCCATAAGTGCTAATAACACTTTGTGAGCGGGCCACTTGCTGCCCATAGCCGTCAGGAGGGGGGCGCCCACAACGACCCCAACGGCATAGGCGGAAATGAAATGACCCGCCTGAGGGATTGTAACGTTAAGAGCGCTGGCAACGTCTGGTAAGATACCCATGATGACAAATTCGGTCATTCCGATGCCGAAACCACCGAGGGCTAATGCTAATAGTGCTTTTTTCACGAAAAAGTATTAAGGATTATTTATGATCACCGGTTAAATAATAGAATTGACTACGCCACCGTCAACGCGCAGAGCTGCACCGTTGGTTGCAGAGGCCAATGGACTGGCCACATAAGTTACCATATTTGCGACTTCTTCGACATCCGCAAACCGATTAATTAGGGAGGTCGGTCGTCTCTCACTAAAAAAGTCTTCTGTTAACTCTTCGATCGTTTGCCCGGTTTCCTCAGCCTGTTCGTTCATACTTTCTTCGAGCGACCTGCTCCACGTAGGGCCAGGTAAAACGGCGTTGACCGTGACATTTGAGCCTTTGGTCAGCCGGGCGAGTCCACGCGATACAGACAGCTGCGCCGTTTTGCTCATACCGTAATGAATCATTTCGGTGGGAATATTCATCCCCGATTCGCTGGAGATGAAGATAATGCGACCTTCATTCTTTTCCATCATTTTTGGGAAATAGTGCCGGGCCAGCCGAACGCCACTCATCACGTTGACTTCAAACATTTCAAACCATTCGTTATCGCTGATGTCGGTAAAATCGACCTCATTAAAGATACCCACATTGTTGACCAGAATATCCAGGTCGGGGATTTTTTCAATAAGGGCATCTACTTCTTCTTTTTTAGAAAAATCGGCTACGACTCCCGAAATAAAGCCATTGTCGGTTGATTGGCGAAGCTTGGAAGCGGCTTCATCTACGTCAGTATGCTTGCGACCATTGATAATAACATGAGCGCCTTCCCGGGCCAGCGATTCAGCGATAGCATAGCCGATGCCAGCCGTTGATCCTGTTACAAGTGCTTTTTGTTCGCTTAGTTGTAAGTCCATGGCTAGAATTATTGGTGTTTAAAAGTGTATGAGTACAGGTGTATCCTAAAGAAATAAAGATCCTAAATTATCTGGATAGAAACGATTGGCGAGCTTACGATCAGGCTGGAGCCACATGAGCCCACATATCAATACCTCGCCAAATACGGATGAAGCTACTTGTTCAGGTTAATCAATGTCGATAATTTGTCCCGTAATTTTGGTCTGAAGGCTTTTGACGTAGCCATCCACTACATCGGACATGGTTGCAGGCGTATGACCGGGGAAATAGTCGGCCAGCGCTTCGGCGGAATCTTCGACCAGTGCGGGGCTTACGACATTAATGCGGAATCCTTTTTCCAAGAATTCCCCGTAGGCACCGATCACAAATCCATTTACGGCATTATTGATGGCGCTGAGCACCGTACCCTGGGGAATGGGATCATGCGATAAAATGCCCGAGGTGAGGGTAACGCTGCCGTTATCGTTCAGATAATCCAGAGCCGTAAGCGCAACGTTAATCTGGCCCATCATCTTGCTTTGTACGCCTTCCAAAAAATCATCGTTTGTTAACTGATCGATGGGTTTCATGGGCGCCGAACCAGTCGTAACGACGACCGCATCCACGGCACCGACTTCTTCAAAGAGTGTTTTAATGGATTCAGGATCTGTAATATCGGTTTGTATATCGCCTGAAGAATGTCCGGCAATTACGAGATCGTGATCATCAGACAACCGATCTGTAATTCGAGAACCAATGGTACCAGTACCACCAACTAATAAAATTTTCATAGTATGTAGAAAAACTTATAAATGACTATTTTTACAATTTGGATGAATGCTAACAAAAAAGAATATCCTACCGTTTATCCTGCTGCCATTAATATTGCAATGGTCATGCTTTAATTCAATAGAGAGAGCGCCTGATAAGTATACCAATATACCTTTCGTTAAGTGTACTATATGAAGAAGTAAGGTTTTAGTTATTGCCTATTATTAAATTATTAAGTTTCAATTAGTTGTTAATCTGATTCCTTAATCCAGAAATAATATTGATCTAACACCTCGGTTAAGGCCCGCCTGTATGTTCGACACGAAATAAAATATGAGGAAGGACTCATATCAAATGATAAATGTTGAACACTTTAAATTTCAAAACGAATAATGAAAAAGTATTGGCTACTATTTGTAGGCTTTTTATGTATAAATGTAATGAGTCAGGCTCAGGATAAGCAGGTAAAGGGTACCGTCACCAGCTCTGACGGGGAATCTTTGCCCGGGGTAAATGTTATGATCAAAGGCACAACGCAGGGCACCTCCACCGATATCGATGGAAAGTATGGTTTAGCTGCAGGCCCGTCGGATACGCTCATCTTTTCATTCGTTGGATATGAAAAGGAGACGATACCTGTGGCCGGCCGTGAGGTTATCGATGTGTCTTTGCAGATGTCTATCGGTGAAATTGGCCAGGTTGTGGTTACGGCCATGGGGGTTACGCAACAAAAAGAGAAAATTGGTTATTCCACGCAGGAAATTGAGACCGAATCTCTTGAGGGAACGACGGCTCCCAATGTGGCAAACCTTTTCAGCGGCAAGGTATCGGGACTGACGGTCAATAATCCAACGGGTCTGTTTCAGAGCCCGGAAATTCGGTTGCGTGGCAAGGAGCCGCTCATCGTTATTGATGATGTGCCGGTCGAAACCGACTTTTTTGATGTCTCTAAAAATGATATCGCCGAAATTAATGTGCTGAAGGGAACAACGGCTTCGGCCTTGTACGGTTCGCGTGGTAAAGATGGCGCGATATTGATTACTACCAAAGATGCCAGAACCGAAGGGCTACAAATTAATATTTCCAATAGTACAATGCGTACCGCCGGCTATGCCGTCTTTCCGGAAGTACAAAAGCAGTATGGCAATGGCTCTAATGGACAGTATGAGTTTTGGGATGGCAAAGGAGGCGGAATTTCCGATGGTGATATGATCTGGGGGCCCAAGTTTGAGGAGGGCAAGATGATTCCCCAGTGGAACAGCCCCATCCGCGACACGCAGACCGGTGAGACGATTGAATGGTATGGCACGGTTGAAGGCTCCAAATATGATGACAAATCGCGTTATGAGCGTGTGCCTATTCCGTGGGAATCGCATGATAACCTCCAGGAATTTATGCGTCCGGGCATATTCAGCACCACCGACTTTTCCCTGGCCTACAAAAAGGATGATGCCCGGTACCGATTCTCGGGTAATTATGGTCACCAGCAGGGGCGTGTACCGAATACCTCGGTGGATCGGGGAGGTCTTTCATTCGCATCCACTTTCAATATCGGTTCTTCCATCACACTGGATAACAAAGTATCCTATAATAAAGTAAAGTCGCCCAACTACCCCGCCTACGGGTATGGTCCTAACAATCATATTTATACGCTCCTGATTTGGCAGGGTACCGATGTGAATCCCCGGGCGCAGCGCAATAACCTTTGGGTTCCCGGACAGGAAGGATACAAGCAGGCTAACTGGAATTATGCCTGGTACAATAATCCTTATTTCGGAGCCTATAATCGCAACCAGGAGTATAATTCTGATGTATATCGCGGGCAGCTCAAGTTACGGTGGGATGTGACCAACAACTTTTACGTACAGGCGCGTTCATCGGTCAATAACCGGGATCGGTTCGAAGACCAGGAGCGTCCCAAGTCCTATCTCCGATATGGCGATCCCCGGGATGGCTTTTACAAAACCTGGAATATGGATGCCCTTACTTTTGATAACGACTTGCGATTTAGATATGAAAATCAGCTGACATCATTTTTTAACTTCAATGTAATTGGCGGCGCAAACTCTAATTTCCAGAGCTACGAAGAGTACTATAACTCGACGGATGGCCTGGTCGTCCCCGGCGTGTACAGCCTGTCCAACACTAAGCGGAATGTTCAGGGATCCACCGAGCAGCGTAAAAAGGCCATTCGAAGTCTATATGGCTCCGTTGATCTGGAATTTTTGGATGCCATCTTCCTGAACCTCTCGGGACGTAACGACTGGTCGTCCGTCATGCCGGAGTCAAACAACTCCTATTTCTATCCTTCAGCTTCATTGAGCACAGTGATATCTAACCTTGTTGATCTGCCGCAGCCCATCTCAAACTTGCGGGTGTATGGTTCATGGGCAAAAGTATCCAGCGACCTTGATCCGGATTTCAATAACCCCTACCAAACGGTCGCTTATTATAACAAGACGGGGAATTTCAACGGAAATCCACAGCTGACGTATCCTTCGGGAATCGTCAACCCTTTTATTAATCCACAGCAGTCCATTACCAAGGAAGTAGGCCTCTCGGCAGGACTGTTCAGCAACAGGCTCAACTTTGATGTAACCTACTACAACATCGTAGATAAAAACCAGATCATTGACTTGCCGATTTCATTGGCTTCCGGATTTAGCAGCCGTAAAATCAATGGTAACGAGTATACCACCAATGGAGTAGAGGTGACTGTTAATACGGCCCCGGTGCAGAGTCAAAATTTTGATTGGAACCTTACAGCCAACTGGTCGCGGCGCGTGGAACGGCTGACCAGCATTTATGGCGACCAGGATGAATTCAAGAATCTGTCAGTGGGTGAGCGGTCTGATAACTACTACGCTACTGGCTGGATGAAATCCGCGGATGGTTACCTGATCCTCGACGAAGAAACCGGGCTGCCTACGCAGGATTCGTATCCCCAACTGAAAGGGCATCTGCTTCCCGACTGGCGGTTTGGGCTCCAGAACCAGTTTAAGTACAAAAAGTTAGCCCTTAACGTCAGTATCGATGGTGCTGTCGGCGGAGTGATGAACTCCCTGACCGTAGAGAAAATGTGGTGGGGCGGCAAGCATCCGGAATCTACCCAATGGCGAGATGAGGAATATGCTGCTGGCGAACCGGTATATGTTCCAGAAGGCGTGAACGTGGTAAGCGGAGAATTGCAGACCGATACGGACGGGAATGTCATCAGTGATACCCGCGAGTATAAGGAAAACACTACGGCGGTAGGCTGGCAACAGTGGGCCCAAAATTATCCGTACCGGGCACGAGTTACCCAGGATGAGAGTGAATTGTTTGCCAATGTATTCGACCGCAGCTTCGTAAAGCTTCGGGATGTTTCACTGACCTATAGCATGGCTCACTTATTTCCCAACTTAGGGGTCAAAAAGCTGAACCTGACGGCCTTTGGGTATAATCTCGCTATCCTGAAGAAGGCAAAAATTATCGACCCCGATTTCGGCAATGACAACGATCTGCAAGACCCTTCCAGCCGCTACATTGGCCTTAAGATTGACCTATCTCTTTAATAATAAATTCATTTAAAAATATAAAGATCCCAACAATGAAGAAGTCACTATACATCCTTTTGATGATGGTATTCGTCATTACTTCGTGTAATGATTTGCAAGAGCTTGACGATAATCCCAACAGCGTTTCGCAGACTCCGCCGCAGTTGCTGTTAACCGAAATCGAGTCGAACACTTTTCAGGTAGAGGGACTTAGTCCTCTGCTGGCAAGCCGGATGATTGTAAGTACATCAGGCGAAAGTTCACTTCAGTACTATAAGTGGAATCGCGAAAGCTTTGACGACTACAACCGTCTGCGTAACGTCACCAAGATGATTGAGGAAGCAAAGCGGGTGAATAATCCGGTATACGAAGCCCTGGGCAAGTTCTTTCGAGCCTACTACTTCTATAACCTGACGCTGAGGTTCGGTGATATTCCCTATTCGGAAGCGCTGCAAGGCGAAAAAGAAAATATTTATGCCCCGGCCTATGATCCCCAGGAAGCTGTTTTCGAGGGTATTTTAACCGAGCTGGAAGAGGCCAACACTTTGCTGAAAGAAAATAACGATGTCATTGAAGGAGACATTATCTATACCTCGGATGCTTCCCAATGGCAGCAGTTGGTGAACTCTTTTCGGCTCAAGGTGCTGATGACCTTATCCAATAAAGTAGGAGAGACGGATATAGATATCCCCGCTCGATTTGCTTCCATTGCACAAAGTGAGCCGCTTATAGAGTCAATTGCCGACAACGGACAGATGGAGTTCTATGATCAGCTGGGAAGCCGCTACGGCGAATATAATTCCAGCACTTACGGTTCTGACATCTATGTCGACTCTACATTCATCAAGCGGCTGCAAGACCGGCAGGATCCCCGCTTATTTATCTATGCCAACCGAACCAAGAATGCCAGTGAGCAGGGCTTATCCACCGATAATTTTGATGCGTACGAAGGCGGTAATCCTATTGGACAGTATGGTAAGAACAGTGATAAAGCGGCGGCCGGCAACATCTCACTTGTTGACCTGCGCTATACTGAAGATCCGACTAATGAGCCGCACGTGTTGTTGGGCTATTCCGAGCTTCAGTTCATTCTGGCAGAGGCCCGACTGCGGGGCTGGATAAACAGCTCGTCGGCAGAAGCTTATTACAACGAAGGGGTAAAAGCCAGTTTCGCTTTTTATAATAGGTATGCTGAAGATTACGCTTCTTATGTGGATGAACAGGCGGCCGCAGAGTACTTGCAGGGACCAGAAGTTGACTTCTCGGCCGCAAATACGATGGAAGAGAAAATAAAGCGCATTGCTTTACAGAAATACTTACGTTCTTTCCTGCAGGGTGGGTGGAGCCTCTATTTTGAGCAGCTGAGAACCGGCTATCCGGAATTCCTGCAGCCGCAGACCGGACCTCCTCCCACACGATGGATTTACCCGCAGAGCGAATATCAGAATAATAACGCGAATGTTTCAACCGCCATTGAACGTCAGTTTGGATCGGGTAATGACGGAATTCGCGAGACGCCTTGGTGGCTTAAATAACATAGCAGAGGTTTTATAATGGATAGAAAAGATTTTCTAAAATATTCCGGCAGCGCCACCTTGGGCAGCCTTTTGACAGCAGGAAAAACTGATAAGCAGTCGACCGAAAATAAGAAGCGGGTCTTACGTATTGCTCATATCACCGATGTACACGTCAGCAATAATACGAATGACAAATATCGCTCTGCCAAGGGACTGGAGCAGTGCCTGCATCATCTGCAAGGGCAGCAGGATCCACCCGATATTATTTTTAATGGCGGTGATGCCATTAATGATGCCCTGGGCGCCTCCCGTTCAGAAGTAAAAGCACAGTGGGATCTTTGGCACCGCATCCTCCGGCAAGAAAACGGCTTGCCGGTGATTGATTGTATTGGAAATCATGATGTATGGGGCGAAGGCGCAAAAGATGACCCGCTTTATGGCAAAAAATGGGCAATGGAGGCGATGGAGTTAGACCAGCGCTACTATAGTTTCGACCGGGCGGGTTGGCACTTTATCGTGCTCGACAGCACCCGCTCGGTCAATGGCGACTGGTATACCGCCCGGCTCGATGAGGAGCAGTTTGCGTGGCTTAAGGAAGAACTTGCAGAAACCCCGGAGGACACGCCCGTTCTGGTGCTGTCGCATATCCCCATTGTGTGTGCAGCAGCCTATTTTGATGGTGATAATGAGAAGTCTGGCGATTGGGAGGTTCCCGGTGCCTGGATGCACATCGATGCCCGCCGAATTGTGGAGCTGTTTCACCAGCATCCTAACGTGCAGCTGTGTATAAGCGGTCACATTCATCTGCTGGATCGGGTTGATTATAATGACGTAACCTATTACTGTAATGGAGCTGTCAGCGGTAACTGGTGGAATGGCCACTATCAGCAAACCCCGCCGGGCTACGCGATGATTAATTTATACGAAGACGGCTCCTTTGAACGGGAATATCTATCCTATTACAATACATAATTGTAAAGCATTGAATAATATGAAGAAACAAGCTGTACTCTTGGCGCTGGTATTGATTAGTCTCCTTCTTGGGGCATGGACACAAGATGTTCGTGCCCAGGATAACTCCCCGGCAGAAAAAGTGGTACTGATAACCCTTGACGGCCTCCGCTGGCAGGAGCTTTTTACTGGGGCAGATTCCCTGTTGGTCGGCAATGAAGAGTATGTGTCCAACGCTTCCTCGCTAAAAGAAAAGTTTTGGCGCGTATCACCGACCGAAAGGCGCAAAGCCCTGCTTCCGTTTACCTGGAATACCATTGCCGAAATGGGCACCATCCATGGGAACCGGAAGGAGGGGAGCAAGGTGAACCTGACGAACGGAATGCTGTTTTCCTATCCGGGATACAACGAAATTCTGACGGGCGAAGCTGATGATGGGCGCATCAACAGTAATGATAAGGTGAATAATCCCAATGTAACGATATTGGAACAGTTGAATAACAGCGACCGCTATGAAGGAAAAGTGGCGGCTTTCGGCAGCTGGGATGTCTTTCCCTATATCATTAACGAGCAGCGTAGCGGTGTTCCGGTGAATGCGGGCTTTGAGAAAGCAAAGGGCGGGGATCTTACTAAGATCGAACAGTTTCTGAATAAAGTGCAACCGCATACGCCCAGCCCCTGGGGATCCGTCCGCTTGGATATGTTCACCCACAACTATGCGCTGGAGTACATGAAAAGAGAGCACCCGGATATCGTTTATATTGCCTATGGGGAAACGGATGATTTTGCCCATGATGGCAACTACCAGGCCTACTTGAACTCCGCTCACAGCACCGATGCATTTCTAAGAGAGTTGTGGAATTATACCCAGGAAGATCCCTATTACAAAGGGAAGACGACCTTTATCATCACCACAGACCACGGGCGGGGCACCCAGCCACTGGATACCTGGCGAAGCCACGGTTCTGACATCGACGGGGCCGACCAGGTATGGCTGATTACCTATGGGCATAAAGCCCCGGCCAAGGGAGAAGTAACTAAGGACGAGCAGCTGTATAGTACCGAGGTGGTAAAACGAATTAAAGAAATAGCAGGCGAATAAAGGGAACTCAAAACAGAAGGTTATTGCTCTTTTTTTGAAGCAATGCTATACCTCCTTCTCCTTGTTGCTTGCCGAGAATCCAACACCTTCACAATCCTGAGGCCGGGGGGCAGAATTTAGAATATAAGCTAAAGCAGTGGACAGGAGATACCATCGGCCTTAAATTTGTTGGCCATGAGCGCAGTAATTTATTCCCGCGATAGATATGATCCAAGGGATCCATCTCGCGGATTGCCTTTATCTGGGGAGCAGGCTTTGCTTATCAAAAAGCACATGATGAATTACTGAATCATAGGTTCATTTTTTCAATGAGGAAAAAACGAACCAAAAAACTCACCGAGAAATAGTAGATGTTGTACTGATATTATTTAGAACCATAACGTTTACTGCTTTGAATCGTTTTTAGCTTATAAGTACAGCTTTCCCGCGATTTCCCGGACCCTTAGAGTGGCCTTTTGTTATAGTTATAGCAAGGCTCAAAAATGTTGAACAATCTGCGATAAACTGCTTAATTCGCACCATCTGCGTTCTATGTACATTTATCACTTACCGATACAAAAGCGGGAGAATATCGAATCCAAAACATCTTCAGTGGTAATTTCGCCGGTAATGGTACCGAGATCTTTGAGCGCCGAGCGCAGATCGATAGAAAGGAAGTCGCCCGTCATGCCCTGGTCCAGCGCCCGGATGGCACTCGTTACATTCTGTTGGGCCTTCTGGAGGGCATCGCGATGACGGCTGGAGGTCACCAGCAGGCTGGAAGCGTCATAATGTTTGTTCTCCAGCGCCCGCTGTTTCATCAGCTGCTTCAGGGCATCAACCTTTTCGCCTTCCAGGGCTGAGATCTTCAGGTCGTAGCTCATGCGCTCATCGTCGACCTGCAGCGCAATATCGTTTTTGGTGCCGATGAGCACAAAGGGCGTATCACCGGCGGCTTGCTGGAATTGAGCGATATCCTCGCGTTCTTGCGGCGTTAACGTTTGGGACAGATCTTTCAGATAGACCGCCAGATCGGCCTCTTCAAAGGCTTTTTGTGATCGCTTGACGCCCTCGGCCTCAACCACATCCTCCGTCTCCCGTAGTCCCGCCGTGTCTGTGAGGATAAAACGGATGCCGTCGTAGCTCCAGTCCACATCGATAGTATCGCGGGTGGTGCCGGCTATATCCGTAACGATAGCCCGATCTTTGCCCACCAGCGTATTCAGCAGGGTCGACTTACCAGCGTTGGGCAGTCCGATGAACACCGTACGCACACCGTGTTTAACGAGGCGTCCTGTTTCGTAGGTGGCAAGAAGGTTGTCGATTTCCTCATCCAGGTCGGTCAGCAGCTCGTGCAGCTGCTCTTTGTTGGCAAACTCCACATCTTCTTCCACGAAATCGAGTTCGAGCTCCACCATGGCCGTGGCGTCGATAATCTGTTGGCGAAATTCTTTGATATGTTTGCCCAGCTTCCCTTCCAGCTGCTGGTGGGCGGCATCCAGTGCCTTGGCACTTTTGGCGTGGATCAGGTCGGCCACGGCCTCGGCCTGGCTTAGTTCCATCTTACCATTTAGGAAGGCGCGCTGGGTAAACTCACCGGCTTCGGCCGAGCGGACGCCCAGGGCCAGGATGGTCTCCAGTACGGCCTGGGTGACCAGCACGCCGCCATGGCAAGATATCTCGACGGTTTCTTCCCCGGTATACGACTTGGGCGACTGGAACAGGGTGACCAGCACTTCATCCACCACGGCTCCTTCCGCATCTACAATATTGCCGAAATGTACGGTATGGCTCTCTTTGGTGGCGAGGTCAGTGCCCTGGAAAGCGCTATTTACTTTGGCAATGGCCTCTTGGCCGGATACACGGATGACGGCAATACCGCCTTCGCCAACAGGGGTGGCAATGGCTGCAATGGGTTCACGTTCGGTAATTGAGTTTTCTTGTTTGGAATCAGTGGGCGCTGTAGTGTTTTCCATAGCATTCAATATAAGGAGTCTGATATCCTTAATCAGCATGCAAATGGTAATCAAGAGTTGACTGCTTTCCTTTTTATGTTTAGTGTTGTTGCTGATATCAATGAATTTTATAAAAAGTAGATATAAATACAGGGAATATGGTGAGGCAGGTTTTACATATCGATTGTCCCGATGAAAAGGGACTGGTATACAGAATTACAGAAGTGCTGTATAAACACGGCTTAAATATTGTGAGTAACCAAGAGTTTGTGGATGCCACCACAGAGCATTTCGTAATGCGAACGGCTTTTGAGGGGGCCGAAACGCCTAATGGCATGCTGGAAGATCTGGAGCAGGCCTTGCCCGCGAAAGCGAATATCCGGCGTGCTAAAATTGGTGATCGGTCGATGATTATTATGGCAACCAAAGAGGCCCATTGCCTGGGCGACCTGCTGCTGCGATACAACTATGGCGAAATTCCCGCAGATATTGACGCCGTCATCAGTAATCATGAGGAACTGCGGTCGTTGACGGAGGCCTTTGATATTCCGTTCCACTATGTGGATCATGAAGGCCTGGAAAGGAGAGAGCACGAAGAGCAGATCCAAAAGGTTATTGATCAGTACCAGTCGGATTATATTGTGCTGGCCAAGTATATGCGGATCTTTACGCCTGAGTTCGTGACCCGTTACCAGGATCGTATCATTAATATTCACCATTCATTCCTGCCCGCTTTTGTGGGCGCCAATCCCTATAAGCAAGCCTTTGAACGCGGGGTGAAAATTATTGGTGCCACGGCTCATTTTGTCACCGATGACTTAGATGAAGGACCTATTATAGCACAGGATGTGTTGCCCGTCAATCATTCCTACACGGCCGAAGAGATGGCAAATGCCGGCCGCGATGTGGAGAAAACGATCTTGGCGAAGGCGGTTAAACTGGTGCTCGAAGAGCGCATTTTTATCCATGACAACCGGACGATTGTGTTTGAATGAAACATGTAGGACGACGAGCATCTTGCCCGACCTAACGTGCGTTCGAGACGAGATATGAAATCTTCTTATAAGTCAAAATAAGGTGGTTTTGCTGGAAACAATATGTAGATCGGCCATCTTGGCCGATACGATCCACGGAAATTATGGCGGTACTACCCGGACAAGATGTCCGGGCTACATGTTATATCGAACTCACGTTAATTGGCTAAATGTTCCTATATTTTCAATCAAGCTGACGTTGGTTTAATTATCGGTATGCTGAACTCGGGTTGAACGCATCAAGAGCGATACGCCTTGCCGGCCTGAGGGATCAGTACCATCAAAAGAGCAAGAACCTTAAGTTAATATTACCGATTATGCTACACTATTGTCTATATGAGAACCCTTTTACCCCCGACGACCCAGACAGCCGGCTGGCCCGCCCGCTGGATGTGACCATGAATACCCGCGAGGACCTGATTGAGGATATCACCGCTCCGGGCTCCATCCTGAAACCCACCGAAACCAACGCCGTTATCGACAATTACTGGCAGCGTATTATTCACTACCTGCGGGAAGGCGAAGCATATGCCGATGAGTACATCCGCACGCGTTTCGGTATCAGCGGGCGGTTCCGGGGCGATGATGACCAGTTTGATCCGGACCGCCACGAGGTGCTGATCAGCGTGGTACCTAAAGGCACCGTCACCGAAGTTGCTGTGGATATTTCCCTGCTGAAGCAGGCCGCGGGAGGGGTGGGGCCGGAAATTGATGAGGTCAACGACTGGGCCAGCGACACCAGCGACGACCCCCTGACCCCCGGCGATGTGCTGGAGGTTACCGGCAATAACCTGAAGATCTATAATAATATCGAAGACGAAGGGGTGTTCTTTGTCCATGAGTCCGGCGATGATGAGATGGAGGTTGCCCAAATCCACACCAACGAGCCCAAGACGCTGACGCTGCGCCTCCCCGAAGAGCTGGCGCCCGGCAGCTATCGGCTGGAAGTCCGGAATACACCCCGGAACGGCAATCAACTGCGATCGAGTATGTTTACGCCCCTGTTGACGGTACAGTAGGTTCATAAGGCCAGGGGCTGGTATAGGCCCTGTTAAAACCACGACCGTATGCCGTCGTAGGGTAGGGCAATATCCTGTCGTAGATTACGACGTAATCATGTCGCGACCCCGACATATCCCTGTCGTAGCCTACGACAGGGTCCCGTCGCGAAGCCGACTTGGTCTATACATGGCCCTGACTTGGGGTAGTGCAGGCAGGTAAGTCTCTTGAATGTCGAAAGGAATGTTCGCCTCCGGCGTCAGGATTGTGAAGGTGTTGGGGGGGGCAGGGAGCAACGAGGATCAGAAAGGTTGTCTGAATATCGCTTCTGTGGGATGTGTCGTTCCGATACGGCTAAAACCATTGAACTCATCCACTTGGGGTGGATCCAAACAGCAATAGTTTTTATACGCCTGCCCTCCACTCCTTTGTTCCAGCGAAATTTTCGTTATGCCGGCGGTTACGTCTCTTGGATACTGAAAGAAATGTTATCCTCCGGCCTAACGAATCATGGGCGTAGGTGGAAGGATGATACCATCCGAGACCGGAGCGGGTTCATGATTCTCAGCCAGTGAGCTTTTTTGGTTCCAGCTTGTGAAAGAGTGGAGAAGGTCACCCCGCAGGCTATTCGGGGCAGCTGCCCCAAACCGGGTGGTACTCATCAGAAAGAGCACTTTCGTTTGAAAAATCCTCTGGTTCTTCACTGATATTACTGACGCACCAGCCGCTTAGATCCTGGTCAAAGCTTGTGGCCCCCTTAAACATCCATCTCATATCAATTACATTACTGACATTCCAGCCACTAATATCTTGATTAAAGCTTGAGGCTCCCCTAAACATACCGCTCATACCAGACCCATAGATCTCAGCAGTATGATCATAGCTGCCAGTAACCTTGCTTACATCCCAGCCACTAATATCCTGGTTAAAGCTTGAGGCCCCAGCAAACATGCTGCTCATATCCGTAACATTGCTTACGTCCCAGCTGTTGATATCGCCATTAAAGCTTGAAGCCCCCCTAAACATATGGAGCATTGCGGTGACCTTGCTGACATCCCAGTCGCTAAGATCCTGGTTAAAACTTGAGGCTCCCTCAAACATCCAACCCATATGCGTGACCTTGCTTACGTCCCAACTGCTTAAATCGCTATTAAAGTTTGTAGCCGCAGAAAACATATAGCTCATATTTGTTACTTTGCTTACGTCCCAACTACCTATATCAGCATTAAAGCTTGTAGCCGCAGAAAACATACTGCCCATATTCGTTACGTTACTTACGTCCCAGTTACTTAGGTCCGCGTTAAAATGGTCTGTGTAAGCAAACATTGAGCTCATATTTGTTACATTGTTTACATTCCAGCCGCTAATATCTTGATTAAAACTTGAGGCCACATCAAACATGCTACTCATATCCGTTACGTTGCTTACATCCCAACCACTAATATCCTGATTAAAACTTAAGGCCCCAGCAAACATACCACTCATATTAGTTACATTACTTACATCCCAGCTGCTGATATCAGCGTTAAATTTTTTTGCCCCATTAAACATGCTGTTCATATCAGTCATTTTGCTCACATCCCAACTGCTTATATCTTGGTTAAAAGATTCTATATCTGGATTATAAGATCCATTTACTGTACTTAAGCTTGGCATATTCGTTACGAGTGAAGTGCATACGGTAGACAGATCCTCTCCATTTTCTATTTTTTGCTCCAGAAGGGTGCTGTCAACCGCTTCATATTCAGTTCCATTAACTGTTCCTTTCTGGCCGGGTTCGGCATCAGGACACAGGATGGTAACCTCATTTTCATGGAGATGAAATATACCGTTACCATTGCCGGGGTCAGGACTTGTTCCATTATCGCTGCAAGAAACTATAATAAGCGCTAATACAAAGAAAAAAGCGTAATGTAGAGTATTCATGATGCTCTCTGTTGAATTATTATAAAGTAAATGTAAAGGGTTCCCGTTGCTATAATCCCGTGATTAATAGTGTCCATTATTATTGAAATGGATAAATACAGGAACACCCATGCCAAAACACAACTTAGCATAACTATTTTGATTAATAAAGATCACTGAGGTGGGGATAACACCTTGAGGCATGGTGGAGGGAGGCAAAAAGAATAAAAGGTGTGCTACCTCTGCCCCTGTGGGGAAAGGCAACACACCGCAATAACCATTTACATATAGCTCAAAACTAAACTTTACTCTATATCGCCCATGAGTCGGCGGACGAACGGACTGGCAAGCAGGCCTACAATACCCGCGGCACCTACCATCATGGCTACACTCCAGAAAAGGCTGCTGGGGGCCAGGGTTTCCAGCTGTCCGGCCACCAATCCGGCAAAGAGGTTGCCCAGTGCTGCAGCCACAAACCAGATTCCCATCATCTGGCTTACTCTGTTTTCGGGCGCCAGCTTGGTCATGGATGAAAGTCCCACCGGAGACAGTGCCAGCTCACCACAGGTATGTAGAAAGTAGGTAACAATAAGCCAGGAGACTGAAACAGGATTGCTGGCCGATGCATTGGCCGCTCCCCAGGAAAGGACAAAGAAGCCGGCAGCCAGTCCCAGCAGACCCAATCCGAATTTAACCGGGATGGAAGGATTGGCATTCTTTGAGGCCAGCCAGGTCCACATCCAGCCGAAAACAGGAGCTAATATCACAATAAAGGTTGGATTGATGAGCTGAAGTGTACTCGCTGGCGTTTGCCATCCAATGCCAACATTTTGGAGAATCCAATAGATAAGGACCAGTACCCCCACGGCAGCCAGCCCAACAATCCACTTGGCCATATTCCATAATTCTTTGCGTTTAAATACACGGTTGATTACATAGAAGACAGGGAGGGCCACTAAAAAAGTAATACCGTATGCTCCCCAATTAGCAAGCCATCCGCTGGGACCAAAGGAGCGGTCGATAAGCTCTTTGGTAAATATGTTGAGTGATGAGCCCGCCTGCTCGAACCCACTCCAGAAGAGCGCGGCCAAAATAAACAGCCAGAAAATAACGCCCAGTTTTTTCTTTTCGTCTGTCGTATGTCCTCCAAAGAAGATGATATAACCAAAGAAAACTACGGTAATAATGACCGTTGCGTATCCCAGATAGGTGGCGAGGGTCTCCAGGCCGATTTCAATAGCTCCCGAGCTCATCAGGAAACCAAAGAGTACGATGACAGCAACAATAACGGAGGTAATGCCGTAAAACCGTCTGCTTCGCTTATTAATGACCTCGTCGCTCTCGCCTGTCGTCAGTTGTCCTGCTGATCCTAAAAACCTTCCTCCGGCTTTATAAGTAAAGAGTCCGGCAACCATTCCAATACCGGCCAGCGAGAATCCCCAGTGCCAGTTATACCCTTCGCCCAGCAGGCCACAAAGCAAGGGGCCAAGGATAGCACCAAAATTAATACCCATGTAGAAAATTGAGAAGCCCGCGTCACGACTGGCACCCCCTTCAGGGTATAAATCACCAACCATAGAACTTACGTTGGGTTTCAGCAGACCGGTACCGATGACGATCAAAACCAAGCCTAAAAAGAAGAAAGGCGTAGTGGGAATGGCCATGCTAAAGTGACCGGCGGCAATAATGCATCCCCCGACAAAAACAGCCTTTCGCTGTCCCCAAAGATTATCGGCAACCCAACCACCCGGGAGGGAGAGTACATAAACGAAAAAGGTATAAAGTCCATAGATGGCGGTGGCTTTACCCACATCGAGACCTAAGCCTGGGTTACCTCCAGTGGCTTCAGCTGTCATAAAAAGCACCAGCAAGGCACGCATGCCGTAATAGCTGAAACGTTCCCAGAATTCCGTAAAAAATAAGGTAGATAATCCCCGGGGATGTCCAAAAAAGTCGCGTTTTTGAGAATCATCCATTACACCAGACTGTCCCTTTGCCATATATATTCTTCGATTAGTTAGAGGTGTGATTCGGCAAAATATAGCTAATTATGCCTGTCTATGATAATGAAACGCCTGTAGGGAAGCAACTTTCCGTACTGTGTAGAGCGTATGGGGTACCTGTTCAACCGCTGATTTTGCGGTCAGATGGCTTGACAAAGTTAATACGCAATAAAGATTTAATTTTTTACCTTATTTAAGAACCAGAAATAAAGGCTATGGATTATGAGTACAGCAAAGGGCGTCGTTAAGAACATTAAGGCACCAACCGGAACGCAAATAAGCTGCAGGGGCTGGCATCAGGAGGCCGCCCTGCGCATGCTGATGAATAACCTCGATCCCGATGTGGCTGAAAAGCCCGACGAGCTCATTGTGTATGGCGGTGGAGGTAAGGCTGCGCGCAATTGGGAGAGCTATCACAAAATTGTGGAGACGCTGCAACGCCTGGAAAATGACGAAACCCTGCTGGTGCAGAGCGGTAAGCCGGTAGGGGTATTTCGGACCCATGAAGAAGCCCCGCGTGTACTTATTGCCAATGCGCACCTGGTGCCGAAGTGGGCCAATTGGGAAGAATTTCGTCGCCTCGATAAAATGGGGCTCACCATGTACGGACAGATGACCGCTGGTTCGTGGATCTACATCGGCACGCAGGGCATTCTGCAGGGCACCTATGAGACTTTTGCCGAATGTGCCCGGCAGAAATTTGAGGGCACGCTGAAAGGTCAGCTGGTCGTAACGGCCGGACTTGGAGGGATGGGGGGGGCGCAACCGTTGGCTGCCACTATGAACGGGGCGGCGTTTATCGGCATCGAAGTGGACGAAAGCCGCATCGACCGGCGCGTGGAAACGGGCTATTGTGATATTAAATGTACGAACCTGGATGAAGCCCTCGACAAAGCACTGGATGCTAAAGAGAAAGGTAAGCCGTTATCGATTGGCTTGCTGGGGAATGTAGCTGAGCTGCTGCCAAAGATGCTCGACAGGGGCGTGATCCCGGATGTGTTGACGGATCAGACCTCTGCCCACGATCTGCAGTTGGGATATATTCCGGCGGGTTACACGCTGGATGAAGCTAAGCAGAAAAGAGAATCGGAACCTGAAGGATATCAGTCTGATGTGCTCGATTCAATGGTCATCCACGTAGAAACTATGCTGAAGATGCAGGAGGAAGGCGCTGTCACCTTCGATTATGGCAATAACCTGCGGGGACAAGTAGCCGATCATCGGGGGATGGAAGAGGCGTTTAATTTTCCCGGATTTGTGCCCGCCTTTATTCGTCCACTCTTTTGCCGCGGATCGGGTCCGTTTCGATGGGCCGCCCTCTCCGGCAATCCAGAGGACATCTATACCACCGACCAGGCTGTACTGGAGGCCTTTCCCGAGAAAGAATCGCTGCACCGGTGGATCCACAAAGCGCAAGAACAAGTGCAGTTCCAGGGTCTGCCGTCGCGTATCTGCTGGCTGGAGTACGGGGAGCGCGCCGAGATGGGTGCTAAATTCAACTGGCTGGTCAAAGAGGGAAAAGTAGATGCTCCGCTGGTTATCGGTCGCGATCACATGGATACGGGCTCGGTGGCTTCGCCCAACCGGGAGACGGAAGGCATGAAAGACGGCTCCGATGCCATTGCCGACTGGCCATTGCTTAACGCGATGTTGAATACGGCCAGTGGGGCCAGCTGGGTTTCCCTGCATCACGGCGGAGGGGTCGGGATCGGCTATTCCATTCATGCAGGTATGGTCTGTGTAGCGGATGGCACGGAGATGGCCGATGAGCGACTGGAGCGCGTATTGACGAATGATCCCGGCAGCGGTGTAATGCGTCACGCGGATGCTGGCTATGACGAAGCGATCAAAACAGCCCAAGAGCGCGGTGTAGATCTGCCAATGGTAGAATAATGGAGTTAAATGGTGTCGTGTAAGCCGGGCATCCTGCCCGGCACTGAGCTTAAGTTTAATAAAGAAAACGACGGGCAAGATGTCCGTCCTGCATTTATGTCTTTTTATAAACGAAAACTACCGCACTGGCAGCCAGAAGGAGGAGAGCATTTTATAACTATTAGATTAAAAGGATCATTGCCAGGGAGTGCTATCAATAGATTGAAAAACCTCCGAAGACAATTAAATAATGCTGATGATGAAATTAATGAAGGATTAGAAGTTCTTATCCAGCGAAAGATATTTAAAAAGTACGAAGAGTTTTTAGATGAGGGGGTAACAGGACCAACTTGGCTTAGGAGAAAAAATATAGCTGCTATTGTTCGAGACAGCCTGCATTTTTATGATAGTCAAGCGTATGATCTTTATGCATATTGTCTTATGCCGAATCATGTCCACGTTGCATTTAAACATCTTGATATACAGAAAGAACCGGATGAATCAAGAAATGATTACCCCATCACAAAAATAATGCAGAGTATAAAGTCATATTCGGCGTTAAAGTGCAATAAAATTTTAAACAGGAAGGGAACCTTCTGGCAGCCGGAAAGCTACGACCGGGTAATCAGAGATTATGAAGAGCTTGAAAATACCATTCGTTATATTTTGAATAATCCCGTTAAAGCAGGTTTAGTACAAAAATGGGAACGGTGGCCACATAACTATTGTAAATCTGAATTCATAAAAATGTTTAAAACGACGTAGGCCGGACATCCTGTCCGACCTACAAAAACGACGGAGGGGGTTGGTATGAAGACCTTTTCGATAGCGCTAAAATAGGTTTAACATGGTTTAAAGCCGATGATATAGTTCAAGAAGCCCTTCATCATGCAGTAGTGATAAGAAAGAGTATGATTTATATGCGAATTGCATAATGCCTAATCATGTGCATTTAATTTTTAAGCATCTAATAAATGATGAAAAAAGGAAAAGCCTATTACGGATGTCATGCGTAACTTAAACGATATACGGCTCGCAAATGCAATAAACTCTTGGGTCGGTCAGGGGCTTTCTGGCAGTCGGAAAGTTATGGTCATATCATCCAAGATTCGGATGAGCTGGGGAATACTATTCGCTATACGCTGAGTAATCCGGTGAAAGCTAAATTAGTAGATTATTGGGAGGAATGGTTATATACTTACTGTAGATCAGAATTTAGAGAAAGCCTAATGTAGGTTAGACATCTTGTCCGACCACAGTTCCAACAGACGGGCAGGATGCCTGTCTTACTTTAAGGAGGGTGCTAATGAGTAATTCAAATAACAGCAACGATGACCAAAGGCGATCTCGGATACTGGAATATTGTGAAGTTTGATATGGCGGGATTCGTCCTGTAAAAAATGTGAGCAACGTTAATCCTAATATAGCCATCATGATTACCTCCTATAATCCCCTTCAACCTCCTGATCCTGAGGAATGGATCGCTCTTGATGAGTCCGAACGAATTGAGCTGGTGCTGGCGTATCATACCCAGTCCGAAAGCGATATACCCAACGTTTACCTCCACTCTACCATACATGCAGTGGTCGAATATCAGATAGCCGAGGGAGAAAAGTATCCCGTTAAAGAAACGCTGGAACGGCTAATGCAAGAAGGATTAGATCGGCATGAGGCAATACATGCTATAGGCAGCATATTGATAAAATACCTTTGGGAAGTGGGATCTGAAACGAACGATGCTGGAGATTTCACCAATGATTATTTTGAAGAAGTGAGTCAACTTACGGCTCAAAAATGGTTTGATGAATTTGGCTGAGAGGCATAGCTGAAGGCAAGTTTAAGGAGGGAAAATCCTGTGAAAGCAGGCTTTGTATCTAAATGGGAAGGTTGGTCGTATAGTTAATGCAAGACTGAATTCCTGAAAAATTTGTAACTACGTAAAAGGGCAGCTTGCTCGTCCACCGAAAGGATAATTTGTAATGCTCATCCGTCCGACCGCTGATTTTGTGGTCAGACGGATTAAGATACCCATCGGACGGCAAAACCAGCCGTCTGAGGGGTTTCATGAAGCCCTATGAAACTAAAAATTTATCAAAAATATGACAGCAAAATTTTACCCAACAGCATTTATTATTCTGTTGCTTACTGCAGTAGCAATCCCTGTACATGGACAAGAAACCAATCCGGAAGAGGCCGTTCTAAATGTGGTCCAGACCCTCTTTGATGCGATGGACGGGGCCGATTCGGCGAAAGCAGCCTCAGTTTTTGCCCATGGAGGTCATACGTTCCGCGTGAGTGAGAGTGGAGATATTTCGCTAAGCGACAATGAGGCTTTTGTGCAGGCCATCGGTAATTTTAAGCAAGAAGTAGTGGAGCGCATGTGGGATACAGAGGTTTTGGTAGACCAAAATATTGCCATGGCCTGGATGTCTTACGATCTACACGCCAATGGAAAATTCTCTCACTGCGGAACGAACCTCGTTTCGCTTATCAAAACCGCGGAAGGGTGGAAAATTTCAGATATTACCTATAATGTAAAGCGAGAAGAGTGCGAGGAAAGTCCGCTCGGCCCGTTAACCGATAATCAATAGAACCTGTTATGGAAACACTGCTCATTATTATAAGTGGTTTATGTATTGTTGCCGGTTTTTTGGGCTCCTTTATCCCCATACTGCCGGGTACGCCCATTACTTACTGTGGACTGTTGGTACTTCAGTTGGCTTCTCAGCCTTTTACGACCACCTTTCTTGTCGTTTGGGCACTGATAGTCGCTGCAATCATGGTGCTGGACAATATAATCCCCGCTTATGGAACCAAAAAGCTAGGGGGCTCGGCTTATGGTGTTTGGGGAAGTATCATCGGAATGATTATCGGTATCTTCTTTTTCCCGCCTTTCGGGATGATTGTCGGTCCACTGGTTGGTGCTTTTGTAGGCGAACTTATTGGCGGACAATCATCAGACCGGGCCTTTAAATCAGCTTTGGGTTCCTTTGCCGGGCTGTTGACAAATACCGTAATCAAAGTCATTGCCAGTGGTATTATGGCCTATTACTTTATAATAAGTTTGTAAACAAACAGATTTAGTAGGGATATCTATGAATAGTAATTATACCACTCCCGCAGAAACGCGTATAGGGCATGTCCACTTGAAGGTAGCTGATTTGGATCGGGCACTGGCTTTTTATTGTGATTTGTTGGGTTTTGAGCTGACCACCACTTACGGTGAAAATGCGGCCTTTATCTCGGCGGGCGGTTACCATCATCATATTGGGCTAAATACCTGGCACAGTAAAGGCGGGACGCCTCCGCCTCACAACAGCACAGGATTATACCATACAGCCATTTTGTATCCCACACGAAAAGATTTGGCTAAGATACTGCAGCGGCTGAAGGATGAAAATTATCCAATAACAGGAGCCAGCGATCACGGGGTATCCGAAGCTATTTACCTGGATGACCCCGATGGCAACGGGGTAGAGCTTTATCGCGACCGTCCCAGGGAGGAGTGGGATTATAGTGAAGATGGATCCATTAAGATGGTGACGCAGCCGCTGGATCTTCAGGATTTACTGAGTGAGCTGAAGTAAAACCGCGAACTTGGTTAAAGACTACTGAGTGTCTTCTTTTTGGAAAATGACCACCCGGTCAGCGGTATAGATGATCGAGGCCTCCCAATGATTGGCAATCCAACGGAAGGTCTGTTGAGTATAGAACGTAACGTGTGTTTCATCCAGGCGGTAATGCCAATCAGCAAAGAAAGCTTCATCATCCTTTGCTCGTTTAGTCATAATGCCCAAATAGCCCCCCGGACGCAGGCAAGACCATAGCTGTTGGAACTCTTTGCCCGGCTCATGCAAATGTTCAACTACTTCCGTAGCGGTGATAAAATCATAGGTTTCTTCAAAAACTTCGGGATGATCCGCATAAAAGGGATCATAAATATTCATCTGGTGGCCCTGTTCTTCAAACATAATATTGAGAGTTGGGCCAGGACCCGATCCGAAATCGAGCCCTTTGCTTTGGGGTTCCAGAAGCTCAGAAAGAGGATTGCTCAACTGGCTCAAAAAGTTTCGATAGCCTTCATCTTTCGGATCATTTTCGTGCGTTTCGTAGCGCTCAAATTCTTCCTTGGGGCTGGGTCGGTCTTTGGGGAGAACGAAGATTAATCGACATCGCCGGCACTGAAAGTATTTGCTGGCATAATGTTCAGAAGTATCTTCGTAAAAGAGTTGAACGTTGGGATAGTTACATAAAATGCAGGATGATATGGACATGCCTATTGAAACGAATATTCCGGTTACGTTATATCAAAGATACAAATTACGGTTTAAGGTATAGATATAATAACCGTTTCCTCCGTAGGTGTAGTGTTGTAATATTTTTGAATCAGCTATTTCATCCACCGAAAAGGTTTTTTATGTCTGTTTAGCAAACAGCACTTCATCTAAAGAAGGAACAACAAATGTTGCTTCTTCCACAACGTTGTCGCGGCTTACATTTTCGGTAAAAGCAAAAAACTTTTCAGCAAGACCGGCTTGCTTTATTTCGAAGTCGGTATAACCGTCGCCAATGACAAGAATATCTCCGGTAAGGCCCAGCTCTTCAACGACTTTTATTTTCCCTCCATCACCTGCGAGAGGATTTTGTTGGTCCGCACCGGTAATGTTTCCATCCCCATCAAATTCAAAGGTGTTGGCCAAGACATGATCTTCAGCAATACCAAAATCAGCGACAACCGGCACGATGAATTCTTTAAATCCACTTGAAATGATATAAATGGAGTCGGAATGCTCTTGAATAAAGTCTCGATTCCGTTCAAAGGAAGGTGAAATGTTGGATTTTAGAAGAGGGATAAGTGCTTGCAGATGCGATCTATTTGCTTCTAATACCGCTAATCTTCTCTTGAGAGAATCGGTGAATGAAATATCTCCATTCATACCCAAATCCGTGATATCAGCTATTTGTTGTACTTTCTCTTCTTTATCAGCTCGGCCATCTAAGGATAGGGTTGCCAATAAATCTAATGATTCAACACTTACAAAGGTACTGTCAAAGTCGATTATAAATTTTTGATTATTCATCAAACTGTGTGTTAGAGCAACGATGCTTCGATGATACTGCTCCGAGGGTCGGGATTGTAATTAAGAATGGAGAAGTAAAGGTTTATTTCAGGTATTTGCAAAACCCATTTGGGGGCTATGGGATGATGATTGTTTTTCCTTTAGTATGTCGTTGCTCGATATTTTGAAGCGCCTGGGGCGTTTCATCCAGCGAATAGGTCTTGCTGATATGAATATCCAGCTTATCGGCATCGACCAGGTCGGCCAACGTATCCAGTTGGGAGCTGTTAGGCTCTACAAACACATATTCAAAGTCGATATCCGGATCGAGGTTTTCGCCGGTATTGAGGATGGAAACCAATTTACCATCGTTTTTCAGGGCTGAGAGGCTTTGCTGCATCGATTCGCCACTGCTGCAGTCGAAAATGAGGTCCACACCTTCAGGAGCTATATCCAGAGTGGCTTCTCCGATATGTTCGCTATGATAATCAATGGTGGCATCGGCTCCCAGCTGTTTCATGTAGTCATGGTTGGATTGGCTGGCAACTCCAATAACTTCAGCACCCTCTGTTTTGGCCAGCTGGATGGCAAAGCTGCCGACCCCTCCCGATGCACCCAAAATGAGAATAGTTTCTTCAGCTTCAAGGCGCCCGGCATCGAAGATAGACTGGTAGGCTGTAAGTCCGGTTAAGGGGATAGCCCCGGCTTCGGTTGCGGGTATAGATTGTGGTTGTTTGGCCAGATAGCTTTCGGGGATAACCACATATTCCGCAAAGGTGCCCCACTGCACGACCGGCCGGCGGGCATATCCAAAAACGGCGTCTCCGACCTCGAACCGGCGGGCTGAAAAACCACGTTCTTCAATGACACCGGCCATATCCCAGCCCGGAATGATGGGGAATGTATGTGGAAGTCTGCCCTGCAGGTGTCCGCGTTGCACGGCTGCATCCACGGGATTCACCCCGGCTGCTTCTATGCGTACCAAGACTTCACCCTCTCCGACTTCAGGCGGATCTATATCGCCCACTTTGACTTGCTCGGGATCTCCAAAACTATCGTACAATGCTGCTTTCATAATAAGAATCGATTTATTTTTAGAGTAGATTGTTTAACGGTGGAGCGAAAGATTGCGTTCCGCCTTTGGGTAACAGAAAGCGTGAGGTTGGGCAACTGGATCTATTCCCCTATCTTTCTTAAAAAGAAAAGACCGATTCCATGATTCATCTTTCCAGTCTGTATCCTGATCTTAAACAGAGTATTGCCTCATTGAAAGAGGATAAATCTCCGATTAAAAAAGCCCGGGCAATCGTTGAGGAGGCTCTTGGTAGCGATGAGCCCATGTACGGCATCAATACGGGTTTTGGCGCGTTGGCCAATAAGCGGGTGAAGGGAGAGCAGCTTAAGCAGCTCCAGCGAAACCTGATTCTTTCGCATTCCGTAGGCGTAGGCGAGCTGATCCCCAAAGATATTTCTCGGCTTATGTTGCAGCTCAAAATTCACTCCCTGGGATTGGGAAATTCAGGAATTTCCGAGGAAACCTTTGACCGGCTGATCTACTTCTCTGATCACGATCTTATCCCCGCGATGCCGGAAAAGGGAAGTGTGGGTGCATCCGGAGACCTGGCTCCACTGGCGCACATGGCTCTGCCGCTGTTGGGTTACGGTTTGTTCTGGAATAACGAGGGTACGGATACCATTCCTGCTCAAAAAGTGTTGGATCAGCATGATTTGGATCCTATTGACCTGCAGGCAAAGGATGGATTGTCTCTCATTAATGGTACGCAGCTGATGAGCGCCTACGGAGCATATGTGCTGGAGAAAGCACTGAGCCTGATGAAAGCAGCGGATCTGATTGCAGCCATGAGCCTGGAAGCACTGCAGGGCAGTATCAAACCATTTGATCGGCGGATTCATGAAATACGTCCCCACATGGGCCAGCAGGAAGTGGCAAGAAATGTACGTGAATTACTGGTGGAGAGCGAAATTTTAGAGTCTCATCGCCACTGCGGGAAGGTGCAAGACCCCTACTGCCTGCGATGCGTGCCGCAAGTGCATGGAGCCAGTCGCGATGGCCTGCGCTACAGCCGACAAGTTATAGAAACCGAGCTGAATTCCGTCACGGATAATCCATTAGTTTTTGAAAATGGGGATATTATAAGCGGAGGTAATTTTCATGGTCAGCCGTTGGCCCTGGCCTTGGATCACGCCAAAATTGCCCTGGCCGAATTTGCCAGTATCTCCGAACGACGCACCTACCTGTTACTGGAAGGGCACGATGGACTGCCCGAACTGTTGATGGAAGAGACGGGTATCAATTCAGGTTTTATGATCCCGCAATACACCTCGGCCTCACTGGTTTCCGAAAACAAAGTGCTGTGTCATCCTTCTTCCGTTGATTCCATTCCAACCAGCCTGGGGCAAGAAGATCATGTGAGTATGGGAAGCATCAGCGCCTTGAAGTTACTGGAGGTCTATCAGAACGTGGAGCAGGTGCTGGCCATTGAATTATTTTCGGCGGCCCAGGCACTGGACTTCCGTAAGCCGCTAAAGCCGGGCAAAGGTGTGGATGTAGCTCACAATTTTGTACGGGATGCCATTCCACATGCCACGACCGATCATTATTTTAAGGATGAGATCAATAAAGCAGTGGAGTTATTACAGGATCGAAGTATGGTGGCCGCAGTAGAAAATAAGCTGGTTGAGATGGTGTAGGCTATCAAAATATATGTAGAGACGCATCGCATGCGTCCCTTTTGGGTGAATGCCGATATTTAATTTATAACTAGCATAAGGATGAAGAGAATGGAACAGCGACTGACACTGATAACAATAGGAGTAAGTAATATTAAAAAGATGCGACAGTTTTACGAGAATGTTTTTGGCTGGCAAGCTACTGAAAACAGCAATGATAACATTACCTTCTTCCAGCTTAATGGCATCCAGTTGGCATTATTTGGAAAAGAAGACCTTGCTGAAGATGCACAGGTAAGGGCAGATGGTACGGTCTTTAAGCCTTTCACCCTGGCTCATAACCTGCAATCCGAAGAGGAGGTGGATACTCTTTTTGAAAACCTGGTACAAAAGGGGGCGTCTGTTGCCAAAAAACCTGAAAAAACGCCGTGGGGCGGGTATAGCGGCTATATTGCGGACCCGGAAGAGAATCTGTGGGAAATTGCCTACAATCCTTATATGGAGTATGATGAGAAGGGAAATGTGATAGGGTAAATTATACCCACCCCATCCCCTCCCTATAAACAGGGAGGGGCTAATTAAGAGTCTGTTATGACAAAGTGGAGCAAAATTCGAGATCTCGCACGTCGGCTGAGAAAACATCAGACTGATGCTGAGAAGAAGCTATGGCAACAACTTCGGAGGAAGCAACTATATGGATATAAATTTTTAAGACAACATCCAATAGTATACAATAAAAAGAAGGGGCAACGATTTTTCTTTATCGCTGATTTTTATTGTGCAGAAGCGGAATTGGTTATTGAATTGGACGGGCAAATTCATGATTACCAAAAGGAGTATGATTATAATCGGGATCTTGTTTTACAGGAATTAGGATTAGAAGTTTTGCGATTACGCAATGAAGAGCTGCAGAATATGGATGATGTAAAGCAGAAAATTTTAAATAGTTTAAAATAAGAGATCCCTCCCTATGCATAGGGAGGGAAACAGGGAGGGTAAATATGCCTGTTCTAAAAAACATTGGATATTTGGCAACGTGCAAAGATGAAGGGAGGCAGGAAGATATCTATCCCATAACAGATGCAGCCATAGCCTGGAAGGATGGTACGATCGAATGGGTCGGCCAAGAAATCGATTTGCCAGAAAAATATAATAATGAGTCCGCCCATGATGCTGGTGGTAAGATGGTCATCCCGGGACTGGTAGATTGCCACACCCACCTGGCGTTTGGGGGGGGGCGCTCCGATGAGTTTGCAATGCGGGTTAGTGGTAAGAGCTACCTGGAAATTGCAAAAGCCGGGGGTGGAATTCTTTCAACCGTCAAGGCCACCAGAGAAGCTTCCGAAGATGCGCTTTATGAGAGAGCATCAGGCTTTTTAGAAGAAATGATTCGGCTGGGAGTTACAACCGTTGAATGTAAAAGCGGCTACGGACTGTCGCTCCAAGAGGAGTTGAAGCTACTGCGTGTATATAAGCGGCTGGATCAACACTATACGGTCAATGTTATCCCGACTTTTTTAGGCGCCCATACCATTCCACCGGAATTTAAGGACGACCGGAAGGGATATATTGATCTGGTGATTGAAGAGATGATTCCCGCTGTTGCCGAAGAAAAGCTTGCCAATTTTTGTGATGTATTTACCGAAGAATCAGCCTTTTCAATTGAGGAGTCGCGCCGCATCCTGGTAGCAGCCCAGACTTATGGGCTTCATTCAAAGCTGCATGCCGATCAGTTGACTTCTTGCGGAGGAGCTGAACTTGCTGCTGAACTGGAAGCCGCCAGTGCCGATCATTTAGAAAAAATTTCGGATGCAGGAATTGAAGCTATGGCAGCAGCGGGTGTGGTTGGCGTTACATTGCCATTAGCTTCGCTATATACGCAAGAGCAGCCGCTGGACTGCCGGCGTTTAATTGGAGGAGGGGTAGAAGTAGCAGTAGCGACTGATTTCAACCCTGGTTCGGCCCCAAGCTATAGTTTGCCACTGGCCATGATGTTAAGCTGTAACCAGGGACGGATGACGCCGGCGCAGGTGCTAAAAGGGGCTACGCTGATTGCCGCTAAAGCCATCCACCGACATCGCGCAGTGGGTTCCATCGAAGAGGGTAAGTCAGCTGATTTTGCCGTGATTGATGCGCCAGACCCGGACTTCTGGATGTATCACTACAAGGGGAATGCCTGTACTGATATTTTTATTAAGGGAGAAAAAAGAAAATAGCAGCTTATTACTTTTTACCGTACTATTCTTATTCAACCTTAACAAATAAAAGGGAGGGTTCGTTATGGAAACAACCGTAAAAGAAAGAAAAAATGCAGTAGCTTGGTTTGAAATTCCTGTTAAAAAGTTAAAGAGGGCCAAGAAATTTTATCAGCGCATATTAGATATCGAAATGGCTGATATGGATATGGGTGATGAACTGAAAATGAGCATGTTTCCTACCGCTGAGATGGGCGTCAGTGGTGCACTCTGTGAACATAAAGAGTTCTACAAGCCGAGCAAAAAAGGTGCGCTTATTTATTTGAATGCAAACCCGGATCTCCAGTCGGCCTTAGATGAAGTAAAGGATGCTGGCGGAGAGATATTTCAGCCTAAAACCAAAATTACCGATGAATACGGCTTTATGGCCATCATTGAGGATACGGAAGGAAATCGTGTAGCATTGCATTCGGAACACTAAGAATTAATGAAGTCTTAAAGATGTCATGAGGGGAGAAAGGGTTGAGAAATCAATCCTTTTTCCATTTTTTTAAGCGGTTTAATGATAATTAACTACCTGTTTTATGTTGAATCCGCCGACTATTGCTGCCCCAAAAACCGATAAAGACGATCCAAGGCTTGGAGGGTGGTTGCGTTCGGAGGTTGAAAATCCCAAAGTCGTAATCATTGGGTTTCCTTCTGATGAAGGGGTTAGGCGTAATGGCGGTAGAGTGGGAGCAGCCCAGGCTCCGGATGAAATCCGTAAAGCACTTTACCACATGACGCCTGATGCCGAAGAGACGAAGCTTTTTACCCAGTTACTTGAGCATGCAATGGATATTGGTAATGTGCAGGTGAAGGGTGAACTCGCTGACGATCAAGAGGCTTTGGCAGATATTACAGCTTCTTACGTGGAACAGGGAACGATACCGATTATACTGGGTGGTGGACACGAAACAGCCTACGGACATTTCCTTGGGTATGCCAAAGCAGAATTAGAAACCGCAATTTTTAACCTGGATGCCCACACCGATGTGCGTCCACTGAAGGATGGCAAACCTCACTCTGGCTCTCCTTTCCGCCAGGCGTTGAAGTATCCGGATGGCTGGGCGGAGAGCTACCTGGTGGCCGGCTTGCAACCGCATGTCGTGGCCAAGGCCCATGTCGAGTTTATTCAGAAAGAGGGAGGGAGTGTCTTGTTTCGGGATGAAACCAATATCACCTCAATTTCGGGTTTCTTTCACCAGCACAGTAGCGATCGGCTAATGGTCACCTTTGATATGGATGTGGTTGATCAGTCACAGGCACCCGGAGTAAGTGCGCCCTGTACCAATGGGTTGCCCGTCGACCTTTGGCTTACAGCCGCCTACCTGGCGGGGAGAAATGAGCAGGTCACCTCTTTTGACCTCTCAGAGTTTAATCCCAAATACGATCGCGATGGCCAGACCGCTAAGCTGGCTGCACTCACCATATGGCACTTTTTACTTGGGCTAAGCCAAAGATAATAGAATGCAGATTACACTGTTTTAGCGGGTTTTTGCAGATATAATATCGGTGAATATCTGCTCGACCTGCTTCATCCGTGTTGTATCATGGCTTAATCTTAATGTCAATTTTTTCCGTAGGATCCTGTTGTTGATTTCTGATAGCCATCTGCTGCATCACATTATTGGATATCTCAACAAAGGCCTGGGCCGATTTTGATTCCAGTCCTTCTTGCAATACGATGGGCTTGCCTTCATCACCACTTTCACGGACGGCCTGTTCCAGGGGAACTTCTCCAAGGAAGTTGGTACCCATCCGTTCAGCAAGCTTGCGAACCCCATGCTTGCCAAAAATATGGTACTTTTTATCCGGCATATCTTCCGGCACAAAATAGGCCATATTTTCAATCATACCCAGCACCGGCACATTTACCTTCTTAAACATGGCAACGCCTTTTCGGGCGTCATCGAGAGCCACGGTTTGAGGCGTAGAGACAATGACGGCCCCGGTAAGAGGTACGGTTTGTACCAGCGTCAGCTGTATATCGCCGGTCCCGGGAGGAAGATCGAGCACCAAGTAATCCAGCTCGCCCCATTCCACTTCTTCCATAAATTGCTTAACGGCACTGGTGACCATCGGTCCACGCCAGATCATCGCTTGGTCGGGATCAACGAGCAGGCCCATGGAGAGGAAGCGGATACCGTGTTTCTTTAGAGGTACGAGTTGCTTTTGGGTCGTAATATTAGGCCGCTCGTGAGCATCCATCATGGTAGGAATGCTTGGCCCGTAAATATCCGTATCCAGCAGGCCTACTTTGGCACCACTGCGGGCCAATCCACAGGCCAGGTTGACTGCTACCGTAGATTTTCCCACGCCGCCTTTTCCAGAAGCGACGGCAATAATGTTTTTAACGCCGGAAAGCAGTTCGCCATCCTCCTCTTTATCACGCTCCTGTTCCTTCTTGTTGCGATGACCTTGTCCGGGAAACTCCCCTTTATCTTCCTTATTTCGGAATTTGGATATGTTTACCGCAGTATTGATATCGAGTATCGCATCTTTATCCACAAAATTACGTATCGCTTCTTCGCACTTTTCTTTGAGGGCGGTTTCCAGCGACACATTTTTTTCAGGTAAATCAATGGTGAATGTAATGAACGAATCCTGTACAATCAGGTCTTCAATCATATCCAGCGTAACGAGATCTTTGCCCATCTCGGGGTGCATTACGTGGGTCAGGGCCGTACGGACTTGCTGCTTGTTAATCGGCATTGGAAAATAAATCTTCAGTTAATGCTAAAAACATTTAGTCTGGGAAGATAAGGATTTAATTCCAGATGCTAAACGTCTATTAGTTAAAGAAATCATTCTTCATTCTATTCAGAAATACGTATTTTGGCAACTTGATTCAAAGATACAGGGTTCAGATCTTTAAACAGCTTTGTAGAGGTTCTTATTTCCTGTATCCCGCATTGAGATGGCGCAGAAGCAGTATCATCAGAAGATCAAATCTCAAATAATCATCGATTAAACAAAAAGTAACGAATGTTGAAGCGAACCCCTTTTTATAATCTCCACGAACAGGCCGGAGCAAAACTGATTGATTTCGGGGGCTTTGAAATGCCCGTACAGTACGATAGTATTCGTAAAGAGCATAAAGCTGTGCGCAATGGAGTGGGCATGTTTGATGTTTCCCATATGGGCGAATTTTATGTGACGGGAGATGAGGCACTGGACTTGGTTCAACATGTGACGATCAATGATGCATCGAAACTGAAGCCAGGCAAGGCTCAGTATTCGGCTATGTGTTATGAAGACGGTGGTATCGTTGACGATCTGCTGGTGTACATGCTGGATGAAAACGAATATATCCTGGTCGTAAATGCTTCCAATATTGGTAAAGATTTTGAATGGATTGATCAAAACAATTCGTTTGATGCGGAGCTTACGGACCTTTCTGGCGATACTTGTCTGCTTGCCGTGCAGGGACCTAAGGCGGTAGAAACCCTTCAAAAATTGACGGATACGGATTTATCCACCATTAAATTCTATACTTTTGAACTGGGATCACTGGCCGGCTTTGACGATATTACGATTTCAGCTACCGGCTATACCGGAGAAAAAGGATTTGAGCTCTATTTCAATAAAGATCATGTAGACCCGGAAGCAATTTGGAAGGCCATCATGGAAGCAGGTGCGGAATTTGGTATTGAACCCTGTGGACTGGGTGCCCGTGATACGCTGCGCCTGGAAATGGGCTTTGCCTTGTATGGCAACGATATTACAAAAGAAACCCATCCACTGGAAGCACGTATGGGCTGGCTCACCAAGCTGGATAAAGGAGCCTTTATTGGACGCGATGCGCTCATGGAAGCCAAAGACGAGGGCATAAGTCGACAGTTGGTTGGATTTACTATTGAAGAAAAACGTTCGATTCCTCGCTCCGGATACACTATTTTTGATAGTGAAGATAATGAAATTGGTTTTGTAACCAGTGGATCTCGTTCTATTACATTGGGTGACAACATTGGGATGGGATATGTGAGCAAAGAGTTTACCAAAGATGGCAGCAAAATTTTCGTGGAAATCCGAAACAAAAAGGCTGAAGCCACTGTTCACAAACCTCCATTTGTAGAAAAAAAGTAGATAAATCGCCCAAAAGCAGATAAATTTTTTAACTGAAGACGATTGATGAATAACAAGTTAGACGTATTTATTTCCTCGCAATCCTTTCAAGAGGAAGATCTTAGAGATAGGACCGTAGTGGTGCTTGATGTACTGCGCGCCAGCTCGACCATAGTTACGGCATTGCATAATGGGGCCAAAGGAGTGATCCCGGTAGGAGATATGGGCGATGCCAGCAAGATATCACAGAATCTCGACTCCCCTCACTACCTGTTAAGCGGTGAAAAGGATGGAGTTAAGATTGAAGGCTACGACCTTGGTAATTCTCCACTTGACTATACCACTGAAAAGGTTGAAAGCAAGACCATCATTTTTAATACCACCAACGGTACCAAAGCTATCAAACGATCGGGGTTAGCGACCGAAGTGGTTATTGGTTCTTTTCTGAATTTAAACACCATTGTAGAGTACCTGCAGTCTATCGAAAATGATATTACTCTGGTGTGCGCCGGCTGGAGAGGCAGGCTGGCCCTTGAGGATCTACTTTGTGCTGGCAATATTATTGCTGAGCTTGTAAATGGTACATTGCCGGAATATGTGCAAGATGGAGCCAAAGTAGCTTTTGGTCTTTATGAAAAAATTGGTGATGATATAGAAGATGCAATAAGAAACTCAAATTATGCTATCCGTTTAAAGGATATTGTGAGTGAAGATGATTTGAGGTATTGTTGTAAGCGTAATGAGCTAAAAGTTCTTCCTGTAATGAAAGAAGGAATTATTTCAGATTTCCATGGCGAAAAAGAATAGCTCGGGAAATTTTTTGGGAGGTCTCACGGAATCCCGAAAAATGGAAATAATCGGTATTTTAATTATGGCCGTTGGTGGTCTGATTGGGCTAAGTATACTGAGTTACCACGCTTCCGATTATAACCTTATTCAATCCCTTTCTGCTGAAAGTTTGCTTAGCATTGACAGAGGCCCCGCCTTGCGCATCCAGAATGGGCTGGGCGTTGTAGGTGCGTACCTGTCACATTTTTTCGTTTACAGGTTATTCGGATATATAAGTCTCCTCATTCCGATAGTTATACTATTTTACGGATGGTTTATTTTTCGCAATAGAGAAACAGGGCAGCTGCTTTGGCCTACTGCTTATGCCATCTGGAGCATGGTCTTGATTTCTTCTATCCTGGGGTGGTTTAATAATGAATATGATTGGTATTCATCCGTATGGAGTGGTTCAGCAGGTATTGCCACGGCGCGTGTGCTTCAAAATATTACGGGTATCGGATCCATTATTATTTTGGGTGTGCTGTTGGTTACTACGGTCCTGGCCCTGCTGGATCGAGATCTGCAAACAACGGTGGATACCATTAAGGGTTGGATGGCCGATATCAAAACGTCATTTGCTGAATGGCAGGAAGAGCGGCGCGATAAGAAAGCGGCCCGCCAGCAGCAGAGAGAGGCTGAAGCTGAACAGAAAGAAGCCGAAGCCCAACAGAAAAAAGTAGCGCAGCGACAGAAGGCCGAGCAACAGATGCGCAGCCAATCCTCAGTGGAAAAGAAGAAGCCCCGCACTCAGAATAATCAGCCACAGGAGCCTGAACCTAAAGAACGAACCATAGATGAAATTGTAGAACAGTCGCAGGAGCAGGATCGTGAGCGATTGCGTAAACAAAAAGAGGAAGTACAGTCGCTGGACCAGCGTCCACGTGCGGATGTTGAAAAGAAAAAGATTGCCGAAGAGGAAGACGATGTCGACATTTCTGTTTATGTGGGAGAAGGCGATGAAGAGGCCGACGCCAAAGAGCTTGACCGGCAAAATAAGGACAAAGCGAAAGAGGTTCCCAAAGTAAAATATAAGTTCCCTACGATAGATCTGCTCGACTCTCCACCCAATGAGGGTAATGAGGTTGACCTTGAAGAAATTAAGGAGAATAAGCGCATTATTCTCGATAAGCTTAAGCGGCACAAGATTGAGATTCGAAGCATTAATGCCATTGTGGGGCCTACGGTAACACTTTATGAATTGGATCCTGCTCCTGACGTCAAGATTAGTAAGATTGAGAGCTATGCCAATGACTTAAAGATGGCAACAGCTGCAAAAGGATTGCGTATTATGGCTCCCATCCCCGGCCGTTCAGCGGTAGGTATTGAAGTGCCTAACGGGGCTCGCGAAACCGTGTTTATCAAGTCGGTGCTCAATACCAAGAAATTTGTAGAAAGCGACTTCGAGCTGCCGCTGGCCTTTGGAAAAACCATTGAGAATGAAGTCTTCATGGTCGACCTCACCAAGATGCCGCACTTGCTGATCGCTGGGGCAACGGGATCCGGTAAAACGGTAGGTATGAATACCATCATTACCTGTCTGCTGTATAAATGTCATCCGGATGATCTTAAGTTTGTGATGATTGATCCCAAGAAAATTGAGCTCTCGTTGTATCAAAAAATTGAAGAGCACTTTTTGGCCACCCTTCCCAATGCGGAAGAGCCGATCATAACGGATACCACCGAGGCGCAAGAAACACTGGAAAGCCTGACGATGGAGATGGACGAACGGTACGATCTCCTTAAAGACGGCATGGTCCGCGATATACGAGCTTATAACGAAAAATTTGACAATGGAGAGCTGGATGAAGAAGAGGGGCATAGACATTTGCCCTATATCGTGGTGCTTATTGATGAGCTGGCTGACCTGATGATGACGGCCGGGAAGCAGATTGAAGAGCCTATCGCCCGGCTGGCGCAGTTGGCACGGGCCGTTGGGATCCACTTGGTAGTAGCTACGCAGCGCCCCTCTGTAAACGTTATTACCGGTACTATTAAGGCTAACTTTCCCGGAAGAATTGCGTATCAGGTGGCATCAAAAGTGGACTCGCGAACCATCCTGGATACCGGTGGAGCCGACCAGCTTATTGGTCGTGGTGACATGCTGTTTACCAACGGCGGGGGTATGACACGTATCCAAAACGCCTTCGTCTCGACCAAAGAGGTCGAAGAGATTACAGAATTTATTGGTCATCAGCGCGGATATAATAAAAAGTACGAGTTACCAGTTAATGAAGATGAATCCGCAAGTAGCGGCATTCCCGATCCACTGGATGATATTGACGAGCTTTTTGAAGCTGCAGCCAAAGTAATTGTACTGCACCAGCAAGGGTCGGTGTCTCTGCTTCAGCGTAAGCTGAAAATAGGCTATAACCGGGCCGGTCGTATTATTGACCAACTATTTAATGCCGGGGTTGTTGGGCCTTATCAGGGCAGCACGGCGCGTGATGTGCTGGTAGATGATGAAGAAGAATTAGAGCAACTATTAGATGAATTGGACGAATTTAGTCGCTAAGGTCGCACAAATTTTTATAGGAGGAGTGCTTTTTGTGGGACTTTCAACCCCCCTTTATGCACAGGAGAATCCATTTGAAGAACTAAAAGAGCGATTTGAATCCGGAGAGGTTTTTTCGGCCGATTTTCGTCATCAATCCATAGATTCCTATACCCGGGATACAGTGGCCAGCAACGGCTGGATTTGGGTCGGGGAGACACAATATAAGGTTCGAACCGATCAGCAATCCGTGGTGGTCAATGGCAAAACTTCCATGGTATATGATAATAATCGCAATCGAGTGATTATCAGCAAGTATGAGCCTTCGGAAGACGATTTTGCACCTTCCAGGATCTTGAATGGCATCGATTCAACCTATACGGTGACTACCGAAGAGTGGCGCGATGATCAATATTATATTCGATTGGCCTCAGAAGACCCTTTTGCCATTTATAAAGAAGTAGAAATCTATCTTTCGAAGCAGTTAACACCTCAGAAAATAAGGGCCGTAGATCCCGTGGATAATGTAATTACGACCCGGTTTTCCGACGGAGAATTTATGGCCACCGAAGCTAAAACCTTTCTATTGGATTACCCCGATGGTGCCAAAGTCGTTGATATGCGGAATTAAAAGCCTGATGGTATGAAAAATTTGAAAGTAGGAACAGATTGGCTAACCCTCTGTTATGTTTAAACGGTTTTTGAAAATTAGTCTTGCCTTATTATTGGGAGGGGTGTTTCTCTGGTTGGCCTTTCGCAATGTGCGCCTGCAAGAAGTGTGGGAATATGCTCAGGATATTCAGTTTGGGTGGATCCTTCCCTTTGCTATATCCGCATTTTGCAGCCATATTTTTAGAGCTTTACGCTGGCGTTTACTCATTGAACATGACAAGAAGAATCTCGACAGGGTTACCCTTTTTTCAGGAGTATTGGTGGGGTATTTGATGAATCTCGTAGGGCCGCGTTTGGGCGAGGTTTCCAGACCGATGTATGTAGCCAAAAAGGAAGACTTAAGTACCTCTAAGCTGATGGGGACCATTGTGCTGGAACGTATATTCGATATCCTGGTTATGGTTTTTCTGATGGGTGTGGTATCCGTCTACCTGATTTCGGATTTAAGCTTGTTAAAGCAAATATTTGGGGATGAGACCATTGCCTTCTTGACCAATGAATCCAGCCTCCTAACCTACGGTTGGGCGCTTTTATTTTTATTGTTGATCGTAGCTATAGGTTACCTGTTATTTCGTTTTGTTCTGTACCTGGGCACAAAGTTCGAGGTACTGCAAGGCTGGATAGATCGGGCAAAAGGAGCCTTGGTGATGTTTAAAGACGGTGTTTTATCGGCGCGGAAGGTAGAGCGCTGGTGGTTGTTCCTCTTTTACACTCTCATGATATGGTTCTGCTACACGCTTATGACCTATATTCCGTTCTGGATGTTTGACATGCAGGCAACCTATGACCTGGATATGCTGGATGCGCTGGTCATTACTGTAATTTCAGCTATTGGAATTGCCATTCCTTCACCGGGCGGACTGGGTACCTATCACTATTTTGTAAAGCAATCGCTTCTGGTATTATATGCTGTACCGGGTGTTACCGGTATTGCTTATGCTACCGTTACCCATGCCAGTATGGTTATATTCGTAGCAAGTATTACTCCTTTTGTACTATTTATTGATAAAATGCGTTCAACTAAAGCAGGCAAGCCCGTTGTGTGATACAATCAGAAATCAGATAAATGTGTATTTCTCGAAACAGAACTCCCTAAAGCAGGTATAAGAAAAGGGCAATTAAGCATTAATCGTTGCTAAAAAATTATTACATTAAAATGATTTTCACTGGCACATAGTCTTTACCAAACGATCCATGAAACGTATTTTAACTATTGTTTTTTTGTCGGTAATAACAGCATTGGTTGCATCTCCATTGGCTGCGCAAAATCAGCAAGGAGATGATGATTCTATGCTGCCGGAAATAGATCCACAGGATATTGAAATACGCAGCCAGTTTAAGGCTCGGTTTCCGGGGTTGCGCCGTCAGCCCATTTTAGGGTTTGAACCGGCTTCTCGTATCTATAAAGTTGATCCCGATCGTAAACCTTATATTGAGAGTCAGGAAGAGGCCGTAGCCAATTTATCGGTTAGTGAACTCTCGCGGCCCAACCCGCCACAATACAACCCATTATATTATTCGGAAGAGATTAATGCCTTTGCTCGTGCGGGAGTCGGAAGTTTTATAAGTCCGGAGGTCCAATTTTGGGGTGTGACAAGGCCCAGCGATAAAAGCTATATCGGGGGTGATCTCGATTTCTCCTCATCAGATGGACATCTGGAAAACCAAGCCAGCAGTTTTCGTTTTTTAACGGCCAACGGAGAATTCGCAGCCAAAGTAGATGATCAGACACGTCTTGGCTTTAACCTGGGCCTGCAGAATAGCTTTAACAGTATGTATGGCCTAAATAGTTCGTTGGATGTTCCCGATAATCCTCGCAAAGAGTACGGTGGATTTAATTTGGGAGTAGAAGTAGAAAGGCTTAAAAACGGCGTTGAAGGCTGGAAGGTACAGGCCAGTGCTCGTTATTATCAGGCTGAGCTGATGGGGGGAGAACTTTCAGGTAAAACCGAAGAAGCAGTGTACAGTGGTTTGTTGGTAAAACAGTGGGCCGGTTCTAATCCTCAGGAGACCTTTAGCGCCAAGTTAGGGGGAACGTTTGGAGATTACAGCACCAGCCTTGTCGCTGATCAGTGGATGACAGGCCATGCGGGGGTCGTTTATGATCGTTTAATTGGATATGAAACAGACCTGCTGGTGGATGCCAGCGTCTACTACGGCTCCGATGCATTCGAGGATAAGGTTTACTTTGCCCCCAAAGTGCGAATAAAGCAACCGTTGGCTGAAGCCTTCATTTTAACGGCCCGGGCCGGCGCTAAGCCCTATGTAAAAACGGAAGAAGAGCTGCATACAGCTAACCGATTTTTAACCACGTTTATGAATGCCTCCCGGCATACCTACCAGATGTATGGGGCAGCAGATGTAGAAATTAAGATAACGGATGTAGGATCTTTAAACGGGGGAATCCGTTATGAAGACATTTCTAATCATCCGATTTTTGAACGCCGAGAGCTATCTCCGGGATCCGATGATCGTCTGTACTATTCGGTACGCTATGCAGATATCACCAAGGCGGAGATATACGCAGGGGCCTCTCATCAGATTGTTCCTGAAAGATTTTGGTTGAACGGCAAGATTTATGCCCAATCGGTGGAAGATAAAGATGGAGATCGGATTCCTTTTACTGAGCAATATGGGTTGAAATCTGGTTTTGGTCTGCGTTTGTTCAGTCATGCAACCGTTGAAGGTTGGGCAGACTATACGGGCAACAGAAAAAATGACCAGGGACAGAATATGGAAGATTATTTGCTCGTAGGGGGAAAGTTGGATGTTTCCATAACGGATAACATCGGCGTATATGGAAAAGTGGTAAACTTGCTGGATCAAGAGTACCAGGACTGGGAGGGGTACACGGAGCGGCCTCTCCAAATCTTCGGTGGAATAACTCTTAAATTATAATACATTGGGACGATGGACGAGGAGTTTCTGAAAGCCTTTGCAGAAGTTGTGCGAGAACAGGTAGTGTGTAAAAATAAAATAGAGATTGATGGAATAGGATCATTCTATGTGGAGCATCAAAAGCAGTTCCAGAAACAATATGATAACGGGCGGGTTGTAATGATGCCCCCCAAAGATGAAATTCGGTTTATCCCTGAAGAATAAACAAACATGACCATCGACAACGAACAATTAATCTCTTTGCTCGCTGAGCGTACCGGTTTCGATCAGGGGCGTATCGATGAACAGTTTGCAGAACTGATCGATCGAATCCAGCAGGCCGAAACGGAAGAGGACTCACTGCACCTTAAGGGTTTCGGGACGTTCGAATTTATCAATGACCGGTTAGAGTTTAAGCCTGCTGATGTTCTGCAGGTTGAGGTTAATAATAAATATACCGGCATGAAGCCTATTGAGTTGATCGGTGCCTTCAAAGAGCCCGGTGGCGGAGATGTTCCAATTGCTGATTTCCGGAATGAGGAAGAAGTGCTGGATTATAAAGATCTGCCCGAAGAACAGCAGATAGAAAAAACAGAACCGGAGGTTGAAGAGGAAAAACAGCCGGAGGTAACGGCAGAGGTTCAAACAGAGGCCAGCGTTCCGGAAGCAGAACAATCGAAAGAAGGCCATGCAGAGCAGGAGCAACAGGCGCCGGCTTTAGCAGGCGAAGCATCCACAGACGCAGATGAAACGGATGAGTCGCTGCAAAAAGATCCATTAGGTAAAGCAATTTTAATATTAGCGGTTATCGTCGCTTTAGCAGTAGCCGGGTGGATGGCCTATGATCTGGGACTTTTTGGAAGTAGTACTGAAAATGATACGCCCCAGGAGCCAGTGGAGGAACAAACGGAAGCACTGGATCCGTCGGCGCCGCCCCAATCCACCGAACAAGATCAATCCCCTGCTGATAACCCGGAAGCGGAGCAGGAGCAAGGTCAGGGAAGTGCCCTGGACGCCTCAGCAAATCCGACTACTTCCGGAGCAGTAAACAATGAATCCCCACCGTCCACCGTTGAAGATACGCCTTATGGCTTATACGGCGAGTTCAATCAGAATATAAACACGGGTTATTTTACTATTGTGGTTCATTCGTTGCAGACTATGGATCTGGCTGAAGAGAAAAAACAAGGATTGGCAAGTGAAGGCTTTAGAACAAAAATCAATGAAGCATCGGTGGATGGCCAAACCTATTTTAGGGTGGGGATTGGACAGTTTCTCCGGGTTCAGGATGCCGCAGAGGCCGTACAAGAATTACCCGAACCGTATAAAAGCAATAACTTTATCAACCGCTTTTAACAATATACACCAACATAGATAATCAATTTTATGCAAGCTTTACTTTTATTTTGGATACAGATGCAACCCGATACTACGGGAATGGATACGTCTGCCGTAGCTGATAGCCTGAGCTTGGCGGCACAGCAAGAGAATATGTCAATGTTTGAGCTCTTGGCTGAAGGTGGAGTATTGATGATTCCCCTGTTTATCCTGTCTATCGTGGCCATCTTTGTGATCGCCGAACGCTGGCGCTCTCTGAATAACTCGCGCATCGAAGTTGATGGCTTTTTGCGCACGGTAGAAGGCATGCTTAAGGATGGAGACCGCCAACGGGCCTTAACTTACTGCGACGGAATCGACAAGCCATTGGCGCGCATTCTTAAGGCGGGTATTCGTAGACTTGGACGGTCGATCCGTGATATTGAAGATGCCATCAGCAACGCCGGTAAGAAAGAAATTTATCACCTTGAAAAGCGAATGAATTGGCTGGCTACCATCGCCGGTGTGGCCCCGCTGATCGGTTTTACCGGTACGGTTACGGGTATGATTGAAGCCTTTATGGATATTCAGTCGCTGCAGGGTAATGTAAATCCAAGTGTATTGGCCGGCGGTATTTGGGAAGCATTGATTACTACGGCTACCGGCCTGATTGTAGGTATTATTGCCTATGGGTTTTATAACTTCCTGTTGGGTAAAATAAATCGAACGGTTCATGAGTTAGAAAATGCTTCGGCCGATTTTATCGACCTGTTGCAGTCGCCATCCCGTAAAAAGGAAAAAGAAGCACAGAAGGTGTAAGCATGAATTTTAGAAAAGATGAAGATAAAATGGAGCCGTTGACGCTGTTTTCACAGTCGTCATTGACGGATATTGTACTACTGCTGTTAATTTTCTTTCTTCTGACGTCTTCTTTCGTCACTAACTTCGGAATTAAAGTGAATATTCCGAATGCAGAAACAGGAGCTCAGACGGACTCTCAATTTATCAATGTAGCAGTTACTAAAGAAGGTGAGTTCTACGTGAATGGCGAAATGACACAGATGGGGCAATTGACCACCGCTTTACGGGATGCAAAAACTGAAAACCCTGATGGCACCCTGGTATTACGAGCCGATAAAGATGCTATTGTAGATAATGCTGTACGGGTCATGAATGTGGCCAAAGCCCTGGAGCTAAATATTGTCATGGCCACCGAACAAAACTCACAATAAGTTACCCATGGAATTACCAAAATTACATGAAGAAGATCGCTTCGCCCTGATAGTTACGGGAGGGGTGCATGTAGTGCTGGTGATTGTTTTCCTTTTATATACTTTTACCATTCAAACCAAAGCGCGGCCTTCTTTCATTAATGTCCAGTTTGGAGAGCTCCAGTCGGGGAGTCCCGCCGAGTTTGCCGAGCAAAAAAATGAAGAAGTAGCCACACAGCCTGATCCTTCAGACGTGGAGCCTGAGAATCCGGATCCCGAACAACCCGAGCCGGTGGAAGAGCAGCAGGAGACAACCGATGAGGTAGCCAAACAGGTAGATTTGGCGGACCAGAAAGAGCAGGTTAAGGAAGAGGCAGTCAAAACCCCCGAGACGGACAAAGTAGATCCGGAGAAAAAAGAAGCGGCTGAAGAACAAACAGAAGTGACTGTTCCGCCTAAGACCGAGCAGGATGAAGTACAGCAGGAAGGCGCCGAAACCAGCGGAGACGTGCAAGGAAATACGGGCTCGCTGGAAGCCGACCAGGGTACGGGCAATGAGCAGGAGAAGTCAGCGCCCTATGAACTGCAGTGGGAGGGCGACATTGAGCGATCTCCTATGGTTCAACCTCTTCCCGATAATACCACTGATTCTGAGGCGACCATTACTATTCGGTTTGAAGTGAAGCCCAATGGCACTCTTGGGCGCGTTATCCCGCTCAAGAAAATGAATCCGGAATTAGAGCGCGAAGTGATGCAAACCCTACGCAGCTGGCGCTTTTCCCGATTACCCTCTGGTGTGCCCCAAGAGTCTCAGTGGGGGACCATCACCTTTCGATTCGTACTGGAATAGTGCAGAAAACCCTTTCTTAACAATTTCCTTACATAGTAGTGATAGAAGCATAACCTTTTCCCAATATTTAGGACAAGTCCATCATGTAATATCCGCCAGTTAAACAATAAGTAAAACTGGATATAATTAGATGGTAAAAAGGATACGACTACTGGGACTTGTATGTATATTCATGGGAATTACAACCATTGCTTTTGGCCAGGGACACTCTCTGATGGGTGAGGTTGAAAGTGAACGCACGGGCGAAAAATTGCCGGGCGCAAACATAAAAATAAAAGGCACATCGCTGGGCACGGTTACGGACAACAGCGGTGCATTCTTCTTCGACAACTTATCTGAAGGAGATTATGTACTTGTCGTTAGTTATTTAGGCTTTGAGACCCAAGAAGTAGAAGTTGAGATAGCCGATGACGGCACCGAGGAAGTTGAAGTTGAGCTGGAAGATAACTTCCTGGAAATGGAAGGAATTATGGTTCAGGGCGTTCGGCAGGGACAGGCCCGGGCGCTTAATGAGCAGAGGGAAGCCCTCAACATTAAAAATGTGATTGACGCTGAGCTTATCTCGACCTTCCCTGATCCGAATGTAGGCGAATCGCTTAAACGGATTCCGGGCATCAACATCCAGAGCGACCAGGGAGAGGCCCGGTACATCCAGATTAGGGGGACCAGTCCGAATCTTAGCAATATCAGTATCAACGGCGAAAAGATAGCGGCCCCGGAAGGCGACGGGCGATCCATCGCACTGGATATGATTCCCTCCGACGTGCTCGCCAGTATCGAGGTGTCCAAAGCTATTACTCCGGATATGGATGGCGATGCCATTGGCGGTACCGTCAACCTGGAAACAAAGTCAGCGGTCACCAAAGACCGGGTGTTGAACCTTACGCTCAACGGAGGTTATCACAATAACGTGAGTGACCTCTCGCCCGTGGGCGGACGTGCTTCATTGAACTACGGCCAGCGCCTGGGCGAAGAAGGGAAATTCGGGTATATGATCGGAGCTAATTACAACAAGTTTTCGCTTGGTTCCGACAATAACGAGATGGCCTACGATGAAGGTACCCTCGAAGAGATGGAGTTGCGCGACTATGAGCTGACGCGCGAGCGGTTTGGGACTACTGCCAATTTTGATTACCAGTTTAACCGAAAGTCGCAACTCTATCTGAATACCAGTTTCAACTATTTTGCTGATCAGGAATACCGCCGGCTGTTGGGCCTCGCAACGGATGAGGCCGTACGGGAATTCAAGGATCGACTGGAGAAACAGAAAATATTTAGTACTTCTTTGGGAGGCGAACATGGACTTTCCAATGGGTTTAGGGTCGACTACAGCGCTTCTTACTCCTACTCTGATCAACACACACCGGAGGATCGCGAAATTATTTATGCCCAAGCCTATGAAGATGCAGCGGGAGAAGACCTCGAATTCGTTGGTTTTGATCGCAGTAACGTAGATTATCCGCAGTTTTCTTTAACACCCGATGCGCCTTCTGGGGCCGGAATCTACAACTACGGTACTTATGAATTTGATGAATTTGTCGACGGGGCAGAACTCACCAAAGATCGCCATGTTACAGCACGGCTGAACCTCAGTAAAGAAATTGCTTGGTCGGATAACTTTTCGGGGATCTTCAAAGTGGGTGGACTTGGTCGTTTTAAAAGTAAAGACCGGGCGCTGACCGAAGATGTGTATGGATACAATGGAGATACCACTTATGAAGGGTTAATTAGTGACTTTCGGGATGATGACTATCTATCCGGCCATTATGCCAATGGTGTGGGGCTTTTCCCGGGAACCGATAGCATGCGGGATCTTTTTGAGAATAATTCCGCTGATTTTGAAAGAGATGAGCAGGAATCCACAGAGGCATCCAATGCAGAGGACTATGATGCAACCGAAGATACCTATGCCGGCTATGTGATGACGGACCTGCAATGGGGAAATTTGGGAACCATTCTGGGCGTCCGCTATGAGCATTTACGAACGGAATATGAAGGCAATACCGTAGAGTATGATCAGAACGAAGAGCTGGTGCAGCCCATCCCTACAGTCTCCGATATAAATACCTTCGATTTTATTCTTCCGATGGTGCACTTGAAGTATAACGTCCGTGATAATGCTAATCTGCGGTTAGCCTGGACCAATACATATGCCAAACCCAATTATTTTGACTTGGTTCCGTATAGTATCATCTCACGTCCGGATGAAGAGATCGAGCTGGGTAATCCCGGTCTGGAGCCCGCCCGATCGATGAACCTGGATTTAATGGCAGAATATTACTTTAGTAGCATCGGGGTGATCTCTGCAGGTGTTTTCTACAAGAACATCCAGGACTTTATTTACACAGCTAACTTTGAATATGATGATGCACCGTATTCAGGTTATGAAGCTACGCAGCCTATCAATGGTGATGAAGCAGACTTGGCTGGTTTTGAGGTGGCACTGCAGCGGCAACTGACTTTTCTGCCCGGCTTTGCCAGTGGATTCGGCATTTACGCCAACTACACCTACACCTGGTCGGATGCTCAGTTGACCACCGAAGGAGAGACCGCCCGATCGGTATCACTGCCCGGACAAGCCGCTGATGTAGCAAATGTTGCCTTGTCCTATCAGAAGTATGGCTTTAGCGGTCGCATATCGCTGAACTACAGTGGTGAATTTGTGGAAGAAATCCGGGAGAACAGCGCTGATGATCGTTACTACGACAAGCATACCCAGATCGACATTTCACTCAGTCAGCAGGTAACCCCGGGTATCAGGATTTTTGCTGATATGGTAAACCTGACCAACGAGCCTCTCCGTTACTACAATGGCACTCCTACTCGTCCAGAACAGCAAGAGTTCTATTCCTTCCAGGTTAAGGGAGGCGTAAAGCTCAGCTTGTAGAAGCGTAATTTTATTAATGAGTGTTCAAATTCTGTCTCAGACAGGAGTCTTGTTTATGGCAACAAGTACGAGCGGTCACTGGCGCTATGGCGGAATTCATTTATAATAAAACATGACTTCGACTTCACTCCACTACGTTTCGTTGCGCTCAATCTGACGTCAGTCTGAGCGCAATGAGTCCCCGAGTATTCGGGGTGAATGTAGTCGAAGAGTGAATCATCGATTTTTCAAAAGTCTCAATAAAATGACTATAATTTTACAAAAACCCTTTTTAGCAGTAATTGTAGCTATCTTATTAATAGGATCTGGAAAAATTTTAAAAGCCCAGGAACCGGCTGTGCTGGAAGAAGCCTTTCATACCGAAAGGGATGAGGGCCAGAATGTAGATAGTCCTGCAGTATGGCATGGACCGGATGGCCAGCACTGGCTGCTGGCAACGGCGAAGGAAGGCGATACCATCATCGCTTTTGATGCTACCGACGGCTCGCTTATTAAACAGTTTGGAGGCAGTGGAAGCGATGCCGGTGAGTTTGAACGACCGAATGGAATTGCAGTCGTCGATGACTTGCTATTGGTCGTTGAGCGTGATAACCAGCGCATCCAGGTGCTGAAGTTGCCTCAATTTCAAGCGGTGGGATTTTTAACGCACGAAGACCTCCGCCTACCATATGGATTGACGGTGGATCGAACCGGGGAGGAAACCTATGAGCTATTTGTGACTGACAACTATAACCCTGCGCTGGAAGGATATCCACCCGAAGACGAACTGGACGAGCGTATCCATCATTTTCGATTTTCGTTAACCGCGGATACACTTCAGAGTGAGCATCTCAACCTGTTTGGAGATATTTCCGGAGAAGGGGTTCTGCGAAAAGTAGAATCTATATGGTCAGACCGTACTCATAATCGATTGATGATAGCCGACGAAGCCTACTCCGAACGATCGATAAAAATTTATGATCTCAAGGGAAACTTCACGGGTCAAACGATACCTAAAATATATTTCGAAAGCGAACCGGAAGGTATCGCTCTATACAGCTGCAACGATGGATCCGGTTACTGGATTATCACCGATCAGCACGAAAGTGAAGCAAATAAATTCCAAGTATTTAATCGCGAGACCCTGCAGCATATTGGAACCTTTAAAGGAGCTATCACCCGAAATACTGATGGTATCTGGCTCACTCAGCAGTCTTTGGGTCCCTTTGAGGAAGGCGCTTTTTATCCCGTCCATGACGATGGAAGTGTTACCGCCATTGGATGGTCAAAGATAGCAGATGCACTGGATTTGTCTTTGAGGTGTACTACGGAGAAGTAATAAAAAGCACGTTTACCGGTTGGAGGATTATTGGAGGCAGTCAATCTCCCTAAATCCCTCTTCTCCAAGAGGGACTTTTGATGACAGCTCCTCAAGAAATGTACAGTTCCTATCTTCAGTAACGGGTTCCTCCTTGGAGAAGGAGGTCAGGAGGATTGAATAGTTAAGAGCTATGTCTTAGAATTTGTTTTCCCTAGACCACCGGTCTGTTGATAGCAGGCCGGTGGTATTTTTATGAGCTTTTCATTGGATTAAGAGAAGTCGCCTCTTCTGGTTATAGCGTTTTTTACCCTATCTTTTTTTAAATCTGATCAATTGTTTTTTATCTCAGCCTAAAAACTGAAAAGAACCCACCTTAAGTGTTGAAGGAAAATGCCAGGAGTTGGTGTTCTCTATTAAGTGGAGTCTATTGACTAATCAGAATTTATTCCACATGATTTCTTCTTCATGATAAAGCTAAGGTTTTGATACGAAAAATGGAGGTTGAAAAACCATTGGACAGTCTATTATAGAATATATCATTGTCTATGATGGAATTTTAAAGATTTATGAATCAATATATAAGATTGAGGTATTTATTTTGGATACGTCATGCCATCAAACTAAATGGCAGGCAGGTACACTTTAAGGTGTATTATATTAATTAAACCTTAAATAAATCATTCAAAATTAGAGGAGCTATGAATATTTCTGAAGAACAGATCAAAAAGTTCAAGTCTAACACACAAATCGATGAGCCTATTGAATCGTTGCTTGAAGATAGTTTAGTAGTGGGGCAACCCCATGAAGATCACAATATTGCACCTTTAGCAAATACAAAGGATTGCCAACAATTTGGCTTTGACATTAAAGTACTTAAAATTAGTGGTACCATTTGTAAGAGCGGAATGCTGGAGGTTAAGGGATCGGTCTTTGGTGTGCAATTCGGTGATACCAAAGTAGACCTTTCGAAAGGTGAATTTTGTCAAAATCCAAGTGTAGGTAGTATTGTCAGTTTGAAATATTGCTTTTCCCTGAAGGGTGGTTGTCTTCACACACGAGGCGAGCTTGACGGATGGGGAATCGGAGATAATAAATGGAACAAAACCCTCCTTTGCTTCTGAGAAACTATTGCCAATCGATTTGAACAGTTGCAGAACCATATACCACGCTCAATTGGTAAGCAGATACATCAAAGAGGTGCAAAGCTCGAGGTTTGACTTTTTGGGGTTTCTGAGTGTTGGGAAAATTTTAATTCGTTAACAAAGTAAATAGAAAAGTATGTCATCTAAAAACAATTTAAGTGTAGTACCACCAGGGTGGGAAGGCGGATTTGCTGAATCAAACTCCGATTTTGCTTATCCAAATCCCGATCTAAGTTCATTGCCTATGTTATGTAACATGGCTAATATTAATCTACTACAACGCCAGCAGGCAGTAAAGTGGCCCGAGTTCAGTTGGCTAACGAATAAGGGGCATGCTGATCCCGGGAGATGTTTCCAAATGTTTGCTCCGAATATTTCCAGGATTGGTTATAACAATCGCGGACGAGTATATTCAATCATATGTCCACAGCAGGGGGTATGGATTGATGACAAAGTCTGTCTTAATGCAGAAATTACCGTTACGGGCCAACGAGGATGGGTTAAGGAGCCCAAAGGAAAGCTTGCAGCAGACATGACCGTTGAAGGAAAAATCTGGTTTAGTCCCAAACAGGGAACGGTAGGCCAGCTAATTTGGCCCCTTCTTGAAAAAAGTTATCATGATTTTCCCTTGGATAAAGCACATGCGATTAAGGTTAAGACCCATCATTTGGGAGACCCTGATCGACCTATTTTTCCTGTCCGGGATGGTGAGACTTCGAGGTTCGAGAGCCCAGAATTCGCCCGCCATGAGGATGAAGCTTACACGGTGGGCAATGTGGAAGTCGAGATTGGAGAAGTCAAAAAAACCTATGATCCTGTTGTTGATGAGTTTAACAAAATCATTATGACAGGATTCAACCTGGCCTCTGGTAATATGTTACAGTATGGCAATATATTGTCTTGGAATGTTTGGTTTGCAGAGCCTCAACTGGTTAACAGAGAGGAATGGAGGACACATGCCGAGCGATGGCGAAAATCCATTGATGCCCACCATGGGTATCCGGATGGACCGGGAACAAAGGCAAAATACTTCGATGGAACTCCTTTTAATGCCAAGCAACATGCTTTAGACGAAGCTATAGCAGACATTATTTCATATCTCGAAAAGCATTTTGGAGATTTAAGTAATTATTTGAAATGTCTGTAGGCTAAATTAGTTTTCACGGATGTAGCCCCTCTTCCAGTCGTTTATTGGTTGAGGGGTTTCCTATATGACAGGCCTACCACAAAGAGTTTTGAACAATTCAGCCTATACCATCTAAGCCGAGGCTAAAAAGATAAATTAATCTGTTACAGGATCAAGAAAGTTGCTGTCTTTGTCAAAGTTGAGCATGATTTCGTTGCCCGTTTCGGCCGATTTATAAATAGCCTCCATGGTAATCATATCGCGCTTGCCCATCTCTCCGGGCACGATGCTGGGTTCATCCTCCAAAATACAGCGGGCAAAGTCATCCATCTGCAGCGCCTGTTGGTTAACTTGCGGAAAATCCATTGGGCCTTTGCTGGTTTCACCCTGAATGCCTCCATAGCTGTATGCCGGACTCAGTTCGGCCCAACCCTCGCTTGCTTCTACGCGAAAATTATTGCCGCCTTCCTCATAGCTTGATCGTCCGTGCAGTGTTACATCATCCGGGAAGTTGAGATCCCACTCGATAGTCCCTTCCACATCCGTAAAACTCTCTGTGTCTTGGGTTTTATCCCAGGCCATGACCGAAGTGGGAAGATGCCCATAAGTATAGATACCGGCTTGAATTACATAAATGCCTACATCCATCAATGGGCCACCGCCGGCCAGCTCTTGATCGCGCCGCCATGCCGTAGGGTCATTAAGAGGAAAGCTGTGTTCACCACTCATTTGTTGCACCGGGCCAAATACTTCATTCTGTCCAGCGTGCATCATATGCTGGTTGTAGGGCTCAAAATGCAGGCGGTAACCAATAGAGAGTTTGCGTTTTGCTTGCCTGCAGGCCTCAAGCATCCGCTGGCTGTCCTCGACGGAAGTTGCCATGGGTTTTTCACATATCACATGTTTGTCGGCTTCTGCGGCTCTAATGGTGTACTCGGCATGCATACTGTTGGGCAGCACTACGTAGATAATGTCGATATCGTCATTATCAGCTATCTGGTCATAGGTCTCGTAGTTGTAAATATTTTCTTCGGGGATGTCATATTTATCGGCCCAAATTTTTTCTTTCTCAGGGGTGCCGGTAACAATACCTGATAGTTTGCAAAGCTTCGTTTCTTGTAAGGCGGGAGCCAATTGTCCGGAAGCATAGCCTCCCAGGCCAACCAGGGCGATACCCAGCTTTTCATCATCGGGAAGCTCCGATAAACCGGCGCGAGATAAGAAGTTATTGACTTTGGTTAACATATGAAGACCGGGGGTAGCGGCAATAGATCCAAATCCTAATGAAAGGTGAGCAAGAAAATCGCGTCGTGTATAGCCCATAATAATAGTTGATTAAAGAAATTAACATAATACCCATACTTTACCGATGACTCTGATTTATGCTAAAATTTTTATTTAACAGTTGCAAAGAAATGTCAGGCAATTTATAGCGGTATTCCAGAGCCTCTGGGTTGACGTCCGTTATTTTGATATAAGGTACAAAATAAGTGATACCTCTACGCTTCTTTACTTCCTCCAGGCAGTAGGCCAACACAATTCTGCACAAGAATTACATAAATCTGTAAGTCTGTCTGTTGCCGCCTGTTTATCTTATGTATCAGAAATTGTGATTCAACGAATAGAATGTTGGACATAAAAGAAAAACTTAGTACCAGTAAAAAACGTATGACCCTGTTTTTTAAAAAATATAAAGAAGTTATTAGCAGTAGTGTATTACTTGCGGTAGGTCTAATTGCTGAATTTGTATTGGCCCTTTCCGGTTATATTTATTTGCCGCTATACATACTTTCTTACTTAGTAGTTGGTGGACCTGTATGGGTTAAGGCTTTCAAATCCATAGCTAAGGGCACTATTTTCAGTGAATTTCTGCTAATGGGTATTGCCACGGTCGGGGCCTTTGCCATTGGGGAATATGCTGAAGGGGTAGCTGTTATGCTCTTCTATATGATTGGGGAACATGTGCAGCACGGGGCGGTGCATCGCGCCAAACATTCCATTCGGGAGTTGATTAACCAGCAGCCTGATATAGCAACTGTTGAGCGGTCGGGGTCTACCGAAGAGGTGCATCCTTCTGAGGTAGCAATGAAAGAGATAATTCAAGTGAAGCCGGGTGAAAAAGTACCACTGGACGGTCTCTTGCTTACCGATAAGGCTTCGTTCAATACGGCTGCCCTGACCGGTGAGTCTAAGCCCATGAGTCGGGAGTCTGGGGAAGAAGTATGGGCAGGATCTATCAACCAGGATACCCCTGTGCGTATTAGAGTGACGAGTGACTTCCAGGATACAAAACTCTCCTCCATCCTGGAGATGGTACAAGAGGCCTCGCAACGCAAGGCACCAACCCAGCGTTTTATAGCCCGCTTCGCTGCGGTTTACACCCCGATTGTTGTTTGGCTGGCCGTGGCCCTGACCTTTATGCCGTACCTGCTCGTTGAGAACTATATTTTTCAGGATTGGTTTTACCGGGCACTTATTTTTCTTGTAGTATCATGTCCCTGTGGCTTGGTAATTTCTATTCCGCTCGGATACTTTGGGGGTATTGGTGCCGCCTCACAAAACGGTATCCTGCTTAAAGGATCTGACTTTTTGGATCAACTGCGGAAAATGGACACTCTTTTTGTTGATAAGACCGGTACGCTTACAAAAGGAAATTTTGAGGTGCAGGATATTAACTCTTTGAATGGTTTCAGTAAGGATGAATTACTGACGTTGGCTGCTTCGCTGGAACAGCAGTCCACCCATCCGGTGGCAAAGGCCATCCTAAGTGCTACCAACGGCCAAATATTAAAGACGGTTCATGATCAGCAAGAGGTATCCGGCAAGGGGGTAAAAGGCATTGTTGATCAGCAAGAAATAGTGGTGGGCAACCGGGGCTTTTTACTACAGCATGGTATCCAGCTTGATGAAAATTCTTTTGCTGAGCCTCATACCTTTATCCATGTGGCAGTAGACCGAACGCATGCCGGAACCATCAGTATTGCAGACCAAATTAAACCGGATAGCAAGCAAGCCGTGGCAAAGCTTAAGGAGCAGGGTATTGGTCAGATTGCCATGCTGTCGGGCGATAACCAGAGAGTAGTGGATTATATAGCCAGTGAACTGGGGCTCGATGAAGCGTATGGCGACCTATTGCCGGATGAAAAATACCGAAGGGTAGAACGAGCGCTGGCCAGCTCCGGAACGGTCGGCTTTGTGGGTGATGGTATCAATGATGCACCGGTCATCACTTTGGCAGATGTAGGACTTGCCATGGGCGGCATTGGTTCGGATGCTACCATTGAAACCGCAGATGTGGTCATTCAGACCGACCAACCCTCCAAAATACCACTAGCCGTTGATATTGCACATTTTACGCATCGTATTGTATGGCAGAATATTGTGATAGCGCTGGGCATTAAGGTAGGCATTATGGCATTGGCTGTGATGGGCTATGCTTCGATGTGGGCGGCTATTTTTGCGGATGTGGGAGTGGCCCTCATTGCCATTGGTAATGCCGTGCGCGTACAGCACAGGTTTTCAGACTCTACGTTTTCAGAAATGATGACCTCCACGGAGATTGAATCGAGCACTGATGACCAGGAAGCACAACCTTGCTGCGATTCGTGCAGTGTGTGAGCAGTCCTGAATCTAAAGCGTGGCGTTACTGAAGTCCAAGTCCTTTAGCTAAATAATGCAATTAATTTCTATTTAGAGTGTTTTTTTCTAAAATTTTGTGTTAATTGCTTACACATACTCATAAAGTCACCGGAGGATGCCTATGAAGACGTTTACTCTTTTGCTCGTCCTGCTCACCATAACTACGACTGCAGCCTTTTCTCAAAACGGTCAGGATACCTATAAAAAATTCGATTATATCCGTGTTGATAAGGAGCAGCTTTCAACATTTATGAACCTTGTGAAAGAAAACCTGGCTTCTGCCTACCAGAAGTTGGCTGATAACGGAGAGATTAAAGATTGGACACTTTACCATGCTGAATATCCGGGTGGAGAAGAGAATCATTATAATTTTGTCAGTATTGTCACCGCTTCTGACCTTGCATCCTTCGAAAATATCTTTTCATCTGTGACATCCATTGATTACTTCCCTCCGGAAGCGCAGTCAGAGAATATGCCTACGGTTGAAAACTCGGTTGTCAAAACGGAATTGTGGAAGTTAGAGAATGCCATCATGGATTCTACGGGTGACACGCCCAGCAAGTATATGATTATGGATTATATGAAGGTAACACCGGGTAAAAACCCTGATTACCTGATGTTGGAAGAAGAAGTGGCCAAGCCGATCCATGAAGGGAGAATTGATAAAGAGAAGATGAACAGCTGGCAAGTATATTCGCTACTCACACCCGGGGGTACCGAATATGGATATAACTTTGCTACCGGCAATTACTACGAGAAGCTTGAACACCTGGAGTATGGGTTTAATGACGCGATTATCAACCAATCCATGGGTACGAATGTTAACATACCGGAGCTGTTCAATACGATCTATTCTACGCGAGATCATGTTAAATCGGAACTCTGGAGGTTAGTTGCCCATACTGAATAAAGGGGCGGGTAAACGGGTTTTTATCCAGCCGAAATGGTCTCCATTGTTGGCTTGATTTGGATTTCGGTATGTACGGAATTGGCGATGAAGCACTGTTCATGAGCTTCATGATGCATGTCCATATTCTCTTTAATGCCGGGAGCTGAATCCTTAAGGTAGGTAACTTCTGGATGTAAGGTTACCTGTGTGATCGCCAACCGATCGGAGTCATTTTTTGCCATTAATCCTTCGGCCTTATCCTGGTAGCGGTCAATGATAAAACCATGCTTCGCCGCTATGGATAGAAACCACAGCATATGACAGCTGGATAATGAGGCAATAAATGCCTCTTCCGGGTCAACGGCAGCGGGATCCGATAGCGGAACCGGAACCACTTCGGGTGAGGAAGAGGCTTTCACGATCTCGCCGCCATCAAAGTGCCACTCATGCGAACGCTTGTAACGATTGTCGGTAAAGGTTGCACCATTTCTTTGCCAGCGTATGGTAGAATTATAATGGGCCATTTTATTTTGGGCTAAATTAAATTTTTTCCAAGATAAGCCGAGCTTGGGAAAAATGCAGTGCATATCTTTATTTGTCCAATAGCGGAAATATCCATAAGCATGTAGGACCATAAAAAGGTGATTCTTTTGTTGCCAGTGGTTGATTCCACTACCGGTATTCGTTAATCTTAGAAAGAGGGAAGGGGACATCCAATGGTCAAGAAAAATTGTTTTGAGAGGGAAGGTCATATGAAGAAGCTGAAACAAAAAGTGCAGGATTATTTGGCAATAGCCGACATCCAGATTGATGGAGATCGGCCTTGGGATATGCAAGTCTATAACGACCATCTGTATGATCGCATCCTAAGAGAAGGATCCATCGGGCTGGGAGAAGCATATATGGATCGTTGGTGGAATGCCGAAGCTCTTGATACCTTTTTCTGTCACATTCTGAAAGCCAGGTTGGATCAGCGTACATCTCGGTTATGGCAGCGTATTTGGTTGCTGATTGCCTCAACGCTCCAGAACCGCCAGTCAAAAAAGAGGGCTTGCCAGGTGGGACGTCATCATTATGATACCGGTAACGACCTTTTTAAAGCTATGCTCGATAAGCGAATGGTTTATACCTGTGGCTATTGGTTGGAGGGTGCCCAGACGCTGGAAGAAGCTCAAGAGAAAAAACTGGATATGGTCTGCCGACGCCTGGAATTGGAACCGGGGGACCGCGTTCTTGATATCGGTTGTGGGTGGGGAAGCTTCGCACAGTATGCGGCCCAGGAATATGAAGCCGAAGTTGTTGGCATTACCATATCCAAAGAACAGATGGAATGGGCTAAGCAGCGCTGCGAGGGACTTCCGGTCGAAATTCGTCTTCAGGATTACCGGAGTATCGACGAGCCTTTTGACCACGTGGTATCCTTAGGGATGTTTGAGCATGTAGGGGTAAAAAACTACCGAACCTATATGCAAACCGTGGCCCGATGCCTGTCGCGCGGTGGTACATTTGTATTGCATACCATTGGCGGCAACAGGTCCGTTAGAAATACAGATCCGTGGATTGAAAAATATATCTTCCCAAACTCTATGATTCCTTCGGTTCATCAAATAGGACGGGCCATAGGAGAGTTATTTGTATTGCAAGAGTGGCAAAACTTTGGAGATCATTATGACCGGACACTTATGGCTTGGCATGACAACTTTCAGCAGCATTGGGCTGAGTTAAAGCAACGATATTCTAATCGCTTTTACAGGATGTGGACCTATTACCTGATGTGCAGTGCCGGGAGTTTTAGGGCCGGCAAAAACCATCAGTGGCACATCGTGCTACAGCGTAAATAAGAGATGAAGGTTCGATAAGTACTTTAGCCTGCTTAGCAATGCTGCGATGTAATTTATCACAGAGGTGAACAAAGTTAGGTCCTTTGCTGTTATCATACTAACCGTAATCAGTGATTTAAAATCCGGTGCGAGGGGGAGTTTATGGAAGCTGATAAATATGTTTATTCATTCGGCGCAGGAGCTGCAGAAGGCAATAAAACGATGAAAGATTTGTTGGGTGGCAAGGGAGCCAACCTTGCGGAGATGAGTGCTATAGGACTGCCCATCCCTCCCGGATTTACGATTTCGGCAGAAGTTTGCCAGTACTATAACCAACATGAGAAGGAGTGGCCTGACGGGGTTAAGGAACAGGTTGAACAAAATATTGCGCAACTGGAAGAGCTCATGGGACTCAAATTTGGTGATACGGATGATCCCCTGCTCGTTTCCGTTCGCTCTGGGGCAGCGGTATCAATGCCGGGAATGATGGATACCGTTCTGAATCTGGGGCTCAATGATCGCTCGGTGCAAGGCCTTGCTCAAAAGACTGGTAATGAGCGTTTTGCTTACGACTGTTATCGCCGGTTTATTGATATGTTTGGTAATGTAGTTATGAGTATAGGCCATGAACTGTTCGAAGAAGTTTTGCAGGAGCTTAAAGATGAACAAAACGTTAAGTTGGATACGGAGCTTGAAGTTCCAGAGCTCAAAGAGCTGGTGGCCCGCTACAAAACTGTGTACAGGAATCATACGGGCCATGAGTTTCCCCAAGAGCCCAAAGATCAGCTTCGTCATGCTATCAACGCGGTGCTGGGTTCCTGGAATACACAGCGAGCCCAGACATATCGGAAAATTAACCGGATAACGGGTCTGCTGGGGACGGCCGCAAATGTGCAGGTGATGGTCTTTGGTAATATGGGGGCAGAGTCTGCTACAGGGGTCTGTTTTACACGTAATCCTGCGGATGGAACCAATGAACTGTACGGAGAATTTTTGGTAAATGCCCAGGGAGAAGACGTGGTAGCCGGAATACGAACGCCCCGGAATATCAGCGAGCTCAAAGACGATATGCCCAAAAGCTACCAAGAGCTGCTTAATGTTACCCGTCAACTGGAGGAACATTACCACGATATGCAGGATATTGAATTTACCATCCAGGAGGGTAAACTATATATTCTGCAAACCCGCAATGGCAAGCGGACCGGGGCGGCTGCCGTTAAGATTGCCGTAGATATGGTGGAAGAGCAGCTTATCGCCAAGGAAAAGGCAGTCTTGAACCTGGTTGAACCAACGCATTTGGATCAGCTCCTGCATCCGCAGCTAAATCAATCGGAGTACAGCGACGGTGAAATTCTTGGTGAAGGGCTACCGGCCTCGCCTGGAGCAGCAGTGGGTAAAGTCGTTTTCAGTTCCGAAAAAGCTGAGGAGGAGCACAAAAAGGGAGAGCCCGTAATTTTAGTCCGTGTAGAAACCAGTCCCGAAGATGTAGGCGGTATGTCGGCAGCCGAAGGCATATTAACCTCCCGAGGCGGTATGACCAGCCATGCTGCAGTGGTGGCCCGTGGATGGGGAAAGCCTTGTGTTGCCGGCTGTACGGATATTGCCATTGATTATGAAGCCCTGTTGTTTACCAGTGACGGTAATACTATTAAAGAGGGAGACTGGATTTCCATTGATGGGGCTAAGGGCATTGTTATTAAAGGCAAAAAGGAGGTGGAAGAGCCTTCCTTTGGCAGCAGCTATTATACGTTTATGGGCTGGGTGGATGAGCTCCGGGATATGGAGGTACGGACGAATGCCGATACTCCGGATGATGCGGTCCGGGCCCTGGAATTCGGGGCCCAGGGTATCGGGCTCGCTCGAACCGAACATATGTTCTTCGGAGAGGAGCGAGTTACAGCTATGCGCCGAATGATTCTATCCGAAAATAAAGATGAAAGAGCAAAAGCCCTTGAAGAACTGCTGCCGTATCAAAAGCAGGACTTTATGGACATTTTTGAAGCCATGGAGGGGCGCCCGGTGACTATTCGGCTGCTTGATCCACCGTTGCATGAGTTTTTGCCTGATGAGGAAGAAGGGGTAAGAGCTCTGGCCGGGGAATTGGGTATATCTTTTCAAAACCTGAAACAGAAGATACGAGTACTAAAGGAATTTAATCCCATGTTGGGGCACCGGGGATGTCGACTGGGAATCACCCATCCTGAGATAACCGAAATGCAGACGCATGCTGTACTGTCAGCTGCGGTTCACCTCAAAAAAGATGGGCGGGAGGTGAAGCCTGAAATTATGGTTCCACTGGTGGGAACCTCCGAAGAGTTTATGCATCAACATGAGGTAATAGACCGAGTGGCTGCCAAGGTGTTTAATAACGAAGGGGAAGCGATAGCATATAAAGTGGGCACGATGATTGAGATTCCACGGGCGGCCATTGTAGCTGATAAAATTGCAGCAGAGGCTGATTTTTTCTCCTTTGGAACCAATGACCTCACGCAGATGACCTTTGGGTATAGCCGGGATGATGCTGGTAAATTCTTAGAAAGTTATCAGGAAAAAGGAATATTAAAAGCAGACCCTTTCCAGATTCTGGATGAAGAAGGAGTTGGTGCGCTGGTGAAAATGGCTACTGAAAAAGGGCGCACTGTTAAAAAAGATCTAAAAATAGGGATCTGTGGCGAGCACGGGGGAGATCCTGCCAGTGTTCGGTTTTGTTATCAACTGGGACTCAACTATGTGTCATGCTCACCTTATCGAGTACCGGTGGCGCGACTGGCGGCCGCCCAGGCCCGGCTGCAATCGCAAGACAATGTTCGGCAAAAATAGCATAGCATTGTTTAGGGCCTTTGTAAAACTGGGCTTATCACATTTTCGGGGACGGTGTGGTTTGGCAAAGGCTCCTATAAGTCAAAGCTGGTCTATGGAGATCCGTTTATTTTCCTTGATTTCTTTGAAGTGGGAGGGGGCAAGGCCGGTCTCTTTTTTAAACTGGCGCGAAAAATGCTGCTGACTGCTATAGCCCAACAGGTAGGCAATTTCAGTCAGGTTCTGTTCGCCATAGACAATCAATTCTTTAGCGCGTTCAATCTTTTGCAGGATGTAATACCGTTCAATCGATTTGCCCTCCACGCTTGAGAACAGTCGACTAAGTTGCTGGTAGTCTTTGTGGACATGCTCGGAGAGGTAGTCGGAAAGGTTGCCTTCCAAATCTTTATCCCCCCGCACTTGGCGGATAATAAGTTGCTTGATCTGCTCTACGATGCGGCCGCCCTGATCGTTTATTAAATCAAACCCATTGCTTCGAATTACGTTAAGCAATCGTTCGTATTCTTCGGTGTCCAGAGGGTGTGAAAGGGTCAGTTCACCAAGCTCAATGTGCTGTACTTCGAAATTTGCTTCTCTAAGCTTTTCTTCCAGCACTTCGGCACAATGGCTGCAAACCATATTTTTTATGTGAAAATGTTGTTGGTCCATAAATTAAAATATAGGGGTTTTAGCAGAGAAGTGTGGTAGCTTTGAAAAAATTATATTGGCCAGTAGCTACAATTCTTGATTCGACTCTTCTGGAGGTCGGCGAGTACCTTTTCTAAAGGGCATCGTAAATAATCCCTGCACTTTGTGGTCTTCGGGCGTATCAAATTCATCAAGTCCAATGCGTAAGCTAGAAAGGGGATCATGTAGCCGGAATGTTTGGCACAGTCGATCCCAGAAAGAAAAAAGAGAACTGTAGTTAGAGTCTGTTTCAGGTTGCCAGCGAGAGTGGTGCACTTTGTGCATGGCCGGGGTTACGATGATTGTCCGCAGCACTTTATCCACGTTGGGCGGCAGTGCGATATTTGCATGATGTAGTTGAACGACGGCAAACATCAGCGTTTCGTATAGCAAAAGTTCCCAAAGGTAAATGCCGGTAAGTAGCAGCACGCCGATACGTAGTAGAGAAGAGAAGACGATTTCCCCGGTATGGAAGCGGCTTGCGGTGGTAACATCCATATTGGGGTCGGCATGGTGTACGCGGTGAAAACGCCAGAGAAAAGGAATTTTATGATTGATAAGATGCCAGAGGTACATCCAGAGATCCATGAGCAGGACGGCACCCACTGTGTGCCCCCATGCCGGCAATCCGGCTATCGCTAACCAGTTAAGAAGGCCAAATTGGTTTTGGTAGGCCCAGTTAGAAGCCCATAGCCAGGTGCCTACAAAGAAAACAGAAATAAGTAAGGCATTGGTGAGGCCCAGCGCCATATTGGCCGCCAAATGTTTTCCCTTTTTTCGTATTGACCCCTTAAAAAAATCAAAAAAAGGATGGGCCTGCTCAAGCAGCATTAAGAGAATAAGGCCGATGGCTGCTGCAGCTACCTGCGTCTGTTCCATTACGTTGATTAATGCCTGCATTCACTTTGATATTAAAAAATAACTAATCTCTATTCATGCCATATCACACAACAAAGTAACGAAAAAAACTCACTCTTCGTTTTTTTGACAAATAAGTTGATATCAAAAAAAGCTCGTAAGGCAACCGTTCATCCGTAAACAATTAGAATATTTAAAAGACGTAAATAGATTCGCGTATTTCAGGCATCTGATTATTTTACATTACTTTTAACGCGTTTAGCGGTTAAAATTATGTTTCAACCAAGTAGTGGTTCGGTTCTACGTATGATTTCAGGCTAAAGGTAGTGCTGTCATCCCCCTATTCACGGAAAAATACCGTGAATTTCCCCCTTCGAAGGGGTGTATAGACCGGGGATGAGCCCTTCCTAAATACAGCCTAAATCTGTAGAATCGAGCTTCTCTCTGTTTTTCCAGCCGCTAAACGCGTTACATTTAATCAATGATCGGGATCAAAATAATAATGCTATGTATAAACAACTGTCATTTTTCCTTCTTTTTGTTATTGGGAGCTTAGTTATTCAAAAGGCCCACGCCCAGCCGGATACTCAGTTTAAATTGGAAAATGTATTCGATTTGGAATATGTCTCTGATCCGCAAATATCGCCCGGGGGACAATGGGTTGTATATCAGCGTAATTCGATGGACATCATGGAAGATCGTGAGCACTCTAACCTTTGGCTGATTGACACAGATGGAAGTCGTCACCGGCCGCTTACATCCATGAATAATAATGTGTATTCGCCGCGGTGGTCGCCCAGTGGAGATCGGTTGCTTTATGTATCCACAGAAAGTGGCTCCAGCGAGTTGTACATCCGCTGGATGGATACCGGGGAAAGTGCTAAGATAACCAATTTGACGGGATCGCCGGGTAATCTGTCGTGGTCTCCCGATGGCAAAAAGATAGCCTTCACCATGTTTGTCCCGCAAGAAGAAGCTCCAATGGTATCCCTTCCCGGTCGGCCGGAAGGCGCCGAGTGGGCCGAGCCTGCCAACGTGATTGATGATCTTCAGTATCGGCGCGATGGAGCCTCGGGGTTTGTAAAAGAAGGCTATCGTCATGTTTTTACCATCCCGGCGGAAGGGGGAACGCCGCGCCAAATAACATCGGGAGATTTTAACCACAGTGATCCCGCCTGGATGAGAGACAACGAGCACTTGGTTTTGACATCCAACCGCAAGGAAGATTGGGAATATAAGGCCAGCGATACCGAGCTGTACAAAGTGTCGCTCGAAGATGGAGATCTGACAAAAATAACCGATCGAAGGGGCCCCGATTCCAGCCCGGTGGTTTCGCCTGGTGGCGATCAGGTTGCGTACCTTGGCTATGACGATAACCTGGATGGCTACCAAATTACCAATGCGTATGTAATAAATGTAGATGGCACAGGCAAGAGCGTATTAACAGCCGGTTTTGATCGAAGTGTTGGCAACATTCAATGGGGACAAGGTGGAGAAGGGCTCTATCTTCAATATGACGATGAGGGAAATGGAAAAGTAGGATATGTATCGCTGGATGGCAATCTACAAAAAATAGCAGATAATCTTGGGGGAACTTCATTGGGACGACCGTACGGAGGAGGGGCGTTCAGCGCCTCATCCGATGGGTTGGTTACCTACACCTACGCCACCCCTAAACATCCGGCGGATGTAGCTCTCATAGAAGATGGAGAGCCTATGCAACGGTTGACAAATGTAAATGAGGATTTATTAGGGCATAAGACCCTTGGCGAGGTAGAAGAAATTTGGTATGAATCCTCCTTTGACGGCCAGAAAGTTCAGGGCTGGATCATCAAACCACCCAATTTTGATCCTCAGAAAAAGTACCCCTTAATTTTAGAGATTCACGGGGGACCATTTGCCAATTATGGGGATCGATTTACAGCCGAACTTCAGCTTATGGCTGCTGCCGGCTATGTGGTGCTCTATACCAATCCCCGGGGCAGTACCAGTTATGGCAAGGCCTTTGGCAACTATATCCACCATAATTACCCCAGCGAGGATTATGACGACCTGATGTCTGGTGTGGATGCGGTTATTGATCGTGGCTATATCGATGCCGACAGCCTTTATATTACCGGAGGAAGTGGAGGTGGAGTGTTGACCGCATGGAGTATTGGTAAAACGGATCGATTTAATGCTGCCGTTGTAGCAAAGCCGGTGATCAACTGGTATAGTTTTGTACTCACCTCTGACGGGGCCCCTTTCTTTTATAAATACTGGTTCCCGGGCCTGCCATGGAACAACCGTGATCATTATATGGATCGATCTCCTATATCGTTGGTTGGTAATGTGACCACTCCAACGATGTTACTCACCGGTGAAGAAGACTATCGAACGCCTATGTCGGAGACCGAGCAATATTATACTGCTTTACAGCTACAGAAAGTAGAGTCGGTGATGGTTCGTATCCCAGGCTCCGGACACGGTATTACCAGCCGCCCCAGCAACCTGATGAGTAAGGTAGCGCATATTTTAGCTTGGTTTGATAACCATTAGGTTTTGTAATTGTAAATTATAATGGCTGAGAATGGAAAAGATAGTCGAAATTTGTATGTTGAAGTCGAATTTTAGCTTAAAATGAGATCAATGCGACAGCAAACTTTTTTAGGGATAACCATTTTTGTAATAGCTACACTAAATTCTTTGAATTGTAAAGTAATGGCCCAGGAACAGCAAATACGTACGCCGGAAGAACAGATCATAGCCGCTGTCCGGGCCGCACCGGAAGCGTTCCGTGCCGAGGCAACCGTATTGGGATATAAGGCAGACACAGTCCTGACCACCTTACGTGAAGGAACAAGTACGTTGGTCTGTTTGGCTGATGATCCCCGTAGTCCTGATTTTCATGTAGCCTGCTATCATAAAGACTTAGAGCCTTTTATGAAAAGAGGGCGTGAACTGAAGGCTAAAGGTATGTCGCGAAAAGAGGTCGACCTGATCCGTCGCTCGGAAATTAAGTCTGGTGAACTGCCGATGCCGGAAAAGCCAATGGCCCTTTATTCCTTATCCGGAAATGAAGAGGCCTTCGACTATGAAAAGAAGGAAGTCAATGAAGCGTCTCCACGATATGTCATTTACATCCCCTACGCTACGGAGGCTACCTCCGGCTTATCCAAAAGTCCCGCCAGTGAGGGGGCGCCATGGATTATGGAGCCGGGCACGCCCTGGGCCCACATCATGGTACTGACGGGCCGAGAAATAGAACAGTAAATACAAAAGGCGACTGATTGCTCAGTCGCCTTTCGGATATAATAAAACGGAAGTTGTTATCCTTCTACTTTAAGGATTCCTTTCATGCCACCTACGAAGTGTCCCGGAAAGGTGCAGAGGTAATCGTACTCACCTGCTTCTTCAGGAACCGTAAAGGTTACTTCAGTAGTTTCTCCACCACCAGCTAAGCCTGTCTGGGCAACGATTTGGTCTTGCATATCTGATGGAACATAATCATTGTCTTTTGCTTTCATAGCAGCCGTAGCAAATGCTTTAGTGTCTGCATTTAAGGTAAGGAGCAGCCAGTTGTGCGACATCGCTGTGGCTGGCAGCTTACTTTGGGTCGTCAACTTAATATGAATTTCTTCTCCAGGCTTTGCTGTAATAGTCTCAAGCTGCAAGAGTCCATCCTGACCTATTTTATCGCCAACCGTAATGCCGTCGCTGTTTGCTGTTACAGCAAATTTCATCTGGTCGAGCCCTACAACCTCAATGGTTCTTGGCTCGCTACGTGTTTGATCAGTAGAACCAGCTTGTTCATTGCTTTCGGAGCCACCGCCACCACAGCCGATAAATAAAATCAGGGAAAGGGCGGCCAAAATGTTTAACATTTTCATAATAAAGGGAATATTTTATTTAGAGGTTAATAAGTTAATAGATTAATAAGGCTATTTAATACCTGATATTGATTTTTAATATAAGGGATCAAATAGCTCAATAACTTTAAGAAGCTTAAATATAAGAGTTATTAACCAGAAATTAGCATTATGAAAATGACTTTATTTTATATAATAAACTCGGTTTTATCTGCTGTCCTGACTTTGCTACGGTTATTTGAAAGCCAGCGATACCGTACCGCCTGATGTTCGAGCAGAAACAGAGGGGCCTCCGCCATTTATTTGCCCTTCAATTTCGTTACGTTCAGCCTTTCCGGAGAAATTTTGCAGGTTTGAGCTCACGAAGCTTCCTTTAAGGTCGAGGTTCAATCCTATATTCGTAGGAACGGTAATATTAATATTACCACCACTTGTCTTCAGGTCTACAAACTCCCCAATCGTAATGAGGTCGGCCTCAATACTACCACCGCTGGTCTTGGCTTCAACAGTGCCGGCTACATTTTCGAGGCTTATATGCCCGCCACTGGTTTTGAATGTAAGATTACCTTCAGAATTTTCTGCGTCAATATGTCCACCACTTGTGCGGGCATTGAGGTTAGCTTGAACATCTGAGACTGTAATATGTCCACCGGAAGTACGTGCATTAACGGTGCCGGTGAGTGTGCCTAACTCCAGGTGTCCGCCGCTGGTTTTAATTAGTTGGTTACCGGAGAGGCCCCGAACCTCAATATGTCCACCACTGGTATTTAAATCCGTATCGATACTTTTGGGGGTATAGATAACAAATGAAATGGAAGGTTTGTCTTTGCTTCCAAACCAGTTCCAGCCGTTGCCTTCCCGTTTGGCAATAGCTCGAATCGATTGCCCTGACTGGGAGATATCAATATGCCAATCGCTAAGGTCGGTATCAGCTGGTGTTAAAACTTTACCATTTTTGCGCACATACATCTCTACCTCCACCGTATTGGAAGAAGAGCCGGTGACCGTTATATGCCCTCCGGAAGTCTGGACATCCAGTGTTCCTTTTCCTGACAAAGTAAAGGATTCAACCCGATAAGGGGAATCTTGTATCGTGCGTTCATGTCCGTTTGCCGTGGCTTTACTTGGTACAATAAGGATAGCAGTAATAACAAGTGAAAGAAAAAAGGCCAAGGCAACTCTAAATAGATAATTTGTTCGTGTATACATAACAGAACCCAGGTTAAATTATTTGGTTGATGTTTTTTTAGTACGACTATTTTTGTTAAAGGTTACATATGGGTGAAAACTAAACGTAGAGTCTGAGTAGGAGAGATGCTTTCAATTTCTTATTTTTGGGCACCTCAGAAATAAGAGAATAACAAGTATTCATGAAGTTACCCTTTATTTTAGCAAAGCGGTTCGTTGCTGGCGAATCGTTTCAGGAAACCATCCCAAAAGTAGAACAGCTCAATCAAAAAGATATTCACATTACGCTCGACCTCCTCGGCGAAAATGTGGACGATCGGGAGATGGCCGATGATACGGTTGCAAGCTATATCAAATTGTTGAAAAATATCAGTTCTGCTGGCCTCGATAGCACAATTTCCATTAAGCTTACGATGCTGGGCTTGGATATTGATGAAAGTTACTGCCGCGATAACTTGTTTAAGCTGCTGGATGTGGCTCGAGAACACAACCAGTTTGTCCGTATTGATATGGAAGGCTCGGACTATACCCAGCAAACGATCGACCTTTTCAAAGAAGCCTTCAGGGAGTATGGGAAGCATGTGGGAATTGTAATTCAAGCTTATCTGCACAGAACCAAAGACGATATTGCCGAATTAGCTGATCTGGGAGCAGACGTGAGACTGTGCAAAGGGGCCTATAATGAGCCTGAACATATTGCTTTGCAGAATATGGCTGCAATACGACAAGCATTTAAAGAATATGCGAAAGTACTGCTTGAAAAAACATCCTATCCCCGCATAGCCACTCACGATGATGAGCTGGTTGACTGGGTAAAAAAGTATGCCTCCGAGCATCAGGTTGACCAGTCGCGTTTTGAGTTTCAAATGCTGTATGGTCTGCGGCAAAATACCATGGAAGAGCTGGCCGACCAGGGGTATAATACCCGTATTTATGTACCCTTCGGAACCATGTGGTTTCCTTACTTTAAGCGTAGGTTAATGGAGCGTAAAGAAAATATTTGGTTTGTGCTTTCTACCCTGTTTAAAAAATAGCGTCCAAAAGATTAGTGTGGAAAGCAATAGCTAATTGATTTTAGAATACCCGCAGATGCCTAAACACCGGCGGGTATAATCGTTTTTGCTAATTTTCTTCCAGGTAAGCTTTCAAGCCGGTCGTATCTATATTACCCTGAATGGACCAGGCAAAATCTAATTTCAGCTGTCCCTCAAAAATGGTGTCGCTGAGACTTACATATGAATCCCCTACATAAGGGGTTCCTGAATTTGAACCGGATCCAAGGCTATCGGGATTGATTGTTGCCATAGCATGACAACTCATACAGTTGGTTCGTACCCCGGCAGAAGTGGATATCGAGTTCCCGGCAGAAGTATTGATAACACTTATCTTGTCATTAAAAACATTGGGGCCAAACCCGGACTCTAGATAAGGATTGAAGGCATAATTTGGAGTGCCGGTAACGTTTTCTCCACTGTAAGGCTCCTGTGGATTGACCATATAGTAAGCGGTTGACATAGCGTAGTGAGATGCAGCACGGCTTAAAGCGTCCATAGGCCTTTGGTCTGCAATGGTTTTTGAACTGGGTGCTAATGGTTTGTTGGCATCCGGAGCCCACCAGAATGTCTGCCAGGTCCATCGTTTATTTTCTTTGGTCGTCACATGCATTCCTACCAATATGACTACATCTCCGGGCTTTGCCGTCATACGGTTGGAGGCATTTTCGCTAAACTCTTTATTAAAATAATGAGCATCCTCTTTATTCATTTTGTAATGAATAAAGTCATTCAAATTATAGGTGGTCGAGTCTGTTGGTGCAGGAGGGGTATTACTATCCGGATAGATGGCCCGACTGCCATTCCCGTTACTTTGGTTTGTAATGTCAATGTATACAGACGAATGCCAGTCTTTTTCTGGGAATCCCGCGAGTGAGTCAATAGGTCCTGGCCAGACAGAGATAGCAAATTTAGTCTGATCGCCGGAAGAGGATACTGGCAACACCTTAAATACGGGTTTTATGGTAATAGCATCATTGGGGAAATCTGGAATACTGTTTCGGCCTTCCTCAGCATAACCCAACAAGGTAGTGGCTAAAAAAATCTTTTCCTCAATAGCATAATTGGAGGCTGCAGGACTATATGCAACGGATTCATGGATGCTGTCATTAACAGTAGAAACGAAGTGGGTGAACTGGTTAGGCTTGTTAAGGTTTGCCCTGTTTGATCGTTTTATGGGTTGGTTTTTCAGGGAGTCAATCATTTCCTCAGGAGTAAGCCATGTTTCATATACCAATAGCGTTTTTTCCCCAACCTTTTGGTTCGTAGGAGCTGTGAGTCCCGCCCAGATACCCCAGCCGTGTTTGTATATATTTATGGAATCATCCTCAGCGATCCATTGATTGAGGAGGGTAGAATCCATAGGAAATTCAAATCCTGGAATATTCAAGCTGGGAAAATCTACCGGTGTAACCTTATCATATTCAAAAGTCAGCTCGGAAGAAGTGGGCTTATCCCCCAAAGGTTCCTCATTGCCTGAACTACAAGCAATAAGTGCAAAGAACAGTAATAGTACTGGTAAATTAGAAATGTATTTTCTCATTGGAATAGGGATTTTAAGATTTGTACCCGACTATTAAGATGGTATTTACTTTATGAGCATATATTGCAATGCAATTTAATTTTATGAATATTACATGGTAAATAAAAGTATTTTATTATATATAGTGTTGATCTATATTTTTATGTTATTTTCAAAATTATAAGTTCCAGAATTATATTTTCTCTTCTACGTAGAAAAGAGACATTCAGGGAAACTAGTAATACTCAATCTTGTAGGTTTGAGTTGATAAGCTTGTTTGCCATACTACAGTATCGGTAAATGCAATCTTGATCCTTGAAACATACTCCATGATACAATTCCTGACCTCCCCTTCTACAAGCCAATACCTGGTTGGCATTATCTTTATGATGATGGGAATTCTGCATTTTTTAAAACCGGGCGTATTTGCAGCCATAATTCCAGATTTTATCCCATGGCACAAAGCGATGGTTTACATCAGCGGAGTGGCAGAGATTGCCGGAGGGCTCGGCGTCTTGCTACCTCCTTATAGGGCGATGGCAGCATGGGGACTCCTGTTATTATTGCTAGCAGTTTTCCCGGCGAATATCAATATGGCAGTTCAGGCAATTCAAAAAACAGGACTTCTTTCTTGGTATGCTGCTCTTACAATTCTTCGGCTTCCGTTACAGTTTGTATTGATGTATTGGGTTTACTGGGCGTGTTTACTACAAACTTAAGAACGCATTTGGCCGCTGCTAAATTTGCTATTTGCCTTTTCCCCGTCAGCTGTTACTTTTCGGATCATGTTGCAAAATGCATCTTTCCATACGTATCAAATTCCACTTTTAGCCTTGCTGGTAGGCACAGGGATGCTCTTTATCCCGTTATTGGGAAATTTTCATATTGAATCAGCGATGCTGGCTTCACTGATAGGCTGTTTCTGGGCGGGACTCAAAGCATGTAATGGTGATCAATCTCGGCATGATTTTTTCGAAGCCTTAACTATATTGGGTTATCTGTATGTAGCAGCCGTTCCTCTTTTGGTTTATGCCCTGTTGAGCGGATGCTTGTCTATCCATGGGTTGGCATTTTGGATACTGTTCCCCTCAGGCAGTGTCTATTTTGGATATGCTCTTGGCCGTCTTATTCGAAAATGGAATATCCCGTATACCAAAACTTTAACAGTGGGATTTTTGCTGACTATCGCCATTGGGATATTACTATTCGAGCTGTTCGCTTATCCACAGGTCTATTTTTTCAATCATGTATGGGGAGGTTGGCCGGGACCGATCTATGATGAAACCATTACCGTTAATATAGGGACCGTCTTTTTCCGTTCTATTACTTTATTCTGGATTTTATTGCTATGGCATATACCTGCTATCAATAAGCAGCGATTTGCTGTATGGTTAGTTGCTTTTTCATCGATCGCCCTTGGGATCAGTTACACGCAGCTGGCTGAGATGGGAGTTGTATCCCCGCCGTCATACCTGCAGTCTGTGCTTGGGGGGCATAAAGAGACGGCTCATTTCAATATTTATTATGACCATCAGTATTACAGCGAGGCAGAGATCCAGCTGTTAGCACAAGAACATGAATTCTACTTTCGGCAGATCAGTAATAAGCTCGAACTATCTCTGCCGAAAGCGGATCAAAAGATTAAAAGTTACTTGTATGCAAATCCCTGGCAAAAGAAAAAGCTGGTGGGGGCCAAGTTTACCAGTTATGTGCCCGTTTGGCTGGGGCAGGATCAGCTGCATATTGCTAAGCAGCAAATTGGAAGTAGTCTTAAACACGAACTGGTACATGTTCTAAGTAAACAGTTTGGTAACAGACTTTTGAATGCCAGCTGGAGTATTGGCCTGATCGAGGGGGTAGCTGTGGCGGTAGCAGGAGGATCTTCGTCTACAACAACCATCGATCAAATTGTTGCCTCCGAAAGGCCGTATCCTAATGCTCGTGAGTTACGCTCTTCTTTTTCTCCCTTGGGGTTTTATGGTGGGCGCTCGGGAGTCAATTATACCACCGGCGGCTCCTTTGTACAGTATCTGATAAATAATTATCCAGTTGAATATTTGAAAGAAGCCTATCGTACAGGCCGTATTGGGCAAGCCTACCCGCAGGAATGGCCACAGTTAGTCCAGGGTTGGCACCGGCACCTGGATTCCATATCTGTAGATTCGGTGGATCAACGTATTGCCCGTCGTATATTTGCTATTCCCTCGCTCTTTGAGCAGCCATGTCCCCATGTAGTTTCCGATTTTGCAGCCGCATGGGACAGCTACCAGTATTACCAAGCTACGGATGACACAGCGAAAGCCTTACAGGCATTGGATAAGGTATTAATGGTATCCGATAGCCTGCCGCCTATAAAGGCCGAATGGAGCTACCGTCACTTAGTGGCTGGTCATGGGTCAAAGGTCCGTGCAAGAGCCTCTCTGGCAGACACCACTGTTGATCTGCAACTATTGTATGCCGATGCATTCAAAGAGAATGGACAAGCGTTACAGGCCGAGAACCACATGGAAAGGGCACAGGTTCTTTTTAATGAGCATCCGGATTTGCTCATAAAGCCGGCCCTGGATACCCGGTTGGACTCTGAGCAATGGCAGATTTATCGTCAATTGACCTATCAACAGCAGTTACCTGACTCAGCGACATTTGAAAAAGCCATGTATCGCACGAAAATCCGTAGTATTAAGAAAGCTATTGACGAAGAAGAGTGGCAAACCGTAATACGATATGGAAGACAGCTTTTGGAAGAACCCATACAGGTAACCTATTTTGATGAGCTTTTACAGCTGGTACAGTATCTTGGATTTCGGGAAAAGTATGAGCTGGCCGAGCAATGGATAAACAAGCTAAGCAGGTTATCTTTGCGCGATCGATACCAACAGAGACTACAGCAAGAAAGAAAATGGCTGAATTTCTTGGAGTCAACTGGAAAGAATTGAAAAATTGTTAAGTTAGATTCCAATAGATTGTTACGAAAAATTAAATTAACAGAAGATTATGAAAAAAATAATGATGTGCAGTGTTGGGCTGTTGATTTCAGTGTCCGCCTGGGCCCAGGAGGTTGATAGCAGTAAGGCCACGGTCCCTGAGACCTTTGAGATGGAGTCGGGAGATACGACCTACGTGATGCAGAAGTATTTTATGGTTTTCCTAAAACGCGGGCCAGAGCGGAGTCAGGATGAGCAGGAGGCTGCAACAATCCAAAAAAAGCACCTGGCTTATTTGAATAAAATGTATGAAATGGGAAAAACAAGTATCACAGGTCCTTTTGGTGATGATGGTGAAATTCGTGGAATAGTTATCTATAATACGGCCACAAAAGAAGAAGCCTTGAAGCTGGCCAAACAGGATCCGGCGGTGCAAGCGGGCCGTCTTGAAGTGGAGATCCATCCGTTTTGGTCTGCTAAAGGCTCAACCTTAAGATGATTTCCTTTTAGTAAAGTTAGTATGAGCCACAAAGAGTTTGTTCCGTATTCTGGTTACGAAAGGTATCCCGTGGATGAAATGCGTCAGCGGGCGCGTTCTTTTTATAAAAATATCAGAAAGCGGCGTACAGTCCGCGAATTTTCTGACAAACCGGTACCGCGTGAAATTATTGAAGACTGTTTGCTTGCTGCAGGAACAGCACCCAATGGCGCCAACAAGCAGCCCTGGCATTTTGTAGTTATAAGCGATTCTGAAGTAAAAAAACAAATTCGGGAGGCTGCTGAAGAAGAGGAGCAAAAATTTTATGAAGAACGTGCTACCGAAGAATGGCTGGAGGCCCTTGCTCCGCTTGGAACAGATGCTGAAAAGCCATTCCTTGAACAAGCTCCATATCTGATTGCCATTTTTTCTCAAAGTTATGCGATCGATGAAAATGGAAAAAAGGAAAAGCATTACTACGTCAAAGAGTCTGTCGGAATTGCCACTGGAATGCTTATTACAGCTATACATCATGCAGGATTGGCTTCGCTTACCCATACGCCAAGCCCCATGGGCTTTTTAAATGATATCTTAGGCCGCCCCAATAACGAACGGCCCTTTTTGTTGCTGGTGGTAGGTTATCCTGCAGAAGATGTACAGGTGCCAGATATTACGAAAAAAACACTCAGTGAAATAGCAACTTTTGTATAGAAAGACTTAGCAAACGCCGCTCTTTACATTATTTCATACAGGTTGAGAATAGCTCTTCCCTGCCCTTTTTCAATTCTTGAATTAAAAAAGAGACAGGCCACTATTTAAAGTGTGCAAATTAGCGTGTTTTGTTATAAATGATCAATGAAATTAATCTATAATGTTGAATGATAGGGGCTTATAGAGGCACAAATGCACCCAGAAGAAGGGTTATTCTATCAAAGTTCGCTCATTAGAAAAATTTAAAAATGGAAAATAAATTATTATTTAGAATAAATTCACCCTCTTTCCGTCGGTATAAAATAGCTCTAAGTTCATAAAAATTAGTCATTTAGATGTTTGTACTGGGGAGGTTGAAGGTTTTTTAAAAAAATGTTGTTAATATTTAGAAAAAATAGGGAACTTAAGCACCGTATTGAGCTTTTAATAAACGTTACAACGTTAAAATTACATAAATAAAATCAGGCGTTGGCCTGAATCATAAATCAATATTAAGGAGGTTTTATGTTAAAGAAGCTACTTTTAGCCGCAACTATGTTGTGCCTGTTTGTGCCTGCGATGCAAGCCCAAACGGATCTCAACCGGACGTGGTTAAGCATCCATGTTGGGCATAACGAATACGATGGTGATCTCGGCAACGAGATGCTGGAGTATGAGCTCAAATCAGACTGGGCTGGAGGTATTGGGTTTCACCAGTATTTAAGTCCATCTTTTGATTTTGATGCTGTACTGACCTATGGATACCTGGATTATAAAAATGGAGAAGATGGAACTGTTGATCCAAACCCTGTTAAAGCAAATAACAGCTTTGGAACAAAGTATCTGAATGCCAATTTAATGCTACGTTATAAGCTGGCCAATGGATATATCTTTGGTCAGAATGCTGCATTGCAGCCATTTCTGGCAGCTGGTGTTGGCGTTACTCCCTACTTTGGAGGTAGCGATAATATCTATTTTGGAGAATCAGGTAATGATATTGAAAGCCGAGTAGGATTTGGAGTTCCTCTTGCGGCTGGATTCGATATCCCTCTATCAAAAAAGACCAAAATTATTTTAAAGGCTACCTACAACCGTACATTTGTTGACGGCTTTGATGGGCAAGCTGAGGGTCTTGGAAGATCAAGTGGTGGTATCGATAGCAACATCGATAACAAAGACCATGATGATTTCTTAGTTACATCTGTTGGGTTTAAATTCAACGTAGGTGGTGCTAAAGATACTGATGGTGATGGCATTATAGATAGCGAAGATGCATGTCCTGAAGAAGTAGGCACCGAAGCAAATAACGGTTGTCCTGATACAGACCGTGATGGTATTATCGATAAGGAAGACGATTGTCCAGAAGTTGCTGGCGAAGCTGAATTTAATGGCTGCCCAGATTCTGATGGAGACGGCATTATCGATAGTGAAGATGCATGTCCAGAAGTTGCTGGCGAAGCTGAATTTGACGGCTGCCCAGATAGTGATGGAGACGGCATTGTTGACAGCGAAGATGCATGTCCAGAAGTTGCTGGCGAAGCTGAATTTGACGGCTGCCCGGATACTGACGGAGACGGCATTGTTGACAGCGAAGATGAATGTCCAGAAGTTGCCGGAACCGAAGCAAATAACGGTTGTCCTCAGGTAGACTTCGACTTTGCTGATGTTAACTTTGGTTTTGATCAGTCCATTGTTGAAGATGAGTTCAAGGCAGATCTCGATCGATTGGCTGAAGAACTGATGGACGATACTAACTTGCAGGTAACCTTAACGGGTCATGCTGACCGTATCGGTACTGAGCAGTATAACCTGCGTCTGTCGCAGCGTCGTGCTGAGTCTGTCAAGAACTACTTAGTCGGACAAGGTGTAAGCGCTGACCGTATCTTTACAAAAGGTGTCGGTGAAACCGAACCATTGATTCAAGATGCGGATACGCAAGAACGACGACAGAACCGTCGAGTTGTAATTGAAGTTTCGCGCATGTAACGTGCGAAAAGCTCAAGAACTGAAAAGGCCCCGCTTTCAACAGCGGGGCCTTTTTTTATTGGTAAGGAATTCTCTTTTTGCCTTACAAGCTATGGATTTATAGAACCGAGAACCTAGAGCCAAGGCTTATATAGCCAAATATAGAAGACACACCAGATAAGAATGATTATGGAATAAGGCCAGGTTGATAGCTTGGCCTATTTCATATTTAATGATAGGTTTGTCTACTGGCTAACGATCCTTTTATTTTTAAGCATAATGCTTATCCTCCTCAAAGTAATGGCGGAGTCTTATACTATTTGAGTGAAGCTATCAGTATTAGACAATAAAAGTTTATATGAACTTGCTACATTTTGGTGGACACCCAGTTAAGCCATAGATTGTCGCCGCAATTTATGACCAATACCTATTATGAGTAAAAGACGAACCTACAGCAAAGAATTTAAATTGGACGTGATCCAACAA
>NZ_JAGGJA010000012.1 GCF_026229185.1 Fodinibius salsisoli | reverse complement strand
GAGGGGCTGATTCCCTCCTTGGAGTCTAAACTCCAGTGTACTCCTTAGCCTTTCTCCGGCCGGCTGGTATTTTTAAAATGACAAGATTATTGCCATTTGCAATAGGTTGGTAAGTCTAACAGAGTTGTACTCCCGCAGTCTTTTGAGCCAATTAACATTGCCTGATGTTCCACTTCGACTACGCTGCACTTATTCGGAAGTGAAGGATTCTAAGGCCGAAGGAAAATAGCCTCCCTTTATTAAAAGTGACAAGTCCCCACCGGAAGAATTTCTGTCTGACGAGGGGCTGCCTGCAAACCGTGAACAACGGTGGTTTAATTTGTCAGCACCGAGGAGTTAAATTCTTCTTGGCTTTTTACGAGCCTTTTGTGCCAAGCCCCTCGTATGGACGGGACACGGCAAAAGAAACAATAGCTCGGTTAGTAAATAGTGTATTAGACGAGGAGCTTTAAGAAGGAGTAGGTTTATCACTCATCGGATGAGTGATTTGACCGAATAGGTAACCATGTCTCTTGGTACTCATCCGATGAGTATGAAATGCTCTAATTTTCGGCTGTAGTGCGAAATTTATTTCGCTTAGATACCCTCTACCCTCTACCCCTAAAACCTGTGCTCCGAAGCACGGCCTACTTAGCCGCCTTGCTACTTCGGCTATAGTGGGCCCTTTGGGCGTAGGATATAGGGGACTTTCTATGATTGAATATAGTATTGTAGGTCGGGAAGCTTTCCCGACTGTAACGACAATAATAGAGCTGCTATCAGCCGGACAAGATGTCCAGCCTACTATTGTATAGGCTACCTGTCACAATCTAATCTCCCCTTGAAGGGAGTACTGCGAAGCAGGGAGGGGGGTATTACAAATGTCGGTTGTCGGATATTGGTTGTTTTTGATCCATCCATGGGGGGCAGGCCCTTCAGTTGAAGGCCCAAGTTGCAAACTTGCGCCAGTTGGGGGGGTAGTAATTATACTGCTGTTTCAAGTTTGTAACTTGGAACAGTGTAAAGCATCCCTATATTATTAACAAGTTATCAATCCGAGGTACTTGTGACGAGGAGTCTCAAGCGGGGAATAGTTGGTTATCACTCATCCGATGAGTCTAAGCTTTAACGGATCAAGGCCCAGAATCCTTGGGATAGAATGGCAGGCAAGCTTCTTCAACGTCTCCTGATATTGATTACAAGGATTTGTTCTGTCCAGACCACTATGGACATCCAAACATATAACCAGTAAGAGAAATGTTAAGGTAAGCGCATCGCACTACCAACACTTCGGTTCAAAAAGCCGGGGCGGGCGTTACAGTTTTTCCAATAGTCTTTTTAGGAAAACCCGCATCTCTTTAAGGTCTTTTTTGAGACTGACGGGGACGTCTTCGGTGGAATTCCCGGATTCGGCTTCCTGCTGCAGTACCTGCTGCGCCCCTTCCGTGCTATACTTTTTCTCCTGGATTAGTTCTTTTAGTTTGAGAATAGTCTCAATATCCTGCTCCTTGTAGGTACGGTTGCCGGCTTTATTCTTCTTGGGACTTAATTCATCGAATACCGATTCCCAATAGCGCAACACATGGGCATCCACGCCCGATATTTCACTGACTTCACCGATGGAGTAATAAAGTTTTTTCATAGCAGATCTAAAAGTGTATCTTTACTGCTAATTATACATGATCTGAAGGATTTTTTCTAACTATTTGTGGTAAAATAAGTAAGAAAACATTGTCTCAACAATATTCGAATACATCAGAGATTAGTCTTAGCGTAGTTGTACCCTTATATAATGAGGAGCAGTCGATTACAGAAGTTACCAAAGGGGTGACGGAAGCCCTGTCTGATCGGGCTGCTTTTGAACTTATCTTTGTGGATGACGGTTCTTCAGATCAGTCCTGGAACGAAATTAAAAAGGTTATAGCAGAGCATCCCCGGGTAAAGGGAATTCAGCTGCAGCGTAACTATGGAAAGAGTTCGGCCATGCAAGCTGGTTTTGAGCATGCCCGAGGCCAATATATTGCTACGATGGATGCCGACCTGCAGGATGATCCGTTAGAGATCCCAAAGATGCTTCAACAGCTAAAAGAGCAGCAGCTGGATATAGTGAGCGGATGGAAAAAAACACGGCATGATCCGATCTCAAAAACAATTCCGTCCAAGTTTTTCAATAAGGTTACATCTTTATTTACAGGTATTGAGCTGAACGATTTTAACTGTGGACTAAAGGTCTATCGCCGCGAAGTGATTGACCACATCCATCTATATGGCGAGCTGCATCGCTATATCCCCTTTCTGGCCAAGCTGGAAGGCTATGATCGTATTGGTGAGAAAGTGGTGAAGCACCATCCCCGTAAATACGGAACCACCAAGTTTGGTCTTTCTCGCTTCATGCACGGCTTTCTTGATCTCCTGACGCTATTATTTGTCAACCGTTATCTTCAGCGACCGATGCACTTCTTCGGTACCCTGGGCTTCCTGTTCTTATTTGTGGGAGGGGTAATTAACCTCTATCTAACCATTGATAAACTGGTTTTTGGAGCTAACCTCGGCGATCGGCCGTTGCTGCTGTTTGGAGTCATGCTGATGGTACTGGGAGCCCAAACCTTCTCTATTGGCTTTTTGGGTGAACTCATCCAAAAACGTAATGAAAAGCAACAAAAGCCAAATATTAAAGAGGTGCTATGACCAGTTTTAAGTAAAACATAAGCTCATATTTTTTGATTGAACTTGCTACATTTTGGTGGACACCCGGTTAAGTTTCCCCCTTCCAAAGGGGGACAGGGGGATTTATCGATAAGCTGACGAGGCAAGAGACTATATTGTTGCTATTGAAAGTGAATATATTTCGGCATCACCATGGCGAGGCTTTTGACTTCGATTGATACATCCCCCTTGCTTCGCAGAAAAACGCTGCAAAGCTTCCCCCTTAGAAGGGGGGGAATACAGACTTACTTTAAAGAAGGTTTTATTTTGGCATGAGCTATATAAAATATAATCCAAAGCTTAAAAAGCGTGCCCGGAAACTACGGAAAAACAGTACGTCTTCTGAGATTGAGTTATGGAAAGCTCTTCGTGCCGGTAAGTTTTTGGGATATACATTTAACAGGCAAAAACCATTAGATGAATACATTGTCGATTTTTATTGTAAGAGCTTACATTTGGTGATTGAAGTAGATGGCGAAAGTCATGATGGTAAGAAAGAATATGATCAGAATAGACAGCAAAGATTGGAATCACTGGGCTTGACTGTAGTCCGGTTTTATGATCATGAGGTAATCAATAATATTGGAGGCGTTTTAGAGAAGCTCGAAAAAATGATTCAAGGACTTAATAAGAAACACGGCGTTCCCCCTTCCAAAGGGGGACAGGGGGATTTGAAAAAGGAAGAATAGTGAAGAGTTATATTATCCTGGCTTAGGCAAGAAACACTGATTTTAAATAGGAAAAAGTTTTTAGATAGATGAGTCGTATTGCTTATGATCCGGTAAAAGACCGGTTTGCTAATATCATCCGCAGCAGTCCAATATTGCGGACTGTTTTTTATAAATTACTCGACCTCTTTTTTCTCCGGAGCTGGTATGTACGTAACATCCTTCGGGAATATGGTGGTGAAATAGATCAGAAGGGGCCTTGGAAGTTGCTGGATGCCGGTTCGGGCTTTGGCCAATATGATCGCTTTGTGTTAAACGAGTTCCCCAATGTGAGGCTCAAAGCAGTGGATGTAAAGGAGGACTACCTGGCTGACTCCCGAGCGTATTTTGAGGAAGAGGTAAAGGCGGGGCGGGTCCAATTCCAGCAGATGGATTTACTCACTTTTGATGAAAGAGAAACGTACGACTTTGCCATCTGTATCGACGTACTCGAGCATATTGAAGAAGACCGTCGGGTGATGGGAAATGTTCATCAATCATTGCGCCCTGGCGGCTATTTCCTGATGCATTCGCCCTCCATCTACTCCGAAGAGGATGCCGGAGACGATGACTCTTTTGTAGATGAACACGCCCGCATTGGTTATTCAAAGGATGATATCCGCGGCAAATTAGAAGCCGCAGGATTTACTCCCGTTGATATCGCCTATACCTATGGATCGAAGGGACATCTGGCCTGGGAGCTGTTGATTAAATACCCCATGCTCTGGATGACGAAGATCAGGCTCTGGGCGCTCCCGCTTATGGCTATCTATTATATTTTTACCTTGCCTATAGGGCTTGTGTTAATGAAGCTGGACCTCCACGATACCAATCAAAAGGGAACGGGGATTTACGCTTTGGCCAGAAAGACGTAATCTGGTTTATATCCAGCTGCAACTAAAGCAGAACAATAGTATTTGCGCATTTAGCAGTGCTGGGGTACGGTTTACTTGTAGGATGGGCTTCCAGCCCGTCCAGCCAGATTCATGTGATAGAGTACCTTTTGTTTGTATATTTACTGTTCCATTTTTGAAACGACACAAAAACGGAACCCAAAAACGTCGCCGGCTGAGAATTCTGAAATCGGTTCCGAACGTGCGGCGAGAGTATTTCGATGGTCCATCACACTTACTGCTGCTTTTAATAAACGGACCGGTACGAAATACTCTGATTTCACCTTTCGTTCTCCACTCAGAATTCTTAAGCCGGGGATAACTGGAGACTTTATGAAAAAATAAACACTTGTACCTCCACAGTTTCCTCCAAAATTTGTCAAGTTTTGTGCTTTGATTAGGAGTCTCTCCCTTCCTTAAACTATTAGGGAAGGGAGAACAAGAGGGATGGGTAAAAACAGTCAGGCTCATTTGGTATAGCACCGAGGATTAAGGTAAGATATTCAAACAACTACTAGCGTTTGGGGGGGAATGAAGTTGGCACGGGCATATATTCCCGCGAACAGGCTCAATACAGGGTAGCATTTGTAAGATAAACTTTTATATTCGTATCAACAGTTAATTATATTTTATATGCTATGAAGTTTTTTCAATATTTTCTTTCCATATTTTTATTGTCGGTATTAATACTTCCGGCCCAAAATAGTTGGGCTCAAGAAACGGAAGAAAAACCGGATTTTGGAGCCTATTACTATCATAAAAAAGGCCTGTTTGAAGCCTTGCCAAATGCGAGCAATGAGATTATCTGGCTGGGCGACAGTATCACCGATGGTAATCAGTGGGCCGAACTATTCGGCAACCACAGGATGAAGAATCGTGGTATTTCAGGGGATATTACTGATGGCGTACTGTATCGCCTGGATGAGGTGACTGAATCGAAGCCGGCTAAGGTGTTTATTATGATTGGGGTGAACGATTTTGCCCGCGACCGTTCGGTTGATGATGTGCTCTCCAACTATAAAGAAATTGTTAATCGGATCAGGGAAGCCTCGCCGGAGACTGAAATTTATATTCAGAGTATTTTGCCGGTCAATGACGACTTCACACAGTTTCCTTCCCATACGGATGAGACTTCAGATATCAAAGAAGCCAACCGACAGTTACAGCAGCTGGCTGAAGAAAAAGGAGCCGTCTACATCAACCTTTTTGATGAGATGAGTGTGCAGGATGATAAACTAAATCCTGACTACACCGAAGATGGCCTTCATCTAAACGGTCAGGGATACCTGGTTTGGAAGTCAGCCGTTGAGCAATATCTGGATTGATTCTCACTGTATCGAGGCCTCCTTCTTGTCATTCTGAACTCGTTTCAGAATCTTATAAATATTTGTTAGCAACTTAAATATAGATGCTGAACTAAATTAAAAATGACCAGTTAAGTTTTGCAAAATCTCCTGCACCTTAATAATTCACTCCAACTAAATTTATGAACTAAGATGGGATCACCACGTCCGTATATTCTTGCCGAAACGAATTGGAAAACGGTTAAAGACCAAAATTATAATCTAGCGGTACTTCCATGGGGAGCGATCGAGGCTCATAACTATCACTTGCCCTATGCCACGGATGTGATGCAGTGCGATTATGTGGCGGCAGAGGCAGCTCGCAAAGCCTGGGAAGAGGAGGCTCAAGTCATTGTACTGCCTACGGTTCCTTTTGGGGTAAATACGGGTCAGCTGGATGTAAAACTTTGCCTTAATATGAATCCATCTACCCAGTTGGCGGTGCTTAATGACATTGCGGATGTCCTTAACCGACAGCAAATATCAAAGCTTGTAATCTTAAACGGGCATGGCGGCAATAACTTCAAGCAGATGCTGCGTACCCTTAACGTCGACTATCCGGAGGTCTTTTCTTGTGCACTTAACTGGTACCAGGCAGCAGATGCGGATCAGTTTTTTGATGAACCGGGTGACCATGCCGGGGAACTGGAGACCAGCGCTATGATGCATATTCTTCCGGATTTGGTGTTGCCCTTATCCGAAGCCGGTGATGGAAGGGCCCGCTCTTTTGCCGTGCAGGGACTGAATGAGCAGTGGACCCAAACACAGCGTAAGTGGACCGAGGTAACCGAAGATACGGGCGTTGGAGATCCATCCCAATCAACCCCCGAGAAAGGGGAAGCCTTCCTGGATGCGACGACGGATGCCATTGCGCAACTGTTCATAGACCTTTCGAATACGCCAAACCAGAAGCTGTATGAGTGAGGGGGAGATTCAGTAATTGCTGGCAGTATATAGTTTGCTGGATCCCTTTTCCCAATCCCAATAGCTGGAAAAGTTAGGCCTCAGCTACAGCTCAATGAAATAGGGAGAATTTAATATGAGGGGCGTCCCAGAGCTATATTTACCAAAGGTATGATTAAGCTGATTATTGAGTAATACCTACAAATAAAAAAGCCTTGATAAATTAGCTTTATCAAGGCTTTAGATGGTACCGCGTACGGGATTCGAACCCGTGTTACCGCCGTGAAAGGGCGGCGTCCTAAACCCCTAGACGAACGCGGCATTTAATCCAGTAAAAAAGCTTCACCGAACGGTCGTTCAGCAAAGCTGAAAAATGAAGTGCAAGGATACGTTAATTTATCCTTTATTACAAACATTTTCGAAAAATGGGGAGCCTGATGGGATTTGAACCCACGGCCTCCAGGGCCACAACCTGGCGCTCTAACCAACTGAGCTACAGGCTCCATCGAAGAGTACCGCGTACGGGATTCGAACCCGTGTTACCGCCGTGAAAGGGCGGCGTCCTAAACCCCTAGACGAACGCGGCATAATAGAATCAATATATAAAATAACAGAGGCGACAGGCGGATTCGAACCGCCGTAGGAGGTTTTGCAGACCTCTGCCTAACCACTCGGCCATGTCGCCTTAAAACAACAATCTGAGTACGCCCGACAGGAGTCGAACCTGTAACCTACGGCTTAGAAGGCCGTTGCTCTATCCAGTTGAGCTACGGGCGCCTGTCGGAATTTAGAATGTAACCCCTCCTAATACTGTTGGGATTGAATGGTGATTATTGCCCGTATCTAAATAAGTTTCAATAATCGTAATTCATCATTCCTTAATGTCGGGGAGACAGGATTTGAACCTGCGACCCTTCGCTCCCAAAGCGAATGCGCTACCGGACTGCGCTACTCCCCGAATTTCCTTTCAGAAAGAAGTCAAATATAAGGGTCTTCTGGTCTGAAATCAATTTCAAAACCAAATGATTTTTATTCTTTTAGTTTAGCCCACCATTCCTGCAAAAATCCGTGTCCATAGGCCGTAAGCTGAATGAATGAGGCCAAAACACTAAGGGCACCAATGGATATACTTTTATTTTTATAGGTAGCATGTGTAAAGAGTAGTGCGCAGGTAAAGAAAAAGGGATAAAGAAAAAGCTTAAACAGAGATAAATTCCACAAGGGAAGCGTTATAAAGACAAAGAATCCAATGGTAAATAGTGCCGGAAGCAGGTGGACTATTTTAATTTCGGAGGGATAAAAACGGCTAATATTAATACGAGCCCGCCCAAAAAAGTGCAGTTGATTATAGAACTGTTTTAAACTGGTGCGCCGCTTGTGGTATACGAATGCGTCTTCAATGAGTGCGGTTTTAAATCCGCTGTTGATAATACGAATGCTAAACTCAATGTCTTCGCCCATCCGGGTGATACGATACCCGCCGGTTTCTTCAAATACCTGCCGCGAAATGCCCATATTAAAACTTCTGGGATGAAAGGTGCCGGCATGCCGCTTATTCCCACGAATTCCGCCTGTGGTGAGGGGAGAGGTCATGGCATAGCTGATGGCCTTCTGAGTGGGGGTAAAAGCTTGATGCGCCCGATCAGGCCCGCCAAAGGCATCCACCGAATGTTCCTCAAGGTATTGATTGACGGTTTCAAAATAATGAGGGGGAATGATGCAATCAGAGTCAAAAACGATGAAATAGTCCCCCCCGGCTCGTGTAAATCCATAATTCCGGCTAAAACCCTGTCCCGAATTCTCCTTATAATAATATTGTATGTCTAACTGGTCGGTATATTTTTCTACAATATTTTTACATCGCTTTTCGGAACCATCTTCAATAATTAACGTTTCAAAATTTTTGTAGGACTGTCTGTTCAGGCTTTCCAGGAGTTCATCTACTTCCTGGGGGCGATTGTAAACGGGTATGATAACCGAAAAAAACATGCATTCAATACTAAGTTAAAAGTAGGCCAAATCTACAAATAAAATGATAGAATTGTGACTTGGATACAGGCCTGCAAGTTTGCCTAAAAATTACGTTCTTAAATTTGCTAATTCTTAATGCTTCAGTTGTTTCAATTATGATTCGTACTCTGTTTTCATTGATATTTTTGATGCTCTTACCTGCCATGGTGTGGGGACAATCATTAACAATTGCACCAACACCCGCTACATCTACAAATGAACCTTCCGAATTTACTATGGAAGGAGGGGCTAAGATAAAGCTGGATGGTAATAGTCTGCATTTTTTAAATTCGGGGAAAAGGGTATCGCAATATTTTGCTTTTGGAGTTTCCCAGGACCGCTCTGTGCTTAGTTTATTAGGCTACTCCGATGGCAAAGCCCAAATAACGTTATTTACGCCCCTTGGAGATACGCTGAATAGTTACGCTTCCATATCGGTCAATCCCAATGACCCCTCTTTGGCGGTGTATCCAGTGAGTTCGGGGCATCTTTTGCTTCGGGATAATATTATGAATTTTATTTGGCACGATGGGCTTGGCAATAAGGGGACTAACATCTCAAGCGGAAGTGGTAGCCAGCAGGGAGAGACGATCTCGGAAGTGGCAATGAGTACCGACCGCCAGACCGTCGTTGTATATACGCCTAAAATTAAGCTGAAAAACGGCTTAGGATCCAAAGCAGAATTGCTGAAGGCTGATGATGAGTTCCAACGAATTTTTCAGTCTGACAGTCGCTATATTAAAGATTTAGGGGTAGCCGATGATGGTAATTTAATAACGGTTGTAACAGCTGCTGAAGGGACCAGCGACGAGGTAATTATCCTGGATAAGTATGGAAATGAAATCAATACTTTCACCATTGAAGAGCCTGTATTGGGAGCTAACTTGGCAGCAGATGGAAAACATATCACTGTTTATTCTAATAAGAGGGTAGGGGTGTATAATACTCTCAATGGCGAACGTCTGGGAAGGGCCAGCCTGCGAGAAGCCGTTTTGTCAGCCGACTATTTTCCAGCCGACCAGATGATTGTTCTGCTTAGTGGTGATTACTCTTCGGCCTCCGGGATCTTAAATGATGTACAGGTTAAAGCCATAGACTTAGAAAAAAGAGACATTGTCAGTGAAGGTTATTCAGGGGCATTGGGATTTAATGAGGCCTTTACCCTTAGCTTTGAGCGGCTTTCCACCAACAAGTATCAGTTTAACGGAAGTAACAAGGAACTGATTATTGATGTTGCCTTTTAACAGTTCAGAAATAATCCACAAAACGTAACGCAGTATCGGATGTATTTGAAGAGAGTGCGTTATTAAGATTATAGAGTAACAAAAAAGGCCTCCGGTTGGAGGCCTTTTGTATAAGGAGTTTTAATAAGTTACAGTGGTTAACCTTTAGGCTTTCGCCTCAGAGGCAGACTCTTCATTTTCAGAAGAGCTATCACCGCTCTTATTTTTGGTTTCTTTATCCGTGGTGGATTCATCACTGCTTTCGTCTCCATCAGCTTCAGACCAATCAAAAACAAGACCATCGCGCGACTTGTTCATCTTGATTTTAATACTTGATCCTTCCGGATGATCTGCTTCAAGGAGATCCTCTGCCAGTGGTTCTTCCACATATTTCTGGATGGCTCGTTTCAATGGACGCGCCCCATATTTCTGGTCAAAGCCTTTGTCGCTGAGGAAGTCTTTTGCTCCCTGCGTCACTTCAATCTCATATCCAAGCTCTCTGATACGCTCGAAAAGGTCGTCAGACAGCAAGTCGATGATTTGGAAGATGTCTTCTTTTTCCAGTGCACGGAAGGTGATGACATCGTCAATACGATTGAGAAACTCAGGATTGAAGACCTTTTTGAGAGCATCCTGAATTGTGGACTTCATCTTTTCATAATCCAGGTTACTGTCTCCTGACCCAAAGCCAATACCCTGGCCAAGATTTCGAATATCGCGGGCACCAATATTGGAAGTCATGATGATGATGGTGTTACGGAAATCGACCTTTCGTCCAAGGCTGTCCGTAAGGATTCCATCATCCAATACCTGCAACAGAATGTTGAAGACATCGGGGTGGGCTTTCTCTATTTCATCCAGCAGTACGACGCTGTATGGTTTGCGTCGAACTTTTTCGGTAAGCATACCACCTTCTTCGTAGCCAACATAGCCCGGAGGTGCACCAACCAGTCGTGAAACGGAGAATTTCTCCATATACTCACTCATGTCGATGCGGATAAGGGCATCTTCTTTGTCGAAAAGATATTCTGCGAGCACTTTGGCCATTTCCGTTTTACCAACACCTGTTGGACCCAGAAAAATAAATGAACCAATCGGTCGCGTGGGATCTTTAAGTCCGGCGCGGGTACGTTTGATGGCTTTTGTCAGTTTGACAATAGCTTCGTTTTGGCCAATAATCTGTTTGGAAAGTTCTTCCTGCATCTTAACCAGCTTCTTGCTTTCGCTCTGGTTAATTTTGCTGACTGGAACGCCGCTCATCATACCTACAACCTGGGCTACATCATCTTCCTCAACGTCGTAGATAATTTCTTCGGATTCCTTTTCCCATTTCTTCTGTTCTTGCTCCAGCTCTTCGGTCAGGCGCTTCTCCTTATCACGAAGTCGGGCGGCCTCTTCGAAGCGCTGTTTTTTGACCATTCCATTCTTCTCTTTGCTGGTCTCTTCAATCTCTTCTTCGAGATCAATGATATGCTGAGGAACGTGAATGTTCGAGAGATGAACACGCGCACCAGCTTCATCCAGTGCGTCAATAGCCTTATCCGGCAGAAAATGATCCGTCACATAGCGATCCGTAAGTTTAACGCAAGCTTCGATTGCGTCGTCGGAATAGGCAACGCTGTGGTGTTTCTCGTATTTATCCTTTATTTGAGTAAGGATTTCAGTGGTTTCTTCCGGCGTAGTGGGATCAACCATAATTTTTTGGAACCGACGTTCCAGGGCGCCATCCTTTTCAATATGCTGGCGATACTCGTTGAGCGTGGTTGCCCCAATGGCTTGAACTTCGCCACGAGCCAGGGCCGGTTTCAACATGTTGGAGGCATCTAATGAGCCACTGGCACCACCAGCGCCTACAATAGTATGTAACTCGTCGATAAACAGAATGACGTTCTCTGTTTTCTCGAGCTCGCCCATGACGGCTTTCATACGTTCTTCAAACTGCCCGCGATATTTTGTGCCTGCAACCAGGGCTGCAAGATCCAGAGCAATGACCCGCTTGTCATAAAGGACGCGTGATACCTTGCGCTCTACAATGCGCGATGCCAGTCCTTCGGCGATTGCTGTTTTACCTACTCCAGGCTCACCGATTAAAACAGGGTTATTCTTTTTACGTCGGCTAAGGACCTGGGCAACACGTTCAATTTCTTTTTCCCGACCGATGATAGGATCGAGTTTACCTTCTTCGGACATTTGGGTAAGATCGCGTCCGAAGTTATCGAGTACCGGTGTTTTTGATTTTTCCATTTTCTTTTCTCGTGAGCTTCCGGATGATTTTGAGCCTTTAGATGAAGAGGAAAGGCTGGCAGAAACCGAGCGTGAATCCTGACGGTCTTCATCCGGGGATTTTCCTGATATAATAAGATCCAGTTCTTCGCGAACGGCATCGTACGACACATTGAATTGCTGCAATATTTGAGCGGCGATATTTTCATCATCGCGCAAAAGGGAAAGCAGCAGATGCTCCGTGCCAATAGTATCACTTTTGTATAGTTTCGCTTCCAGGTACGTAATTCGAAGTACTTTTTCGGCCTGCTTGGTAAGCGGGATGTTGCCAACTTTCACCGAACCACCGGTACCCCGAACCGTATCTTCTACAGTTTTCTTTAGCTTGAAAAGATCACAATTCAAGTTTTTGAGAATTTTAACCGCAACGCCTTCGCCCAGACGTACAATTCCTAATATTAGATGCTCTGTGCCGATATAATCATGACCTAATCGCAGCGCTTCTTCGCGGCTGAATTGGATGACATCTCGAACTTTGCTTGAGAAATTACCCTCCATAAAAATGAATCTTCTTAGGTGTTTGGGGTTATCTTCAATCGGTAAAACGAGTGAGTCGTAAATTTAGTTCATATTTATTATCGAAAGTAGTACTGGCATTATGCAAAAGCAAACAAAATCGGCGAATTAACCTGATAGAAGTTAGAACTCTTTGATGATACCGATTTAAAACCGATGCCTGATAGTAATATACAGGGATGTAAATTTATAAGAAAAGGATATCTGCTTTTAGCGACCGTTAAAACAGAGCAGAACCTGTCATCTCTTCTGGCTTAGACAGCCCCATTAGCTTGAGCAGAGTAGGGGCTACATCTGCGAGGATACCATCGCGAAGGGTCTGTGCCTGGGGTTCATTTAAAATTAGGGCAGGAACTAAAGCCGATGTGTGCGCGGTATGAGGATTGCCTTGTTCATCAAATAGTTTGTCAGCATTGCCATGATCGGCAATAATGAGAATTTTATATCCATGTTCTGTAGCAGTCTCTACGGTTCTTTGAAGCTGCTCATCAACGGCTTCAACGGCTTTAATGGCTGCTTGTAAATCACCGGTGTGACCGACCATATCCGCGTTGGCATAATTGAGCACACACAGCTGATATTGTTCGGTCTCCAGCTGTTCGCATAGTGCATCGGTTACTTTGGAGGCACTCATCTCTGGCTGAAGGTCATAAGTAGCCACCTTTGGACTTGGGATGAGGATACGCTCTTCGCCCTCGAAAGGTGTTTCTTCCCCTCCGTTGAAAAAGTAAGTGACATGCGGATACTTCTCGGTCTCTGCAATACGGAGCTGCGGCAGGTTATGACTGCTTACTACCTCACCCAGCGTATTATGAAGTTTAAGGGGAGGGTAGACGACATTGACATCAAAGTTTTCATCGTAAGCGGTGAAGGTAGTGTAATGCAGATTAAGCTCTGGTTCTACATTAAATTCACTAAAATCATCTTCCGTAAGCGCCCGGGTAATCTGCCGCGCCCGATCTCCACGTATGTTATAAAAGATGACGACGTCACCTTCCTGGATGCGGGAGTCGGATGATTGATCAATAAGCTTAGGCTTGATGAACTCGTCCGTTATGTCTTCGTTATAAGAAGATTGCAGTGCTTCTGCTGGGGTGTCAAAGGGTTCGCCCTGGCCATGCACTAACAGATCGTATGCTAGTTTCGTACGCTCCCAGCGATTATCGCGATCCATAGCATAGTAACGACCTACAATGGAAGCAATTTTGCCGGTACCAATCTCTTCGGCTTGCTGTTCAAATTCCCGAACATATTCAATTCCCCCATTTGGATCGGTATCACGTCCATCGGTAAAAGCATGAACATAGGTATTGGGGATACCTGACTTTTTCATGAGCTTCAGCAGGGCAAAAAGGTGGTTGTTGTGGCTATGCACGCCGCCATCGGAGAAAAGCCCCAGGATATGGACACGCCCATTTTCTTTGGCTTTATCTACCGCTGTTGTGAGGACGTCGTTCTCGAAGAACGAGCCGTCCTCGATAGAAGTGTTCACCCTGGTCAATTCTTGAGGTACAATGCGCCCGGCCCCAATATTAAGGTGGCCAACTTCAGAATTGCCAAACTGGCCATCAGGTAACCCTACCTGTTGCCCACTGGCTGTAAGCTTAGAATGCGGATGCTGCTCAAAAAGTGAATCGATAAAGGGTTTGTTTGCTTTATCAATGGCGCTGGCCTCAGGGTTTTCAGCCAACCCATAGCCATCCAATATAATAAGAAGTGCTTTCGAAGTTGAGTTGGCCAAAATAAAAGAAACGTTTTATTTAGAGGTTGTTCAGATGCTTAGCAAGCTTTGACTTTCTGCGGGCCGCAAAGTTTTTGTGAATGAGTCCTTTGCCCGCTAACTTATCCAAGTAAGCCGTAGCTTCTCTGACCGCTTCCTGAGCTTCCTCTTTGTCAGTCGTTTCAAGAGCTTCGTTGACCAGCGTTTTCATTTTTGAACGCTGTGGTTGATTGTGTTTGCGTCGTTTTTCGTTCTGACGAACGCGCTTTATTGCTGATTTATGTTGTGGCATAGATTTATAAAAAGTTTCTTAACAGTTCTTTAAATTAATTTGTATCATCTCTTCGCCATTTCAGAAAGAGCCCAAAGTTAAAATTTCTGGAATTGTTAAACAAGAAATCATTGAAAAATTAATAAAAGAAGGGTAAATTAGGAGACTTTCCATTATGATCACAGTGATCGATGGACCGGCCGGTTCAGGAAAAAGTTCAACTGCGCGGGCCGTAGCCGATAAATTAAAGATAGAATATCTCGATTCGGGAGCGCTTTATAGAACGGCGACACTGCTTTATTTGCAGGCAGCGTGCGATGAAGCGCAGTTCTTTCAGTTGTTGAATAAGATAAAGGTTACGTTTAGCTATTACGATCAGCAGTTTCATGTAAAAGTGAACGATGATGCGGTAACAGATCAGCTCCGTACCCCCAAAGTAGCGCAAAATGTAAGTCACGTTGCAGCTATGCCTCGTGTGCGTGCATTTATTAATGATTTAATGCGCGAAGCTGTGGCCAATGGTGTATATATAGCTGAGGGCCGAGATCTGGGAACGGCCGTGTTTCCGAATGCTGATTTAAAGTTTTTTATGAAAGCAGCACTCGAAGAGCGGGCTCGCCGACGGTATAAAGAACGAAAGCCGGACAATCCTGAGCTTACACTCGACGAAGTAAAGCAAAATATTGAGCAGCGTGACCATAAAGATTCAAATCGTGAGGCTGATCCGCTCCAAAAAGCGGACGATGCCATCGAGATCGATACGACCCATTTGAGTTTCGAACAACAGGTCGAAAAAATTTGTTCACATATCAGCGATCAGATCGAAAGCTGATTTTTAAACTATAACATATAACTCTAATCCCATTCTGGGTATCCGGGATGCGGTAATTTTAACTAAAAGTAAATAATGACAGACGAACTAAAACAAGAACCACAACAAGACGAAACAGAAGATCAAGCAGTAACAAATGAAGCTGAAGAAACTGCTGTAGATACTGTTACGGAAGACGAAGTGCGTGTAGCTCCGGAAGAAGACAAAATTGCCACATTTACCGGCGAAGCGGACGAAGATGAAACCTACACCTATGAAGAACTGCAGGCAGCATCCGAGGATTATACGGATGAGGAGTTCCATCAGCTTGCAGATATGTATGAAGATACCCTCAATGAGATTGAGGAAAAAGAAATTGTAACGGGTCGTGTTGTTTCCGTTGACGAAGATTATGTAATTGTAGATATCGGATTTAAATCCGAAGGAATTGTACAGGCAAATGAATTTCCGAATGAAGTACTTGAAGATCTTGCGCCTGGCGATGAAGTAGATGTTTTCCTTGATCAGGTTGAAGATCAGGAAGGCCAGTTAATTCTGTCTCGTCGTAAAGCCGACATCCTGCATGCCTGGGAGACTATTGAACGGGCCTCAGAAACCGGCGAAATTATTGAGGGATATATTAAGCGACGCATTAAAGGCGGTATGGTTGCCGATATTATGGGCATTGATGCATTCCTGCCCGGCTCTCAGATTGATGTACGTCCTGTGCGCGACTTTGATGCCTATGTCGGTAAGACGATGGAGTTTCAGGTTGTAAAACTCAATATGCATGCCGAGAACGTTGTTGTCTCGCACCGTGCGCTTATTGAGTCTGACCTTGAAGAGCAGCGCGAAGAGATCCTTGCTACCATTGAAGAAGGCCAGGTACTCGAAGGTATTGTCAAGAATATTACCGACTTCGGTGTATTTATTGATCTTGGAGGCGTTGACGGTCTCTTGCACATTACGGACCTCTCTTGGGGACGTGTGGAGCATCCGGATGAAATTGTTTCGCTTGATCAGCGACTTAATGTGGCTGTTATCGACTTTGATGAAGACACCAAGCGTGTTTCTCTGGGACTTAAGCAGCTGCAACCGCATCCATGGGATGAAATCGACCTCAAGTATCCTGAAAATATTCAGGTTCAGGGCCGCGTAGTTTCAATAGCGGATTACGGTGCCTTTATTGAGCTCGAAAAAGGTGTTGAAGGCTTGATCCACATTAGTGAAATGTCGTGGACACAGCATATCAAGCACCCATCGCAGCTGGTAAGCAAAGATGATATTATTGACTGTGTTGTACTTAATGTGAACGAGCCGGAGAAGAAAATCTCCCTCGGTGTTAAGCAGCTTGAGAAAGATCCCTGGGAAGATATCGACAAGCGTTATCCTGTGGGATCCAAGCATACGGGAACCGTTCGCAACCTCACCAACTTCGGTGTGTTTGTTGAACTCGAGCCCGGCATCGACGGACTTATCCACATTTCTGACCTGAGCTGGACTGAAAAGGTTAACCACCCGAATGAAATCATCGATAAGGATGAAGAGATCGAAGTGGTTATTCTGGCGATCGACTTTGAAAATCGTCGTATTACGCTTGGTCATAAGCAAATCGAGGAAAATCCTTGGGAAGAGTTCGCTGAAGAATACAGTGGAACCAACCAGGTTGAAGGTGAGGTTGTAAATACCACCGATAAGGGGGTATTTGTCAAATTGCCTCATAACCTCGAAGGCTTTATTCCTGCCAGCAAAACGGAAGCGGATGGAGAACCCGCCGACAACTTTGCTGAAGGTGATAGCGTGAAAGCGTATGTTATTGAACTGGATGAAACGAATAAAAACATTACGCTCAGTCAGCGCGAGCAAGATGTGAAGAAGGCGACTAAATCTTCAGGCAAGAAAAGCCGTTCTCAGAAAAAAGATTCTGCACCTCAAACCGGTACACCTACTTTAGGTGAGATGTCGGGTCTTGCAGATCTTAAAGAGCAGATGGCTGCCAAAGAAAAATCGGAGGCTGCGCAGAATTTAGAAGCAGCGGAAGATGAAGAGGAAGAAGCCGGAGACGAGCAAGAGTAATTGCTTGGGTAGGTTTACTACAAAAAAATAGAAAGGCTCAGCGTTTAAGACGCTGAGCCTTTTTTATGTTAAATTATTTTTGTCTTCCTATATGTAGAAAAAGACAGTGTTAAGGTCAGGCTTCTTACTGCTTCTGATGGTCTTTTCATTATTCTGGTTAATTTTTAGTGCCAGATCTATTGCTGAATTCAATTCAGCTTCAGATTTACAGGATACTTCAAGGGCTTTGCCACCTTCCGTTAGTTTTTGGAGGGCAGTGGCGAGGGATTTACGCTCTTTTTTGGGCATTTGGTTTATGTGGGGTTGGGGTTCAATTGCCATGGATACCTCAGCTTTAGTTAAGGTTTATGAACCAGATATATATTTATTATAGGATTATATAAGACTTGGTACTTAAGGTAATGCCTGTTGTATGATTAGGCTCTAATGATATTTCTTGAGGTTCTATAGCCTGTATATAACCTTGATGTAATTATATAGCTAAGTAATAAACTAATGGAATAACATTCAAATTATTTAGTTATTAACTAATCTTTAAGCTCTTGTTGAGTAAAATGCCAGTAAAAAGGGAAAGGAGGGAAGGTAATTTAAGGTGTTCAGAAAGGTAAATAATGAACTGACGCCTTGAGTCTGATACTCATGACAAGTACAAGGTTGCGCCAGTTCATCATCTGTTTGGCTAACAATAATATACAGATTATGGTACTTGCACGGTTGACATGATTTTGTCGATGAGATCTTCAGAGGTAATATTTTCGGCTTCGGCTTCGAATGTTGGGATAACGCGATGTCGAAGAACATCCATGGCAATAGTCCGGACATCTTCAGGAGTTACATATGGCCGATGTTCCATAAAGGCATGAGCCCGTGAGGCAAGATTAAGGTTAATGGAAGCGCGGGGGGAAGCACCAAAGTTAATCAGGTCAGAAAGATCTTCGAGGTTGTATTTTTCGGGATCTCGTGTGGCAAAAACCAAATCAATAATGTATTGTTCAACCTTTTCATCTACATAAATTTCATCTACGACCTCGCGTGCTTCCAGTACTTTTTCGGTCGTAATAACAGGTTTCAGCTCTTGCTTGTCGGCCGTTTTAGCCATGCGGCGCATAATCTCAAGCTCTTCGCTTTCGCTGGGATAGTCAATTTTAATTTTTAGCATAAAGCGGTCTACCTGTGCTTCCGGAAGAGGGTAGGTTCCTTCCTGCTCAACGGGGTTCTGGGTAGCCAGCGTCAGGAAGGGCTTATCAAGAGGGTAGGTGGTGTCACCGATGGTAACCTGCTTCTCCTGCATGGCTTCTAAGAGGGCACTTTGTACTTTGGCAGGAGAACGGTTGATTTCGTCAGCAAGAATGATGTTGGCAAAAATAGGCCCTTTTTTTACCGTGAATTCCGCTTCTTTTTGATTGTAGATGAGCGTACCGATAAGGTCGGCCGGCAACAGATCCGGCGTAAACTGGAGACGCTGAAATTTTGTATTAATAACTTTGGCCAGAGATGAGACGGTAAGGGTTTTTGCCAATCCGGGGACTCCCTCCAGGAGAACGTGCCCGTCGGCCAGCAGGCCCACCAGCAGGCGGTTGATCATATACTTTTGGCCTACGATCACTTTATCTAATTCGGTATAAATATCTTCAATAAATGCACTGGATTGCTGAATTTTTTCTCCCAGCGCCTGCATATCTACGGACGTTGAAGTGTTAGCCATGACAAAAATGGTTGTTGAATTTAGAATTTGGTTGTGTAATAGCTATTTTCTGCTCGAAAATATAAACGGCGAAAGTTAACAAATGGAAATCATAGATTCTTTTTTATTAGGACTTATTCAGGGTTTAACCGAATTTTTACCAATAAGCAGTTCAGGTCACCTTGTCCTGGGGGAAGCCTTATTGGGAGGAAAGCTTGATAAAAATATTACGTTCGAAGTGGTTGTTCATTTCGGCACCTTATGTAGTATTCTGGTGTATTATCATAAAAAAATTAAGGAGATCCTCAGTTCATTATGGGGCTTGGTTAGACATCCCGGCGAATTTTCTGAGCGGACGGCCCATGATACTAACATAAAACTCAGTGGATTTATTTTGTTGAGTATGATTCCCGCCCTGATCGTTGGACTCACCATGAAGGAAACAATAGAGAACATCTTTCTCAACCCCTTTATGGTCTCCATCATGCTTTTGGTTACCGGCGCCATTCTTTATTTGACCAAATTCAGGGATTATTTTCCGAACAGTATGAATGCTTCACGGGCCTTTGGTATAGGATTAGCTCAGGCATTTGCCATCCTTCCGGGCATCAGCCGATCAGGATCTACGATATCACTGGGGCTTTATTTAGGGATAGAACGTCAAGAGGTGGCCAACTTTTCTTTCCTGATGGTTATTCCCGTTATAGCTGGAGCTATGCTATTGGAAATTAAAGATATGATTGAGATGGGTATTCAAATACAGGCCCTCTGGAATTTAATAATAGGCTTTTTAGTCTCTTTTATATCCGGATATTATGCCCTTAAATATTTGATTATCATGTTGCAAAGCAAGGGTATTCACCCCTTTGCATGGTACTGCTGGATATTAGGTACAATAGGTATAATTTATTTTTACTAATCGGCGGCGCTGGACATCAAGATTTAACATCTAAAAGTAGAATTCGAGTTGATGCCGTTTCCAAATTTATCTACCTTTGAAGCCACAATAAAAAATTGGATAACATGATTACATACTCCTTTATTTTTCTGGCTGTATTAGCCGTTGCCACCGCCTTGGGTTTGGTAATAAGTAAAAATACGGTTAACAGTGCTCTGTTTTTGGTATTAAATATGGTGTCGCTATCCGGGGTCTACCTACTGTTGCAGGCACAATTCCTGGCGATCATCCAAATATTGGTATATGCCGGGGCCATCATGGTTCTGTTCCTGTTTGTAATTATGTTGTTGAATATTGATGAAGAAGAGAGCCTGTTTAACAAGTTTCGTATCAAATATTTTGTCGCCTTTCTGTTGGGAGTAGGAATTTTTGCCCAGCTGATATATAGTATCGGCAGCTTCTCTGATACATTACCCGTCGTGTCTGCACAAATGGCCGAAGCCGGAACGGTTGAAGCTATCGGGGATGTCCTTTATACAAAGTATTCACTGCCTTTTCATATAATCGCTATGCTTCTGACTGCTGCCGTGAATGGGGCCCTACTGGTAGCACAGCATAAAACTAAGCCTCTCACTGAAGAAAATGATTAGTATAGATTGGTATTTAGCACTTAGTGCAATTTTATTTTGTATCGGAATCGTGGGTGTGCTCATCCGTAAAAATGCAATTGTCATTTTTATGTGTGTAGAGTTGATGCTCAACGCTGTAAATCTGAGCCTTGTTTCTTTTAGTAGTCACTATGGCAATGTGGATGGGCAAATTTTAGTATTCTTTTCGCTGGCTATTGCTGCAGCAGAAGCTGTAGTAGGGCTCGCTATTATTATTGCCATTTTCCGAAATAACTTCTCAGTCGACATTACTCAAATTAACCTCCTCCGATGGTAGGAATTGAACCGCAAGGGGTGCGGTATTTGGCCGGCAGGTGATGATGGGTGTTCGTTATGCTCAACAAAGATGGATGGTCTGCTAATTTAGAAACTAACTAAATTAAAAAATCCACAAATTAGAGTATGGCTGGACCTTTACCTTCACTCACTTTTTTGTATCTTTGCCACTTGAGAATTTTCCCCTAAAGCTCGGGGTGATGAACTGCTTTCGGGCCGGATATTTTGTAAGGATAAAACACTGAAAAATCTGTTAAATGGATTCTGTAACAACGCTTACAAGTTTGATTATTGTCCTGCCGCTGGTGGGTTTTCTTATTAATGGCCTTTTGGGATTGCGTTCCAACACATTCCGTGAGAAGAAGAGCCTGATTGGGACGATCGCCAACCTTTCGGTCTTTATTCCATTTGTTATAGCTGTTTACTTCTTCCTTAACATGGGCCAAGAGTCCGCTGCTATATCGGCCGAGCTTTTCCGATGGATAGAAGTTGGTTCTTTTAGTGTGGATATTGCTTATCAAATTGATCAGCTTTCCATCCTTATGACGCTGGTCGTTACCGGGGTTGGGTTCTTGATTCATCTCTACTCCATTGGCTATATGTGGCATGATGATGGATATTGGAAGTTCTTTGCATACCTCAATCTTTTTATTTTTGCCATGCTGAACCTGGTGCTGGCAGATAATCTGCTGCTGCTTTTCCTTGGGTGGGAGGGCGTCGGCCTCTGTTCGTATCTGTTGATTGGCTTTTGGTACACTGATATGGATAAGTCGGATGCGGCCAAAAAAGCTTTTCTTTACAACAGGGTGGGGGACTTTGCTTTCCTGATAGCCATGTTTATGACCTTTCAACATGTGGGTAGTCTCGATTTTAGTGCTATCCTAAGCAGTCTGGATGCTATTCCTGCTGACGACAAGTTTTGGATTGGTTTGCTTATGTTTATTGGTGCTACTGGTAAGAGTGCACAGATTCCGCTTTTTGTATGGCTGCCGGATGCGATGGCTGGTCCCACTTCTGTTTCGGCACTTATTCACGCAGCAACGATGGTTACATCCGGCATTTATTTGATTTCAAGAATGTCTCCGATGTTCGTCATGTCGCCAGAGATTATGATGATTATCGCTGCTATTGGTGCTCTGACGGCTATTGTCGCGGCAACCATTGCCATTACACAAAACGATATTAAAGGAGTACTCGCCTATTCCACCGTGTCGCAGTTGGGCTATATGTTCTTAGCTTTGGGCTCTGGCGCCTTCACGGCCGCGATGTTTCATGTAGTAACACATGCATTTTTCAAGGCTTGTCTCTTCTTGGGATCTGGTTCCGTCATTCATGCGATGGAGCACGTTGAGCACGGCCTCCATGACGAGGGTAAAGATGTGCATTTTGATCCACAGGACATGCGGTTCATGGGTGGACTCAAAGAGTATATGCCCTCTACCTATAAAACTTTTTTAATTGCCACCGTCGCTATTGCTGGAATTCCTCCGCTGGCAGGCTTTTTCTCCAAAGATGAAATTTTAGCGTTTGCCTTTAATGCCGGTCTGGGCGAGTTCGCTGGTTCACTTTACTTTTTGCTCTGGGGAGTGGGAATGATTACCGCCTTCTTAACAGCTTTCTATATGTTCAGGCTCATCTTTGGGACATTCAATGGCAAGTTTAAGCTGCCAGAAAAGATTCAGGAAGCCAAGGGGGCGGAGAAGTATCTGCACGAAAGCCCCAAGACGATGACCATCCCATTGTGGACGCTTGGAGGACTTTCAATCGTCGGTGGGTTTTTGGGCGTACCCAATTTTTTACTGTCAACCTTTACGCACCAGGAAGAGCATATAAATCTGCTCCATAACTGGCTCCATACTATCACGGCTGATTATGGCCTCGTATTATCCCACGCCACAGAATGGATTTTGCTTTTTATTTCGGTAGCAGTTGCAGTTGTAGGTCTCTATGCAGCATATCGAATGTATGGGGATGGCGCAACGGAAGAGTCGGATACCAAGCTTGCTGGACGCTTTGGAGGACTTTATCAAACCTGGAAAGAGAAATACAGCCTCGATGAGTTTTACGAAGGGTTGGTTGTTAATCCACTGGTACGCTTCTCGGATAAGGGGCTGGCCAAATTTGATATGAAAATTGTAGATGGTATTGTCAACACTGTTGGCGGAGTTGTGCGTTTGTTTGGAAGTGTCTTCCGTTATATTCAAACAGGTGTTGCCAGTAGCTACGCCTTAGCACTCGTCGTCGGTGTTCTCATCGTTTTAAGTATGTTGATCCTGTAAATTACCTTTAAAGATGCAGTTACTTTTAAATATTTGTATTTATTTACCGCTTGTGGGCATCGCCGGAATTCTGGTGGCCCGAAACGACAAGGCTACAAAATGGATTAGCCTGCTTGCAACAAGTGCTACTTTTTTGTTGTCATTACCTCTGTTATTTAATTTTGATATCGCTGCCTCGGGTACAGCCCAGTATTTAACTGAAACGGCACCGCTTATTGGTGGTATGGATATCAAGTATCTGATTGGTCTCGATGGACTCAGCCTACTTCTTTTCATGTTGACCACCCTGATGGGACCCATCGTTATTCTTTCTTCCTGGGATTCGATTAAGAAGCATTTGGCAGGATACTATTCCATGCTTCTGTTGTTACAAACGGCCTCGATGGGCGTTTTTGCCTCTCTTGATCTGATTGTTTTCTATGTATTTTTCGAGTTATCACTCATCCCCATGTACTTCCTGATTGGTATTTGGGGCGGTAAAAATCGTATCCATGCAACCGTTAAGTTCTTTATCTATACCCTGGTAGGGTCGCTCATTATGCTGGTTGGACTGATATACTTAGGATATGATGCCGGCTCCGTGATGGAAGGTGTTAGCTTTAGTACCGACTGGCGTTTTCTTTCCGGTACTGAATATACCATTGGATTAGTGGAACAAACCTATTTATTTGCTGCTTTTGCATTGGCCTTCTGTATTAAAGTACCGCTTTTCCCATTCCATACCTGGTTGCCATACGCTCACACGGAAGCGCCTACAGCCGGATCTGTGGTGCTGGCAGCCATTATGTTGAAGATGGGTACTTATGGACTTCTCCGTGTGTGTTTACCCGTATTTCCGAATGCTTTCGCTGCCTTTGCTCCTTATATGGCAGCATTAGCCGTAATCGGTATTATCTATGGCGCTTTGGTTGCGATGGTTCAGAAAGATGTTAAAAAACTGGTGGCCTATTCCTCGGTTAGTCACTTGGGTTTTGTTGTACTGGGCTTATTTGCGGTAAATGTGATTGGTGTGCAGGGAGCATTAATCCAGATGGTAAATCACGGCTTGTCAACGGGAGCCCTCTTCCTGATTGTTGGAATGATTTATGACCGCCGCCATACGCGTATGATTGAGGATTTTGGGGGCATTGCCAAAGTAGTGCCAATTTTTGCGGTCATGTTTATGATTGCTACGCTGGCGTCAATTGGGTTGCCCGGATTAAACGGATTTATAGGTGAGTTCTTGATTCTAAACGGGGCTTTTAACTCAAGCGTCATACCACAGAATGCTTTTGCAGTCTTTGCTGCGCTCGGGGTTATTCTTGCAGCGGTTTATATGCTCTGGATGTATCAGCGTGTGATGTTTGGACCGTTAAAGCATAAAGTGAATGAAAAATTACAAGATCTTAATGCCCGTGAAATCGGCATCCTGGTCCCACTTATCATCTTTATGGTTTGGATTGGTATACGTCCCGTTGACTTTACCCGGTATTCCGAAGCACAGGTTAATGAACTGATTGAACAGTCTCAGCAAAAACGAATTGCGGTACAACAAGCGGCTCACAAGGAGGAACTTCCCGGATGGGCTTCTACATTGTATGATGTTACTAATGAATTGGCATCTAAATCCCAAAACAAGTAACGCCATGGCTGAACCACTTTCGACAGACAAGATTGAAGAAGCATTAGCAGATCTTACGAACTGGAGTCATGAAGACGACAAAATAACCAAGGAATTTACTTTCGATAATTTCCGTGATGCTATCGGTTTTATTACCCGCATCTCTTTTGAGGCGGAAGAGCAAGTTCATCATCCGGAAATTTTTAACGTCTATAATACGGTAACCATCTCACTGAGCACACATGATGCTGGCGGAAAGGTTACTGAGAAAGACGTTGCACTTGCAAAAACCATCGAGTCACTGTATAACAACTAATTTGCATGAATTATTTATTCGACCTTAACGCTTTTTTGCCCGGTGTTATCGCAGGCGTTGCCGGACTTATTGCCCTTTTAATTGATTCCTACAAGAATGATCATGACGGAATTTATGGGTTAACCGTAGTATCATTAATTGCGGCCTTGGGTCTGTCGATTATTGATATGTTTGGTCCGGTAGGAGAGGCTTGGTCCGGCATGATCACCTATGGCGGGGTTTCTGCTTTTGGTAACACGGTTGTCCTATTAGGAGCTCTTTTCTGTGTACTTATTTCCCGAGAGTACCTTAAGGCCATTGAGCATGAGTTTGGAGAAGTCTATGCCATGGTGCTTATCGCAACCTCGGGGATGTTAGCGCTGGCCAGTGCTAATAACCTGATCATGATTTTTGTAGGCCTAGAGACAATGTCTATTTGTTTGTATGTACTGGCGGGACTTATCAAGGAACATAAAATTGGGGCAGAGGCAGCTCTAAAATATTTTCTACTGGGCGCCTTTTCTACCGGCTTTTTGCTCTACGGTATGGCTTTACTTTATGGTGCTACAGGATCGCTAAGTATTCCTGAAATCGCACAGAATGCAAGTTCAAACCTGTTGTTTATAGCTGGTGCAGGGCTGTTGCTGGTTGGCTTCTTCTTTAAGGTTTCAGCAGTTCCATTCCATATGTGGACCCCCGATGTTTATCAGGGTACGCCCACAACGCTGACAGCATACATGGCAACGGCATCAAAATCAGCGACCTTTGTTGCCCTGATTTTAATAGTTTCAAAGATGCTTCCCGCAGAAACAGCCGAATGGTCGGAAGTACTGGAAGTCATTGCAATTATTACGATGATCCTGGGGAATATCATCGCACTTGTACAAGATAATATTAAACGAATGCTGGCTTATTCCAGTATTGCCCATGCCGGTTACCTATTGGTTGGACTCGCAGCAGGCACCCCGGAAGGCTACAGCGCAGTGCTCTTTTACCTGTTGGCCTATACAATAATGAATGTTGGAGCTTTCGGAATAGTGGCTTACTACGAGCGCCAACAGGGGTTGGACTTTACTGACGTCAATAACTATGCAGGCCTTGGATTCAAGCGCCCAATTATGGGAGTCATGCTTTCCATTTTCTTATTTTCTCTGGCAGGAATCCCCCCCTTGGTGGGCTTTTTTGGAAAGTACCTCGTATTTGCTGCCGCCATTAATGCGGATATGATAGCCCTTGCTGTCATCGGGGTCTTAGCCAGTGCCGCCAGTGTCTATTATTACTTGCGCCCCATGGTTTATATGTACTTCCGGGAGCCGCACAAGGATGTTCCTTTTGTGCAGGCTGGCATTACCTTTAAGGGTACACTGATTGTACTTACCATTCTTACGATCTATTTTGGTGTGGCATTTGGAGGACTGCACGATCTCCTCGCCTCATATTATTCCGGGGATTGGGTCACACATCTGACTGGCAATTAAGGGGATGGAATCAAACCAAGCTTAAGCCAAAAGCAAGAAAGTTTTAGCGGGGTTTTACCCAAATAGAGCTCCTTATTCCGTGTGTCTTTACCTCCCTAACATAATTCAGAAAACCTATTATTGTATTTGGGTTTAAAAAGCACTATTTTTGCGAGCCCTGCTAACGAGTGAAAGTCACGACGTTGGCTGTTCCAAAATGGAAACAACCAAAGGAAATTTATACAAATGAGTAGAAACTATTACGAGTTAACGTATATTATCAATCCCGTACTTGAAGATGACGAGTACGAAGGGGTTGTGAACAAATTCACCGAGCTTATCCGAGATAACGGTGGAGAAATTGATGAAATAGATGAATGGGGTATCCGTAAGTTTGAGCATGAAATGGACGATAAGTCCAGCGGCTACTATGTGAACGCCTATTTTAACGCGCCAGGTGAGCTCATCGAGAAGTTAGAGCGAGCTCTTAGAATTAGCGATTACGTACTTCGCTATCTTACCCTCAAGTATGATGCTAAAATGTTACGGCATCGTGACCTTCAACGCAAAAATGAGGTACCTGCGGTCTTTGTTGACGAAGACGAGGAAGGTGAGGAAGAAGACGAAGATTAACCCATTTCTATAAAACCAACGACTTTTTATTATGATTAAGAATCCATCGCACCCAAAGAAGGGCCAGATTAAAACCCGTAAATGCAAGTTTACAGAATCTGGCATTGAGTATATTGATTATAAAGATACCGAACTGTTAGAGCGGTTTATGAACGATCAGGGAAAAATTTTGCCCCGCCGTGTAACAGGGACAAGTGCCAAATATCAGCGCCAGCTTTCTCGTGCCATTAAGCGAGCTCGCTTTTTAGGGCTGATTCCATATGTAGCAGAAAACCTTCGATAAAAATATTTCCTATTTCCATGGCTAATAAATACATGAAGTTAATCTTACGAGAAGATGTAAATAAGCTCGGTGATGCCGGCGATATGGTCGAAGTCAGAGCCGGATATGGCCGTAACTACTTGATTCCCCAAGGGAAAGCCATGATGGCTACTGAAGGGGCGCTGAAGCAGTTAGAGCGAATGAAAGAAAAAGCTGAACGCCGTGCTGAATTAACAATTGAGGCCGCCCAGGATATGGCGGAGCGTTTGGAGACCACATCGGTAACTATTTCAGTTTCTGTAGGTGAAGACGAACGTATCCACGGTTCTGTAACCAACCAAGATGTTGCAGATGCCCTTGATGAACGAGATATTACAATAGATAAGCGTAAGATTTCGTTAGACCAAGACATCAAAACGTTAGGCGAATACACTGCAACCATTAATCTCGTTGGTGAGATTAAGCCACAAATTAAAGTTTGGGTGGTTAAGCAGTAACACGCTGTTTTGTTTTAACCTAAACTTTCTGGCATGAAAAAAGTTATCAAGCCTATAATGGGGATCATCATGGTGATGTTATCCCCATTTTTTATTCAGGCACAGGCCCAAATGTTGGATCCGGTGTCTTACACCATCATGGAAGCTCCCGAACAGGTAAAAGCGGGAGAGATCTTTGAAGTACAGATTCAAGCGACGATCGATGGTAAGTGGCATCTGTATTCGGTCGCTAATGATCCGGATGCCGGTCCCTATCCCACACAGTTTTCCTCTGCCAATCCAAAGATGGCTGTAGCTGGAGAAGTCGGGGAGTCAGAGCCAGCCATTGAGATGGATCCCAATTTTAATGCAGAGCTGGGATGGCATACTAAAGAAGCTACCTTTACCATACCGGTGGCATTCCGGCCCGAAGTAGAAGGGAGTACAATGATAGACCTGGAAGTCTTGTACCAGGTCTGTGATGACAAATCCTGCCTGCCTCCCAAGACCAAGTCCATTACACAATCAATTTCTGTAAGCGGTGTTGCCGCTGATCCCTACCAGGGTTTTAGCGAACAAGAATCCTCACAGCAGAGTGAGGGAGATGCTGCTATAGGCTTAAATAATACACCCACAGCCCAGGAGGATACCTCAACCGATGGAGCCGAAATTTCTGCCTCTGGTTCCGGCTATGGTAATGATGGTATCTTTTCCTTCCTCTGGATTGCTTTGACGGCTGGCTTTGCCGCGCTGTTAACCCCGTGCGTATTCCCGATGATTCCACTCACTGTTTCCTTCTTCACCAAGCAGAAAGAGGGAGAGGGGAAGCGAGCCGTGGGACAGGCCCTTGGCTTTGGTGCTGCTATTGTAGCAACCTTTACCATTTTGGGCGCTTTGTTAGCTCTGCTGATAGGAGCCTCAGGCGCTAACAAGTTTGCCGCCAATCCGTGGGTCAATTTGTTCATTGCTCTTGTTCTTGTGGTGTTTGCGGTCAGCCTGTTGGGAGCCTTCGAACTACGGTTGCCCTACCAGCTTACGAACTGGCTGAACAAGAAGAGCGATGAAAGTTCAGGAGGCATTGGCATCTTGTTTATGGCGTTGACCATCAGCGCGGTCTCTTTTTCCTGTACAGCTCCTTTTGTAGGGGGTGTCTTAGCTGCTACAGCCGGCGGCGAATGGTTTTATCCCATTATTGGAATGGCGGGCTTTTCAGCAGCCTTTTCCAGTCCGTTTGTTCTATTTGCACTCTTCCCACGATGGCTCGAGTCGCTGCCACAAAGTGGCTCGTGGATGAATATTGTAAAAGTTTTACTGGGATTTATCGAATTAGCTGCAGCATTTAAGTTTTTATCAAACGCAGACTTAGTATGGCAATGGGGACTTATTTCACGACCTTTTACAATTGCTGCGTGGATCGCCATATTTTTGGTTGCCGGGCTATATGTTTTGGGCACGTTTGCAATCTCGCACGAATCGAAGCCCGATAGTATAGGCACTGGACGCGTTATGCTCTCTCTTCCATTTCTGCTTTTCAGCTTTTATCTGATTCCCGGATTACTTGGAGCTTCTCTCGGAATTTGGGATTCCTGGCTGCCTCCGAAGCAAGCCACTGATGTTAGCGTAGTACAAACGCTCGCACAGCAAGCGCCGGGCAATAACGGAAGCAGTGAGTCAGAATCTTGGTCAAGTAATTATCAAACATCCCTTGAAGAGGCTAAAAAAGAAAATAAAGCTGTATTTATTGACTTCACAGGTTATACGTGTACAAACTGCCGGGCCATGGAAACCAACGTGTTTCCGCTAGAGCCAATCCAAAAACGATTTGCAAAAATGGAGCAAGTGCGTTTATATACAGATGATGGAATTGAAGGCCCAAAAAACCAACAATTTCAATTTGAATTGACGGGCACTGTGGCTCTACCTACATATGTGATTGTAGATCCAAGAACGGAACAAGTTGTGGAACAACTGGTAGGGTATGCGGATAAAAAAGAATTCCAACAATTTCTGGATTCAGGTCTCCAACGATTTGAATCCAGGGTCAATGAATTTCAAACGGGCATGAAATGATGGGTGGTTTATTTAGCAAAATGTGCTGGAAGGGTAAAATTTATAAAATATGTTTCCTTCCTTTGACATTTTAAATAAATTAATCTATAATTTTCCATCTTTGTGAGCCCATTTATAACAGATAACTAATATAATTTAACTGGAGTAATCGTATGATAACGTCAATAACTCTCTTTTTCCTTCAAGCAGGAGCAGACCAAGGATTTTTTAATATAATTGTCGAAAAATTTAATGAAGGTAACGAGGGTGGGTTCATGTGGCCAGTCCTTGTCGCTCTTATTCTTGGTTTAGCTATCTTCCTGGAGCGTATAATTACCTTAAACTTAGCTGATATCGATACTCGAAAATTTGTCGTTGACGTTCAGGAAGCACTGGATGAAGGTGGCGTACCTGCAGCACGGCAATTGTGTGCGGAAACACGAGGCCCCGTTGCTTCTGTTTTTCAGGCAGGCTTAATGCGTGTGGATGAAGGCATTGAGGCCGCAGAAAAAGCCATATCAGCCTATGGTTCTATCGAAATGAGTTTTCTGGAACGAGGGCTCGTCTGGCTATCGCTCTTTATTGCTATTGCCCCGCTGCTCGGATTCCTCGGTACCGTAGTTGGTATGATTCAGGCTTTCGATGCCATTGAGCAAGCTGGCGATATTTCTCCTACACTGGTAGCCGGTGGTATTAAAGTAGCTCTCTTGACGACAGCAGGTGGCCTTCTCGCGGGTATTATTCTGCAGATCGGTTATAACTACTGCGTGTCTAAAATTGATCGTATTATTTCCGAAATGGAAGAAAGTTCCATTACGCTCATCGATTCTATTGTTATGCTTAAGGATGGGAAGCAAGTAGCGCCAGAAACTCCTAATGAAGAGTAAATTAACCTCTTATTAAATTCTAATTCTTAATTCATTATTATGATTGTAACTATAGCAATAGGATTAGGCTTGGGGTTAATCGGACTTGGTATTATAGGAATGCTGATTTCTGGTATCCAAAGCCTTATAAAAGGTAAACAAGACGTTAAAAAGATTGTGACCATGTTGGTGCCCTTTGCCGTGTTTGCAGTAGCATACGGTGTTTTTGGGGATGTCACCCAAGCCGGAGTGGCAACCATGATCTTTATGATCGCAGCGATGATCTTACTGGTCTTTTTAACCGGCTTGAGAGGAACGTTTAATTTATAACACTTAGGTGGTAAATTTATGTTTAATAAAAATAGACAGCGTGAGGACCCCGAAGTAGGGGGCGCGGGAATGGCGGATATCGCCTTTCTGCTGCTGATTTTCTTTCTGCTGGTTACGACGATTGATGTTGATACAGGTATCGGTTTGCAATTGCCGCCTGCACCTGAGGAAAATCAGGACCCACCACCCATTAAAGAGCGTAATTTGCTCAACATTCTTGTGAATGTTCAGGGTTTGGTTATGATTGATGATGAGCCAACGCCAATATCCGAAGTAAAGCAGACGATTAAAGATTTTGTAACCAACAGGGGACAGGATCCTAATCTTTCTGATTCGCCGGATAAAGCGATTGTTTCTATTAAAACTCAGCGCCAGACACCCTATAAAACATATATCAATATGTTGGATGAGGTGATGGGAGCATATGCTGAACTTCGTAATCAGGCATCACAGTCTGAATTTGGAGTTCCCTACAGTCAACTTGAGGATGAAGGGGAACGCCAGCAGCAGGTGCAGGATATTTATCCCAAGAAAATTTCAATCGCAGAACCAGACGAGGGATAAGGTTTAATTATGGCACATTTTGAAAAAAAATCTGCTAAGACAAGTCAGGACGTACCGACATCGGCCATGCCTGATGTAGTCTTTATGTTGCTCATCTTTTTTATGGTGACGACGGTATTGCGTGAGGTTAATTTGCAAGTCCAGATTAACTTCGCTCAGGCAGAAAATATTGAGAAAATTGAGCAAAAACGACTGATTAGTTATATCTACATTGGTCCTGAAAAACAGCAAGGCAACCAAACCGGTCCAACCCGCGTACAAATCGACGATGCTTTGATTGAAGATATTGGCGCGATTCGGAATCTTATGTATGATAAATACAAAGAGCAGCCTAAGCTTATTGTTTCTTTACGAGTCAATGATGAATCGGAGTTTGGCGTTGTCACAGACGTCCAGGAAGAACTTCGTGAAGCAGGTACGCTCAGGATCAATTACTCCACCAAGCAGGAGGTTAATAACTAAGCAGTATTATTTTAGAAATATATAACTTTCTATAAAAGGAAAAGGCAAGTACACTTTTGTGTACCTGCCTTTTTTATTATTGAATTAAATTATGGATAACGAATCTTTTAGGACAATACAATCATTGGGTCGCGGTGAACTTATTGAAGAGTTGATGGAGCAAGGCTCGGTCAGCCATGACTTTGTTGTACAGGGGCATGGCGATGATAGTGCCGTTGTAAAACCAACGGAAGGCTTACAGCTATTGAGCTCAGAGAGTTTTATGGAGGGGGTAGATTTCGACTTAACCTATGTGCCCCTGCATCATTTGGGATATAAAATTGCTACAGCTGCTGTAAGCGATATCTATGCAATGAATGGAACCCCTCAAACAGTACTGGTCAACCTTTCGGTACCCAATAAGTTATCCGTTGATATGCTGAAAGAAATTTACCGGGGGATAGGAGCAGCGGGTAAAGACTATGATATTCAGATTGTTGGGGGAGATCTCGCCGCTTCCCATCAGCTCTTGAACATTAGTATTAGTTGTTATGGGTCTGTTGCTGAAGAAAATGTGATTTATCGTAAAGGAGCTCAGCTTGGTGATGCCATTTGTATTACCGGTGATCTGGGAGGTGCAGCAGCAGGGTTACGAATTTTAATGCGTGAAAAACGGTTCTGGGAAGAACAGAATAAACAGCAAGCGTTTCAGCCAGATCTCGAGGACTATGAACAGGTTGTAAAACGCCAGTTAGTGCCCATAGCCAGAAAAGATTTTGTCGAACAATTAGCGGATGCTGATATTCTACCCACATCTATGATTGATTTAACTCAGGGTTTGCTAAGTGAAATTCGTAATATCAGCGAAGCCTCGGAGGTTGGAGCTTATTTCTATCAGGCCGCACTGCCTATAGCCCTTGAAACAAGGACGGTTGCTGATGAAATGAAAGAAGATGTTGATAAATATGCCCTATATGGGGGAGAGGATTATGAGCTTATGTTTACTTTGCCTGAGCAACAGGTAGAAACACTGGCCGATATTTTTAGTGACTTTACCGTCATAGGTAAAATTACTGAACAGGACGAAGGCATCCGGATGCAACAAGCAGAAGGGGGCGTCGCTGTCTTTGATGAAAGGGGAAACACTAAAGACTAAAATCAGCTCATCAAATGCACACTTAATGAAATATCTGCAGCAGTTAAAGCGTTAAAATAAATGTTAATTGTCTTGCCAGCGCCAGTTAAGGTTATGGTAACTGAAAGCTATTCTCAACTTAGCAATGAGTTTTAACTAAACCATTTATTATTCTTCTTATCTTATAAAAGTAAATTGAGGGTGCCATTACGCAGGCTTTAAATATTTACCGTATATTCCATAGATAAGATCAATCTGCTAACAATTTGTACATGCCGAAGAACGAAAACTTTTCCCCAAAACAATCGAATAAGAAAGGATCTTCCAAAGGGAAGGATGATAGTCCAAAGTTTCCGATTTGGATATATGTAGTTCTGCTGATGGCCCTGTTGGGCATCCAGGTATATTTTATGAATACCGAAAGTGGATCCCGTATTAAGTACAGTACTTTTTTGTCGTATGTAGAACAGGGCTATGTGAAGCAAATTACGATAAGAAACGGTAGTTACATCAGTGGCGAATACACCGAAAAGGCGGTCAAAGAAGGGATAGTAAAGCCTGCCGAAGAGGAAGAGCAATGGCAGTTTGGGAGCAGCCCTGAAACCAACCGGTTTTCTACAACGATGCTGGAAGGGGATGAGATTCGGCCAATACTTGACCGTAATGAGGTGACCTACGATGTGCAGATTGAAGAGGATTGGTTCAGCGGTATCCTGATATGGTTAATTCCTATCGGACTGGCCGTCATATTTTGGATTTTTATTTTCCGACGCATGAATCCCGGTCAGCAGGTTCTTAATATCGGTAAAAATAAAGCTTCGCTCTACGATAAACAGGCCAATAATGAAGTTTCATTTAAGGATGTAGCCGGTCTTGAAGAGGCTAAAGGAGAAGTAGAAGAAGTGGTAGAGTTTCTGAGAAATCCCCAGAAGTTTACCAAGCTTGGCGGTACCTTACCCAAAGGAGTGCTCCTGGTGGGCCCACCGGGCACTGGTAAGACATTACTGGCTAAAGCTACGGCGGGCGAAGCGGATGTGCCTTTCTTTAGCTTAAGCGGTTCTGATTTTGTAGAGATGTTTGTAGGAGTGGGGGCTGCCCGTGTACGAGATCTGTTTAAACAGGCCAAAGAAAAAGCGCCCTGTATTATCTTTATTGATGAAATTGATGCCATTGGGAGAAGCCGGGGTAAAGGAGCGATGATGGGATCAAACGATGAGCGGGAAAATACCCTCAATCAGCTTCTAAGTGAGATGGATGGCTTCAATACCGACAAGGGCGTCATCATCATGGCGGCAACCAACCGGCCTGACGTTTTGGATTCGGCACTGTTACGACCTGGTCGCTTTGATCGTCAGATATTGATCGATAAGCCGGATCTGAGAGGGCGTGTAGAAGTACTGAAGGTCCATGCCCGAAACTTAATCCTCTCCGATGATATTGATTTAAAGCTTCTGGCTTCCCAAACACCCGGCTTTGCCGGTGCGGAGTTGGCTAACCTCTGTAATGAGGCGGCATTGATGGCTGCGCGCAGAGGTAAGGAGAAAGTTGAGATGGAGGATTTCCAGGATTCTATTGAGCGGGTTATCGCCGGACTGGAGAAAAAAAATAAACTCATTAGTCCCAAAGAACGTGAAATAGTGGCCTACCATGAATCAGGTCATGCAATAGTTGGCTGGTATCTTGAACATACCGATCCGGTTCTAAAGGTGAGTATTGTACCCCGTGGACTTGCTGCACTGGGTTATACCCTCCAAACCCCACTTGAAGATCGCTTCCTGATGACCACAGAAGAGCTTAATGATAAAATTTGTGCTCTGTTAGGTGGAAGGATAGCAGAGGAGATCATCTTTGGACGTATTTCTACCGGTGCTCAGAATGATCTGGAGCGCATTACCAATATGGCCTTTGCTATGGTGGCAGAATACGGAATGAGTGATGAATTGGGGTATCTGTCGCTAAAAAATTCCAATAACCCGGAAAACAGTTATGGGTTTAATAAGAAATATTCCGAGCGAACGGCAGAGCGCATCGATGATGCAGTGAGTGATATTATCAAACACAATTATGAGAGAACCAAGGCTTTGTTGACCAAGCATAAAGATCAGCTTGAGAAAATGGCCAAGACGTTGTTGGATAAAGAAGTCATTGATCATAATGACTTAAAAGACCTTTTAGGGGCTCATCCCGAAGGGAAATATCCGGAAGGAATTTTTGATGACGAGGGTGATACGAATAAATCTAACGGTCATGATGAGGTCTCCGATGCTGAAATTTTGGAAGAAAGTTCGGATGATGAGCTAACCAAAAATACGTCTTCTGAAAAAGAGGAATGACATTGCTGCTTAGAAATAAGTGGCGAAATAGGTTTATCTTTTCGTGATAGCAGCCGTTTTCAGGTTGAACAGGTAGACGGCTATTTATTTAGGAGTTATATGCCCCAAATATCCCTAAGAGAAAGAGGCTAAGGAATTTAGGCTCTTGGATGGGTTGCCTAATGGTACTTGGGTTGATTATCCGTAACGTGTTTGAACAGATTGTACGGTCTTTGAGAGAGACATTATCATAAAATTAAATTTCTAATTCATTCTCCGCGTTTAACATAGATAAGTAGGAAAAGCTTATTTATCCGCGATAAGAGGGGTCTCTTAACATTAAGGTAAAATTAGAATAATGTATTCGTAATGGTTGCATAATAGTTCTGAAATCTAAGTGTGCTATCCTTGACATGTCATGTTAAGGAATAAACTACAAAATAAAATCAGCACACTTACCGTGAATAATTTACGCTTTCTAATTCGATATTTAATGGCTGCCTCGCTACTTGCAGTCGCAATTAATGTAAACGCCCAACCCGCCTCCGATAATAGTAAAAAAGGTAAAATTGTTGGAACTGTCATTGACGCCGCAACAGGCCAAACGGTTATCGGAGCTAATGTTTCTATTACAGGAACCACTAAAGGATCAGCAACTGATTTGGATGGTAAATTTGCGATTCGAAACCTGACGCCGGGTACTTATTCAGTAACTGTTTCTTACATATCTTATAACAAGAAGAACATTACCGGGGTTGAGGTCAGTGCCGGCTCTCCGACAACGGTAAACATAACCTTGCAACCCAAAACTGTTGGGATGGATGAAGTGGTTGTGACAGCTACCGCAGATCAAAGTAGCTCGGCGGGCTTGCTTTCAATACAACGTAAATCGGTCCCCATGCAAGATGGGTTGTCTTCTCAACAGATATCCAAATTGGGCGACGGTGATGTAGGATCAGCCATAAAAAGAGTAACGGGTGTCACGGTACAGGATGGCAAAAATGTATTTGTTCGTGGACTCGGTAACCGATATAGTAATGTTCAGTTGAATGGTTCTCAGCTACCCTCTACCAATCCTAATAAGAAAGAAGCGCCGATGGATTTGTTTGGTAGTGGGCTGGTCAGCAATATCATCGTTCAAAAGACATTTACGGCCGACCAATCAGCTGAATTTTCCGGAGGCTCAGTCCAAATAACAACGCGTGAGTTTCCGGAAGAGCGCAACTTTACGTTAAGCTATTCCACCAGCTATAACACGGTTTCTACGCTTGAAAATACACTTACAAGCGGGGGGAGCAGTACAGATTTCCTGGGATATGACAATGGGAAACGACAACTGCCTTCTGTATTGAATAGTCAGCGAGTTTCTGATCAGAATGCTGGGCAAGTAGCGAATGGGTTACATAACAGCTGGGGCATTTCCTCCAATCAATCTGCTATTCCATCGCAGAGCATCAGCGTTAACTATGCCAATCAATTTAATGAAGATAAGATGCCGATTGGGGTAGTCAGTAACTTTTCTTACAAATATGCTCGCGAGCTTGAGCCCAATAAGGTGCAGCGGTTCATCCAGTTCTTTAATGAGGGTTCCCCCAACTTCCTTACGGATTACAATCAGACGGAAGGGGTTATATCTGCTGATCTAAGTGGGATGTTGAATATTTTTGTTAAGCCATCACCCGTGACCAAGATCGGTCTTAAATCGTTGTATTCAAACTCCACCAGCGACACCAAAAGCATTATCCAGGGCCCTTACCAAAACGGTGTAAACCGTTTGACGATTTTAAACTTTGATCGCCGTACGGTATTCTCCAATACGCTGGAAATGGAGACCTATTTTCAGAACTTCTTGTCTTCGACTCTTACCGCAAATGTTAGCTTCAACAGTGCGAAGAGAATTCGACCGGATAGGCGCACTACCCGATATAACCTTTCTGGTAACGAGTATAGCTTTGCACCTTTTGGAGATAATAATGGGCACTTTTTCTCTAACCAAAAAGACAATAACTATGCTGCCAAATTGAAGTACAAATTTGAGCCGGCGGATTTTCTTTCCGTTTCAACAGGAGGGAATGTGATACTCAAAGATCGCCGGTTTACTGCTCGACGAATTTCTTATCGTGACCAGGTGGCACCTTTCATTGACGAAGCCACGGCCACTCAGTCCCCAGACGTTCTTTTTAATGACGAACAGGTTGAAAACGGGACCTTGGAAATGGTTGAAACGACTCAGTTCGGTACAACACAATCAGACTGGTATGATGGATTCCAGTCAATTTATGCCGGATTTATAAGCACTCAGTGGAACGCTATCGATCGATTATCATTCGAGGTTGGGGGGCGTATTGAAAATTCTGTGCAAACTATTGAGGTACCATTGAGTTTGGATGGAGAATACCAGGAAGTTTCCGAGGTAGATAATACGGACTTTCTGCCGGCGGTAAACGTCACTTATGAGGTAAGTGACCGAACCAACTTGCGGGCAGCATTTTCGCGAACACTGGCACGTCCGGAATTCAGAGAGATCTCCAACTTTAACTTTGCTGATTTTTTTGGCGGTCAGCGAATTTATGGCAATCCTGATCTGGAGAGAACTCGCATTACCAATTACGACCTTAGGTTTGAGACGTATCCAAGCGGAGGAGAGTTATTTGCACTTAGCGCTTTTTACAAGCAGTTTGAGAATCCTATCGAGCTTTTTTACCGGTTGACCGATGCCAACGAGGTATTTTACGATAATGCTCCTGAAGCTGATTTATTTGGAGTAGAAGTAGAGGGGCGTAAAAATATTACCGATCGACTGCAAGTAGTGGCCAATGCTTCCTACATATTTTCTGAGACTGATATGGGGAGCCAGGCTTCCAACAGGGTAGCAAATATAACGCGTCCCATGGTAGGGCAGTCTCCTTACATTATCAACGTCTCCTCCTTCTATACGATACCCAAGTGGGATATGAATCTCTCTCTTAGTTATAACACCTTTGGCGAGCGTATCGTCACGGTGGGCAAAAACGGCCAGCAGTATGATGAATATGAAGAGCCGTTCCACGATTTGGGTGCCAAAATTGAATATCCACTGGGGAGAGTAGATCTGAGTTTAGAAGCGAGCAACCTTTTAAACCAAGAGCGCGAATACACCCAGGGACCTGCTACAACTTTCCGCTATAAGCCGGGCGTTACCTTACAGTTGGGGGCCAAGCTCTCGCTATAATTAATGGTTAAAAAATATGGACGTAACAGTTTCGTAATGAACATCACTTATGTTCACACACAAAGAAATGAACCTTACACTTTCACACACTAATCAAATAACATTCAAACTTACTATGAAATCAACAGTCACAAAACTAATAGCATTTTTGGTTCTTCCATCAATGCTACTATTGACAAGCTGCGGAGACGATAACGGTGTTGGCCCAGATCCAGACCCTGATCCCGATCCCGACATAGAAATACCAGCAGTGTATGAAGACCTTCCAGGCGAGCTTATTGCTGAAGATCAAACCTGGTCGAACGATACCACACTCACCGGACCACGATTCGTACTTCCCGGTGTTACTTTAACGGTAGAACCCGGTGTAGAAGTAAGCTTTACCTACCACAACAATAATAATGCTGAAGTTGGAACTATTATTACCTTACCGGGTGATGTCGCGAACTTTGATTCACCTCAGGCATCAGGTCGATTAGTCGCCGAAGGTACGGCCGATAATCCCATTGTGTTTACTTCCGAGCGTAAGGAAGTTGCCAGCTGGGGCGGTATTATTTTAGCCGGTGAAGCCAGTAATAACGTTCCGGGCGGACTCGGAGAAATTGAAGGGCTTGACCAAGGCGTTCAATATGGCGCTGATACTGGTAATGGAGAATCCTTCAACGACCAGGACGATAGTGGCCATTTAAGCTACGTTCGTATTGAATACTCCGGATACAGCATTGCTGACGGAAGTGAGCTGCAGGCATTGACCCTGTATTCTGTAGGTAGCGAAACACAGCTGGATCATATCAGCATCTACCAGTCAGTGGATGACGGTGTTGAACTTTTCGGCGGTACCGTTGATATCAAGTACTTGGTCATAAAGGGGGCCCAGGATGATACCTTTGACTACGACCAGGGATGGACCGGAAGAGGACAGTTTTGGGTTGGTGTACAAACCGATGGAACCCCTTCTAACCGTGGTTTTGAGAACGATGGCTGTGATGATCAGGCCGACTGCAGTGGTGGAAACGGCCCAACTTCTCCCCAAATTTTCAACGCTACCATCTATGGAAATGATGCTGCCAATGGCGAAACTATCCGTGGGCTGCACCTGCGTGAAAGTATTGAAGGCGAATATAAAAACATCATTGTTGCTAACTTTGGTAAAAACACAGAAGCTCCAATTTATGTGGACACCGAGGATGGAACCGATGCAAACGTAGGTTCTTCTCTGACCTTTGGCGGTAACATTTCGCACAACAATGCCAACGACGGTTCTTCGCTCGCTTACTATAGCGATCTTGGGCTGCAGAATGTGGATCCTCAATTTGTTGATGCCGCTTCTTTTAACTTTGCACTCCAGGCAGGATCACCTGCACTGACCAGTGGTGTTGAAGTTCCTTCAGACGACTTCTTTGACCAGGTTGATTATAGTGGTGCCTTCGGTACCGAAGACTGGACGCAGGAAGGAAGCTGGGTACGCTGGGAATAACCCATCCAGGAAAGAATTTTAAAAATACTCTCACATAAATCGTGTGAGGTGTGCTGATCACAGGGGGGCTCCGTTGACTCGGAGCCTTTCTCATTTTCAATGATATTTTATTGAAACAGAATGTGTTTGACGGTTAGGTTTAAACGATTCTGAGGATGGTCATTACGCGCTGTGCAGTTAGCGTTGATTGGGGAAAAGGCAATTACCTATAGGTAAAACCCTTAATTACACCCTTTTTGACCTACTTACCGACAGCGGTTGGTATAGGCTCTGTCCTCTCTCTATCAGTAGGGAAAGGAACCTTTTTATTTTCTCCAATTGCCCAACAAGATGTCTCTCTCCCTGCCTGTAGGGGTAGAACAAGATGCTCATAAAAGCCAAATGACTTGTAACCCGCTCCAATTCTAACCGCTTAATGCGTAGTCATCATTTTTGTTTGACTGAAAACTTTTTTTAATTATATTAATCGTAAATTTACGATAAACGATTAATATTATGGCAATTACAAAAGCAAAGCTGTTTAATACTTCGCAAAAACGTACTTCCGAGCTGATGAAAGCCCTGGGACATCCGGCGCGTATTGCTATCATCGAATTGCTGGCGGAACGAGAAACCTGCATCTGTGGTGATATTACGGATGAACTTCCATTGGCGCAATCAACGGTTTCTCAACATCTGAAAGCGTTAAAAAAGGCCGGCATCATCCAGGGCGAAATTGATGGGGTCCGCACATGCTATTGCCTTAGTGAGGAGGGAATTGAAGACCTTAATGAGCTATTTGTACCCCTGATTAAAAATTTAACAACTGCAACCCAAAAAAACTGCTGCTGATATGAGTACCAAATCAAAAAATGCCGATGAACTGAAGAAAACAGTAAAAGAAAAATACAGCCAGATTAGTGAACAGTCCGCAGATTTCAATGCAAGTTCTTGCTGTGGGTCTGGGTCCTCGTCTGATGAAGTCTATAACATTATGACCGACGACTACAGCGAGGTAGAAGGCTATAACGCCGATGCTGACCTGGGACTTGGCTGCGGTCTGCCGACCCAATTTGCCAAGATAAAGGAGGGTGATACCGTGATTGACTTAGGATCGGGAGCGGGCAACGATTGTTTTGTGGCCCGTCACGAGACCGGAGCCTCAGGAAAGGTTCTGGGTATCGATTTTGCGGAGCCGATGATTGCCAAAGCCCGAAAAAATGCCGAAAAATTGAACTTCAATAATGTAGAGTTTCGCTCTGGTGATATTGAAGAGATGCCTGTCTCGGATAATCTGGCAGATGTGATCGTCAGCAACTGCGTGCTGAACCTGGTCCCCAATAAACAGCAAGTCTTTTCGGAGATATTCCGCGTGTTAAAGCCCGGCGGACATTTTAGTATTTCGGATATTGTTTTGCTTGGTGAATTACCGGAAGCATTGAAAGAAGATGCCGAGATGTATGCCGGTTGCGTGGCTGGTGCCATCCAAAAGGAACAGTATCTTGGCTATATTGAAGAGCAGGGCTTTGAAAACATTAGGCTGCAAAAGGAAAAAGTGATTACCCTTCCGGATGATATCCTGAGTCGCTACCTTTCTGAAGAGAAGATTGAAGATTTTAAAAATGGTGACACGGGTATCTATAGTATCACCGTCTTTGCCCAAAAACCGGGAGGAGAAGAGGAAGGGAAGGTTACCTCCGCTACAGAAGCTGAAGCCGCCTGCTGTAGACCTGATTGCTGTTAGTGTTAATTATAAGCTTCCATCATCGGATGACTGGGCTTGTCATCCGATGAATATTTAGCTTTGGATAAGAAGTGAAGACGATACACCTTCCTGATGGGAGTGCCGTCCCGATTTACTCGGGAGGAGGGGGCAAGACACCAGAAATGAGTAATACCTCCCGTACCAATACTGAAAATCGTAGCATTTAGATACCCTCCTCAAGGAGGGATTAATCAAGTTTTAATCCGTAATATATTATAATGTACCAAGAGCTTTTGACTTACATTCAACAACTTGAGGATGACACCTTCCAAATAGGGAGCGAACGCAAGCAGAAGCTTCGTCAAATTTCCGACTTTATCTCATCAAAGGTAGAAGAGGGGAGTGGTGCCAAGTTAACGTTTGTTTGCACGCACAACAGCCGTAGGAGTCATTTCTGCCAGGTCTGGGCGGCAGTATTAGCGCATCATTTTGGATTAGAATATATCAACACCTTTTCCGGCGGTACCGAAGAAACGGCTTTTAACCCAAGGGCGGTGGCGGCCATTGAGCGAGCGGGTTTCAAGGTCGAAAATCCGGGTGGAGAAAATCCACGATATAAGGTTTTCTATGCTGAAGATGCAGCTCCGCTCACTTGTTTTTCGAAGACGTTTGATGATGAGGCTAATCCACAGGATGGTTTTGCGGCTATTATGACTTGTTCAGATGCCGATGAAAACTGTCCATTGGTACCCGGCACTTCTCTTCGCATCTCTATTCCCTACATCGATCCCAAAGAGTCTGATGGTACTCCAGGGGAAGCCCAAACCTATGATGAACGCTGCCGGCAGATTGCCTCGGAGATGTATTATATGCTGTCTCAGTTAAGTTGAGGCTTGTCTCACTAACAGGCCTTTGGAGAATCTAACTTGTCATCCTGTCCCGAATTCTTGGGATCAGGATCTCTTTTAAAAGGCTGCCAAAGATATCTGATATTCTGAAACGAGTTCAGAATGACAAACTGGGGCAGTATTGCAAAGCCTCTAATAAACCCAAATACTATACAAATTTTTGTGCACTCTATGTCTTCTCCACGCAAAAAGATGAATCTGTTAGACCGTTTTCTAACGCTGTGGATATTCGTTGCTATGGCGGTGGGCGTTGGAATCGGTTACGCCTTTCCTTCCACTTCGCAATTTATTAATTCCTTCAGCAGCGGATCGACCAATATTCCCATTGCAATCGGACTTATTTTGATGATGTATCCACCACTGGCGAAGGTAGATTATAAGCTCCTTCCCAAAGTTTTTAAAGATGTAAAGGTATTGAGCATATCGTTGGTACTAAACTGGATCATTGGTCCGGTCCTTATGTTTGCCTTGGCTATTATTTTTTTGCATGACTATCCGGAGTATATGGTCGGCTTAATCCTTATTGGACTGGCCCGCTGTATTGCCATGGTCTTGGTGTGGAACGATCTGGCGGAGGGAAGTAGTGAATATGGGGCTGGCCTGGTGGCGCTGAACAGTCTTTTCCAAGTCTTTACGTACAGCTTCTATGCGTGGCTTTTTATCACTAAACTGCCGCCGCTATTGGGTTTTGAAGGTGCTATTGTAGATATCTCGATTATGACTGTAGCTGAGAGTGTGGCTATTTATCTTGGTATCCCGTTTTTGGCAGGTATGATCAGTCGTTTTGCATTGGTAAAACTGAAAGGCCGAAAATGGTATGAAGAAAAATTTTTGCCCGCTGTTTCTCCGCTTACACTTATGGCTCTTCTTTTCACTATTGTGGTCATGTTTAGTCTTAAAGGCGAACTGATTGTACAAATTCCGCTGGATGTAGTTCGCATTGCTATACCCCTAATTATTTATTTTATAGTAATGTTCTTTATTGGATTTATCATTAGTAAAGTGATGGGAGCCGATTATGACAAGAATGCGTCTATTGCTTTTACGGCGGCCGGCAACAATTTTGAGCTGGCGATCGCTGTTGCTATTGCCATATTTGGCCTCAACAGTGGACAAGCTTTTACCGGAGTCATTGGTCCTTTGGTTGAAGTACCAGTACTGATTGCATTGGTTAATGTCGCTTTCTGGTTAAAGGAAAAATACTATAGAAAGGATTCATATCAGTTATCAGTTGAAAAAAATGTTAAATCGTGATAATTTTAGCTGATATTTTGGAACCATGGCTTTTGAAGATTCGTTTTGGAGAGTCGATATTTTAAACAATAAAATGACAAACAATTGGTTTTTGTAACGAGAAGAGCTCATTTTAACGCGGCTCACCGACTTCATAATCCAGACAAATCGGACGAATGGAATCGCGAAATGTTTGGGAAGTGCAACCATGAAAATTGGCATGGGCATAATTATATCATAAATGTAACGGTAGCCGGGGAAGTTGATAGTACAACCGGCTATGTTATCGATCTGTCAACGTTAAAACAGATTATCGAGAACCGGGTTATCGAAAAGTGTGATCACAAGAATTTAAACCTTGATGTTCCGTTTTTGAATGGTATGATGCCGTCGACGGAAAATTTGGTTAGGGCTTTTTTCGACCAACTTGAAGGGCCGATTGCTGAGGCAGAGGGGAGTAATGGGTTTCTATATAAAGTTGAATTACAAGAAACCGAACGAAATTCAGCCGAATATTGTCCATATCTTTTGGGCAAGCCGTTGCCCAATATTGATTAACCATACAGCTTATAGTCATAGAACAGTAGCTTAAACGAATGATTTCTACGAAATTGAAGCGTTATTACGACCCTACATTTACCGTTTCGGATGCGTATAAGGAAAGTCTGCCCGATCTGCAGAATGGCCCGGCTTCGCTTATTGAAGGAGCAAACGTACCCATCCAGCAGGTCGGTATCTCGGATTTTAAACTTCCATTAAAATATCCTCGTCCGGATGGCGAAATCATAACACTTGAAACATCAGTGGGTGGATATGTAGGTCTTGAAGCAGGTAAAAAGGGGATCAATATGAGCCGTATTATACGACGGTTTTATGATTTTAAGGATGAAGTATTTCATCCGGATATGTTGGAGGAAGTCCTCAAAACCTATGTTGAAGAGCTGGATTCTCAATCGGCTTACATCAAACTGTCGTTCAATTATCCGATCTTGCAAGAAAGTCTGCGTTCGGGCTTGGAAGGATACCAGTATTATGAGGCTGCTATTGAGGGCACCTTAAGTGCTAATGGCGAGTTTCGCAAGTTTATGCACTTGGATTTTGAGTATAGCAGTGCCTGCCCCTGTTCTTATGAGTTATCCGAACATGCGCGAGACTCACGGGGCGTAGCATCTATACCGCACAGCCAGCGGAGCGTGGCCAGTATGACGGTAGAGTTGGATGACTCTATGTTCGTAGAAAATTTGGTTCAACATTGCCGCGAGGCCCTGATGACAGAAACCCAGGTTATGGTGAAGCGCGAGGATGAACAAGCTTTTGCTGAAATGAATGGAGCCTTTCAAAAGTTTGTGGAAGATGCTGCGCGATTGATTTATGAGCAGCTCAACGAACAGAAGGAGATTCTGGATTTTGTGATCCGTTGTGTTCATATGGAGAGCCTGCATAGCCATGATGCGGTTAGCCGTATTTGTAAGGGGGTGTCCAACGGCTTGCGATGACGACGGGAATCATAAATTCTACAAAAAAAGGGTACTAAACTTTTGAAGTTTAGTACCCTTTTTCTATGAAAAAGAAATTGCCAGGCACTTCAGAAGTGCCTGGCAGTTATATCTCTTCTTATTTTAAGGCCTCATTAATCAACTTATCCTGCTCCGCTTTGTGGATTTTAGCCTGTCCGGTTGCCGGGGAAGCTGAAGCCTGACGTCCGACATATCTCAGGGACTGATTCTCCTGCAGCTGTTCCATAATACGGGGGGTGACGAAAGTCCATCCGCCCATATTCTTAGGCTCTTCCTGGCACCATACAATGTCATCGACATGGCTGTATTCTTCCAGTATCTCGTGAACATCGCGGTCGGGGAAGGGGTAGAACTGCTCCAATCGAGCGATAGCTACATTCTCCACTTCTTCATCCTGACGCTGTTTGTAGAGGTCATAGTAGACCTTACCCGAACAGATGACCAGACGATCGATCTTACTCTTGTCTTCAACCTCTTGATCAGGAATGAACGGCTGATAACGTCCTTTCGCCAAATCTTCTGTCTGTGAGGTAGCAAGCGGGTGTCTGAGCAGGCTTTTGGGAGACATGATGATAAGCGGACGTTTTTCGTCTTGCTTGGCCTGTTTGCGCAGGATATGGAAGTATTGTGCAGGGGTAGTCAGGTTGGCCACTTGCATATTATCTTCAGCACAGAGTTGTAGATAACGTTCCAATCGTGCTGATGAGTGCTCGGGTCCCTGGCCTTCATAACCATGCGGCAGAGTCATAACCAGCGATGATTTCTGTCCCCACTTTGCTTCACTGGCAGATACAAATTGATCCACGGGAATTTGAGCACCGTTAGCAAAGTCGCCAAATTGTGCTTCCCAAATAACGAGGGCATCCAGCTTAGCGGCACTATATCCAAACTCGAAGCCTACACAGGCAAACTCGCTGAGTAGACTGTTATATGGATAAAAAGGCGCCTGATCATCCTTGAGGTTATTCAGTGGGATAAATTCCTGATCGGTCTCCGTACCGTGTAGTTTGGCGTGGCGGTGAGAGAAAGTACCGCGTTCAGCATCCTGGCCGGTGAGTCGGACTGTTGTATTATTCTTCAATAAGGAACCAAAGGCTAATGCTTCAGCAAAGCCCCAGTCAATTTTCTTGGCATTGGTTTCAACGATTTCAGCTCGTTTGGCAAGCTGTTTTAACAGCTTGGGATTAGCATCGAAATCTTTGGGTACCGTATTCAGCTTGACAGCAATATCTTTGAGTTCTTCTTCTGAATAGGTCGTATCGGGATATTCCGGCCAGTCGTCCTGCTTGGTCTCCTGCCGGTCGATCATATCTTCCGTGACTTCAAGCGGGGAAGAACTCTTGGCATCTTCAAAAGCCTGACGTAATAGCTCATCAAATTCGTCAAAAATCTCTTGTGCTTCTTCTTCGGTAAGATCTTCTCGGTTGAGCAGATGCTTCGCATAAATATCGCGCACCGGTGGATGGCTGTCAATTTCCTGATACATGCCGGGCTGAGTAAAAGCGGGCTCATCGCCTTCGTTGTGACCGTATTTACGGTAACATATCAGGTCGATAATAACATCTTTATTAAATTTCTGGCGATATTCAAAAGCCATTTGTATAGCATGTACCGCTTCTTCTGGATTGTCTCCGTTCACGTGGAAGATCGGGGCCAGAATCATTTTTGCCAGATCAGAGGCATACTCGGTAGAACGCCCATCTTCGGGCAGTGTAGTAAAACCAATCTGGTTGTTGATGATAATATGCACCGTACCACCCGTCTGGTAAGCATCCAGTTGCGACATATTGAGCGTTTCACTTACTACACCCTGGCCGGCAAAAGCTGCATCACCATGGATCAATACCGGCATAATATTTTTGTTAGCCTCATCCTCTTGGTGGTGATCCTGTGTTGCACGTGTAGCGCCTTCTACCACCGGATTTACAGATTCGAGGTGGCTTGGGTTGGGCAACAGTTCGATATCAACATCAGCACCGGATGATGTTTGGTAAGCTCCTTCTGCGCCAAGGTGATATTTTACGTCACCTGAGCCCTGAATACTGCCCGGATCCAGATTACCCTCAAAGTCGGCAAAGACTTTGCGGTAGGGTTTATTCATAATATTCACCAGGATATTCAGGCGTCCCCGGTGGGCCATACCCATAAATATTTTTTCGACTTTATCTTCTCCGGCTTTCTCTAGCATGTGGTGCATCATGGGGATCAGCGTATCGGCCCCTTCGAGCGAGAATCGCTTATGTCCAATATATTTCTTGTGGAGAAACTGCTCGAATGCTTTCGCCTGATTTAACTTATGAAGGATCTCTTTCTTTTGATCATTATCCAGCTCCGGAGTATTGGTGGTCGACTCCATGCGCTCGCGCAGCCACTGACGTTCTTCCAGATCCAGCAGGTGCATGTATTCGGCCCCGATCTTGCCACAATAAGTGTCACGGAGCAGGCGAACGATCTCTTGCAGCGAAGCTTTCTCTTTACCGCCAAGGCCGCCGCAGTAGAATTCGCGATCCATATCCCAGAGCGTAAGTCCATAGTATTCCAAGTCCAGTTCCGGACTGTGGCCCGGTTCATCACTCAGGGGGTCAAGGTCGGCCAGTACATGCCCGCGCGTGCGATACATATTAATAAGTCGCATGACGGCAATAGCCCGCTTGTTATCTTCGAGCGTAGCGCCCTGTCCGTCGAGCTGCCCCATATATGTATCTCCGCCAAAGGGCAGGGGATCGTAAGGGATTTCAAGATCCTCAAAAATCTGATCGTAAAAATCTTCTTCGCCATTGAGCAGGCTGTGGATTTTCTTCAGGAATGATCCCGATTCCGCTCCCTGGATAACACGGTGATCATAAGTAGAGGTAACGGTCATTACTTTGCTGATGCCCAGCTTGTTCAAGACCTTTTGGGACATTGATTTGAATTCGGCAGGATAATCTATGGCGCCGGTCGCAATAATCGTTCCCTGGGTTTCCATAAGGCGCGGTACAGACTGCACCGTTCCGATCATGCCTGGATTGGTAAGGGTAATGGAGGTACCCTCAAAATCCGATAGCTGCAGGTTACCATTTCGAACTTTGTTGATGAGTCCGTTATAGGCGTCCAGAAATTCCCTGAAATTCATCTTGTCAACGCCCTTGATGTTCGGCACCAACAGGTTGCGAGAACCGTCTTTGTTCTCAACATCTACGGCAAGTCCCAGGTTCACCTGGTCTGGAATAACCTTATGAGGTTCGCCATCCTTTCGGGTAAAGGAGTTGTTCATATTCGGAAACTCCTTAAGCGCTTGCACAATGGCCCAGGCAATGTAGTGGGTAAAAGAAGACTTGGGCTCATCGCGCTGCAGAAGCTGTCGGTTAATAATAGCCCGATCCTCAATAAGCATCTTCATGGGCAGTACCCGTACAGAGGTAGCCGTAGGAATATTGAGGCTTTCGTCCATATTCTCTACAATTTTGCTCGAGACCCCTTTGATCTGTTCCAGCTGAGCGCCTTTAATAACTTTATCCTGTTCTTTTTCTTTATCAGCAGGTTTCTTCTTGACTTCGGAAGGGGCAGGCTTACTCGAAGCAGCAGGAGCTCCATTTTGTTCTGCTTCTTCTTTCAGTTCTTCTATGGAATCATCTTCATCAATTTCATCAAAATATTTTCTCCAGTGGTTAGGTACGGATGAAGGATCTTTTTTGTATTGGTTAAACAGTTCTTCAACAAGTGCGGAATTGGGTCCGAAAACAGCTTCGAGCGACTTCAAAATGTGATCTTATTGAGTGAATTTAAAATTAGCGATAAAAAGAAATTCGACTGTTAAATTTGGCCGATTTTTTTGGTTTCTTTAAGAGAACCGAATAAATCTAAAGTTAATCATTGTAATGCTAAAATACGATTCTTCTATGCAGATAATTTTTTATCCGCTGTGTAGAGCAAAAAAGGCATTTACGATGTAAATAACCCGTGTATAGCATTTTATGAGTACTGATGTAAATAACCCCACTGGGGCTGAAGAAGTTCAATGGGATCTTTCTGATCTTTATAATTCCACCGACGATCCCGCACTGCAAGAAGATAAAAAGCGTGTCCGGCAGCAGGCAAAGCAGTTTGCCTCCGACTATCGCGGCAAAGTAAAATCATTTGATGCCAGCCAGATGCATCAGGCTCTGCAGGATTATGAAAGTATTATTGAACGATTGAGTAAAATCGGTTCATTTGCCCAGCTTATTTGGTCGACAGACACCTCTAATGCGAAATATGGAAAATTAGTTCAGGATGCGAATGAACTTTCTTCCGAGATTCAGCAGCAGCTGGTGTTCTTTGATGTGGAATGGCTGGCTATGGATGATGAACAGGCTCAAACACTCATTGAAAGTGAGGTGTTAAGCCATTATGAGCATTACCTGGAAACCTCCCGTCGGTATAAATCCCATGTATTAAATGAGGAAGCGGAACAGGTTTTTTCTGCCAAGAAGGTGACGGGCAGTAGTGCATGGAACAGGTATTTTGATGAGACTATGGGAGCCGCTCGCTTTACCCTGGATGGGGAAGAATTAACTCAGCAAGAAGCACTGAGCAAATTGCATGAGCCCGATCGGGAACTCCGCGAACGTGCTCATGCGTCGTTGACCGAAACGTTTTCGGAATTAAGCCATACGCTCACCTTTATATTTAATACTCTGCTGGCCGACAAGCATAGTAGCGATAAACTCCGCGATTATCCCAGCTGGATTTCTTCACGAAACCTGTCTAACGAAATTGACGACGATACCGTCGAGTTGTTAGTGAATTCCGTTACGGATCACTATAGCCTGGTGCACCGGTTTTACAATCTTAAGAAATCACTGCTGGGCTATGATGAGTTTTATGATTACGACCGCTATGCCCCGCTGCTGAAAAGCGAGAAACAGGTTCATTGGAATGATGCCCGATCGATGGTACTTGATTCTTATTCCAGCTTTCATCCGAAGATGGGAGAGATCGCAGGCGATTTTTTTGAGCATAACTGGATTGACGCAGCAATGAAACCAGGGAAACGTGGCGGAGCATACTCTGCAAGCACGGTTCCCTCCGTGCATCCCTATGTGTTTATGAATTATGATGGCAAGGTGAGGGATGTGCAGACTCTGGCGCATGAGTTGGGCCACGGGGTGCACCAGTATCTTTCTCGAGAGCAGGGTGCTCTGCAGGCCAGTACGCCTCTGACGACGGCAGAAACGGCTTCCGTATTTGGAGAAATGCTTGTTTTTCAGCGGCTCATGAGCAACCTGGATGATCCCAAAGAAAAATTAGCCCTGCTGGTTGGCAAAATTGATGATACTATTGCTACCGTCTTTCGCCAGGTTTCGATGAACCGCTTTGAGCACGCTATGCATACCAAGCGAAGGCAAGAAGGGGAGTTGACTACGGAAGAGTTTTCATCGTTATGGCGAGAAACTCAGAAAGATATTTATGGTGATTCGGTTACACTGACGGAAGGCTATGATTTATGGTGGAGCTACATCCCCCATTTTCTGCATACGCCGGGCTACGTTTATGCCTACGCATTTGGAGAATTATTGGTGTTGGCACTTTATGAAGCATATACGCAATCCGAAGATGACTTTGCCGATAACTATATCGAAATGCTGCGAGCAGGGGGATCAGATTGGCCGGAACATATTATCGGTAAATTGGGTCTGGATATTACGGATCCTGAATTCTGGAATAACGGGCTTGCCGCTATTGAAAGGATGATCAGTGAAGCAGAAGCTTTAGCGAAGCAGATTTAAGACATGATCATGAACAGTTTTTCAGCATCTAAAAAAGAATACTCTAAAGCAGAGATTATGGGAAAAAAACGCCAGAAAAAAGCACTGAGAGAATTTAAGCACGTGCTCAAAGACCTTATCTATCTGCTGCGAGGAGCTTCGAAGATGGAGACGGTATACATGTACTGGATTAACCGATCTCGTGAGCAGTTCGTGCTTGAGACAAAGTCCACTGAGCTGGATAACGTTATGTTTAAAGATCGGTTGAAATTCGAAGATCATTTTTTGAATGAATTTAAGGATTATACAGAACCCACCGCCGTAGAAGTAGGGAAAAGGCTGGATAAATCGCATCTGGACCATTATTACAATGACGTTCCTGTTCGGTATGTCACGATGTTACCTTTCGTCAATAATGGGGAAACGGTGGCTATTACGGTATTGGAGTCGAAGGACCATATTTTTACTGAAGAGAAGCGGGATGTCATCCATTCCTATATTGAGGCCTTACGGAATGTATTGAATACCTACTTAGAAATCAGTGATCTATATGAACAGCAAAACGAGTGGATCGATTACGAAAAGTGCCTGGGCCGATTGAACGTGCGCTGCCACCGTGCAGACATGATAAAACGGCTGCTTAATATTTTGCAGGACTTTTTGCACGACGGTGGCGTATCTTTTGTCACCCAGGGTATGGACAGCTGGTGTAACGTTATGAATTCGGATGAGGCAAAACATGCTCCACCCATCGGGATGAAGATGGAAGATCGCTCGCTTACCAGTGATGCCGCAGAGAATGGAGAAACCGAATTTGCCATCCATTTCAATAACAGTCCGAAACGATTGTCGCCACGTGAACGACATACCGACGGGGCCACGCTGGCGGTACCTTTGTTAATGAATGACCGCCGGCAGGGGGTGGTGCTTATTTACGACCAAAATCCACTGCTTTTTAAAGAGTCTACAAAGCATAAATTGGCTAACCTGGTGCGGGTGGCGGGACTTCAAATTATGGGAAATGATCCCAAAATTGATATCGATGAGCCCGTTTTCGCCAATGAGTTTGGTGCATTCCTTCCCGATATATGGGAAAAGAGTGTAGACGCCGAGATTGAAAATATAATTGCAGAAAAGTCCAATGTACACTCTTGGTTTGGGCTTATTACGCTTTCCAATTTGCCGAAGCTGCGTACAAAAATGCGCATTGACCAGCTTGATCAGATGCAAAAAGATTTGATTACGGCTTTCAATCCCGGTCAGTTCGGATATACCGGAATTTTAGGCTATCATTCCGATTATATCTATTCCTTTTTTATCCAGAATAGAGATCCGGAAGCGTTAAAACGATGGATCTCGTCGGTGCGCCAAAAGTTTGCTAATCCATTTGAGCTTAATAATGGCATGCATATACAGACGAATATTAAGGTTGGTTTTACAAAGTTGGGCCCCGAATCCAAAGGCTCTTACCAGGTGCTTTCTGAAGCAAAGTCGGCCCTCTCCCAAGCCATGAAGTCCGAACAGAATAAAGCTATATAGCCATGGGAAACTGCTATGTTATTGTTATTGATGGACTTGGTGTAGGCGCTCAGGAAGATGCTGCCGAGTATGGTGATGAGAACGAAAATACGTTAGCACACCTTTGTGAAGCAACAGGGTGTAAATTGCCAAACTTTCAAAAACTGGGACTGGGTAACATTATACCATTATCGTCAGTCCCGGCTAACAATGAGCCTCTCTGCGCTTACGGAAAAATGCGTGAACAGTCGGCAGGCAAAGATTCTACAACCGGTCATTGGGAGCTGGCTGGCATTACTTTGGATACACCATTTCCAACTTATTCGGAGGGCTTTCCTAATGAAGTGATTCAACAATTCTGTGGTGGAATTGGTGTTGAGGATGTACTGGTGAATAAACCCTATTCCGGAACAGAAGTGATTGCGGATTATGGGGAGCAACATCTCCAAACGGGGCTCCCTATTGTCTATACCTCGGCAGACAGTGTCTTTCAAGTAGCAGCTCATGTAGATGTAACGCCCATAGATAAGCTCTATGAGTGGTGTGATTTTGCCCGGCAGCATGTCTGTACCGGTGAGCATGGGGTGGGAAGGGTCATTGCTCGTCCCTTTAAGGGAACACCCGGTGATTTTGAGCGAATTTCGGATAAACGACACGATTTTTCTATCAAACCACCGATGCATAATTTATTGAGCAGTCTGCAGCAACATAAAATAAAGACCTACTCAATAGGTAAAGTGGTAGACCTGTTTTCCGAAGAGTTGTTCACCCAGTATCGCCGAACCAAACACAATGCAGAAGGCATTTCACAGTTGCTAAGCTTAATGTCGGCTGTTTCGGACAGCTTTGTGTTTATAAATTTGATTGATACGGATCAAAAATATGGTCATCGGTTAGATCCTGCCGGTTATGCTGCTTGCCTGCAGCAACTGGATCGGGCCATACCTGCTATTATAAGTAAACTTCAGGAGGAAGATCTGCTGATTATAACGGGCGATCATGGTAATGATCCGACGTCGGAAAGTACCGATCACAGCCGGGAATTTGTGCCTATTTTGTTGTTTCCAGCATCACTCAGCATGGATATTAACCTCGGTACGCGGCAGACATTTAGTGACGTGGCTTCTACGGTGAGCCACTTTTTTGGGATTAATGTGGATTTTCCTGGAGAGAGTATGCTAACAATGGAATGAAAAGGTCATTAATATTTGTTAGTAATTATGCAACATAATGGTTATATTGCAGAGATTTCTAATACAACAATTTTATATTTTAGGCGTTATTATACCCTAAATATATTTGATTAGCCTCCCATACTCCTAAGGTAGGTGAGTCAAATACGAGTTATACGCACTGAAATTACCAATAAACCCAGTAATATCCCGTGGCAAGAAGTTCAGGAATTTCTACTCGAGAATCAGAATCACTCGACCGCTATTTACAGGAGATAGGAAAAGAGAAGCTTATCACCCCGGAAGATGAAGTGAGGCTGGCCAAAGAAATTCAGAAAGGCAGCCAAAAAGCTCTTGAAGACTTAACAAAGGCGAATCTTCGTTTTGTTGTTTCGGTCGCTAAACAATATCAGAATCAGGGTCTTTCGCTTGGCGACCTCATTAACGAAGGTAATCTGGGATTGATTAAAGCGGCCAAGCGTTTCGATGAAACGCGGGGCTTTAAGTTTATTTCCTATGCTGTATGGTGGATTCGACAATCGATTTTACAAGCTCTGGCTGAGCAAAGCCGAATTGTCAGGCTTCCGCTTAACCGCGTTGGAGCTCTGAACAAGATTGGCAAAGAACTTTCCAAACTGGAACAGGAATATGAGCGTGTACCTTCTGCTGCAGAGCTTGCTGAAAGCCTGGATATGACGGTTTCGGAAGTAGCCGATACACTTAAAATTTCTGGTCGACACCTTTCGGTAGATGCTCCTTTTGCCCAGGGTGAAGATAACCGCTTGCTGGATGTTCTTGAAAACGAAGAAACCCCGGATCCGGATAACGATCTGATGGGTGAATCGCTTAAAGTCGAGATCGAGCGGGCGCTTTCTAAGCTGACAGACCGAGAAGCAGAAGTCATTCGTCTCTATTTTGGTATCGGTCGCGAACATTCGCTTACGCTCGAAGAAATCGGCGAACGATTTGACTTGACGCGAGAGCGAGTCCGGCAGATTAAAGAAAAAGCACTTCGAAAGCTGCGCCATCATAACCGAAGTGCCGCTCTGCGGGCTTATCTCGGTTAATCGATAGATTTTAATTTTCTTATAAGACTAAAAACCCCGGATTTCCGGGGTTTTTTTATTTCCCCAAACTTTTAATAGAATGAAGGCGGTATCCAAAGTATTATTATGATCTATATGACCGTTAATAATCCTATGAAAAAGTTATTCCCTATATTTGTAGTCTTATGCATTGGGTTAAGCTATAGTGCCTACTCACAGGTACTTCCCTTTAGAACATATTCCATCGAAAAAGGATTGAGTGAGTCGGTAGTCAACGACTTATTACAGGATAATGAAGGGTATTTATGGATAGGTACCAGCTACGGCCTCAACCGCTTTGACGGAATTCGCTTTCAAAATTACTATACCGAAGATGGACTGCTTGATAATAAGATATCAGCACTACATCAGGATCATAAAGATCAGCTTTGGGTCGGCACCTCAAATGGGGTAAATATCGTCAACAAGGATAGTATCTATACCCTTCCAGTGTTAAAGCCACTTACGTCGGGCGCGGTTTTAAGCATCCATCAGGATCAGTTTAATGAATATTGGTTTGCAACAGATGGACAGGGCATTTGGCACCTGGATCGGAATCAGCATCTAACCCAATACCGAGAGGTGAATGGGTTGGGAGACGACCGGGTTCGCGACATCGTAGAAGATCAGCAAGGCATTCTTTGGTTTGCTACAAGAGCAGGGTTAACTAAACTCGAAGATGGAAACTTTCGAACATTTACCACCCAGCATGGACTGCCGGATAACCGCCTTCGTGATTTGGCTCTCACTGAGAATGGACAGCTCTGGATTGGCACACGGGCCGGGCTCTGTCGTATCAGCGGAGACCGTTTTAGATGTTATACGGAAGAGGATGGGCTTATTAACAATCGAATCCAATCAATCTCGGTGGCACCGGATAAAGGATTATGGTTAGGAACAGAAGAAGGAGCAAGTTTTTTTGATTTTGATAAGGCAGAGTTTTCGAATTATTCGGTAGATGAAGGATTAGCTAATAATTTTATCCATACTACCAAATACGATAGAGAAGGAAATATTTGGTTTGGCACGTTGGGAGGAGGAATTAGCCTCTTTCTTGGCGATCACTTTCAAAGCTACACCATTGAAGAGGGGCTACCGAACAATGTGGTTACTTCAATTTCCCAGGATCAGTCTGGCGACCACTGGATTGCTACCTATGGAGGTGGCGTAAGTCGATTAGATATAACCGGAGGCTTTACGACACTTAACAGCACTGACGGTCTGGTTGATGATAAGGTGTATACCCTTGCATCGAATGAAGGAGGAGGGTTGTTTGTCGGAACCCGATGGGGGCTGAGTATTTATGAAAACGAACGATTCCTGAATTTTGACGAATCCGAATTACCATACCGTAAAATTCGCGCCCTGCACAAATCTGCTGAGACAGGAAACTGGTGGCTGGGTACGCTGGGGGAGGGGGTCCTGACGTATAATGGAAACAGTTTTACGCAATGGACCGAAGAAGACAGTTTGGCAAATAATACCGTCATGGCGATCGAAGAAACCAGCGATGGGTCGCTTTGGTTGGCTACCTATGGAGGTGTCAGCCGGTTGCAAGGAGAGACGTTCACCAATTACTCTATCCAGGACGGACTGCCCAATAATGGGGTGTTGGATATTCTAAAAGATCAGGAGGGTAATCTGTGGTTTGCCACCTTTGGTGGAATAGCCAAGTTTCAAAATGGAAGGTTTGAGACCATCACCACAGCAGACGGGCTGCCGGATGAGGTTTGCTACTTTATTGAACAGGATGATAGGGGCATCTACTGGATTGGTACGAATAAAGGAGTGGTACGCTTCGATTATCAGGCATTTCAAACTACTGAGGAAAGCCATCCTTTTAAACTCTTTACACAAACACAAGGCCTTGTTGCCAATGAGATGTATGCCGGGGCCTCTTATAAAGATCGCCAGGGGACCCTCTGGTTTGGTTCCGTCGGCGGGCTCACGCGTTTTGATCCTTCCAAAGAAAAGTTAAATAGTGCCGCTCCCAAAATTCATATTGAAAATATAAGTGTGGCAGGAGATCAAATATCTATCAAGCCCAAACTTGAAGTTGATAGTGATAACCATAATATGGTCTTCTCATTCGTAGGAATAAGTTTTACTGCCCCCGAACAGGTTAACTATCGATATAGGCTTAGAAACTCCGGAGAAGGCTGGCAGACCACCTCGCAGCGTCAGGTGCGCTATTCCGCTCTTATACCGGGGGACTATACGTTTGAGGTGATGGCCCAGAATAATGATGGTCAGTGGAGCAGCGAGCGGGCCCAAATAAGTTTTACGGTTTTAGCCCCGTTTTGGCAGCAGTGGTGGTTCATCGCCCTGGTATTATTTGCTCTCGTGGGCATTATATTTTTTATCTACCATTATTATCGTGTTCGAAAGATGGTTGATATTGAACGTATGCGGGTACGCATTGCCAGTGACCTCCATGATGATGTGGGATCTGCGCTGACTGAAATTGCTCTCCAATCCGACTTTCTACAAACCATGGAGGTAGCTGACACGCTGCAAGAGTCACTCGAACAAATTGGTGCTCAAAGCCGTAAAATTGTTTCAAGCCTTGATGATATTGTCTGGTCTATCGACGCCCGTAATGACACGGTAGGAGATCTTACGGATCGAATGCAAGACTACGTGAACAGCGTCTTGTCTGAAAAGGAGATTCAGTACCATTTTGAGGGCAATATGCAGGAAAAACTTGAAGTATCCCTGAAAGAAAATCTGTACCTTATCTTTAAAGAAGCAATAAATAATATCGCAAAACACTCGAATGCGGATAGAGTAGATATAACCTTGTCAACCAATGGCGCTGGTTTCTTGTTGAGTGTAAAAGATAATGGCACCAGCACTCATAATGAGAGGAAAACAGGGCAAGGATTGCGTAACATGAATATGCGAGCGAAACGTATTGATGCAGATATTACGTTTAATCATAATCAGGGTTTTGAAGTACGCGTAAGCCGTGCCGCTTGATCTTGTTTTGAGTGGTTTAATGTTCATTAAATCTATACTGATATGGCCTCTGTAGCCGGCATCGTCGAAGATAATAAAAAAATTCGGGACCTGATTCAGCGCTATTTGGATATGCAGGATGATTTATCCTGTCCGGTAGCAGTAGATTCAGTCGAAGAAATGATTGACTACCTCGAAGAACATCCTGCACCGGATGTTATCCTAATGGATATCCAGCTGCCGGGCATGTCGGGCATCAAAGGTATTGGCCTGATCAAAGAAAAATATCCGGATATTGAAATTATTATGTTAACGGTTTACCACGATTCGCATAAGATATTCAAGGCATTGCGGGCGGGGGCTTCCGGATATTTGCTGAAGCATACTTCGCTGCCCGAAATTAAGGAGTCGATCCTAAAACTGTTGGATGGCGGCGCGCCGATGTCGCCACAGATTGCCCGGAAAGTAATTACACACTTTCAGGATGATAGTGCCAAGAAAAATGCGGAATCAGATTTGACGCCGCGAGAACACGATATTGTCAATGGCCTGGTAGATGGATTAAGCTATAAAATGATTGCCGATCGTTATGATATCTCAATCGATACGGTACGTGCCCATATACGAAACATTTATAAGAAGTTACACGTTAACTCTAAAGCGGAAGTGATTGCAAAGTCACTGAAGGGAGAAATTTAGTGATCTCACATGATCATGTGATTGTCGATTATGGTTGTTATATCTATTTTTAGAACAGAGGTTGATTTTTAGGCCTAAATGTTGGCATATAAGTCCAAAGTGGAGGATTATTATGAAATTTTTTAAAGCGTTTTTGTTGACATTATCAGCCGTTTTATTGACCGGTTGTTATACCCAACTGCAGGTCGCAGAACGTACCCAAGAGAGACCATATCAGGAAGATTATGATGACTATGAAGAAGAGGAAGAATATATTCCGGTCGAGTATAAAGACTATACCTATGCAGACAAGTATAAGGCCTGTGATTGTAGCCCATATCGCGATTATAATGTAAATATCTATCTCCCAAGCCATCGCTATAATTCTTTTTATGACTCTTATTGGGGCCATGGGTACTGGCCACACTTCTCTTCCCACTATTGGGCTATGAGTCCATACTGGCGCTGGAAATTACGTATGGGTTTTGGTTGGCGTAATAGCTTTGGTTTCTCCTTCGGTTGGGGCTGGCCTCATTATTATCATGGATTCTATGGCAACAGCTTTTATTACGATTCTTACTGGTATGGCTTACATCGGCCCTTCGCCTATAATTACTACAACTTTTATAATGGTGGCTACTATTATAATAATGTGTATCGCGACCGCGATCACGTTCGCCGACGATATGGACGTCGAGATATTGGAGCTAGCCGTACGCGTGGTACAAATGTGAGAACCCGATCAAGAGATGATAATGATCGCACAAGAGTAAGAAGCCGTGACCGGGATAATTCTTCCGGCAGCACAGTACGTCGACGCTCCAGCGGCAGCTCCCGAAATCGTGGAACCGTAGAGCGTGGTCGATCCCGTTCAAGAGACAATGGAAATTCGGGTTCTGTAGGGCGAAGCCGCAGCCGTGGTGGAAGTAGCAGTGGCAGCCGATCCAGAGGTGGAAGTCGTAGCCGGGGCGATGGCAATAATATGCAGCAAATGCAAAGCGTCAATCAATCGGATGCGAATACCCCGACTCGAAGAAGCCGAGTGGGCTATCGATCTTCCAGCGATGGTAATAACAGTAACATCCGGCAGCGCTCCAGACGAGTTATCAGTCTTGATCGTAAACTGCAGAAACGAGTTGAAAATCGGTCAAGTCTTGAAGACCGTATTCGCCAACAATTACGAGCCCGAAACAGCCGGAGTAAGGATTCCAAACGCAGTCGAAGTGGCTTCCTAAATGCGCTCAAAAAGGTAATCAAGAGCGGTAACGCACATATTTCAACGAATCGCGACCGATCCCGATCCAGCAGTTCTCACAGAGTGCGATCGCGTTCATCAAATAAGAGTAACTCTTCGATTTCTCGCCGCAGTCGTAGCAGTAACAACAGATCAACGGTCACCAGAAGCCGTTCTTCATCCAATAACTCACGATCCCGCGGATCTTCATCTCGCAGCAGGAGTCGTGATAATTGATTAAATGATCTAAGAAGTCCGATCAAAATTTATCTGCAGATTTAACCTTATCGCTATGAATATTCGATCTATATCTAAGAAATGGGCTTTCCTGTGTATACCATTGTTCTTAACAATAGGTATTTTATCGACAGCACAGGCTCAAAACGCGACTGATGTCTTACGTTACAGCCTTGAATATCCTTCCTATGATCCTGTTACATTAGTAATGCCGGGTATTGGTAGTCACACGGGCTATGGCGCGTACCAGGATAACCCTGCTTCAATGGCTTTTGCCGAAAATGGGTATATGTCCTTTAGTTTAAGCAGCCGATATGTGGATGAGTCGGCAACCTATCTAGGTAATGTATCCGACTTTTCTGATACCCAGACCAGCGTGGGCGACTTGGGCTTTCTCTACAAGTTTCCGACGAAACGCGGCAGCCTGGTGATTGGAGGAGGTTATAGCCAGAGTACGGACTACAACAGGGCTTTTTCAGTGAATGCGCGCAACAATGAGTCCACTCTGACGGATTTTTATAACAGTTCGTTTATCACAGATGATCTGTATTTTGCGGCTTATGATGCTTTTGCCATTTATGATCCCACCCCCGGGGATGATTCCTATGAAAATACGACTTCTGTATTTCGGGCCGGCCGGAATTATGAAGGGATCAATCAAAATATGGAAGTGGTGGAAAGAGGACAGCTGGGAAACTACTCGGCTTTTATAGCTACCGAAGCGATGAAAAACCTATATCTGGGAGCTTCTATTGGATTCTCCAGCGGGACTTATACATATGAGCGTGATTTCCTGGAATCTGACCCTGATAATATTTACAATAACAGTGCAAATAATACGGATATTGATGATATTTTAAGCCTTGACACCATTGAGGCTACCATCCAGGCTTTTAGTGCCCAGCTGGGGTTGGTCTACCAGCCGACCGAGCAGTTCAACATTGGAGTAAGTTATGAATTTCCAAGCAGGCTCCAGGTTGATGAGACCTTTAATACCGAAATTATAACAACTTTTGATAACGGAGATGTTGCTGAAACCGAAGCACCCGCAGATTTTTCCTATGAAGTTATTCGCCCGCAGCGCCTGAAAGGGGGACTGACCTATTCAAATGAGGGGCTCACTATTTCCGCACTGGCCGAAGGCGTGTTCTATTCCCAAGCGGAATATGACGAGGAAGGAATCAGTGATTATGAAACAGATCTTAATAATACGATAGAATCGAATTTCAAAGATGTGGTCAATTTCCGAGGGGGATTAGAATACGAAATGAATAATAAGTTTACACCGCGTGTGGGTTATGGCTATATGCCCAGTCCGACTCGGGGATTTGATAGCAGCAGGCAATTTGTGAGCGGAGGTTTTAGTACAGAGATCAATCAGAGTATGATCTTCAATTTGGGTCTACAGTATAGTTTTTGGGATGATGAAAGTAGCCTTTATGACTATGAAGCTCCCGATGGGAATATCTTTGCAGAACGGGCCACCGAAGAGGTTGGTCACCTGAATGTGATGGCTGGGATTAAGATTGCCTTGTAGATAGGAGAAGATTTAGATCCCCAAATTTTTGAGTAATCGGGGATCTAAGTTTATGGAGACTGTCAGTGAGATAAAATCACTTTGCCACATCAAATTGAACCCAAACGGGCAGGTGGTCAGAAGTTGTTTCTCCATAGTTAGAGATGAGACCTTGCGCTTCTTCATAGACCCCCACACTCCCTTCAATGTAGTTATCAAAGAGCTCATTGCTCATGGTGATATGGTCGATGATATTGTCGTAATTAACGGAGGCAGAGATCCCATTGTCAGAAAGCTTTTTGGTAATGACGCTGAAGTTTTCCGTGTCGGTTACGAACTCATCATAAGGCGTTTCCTGGTAGACCCGCTCATCATTTTGTTCTTCATAGTAAATAGACTGATCCACATCATCATTATAGTCGCCCAATAAAATAATATTGGCATCCGGTTTTTCATCCTGAAGGTAATGATAAAGTCCTTCAGCTGCCTTTTGTCGTCGCTGGTAAGATTCCTGATAGTCACTTGTATTTGCTTTACCATGGATTGAGATTGCATAGTAAGTGCCTTCGTTGCCATCAGCAGTCGTAAATTGAAACTCAAAATAAAGGGGTTCACGTCCACTGGCCCAGTAGTACCCCCATTCTTCCTGGTACGTATCGCGCACTTCAGTGATTGGACCTGCGCTGAGTGAATCAATGGTATTGGTATTATAGATAAAAGCCATCTTTTGATTATAGGGAACGTATTCAGCAACGAACCCACGATAGCCGGGCATGAACTGAGTTAACTCATCAATAGCTTGTTGGCTTGATATTTCTTGTAAAGCATACAGGTCGGCATTTAACGAGTCGACCACCTGTAGTACATTTTTAGCCTGCTGAAAGTCATCTTCGGGCCCTTGCTTTGGGGCGCCATACCATTCCAGGTTCCAGGTAACGGTTTCCAAAACTCCATCTGGGGCTACCGCCTCCGTAGGAGAAAGTTTTCCCGATGAATCTTCTTCCGGCGGTTCATAACCGCCAGTATCGCAGGAGCTGATAAAAAGTGTAGCAGAAAGGGTGATGAACAGACTTAGCTTTGAAAGAAAAGAGTTCTTCAATGTTTATTTTTGTTGTTTTGGGTTGATACTTAATACCGGACTTTTAACATGCCGCACAACGTTGGCCGTTGTACTACCCATCATTAGATAATCGATGCCGGTGCGTCCCACGGTAGACATCACAATCAGATCGTGAGGGTTATCCAGGTTATAGTTTAGGATAGCTTCATGCGGGGTATCGGTAGAGACAATGACGTTGGTAGTTACCTGGTCGCCCAGCTCATGAAGCTCCTCTTTGGCCAGCACTCTAAGCCGCTGCTTTCGTAAATTTACCTTGGAATCGTCCGGTATATTTTTATGCTCAGGATCATAAGCAAAGATATTGACAAGTTCCAGCTTAGCACCCGCTTTCTGGGCAATTTCCTTGGCATACGGAAAGGCTTTCTTTGAGTGGTCCGAAAAGTCTGTGGTTAACAGTATGTGATCAATATTGGTGAGCTCTCGTTGTTTGTTCACCACTAAGACGGGCAGGTGAGCCATTCGAAGGACTTTTTCAGCTACAGAACCCAGGAAAAATCGCGAAAAGCCAGTCCGTCCATGGGTCGTCATAACGATCATATCAAAATCTTCGGCTTCTTCGACAATGGATTGCGCAGGATTTCCAATTGAAATACGTGGACTGGTAAGCAAGCCTTCTTCGATCTCTTCACGACTCAATTCCATCAGACGCTGGTGAAGGGTCTCCTCGATATCATCATAGTCTTCAACAGCGGATGGTTGCATGCCAAACATATAGGGACCTCCATCGACCTCATTGAGCGGCAGATAGGAGTGAAAGGGAGTAATAGAACCCTTGAATAGCTGTGCCATCCGTTCAGCAGAGTGGAGGGCCGTGGTTCCCAGTTCCGAGAAGTCGAGTGGTACAAGAATTTTTATATTCTCCATAATATCCACCAATAATGATTTAAGTTAATTATGAGTGTTTTACAGCCATCCTTTGCGTTTAAAATAATAAACCATGGAGCCGGCAGATACAAGCATGACAGCCCAGGCAACGGGATAGCCCCAGTAATAACTGAGCTCCGGCATATTGTAAGGACTTGCCTCCGGGTTAAAGTTCATTCCGTAGATACCTGCAACAAAAGTTAACGGAATAAAAATGGTAGCGATAATCGTAAGGACTTTCATGATCTCATTCATCCTGTTGCTAATGTTCGACATATAGAGATCATGCAGACTTAGTACCAAGTCGCGGTAATTTTCTACGCTGTCAATCACCTGGATCATATGGTCATGCACATCGCGTAAAAACAGTTTGGTATTGTCGGAGATTAGGTCAGATTCATCGCGAATAGCGGTATTAAGTGCATCGCGCAGGGGCCAGGTTGATTTCCGAAAATAGACAATTTCACGGCGGATGTTGTGAATCTGCTGCAGGATACCATTATCTTCCTCTTCCTTGTCTTCAAACAACAGGTCTTCCATACGCTCTATTTCATCACCCACCTGTTGTATAACAGTAAAATAATGGTCTACAATTGTATCAATAAGGGCATAGGCCATATAGTCTGTGGGATGGTTACGGATACGCCCGGCCTTGTTTTCAAGACGATCCAGGATAGGTTTAAAGTAGTTATTATCCGTTTCCTGGAAAGAAAGAACATAGTTTGGGCCCAGCACAATACTAATCTGTTCTGATTGAAGCGCCTTCTCTTCAACGGAATAAGAAAACATCCGCAAGACGAAAAAGATGCAGTTTTCGTAAGATTCCACCTTGGGGCGCTGCCCGGTATTGACAATATCTTCCTGTATAAGGGGGTGTAAATCGAAATAGGACCAGATGCGTTTCAATTTTTCCACATCGTGCAGGCCGGTTACGTTGATCCACGTTTTGGTTGGCTCTTCCAGATAAGGCCGGCACTCTTCGATCTCAGTTACCGATAGCTTGTCCACGTGGGTTGCATCATAATCCAAAAGGTGAATATACACTTCATCTACTTTCTGTATACCCATATAATCAACGGTGCCGGGTGCTGTGCCGGGCTTTTGGGATCGTATTGCCCTTTTGTTGGGCAACCAGGATCGGAGTGAGCGCTTGTCGGGCATAACGAATAGTATTTTTTGATTAGGAACTTATTAAATATGACTAAGACTGCGCCTATATACAAGCATAAAAAAAGGGCCTGTATTAAGATACAGGCCCTGAATTCATTATATCGACAAGGATTCGCTTTAGTCTAACTCGCCATTCTTAGCTTTTTCCTTGAGTTCTTCGTTCGCATAGATGGCAATCTCAACGCGGCGGTTCTGCTGGCGTCCGGCTTCGGTGCTGTTGTCAGCCACGGGATCTTCTTCGCCGTATCCTTCGATAATCATCCGTTCACTGGCTACACCTTGGCTTGAAGTGTAGCTGGCTACCGACTTTGCCCGGTCCATTGACAGCTCTTGATTATACTCATCAGAACCTTGACTGTCGGTATGACCTGCAAACAGGATTTCAGTGTCTTCATACTTTTGCAGAATGTCTGATAACTCAGAAATATTCTGTTGCGCATTGGATCGAAGGGCATAGGAGTCGAAATCAAATAAGATACCCGAATCGAAGGTTATTTTAATACCTTCGCCCACGCGTTCAACTTCAGCGTTTTTGAGTTCTTGCTCGATTTCCTCAGCTTGGCGATCCATATAGTTACCAATAGCAGCACCGGCAGCACCACCTACGGCCGCACCGATAATGGCCCCTGTAACCGTATTGCCGGCTACTTTACCAATAACGGCTCCGGCTAACCCCCCGGCTCCGGCACCAATGGCACCTCCTTTAGCAGTTTTGCTCCAGCTCTTACATCCCTGAAATATAAATGCAAACAGGCTAAGACAAAGTATAATAGCAGTAGCTTTTTTAGTAGTCGTCATATCAATAGGAATAATTTAAATTAATTGTGAAACAATGCATTATAGGCAATTCGTAACCATAAGTTCCACTTCAGTATGTGTATTATGGTTAAGGTCACTATTTCTTCTCTACATATTTCTGGTTGTAATCATTCATATTGGAGTATAGTATGTAATTTTAACCTAAAAAAGAATGATGGAAAAAACTTTTTAAAGAAATAGATGGTAACTTGATGGTAAAACGAATGCCAGGTAAACAAAGGCTATTTTATTGTACAATTCAGGTTAGCAGTCGGGAAGAGGCGGTGAATGAATGGTATTTAGCAGGGGATTGCTATCTTGCTGTCCAGTCCTCCATTCATAAATGATAAGACCAAGAAGAGTTGGAAAGTACAATTTCCTGAATCCACGGTAAAAAATGCCAAAAGCAGTATTCTATGGCAGTTTCAGTGGGAGGTTGGACCGCTTTTGGGTTATCCCAAAGATGCTTCAAGCATAGCGGCTAACTTTTATGCGCATAAAAAATATTTTTATAGGCATAAGTCTATCACTTTATGCCTATAAAACCATTGACTTATGCCTATAGAATTGATGAAACCCCGGCATGAGTGATTTCTGTTGCTCAAAGGGCTGTTCCGGGGGATTATTAAAGAGGATATTTTTTTACAGCTAAAAAGCTTAGGTGGTTTCGGTTCGAAGTACCTCGAGCGGCGTACGCTGGTAGATACTGCGGCTATTGGCCATGCCAATGAGAATCGTTAGGCCGGTAACAACTATAGTTCCAATGATAATCACCCACCCATTGGGAACAAAGGTGATATCAAAATAGAAGTAGCCCAATAGCCAAGTGGCGCTTACCGATAGCAAGAGCCCTGTAAAGGAGGAGAGGAGACCCAGAAAAAGATACTCTACGGATAATATTTTTATAATCTGTTTTTTGCTGGCGCCCATCGTCCGCAGCAGTGTACTTTCTTTAATGCGTTGGAATCGACTGGTGGTTACGGAGCTTCCCAATACGATAAGACCAGTTAAAATACTGAATAGGGCCATAAACTGGATGGCGAACGATATCTTATCAATAAACTGGTTGATGGTTTTCAATATACGGCTGACATCAATTGCCGATACATTTGGAAATTCCTGGACTACGGCCTGTTGAGCCCGTGCAGAAGCTTCCTGATTCGGAGCACGGGTAACGGTGACATAAATTTGTGGAGCCTGCTCTAAGACACCGGCGGGAAAGAGCATAAAGAAATTCGGCTGTACCCGCCGGAAATCTACCTCGCGGATACTCCCAACATAGGCCTGTACAGGCACGCCTTGCACATCAAAGGTTAGGGAATCACCAATCTCAAGGTTTAGGTCATTCGCAATTTCTTGAGCCGCTGATACGGGGATGGCTCCCTGGCTGGGGTCAGCCCGCCCCGTCCATTCACCTTCTAAAAGAGTTTCAGAGTTGATAAGAGAATCCCGGTAGGTGGACCGGTACTCACGCTCTAAGGCCCAGCTTCGTACATGACTTGAGGTATCACTGGTAATAGCCTGCACACTACGCCCTCGAAGAGAATCAAGGCGCATAGTGACCAGGGGGACGTTCTGCAGGATAGGCAGTTCTTGTTCCTCCATCAGCTGGTTCAAGGGCTCATTTTGGTCAGATTGGATATCAAAGAAAATAAGGTTGGGGGCATCGTCACGGTTGGCAAATTGAAGCTCTCCCATTAGCATATCCTGGCTAAAATAGAGGGTGCTTACCAGCAGCATTCCCAAGCCGAGGGCTAACATCAGGGTAGATGTTTGGTTCTGGGGGCGATAGAGGTTAGCCAATCCCTGACGCCAGACATACGACCAGTGTGATGGAAAGAAGCGGCGAACCGTTTGCATCAGCAGTTTAGCCACAACTAACAAGAGCCCAAAGGCACCCGCAATACCAAGGGTAAAGAGGCCCGCCGTCTGCCAGCTCTCGGTAAGTAGAAAGGCATAGCCGAAAACAGTAAAGACGATAATCGTATAAATCGAAGCTTTTACTTTATTATCAAGTAGCGAAGTGATCGATTCATCAAGCGTGCGGATGGCATAGAGGGGAGAGGCTTTGCGTAAAGCCAGCAGTGGAAGCAGGGCAAATACGAGCGCAACACCGGTACCGGTAAAGAGCCCAAGCCCAATAGCAAGCCAGGAAATAGTCAGCTCTACATCAACCGGAAGGAAATCACTGACCAGGGAGGGTAGGAAATACTGAATACCCACCCCCAAGAGAGTTCCCGCCAGGGCCCCTAAAAACCCCAATACGACGGCCTGTATCAGGAAGATACTCATCGTCTGGTCCGAAGAGGCTCCGAAACATCGCAGTACCGATGCTGTGCTAATCTTTTTGTTGATATAAACGTGGATGGAGCTGGCTACACCAATCCCACCCAGTAGCAAAGCTACAAAGCCCACAAGATTCAGGAATTTACCCAGGTTACTAACTGCTTCTCCTATCTCTTCCTGGCGTTCTGCTATCGTTTCAGTGTCAATATCTATCGCAAGGTGATCTTCCAGGGAATCCAATCGAGCCTCAATGGGCTCCATATCCCGTTGATCGTCAAACTTAAAGTACTGCTTGTATTCTACGCGGCTTCCCCTTTGGATAAGAGTGGTAGAATCAAGTACTGACTGGGGAATAAATACACGGGGCCCAATCATAGCGGTAGCGGCTGACTCTCCCGGGACTTTGGTAAGAGCTCCACCAATTGGCAGTGTAAAGCGACCTACTCTAACAGAATCACCTACGGAAATACCAAATTGGGTCATCAGTGTTTGGTCGACCAAAGCAGAGGGGGTAGACTTAAATTCCAGGGCGGCCTCTGTCGGCATGGTTTCAAGTGTTCCGTAATAGGGAAAGTTACCCGTAAGTGCACGCACGTTGGCCAGACGTGTGTTACCGGTTTTAGGAAACAGTACCATGGACGGAAACTCTGTAATGGTAGACTGGTCGCCTCCTAACTCTTTGAAATATGCCTTAAGCGTATCGGGAGGCGTTTGCTCGGTCTCTATCTCAAGGTCTGCGCCAAGCAGCTCCTTCGATTGATTGTTGATGGTCGTATTAAGGCTATCCCTAAAAGAAGTGATCGCTACCTGGGCAGCCACACCAATAATGATAGCCGAGATATAAACAAAAAGTCGTTTTTTATTGGAGCGGGCATCGCGCCAGGCCATCTTCCAGGACCAGGTCGAAAAAAAGGAGTTCATAAAGTGGCAGGCCTTTTAGTTGTTGATCTGTTCCATTTTGACAGGAGAGGAGGACTCATCTTTTTCAATTTGTCCGTTTTTGAGGTGGATCGTACGCTTGCACTGCTTGGCAAGCGAAAGGTCATGGGTCACCAGCACCAATGTTGTGCCATTAATCTCATTTAAATCAAACAGCAGCTTTTCAATGGTCGCGCCCGTTTCTGCATCGAGGTTACCGGTGGGTTCGTCCGCAAAAAGAATTTTTGGCTTATTGATGAAGGCGCGTGCAATAGCTACGCGCTGCTGTTCGCCCCCGGAAAGCTGTGACGGATAATGCTGCAAGCGGTCGCTGAGACCTACCTCGGTGAGTAGTTCAATGGCTTCTTCGCTCACATCCTCTGTCTTTTGGCCTCGAAGTTCCAGGGGAACCATTACATTCTCCAGGGCCGTAAGGGTCGGGACCAGCTGAAATGTTTGAAAAACAAAGCCTACATACTTATTTCGTACTTCTGCACGTTCATCTTCACTAAGGGGGCCTAAGGCAACATTGTTAAGCTTTATATCGCCCTTTGTGGGCCGATCAAGCCCGGCACAGAGTCCTAAGAGGGTTGTTTTACCACTGCCCGAGGGACCAACAATAGCACAAGTGGTACCACTGCTAATGGTAAAGTTAATTTGATCAAGCACCGTAAGCTGGTGATCACCGCTTCGGAATGTTTGGGTTATATTGCTAGCTTCTAATATTGTGGATACATCCATGCCGGAATGTTATACTTGAAGATGATTATCGTGTAATATCAGATTAATGAAATCATAATGCAGCGAGGATCGTTTCCAATATTACAAAATTTGAACCGTAAATCTTGATTATTTAATGAAACGTTTTTTACTACTGTTTGTTACACTGTTCCTGTTTTTCTTTTCAGCATTGGCCCAGGAAGAGTCGCGGATCCTTTTCTTTGGCGATAGTATTACGGCGGGCAATGGAATAGAAGAGCAGCAGGCTTTTCCAGCATTGATCCAGCAGAAAATTGATTCCCTGGGCTGGAATTACGAAGTCATCAATGGCGGACTTAGCGGAGAAACCTCAGCCGGTGGACTTCGCCGTATCGATTGGATGTTGCGCCAGCCGATTGACCTGTTTGTACTCGAGCTGGGAGGTAACGACGGGCTGCGCGGCATCGATCTGGATGTAACCAAAAGCAACCTGCAAAAAATTATCGATAAGGTTGAAAAGGCTTATCCGGAAGTTCGAATTGTGTTGGCCGGTATGCAGGTTCCGCCCAACCTTGGGCCAGATTACACCGAACAGTTTAAAGAAATGTACCCGGAGCTGGCGGAGGAAAATGATGTAGCCCTGATACCATTTTTGTTACAAGGAGTTGGAGGAAATGAAGAGCTTAACCAGTCAGATGGCATCCATCCAACAGCCAAAGGGCATAAAGTGCTCGCCCGAAATACCTGGGAAGTACTAAAGCCTATTCTTCAAAAAGAACGGGCCTCGGCAAAGTAATCAATGAATGACTGTGGTTAAATATCCGCGCTGGGTCGTTTTTACTCATCGGATGAGTGATCCAGCTAAAAATATTGATTTGTACCTTCGTACTCATCCGATGAGTGTGTTTGGCTTCGAACACTTACGGGTGCCACTTATCCCTGCAAAGCAGGGAAGAGAGAGAAGTCAAAACTTAGTCAGCAATTCAACGAGCGGTATTAGTCGGCTGTAAATCCATAGTTCACCGATATCTGTGCTGAAACACTGACCGCCTGGTCGTATTCGGAGACGAGACTGCCGCTTTCAGCTTTTGCATAGCTGGCCATTAAATCCATGGGGCGCGGGGGACGTTGATGGTAAGAGAAATTGATGTTTTGGATATCCGTCAGCGTTAGACCACTTTCCCGGGCAATAATTTCAGCTTTTTCGCGGGCGGTTTGAAGAGCTTGCTTCAAAGCCTCGTCCTTACCTTCTTCCATTTTACTGGACATGAAATTACCACTGAAGTTATCGTAGTCATTCTCGATTAGTGTTAATTGTATTTCTTCGTATTTATCAAATTCAGAAAAAGTCAACGTTACGCTCTGACTGGTCCGGATTACCTCTTCTTGTTCTTCATGACGTAGGTTGACCCGTGAGATACCGATCGGTTCGAAATCAATGTTTGCTTCCTCGATATTATGTTTTTTGAGGAGGTCCAGCAGCACCTGTTCTCTCTTCTTATGCATGCTGTAGGCTTGCTGGGGAGTGCTTGCTTCTGCATTGATATCAATGTTAAAAGCAATCTGATCAGCTGGAACCTCAACGGTTGCAGAAGAATTGATAGCAATCGTTTTTTTGGACTGATCCTGTGCTTGCGTGACTCCTGCGAATAGCATAAAACTTAGAAATAGAGGTATGGTAAGTAGTCGCATAAATGAAATAGTTTTTTGTTAATATTAAATGGAATAGTTGTTAGGATGATTGCTTAACGATTAAACCGTTAAAGAATTATGGATTTATTTTTCGAATACGAATAGTTACACGAATCTCAGGTGATTGTTGCTGAGGGAAACGGTATTTCTTTTCCTCGGAACGAAGCCTTCTTGTGATATTGGTGCTCTGTTGGATCTGGCTTAGATCCACAGCCGGCGTATATATTGAATCCAGTTGTGTAGCGGCCGTATCAACAAGTACCGTGACGGTGTTGGGGGAAGACGTCAGGGAGATGAGTTCTAAACCCTCTTTAAGCTGCCCTTTTAAAGGTACCTTTATTGGCAGCTCCTGGGATACAAAATACTGCCGTTGAAGCCTTAAAATGGGCGGAGAGGCTTCAAAAAACTGCAGGTCAGCCGGCAGGTTAATATCATCACGTTCAATTTCAAGCTCATTGTCATCCACATCTTCAGAGGCCAGGTCAAAGGAGATCACCAGGTCAGAGGGATCGAGTGTTCGGAAAGCCTGCTCCGATCCCGATAAAGTAAGCCTCGCTTTGAGCGGTACGGAGTCTTGCAGCGCAATATTGGTAGATTCGAGGTTACGGTATTCTATAGGAACGGCATAGGTGCGATATACGGTCTCGGATGGGTAGGCCAGCGATAACCAAAGGATAAATGCCAGACTAACCGAAGCAATGGCCGTCCGCAGGCTGCGGCGTTTCCACCAGTGGCTAAAGGAAGAAGCGGCGGGATTATAATATTCTGCCCAAAAATCATCCAGATGTTTTTTTAGATCGCTACTGGATTCCAGCTGCTTAATTTGCCCATTCCGGGCAATACTGATCGTTCCGCGTTCTTCCGAGATTGCAATGACGAGCGCATCACATTGTTCAGAAAGTCCAAGAGCGGCGGTATGCCGGGTTCCTCCGCGTGACATCTTGTAAAGATTGGTGGAAAGAGGGAGGTGGACCCCAAACTTTAGAATTCGTTGCCCATCACTTAAGACCGCGCCATCATGCCCCGGAGCTTTAGTGTTGAAGATACTGTGCAGTAAGGGGATGGTTATTTTTCCATCCAGTTCAATACCCCCGTGCATATGCCGATCCCAGTCTTCCCGGCCTTTGATAGCGATAAGTGCTCCTGTTCTTTTTTCAGCCATCTTAGCTGCGGCCTCCGTGATAATGCTGGTGGCAATATCGGGTGTATCAGAGGCTGATCTTTTAAAGAAGCTCCAGCTCCCGATGCGGTCAATGATCCGCCGCATATCTGACTGAAATACCACGATGATTCCAATGAGAATGATCACAAAGAGTCCTTCGATAAGGAGCTCTGTAAGGTACATCCCCGTGATACGGGCTAGGACATAAACAATCAGGATGACAAAAAAGCTTAACAGACTTCGGCGCGATGCACTTTGCCGAAGCCAGTTTAAAACGACATAGAGAAATGAACTGATGAGAACGATATCCAGGATATCCACGATGCGAATATTCCGCAAAAAGGTAAGGAAGGTATCGCTGAGGCTTTGTAGTATAAGTGTGAGATCAGTCAATATATTTGCACCTATCTGTAGTTTGTAGTAATAAAAGCATTGGCGATATAAAAAACTACTGATAGGTGTATTAGATATGAAGAATAATTTATAGGGGAGAGATTGGGAATTTTAGTGAAATACAGGGTAATGAAGAGAAAAGCCTTGACTTCTGTCGGAGGTAGTCAGCGTTGATGATGCCAAAGAAGGTAGGAATTGGACAAGTTGAAGGTCACTAACAATAAGTAAGGGGAGGGCATAAAGAAATTCACCAGACGACAACGTCAGTCGCCTGATGAATAGCTTATAAGCGTATATTGGCAAAGCTCCAGTAGAGATCTTTGCAAAACCATAATTTACTAATTGGCTGTGCTAAGCGTCCACGCTTAGCACTTTATCAGCACTTATTTCAAGCGTGGACCCAACTGCGCTAAAGGCCCACTACGCCGAAGAAACTTGGCTGCGTAGGCCGTGCTTCGAAGGGCAGGCAGCTTGAAATAGCCGGGGGAAAAGGCGCCTCAGTAGAAGCCTAAATGGCCGCCGGGCCTCGCTCACCGGTACTAATGCGGATGCACTCCTCAAGGGGAGTAATAAAAATCTTCCCGTCGCCGGTCGTCTTCCCGGGCTCTTTATCTTTGTAGCGAGACTTTACGGTTTTAATAATCGTATCGACGGTGGTATCAACAAATTCGTCATTTACAGCAATTTCCAGGCGGACTCTGGGGATGAGTCCCGGGACGACTTTTTTGCCCCGGTAGATCTCTACATCCTCCGCTTTGCCATGGCCGGATACACGCATAACGGTAATCCGGCGAATTTCTGCTTTAATGAGTGCTTCTCGTACTTCGTCGAGTTGAGTTTGGCGAATAATGGCTATAACAAGTTTCATAGGTCAATAGATTTCTTAATTGGGATTGAGCATTCCGTAGCCATGTTCGCTGTGGTAAGCGCTGTCAAGGCCCTGCATTTCTTCTTTTGGATCAGATCGGAAGCCTACAAGCTTATTTACAACATAAAGCAGGATTAAGGTAAGTACCGATGCATAGGCAACGGCAATCAAGACGGCTACTACCTGAACTCCCAACTGCTGCCAGATCGTCCAGCTTCCGCCGGCAAGTTCAGCAGCGTTGGCCATCCAGCTATCCCGGATGAAGAAGGTAAGCAATATGGCTCCTACAATGCCGCCGACGCCGTGAATGCCAAAAGCATCGAGGGTATCATCATAGCCTAATTTATTCTTGAGAAGAATGGCGAGGTAGCAGAAGATAGAAGCAAAGATTCCGAGGCAAAAGGCGCCAAAGGGTTGTACGACACCTGCTGCCGGAGTAACAGCTACCAACCCGGCCAAAATACCGGACATGATACCAAGCGCCGTCGCTTTACCCTGATGCCATAGTTCAATGAGCATCCAGGCAATAGCTCCGGATGCAGCGGCCACCTGCGTAGCCGTTAAGGCCTGGGCAGTACTCAATCCACTGGCTACGGAACTACCGGCGTTGAATCCAAACCAGCCAACCCACAGCAGTCCGCCACCAATCATGGTCATGACCAGGTTGCTGGGCGGCATATTCGTAACGGGGAATCCACGTCGAGCTCCAAGGTAGAGAGCGGCAATTAATCCACTAACACCCGCTGAGATATGAACGACGGTCCCCCCGGCAAAATCAATGGCCCCATCGGCTCCCAGGTTGAAAAGAAATCCACCTTCCGACCAAACCCAATGGCAGAGCGGGTTGTACACTAACAGTCCCCAGAGGGCAATAAACAGGCAGTAGGACTTGAACTTGACCCGTTCGGCAAAAGCCCCTGCAATAAGGGCAGGAGTAATAATAGCAAACTTACCCTGAAACATGCTGAACACATATTCGGGGACGCCGGCATCCATGATGGAGTTGTCGATGCCCGCCAGGAAGACGTAATCGGAATTCCATCCAAACCAGCCGCCCAGAACATTGGGGCCAAACGACATAGCATAACCCACGGCGACCCACAGAACCGTCATAATGCCCATGGCAGCAAAACTATGCATCATGGTTCCCAGAACATTTTTGGTACGAACCAGTCCGCCGTAGAACATCGCCAGGCCCGGCACCATCAGTAAGACCAGTGCTGTTGAAACAAGCATCCAGGCCGTGGTTCCTGTGTCAATGGCAGCACTGTCGGCCGCAAGTGAAGGGGTTGAGATTAATAAAAAGATTAGTAGTAGTGAGGGGAATTTCCCGAGATACTTTTTTAGCATGTTGATTGATTTGATAGACTTTGTTTGTGAAGCGCAGAAAATCTATCATAATTTGAAAAAAGTTACAAGGTGAATTGTGCTTTTTTCGTTAATTAATTAGATTTTTTTGAATATAAAGGTAAAAAAACAAGATTAGTGAAGAAATGGGTAGAAATGGAAGTAAGGTTGTCTGAAAAGGATTTGCGTACCCTTTTGGGCCTAATAAATGTAGTTTGTTAGGGATATCTTTGGGTATTAAACCTTAATTATTTAGGCCTTCCTTTTTTGTTTTGGTCCTGTTCCTCGCCCGTTGGTGAGTTTATTTTCGTTATGGATCCATTCTTTGTGCCCGGGATGGATCAAATAATTACCCGTAGTTTTTCAATGGCGATGTTGGCACCACAGACCACGATGACCGTAGATTGATCTTTAAACCGGGCAGCATTCTTCAGCAGACTGGCAATAGCGACGCCTGCTGCTCCCTCTATAATCTTGTGGTGCCGGGCGACCATCAACCGGATAGCGGAGGCAATTTCTTCTTCCGAGGCCAGAATAAACCGATCCACTAATTTTTTGCATTGCTCAAAAGTGATGGCGTCGCGTTCAAACCCACCTGCGGACCCATCCGACAGCGTGGGTTTGGACGTAATCTCTTTATATTCTCCGGCGCGTACACTGACGCTCATTTCGGGTGAATTTTCCGGTTGACAGCCAATGATGGTGGTCTCCGGTGACTTCCTTTTAACGTAGGTACCAATACCCGAAATGAGTCCGCCTCCGCCTACCGTCGCCAGAATGTTATCGGGCTTTGGAATATGCTCCAGAATCTCCATCGCGATGGTTCCCTGTCCGGCTATAACCTGCCGATCGTTATAGGGAGAGATGTAGCACCAGCCTTGCTCGTCGGCTTCCTGTCGCAAGAATACCTCCGTCTGAAAGGGATCATCCCCATGAAATTCGATATCAATATCGTAAGCCCGAATGGCCTCAACTTTAGACTCCACGGCACTATGTGGGAGGTACACCTTTCCTTGAATGCCCAAAAGGTCGCAGGCACGGGCAAAACCAAGGCCGTGATTCCCCGTCGAGGCCGTGACCGGGAGTGTATTGTTACCCTGCTCTTGCAGCCATGTTAATTTGTTCAGGCTGCCGCGGGCTTTAAAGGAACCGGTAACCTGCTCGCTTTCTAATTTTAGATAGACGTCTCCATCACAGGCGTCACTGAGCCAGTGCGAGTAGAGCAGGGGCGTCTGCAGGATGTCGTCCGTGATGCGTTCCGAAGCCTGCGTTATTTCTTCAAATAAGTTCATGGGGAGATTGGTTCTGTAAGATTTAAAGGGCTTAGGATTTTAAGAATTATCTAAATATAAGGTATTGGGCGGTTATAAAAGACAACCATTCTTTCTTCTCCTCGTTGCTTTCCGGCAACCCAGCACCTTCACAATCCTGAGGCCGGAAGTATTGGCCTATATCTATTTTCTATTATTGAACTTATATTTTTGGGCAGGTAACATTGATGGGCACCAGCTTTGTCACTCCGAGGAGCTTTTGACGAGGAGTTTCAAGCGAGACATAGGCTGTTCAATCGTCGGATGAATTCGACTCCTTCTTTTGATCCATTACCAACTCTTTTTTATGTAATTACTTTTTGGAATGACACAAAAAGTAATCAAAAACGTCACCGTCTGAGAATGATGGACCCGCTCCGGTCTCGGATGGGATCATTTCAATGGTCCTTCCTCTTATGAAGTAGCTTCCCAAAATGCTACCGGTGTGAAATGATCCTGACCATCTCTCGACCTCCGCCGATGATTCGTTAGGCTGGAGGAGAAAGCTACATCTATTTTTTATTTCTATTCAAAGCAACAAGCCAACGCTGTGATACTATGATCGTACAATTAATTTGGTTATAAATATTCCCCTTAACCGCAAATAGGATACTCTTAAAGGATTAGGCGCATAGAACTTCTGTTCCTCCGGCCTTATACATTATGTAGAGGAGCGGGAGCGGAGCCGTAGCACGTTTGATTCTCCCCTTGAGGGGAGTCCGCCTTCAGGCGGGAGGGGTGTTTACTGTATCGGGGATGGTTTTCTTTTCGTCAATGTAATGCTGGTATGCAAGGAGAGATTTATTTTAAGGGATTTGAGGACAAAAAATTGGCATCCTATTCTTTCATCAAAGGCAAAAGCTGAAAAGGGGAATGCTTTATTAAAAGAACTTAGCTAATCATCCCCTGGCCCCCTTCGGTTCGCGTGGGTTGCCTCTTTATGGCCTATTGCTACAAGGGGGACTTTAGGAATGTGCTTCAAGTTATTTAAAATAGCCCAATGGGGTCTGGGGAATAGCGGGAAAGACGATGTTCAAAACGACTGATGGGGAAGAGCACTCCCCCGTCATAAAGCTTTATGAACCATAAGATCTTGCTATTCCCCAACACTTTTTTCGTTCCAGCTTCGCTGGTCCCGTCTATACGGGATTTGGTGACAAAAAATAGACACTTCATTCATTTACAAAAGGAAAAGGGGTAAAGTATTGGTAGCACGGCTGCGGGGATCGGCAGTAATAAGTTAGTTCTTTGTGATGTCACTTAGATGTACCACTTCAACTCCCATCATTTCTTTAAAATATGAGTCGAGAAATGCTTTATGCGATCCACCGATGATAACCAAAACACGTCCGCCGGGTTTATGGGCACTGGCTTTACGAATGTTAGCAGCGATACCTAAGTTACGAACTTCCCATAGAGCAAGCCGCTGGCGCAAAACTTTATTGAATTCTTCTGTTTCCAAAAAAGTATTTCGCCATTGTATTTTTTTATCTTGCTTAACATAGGCAGGAGAATTCATAAATTGGTACAAAGGAAAAAGAGTGCTATCCTTAATTCCTTGTTCAATAAGGTGGTCAATCTTTTGAAGGTATGATGCATTTTGTAATGTAGAACTCGCTAACTCCTCACTAATTGTGGGACTAACTACAGAATTATAAAGATCTTTCTCCAAATGATAATCGATGGGATAAAGACGTTGGTGCCCCAAATTATGAGCAAGCCGATGTCCAATTGACAGGATTTCATTTGCAGCAGGATAATTAATGTACAATTCAAGTAACTCTGCTGTATCTTTTGGAATAACTGACTGATTGTTTCTTTGCTCTTCACTTATATAAGACCACTGCAGGGCCGCCGTATAAAGACGATATGAAGCGATCAGGTAATTGACAAGTTCTAACCTTGTGCTATCTTCCACTTCCTGTGTACTTTGAACGTTGTTCAAGAGAGAGTCAGCTACGGCATGGGCTTTAGACCAGGAAATATTGAGGGCTTCTTGGGCCTTTTTCCCGTATTTCAGGTGGTCATTTCCGAGGCGGGACTCATAAATTCTATGTCTTTGTTCCATTGCAGCAAACTGTGTACCGGATTCCACCTCGATACCGATGATATTTGGATTGTATGTTTCAAGCACGGATACAAGGGAGTCAAGAAGAACAGGAGAATAATCATCGCGAAGTTGTCTTAGATGTTGAGTTGCCAAGACAAGGATTTTAGTTTTTTTAACGTGGTATCCTGGGGTAGATGTTTTTTCTGAATATTGAGGAGATTGGGCAATAACAGAATTAGATAGGGTGAAACTGAAAACAAATAAGAACATCAAAATAAACCGCATAGAACTATAGAAATATTATTGGGTTTAAAAATTAATTGGTTCTATTTACGTAATGGATGCCGTATAACTAATAATTATATCAACAAGTCAGTGCCATGATGTTATTATGATATCTATGGTTATAAATATTCTCTTTAACCGCAAACAGCTTACTCTTAAAGGATTAGGCGCATAGAACTTCTGTTCCTCCGGCTTTATACATTATGCTGAGGAGTGGGACCGGAAGAGCCGTAGCACGTTCGATTCTCCCCTTGAGGGGAGTCCGCCTTCAGGCGGGAGGGGTGTTCACTGTATCGGGGATGGTTTTCTTTTCGTCAATGTAATGCTGGTATGCAAGGAGAGATTCATTTCAAGGGATTTGAGGACAAAAAATTGGCATCCTATTCTTTCATCAAAGGCAAAAGCTGAAAAGGGGAATGCTTTATTAAAAGAACTTAGCTAATCATCCCCCTGGCCCCCTTCGGTTCGCATGCACTGCTTCTTTATGGCCTGTTGCCACAAGGGGGACGTGAAACCTACATATAGATATTTGAATATCTTGGCTGTTTCAAGCTGCCTGCCTTCGAAGCACGGCCTACGCAGCCAAGTTGCTTCGGCGTAGTGGGCCTTTAGTGCAGTTGGGTCCACGCTTATCACAGCAGGAGAGAAGAAATAAGGTTAGCAGCAGGTTATCCGGGAGGTGCTGAGAATGTTGAATCGCTTCTGTTTCGAAGACTTTCGGAAAGTATTTCGTTAGTCATGGCATGGATGGGGTACACCTATCTGGTGTGCTCCATCTTGGGAGGGGGTACTCGTACAAGGTGCAGCCCACCGCGGAGGTGGACCGCACCACCTGACATTCTTGAGTGGAATAACTGTACAGACAGGTAGCATCTGTCTTTTGAATGAATAATGTATTGATCTAATTAAAACAGAGACGCATGCGATGCGTCTCTACGTTCTGGTCCCTACTCATTCGTTAAAACTACGGGCACAGGCCTCGGTTTCTATGTATTACTTCCACAAGGGGGGACTTTAAAAAACGGCCTCAACCAGTCAAGGTTGAGGCCGTTATGAGGTTAGCTCTGCTTAGAAAGCTAACAAATTATGATAGAAACAGCGGTAGGGTATCGTAATTACGGCTTCTATCATAAATGGGTTATGTACTACTGCTTGCGGATGTAAATGTCGCCCCGCATGCTTTTAAAGAGGTATTCCGGTCCGCCACCGTTGATGGTTCCGTAAATCCAGTTGTTGATGGAGATCTTGAACGCACCGCCTTGGGTAGAGGATTTAACGCCCTTGTTGTTGGTATGGCTGATATCCATATCAAAGTCCGTAAAGACTTCTCCCCATTCGGATTTCATTTTTGCCGACATCTTAACATCTGCCGGAAGCGTGATGTCGATATCCCCATTAAGGTTACTGAACGCCATCGGTTGGTTAGGAGCCGCATCTTGGATAGTCGCCTCAATATCACCATTGACGGTATTCACCATGGCCGATCCACCCACATTCCGGAGTACCACATCTCCATTGACGTTACTGAGTTCCATCTCGCCCGAGACATTCTCGACAAGAAGCTCTCCTCCGTTGACCGTAGAAAGAAAGAGCGAAAAGTTGCGGGGGACGGAGATATCCAGTTTCAGGCTTTGCAGGGGAGAGGCACCGCTGATTTCCACTTCGTTGTCATCTTCGCTGACCTGGAATCCAATGGAATTGTTGGAGATCCGCCGCAAGCCGTCTTTAGTCACTTCGCGTTCGTTATCCCGGGGTTGGCCGTCATAATTAATCAGGACTTCCGTGCCGTCATAACCGGTTACCGAAATGGAACCGCGTACGATGCCTGCATGCAGGCTACCGGGCTCACCGGGATTTGATAAGGGGACGGCAATCTGTTCCTGGGCTTTCGCCTGTACAGACAGGACCAACGCCAAGACAAGAGTTGATAAAAAATAGTTGAGTGCTTTCATAGTATTGAGATGTTGTTAATAGTAAGCTTTTTAGTCTTTTCGGAGATAGACATCACCGTTTAGAACATTAAAGGTCAGTTTGGGTCCACCGGCGCCGATGCGGACAGGCGAGAACTTGTCCACGCGGTATTGTATGGCAGTGGCGTGGGAATCATCTTGCTTTCTTACTTCCGGCTTAAGTTTTTCGACTTCAAAATCGGTATAGAGATCGCCATGGAGACTTTTAAAGTAGACATCAGCAGACAGGTCGTTGGGCATGTGAATGTCAATCGTGCCATTAACGGTCTTATAACTGCAGCTTTCTTTGGGCGCACGGGCATAAGATATATCGATATCGCCATTGACGGTTGAGGCCTCCGTTAGAGAGGTGAGCTGTTGTAAATCCAGACCGCCATTGATGTTACTGGCCTTCACCTCTTTGAAAGGACCGACCACTTTAAGCATGCCCCCATTAATGGTGGATCCGTTTAGGAGGATATCCCGGGGCACCTTGACGCGCACATCGTGATTGAATTCATAGTCCTCATCGGCGCGCTGGATGGAATAGCTAACATCCCGGCCTTTTATTTTAACTGTTACGAAGGGGGCATCCAGGTAGGCCAGGATGTGGTTGCCTCGCCGTTCCAGCTTATACGTTAATTCTTCTTCGGCCTGTGTTATTTTCTGGGCACTGCCTTTAATGGTTTCCGCAACGGTGAGTTGAATGGTGGTTCCATCGTAGGCTTCCACGGAGACGGAACCGTTGATATTCATGATGCTGAATTTGTTGTGTGGGTCTGCCTGATCGACAAAGGCTGCCGTTTTATGAATGGTGCGGCTAACATCCTGGGCCCTTGAAAACGATGGTTGGAATGCCAAAAGAATTAGAAGTAAGCATCCATTGGTTATCCAGCATCTTTTGTGATGGTTTGATTCCCAGAAAGTCCCAACACTGTAACACAAAGGGGCACAGAGGAAACACAGAGTTGCACAAAGGCTCTGAAATACTCTGTGTTTCTTAGTGATTCTTTGAGTAACTCTGTGATACAACTTGACAGGAAATATTATTAGTGAAAAATGTTTCAAACTATTCATCTTATGCCTCGTTTAGTGCTGCGATGGTGTTTTGAAGTTTGTCGCGGACGGTGGAGTCCAGTTCTTGTTGCTGGAGCAATCGGCGCAGTTCATCCACCGATTTCGTTTCTTGCAGGGCCAGCATGGCATCGGCCAGGGCTACCTGGATTTGTGGGGACTGCTGCCGTGAGATTGCCTCAACCAATCCCTGCCGGGCTTTGGGATTTTCGGCATGGCGGAGCAGCGACTCGATACTGGCCAACCTAACATTGACGTTGGGATCATTATTGAGCGTTTTCAAAAGAGCATATATCACACGGTCGTCAGTGGAAGATAAATCAGAGCTGATGTTTACCGCCTTCAGCCGGTCGGAAGGAGAGCGTGCCTCGAGCAGGCTCATCATCATTACTTCCCGCATCTGTGATACCTCCGTGGAAAGCTGGTCCATCTGCTGGCGATAATCCTGGAGCGGAGTGAAGAGGTTACCGAAGACAAGGCCGATCAAAAAGACGCCTACGGCAATTCCCGCCTGTTGCACTCTTCGCGAAGTTAAGAGCTGGTTAATCCATGTGAGCCAAGATGCTTTACTGGCGGGTTGCTTTGCCTTTTCCTCTTGCAGCATCCCATAGAAGTTGTCTCGCATCTGTGCAGAGGGTTCTTCGGCAGGCAGTTGCCCGAGCTCGGTATACAGGTTTTGCATTTCCCGCAGCTGCAAGGCATCTATTTCTCCGTCGTCAATAAGATCATTGAGCTGCGCCTGTTGATCCGGCTTGATAGAGCCATCCAGATAGGCTGTTACCAGTTCGATATGTTGTTCATCAATCATAGTTTTTTCGCTTTAATTCTTTCATACAGACTTTAAGCTCTTGCAGGGCCCGGTACACACGGACTTTAACAGCACTTTCGGAGCAATCCATGATCTCCGCAATTTCTTTGTATTTAAATCCTTCAAATCGGCTCAGTACCAGCGTTTGCCTTTTGGTGTTGTCAAGCTGAGAAAGCGCCTGCTGCAATAATGCCATATCGGTATCGGCTTCTTCCATGGAAGGTAATTCCCCGGGTGCTCCTTCCATTTGATTCCAGTTAACCTCTTGGGCCGTCAGTTGATACTTTTGGTTCTTGCGGTAGTGATCAATCTGTAGGTTTCGGGCTATCTGGAAAATCCATGCTGAAAAGGCCCCGTTTTCGGTGTAGGTATTGCGGTGCTTCAGGATACGTTCAAAAACACCTTGCACCAGGTCTTCACTTACATCCCGGCGGTGGGTCAACCGGTAGAAAAAGTGAAAGAGCCGACGGTTATACCGCTCAAACAACAGGCCCAGTTTATCCAGGTCACCCTGCTTTACTTTAAGCATTAATGCATTATCAGAAGTCGAATCCACCGCCAGTGCTTTTAGTGTTCATCATTCACTACAGTACACTGAAAAAAAATAGAAAGGTTACAAATGAATTGATGAATTGATGAATTGTTGATTTGCTGAATGGTTGGCTTATTGAATTGATTGTTCACTCTTCGACTTCATTCGCCCGATAGAATCATCGGGGCTCATTGCGCTCAGACTGACGTCAGATTGAGCGCAACGAAACGTAGTGGAGTGAAGTCGAATATCTGTCCTTATTTCAAAAGACTTCTCGAATTAAGAATTAGGTATAGAAGGAGGGTTTATTTATAGAAGACCAGTAATTCTTAATTCCTAATTGTTCATTTTTAATTCTCAAGTGGGCAGGCCTTCCATCTGCATAATCTTGAGGGCGTTGGTAGATGGGCAGGGGCCGGGTTTGAGTTTGTAGGTAAAGCTCATCTTCTCGCCTTCAATAGTTTCCGCAAAGTGCCAATTACTCAGTTGTGGAATGGTCTCTTCAAGTTGGGCAAGCTCGAGGTCATGGGTAGAAACGAGTCCCACGCCATTCTTACCGGCTACATTTCTAAGGAATGCCTGACTTCCCTGCAGGCGCTCCCGGTTATTGGTACCGCGGTAGATCTCGTCCACCAAGAAAAAGACCGGCATGGGTTGGTTGTCTTCAAGGAGACTCAGCAGCTGGCGGAGTTGTTTGACTTCGGCATAGAAATGAGAGAGTCCATTATCCAGTGAATCGCTTACATTGATACTGCTGAACAGTCGGAAAGGGATAGTAGAAAAAGAAGAGGCATTGACCACACCGCCACTGTAACACAGCGCCAGGTTAATACCGATGGTACGAAGAAAAGTACTTTTGCCGGCCATGTTCGATCCGGTGATAAGTAAGATATCGCCCTTTTCATGGATGGTGATGTCATTGGTTATTTTCTCACTTTCGGGGAGTAAGGGGTGGCCTAAGTCTGTGGCTTCTAAGGGGGGAGCTGCCTTTGGGTCTGGGAGTGCAAAAGAGTATTGGGGATTGAGCCAGGCAAAGTTGGCAAGAGAACTGAACGCTTCCAGCTGATAGAACCGGTCGATCCAGCTGGAGAGTCTGGGGGCCAGCTCTTGTTTGTACCGGCTTAGCTTTTGAGTGTAATAAAGATCCCAGGGTACTAAGGAGTTAATCAACAGCCATACCAATTCGCTATTCTGCGAAGCGGCTGCGCTGGCAATGCGAATAATCTGGTGAACATAGCGGGAGGGGGAATCAGCGCTGTTCCAGAATAATGTACAGAAATCTTTCAGCCGCTCACTATTGCGGTAGGAGTGATGTTCCAGGAATTCCAGCACCGGATGAAATCTTCCCAACAGTTTTTGAATTTGGGAAGCCTCATCAAAAAGTCCCGATATTTTGTCACTGTTGAAGTTATAGATGCCCAGGTATAAAACGTAAGTAAAAACGATATAGGGTCCGATGACACCAATAAGATATAAGAAAAGAAGCAGAAGGTTGAGAGCCGACAAACTTCCTAAAATCGCCAGAGGGAAGGTATAATTAACGGGTTCAGCTTTATTAAGATGGTCTCTGAGTTGTTCGAGCGTCCAGTCATCTTCAAGCTCTTGCTCATGATGCACATGTGCGAGCAGATGCAACTGATCTCTGAATTGAGGCTGTCGAACCAGCTCCTTGATGATTAACTGGCGCTCTTCAATAGCTTTGGGATCAGGGTTTTGATTTAAGAGAAGCTTTGCAAGCACATCGGTACTGCCCTGGTAATTGCCGGTGTCAATGAGTTGCAGCAATGAATGTTGACCAAGGATATCCAGATCGCTGGCAAAAGGATGCTGGGTATAGGATTGGGACGGAGTCTTTGGTGGAATGTCTTGCCAGTTAAGCGACTGGCGTGCCAGGTGTCGGCTGCGAATAGCCTTCCAAGTGGTGAATTTGTTGAGTGACTGTTCGACTTGGCGATGCATCTTTACGAGGGTATAAAATCCACCGATGAAAGCAAGCATGGTAATCCAGAAAAGCCATTCAGGACCGAATGATCCGGCCAGATAAATGAGCACTAATCCCCCTACAAATGCGGCCAATCGCAACATTGAAAGCCGTTGGTCTTGTTGTGTCAGCTGATTAATGTGCTGTTGTAGCCGTCGAAGCTGATTTTGTAGCGCTTGGCGCAGTGACTGGGAAGTATAACTCATCGAAGTGGTTATTAATAGGGATTCAATTCAACTTAAAATAAAGAAAGGTACTGAACATATACTTTCAGCATCGCAGGTAGCTAATCTGCCGGATAATATACTGATCTTAATCATTATTTACACAACGATCGAAGTTGGAGGGTGGAATTTTGTGATCATAAACATAGATATTTAAAATGTGATCGATTTTTCATATTATAATTTCTACTCATCAATGATCAGGCATCTATTACCCACCTAAATAATAAATCAGAGATAAAAAAGAGGGATTCATTATGAAAAGAATAAGTCCATTCGTAGAGAATCGAAGATGTGTAGGTGTAAAAAGATGTGGCTACTGGTTAATGGCAGCTTCTATTTTGCTTTTGGCCGTCGCCTGTGATCAAACCGATATCAATTCTGCTAAAGATGTGGAGCCTGTTTCAAGTTATGAAAACTCCGAGCTTGCCTATGAGGCTAACCATCCTTTAATCTTAAGTGACAGTAAGATATATAGGAAATGGGATTATAGTGGCAAAAGTAGTGCTTTTAAAAAGTCGGATGAAGTTACATTTGCCAGTCCGCTGTTTGGATTAACCACTTCACCCAATGGTGATATTTTTGTAGCGGATGCCGGATTCGGTGTCGTGTCTACAACAGGCGGTACGGAGATCATGCTTCCCGGAGTAACCGATATGAGTCCTCTTGGGCAAAGCTCAATGTGGGCTCTGGAAGGATTGAGTGGGGCACCCGAAGAAGATACCGGGCAGGGGCTTTACCGACTTTCAAAAGGCCAAACCAGGCTGATTGTTGACCTGTATGATTTTGAAGCAGAAAACAATCCTGATGGCGGAGCAATCGATTCCAATCCTTTTGATGTACAATCGCTGGGCGGACAATCGGCTCTTGTGGCTGATCCCGGGGCCAATGCGCTCTTGAAAGTTTCGAATCAGGGCCATGTGAAGGTGTTGGCTGTTTTTCCCAATGAGCTCGTTTCAACGGAAAACATTAAGAATTTGGAAGAATGCCCCAGTGAATCACCATTATGCGGACTTCCGCCCAACATCCCCGCCCAGCCGGTCCCCACAAGTGTAGCCATTGGTCCGGACGGCTACTATTATGTTGGCGAGCTGAAGGGGTTTCCTGCCCCCACTGGCGCTTCCAATATTTGGCGAGTTTCACCCGATGCTTCAGAAGCGGTCTGTGGATCTAGCCCCGACTGCGTAAAAGTATTTGATGGAGGCTTCACTTCCATTATCGATCTCGCCTTTGATGAAAATGGAATACTTCATGTTGCGGAGCTTGATGAGCTGAGTTGGTTTGCTGTAGAAGTACTGGGCCCGGGAGCTATTGCCGGAGGCACGATCAATGCCTGTGATCTAAGCAGTTTGAACTGCAGCGAAGTAGCTACAGGTATTCCAATTTTGACCGCGATTACGTTCGGTAAAGACGGTGTGTTATGGGCGACTCAAAATGCGCTGATTCCGGGAGCAGCTGAGGTCATCGCTATCGAATAAAGTTGCGTGTAGGAGGATACAACGGAAGAGACAGCGATAATAAGGCAAGCTCTATTGATAAAAAAGATAGGGTTTAGGCTGTATTATCGCTTCTCTTTAATATTTAATACGGCAACCGTAGCTCCCCATCCGCTGTGGTCATGAGCCAGGGAATAGCTTTCTACATAGGGATTACGGTCCAGCAGAGCGTGCACCGAACGACGGAGGTTACCGGTGCCCTTCCCATGGATAATGCGAATTTGGCTGATGTCTTGCTCACGGCAGGCATCGATGTAATCGGGGATCAGATCGCCCAGGTCCTGCGGACGAAACGTATGCAGATCGAGTGTTCCATCAATAGGAAGTTCTTGAGGGTTGGGTTCGTCTGTCATTTTCCTGTCTGCTTATCCTTTAAAGGTAGCGGCATCATAAATAGACCAGAGATGGATAATCCAGCCCATCCAAATGAGCCATAGAGCTCCGGCCAATACAAATTGTATAGCTGCTTTAATCAATCGTCCTTGCAGGAGCTGTCCCAAACCGGGGATAAAAAAGCTGGCTAATGCTGCAATTACGTTTCCAGTCGATCCGCGTCCACTCATAATATGATCTGATTAATTTGTATTCAATGATACTTTACGCAAAAAATCAATAAATGTTATGGATTTTAGAACAGGGCTATAGAGGTATAAGGGACTGCGTCTAATATCCCTTATATCCAATTTGCTTTATATCTAATTGCCCTTGACCACTTTGCCATCCACAATAACTGCACTGATGTGCGAGGTATATTCCAGCGGATCACCATCAAAAAGTACAATGTCGGCGTCTTTGCCTTCTTCGAGTGAACCCACGGAATTAGAGATTCCCAGAATTTGGGCCGAGCTGCTGGTCAGTGCCTGCAGGGCAGCTTCGCGCGGCAAGCCATAGGCGGTGGCAATAGCGGCTTCATAAAGCACAATACGGGTTTTGGGTACATAGCCTTCAAAGCCACTTTGGAATGCAAAAGGAATTCCGGCCTCATGAAGTTTGCCGGCCGTAGAAAAGCTGGCGTTTTGGGTATCCCCATAAGTGCGTACCATGGTTGGATGGATGATAACCGGTACTCCGGAAGCTTTGATTTCATCTAACACCATATATGCTTCTGCTGCACCGTCCAAAATCATATCGAAACCGAACTCTTCTTGTAGTCGAAGGGCCGTCATGATGTCCTGGGCGCGTTGTGCCGTGATCATCGCTGTCAGCTTACCATTTAATACATCAGCCATGGCCTGTAATGTTAAGTTGCTGGAGGGCGGGTCATCGGAGTTCTGCTTCTCCGCGTATTCCTGGGCTTCAATAAATTTCTGGCGCAGCATGGCCATCCCTTTGGAACGAGTACCCGGCTTATCAAAGTTTCGGCGGACCCCAGAGGTTAAGGTGAACGCCACGGTGGTCGCAGAATCAACCAGGGCTTCTTCAACCGTATTATAGGCTGTTTTGGCGATCATCGTTTGTCCGCTGGCCAAAGCCCCCGGTCCGTGCCCCGTATGGGTGGTCGTTACGCCTTTGCCAAGCACAAACTTGACTAATTCTTCACGCGCATTATAGGCATCAAAGGCCCGCAGTTCGGGCTGGATGGCATTGGAAGTTTCCAGCTGATCCTGGTCTTGATCTTGATTATAGATTCCGGCTAACCCTACCACAGAACGAGCATCAATAAAGCCGGGCGTAGCCACCGAAGTTTCATGCACTTCATAATTACCGGGGATATCAACGTCTGAGGAAGAACCTACGGCTTCAATCTGTTCGCCGTTGATTAAAATTACGCCATCTACAACTTTTGAACCAGCCATGGTGTAAATGGTATCTGCCTTAACGGCAAGTTGGGCATGAGTAATACTGATAAGGCCAAGGGTAAAAACCAGTATGAGTGAAATGCGTTTTTTCATGATGTCAATGCGTTTAAAGTTCAAACAAAAATGCAAAATTCGGGTCGTTAGTGTCGTCCGTGATGATGGTTTTGGGTCGCCCGCTCAAACACCTTGTACCCACCGGTAGCGTATTTTTTATCATCTGGATTTGATATGTCAAAGCGTTTTTGGCCTTCTACCCAGGTCTGCTGCACGCGGGTATAAGTGCTGAGGGGATCGCCTGAGAGGATTACAAAGTCAGCATCTTTCTCTTCCTCGAGAGTCCCGACCCGATCTTGAAGGTCAAGCATTTTTGCATTGGCGATGGTAACTGCTTTGAGCGCAGCGTCACGACTCATACCGGCGCGTACCCCAAAGGCGGCCGAACGTAAGAATAATCGCGTGTCGGTAATAGAGGCATCCGTATGGTACCCAACCGTAACGCCGGCCTCTTCAAGGACGGCCCCATTTTCGTATCGAATGTCAGTAGCCTCCATCTTACCACCGGGAGAGTCCAGCACAATAATAGAAGCGGGAACCTCCGCCTTTGCTATTTCTTCCGGAACCTTCCAGGCTTCGCTCACATGGTGGAGCACCAGGCGGTATCCGAATTCTTCAGACAAACGGATGGCGGTAAGTATATCATCATGGCGATGGGTGTGGTTGTGAACAACGCGTTCTCCGTCAAGTACTTGCACCAACGTCTCCATACCAAGGTCGCGGGTCGGCATTTTTTCGGTATCACCGTCGGCCTGCTCCAGTTTTTGTTTATAATTTTGTGCTTTAATAAAAAGCTCGCGGACCATAGCGGCCGATTTGGCGCGAGTACCCGGGAAAGGACCCTCGCCAATGGGATTCGTGCCGTTGGCCATTTTCAGTCCTCCGGCCACACCGTTGGTAGGATCATCAACAAAGAGCATTTCTTCAATAGTGTCTGCTTCCCGAAGTTTAAGATAGGCCGTTTTCCCGCTCATCAGATGACCCGAGCCGGGCATAACGTTAACCGTGGTAATTCCCCCTGCAAGGGCTTTTTTGAAAGTGTCGCTGCGGGGATCAATACTGTCGAGGATACGCACATCAGGGTGCATGGCAGAAGAGCGATCTCCGCCGTCGCCGCTGCCGATGTGAGAGTGGGAGTCAACCAGACCGGGTATGATTACTTTGCCCGAGACATCATGGGTTTGGGCATCACCGGGGATTGAAACATCGCTGCTTGGACCAATAGCTGTTATTTTACCATTTTCAACAATGAGTGTGCCTTCAGGTATAGGCTCACCCTCAACGGGGATAATCTTTGCACCTGCAAAAGCCTGTGGCGTTTGCTGAGAAAATGTGATTGATGGAACGACAAGTATCAGAAGCAGTATTATAAAGAGTCTATTCATGAATTGCTCCTTGGGTATAGGAATGGTTATTTTTGATTTAATTTCAATTATGCTAAGAAGTTTTCATGTTGGCAAATAGTTTTTGGCGTCGTTTTCAACCTTTTACATGCATTAAGCAAGCAGGATTTCTGTATTTTTCTCTATTTTATTCAATTAATTGATCTTTATGGCTGACCCATATCCATCACCTCCTGTTAAAACGAACAGCGAGGGCAATCCCCGGAACGTGGGATTTGAACTTGAATTTGCCGGCATCAGTATTACCAAGACGGCTCAAATTATTTGTAACCTTTTTGGAGGTAGTATAAAGCAAAATAATCGCTATGACGTGCAGGTTACAGACACAGAACTGGGCCATTTTACGGTAGAACTGGATGCCCGGGTGTTGCAGAAGATAGCGCGACAGGACGTTTTTGATACTTCCAACTTGGATTTAGAGGAAGGGTCTTTTCGGAAATCTGTAGAAGAGATGATCGATAAACTTGCCATGTCTGTTGTGCCCATCGAAATTGTGATGCCTCCCATACCTCTAAATAAGCTGTCCAGGCTGGAGGTGCTGCGCCGGGCTTTACAAGAAAACAGGGCCGAAGGAACTAAAGCATCACTGGTACATGCCTTTGGAATGCATATTAATGTTGAGGCGCCGGATCTTAGAACCCCAACGTTGCTTCGGTATCTGCGAGCCTTTCTGTTGGTCTATCCCTGGTTATTATCGAAGCTGAATATTGACATTTCGCGTCGAATTTCTCCCTTCGTCGATCCTTTTCCGGAACGGTATGTCCGCAATATCCTGGACCCTAAGTATGATCCTGATAAAGCCCAGTTTGTTGAAGACTACCTGAAATTTAATCCAAGCCGAAACCGTCCGTTGGATATGATGCCTATTTTGGGGATGCACAATAGTGAGCGTGTCCAGCAGGTGATGAAAGGGGAAAAGAACAGGCCCCGGCCAACCTTTCATTATCGGTTGCCCAACAGCCGTATTGATGATGAAAGTTGGCGCTTTACGGAAGAGTTAGCGTATTGGATGGTCGCTGAACAATTAGCTGAAGACCAAGAGATGCTGCAAAAGCTGAGCCGCCTTTATTTGGTTAGAGATCGGGATACACTGCTCTCATTTCACAAAGAATGGGCACAAACCATAGCCATTTTGTTAGATTTAGATGAGTGAACCTAAACCTAATATTGGAGTGACCGGTCCCGATCGCGGAGGTACGGCAGCCTGGCTATTTACCAAATGGGCCGTTTTTTTACATGGGGGCAAGGCAATCCGGATACAGCCTGGTAATGAAAAGCCTGAAGTAGAGCTTCATGGGCTTATCTTGGGAGGGGGTGCGGATATAAGTCCCCGATTCTATGGCGGGGAAGGGGCTGCATCTGTTGGATTAAAGGGACAAGACCGTTCCCGAGGCTTTTTCCGAATGATCCTCAACATCCTGTTTTTGCCCATAATTTTTTTAGTCCGGGCAATTTTCTCTACGAAGTCACCGAAGAAAAGTAAGGATCGAGATCAGATGGAACTGAAATTGTTGAGAAAAGCTCTCGAAAACAAATGGCCTGTTCTGGGAATCTGCAGGGGAGCTCAGCTCATTAATATTCACTTTGGCGGAACCCTTCACAACGATATCACAGACTTTTATACGGAAACACCCTATATCTATTCCGTTTGGCCCCGAAAAAAGATAGCTATTACTGATGGAAGCCTTCTGTCGGGTATCTTGTCATTTGAGCAGGACTGGATTAATGCGCTGCATCATCAAGCTATCGATCGTTGCGGTGAAGGCATCGTGATCGCAGCTAAAGAAGAGAACGGCATCATTCAAGCTATTGAATATGATAGAAAGCCCTTCTTGATTGGCGTGCAATGGCATCCCGAATATATGCCCCAGATTCCGGCCCAGCGAGCTATCTTTAAAGAACTGGTAAGTCAAGCAAATAAAAGGCGGACAGTTTCGTAGAAGCCAAGTAGCTGGAAGAACCTGCCCGCTTTTCTTGAGAACCCACTAAATATCGACTTTGTAATCTACAAACCGCCGCTCTTCAATCACTGAATTGATAAACTTCAATGCTTTTTTGTGGTGGTTATTCCGGGTATACATGGTATAATCCAGCTCCGTTTCAAAATCAGAAATTAAGACCACATCATAGGCATAACCTGACTCTTCATCGTCTTCCGTTATGTTGAGACCTACTTCAACATTTTTTATCTCATCAATATTTATTTTCAGCCCCTCCAGAATTAACTTCATTTTTTCAGCATTCTTTTCCTTCGTGGCTCCTTCAGCATTGTCTTTCAATTTCCACATTACAACGTGTCGAATCATGATATTCTCCTATTGTGCTTATTTAAAAAATCAATTTTTGTTGGATACGTAGCGTAAGATCCTCGGATATTATGCCGGGTAGGCTATGGCTAAGTAGAGGGTGCTGATCGGCGATAGATCAACGATCGGATATGGTTAATAGTATTTCCCATAATTCATATTCCTTTTCAGCTACTGCAATAATGTAATATTCTCTTATTCTATAGTTAATAAAAAAAAAGATAAAAACTAAGCTGATTTTTGCAAGCTTAGATTAGAATGTTTATAAATTAGCCTTTTGGAGCTATCAGAGAAGAAAAAAAGTGCCACTACTTATATTTTGGAAACGATTTAAGCACAAATATGCATTACATAATTAGGAAATAGAAGATTCTAAAAAAACCATTATTTATGAGTCAACCACTTAATGTAACGCAAAAGCTAATTAAAAGTCACCTTGTAGAGGGGGAGCTGGAGGACTTTGAGCCAGGAGAAGAAATAGGCCTCAAAATTGATCAAACGCTCACCCAGGATGCTACGGGAACCATGGTCATGCTCGAGCTGGAAGCAATGGAGCTTGAGGAAGCACAGACCGAAGTGTCTTGCCAGTATGTAGACCATAACCTGATACAGACCGACTATAAAAATCCTGATGATCACGTATTTCTGAAATCTGCTGCCGAACGATTTGGGATGTGGTTCAGTCGTCCCGGAAATGGCGTAAGCCACCCCATTGAGACCGAACGGTTTGCAAAGCCGGGCAAGACATTAGCCGGATCGGACAGTCACACGCCGGCATCAGGCTGTATGGGTATGTTGGCTATTGGCGCCGGTGGACTTGATGTGGCCTTTGCGATTGCGGGTGAACCCATGTTTATCAAAAAGCCCAAAGTGCTGGGTGTTGAAGTGAAGGGGGAGCTGCCGGATTGGGTAAGCGCTAAAGATGTAGTGCTTGAAATGCTACGGCGTTACGATGTGGATGGCGCCACTGGATACGTTATTGAATACTTCGGAGAAGGGCTTAAAAATCTCTCCACGATGGATCGGCACGTGATTGCCAATATGGGAACAGAGATGGGAGCGACCAGTACCGTGTTTCCGGCGGATGATGAAGTGCGGCGTTTTATGAAGTCGCAAGGCCGGGAAGATGAGTTTACGGAGCTTCTTGCTGACGAAGGCGCCGAATACGATAAGTATGAAGAACTTATACTCGATGATGTTGAGCCGTTGATTGCCCTGCCCAGCAGTCCCGGCAATGTAGTACCCGTTAGAGAAGTAGAAGGGCAGGATATCTACCAGTCGTACGTTGGCTCTTCGGCGAACCCGGGCTATCGTGATTTCTGGATGGCCTCTGAGATTGTAAAAGGGAAGACCGTCAATGCGAACGTTTCGTATGATATTAATCCTACATCACGACAGATCATCGAGAATATGGTCAAGAACGATGTAATGTTTAATCTCGTACAATCAGGCGCGCGTATCCACCAGGCGGGCTGTAACGGTTGTATCGGGATGGGCCAGGCTCCGGCGTCGGGCCAAAACAGTCTGCGCACCGTTCCGCGTAACTTCCCCGATCGGTCGGGAACACCAGAAGATTCAGTATTTCTCGTGAGTCCTGAAACGGCAGCAGCTTCCGCACTTACCGGAAAGATTACCGATCCACGCGACCTGGAAGAACTCTACGGGATGAGCTATCCTAAATTTAAGGAGTTAGACAATCCGATTGTCAATACGGATATGCTGACCGAGCCCGTCCCTAAAGAAAAACGAGGGAAGATTAAGAAAGGGCCCAATATTTCGACGATGCCCAACTTCGACGAGCTGAGTGACTTTGAAGTACCGGTTCTGTTAAAGATGGGGGATGACATCTCAACGGATGAAATTCTGCGGGCCGGCGCCGAAGTCCTGCCTTTCCGAAGTAACATTCCGGAGATTAGTAAATTTACCCTCGACGTTGTGGATAAAAATTTCCATGATCGGGCGATGAAGGCCAAGGAAGAACATGGCGGTCATGTGGTCATTGCCGGAGAGAACTATGCACAGGGTTCCAGTCGGGAGCATGCTGCCATTGCACCGCGCTACCTTGGTATGAGAGCGGTCATTGCTAAAAGCTATGCTCGTATTGGATGGCAAAACCTGGTGAACTTTGGCATACCTCCGCTGGAGTTCAAGGACAATGGAGCTTATGAAGATATCGATCAGGGTGATGTACTGGCCGTGAACGATATCAGAAGTGCTATTGAGAATGGCAACGAGATTGTGGTTCACAATAAGACCAAGGATAAAAAGTATGAGGTGAAGCATTCTTTCAGCGAACGCCAGAAAGAAGCGGTACTCTACGGCGGTGTTATCAACCGGTTTAAAGCTAAAAAGAAGGCTGGATAAATTTTAATACCTCGTCTCGATTTAAGGCTGGAGTTTCAGTTAATCCTTCTCTATGAAGTTAACTGAATTCCAGCCTTTTTTATCAGGATGGTACTCGTTATCGACAGATAGCTGTTCTTCTTTTACTGCTGGTTATCGTATGTGGGGTATGGGAATTCTTGGAAATATCGGACGAAGTGATGGAAGGAGAGACTCTTTCTTATGATGAGTGATTGTTGGATATTATGAAAATTAAAAATTATAATATCATTGGCCCCAGTTTGTTACAAGAATCAATGAAAAATATTATAGATTCAGGTGCTACTTCCGTTCTTGTAGCAGTTATTTTGGCTATAAGTGGATTTTTGATGCTCTAAGATAGTCATAAGTCAGATAGAATAATTGTTGTAACTTTATGTGTTATAGTAGGTTTCGTTATTTTATTAAAAAAATAATTTCATCCAGCCTCACCCTGAACTTTTTTCGCACTTGGTAGAGGGGGGGCATCCCGAAGTTATCCCAGTGGACATACAATGATGTTGGCAGTTGTATATTTGTCATTGGCATGCATGCTGACTCACCTGCAAGATTGTAAATGGGTGAAGATATACAGTATCTTCATGGCAATACTGCTTACGTTTTTGTCAGGGATAAGTCGTGCCTATTTAGGAGTTCATTATCTAAACGATGTATTAGCGGGGTGGGGGCTGAGTTTCTTTTTGTTGGATTCTATTTAGATCTATCAACAAAAAAATATGGCCCGAAGAAAGGAAAAAGATAGTCGATCACAAACCAAATAATAGCAAAAAAATCCGGCGGAGTGGAACATCCGCTACCTATTATAGCTATCAATTAGTAGAAAACTAATAGTTATATTGTTATAATATTTTTGTAGATAGAATTACGTTATAGACATACAAAAGTTAATATTCATTGACTTAAAATAGAGGTAACTACTATGGGAACTGAAGATAAAGGTAAGGTACTTTTGGCAGCCTTGACAGGAGTAGCAAGCGGTATAGCGTTGGGCTTGTTGTTTGCTCCGGAAAAAGGAGAGGAGACAAGGAAAAAACTCAATCAAAAGCGGGAAGATTATCTTAAAGATTTGATTAAGGAAGTGGAAGGGTTGCGCGCTAATCTTAACAAACGGGCGGAGGAAACAAAGGAAGGCATTAGTGAATTACGAAAAAATGCCAAAAGCCGGGGAGATGACCTTTTGAAGCGGGCCAAGAAAATGACTTCCTATGATGAATGGACCAAAGAAGAGCTTTATGAACGTGCCAAAGAAGCAAAAATTGATGGCTATTCTACCATGAATAAAGCAGAGCTTATAGAAGCACTGAGGAGAAACTAACATCCCAGTTTGATGCCTGCAGATTTCTTTCTCAAGGAGTTTATGGGTATTATAAAAGACAGGCAGGGTAGTAATCCACGGTCCTCCTATGTTGAGTTGTTGAATCTCCACTGGCTTTCTTCTGGAAACGCCAGCTTAAAAAGATATTCATTCTTTGCAACCTAGACGTTCGGGTTGTAGGGCCAATGAATATTTTGCCAATGTTTTAAACAGTATTCAGAAATTCAATTTTTAAGAGATTATTATGGATCTTTCCTGGATTACAACTTCATGGATGTCAGTATGGATGGTTATCGTCAGTACGGTGGGTATCTATTTTGCCCTTATTGCTTTTACCCGCTTGGCGGGACTCCGGTCATTTTCCAAAATGTCGAGTTTCGACTTTGCCATTACCGTAGCGTTTGGTTCCATTTTGGCGAGCACCATCCTGGCAAAAGATCCACCGCTTTTCCAGGCTGTCATTGGCTTGGGTACGCTCTATGTCATCCAGATGATTGTAGCCAACCTGCGCGGAAACTCAACAATTATGAGTAGTTTGGTTGATAATGAGCCACTGTTGCTTATGCGTGGATCTGACATCCTCGAAGACAACCTAAAAAAGGCCAAGGTCACCCATGCTGACCTGCATGCCAAGCTGCGCGAAGCCAATGCCACACAGCTGAGCCAGGTTAAAGCCGTGGTGATGGAGGCGACGGGCGATATTGCGGTACTTCATCACGAAGATCCAACTCATGAATTGGATGGACAATTATTAAAAGGAGTGCGAGGATGGGATTAAAATATCTCTATGCCACTGTTTCTTTTCAATATATATTGCATTTTTGTTAGGCTGTGAATAGAGGTCGACTGCCACTGCACTTAGTTCAAAAACCTGGTATAAATACCGGGGGGAATTGCCACTTTAGTTTTGAACCTATCAATTATCCGGAGTGCGAAACAGGTCGGCACACTCGGCAAAACGATCAGCTAATCCAACCATAACCAACCGGTCGCCTGCTTCTACTTTGAAATTTCCGGCGGGATTACCAATGGTTTTATCGTCTCGGCGGACCGCCAATACGGTAAGGTTGTATTTATTTCTCAACTGTAACTCTTGTAACGTTTGTTCAACAATAGGAGCATCCTTCCGAACGACGACTGCTCGCGTATGTAAGCCTTCTTCATCCAACCCTTGTAAGACCATTAGGTGAGCTTCCTGCACGCTTCCCCGTAATATCTCATAGTCATGCGCTCGCAGCGTTTGGATATGTTCTTGGATTTCACCTTGGGGAATCATATATGATCCCAGAACATGTGAAAAAATACGAACAGTGGTCTCCATCTCCTCAGGTATCACAATATCAGCGCCCATCTCTTCAAGCCGATCTGCTTCGGAGAGGTATCGGGTACGCACAATAATTTGCAGTGTAGGATTGTGGTGGCGAGCTACCTTGATGATCCGGGGACTTGCCGAGGGGTCGTTGGTAGCAATAACGCATAGCTTGGCTTTGGATATACCAGCTAAATCCAGTATATGCTGGCGGCTGGCATCTCCATAGATGGCGGGAATATCGTTTTTGCGCATCTCTTTAACCGATTCCGGATTCATCTCAATGACTACATACGGAATGCCGGTATTATGGAGCACCTGTTCGAGATGGCGGCCGGCCGGACCATATCCCACAATAATAACATGATCTTCTAAATTTGTTTGCATGTCAGAGTCTAAGCTACCGCTATCCTGGCTTAAGCCTTTAAGAGGGGTTTTTGCAAGGAGTTTGCCGAGCTCCGGACCGGCATTTAGCAAAAAGGGAGTTAAAATCATCAGTAAAACGGATACGGCAATAAAAGTTTGTGACCCGATTTCTCCCATTCCGGCTGGAGTGATGCCCGCCATTCGTCCGGCGCGCTCAAGTACAAAGGAGAATTCGCCAATTTGTGCCAGTGCCAGCCCTGAGGCGGCGGCAATACGAACAGGATAGCCAAGCGTTATCAGACTGGTTGAAGTGATAAGTAGTTTTAACAGAATAACCACAGCCGCTGTAGACAACAATAACAAAGGGTATTCAACGACATAACGGATATCCAACAACATCCCCACCGAAACAAAAAAGACGGCGTTGAAAATAGTACGCAGCGGCAGTATTTCACTTAGCGCTTGTTCGCTGAAATGACTTTCACTTACAACCAATCCTGCCATGAATGCACCTAAGGCGAGACTTATATTAGCCATACTGGTTAATGCTGCTGTTCCAAAGCAGATGGCAACGACGGTAAGCAGGAAGAGCTCCTGCCGCCGTGTCTGTGCTACTTTTTCAAGAATCCAGGGCACGATACGCCGGGCCAGGATAAGTACGACGGCAATGAGTAATAGAGCTTTGCCAAGTATCCAGATTAGGTCAAAGGCTGATTCTGACTGACCGGCGAGGATGGGGATGAGCAGTACCATGACAATAATGGCTAAATCCTGGAAAATGAGTACCGCTAAGGAAAGTTGTCCGACAGGCGTATCGGTCTCATTCTTTTGGCTAAATAAGCCCAATACGATAGCGGTACTGCTGAGCGCCACCAGGAAACCCGTATAAATGCTGATATTTAATGTTACATCCAGAGAAATGAGTATGGCTGTGACCACTGCTGTGGTTAGGATGACCTGGAGGCCTCCACCAACTAAAATAGCCTTTCGTATTCGATTTAGTTTTTCAAGGCTAAATTCGATCCCAATGGTGAATAGTAACAGTATAACCCCGATCTCAGCCAGTATATCAACGAGTTCCTGGTCGGGAACCAGCCCCAGTGCATTGGGACCAATGATGACACCGGCTATTAAAAAACCTACAATCGGCACTAATTTTAACCGATAACAGAGATAGGCAATCCCTACACTCACTAAAAATAGTGCAACAAGCTCATTTAAAAAGGGGAGGGCTACAGCAGGAGTCATGTTTAAAATATCCTCAGTTAATAGCGTTGGCTACCCGTGAATGGTTGGCGTTATTACTTGCTCCATGGATAGAATATAATACTTCAGAGATAGTTGTAAACCATTATTGGAATTTTAAACCAATAAATCAGGTACTTTCGCGATCGATCCACTTTTCTGTAACGGGGGACTCATACTCTTCAAAATGATTGAGCAGCCGTTCAGGGTCATCATCTACGATCAGCATGCCCCGGTGGCTTGACCTGACGAATTGCTCCTCCACGGTGTGGTCTAAAAACGTGGATAGGTGATTATAGTATCCGCATATGTTGAGCATTCCCATCGGTTTTCGATGGTAGCCAAGTTGTCCCCAGGTAAGCATTTCGAACAACTCTTCCATCGTACCCAATCCGCCGGGCAGAGCAATAAAACCGTCCGAAATGTCGGCCATCGCTGCTTTACGCTCATGCATGGAGGATACGACCTGAAGGTCCGTCAATCCATCGTGAGCCACTTCTTTACGCATCAGATCTTCGGGGATGATACCGGTTACCTTGCCGCCTCTTTCCAAAACGGCATCTGCCAGCGCACCCATTATGCCAACACTTGCACCACCGTAAACCAGCTCAATGTTGCGCTGTTCAAAAATGTGGCCAAGTCTCCTTGCCCCCTCGACATATTCGTTTTTACGCCCTGGACTGGAACCGCAATACACACAGATTTTTTGTAGCATAGCTATTTGATGAAGGGATTGGTGGTTTGCTATCCTTTAAAAGAGACCTAAATTCAGAAATTTAAAAAGCTAAAGCAAGCCATTAACAATTACTTAACCTATGTCTGCTCATATAAGTAGAATACGTAATCAGTAGGAATGCCGGCTTCTCCTTGTTGCCTGAGCATTGCAGTAATATTTCCCCGGTGATAGGTGCCATGATTAACCACATGCTGTACCAGGTTGGCTACCGAAGTTTCCAGTGCGCCGTACCTGGGATGTTCTACTGAAATGATTTCATCCGGATCCTGTTGTTTGAAAAAAGTAGCATAGCGTTGGGCGAGTGCTTCATTTAACCGTTGCATCAGTTCTAATCCCTTGCCATCTGACTGTGTCTCCAGCTTCTTGATCACTTGCATCGTTTCCTCAAAAGAGTCTCCTGACATAACGCTCAGCCACATGCCGTCAACGCGGTAGATATGAGAGATGACTTCTGCTATGGATGAAAAGACACTTTCGACTTCCTGGGTGTAAAGTCCGGCTGGAAGTTGTTTGAGGTGCTCAAAAAACCTGTTGTTGGCCCACTGGTGGTAGTCGTACTGCTGGATTGCTGAGTGCTTCATAATCAATATTGATTTATTTATCCCTCTGGTGATGGAAGAATATAGCAATCGCAACTGACAACCCTATGGCAGTGATGTGATTTTATTTTTGAATAAAGCTGAACAGTTATTCGATCTCGATATCATAGTTATCGAGAAGGCCGGTAACCGCGGGCAAAGAAAATTTAGCACCTTTAAGCTTGTTGGTCTCCGGATCAATAGAATAATTGTAGGAGGTTCGGAAATCTGTTTCTTGTAGGTTGGTACGGCTGAAGATGGCTCGCTCCAAATTGCATTCCTGAAAAAGAACGCCGCTTAAATCGGCGCCCGTAAAATCCACTTCTTCGAGGCTACTGTTGTTGAAGTGAGTGTTTTTGAGGTTCAATCCATTAAAAGAAGATAAGTTCAACTGTGTATGCTCAAAATGGATTGAAAGCAACATCTTGTTACAATCTTCAAATGATACGCCTACCAATTTGGAATGGTTGAAAGTAACATCCCTGAACAGAGTATTTGATACCTGGGCCATACTTAGATCGCATTCAATAAAGGTGCACTCAATAAATTTGGCTTCTGACAGATCCGTATTCGTGAAACTACAATTAGAAAAGGTGCAATTTTCATATTCCTGGCCGATTTCCTGCTTAGAAAAGTCAACTTTCTTGAAGCTCCGGTCAAAAATATAGGTGTCTTGCTTCATAACGAATGAAGGATAAGTGTTGAGGTAGATCTCAATATAATCAAACAGAAAGCGTATTTCCCATTTATCAGTTACCTCTGGTGCATCATGAGAAGAGAAGCATAAGATAAATCCCACCGGTATTATAAATCGATGGGATTATATCTTTAAGAGGCCTTTGCAAAGCCTCTTTTAAATCTAACACACAGGTTACCCTCTTAGATGCTGTCTGATGACGGTATCAGCCTTGCTTCCATGTTTGGATCTTCCATATCCTTGTCAAATGGAAACATCGGTCGCTTAATTCGTTCATAGTTCAGACGTTCCAGGTCTTGGTCCACGCCGCCCGGGGTTAGCGCCATAACCCAATCTTTCTGCATCTCATAGAGCTCTGGGACGAGATAGCCAATTTTGACTACGACAATATCTGTTTCCCGGGGATTCAGATCAAGGTTTGTAAAATCTTCTTCCTGGTGATAGGGCTTTCGCTTCTTGGTGACGATGACATGCACGCTTCCAACTTTAACCACGACTTCAGTTTCTGCATCGCGATCTCCGTGATGGATCGCCGTCACTGTTCCTTCCAACTGGATGGGGGGAGCATAACGATCATCTACCTGGGCCCCGGCTTTTCCACTTATTTGGGCACCTACACCGGCCTCCACGGCTTTTTTTACGAACTCAGGGCCAGGCAGAGAAGCATAGATCAGGGATGGGCCGTCTTCTGATTTAAACTCAGGGCGTTTAAGGATTTCTCTTATAGTCCAGGTTACATCACCGGCACCGCCAGCTGTAGGATTGTCTCCCATATCACTGATAAAGAAGGGCTGTTCCTCGCTGGCAATAGCCTCGTCCAGGGCTTTTTCCAGTGTGGTAGTGGGGGCGATAAATTCAAATTCATTGCGGACGTCCCAAAAACTCTGCGCCAGCTCTTCAGCCGTGCGGGTAACCGTTTCTTTGTCATCGCCGGTGGCCATTACCACGGCATGGTTCCGGGGTTCATCGGCCCAGGGATAACCTACCCAGATGGCTGCATCAATAATGCCTTCCCGGTTGGCGGCAGGTTTAACTTGAGCGTACAAACTTTTAGCCGGATCCACTCTGGTACTGGTTTTCTCACCGGGCAAAAGGATGGGCACTGGAACCCAGGCCTTATACTGCGGCTTACCTTTGCCGCTTTCAATGCGCTCCAATAAGTTGGCTACCGATCGGCGGCGGGTTTCCATAGCGTCTTCGTGCGGGGCCAGCCGGTAGCAGGTAATCAGGTCGGTATGGCGGGCCAGTCGCTTGGTCACATTGCCGTGTAAATCCATAGAAGTGGAAATAATGGTTTCCTTGCCAATGACCTCGCGAATTTTGGTGATGAAATCTCCTTCCGGATCGTCAAGTCCCTGCACGCTCATCGCTCCATGGATGTCAAAGTAGAGTCCATCGTACGGACCATTTTCTTTGAGTCTTTCGAGCGTTTCAGTTACCAGTGAATCGTAGGCGGCACGGCTGACGATTCCACCAGGGAGGGCATCGCCCGTGAGCGTAGGAATCCATTCTGCCTGTTTTCGAAGCGTAGAATCGGGCGACAGGAATGGATAAGATGAAAACACCTCCTCGCCTGTTTTTGGATGAAACGCTTCTTTGTGGCTCACCGCTGGTGAAAAAGTGCTCGACTCAATAGCTAATCCCGCAATGGCAATACGGGGGAGTTCATCTTTCTCAGTAGCATCAGCAGGCGGTTGATCAGCTGATTTTGTGCATCCGGCCAACAATAAGAATAGTAAAACAGGGAGATACGATTTAAGTGTCATAGTTGTGTTTGGTTTCGAATTGGGTGACAAAAAACCCGTTTAGTTAGTTAATGATAAATGACCTCTTCAAACGTAAGCAGAAAAAAGGAAAATATGCAGAATAGTAATGAAAACTTATAAAAGGGGGTAGTAGCAATAGACCAGTGGCTCTGACTCGAACAATTGGCATGGAGCATTAATATTCAATATCAGTAAGAATAAATGATGCGTAAAGTTTTTTTAATACTAGTCCATAGGTCTTTTAATACCCAGCAAGTAGCGGCAATTTCCATGATAGTAGTGGCGAATTGCCGCCGTTGCTGTTGAAGAGTTTAGTACTCGTCGTTGCGGCGTAACCAGAACTCCGTTTCGTTACGTCCGAGTGGCGCCCGGTCAAGCCATTTATACATACCCCACAGGTCGTCTAAGCCACGTTCATAGGCCGAATAGGTATGATAGATGACACCATCCTCAAGCACAAATGCGCTCATGCCGGGAGCTTCCTTTGTGTAGGTAGCCCAGTCCGTTCCGGTACCGGCCGTTATTTTTTCTGCGGCCTCAGGGATCGCCCCACCTGGGTCAACATCATCTTTACGTGAGCTGCCGTTGCCTTTACTATAGTTGTACTCTATGGCTCCTTTGCGCTGTTGCTCTTCAGTAAAAGAAACGTTAAAGTCATAATTGAAATCACTGCCAAAGGAAGAAGCCCATGGAAACGTCCATCCCATACGCTGCTTGTATTCCTGCAGTTTTTCGAGTGGCGCTCGCGATATCGCCCAGAGCATCACATCGTGATTGGCCAGGTGGACGACGGAGCCATCGAAGCCATCTGCAATAGACGAGCAGGAAGGACACCCTGCCTTATAATCAGGTCCGAACATAAAGTGATACACAAGAAGCTGCGATCGTCCCTTAAAAAGGTCTGCCAGAGAGGCTTGGCCTTCATCAGTTTCAAATTGGTATTTTTTATCAATTTTAACCCATGGCAGTTCTTGCCGCTTTTTAGCCAATTCATCGCTGCGACGGGTTAACTCTTTTTCCTCCCTGAGTAGCTTTCTCCGAGCTTCAAGCCATTCCTCACGGGTTCCTATTTTGTGGTCAGTCATTGGTTCCTCCATATGATCTTCGATTGCTAATGAGTTTACAAGCAATGTATTGTCTAATTATTACTTTCACTGGGGGTAAAATAGACGTTATAGCAGGTTGATTTCGACATCTTTATGTTTCTATTTTACTTATAAAAAAGTAATGATGAAACATTTATCGATTATTGTACCCGAGGGACGGAACAACCTGGAAAGCATCGTTGGTTCTTATAACATATTTACGAGGGCAAATAAGTACTGGGAGGAAAAAACAACGAGCTGTTATTTCATATTGAATTGGTCGGTATCTCAAAGGAGGTGGACTTTTATGATGAGCTGTTTACGGTAAAGCCACAGACCGATATTTATTCGGTGCCCGAAACCGATCTCATCATAATTCCTTCATTGAATCATAACTATCAGAAGGCAGTGAAGGGAAATCAGGAGCTGGTTGACTGGATTGCACGGCAGCATAACCAGGGGGCTGAGGTAGCAAGTATCTGTACCGGTGCCTTTCTGCTTGCTTCCTCAGGTCTGTTGGATGGAAAAAGCTGCTCTACCCATTGGTCCGTTGCCGAAAGCTTCCGGGATATGTTTCCAGAAGTGGACTTGCAAACGGATAAATTGATTACCGATGAACATGGCATTTATACCAATGGAGGGGCTTATTCTTTCCTGAACCTGATTATCTATCTTATTGAGAAGTACTATGATAGGCAAACCGCTATTTTATGTTCTAAAGTATTCCAGATAGAAATGGATCGTCAAAATCAGTCAGCCTTTATCATCTTCAAAGGGCAAAAGATGCATGAGGATAAGATAGTTAAGGAAGCCCAATCCTACATCGAGCGCAACGTGCAGGAAAAAATATCAGTCAAGCAGTTGGCTTCCAGGTTTGCCGTCAGCCGCCGGCAATTTGATCGGAGGTTTGCCAAAGCCACGGGCAATACGCCTTTTGAATATGTGCAACGAGTAAAAGTAGAGGCCGCCAAGAAACAATTAGAGGTGGGGAGAAAAACAGTTACCGAGACCATGTATGAGGTGGGCTATTCCGATGCCAGCGCTTTCCGCAGAGTATTTAAAGAGATAACGAGCCTGTCGCCCGTGGAATATAAAAGCAGGTACAATAAAGAGGCCGTCCTTTGATACAATAGTAACACAAATATTATTCAATTGTGGCTATATACGGCATTGAAGAGTGCTTTAGCCAAGAACCCTTTAATTCACTCCGTGATAAGGGGATAGTAATTATAGCCACGGTCATAATTAAGTGTAATAGAGATTATAACCAATATCTATCGGACAACCATTAAATGATTTAGTATGTTTGTACCAAGAAAGGAATGAAAATAATAAATCAGGATGTAACTAATATGGCAAACGACAAAAATACCGAAGGTAAAGATATAAGCAAGTGTCCCTTTCACAATGGGGAATCCAAACAAGGTGCACTTGGTGGGACAAAGAATGATGACTGGTGGCCAGACAAGCTGAATCTGGGTATCCTTCGTCAACATGCTTCCGTATCTGATCCGATGGACGAGGACTTTGACTATGCGGAAGAGTTCCAGAAGCTTGATTTGAAAGCGGTGAAAGAAGACATCGAAGAAGTGATGACTACCTCGCAAGACTGGTGGCCGGCTGATTGGGGCCATTATGGTGGACTCTTCATTCGGATGGCATGGCATAGTGCCGGTACCTATCGTGTTGCCGACGGTCGCGGCGGTGCAGCGGGTGGGCAACAACGTTTTGCACCTCTCAACAGCTGGCCTGATAATGTAAGCCTCGATAAGGCACGTCGCTTGTTATGGCCTGTTAAAAAGAAGTATGGTCGCAAGCTATCCTGGGCCGACCTGATTGTATTGGCCGGAAACTGTGCCTATGAGTCTACAGGATTGGAGACATTTGGTTTTGCCGGCGGACGCGATGATGATTGGCAACCCGATGAGTCTGTCAACTGGGGACCTGAAGGAGAATGGTTGGGCAACGAGCGCCATGAGGACGACGGAGAACTTGAAGGTTCGCTGGCTGCCGACCATATGGGACTGATTTATGTGAATCCCGAGGGACCCGACGGGGAACCAGATCCGGCAAAAGCGGCATATTTCATCCGCCAGACCTTCAAGCGTATGGCTATGGATGATGAAGAAACCGTTGCACTTATTGCCGGCGGACACACCCTGGGGAAAGTCCACGGTGCTGCTCCGGAAGGGCACAATGGACCTGAACCAGAGGCCGCTCCCATTGAGGAACAAGGCTTGGGCTGGAAAAACAGCCACGGTACCGGAAAAGGTGCAGATACCATCACCAGTGGACTTGAAGGCGCCTGGACCAAAAATCCTACTAAGTTTGATATGGGCTTTTTCGAGAACCTGTTCGGATACGAATGGGAACTGACCAAGAGTCCTGCAGGCGCTTATCAGTGGGAACCCAAAGACGGAGCAGGAGAGGGGACGGTACCCGATGCCCACGATCCTGACAAGAAAAATCCTCCGGTGATGCTCACAACGGATCTCGCGCTGAAAGTAGATCCCGAGTACAAAAAGATTTCAAAGCGATTTTATGAGAATCCGGATGAATTTAAAGACGTCTTCGCCCGCGCATGGTTCAAGCTTATCCACCGCGATATGGGACCAAAAGCGCGCTACCTTGGACCAGAAGTGCCCGAGGAAGATCTGATCTGGCAAGATCCTATTCCAGCCGTTGACCATGAGCTGGTTGATGATGAAGATATTGCTCAACTCAAAGAAGAGATCCTTGATTCAGGATTGACCGTATCAAAGCTGGTATCTGCAGCCTGGGCCTCGGCGTCAACCTATCGCGGCTCTGATAAGCGAGGTGGTGCCAACGGTGCGCGAGTACGATTGGCTCCACAGAAAGATTGGGAGGTCAACAATCCAGAGCAGCTGTCAAAAGTACTGGAGACCCTCGAAGGCATACAGGAAGGATTCAACGATGCACAGTCGGGCGACAAGCAAGTTTCGCTGGCCGATCTGATTGTTCTGGGCGGATGCGCTGCCGTTGAAAAAGCAGCCAACGATGCCGGTTATGAGGTTGAAGTACCCTTTACGCCGGGACGTACGGATGCTACTGCCGAGCAGACGGATGAAGAGTCCTTTGAATGGCTCAAGCCGGATGCCGATGCATTCCGTAATTACTACAATACCAACCGCAGTGCGCTGCCCGAAGAGCTGCTGATAGACAAGGCCAACTTGTTAACGCTTTCTCCACCGGAAATGACGGTGCTGCTGGGCGGTATGCGTGCACTGGATGCCAACTACGATGGCTCCAATCACGGCGTCTTTACCGATCAGCCGGGAACCCTGACGAACGATTTCTTCGTTAATCTGTTGGATATGGATAACAGCTGGAAATCGATTTCGGATGATAAAAACCTCTATGCCATCCAGGATCGTGCGACGGATGATGTGAAGTGGACAGCCACTCGTGCTGACTTGGTCTTTGGTTCAAACTCAGAGCTGCGTGCTCTTGCAGAAGCCTATGCCACGGATGATGCAGAAGAGAAGTTCGTAAAGGACTTTATCACAGCCTGGGATAAGGTCATGAACCTGGATCGGTTTGATCTGAAGTAAATACTATTGCCCATGATCTAACGAAAGGGTCGTAACAGATTCCTGAACAGTAATCATGGCTTTGATCTTATAGGCAGCTTCGGCTAATGTCGGGGCTGCCTTTTCTATTTTCTATAGCCCGAATCCGGCTATCCCCGCTTCCTCTACAGGTGATTACGGCTGAATAAAGTCTTTTAATTCATGGTACGAAAGCGCTCCTGCATAGCGTTTTAACTCCTCACCATTTTTAATGAGTAGCAAGGTTGGTAACCCCTTGACATTATAGGAATCCGCTAACGCTTTATGCTTTACGGTATCCACTTTTACAACGGTACAATCAATTTGATCCGATTCGGCCAACCTTTGCAGTGACTTGTTCATCATGATGCACGGGCCACACCATTCGGCCCAGAAATCGATAAGTACCGGGGATTTAGTTTCTAAAACCTGTTCCAGCCGTTCGGTATTAACCTCATTCACAGAGTGGGCGACAATCTCATCCAATTGGGGATCTTTATTGCCCCCAAACGTCCGTTTTAAATAAGCAACCGGCCATCGAATAATCGCAAATAAATTGCTAACCATGAGTGCCAAAAATAAGAGCAGGTAGCCCCCAATGCGTAAGGGCATGAGGTAGTAGTTCGACTTTGTGTCATCCAGCCATTTTTCAAGCTTATTTAAGGAACTTATCAGGGAGTTTAGGCTCATTGTCAGGGGTTAATGAGGATTAACAGCCTTGTGGGGCGGAAGAGAAGCGTCAGCCTTAACGGTTTTCCAGAATGTACCACAGAAACGGGTTAATCTCAAAATCAAGAAAAGGCAGCCCATTCCCCTTAGGAGAGTCATTAAATGTTCAGGCAATCAGATGTTTTGGTCTGTAGATTACCCTTCGTCCAATATTTCATAAGACATGGGTTGCGGCGGTTCCACAAATGCATCCGATACGGCCGAAGCGAACTTCTTCACATCCGGGCCGCCTAAAAATGCATCCCGTTCTTCTTTGGAGGCCCACCGTTCAAAATTAACCGTCACGGCGGGATTCTCTGCAGAGCGGAAAATACGATACGCAATACAGCCCGTCTGTGCCCGGGCCGCTTGTGCCACCTCACGCAATGCTTTTTGAACGATTTCTTTCTTCTCTGGTCTGGCTTCCGCGGTTGTCATCGTAACAAGGTTGGAGTGGTCCATTTTTGTTGGATTTTAAATCATTTAGTATTTCAATGCAGGTCTTCCTTAATGTGTCTTTCCCTTCACGATAGCCGACGCTATTTGTCCGCAGTGATGAGCATTATGGAAGAGGGTGATGGAAAACAGGTTGATCCGTGAAATCTTTCCAAACCAACTGGTGTCTACTTCTTCAAGCCACTCGTTATCAGGGGTTTCATTCACCAGCTTTTCAAGCGTAGTGTACCCTTCCTCCACAAGCATACGACTTGTTTCAAGGTCATAATCTTTCCCTGTATCTTCTTGCCCCATCGTTGAGCCCTCTACGTCTGTTTCATAGCCAAAAAATTGAGCCATTAAATTTGTTGCTTCCCCAATATGCCTGTAAATGAAACCCACGGATGCAGTTTGTTCTGTCAGGCGATAATTGGCGTTGTCAGCATTGATGTCTTCTAAGGTTCTAAAACAGTCCACCCGGCTCTGTTCTACCATTTGGAGTAAAAGCTCTTTTTGCATTTGCTTTATTTTTTAATTTGGATTAACTGTTGCTATCTGTGATTGTCTGTTCTCTGTTTTACATTTAATACAAATAATATATTATCTCAATATTACTTTAGCCGGGTGTAATATAGACGTTGTTACGGGGTGATATAGACATTATGAAGAGCGATGTGGGCCATTCTTCATCAACCTGCATTATGCAAAACAGGTTATTATCTGGATCTTCCAGCACAATAAAATCATCATCCGGCTGATAACTTACCTAATGCAGTTTTATTTCATTAGCACTAAAAGAAATTGCCGTTCCTTTTTCCGTGTGGCCTTCTATTTTAAAACTCCAACTACCGTCAGGAAGATCCCAATACCAATTTTCCCCACTTATATACAATTGGCCGGTAAGTATTTGAGTTTCTTTTGGGGCAATATTGTAGACAAACAATTCATCCGGGCAAATATAATTATTGGTTGTCCTATTATACCAAATTGGCTCACTGCTTTCATTATAAGCAACCACGTTGAATGCACAGGGGCCGGTTTCAATTCTGGCTGTGTCAGTACCAATATTTTCTACTTCTATAGTTGTAAATAAGGAGTCATCGGAAGCAGACCACAAGATTTTTTCATGAAATTGTATCTCACCATCTACCTGTAATTTATGAACAGACGGTTGGGGGTCCTCAATATTATTGATAGTGTCTTGGCATCCCAAAAGAGAACTACAAAAGAAAATGAAAAGGATGAATTGTCGAATCATGGATGAAGGTATAACGACCGACCCTGCGCTTTACGGGCATGCGAATTAGTGTTCATTCAATTTCCAGTTTACGAGTTGTCGCCAGTAAAATCAAAACGGGAAGGCCCCGGCGAGGCGCGTCCCGTTGAAACGCCTTGTTAGGTAAACCTCTAATCTACTAGCTCGACCCGAAGCGTTTTGCCAAATGTCTTGGCATATTTTTCTAATGTAGACAATCGAATATCTTCTGCATGATTTTCAATGCGAGAAATAGCTGTTTTTTGGGTATTCATTTGTTTGGCTACTTCTGCTTGCGTTAAGCCAGCGTTTTCCCGGGCTTGCTTCAACAAAGCACCAATTTTGAAATGCAGATACCCTTCTTCATAACCTTCCGCAAATTTCGGATCGTCTTTCTTTCGTTTTGTTATGTAAGCTTGAAGATCACCCATTTTGAACCTCCGTTTCGAGCTAAATAATCAGCTTTTCTCTGCTCAGCTAGCTCAATTTCTTGTTTTGGTGTTTTCTGGGATTTTTTCTTAAACCCATTTGTTAAGACAACAAATTCATAGCCTGTGATAAATCCGAGGAGTCGAAAACTATGGGAGCCAATGCGAGCACGAACTTCCCAAATATCGTCAGTATTTTTCAGCTTCTTAAAGATTGAACAGGGACTTGATCCATATCTTCAATAAGTCGAAGCGTCCAGGTAACTTTCTTAGCATGTTTTGGTTTTAATGAATCTAAAAATTCCTCGACCGGAGCTTTTCCGGATTTCTTACGATAGAATTTGATTTGTTTCATAGATCATAAGTTAACAATAATGTTAACATTGTCAAGAAAGGATTATTGCCAAGAAATTGAGAAAGGTTTACATAACGACATTGCGCATCAGCTGCGCACGGATTTTTGTTGAAATAGCAACTAACGAAAGAAGAGACATAAAACCAATAGTGGCCCCGACGCATCGGGGGCGAGGTGCGTCCGACTTAATTGCGTGGGTTATGCGCAATTTTTAAGTGCCATATTCTTGAACCTTTTGACGCCAAAAACTATTGGCTTCATCTTTTGAAACACCCAAAACTTGATTCATCGCTTGGTGAATTCCTTCTTCGCTTGAGGCTTTTTTGAGAAATTTTTTAACTGCTTCAGGACCACCTTTTTCTTCTGCTGCTTTGATTAGGACAGCGCCACTGACATAATATATTTTTGAAGAAATTCTTTGGCCGGTTAAAACCTTGCTTAACGTTAATGATTTATTTGAAGTTATCTTTTGGGCAATAGATTGCACCAGCTGATCGAATGATTTCTGTCCTATATCTCCATAGTAGGTGGCAAGTCCTTCGTCTACAAAAGGATCAAGTTCGTAATCTTTAAAAATGGTATGAACTAATTCGTGAGGATATGATTCAGATCCTGTCCCTACAAAAACTTGATTGTTTTTAGGATAACCGCGCCCATCGTTTCCATCCCACGCGTAATTCAAACCACTTATTTTTGCCATTTCCACAAAATTTTGAGCCAGATAATAGTTTATTGGCTCAGAAAGTGTGATCTCAAATTTATTTGCAAGTTCTTTAACAAAATTGGCTGAATCTTGAGCTTCGTTTTTATCAAATTTATGGTTAGGCGGATAGATATACTGAATGTCTCCAACTTGTTTTCGTTTCCATTTCTCGGTTAGGATTGGAAGCACACTAAATAGTTTCCATTCTCCATTTTCTCTGCCAGCAAAAACCCTTTGGATAGAATAAATCTCTTGGGAGTTTTTCAGGTTACTAGGAGCATATAGAGTTTTTATAGCATAGACGCTGTCTCGTTTTTCAATACTTAACACTCTTGGTTTTAAACCAAAGGCATCGTGTAGATTCATACCATTTGCTAACTCATAGCCATAAGTCCATCGTCGCGAAATATCATAATCATGCCATTTTTCTTTTTGTTGCTCTGACCAGTATGGATTGTCATAAATTTGATCAGGATGATTGCTTAAATGTTTTTGCCAGAGCTTAAAAACAGCTTGTACTTCAGCATCTGTTGTATCAACTCTTGGTGCTATTGGTAAATCAATTAGTTCTTGCGCATTTCCATTAAGAAAGCAGAAGATTGTTAAAAGAATTGAAATACAGATTTTTTTCATGGAGACGTAACGATAGTTAGATATTTAAAATTGCCGTATAACGACATGGCGCATAATCGGCGCACGGATTCATGTTGAATTAGCAACTAACGAAAGAAGAGCCTTAAAACCAAGAGGGGCAAAGAATTGGCGAGGTACGTCCGAGTTAATGCGCGGGTTAGCCGTTTTTATGAGGGAACATCAAAGGCTAAAACAGTCAAATATATGTCTCTACTTTTATCTGATTCTTTAGCTACTACATATTTGAATCCATTTTCTAGCTTACAATCTAATTCTTTTTTAAAACCTGGATGTTCTTTCACTATGCCTGGAATTTTTTCTAAGACTGCCGAAAAATCTTTATTACGATTAAAAATTAATATTGCAGTTTTAGTGTCTCTCCAAGTTGTATATCCGAGAAGCTGATCAATTGCTTCTAGTAAATACTTTTTACCTCTCCAAACTTTGCATTCAGCGATAAATAAACATTTGTTCTTTTCACGAATGAGTATATCAGTTTTACCTTCCGCATTAAATGTTTCACCAGTTGCTTGACCTTCAAAATGACTGTTCATTGGCACTAGAAACATATCTCGTAATCCTTCTTCATCCATATTTTTGAATGATGAAGGACTCCATTCTAACATGGTCGCAGTTTTATTTATCAAGTCTAAAATATGTTCATAATCACTTGACTTAATAGTTGGCTCTGGTTCATAAGCCTTTTTATCTGTTTTTGGTAAATGTGGCTTAATTCTTTTCCTCTTTATTTCAGAAGTAGTATAAGTGTTAGATTCTTTTCGTTCTTTTAAGGGAAATCCAATAGAACTCTCCAATTTTCTATCTTCAAGTAATTTATCTCTGCGGTGTTTTATTTTGGATTTAATTTCCTTTTCCAAAGTTTGATGCCAACCACTTATGTCATTTGCAGAATAACCAAGGTACTTTTTTATGTCATTTAACCAGCGGTTAAAACTTTTTCTTACTTCTTCACCGTCTAAATCTTCTCCTTCTTTTTGAAAAATAAGTTTATTCCCTCGGACAATAGCTTGTGGTGGTGACATTGAAAATTTAGATGCTCTCAAATACAGAATATCCTCATTTCCCGAAAAGGGGATTTCTATTTTGACTTCAGTCCCTGGTATATAAAATGGTTTGCTTCGATTTCTGATATATCTTCGAGTATCATTACTAACATCGATTTTCGTGTCACTCACATCTTGAACAATATGATCTTCATGAAGTTCAATTGGTTCAATTTTATGTTTTTCGTAGTAATAACCTTCCAAATCATGGATACTTTGTTTTAAAAAATCTTCTGGATTATGAGTATCCACTTCATTTTTTGCTCTTTCAGATATGCTATTTAAGTAATCTCTTAAACTATCTCTTGAGAAAAGACTTTTCTTTGAATTATGTCTCATTGGTTGATGACTTTTTTAAAACGGCTAACGACATCCTATGTTTAAAGCACTTAGTATTGACTGGTATTTTAGATTCGCAGATATTCGGTCAAACGGAAGGTTGGTGGCGGGAAGGGAACCAGTAAGACGACATTGAGCCATAGAGCTCGAG
>NZ_JAGGJA010000011.1 GCF_026229185.1 Fodinibius salsisoli | reverse complement strand
TTTCCACGGCTACCGACCATTCGGCTTGGGTTAGGGCCATGAGCAATCGTTTGCCATACAGGCCGGTGTCTTCGGTGCAAATAATCGTATCCCCGGGATGACACCCCTGGGCGGACAACCACTGGTCGAGCCGGTCGAACCCATCGGAGTCGTTCCCACAGCACAGATGAGTCCCCGCCGGACGCAGCCAACAGTCCAGTTTTGCTTTTGAAATGTCAATACCTACGTAATAACAGATCGGGGCAAGACTTGTCGTATCCATGAATAATCACCATCTTTATATTGTTATAGGTATAATGACCAGCGTGGTATTACCGGACCTGACTCTGTTATTAGCTTGTAGCTAACTGGAATGCTATTTAGGTTTGAGTAATACCGGCGGCCGGAGGGGCTGATTCCCTCCTTGGAGTCTAAACTCCAGTGTACTCCTTAGCCTTTCTCCGGCCGGCTGGTATTTTTAAAATGACAAGATTATTGCCATTTGCAATAGGTTGGTAAGTCTAACAGAGTTGAACTCCCTTGGAGCTAAGTGGAACTAATGACAAACGTGCCAGGCACGTAATCAATCCGGCGGTGGGCTATTCTGTTTCTGAAAAACCTTCTCAAGCTTCAGTACACATTAGAGGTGTACTAAAGCTATTAGACGTATGTAATGCGTCTCTACAACCATATCTGAGATTATTTAAAACTTAACAATTCCCGGGCACTTTGTTCATTAAAGGAGTATCCTTGGCGCAGGGATGATTCCCACGCTTCCAAGACCTCATCGGGCGTCTGGGGTTGACGTCCGGTGAGTGAATAGTAGAAAAAATACATGCACGAGCGAGATTTGAAAGCCCACTACGCCGAAGAAGTTGGCTTCGTAGGGCAGGCGCTCGGGCCAGTAGGGACGTGTAGCCTCTCCCATTCGCCCGACTTCAACCCTAGAAGCCGGACGAAAGGTTAGATCTCTGGAACCCTATGTCCGCGTAGGGAGATGGTCTTTTACCTAAAGGGGGAAGCTTTAAAGAAGCCACAGAGCAGGCACAGAGAACCACGAAGAGAATCCTTTGCGCAATTCTGTGTCTTCTTTGTGGTTCTCTGCGGTACAGCCTGAGAAGGCAATCATTCTAAAAGGTTACGGCTATTCCTGCCTGCCAGTTTCGTCCCGGGGCGGGTTCATAATACCGTCCACCCTGGTTATTAATGGCTACCGATCCATTATATCGAACATCCAGCAGGTTATTAATATTAACAAACGGCTGAAGAGAGGTTGAGCTCCCTGTAAAGGAATAACGGTAACTTAATTCAAAATCAAGGACTCCATATGAATCATTCTTATTCTGGTTCAAATTATTAACCGCATAACTATCTGCAAATTCGTATGAAATAGAGGTTATTAGATTCTGTGGAGACCAGCTAAGCTTGGAGTGAAACCTAAAGTTGGGGATACCGGGCACATCTTTTCCAGACAATGAAGTGCTATCAAGGGTTTGGGCTTTCCTGAATGTTGCTCTCGTAAGGTTTGCCGTTGTTGATACCTGCCAGTCAGGATTAAATCGATAGCTCAGGCTTCCTTCGAGACCCGTATGTGCTGTTTCTCCCTGGTTTCGGTAATAGGTGGGGCCATCGGCCTGAAGCTGATAGGGGAAGAGCAGGTCGTAGATCCAGAGATGAAAGGCGGTAATATCATAGGTAAATTGCTGTGCAGATTGACTGCGAATTCCGGTTTCTATGCCTACCGTCTTTTCAGGCTGAAGGTTGGGGTTAAAGCCATTGCCCCCGCTGGGTCGATTGACCAGTTCTGTTGTTGTAGGCGCTTGAAAGGATGTACTCAGGTTGGTAAACAGAGTGTATGGACCCGGGCTATAGCTAAGCCCAATGCTGGGACTTACGGACTGAAAAGCGCGGGAGCTTGTTCGCCTCGTGGAAAGGGAATCCGTTGAGAAGCGAAGCCGATCATATCGTAAGCCTGCTGTAAAATTTAGGTCACCAACCTCGTACGTTCCGTTTACAAATAGGGCTTGGTTCCAGACTTGTTCCAGCTGATTAACCGTGGCTTGTCCCCGGACTGGCTGCCTATTTTCTCCTATATTCTCAAATTCTATACGATCGTCGTGCTGGATCTTCATTTCAGCTCCTCCCTGAAGGTGAAAGCGATTAAAACTTTTGTCGAGCGTGGCACGAAGTCCACCCGCCCAGCGATTGACCGTAATAATTCCAAAGGGCAGGGGATTGTTAAGATCTCTGTAGGTGCCATAACCGGTAATATTTAAGACGCCCGCTGAGGTATCAAGGATATAACTTAGCCCTGCCTGTCCCTGGGTAATCTGCTTGCCTGATCCTGCATTTACAAAATAATCTCGTGCTTTGGTGGGATTATTACTGGCATCTTCGGCTCCCAGGCTACTGGGATGTTGAGCTTCGGGCATATAGATAGAAGCAGCGCTATATTGGATACGGCTGCGATCGGTTAGCTGTAGGGAGCCGGTCAGCCCCGATCGCCATAAATTGGCTGAACTGTAATCCCGAAAGCCATCCGTAGCTAAATAGCTGGAATAGACATTGATATTGTGCTTGTCAGAGGTGATTGAAAATTCGGCCTCACCTTTTCCCAATCCATAGGAGCCAGCCATCGTGCGCAAGCGGGTATGAGTGCCTTTACTATAATTTGGGTCTGTTGATAAATAAAGTACTCCACCGCTGCTGTTACCCCAATAGGTGGCAGCGGGACCGCGAACCAGTTCTGCACGCCGAATAAAAGCCGGGTCAATAATATTAGTAATAGACTGCCCGTCAGCAATGGTCAGCGGTAAGCCGTTGAGCACAACTTGAATACCGCGAACGCCAAAAGCTGCCCGCCAACCCAAGCCGCGAATGGTCATTTGTTCTCCAAGGGCATAATTTTGCCGGTCATTAATCCATAATCCGGGGAGCCCATCGCCAATACTTTTTAGAGAAAGAGAGGATGAAGCATTAATGGACTCAACATTGCGGCTCGTTATACTTAGCGACAGCGGGGCATCAGTAGCACTGACGGTAGATCGAAGAGCCGTGACTTCGATAGGTTCAAGATCAATAGAAAGGCTATCCTGTTGTTGAGCCTGCAAAGGAGGGGCCACAAAGCATATAATTACCCCAAAATATAAAAAACATAAATATATCTTAATTTGTTCATAAGGCTTTGTGTATGTATTATCGGCAAATGGCTGAGACATTGTCTTTTATAAGTTATACTGTTTTATTAATTATGAAGTCGATATATATGGTAGTTATTGAGAATATAGATTAAACACTACCATATAAATTGCTGAGCCTTATGTGTCTATTTAAACATCTATAGTACAATATTTTCACCTCATTCATTTCAAAAAATATATGATTGGAGCTTCAATACAAACTAATTACCCATTGGTTTCGTAGCTACAATGTGATATATCCGGGAGATATATGGTTAAAATTTGAGGCCCGGGTATCGTTTCCATCCGAACAACAATTTACATATCATGAATTATAGCATTTTAGTTATTGATGATGACGAACCATTTCATATCTATACCAAAAAATTATTAGAGGAAGAATTTACCTCCTATCATGCTCGTGACGCGCAAGAGGGGGTTAATATTTTATCTCAAAACAGTATCAACCTGATTGTATGCGACCTGCATATGCCAGGCTTAAGTGGTCTTGAACTTTTAAAGTCTTTAAAAAAGGATGGGAGTAAAAAGCAAATACCGGTACTTATCGTGACGAACCTTCCTACCATTGAGAAGAAAGAACAAGCGCTTAGCTCTGGAGCAGCTGATATTATCGACAAATCGGAGGTAATTAATAATAAGAATACACTGTTGGATGCTATCCATCTAAAGCTCGTAACCGACTTATCGCTACCAGCAGGGACTATAGATATGAGCAAGAAAAAGAATAAGTTGGTCTCTAAATTAATGAAAACGGCCGTCAAGAAAGATTTTAATGCCACTGCACAGGTGCTTTGTAAGCAGTTAAAAGAGCGATTCGAGGTTGATTATTTGAGCTTGTGGTTGATGAATGGAGCCACCCTTAAGCTTATATGTAGCGCGGGCAATGTATCGCCCAAAAATGAAGAAAACCTGGCGATAGCGCCGGAGGCTATAAACGCTATTAAGACGAGCCGAAAGCCCTTTCTTACGAATAATGTCTTAAGTGCGGAAGAAGGCATTTTGAAAGAATTTTCGCAAAAAAACAACTTAACCTCAGAAATTGGGGCGCCTCTATTCTCTATAACAGAACGTAATTTGTTGATGAATGAGATGCATATACCCAAAGAAGCATCCATTTTTGGATTTGTTTCTCTAAAAAGAAATAAGCTTTTTACTACCGGCGAGTATAATATGATTTCTCGTCTTTTAATGCAGGCGGGATCTATTTTGTGGCGGCTATTTTCTAAATAGGAAAGATCTACAGCAGGTTGGTTCATGAAAAAAAATGCAGTGCTATTGGTTATCGAAGGCACTTACCCTTGGTATAGAGGTGGTGTCAGTGAATGGGTGCACCAGTACCTTCGATCCATCACAGCTAAATCGTTTAATATTTTGCAGGTGGCTACCGATCAATTTCGGGATATGACCATCGGGGAAGCCTTGTATAATGTGCCTTCACATGTAGACAAGTTTGAACGAATTCCACCGCCTGATTTAACCCAGCCATGGAAGAAGGAATCGAAACGATGGTTCAAGGAAGTTAAGGAACGTATTCATCCCTTGGTTGAGAATAGCGAAATTGTGCACATCGCTAATACCGGCACGGCTGGTTGGTTGGGCAAAGAGGTAGCCCAAAAATATAAAAAACCGCTTTTATTAACAGAGCACGCACTTTATTGGAAAGAGATAGCGATGGGCGCTATAGCGTTGGAGTGTGGGTATAAGATTCCACGTTCTTCAGTTGATAAACAACATTTAACCAATGTGTTTAGAAAAATAGCTGCAGAAATTTATGGAGAAGCTGATAAGGTAGTAAGCGTTTCAAGATGCAATGTGGAAGAGCAGCAAACTTTGGGGGCTCAAAATGTGGAGTACATCCCCAATGGAATATCCGCCAATTGGCTCCTCCGATCGGCCAAACAACGATCTCAAAAAATTACTATTGGATGGATTGGACGCTGTGCTGAAATGAAAAATCCCATGAAGTTTTTTGAGGTAATAGATTCATTTGAGACGGAAAACGTAGACAATGTCCAATTTTTGATGCTGAGCTGTGATGCTGATGAACCTAAACTCGAAAAAAAAGTAAAACACAGGGCCCAAAAGTATCCAAAACTCACATTTAAGTGGAACCGGTCCACCGAAAACTATATTGACCAAATGGATGCACTTTGTATAACCAGCCACAATGAATCCCAGCCACTGGTTCTTTTTGAGGCCCTCAGTAGAAAGGTGTTACCTATTGGCTGGCAGGCAGGAGATGTTACAGATCAATATGGCCTTATCCTGGAGAATGATATAGATACGAGGCAGCTTGTAAAGAAAGTAATGGCGTTATGGGAAACTCCCGAGCAATGGCAAGAAGAGGTACAGCAGCGCTTTCTGGAGGTCGAGAAGCACCATGTGTGGAATAAGGTTTTTGATCGCTACAAAGATATCTTCAGTACAATTATAAAGCATTGATAACTGTTGGAAGATAAACCTCTCATATTATTTCAAACGGAAGGCTCCTATCCCTATGCGAGTGGGGGTGTTTCAACGTGGTCTCACATCTTATGCAGTGAGCTGGAAGAGGAAGTCGATTTTATTATTATGGCTTTGACCGGTGCGCCCTTTGTGGAATCACGGTATCGGTTAACCTCCAATATTAAATCGATTATTCATGTGCCGCTCTGGGGGGTAGAAGAGCCTATCAGTCATTTTGAAGAAGAAGTACCTTTTTCTGAACATGTACTTAGGAAGTCGAGAACAGATCGAGAAGTTATAAAAGAGGTCTTTCTCCCCATGTTCCGGGATTTTGTACGCCGGCTGCTTAATCCCTTTCAAAGTGCCCGTGAGTTTGGAGAGCTGATCTATGGCTTCTGGAAATATTATCAGCATTATGATTACAAAAAAACGCTTTCAGATCCGTTGATTTGGACCGAGTTTAAGCGCCTTTTATCATCGGGTTATACACCGGATGAAGAATTGATTGAACAGGAGGGAGCGCGCATGCTGGATGTTACCTTTGGGATGCGCTGGTTATATCATTTTATGATGCCGTTGGCGGTTCCTCTGCCCAGGGTTAGTGCTACCCATTCAACCATTGCTGGTTTCCCCGCCATCGCTTCTTTAGCCGCTAAGTTTGAATATGGAACTCCTATGATTCTTACGGATCATGGGGTCTATATTCGTGAGCGATTAATCAATGTGAGCCAAGAGGATATGCCTTTTTTCTCCAAGAAGCTCCTCCTCGATATGGCAACCTATATCACGCGGGCTGTCTATCATTTTGCGGATTTGATTGCACCGGTTACATCCATTAATGCCAAGTGGGAGAAAGAATTTGAAGCGCCAGCTGAAAATATTCACCCCATTTATAACGGAGTAAACACCGATGTTTTTCGCCCTCGTTCTAAGCCTGAACACACTCAGGGGCAACCGACGGTGGTAGCTGCTGCCCAAGTATTTAAGTTGAAGGATATTGAGACGATGATACACTCTTGCGATCATGTGCGTCGGGAAATTCCTGATGTGCAATACATTCTCTATGGAAGCCTTGAAGTTGACAAAGAATATGCCCAAAAGTGCCAGGATTTGGTAGATGAACTTGGACTCGGAGATCATTTTACTTTCGGTGGATTCCATAATACACCCAACATGATTTTTAATGAAGGAGATATCTCAATTTTAAGCTCTATATCAGAAGGATTTCCATATACCGTCATTGAATCCATGAGTTGTGGTCGTCCCGTGGTAGCTACTGATGTCGGGGGCGTTAGCGAAGCTATAAAAGATTGTGGTGTTTTGTGTAAGCCACGTGACCCCAAGTCATTAGCGGATGGAGTTGTTAAGCTATTGAAGGACGATGATCTGCGCATTCGCCTCGGCAAGAAATCCAGAGAACGTATTTTGCTTAATTATACAACCTCGATGTCAGTGAATAGTTACCGGGATGTGTACAGGCAGTTTCATGAACAAAAAAATGAACCCTTGAAGAAGAAAATTGAGCTTGATTCGGTGGATCAAATGTTAAACTTTTTGGAGGTTCATGTCTAAACAAGCTGATACAGAAAACATAGCCATCGACTCCCTTGCTGAGTTAAAATCAGAAGTGTATGAGCTCACGGGAAATCCCATCAGTGTGTGGGCTGTAGCTGCCACTATTGAGTCTTTGGGTATAAGAGAGATTGACGCTCAGCAGGAATTTGGATATGAGTCCATCTTTGATCTTGCACAGGATATTTATGCCTCTTTAAAAGAGGAAGTTAAGGAGAGTGGAACATCAGAAACGGAATTTATAGTAGAAGAAGAACTTAGTCTGTTCAGCGGGTGGGACCAATTCAAGCTTTTTTTGAAATACTATTCACGAGGACTCCTTTTTTCATTACCTATGATGAGTCAAATTGCGGCCGTACTGTTGTTTCGTTATTCATTGTGGGCCTGGTTGGAATTTAATGAGGCACAAGCGACGGTTGTAGCCTTTGGTACTATTACCGCTTTTGTTATTACCGGGGGCTTTGTTCAGGTATTGGGTCGTTCTGTATCGAGTTATATGAGTAGCAAGAACTATTTCTTGGCTTTTGAGGCTACAAAAGAAATTATTAAGAAGGGAGTTTGGGCCATAGCAGGTGCTGTTATTCTGTTCTATGTGCTCAATATCATTATTCCATTTTACCCCAACCGAATGCTGATACTGGGGCTCATTTATATGGTATTGATTAGTCTGCTACTTTTGGGTTCATCCATTTTATATGCCTTGAAACGCCGCCTTTCTATCCTGGTCATTATTGTTGCGGGCACGGTGTTGGTTATATTCAATATGGATGTATTGAATATGGGAATTTATGTTTCACAGTGGACAGCAATGCTGGCCACAACGGCGCTATTAGCTGGTTATGCTGTATTTTATTTCAAATTTCAAATTCGTAACAAACAGCAAAATATAGTAGCGCAAACATTGCCAGAGCCCGAGGTGCGATATTATATCAACTTCCGGTACTTCCTCTATGGCTTAAGTTATTTCTTGTTTCTATTTCTTGATCGCATCTTGGCCTGGTCGGCCGGAGAAGTGCCGCCACCCTATATCATTTGGTTTAATACGCCCTATGAACTCGGTATGGATTGGGCACTTATAACTTTGGTCTTAAGTATTGCTGTATTGGAATATAGCGTTCATGCTTTTTCAAAGGCTTTAATTCCGCTACAAGAAAAGGCCAGTTTTAGCCAGCTGAAACAGTTTAATAAATATTTCAAACGGCTTTATCTTAAGCAGTTAATATTACTGACGGTAGTGGGCATCATTTCGATTGTGGTTACCTATTATGCTATCAACAGCTTGGTTGTGTTTGAAGATACAATTCCAGAGATACGGGACTTTTTTAATCATTTTATGACTACCAAAGTGTTCTGGATTGCAAGTATATCCTACCTTTTTCTAAATATAGGCCTATTGCATGCTTTATTCTTTTTTACCTTAAGTCGTCCCGCTTTTGCCATGTATTCACTATTGGCAGGATTGGTTGTAAATTTAGGAGTTGGCTATATCTGTAGCCGCATGATTGCTATTGAATACGCTACTATAGGTCTGCTGGCAGGTTCGATAGTATTTGCAGCAGTATCGGGAGCAATGGCACGCAAGCTTTTCAAAAGATTAGATTACTACTATTACTCAGCATTTTAAATAATAATACCTTATGCAAGACGTAACAAAATATGTACAAAGGATAGGGAGACGCCTTAGTGAAGCTTTTTCTTTTGAATCCTTTGATGTGGAGGATGAACTTGAATTTTGGAGACTTGCTTCAGAGCACCTGTCCAAAAGTAAATCCCCGGCATTTCGTGATATTGTCGATTGGGTAGATTCGCTCTATCACGCCCCGGCCCATTTTGTTTATGTTAAAACTTCGGAGCAAAAACTTGAGCTTTTTCGCCGGATGGTATTGCCAGAGAATCTGGAACACACTTTTAAAGAGGAGAAAACGAAGGGCAGTTCGAAAAGCCAGTCGGTAATGGCCTTAGAGCAACAATTAAATGACTTCCGACCGCTTATTCGGCTAACACCTGCTCTTAAAGACTATGGGTTTACCTCTTTTCCGTTGGGGCAATGCTATCATATTCCCCTTTACAAGGAAGAAGAGTTTTTTGGTATTTACTGCGTGGCGCCCTATGTCGAAAATCCGGAAGCCATGACACCTCGCCTGCCCATTGTAAGCCGCATTTTATCAACCTGGATTAGTCAGCATTACCAGGAAGAATACGCCAGAGAAGGATCGGTCAAGAAGGAAGTACAAACCGACCTTGGCAAACTATCTACAGGAAGTCTGAATTTTGAAGGATATGGAAAGTTTTTTCTAAATTATTTGACTAAAACAGAAGGTATTAAGGTCGCCGCCCTGGTCGAATTTGGACTTTCTGGCCAGGTTGTTGCGCAAAGAAATATAGATGATAGCCAGGCTTTTGAGGAAATAATTCAGAGCATTGAGTTGGAGGGGCTTTCTGCTATGGATATGGGGGACGAAATGAAACAGACTTTATCCCAAAGTGGCTTGCTGCCTCAGTACCTTCATATCCGACCGCTGAATACCGAAAAAAAGACCACCTTTTTGTTGATTGGAAGTGCAATAGAAGAAGACACTCAGTTTTTAGAACACCGCTCCATCAGTCGCATTTATGACATGCTCTCTACAGTGGCAAACTATCGAGAAAAAGGATTCGATTTAGCTGGTCAGCTGATCGACATGTACTATCATATGATTCGGGAGCTCGAAAAGAAAAAGGAACGCCATCGTTACCATACCGATCGTATGCTTAGCCTAACTTCCGTATTTGCTGATTACTATGGGATGTCTGGCTACGAGAAGTTGATTCTTGAGCAAACGGCAAAATTGCATGATATCGGCTATTTGAGTATAGATCTGACGGCTGATAAAAAGACGATGGGAGCCGAATTAGAGCATCCACTGCTTGGGGAACAATTGGTCAAGTATTTGCCCATTGATCAAGAAGTGGTGAAGGGGATTAAAACGCACCATGAGTGGGTCGATGGATCCGGTATTCCCGACAGGCTACAGGGAGAGGCAATATCATGGAGTGGTAAAATAGCCGGACTTTTTGAGTACTTGACAGAATTTATTGAGGCTCACCGGCATGATGAAAATAAAATGGGCAAAGAATGGCTTAAGGAACTTGAATCTGAATTAATTGACCGTACTGATATACAGTTCGATATGGTACTTATCCCAACGGTCATTGAAATGATTAACGACCTCGGATGGAATCAACTTTGCAAAATGGGAGAAGATGAATAGCTTACAGATACTCTTGTTGTTTATTGTATTCGTTAGTGTGGTCCATTGCACGGGTTCGGGACAGGTGAAAAAGGAAAAATGGGAACCCTTTGCAGTCAGCTATGAACGAATAGCAAATCTGGAAGAAGCTTCTGCAAAATATAACTTATTAATCGTTGAGCCCGACCAGTACTCCAAAGCAGAAACAGATTCTTTAAACAACCCTAAAAACCAATTAATCGCTTATATAACACTGGGTGAAGTAGACCGCAACCGATGGTATTATCCCTTGCTGGAAGAGCGGGGATTTTTGGGTGTCAATGAAAACTGGGACAGTCCTTATCTGAACTTGGCAGATTCAACCACGCGGTCTATCTTGCTGGATAAAGTAGTGCCTAACATCATGAGCAAAGGGTTCGACGGGTTATTTTTGGATACTGTGGATGATGTAGCTCCCTATACCGACCGTGCTCATCTGCAGCCCCAAATGGTGGATATTATTAGCCAAATCCATGCAAACTACCCGGATGCAATAATCATCCAGAATGCGGGTCTGTTCTTACTCGACAAAACAAAAGAGTTTATCGATGCCGTATTAATAGAAGACGTGGCTACCTCGTATGATTTTAAAAATCGGACCTATAATCTAAAAGAAAAGCAACAATATCATGAGAAGGTGCAGCAAATTGAGCAGCATACTAAGGCAATACAGAAACCTTTTCTGCTCGTAGATTTTGCTGAAGAAACATCACTAAAAGAGTTGGCAAAAAGTAGGCTGGATACCCTTCCGTACCCATATTTTATTAATACTATTGGGTTGAATGATATCAGTAAAAGTATCTCCAGCGGCTCTGTATTTAACACGAATTAGGTAAAATATATCGGATAGTGCAAATTTTTGTTGACTTCCCATACTGGATTGAAGCCCTCTTCGCGGCCGTTCGTGTAACCCTCTGTTTTATACTTCTGTTTGGATTTATTGCTCCGTTGTTTTTATCTCATATCAGAGAGTTGCCCATCATTGAAAAGCTGATTTATTCCTGGATAGGGCTGGGAGGGGTAATCATCTTTGCAGTATTCGTTTTGTCCGTTTTGCATCTGTACGATTTTATTGGCATGATGCTTACGTTAACCCTTATCCCTGTAATTATAAATTATTTGAGGAGTGATGAATCGAATGTCCTACAATATCTTAAACAGTGGGAGCTTCGCACAATTGTTAGCCACTTACAGGTTATTGAAGAGGAGGGGCGTGCAATATGGAACTGGCTAAAAACAAAGTTTACCATAAAAAAAGAGTGGGATTGGAAAAGGACCACCAGAGTGTCGGCCATTGTGGGCATTGCAATATCGGGTGGAATCATCCGTAGTATTCCAGCTCTTGAGCATGCAGCCCCCTTTAGCAGGGGATGGTTTATTCATTTAAATCGCATAAAAAACATTCGGCTGCAGGATTATTTCAGCGGCTCCCCCGATCCGGGGGGCATGCACTCTTTGGTGAGTGTATTTAGCATGCTTACCCAGGTAAGCCCGGAACTTATTCTGCATATATTGGGAGCACTATCCAGTTTTTTCCTTTGTATTATTATATACTGGAGTACGAAAGACATGATCAAGAACAGGTATCCATTGGCACCCATTTTTGGGATGGCCATTTATGCCCTGGCACCGATGCTTTTAATGCCTGTTTCACTGGACCAGCAGATAGAAGCAAGTAGCCTGGATCTGGCTCTCTGTTTTGCGTTTCCGACTATGACTATCTTCGTCCGGAATATACGGAGTGCATTTAAAAGCCCCTGGTTTTATGTGTTATCAGGTTTTGTAGCTACAGCCATGGTCAATTTATTTGTCGCCTTCGTTATTTTACTGCCGCTCATGTTATTGGGGTTAGCCAGCTTGCCCCGTCGCAGGTATTTACAATCCTTATATCGGGTAACAAGTTATTTGCTTACGATGACGGTGGTAGTGATAACTCCTTACCTGCTCGCTTGTTATGTCTATGATGTAAGGGTGCCAACATTTTTACTGAGCCAGCTATATAGTATTCAGGCCTACAGTTACTATCCATTTTTAGTTCTGCCACTGGATGAATTGAGTTCTGTTTACATGATTATTGCAGGTGGCTTGTGTATATTTTATTTGATCAGTGCGATGATAGATAAGAAAAAGTTTCACGATGAGGTTACCTTTTTAATTACCTTTTTAGTGCTTTCATTACCGTATACTTCTTTTGTGGATATTAGCAATATTATTTGGCTCGATATTGATCAGCTCAACGCTTTTTATGCCGTTATGATAGCTATGTTTGCCGGTATCCTTGTAGCTGCGGTATTGGAGATGGTTGATATGGTTTTTAATGTCAGTAAACAAGGCTTACTCATTTGCTCATGGATACTGTTATTTTCAACCATGGGGTACTTAATTTTTATGCAAAAGGGAGTCAAAATTAGCCGATCAAATCCAAATACTGTTCCGGATGGCTTTCTTAAAGCGTATTATCAAATTATAAATACACGCCTACCTTATTCATATGCCACGGTAGGTCCTAAGATTCAACGGATATTGGCTAAAAACCGGGATTACTTTATGGAATATGAGTTTTTCCTGAATGAGTACAGCGCTATTGATTCTCTTTACCGACAGCAGCTCCAGCTTCCTGAAATTGAACGAACCATCGAGGAAGTACCGCCTGCCTCTATCTTTGTATTAACAGAAAAGCCGCCTTATAATTCTATACAGCAGGGTATCTTATATGATTCGCCCTCTGTCATGCGGGATGTAGAGGAATGGCTGGCCAAATATAAGCAATTGCCAGGCAGGCAGGTAGAAGTTTTTTATTCTGATTCAACTACCACCGTTTATGAAATCATCAACAGACAAAATGAATCGAATATAGAAGACGTACTTTATAATATTTACCCTAGTGAAGACAGGAAAAACCTCTTTTATGAGTAATAACTCTTACTCCATTTGCCTATACCTACTTTTGGTTTTTCTTGTTTATGGATGTTCATGGGGCTGCTCATCTCAGCAGACCTATGAGCGGCAAAATGATGAGAAACCAGATCCACTTGCTTTACTCATAAAGCATCCGGGAGATAGTACATCAAACCAAATTAGTAGTCAGGTAACCCATACACTCAACTATGCGAGCATACCCTATGTTTCGCACGATTTAACTCTTCCACAAAAGGGGGTAAAGATTCCATCGACTGTTCAAATTATTTATTTGACCACAGACCAGGTGGAGCAGTTCAGTGACCAAGAGGTTGAGGATCTTGTTGAGTTTATCGCAGCGGGGAATCAGTTGGCTATTATGACGCCTCTTTATGACCATCGGTTTGCCTATATGATGGGGCTCAAAAAGGATTCAAATGATACCCTTGATACCACGGCTGAGGGATATAAATTTCATGCCAATATTTTTCCGGAGTATAAAAATGCGGTATTTAATCCATCCGGAACTTTTTTGCATAATGGTTTTGCTTCCAATCAGTTTATATCGCAAAAAAATGTCATCGCCACAGCTTCAAACGATTCGACCTATCCAGCAATCTTAGAACGGGAAATTGGCCAGGGCAGCAGCGTGTTTTTTAATACCCAGCATGTCATTGAAAAAGGGTACCGAGGCTTATTATTCTCTACAACTCTCAAAGCCCTGGAAGGCATCCCGTACCGCATAGCTAATGTAAGTAGTATCTTTTTGGATGACTTTCCTGCCCCGCTATACGATACTCAAATGCCCCCCATTGATGAGGAGTATGGAATAACACATGCTGATTTTGTGAAAAATGTATGGTGGCCAGAAATGCAGACGTTGGCTGATGAATTTGAAATAAGCTATACCGCCATGCTGGCCTTTAATTATAATGCCGTTGTTGTGCCGCCCTTTGATTTTGAGGAATGGGAGTCCAGTACAACCTGGATTGATAATGAACCTATTAATACCAGTGAATGGCTAGCCCGCGATGTTCGTGACAGCCGACATGAACTGGGTTTTCACGGCTATAACCACTTCTCATTGTGGCTCAAAGACTGGCGTAACCAACAGTATATGCAAACGGCTCTGCAGGCTGCTAAGAAGCGCTGGAAAATTGATAATCTTGGCAAATTTCCACGCACCTATGTTCCACCTACCAATCATATCGATTCTATAGGATTGTTTGCTTTAACGAAGACCATGCCCCAGATTAAGTATATGAGTTCGCTCTATATTGGAGATGTAGAAGAAGGTGAAGACCGCGAGTTTGGATGGGACCCACTGGCCCCTTCGTTATTTGACTATCCCCGGATTACCAGTGGATTTGTAAATAATGATGTTTCTAACTTCGATCAACATAGTCTCTATTTATACACCGGCATCTGGACCCATTTTCTTCACCCGGATGATGTATTCCAGGTAGAACAACGAGATGAAGATCAGTTTCGAAGTCGTAATCCATTGGGACTGGGCTGGCATAGCAATGATGAGCATGACTATGGTTTATATGAAGTGTTTAGAGAACGCCTTGTGGAAACGAAGGATCATTATCCTCATATACGATATGAAACGGCTTTAAATTCCGTGCCCATTGTTAAGAGGTGGCTTGCTACTGAGAGTCAGTACACCTTTAGCGATTCCACGCTCCAGGTACTTACATACTCCACGCAACCGGGCTTAGAAAAAAATGAGCAAAAGTTTTGGTTTGCCTATGTGGCACAAGAGCATGAGGCTTCTTTTATGCGGTCACTGGTAGCATCAGGTGTTGAATTTGCGAGCAGTCCTTTATGGAATGGGAAATTATATCAATTTACATCTGTGGCCGATTCTTTATCGGTGCCCAACCTACAGCAACAAGCTGATTCTGCCCAGATAACGCAAGCTCTTAAAGACTATCGCAATTATACCCACGGGGTAGAAGAATTATCGCAGGAGGCCAACAGTGGGGAATGGCGTGATACGCGTTTTCAGGATGCAACAGCTGCTCTGAAAAGAAATCCCGCTTCTACAAAATTGCAAGAACAAGTCATCGACTTAGCTGTTGAATTTGAGCGGGTGGATATGGCCATCGGCATTCTGGAGCAACGATTGTTGGATCAGCCACAGTGGAACACTGAAGACATTCAAAGGCTGTTAACCTACTATGGTTGGGAAGGGCAATCCCAACGGGCATTTACATTCCTGGAATCACTTTGGGCAAAGTATCCCAAAAAGTCTGTTCTTATGCTTAAGGATATGATGGTAGATCGATATGGCCTTCCAAGTGAAGAATTTCAACAGCAATGGACAAAACGGGCTTTAGCCTTAGATCCAGATAATAATGTACTCTTGGAAAAGATGGTCTTCCTCAACCAATCAACGGAGCAGTGGCCCGAGCAAAAAAAGTATTTACAGCAGCTCATTGACCTGAATCCAAGGTCAGATACGTTATACAATTATGCCTTGGGGCAGTCGATGGCCTATATCAATTACCGGGAAACGCTCGGGTGGCTACAGACATTTCCGGAGGCAGCTGAGGATCAGTTGAAGCCATTGGCTGACGATATTGCTTATATGTATGCCGATAACGGGGAATTGACTCGTGCTATCCTCTGGGCCCGGAAGTCGGATGAGATACCGCGAGTCACCGAACTTAACTGGCTGCTGCAGCAACAGCGCTATTATGACTTTATAACAAAGGGTGATAAGTATTTGAAGAAAGAGCCTGAAAATGATTCATTACGGGTATATGTGGGGCAGCAATTGGTATATGAGAACTTCCGCGACCAAGGTTTTAGCAGGCTCTACCCACTCTTTAAAGATGGGCAGACGCCTGAGCAAACAGAGAAGCTGGTTCATACGGAAATTGGGTATATGGACTATGGACAAAAGAAGCAGTTTTATAAAACTTACCCCAATTTCTTTTCGGACAGTTTGGCAACCGATTTGGAAACCACTTATCGAACTAATGAAGGTGTAAAAGTGGGGGGCACGGCTTCAATCGCCAGCGATAATTTTAATAATGAGGTTGCCACTCTGGGTTTGTTCACAGAATGGGGAAAGCGACCTAAAACAACGCATCGGCTTTCCCTGGATGATAAAATTGTGTCCTCCGACATTTTAGGGACGAACAACATCAATGAGCTCTATCATTTACGCTATCAGTACCAGCGTAGCTACCGGCAGCAGACTATGCAGTCGATGTTGGCAGGAGGGATATATGCTGATGAACAACAGCTACGGCCTGATATCGAAGCGGGTTTCTGGTTTACGGGAGATTCTTCCTACACTTCCACCCAGTTACAGTTTGAGCCTGTGTTTACCAATTCCGGCATCCAACAAAATATCAATAAACTCACGCTTTCTCTTTACAGAGAAGATTACTGGTTCCGGAGTAAATGGCTACAGACTGGTTTGTCACTTACAGCCAACTGGTATAGCGATCATGTATTCAGATACGAAGGACTGTCGCGTTTTTATTTAAACCTTCCCTTTTCAACAAACTATAGTAAGCTTAGACCTTTGATTGATGTATCATTTTCTGATGCTACTACCAGTTACCTGTCTGGGGTACCGTACTATACGCCCGATCAGTTATTTGTGAAAGGAGTAGGGATAGACTATAGCTATAAAGATGCGCTTTATAATCCGGATTTTTCGGCGGGAATTGAATTAGCCTTAAAGCATGGCAGCCGTGATGGAGCCTTTTTCTCAGGTTCCGCTCATTTATCAGCTCGCATCAACAAATTCTGGGAGTTATCGCTACAGGGAGACCTTTCCACCAGCAGTGTCTATAGATACAACAAGATAGGGTTAGGAATATCCTATACTTTACCCAAATCGTTGTCTGCTGATTAATTTTGGTTAAAATTGAGATATTTTTTGTCCGCTGGGTAACTGGTATTCCCCCAACAGCTGTGCCGTCAAACAGGAGTGGACTGGTAAAACGGTTACAACATCTCCTATCTGAAATTGCTCAAAGGACGCCGGTGAGCACTGGACGATACCGTGCTCTTGGGAGAGCCCGGCAAGATACGTTCCCTTATCAAGTTTTGACCATCCCTGGTCAGCGGGTTTTGCCACTAATCCATAATGTGCAATACCATCCATTTCGATCGATTCTTTTGAAAAATGGATAGCCCCGCCATAAATTGCTATCTGTCGGCGATCCGGGTATCGGTCAACGATAGGGCAGGCTACGGCTGTGGCAATATCGGAGGAGGCACAACTGCCAATTTGCGCCTGCATCAGATCATAGAACACGAAGTTGCCCGGACTGATAGCATCAATGCCGCTAAAGTCTGTGCCTTTGGAGCAACAGGGCGTATCGCCGATGCAAATTTCATATACATCAGCATTCATATTGAGGGCAGACTTCAAGGTATTGATTCGGTCCAGAACCGACTGGTGAATTCGCCGAATATCCTCAACAGATCGAGCACTATAGGAATGCCCCGGATGTGAATAAAAGCCTTTCCACTGAAGTACATCGGAATCTTCAAAAATGGCAATTAATTTTTCTATGCCCGTTATATTGGTCGTAGGTAAGCCCGTTCTTTCTGAACCGGTATCTAACTCTATGTAAACCGACACTGGGCTTGCCAGCTCCTTTTGCAACCGTTGAGCCGTCTCCGGAGCGTTGACCAAGAGCGTCAGGTCAACTTCTTCAGCAAGCTGATTGATTGCTTCCACCTCACGGAGATTACATGGAAACGCAATGGTGATATCGCTCCAGCCTTGCTGGGCAAAGAAGGAAGCCATAGTGACTGATGAGACGGTAATGGCTTCCACCCCGGCTTCTCTCAGCCATTCCCCAATGTCCGCGGATTGATGTGTTTTCATATGGGGTTTAAACTGCAGGCTATGGTGCTGGGCTTTTTCTACCATGCGTTGAATATTGGCCCTGCAGATATCTTCGTTAAGCAGCAGGGTAGGCTCGGTAATTTGGATCATAATTTTTGTATGCTATTAAATACTGTGAACATGCGTTTCGGAGGTTAAAATTGGAGACTCTTATCCCTAAATGCCTGCTTTAGGGATAGAGAGCAATTGGTGCGGTCTACTTAGCAAGTGGGCTGCACCTCGGAATAATTTGAGTTTCTCCTATGACTATCAATCTTGTTTTTTGGATCGATGGATAATGTAATAGTGTGCCTTTTGCCTCTAAACAGGTTATGAACGTCTTTTCAGCTTATGCTGGCCTAATCCATACTTTGAGCAACCTGGTTTACCTCCTCCCAGACTCGGAAAATATTGCCCGAGCATATTTTTTGAATGTCTTCTTCGCTGTATCCTCGGTCAAGTAGTTCATCCAGCAAGTTGGGATATTGGGAAGCATCTTTTAATCCCACGGGAAGCGTATTACCGACCCCATCGTAGTCGGAGCCGAGGCCAACATGGTCGATGCCCACCAAATCAACCACATGATCGATATGGTCAGCTACCTTTTGGACCGAACTGTACTGGAGATTTTCTTCGAAATACGTACTGCTGAATGCTTCTGCTTCTTTGCTGCCGGGCTCCAGGCCTTTTTCCTGAATTTTTTGCTCAATCTCAGCCCGTACTTTCTCTGAACTGTTGCTGGAGGCGCTATCCAGGAATGTAGATCCAAAGTTGATCATTATAACGCCACCATTTTCCGCTAAACGGCTAATGAGGGAGTCACTCATATTGCGTTCAAAACCAGGGGTGAAGTGTCGACAGGAGGAGTGGGTCGCTACAACCGGAGCTTCGGTCGTTTCCATGACGTCATAAAAAGCTTCGTCTGTAATGTGAGAGACATCCACCATAATACCTTGGTTGTTCATCTCTTGCACCACTTTGTGGCCAAAGTCACTGAGTCCATCGTGCCGGTCTTCAGACATATCATAGGAAGAGTCACTGATTTCATTATCCCTGGAATGCGCAAGTGTGATATAACGAATTCCACGATCATAAAAATATTTAACATTGGACAGTTCGGTGCCTATGGGGGCACCATTTTCCATACCCATAGGGAGGGATATCAGTTCTTTTTTAAACTGTTCTTTGATATCTTGCGGAGAGGTTGCTATAGCAAATTTTTCCGGATGATCCTCAGCGAGTCCATTAACGAGATCAATCAGGCTATCTGCTACGGCTTTTGCACCGCCGGTCTCTTGATATCGGGCAGGAATATAAATAGACATAAAAGGGGCATCGAGCCCGCCTTTTTTGGCCCGCTCATAGTCGAAATCACCCTCGTCAGTCCGTTGGGAAACATCTTCCCAATGACTTTTCAAGCGGTACGGAAGATCTACATGTCCATCTACAATGATAAACTTTTGCGCCAACTCAGAACCTGTGGAGGCTGCCTGACCCGCTTCTGCAGCTTCTTTTTCAGAAGATGTACATCCCACAGCGATCGTGGTGGCAAGAATAACTGAAAACAGTTTTTTTACAAAAGTCATTATAGAATTCTTTTTTGTTAAAAATTACTGTTATAGCTTCCGCAAATAATTGTTTCTTTGCAAATCTTATAAAACATTTTACAACAATTGATAGCTGAGTCTTTTATTCTTTAAGTAGATAAAGAAAGAGCATTATAATCTATTATCAATATAAAAGTGATTGGTCACATAGATATAATTTGTTCTTATCTGTCGGGATAGATTTTTATTTTAATAGCAGCAATGGTGCAGCTCCAATTGGGATGGATGGTACCTAAGCTCGCGCTCAATCTATAAATTCAATTAGATTTACAGGGACTAACATAGAATGTTAAAATTTCAGCACAGATTTTCTTTAATAAAACCAGGGTGGATGTTATTGCTCTTGTGTTTTTGGGGATGCCAGAGTTATAACTCCCCAAAGCAGGTAAGCCACAAACAGGCTGAGATAAATAAAATTCTATCCGGTATTTCAACGGATTCCATAGAAACAAACATACGTACTTTGGCCGGTTTTCATACCCGGCATACCATGTCGGATACTGTCAGCGACACTATGGGTATCGGAGCCGCACGCCGATGGATTTACAAGCAATTCCAGAAATACAGAGAGGCATCCGGTAACAGGCTGCAGGTATCCTATGATCGTTATGTTGAAAATGGAAATAGGCGGATAAGCGAACCGACTGAAATTGTAAATATTGTAGCTATGCTGCCGGGCACTCAACTCGAAAGTAAAGATCGAATGTACGTGGTAAGCGGACATTATGATTCCCGCGTTTCGGATATAATGAATGATACCAGCTATGCGCCCGGCGCCAATGACGACGCATCAGGCACAGCAGCGGTCATGGAGCTGGCCCGTGTAATGTCTGCCCATGAATTTGACGCTACTATTGTGTTTATGGCCGTAGCAGGTGAGGAGCAGGGCCTGTTAGGAGCAAGCCATTATGCCGAAGAGGCCAAAAATCAGCATTTGAATATTGCTGCAATGTTGACTAACGATATTATCGGCAACACTATTAAAAGTTCTGATGGTTCGGTTCACGATGATGAAGTAAGAGTTTTTGCCCAGGGCATCCCTCCTGAGGATACGCTATCCCGGTATCATCAGATGCTGCTTTATACGGGAGGTGAAAATGATACGCCAACCCGACAGCTGGGTCGTTTTATTCACCGGGTAGGACAAAAGTATCTGCCAGACTTTAATGTAAACGTCATTTATCGTAAAGACCGGTATTTGCGTGGTGGGGATCATTCAGCCTTCTTGGATCAGGGTTATCCGGCCGTTCGATTTAGTGAGCCGCATGAATATTATGAACGTCAGCATCAGGATGTACGAAAGGAAGAAGGCATACAGTATGGCGATTTGCCCAAATTTGTCGATTATCCATATGTAGCCAAAGTTACCAGACTTAATGCCGCTACACTAATGACGCTGGCTAATGCTCCGGCACGTCCTAAAAATGTAGGAATTGATGTTTCCAAATTGGAAAATAACAGTACCTTGTTGTGGGAAGCCAATGATGAGCCAGACATAAAGGGCTATGAAATAGTATGGAGAACCACCAATCAACCGTTTTGGGAACATGCTCAATTTGCTGGAGATACAACCCGCTATACCATTAAGGGCGTTTCAAAAGATAATTATTTGTTTGGGGTTCGTTCCGTTGACCAGTATGGCAACAAAAGTCCGGCGGTTTATCCACTGCCCGTAAGAGAATAGTTCTTAACTGGTTTTGACAGGTTGAACGGGAATGTTTTGGGATCTCAGAAAAGTCAAGACCTCTTGTAGTTTGGGTTTCTCAAAAAAAAGTGTTCGGCCACTATATTCGAAAAGGTTCAGGTCTTTATGTCCATCATTGAAGGCGACCTTTATCGTAGCCGACGGGGGATACAGAAAGGGAAACCAGTTAACAGGGGTATCCGTTGAAACAGTAAAATCATCTATAGAAGAGCATTCAAACTGTTCTTTTTGTACAACGTCATCGCCTTGGTGATAATTTACAAGCAAATGATCGCTACTGCTGCTTAGTGTAATGGTCAATGGGGTACCCATACTTTTGAGTAGCCCAAAAATGGATAACGAAAAAAATATAAAGGCGGCCAGTCTAAAAATTCCTATCCACAGAGGATCAGTTGCATTCCAAAAAATAATGCCCAACAGAACCGCAAGAAAGACAGATACATAAGTGCCGGTTTTCCAAATATGATGACGGTGTTCCTGAATAGTAATTGAGGTGCTCATAAGTTTGACCTGTTATCTGAAATACTAATAACCACGCTTTAATGATAGATGAAATAAAGGGATAATTAAAGAACTGCCAGAGGTATAATTTGGAAATAAGAATTTGGGCTGATAGATTACTAATATCAACCGGTTAAATAAGATAAGGACTAAACAAAAGGATTATGGGTAAGAAAAAGAAGAACTCACCACCTAAAAAAGAGATGTCAGAAGGGAAGGCCATTGCCATTTCGGTATTACTATTTACCGCCGGGGCTGTTGTTCTTGTGTATGCCATAAAGTTTTTAGTCAATTATTTCTTTCCGGGTTTTTAGAATATACGATGCTATGATTTGTAAAGGTTAGGTTAATATTAAGAATATTACGATTAGTTGATTCAGATATGATATATCGGTTTTTTTAGAAGTGCAATGATGATAGAGCCGCTAATATGACCCATGTTGTATTTTTGATTGGAGCGCTGGCTCTAATCACGAAAATCCATAATTCTATATAACCAAGATATTGACGACAGAGCCCCCCATAGCTGATAGATCATTATTCGTTAGTGGTAAATATGTTATTGAGCTGTCACAATCAGAAGAAGATATTCGCAAGGCCCAGTCTTTGCGTTACCAGGTGTTTAATATTGAACTTGACGAAGGGCTTGATACTTCTCATAATCAACAGCTGGATATTGACAAATATGACTCCCAATGTGATCATCTCCTGGTAATTGAGCGGGAAACCAATCAGGTTATTGGTACTTACCGAATGCAAACTTACAATCAGGCTCAGAGTTACCACGGGTTTTATACAGCCGAAGAGTTTTACCTGGATGGACTTCCACAGGAGATTTTAAAGAATGGGGTAGAAGTGGGGCGTGCTTGTATTCAGCAAAAGCACCGCAATGGGCGAGTATTATATTTACTGTGGAGGGGAATTGCAGAGTATATGAAGAGAAAATCATGCCGCTACCTCTTTGGATGCTGTTCGCTAAGCAACACCAATCCCCAAGAAGGGTGGCTTGCCATGGATTATTTAAAACACAACAATCACCTGCATAATGATTACTGTCTAGATGTAAAAGAGTCATATATTTGCCCCAAAGTCGACCGGGATGCCAACAGCTGGCAAGAAGTTACCCTTCCTCAACTGTTTCGTCTTTACTTAGATTTGGGAGCTAAGGTTCTTTCCGCCCCTGCACTTGATACTGAGTTTAAAACCATCGACTTTTTAGTTCTTGTTGACATAGAAAAACTGGATGAACGAACACGAGTACTGTTTTTTAAATAAGGCTTTTCTATCTTTGAACTTATGATAGCAACAACCAGAGGGTTTATCCGGCTTATTCTTTTTTTTCTTCTGTCCCTTTTTACAGTACTCTTGGTAGGTGCCGGTAATATTCTGTTAGGCTTAGTAATACCCTCATGGGCTATACGGTGGAAGAATTGTATCATCCGTAGCTGGGCATGGTTGACAGCCAGGTTGTTGAATTTTAAAATTACTATAAATGGAACTCCACCTAACCCTCCTTATCTTTTGGTATCCAACCACTTAAGTTATATGGATGTAGTCCCCCTGTGGCTTGCTGTTGATGGTACTTTTATTGCCAAGAGCGAAATTAAATCATGGCCTTTCTTTGGATGGGGGACAAAGATATTGGGGATGATTTTTATTGACAGAGCCCTGAAGCGAGATGTCCAGCGGGTCAATAATATGATTAAGTCAACGATAACAGAAGATCAGGGAATTATCATCTTTCCAGAGGGTACAAGCACAAAAGGAGAAACCGTATTGCCGTTTCATCCTTCATTATTAGAATATCCGGCCCAACATAATGTGCCGGTAAGTTACGCCACGCTTACCTATCAGAGTTTTGATCCCAACAAGCCGGCCTCGGAATACATCTGTTGGTGGGGAGGGATGTCTTTTCTGGATCATTTTTGGGAACTGCTTAAAATGCCCGGTTTCAAGGCTGATATCACATTTGGAAGTAAGCGGATTGTGAATGCAGACCGGAAGCAACTATCAGACCAGCTTCACCAGTTGGTAAAAGCAAATTTTCAGCCTGTAGAACAAGCCGGAAGCACAAAACCAATGAAAAGTGTATGAAATTAAAGCTTTTGGGTGTGACGGGGTGGAAACGCTATCTGTTGGTTTATATTATGCTTTTGGTCGCTTCCCATCTTGTTGCGTGGCTTTTTGATAGTCCTATTAATCAGGATAATGGCGCTGATCAGAAAGTGATGCTTCAGGTCGTCGGAGCACAGGATCAGTTGCATCCCCAAACCGTAGAAGTTGCCTATGAGGATTATTTTCAGGGATCTAAAGTCGATAAACCAACTATCGTGCTCTTGGCTGGTGGGCCTGAAGGACCAGAAGTTTTTGATCAGCTGCGGCCTAAACTGTCTACCGACCATAGGGTGATTGTTCCGCACCTTCCAGGCTATGGACCGTCGGAAGAAGAATTGCCCGATTACTCATTCCAAGCCTTAGCTACCTACTCGAAACAACTGGTCCGCAAGCTAGGCCTACAGCAAGTTCATGTGGTCGGCTATGGACTGGGAGGAGCGAGTGCCATACATTGGGCACACAATGCCGGTGAGCAGATTGAATCCATTACCTTGCTCTCATCGATAGGAGTACAAGAGCTGGAGCTCTTAGGTGGCTATACGTTAAATCATGCCGTTTACAGCATCCAGTTAGCAGCAGTTTGGTTACTGCATAATGCAATTCCACATTTTGGCTTGTTCGATGCCTTATCTATTAATGTGGAATATGCCAAAAGCTACTATGAGTCCGATCAACGGCCAATACGATCATATCTGGAAGCCTATAAAAAGCCCATGTTGATTTTACATGGGGAAGAGGATGCGCTCGTGCCACTGGCCGCCGCTCAGGAACATCATCGGATTGTGCCCCAAAGTAAACTTAAGCTCTATCAAGCCGATCATGATCTGGTAAAAACCCACAGTGACTCTGTTAGCCAAACTATTGGTCATTTTATAAAAGATGTAGGAACCGGCGAGGCACTCACTTATGCAGAAGCCAGCTCTGAGCGGATACAGGAAGCTGAGAAGCCTTTTTCTAATGTGGATTTCGCAAAGTTTAAAGGGTTTTCGCTGCTCATCATCATGCTGCTTATTGTTGTATCCACCCTCATTAGCGAAGATCTCACATGTATCGGTGCCGGCTTGCTGGCAGCCCGGGGACTTATTGGCTTCTGGCCTGCCACACTGGCCTGCCTGACGGGGATTTTTATTGGCGATGTGGGGCTTTACCTGATGGGCCGGTTTGTCGGGCGTTCCGCAGTCCGTAAAGCGCCGTTTAAATGGTTTATTTCCGAGGATGATTTGGATAAAAGTGCTGAATGGTTCCACCGAAAGGGGCCCATGATCATTATGGCCAGCCGCTTTCTGCCGGGCAGTCGTTTCCCGACCTATTTCAGTGCGGGAGTTATCGGTGCAGGCTTCTGGATGTTTGTCGGATATTTTCTGCTTGCCGCCATTATATGGACGCCCATCCTGGTGGGTATTTCTCAGCTTCTGGGTAATGAGCTGCTTCATTATTTCTCGATGTATCAAGATTATGCCATCTGGGTATTTTTAGGCCTGGTTGCTCTTTTAATTATGATAGCAAAGGTATTTATTCCCGCCTTCAGCTACCGTGGACGTCGCCTGTTGGTTTCACGCTACCGGCGATTAACCCGATGGCAGTACTGGTCTCTCTTTTTACTCTATATACCCATAAGCTGCTATATCTTTTATCTGGGGATCAAGCACCGATGTGTAACGTTATTTACGTTAGCCAATCCTGAAATTCCTGATGGAGGATTTGTAGGGGAATCGAAGTCAGCAATTCTATCTAAATTTGATGATCAATATGTAGGAGCTTTTAAATTGCTTCATGTGGATGAGAAAGCCGAGAGCCGTATTCAACAAGCGTGCTCCTTTATGGAAGAGTATGAACGGTCATTCCCTGTGGTGCTAAAACCTGATATTGGCCAGAGGGGCAAAGGGGTCCGTATTGTACGAAGTAAAGAAGAGCTTAAGGAATACATCCAACAGACCAAGACCGATCTGATTATCCAGGAGTTTATAGGAGGCCAGGAATACGGAATCTTTTACTACCGTTTTCCAAATGCTGCGAAGGGAAAAATATTTTCTATTACCACCAAAAACTTAGTGTATGTGCAAGGAGATGGACAGCGTACGATGGAAGAACTTATTCTGGATGACGATACGGCCGTAACGCTGGCAAAATATCATTTAAAGCAACATGAAGAGCGCCTTTATGATGTTCCAGAAAAAGGAGAACAGGTAAATGTCGTAGAGTTAGGGACACATGCACGTGGAGCTGTTTTTGAAGAAGGGGAAGTACTTAAAACAAAAGTGCTTGAGAGAAAGCTTAATGAAATATGTAATCATACCTCTGGATTTTATTTTGGCCGACTGGATTTGAAAGCACCAACGGAAGAAAAACTCAAAAGAGGAGAAGGATTAAAAGTTATTGAAGTGAATGGGGTAACTTCAGAATCTACAAATATTTACGATAATGAATATAGCTTCTTTAAAGGAATAGGTATACTTTGTAAGCAGTGGAAAGTTGCCTTTGAAATTGGAAATCAACATAGGAGACAGGGGGGGACCCCCTCAAGTTTTGGAGGCTTTCTAAAGCGAACTTTTAAGACGTTATTAGAAGAACGGTCCCGATAGTTTCGCTGAGTTATAATTGCTAATCTGTTTGTCTAAAATCGGGGCTGTAGCAAGTTTCCCATAATGCTAGGAGTCAAAATAGTTGTTTAACATTTCTTCAGCCTCGGGATGGTTCAATTTTTTGGCTGTTTGAAAGTCCCGTTTTGCCTTTTCGGTTGCCCCCACGATCATAGAACTACAGGCTCGGTTAAATAAGGCTTCACTAAACTCAGCATCATGAGCAATCGCTTTATCAAAATGTTTTATAGCTCGTGAATGGTCAGAATAGTGACGCACACAAATGAGTCCCAGCCCATAGTGAGCTAAGGCGTTTCGATCATTGAACTGAACTGACTGCTTAAGGTAATCCTCTGCTTGTTCAAACTCATTGATACTAATATAGAACGCCCCGGCGATCTGTTGGAGTTCATCATCCTCAGGCTGTTGAGTGAGCGCTATATCAAGAAATTGTTCTGTTTTTTGAGGTTCCTCAGACGCAGTAAAAAGAAGCGCTTTATGCTTAAGCGCCCCTTTATGGCCCGGCTCTCTATTAAGAACCTGATTAAATAATCGGAGTGCTTGTTCATTGTTGCCCGCTTCAAAAAAGTTTTTACCTCGCTCAAAAAAGCGCTCTGTTCTCTGTCCCATATTGCTAATTAAAGATGATCAAAAGTTGGACGAAAGGTAATAACAAAGTAGCACGACTAAAAAATAGATCTCATCCGCACCCATCCTTTGAATATTACCAAAAATGACAAAGGCTGCTCACAGGTTAATGAGCAGCCTCGAAAAATCTGTTAAGGATCTATATCCTAATAAGAGTTACTGCGCGTATAGCTGGTGCAGTTTCCATTCTCTTTACCATCTTTTTTGCATTCTTCTTTATCTTCAAAGCCGCCATCAGAATAGGCCTCAATATCGCCATTCTTGGCTGTTCTTCGCCATCTCCATTCGCCTTTCATATCTTTGTACATTTCACATCGTGGCATAAATGTCCTGCTTAACTTTAGAATTATCAATTATATGCGTGAACGAAATCACTTTATCTGCTATAAAATAAATGAATTTTTTGTAAGTACGAACTGATAAGCGCCTAAAATTTGATAAATGTTGTTATGATTATCCGACCAGGATCAAATGAGACTTAGGGCAGAAGCTTAAAATCATAGTCAACATTATCTTTTACTTCCAGGCGGGGTAAATCAACTTTCGAGTCATGCTCCTTCGCTTCTTTCTTTAGCGCAGTGTAAAACGTTCGTGAAATAAGCAGGCGGTTGTACTCCTGACCGTTTTTAGAGATATAGTCGGTTATTGCGTTGATGACGCGGTCCATCTTTTCCATTATTCTCCGTCCTTAGTGATAGTTATGATTATCAGATGACGAACATAACATATATTATGGAAGGTTCAAGATATTGGAAAAGGGTTTAGGACTTAAATGCTCATTTTACAATTTTTTTTAGTATCCGTATTGGGTGCATCTCGTATAGCTTAGGTAGTAATAACTATAAATGGATAAAAGGAAATGCCGATGTCGCAAAAAGAAATATATGCCTGGAGCTCGCTGGTTTCCTCTATTGTGTTACTGACATTTTATTTGGTTTCGGTATTTGGTTGGCCGGAAGGTATGGCTGGATATGATTTTATTATGAATCTATTCTGGAAAATATTAGGGATTGCCGTAGCAGTAGAGGTGGTATTAGCTCTGCTCAAAGAATTCAATGCTGGAGAGGATCAAGACGACGATGAACAAGTCTTGATTGAATCAAAAAGTTATCGTAATGCCTATTACCTGTTGATGGGAGCTCTTGTGACGCTTATGGTACACATTTTTATTAATGAAGCGGCTTCGGAGTTTGCTGGAAAGGAAATGTGGCTGACTGTACCGTTTATGACACTGCACTTGCTGGTGATTATTGTATTCACGGCCAGTATCACTAAGTCAACCACGCAGCTTTATTATTACATCAAGAGGTAGTATAAAGAGTCATCGGATGAGTGAGTAGGCTTTTCATAAGGCTGAGACGATCACTCATCCGATGATAATTGCGAAAGTATTTAATGAGACTTTCTATTAAGTCGGGCCTGTTAATCCAATGAACGTACTTTGATGTTCTTATAGTAAACTACGCTCTCCGGATCGTGACCCTGCAGGGCAAAAGTACCACTGTCAAGTACACGTCCTTCACGATCCACATCGGCTGGCTCAGTATATTCCACCATCGTATCGCCATTTACCTTGATAGTGATATCGTCGTCCTGCACCTTAATGTACATCGTAAACCATTCCTCATCTTCAACCGGGGCATCGTTCATGATATCCTTAATAGCGTAGAGACTGGCCGTTTTACGGGGATCATCGTGCGTATTATTGACCTGCACTTCGTATCCTTTTTCCGGCCAGCCTTCTTCCTGGTATTCCGTGTGGAAATAGATACCTGAGTTGGAACCTTCTGTGGTCTTAACATCCGCCTTGAATTCGAAGTTCGTAAAGTCATGGTTTTCAACAGCGCCCTCGTAGAACAGGTGGGCACGGGGACCGTCAACCTTAATCTGTCCATCAACCACCGAAAACGTCTCCGGATTTTCGCTGGCTTGCCAGTGGTTAAGCGTCTGGCCGTCAAAGAGTGATACCCATTCTTCGCTTTCTTGTGCCGAGGCAGTTGTGATACCACCCAGCATCATTCCAATGACAGCGGCGACTGCTAATAATTTTTTTGAGATACTCATAATGTGTCGATTCATGTTTATCATTTATGATTGTGATCATTCCGCAGAAGGAAAACATTTTACGTTATTAACCATACGCATATTCGCGTAGCCATTCAATATCTAATTTTGCAAGGCGATACAGGCGCTGGTATCCTTTATATGGAGAAGCATACAGTAGGATAAAACTGCCTGACCTTACTGATTGCACTCCTTAACATAGTAGGGAGAAGTTAAAGGTCATTAATATGACTTTTTGGTTATGCATATAAGGAGCGTAGCCTGTACTTATTACGGATGGAGGTCAAGAGGATAAGGGATCAAGCTTTTTGTTTTATGGTGGTCTTTTGGCTTGATCCAAAAGACCGGTAAAAGATCAAGGCTGAAGAATCCTCTGCTTTCCAGGTTCTGCTGTGGCTTCGGCAAATAATTTAGCTCGGACCGCTGGTCCTCAGACAGGAAATTATTTGTTATCCTTCGCCTTCGCTTCACCTATCCAGGAAGTTGAGGATTCTAAGGCTGGAGGTAAAGGAGCTTCTACAGGTTGTGATTTTTGTTAAAAGCGAAAAGATCTACTGGGAAGAAATTTTGTTTACGGGGTAAGGCCTAAAAAGATGATTAGCGACCGTTTAGTCTTTCTGTACCAGGGATTAAATTATTCTTGACCTTTTCTTTCAGCAGAGCTGGTAATCCTAAACATGGCCAGCCCTGAGAATGCCACTTCGTGGCCCTCTGAGGATTCTGTGGGGCAGGCTAAGAAGCATGAGCAGAGGCCAAGAAATTGTACTAAAAACAAGGCACTCATACCGCCGACATAATGAATGCTGTGCGGAACCGAGGGTGGTCAGAATAATTTTGTGCCGGTAAGTACCTATGACATAGATTCTGTATGTAACGGACCATCAAAATTATTCCACCCAAAGGATACAGCGTTTACAGCATTTTCAGTCGGTCGTTTTTGCTCCACTTTTGTCGACACAAAAGTGGTAAAGATACAGTAATGGCCTTAATAAATTGTAAATAGCTAAGCCAAGGGGATGCCTCAGTTTTCTTATTACTATTTTTGAATGAGCAAAAAAGTAACCCAAAAACTCACCGGCTGATGGATTCTCCGGGTGCATACCGGGATTCAAACAACCATTCTTTCTACTCCTCGTTGCTCCCCGGCAACCCAACACCTTCACAACCCTAAGGCCGGAGGAAAAAGCTATTTCTCTATTTTTTTTCTTTCTATTAAAAGTGACTAGACCTACCGGAAGAATTTCTGTTAGACGAGGTACTGCAGCCAAACCTTGATCAGCGGCAGTAGAGGTTGCCAGTACCGAGGAGTTAAATTCTTCTTGACCTTTTAGGAACCTTTTGGGTCAAGCCAAAAGGTGGTAGAAAAATCATTGGCAATAGTAAAAGTAATTCCTGTTCCATTTTTGGAACGATGAATTCCAAAGGCTTGGGGCAGACAAGGAAAAGATTCCAAATTGTTGACAACTCCGGTAAAATGTGGAAAAGTAATCGTTGACAATGAACGCCTAAGCTGTTTTCTTGAAAGTAAGATTTAAAGGTGCCCCGCACTAAAGTTTAGTGTGGGGTGAAAAGGGAATCCGGTGCCTATCCTCCGAAGCTTTATGCGTAGGATGGAAATCCGGAGCTGTTCCCGCAACTGTAAGCCGATTTATCTTTTGAATAACCACTGCCTCAGCCCCAAACGAGGCGGGAAGGTCAAAAGAGTCTGTCGGTAAGCCAGGAGACCTGCCTTTAAGTCGAGTAAACGAGGCCTTCGGGAGTTAAGGTGTTGTTGAAAGGCAGACAGGTTGCATTGGTTTATTGATCATATGAGCATCTCTATCCCTGCCTTCTTCAATGTTTTAGCATCCCTTCCTCATAATTATAGCTAAAACAGAATGTACTTATGCTTACTCACAATCTCGGATATCCGCGGATAGGTATCCAAAGAGACCTCAAAAAACTTGTCGAATCGTACTGGAAAGACGAGATCGATAAATCAGAGCTGGTAGCCTCCAGCGAAGCCCTTCGGGTGATGCACTGGACTAAACAGAAAGAAGCTGGAATCAATTTAGTACCCTCAAACGACTTTTCCCTTTATGACCAGGTGCTTGATACGGCTATGCTGGTCGGAGCGATTCCCGATCGCTACCAGGAACTGTTCCAGGAAGAAAACGACGGCACCCACAGCTATCCTATTGACACCTATTTTGCTATGGCACGTGGCGTGCAGGATGATGAGCACGACATCCCGGCTATGGAAATGACCAAGTGGTTCAATACCAATTACCACTATATTGTGCCGGAGTTTTCGGCCGGGCAGACCTTCGAATGCCTCTCATCAAAGGTTTTTGATGAATATGAGGAGGCAAAATCAGTGGGTGTGATTACCAAACCTACGCTTATTGGACCAGTAAGCTTCCTGTTGCTGGGCAAAGAAAAGGATGAGTCGGAAGAGTTTCATCGCCTGGATCTGCTGGATGAATTGCTTTCGGTGTATCAGGAAATACTATCAGAGCTCGAGCAGATGGGCGTAGAATGGGTGCAGATTGAAGAGCCTTTCCTTTGTCTTGATCTGGATGAAAAAGCCCAGGTCGCTTATCAGAGGGCTTATGAGAAGCTTGCAGAAGACCGGGAGGGACTGGAACTGCTGCTGACGACTTATTTCGAAGGACTGGACAAGAATACTGGGTTGGCGTGTGACTTGTCAGTGGAAGGCCTCCATATCGATCTGGTGGAAGCACCCGGTCAGCTGGATAAGGTGCTGGAGCATCTGGATGAAGAAACCAAACTCTCCCTTGGACTAATCGACGGACGTAATATTTGGAAAGCGGACCTTGAGCAAGCAGTTGAGGTTGTAAAACAGGCCGCTGAAGCCATTGGTGAGGAGCAGGTACTTATAGCACCTTCGAGCTCGTTGCTGCACTGTCCGGTGGATCTGGAACAGGAGACGGACGAGACGGCCCTTCCGACCGATATAAAACGCTGGATGGCCTTTGCCAATCAAAAACTGGAAGAACTGTCACTGTTGAAGAAGTTGGCAAAAGATGATTTAACAGCTAAGGAGCGCCAGCAAGTAGAAGAACATCAGGCAGATATTTCCGACAAAGGGGAGTCGACTTTAGTGCACCATCCCGAAGTGCAGCAGCGCATGGACAACTTAGATGAGGATATCCTGCATCGGGATAACCCCTACCTCGAACGTAAGAAAATCCAACAGGAGCATATCGATTTGCCGGAGCTCTTTCCGACTACCACCATCGGCTCCTTTCCTCAGACAAAAAAAGTACGTCAGTGGCGAGCCGACTATCGGAAGGGCGAGCTATCGAAAGAGGAATACGAGCAGAAGCTCAAAGAAGCCACGGCTGATCTCATCGAAAAGCAGGAAGAAATCGGTCTGGATCTGTTGGTGCATGGCGAATTTGAGCGCAATGATATGGTCGAATATTTTGGAGAGCAGCTTGCCGGTTTTGCCTTTACCCGCAACGGCTGGGTGCAGAGCTACGGCACCCGTGGTGTAAAGCCGCCCATCATTTATGGCGATGTGCATCGGCCGGATCCTATGACCGTCAAGTGGTCTTCGTATGCGCAATCGCAGACCGAAAAGCCGGTGAAGGGGATGCTTACGGGTCCGGTAACCATCCTGCAGTGGTCCTTTCCCCGGGATGATCAGTCGCGCTCCGAAACCGCGAAACAGATTGCGCTGGCTATCCGCGATGAAGTGGCTGATCTGGAAGCGGCGGGCATTCAGGCCATCCAGATTGACGAGCCGGCCTTTCGCGAGGGACTTCCGTTGCGCCGGAACGATTGGACTCACTACCTGGATTGGGCCGTGGATGCCTTCCGAATTGCTTCAACGGTGGTGGATGATCAAACCCAGATCCATACCCATATGTGCTATTCGGAGTTCAATGATGTAATCGAGCATATTGCCCGCCTGGATGCTGATGTGATCTCCATGGAGACCTCGCGCTCTCAGATGGAGCTGCTGGATGCCTTTGTGGAGTTCGATTATCCCAACGAAATCGGTCCGGGGGTCTATGATATTCACTCGCCCCGCGTGCCGTCGACCGAGGAAATGGTCAATCTGCTGGAAAAGGCTGTGGATGTGCTTCCGCCGGAGCAACTGTGGGTTAATCCAGACTGTGGACTCAAAACCCGCGGTTGGGAGGAGACGCTGCCATCCTTAGAAAATATGGTCAAAGCAGCCCGACAGATGAGGGAAAGGGTTGAGATGGAAGTCTCTCATAATAAATAAATCCAAATATTGGGAATTCCCAATAATCTGTCGATTTGATTAATCATCTCTATAGAAATTTCATATATAATCTCTAAATAATTACACTATGCCCCATAAACTCATTGGACGCACCTCTGTACGTGATAATATTAAACTGAGTGAGGATCCCTCATATCCCATTTTTAAAGAATTGTATGAAAAGCAGAAGAAGGCTGTTTGGTTCCCGGAGGAGCTGAATATCCAGCAGGATGCGCTGGACTACCACACGCTCTCGGAGGATGAGAAAGATCTGTTTGATACCGCCGTCGGCTACTTTTGTTCGTCGGAATTGCTGGTGCAGAATGTGCTGGTTAATTCCTTCTTCCCACTGCTTACCGATCCCCATGCCAAGATGAGCTTCAGCACGCAGCTGTTTATGGAGAACATCCACAGCGATTTCTTCGAAATTGTATTGCAGTCGTTCGGTATGGACCGGGAGAAGATGTACGATGTAGCCTTTGACGATCCCATCCTGCGCAAAAAGCAGTCGCTCATCGTGGATGAAATCGACAAGATCAGCTACGGGCGGATTGATCCGAACTCGCTCGAGGGACAGAAACAAATCCTGCGGGCTATCCTGCTTAACAATATTATCCTGGAGGGCATTTTCTTCTATTCCTCTTTTGCACACTTTTTTGCTCTCAAGGATATGGCCAAGATGAAGAACGTTGTTTCCGGGGTGGAGCTGGTACTGATCGACGAGTCGCTGCATCTGCAGAACGGCATCGAGGCCATCCTTATCATGCTGGATGAAAATCCAGAGATTGTGGAAGACCAGGAGTACGTGCAGGAAATCCGCGACGTGATCCTGGAAGGCACGGCACTGGAGATCGAGTACGTGAAGCACAAATTCGGTGATCGTACTATTCTGGGCATCTCTTATGGAGAATTGGAGCGCTACCTGAAGTACATCACCGACCGGAGGCTACAGGAGCTGGGTTTTGAGCAGGAGTTCCATATTAACGAGAATCCGCTGCGTTTCCTGCAGAAAGAAGACGTCAAGAAGCTGATCAACTTCTTCGAAGTATCTTCCACCGAATACACTAATTATTGATACACAATCACCCCAAGTCACCCTTCGACTACATTCCGCCCACGTCGGAATTGCGCTCAGGATGATGTCATATTGAGCGCAGCGGAGTCCCGATGGTTCGGGAAAATAGAGTCATCCGGAAAATATAATAACAAACCCTTATAACTATGAAACGAACAGTCATAAAACGCGACGGCACGGAAGAACCCTTCCGAACCCAACAAATTATCAACGCCATTTTTGAAATCATCCAGGGACTGGAAGTGGAGGACGACTACGAACTTGTCTTCCTGATTATGAAAGAGCTGGATCTGAAAGTCCCGGAACGAGTGACCACAGAAGAACTTGACCGACTGGTCCTCAAAGCTATCGAGCAGCTGATCCCCAAACATCCGGTCTACGATACGCTGGCCACCCGTCAGCTGTTGAAGCTCATTAACAAAGGAATTGACCGGCGACTGGATGATTTTCATGATTTCCTTGAGCAGGCTTTTGAACAGGAATTGCTGGATGAGCGACTGAAGGAGTTTGATTTAGATTTGCTGGCTGAGTCTCTCAATTTTGAGCGCGACGGACTGCTGGGCTACTTTGGCTTGACGACCCTCAACGACCGTTACCTGATGAAGAATCGTGACCAGCAGGTAATCGAAAAGCCGCAGTGGTTTTTTATGCGGGTGGCTATGGGCATCGGCAATTCCAATGAAGAGATCGTCAAGATATACAATAAGCTTTCGAAGCTGGAATACCTGCACTCCACGCCCACGCTCTTTAACTCGGGTACGGTCACCTCGCAGTATTCTTCCTGCTACGTGAGCGTGGTTGACGACTCGCTGGATTCGATTATGGACAAGGCCCGCGAAACAGCTTTCCTGGCGAAGTATGCAGGCGGTGTGGGTACGGATGTCACTCGTATCCGGGCGACAGGTTCAAATATTGAATCGTTGAACGCTCCGTCTTCGGGCGCTATACCGTTCATCAAGATCTTTGATACGCTGGTGAATTCGATCCAGCAGGGGGGGCGTCGCCGCAGTTCGCAGGTGATCTCCATGCAGCCGTGGCATCTGGATATCGACGGCTTCATGGACTTGCGCGAAACCACAGGCAATGCCTACTTCCGAACGCCTTCGCTCAACACCAAGCTCTGGATGCCGGACGAGATGATGCGCCGGATCAAGGAGGGAGAACCCATTTACCTTTTTGATCCCGGAGTTTGTGGAGAATTGGTGGATGCAATTGGAGATGACTTCAGGAAGAAGTATGAGAAACGTATTGAGCAGGCTGAGGCCGGGGAGCTGGAGCAGTTCAAAAAGCTGGACAGCCAGAACTTCTTTAAGAAATACCTCTTTAAGCTGGCGAAAACCGGTCACCCGTGGTTGATTTTCAAAGACGAGCACAACCGTCACAATCCGTGTCCCGAGTACAGTGTCATCAACAGTTCGAACCTGTGCACGGAGATCTCTATTCCCAACCGGCCGGATTCTACGGCGGTCTGTACGCTGGCGTCGGTGAATCTGTCGAAGCACGTTAATGAAGCACAGGACGACATCGACTGGGATAAGCTGGAGGATACACTCGAAGTGATGGTCCGTGGACTCGATAATATCCTGGATAAGAACTTCTATCCCTCGGAGGCTGCCCGACGAAACACCATGGATCTGCGTCCGTTGGGTATCGGAATGATGGGCTTTGCCGAGGCGCTCATCGACCTGGATATTGCCTACGATTCGGAAGAGGCGGTCATCCTTGCGCGAAAGCTGGGTTCCTTTATGCGTGAAGTAGCTTATCGCACCTCGCAAGAATTAGCCGAAGAGCGCGGAGCTTTCAAGCATTACCAGGAGATGGAAGAGCAGGGTAATCCGTACGATTATGAGCCGAGACGCAATGCTGTGTTGCTGGCCATTGCCCCGACGGCCTCCATTTCCATCATCACCGGAACCACCTCGTCTATCGACAGCTACTTCAGCAATCTCTATTCGCGTGATACCCTTTCCGGGAAGCATATTGTTATCAATCGTCAGCTGATTGAGGATCTGGAAGAGCAAGGGCAGTGGAGCGATGAGATGGCCGATACGATCAAAGCTAATAACGGTTCGGTGCAGCATATTGACGAGCTGGATGGCATCATCGACAAGCAGCTGTATAAAACGGCCTACGAGATCCATCCCAAGCGACAGGTCGATATTGCGGCGGCCTTCCAGGAGTCCATCGACCAGGCGGTTTCGAAGTCGTTGTATATCGACGAGCAGCTCCGCGACAACATGGAGGAGATCTATCTTTATGCGTGGGAGAAAAAGCTGAAGTCCACCTATTACTGCTTCATTGACAAAGTAGTGAAAGGGGAGAAGTACACAGAGAAGGTCAACAAGCGCGGATCGCGTAAAGGATTCGGAGCTTCCGGATCATCCGCGGATAACGGGACCCCGAAGAAGACCGATCCGGTAGAAGAGGATAAAGCGGAATTGGAAGCCAAGGCGCGTGAAAAATTCGGGGATGAAGCCGTCGACCAGGCGCTGGAAGCCGATGCCAATTCCTGTCCCACAGACCCCATGCTGCGGAGGATATGTCCGGCGTGTGAATAAGCGGTAAGCTTTAAAGAAAAGACCTGTGGGCTAAAACCGGCAGGTCTTTTTTTCATTGAGGTAACAGGTGGAGCTAATAAGCTGTTAATCTATTTGGTTTATAGCTGAGTTATACCAACGGCTTAAGTTTTTAAATTACTTGTGCAAGTTGATCCTAATAACTATCATTCCTTTAGGAAAAAATGTTGCCGTGGGAGAGATTGAAATCGCCGGTTATGCAATGGTAACAGTAAATATTGGGGAATTAGAAGAAGGGAGAGCAATATGGTATGAGCCGGATGTTACAACATAGTTTCAGATTGCTAAAAGTTGGGGTATGCCTGCTTTTCATAGGCATGGGGCCGCTTAATTCATACAACGCAGTTGCTCAAGAGCCAGAAACACCCACTGTAGAGCTGTACGTAATCAGCACTCCTACAATAACTGGAGATAGTACTAATCTTATAGCTTATCTCAGGCCTGAATACGATGGCGCCACTTATAATTTTCATCTGGGGAATGGAGAGGAAACCGGATGGGGAGACAGTCCTCGACTTAGCTATGTATATAACAATGCGGGTCAGTATGAGGCTTTTGTGGAAGTAAAACCGACTCCCAATTTTAACCCAATTAGAAGCAACCCGGTAACGGTTGAAGTAATCAATCTTCCGGAAGTTGAAGTTTCCCTGAGAGCCGATAAAACAGACGCTGAGGTGAATGAAACGATTCAGTTTACTGGTAGAGCGTCCAATGAAACCGTTAATCTGGTTATCTATTATGGGGATGATAATGCCGGAAATTTTAATGGTCCTGCTGTTGAATACAGTTATCCCCAGGCTGGAACTTATACGGTTCAGCTTAATGCCTACGTAGGTAATAAATTCTTGGGAAGAGATACTATAACCATCAATGTTGGAGAACCCGATCTTGGAACCCCTAATTTAAGCCTGGATGCCAGTGAGTCCATGGTAGGAGCCGGAAATCCAATCTTATTTACGGCCCAACTCCTTGAACCCTCAGGGCAGGAATTAACCTATGAAGTCAATTTTGGGAATAATACAGCTACTTATGTTGATGCTGCACAACAAACCGAGCACAGTTATCCGGACCCCGGACGTTACCGGGTATATGCGACTGCACGAAATCCGAATGGAGAAATTGTTGCCAGGAGCAATGCATTAACAGTAAGTGTCATTGAAGTCAGGCTGAATGCAGATAAAAATGTTATCCGGCAAGGAGAGAGCGTTGAATTCACCGGTTCCATTAATCCTGCTGTCGATAACGCAACCTATAATTTTGTAGTTGGTGATTCAGTATTTAGCCGTCCTCAACCTACATTTGATTATGTCTTTCGGCAGGAAGGAGAGCATGAGATTAATCTTTTGACTTCGATTGAAGGGAGGAGTTTTTCCAGTAATCCCTATTCAATAACGGTTCACCCCGGTTTTAATCTCAGTCTTGAGCCTGACCCATCCGAAGCCAAGACGGGCACTGCTATCCACTTTACTGCAGCAGGGATACCCGCAGGCGTTGATGCAGAGTACAATTTTCATTTTGGCGATGGCGAGGAGTCGGGGTGGACGCCTAAATCCGAAGCGACTTATACTTACGATCAGAAGGGTTCCTATGATGTATTTGTGGAAGCTCGGTTGTCGCCGGGCGAGACATTCCAAAGCACTATTGTGCCTATAAATATTGAGGGATTTCCCTATTGGATTCTTATCGCAGGTGCACTCGTAATCCTGGGAGCGGGGAGCTATTTTCTGGTAAGAGGTCGTATTCCCAAAAAGGAAAATAAGCCCAGGTCACCTGGCAGTATATCTACAACGGTCAAGCCACATATTGACTTGGGACAACAGGAGGTCTCTTCCCATGGTGGACTTGAGATTAAATCTGAATTGAGGCTGAAACCAGTAAAAGATATTGGGGCGCAATCAATTAAAAATACGGGAAATTTGATCATACAAGAGCAGAGGGATTATGATGAATCAACCTAATAGTTTGTACCAAGTCTTCAATGATAAAGAAGACGGAGGATTTACTGAAAATTTAAAACGGTCGCTGGATGGCGAAGGGCTTCGCTCAATGAGGCAAAGCTTGACTGAAAAATCGTCTATGATATCCTGGTCCGGTTTATCCGAAGACATCAAGACCAAGGCCGGAGATCTGCTCAGCGTAACGATTCCGGATATTTTGATCCGGGCCTGGAATAAGGCGGGCATACTCAATAAATATGTAAACAGAGAAAAGTACGATCCCGAGGAAGTTTTTCTAATCGAACTCAAAGAGCATACGGTTTCTTCGAAGCACAAACCATATCTTGATGTAGAAGTGAATAACAAATCGATTGGCAGAATTAATGTTGACGTTGACTTGGAAATTTTGGTAAAAGGAGGCATTCTAAAAATTCAGGACGCCAGGATCAGGCAACTCAGAACCGGCACATTGAAAATATCGGGAGCCATACATTGCGAAGGCCTTGAGATAACTAAAAAGGAAAGTAAAGAGATTAAAATACCCGGAAAGATAGCGTTGGGAGAAGGTATACCGATAGCTCCCTGAAATTTGATACAACGACCATAAAAAATTCAGGTTCTACTAAGAGATTATTGCTAAGATGGATCTTTTATACTGATTCTCTTGGGATACCTGGTTTCAACCTGCTTTCGCTCTTTGCTTCCTTCTTCCAGCAACTGGAATGGCTTACCAAATTTCTGAAGTGATGCCTGGTTCCTTAACTCATCATATACTGCCATTATTTTATCTAAGGCATTGGTATAGGTGTCATGAGGTGTTCTTTTATCAGTTTCAATGGCAATAATAGCTTCTCTGGGATTCTCCGATAAATGCTCTTTTTCACCGTTGTTGGTTATAAAATCCCTGGCTAATTTTTTAATTGAAGAAAGTGATGCGGGTTCTTCATTAATTAAAATATTTCCCTGATTATTAATAAGTATGTCCAAGATATTTCTGTTATCTAACTTTGTCCTCCAAGTTTCCTCTGACTGAGATTCACTTAGTTGTGTCGTCGAGTAATTAATTCTCAGAGCTCCGTGCTCGCGCATTATTTTCTGGATATCAGTTACCAAACCAAATGGGGTGTCCGGGTGAACCTTAAAATTGAGAATGGAATTTTTCGGCTCAGGTACGGCTTTGGCAAACCGGGATTTAAAATCAGTAGGAGAAACCTTTTCTCCATTAAGCTTAATGGTTTCGTCGTCTATTAATTCCAGGGTGATTACCTGTGCCTGATCTGAGTGATCTTCCTCCATGCTGGCCGGCTCACAGCCAAAAAGCATACCAAGAACCAGGAACAATGGAAGGATGGTTGCTGTCTTCAAAAAAGTACGATAGGGTGAATTGTGTTGAGTCATCATCTGGAACCTCTTTTTTGTGATTTTAAAATGTAAACTGGTGCTTAAAGTGTTAACGGTTTGCGCTTTCCGCATGCTAAGCAGTAAGGCCTGGTATTGCGTAATGTCTGTACCTTTTGATAGGACATTCTCGTCTGCTATAAACTCGTGGTTGAGCTGGATAGTCGTTTTGTAAAGGTAGAGAACCGGGTTGAACCAAAAGATGGTTTTCAAAAATTCGAGAATAAGAATATCCAGTGTATGATACTGCCGGGCATGGGTTAGTTCGTGAATAAGTATCTCATTGCTGATCTGACCATTTTCATACTGCTGCTTATTGACAAATATCGTCGACCAGAAAGTATGAGGGGCAATCTCTTCATCCAGCAAAACAACTTTATGGCCTTGAAAAAATACGGCCGGATTTTTCATGGATCGCAGCTGCATGCGACAAAAGTGCCAGGCCATTCGGACAAACAGGAAAAGGGAAACTACACCGTAAAGAAGGACAAGCAATGGTGAAATCCATGCAATGCCAAGGGGTGGCTGTTCTCCACTCTCAGCTGTAGTAGATACAGGCTTTTCTGTTTTGGTTTGCATGTCAGTTCCTATTGTATACTCAGAAACAATTGGGAGTTCTGGGCCACGGTCGAGATTTAAATAAGAGTCAGCCATGCCTATGGGCAAAAATGGGACTATTAAAGAAAAAGCCAGGCCAAAGAGCAGGTACCAGCGGTTGATCTGATACATCTTTTCCTTTGCCAGAACGGCATGGTAGAACAGGAGTATCAGTCCCATACAAACAGTCGAATAGAGGAGATAGGTAATCATTGGTCTCTCTTTTTAAGCTCTTGGTTGATAATTTCCTGGAGTTCTTCCAATTCTTCATCAGAAAGATTGGTCTCTTTTGTAAAGAAAGAAGCAAAGGTGGACGGAGAATCATTGAAGTATTTCTTGATCAGGTTGTTTAGATGTTGAGAAAAGTAGTCTGATTTCTCCACCAGGGGATAATATCTGCGTGAACGCCCCATCTGCTCATAGTCTATATATCCTTTATCTTTCATACGTTTCAGCAGCGTTGCTACGGTACTGCTGGCTGGTTTGGGCTTAGGATATTTTTCGAGCAGGTCACTCAGAAAGGCCTTTCCAAGCTCCCAGATATACTGCATTAACTGCTCTTCGGATTTTGATAGCTTCATGTTATTCTACATTATTAGAACTGTTTCTACAAATGTAGAAATAAAATTTGAAAATGCAAATTTTTATGATTAGAAAGGCTTGAATACTAAAAGGAGCATCATATTAAGCTATCATTGGCTTTACACTTCTTGGCGGAAAAATTAATAGAGGGAACCTGCTCTGTCACTCCGAGGAGAATGTGAGGAGGAATCTCAAATGGTAAATAGGCTGGAATCACTCATCGGATGAGTGATTTAGTTCAGTATCGAATAAGAGCTCTTGTTACTCATCCGATGTGTTTGTGCTTTACTCAGAGTTTCTGACGCCTCAGGTCAAACAGTCTAACACTCTGGGTCAGGGGTAGGGGTAAAAGGTCTGACACTTCAGTCCATGATCTCTGAAATAATCGTAATAGAGCTATTCATTACAGGGGTTACAAACTAATTTTGTTAATTTTTTCTTGAATGAGTTGCTTTTCCGACGGAGACTTAGCTAAGGACCAAGCCTTTTGGAAATGATTTTTTGCTTTATCCGGATTGGTGGTTTGGTAGAACTCACCCAAGAGAACAAAATAGAAATGATTGTCCTGCAGGCTCAATTCCTCAGCCTCTTTAATGGCAATTTTTGCTCCCTCCACTTTGTAAAGCGCATAAACTCTGTTAAGTGCAGCACTCGAAGAATAGTTGATATCCAAGAGTTGATTATAGAGCTGAAGAATCTCCTCCCACTTTTCTGGGGTGTCTTCTTCGATGCAATGCCAGTATGCGATACGTGCCTCCAAGTGATATGTGCTTATTTCGTTACCTTGGGCCGACCGATCCAAAAACCGCATACCCTGCTTAATTAACGCTGCATCCCATAATTCTGAGTTTTGCTGGTCATATAGTATGATAGAACTCTCAGCGGATTCACGAGCCTCAAATCGGGAAGCATGAAAGCACATGAGGGCCACCAGCGCATTTGTTTTTGGTTCATTGGTTTTTGCATATTCGGTCAGCAAAAGTCCCAGCCGCATGGCCTCGAGGCAAAGGTCCTTCTGCAAAATTTTATTTTGTGTGTTCGAGTAATACCCTTCATTAAACAGCAGGTAAATAATACGCAGGACATTGTCGAGGCGGGCGGGAATTTCATCCTCAGGTGGCAGTTCCATCCTGATATTTTCAGTCCGAAGTTTTTTTCTTGCCCGGTACAATCTTTTGTTAACGGTACTTTTATTGGATAAAAAAGCCTCCGAAATTTCATCGATACCAAAACCACAAAGGGTACGCAGGGCCAATCCTATCTGGGCTTCGCTGGCAATGGCGGGATGACAGATGGCAAAGAGCATTTGCAACTGGCTGTCTTTGATATTTTGCAACGATAAATCCGGTTCTGCGACTCCATCATCTTCTTGCCGTCGTAACCTCAGTTCCGGAGATACTTTATTATCAAATATTTTTTCCCGGCGGAAATGGTGCAACGCTTTTCGCTTGGCCACTACATAGAGCCAGGCCGTAGGGTTTTCCGGCTGCCCTTCAAGTCCCCACGATTCTGCTGCCTGAAGAAAAGTTTCACTTACCACATCTTCAGCAAGCTGAATATTAGACAACCCATATCGCTTACTGATAACCGCCACCATTTTTGAAAATTCCTGGTGGAATAGCCGTTTTATAGTTTGTTGTTCGTGTTGCATGGAAAGGTACAGCCGTTATGTTATCCTACTATGCTTTCGTCCCTGTCCATGGGTTTCCAAAGGGACGGATTTCAACACTCCCGCCCTGATCCAGTGCCGGACAGCCGTGCGCTAATGTGGTAGCCTCTTCCAAATCTTCGGCCTTCACAACAATAAAGCTACCCAGCTTTTCTTTGATCTCAACAAACGGACCATCGGTGACTACCCCTCCGGGTTTTAGCACTTTGCCCTCCATAGAAAGGAGGGGTCCTCGACGGGCTAATTTTCCCTGTTTCTCGATGCCTTTCCACCAGTCATTCCATTTCTTCGAAAGTTCTGCCATTTCTTCTTTTGAAACATCGCTATAATCATAACTTGGTTGCCGAAATAATAACATGAATTCTTTCATATTCTTTTTATTTGATGTGAGTGTTTGCCTTATATCCTTATAATGATTGAGACTGTGGAAATAACCAGCTGTCAAGGAGTTGCACTCCTGAACATTTTGACATAAGCGGGAATTTAACCCCATTGAGCGTTCTCAATGAGAATTTCATTCCCTCAGTCCCTTTCCATCTAGAATCTTCGGAATATATTTTTTAATCCTTCGCTGTCGTGTTTTGGATTGTTTTGCATCGGAAAAGTGGAGTATATATCCTCGTTGCCGTCCTGGCGTCAAGGCATCAAAAGCAGTTTTAAAATCAGGGTTCTCATCAAACTTATTTTGCAGTTCCTCCGGAACAGGTTCTTTTTTTTCTTCTACATCTACCTCTAATCCCGCCTTTTCTGCTTCAATGGCTTCCTTGATATAGGATTTAAGGATGGATTCATGATCAATAATTTCCTGAACACTGGTAAATGGAATCCGGCGTGCTATCCTCGAATTCTTTCCGGGCTTTTCCAGTACATCGTGGGGATCCTCTAACAAAATCCCTTTAAAGAACATAAGGACACAAGATTCTTTAAAGGGCTGTATGATCACTATGTTACTTTCCTGAAAGGAGTAGCAGGGTTTGCCCCACTTCAACATTTCGGTTAGGTCGGCTTCGAGGCAGACCATTCTCAACTGCTCTATTTCTTGCTGCCATTGATCAGCTTCTCTTACATATTCATCGACCTTGGGGTTCATGCTATTCATCTTTTGTCGTTTTCTTGGCTTTATTTACTTTTGCTCTTAGAAGTTGCTCTATCGTTGTAGTCGGTACTTCTTGGCCATACTTAATTTGTATAGTTTCCTTTCCGGTTTTATAACCTTTCTCTTCAAGTATTTTGCGATTTTTGCTTCGAAGTACGTCTGCTCCTATGCCGAAAGTAGCGTGATTTTTGAAGGCGGAAAATCCAACATGAACACCGTGAAATTTATAGAACGGCACGTTATAGCTTATGCCTTCTTCTGCTTCCGGAACAGTCGATTTTATTATTTCCCGGAGTTCTTCGAGTATTGAATGGGCTTTAGAGGGTGAATTTGCTATATAAGAATCAACGTCTTTGGGTTTAGACATAATGGCTATTTTTGGTTAACAGGAATGATTTTTCTGTTTGCAGGTCTGAAATACCAGGATGTCAGCGTTAAAATCAGAAGCACCAATGAGGGAACAGCCTCACTTAGAGAAGTACCTCCGATAATATGCGATGCTGCCGCTCCCGACATAGCAAAGAAAAAGCCTGCATAGGCCCACTCTTTCAGCAGGGGGAATTTTGGAACCAGTACGGCTATAACTCCCAGAAGTTTCCAAAATCCAAGTATGGATAATAAATATAGCGGATACCCCAATTGACTGACAATTTCAACATAGCCTCCTATTTGCAGCAACTGTTGTACGCCCCCTGCTACCATTCCCAATGCAAGCCAGACGGTAGCAATCCAATAGATGATTTTATTTCTGTTTCTAATAATAAATTCTTTCACTTTTCGTCTTTATTTGATTTTAGGATTCGCCTTTCACCTATATAATGATTGAAACTGCAGAAATTGGACAAACAAATTTTAATTACTTTAAAATTAATGTTGATCAGTTATTAATAGGCTGTTTAGCGTATATAGTTTACTGTTTTTCGGGCTGGTATTTGATCAATTAGAACTAAGCTCAAGCTTGCTGTGCCGGTGACATTATGAAATCCCTTATTTTTTTATTATGAAGATAACTTATGATATAGATTACTTTTCATAAAGTGTATCCTTGGTAATGATATAATCTATTTTTGTATTAGTACAGGAAGGACGTAAAATGTGATGTTATATATAACATAGAACTCCCTATAAAAAAGCAGACCCAAACAGAGGAGTAGGAGGGAATAGAGCAGGATAATAAATCCAGCTGTTTTTTACTGTTGCATAAAAGATATGGCAATTTTCTAGAAAGTGGATCAGTATTTGACCCAAATTAATTATAGAATAAATGTTTTATGCCCGTTCGGCAAGCTCAAACCAGCGAGTAGTATGTTCTTCTATTTCTTCGGAAAGTTTGCTATAGCGTTCTGACTTCTCTTGTAGCTCTTCGCGCTCTAAGCCACCGCCGCTGATCTCAGCCTCAAGCTGTTCCTTCTGTTCTTCCAGCCGGGCAATTTTATTTTCCAGTTTATTGTACTCCCGACGCTCATTATAATTGAGTTTTTCATTCTCAGAAGAGGAGGTAGACTCAGTGGGCGTCTCTTGTTTTTTTTCAGTTTGTTTTTTTGTCTTCTTAGTTGATTGGAGATCTTCTTCCAATTTTTGACTTCGGTATTCTTCATAGGTGCCGTTGAAGTCACGGATTTTACCATCATCTTCAAAGACAAAGTAATGATCCACCAACTTATCCATAAAAAAGCGGTCGTGAGAAACAATAATCAGGCAGCCTCCAAAGTCGAGCAGGAATTCTTCCAGCTTATTAAGAGTCAGCAGATCCAGGTCGTTAGTCGGTTCGTCGAGGATCAGGAAATTGGGATTTTCGATAAGCACCTTCATTAGGGCTAACCTACGCTTTTCACCACCACTCAGTTTTCTTACGTAGGTATATTGCATCTCAGAGGTAAACATGAAGTGCTCGAGAAAACGGGAAGCAGATATTTTTTTTCCATTGGCCAGCTTAATAACTTTGGCCTCCTTTTCTATGATATCAATGACGCGTTCGTCATCATTGAACTCCAGGCCTTGCTGCTCATAATGACCAAAGGTGATGGTTTTACCGATCCTTATTTTGCCGGAGTCGGCGGACTGTTTGCCGGTAATCATATCCAGGAAGGTACTCTTACCAGCTCCATTTTTGCCGATAATGCCAATACGCTCACCTGCCTCAAACGTATAGTAAAAGCTGTCTACAATGGATTGGTCATCAAAGCTTTTGGTAACATTTTTTAGTTCCAGAATTTTACCGCCCAGCCGAGGCATATCGATGCTGAGTTTTAATTCAGGATCATCCTGACCAGGATCTGCTTTTTCTTTGGTTTCATAAAACCGGTCAATACGTGATTTAGATTTGGTCGTTCGTGCCTTAGGCGAGCGGCGCATCCATTCCAGCTCTTTTTTAAAAAGCTGGTTGGCTTTATAGGCGGCTTTGCGTTCAACTTCTCGGCGTTCGGCCCGCTTCTGCAGAAAGTATTCGTAGTTGCCCTCGTGATGGTAAAGGGTACCACCATCGAGCTCGAGGATATGGTCGCAAATACGGTCCAAAAAATAGCGATCGTGTGTTACCATCAGCAGCGTCATGCTCGAGGTTGTGAGATACTCTTCCAGCCACTCGATCATTTCAATATCAAGGTGGTTGGTGGGCTCGTCAAGGATGAGCAGATCGGGATTGTCCAAAAGTACAAAAGCCAGGGCTACCCGCTTTCGTTGGCCACCGGAAAGGGTGGAGATGGATTGGTCTAGATCATGAATACTTAGCTTGCCCAATATTTGCTCCATCCGCTGTTCATAATCCCAGGCTCCGGCTACATCCATAGCGTTCGATGCCTTCTCAAAAGCTTCCTGAGTCTGTTGGTTAAAATCTTCGGCTTGAGCCTGCAGCGCCTGGTGGTATCGGCGAATAATTTGTACCACCTCATTATCATCCTGCGCTATATACTCGCGGATGGTCAGGTTTTCATCCAGATCGGGCTCTTGCTCCAGAAAGCCGATGTTGACGCCATTCTGGACCATTACTTTTCCTTCATCCGGCTCTTCTTTACCTGCTAAAATTTGCAGAAGCGTAGATTTTCCGGTGCCATTTTCGGCAATGAGAGCCGTTTTATTGCCTTCTGAAATGCCGAAAGAAAGTCCCTCGAAAAGTACTTTTATACCGTAGTTCTTTGAGAGATTTTCTGTTGAAAGATAGGTCATAGTGGATGTGTGTAGATCTATAGCTGTATGAACAAGCGCAAGCCATGAAAATAATGAACACTGGGTACTTTTAGAAATAAAAAGTGGTCTGTCTTTTGGACAGACCACTTAATGATTAGAATAATGTTATGGGGAATATTAACCACGGATTAGCCAGGCTTCTGGAGGAACCCGTTGGGAGAGCTGGTAGCAGTCACCCGGCGGAGGTTGATGGCCTGGTGGCGTATTGGGATACCAGATACGGCAGCTTCCCGGAGGCGGCATATGTCCGGGAGGTATGCGTGGAGCACGCTCTCTGTAATATTCATTATCATGGTGGCGTTCATTCTGATGAACTTCTATCGCTGCTGCTCCACGTTCACCCTCAATAAGAAGTTGTCCGTGTGAACAGGCGGAAAATATTATAGCTATGATAACGACTATGAATGCCTGCAAGTAATGTTTTGGTTGGTTCTTCATAATAGTCTACTCTTATTTACTTAGTTACCTCAATAAGAATAGATATACCTGGAGGATAAATAGCATATTTGTGCTATATCAATGTCTATTTAAAGACAGAAAACCTATTTAGTGGTAGCTTGATACATCTTCTCTCCGGCTTCTATGTTGATATCCAGTCGGTTCTGAGCGGGGGGCAGAGGACAGGTGGCAAAAGAGGTAAATACACAGGGTGGATTGTAGGCCTTGTTAAAATCTATATAGGTTATATTATCATTGGCCGGGGTATTAGCATACAGATATCGACCGCCGGAATAGGTTGATTCGCCATTTGTTTGGTCACCAAAGATGATAAAGAATTCTGCCTCCGCTTCAGGATTGCCAAGTGGGGAGAGGGTATAGTCCTGTCCATTTAATGTAAAGCGAAGTTCACCATAAAGAGAATCCTGTAATCCTTCACCCAACACATCCGGTATGGTTATAGCTTTAGGAGTATCAAAAGGATGGTAGGTAGCCTTTATACGCCAATGCCGGGAGACCGGGAAGCGTTCAATGCCAGTAAAGGAATCGAAGTTGGGATGATTGATATCTTTAATACGGACATATGTAGCATTCCGTCTTTCTATAAGGTGCCACAGGAATCGCCCCTGTTTTAGAATGGTTGCTGTGCCTTTGGCATCGGTCTGCAGTTCTTGAGGAGAAGAAACTTTAAGTCCATTTTTCGTGACCGTTACCCCGGGTTCAACGGTGAATACAAAGGAGCTGTCCGAGACAGTGATTGTTCCTATATCCGGGGCAGCTACGGGAGGAAAAATGATGGTATTGGAGGAATCTGAACCAAGGGTATTTGTCCCGTCCTCCAGTTTATGTAACCCAGCCAGGCTGAGCCAGCTATCTTTTTCTTCCAGATCGGCAATGCGCTCCTCATGCCATTGGTTAATCTGCTGCTGGTGTTTTTTTTCAGAAATTTGGTCTTCATTTATTCCACATGAAAAGATGAGGAGACTTGACAGCAAGATTAGCGTTCTTGTTCTTGAAAACAGAAGGGTAAAAGGCATAAGTAATTAATATAGAAAAGCAGAAACTTAATGTAAGGTTAGAGTGCTTCGGGAACATAAACCAGCATGGGAACATGCGTGTGATAGGTCAGCTCCTGGGTATTATTGGCCCACAACAAAGTGCGCAGGAAAACCTTCTTATAACGAATGAGCACCATCAGTGAAATAGGATGTTCATCCAGGAAATCAGATACCCCCTTTGAAAATCGTTCGGCCTCCAGGTGATGGAAGAACATCTTGTCATAACCTATTTGCTCTTTCATCAGGTCTTTAAACCCTCGAAACCGGATGTCAACGTCCATCGTTTTTTCTTCGGAAACATGGAGTACATGCACTTCGGCACCGAAAGCCCGTGCAAGCATTACTGTAGATTCCAAAGCTTCCATATCCTTGGATCGAAAATCCGTGGCAAATAAAAACCGGTCAAGGTAGGGCTTTTTACTGTTGATAGGCACCGTCATAATCGGAATTTTGGCATCCAGGATAACATCAGAGGTTACATTGCCATAAAGAATACGCTTGATGCTTGATTCGCCTTTGGTACCCATAATTAATAAGTCGGCTCCAAATTCTTCGGCCTTTTGATTAATCACTCCATAAGGTTTACCGCGGACAATATGATATTCAATTTGCACATTATCATAGGCTTCATCCTGTTGTGCTTCAGAAATCAGCTGCTCGAAATGTTCTTCCGCTTCCTCCTTGATGGCATCCACGGTTTCTTCCACACGAGTTGCAAAGTCAAAAGGTTCTTCAATAGCATGCAAAAGATGTAGGTCGGCCCCTGTTTGTGCAGCTACTTTCAGGGCGTAGGTATAGGCCTGCGCGGCATCTTCAGTAAAATCAGTTGGAAATAAAATTGTTTTGACTTCTTTCATAGCTCCGCAGATGGATTGTAAATACGTTGAAAATATTTCTTCAGATTAAGTTACTAAAAGATAGCAGACTAAAAACGTAAAAGATAACGGAATTAATGGGGTAAAACGAAATACTATACGCTGGGCTGGAAGATTAAACTACCTGATCAACAATGTGAAAAATAGCAACTGGCTAAAGCTCAGTTGCTCAAAGGTTCAGGTCTAACGATATGGTTTTATAGCGCTTAAAGAACAGAGGATAACTGAGGGCCGCAGTATAACAGAGAATGCCCAAAACACTGAATATTACTCCGAACGTAATATCATGTTCCAAAGCATTTACTTGATGTAACAAATTATACCAGTCATGGGATTTAGCACCAAGTCCACCGATAAGTGGTAATTGACGGGCACTTCCATCCGCTGCGTAACATGCAACATCCAACCAGCTGTATCCTACCAGACAGAGGGAAAGCTGTATTCCTATTTTTTGGTGATTGACCCAGAAGTAGGATAGAATCATCAGTGGAAGCAGTATTTGGAAAAGGGAACCTCCTAAGATGGTGATAAAACGCACTCCGAGTATTGAAAAGAATGTGTGACCCGCTTCATGGACTATGAGCAGAAAGTTATCTATAAATAGATGAATGACCCCCAGTGGAAATGGATAGTCATAGTTAACGGCAAAAAAAATATTATAATTTAGCGCTAGGTATATTTGATGAATAGAAAAGGCTATAAACGGCAGGATGAAAAGGGAGCACCACCATTTTTTCAACAGGTCAACAGCGCTATTTTTGAGCTTTGGAGTATCCATCTGCTTTAGTGTTATGGTAATTCCCGGAACATCTTGTTACTCTTCAAAAAGTATTCTTTAATGATATTTACCGGCATGATAGTGACAGGGTCATCTGCTACAGTTCGACGCTGTTGAAGCTCTTGCCGCTGGCGGTGAACAGACGGAAAAGATTGCCAAAAGTGGTAGTGAGCCCGGATAATAGCTTGGGCTTCTTTCCAGTTTCCGGTGCTAAGTGACCGAAGGGTTGCGATGATATCTAAGCCATAACGAATCCAAAATCGCCGGACCAAACTCCCGGCACTACAGTTTTTCCAAATCATCTTCAGGTTATTGCGATAATTGTAATAAACCTTTCGGGGAGAATCCATTGGCAGTGAACCGCCGCCCAGATGGTAGATAATGCTATCGGGACAATAACGAACCCGGTAGCCAGCATTCCACAAACGCCAGCAGAGGTCAATTTCCTCCATATGGAATTCAAATGCTTCATCAAAGCCTTTTTGTTCTATAAAAAGCTCTTTGCGGATAGCAAGAGCAGCGCCACTGGCCCAAAGGACATCCCGGGCATTATCATACTGTCCATAATCTTTCTCAACCGTATCAAAAATACGTCCCCTGCAAAAAGGATAGCCATATTTATCCAGAAAACCACCGGCCGCTCCGGCATACTCAAAATATTCGGGTTCTTCATCGGATCGAAACTTTGGCTGGGCTGCTCCTATACCAGGATCTTCAAAGCAGCGGGCTAGTCCATGCAGCCAATCAGGCTCAACCCGGACATCATTATTAAGAAAAAGGAGAATATCACCGTCGGCATAGGGAACGGCTTTATTGTTCCCCCCACAGTAGCCATAGTTTTTTTCAAGGGCGGCAATTTTAACTTTGGGATAATGCTCACGGACCCACGCTTTAGACCCATCTGTTGAGGCATTATCAGCTAAAATGATTTCAAAGTTTGGATAGTCTGTGGCAATGACACTGGGTAAATATTTTTTGAGATGATGCAATGCATTCCAGGAAACAATGATAATACTAAAAGAAGGCATAAGTAGTGCTGTTAACAATCAATTGACAAAAGCTATTAGTATACAAAAAGCCAACCGGAATTTCCTTTTAACATCAATATGTGATGTTGCTCCATGCTTGAATAAGCTATTATAATTTCCACACGAACCTTTTGGCTTGAGTAAAAACAATCATCATTATGAAAAATCACGTCGATACGCGATATATTATTACCACCATTCTTTCGTCCTTAATTTTGTCTTCTTGTGTTAGTACAAGTGTAACCAAGTTAAATACGAAGTATAAATATAGGCCCACATCTCCTCAGCAGGTGGAACTCTATCTGGAGCCGGAAGATGTGCCCTGTGATTTTGAGCGTATTGCTTTAATTAACACTGAAACAGCCTTCGAAATGGATAATACAAGCAGTATAAATGCAGCCAAGAAAGAGACTGCTGCTGTGGGTGGTAATGCGATCATTATCAGGGAATATAAATATCCGGAAGATGGGGACGAAACATCAAAAGTTGGTACTATGGTTGCCATTTATATCAGCGACCGGGGATGTTCATAATTAGCAGAAATGAGAAATAAGGCAGAGCAGCCGGGGAGTTAAATCACTTATTTATTGAAATTTCTTTTATTAAAGCCGAGGATTAATTTTATTGGACATAGAAATTATTTTGTCTGCTCATATTTATTGATATAACTTAAAGAGATCAAAATTTTGCACCTTCGAAAATTTGAAGTTCAAAATAACAGGGTCCACAGATGAGCTCATGATTAAAGTTGGTTTAATTTCTGATACACATAACTATCTCGATCCTCAGATAGCCGATTATTTTGCCGATCGGGATGAGATTTGGCACGCCGGTGACTTTGGCAGTCTTGAAATAGCAGATCAGCTTCGTGAATTGGCACCTGTTTTAGGGGTCTATGGCAATATTGATGGAACGGATATTCGCCAGGAATATCCGCTCCACCAGCGAATTAATCGAGAGGGTATTGATATTTGGATGACGCATATCGGGGGGACTCTGGGGCGTTACTGCATTCCCATTCGCGAAGAAATGGAAAAAAATCCGCCAGATGTTTTTATCTGTGGCCATTCCCACATCCTTAAGATTGGCCGAGATCAGGAAAAGGACAAGATGTTATTTATAAATCCCGGTGCAGCAGGGCGGTATGGTCTTCAGGTATACCGAACTTGTGTACGATTTGAAATTGATGAGGGGCAATTTCAGAATATGGAAGTTATTAATCTTGGTGAAAAGTGATATTTCTATCTGATTATTACTCTTTCCTATAACCTTACGTATTGAAGGTGCTTGTAAAAACAGGCTCCACCAAGGTTTATCAGTAGTTCTACAACTTCGGTCAGGTTGCGAAAGTTATGAGAGGTTTGAGCGCAGCCAAGGTCCGTTCATCGCTGTTTCTATTTGGTTACTCATATCGATTGATCAGTTCCACAGCATGGAAGGCTGAGAGCGTTACCAGTGGAATGCCTCCGCCGGGATGGGTGCTGCCACCTACCAAATATAATCCTTCTAAAGAACGCGATTTATTGCGGGGGCGCAGAAAGGCAGACAGTTTATTGTTAGACGAAGTTCCGTAGATACTGCCTCGGTTGCTTCGGTATTTAGTCTGAAAATCTTCAGGAGTTATTATGTTACTATATTGGATATGGCTACCTAATCCATCAAGACCACGCTTTTCTAGTTCATTAACCACAAATGACTTATACTGATGCTTCTGTTCTTGCCAGTTGTCACCGGGCGTAAGATAAGGGGCATTGATCAGTACAAAAAGGTTGGATCCGCCTTCAGGAGCATCTTGAGGATCGGTATAAGAGGTATTGGCAATATAGATAGTGGGATCTTCAGGCATTCTTTTTTCTTGGAAAATTTGCTGAAACTCACGCTCATAATCACCTGTAAAGAATATATTGTGATGAGAGAGTGCTGGATATTTGGTATCAATACCCAATAGTAACACAAAGCCCGAACAAGAAGGCTCTACCTGTTCTAACTGTTTCTTTTTCTGGATTGAGATATCTGTCGAATGAGTAATATTCAGATAGGTCTCATAAGCATCCGCATTGGAGACAATAACATCAGCCGGATAGCATTGATGATCTTGGTCTTCAACACCGGTAACTTGTTGGTTCTCAGTTTTAATATTTTTAACAAAGCAGTTGGTTATTAACTGTACGCCAAGGTCTTTAGCTAGTTGCACCAAAGCTTCAATAAGCCGATACATTCCGCCGCGAATATAATAGCCTCCCATAGTGATTTCTACATGGGGAATCACGTTCATGGTAGCTGGGGCCTGATAGGGGGAGGAACCGTTATAAGTAGTAAACCGCTTAAAAAACTGCTGTAACTCTATTGATTGAAAACATTTGTCAACTCTTTCGGCAACGGTTTGAAAGGCGTCAATATGGAGTAGGTTACGCCACTTTACAGAACCCACATCCGAAAGTTCATAGAGAGGATTGTAGAGAAAAGCATCTTTAGTTCGTTCATAAAGCTTTGCCGAATAGGCAATAAACTCTTTATAAGCTTGTACATCATCAGGGGCAAACTTCTGGATTTGGGCAACATTGACACAGGAGCTTTTGTGGCAGTTAAATTCAGTGCCATTCCTATAAAAATAGTTACATATTGGATCGAGGGTATCCAGGGTAAGATAATCAGATAATGCTACTCCGCATCGATCAAACAGATCTTTAAGGATAAAAGGCATGGTCAGCAGAGATGGCCCGGTATCAAAACGGTAGCCCTGGGCTGATACTTCTCCAATTTTCCCACCTACGGACGAGTTTTTTTCCAGAACGGTAACTTCGTGTCCCTCAGAAGCTAATAAACAAGCAGCAGAAAGACCGCCCAGCCCGCCACCAATCGTAATAACCTTCATATAATGTTCAGATTCTGTACAGCTGCTAATTAAAAGTTAGTTATGGTTGTTTTTTCATGAATTCTTCTGTTATATAGGAATACTCTGATTGTTAAACAAAGAATTTCAATTTTTTAATATACCAAAGTGAAATGAGCCAATTTCTATCTTGCTGTCTTATAATTTTAAGTGCGACAATGATATTGCCTTCGTGCGCTGATGAACCTGGTGATTCTGACAATTCCGAATTTTATCTTTTTGTGGGAACATATACCGCAGAGTCAAGTGAAGGAATTTACGTGTATAAGTTTGATGCTGAGACTGGAGAGACTGAGTATGTAAGTGAAGCAACGGGCCATAGTAATCCCTCTTATTTAGCTATATCACCCAACCAGGAATATGTATATGCTGTCAGTGAAGGGGGAGCAGAAAAAGCCGGTGTCAGTGCATTTTCTTTTGATAAAGACAATGGCTCGCTCACTTTTTTAAACAGGCAATCAAGCGGCGGGGCCGGCCCTTGTTATGTTTCGGTGGATGCCACAGGTAAAGCCGTATTTGCGGGCAATTATTCCGGCGGATCGCTCGCCATGCTGCCGGTACAAAACGATGGTTCGCTGGCTGAGGCTAAAAATATTATTCAACATTCTGGTAGCAGCGTTAATGAAAGCCGGCAGAATAGTTCGCATGTCCATTGCACCTATGTTTCTCCGGACAACAAACGACTTTTTGTTGCTGACTTGGGGACTGATACGGTCACTGGTTATGCCTTTGAAGAAGGTGAGGTTGTGCTGGATTCTACGGCCTCCTCAACATTTGAAACTACACCCGGCGCCGGGCCAAGGCACCTAACTTTCCATCCCAATGGAGAGTATGCCTACCTGGTCAATGAGCTTAACGGCACCGTTGATGCTTTTAAGTATGAAGATGGAGCTCTGAATCAAATTCAGAATATTTCAACACTCCCGGAAGGATATGACGGGGCCATTTCCGGTGCTGATATCCACGTTTCTCCTGACGGTGAGTTTCTTTATGCCTCTAACCGAGAGGATCTCAACAACATTGTTATTTATGCAATTGATCAGGATAATGGAGAGCTTTCTAGGGTAGGACAACATGCCTCGGGCGGAGTACATCCGCGTAATTTCATGATTGATCCCACCGGACGCTATCTGCTTGTAGCCAATCGTAATACAGATAATATCGTAGTATTTAAACGAAACCAGGAAACCGGAATGCTTACAGATACAGGTAGGGAACTGGAGGTGTCAATGCCGGTGTGCCTGAAGATGATGCCGGTCAAATAAATTGCTTTAGTCAGCAGCTAAGAACTGATCTAACATTTTAGCCATCGTTTTGTTATTTGTTTTAAAGCTGCTGCTGTTTAGCATCGTCTCAGGATCCTGGACATAATCTCCTTCTGTTGATAATTTATCCTCAGAATGGGAGATCAGCTTACTTAAGCCTTCGGGTGTCATTTCCAGGTGAAACTGTAACCCCAGAACCTGATTATCGATTACAAATCCCTGGTTAGGGCAGCAATCACTGGAAGCCAGTGGCAGAGCTCCAGCCGGAATGTCAAACATATCACCATGCCAGTGCAAGACCGTTTGCCGGGCGGGGAGGAAATCCAGTAGAGGATGCTCACCCGATTCCTTGCTCCAATGCAGGGGAAACCACCCAATTTCCTTTTGAGACATAGCGGTAACCCCAGCTCCAAGTACATCGGCTATGAGCTGGGCGCCCAAGCAAATGCCCAACACTTTCTTCTTTTCCTGGATGCAGCGCTTAATGAGCTCTTTCTCCGGACTTAACCAAGGATAGGACCCCTCATCGCCAACGCCCATGGGGCCGCCCATCACAATCAGGGCGTCAAGTTCATCAGGAGAGGGGAGTTTCTCCTCTTTATACAGATGCGCGCCCGTCAGCTGATGGTCTGTATTATCAGTCCATTCTTTAATATATCCGGGCCCTTCGAAAGGAACATGCTGCAAGTAGTGGATGTTCAAAACGACTTTTTATCTTTTATGCTTAAAATGAATTCGAAAATATAAAAGCTTTTGGAATTTATCTGTCAAAGTTTTTCAAGAAAGGTATGGGCATGCTGAAGATGCGTTTCACGGGTCTCTTTATTCATTCGGTCGAGGGTACCCAGCAGCATCTTCATACGATGATTCTCCTCAAAATAGTCCCGGTGCACATGCATGAATCGCCAAAAGAGACCGTCCCAAACCGGCTGCCAATCGCCTTTTCCAAAGTTGCTCATCTTCCGGATATAGTTGCTTGAGCTGATATAAGGCTTGGTTGCCATCAATCCACCATCGGCAAATTGACTCATACCATACACATTGGGAACCATCACCCAATCGTAAGCATCAATAAAAAGTTCCATAAACCACTGGTAAACCTCATCAGGATCGAATTCACAGAGCAGCATAAAGTTGCCAAGCACCATCAGTCGTTCAATGTGATGACAGTATCCCGTATCGAGCACCCGGCGTATAGTATCATCTACAGGAGCAATGCCCGTGCTCCCATCCCAGAAAGAAGAGGGAATAGAACGACTGAAATCCCAAAAGTTAGCCGTGCGCTCGTACCGTCCTTCCAGCTCATATACCGCCCGGATATACTCCCTCCAGCCCAGAATCTGCCGCACGAATCCTTCAAGAGAATTGAGAGGTATATCGTGTGATTCAGCATATTTCAACGCTCTATCTAAAATTTGTTTGGGCGTGATAAGCCCTACATTCAGCATCGGTGTTAAGACGCTGTGGTTCAGAAAGTGTTCGTTACGGACGATCGCATCCTGATAATCGCCAAAAAACTGGAAACGATGATGAAGAAAATCATCCAGCCAGTGGCGCGTTTGCTCATAGGTTACCGGATAGCGGATAGTATCATGAAGGTTCCCATAATTCTTGCTGAAATGGTTCTCTACGTAACTTTTAGCTTCTTGGTGATATTCATTCTCCCGCGGAAACTGTAGGGCAGGAGGCGTCTTGTCCTTTGGATATTTGGATCGGTTGTCAGGATCAAACGACCATTTGCCCCCAATGGGTTTCTCATCATCCGTGATTAAGACATTATGTGTTTTACGTTGGTGGATATAAAAGTCAGCGTGATGGTAGACATCCTGCTGATCAAAATATGTTTTTATATCATCCAGTGGGTTAAGAAAAAGGGGAGAATCGTATGCCTGGAGTGTAAGATCTGTTTCATCGGCTGATTTATTGAGCCGCTGACGGAGCCAGTCATCAGCGGTATCGAGGTGATGGATGGCCTCAATTCCTTGTTTTTTTAACTCCGGAAGTAAGTTGCGTACATCGGACATATCTTGGTTTGCTTCAACATATTCTACGTTGATATTCCTTGACTGCAGGTGATGGGCATAGAACTTCATGGAAGCACGATGAAAAGCGAGCTTCTGCTTATGAAAATTATACTGGTTAAAAAAGAGCTCTTCTTCAACGAGATATACTTTTCGATCGGGTTGGACCGCTGGATTCTCTTCAAATAACTGATGGGGAAAGAGGAGGGTAATAGCAGACATTATGCAGGTATGTTACCAAATTCATCTTCAAGGGCCTTCCAGCGATAAGCAAAAATTTCATTCAGCTTATCACGGATTATGAGACGATGGGCAATAGCTCCCAGGAAACCAAAAGGAGGTTGATAAGTCACAATATCATGCATTTCCACGCCCTGATTAACCGGTTTGATATGATGCTCATGGTGCCACATGCTGTAGGGACCAATGCGCTGCTCATCCACAAAGTAAGCCTTTTCCTTGAGATGGGTTATTTCTGTTACCCAATCCATTTCTATGCCCAGCAGTGGACTCACTTTATAACTGATGATCATGCCGGTGTACATCTGCTCCGGAAGGTCTGAGGATGTAATATCAAAGCCCATATAATCGGGAGTAATTCGTTGCAGGTTCCGGGGCGCAGCAATAAAAGCCCAAACCTCATCCAAAGAGGCGGGAAGCACCTGTGTTCGTTTAAGTTGATAAAAGGCCATGGTTATGAAGGTTTTGCAATATTGTTGATCATCCCTTTGAAAATGAAAGCATGAATGGGAAGAAGCGCATACCAGTAGAGACGTCCCCAGACGCCCAAGGGCCGAAAAGTAGCTGTTTGATGCAGCACACTATCAATGATATTAAACTCAAGCCATGCTTCGCCGGGTAGCTTCATCTCGGCATACAGCAGCAGTCGTTGCTCTTCTTTATCGGCATAGAGTACTCTCCAGAAGTCTAAAGAGTCGCCTGCTGAGATCCTATGATTGCTTTTTCGTCCCCGGCGCAGGCCAACACCACCGACCATCTTATCGAGTAATCCACGCAAAGCCCAGAGCTTATTACCATAATACCAGCCTGTTTTGCCGCCGATAGACCAGATGCGGTCAAGGGCTTCTTGCGGGTTATCCAGTTTATGCGTCTGTTTATCTTTAAAGCAGCCGTAGGTTGGTACCTCAACAAGGTTGGGGATTCCCTTCTCAAGCACACCGCTTGACATCGCGTCCGTCCAGCTCGAGAGCACCTCTTGCTGTTCTACTTTATCAAACGCCAGCTTTATTGCTTTCTCGTAAGGTATAAGTTTAACATCCAGAAGCTCTTGCAATCGGTTGTCGCTGCAGACGACTTTTACCTTCATACTATTCACCAGGTTTACCGCCAGCTGGTACGAAGTGGAAGTAACAAAATAGAGCCAGTAGGAGGAAAGCCGGGGACTCATTACCGGCACCGTAATGATTCTGCGTTTAAGGTTGCGCACCTTGGCAAAGGCCAAAAGCATTTCTTTATAGGTCAATATCTCGGGTCCGCCGATATCAAAGCTTTGATCGTAGGTTGTTCCTTTCAACAAAACGCCGTTCAAATAGGCGATGACATTCCGGATGGCAATAGGTTGAGCTTCAGTATTCAACCATTTTGGGGCAAGCATGACGGGCAGCTTCTCGACCAGATCGCGTATGATTTCGAAGGAAGCGCTGCCGGAACCGACGATAATACCGGCCCGCAGGGTCGTCAGATGATAATGGCCTTCGGAGAGTACCTCTTCTACCTGCTTGCGGGAGCGAAGGTGTTTCGATAGTTCTTCACTGTTGACGATGCCGCCTAAATAAATGACCTGCTGTACGGATGTTTGGTTCAGCTGATCTCTAAAGTTACGGGCTGTTTTTTGCTCGAGGCTTTCAAAGTCATCATCCGATGAGGCCATTGAATGTATAAGATAGTAGGCCGCATCAATATCATCCGGGATAACCTCAAGCGTTGAAGGCTTTAAGAAATCGAGTTCTATGACTTCGAGCTGTTCTTCCGGGAACTTAGCGGTATCAAACCGCCGTTTATCGCGTACGCAGCAAACCACGGTGTGCCCGGCATCCAGTAAGACAGGGAGCAGGCGCTGGGCAATGTATCCGGTAGCACCCGTAAGAAGAACTTTCATAAGATCAGGATTATAGCCAATTATTAAATTTACAGGCATTGTAACCCCATAAAATGTTATAATCGTTCCCTGTAAGTTCCTTCTTGTCTAAACGAGGGGGCAGAAAGTGTTAATTAACTTGGGTACGAGATAAAAGTTTAACCCAATAACGGTCTTTGTTGGGCCCCTTCTCATTCATCCCCGAAGGAATTAGGGGATGAGACGCCTTATCACATACCGAATAGCCATTAAAGCGTCTCTCTCCCTGCTCAGTAGGGAGAGGATAGGAGTGGGACAAAAAGGGCGGAGCAAAACGAAGTCCTACGCATTTCGTTATTTTGAACTCACCTTATAATAAATATAGAAAAGATACTGAAAAGAAGCGTTAGTCTTCTTTTAACCGTAGCTTTGCCACCGTTTCTATATGGTAGGTTTGGGGGAACATATCGACCGGTTGTATTTCTTCAATGCGATAGACCTCCTTCAGTTTCTTGAGGTCTCGGGCCATCGTTGAACTATTGCAGCTGATATACACCAGCTTGGGCACCTTCATCTTATTGAGGTGGTCAACTACATCCGCGTGCATACCGGCCCGGGGCGGGTCCGTGATCAGACAATCCACTGAAGGGAATTCATCAAGCTTCCCTTCTTTGATAATAGATTGTATATCTCCCTGCAGAAAATGCACATTATCTACATCGTTCTTTTCGGTATTCTTTCGGGCGTTCTTGATAGCCACTTTAGATAACTCAACCCCGACTACCTGCTTCGCATGTGCACTGAGGAAGAGGCTCAACGTGCCTACACCACAGTACAGATCCATGACGGTGTCGCCTTCCTCGATATCAGCATAATTGCGGGCTACTTCGTACAGCCGCTCTGCCTGGCGGGTATTGGTCTGAAAGAAAGAGTTGGCATCGATCTCAAAATCATAGTCCCCGATGCGATCAACAATATAGCCGTCGCCGTAGATTACCTTTTCATACCGACCTACAGCCGTAGGGTTTGACCGGTCATTCACATTATTAACGATGGTCGTTATCCGGGGGAAAGCCTCTGTGAGCTCATCAGAAAGCCGATGGATGACTTTGGTGTCCTCTTCATAGGTTACCAGGTTTACCATCAGGTCATCGGTATATTTGGATATCCGGATGACCACGTTGCGCATAAATCCTTTCCGCTTATGTGGATTATACGGGGTGATGTCGTGTTCTTTGCACCAGGAACGAACAAAATCCAAAATTTGATAGGATACAGGATCCTGCAGGTGGCACTCCTGGAGGTCGAGTACTTTATCGAAGCGACCCGGTACGTGTAGCCCTGCGGCAAAGCCACGATCATTCACATACTCTTCGCTGTTAATCTCTTCCGGACTCAACCAACGACGGTGGCCAATAGAGTATTCCATCTTATTACGATAGTAGAAAGGTTGATCGCAACCGATGGTATCATTGACTTCAATACCCTCAAACTTGCCAATGCGCTCCATATGATCTTGCACCTGCTCGCCTTTAAACTCCAGCTGATGCTCATAGTCAACATGTTGCCAACTACAGCCTCCACAAACCTGGGCATGCTGGCATTTGGGGGTAATACGGTGTGGTCCCGGTTCGAGTACTTCAAGGAGTTTGCCCTCGCGGTAGCTTTTCTTGTTTTTGGTGATCAGTGCTTTGATGCGATCGCCGGGAGCGGTATTGGGCACAAAGACGGCCAATCCATCGACCTTGGCAATGCCTTTGCCTTCAAAAGCTGCTGCCTGGATGGTCAATTCTGTTTCTGTTCCTTTCTTTAAGGGCATAAAATATTCCTTTATTTAAATAATGATAGAGAAGAGCATGAATCAAGACCCGTGAAGGTACGTACTTTCTGTAGCAAACGTTAGTCTAAAGATACACTGATTGTACCGCCTTATGCAAACAGTGCAGCCCCGGTGAAACTACCTGGCAAAACTATGTATAACCTGTTCATGGAATGCTTATGTGAGAAAGTATGCGGTACCAGGTTAGTGCAGAGGCCGGTTGCCTACATTCTGCTATGTCTCTTCCCGGAGGTCTTTATAGGTTTCAAATCGCAGCGAGAGGGCATCTTCGGTACTGCTTTTCTTCTTAAGTTCATTGGTGACAATTTCCAGCTGTTTCATCGCAACCTCAGCGAGGGTTTCCATAAACTTGACGGCTATAACAGGATGGCGTTTCTTTAAGGTTTCGAAGTCAGGCTTGAAGAAACCCATTAGCGTACAGTCCGTGAGGCATTTAACGCTGGAGATACGACGAATTTCATACCCCATTGACAAAGCACCAAAGCTTTCGGGGGCCTCTATAAAGTAGGAGTGCGCCGTGCCTTCGTGTTCGGGTTCAGGCTTTACAATAAGCTCTACCTTGCCTTCCTCAATAAAGTACATGCCGGTACCAGGGTCGCCCTGGTAGTATATATACTCGCCTTCTTTATATTGGCGGCGGTGACAATACTGTAAAAATTCAGATCGTTCAAGCAGCGTCAGATTTTTTAAGAAGCGGGAGTTAAAGACAACATCGCCCCGGTTTTTAGCCTTGTTAAATCGGTCGGAACCAAACATAGCTCGTTAGTTTATGTTAAATGCAACGCACTAAACTACAGAAAAATAGCATCATAATTTAGTGCTAATATGTTGAAGGACAGCACCATTTACCAATTCATCAATTTGAGATATGTATTATTTCTGTAACGGTCCTAAGCAGGGTAAAAGCCAATTCAAGGGGTATTTTTATATAAATGATTCCAGGTATAATAGGCCCCAAGAGTATTATATATCCATCTATATCTAAAAATATTAAATTATTTTGTAAGGATTTCCTTGTTTTAGGTACTTACTAATAGAGAGGGATCATTACAGATGGCTGCTGTTCATCAAAATAACGTTGGCAGAGGCCATTGGTCTCATAGATAAATATAAACTGATCAGCCGGTATTGAGCGGTCAGCAACACTGTCCGTTATAATAGCCGGGCAAACATTCAATTAAAAGAGAGGTAACTTATGCCCCTGGAATATTATTTAACTCCCAATCGAATAACTCCCGATAGCGAAGACTACATGGCCGTAAGTGTCAACAGAGAGAGTTATACCATTGAAGATGTGTACGACCATATGACGCGCGAAGGCTCCACGCTTACCAAAGCAGAAGCGCTGGCCAGCTTTGAAGAAATTACACGTGGTATTATCAATATCCTACAGCAGGGCGATTCGGTATCTACGCCCTTTGTGAACCTTATGCCAACCATTAGTGGTGTATTTATAGGCGAGGATGATCGCTTTGACCTCGGTCGCCACCAGGTGCGCATTAGTGTTTCTGCGGGTTCGCGCTTGCGGAAATCAGCCGAAGATATCGACACCAAGAAGGTAAGTCCACGTGAGCGTCAGCCAGAGTTGTTACATTACTTTGATAATACTATGGAGTCTAAAGACGAGGAAATCACGATTAGCGGCGGGGCTCGTATCACCGGAACGCTGCTAAAGTTTGATGAAACCGATGACAGTCAGGGTATATTTTTCATTAATACTGACGATGGATCTGCTACTCGTGTGGATTCTAAAATGATGAAGAATAAGCCTTCGGAACTGATCTTCATGAATCCAGCGCTCGATCCCGGGACCTACAGGCTGGAAGTGCGAACCATCTTGAATGGAAACAACGATATACGGTCAGGCGTGCTTTCGGAAGAACTAACGGTTTCTGGCGGAGCATCTTGACGATATGCTTTCTTGATATAGGCATAATAAAAGCCCTGTTGTGTGAAAGCAGCAGGGCTTATTTTATGTTTATTGTGGTTAAAAGTTAACACCCTGTAAGGATCTGCAAAAAATCCTTACTGTTTGTACCAATAATCCTTACTGTTTCTACGGCACATCCTTACTGTATGTACACCATAAACAGTAAGGATTTTTAAGATTAGTTAGTATGAAGTGATATACATCAATTACCTTTAATTATTTAGAAAGGTAAATATTTTATTCTTCATGAATAGACATTCCAATCCCATGCCAACTAGATAGTTGATTCTGTTTGTATGTTCCTTGCATCAATGCGATTAAATCAAAAGCAAATTCGGCAAAGTTTTTTTGTGACCAATCAATCATCATAGTAGTATATAAATCCTTTTTCACCTTAAATGACTTTGACCAAATAGATTCAAACAAATTACGTTCAGGATTATCCATACTTTGATTTGGGAGAGGTTCATTTGTCCATTTGGGTATAATTTTACCTGAAGAATGAGTTTTTTCCGTTTCTTTTCTCAAAATTAAACCACCATAAAATCTTCTCAAATCTTGGTGTTTATTAAAAGCGTTAAAAGCAGTTTTACTTCTTTTATTTTCATTCCTTATTTCACAAAAAACTGTTGCGCAGAAAAAATTTGGAGGTAAATAAGTTTTATACCTTTCGTTTGGATCATCAATACCTTCCATTAAAGGTTTCAACTCTTTTAAATGTTTTAGAGCATCTCTTACTGATTTTGGATTAAATGATGATTTTATTTCCAATATTCCAAATACATATTCTACAGGTATTGCTTTTGATTTTCCTGAGGATGAAGAGTCAGGATTTTCATCAATCCACAACACGGGAGAGTTTAATGCATCATAAATTATTACATCATAATGTGGGGCTTTTTCTTTACCTCCTAAACCTTGAGAAATAATATATCCAGAAGTTACTGCAAATCTTTTTGGTAGAAACTTTTCAAGCCATTTTCTAAACTCAGCCTCTAAAACGTTTCCATGATCAGTCTGTACTTTTTTTAAACCCCCTTTGGCTTTAGCTTGATCATAGGCATCAATGATTTGCTTCCTTTGTGTAAGAAATTGTTTCCAACCTTGTGTATTAAATCCTTTTTTTGACCCCATGTTTAATTTGTTTTTTTATCCACATTTTGATAAAAAATGTACAGAATAAAAGTTATGATTTTGTGATCAATGTATTATGAACATATAGATAAATCAAAATTGTTCAACTATTTTTATCGCCAAAATTTGTACTCATGCCCTGAATAAGTCTTAAAATATTATTGGCGAAGAGTATTAAGTTATCGGGAACTATTTCTTAAGGAAACGGCAATACTTCCCATGTACCGGAATAAATTTCTGTACTTACGACAGGGTAACAGGCTGATTTTTAATTTCAATCATGATCTACAGATCAAATTTTTCAATAAGCTGTACCTTCTGCTGACGTTGGTACCAGTCGTTGGCTACCAGTGAAAGTTGATCGACTCTGCACGAGCCGAAGTCTATATCTTTTAGCTTTGTGAGCCGGTCAATAAAAACCTGTTCTTCTTGCAACGGTTGTTTAAACCGCAGGATGGTCATGTGGGCCGTCTCCAAACGGTATCGTTTGTCAATGGAGTGCTGCAGGGATGAGGCCTTAAACTGGTCTCTGAGTCTATCTCTTAGTTGGTTCAGCTGATCGTCTTCCGGGAAGCCCTGCACCAGGATAGAGGAGGGCGAGGCCGTTAATCCACGGAAGTGAATGTGAAAAGGATCTATAGTATCCACCGCAGATCGAATAATATTGGTGTACTGCTCCGGTTGGATGTCGCCCAGGCTAAAGCCGGGATAGCAGGAAATAATAGAGAGGACCGTCAGATGGAGGTCACCAGCCGGATAGGCATATTGTTGCGGGGCTGTTTCTGTCAGTTGACTTAAGGTATGGGTAATGGACTGTGTTACAGCTTCAGATGGACGGGCAATGAGGGTGATACCATAGCGGGGATCATGGTCAGCATCAATCATGGCGTCATATTCAAAGTCCCCGGTGTTAAAGCGTTGCAGTGACTTCTTCCAAAGGGTATGGTAATGGTTTTCTAAATCCACAAGTCGGTTTTATGTGATTAATCAGGATATCTTATTTATATGATAACCGGCACAAGTTGCACAGGTGCGACAGGCTATTTTAACAATTTTAAACAGATATACTTAAAAATTATATAGTAACACAAGCGCTATGATGAGGGTTCTCATAGACGATTTTAACACATAAACAACTCACTGGCGCAAGTTTGTAACTTGTGCCAGGTCAGCACTATAGATCATTTAAGTTAATATATTCTATATCCAACATCCCTTCCAAACCGGCATAGTTTTTTGCATTACTATATAACCAGTCTTCCGGATTACTTATGTATCCTGCCTTTACAGGGTTGTTATGTAAATATTGAATACGTTGCCTTACTTTTTCTGTGGTAGATAATTCAATTGGATGGTTGTGTTATTGCCAAAATTGGTATGTTTTGTTGTTACTTTTGGCGCTTCCAGACTGCTTAAATATATGTAGCTATCGTTCTTTCCTACTTTCTTGGGGGTTACTATGGATACAAGAAATTAACTTTTTAGCCGTAAATTTCTTCATGTCTCTGATGATAGCCCCAAGCTTATTGGTATCAGAACGTATGACCAGATGCAGATGATTCGTCATAATACACCACGCATTGACAACCAATCCTTTACTATTGATACAATAAGATAAGCTTTCGGTTATCACATTAAAGTAGGGGCGTCGTGTAAATACATCCAACCAAGAGATGGTTGCAAAGCTTACAAAGTGCGCTTTTGATGAATCATAAAACTTGTATTTTCTGCTCATTGTCCAGGGAGTGGTTGGTCTTAGTACTTTGGTATAGCATCTAATAGCAAAGTACTATTGTAATAAACCTGGCACAAGGTGAACAGGTGCGCCAGTAATATGCTTATTTTACAAACTAAGAGGGGAGCTTAAAAGAATAGGTTAAAAGGAATGGCCAATGCCGAAGCTGAAGTAGAGTTTCTTGTTGTTAAACCAGCCATCCTGCAGGTCGTGAACCCGAAAAGCAAAGTCGAACCGGGCTACCAGGTATTCCCAGTCTAACCGAAAGCCAAAGCCAGAGCCTACGGCAATCTGTTTGTAAAATTCATCAAAATAGAATTTACCGCGCTGCAGGGTGCGTTGTTGTTCAAGGGTTATATTGGAGGCGCCTTCCGAAGCCGAAGGAAACTGGGTACGAGGTCCGTACCATATATTGCCGGCATCACTAAAGAAGGCGGCAATCCAGTTGGCTGACAGAAAGTTACTTATAAAGCGTTGGCGTACTTCGGTCTGGGCAAGTAGCTTTATTTCACCCCCGTTGATGGTCACATCTTCAAGGGGAATGGCGCCCGGGCCGAGGCTATAGATACTCCATCCGCGTATGTCGTTGGCCCCACCGGCATAAAATCGCTGATTCAAAGGCACAGAGTTACTGTTGCCATAGGGCAGGGCAAGGCCCATAAACCCACGGTATGAAAATACACCACTATTGGAGATGGGGACATAACGCCGGTAGTCAGCGGTGCCTTTAAAGAATCGGCTGTAGGATAAACTGTTCTGGCTGGACGGTATAAGCGGTGGTAAATTGCCTTCGAGAGTATCGGGTGTAACCAGGAATCGGTCGCTCAGGTATGGAATATTCCCTCCTATAGCGGCGGAGTACTCGCTAAAGTAACCGTAATTTCGTTTGATGAGATCCGTTCGTTTGCTCTGGAAGGTGTACCGTAAAATAGAGGATACCTGGGGACGGAAGTCTTCGAGGATACGCTGATACTCGAAAGAATCTTCTCCAAATTCTTCCTGCAGTGATCGCCGAAATTCTGCAGATGGATTGGTATCCAACAGGTTAAGCTCGATCAGATCAAGGAAGCTTGAAAAGCGATTGTTGTGTTGTACTTCGTACCTGATGTTGAAACGAATATCCGAATTAATGTCAAACAGCAGCTGGTCGGACCGGCTGAAGGATAGGCCATACCGTGTATAGGCGTTGGTAAAGTAGGTTCGGTCATCCAAAAAGGAAAAGGGAAAGTTCAAACGCGGTAAGGAATACTCGATGCGGGAGTCAAAACTTTGAAAGAAACTACCCTCGATGGGAGAGTCGGAGGTACCGGAACTGATTTCACGAACGGTTTCCGAGCTTACATATTCAAAGCTTCCGTTTAAACTTAACTTCAAGTTTTCAGCTTTGCCAAAAAGGTTGTTATTGGTATAGGTGAGCCCGGCACCAGAGCCAAACCCATAGCGATGCATGCCAAATACATTGAGGTTTACCGAGTGCTTGGGCAACGACTTTAAGGCAAACATCGCAGGAAGTTCCTCTTTCGAGTAGTCTGGTAATGAACCATCCTCACTAAGGCCGAATTGACGAACGGTCAGCATACCCAGGTTTTGAAATTCATTGACGGTCTTAATATACAGTGAGTTGTTAAAGGTATCACCGGGTTTAAAGAGAACCTGGTCGGTAAGAAGGCTGAACTTTGTTTGTGTTGCCGGATCCTTTTCCAGGTACATTACATGGTTATCCGTCGTTAATGACGGACGTTGGACCGTATCCTGATCAGCAAAATTAGCCGGGTCCTCGGGACCAGCAAGGCTTATACGAAGATCCCCAAAGGTATATTTACGCCCCGGATTGATGGTGAAAAGCGCATCCAGCTGCTGTTTGTTGGCAGGATCGCGCTTCATCAAAACGGAAACAGAATCGTTTTGGACGGCCGCAAAGCCGTTGTTCTTGAGAAAGGTAATGATACGATCGCGCTCTTTAACGAGGGCATTTTCTGAGTAACGCCTGTTATGGATAAAGGTAGAGTCATTGATGCGGTCGCGGGTAAGCGGACTCCTATTATAAAATCTTGGTATTCTGGTTGTATCCTCAAAGGCAGGCATACCGGTGTAGGCGATGGTCTCAATCGTAGAAGGTTGCCCTTCCTTTATTAGAAAAGAAACTTCGACTCGGTCTTTTTTAAACTCAACGATGTTTGTATCTACGGTGGCATCAAGGAAGCCTACCGTCTTATAATATTGTTTAATACGCTGGATGTCATTGGCTACGGTTTCTCTGTTAAGAAGGGAGGGAGGCTCACCGAACTTTTTGGTTAATTTCCAGATAAAGTACCAAGGGGTAAAGCGAGAGATGCCTAAAAATTCGCGATTGGTTTGGGTGCGAATTAACATTTCGAGGGTCGTGTCGCCTACGTTGTCATTGCCCGCAAACCGGATAATCCGTACAACTTTATCCGTGGTATCGGCAGAAGTCTCATTTTGTTGAGCGTAAGCGGAGGTTGTAATGATCAGCCATACAAAGCTGAGTAACAGCCAGCGGGGGCATCCACCTGTAAAAGTCTGCTTATTCAATAAATAGGAAGTTGAGGGTTTAAAAAAACGGTTGCACGAACTTGTCATGCAACCGTTTAACAGTTCAGATGTTGTTAACAAAGTAATCAGACGTTATCGTAATCAAAACCTTCGTCTTCTTCGTTATGGAAGAAATCCTCTTTGCCGATATAATCGGGCCAGATATCTTCCATGTCTTCATACACTACATCCTCACCCTCTTCAATTTCTTCAAGGTCATGAAGGTTATCAAGCACCTGTTGCGGTGCTCCATTTCGAACTGCCCATTCAATAAGCTCTTCTCTGGTAGCAGGGAAGGGGGCATCATCAAGTGCAGCAGCTAATTCAACAGTCCAAATCATAGATAAAAATACGTTTTAAGTCTTAAAAATTTCTTTTAGAACCTTAACAAAGATTCATCACATTAAATTCAACTCAATTTTTTACGAAAATGCAATTATTTTTTCGAACAATCACTCAAACATCTACAAAATAATTCTTATCTTGGAAGTTCTAAACAATTAACTCAAATAAGTGAGGAATATTTTATGGGAAGTTTTGGCGGTATGGAAATTATCATCGTCCTGATGGTTATCTTATTATTCTTTGGGGCAAAACGTATTCCTGAGTTAGCTCGTGGCATTGGGCAAGGAATGAACGAATTTCGCAAGGCTTCTGATCAGATAAAGAAAGAGCTTGAGCAAGGCGAGAAGGAAGGAATGGATCCTTCTTCTACCACCTCAACTACCTCTACTGAGAAAACACGGGAGAAAACCGAGCAGCCTGAGACGACCACTAAGACTAATAAGGAAGATTAATTAAAATCCATATATATCGTTGAGTTTTTCAGATTTTAGCCAGATTCGTATGTCTTTGGAGTCTGGTGAATTGACCGTTACGGACATTGTACAGAACTACATCCAGAATATTGATCAAAAAAATGACGAGATCAATGCCGTCATAAGCTATGATAAGGAAGAGGCCCTGAATAAGGCCAATGTCATTCAGCAACGCATTGATGACGGCACTGCCGGCAAGCTGGCCGGTATGGTTGTCGGCATTAAAGATCTGATTTGCGAAAAGAACAAGAAAGCCACCTGTGCCTCCAACATTCTTGCCAATTTTGAAAGTGTTTACGATTCGACTGCCGTAAAGCGGTTGAAAGAAGATGATGCTATTCTGTTGGGACGCTTGAACATGGATGAGTTTGCCATGGGATCTTCAAACGAAAATACGATCTACGGTCCGGCCCGCAATCCTGTTGATCCTTCTAAAGTTCCAGGTGGTTCTTCTGGGGGAAGTGCTGCCGCTGTAGCTGCTGACTTCTGTACGACTTCGCTGGGGTCTGATACCGGGGGGTCTATTCGTCAGCCTGCTTCTTATTGTGGCGTAGTGGGGCTAAAGCCTACCTATGGTCGGGTATCCCGATATGGACTTATCGCTTATGCTTCTTCTTTCGATTGTATTGGTCCTTTAACGCATTCGGTAAACGATGCAGCCCTGATGCTTGAAACGCTGGCCGGCTATGATAAAAATGATAATACCACTTCCAGCCGGACGGTGCCCGATTATCAGCAGTTTGCTACCAATCCGGAGTCAAATATTCGCATTGGTGTTCCGGAGGAATATTTTGGTGAAGGGTTGGACGATGAGATCCGGGAGGGCATCCAGCAGCGCCTTTCTGACTTAGAAGAGTCTGGCGCAGAGCTTGTGCCCATTCATTTGCCTCATATGAAGTATGGTATTGCTACGTATTATATTCTGGCTACGGCAGAAGCCTCCAGTAATCTTGCGCGTTATGATGGTATCCGGTATGGCCATCGTGCCGATATAAAAGAAGTAGAAGCTGACTTAAAGCAGGAAGAAGAAGCTATTAAAGAGCAGATGAAGCTTGCCGAGGGTGAGGAGAAAGTCAAACTGGGCGCTCAGCTCGATAACATGGATTCATCACTGATTCGTTTGTACAAGAAGAGCCGTACCGAAGGATTTGGAGCAGAAGTTAAGCGCCGTATCATGCTTGGTACCTATGTACTTAGTGCGGGGTATTATGATGCTTATTATGCTAAGGCCCAGAAAGTTCGTCGCCTGATTAAGCAGGACTTTACGGAAGCCTTCAATGACGTTGATGTTATTGTCTCTCCAACCGCGCCCACAACGGCTTTTGATGTGGGAGCTGAGATCGATAGCCCGGTGCAGATGTATCTTAACGACGTATATACGATTTCAGCGAATCTGGCAGGTATCTGTGGAATTAGCTTACCGGCAGGCACCCATTCTAATGGGCTTCCTTACGGGCTTCAATTTATGGCCAATACCTTCGAAGAAGGAAAGCTCTTTAACGCTGCTCGTTTAGTCGAACAGTTAGGCGAATAAAAATCATTCAGTTATGAAAAACAGACTATCAGGGAAATGGGTAGTCATTACCGGCGCCACATCGGGCATTGGAAAAGCTACGGCGTACGCCTTTGCCCAATCCGGGTCACATTTAATCCTTACCGGGCGTCGGGAAAAGTCTCTTGAAGAGATAAAGGAGGACTTGACCTCCTCTTTCTCCACTTCTGTTGAAACAGCAGCTTTTGATATTCGGGATACTGAAGCCTGCCGCCGGATGGTGGATGGTTTGGAGCATCCCGTTGATATCTTGATCAATAATGCGGGTTTAGCACGGGGTACCGATCCGGTGGATCAAGCCGATTTTGATGACTGGAATACGATGATTGATACCAATATCAAAGGGTTGATGAGTATGACTCGATTCTTTTCTCCCAAAATGAAAGAGCGGGGAGAGGGACATATTATCAATGTGGGCTCTATCGCCAGCCATGAGAGTTATGGCGGAGGATCAATTTATTGTGCTACCAAACATGCTGTTAAAGCCTTCACGGAGGCAGCGAAAAAAGATCTGCACGGTACCGGGGTAAGAGTTAGTATGGTCTCTCCGGGACTGGTAGAAACCGAATTCAGTATTGTTCGCTACCATGGCGACAAAGAGAAGGCTGACGACGTCTATGAGGATATGAAACCGCTTGTAGCACAAGATATCGCTGAGATTATCCATTTTACGGCTAATCGACCGCCGCATGTCAACATAATGGATACCATTGTGTTACCGACCGATCAGTCGTCTGCAACTATGGTCCACCGCAATGATGATTGACCTCAGGTCTTCTTATCTTTTGTTATTACTAATCCTGGGATTGTTGATCGGTTGTGGCAATAACGACGATACCGACTCACACCGACTCAACTTTGAAAAGAAGGGCCGCACTGTGCCTGTATTTTCTTCAGATAGCGCCTATCATTTTGTGGCACAACAAGTGTCATTTGGCCCAAGGAATCCTGGTTCTGAAGGTCATCAAAAGACAAAAGAGTACCTCAGCCAAAAGTTAAAGGGTTATGCTGGTAACCGAATGGCTTATGCCCAAAATTTTACAGCTGAAGGGTATGATGGAGACAGCTTAGCGTTGACCAATATTATTGCGGCTTTTAATCCAAAGAAAACCGATCGGGTTATGCTCTGCGCCCATTGGGATACACGTCCAAGAGCCGACGAAGATTCCGTCAATGCAGATCAACCTATTCTTGGCGCCGATGATGGTGCCAGTGGGGTCGGCTTGCTTTTGGAGCTGGCCCGCTTGTTTCATGAAACCCCTCCCCCTATAGGCGTAGATATCGTCTTGTTTGATGGCGAAGATTACGGTAAATCCGGAGATACGGCCAACTATTTCTTGGGGTCTCGTTATTGGGCACAGAATCCACCGGTCCAGGGCTATTCACCACGTTTTAGCATTTTATTGGATATGGTGGGCGGACAGAATGCTCAATTTCCCAAAGAGCAGTATTCCATGCAATATGCACCTACTTTGGTAAACGAGATCTGGTCTATTGCTGAGGAGGAAGGCGCGGGCGATCTTTTCCTGAACCAGCAGGGAAAGGCTATTTCAGATGATCACGTCATCATTAATCGCATTCTGGGTATCCCCACTATTGATATTATTCGGCACGATGCAAGTCAAAAAGACTCGGGCTTTGCCCCATATTGGCACACCCATCATGATAATATGGATATTATTGACCCATCAACGATGCAGGCCGTGGGCGATGTATTGACCGAATTGATTTATAATCGTATTTAGTTTCAGGTTGAAGGTTAAACGTTTAAAGTTTCATCCAACATTCAACCTGCAACGTTTAACCTAAAAACTATCTATGACATACATTAAGCTGGTTATTGTAATAGCTGATGAATACCAAGAATCCCTTATTGCGGAACTGAATGAAATGAATTTTGATGGGTTTCAACAGTTGGAAAACAAACTGGTCTCATATATTATGAAGGAAAACTTTGACATTGATGATCGGGAGCATATTGACCAGCTGTTAGCAGGATTTCCGGGGGAATGCTTCATTGAAACCGAGGAAATAGTTGCTGAACAAAATTGGAATGAGCAGTGGGAGCAGACCATCAAAGCGCAGGAAATTGGGAGATTCTTTGTAAAACCTACCTGGTCTGAAGCTAACGTTCCCGAGGAGCGCATTTTGCTTGAGATCGATCCTAAAATGTCCTTTGGTACGGGCTATCATGAAACCACCAGACTCATTTTAAAACTTTTACCGGATGTTGTAGAAGAGGGCGATCAGGTGATTGACGCCGGCACCGGTACGGGCATCCTGTCCATCGCGGCTATAAAATTAGGGGCACAACAGGCTTTTGCCTTTGATATTGATGAGTGGAGTATTGAGAATACCCGGGAGAATATTCTGTTGAACGGTGTTAATGAGCAGATAACGGTAAAAGAAGGTTCTGCAGAAGTTATTCCAGATGCCTTAAAAGCTGATCTGCTACTCGCCAATATAGAACGAAATACAATTTTAGAGCTGCTACCGGTATTTATGAAGTCGACAAAGAAGGGAGGAAATATTATTCTTTCCGGCCTGCTGGAGACTGATGAAGCTGATGTTATAGATGAATTAACGCCCATGGCTGATATTGTAACTGTTAAGCAAGAGAATGAATGGATTGCAATACATGCACAAGTCGTAAGATGATGAAAGCAAGTATTGATATTGGTACAAATACGGTTCTGCTGCTGGTCGCAGAACGAAGATACCGCTCACTTCATGTATTGGAGGAGCAACAGCGCATTCCACGATTAGGACGTGGGGTGGATAAAAATAAAAACCTTTCTAAGGAAGCAATGAATCGGGTGATTCATGTTTTGGAAGAGTATAAAAAGCTGCTAGCCCAACAATATCCTTCAATTTTAATTCCTATTGTTGTCGCTACAAGCGCAGTCCGTGATGCGAATAATCGATCTGCTTTTCTTGAGAAAGTTAAAGCTGAAATAGGATTAACCGTTCAGCTATTGAGTGGAAGGGAGGAAGCAGAATACACCTTCAAGGGAGCACAAAGTATGCTTCCGAAACAATACAGCACTAAGCCCTTATTAGCGTTGGATATTGGCGGAGGAAGTACCGAGATGGCGCTTGGTAAAGGACATGAGATCTTAGATCGATATTCCTTTGATATGGGTTGTGTGCGATTTACCGAGCGTTTTCTTGGTGAGCCCAAAGCTACGGCAGATCAGGTTGGGGACTGTCAAGAAGCAGTTCAAAAAATGCTGGCTACCTATTCGTTCGATATTACAGAAGAGACGGAACTTGTGGGCGTTTCCGGGACGGTAACATCACTGGCCTATATGGATCAAGAGTTGGAGGAATACCGGAATGATAAGATCGATGGATATGGTCTCACTTTACAAACTATTAACCAATATATCGAATGGATAAGTGATATGAGCTCTGATGAACTGCTCCATCGCTATCCGGTAGTTATGGAAGGCAGGGCCGATATTTACTTGGCTGGGTTACTTATTTTGAAAGGGATAATGGACCGCTATGGCTTTAATATTATAACGGCCAGCACCGGGGGCATTCAACATGGAGCTATTATCGAGGCATCCTAAAATAAGAAAGCCCGGCGGTTAACCGCCGGACTTTGAATGACTCAATTTGTAGTACAGCTCAAAGCTTAACTACGGCCCCAATGTTTAGCCAGGCCCAGTTATTTCCAATTTCAGCATAACCGCCAATGTTATTAGCGAAATAGTATCGTCCTCCTAAATGGAAGCTGGCTACCACATCATTTCCAAAATTAATATTATCTTCTGAGTAACTAAAGTTTCTATAGTAGAGTCCTATTCCACCATAGAGATCTACATCATCATTTTCCAGCTCAAGTAATTCATTAAAATGATAAGAACCTTTACCACCGATATAGAAGATATCCAAATCCCCGCCAGATACGTATCCAATTTCACCGCCAACCCCTATGAGACCTGGAGTTAAATCTGCAATTCCATACTCAAATCCACCTCCAAAGGGCATATTTAGATCTGCTACAGGAGTTGAATAAGTAGTAGCAAGACCGATACCAGCATTTACTGCCACATCTCCCTCTTGAAAGCCTTGGGCTTTAGCTTGAAAATGAGTTGCGAAGATGATCCCGAAAATTAAGCATCCGTAAACTATTATTTTCTTCATAATTCTCTGAAATTTATTTGATAGTTACTGTGATAAGTAGCTCGTCTGTTTAGTAAGACCTTTTAAAAGGTTAATCCTTACATTTTTTTTAAAAATAGAAGCAGAGTATAAAAGAAAATGGAAGTAATCCAGATATCATAAAGAGGTAAGTATAAATAAAAAGCCCCGAAATTATTATCGGGGCTTTATAAGAAAATAGTAAGCTGTCAAAGCCTACTGGATGTCAAAGCGTAAACCAGCACCGAGAACTAATTGATTCGCATCACTGCCAAGTCCGGCAAACTTTAGCTCACCAAACAGGTTGGCAAAGTCCACATTATATTCTAACCCAGCACCAAGATTGAGTCCAATTTCTGACTCAGAATCATCGACTCCTGCAACATCAGAATCCCAGCTGTAGGTGAAAATATTTAATCCAGCTATTCCATAGGCCATGAGTTCATCTTCATTGTGGAAGATGTAGTTTCCGTTTAAATCGATAGCATAAGAGCTATATAAGTCATTAGCAAAGAAATAAGTAAAAGCTGCTCCTGCACGAAACTCTTCATTAATGGTATAATAACCATCTAATGAAATCCCGAGGTTTTCTGCTTCTCCTCCATAAGCAAGTCCGGGACCTGCCTGGATACGACCCTCTTGAGCATGGCTGGAGGTATTAAATGTTAATAGTAACCCGAATAACAAACAGCTTGTAAATATTATTTTTTTCATAGTTTTAATAAGTGTTTAATGTTGGTAGTTATTAATGAATGGTTTGATGAACCTGTACTTATATCGGATTTTATTATCTGGTGTTACACTGTAATGATAATAAAAAGCTATTTTTGAATTAAAAAATTAGAATGGGAATAATGTATCACATTCAGTAAGTTTCGGTCCATCATAATCAAAACCATAGTTTCTGCACAGCGCTGGAATGTCTGATTCGAACGGCAGCAATACGCATACATCCAATCCGCCTCGAGAGAACGCTTCTGAAAGCAGTTTAGAGGATGATGTATTGGTTAAAGAAGCGGTGGGTGGGAGTGAGCAATCCTACAAAAAGCTGGTTAATAAATACCAGCGGGCCCTGCATTTCCATATCCGTAAAATGATTAACGATCCGGAGCAGGTTGAAGATTTAGTGCAAGAGACCTTTGTTAAGGCCTTCGATAATCTAAATAGCTATAATACCAACTACGCTTTTTCCACCTGGCTCTATCGTATTGCTACGAATCATACCATCGATTATCTGCGGAAAAAGAAATTGCAAACACTCTCTATTGATGAACCGGTAAAGACCAAAAGCGGCGAAATGGAGATGCAGCTACCGGATGAGTCAGCCGCTACCGATAGAGATCTGATACGAAAACAGCGCAAAAGGATGGTACGGCAGGCTATAGATGATCTCCCCAAGAAGTATCGGCGAGTGATAGAGCTACGCCATATGGAAGAAAAAAGCTACCAGGAAATTTCAGAAATTCTTGATAAACCGCTGGGAACCGTGAAAGCTCATATCTTTCGGGCCCGGGAGATGCTGTATAAAGGTCTCAAGGATAAACGCCATCGGTTTTAGGTTTTTTGAAAGAAAAATAAAAAAGGGTTCTCACTCGAGAACCCTTTTTGTTTGCTATGTTAGCAAGTAGAAGTTAGATGTCAAATCTAAGTCCAGCTGAGAGAGCAAGCTGATCTGCATTACCCAATATGTATTTAAGCTCGGTATAGAGGTTGGCAAAGTCTAATCCAAACTCTGCACCACCGCCAAGGTTTAGGCCGATTTCGGAATTTGATGCCGAAGCTGTACCAAATTCACCAAGGTCAGCACTAAAAGACATGGTAGCGTAATTAAGTCCGGCCAAGCCATAGACACTGATATTATCCTCTTGCAAGAAGTGGTAATGACCGTTGGCATTGAGTTCCCACCAGTCATAGTTTTCTGGGAAGAAGATAGCAAAATCAGCGGCCCCGCTAATTTCCTCGGTAAAACCATATTTTGCTCCGGCCTGGATACCAATGGCCTCAACCTCTGATCCATAGATAATACCGCCTCCAACTTTGAAATCACTGGATGCCTGAGCATGACTTGAGGTATTGAATATGAAGAGTAACCCGAAAATAGACAAAGAAAAAAGTAATAATTTCTTCATGAGATAATAGTAGTTTGTTGATGGTATTTGTGAGTGTTTATCAGATAAAACGGCTGACAGTAAACCTCTCTTAATGAAAGAATACCTACTGTTTTACCTGATTACATTAGAAATGCGTATTTTTTTAGATAAGTAGGTCAAATTATCTCTAGAAATTGTTATTTAGGGACAAAACAGATGCAAAGCGGTGTATATTAGTATCTTTTTCTAATTTAAAGCCTTGCCTGATGCTTTCCTGATGGCATTCTGGAGCCTTTGGTTCTGTTTTATCCATGGGTGGTCAACAGAAAGGGTGGAGGTAAGAATTTTAGTACTTTTTTTAAGGCATTGTCGAGCGTTGATGGTGTCTCTCTGTATTAAGTATAAAAGCCCCATCTCCATTTGGAGCTTCCCAACAAAACGACTGCTGTCTGAGAGTGTATGTGAATATATTTGTTTAGCCTGCTTAAAGAGTTCTTCCGAAGTGGTAAATTTCTTTTCTTTCCTTGCTATGAGGGCCGCATTTAAATAGCTATCGGCAACTTGTTCGTGTTGCTCTCCAAGCAGATTCAGTCTCATATTTAGCGTCTTTTCGTTATAAAATTTAGCACTATCCATCACATTTAATCCTCGATACGCACGGCTCAAGCTACCAAAAGCCACGGCGGACATTGTATGATGCTCGCCAACTTCAGAAACCACAGTTGCTCTTGATTTTCGGTAATAGGATAATGCCCTTTCATATTGGGCCCTGTTTTCAAGAGAAAATCCGATATTGTTCAGCAATAAAGATTTAAATACTTTATCCTTTTCTTCCTCAGGCAATTGTTTATACCGCTCTAAGGCTGTTTGATGCCAAATTTCTGCAGAACCAAATTTTCCTTCTCTTAGGTCCATCAGCCCCCGTTCATTAAGTAAAAAGACCATTTGGATATTGTCGGGGATTACCTCTAATAGGTTTTCTTCCTGGATCTTATCAAAAAGGAGTTCAGCTTGAGCCTTTTCTTTTAAAAAATGATAACTGCCAAGCAGTGCCACCAGGGTTTGGAGAGTACGAGGATCTTTTAACCCATACTGATGCTGATTGATTTCATAAGCCTGCTTAAAAAGGGGCTTACTTCTTTCATAGTCTCCCAGGTTTTGATACATCTGGCCGATAGTAAGCAGCATATCAGCCTGAATAAGGGGCTGGTTAGTCATCTTTTGAACTTGGAAAGCTCCTTTGTCTAACAAATCATGAGCTGTAATTACAGCCCCATCAGCATAGTTAGGGTCTGAAGCCTGAAAGAGATTGGTAATAAGTTTGGTTACTTCTTGTGCCTTCTTTGATTCTAATTGAGCGTGGTCTCTTTCTTGCTTTAACTGATGAGAATAATAGATGACTGTGCTACAAAACATTAAGAAAATTAAGACCCCAACGGCATGACGTTTACCAAATTTAACTGCCCGGTATAAAAACGTACTTTTTCGGGCTTTCAGAGGCAACCCTGATTCATACCGTTGTAAATCATCCAATAAACGGCCTACCGAACGATATCGGTGCTGAGGTTGACGGTGCATGGCTTTTAAGATTAGTGCATCCAAATCTCCCCGGAGCTTTTTCTGGATTTTGCTTTTTTCAGGGTACGAATCTGCTATCATATTACTGGGACATTCTGGATCATTTACCTTAATGATAGCTTCAATTTCATGGATGGATTTACTGTCGAAATTATAGGGCTTGGTTCCAGACAAGAGTAAATATAACAAGGAGCCAAGGGCATATATATCTGTTGCTACGCTTGTCGATAGACCGGAAAATTGCTCTGGTGCAGCATAATAAGGGGTCCAGAATCTATTATTGGGAAGAGTCTCTTGGTTAGAATCATCAGAATGATTCTGTTTAAGCAATTTAGCAATACCAAAATCCAGAATTTTAACATGGCCTTGTTTATCAACCAAAATATTTTGAGGTTTCAGGTCTCGGTGAATAATCATGTTGTTATGAGCATATTGAACAACCTGGCATACATCTTGAAAAAGGGCTAATCGTTCTGCAGTAGTACTCTGATGTTCATCCAACCATTGGTCGATAGGAACTCCATCAATGAATTCCATTATTAAATATGGAATTCCCTCAGGTGTTAACCCTCCATCATAGAGTTGAGCAATATGTGGATGTTGAAGTCGAGCAAGGATCGCACGTTCTGTGTGAAATCGCTCGATGGTTGCTTTTGATACAACTCCCTTTTTTATCAATTTTATTGCAACATGCTGGTCAAAAGCACCATCGATACGACTGGCTCTATAAACCACTCCCATGCCGCCTTCACCTATAAGGCGGGTGATTTCATAGGGACCAATTTGTCGGCCGATTAATTTGTCAGGGTCAGTTGAAGTCCATCGATTACTAAGATCCGCTATAAACGCTCCTTTTTTTGAGCCTATGTCCTCAAGAAAGTTCTCTTTCTCAGATTGAGCAATAGATCGGAGCTGTTCTTGTACCCGGGCTTGTAATAATTCATTCCCTTCACAAGCCTCCTGGATATAGCTATCACGAGAGTCAGCTTCTAAAGAAAGGGCTTGCCCTACAATTTCCTTTATTTGCACCCACTCTTTTTGATCCATAATCCCATCATTACTAAAAGCTTTTCTTATATTATAAATTTTAATGCTAAGAGTCGAATGATGCATTGCAGACATTTAACGCTGGTCGACTTTTTAGCATTATCAGTGGCGACTTAAAAAATCAAGGTAGCTTACGAATTGTTGGAGTCGTAAAGACAGGCTTATCCTCTCAGTTCTTTATATAGCCAGCCTCGGGCCTGGGCCCAATCTCTTTTTATTGTTCTGGCAGACAGATCCATTACTTCAGCAATATCCTCAAACGTCATTTCTCCGAAATATCGGAACTCAACCACTTTGGCCATTCTTTCATCCAGGGCGGCCAGCCTGTCCAGGGCCTCATCAATATTGATGAGTTCTTCAGCCTGTTTATCAATATTCATTATTTCATCAATAAATGTCTGAGCTCGTTTATCACCACCACGTTTTTGAGCTCGTTTTTTACGGGCATGGTCAATAAGTATTCTGCGCATTGACTTTGCAGCAATAGCATAAAAGTGGGCCCTATCCTGCCATTTTACCTTGTTTTGGTTGATGAGTCGGAAGTACCCCTCATGAACCAAGTCAGTTTGAGAGTAGGTATGCCCCTTATCCTCGCGTGCCAATTCTCGCCCGGCAATTTGCTTCAGACGGTTATAGACTAACGGGAAAAGTTGGTTGTAGGCTTTCCGCGAGCCATCTTTAAACTCGATAAGTAACTGGGTAATGTCGTCCCTCATCAGCTTCCATTAATCACGCTTAAGATAATTTATAGCTAATATACAGATTTTTTTGACTGATTTGTCACTATTTAAATGAACTATACGCTTAGTAAATAGAAGGAGAGTTAAATCATCTAATTAAGGCTTGCTATGGAAAATCGATACTATCACATCATGTCTAATATATCAGCTGTGATAATACTACTGGCTTTTTCCTTTGGTTGTAAAAATAGTTCGGGTGGCAGTACGTCAGCACCGGAAGTCATTTCTGTTAATCCTATCAAAGGTCCAGCTGGCACCGAAGTTGTAGTCACTGGAAATGGATACAACGCTACGGCTTCTGAAAACAGTGTAACATTCAATCAGGTAGAGGCAGAGGTAATATCAGCTACTGAAGAACAATTGATAGCCGTAGTACCAGAAGGAGCCACAACGGGTCCTATAGCTGTTTCCATCAATGGAAAAACAGCAACAGGCCCAAACTTTACGGTAGAAGCAATACTAAAGAATAAAATTGTGTTTCGAAGTAGGAAGGATGATAGCTGGGATCTGTTTGCGATTAATCCGGATGGTTCAAACATGATACAAATAACGGAGAACGATGAGTCTGAAGCTTATCATGCCATTTCACCAGATGGAAAATATATTGCTTATCGTACTCGGATGGGAGACGAACGTAATATTTGGGTTATCAATGCCAATGGTTCCAATCCGGTTCAGTTGACCGAAGGGGGCGGCAAAAACAGTCATCCTTCCTGGTCGCCCGATGGTAATCAGATTGTCTTTCAAAGTAATCGCGATGGAGATTATGATCTTTATGTGATGAATGCCGATGGATCGGAGCAAACGAAGATTACAGACGATCCGAATAAAGAACTATATCCTGATTGGTCGCCGGATGGCGAAAAGATTCTCTTCACCCGTGATAGCAACGGAAGAAGAGACCTCTATATAGTGGACCCTGAAGGAACATCCGTTCAGCAACTGACCAATACTAAGGATGAGGAAAACACTCCGGTGTGGTCACCCGATGGTACCCAAATAGCCTTTGTTCGTAATACCGAAGAGCAGATCATAATCATTGATGAAAATGGCGACAACAGGCGACCGGTAACCATTGCAACTGGCCGTAATGGAGCTCCATCGTGGTCTCCGGATGGTTCTCAGTTGGCCTTCTTTAGTCTAAGAGACGGGGATCCGGATATTTACGTCATTAATACCGGCAATACTTCCCCAGCTTTAAATATCACCCAGAATACCGAACTATATGATTATAGTCCTGTCTGGAGCCCGGTAGAATAGAATTATACCATAGGTTCTTAATAGACTGGTAAAAGAAAGATATCTCTACTTAAAGATAGCAAAGAATAAAAGTAATAGAGAGAGACACTAACAAAATAGACAACGCAAAGATCAATAATGATGAATACACCTATAAAAAAGGCACACCTGTTGCTTCTGACACTACTATTGGCTTTCGGTATAATTTTGATCGGTTGCAAAGGTCCGACCGGCGACCAGGGGCCTCAAGGTCCCGAAGGTGAGGAGGGGCCTATAGGCCCGGCCGGCGAAGATGGCAGCATTATTCATGCCGGTAGCGGTACTCCAGGTGAAGATATCGGTAAATTGGGAGACTTCTACCTTAATACCACAGCCGCAGAAATGTATGGTCCCAAAACACAGGATGGTTGGGGCGTGCCTTTCAGCCTGCAGGGCCCGCCGGGAGAAGATGGCCAGGATGGAGAGGACGGTGCAGATGGACAAGATGGAGCAGACGGTAAAGATGGAAGTCAGATATACTCAGGAAGCGGGGCGCCTGCAGAATCACTCGGAAACACAGATGACTTTTATTTGAATAAATCCAGCTTTGAGTTGTATGGTCCTAAAACGGACAGTGGATGGGGAGTTCCTCTCAATATGCAGGCTAAGACGAACGTTATGTATACCACATGGTTTGAACCGGATTGGAGTGTTGACCGCCCACGACTCAAGAGAATGATAATAACTGAAAGTAGGTTAACAAACGAATTTAAGGAGACTGGGGTCGTATTAGCTTATCGCAGAAGTACGCCATATAGAGATATTGGTGTAGTTTACCAATTACCTCTAACTGTTCGTGATATTTCTAATGGAGAGGTATCACATGTATATCGCTCACATGTTTATTTTGACAAGGTTTATATTCAAATACGATCATTCACCGAAGATTTGGATCCTGAGGACTATAATGCTGAACGCAATTCTTTTCGCTATGTACTTATCCCAGGCTTTGAAAATATAAGTGTCAGTACTAATACAAACAGCCTGCCAATAAATTTGAAAAACTACCAGCAAACTAAAAAATACTTTGGGATTCGAGATTAAATTTCCAATTGATGTGCTTTATCTAAAAACTCATCACGAAAAGAGAGACTAATATGATGACAATAATGAAGAAAACCGATAAAACCTATGCTGGTAATAAATTGAAGGTTTGAGTGGTTCCCATATTTCGCTTGAAGGCCGGACTCTTAACCATAAAGCCGGTAATATTGCTGGTCATTCTACCAACGAAGGTACTGAAGAAGAGGTCGTTCCCTTTATCATGCATTCAATACGATAATAAAGCTCATGCAGGCAGCGAAAGTTTCAATTATTGCCAAAGAGGTAACAATACATAATTCTGCATGATTTGTATTGGGGGTCGTTGGGGTACAATGTAGTTTTTTCTTGTTTGCAGAGACTCAACCATTGATCATGGAACTGAGACCAAGAACTAATGTACTGGTTGGTACTATTACTTTATCTGAACCGATTGTAAAGCTAGGCAGAATTAAACCTGACTTTCATAAATTGTTATCAATAGAACATCAAATAAATAAGGAAAAGGGATTATGAAACCATCAATAAAACAACCACATATTTCCAGAATAAATACAACTCACTTTTCCCATCTGCTGCTAACTTTTATGCTGATCATCAGTGTATCTCTGATAGGGTGTGAAGGTCCAATCGGCGACCAGGGGCCTCAAGGTCCCGAAGGAGCACAAGGTCCGGTAGGCCCGGCCGGCGAAGATGGCAGCGCAATGTATTCCGGCGAAGGAGATCTTGAGGCCGGTATGGGTGCAAATGGTGATTACTATTTGAATCAAAATACTGGTGAACTTTATGGACCCAAAGATGCCGACGGGTGGGGAAATCCGATTATCGTATTGATGGGGGAAGATGGACAGGACGGAGCCGACGGTGAAGATGGTAGCCAGATTCATTCCGGCAGTGGGGCTCCGGATGCATCTCTTGGTAAGGTCGGGGACTACTATCTTGACAAAAGCAGCTATGAGTTATATGGCCCGAAAACCGGAAGTGGTTGGGGGAGTCCGCTCAACCTCAAAGGTGCTGATGGCAATGCCAATGTTACACGATACATCTTTCCAGGGCATGATTTTTCATCTGAAGGCAGTACCCAAAAATTCCTACGCAATATTGAAAAAACAGAGGAAAGTATATGGCTCGTTTATCTTGGTACAAGTGGATTTAAGTTTCCTGTTCCAGGTTATGGCCCAGGCACCGACACTGAGTATAACCAGTATCATGGATCATTTAATAGTGGTACAGCTATTGATGTCCGGATCAGAGTAGTAAGTGGTCCCGGAGAAAGCTTTTCTGATATTATTATTGTTCAAATTGAACCCTCCGGCACCGAAAACCTTGAGAAAATAAAAGCCGGGGAAACATCCATCCTACCCAACCATCTGGACGTTTCTGACTATGAAGCAGTGGCTAATTATTATGGGTTTTATCGCAAGTAGCCTGTAGGATTGATCGTGATAAAAAATGGGACCAATCGCCATAATCAATGGCGAGAAGATGGATTTGAACTTATTGATTGGGAGCGAGATTAGAGTAAAAAGCAGCCTTTAAGAAATATCCTCAAGTCTCAAGCTATTCAGCTAAGTATACTATGAGCTCTCACAGATTTTTTGATTCACTATTGGAAATCGTCACGGTGTTAGAAGGTAAGCAAAGTGATCTTGAGGTCTATCACATCATGGAGAAATGAAGTTTTGTTTACCTAAAATATTACCTTTGGTTAATATTCTCTGCTACAGCAGCTACGTTATCTTTATATTTTTCAAATTTTGCCCGTCTTATCGCACTTCCTTCAAATAATTCATCGTATAAATCATTATCCAGTTCTTCCCAGAAATTGATATCATGATCAAGGATCTTGTCGCGAGGGGAGAGATCTTTCATTTGGGTGTATTGGGCATCCCGGTTCCAGGGACAGACATCCTGGCAAATATCGCAACCATACATCCATTCCCCCAGGTCATTGCGATGTTTTTCCGGAATCTGTTCTTTAAGCTCAATAGTCAAGTATGAAATACACTTATTGGAATCCACCCGGTAGGGTTCGTAGATCGCATTAGTAGGGCAGGCATCGATACAACGAGTACAGCTGCCGCAGTGGTCTGTAACAGGATGATCGTAATTAAATTCAGCATCGGTGATCATTTCACCAATAAAAAAGAAAGAGCCAATATTTTTGTTAAGGATGTTCGAATTCTTGCCCATCCAGCCGAGTCCGGCTCGTACAGCCCAGGCTTTATCCAAAACAGGGGCAGAGTCCACGAAGACACGCCCATTTAATTCCGATCCAAGAAATGTTTCTGTTTCCTTAAAAAGCTTCTTCAGTTTACCCTTATAAACTTTATGATAATCTCGGCCTTGCGCATATTTAGCAATCTTAGGCTTTGAGGTTTTTTGCTGTTGCCTTTTATGATTAGGGTGGTAGTAACTTCCAATTACTGAAACAACTGATTCTGCCCCGGGAACTAATTTTGTTGGATCCACTCGTTTGTCAAAATGGTTTTCCATCCAGTTCATGGTTCCATGACGCCCCTGGTTGAGCCATTCCCGGAGACGGCGCTCTTCAGTTTCAAGGCGACCCGCTTTAGAAAACCCACAGGCATTAAAACCTAAACTGAGGGCTTTTTCTCGGACATACTGTGTTAACTTGTACTTATTCATACGTCAGACTGGAAAATAATTGATGCTTTTCTAAGATAAAGAAGCTTTGCCATTTATCCAGACATTCAGGTATTTTCACTTTATTTAAAATATTTTGCAGTAAATGATAATTTAAGGATTAAAAGAGCGAAAATTTTTTAAAAAAATTCAAATAATTATATTGCCTCGAAATTAATAAGTTTTCAGGGCTTCATTTTTTTTTTCAGTAAAGTTATATTCGGGGAAATCTTAACCTAAATATTTATCAATGAAGAATGTACGATTAGAAGACATCGCCAAGCGGTTAGACCTTACGAAAGTAAGTATTTCCAAAGCACTGCGTGATCATTCTGATATTTCAGAAGAAACCAAAGAAAAGGTCAAAAAGATGGCTAAGGAAATGGGGTACAGACCTAATCTTGTAGCCCGATCTTTGACTTCACAAAAAACGCATACTATTGGCGTTATTGTTCCCAAAGTGGCCCATCCTTTCTTTTCTTCTGTTATCGAGGGGGTGTATCAGGCAGCGCTTGAAAGTGACTATGAGGTTGTATTGGGAGTCACTATGGAAGATGAGGATCTTGAGCAAAAGCATATTGAATCGATGTTGAATATGAGAGTTGATGGATTGTTAATATCCATCTCTGAACAAACGCAGAATTTGGACAATTTTGATATCGTTAAAGATATGGAAGTTGATCTTGTGTTCTATGACCGGGGCTTCATGAACAGTGGGTTCACTTATGTTAAGGTTGAAGACCGGGAAGGGGCTCGAAAAGGAGTAAAGCATATGATTGACCAAGGGTTTCGAAATATTGCCCATTTGTCGGGCTATCTTGATGATGCGCACCCGGTGAGGAGAAATATTGGAAGTATTGGAAAGGACCGTAATTTGGGGTATAGAGATGCACTGGAGGAGGCTGGAATAGAGGTTGATGAAAAAGCGGTTGTAGAAGCCGGTTATAGTGAAGATGATGGTTATAATGGTTTTGCTCAGATGCTTGGACAATATGGTCAACCGGAAGCCATTTTTTGTGTTACTTATCCTGTGGCTTTGGGCGCCTTGCAATATATGAAAGACCATAATATCAATCCCGATGACGTTGCGTTGCTTTCTTTCGGAAGTAGTGAGTTCAATCACCATCTGTCTCATCCCATCATCTGTATTGATCAGCCGGCTTTTCAATTAGGACAACGTTCATTTAGACAACTTATCTTAGAAATAGAATCTGATTCTAAATTGAACCCGGAAATCATTTCTTTGGAGTCAAATATTTTAAATGATAAAGATTTAGCCAGTAAATGACATTTGTCGCAACTGGCTAAACCGATATGGGGGAACGTATAAATTTATTTGTTAACAGGGAGGGAGAGATTTGTTTGTATTGTTTTGGTTGAATGTCACCCATATTAATATAATTCTCATTATTTGAGGTAATAATTTGCAAGTCATGTAACTTTTTTTAATTTAACCGAAGCTTCTTAAGAAAAGATTACAAAGAAGAATTGCTACGGCAGATCTTTTTTTGACTCAATACTTAACCGATTAAGCAAAAGGGGATGCATAGGTTACTTTACCGGTTAAATCAATCTGATAATGAATAACTACAACTATAATAGGGTGATAATATGGGAAATATGATTCGAATTTTACCTCGAACACTGTGTTTGCTGGTCAGCATTGTTTTTGGTGCTGTTATCGTAGGGCAAGCACAACAGATAAGTGGAACCGTTACTGATGCGGCCACAGGTGAGACGATACCTGGAGCCAATGTATATATATCAGAATTACAAAAAGGGGCAGCCACCAATGCTGAAGGCGAATATGAGATAACCAATGTAGAACCGGGCAGTTATAGTCTGACCGCTTCTTATGTGGGTTATGAACAATATCAAACAACTATTACAGTCGCTGATGAAGATCTAACACTGGATATCCAATTAACACAGAGTGTGGAGATTGGCGAAGAAGTGGTCGTAGTGGGTTATGGAACCCAGGAAAAAAGCGATGTTACCGGTTCGGTATCTTCGGTATCAGCTGAAGAGTTAAATGAGGTTGCAATTTCTTCGATTGACCAAGGACTGCAGGGACGTACCGCAGGAGTGGTTGTAAGTTCTGTTGGAACCAAACCTGGTTCTACCGGTGATGTCCGCATCCGTGGTAACCGTTCATTAGAAGCTAATAACGATCCCTTATATGTGGTAGATGGAGTCCCTATTTCCGGTGGACTCAGGGATATTAATCCTTCAAGCATCCAATCTATTGAAGTTCTTAAAGATGCCTCCGCGACGGCTATTTATGGTGCACGTGGATCAAACGGTGTTATTATTGTAACGACCAACAGAGGCTATAATGGAGAGTTGTCGGTCAATTATAACGGCTCTGTTGGGTTTTCAAAAGCACTGGGGAAAGTTGACCGCATGAATGGTGAAGAATATGCAGAGCTAAATCGAGAAGCCCATCGTGCCGCAGGACAATATGAGGACGATTCTCAATTCCTCGATCCTGCTGAGCTTGAAAAGCTAAATAATGGCGAATGGATCGACTACCAAGGTCGTATATTACAGACAGGAGTGCGCCATAATCATAACCTGGGGATATCCGGTGGTAACGAGAATACACAATTTCACGTCTCTTTTGGCGGCCTATTAGAAGAAGGCATTTTAGCGCCCGAAGATTTTAGCCGATATAATGCCCAGATCAATATTGATATGGATATTTCCGATAACTTTACTATCGGGACTACCACTTTAGCCAGTTACAGTGAGCGTAATGGCGCCGACCGTAACTACTATGGTGAAGCGCTTTCCAACAGTCCGTTGGGCAGTCCATTTGATGAAGAAGGGAACTTAGTATTCCAGCCTATAAACGATGGCCAGCGTTCAAATCCACTTATTGAGGTATTGCCTGACACCTATGTTGAGGAAGAAAAACGGCAGCGGCTGTTAAGTAACATTTATGGTGAATTCCGGTTTACCGATAACCTGAGTTTCAGGATGAATTTTGCACCGGACATTCAGTATGAACGCCGAAGTGACTTCCAGGCTTCACGGTCGAGATCCCAATTTCTTGGACCATCAGCGGCCCAGAAGGAAGAGGATTTTACTTTTGAATATACTTGGGAAAATATTATTCAATATGAGCAAACACTGGCGGAGCGTCATTCCATTGACCTGACCGGGTTGCTTAGTATACAGGAAAGGCAGCTTGAAACTTCTGCAATGGGAGTAAGGGGCATACCTATTCAGTCTATGGAACATCACAATTTTGGTGCTGCCCAGGAGATCTTGAATTCAGAGACGAGTTTCGAAAAGTGGAACTTGCTTTCAACCATGCTCCGGGCTAATTATAATTATGATGACCGATACCTGTTGACAGCAACAGGTCGGGTGGATGGCTCTTCTCGTTTTGGTGATAATAATAAATATGGAGTCTTCCCCTCGGTAGCCTTATCCTGGAATATTGCTAATGAAGATTTCTTTAATAGTGATGGATTTTTAAATGATCTCAGGTTACGCTTAAGCTGGGGGAAAACAGGCCAGACCGGTATTGATGCCTATCAAACACTGGCACTGTTGGACCGAACCACCTATAACTACGGAGACGATTTAGCCTATGGTTATCAACCCGATCAGATTGCCAATCCTGATTTAAAGTGGGAAACCACAACAAGTACAAATTTAGGATTGGAGTTTGCAATTCTTGATTCCCGAATTTCCGGTAGCGTAGATGTATATCAACAGAATACCAAAGACCTTCTTCTGTTGCGACAGCTTCCAATGACCAGTGGTTATGGCAGTATTCTTGAAAACGTAGGATCCACTAAAAACACCGGAATTGAGTTCTCTGTGTCTACCGTCAACGTTCAATCTGATGATAATAATGGGTTCCAATGGACCACCGATTTTAATATCGCATCCAATAAAGAAGAGATCGTAGAGCTTTACGGTGGAGGCGAAGATGATGTTGGTAATGGATGGTTTATCGGAAAACCCATCAATGTATTCTATGGATATGATCAGGTTGGAATTTGGCAGTCTGATGAAGCAGATTTGGCTTCCAGCTATAACCAGATACCCGGAGAAATTCGCGTTGAAGATGTCAATGGCGATGAGCAGATTAATGCTGATGATCGTGAGATTCTTGGCCAGGAGATGCCCAAATGGAGTGGAGGAATGACCAATCGCTTTAACTACAAAGGGGTCGATTTCTCTTTCTTCTTATATATGGTCTTCGGTAATACTATTGATAGCGGAATTCATGACACAGCCATGGTTGGACGATACAATAATCATGATGTAGACTATTGGACTCCTGACAATCCGGTTAACAGACATCCCAGACCTACCATTAACAGGGAATACCCAATTTATAACGAAGCACGCCTTCTTTATGATGGAAGCTTCATTAAGGTGCGGAATATCCAGTTAGGTTATACCATGCCGGTACAATTCGTGCAAGAGATACTGGGTGCTCAGTCGCTTCGTGTCTATGTCAGTGCAGATCAGCCATTCATGTACTCACCGTATGTTCAGGAACATGGTGGTATAGATCCAGAAAACCCTGGAACGGGTACACCTGCCCGCTGGCAAATGAATTTTGGAATCAATTTAACATTTTAATGCAACCGGATAATATTATGTTTAAGTATCGAAAAATATTTGTTTTGGTGATGATAGCTGGGCTGTTTGTTTCGTGCTCAGACTTGTTGGAAGAAGAAGTCCATACCCAGGTGTCCGACTCGCGCTATAGTACACCTGATGGATTTAATGAGGCCGTAAATGCAACCTACTACCCATTGCGAAGTTTTTATGGAACCGAGCAGGGGTTAACGGCTACCGTCTTTGGAACCGATACCTATAGGGAAGGAGCTGACGGTGGATATAAATACATGAACCGCTACAGCAATGAGCTCGATTCATTCGATTATATTACCGAATGGATTTGGCAAAATATGTATGAAGGTATCAATATTGCCAATACGGTTCTGGCACGGGCCGAATCCGGGGTTGAAGGAATAAGTCAGGAAGTGGTAACACGCAGATCCGCTGAAGCTCGGTTTTTGAGAGGGCAATACTATTTTATTCTCGTCCAAATGTTCGGGGCCGTACACTTGACCACGGAAGAGACTGAGGGCGTAGAATTGGAGGCCTCTCGCACACCGGTACCACAGGTTTATGAGCAAATAATTTCAGACCTGGAGTTTGCCATTGCCAATTTACCGGTAGAGGCCGAACAGGCCGGACGCGCTACAAAGCCTGCTTCCGAACATCTGCTGGCCCGTGTTTATTTGACCAAAGCTACTTCCGAAGCAGGAGCATCGGGTGACTATCAGCAAGCAGCTGATCTGGCTGAAACGGTCATTAATGACTATGACTTCACCCTGCTGGATGATTTCGGCGATGTGCATGCTGTGGGTAATGAACAAAATGCTGAGGTCATCTGGGCGGTACAGTATTCCCCCAACCCGCTTGCAAATGAGTCGGCCGATGACAAAAATGGAAACTCTTCTCATCTCTATTTCAACTTCCCTTATGACCAAGAGCCCGGTCTGTTTAGAACAGTCGAATTCGGTCGACCATGGCGACGATTCCGACCTACGCTCTTTACGACTCAGGAAATGTTTAATATTGATGACCGAGATGTAGACTCTCGTTATGAGAAAAGCTTCAAGCTGACTTTCCGTGTCATTGACCCTGGGACTTATGAAGTGGATGGCGTAGAGAAAGACTTTGCCGAAGGTGATACGGCCATTTGGTTCCCGGGCTATAATATGCCGCTGGAAGAACAACAGCAGCAGGATACGCAGGTAATCACCCCTGAAGAATATAACTCTATTAATTTTCCACCGCTGTGGAAACACGCTGACCCGAATCGAGCGAGTGTTAATGTAACGGCTGGTTCACGTAATTGGTTGGCCTTCCGCCTTGCTGAGACCCATCTGATTGCAGCAGAAGCTTATTTCATGATGAATGGGGCAGGTTCTGTAAATGCAATTGATCATCTGAATGCCGTACGAGAACGTGCCGCTTGGCCAGGTCAGGAGGTAACGATGACTTCGCGTACTGCAACTGCTCTCGCTGAGGATGGTATAGATTTTATCCTGGATGAACGAGGACGTGAGCTGCTGGGTGAAGGCTTCCGCTGGTTTGATTTGGTTCGGACCGACAAGCTGCTGGAACGAGCCAAGGCTCATAATCCGGATGTAGTGCCTCCACTTGGAAATCTGCAGGAGTATCACAAGCTTCGTCCCATACCTCAGGGCCAAATTGACCGTACAGAAGGCGGAAGCGATTCCTTTCCCCAAAATAGGGGCTATTAATTTTAGCAAATGATGCAAATAAACTATAATTAAAGTCTTTAGGGGTTGAGATATCTAACCATTATCCAATCCCTCTTGGCTTTTCCTGAAAGGATTCTAATTAACTAAATAACTGATAACGCAAGAACTGAAATAATGAATATTTCTGATTTGGAGAAAATCGACGGTAATACCTATCCCGCACGTCGGCTCACAAAGAATATCGCGGGAGGAGTTTCTTCTATCCAAGCTGAAAACTTTTGCATGGGACTTGTTACGCTTGAACCCAATGGCGGACAAGTGCCTTGGCATAATCATCCGGAAGAAGAAATATATACGATACTGGAAGGCGTAGGAGAAATATGTCTTGGAACAGAACGCTCCGAAATCTATTCAGGCCAAACCGTTTATATACCGTCTAATGAGTTTCACCAATTAACAAATATTGGTGAAACTCCTCTCCAATTTATCTATTGTTATGGTCCGGCCGGTGATGTTGACCATTGGAAGCAAGAACTGAAGGGCACACTCCCAAAGGCTGGAGAAGAAGCCCCTCCACTTCCTGAAGGTGCTCAACCACAGTGCACGGAACCGGCGGAAGAATATAAGTAATCACTCAACGACTAAAAGAGCAATAAAAAGAAAGTAAGCATGAGTAACGAATTGACAACGCACAAGGTCGGCATTATCATGAATGGTGTTACCGGCCGGATGGGAACGAACCAGCATCTGCGGCGCTCTATTGTGCCTATTATGGAGCAAGGAGGCGTTAAAATAAATGATAACGAAGTTATTATGCCCGATCCGGTGTTGGTGGGGCGTAATCCTGTTAAGCTGGAAAAATTATCCGATGAAACCGGTATCGAAGATTGGACTACCGATCTTGACTCCGTATTAAAACAGGATAAATACCAGATTTACTTCGATGCACAACGTACGGACCTCCGGTTTGATAGCGTGGAGAAAGCGGTAGCTGCCGGCAAGGATATTTATTGCGAAAAACCGACTGCACTTACGACTTCGGATGCAGTAGAACTTCACAAAATAGCCGAATCAAAAGGTGTAAAGCATGGGGTTGTTCAGGATAAACTTTGGCTTCCGGGGCTTGCCAAACTTCGTCAGCTTAAAAAACAGGGCTTCTTTGGAGATATCCTTTCTGTGAAGGCAGATTTTGGCTATTGGGTATTTGAAGGAGATACCGTTCCTGCTCAGCGCCCCGCCTGGAATTACCGGAAGGAAGACGGCGGCGGTATTATTTTGGATATGTTCTGCCACTGGCGCTATGTCCTGGACAACCTGTTTGGAGAGGTGAAAAGAGTATCCTGCCTTGGGGCAACGCATATTGACAAACGATTTGAAGATGATGGTACACCTTACGAGGCTACCGCCGATGATGCGGCCTATGCTATTTTTGAATTAGATAACGGGGTGGTCGCTCAGTTTAACTCTTCATGGACTACCCGTGTCCGTCGCGATGATTTGGTAACTTTTCAGGTCGATGGAACAAAAGGCTCTGCAGTAGCGGGTCTTCGGGATGTATGGGTTCAGCCGTATTCCGCAACTCCCAAGCCGGTCTGGAATCCCGATATTGATACGGATGATAATTTCCGTCAGGACTGGATTGAGTTGCCAGAGCAACAGGAGTTTGATAATGCCTTCAAAATTCAATGGGAGTTATTTTTACGGCATGTAGTAAAGGATGAGCCCTTCCGATGGAACCTTCTGGAAGCTGCGAAGGGAGTACAGCTGGCAGAAATCGGTTATGAAGCTTCCGAAGAGCGTGCCTGGAAGGACGTGCCATCGCTGGTATAAAAGTTATAACTAAAAATAGGATAGCAGATAGAAATTAAATAATGGACATACAGAAGGATCTCAGTATTGAACATCTTGACCAGCTGCTGGATAATTTCTGGCAGCTTTCTGGTCAAAAAATTAACCTGATTCGCGAAGAATACGATACTACGCAGGGCTCACCGGTCTTTACCGTGGAAGGTAAATATACCACACGCGGGTGGACCGAATGGACCCAGGGATTCCAGTTTGGATCCGAAATAATACAGTTTGATGCCACCGACAATTCAGAGTATCTGGAGAAAGGTCGAAAAGCAACCGTAGAAAAAATGGCGCCTCATATTACACATATCGGGGTTCATGATCACGGGTTTAACAATGTGAGTACTTATGGTGCTTTGAGACGGCTGCTCACTAATAATCGGTTTGAGGCTGAAAGCTGGGAAAAAGAATTCTACGATCTGGCACTCAAGTCCACAGGTGCGGTACAGGCTGCACGTTGGACCAACACGGCAGAGGGGGGAGGCTTTATCTATTCTTTCAACGGGCCTCATTCTCTCTTTGTTGACACCATCCGTACTATTCGGGCACTGGCCTTGAGTCACCAATTGGGGCATTCTCTGTATGCGGAACATGATGCGAAGGTTTCTCTTCTGGGACGACTGATTGAACACGCTCGTTCCACGGCAAAATATAGCGTCTATTACGGAGAAGGCCGAGATGCCTATGATATCCGGGGACGAACCACCCATGAAGCGGTCTTTAATACCAATGATGGACAGTTTCGATGCCCAAACTCTCAACAGGGTTACTCTCCATTTTCAACCTGGACCCGAGGGTTGGCCTGGGCGATGTGTGGTTTTGCCGAACAGCTGGAGTTCATTGATTCTCTTGATAAGGAGGAGCTGGCACCTTTCGGGGGGTATGAAGATATTCGGGAGATGATGTTGAAAGCAGCTCGGGCAACCTGTGACTTTTATATAGAATACACTTCATCAGATGGTATTCCATATTGGGATACCGGTGCACCTAATCTTCATCAGTTGGGGAATTACCAAGACAAAGAAGCGGATCCCTACAATAAATATGAGCCTGTCGACAGTTCCGCGGCAGCTATTGCCGGGCAGGGACTTCTTAGGCTGGGACATTACCTTAAATCCAATGGAGAAAATGAAACAGGAGAGCGTTATTGGCAAGCAGGCCTGACGGTCACCCAAACACTTCTGGATGAGCCTTATTTAAGTACGGATGAGGACCACCAGGGGTTACTGCTCCACTCAGTGTATCATCGACCCAATGGTTGGGATCATATCCCGGATGGACAACAGATTCCTTGTGGAGAATCGAGCATGTGGGGCGATTATCACATGCGGGAGCTTGCATTGTATTTAACGCACCTTTTAAAGGATTTACCGTACTACACCTTTTTCAGTGGAACTTAAAAAAGAAGAAAGAATGAAATTAACAGCATTAGTTACCGGAGGATCGCGAGGCATCGGGTTTGCAATAGCTACAAAATTATGTCAGAATGGATATGATGTAGCAATCAATGGAGTGCGGTCGGAAGATAGAGTGCAGGATGCATTGGAAGAGCTTCGCGCTACGGGCTCTGAAGCAATCTATTGCCAGGGCGATGTTAGCTCAGCTGATGACCGGACCGCCATTATAGATAAAGTACGGTCTGAGTTTGGGCAGCTTAATGTACTTGTCAATAATGCAGGCGTAGCCCCTAAAGAGCGTAAAGATCCATTGCAAGCCACCGAAGAGAGTTATGATCGGGTAATGGACATTAACCTAAAGGGCCCTTATTTCCTGACACAACTTGCCGCACGCTGGATGGTGGAGCAAAAGGAAGAGAAAGCCAACTTTGATGCAACCATTGTAACGATAGGATCAATATCTGCTACGATTGTCTCCCCCAATAGGGGAGAATATTGCATTTCCAAAGCGGGGCTCGCCATGCATAACAAAGTATGGGCGGTTCGGCTGGCAGAATATGATATCCCGGTTTATGAAGTGAGACCTGGTATTATCGCCACTGATATGACCTCCGGAGTCACCGAAAAATATGATAAGCTAATTGCCGATGGATTGACCGTCCAGCGCCGTTGGGGACAACCCGAAGATGTTGGGAAAGCCGTATTGTCTTTGGCAGATGGGGATTTTCCATACTCATCCGGAGAAGTAATGATGGTTGACGGCGGATTGTCAGTGCAGCGGCTATGAGCATTTAAGATTTAATATCAAATTGGATACTACTAAAGATTAGCATTATGGATTATGAAACAGAAGAAATAGAAGAGGAAAACAAAGAGCAAAAAAAGGGGATGGGGCCTGAAGTCGCAGAAAACGGTCCGCCAGGTGCTGTTAAATGGGGCGGCTTCTTCGGAGGCCTGTTCCTATTTTTCCTGATGTTGTTTTCAAGCTCCCCAGAGGGACTTAGCCTTGCAGGTTGGCGAACTGCTGCTGTTGCTACACTGATGGCAATTTGGTGGGTTACAGAAGTCATCCCTATCTCAGGGACCGCACTTTTGCCTATTGTTTTATTTCCTGTCCTTGGAGTGGTCGATGTAGGAGCTGCCGCCGCACCCTATGCGGATCCGATGATCTATCTGTTCTTGGGGGGCTTCATCATTGCTATTGCCATGCAGCGATGGGACCTTCATCGCAGAATAGCCCTCAATATTATCAATTTCATTGGGGCGCAGCCGAGGAATATTATTTTTGGATTTATTGTCTCCTCTGCCTTCATGAGCATGTGGGTAAGCAATACGGCCGCTACCATGATGATGCTGCCCATTGGCCTTTCGGTTATTCAATTACTAAAAGACAATAAGACGGATCCGAAAGAGTCAGCCCAGTATAGAAATTTTGCCGTGGCCCTGATGCTGGCCATTGCCTATGCAGCCAATGTCGGAGGCTTAGGGACGGTCATCGGTACGCCGACCAATGCCCTGTTAATTGCTTTTGTAAATGATGCTTATGGGGTAGAAATCAGTTTTGTCCAGTGGATGTCGTTGGGTATTCCCGTTGTGATATTAGGATTACCGATCATTTTCTATACGTTAGCCAATATCGTTTTTCCTATTCGCTTAAAATCGTTGCCCGGCGGTAAAGAGTATATCCAGAATGAGATGAATCGGTTGGGACAAATATCAAATCCGGAGAAAAAGGTGGCTACGGTTTTTATTCTGGTAGCCCTGCTCTGGATGACACGGCCGCTGCTTGAACAATTTATTCCGGGGCTTTCGGATGCGAGTATCGCTATCTTTGGAGCCTTGCTGCTCTTCATCATTCCCGTGAATCTAAAGAAATCCATTTTCCTGATGCGTTGGAAAGATGCAGAAGACCTGCCGTGGGGAGTGCTCATCCTTTTTGGTGGAGGCTTATCGTTAGCCGGAGCCATCCAGAAAACGGGATTGGCCGAATGGGTTGGCGGCTATTTTGAAATTCTGGGAGGATGGCCTGTCATCCTGATTATATTCGTCATTTCGGGTATTATCCTCATGTTTACTGAGCTTGCCAGCAATTCTGCTACCGCGGCAGCCTTTTTGCCGGTTATCGGATCGGTGGCCATTGGTATAGGACAAGATCCCTTGCTATTTGCCGTTCCTGTTACCATGGTTGCCAGTTGTGCATTCATGCTGCCGGTCGCTACGCCACCTAATGCCATTGTTTATGGAAGTGGGATCATGGATATCCCTCAAATGGCCCGTGCCGGACTGGTGCTAAACATGTTTTTTGCCATTCTTATTACGCTTTTAACTTATTTCGCTTTTACCCTTATTTTGGGGATCGATATCGGAGTTGTTCCCGAAGGACTGAGTTCAATTTTAAGTTAACAATTACTCATGTATTTGAAATCAGCATCTATATTTTTTGCACAGCTTTTGGCTGTATTGCTGCTGGCACTTCATCCAGTGGAGACCGTGGCTCAATATTCAATTACGGTAACGGCTGGGGGCATTGATCGAGCTGAAAGCGTCGTATCAGTTACCTTTCCGGATTCGGTTGCCCCGGGCGTATATGCCCTGGAAGATGGATCGGGAAATACTGTTCCCATTCAGGTCAACGAACATAATATGGGCTTATTTATTATAGATAAGCTTTCCGCAGGCGATTCAGAGATCTATCATTTTTCCGGAGAAGCGGCTTCATCAGTCGGAGCGTCGCAGGTCAACTATACCGCTGATGAAAATACGTTTACTTTCCAAAAAGATGGCAAGCCGGTATTGTCGTATTATTATGATTCTAATAACCCGCCCACGGAATTAGATCATCGGTATAAGCGGGCGGGCTATATTCATCCGGCCTACACTCCCAACGGTGTTTCTTTAACCAATCACCTGGATACCCAAATGCATCCGCACCATTATGGTATTTGGTCGGCCTGGACAAAAACCAAATTCCAGGGACGTTCACCCGACTTTTGGAACCAGCAGGATGAAACGGGTCGAGTCGATCATGCCGATTCTCTGGATAAGGTCTGGGAGGGACCGGTGTATGGAGGACTCAAAGCAACCAATTATTTTGTGGATATATCAGGTTCTGCACCTGTTATTGGCCTCAATGAGGAATGGCAGACAAAAATATATAATATTTCCGGTACTGATAAGCAGGAGTATAACCTCTTCGATCTTAAACTCACGCACACTGCGAATTCCGGTCAACCGCTTACCTTGCCAACCTACCATTACGGGGGATTGGCTTTTCGAGGTCACCAACAGTGGGATAATCCGGACAACGTTTCTTTTCTCACTTCCGCGGGCTATGACCGCAGCAATGGCAACGAAACCCGCGCACGATGGGTGCATGTAGGAGGACAGGTTAATGGCAAACAGGTGGGCGTAGCTATACTGAGCCACCCCGATAATTTTCGTTCTCCCCAGCCGGTACGCATTAATCCCAGTACACCTTATTTTGTGTATGCTCCCATGCAATTGGGGGATTTTAAAATTAAGCCCGGTTCACCTTATTTAATGCGCTACCGTTTTGTAACTTACGATGGTGAACCAGATGTGGATGCATTAAATCATCTATGGAAAGATTATGCCTATCCTCCGGGAGTAACAGTTACTGCGGAGTAGAACCTGAGATAAGAAGTATCTGAACCCTAATTTTGTACTATGTTTTTGAGTGTTACCAACCGTAAGAATGTTTCATTTAATGATCCCCAAAAATGGTTCCAGCTTTCTTTGCTGGCACTGCTTATTATAGCTACTGGCTGTTCGGTAGATGAAGGCCCGCCACCTATTACCGAGCAAAATTTCAATCCCGACAGTATCGCTTCATTTGTTGAGCGAGACTTTCCTTTTATTACCACCTCCGTGGATGCAAGAGCGTTAGGAGAGGGGTTTCCAAACGACAATATTACACCTCGCTGTGTGGCCATCAAACTTGGGCAGGATGCCTATACCTGCTTCGATACCGATATGCTCCGCTGGTCGGTGGCCTGGACTGGCGATTTTTTGCCGATGGTTACAATGGCACAAATCTCTTATCGGGATTTCCACAATAAGAGCAATAAAATTCCATTAATCGCCGGCAAACCTGAAATTGCCACAGGGTTATATCCCGGCTGGACCGGAGCTGAGCCACAATTTGAAGATCCGCGTTCACCGTCGCCCAATCCCGAAGCACCATCATGGGGACCCATACCACAAGAAATTGGCCGTTGGAATGGCCTGTACCTGGATGGCAACCAAGTGGTGTTAAACTACACCATGCACGGTACCCAAATTCTTGAAACGCCCGGTAGCGTGATGGATGACGAACAAAGGGCCTTCACGCGTACATTTCGCATTGATGATTTGAATCAAGCGCTCTCGCTGGTTGCTGCAGAGGTAGCCAATGGCGCAAGGAGCGAAATTGAAGGAAATCAGGCTTACCTATATCAGGGCACGGAGGAGGACTCCGTAACGGCAGTAGCCGTTGTTGGAGAAGATAGCGGGCAACAGGTACAGGTAACGGATGACCAATATGTCACTGTCCAGCTTTCTGATAGTCAAACCGAGCATCAATTTACGGTGGTGCTCTGGAAGGGGGCAGCTGCTAATATATCTTCTTTTGATCAACTGGTTACCCAAGCTCGAGAAAATAGTGAGTTTCCTGATTACCAGGAGGGCGGTCCGGACCAGTGGAACCAACGTGTTCGTACTCGTGGTCAAATTGCGCCTGATACATCGGCCTATGTTGTAGACCGCCTGACCCTGCCCATTCCCAATCCATGGAAGCGAAATGTACGGGTTGTAGATGTGGCTTTCTTTGAGGATAACAGAGCAGCCGTCGTAACTTTTGAAGGAGATGTGTGGCTAATTGAAGGCATTGATGATAAGCTCCAAGAATTGACCTGGAAACGATTTGCTTCCGGACTATACGAGACCCAAAGTATCGAGATTGTAGATGGATCCATCTACACTTTTGGTAAAGGTGGTATTACTCGTTTTCACGACTTCAATGGTGATGGCTCAGCCGATTATTACGAAAATTTCTCTAACCTGATGGACCAATCCATCGAAACAAGAGAATGGGCCAGCGGGATGGTGGGCGCTCCTGATGGGTCGTTTTATGTTTCCAAATTTGGAGCACTGGATATGGGGCCTGAAACATCCTCACCCAAAAGTATTATGGGCTTTCGGGCCGGCTCACGCTATGGAGGAACAATCACTAAGATTGCTCCTGATGGACGCAGTATTGAATACTATGCAACCGGATTTCGCGGTCCATATCTGGGTATCAATCCTGAAACAGGTGTGGTTTCATCCTCAGATCAACAGGGTCACTCAATGCCTTCCACGCCCATTAATTTAATAGATAGAGGCGATTATTATGGCGTGTCGGCAACCGCTTATCGCGATCCACTGCCAGAAACAACACCTCCGCTTACCTGGATCCCACACAGCGTAGATCGGTCCGGTTCGGGCCAGGCCTGGATTACCAGCGATAAAATGGGACCACTCAGTCGAAGTATGGTGCATCTTTCGTATGGGAAACCGGGTATCTTTAAGGTACTGATGGATAGCACCAGTGATGCCGTTCAGGGAGCTGTTTCTTTTATAGACGCTGACTATCCGGCACCAACCATGAAGGGAGATGTCAGTCCCAAAGATGGGCAACTGTATGTGGGCGGCTTCTCGCTTTGGGGTTCTGACTCGGATGTGATTAGTTCACTCATACGACTGAGATACACGGGAGAGCAGAGTCTAAAGCCCCGTGACTTTCAGGTTCGTAAACGAGGCGTTATTCTAAGTTTCGGTGCAGAACTGCATGAAGCAGCCGCCACCAATCCCGCTAACTTCCAGGTTAAGCGCTGGAATTATAAGCGTACCCAGGAATATGGATCTGGCCATTATAAACTGGATGGAAGTCCGGGTGAAGAAGTACTGCCCGTATTTTCGGCTCACTTATCCGAAGATAGAAAGTCCGTCTTTATTGCTATTCCGGATATCCAAGAAGTCCAGCAGATGGAAGTTGGCTATAACCTGGAAAGTAATGATGGAACTTTCATTAATGATCAACTTTGGTTTTCAGTGAATGATGTTGAAGAAGCCGATCTGCTGGCCCAGGGCTTCCCTAATATTAATGTTGATGAATTACTGACCGGATCAGCTACGGTTGCCAGTGCCAAGGAAACAGAAAAGCCTGTTACTGCAGAACGAGGGAAAAAACTCTTCCAGCAAACAGGTTGCATTGCCTGCCATGCAGTGGAAGGTTCGGGTGAAGGGAATGTAGGTCCAGCACTCCATGGCATCTTTGGTACGACCCGGCAACTTAAATCCGGGGAATCGGCGAAAGTGACTGCAGACTATATTGAACAGGCCATTTTAGAGCCCAGCGAACAAGTTGTAGAAGGATATGAAGGAGAGATGCCTTCTTTCTTGGGTATCCTTTCTGCCAATGAAGTAGCATCTATTACTGAATATATAAAATCACTGTCTTCGGAATAAATACCACATAATCTTGAGGATCCAGAGTGGCCGAAAATTAAGGTCCAAGGTAAGACGACCACTTTTGAGATTTCAGTACATATCTCAGTTATCCAGTTAACATTAACAGCTTTGTTTTTATTAACTGGATAACAAAATAACTAAACCTTGCCGAGTTTACGAGGTTCAACTTCCGCAATACTTCCATCTTGAAGTTTGAGTGTGCGGTGGGGATAATCACGAACGGTATCATAGTCGTGGGTTACCATAAGGACGGCCATACCCCGATTGTTAATCTTCTGAAGAAGCTCCATGATAGAAGCTGAAGCTTCGGGATCAAGATTACCAGTGGGCTCATCGGCCAGCATAATTCGGGGTTCATTGGCTAAAGAACGGGCAATGACAACACGCTGCTGTTCACCCCCGGATAAATCTTCGGGCATGCTTTTTCGCTTGTGGCTGAGCCCAACCATGCCGAGTACTTCCAGCACGCGTTGCTTAATATAGCTGCTTTTGGCACCAATAACCTTCATAGAAAAGGCAACATTCTCATAAACAGTGCGATCAGGCAGAAGCTGAAAATCCTGAAATACAATGCCCAGCCTCCGGCGAAGGTAGGGAACTTTGCTATTTGGTAAAGACGCCACATCGTAATCAGCGACTTGTATAGATCCATGATCGGGGACGAGATCTCGGTAAATAAGTCGTAAAAAAGAACTTTTACCAGCCCCTGTTTGTCCAATTAAATAGGCAAACTCCCCATTTTCAAGTGAGAAATTAATATTGTTAAGCACCGCACGATGATCGTAAGTAACCGAGACGTTCTTAAATTCTATGACTGAGTGTGTAGACATTGTAACACCATGGTTATTCTTAAACTTTCTTCATTGGCCTCTTCGAATTCAAATTCGTTATACTTCGCCACTACGGTATACGGGGTCTGATCGATAATATCAAGCATTTGTTGTAGCGTATATATTTTTTGTCGGTGGACCTCCACAAACTCCTCTTCTACGGTTTGATGGTCGGCTGATAGCTTCTGTATCTCAAACCTGTTAGTATGAATTTGTTTCTCGGCATCATACGTACTTCTCCGCAGAAAATGAAAATGATTATCGGTAGTATCTTCTTCATTATTTAGATAGTCGATAGCCTCCATAGAATTTATAGGCGTAGTGAAGTCAAATATAAGAAGACTTTTTGGACCGAGCAGTTTTTGGCACTCCTGCAGAAAACGGAGAACTTGCTTGGGCTCATGCAAATAATTAATACTGTCGAAGACACAAATAACAACATCAAAAGTACGATCAATCGTAATGTCCAGGAAGTTCATGACCGAAAAATTGACCGAACACATTCGGTCCTTATTCTTCTGGCGTGCTTTGGCGATCATCTCCGGGGATCTGTCCGTGCCCCACATTTCATAGCACTCGAGTTCATCCAGCGAGAGTGCCAGCGATCCGGTTCCACAAGCCAGCTCCATAACGCTTTCCGGATTGGGATGATGCTGGAGCATAAGCGCATCCAGGAAGTCGGCCCAAAAGTCGTAATTCACTTCCTGCATCACTGCATCATAAATTTCGGCCAGCGTCGTATAGGCTGGTCGTTCTTTAATATTCATGATCATTATTTTTTACCTTTCGGTTGGCAGATAGTTGAAGAGCCAAATCGAAAGCTTGTTCAAAGGAAGAGGGATTAGCCTGGCCTTTTCCGGCGATATCAAAGGCGGTACCATGATCGGGGGAGGTGCGAACGATCGGTAAGCCAGCAGTAAAGTTTACCCCGGTCCCGAAAGAGAGTGTTTTAAAAGGAACAAGTCCCTGGTCATGATACATCGCTAAAATACCGTCGTAATGCTCGTATTTGCGATTACCAAAAAAACCATCAGCAGCGTGGGGACCGGTCACTTCCAGTCCTTGATCTGTCAAGGTTTTAATAGCCGGAGCTATTAATTGCTGCTCTTCTTTTCCAATAATACCACCATCGCCGGCATGGGGGTTGAGTCCCAACATTGCAATGCGAGGTGCTGCTATGCCAAAATCCTGTTGCAGGCTTTGGTGCATAATGGTTGCATCACGGATGATTGATTCTTCAGTTAATGCTTCGGGGACATCCGCGATGGGAATATGGATGCTGGCAAGTCCCACCCGAAGGCCGTCATTGACCAGCATCATCAGAAAGTCGGTAGTATTTGTATGTTCAGCCAAAAACTCGGTATGGCCGGGGATATGATATCCTGCTAAGTTGACCGCCTCTTTGGATATTGGAGCGGTAACCAAGGCATCTGCCTGACCGGTTTTACAAAGCTTTAATGCCTGTTCAACCGCCTGCATCGCACAAGCCCCGGATTGTTCATTAAGGGTGCCGGGAGAAATAGCAGGTGCATCATCTTCATAAGCATGGAGCAGGTTGATTGCTTGCTCCTGGATGTTTTCAATGGAAGTAACAACCTTATAGTTAAGGTCAATACCTAATTTATCGGCATAAAAATCGATAACTGATTTCGAGGAAAGAATTATAACGGTATTATCCTTTAGTTCTCGGTTGTTAAGTGTCTTAAGAATAATCTCAGGTCCAATACCATTGATGTCTCCACTGCTTATCGCAATGCGTTGCCCCATAAAATATATCTGTGGTTCATTAAAAGTTACATAAAAATGGTTCCGCTAAACTACACAAACTGTCCATCCAAAAGCAATGATAATCAAAGTTACAACGCGGGTATCTTTATTTTAAAATACAGATTAAACTTATTGGCTTTGATCTGTAACTAATTTGAAATCTCCGAATCCAGTGGTTGCTCTAAAGACGAACTGGCGATTGGGATAAGTCCATATTTCAATGGTAGAGCCATTAGCTGGAAACCTTCGTTCTTTATTTTCAGGCGGACCAAATTTGATATAGATTTCTCCCTGATCGCTTTCATAACCTATGGTATTGTTTGTGGTGAAATTTTGGTAAGCATAGTCTATGCGCCGGTAGTATTCAGCCATCAGCTCATTATACTCTGTATCCGGGGTAGGGTCACGCTTTTCCCAAAAGGCTCTGAACTTCTGTTCCCGCGCTGACTCAGATCCGCTTCGAAGCTGATCTAACGTCTTTTCATTAACAATGTAATGAAGCATATCAATAGAGACATCAAGGCTTAGCAAGCTTCGAGGCATATTAATCCACATAGATCGGAAAGTGGTCTCAGAAGCGGGTTTTTCACTGCTCCCCTTATGGATACTTAATCTATAAAAAGAGCTGGGGAAGGTGCTGTTCGGAATGTTAAGCAGCGCATACGTAAAACCATTATCGTTAGGTGACAGCTCCAAAATATTTTCAGCCTCACTATTTTGCTTTAGAGTGGGGCGGATATTGGCATGAATATCTTCATCAGACAGCTTTTGTGTGAAAACAGTTTTAGTCTGGCTGGTATCCTTCCCAGAGACTTCAAGGCTATTTATTTTAACCGTATATTCTGCCGATGGGTCATAATTTGGGATGTAAGCCAGTGCCTGGAAATCACTTCCATACTTCACATTTTCCCCCATACTTACCAACTTAAATTGTTTGGAGCCCGAATCCTCAGACATACTGTTTCCAAGAAGAACATTGCCGGTCTCCATTTGGGGATAGGACTCAACCCGTACCGTCCGTGTTCTGGACATTCGGGGATCTGTTCCCTCGCCACGCTTCATTTGCAATACATAACTGTAGATGCCCGGCCTTAAATCTACCTTGAGGTTTCCTTGCAAAAATTTAAGTTCTGACTGGCTTTCTTCATAGGTCTCCGCATAGGCGGTATCCTCCCAAAAAGATCGTCCGGCGGTCTCCAGCCCCTCAACAGAAACATCACGCCCTTTTTTACGAAGCTGTTTTTCCGTGGCATTGAATACCTCCATGCTTAAATTGATAGGACTAAAAAAAGCTTTGGCGGGATCCTGGTTTGAAGATGATTGATTGAGCTTTTTAAATGGAAGGTAACGATAGGAAAAACTGTAGGCTGAAACTAATTGAACAGATTCTTCTGAATCGCCAGGCAGCACAAAGAAGTCAAAAAAGAGCGGTGGGCGCTGGTCGCGTATAGAAAGTTTCTGGTATTCCGAAAACCGCTGTGCATACACCTCTGTTACTGAGCAGATAGAAAGTAAAAGAAGTAAAATAGCCGAAGTACAGTAGGTTAGGTATCTCACGTTACTATCAGTTGGTTGAATGTTGGATAATTATATCACTCATCAAAAGCCAAGGTAATGAATATACAATAAACATAATCATTACTTTCGGGATTGCTAAAAATCGTTATTTTGGAAACGATACAATCGGCTAACTATTATCAATAAAATATTGATGGCCTATGAGTTCTAATCGTACGAAGAATTCTGCGCAACCGGATTTAAAATCTTTAATAAAACAAATCAATAAGACCGAAGCCGAGATTAAAAAGGGAGGAGGCGAGCGGCGCATCCAGAAACAGCATGACAAGGGCAAAATGACCGCCCGGGAACGTATTGAAACGCTTATCGATGAGGACAGTAAATTTAATGAGTTGGGACTATGGGCCGGCCATGAAATGTACGAAGAAGAAGGGGGCTGTCCGGCGGGAGGCGTAGTTATGGGCGTCGGTGAGGTATCGAACCGGGATTGTGTGATTGTTGCCAACGATGCCACCGTCAAAGCAGGAGCCTGGTTTCCCATAACGGCAAAGAAAAATTTGCGGGCCCAGGAAGTTGCCCTCGAAAACCATCTTCCAATTATCTATTTAGTAGATTCTGCAGGCGTTTATTTGCCAATGCAGGATGAAATCTTTCCTGACAAAGATCATTTTGGGCGTATTTTTCGAAATAATGCCGTGATGAGTGCCCAGGGAATCCCACAGATTGCCGCCATCATGGGTAGTTGTGTAGCCGGCGGGGCCTATCTGCCAATTATGAGCGATGAGGCGCTCATTGTTGATGGCACGGGAAGTGTCTTTTTAGCAGGTAGTTACCTCGTTAAAGCAGCCATCGGCGAAGAAGTGGATAATGAAACCCTCGGCGGAGCGACTACGCATACCGAAATTAGTGGGGTCACCGATTATAAGATGAAAGACGACACAGAGTGTTTGGAAACCGTCCGTGATCTGGTTGATAAGTTGGGGCCGTTTGAAACAGCCGGATTCAATCGTAAAGAAACGGTAGCCCCAGCTCGTGACGTCACCGATATTCTGGACCTTTTTCCCAACGATCGGTCCAAACCCTACGACATGCACAATGTGCTGGAGTGCATTGTGGATGCCGATACGTTTACAGAATACAAGAAAGGGTATGGGCAGACGCTCATCACCGGTTATGCCCGGATTGATGGATGGAGTGTGGGGATTGTAGCTAATCAACGGCAGGTTACCAAAACCAAGAAAGGAGAGATGCAGGTAGGCGGAGTTATTTATTCCGATTCGGCGGATAAGGCGGCCCGCTTCATCATGAACTGCAACCAAAAGAAAATCCCTATCGTATTTCTGCAGGATGTAACCGGGTTTATGATTGGTAAGCGGAGCGAGCATGGTGGCATCATTAAAGATGGAGCCAAAATGGTAAATGCCGTTTCCAACAGCACCGTCCCCAAAATTACGATTGTAGTCGGTAACAGCTACGGGGCCGGCAATTATGCCATGTGTGGACGCGCCTATGATCCCCGGTTTATGTATGCCTGGCCATCAGCCCAGATCGCCGTCATGGGAGGAACGCAGGCGGCAAAGGTTCTGACCCAGATTCGGGTTTCTTCTCTTAAGAAAAAGGGGAAAGAGATTTCAGAGGAAGAGGAGCAACAGATTATGGAGGAGATTAGCAGCCGTTATGATCATCAGACGGATGTTCGGTATGCGGCCGCCCGGCTATGGGTGGACGGCATTATCAATCCTATTAAAACGCGGGATCGTATTTCTCAATCTATTCGCTATGCCAACCACAATCCGGATATCGATGAATTCAAGACCGGTGTCATGCAGGTTTAAGAATTGAGAATAGTTATAGCTGAACACCGAAATATGAGTCGAACATTACCTGAATATCAAATAGGCCACTATTACCATCTTTATAACCGAGGAGCTAACAAAGGGGAAATATTTTTTGAGGAAAAGAATTATCATTTTCTCCTGAAGAAGGTGAAAAAATACACTTCATCACTTTCAATTTCGCTCATTGCCTATTGTTTGATGCCAAACCATTATCACTTTTTAATTCGTCAAGATGGCAACTATACAGCAGGAACCTTTATTCAGCGAATCTTCAATAGCTATTCTAAAGCGGTTAATAAGCAGTATGGTCGTGAAGGCACTTTGTTTGAAGGTCCTTATCGGGCTATTCATGTAGATGACAGAAACTATCTTATCCATTTGTGTAGATATATTCATCGTAATCCTTTGGAAGCTCATTTGGTGAAAAATATTAACGACTGGCCGTATTCGAACTATCTCGAATGGATTAATGCACGTAAAGGGTCGCTTTATAATCCCGATCTGCTGCAGCACTATTTCTCATCTCCAGAAGAATACAAACAATTTGTAGATGATTATAAATCTCCCCAAAAAATTGAGCAATATCTATTTGAATAGAATAATTAGGTGAACACAGAGCTGCCAGGCACTTTTTAAGTGCCTGGCAGCTTAATAAACAGCATTCTGTCCTTTACATTTTTTATTGATTTCCTCCTTTAGAAAGATCTGCAAATTCATCTTATTGGATACCAGTAGTTTAAGAAAATAATAATTGGCCTGGAGTTGGCTTTTGATAACTGTTGTTAATGGGTCTATCACCTTATTTAAATAGGAAAGTTTTCGAAATAACAATATCTAACCAATAATTCATCTTATGAAACTAACGCATATATTTTCGATAGGTGTTGCTGTGCTGATGGTGGGAGTAGCTCAAGCTTCTGCACAGACGGCACCTGCAGAAGCATTTGACAATGTGACGATCCATACGGCAAGCGGCCAGGTGATAGAAAGTGGCACAATTGTATGGAGAGATGGCATTATCAGCTCAGTTGGTAAAGACGTCGCTATCCCTTTTGATGCTTATGTTCATGATGGAGGGGATAGCCTCCATGTATATCCGGGCTTTATTGATGGGCTTGCTCTCTGGGGGAGCCCTGAGGATAAAGGAAAGGACGGGCAGCCCGAAGAACCGGGCGATCCCAGTTACAAACGAGCGGGCATTCAACCTCACCGGCAGCCGTCAGACCTGCTTAATGCCAAGGATGAGGCCTTAGCAAAGGCTCCGGAACATGGCTTTACGACTGCAGCTTTAGGGCTTAAAGGGCAAATGCTACCCGGACAGTTAGACCTCTTTTTTATTAATGGCCCCAATACCGCTGATAACTTACTGAAAGAAGGAGTGGGAGCCTTCGCGCAATTTGAAGAAGCTGAAGGAGCCACATACCCATCCACGATGATGGCTCTGATGGTCCAATTCCGCCAGCTCTTCTATGATGCCAAAGCCCAACGCCAGCAGCAGGAATATTTTGCATCCGTAGCATCAGATTACCCGGCTCCAAAGAAAGAAGAAGTGCTTGAAGCATTGTACCCGGTCATGGACCAGGAGCAGCCGTTCTTCTTTGTGGTGGATAGCAAAGAAAATATTGAACGTCTTTTTTGGTTACAGGATGAATTTGACTTTGAGGTAGTGCTGGTGTCCGGCAAGGAAGCCCATGAAAAAGCCGATGAACTTAAAGAGCGTAACATTCCGGTTTTGGCCAGCATTGACCTTCCGGAGGAACCCGATTGGATGTCCGATGATGAAGAAAAAGAAGAACCGGAGGAAGTGACGGACGAGATGCGCATCTTTCGGGATAAGCAGGAGCAGGCCTACCGGGCAAGCATTGAGAATATCCAGAAGTTAAAAGAAGCAGGCGTAGAAGTGGGCTATGCCTCCAATGGAGTGAAGCTTTCGGATATCCGGGAGAATCTTACAAGGCTAAGTGAAGAAGGGGGGCTTAATAATACGCAAATTTTGAATCTGCTCACCCAATCCACAGCCGACATTCTGGGCTTTGGACAGCGCTTAGGCGACATAAAAGAAGGGCGAGTAGCCAGTTTTACGGTCTATGATACTCCCTTCATGGAAGAAAAAGCGCAAAGCCTGTACTCCGTGACAAACGGTACAGTTACCGAAATTGAATCAGAATCATCTAAATAGTTGGCGATATATTATGAAAAGGATCATACTCTTACTATTTGCAGTTTGTTTAAGTCATAGCGGCTTAGCGCAGGATAAGGGATCGGTGCTCATAACCAATGGAACAGTGGTTACCATCACCGACGGCAACAAAGAAAATGCGGACGTTCTTATTGAAGACGGTATCATCACAGAGGTAGGCCAAGACTTGGCTGCTCCCATTGGCGTTGAGACCATTGATGCTTCGGGAAAATATGTGATGCCCGGCATCATCGATGCCCATTCGCATATTGCTGGCGTTGATATTAATGAATGGACCAATCCTGTGACGGCGGAAGTCTCCATGGAAGAGTCCATTAATCCCAATGATGTTAATATCTATTGGGCGCTGGCCGGCGGCGTGACTTCTATCCACCTGATGCACGGATCGGCGAATGTCATTGGAGGACAAAATGAGACCCTCAAACTGCGCTATGGGTCCAGTATGGACGAAATGCGGTTTAAAGGCGCACCCCGGACCATCAAATTTGCTCTTGGGGAAAATCCAACGCGGGTGCACGGACAGAACTTTAACGTAAAGCCCCGAACCCGTATGGGCGTAGAACAGGTTATCCGTAACCATTTTGATGCGGCCCTGGATTACAAACGCAACCGTAAGGATTATTTGGAAGCCAAAGAGGCCTATGAAAAGGGACAGCTCTCCAAACCCCCCGTGCCGGTGGCCAAGAATGCCCGTATGGACGCCCTTGCTGATATTATAGCCGGAGAAATAAGGGTGCATTGCCACTCGTACCGGGCCGATGAAATTATGATGCTGATGCGCGTATTTAATGATTATGGAATCAAAGATTATACGTTCCAGCATGCGAACGAAGCCTTTAAAATTGCCCCTGAACTGCGCGAGAATAATGCCTATACTTCCGTCTTTTCGGATTGGTGGGCCTATAAGTTTGAGGTCTATTATTCCACGGCCTTCAACGCCTCAATACTCAATGCTAATGGAGTAACAAACAGCATCAACTCTGACAGTGGAGAGCTTATTCGTCACCTGAACCATGAAGCTGCCAAGACCGTGCACTATGGAGGAACCTCTAAGCAGGATGCCCTTAAGATGATTACCATTAATCCCGCCAGGCAGCTGGGCATTGCTGACAAGGTAGGAAGCATTGAAGAGGGCAAACAAGGCGATGTGGCAATCTGGAGTGGTGATCCACTGAGTATTTATAGCATTGCGGAAGCAACCTTCATTGACGGCAAAAAATATTTTGATCGCAGTGAAGATGCCAATGATATGCGCTTGCAAGCTAATCCGGAAGAAGACTTCGGGCGATCTCAACAAAGGTGGTATGATGCCAACGGTCGCCAAGGTGGAAGCTGCATGCGTGGCGCCGAAATGAGGTTTACAAATCAGGGCATGAAATATCAGCAAAGCACAAAATAATTGACACTATGAAAGACGCAGAACGGACTATGAAGTATTTATCATCACTTGTTACCGGGCTCGCACTTATGCTGGTTACAACCCTCAGCGTGGATGCCCAAATCACCGAAAAGGCTACCTTCGGCAAATTTGCTATTACCAATGCAACCATCCACACCGTTTCTGATGGAGTCATCGAAAATGGGATAGTGCTTATCAATGGAGAGACCATTGAGTTTGTAGGTCAAAAGGCCAAGATAAAGCCCGGCTATACACAGATTAATGCCGAGGGCAAGCACCTTTATCCTGGCTTTATGGATGCCGGTACCCAATTGGGACTCAAAGAGATTGGCGCCGTCGATGTGACAAATGATCAGGCAGAACTGGGTGAGTTTAATCCTCATGTTCGCGCTTTTACCGCCATCAATCCCAGCAGTGTTAGCATTCCTGTTACGCGGGTAAACGGCGTTACTCATGTCATTTCAATGCCGGTATCTGGACGCTTTTCGGGTAAGGCAACCCTTATTGACTTATACGGCTACTCTCCGGATTCAATGGCCGTCTCACCCAATGCTGCCCTGCATCTTAACTGGCCCAGCGCCGTAAAAGGGGGCTATTGGGACGATCGCAGTGACGAAAAGGTTCAAAAAGAGTATGAGAAAAACCTGAAGGAACTGAATAAGTTCTGGGATAAAGCGGTATTCTATGATAAAATGGTGGCCTCATACGATGAGAATAATGCTAACCAGGAGATGCCCGATACGGATAAGAAAATGGAAGCCATGAGCGAGGTAATTAATGGAAATATACCGGTCATTATATCTGTGGGTAATAAGAAAGACATCCTTAACGCCATTGCATGGACCGAACAACATCCTGATGCGCAGTTTATCTTAGCCGGAGTTCATGATGGATGGCGCGTAGCCGATGAAATCGCTGATGCGGGACTTCCATGCCTCGTATCAACGCTTTACACTCCAGAACGTGACTATGATAACTACCAGAGACCGTATCAAAACCCGGGGCTGTTACACGAGGCAGGCGTAAAAGTAGCTATTTCTACCGGGGATACTGAGAACGTGAGGAATGCGCCTTATCATGCTGGTTATGCTGCCACCTATGGATTAGGGAAAGAAGAAGCGCTTAAAGCCATTACGCTTAATGCGGCGGAGATATTCGGCGTGCAGGATAAACTTGGTAGCATTGAGGTGGGCAAACAGGCCAACCTGTTTTTATCCGATGGCGATCCGTTTGAACCAATGACCCACATCGAGCAGGTATTTATCCGAGGCTATAAGATTCCAATGGTCAGCCGCCACTCGCAGCTCAATGACGAGTACCTGAACCGAGGGGCCAAGAAGAACTAAGAGTTCAACACCCCTACAGTTTTTTTAATGGTGGATCGTTTGTTCGGTCCGCCATTTTTATTTCCAAGAGATCTATAAAGCTAACAATTCTGTCATCCAGAGCCCTATTAGGAGTCGGCACAAGCTCAGTTTAACGGAGAATTACAATCCTTTTATAAGAATCATATCGATATAAATTTAAAGCTATGCCCAAATTTTATTGGCCACATTTAATAAGGGCCGTTAGCACTCTATAAAGGGCATTATAAAAATCCTTACTGTTTATGGTGTACATATAGTAAGGATGTGCCGTACAAACAGTAAGGATTTATGGCAGAAACAGTAAGGATATGCAACAGATGCTTACTGGATTGTTCCTATAAAGCATTTTTTACAAAGAAATAGCTAATAGGAACAGGAATAGAGGAAGGGGGCAAGCTTGAGGTTCATAATACTTTAGGAAAGGAGACCTATGCCGACGCAAGATTGAAACTAGGGTCAAAAAGAATGAACGCCTGTTTAAAAACTTGTCAATGGAGATAGTTGTAAACCCAGATCCATTCATAACTTTGACTACGAATATGAGCTTTTTGAAATAGAGCAGGGCTTTGGCAGGTCTAATAAGTTACTCCTCCAAATAATAATCGAGGGTAGAGACCACGCGGACGGTCTTACGAATTTGTTTTTCTTCTTGCAGCATGGGCGCCTTATCGCGTGCAAGGATAACAAACACGCCCTGGTTAGCGCGACGAATACCGGCCAGTTCACTGCCGGAATCACGAGCGAATTGCTCGGCAGAGCTTCGGGCATTCTTGGTAGCTTCCGCAATCATTTCAGGCTTTAACTCGGTAAGGCTGTTAAACAAATAAGTGGGTCCGCCGCCCGAATATTGATTATTAATGATTACGCCGCCTTCCACCAGTTGACCAACATCCTGGCTGGCTTCATCAATTTTGCTGACATCTTCAGAGCGAACCATCAGGGTTTGGGCGAGAATAAAACGATTTGTATATGACCCCGATTGGTAAGATTGTGCGGTTCGGTCGGTGACTTCCAGGTTCTGCAACTCAATAGCATCGGTAGCGATCCCATGGCCTTCCAGAAATGATTGAATCTGGTTACGGTCTTCCGTGATCTTACGTTGTACGGCATTGAGGTCATTACCAGCTGCTACAAATCGGATGGGCCAGAGGGCGACATCCGCCATTACATCCCGTTCGGAAACACCTTTTACGGTTACAAAACGGTTGCCTGACCGGGCTTCCATAAAACCATTACCAATAAACCATCCGGCAAGTGAAAGACCAACTGTAATGATGACGGCAATGAATAGATTGTTTTGAGATTGGGTGGGCATAATATATGGTACCTCTGATCTTTTAAGAAAAGCTAAGTGATGAAAGTGCTTATTTACCAGTGGATGATAGTAAGAGCATATTATAAAGACAAATATAGCCTCTTGTTTTTTGATCTTAAAACACATAATAAGTGATTTAAAGGATGGATTTTAGTATCATACATAATACAAACCCTTTAAAAAGGAATGGGGTTATGAAATGGGCAGTTGTCATATTGATACTTTTTCTTCCTACTACCTTACTGGCCCAGGAGTATAAGGTTAAAGATCGCTGTATGGGAGGGGGCGTCTATGCCATGGTGGTTGAGTATAACAGCCAATACTATGTTGTAGAAACACCCCGGTACTTTCAGTCCGGCTGGATAATACAAGATCTGCTTGGCATTGCCATTGGCGGATCCAGTATGCTTTATTATTCAGATGCTGGTGGATCAAACCAGAGCTTTCAAGTGAGAGTGCTTTCCCGAATGCAGTGGAGATACGCGGGGTATCCGGGGGCTCGGTCCGTTTGCAGGCAGATCACACAAGGGGCTCGGTTACGGTGAGTCCTCAGGTATTTGCCGCCAGCGATTTATCGTAGGAAAGGATTACTTTCTCTTGTACAACAATACAGGGGGTAAGATGGGTATGTGCAACAGTATTTCTTCGGTTATATACACTATTTGACGAAGGAGTTCTAATTATGCCAAAAAATGGCTATTTTTAGTTGCTCATCGAGGACAAAGAATAGATGTATGTTTAACGTAGTAGAAAAATCCAATCTGAAAAATGCTTCCGCACCGGATAATTTTGATGACGTAACTTACCCGTTGGTGGAAGATTTCTATACCATCCAGGGTGAGGGCGCTCATACCGGACGTCCGGCTTACTTTATCCGTACTGCCGGCTGTGATGTTAATTGCTGGTGGTGTGATGTACAGGAAAGCTGGGACGAAGAGGCGCATCCATCTCATAAAGTGGGTGATATCGTACAAAGAGCCCAGGCCAGTGGGGCAGAGTTTGCCGTTATTACGGGAGGCGAGCCACTGCTGCACAATCTTGATCCGTTGACTCATCGGCTAAAGGAAGCCGGCTTAAAGACGCATATTGAAACAAGCGGTTCCTCGCCATTGTCCGGGCATCTGGATTGGGTAACTCTTTCACCTAAGCGCTTTAAAGAACCGCTGGATGAAGCATTTCCGCATGTAGATGAGTTGAAAGTAGTGGTATTAACTACTAAAGATTTAGAATACGCTGAAAAGAATGCGGCCAAATGTCCCGATAAAACACAATTGTTACTGCAACCGGAGTGGGAAAAAGAGGGAGCTGTTGAACTGATCATTGAGTATGTGAAAGAACATCCGGAGTGGGGCATCAGCCTGCAAACACACAAGTTTATGGGAGTTCGGTAGTGATATATATTCTGAAAACCTACTCTCTTGTCATCCTGAACTTGTTTCAGGATCTCAAATATATTTTGTCTAACATATTATTTCATGCTACCTGAACGTAATCATTCTGTTGTAATAACCGGAGCAAGTCGCGGGATCGGTCGCCGTATAGCGCTTGCTTTTGCAGAACATACCGATTATGCTTTGCTGCTTATAGCCAGAACTAAAGATGATCTTGAAGAGACAAGGAGGCTATGTAATAGCAAGGGGAACAATAAGATAGAAGTATTACCTTGTGATACTTCAAATGCCGAGAAGGTTCGTAGTACTAGGCTTCCTGAGGACTTTCCGACTTCTAAAATTATTATCAATAATGCCGGTTCATTTCTACTAAAGAAACTGCAAGAAACCAGCACAGTGGAGTTTAGCCAGCAGATACAGGCCAATCTTATGTCTGCCGTAAATACGACTAATCGTTTTTTGGATGATTTAAAACAGCAGCCGCATTCTTATATCATCAATATTTGTTCAGTGAGTGCTTTAGAAGGGCGAAAAGACAGCGGCGCCTATTCCGCCTCGAAACATGCCCTGCTTGGCTACACCCGTTCGCTTCGGAAGGAGCTGATGGATACGGAAGTGGCAGTCACGGCTCTTAACCTGGGGCAGACGGAGTCTTCTTCGTGGGACGGATCCTCCATGGACCGCTCTTTACTGATCGATCCTGATGATGTGGCGCGGCTCATCCTGAGCATTACCTCACTTTCTCCACGCACGGTTGTAGAAGAAATGATCGTGAAACCGAAGCACGGCCGCGTACCCCCGATGTAGAGTCCACAGCTTGTAAAATGGGATTATGATCTCTCATCGGGCGACTGGGGTTGTCGTCCGGTGAATAGATCAAGGGCACCTTACACTCATTCGACTTCAACTCCAGAATTCGGATGAGAAGACCGCTTTTAAGCTAATAAGCCAGCAGTTTATCTAACGTCTCCTGTAGTCGGGCATCCGCCAGGTATTCTTTTTCCAGTTCTGGATTGTAGGGGATGGGCATGTCGTGGGAAGAGCAACGGAGGACGGGGGCATCCAGATGCTCGAAACACTGTTCCATGATAAGCGAAGAAAGCTCACTCATCGGTCCAAGTGTAGCAGAAGGTTCCTGAAGAAGCAGTACCTTATTGGTTTTAACAACGGACTGTTGAACGGTTTCAAAATCCAGGGGTGCAAGACAACGAAGATCTACCACCTCAAGCTCAAATCCTTTTTCTGCATAGGCACTGGCGATGTCCTGAGCCCAATGTAGACCCATGCCGTAGGTCACAATAGTGGCATCGTGGCCTTCTCGCCTCACCTTGGCCTGTCCCAACGGTTCAGGCACACATTGGTCCGGCGTCATTTCCCGGATACTTCGATACAATTTCTTATGCTCAAAGAAAAGCACCGGATTGGGATCATGGAGCGAGCTGTAAAGGAGGTTCTGGGCATCCTTAACCGTAGCCGGTACAACAATCTTTAAGCCGGGATGCTGCATAAACCATCCTTCGGGGGACTGTGAGTGGAACGGACCGGCTCCAACGCCCGCACCATGAGGAGCCCGAACAGTAATATTCAACGGCGGCATCCAGCGGTACTGGGCCTTGGAAATATTGTTAATAATCTGGTTGTAGCCGCATGAGATGAAGTCAGCAAACTGCATTTCAACGATTGGTTTTAGTCCTTCGAGGGCAAGTCCTACGGCACAGCCCAACGCACCGGCCTCAATGATGGGCGTGTTGCGAATTCGGTCTTTGCCAAACTGATCTACAAAGCCTTCGGTTACTTTAAAGACTCCGCCATATTCGGCAATATCCTGGCCCATGATTAGAAAGTCGTCATCTTCTTCAAAGGCCTGTTGCAGGCTGAACTGAATGGCATCAACAAAGCGTTTTTCGGAGGTTGAGGAGGTGGGCTCGGCTGTATTGCGAAATATTACGGGGCTAAATAGCCGCTGTTTTTCGGCATTGAGATCAAATTTGGGGTCCTCTGCCTCCAACGCACGATCAAGCTGTGGTAAAAAAGAGGAATCAACTTCTTCCTTTATAGATTCTAACTCTTTTTCTGTGATACCCTGCTCGGCCTGAAGCCACTGACTAAATCGGTCGATAGGGTCTTTTTTCTTCCATTCTTCGAACTTTTCATCAGGCACATAGAAGGTTCCGGAGGCTTCTTCATGGCCCCGCATGCGGAAGGTCTTTGCTTCAATAAGAGTAGGGGTTCCATTCAGGGCGCTCTTCCTGGCTTTGCGGATGGCATCCATAACCTCGAAAATATTGTTGCCGTCCACTTTCATGCCCCCTAAGCCGTAGCCTAAGGCACGATCAACCAAATCATTACAGGCATATTGCTCGTTGGTGGGCGTTGAGAGCCCATAGCCATTATTCTCGATGATAAAGATGACCGGAAGTTTCCAAACAGCGGCCAAATTCAAGGCCTCATGGAATTCGCCCTCACTTGTTGCACCATCACCACAAAAGCTGCAGGCAACAAATCCTTCATTCCGCAGCTGTGAGGCCAGGGCCAGTCCATCGGCTACTGGTATCGTTGCGGCTAAATGCGAGATCATGCCTACAATGCGTTTCTCTGGCACCCCAAAGTGAAAAGAACGATCACGACCGCCCGTAAAACCATCGGCCTTACCCAGCCATTGGCAAAACAGTTTGTAAAGGTCCACACCACGCGTCGTAAAAAGTCCCAGGTTGCGGTGCATCGGAAGCAGATAATCCTGCTTATGCAGTGCTTCTGTGACACCCACGGAGATGGCTTCCTGGCCGATACCCGAAAACCACTTGCTGATTTTATTCTGTCTCAGCAGCTTCAACATTCGCTCTTCAATGCGGCGGGGCAGGAGCAAGTGCTTATACAGGTCAATAGCTTGTTGCCGGGTATAGTTTTGGTGTGGCTGAATCATGGAGGTAGACCGAATGCTATAATTACTTAAGCCAAACATGGTACAGTTGTTGATGAAAAGCAAGACTGAAAATAGGCTGGACGATATACAGTTGCAACGAATTTGTTTCTGCTTGAAAAAGCCTATTTTAGGGGCTTTAGGAAACTAAAACTGGTTTTAATTTACGAATTTAATCTTAAGTGGATAGAAAGTTATCCCATCATCGTCTTCCATATTTTTATGTACTCACAGGGGCAGCCCTGTGGGGGATCATCGGTCTGTTTGTAGATGGATTAACGGGCGCAGGATTTTCGGCCCTGCAGATTGTGACCTTGCGTGTGGTCAGTGCTGCGGTGCTACTGGTAGGCTACCTCGGGTTTAAGAATCCAAAGCTGCTTGAGATTGAGTTCAAGGATGCCTTTAGTTTTATCGGGGCGGGCATCTTTAGCATTGTGTTCTTCAATTGGTGCTATTTTACGGCCATAGAGGAGGTATCACTTTCAGTAGCGGTCATCCTGCTTTATACAGGGCCAGCCTTTGTAACTATTCTGTCCTGGATCTTCTTTGGAGAACCCATGACCCGGCGCAAAATGGGGGCCTTACTGTTGACGCTCATCGGCTGTGGGTTGGTCATCAAAATTGTACCGGCAGGGGAACAGCAAATCTCTCTCTTTGGATTATTTGTGGGATTAGGCTCTGGTTTCGGCTACGCCCTATACAGTATCTTTGGCAAGCATGCGTTGAAAAAATACCATGCTCTTACCGTAATAACGTACACTTTTGTCTTTGCTTCGGCTTTCATGTTGCCGTTTAGTGGGCCAACGATCGAAGCCAGCCAGCTGCAGTCCGCCCATACCTGGATGCTGATCGCAGGACTCGGACTCTTACCGACAGCCCTGGCATATCTGCTCTATACCATGGGACTTGCTCAAATTGAAAGCAGCCGTGCTTCTATAACGGCTACTATTGAGCCGGTAGTGGCTACCCTCATTGGCGTCCTGGTCTTTAAGGAAGTGTTGACCGTGTTTCAGCTCATTGGAATGATCCTGGTCCTGAGTGCCGTTGTATTAATCCAGTTGAAAAGAAAGCAAGCGGACATCCGGTCTCCAGGGTAGGGGCAAAAAGACTGTTAGAGGGCATTATAAAACTAAACTTGTCATCCTGAATTTAGTTCAGGATCTACGTTTAAATACTCACAAGATAATTTGATATTCTGAAACAAAGCCTGTCCCGACTGCCGTCGGGGTCCAGAATGACAAGAAGTACGGGTTTTGCAAAGCCATCTGCTAATATTTTAAAAACAAAGTAATTCATGGAAAATAGAAGAACGTCACTGTTAGCAATTTTTGGGATTATCGTTGGTATCATCGCCGCACTAATGCTTCTGGGGGCGGGCTACGGCTACCAGTGGGGATGGTGGGGCTTAGGCACGGCCTTTACCTGGCTGTTACCGGGCAGCCTGATACTGGGGCTTTTGGCAACAGGTCTTGGGGTCACCTTTGGATTCTCCAGACGTAAACAGCCCGAACAAAAGGGTCAGGGGTGGGCCTGGACCGGCACGATATTAGGTCTTGCGGTCATTGGGACGATCGGCTACTGGTTTCTACAGGCCCAGCAATACCCGCCCATCCACGATATTTCAACCGATATCCAGAATCCACCGACCTTTGAGGCTGTGGTACCACTGCGAGCCGATGCACCGAATGATACGACTTATGGGGATCAGGAAAAGGCCAATCTGCAGCGAGAAGCTTATCCTGATATCGAAACAGTTTACCTGGATACGGACTATCCGGAAGCCTTTGATCGAGCTCTCAAAGCTGCCCAGACGATGGGCTGGGAAGAAATGGTTGCAGCGGACAAAGCCACCGGACGCATTGAAGCCACGGATGAAGTGCCGTGGTTTGGTTTTAAGGATGACATTGTCATTCGCGTGGATACAAGCCAGGCTTCAGGTCAAACAGCTATAGATGTCCGTTCCGTTTCTCGTATTGGTCGTGGTGACATAGGGGTGAATGCCCACCGCATCCGGGAGTACCTGGAAGTGCTTGAGGGAATGTAAAAGAGACGAAATTAGTGATTTGGAAGCATGTTCAGAAACAGTTTCTGCAGGACGCTGCTGCATAATGACACTGATCATCTTGACCAATAATACCTCCCTTCCCTGCTTGGAGGGAAGGAGCAAAGAGGGGGTATTTCATAGCAAGGTAACAATCCGCATCGGATGAGTGGTATAAACCTATCGATTACTTGAGACTCCTCGCAACACTTGGAGTGACAAACCAATAACATTATTTAAAAACGGAACAGGCACTACTTACTTTAAGCTTAAAGTCTTGGCAGGAGTATTGTGCCAAGCCAGAATCATAAGCCCCTAATCAATCTTTTGGATGGTTGCTTCGTTAAACACCCAATTCATTGGATTGTCATTAGGGCGTGCACATTGGGACCACAATTTAATCATTCCGGTTTCATCGGGCCTAATGATCACATCAATTTCATCATTAGGCTGGGAAATAGTAAAATTATAGACTTGCCCGCTATTCTCGACAAACAGGCTGATGCCAGGTGTCTCGCTATCATCAAATGGCGACACATCCATAGTGACCATATATCGTTGATCGGCTTCTCCTCTAAACAGCACATTTACATAAGTAAGGCCACTGGTGCCACCACAGTTACATTGAGCCGTATTGTTCTCAGGGTCCAGCACACCCACATTAATGAATTCCAAGTAGGCTATCCTGTTTAGGTAGTTATTGCGTGGCGTCAGTGAACCATTGACGGAAGCAGGCTGAATGTTTACCTCTGGCAGGGTAACGAGATCAACTGCTTTGGAATTTGATAATTGAATATCCTTCGCCAGGTTTTTTTTGATCATCAAGTTGGTATCGTCATTATCGATTGTTTGCACATTGTCAAAAAGAGCCACCTTTTTTTGAGTGTTGACCTTTAACGTCTTTTTAGACTGGATAACATCTTGGACGGCCTCGTTGTTAATGATGACAGGTTGCTTGTCTTTAGTTTTCTTTTGTCCCTTATCTTGAGCTTGTACGGTAATACACAGGAGGAATAACCCAAGGAAGGAGAAGGTAAGTTTTTTCATAACGGTTGTATTTTTAATCCCTATATCTATTTGTAAAAATATTTTAACCATCATACTGCTTAAAAGCAATTTTGGGCTCTGTGGGGATGGAGTAGAGCGTAAACAGTTTGCTTGGCTAAGAAGGACGTAACCTAGTCTATAACACTCAAAAATGTTTGAGCAAACTCAATTCAATTCCTAAAATCTGGTAAGAATAATCTGTCTCTTTAAACAATTTTGACCACCCATTGCTGTATTGAACGGAAAGTTGTGCTGAAAACTGTTGACTTATATTGTACGCTATACCTGCTGCTATGAGGCTGCTTAGGGAATAAGTATTTGCTTCTAATCTGGAAATCACTGGTTCCTTAACCATCAGCTGGTTGAGGATGCCCAGCTCTCCAAACAGGCTCACTCTTTTACGGTAGGGATAATATCTTATCGCGATGGGAACTTGCACAAATGCGAGATCAAAGCTTTGCGGCTGTGGGGATGTGATGAAGTCGCAGACGTGGCAATAAAAGGTTCCCGTAAAGGATCGGTCAGCATAGGTTAAGCCGGAACGAAGAGCCCATTGGGTACGCCAAGAGTAGGTGGTAGTTAATCCTGCCAAAAAATTATATTGATCATATTCTGTTTCATAGCCCATATATTCATCTATTTTAACCTGATCACCACTCAGATTTTGATCTGTTGAATAAAAGAAGCCTAATTGAAACTTATTATTCTGCATTTCTCCGGAGGGCATATTTTGGCCGTATGCAGTCGATCCAATAATCAGTAGACCCACAAACAGGTAATATTTCATAGTATTTTTTCTTAAAAGCTGATTAACAATACTATACACTTTAATCTTTAATGATAACTATGGTATTCTTAAAAGAGGTGACAAATAGTAAGCATATTTAGAAAGGGGGGCAGCTTTATGTGCCAGTGTAAGGTACAGATAATGCCGAAAAAGTGCTGGAGAAATGCCTTGAACAACGACCCCGGACCGGCTCGTCCGGGGTAAAAGATTTTGATTGAAAGGAGGGGAGGGCAAAATGTTTGTTACTTACTCACCGTTATTCGCCGATAGCAAAGCAGTAGTAGAGGCCATTGCCGCCGGTGCCTTGGAGATCCTGCTGACTACAGCCACGGGAGCCGTGGGCAGAATTCCAGGAAGTTGGGTTTTCCCCGCCGCCTTCGCGGTCGTGATGGCCTACCTGGGCACTGCCTTCTCCGCTGCTGGTCCAGTCTCTGCAGGTTGTGTCCTCATCACCCGAAAAAGCAGTGCCGTCCAGCTGCGAGCCAGTCAAAATATCGTGCATATTTGGATTGTCACCGCGTCCGTTGACCTGTTCTCCATTTTCAGTAAGGGCCGTTTCTTTATTCAGATTGTTATCTCCATGCAGCTGCTCGATATCTTCGGCTATCATGACGCCCTTAGCATTGTACCAGGGGCCCGCCCCGATGCGATCGCGCGCATGCACTGTTTTATTTGCGTTTGTGCTCAGGTAAGCGCGCCAGGTACTCTCCCCGGCGCCTGCTTCTTCGGCCAGCATCTGGCAGTGGCCGTCGGCTCCCTCAAGTCCTCCGAGATCAGCCCCGTTGCCGGGCCCTTCACTGGTGATGAAAAAACTCATGTCGTTTTCTGAAGTATCTTCCTGGGCGCAAGCGGTAATCGCACCAAACATCCATAATAAAGCAATTGTGGTTAGTGAAATGATGGTTTGTGAATTCATAATCGTCCTCTTTATTTATTTGTGGATAAATATATGCCCTCTCTCATTTTGGCACTGATAATTCTGAATATCTCAAAAGAAAAGGCTACAATCCCCATTTATGTTATCTGTTCTCTTTTCTTGTTTATCCTTATTCCGTGTATTACAGATCTGCGCATGCGCGCGAACGTTTGCCGGCATCATATGGCAATGCAATCCAATAACAGGATACTGTTTGTGCCGATCAGAGGCAAGGGAGCAGGACGGTTAAGGAAGGAATCCTGAGATATACGACGTAGATTCTTAACGGGAGCACGCACAATGCGGAACAAAAACCGGAGAAGAGTGTGTGATTAATATTTTCTTTTTTGGGATGAAGAGTAATAATATCAGGATCAAAGGGTAGTAGGTTTGACGAAGACTATTCCATTTAAGTTAATAAAAACAATAGGTTACTATTGGTAATGAGGGTATCTTTATACAAGATAAGAAGAAAGCCTCTCCCAGAAGTTAGATCCAAAAAAATTACTGTATGAGACCACTTTCTTCTTATTCTAACATAAAATGAGTTTAAGGACTCAAGGTAAACCATGAAAACAACGAAAATAATTGTAAGTCTAAGCGTCCTTTTTTTGATGGCTCTTTCCCTTAAAGCACAGGATTGTAGATGTCCGGAAGAAGTAGTAGTAGAAAAGACAACTGTTTTGACAATGATTGGAGAGAACGACTATCCAAACTTTTTGAATATTAGTGGCTTAAAAAAATATTCGAATATCAGATACACCGGGTTAGCCCCCGGATCTGCTGGAGCGAAAACTTTTACGCTAAAAAATACGGGCAAAAAATTTAAACTTTTTGCCACTTATAGAGAAGATGGAAGTCTGATTAAGGGAATCATTACCTCAAAAGATGCGCCTGTTCCATTAACCATCAGGAACTACCTGGCAGCAGATGATTATAAGGATTGGACAATGGTCCATAATAAAACCGTTGTTCGTAACTTCGATGCACAGCGAACGGAATATGAAGTAGATTTAGAACGAGATGGCATGAAGCAGCGATTGTTTTTTGATCATTCCGGTAACCGTATTAAGAAACTTTCCAGAGCTTAAGGAATTATTTTGTTCTGAGTACGGAAAATTAACGATTCGGGCCAGGCAGTTTTGCCTGGCCTTTTTTATTTGTGAGCAGTACTGTTTTAGGCAGTACGGATACCGGAAAAGGAGCGCTGGCCAAGGGGAGGGGAGTTAAAAAAGTGTATTGAGTATGGTGACTGCACCACAAATGATCTGGCGTAGATGAGGAGGTACTTGCTCACGTCTTTTTATCAAGGTGATATCGTAGCGCCATCTGTATGCAAATCATGAGCTGCTTCTTAGGTATTGGTTTGTCAACTGGAAATACTATGGCTCTGTTTCCTTCGAAATTTAGGTCATCACCAAACATGGTTCTAAAGGTGCTAATCAAGGTAGTATTGCAACTTACATACATCCCAATTTGATCTGGACTCTTAGGTTTCCAGTCAATTCTGACCGTTGTTCCACTTTTTGTTTGTGAGGGTAAATATGCTGGTTCGCCCCATTTTAATGTTTCTTCCAGCTTGCCAACGCCTTCTGTATTCTTAGCCACCTCATAAATCAAATCGCGAAGGATCTCCATTTTCGGCTTGATCTTATCCGGATATGAACTAAACTTTTGTTTGACTTTATCTTCCATAAACACCCTCTAAATATTATAACTACCTGATGATGCTTGCGCATAACCAGCGCGGAGAAAGTTATCTCTTTTAGGATCATATTCCTTTACATAAGGTCGCCGTTGAGTCTTGATTTTAGAGATAATTCTTTCTACATCGTCTGCATCTGGTTCATCTCGTTGAAGGCCGTTGAAAAGAAGCTAAAGACCGTAAACATAAGGATGAGGTAGATGACGATGCCGATGGCAATCCAGATGAGGCCGGCCTTGCCAAAATTAGACTTAGTAGGATTGGGCTCATTGCCGAAGGCCCAAATGCAGAGCATAATGATGTTGATAAGAGGAAGTGAGAAGAGAAACAAGTAGAGCACCCATTCCCCGACGGATATAACATGCTGTTGCTGATCACCAGATTGTCTGTAAACCTCTTGATTATCCATAAATAGAGTACTTTATGCTTATGTAATATTTTAAGTGGTGGCGTTGTTTAGGTAACCCCGACGCAATAAGTTAGCAATTTGTGGGAGGGATGCAAGGAACAATCGGTCGTTTTGCCCCTTCCAGCTTGTCTGGTTCCGATCCTTCGGAATGTCGACACAAAAACTGTCTGAATCTATTGTGCTTGCACCTTTTACCTTGATGCAAAAGGTAGTAAAGACATATATTACTTGTTCCATTTTTGAAACGACACAAAAACGGAACCCAAAAACGTCGCCGGCTGAATAAATTCCTGCTGCCGTTCCCTTCGCCTGCGCTAAAATCATTTAACTCAAGTTGCTCAAAAACAGCAACTTTCAGACAGGAAATGATTTATTACGCTTCGGCTACGGTTACTTTTTCCAGCAGAATTTATAAGGCCGGATGGAGAGACTCCTTTCGACATCCAAGAAACCTAACCGCCGGCATGAGGAAGAGGTATCATCGTTGAATAGAAGGGCTGTTTCTTGAACTGGAATACCCTTGGCCTTGAATTTGTTGGCGGAGGAAAGCGAATGGGGCGAAGTGGAACCGTATAAATTCATACCGGTTCGATCTCAACTTGAGGTTGAAGGAGTAGAAGGACCATTGAATTTATACAGCACGGAGGCCATGAGCGCCGCCAAGAAATTTCCAGTACAGCCTACGTAGCTATGCTACTTCGGCGTAGTGGGCCCTAGATCTTTTACAAGCCCTAGCTCTGCTGGTTCCGACCCTTCGGAAGGATCACGCCCCCGTATGGACGGGACACGGCAAAAGGAACTTAGATTCAATAAATTAGAACCTTCTGTTCCACTTTTGTCGACACAAAAGTGGTAAAAGGAACATTGATAGTAGTAGAGTAACTACTGGACTATTCTGACTTTTTTCAAAAGTCATCCCGGTGAGCTCTGCAAAAAGAACAACGAACAATGCAAGTACTTTTTGCATGTTCTCTTGTTATTTAATTGGATTTCATTTTTATTCGTACCTAAGCTTCAATCATTCAATACGAGACGTTTGCCGGAATTGGATTTAATTTTTTAGCACACACCTCAATGCTCACGATTTTTCATGCTACGGATCAACAAGCGCTGGCGGACCAGCTGCTAAAAGAATGCCGAGACGCTTCCGGGGGAAATCCACTTGCCGAAGAAGTGCTTATCGTACAAAATCATGGCATGGGACAGTGGTTGACCATGCATCGGGCTCGTGCGGAGGGCGTTGCAGCCAATATGGTTTTTGAATTTCCCGCTGAGCGTATGTGGAAGCTGGTGCGCTTACTGCATCCTGATCTACCGCAAACGTTGCCGTCCGACCGGGGACCCATGGCCTGGAGCCTGATGCAGCTGCTGGAGGAGTATGCTGATGAACCCATCTTTGCCCCCCTTCGGTTCTATATGGAGGATACTGATCCCGGCCGACAGGAGGTGCGTAAGTGGAAGCTGAGCAACAAAATTGCCGACGTCTTTGATCAGTACCTGGTCTACCGTCCCGATTTACTGTTGAAGTGGGAGCAAGGCAAAACCTATTTTGAGGATAATGAGGCCGAGCGCTGGCAATCAGAAATCTGGCGAAAACTGCAGGACAACTGGAAAGTCGATTGGCCTGACGAATATGCCCCGCACCGCGCGCTCTTACAGCAAGAGCTTTTTGACGCAATCGAAGAAGGTGTATTAGATGGAGAAGCCCTGCCGGCCCGCCTCAGTGTGTTTGGGGTTTCCGGGATGCCGCCAGCCCTCGTTCAGACGTTGGTCCAGGTATCTGCTCTTATTGATGTTTCGTTTTATCAACTTACCACAGACCGGTTGGTTACTGACGCCGCGGACTTTTACCATCCGCTGCTTCAGTCCTTTGGAAAAGTCGGGTCTGATTTATCTAACCTATTGCAGCAGAGTGTTAAACGATATGGAGTTGAACCAAATTATACATCTGTTGACGCCCGAAATAAAGATGGGCAATCCACTTTTTCCACTTTTCTACAGGTCCAAGAATCGCTGAAGAAAAACCAATCTTCCTCCAGGCTGGAAACAGGATTATCTGAAGATGGATCGATTCGCGTGCACTCTTGCCACAGCCCGATGCGGGAAGTGGAAATCCTCTACGATCAGCTGCTGTCGATTCTGGATGAAAACCCCAATTGCCATCCGGATGATGTGCTCATCATGACGCCGGACATTGAAACCTATGCTCCTATGATACGGGCCGTATTTGGATCACAGGAAGAGGGTCAACTGGAGATTCCGTTTCATATCTCTGATCGTGGAGTAGGGGCAAGCCGCCCCGTTACCGAGGCTTTTCTGGGTCTGCTGGCCCTGCTGGAAAGTCGGTTTAAAGTGACTGAACTGTTGGATTTACTGGATACCTCTCCAATCCGCTCTGCTTTTGAAATCCGTGAAGAGGAAATAACTCAAATTGAACAATGGGTGGAAGAAAATCGCATCCGGTGGGGCATTGATGGACCGTTTAAGGAGAAGTTAGGTCTTCCGGCTACCTCAAATTTTAGCTGGAAAGCGGGACTCCGGCGCATGATATTGGGCTACACGATGGAAGCTACAGAAGATCAGTTGTTTGAAAGTATTTATCCCTATGAAGAGGTTGCATCTTCCGATGATGCCGTGCTTGCCGGCAAGTTGGCGTATTTCCTACAGTCCCTTTTTGAGCTCTATGAGGAGGTCCAGCAGTCCAAGTCAATCGATGGTTGGGCCAACTGTATAGCTAGCATGGTATCGACCTTTTTTCCTGACAACCAAGAAGTATTCAGTGAAGTTGCCCAGATCAGACAGCGCATTGATACCCTTAAAGAGCAGGGAGAGGTTTCGGGCTATGGCCGAACGGTACCGTATCGGCTTATACGATCTTGGTTTCAAAACCAGCTGGAGGAACAGCATACGGGCGGGGGACGTATCGGGCAGGGGATAACCTTCAGTTCACTAATGCCCATGCGGAGTATTCCTTTTCAAGTCATTGGCGTCATTGGGATGAATGATGATGCCTTCCCGCGTCCTAAGAAGCCTGTGGCGTTCGATCTGATGTCCGAAGAGCAGCGTCCGGGAGACCCGATAAATGCCCAGGAGGATCGCTATCTCTTCCTTGAAAACCTGCTTTCGGCCGGCAGCCATATCTACTTTAGTTATGTAGGACAAAGCAACCGTGATGATACTGATTTCCCGCCGTCGGTCGTACTGTCCGAATTCCTCGACTACCTGGAGACACATCACGGTTTAACAACGGACTCGTTGATTACACGACATCCGCTGCAGGCGTTTAGCTCCCGCTATTTTAAGGATGAGGGCTACTTTTCCTATTCGAAACTACAGAGAAAAATCAGCCAGCAGATGCTTTCTTCAGCTGAGGCACCACCATCCTTTATACAGGAAAGGCTTCCCCCGCCGGATGAGGAGAAAAAGCAACTTTCTCTTAACCAGCTAATCTCGTTTTATCAGCATCCGATTCAATATGTGATGCGAAACCGATTGGGTATTTATCTACGAACGGAAGAAGTGATCACCGAGGATCGGGAGCCTTTTGCGTTGCAAGGATTGGACAACTACCAGGTAGGGCAGGTGTTGCTGGATCGCTATATCAAAAAGAAACCACTGGAATCATATCACGAGGTGTTACGGTCCAGAGACCAGCTTCCGGAAGGCTGGGTGGGTGAACAGGCTTATGATAAAAAAATAACAGAAGTTCAAAACTTTGCGACAGCAATTTCCAGAGCCGTCGAAGAAGAACCTTTGGATGACTTGGAAGTTAACCTATCGGTTGGAGGTTTCCACATTGTCGGGCACCTGTCGAACCTCTATACTCCATGTAGACTGAGTTACCGCTTTGGAAGTCCAAGAGCTAAAGATCTCATTAGTTTTTGGGTAAAACACGTTGTATTGCAAACAGTTAGCGATGACACCTATCCAAATTATAGCCTTTTTTATGCGAAGGATCGATATAAGACATTTGTAGAATATGAGCTTTCTCCGGTGGAAGATTCAGTCTCTTTACTTGAGCGGTTGTTACAAGGATATTGGCAGGGCCAGCAATCGATGAGTTATTTGTTTCCGGAATCGGCCTTTGCCTTTGCGGAACAGCTTTGTCAGAAAAAGAAGGAAGAGGCTGAAGCTATGAAGAATGCGATCCGGGCGTGGGAGCCGAGCTACAACGGCTATCCCGGTGAAGGTGATGATGGGTACATACGGCTGGCTGTAGGGTCTGATCAGCCACTTCAGGAACCCGAATTCCAGAAGCAAGCGGTCAAATTTTGGGCACCATTCTTTGAACATGTTGAAAAGGAGCGGGGGTAAGATGCAGCCACTCAAACCATTTGACATATCGTTGTCGGGCATCAACCTGGTGGAAGCCAGTGCAGGTACGGGCAAAACTTATAACATTGCTTCTATCTATGTGAGAGCACTCATTGAAGGTGGGTTGAGCGTCAGCGAGATTCTGGTGGTGACTTTTACCAAAGCCGCCACAAAGGAGCTCAAAGATCGTTTACTGAGCCGGCTTCATGAATCTATCGAGGCCCTCCTAAGTGATAAAGAGCAAGAAGATCAGTTTCTAAAGGAACTATGCGAGCATGTGGAGGATGTGCCCCTGGCCGTTCAACGCCTTGAACAGGCCCGGCGAACTTTTGATGAAGCGGCTATTTTTACCATCCACGGCTTTTGTCAGCAGGTGCTGCAGGACCAAGCCTTTGAAAGCCGGGCACTTTACGGTATGGAGATGATCGGCGACGATGCGGAGTTACTGCTGGAAGTCATCGATGATTACTGGCGCAACTGGGTGGCCGAGATGTCAGACCATCCATATAAACAGCCGCTGCTACAGCTGATGATTGATCGGGGCACAACACCGGAATCCTTAGCCGCAACCTTGCAACAGCTGGTTGGAAATCCTTATCTAAAAGTGCTTCCTGAAGAGTCCGCAAATGCTAACCAAAATGAAACGCTGGAAAAACTAACAGAGGCATATTCTGTGTTGCAGGAGGAATGGCAATCTGATCGGCAGAAGATCCTGGAAATGTTAAGCAGAGAGGAGATGAGTAACTACCGATCTGACTGGTTGTCGGGCTGGATGAGTAAGATGGACGAGCTGTTGAGTTCCGAAATTCCCTCGATCAAAATATTTGACCAATTTGATCGCTTTACGCAATCTCGCATTAATAACAGCCTAAAAAAGAAAGCAGAAAAGAAGGGCGTTCAGCCGCCGCAGCACCGCTTTTTCCAGGTGGCTGACCAATATCAACGGCTTGCGGTATTGCTGGCCGATTATCCGACGAGCTTTCTGCTTCGGTTAATAGACTACGTTCAGGACAAGCTCCCACAGAAGAAAGAAGAGTTGGAAGTACTTTCATACAATGACCTGCTGGTGCAGCTCGAAAAGGCCCTGTGCGAGGGTGACAGAGGCAACCGGTTAGCCCAACATCTGCGGCAGAGCTACCCGATCGCCATGGTAGATGAATTCCAGGATACTGATCCCAGTCAGTACCGCATTTTCCAAAAGATTTATAGTGGACCAGAGGATGACTCCTCAGCTCTTTTTATGATTGGGGATCCCAAACAATCGATCTACAGTTTCCGCGGGGCCGATGTCTTTTCTTATCTCGAAGCCAAGAAAGATGCTGTAAAAGAGAAAACCTACAACCTTGGTCGTAACTTCCGGTCGGTTCCCGGGCTTATTGAGGGCATCAACGTGTTTTTTGGGGAGCATGAAGATCCCTTTGTTATCGATCAGATTCACTTTGAGCCAGTCCGGGCTGGAAAAGAGGCGGATGAGTATGATCAGCTAACAGAATATGGTAAACAACAAGCGCCTATACAGTTTCGAAAATGGGGCTCTGATGATAAGCAGCAGTGGTCGAAAAGTGAGGCGGCAGAACGAGCCGCTAAACAGACGGCGGATGAAATTTACCGTCTGTTAGAGGGAGCCAAGAAGAAGGAAGTTTGCATTGGGGAGGATCCACTGGAAGCCAAAGATATTGCCGTGCTGGTCCGTAGCCATAACCAGGGCGATATCATTAAACAAGCTCTCCGGCAGCGAGACATTAAAAGCGTGCAATACAGCCAACAGAGTGTGTTTAAAAGTGAGGAGGCTGACCACTTGTCGATCTTACTGAAAGCAGTGGTTGAACCCTCCAATGAGTCTGCGGTTATGGCTGCACTGGCCACTCCATTGATGGGGTGCCAGGCCTCCGAATTGCTACAGATTGAAGAAGACGAGCAGCAATGGCTTGACCTTTTGGATCGTTTTTCTCACTGGCACCGGCAGTGGAATGAGGAAGGCTTTGCAGCAATGTTCGGTTCAATCATGAAGACGGCAGGGATTGCAACTAACGTCATGCGCTATGCCAACGGCGAACGCCGGTTGACGAACCTGCTGCACCTCGGGGAGTTGTTACAGCAAGAGGATCAGCGGCTGGAGGGAGGAGGCCGCGGTTTGTTGAAATGGCTGGCCCGCAAGCGACAAGAAGAACAGGGGGACCAGGATGAAGAACAGCTGCGACTGGAAAGCGACGAAGGACTGGTAAAGATTGTGACCATGCATCGCAGTAAGGGACTCGAATACCCGGTGGTGTTTTGCCCATTCCTGTGGTATGGTCCACGAATTGCCGACAGTGGTCAACCGTTGACGTTCCATGAAAATGGCCAGGCCTATATGGATTTACAGGGCAAGAACGATTCAGAGCGCAGCCGCAAGCGATGGCTTAGCCGCCGCGAAGAGCTGGCCGAGAGTATGCGATTGGCCTATGTGGCTATCACGCGGGCCGAGCACCGCTGTTACCTGGGGTGGTGCTATGCAAAGAAGTCCGAATTTTCACCCCTTGGATACCTGCTGTATGGAGGCAAAGCTTCCACAGACAGCCTGCAGCAGACAATATCCGAAAAATACGAACCCCTGGGGCCACAAGCCGCTGAACAGACTATTCAAAAGCTTTGTGAATCATATCCCTCGTTATTTAGCGATGAAATAAAACAGGGCGAGACCGACCAGCAACTAAGCTTTGGTGAAGTTCTTGACGAACCGCGCCTGAAGACGCGACGGTTTAATCGAAAAGGTACTTTAAAACCCAGCTACAGAATTTCGAGCTTTTCAGCCCTCACCAGCGTTATGGATGATCACGATCCTGACATCCCGGATTATGACCAGTTTTTATCGATCTATGAAGGAGTAAATGCCGATGAAGAGGAGCATGGTCAGGAAAGTACGATGTTCTCCTTTCCCAAAGGTCCACAGCCGGGTACCTGTATCCACAAAATTTTTGAGGATATCGATTTTCAAGACCTGGATGCTTCCGACGAAATCATACGCCAAAACCTATTAACCTATGGCATCGATGTTGAGTGGATGCCCATCGTTAAGAAGATGCTGGCGACCTCCGTTGGCAAGCCACTCCTTAACGAACAAGAAGGGATAAAGCTTGCCGCCATCCCGGAGCATGCCCAGGTGCAGGAGCTGGAATTCTATTACCAAACCGGTCATATTGAAACTTCCGAATTACTGGAGATCATTCGTCCGGATCAAGAGGTAGGCTGGCAACAAGGGCAGGCAGCCGCGGGCTTTCTCAAAGGATTTATTGACCTCACCTTCCAGTATAAGGGCAAATACTATATTCTGGACTACAAGACCAATTATCTTGGTGATGCCTATGAGGATTATAAGGAGTCCGCTCTGGAGGAGGAAATGAAGGAAGCTTCCTATGATTTGCAGTATCACATTTATACCATCGCGTTGCACCGCTTCCTGAAACAGAAATTGTCGGACTATGACTATGAAACCCATCTTGGCGGGGCCTTTTACCTTTTTCTGCGCGGCATGAATGAAGAAGGAACAGAGGGCATCTTTTTTGATCGCCCGGATGAAGAGCTTATTGAAGCATTAGACCAGTACATTTTAGCAGGAGGGGAGCATGAATAAGATACTAGAAGCTTTTAATCAACTGCATAAGCAGGACATTATCGAAGAAATTGACCTGGAACTCTGTCGCTTTTTGGCCGAACAGCATCCTGATGTTTCTGATGACGTACTGAAAGCCGCCTGCCTGGTAAGTCACCTCTATCGCCAGGGGGATGTATGCCTGCAGCTGGATGAGTATGCCGGCCATCCGCTTTTCGATGGATTTGAAGCAGCGCCCGACCTTGCTCTGGATATAGTCGCTCCAGCCCTGGATGAGTGGCTCTCCATACTCCAAAAAAGCTCTTTCATTGGATCGGAAGGGTCCTTTAAGCCGCTTATCCTGGATGATCAAAATCGGTTGTACCTGCATAAGTTATGGTACCACGAAAAAGAACTGGCGGAATCATTGTTGCAGCGGTGTGAGTCTTCAACAGAGCATATCGATATCCCTGCGCTAAAAGAAGGATTGAGTCGGCTTTTTCCGGAGGCAGAGTCCGACGAGATTAACTGGCAAAAAGTAGCGGCAGCACTGGCGGTGCAGCAAAACCTTATGGTGATATCCGGTGGACCCGGAACGGGGAAAACCTCAACGGTGGTCCGTATATTAGCACTGCTGATAGAGCAGGGCACCTTGCGTGAGGAGCTTCCTTCCATAGCCTTAACGGCACCCACGGGGAAAGCCGCGGCAAGATTACAAGAATCAATTCGTACAGCCCAAGAGAATCTGCCCGTTCCAGAGTCCATCCAAACGGCCATTCCCGATGAAGCCGTGACCCTTCACCAGCTTTTGGGAGCCCGGCGACACACCGCTCGCTTTAAGCATAACAAAGAAAATCCACTGCCCTACGATGTAGTCATTGTGGATGAAGTATCGATGGTCGACCAAAGACTGATGAGCAGGCTGATGGAGGCATTGCTTAAAGGCACCAAGCTTATTCTGCTGGGCGACAAAGATCAGCTGGCTTCGGTAGAAGCGGGCTCAGTGCTGGGAGATATCTGTATGGAAGCAAGCAATAGATTTTCCACTGCATCCGCTCAATGGTTAGGTAATGTGGGGGTTAGTCTGCCTGATGATAAAGTGGAAGCTGACCCGAAAATGCTTACCGATCATGTTACCTTACTCACCAAAAGCTACCGCTTTGACGAGTCCAGCGGCATCGCCCGCCTGTCTGAATCAGTGAATGCCGGCGATGTTGATTCATCATTACAACATGTTGTCAGCCAAAATTTTAGTGATATATCATTAATTGATGATGAAGGTATCGAGGCTTTTCAAAAAATACTGAAAGAGAAGACCGAACGTTACTTTCAGCAGCTTCAGCATTGCAACTCTCCCCAAGAAGCCTTTGATAGGCTCGCCGGCTTTCGTATTCTGGCGGCCCACCGCAAAGGGCCGTGGGGCATCCGGTATATCAATCAATATGTTGAGAAGGTTCTTCAGCAAAAGGGACGTATTCCCAAATATGCCCACTGGTATCCGGGTAAACCTATCATCATCAATGTCAATGATTATGCGTTAGGTTTATTTAATGGGGATACCGGCATCTGTTATCCCAATGCGGAAGGAGAGCTCAGGGTTTATTTCCAGCAAAATGGCTCCATTCGGGCTATTGCTCCAGGTCGCCTGCCCGATCACAACCGGGCCTATGCATTGACGGTTCATAAAAGCCAGGGATCAGAGTTTGATCACATTCTGTTTGTTCTGCCTGCTGAGACCTCCGGAATTGTGAGTCGGGAGCTTATATATACGGCCGTCACACGTGCTCGCACACAAGTATCGATTTGGGCTTCCCGAAAAGTGCTGAAAGAGGGCATCAGCAAAAATCTTCGGCGTGCCTCAGGTCTGGCAGACCGATTGTGGCACAAGTAGTTATGCGATTCTTTTCATTTCTTTCCTCATGATATAATCATTTCAGGAGCACAGAAAATATCGGGAACATAATCTCCAAAGGTCAGTATCTATTAGTGAACATACTGATCCCTGGTTATTTATTCTATAAATGACCATTGATTTGTACCCCGAAAAGCCAACGTACAACAGATACCCGGTTGAAAGCCGGGTTTCTGTATTTTAAACGGTGATTTTGGGTGATTGTTCATTTATAATAATTTTAGTGGTTGAAGTATTGGTTGAAGTCAGCTTGAAATGTAATTAATAATTGAGTCAATCTTGTCCTCAACAAGTGATCGATACCTTTTGGTTTTGGCCTCTCCAAGCTCTCCCTCTTCGCAAACATTGACCACAGTATTTAGTATCCCTTCTATTTCTTGATTTACAATTGGATCTTCTTTTAGGTCTGATATTAGTGAATGGCTTGGGTCCCACTCGAAATTTCCAGTAATGATTTCTTCTACTGTGCAGTCTAATATATCAGCTATCCAGCTCATGTTTGTAGTTGATGGAACATTTCTATTTCTGCACCATCTATTAATGTGCTGTCGATCAAATGACTTGTTTGGATAGCCTTCCTTATGTGCCTTCTTGGTCATTTTGTCGGCTAACCATTTTTGAGTTTCGCCTCTATGGTCTATTGCTCTCTGGATGTTGTCCCCGATCTTGAAATATTTACTTAGTTTTTGATCGTTCATAGTTTTTAATTATTTATTTTGTAGTAATTGAAATTACTTATAATAATGTTAATTGTTTAATTAAAGTAACTTAAAATGATACAAGCATCAATAAGTAGTAATATAAAACACTAATCATAAAGTACTGTCTGACGTCATAGAGTTACACAGTGAAGCCAAACCATCTCCCTAATTCGACTTAATAACGCTCTGAGGGCAGGGCCTTAAATCCTGCCCGAGTTGCTTTCTGTAGGTTCTCACTGTGGTCGGGATAGTACGGTTTCTTATCAATTGTACAAAACAGCATGGCTGTACTCAATAGAACAGCAGACAGCCAAAATCTATATCGGCTCCATTTATTTTTCAGCCTATCTTTTTAGTTCATTAAGCCTTAAAAAATTCGTATCTTAGCCGCCCTAACTGGTAATTTTTTTATTGATAACCTTTAGCATGAAAAGAAATCAGATACGTCGTTTTCTAAAGACCACAAAACTATTCTCAAAGCCCCATCCCTGGCATGGCATTAATATCGGTGAAGATGCACCGGAGAAAGTAAAAGTATATGTTGAAATCGTACCCGGGGATACGATGAAATATGAGCTCGATAAAGAAAGTGGTTATTTGAAAGTAGATCGCCCTCAGCGCTATTCCAACATTTGTCCCATGCCATACGGCTTTGTCCCGCAGACGCTATGTGCAAAGAAAGTGGGCCAGTTTTGCATGGAAAAAACGGGGCGTTCAGGTATCAAAGGCGATGATGATCCCCTGGATATTTGTGTAATTACCGAGCGGAATATCCCGCACGGAAATCTGATTCTGGATGCCATACCCGTGGGTGGCTTTCGCATGATTGATGGCGAAGAAGCCGATGATAAAATTATTGCAGTGCTCAGCGGTGATGCTACTTTTGGACATATGCGTGATATTTCTGAGGTACCCAACCATATGATTGACCGTCTGTCGCACTATTTCCTGACCTACAAGGAGAAGCCCTTTAGTGATGAAAAACGCGAATGTGAGATTACTCATATCTACGGAAGGGAAGAGGCGGCCGAAGTTATCAATCGAAGTACCGAGGACTATAACAATCGCTTCTATGGAGACAAGCGTGATCTCCTTAAAATGATTGAGACCGGGCTTAAGTAACCTATCAAATTATTAGATATATTTTGAAAGCATGGCGGGCTAATCCTCGTCATGCTTTTCTTTTTATACCAGATAGAGCAGTTTAAATTAATTTGACCCAATGTTCCAAGGGAGTTCCTATTCAAATGTCAAGGTTGTAAACTAATAAGAAACGACTATTATTTTATGATCATTATTTCACCCAAGCATTTTATTATTAGATAATAATTCAGATGTTCTTTTGTATCTATTCTAAATAACCATTACACTATTTCTAATAATTTTGATATAAACCTTTAAGAGACGGTGCTCCTAAAACGGCCCATTACAGCATTTATGCTTATTTTGGCGACGCTCATCTTCGGGACGATCGCCTTGGGTGAGCTCTCGGTGAGCCTGCTGCCGGAGGTCGATTCACCGGCTTTGCTGGTGCGTACGGACTGGAGTGGGGCCGCCCCCCGGGAGATCGAGCAGCGTATTAACGAACCGATGGAAGCCGTATTAAGTACCGTAAAAGGCCTGGAAGATGTACACGGCTTTGCACGTCAGGGGCAGAGTATTATATCCCTGCGTTTTAAGTGGGGACAAAATATGGATTTGTCCTTCCTGAATGTCCGTGAGAAGCTGGATCAAATTCGCTTTACCTTGCCCGAGCAGGCCGAGCGTCCCCAGCTGGTGCAAAATACCGCTTCCGACGAACCCATCGCCGTACTGGGTATCACCAGTCTTGATGAGAGCAATCCCGACTTCCGGACCCGTCTCGATCTTAAGCGATGGGCCGAGCAGGTACTTTCCCGGCGCTTAGAGCAGGCCGATGGCATCGCCCAGACGGTGCTGGTTGGAGCCGTCGAGCCGGAAGTACAAATTAGGTATCGTCCCAAGGCATTGAACCGTTTTGGCGTGTCGCTTAGCGAAGTAGAGAACCTTGTGTCGCAGGCCAACCTGTTTACGGCCACCGGTGAGCTTCGTGACGGCTGGTACCGATACTCGCTGAAGATCCAGAGTCGTATTCAGTCGATTGAAGATGTAGAGGCGGTGCCTTTGAAAACGCTGGGCACGGGACGCGTGCTCAAGCTGAACGACGTGGCCGAAGTGCAGCTGGGTGAATCGGATCCGACCTCTTTTTCGCTGGTGGATGAACATGAAGTGCTGAGCGTCCTTGTCAAAAAAGAGTACGGGGCCAACACTGTCGAAGCCTATGATACCCTGGAGCCGTTGCTGGAGGAACTACGCGGACAAAATCCCAACATCGGCATCACCGTGCTCCAGGAAAATGCCAGCTTTATCCGCAATGCCATCAATAATCTGCTGCAGACGCTGCTGTACGGCGCCGTGCTGGCCTTTATTGTGCTCTTCCTGTTTTTGGATAACTGGCGGACGCCCTTCACTATCGGGGTGGCGATTCCGGTGAGCATCTTCCTGACCTTCTTTGTGATGTTTGTCTCCGATATTCAGCTAAATATCGTTTCGCTCAGCGGACTGACCCTCGGCATCGGCCTGCTCGTAGACAACGCCATTATTGTGCTGGAGAATATCAACCGGCACCGTTCGGAGTCGACCTCTATTTTGGAAGCAGCTGACTTGGGCACGCGGGAGATTGCGCTGGCCGTGACGGCCTCCACCTTAACGACTATTTCTGTTTTCTTGCCGCTGGTGTTTTTGGGTGGATTTGAAGGTGCTTTTTTCCAGGACCAGGCGTGGACGCTCTCTATTAGCCTGCTGGTCTCGCTGGGGGTAGCCCTGTTGATCCTGCCCGTACTGGTCACCCAATTTCAGAAAAAGGGAGAGGAGGGATCGTCCGTCTTTGGCTTTAATCGTTTTTTCGACCGGATGCGCGACCGCTACGAACGAAGCCTCCAATGGGCACTCCGCCACAAAGGGCTGTTTTTGGGAAGCATGTTGGTACTGCTAATCGGGGCTGTCTATATATTTATGTTGGTTCATAAAAATGTACTGCCCGAGACAAAGCCCCAACAACTGCGTTACCAGGTACGATTGCCCGGTAATACCTCGCTGCACGCCACGCAGCAGGCCGCCCGAAGTCTTCTTGGACAGCTAAAAAGTGTTAAAGAAGAGGGACGTCCCATCCGGATACTGGGGGGCTATACCGATCAGACCAACCTGTCGAATCTGTCGGAAGAGGGAATGAACAAGTTTACAATGAGTATCCCCGTGGATGGCTACGCCATGGCGGACCGGGCGCGAGAAGAGATACTGGATTATTTTGAGCAGCAGCCGGGGTGGACTGCTCAGCCTCTTGCTGCCGAAAACGCTTTAAATGTATTACCGTCTTCCAGTGAGCCTCCCATTCTTTTTCGCCTGGTTAATGAAAACAGGCAACAGAGCGAGCAGCTGTCAGGTCGCCTGCAGGAAAGCCTGCAATCGTTAGGACTGGAGATGGCCCTCACCAAGCAGTATGAGCAGGAGCTGGATACGTATCAGCTCCGGTTTAAGGCCAAAAACTTACTACAGCTGGGCCTCAGCGAACAGGAAGTAATTCAATATTTGGAGTCGCTGACCCGCGGCAGCTGGATCACCGACTGGAACCGGCAGGATGAGAATGTGCCCGTCCGGCTCGTTGGATATGACCGGCAGATCTTTACTCCCGAGGACATTACCCTGGATTTGAAAGGGCAAAAAATACCACTTACAAAGCTCGTTTCTATTGATCGGGCCTCCGAACCGGAGCAGCTGGAGCGCGTCAACCAGACCCCGGTGCTGAGTTATATGGCGGATATCAGCTTCACCGACTGGTGGTGGCACGGAGCGGATATCCGGAAAGCACTTACTGGCTTCGCCCGCGAGACCGGCACGGAGGTAAAGGTCGGGGGATCGGTCTTGAGTATCGCTTCGTTGCTGTCGGACATGGGATTACTGCTGCTCATCAGCGTGGTCATTATTTATATTATCCTGTCGGTGCAGTTCGAAAGCCTGCGGCACCCGCTCATTATTTTGGCCGCGGTGCCTTTCGCCTGGGTAGGGTCGGTGCTCATTCTGTGGATTACCGGCATCAGTCTGAATGCCCTTTCGTTTATGGGTATCCTCATTTTAACCGGTATTGCCGTTAATGACTCTATTTTAAAAGTGGATTTCATGCGCCGCTATCTGGCCGACACGGGCGACTTGCACCGGGCAGTAACCCAGGCCGGGTTGCACCGGTTTCGTCCGGTAGTGATGACCAGTCTTACCACGATATTTGGACTCATCCCCATGCTGTTGCCCTTTGGCGACGGTTATGCCTTTCGTCAGTCACTGGCCCTGGCACTGATGGGCGGGATGGTGACCAGCACGCTGCTGACCCTCTACCTGGCACCCATTATTTTTCAGTGGGTAGAAGGGAGGAGAATAGAGAATTAGGAATGAGTAAATGAAGACATTCGTCCGAATTCTGGTTTTCCAGTCGGACGAATCACATTACATTCTTTCCTGAGGTACATAATTTTAACGGTAATGAGGGGGACAAAATATTTGTTGCATTTGCTCGTTTGGATGACGTATATTTAAAATAAATTAATACGTCTCTGTTATGAAAAATAAATTAACGCTCCGTTTAGACGACTCATTGATTAAACGGGCTAAAAAGCACGCCAAGCAAAAAGGTACGTCTGTATCGCAAATGGTTGCCGATTATTTTGCCCTGATCGAAATAGAAGATACCTCTCCCTCTAAAAAATTACCTCCTATTACCTCTTCTTTAACGGGTATTTTAAAGAACACAGATATCCAAGAGCAAGATTACAAATCGTACCTGGAAGACAAGCACCTCAAATGAAAGTTCTTTTTGATACCAATGTATTATTAGATGTTTTCTTGGAACGGCGCCCTTTCTTTGAGTCATCATCCCAAGTCTTGGGACTAACAGAAAAAGGTAAAATAGAAGGATGGATTGGTGGTACTACCGTCACAACGATTTATTATTTGTTGAATAAAGCCCTTTCTCGTGAGAAAGCAGAAAAGCATATCAAGAGTGTGCTTAAAATTTTCTATGTTTCAAATATTAATCGTGTTGTGTTGGAAGACGCCTTAACAAGCGGTTTTAAGGATTATCAAGATGCGGTACTTTATCAGTCAGCTATCCATGCCAACTTAGATGCTATTCTTACCAGGAATCAACGAGATTTTAAAAGCAGTGATCTTCCCGTTTATAGTCCCGGTGAATTTTTGAGTGGTATAAGTATTGTAGAGTAAAGGTTTTCATAAAAACAGCTATTATTTACGATAATTCGCCTACATCCGCGCCGAAAAAAATAGTTTTTTAAAACTATTTTGTAACAATTAGCTCGCTTTTTACTCATGTGTAATGAAAGGTTACCAAAAATTCATTCAATCAAAAGAGAAGATGATTATAGATATATCCCCCCCTGTATTCCTAATTATAGCTTTGATAAAAGGATATAGGTGCAGGAGGTTCTAATGAGAGGACGTGAACCAATTGTGGTTACTCCCTAATAGGTAGGCTTAATGATTATAGTTCAACAAGAAAACTTATGGTAAAAGAGCATTAGGAATAGTGCTCTTTACCATATTAACTTTTATGATATGCGTTTACTTTATCAGTTCTGGTTTATTATTGCTCTTTGGGCATCCATTAACGGCTATTTACACGCTCAGCCAAATGCAAGTGTAACCTTGGACCTTGTCCATAAGGTCCCTAATGTGGCCTTAGAACAAGATTATGCTTATTATTTTTTCGATACATCCCAAGATTTTTTGGTTTGGTATGAAGGGTATACAGGGACCGTGTTTATTTATGATATAGCCAACAAGGATATGAAAGAGGTTCACTTGAAGGAAGGGAGGGGGCCCAATGAGTACCAACAGATATCGGGGCTGTCTATTTCCGGCAAATTTATCCATCTCGTGGATAATATAAATGTTAAACTGATCCGTCTTACAGCATCAGGGAATTTTTTAGAGGATCTACGCACCCCATCTTCGTTACTACCCTTAAGAATTGTCAGTAATGAGAAATATCGAATCTTAATGAATGGATTAAACAAGAAGGCTGTTTTCTATCTTCAGGATGATGAGGAGACATATACTCCTCTTACAATGGGGACCACAAAGGTTACAGAGGAATTTCCGGGTCCGTTTCATAAAGAGGGCTGGATGACTATCCAGGGAATTAATTTAATACACTTTATAAAGTACTATCCCCGGATTTACGTATATAATTTATCATCAAAGAAGATGGTGAAAAAAATAACTTTTGATGAATCGGAAATAAAAGAGAGGGAAGCAATGACGAATGAGGAAGGGGCCAGAATCATGTATCCTCCCGAAAAGGTGGATATCCTTAATGAAGATGTAGCCTATATTCCCGGTTCGCCAAACCGAATATTATTACTTGCCAAAGGTAAAAGTGAGAATCGGGATTATGAATTAGATCAGTTGCTCGAATATGATTTCAAAGAGGAGCAATTTGTTGCTACCCATGATTTGGGTGTTAAAGCCGAAGATATAACGGCCAATGATGAATACCTGTTTGTCTACTCCGAAGAAGAAAATGCCATTTTTAAATATAAATTTGTAGCAGCAGAATAAACTCTAAAAGAGGTGGGAGGTGGATAAATTTGGCAGATTTAACAAAATAGATATGGAAATCAATTCTAAGTCATGACAGGAACAGTGTACTTCAGATATAATCTTAATTAACAGAAATTATAAAATCTAAATTTATAGAGAAGATCAGGTTGGCAGGAGTTGAATTTTAATACCCCTCACAGAGACTAGAGGGCATGTTCTAATATGTTCCGAAGTTATTATTTCGCCATGGCTGTTGATGGACCTATCTATCAATTATATAAAAACCATAAATAAACCTTCATCGCAATGCGCAATAAGATTTTATTTATAATATCCATTCAGTTATTGTTGATTACCAATATTGGTTTATCTCAGAAAATAAGTCTGGAAAAAGACCTGCAAATAGAGTCTCAGGAAGTGGGATACATTCATGACCTTGGTATAGATCAATACGGGAATATATTTGTGTCTGATATTATAGGTGGAGATATAAAACAATTTTTGCCTACAGGAACGCTGGAAAAAAAGATAGGAAAAAAAGGAAGGGGACCCGGAGAGCTTCAAATACCCAGGAGTTTCTCTATTATTGGAAATACCCTTTATATCTTTGATAATCAGTTACTTAGAATTTCTGTTTTTGATGTTAGAAATGAAACAGAAATCCTGGATACTATCACTCTTAAAAAAACACATCACGGTACTCCCGACCAACTTATTGCTCTTGATTCCACACGGTTTTTGGGAGTATATTCTACCGCCTATTCAAACAGGAACTTGAACGAAAAAAAGGAAGTTGTTGTGGCTTTGCTAAACGGTGAGGGGAATATTATTCAGGATTTTATAATGGTTAAACCAGCTAAAGAATATTTGGTGTCTTCGAGGGGGCAAAGTTTTGGCGTAGGTCCCAAACCTTTTGGAAAGCAGCCAATCTTCCAAATTGATGATTCACGTCAATCGTTTTATTATGGGGATACTAACAAATTGGAGATATTCAAATATTCGCTGGATAAGGATTCTATAAAAAAGATTGTGCATAAAAATGTGAAAAGGGAGGCCGTAAATAAGAATGATTTGATAGTGGAATCAAAAAAATTGGGGTATAACTCGAGGGAGATAGATTCTATTATAAACAAATTGGATGGGAGTAACTTTCCAGTGTACGACTGGTTTGTTATTGATGACAAGAGTAGAATCTGGGTCGCCGTCAATACGAAAGACCGGCAACATTATTCATTGCGTATTTATGATCAAGAAGGCGATCTGGTAGATCAAACAACGCTTCCGAAGTCCGTGGAGCTCAAAGAAGTGAGCGACGGTTACACTTATGGCATCCGAGAGGATGAGGAGGGAGTTCAGTCAGTAGTGCGTTATAAGGTTAATTCCAACAGTTAATAAACAGTGATGTAAACTAAAGATCTTCTGTCGCTTTCTTTTACTGGAGTACTGGTACTTTGCGCCCTTGTGATTATCGGGCTGGTGGTCCGCCGATAGTTTTTCCCGCTGAGCCACAGACGCGAGTCCAACAGGTAGAAAACTGGCAGCAGTTGGAGTTGCAGGGGGAACAGGATTGTAATCTAGGTATGCTTCACATTTGCCTAATCCGATCCTTCTCAATACATTACAAATACTATTGAGGTAAAACCTAATGTATTTTTCATGACTAAATATTTGTCGCTATCTCATCAAGTAGCCGTTCTTTTATGCTGTGTGGGATTATTTTTAAGCGCCTGCCAGAGCAGCGAACCAGAAGATGGTAACCCCCTTTCCGAAGAAGAGCAAGAATCGGCGGAAGTACGTCCTGAAGTGATTTTTGCCGTGGCCGATGATGAGCCTATCTACCAGTATATCGAAAGTCAAGGCGTAGTAGAAGCCAACCAGTCCGTAGAGCTGAAGCCGAAGATCAGCGGATACGTGGGGCAGTCGTATATTACCGAAGGAAAGCGGGTACAGAAAGGGCAGGAGCTGCTAACTTTTGATCAGCGGGAATATGCCATGGCCGTTGATGAAGCGCAGAATAATTACAAGCAAGCCCTCAGCGAGTACAAGATCGAGAATCGATCGCAGGGTGTAATGGAAAGTTTGAGCAGTGGCGAGCAGGCTATTGCAAGAGATGATAGCTTGGTACGCATTTATTCCGGACTGGCCAATGCTAAATTAAAGCTGGAACGCGCCCGGTTGGATCTATCCTATACGGTGATGACCGCTCCTTTTTCAGGGGTACTTTCCACCCAAAAACGATTAGCATCGGGGACTTATGTCGCTGCTGGAACAACGGTGGGAGAACTGGTCGATGACCGCACGGTGCGTCTTCGTTTTGATGTGCTGGAATCAGAGTTGGGTAATATAAACAGTGGTATGAGCGTGCAGCTCACCGCTCCGGGTGGACAACAGCTGCAGGGGCAGGTGGAGGCGATCCAGCCGGTAGTTAATGCTGATACCAAGACGGGTACGGTCATTGTGAGTGCTGATAACAGCAAGCAGCTACTGTATCCGGGGATGACGGTAGAGGGGCGTATCCAAACGTTGCAAGAGGGTGGCAAGGCTCGGGTGCCACGTTCAGCTATATTATCCCGTGATGGCGGACGTACCTTGCTTTTTAAATTGAATCCCGAGAATGACGAGGTCGAATGGGTCTATGTGGAGCCCGAAGCCCAAAACGGTGAGTGGGCAATTATTAATCACGAGAATATTGCTCCCGGCGATACCATTGCCACCGATCGCCATTTTGCCCTCAGTCACCTGCAGGTGGTGGAGCCTGTTTTCGAATTGCAGGAAGAAGTATCTGCCTCAAATTGAATGAGTTTTGAGTAGTGAGTTATCGGGTCAGCCGGTTTTAATCATAATCAAAAGGAACAGATACTTTGGGTCAGGAAAAATAGAATGGCAAAAAAATGGATTGAATATGTTGTGCTTTTACTAATATTGGGCTGTGCCTCCAAACCGGGGGTTGAGGTTCCTGAGACTGTCAAATCGTTGGAAAACGTCACCATTCATACTCCGAATGCAGAACCAAGCCGGCAGATCGTACTTGACGAGGAGGTTACTTATGAGGACACAGAGGAAGTAACACGCGGAATAATTTCGGGAAATGTTGTGGTAGATAGCCGGGGACGGGTATACATACCCGATTTTCAGGCGAAAACCATCTATGTATATAATGCCGATGGTTCCTACCTTGATAGTATCGGTCGGGAAGGCAAAGGGCCGGGAGAGTTCCAGATGATTTGGAGGATCAGAGTTGCTGACGACACTCTGCATGTATTGGGCTATGCCTCTCAAAAGATATCGGTATTTGATCTCCAAACAATGAAGCATATCCATGATATGAAACTTTCCATTAGCGAAGAGATGCATCAATCCCCGCCTTGGTTAGATTGGACCCGTAAAAAAAAGCTGTCTTACAAACCGATTGATTTCTATGTCCGTTCAGACGGCAATTATTTGGTATTTTTTGGTGATGAAGGAGTTGGCCCGATGAATAATGTGGAAGGACGTACTTATGAAGTATCTCTTTATGATCCAACAAAGAAAAAATATCTGAAGCATGATCTCCTCTCTTTTGTGTGGACAGGACAAACACTTACAGATCAAGAGGAAATGACTGTAATGTTTAGGGTACCCTATAAACGGAGTTCTCGATTCGCCTATTCGAGGCAAGAGCTGATACACGGGTGGACAGAAGATCTGCTGTTCAAGACTTGTAATGAAGAAGGAGAGTATCAGCGAGCATTTTATCATCCAAATCCTGAAATTCCACTGAATGTGGAAGATGCACTTGCCCAGTATCAAGATCCCGGCAAAAACATCATCCGAGCCATACGAAATGATACCCTCCCCGAAACCTGGCCGGCCTTCAACACCATAAAAGCGGATGATGAGCATCGTCTATGGGTTTCTGTCTTTACCGATGACCCGAAGATATATAAGTGGTGGATGCTGGATGCTGAAAATGGAGAGTTGCTGACCCGGTTCGAATGGCCGCGGGAAAAACGGATCGAAGTGATAAAAAGTGGGAAGCTCTATACCCGCGAGAGGGATAAAGAGACCGGACTGGAAGAGATTGTTCGCTATGATATTAAAATGTGATACCATTCAAGGACTAATAGAGCAATTGATCCATGAGGCGCTCTTAAATACTATTGTAGTAATACTTTATTATTAGTATACTGTCTGAGGTTATTCCCATAATGAATAGGCTTACTTGCTATGACTTTCTTCGGATCTATAATAGAGCTGCTATCACCGACATATAGTCTGGTACTTCATTTTTATAATGCAAGTTAAGAGCTATTCATCAGTATTCTTTATAATATAAATTTTCGGAAAGTGAGTTATAATTCATTAGTTACCTTGGTTCTTGTCTTAATGTTGGCTGTAGGATGTGCTTCCAAAAGTCAGTCGCCCAATAATAGTCTTGAACAGATAAAATTAACAGAAGAGCTCCAGATCTCGGCAAACTCTGCAGAAGCGTTGGCCGGTGATTTTTCCGGTCTCGCCGTTGATGCAAGAGGTGATATTTATGCTGCCGACAGTCGACTGATGAAAATCCATCTGTTTTCACCTGAAGGTGAATATATAGATTCTCTTGGACGGGAGGGAGAGGGGCCGGGAGAGTTTAACTGGCTGGATTCTCAAATAAAAATTCAGTCGGATACGCTATTTGCCCTGGATAGAAGAAACTGGCGAATTACGATGTTTAGCCTGGCAGACCAAGTGCTGGCTGGCACTATCGATGTTCCCAAAAGTAAAGTTAATGGTGCTGACCTTGGATCCCCCAAAGAGATACTGCCCCGGCCGAATGGTGATATTATGGTTTTATATGTGAAGCCTCATCTTAAAGACCCGAAAGAGACCGGAGCTACCCGTAAGACGACGGTTTCAGTGATCGACAAATCCGGGAAGTTCGTAGAAAAGGATTTCCTGCAATTCGATACCTTATTCCCGACGGATCAGAAGCTCATTCATATGGATGGAGCAAGCATGTCCGTTTTTACAGCTCCATTTTATCCGGATTATGAGACAGCGATCGATAGACAAGGGCACCTTTATATCGGTACCAGCGATAGCTTACTGTTGCGTGGATATGATCATGCTGGAAGACTTACTGATACCTTAACAGGATCCTTTCAGGGACCATTCCTTGACCAAGCGGATATCGATAGTATATCAGATGAAAAGGGAGAGCTATTCAGTAAAGTAGTCCAGAAAGTTGGAAGTCCCACTCATTGGCCGGCTTTTCAGCATATTTTGCTTGATGGTGCCAACCGGGCTTGGATACAATTGGTGGATCCGGGCAAACAGCAACAAAGATGGATTGTCTTTAGCGAAGATGGAAAACCGGGATGGGAGTTTGCGCTGCCCACCCATGTCAAATTATATGCCGTACAAAAGGGCAAAGCCTATGGGATATCACAAATCCCGGAAGAACTCCCGACAATTATACGGTATAATATTGCAATGGATTAGAGATGAGCCTGGCTATGTACAATATAAGGTGATTTTAAAAAAAGGATATGATGCAGACAACTACCAGGACATTTATCATTTTCATTATCACGTTCATGACTATCCAATGTACTGAAGACCATTCGGTTTCTGAGGAAGATATTACGGTAACGCAGGAGCTGAGTATTGGCACGGATAGCCTGGATGTAAAGGACCACGAGATTTTTAGCTTCATCGTGGATATCGTTACGGATCAAAAGAACAGGATGTATGTAGCGGATGCCAGAGAATTCCGGGTTCGAGTTTATGACGAAGAGGGCTCTTTTGAGCGATATATTGGAAAAGAGGGATCAGGCCCGGGAGAATTTCAAGACATTAGCACACTTTTTATCAATCAACGGAAGCAGTTGGTTGTTTTAGATCCAGAGCAGAATAGGGTGGGTGTGTTTTCTCTGGAGGGAAAATTTCTTTCTATGCATAATTTACCTTTGACAGGTGTTAGAAAAATAAAACAAATGCCTGATGGACGATATATTCTTTTGGGATATCACGAAAAGAAGCTGATACACATTGTTGATTCAAGCTTTAGCAGTATTGAAACAAGCCTGGGTCCTGTTTCGAGCATTCTCAGTACCGGAAACAGGTTAGAAGAGATGTGGGTCCGATACCAGCCGGGAAGCATACTTGTTCTCGCACAAGATGTGATACTTTTTTCGCCCAGTATTTATACAGGCAGTTTATACAAGTATGTGTTAAAAAATAATCAGCAGTGGCAAGTAGCTGATACAATCAAGGGGTATAGTCGGCATGATAATCCAGTTACCTTCAGTTCGTATAGCCAGGCAGAACGAGTGGATGCTCCTTTTAGGTTACCGGAGGGACGCTTCGCCGCACAATTTCATGCTCGCTCGAGTGGTCTATTTTGGAACGGTCAGGATACCTTTATGCACTTTACAATTCAGGAAAGAAGCTCTGATGACGGGTTAGACTTTATCGCTAAGAAATTCAGCCGAGAAGGTGAGCCGCTCTATTATTCCGTTCTTGATTCTATACAGCCACCTAATAAGATAATCCATGAGGTCAATGGGAATTCCGTATATCTATTTGACAGGGAGGAGACGCCATTACTCAGGGTTCTGCGTATGGAGTGATGTTGAGATCTTGGCATGGCCCATGCGTTATCGTGAGAGCTGATAGTTGCGAGTAGCTAATGGTGAGCTTCTGGCCGTGGATGGAGATACTGTTTATACGATGGATGGGGCAGACATCATAAGAAATGCATTATCAGATATTGGTTCATGTAAAGATGAGGAGGTAACCTTTTATTTTACCGAGGGCGTTTTTGATGAGAAATGCACACAGTGCCAAGAATCGTTGATGAAATGGTACGATTATGCGCGGGAAAATAATATCCCGATACAATTAGTCTTGGAAGATGATTCCTGGCTTGGGGAAAAAGAGATTGAACCTCAAACCCTTAGTAATATTAAGGAATGGGATTTGTGGGGAGCACTCAGCTATCGAAAAGGATGTGATGGATGTTTTAATGCTCCGGTTTCAGCAAGGATAAGGTCAAGGGATAAAACGAGTGAGGTTTATCCTTTGCCAGCTCCGCTATCTTTATTTAAAGAAGAATTGCAATGTGTTGAACAGTAGTTTTAAGCTTTGGCAAAACTGCCCCGTCCGACCGCTGGTCTTGCGGTCAGACGGGTAAACAAGTAAGGAGTTTGATTTCAGAGGTTGTGGCTATATTTAGGAATGGGCACATCCCCCTGTCCCCCTTCGAAGGTCGCCGACGCTTCATAGCTTTAGCGACGTAGCGGGCAACTTCACGGTGCTTTTTCCGTGAGTGGGAGATGTCATTATATCTATGTCACCATTTCATTACTTAGAATCAAAATGTAACAACTCCATCCAGATTCCACCAGGAAATAGGGGTTAAAATCAAAAACCATGCACAGAACTATTTAAATCTAACCGCTGAACATATTAAGATACCTATAAAGCTAAATATATGATTATGGATTACCGCATTCTATGTTTTCTATCCGTTTGTATGTTGCTGTTATCAAATTGTTCAACAGAGAGACCGCAAATTCCGAAAACAGAAAGTGAAACTTTAAATACGCTGTTGGGATCAGCTCCGGCCTCTATTGTCCCCCTCGCAGACCTCCCGGTCGATACTTTTTATGCCGAACCAGATCATGTGATGGCCGACAGTAGCGTAGATTTATTGTCTCCATCAGGACGGCTGGGACGAGTAGCGGGGCTGGTCAAAGTGGGCGACAGTTTATATGTAGCCGACGGGCAGCAAGGCTGTATCTGGGCCATCGACCAAGAGGGAGTCATAAGCCGTAAAATAGGGCGGGAAGGCCGGGGACCAAGAGAGTTTGGCGATTTAAGTGGCCTAATGGAAAATAAAGACTTTATTTTTGCCGGCGATATAACAAATGCTCGTCTACAAATGTTTGACCAACGTTTTAACCTGGAAACCACCTTTAAACATGTTATTCATGGCTCTGGCTTATCAGGCAATAAATCGATGAGCGTGACCGATTCCCTGCTGTATCTTTCAACCGGTGCAAAGAATAATTTAATTTCGGTTTACAGGGCAACGCCGCCTTTTGACTCTTTGGCAACCTTTCACCCGCGTCTGATTCCCCCGGGCATGCAACCGGGCCCTTATAATAATTACAGTATAGATTCAAACAGGATGGGGGATATAGCTGTCTCTTATTTGGGTCTGCCGTATATCTTCCTATATGATAAGAATCATCAACTACAGCATGTGATCTATGTAAAATTCCCTGAAGAGGATTTGCCCGATAATCCGCCGGTGACGCCTGTTGATAAGCCGGCACGAACGGCATCAGAGGCTATTGGAGTGAAGGGCTTGATTGGGAGACCTTCTCTAACGGAGGACGGCTCGTTATATTTTTCCCACGGCAGCAGGCTTTATCATTTGAGTTATGATAGTGAAGAAGATAAATATCGGGCAGAGTGGGCAAAGTTTTTCACCTATAGTGACCCCGAAACTCGGGAAGAGCGGCCTTATGGCATTACTATTTCAAATTTTATTATCGATCAGGATGAAAACAGGGTCTATTACGGATCCATCTTTGAAGAGCATATTTACCGGTTTGGGTTGCAATAAATGGGTGGTAAATTTTCTATGAATATAGATTAGATAAACAGGGGGGGTATGAAAAATATCCGTTTTTTAACTTTTTTAGGAGTCGTTATGCTCTGCTGGGGATGCCATTCTCAAGTAGAAAAACAGTCATTCCCCGGGCCACCTGATGGACTGGAAATCACGAAAGAGCAGTTTTTGGATAACAACCTCGCAGATAGCATGATAATCTACGAGCCTGATAAACTCCAAACCGACTCGGCGGGTAATGTCTACGTATTTGATGAAGCCCAAATGGATATTAAAGTTTTTTCTGAAGAGGGACGTCCACTGCGAATAGTGGGGAACCGTGGTCGCGGACCGGGCGAGTTCATCAGCAACAGCGGCTTTTTTGTCTATCGTGATTCTATTTATGCTTTTGATCAAAAATTGCAGCGACTGAACGTATTTTCGACCACGGGCAAGGCCGTAACAACGCATTCTTTGAATGTAGCCGCACCTGTTATTTTAAAACCGTTGGGGAAAGACCATCATCTGGGCATTTATAGCAGTTATACAGGACCTGAATCACCTTCAAATACCACCTATGCTCGAGAGCATGACAGGGATTTTTCAACGGGAGGAAAGCCATTTCTAAAGCTTACTCAACTTATTCCCGGACTTGAGGATGTGGAAGGTGTTCTAAAATTCTATCCCGGACATTTTTTAATGACGGATGACTATACATTTATTTATGCGCCCTATTTTTATAATGGAAAACTCTATCAGTTTGAAAAGGAAAATGGGCGATGGAAGAATACAAATACTTACAAAGGGAATGTGGACCGCTATCCATATACGCTGTTAGAAAATAGTTCGGGACGTTATCCTGATCTGACATTAAGCTCTATCAGGCTCAATAAACCGCTTGAGTTCGTGGTACATAATCAGTCACGCGGACTACTTATGCATCAAGATAAGATCTATCATTTTACGCAGTGTGAGTTTGATAATAACCGTGAGGAGCGGGTGTTTGGGGTAGGATTATTTAATACACAAATGCAGCCATTAGGCTACGTGCCAATAAAAAGAATTCCGATAGCCCATAAACGGGGTAATACTATTGGCTGGCATGCTGAAGCCATGGATAGCAACGGGAATATTTATATACGGGAACGCAACATCGGGAATAATAATATTTGGTTGTTAAAGTTTGACTGGTAGATAATATGAAGAAAGAAGCAGTATTAATTCGTATTTATTAAGTAAAACGTGTAAAGCAGTTAGAAAAACAACGAGAAGATCGATTGTGCAGGTTTAGGCTGTATTTAGGAGTGGCACATCCCCCTGTCCCCCTTCGAAGGGAGAAAACTCACGGTTCTTTTGCCGTGAGTAGGGGGATGACATCGTATTGCAATCCGCTTTAGAACTTAGATATCGGGTATTCACCACCCTGTAAACTCCAATCTTAACCACTCATCACGTTAAATTAGGTGAGTGATATAAGCAAGAACTTTTTGATTATATGCTAAAAAATGGCCAACATTAAGATTTTAATCTAAATAGGGATGTATGTATAGTAATATTCGTCTGGAGATGATTTTCGCTGTGGCATGTATGTTAATAGGTATATTCGGTTGTCAGGGGATGCCGGATTCATCATCGGATATAGAAATAGTTGAGCTTAAAGACTATGATACCATAGCTTCGTATGAAGAGGGTACGTTAATCAATCCGGCTATTCTAAGATATGACGGCGATTCACTTCTTTATGTATATGATGTAAAGAAGAAACAGGTGCTGGCATTGGATCAAAACGGGCAGTTTATACGCGAATTTGGTGGCCAGGGTCGCGGACCGGGAGAATTTCTCTTGGTGAATAACTTCTATCTTAATAATGACTATCTTTATATAGTTGATCAATTACAATTTCGTATTGCCAGCTTTACACTTGACGGGGAGCTGGATGCTACCCTGGATTATGGACAGAAAGGTTCCCAATCCATGCCGCCCCCGGCTCCGCAGTCATTAATTCCGCGACCAAAAGATATTGCTAACCAACCTTTTGTAACATCCAGCGGACAGGTAATGGTGTCGGCTATCGCTCCGGGAGAAGATTTCAATAAATTGTATACCTTAGTGGACTGGCAAGGAAATCAGAAGGCTGAGATAGGCGATATCCCAGACGGAAGTACGTTTGTGTTAGATTACGAGCAATACCAAGCGACTGTGGACGAGGGCGAGGTTCCGGCTTATTACAGACCCAACGTATTTCCGGTCAATGATAGGAGCAACCATAATGAGTTTTATTTTATCTACACCGCCTTTCCGAAAATTGTGAAATATCATACATCCGGAGAAAAAACTTGGGAGCAGGATGTTCCCAATACGGCGGAGATGGATTCTATATTCACTCATTTTTATGAAGTGTCAGCTGATATGAGTGGTAAAAATAGAATAGGACTTGATACTTACCTATCTGGAGTAACCAATGAGGATGGGGATCTATATTTGGTGGTAGGGAAGAATGGAATGATGGATTCATCCAACGATCTGTGGATCCATGAGTTTACAAATGAAGGAGAACTTAACCAAAGGATCCGGTTAGTATCAGAGGAGGTAAATCTGGTGCCTATTTTCGATATTGATTTCAACAGCCAGCGGATTTTTGTAGTAACGGAAGAGGCGGAGATAAGAGCGTATGAATTTTAAGTTGTGGGGATAAATTTTTATGAACAATGGAGGAGAGAGTAATCTCTCTGTACTGCCTTATGGTATTAAATTTTTACATATTTAATAATTAGTTCTTGGGTTTAATGCATGATATTCTTAGTAAGAGATAAATATTATATACCCTTACATGAAAATATATAGTATTAAAAAATAATTTTTATATATTTTATTTTTTATAAAAATTGTTTTGAGTGATATTTAATATACTATATGCCATTTAGTGTATTTATTGAGAGACCATTACACAAAACTACGTAATCAATATCTTTGAAATCATTAGAGAAATGATCTGAGGGAAATAATGAGTGAGTTTAATAACGTTGAAAAGATACTGGCAATCTATTTTGATAAGCTACCTGAGCCAAATTCTAATTGGCCTCAAAAAGTACAGCGAGTGGTAAACTGTATTCATAGCCATCAGTTTGATGCAGGGATGACGGTTCGAAAGCTGAAACAAAAGTGCATTATTAATGAGGGTAATTTTTCTGCAATCTTTAAATATTATGTTGGCCTTTCACCTAAGCAGTATATAATAAAACATCGTATAGCCGCTGCATGCAGGCTGTTAAAGAGAGTACCGACAGAATACCCCATACTCCATGTGGCTCTTGCCGTCGGTTTTAGCAGCCATTCCGCTTTCAGCCGGACGTTTAAACGCCGGAAAGGAGTCACGCCGTCGGAATTTCGCCGCCAGTCCTGAAAATGTTAAGGTGATTTGTTAAGCGAGGGAAGGGGGAATTTTTTATAGTACAAACAGTTGATTCAATATGAACCCCATTTTACAGCAGAAGCTAAGTAATTGCTGTCATAATCATCAAATGAGCTATGGAGAATATTGTAGTTAAATATCTGGCGGATCTTGATATCCCCATTGCAAAAAAATACTGTAAAAAACTCATTGCCTCCCACCCTGACTACCCCTCAATGCTGAGTTGGAATTGCAACAAAAAAGTAGACAGTGAGTTAAGGGTGATCATGCGGCCTGTTGCTGTTGGGTTATTAATAATTCTTCGGTTTGTGCAGGGCTGCGGTAATCCAGGCTTGAATGCAGGCGCTTGC
>NZ_JAGGJA010000010.1 GCF_026229185.1 Fodinibius salsisoli | reverse complement strand
GAACAAACTTATCACCATTAGTTGTGCCATCTGGAACAGTGGGGAATTTTATGACCCGGATCATACCTCCCGGTTTGACCGGGAGAAAAAAGTGGCCTAAGACTTGATAAAGTCATAGCATTCCCTCCGAGCTTGGGACACAGCGCACCGTGTCCCTCCAGATAGATGTTGGTCAAATAAAATGCTCACTATTTTTCTAAGTTGTAGCTCACTTGCTAAGTGGACCGCACCAACTGCCAATATCCGATGAGATATATAACCGTTTTCTACTTACTAACTCCTTCCACCTTCATTTTTAGCTGGTAGATAGCAGATGGTGTGGTAATGTAAAGCGTTTTATTCTCTGGTCCACCCCAAGTCAAATTTGTTGTCCTTGTAGGCATTCCAATTTTTTCAATTTGGTTACCCTCAGGAGAAAAAATATAAATTCCACCCGGACCGGTGGAATAGAGTCGCCCCTCCTGATCCATGGCCATCCCATCCGCCCCACCACTTTCGTCTGCCGCTCCAACATTAGCAAAAGCAGTAGGATTTTGAAGACTTCCGTCTTCAGCGATCTCAAAGCACATTATTTGGCCAGTCGCTGTATTATTGACATAGATTTGGGATTCATCCTCATTAAGCACAATGCCGTTAGGGAGATCGAATTCATCAACCATTAACTGTGGCCTCTCTCCTTTTTTTAACATATATACCCCACTAAAGGACAGCTTCCGTTCTTCAGCGTTGACGCCAAATGGCGGATCTGTAAAATAGATGATACCCCTGGAAGAAATTGCTAAATCATTTGGGCTATTCAGGCGCTTTCCTTCAAATTCATCTGCAAGAATCTCCATCCGTTGCTCCTCACCGATGATTGAAATCATGCCATCATGCTGGGCTAAAACAAGTCGTCCCTTGTTGTCAGTAGTAATGCCATTCGAATGTCCAGACGGCTTGATAAAAATATCTGCTTCCATAGATCCGGGCTTCCAGCGGTAAATGGTATTATCCGGAATATCACTGAACAGCAGGTAGCCATCCGGGTGCCAATACGGTCCTTCCGTAAATTCGAATCCGTTAGTCACTTTCTGTGGGATTGAGGCCGTTAATATACCCTGCTGAGCCCAAACATATTTCTCCGAGACCGTAAGCGACAGCAAGATTAGCATAAAAAGTTTACACTTCATCATAAATCCCTATATTATTGTTAAGCTGTTTTCAAACTTTAACGAATATCTTAAATAATCCAAAATTTAACGGAATGAATAGAGATCATAATTCATTTAAATGCTATGAAAAACAAATTTAACTTAAAAAACGGCGATATGAATCTTATAAAAGTTGGGATACTTTCAATATTAAGCTTAGGGCTGTTCATTAGCTGTAGCAGTGAGGCGCCAGCACCCTCTGAGGGAGAAACTCAAATGGCTTATTCGGATGATAACGGAGGGATTACGCTCCCTGATGGTTTTAAAGCCGTTGTTGTCGCCGACAGTGTAGGTAAAGCACGTCATATTACGGTTGCTGACAACGGCGATATTTATGTGAACCTGGAAGAAGAAAAAAATGGATACGGTATTGCCGCCCTTCGGGACAATGATGCCGACGGTATTGCCGATACCACACAATATTTTGGCCCCTATACCGGAACGGGCATTCAAATTCATAATGGATATCTGTATGTAAGTTCAGATACTTCAGTTGTTCGTTACGAAATGACGGAAGGACAGTTAGTTCCCCAAGGAGAAGCTGAAATGGTTGTGGAAGGATTCCCGGACCAAGGCTCTCATGCCGCCAAATCGTTTACATTCGATCAATCTGGAAACCTGTATGTGAATATTGGCGCCCCATCCAATGCCTGCCAGGAAGAGTCTCGCACCCCTGGATCAGCCGGCATGGAGCCCTGCCCACAGCTTGAGGGGCATGGCGGTATCTGGAAATTTAGTGCTGACCAAGTCGGCCAAACCTATATGGGTGTTGAGCAACGATATGCAACAGGTATTCGCAATTCGGTGGCCCTCGATTGGGATACCAATTCCAACCAGTTGTATGTAGTACAGCACGGCCGTGACCAATTAAACACCCTGTGGCCTGAATATTACGATGCCCAGGATAACGCAGAACTTCCTGCTGAAGAAATGTTTGCAGTTAACGAAGGCGATAACTTTGGCTGGCCTTATGCCTATTACAACTGGAAAACGAATCAAAAGCTGGTATCACCGGAATATGGTGGAGACGGTGAAACAGCAGTAGAAGGAGATGAATACGAAGATCCCGTCATTGCATTTCCTGGCCACTGGGGTCCCAATGACCTTCTTTTTTACAGTGGATCCCAATTCCCTGAAAGCTACCACAATGGTGCCTTCATTGCTTTTCACGGTAGCTGGAACCGGGCTCCCGAACCCCAAGCAGGCTATAAAGTAGCTTTTGTTCCTTTTGATGGAGGAGAAGCGGCTTCAGACCATCAAGTATTTGCCGATGGCTTTGCCGGACAAGATAGCCTAAGGTCTCCCGGGAATGCGCAATATCGCCCTATGGGCCTTGCCACCGGAAGTGACGGCTCACTTTATATCTCAGATTCTCAGAAAGGAAAAATTTGGCGGGTTGTTTATACCAATGAGAATGCCCAATAACTTTATCTGAATCTATTATAACTAAGCGTGAGTCTCTCGGCGAGGCTCACGCTTTTTTCATACCTCCCTCTTCTGTTCAAAGAATATTTTTTCCTCATCCCCATAATTTGCTATCATGGGTCTCATCAAAAGTTTATAACAAAATTAAAATCTTGTAGTCATGGCCTCAGGATCTAAAAAAGTAATTTATGCTGCCCTTGTTGCAAATGGTATCATTGCCGTTGTTAAGTTTATCGCTGCCGCCATTACAGGAAGTTCCGCCATGTTTTCCGAAGGTATCCACACTACTGTTGATACCGGTAACCAGTTGATGCTCTTATTGGGGCTAAAAAGAGCTACCAAACCAGCTGACCGTGAACACCCATTCGGATATGGTAAGGAGATCTATTTTTGGAGTTTTATCGTAGCAATCATGGTCTTTGCTATCGGTGCCGGCATCTCTATCTATGAAGGGATCCATAGCGTACTTGATCCCCATCCGGTAGAAAATGTGCTTGTAAGTTATGGCGTTCTGGGCTTTGCCATGGTTTTTACCGGTATTGCCTGGTATTTTGCGTGGAAAGAATTTAAAAGGGTAAAAGGAGATCTCGGCTATTTTGAAGCAGTACAGAAAGAAAAAAATCCCACAACCTTCGTCGTTCTCTTTGAAGACTCGGCAGCTTTGCTTGGTCTTTTCGTTGCTATGTTAGGAATTGGCCTTAGCCAATGGACCGGCATGCCGGTTTTTGATGGTATCGCCTCCATCGTTATTGGACTTATCCTCGGCGGAACTGCTACCTGGCTTGCCTACGAAACCAAAGGCTTACTGATTGGAGAAAGCGCCAAAACAGATGTGATTAATGGGGTTGAACAGATGGTTGGAGCCTTCCAAAATATTACCCGGGTCAATGAAGTGCTAACCCTGCATATGGGACCTGATTATATTTTATTGACGATAAGTGTTAATTTTAAAGACGAACTTAATGCCGGAGAAATAGAAACAGCTATCGAGCAACTAAGCACACAAATAAAACAGAAATATTCCCGCGTCAACCGAGTGTTTATTGAAGCAGAAAAATAGCTGTTTAACTGTAAATGATGGGCTTGTATAAACGTTCATATCGCATTCTGTTGGTCCTCGGAGTATTGCTGCTTTCGGGGCAACCTTCCGTATATGCCGTACAACCTCCCGATAGCACAGTCCACTCCACACCTGCACACCATGGACAGCTTATGTCACCCCCGCATGAATTTACCATATGGGCTGGCTTTGCATTCGATTCTTATTCATTCTGGGGCAAAACACCGGATACCCGTATCCAGTCGATCGGCTTTGGCTACAACAGGAAACTTTTGCCCATCAAGCAGGCTGTTTTAGAGTATCATTTGCGGTTAGACCTGTATTCCAGCTATTCCTACCCATCCTTTAATACCACTAAAAGTAAAAAAAGAAGCTCCTTATCGGGACTCGGAATCTCACCGCTCGGATTTCAACTAAACTTTTTATCAACCAAGACGGTACAGCCATTCCTCTCCACTTCAACGGGACTCATATTTTTGGATAACCCCTTTCCTGATTTCCGAGGCAAAAAAATTAATTTTACGCTTAGTGCGGGCGCAGGACTTGAGATTCAACTATCACCCTCTGCTTCTCTCTCCTTCGGCATAAAATATCATCATCTGTCGAATGGCGAACGCGGAGAAGTTAATCCCGGGATTGACTCCAACATATATTACACTTCTATCACAATTTTCTAACAAATATATAACAAAAGGTCCACACTAAAACTATTCAGGACCAGCATACGTTAGAGAGGTAACAACATCAAGCAGCTTTTTTCAATCTGCCATCGATCATTAATCGTATTATATATATCGACAGCCAATTAACTTTAGAATGATGATGAAATTAATTATTTACACAGCAATTGTTGGTCTTTTAGGTGCTTTATTAATCAGTTGTAATCAAAACGACCATAATCAGCACTCTGTGGCTCAACATGCTGCAATAACAGCCCAGGATACGCATGCCCAACCAGCAGATACTATGGATAACTATGAAGTAACCAAAACGGAAGAAGAATGGAGAGAACTCCTTTCCTCGGGAGAATATCGCATCTTACGTAGCCGCGGTACAGAGTTACCCTACGTCAATGAATACTATGACAATAAAAAAGAAGGGGTCTATTACTGTGGAGCCTGCGGTAATCCTATTTTTACTTCCGAGACCAAATACGAATCAGGAACCGGCTGGCCCAGCTTCTGGCAGCCTATCAAGCCCAGCGTTGTAGGAGAACGAGAAGATAACAGCCTGTTTATGACCCGTACTGAATCAGTTTGTGCCCGCTGTGGTTCTCACCTTGGCCATGTATTTGAAGATGGTCCCGAACCAACCGGACTTCGATACTGCTTAAACTCCCAGGCACTTGATTTTGTAGAAATGGATCTCTCATCCGTCAATGTCGAAGATCTTCCTGTTAAAGAAAAGGACTAAAGCAATACATAGAAGTAGAAGTTGACGATAATCCTTCCACTACCCTGAAGCAGCCTACTTCACTATCCCGAAATACCCTCCTTCCGGGTAGTAAAGCAGGGTATTTTACTATAGTACCCTCCTCACCGATCGATCTCTACAAAGAACGCTGAAGTGATATTTTGATCATCAACCGCCCTTCGCATTATTTGGGTATGATTGATAGAATTAATACAATACGCTTATTGTACTACAAAAAAATAGGGATTAAAATGATACCGTCACTGGCAGATTGGAATTTTCACAATTCAAACCTTCCTTTTTGTTAGCTGATTATTAGACAACAGCATATTAACCATCAAACGAGAAAAAAATGTATGCCAGCGTGCAACTCAAAATAATTATTATCACTGTATTGGCTTCTACACTATCAGCCTTTTCAAACACTCTTTTAGCACAACCCTCCTTCGACTCTCAAACCGATTTAATATCTCTGCACTACGACCATGCTCCTGATCGCGATGATGGACACAGTGCTGTAGCCGATCGAATGATCCTCCAAGAACAGTTTGGCACCGCTTGGCTAAAAGATCATATCCTGGCCGTTTCTGGAGCGTACGGAATAAATCAGGATTCTTTTCAACCCGAATCAGATGCGGTAATGGATGCCGTATGGGGTGGCTGTTGTGGCTGGGTTGCTGCCGACGACCATTGGGCTCGTGCGGTTCAAAAGCTTTATTCCGCCTGGACTAAAACGATAGCTTCCGGGGGCAAGGTTTGGGTTAAAGAAGGTGGACAGTCAGACTTAACCGCTGATGTGCTCCGGATGATTCAGCAAGAAAATCCCGATATTTCTATAAATCAATCCATTTACGTAGTACAGCACAGCGACTGGAATGAAGGAAAGACAACCGATAAAGACCTGGAGTATGTAAAAGAGACGAGCCATTATATCCGTATTTCGGATGCCAATGCCTTTCTCAACGACCGGGATGGCAACACCAATTTTGCCCAAAAGGCTCTGGCAGACCCTACCTATCGCACGATGTGGGAAGCTGCTTTTGCCTATTTGGATCCTACAGAGCGGGTAGATTTTTCGGATACGGGGGAACTTATAGCCATTTTAGGGCTTGATAAGCGAGATGTTGATGCCTTTTCGAACCATTATTTCGATGAATAATAGCAACGTACGGCTACCAAAAAAATATCCTTCACCCCTTTTCGTTTATTTACCTGATTTGGGCGATTAAGGATCCAATCAAATGGCCATATCATTTTGATTCTATCTTACCTATGGCTATTATTGCCTGCTAAAACATGATATTAACTGCTTCAATTTTAAAATAGGCGCGAATGTTTTCGAATCACAAAAAGACGAATCGTACTTTAGCTCTTTTTACTTTTCTTGCCTCCCTTATTTTATATGTTTTAACAATGGCTCCCACGGCCAGTTTTTGGGATGCCGGCGAATTTATTGCCGTAGCCCACGGCCTGGAAGTCAATCACCCACCCGGGGCCCCCTTCTATTCTCTGTTGGGCCGCTTATTCTCCATGTTCATGCCCGCCAGCTATGTAGCCGTCAGCATTAACTTTATCAGTGCGCTGGCTTCTGCGCTCACAGTCATGCTGCTTTACCTGGTGATTGTCCGCCTGGTTCGTGAATGGAAAGGAGCACCCGAGAACATGCCAGGTATTGAACGTATCGGGATGTATGGCGGTGCCCTCATCGGTGCCCTCACCTTTGCTGTTACTGATACCTTTTGGTTCAATGCGGTTGAGGCCGAAGTGTATGCGATTTCCATGTTTTTTACCGCGTTAGTGGTTTGGCTGGCGCTCGTTTGGGCAGAAAAGCATGACGCTCCTTACAATGAACGCTGGCTGCTCCTCATAGCCTATCTTTTTGGAATTGCTTTGGGCGTTCATCTGCTTAACCTGCTTGCCCTCTTCTTTGTTGCCCTCATTATTTACTTTAAGAAAAAAGAATTTGAAGTTTTTTCGCTGGGCGTGGCAGCTGTTTTAGCCTCAGTATCATTCTTGGTCATTTACCCTTTTACCGTACAGACCCTTCCTTCAATTTTGGAAGGCGTTGACAGGGCCAGCTATGGATTGATTGGCCCTATAGCCTTTATGGCATTGGTAATTCTGCTGATAGGGGGCGGAATTTATTATACGCACAAAAACAATATGCGTATGGCAAATATCGTCCTCATCAGTTATGCTCTTATTTTGATTGGCTACTCCTCTTATGCCCTTATCTTTGTGCGTTCCATTGCCGATCCCCCCATTGATGAAAATGACCCTGAGACCGTAGAATCGTTTATCAGTTATCTCGAACGGGAGCAATACGGTGATACCCCGCTGCTGACGGGCTATACGTATGATAGTGAACGTGGTGGGGTCAACCGCGAGCAGGAAGTATTCTTCCCACGACGCTATTCGACTAATCCCCAGCACACACGTCAATATGCCCGGTATTCAAGCGACTTGGATTACTTCTTGGGCTACCAGGTCAACCATATGTATATCCGATACTTCAACTGGAACTTTATTGGGCGTGAATCGGATATTCAAGATGCGGGTTGGCAGGCCGGTTTTACCGAAAGCCAGCAGGAAGATAATCCGGCCCATAACAGTTACTTCTATATCCCCTTCCTGCTGGGTCTTTTTGGGATGCTCTTCCACTTCCAGAATGATTGGAAACGGGCCCTCTCCGTACTGGTTCTCTTTATCATGACAGGACTCGCCATTATAGTCTTCCTGAATCAGACCCCCATGGAACCCCGCGAACGAGATTATGCTTATGTAGGATCGTTCTTTGCCTTTGCTATATGGATAGGTATGGGCAGCATTGGTTTATTGGAGCTAATCAGAGATTATTTATCCTCCAGTAAAGCAGTTTCCTATGCTGGCATAGCTATCTTATTCTGTGCTTCTCCCTTGTTGATGGGAGTCCAGAACTTTGACGATCACGATCGAAGTGAACGGTATGTAGCCCCCGATTATGCCTATAACCTACTACAGTCCTCCGCACCCAATGCCATCCTGTTTACCAATGGAGATAATGACACTTTCCCCTTGTGGTATCTGCAGGAAGTGGAAGACGTACGAACGGATGTCCGGATTGTAAACCTGAGTCTTCTTAATACTGATTGGTATATCAAACAATTACGAGATCAGTGGTCCCACGAATCCCCCCCCTTGCCTATTTCTTATACTGATGAAGATATTGAGCGCTTAACAAGCGAGCTTCCACTTCATCAACCGGATACCATGTCTATACCGGTCAATAAGGATCTGCTCAGGCAAGCATTCTCTGACAGCAACCAGTATCGCGAGACCATAGGCGTGAAACCGGATACTACCGTAGGCGTTTATAGTAAAGGCGTTGATTTTGGAATCCCCGTTGATTCCCTGGATAACGAAGTGTCTTGGTATTACGAAGGACGCCCTGCAGGACGCGACCGTCAGGGCAACCAGCGGTACTTTTTACAGGTGCAAGATCAGGTTATCCTGAATATTCTTAGAAACAATAAGTGGTTGCGCCCTGTTTATTTTGCCAATACGGTTTCTAATCAGAGTCAGTTAGGTCTGCAGCCCTACTTCCGATTTGAGGGGAAAGCCTTTAGGATTGTACCTCAACGTCACAGCGATACGCGGTATGGCTGGCTTGACCCTTCTATCCATGCTCAACGGTTACAAAACTTCCGCTTCCGGGAATGGAATAATCCCGATGCTTATTTTGATGAAAATATACGCCGTATGCTTGGCAATTATCAATTCAGTATTACTGAGCTGGCTAACAAGTATAAAGCCATTGGCAAGCCGGATAGTGCCAATTACTGGTTAGAATGGGGACAGGAACGTGTACCTTTTAAGATCTCGTCTGACAACCTGAATTCTGTTGCACTCTACGCATACAGCTATGCCAGTTTAGGCAATGACAGCAGTGCCGTAGAGCTGGCCGATAAGGCCCGGGATCAGCTCGTCACAAACCTTGAATGGCATATGCAGCAATTTGATGAAATCCAACAGCAGCTGGTTTCTCTGGATCAGGATATGAAGAGTGCCCGTGAAAATGCTAATGTGAGTAAGCGCCAAGAGCTTCAGCAACAAAGACAACAGGTAGGTGCTCAGCGCCGCCAGGTTATCCAGCAACTTTCCTACGCTATAAACCATTATACCATCATACAGCGTATTTATTTCATGGCCGGACTGGATGACAAAGCACAAGAATTTGCTGATAATGTGACCGCAATTACCTCAGGACAGCTTCCAATCCCTATAACAAAAGAGGAAAACAAAGAACGGTTCGACCAGCTCCAGCTTGATTAGAGAAGGTAACTACAGACTAAAATTTCTTATTCTGAACTACGCATCGTATATTCTTGAATAGCAGTTATAACTATTAGCGAATAGGTATTGATAAATGGTCCATCAATTCACAAAAGAAAATATTGATGCTATTGCTGAGGTTCTTCAGGCAGAAGCAAAACCGCTTGGCAATGATGTTTACCGGTTTGAAGTCGTCAATAAAGAGGAAGGACGACGCTTAGCGCTCGAAATTCATTTGGGTATGGATGTAAACGGTGAACGCCTTAATATGGTCTCTGTTTACGCCCAAAACACCTTTCTGCAGTTGCATAATTGCACTGCCTTTATTGCCAGCGATATGCTGCAACAGGTTACCTTCTTTGGCCGTCAGCACGAACGTACTTCGGGTCTGATTATTGAACGGGGAGCAGGATGCAGTTTATACTCAAACGTTAGTGAAACAATTCTAAACAGCGACTTCACCGAGCTGCCCGAAGATCTGATGATGTGCGCTATTGCGCTTTCGCTCACAGAATCAGTCAACCTGGATGGCTTTACCTTTGATGAAGACTGATAACAATGGCGGTATCAAAAGCCGAGATCCATATTTTCAACCAGACTTCCCTGTCTCCTCCTCTTTCTGAGTCTCAGTGCCAATCTATCCTGCAGGCCATTTCATCGGAAGAAAACCTGACTTTTAATTTTGTAGAGTTGGTTTTCGTCGATGAAGAAGAAATTACCCGTATTAACCGCGAGCACCTGGATCATCATTATGTAACCGATATCATCACTTTTCAATATGATGAATCCAGTACTGAAGAGGAAGAAATAGAAGGCACCTTATTCTGTTGTGCCCCTCGCATCGTAGAACAGGCCCAGGAGTTTGGAGAAACGGCCCAACGGGAATTTCAACGTGTTTTTATCCACGGATTACTCCATTTAGCAGGTTATCAGGACAAATCAGCTACAGATAAAGAGCTTATGACAGAGAAAGAAAATTTTTATCTCGATCAGGCCACCTAACCTGGTTATATCCACAACTCCTGTCTAAATTTTTCGTATTGCTGGCCTATGGATAAACTACTGGAACAAATATAGCACAATGGATGAGCCCAAGCCGGATAACAATCAGTTAAACAATGCCATTGAAGTAGCCAAAAGCAAAACACGCTCGCAGGCCCGGCAACTCTGGCAAATCGTTGTTAAGTACAGTAAGATCGATGCTCTCGCTGATACCTCCCAGAAGTCTTACCAGGCTCCGGACAGGCAACAAGAGCACAGCTCTGTTGTACTGACCATTCTTTCCATCATTCCTTATGTTCTGGGGCTAACCTTCATTCTATCATTTCTTTGGGATTTTAATGACATCTCTGCCACAGTTTGGGGCTACTCCTTGCAGTTTGAAGGATTACTGAAAATTGTAAGCGTCAGCGGACTTATTGGTTTTTTTACCAACTGGCTTGCTATCACGATGCTCTTTAAGCCTGCCAAAAAACGTCCGTTGTTGGGGCACGGCCTCATTCCTGCCCAAAAAGATCGTATTGCTTATCGCCTCGCACAGGCAGTCTCCGAAGACCTTATTAACCCGGAAATCATTAAGCAAAAAATCAATGATTCAAATATCATAAGTATTTATCGCAAGCGCTCCACCCGGTACATTAAGAATATCATTGATGATCCTGCCTTTCGGGAAGAATTGAAGCAGTGGGTGGTCAGTTATTTAGATGAAATGATTGCCGATCCGGAGATCAGAGGGGCCCTCGCTCAACGAATTCTACGCCAAATTGAAGATGCCGTACATGATAAATCATTCGAGAAGGTAGCTTTGAAGGCCTACTCATACATCAAAGGTCAAGAGATGCAGCATATTATTGAGGAAGCCTTAGCCGATATCCCTACTTCCGTAGAAAGCGGTCTTGACAAACTGGACGGACTGCTCGATACCCTGCCTCAAAAAATAAATGCAAATAGCGAAACCATTGAAAATACAATTACGACCCTGCTTTATAAGCTGATCAACCAGTTAGACGTTCATAAACTGGTAGAAGAAAATCTGAGAGAATACGATGAGCAACATATTTCGGATATCATAAAAAATGCGACCAACGAACAGCTGCGTTATATCCAATATCTAGGAGCTGTCTTGGGGTTGATTGGAGGACTTGTCATTTGGGAACCCCTGCTGAGCGTTATTATACTCTCACTGGGATTTCTGATGCTATTAACAATAGACTACCTGCTTCACCGAAGATTTTATCAATAGAGTTGTGCATAAGAATATCGGTCTATAATCTTCTATGCTTCAGGGAGGGAATCGCCCTGCGAACTTCCTCAAGACGATGGGGATCAATTTCTGCACAGGCGATGCCCGGTTCCGTTCCGGCATCACCCAGGATATCCCCCCAAGGATCAATGATCATAGCATGTCCCCACGTTTTCCGATCCTTTTTCACCCCATGCCGGCCTGTCTGCGCCGGGGCAAAAACATAACTTGTGTTTTCAATGGCGCGGGCTTTTAACAGTGTTTCCCAATGTACTTTACCGGTCGTATAAGTAAAGGCTGAAGGAATGGAAAGGATATCAGCCCCTCCCTCTGTAAGCTTTCTATAATATTCAGGAAATCGCAGATCATAGCAGACCGAAAGTCCCCATCCGCCAATGACACCATCCGAATGTATTGCCGGCTCCGGCTGACCCGGCTCCACATAATCCGACTCCCGGTAAGACTCATCATCTTTTAGCGATACATCAAACAGATGAATTTTATCATACTCAACTAACAGTTCCCCATCCGGATTATACAGGCTTGATCGATTAAATACTTTACCCTCAGCAGCAGGCACCGGGTAGCTGCCGCCCATCAAATAAATCCCAAACTCTTTGGCAGTATCAGCTAAGAAATCAGGAACTCTTTTTGTTATTTCATCAGCCTTATTCTGCCGCATTTTAAGACCACCCAGAAACGAAAAGTTCTCTGGCAACCCAACCACCTTTGCTCCCTTCTTAGCGGCTTGCCGAATAAATTGATAAGCATTTTCAAGATTATCGTCCAGTTCAATTTGACTGTTCATCTGAACGACAGCTGCTTTATACTGTGAGGAAAACATCATAAACCACTTATTAATTCAACAATATAACTTAAACATACTCATTAGTTAAGCACCTAACAGATCATGAACACTACGATTCATCGCATTCATTTCATGTTTCAAAGATTCTTCGCTCCTAAGGGTCATAGGCGAACCTTAAACCATTAGCCGGCTTCAAGCTGCCTGACAAGACCGGTAAACTCTTTCCGAGCTAATTCTTCTTTCTTCTTTAATGCTTTCTTTCTGTCAGTATAACGGCCGAAAAACACCCCGTAATATTTTTGATTATGCTCATTTAAAATCTCTACACGGCTCCCTTCAAGTTTTTCCGCATATTTAAAGGCCGCCATCCCCTTTTTAAATAGGCCTAATTGCACAGTATAAAATGGCCAACTATCGGAAGCAGTATGTTGCTGTTCGCTATCTTTTTTTACAATAAATAACTGAACATTAGAGACACCATGCCCAACCATCCCCAACCTTTGGGCTGCGCTTTTAGAAAGATCTATGATACGATCGCCCGCATACGGCCCCCGGTCATTAATACGAACTAAAACGGCCCTTCCATTCTGTTTATTCTCTACCCATACTAAGGTATTAAAGGGCAAGGTGGGATGTGCCGCCGTTAGATCGCGCATATTAAAATGTTCACCACTGGCTGTTATCCTTCCATGGAAATTAGGTCCATACCAACTCGCTTTACCCTCAGAAAGTGGAGTTTTCACCTCTGCAATCCTGCTATATGTTAAAATAAACTCCTTGGGTTCAAACAGCGATTGGGGCCGCAAAGGTGGCAGCATTCCTCCCTGTGGAGCTTTAAAAGGCAATAACTTCTTTTCAGCTGGAAGAGTCTGATCTGTATCCCCTTGACCCAGCGGGTAAAAACTTTGGCATGAGACTGATACCAAGTATAGACTGAAGATGAGAAATACCTGATTATATTTTTTCAACACTGAATGGCTGATTATATCTATTCAAAACTTCTAGCTGCAAAGATATATCTCCTCCCCCAAAAAACCTAATTTCCCCATTCTCGCCTTAGTTGGATATGCAAAGCAAAATAGCATTGGTAAATTATTTATAATTAGTCTATATAATCATTATACTTGCCAGTGAATTCTTAATTATAATATTTAACAACCACTATGAAGATTAAAAAAGGGAAAACCACAATACTTTATGGTCTTATGGCCGTTTTGACACTCGTGCTCTTCACCGCATGTGATGTCAGTGAAAGCAATGATAATCTAATAGAAGCTCCTGAAACATATGAGTTTACCCGCAACGGATCCTCTTCAGTAGCTTATCCCGGTCAGACCGATCGGCTTGACATGGTTGAAGAAATAAAAGCTTACATCGAAACTGCTAATGGTAGCTCCACCCTTTCAGAGCAAGCACTGATCGATATGTATGAAAATACAGACGGGGACGGTGGGGGTAATTTCTCATTCACCTCAGATCGTCAAATTAAGAACAAAACGTTTCAACCTGATGTTGATAATGGGTTGTTCCAAAACATTTTTGCAGACGCTGCCGACGCCAGTGAAAATGGAAGTCTGGGAGTTCCTGCCACAAATGGAGTTGCAGGATTGATTGACCGCGCCGACGGAGATCCCATATTAGTAGATGCCAATGGACGCGAGTTTAGTCAAATTGTGGCCAAAGGTTTGATGGGAGCAACCTTTTACAACCAGATCTTTAATGTTTATCTCACAGATGACCGTATCGGACCCAGTGTAGATAATGTAGAAGTTGAAGAAGGAAAAAACTATACGTCCAAAGAACATCATTTCGATGAAGCTTTCGGATATTGGGATCCTCCCTTGGATTTCACTTCTCCATGGAATAAAGAAGACGACGGACGTTTTTGGAGCCACTACTCCAACTCCGTTGATGAGCACCTGGGTACTAACAAAGTAATTATGGATGCCTTTATTAAAGGTCGCACAGCTATCGTAAATGATGACCAGGAAGCTTTGAATGCTCAGGTTGATATTCTTTATGAAAACCTGGAACTGGTCGCTGCTGCCGTTACCATTCATTATATCAACAGCACCTTATCAGACCTCAATAATGGTGAACAGGGAGAAGCCTTTCACCACATATCAGAAGCATGGGGATTTCTTAATGCGCTCAAATACAGCCCTCAGCGAAAGCTTTCTGTTGAGGAAGTTGACCAACTTAAACAGTTCGGGGCTAACGGTAACTTCTGGGATGTTACCTCCGAAAATCTCAACACTGTGAAAGCAACCCTGGTAGAAACCTACCCATCTTTAGAATCCGTCCAAGACAACTTATAAATAAATCTATTAAAGCTTTGCCGGGCCTCAGCCCGGCAAAGTTTCCATAAAACAATCTATAACTATGACCTTTTTTGAACGGTTCACCTTTTCCGCCCTATTGATCAGTTCAGTTTTGTTATTTTCCTCCTGTGGAGGTACAGATTCTGATACAGATAACAATTCTTCTACCGTCCGTTCAGATATGTTAGAACAGACGGCTAATAATATTATCCTCCCTTCTTATCAGGCCTTCCGGACAGAAGTAACCAGCCTTAAAGAAGCAGGAGATAATTTTGCAGAAAATGCTACGGAAGAAACACTTACTGACTTACAAGATCAGCTGAAAAATACACGATTGGCTTGGCAGCACGTTAGCTTATTCCAGTTTGGCACCGCCAAAACGGTATTATTGAGAACATCTGCAAATACCTTTCCTGCAGATACCGATCAAATTGAAGATAATATAGATGCTGGTGACTATACATTAGGGTCCATAAGCAATCAGGCAGCCGCAGGATTTCCAACGCTTGGTTATCTGCTACATGGTCAGGATGAAACGAACCAACAAATACTCGCCGCCTATACAGAGGCAGAAGACGCACAGAAGAGATTAAAGTACCTACAGGATAATCTTTCTTTTATAGCTAACAAAACTTCAGAAGTCGTTTCGGCTTGGGAAGAAAATGAAGGCCAAAACTTTCTCAATGCTGAAAACGCAGGCACTGATACCGGAAGTTCTCTGGGCATGTTGGTAAATGCGATGGTCCGGCATTATGAGCGGTTTTTAAGAGATGGCAAAGTGGGTATTCCCGCTGGTGTGCGTAGTGCAGGCGTACCTCGTCCGACAGCTACCGAAGCCTATTATGGTGGATATTCTGTTGAGTTAGCATTGGCAAACCTGGAGGCAACGAAGCGTTTATTTACAGGTGCCGGTTATGATGGAAGCTCCGGTACTGGGTTGGAGGAAAATTTGGATGCCTTGGGCCATGAAGAGTTATCGGATGATATTATTACCGAGCTTGATCAAGCCAAAAGCGCTCTGGAAACACTGCAAGATCCACTGTCTACACAGATAGAAAGTAACAACGATCCCGTATTGACGGCCTTCCAGGAGTTACAACAGGTTCTTACACTAATAAAAGCTGATATGACTTCTCGACTGGGTGTTACTATTACTTACCAGGATAATGACGGAGATTAAGCCGATTACTTTCACTCACCATGCAAAAGTACATTTCTTCCCATATATCCATTGCTCCGCTGGTTGTATTCCGGGTGCTCTTTGGATTTATCATGCTCGTGAGTACCATCCGGTTTGCCTTTAGAGGCTGGATATATGAACTATACATAAAACCGGACTTCTTTTTTACTTATTACGGATTCGACTGGGTACAACCTTTGGGCGAGTGGGGTATGTATACCCTGTTTTTCGTTATCGGGCTCTCTGCCCTCTGCATGATGCTGGGCTATCGATACCGGCTATTTTCAGTCCTCTTTTTCCTTTGTTTCACTTATGTGGAACTGATTGACAAAACAAATTATCTCAACCATTACTATTTCGTAAGCATCATAAGCTTTCTCCTGATGCTCGTCCCTGCCCATCGTAACTTTTCGCTGGATGTCGTCCGTAATCCCTCCCTCCGACTCCAAAAGGTCCCGGCATGGACTATCAACATATTTAAGCTTCAACTGGGTTTAGTTTACTTCTTTGCCGGGCTGGCTAAACTAAATCCTGATTGGATGCTACATGCCCTGCCCCTTAAAATTTGGCTGCCTGCACAGTCCCACCTGCCTCTTATTGGATGGCTGTTTGAATATGAATGGTCCGCCTTCCTGTTTAGCTGGGCAGGCGCCTTTTACGATCTAACCATCGTCTTTTTCTTACTCTACAAGCCCACGCGTTGGCTGGCTTATATTGCTGTCATTGCCTTTCATCTGATGACCTATTTCCTATTCCAAATCGGAATGTTTCCCTTTATTATGATTTTGTGTACGCTCATCTATTTTTCAGCAGAATTTCATCAGCGACTTATTGATTGGGCCAAAAAGGGATGGCATTTTGTTGCAAGAAGGTCCAAACAGGTATCCAATGAATATTCTACCTTTGCGTACCAGCCAAGCAGGCTTACAAAAAAAGTACTGGCTACCGTTCTGGTGATCCATTTTATACTGCAGGTGCTGATCCCATTCCGATTTCTACTTTACCCGGGGCACCTCTTCTGGACCGAACAGGGCTATCGATTTTCATGGCGGGTTATGCTCATGGAAAAGGCAGGACATACCATTTACGAAGTGTATAACCCGGAAACTGACCGACGTTGGGAAGCAGCTAATTATGACTTTCTTACCCCCAACCAAGAAAAAATGATGGCTACTCAACCGGATATGATCTTACAATTCGCTCATTACCTTGAGAATTATTACCAGGATAAAGGCATTAAAGATCCAGAAATTCGAGTTAAAGCCCACGTTACACTTAATAATCACAAAAACAAACTACTGGTAGATCCATCTGTAGATCTGACCAAAGTTAAACGCGGATTTACTCCTAAATATTGGTTAAATCCATTCAACGATAATCAAGAAAATTGGTCCACAAGAAATTAGTGATGAGATTTATTGCCACTACAATCACCCTGTTTTTAATGATCGCCGGATCTATGCAGCTATCCCACGCTCAGACCTATCAAATAACAGGTCAGGTTACCGGCGAGAAGGAAAACGCCATTAAACAAGCCCGTATCTTCCTCGCGCCGGGCCGTGATGATTCTTCCTCTTACAAAGAGAAACAGTTTACTACTAATGCTACCAAAACTACCTTTACTGATAGTCAGGGTACTTATAAAATTCAGGATATAAAGCCGGGCTCTTATACTATAACAGCTTTTTATACCGGTAAAAAGATCACTTCACGAACCGTACAAGTTGAAAATCAAGATGTGCGGCTAAATTTCAAACTGACAATTCTGGCTGAGGAACTGGAGGAAATCACCGTAAACGCCTCTGGAGAACAAACCTTTGGAGTTACTCGGTTAAATGCCGTAGAAGGGGTTACCATCAACGATGCTAAAAAGAATGAAGTCGTTTTGGTTGATGACCTTACAGCCAATTTGGCTACAAACAACAGCCGACAGGTCTATTCAAAAGTGCCGGGCCTAAATATTTGGGAAAGTGATGCTGCTGGTGTTCAACTCGGTATTGGAGGCCGTGGACTTAGCCCCAACCGCAGCTCTAACTTTAATACCCGCCAAAATGGATATGATATTGCGGCCGATGCTTTAGGATATCCCGAAAGCTATTACACCCCTCCTACGCAAGCCATAGAAAGGATTAAAATCATCCGGGGGGCTGCCTCTCTGCAATATGGTACCCAGTTTGGCGGGCTTTTAAACTTCGTGTTCAAAAAAGGTCCACGTAGCAGACCGTTTGAATTTAACTCTGAGCAGACAGTCGGTTCTTTCGGGCTCTTCAGCTCATTCAATAGCATTGGCGGCAAAAAAGGAAAGGTTCGGTACTATGGATTCTACCAGTATAAGCAAAGCAACGGATGGCGGCCTAATTCCGATCTTGATCAACATGCAGCTTATGGTTCAGTTCAATATCAAGTAACGCCCAAACTTTCCATCAGTCCGGAGTATACGCACATGCAGTATCTGGCACAGCAGCCCGGAGGGCTCACAGATACGGAATTTGATCAAAATCCACGTCAGTCAAATCGAGAACGAAATTGGTTTCGTGTAAACTGGAACCTCTTTGCATTAACTGCTGACTATAAATTTTCCAGTAAAACCCGCCTTAATACACGGTTTTTTGGCCTCAAAGCGCGCCGAGAGGCCCTTGGTAATTTAGGCCGTATTGACCGGGCAGACTTTGGAGGGAACCGGGACCTTCTTAAAGATGACTATAACAACTGGGGGAATGAAACACGACTCATCCACCGCTACCCTTTTCTTGATAATATTTCTGTTTTCTTGATAGGTACTCGCCTTTATAATGGCTTCACCCATCGTCGTCAGGGCGATGGCAATGATGGTTCTGGGCCAGATTTCAACTACCTAAATCCTGATAACCTCGAAGGTTCAAACTTCGATCTTCCCAGTAGCAATCAATCTGTCTTTATAGAAAATATTTTTAATATTACCCCAAAATTGAGTATCACACCGGGAATTAGATTTGAGCATATCAACACCGAAGCCCAAGGCTATTATCGAAATATTGTAAAAGATCTGGCAGGCAACGTTCTCGTGGATGACCGAATTCAGGAAGAACGTCAGAAAGATAGATCCTTTTTATTTTATGGATTAGGTGTGAGTTATAAGGAAAGCAATCAGTTTGAAATCTATGCCAACTATTCGCAGAACTATCGGGCCATTAATTTCAATGATATTCGGGTAGATGTGGGGAGCCTTAAAGTAGATCCTAATATCAGTGACGAGCACGGGTACAATGCTGATTTCGGTATCCGTGGGCAGCAATCCCAACTATTGAACTATGATATTAGCCTGTTTCACCTTTCTTATGAAGACCGTATAGGTACCATTCTCAAAACCGAACCTAATCCTAATTTTAATAATCTTGTAGATCGAACCGTACGTTATCGTACTAATATAGCTGATGCTAAGATTTATGGGTTTGAATCTTTTGCTGAACTGGATCTATATCAATTCTTCACAAACTCTTCTACAGATACTCAACTTTCTATCTTTTCGAACCTTGCTCTTACCACCGGAACCTATAGCAAATCACAAGAAAACGGCGTTGAAGGGAACAGGGTTGAACTTGTACCAAAGCTTAATTTGAAAACTGGACTTACTTTTGCTCAAAAAAACTTCAAAGCCTCTTACCAATTTTCCTATGTAAGTGAACAATATTCGGATGCTTCGAATGCTCGACGAACGCCTTCTGCCATCGAGGGCATCATCCCCGCTTATTACGTGGTGGATTTCTCTGTTCAATACAGCATAAACCGATTCCACCTAGAATCAGGTATTAATAACCTCACGAACAACCATTATTTTACCCGCCGGGCAACAGGCTATCCCGGCCCTGGTATCATCCCCTCAACCGCCCGAAGCTTTTATCTTACCATAGGCATTACGCTGTAGTGTAAATTATACAAATCTTCTCTGTGTTCTCTTTTTGACCAAATGTAATAAGCTTGTATAACAGGAGTAATATCTCCTGTATATCCAAGTTTGACAATATCTATTAATTCCTCTTCCCCTATTGCTGGCACTTATATTTTCCAAAACCTGTTGAAATTTATTTTCTCTCAAAATATTACCTTACTTTACAAACAGATTTATCAGTTAACTTCTAAAATGAGGGGAGAAATTATGAGTAAGGGACATGTAGAATCCGGTGAAATTATCAATTTGAAGACCTTAAAGGACGGGATGTCCGAACATTCTACCTTTGCGCTGGTAAAAACGGAAGATATGGAAGTTATCAGAATGGTGCTTCCGCGCGGCAGAGACGTAATGGAACACAGTGTGGAAGGTGAAATATCGGTGCAATGTTTGAAAGGAAATGTTATCTTCCACGTTGGGGACGATGCCATTGAACTTTCTGAAGATGATTGGTTCTACCTTAAAGGAGGTGAGCCCTATGCATTCCATGCTAAAGAAGAAACCGTTTTATTGGTGACTATCCTCTTCATTTCACAGTCAATTTAGCCGACCAGAACAGACTTTTACTTTTATGCTTACCTTGGGAACTTTTCATACACTTAGTGTAGATCGACAAATTGTGCATGGTTATATTCTTAAGGAAGACCAAGGCGAAGAGGTATTACTCCCCACCAAGCTCGCCAATCGAGATCTGCAAAAAGGGGAAAATGCTCGTGTCTTTATCTATAAAGATGGTGAAGAACGAACCACGGCCACTATGCAGAATCCTAAAATAACCCTGCATAATATGGCCTCCCTTGAAGTGAAAGACATTAACCGTTATGGTGCCTTTCTGGATTGGGGACTGGATAAAGATCTTTTTCTACCCCACCGCGAGCAGACTGTAAAGCTTAAAGAGGGACAACGTTATTTCGTCTATTTATATCTTGACGAAGAAACCGATCGCCTGGTCGCCAGTATGAAGATTGACCGTTTTCTGGATAATGAGACTATTACGGTCGAAGAAGAGGAAAAGGTCGATCTTTGGATTTTGGATAAAACCGATCTCGGTTATAACGTTGCTATCAACGAAAAACACCGGGGGCTGATTTACCATAACGAATTTTTCTCTGATGTCGCTCATGGCGATAAAACGACTGGTTATATCAAGCAGATTCGTTCGGATAATAAAATCGACGTAACACTCAGACCCATTGGCTACGACAAAGTGGAAGGAGCAGCTGACCGTATCCTGCATCGCCTCAAAGAAACTGATGAGGGCTTTCTGGATCTGCACGACAAAAGTCATCCCAATAAAATTCGTAAAAGGCTCGAGATGAGTAAAAAAACCTTCAAAAAAGCGATTGGAGGTCTTTACCGCGAAGACATTATCCGTATTGAGGATGATGGCATTTACTTGGTCTCAGAAGATGAAAAAAGCTACCAGAACTAGAACCAGGCCTTTATGCTGCAGAGCTGGAGTTATGGATCTTTATCACCAATGTAGTCTAACGTGAGTTCGATATAAGAAATGATGAGGACGTCATCCTGATGAGCGCAATCCGAAACGGTTGTTCCTCGGATGTAGTCGAAGACTGGCTAATTGGTGTACCTATCTCGAACTCACGTTAGTCTATTGCCCCGGAGTTACCGGCTGTGCCCAGGCAACCTCCACCTCCCCGGCTTTATAGGGATTCTTTTTGGGCTTATCGGAAACTACCTTCGCTCTCACGTATAATTCATCACCTGTAAAGGTGTATCTGGCTTGGGTACCGGTTGCTTTCTCTAAAAGGATTCCCGTCGAATCAGGATTGAATGTTAGCGTACCCCAAAATTGAATCTCATAACTTACTCCTTCCTCACTTTTCACTTCTACCATAAGCTCATCAGCGGTATCACTTATTTTGGAAAACTCTACTCCTGTACTCGAGTAAAAGCTTCCATTTTCAAGAGCACTGATGATGGCAGCGGGTGTCAGTGAATCGGCCCGGACCATAATCCAGCCTCTGCCCGGGTTACTCTGTGCAGAATCAAACTCATGATAATGATGGCTGTCGTCCACGGCTATACCATACATCATTCCTTTATCGTGCTGCAAATAATGCGTGAGCACCTGGTCCCAAATTTCTTCCATGCCCGAGTGCAGGGAATCACCATAATTATGTACCAGTGGATGTCCGTTATATACCTCAAAAAAATGTTCGCCGGTCAGTTGTTTGATATCTTCAGCCGTGACAGCCCAGCCAAAGTTGGGGTGATTCAAATGAGGAATCATTGGTTTTCCTGTACTGTCGCGCTGGGCGTTAACGGCATCAATGTTATTTTGCATCACATCTACCACGCTTTTGCCTCCCTGCGGCTTGATCAATTTTTCAATATTTGTAGCATTAACGTGGATGGGTTTTTGCTTATAGCCATCAGTTATCTCTTCGGACTTGATAACCAGAAATTCCCCTTCCTTTTCAAAAAGTGTACGATACTCTTGCAATGTTTTTAACTGCACCTGAATCAAGGAATCGGTCTGCTGGTAATTGACCAGCGTACCTCCAAAAGTCTGAAGGTATTCATTGAACTGTTTTTCCTGATCACTGCCCTTTTTAATTTCAATCCATTTTTCTCCCTCCGCCAGTATATTATGGTCCGAAAGCGCCACAAAGTTATAGCCGTGATCTTTATACCATTTCATGATCATTTCGGGATAATCATCGCCATCACTCCACAGTGAATGGGTATGGAGATTTCCTTTGTACCATTTTGAAGCCTGCTTTTTGGAATCCATACAACCGCTCAGACATATAAAAATAAGTGCTATTACAAAAGTATGTTTAAAAATCATTGTTTTCGATATTTGTTGGGGCTTTTGCCAAACCACTAAAAAAAGAACCGGTCATTGTCCCGATGGTTCGGGAAAGCGATCTCCATTTGAAAGCTTAGAAAGGAGATCGCCGCACTCTCCCGAGTACTCGCGGACGATGACAGCAAGGTTTTGCAAAGCCTTCTTATAATAGTTGTCTCGCCTGTTTTATCCTTTCATTGAGATTATAATGAATCTATTATTCCATTTCAGCCATATCGTAAAGCATCTCTATTTCCCGGGGCCAGCGTTCCGTATTGGGTGTTTCCAGGATCATGGGGATATCGTCGAGGCGCTGATCCTGCATAATAAGCTCAAACCCAAGTGGGCCAATCAGTCCTTCTCCGATATTATCATGCCGATCCACCCGGCTACCCAATGCCTTTTTAGAGTCATTAAGGTGTAATCCTTTTAGATATTTGAAACCAACAGCTGATTCAAACTTATTAAACATTTCCTCATATCCATCCTTCGTTGAAAGATCATAGCCTGCGGCATAGGCATGGCAAGTATCGATGCAAACCCCTACCCGGCTCTTGTCTTCTACCCCATCGATAATAGCAGCGAGGTGTTCAAACTTGAACCCGGTAGCCGTTCCCTGGCCTGCCGTATTTTCGATTACAGCGGTAACCCCTTCGGTCCGGTCTAGCGCCCAATTAATCGACTCCGCATTGCGCTGTAAGCATACATCAACATCCAGTTTGTTCAAATGATGACCGGGATGAAAATTAAGCAACGTTATACCTAACTGTTCGCAGCGTTGCATTTCATCCAGGAAGGCATTGCGGGATTTCTCCAATTTTGGCTGCTCCGGATGGCCTAAGTTTATTAGATAGCTATCATGCGGCATTACATGATCCATCGAATAGCCGTATTTCTCACAGTTCTTCTTAAAACCGTCAATATTTTCGGTAGTGAGTGGTGGCCCCTCCCACTGCCGTTGATTTTTAGTAAACAGAGCAAAGGCTTTGGCTCCAATTTTATGGGCTCTTTTTGGGACATTCTCTACACCACCGGCTGCACTTACATGTGCTCCAACAAACTTCATTTATCCTTTGACCTTAGTTAAAAATAGCCTCCAAAGGTAGCCACTAATACACCAAAACACGAATATGGATTATTTTTTATCGGGGTTAGAACTTGTTGTCCGATGAATGGTTCCTGGCAATTTCCCGATCGGGAGCAGAACGCCCTCAGACCAGAATAATTATTAGTTATTCGTATGGTCGAAAGTAATAAGTAGCAAGTGGGGAATGGACAGCTGCCAATCGCCAATTCCACTGTTACCTGTGATTTGATATTTGTCTTTTGGTTTTTGGGTCCTTATATCCAGGCCCCGATAATTAGTCCCATAACCGTAAAACTGACGGTCCAATAGCCTCCATTAATGAAAATATATTTCCAGGATTTATCCTCATAAAGACTGTTGACGGCGAGTGCAAAGAAGATCCATCCAAAGCCGGTAAGGAACCCATAAAACGCACCGGTACCCGCAGACATCTGCTCGGCAGCCTCCGGAGATCCGGTAAGGAACATGGCCAAATTGAATGCCATGATAAATTCAAAAATAAAGGAAAGGCCAAATATCTTTGTCATATTTCCCTTTTCAAGGTCTTCTTCCGTAACACCTACCGCCGACATCCATGCCTTCCCAAAAAGTGGTCCATACCACAGCCAACCGACTACAAATGTTGATAATGTTGCCACAAGAATGGCTAAAAAATTAAGATTTGACAGGTCCATAATTGTATTCCCTCATCATTTTTTTAATTGTTCTATATCCCATTTATAGTTACTTCTAAAAAAAGAATAAATCAATTAAATTCTTGTAACGGAAGGTCTTAACAATTGAGTCCGTTGTTTAACTTTCTAAAAATTTACCGGCTAAACTCTGTATTTTTTTCTAAATCTTGCTCGATAGGATTATTGAAAGAGAATAATTTTTGCAGCTTTTCAATATCTATATCCTTATTTTCAGCTCCTAAATCTTCTCTTATAGCAATAACAATATCCTTGACCTTTGCTACCAGCTGCGGATTTCCTTTCTCCTCTCTCAGTAATTCATTTAGCTTCAAATATTCTTGAAGTACATCATCACTGGCCCAAATAATCATATGCTTTTCTAACTCTTTCAATTTTTCCCGTCTATCTTCATGATTACCGGCGTACCAACTTTCCATAAACCGGGAATATAACACCGCTTTTTCAGGATGTATCTGCTTATCACTTCCTTTGTCTTGGTTCCGGATAGCACTGGCAATAATGAGTGCGCTAACCAACAGGATTACCGAAGAAATAATCAGTACAGCTGCAAACTGGGGATTGATAATTTCGTACTGTTTGACCAAAAATGTAATGCCAATATAGCCGCCCCAGCCAATAGCTACTAAAATCCCGGCTGCAACGATAAATGCCAAAATATTGCCAAGTAATTTCATCCTTAATTATTTAAGTTAGTGGTATGCAGCTATAACCAAGCTCGTCAATTCCATTCAGTTTCTCCATAGAAATAAACCAACCGATCACCATTTTCATTGGTCTGGCTTTGCCAATTATTAATCATACCCTGCGTTATCCCAGGTATTTCTGTAACTTCGGCCCACGATTGAAACGGTATGTTAGCCATAATTTGATCAGCTCGGGCACTACCGATGCCAGGTAATTTCATTAATGCCTCTTCTGCATCAGATCCGGGATTATTTATAGAAAGACGAACTAATCTTCTTGGCTGAGTGACTCCATTACCATCCATCTCTACATTACTTGCGGTACTCAAAGGACTATCGACACTTCTGTCGGCAAGGGTGTCAAGGTTTTGACTTTTCAATCTATTTTCCCCGTTCTCAATTCTACTTTTCACATCATCAATGAGTTCTTTCTTTTCTTCTTCGGGTAAACTTGTTTCCTGGTAAATATCCCTCCAATTATTGTGACTATAGTCTTTACTGACGATCGTCTTCATTGCTTCTACATCTAATTCTAAATGATTTTCAATAACATTGACTACTTCTACCCTGTTTTCTTTGGGGGTCTTCTCTTCGGAGGTCGTATTACCGACATCTGCTAAGAAATTGGATTTAGTCGCTGACCCTTTACTGCCATACGTTCTTCCTTCCTCATGTCGATATTTATGGAGGTTGATCGCATAAGCAGAATCTGCCCTGTTCGCGGCCCGCTCTCTCATTCTATTTGCTCCTTCCACTCTGAACCATCTCATCCTCGCAGCTTCTTCAAATATGGCAGCCTGTGGTTGGTGGTCGGCCGTAAGATCATCCCCCGAGGGTTTAGGCATTGTACCATAGGTCCCTGTTATTCCTTCAAGTGCATATTTTTCGGCCATACCTCCTATATCTTCATCTGTACGTAAAAGCAGCCGCAGCCGGTCTGCAAGCTCAACCTCAGCCGACAACAACTCTTGCTGTTTTGCCCTAATCGTATCCTCATCAGCGTCATCTTGCTGAGATATAATATCCAACTCTTCAATAAGAGGTTTTACATTCTCATCCAGTATTTCTTTAGCAGCCTCCCAATGCCCCCGTTTTGTATCCGAACCGGATGTTTCTGACTCATAGAAATCTAAAAACTCTTCTACTGTTCTGGGAGTACTGGCCATCATCAGACGAGGCCTGTTATTTCCTTCCTCCACATATAGGGAATGTGATTCTCCCGATTCCGTACGAAAACGGGTTCTTCCACCAAAAAGATTGGCCACTGTATCCCTAACGGTCCCAGCAGCGGAACGAGCGGCATTGAGTACCGCTCCCCCCATCTGGATGGCCCGGTCAATGAGCCAGTCTATAGCCTGGTCTACCCGTTCTTGTACCGCTTCAATCATCTCACCTATACGGCGGCCAAGTCCACCCAGGCCTACCTGGTTCGCTAAAAAGCCTATTGCTATGGGCATAGCATTTCCTAAGGCTTCTTCCAGCTTATTAGCCGCCGGGTTAACATTTCCGCTTGCAATGGCGCGCACCCCATCTACAAAGCGATTAACGGTCTCCAGCATTTCCCTGAAATAGCGTACGAACGACTGTACAGCATTATAAAAAGCGATAAAACCGTTAACGACTGCCATAATACCTGTTGGATCCAGCATCGTAAGTAATTTGGCCGTAACCCGGTTAATAATACGTTCCATAATCCAGGATTTTATGCGATCGAGAACCATATCCCATAAATTGCTCAGCTGCTCCTGCACCCGCTCCCATATGGCTACCGGTCCACGTTCCATGACATCACGAACAAAGCTCCAGATACCTTGTACACGATCAATCATGCCCCGGAGACGTTCCATTCGTTCACGACCAATGCGCTCTCCTATCTTTTCAAAGATACGGTCGGCCGTAATTCCAAGTACATCCATCACCAATCCCAGGATAGACCGGAACGTAAGTTCTCGCGGAGGAGTAATCCCGGCTTCTTCCAATTCGCCAAATAACCAACCTGTTACCCCGTTCATAAGGTGCGTACCAATACGGTCAAAGAATTGGATAAAGCCTTGTTTGACGCCTAACATCAGATTCTTTATAAAGCCAATGGGGTCACGTTTAATCTGCTGAATGACCGACACTGTTTTTTGAAAAATGCTGGCTATCAGATCAGAGGGGAAATTCATGATCTGAAGGACGATTTCTATGATCTTCTTAATGACTTCAACCACAAAATTGAATAGTCGGCGTATCGGAGGACTAAATAAACGAACAATCCGGGCAAAGGCTTCGAACGGCTGAGCGATATCGTGAATTGAAAACGATCGCCATGCACTCATAAAAAGACCACGAATATATTCCCACGTAATATTAAGCCGGGCCAAAGCACCTTCCAACCAGCTGTTTAAGCGGGCAATAGCTCCCGTTTCTTTCATCTTCTCGAATTTTTCTTCCCCACCTTCCATCAGGCTCATAAATCCACGGACGATATTTTCGACATTTCGCTCAACCTGACGTCCTGTAAATGGATCTTTTCCCAAAAGAACGGTAATCAACGGATAGCCTCTGGTATTACGGGCAAAGGCAGACAGACGACTCAGCAATGCATCTTTTATAAACTTCAGAATCCTGCTTCCTACCTCCCACATGAAATCAGCCAGCTGGGTAAGCGGAGCTCTGAAGTTATTGTAGATTCTTCTAAAGGTGGCTATGGGATGCAGAAGGGTATTGATATCCGTAATGGCCTCCCAGATGCTAAGAAAAGCAGTTTTGAGACCCGTTGCTATATTCCTGATTCTGATGATTGATCTGTTAACCCAATTCGCCGCTCGCTGGAAGGAACCTGTTTCTTCCATTTGGGCCAGCTGCTCATCTCCATCCGGATGTAACCGAATAAAGCCTCGTAATATATTGGCGCCCGACCGTTCTACCTCTTCTCCTGTAATCGGATCTTCTGCCAGGATAACCCGCAGCAATGGATAGAAAGTGGGAGACTGTTGGTCTTTGATATAGTCTTTAACTTCTGTCTTAACGTAACTTTTAACGATCTCCAGGAACTTACTGGCTGCGTTACGGGCAAACTGAATAACCGCATTAATAGGAGTTGAAAATATTCTTAATAAATCCTCTAATGTACTGCGTGGGTTGCGGATATCAGTAATTGAAAGTCGATCCCAAAATCGGGAAAAGTTCCCGGCAATACGTGTTGGATTAAGTTCTTGCAGAAGAACAATTTGTTCATCTACCCAAGCAGCAGCTTCGGTAAGTGCTCCTTCACGTTCCAGCTTGCGTTTATACTCGGCTCCATTGGGAATGATATCCAGTCCGGCCTCAATAAAGTTACGACCATTCCGATCTACATGCTCTCCCGTGATAGGATCCTGCCCCAGTGCAACGGTAAAAAGCCGATACCCCCTCACATCTGCAATATGATCGCGAATCCATCCCATCAGCCAGTCTTTACCGGCTTCAAGACTATCTCCCACCCATTCAGCAGCATCGCTCACCCTATCGCCAACCCAGCTGGCCGCATCACTCAACCAAGATCGCTGTACTCTATTGTTATTGGAGGACGTTTGGGTGGCCTTCCCTTTCGTCTGTACAGCCGCTCCCTGCTGGATCGTATGTGTCAGTTCATGAGCTATCAGGTGCTTTCCACTGCTGGAATCCGGATTATACTTGCCCTCATTAAAATAGATATCACGTCCATGCGTAAAAGCCTGGGCATTAATGTTTTGACTAAGGTCAGCAGCCTCCCCTCCGGTATGGACTCTCACATTGCTAAAGTCTGCTCCAAACCGTGGTTCCATATAACTGCGTACCGAACCAGGAAGTGGATCTCCTGCCCCTTTGATAGCCGATAACGAACTCTCGAACGAACTGCCCGGTCTTGACGAGGCTGATTCCGAATCGCCTTTTCGCTGGAGTTCCTCTTCCTCCATCTCCCGGGCCTGTACCTCGGGTTCTTCCTCTTGTGATTTAGCTTGAATCTCCTCCTCTTCTCCGGCCTGCCGCTGAATATTCTCCTCTTCCAGCTCCTTCGCCTGCAGTTCCGGCTCTTCTTCCATGGACTTGGCCTGAATCTCTTCCTCCTCCATCGGCTGCATCTGCAGTTCTTCCTCTTCTTCAGCCTGGGTTTGAATCATCCGTGAGATGGTACCTACTATCGGTTTCGACTGGACAGATTCAGACCCAGGCTGGGCCATACTCATAACTCGATCAGCCTTGCTCTCCGCTTCTACTTCATATTTATCATCCGGCTGACCTACAGAAAGTTTTGCCTGAATAGCTGATATGCCCCCCGTATTCCCGTTTTGGATAACTCGCTGCAACGATGCCGTGTGATCATTACGGGCTTCTCTTTTGGTTTGTATCTTGGCCTCATCGTGCTGATTAGCCGCCTTCCGATGTACGTTTGCCGCCGACTTGGAGTCGCTGTCAGAGCTTGATTTGTGAGAAACGGAAAGCATAGCAAGATAATTTACGTTACAACGTTCGGCCCTCTTTCTGATATTCTTTTTTTATGCCCTGCCTGATGGCATCCTGGGTTATTCCCGAGGTTTGACTCTCTCCGTTATTCAATGCCATCAGTGAACAGTAACGCACCACATTCATAATAGAGGCCCCGGTTAACTCATACTCATCGGCTAATTTTTCTAAATTGACTGAATCATGGAATGTAATTTGTTCAGGAAAGGCATTTTTCCAGAGCTCAAGTCGCTCTTCTTTACCCGGGACTGGAAAATAAATGACCGACTGAAACCGACGGGTAAAGGCTTCATCAATATTGCTCTTCAGATTAGTTGCCAGGATGACCATTCCGGGATAATCTTCCATGCGCTGTAGCAAATACGAAACCTCCTGATTGGCATATCGGTCGTGGGCACTGCTTATTTCCGTACGTTTACCGAATAAGGCATCTGCTTCATCGAAAAAGAGGATCCATTGTTTATCCGAAGCACGATCGAATACCCGCGCCAGGTTTTTTTCAGTCTCTCCAATATATTTGGATACGGTAAGAGACAGGTCCACCCGGTACAACTCCTGTTCACTAATCTTACCTAAAAGCGAAGCAGTAAGTGTTTTGCCCGTGCCCGAAGGGCCATGAAAGAGGACCCGAAACCCGGGAAGAATACGTTTCTTCAATCCCCATTCGTCCATGAGCGTCTGCCCGTGTTTCAACCAGGCGGTCACTTCCTCAATTTGTTCCATCGTCGCTGGAGGCAATACTAAATCATCCCACGTTAAGGCAGTCTGGATCCGCTTGGCAGGAAAGTTTGTACTAAAAGTGGGTTTTGTCGTTTTGCCGGTGGTAAAGTGATCGACATAATCGCTATCCAGCTGTAGGGTTCCACTGAATAACGGCTCCTCTTCGGTCGACTGATCCAGGCTTAAAATATTTTTTTGGGCAAAAAGGTGATCCTGATCAAACAGGTAGTGATACTGAAATCGCTTCTTAAGGTCTCCCCCGCTCAATAAAAACATAGCCGTCTCTCCGGTAGGCAAAAAACCACTGTATTTTTTTCCCTTCAACCCACCAAACTCCGTAAAACCCCGATTGTAGTGTGCATTCTGGGTGAAAAAAATGTCTAAAATTTCGGGCCGAACATGGGGAATAAGACTAAGTAAAAGTGTAAGCCTTTCCGCTTTGTTGAGCTCAAAATCATCCAAAAAACGTGAATAATTGGAAACCTGTCCATTGAGCCGGGGCGGTTGTAATGCAAAAATATTATCAACCGCACATTCCTTGTCGAAATATATTTTGAAGCGAACATCCAGTACCTGTGAAAACCATTGGAGTTCTTTTTCTAAGTGCTCAGCATTCGACATATCATTACCTCCAGTTTACATATATAGGCTTTTCCATCCAGGGCAATCGTGCAACCGAAATGCCCCAGGGTAATTTATCCAGCAGCATGTCATATCCCTTGGATTCGACCTGTAACTGCCACTGGTCAGGCTGTTCAATAAGACGAGCATTGCGCTGGATAAAACTTTGCTGAAGCCCTTGCACAGAAGTGCTCTTTAATGCTTCCCATCGGTTGATAACAGCATTTAAAAGCTCATCCGCCTCTTCAATTTCATTGTCAGAAAATTCAACCTTAGCTGAAAAGGGACGTTCTATGGGATAGCCACAAAGCACCTTATTAAACACCATCACATATTCATAAGTAGATTGCTCTCCACTTGCCAGGTACTGCAACATGTGGATGGCTTTCACCCGTGATGCCTGATCTATAAATTGTCGGTCAGCAATAAGTTCAAGACTACGGAAAAACTTTGGTAAAAAAGGCCACAACAAAATGAGTCCGCCGTTAGTAATGTAAAATGAATCTTTTTCCTTGCTTTCAGATTTCTGTTTCTTGGCGGATGATTCCTCTTCACCAGCGCCTATTCTATCTGCTATCTTTTGACTAATCTCTTCTTTCAAGACTTCAATTTCCCGGGATGATAACCCCTTATTTTTTATTCTTCTCAGGTAACCGTCTGCCTGTTTGAGATCAGATAAATCTGATAACGCTTCTTTCATATCATCTGGCGCCCCCTCCTCTCTTAAGATTATCAAAAGATGATATAGTACTATAATTTCCTTAACTGAATCCACCAATAAATTGCCTTGCAATAACTTAATGTTATTAAATGATTGATCTATCCGGTGCAATAGTTGTTCCTCATCTCCCCGATCTACAAAAGGTTCAAAAAAAAGCTTCAGCATATCGACATTTGCTGCCTTTTCACCAACGGTAGCTAATCGCACATTTTTTAGTCCGGCCCGTACCATTTCGATATTGACGCCTGCTTCAATCAAGATTTTTTTAAGCTGTTCATAATTTTCAGTCTCGGTGAGAATGTCACTGCTTAATTTTTCAAATTGACCTCCATTCAACAGGTGGATTAACCGCTTTCGCACATTAGGGTTACTTCCATTTTTGTTTAAAAAATCAGCCAGAGTAGTTTTATTTTCTCTCAATATCATCTCATACAATTCGCCCGGATCTTTGAGGATCCGATCATCCGAATGATCGGAGACAAACCAGGGATAGCTCCCCGTTAGCAGATAATGGCGAAAGACTTCCCAATAGAGCTCTTCCTTTGAAAATTGTTGGACTTCCCTTTTCTCTTGACCGTCTGTGTGTATCAAGTCAGGCATTTTCCGTTTAACCTGCTTTTGAAGCTTCTCCATAAATTGAGCAGCCAATCGGTCTTCTGGTAAAGCCCCCAGGTCAAGCTGCAAGCGATCAATGACAATCGTCTGATCCCCTGGTACTTGATCAAAAAGATCATCCAGCATCGCTTTCAGCTTTTGCTCCACCAACTGGCTGATCTTCTCCTGCATCTCATGGGCCTGCTCCGGACCCGATACTTCCAGCTCAATTCGTAACCGGTCGACAATATGTGTTTGTTCATTTTTCATTTTGATGGTTTAAAGCTCATTTTCCAGCTGTTCGAGCAGGGCGACCAGCTTATCCTTTCCTTCATTTTCTGCATTCTGTTTGACCTCAGCAACTTTTTGAGCCAGCTCGTCATTCGGATCAACCGTTACCCCTAACTCTTTCAACTGTTTAAGTTGCTCAACACACTTCATCAGCAGTTGGCCCATCTTACTTTCGGCAGAGATATCTTTCTGTTGATGATCGATGATATCAAGCAGCTGCCGCAGTTCCATTTCATAGTAACCATACAGATACGCCACAAACTGCTCATTGCCATCCTGAGCCATGGCTGCCGTGCGGCTAAATGCCTCTGAGAGACGCTTGCCATAGATAGCCGCAATCTCATCGTTTCGCTCACCGGCTATATATTGCTGTTTGATTTCCTCATCCTGGATCCCCTCTTTTATCGACAACAGGTTATTCTTCAGCCTCTCGTACAGCGGGTTGCCCTCTTCAAATATTTCGTTATCCATTTCTGGATTTCTGTGCCCGTCTACTTCCTCCAGCATACCATCAATATCAACAAAACCTTCCTCCTGGCCAGCAAAATCAATGAAAACAGATCGTTTGATTACATCCATACAACCGTTTTCAAACTTAACTTGCATGGTGATTGTATGAGCTTCCCCGGTATCCCTGAAGGTATGTTCGGGCTCTTGTACATCATACGTCTTTCCGTCTATAACCCATTTTACGACTTCTCCACTGCCCGTCCTGGAAAGCTTAACTTGCGCAATCGCTGCTCCCTGTTCTATATATTCAATCTCAAAATCTGCGGTTGGCACCTCAAGAATCCGTACCTCCATCGACTCTCCTGCATATCCCAAATTATAGGTACCCGGTTCGTACTGACCGGGAGCCAGAAAACGCTCATTGTTTCCACCTACAATCACGCCGCTGTTATCACCGGTTATAGGTCTGCCTGCGGGTTTTGTGACAAATCGATACGGATCATCATTTTCACAGAGCCAATAAATACCATCAACGATTCGTGCTTTCAACAGACGGAATTCTACCTCGACCTCCTGCGGAATGTCCACCTCTTTGATAGCCTCATCCGAACAATCAAATTTCGAAGCTTTCAGTGTTACCACGGCCACTTCATTATCAAAATCCCGATAGGTATGCACTGGATTTTCTTCGGTAGAAGTAGCTCCATCACCAAATTTCCATTCATAAGATTGCCCGCCGGTTGATTTATTTGTAAAGGATACTTCTACAGAACCGTCATCGAGCGTCTCGACCTCAAACTCAAAATCAGCCTGGGGATTGAATATCTTGGCGTTATAGACCACCGTTTGATTATTTACACGATAGGTAAATTGAATGTCTTCCCCTTCTGTGACGACTTGCGAGGGAATGAAAAACCATTTTTCCCCTTCTTTTACCACACCACCGCCTTTACTTTCCACTACCCCTCCTTCTGGATGTACCGTAAAGGGGTATTTCGTTTCATCTTTTTTACAGAACTGAAATTTAGGCAGCGAAAAGCTCAGTTGCGAAATTACCATCGTTGCCAGCTCCGGGCAATCGCTCTTACACAAATACGGCAGGGCAAAATCGGCCACCACCACATTGTCCGGTGGACGTTCATCCACTTCGGCTTCGGGCAGGACCCGTATTTTATCCGTAATGCCTTTATTAAGCTTGGTCCATTTATCCGGATCAATTCCAATGCCTTGTTCCTCGGAGACATGTCGCAGCTCTTTTAACAGAATTTTTACCTGGCTGTCGATTTCTTTTTTATCTGCGAAGGTGAACTGTTCCTTTTTCCGAATACCGGTACGCCCCGAAATTCTTCGAATGCGTTCCATATTTCCAATATTCACTTCCGTTGCGACAGGAAGAGCCGAAGCCTCTATTTGCACATCCCTATCCAGAGGTTCTTCATTGCGATCGATATACACCAACACAAATGTTCCACCTTTGGGCACGCCTGCCATGTGTTCCATTCCCGAATGTCTTTTCGCAAAATTCGAAAATAGATTCATCTGTTGGGCCTTCTCAATCCGGTCCCGATAAATTCGGTAGAGTTCCTTCAACTTCTTAATGCTGCAGCTATATATCAGCTTGTCCAGGCGGTATATGATAATCTGCTCTTTGCCCTCCAGCTGCTCTCGATTCTCTTCACTTTCCTTCAGCTGCTTTTTATATTCTTTGGCCGTTTGAATGACCCGATCATAGGCCGCCTCTATCTCATCTATCTCAATATCTTCCAGCCTTTTGGGAAGCAGTTTAAGCAGCTTTTGGATGTTGTTGGCCAGCTGGGCCGGTTTCAAAAACAGGTAAATCCATATTTTGGGATCGATATTGAATACCGTTGGGTCAATATTCAATGCCAAATCCAGAATCTGCTGCTCTCCTTCTTTTCGCGCTGCCAGGCTGTCGTAGATATAACCGAAGGTATTTGGATTAGACTCCTTTGGATAACGACGCGTCCCCGTTATCGGAGAATCATACGTATTTATTTCTTCGGTATGAAATCCTGCTATCCCGGGGTCGGCCCAGAATTCTTCTCCAAGATTTGCCATACCTATACTGCCCCCGCCTGTACTCTCCTCCTCTTCCGCAGATTCTTTTTTAACTTCAAGGCCTCTGAAAAACTTCATCTGCTCGTCGAGCAAACAGTTGAGTTCCGTTTTAAAGGTTTCATAAAGTTCCTGTAAATCTTCAAATCGGCATTCATACGAAACCTTGGTATTAGTAAAAGTTTGGCTTAGCTTCACTCCCACGACCTTAACAGGCACGTTGATCCGGTTTTGCAAATTCTGTAATTCCCCCAACACACGCTCATAATTTCGGCCAACGTGCCCCTCAATCCGCAAAAAAGGACGACTATCATAATGATGCATCGCCGCCTCTACCTGGGAACGTCCTGCATACTCATCAGCATGATAGGATGGAATCAGCTCATATTTATTAAGCCGCGTCTTCTGGTAATTCCATAACCGGAGTAAGGTTGCAACCTTGTCTACATTGTAATAATAAGGGATTGATCGGGTGCTAAGGGGATCAGCAGACGTTTTGCTGGGCGTAATGCGAATCTCGTCATCCTCTTCCATATCGACTTCGAACTGCTCAATCATATTAACAAGTCGCTTGTGAAGGTGCCGTGCCTCCCTTTTAAGATCTCGATGACCATCAAGAATGGGGCTCGGCTGGAAATAGTGCCGGTAAGCAGATCGTTTATTTTCTTGTTGTCCCGTTCCCAAATAATCAAGCATCAGGTGGCGGGGAAAAAGTTCTGGATTAGGCCGACATACGGCAGCTATTTCACAGGCGGCTTCTCTAAATTCATCATAGGCATCAACCAGATCTTTCAGGAAATCATATGCATACTGAATCGCCGTAGGTTTAAACCGAACTTCATCCCTAATACGCTTAAAAAGGCCATTTTCTGTTTCTGTATCGTTATTAAAATCCGGGAAAGGATGGCTTTCATAAGTCTCAGCCAAGACGGGTCTGAAAGATTCATAGCTTTTATGCAGTGCTTTGCCCACGCGTACCGAGGCTTGTTCTATAATTCGATGGTAATCGTTTGACAGTTCTTTAAAACTGGTATAGTTCAGCAGGGAAAGATTCTCATCCTCATAATATCCCAGTCGCTCCACATAAGGGTCGTCCAGGCTCTGGCAGGCGCTAATCGCATCCACATAGCCGGCTCTACCGGGGAGCGCTTCAATAATCTCGTCCAAATCTGTTTTCTTGATTAATAGTTTTCGCCAGACGAAGTTTCGTTGAATCCCATTTTCATCGCAGTCATCACCGAAGCAGTCTTCCAGATCTTCATCATTCATCTCCAGGTAAAGCAACACGCAATAGTTGCTAAACTTAATAGCCTCTTCGGTATCTTCGTCGATAACCGTTCCATCTGATCCCAGGTTAATCTCAAACATATCCGGGGCCGGCGCTTCTCCTTCTTCCTCCTCAACTTCTATCAATTCCCAAAGCCTTATCTGTTCTCCCTCATTACCTTTAAAGGGTGGATATATTCCGGCTTCATTTTCCCCTGGTGCAGGTTCAATGGTACCGGGATCCGTATAGTTTCGGATATACGTGCAGCTTGCTCCCGGAAAACTTGCCAAATAACCGCGCGAGGTCACGCCCACCCCTTCGGTAATTTCAATGGTACTCAAATCCGGCGTTTTCACCTCCAATCCACAAACAATTCCAATACCGCTCAGATGTGTTCGGCTTACCCGGTCTTGCTCATCAAGGTAAGCTCTCAGATCATTCAAATTTTTAGCGGTAAGTACCTGATCCCCTTCGAATATATTATAAAGTTGACTATCCATTGGTTTACTCCGGTTTAAATGTTCCTAATGCCGTATTATCAAGCAACAGAGGATTCTCTCCCTCCTCTTCATCACAATCGTGTAGTGTAGCCACAGGATAGACGCTTCGTATTTTCCTCATCACGTCTATCAGATGATTCAATGCCTCCGATGAATCTTCGGATGGCTGTGCATTTGCCTCCAGCCATGCCTTATAGGCGCTTTCAAACTGTTCAATATCATTTTTATCAGCCCAGCAGATTTTCAGATGAACATGAGCCGGGGCTTCGCGTCGAGCGGTCTGTTCAAAAAAGCGGCGGAATGCTAAATTGTCGAATCGGTCGGGCCAATAGGGAACTATGAGCGAAGCCCTAAAAGAATACGGGTCCCTGAAGCCCGGACAATCGGTACAGTCTTTGCTTACACAGATGGGTAAAGGGTTGTCCTCTTTCGATTCGGGCCGCAGCAGGATGTGCTCCACCAGAAAGAAACCTTCCTGGTCGCATTCCCCTTTCAAATTGGCAATCATTTCCTGGATGGCTTCTTCCCGTTCAAACTCATACTCGAACATGGGACTGGTTCCAATAATCTGACCATTGACAGCCTTCAGATTAAAATAGTAGCGGTTATCGCTGGACTCCTTTCGCTCGTAATACTGGCTATCCGTTCCGTGGGTCTTAACCGATTCAATGCCATTGTCCCGATTGGCCTTTGTGGTATATCCCTCACTTCGAAGCACAATGTCGCCCCCTTGGTTTCGGAGCCGGAACCACCACTCACCCGTTTCCTCATTTTTAAAGGGCTCAAACAATTCATCCACCGGTTTACAGAGCAGGCTTCGACGATTATAATGTTCGATGCCCAGCAGCTTGCTCAACCGTTTCACAAATCCGGATACATTATCCGTATTCCAAAGTTCTTCTCCGGCGGTATAATCAAACGCCTTGCCGCGCTGGCCAGAAATAGATGGATAATCCGCGAGAAATTCTTCTTTGTCATGAATGAGCTCATCTGGCCCTCTGCTTTCGCCGTTTTCTCCTTCGCCGGCAATCTTGTACATGAGCAGAACATAATCGGAAAAAGATTCACCAAAACGTGCTATCAGATGATCCAGAAATCGATTTCTGCGATCTTCGAAGGTGGACGCCTTTTCTACAATTTCATCCAACTCTTTTACTATATGCGAGGAACTCTCGTCATGGATTCCCGTTTTTTTCTTATAGTTGACCCATTTTTCCTTAAAAGTGCTATAATCATCCAAGTCAACAGACGCCTCCCCTGATATTTCATCAATGAAATCTTTAACAACCTGGTAATATCGCGGGGATTCATCTTCAGCAAAAAGCACCCTCTGTCCCGGATCATCAGAAGGAAAAGAAAATTCCTCGGGTAAGTCGTAAAGCATCTGGTAAAAGTAGGTGCTGTTGGAATCAGAACTGAATGAAAACAGGTTCTTTACATTCGCCAGCTGCGCCAGATAATTGGCCAAAATCTGATCATAGAATGCCAGATAGGCTTTTAATTGCTTGGCCTGAGCTCGCCGCATTTCCGTAATGGATCCGGAAATGCCCTTGCTGCTAACACCATAAGTGGTTGGCAACTCCTCTTGGATGGAGGTATAACCTGCCACTTGCCGGCTGGTTCCTACAGGCACCGGAAAGTCATGATCCGCTAATTTTGCTCGCTTCGCTTTGCGCTCACTGAGTTCTAATTCCCGCAAATACTTTTCTACTCCCGATTCATCGGCGGTATAAGGTATATTATCTTTATAAAAGACAATATCCGATTTGTCGATCTGTAGTCTCGGGAAACGGTCTTTCCCAATTTCCAAGCACCATTCCACTTTATCATTAAGAGTCTCTCCCTGGTACATGCTGGCCAGAATGATATTTTTGACCGCCTTCACACCTTCAATATCCATGATGATATTCACCAGATCCGAAACATAAATTTTGCCATCGCCATGGCCTTCTGGCTGATCACTACATAATACATTCATGGCTGATTCCTCCAGCTCTCGATCATCGATAAACCCATGGTCCAGTGGGGGCCCGTTGAAAATATTTTCGGTTGGAATCTCTCGCTCCAGCATTTCTTCCAGGGTATAAAACTTAACCCGCGGTGCTATATGATTTCTTAGTCGATAGTAAAGGTCGGCCAGTATTCTTTCTATTTCGGCATCAGCTGCAACGGCTATATCAGCACAGATACCGATCTCCTCAATGTCAATACCGGTAAATTCCTCGTAATCTTCACAGAGGTTCCGATGTTGATGCAGCCGGTTTTCGGCGGTCTGGGCAATAAACAATGCACGTTTTAACTTACCGGAATAGGTCTGGATTATTTTCTCGTCGGCAATACGATCTTCAAGCAGTGTAGTATCACTTATCGCCTTTTCGGTCTTAATCCATCCCTGCAGCTCAAGCGTCTCCTCACCGGCTTTCATGCGTATGGTTGTCTCAAAGGAGACGTGATCTATATCAACGATATTCGCAAGTTTAACCCATTGAATCTGATCAGGGACCACGCCCGCCTTTTTCCAGCGCCCCCAGTCTGGCAGGCCGATAATCATCTTCGATTTTGCCTGGTCGCTTTCCTCTGGATCGAATAGCGGTATTTCGTACTGAAATTGATTGAGATCACCATATTTCGGATCCGCTGTAAGCTCTAGCGTTACCGAATAAAGTCCCCGAAGTTTCAGCAGCTCCAGGTTTTCATCCGATTCATACACCAGCTGGCTGTTTTTGCAATCCAGGTAAAGCGGGGGCGTGATATCTTCCATTGGTTTTAGCCACGCATTTTTTATCCCTTCCACATCAATCAACAGTTTACGAAAATCTCGGATCGTCACCGGATTGCAGGTCAAAATTTCACGGGCCGTGTAGAACTGGTTTTCCCTGGATGGTGATGGAACCGATTCATCGGCCAGTAAGTCCGCAATATCGTAGGAAGTTCGTTGTCCCAGGTCCGTTATGGCATAGCAGAGGAGCTCCAGCAAGGTAATCCCGGGATCGTGCACATTGTAATCAGTCCATATACCGCTGGATAATTTTTCAATGTGCTTGAGTCCCAATTCCCGCAGACGTTCATAATCCCTGCTCAGGTCGAGCTCTTCGGATTTTGATATTGTTATAGATTCTTCCATCTATGATACACAGCTTGAAACGTTATTAATCGTATGTTTGTGGTACGAAGCCAGTACGGATCGCGCTTCACTGGCGGTAATTTGATTCACATCCTTTGCTTTGAGACTTCCTTTCACATAATGATCCATCCTGAAATCAGTAATAAAATCGACATACGACCGCTCCTCAATAAAATTCAGAATGACCGATTTATGGATGCTCCCACCAAACGAAATCTCCTCGCCCTCTTGAAACGCCCAGGGAGAGAGAAAAGCCGTTATTTCCTGCAGCAACTTCTTACGATAAAACCCTTCATCCGTGCCGGAAATAAACTCTACATAAAATGACACTTTAACTTGCTCAAAAAGTGGATTCATGACCTTTAACCTTTGAGCGGCAAAGACGGAAATCTTCTTTTTCAGATAGCATTTAATTTCTTCCAGCAAGTTCAGGCTCACACGCGGCTCCAGCAGGTTGAAAGCATTTTTGTTTCTCAAGTCCGGTATCACGATAACAGTCACATAACCCGGAGCAAATTCCGCATCCATGGTGTTACCTCCACAGGTCAATCCATAGGTACTATGGTTAATACATTTGGCTTTATACACCGATGGAAATTGTTGTAGGATGAGCCGCTCATAATCCCAGACGCTAATGCCACGGTCTTTATGGCGGAGCCGCTCGTTGACCCTCCGATAATATTCTGCATCCCGTTCGGCCACCTTCCCTCCTTCTGAGGCATAGGGCTGCTCAATCTTTTTGACCGCAGCCTCCTTGACTTTTAATTTACCAATCGTACTGGCAGGCAAAGCATTATCAAGAAAACCTGGATCATTTTCTTGATCCATAAATGATGCCGCCAAGGCCTGCGCTTTTATATCAATTACCTTACACAAGGCGGCAGCATTCTTGCTGACAGCGGCTTTTATCCAGTGCTGGTTACCCGGCAGTATTTTTGTGTCGGTGGTGGCGTCATTGGGAATGCTAAATCGCAGGATTCCCGAATCCAGCAGACCATTGGTCTCGTCTTTTACGATATCCTCCGGCTCGAACAACTTCCATCCCTCTTCGGAAAGATAGAACCAATGAATATCCGGTGGTATTAACAATGGATCTCCACTCCCCTCCGCCACTTTAACCAGCAGCGAAATCTGCTGAGGCGGTTGCAGGCCAGAAATACCAATATAAAACTCACCGGTATGACTAATATCTCCCCCAGCTTCCCCTGCATGTTTAAACTGAGGAAGCAGAGAGATTCCTTCCTGTGTTCCTTTGCCCTCGTACACCTTCAGGGTTCCAAAGGGATAGATATGATAGAGCTGATCGGCTGAAGTACCGGCACTTTCATCCGTACTGTTGAAGGTTACATGAGCGGAGTAGTCCAACTCGATGCTTTTAATCTTTGGAGTGTAGGGCTCAACGGGCACTTCATCCTCATCTTTATCCTGAAGCTGTTTCATTAGCAGCCTTGGATAAAAACTATGGCCAAAAGCACTCTCCGGTGCATCAAGCAAAACACGGATAAACCCCCGGTTCAAACTCACATCATAAGCGGAAAATTCCTCAGCATAGGATTCCCATCCGATAGAAAATTTGGGTGACCCCTTTTCGGAACTCCCGATTAAATAATACCCCCCCTCCTCAGACTCGCCAGGAAATTTATTGGGGAATAGATCAATGACTTCCCCTGCGTTACTCCAGCTTCCATTTTCAAGTATCTCGACCTTTGCTTTAAACTCATCATTGGAAATACCTTCTTCATATTTGGGATCTATCATATTCCCCTGAGAGTTATAATTGTAATAATTCTCAAGTCTTTCATTAGGATAATCATGCCATCGCACCCGGACCGACAGGCTATCCAAATTCTTTGCAAACACTTCCCGACTCCCGATATAAAAGGCTGCACCTTTAGCCGGTGAAGGCCCAAAGGGTTGAAAAGGTTTTGCAGGGTCGAGCGTCCCCAACTCGTTTTGAAGAACTAACTGTTTAACACCTTGCACCGAAGCGGAAAGGTTAATTGTATCAACTTGAGTTTCCTTAAGAAATCCATAGGCATAGGTATGTGCTTCTCTTCTGTTTGCAAGCGTTACCTTCAATATCGGATTCGAAGTCTCATAACCAAGTCCATGAACTTCCCTGTTATATGCAGCGATTGCAGGTGCGGCGGGTACAACTGTAAATTTGATCGTATAAGTCGATCCGACTCTTTTAATAGTCGGTGTAACGTCGAATTCCTGAAGGTTAACCCATCCCTCCGGACCTGTAGCATAAACCTTTAACAAATCCGAATACTCAATTCCCTCATCCAGTTTTGGGGCTTCAACCCCGGATGCAGTATTTATTTTAATAGTGATTATGCGCCGGCCTTCCGCCAGTTCAAGCACCGGTGACGACAGTGCAAAACCCACCGAAGAAAACTGCATAGTGGCTTCGGCTTCTGACAGATATTCCCTTTCCACATCTTCACTTTCTGTGGACTGGGATTCCCCGAAGACCTTCCAACCCTCGGCAGGGTTCTCGAGCTCCGTACCTAATCCATCCTGAGAGTTTGCAACCGGCTTATCATAAATACGAAAGTCATCCGTCCCATCAATATAAATGGATTTTAACTGTTCTACCGTCGCCTTATTTAGAACGACGTCTTCGGTGGCCCGGTATAATACTTCTTTCCCTGCCTGATCTTTTCCCGCCTTAAAGAGAGTGCCCTCATCTATCTTGTGACCATCAACATGTTTAGCCAGCTCGATGATAAGATGAACCTGATCGGGAACGGCTTTATTTCTGGCGAGCTGCAGAACTCGTTCATAGTAAAAATCCAGATGCCGCCTGGTCAGCGTGTTCATCTGATCCTGAGCGTGTCGGAAAAGCCGGAAGAAGGTCACCAAGAGTCCCATATGCGGCTCATGAGCTGAAAAACGCTCTAAGGCATCTTCCACAAATTCTGGCACCTGCTGCCTGGTAGTCTGAAGTGCGCTAATAAACGTCAAAATGAGGTCCTCCACTTCCGGGAGGCCTTCTCTTACTCGCGCCTGGACGGTTCCCGAGTCAGCTTCATAGATTGAGCTGTCACTGGCAATGGTATCCTCATAAAACGCCTGCCAGCTCATTTCCTCAGCGCCTTCTACCGCAGGGTCAATCCATATTGAATGTAAAGATTGGTCCTTGAGTTCTGGGAGCGATATTAGGGACAACCCACCTTCCATTGAATACTCATAGCTTTCATCCACCAGGTCCGTACCGACCAGAGCTCCTTTATAATATGCAATGGTTTTGTGTAGTGCCGGACGGAGGTCGGCGGTAATCAACCGGCGGAGATGGGCATGAAACTGATAGCCCTCTATCGACTCCCTAAACCACCGGTCAATTTCCACGGCCAGGGTAGCAATGAGATCAAACAGAGTTTTAAAAGCTTTCCGTACCTCCTGATAGGATGCACCGTCTTCTTCAATTTCCCGCTGCATGGCATCCATACAATCGATATACTGGTCCGGATTTTCCTCGGTAAGTAAAACAATTATAGAGGTCATATCCCGTTCAAAGAAAGGTTGCCAATCGCCCTGTGGACTGTCCCCCGGACCATAGTACTGCAACAACTCAGCATAGTGGTTGACAAAACGAAGCAAGTCTGCCAAGGTGCGTTCATCTACCTTAACATAATCAGGATCCAGTGCTTCCGGCGTCCGCTTCTTTTGGCTTACTCCGTCCCGAACAAGTGGATTTTGATATGTACAGTTACGTTCAGCCATTGTCTATTTCTGTTCCTTCTTCGATATAAAATGGATACACAAAATTAAAACGAGAATTGGTCCCTTTAATCTCATACTCAATAGTTATGTCAATTCGTCCTTCGGTTTCGATAGGTTCCAGGTATAGCTGGAGCAATCGTATGCGGGGCTCAAAATAGAGTATTGCATCCCGGATGATTTCCCGCATATAACTTTTCATGGAAGTATCGATGGGCTCAAACAGAAACTGCTGCAGGTCGCAACCGTAGCGTGGTTGCATGACCCGCTCACCGATCATTGTCGTAAAAAGAATCTGAAGGCTGCGGTTGATATCCTCAGCATCAGAAGTCATTTGCACCCCACCCTTTCCCCTGTTAAAGGTGGGAGGAAAACTCCATCCGGTGCCTAAAAAATTTTTCTCTGCCATAGTTTGTCCTCTTTATTTTACCCTATTTGGACGGTCGGCTCTCCTAAGACAGCGGTAGCTCCGCAACCACTGACATCACCCACCCTCAAGGCCGGCTTCCCTCCAATAAATACCGTTGTACTACCCATCGGGAACGGTGATGAAGGTGGATGGGGTGGAACAATAGGACATACATGCAGATCTGTGGCTACGGCTGCAGGCATTCCGCCGATGAATACCGTAGGCACCCCGGGACCCGCAACCGTCCCGCCGTGATTTGATACGTCTCCAACTCTAACTGCTGATGGCATTATAACCTCCCTCTTTGTTGTTAAAATTGTTCATAATAAAATGCTTTTTATATGCTGTTTAGTGGTTAAAAAAATCATTCTGTTTTTCCAGAAATTTGCAAAATCTATGAACAGTAATTTTCAATCCTCCTGCCCTCCTTCTCCAAGGAGGAACTCATAGTTCCTAAAGAGAACCAGCTCACCGTACATAAAGTAACCTCGCCCCAAGTCCCTCTTGGAGAAGAGGGATTTAGGGAGATTGAGCCTTTTATCAAAAGAGATTAACTCACATTTTTGCTGATAGATATGTTCTTATTTTTAATTAATTTGCACTATAGAACCTTTTAAAACGGCCGTTCCGCTCGTTGAAACTTCAGCTCCGGCACTGCCCTCAGCCTTGAACTGTGCACTGGCTTTCTGTTCTACATTCACTCCTTCAATATTCACATTCCCACCTGCTTTGAGGACAATATCAGCTGCACTTTCCAGGCTAATACCATCGGAACTCATCGTTACGGTATTTCCATTTTCATCCTCCAACATTATGCTGCCCTCATCATCGCTTAGCGTAATTTTGTTACCGTTGGGGGTTTCCAGGGCAATACTTTTCTTCTCGTCATTAAACCAAAGTCGCAGCTCTTCCCGTGTAACAAATCCCTTTTCATGATTATCATCACTTCCCTGGGCCGGAGCTGGCTTGGCGCTGCTATTCATCATGCCAAGAATCACCGGATCCCGGGGATCATCATTAATAAATCCGACCAATACTTCATCCCCGATTTCCGGTCGGAAAAAGGATCCCCTGTTTTCCCCGGCATCAAGTGTAGAAACGCGCGTCCAAATGCCCTCATGCTCAGCATCCAGGACGGGTAACTTTACCAACACCCGATCTTCTCCGGCGGGATCATCCTGCAACTGGGTAACCACACCGACCTGAAGGCCATTAACGGCGGGCAACAGTCCCGATGCCGGTTGCTCAACGACGTCATTCTCTTTGTAAAACCAGCGCGGGGAAAGCCCGAATTCGATATCGGTGACCCAGCGGTCAGTAGAGTAGTTTTGCCGAACTCCCGATACGAATACTTTGCCATTGAACCGCTCCCCCATACCCGCCAGCTCTATAGTATCAAAAGGTTTTATTTCCGGATACCCTTTGCAGCGAACGCGACCCCGAATTTTTGCCAACCGACTCTTTAGCATAGCGGCATCCGCCCAAGCCTGCAGTTCTGTCTCCCCTACTTGCCCACTATGCCGGTAGGAGACTGATTCTGATCCAATAACATCTGCCAATTCTTCTTCACTGATATTGCCCGCCTGCTGTAGCGTAGGCGCTTCTGCCTCCGATTCAACGACTTCCTGGGTAGTATAATCCCACGACGACGAAGAAATCGCCTTCTGTTGGTCCCGGGCATCCATCTCAGCTTCAAAATCGAGGATGGTAGCCCCATAAGTCAGTGTTAAGGTGGAATCCTCAAGTGATGGCTTTTGCACGATCAACGTTCCATCATCCGCTAACACACACTGGCTGTTCATCTCAGCCCTGGCCAATAAAAAATCCCAGTCGGTCGCATAATACTGAACCATCTCCTTATGAGTTTCAGAGGTATTTTCCACCTCAGCCGTCAACCCATAGGCGTCGATCAACTCTTCGAACACTTCGCTGTCAGTCACTTCGGTGAAATACCGATTTTGACGTCCGTTGGTCATTTTCACCGCTTCATCCTTGCATTCTACCGTAAGCATCGAAGGCCGACCGTCTCGGGCTTTAATACCGTGCTTAATAACGATTCCCTTAAAAATGGATTTATTTTCATTATGATAGCCGGCTTTTATCTCGATGATAGTGCCGGGCTTAAATAAATCCGTATTGCTGAGGGGGAAATCCTCCCGGGCCGGATCGCCGTCTTTTAGCGTAAGCTCGGCGTACGAAATCCGGTTGATGGACTTGGAAACAGTGAAAGAAAAGACGTGATACTTCTTGGGCAGCTTAGTCCCGTCGGAAAGGACCTCAAATGTTGGAAAGTCCGTCGGTCGATCAGCCGGTATGGTCCGTCTTGTTTCGGGCATATACTTAATCTGTTAAAGGTGGAAAATAGATTTCTTGTCCGGCCTCAAGGTTTCTGAAATTTGTAAGACCATTAGCAGCAGCAACTTGAAGATAATATTTAGAATCTCCATAGATCCGGTAGCACATTAATGGCAAGGTGTCTCCATCCTGCACAGTTCTCCGGTGGGTTAAATCCGGTGAGCTGTCGGACTCTTCGGCAGCTCTCAACTCATCTTCTTTAAATTGACCAAAGGTAGTATTTAGTTTCGCCCGAATTGGGGTTCCATCCGGTTTAAAGAGGGTATATTTTACCGAAGCCGATTTCAAGACACACTTAAAAACGAGAGTGCCCCATGATATTCTTAAATAGCGGGGGCGATGTTCATCACCTTTATAGTTGTAAGTGACATCCAAAAATTCAATCACTTTATTTGGTACGTTAACTACTTCACCCGTCGCGCCCGTACCATCGATCATAAATTCAAGCGACAGATCTTCGGGAGTTATTTTCTTAAAAGTCTGATCACTCCCCGAGGTACCCATCCCCTGCGAGCTGTCACTATCAATGTTATACTTAAGCGTATATTCCTGTGGATTAAACATTACATTAAACTCCTTATCCTTCTGGTCGTATGTTGCGTCTTTGAAGGATATAATCTTGAGCTTAACTAATTCTCCGGTATTGCTGTTAGCTGGTGGCATTAGCGCTCCCGTTTTTTTTCTAATATATTAAGCATCTGTTCTACCGACTTTTCTATGATCTTATCTTCGGACTTCTGTGATTGTCGGGAAGAACCGGCATCGGTTCCATCTCCCGAATGGGGATCCACAACTGCTTTGATAACTAATTCTCTTATCTCTATAGGCATCAGTTATTTATGTTGATTTAGTAAAATATTTATAAGCTAACTCAATGGTATCTATCATGACTTCATTTTTCTCAGCATTAAGATTCGAAACCGACCATTTGACGGGATAAGCCCCTACAAAATTCCAGTTCAACAATGGCTCTGTCGAAGCATTTAGTAAGGTGACCCTGACCGTTATTGGATCGAATTCAAAATTTTCGATCGCATTACGAAACCAGTCTATCAGTGCCGTCCTGGTTACCAGTCCCCGTTTTAAAACCAAATTCGAATATTTGGCTGGGTTCGGTAGCCGATGGGCAAAGCGATTTTCGCCCCCTTCTTTCAGCTCCTCGACCCCAAGTTCTGAGTTTAACCCAGATACCTCCTGGAATCGAAAATCATTAGCACCCAGATCATCTATCCCATTAAACTCTACTAAGAAAAAGAATCCTACAGCCGGATCTTGCATAGCACCTCTTGCTATTCATTTTGAATGGCCAACCCTTCGTGGGCAATTTCCATGCTTTCGATGGCTACCTCATTCCCGGAAGCCTTCAGACCCGGTCCCTCAATTTTAACCGGGAATGCATTTTTGACCTTCCAGACCATCACCGGTTCATGCTCTTCGTTTAGCAAGTTGATGATTAAATCACGACGCTGAACCTTATTTAGATTAGTCGTATTAAGCCATTCATAAAACTGGTTATCACTCGGTACTATACCCCGCTTTAATGTTATATTGCCATATTTCTGTAGCCCAGGCATTTTTCGGGTAGAAAACTCCGGGCTGGCTCCGTCTCGATATTCAATAACCTGGCTCTCGATATTTAATCCCGAGACTTCCGAAAAGCTTACGCTCTCTCCTCCCCACTCTACGGTAAAATGGAATACTGGTAATGGATTCGTTGGCATAATATTTACCTCTTTGAATTGATAATGATAATTTTAGAAATAGCTAATTACGCTTCCTGCATCTTGTGCGAAAACTTCAGGATAATGAATTCGGCCGGGCGGACGACTGCCATCCCAATCTCTACTTTCATTCTGCCTTCTAAAATATCCTGCTGGGTCATCGTAAGTCCAAGCCCGACTTTCACAAAGAAAGCCTGATCGGGTTTGGCACCGGCCAAGGCCCCATCTCTCCAAAGCTGAGTCAGGTAATTTTCGATCATGGTTCGCACCTTCACCCAGGTGTTGGCGTCATTAGGCTCAAACACGGCCCAGTAGGTCGATTTTTTCACGGACTCCTCAACCATGTTAAAAAAGCGGCGAACCGGCACATACCGCCATTCGTTATCATTACCGGCTAATGTCCGTGCGCCCCAAACCATATGACCTTTTCCTGTAAAAGTTCTCAACGCATTAATCGACTTGCCTGCGGTTACATCTACATTCAAATCTTGCTGGTCGAAGTGGTCGATCTTCCGGTTAAATCCAATTACACTGGATATACTTACATTTGCCGGCGCCTTCCATACCCCTCTTTTGCTATCTACATCAGCATAAATACCAGCTATGGCCCCACTTGGGGGTAACAGTGCAGAATCTTGATTTAACGTGGTGAACACATTTTTTAATGGTGGTAACTGTATTCGCAGGCTGGTTTCCTTCTGGTCTTCCAGCGTATGAGCTTCCTCCAGAATATCTTTTACAGCACTTACAATACTATAAAAGACTTCCGTCACGATGGATTCAATATCCAGCATATTCTGAATCTTTTTATCAGAATCCGAACCATCTGTTGTAAACGGGGTGTCATTAGTGGGTGTGCCATCAAAGCTACTGTTCCAATCAGCATATTCCCAGGTAAGCTCATCCCAGCGTGGAAAATCCGAATGGATAAGCGAATTTGCACTATTGTCGATAGCCACCAGCCGATCAATTTCGGGCTGCACACTGCCGGTTACCAGATTCTTTGCGTAGGTAAGTACAGGATCACTTATATCGGTATCGTGAATAGGCTGATCTAAAAATGTATGTGCAACTTCATAAACGTAATCTACCGCATCCACAAAGTCAGGGCGGACATTAGACGCAGCCTCTCCCCCGGTTACTTTATTTTTAAATGCGGTAATAAACTGCTCGTAACCCTCTTCAAGCGTATCAATCGATTTTGATTGTAAGAATGTATTGAGTTCGCTTTCAAGCATCAGGGCACTATCAACCACATTATTCAACTCATCTATCAATGTTTGCACATCGGTGTCATCCGTCATACTCTTCCAATTAACCGTAGAAGAAAACTTCTTGACCTTCCCCTTCACATCCCGATACTTGAGATTACGCCCAAGATTAGCTTTAAGATCCGGGTAGTAGGCAGCTCCATACTTTAGATTTTTACTTCCAATATTCTGCCGAAAATCATCGGCGTCGGTGTCGATACCATCCTTATCCAGCACATCACAAATTACAAACCGATCCTTTAGCTCTTCGCATTGAGCCAAGGCATCTTGCTGTAAATTTCCCAGATCAGTTTTAGATAGTTTTGTTGCATCAGGGAAGGTGAATAAAGTAGGCTCATCAAATTTCTTGACTGCAGCAATTCCTTTTTCAAAATCAGCTTTGACAGGAGTTTTATTAAAATCTCCGATTGAAACGATATAGCAATCTCCCCCACCATTATCGAAGTACAGCCGCAGAGAGTCGTACATGAGATAATCATCTTCGATCTCATAGTTCATAACCGAATTATCTCCATTTAGGTTTACCGATTTTACATTAACCGGCGGAGCTCCCCCGAATTTCTCCTGGTATTCAACCATGGAGCTTATTTTAAATGGTTCAAGATGCAGATCTCCGGCATTTTTATTCTTAGCTTGCTTAGTATACCCGATAAAAGCTGGAATAGCGGTTTCTACTTCCGCCACTGAGGGCGGAAATATCGATATCTCTTCAACATAAACGTCTGGTGTTTTATATGTAGGCATTAGACTATCGGTTTGTGGTTGTCATTAGATATATAAATAAACTTCTGAGTAAAATTTGTTGATATTGGCCTCATCCCTTCTAAGCATATTTTGTCTCGGATTGGGCAACCCATCCAGAACTTTTCGGTTAGAAGTGCTAAACTTTTTCCTCAGGCTCAGCGAGTCGATCCCCTCCTGGGAAAGCGGAATCTCCTGATCTGAAATAAATACGGAATAGTTACTGGGATAGCTTCCGGAGGTATCCTGCGTAAAAGTATAGCTTCCGTTTTGAATGCCCGGATCATCTAAATCGGCCCCACTCTTATTTACGATAATATATTTCCAGAAGGTGCTTCGCTTTTGGAAGGCCAGCTGATAGTTTTGAGCCTCAACAAAATTATTGTCATCCAAAAATTGATAAGTGGAAGGCACCTCGTTGGAATGGAAGACTTCTATAATCCCAAATACACCTGCCATCTGCTCTGTTCCCGCGGAATAAAATAACTCCTCTTTACTGCCATCAATCCATAGTTCTGCACGTCCGGCCGGGTAGTTCGATAAATCAAATTGGAAGTTAAACACCCCTTCTGTATTTGAAACCTGCTGTTTCTCTTCAATACCCAGATCGGGAAATACCAGGCGGGCGGTTTTCTGTATCTCTGTACCCGAAACTGCATAACGGTAGTTGCCAGACTCAAGATCAAGTTGATCTCCTGCTGTCACATGATCCGAGGCAAAATGCAAATATTTTATCCCTCCATCGATATTGGACTGTAGGTTGTTAAAGTAGTAGATTGTTTTCCCAACCTCATGAAATGGCAAATCGGTGTAATTAAGAAAGTCAGGCTGCTGCTGGTGTAGCAAGAACTGATATCGGGCCGGTTTCTCGGGCGAACGAAGTAACTCTACATCACCTCCACCTGCAGGAATAACTTCCCCAAGAACGGAAAATCCCGAAGGGTTTTTCCTGAACAGAAGCCCATGATTACGCAATTGCCGGACCGTATCTCCCGCCGGTGTTATCCTAAAATCAGCCGACTGATTGTTACGGTAGTAATCGTGGGAAATTTCAAGTTGGAATAATGATTCATAAAGTGCCATAACCCGATTTTTTCTCCCCTTCTATGTTAATCTCTTTTATTGGTAACACATCCCCTTTAATTTCTTCATCTTCTACTATCAGCGCTCTCACCTTATATAAAACTGACGGCATATGTTTAGCCCCCAGCGCTCCCCACAGATGGTTCATCTGTTCGAAGCTCATGGTTTGAAGATCAAAAACTAACCGGTCAAGAGAGGGGTCAAGCGAAGGATAGGTTGTTCGGTCAAAGACATTCCGGCTTTGAAAAAAACGAATGACATGACTTATCGCCTTAAGCGCCTCATCATATTTCCCAAAACGAGCTACAAACAGCAAAAACAGGTTAAGTTGAATCTCCGGATTATATTTCCGGTATCCATTTTCCTGCTTAAGGTGGGGCTTTTGGGCTTTCCGAACTTTTTCTTCTTCGATGTTGACCAGTGTTATACCAACACTGTCGGATTCAATACCTACTTCCCCATTTTGTTCTACAACATTACCTAGTACAACCTTGTCGGTATTGTCATTATCCCCGGCTTGTTGTTTAAGGTAGAAATCCAGCTGTTCCTGGATAAATGTCAATGAGCGTTCTATTATCATATCCCTCTCTCTCCATCAACTTAAATTCAATCCCTTTGTATTAAACTGTTTCAAACATGAGATAATTTTTTCTTTTTTCAAAGCAGTTTATTAAAAAAAGTTAACTTTTTTGTTCTTCGGTAAAATTCAGGCGGAATTGGATACTACATGAATAAGGATCCTTTCTTTTGGTGTCACCCTAGCAGTCAATCCAGATTTAATTGACTTGTGTCCATTCTTTTTTTTGTGAGGTTTTTACCACAACATTTCTACACAGATAACACTTGGGGGAATAACCAAGGAATTATTACCTTTTGATAGACCTTAAGCAAAAGCAGTAACCCAATATCTAACACTTTAAATATGCCGGATTTCAGTGAAACCATCCCCATAGATCAAGTCGGTATTAAAGAACGCGTAGCGCGTCTGAATAGTCGTAGCATTAAAAAGGAGTCCAAAATAATGGCCCTCAAAATGGCTCTGAGTATGGTTGATTTAACTACGCTTGAAGGCATGGATACCCCGGGTAAGGTTATACAGTTGTGCCATAAGGCCAAGGAACCATACGCTGATATGCCTGACCTTCCTACCGTTGCCGCCGTCTGTGTCTATCCCAATATGGTGAGCGTTGCCAAGAAAGCGTTGCGCGGTACCGACATAAACGTTGCCAGCGTTGCTACTGCTTTTCCAAGTGGCACAGCAACCCTTGATGCCAAGCTTAAGGAAACTCGCCAGGTCGTAGCGGATGGGGCCGATGAAGTGGATATGGTTATCTCTCGTGGTAAATTCCTCGCAGGCGACTACCAATACGTCTTTGATGAAATAGCAGCAGTCAAAGAAGCCTGTGGTGGCGCACATCTAAAAGTCATCCTGGAGACCGGGGAGCTGCAGACACTCGAAAATGTACGCAAAGCCAGTGATCTGGCGATGCATGCCGGAGCTGATTTCATCAAAACTTCAACCGGCAAAGTACAGCCGGCAGCTACGCAGCCTGTTACGCTGGTCATGCTGGAGGCCATCCGGGACTTTTATTATGAGACCGATCGAATGGTTGGCATGAAACCAGCGGGCGGAATTCGCAAAGCAAAGCAAGCCATCCAGTACTTGGTTTTGGTGAACGAGACGTTGGGAGCAGACTGGCTTACGCCCAACTATTTTCGATTTGGAGCCAGCTCCCTTGCAAACGATCTTTTACTTCAAATTGTAAAACAAGATACTGGTGTATACCAAAGCAAAGATTATTTTTCTAATGATTAGTTAACTGCAGAGCCGCAATGGATCCGCAAAGATCGCGACGTTATTCTCAATAATGAGTTATTTCGGCGTGTTGTAAATAATTTGTAATCATAGCGAACTCCTGCGATAACTCCGCGTATTTTGCGGTTTATTCTTAATTCACAAATATCTTTTAAAAAAATGGCTGACGAACAACAATCCACCCAAGAAGTTGAGCAGGCAGAGGATGCCTACAAACCATCTTCTCCTACTTCGAAACTTAATTTTGAGGGTCCATGGCAGTATGACGAGGCCCCGCAGAGCAACGATCATATCGAAATTAAGGATCAATACGATCTCTTTATTGATGGAAAATTCCAGAAGCCTGCCAAAGGTCGATATTTCTCGTCTGTCAACCCGGCTACCGAAGAAGAGCTTTCTTCTATAGCCGAAGCCACCCAGCAGGATGTAGACAAAGCCGTAAAAGCGGCCCGTAAGGCCTATGTTAAAATATGGTCCACCATGGATCCGGCTGAACGGGGTAAATATATTTTTCGGCTGGCACGTCTTATCCAGGAACGGGCCCGCGAGTTTGCCATCATTGAATCGATGGATGGAGGAAAACCCATCCGTGAGTCCCGGGATGTTGATATCCCCCTCGCTGCAGCTCATTTTTTCTACTATGCCGGCTGGGCTGATAAACTTGAGTACGCCTTCCCGGGCAAAAAGCCCGAGCCGCTGGGCGTAGCGGGACAGATTATTCCCTGGAATTTCCCCCTGCTTATGCTGGCCTGGAAGATAGCCCCAGCCCTTGCCACCGGTAATACCGTTGTATTAAAACCTGCCGAGACAACATCGCTTACGGCCCTTAAATTTGCTGAACTTTGTCGTGATGCCGGACTCCCCGAAGGAGTAGTCAATATTGTTACTGGTGCCGGACAAACGGGCTCCCTGCTTGTTAATCACGAAGAGGTGGATAAAATTGCTTTTACCGGGTCTACCAAAGTGGGCAAAATTATTATGGAATCGCTGGCCGGGACGGACAAAAAATATACCCTCGAGCTGGGTGGCAAAGGACCTAATATAATCTTTGAAGATGCTCCTATTGATCAGGCGGTTGAAGGCATCATCAATGCTATCTTTTTTAACCAGGGGCACGTCTGTTGCGCAGGCTCCCGGCTGTTGGTACAGGAAGGTATTGCCGACCGTGTCATTCAGAAGCTTCACGATCGTATGGAAACCCTCATTGTCGGTGATCCATTAGATAAAAATACGGATATCGGAGCCATCAACTCGGAGCAGCAATACAAAAAAATCAATCAATATTTAGAGCTTGGTGTTAATGAAGGTGCCGAGATGTATCAGAGCTCCTGTGACCTTCCGGAAAAAGGGTATTACTGCCGCCCTACCCTCTTTTCCAATGTAGGTCAATCGAATCGTATTGTCCGGGAAGAAATTTTCGGTCCGGTTCTAACGATACAGACCTTCAGGACGGCTGAAGAAGGAATAGCGAAAGCCAATAACACGCCTTATGGGTTAGCCGGTGGTGTCTGGACCGATAAAGGATCAAAGATATTCAAGGTAGGCAGCAAAATCCGTAATGGGGTTGTCTGGGCCAATACGTATAACCAGTTTGATCCCACATCGCCTTTCGGCGGGTACAAAGAAAGCGGCAAAGGCCGTGAAGGTGGGCTCCACGGATTGTATCCGTATGTAAAATTGAAATAGAACACAGATGATGCCGATGGCACAGATACACACAGGTTTAATCAGTTTTTATCCTATTATTTTTTGGTAATCATAATTTTATGAGACGGACGCGGTCCGTCTCTACAGAATTAATTTTTGGAAAAATATAAAGACAAATATCGATCTGATTCCCTACGGTTACAAGGATATGATTATTCTTCGGCCGGATTATACTTTATTACGATCTGTACTAAGAATCGTATTTCTTGCTTTGGAAAGGTTGAGAATGGGCGTATGAATCTCAATGCAGTAGGACATATTGCTGCTGATGAATGGCAAAAGACTGCCAAGATAAGAGATAGAGTAATATTAGGAGAATGGGTTGTCATGCCCAATCATTTACATGGCATTATTTATTTAAAACCAACGGAATTGGACAGCAATTGTAGAGACGCATCGCATCATGCGTCTCAGAATAAAACAGATGGATCTATGGTACAGACAGGTGACGGACGCGGACCGTCTCTACCTGATGGAAAAAATAATCATGGCTACAAAAATGAATTTGGGCCACAGCGAGATAATATTTCGTCTATTGTTCGCGGTTTTAAATCATCTTGCACCAGAAAAATACGAACACAATCTTATAAATCCTTTGCTTGGCAAAAGGGGTTCTATGATCATATTGTTAGGAATCAAAAGGCGTTGATTAAAATTGAAGAATACATACGGGAGAATCCGTACCGATGGCACAAAGATAGATACTATTGCTAAATTTTTAAGTCTATAAATTGGAGAATTATGTCAGATCGTATTGAAGTTTTAAAAACCTACAAAACATATATCGGTGGGAACTTCCCGCGTACCGAATCAGGTCGCTATTATAAAGTATATGATGGGGATGATCAAATCCTGGCCAATGCTTGCCAATGTTCACGTAAAGATGTTCGTGATGCTGTCGTAGCGGCTCGTGATGCTTTTGAAGGCTGGAGTAACCGAACGGCTTACAACAGGGGACAAATTCTATATCGTATCGCAGAGATGCTCGAAAGCCGAAAAGCCCAGTTCATTCATGAACTCGAAACCATTGGCTATAAAAGCAAACAAGCAAGATCCGAAGTGGATGCCTCCATTGATCGCCTGATTTATTACGCCGGCTGGTCGGATAAATATCAGCAAGTGTTTGGGAGCATCAATCCGGTGGCCAGTTCGCACTTCAATTTTTCACTGCCCGAGCCTACCGGCGTTGTCAATATCTGGGCTCCTGAGAAACAGCCGCTGTTGGGACTCATCTCCGTCATTGCCCCCGTCATTGTCGGTGGCAACAGCTGTGTGGTCTTGGCCTCAGAGCAATTTCCCCTGAGTGCCATAAGTTTTGCCGAAGTGCTCAATTCTTCTGATGTGCCGGGCGGCGTTGTCAATATCCTAACCGGTTATCGCGAAGAGCTGCTCAAACATATGACCTCGCATATGGATGTGAATGCTTTCTTTTATACCGATCCGGATATTCCTCAAGAACAGCAGAAACAAATTGATAAAAACGGGGCTTTAAACTTAAAACATATTATTCGAAAGCCTGTTGAAGATTGGCAGGATAAAGAATCAAAATCTCCTTATTTTATTACTGAATTTCAGGAAATTAAAACAACTTGGCACCCGGTCGGACTTTAAGATTATGAAAAACATTTCGCTTTTAATCCTATGTCTAACGACTCTTCTACTCAGTTCATGCGGTACGGTCCAAAAATCAAGCTCATCGGGTCCCTCAGGTGGCGATAGCCCCGATTCTGGAACTCTTACAGAAGAAGAGGCCATGGCTTTGGAACAGCTGCTGGATCAAAACAGGAATCATTTGGCTGACTTACAGCGTTCAGAGCAGCTGGAAATTCCCCGCGCCTTCCTAAAAGAAGATACTACCAGCTCAACTACTGATAACAATCCCTACCGGGGTTACCGAATACAGCTTATCTCTACCCGTGACATCCAGCGGGCTGATACTACGGCCGAAGGATTCAACCAGTGGATCACTGAAGAGATGCCCAACTATCGGGCTAAATCTTATATCAGCTTTAAACAGCCCTACTACAAAGTGCATGTCGGGGACTTTCAAAGTCGGACCCGGGCCATACAGTTTACCCAGGCTGTAAAAAAGAGATATCCGGATGCATGGATCGTTCCCGATGAAATCAATCCCGGAAGTGTTCCAGCAGATACGGTTTCATTCGAGATGAAAGAAGATAAAGAAGTGAGTCTGTAATAACCTGTTTTATTAACCGTCGGACGGCCTAACAGCCATCTGACGGTCTATAAAAATTCTATCGGGATGATTATACATTAAAACGGAAGAGCATGACATCGCCATCCTGAACAATGTAATCTTTTCCTTCCTGGCGCATTTCACCCGCATCTTTAACGGCCTTCTCGGATCCCAACTCTTTATACGTTTCATAGCTAACAGTCTCGGCACGGATGAATCCACGTTCGAAATCACTGTGAATTACGCCCGCAGCTTCCGGTGCAGTAGATCCCTTGCGAACGGTCCATGCCCGGGATTCCTTTGGTCCGGAGGTAAAATAAGTAATCAGTCCCAGTTCTTCGTAAGCAGCCTGAATAAGTCGATCTAATCCCGCACTGGAAATCCCCAACTCTTCCAGGAAAAGCTGTTTTTCATCCTCGGGCAGCTCGGCAATCTCAGACTCTATCTTTGCACAAAACGTTACGACTTCATCCTCAAATTCAGCCGCAATCTCCCGGACCTCATCTACCCAGTCGTTCCCGGAATCGAGATCATCTTCTGAGACATTGCAGGCATATAGAACCGGCTTTTCGGAAAGCAAAAACAGTTCACGGTAGGCTTGTCGTTCTTCCTCAGAAACCTCGTATGTACGTGCTGCATTACCCACTTCCAGATGCTCTTTTAAGCCTTGTACAATTTCAAGCTTGCGGACATCCTCTTTGTCTCCACTCTTGGCAGCTTTCTTGAGGCTTTCCAGCCGCTTCTCCACGGATTCAAGATCTTTAAGGATAAGCTCATCCTCGATGATGTGAATATCTCTTTGGGGATCTACATCGCCCTCCACGTGGATGACATTTTCATCCTGGAAACAGCGCACTACATGCACAATGAGATCTACCTCCCTGATGTGTGACAAGAACGCATTACCCTTCCCTTTACCTTCGGAGGCCCCTTTTACCAGGCCGGCAATATCCACAAATTCTACACTGGTAGGAATCTTTTCTTTGGATCCGACAATTTCGTGCAGATTGTCCAGTCGCTCATCGGGCACCGGCACGACCCCTACATTGGGATCGATGGTACAGAAAGGAAAGTTCGCCGCATCTGCTCCGGCATCACTCAAGGCATTAAAAAGGGTGGATTTTCCAACATTAGGTAATCCAACTATTCCACATCGTAAGCTCATGAAAACTCAGTTACTAAAATTTTAAAATTAATTAATCGATACAATCCTGTTGAATGAACTCTTTCTCGGGCAGCTTGACGGCCGTAAGCTTTCCATAACCTCTCCGGTTATATACACAGCCGGTATCAATGCCAATCATTTGAGACTCATTGGTAGGGCTTGGGCGTGGTGTATGCCCAAAGACGACGGGCTTCTCCCAGGGCTTTTTTGCCGTGTTCAAATGCGAACGCTCCCACAAAAATTGCTGTACTTGTTTCTCATCCAGGATTGACTCACTAATGGTTTTGGATGGCGATAAGCCCGCATGAACAAAAAAGAAGTTGGGGGTATCGTAGTAAAACTCCGTAGATCGATAAAACTGGTCGTGCTCATCCGGAAGGTTAAAGCGTCGGCTGTCAACTTTATAAGAGCTCACGGTGGTGTCGCCTCCATTCATCAACCAGAGATGCATCTCCCCCTTGTCAATGGCATCGAGCATCATCTGCTCGTGGTTGCCCCGTAAAAAGATGCAATCGACCTGCTTTCTAAAGTCAAGCAAAAAATCCACCACCTGCTTTGAGCCCGGTCCCCGGTCTATATAGTCTCCTACAAATACAAAAGTGCGATCATAAAAGCCGTCTAATTTATTAATCAGGGCCTTCATTGTTTGGAAACATCCATGGATATCTCCTATCGCTATGTATTTTTGCTTGTCCACGCTAATAAACCCAATACTTATTTCTCATTAGAGAGAGGTTTCAATACGTCCCCGACCTTTTTTCTGGATGCGACCGTCATCCTGAAGCTGTTTTAAAGCAGAATCGAGAATACCATTAACAAAATTCCCGGATTTCTGTGTCGAGAACTTTTTAGCCACTTCAATAGCTTCGTTAATAGTTACCTTGGTAGGAATCTGCTCAAAATATAAAAATTCTGCAATAGCCAGCCGCAACACCATCAAGTCTACTTTATTTAACCGCCCAATGCGCCAGTTATTGATATGAGATTGGATAACCTCATCAATGGTTTCCTGGTTATTGACAACTTTTAAAAAAAGTTTTTCTGCAAATGAAAAGGTATCACTGTTGTTAATCTTAGGCTTTATGACGGACCGAATGATCTGAGTCCATTGCCCTTTACCTATTTCGTTGGCGTAAAGCGCTTGTAAGACTGCCTTTCGTGCTTCTCTTCGTTGAGACATATAATATTTTAAACCGTAATTTATACAAACCCAAAAATACAAAACCTGTGCTACAGCTGAAAGCAAAAAGGAGCAAATCTTTCATCGCGGCTTCTAATGCAGATAAGTGTAATAATTGTTTGCTAAATTGCCGTAAAGATACCTATATTAGCCGCTCTTGTTATTTGTGGATTTAAGACAAATAATTTTGGGTGCTTAGCTCAGTTGGTTTAGAGCGCTACCCCGACAAGGTAGAGGTCACTGGTTCGAATCCAGTAGCACCCACCACGTAATAAAAGCCTTAGCTCGTGATGAGTTCGGGCTTTTTCATTTTCTCCCTTCCTCTTCCCAACTTATCTGTATGTATCTCCCTCCATTTAAACACATAACATCTGTTATGTATCGACATTATCTGTATTGTCTATTCCCCCAGAGTACAACATAGCATTCTATTTTTCAGCTTCTTCTTGGGGCAGTCTTAACACCGTCAAAAATCTGCATCGCAGTAATTTAGCTTTCCAAAAATCCTAATTCCCGGTTTGTCTTGGCCAGACGGGGCTCATGTCATTCGTTTCTCGCTGAGTATCTTTCCTTCGTTAGTTGCTAATTCAACAACACGCCGCACGCCGATTATACACAAATCGTTAGGGCAACTGCTAAACTTTTCAAGAAATTTCTAAATGACTTAGTCGTTGCTTATCTTGATAAAAGTAAATTCCTTAACTCTTATTCTAAGTTATGAGTCTTTCTAATAAACTCATTGAACAACGAAAAGATATTCTTGGTGGAACTCCTGTATTTAAAGGAACAAGGGTTCCTGTTAAAACTTTTATAGAATATTTAGAAGCTGATCATACGGTTCAGGAATTTTTAGAAGATTATCCTACCGTTTCCCGTCAACAAGCTATTGAAGTACTTGAATCCTTTAAAAATCAGCTTCTTCAGCCCCAATGATTAAGATTCTATTGGACGAATGCCTTCCTAAGAAATTGAAATACAGAGTTGAAGAATTAGATCCTGATTTTGATGTAACTACAGTCCCGGAGATGAATTGGGCCGGTGCAAAAGATGGACCTTTGTTATCAAAAGCTGAAAAGGATTTTGATATTTTTATAACAAGTGATCGGAATTTGAGTTTCCAGCAACCTATTCAAAATTCTGAAATACATGTGTTTCTTCTTATAGCACCTACAAATATTTATGAAGATCTTCTGCCTTTAATTGAAAAGTTGGAACCAGTTATTAAAAATTACGAGTCGGGGCAATTTAGTAAAATCAAATAGGCAGTTGTCCCTAACCCGCCTTTAGATTACCTCTAAGAAAATTACTACTTACTTTGGTGGTATAACCGCTACTGGACCCGCCGGGGTGCCACTGCGTGGCCTCCCGACCCGTCGGGAGATTCCATGGGGCAGTTTATGTGCAATATCGTTAGCCTGCTTACTTTAAATTCAAAAACACTCAACCAATTTGTCCTTTACATTTTTTCAAATTAAACGGGAGGCGTTAGCTGAATTCATCAATGATTTTTTTATAACTATTGGTATTGATCCTTTAGTGGTGTGGGATTCATCGTAATGATGTTGGTAATTGTAATGTTAAGGGGTAAAGAATTTATCAAGAGCAGGAAAAAGAAAACAGAATATGGTATTGGTACTTTAATTTCTGATATAGTTACCATATTTATTACTGCTTTTCTTGTTTATTTGTGCTTTAAAACAAGATGAAATCAAATAAATGATCTAGTCTCTAAAATGACTTGAGAGCAGGGTAACCAGCGCTCTAAGGGGTCCCTCCCTCGTTCAAACACAGTAGTCCATATAGCAACCGTTTGTCACCAGTTTATTCTTATTAGTGCGATTACCGGCCTTTTTTTTAATTGAATTTATCCTTCCCAAACAGGTAATTAAAGATAGAGGCATAAAGTTTCGGTACTTTTTTATATTTTTATAATAGTCTAGGTAACGCGTTTAGCGGTTGAAACTAGCTTTCTTGTCATCCTGTCCCGAATGCTCGGGATCAGGATCTCCTAAAGTTGGGGGCTGTTGATATGAGCTGACAGTAGATCATCGTTGGCTACCACCGTTCCGATGCATCGGGAGATTGGGGGCAAGATGACAAGAGGGATAAATGTCGGTTATTTGCCACAAATTCAAACCCCTAAACAGGTTATATTAATTTTGGGAGGAGGTTATATGCCAAGTAAGCAGCCAGGATTGCCCAAAAAGAAAGGAGAAATAAGAAGGCTTATCCATGAAAAAGATTGGTCACAAAACCCTTTGGGACCTATAAAAGATTGGCCTTCCACCCTGTCTGATATCGTCAATATCATCCTGGAAATCGACTTTCCTATCGTGATAGGGTGGGGAAAAAACTTAATCAGTATTTATAATAATGCCTACCGTCCCCTGCTGGGCAAAAAGCCAGAATCACTCGGCCGCCCCTTCCTGGATATTTGGTCTGAAGCCCGCGATACCATCGAGCCCCAGATTAATCGTGCTTTAAATGGGAAATCTGACTTCTATGGTAGTGCTGAGTTTATACTCTTGCGCAATGAAAATCCTGAAAAGGCATGGTTTGATTATACATTTAGCCCGATTAGGGATTCTGAAGGCAATGTCAGGGGAATAATCAATATCGCTATTGAAGTAACCTCAAGGGTCCAGACTCAAAAAAAGCTAAAAAAAATGAATAAGATCCTTGATAGAAAGGTTAAAGAACGGACCTCCAAGCTGGAAGAATATAAAGATCAACTTCAAGCACTAACCTATCAATTAAATAGTACCAAAGAAAAGGAACGCAATGACATTGCCAGGTTTCTTCACGACCATGTGGGACAATTGTTAGATTTAAGTATTATCAAACTGGATCAATTAAAGAATTCGGCTCACAAAGATGACGTTTTAGGAAAAATCAGTGATATAAAGGAGGTATTGCTTATGGCCAATAAGAATACCCGAAATTTCGTAAATGAGCTGAAGCCTCCGCCCTTATATATAAATGAAAATATTGCGGACCTGTTAAAATGGCTGGCCCAAAAGATGGAAAAATATGAATTGGAAATTACCGTGGAGGATGATAGCCAACAGAAGCCAGTTAGTGAAGAAACCCATAAAGTTTTATATGAGAGTGTCAGGGAATTATGCTTTAACATTATCAAGCATACCGATGTAGTTGAAGCCTCAATAAAACTTAAAAGAGCAGATAACCATATTCTAATAATCGTAAGAGATACCGGAAAGGGTTTTAATTATAAGCGAGAAAAGAACACACTAATAAAAAAAGGAGGCTTTGGACTGTTTAATATTCGAGAACGCATGAAAATGCTTGGTGGGAATCTGGAAATTATATCTCAACCGGGAAAAGGAACCAAAGCTCTGCTCACTGCCCCGCTAAAGTATAGCTCTAAATCTATTTATGAGTAGTTGGGTAAAATGTTAAACTCAGCTAAATAATAGGGCCTTGAGTTTTGATGTGCCCACTCACTCTGCTATGCAAAGACTCGGTGTGCAGGCCAGAAGTAATAATGTCAACCCAGGGTAAAAAAACACATAAAGGTTTCTGCAACTAATCTTCTATTGAAAGAGGAACGTCTGGTTTACCGGAAAACAATAACTGAGGGAGGTAAGATATGGATCAGCAAGTGATCATTTATATACATGGCATATCTCCGGATGAAAATCTGGCAACGATAGCTAAGGTAATTGATGGTGAAGATCTAAGAGAAATTCAGGATCCTCAACGCAAAATGGAGCTCTCCCATAGGAAAGAGTATGAAGCTCTGCAATCAGGGGTTAAACGATACTTACGAAAGGAAAATAAGCAAGAAGAGTGGGATAAAGCTGAGCATTGTTTTACAGAATGGGGTTGGGAGTATCAGGAATCTGATGCTCAAAATCTCGGTGCGAGTCACCGATTAAAAGACGCTCAGCACTATTTGGGACAGCGGGTCATCAAAGCCATTACGGACAGTTATTGGTTTACCTTATTACCCCAAAAAGCGATCCGAAAGTTAGCGCTGTATGGGCTGGCCGATGCTTTTTACTATATCTCTTCGGATGGAAGAAAGTCCATCAGGGCAAGAATTTACCACCTTATAGGCAACCGTTTAGGAAACCTGTTAAGTGACCCTGACAGCACCATTACTATAACCATTATTGGTCACAGTGCCGGATCCGTCGTAGCATTTGACTTGGTCAACTATCTATTCACCGAGGATAAGCTATCCATGACAGAGTTATTGGAGGAAGCAAATGCACTCGAAAAAAATATATCCGAACTCAGGAAACTTCGTGAACAGCATGAAATGCCATTTACCAAAGGAGATGCCGCCTTAGAAGATACACTCTCATTTGTTAAAAGCTTGATAACGCTTAAATCAATTAAAGAAGATAACCGACTAACATTACGCCGCTTAATTACAATGGGATCTCCCATTGCCATGATGGCTCTCCGAAGCGATAAAAGAATTAGGGATTTAGCATACGGCAACAGAATTCCCTTGGATTCCCTCGGGTTGACAGCCAATGGCAAAAATTCCGAGGCTCCCCTCTGGGTAAATATGTGGAATAAATATGATCCAATTTCATTTCCGGTGGAGCCAATGGTAGAAGAAAGTCCCAATGTAAAAGATTATCACTTGCGAACGGCCTGGAATCCCCTGAATAGTCATACAAACTATTGGCATTCAAAAAATGTGCACCGCCTGCTTGCCCGGTTATGGTAACGTAAAGATACAGCTGATACTTAATTCCCTGGAAAGGATTGTTTATAGCTTGTACTCAAATATCAAAACAAAGGAGGACAATATGAAATACAGGCAAATCATTCGTCAGTATTATCAATCCTATAAAGAGACTGACAAAGAAGCATTAAAAGAAACGTTAACTACGGATCTAACTCATATTAGTGATTGGGCTACCTATACCGACAGGGATGAAATGATTGAAGAAATTTGGCCTTCGGTCGGGCAAAGCTGGGCTACAGACCTGCAAATATTTGGTGCCCATCCCGAGTTTATGGTACGCTATAAGGTGGTGAGTGAAGAAAATCCGGCTCGAAATATGGCTGAATTTCTGCGATTCAAAGATGAAAAGATCACTGAGATCGAAGTATTTACGGGACGTGAGCTATAAAAAAATGAACAGCTTGCCTCACCAGCTCGAAATTGGTAAGCTACTACTTATGAAAGATGGGGCTCTAAAAGCCATTGGCTCAGATATCTGGATTCGGGAGATATCATAAGAAGAAGCAAAATTATCTATAAAAACACAGTAATGATGGGATATGAAGATTTCTTGATTGAGGATTATAAGTTAAAAGTAAACTACCTTACCTCCCATTTCAGCAGAATGTGGACACGATTTAACTTTTTTCTTACGGTCCAGACGGGCATATTTGGTTTTTGGGGATATTTACTATTTGATGCGAATAACCAAAATGCTGAATTGAGTATTATTCCCACTGTACTCGGGCTTTTCATTTCCTTGCTATGGTTTTTTGTTGGAGCCCAAGACCGCGCATTAGTAAAAGGATACAGAGATGACATCAAATTTATCGCTGAAAAAATCGCCCAAATTGATGACCGCCTTTGGTGGTATAAAGATAGCTACGTAGGCTCTGCCTATAGCGAAAAGCAACAAAAAGCTTCTTATCACGGCTTATTTTCCTGGTACTATAAACCAACAAGTATTACAAAGCTGGCTGCCATAATCCCCTTCTTTCTTAGCTTATTTTGGATAGTTTTAGGCGCTATTACTTTCCCTTATTGGAGAGTTCTTTTTTAACTCAAATAATAGCTTCCGGGTTAAAAAGAGCCCTCATTTAACTTTATAGTGGATACCCGAAACCTCTCGAATAAGCTGTGCGCTGGACTCCGGCGTTATATCCCTTTGCGGGTTCCCCAGCATCTCGTAGCCCACCCGGAACTTCTTGACCGTAGCTGATCGTAACAGTGGTGGATAGAAATGCATATGGAAATGCCATTCCGGATGCTTCTCCCCATCGGTGGGCGCCGGATGAAAGCCCGCTGAATAGGGAAATGAGACCTCAAAAATATTGTCATACCGAACCGTAATCTGCTTAATGATATCCGCCAACGCCTCTTTTTCTTCTTCAGTCATGTCGGTAAAGCGTGCAAAGGGGCGGCGACTTACCAGCAGCGTTTCAAAAGGCCAAAAGGCCCAGTATGGCACCAATACCACAAAATGATCATTAGCAGCCACCACACGTTCTTCACGGTCCAATTCAAGCTTCAAATAGTCACTAAGCAATGTTTGTCCATGCTGCTCGTAATAGTCCTTCTGCTGCTTTAACTCTTTGGCCGACTCACCGGGAATGGTTTCTTGTGCCCATATTTGTCCGTGTGGATGCGGATTGCTGCACCCCATGATCTCACCTTTATTCTCAAAAATCTGCACGTAGTTGATGTAGTCACGAACTCCCAGTTCAGCATATTCCCTGGTCCAAAGATCTACTACCTCCCGTATTTGCGAAAGCTCCATCTCCGGGAGGGTCAAGTTGTGATGGGGCGAGAAACAGATCACACGGCAAATACCTCTCTCCCCTTTGGCTATCAACAGGTCATTAGTATTTTGCGATTCTGGAGGCACATCCGGCTTCAGTGAACTGAAATCGTTCGTAAAAACAAATGTTGAATCATAGTCGGGATTTTGTGCATCCCCGGCCCGGTCATTGCCCGGACACAGGTAACAATCAGGATCATATTGGGGCTTTTCGCTACCCGAACTCTCTTCCTCTTTGCCCTGCCATGGACGCTTGGCCCGGTGCGGTGAAACCTGGATCCATTCTCCTGTCAGTGGATTATAGCGGCGGTGCGGATGATTCGATAAATCTAACGACATGAACTATAGACTCTTAAAATTAGCTTGAAGTTTGGGCATTAATGCTGACTTCGGAATTATGAATAAGATGCGTCCCCCCTGCTACCTTCATCTGGTAGATCTTTACTTTTTGCCCCAATTTTTCCAGATACTGCTCAGATACCTCTGAAATAAAATGATCCAGATTCTGCTCCTTAACCAAATTGATTGTACATCCACCAAAACCTCCTCCCATCATACGGCAGCCAAATACGCCTTCTATCTTCCAGGCAATATCTACTAGGGCATCCAGCTCATCACAGCTGACTTCATATTCATAGCGAAGTCCGGCATGGGATTGATACATGCGCTGGCCAAATGACAGGATATCATTCTTATCCAAATCATTACAGGCCTGTAGTACCCGCTTATTTTCTTCGACTACAAACTTACAGCGCCGAAAAACGGTCTCATCCAAATCCGACTCATGGGCCAGCAGAAATTCTAATTCTACATCACGAAGACTTTGAATATCAGGATCAAAGTTCTGTAAAACCGATACCCCTTTTTCGCACTGCGAGCGTCGGACATTGTACTCAGAGGAAGCCAACTCTCGTCGGACGCCCGTATCGCATAGTACAATACGGATATCATCCCGTTTAAAGGGATAAAACTCATACTCCAATGACCGGCAATCGAGCTTTAAAGCATAGCCTTCCTTTCCATTCAGGCTTACAAACTGATCCATGATACCACACTGCACACCCACAAATTCATTTTCAGCTTTTTGGGCGATCTGGGCCATCTCCGCAGGAGGTATTTCCAAATCATATAACTGGGCCAAGCCGAATAAAACACCGCCTTCGAGGGCCGCCGATGATGACATACCCGCTCCAATAGGTACATTACCCCCAAAAACACAATCAAAACCGCCTACCTCATAGCCATGCTTACGAAGTTGATCAACTACGCCCAGCAGGTAATTAGGCCATTCTTTATCTGATTTTTTAATTTCACTTGAGATATCAGCTTTATAAAGCTGTTCTTTATCAGTGGCATAAATTCTTGCTGTCTGTGTATCATTGGCTGAAATGGCCAGAACAATACTCTTATCAACGGCTGCCGGCAGAACAAATCCTTCATTATAATCGGTGTGTTCTCCTATAAGGTTTACACGCCCCGGAGAATTAACCAGCAGATAGTTACCGGTAAAATGATTTTGAAATTCACTTTGTATCTCTTTGATCAACTGTTTCATCTAATCAAATCTAATTCTTCAATATTTTTTTACTTACCAAAATACCGCATACAGTACGGCCACCAACACCAGTATAATATATGAGCCGATGTTAAATGATGAACCCGTCTTAAACATTTCAGCAGTGGTATGAATAGCTTTGGGATCTTCATCATGCGGATTCGTCGTCAAGCTTACTCCGGCAATAATTACGATGGTCAGAATGAGCGTGTAGTACATCTGATCCAAAAATGGAAGACCAAGTGGTGCCAACTTAAGTGCCAATGCAATAACAATGGACGATAGCACCCCATAAATAGCTCCCTTGGTGGTTGTTTTCTTCCAAAACAGTCCCATTAGGAATACGGCTAAAATGCCCGGACTCACTAATCCGGTGTACTCCTGAATATACTGAAATACCTGCGGAACGGTCCGCAATTGCGGGGCCAGAAAAACAGCAACCAGCAGGGCTACCGTAGCCGTAATACGACCCATATTCACGGTCTGCTTATCAGTAGCATCTTCATTAATATACGGAAGATAAATATCCATTGTGAATATTGTGGCTACCGAGTTAAGCATCGAAGCCAGTGATGAGACAATGGCCGCTGCAAGCGCTGCTACTACTAAACCCAGGAATCCAGGCGTTAAGAATACCTTCATGAGCCATGGATAAGCGTTATCGTACTCGATACTTCCATCCGGATTCTTAAATACATCAATGATTCCGGGAATTTGAGCGGTACCCTCTGGCTGTGCATAGAGCACATAAACGATAATTCCGGGAATAACGACGATCAGTGGGATGATAATTTTCAGAAAAGCAGCAAAGATAATTCCCTTTTGAGACTCTTTAAGTGATTTTGCAGCCAAGGTCCGTTGGATAATGTACTGGTTGAATCCCCAATAGTAGAGATTCGCCACCCACATACCACCAATAAGTACCGCTATACCCGGTAAGTTGTTAAACTCCGGATTGGACCTGTTCAAAATCATGTTGAATTTATCGCCTGCCACCTCGTACAAATGACTAAAGCCGTTGAGAATACCTCCCTCGGGCGTAATATGATAGAGCGCTGCAAAGGTCGTTACCAGCCCACCTATCACCAGCAGCCCCACCTGCAATACATCGGTCCATGCCACTGCTGAAAGCCCACCGTACAATGAATAAGCAGCGGCAATTACTGCCAAGCCGACAAGAGCATAGACAAGCAGGCTCCCGTCTCCCGTTCCCATAATCGTATCTATTGCTTTTGCTCCCAGGAACATAACGGTGGTCAGGTTTACAAAAACAAACAATCCAATCCAGAAAACGGCTAAAATGGTTTTCAGTGTTGTGTTGAAACGCTGTTCAACGAATTCAGGTATGGTGTAAAGTTTCTTTTCAATGAAAATGGGCAGCAGATACTTTCCCACAATGATCAGCGTGATGGCAGCCATCCATTCGTACGAGGCAATGGCCAGGCCAACGGCAAAACCAGATCCGGACATCCCGATGATTTGCTCTGCCGAAATATTGGCGGCAATAAGCGAGGCACCTATGGCCCACCATGGCAATGATTTACCCGCTAAGAAATAGTCTTCAGCGGTCTTTTGATGTCCTTCCTTATCGCGGGAAACCCAAAGCCCAATCCCAATAATGAGCGCACAATAGAGGGAAAAGACGATGATATCGAGTGTAGTAAAAGCCATACGATTTAAAAAAATTTGCAGTCTTAATGTTTCGCTGTTAGCATTCGTAGAAGATCACAATTCGACAAGGTAATATTTATATATCGCAAAATTAATTTTTAGTCTATAAAACAAAAGACATATGTTATCGATAACATATGTCTTCCAATATACTATTCTTTTAGCTACTTTCAAGTGGCATTAAAAGATTTTTGCTCAAGGAGCATGCAATAATTATAATGTACCGAAATAAAATGGGAAAAAGTTTTTATGATGAGGAAAATTAAAGAGCTGCAACTATTTAAGCTCCCACCCCGGTGGTTGTTTTTGAAAATAACCACTTCGGATGGCATTGTTGGATGGGGCGAACCTATTGTGGAAGGTAAAGCTGATACCGTGGCTGCTGCGGTTAAAGAATTAGGCCAAAATTTAATCGGCCATGAAGCCGGCAATATTGAAGATATTTATCAAATGCTCTACCGGGGTAGTTTTTATAGAGGCGGCCCGGTTTTAATGAGTGCAATATCAGGTATAGAACAAGCACTGTGGGATATCAAGGGCAAAAGCCTGGACGTACCTGTTTATGAACTGCTCGGAGGTGCCGTTCGTGATAAAATGCAGGTTTATTCCTGGGTAGGTGGCGATAAACCTTCGGAATTGATTAATGCTATCCGCCAGCGTCAGGAAATGGGATTTCAGCATGTCAAGATGAATGCCGTGGGTAAAGTAAAGTGGCTGGAAACACCCCAGCAGATAGAAACCATCGTTCAAAAAATTGCTCACATTCGTGATGAAATAGGCTGGGATATAAGCATCGGTCTTGATTTTCATGGTCGCGTTCGAAAAGCCATGGCCAAAAGATTGGTAGCAGAATTAGATCCATTACAACCGATGTTCATCGAAGAGCCGGTCTTATCCGAAAACCTGGCGACGCTGGACGTATTGAGCCAGTATACCTCTGCTCCACTGGCAACAGGTGAACGGCTGTATGGGAGATCGGGCTTTAAACCTCTACTTGAAGGAGGATATGTGGATATCATCCAACCGGACTTAAGCCATGCCGGCGGTATCTGGGAAACGCGCAAAATAGCAGCTATGGCCGAAACCTATGATGTAGCCATTGCACCACACTGTCCGCTGGGCCCCATCAGCTTTGCCTCAGCATTACAACTGGATTTTTGCTCTCCCAATGCGTTAATCCAGGAGACTAGTCTCGGTATTCATTATCATGATGACAGTATGGACCTGCTGGATTACCTTGTTGATCCAGATATTTTTGAGGTTAAGGATGGGTATATAGAACGTAATGATCGCCCGGGACTGGGAATAGAGATTGATGAAAAAAAGGTAAAAAAAGCGGCTCAACAAAGCCACGATTGGCATAATCCAATCTGGCGCAATGAAGATGGATCTATAACAGAATGGTAGCCCCTGTCCTGGATAACGAAAACAAGCATAGCACCCGGCATTTCCTAAGCTGCGACTGGGGTACATCTTCTTTTCGTCTCAGGCTTGTCAATATAAATACCGGCAAAACTATTGCCCGTCTTTCTAATTCGTTCGGCATAAAAAAGATCCACGACCAGTGGTTAGAAGTTGAGAGTAATAGAATCGACTACTACCAGTCTTTTCTAAAGCAACAGATTGATGAATTGAAAAAAGAAAGTGGCCCAAATACAGACCGGTTGCCTCTGGTAATTTCTGGTATGGCCTCTTCCTCTATGGGCATCCAAGAGCTGCCCTACAGCAATCTGCCATTTCAGTTGGATTATCCTAATCTACATATCAAAACTCTTGAATCGACCTCTCAGTTTCCATATAGAACGTATCTTGTATCCGGTTTATGCACCCAATCTGATGTAATGCGCGGAGAAGAGACTGAACTTGTGGGCCTCTTTGCAACTCTCGATATCGAAAGGGGATGCTATATACTGGCCGGCACTCATAGCAAACATGTCTGGGTTAAAGATAAAGCCGTGACCGACTTCAAAACATATATGACCGGCGAGCTTTTTGATTTACTATTGTCCAAGAGCATCCTCTCCCAATCGGTCAAACAACATTCTAAAACAGATCCCGGCCCGGCATTTACAAAAGGTGTTAACGCTTGTTCTAATGAGAATTTGCTCCACAATCTTTTTTCTATCAGAGCCCATGATATCCTTAACCAAACCAACCCGACTGATAGCATCGATTACCTAAGTGGCCTACTCATTGGCACCGAACTTAAGGACCTCGATCAAAAACAAATAGGGACTATTGTACTTGCGGGCAACCAAAGGCTGCAGAAATATTATGCAAAGGCTTTAGATTTTCTAAAGCTCCGTTATACGCAGGCCGACCCGTCGGTTTCAGATAACATTATTTCACGAGCCCACTCTATTATTTTAAACCAACAAAACTAAATTATGATAAGTCAGCCTATCTTCCTTCTTCTGATAACACTTATTGCTATTATCCTTCTTCTTGTACTGGTGATGAGGCTTAAAATTCATGCTTTCATCTCCTTGCTAATTGCCAGTGCCTTTGTGGGCTTAGGGGCCGGCATGGGCTTTGAAGAAGTGCTCAACAGTATTCAAGAAGGGATGGGCGGCATCCTGGGATTCATCGCCATCATTGTAGGCTTAGGCTCCATTATTGGAAAACTACTCGAGGTTTCCGGTGGTGCTGAAGCCCTGGCTCGAAATATCGTCCAAATATTTGGAGAAGAACGCACCTCCTGGGGACTTACCCTCACCGGTTTTATTATTTCCATACCCGTATTTTTGGATGTAGGGTTTATCATCCTAGTCCCCATTGTTTATGCATTAGCCCGAAAAGCCAATCGATCTACCCTCTTCTACGCCATTCCGCTTTTAGCAGGACTCGCCGTCACCCATGCATTCATCCCTCCCACCCCGGGGCCTACAGCCGTTGCAGAAATTATGGACGTTTCTCTTGGATGGGTCATCATTTTTGGATTTGCAACGGGCATTCCCGCCGCCATTTTAGCCGGACCTGTTTTTGGCCGATATATTGGTAATAAAATTGATGTTTCTCCTCCCGATTTTAGTGAAACTCCCGAAAGAAGCGGATCGGTGAGCGAACAGAAATGGGACTTCTTTATTATTCTCTTAGTGATTTTACTCCCTCTTCTCCTGATCGTCAATGCCACTATTTTTGATATCATGCAATCCAATCAGATAGTAGCAGAAAACTCGTTCTGGATCAATTTGATTCAATTTCTGGGGCACCCCTTTATTGCATTGATCATTGCAACGCTGGTAGCTGCTTATTTTCTGGGATACCGCAAAGGATTCTCCGGCAAAGAAGTGCTCAAGTTTTCTGATAAAGCCCTCGCACCGGCCGGCCTCATTATTTTGGTTACAGGTGCAGGTGGGGTTTTCAAAGAAATACTAATTGACAGTGGTGTCGGTGAGGCCCTGGCTCAAACGATCCTGGCGTACCAGGTCGCCCCTATTGTTTTAGCCTATGTGCTGGCGGTCATCATCCGGGTTACACAGGGATCAGCGACCGTTGCCATGGTTACCTCAGCAGGGATGGTGGCTCCCATTGTCAGTGAATTTGACCTCACTTCACCAGAAAAAGCCCTCATTGTAATCGCTATCGCCGCCGGAGCAAGTATCTTATCTCACGTTAATGACAGTGGCTTCTGGCTCGTCAATAAGTACTTGGGTCTTACCGAAAAGCAGACCCTTCAATCCTGGACGGTAATGGAAACTATTGTATCCTTAACAGGATTTGCCATGGCCCTGCTGCTCTACTATACGGTGGTTTGAATTACTTCTTCAATCAACATTCATAGCACTTATCGATTCCCGGACAACCTTCGTGATACTTTTAAACTCTCTATTCTGGATGAGGTTAGATGGACTTAGCCACGAACCACCCACAGCCAACACTGATTGGTGGTTTAAGTAAGCATTCATATTCTGGTGGGTTACCCCTCCCATCGGGATAAATTGTAAATCCGTATGCGCATAAGGACCTTCCAGTGCTTTTAGATAATTAGCCCCGCCCACACTCTTTATTGGAAAAACTTTTAACACTTTAAATCCAGCAGTAAAAGCTCTCTCTATTTCAGAGGGAGTCATCACACCCGGAATAAAGGGGAAATCCAATTCGATGGCCTTATCTGTTATGCTCGGGTTAAAACCAGGAGCTAGACCAAATTCCGCTCCGGCATTAGCCGCCGCCTTTAAATTTTTCACCGACAATATCGTGCCTGCCCCTATATGTATTTCCGGATACTCTTTTGCTATAACTGATATTGCAGTCGCTGCTGCTGGTGTTCGAAAGGTCACTTCCATGACGTTAAGATCGGCTTCCAGGTACGCTTCAGCCAGGTGCAGTGCGCACTCCGCGTCAGGGAGTGTAACGGCAGGCAGGAGTCGTTTCTTAAAAAAAGTGCTCAGCATAACGATATTATTGGCTTGTTAGAAATCTATAGACTGATAAAGAGTGGTATATTTCTCCCGGGCGTAACACGGTGGAAGGAAAATCTGGTTGATTTGGAGCATCCGGAAAGTGTTGTGGTTCCAGACAAAAAGCGGTCCGATGATTATAGGGATGGCCCTCTTTACCCGTGTCTGAACCGTCCAAAAAATTACCTCCATAAAACTGTATGGCAGGTTCTGTGGTCAGTATTTCCATCGTTCGTCCAGACTCCGGGTCTGTGACCTTGGCGGCCTGTGTTAACTGACCCCATCGCTCTTTATCTAACACAAAATTATGATCATATCCTTTGCCATAAGCTAACTGTGTATTCTCTTCTGACAATTGCTCCCCAATAGCTGTTGGCGCAATAAAATCAAAGGGAGTGCCTTCGACAGGGGCAATCTTCCCAGTGGGGATAAGGGTTGAATCAATGGGCGTATAGGAAGAGGCATTCAGCCTTAATTTATGATCATTGATGGTACCGCTTGCAGCTCCGCCCAAATTAAAGAAGGCATGATTCGTTAGGTTAACTATGGTAGCTTGATCGCTGACCGCAGTGTAGTCGATTTCCAGTGCATTATCTTCTGTTAACCTATACTGTACTTGGATCTGGAGATTCCCGGGATATCCTCCCTCCCCATCCTCCGAAGTGTACTGCAACACCAAATGGGTATCATCCAGCTGATTAGCTTCCCAAATTACGTTATGAAAACCATCAGGACCTCCATGCAAATGGTTGGATCCATCATTGATAGCCAGTTTATACTCTTTGCCATTTAATTTAAACTGGCCATCCGCTATACGATTTCCGTACTGTCCAATAAGAGCCCCATGATAAGTTTCATTGGCATTGAGGTAGCCTTCAATGCTATCAAAACCCAGTACGATATCCTCATACTTTCCTTCCGCATCCGGGGCCAGCCAGCTGACAATACGTCCCCCATAATTGGTGATAGCAACCTTCATTCCCTGTTCATTTTGCAGAATAAAGAGGTCAGTCTGTTTACCATTAGCGTGTGAACGAAAATCTGATTTTTCTACAGGCAAAGTTGTGTCGGATTTCTTGAAATTAATATTCGGCTTGCAGCTTATAAATAATACAAAAAATGCAGACAGGCTAATATACCGGATAAGGTGCAAGCCATGGGCAGATAATTTCTAAAATACTACATTGCATTTCCTATTCCACTGTATGCTCTTTAATCAAAGCTGTTTCGCTGCTGTCATAGGGCGTTCCATCGGCACGCAGAATATCGTGAAACCAAGGATTGGGTTCGGAGGTGTATTCCTTATCCCAGGAATCCCATGGATAAATGGTCTGTGTCTTTCCATTTACAAAACCCCAATTATAAGCTCCGACATTATGTTCCTTGAGGACGGGTAGCTCATTTTCGAAAGTGCTGCCACGCGGACGAGCCATGTATTCGGTACAAAACATGGGACGGTTATATCGCTTTAATGCTTCAATCCGCTCGCGCATTACCTTGGGACCTTCATAAGCATGAAAGGTAATGACGTCCGAATGCTCAAGCATGAATTTATCCATGGCTTTCAGGGAATCGGGATTACACCAATCCCCGTACCATAGACCAGAAGTAATAGGCTGAGTTGGATTGGCTTCCCGCGCCCACTTAAAGCTTTTTTTAAGAAGTTTCAGCGCCTGTTCTTTTTTATTATCCAACTCAATATCACCATAAGCCCGGTCATTGGTGTTGTCGGGTTCATTGAAGATATCCCAGATATAAACGCGCTCGTCATCCCCAAATTCAGTAAGCACGCCCTTCACATAATCTTCCAGGTAGCCCCACTTCGTAGTGTCACTGAGCACCTCTGCCCCCGGACTTTGAACCCATCCGGAGTTATGAACATGAGGAGTTGGTTCCGGTTGCTTCCCCCACTCCGGATTGGGATGCCAGACCCCATCCAGCAGTACAAACATAATACCGATATCGTGACTGTCGGCAATATCCAGAAACTGATCGATACGTTTGATAAAGCCTTCCTTATCGTTCTTCCAGGCCAGATCATGCAGGTAAACCCGCATGGTATTGAAACCCAGATCTTCTGCCCAGCCCAATTCCTGTTCGATAGTCTCGGGATCAAAGGTCTCAGCTTGCCACATCTCCAGCTGATTGATGGCCGTCCTGGGCGTATAATTAGCCCCGACAAGCCACCCTTTCTCTTCATACCACTGATTGGCCTTTTCAACTGACCATCGCTCGCCTGCCTCCTTTGGCTCCGGATCAGGTTTCTCTGTATCTGAGGACGAGCAAGCATACGCCAGACTCATCAACAGACTTACTGCTAATAGTTTTATACAAGATATTTTCATTTGTTTATCCCAATTCATCGGTTAATCTGTATTTGTTAAATTGAATTCTCTGATATTTACATAGACGGTTGAGTCGCCTTTGGCTACCATTCCAAATCGGAAACCCATACCCCAGGGAACCAATGGCGAAGCATCCACGCTATCGGCCAAAGAATCCCAGTTTTCTCCATCATTGATCTTAAAATTAAGTACATGTCCATCTGCGACCTGCATTTTTAAAGAAACGGTTGCTCTGGAATTTGGAATCTCCGCCTCACCTAATATTTCTGTTTCCCTATTAACGGTTCGCCAAACTTGTACGCCATTTTGATCTGTGGAAATCCCGATAGCGGCCACGGGGGCTCCAAAACTGTTATCCGCACCACCAACTAACGCAATCCCTCCTTTTGCATCCTCTCCAGTTTCCCTCAGACCTATGGTTGCTGAGATTTCATAGTTGAGTGATCGTGTAGGTTGTACTAATAAGGTCCCCAAATCTTGATTTACTCGCGAAGCGCGGACCATAAGCCCGCTTTCCCCCGTTTTATAATCGATATCCTGGGTAACACGCCACTGCCATAGCGGATCGAGCTCTTTTTGGAAGTCATCCGAAAAATCCCATGCTTCTCGACTCCGGCTGTACAGGGCATCATTATCAAAGGTCGGCCAGTTGTTTTCGGTCCATTGTATCTTCTCCAACACTGCTTCGCGTCCGACAAAAACACTGCCATCTTTGCTATAGGCATGATATAAGAAATAAAAATCATCTCCTTTGGGTACCACTGAACCATGCCCCAGGCATTTCCAGTCTTTGTTATCGGTTAACACAGGATTTTGATCATACTTTTCCCACGGACCCAATAATTTCTTGGATCGGGCGACCCCAGTTTTGTAATCACAAGCCACATCACAACAGGAACCCGCTGAGTAAGTGGCATAAAAATAATCTCCTTCTCTGAAGATACTGATGCCTTCTACCAAGTGACCTTCCCACGGAGCATCATTGCGGAATAACTCGGTCTTTTCACCAAGCAGTTCAGTCCGGTCTTCTGAAATCTGCTGTGCCCACATCGGCGTTGGCTTTCCCTGGCTATTGCCATCTTCCTTCCAGAGCATATACAGATTGCCCTCCTTATCCCGAGCCTCATAAGCATCAATAGAGCCCAGTTCTTGCGACACCAGCGGACCGTGATCGGTATAGCTTCCACCAGGATTTTCAGCGCTGGCTACCGCAACGCTTAGCCGACCGGTTTCTTTATCCCGCGCCGTATAATAGGCATACATTTTTTCCTGTTCTTTGTCATAAGACAGCTCCGGCGCCCAGAAATTTTTCTCCGCCCAGTCGGGTGCTCCATCCGGAAAGACATAGGTGACCAGCTCCCAGTTGACCAAATCTGTAGATTTGAAAATGGGAAACAGCGGCGACCATTCGTTGGATGTTGCCGACGCCCAGTAGGTATCTCCTACTTGTACCACTGTGGGATCTGGACGGTCGCCTGGCAATACCGGATTCGTTATTTGAGGACCTGGTTCTTTGGTCTGCTGTTCATTTCCACATCCAATTGTGAGAACAAACAAACCAAGGAGCAGTACATGTAATGATAGCCTGTAAGATGGTATTCTCATTTTAGAACTCTTTAATAAAAATTGATTCTTTAATTATAAACGTTGATTAGCAATTTTCAGCTTGGCTTTAATCATTTTTGAGCTTTTCCTCCAGCATTGGCAAAAAGTAACCACCAACTACCGATCGCGCCTGGAAACCTACCTGGGAGGCATCATCGGTTTCATACCAGTCGGTCATCGGCACCCGGTCAGAGGTAGTATTAAACGCCTTATACATCGGTTCAATAAACTTCAGAAAAGTATCCCGGTCCTCGGTAAGTGTAGCCGTCCACATAATCCAGTCGCTTTTGGTGTAGGTCGCCCGGTTATCCAGCGGCAGGCCAAACTCATTCTGTTGATCAAGATAAAAATCCACCTCTGTTTTGTTGATTTCATCCGGAAAGATATTTAGATCCAAGATATCATCCCACGCCAGGTTGTATTTTTGGCTCCATGTATTTGGCTTCCCAAAAGCCAGCATGTAGTGATCGCCGGCGTCAGCCATATCCATCCACTTTTGGGCCATCTCTTTAGCACGACTGGTAAATTTTTCTGCAAGATCATCTTTGCCCAGCATTTTGGCAAGACGTCCATACCCCGCTACTCCCAGAATCGCTTTAATTGAAAGATTCGCGTTGCGCGCTAAATGACCAGAAAAATCATCCGTTGAAAGCTGGTTCTTCGGATCCAAACCATTCTCCAATAGATAGTTAGCCCAAGTAGTCAGAGATTCCCAGTGTTTTTGGGCAAAAGCCGGGTCATCTTCGACAATGGCAATAGCGGTGGTTAAAATAAGCATATTCCCCGCCTCTTCAACCGGCATATCCTCGCCGTAGGTTTGTCCATTGGCAATGGGATAAGTACCAACATCATGGGCCGGAAACGGCTTGGTCCACCGCCCACTTTCGGTATAATAAAAGATAGGTCGGAGCATTCCCTTCAAGAGTTCCGGGTTGTAGTATAAAAATAGTGGTGCTGATGGATAGGTAACATCAACCGTACCGATAGATCCATTGCTGAAATTTTCCTTGCTAAAAAAGAGCGCCTCTCCACTTGGAGCGGCCACCAGCTTATGTGCGGATATCGATTGTCGGTATGCCAATTCCGTAAGCTCGGCATATTTTTCTCCGCCGGCTTTCCGGGCATCTTCAACGAGTTTCTCATCAAATTTCTGAGCTTGCTGCCACAACGACTCATACTCTTTTTCGGCTTCCTCAAGCATGGGTACGACCGAGGTCCCATCCTTCTTCCACCACGCCTGCAGTGGTGCCCCAAAATACTCCACGGAATAAATATCATCGTAGCCTATCAGGGCATGGCGACTTGCTCCCTGTTTATCAACAGATCCAAAATCGTACGCTACGCCCAATGATATTTGGTTTGCATTCACCGTTTGGGGCATCGGTTCAGTTTCAATGCCCTCCAGGTTACCCTCCTCGGAAAATTGGAATGACAGCTCTTGTGACGGTGCGATGCTGATTGTACTACTTGTCTCCCTGGGCGTTGCTAGATAAGAATACCCCCAATCGATGCGAACGCCATCGCCTTTGCGTCCCAATACCTGCTGCTTAGAAGTACCTATACGCATAACATCAAGACTTCTGGATGGCATGTGCTGCCAGACCACCTCCTGCTCTGTGGAGTTCACCGCCATATTTCCGCCGGTACTTAACATGACTTCCACTTCGTGTGGTTGGTTATCGGTAGACTGAACATCAAAGGTTATATAATTGACGGGCCGTGAGGCCAGATTCAGGTCATCCAGCAAAAAAGGAGCTGTAAAAGTGGTTGTTAGTTGAACAGGACCGGCATCAAAGGTATGAGTAGTTTGGGTAGCGTTGACCGTGGCAGACGTCTGCTTTGCTGCCGGAACAGATACTTTTGAGGGAATTTGCTCAACCAAACCGGCATCTAAATAAGCCCCGCCAGCCGTATTATCGCAGCGAATGGCCAAGATATTTTCTCCTTTTTTCAATGCTGCAATTGCCTCATCACGCAATTCAAAGACCTGGGGTTCGCCCACCCAACCTTCTGTCTCAAATCCTAATACTCCATTGATGTAGACCCGAACATTATCATCATGAAACATCTTGAGTTTGAGATTGCGGCTGTTGAGGCTATTCAAGTCATCAATATTGAATGTTCTCCGTACCCATATGCTTCCCTGCGACCACTCGTTGGCTGCGGACTCAAAGGTTCCGAAGGAGCCTGTTGCCGTTTGCCAGCTGGCATCGTCAAAACCTTCACCCTGCCAGCCGTCCGTAGGTTCATCGAAGGTAACATTCCAGAACCGATCACTTTTTACAAAAGGTACGACCGTACGGTAGGTAGGAATTTCTTCACCCAAAAAGGACATCGCCTCCCCATCAACGCGGATTATGCCCCGCAGGGAGTGTGGCCGTTCCGTCCAGTGCCGAGTAGGGCCATCGTATAGCGAATCCTGCATGGCCCAAACGCTGGTATAGGGATCAATCGTTATGAGTGGATATGCCGGCGGACGAAGCGGCTTATCCTGCTGTGCAAACGCTGTCTGTGCAGCCATGATAAGAGCTACAAATAGAAATGAAAATTTATACATAGACTATGGCTATTTCTAAAAATGAATCCTATTTAAGTTTTATTCACTGCAGGTACCAGATGGTTTCTCTAAAGATTTGCCAGCAACTACCGGACGATCGAACTGAGGTGATCCATCCTCTTGCCAGCCGAATGGTTGCATATGGATCACCCGGTTCCAACCCGGATCGGTGCTCACCTTAGTGTGATAGGCAATCCAGTGCTCTTTGCCATCAGGAGAGGTCGTAAAACTAGCGTGTCCTATTCCATGGACTAAGTCGCTACCCTCAAAGACAGGTCCACTTTTTTGCCAGTGCTCGGGATTCATTGGATCCTCTCCTACCAGTTTCAGCTGACCCAACTTGTAGGATGGAAGCCACGACTGACTGGCCGAATAAACGATGAATACGTCTCCATTATGTTTCAGAATCTGAGCACCTTCATTTATCGGCAGTGAAGAACTAATCTCCCACTCTTCTTCCGGGGAAGATATCTTAACCCTGTTACTACTGATCGTCCAGGAGTTCTCCATTTCTGCTATATACAAATGTTGAGGTGTTTGATCAGTATCTCTGTTTTCTTCCCAACCAGACCATATTCCATATAACTGGTCTTCATGCTCTAACACCGTAAGGTCAATAGACCAAATATTATCCGCTTTTGTTTCAATATCATTTCCGGTATATAGTTGACCTTTATCTATATAGCCTCCCATCGGGTCGGCTGTTTTAGCCTGTAATACTCCACTTCGTTGAGATATAAACGGACTTCCCGGCTTTTCTCCCGCTGTGTAATAGATGTACCATTGGCCATTTACAAAATGTAACTCTGGTGCCCATAGGCTATGCTGATTCCAACCCGTTTCGGGAAGCGACCACACAAGTTTTTCATTCTGCTTTATATTTGTGAGTTCTTTGCTCTTGGATACATATAGCCCTCCCCCTCTTGATTCTATGTAGTAATAATAATTTCCTTTCTTGGTAATCCAAGGATCTTGTCCCTTTGCTACAGGGTTCGAAAATGTACAAGGGATTAAACTATCATCATCTCCATTATTTTGACCTGCTGAACTACCTGGACTACAAGCAGTTGCAATTCCAATAATTAGAACCATTAACAATATCCTTGTAGGAGTCATCTTCTCCATTTCTTAAATCGAAAGTATTAGTTTTTAGTAATAATCTTGAAATGCCAACACGTATTTAATCTTATGGGCGTATATAGCTGGTACGCCGCTTGTTATCCCGCAGTAGCCCATCGCCTGCAAACGAAGTAACATTGCCAGAAACCAATGGCTGGATGCTTGGCGGTCAATTCGAGCAGCCCGTTGATGATCAACTGATCATGCTTCGGCTTGGGTTTGTTGCTATAGGTGCGGCGGGGAATACCTGCTACCTTTTGGCTTTACTCCTGTTGGCCCAAAATAGAGATGGAGCGTAATTTTTTATAATAGAAAGTAGTGAATTTTATCTACTTTCAGGGAAGTCCACAAATGTTATCGATAACAACCTGAACTAAAGATACAATTAGCGATGTTAATGTCAAACTTTTTTGAATAATTTTGAACATCTGTGATATTTTTTCCAGATGAGCTACCCTCCAATTACGTTTAGCAAAAACACCAAAAGCTGTAATAATTGAATGCAACAAAAGTCCATGGAGCTATGACAGAAAGGGTAAAAAGAATGACTCTACTTGAACATTCTGGTCACAACCGGACGGGGATTTAATAGCAGCTCATTAAGTATTACCAACTCCTGTATAAGACTCACTCTAGCCACTCTGTGATTGATTAGCCATTTGCGCCCAAGATGAAATAGGAGTTTAGTTCAAAGTCTTGATTTTTATATCCTTAAACTCTACGCCCTGCCCCTCTGACTGTAATCCAATATATCCTTCTTTGAGGGCCTTTCCATCAACTTTTATATCCGGATCAAAGCCATCTGCTACCCCGCCTCCAATCTGAGGCTGAGTATATTCCAACACCTTTTCTCCGTTGACCTTATGGATAACCAGCGAGTCGCTGTACACGATAAGGTCTGCTTGCACCCATTGATCCCACTTAAAGCTTTTGGAAGAAGAATTGATACAGTGGCGGGGATCCTTTTCTCCTTCGAAGAAAACGTCGGTCCCGGGTGAACACATATTACCCGTAGATCTTCCATTTCCCTCAGCATCGGAGGCCAGCGTCTGGTATTCCACCGAAATGGGCCAGTCCTGTTCTTTTAAGATAGTAGCAGGATCCTGGGAGTGAAACATAACCCCGCTATTGCGATAGGTATAACCCGGAGCGTCTTCGAGCCATTTATCAGTGAACCGATATTTGAATTTAAGGTGGAAGGATGAAAACGGTTCCTTATAAAACAAGTGCCCGTAACGTTCTCCAAATTTATCGTAATCATCGTAGTTTACCTGTATCACTTCATCTTTTACCCGGAAGGTATTGGCATAATTGTCTCCGACTTCGTGGTGATGGATTTTGGTAATCCAGCCATCCAAATTTTCACCATTGAAAAGCGTTTTCCACTCACTATCACCCGTATTTTGCGCTTTGGAACCGCATGAAATAACGAATAGTACTATTAATGGTAACAGCGGCCAGACATACTTTTTTTGCTTCATTGATTTATATAATTAAATGCTAATTTCGCTGATATACACGTACGTAATCTACTTTATATTGTTTGGGAAACGCTGTGTCAGATGGATCTCCCCCATTAGATCCCAGCGCTAAATTTAACAAAATATAGTGAGGCTGGTGAAATGGATTAAACCCATCAGGATTGAGCGTGATTTCCAGATCAATTTCGTTTAAAAGCTCGTCATCCAAATATAATCTTATGGATTCTTTTGTCCAGTGCATTTTCCAGATATGAAATTTTTCCGGCCATTGTGGATCTTTTTCTAAAAACGTAGAAAAAGGCACCTCTTGATCATCCCACACCGCTTCCCACTTCTGCTCGCTGGCCCAGGCGGCGTTGGCAAGAATGGTCTGCTGACCATCCACCTTGTAGAATTCCATGATATCAACCTCTCCATTGGCGGGCCAGTCCCGGTCTTCGTGAGTCCCGAGGGTCCAAATAGCCGGCCACATTCCGTTGGCGGTGTCAATTTTCGCCCGAACTTCTATGATGCCATATTTAAACTCCTGCTTACCTCGGGTGTTTATACTTGAGGAAGTATATTTGGCATACTGACGATTTTCCCGCCAGTCATTGCTTGTAGAATCATAGGAAGTGTTTGGCACCTGCTCACGCCTCCCCTCTATTACCAATTTACCCTCTTGTATGGTAGCATTATCCTTTTGATACCATTGAAGCTCTTCATTTCGTACGAATCCATGCTCGTACGACCAGTTAGAAGTATCTGGCTTGTTCCCCTCATTGAATTCATCATGCCAAACTAATGTGTAGCCTGGCTTAGAAGGAGCATCATCTGATTTATGAACAGACTGGGCAGAACTGTTGCAGCTGATCCCCATTAGTACTGCCATAGTTACAAGAATTTTCGAAATCATGAATTTAATCTATTTATTCGCAAATACATTTCCTTAGCTTATTAAATTCTCAGATTCGGCATCCCCTTCTTCCAGAGAAGCCAAAAAAATAAAAACTATAAAAAGGAACTGACGTAACCTATTATTCAGTCTTGTTTTTGTAAATGCTCATTTTATTCCAGACTATTAAACATTTAACTACCCTTCTTTTAAGCATTTATTATGCTCAGTGTCCTATATATTAGTTACTCATATCGGCGATTTTTCTCTTTGCCTTTTTAGCTCCATTATTTCAGAAAGAACTTCATATCCTATAAATAAACTGCCGCTCCAAAGAAATACTTCCAATCCATATCCCCACAATAATTGCAGACTAATTGAAACAGACAAGCCTATAGTAATTGCTATGAGTGTAACAGTTTTATTCATATGCCAATATTTTTTCAGCCCTGACACCAAAACGGAAGCGAAAAGTACATACCCCAACCACTTCATCAAAGACAAGCCAACGCCAAAGATCAGGTGGGATATTATTGATATAAAAACCGTTACTACGCAAGTATAAAGAACAGTCTTATTGCTCATTATTGCAATAGTTAACTGATTAAAATATCAGATATAACGAGTGGGTCGGTTAAAAAAATGTTTTTGTTACCAACATACGGCTTCATCGGGCGACTGGGGTTGTCGCCGGATGAATATGGTAGCCTTTGAGTAATCATTATGCCTGCATTTATTACTCGCCTTAGCTATACCTTAACCAAAATGCTCCGCTCCTTCATTAGTAAACATAAGCTCCATACATACCCACTATCAATTTAGGACTTAATAATCGTACTATTCCCCGTGTTTAAAGAATTCAAACGACATAATGTTGCAGTGTCTACCATTAGAGGTACCCGGATATTGTTCGCTTACATTGCCACCCGGTTGTGTTGTCGCATATCCCACCGATACTTCTTGCTGCTGATTGATAGTAAACTCAACTTTAAAATCTTCGGGATCTTTGCTCTGTAAAATTCTGGAGTATCCGATCGTAGCCGCATCATTTTCAATAGCTCCATCATCCACATCAGGCAGAATATCACCTTCAGCGACGACCAGATAAGCGTAGTCACCTTCTCCTTCATTACTGGTATCATTACCATTGCGCAAATTAGCTTTAAAAGTATAGGTCCCGGGAGAAAGGGTTACCGTTTGATAAATCTTTCCATTTGTGATACCTGGAGCCCCCCATCCCGATTCCACATTAAAAATATTGCTATTCCATTCATCCCATCCGCCATGATCATCATGGATTCGAATGGCATCGTTGGTTGTCCAGTCTGCGAGTATTCCCCACCGGCCTGAGGTTGAGGATGCTTCAAAAGGGACACTGTAATTTTTCAGGTACGTAACTTGTGGAATATCAGCCTCGTATTCGGTATAAAAAGTATCAATACTGGTGGGTTCCGGCAGAAACATAGTCCGGTACTCAAATTCATCTCCAATCTTATAATTGGGGAGCTTGACATCTGAGCTATCAACAGGAACAATTTTAGTCTGCATCTGCCCATTAGAGTCTGTATATCTTATTTGAGTTGCAAATACGCCACTGGATAAATCCATACTTCCAAATTCAACAGTGGTATTTAAGTTACCCGCATATAACTCTTTATTTTTAACCGGCCGATTTAACAAGGAAGCCTGATATTTTTCCCCGTAAACTTCTCCACTTATGTTTACAGGAACAGAAGTATTCCCCTGTTCATCATGGGTAACAATTTCGAAATTGTAGACCTTTTCCTCCAGGTCTTCGATATAAATTTGAAGCGTATCTATCCCGCTGGTTCTCTCAATAGGTACCGTTATTGAATCTCTGCCAGCATTCCAGGATATCTTAGCGCCGGTAATCTTGGGATCAGAAATTAACAATCCTTCGATCAGTACTCGATTTTCTCCCGAATGAACCTTTACTGAATCCGCTTTGCCGGTATAAGTTCGTTCCCCATCTTCAATATATTTTTCGTGCTGGTACATATCTGAACAGGCGGCAAGACCCAATACCAGGGCTATGACCAGTATATATCCTTTGGCTATCATGATTTTCATAATGCTAAATTTTTAATTTTGATATTAAATGCTTGCTCTTACCGGGAATCGCCATACACTTGTACTTCAGCGATGCCTATGTTTGTACTTCCACCCCAGTTTTCAAGTGACCGAAATCGTAAATACCGCACCTTTGGAGCATTGATATCAAACTCCCAGCTAAAGCCCGCATTTGCGGTCTGATAATCTTCATTATTTTGTTGTCCATAGGACAATCCAGAGGGTTTGGTCTCTTCAAAGGTACCGAGCTTGTGCCAGTTATCCTGTTGCATCCAATTTTCGGGATCTTCAATGCTCGGATCGGAAGCACCCCATATTTCAAACTTTCTGGGACAACCCAGGTAATAATAAGTTCGCCCAAAACCACCACTCGAATAGTACTCGGGATAATCCCAAATCCGAATGCGGCTGAGTTTGGCTGTTTGTCCAATATCAAAAGTAAAGGTATGCGGTTCTGACGGTGTATGGGCCGCCTGTGTCATATAGATATTGGGCCAGTTAATAATATCACCATCCCAAAGACCATACATGGGAGTACTATTATGGCGGGGCGCATCGCCCTCTATGCGGTTAGCATTATAGTCCGCTTGCGGAATAGGAGCCTCATATAGCGGGGCTATTTCTGTAAAAAGGGTATCGGTATAATTTAGCCAGCGGTCGCGCACGGTAAATGCAAATTCCTGCCGCAAGGTATCTAATCCTCTTAAAGTATATGCCACCTCATTCGTTGAGGTGTAGATACTATTGGGATTGGTTTCCCATTCTCCAAAATCATTCTTTTGTAAAATAAGAATCGCAATATCATTTCGCTCAGGGTTTGCTGCTTCAACCTGGATCCCTCCAAAAGCAGCTTGTGTTTTTAGGCTTTTAAAAGTATCCCAAATTGTAGATCGTTTGGGCTCGATTGTTACCGAGGTAGGTTCTGAAGCAAGCTCACCCTTATCCACAGCATACAATTCTACAGTATGTTCCAGTGAGTCTGCATATCCCTCAATCATCATGGAATTGTTATAAAAGGATGACTTAACCTCCATTTCTTTACCGGTGCTCAGCGTATACTCTGCCCTTACATATAACAGGTCTTCATCATCGGGCAATGTATAGGTAAGCTTGGCCCCGCCGGGGACATTTTCTACGCTAACGTTTTGCACTTTCCCCGGTGGAGTACCATCTGATTCTATGGAATCATTGACCCCACTTTTCTTACAAGATATGATTAATGCCGTGCATACTCCGATTAGTAGCAAATATTGTTGTATTTTAAGCCAGTTCATATTGCTATATTTTTATTCCTTAAGGTTTTCACTCCACGATTAATCCGAGATCCATACTTACCAACCCGGATTTTGTTGTAAGGCCGGATTTTGAAGGATGGTATTTTCATCAATAGGCCACAGATAATCACGGGGAGCCACAAATTCTTGCTGATGCAGGGTTCGAATCTGGTAATAGGATTCTGCTTCTTCACCGTAGACATTCCAGCCTGTGATTGGTTCATTGAACTCTTCGCCTGCTCTTTTCCATCTTCGCAGATCCCAGAAGCGTTTCCCCTCGAAGGCAAGTTCAATGAGTCGTTCTTGTTGAATAATCTCTCGTAACCCTTCTTGGGTGGTATGTTTGGAAGAGTTGGTTGAATAATTCTTCCATGAAGCCTCTACCCCCTCCAAACCTGCCCGGGCCCGAACACGGTCAATATACTCGTAAACCTCCTGCGAAGGACCTTGTGTTTCGTTTAACGCCTCTGCATACAGCAGGTAAAGATCGGCAAGGCGCAATTCGGGCCACGCATACTCTTTATAAGAAGCGCCGGAAGAGCTCATCGTTTGATTCCAATCCACCAATTTTTTGATATAATATCCGGTCACATTAAAGTGAAAAGCATGAGTCGAACCGGAATAGTCACCAAATTTAGCCCGTATAACCCACGTATTTTCATCCGAATTACTGGGACTGTCATATTTATAGAACGTGCTGCCATCAAAGCCGAGATCTGCATAAAATCGAGGCTCTCGGTCGAAATTTAGCCGTGCTGTTTCGAAGCCCTCTTCTATATTATATTTCTCAGAAGCATCGGCCGTACGAAGTGCTGCTTCTTCCGTAAAGTCCAGTGTTTTATCTTCGCTGATGGGCACCCCATTTTCTGAATAGAACATCCGTGCTATTTCAAGCGGGGCAGATAGTATTTTTCGGGCATTATTATGGTCATGCTCAGGATCTAACGGTACCATAGCCAACGCCTGCAGGGTAGTAGTTGTACTATTGGAATTACCCCAGATAATTTCCGGATTCCACCGTTCGGCCACGGCCTGCCTGATACTTAGCTTCGTCCGTGTGGTATCGGTAAGATCGAAGGATGACTCTCCAAAATCATACAGTTGATGTCCATTGGCCCGGGCCACCTCTATAGCTTCTTTAGCTGCCACAGCTGCAGAATCCCATTTCTCAACCTCAAAATTTGGATTTATGAAGGGCGTTCCTTCTTCATTGGTGAAGTTTGAAAAATCTGTATTGCCGTTAAATAAAGGACTTGCAGCTGTTGCCAATATTTTAGCTTTAATTCCCAAGGCAATAGGTCTGGTAAGACGCCCCAGCTCCGTCGCCCTGTCATCAATACTATTAGGCAGTTTATTTTCAGATTGATTAATCAGTTGAATAACATAGTCTACCACTTCATCAACCGGTTGCCGGGGCCTCTGGACTTCACCTTCGGGGGCATCTACCGAAATATTTTCTTCAATAATAGGGATGGGCCCATACATTCGCATCAATAGAAAATGGAAATATCCTTTCAAAAATTCGGCTTCTCCGATCCATCGCTGCCGTTCCAAGTCATTGAGGTCGGGCACCTGATCAGGGTCTTTCAGGTTTTTCAGAAAAATATTGCAGTGACGAATTCCCTGGAATAACTTGTAATTATCCCCTGGCCCCGCGCCATCGTAATGTCCGGACCACGAATCGTAGTAGGGATTTGAAACGCGCTGGTTATTACGGGCTATCTCAAAAGAGAAGACGTTGCCTATACTTGTCTCATATGGAATCCAAAGCTCATCCCCGGCCAGCATTCCGGTGTTATAATAAACATCTCCATTTCTGGGCAAATAGGAATATAACGTGAAAAGATATTTTTCGGCCTCATTACGGAGTTTAAAGGCGTTGTCGGTGGTTGCCACATTATCGGGCACGACATTTAAAAAGTCGCACGATTGTGAAACCAACGCGATTCCTGCTACTACAACCGCAACGATCCCCCTGCGTATGGTTACTGATAGTTTCATAGTCATTCGTTTTTGATAAAAATTCATACTCAAATGGATTTATTTTTTGCAACTCGGCTTTTCCCTACAGTTCAACCTCAATGCCAAAATTAAACTGGCTCTGGATGGGATATCCCAATCCATCAGCACCCATTTCAGGATCCCAAAGTTTAAACTTGCTCCACACGGCTATATTGGTAGCCGTTGCATATAATCTTAAATTTCGGAGCCCTGCTTTTTCAGCTACACTTGCAGGCAATTGATATCCCGCTTCTAATGTTTTGAGCCGGAGGAACGATCCATCCCGCATCCACCAAGTGGACTGCTGATTATTATTTTCAATAAAAGTGTTGCTCATCCGTGGCCAGAACGAGTACAAGTCGCGATTTTCTTCCGACCAGTGGTCGTTGGCTATTACATCAAGGAGTCCATTTTGTGAACTCCCATTTATTACAAATGGTGATATATTTTGTGAATTAATAAAAAATGATGACCGGGCGGATCCCTGGAAGAAAAAGCTGAAGTCGAAGCTCTTAAATCCTACGGTCCCACCAAGTCCATATATTATTTCGGGTGTTGTGGGATACCCAAGAGGCACCCGATCAGCTCCAGAGATAACACCGTCATCATTCACATCATAATATTTAATATCACCGCCCATATATTCCCCAAACTGGGTAGGAGCGTTAGCTACTTCGGTATCGTCAACGAACAGTCGCTCTGCGATATATCCAAACCGTTGAGAAATAGAGTGCCCTTCTTGCGAACGATATTCCATTCCTGCCGGATAATTGATTTCGTCAACTTTGGTCTTTTCGCTTGTAGCATAGGTCAAATTACCCCTCATTTGCGCCCACCAGTCTTTCGAAATCTGTTTCTGGTAATCAAGAGAAACATCGACCCCCTGGCTTTGTGCCTCTCCGGTATTGGCTGAAGGTGTCGCCATTAGTCCCATGCTTGGATTTAGATACGAACGGGGCTGCAGAATATTCGTTCGGTGGCGGCGATATACATCTACAACTAAGTTTGTTGAACTACTGAAAAGGGACAGATCAAAGCCCAAGTTTATCTGTTCTGACTTTTCCCAGGAAATATTGGGATTGGAATATCTTGAGGTAGAAACACCCGGCCGCGAATAATCGTACTCTTCTCCAAATGTTGCGCTATACGTATTATTATTTAAATTAACGCTCGACAGATAAAAGAACCGATCTCCCCTCGCTCCAATAGCATCATTACCGATCAGACCATAACTGGCTCGCAGCTTTAATTCACTGATGGCTCCATCAAATGGATTAAAAAAGTCTTCATTGGATATACGGTAAGCAAGTCCCAGCGATGGGAAGAAGCCAAATCTATGATTCTCGGCAAATCGCTCGGATCCATTATAGCCAAAGTTAAATTCGAGCAGGTACCGATCATCAAAACCATAGGTAAAGCGACCCGATAGACCGATGTTACGCTGGGGTAATGAGGATTGTACATTGCCGGCATTGCCGGTCTGATAACTCGACATCAGGCCAATTAACATACCCGAAACTGCATGTTTATCAACAAACGTACGGTTATAATTAACGGCGGCCTCAACGTACATGTCTGAATCCAGTGATTTTGTCCCCTCATTATAGTTGAGGTATTCAGAACCAGTGACCCCTACAGAATTGGTACTCCCATCATTGAGCACCCGTAAATTGGTGTCTCCCGTCGATGTATTTCGATAAGAATTATAATAGAAGGGATTATACTGCCGGGCGACATCGAAATAAGAATACCGGTTAAGGTACCCCATAGCACGGGCAGACAAGCCGGTGGTCACAAAATCCAGATCTTGCTTAATCTCAATTTGTGGACGAATAGTAGACCGTTTATAAACCTGGTAGCCTTTGACCATTTCAGCATACGGATTGGTGAGCAGTGTATTGCTTCCTCTGCCCGTAACTGCACCGCCAAACATAGGGTGCTCTAACCACGGACGCATAGAGGAAGGATATACAGCGGGAAACTTAACGGGATTTGACCAGATAGCTGCATTGAATATCCGCTGGCCGCCATCAATTCTATTACCATTTTCATCATAGCCGCCCACCGGACCCGAATAATTATCAAATTGTCCATAAACCCGAATAATACCTTCCGTGGTAGAGGTAAGATCAAGGTTGATATTACTTCTAACTGAATAGTTTTGCAGGCTAATATTGTTATTAAAGTCGTTTTGCCCATCAACTTTCAGTACCCCGGTATCGCGGTTATACGTTCCAGCCACATAATATTGAACTTTATCACTACCTCCACTGGCACTCATATTATAACTTTGGTTAACAGTATAATCCTTAACCAACTGATCTATCCAGTCATTGTTGGGATATAATAAAGGATCATCTCCTGCTTCTGTATGATCAATTTTTGACTGGCTATACGGCAAAATAGCATTGGGATCACGTGTCAATGCAGCCTGATTTGCTAAATTCATGTACCGTATATTATCAGCGAACTGAAAATTTTGCGTATTTGTAGAAACCTTAGTTTCAGCACGAAATTTAAATAAAGTTTCGCCTGAATGACCCGATTTTGTTTTAATTAGAACCACACCATTTGCTCCCCGGGCGCCATATACCGCTGCAGCAGTGGCATCTTTCAGCACAGAAAAGGAAGAGATGTCATCTGGCTGCAGGCGGGCCATATCGGTGGTGGTGGATTCTATCCCATCAATCAAGATTAAGGGATTCACCTTACCTGCCCCAAAAGTACCCAAGCCGCGAATGAAGAAATCAGAATTATCAGCTCCCGGCTCACCACTACGTTGAAAGCCAATCATTCCGGCAACCCTTCCCTGCATCATAGTTGTTAAATTACTGCTCGGACTTTTTTGCAGCTCCCCAACTGAAACCGTTGAAATGGAACTAACCAGGCTCTCTTTTTTTTGCTCACCGAACCCTACTACAACCATCTCCTCCCCTTCTACTGTAGTCGGATTTAGGTTTACATTAATAGTAGTACGGCCATTAATTGGTACTTCTTTTGTCTGGTAACCTATAAATGAGAATACCAGCGTATCCTGCAGTGATGGCACGTTAAGCTCATATGTTCCATCCGTGTTCGTACTGGTCCCTTGAGAGGTTCCTTTGATGGCAATATTGACCGCGGGCATCGTTTCTTCTGTTAAAGCGTCCGTTACGCGGCCCGAAATTGTTTCTAACTGCTGTTTTACTTCTTTCAGAGCTTTATGATTGTCGTTGAAAACAACCAGTTTTTTACCCTGAGAAATGCCGTACCTCAGTTTGGTGCCCTCCAGCAACCTATACATAACTTTATTGAAAGTGACTCTCCTAAGATTTACCGTCACCGACTTATTTAAGGGCAAAATTTCTTTACTATAGACAAGGCTAAGCCCGTTATTTTCAGCCAGTTGGTTGAGGGCATCCAATAGTCTTTGCTCCTCTAAATTAACAGAGATTATCTTATTTGTTATTGATGCTGATTGATTTTGATCAGGATATTTGATCAAAGAACTCGCGACTAAATCGTTTGAGACATTTTCGGTTTTAGAGCCGGATTGGCCAACAGCATACATATTCATTCCTGAAACGAATATGATCATAAGCATTAATAGTAAAACAAAGCTCCATTTGTCACTATATTTTAGCATAGGTTCCCTCCTATCATTAGGTTTCTGGTATAAATTTCTTTCATTCATCTTCTTTGTCCATAAAGGTTATATGTCCATCTTTTTTCTCATAGTCTATTCCCATCGTAAGAGTAATAAGGTCCAATACTTCAGATACGGCTTCATCCCTAAACTCGCCTGTAATAGTACGTTCTGTTAAAGAGGAGTCGACAAGATTATACTTTATTCCATACCATCTGTTAAGCCTCTTTAATACTTCCTTAAAGGGTGTATTTTTAAATATTAGCCTCCCTTCTACCCACCCTATATACAGACCTAAATTCTCAACATTTTTAACATCAATTTCATCCTTCCCAGACATCAAAGCCATCTTATTGGAAGCCACCTCTATTGTGTTTTCTTCCTTTACCCCTCCAAAAGCTACTTTCCCTTCTTGAACAACAAGGCGTATATCTTCATCAGGGTATGCCTGCAGACCGAATTTTGTACCCAGTACCTGCGTAATTGATTGGCCTGCCTCAATAATAAATGGCCGTTTAGGGTCAGAAGCTACATCAAAGAAAGCCTCTCCCTCCAAATATACCTTCCGGATATCTGAGTTAAACTCAGCAGACACCTTAATTGTACTACCTCCATTTAACCATATCTTTGTGCCGTCATTCAATTTGAATTGGCTACGCTGTCCTTTTTCAGCAACGATCTCTTGCATCACCAGGGTAGCCTCCTCTGCAGAATCGGAATGATTATATCGATCATATATGAACAAAGAAGCAAAAGCTAAAACAAGGAAAAGAACTGCCGCTGCTGCAACACGATACTTAAAAAACCTTGGGCGGCCTCTTACTTTTCTATTTTCAGAAATACGATAAGATTCCTTACTTCTTCTCGAGGCTTCCTTTACTAATCTAAGATGTGAGTGATCTTGCTTCTCCAGATTATTTAAAAATTCATTCCATCCCTCTTCTGCGTCCCATTCTTGTCTGTCAGGACGTTCTTCCCAGATCGCTTTAAGATCATTTATCATACGAGCATGCTCGGGGTCTTCATTGATCCACTGATCAATTTTTTGCTTCTCTTCTTCAGAGCAATTACCTGAAATATATTTCCCCATTTGATTCCAGGATATTCGTTCACTCATTATTCTTACAGTTGGTTTGGATGTTACTTCACCCTATACACAACTGGAATCCATCCTACCCTTACAAAAAATTTTATTTTTTTTGAGAAATTTTCTGACTTAATCGATTTTTCCTCTTTGGGAGAATAATAAAAGATGAGTATTTGCTAGAAATGAAAAACGAAAGGAGCTTAAAACTTAGTCAGAATAAATAATGTTCGAGCGGAAATATATTTGCCCAGGAACCCGAAGTACTTAATAGTTTTGCCTATAACCCATTATACGGTTGAACAAATTTGTAAAACAGGATATGATCTTGGGGCTGTCCTAGGATAAATAGATCAAGGGCCTCTTCCACTCATCCGACTTCATCCCCAGAATTCAGATAAGAAGACCACTTTTAAAGATAATAGCTGGTATGGACCTTGTGAAAGGAAACCACATAATACCTTTGTTTACATACTATGACACAGACAAAATTACATTGAAAAAAAAGCTACCAATATTAATAAAGACTCTTTAACGTGTTCCTTTGTGAATCTTCTCAACTTTTTAAGTGCCCTCCCTATCTGGGTTTCCACTGTTTTAACAGATATATCCAACACTTCTGCAATTTCCTTATACGTTAAGCCGTCATAACGGCTCAAGTTAAATATCTCTCGGCAACGCGCAGGCAGATCATTGATGCCTTTCTGTATAATCTCTACTCTTCGATCATTTACCTGTGCTGTTTTATCATTTATTTTCCATTCACTAACACGTAACCTGACCTCCGTATCAGCTTTCTGTTTGACCTGCTCATGCTTCTTATGGTTCAAAGCCTCGTTACGAACTGATTTATAAAAATATGCTTTAGCATCTTCATGATTATCCCAGAATCTTTTCTGCTCCCAGACTCTTAAAAAAACCGATTGCACAATATCTTTTGCAACTTCTCTGTCATTCACATAACTGAAAACAAAGCTGCATAAATCAGGATAGTGACGCTTAAAAAAATGTTCAAACCGGTCTCTTCTACGTTCAGAATGACGTGCTTTTTTCCCCTTATTAGATTTAAAAGCTAAATCTGACATAACCCCTAAAGTTGTCCCTACATTTTCGTTCTTTTTCTAAATTTCCACCCTTATAGCATGTTATCGGAAACAATTATAAGTGTTGAATATACAATTTTTGAACACATTTTCAATTATTGCCCAAATAAATACATTTCTGGGCAATAATTTTGCACGAAATGAAAGAAAAGGGACTCTATAGATATCTAGTCAGCGTTGCTCCTGCTATTGCCCTACATCTCCCTGTAGGGTCATAATGGAGCGGGCTGGAACCGTAACTGATTCATCACTGGCCACCGCTTCTTGCTTTTGGAGGTCGGCTTCACTGGAGGTCAGATAGGGTGTGAGGTTGGATAGAGTGTGATCGCCGGCATTTTCAAGACTTACCGTTACCGGCCTTTCTCTATCTCCATAATTAACCAGTACAATCGTTAGTTTGTTTTGCTCATCATGGAAATAGGCCGAAACCATTAGCTGTCCGGCAGCTTCTTCTGGTGTGGCGTTATCGGATCGGCTTCCCCCAAGGCGTACCGCCCCGGGACGAATAAATCGGCTAAAGTTGCCTAATCCCCATAAAAGTTTAGAATCATAAACCTCACCATTCTGAGTATCTTTATCGATATAGACGAGCCCGTCTTTATAATCATAAGGGCTCACGGCCAGCCACCACTGCCACGATACCGCGTTAGCGATTGTCATATCGTAATGCAGCACCCGGGCCACATAGAGGGCCGGACTCATGCCCAAATCTCGTCCCCCGCCCTGGATCTGCTCGTTATCTGCCAGGATGCAGTATTCCGACATCCAGTATTCGATAGACCCACTCGCCTTCTCAATACTTTCCCTTACTTTCTGGCGCTGCTCAATCATTTCACTCACTGGCCACGTCGTAAAATAGCTGTGCCCTGCCATCTTTGGGGCTAAGGTTGGCAGATCCTTGACTTTGCTATCCGAACCAAAGAAATGCTCAGCCTGGTGGCTCCGGCCCGTCAGATCACCATCATACAAAAAGTTGATCTGGGCAGCCTCCGGAACCTCTATTTTAGCTTCTAAATTATACTCCCTGATCTTTTGATCGAGAGCCACAATAACTCCGGATATCTGGTCATTCTGATAAGGAGAGCCCTCCTGACCGTTACCTTGCGACCAATCCCACTGCGGTTCGTTCACCGGGCTGATGTAAGTAAACGGAGTCCCCTTATTTTTAAAATACTGTCCTATCCGGGCCAGGTAATCAGCAAAATCATCGTAGTATTTTTCAGAAATATTAGCCTGCCCGCTTCCATCGCCAAATGCTTTGCCTGTTTGGGTAAGCAGTACGGGCGGACTGTTGACAAAGCCGATGAAATCTTTTACTCCACGTTCACTGGCCGCTTGCATAAACCACTGCTGGCCTGCCTGCTTATTCCAATTGTAGGTGCTATCGGCCCTTAAAAAGCTCTCAGCCCGCCGCCAGGGATCACCGATCCCGCTGTTCTTTCCTTGCCTGGCGCTTCCTGCCCCAATATTAAAACGCCAGGTTGAGAGCCCGATCCCCTTTGGATTTCCTTCTGGTGTGGTTTCCATGCTGAAGAGATAGTCCGCTATTTGCTCTCGCTTTTCCAACGGCCAGTTCTTGCCCACAAACTGTGTGCTCCAGGCATCAGAAGCACCAAATCCTTTAACCTCCTGATGCTGATCCTCAAAATTGACGGTCAGTGATAAAGTATCAGTATAGGATGTTACCCTTGTTTCTTCCGTATTTTTATCCTGGCAAGAAAAGGCGCTGATCCAAAATATAGCCAAGAACATTATCTTGCTATAACCTATTCTGTTTTTAATTTCCTGCACAGCCAGAGTTTTTAAAGTTCATTGGATGTTGCAACTTATCTATTACTCAATCCTTCCATTTTAGCACTGAAACAGGCTGAGGTCCCAAAGCTTGCAGAGTTTCCTCATCTCCCTGCCCCACTTTTTGAACAAAGAGATAAAGGATATTTTTCTCTTTCCAGGCTTGTCGATCTAAAGTTGGTTCCCACATTTCAACGGAAGAAGTGTATAAATCCTTTATTTCTTGGTTTTGATAATCAGTGCCTGAGACTTTTGCTATAGAAATTTTGCCACTGCGCTCTAAATCGCGAAAGATCAGGTATAATTTTTCATCTGATGCGATAATCTGAGGACGTGATATGGGAATTCGTTTCGTCCCGCCGCCACTTAGTGAAAAAGGAGTTGTGCGACTCCCTACCTGCTGTGCTCTCCATGTATCCCCATCTTGCCAAATAATGTGATACTGAGGGCTTTTCTCATCGGAAGGACGCCAGTAGGTAGCGATGACAGGTTCCCCGTATCCATTAACCGTCATAGACGTTTGGTTGATCAATTCACTTCCTTCCGGAATATAATATACAACCTCTGCATTTTGCTCGTTTATTGGTAGTTGGTACTCCTTGCTATCGGATGTTCTCCAGGATTTGCCCTCATCCGGGGAATAAGCATACATAACATCATGATTGGTGGCCACATCCCAGCTTTCACGCCATGTCCAGGAAATATGCCAGCCTCCGTTTTCATCGATCGCTACATTATTCATATAGGCATTTCGCTCTCCTTCTCCATCGATAAGCGGATGGGCTATGACAGACCATTTGCCAGAATTTAAATCATATCGATTTAGCATAATATTACCTCCGCCTGATTTGCCTCTCCGATACATAAAAAGCAAATCGCCGTCAGAAAGTTGGTAGAATGCAGGATAGGTGACCCCACTCTCATGTTGACCCGTCATTTTCTGTAGATTTGTAAGCCGGAGGCTGCCCGGTTTTATGCCTTGTGCATATAGAAGGTCTTGTCCGTGCATGCCCCATGAAACATGCAGAAGTCCGTTTCCATCTACCGCAAGACTTATCGCATTATGGGCATCGTTGATGTTCGCTTTATACTGGGTGGGGTGAATTCTCCATTCGTTAGTACCAATTTTTCTTTTGGCCAAAACCATGGTTCCCTGCTCATCATAATAACCGGTAAACTGGGTATCTCCGTGAGTAGTAAGACTATTCTGCCTAAAAATGACGGCATTAATGGAGTTTTGTGCCCAACCCGGGCCTATGCGTGACAGTGTAGCTTCACCTGTTCGGTCATGAAGCAGATCTTCTTGTGCTTCTACCTGGCCCGATAATACAAACAGATAGAGCATACTGTATAAAGTGAACTTTCCCAATCCCCTAACAATCATAATCTTAGCCCTTGATACCAATTTTAAGAATTACATCCGCAGGAAGCACGTATTTTAAGTGTCGTCAACAGCTCTATATTTTCCGTAGGTTCGTCTTCATTTTCAATTGAATCCAGCAGCTTACGTGCTGCTCGTTTACCTACCTCATATGCCGGCTGATGGACGGTCGTCAATGGTACTTTAAGCAAGTTGGCTCGTATATCATCGGTGAAGCCCACAATTGCAAAATCATCAGGAATGGACAGCCCTTCTTCATTAATGGCCTGGATGGCACCAATGGCTGAGGGATCGTTAACATTTATAATCGCCTCTGGAAATTCATCACGAGGAAGGTCCAGTATCTGTTTCATGGCCTTATATCCCGCTTTTTCCTGAAATCCTCCCTCAATAATCCATTTATCAACGAGTGGAATATCATGTTTATTCATGGCATCCAGAAACCCTTGGTACCGCTCACGACCAACCGAAACGTGCTGAGGGCCGCTTAGATAAGCCAACTTTGTAAATCCATGTTCCGTTATTAGATGCTCGGTAATCTGCCGGGCACTTATCTTATCATTAACACTAACACAGCTTGCTCCTATATTTTCTACACAGCGATCAAAGAAAACGATTTCCGTGTCGGACTGTATAAGCTGTTTGTAAAATGAATAATCTTCTACGGTAAGGGATGAAGAGATAAGGATTCCATCCACCCTTTTCGAGCGCAAAGCCTTAATGGCTTTCTTCTCTTGCTCAAACTTCTCATTGGCGTTGGTTAGAAAAAGCTGATAACTCGAACTATTGGTGACTTCCTCAATTCCCCGAACCACTTCCGGGAAGAAAGCATGCGTAATTTCAGGTATCACAACGCCAATAGTATAGGTTTTACTCGAAACCAGGCTTTTCGCCACGTGGTTTGGGGTATATCCCATACTCTGTGCCTTCTCTAATACTCTTTGACGTGTTTTTTCATCAACATTATCCCGATTGTTGAGCGCGCGTGAAACCGTCATTGCTGATATGCCCAGCGCCTCTGCAATATGTTTTAAGGTTACTTCTGATCCCACAATTGTTTTTTTAAGGTGAAAATTTATTTACATAACAAAAAGATAAAATAATTGCTGATTATATGAATCGCTAAAATTGTTTTAAAAGGAGGCTTTGTAAAAACCAGCTATCATCTCAAACGGAGTGAAGTAATCTCTTTCACCCTCTCTATTGAAAGGTTGCTTAGCCAGTTTACAATAACAAGCTCAAATTTCGGGATTTTTCAAGGCCTCCATGAAATAGATACCCAACAAATCCTGCCCCGCTAATTGAAGGCAAAATGACAAGAAGCCTACTCCTCAACAGCTAACTAAACCCTTATAATTTCAAAAGTTGTACGAGAGGGTCAAGCGAGGCACAATATTGGCTTCAGGGTTAGTTCCTGTTTGGGTCTCTCCATAAAAAACGGCTTCAACATTGGGCATCAAATGGATGTTATCGTGTAACAGAAGATCCACACCCCCAACGACAAAGGTAGAAGAACCGGCCTCAGAACTCATCGGCAAATAACTGGTAGATGCCCCTCCCGGATTGGGATCAAAAAGATGATCAGCACGGATAAATCCCCCAACCTTATCGGTAAAATTCGCATTAGCAAATACGGAGATTAAATCCTGTTTTCGCTTGTTTTCCTGATGAATATTATCCTGAAACTGGTAAGAATATAACGCCCCAATGTTGAAGTTATCAGACTGATAACCTGCAAATCCCTGGCCTGTAACGATATCAACATTATTAGGCTGTTCATTCCAATCGCCATATGCTTGTATCACAAAATGCTCTGTCAGCTGGTAACTCAACGAAAGCATGAGCTTTTTTCCTTTATTGAGTTCCACACCATTACTGCTGCCATTACCAACAAAAAAGTGATAGCCGATACGATTATCTTGCCCAAACTCTCCCTTAGCAGCAAGACCAAAATCGCGGGAACTACCAAAATCAAACAAATCTTGGGGAGCCTTTTCAACGGAACGGTAGCCCCATACATCTTCTACTAATCCAAAAGTGGGGGTTGAAGAGATCCCGGCATAGATCTGATGGCTGTTCTTCGACCATTTTAGATAAGCATCTTTAACGGTGGGAGTCATTTCGGTATTTGTGCTCAAATCCCCTGAGCTGTTCATCTCCAGACGAAGACGACTTGAAAAATGATCACTAATGGACCGTTCGTAGGTTAAATAAATGCGACGGAACCAAAATCCATTGTTTCCTTCAACTTCAGAATCATGATGCTGCGCAAACCAGTAATAGTCGCTATACACCCTGCCACTGAGCGTTCCCTTTTCGCCGACCGATACCTGGGCTTGCACATCATTAAAAATTGTAAAAATACTTATTAGACAGAGTATTCCTATCTGTTTCATTATGAGTGTTTTTTGTTATGTTGTGCTGATCTGTTTTTGACAAGCCTGAATAACAATTTGATGAAACCATTCGATCAAATGTTGAAGCCTGTTTACTGCTACCTGTTTCTACAGGTAAACCAAATGAAAGTAAAAGCCTAACTGTCGGATGAATTATTGTTCTGAGATTTCATCTTCTGGTGCTTTAATACCTTAGCTTCAATGTAGAAGATTAGTTCTTCGGCGATGTTCTTGGTTAAATCACCCACCCGCTCCAGTTTTCGAACAATAGAAAAAAGGTAGAGGTAATTTTGAGTCTGTTCTACATCCTCCTGTATGAGTTCGGTCGTTAAACCGGATACCTCTCTGTTTATTTCATTTAACCTTTTGTCAAGTTTGAATACTTTGCGCGCCAGCTTTGTATCCTCGGTGATAAAAGCGTTAAAGATATTGCTCATCATTTTCAAAGAAACAGCATACATTTCATCCACCTTCATTTTCTGGATGGTTTCTTTGTCCATTGCTTTCCCAAAATCAAGGATATATTTGGCAATACTATTAGCATGATCGCCAATGCGTTCCAGGTCAGAATTTATTTTAAAAGAGGCCATCACAAAACGAAGATCCACAGCCACAGGATTATGAAGAGCCAATAAATTCTCACAATCCCTGTCTATTGTCAGCTCCAGGCTATCTACCCGTTTTTCGTTGGCTGTTATTTCATGAGCAAGTTCTTCGTCAAACTGGTCAAGTGCTTTAGAGCCCTTTTCCAGCTGGTTCTTGACCAGAAACATTAGCTCGAGAATGTTATCCTTTAGTAATTTAATTTCGTTGTCTAAGTTCGCCATGTGCAGAATCTTTAAAATGGAACGCTACGGTGAGGGTGTTTAACCGAATCGTCCCGTTATATAGTTTTGTGTACGATCTTTTTCTGGATTCGTAAATATCTTCTGGGTATCCCCGTATTCTACCAGTTTACCCATATAAAGGAAAACCGTATTGTCACTAATTCGGCCGGCTTGCTGCATATTGTGTGTTACAATAGCAATCGTATATTTCTTTTTTAGCTCGGTAATAAGTTCTTCTATTTTAGCCGTCGAAATGGGGTCCAGGGCAGAAGTAGGTTCATCCATCAGCAATACTGAAGGCTTAACGGCCAGTGTCCGTGCCATACAAAGGCGCTGCTGCTGACCTCCGGAAAGTGCCAGAGCCTGTTTATCTAAATCGTCTTTGACCTCTTCAAACAGTGTTGCTTGTTTCAAGGACTCTACCACGCGCTGCTCAATAAAATCCTTATCTTTAATTCCCTGAATTCGAAGACCGTAAGCTACGTTCTCGAAAATTGATTTGGGAAAAGGATTCGGTTTCTGAAAAACCATCCCGATTTTTTTCCGTAATTCTTCCACATTGACTGACGGATCGTAAATATCCTGGCCTTCCAGCAGAATCTGGCCATTCATTGAAAATCCATCAATGTAATCATTCATCCGGTTGAAGAGCCGTAGAAAAGTGGATTTACCACAGCCGGAGGGCCCAATAAAGGCTGTTATTGAATTATCAATGATATCCAGACTAATATCATGGATAGCCTGAAAATCGCCATAAAAAACATCGATATTTTTAGCCCGGAGTTTATACGTCTGGTTCTCTGAGTTAACTCTGGGCTCAGTTTTTACTCTTGTTGCCTTTGGGCCGGATGCTTCTGATTTTACTTCCATAATCAAACTTATTTATACTATAAATTAAGGAGCACTGTCAATTACCAATCGATCTTCCGTTGCCAGCGATGTCTCATATAAACAGCAATACCGTTCATTATAAATGTTATGAGCAACAATATAATAATAGCGGCGGCGGCATTAATAGCAAATTCATGCTGTGGTCTTGATACCCAATTAAAAATTTGGATGGGCAATACGGTAAACTCATCCAAGGGGCCTTGTGGAGCAAATGGTACATAAGCCAGCGCCCCCACCACAATAAGCGGAGCCGTTTCGCCCACTGCTCGAGAAATAGCTAATATAACGCCTGTAAGGATTCCTCCAAAAGAGGCCGGCAAAATCTGATTCCAGATTGTTTGCCACTTCGAGGCCCCAAGTGCTACCGAAGCTTCTTTAATGGTGCTCGGTACGGCACGAATAGCCTCACGCGTTGACACAATGATAATAGGTAAAATGAGGAGTGCCAGGGTTAATGATCCTGCCAATATACTGCTGCCCATATTCATCAATCGGACAAAAACCTCCAGCCCCAATAATCCATAGATAATAGAAGGCACACCGGCTAAATTGGCGATATTGATCTCGAGGAATTTATTTAGCTTATTCTTTTTGCCGTACTCTTCTAAATAAATACCCGCACCAACGCCCAATGGAAATGATATAAGCGTAGTCAGTACCAGCACCCAAAGGGTTCCGATCCATGCGGTATAAATACCGGATCGCTCAGCAAAACGGGATGGCAGGCTTATCAAAAAGTCCCAGCTTAACCGCCCTACTCCCTGGTAAATGATAAAGCCAATAAAAATGGCCAATATCAACAGGCACAGGATGGTAGCCGTCAGGCCCATAGAACGAAAAACTTTATCGTATAATCTGCTCGTGCTTGCTCTATTCATATTCCTCCTGGTATCTTTCCTTAATCCAATAGCTGATGTTATTTAGAATAAAGGTGAAGATGAACAACGTGATTCCCGCCGCAAATATCGTTTTATAAGCCAGCGATCCGTGAGGCACATCTCCCATACTGACCTGTACGATATAGGCCGTGATGGTTTCTATAGGCACTGTAGGATCAAAACCAAATCGCGGCTGCTGTCCTGCAGCAATAGCCACAATCATTGTTTCTCCTATGGCCCGTGATACTGCTAAAATAGCGGAGACAACAATCCCCGAAGAGGCGGCCGGCACCATTACACGGAAGGCCGTCTGAAACTTCGTCGATCCCATTCCGAAAGAAGCCTGCCGCAAGGAATTGGGGACAGAACTGAGTGCATCTTCACTTAGGGAAGAAACAAAAGGAATAATCATAATTCCCATTACAATACCGGGCGACAAGGCATTAAACCCCGAAAGTTCCGGGATAAAGGTCTTGAGGAAAGGAGTCACAATCATCAAGGCAAAAAAACCATATACAACCGTCGGTACCACTGCCAGGATTTCAAGCAAAGGCTTAAGAATTTGCCGGAACCGCTTAGAGGCATACTCGTTGAGATAAATCGCAATCGTCAGACCTACAGGTAATGCCACTGAAATTGCAATAACGGTCGTTAGGAAGGTTCCACTCAAGAGGGGTAAAATACCATAACTTTTCTGGGTGAAAAGTGGAGTCCATTTCGTAGAGGTCAGGAACTCGACAATTGAAACCTGACTAAAAAAACCAACGGCTTCAATGGCCAGTATCAGGATGATACCTATGGTTGTGAAGACGGTAACCAAGGCACAAAAGGCCAGTATCTTTTCAATAATTTTTTCTTTCACATTCATATCCGCAGATATAGGCTACAATTGACAACGGGCGGAAAATATCCGCCCGCGTTGCCAACTAAATTAATTTGTAGTTGTAGAAGATGAATCTGATGAGCTCGAATAAAACGCTTTGAACTTTTCCTTCTGGGCCTGATAGACAGAATCGGGCATAGCAATATATCCAATTTGTTCGGCCAGCTCAGGGGCATTATTCAGATAAAAGTTTATAAACTCCTGTACACTCTCCTGCTGGGCCGCTTCTTTTCTTACATAAATAAACAGCGGCCGGGCAAGTGGATTATATGTTCCGTTGGATACGGTTTCCATGGTAGGTTTTACTACTTCTCCCTCCCTATTTTCAACTCCTACAAGCTTTAGCTTGTCTTGGTTTTCTTTGTAGTAGGCCAATCCAAAAAAGCCGAGAGAATGTTGATCGGTACTTACTCCTTGTACCAGTACATTATCGTCTTCACTGGCTGTAAAGTCACCACGACTGGCACCACTCTCTCCTACTACAGCTTCTGTAAAATAATCATACGTTCCAGAAGCCACACCGGGGCCAAAAAGATGAAGCTCTTCATCCGGCCACTCTTCACGAACATCGCTCCATTGATTAATTTCTCCCTGAGCAGAAGGCTCCCATATGGTCTTTAATTCTTCAACTGTAAAATAATCAACCCAATCGTTACTAGGATTTACCAACACAGCCAGACCGTCATAGGCTACTGAGAGGCGAAGATAGTCAATACCATTGCCCCCAGCCTTTTCTTTTTCACCTGGACTGATAGCCCGGGAAGCATTATTAATATCAGTATCGCCACGCAAAAACTTCTGAAAACCGCCGCCTGTTCCCGAGACGCCAACCGTGACCCGAACATTCGGGGCTTCTGACCGAAACTCTTCGGCAACAGCCTCTGTAATGGGGAATACGGTACTTGAACCGTCAATTTGTATTTCACCTGAAAGCTGATCTTCCGAACTTCCACCTGGCCCACAGGAAACCAATAGTAAACTACTTATAATAAATAATGCTAAGTATTTATTGACCATCTTTTCGAAATTTATAGAATTACGTTTTATAATGTGTGCAGTGTGCTTGTTTTAACGTGCTAAAGGTATTCTAAAAAAAGGAGAGTTTTGTTAACTCAATATTAAGAATTAGAATTTTCTGGTTCCCTGCCACTTTAGAGCCCGATACGCAACAATGAGTCTTAACAGCCCAACCACAAAAGCCAATCACTTTAGGAGTAAAACCTTCTAGCTCCCCTCCTAACCGACCCTTAGATTAACAGGGTGAGAATGTAATGGTTTTATTGTACTTTGTCACATTCGCAATACTCCTTTATAATCAACTCTTATTTAATGGATACAGGTTCAAATACCAAACTTGCTGTACTTATCGATGCTGACAATGCTCAACCCGCCATCGTGGAGGGACTGCTGGCAGAAATTGCCAAATATGGCACGGCCAACGTAAAGCGTATCTATGGAGACTGGACCTCCAACAAATTGCGAGGCTGGAAAGAGCATCTGCTTCAATTCTCTATCCAACCAATCCAACAGTTTGGATACACGACCGGCAAAAATGCGACCGACAGCGCTATGATTATTGATGCCATGGACCTGCTTTATACCGAACGTTTTGATGGCTTCTGTATCGTCTCCAGTGATAGTGACTTTACCAAATTGGCTGCCCGCATCCGAGAATCAGGGCTTACGGTCTACGGGTTTGGAGAACAGAAAACCCCGGCCCCTTTTGTTGCTGCCTGCGACAAATTCATTTACACCGAAGTATTAAGAGGTGAAGAGGAACCGGATGAAGAGCCCTCTTTTAAACGTATGTCCACCAATGAACTTAAGCAAGATACCAAGCTGGTGAGACTGCTAAGAAATGCAACTGAAGCCTCTTCTGACGAAAATGGCTGGGCGCACCTGGGACAAGTAGGAAGCTATATTGCAAAGCAGGCCCCCGAATTTGATCCCCGGAATTATGGCTACCGCAAGCTGGGAGAACTGGTCCAGGCCATCAAACTTTTTGATATTGAAGAACGGTCTACCGGGCAGGGACACGCCGCTGCAATTTATATAAAGGATAAACGTAAGTAATAAGTCACAGGCTTTATCCCGCCCACTCATCTGGATACAAAGCTACTACCTTAGCTTATTATAGAAAGATAATCTATGTACCTCCCGTATCAATCAGAGGAGATGGAGGTTTGCTTGATGAATCGACGGGCGGCCCATTGACTGCCCCAGAAGCCCATAAAAATGGACAGTAAAATCATAGCTCCGCTCAAATAATACCAACGACCAAAAGGCCAGGCCAGAATTCCAAACTGGGGAACATATTCCGGCAAAACAAAATGGAAAGCAATATACATAATTCCCACCGCTAAGAATCCGGCAATAAGTCCCTGAATAATACCTTCAAAAACGAAGGGCCGTCGGATGAATCCATTGGTGGCCCCCACCAGTTTCATAGCTTTAATGAGGTCTCGCTTCGCGTAAATAGTGAGACGAATAGTATTAAAGACCAGCACCAGTGCTGCCAGCAAAATCAATATCCCTAAACCACCACCGGCCATCGCTACGGTGCGGAATCGCTGCTCCATCATTTGCAGTAACTGCTGGTTGAATCGGACCTCATCGACCTCGCTATACCCTTCGATCTCCGTAATGAGGCTGTCAATCCTATTAATATTCGTATTAGGATCCACTTTAAGTCGAAAGGAAGCCGGCAAAAAGTTGAGCTCCGCCATTGACCCAGCTCCACTGCCAAACTCTTCTTTAAAAATGGTAGCAGCGCTGTCTTGTGAAATATAGGCAACCTCCTGAACGAGTTCTTGATTCTCAAAATCTTTCTGTAATTCCAAGGTTCGGTCCTCATCCGGATTGGTAAGAAAAACTTCCACATCAATAGATTGTTTAAGCTGCTGAGCAACCTCATAGGCATTATAAGAAACGCGGGCCAGCACGCCCAGCAGTAACACTGCAACAAAAAGGGAAAATATTGCGGTAAAGGAAGCCAAACGAGCACGTTTAAAGCCGGCCATACCCTCTTTGATCACATATTTTAAACTCATAAACAGTAATTGTTAGTTTCTAAATAAGGCGCGAACGCTAAAAATAAATTTACGCTGAGACATTGGGTATTGAGCAGTTTCAAAGTAGCCCAACTGGCTTACATCGTCAAGCACATTTTGCCAGCGCAATACAAAAACAATTGAGCGTAGCCGGGCTGAAATATCAACATCCAGTCGATTGAATATAGGTAACTCTTGGTCACCACTGACCGACTGCCAGTAATCCAGTTCGGGGCTGTAGTGGTCGGCCTGGTACCGAGATGGTGACATTATACCGGAAAGCCCTGCTTTTACATAGGTAGCACGACCAAAAAGATATCCTTTCCAATAAGCTCCCCCCTTAAACCAAATGCGTTGCCTGTCCCACATTGGAATGGTTGATCCAGGTTCAGACAAGCTGTTGGTAAACTGATGGAGAGTAGCCGAACCCTCGAACTCAAAATGAGTGGCATCCCAACTGAAAAAAGCGGTAGCAGATTGAGAGGCATAGGGGTCCACATTCTTAAAGGTACTATCGGGTTTAATCCTGATTCCATTATCTATGGCATAGGAATCCAGGTTAGGTAAAGTCGTGTCGGGCCGAAACATAATCCCGTTTTCAATATCCTTATGCTGCACGCGAATGCCTAAATGGGTGTCTTTTGTAAAAGCATACTTCAATTCTGCACGTCCCTCGCGAATATTTTCATTCGAAAGCGTGGGATTTCCGGCATAACTTTCTGACTGCCAATACAACTGTTGGGGAGTAGGCATGTTAGATCCCACGGAGAGCGCCGGTGATAAGGTAAGCTTGCCAAAGGTAACGTCTGCACCCGCACTAAGCCTGTTTCCCTGGAAGGCGTCATCTCGGTATTGGAATCCGCCGTTGCCGTGGATGGTTAACAATGACCCTATATCGAGCGAGAGCTTTGCTTCTGCGTTTAGTAACCCCCAGTTGTCAGTATCTAAGGAGGAATTTTGGAGCTTTTTGTTGAAAAAATATTCATAACTAAGTCCCCCTTCGGTATTCAAATTGCCGAGCGACCACCACTTGCGGGAGGTCAACCCCACTGAACGAACTTTATAGGCCGTAGAATCGGCTGAATACTGAAGCGTCCGCTCAGTACTTCGCTGGTAAAGTCCGACGTGAAAATTATCCGTACTGTCGGTGGCATTTTCATTACGCCGGTAAAGGTTAATCGCAAACAAATTGTTTACTTCTGCAGATTGCCCGCTGGACTGATTAGCTTGTGCCTGGAACCGATCAAAATTAAATGTTCTCAGGTCGCCCATCAGGTATCCAAAAGGGCGTCCTATATCCAGCTTATTATTTACATAGTTAACTTTTAACAGGTGCTGGGGATCCAAATGGTGGCTAACCTTGGCAAATATTTGCCGCCCTATGACTTCTGAATTAGGATACTCCCCTCCGGAACGGCGATCCCAGTAGCTGAGTTCCACATTGGTCTGTTGCGATAGATTATGGCTCACCTCAAATTCGAGATCACGATTCGTGAATTTACTCTCACTATATAAAAGCCTTGAAAGTGGTTTATTTAAATAATACTGCCGTAAATAGTAGGTTGTACGGTACTGAGTTCCCAAGTCCTGCCCAAAAACTCTGTCGATTTTGTGTTGGGGAATAAGCGACCAGTTAAGGTTTCCCGATACGGGATCATTAATATTTATGCCTTCCCAATAGAGTTGCTGGTGGCGTGGCTCATGAGCAAATCGCTGCACTGCATTCGACCGGAGACTTGTCCCCATTCGATAACTTATGATGCCCGGCTCCCTGTTCAGCTTGTAGGTCCAATCAGGCCAGTTTTGCCATCGCAGGGTACTGTCGGAAGCGGTAACATGAGCTCCCAGTGGTGCATGAAACATCCAGGGAACAACAGTAAACGACGGTTTCTCTGATTTTTGATCAGGAGCATCATAATCAATCGTCTGGACGGCACTGGTGTCAGCCAGCACTGTCGTATCAATCCGGACGGAATCTATAGTCGTATTGTCAATTTGCCCTACAGCCAGCATGGGTAGTCCCAAACATATTATGACGCCATATGTAAACAGTAGATATCTCAAGCCAGCTGTTTTTTGAGCCCATAGGGCATTTCGGAGATATCCAATAGAATACGGCGAACCATCTCCAAAGCAGTGGCTGTCGTTCGTTGCTTATTTATCAACCGATCGTTGGTAAATTGGGCACGAATTGCGAAATGCTGGTCCTCGCTCCAAAAGCCAATCCAAACCGTGCCCACCGGTTTTTTATCAGTGCCGCCTTCCGGGCCTGCGATGCCGGTAGTAGAAATACCAATATGTGCATTTAACTGTTGTGCTACCCCTTTAGCCATCTGTAATGCAACCGCTTTACTTACCGCTCCCTGCTGCTGCAGATCGTTTGCATTCACCTTTAGCTGGTTCACTTTTACCTCATTTTCATAAGCTATAATTCCACCCTTAAAATAATTACTACTCCCCGGAATATCCGTCAGTGAGTTGGCTACTGATCCACCGGTGCAACTCTCAGCTACCGCAATTTTCAGGCCAACCTCCTGCAAAGATTCACCAACTTTTTCTGCTAACCGTATTTGTTTGCCCTCTCCAACGATAAACCCATCTGCTTGTTTCTTTATGTGACCGATAAGAGTTTCCATCTGGTCCTTTAATTTTTGTTCTGTTGACGCCTGACCACGGATACGAATACGTGTACCTTCCGGACTGGGCAGATAGGCAAGACTTATATCATTACCATTCAAAAAGGGATTTAAATCCCCAATAATTTCATCACTTAGTGTACTTTCACCAATACCTGCTGTTAACATATAATGGGAAGCCCGATAGGTCTTGTTTCCTATTTTCTTCTTTAACCTTGGCAGGATGTGATGATTCATCAGATGCTTCATTTCATAAGGTACGCCCGGTAAAACAACTAACAGTGCTCCCTCGTGGTCAAACCACATTGCTGGTGCCGTTCCCTGTTCATTAAATAACACTTCGCATCCTTCTATAACCTCCGCCTGGTGATAGTTCGATTTACTAAATGGTATGTTGCGTTCTTTGAATATCTTTTTGATAAAATCGAGCGTGGGTTCATGCACAACAAGTTCAGAATCCAGCAATTCAGCAATGGCCTGTTTGGTCATATCATCGTGGGTAGGTCCTAATCCCCCGGTGGTAAAGACAACATCAGCAGAAGATAATGCCTCATTAACTATTTCCTTAATTCCCGCCAGATCATCTTTAATCGTATAAATTCGGTTTACTTCAACCCCAATTTCAGTAAGCTCCCGGGCCATCCAGCTGGCATTGGTGTTTACCGTATCACCAATCAGCAACTCATCACCAATACTTAAAATCTGACACTGCATACTGTTATTCTAATTCGTATTTTTAAAGAAATTTGAAGCCTAAAATATCAATCTTTGTCAGCTTTTCGAAGCATTATATCGTTTGGCTTCAAGAACAGATGACTTTTTACTAACGACAGGAATCCTAAAAACTTGCGCCGAATACCTAATATACTAAGTACTATCCGAATTATCTTGGCTCCTATCTTTTTGCTATTGTACGTACAGGATGAAGTCGTTTGGCGCGCACTTAGTATGGGGATTTTTGCGGTAGCCGTTGTCACCGATTTTTTTGATGGCTATATTGCCCGCTTGTATGAAGCTCAAACGCCTTATGGAGTCTTTTTAGATCCACTCGCTGATAAATTTTTAACCTTTGCAGGTTTTATCTGTTTACCCTTTATTGATGCCACCCAGTTTCCCTGGTGGGCTATAGCAGTTATTATGCTCCGAGATATTCTTATCACGACTATGCGGGTATTGGCAGATTGGCGGGACATTTCCATGAAAACCCGCCTGACCGCCAAAGTCAAAACCATGAGTCAGATGTTCTTTCTTTATCTCGTGCTTTTTGTAGGGGTCTTTATCAAAACAGATGTTTGGCTTAGCAGCTATTGCAGTGAACTTTTGCAATCAAGTATCCTGGGATGGATGATGATAGCAATTGTAGCACTCACGTTATATTCCGGAATCGAATACATTTACATCAACATAAATATTTTTATTGCTCAACATGATGCAAAAACTTAAACCAATATTAGGAAGTTTTTTCTACGCTGGCTTTTTACCCAATGCTCCGGGAACATGGGGCAGCTTTTTTGCTCTCTTTTTTATCTATTTTATCGGGCTCTACAGTCCATGGTATGGCATTGCCCTGTTCACTTTATTTTGCTCATGGCTAACCGTCTGGGTATCCGAAGAGTGTGAACGCGTATGGGGTGGAGACCCTTCGCCCCTGGTTATGGACGAATTTGCCGGGCAAGGTATGGCCTTTATTGGGATTAACTTAGTAAATCCGGGAATAAATATTTTTCTCCTGTTATTCCTGGGATTTGTCTTTTTCCGCTTTTTCGATATTAAGAAACCATTAGGAGTTAACGAATTACAGCAATTACCGGGCGGATTTGGTATATTAGTAGATGACCTATTGGCTGGCTTCTACGCCTTTTTATGTCTAAAAATCCTATTATATTTTATTTAGAACGGAAACTTAAAACAATCTTTTAATTTGTAGTACCGGTTAAAATACTTGACTGCAGAATAATTCTTCTTTTATATGATCATTGATTCATCCTTTTCAAAAGAAATTGCACTCGATCTACTCAACATCAATGCCGTCATTTTACGGCCCAACAATCCGTTTACCTGGTCTTCTGGATGGAATTCTCCCATCTACTGTGATAATAGGTTGACCCTCCGATATCCGACTATCCGAAAAAAGATTGCGAAACGGATTGTAGATTTTATTAGTGAAGAATATTCTGATATCGATGTCATTACCGGTACAGCTACTGCCGGCATCCCCCATGCTGCCTGGATTTCCGAAAGTCTCGACAAACCCATGTCCTATGTCCGTTCGAAGGCAAAGTCTTACGGGCTGGGCAACCAGATCGAAGGCGGTATCCAAAAGGGAGAATCAACCGTTATCATTGAAGATCTTATCTCAACGGGCGGATCTGCCATTTCTGTTCTTGAAGCCCTTAACTTTATCAGTGCTGATGTGAAGGCTGTTATCAGTATCTTTACTTATGGCTTTGACAAGGCTGTTCAGCGGTTTGAAGAGGAAGGCATTCCGCTTTATACCCTCACTGATTATACTACGCTGATCGAGGTGGCAAGCGAAAATGGATATGTGGATGAGAAAGACCTGCAGGCCCTTGCTGAATGGCGAGAAAGTCCTGAAACCTGGCCCAACTAAGAAGATTTTCAGTCATGATTTCGGGGGTAGACGGAAGCTGACAATCAATTTCTAACCTCCAGGCCCCAACTGATGATTCAACTGAAACGTGCGTACGATACTCCGGATCCGACGGATGGATACCGGATATTGGTTGACCGACTCTGGCCGCGAGGTGTCAGTAAAGAGCAGCTCAAGCTGGATCTGTGGCTCAAAGAAATCGCCCCTTCTGATGAGCTAAGGAGATGGTTTCAGCATGATCCCGAAAAATTCGAGGCTTTTAGCCAACGATACCGGCAGGAATTAGAGCACAATGAGGAGTTGGTACAACATCTATTAACCCATATTAAGGAGCAAGAAAGAACAACCTTTGTTTTTGCTGCCAAAGATCGCCAACATAATAATGCTGTTGTGCTAAAAGCTTTTGTCGAGGAAATAGTTAATTGACCGATCGGGAGCATCGCAAACATGCCCCCTCATCACCGGCATTATCCTCTTTCATAAAAACGGAATCTATTCTTATATTTAGCCGTTCACATTAAGCAAGTAAAAGTCCTATTCCCTTGGATCAACGTAACTTTTATATCGAAACATATGGCTGTCAGATGAACGTCTCTGACACCGAGATTGTCAATTCCATCTTAATGGAAGAAGGCATGGAACCGGTTAATGAGCCTGAAGATGCTGAAATCATTTTTGTCAACACCTGCTCTATTCGCGAAAATGCTGAAGAGCGAGTTTGGAACCGCCTTAAAGAGTTCCGGGCACTGAAAAGAGATAAGGATGGCAACCTGACGGTGGGTGTGCTGGGATGCATGGCCGAACGTATCCGTGACAAAATTATTGAAAAAGAACAACTTGTGGATCTTGTTGTTGGTCCAGATGCTTATCGTGACCTTCCTAAATTGCTTTCGGATGTAGATGACGGCCGCAAAGCTGTGAATACGATCCTGTCGCTGGAAGAAACTTATGCCGACATTAAACCCATTCGCACCAACGATAACGGGGTCAGCGCTTTTGTGACTATTATGCGGGGGTGCGATAACATGTGTGCCTTTTGTGTGGTGCCTTTTACCCGGGGCCGAGAGCGCAGTCGACCGGCAGAAAGCATTCTTGACGAACTTCAGCAGCTTAGTGATCAGGGGTATAGAGAAGTTACCCTGTTGGGACAAAATGTGAACTCTTATGACGATGGCGATCACTCTTTTGCGGATCTCATGTACAAAGCCAGCCAAGTTGATCCTGAAATGCGGATCCGCTTCTCTTCTCCCCATCCCAAAGACTTCCCGGAAGAACTGCTGGAAATTATTAGCGAGCAGCCCAACTTATGCAATTACATCCATATTCCTGCACAGTCAGGGAACAATGCTGTGCTCGAACGCATGCGCCGACCGTACACTCGCGAGCAGTATTTTGATCTCGTTGAGAAGATGCGGGATATTATTCCGGGGCTCACACTCTCTACGGATATCATCACTGGTTTTTGTGGGGAAACGGAGGAAGAACACGAAGATACCCTTACGTTAATGGCTAAAGTCAAGTACGATCTGGCCTACATGTTTGCCTATTCCGAGCGAGGGCGAACACTGGCCCAGCGTAAATATGAGGATGATGTGCCTGAAGATATTAAGAAACGACGCCTCTCTGAGATCATAAAACAGCAGATGGAGATCCAGGAAGAACTCAATAAGCAGGAAATTGGTCGAAGACACCTGGTGCTGGTTGAAGGTACCAGTAAACGATCCGATGAACAGCTCTGTGGTCGTACGGATACCAATAAGATGGTCGTCTTTGACCGCAAAGATTTCCAGAAGGGCGATTATGTGGAAGTTACTATCACCGATTGCACCTCTGCTACCCTGATGGGCGAACCCGTCCAGAAGAGTAGCATACAAGAATTTTCCAGGGAAACGGTAACGGCCTAAACCCAACTTGATTAAGCATTCCGGATCCCGCTTTTTTATGGATTATGCAGACTAAAAAAGACAAATTGAGGTTGTATAAGTAGTACCCAATCCCTTATATTCTGATTCACAAAATTTCCTTGATGCCTGAGTGGCGGAATTGGTAGACGCGCCGGATTCAAAATCCGGTAACCATTTCGGTTGTGGGGGTTCGAGTCCCCCCTCAGGTACTCCTTGCCTCCCAATGACTTACGATGATTACAACCTAACAGATAAGTCGTTCATTTAATCCTTATTTTTAGTTCGGGACAACATAGGGACAACACAGAATGTTTTACCTCCCCTCTAATTTCTCTCTCCAATAATCCGGATTCTGTGCGCATAGGGTAGTTATAGGGTGGCTATTCAAGTCAGTTAGACTATGGCTACCCTTAATCTAAGGAATGGCGGTTGGTTGGAATAAAACGTCCCGTACCTTTCACCGTGCTGGTTTCTGTGTGCGGTTTTGCTATTCTGTTAAATCCTACTAAATTGATGTTAAATTAATCATCATCAAAAGACGGGGTACTATGTATAGGCTTACTATATCAATTTTAATATTGGCTTTTATCTCAATTTCATGCAGTGGACCTAAAACAGTAGCACGTAGTGAAGTGGTCAACGTTACGGGTTATGACTTTTCAGAATATACTGCTCAAGGTTTTCTAATTACACCTGAACAGTATTTAGAAGAGTACCAATCTATTGGATTAATTACAGTTACCCAATGGCCAGCCGTTCGAAAAATGGAAAGGCGCATTCCAGATTCAGATAGTCAAAGCGGATATAGAACTGTAGAGGAATTTTATCCTGAAAGTATTAACGTTGAAAAAGCTATTGATGAAATTTATAAAGTTGCCAAAGATATGGGAGCAGATGCAATAACTCGGTTTGATGTTACTCCTACTTCTCGAATGAATGGAACTTTAAACGTTCAGGGTGTTGAAATTTCGGGGTTTGCTATTGATCGCAAATAAAAAAGCCCTCTTAAATAGACCAGATTCTGTGCGGTGTTTTGGGATTCTGATATATCCTTCTAACTTACTTTTCAATTTATCATCAAAGACGGGGTACTTATGAAAAAATTATGGCTAATATCGTTGATTGTATGTATAGCTATAACGGCTAATGCTCAAGATCAAGAATGGAAAACTATTGAAACATTTGAGGGTTCTGGTATATCAAATACAGCTCCTTTTACAGTTAATTCTGAAGAATGGAAAATTGAATATAGTTCAACAGCATCAAATCCCGTACTCAAAGGTAACGGCCATATCCTTCAAGTTTACTTACTAAAGCCTGGGCAAGAAACATTTGAAGGCGAGATTGTAGCCAACGAAGTAAATAAAGAGAATATAAGTGGCGAATCCTTTATTTATCAATCAGGAAGATTTTACTTAAAATCTAACTCTGCTAATGGAGATTGGGAAATAAAAGTAATGGTTTCAGAATAAGAGTTAGAAATAAAAATAGCCCTGCAAGCTATCAACCTACAAGGCCTACTATTCATCAAGAGAGTACTGGAATATAATTAATTCATTAGCGCATGTCTAAACTTGCTCTGTTTGGCTGGCCGGAGAACAACGCTGAACGTCTCCCCGCCTACCGGCTTTCCCTTCGCCTTATAACTCTCTACCGCTGCTTTAAACGCTTGCCGGGCGGCCTGTATGGGCGTTCTCCCGTGCTCTCGCAATGTGTTATAGCTTGCCACGTAAGGAGTAGGATCGGAAGTGCCCTTATCGTATCCCATCCAAGCGGATTTTCCTATTGGCAGGTTATGTGAGACAGGTTCAAACCGTTCTCCCCGGTGAGAGTCAATCTGCCAGATAACGGGCTGACTGCCGTCGTAGCCAATAATCAGAATGCAGATCCTTAGCGGGTTCTCTCCGTCCAGCTTTGCCAGTGCCTCCGGGGACATTCCGTCTTTGATGTAATCAGACGCTTTATGGGCCAATATTTCGGCGTTCATGGTCGGCCACTCGGTAGGGTTCAAATGTTCTACAAGCTCTTTGTCCGCGCTCTCGGTCGGATACCACCCCAGCCATGCCAGACCGGTGTCCCCGGATACCTTATGAACTTTGGGCTTGTCCATCCGTGTTACCTCTCTGGTAGCCTCGGAAGCTGACCGGCCGTCTGATAAAAGTATAATTTTCTTTCGTGTCGAAGTGATTGCTATACAACTCATTTTAATTCCTGTCCTGGTTAATGTGATAATTACCCGTTGCTAAAATGTAGGTTACTTCAAAGCGGCCGCCGTCCTGGAACTCCCGGTCAACATGGGCGGGTGTTATAACATTGGCCCCAGAAAGACTTGCGTTGCTCTGGTCGCGTACCGTCAAGTCTGTTCCTGAATCGTTGACAAGAGCAAAAGAGAACGACCGATCAGTATTCGGAGACGTGCCTATATCAATTCGGGCCAGTACTGCTCCTGAATTAACAGAGGTAAGCCGCACGATAGGCGCATCAATAGTTAACGAGTCCTCCCCGCTATTAGTCAGCGTGCGCGTCTCATCGCCCTGCTGCTGGAAGCGTTCGAAGTGGTTGTAGCCGTATAGATTATTTTCACCTACAGAACCAACACTGCGAAGGTTTATATTTCCACCCAGAGATCGAAGGGCAAGGTCTCCGCCGGACAAGTCCCGGGCTTCTAATATGATATCGCTCCCGTCTCCCCAGAAAGCACCTCGGGCATTACCAACGGTATAGGCGTTGCGCTCTAAAAAAGAGGCGTTTTCCGTTACGTTGAATCCCTCGTCTGTGATGGAATAGTCTGCTCCGGCGTTGCCGATCTCACCGCCGGTTCCCATCGTTAATTTACCTGCTATGTCTAACATAATGCTGTTATTTGGTTAATTGTAAAAATCGTTGTCTGTGGCCTCTAAACGGCTTCTGAGGATTCGTTCTAAGGCGTTTAAATACCTTCCGGCATACTATACCATTAGCTAAATACTATCATTTTCGGCAAAGTCTATTGGAACACCTCTCCCTAACTCTTCCCGGAAAAAATCATCAGGATGCCTCCTTCTTTCAGGGAATGTTAAGGGAATCCTCGTAAATGTTGTATCTGTTGGTTGCTGTTTCTTTGACTTATTCAAATACTCCTGCAACGCCGGTGAAAGCTCGCTTTGAGAACATGAGAAATTACTATTCACCACAACAAATGCAGTCGCCAGTAAGAACAAAGCTTTATAATTATTCATGATGTTGCCGTTTTTTTGCTTTTAAAGAATATCATTCAAATTGCATCATTGGGATTCTTAGTTCCCCTGTTTGGATTATACAAAGCATCTAAAGCCTTGCTCATTTCAGACTTGGGGTCATCTTCCGTAGCGTATAGATCCCCCAGATTATCCGGAGCATCAGGTCTGGTGTTCATAGTCTTATCTTCCAGCTTTTCTATCCTACGTTCGTGACTTTTCATAATTATTGTACCTCGTATGCTATATCATTACCGTTTTCAAGATGCTGCTGCTTAGTCATACCCTGCGGGTGACTATCATCAACGGGCTTCAATCCCATACCAAAGGGTGTGGGCACCTGTATGTATTTCTGCTTATCGGTCGCTATATCTTCGCGGATAATCGGTTCGTCTGCAATGGTCAACGCATCAAGCGATAAACCATGACAGCTGTTCTCTTCGATTTTGTCCAATCTGCGTTTATAACTCATTTTATCATGTATTGTGTTGTTCTTCCAATTTACTCAACCGCTCCTCGATTTCTTCCAATTCTAAGAGTTTGCGGTGCTTACTTGCCAGCTGGGAATAGGCATGAGCAGCCTTACATTTGAGCTGCATATCATCCCTATCGTAGTCTTTGCCCTCTTCACCTAAAAAAACGGGTTCAATCGCTTTTAAAGCGTCCTGGATACGAAGTTTCAATTTCTGAATATCCCAGCTTTTACGGCTCCTATTTCGTTTGTAACTGCTCATTATAACGGAGTTTAATTTGCTGTATAAGGCATTAAAATTAGTTCTACAGGCTTCAAATGGGTTTTTACTACCCCCTATAGCCTATAAGATATTTCGTTTGTTATGTGTGCTTTCCTGCCGATATTAAAGGGGCGGCCAGCGCACACACTACACCGGCCAGACCGATTTTCGGCCATACCCCTATTTCCGTTCATCAATTAACGTTTTATAATCCTGGTGCGAATGATCTTCCAGATAAGCCAGCTTCTGTTTTCGAGACCAATCGGTTGCTGGATTTCCCTTAGGGATATTGGATTGCTGCTCAACGTCCTGAACAATCTCGTTAAGTGGTTTGCCTTCCATCTTTTCCAAGAGTTTGGCTTCAGGCTCTGAAAAGTAACCGTCCTCAGTTCGTAGGTTGTCTAATTGCTCTTTTGTTACTGTCATATCGTTATACCTTTGTGGTTTTAGATTTCTTAGGTGTTACTGAAAATGCTTTCTTCGGATTCTTAGTTACCGATTTCTGTTTTTTTGGTGATTCCGTGAATTTGAATTTTGACATATTATTCTGATTTGAGATTATTCATTGTAATGAAATTCCGTGCATCTGCTCCCAACTTGCCTTTACTAATAACCGGCATTGAATCGTGGCCTATACCTTCAAAAAATGATCGGCTGGGGTTATGAAAACTATCCGCTTGTAACTCCTTACGGTAACCATTAAGGGTGTCAATCTCGGATTTTACCTGCTGCATCAGATCATGGATATTAGACAAGTGCTTACCGGCCTTATCATGCCATTTCTTACGTGCAGCCTGCTGAAAATCTGATTCTATTTCTGCCTTTTCATCTTCCAGCATCTCGATCGCTTTCTCGGATACTGCTATATCATCACGCACCTTCTCCAGTTCGGATTTCACGTTCGTATATTGCTTATCTGCGGCCTTCGATTTTTTATCCGATCCCCTGCCTACCTTAACCTTTGCACGTTCGTTTACGCGCTGCTCTTCAACCTCTTCGAGTTGTTCAAAGAGATTATCACGCTTCACTTCCAACTCGGATAGTTCGGCCTTATTCTCATTAATTGTTGATCTTATTGACTTCCTTTTTTTTGATAAACTTGTGTAACTCATATCGTTATTTATTGTTTGTTGTGATTAATTTTCATGTTTTAAAAGCCATTTCAGATACGGGCGCATATTCTCGTCAAGATTCCCGTTGCGTTTCTGTTTCCGTAATTCTTCCAATTTCTGTTTGTCTGCTTTCGTTAAGCTCATAGCGTTTGCAAGATTATCAGGATTAAGAGCCACAAAAAGAGCAAGTCAACATCATCAGCGAAAATTTCTTTGAGCTTATCTACCATGGGGTTGTTATTGGTCAAATGTTCATTCTCATTTCGTTCTAACATTAGTACTGGGGTTTGGGGGCTGGTACTGAGACAAGCCCTTTCTACTCTTTAGCTGTAGCAAATATTTAATTGTGTTAGCCTCTTGCAAGAAAAGCTTATCATCCTTATAACGGATACGATCAATTGCCGTAACCTTCTTATCTGCATATCCTAAAAGCTCTACCGGTAAATAATGTAAATCCTGCTTTTTAAGCTCTTTCAAGTCCTCAGGTGTCCAGTTGGTTATCTCGGTTAATGTTGGCTTATTACGGATATAATTGGCTTCATCAGCCATTTTACGTAACTTTTGAGCGTGGCGGGTTGAAACATCTAACACATCCGCTAACACTGATAGGGAAATTGGGCCAACGTCATGTTTGGAGCACCCCTTAACTTGCTCTCCACGTTGGCCCTTTCCCGTTTGGACAAGTGAAGCGCAAACCACACCTGCCATAAACGCTTGAATATTCTGTAAATCCTTACTCCGCATCATAGCAGCTCGGGCGAACTTCCAACCTTCAATTTGATGTACTTGGTCAATGCCTCGGAAGTAGTACCGGCCATAGCTATTCTTACCAAACCAGTTGCGACATATCAGCCATCTGAAATAACGATACACTGATTTGACTGGATAGCCTGTAGCTTCAGCCACAGCATGAACCGGCTTATCGCTACTATGGGCGTTGCCACTGTAGATAAAGTGTGATGCCGTATAACAGCCTACCTGCTTATATTTATGCTCACTACAGGCAAATACAGCCATTTCGCATGGTATTTTGAGGCGGGTTGATTCCTTACTCATCGCTGCCCCCGAACATATCCGTTTGTGGATCGTCAGGGAACAGATCCGGATTGGTGGTAAGGAACTCTGCAGGGTGGCGGGTAATCGGATCGATGCCTTTCCTTACAACGGCAACTTGATTTCGTTTACGAAAGTGTCGGATGTACCAACACACATTCGCGCGCCGTATACCGGTCTTTTGGGCAACTTGTAGTCTCGTCAAGGGTTCATCTCCATGTAGGGCCTGAAAGGTCTTTCTAATTTGATTTCGTTTTGTTTGATCGTCCATAGTGTCGCCTCATAGTTTTGTGCAATTAAGGAGCGCAACACGTATATTGGGGCGTGTCGTCTCCTGCCCTTCCGGTTACTGCCGGAGGGCTTTTTTATTGCACAGTGGGTTCAAGATTGGATTCTCTCTCTGCTTCGGCTTCAGGATCGGCATAGGGTCGGTTATCCAACCATTCTTCGATAGACTTTTCAGTCCAGCCAACGCAACGGCTACTAATTTTTTTTCGGGGTGGCAGCTCATTCCGTTTCTCCATTCTCCAAATGGTGACGGTAGAAACATTTAAAATTTCTGCCAGTTCAGACGGGCGTATAATCTGTAAGTTTTTCATACTGAATTGATTGATTTAATTTTCAAGACAATTCAGAATACTTACTTTGAAATCAGGGAAAAATTAACTTCTTAAATTCCTATAAGTCTTTGGTGGGCAAGGATGAATAATAATTTATTATTTCTTCATTTTTTTCATCGACTACTAAATATCATTCATACATTCGATAATTGTGCGTTCGGGATCTGCGTATGCATCAGAAATTCCAATATCTTCGTCTTTTTCCTCTAATATTTGTCTTGCAATCCAAGCCTGTATAGGATATCCGTCAGCATCCTCATTGTTATTCTCCAGCTGCTCTTTATTTGTCCTATAATATTGTTTTATTTTTTGTTTTACTTCAGCGCTAATGGGTTTTCGACCTCGTTTACCGTCTCCGCTTTTATCCGTAGAACCCTTACCACTTCTATAGATTGCATCTTCAGCTTTATCTATCTCTCTTCCCAATAGCTTAATTTTCCGATCAGCCCAGTTTTGGTCAACCTTACCATTAATTCTATGTCTTTTTAATAAAGAAAGGCCCGCTTGGAGTTTATCAATCCTCCTTTGAGGATCATCAATTTTCAATGCCTTCGCTATCTCAGAATTATATTGCTCCTGCAAAGCTGAGGCTTCTTCTTTTAGCTTTTCCTTTTTGGCCTGCAAGGCTTTATAATCTTTCTCCGTACTGCTTTCAATCTTTACTTTGAAAAATCCTTCTTCTTTACTCATAATACTATCCAATTTTAGTAATTTTGGTTTCCGTTCCTTCAATAATCTGCTGTAATTTGTGGCTCCATCGATTTAAGGCCGTTCGTTTTTCATCAACATACCCATGCCGGTCGTACCTCGCCGTAACCTGGGAATCACCAGCTAAGCCTTTATGATTTAGTACCTTGCCCAATATCGTCCGGTCTGTGCCTAACTCAGCCATGTAGGTAGCCGCTGTGCGCCTGAAATCATGGATACGGATATTATCAATTGATAAATCTTTTTGCAGACGGTTAAAACTACTGTGAACGCTACTTAGTGGCTCGTTATCCTTCATTGGAGACTGGAATACATACGGGCTATCATTCGATAGACTCTCTATAATTTCTAATGCTAAGGGCGGTAACGGCAAGTAGTGCGTCCGTTTAGCCTTTGTCAGCTCTTTGGGAATAGTCCAGATACCATCCTCGATATGCTCCCACTTCATCCGTCGCGTCTCCCCCAATCGCTGGCCTAACAGTAACAACATTCTAAACAAAGATCCGGTTGGCTGTTTTATTGTACCAAAGCCCTCCCATAGCTTCTTTATCTCATCTTCTTCCAGTACCCTGTCCCGTTTCTCTTCCTTGCCCAATGGCTTAATGGTCTTTACCGGATTATACTCTGCTATCTCTCGCTGCACACCGAAAGAGAACATACTTGAAAGAATAGCCCGAACCCTGTTGGATTGGTAGGGACTGCCACGGTCGAGTATATCCTCTAACAGCTCAATGATGACTCCCCTGCTGATATTTTTTACCGCCATACCCTTAAAGGCCGGAATCATCTCACCGTCTATTCGTTCGGTATAGGTTTTCTGTGTCGATTCTTTCAGGGTAGGCAGATGCTTCTTTTTAAACTGGTTAGCCAGGTATTCAAATTTTTTAGGCTGGGGCTTGCTCTTACGAGCCTTTTTTGCTTCCATTGGGTCTATGCCCTCGCTCACCTTCCGTTCAAGTTCTCCGGCACGTTCTCGGGCTTCTGCCAGTGATGTTTTCGGGAACCTTCCGATCGTAAACCGACGTACCTTATCATTAAACCTATAACGATATACAAACGACTTTGTGCCCTTTGCTGTTATTCGTACAGCCAATCCAGAAGTATGTTCATCATAAATTTCAGTCCTCTTATTCGGAGCTGGGTAATGCCTGATAAAAGGGTCTGTTAGCTTTAATTTTTCCATATCTAAATGTTAGCTGATATTTCCTATTTTTTTACTCTCGGGACAACATAGGGACAACAAATATTTTAATGCTATGAAATATCCTTCAATTCAAAGTAATGGTTAAATGTATGATATTCAATAGTTTGGGCAATATTTAGAAGGGATATGAAATACTAAGAAATGTTTACAAAAACGGATTCAAAATCCGGTAACCATTTCGGTTGTGGGGGTTCGAGTCCCCCCTCAGGTACTCCTTGCCTCCCAACGGATTACGGTTATTCGACCTTCCAATCTTGATCGCCTTTCCTGATACCAATATTTACTCTAGTAGCAGAAATAGAACTGTCCCCCCTCTAACTTTTCCTTTTTAGATAGGCTGGATTCTATACATGTATCTTAGGGATTTTTGAAAATCCGATAGAGTTAAAAGATTGTCCCTATTTACTATCATTTTCTAAAGCGACTGATTTCTTTTCTGCTCCCAAATATACTTTCAAGTTAGGGAGAGTTTCTTGTAAATCCTGGGCTCCTTCTTGGGTTACCTGTGTTCTCCAAACAAAAAGTTTGGTAAGATTGTCCAGTTTTTCTAACTGCTGGATGCCCGCATCAGTGACTGCTGTTCCGTAGAGGTTCAGGTATTCAAGATTGGCCAAGCCCGCAAGTTCAGAAAGTCCTTTATCGGTAATCCGCGTATTTTGTAAATGGAGACGGGTCAAATTAGGAAACTCTCTGATAGGTTGAAGGGCCTTATCTGTCGTCGTTGTTTCCCCAAGATCAAGCCAGGTGAGCTGGGGCGATACCTTTTTCAACATGACTAGTAACGAATCAACTGAATGCTCTTTTTTGATATCAGCCTGTAGCCAATGGCCACGATCTGATACTGGACGAAGATCTACCCCATGTTTCTGTAACTCTGTCTGCACCTTGCTTTCTACAGGATCGATATCCGAGGCTAATAACTTCTCAGCCGGGCTCATATTGGCCTGCGGGTCAACCAAAGTGTTTAAGGCTGATTGGATTTCTTTAGATCTTTTTAGCTCCGACACCCTTTTTTCAAAAGGTGCACCACTGTTGACCCACCATTCTAACAATTTTTTATACTCACTGGTCAAAGGACGCTTCCCTTCAGGGGGCATATGATCATCATGGGCCTCAGGAAGGTTGATTCGCTTTATCATTTCACTTTTATCAGCTTCACCTTCTACAATGATAGGCCCGCCCTCCCCTCCTTTCATCAGCAGCTGACGTGTATGCATCTGTAGTTCTCCCTTCTTTTTGTTCTGGTTGTGGCAGGAGGTACAGCGTGTTTCAAAAATGGGATCAATGATGTCGTTATAGACTGCTGCTTCCTCCAGATTGGTAATTTTTTTGAATCCCTTTTCCTCTTTCGGTGGCAAACCCGCGACCGTTCGCAAGCCATTGGGCATATACTGCGTTAGGTAATCACTGCCATGCGTTAACGATCCTCCGTAGTGACCCGCTATTCCCAGTGCTATCACCATGATAGTCAACAGTGACAAATAGGCCCGGTCCATCAGAGCAGAAGATCTATTCCTGTTATACCGCTTCAACAGGTAGGCTCCCGCTGATGCCACAGCCACCCCCACTCCCGACCACTGGTGGATAATTAGTAGCTGCTCGCCATATCCACCGGCCTGCGCCAGCATATATCCAAGCAGAGCCGCTGCTACAGCCGATAGACTCCCCAACAGCAATACCAGTTCCACTGCTTTATTATACTCATCAAATCGTTTAAGACGCGATACTCCTTCCAGAATAGTCGCCATTACCAAAAAACCAATCGGCAGATGCAGGATCAATGGATGAAAACGTCCCAAAAATAATACGAAATCAGAAACTTCTTGCTCCATGTATTACGCTCATATCTTTTTTATCATTATCAACCTACTATCAGCTATATCGTTGCTTCCACAAATCCATCATATGCTTGTTAATCTCCCACTGATTGCCTAAGGGTTGCCCCGTATACGGTACTGAAGGCATGTAGGTTGGCGGACCAAACTCTGGCGTCATCGTGAGGCTCTTTCCCTCATCGATCTTCTGTTTTACAACCCTGTCCCACCAAGCAAAATGAGCCTCTACGGTCTGCTTCCATTCCGGGGCCCGGGGATCCGTTACCTGTGGCCCTTCCGGATGGCCAATCCGGGAATGTATGTGATCCGTTCGCTGCAGAGCCAACTGCACCGCCTCTGGCTGGTTATCCAACAATGACTCATGCACATTACACCAGTGCGATATATCTAACGTAAGCCGCAATCCGGGAATGTCCTCCATAAACTGCTTTGCAATATGAGCGGCAAAAAGAATCCTTGAACGGTGGGTTTCGTGATAAACCTCAATGCCAGCCGAATCACTCACTTGGATAGTGTAGTCAATAATCTGACTGTTTTGTTCAAAAGGGAAAAAGTCTCGACCTGAATGGCAGTTTATAAACAACGGGTCCAACTGAACAGCTCGGTCTAAATCCTTCTTGAAATCAGCAAAATGTTCATCAAAAGTACTACTTCCTGAACCAACCAAAAGGCCTACTTTAAGATCATACTGACCAGTGACATCAAATAATTCTTCCTGACCTCCTTGATTATTGGGCAGCCAGACTTCGATACCATCATAGCCAGCTTCCCTGGAAGCAGCACAGAACTCATCAAGTGTTCCCGGATAACCCCATCGGGTGGCCAGATAAGTAATCGAGAAATTATCAGGAATGGCAAAGGCTGGCTGATTCTGAGTATCCCCATCGGATTGTCCCATCAATACCCCAGCACCACCCAACGCTATATTAGAGATAAATGTTTTCCGGTCAATGGTCATTTTCAGTTCTTAAATGGTTCGAGTTAGAATAATGGAAAAGCCTTTATTTAGGTGATTTACGAAAAGTAAAAAGGCAAGTGCACAGAAGTAAACATCTTTAGTTCCCCTCTGTCGTCTGGCGCTTACTTTTTTATGCTAAAATATCCTCTACAACATGGCCGTGCACATCCGTAAGGCGGAAGTCCCGACCCTGATGGAAATAAGTTAATTCTTCGTGGTTGAGGCCCATTTGGTTAAGTATGGTCGCCTGCAGGTCATGAATATGTACTCGATCTTTGATACCGGTGTATCCTATTTCATCGGTCTCACCATAAGTCATTCCTCCCTTCACGCCTCCACCAGCCATCCAGACACTAAACGCTTCGGTGTGGTGATCTCGGCCCATAAAAGGCATTTCCTGTCCGTCTCGATTTTCTTGCATCGGTGTACGACCGAACTCTCCGCCCCATACCACCAGGGTTTCTTCCAAGAGCCCGCGCTGTTTCAGGTCTTTAACAAGCGCTGTCATCGGTTGATCTACCTGCCTGCATTTATCACGGAATCCGGCTTCTATTGCGGTGCTTTTGTCGGTGCCATGGGAATCCCATCCCCAATCAAATAGTTGCACAAAGCGGACGTCCTTTTCTACTAATCTCCGGGCCAGTAGGCAGTTATTGGCAAAAGAAGTCTTGCCCGGTTCAGTACCGTACATCTCATGAATGTAATTAGGCTCATCTTCAATGTTCATTACATCCGGCACCGACGTCTGCATCCGAAAAGCCATCTCATATTGCGATATGCGGGTCAATATTTCGGCATCACCCACTTCTTCATACTCTTTCTTATTGATATTGTTAATAGCTTCGATTGCTTTTTTTCGCAGATCTCTATCTATCCCATTCGGATTAGATGCATAAAGTATGGGGTCTCCTTTCGAGCGGCACTGCACGCCCTGATAAACCGAAGGCAGAAATCCACTGCCCCACGCACTTTTCCCTGCACTCGGAGTTTTACCCCCCGAAACCAGCACCATAAAGCCGGGCAGATTGTCATTTTCACTGCCCAAACCATAGGTTACCCATGAGCCCATACTGGGACGCCCTAAGCGAGGACCGCCCGTTAACATCATAAGCTGGGCCGGAGCATGGTTAAACTCATCAGTATGCATCGATTTTATAATCGAAACATCATCTACGATGGTCGAAAAGTGAGGCAATAAATCTGATACCATCACGCCCGACTCACCCCGTTTTTTAAAGTTAGCCTGTGGCCCCATCATCTTGGGAACTCCTTCAATAAAGGCAAACTCTTTACCTTCTAATAAGGAAGGTGGGCAATCTTTGCCATGCAACTTCTGCAGTTCAGGCTTATAGTCAAATAGTTCTAACTGGGAAGGAGCTCCGGCCATATGTAAATAGATAACCCGCTTGGCCTTAGGAGCAAAATGAGGCGGCTTAGGCGCCAGCGGATGTCCTTCAGCCGGTGACTTTTGTTGGCCTTTGGAAGAAGGAAAAGGATTGCAGCCTGTCATTGCAGCAAATGCGAGCCCTCCCAAACCCAGGGAACAGTTTTTCAAAAAATGGCGCCGTGTCTGTGCTTCCAGTTTTCTTTGCCGCAATTCATCAAAAATACTCATATTATTTCCCGTTTAAGATTTGGTCATAAATTCATCCAGGTTCATAATTGCACTTGATACAACGGTCAGCGTAGCCAGTTGCACATTATGCTTCTTACCCATTAGTTCTTCCGCTTCTTTGGGGTGCTGCTGAAAGTGCGCTTTGGTATCACTATAAAGATTCTTTAGATCCTTTAACTTTGCAGGATCGATATCCTGCTTCATGGCAAGTCGGTAGCCCGTTTTCAGCTGCTCCTCAGTACTCTTTGGAGCTTTTTTTATCATCCGTTCTGCCAATCCCTGAGCGGCCTCCACAAACACCGGATCATTTAAGGTGACCAAGGCTTGCAGTGGCGTATTGGTATTCACTCTTTGAGCTACACACACCTCCCGGCTGGGAGCATCAAAAGTGACCATTGAAGGATACGGATTAGTCCGGCGCCAATAGGTGTATAGCGCCCGTCTATGCTTGTCTTCTCCCTCACTGGTCTTCCACTCAAGTCCGCTGTAGACTACCTGCCATAAGCCATCGGGCTGCGGCGGCATCACACTGGGCCCGTACATTTTATCACTCAATAGTCCACCTACAGCCAAGGCTTGGTCGCGAAGCTGTTCGGCGGTAAGCCGTATTCTCGGACCTCGAGCTAATAACCGGTTATCAGGATCCAATTCCCGCAGTTCGGGTGATGTATCGGAGGCCTGTTGATAGGTTGCCGACATCACTATTTGCTTCAACAATTCCTTGACGCTCCAATCATGCTTATTCATTAACTGCAGGGCCAGCCAGTCGAGTAGATCTGGATGCGATGGCAAATAGCCCTGAGAACCAAAGTCGGAAACGGTCTCTACAATACCCGTCCCAAAGAGCTTATCCCAAAGCCGGTTCACTGTCACTCGGGCCGTAAGCGGATTTTCCTTGCTTACCAGCCAGCGCGCCAGCCCCAGTCGACTTTCGGGATATTCGTCCGGCATGGGATTTAAAACTTCCGGAACCCCTGGCTTAACCGTATCACCATGAACCATCCAGTTTCCTCGTTCAAAGATGCGGGTCGTTCGCGCCCGGTTACCCTCAAGTTCAACCATCACAGGTGTTTCAATAACTTCATTGGTATTAAGCAGTGAAGCAAACTTCTCACGAGCCTTTTCATAACCCGGTTTGCCCTTACCCGGTAGCGACTGATGAAAGAGTACCCATTCAATATTATTTACATACCCCTTGTTTCCAGGATCCCTGAATACAAAGTAAAGGTCATGCTTCCCTTCTTGTGGGGCTATAGGGATAGAAGTGATATCAAAGCTTCTCGGTCCGTCATCCTTCCCAATATCCCACAATCCAATGCTTTCTCCTTTTAAACTATCTTTTCGTATCTCAACTTCTCCGGTGGTTCTGCCAGCCCGGTAGCTGATAAACATGCGATCCTTGCCGGTCAAATCCACATCAGTAAGCCGGGCATGTCCGCCGTGCTTTACCGCCAGGTAGCTGTTGGTAGAGGTTATGGTTCCCTTTTTGATCTGATCGAAAGAGTGACCGTGGATCTTTGGTTCCGTCAGGCGAACCAGGTTTGTAAAGTCTTGAACTTCTTTTTTTGATTGCTTGGGATTTTCGATCTGTTTGTTAACCCATTGCCTTATCTCATTAAGCCGCTGCTGATCCTCTTCCCGGGTAAATGTTCTAAGATTCGGAGCTTCACTGGGAACATCTTCATCAGCCGAATTATTGAAATAGGCGTAGGATTTATAGAAGTCCTCATGGCGAATCGGGTCATACGGATGCGCATGGCACTGCACGCATTCCATCGTGGTCCCCTGCCATACGTTCCAGGTAGTGTTTACCCGGTCGATAACCGCAGCCACCCGAAACTCTTCGTCATTGGTTCCCCCTTCATCATTATTCATGGTATTGCGGTGAAAGGCCGTGGCAATAAGCTGTTTTTTAGTGGGATTGGGAAGTAAATCTCCCGCCAGCTGCTCGATCGTGAATTCATCAAACGGCTTATCCTCGTTAAAGGCTTTGATCAACCAATCTCTATATTGCCAAATGCTGCGATGCCCATCCTTCTCGTACCCCTTGGAATCAGCATAACGGGCCAAATCCATCCACATAGCTGCCCAGCGCTCCCCGTAACGCGGCGAAGCAAGTAGTCGATCCACTACCTTCTCGTAAGCATCCGCACTGTTGTCATCTAAAAAGGTTTCCAACTCTTGCTGTGTGGGCGGGATCCCGGTCAGATCAAGTGTTACGCGTCGCAGCAGGGTTCGTTTGTCCGCGCGTGGCGATGGGTTGAGTTCTTCCTCGTTCAGTTTTTGAAGTATAAATTGATCGATCCCATTATTGGACCACTCAGCGTCAACCTCCGGTGGCTCTAGATCCTCCAGCTCCTGGTAAGCCCAATGTTCCCCCCACTGCGCTCCCTGTTCGATCCACTCGGTTAGAAGTTCAATCTCGTCTTCTGGAAGTGGATCACCCTCCGGAGGCATACGCACCTCTGGATCATGATGCGTAATACGACGTATCATCTCACTCTCCTCCGGATTACCCGGCACTATCGCCCGTTCCCCTGACTCATTTTTACTATAGGCCTCTTTCTGAAATAGCAGGCTGAATTGTGCCGATTTTTTTACCCCTCCGTGACAGGCAATACAATTCTTGTTAAGAATCGGTTTGATATCTCTATTGTAATCAACTTGTTCTTCATGACCGAAAAATATATAGAGCCCAAAAGATAAGACCGTAAGTCCGACAAAAAGGTAGACAGTATATTTTTGACCTGAGGGAATTCCCATCATAATTTTTTGTGCTACATGCAGCTATAGTTTTTTATCCCCTTATAAAAAACAATCTTAAAAAAAATCTTTAAACTTGCATAAATTATTCTACAATTATTATAGATTTCCCTAACCTTTCTAATCCAGTTACAAATCTTGGGAAGGCAGATCATTTTTTCCAAGTCATTAATTAACAGATGTCAATATTGGAAAGTACTCTTGTTAGTCTGCAGTAGAAAAAATCATCCCGCTTAATATATGAAAAATGCCAATAGCTTAGCTGGAAAATTCGAGAATGCCCCTAACATTTGATGGGTATATGTTCTGTTCACCGATGTTAATAAAGACAAGTGACCGACCCATTCCCCACTTGATCTTTGCTATTAATCAGGATTGAGGAATAATCTATTCACCATGATGGGGAAAGGTAATGTTTGCTCTCTTCAAAGCTGTAAGGTTGCTGTCAGGCTTGAATATTTCCCGCCAGTAGTACCATCCTCGCGGGCCTACTCACAAATAACACCTCACCTGCCCATCACTTTAGCAGCCAGAAATTCAGATTAAGCTGATTACTTATCCTCTTTTGGCAAATACCGTTCTGTAGCTTCCTCGGTATCTCCATACTGTTCCCGCAGATCATCCAATTGCTGCTTCAACTCTACGACGACATCGGCATAGGCAGAATCATCATATACATTATTCAGCTCATTAGGGTCTTCTTTGAGGTCATATAACTCCCACGCATCTATATCGTAATAGAAATGAATTAACTTATAGCGATCGGTACGTATACCATAGTGGCGCTTCACTTGGTGAGGGCCGGGATATTCATAATAATGATAATACATGGACTGGCGCCAATCGTCTGGAGCTTTGTTTTCGAGTACCGGTCTCAGCGATCGCCCTTGCATAGATTCTGTTATGTCAATCCCAGCATAGTCTAAAAAGGTAGGGGCAAAATCAAGATTAAGAGCAAACTGATCTGTTACACTACCCGCGGGGATATGCCCGTCGTATCGCATCAGCAGCGGCATTCGTAACGATTGTTCATACATCCAGCGTTTGTCGAACCAGCCATGCTCTCCCAGGTAAAACCCTTGGTCAGACGTATAAACAATAATCGTATTTTCGGTAAGTCCTTCTTCTTCCAAATAATCCAGAACGCGCCCCACATTATCATCCACCGAGGCTATCGTAAGCAGGTAATCCTTTATATAACGCTGATATTTCCATTCCTCTAACTTCTTTCCTGATAGATCCTGACGGTGAAAAGCATCGTTCCTTGGCTGATAAGCGGCATCCCAAACTTCGCGTTGTTTCGCGTTCATACGTTTGTACGGTTGAGCCCACCAGCGACCTTGACGCACAATTTTTGTACTACCTTCCTCTTCCGATAACTTCAGGTCATATCCCGGTCCCATCACTTCACCTATCTCCATATACTGCTCCTTAGCAGCGGCAGAGCGCGTTTGGTAATCATCATAGAACGTTTCCGGAAGTGGAATCTCTTCGCCATTATAGTCGTTCAGATGATCAGGACCCGGCATCCAGTTCCGGTGCGGAGCCTTATGGCCCAGCACAAGCAAAAACGGTTGGTCGTCTTTCCTCTTTTTCAGCCAATTGAGGCTAACATCCGTAATAAGATCCGTCACATATCCTTCCTGCCGAACCGTATCGCCCATCTCTATAAAGTCGGGATTATAATAGTAGCCTTGTCCCGGCAATACATTCCAATAGTCGAAACCTGTGGGTTGACTTTTCAGATGCCACTTCCCGATCATAGCGGTCTCATATCCATTTTTTTGAAGGATTTTGGGAAAGGTCACCTGGCTGCCATCGAACTCAGTGCTGTTATCAATATGCCCATTCATATGGCTGTACTTTCCGGTTAGCAATACTGCCCGGCTGGGAGCACAAATCGAATTGGTGACAAAGCTATTTTCAAAACGCATCCCCTCTTCCGCAATACGGTCGATGTTGGGGGTTTTATTGATCCTACTGCCATAGCTTCCAATAGCTTGGTAGGCATGGTCATCCGACATGATGAAGATGATGTTGGGCTTTTCTTTTGGGTCTTCGGAACTGTTGCCAGACTTGCCCATACACCCAACAAGTACAACCGCTACCAGAAACATACTCATTGCACATCTCATCCAACGGAATTTTCTATGCTGACTTGTTTTACAAAAAAATATATCCATCATAAAAAATATGTTTTGTGTTCCTTTGTTAACGGAACCCTTTTATAGATTACTTTTCTTTCCTAAAGTAGATGAATTGTTGGCGTTTTATTAATTATAGTAGCTGATGCCAAGATCATTATCCCTCACTTCGGCCAGTTTCTCATCCAGCTTCTGCTGAAACTGATCCACGATCTCCTCATAAAGCGGATTCCCCGCCAGGTTATTAAACTGTTGTGGATCAAGTTGCATATCGTACAGCTCCATCCCCGCTTCGGCCTCTTCGCCATATTGGATGTAGGCCCATTTATCGGTTCGCAACAGATACCCTATCTCCCCACGCCATCGTGTTACAGAAAAAGCGGCATCGCGGACCGAGTGTGTGGGATCGTCGAGGACCCGGACCAGGCTTTTTCCCTGCAGATCTTCCGAATACTCCAGGTTAGCCAACTCTGCTACTGTAGGATACAGATCCAGTAATTCTGCAAATGAGTGACTAACCGCGGGCTCTTTGCCCGGTACTTTGATAATCATGGGAACCCGAACAGATTCTTCATGCAGTCCCAATTTCATCCAAAACCGATGCTCACCCAGGTGGAATCCATGATCGGAGGTAAATATCACAATGGTATTTTTTTCCAGCCCCTCTTCCTTCAGGGTTTGCAACACCTTTCCTACTTGTGCATCCATGTATGAAACGGAAGCGTAATATCCTGCTACGGCCTTCTTTTCCTGCTCTTCCGACATCTGAGCATTCTTGCTGTTCACGTAGTTAATACCCAGCGGAGGAATATCATCCCAGTCATTCTCAACCTTGGGTGGAAGAACCAACTGCTGGTATGGATACGGTTCAAAATAGTTTTCGGGGGCAACGAACGGTACATGTGGACGAACAAATCCCACCGCCAGAAAAAACGGTTCCTCTTTATGTTTGCGAATCAGTTCACTTGCCTTTTGAGCCGTTTTTCCATCGGAGTGAGCGAGATCTCCCCCCTCTCCTTTCACTACGGTCATCACATTCCCGCCCTCTCTTGGTTTGGTTCCATAGGGATTGTTCTGGACCAACTCCGCTTCGCCTTCGGCTTTCCACTCGGGCCCCTGGCTGTTGTAGCGTTCTGTCCAGGATGCCGGGTCGTCCGTTCCGTTCGACCCCTCCTCAATATCAATCGGCACTCCCATGTGATAAATTTTGCTGACCCGGGCGGTATAATAACCATTATTTTTAAAGAGCTGCGTCCACGATTCACGCTCATTGCCTACATTCTCACGGCCGCTCACATATCTATAGGTTTCTGTAGCGGACGGATAGTAGCCAAACATCAGCGAAGCCCTGGAGGGACCACAAACCGGGTATTGCGAATAGGCTCGTGTGAAGCGCGTACCCTCCGACGCCAATCGATCGATGTTGGGTGTTTGGACGACCTCATTTCCGTAAGAAGAGATCGCCGTTGCTGCTAAGTCATCAGAAATAATGAACAGCACATTCGGTTTTTCATTGTCCTGTGCTGATGACGGACAAACAGACAGAATGATTGCCAATATCATTAAAACGAGACTTTTGATTATGTTGCTCATCCTTTGAGATTCAGGCTGATAAACCCTAAAAGCTGTTTTCATATACCTGTTCATTCTTTTTCTATAACGTGAGTTTCGATTAATCACTTTGGTTATGATAGAGAAGGTCGCTGCTGATCGGTTTCTCAGTGATACTTACTGAATATTACTGCTCCTTTTCCGTTTCTGGATCCGGCCCGAGGTTTGCATCAACCTCATCAGCCAGTTCTTGCATTCTATTTTTGATGTTATTGACAATCCCGGGTTTTTCATCAGCCCGGTTATATTCTTCCGAAGGATCTACCTGGAGGTTGAACAGTTGCGGGTAACCTTCAATCACTCTGAGCTTCCAGTCGCCCATGCGCATCGCTTCAAGATTTCCATTCCGGAAATAGGCGTATTCCTTCCGGGGAGAGGTTTCTTCCTCGCCCTTCAAAAAATTCATCACGTTCTGGCCGTCTAAGGTGTGTTCGGGAAGCGTTCCTCCGCCCGTTTCCAAGAGCGTTCGATAGATATCCGGTGCAGCTACTAACTGATCGGTAACTTGGCCTGGCGGAATTTGGCCCGGCCAGCGTATCATGGCGGGCACACGGTTCCCTCCCTCATAACTGGTATGCTTATAACCGCGAAGCAATCCAGAGCTTCCCTGGTGCCACGGCAGGTTTCCTTCCTGGCGCATGCGGTCTGGCAGGTTGAGCCACGGCCCGTTGTCGGATGCGAAAAACACAATCGTATTATCGGAGATGCCCATCTCATCCAGCTTGTCCAGCACCTGGCCAACGCTCCAATCCAATGTCTCGATAACATCACCATACAATCCACCACGAGACTTGCCACGAAACTCATCGGTCGTATGGATTGGCAGGTGTGCCATATTATAAGCCAGATAGAAGAAAAAGGGTTGCTCTCCCTGACCGTTTTGATCAATAAAATTCAGCGCTTCTGCTGTATATCGAACAGTCAACGAATCCTGATTGACAGGATGCTCTACCATTTCATCGCCCCGATACAACCCTAAAGGCTCATCGGTATTTACCCACGGTTTTCGATAATCATTGGAATAGGGCATTCCGAACCAGCTATCAAATCCCTGACCGGTTGGTAAAAATTTCTTTTGCTTATATCCAAGGTGCCATTTCCCGGCCATTCCGGTGTTATAGCCTGCTTCTTTCAATCCTTCGGCCAGAGTAAGCTCGCTGTCCGGTAATCCTCCTTTGCCGCCTGCCCCTGTTCCACCGTTGAAATTCACACGAGGCATATATCGACCGGTTAAAAGCTGAGTTCGCGAGGGCACACACCACATCGCGGTCACAAAAGAAGTAAACCGTACTCCCTGGCTGCCCAACTCATCAATATTGGGAGTTTTAATAACCGGATGTCCATAACTGCTCAAATCTCCATATCCCACATCATCAAGGAAGAGAACAACAATGTTCGGCGATGATACCGTGGCTTCCGTATCTTCCTGAGGCTCTGTGCAGCCATTCATTAAACCCAAAACTACTATTAGGCTAAAAATAAGGCTCAGGTGCCTGCAGTAATCCGTGTTTGCTGTACTCTTGCTGTCAATCTTACTCATCATCTTCTTAATTTATTGCTATACGTTTAATTTTTTGGCCCCTTACTCACCGATATTACGCAAAAGACTATCCATCACAGGATATTGCTCATCAGAGTCACCCACCTGCTCTTTTAATTGCATCATCTGTTTTTTGAGCTTCTTTATCTCATCCTGATATTCACTGCTATTATATACATTTTTAAGCTCTTTGGGATCGTTCTTTAAATCATAAAACTCCCATGTGGGGGCTGTTGGCCCGTCTGCATAACCACCCTCCAGGTTTTGCCCGTAAAAATAGATCAACTTGTAGTGCTTTGTTCGGATACCCAGATGTGCGGGGCGATGCTCTTCGTGCATCCAATAACGGTAGTACATTTGCTGCCGCCAGGCTTCAGGTGTTTGACCGGCAAGGTTGGCCCGAAAACTTCGACCCTGCATATTTTCGGGAATAGGAATACCGGCATAATCCAGCAAGAGCGGAGCAAAATCCGTATTCAGAATGATATCCTCATTTTTGGTGTCCGGTTTAATTTCCTGCGGGTACCGAATAACAAAAGGCATTCGGATCGACTCTTCGTACATCATTCGCTTATCAAATAATCCGTGTTCACCCATAAAATATCCCTGATCAGCGGTGTAGATGACTATGGTATTCTCAGCCAGGCCTTTTTCATCCAGGTAGTCCAGCAAGCGGCCGATATTTTCATCAATGGCGGCACCGGACCGAAGGAAATCTTTCACAAACTTTTGATATGTCTTATGGCGCGCCTCTTTTTTGTTCAATCCTTCAAGAGAAAATTCATCAGCTGAATATCGCTCCGGGTTTGCCTCAAATCGTCGACCTAAAATTTCCAAGACTTGTCCTTCAAAGGTTCGTCCCGTGTCCTCGGGATAAAAATTGTACAGGCTTTCCGGTTCGGGGATTTCCGTGTTAGCATACAAAGTATCGAACCGCTCCGGATAATTAAACGGCTCGTGAGTGGCCTTAAAGTGAGTCAATAGTAAAAAGGGTTTCTTATTTTCACGCTGTTCCAACCATTCAATTGAATGATCTGTAATTACATCGGCCGTAAATCCTTCGTATGCCTTACCCTCGGGCCAGGTTTCGCTGTCGCGTAGAATGGGATCAAAATAGCGCCCCTGCCCCGGCAGTACATTGTAATAATCAAAACCGGAAGGACGCGTTTTTAAATGCCATTTACCAATGAGCCCTGTTTGGTAACCATTCTGCTGAAAGAGCGTCGGGAAGGTTTGTTTTTCTGGATCAATACGATCGGATAAGGTATATACCCTGTTTTTGTGACTATACTGCCCCGTTAAAATAGTGGCTCGGCTCGGCGTACAGATAGAGTTTGTGGCAAATGAATTCATTAGTTGCGCCCCCTCTTCACTCAGCCTGCTAATGTTTGGTGCTCGCACTGTTTCATCCAATATCGACCCATAAATACCCCACGTCTGTGATGTATGATCATCACTCATGATAAATAATATGTTTGGCTGCGCAGGCTCCGGTTGATTGGTACAACCAGCTAAGAGGAAGCAAATGCTAACAGTTAGGGTTAATCCAAAAATCAAAAACTTATTCCGCTCTCCTTTAATTATAGATATAGTGGAGTTCATTTGAACATTATGGTTTATAATTTCCCTGCCCGTTTTAAAACGTGTTGAGACGCGATAATTTTAGTGACTTCTCTAAATATGATTATTTAATAGGTACTACGGTCGGTGTCTTCATATTGCTGCTGCAGCTCGTCCAACTTCTTTTTTAATGTTCGGGTCAGTTCTTCATACCCCTCCTTTCCATACAGGTTATTCATCTCCATAGAGTCCTGTTCTAAGTCATAGAGCTCCCAATCGTCAATGTCGTTATAAAAGTGGATCAGCTTATAGCGATCTGTGCGGATGCCATAGTGGCGTTTCACCATATGTTCATTGGGATACTCGTAATAATGATAATAAAGGGCCTCGCGCCATTCCACATCATCATTCTGCACCAGGGGGAGCAGTGAACGGCCCTGCATATCCTCCGGCACCGGCAGCCCGGCCAGGTCTAACAGTGTTGGTGCCCAGTCAATATTCTGTACCAGCTCATCTACTTTATTTCGGGTTTCTATGTTTTCAGGAAATTTCATCAGCAGGGGCGTTCGCATCGATTGTTCGTACATAAAGCGTTTGTCAAACCAACCGTGCTCACCCATATAAAAGCCTTGGTCGGAGGTGTAAACGATGAGCGTATTTTCATATAAATCGTTTTCTTTCAGATAGTTGATCAGCCGTCCAATATTCTTGTCAACGGACTTTACAGTCTTCAGGTAATCCTGCATATAGCGCTCGTACTTCCAGCGGGCCAGCTGGGTATCGGTCATCTCATCCCGATGCTCCTTAAATTTTTCGATAATGGGATCATAATAAGCATCCCAGGCAGCTTTCTGCTGATCATTGAAGTTCGCATAGCGTCCGTTGGCATACATATTTCTATATTTGGTCTGAATATCTCCTTCCTCATCCAGCATTTTCAAGTCATAAACGAGATCCATATCCTCAATGATACTCAATTTCTGAGCAGCAGCAGCCTGGCGTCCTTCATAGTCATCAAAGTAGTTTTTGGGAACGCCTCTCAGTTTGTTTACATCTGCTGTTACTTCTTCTTCATATTCTTCTGGATAGGTGTTGGGAATCGTAAACTCCTCTTCGGTTGAACTCAGCATGGCCGTATCCGGCATCCAGATGCGGTGGGTCGCCTTGTGATGAATCTGGAGCGAAAACGGGCGGTCCTTGTCCCGGTTTTCCATCCACTGGATGCTTTTATCGGTGATAACATTGGTTACATAGCCCTCGGAGCGCGACGTATCTCCATTGGCAATAAACCTTGAATTATAGTAATCCCCTTGCCCAATTAAACGGTCGTAATAATCATAGCCCGTTGGCGTGCTGCGCAGGTGCCACTTGCCGATAAGAGCCGTTTGGTAACCGTCCTTTTGGAGATACTTGGGGAAAGTTGGCTGATTGCCGTCAAAAGCCACTCGATTATTAATCTGCCCATTCTTATGCGAGTGTTTACCCGTCAGAAGCGTAGCCCGGCTGGGAGCACAAATAGAATTTCCCACAAAGCTGTTAACAAATTTCACCCCTTCATCTGCGATGTGATCGATATTGGGGGTCTCAATGAAACGGTCGTCATAGGCACTGAGCGTTTGATAAGAGTGATCGTCCGTCATAATGAAGATGATGTTGGGACGTTCACTTTCCACCTTCTGTTGATTGCAGGCCGATAGAAACGAAAGCACGATAAGAGAAGCCAACGGTAACAAAATGATCTTATTAGAAGAGTTGAACATATATCACAATTATTTTGCCTGATTATAAAGGACAGAAAGAATAAATACAGTAAGTTAACATCCAACATTCATTTTTCTTTCCCTTACACCTACGTTGAACTTAAATTGTTTTTCTTTCTTTTAAGGACTAATAACTTTGCGGTTCACAATATATACGAATTAACTCTAAATATCTGAAAATATATTTAACTGAAAGCAGAATCTATTATTGGGATAAGCCTCTCCATCATCGCACAAGTATTCATATTTGCTGCCCTATTTTTGTGAGAAAATGATGATTTTAGAATAGCTTGAAAAATAAAAAAGCCCTGCGCCTTTCACAGCACAGAGCTTCCTCTCTCATATCGTTCGTAAAGAACCTCACATCGATCAGAACGTGAAGCTCAATACTAATTGAATCCTACTTGTCTCCTATAAGTAAGTACCTTTTGGAAGGGAATCCTTACAATATAATTTTATCTTTTTAGAAGTTTGTTTTAGCATCTGTAAATCGTTCTCATCCTTCCTTAAAAGCCGCTTTAATCAAATAATCATCCAGCTTACCCTGGGGAATAAGTCGTTCTTCCAGCTCCAGTGTTTGCTGAAGCTGCCAGTTCCTGTGCAGGCACTGTTTGTAAAAGTATTTTAACGATTCACAATCCTTGAGAATCAGTCGCCCGATGTATTCCGTTAACAGGTTGCGGTTGGTAGCAACCTCTACAATCTTTTCTATGAAGACTGTTGACTTACCGGACAAAAAATTTTCCACCTCTTCCTGGAAAGCCGTTGTTATGACCAGCTCATTTCCCAGAGGCAACTCATAAGACAGTGGTGTTAAATTATTAGTCAGTACTGTCGGGAATTGAAAAGGCGTTTGGATATCATGCTCTGCCAGATAAAGCTGCCGTAACAAAGCCCCGGTCCCTTTACGGATGGTACGATGCCCTTTAAAAGCTCCATATGTATAGGATAAGATCGACTTATCCTCTGGATGCTGCATACTCAGCCGGAAAGTCAACTGATTCTCTTCAGGCCTCAGGATTAAGAAATAGTAGGTATCCGGGGATTTCTTAGCACGGTTGAACTCTGGTTTCTTATTTCTGATGAGCCTGTTCTCAGTTAACAGGGCCTCCTCTTCACTTTCACAGTGCTGTAGCTCAATGTGCCTTATCATCTGTACCAGCCGCTTAACCTTTCTGGATGAATGACTACTCTTCACCCGGCGATAGGTAAACAAGCGGTTGCGCAGATTCTTCGCTTTACCCACGTACAGCAACCGTCCCGATTGTCCATACATTTTATAGACCCCGGGCGTCGTCGGAAGGTCCTCAAAGAAGGCCTTGCCCAGCCGTTCTTCCAGGGGATTTTCAGCCGGTTCAAATAGCTGATGCTGTTCGCTGTCACTCATTACCGATTGATTACCTATTTCTTTACCTTGTTTCTTAATCATCTATTCATGGTACAGGCCGCTCAAGATGCAATCCCGGCCTGACAACTTATTGTCACCCTCTTCCCCTTTCGATATTTCTCCAACATCTATTCTACCGATTCAAGAAGCTGAATGCGTTCCTGCTGAAGGGTTTCTTCTTTTAATGCGAACTCCTCAGTATGATGTCGCCTGAATCCCACCATGGAGACTGACAGTATATACGTTCCCCGCTTAATATTTTACAGGTGATACCACCCACTTTTATCGGTGATTCCCCCTCGAACCAAAGATGAATCAGCCGAACTGAGCACGAGCACGATGGCAGAAGGCAGTGGAGAACCTTTTTCATCCGTCACTGTTCCGGAAACGCCTGTCTGGCCCAGGGTTTCCCCAGGGATAACCATGTACAAGAAGGTAATCAGTAGTGCAAGTAACGATACATTTTGTGATTTCATTACGATTCTCCTTTTAGGTAGTGAAGTTTTCCTGGGATCAGTCGGAGGGCACAGAGTAAGTGCCTTCAAAATCATAGTAGCCTCCCGACCCTGTTGCTATATAACTGCGTCCCTCCAGTTCTCCGCTACCCTCGATACCTTCAAAACGACCGGTTCCTTGTATATAGGTAAACGTGCCTTCAAACTGAACGTACGTGCCATCCTTACTTGGCTTGTTGCTTCCCTCCATATGGCTCATAATCGTAGAGCCATCACTGAAGGTCAGCACTTCGTACCCAAGGTATCGGCCACTCCCTTTGGGGCGATGGATGGTTTCGGCACCCATCACTTCGGCAATCTCTCCATTATCCAGGAAGACGAGCCCCTTGAAGTGTGCAAGAATTAAGTTTTGGCCAGATACCCCCGGAACCTTAACCATCCGGGTGTTGCCCGATACGATATGTATTACAGCCCGGCCTTTGAGCGTCTGTGCATGGGTTTGCGAAGGGCTCGTTATTAAAAGAATAAACACAACTGCCAACAAATATGATATCACCTTGTTCATATACCGACTCATCATTAAATGGATCCTGGTGTTTAGTTTTTTAAAACTTAATTTTCCACGAGGGAAGGATTATGCTTTGGCATCGGTGCCATAATGTGTACATAGGGCGTGTTTCTGAACATCACCCATGGGCCGCCCTGACCAGGTGTTACAGGAAGTCCTTGCAAGGCACTCTCATCGGGAACGAGGATCATAAGGTGCGGTATATTCCCTGAAAGCCACTCGTTGTCATCTGTAGGTTCTGTGGCATAGGGATCAATATTACTACCCGGGGAGCCGCCCTGAAGCATATACCCGAACCCCATTTTATCGGTTTTAAATTCCTCTTCATTCATCCAGGCTTCCATCCATTTCATCCACGGTTCATCCAGACACATCGGATCGTTGCCGGAGGTCGCGGGCATGCCCGGCAGGCAGGTGAATCCGTTTGTACCTTTACGCAGCACAACCATCTCTCCACCCTCTTCGGCCGGCCAGTCCATGATCGTGGCCGATTCAGTAATGGAAGCCGGTGCGGAGCTCATGGCACTTTTGATTTTTGCCTGCTTAGATCCAGTTTGGGCGCTAAGGCTACCGATTGCAAAAAAACATATTACTATTGTGGTGCTAAGTGATTTCATATCGTTCTCCTTATCCTCTTTTGTTAGGTTTTATGTGATGCCATATTTATTGGAAGATCTGACAGTTATTTCACTTTGATGAGTATTAACAGGAGACAGCTCTAAGAAGACCCATCCCCTGTTGTCTCTCTCTGCATGACCCAATACAATATGGGTGACTAATGGACTTATGGTTTATGGACCGCAAACTGTATATCTTCGCAGGTATTGGGCCCGTAGGTTCCCAGCTCCTCAGGCACTGGTGGCAGCCCTTCCACAAAGTTTGGGCCACAGCCGGCATTAAACGAATGCAGCATTTCATTCACCAGCTCAGGTATCTTGGGTCCGTGGGTATGCACTACAAAATGAATCTCAGCTTTTTCAGCATTCACCAGACCCGGATTGGGGAGTCCCAGCCAGGCCGGAAATATTGAACCGCTGTTGTCACCTTCATTGCGATGACCAGCATAGGTTGCCTTGCCTGACTCTCCAATTATCCTGCCTGAGGCATATACTACATCTATGTTAGCTTCAAGGTTGGCCAAATCATCATTACCACAATCTTCTGAACAGTTTTCGGGATTGTTAAAAATTACCATCCAAAGCGTAACCACCGTCCCGGGCTCCAGCTCGCTGGTTTGGAGGTTGTAGGAAACTCCGTTTGCCTTACGAACAAGATTGGAGGTGCCAACTTCAGTCATGTCCGCAAATGTGTATACATTGGAAGATGAGCGATCGGCCGGATTATGGGCCTTGGTAGCGATTTCAGACAAACTTTGCTCAGAATTTGAGCCGGGTGCTATTGGTGTTTCAGATTCACATCCCAACACCATTACGAACATAAGTAGCAAAGGTATTACTCTTTTTGTTTTCATTGTTTGGTCACCTGTTATTAGTTGTTCTTAGTTTACTCTCTTTCTGATTGATCTTTTCTCTTGACCCGTTAGTAAACGGCTTAATATTTTGATTGACACTGAAAAAATTATCCGGATCATACTTGGCTTTTATTTTAGCCAACCGTTCGTAATTGTCCCTGTAGGTCGCTCTCACCCGATCCTCTCCTTCATCCATCATGAAATTTACATAGGCTCCACCAGTAGTGAAGGGATGCACAGCCTCTTCCCAGTACTCCCTGGCCCAGGTTGTAATCTTCTTATTATTGGCCGGATCGGGATCAAATCCCACGATATTCTCTACCCAGTTGGCATCGCGGTAGCTCCACGCGGTTTCATCATTTCCTACTTCATGAGCCGCACCATTCACAGGATAGAGATGCATGCCTGATAACGGCGTCGGTATCCTGGATCCATACTCAATATTCTTCTTGATTGCTTCATCGCTCCATTGGGTCAGGTAATCGGCCTTCCAATACGAGTATAGTCCCGCGGGATATAGCTCATCAAACATACTTTGCAAGGCCGGATATGGCAGTGGTCCAACCATGTCGAGTGCAATATTGCCCACCTTTCGAATCGGTTCGAACACTTCCTCCGCTTTATCCAGCGATCCGGGATAGCACCACAGTACCCCACACATTGTTTTGTTGTGAAGATGTTCCGGGAAAGGTGGGACGGGCGGAATAATCTGGATCGCAAAAAAACCGTTGATTTCATTCGGAGCATCCAGGATAAATTCACGATACCAGTGCATAATCTCTTCGGCTTCATCCATCTCCCAAAACGTGGGGCCTGCATAGACAGTGCTTACTTCGTGAAGCCGAAATTTAAATGAAGTGACTACCCCAAAATTGCCGCCTCCACCCCGGATGGCCCAAAAAAGGTCCGGGTTTTGATCCTTGTTAGCGGTTACAAAACTGCCGTCAGCCAGCACCAGGTCGGCCTCCAGTAGGTTGTCAATGGTCAAACCGTAGGTTCGCGTCAGGTGGCCAAGTCCTCCACCCAGTGTAAGCCCGCCGACGCCGGTCGTGGAAACAATTCCGCTGGGTGTGGCCAGCCCAAAGGCGTGAGTGGCATGATCCACATCCCCCCAGGTGGCACCTCCGCCAACTCGCACTGTTTTTTCCTGAGGTTCCACATGCGTAAAGTTGATAGTCGACAAATCGATTACCAGTCCGTCATCACAAACACCCAATCCAGCCGCGTTGTGGCCGCCTCCACGGATAGCAGGCCGGAAATTCTCCTTTCGCGCAAAACGGACAGCGGTAATCACATCGGCAACATTGTGGCAGTATGCGATGCATTTGGGCTTACGGTCTATCATCCCGTTATAGACACTGCGTGATTCATCATATTCCTTATCCCCGGGTCGGACGAGTCTGCCTCTAAGGTTATTGCTGAATTCGTCATATACTGATTGTTCCACCATGTCATACCTCACTTTTTATTTTTCTGGACAGAATATACTCTCTGGTACTGAATTATATTTGAATTACTTCATGTCCCTCGGATATATGCTACCGAATCGAAAGACGAATGGATAACAGATATCGTTCAATTCTTGACAATATTCATTCAAAGGGGAGGAAAGAGGAATAGAAAAGCTGATCTGAAAGGAAGAACTCGAATACTAGAAAATAGAACGTAATTTATCCAGGGAATAGGTCTCTCCTTGTTTCCATTGCTCCCTGTATGCCTGATCAGGTATTATTTTCTTACACAGGTCGAGCGTTTTGTTACAGGAGTCTACTGATCGGGGCGGTCGGGGGGCATGAATTTTATTTCGCAACTGCGTGGCCGAAGCCAGATAGATTACAGCTTTTTGACAATTTTCTTGCCTGGCAAAAAGTCTTGCACACGCTTCCAGCGATTCGCAGATGTACACTTTTTCCTCCTGTTTTATTCGTCGCGATAGTATGTCCAGGTGTTGGTCAAGTGCTGCACTTATGTTACCAATATGGGCATTATATTCTGCCAGGCAATAGAGAGGAAAAGCGGAGAGCCATTGATTTAAATGTTGATCTTTATATTTCTGTTCATAGTAGTCATGCGCCCAATCGAAACATTTTTTTGACAATCCGGGCTTGTCCAAGGGTAAGTACGATAACCCGAGCAGATCATGCGCCCAAATCAAGCCAAATGGATTGCCTACCTCTTTCCAGCCATCAATGGCTGATTTAAGGGTACGTTCCGCTTTTTGGAATTCTTCCGTATCGTAAAAAATATAACCCTGTGAGGTGTTCACCATACTTATCAATTGCAGATCTTCCAACTCTTCAAGGACCTCCCGGGCCTGCCTGAGCCTGTCTAATCCAACATCATATTTTCCCAGGCACCGATCAACGAGGGCAAGATAAGAGGAAACAAAAGCACTGCCCCTGTAATCTCCGATATCTTCCCTTAAAGAAATACTCTCAGTAAAACGGGATTCCGCTTTTGATAAGTTTCCGTGAATATACTCCATCCAGCCGAAGTTGTTGTGCGATACCGCAATGCCCCGAATATCATTCAACCTTTTATGTAGCTCCAGCGCCTCACGGGTGTACATGGTTCCTTCCCGGTACTCTCCCGCTGTAAGTTTTATCCATCCGTAATGGTTTAAGCTTTCAGCCAGTTCTTTTTTGTGATCGATTTTTCTGAAAGTCCGGATACACTGCCTGAAATTATCCTCATTCTTTTTGTAGTCTTTGGAAACCATCATCCCCATAATTCCCATGGCACTCAGGGCCCGGCCTTTTAAAAGTTCGGTCTTCCGCGATCCTTCATTAAGCTTTAGATGATCTGCAAGCCTCACCAGTTTTTTTAGTTGCTCATATCCTTCATCCATTAAATTCTGCGAAACCCAGTAGCGCCATAAAGCGGTACCCAACTGTAGTCCCAGTTCCACTTCGCGATGCTGTTCCAGCAGTGATAAAACACCCCTTATGTTATCCAACTCCATCCCGAGACGCCCGATCCAATATTTCTGCCTGCCGCCCTTTATTCTTGTGGCAGCTTTTTGGGCGATCTGCAGAAAGTGATCTGCCATTTTTCGTATAATCACACGTTCTTTTCGGCTCTCCCGTAGGGCTTCCCGACCGTAACTTTTCAATGTCTCAAGCATTTTAAATCTGGTCTCTCCCATCAATTCTGTGGTTTGCAGAAAATTCTTGTCCAGAAGAGAACGCAGACCGTCCAGAGTGCCAAGAGTTGCAGACTCTTCCCCAATTGCTTCGGCTGCTTTCAAATTGAAGCTCCCATTGAAAAGGGAAAGACTTTGAAATAGATTTTGTTCATTGTCGCTCAACAATGTATAACTCCAGGAAATTGCACCCCAAAGTGTTTGGTGTCGCTCCGGACGATCGTGATCAAGAGACTTTAGCATTGAAAGGTTTTTGTCCAATTCTTTTGAAAGCTCTGACGGTGAAAATATTTTTATTTGGGATGCCGCAAGTTCTATTGCCAAAGGTAATCCGTCCAGGTACCCGCAAATGGTTACAATATCTACAGCATTCTCGTTGTTTATCTGAAATCCCGAAGAGACCATTGCTGCCCGTTCAAGAAATAGTTGAACCGATGTATATTCTTTGAGATGACCAAGCGTGTTGTGAGTTACTTCATCCGGAATTTTGGGCACGGGCAGCGGAGAGATGGGGTATTGGTACTCTCCTGAGAGATGCAGAATTTCGCGACTGGTAATCAGGATCGTCAGCTTTGGGCACTGTTGCAGCAGGATGTTAATTTTGGTTGCCGCACTCGTTACGTGTTCAAAATTATCCATAACCAGCAGCAGTTCCCTATCCTGTAAATGATCTGCCAGGACTTCAATCGGCGTTTGGTTCGGACGCTCTGATAGGTTGAATGTTCTCAAAATAGTGGAAGGTACCAGCTTGGGATCAGCGATAGAAGCAAGACGTACCACTTTGGCACCATCCCTGAAATTATCCTTTACCTCGTCGGCCACCTCCATGGCGATACGTGTTTTACCCGCTCCCCCGGGACCCCTCAGGGTTACCAGACGATGCCGGTTGAGGATATCTTTTATCTCAGATAGTTCTTCTTGGCGGCCGACAAAACTGGTCGTTCTTACATCAAATCTGTTTTTTGGCTTTTTCTTTTTGAGATATTCACCCGGTGTAACGCCATATACTTCTTTAAAACATTTGGCAAAATAGGAGAGATTATTGAAGCCTACTTCATAAGCCACTTCCGAAACATTTCCAAAGTTGGCTAATAACAATTTTGCTGCCTTCTGAAGCTGGAACTTTTTGATGTATTCTGTAGGTGAGCAGTCGGTGTACTTTTTAACTTTCCGGTAAAATGTTGAGCTACTGACACTCAATTCCCCGCTTATCTTTTTCGTAGATAAGTTGCCAGAGCCCAATTCCTTTTCTAAAATATGGAATAATTGCTCTAGAAAACGATCCCTTTCTGATGTGATTCCATCCCTGTTTGACTTTGATACCATTTTAAATTCCTCCCTAAAGGAAAGAGTATTATAAGTATAGCAATAAAATTACAATTCTACACTATACGACCGCATTATACCTTATATGCTATTTATAAATGGTGCTTCCCTCCTTTTCATCTCCCCAACCGATGTACCTCATGATAACTGAAACTCATTTATTCCAATGATGACGAAGCATAAACATCCAATACACAACAATCATTTTTTTATTCTCTCCGGCGGTCCCGGTGTCGGCAAAACGACCGTGCTTACTGCTTTACAAAAGGATGGGCGGACCTGTATCCGGGAAGCAGCCCGCGAAATTATCCGGTACCAGCAGTCTCAGAGCGGTGACGCCTTGCCATGGAAAGACAAAGAGCAATATAAAAAACGGATGCTCTATAAGTCTGTTAAAGATTATGAAGAAGCATCTGACCAAAAACAGCGCATCTCCTTTTTTGATCGCGGTATCCCCGATACCCTAGCCTATGCCCGCCTTGAAGGCTTAGCGATTTCTGACGATCTGCGCTTTTACAGTCAACATTATCGCTCTAATTCCACGGTTTTTATTTTCCCTCCCTGGCAAAAAATTTATCGAAAAGATTCCGAACGCAAACAGTCATTTGGGGAAGTTATCGCAACCCATAAAATGATGAAACAAGTATATAGGGCATGTGGATACCAGCCGGTTCTGGTGCCTAAGACAACCACCGTCAAACGCTGTAATTTTATCCTGAATTATATCGCCAAGTTAGATATCAGCTACTCTACATAGCCACCCAAAAATAAAAAACCTGACAGGTTTTGAACACCTGTCAGGTTTATAAAAGCTAATGTTAATTTACGGAATAACTACGAGCAGCCGGTGGTTGATCCACAGGTAATGCACTTCTGGCACGTACCGTTACGGACCATCGTCATGCTGCCGCATTCCGGACAAGAGTCGCCGGTATAGCCCAGTTCCTTGGCTTTTTCGTAGTCACTCTCGTAACTGTCACCACTTTCCCGGACCTGCGTTTGCGCTCCACCTTCCGAATCTCCAGGCTCCGTAACCGTTTCTGGCTCCGGTTGGTGTTGGCCACTTGGATCCAGCTTATTCGCCTTTTCCCGGGCCTGCTTTGCTTCTTCAGATGGACGCATCTTGCGCGACATGATATCATCAGAGGGAACGTGTGCAAGGTCTTCACGACCCAGATACGTCACCGCCAGCTCACGGAAGATGTAGTCGATAACGGAAGTCGTCATCTTAACATGGGGACTTCCACTCACGGGTCCACTTGGCTCGAACTTAGTGAATGTAAAGGCATCCACAAACTCTTCGAGCGGTACGCCGTGTTGCAGACCAAGCGAAATAGCGATCGCAAAGCAGTTCGTCAGGCTGCGGAAAGCCGCCCCTTCACGATGCATATCAAGAAAAATTTCGCCCAGCTGTCCGTTTTCATATTCACCGGTTCGCAGGTACACGCTCTGGCCACCAATTTTCACCTTCTGTGTGTAACCATTGCGTCGATTGGGAAGCCGCTGACGGTTAGCCACGTATTTGTGGATAATCTTTTCAGCCGACTTAACAACCTTATCCTGCGCTGCAGAAGTCTCTTCATCCAGATCTTCTTCGTCCAGATCTTCGAAGACATCGCTGAGGCTGTTCAATGGCTGACTCAATTTAGAACCATCGCGGTACAAGGCATTCGCTTTCAGCATCAGCTCCCAGGAATCCATGTAGGCATCCTTGAAGTCTTCAACCGTGGCTTCATTCGGCAGGTTAATCGTCTTGGAGATTGCTCCCGAAACAAACGGCTGTGCCGCCGCCATCATGCGGATGTGTCCGCCGGGCTTAATGTAGCGCGTTCCGATACGTCCACAACGATTGGCGCAGTCAAAGACCGGCAGGTGCTCGTCTTTCAGATGAGGCGCTCCTTCCACAGTCATCGTACCACACACATAATCATTAGCCTCCTGGATCTCCTGCTGGCTAAAGCCGAGATGCCTGAGGATGTTAAACTGTGGATTAGAAAGTTGCTCTTCGGTCAGCCCCAGCTCTTCCTGGCAGAACTCTTCGCCAAGGGTCCACTGATTGAAAGCAAACTTCACTTCAAAACTGCTGGGCAGTGCTTCTTCAATAGCTTCGAACTGTTCCTCACCAAAGCCATGCTCGCGCAGGCTTTCTTTATTAATATGAGGACAACCTTCCAGCGTGCCGTGCCCTTTGGCATAGTCAATAATCGCTTGTCGCTCTTCAGGGCTGTAACCAAGATTTTCGAGTGCCCGGGGTACCGCCTGGTTGATAATTTTGAAATATCCGCCACCGGCCAGCTTCTTGAATTTCACCAGCGCAAAGTCGGGCTCAATTCCCGTGGTGTCGCAGTCCATCACCAGGCCAATCGTTCCGGTTGGAGCGATGACCGTCACCTGCGCATTGCGGTAACCGTGCTCTTTACCCATTTCAACCGCTCGATCAGAGTCTTCACGAGCTGCCTTTAGCAGGTTATCGGGACATTCGTTAGCATCAATGCCCATTGGCTTAACCGTAAGGCCTTCATACTCTTCCGGATCCACGTTATAAGCTGCTCGCTTGTGGTTACGAACCACGCGTAACATATGCTCTTTGTTGGCTTCATACCGTTCAAATGCACCCAGCTCATCAGCCATTTCAGCACTGGTGGCATAGGCGTTCATGTGGATAATACTCATCAAAGAACCGGCGATAGCACATCCTTCAGGGCTGTCGTACGGCACGCCCTGAACCATCAGCGCAGCGCCGATATTAGCAAAGCCAAGTCCCAGGGTACGATACTTATAAGAAAGGTCAGCAATTTCTTTGGAGGGGAATTGTGCCATCAATACAGAAATTTCCAGCACCGTCGTCCAGATGCGAGACGCATTACGTAAAGATTCAACATCAAATTCCTTGCACTCCTCCGTCTTAAAATACTTCATCAGGTTGAGGGACGCCAGGTTACACGCCGTGTTGTCCAGAAACATGTACTCGGAGCACGGATTACTGCCGTTAATCGGTCCGTCTTCCGGGCAGGTATGCCATTCGTTAATCGTATCGTGATACTGCGCCCCCGGATCGGCACACGACCAGGCGGCATCGGAAATTTGCTCCCACAAGTCGCGGGCTCTCATCGTTTCACAAGGCTCGGGCTCCCGGCCTTCTTCAGCGGCCTTCCGCTTCTCGGTTCTCCAGTACAGGTTCCATTCGCCATCATTTTTGACGGCCTTCATAAACTTATTGGGAATACGTACGGAGTTGTTCGAATTCTGACCACTTACCGTTCGGTATGCTTCCGAATCCCAGTCGGTGTCATAAGTTTCAAACTCTAGATCCGTATAACCCTGAGACGCCAGCTGAACAACGCGTTCAATATAATTCAGCGGCACCTGGTCTTGCTTGGCCTGTTTAATCGCTACACCAAGCTCCTCATTCTTCAGCGGATCGCGACTCACGGCCCCGTTAAAGGTACGCCCGTCAATCTCAACCGGCTTGTTACACAGCTTGATAATTTTTTTGAGATGCTTTTCTAAGATCTTTGATCCTGTCACCATGGAGGCCACTTTTCGCTCTTCGCGGACCTTCCAGTTAACATACTCTTCAATATCCGGATGATCCAGATCCAGTGTTACCATCTTGGCAGCCCGTCGGGTCGTCCCCCCGGATTTGATGGCACCGGCTGCTTTGTCCCCAATTTTCAGGAAGCTCATGAGGCCCGACGATTTTCCTCCACCACTCAGCGGCTCGCCTTCACCGCGAACTTTGGAAAAGTTACTGCCCGTACCCGATCCATATTTAAAGAGCCGCGCTTCACGGACCCACAGATCCATGATACCGCCTTCATTCACCAGGTTATCATCAATGCTCTGGATAAAGCAGGCATGGGGTTGCGGGTGGCTGTATGCATCGTCAGACTTGGTCAACTCTCCGGTCTTGCCATCTACATAATAGTGTCCTTGTGACGGCCCATTAATGCCATAAGCCCAGTGCAGGCCGGTATTAAACCACTGTGGACTGTTGGGAGCGGCCATCTGGTTGGCCAGCATATAGCTCAGTTCTTCATAAAATACCTTGGCGTCCTTTTCAGAATCAAAATAGTCGTGCTTCCATCCCCAGTAGGTCCAGCAGCCGGCCAGTCGGTGAAACACTTGGTGACTGTCGCTCTCCCCACCATAGCGTTCCTCTTCATCGAGATCTTTCATAGCCTCTTCATCGGCTTCGGAACGCTGCAACCACTCCGGAACTCCCTTCTCTTTAACCTTTTTGGTCTTCTTTGGCACCCCGGCTTTGCGGAAGTATTTCTGTGCAATAACGTCTGTTGATACCTGCGACCATGATTCGGGTACAACAACATTATCCTTCGAAAAAACCAAAGAACCATCCGGATTTTTAATCTCCGATTTGCGGCTCTCGAATTTCATATCTCCAAAAGGAGTGTCCCACTTTTCCTGGGTATAAAAGCGTGTAAATTTCATATAATATCTCCGGTCCTTGACTAATATTTTGACTTGATAGGGCGAGCGGAAACTCTAATAATATTTATGCATTTCCGCTTCTATAAAATATAAAGGACTGCCGTTCAGGGACAAGTAAAAACTCAAATACTTTTCCACAAAACGGCCAAGTTATCCACAATTGATTCGCTCATAAAAATCATTTAACAATAAAATAACAGATTTGCCCAAAGAGCAGTGTGGATAACTTTGCTGATTGGCTTTTTTGCTATCACCATATTTACTTTTTCCGTCAAATCTTAAGGACTTATTATGTACCTAACGGCACATCATTTTTTATTCTATCCTTTTTCCAGCTACCCAGCTTTCGTCCCTACCGGGACTACAAGCATATATCCAATAGATAATATTAGAAATCATCATAGTCTCTATATCTTCTCTTGGAACATGTGTTAAGCCACCCAGTCCCCTTGTATTTAGTTGGAAAATTATTAAAATTGGAATTGCCTTGAAGAAACTTTTTGTCTTCCTGTAAATATGAATCTGTCATCGTTCCGAGAATTGAGAACGAATAAATTTCTATTTAAAGGCTTAAAAAAACACCATTCCGATAGTTTATCGCGATAAGCACTGGGGGGGATGCTCTTTAAAATAAAAGTCCCGTTAGGGACAGAAAATAGGTAGCAAAAAATGACCGGTAACCAACCCGTGCCGTCAGGTACGGAATATCAAGAGTTTAACTATGGCCAATACCTATACCCAAATACACATTCAGGCTGTTTTTGCCGTTAAAAACAGGCAATCGCTAATTCTCAATACCTGGAACCAAGATCTGTACAAATATATTTCTGGGATTGTACAAAACCACGGCCACAAATTATTGCAGATTAATGGAATGCCGGATCATATCCATCTGCTTTTTGGGATGCGGCCCAGCCAATCATTGTCAAATTTGATGAAACAGATAAAGCAGGATTCCTCACGATGGATTAATAAAAATAAGCTTAGCAAAAACCGATTTTCTTGGCAGGCTGGCTATGGAGCTTTTTCATATTCAAAATCACAGCTACCTCGTGTCATCAACTACATAAAGAATCAAGAAGAACACCAATAGAGAAAAAACGTTTATGGAGGAATATACTGAACTTCTGGATTATTCGGGTATTGATTATGATGACCGATACATTTTTGACTCGGTATGCTAATTAGCATATCTCGTGCCTATGGCACTTCGATATTTTATTGCTAATCTTTTTCCTTTCTACCTATTTTCCGCCCCTATCGGGACTTTTAAATTATGTAACGTACAATTTATCTCGCGTAAATGAATTAAGACACATTGCGAGCTACCTACAAAAATATAAGCTCTACTGATTCGATCATCTCGTTTGGACCAGTCCAGCCTCATGGTCCGGCCTTTTTTGATCATTTACTTTTCAAATCCAAATAGAAATACGTGGGATGAGGATTGTTATTCCCTGATTGTTGAAAGGAATGCGTATCATCATCTTGCTGCTCGTAAGTCTTCGCAACCACTTCTCCCCTTTGGAATGATACCGGTGTGTCAAAAATAGGTCCGTCATACACAAAAGTGTGGAACTCACCATACTCCCCACAGGGATCAACCTCGGCCGGCAAATCGGCCAAAAATTGAGAATCATATTCACGCCCCACGAATGATCGATCCAGCTTACTTCCGTTTATTGATACGACCACAGCTTTAAATCCCACATCAATAAACTGCCGGGCTAACTGCTCTGTGGATTGCTGCCACAGCGGAAATATAGCTTCCATATCAACTTTTTGGAGCTGCTGCTCGCGATAGGCTCTCAAATCTTCCAAGAATATATCTCCAAAAATATAGCTGCGTACTCCCTTCTTTTTATGCTTCTCCAACGCCTGTTGCATAAACGCATCATACTCTTCCATCCCAACCTGCTCCGGCAGCATCAGCGGATGTAATTCGAGTCCTATATTCCGGGCTTGTTCTTCGACAAGATTCTTCCGGGTGCCATGCATGGATACGCGACTGTTAGCACCATTAAAGCTCGTTAACAAGCCGGTCACGATATAGCGCTCTCCCTGCAATGCATGGTATAACGCCAGGGAAGAATCTTTACCGCCACTCCAATTGAATAACACTTTTTTCATCGATTGATATAATGGATGATGTTGCGATTCTGCTGACCAGAAACCTTAGTCACACTACCGTAGTCAATAGACAGTCGAAAACTATTTTTCAATGGGACTTCTAAAATATGGCTAATTATACAGCGAATAACGCCACTGTGGCTTATGACCAATACCTGCTTATGCTCCAATTGGATTACCTCCTGCCACCAGTCCACGGCGCGATCATATAACTGCCGGTAAGATTCGCCGCCCGGGCAAGCTACCTCTACAAAATTCTGCATCCATGGTTGTAACTGCTCTGGGTCGATATCATCCCAGGCACGGCCTTCCCAAGCCCCAAAATCCAGTTCCTTCAGACGGGAATCAGTAGTAACCTGTTGTTTAGCTAACTGTTGGGCCAACTCACGACATCGTTTTAATGGACTACTATGGATTGGGAAGTCAGGATAGTTCTCCGGCAGTTTTGCCCCAAGCTTCTTAAGTTCATCCGGAAATGAATCGGCTAAGTCTATATCCTTTTGTCCATAGCAAATGCCCTCTTCAATATCGGGTGTAGTATGTCGGATTAGAAAAAGGTCCATATCACCACAGCCCCAAGGTAAAAGGTAACTTCAGTCAACTGCTGGGTTGCTCCGCTGCAATCGCCGGTGTGTCCGCCAATCCACTTGTTAAAAAACTGACCCAGATATAACAGTACGGCGATCATAGGAATAAGGGCCAGCCATATACCGCTGTGAGGAACTAACAATAATGGAAGCAACCCAAAAATACCACTGACAATGACGGAAGTTGGCGTCATCTGCTTGGCCACCGGCTTGGCTTTGGACGGTTCGCCCCGCACATAATCGTGGGTGATGATCAGCGTAGTTGCTAAAAACCGACTGGTGGCATGTCCAGCGATAAGCAGCCATGGAACAACTCCGGCTGGCAGCTCATTCAGGCTGACAAACTTCAACGCCAGGATGCCAGTGAGTCCCGTTACCCCAAAGGTGCCAATGCGGGAGTCCTTCATGATCCCCAGGATCTGCTCTTTCGTCCAGCCTCCGCCAAAGCCGTCAAACATATCGGCCAGTCCATCTTCATGAAAAGCCCCGGTCAGCCAGATCGTTGCCAGCATGCTTAACAACACCGCAATGGATTGCGGAAAAATATACATACTTCCCCAAAAGATTATCGCTCCAATGATTCCCACTATGATGCCTACCAGCGAAAAATAGCGGGCGCTTTCGTTTAGATACTCCGGCGAATGGTCCACCCACTTAGGGCACGGAATCTTGGTAAAAAACATGACGGCTGTTAAAAAGACCTGCAGCTCTCTTCTCATGATGGACCTCCCTCTGATACTCCTGCATCCTCGAAAGAGGCCATATCATTTAAAAAATTTACCGCTGACTGAACGACAGGATAGGCCATGGCGGCGCCCGTCCCCTCGCCCAGTCGCATATCCAACTGCAGTAGTGGTTTGGCCTTCAGGTATTCCAGTTGAATCTGATGGCCGCGCACCTCCGATTGATGGGCAAAAATTCCGTACTCCCGGATATCCGGATACCATTCGCAAGCCAGCATAAAAGCGGCGGTGGCAATAAAACCATCCACCAAAATGACCATGCGATGCTCAGCGGCCTGCAGCATGCCTCCCACCATCATGGCAATTTCAAAACCACCGAAGGTTTGAAGGATAGTTACAGGATCTTCCTGATCCCCATGGGCGCGGATGGCTTTCGTCAATATCCGAACTTTTTCAGAAATGCCGGTCTCATCCAGCCCGGTTCCTTTGCCTGTACATGCTTCTATAGATGCACCGGTGATTAAGCTGGTGATAATAGCGGCGGATGACGTATTACCGATCCCCATCTCTCCAAAGCCGATAATATTCGTACCCTCTTCGGCCCATTGATCAACTAACATCGCCCCTGTTTCTATGGCTTCCCAGCACTGCGCTGCGCTCATGGCTGGCTGCTCTAAATAGTTTTCGGTTCCAAAAGCAATTTTATTGTTCAGTAACTGCTCTCTGGCTGGAAGTTCAGCAGCCACCCCAGCGTCAATGATTTTTGCCGAGAGGTTATGTGAATTACAAAAGACGTTTATGGCCGCACCCCCGGAAACCATATTTAATACCATCTGGGCGGTTACTTCTTGTGGATACGCATTCACAATACCTTGGGCAGCAATACCGTGGTCGCCGGCAAATACGGCTAACAACGGATTTTTCAATTCTGGATCCAACCGCTGCTGGATCAGTCCCACACGCAATGCAATGTCTTCCAGTCGGCCCAACGCACCGACGGGCTTTGTTTTGGAATCTATTTTCTGTTGTAAGGCTTCTTTGAGACCCTCGTTAACCACGGTTATGTTGAATTCTTTCATAGAAAACATCATTATTGGGAGCTTCTGCAAAAGCTCTATTAAATCGTTATAGAATGACTTTTATCTTTCAATCCTCCTGTCCTCTTTCTCCAAGGAGGAACTCATTTTTCAATATTGGGAACAGCTCACAATATTTAGTGCTACAACCACAAAGTCCCTCTTGGAGAAGAGGGATTAAGGGAGATTGATTGTTAGTTTTATTCTAATACCTAAATCTATTGGGTTCCCATTTTAAAACCCCTTATGGATCACTCCTTCACTTTAACAGGCAGTCCTGATACCATAAGCGTCACCTCATCGGCTTGTTCTGCTATAAACTGATTCATCCAGCCCTGCATATCGGCAAACTTTCTACCGCTTTCTGTTGGAGCATGCGTGCCCATCCCGATTTCGTTTGTTATTAGAATCAGGGTATTATCTGTGGCAAACAGCTTTTGTAATTCTTTCTTGGCCAATTCCATAGAACGGCCGATATCATGGTCGGTATCCACGAAAAAGTTGGTAAGCCATAAGGTGATACAGTCAACTACGAGTACTTCTCCTTCAAGATCAATGTTCCCTATTGCTTTCTCAATTTCAAGCGTAGTCCATCGCTCGTCACGATCTTCCTGATGCCGCTCTACCCGAGCTTCGAAATCGTCATCCCATACGCGGGCTGTCGCTATATACACAGGTGCATCGGTCAATGACAGGGCTAACTGTTGGCCGTAACTGCTTTTGCCGGATCGCTGTCCGCCAGTAATGAGATAGATCATAAGAATACATCTTTTATTAAAAAAATAACCCCAAGCAGATTCTCACTGCTCAGGATTATTCATTCAGGGAAATATACGCCCTGGCAGCGTTCTCTCTTATATTCTTAGTTGGTTACAAACTCAAATTCAATGGGCGACTTTCCGACCTCAAACGAATCAACGGCTGTTCCATCCAGCGTATACATGATCGTTTTACCATTTTGAGCCAACCCATTACTTACACCGCCCAGGATCATTTGCTCAGAAGCAGTAAATCCAATAGCGTTAAACGAACGGCTGATAAATGACTCATCAACAATCTGCTGGGTATTCATATCGATGGTTACAACATCGCTGGAGGTGTAGCTCACATAGGCCAGATCTGAGTTGTTATTGATGGCGATTCCCGTTGGCCGGCCACCGGTTTGGATATTAGTGACCACGGCTTGCTGTGCCGGATCGATAATATAAATACCACCGGGGACATCATTTTCCGGATCACGATTGCCGTTATCATCATAAGCTGCATACCCTTCACACACGACCCAGATCAGGCCGGAAGGTCCCTCTATAATCTGATTAGGTCCGGGACCGACAGGAATATTTTTTCCCAGCTCCACTGAGCCAACATCAATCATGGATACCGTACTGTTTCCGTTTGATACATAAACCTTACCGTCTGCATTGAGCGTATAGTTGGGATAAGGACCGACCATTATTTTTGGATCCGTAATCTCCATTGTTTCCAAATCTAATGCAACGACAGAGCTGTCATACAGGCTGGATACAAGAGCCTTACCCTGCCCCGCCGGAGAAATAGCTCGGGGATCAAAGGAGAGCTCGGCTGTGTCCTGCAAATCTAAGGTCTTTAAATCATACACTTTGATTTGACTGGGGGCATTCGTTACCACGAATAGCTGATCCTCAATGATGGTGGATCCCTGAATGTATCCCACAAATGGACTCCCGGTCTTATCAGCGATGACATCCACAGATGATTCCCCCGTCTCAAAATTATAGGATGAAATAGCGCCATTTGACTGGCTAAAGTTCCCTTCGTTGATAACATAGACTGAGGCTTGTTCAAGTTGGCCCGGATCACTGTTGGTATTATTATCACAGCTGCTTACTAAAAGAAAAGCAGCAAGTACAAATAGTATCGATCGGTTCTTCATTGTTAAGTTCTTAGAATTCATAAGTTGCAGTTAAAGAAAGGTGATAATTTCGTTGTGGCATGGCATACCACTGAATGATCTCGTAATCGGTATTAAGTAAATTTCGAACTCCAGTTTGTGCTTGGAAATTAACCCCAAAATATTGTTGCTGAAGTTGTAGGGTGGCATGCAAGAGGTGATATGGCTTAAGCGAGCTGGCAAATTCCTGTGTATCAGTAGTATAGCGGCGGTTGGTCCATTTATATTGAATAAAAGCACTCAGAAAGGTTCTTTGGGCACGAAGCGACGCCTGATAATTCCATTTGGGAATATATCGAAGCTGATTTCCAAGGGCTTCATCTCCATCAAACCGAGGCTCTGTAATCTGAGCGTGCACATAATTTGCAGATTGTTCTAACACCAGGTTCCATTGCCTGCCTACTGTGAATCGGTTGGTCAGGCTTGTCTCTAATCCTTTTGAAGTAACCTGATCTACATTCTCAGGTACATAATTTCCGGTTTCATTAGGAGTCCACCGGAGCCCTTCATTGACCCGATTATAGAAACTGGTTAAAGTCACCGTCGAAAAGCTCAACCATCGTGGATAATAAACCAATCCGGCCTCTGCATTATTACTTCGCTCCGGTTTCAAATTGGGATCTCCGCCGGGCAACCAGTACAGAGCATTAAAGGTCGGTGGATTGAAATCACGGCTTAGCTGTCCGCGCAAAAATAGTTTATCCTTTCGCAGAGCATAATTTACCCCAAGTGTAGGACTCAATACGGTTCCAAAATCATTGTATGAATCAAGCCGTAATGCCGGATAAATATGGACCCGACTTTGTAAGGTTTCAAATTCAGGATTTAGTAAGGCACTGAACTGCTGGCGTGTTTTCAAACCCGTATAATTGTTGGTCTCTACGCCCGAAAGGCTACCGCTGAGCTCCCCCTTCAGCAAAACATTATTATTGATTTTATAGTCAAAGGCACTGCTGATCAACCATCTGCGGGTTGTACTTATGCTTCTCGTGTCGGCTTTAGAGTCAAAATAGTTAAGCTCGGAACGGTCAACATAGTTTTTGAACGTAAATTCGGCTTCACCCCAATAGGTCTGATAACGACTCAACCAGCGCATGGACTGGTCATCCTGTCGGGACTGGCTATTTGATGTTAGAATGGTCCCGGGGATTTCATTTTTGCTATCGGCAAACCAAAATTTAGATTCGAACTGCTTATTTCCCTGGCTATATCCAATGCCAGCAATGATGTTTTCCTGTTCCTGTCGGTTGTGGGTCCGGTACTCTTCCTGATCAAAAGCACGGTTATAATATTCAAAGTCATTTTCATCCCTGCTCACCGCACTTTTCAAATGGACCCTCCAGTTACCTGACTGAATCTGTCCGTTTAATGACGATTGCCACTGACCAAAGGATCCCACACTTTGTCCAATAGAAACGCCTTGATATTCCGCTCTATCAGATGACAGGTAGATGGCTCCCGAAAGGCTGCCGCCTCCAAAAGCTGAGCTGGGATTTCCAGAGCTTATCTGTACAGTCGAAAAGAGTGATGCCGGTAATAATGAATAATCGGTTTGTCCGGCCATAACGCTATTAATAGGTATCCCCTCCCAAAGCACTTGAACCTGACTGGCAGAGAGCCCTCGTTGAGAAGCAGTTGCAATCCCTCCAGGACCATTGTCTTTAATGAATAGCATAGAGGACGAGTTTAATACTTCACCAATATTTTGGACCGACTGCATCGATAGCGATACCGAGTCAATAACTTCCACATGGGTAGGCTGATACTTTAATGGCTGCTGTATACGAGTGGCTACCACTTCAATTTCTTCTAACTGAAGCGTATCACTAATTACCTGACTATAAGCTAAATGATGTATAAAAAAGAGAACACAACTACATAAAGCTGTGCTATAACGTATCCATAATTTTGACATAAAATCCTCGTAGAAACTTTAACTCCCGAAAGTTCCTCAAGAAATAGAATTGTTTGGCAGGTCTTCTGGCTTATCCGGCTGTCCGGCCTTCCCATCCCGAAGTATCGGGACAGTGGCAAAAGGTTGGGGACAACACCTGAAATGGATTCACAGTTGCGGGTACAGCTTCCGATTACACGGCAATAAAGTCAGTGCCGGGGCACGGAATTCCCTTTTCATCGCTGGTTGATTGCTATCAATCAGCGAAACCAATACACTATTTCAAAGAGCGTTGGTAAGGTATGAGCTTTATTGATAAAATGAAACTTTTTTAGCTTAGTTTGAAGAAACAAACCTCGAACTAAGTCCCCGACACTTGAATATACTGCCCCCTTCCTTGAGAAGAGAAATGCGTAATACCCCGACCCCGCTCCTGTCCACTGTGCTATGAAGTTGCACTCCCGAAGAAAGGACGCGGCAAATGGGAGTTAAACTCCCTCAAAGCTTAAAGGAGTTACATCAGCGAAAGATAGGATAAACATCCCTCCCCGCCTTCAGCGGTACTCCCTTCGAAGGGATATTTTATGACCTCTGATCCGAACTAACATTCCCCGCCCTCTTTTCTCAGACGGTGACTTTTTTGCGTTTCGTTTTTTGGTCATCCAAAAAATAGAACAGATAATTTGTTCCGCCTTTTGGCATGATCCAAAAGGCTCGTAAAAGATCTAGGCTGAAAATTTCTTGGCCGCGCTCATTCGTCTCGGTACTGCATAAATTCAATGGTCCTTCTGCTCTTTAGACCTTAAGGCAAGACCCGACCGGTGTGAATTTCTGCGGTCGCACCTCGCCTCACTCGCTTATTCCCGCCAACAAATTTAAGGCCGATAGGACCTTGAACTTGTTCGACTTATCTTATGTAATCCCCACTCCACATCCCGGCCTAACATAAATTCTGCTGGGAAAGTGACCGTAGCCGAAGCGTAAAAAAATCATTCCTGTCTGAGAATTGGTATTTTTCAACTCCCGTTAAATGATTTTGGCTACGGGAGAGTCGAAGCTTTCTCAGCCGGTCATTTTTTCCGCCTTTTGTCTTGGCACAAAAGGCCAAGAGAAATTTAAACTCCTCAGGGCGGACAACAGCCAAAAGCGCTGACCACGGCTTCGGGCCGCCCTTCGTCAAACAGAAATTTCCCAAGTGGGTGTTGTCGCCTTTAAAAGAAAATGTTCACCAAAAAGTCTCGGACACTTCGCAAGTGCCAAGGACTTAAAACAACAATACCGCTATAACTTCTGTAATATCGACAGCAGCCCCTGAACGGTATCACTATTATGCTCCTTATCCTGATAGGTAATGCTCCACTCAAAGTGCTGTTCCAATGCACGAACCTCAACCTGCAGTTCCGTTCCATTCGACTCCCTGACCTCGTAACCGGAGCGCTCCAGCGCACGTCGTGTCCAGAATACGCCTACGGGATTGCCCTGCAAATAGATCGGTTCTTTGGATGGTTCGTGGAGCCTAAAAGAGCCGGTAGTCCGATCAAATTCGAAACTATTCCGCTCAAAAACGGATTCAAAGGTGCCATCCAGTACGAGGTCTTCGGGCGTACCTGTGATAATTTTCCCCTCCCTGTTAATCAACCATAACGCATCCGCTGCCTTGAGCGCCAAATCTAATTCATGGGTAGAAAATAAGACAGCCTTTTGGGTGTTGTGAGCAAGCCTCCGCAACAAGCGGATAATCGCAACCCTATTCGGCAGATCGAGATGAGCGGTAGGTTCATCCAGCAGTATAGCGGGCGTATCCTGTGCCAGGGCCCGCGCAATCATCACCTTTTGGCGCTCCCCATCACTAAGGTGAAGTACATCCCGATCAATGAGCGGACCACTTCCAGTAGATTCTATAGCCCAGGCTACTTTCTGCTTATCTTTCTGATCCAGCGAGCCAAACCAACCGGTATAAGGCGATCGGCCAAAGCTTACCAGTTCATGCACGCTCAGATTTCCAATGGTCAGTCGGTCGGTAAGCACCGTGCTCACTTCACGGGAAGCCTGCTTGTTACTTAGGTGGTTCATGGAACTACCCGAAAGTTTTATCCCTCCACTCAGCGGTGCATGGAGCCCTGAAAGGGTACGAATCAGTGTTGACTTCCCTGACCCATTCGGCCCCAGCAGGCAAACCACCTGGCCACGGTGTAGCGATACATTAATATCGCTGGCCACCGTTTTAGATTTCCGGCGGCGACCGCGTGCAGGAAACCCTATTTCCAGATCTTCTGTCGATATGATACTTTGGAACTGACTCATCAAAAAGAAGCCTGTAGGTTTTTTCGCTGGATAATGACCCAAATAACGACCGGCGAGCCCACCAATGATGTTACGGCACTGATAGGTAAAGTTGCAGTGGAGCCAGGCATTTGGGCTACGATATCACAGGCCAAAAGAAGAAGCGCTCCCATCAATAAAGTGCCCGGAATGAGCACGCGATGATCATTGGTGCCCAGCAATGAACGTGTCAGATGGGGAACGGCAATCCCGACGAAACCGATGGGTCCACAAAAAGCGGTAATACCCCCCGCCAACAGACTTGTACTTACAATAATCCAGATACGTGCACTGGCAACGGACAGGCCCATACTACGAGCATAGTTATCTCCCAGAAGCAACCCATTTAGGGGCTTGGACATTAGCAGGGCCATGCCTCCACCCATTACGGCTACGATAGCCACAATCCAGAGCTGATCCAGCGGCACGCCGCCCAGACTTCCAAACGTCCAGATCAGGTAGTCCTGTATCTGTTCGGGACTGCTAAAATATTGCCATATGCTGACCATCGCTATTGTAATATTGCCGACCATCAGCCCGATAATAAGCAGAGTAACATTATCCCGAATACGTATGGATATGAGCAGGATAAGCAACAACACGGCGGCCGAACCCAGGCTGGCTGCCAAAATGATAAGCCAGCTGCCTGCCGCCGAAAGCTGTTGAATGGCAAAGATACTGGTGATGGTCCCGCCTGCCAGCATCACGACAGCAACACCCAGGCTTGCACCGGCGGTGATACCCAGTACCGAGGGGCCCGCCAGGGGGTTACGAAAAAGCGTCTGCATCAGGAGCCCGCCCACTGAAAGGGCACTGCCCGCCAAGATCGCTGTCACAGCCCTGGGAATACGTATATTTATCAGGATTTTACGCCAGGCAGAATGTTCGGTTTCTCCTCCTGCTAAGATATGAACAATATCCGCAAGGGGTATATTTACTGAGCCAAGCCCGATATTTAGCAGAAAAAAAAGAAGTACTCCTCCCACTAAAAGGAAAAAGTAAAGCGGGCGAATACCGGTTTGGTACTGCACGTCATTATGTTGAGAAGGGGTTGGCATCACTGCACCTTCTGATAATAATACAGCTCATGTTCTGGCACAATTTCGGGATGGAATATCTTAATCAAATCAGCTAATAAAATATCCGGATGCACCACACCGGACTCCCAATAGTCGTTGCCCCCGGACGGCCGCTTGCGACGATTGTTATTATAAATTTGTCCCGTTTCAAATGCTTTAAAAGCTTTAAACCGGCTGTCTTTTGCCAAAAGGTCTTCCCTGCTTTCTGCCGTACCGGGATTAATCCAAATATCTGCTTTCAATCCCTGTTCATAGACCACTTCAAAGCTTTTCCTTAGTCCACCCGTGTCCTCCGTCTCTAACCAAGGGTAGTTAGCCCCGGCATCCTCCAAGAACTGAGCGGCAAAGCTATTGCCGCCTGAAACAAACCAAGCCCCTTTATACGGCACGCTATTGATAATCAGCGGTTTATGAGTGACCGTATCAGTAGCGGCTCTCAATTTCTGGTACCGGTCGGCCACTGCTTCAAATTTTTTGTTAGCCAACTGCTCTTTGTTCAGTAAAGCGGCCATCACTTTTACCCACTCTGCCTTGCCCAGTGGAGTTGTTTCCAGCCATTCGGCATTCACAAATACATTGATGCCCGAATCAATCAATACCCGATAATTATCAAATTGGGATGACTGTCCTCCTGAAATCATGAGCAGATCCGGGTCCATAGCCAATATCTTCTCTTTATTTAGTTCCCCCTGTGGAAGGCTTGTCGTTGTCCCAGATTCAATCTGGCTTTTTACTTCTGAACTATACACAAACTCTGCACCCACCATACCTGTTAGCACGCTGTTGGCATCCAGCATCCCAAGCAAGCCAATGTGCGTGGTAGAAGTGGCAATCATACGACGAACAGGAATAGGAATCTCTCGGGCACCGGAAACGTCAACCTCTTCAACCAACTCACGGGGGACCAGCGCATACCTTAACGTATCCACCTTATCCTGGAAAGGTTTTAAGATCTCCAGCAACTTATGGTTTTCATGATAGCTGATATGGAAACCACTTGCATACTCGGCCTGTACCTTGTGCGGAAATGTGACGGTATTGTCAGATACAAGATGTGCGGTATTCTTTTGCTTCTCCGGCGAGTTACAAGCCGAAAATATGAGGACGATACTCCCCAAAATTATACTAACAGAACAGTAAATAAATCTTTTCAAAGTCATAGGTTCAGCTTTTCTCCCGAAAGCTTTTCTATCATCATTATGGCAGGTCTTCTGGCTTACTCCACTTCTGGCAACCTTCCCATCCCTTGTATTGGGGATAGTGGTCATACAGACCAAAAGCTTGGTGGAGCTTACAGCAGCGGGGACTGCTCCGGACTGTCTTTCGAATAAAGATCACCGGATTCCCTTTTTAATGCTTTACCTGTAGCAGTAAGCAACCGCTAATGAATCAGTAAGTTAAAATGAACGAATAAAATAACGGTATTGCCTGTCAGAAGCTAATAAAGATATCGTTGATAAATCTAATCCAAAAAATCTGTCGTACATATGGTTGAACACATACTAAAATAGTAGTTATGAAATTTTATTCCTTAATACTTATTCCTGTCCTTGCTCTGATTATGTCCTCTCCATCCTCCGGACAAAATACAGATACCATTCGGTTAGCCGTTCAAGACTATAACCCAACAGACTCTAAAAATGATACGACATGGGCAAAGATGGAAGTAAAATCAGATAACCTTACTGATTATTCTCTAGTTGAGGATCAAAATGGTAAAAATGTTATCAAAGCCAGCAGTGCTAATGCCGCTGGTGGATTGATCTATAAAATACGAATTGATCCTCATGAATATCCGATTATTGAATGGCGCTGGAAAGTGGATGGAGTACTTAAAAAGGGCAACCTCCAGAAAAAAGATAGTGACGATTATCCGGCCCGTATTTACGTCACGTTCGATTATGATAAATCAAACCTTGGCTTTGGTGACCGTATAAAGTATTCTGCTCTTAAGGCCTTCACCTCTTATAATATTCCATTACGATCAATCAATTACATCTGGGCCAATAAGGCTAAAAGGGGAACCATTGCGCCCAATCCATTTACGGACTGGGTTTATATGGTTGCCGTACAATCCGGCAACGAACAATCGGGCTCCTGGATGGTTGAGACACAAAACATTCTCCAAGACTATAAAGCTGCTTTTGGTGAAGCCCCTCCCGCCATCACAGGAGTGGCCATTATGACGGACTCTGACAATACCGCGGGCAATGCTACCGCCTACTATGGCGATATCATTTTCAAAAAGTCTGACTCAGCGACACAATCAAAATGATACGTTATTCCTCCCGATATTACTTATAATGCTAAATCGGTGCTTCTCAAAAGGTTTAACGTTTAAAAACTAATAAGCAGTCCGAGGCGGGTGATATTGTCGGTGGCCGTGGGCCCCTGCGGGATCGCCAGGCTCGCATTCACCTGCAGCGCCCCGTAGCGCAGCGAGCCGCCCCCCGTCACAAACTCCCGGCCGCCATTGGAGGCTCCCTCCCGGTAGTAGC